>NZ_BSTQ01000009.1 GCF_030269605.1 Lentzea sp. NBRC 105346
CAAGCCCCGACAACCCATCCGGCCAGGACCCGGCCGCCCACCAGGCCACACCACCACACCCGCCCCCCGACACCCCGTCATCCGCAAACAACGCAGGCCCAGCAAACCCAAGACAGCAAACAACAAACGGGCCGCCGCTCACGCGACGGCCCGCTAGGGAACTCACCCCTGGTTAAAACACCAGCCAGCGGTCAGCGCTGGGAAAGCTCCCCCCATAGCAATCAGTCGATGTGCCGGTCGGCGAGGTAGACGCCACGCGTGAGCTTGGTCAGGCGGTCCGCCGAGACGTCCCACGTGGTGCCCTCGGGCTCCAGCGTCAGCACGACCATGATCTTGCGGTCGTTCGTGCCGTACGTGCCGCTGGTGTGCATGGCCGGGCTGGTCAGGTCCAGGTCGGCGGACCGGATCCCAGGTCCGACCGGGCCCTCCTTGGCGGCACCGAGGTCCGTGCGCGGCTTCTGCGGCTCGACGCACGGGCGGGGCGGCGTGTCGCCGAACCGCGACCATCCCTGCTTGTAAGCCACCTCACCGGGCACGGCGCTCGGGATGCCGAAGGACTGGTCGAACCCGTCCGTCGCGCACACCGTCGCCTGGTGCAGGTTGCCCATGATGAAGTCGCGGAACTTCGGGTGCGCCTCGTCGAGGATGTACCGGTAGATCTTCACCACGTCGGACGCGCTGAGCGCGGTGTAGCCCCAGAAACCGACGTTGACCGGCGGCTCGGTGTCCTCGAGCTTCAGCTTGACGACCATCCGCTCGACGATCTTCTCCCAGCCCTCCTGCACCCAGAGCTCGGAGGCGGCGTTGTCGTCGCTGGAGCGCAGCATCGGCACCAGCCGCACGAGGTCGGCCTGCGGGATCTCCGCGTCGGGACCTCGCTTCTCCAGGTAGTCGAGCGCGATGAGGATCTTCACGATCGACGCCGAACGGATCTGCTTGTGCTCGTTGTGCTCGAGCGTCGTCTTCCCGGTCTTGCGGTCGAACACCGCGAACGCCGCGGTGACGCCGGATTCGAGGCCCGCCACAGCGCTGTTTTGGGGGTCGGAGCCTGCGTCAGCGCCCGCAGGCACAGTCGAGTTGAGCATTGCCAGTGACGCCACGGTCGCGACCGTGGCCAGTGTGCGGAAGACCTTCACAGCCGGAAAGTTACCGACCACCGCTGACGTCTCGCTCTCGTTTGGAAGGAATTCGAACTAACTGCCCAGCTCGGCCGCGTAGAGCTCGCCGGTGAGACGCGTCACGCGCTCGGCCGCGACGTCCCACGTGGTGCCCGCGGGCTGCAGGGTCAGCACGACCATGATCTTGCGGTCCCACCGGCTGTAGACGCCACTGGTGTGCATCGCGGGCGAGGTCAGGTCGATGTCCGACGCCGACGCGATGCCGGGCTCCACCGGGCCTTCCTTGGCGGCGCCGATGAACGGGTCCTTGGCCTGTGCCTGGGCGCACGGGCGCGGCGGCGTGTCGCCGAACCGCGACCAGCCCTGCTTCCATCCCGGGTAACCGGGCACGGCGCTCGGGATGCCGAAGGACTGGTCGAACCCGTCCGTCGCGCACTTCGTCGCGTAGTGCAGGTTGGTCATGATGAAGTTGTGGAACGACGGGTTCGCGCGTTCCTGGATGTACCGGTAGATCTTCACGATGTCCGAGGCACTGACCGCGGTGTAGCCCCAGAAGCCGACGTTGGCGGGCGGCTCGGTGTCCTCCAGCCCGATCAGGACGATCATCCGCTGGATGATCTTCTCCCAGCCCTCCTGGACCCACAGCGAGGAGGCGGCGTTGTCGTCGCTGGACCGCAGCATCGGCACGAGCCTGTCCAGGTCGGCCTGCGGGATGGTCGCGCCGGGACCGCGCTTCTCCAGGTAGTCGAGCGCGATGAGGATCTTGACGATCGACGCGGATCTGATCTTCATGTGCTCGTTGCTGGAGAGCTTCATATGCCCGGTGTTGCGGTCGTACACCGCGTACGCGGCGGTGACGCCGGGGTCGACCGCCGGAGCGGCGATCGCTGTGGACGGAACGGATAACGCCGCCGCGGCCGTGGCCGCGACGAGGATGCGTGTGAGCTTCACGGGCGGGGAAGCTACCCAGCCGCGCTGACTCGTGGCTCACATTCGGGACGATGTGAGCAGATCGACAGGTTGATCGAGGTATGACGGACGTCGTGGTGATCGGGGCGGGACAGGCCGGGCTGTCCAGCTCGTACCACCTGCGCAGGCACGGGATCGACCACGTCGTGCTGGACGCGGAGGACGGCCCCGGCGGCGCGTGGCGGCACCGGTGGGACACCCTGCGCATGCGGACTGTCCACGGCATTTACGACCTGCCCGGAATGGCGTTCGAGCAACCGGACGAAGGCGCGAAGGCCAACGAGGTCATCCCCGCCTACTTCGGACGGTACGAGCGCGAGTTCGACCTTCCGGTGATCCGGCCCGTGCAGGTGCGGACCGTCTCCGACGACGGCGACCGGCTGCGAATCGAGACGGACAAAGGACTTTGGTCCACCCGCGGGCTGATCAACGCGACCGGCACGTGGCGCCGGCCGTTCTGGCCGCGCTATCCGGGCCAGGAGACGTTCCTGGGCCGCCAGTTGCACACCGCGGACTACCGCGGGCCCGAGGAGTTCGCGGGCAAGCGGGTGGTCGTGGTCGGTGGCGGCGCGTCGGCGGTCCAGCAGCTCCTGGAGATCGCGCAGGTCGCCGCGGACACGAGGTGGGTCACGCGCACGGAGCCGATCTGGCGCGAGGGCCCGTTCACGCCCGAGTACGGCCGCTCCGTGGTGGCGATGGTCGACGAGGCCGTGCGCGCCGGCCTGCCGCCGCGCAGCGTCGTCAGCGTCACGGGACTGGCGCTCACCCCTGAAGTGCGGGAAGGAATCCGCGCCGGAATCCTTGACCGCAAGCCGATGTTCGACCACATCACGCCGAACGGCGTCGCGTGGGACGACGAGGCGTTCGACGCGGACGTCATCCTGTGGGCGACCGGGTTCCGGCACGACCTCGACCACCTGGCGCCGTTGCGCCTGCGCGGTCCCGGCGGCGGGATCGTCATGGACGGCACCAGGGTCGTCGCGGATCCACGAGTGCACCTCGTCGGCTACGGCCCGTCCGCGAGCACTGTCGGCGCCAACCGGGCCGGTCGCGTGGCCGTGCGCGAGCTGATGTCACACCTGACGGCCGAAAACCTTGTGGCTTAAGACCTTCTTCGCGACACCGAGCTTGTAGCGCAGCACGTCCATCTTGTGCACGCCGTGGGTGGCGAGGAAGTCGCGGGCCTGCCCGCGGTCGGTGAACCACGGCGTGAAGCTCGCCGGGTCGTTGAACCCCTCGAAGACCGCGCCCGCGATGGTGTCGTTGCGTGACGCGGCGAGCAGCAGTTCCTGCTGGAACGGCTGCAGCGGCTCGAGGAAGACGTTCGAGAAGTCGTTGACGTGCCTGCCGTAGTCCCAGAACTCGTCGAACTGTTCGGTCAGCCAGTCCTGCGAGAAGTCCTCGCCGCGTCCGACGATCTTGTGGGTGAAGAACGTCGCCATCCGCGTCGCGTTGTTCGCGCCCTGCCCGGCGAGTGGGTCGTTGAGCACGATCGCGTCACCCAGCCCGAGCACGGGTCTGCCGGACGGCAGCACCCCAACTGCTTGCCGCACAACGGGAACGAGCGAACCGGCCAGCCACGTCACCGGTGAGGTCGGCCGCGCGGGCGCGAGGAAGCCGGACTCCCACGGTAACAGGTCCTTCGCGAGACCTCGCAACGCGTCGAGAGCCTCGTCGGCCGTCTTGACGTCGCCGAACCGGTCCGCGGGCCCGCCCGGCATCGCCTCGACGACGAGGCTGCGCGTGACGCCGGCGTCCTTGTCCAGGAACGGAACCCAGAACATCTCGAGGACGCCCGGCATGAACGAGAACGCGAGGTCCTCGTGCTCGGTCCGCGCCGACAGGTCGTAGTCCGCGATGTTCATCATGAACAGGCTGCGCCGCGGTTCGGTGTAGACGCTGCGCGCGTCGTCGCGCGGGAACAGCTCGGTCAGCGACCGTTGCCCGGTCGTCACGACGACGAGATCGTGCTGCTGCGCGATCTTCTCCAGCTTCGGCGCGGAGATGTGGTCGATCACGACGTCGGCGCCGCGCTCGGCCAGCTCCTGCATGCCGCGCGAGAACTTCAGGCGCTGGTCCACGGCCAGCGCCGGTTTGCGCAGTGGGGCGCAGATCGTGAACGCGACCATCGGGTCCGGCAGGCACAGGTCCAGGTGGATGCGGCCGATGCCCGGCGCCTGGTCGTCCCAGAAGTTCAGGCCGAGTTCCCGTTCGCGCACCACCGAGTCGCCCCACAGGCACGCCGTCGGCCGGCCGCGGTCCTGCAGGTAGTCGTCAGGCGTTCGGTCCGAGTAGAGCGTGACATCGAACCCCTCGCGCAACAGTCCCGCGCCCAGCACGATTCCGGCCTGCCCGGCCCCGACTATCGCAATCGATGTCACAGGGAATCATCATTCGTCGCCCCCGGAAGCGCTGCCAAGCCCACAACTGGGTATTTCCTCCGGTAGAGCCGGCCCGCGCCCGGACGCGGCACGCTGATCTCGGGCGCCCCGGCCGGGGCGGAGTTACCGTGCGCTGATGGAACGCGCGCAGCTGACCCAGCGGGTTCGTGACGTCTACGCCGCCTTCGCGTCCGGGGATCCGGAGTCCTATCGGGCGGCGTTCGCGCCGGACGTGGTGTGGCACGTTCCCGGCGACAACCCCGTATCCGGTGAGTATCGCGGCGAGGACTACTTCACCACGATGCCGCAGCGCATGGGGCCCCTCGACGAGTGGCGCTTCACCGTGACCGATGTGGAGACCAACGAGCGCGACCGGGTGGCGCTGGTCGCGGTGCACGTCACCGGGGAGCGGCGCGGCGTGCGGATCGACATGGACGGCCACCACGTGATCCGGCTCGACGAGTCCGGCCGGGTCGCCGAGGGCTGGGGCTTCGTGGCCGACCAGGACGCCCTCGACGACTTCTTCCGGGCCTGAGGTCAGCAGCGCACCCTGACGTCGCCCCACGACGCGTGGTCGTTCTGGTTGCCGTCCCCGCCGTCGCCGACCCGCAGCGTCAGCACCTTCACGCCGGTGAGGTCCACGCTCCACGCCGACACCGGCGACCGCACGCCGAGCACACCGCTGTCCGCGAGCACGACGCCGTCGCCGAGCACCTGGAACGACACGGTCCCGCCTGCCTTCTGCCGCGCCACGTCCAGCCCGGCCTCGTCGTCGACGCCGACCGACGCCGCAAAAGCCGTGCAGCGGGCGTCCAGCGCGATCGTGATCTCGGACGACGCGTGCGTGCCGATGCCCTTGCCGAACGTGGTGCGCCGAATGGCGATCCCGCGCCCGTCACCGGCCGCGGCACCGCCGTTGGCCAGGTCGCGCTCGACCGGGCCGTCGCCGCCGACCGCGGTCAGGAACGGCATGTCGCTCAGGTACTTCCACCCCGGTTCGAGCGGCTTCACCAGATGCACCTTGACGGCCTGCTCGTCCTCGACGCCGCCGTTGAACGATGCGACGACCGGGATGTCGATGTACCCGTACGAAGACGGCGACGCCGGGGGAGCGACGGTCCACTTCCCGGACACGGACTCACCGGCGCGCAACCGTGGCGCGGTCACGGGGGCGCCGGTGAGCGTCCACCCGGCCGGGACGCGCGGTGCGAACGACACCCGCGAGACCGCCTCGTTCGCGATGAACGTGCCGCTGACCTCGAAACCCTTGGCGGAGGCCGAAACGGTCGTCGCCGGCACCCGGTGCACCGGGCGGTAGCAGGAGTTGCGGCACGCGATCGCCGCGAAGCCGCCGTTCTGCTTGACGTCCAGCGTCAGGGTGTCGCCGGCGCGCACGGTGCGTTGTTCGGACACCAGGCCGGCCGGGCCGTCCCGGACGATCTCCAGGTTCCACCGGCCGGACGGCAGGTTCAGCGGCACCTGGACCGTGCGCGCGGCGCCGTTGTAGCCGCCGCCGATGAACCAGCGGTCGCCCGAGCGGCGGGCGAACACCGCGTGGTCGGCGGGACGGCCGGTCAGCAGCTTCGTCTCGTCCCACGTCGTCGGCACCTGGTCGAGGAACCGTTCGGCCAGCGGACGTGCGGCATAGTCCTCCGGCTTGCCCGCGAAGTTCGCGAGGGCCGACTCGAAGGTCACCGCCAGGGCGAGCTCGTGCGCGTCCGAGGTGACGCGGCTCGGGCGGTGCCACGCCATCGGCGTGTAGTCCATCGAACCGACGACGTTGCGGGTGAACGGCAACGACGTCATGTGCGTGCCGGACAGGCCGCTGGACTTCTCGCCGCCGTGCACGGCTTCCATGGTCATCACGTGCGGCCACGTGCGCTGCAGGCCGTGCGGGATGGTCGAACCGTGGAAGTTGACCAGCAGGTGGTGCGCCGCGGTCTCGGGCAGGATCCGGTCGTACCACCGGTAACGGTCCTGGCCGTCGGAGTCCATGAAGTCGATCTTCAGGCCCGCGATGCCCCAGGATTCGAAGAGCGCCAGGCGAGACGCGCGTTCCGCCGCGGTGTCGAGTTCGTCGTAGTGCACCCAGAGGTGGATCTTCACGCCACGCGCGGCGGCGTAGGAGACCAGCTGGGGAATCCAGGACGTCTTCTCCCATGCCGGGTCGTAGTCCCAGTTCGGGTCGAAGTACCAGCCCGCGTCGACCAGTGCGTACGGCCAGCCGTGCGCGGCCGCGTAGTCCACGTACCCCTTCTGCATCGCCAGGCTCTGCCCCGCCTCGCGGCCGCCGGCGAGCCAGCTCCAGAACACCTTGCCCGGCTTGACCCACGACGTGTCGCGCACCTGCGACGGCTTCGCCAGGTCGTCCACCAGCGTGGACGTCGAGACCGTCTCGAGTGAGCCGACGATCGCGGTGCGCCACTGCGACTGCCATGGCCCGTCGACGAGCACCTTCTCGTCCCAGTACTTCACCTGGTAGGCGCCGGATCCCGCGGTGTGCACGAGGTGCGCACCCGAGTGCCGTCCGTCCACATCGGACTCGGTGAGCAGGGCGTACGAGCCCGCGACCTCGAACAGCGCGGGGAACAGGTACTCCGCCGTCTCCGCGCCGCCCGCGGTGGTCTGCACGAACGGGTTCTCGTAGTCGCGCCGGTACTTCGCCAGCCACGCGTTGGCGGCGGTGTGGAACAGGAAGGCGGACGTCTCGCGCAGCACGGCGCCGGTGTTCTCCGGCAACTCGTATCGATACGCGACACCGTCTTCGCCGGTGCGCACCACGAGATCGAGCCGGGCCACGCCCTGGAGCTCGTAGCGATCCTCGCGGTGGAACACCGTGCGGCGCCGTTGCTTGCCGACCGTGGATGTGTACTGCTCGAACACCTGTCGAGACGTGTGCCGGATGAGCTTCAGATCCTTGGACAGGTCGGCTCTTTCCGTCACCACACCGACCGGGCCCGGCTCCAGCACGGTCCGCCCCTCGCGGCTCACGCCGAGCGTCACGGTGCCGTTCTCGACCTTGACTTCCGCTTTCGGCCAGGAAGAACGTGGTTCGGCGGCAACGGCTTGCGGTGCCAGCGGCACCACGAGCACGGCGGCGAGCACGCCGGCCGCGCACCGCCGCACGGCAGAGGACAGCATCGTCGGGTCTCCTCCAACGGTCGACAACGCGGCGGCGATAGGTCCGATGTATACGCGGTCAAAAGTGTCGGGTCTACGTCCGCAGGGCACATTCCTCATGCAGAGATCGGGTGGGCGTGCCAATGTGACGCTCCGCTTCCGGAAAGCCCTTTCCACCAAGTAATCGCTTGATTACGATGCGTGTGGTGACGGAGCTGGCGGGGACCTGCGAGACCTGCGGAGCCGCGACCTCCACGGGCAGGCGCAGGCACGCGAGGTACTGCTCCAATGCCTGCCGTCAGCGGGCCTACCGGCAACGCGCGTCGCGCGACATCGACCTGTCGGCCTCGCTGGACAGCTTCATCGGCCGCGCGGACGAGCTGGCCTATCTGCAACGGCTGGCCGGCGCCTGCCGGATGCTCACGCTCGTCGGACCCGCCGGTGTCGGGAAGACCAGGTTGGCCAAGGAGTTCGCGCCGGACGCGGTGTGGGTCGAACTCGGTTCGGTCTACCAGGGCGAGTTCGTCGTGCAGGCCATCGCGACCGCGCTGGGCGTCGCCGAGGTGGCGCGCGAGCCCGTGGTGCGCACGCTGCTGCGCACGTTGTCGGAACGATCGTTGTTGCTGGTGCTGGACAACTGCGAGCACATGGTCGCGGAGTGCGCGCACCTGGTCGAGGCGCTGCTGATGGGCTGTCCGGGCATCCGGGTGCTGGCGACCAGCCGCGAGGCGCTGCGCGTGCCCGGCGAGGTCGTCTACCAGGTGCACCCGCTGCCGATCGCGTCGGCGGTCGAGCTGTTCGAGGACCGCGCGCGGGCGAACAACCTCGGCCTGACGTTCGACCTGGCCGACCAGGAGATCATGTCGAGCGTCTGCGCCCGCCTGGACGGCCTGCCGCTCGCGATCGAGCTGGCCGCGCGACTGGTGACCGTGCTGCCGGTCGCCGAGGTGCTGGCGCGGCTGGACGACCGGCTGGCGTTGCTCAACCGCGGCAACCGCACGGCGGCCGAGCGGCACCAGAGCCTGCGGGCGGCGATCGAGTGGAGCTACGACAACCTCGACGCCCACGAGCAGCGGGTGTTCCGCCGGCTGTCGCCGTTCTCCGGCGGCTTCGGCGTCGACATCGCGGTCGCCGCGTGCGCGGACGAGACGCTGCCGCCGGACCGCGTGCTGGGACTTTTGTCCGTGCTCGTGGCGAAGTCGCTGCTGGTCGCGACAACGTCGGCGAACGGCGTGGCGCGGTTCGACCAGCTCGAGTCCGTCCGCCTGTACGGCAAGGAGAAGCTCGTCGAGTCCGGCGAGTGCGACGCGACCACTCTCGGCGTGGTCGCGTGGTTCATGGAGGTGTGGCGCAAGTTCTCGCTCTCCATGTTCAGCCCGTCCGAGCTGCTGGAACCGCTGAGCGCGGAGTCCGGCGCGCTGCAGCTGGCCGTCGAGTGGGCGACCTCCCGGCGTGACCCGTCCGAACTGCCGCTGGCGACGCTGCTCGCCGTGACGTGGCGCGACCAGGGCTATGTGTCGGAGGGGCGACGGCTGCTGGACAACGTCGTGCGCACGTCCGACGGCACCCCCGAGGACCGCTGCATCGCGCTGTGCCACCTGGCCTTCCTCGCGGGTACCGACCTCAACGACGCGGCCGGCTTCCGCTTCGCCGAACAGGCGGTCGAACTGGCCCGCGGCCTGGACTCCCCGATCGCGCTGGCCCGCGCGTTGAACGGCCTCGCCGGCGAGCACACCCGCGCCGAACGCCTCGACCACGCGCGCAAGTACTACGAGGAGGCCGTGGCGCTGCTGGCGCCGGTGGGGGAGCCGCTCGACATCGCGATCGTCGAGCACAACCTCGCGTGGGTCGCGCTGCAAAGCGGTGACGTCGAGTTCGCGGACCAGCTGATCGACGACGTCCTACCGGTCTACCGCAGGCTCGCACCGCCGCCGCGGTTGGCCGTGTTCCTGCACACCGTGGGCATCCGCGCTTTACGTCGCGGTGATCTCGACGAGGCCTTGGCCCGGTTCCAGGAGTCGGTGCGTACCTGTTCGGTCGGCAGCTTCTGGTTCTCGCACGTCATCGAGGGGCTCGCCATGGTCGCCCTGCGCCGCGGCGACCCCCGCCGCGCCCTGCGGCTGGTCGGCGCCGCGTCCCGAGTGCGGACCGTGGGCCAGGCCAAGCAGGACGCGCAGTGGCAGGAGGAGCTGCACGCCACGATCCGCTCGTGCCGCGCGGTGCTGGAGCACTCGGAGGCGGAGGACGTGCTGGCGGCGGGGCGGGAGATGACGCCCGAGCAGGTCGTCGAGTACGTGCTCGACGCCGAGCCCGAGCGGGTGCTGTCCGACCGGGAGCGCCAGGTCGTGTCGCTCGTGGCCGCTGGGCACACCAACCAGCGGATCGGGTCGACGTTGCACATCTCGGAACGGACCGTCGAGGCTCATTTGCAGCGGGTGCGGCAGAAGCTCGATCTGCGTTCGCGCACGCAGATCGCGGCTTGGGCGGCGCAGCACTTGTAACACCGCCGTCTCGTGTTACGCCTTGCGGGTTTTGCCGACTGCCGCATGATCACGAGCCGCTTTAGCGTTGGTGCATCGGACGTCCTTGACGTCACAGGTCCGGGTACCCGTCGCCGGTGAGCGGGGCCCGCGAGGCCCGCCGCGGGTCCAGCCCCCGCGGCGGGCCTCGTTGCTTTGCCTCGGGGGTGGGTGCCCGCGAAGGCGCCGGCGCTGGTTACCACGGGGTGGGGTGACCGATGGGGCGAGGGCGACCACCGACGGGGGTCCGGGGGCCAAGCCCGCCGGGCGGGGTCTGGGGGTTGCCCCCCAGAAAACACCCCCCGAGAGCAATGGCGAGCGCTCTCCGCGAGCAGGCTCCGCCTGCTCGAGTGGGGTCGGGGGGACTCGAACCCCCACTGGCTGGAACCTAAATCCAGTGCCTCTGCCAATTGGGCTACGACCCCGGCGGTGGGCAAGCCTATCGGTTGCTCCACTACGGTGTGCACATACCGCTGCTAGGGAGGACTTCTGTGGCTCGCGACCCCGACACCATCCAGCGTGAGATCGAGCAGGCGCGTGACGCGCTGGCCGCGACGCTCGACGAGCTCGGCGAGCGGGCGAACCCGCAGAAGCTCGTCGACACGGGCAAGGCGAACCTCCTCGCCACGCTGAACGAGCCGAAGGTCAAGTACACCCTGATCGCAGTGGGTGCGGTGGTGGCGTTCGGCCTCCTCCGCAAGCTTTTCCGCTGATCAGTGCTCGTGAGTGGTTTCCGTCGCTATGACGACGGAAACCACTCACGACCTGACGAGGGGGACGAGGACCTGCTCGACGATCTTCTCCACGAACGCCTCGTCGAGCGGGTCGCCCGTCAGCATCAACCGATAGGTCAACGCCGCCCCCGCGAGTTCGACGGCCATGCCGCGTGGCGCGTCGGGGCGTAGTTCGCCGCGCTCGGACGCGCGGTCGAGGATGCCCTGCAGCGTGTTGCGCTGCGAGATCAGGAAGGTCTCGCGGAACGCGGCGGCGAGCTCCGGCTCGTGGGGCAGTTCGCCGACGAGGGCCTGCGCCGCCTTGCCGATCGGGCCGGACAGGAACGCGGCGAACGAGGACAGGAACGAGCGCAGGTCACCGGCCAGCGACCCCGTGTCGGGGGCGGCCAGGTTCTGCGACGCGAGCTGCGTGCACGTGTCGATCACGAGGTCGAGCTTCGACTCCCAGCGGCGGTAGATGGTCGCTTTGCCGGCACGGGCGCGCGCGGCTACGGCGTCCATCGTCAGTGCGCGGTAGCCGACCTCGGCCATCACTTCCAGGGCGGCCTGTCGTAAGGCGTCGTCCCTGCTGGCGTCGCGCGGCCGTCCGCGTTGCACGGATCTGTTGTCGCCGCTGTACGCCGCTGTCGTCACGGCCATGCCACCTCCCTGGAGAACGGGCACAGCACGGCCCATAGGCCGGACATCCTAGGCGTCCGGATGAGCATCGAGGCCCAAACGCGCCCGATGTTGCTTCATGTTCTTTGTAGTTGGCTCTTGCGCGATGTGGCCCAGAACTCCTACCTTTCCGAATTGTCTGGACCAGGCTGCACCGCCGCGCACCTGGACCGCTGTTGTCGGCCTGCGCGGTGAGGAGCTGGGATGGGCGTGGACAGAAGGGCTTTCCTCGGCGGCACCACGGCGGCGGTCACCGCCGGCCTGCTCGTTCCCACGGGAGCTCATGCCGTTGCGGAGCCGCTGTCATCCGACGTCTCTGCTTGCGAAGGTATGTCGGAACTTGATTGGCGCGCGTTCATCGGCGCGCAGGACCTCATCTGGAAGTCGGCGCCGACGAAGTACGGGCAGGCGCCGTTCCTCGGGGACGGCCGGCTCGGCAGCGTCGTGTACGCCGAGGGCAACACCGTGCGGTTCACCGTGCAGCACGCCGAGGTGCAGGACCACCGCGCCAAGGACGGCACCCAGTTCGGCGTCTGCCGCCTGCCCGTCGGCAACCTCGTCGTCACTGCGACCGGCACGGTCACCGGGATCGACTGGCGCCTCGACCTGTGGAACGCCGAACTCAAGGGGACCGTCACGACCGACAAGGGCGTGATCGAGTTCCGCGCGTACGTGCACACCTCGCGGTCCGTGTTGCGCATCAAGGTCGAGACCGAGGGGCAGGAAGAGCCCGTCGTCGCGTTCAACCCGTCGAAGGCCATCCCGCCGCGCGCGGCGTTCAACCCGTTGCCCGAGGGCTACCAGTTCAACCCGGACTTCACGACCAGGACCGACGGCAAGGAACAGCTGGTCACGCAGAACCTGCTCGTCGGCGGCCAGACCGCGACCGCTTATCGGATCACCAAGGGCCGCCGCAGCCAGACCCTGCTGCTCGCCGTCGCGCACACGTACCCGGACGCTACGGCCGAGGTGAAGGCGCTCAGCCTGGTGCGGTCGGCGGCGGCGCTCGGCGACCGGATGCTCGAGGTCACCCACCGGATGTGGTGGAACGCCTTCTACCAGAAGAGCTTCCTGTCGATTCCGGACCAGCGGATGCAGTCGTTCTACTGGATCCAGCTCTACAAGGTGGCGTCCGGCTCGCGCGCCGGCGGGCCCGTGATGGCGACGACCGGGCCGTGGCTGGAGAGCACGCCGTGGGCCGGCGCCTGGTGGAACCTGAACATGCAGCTGCAGTACTGGCTGCTGCACGGTTCCGGGCACCTCGAGCTGGACGCGATCACCACGACGCTGAAGGCCAACCAGGAGCAGCTCGTCAAGAACGTGCGGCCGGAGTACCAGCACGACTCGGCCGGCGTGAACCGCAGCACCGACCGGTTCACCAGCAACACCGGCTTCCTCGCCGTGCCCAGCCCCGGCGGCGGCACGAAGGAGCTCGGCAACCTGACGTGGGCGCTGCACAACGTGTGGCTGTCGTACCGGCACTCGATGAACAAGACGATCCTCGCCGACGTCGTGTTCCCGTTGCTGCGCCGGGCGATCAACTACTACCTGCACTTCCTGACCAAGGGCAACGATGGCAAGCTGCACCTCGACGAGACCACCTCGCCCGAGTACGGCAACGCGCCCGACTGCAACTACGACCTGCAGCTGATCCGGTGGGGCTGCCAGACGCTGATCGACTCTGCGAAGATCCTCAAGATCGAGGACCCACTGGCGCCCAAGTGGCAGGAGGTCCTGGACAACCTCGTGCCGTTCCCGGTGAACGAGAACGGCTTCATGATCGGTGCCGGGGTGCCGTTCGCGGTGTCGCACCGGCACTTCTCGCACCTGCTCGCGATGTTCCCGCTGATGACGGTGAACTGGGAGCAGCCGGAGAACCGCGAGCTCATCGAGAAGTCGTTGCACCACTGGATGTCGCTCGAACCCGCGCACCGCGGCTACAGCTACTCCGGCTCCGGCTCGATCGCCGCGCGCATGTTCCGCGGCGACGAGGCGCTCGCGTACTTCGTGAAGCTGTTCGACACCACCAAGCGGTTCCCGGTGCTGGAGAACACGATGTACACCGAGGCCGGACCGGTCGTCGAGACGCCGCTCTCCGGTGCGCAGACCATCCACGACTTCCTCCTGCAGAGCTGGGGCGGCGTGATCCGCGTCTTCCCGGCCGTGCCGTCGGTGTGGAAAGACGCCATGATCGACCGGCACTCCGCGGAGGGCGGGTTCGACGTCACCGCCCGCCGCGCCGCGGGGAAGACCGAGTTCGTGCTCGTGCGCAGCCGCGCGGGCGAACCGCTGGTGCTGCGGCACGGCATCGAGGGCGAGGTCACCGTGCGCACGCCGTCCGGCGGGCCGGTCCAGCACCGCGACCGCGGTGACGGGACGCTGGAGATCGAGCTCGCCAAGGGCCGCGAGGTGCTCGTGCACCCCAAGGGGAAGCGGCCCGACCTGACCGTCAAACCCGTCGCCATCTCCGTCCCCGGCAAGCCGTGGGGCCTGCCGGGCTGACGCCCAACGCTGTATTCCGTCGCCACCCGCTCACATCGGTGTGAAAGGAAAACCCATGCGCAGGCAAGTTCTCGCGCTGGCAACGGCACTGTCCACAATGGTCAGTGCAGGTGTGCTCGCCCTGGCCGTGGCACCCGCGGCCGAGGCGCTGCCGGACGGACTGGCGTTGACGCCCCCGATGGGCTTCAACAACTGGAACACCACCGCGTGCCGGGCGGAGTTCAACGAGGCGATGGTCAAGGGCATCGCCGACATCTTCGTCAACAAGGGCCTCAAGGACGCGGGCTACCAGTACGTCAACATCGACGACTGCTGGGCCGAGAAGTCCCGGGACGCCAACGGAAAGCTCGTCCCGAACAAGACGCGCTTCCCGAACGGCATCAAGGCCGTCGCGGACTACGTGCACTCCAAGGGCCTGAAGTTCGGCATCTACACGAGCGCGGGCACCAAGACGTGCAACAAGGACAACGGCTTCCCCGGCGGCCTGAACCACGAGGAGTCCGACGCTCAGCAGTTCGCGTCGTGGGGCGTGGACTACCTCAAGTACGACAACTGCAACAACCAGGGTGTCGACGCCAAGCAGCGCTACCGCAAGATGCGCGACGCGCTGAAGAAGACCGGCCGCCCGATCGTGTTCTCGCTGTGCGAGTGGGGCCAGAACAAGCCGTGGGAGTGGGCCAGCGACACCGGCCACCTGTGGCGCACCACCGGTGACATCAACGACACGTGGCCGCGCACCATGTCGATCTACGAGAAGAACGTCGTGCTCGACAAGTACGCGGGCCCCGGCCACTGGAACGACCCGGACATGCTCGAGGTCGGCAACGGCAAGATGTCCGCGACCGAGTACCGCAGCCACTTCAGCCTGTGGGCGGTCATGGCCGCGCCGCTGCTGATCGGCTCGGACCTGCGCAAGGTCAACGCCGACACGTTCACCATCCTGGAGAACCGCGACGTCATCGCCGTCGACCAGGACAAGCTCGGCAAGCAGGGCAGGCGGATCAAGACGACCGGCACGTCCGGCACCGACGTGATCGTGAAGGACCTGGCCAACGGCGACAAGGCCGTCGCGCTGTTCAACAAGACCGGCGGCACGGCCACGATCAGCACCTCGCTGCAGGAGATCGGCTTCGGCTCCGGCACGGCGACGCTGAAGGATCTCTGGTCCAAGGCGACCCGCAACACCACCGGCGCGATCAGCGCCTCGGTCCCGTCGCACGGCACGGTGATCTACCGGGTCAGCAAGAACGGCGGCGGCCAGCTGCCGACGCCGCCCGCGGGCACCACGGACCTGTCCGAGTTCGACGCGACGTCGTCGACCAACGGCTGGGGCCCGGTCGAGATCGACAAGAGCGTCGGCGGCAACCAGGCCGGTGACGGCAAGGCGCTGACGATCAACGGCGTCACCCACACGAAGGGCTTCGGCGCGCACGCGTCGTCGTCGATCGAGTTCTACCTGGGCAAGAAGTGCTCGACCATCTCGGTGGCGGTGGGTGTCGACGACGAGGTCGCGGTCGGAAAGGGGAGCGTGGTGTTCCAGATCTTCGCGGACTCCGCGAAGGTCGCGGACAGCGGCAAGCTCACCGGGACCGATCCACAGAAGACACTGACGGCGTCCCTGACGGATGCGGAGAACCTCCGCCTCGTCGTCACCGATTCGGGTGACGGCATCAACTCCGATCACGCCGACTGGGCGTCACCGCGTATCACCTGTGCGTAGTACGTGTCCCGTTTAAACCACCCGGATGTGGGTAATGCGTGTAACGCAGCCCACATCCGGGTTATATAAACCGGATATGAATAGAGCCCGGATAGTCCCCACCTTCGTGGCTGCTCTCGGTCTGGCGCTGGCGCCTGCGATGGCTCTGGCGGATCCCGGCAACGGCAACGGCAACGGGATCACGAACAACCCGCACGTCCCACCTGGACAGTCCGATCAGGACTTGACCCAGCCCCAGGAGCCGTCCAACGCCGACTTCACGGACAACGGCGCGAACACGTCGGGTCCGTACGACTCGACCCGCGACGGCTCGCCGTCACTGAACGGCAACGGCACCGGCGAAGCCGTGGGCAAGCCGTGCGCCGGCTGCGTCGGCAAGGCCGACAACAAGAACCCGCCCGGACAGATGCCCGACGGCTCGGACCTCAACGCGGGCTACGAGTGCGACACCAACCACGGCATCGGCAAGACCAACCCGGCGCACACCGGGTGCAAGCCGACCACGCCTCCGACGAGTTCCACCCCGCCGCCGTCGAACCCGCCGTCCTCGGACACCCCGGCACCTCCCGGTGGTGCCCAGGCCGGCGGCGAAGCGGCGAAGGCGGCGGCCGACGAACTCGCGTTCACCGGGTTCGACCTGCTGCCTGCCGGTCTCGCGGGCCTCGTGCTCGTCGGTGCCGGTGGCACGGCCCTGGTCGTCGGCCGGAGGTCGCGCCGGTCCTGACGAGAGTTGCCCCACCCCGGCCGCGGCCCGCGTTCCTACCGGGCCGCGGTCTTCTACGCTGGGGTTCTGGGGGTAGAGATCATGGTTCTGGGATGGTTGGTGCTGTTCGCACCCTTCCTGCTCGTCCCGCTCGCGTTCGTGCCGGTGGCCGAGCGCCGGGGGTACTGGATCGACCTGCGTGGCGGGGGCGGTCCGGCGTGGCGGAACTACGTGGGCCGGATGGGGTGGCTGGCGCTGCACGTTGTCGTGGCGGCCGGGCTCTTCGCCGTCCTGTACGCGAGCGAGCCGAGGTCCGGCGGGTGGTGGCTGTGGATGTTGCTGCCCGGCGCCGCGGTGGCGTTCGCGCGGCTCGCCGTTGAGGGCGTGCGCATCGTCCGGACCCTTATTCCCGCAGGTCACTGAGAGTAAGTCCACAGCGCGTCGATTAGTCGTGGCGACCGGTCCAGGGGGACGATGGTGCGGTCACGCCATCGATCTTCGAGGAGGGGCCCCGTGCGGGCGACCACGATCCACGGCTCTCACGACATCCGAGTGGAAGAGGTGCCCGACGCGGCCGTACGCCAGCCGACCGACGCCGTCGTGCGCGTCGAGCTCGCGTGCATCTGCGGCAGCGACCTCTGGGCGTACCGCGGCGTCGCCAAGCGCGAGGCCGGCCAGCGCATCGGTCACGAGTTCATCGGCATCGTCGAGGAGGTCGGCTCCTCCGTTGAGTCGATCAAGGTCGGCGACCGCGTCATCGCGCCGTTCGTGTGGAGCGACGGCACCTGCGCGTACTGCACGGCCGGCCTGCAGACGTCCTGTCCCCAGGGCGGTTTCTGGGGCTCCGGCGAGTCCGACGGCGGCCAGGGCGAGGCGGTGCGCGTCCCGCTCGCCGACGGCACGCTCGTGCGTGTCCCCAACGACGCGTCCGCGGACCTGCTGCCCGCGTTCCTCTCGCTGAGCGACGTCATGGGCACCGGCCACCACGCCGCGGTCGCCGCGGGCGTCGGCCCCGGCTCGACCGTCGCGGTCGTCGGAGACGGCGCGGTCGGCCTGTGCGGCGTGCTCGCCGCCAAGCGGCTGGGCGCCGAGCGGATCATCGCGATGGGCCGCCACGAGGACCGTGCCGCCGTGGCACGCCTGTTCGGTGCGACGGACCAGGTGGCCGTGCGCGGCGAGGCGGCCGTCGAGGCCGTGCGCGAACTGACCGGCGGCCTGGGCGCCTCCGCGGTGCTGGAGTGCGTCGGCACCGAGCAGTCTTGGACGACCGCGATGGACATCGTCCGCGACGGCGGTCGCATCGGCTACGTGGGCGTGCCGCACGAGATGCCCGGTCTGCCGCTCGGCAAGCTGTTCGGTCGCAACGTCAACGTCGGCGGCGGCGTGGCGCCCGTGCGGGCCTACCTGCCCGAGCTGCTGGCGGACGTCCTGGCGGGGCGGATCGACCCCTCGCCGGTGTTCGACAAGACCGTGTCGCTCGACGACGTGGCCAAGGGCTACCAGGCGATGGACGAGCGCACCGCGCTGAAGGTCATCGTCAAGCCTTGACGTTTTCGGTCACGCGGGAGCCCCGCGATGCATGACACGCATCGCGGGGCTCCCGCGTGACGGTCAAGCCTTGATGTGCCGTGCGACGCCGTTCCACACGACGTCCATGATGTAGTCGGTCGCGAGCGCGGGCCCCACCGAGGGCCTGCGCTCGCACCACAATGCGAGCCGTTCGCAGGCGCCGACGACGATCTCCGCGAACGCCTCCGCCTCCAGCGCGTCGATGCCCGGCGCGAACCCGGTGAGCACGGACGCGATCAGGTCCGTCTGCTGCCGCCGCACGGCCTCGACTTCCTCGTGCGCGATCGCCGTTTCCTGGCGCAGCATCGCCCATGACTTCGTGTGCTCGGCGATGAACTCGAAGAACGCCAGCAGCCCGAGCCGCAGGAACTCCTCGGGCGTCGAGGCGTTCGCGATCGCCTGCTCGGTCTTCGCTCTCAGCTCGATGCGCGCCTTGTGCACACACGCGATGAGCAGGCCTTCTTTCGAGCCGAAGTACTCGTAGAGCATCGGCTTCGAAACGCCCACGCGTTCGGCGATCTCGTCCATCGACGCGGCCAGGTAGCCGCGCTCGGCGAACACCTCCTCCGCGACGGTGAGCATCTGCTCCATGCGCTGTGCCTTCGGCATGCGTCGCCGGGTGGTCTCCACGAACGTAGTCTACCGTTCGTAACTTACTTCGAGTAACCTACTGGCGAGTAGATGTCGACGCGTGGGAGGGTCTGTCATGCACCGCGAGACCAAAGTGCTCGTCGTTGGATCCGGCTTCAGCGGGCTGGGCATGGCGATCGAACTCAAGCGTCGCGGTGAGCACGACTTCGTGGTCCTGGAGAAGGCGGACGACCTCGGCGGCACGTGGCGGGACAACTCCTACCCCGGCTGCGCGTGCGACGTGCCGTCGCACATGTACTCCTTCTCGTTCGAGCTGAACCCGCGGTGGTCGCGCATGTTCGCCGGGCAGCGGGAGATCTGGGACTACCTCCAGCGGGTCGCCTCCAAGTACGGGCTGCGGCCGCACATCCGGTTCCGCAGCAAGGTGTCCGGGGCGCGGTGGGACGAGGAGACCAAGCGCTGGCACGTCACCACTGAGCACGGCGACACCTACAGCGCCAAGGCGCTCGTGGCGGGCGTCGGGGCGCTGCACATCCCGAACGTCCCCGAGCTGCCCGGCATCGAGAACTTCGCCGGCAAGGCCTTCCACTCGGCCGAGTGGGACCACTCGTACGACCTGACCGGCAAGAAGGTCGCGGTGGTCGGCACGGGCGCGTCGGCGATCCAGTTCGTGCCGCGGATCGCCGGGGCGACGGCGGAGTTGAAGATCTTCCAGCGCACGCCGCCGTGGATCATGCCGAAGGCGGACCGCGAGATCCGTGGCTGGGAGCAGCGGATGTTCCGCGCATTGCCTTTCACGCAACGGCTGTACCGCGACTTCGTCTACTGGGTGCGGGAATCGAGCGCGCTCGGGTTCGCCGTCAACCCGAAGATCATGAAGCTGGCGCAGGGAATCGCCTTGCGGCACATGAAAACGCAGGTGCCCGACCCCGAACTGCGGCGGGCGCTGAAGCCCGACTACACGATGGGGTGCAAGCGGGTCCTGATCTCCAACGACTACTACCCGGCGTTGCGGCGGCCGAACGTCTCCCTTGTCACCGACGGAATCGCCGAGGTGCGCGAGTCGTCCATTGTGGACGCGAAGGGTGTCGAGCACGACGTCGACGTGATCATCTACGGCACCGGGTTCCACGTGTCCGACTCGTTCGACTACCTGGACGTCCAGGGGCGCGGCGGGGTCGACCTCGCGAAGAAGTGGCGTGAGGAGGGGATTGAGACGTACTTCGGGATCA
The DNA here is from genome assembly GCF_030269605.1 of Lentzea sp. NBRC 105346. Lineage (GTDB taxonomy): Bacteria > Actinomycetota > Actinomycetes > Mycobacteriales > Pseudonocardiaceae > Lentzea. The sequence continues at coordinate 19,816 of NZ_BSTQ01000009.1, forward strand.
CGGTGTCCGGATTCCCGAACCTGTTCTTCCTGCTCGGCCCCAACACCGGTCTCGGTCACAACTCCGTCGTCTTCATGATCGAGTCGCAGATCCGGTACGTCTCGCAGTGCCTGGAGCTGCTCGACGAGCTGGGCGCGGACGAGATCGACGTGCGGCCCGACGCGCAGCGGCGGTTCAACGACGAGATGCAGCGGAAGCTCAAGCGGGGCGTGTGGACCCAGGGCGGCTGCAAGAGCTGGTACCTCGATGCGCAGGGCGTCAACCGGACCATCTGGCCCGGTTTCACCTGGCGCTACTGGATGCGCACCAAAACGGTACGCCGTGAAGACTATTGCGTTGTCCGCTCGCCGCGCGCTGTTGAGATGACCGCGAAGTAAATTGTCCTGACGGCCCGTTGTGCATTACTGCTTCTTGACGTGGTTGAAAACGTTTGAAGATGCGGTTTGGAATTCGTCTCAGATCGTTTTGACGCTTCTTGTGCTCGCCAGATGCCTGTTACGGTCCGTTTTGCCGCCGACTACACCTGGTCAAGGAGTGTGGAATGCGAACCCTGTTGATGACCGCGGCGACGGCCCTGGCGCTGTTGACACCGGTGCAGGAAGCGTCAGCGGATGGTGTTGAGCCGATGGGGGCCCAATGGTTCGGGCCCTACAGTGAGACGGTTTGTGAAGGAGCGGAATATGGCGCGGTGGTGAATGGCGGGTACACCATCGTCGTCCACTGCAAGCACTATCCGAAGCAGGGCAATTGGCCTGCGGGCTGGTACTTCCTGGCCAAGAAGTGAGATAGCTGATCAGCTGCGTTGGTCGCCTTTGCGGGGGCTCGATTTGACCTGGCTTCCCCAGGCCAAATCGAGCTGGTGACCTCGGGCTGAGTCAGCTCGCCGCGCGCTGCCGTTCGTTCCGCAGCCGGGTGACCGCGGGCAGGTCGAGCGGGGCGGGCTTCGTGCCCGTTGCCCACTCGATCAGCAGGTCGGCCAGCTGCGGGTTGCGGGGGAGCACCGGGCCGTGCAGGTAGGTGCACACGATGCGCCCCTGCACGGCGCCCTCGACGCTGCCGTCGTTGCCGGTGCCGACCTTGACGTGCGCCAGCGGTTGCGCGGCCGGGCCGAGGACCGTGCGGCCCTGGTGGTTCTCGAACCCCGTAAGCACGCCCTCGAACAGGTTGTTCGCGGGCGTGGCCAGCACCTCGCCGATCGCGCGGCTGCCACCGGCGTGCGACGTGGAGTCGATCAGGCCCATGCCGGGGTGCGTGACGTTGTCCGCGCGGGTGAACGACTCGCCGAAGATCTGGATACCGGCGCACACACCGAGCACGACCGCGTTCTTCGTGACCGCGCGCTGCAGGCCGGGGTGCTCGCGCAGGTGCTTGACCGCGAGGGTCTGCGCGGTGTCCTCGCCGCCGCCGACGACGTAGATGTCGCAGCTGTCCGGGACCGGCTCGCCGAACATGACGGGCACGATCTCGGCCTTGATGCCGCGCCACGTCATGCGCTTCTCGAGCACGACGGCGTTGCCGAAGTCGCCGTAGGTGCCCAGAAGGTCAGGCAGCACGAGTGCGATCTGGACTGTGGACTCACTCATCAGCGGCTGCCCTGGCATTCAAGTCGCGGAAAGCGGTGTAGTTGGCGATGACCTCGACGTCGCCCTGCGGCATCTGGTCGATGGCCTTCAGCGGGTCCGGCACGATCGTGTGCTCGACCTCGGCGTAGGTCAGGCGGACCGCGAGGTCCGTCGCACGTTCACCCGATGCGATGACCGTGCGGCCCTGGAGCTTCTCGAACGGGACGTCCCACAGCCACGACAGGTCGCGGCCGTCGGCCTCCTGCGCGTTGATCACCAGGACGGCCGGGTGGTCGGCCTCGCGGACGACCGTGAGGGTCTCGCTCCAGCCCGCCGGGTTCTTGGAGAGCAGCAACCGGGCGCTGCGGCCGTTGCGCTGGATCGTGCGGTAGCGGCCCGAGACGTTGGAGACGCCACGCAGGCGGCGGACCGCCTCGTCGACGGGAACGCCGACGGCGTGGGCGGCCGCGGTGGCCATGACGGCGTTGGCCTGGTTGAACTTTCCGGGCAGGCGCAGGCCGAGCTCGACCTTGGTGCCGTCCGGGGTGATCAGGGCGTTGTCGGCGGTGACCCACTGCGGCCGGGGGCGCTTGAGGTCGCAACCCGTGCAGTGCCAGTCCTCGCCCGACCAGCGGATCGGGTCGCCGCACCGCGGGCAGCTCGCCGAGTCCTGGTGCCAGCCGGTGCCGGTCGCGACCCAGACGACGTTCTTCGCGTCGTAGGCGGCGGAGGTGACCATGACGTCGTCGCAGTTCGCGACGATCGTGGTGCCTTCCAGGGCATTGATGGCGGTGCGCAGCGACCGCTCGATCGTGCGAACCTCGCCGACGCGGTCGAGCTGGTCGCGGCTCAGGTTCAGCAACATCGCGACCTTCGGGCCGCTGGCGCCCGCGACCGCGGGGAAGTAGCCCTCGTCGCACTCCAGGACGGCGTAGGGGGCGTCGGGCTGCTTCGACAGCGCTGTCACGTGGCCGTCGGGCATGTTCGCGCCGCTGTGGTTCGTCGCCACCTCGCCGAGCGCGGAGACCGCGCGCGCCAGCATCATCGTGCTCGTTGTCTTGCCGTTGGTGCCGGTGACAACCGCGACGGTGCGGCCCTGGGTGAGACGGGCGAGGGCCTGCGGGTCCAGCTTCAGCGCGATGCGGCCACCGATCATGCCGCCGGCGCCGAGGCCCATCTTCTGCGACAGCTTGGAGCTCATGTTGCCCAGCCGCACGGCGGCGGCGGTCCGCAGGGGCAGGCGGGCGGGCGAATCGTTCACCCCGGCGACTCTACCGGGACGCTTTTCCCACGCCCCTAAGGGTCCTGATCAGTTCGACGGTGCTGAGCTGGCACAACTGGGCCAGGTACTCGAGTGCGGGCAGGTCGAGGTGCACTTCGCGGGTGTGGCCCGGCGCCAGCTGGTGCAGCCGCCCCTGTGCCCACCTGCGCAACGGCATCAGGTGCGTGCTGTCGTCCGCCGCGATCGCGTCGAGGTTCAACGTGAGGTGGCCGGCCGGCGTGTCCCCGAAGACGCGTTCGTGGACGCGGGCCATCACCTCGTGCGCCGGGATGTCCAGCGCGTGGCAGATCTCGACGAGTCGCACCACCGAACACTGACGCGTGCCCAGCTCGTAGGTCGCCAGCGTCTGCAGCGAGATCTCGGTCTGCAGCCTGGAGTTCAGTTCCTTGCGCGTCCAGCCGCGCTGCTTGCGGAGGGTGCGGAGCTCGTCGCCCAGCACCCGCTGGTACGCCACTGTGTCGATCTGCACCCTGTTCCTCCACCCTGTGAGCGGGTTTCACGGTGATGGAAGGCGCGAGTGCTTCGCCGCTTACGCAACTTACTAGGAGAATCCCCCGAATGGGCGATAACTCTCTACTCTCGGTATGAGTTAGGGCAGCCCACGGCCGGTCGCCGCGGTCGAGGTGAGTGCCGTTAGGGGCACCCTTGAGACGCGAGACGTCGCAAGGGTGCCCCTGCCGGTCAGTTCACGCAGCGCACGCCGTCCGCTGTGATCGGCGGGGGTGGTGTCGCGGGCTGCTGGCGGGCGGTCCCGTCCAGTTGCACGAGCTTCTTCGGCGCCATGCCCTGCGCGCCGGGCCCGGAGTAGTCGGAGCCGACGAAGACCCGCACGCGGCCGGCCGGGACGTTGGCGTCCTCGCGCACGTTCATCCCGCCCAGCGCCTTCTGGACCGCCGCCGCGGCGGCCTCGCCGCCCTTGCCGTACTTCACCACCGACGTGGCCATGTTGCTGTCCGCGTTGGCCGCGTCACCCTCGGCGAAACCCTTGGCCACCAACGACTGCAGCACCGCGCCCGCGAGTCCGGCGACACCGGAGGCGTTGCGCACGTCCACGATGACCGTTTTCGGGTCGACCTTCGAGTCACCGGCGTCGGGCGACGTCGAGGCAGGCGTCTTGCCGAGCTCCTTGACGAACTTCTTCACGTCGCCGTCGTCGACCTCGATGGCGACGCCGTCCTCCTTCGTCTGCAGTTCCGGCGTGCCGGTCGGGATCGTCTGGAACGACATGTTGCCGCCCGTCATGTCCTTCATCTGCAGCGCGAACTTCGTGATGTCCCAGCCGGGGTCCAGCACGATCGACTTGGTGACGGCCTTGATCAGGTCGCCGCGTTTCTGCGAGTCGGTGAGCACGCCGGCGGAGAGCATCTTCTTCGCCAGGCCCGCCATGAACACCTGCTGGCGCACCACGCGGTCCAGGTCGCCCATCACCAGGCCGTGGCGCTGCCGGACGAACGCGAGCGCGTCGCGGCCCTGGATGGTCTGCTGGCCGGCCGGGAAGTTCGCGCCGGAGAACTTGTCCTTCACCGGCGCGTTCAGGCAGACGTCGACGCCGCCGATCGCCTTGGTGATGTCGTAGAAGCCGACGAGGTTGACCTCGGCGTAGTGGTCGATGGTGGCGCCGGTGAGGTTCTCGACGGTCTTGATGAGGTTCTTGGCGCCTTCCTTGCGGGACTCCATCTCCTTCTTGGCGGCGTCCCGCTCGCCCTGCAGCCTCTCCATCGCGGCGGCCTTGCCGTAGCCGTACGCGGAGTTGATCTTGTGCCGCCCGTAGCCGCCGGCGATCTGCACGTAGGAGTCGCGCGGGAACGACACGGCGTACGCCTTGCTGCTGTCGTTCGGGATGTGCATCATGATCAACGTGTCGGTGTTGAGCCCACCGCTCTCGCTGTCACCGGCCTGCAGCTCGTTCAGGACCTCCTGCGGCAAGGGGTTGCCCTTGGCGTCGGTGCGGCTGTCCATGCCGACGAGCATGATGTCGATCGCGCCGTCGGCGGGCCGTTCGCCGCCGCCTTCCTCGCCGATGACGTCCTGCGTGGTGAGGCCGTCCTGCAGGGCCTTGATGTTCTTCCACGCGATGCCGGTCACCAGCAGGATCACCGCGGACAGCAGGCTGACGAACACCTTGCCGGTGTTCGAGGCGCCGCGGGCGGCACCGCTCGGCCGGCGCGGCGGGGGAGCCGGGCGGCGGGCCGGGGCTTTCGGCTTGGCGGGCGGGGTCTTCACGGTCGGGCGGTCCGCGATGGTGCTGCGCCGGGGCGGCGCTTCCGAGCGGCTGGCCGACGTCGTGCGGCGCGGCGGTTCGGATCTGCGCGGCGGTTCGGCCTTGCGCGGGGGTTCGGCCCGGCGCGAAGACTCGCGCGGCGGCTCGCGGCGGGGCGGTGGTTCCCGGCGCGGGGGCTCGGAGCGGGGTGGTTCGGAGCGCGGCGGCACCTGCGGCCGGCGCGGCTGACCCGCAGGTGGGCGCGGGTTCGCCGATGGTCGCCTCGGGAACCCGCTCGGTTCACCGGATCGCGGCGGCCGGTTCTCCACACCCACTCCTCTCAGGCCTTTGTGAATACCCCAGAAGGACGCGGCGGATGTCCCCCAGGTTGTGCAAAGGGTGACACAGTGGCCGATGACACGTATTCGTGGGCCCTTGACCAGCGGTTTTGAGGCGTTCGTAGACTCGTGGCCGTGCTGACGATGCAGGACGCGCTGCTCGCGCTGACCAAGTACTGGACCGATCGCGGCTGCATCGTGGTGCAGCCCTTCAACACCGAGGTCGGAGCCGGGACGCTGAACCCGGCGACGGTGCTGCGCGTGCTGGGTCCCGAGCCGTGGCGGGTCGCTTACGTGGAGCCCAGCGTGCGGCCCGACGACGCCCGGTACGGCGAGAACCCGAACCGCCTGCAGACGCACACCCAGTTCCAGGTGATCCTCAAGCCGGACCCCGGCAACTCGCAGGAGCTCTACCTCGGTTCGCTGGAAGCGCTCGGCATCGACGTGCGGGCGCACGACGTGCGGTTCGTCGAGGACAACTGGGCCTCGCCCGCACTCGGCGCCTGGGGCCTCGGCTGGGAGGTCTGGCTGGACGGCCTGGAGATCACCCAGTTCACATACTTCCAGCAGGCCGGCGGCCAGACGCTCGACCCGGTGTCGGTGGAGATCACCTACGGCATCGAGCGGATCATGATGGCGCTGCAGGGCGTCAGCCACTTCAAGGAGATCGCGTACGCGCCCGGCATCTCCTACGGCGAGGCGTTCGGCCAGTCCGAGTACGAGATGTCGCGGTACTACCTGGACGACGCGGACGTCGAGGCCAACAAGCGTCTCTTCGAGGAGTTCGCTCAGGAGGCGCGGAGCATGCTCGACGCGCGCCTGCCCGTGCCCGCGCACAGCTTCGTGCTCAAGTGCTCGCACATCTTCAACGTCCTGGACGCCCGCGGCGCGATCAGCACCACCGAACGCGCCCGCGCGTTCGGCCGGATGCGTGGTCTCGCACGGGAGGTCGCCGCGCTGTGGGCGGAACGCCGGGCGGAGCTCGGTCACCCGCTGGGGCTTGCCGAGTCGCCGGCGCTCGCGCCCGCGCCTTCGTCCTTTGTGGACGTTTCCTCGGCGGAGACCCTGTTGTTCGAGATCGGGACCGAGGAGCTGCCGCCGCACGAGGTCACCCGGACCATCGACGCGGTGCGCCAGGCCGTGACCGGCAAGCTGGCCGCGACGCGGCTGACCCACGGCGACGTCACCGTGCACGGCACGCCGCGCCGGATCGTCGTGCTGGTCGACTCGGTGTCGCCGCGTGAGCCCGATGCCGAGCGCACGGTTCGTGGTCCTCGCGTGTCGGCCGCTTTCGATGCCGACGGTCAGCCCACCAAGGCCGTGCAGGGCTTCGCCCGCGGTCAGGGCGTATCCGTCGACGATCTCGGTCGCGTCGAGGAGAACGGCGTCGAGTTCGTCGCGCTGGTGAAGACCGACACCGGTCGCGGCGCGGTCGAGGTGCTCAGCGGGCTGCTCGCGGAGGTCGTCGCCGAGCTGCGCGCCGAGAAGAACATGAAGTGGAACGACCCGAAGCTGTCGTTCACCCGCCCGATCCGCTGGCTGACCGCGCTGCTCGGGTCGACGCCGGTGCCGGTTTCGGTGTCGTCTTTGTCGGCGTCACCTGAGACTCGCGTGCATCGCACCGCCGCGTCGCCGGTCGTTTCGGTGTCCACTGCGGACGGTTATTTGGACTTCTTGGCGCAGCACGACATCGACGCCGACGCCGCGGTGCGCCGAGCGAAGATCATCGCGCGGGCCGACGAGCTGGCCGCGTCGGTCGGCGGCGTCGTGGAGTACGACGGCGTGCTGGACGAGGTGACGAACCTCGTCGAGTCGCCGACGCCGATCCTCGGTTCGTTCGAGGAGCGCTACCTCGAGCTGCCCGGCCAGATCCTCACCACCGTGATGCGCAAGCACCAGCGGTACCTGCCGGTGCGCACCGCGGACGGCGCGCTGCTGCCTCACTTCGTCGCTGTGGCCAACGGATCCGTCGACTCCGGCCTGGTCCGCGCCGGCAACGAGGCCGTGCTGCGCGCCCGGTACGAGGACGCCGCGTTCTTCTGGCGGGCCGACCTCAAGACGCCCCTGGACGAGATGAAGAGGGGCCTCCTGAAGCTCACGTTCGCGGACAAGCTCGGCTCGATGGCGGACCGCGCGGACCGCATCGCCTCCCTCGCGGACCGCCTGGCCCAGCACGTGTCCGTCGACCGCGACACGCTGCGGCGCGCCGGTCAGCTCGCCAAGTTCGACCTCGGCTCGCAGATGGTCATCGAGCTGTCGTCGCTGGCGGGTGTGATGGCCCGCGAGTACGCCGCGCGGGCGGGAGAGACCCCCGAGGTCGCGCAGGCGCTGTTCGAGATGGAGCTGCCCCGCTCGGCGGGCGACGCGCTGCCGTCTTCGGTGCCTGGTGCGGTGCTGGCGCTGGCGGACCGGTTCGACCTGCTGGCGGGCCTGTTCGGCATCGGCGCGAACCCGACCGGCAGCTCCGACCCGTTCGGCCTGCGCCGCGCGGCGCTCGGTGCGGTGAGCATCCTGCGCGCGTTCCCCGAGTTGCGTGAGATCACGCTGACCCGCGCGTTTTCGCTTGCCGCGGAAGGGCTTGAGGTGTCTGCCATGGACACCGCGCGCGAGTTCACCGTGCGGCGGTACGAGCAGCAGCTGCTGGACGCGGGCAACGACCACCGGTTCGTCAACGCCGTGCTGCCGCTGGCCGACTCGCCGGTGCTCGCCGACGAGACCTTGGCGGATCTGACGAAGCTCGCCGGCGACCCCGAGTTCGCGTCGCTGGTGGCCGCGCTGCAGCGGGTGCGCCGGATCGTGCCCGCCGACGTGGCCGCGACCTACGACCCGTCGGTGCTCGTCGAGCCGGCGGAAGTGGCGCTGCACAAGGCTTTCTCGGACCTGGCGGAGCGTCCGGCCGGGCTGGCGGCGTTCGCCGCGGCGGCCGGTGCGCTGACCGCGCCGATCAACACGTTCTTCGACGAGGTGCTCGTGATGGCCGAGGACGAGAAGGTGAAGGCGGCGCGGCTGGGTCTGCTGGCGTCCATTAGGGACTACGCCGCCCCGGTGCTCGACTGGTCGCAGCTGTAGGACGGTCGTGAGTGGTTTCCGTTGCCATGGCGACGGAAACCACTCACGAGCTCTGTCACTTGATCTCGAACGACTCGCCGTAGACCTTCCAGCGCAGCGGCGTCCTGAGGTCGAGGTTGCCCGCCCTCAGCCAGACGCGCTGTGCGGTGTCGATGCGGCTCGTGTCCTCGTGGGCCGGTTCCTGCTTCATCGCCCACACGCGGGCATCCATGAACGCGTTGAGCCACGCCGTCTCGCTGCCGCCCATCGTCGGCGGCTTGGCGTGGGCGAGCGCTCGGTTGCGGATGCTCCTGAAGCTGGTCCGGTCATCACCGTTGCCGTGCACGACGAAGGTGTCGTAGTAGGCGAACTGGCCGAGCGCACGGAGACCGTCCAGTTTGGCCGCGGTGACCGCCGGGTTGAAGTACACGCGGTCCCGTTCGGACTCCTGCGAGTCCTTGAAGATCCAGTCCCTGGCCGCGGTCTTCCAGTCCGCGGTGAAGGTCGGATCGAGACCCTCGTGCGAGTCGGTGCCGTTCACCTTGCGCAGCGCGGGAAGGTACTTCTCCAGCACGTTCGCGACGGGCTTGCGCTTGGCGTACAGCTCCACGAGGTCGAGCATGTCACCGGTGCCGGAACAGAAGCCGATGATGCCCGCGGTGTAGCCGCGACCGTCCTTGATGTCCTCGATGTAGCCGAACTGGGCGCGCCAGTTCAACGAGGAGTTCTCCGCGCTGGACACGATCTGCATCGCGATGTCCTTCATGCGGGGTTCGGCGAGGTCGGAAGCCGAGGCCGTGCCGGTGGAGGTGAGGGTGACGGCCGCAACGAGCGCAGCCGTGAGCCAGGCGGTGATCTTCACGAATTTCCTTTGAGCACAATGAAGTGGGCTCGGCGGCGACTGCGGGGAAGATAGCAAACGGGCCGCCGCTGACGCGACGGCCCGTTCACGGACATCGTCTCACTTGATCTCGAACGACTCGCCGTAGACCTTCCACTTGAGAGGCGTCTTCAGGTCGAGGTTGCCGTTCTTCAGGAACACCCGCTGGGCGGTGTCGACCCGGCTGGTGTCCTCATGCGCCTGCTCCTGCTTCATCGCCCACACGCGCGCGTCGAGGAACGCGTTGAGCCACGTGACCTCGTTGCCGCCCTGTGCCGGGGGCTTCGCCTTGGCCAGGGCGCGCTTGCGGATGCTCGAGAAGCTGGTCTTGTCGCTGCCGTCACCGTGCATGACGATCGCGTCGTAGTAGGCGAACTGTCCGAGCGCGCGCACGCCGTCCTTCTTGGCCTGCGACACGGCCGGGTTGAAGTACACCCGGTCCCGTTCGGACTCCTGCGCGTTCTGGAAGGCCTTGTCCTTGGCCGCGGTCTTCCAGTCCTTGGTGTAGTTCGGGTCGAGACCCTTGTGCGAGGACGTGCCGTTCACCTTGCGCAGTGCGGGAAGGTACTTCTCCAGCACGTTGCCCGGCTTGCGCTTCGAGTACAGCTCGACGAGGTCGAGCATGTCTCCGGTACCGGAGCAGAAGCCGATGATGCCCGCCGTGTAGCCGCGACCGTCCTTGATGTCCTCGATGTAGCCGAACTGGGCGCGCCAGTTCAACGAGGAGTTCTCCGCGCTGGACACGATCTGCATCGCGATGTCCTTCATGCGCGGGTCGTTCAGGTCGGGAGCGGCGGAGGCGGTGCCCGACGTGGTGCCGACGAGCGCCACGCAGGCCAGCAGAGCGGCCGCGATGCGGCCTGAGATCTTCACGGGATTTTCCTCCGGGCGGATGGGTTCAGGGGACCCGGCGGCGACTGATCGAAAGTTACCGGTCCATACCTCTAACAGGCAAGAGTCTTAACCATTTCGGTAACCCTTTACAGCGGGCGAAACGGACAACTAGGAGATCTCGTAGCTCTCGCCGTAGACCTGCCAGCGCAGGGGCGTCTCCAGGTTGAACTTGCCCTCGTTGAGGAATCGGCGCTGCTCGGTGTCCACGCGGCTGGTGTCCTCGTGGGCGGGTTCCTTCTTCATCTCCGCCACGCGGGCGTCGAGGAACGCGTGCAGCCACGTAGCTTCGTCGCCGCCCTGGGATGGTGGGACGGCTCCCGACTGCAATGCGTCGTTGCGGATCGACGTGATGCTGCCGTGCATGACGTAGGCGTCGTAGTAGGCGAACTGACCGAGAGCGCGCAGTCCGTCGTTCTTGGCCTGCGACACGGCGGGGTTGAAGTAGACGCGGTCACGTTCGTGTTCCTGTGCGTCCCGGAACGTCTGGTCCTCAGCGGCCGCACGCCAGTCGTCCGGGTAGTCCGGGTCCAGGCCCTCGTGCGAGTCCGAGCCGTTGACGGACTCCAGGGCCGGGAGGTACTTCTCCAGCACGTTGCCCGGCTTCCACTGGCCGTACAGGCGCACCAGGTCGAGCATGTCGCCCGTGCCGGAACAGAAGCCGATGATGCCGGCGGTGTAGCCGCGTCCGTCGTCGATGTCCTCGATGTACCGGAACTGACCGCGCCAGTCCAAAGTGGAGTTCTCCGCACTGGACACCAGCTGCATCGCTATGTCTTTGAGGCGCGGGTCGGTCAGGTCCGCCGCGGAGGCGGTGCCGGTGGTCGTGAGCAGGGCGGCGACCGAGATGACGACGGCCGCGAGCCTGGGCAGCGTTTTCACAGGGACTCCCAATGCTTTCCGGGGACAACCCGGCGGCGGCGCGACGACGGTAACTGGCCCAGACCTGTATTGGAAAGGCTCTTAACTATTTGTGGAATCGTTTACACGACCGGAAAAGAAGAAGGCCCCCAGGAAGCCTGGGGGCCTTCGTTCGGCTTGCGGTTACAGGAAGTCCCTGCCGCGGGTGACGGCGCCGTAGGCGTCGACCATGCCGCGACCGTAGAAGCCGTTGAACTTCGTGTCACCCTCGCAGGTGGCGTCGAACTCGGCCGGACGGCCCTCGTTCGCGTACGACACCGTGCGCGGGTTCGGGCACGCGCGCTGGATGGCCGTGCCGTACAGCACCGACTCGACCTTGTCCGGGGACAGGGTGAGGGTGCCGGGGTGCTTCTTGTCGTTCTTGCCGTACTGGCTGACGATCAGCGCCGCGACACCGGTGGCGTGCGGAGCGGCCATCGAGGTGCCCTGCAGGAACTGGTAGTAGCCCACCTGGTCACCGGTGACGACCTTCTTGACGCCCGCGGCCTCGCCGGCCGGGGTGACGTTGCCCGCGGCGTCGACGTTGCCGTCGGCGATCGCCACGTTCTTCGGGTACGTCGACAGGATCAGGTTCTCGTTCGTGCGGAACCACGGCGTGCCGAAGCCGTCGCGGAAGTAACCACCCGGCGCGGAGATCGCGGCCTGCTCGAGACCGTAGTTCGAGTAGTCCGCCTTCGCCGTCGAGGGGCCGAGCGCGACCACCGAGATCACGTGGTCACCCTCGGTCGGGAGGTTGAGGCACGTGGCGTTGTCCACCGGGCGCGGCCGGTTGTGGCCGGGCGGGTAGTTCGGCGACTGCGTGTCCTGGCGCGGCTTGCCCAGGTCCTCGTGGTTGTTGCCCGCCGCACCGATCAGCGTGACGCCCTTGTTGTGCGCGTAGTTCAGCGCGCGCTGGACGGACTTGATGATGGTGCGCTGCTCCAGCTGCTCCTCCGGCGTGGCCGTGGAGTCGTTGAGGCAGTTCATGTACCACGGGTCGACGTAGAACGACATGTTCACCACGTCGATGCCGACGTCCGCGCTGTAGGTCAGCGCGTCGACCACGGGCTGCAGGAAGAACGAGCCCGCGTCCTGGCCGGCGCGGACGTTCACGATCGACACGTTCGGCGCGACACCGGAGACGCCGGAGCCGTTGGCGGCGGCGGCGATGGTGCCCGCGACGTGCGAGCCGTGGCCGCCGTCGTCCCAGTTCGCCGGGTCGACACAGCCGCGGAACTCACAGGGGCCGTCGAAGTCGTTGCCGTCGGAGTCCTTCGGGATGTCGACGGTGAAGTTGCGCGACAGCTCGTTGTTGAAGTTCGGCGCGATGTCGGGGTGCGACCCGTCGACACCGGTGTCGATGATGCCGACGTAGACGCGCTTGTCACCGGCCTGCTTCTTGCGGGCGATGTCCGAGCGGGTCAGCTTCAGGCCCCACAGGTACTGGTCGTCCAGCGGGTCGAGACCGGCGGTGGCCGCCTGGGTCTTGGCCGGAGCGTTCGCCGGAGCGGTCTTGTTCTCCTTCTCGACCTCGTCGCGCTTCGCGGCCGGCTTCTGCGCGGACTTGGCGACGGGCGAGTGGCCGATCGGCTTGGCGTGCGCCGCGCCGGCCACCGCGTCGGTCGCCGAGACCCGCTCGACGAAGCCCTGCGCGGGCGCCTTCACGGTCAGCAGGCCGACCGCGGCGTTCTCCTTGGTGACCTCGCCGCCGGACGCCTTGATCGCCTTCACGGCGGCGTCACGGCTGGCGCCGTCTTCTACGAGGACGGTGTACTCGGTGGTCTTCTCCTGGCCAGCAGACACGGTCGGCGCTGCCCCCGCCGCCTGTGCTCCCACGGCGATCAGCGACAGCGTGGTCGCCACCACCAGCGCCGAAGGAACGGTTCTGCGTGTTCTCACCTGAGCTCCTCACAACCGATGCACGAGGGCGACACCCTGACACGGGAAAAGACCCGCGCGTTAGCGCCTTTCGTAGGAGGTCGCAACTGTAGTCGATCAGAAACGGACGGTGATGGGCACTGTGAAAGTAAGACCGGAATCTTGACTTAACACATATGCAAGTAGTGAAGTCCGCATTCATGCGAAGACCAGCAATGGTGCTGGCGGGTTCACTGGTACTTCTGCTCTCGGCGTGCGGCCAAGCGGGGCAGAGTGGTGGACCCGCGACGACCACGCGTGCCGCGAAACCGATTGTCGGAGTGATCCTGCCCGACAAGACGACGTCCGCGCGCTGGGAGGAACAGGACCGGCCGTTGCTCAGTTCGGCGTTCAGCTACGCCGACATCGAGCCGTTCATCGAGAACGCCGAGGGCGACGAGGGCAAGTTCGCTTCCATCGCCGACGAGATGGTGCGGCGCAAGGTCAAGGTCCTCGTGATCACGCCGCTGAGCGCCGAGGGCGGCCTCAACGCGCAGCGCAAGGCGAAGGCCGCGGGCATCCCGGTCATCGACTACGACCGCGTCACGCTGGGCGGCCAGGCCGAGTACCACGTGGGGTTCGACAGCGTGAACGTCGGCGCGCTGCAGGCCGACGGGCTGATGCAGTGCCTGGGCAACAAGCCGGGCGCGCAGATCATCGAGATCGAGGGCGCGCCGTCGGACCACAACGCCACGCTGTTCTCGCAGGGACAACGGTCGCGGCTCGGCTCCAAGTACGACAACGGCACGCTGAAGCTGGTGAAGTCGCAGCCGGTCCAGGACTGGGACAACGTCCTCGGTGGACAGTTGTTCGAGCAGATCCTCGACGGCAACGGCGGCAAGGTCGACGGTGTGGTCGCGGCCAACGACGGGCTCGCGGGCGCGGTCATCGAGGTGCTCAAGCGCAAGGGGCTCGCGGGCAAGGTCCCGGTGACCGGTCAGGACGCCACTGTGGACGGTCTGCGCGCGGTGTTGCGTGGCGAGCAGTGCATGACGGTCGACAAACCCGTGCGGACCGAGGCGGAGGCGGCCGCACGGCTCGCCATCGCGATCGCCCGCGGTGACCAGAACGGCGCCGACGACCTGGCGACGGGAAACATGCGCGACCCGGTCGCGAAGCGCGACATGAAGGCGGTGCTGCTGGGCGCCACGGCGATCACCAGAAACACCGTGCGGACGCTCGTGACCGCGGGTGTCGTGAAGCCGGCGCAGTTGTGTGAAGGGGATGTGGCGAGGTTCTGCGCGGAGCAGAACATCATTGTCAGCTGACCGGTCAGTCAGGTAAGTCGTGGCGTCCGGAGATGAACTCCTGCACCGCGATCTTCGCTTTGATGATGGGCTGGCGCAGGCGCGCCTCGCGGCGATAGGCGCGGGCGAGCTTGCGCGAGCCCTCCGTGTAACGCCAGCGCGCCCACGGTGAGCCGGGTCTGGCCAGCCGCACGGCGCCGATCGCGGGCACGACCGGCAGCAGCACCCCGAGCAGGCCGGTCCAGATCTTGCCCTTGAGCAGCGCGACGATCGCGAAACCGAGGTTGACCGCGATCGCGGCCATGCGCAGCAGCCACGCGTCCAGCGGCGTGGACTCCGGGTCGAGATCCAGGAAGTCGTCGTAGCCGAGCGGCCGCGCGCCGAGCAGGAAGAGTCCCGTCAAGCCGATCGCGAGGAACACCGCGTCCACGCTGAGGCGCCCCGCGTTCGTCCAGTACACGTCGCGCAGGTGCAGGATCAGGGCGAACTCGTCGAGCACGAGCGCGGCGCCCACGCCCAGCATCGCGGCGAACGCGTTGCGTAGTCCGCCCAGGTCATCGGGGATGACGAGCCCGCCCACGCTGGACACGAGCAGCAGCACGGTGCCGAAGACCACGTGGTGGACGTGTGTGTCGCCCGCCACGATGTTGCCCGGCCACCAACGCACCTTCGCCCGGATCAGGCGCACGCTGATCCGGATGAACACGAACGTGAGAACGAGCCCGACGAAGAAGAACAACAGCCGGGAACTGCCGGAGCTGAGCAAGCAACGCCCCCTGGAGCCAACTGGGGCATCCAGGTTACGCCACTAGAAGCTGACGCCACCCTGGATATCGCGCGCCTGGACCACTTTGCCGTGCACGGTGCCGGAGATCTGGTTCGTGACGCCGCCGGTCTCGGCGTGCAGCTGCACCGCCGCCCACTCGGCCCGCAAACGCTTGCCGAACTCCGGGTCGGCCTGCTCGGCGCGTTCGAGGTGCTCGCTGAGCTCCTGGACCTCCGGCGAGTCCTCCGCCGCCTCGGTGAGCTGCTCCGCGGCCTCCAGGGCGGCCGTCGCGTCCGGGTCGTCGGAAAAGCGGTCCTTGACGTACTGGTAGAGCCCCACCACCGCGCGTCCCGCCAGCGCGGCGGCGATCGAGACGAGAACGGGTTCAGGCATTACAACCTCCAGTGGTCAAGATCTGACGGTAGCAGCGTGAAGGCGGCTCGACTGAGGCCACCTCGTCGTGGTTGACTGTCGGAGGTCGTACGTTTCTGTGTTCGTGTTTCACCACGCTCGCGGAACGAAGTTGCGGACGTGGTGCTTTCCTCCAGGTACCGGAGAAGTGGCCGTTCGAACTTGACCCGGTGGTCGCGAGCGCGATCCGGCACCTGTTAGAGGAGAAGTAGCAAGATGGCAGTACAGGGCACCGTCAAGTGGTTCAACGCGGAGAAGGGCTTCGGCTTCATCTCCCCCGACAACGGTGGCGCCGACGTGTTCGTCCACTACTCGGAGATCCAGACCAACGGCTACAAGAGTCTGGACGAGAACCAGCGGGTGGAGTTCGAGATCGGCCAGGGTCAGAAGGGCCCGCAGGCTCAGGCTGTCCGGCCGCTGAACGCCTGATTTAGCTCGGCTAGGTCGCGAAGGCCGTCGTCCCCTCGGGGGGCGGCGGCCTTCGCCGCGTCGCGGGCACATCACCGGCTTCCTGCCGGTTGCGTAGGCCGGATCGTCCTTGCTGATGATCCGCAACGGTGGTGGCGCGCCTAGCGTCCATGGGGTGATCCCCTGGGTGCTCGGTGGCGCGGGGACGATCGCCGTGGTGTCGCGGGTCGTGCTCGTCGCGCCCGAGCTGCCCTCGTCCGGCGCCGAACGGCAGCTGATCGACTCCGCGTTCGCCGGCGCCGGACGCACCCCGGTGGATCTGCAGCTGCGCGGGTACCTGTGGCTGACCCGCGGCCTGGACCGATACGACAGCGTGCTGCTCGCCGCTCGCGAACTCTCGATCGTCGCCACGATCGTCGTCGTGCTCTCGGTGGTGGCGCTGGTGCGCGCGCGGCCCGCCGCGACCGGTGTGGCCGTCGCCGTCTTGGCGTGCGGTGGTCCGATCATCGCGGTGCTCACGCCGATCGGGCCGGGCGTGCTCGCTGCGGCGTGGACGACGCTCGCGCTCGCCCTGCTCACCTCCGGCCGCCAGGTGCTGGTGGCTCTCGGCGTGGTCGCGGCCCTGTTCGCCGTGCTGACCTCGCCGTTCCTGCTCGTACCGCTGGTGGTGCTGGTCGCGGTGCGGGTGCCGTACCTGGCGGTCGTGCTGGCGGTGCTGGCGTTCGCGCTGCAGACGTTGCTGGTCGCGCGCGTCCCGGTGGAGGCGGAGCTGCCCCTCACGCATCGGGTCGTGCTGCTCGCCACGGCGTTCACGGTGGCGGTGCCCGCGCTGTGGCGCCGGGAGACCCGGCTGTTCGCGGTGCTGACACTGGTGGTCGCCGTCCAGTGCGTGTGGCTACGCGGCGATGTTCTGTTGCCTACGCTGGCCGCGCTCTCGGCCGTGGTGCTCGCCGGTCTGGTCGAGGCGTTGCGACCCGCCGCGGTCCTGGCGGCGGTGGCCGCGGTCGCCGGTGTCGTCGTGTTGCCGCCGGGCGGGCGGTGGCACGACGAGCCCGCGGTCGCCGCCTGGCTGGCGGAGAACACTCCACCCGAGGCGACGTTCACCGCGCCCGCCGGGCTGTGGTCGGAGCTCGCGCACGCCGGCCTGGGGCAGCGGGTGCGGCGGGACGCGCCCGCGACGTTCGACGTGGTGGCCGGCACCGGGCCCGGTACGGCGGTGGCGCGGTTCGGCGAGTACGGCGTGTGGCGGCCCGACCGCCCGTCCACAGAGGACGCTCTGCAACGAGTCGACGCGGGTGCCCAGCTCGCTGCCAACCCGAGGCTCGCCATCACCGACGACGTCCGGCGCGCGTTGCGGCGGGGCGAGGTGGACCTGCGCGCGATGACCCTGCTCGCCGGGCTGGCCGGCCAGCACCAGGTGGTCGTCACGGACGCGCGCGTCACCGAACCCGAACGCGGTCTTGGCACCCCACGCCGTGAGCTCGTTCTGTCCGCTGTGGACGGTCATGAGGTGGGCAGTTCGCGGGTGCTGCAGACCTGGCTGGGCGCGCAGCGACCGCCGTACGCGCCGTCGAGCACGCGGATCACGCCGACGGGCGCGGTCGTCACCTGGCTGGTGCAGGAGGGATCATGAGGGTTTTCGCTGTCCTGGCAATACTTCTGGCCGCGATCGTGGTCGTCCCGGCGCAGGCCGCGACGGGCACCTACATGCGGCTCGCGCACCTGTCGCCGGACACACCGCAGGTCGACGTGACCGTCACGTCGTTCGAGCATCCCGAGGCGACGCTGCGCGTTCCGGGTGTCGGTTATGGCGTGCTGTCGGACTACCAGCTGATCCAGCCGGGCACGTACACCATCGCGATGCGCCCGGCCGGTGCCGACCCGAACAGCCCGCCGGTGATCTCGGCGTCGCTGTCCGCCGCCGAGGGCAAGGCTTACACGGTCGCCGGGCTGGGCAAATTCGCCGCGCTGGCGTTGAAGGTCATCGAGGACGACATCACGCTGCCGCCGTCCGGCCAGGCCCGGATGCGCGTCGTGAACGCGGCACCCTCGACCGGTGAGCTGAAGATCGTCCGCGGGGACGCCGCCGTGGTCGACAACGCGGCCTTCGGCTCGGCGACGCCGTACACGCTCGTCGCGGCCGGTGTCTCGGGCCTCAAGGTGACGCCGAAGTCGGGCGGACCGCTGGACCTGCCGGTCACGCTCGAAGCCGGTGCCGTGTACAGCGTTCTGGTGCTGGAGAACCAGGGCCGGCTGTCCACGGTCGTGCGGGTCGACGCCAAGGGCGCCGCGGTGGTGCCGGTCGGCGGGATGGAAACCGGGGTCGGCGGGATGGACGTGCCGTGGCAGCCTTTCGCGTTGTGCGGTCTCGTGGTGATCGCGTTCCTGGCGCTGCGGCGCAGGCTCGCCTGATCGCCGCGCTGTTGCCGCTGGTGTTGCTCGCCGCCGACGCCCTGGTCGCGCCGGCGGTGGGGGCACCCGTGGTGGCATCGGGATGGGGACCGGTGTCGGTGCAACCGGTCGTGCCACCGGTGGTCGTTCCGCCCGTGCCGCGGCCGGTCGGGCTGCGCGTGCCCGCGATCGGCGTGACGAGTCCGTTGGCGGAGCTGGGGATCGACGCGTCCGGCGCGCTCGTGCCGCCGGAACGGTTCGACGTGGCCGGCTGGTTCGCCGCGGGACCGGCACCCGGCGGACCCGGACCGGCGTTGCTGGCCGGGCACGTCGACTCCCGCGCGGGCCCCGGCGTGTTCCACCGGCTGGGCTCGTTGCGGCCCGGCGACCTGGTGCTGGTGTCGCGCGCGGACGGCAGCGAGCTGCGGTACGTCGTCAGCCGGACGTACTCGGTGGCGAAGACGGCGTTCCCGACCGATCTCGTCTACGCGCCGGCACCGCGGTCCGAGCTGCGGCTCGTCACGTGCGGTGGCTCGTTCGACCCGTCGGTCCGCAGCTATCGCGACAACGTCATCGTCGAGGCGCTGCTGGAGTAGGGTGCGACCGTCAGGTGGTCCGCCTGTACCGTGGTGCGGTGGACTCGTCGGTGCGGAGCGTCACCAGGGCGCTCGATCTGCTTGGGCACTTCACCGAGCGGCGGATGGTGTGGCCGGTCTCCGAGTTGGCGCGGGCGTCCGGGCTGCCGAAGACGACCGTCGTGCGGCTCGTCGCGACCCTCGCGGCCACCGGCATGCTGTGGGAGCGGCCCGACGGCCAGGTGACCGTCGGCGCGGGCCTGCTGCGCTGGGCCCGGCTCGCGCGGGCGGCGTGGGAGCTGCCCGAGGCCGTGCGGTCGGCGATGGCGGCCCTCGCGCTGACCTGTGGTGAGACCGTCAACCTGTATGTCCGGCAGGGGACCGCACGCGTGTGCATCGCGCAGGCCGAGGGCCCGCAGTCGTTGCGGCACGTTGTGCACACCGGTGACGAGATGCCGCTCTGGGTGGGCGCGGCGTCGAAGATCTTGCTGGTAGGCGCTCCGGCCGAGGTGCTGGACGCCATGGTCGAGCGGGCCGGGGAGCAGCTGCGGTCCGACGTCGCGCTGGCCGCTCGGGAGGGTTTCTCGGTGAGCTACGGCGAACGCGAGTCCGGTGCCTCCGGTGCCGCCGTGCCCATCGTCGTCTCCGGTGCCGTGGTCGCCGCGCTGGCTCTCGGCGGCCCGACCACCCGCTTCACCGAAGAGAAGATCCCGATGTTCCGGGCGGCGCTGACCGAGACCGCCACCACGATCTCCGTACTGGGCCTTCCCCCGGTCGCCTCCTGAGTTGGTGCCGTCAAGGCCACCTTTACAACGCTCAACGCTGTAAAGGTGGCCTTGACGGCACCCCCTGACTACAGGTCGCGGAGGGCTGGGCCGGTGTAGGTGGGAAGTAGGGGGCGGGGGAGCGGGCCCTTGATGCGGGTGCCGGACTGCTTCTCCTCCCACGCGTGCGCCAGGATGCCGACCGACCGCGACAGCACGAACAGGCCCCGCCCCAGCTCGGGCGGGAACCCCAGCTCCGCGTAGATCACCGCGGTGGCGCCGTCGATGTTCATCGGCACCGGGCCCAGTTGCCGCTCGATCTCCTCGGCGACGGCCAGGTACTCGCCGCCGACCGTGCCGTCCGCGACGGCCGCGCGCACCAGGCCGAGCAACGGGTCGCGGCGCGGGTCGCGCGGGTGGAACCGGTGGCCGAAGCCGGGCAGGTAGCGGTGCCGCGACCGGTAGTCCCGCACGGCGTCGGCCAGCGGCAGCTCGCTCGAGCGGATCTCCTCGTACATCGCCATCGCCTGCTGGCCCGCGCCGCCGTGCACGTCGCCGAGCAGGTTCACGCCCGTGGCGACGGCGTTGTTGAGACCGAGTCCGCACGTCGCGGCCATGCGGGCCGCCGCGATCGACGGCGCCTGCGGGCCGTGGTCGACCGCCGCGACGAGCGCGGCCTCCAGCAGTGCGGCCTGTTCGCGTGACGGAAGCTCTCCCTTCAGCAGCAACCAGATCGTCTGCGGGAACGTGACGGCGCCGATCAGCTGCTCGATCGGGTAGCCGCGCAGCGCGATCTCGCCGGGCTCGATCCGCACCAGCGACGTCCGCCACCAGCCGGTGACCGCCCGCTCGTCCATCACAGCTCCTCCAGCAGGTGGTTGTGCTCGCCGAGCAGGGGCGGTGGCGCGGTGGGCGCGGACGGCACGCCGTCGACCCGGATCCCGTTGCCCAGCACGCGGATCGTGCGGTCCGGGTCGCCGGGGAACGGCAGTTCATGCGTGTCGACGAGCTCGAGTGCCTGCGGCACGGTCAGCACGCGGGCGGCGGGTACGCCCGCGGCGGAGAGCGTCTTCTCCCACTCGGCCGCGGACCGGGTCGCCAGCGCGTGCTCCAGTTCGTCCCGCAGTGCCTCCCGATGGGTCTTGCGGTCCTCGCGCAACGCGAACCTCGGGTCGTCGATGAGGTCGCCGCGGTCCACCAGGCGGCACAGCGTCTCGAACTGTTCCTGTTTGTTGGCTGCGATGTTGAGCTCGCCGTCCAGCGTGCGGAACGTCCCGGACGGGGCGGCGGTCGCGTTCTCGTTGCCCAGCGGTGTCGGCTCCTGGCCCGCGATCAGGTAGTTGGAGACCGCCCAGCCGAGCGCGGTGATCGCGGTCTCCAGCATCGACACGTCGAGGAAGCAGCCTTCGCCCGTGCGCCGGCGTTGCACCAGCCCGGCGCACACGGCGAACGCGGCGGCCAGTCCGCCCATGGTGTCGGCGATCGGGTAACCGGCGCGCAGTGGCGCGGCGTCGGACGTGCCGGTCACGCTCATCATCCCGGCCAGCCCCTGGATGACCTGGTCGTACGCGGGGCGGTCGCGCATCGGGCCGGTCTGGCCGAACCCCGAGATCGCGCAGTAGACGAGGCCGGGGTTGAGTTGCCGCAGCGTGCTCCAGGGGAAGCCGAGCCGGGCCAGAACGCCGGGCCGGAAGTTCTCCAGCACGACGTCCGCGGTCCGCACCAGGCGGCGGAACCGCTCCTGGCCCGCGGCGGACTTCAGGTCGACCTCCACCGAACGCTTGCCGCCGTTCTGGGCGAGGAACGAGGCGCCGAGCAGGCGGGCGTTGAGCTCGGGGTCGGCGCCGAGCTGACGCGCCAGGTCGCCCGTGCCGGGTACCTCGACCTTCACCACGTCGGCACCGAAGAGAGCCAGCTGGTAGCCGGCGAACGGCCCGGCCAGCACGTTCGTCAGGTCCAGCACCCGAATCCCGTCCAGGAGCATGCGCGGCCGCCTTCCTGTGAGCCTTGCCACCGCCGAATGGGCGACTTATAGTCCGATCTAACCGCCAGGCGGTTCGAAAGTACCACTAGATGGACCGAAGGGAAGACGTGCAATGAAGCCGTCGCTGATAGCAGTGATCACTGCGTTCGCCGTGTCCGCGTGTGGTCAGTTCACCGACACGTCCGGCGGTGGGGGTGGTTCCTCGACGTTCCCCAGCCGAAATCTCGAGATCATGGCGCCCGCGGCGGCCGGTGGCGGCTGGGATCTCACGGCGCGTTCGATGCAGTCCGCGCTCAAGGACGAGAAGATCGTCGACAAGTCGATCGAGGTCAGCAACGTGGTCGGCGCGGGTGGTGCGACCGGGCTGGCGCAGCTGCTCAGCAAGGGACAGGGCGACCCGCACCAGTGGATGGTCACCGGCCTGGTGATGATCGGGGCGGCGGAACGCGCCAAGAACAACACCGACCTCACCAAGACGACGCCGATCGCCACGCTGACGGCCGAGGCCGAGGCCATCGTGGTGCGGGCGGACTCGAAGTACCAGAACATCAAGCAGCTCGTCGACGACTTCAAGGCCAACCCGGCGGCCATCAAGTGGGGCGGTGGCTCCGCGGGCGGCAGCGACCACCTGGTGGTCGCGGTGCTCGCGAAGGCTGCGGGCGCGGACGTCAAGAAGATCCAGTACGTCGGCTACTCCGGTGGCGGTGAGGCGAAGGCGGGCATCCTGTCCGGCGACGTGACCGCCGGTGTGTCGGGTGTCAGCGAGTTCAAGGCGAACATCCAGGCGGGCCAGATGCGGCTGCTCGCGGTCACCAGCCCGGCGGGCAAGGAAGGCGCGCCGTCGCTGAAGGAGTCGGGCTACGACGCCGAGCTGATGAACTGGCGCTGCGTCGTCGCCGGTCCCGGACTGAGCGAGGCGGACCGCACGGCCGTCGTGAACACCGTCGACAAGATGCACAACTCCGCGAAGTGGAAGGAAGCCCTGGCCAAGCAGGGCTGGGAGGACTTCTACAAGAAGGACAGCGAGGCGAAGGACTTCATCGCCGCGGAGACCAAGCGCATCAAGGATCTCGTGAAGGAACTCGGGCTGTCATGACGACGGCCGAGGTCGAGCAGCGGACGCGGCCCGGAGAGCTGATCTTCGGGCTCGTCCTCGTCGCGCTGGGTGTGCTGGCACTGACGCAGGTGTGGGCGATCCCCGGCGCCGAGGGCTGGTCGGTGAGCGGACCCCGGTTCGTGCCGCTGCTCGTGTGCGCCGCGTGGGTCGTGCTCGCCGTGATCTACACGGGACAGGCCGCCCGGCGGATGCGCGAGCCACGGGAGGGTGGGTTCGACCGCACGGCGCTGCTGCTGATGGTCACGCTCATCGGCTACGCCTACGTCGTGATCCCGTTGGGATACATCATCTCCACGGCGGTGTCGTTCGTGCTCACCGCGCGGATCCTCGGCAGTCACAGGCTGGTGCGCGACATCGTCGTCGCCGTGCTGCTGGCGTCGGCCGTCTACTTCGCCTTCACCGAACTGCTCTCGATCCGCCTGCCGCGAGGGGTGCTGCCGCTGTGATCGACCTCCTCAACGGCTTCGCCACGGTGCTGCAGCCGATCAAC
The DNA here is from genome assembly GCF_030269605.1 of Lentzea sp. NBRC 105346. GTDB lineage: Bacteria > Actinomycetota > Actinomycetes > Mycobacteriales > Pseudonocardiaceae > Lentzea. The sequence goes on from NZ_BSTQ01000009.1 coordinate 42,987, forward strand.
CTCGTCTTCGCCGCGCTGGGCGTGACGATCGGGACGCTGGTCGGCGTGCTACCCGGCATCGGCCCGGCGCTGACGATCGCGCTGCTGCTGCCGATCACGTTCAACTTCGACGACCCGACCGGCGCGTTCATCATGTTCGCCGGCATCTACTACGGCGCGATGTACGGCGGTTCCACGACGTCGATCCTGCTGAACACGCCGGGGGAGTCGGCCTCGGTCGCCACGGCGATCGAGGGGCATCTGATGGCTCGGCGCGGACGAGCGCGCGCGGCGCTGGCGACGTCCGCGATCGGGTCGTTCGTCGCCGGCCTGATCTCCACCGTGCTGCTCGCGTTCGTGGCGAAGCCGATCGGCGACCTCGCGGTGAAGTTCCAGGCCGCCGACTACTTCGCGCTCGCCGTACTGGCCATGGTGTCGGTGACCGCGCTGCTCGGCGCGTCGCTGGTGCGCGGGCTGATCTCGTTGGTGCTGGGCCTTTTCCTGGGGCTGGTCGGGCTCGACCAGGTGACCGGGCAGACGCGCTTCACGTTCGGCGCGCCGGTGCTGACCGAGGGCATCGGCATCACCATCGTGATCGTCGGCCTGTTCGCGATCGGTGAGGTGCTGTACGTCGCGTCCCGCGTGCGTACCGGGCACGACACCATCGAACCGCTGGAGAAGGCGCGGCTGCGGACCGGGTACATGTCGCGTGAGGACTGGTCGCGGTCGTGGCGGCCGTGGTTGCGTGGCGCGGCGATCGGGTTCCCGTTCGGCGCGCTGCCCGCGGGTGGCGCCGAGGTGCCCACGTTCCTCTCGTACACCTTCGAGAAGCGGCGGGCGGAACGGGCGGGACGCGACGACTTCGGCCGCGGCGCCATCGAGGGGGTGGCCGGACCGGAGGCGGCCAACAACGCGAGCTTCTCCGGCGTGCTCGTGCCGTTGCTGACGCTGGGGCTGCCCACGTCGGCGACCGCGGCGGTGATGCTGGCGGCGTTCCAGATCTTCAACCTGCAGCCGGGGCCGCAGCTGTTCCAGACGTCCAGTGAGCTCGTGTGGGCGTTGATCGCGTCGCTCTTCGTCGGCAACGTGCTGCTGCTCGTGCTGAACCTGCCGTTGATCCAGATCTGGGTGAAGGTGCTGCTGGTGCCGCGCCCGCTGCTCTACGGCGGCATCCTCGTGCTCGCGACGCTGGGCGTGTACTCGTTGTCCGGCAACGTGTTGCAGGTCTTCATCGCCTACGGCGTCGGCGTGCTCGGCTACTTCATGCGGCGCCACGACTTCCCGATCGCGCCGGTGATCCTCGGCGTCATCCTCGGGCCGATGATGGAGACGCAGCTGCGCCGCGCCCTGGTCATCTCCGACGGGAACTTCGGGGCGATCGTGAGCCGTCCGCTCACGCTCGTGATCCTCGCTCTCGCGGTGCTGTCGCTGCTGCTGCCGTACGCGCCGGGTGTCCTCGGAAGATTGCGCGGTCGGCGGACGGAGGCGAAGAAGCTCGTGTTCAGCGATGAGGACTGAACCCGTGACCAGGTGAGATACCCCTTGTGCACGCTTGAACGCGCCCAGTAGCGTTCCAAAACATGGGGAAGCTGTTGACATCGTTGTCACTGGCGCTGCTGCTGACGGGCTGCGCCGGTGGTGAGAGCGCGGTCCCGGGGTCTACCACCACAGCAGACCAACTGATGGCCAAGGCGCCGGTCGCGGGTGAGTTACCGGCCGGGTCCACGATGGACAAGATCCGCAAACGCGGTGAGCTGCTGGTCGGGGGTTCGCTCGACGCGCCGTTGCTGTCGCAGCAGAACCCGGCGACGGGCGAGGTCACGGGGTTCGACGCCGAGCTGAGCAGGCTGCTGGCCAAGTACATCATCGGCGAGCCGCGCACCAAGCTCGTGACGGCGACGTCCGAGACGCGGGAACCGTTGCTGGCCAACGGAACCGTGGACGTGATCTTCCAGACGTACACGATCACTCCCAAGCGCGCGGAACGCGTGGCGTTCGCCGGTCCGTACTACGAGTCGGGCCAGTCGATCGCGGTGCGCAAGGGCACCTCCGGCGTGACGAAACCAGCCGACCTGGACGGCAAGACCGTCATCGCGGGCGCCAACACGCCGGCGGTCACGGCGATCCAGCAGGTGGCGCCGAAGGCGAAGATCCTCGAGCTCGGCTCCGACCCCGAATGCCTCACCGCGCTGAAGCAGGGCCGCGCGGACGCGTACGTGCAGGACCAGTCGATCCTCATCGCGGACGCCAGCCTGGACCGCGACATCCAGCTCGTCGGCGACCCGTTCACCACCGACCCGTACGGCATCGGGCTCAAGCACGGTGACGCGGAGTTCAAGACGTTCGTCAACGACTGGCTGCGCGAGATCCAGCGGTCCGGTCTGTGGCACGAGGTGTGGCGCGGTTCCATCGGCACCGTCGTGAAGGGCGAGGCGCCCGTGCCGCCCGCGATCGGGTCGGCCCAGGGCTCGTGAGCCTGCTCGTCGAGGGCCTGCTCACGACGCTCGCGCTGACCGGGCTGTCGTTCGTGTCCGCGTGCCTGCTGGGAATCGTGGTCGTGGTGCTGCGGATCAGCACGGTCCCGGTGCTGCGCGGCATCGGGACCGCGTACGTGGAGACGTTCCAGAACGTGCCGCTGCTGGTGTGGCTGGTGCTGTTCGTGTTCGGGCTCCCGGAGATCGGGATCAGCTTCCCGTTGTTCTGGACCGCCGCGGTGGTGATCTCCTTGTACGAGGCGGCTTACGTCGCGGAGGCGCTGCGGTCGGGCGTCAACGCCGTGGCGCACGGCCAGGGCGAGGCGGCGCGGGCGCTGGGGCTGACGTTCGCCCAGTCGCTGCGGCACGTCGTCGTACCCCAGGCGGCGCGCAAGGTGGTGCAGCCGTTGGGGAACATCTTCATCGCGCTGACCATGGCGACCTCGCTCGCCGGCGCCGTGGGGGTCGTCGAGCTGACGCGAGCGGCGAACCGGATCAACCTGGCCGAGGCGCAGCCGTTGCTGATCTTCACCGGCGCCGGGCTGTGCTACCTCGTGCTGGCGGCGGGCATCGGTGCCGTGGTCTTCCGGCTGGAACGGCGGTTCGCCTGACGTGTTCGATCCTCCTGGCCCGCGGGCTCGCCGCCGGATCCGCCTGGTGTCGCTCGTGTCCGTTGTGGTCGTTGCGCTGCTGGTCTTGTTGGCGTTGCGGCGGTTCGGTGACAGCGGCCAGCTGGACTTCGCGAAGTGGCGGCCGTTCCTGACGTGGCCGGTGTGGCGGTTCCTGCTGACCGGCGCGTGGGCGACCGTGCTGGCGGCGTTCGCCACGGGTGTGATCGCGGCTGTTTTCGGGTTGCTGCTGGCTGTCTCGAAGGGCTTTCTCGCCCGTTGGTACGTCGAGATCATGCGCACGGTTCCCGTGCTGCTGATCATCTACGTGATGCTGTTCGTGCTGCCGTCGTACGGCTTGGACCTCCCTCTGTTCTGGAAGCTCGTGGTGCCGCTGGCGCTGTCGCACGCGGCGTTGTTCGCCGGGATCTTCCGGGCGGGTGTCGCCTCGGTCGACCCCGGCCAGCGTGAGGCCGGACTCTCGCTCGGTCTCACGGAACGCGGGACGTTGCGGTTCGTCGTGCTGCCGCAGGCGATCCGCAACATGCTGCCGTCGCTGGTGAGCCAGACCGTGGGGCTGCTGAAGGACACCGCGCTCGGGTTCGTCGTGAGCTACACGGAGCTGCTGTACACCGGCCGCGTGCTGGCGAACTACAACCACCTGCTGATCCAGACCTATCTGGTCATCGCGCTGGTGTACCTCGTGGTCAACCTGGCGTTGTCGTCGTTCTCGCGCCATCTGGAGGCATCCCTTGCACGCACTGCTCGCTGAGGTCACCAGGTCCGGGTTCGTGGAGAGCCTGCACCACGGCAGTGTCGTCGGCATCGGCCCGAACAGCGCCGTCGAGGTCTCCCGCGGCCCGGTCACCGACCCGGTGCTGCCCCGGTCGTGCGGCAAACCCCTGCAGGCGCTTGCCTGTCTGTCGGCCGGGGCGTCGCTTTCGGGTGCCTCGCTGGCGATCGCGGCCGGCAGCCACACGGGGGAGCAGCGGCACGTCGACGTGGTGCGCGCGTTGCTGGGTTCGCTGCCGGTCTCGGCGTTGCAGTGCCCCGAGTCGTGGCCGGAGGACGAGCAGACGCGAGCCCGGCTCTCGGCGCCGTCGCGGATCCGGATGAACTGCTCGGGTAAGCACGCCGCGATGCTCGCCGCCTGTGTGGTCAACGGGTGGCCGACCGCCGATTACCTGGATTTCGGGCATCCGTTGCAGCAGTTGGTGTTGCGCACCCACGAGGAGCTGGCGGAGGAGCGGTCCGCCGGTGTGGCGGTCGACGGCTGTGGGGCGCCGCTGGTTGCGCTCTCACTCGTCGGGCTGGCCAGGGCGATTCGGTCGTTGATGGACACGCCGGTCGCGTCGGCGATGCGCGAGCACCCCGAGTACGTCGGGGGAACCGGGCACGTCAACACCTCGGTGATGCGGCTGCTGCCCGGTGTGGTGGCCAAGGGTGGGGCCGAGGGCGTGCTCGTGCTCGGGACCGCTCTGGGGCACGCGGTGGCCGTGAAAGTGATCGACGGCAACCCGCGTGCCACGACCGCGATCGGGCTGACCGCGTTGTCCGCCATGGGGTTCGACGTGTCGCCGGCCTCGGCCCTGCTGACCGTGCCGGTGACCGGTGGGGATCAGGTGGTGGGCGAGGTCCGGGTCACGTGGTGAGTGCCCGGAACTGTCGGTGCCGGCTGGGAGAATGAAAGCAGGGGGTCCCCAAGCCGGGGGGACGCCCGCCTCGGTCTGCGGTCGAGCGCCGTCCAGCCACGTCACATGGTGAACTCGGGAGCCATCCCCAGCTGCGCCAGCACGGTCGCCATGTCGCCGTAAACGCGCTCACACACCAGCCGGTCCTTCTCGAAGAGGAAGAACGCGGTCATCCGCACCTTGAACGGCCGGCCCGTCGGCTCCTCGCCGATGAGGCTGCCCCGGTGCGTGCCCTCCAGTTCGAACTCCACGATCACCGCGTCGTCGGCGTGGTGCAGTTCGATCAGCTTGTTGCGCTGGTCCGGAAAGGCCTGCCGGGTGCGTTCGTAGTACGCGCTGACCTCTTCCGGCCCGTCGAACACCTGCCCGGTCGCCACTATCTCGTAGCGGGGGTGGTGGAACGTCGAGAGCGTCGTCTCGAACTCGTGATCGTTCTCCGAGTCCATGTGCTCCAGGACGATCGCCTCGCGCAGCGCTCGAAGCGCCTTGGATTCGGTCATGCCGGAAAATCCTCCTACGTACGCCGTACGTCGCAGCGAAGCTACTCCACCACGTATCGTTTGCGCCAGTGTCCGAACTTCGTGAACCGTTGACCCGCGCGCGCATCGTGGATGCCGCGGTGCGGCTGATCGAGCGCGAGGGCGTGGGGGCGGTGTCGATGCGCCGCGTGGCCGCTGAGCTCGGCGCGGGCACGATGTCGCTGTACAACCACGTGCCGAGCAAGATCGCGCTGCTGGACCTCGCGGCCGAGCGGATCATGGAGGACGTCGAGGCGTACACCGTTGACGGTGACGACTGGCGCGACCACATAAGGGCGCACGCGCGTGCGGTACGCGACCACGCGCGCAAGCACCCCAGGGCGTTCGTGCTGCTGGCGACCCGGCGGATGAGCTCGGACACCGGGGTGCGGCCGATCGAGGCCGGGCTGAGGAACATGGAACGCGCCGGGTTCCGCGGCGACACGGCCGTGCGGATCATCCGCGTGCTGGTGTCGTTCCTGCTCGGCACGCTGATCCGGGAGATGGCGACCACGCCGGAGCTCGGCGGGGTAGCGCTCTCACCGTACCAACCGGTCGACGCCATGACGTTTCCGCGCACGGCGGAGGTGCTCGACTCGCTCGGCGAGTACGACCACGACCTGGAGTTCGAGTTCGGCCTCGAACTGCTCATCAAGGCGCTCGAGGACTACCCGCGCGACTAATGCGTTCGCACGAGGACACGGGCGCTTTTCGGGAGGACCCTGGTGGCGTGAAGCTCCTGCGGGTCCTGCTCGTCGACGACCACCGCATGCTCACGGAGGCACTGGCCGTGCGGCTCTCCGCGGAGCCCGGCCTGTGGGTCGCCGGCACGTGCGTGCCCGATGAGGAAGGCCTCGCCGAGATGGTGCTCCGGTTGCGCCCCAACGTCATCACGGTCGAGGCCGACCACGTGCACGACGTTGTGGGCGCGGCAGCGCGGGTGGTCGTGCTGACCGCGAGCCGCGACCGGCGGCAGGTGGTCGAAGCGGCGCGGGCGGGGGCCGACGCGTGGGTGCACAAGTCCTGTCCGGTCGAGCATCTCGTCGAGGTGCTGCACGGCGTGTGCCGCGGTGACGCGTACTTCCCGCCCGAGCACCTCGGGGCGGTGCTGCGGGATCTCCGCGAAGGCGGCGATCCGCTGGACGTGCTCAGCGCGCGGGAACGCGAGGTGTTGCAGGCCATGGTCGACGGGCGGCGCGGCGACGAGATCGCCGGTCAGCTCAACGTTTCCGCGAACACCGTGCGCACGCACACGCAGAGCATCTTCGCCAAGCTGGACGTGCACAGCCGGCTGGAGGCCATGTCCGTCGCCCGTGCGGCGGGGGTGCGGCCACACACCGTGATTTCGTTACTACGTAGGTAGTTCGTAAAGTAGGCCCTTTGCCTCTAGCTCTCACCCGGCCGGTCCTCCGACGCTGGTCGCCGTGATCAGCCTGGTGCTCGCCGACGACCACAAGGTGTTCCTTGAGGCGTTGGAAACCGTGTTGCGGCAGCACGGTTTCGACGTGGTGGCCGTCGCGGGATCGGTGGCCGCCCTGTTGCAACGCGTGCACGCCGTGCGACCCGACGTGTGCGTGGCCGACCGGCACTTCACCGACGGCGACGTCGTCGAGGTGTTGCCTCGTGTTCTTGCTTCCGGCGCGAAAGTCCTGGTGCTGACGGCGGATGGCGACGCGGACGCGGCGATGCGGGCGCTGGACCGGGGTGTGCTCGGTTATGTCCACAAGTCGCGGGACGTGGCGGCGCTGGTGCGGGCGATCCGCCGGGTCGCCGGTGGCGAGGCCGTGGTGGATGTCCCGGCGTGGCAGGGGTTTCCGTGCTCCGACGTGCGGCGGCTGGCCGCGTACCTGACGCCACGCGAACGGGAATGTCTCGGGCTGCTGGTCGAAGGGCTGGGCACGGCCGCGATGGCGCAGCGCCTCGGTGTTTCCGTTACGACCGTGCGCACGCACGTGCAGTCGTTGCTGACGAAGCTCGGGGTGCACTCGCGGCTGGAGGCCGCGTCGCTGGCGGTGCGACACGGCCTCCAGGTCGGTTAGGTCGATCAGGCGCAGGTGATCTTCAGATCGCCCCAGTTGGCGTGGTCGTAGGACTTGCCGTTGCCGCCGTCGGTGACGATCAGCCGGACGACCGTGGCGCCGGTGACGTCCGCGCTGAGCTCCTTGGCGGGATCGGTGCCGGTGACCGGTCCGCTTTCGTAACGCTTGGTGTTGTCGCCCCACACCTCGTAGGTCACGAGGCTCAGCGGGTTCACCTTGTTGTCCTGGATGCCGACGACCGCGGTGACCTTGGTGCAGTTGCCGCCCGCGTAGTACTCGATGTGCGCGGGCGCGTGCGTGCCGAGGCCCTTGGTGAACTTCTGGCCGCGGATGGAGATCGGGCCGCCGTCACCGGCCTTGGCCTCGCCGTTGGTCGTGTCGAGCTCGACCGGGCCGTGGCCGTTGACCGCGCGCAACCACTTGTGGTCGCTGAGGAACTTCACGCCGGTCGGCGCCGCGCCGGGCACCACGGCCTCGGTCTGGTAGCCCGTGCTGACCGGTGTCCGGCTCTGCGGCGTGGTGTAGGCGAACGCGGCGTTGACCGGGAAGCGGCCCGGCTCCGCGGTGGTCGGGACGTTGACCTCCCACGTGGTCTGGAACTGCTTCTCGCCGGCCAGGATCAGCTTGGTGGTGGAGGTTTTCGCCTGCACGCTCCAGCCGTCCGGCACGAACAGCTTGGCCGAGAGGTTCATGATCGGCGTGCGGCCGGTGTTGCGCACGGTCGTCGTGTAGGTGACGGGCTTTCCGGGCGTCACGAGCGGCATCGCGCCGGGGTAGAGCACCGCCGCGTCGGCGCCGGCCGTGACGGCGGGCGGGTAGCTGTACCAGTCGCCGCCCGCGCTGACGCGGAACATCGCGCTGCCGTGCGGCGGGAGCGCGGCGCTGATCGAGCCCGCGGAGTGTGCAGTGGTCTTCGCCCAGAGGTCGCGGACGGTGTAGGCGAACGACTTCGGCAGGCCGATCTCCTGGGCCGTGGTGCTGATCTGCGCGCCGCTGTCGTTCTCGTTGAACAGCAGGACGGCCTTGTCGCCGTTGGAGAGCGGCTTCACGAAGACGTACTGGCCGCCCTCGGAGCGGATCGCCTTGCCCTGTACGCCGAGCTTGTCCTGGTCGACCGCGATGACGTCCTTGTTGCCCAGGATCTCGAACGTGTGCGGCGTGACCTTGCGCAGGTCCGCGCCGATCAGCAGCGGTGCCGCCATGATCGCCCAGAGCCCGAAGTGGCTCTTGTACTCGACGTCGGTCATGCCGCCGTTGCCGACCTCGAGCATGTCCGGGTCGTTCCAGTGGCCGGGGCCCGCGTAGTCGGCGAGCACCATGTTGCGCTTGGCGATGGACACCATGGAGTTCCAGTTGTCGCCGATGTCGCCGGTGGTGCGCCACAGGTGGCCGACGTCCTTCGCCCACTCCCACGGCTTGTTCTGGCCCCACTCGCACAGGGAGAAGACGATCGGGCGGCCGGTGGCCTTCAGCGCGTCGCGCATCTTGGTGTAGCGCTGCTTGGCGTCGACGCCCTGGTTGTTGCAGTTGTCGTACTTGAGGTAGTCGATGCCCCAGCTGGCGAAGAGCTTCGCGTCCTGTTCCTCGTGGCCGAGGCCGCCGGGGAAACCGCCGTCCTTGTTGCAGGTCTTGGTGCCGGCACTGGTGTAGATGCCGAACTTGAGGCCCTTTCCGTGTACGTAGTCCGCGACGGCCTTGATGCCGTTGGGGAAGCGCTCGGGGTGGGGGACGAGGTCGCCCTGCTCGTTGCGTTGCGGGAGCGCCCAGCAGTCGTCGATGTTGACGTACTGGTAGCCGGCGTCCTTCAGCCCCTTGTCGACGAAGATGTCGGCGATGCCCTTGACCATCGCCTCGTTGAAGTCCGCGCGGCAGTGCGTGGAGTTCCAGTTGTTGAACCCCATGGGCGGGGTCAGGGCCAGGCCGTCATCGATGGCGGCGGCCGTCTGCGGGGTGCTGAGCACTCCCGCGCCGACGGCCGCCGCGACTACGACTGTGCGCCACTTCGATCTGCGCTGATCCACGGCACGCGCCTCCTGTGTTTCGGACTGGCGGCGGCGGACCTCAAAGTGGAACAAGGTTGAACACGATCGGACACATCAAAACGTTCGATCGTGTGATGCGTCAAGGGCGCATTTCGTACTTACCGGACAGTGCCTGGACCTGCTGCCAGACGTGGTCGAAGCGAGCCTGGTCGGTCTTCGGCTTCCTGACCTGCTGCAGTGCCCAGTTCTGCTGCGCCTCGGTGGAGCTGGTCTTGCCGTGCAGCGCGACCGCGTAGGCGCTGAAGTCGCGAACCAGGACGTCGAAGATCTGGTCGATCTCCTTGTGGTCGACGCCGGTGATCTTCGCCTGCTCGAGCACCAGTTGGCCGTACACGACGAGCGTGAACAGGTGGCCGAGGTTGAGCAGGAAGTCGAGGTCCTTCTGCTGCTCGGCGTCCGGAGCCGCGGTCGTCAGCAGCGTCTTGATCGCCGTGGCCTGCTCGTGGAACAGGGCGACGTTCGGGATGTCCGCGTGCTCGGTGTAGATCGGCTCCCAGTCGTGGAACTGGATCTTCCCGAGGCCGCGCGCGGGGCCCTGGCGCCAGAAGAACTCGTCGTCCTTCGGCTCGTGGCGGCTCGGAACCTCGTCGTACTGCTTGGGGTTGAAGAGGTAGTTCGGCATGAACTTCAGCACCAGTGCCAGGTTGACGTGCACCGTGCCCTCGAGCTTGGGCAGCGCGCGGATGTCCGCGGTGGCGCGGGTGAAGTAGGTGTCCTTCTCGAAGCCCTTGGCGGCGATGACGTCCCACAGCAGGTCGATGACCTGCTCGCCCTCGCTGGTGACCTTCATCTTCGTGATGGGGTTGAAGAGGAGGTAGCGGCGGTCGTTCTCGTCCGCGGTGCGGAAGTAGTCGACGCTGCGGTCGGCGAAGAGCTTCATCGCCTGCAGGCGGGCGTAGGCGTCGACGAAGTTCTGCCTGACGTGCGGGAAGTCCGTGACCGGGTTGCCGTAGAGGATCCGGTTGCTCGCGTGCGTGATCGCCTCGTAGAAGCTGTGCTCGCAGATGCCGATGCTGGCCGTGCACAGGTTGAACTTGCCGACGTTGACCGTGTTGAGCGCGGCGGAGAACGCCTCGGGGCCGCGGTGCAGGATGTCCTGTTCCGTGAGGGGATAGTCCTCGAGGCGGAACTCGCTGACGAACATCTGCGAGTCCACGACGTTCTTGACGAGCTTGAAGTTCTTGTGCTGGCTGTCGACGGCGAAGAAGACGTAGTCGTCGCTGTCGGTCTTGCCGAAGACGCTGACCATGCCGGCGACGTTGCCGTTGCCGATGTAGTACTTGCTGCCGTTGGCTTTGTACCCGTCCTGCGTCTTCGTCAGGATCATGTCCGTCGAGTAGACGTCCGCGCCGTGCTCCTTCTCGGACAGGCCGAACGCGAAGACGGCGCCGCTGTCGAGGAGGTTCGCGGCCTTCCGCTTGGCCTCCTCGTTGGCGCTCATCCAGATCGGGCCGAGGCCCAGCACCGTGACCTGCCAGGCGTACCAGTACTGCAGGCCGTAGAACCCGAGGATCTCGCTGAACGCGGCGTTGCGGGCGGCGTCCCAGCGCTTGGTCTCGTCCTGGGCCTGAGGTGTGCAGAAGGTGGCGAAGAGCTTCTCGCGCTTCACGAAGTCCAGGAACTCGCTGTACCAGACCTTGTCCTGGGCGTCGGCGATGAGCTGCCGCTTGCCGCGGTTCTCGAACCAGTCGATGGTCGCTTTGAGCAGCCTTTGCGTCTCCGCGTCGAGGTGCTTGGCGTCGTAGGTGTTGGGGTCGAGCAGCACTGGTACCTCCTTGGTCTCCGCGGAGGCTACCAGCGAGTAACTTGAGGGGCTAAGTGGTGTTTCCACAATTGTCAGACCCCCGGCGTAACGTGCCCCACATCACAACTCCGGGGAGGTCGGCAATGGCTTCGAAGGCAGTGCTGGCGATCGGCACCCGCAAGGGCCTGTGGGTCGCTACCAGCGAGGATCGCGTTTCGTGGCACCTGGACGGGCCACATCACCCGATGACGGGCGTGTACGCCGTGGCGATCGACACGCGTCCGGCTGTACCTCGCCTGCTGGCCGGCGTGACGTCCGAGCACTGGGGCCCGTCGGTGGCCACGTCCGACGACTTGGGCGTCACCTGGGACGAACCCGATCACGCTCCCATCGCCTTTCCCGCTGATGCGTCCTTGGAGCGGGTGTGGCAACTGCAGCCGGGGTCTGTTAGTCAGCCGGGCGTGGTGTGGGCGGGCACGGAGCCGTCCGCGCTGTTCCGCTCTACTGATGGTGGCCGGACGTACTCGTTCATCGAGGGCCTGTGGAAGCACCCGCACCGCACGGAGTGGGGCGCGGGCTTCGGCGGCCAGGCAGTTCACTCGATCGTGCCCTCGCCTGATGATCCCTCCCGGGTGACCGTGGCGATGTCGACCGGCGGCGTGTACCGGACGTCGGATGGCGGCGCGTCCTGGGAGGCCAGCAACACGGGCATCAAGGCTTACTTCATGCCGGACCCGTATCCCGAGTTCGGCCAATGCGTGCACAAGATCGCCCAGCACGCTTCGAACCCTTCGCGGTTCTACCTGCAGAACCACCACGGCGTGTACCGCAGCGACGACGGCGGCGTCACCTGGAAGTCCATAGCGGACGGTCTGCCGACGGACTTCGGCTTCGCCATGGTCGTCCACCCGCACGAGCCCGACACGATCTACAACTTCCCGATCGAGACGGACGGCCGCCGCTTCCCGCCCGAGGGCAAGTGCCGGGTGTACCGCAGCCGCGACGCCGGCAACACCTGGGAGGCCTTGGGTTCCGGCCTACCCGACTCCTTCTGGACCGCGGTAATGCGCGACGCCATGTGCACCGACTCCGGCTCGCCGGCGGGCATCTACTTCGGGTCCCGCTCGGGCTCGGTCTACGCGTCACCCGACGAGGGCGACCATTGGCACCTGGTGGCGGACAACCTCCCGGACGTCCTGTCGGTGCGAGCGGCGGTGATCGCTTCGTGAGGGTCTCCGTACTAGTCCCCGGCGTCCTCCGCACTGCCGTGGGCGGCGCGTCCCGCCTGGACGTAGATGTAGCCGCCCCCGCAACTCTGGGCTCCGTACTGGACTCCTTGGCCTCCCAGTACCCGGCGCTGGACCGCAAACTCCGCGACGAGCGCGCGGGCCTGCGCCGCTACGTCAACTTCTACGTGGACGGCGAGGAGTGCCGCCGGCTGGACGGCGCCGCAACGCCGATCAACCCAGGCGCGGAGATCCAGATCCTCCCGTCGGTAGCGGGCGGCTGACCTTGCCCCGCACCCCGCGTCGGCCAAGCCCCGTCTCCACGTGGCTCGCCTTCGCGTGGCCGGTCTTGGCGTGGCTCGCCGGGCAGGGTCGCTGCTGGTCTCTGTGCTGGTACCGCCCCACCCGCCGAGGCGGCGCGGACATAGGTGTCGCGAACGGGCCGTTGACCGCAATCGCGCGGAACGAACCGGCCCGCTCAATCGTTGCGCAACAAGGAAGCGCGCGGGGGCAGCGGCATCAGCCCCAGGTCCCGCCTGGCCATCGCCCTCGGGTCCGGCTCGACCGGCGGTGCCCTCGGGTCCGGCTAGGCCAGCAGCCCCAGGTCCGGCTCGACCGGCAGCGGCCTCGGGTCCGGCTAGGCCAGCGGCCTCAGGTCCCGCCTGGCCATCGACCGGCAGCGGCCTCGGGTCCGACCCGTCCAGCAGCCCCAGGTGCGGCGGACCGCGGCCCCCCGGTCCGGCTCGGACAGCGACCCGTTCGCCGCCACTCCGCCGCCTTCGCCGGGTATCTCGCCAGCGATCATGCCTGCGGCGTCACGCCTCGTCCGTGAGCCCTGCCGCACCGGCCACCGCGTCCGCTGCCTCAGCTCGCCGCCCGCCCAGCGGTCACGCCCCCAGGCCAGCGGGGCGCGCGGTCGCCCTGCTGCGTTGGCCACCGCTGCACTGCCTTCCTCGCGGCTTTCGCCGCCGCCCGCCCCAGCGATGCCGCTCCAGCGATGCCGCCCCGCCCCAGCGATCAGGCCTCGGCCGGCGGATCCGCGAGCGCCTGGTACGCGGGCCGGAGCACGTCGACGAGGCCGGCACCTCGCACGGTGACGGGCACGGCGTCGAGCTGGTCGAGCACCGCATCGGGCCGGCCCGTCAGCGCCGCGGGCGGTCCGCCGAGGGCGATGGTGTTCTGCTTCGTCCAGAACGTGTCCAGGCACTTCGTCAGAGGCGGTGCGTCCCCCTCGCCGACCGCCGCCAGTCGCTGCTCGGCCCGCACCTTGGCGCCGCGCAGGGTGCGGAGCCGTTCGAGTAGGTCGTCACGGCCGCGGCCGCGCCACGCGAGGATTTCGAAGGGGTCCTTGTCGAACGATTCGGCCAGCAGGTAGCAGGTTGCGGCGAGGTGCTTGCACGGAACTTCCCAGTCCGGGCACGAGCAATCCATAGTCAACTCGCGCATGGACGTCGGGAAAAGCCGCAGACCCAGCTCTGCGAACAGGTCCTCGATGTCCGGAGGCATCTCGCCGGCCAGCAACTTGGCCGCGTACAAAGCCTTGCCCGCCAAGGCTTCCTCGATGCGGCGCCACTCCGCGGCGGTGAAGGCCTTGATCGCGATGCGCGTTTTGTACGGGGTTGGGCGCGAGCCCTGGACGAGGGCGATCACCATGCTCGTCGACAGCGACAGGCTCAGCACCTGGCCCTGCCGGGCGTATGCGCGGCCGCGCGTGAGGCGGCCGCCCATGCCGAACGACTCCAGGACTTCCAGGAAGCGGCGTGACCACCAGGTTTGGCCTATTTCGCCGCGTTTGCTGCGGGCTTTCAGGCCGCCCTCTACTCGGATGGGCTTCTGATAGGGGCCGTAGCCGGACCAGTGGTCACTCACCGACGGCCTCCCCGGAGAGGGCCAGCAGTTCGCGCAGCTGAGTTGTCGAGAGCTCGGTCAGCCAGTTCTCGCCCGCGCCGACTACCAGCTGCGCGAGGGCGCGCTTCTCCTCGATCATGCGGTCGATGCGCTCCTCCAGCGTGCCGATGCAGACGAACTTGCGCACCTGCACCTTCTGCGTCTGGCCGATGCGGAACGCGCGGTCGGTCGCCTGGTCCTCGACCGCCGGGTTCCACCAGCGGTCGAGGTGGATCACGTGGTTCGCCGCCGTCAGGTTGAGGCCCGTGCCGCCTGCCTTGAGGGACAACAGGAAGATCGACGGGCCGCGCGTCGACTGGAACCGTTCGACCATGGCGTCGCGTTGCGCCTTGTTCGTGCCGCCGTGCAGGAACAGGACGTCGGTGTCGAAGCGCGCGCTCAGGTAGGGCACCAGCATGCTGCCGAACTCGGTGAACTGCGTGAAGCACAAGGCTTTGTCGCCCTCGGCCAGCACCTCGTCGAGGATTTCCTCCAGCCGCGTCAGCTTTCCCGAACGTCCCGCTACGCGGGAGCCGTCGCTCAGGAAGTGGGCCGGGTGGTTGCAGACCTGCTTGAGCTTCGACATCGTCGCCAGCACCAAGCCCTTGCGCTGAATGCCTTCGCTGTCGTCGATGCGTTGCAGCATGTCGTTGACCACGGCTTGGTACAGCGACGCCTGCTCTGGGGTGAGGTTGCACAGCTGGCGCATCTCCACCTTGTCCGGCAGGTCGGTGATGATGCGCGGATCGGTCTTCACGCGGCGCAGCACGAACGGTGTGGTGATCTTGCGCAGGCGGGCTGCGGCGTCCTCGTCGTTGTGGCGTTCCACCGGCACCGCGAAGCGTGCGCGGAATGTGTTGACCGTGCCCAGGACGCCGGGGTTCGCGAAGTCCATGATGGACCAGAGTTCCGCCAGACGGTTCTCGATCGGAGTGCCCGTCAGCGCTACGCGGTGGCGTGCGGAAAGTTGGCGCACCGCCTGGGACTGTCTCGTGTTGCTGTTCTTGATGTTCTGCGCCTCGTCGAGCACGACGCGTTCCCAGGTGATCTCGCCCAGCGCGTCGGCGTCTCGCGCTGCCAACGCGTACGTGGTCAGCACGAGGTCGTGCTCCTCGACCGCCTCGCGTAGCGCGTCGCCGTTGAAGCGGTCCGCGCCGTGATGCACATGCACGGACAGCTCGGGGGTGAAGCGGACCGCTTCGCGCTGCCAGTTGCCGACTACCGACATCGGGCAGATCAGCAACGTCGGCGGCAGCTTTTCGTTGGCGCGGTTGAGGGCTTCCAACGCCAGCAGCTGCACGGTCTTGCCGAGACCCATGTCGTCGGCCAGGCACGCGCCGAGCCCGAGCTTGTCCAGGAACGCCAGCCAGGCCAGCCCGCGTCGCTGGTATGGGCGCAGCGTCGCGCCGAAACCCTCCGGCGGCTCGACCGGTTCCAGGCTCTGCTCGACCTTGCCGGACAACAGGTCGCCGAGCCAGCCGTCGCCGGTGACGGCGTTGAGCGGCAACGGAAGGCTTTCGTCCTCCGGGTGCAGTCCACTGTGGAGCATGGCTTGTGCAGCGGTCATCTGGCCGCCGCCACGCTTGAGGAACGCCAAGCCGGCCGCCAGGCGTTTCTGGTCGACCTGCACCCACTGTCCGCGCACCTTGACCAGCGGCACCTTCGCAGCGGCTAGCGCCGCGAGTTCGGCCTCGGTCAGCGTGTCCTCGCCGAGCGCGAGCTCCCACTTGTAGTCGACGATCGACTTCAGGCCGATCTCGCTCTCCTTGGCCACCGCGCCCGCGGTGCCGCGGCTCGACGTGGTGAGCTTCAGGCCGAGCTTGGCCGGGTGCTGCCACCACGAGGGCAGCAGCACGCCGAACCCGGCCTGCGTCAGCAGCGGCGCGCTCTGCAGGAAGCGGTACGCGCCCTCGGCGTCGACCTCCAACTCCGCGGGATGCGAACTGTGCAGCGCCTGGTCCAGGTCCGGGCACAGCCGGCCGGCCCGCCCGAGGTCGGTCAGCAGGAACTCCTGCGGCGACGGCACCCACCGCCGCAGCACGCTGTCGTCGGCGAACCACACCTGCTCGGCGGTCACGAGCACACTGGGGTCGTCGACCGACTGCAGCAGGAACTCGACGGCCCACTCGTCCTGGAACTCGTCGCCCTGACCGGGGGAGCGCAGGCGGAAGCACGTGCGCACCGGACTGTTGCGCACTCCGCTCGCATGCCACCGCTCGAGGTGCTCGCGCAGCTCGTACAGCTCGACCGGGTCGGCCTCGAACGCGGGCTCACCCGTGAGCGCGTCGAGCCACGTCTCGACCGTGGTCGCCCGGCCGCGGCGTTTCGGCGCGATCTTCAGCGGGCCGAGCCGCGTCCGCACCTCCTCGTCCACCGCGGTGGCGAGCGCGGCGCGCACCAGGTCGGCCGGACTGCTCACGATCTCCTCGCACCGGCACGCCGGTGGCATCGCCGCCTGCAGCGACGCGAACCGTGCGGTGTCCGCTCCAGTCAGCGCGGGCACCCAGCACGCCACCGGCCGGTCGGCCGCGATCGACGGCAGCACGCGTCCGCGGGCGACGAGGTCCTTCGCGAACGACGCCACCTCGAACACGAACCGCGCCGAGTCGCTCAGGCGCACCTCGTCCACCGGTGCGGCGTCCGGCCGCAACGGGATCGTGGGGACACCCCACGGCCGCAGCTTCACGGTTCCGCGCGGCGCGCGCCCGGCCGTGAGCGGATCGCGGACGAGCTCCGGCGACGCAGCGGGTCCGCTCGCGAACGACGGCAGCAGCAACGTCCGCGTGGTCGCCTTGACCTCGTCGAGGCCGACGGCGTCAGCGAGCGCGTCCGCGCCCGCCGCGAACGGGTGCGGCACGTCCCGGCGCTTGCTGTCCGTGCGTGCGGGCAGCTCGGAGTCCTCCGCCCACAGGACCGGTCGCCCGTCGGCGGTGCAGAGTCCATGCAACACCAGCACCCCAGAACCCTATTCGGTTGTCGATTCCCAGTGGTCGGTAGCACCTCCTCACGTGTGTTCACATATCCCCATGCCCGAAGCACCGCTGGACCTGGGCCCGTCGGACGAACCGGTCGTCCTGGACGGCCGGTCGCTCGGCGGCGAGGACGTTGTCCGCGTCGCCCGGTTCCACGTCCCCGTCACCGTGCACGCCGACGGACGCCACCGCGTCGAAGCGTCGTGGCATGCCACCCGCCGGCTCGTCACGCAGCAGTTGATCTACGGCCGCAACACGGGTGTCGGCGCCAACCGCAGCGAGGTCGTCGACGCGTTCGGCGAGGCCGATCACGGTCTGCGCCTGCTGCGCAGCCACGCGGGCGGGCTCGGCGGCATGCTCCCGGAGGAGCAGGTTCGCGCGATGCTGGTCGTCCGGCTCAACCAGCTCCTCGCGGGCGGCGCCGGTCTGCGCCCCGCCGTGGTCGACGCGCTGACGGACGCGTTGAACAACAGCTGCTATCCGGGCGTCCACGAGTACGGCGCGATCGGTACCGGTGACCTCACCGCACTCGCCGAGACCGGTCTCACCCTCATCGGCGAACGTTTCTGGCTCGGTTCGACAACCACCCCTTCCCCGATCGAACTGGACTCCGGCGACGCGCTGGCGCTGATCAGCAGCAACGCGCTCACCATCGGCATGGCCGGCCTCGCGTGGCACACCGCCCGCCAGCTGCTGCAGGCGGCGCACGTCGTGACCGCGTTCTCCTTCCTCGCCGTGAACGGCTCGACGGAGGCCTACGCCGAGCGTGTCCACCAGGGCCGGCCGCACCCCGGTCAGGTCGCGGTCGCGGCCGAGATGCGGAGGTTGCTCGGTTCTCCCGGATCCGGTGCGCGGATCCAGGATCCGTTCGGGTACCGCTGTTTCCCGCAGATCCACGGCCCCGCGATCGACGCCGTCACCGACCTCGGACGCGTACTCGAGGTCGAGATCAACGCCGCCGCCGAGAACCCGCTCGTGTGGGCCGAGGACGACGCCGTGTACCACCACGGCGCGTTCCACTGCGCCTACCTCGGCCAGACGCTCGACCGGGTCCGGCTCGCCCTGCTGCACACCGGTCACCTGTCGACCGCGCGGCTCGCCACCCTCGTGGAGCCGAGCTTCACGGGGCTCAGGCCGTTCCTGGCGGAAGGC
Source organism: Lentzea sp. NBRC 105346 (assembly GCF_030269605.1). Lineage (GTDB taxonomy): Bacteria > Actinomycetota > Actinomycetes > Mycobacteriales > Pseudonocardiaceae > Lentzea. The sequence continues at coordinate 61,319 of NZ_BSTQ01000009.1, forward strand.
GTCAGCGGCAGCTCGGGGGTGATGATCCTCGAGTACAGCGCGGCCTCCGCGCTCGCCGAGGTGCGCACCCTCGCCGAACCCGCCAGCCTGGGCAACGCTGTCGTGTCGCGCGGGCTGGAGGAGCACTCCAGCTTCGCTTTCCAGTCGGCGAGCCAGGCGTTGCGCTCGCTGTCGGCGTTCCGGCTCGTGCTCGCCTGCGAGCTCGTCGCTGCCGTGCGTGCCTTGCGGTTGCGCCGGGTGGTGCCTGGGACGCCTTCGTTGCGGGCGGCGTTCGAGCTGGCCGAGTCCAAGTTGAACCCGGATATGGCGGACCGGCAGCTCAGTCCGGACGTCGAGGCCGCGTCAGCGTTGCTGGACGACTTCGCCCTCTGCTGACGCGTGTTCGGGACCTAGTCGTTGAGGCGGGACATCAGCTGCTCGGGGTAGCGATCACCGGCAGCCGCGCCCCGCGGGACCGCCGCGTCCAAGGCGGTCAGGATGTCGGCGTCGAGGTTCACGTCGGCGGCCGCGGCGTTCTGTTCCAGGTAGCTGATGCGCTTCGTGCCGGGAATCGGGATCACGTCCGGACCCTGGTGCAGCAGCCACGCGAGCGCGAGCTGCGTCGGGGTGGCGCCGACCTGCTCGGCCAGCGTCTTGACTCGCTCCGCCAGCGCGAGGTTCCGCGTCAGGTTGTCGCCCTGGAAGCGCGGGTCGACACGGCGGTAGTCGTCCGGTGCGAGCGAGTCGAGATCCGTCACCGTGCCGGTCAGGAAGCCACGGCCGACCGGCGAGTACGGCACCACGGCGACGCCGAGCTCGCGTGCGGCGGGCAGCACCTCGGCCTCCAGCCCGCGTTCCCACAGCGAGTACTCGCTCTGCAGCGCGGCGATCGGATGCACGGCGTGGGCCCGCCGCAGTGTGTCGGCGCTGACCTCCGACAGCCCGATGTGCCGGATCTTGCCCAGGGCGACCAGGTCGGCGAGCGCGCCGACGGTGTCTTCGATCGGCACCTCGGGATCACGCCGGTGCAGGTAGTACACGTCGATGTGGTCGATTCCGAGCCGGGCCAGGGACGCGTCAACGGCCTGCCGGGCGTACTCCGGCGTCGAGTCCACCGTCGCGACGCCGTCCTGCGGCCGGACGCCGAACTTGGTGGCCACGACGGCCTCGTCGCGGCGCCGTCCGGCCAGAGCGCGGCCCAGGAGCTGCTCGTTGTGGCCGCCGCCGTAGACGTCCGCGGTGTCGAGGAGGTTCACCCCGAGATCGAGAGCGCGGTGGATCGTCGCGATGGACTGCTCGTCGTCCGTGGCGCCGTAGAACTCGGACATGCCCATGAGGCCGAGCCCCAGGGCCGAGACCGATGGCCCGCTCGTGCCGAGCGTGCGCTGCTTCATGCCTGAACTCCTTAGCTTGTCGTCGAGAGAAGCTTATGAACTATAACTATTACTGTCAATAATGGTTGTAGTTACCAACCTCACCTACGATGGTTGCCATGGACGCGCTCTCCGCCGAGGTGGTGGCCCTGCTCGGGCGCATCACGGACCGCTACATCCGCGAATACGAGACGGCGGCCGCGCGGCACGGGATCACGCCGCAGCAGGCCAAGGCGTTGCTCGCCCTAGAGGAGCCGCTGCCGATGCGGCGCGTCGCCGAACGCGTGGGGGTCGAACCGTCCAACATCACGGGCATCGTCGACCGGCTGCAGACGCGTGGACTCGTCGAACGGCAGGCCGACCCAACCGACCGGCGTATCAAGCTCATCGCCACGACCGACGCCGGGAAGTCCGCCGCTGCGGATCTGCGCGGCCACCTCCGGTTCGCGAGCGACCCGCTCGTCGCGCTCACCGAACCTCAGCGCCGTGCCCTCCGTGACCTGCTCCACCTGATGGCGGAGTCCTAGCGGCCTGCGTCGACGGTCTCGGCTTCGGCTGTCGGGTTTCGCGCGGCCGGCGTGGTGTCGGTGGCGCCGGTTGGTGCACCTTGCGTGGGTGCCGCGGCGTTGGGGTGCCGGGGTGTGCTGGTGGTGGGTGGTCGGGGGATGCGCGGGCTGGCGGTTGGGGCGCTGTTTGGTGCACCTGGGGTGGTGCCGCGGCGGTGGGGTGCCGGGGTGTGCTGGTGGTGGGTGGTCGGGGGATGCGCGGGCTGGCGGTTGGGGCGCTGTTTGGTGCGCCTGCGGTGCTGCCGCGGCGGTGGGGATCGGGCGCTGTTGCGGTGGTTCGGGGCGTGGCTGGTGTCGGTGGCGCCGGTTGGTGCGCCTTGCGTGGGTGCCGCGGCGTTGGGGTGCCGGGGTGCGCTGATGGTGGTGAGTGGTTGGGGGATGCGCGGGCTGGCGGTTGGGGCGCCGTTTGGTGCACCTGGGGTGGTGCCGCGGCGCTGCGACCGGGGCCGCAGTTGTTGCTGTGGCTGACCGCAGTTGGTCCAGGGGCGGTGGCTGCGTCGTTGGTGTGCCTCGGGGGCCTGGCGCTTGTCTGCGGTTGGACATTCGCGGTACGGCGGGCGCTGCTTCGTGCACCTCGGGAGGTGCCGCGGCGTCTGAGTGTGACCGGGTCCGGGACGGCGCCGCCTGGTGCACCTGGACGGTGCCGGGGCGCTCGGGTCCGGAGACCTGGTCGAGGCTCGCGCTCAACCCGGCCGCGGGGCCGGGCAGGCGTGCGGGATTGGTTGGGCCCGCACGGGCTGGGTGCTGTGCCCGCCGACTGGGGGTTCGGTCGGGCACAGCGGCTCGAGGGAGGTCAGCGGTGGAGCTTGGCGCGCGAGCGGCCCGCCAGGACCGAGACGCCCGCTCCGGCCAGACCGACCTGGAGGGCCAGTTCGATCCAGTCGATGCCGCTCGTGTCGGCGACGCCGAGTACGGTCGCCGCCGCGGTGCCGAGCAGGGCCGAGACGATGCCGACGAGGATGGTCGCCAGCAACGACACGTGCTGCTTGCCCGGCACCACGAGGCGGCCCAGGCCACCGATGATCGCCCCGATGATGATTGCCGAGATGAGACCGGTGATCTCCACGATTGCCCCCTGCGGTTCGAAGACTTGTGTCTCCAGAATCCGCTCGGCGCGCGCAGGGCGAATCAGGCTTCACCCTGAGATGTCCCTGACCTCACCCCCAATACGCGCGCGGCTTCCTCGGACAGGGGGCGGCCCGGTATGTCCGGATCGCAGCCCACGCGCGGGAGCCGGGCGCGGATCGCCGTCGGGGATCGTTGCATCGAGCGGGCCAGAGCGCGGATCCGTTCCACTGCCGAGTCGTCGGACGCGGTCAGCCACGCGTCGCGCAGCGCGGTGTCCAGTTCGGACGACCAGCGCTGGTTCGCGTTGGCCGGTAGGCGTTTGCCGCGGCCGTTGAGGCGCGTGTGGGCGTCCAGGACGCGGGCGACCAGCCGGCCGACCGCGATGCCGCCCGAGACCGGCAGTCTCAGGCGGCCGTCGGCTATCACGGTGCCCGCCGCGTCGGCGCCCAGGAGGTCCAGCACGAGGCCTTCCTTGGGGGCCGTGGTGGCGCGCAGGGAGTAGGTCACGTCGCCCAGTTGGAGTTCGCTTGCGTAGGTGGATGTCATGGGGAGGACGTTAGACCGGGGGTCTGACAGTTTTAGTTCTTCACGAACACGTCCGACTTGCCGTTGCGGTCCATGAACGACAGGTTCGAGGCCGACGACGCGAAGGCCACGCGGCCCGTGCGGGAGATCGTCGGCGCAACGGAGAAACCGTTGCCCTGCTTGCCGAATCGCTCGCTGAGGCGCTTGATCGAACCCGTGCGGAGGTCCTTCAGGAACACGTCGTCGAGGTTGTTGGTGTCGCCTGGGACCAGGTTCGCTGCCAGCGAACTGAAAACCACATATCGGCCGTCCGGCGACAGGGAGGGTTGGTACGGCTGTGCGTCGGAGACGGTCCCATCCATACGCGTGTTGACCCGGCGGATCTCCTTGGTGCGCAAGTCTTTCACGAAGATGTCCGGCGTGTCCTCGGTGTCGCCGGGCACCAGGTTGTCGCCCCACGCGACGAACGCGACCAGTCCGCCGTCCGCCGTGATGGCCGGCATCAACGTGAACGACGACGATTGCGTGCCATCAAAGGAAACATTCACACGTTCGATCGACCCGGACCGGATGTCCTTGACGAACATGTCGACCGAGCCGTTCGTGTCACCGGGCACGAGATTCGTTGCCGCGGAAGGGAAGACCACGAACTGCCCGGACGCCGACATGGCGATGCCGTGGTGCACGAGTTTGTCGCCCTGCGTCCCGTCGGCCGCGACACTCACGCGAGTGGTCACACCGGACTCCATGTCCCGCACGAACACGTCCGCGACCCCGTTGGTGTCACCGGGAACCAAAGTGGTGGCATCCGACCGGAACGCGACGTACCGTCCGTCGGCGGACAGTGCGGGCGATCCGTAAGCGGGACCGTCACCACCGGAGACCCGCCGCACGCGACCGGTCCACATGTCGGTCAGGAAGACGTCGTCGACACCGTTGGTATCACCCGCCACCAGGTTCGTGGCGGACGAAACGAAAGCCACATAACGTCCATCGGCCGAGATGGCCGGCGGGTCGAACGACGGCCCGTCGCCACCACGCGAGGCGCTGCGCACGGACCCGGTCCACAGGTCCCGCACGAACACGTCGGACACGCCGTTGCGTTCGCCGTGCACCAGATCGGACGCCTCGGAGGGGAACGCGACGTAACGGCCGGAAGCGCTGATCACCGGAGTCAACGAGTCGCCGTCGCCGGACGTCACCTGTCTGAGCGACGACGCGGAGGCGGGCGCAGCAGAAGCGAGAACCAGCAGCCCGGCGACGAAGAGGGATCTGATGAACATGGACGTGCACCACCCAATGTCACGGGCGGCGACGCGCGAATCCTAGCCCGACGTGACCGAGGATCGGCCAACCTCGATGTCCGCGAGATCGGCGGCGGTCCGCCCCGCGTGCCACCCGGCCGCGCTGCCGACGGACACGCGCATCGTCTTCGTCCGGGTGAACATCTGGTCGTACAGCTCGTCCACGGCCTGCTTGCGTTCGACGAGCACCGGCAGCAGCCGTTCATCGGACACCGGAGCAGCGGTCAGCCGTTCGCCGATCCGATGCGCGTAGGAGATCAGGAACGACTGCCGGAACCCGCGGCTGCGCGCCTCGCCACCACCCGCGCCCGCCTGCACCATCGCCCTGGTCGCCTGCACCAGCAGGGACGTCGACAACAGCTCGGTGATCTCCAGGTCGAGGTCCTCACCGACCAGCGCCACGAACCCGACGTTGCCGTAGACCACGGCGCGCGACCGGTGCGCGTCCGCGACCGCACCCACGAGCTGCGCCTTCGCCTTGAAGTAGCTCTTCTCGAGCCACATCCGGCGCGACGTCGCCACCTGCGGCGCGCCGGCGTCCAGCATCGCCCGTTCGAGGGCGTGGCGGTTCATCAGCTCCTGTGCCTTGGCGGACAGCGCCTCGGCCTCCTCGGGGAACTGCGTCGACTCCGCCTTCGCGAGCAGCCCGCGCACCCGGTTCAGCACCTTCTGGTCGACACCGAGCGGAACCGCGGAGCCCGTAGCGGTGCCCGGCAGCGGCAGAATTCGCGGCAGCACGCCCAACGAGCCCAAGAACTTCAGCAGACGCGCAAGCGTCCGCGCGGTGTACTCCGGCGTCTCGATGTGCCGGACCGCCCACTGCGGAAGCAGGGGCCGGGAGCGATCCCACCACACCTCGGCGCCGATCTCCGTCAGCTGCTGCAGCCACCGCGGGTGCATCGTCGACGGGTGATGACGTGCGCACGACGCCGTGATGGCGTCCACGACCAGGGACACCTCCGACTCGGTGAGGTTGCGCGACACCACCTGGTGCACGTCGTAGGGCAGCCACCCGCCGCGCCACAGCGCCTCGACGGCCTCTCCCAGCAGGTTCTCGTCCACGTCCGGCAGTATGCCGACGGGCACCGACAGTCATTGAGACGCCCGCCATGTGCCGCACGGGCGCGTGGCCTGATAGACAGGGGTTGTGATCGAGCTCCAGTTTCGTGGCCGGACCATCCTCCGGGACCGCCCGCTGGTGATGGCGATCATCAACCGCACCCCCGACTCGTTCTACGACAAGGGCGCGACCTACGCCGAGGACGAGGCGATGGAGGCCGTGCACCGGGTCGTCGACGAAGGTGCGGACATCGTTGACATCGGCGGTGTGAAGGCCGGCCCCGGCAACCTCGTGGACGCCGAGGAGGAGATCCGCCGCGTCGTCCCGTTCATCGCACGGGTGCGCGCCGCCTACCCGGACCTGATCATCAGCAGCGACACCTGGCGTTCCGAGGTCGGCCGCCTGGCCTGCGCGGAGGGCGCCGACCTGCTCAACGACACGTGGGCGGGCACGGACCCGAAGCTCGCCGAGGTCGCCGCCGAGTTCCAGGCGGGCTACGTCTGCTCGCACACGGGCGGCATCACACCTCGAACTCGGCCGCACCGCGTGACGTTCCCGGATATCGTCGGATCCGTTCTGGCAGAGACGACTACCAAGGCCGAAGAGGTCGCACGACTGGGCGTGCCGCGCAAGGGCATCCTCATCGACCCGACCCACGACTTCGGCAAGAACACCTGGCACGGCCTGGAGCTGCTGCGCCGCGCGAGCGAGCTGGCCGCGAGCGGATGGCCCGTGCTGATGGCGTTGTCCAACAAGGATTTCGTCGGGGAGACCCTCGGCGTCGAGCTGCACGAACGCGTCGAGGGCACCCTCGTCGCAACGGCGATCGCGGCGGTGCAGGGGGCCGCCGTGTTCCGCGCGCACGAGGTGGCGCGCACCAGAAGAGTGCTCGAGACAGTGGCACGGTTGCAGGAGGTATGACGGTGGGCGAGGTCTTCACCCGGTGGCAGGACTTCTCGGAAGATCTCGGAACGATTCGCGTCGAACGGGTGGAGCCCGCCGACCGCGCGGGACACAAGGCGGCGTTGCGCCGCGACGCGAGGGATGTCGCCGAGACGCCCTTGCTCCAACGGATGGCGCTCGCGTACCGGTACCTGAACACGCTGGCCGTCGGCGTGTGGGCGGGTGACGAGAGCTGGCGCGCGGACCTGCGTGACGTTACGACATCGCTCGTCCCCCAGGAGGATGAGAGCCAGGACGACGGCCTGCTCAGCTCGCTGATCGCGGTCTGCCTCGCCCAGCTGCTGCAGGACGCCCGGCTGCGCGGCGGTTCGGAGGCCGACCTGGTCGCGAAGGCCGCCTGGGAGCGCGCGCAGGAGTGGGCCGCGTTCGCCGACGACGCGCACGTCGAGCGGTTCCTGCAGAACTCGACCGAGGCCGGCGCGCGGGTCGTGACGGCGGGCGAGGTGCAGGAGGTCGTCGAACTGGCGATGGCCGCGGCCGACGACCAGGACGCCGAGCTGCTCGCCGCGCTGGAGGCGGAGGGCTTCGCCGCCGAACTGATGAACGGCGTGTGGGTGATCGACGGCGAGTTCCGCAACCCGCTGCGCGCCGCCGCCCGCGCCGCCACGTTGATCGGTGAGAGCTGCGTACTCGCGCGCAACGACCGGCAGTCCGTCGTGCTGCTGTGGCACGGCGGCACGCTCGCGATGGCGGACTCGAAGATTCCCCGTTGGCGGGTTTATCAGATCAAGGCTCCGGTGACGCCACAGTCGAAGTTCTCAGGTGGCGAAGGGCTGCCGCCCACTCGGGACACACACCCGCTGGCGCCCGCACCAGAACACGTCCGCCGATTGGCTGACGCCGTTGGTGTCAACCTGTCTCATCTGCTGGCCGCATTGCGGTGAAAGGGTGATCTTTGGGTTTCGGTAACCTTTCCTCGCTAAGTTGGTGGCATGCCAAGATTTGCTCTGTTCGACGTGGACGGACTGCGAAAATCCAGTACCGTCGAAGATTTTCCCTGGTCGGAGACGGACGTCACGCTGATCCGCGTTGATGCCAAGGGAGTTGTCCGGCAAGCCAAATCGTTGACCGAGAAACATTCTCTGCTCGCGGTGGCATCGGACAAAGATCTTGTTCTGGCGACGGGGCCAGAAGTGTTCGCCGTCGACGACATCGCCGCCGCACGTGCGGCGCTCAGGGCCTCGGTCGCACGAGAAGTCCTGTCAGCCCGCGGGTGAACGACACCCTCCACGTGACCTCGTCGGTGACGAGCGCGAGATCCGGATAACGCCGCAGCAACGTCGCGAAGGCGATCTCACCCTCCAGCCTGGCCAGCCGTGCGCCGAGGCAGTGGTGGATCCCATGGCCGAACGCCAGGTTCGGACCGCGATCGAAGAGCAGGACATCCGGGTTCTCGTACCGGGCCGGATCCCGGTTCGCCGCGGCGATGGACACCAGCACCAGGTCGCCCTCGGCGATCTCGGTGCCTCCGATGACAACGTCGTCCACCGCTATGCGCATCATTCCTGGACTGAGCGGCCCGTCGAACCGCAGGAGCTCGTCGACCGCGGCCGGTACCAGGTCCGGATCGGCTTTCAGCGCCGCGAGCCGCTCCGGATTCCGGAGCAACGCCAGGGTTCCGTTTCCGATCAGCTGCACCGTCGTCTCGTGCCCCGCGACGATCAACGTGATCAGCATTCCGATCAGTTCGTCAACACTCAGCCGTTCATCACGCTGAGCCTGAATGAGCTCGGTGGCCAGGTCGTCACCAGGCTGTTTCCCGGCGACAAAGCCATTCAGATAGGTGATCAGCCGGCCATACGACTCGATCATGTCGTTCGGCCGCGTGAGGCCCGCGCTGAGCTCACGCAACAGCGAACGATCCTCGGCGGGCACGCCCAGCAGTTCGCAGATCACCGTGATGGGCAACGGGACCGCGAACGTGTCGATGACGTCGACGACCGGCGCGCCCGTCCAGTCGTCGAGCAGCTCGTCGGCGATCTGCTGGATTCGCGGTCGCAGCGCATCGACGCGACGCGCGCTGAACGCTCTGACGACGAGCTTGCGCAACCGGGTGTGGTCCGGTGGATCGGTGTGGTTCATCATCCCGATCATCGGGGCGATCGCGCTGCTCAGTCCGGGATGGTTCAGCGCGCTGACGACGTCGTCGTAGCGGGTCAGCAGCCACGGCGCGCTGCCGTCCGGCATCGCGACCCGGACCGGTCCCTGCTCGCGGCACAGGTCGTAGAACGGGAACGGATCCTGGTGGAAGACTTCGTCGATTCGCATGTGTCGAGCGTGTCGGTGCCGCCGATCGGGCACCTGAGTAGGCGATCACCCATGTTCGACGGCCCGATCACCTAGCCTGGGGTGCATGGGGTGGCCGTTCGTGGGGAGGGCGGCCGAGCTCGCCGACGTCCGCCGCGCGCTGCGGGGCGCTGGGCTGATCGTGGCGGGGCCGGCCGGGGTGGGCAAGACGCGTCTGCTGGAGGCGGCCGGCGTGCCGTTGGTCCGCGCGACCACCGCCACGGCGTCGATTCCACTCGGCGTGCTCGCGCCTTGGTTGCCGCCGGACATCCCCGAAGGCCCGCTCGCGATGTTGCACGCGGCACGGGACTCGTTGCGCGGCAAGGTGATCGGCGTGGACGACGCGCACCTGCTCGACGACACCAGCGCCGTGCTGCTGCATCAGCTGGCGCAACATCGCGAGGCGGTCGTGGTGGCCACGATCCGGTCCGGCACGCCGGCGCCGGCCCCAGTGGTGGCCCTGTGGAAGGACCAGTTGCTGGACCGGCTCGACCTGGAACCGCTGGGGTTCGCGGACTTCACGTCGGTGCTGACCGAGGTGCTGGGCGGGCCGGTGGACAGCCGGGCGGCCGACCGGCTCTGGACCGCCACCGCGGGCAACTTGTTGTTGTTGCGGGAGTTGCTCCTCGCGGCTCCGCTGGCCGAGGTCGACGGCCTGTGGCGCCTGGACGGTCCGCTGCCCATGTCGCCACGGCTGGCCGAGCTGATCGACCACCGGCTGGGTGCGCTGGCGCCGGAGCAACGCCGGGTGCTCGAGCTGCTCGCGTTCGGCGAACCACTCGGCTTCGAGCTGTTCGATCCCGGTGTGCTGGAGTCGTTGGACGACTTCGTCACCGCGTCCGAGGAAGGGCTGCGGCTGGCGCATCCGTTGTACGGCGAGGCGTTGCGCGCGGGCTGCCCGCCGCTGCGGACGCACACCCATCAGCGCTACCTGGCGTCGGTGCTGGACGACCCGTTGCGCGTCGCCGTGCTGCGCCTGGACAGCGGCTCGGCGGACGACCCCGAGCTGTTGCTGACCGCGGCCGGGCGGGCGTGTCTCCTCGGAGACGTCGTGCTGGCCGAACGCCTGGCCCGCGCCGCCTGGGCTCTGGGTGGCGGACCGCCGGCGGCGCATCTGCTGGCGCAGGTGCTGGCGTTCACCGACCGTTCCGAGGAGGCCGAAGAGGTCTTCGCGATGGTCGCTTCCGCCGACGACCCGGTCGAGATCGTCGCCATGCGGGCCATGAACATCGGCTGGGGGCTCGGCCGCAGCGCGGAGGCGGCGGCCATGGTGGACACGCCACTGGTGCAGGCGAACCTGTTGTTCGACGCGGGAAAGTACGCCGAAGCGCTGGCGGTGTTACCCGGCGCCGAACCGGCGGAGGCCGTGATCGAGGCGTTGATCAACGCCGTTCAGGGCCGCGAGCCGCGCGAGATTCCGGAGTTGGAGACGTGGGAGGCGGTGCCGCTCGGCGCCGAGATGTTCACTTCGGCGAAGGTTTTCATTCGCACCATGTACGGCGATTTGCAGGGCGTGGAGGAGATCGCGGTCGAGGCCCATCGGTCCAGGAGCGAATGGGACTCCATGCGTTCCCACTGGGCCATCGTGCGGGCCGGTCTCGCGCGGGCGCGCGGGCGGCTCGACGATGCGATGGTGCTGCTGCGGGAGGCCCAGCCGGTCCGTCCGTTCTTCCGGCTGTGCGAGCTCGCGCACGTGGAGGCGTTGCGCGGCAACGACGCCCGCGATCTGCTCGCCGCCGCGGAAGCTTTGGTGCCACAGGGGCAACGGCCGTACCGATGCGGGCTGTGGCAGGCGCGGATCTGGGCGGGTGGCGCGTCGCCGCTCGAGTTCGCCGACGACGCCCGCGCACACGGGGAGCACGCCGTGGAGGCGATGCTGTTGCACGAGGCCGTGCGGCTCGGTCACGCCGGCGAGGCAGTCGACCGGCTGGTCGAACTCGCGTCGTTCGTGCACGGGCGGCTCGTGCCGCTGTACGGCGATCACGCGTTGGCGTTGGTGCGCAACGACAACGCGTCGCTCGAACGGGTGGCCTCAGGGTTCGAGGAGGCAGGGGTCATGCTGCACGCGGCCGAAGCCGCTGCGGCGTCAGGGAACCGTGCGCTGTTCGCCCGGCTGGTGGCGCGCTGTCAGAGTGCGCGCACGCCCGCGTTGGCGAGGTTCACGGTGCCGCGGCTGACGAAGCGGGAGCTGGAGGTCGCTTCGCTCGCGGCCCGCGGGCTGACCAACCGGGAGATCGCGGAGTCCCTGGTGACTTCCGTGCGGACCATCGACAACCACCTGTCGAGCGTCTACGCGAAGTTGGGCATTGGAGCCAGGAGCGAGCTCACCGACGCGATGGGTTTCGTGACGGGAATCGTTCGATAGAGGCGACCGCGACGGCTTCTCGCTATAAGCGAACGATGAGCAGATTCGTGAGCCGTCGTGGACTCCTTCGGGGAGGTGCCGGACTCGCCGCCGGCACCGCGGTACTCGCCAGTGGCGTCTCCCAGGCGAACGCCAAAGGGAACGACAGCCCGGTCCGTCCCATCGCGGTGCCGGAGCAGGTGAAGGCGGCCGAGGGCTTCGTCGACGTCGGCGGTGCGCGGCTGTGGTACTGGGACACCGGTGGCAACGGAACGCCGATCGTGTTGCTGCATCCCGCTTCCGGGAGCGGACAGAGCTGGCCTTACCAGCAGCCGTTCTTCGCGAAGGCCGGGTACCGGGTGATCGGCTATTCGCGGCGTGGGCACTACCGGTCCGACGCGGGACCGGCGGGTAATCCGGGTACCGGCTCCGGAGACCTGCACCGCCTCGTCGAAGCCCTTGGCCTCTCGAAGTTGCACGTCATCGGCGCCGCGGCGGGTGGCGGCGTCGCGCTCGACTACGCCGTGTCCCATCCGGATCGCGTGCTGAGCCTCGTGCTCGCGGGCAGCCTCACCGGCATCTCGGCCCCGGACTACACCGCGCTGATCGGCAGGCTGCGGCCCGCGGGGTTCAACGCTCTGCCCGCGGAGTTCCGCGAACTGGGACCGGCCTACCGCGCAGCGGACCCGGACGGCACCGCCCGGTGGCTGGAGATTCAGAAACGCGCCGTCGGCACCAACGTCTCGCAGCCCAACGCGAACACCATCACCTGGGCGACGATCGAGGCGTTCCGGGTGCCGACCCTGTTGATGTGGGGCGACGCCGACCTCTACACGCCACCACCCGTGCAGCGGGTGCTGGCCGGACACTTCCCGCGCGTCGAGACCGTGGTCGCGAACGAGTGCGGGCACAACCCGCACTGGGAGCGGTCGGACGTCTTCAACCCGGCGGTGCTGAGGTTCATCCGCGGCCGGTCCAGGTGAACCGCACGCTCGTGACCGCGTCGTCACTGGTCACGAGCTGGTGGATCGCGATGCCCGGCAGTTCGCGGTAGTCGCCCCAGTCGGAGTCCGAGGTGAGCACCAGGTCGAGATCGCACGACACGAGCAGCTCCAGCAGTCCGCTCCGGTTCGCACTGTCCATTCCGGACAGCGCGTCGTCGAGGACGACCAGTCGTGGCGCGGTCGCCGGGTAGTGCGCTGCGATGACGGCGATCAGCGGGACATACCGGAACATCGCCTGTTCGCCGCGGGAAAGCGCTTTTTGGGCGCGCTTCGTGAGCGGCTGCCAGGCCTTGCCGCGGTCGATCTCCAGGACGAGCCGGTGCCACGGTGCCGATGGATCCTGGAACAGCAAGGCTTCGGCGTCGGGAGCGACCTCCGGCCGCAACCGCATGCCGAAGCCCTCGAGCCGCGGGTTGACGGTCGCCGCCAGCTCCTCGTCGGCGCGAACCCGATCGGCCATGGTCTCGCGGACGGTGTCCGTGAACGTCCGGTCAAACAGCTCACGCTCGGCCGTCGCGATGTGGTCGTTCACGACATCGCGCTGTTCGTGCAGCCAGTCGATCAGCTCGGCCGGCGTCACCGGCCTGCGGTCGAGCGTCACGACAAGATCGGGCTCCAGGGTCAGCCCGATGCGGTTGCCGAGGATCAGCCGGGCGTCCTGGACGGCGTGGGTCAGCAGGAGTTCCGCGTCGGCGACCGTCTTGGACCGTGCTTCCAGCCCATCGTCGTGCAGGTCGCGAACGCGTTTCTCGGCCGCGTCCCTGGCGGCGATCACAGCCTCGCGTTCCGCTACGCGGGCCGCGTGTTTCTCGGCCAGTGTCCCGACCGCGCGTTCCAGCGTGCTCCGGCGTTCGCGCAGGTCCGCGAGCTCCGTCGTGATCTCCGTCCGCCGGGCGCGAAGCCGGGTCAGCTCGGCCTCGTCGGTGGCGACGCCGAGCTCCTGTGCCTGCAGGATCGCCGTCCGCTCGGCCTCGACGGCGTGCTCACGGCTGGTCGCCGCGCGGGCCCTGGCCTCGGTGGCCGTGCGTTCGGCCTGTTCGGCCTCGCGCTTGCGGTCGAGCCATGCCGCCTCGGCCTGCCGGAACGCGCTGATCGCGTCGAGCAGCTCGTCGAGTTCCTGTTCGGTCGACGGCAGGTCGTTGTCCGGTATCGCTTGTGCCACTTGGGCTTCCGCGTCATCGCTGACCTGTTGCGCCCTCGCGACCGTGGCGCGCAGCGCGGCTGTGCGCGCCTGTGCCCGGATGTGCGCGGTCATATCCAAGTCGTGTCGGCCGGGACGGGTGGCGAGGTCGTTCGCGAGCGCTTCTTTGCGCGCGGCGATCCGTTGCTCGGTCTCCTGGAGTTCGTCCAGGTCGGCCTTCAGCTGGTCGATCAACGTCGTCAGCTCGCCGACGCGCCGTTGTGCGGCCAGCTCGCGCGCATCGGCACCGATGTAGGTGGGCTCGGGCTTCGTCCAGCGCCCGCGCAGGCTGCCGAGCCGCCAGGTGCCGTCCGCGCCGACCGCGGCGGGGTGGTCGGGCGCGGACTCACCGAACGCGATGCCGCCGAGCAACCGTTGTACCGCAGGCGCTTCGGCGACGAGCATGTCCAGCAGGCTGGCGCCCGGCGCCGGGGTCGCGAGCACCTCTTCGGCGAACGTGTCGTGGTCCAGCAGGTTCGGGCTGTCGGGCGTCACCCACGCGTCGAGCAGGCCGGACGCTTCCAGCGCGGCCTCGATCGACGCGCAGAGGCCGAGCGGCATGTGCGGCCGGAACTCGACGAGCCGCCACAGCGGTGCACCCTTCGCGGTGGCCCGTTCGGTGTCGCGCGTGTACGGCGCGGGCGGCGGCACGTCGACCTGGTTGGCGAGCTTCTCGCGCAACGCCGTGTACTGCGGGAGCTGGTTTCGTTGTGCCGTACGGGTTTCCTCGAGCTGCTGTTCCTGGCGGCTCAGCTCAGCCCGGGCCCCTGCGACGGCATCGTCGATCTCGGTGATGTCGACGACGATCAGCTCTCGGCAGCCCGCCGCCCAAGCGGCGAGATCCTCGTCCTGCTTCGCCTGTGCCGCTTGGAGTTCCTCCGCCGCTCGGGCTTCCGCGGCCTCGGCCTGTTCGAGCTCCGCGCGTTCGGCGTCGAGGAGGGCCCGCGCGGCGTCCCGTGCCATGACGGCGTTGTCATACCGGACAACGGCGTTGCGCTGCGCGCGAATCCTGGTCTCGTCGCCGGGAACCTCGTTTTCCACCTTGGCTTTGCGGGCTGCTTCGGCCGCGCGTTCCGCTTGCTGTGCGGCGGTTCTCGCCAGCTCGTCGTCCGCGTCGGCGCGTGCCTTCAGCGCCGCGGCGAGCTGCGCCGCCTCCTCGGCGCGCGCCCGCGCCCGTTCGCTGGTGGGGGCACTGTGGAGGCGGGCGTCGATCTCGGCCGCTTCCTGCGTGAGGCGTTGTTCGTCCCGAGTGGCCTCACTCAATGCCTGCCTGGTCACGTCGTACTCGGGGTCGGTGTCTTGGGAGAGCCCAGCGAGCTTCTCGGTGGCGGTGCGCAACTCGGCCGCGGCCTCGCGGGCGACGAGCCGGGCGTGGTCGTTGCGCCGCTCCAGCAACGTGGTGACGACCGCGATGGCGTCGTCGATGCGATCGCGCTTCTCCTGTTGCCGCTCAAGGCGTTCCCGGCCGGTCTTCGCCAGCTCGAGCGGCGGCTTCGTGAGGTCGAGTTCTGCCGAGGTGAGCAGCCTGAGCAACGACTCGTACCGGTCCTCGCTCATGCCGTCGAAGAGCGTGGCGCGCAATACGGCTTTGTAGTCGTGCGGGTCGCCGTGCACCTCGCCGTTTGGTCCGATGGCCCTCGCCAGGTTCACGCGCGTGATCGGGCGCGCCGCCTCGTTGACCAGGACGAGGTCGCCGATCCTTAGGGTGGTGGTGAAGTAGCTGACCTGCACTTCAGTGGTGCTCGTGGACGCCTGCAGCCGTGCGCCACACGTGAGGAACTCGCCGTCGCGCTCGAACTCCAGCCACACGAAGCCGGCGCGAATGCCCTCGGTGGTGTCGCCGACGAGGTTCCAGTGCATTGCCTCGGGCATTTTTGCCGCGAGCAGATGAGGCACCAGCAGTTCGAGCGCCTTGGACTTGCCCGACCCGTTCGGCCCTCTGATCAGCAGCCTGCCGTCGTGGAACGTGAAGGTCTCGTCGTGGAAGCGCCAGACGTTGAGAATCCCGGCGCGGGTGGGACGCCATCTGGTCATGCTCTGTACCTGGCCGCGGCGGGAAGTGCCTTTGTGGTGTGGCCTTCTTGTTCGACCAGCCCGAACCGGGTCAGGACGTCGATGGCTGCTTGCGTCAGCTCTTCTACGCTCGTCTCCCGGTAAGCCCGGTACTTCTGGCTGAGGGTTCGCACGTCGTCGTGCAGCTCTTGTGTGGTCGCCGGGAGCCGGTTCAGCAGGGCGAGCGCGACCGTCTCGGCGTGGCCGTCGCCGGGGAACCTCTCCTGGGTGGCCAGCCCTTCGGGGTCGACGAGAAGGACACCCTCCTTGCGTTGCTCGACAACGAAACCCGCTTCTTCGAGGGGTTCTTTGGGCACCCTCTGGTTGGTGTACACGACGGGTTCGTCGACGAGCGCGCGCATGAGCTCTTTCTCTTTGTCCGCTTTCCGGGTGAGCCGGCTGATCAACTCGCGGTCGACCAGGTACTTGCCTTCATACGGCCGCAGGATCGCATGCCGCTCGAGGAACTCGAAGACGTCGTCGAACGTCTCGTCGCCTTGGACTCTGTTCTGGAGCACCGCCTTCGTGGTGACCGGTGTGTGCTGGAGTTCCGCGAGCGCGAGGCACAGCAGTTCGTAGCGCCGCCGGTCGAACGGCTTGTTCTCGGCTGTCAGCGCGGGTGCCTTGCTGTTGCTCGTCTTTCGCAGCAGGACGTACCGCTTCTCGACGTAGAGGGGCCAGCCGCAGTGCTCCTCGAACCACGTTCGTATCTCTTGTGCGTTCCTGACGACCAGATCGAACCCGTCATGATCGCTGGTGAGCAGCGGGTTGGCCAGCAGCAGCCGGATGCCTTCGTTCACCGCGCACCGCGCACGTCGATCAGGAAGTCGGGTCCGGTGAAGGTGCCTTTCGGCGTCTCGATCGTGGCGTTGCCGCGGGCGTCGCGCAGCGTGATGTGGGTGCGTCCGTTGTTCGCGGTTCTCGTGCCGGTTTCGTCCGGTTTCGCGCTCAGTGCTCTGGCGATGAGGTCGAGGAGTTCCTGGAAGGTGCTCTCGTCGAGTTCCTTCAGCCGGGAGATTCTGATCGGGCCGTTGGTGGTGAAGTCCGCTCTGGGCTGCTCGTTCTGGTGCTTGCGGCGGACAGGCGGGACCTTGCCGATCGTGCCGAGGTACTCCTTGTCCGTCCGTTTGAGGCGGGGCGGCACCTTTACCGGTGGTGCGTCGTGCCAGCTCGTGGTGCTGGGGATGAGCTCCTCGTCGGGGTGGGCCAGGTGCGCGTGGCGGGCCGGCTGCAGGCCGAAGGTCTCGTTGAACAGGCGGTGCGCGTCCTCGTCGGTCGCTGCGGTCGCGAAGCGGCGGGCGAGCGCCCTGAAGTCCGTCACGTGTCACCTCCTGTCCGGGCGTCACCGTAGCTGGCGCTATCGGGAGGAGCTATATCGCGCGTACTGGTCGCGCGTGGGCCCGGAAGTCGGTCACGATCGATTGGTCTGTTCGGGTCACATAGCGTGACTGTGTTCAGTCCATGCGGTAGAGAAGTCGCTTGCGCAGGAGGCGTCAGAGCAAGGTCTCGCCTTGCCGCGGTGGTTTATGGAAGACCGGCGGAACTGGGAGAACACCTTCCCGCTCGAGGTCGGCGACCGTGACCAGCGGACCTGAGATCACGTGTTCCAGCAGCGAGGCCTGTACGGGTTCCACACCAGCTTGTTGATCGGCAGGCGCAACCGATCCTCTATCCGGCCGTCGCCGCGCATCCGTGGTCCGAGCGATGACCCGTACTCGGCGATCGCGGCCGCGAATTCGTCGATGTTGGTCGTGGGGAGCGAGTGTGCCTTCAATGGCTTCATCGAGCGGCCTCCCGACTAGATCGACGTTCTTTCGAGACTCGTTGCGATCGGTTATGCAAGTCAAGCAATGGATGATGTAGATTGCTTTGCCACTCGAACGTCACAAAATTTCAACGATGTGATTAACTGGTATGGTTTAGTTGGGCGTCTTTTGTTGGTGTCTCGGTCAGTTTGATCAGGCAAAACCGTCACTCGTGTGGATCAGTTGTTCATCCATGTGCACGCATTCGATTTCTCGATATCGGCGCTGAATCGAGTGCTTGTCCGAAGAGTGCGGTGAGGCTCAACAGGGGTCTTGTCACCGAGTCCGCGTGCGAGGCCCCGAGTTGGTCATTCGGCCAGTATCGGATCGAACGGTCCGCTACCGTCTGGTGACGTTGGGTGAGAACGACCAGGGGGGCCGATGACCGATCCCGACCAGATCCTCAGCCAGTACGAGGGCAAGCTGGCCGAGGCGCAGCGCAAGAGTGATGCGATCCGCGAGAGCCTCGCGAACCTGCGCGTGACCGAGCGCAGTGCGGACGGGCAGATCACCGTCACGGTGAACGACGCGGGCAATCTCGTGGACCTGAAGCTCGGCAATGCGTTGCAGCGCAAGGACGGCGACACCGTCGGCCAGGAAGTGTTGCGCGTCGTGCAGGCCGCACAGAGTCGCGTCGCGACTGCAGTGCAGGAGGCCCTGTCACCGGTGTTGGGCGGTGACTCAGAGGCGATGCATTTCATGGTGGACAAGCTGCGCAGCGCACAGCCACCTCCTCCGCCGCAGTACGTTGCGGGCGGCGGTGGGTACGGCTCTGGCCAGCCCCGGCTCGGCTCGCTTGAGGACGATGCGCCGCCTCCACCTCCGCCGCCACGGGCTCGCCCGCCGCGACCACATCGGGGCGACGATGACGGTGACTTCAGCGACGAGGGCTTCCTGCGATGAACTACCGGATCAGTCCCGAGGAGATGGAAGCCCACTCGAAGAAGCTGAGCGACGTCGGTGACCGCGTCAACACGGCGTTGGGGGCCGGCGAGGCATCCTCACACCCGGAGGCATTCGGCCTGCTCGGCATCCCGTTGATGGGGATTTGCTCGGCCGCGCAGTTCATGGCGATGAATGTGCTCCGTGATGCGGCTGAGGCCGCGCTCGACCACGTGAAGCGGGTTGACGCCTGGCGCGAGGACGTCAAGAACAACGAGGAAACCCAGACCGCCGTGTTCGACGGGATGTACAACGAATGAGCTCGAATCCTCTCGTCCGCAAGGGCGAGGAAACAGCCGCTACCGAGGGCGCGGGGCTCTTCCACGATGCCACCGAAGCGGTGAAGGGTTTCTCGGAAGGCCATTGGGCCGAAGGCTTGCTCAACGCGGGCGGAGCGATCGCCGGCGTCGCCGGGTTCATGGTGGACCCGATCGCGGGCCTGATCAGCGCCGGCTTCGGCTGGCTGATCGAGCACGTCGACTTCCTGCGTGAGCCGCTCGACTGGCTCACCGGCGACCAGCAGACCCTCGACGGCATGTCGAAGACCTGGTCCTCGGTCTCCAGTTACATGGAGGAGACCGCCACCCTGCTCAAGGATGCGGTCCAGAGGGACACCGCGTCCTGGCAGGGTAAGGACTCTGAGAATTACCGGGAGTTCGGCGTCGAGCGTGCCGATGTCTACGGCACGGTGTCCACAGTCGCCCGCGGCATGTCGATGCTGATCACGCTGTGCAAGACGATCCTCAAGGTGGTCCGCGACATCGTGCGTGACCTCATCAGTGAGGCGGTTGCGAAGCTGATCAGCATTTGCATCCGCTGGGCGCCCGCGGTGGCCGCGTTCGGCGCGGGTGTGGCCGGCGCGATCGCCGAGGCGGTGCCGACCGCGATCAAGTACGCCAACAAAGCGCTGGACTGGTGTCGCAAGCTCACCAAGGCGTTCGGCAAAGCGGGAGGCTTGTTCAAACACCTCGACAGCCTCCTCGAACGGGCGCAGAAGTTCCTGACGAAGAGTGGCGACAACCTTGCCGCCACGTTCAAAGCTACTCAGGCCGCTGATGCTCGACGGGTTAACGACTATGTCAACCGTGGCGACACGGGTATTCCGTTCGGCATGATCGGCCGAGACGCGGTCAAGGAGGCCAAGCAGGTCGTCATCGATGGCACTACCGGTCTGCCCGGACAGTTCCTCCGCAAGGAAGGGCTTGAGTTCGGCAAGGAAGTCGCCAAGGGATTCGACCAGTGGCAGGAGTCCGGCTCGCCGTGGAAGACCTGGCGCGAACTGAAGCAGGAGGAGTTGCAGAAGGACGCTGAAAAGCGCGTTGAGGCTCAGCAAACCGAGGCACGACGCCGAGAGCGGGAGCAAAAGTGATCAAGCTCCTCCACAAGCTGATCGCCTTCCTGATCGTCCCCCTACTCGGGTACCTGGTCGGTGCGACGATCTTCATCCAGTTCTACGACGAGATCGAGACCGGTGATCTCGCCAACGCCGAGTACGTCGCGGTCGCGAGGAGTTGTGAGCGGCAGGGCCCGCTGACACTGCGCGGATTCGGCTACTGGTGGGAGTGTCGGGCAGACGTCACGAGGGTGGCCGAAAACGTCACCCGGACGATGAGCACTCGCGGGTTTCTCAGGCCCGAGCACATCGGGAAGAAGGTGGCCGTCAATACCACTCGTGCCGGCCGCGAGATCGTTCCGGAGGAGCGCCCGTACCAGGGGCTGGGAGGGTTTCTCCTCATCCCGTTCGGCATCCTGTGGCTCTTCGTGATCGCTTACGTGGCGAACCCGTTGCTGAGGAAGTACGTCCCGAAGCCGGGCGATCGAGTCGAGCCACCGGAACCGCAGCCGGAGGTCGAGGAGGAACCCAGTCGTGAGGTATTCGTCTGGGGCGGCCGCAAACGCTGGTTGAAGGGGCCGTGGCTGTGGCTCGTCATGACGTTCTCCGCTTTCGTCGCAGTGAACTTCGCGGAATCAGCGTTCAAGTGGCACAACGACATCAGTTTGATCATCTTCCTGACGTTTGCCTGTGTGCCGGTTCTGCTCATCGCCAACGGGTTGCGCCGTTTCGTTTTCGCCCCGGACATCGGGATCTCGCCGGAGGGGCTGGCCTGGGGCAAGAAGAAGCTGACCTGGTCCGAAGTGCAGTGGGTGCACCTGTCAGCGAAGAACGTGCTGTCGATCCAGCCGCACATCGGTGAAGTGGTGCGGATCGGCAGGTTCGGCGCCGAGCAAGCGACTCGTATACATGTGGCGATGGGGCATTTCAGCCGCGTTCCGTACACGCGTGAGGATGGCTCCGTACCGGTCACCTGAGCGTCATGGTGGGCCATAACTCGCAAGCCAGCACGGGTACCCGCCGCTTGGCCGATCGGCTACAGAAGGTTGACAGGCTGGACGCTGGACTCTAGACATCCGAGGTATGGCGGCTCCGGCGGTGATGCTTGCGGTGACTCTCGTGGTTGGCGGACTGATGCCCGTTGGGGCTGGCGGTCCAGCGACTATCTACGTTTCGCCTAGTGGGAACGACGCTGCACCGGGCACGAAGGCGCAGCCGGTGAAAACGTTGGTCAAAGCTCGTGACCTGGCGAGAACCCGCAGTGCTCCGATGACTGTGGAGATCGCTGGCGGCACCTACCGGCTGACGGCACCACTGGAGCTGGACGCGCGCGACCACGACGTCACGTACCAGGCGGCACCGGGGGAGCGGCCGCTGATCAGTGGCGGTGTGCGGGTCACCGGTTGGCGGAAGGACGGCGACCTGTGGTCGGCGCCCGCGCCGAAGCAGCTGAAGAACACGCGGCAGCTCTACGTCGACGGGGCGCGGGCGCAGCGGGCCAGGGGGCAGGTGGCGGTCACGGCTACCGCTACCGGGTACGAAGGTGATGTCCAGTGGCGCAACCCGAGTGACGTCGAGTTCGTGTACACCGGCGGCGACGGGTTGTGGGCCAACTGGTACGGGCTTGGGCCCTGGACCGAGGCGCGCTGTCCGGTGCAGAGCGTCGATCAACGGAAGATCACGATGGCGCAGCCGTGCTGGGACAACTCGACCAAGCGGCCGCTCGATCCGGATCATCCGACGCGGTCCATTCACGAGGTTGGGCCCGGTGACCTCCACGCCGGCCGGAAGCCCGCGTATGTGGAGAACGCGTTCGAGTTCCTGGACGAGCCAGGTGAGTGGTACTTCGATCGAAAGGCCCGAAGGATCTACTACCTGCCTCGGCCCGGTGAGGATCTCGCGAAGGCCGACGTCGAGGTGCCGGTGCTGGAAAAGCTGGTGAACGTCAACGGGAGTAAGAACCTCACGTTCGACGGACTGCGGTTCGCCTACGCCACGTGGTTGCGGCCCAGTAGCGGTGAAGGGTTGTCGGAGATTCAGGCGACCATCTCGCTCACCGGCGCGAAAGCGTATGACACACAAGGGTTGTGTCACCGCATCGCCGGCGGGACGTGTCCGTTCGGCGCGTGGACCAAGGGGCCCGGCAACGTGTCGGTTGAGCACGCCGACAAAGTGAGGTTCCTGAACGACGACTTCGTGCACCTTGGGGCGGCTGGGCTCGACCTCGGGCACGGCGCCAGCAACATCACGGTGCGGGACAGCGTCTTCACCGACATCTCGGGCAACGGGGTGCAGATCGGTGACGTCGACCAACCGGAACCGAAGGACCCCAAGGACATCACGCACCACATCGACGTGAACAACAACCACCTTTACGCGCTGCCGGTGGAGTTCCGCGGCGGGGTGGCGATCTTCAACGGGTACACGCAGCACACGACGATCGCGCACAACCAGATCGACCACACGGCGTACAGCGGCATCTCCACCGGGTGGGGTGGCTGGCTCGACAAGGTGAAGGAGCCCGGTCAGCCGAACATCAGCGGCGACAACAAGATCGCGGACAACCTCATCTTCGACCACATGCTCGTGCTGTCCGACGGGGCCGGGATCTACAACAACGGCGCGACCGGTGGTACCGAGATCAGCGGCAACGTCGTGCGCGACCAGCGCGGGCCTGGGCACGGGATCTACACCGACAACGGGTCGAGCAACATCACCATCAAGGGCAACGTCCTCGTCGGCAACGCGCACGACTGGGCCGGGCTGCGCAAGAACTACCGCGACAACGACGGCTCGTACTGGCCGATGAACATCGTCGACAACTACTGGCAGCAGGGCGATCCCGACAAGGCCGTCAAGGGTGCCACGATCAAGGGCAACCGCATCATCGCCACGATCAAGGACGCGCCGAAGTCCATTGTGGACAACGCTGGTGTGCAGCACAAGGAGGTGCTGAGCCGCGATATCGGCAAGCCGGGCGTCCCAGCGGCGATCGACCGGGTGTCGGCGTACGGCGGCGACGGGTTCGCCTACGTGGCGTGGACCAGGCCGGTGTACGACGGCGGGAGCGACATCACGTCGTACACGGTCGAGGTGGCGGGTAAGCGGCTCACCGTGACCGACATCGACAAGCTCGGGTACGTCAAGGTGCCCGGACTGACGAACGGCACCAGCTACGACGTGAAGGTCACGCCGAACAACGGGAAGGGCGCGGGCATTCCGGCGGTGACGTCCGTGAAGCCGGCCGCCAAGACCGTGACGGTGCCGGGGGCGCCGGAGAACGTGCACGTGAACTACGGCGACGGCAAGGCGACGGTCTACTTCTCGCCGCCCGCCAAGGACGGTGGCAGTCCGGTGATCGCCTACACGGTCACCGGGATCGACGGTCAGCAGGTGGTCGGGCGCAAGGTGTTGCTGCGGAAGAAGGACACCTTCGTGGTGATCAGCGGTGTCCCCAGCGGCACGAAGTTCACCGTCACGGCGACCAATGAGGCGGGGACCGGGCCGGGCGCGGCGGGGTAGATTCGCCCGCGTGGATGTCCTGGGCTGGCGCGGAACCCTCGTGCGGGGGTTCCGCGTGCTCGGCGTCCAGGTCGACGCGGTGGTGGAGATCGACGAGCAGGCGCACGCGCGGCGGGGCGAGCCGATGCTGGACCACGACACCCTCGCGATGTGGGAGTGGCCGGGCAGCGCTGCGCCCAGTGTGACGAAGCTGGTCGGCGTGCTGAGCCGGGAACCCGACTGGCGCAAGGGACTCAGGGCCGTGGGCCGGATGCGCGGCTTCTGCGCCGGGGCGATCGTCGGCCGGGACGACGAGGCGTGCCGGTTGGAGTGCGCGTACTTCGGGGTGAGCATCCTCGACGCCGACGGCGAGCTGATCCAAGCCGGTAGTGCCGAGAGGGCACCGCGGGCGCGACGCAGGACGCTCGACCGGTGGGTCGAGGAGCTGGCCTACGGCAGGTTGATCGACGACGGGGTGCTCGCGTAGCGCCACGCGTTGAGGAACGGCGGCGTGCGCCAGTCAGGGAGCTCGGCCTGGATCTCGGTGTGCAGGGCCGCGGCCATGTTGCAACGCTCCCGCCACGCCAGCGCCCGCTCCGGCACGCTGAGCAGCTGATCGCGCAGCAATCCCATGAGTTCAAGGGAATGCCGGAACGCGACGGAGGGTGCCGTGGCCAGCCAGTCGAGGGTGCGGCCGTTGCACGTCGTGCACTCGCACTCCCACAGGTGGCTGAGATCCGGCGTCAGCTGGACGGCGGCGGCCAGCTTGTCCACCGACACGTAGCTCAGGAAGTGCGGCGAGAAGGCGGCCACGGCCGGTCGGTGGAACCCGCCGCCGGTGGACACCGGGTAGATGTGGCGCAACCCCGTCGTGGTGCCGACCGCGGCGGCCATGGCGCCGTGGCACAGCGCGCCGAGGGCGGAGACATCGGACCGCAGCAGGACGACCGGGACGCCCACCGACAACAGTTCGAGCAGGCCGGTCACGACCGCGCGGACGCCCAGCGGGTCAGCGGCATGTTCCAACGCGACCGCGATCGGGACCTCGGCGAACGCCACCTCGTGGAGCAGGATCTCCCGGTCCTGCTGGACTTTCAGCCAGTCGGCGTGCAGCGGCAGCGTCGCGATGAAGCCCGGACCCAGCCGCATCGTGCGGTGCAGGATCGTTTGCAGGCCGCGGATGTCGAGTTTGGCTACGTAACCCGAATCGGTGAGAACTCGGCCTTGCTGGCACAGCAGCCATGTCCGGTCGAACGCCGCGCGCGCCGGTTTGCGGTGGTTGCCGGCGTACAGCTGGGCGTCGCACAACACCGGCCGCTCGTAGCCGCGTGCCCGTAGTTCCTGGGCTTTCGTGACCGCGCGGGGTCCCGAGATGACGAGTCCGCCCGCCAGCTCCGCGGCCTGGTCCGCGTCCTTGACCGTGCACTGGACCAGCAGTGTGCCGTCCACAAGAACCAGGCTAACGAGCGCGCCGGGCACCCGTACGGTTTGATGTCGGCCGTGCGTGCCCAGGACTGCACAGTTTTCGACCGCGTCCGCCTGCTCGCCGGCTGGGTCGGGGCGGGCAGAGCGGTGACCGCTCGTGCGGTCCTGCGGCCCGCGGACGTGCCCCAGGCCGCGGACGCCCTCGGGATCGGCGTGCCGATGCGGATCCGCAGTGCCGCCGAACTGCCCGAGCTGCACGCGCCGTGGACCGCCGCGCTCGCGCTGGGCGTCATCCGGATTCGCGAGGGCAGGGCGACCCGCGGCTTCGACGCCGAGCTCGACGAGCGCGACTGGCTCGTTGCACTCGCGGCCGTCGCGGGCGACCTCCTCGACGACGAGGAAGGCGACGACGCCACGAGGATCTGCCGGCGGACACTCCACGAGCTGGACGACGGGGCGCCGGCGTGCCGGTTCGACCCCGCGTTGCTCGATCTTCTGCACGACTTCGGCGCGATCGACGAGGAAGCCCGGCTCACGTCGCTGGGCACCGTGGCCGCCGAGCACTTAATGCCATACCACGCGGTGGATCTCGTGCCCGCGCACCGGATCTGCCTGCTGCGCATCACCCTGCGGTATGTGCGGCCGAGCTGCTGGCGGAAGATCCTGGTGCCCGCGACGTTCACGCTCGGGTACGTGCACCAGATCGTCCAGGTCGCGATGTCGTGGGACGAGGACGCCCCGCACGTGTTCACCGTGGGGCGCAGGCAGTTCGACGCCACCGGCCACGACGACATCTCCATCGGCGAGGCGTTCACCGTGGCGCGGCGGACCGTGGTCTACGACTTCGGTGCCGAGTACCGGCACGAGATCACGCTCGAACGGGTCGAGGAGGCGGTGCCGGGGCAGCAGTACCCGTACTGCGTCGCCAGCGCGTCGCCGTGCGACCTCGACGACGTGAACCGCGAGCTCGCCTGGCTGACACCGAAGCCTGAATTGGAGATCAACCTCGGCGTGGCGTTGCGCCGTTCGGGCTAACGCGTGTCAGCCTCCCGCGCGTGCGGACCAGGTTGACGCCGATCCAGCAGGCGGTGGTGGACACCGGCCGCTCGCTCCCTCAGCTCAAGGACCCGCTGGAGGTCGAGCTGACCATCAGCGCGTGCCTGAACAAGCTCGCCGCCGACGAGCAGCTGTGGGACGCCGTCGTGCGGCACCTCGCGACCGTGCCCAGCCGGCGCAGCCAGGCGCTGCTGCGGGCGCTGCAGGGACTGTTGCCCGGCCGGCCCAGTGAGTGGGCCGCGCACGCGGCCGACACGGCCGGCGCCAACGAGCCGCCATGGGACCTCGGGAAGCTGACCTTTGGAGAGTGCTGGATCGGCGACCGGTCTGTCGAGGCCGGGTACCTCGTCCTGTTCACGACCTACGCCTACGACGAGCCGCACGCCATGGTGTTCATGATCGACGAGATCAGCGGCAGCATCGTCCGGCACGCCTTCCTCACCCGTGAGGTCGAGGACACGCGGGTCCGGTTGGCCGAACAGGTGCAGCTGCACTCGATCAGTGCCGAGGCGGCGCACTGGCTGCTCGGCAGGAGCTACGACCGCTTCGAGAGGCGGCCTGGCCTGGGTGTCAGCGTCGACGTGCACCACACCCGGCTGGTCGCGAGGCGGCGGATCGGCCTCGCGTTGCGCTGACGCCGGGCGACCATGGCGAAGTGGTCACCCGGCGTCGTTCATGGCGCCCGTTCGACGTTCAGATTCGAACTATTTCGAATCGGTGAGCGGCGCAGGTTTTTGTTAAGTTTGTTTACGTTCGCCATTTCCCCAGCTCCCCCGTGAGCCGTGCTTTGTCAAGCCTTGCTTGCGTCCCTCGTGATGGTGTAGGAGGTCGCCTCCTGCTCGTGTGAGTCGACCGAATTGATGAGCCCGCCCCAAAGCGCTGTCACGGCGAGCATCACCGCAAGAGTGAGCTTATTCGTCATGGCGTGGCACGGTACCCCACTCGGTGGTGGAGCCCTTCTAAGGGGGAGGGGTTGTCCTCGCCTGTGTATGTACATCCGACGCGAATGAGGTTTGCGTCATTCGATCGAGTGAAGGTTCAATCAAGTCTGATCACGCACAGGTAGATCCGGCGCGCTCCGCGCAATCGTTCCGTCGGTTCGAGGGCCGGGAATTTCCTGATGGGATGCGCCGTGGTCATGGAGGTGGATGAGCAGCACATCGTTCTCGTGGGCCCCGGAGGCGCGCAGCTCGGCAACTGCCTGCTGCCAGCAGCGATCCGCCGCCGCCGGATCGTTCTGGACGGCGAACGTGTGGCCGAGCACGTGCAGGCCGCGGGACCGCTTGTGGGGATCGCGGCAAAGCCGCGCCGATTTCTCCGCCGCCTCGGCCGCCTCGGTGAACGAGCCCAGGTCGAACAGGGTCTCGGCCATTATCAGCAGCGCATCGCCCATCCCGGCCTTGTCGCCGCTGTGGCTGTGGGCTTCGAGTGCGTTTCGCGCGCACTCCAGCGCTTTCGCGCTCTGCCCGTGCTCGTGGTTGATCCGCGCCAGCTCCGTGAGCGTATTTCCTTGACCTCGATGATCGCCGACCTGTTTGCGCATCTCGAGGGCCTGAGCGTGGTACTGGAGTGCGATGTCGTCCCGTTCCAGCCGGTGATGCGCATTGGCGATCTGGTCCAGCGTGTACGCCTCGATGCTGCGGTCGTTCATTCTTTTTAACAGTTCCAGAACCTGTTCGTATACCTCGATGGCAATGCGTGCCTGCCCGATCCGGAGGTGCACGCTCGCCAGGTTGTGCCGGCACACGGCGCTGAGTTCCAGGTGTCCCATCTCGTCGGCCAGCGCCGCTCCCGCGCGGAGGCTTTGCTCCGCGTCGTCGAACCGGCCGAGCCAGTGCTGGACGACTCCGATGTTGTTCAACGTGCCGCACTGGGCTTCCCGGTCGCCCAGCGAGCGGGCCGACCGCAGGGCGATCTCGTGGCTGGACAGGAGATCCGGGTAGTAGCCCAGCCGGTCGAAAGCCTCGTGCATGTTCGCCGAGATCCGCCAGGCGTGGTCGTGGAAGTCGTTCTCGGCGGCGCGGGAGACGGCTGCGGCGAGATTCGGCTGCTCCAGTTCGAACCACTCGAGAGCCTCTTCTAACGTCGCGAACTCCCTCGCGTGCACCGACGAGATGCCGCTCAACGCGGGAACCTGGGTTCGGTCCGGGGTGACGCGGAACGCCGCGTTGGCCGCCGACTTCAGGTACCAGTCGAGCAAACGGCGCAGAGCGGACTCCCGGTCGTGCTCGTTTTCCTTGCGCTGCGCCAGATCCACGGCGTAGTCGTGCAGGAGATCGTGCAGCCGGTAGCGGCTGGATGAGCTCTGCCGGACCAGATTCGCCTTCGCGAGCACGCGCAGATGGTCGGCGCCCCCGCGGTAGTCCTCGCCGAGCGCTGCGCACGCGGCTATCACGTCGAACTCGGCCCCCGGATGCAGGCCCAGCAGGCGGAAGGCCCGCACGGTGGCCGGCGGCAGGGCCTGCAACGACCACGAGAACACCCCGGACAAGGTCGCGCCTTCGTCGTCGCTGTGGGGCGCGTCGAGCGCGTCGAGGCCGCGTTGCCGGAACTCTTCGGCGAGTTCCGTCAGCGGGGTGTAGGGCCGTTCGACGACGTGTTGCGCGATGATCTTGAGTCCGAGTGGCAGACCCGCCGCGATCCGGGTCAGGGCGGCGAGCCCGCCGGCCTCGTCGTTTCGTCCCGTGCCCAGAAGTTCGGCCTGCAGCAGAGCGATCGACTCGGGGGCGGTCATCGGGTCGACCCTGAGCGTTTGCACGCCCTCGCGGATGGTGAGTCCCGCGAGCTGGCTCCTGGCGGTCACCAGACAGCAGCAGCCCGCGGTCGCGGCAAGCACGGGGCGCACCTGTGCGGTCTCCCGGACATTGTCGAGAATGAGCAGAATCTTCTTGTCTCGCAATAACTTGTGCAGTCGCACCCGCTGCTCGTCGATCGTCGGCTGCGGCACCGCGGCGAGCCGCACCCCCAGCGACGCCAGCAAGATGGCGATGGCGTCCTCCGCCGCCATGGGCTTCTCCGGTCCGAAACCGCGAAGATCGAGGAAGAGCTGACCGTCCGGGAAGCGCTTCTTCCGGAAATGTGCCCATCGGGTGGCGAGACTCGTTTTACCCGCGCCGGGCATTCCATGTAACAGGACCACTTGCCCGCGCGCCGTGTCGAGTAGTGCGTCGAGCTGGGCGAGCAGCTCCTTGCGGCCGGTGAAGTTGTGGACATCCCGCTGCTGCAGCTCGGGCGGCTCGAAATCGGCCTTGGCGACGACTCCGGTGCCCGCCTGCTTGCGCAGTATGGCTTGGTAAAGCGTGCGCATTTCCGGCCCCGGCTCGGCGCCGAGCTCCTGGTCGAGAAGAGCGCAGAAGTCCTCGTAGACCTCAAGGGCTTTCGGGTACTTTCCCACTCCGTCGAGCGACTCCATGTACTGGCGGACGAACGTCTCCTCGGTAGCGTGCTCCTCCGTCAATCGGCCAACCGCGCTCATTACCTCGTGATATTCGCCGAGCTGGAGCTGACTGTCGAACAACAGGTAGTAGGCGGGAAGGCGATCGAATTGCTCCATTTGTGCACGACAGTGGTCCGACCAGGTTCCCTGCACGTCGTCGAGGGGTGTGCCCTGCCATAATGCCAGCGCTTCTTGAAGCAGCGTTTTGGCCAGGAAGTAGTCGTCCGCCTGCGACGCGTGCCTCGCGGTCGTCACGAGATGGCGGAAGCGGTGCAGGTCAACGAGCATCGGGTCCAGCTGCAGGCGGTAGGAGCCCCCCTCTTTGACCAGGTCGGCTTCGGTTCCGGCATCGGTGAGCGCCTTGCGTATCTTGCTGATGATGGGTTGAAGCCGCCCTCGTACGGTATTGAAGGTTTCTCCGCGCCAGAGTTCGCTGACGATCAGTTCAATCGATACCGGGCGGCCGACGTCGTGTAACAGCAAAGTGAGAACGCCACGTTGCTTCGCAGTGCCGAGATGGATGTCGGCACCGTCGATCAACAGGCGAGTCCGCCCCAAGATCTTGAATTCCACCACCAGCGTCACACCCTTCGCTGGTCCTCCCCGTCCACAGGCGTTCCAGTGTGCACCTTACGAACGCAATTCCCGGAGAGAACTGTTCGCAATTGCTCCATTCGGTGAGTGGTGAGGGTGCTTGCGGAGGGGAGCAAGCCGGTGGCAAGTCCACCGCAAACAACGTTCCCATCCTTTGCTCATCGGGCAGTCGAGCAAGGGGGACGTTCATGACGAAGGCGGAGTGGTTGCAGGTGCCGGTCGGGCTGGACGCGCCGCGGTGGGTGACGCGACCCGGCCTGCTCACCGTGCTGGTGGTCGTGCACACGGTCACCAGTGGTCAGCGCCTGCTGGAGGCGATCGAGCTCGTCGAGCGCGACGCCAGGGTTCAGGTCGTCTACACCAGGGCTCCGGACGTGTTCGCCAACGGTGTCGACGACTTCCTCGACGCGACCAAAGGCGTTGTCCTGTCATGGGAACAGGCGATCCGGGAGCGGTTCGACCTGGCCGTCGCGGCCGCTTACGGCGGACTGCCGCAACTCCACGCGCCGTTGGTCGTGATGCCGCACGGGGCGGGGTACGGCAAGACCAGCGGGGACGGCGCGGTCGTCTACGGCCTCGACGCGCAACGGCTGACGCACAACGGAAAGCTGCTCGCCGAGGCAGTTGTTCTGTCGCACGAGCACCAGCTGGACGTGTTGCGCGCGCAGTGTCCGTCAGCGGTCGATGCCGCTGTCGTCGCTGGAGACCCTTGCTACGACCGGATGATCGCCAGCCTGCCGCACCGCGATCGATACCGGGCCGACCTCGGTGTGGGCCCCGGTGAGAACCTCGTGGTGGTGAGTTCGACCTGGGGGACGCAGTCCTTGTTCGCGCGCTTCGCGGACCTCGTCCCGCGGCTGCTCGACGAGTTGCCGTCGCGGCACTGCGTGGCCGCACTGATGCATCCGGCTGTGTGGTTCGGGCACGGCGAGCGCCAGGTCAGGGCGTGGCTCGCCGACAGCGCCGACGCGGGTCTCAAGGTGATCGGCCCGCATGTCGACTGGCGGGCGGTCCTCGTCGCCGCCGACCACGTCGTGGCCGATCACGGCTCGGTAGGTGTCTACGCCGCGGCGATCGGCCGGCCCGTGCTGCTGGCCGAGCCGGCTCCGCACGCGGTGACCTCGGGCGGGTCGGCGCAGGACGTGTTGCGCCGCAACGCGGTCACCTGTCGGATGGACCGGCCGTTGCGCGGTCAGCTGGAGGAGGCGCACGACCGCGCCGAGGATCTGCGCGACCTGGTCGCGGGTCTTCTCACGTCGTGTCCCGGACGTTCGACCGCCCTGATCCGGGAGGCCATGTACCGGCTGCTGGGCCTTTCCGTCCCTGGGAAGCATCGCGCCCCCGAGCCGGTGACCATCACCGCGGAGGTGGACCGATGATCGTGCACTGGGAGGATCCCGTCGCCGCGTGCTGCACGCCGGACCAGGTGCGCGATTCTGTGGCCATGTCGCTGCAGGCCTGGGTCACGGCCGGCCTCAACCTGAACCTGCTGGTGCGACACGGTTTGCCGGTGTGGTGCGCGGAGCACCGGGCGGCCGGGTCGCGCACTTCATGTGGGCGGCTGCGGGTCAGCGCCGACGAGGTTGTCGAGCAGGTCGGACACGGCTCGCGCCCTGGGTGACCCGAGCGAGGTGAACAGGTGGGCGGCCGCGCGCAGGTGTTCCACCGCCTCGGTGTCGTCACCGCGGTTCCGGGCGACCAGGGCGAGCACCTCGTGCGAACGGGCGGCACCTTCGGGCGAACCGAGCTCACGCATCAACCCGAGCGTTTCCCCGGCGATGTCGTCCGCACGATCGAACTCCCGCGCGCGGCAGTGCACTTCCGCCTGTGTCACCAGCACTCTGGCTCGGTTGTACGGATCAGGCTCCGGCAGTGCGTCGAATATGGCCAGCGCACGCGCCAAGCTGGTCTGTGCCTCGGTGAACTGGCCGACGTGGCTCATCGCGGTGCCGAGGTGGATGAGGCTCAACCCCAGGCTCCGGTGTGCGCCCAGCATCTGGTTGGCGTCCACCAGCGCCGAGAACTCCGTGACCGCTTCGGCGGTCCGGCCGGTTTCCGCGTACAACAACGCCAGCGCTTCGCGCGCGTCGGCGGCACCTCGCTGGTCGCCGTTGGCGGTGGCGAGCTCCATGGAAGCCCGGAGGTGCTGTTCGGCCTCGTGGTGCAGGCCGAGCGTCGTGCTGACCCGGCCGAGCCGCTTGAGCATGTCCGCCTCGGCGAACCGGTTTCCCCAACGCCGGGCGGCGTCGACACCGCGCTGGTCGATGGCCAGTCGGTCACGATAGTGCTTGCGGTGCAACAACAACGGCCACATCACGTCCGACAGGTGCCAGGTCAGCTCGGCCCACCCCGATGCCATCGCGGCCTGCCCGGCCGCGATGAGGTTCGCGCGTTCCAGCTCGAGCCAGGCCAGCGCGTCCTCACGGGAGTCGAACCGGGGGAGTTCCGCGGGGGCGCTGTGAAACGCGTAGTCGAGCCGCCGCCGATGTGGCGTCACGATCCGGTCGGCGGCCATGGCACCGGCCAGGTACCACTCGAGCACATGCCTGAGCGGTGCCTCGCGGTCCTCGATCTGTTGTCGTGCGTGCAGTTTCACGAGGTCGTGGTACCGATAGCGGTCTTCGGCCACCTCCTCCAGCAGACTGTTGTCGATCAGCTGATCCAGCACTCGGCGTGCACCCGCGAGGCCGCATCCCAGCACCGAGGCGGCCACCGCGGGGCCGAACGTCTGACCGGGGTGCAGCGCGAGCGTTCGATAGGCCGTCGCGACGTGGTGGTCGAGCGCGCGATAGGAAAGGTCGAAGGTCGTCTGGATCGACAGTTCCGTGGACGGCGACAGCGTCGCGAGCCGGAACTGCTCGTCGGCGAGTTCGCTGACGACTCGGCGTACCGGCCACTTCGGGTGTGAGGCGAGCCGTGCGGCCGCCATGCGCACGGCGATCGGCAGCCCGCCGCACAGCCCGGCCAGAGCTTCGGCGCCGTCGGGCTCCGCACCGATCCGGTCATCGCCCACCGCCTTCGCCAGCAGTGCGACCGCCGATGACGCCACCAGTGGGCGGATGTCGAGCAGGCGAGCGCCGTCCGCGAACAGTCCGGTCAGGCGCGTGCGGCTGGTGACGACCACGGCACTGGTCGACGAGTTCGGCAGCAGCGGGCGGACCTGCAGCGCGTCGGAGGCGTTGTCGAGCAACAGGATCAGCGACCTCCGGGCGGTGAGCGAGCGGTACAGCGCCGCCTGCTCGGCGAGATCGACCGGAACGTGCTGAGGTGCCAGCCCGAGCCCGCGGAGGAACAGTCCCAGCGCCTCCTGGGGGCTCATCGGCGGCTCGCCGCCGAACCCGCCGAGGTCCACGTACATCTGCCCGTCGGGATATCGGTCGTGGACCCGGTGCGCCCACTGCATCGCCAGCGCCGTCTTGCCGACTCCGCCCGGACCGGTGAGCACCGCGAGCATCCGTTCGCCCGAACGGGCCAGCTCGTCGAGCTCCGCGAGCTCCGACTCACGATCGGTGAAGTGCGCGGGTGCGGGCAGCAGCTGCCTCGGGACCGGGGCCTGGGGAATCCCGGTGTGGAAATGGATGTCGCCATGAACCGCACCGGCCTGGACGACGCCGCCGTGGATCGTGCCGGCCATCTCGTTGCGGACCTCGCCGGGCGTGCTCGAGTCCCCCGCGTCCATGGCACACCCCCGCCGTGCGCTCGCAGCTGCGTAAACATGACAAACGTACGGTAAGGACGCTCTCCATCAGTGCGGTTCGGAGTCGAAACCACCCGTGATGCCTAGGCCGCCGCGGGATCCGGCCAGGTCCGTGACGGGGAGTCACCCCCTTGTGGGTGATCACCGGTCGACGGACCTATTGCGACAATCCGTAACGTATGTGCGAACCGCCTTGTGGTGATTCGGCGAACTGTGCACTTTGGCTGTAGCTCGAACGTGTTTGTTTGGTTACTGTCCGATATGTCGATCACAGGCGGAGGGACGATCATGGCCGCTCTCCTCGGGCATGACGACCAAGCCCTCACGCGTGTCCCTGACCAGGCGCGCTACCCCTGGGTGTCGGTTGCGACCCAGCGCTTCGGGCAGTCGTCCGCGCTGAGCCAGTTGCTGCTGGGCGCGACACTCGGGTTCGGCATGACGTTCTGGGACGCCTTCATCGCGCTCAGCCTCGGCGCGATCCTGCTCGACCTCCTCGCGATCGCCGTCGGCATCATCGGGCAGCGGGAGGGGCTCGCCACCGCGATGCTCGCCCGCTGGACCGGGTTCGGGCACGCCGGCAGCGCCATGCTCGGGCTGATCGTCGCGCTCAGTGCGACCGGGTGGTTCGGCATTCAGACCGGGCTCGCGGGCGCGACGCTCGCGGGGGTCACCGGCTTCAATCACCCTGCCGTGTGGTCGGTGGTGCTCGGGGCGCTTGTCACCATCATCGCGGCCTACGGCTTCCGGTGGATGGCTTGGACGGCGTACATCGCCGTGCCGCTGTTCCTGATCGTGACCACCTGGGTCCTCATCAAGGTCATCGACAACCACGGGATCGGCACGCTGTTCAGCGAGTCGCCGCCGGGACCGAAGATCAGCATGCTCACCGCGATCACGTTGGTGACCGGGTCGTTCATCGTCGGGGCGGCGATCGCGCCGGACATGACGCGGTTCAACCGGTCGTCGTGGGACGTGGTCAAGCAGACGGTCATCGGCATCACGTTCGGTGAATGGGTCGTCGGCTGCTCGGGCATCGTGCTCGCGCACGCGTTGCGGAGCAACGACATCGTTGCCGTCGTCACCGACCAGGCGGGATGGCTGGGCGGGCTCGTGGTGATCACCGCCGTGATGAAGATCAACGACTGGAACCTCTACTCGGCGTCGCTCGGACTGGTGAACTTCTTCGACGCCGTCTTCGACATCCGCGTCAGCCGGGCGCAGGTGTCGATTCTGATCGGCGCGACGGGCACGTTCCTCGCCGCGGCGGGCATCCTCGCCGAGTTCACCGGCTACCTGTCGATGCTCGGAGTCGTGTTCCCGGCCGTGCCCGGCATCATGCTGGCCGAGTACTTCGTGGTGCGCCGCTGGCGCCGCGAGATCGTCGGGACCCGGCCGCACGTGCCGAGATCCGCGCCGGCCTGGGTGCCGGTGACCGTCGTCATCTGGCCCGTGGCCGCGATCGTCGGTGAGAAACTTCCGTTCGGACAGTCGAGCATCAACGCGCTGGTGCTCGCGTTCGTGCTCTACGTCTCGGCGGGCCGGCTGGACCTCCTGCGCATGCGGTGCCGGAGGGCGACCAACCGCAGGGTGGAGCCGACGGCCGCCTGAGGAAGGGACCATGCACATCGGAATCGACGTCGGTGGCACGAACACCGACGCCGTGCTCGTCGATGGCCGCCGCGTGCTCGCGACGGCCAAGGTCGAGACGACGCTGGACGTCACCAGCGGAATCGTCCTGGCGATCCAGAAGTTGCAGATCACCCGCGCCTTCCGGCCCGAGGACATCCGGGCGGTGATGATCGGCACGACGCACTTCGTCAACGCGCTCGCCGACGGCACCGGGCTGGCGCGCACGGCCGCCGTGCGGCTCGGACTGCCTGCCACCGGGGCACTTCCGCCGTTCGTCGACTGGCCCGACGGGCTGCGGGACGCCATCGGCGGGCACGCCTACCTGTGCCACGGCGGCCACGAGTACGACGGCCGGGTGATCTCGCCGCTGAACGAGGACGAACTGCGCGGCGTCGCCAGGGACATCGCGGACCAGGGCGTGCGCAGCGTCGCGATCTCGTCCGTCTTCTCGCTGGTGAACTCCGACTTCGAACGCCAGGCGGCCGAGATCCTGACCGCCGAGGTGCCCGGCCTGATGGTCAGCTTCTCGCACGAGATCGGCCGGATCGGCTTGCTGGAGCGGGAGAACGCCACCATCGTCAACGCCGCGCTGCGCGAGCCGGCCGAGCAGATCGCGGACGGGCTGGTGGCGTCGCTGACGTCGTACGGCATCCACGCGCCGGTGTACCTCAGCCAGAACGACGGCACGCTGATGGACCTCGAGTACGCGCGTTGCTACCCGGTCGCCACCTTCGCCTCGGGGCCGACGAACTCCATGCGCGGCGGCGCTTTCCTGTCCGGGCTCGACGAGTGCGTGGTCGTGGACGTCGGCGGCACGACGACCGACATCGGCGTTCTGCACAACGGCTTCCCGCGCGAGGCGCCGTCCGAGGTGTCGATCGGCGGGGTGCGCACGAACTTCCGGATGCCCGACGTGACGTCGCTTCCGCTCGGCGGCGGCAGCGTCGTGCGCGGGGACGTGATCGGGCCGGACAGCGTCGGGAGGCTGTTGTCGCGCAAGGCTTTGGTGTTCGGCGGCGACACGCTCACCGTCACCGATCTCGCCGTGGCCGCCGGTCGCGCGGACATCGGTGACGCGGGCCGCGTCGCGCACGTCGACCGGTCGCTGGCGTCGACGGTGCTGAAACGGATCGCCGGTCGCGTCGCGGGTGTCGTCGACCGCATGCGCACCAGCCCGGAGCCGCTGCCGGTCGTACTCGTCGGCGGCGGCAGCGTGCTGCTGCCCGACGAACTGGACGGCGTGACGACCATCGTGCGGCCCTACCAGCACGATGTCGCCAACGCCATCGGCGCGGCCATCGCCCAGGTCGGCGGCGAGGTCGACCGCGTCTTCCCGGTGGACGCACGGCGGCGTGACGAAACCCTTGACGCGGCACAACAGGAGGCCGTCGACAAGGCGGTCGCGGCGGGGGCGCGCGCGGACACCGTGCGGATCGTCGAGGTGCAGGAGATCCCGCTGGCGTACCTGCCCGGCAACGCGAGCCGGATCCGCGCGCGGGCCGTCGGCGACCTCGCGTTCGAGGACGTGGCGAGACGGGCGCGCGCCTGAGACGGACCGTTGGTAGCGAGTCGTGCGCCGAACGGCCGAGGCGTTCGACCACGTTTCTGAAGGGATTTCGCGTCCTGCGGGTAGCTGAACAGCGAAAACGTCCTCATTTGTGCCTCATGACGTGGTGCCGGTCGCCCGTTAGCCTCTCCGGCATGCGCCTGATCACCCCCGACGACGTCGACCGGCTGGCGGTCGGCGTGATCATGTTGGGCAGCGGGGGCGGCGGCGGTGAGCAGGACGTTCACGTCGTCACGACCATGCTCCGCCACGCGATCCGGACCAACGGGCCGGTCCGCGTGCTCGACGTCGAGGAGATCGACCCGGACGCGCTCGGCGTGCGCGCCGGCCTGATCGGCGCGCCGACCGTGATGATCGAGAAGCTGCCGTCCGGGAACGAGGCCGCCGAGGCGCTGCGGGCCGTCCGGCCGGAGGGCGAACCGCCGGTGAGCGCGGTGATCGGCTGGGAGATCGGTGGCTGCAACGGCCT
This sequence comes from Lentzea sp. NBRC 105346, assembly GCF_030269605.1. GTDB lineage: Bacteria > Actinomycetota > Actinomycetes > Mycobacteriales > Pseudonocardiaceae > Lentzea. The sequence continues at coordinate 98,477 of NZ_BSTQ01000009.1, forward strand.
GTTCCCGTTGCTGCTCGCCGCACAGCTCGGCCTGCCGTACGTGGACGTCGACGGCATGGGCCGCGCGTTCCCGCGCATCGACCAGACCACGTACGACGCCGCCGGCCTGCCGATCACGCCGCTCGCGATCACCGAGCCGAGCGGGAACCGGGCGCTGCTCGACTCCTCGGCCATCGAGAAGCTCGCGCGCACGGTCATGGTCGACTTCGGCGGCTGGGCGATGATGGTCGCCCGGCCGTTGCGCATCGGAGACGCTGCCAAAGCCGGCATTCCGGGAACCCTGGCCCGAGCGTTGGAGCTCGGCGGAATCTGGGCGTCGCCGCAGGAGTCGCACGGCACACGCGGACGTGCGGAGGCCTCGGGGGGATTCCTGGTAGCGCGCGGAAAGGTGGTCGAGGTGTGGCGCGAGTCGACCGGCGAGTTCCCGCGCGGAACCGTCGCGGTGCGGCGACTCGACGAGGACGACTCGTACGTGCGGCTGGAGATGCAGGGCGAGTACCTCGTCGTGCTGGCCGACGGCGAGCCGCTGGTGACGACACCGGACCTGATCTGCTGCCTGGACGCGGAGTCGGGCCGGGCCATCGGCACCGAACGGCTCAGCTACGGCACCGTGATCGACATCGTGGCGCTGCCCGCACCACCGCAGTGGGTGCGACCGCGGATGCTCGGCCGGGTCGACCCGCGTGCGTTCGGGTACGACCTCGACTACCTCCCCTTTGGACAGTCGTGACGGCCGACTCGCTGACCGTCCGCGATCTGCTCGGCGTCGGGGCACTCCCGGACTGCGAGGTGCTCGCCGGCGCGCGCGGCATCGACACCGAGGTGCTCGACGTCCGGCTCGCCGCGGACATCGGGGCCGTCGAGGCCTGTTCGGCGGGCGACCTGGTGATCCTCACCGGTCATGCGCCCTACCTGGTCGAGGTGGCGTTGCGCCGGGCGTACAGCGCGGACGTGCGCGCCGTCGTGCTCGTCCGGCCGGAAGCGGGTTCGTACCAGCCGCCGTCCGCGGCAACGTTGTCGTTCGCCAACCGGCTCGGCGTGCCCCTGCTGCAGACCCAGGCGGGCGATCCGTTGCTCGTCGCCGACGCGCTGCGCACCGCGGTCCGCCGCCCCGACCTGTCCGCGGCCCGGTTGCTCAACGCCGTGACCGCGCGGATGCGGCGGCGCAAACCGGACCCGGCGTCCGTGCTGCCGATCCTGGCCGACGAACTCGGGGTGACGGCCGCCGTCGTGAGTGCGGACGGCACCGCGATCGAGGGCACCACCCCGCCGGGACTGCCGCAGTCCCTGCTCGCGGGCAGCGTCGCCGGGGCCGCGGAGGTCGACGAGGGCTGGGCCGTCGCCGTGCCGGTCGAGAGCGACCGGACCGGGCACGTGCGGCTGTGGCTGGTCTCGCACGTGCGGTCCGGTGGCGGCCGGTGGATCGAGACCGTCACGCAGGTCAGCCAGGTCGCGTCGTGGGCGCTGGGCAAGTGGGTCGCCGAGGAGCGGCTCGACGTGGAACGCCGGGCGCGGTCGCGAGGATCCCTGCTCGCCGAGCTGCTGGCGTGCGGTGACGACGTGCCGCCGCACCTCGTGCAGCAGGCCGTGCTCGCGGGCTGGCGGCTGGACGGCTGGCACACCGGGGTCTACGCGGTGCCGCAGACCCCGGACCACCGGATCGCGTTGGACACCAACCGAACCGAGTTCCTGCGCGCGGGGCTGGCCCGGCGTGGCCTGCACGGTCAGCTCGTCGAGGGCGCCGACGGCTGGTCGTTCTGGCTCACCAACGACGGCGAACCGCCGCAGTCGCAGCACCGCGAGCTGACCCTGCGGCTGCAACAGGCGGTGGCCATGTGCGACCTCGTCGCGGGTGTCGGCCGGCCGCATCCCGGCGCGCGCGGCATCGCCCGAACCCTCGGCGAGGCAAGGGAAGCCGCCGGGATGGCCGGACCGGCGCAGGTCGTGCACATCGACGAGCTCGGCGTCCGGCGGTTGCTGTCGCTGGCCGCCGAGACACCGGCCCTGGTCGAACAGGCTTCGCGGTTGCTCGACCCGCTGGCCGGGGTGGAGGACGGCCAGCTGTTGCGGACGCTCGCGGTGTATCTCGACGAGGAGTCGGTAACGTCCGCCGCGGCCGCACGCCTTGGGGTGCACCGGAACACGGTGTCGCAGCGGATCAGCCGGGCGGAGCAGTTGCTCGGGGTGAGTCTGGAGAACGCCGACGAGCGGCTGGCGGTGCACCTGGCCTGCCGGGCCGCGCGTGCCGCCGACGACTAGCCGTACAGCGCGCTGAGTTCTCCGGCGATGCGGGCCAGTTCTTGGCGCACGGGTTCGGAGTCGACCACCTCGATCGCACTGCCCCAGCCCGCGAGCCACTGCGCGATCATCACCGGGGCCGGGGCGGCGAGCCTGACCTCGACCCGCCCATCCGGCCGGGTTTCGCCGACCTCGCACTGACGGCCGAACTGGTCGCGCAGCACCCACACGTGCCGCTGCGCGATCAGCACGGTCGCCTCGACGGTCGAGCGCTTGCGTTCCACCTCGGCGACCGTCCGTTCCCACGCCTCCGCGAGCTCGAAGTCGCCGGGACGCTCGGCTGGCAGGTCGGTGACGTCGGCGGTCGCGATGCGGTCGACGCGGAAGGTGCGCTGGCCGTGGTCGGTGCCGGCGAGGAAGTACCAGATGTCGTCCTTGTCGACGAGGCCCCACGGGTCGACGAGGCGTTGCGTGGTCTGCCGATCGCGGTTGGTGTAGCCGATCCGGACCTTGCGGCGGCGGACCACCGCGGTCTGCAGCACGTCGACGAGCTCCGGACGGTCCTTCGTGTGCGCGCCCCACGCGGCGGGGTCGATCACGACGGCGCCCGCGGCCGCCTCGGCGTCCGCACGGAAGGTGCCCGGCAGGGCGCCGACCAGCTTGCGCAGCGCGGACTTCGCCTCCTTCGACACGGCGGCGGCCGGACCCGCCAGCAGGAACAACGCCTGTGCCTCCGTCGCGGTGAGGCCGCTGAGGTCGGTGCGGGCTCCGCCGAGCAACGACCAGCCGCCGCCGCGGCCGGGTTGCGGGTACACGGGCACGCCCGCGGCGGAGAGCGCTTCGAGGTCGCGGCGGGCCGTGGCCACGGAGACCTCGAGCTCGTCGGCCAGCTCCGCGGCCGTGACCCGGTCGCGGGTCTGCATGTACAGCAGCATGGCGACGAGGCGGTCAGCACGCATGCGGCCAGTGTGGCAGTCAAAGTGCTCATCGGCTGCGCACTTATGCGGCCGCGCTCGCACAGGCGTCCCCGGCGCAGGGGGACCCCCTAATTTCAATTCTCCCAGATGACACCGACAGTTCGGGGGCGTCGAGCGGAGTTGTCCACAGGCATGGTGCAAGGATCGGCGAAACGTCGTGATCGCCCCCACCACGCCTGGCACGCTGCGGATGTGCCCAGGTCAGAACGTCCGCTGCCGAACGACGGGACACCGCTCAGCGGCTTCGCGACGGACCTGCGGTCGTTGCGGCAACGGGCGGGCGGACCGCCGTACCGCGAGCTGGGCCGGCGCGCCGGTTACTCGGCGGCGACGTTGTCCGAGGCGGCGGGCGGAAAGCGGTTGCCGAGCCTCGACGTGACGCTGGCGTTCGTGCGCGCGTGTGACGGCGACACCGATGAGTGGGAGAACCGGTGGCACGCCATCGCGGCCGGTGCCAGTCCCGCGCCGGCCGTCGACCACGCTCCCGCGCCGTACACGGGGCTCGCGCCGTTCGGGCCCGGCGACGCGGACCGGTTCTTCGGCCGCGAGCGGCTGACCGAGGATCTGCTGGCACGCAAGGAATCCCTCATCACGGTGTTCGGCGCCTCGGGGTCAGGCAAGTCGTCGCTGCTGCGGGCCGGGCTGGCGCCGCGGTTGCGCGGCCGGGTCGTGGTCGTCACGCCGGGCGATCGGCCGTTCGAACGGTGTGCGCAGCAGATCGCACGCGTCAGCGGGTTGCCGCAGGCTCAGCTCGACGATCCGCGCGACCTGCACCTGTTGTTGCGGCAGGCGGCCATCGACCGCGGGGTCGTGCTGATCGTGGACCAGTTCGAGGAGGTCTTCACGCTGTGCGGCGAGGAGGAGCGCGGCCGGTTCATCGCCGCGCTCGCCGCCGCCGCGACCGGGAACGTCCGCGTGGTCCTGGGGGTCCGCGCGGATTTCTTCGCCCACTGCTCGATGTACGCGGAGCTGGTCGAGTCCGCGCACGTGACCGTGGGGCCGATGTCGCCGGACGAGCTGCGCCGCGCGATCACCAAGCCCGCGCTCGGCGCGGGCGGCAAGGTGGAGAACGCGTTGCTGGCGCACCTCGTCGCACAGGTGCACGGCAGTGCGGGCGTGCTTCCGTTGCTGTCACACGCTTTGCTCGAAACGTGGCGGCGCAGGCAGGGCACCATGATGACCCTCGCCGGCTTCCACGCGTCAGGTGGCATCGACGGCGCGCTCGCGAAGACCGCGGAGTCGGTGTACGGCGAGTTCGATGTGCGGCAACGGTTGCTCGCGCGGAACCTCTTCCGCCGACTCACGGCACCCGGCGACGGGACCGAGGACACCAAGCGCCGCATCGGGATCGACGAGCTCGACGACGACCCGGACCTCGCGGTCGTCCTGGACCGCCTGACGTCCGCGCGCCTGCTCGTGCGCGACCAGGACGGCGTCGAGATCACGCACGAGGCGTTGATCCGGGCGTGGCCGCGGCTGACGGAGTGGCTGAACGCCGACCGCGACGGCCTGCGCGTACACCGGCAGCTCACCGAGGCGGCGCGGCAGTGGGAGTCGCTGGGGCGCGACCCCAGCCTGTTGTTCCGTGGCACCCGGCTCGCCGTCGCGCGCGAATGCGAGACGGGGCTCAACGCTTCCGAGCAGGCGTTCCTCGACGCGAGCCTCACCGAACAGCAGGCCGACGAGGCGTGGGCACGCCGGCGGACGCGGCGGCTGCGGCAGCTCATCGCGCTGCTCAACGTCGTTGTCGCGCTGCTCGCGGTCGCGGTGTTCGTCGCGGTCGACGCGCAACGGATGGCCGAGCGTGAACGCAACGTCGCCGTGGCGCGCAAGGCGATTCAGGACGCCGATCTCCTGCGCGGTGACGACCCGCGGCTCGCGGCGCGGGTGGCGCTCGCCGCGTACCGGCTCGCGCCGAGTCCCGAGGCGCGCAACGGCTTGGTCAACGCGCACGCGACGCACTCGCGGTTTCAGGACGGGCCGTCGTTGCCGGTACCGGGTCCGCTTCCGGGTGTCCCAGCGCCCTCGCCGGCGTTGCCGGCCGACGCCGTGCACCCGGACCACAAGCTCTTCAGCCTCACCGGCACCTATCCGGTCGTGGTCCGCGGTGCGGACGAACGCCGGATCGTCACCGCGGGAGACGACGTCCGCCTGTGGGACGCGACGTGCGAGATGCCGTGCGAGATCGGCCGGATCGAGGGCAAGGCCGACGCGGTGGCGTTGCGGCCGGACAACCGCGTGCTCGCCGTGTCGAGCGGCCGGTCGACCCGGTTGTGGGACATCGAGGATCCGCGAAACCCCAAGCAGCTCAAGGTGTTCCTGTACGACGCGCAGTGGGCGGTGTTCAACCGGGACGGCTCGGTCCTCGCGACCGGCAGCGAGACGTCGCCGGTGTCGTTGTGGGACATGGCATCGCCGGCCGAACCGCGGCGGGTGGCCGTCGTCGGGCTGAGCACCGGCGACAACGGCGGCGCGTTCGGCCCGACGGGTCTGTTCGCCACCACCAACCCGGACGGCACGCTTTCCCTGTGGGACACCAAGGATCCCACGCGTGTGCGCAACCTCATGACGGTCAACCGCAATCCCGGCCGCTACCACGCGCCTTCGTTCAGCAAGGACGGGCACGTGCTCGGCGCGTTGAACGGCGACCGGTCCGCCACGGTGTGGCGCGTCGAAGACGACAAGCTCCTGGACGCACCGCTGGAGGCGGCGTCCGCGGCCGACATGTCGATGCTGACGTTCCCCGCGGACGGAACCGTTCGCGGCTATGGCCGGGGCACCGCGACGACGTGGACACCGGACGTCTCGAAGGTCGCCGAAGAGGTCTGCCGGGCGGGGCCGTTGGACGCCGAGCAGTGGAAGCGGTTCTTCCCCGGTGTGCCACGCCAGACGGAATGCCGCTGATCGTTACACCCTTTGCCGTAACGCAACGCCATTGTGATCACCTGATCGGGTTAGCGATTTGTCGCAAATGGAGGAGGACTCTCTGGGGCGTCGATCCGGTACGAAAGGGGCGTCCCGATGAGCACGATTCTCTACGCGCAGCGCACGGTCAGCCGCTATACCGCCAAACCCGGCGAGACGTCGCGACCGGCCCTGGTCCTCGACGCCGTCGCGGCGCTCGTGCCCGCGGAGGTGCTCGCCGCCCACGCCCTGATCATCCCGATGCTGACCACCAAGGCGATGACCGCGCAGGGCGAGGTCGTCACGGTGATCAGCCAGGCGAACGCGGCGACGCTCGGCTGGGTGTTCTGGGCGCTGCTGCTGCTCGCGTCCGGCGTGTACCTCGTCGGCAGAGTCGGGCAGAACCTGTTCCACAGAGGCGATTTCATGCGCATGCTCATCCCGCCGGCCGCGTTCGTGTGCTGGGCCATGATGATGCAGTCGACCGTGTTCGACGGCGCTTATCCGGCGGTGGACACCGGTGCCCGCAACGCCGGCGCGATTCTCGGCGTGATCACGCTTGGGGTGCTCGCCGGTGTGCTGGCCAACAGTGCCGCGGAGACCGATCTTTCGGCGCCCAAGCACGAGATGCACGAGCCGAGTCTGAACGGGCACCTCGCTACTGACGACACCAAGGAGTTCGCGGCGGTCTGACCCAGGCGGGTGATCGCGCCTGTGGATTTCCGTTAAACGCTGTCCTTCACGTTTTACCCGGCCGATACGCTCGACTGATCAAGGGCCGGGGAGGCGTGGCGTGGACAACGTGATGAGCGGTCAGGCGGGCAACGTCGTGCAGGCGGCGTCGGTCGGCGAGATCCACTTCCACGGGGTCGAGCTACCCAAGCCGCATCAGCTGCCCTCCGCGATCGACCGGCTCGTCAACCAGAAGCGGGTGCTGGGCGAACTCGACGAGGCGCTGGCCCTGCGTGGTGACAAGCCGGTGATCCGGGTGCTGCGCGGGCAGCGTGGCAGCGGGAAGTCGACGGTCGCGGTGAAGTGGCTGGACGACACCCGCGAGCAGTTTCCGGACGGCCAGCTCTACGCGGATCTCGGCGCGTGGACCGACGAGGCCGAGGCGCCCAGCGAGGTGCTCGCCGAGTTCATCGCCGCACTCGGCCTGGGCCGCGACCAGATTCCGGCCGGGCTGGGGGCCCGGTCCGGACTGTTCAAGTCGATGACCGACGGCCGGTCGTTCCAGGTTCTGCTGGACGACGCGGTGACGCCCGCGCAGGTACGGCCGTTGCTGCCTGGTCGTGGCGGGTCGATGGTGCTGGTGACCGGGCACGGTGCGTTCGCCGCGTTGCATCAGGAGAACGCCCGGCAGCTCGACATCGCGCCGCTCGAACCGGAGATGGCGGTTGAGCTGCTGCGGACCATCATCGGCGACCGGGCGGACGAGCCGGGCCGGGACGTGTTGGTGGAGAAGTGCGCCGGGCTGCCGGCGGCGCTGTGCGTGGCGGGTCTGGTGCTGGCCGAGTCGCAGGGCATGTCTGTGCGGGATCTCTTGGACGAGCTCGACGAGGTCGGCATCACCGGCATGACGGTCGGTGGCGAGCCATCGCTCGGCCAGGTGTTCGGCGTCGGCTACGAGCGGTTGAGCACCGAGTCGCAGCGGTGGTACCGCGTCATCGGGCTGCATCCGCGCTGGGAGGATGTGCCCCTCGCCGCTCTCGGTGCCGATCGGCGGGCATTGCGGGAGCTCGAAGTGATGCGGATCGTCGAGTTTCCGCGGTCCGGGCGGCTGACCGTGAACAAGCTTGTGCACGAGCACGCCCGGCGGGTCGCGGAAGCCGTCGACCCGCCGGAGGTGCGCGCCGCGGTGCGGCGGATGATGCTGCGCTGGTACGAGGCGAGGGCGGTGGCCGCCGACGAGTCTCTTGTGGGAGCGCGGCCGTGGCGCAAGCGCTACTTCCCGGAGTCCCTTGTGGACGAACCGTTCGCTGCGAAGGACGTGGCGGCGCAGTGGATGCGGGACGAGCGGCTGAACCTGCGCGCGGCGGTGAAGCTGGCCGCCGACCTGGACGAGCCTCGAACGGTGCTGCGGCTGTGCGTGACGCAGTGGTGGTTGCTGGAGTCGGAGAAGTACGCCGACGACGTGCTCGCGACGCACCCGCTCGGGATCACGGCCGCCGAGCACCTCGAACTGCCTGATCTCAAAGCGTTGTTGCTGGTGCAGCAGGGGTTCGCGATGAGGTTCCGGTATCGGCCGGCCGAGGCGCGGGAGTTGTTCGAGCAGGCTGCCGGGGTGGCGGTTGACCCGGAGCTCAAAGCGACCGCGGTGGAGGGTGCTGGGCTCGCGGCGTTCGACGCCGGGAACGAGGCCGAGGCCCAGAGGTTGTTGCGGCACAACCTGGAACTCGCCGAGGACATCAAGGATCCGAGGCGCCGCGCATTGGCGTGCCTGCACCTCGCCAAGGTCGAAGAGGCTGATCGGGCGCTGGAGTTGCTGGAGCGCGCGAAAGCGGAGTTCGAGTCGTCCGAGCCGGTGAACTTCGCGAAGGTACTGCTGTGGCAAGGGCGTAAGAGCGGTCGCCGGGAGTTGTTGCTGGAGGCGCTCGCGATCATGACCGAGCTCGACCGGCAGCTCGACCGCGCGGAGATCCTCGTGGCGCTCGGCGAGTACCGGCAGGCGTTGGAGATCTACACCGAGCGCGGTCAGATCTGGGCCGCGAAGGCCCTCCAGGAGCGGCTGGACTGAAGCCACACCCGGTGTGGAAAGTCCTCGAGCGGGTGGCGTTCGAGCCACGCCAGCACCAGCGGAGCCCACACGCGGCCGTCGCCGTCCGGTGAGGTGAACGCGATGCAGCCGGTCCGGGTGCCGACGAGCCACGTGGTGTCGTCGATGGGCGCGGTCGCGACCATCGCACCGGGGAGCGCGGCGAGCGTGCCGGTGATCCAGGCGTGGGCGTCGCCGGGCCGGGCGTGCACGACCGCGTCCGCGAGTTCCAGTGCCGTCGCGGTGGGTTCGTCGGTCGACACGACGAGATAGGTGTGTGCCGGCAGCGGGCGGGGGTCGGTGGCGTGCCGGACGACGGTGCCGTTCAGGGAGTTGTCCGACACGGTGTACTCGATCCGCACGGCCTCGACCGTTGGCGGCCGGACTCGCCACTGGGGCAGCGGGACGGCGTGTGTGGGGGCGGCGTCGGCGGGCTCGGGAAGGTCGAGCAGCCGGTACAGCTCGGTGCGCAGCAGCCGGGCCGACGAACCGGGCACGGACGTGGTGAGGCCGGTGATGTCGTCGTGCGTGCGTTGGTCGTGCAACGCCGCGCGGACCTGCGGTTCCAGCGGTGTGGAGCGGTCGAGCCGGTCGGCCGCGGCGACGAAGCGGCCGACGGGGGATCCGGGGTCGAGCCGGTCGTGTGGCCAGGTGGCCAGCAGCGTCGGTGTGCCCAGCGCGGCGCCGTAGAACGTGACGCTGCCGTGGTCGCCGACCACGAGGTCCGCGCTGACCAGGCCCGCGCGCCAGCCCTCGGCCCGCGGGATGAGCGCGACACCGGCGCGTAGGCAGGCGTCTAACCAGCGTTCGACCTGCCAGCGTGAGTGCAGCGCCTGCACGTTGGGGTGCAGGGCGATCGCGATCGCGTACTCGTCCAGCGGGAGTTCCGCGCGCAGGGTTCGGACCAGGTCCGGCGTCGCGTCGAACAGCGACGACGGGCCCCACGTCGACGAGACGAACACGAGTTTTTGGTCGGGGCGCACGCCCGCCGCGTCGCGATAGGTGTGCCGCAGCGGCCGGCTCGCCAGCATTCGGTCGAAGCACGGGTCGCCGGCGACGACCGCGGCGCCTAGCGCCTCGGGGCACGAGCGGCGCAGCCGGTCGAGTTGCTCGTCGTGTGAGAACACGAGCGACGACGCGATCACGCGGCCGTTGTGCAGCAGCGAGGCCGGTTCCATGCCGAAGACCGAGCCGTTCAGGAACTTGTTGTAGCCGGTCCCGTGGGGCAGCACGACCAGCGGCGTGCCGAGCTCGTGCAGGCGGCCGTGGCTGGCCGCGATCGCCAGGTCGGCGTGCCCCGGCTCGTCCCACGGCACGGTGCGGAAGCCGTGGGCCGCCAGGTAAGGGTCGACGTCAGCGGTGAACGGCGAGGAGTTCGTGCAGGTGACGGCCACCTCGACCCGCGGGTCGGTCGCCACCAGCGGCAGCACGTCCAGCAGCCGCGTGGCCGACGTGACGTTGTGCACGACGCCGAGCACGGTTCGCTGCGGTCGTCTCGTGCCTGCGTCGAACACGAACGATGATCATAGACTGTCCACAGTGGACTGTCAGGGGAACTCGATGACCTGGCCGGCGTAGGCCAGGCCGCCGCCGAACCCGAACAGCAGGGTGGGGGTGCCCGACGGGACGGCCTTGTCGGCGGCGAGTTTGGACAGGGCGAGCGGGACGCTGGCGGCGGAGGTGTTGCCGGAGGTGACGACGTCCTGGGCGATGACGGCGTTGACGGCGCCGAGCTTGCGCGCCAGCGGTTCGATGATGCGCAGGTTGGCCTGGTGGAACACCACGGCGCCGAGGTCTTCGGGGGTGATGCCGGCGCGGTTGCAGACCTCGCGGGCGATGCCGGGCAGGGATTGGGTGGCCCAGCGGAAGACGGCCTGGCCTTCCTGGGCGAAGGTGCCGGGGTTGCCCTCGATGCGCACCGCACTGCCCAGCGACGGCACCGAGCCCCAGACGACGGGGCTGATGGCGGGTTTGTCGGCGGCGGTGATGACGACGGCACCGGCGCCGTCGGCGGTCAGGACGCAGGTGGTGCGGTCGGTCCAGTCGGTGAAGTCGGTGAGGCGTTCGGCGCCGATGACGATGGCGTTGCGGGCGGCGCCGGCGCGGATGGCGTGGTCGGCGGTGGCCAGGGCGTGGCAGAAGCCGGAGCACGCGACGTTGACGTCGATGGTGGCCGGGGAGCCGAGGCCGAGGGTGTCGGCGACGCGGGCGGCGACGTTGGGGGAGCGGTCGATCGCGGTGGTGGTGGCCGTGATGACCAGGTCGATGTCCGCGGGGGTCAGGCCGGAGCCGCTCAGGGCGTGTTCGGCGGCCTTCGCGGCCATGAAGTCGACCGTCTCGGTGGGGTCGGCGATGTGTCTGGTCTTGATGCCGACCCGGCTCTGGATCCACTCGTCGCTCGTGTCGACGATCTTGGCGATGTCGTTGTTCGTCAGCACCTTCGCCGGCTGGTAGTGGCCGGCGGCGAGCACGCGGGACCCGGTCATGGGAACAGCATGGCAGAGTCCGCGCGAGCCGGGCTCGAAGGTGATCTTCATCGGGCGGCCGGAGTGCGATACTGCTCGGGGGAACTCGAGCGGGAGTGGTGGCCGTGAACCACACGTCCGATGAGCTCGGCACGGGGACGGCCCGGATCGAAAGACCCGGTGCCGCCGGTTTCGTGGTGCTTTCCGGCACGTTCGACGACGACGCCGCCGGGGCGCTGCACACGGCGCTGGCCGACGTGGTGCAGAGCGCCGGCCGGGGCGGCAAGGTGGTCGTCGACACACGTGACATGGGGCTCGCCGGTGCGAAGGCGCTGAGCGTGCTGCTGCGTGCGCGGCAGGCCGCGCTGGCGGCCGGGTGCATGTTCTCGCTCATCGACACCGACCAGGAGATCCACGGTCTGATGAAGGTGTCCGCCGCGCAGCAACGCGTGGTCGACGCCGAGATCAACAGCACCCGCCTGGCCCTGCTGGCCGACGTCCGCGACCGGCTGCGCGGCGACCCGTCGGCCTTGGTCCACGACGAGTTCCTCGGCGTCGCCGACCGGCGGACCGTGCTGGACGCGATCATCGTCGCCGCGGTCGTCGTGGGCGACGCCGACGCCTGTGACCTGCAGCTTTACCACTCCAAGACCGGCGTGCTGACCATCGAACGGCAGCGTGGCTTCTCCCCTGCCTTCCTCGACTTCTTCGCGGCGGTCGACGCCGGCGTCCCCAGCGCGTGCGGCGCGGTCCTCGCGACCGGGGAATCCGTCCTCGTCGACGACATCGCTGCCAGCCCGCTCTTCGCGGACCTCGCCACGTTCGAGGCCCTCATGCTGGCGGGCACGAGGGCCGTGTGGTCGTACCCGCTGCGTGATGCCCGCGACGAACTGCTGGGCGTGTTGTCCTTCCACTACCGCACGACGCGCCCGCGCGATGGACGGCCGGAGCTCGTCGCGCGCACCGCGGCGCAGGCGCTCAGCGTCGTCTCGCCTGACGGTCGCGGCTGATTTTCGTGTTGTCGCTTGTTGGCTTTGGACGCGGCCTGCGGCCGCGACACGAGGCATGCCTCCTTCGTCGGCGTGCCTCGTACCGAGACGGTGGTTGGCTGCCGTCGTGGTCCCGATCCTGTCCAGACTTGCGTTCGTTCGGTGTGGTTGCGGGCGTGGCTGGGATGAGGTGGCTTGCGTTTTGATCGTTTTTTGAACGAGGTTCACCCGTTCGTGTGGCTTGTTTTCGCTGGTACACGGCCTGTTTGCTGGTGATCTTGCGGTAGTGTCGAACACGTGGTCGACACGGATCTGTCCCTCCTCTCCAGCGGTGAGCTGCTTGACGGCTTCGCCGAGATGGAGCGTGAGATCCGTGCGCGTCATGAGCGGCTGCTGCGCTGGATCGCCGAGATGGACCGGCGTGGCCTGGCGGCCGAGCTGGGCTACAAGGACTTGGTCGGGGTGTTGAAGGACCGGGTGCACTGGGATCCGAGCGTGTCGAAGGCGAAGCTGCGCCGGGCGCGGCTGCTGACGCATCAGCTGGGCCCGTCCGGCGCGACGATCGAGCCCGAACTTCCGGCCACCGCCGAGGCGCTTGCTGAGGGCGCGTTGACCGAGGAGCATGTCGACGCGATCGCCAGGGCGATGAAGAACGTGCCTGCCGATGCCGCGCCTGACAAGACGGCGTTCGTCGAGCGGGAGCTGGCGGAGTTCGGCCGGACGTTCGAGCCGGGCGCGATCCGCGACTTCGGCAAGAAGATCATCTATCGGATGTTCCAGAACGACGAGGAACCCGACGAGAAGGATCCGGCGCCACCGAGTGACCAGCTGATCGCCCGCATGGAACGCGGCCGCTGCCGCGGCAGCTTCGATCTCGGCCCGGAGACCGGCGCCAAGCTCCTGGGCGCGCTGGACCCGCTGGCCAAGCCCCGCCCCACCGGCCCGGACGGCCCCGACACGCGCACCTATGCCGAACGGCAGGGCGACGCCTTCGCCGAGCTGATCAACCTGGTGCTGCGCGCCGACGTCCTGCCCGAGCACGGCGGCGAGACCGTCACCCTCGCCGTGACCGTGTCCTACGACGACCTGGCCGCGAAGACCGGTCACGCGGTGCTGGACAACCAGGAACGCATCCCGGTCAAGCAGCTGCGCAAACTCGCCTGCGAGGCAGGCGTCATCCCGATCGTGATGGGCAGCCGCTCGCAGCCCCTCAACGTCGGCCGCAAGGCGCGGTTGTTCAACAGTGGCCTACGCCGAGCGCTGGTCGCGCGGGACAGGGGCTGTGCCTTCCCGGGCTGCGACCGGCCGCCACGGCACTGCGAAGGCCACCACATCAAACACTGGGCCGACGGCGGCAAAACCAGCCTGCACAACGGCGTGCTGCTCTGCCGACGACATCACGACCTGATCCACCACAGCGACTGGGAAGTGAAGCTGCTCAACGGAATCCCGTACTTCATCCCACCGGCGTTCCTCGATCCGCTACGGCAGCCGAGACGTAACCCGCTGCACATGGTGAGCTGACGCATGGGAAAAACGGTGCCAACTCCAGCCAGCTCATCCCAACCACGCCCGCAACCGCACCGAACAAACGCAACCCGGCCAACGGATCGGGACCACGACGGCGGCCAACCACCGTCTCGGTACGTTGGCATTTTCGTGCGGGACAGGCGCCCTAGCGCCTGGCCCGCACGAAAATGCCAACGTGTCGCGGCGCAGCCGCGTTAAAGCACAAAGTCAAGACGCCCCGACCGGTCAGGACGGGTCGCCGAAGCAGATCGTCGCCGGCGGCTTGAACCGCGCATCGGAGCCGGTGAAGTAGGACAGGTGCTGCTTGGCGTCGCCGCACTCCTGCCCGGTGGCGCTCACCTTGTCGAGCAGCTTCGTCACCTTCACCCGAGCCTTCGAGCAGTCCACGAGCTTCGGCGGCGTCTTGGCGTCGATGTCGTCGAAGCAGTCGCCCACGTGGCCGTTGAGCGCGAGGCAGAGCGCGACGTTGTTCTTCCGCGGGCTCTTGATCGCCACCCGGTAGAAGCCCTCGGAGCAGTTCCACTCGCCCTTGTCGACACCGGCGATCGACACCATGTACGGCGATGTGTCGCAGCCCGTCTTCACCGCGTCCGCGTCGTCTCCGGCGCCGGTCAGCTGCACGCAGTCGCCGACGTTGAGCTGGGCGGCCTGCTTCTCCGGATGGGGCAGCCTGATCGCGATGCCGACACCCGCGGCGACGAGGAGCAGCGCGCCGAACCCGATCAGGACCTTGACCGCGGGGGACAGCCCCTTCTTGACCGGCGGAGGTGGCGCCCATTGCTGCTGCCACTGCTGCTGGGGCCACTGCTGTGGATTCTGCTGGGGTGGAAAGTGCGGTTGAGACACAACCTTCAGACGCTACCAAGATAGGTGAGCACGGCGAGGACGCGGCGGTTGTGGTTCTCGTCATCGGTGATCCCGAGCTTGCCGAACAACGAGGTGGTGTACTTGCTGATGGCGCTCGGGCTCAGGAAGAGTCGCTCGCCGATGGCCTGGTTGGACAGTCCCTGCGCCATCAGCCCGAGCACCTCGTGCTCCCGCTCGGTGAGCCGGTCGGTGGGCCGGCTGGAGAGCAGTTTGGTGACGACGGCCGGATCCAGCGCGGTCCCGCCGCCGGCGACGCGTTCGAGGGCGTCCATGAACTGGTCCGCGTCGAAAACGCTTTCCTTGAGGAAGTAGCCGATGCCACCGGCGCCGTCGGCCAGCAGCTCGCGGGCGTACAACTGCTCGACGTGCTGGGACAGCACCAGAACCGGCAGTCCGGGCACCTCGCGGCGGGCGGCCAGCGCGGCGCGCAGACCCTCGTCCGACTGGGTCGGCGGCATGCGGACGTCCACAATGGAGACTTCCGGGCGCAACGTCAGCAGCGCGTCGAGCGTCTCGGGCCCGGTGGTCGCGGTCGCCACCACGTCGTGCCCGTACGCCTCCAGGAGCCGGACCATGCCGTCCCGCAGGAGATAGAGGTCCTCGGCTACCACGATTCGCATGGCACCACCAATACCGCACGGGTCGGGCCGCCGGCCGGGCTGGTGATCTCGCACGTGCCGTCGAAGACCGCGAGACGTCGGCGCAGACCCGCTAGGCCGCCGTCGGCGCGCAGGACGGCTCCGCCCCGGCCGTCGTCCTCGACCTCGACGGCGAGACCGGAGTCGTTGCGGGAGATGGAGATCCGCGCCGTAGAAGCGTGCGCGTGCTTGACCGCGTTGGTGAGCAGCTCGGCGATGCCGAAGTACACCGCGGACTCGATCGGTGGATCCAAAAGGGGCCGGACCTCGGCGCTGACGACGGTCGCAAGCGGGCTGTCCAGGGCGAGCGCGCGGACGGCGTCGACGAGCCCGCGTTCGGTCAGCACCGGCGGGCTGATGCCGCGGACCAGGTCGCGGAGTTCGCTCAACGACGTGGCGGCGCCGGCCCGCGCCTCCCGCAGCAGCGCCTTGGCCCCCTCCGGGTCGGTTTCCATCAGTTTTTCAGCCGTGGCCAGGGAAAGCCCGAGCCCGACCAGGCGGGCCTGCGCCCCGTCGTGCAGGTCCCGTTCGATCCGCCGGATCTCGGCGGCCTGCGCGATCGTCGTGTCCGCGCGCTGGGCCGTCAGCTCGCCCACCACCATGGCCGGCGACGCGCGCAGGAACCGGACGGCCACCGGCTCGGCCACTCGCCACGCGTACGGAGCACTCACGAGCCCCAGCAAGAACACCGGGTTGACGAACGCGAGGGCCACCGCGGCTGGCGGAACGGCGGCGGCCACGCCGATGGTCACCGGCGCGATCAGGACGAACCGCAGGTCGCGCCACGTGGCGGGATCGCGAAACCACAGCCGCATCCGCTGGTCGCGCACCGCGTCCCGGCTGCTGCGCTCGTAGGAGAAGCCGTTCCACCAGTACCCGGTCGACATCCGGGTGACCGGCACAGCCTGCCGGTATCCGGCGGTGATCACGGTGCCGGTCCAGCTCGCGACGAGGGCGCGGATCATCCGGCACACCGGACGAGACAGGGCGAACGTGCCGATGCACGCCCACACGAGCGGCGCGATCGCCGACCACGGGTTGCCGCCCCACCAGAGCCACAACGCCATCGCGGCCGCCCACACGGCCGGGACCGGCATCGTGACGACCGCCAGGACGCACGCCCGCCAAAACCCCACACAGGCGTTCTTCAGCCACTTCATGACGTCCACTGTGCACCATGCGGCGCCTGCGGACAGTGGGTCCAGCCACACCGTTCCGTGGGGTCAGACCCGTACCGGCGCACCGGCGCACTCCCTAACTTCGAGTCCACATCGGACGAAATGAGGGGAACATGCGAAGGCTGTGGTTCGTCGACAACCTGCGGATCTTGCTGACCGCACTGGTGGTTCTGCACCACGTGGCGGCCACGTACAGCGGGCTGCCCGCCTGGTACTACACCGAGCAACCCACCAGCGGGATCACGGGGTTGCTGCTGACGGTCTTCATGTTGGTGAACCAGGCGTGGTTCATGGGTGCGTTCTTCCTGCTGTCCGGCCACTTCACGCCGGGGTCGTACGACCGCAAGGGACCGCGTGCCTTCCTGTGTGACCGGTTGATCCGCCTGGGCATCCCGCTGGTGGTGTTCTACTTCGTGCTCAACCCGATCCTGTATCTCGGCACCGGCCACGGCGGCTACCTGGACACCATCGGCAGCGGGCCGTTGTGGTTCGTGCTCGCGCTCCTCGTGTTCGACGGCGCCTACGCCGCCTTCCGGCTCGCCAAACCGCAGGTGCGGCAACGAGACCCGCGGCCGCTCACGTTCCGCGCGGTGATCGGGTTCGTGCCGGTGCTGGCACTGGTCACCTTCGCTCTGCGGACCGTGATCCCGATCGGCTTCACCGTTCCGGTCGTCGACTTTCCGACCAGCGCCTACCTTCCGCAGTACGCCGGCCTCTTCGTGCTGGGAACGCTCGCCTACCGGCGGGGCTGGTTCCACGCCGTCACCGCGCGAATGGGCTGGGCCGGGCTCGGCCTCGCGGTCGGCGCCACGCTCGTGTTCCTCCCGCTCGCGCTGGCCGGTGGGGGCGACGCGTGGCTCGGGCACGGCACCCTGAGCTCGCTGTTCTACGCGTTGTGGGACTCCACCTTCGCGGTCGGCCTCGTGCTGGCGCTGCTCGCCTTGTTCCGGGCCAAGCTCAACACCCAGTGGCGCTTGGCGGATCGCGCGTTCGCCGTCTATGTGCTGCACGCGTTCGTGGTGACGGCGGCGGGGCACGCCCTCGCGGTGGTGGACCTGTCCACGCACGTGAAATTCGCCCTCGCGTCGCTTGTGGTGCTTCCGGTCTGTTTCCTGCTCGCGGGCCTGATTCGCCGGATTCCCGGGGTTCGCCGCGTGCTCTGAGGCGGTTTGAGCTGTTTGTCCTCGGCCGTTCGGATGGCGGTGGAACGTTTCTCCCATGTGCGGAACCTCGGGCTGAGAGCCTTCGTCGGACTGTGCGTTCACGCGCCCGCGGAAGGGATCGGCGATGAGTGGCCCGACAGCGAATGGCAACCTCAGCTCGACCGCGGGAGTGGACCAGTGGGTCGCCCGCGCGAGGGCGAAAGCCGAGCGGTACCAGGAGATGAAGGCGCAGGCCGGGCAGATCTCGGTGACCGAGACGTCCCGGGACGGGCTCGTCACCGTGTCGATCGACTCGAGCGGCAACGTCACCGACATGCGGATCACCGACCAGGTGCGGGAGCTCTCCGGCGCCGAGGTCGCGGCCGCCGTGCTCATGACGATGCGGCGGGCGCAGGCGAAGCTGCCGGAGAAGCTGGCCGAGGTGATGGCCGCGACGATCGGCGACGACGCCCAGACCGTCGACACGATCGTCGGCAACTACCGCGCGAAGTTCCCCGAACCGCCGTCCGACGAACCACAACCGCCTGGCCGGCCGGCGCCGCGCCCTGCCAATGACGATGACGACTTCGGCGGCGAGTCCGTCATGAACGAGGAGTGATCGCGGTGGCCGAGGGATACCAGGTGGTGACCACCGAGCTGCACAACCATGTGGCGGCGGTGCGACGGGTGGCGGACACGCTGGGGCAGGCGATGGACGCGGCCCAGTCGGTCACGATGGGCGTGCAGGCGTACGGGATGATCTGCGGCCCGCTGTTCGTGCCGATCGTGATGGCGGTCAGCGCTCCCGGCCTGATCACGTTGAAGATCGCCCAGGAGTCGATCGGCAAGCTGGCCGACGAGGTCAAGGCGACCGCCGAGCACTACGACACGATCGACCAGGCCACCGCCAGAGCGTTCGCGGGCATCGAGGAGAGATTGTCGTGACCAATCCCCTTCTGGCGGAGAAGAAGGACTCGACGACCTGGCACACCGGCATCAACCTGATCGACGACGCCGCCGGGGTGTACGACGCGGTGGAGTCGGGCAGCTGGATCGAGGGCGGCATCGCCGCGCTCGGCACCGGCATGGACCTGCTGACCATCGCGATGAACCCGGTCGGCACGCTGATCTCCTACGGCCTCAACTTCCTGATCGAGCACGTCAAGCCGTTGAAGGACGCACTGGACCTGCTCGCCGGTGACGTCGACCAGATCACCGCCTACTCGCAGACGTGGGCGAACATCGGCAAGGCGGTGGGTGAGGCCGCCAAGAACCTGACCGACGCGGCGTCCCGGGACACGGCGAACTGGGCGGGCGCGGCCGCGGACACCTACCGGCAGCACGTCGAGGGCAAGGTCAACGGCCTGTCCACCGCGGTGACGTGCGCGAACGCCATCAGCACGGTCGTCAAGGTCGTCGGCATGATCACCGGCGTGGTGCGCGGCCTGGTCCGCGACATGGTCACCCAGGCGGTCGGCGACTTCATCCAGGACGCGCTCGAAGAGATCTTCACCCTCGGGCTCGGCACGCCGCTCGTGGTCGCCCAGGTCGTCGAGCAGGTCGCGGCGTGGACCGAGAAGATCGGCGCGACGATCAAGAAGCTGATCAACTCGGTCGAGAAGCTGCGCCCGATCATGAGCAAGCTCGAGGAGATCTGGCACGGCGTCCAGAAGGTCATGTCCGAGCTGCACGGCGGCGGCGGGGAACCGCACGTCCCGCACGGCGAGACCGGCGGCGGCATGCACGTCTCCTCGGCCGAGCCGCACACGGGACATGTCGCTGGCGGCGAGACGCACGTGTCCAGCGTGGGCGGCGAAACGCACGTCTCCAAAGCACCCGAGACGCACGGCACGAGCACTCCGCACGAGGGCGGCACGACCCACACCTCCGGAGACGGCTCCGCGCCACACGGCGGCGAGCCGCACGGCACGACCGGCGAGAGCGGCGGCACCCGGTCGTCCGGCGCCGACGACTCCATCAGCTCCCACAACGAAAACCCCAGCGCGAACTCCAAGCCGAACGAGGGCACCCCGGCGGTCGGTGACCCCGTCGATGTGTCCACCGGCGTGATGCTGACGACGGCCACCGACGTGGACCTGCCGGGCGCACTGCCGCTCGTGATCGCCCGCACGCACCGGTCGACGCACCGGCTGGGCCGCTGGTTCGGCCGGTCCTGGGCATCCACATTGGATCAGAAGGTCGAGGTCGAGGCGGACGCGGTGCACTTCGCCGCCGCGGACGGGATGCTGCTGAAGTTCCCGGTGCCCGCCGACTCCGGGTTCGTGCTGCCGGTCGAGGGGGCGCCGCTGCGGCTGGCCCGCACCGCGGACGGCTACACCGTCACGGATCGCAAGCAGGGCAGGACTTTCCACTTCGCCGGCACCGAGTCCCGGCTGCCGATCACCGCGATCACCGACCGCAACGGCAACCGGATCGACGTCGACTACGACGCGGCGGGCACGATCACCGGGATCCGCCATTCCGGCGGTTACCACCTCCGCGTCGACACGAACGACGGGTTGATCACCGGGATCGCACTGCGCCGGGCGGACGGCCCCGACGTGCCGTTGATCGGTTATCACTACCACGACCGCAACCTGGCCGAGGTCGCCAACTCCTCGGGTTCGCAGATGCGGTACGAGTACGACGCGGACGGCCGGATCGTCCGCTGGGAGGACCGCAACGGCGTCTGGTACCGCTTCACGTACGACCGCGAAGGCCGGTGCGTCAAGGGAGACGGCAAGGACGGATTCCTCAGCTATACCTTCGAATACGCGAACCTCGTCACCAAGTCGACGAACTCGCTCGGCTACACCACGACCTACCACCTCAACGAACGGCTGCAGGTGGTCCGCGAGGTCGACCCGCTCGGCAACGCCGTGACGTCCGAATGGGACTCCCACCACCGGTTGCGCTCGCGCACCGACGCCCTCGGCCGCACCGTGCGCTGCGAGTACGACGCGGACGGCAACCTGGCCGTGTTCACCCGTGCGGACGGCGAAGTGCTGCGCACCGAGTACAACGAGCTCGGCCTGCCCACGACCGTCGTGGAACCGGACGGCGCGGTCTGGACGCAGGAGTACGACGAGCGCGGCAACCGCACGTCGGTCACCGACCCGACCGGAGCGCGCACCGGTTACACGTTCGACGACCGCGGCAACCTCGCGACGATCACCGACGCGCTCGGCCAGACCAGCACGCTGCGGCACGACGCGGCGGGTCTGCTGCAGGCGTCGACAGATCCCGCGGGCGCGACCACCACCTACGAACGCGATGTGCTGGGCCGCGTCTCGGTCGTCACCGACCCGGCGGGTGGCGTCACGCGCCTGGCGTGGACCGTCGAGGGCAAACCGTTGTCCCGCACGCTGCCGGACGGCTCGACCGAGCGCTGGCACTACGACGGCGAGGGCAACGCGGTCCGCCGCACCGACGCGCTGGGCCGCGACAGCATGACCGAGTTCGGCTGCTTCGACCTCCCGCTCGTCGAGATCGCGGCGGACGGTTCGCGCACGGAGTTCGGCTACAACACCGAACTGCGGCCCACGTCGGTCACCAACCCGCAGGGCCTGGTGTGGCGCTACGAGTACGACGCGTGCGGCCGGCTGGTGCGCGAGACCGACTTCGACGGCCGCGTGCAGAACTACGAACGCGACGCCGCCGGCCAGCTCGTCGCCCGCACGAACGGCGCCGGCGAGACCGCCCGGTACCGGTACGACCCGATGGGCAACGTGATCGAGGAGATCACGGACGGCGTCCGCACCACGTTCGCCTACGACCCGCTCGGCCGCGTGCTGCGCGCCACCAACCCCGACGCGGACACCGTCTTCGTCCGCGACGTTCTGGGCCGGGTCGTCGAGGAGACGACGAACGGGATGACGGTCGCGTCCCGCTACGACGTGATCGGCAGGCGGGTCGGCCGCACCACACCGTCCGGAGTGGACAGTGTGTGGGAGTACGACCCGGCTAACCGGCCCGTCGCGGTGCACACCGCCGGGCGCACGGTGCGATTCCGGCACGACGTCGCCGGCCGTGAGGTGGAGCGCGATCTCGGCGCGGCCACGCTCGTCCAGACGTGGGACGGCAACCACCGGCTGCGCACCCAGGCGGTGTCCGGTCACGGCCAGGGTGGTCTGCTGCTGCGCCGCTCCTACCGTTATCGGTCGGACGGCTACCTGGAGGGTGTCGTCGACCAGCTCACCGGGCCGCGCGACTACGACCTCGACGCCCGCGGCCGGGTGACGGGTGTGCGCGGTGGGCCGGAATCCCAGCAGTACCAATACGATCCGGCCGGCAACGTCGTCCATGCGGCGTGGCCCACGGCCGCTGTGGAGTCGGCCGCGGGTCCCCGCGTGTACGAGGGCACACTTCTGCGGCGCGCCGGTTCCGTGCACTACCAGCACGACCGGCAGGGCCGCGTGGTGCTGCGCAGGCAGACCCGCTTGTCCCGCAAGGCGGACGTCTGGCACTACACCTGGAGCTCCGACGACCGGCTGCTCGCGGTCACCACCCCGGACGGAACGCGCTGGCGGTACCGGTACGACGCGCTCGGCCGCCGGTTCGCCAAGCAGCGGCTCGCCGCGGACGGCGTGACCGTGGCCGAGGAGACGATCTTCCACTGGGACGACAAGAACCTCGTCGAGCAGTCTCACGGCGGCGGGGCGACGACGTGGGAGTACGAACCCGGCACCTTCCGCCCGGTGAGCCAGCTCGACCGTGACGGCGTGGACGCCCGGTTCTACGCCATCGTCACGGACCTGGTCGGCACCGCCACCGAACTGGTGGACGCGGCGGGCGAGGTGGCGTGGCGCGGTCAGGAGTCGTTGTGGGGTGTGCGCGCCGATTCCGGAGTCGGTTGCCCGCTGCGCTTCCCGGGCCAGTACCACGATCCGGAGAGCCGGCTCAACTACAACTACCACCGGTACTACGACCCGGAGACCGGCCGCTACCAGAGCAACGACCCGCTGGGGCTGGAGGGCGGCCCGAACCCGAGCGCGTACGTGCCGAACCCGACGGCGTGGATGGACCCGCTCGGACTGGAGAAGTGCCCGCTGGGCCAGTACGCCGACACGTTGCGCGGCGAGAACCAGGCCGCCACACCACGTGTCGCCGCCGAGTACACGTCGCCGTCCGGCAAGAAGTACTACGCGCACAGCAGTGAGGGGGTGCCGCTGCCGGACCACCTGAAAGCGGAGATGGAGAAGATCGCGCCGGTCGGCGGCAGGCACGGTTCGTGTGCCGAGGTCAACGCGATCTCCAAGGCGGTCGCAGCGGAGGGCGTGGAGGCGATGCAGAACGGTTCCGTGCGTGCCGTCCGGGTGAAGCCGGTCAACAGCCCCACCACCATGCACGGAACATCCCTCGCGCCCTGCGACACTTTCTGCCAACCCCTCTTGCGGGCGCTCGGAATCACGTGGTGAAAGGCGGCACCGAATGACGGTCGTCGACGGCTTCTCGCCGGAGCTCGTGGCCGCTCTCGAGGCGAGTGGCTGGACGCGGGACCGCCGGGTCGACATCGAACAGTGGGACGCGGTGCTCAGCGTCGAGGGGTACCACCTGTCCGATGTGGCGCGGGAACTGCTGGAGAGCCTCGGTGACCTGCGCGTGCAGCCGGTGTTCGAAGGCGAGTACCGGTCCTCGCTGTACTTCGAGCCGGAGGCGGCGGGCGCGGGTGCGATCGACATCGCCGAGGAGCTGGAAGGGCTGTTCGGCCAGCGGTTCTACCCGCTCGCGGAGTGGATCTCCGCGAGCTGCGTGTTCGTGGGTGAGCACGGCAAGGTGGCGTCGTACGACGACGTCGAGATGCTCGACATCGGTGACACGGTCAACGAGGGCCTGGAGGTCATGGTGCTCGGAACACGCGCTCCCCGCGTGATCCGGAACACGCACTACCCGCAGTGGTGAAAATTCGATGCAACCTCGCGCCACGCCGCGCGCATTGGTAACGCGTCACTGTCCTGACCAGCAACACTGGGAGAGTCATGTCGCGTTTTCGAATCGCCCTCGGCGTGGCGGCGATCGTCGCTTCGGCCGTGGGCATCGCCGTTCCCGCCCTCGCCGGTGCCGCCGAGGAGCCGCCCCGTGCCGAGCTCACGCCCCAGGTGCGGCAGGCGCCCGACACCCAGCCGAAGTTCGCCGGCGACCCGTTTGAGGGCAAGTGCGTGTACTGGCTCAAGGGTGAGGACCACCTGCGGGAGTGCGACCACTGAGTCACGACGAGGAGTTCCACCGGTACGCCGCAGGCCGTGCGCACGGCCTGCGGTCTACCGCGTTTCTGCTGTGCGGCGACTGGCATCACGCCGAGGACCTCACGCAGACCGCGTTGCTCAAGCTCTATCTGATGTGGCCGCGCCTTGAGCACCACGGGGGACTGGACGCCTACGCGCGCCGCATCATCGTGCGCACGTATCTCGCCGAACGACGGTTGATCTGGCGCAAGCGGGAACGGCTCACGGACCTGCCGCCGGAGCCGGTCGCACCGTCCGATGTGGAGCTCGAGGAACGGATCATCGTGCGGCGTGCGCTCGCCGCCGTGCCGCCCAAACAGCGGGCGGCGCTCGTGCTGCGCTACTGGAACGACCTGAGCGTCGAGGACACCGCCGAGGCGCTCGGCTGTTCGGTCGGCACGGTCAAGAGCCAGTGCGCGCGCGGCCTCGCCACGCTGCGGCAACGGCTGGGACCGCATTTCACCCTGAAGGGAGGTGCTGTTGATGCGTGATGACGACGTCAAGCCGTTGTTCGACCTGATCACGTCCGAGCAGCCGCCGCTGGGCATCGACATCGGCCGCATCTCCGAGCGCGGGCGGCGCACGCGGCGGCGTCGCAAGACCCTCGCGGTGGTGGGCAGTTCGGCCGCGGTGTGCGGCGCGATCGTGCTGAGCGTGTTCGCGCTGGCCGACCGTGCTCCTGTAGAGCCGGCTACGCGGCTGCCGACGAGCACGGTGACGACCACGACACCCAGCACCGGGGCGAGCTGCTATCTCACGCCGGGAGGGCCCTGCCCGCAGAACGGCCGATGACGTTGTCCGTTGTGGACGGATACAACAAAGGCAGGGAGCCGCACTCCCTGCCACTATCAACGTATAACGCATCGGGGGGCTTGCCGCAAGACCCCGGTGATGCCGCAGAATTCGCCGGCCGAAGCTGAAACGGGGGATTCATGTTCGACGTGATCATCGCTGGTGGCGGGCCGACCGGGCTGATGCTGGCGAGCGAGTTGCGGTTGCACGACGTGAACGTGCTGGTGCTGGAGCGGGACGCGGAGCCGACCAAGGTGGTCCGCGCGATGGGTCTGCACGTGCGCAGCATCGAGATAATGGACCAGCGGGGTCTGTGGGACCGGTTTCTGGCGAACGGCAAGCTGTATCCGGTGCACGGATTCTTCGCCGGTATCGAAAAGCCCGTGCCCGAACGGCTGGACACCACGCATCCCCATGTCCTGGGCATGCCGCAGCCGATCATCGATCGCCTGCTGGCGGAACGTGCCGCCGAGTTGGACACCGAGGTCCGGCGCGGCACCGAACTGGTGGGGCTGAGCCAGGACGACGACGGGGTGACCGTGGAGCTGGCCGACGGCACGCGGCTGCGCACGCGGTACCTCGTCGGCTGCGACGGCGGGCGCAGCACGGTGCGCAAGCTGATCGGGGTCGGCTTCCCCGGTGAGCCCACCAAGGTCGAGACGCTGCTGGGTGAGATGGAGGTCGGCGTACCGGCGGAGACGGTGGCCGCCACCATGACCGAGGTCCGCAAGACCCAGAAGCGGTTCGGCATCGGGCCGATCGGCGACGACGGGCTGTTCCGCGTCGTCGTGCCCGCGGAGGGCGTGACCGAGGGGCGCACGCCACCGACCCTCGAGGACATCAAACGACAGCTGTACGTGTACGCGGGCACCGACTTCGGCGTGCACTCACCGCGCTGGCTGTCGCGGTTCGGCGACGCCACGCGCCAGGCGGAGCGCTACCGCGTCGGCAGGGTGCTGCTGGCCGGGGACGCCGCGCACATCCACCCGCCGGTCGGCGGGCAGGGGCTCAACCTCGGCGTCCAGGACTCGTTCAACCTCGGCTGGAAGCTGGCCGCCGCGGTCGGCGGCTGGGCGCCGGAGGGGTTGCTGGACACCTACGAGGCCGAACGGCATCCGGTGGCCGCGCAGGTGCTCACCACCACCCGCGCCATGATGGAGCTGATGTCCACCGAGCCGGGACCGCAGGCTGTCCGCAAGCTGTTCTCCGAACTGATGGACTTCGACGAGGTGAACCGGTTCCTGACCGAGCGGATCACCGGGATCGGAATCCGGTACGACTTCGGTTCCGGGCACGAGCTGGTCGGCCGGCGGCTGCGGGACGTCGCTCTGAAGCGGGGCCGGCTCTACGAGCTGACGCACAGCGGCCGCGGACTGCTGCTCGACCAGACCGGCCGGCTTTCGGTCGCGGGCTGGGAGGATCGGGTCGACCACGTCGTGGACGTCAGCGAGGAACTGGACGTGCCCGCCGTGTTGCTGCGGCCCGACGGTCACGTGGTGTGGGCCGGTGAGGATCAGGAAGATCTTTCCGGCCGGTTGCGCGAGTGGTTCGGCGAACCTGTTCGATAGTTGAAACGGAGCCCGAGCTCGCGGAGCTCTACGCGAAGGGTGTCGTGCTGGACGCCGCCCAGGCCCGGCACCCGGCCACACTCGTGGAACGTTCGGGGGCAAGGGCTTGGGCCGAGTCGGGGGGCACGTTGTGAAGGTCGTGGTGATCGGGGCCGGAATCGCCGGCCTGCTGGTGGCGCACGTGATCGGCGGCGACGTCGTGGTGCTGGAACGCGACAAGCTGTCCGACGAACCCCGTTATCGCGCCGGGGTGCCGCAGGGCAGGCACGTGCACGGGTTGCTCGTGCGCGGTGCGGAGATCATGGAGGACCTGCTTCCCGGTCTGCGTCAGGAGCTGGTGGCGGCCGGGGCGTACCTGACCGACGCGGGCGACGCGCGGTTGCTCAACACACACGGCTGGGCCGCCGGAGGCCGGACCGGACTGCCGCTGCTCACGGTCACCCGTCCACTGCTGGAGACGCACATCCGCCGCCGCGTCACCGCCAAGGTGCTCGACGGTGTGCACGTGACCGGCCTGTCGTTCAGCGGATCCACTGTGGATGGTGTGCTGACCGGTGACGGCCGGATCGACGCCGACCTCGTGGTCGACGCCTCCGGCCGTTCGTCGAAGCTGGCGACGTGGCTCGCGGCGGCCGGAGTCGTTGTGCCGCAACCATCCGTGGTCGACTCACGCACCGGCTACGCGACCCGCCTCTACACCGCGCCACCGGACTTTCCGGCGGTGCTCGCCGAGTCGTTGTCCGCGCCGAGCACCCCGCGCGGCTGCGCCGTGATGCGGGTCGAGGGCGACCGGCTGATGGTGACCGCGCAGGGCGCCGGTGGCGACCACCCGCCGCGCGATCCCTCGGGGTACCAGGAGTTCCTGGAGTCGTTGCGGCTGCCGGTCGCCGAGATGTTGCGACCGGCCGAACCCCTGTCGCCCGTGTACCTGTTCGCCCGGACCGCCAGCCGCCGCAACGCGTTCGAGGACACCCGCTCGTGGCCCGGCGGCCTGGTCGCGATCGGCGACGCCGTCTGTTCGTTCAACCCGGTGTACGGGCAGGGGATGACCGTGGCCGCGATGGAGGCGCTGCTGTTCCGGCGGCACCAAGACTTCAGTGCCGCGGGGTGCGTTTCCTTTCAACGCAGGATCGCCAGGACCACGCGGTCGTCGTGGCTGTTGTCGAGCGGCGCCGACCGGGGCTGGGTCGGTGACGCCCGGCCGGGTCCGGCTTCCCGCGTGTTCGCCTGGTACATGAAGAAGTGGCAGATCGCGATCACCCGTGACGCCGACATGTTCCGCCGGTTCATCCGCGTGGTGAACATGGTCGCCGGACCCGCCACTCTGCTGAGCCCTGTCGTGTTCCGCAGGCTCATGGTCTCCCACTAGGCGCATTGCGTGGAGTAGAACCGCGTCGCCCACCGATCGGCAGGTCGCGCAGGAGGTCGGCCGCCGCCGGCGCGGCCAGGCGGTTCAGCAGACGCGAGAGGACGCGCGGCGGTACTCGAGGTGGGTCGGGTCGATGGGCGTCGGCATCGAGAAGTGCCGCCCCGCACGCCGAACCGGGGCACCTCGAAGTTCACCTCGACGTAGCCCAGCACGCCGCCGCCCTACCCGGACATCGCCTGGTGGTGGCGATACGCCGGGTAGGGCGGCGGGGACCCGCGTCAGGAGCGGAAGAAGGTGCGCAGGTCGCCGACGAGGACGTCCGGGCGCTCCATCGCCGCGAAGTGCCCGCCGTCGGGAAACTCCGACCAGTGCACGATGTTCGAGTTGTCCCGGGCCGCGAACGCCCGGATCGTCTTGAAGTCGTCGGCGAAGACGGCGACCCCGGTGCGTGACGGGTTGACCTCCGGCTCGCGCGCCGCCTTCGTCTCCTCGAAGTGGTAGCGCCCGGCGGTCGCCTGGGTGTTGGTGAACCAGTACAGCGACACCTGGGTGAGGATCTGCTCGGTCGTCATCAGACTCGTGCCGTTGCCGAAGTTGTTGAACAGCTCGCTGTACGCCAGCTGCCCGACCGGTGAGTCGGCGATGCCGGCGGCGACGGTCTGCGGGCGCGTCCCGTTCATCTGGTTGTAGCCGCCGACGGACTGGAACCACTGCAGGTGCTCGAGTGCGGCGTAGTCCTTGGGCTCGAGGTGCTCGAACTCGGCGGGGTCGCCGGACGGGAACGAGAACAGCTGCAGCACGTGCAGGCCGAGGAAACCCTCCGGCTGCAGGATCCCGAGCTCGCGGGAGATCATCGCGCCGGCGTCACTGCCGTGCGCGCCATAGGAGTCGTACCCGAGCCGCCGCATCAGCTGGTCGAACGTCTCCGCGACCCGCCGCATCGTCCAGCCGCGGCCGACCAGCGGTGTGCTGTACCCGAAGCCGGGAATCGAAGGCACGACAACGGAGAACGCGTCCGCCGCGTCGCCGCCGTGGGCGACCGGGTCGGTGAGCGGGCCGATCATGTCGAGGAAGTCGGCGAACGAGCCGGGGTAGCTGTGCAGGAGCAGCAACGGCGTCGCGTTCTTTTCCTTCGACGGCACGTGGATGAAGTGGACGGTCTGGCCGTCGATCTCGGTGAGGTAGTGCGGGAACCGGTTCATCCGCGCTTCCTGGGCGCGCCAGTCGAACTTGGTCCGCCAGTGGTCGACGGTCTCGCCGAGGTAGCTGTTCGGGGTGCCGTACTCCCAGTCGTCGGTGGGCGCGGGCCGCGGCAGGCGGGTGCGGGCGAGGCGCTCGTCCAGGTCGTTCAGGTCGGCCTGCGGGACGTCGATGCGGAAGGGGCGGATCTCGTTGTTCGTCATGACACAGACGTTAGAAGCCTTATAGGAACACTTGGTTCCTATACTTCCAAGGTGCTCGAAACTTCTTCTCGGCTGCTCGCGCTGCTGGCCCTGATGCAGTCCCGGCCGGCGTGGCCGGGCTCGGAGCTGGCCGAGCGGCTGAACGTCAGCGGGCGGACGATCCGCAACGACATCGACCGGCTGCGCGAGCTCGGCTACCCGGTGGAGGCCGTGCGCGGACCCGCCGGGTACTACCAGCTGGGTGCGGGCGCGAAGCTGCCGCCGTTGCTGCTCGACGACGAGGAGGCCGTGGCCGTCGCGATCGGACTGCGCGCCGGGCGCGGGGTCGCGGGCATCGAGGACAGCGCCGCGCGGGCGTTGACGAAACTCGAACAGGTGCTGCCGCACCGGCTGCGCCGCCAGGTGAGCGCGTTGCACCAGGCGACGTCGGAGGGACCGGCGAACACCGGCAGCAACGTCGAGGACCCGGTGGTGGACGCGACCGTGCTCGCGACGATCGCGGCGGCGGTCCGGGACAGCGAGCTGATCCGGTTCGACTACACCGGACCGGCTCGCTCCGAGCCGCAGCGCAACGACGCCTCCGCGCCGTTCGGGGACTGGCCGGTGCTCGTGGAGCCCTACCGGCTGGTGAGCTGGGAGCGGCACTGGTACCTCGTCGCGCGCGGACCGGAGACGGGCGCATGGCACACCTACCGCGTCGACTGGATCTCGCTGCGGATGGCGACCGGTCGCCGGTTCACGCCGAACCCGCTGCCGGGCGGGGACTACACGGGTTTCGTGCTGCGGGACGTGGCCGTGGCCGGGTGGCGGGTGCACGCGCGGATCACCGTGCACGCACCCGCGGAGGCCGTGCTGGCGCGGATCAACCCGGCCGTCGGTGTGGTCGAGGCGGTGGACGCCACGACGTCGGTGCTCGTGACCGGGGCGGACAGCCTGGAGCTGATCGCCGTCTACATCGGAATGCTCGGGCTCGACTTCCGCGTCACCGAGCCGGCCGCTCTCGTCGAACACCTTCGCGTGCTCGGCAGCCGGTATCTCCGCGCCGTCGAGTAGGCCTTGAGCTCAGTCGTTCATGCAGGTGTTGCCGTAGGCGGGGTTCAGGATGCCGACGACGTTCACGGTGATGCCGCAGACGTTGACCGGAACGTGGATCGGAGCCTTGATGTTGGTGCCGGCCACGACGCCGGGCGAGTCCCATGCGTCTCCGGGGGCGTAGGCGCCCGCGTTGGCTGCGGGAGCGGCGAGCATGGTGACCGCGGCCCCCAGGAGGGCGGCCTTTCCGATGGTACGCATGGCCCGATCTTTGCGGCCAAACAGTCGTGCCGTCGATAGGCCAAGAGCGTGAAGATCGAAAATCCGCCCAGGGTGTGGCGGTCGTCATATCCGCCAATTGGGACGACCCCTAGTCCGGGTGCTGGCCGTGATCTCCTGCGACGGCCACGAGCGAAACGGCAGGAACCGCCGATGACTATCACGACTGACCGGGCAACCGTGCCCACTACGGCCACGACCAAGAGGCGCCCGTGGTGGCGCCACCCGTGGACCGCCGTCGCGGTGATCGTCGTGGCGTTCATCCTCTTCGCCTTGTTCCCGTACGTGACCTTCGACCCCAGCCGGTCACGGATCCCGCTGCGGGGCGACATCCCGCTCTACTACCCGGTCCTCATCTTCCACATCTTCACGGCGACCGTCGCGGTGATCTGCGCCTGCCTGCGGATCTCGCCCTGGTTCAAGCGGCGCTACCCGTCGGCTTTCCGGGTCAGCGAAGCAATCTACGTCTTCGCCGGGGTCATTCCCTCCGGCATCTCCGCCCTCGCGATCGGCGCGGTCAGCTCGTTCGGCCCGATCACCAGGACCAGCCACATCCTGGTGGCCACGCTGTGGCTCGTCTGCACGATCAAGGGCTACCGGCTCGGCCGGCGGGGTGAGGTGGACGAGCAGCAGCGGTGGATGTGGCGCAGCTACGTCCTGACGGCGGCGGCCATCACCAACCGGATGTGGGCCATCATGTTCCTGCTGGTGTTCACCCCGCAGCTGGACTCGCTCTTCGGTGGCAACGAGAAGGTCATGCTGCAGACGATCTCGAGCATGGCGGCCTTCCTGAGCTGGACCGTCCCGTTGATCATCCTGCAGTGGTGGCTGGACAACCGGGACGCCGCCGCGCGCCGCCAGCACCTGGCTGGACTGAACGGGTCATAGGACGTATGACATCTTCCTAACCGTGTAATCGGGACATAAAGTGCGGCCGACTGGGGGACCACCCAACTCCCGGAGGCAGTTATGCGGGGTCAACGAAGACATCGCATGTCCCTACTCGGCGTGAGCGTGCTGGTACTCGGCGGGCTCACCGCGGGGATCGCGGACGCCCATCCCGAACACGGAGGCGGCCGCGAGGACTTTCCTGGTGAAGGTGTCGCCGACGGCATCTACAAGCAGCACAACGGCGACGAGGGCCACCTGCCGCCGGTCAACCGCAATGTCCAGCTCGTTGGCAAGGGCGAGGTGACCAACCCCGCCGGGACCGGCAACACCGGCCGCGTCGCCGACGTCACCGCGTTCGGCGACTACGCCTACCTGAACGCGTTCCGCGAACCGACGTGCCAGAAGACCGGCGTGCACGTCATGGACATCTCCAACCCGGCGGCACCGGTCGAGGTCACCAGCGCGTTCATCCCGACCAGCGATGGCTCCTACGTCGGTGAGGGCATCCAGGTCGAGCACATCGACAACGCGTTCTTCACGGGCGACCTCCTGGCGCACCAGAACGAGACGTGTCCCGGCGCGACCCCGGCACCCCCGAACCTCGGCGGCATCTCGCTGTGGGACGTCACCGATCCACGCCACCCCAAGCCGGTCACGCTGCACACCGGTGACTTCACCAACCCGGCGGGCGGCACGGACGCCGCGCCGAACCAGACCCACAGCATGCGCATGTGGACGAACACCGGTGACAAGAAGACCTACGTGGTCCTGGTCGACGACGAGGAGCTGACCGACGTCGACATCATGGACATCACCGACCCGTACCACCCGGTGATGGTCAACGACGAGCTGGACCTCAGTGAACTGTTCGGCGTCGACCAGCCGGCGCCGGCCAACCTGACGTCGATCTTCAGCCACGACATGATGATCACGAAGATCGGTCAGCGCTACGTGATGAACATGAACTACTGGGACGGCGGCTACGTCCTGCTCGACGTCACCGATCCGCGGCCCGGCAAGGTCACGCTGATCGCCGAGAGCGACTACGCGCTGCTGGACGAGGAACGGCTGGCGCGCGGTCAGCAGATCTCGCCCGAGGGCAACTCGCACCAGTCCGAGCTGTCGCCGAACAAGAAGTTCCTGCTGGGCACCGACGAGGACTTCAACCCGTTCCGGGTCACCGCGAAGATCGACTCCGGGCCGTACGCGGGCACCGAGTACGTCGCGACCCAGGCCAGCGACACCCCGCGGATCGACGAGAACACGACGATCAGCGGGCCGACCACCTACGTCGGTGACGCCTGCGCCGCGCTACCCGCGGGCACCGGTACGGCGCTGGTGGAACGCGGCACGTGCGCGTTCCAGGTCAAACTCGACAACATCGTCGCCGCCGGGTACACGTCCGGCATCGTGTTCCAGAACGTCCGGGGCGACTGCCTCGGGCAGGTCACCATGCTGGCCGCCGGCAACATCCCGTTCGTGTTCGTCAACCGCACCACCGGGCTGAAGCTGCTCGGCGTCGCGGGCGTCACCGACGCCAACGCCTGCACGACGGCCACGCCCGCCGGGGCGACCGGCAACGCCACGACCATCAAGGCCGTGTTCGACGGATGGGGTTACGTCCGGCTCTTCGGCGTGAACGTCCCGAAGACCGGGGCGGGGTCGATCTCGCAGATCGACACCTACTCGATCCCCGAGGCGCAGGACCCGGCGTACGCGCGCGGCTTCGGCGACCTTTCGGTGCACGAGGTCGCGATGGACCCGGACAACAGCCGGATCGCCTACATCTCGTACTACGCGGGCGGTTTCCGCGTCGTCGAGTACGGCACGGGTGGCATCCAGGAAGTCGGTGCCTTCATCGACCAGGGAGGCAACAACTTCTGGGGCGTCGAGGTCTGGCGTGACGAGACCGGGCAGAAGTACGTGCTCGCCAGCGACCGCGACTTCGGCCTCTACGTGTTCCGGTACAACGGCTGATCACTCCGTCCCGCGATAGGTCGAACAGCACTGTTCGACCTATCGCGGGTTCAGGCCGGCCACGCTCGCGGGTCTGCGGCCCGGCTAGGCGGCGCCGCGCCGGCGGCGGGGCAGGAACCACATGTAGACGCCGGTGCCCATGAGGACGAACAGCGGGAGCAGGGGCACATAGGACACCCACACCGCCGAGCTCTTCAGGGTCAGCGCGACGGCCGTGAAGACGACGGTCGCCATGAAGAACATGCTCGTCCAGCGGTGGAACCTGCGGATTCCCTTGTTGCCGCTCATCTTTCCCGCCCTCCAGGTCGTTGGCTTGCCGAGGTCAACGCTAGAAGCGGGAGGTCCCGGCGTGCTTCTCGATTCCTGACCGGGTTGCACTGACACCGGTTCGCCGGCCGGTGTCAGTGCCGTGACAGCCGGGTGTCCGGCGTGGTGGCGAATGTGGGCGCAACAACCGACAAGGGAGACACGAGATGTCCACGTTCACCACGCCAGAGCCGATCACCGCTTCGCTGACCACCGCGGGCGCCCGCGTGCGGATCGCCGCGAGCGACCGCGCGGATACGGTGGTCCGGGTAGAGCCCGTCAACAGCGCGAGCTCTCACGACGTGAAGGTCGCCGAGAAGACCAAGGTCGATTTCTCCGGCGGTGTGCTGACGGTCAAGACGACCAAGTCCGGTGGCCAGAACGGTTCGGTCGCCATCACGATCGAGCTCCCGGCCGGATCCGGGCTGGACCTGAACACCGCGTGGACGGAGGTCCAGGCCGACGGCGTGCTCGGCGAGTGCGCGGTCAACATCGGGTCCGGGCAGGTTCGGCTCGACCGCGTGGCCACGCTGCGGGGCAACCTCGGGACGGGCGGGATCGCGGTCGGTCACGTCGCCGGGAAGGTCGACCTGGAGGGCGGCTCGGCCGGGGTGCGGATCGGTGAGGCCGAAGGCGCCGTCAGGTACGAGGGCACGTCCGGCAAGGTCTGGATCGGCCACGCCCGCGCCGACGTCGACCTCGGCGGTTCGAGCGGCAGCTTCGACATCGGCCGGGCGGACGGCGGTGTCGTCGCCAAGGCGGCGAACTGTCCTATCCGGATCGGCCGGGTCACGCGCGGCCAGGTGGAGCTGATGAACGCCTCCGGCGGCATCGAGATCGGCGTCAGCGCCGGCACCGCCGCCGTGATCGACGCGAAGAGCACGAAGGGTCTGGTACGCAGCTCCGTTCCCGTGCCGGACAACGCGGGCGATTCCGTCCAGGTCTACGCCCGCACGCGGCTCGACGACATCGTCATCCAACCCGCCACGGTGTGAGCCCGCGCCTGGCAGGATCGGATG
Organism: Lentzea sp. NBRC 105346; assembly: GCF_030269605.1. Classification (GTDB taxonomy): domain Bacteria; phylum Actinomycetota; class Actinomycetes; order Mycobacteriales; family Pseudonocardiaceae; genus Lentzea. The sequence continues at coordinate 133,020 of NZ_BSTQ01000009.1, forward strand.
GGTGCAGATCAGGATCCTGGGGCCGTTCGAGGTGCGTGCCGACGATGGCACCGTCGCGGACGTGCCGGGCGCACGGCTGCGCGGGCTGGTGGTCGCCCTCGCACTCAGCCCCGGTCAGGTGGTGTCGAAGGCATCGCTCATCGACTGGATCTGGGGCGAGCACCCGCCCGCCGACGCGGCGAACGCGTTGCAGCGCCTGGTTTCCCGGCTGCGCAAGGCAATCCCGGGCGTGGTCGTCGAGGCGCTGACGGACGGGTACCGCCTGGCGGTCCCGTCCGACGCGGTCGACGCCGTGCGGTTCGAACGCCTCGGTGCCGAGGCCCTCGATCTGTGGCGTGGCCCGGCGTTGCAGGACGTCGGTCTGCAGGACAGCGAGGCGTTCGACGCGGCGGCCACCAGGCTGGAGGCGTTGCGGCTGGCCGCGCTCGAGGACCGGTTCGACACCGAGATCGAGCGCGGCCGCGGCCCGGAGCTGGTCGCGGAACTGACCGACCTGGTGGCCGCGCATCCCGTGCGGGAGAAGCTGGTCGCCGCACTGATGCGCGCTCTGGCCGCCGCCGGCCGCAACAGCGAGGCACTGCTCGCCTACCAGCGTGTCCGGGAAGCCCTCGCCGACGAGCTCGGCGTCGACCCGTCACCGGAACTGTCGGAGTTGCACGTCGCGTTGCTGCGCGGCGAGGTCGGGCGGCGGGAGGAGAACCGCGCCACCAACCTGCGGGCCGAGCTGACCAGCTACATCGGCAAGGAGGTCGATGTCGCCGCGGTCCGCGGGCTCGTCGCCGCCCACCGGCTCACCACCCTGACCGGCCCTGGCGGATCGGGAAAGACCAGGCTGGCAACGGAAACCGCGCGCACGCTGGTCGGCGTGATGCCGGACGGTGCGTGGCTGGTGGAGCTCGCGGCGATCGGCACCGGTGATGATGTCGGCCAGGCAACGCTTTCCGGGCTCGGACTGCGGGACGCGCTGCTCGGCGAAGCGCAGAACCTGGAGCCCGCGGACCGGTTGATCGCCGCGATCCGCGACCGGGACATGGTGCTGGTCCTGGACAACTGCGAGCACGTGATCGAGTCGGCGGCCGCGCTCGCCCATCGGTTGCTCGGCGAGTGCCGCAAGTTGCGGATCCTGGCGACGAGCCGGGAACCGCTCGGCATCACCGGCGAGGCGCTGTGGCCGGTCGCACCGCTCGAGAACGCGGCCGCCGTCGAGCTGTTGCGGGACCGGGCCGCGGCCGTCCGCACCGACCTGGTGGTCGACGAAGGAACGTTGGCCACCATGGCACGCGTGTGCCGGGCACTGGACGGGATGCCGCTCGCGATCGAGCTGGCCGCGGCCCGGTTGCGCACCATGTCGATCGACCAGCTCGCGACCCGGCTCGACGACCGGTTCCGGCTGCTGACCGGCGGCAGCCGCACGGCGTTGCCCCGGCACCGGACTTTGCGGGCGATGGTCGACTGGAGCTGGGAGCTGCTGTCCGACGCCGAACGCGTGGTGCTGCGCAGGCTCTCGGTGTTCGCCGGAGGTGCGAACCTGGAAGCGGCCGAGCGGGTCTGTTCGGGTGATCTCGTCGAGGAGTACGAGGTCCTCGATCTGCTGACGTCGTTGACCGAGAAGTCCCTGCTGGTCGCGGCCGGAGAGGGTGCTCCGCGGTACCGGATGCTCGGCACGATCAAGGAGTACGCCGCCCAGCGGCTCGCGGAGGCGGGGGAGTCGGACCTGGCCCGCCAGGCGCATCTCGCCTGGTTCACCGAGCTCGCCGAGACCGCGGAACCGCACCTGCGCCGTTCCGAACAACTGGACTGGCTCGCCACCCTCAAGGCGGAGCACGACAACATCACCTCCGCGATGCGCGGCGCGCTCGCCGCCGGTGACGCGCACGCGGCGATGCGGCTCGCGGCGGCCGCCGGCTGGTACTGGTGGCTCATCGGCCACAAGGCCGAAGGCATGGAGCTGATCAGAGCGGCCATCGACACGCCCGGCGAGGTCCCCGACGGGATCCGGGCCTGGGTCTACGCCCTCACCACGACGTTCATCACCTCCGGGCCGGGCGACGTGCCCGAGGCCGCGGAGTGGATCCACAAGGCGTACGAGATCAGCCGGCGGGACCAGCGGCACCACCCGGCGCTGGGGCTGGTCGTCCCGCTGGAACGGATGCTGCGCGAGCCGGACGCCGTCGTGCCCGCGTGGGAGTCGTTGCTGGACAACGAAGATCCGTGGGTGCGCGCGTTGTCCCGGCTGCAACTCGGCAAGATGTGGATCATGCTCGGCCGGGGCGGTGACGCGGAGGCGTACTTCGAGGAGTCGCTGGTCGAGTTCCGGGTGCTGGGTGAACGGTTCGGGATCTCCTTCGCACAAACGGAACTGGCGGATCGCATCGCCATGCGCGGTGAGTTCGCCGAGGCGTGCGAGCACTTCGAACAGGCGATCGCGGTCGTCACCGAGCTCGGCGCCGTGGACGACGTCATCCTCCTGCGCGCGCGACAGGCCCGGTTGTACTGGCTCATGGGCGACAAGGACGCCGGTGCCGCCGCCATGGCCGAGGCCGGTCGGCGAGCCACGGGCGTCACCTGGCCGGGCACGCTGGCCGCACTGGCCCTGGCCAAGGCCGAGCTCGCACGCTGGAACGACGACGCCGAGGAGGCGTTCGACCAGCTCGGCATCGCGACCGGGTTCCTCGGCGTCGAGGCCAAGCAGGCGCACATCCGCGCGATGACCCACGACCTGCGCGCCTACTTCGCGGACGACGGGGAACTGGCGCGCGAGCACCGTGCGGCGGCGTGCCAGGCGGCGGCGGAAACGGGGCACGCACCCGTGATCGCGCAGATGCTCGCAGGTGTCGCGGACCTGGCGTTGCGCGAGGGGCAGTACGAACAGGCCGCGCGGCTGCTCGGGGCGAGCGCGCGCGTGCTCGGCCTGGTGGACCGTTCCAACCCGGACGTGGCCCGGATCGAGCAGGCAGCCCGCGCCCACCTCGGCGACGCCGCGTTCGACGAAGCGGCCGGCGCGGAGTTGGACTGGAACGAGCTGGTAGCGGTCACGCTCGCACCCTGACAGTCCCGGTTCGGGCCGTGTCAGCGTCGTGTCAGCCCGGTGTCCGGCGGGTCGGCGAACCTCGTGGCATCAACCACCACGAAGGGGAATCCGATGACGGTTTCCGTCCCGCAGGGCCTGCCGATGGAGCGCGACGCGGGCCCGTTCGACCCGCCGAGCGCGATCACCACGTTGCGTGCGGCCCGCCCGGTCAGCCCAATGGTGTTCCCCGACGGTCACCAGGGCTGGCTGATCACCGGGTACGAGGCGGTCCGCCAGGTCATGGCCGACACCAGGTTCAGCTCGCGCCAGGACCTCGGCGTGCTCCACGTGCCGTTCGAGACTCCCGGCATGCCGGCCGCGACCGAACCGTCGCCCCAGGTGCCCGGTCTGTTCATCAGCATGGACCCGCCGGACCACACCCGGTTGCGCCGCAAGCTCACCGGCGCGTTCACGGTCAAGCGGATGAAGCAGCTCGAAGACGGCATCATCGCGATCGCCGAACAGCAGCTGGACCACCTGGCTTCCTTGACGCCACCGGTGGATCTGGTCCAGGAGTTCGCGCTTCCGGTGCCGTCACTGGTGATCTGCGAACTGCTCGGCGTGCCCTACGCGGATCGCGAGACCTTCCAGTCGAACTCCTCGAAGTTCATGGAACGGGACATCACGCTCGAGGACAAGATGGCCGCGTTCGGCGCGATGTTCGGTTACCTGGCGGAACTGGTGACGACCAAGCGCGCCGATCCGGTCGACGACATCCTCTCCGACCTGGCCCGCGACGAGGAGCTCGGCATCGAGGACCTGACCGGCATGGCGTTCCTGCTGTTGCTGGCCGGGCACGAGACCACCGCGAACATGCTGGCGCTGGGCACGTTCGCGCTGCTGGAACACCCGGCACAGCTGGCGGAACTGCGCGCTGACCCGTCATTGCTGCCCGACGCCGTCGAAGAGCTGATGCGCTACCTGTCCGTGGCGGACATCTTCTTCCGTTACGCCACAGAGGACATCGAGCTCGGCGGCGAACTGATTCCCGCAGGCTCGACCGTCGTCGTCTCGCTGCTGGCGGCGAACCGCGATCCGTTGCGCTTCGAGAACCCGGATGCTTTGGACGTGCACCGCAAGGTCCGCGGCCAGGTCGCTTTCGGACACGGCATCCACCAGTGTCTCGGCCAGCAACTGGCACGCATCGAGATGCGCGCCGGCTTCGAGGGCCTGCTGCGCCGCTTCCCGCGGTTGGAGCTCGCCATCCCCGCCGGCGACGTGAAACTCCGGACCAACATGCACATCTACGGCGTCCACGAACTCCCGGTCACCTGGGCCTGAACCACCGTCTACTTAGGAGTAAAACCATGACCGCCTGGACCGGCATGCTGCCCGTCGACGACACCGAGCTGTACGTGCGCGACACCGGAGGCTCCGGCCGCCCCGTCGTGTACCTCAACGGCGCCTACGCCGACCAGTCCCACTGGAAACGCGTCATCGCCGGCCTCGGCGACGACTACCGGCACATCACCTTCGACGAGCGCGCCCGCGGCAAGTCCGGACGCTCGGCGGACTACTCGTTCGACGCGTGCCTGCGTGACCTCGACACCGTCCTCGAGGCCAGGGGAGTGGATCGGCCGCTGCTGGTCGGCTGGTCCTACGGCGGCGTCCTGGGGTGGCACTGGGCCGACCGGAACCCGGACCGCGTAGCCGGTCTGGTGACCGTGGACGCCTTCCCCGTCGGCCTGACCGGTGAGGCCGGCCGGCAACGGATCCGCAAGACGTTCCGCCGGTATCGGTTGATCCTGCCCATCGCCGCCCGGTTCGGCATGGGCGCTCGCATGAGCGCGGACCAGCACGCCGACGTCAACATCGAGCTCAACCAGATCGCCGCCGACAGCGTGCCGGTGCTGAACCGCCTGACCTGCCAGGTCCGGTTCGTCCTGGCCACGGGCGACAGCCTCGGCAGTGAGGCGGGCGAGATGGAGGAGGGCCGGAAGGTGCTCGACGAGGTGGTCGCCGCCAACCCGAACGTCAAGGTGAGCGCCAAGGTCGCGAGCAACCACAGCAAGATCCTGCGCAACGACTCCCCGGCGGTCGCCGAGGCCGTGCGCTCGCTCGCCGCCAGCCGGGCGACCGGCTGAGGCTCAGGGCTTCCCGTCCGCGGACGGGAAGCCCTCTTGTTGGTGCATGCTCGTACTCATGATCGACGAATTCGCGAAGGAGTACCTGCACAGCGATCTGCGAGATATCCGTGAGGTGATGCTCCAGAAGCTCGACGGGTTGTCCGAGTACGACATCCGGCGTCCACTGACCTCGACCGGCACCAACCTGCTCGGGCTGGTCAAGCACCTGTCGGTGTCGGAGGCCCGGTACTTCGGCGAGGTCTTCGATCGGCCGTTCCCCGAGTACGTCCCCCGCTGGGACGACCTCGAACAGCGTGGTAAGGACATGTGGGCGACCGAGCACGAGACCCGTGAGGAGATCACCAGCCGCTACCGGCGCGTCTGCGCACACTCCGACGCCACCATCGCCGCGCTCGCCATCGACTCGCCCGGCTACGTGCCCTGGTGGCCACGGCCGAACGTGATGCTGTTCAACGTCCTGGTCCACATCCTCACGGAGGCCAACCGGCACGCCGGGCACGCCGACATCCTGCGCGAGCAGCTGGACGGCTCCACCGGGATGGATGCGGCCGGGCGGGGGCCGGATTTCTGGGAGAACCGGCGTGCGGAGGTCGAGCGGGCGGCCAAGGCGGCCACGAGCTGACTACCAGCCGCGGATCGCCTGGCTGACCTCGTCCGCCGCGTCGGACTGCACGAAGTGTCCCGCTCCCTTGACGATCACCGTGGTGTGGTCCGGGAACTTCGCCTCCAGCCGCTTCCGGTCGTTGTCGCCGAACGCCACATCGCCGTCGGCCCACACGATCAGCGCGGGCAGGCCGGCGAGCAGCGGCAGGTTGTCTTCGACGCCGGAGAGGAAGTCGCGGCTGCCGGTGATGGCGCCCGGCAGGATCGCGCAGGCGTTGCGGCGTTCCGGAGTTCCCAGTGCGTCTCGATAGTGGTTCAGCTCGGCCTGGGAGACCTTGCGGCGGCGGTGCCCCGCGGGGATCAGCGCGTTCACGAACAGGTTGAACCGCCTGATCAACTCACGTCCGATCGGCCCGCCCATCACGCGTGAAGCCAGTTCGGCGCGCAGTTCGCCGTTCGTCGGCCATGCCCAGGTGTTCGCCAGCACGATCCGCTCGAACCGGCCGGATCGCTGTTCGGCCGCGAAGAGCCCGATCGGCCCGCCCCAGTCGTGGGCGACGAGTGTCACCTCGGACAGGTCCATGCGGTCGAGGAACTCCACGACCACACCGGCGTGGTCGGCGGGCTGATAGCCGTAACCGGGTGCGGCGACGGACAGCCCGAACCCCGGATAGTCCACAGCGATGCACCGGAACCGGTCGCGCAGCGAGGCGATGACGTCGCGGTACACGAAGGACCAGGTCGGATTGCCGTGCAGCATCAGCAGAACCGGCCCTTCGCCCTCATCGACGTAGTGGACGGCATGCCCGTTCAGCTCGATGAAGTGGCTCTCGAAGGGGAACAGATCGGCATCCACCCACGAGGGCCGCGTGCCTGCGGTGTGCTGCGGCGACATCTGTCTGCACCTCTTTGAGCTATAGTTTTTTAAAGTGCGCTATCGAAAGTAAAGCATGCGGGTGGTGGTGGCAATGCGGTCCTACGGCCAGTACTGCGGCCTGGCGCGGGCGCTCGACGTCGTCGGCTCGCGGTGGAGCCTGCTCATCGTCAGGGAGCTGCTGGTCGGACCGGCCCGCTACGGCGAACTGCTGGCCGGCCTGCCGGGCATCGCGACGAACCTGCTTGCCGCGCGGCTGCGGGAACTGGAGGAGGCCGGGGTGGTCCAGCGCACCCTCGACACCGGCAGCAACGGTGTCGTGTACGTCCTCACGCCGTGGGGCAGGGAGCTCCGGGACACCGTCGCGTCCTTGGTGCGGTGGAGCACCCCGCTGATGATCTCCGGCCCGCAGGGCGACACGTTCCACGGTCGTTGGCTGGTGGTCGCCCTCGACGCGCTGTTGCGCGACCGGAGAACGACCAGGCCGACGACGATCGGACTGGCCGCCGCCGACGCGGTGGTCGCCGTCCATGCGGACCGGACCGGCACGCGGGTCGAACCCTGTGGGGGCGATCAGCCCGACACGGTCTTTCGGGGGGAGCCCGCCATCGTGCTGGGTCTGGCCTCCGGCATGTTGACCGTCGAGCAGGCGGTAGCGGCCGGCGGCGTGCTCCGTGGCCGCGAAGCAGATCTCGAAGCCGTGCTCGGGGTGGCGTCGTCGACTCGTTGAATCACCTGCAAAGGGCGAGTTGAACCCACGGGGCGACATGCCACGGTGGATTCAGGAGGCCGCTGATGCTCGTCGCGTTGTGTTCCCTGAAGGGCTCGCCCGGAGTGACGACCCTGGCTCTCGCGCTCGCGGCGCGCTGGCCTGGGTCATCGATCGTCGTGGAGGCGGATCCGGCCGGCGGCGACCTGCTCGCCCGCTTCCGCCTCCCCGAATCACCGGGCCTGGTGAGTCTGGCGGCTGCTCGGCACAGCACCGATCCATCCGTTTTGACGCAACACTCGCAGGTGCTTCCGGGAGGGCTGCGGGTTGTGCCCGCTCCGGTCGAGGGTGACCAGTGCCGCGCCGCGTTGTCGGCTCTGGCTTTCTCCACGCCGTGGCGGAAGCCGGGCACGAACGTTGTGATCGACTTCGGCCGGATCGACGCGAACCTGACGGCGTTGCCGCACATCCGGACGGTGGACGCACTGCTGGTTCTCGTGCGGCCTCAGGACGACGAGCTGGCACGGGTCGCGGTGAAGTTGCAGGCGATCGACCGGTGGACGCGTCGACCCGGCCTCGTGCTGGTCGGCGACGGATACTCCGCTCGTGAGGTGTCCAACGGGCTCGGCGTGCCGGTCGTGGGCCGGATCCCCCGGGACGACAAGGGCGCGCTGGCGTTGAGCGGTCGCGGCAGTTCGCGCCACGGTCCGGCGCGCTCCCGGCTCGGGCGCGCGGCTGCCGCACTGGCAACACATCTGGTCGCGCCGGCGTTCGTTCCGCAAGCACGGCTCGTGGACACGGCGGCGCAGCTCGCCGGGCCGCCGTCCCGGAACTGACGAGCAGACGAGTGCACCCCGCGAGTTCGAAATCGCCAGGTCACCTACGGGAGGTCATAGATCTCCGTACACTCCGGACCGTCATCCGGATGGGAATTGGGGGCCGTGGTGAGCGAAGTCAGCGTGTTGGTGGCAGGGGCGAGCATCGCGGGACCCGCGCTGGCCCATTGGCTGCGCCGGCGGGGTGCCCAGGTGACCGTGGTGGAGCGGGCTCCTGGGTTGCGTCCCGGCGGTCAGGCGGTGGACGCGCGCGGGGTGGCCAAGGAGGTCATCCGGCGGATGGGGCTGGACGCGGCGGTGCGCGCGGCCTGCACCGACACCGCCGGCGCGTACACCGTGGACGTGGACGGGAACGTGCTGGAGACCTACCGCGCCGACGACCACGGTGGCGACGGGTTCATCGCGGAGATCGAGATCCTGCGCGGGGACCTGTCCCAGGTGCTCTACGACGACACCCGTGCCGGTGTCGAGTACGTCTTCGGTGACCGGATCGCCGAGCTCAGCCAGGACGCGGACGGCGTCGACGTGACCTTCGTGAGCGGCGTCCGGCGGCGTTTCGACCTGGTGGTCGGGGCCGACGGGCTGCACTCGTCGTTGCGTGCGATGGTGTTCGGGCCGCGTGAGCGGTTCGTCCGCCACCTCGGGCTCGTGCTGGCCTTCTACAGCGTGCCCAACGAGTTCGGGCTGGACCGCTGGTTCATCGAGTACCAGGACAAGGAGTCCGCGCGCTCCGCAGGTCTGCGGCCCATCCGGGACGCCACGCAGGCGATGGCCATGTTCGCCTTTCCCGCGGCCGACTTCGACGTCGACCACCGCGACGTCGAGGAGCAGAAGCGCCTGCTGCGGGAGCGGATGGGCGGCCTGGGCTGGTCGACCCCGCGCATCCTCGCGCACCTGGACGATACCCCGGACTTCTACCTCGACCAGGTCGCCCAGGTGGTGATGGACCGCTGGTCGAACGGACGGGTGGGGCTGATCGGCGACGCGGCCTTCTGCTCGTCGCCGATGTCCGGGGCGGGCACCGGACTGGCCCTGGTCGGTGCCTACCTGCTGGCCGGAGAGCTGGCCGCCGCCGGGTGGGACCCGGAGGCCGGTTTCGCCGGCTACGAGGCGCGGATGCGGTCGTTCGTCGAGGCCAACCAGGAGATCGGCCGGCTGCACGCGCACAGCCGCGCCGTCCCCCAGCCGGATCCGGAGCCGGATGCAGGGCCGAGCCCGGAGCCTGACATGGACGCGCTCATGGCACTGGTCGACCGCGCGCTCAACGGCATCGAACTGCCCGACTACACCGGTGTGCCGGACTTCGGGGCCTCGGAGTCGTCAGCCAGGGCGTAGGTGGATCGACCGGGTTCCCCAACCACAGCGCCAATGGATCGTCAGCAGTACGACGTTGCGTTCGTTCGCCGGGATCTACCCGAAGCCGGTCTGACGGCAGGTACGCAGGTTGTGGTGCTCGAGGTGTACGAGACGCCTTCTCCGGCGTACGAGGTCGTCGGTATCAGATCGCTGACCAACGGCGGGCGATGACAAGGGGCGCGTCACCGCCGGTTCAGCGCTGAGTCAGTGTGCGACATGACCATCCCTTTCATGGGAGCCATTCAGGAAACCACGCTGCACGAACTGATCGCTGCCCAGACGCGTGTGGCCCCGTCGAGGATCGCGGTCACCGGACCCGACGGCGACCTCACCTACGGCGATCTCGAGAGCCGGGCCGAGCGGGTGGCCGACCGGCTCGCCGCGCTCGGCGTGGGAGTGGATCGGCCCGTGGGACTGCTGGTTCCCCGATCGGCGGCGATGATCGTGGGGATGCTCGGGATACTCCGGGCGGGCGGGGCTTACCTGCCGCTCGACCCCGACCATCCCGACACCCGCGTCCACGCCCTGCTGTCGGCCGCGGGCGCGGCGGCCGTGGTGACGGTTCCGGAGCTCGCGGAGCGGGCCGGGACCGCCGGGCTGCCCGTCGTCGTGCTGGGGGAGGAGGGGCCCGGCGAGAAATGCCGGCCCACGCCCGGCTCGGCCCTGTGCTACGTGCTCTTCACCTCGGGCTCGACCGGCGCGCCCAAGGCCGTCGCCGTCGAGCACCGGCAGTACATCCACTACCTGAACGGCCTGTACGAGCGGATCGAGCCGGGGTGGTCCTGGGCGCTGGTGTCCACGTTCTCCGCGGATCTGGGCAGCACCAACGTGTTCGGCGCGCTGACCACCGGCGGCCGGCTGCATGTGCTGTCTCGTGAGCAGGCGATCGACTCGGAGGCCTTCGCAAACTACTTCGCGCTGCACCGGATCGACGCGATGAAGCTCGTGCCGAGCCACCTCGCGGCGCTGGCCGGCGAGGACGTCGCGGGAGTGCTGCCGCGGCGCCTGCTGATCTGTGCGGGCGAGCCGCTGACGCCGAACCTCGTTCGCCGGGTCCGGGCCGCCCGGCCGGACCTCGCCGTCGAAAACCATTACGGCCCAACGGAGACCACGGTCTCGATGCTCGCCCACCGGGTACCGCAGGAGGTGCCGGCGACGATCCCACTCGGCCGCCCGTTCGCGGGTGTTCGCGTGCACGTCCTCGGGCCCGACAAGGAGCCCGTCGAAGACGGCGTCACGGGGGAGCTGCACATCACGGGCGGGAACCTCGCCCGCGGTTACCTCAACGCCCCCGCCGCGACCGCGGTCGCCTTCCCGCCGTGCCCCGCCGGGCCGTCCGGGGCACGCATGTACGCGACCGGCGACCTCGTGCGGCGGCTGCCGAGCGGGGATCTGGAGTTCGCCGGCCGGGTCGACGACCAGGTCAAGGTCATGGGATACCGCGTCGAACCCAGCGAGGTCGCGGCCGTGCTGGCCCGCCATCCGAGCGTGGGGCAGGCGATTGTCGTGCCGTACGGCGCCGCGGGCGAGCTGCGGTTGGCGGGCTATGTGACCGGATCCGGCGTCACCGGGGCGGATGTACGCGCGTTCGCGGCGGATCTGCTGCCGGAGCACATGGTGCCTTCGGCCGTCGTGGTGCTCGACGCCCTGCCGTTGACCTCGAACGGCAAGATCGACCGCGCGGCCCTGCCCGCTCCCGTCGTCGAGCCGACCGAGCACCACGTCGCACCCCAGACGGGGCTGGAGGAGCAGGTCGCCGCGGTCTGGGCCTCGACGCTCAAGCTCGCGCACGTCGGCGTGCACGACAACTTCTTCGACATCGGCGGCACGTCGCTGCTGCTGATGCGGCTCAGGGTCCGGCTGATCAAACTGCTCGACCGGGAGATCTCAATGGTCACGCTGTTCCGCAACCCGACCGTGCGCCTGCTGGCGCGCCATCTCGAGACGGCCGAGGCGCCCGCGTTGGAGGCGGACAACGGCCGGGGGCGGAGCAGGCTGACCACGGCCGCCCGTGCCCGGCGGCGCGCCGCGATGAGCGGAGACGAGCGATGACCGCGCAACAGGCGGAGCCGACCGGGCTCGAGATCGCCGTCATCGGCATGGCGGGACGCTTCCCCGGCGCGGACTCGGTCGGGCGGTTCTGGGAGAACGTGGTCGACGGCGGCGAGCGGATCGCGTCGTTCACCGCGGAGGACGCCATCGCCGCCGGTGTGGCGCCGGACCTGGCCCGGCACCCCGACTACCGGCACGTCCACGGCGTGCTCGACGGCGTCGAGTACTTCGACAACGTCCTTTTCGGATATACACCGCGCGACGCCGCCATGCTCGACCCGCAGCAGCGCATCTTCCTGGAATGCGCCTGGGCCGCGATGGAGGACGCGGGGTACGCACCTCGCGCCGAACACCCGCCCGTGGGCGTCTACGCCGGTGCCAGCCAGAACGCCTACCTGCTCAACAACCTGATGCGGTCCCCTGGCGTGCTGGCGAGCCTGAGCCCGCAGGAGCTGCTGATGGCCACCGAGAAGGACCTGCTGGCGGCCAGGGTCTCCTACCACCTCGACCTGCGCGGGCCGAGTGTGAGCGTGCAGTCCTCGTGCTCGTCGTCGCTGGTCGCCGTGCACATGGCCTGCCAGGCGCTGCTCGCGGGCGAGTGCGACGTGGCCCTGGCCGGCGGCGTGACGGTCCACGTGCCCCAGTTGGAGGGCTACCAGTACACCGCCGGCTCGGTGTTCTCCTCCACCGGGCGCTGCCTGCCGTTCGACGCCGGCGCCGACGGGACGGTCTTCGGCAACGGCGTCGGGGTGGTCGTGCTCAAGCCCCTGGCGGACGCACTCGCCGACCACGACACGGTTCACGCCGTCATCCTGGGGTCGGCGGTGAACAACGACGGCGCGCGCCGGATGGGCTTCACCGCTCCGGGAGTGGACGGGCAGGTCGCCGCCCTCCGCGCGGCCCACCGCGTCGCGGGTGTGGATCCCAGCACCATCACCTACGTGGAGACCCACGGGACGGGCACGTCGCTGGGCGATCCGATCGAGTTCGAAGCGCTCGTCGAGGCGTTCGGCACCGACGGTCCCCCGTGCACGCTCGGCACCCTGAAGGCGCAGATCGGCCACCTCGCCTCCACGGCGGGCGTGGCGGGTCTCATCAAAACGGTGCTCGCGCTCAAACACGGCGTCCTGCCACCCAGCCGTCACTTCACCCAGCCGAACCCGGAGATCGACCTGGACGCCGGCCGGTTCCGGCTGCTCGCCGAGGCGACACCGTGGCCGGAGCACGGCCGGCGGCGGGCCGCGATCAGTTCCTTCGGCATCGGCGGCACGAACGCGCACATGGTCCTGGAAGAGCCCCCGCCCCCGGCTCCACGCTCTGCAAAGGGCCGCGAGCACGAGGTGCTGCCGCTGTCCGCCCGTGAGGACGAGCCGCTGCTCGAACTGGCCGCCCGGCTCCGGGAGCACCTGGAGACCCATCCGGAGGCCGAACTGGCCGACGTCGCCGCCACGTTGCAGCATGGCCGCACCCCTCAGCGCCGCAGAGCATCGGTCACGTGCACGGACATCGACTCGGCGGTCACCGCCCTGGCCGGCGTGCGGCCACCGACGGTGGACGCACGCGATCGTGGCGTGGTCTTCATGTTCCCCGGACAGGGTGCTCAGCGGGTGGGCATGGGGCGGGACCTGTACGAGACGGAGGAGATCTTCCGCACCTGGATCGACGCAGCGGACGAGCGCCTGGACTTCGACCTGCGCGGCCTGCTGTACGCCGGTGACCCGGCCGAGAACGCGAACACGTTGGCGCACACCCGATACACGCAGCCGGCGCTCTTCGCCGTCGAGCACGCCCTCGCCCGCCTGTGGCTGGATCTCGGGCTCGAACCCAGGGCGATGATCGGGCACAGCCTCGGTGAATACGTGGCGGCGACCATCGCGGGATGCTTCGACTTCGCGACCGCGCTCGATCTGGTCGCGGCGCGGGCATTGCTCATGCAGGACCAGCCGTCCGGCGCCATGCTCACCGTCGCCCTTCCGGTGGACGAGGTACGGCCCCTGCTCGACGGCGAGATCGCGGTCGCGGCCGTGAACGGTCCCGCCCTCTGCGTCGTGTCCGGCCCCGTGCCGGCGGTGGAGGCGCTGGAGGAGCGGCTGCGCGCGGCCGGGGTCACGTGCCGCCGGCTGCGGACGTCCCACGCCTTCCACTCGCCGATGATGGAAGCCGTGGCCGCACCGTTCGCGGCGCGGCTGCGCGCGGTTGAGCTCCGGCCGCCGAGGATTCCGTTCGTCTCCAACCTGACCGGCGACTGGATCCGCCCCGAGGAGGCCGTCGATCCCGAGTACTGGGTCCGCCATCTGCTCTCCCCGGTCCGGTTCCACGACGGGGCGGGGCGGCTGCTGAGCGGCCCGCCCTCCGTGCTCCTGGAGGTCGGTCCGGGGGCCACCCTTCGGGCGCTCGTCGGCAAGGCCGGTGACGATCACGTCGTGCTCGGCGGCCTGCCCGGCCCGGAGCGCGAAGCCGACGGTGCCTACCTGGCCCGCACGGTCGGCCGACTGTGGGAGGCGGGTGCGCCCGTGGACTGGAGCCGGTGGCGCCGGGGCCAGTGGTCGCGCGTACCGCTGCCGACGTATCCGTTCGCACGTAGGCGGCACTGGGTGGAGCCGGTGGCCGGAACCGGTTTCGGCGCCGCGGTCCCGGCAGCGGAAACTCTTGGCGCGCAAGACGTACAGCCTCCTGCCGGCAGCGAGCCGGTCGGCGGTCTGTCCGAGACCGTGCTGCGCGTCTGGCGGGAGTTGCTCGGCATCGAAGACGTCGGTCTCGACGACGACTTCTTCGAGCTCGGCGGCCACTCGCTGCTGGCGACCCGAATCATCGCCTTGGTGTCCGACAGGACCGGTGTCGAGCTGCCCGGCGACGCGCTTTACACGGCACCGACGCCCAGAGAGCTCGTCGCGCTCGTCGAACGCGACTCCCCGTCCTCAGCGGACGAACTGGAGGACCCGGAACTGATGGCACGGCTCATCGCGGAGATCGCGGAGATGTCGCCCGAGGAGGTCGACGACCGGCTGCGCGAGGAAACCTGAGAAGTCCTTGTTCAGCAAAGCGTTCAGCGTGCCGTAAAGACCCCGGTGTTTGGATGGCTTCGAGGGGCCCGAACGGGGCCACCTGGGGTGCACTGGGGAGCAATCGTGGATCGATCGCGTCTTAGCCATGTCCATCTCTATGTCGGGGACGCCTGTCAGGCGGCCTACTTCTACCGCAAGGCTTTCGGCTTCCGTCCGATCGCGGAGTCGCCCGCGGCCCGGCAGCCCTACACGGTGCTGCTGGCGCAGGGCGACATCCGCCTCATGCTGACATCGACGACAAACGCGGCCGACCCGGTCGCCCGCTACGTGGCCGCGCACGGCGATGGCGTCGCCGACATCGCCATCGCGGTACCCGATGTGGCACAAGCGTTTCGCGCCGCGGTCGAACGCGGCGCCGACCCGATCATGGAGCCGTCGGCCCGCACCGGCACCGGCTGCACTGTCGTGAGCGCAACGGTTCGCGGCTTCGGCGACGTCGTGCACACGCTCGTGGAAGCGGGTACACCGTTGCCACATCCCACTCTTTCGCCCATCGACGGAGCGCTCGGCGCGCCTTCGGACGGTGAGCTGCTCAGGGCCATCGACCACTTCGCGGTGTGCGTCCCGACCGGTGAGCTGGACAAGACGGTGAGCCGGTACCAGGAGGCGTTCGGCTTCGACGAGGTCTTCTCGGAGTTCATCGAGGTGGGCGAGCAGGCCATGTCCTCGAAGGTGGTGCGCCACCCGTCCAGTGGCATCACACTCACCATCCTGGAGCCCGACGCGTCGCACGAGCCCGGCCAGATCGACACTTTCCTGCTGTCCCACGGCGGAGCCGGCGTTCAGCACGTGGCCTTCGAGACCGGGGACATCAGGGAGGGCGTGCGGCGCATCGGCGCTCAGGGCGTCGAGTTCCTCAAGACGCCCGCCGCCTACTACGACCTGGTGGAGGACCGGGTCGGGGAGCTCGGCGCCGAGCTCGACGACCTGCGCGCGCGGGGCATCCTCGCCGACCGCGACGAGTGGGGCCTGCTGCTGCAGATCTTCACCCGGTCCCCGTACGCCCGCAGGACCCTGTTCCTGGAGCTGATCGAGCGGCGCGGCGCGCGCACCTTCGGCAGCGGCAACATCAAGGGCCTCTACGAGGCGGTCGAGCGGGAACAGAGCCGCGAGGACGGTGCCGATGCCGTCTGAGCACGGCGACACGCCTCCGTTGAATCTGGACGACTACGAGGAACTGGCCCGCGCCGCGCTCGATCCGGGGATCTGGGACTTCATCCGCGGAGGCGCGGGCGACGAGCGGGCGGTCGCCGCCAACACGGCGGCCTTCGACGCGGTGCGGTTCGCACCGCGGGTGCTGTCCGGAGTGGACAAGGTCGATCTCTCGATCCGCCTGCTCGACCAGTCGTGGGCGATGCCGATCGCCGTCGCTCCGATGGCTCATCACACGATGGTCCATCCCGAAGGAGAGGTGGCGACGGTCCGGGCGGCCGGGCGCTTCGGAGTCCCGGTCGTGGTCAGCACCTTCGCTGGCCGCACGTTCGAGGAGCTCGCTGCGGCGGCCGCCGGCCCGCTGTGGCTGCAGCTGTACTGCTTCCGCGACCGCGGGCTGACGCGTGAGCTGGTCGAGCGCGCCGCCGCCGCGGGCTTCACCGGGCTGGTGCTCACCGTGGACGTTCCGCGGCTGGGCCGGCGGCTCCGCGACGTCCGCAACGCCTTCCGGCTGCCCGAGCACGTGCGGCCGGTGAATCTGCCCGCCTCCGCCGCGTACTCGTCGACCGACGTCCACGCGCGCTCGGAGCTCGACCCGGCGCTGGACTGGTCCGTTGTGGACTGGTTGCGGGCGATCAGCCCACTGCCCTTGCTGCTCAAGGGAATCCTCACGCCCGACGACGCACTGCACGCGGCCGGGGTGGGTGCCGACGGCGTCATCGTGTCCAACCACGGCGGCCGCCAGCTGGACGCGGCGCCCGCCACGCTCGACGCGCTGCCCGCCGTCGCCGACGCCCTCGGCGGGCGCTGTCCGGTCCTCCTGGACGGCGGGGTGCGGCGGGGACGTGATGTCGCGGCCGCCCTCGCGCGCGGCGCGGACGCCGTGCTGGTCGGGCGGCCGGTCCTGTACGGGCTGGCCGCCGCCGGGGAGGAGGGCGCCGCGGGCGTCCTCGGCATCCTCGCCGACGAGCTCACCGACGTGCTGCTGCAGACGGGCCGGCGGAGTCCGTCCGATGTGGACGCCTCGCTGCTGTTCGGCGGCGCGGCGCCCGCCGTCGCCGCCCCGGCGGTGGAGGGCCCGGCCGACCCCGGCGGAGGGCTGCTGGCCAAGCAGGGACTGCATTCCAGCGTGTCCGCGCCGGTGATGGACACGATGAACTTCCTCAACGAGATCACCACGCGCCATCCCGGCGCGATCTCGTTCGCGCCGGGCCGGCCCCTGGAGGACTTCTTCCAGACCGAGCAGATCTTCCGATGGCTGCGCGGCTACATCGACCATCTGACGGGCCTCGGCCGGTCCGGGGAACAGATCCGCACCACGCTGTTCCAGTACGGCGCGACCGCCGGGCACATCCGGGACCTGGTGTCCCGGACGCTGGCCGACGACGGCGTCACCGCCGATCCCGCCGACATCGTGGTCACGGTCGGCGCGCAGGAGGCGATGTTCCTCGCGCTGCGGGCGTTGTTCGCCTCGCCGCGCGACGTGCTGCTGGTCGCGAGCCCTTGCTACGTAGGGATAACCGGCGCGGCCCGCATGCTCGACATCGCCATGGCCGAGGTCCCCGAGGGGCCCGATGGGCTGACCGCGGCGGCTTTCGAGCACGCGGTGGCGGAGGTCCGCGCCAAGGGGAACCGGCCGCGCGCGTTCTACCTCGTGCCCGACTATTCCAACCCGTCCGGCAGCACCGTGCCTCTGCGGGCACGGCACGAGTTGCTGGAGGCCGCCGCCCGGGACGGCGTCCTCATCCTGGAGGACAGCCCGTACCGGATGGTCGGCTCCGCCCCGCCGCTTCCGCCGTTGAAGGCACTCGACCCGGCGCGCTGCGTTGTCCACATAGGATCGTTCGCCAAGTCCGCCTTTCCCGGCGCCCGGCTCGGTTATCTGGTGGCAGACCAGGAGGTCGTGGACGCCGGTGGCGAGCGCACCCGCCTGGCCGACGAGATCGCCAAGCTCAAGAGCATGCTCACCGTCAACACCCCGAGCCTGAGTCAGGCCGTGGTGGGTGGGCTGCTGCTGGAGTCGGACTTCGGTCTGCGGGCACGGAATGAAGTGGCGGCGGCGGCCTACGATGCCAACCTCATCGCGGTGCTGGACACGCTGAACCGGCTGTTCCCGGAGGACGGGCAGGCGGAGCACGGCGTCTCGTGGAACCGGCCCACGGGCGGGTTCTTCCTAGCGGTGAACGTGCCGTTCGCCGCCGACGAAGCGGCGCTGGCCGTCTCCGCCGAACAGTACGGGGTGATCTGGACGCCCATGCGCTACTTCCACCCCAGCGGCGGCGGCGAGAACGTCATCCGCCTGGCGTGGAGCTACCTGACGCGGGAGCGGGCCGTCGAGGGCATCGAACGGTTCGCCGCCTTCGTCACCGAGTACACGGGCGTCCACTGATCGAGCGGGCATGGGGGAGCAAGGTGGAGTTCCGAATCCTCGGTTGCCTCCAGGTATGGGACGGCGACCGGCTGATCGAGATCGACGCGGACAAGCAGCGGACCGTGCTGGCCGTCCTGCTGCTGCGGGCGGGCCAGACCGTGCCCGTGCACGAACTGGAGGACCAGGTCTGGGGCGGGGTTCCGCCCGTGACGGCCAAGAACACCCTGCAGGCCTACGTTTACCGGCTGCGCAAGGTGTTGCGGTTCGACTCGGACACCGCGCTGGTGACCGAGGCGGGTGGCTACCGGATGATGCTGCCCGAGGGCGCGCTCGACCTGCACCGCTTCGAGGAGCTGACGGCGAGCGGGCGCGCGGCGATCAAGGCCGGGCGGGCGGAGGAGGGATCAGCCGCCCTGCAGGCGGCGCTGGACCTGTGGCGTGGGCCCGCCCTCGCCGACGTGACCGCCGCGTCCCTCCAGGGCGACGTCCAGCGCCTGGAGGATCTGCGCATCGG
Source organism: Lentzea sp. NBRC 105346 (assembly GCF_030269605.1). Classification (GTDB taxonomy): domain Bacteria; phylum Actinomycetota; class Actinomycetes; order Mycobacteriales; family Pseudonocardiaceae; genus Lentzea. The sequence continues at coordinate 151,709 of NZ_BSTQ01000009.1, forward strand.
GGTCGCGGAGGACGCCGCCGAGGCGGCGCTCGCGCTGGGGCGGCAGGCGACGATGGTGCCCCGGCTGGAGACCTTGGTCGCCGTCCATCCGTACCGCGAACGGCTGTGGGCGCTGCTGATGGTGGCGCTCTGCGGCACCGGGCGCCAGGCCGACGCGCTGGCGGCGTACGGGCGCGCCCGTGCCCGGTTGCGGGAGGACCTGGGCATCGAGCCGGGGCCCCAGCTGCGGCACCTGCACCGCGACATCCTCTCCGGGCGGCCCGTGGGCCGGATGGGAGACGCGTTCTGGTCCGGGGGAACGACTTCCGTTCCCCCGCATACCGGCGGGGGACCGGTCCGGCTGGCCGCCGAGCTGCCCCGGGACACCTCGACGTTCGTGGGTCGCCGGAGCGAGCTGGCGGAGGTCTGCGACTGGTTCTCCGCGGACGGGCCGGGGCGGATCGGAATGATCAACGGTCCGGCTGGGGTCGGCAAGACCACCCTCGCGGTGCACGCGGCCCACCGGCTCGCCGCACGATTTCCCGACGGCCAGCTGTACGCCAACCTGCACGGAGCCGACGACACCACGCCGGAGCCGGCGGAGATCCTCCGGCGCTGGCTGCCGATGCTGGGCGTCACCACGCTGCCCCGCTGCGGCGAGGAGGCGGCCGCGCTGTTCCGGTCCGCGCTCGCGACCCGGCGAGTGCTCGTCGTCGTGGACGGCGCGGCCGCCATCGGCCACGTCAGCCCGCTCCTGCCGGGAGCCGGCGCCTCCGCCGCGCTGGTGACGGGGACGCGCGCCCTCACCATGATCGACGACTCCGCGCACCTCACCCTGCACGTCCCGGACGACGAGGAGGCGCTGGAGCTGTTGCGCCGCACGGCCGGGCCGGACCGGGTCGACGCGGAGCTCATGGCCGCGCGGACCGTCGTCCACCTGTGCGAGAACCTGCCGCTCGCGATCCGCATCGTCGCGGCGCGACTGGCCGCCCGGCCGGAACTCCCGCTCAAGGCCGTGGCCGATCAGCTCGCCGACGAGCAGCAGCGCCTGGAGGAGCTCGCCTTCGGCGGGCTGACCCTGCGGGCCCGCATCCGGGCGGGGTACGACCGGCTGTTGTCGCCGGACGCGCGAAGGATGTTCCGGACGCTCGGGGAGTGGCCGCACGTCGACACCACCGGGGTGGCTGCGCCCGTGCTCGCCGCACACACGGGGCTGACGATTCCTCGGGTGCGCGCCGCTCTCAACACGCTGGCCGATGTGCATCTGCTGCTGGCGCGGCATGACGGGTCGTACCGGATGCCGACGCTCGTCCGGCTCGTCGCGGCCGAGCTGGAGGCCGAGCCGGGGGATGTCAGGTGGTTGCCGGCTGGTGGTTTGGCCGATGGGGCGTGAGGGGTTCGGCGGTTGATCGTCTTGGCGCGACGGGCCGTGCCGGGGGCGTCAGGTGGTCGCCGGCCGGGGCGCGGATTCAGGTGTGCAGCGGAGTGAACGTGGCGTTCAGGGACAACTACGTCCCCATCCGTCACGTTCGCTGCGACCTGCATCCGTTTCGGTCACGCGGGAGCCCCGCGATGCGTGACATGCATCGCGGGGCTCCCGCGTGACTTTCAGACCCCGAGTGGAGGGGTTCGACGGCGGACCAGCGGGCAGTCAGCGGCGCGCCAGAGCCCGAGGCGAAGGTGGGTCGTGCGGTCCACGGCTGGGCCGCGGGGAGGTGGACCAGCCAGCCATGACCAGCGCCCACGACCCGAACGGCCCGGACACCGTCCACGGCCTGTTCGAACGCCAGGCCGCCGCGACACCGGACGCCGTCGCGGTCCTCCGCGGCGACACCGCGCTCACCTACGCCGAGCTCGACGAGGCGGCGTCCCGCCTCGCGGTGCGGCTGCGTGAGCGCGGTGCCCGCCGCGGCGGTTACGTCGGTGTGCTGCTCGACCGCTCGCCCGAGCTCGTCGTCGCGCTGTTCGCGGTGCTGAAGTCGGGTGCCGCCTACATCGGTCTGGAACCGGCGTATCCGCCCCGCCGGCTCGGTGTCCTGCTCGACGACGCCGGCGCCGGCCTCGTGGTGACCCGGTCCGATCTCGCCGACCGGCTGCCCGCCGACGCCTGCCCCGCGGTGCTGGTGGACGAGCCCTCCCCGCGCGGCGATCTCCCGGCCACCGCACATCCGGGCGACCTGGCCTACGTCATGTACACCTCCGGCTCGACCGGGCGGCCGAAGGGCGTCATGGTCGAGCACCGGTGCGTGACCGCCTTCCTCGCCGGGATCGGCAGCCGGGTCGACTTCGGTCCGGGGACACGGACCCTGCAGTTCGCCGGGATCACGTTCGACGCGACCGTCGGGGAGATCTTCGGGCCGTTGACCAACGGCGGTGCGGTGGTGCTTCCGCCGGCGGGAGCCGACCTGATCGGCCCGGGACTGGCCCGGCTGCTCGAACGGGAGTGCGTCACGACGGCGTTCCTGCCGCCCTCGGTGCTCGCGGTGCTGCCGGACGCGGAGTTGCCCGACCTGCGCGCCTTGGTGATCGGCGGCGAGGTGGTCCCCGCGGACGTCGTCGAGCGCTGGGAACGGGACCGGGCCTTCCACGTCGCCTACGGCCCCACCGAGACGACGCTGATCGTCACCACGAGCGATCGGCGGTGGCCGGACCGGCCGCCGCCGATCGGCCATCCGCTCCCCGGTGTCGAGGCGTACGTCCTCGACGCCGACCTCTGGCCGGTCACGCCGGGAGCCGTGGGTGAGCTGTACCTGGGCGGCCCGACGGTGAGCCGCGGCTACCTCGGCCAGCCGGCGATGACCGCCGAGCGCTTCGGCCCGCATCCCTTTGCCGAGCAACCGGGTGCGCGGCTCTACCGGACGGGCGACCTCGCGCGCGTGTTGCCCGACGGGCAGCTCGAGTTCGTCGGCCGGACCGACGACCAGGTGAAGATCCGCGGCGTCCGGATCGAACCCGCCGAGGTGGAGCGGGTGATCTCCACTCTGCCCGGCGTGCGCCAGTGCGCCGTGGTCGCCCGCGGCGAGGGCGCTGACGCCCGGCTGGTCGCGTTCGTCTGCGGTACCGAACTGTCGGCCGCGCGACTGCGGCGCGAGGCCGCCGCCGTCTTGCCGCCGACGATGGTTCCGAGCCTGTTCGTGCCGCTCGCGGCGCTGCCCATGCAGACGCACGGCGGCAAGGTCGATCGCGCGGTGCTGCGCGCGCTGGAGCTCGACCCCAGGCCGGACGGCGTGCCCTTCGAGGACCCGGCGGACGACCTCGAACGCGCCATCGCCGCCATCTGGGAGGACGTGCTCGGCGTGCGGCCCGTGGGCCGGGCCGACGGCTTCACCCGGCTGGGCGGCAGCTCCCTGCAGGCCGCCGGCGTGCTCACCAGGATCGCCGCCGACCTCGGCGCCCGGCCGACCCTGCGGGAGTTCCTCGAGAGCGAGTCACTGGGCGGTCTCGCCGCCCTGATCCGCTCCGGGGTCGACGGACGAGCGTCGATCCCCGAGGTCACGCCGTCGAACGAGCCCACCGTCCCATCGCCGGGACAGCGCAGGCTCTGGTTCCTGTCCCACCTGAACCCCGCCGCCGGTCCGGCCTACACCGTGCCGAACGCGTTGCGGCTGCGTGGACCACTGGACCCGGCCGCACTCGAGAGGGCGCTCGCCGCACTCGTCGCCCGTCACGACGCGCTGCGGACGGCCTTCGAGCTGGTCGACGGCGCCCTGGTCGCGTCCGAGACCGCCGAGGTCAGTGCTCCGCTGAAAGTGGTCGACGCGACCGGGCGTCCGGCCGAGGAAGTCCTGGCCCAGGCCGCGACCGAGGCCGCGTCGCCCTTCGACCTCGCTCGTGCGCCGCTGATGCGGGCCACCCTCTACGAGCTCGCGCCGGACGATCACCTGATGGTCGTCGTCCTGCACCACCTGGTCACCGACGGGTGGTCGCAGAACGTCTTCGACCGCGACCTGGCCCTGCTGTACGCGCGGGAGACCGGGGCGGGGCGGGACCCGAGTCCGCCCGCGCTGCGCTACGCCGACTTCGCGCGCTGGCACGACGCGCTGGCCCGGTCCGGCGCGCTGGAACCCGGCCTCGCGTACTGGAGCGAGCAGCTCCGTGACGCTCCCACCGCCATCGAACTGCCTGCCGACCGGCCCCGGCCGCCGGTCCAGACCCACCGGGGCGGCCGGGTGGCCACGACGCTGACCGCGGACCAGACGGCCGCCGTCGCCGCGCTCGCCGCCGCCGAGAACGCCACCCCGTTCGCGGTGTACCTGGCGGCCTTCGGCGCGCTCCTGCGCGGCGTCGGCGCGGGGGACGACATGGTGGTGGCCGCGCCGACGGCCGGGCGGCCGAGCCCGGACACCGAGGACGTGATCGGCTTCTTCACCAACACCGTGCTGCTCCGCCTGCGCCCGGACGCCCGGCAGACCTTCCGCTCGCTGCTCGGACAGGCCAGGGACCGCACGATGGACGCCCACGAGCATCAGTACGTGCCGCTCGACGCCGTCGTGGCACGGGTCGCGCCCGACCGCGACCTGTCCCGGCAGCCGATCGCGCAGGTGGCGTTCGCCTACCAGGGACCGCTGCGGCCGCGGGCCGCGCTGCCGGGACTCGCCGTCGAGCCGGTCGCGCTCGACAACGGCACCGCGAAGTTCGACCTCACGCTCGAACTCGACGAGCTGCCCCAGGGAACGCGGATCACCGCGGAGTACAGCGCCGACCTCTTCGAGCCCGCCACCGTCCGGCGACTCCTGGACTGGTACACGCGGCTCCTGGACGCGGCCGTCGCCGCCCCCGGCGAACAGCTGGGCGTCCTGCGGTTCACCACCGAGGCCGAACACAGCGTGATCCCGCCCAAAAAGGCCGGCACGGGCGGTTGCCTGCACGAGCTCTTCGCCGCCCAGGCCGCCCGCACCCCGGACCGGGTGGCCGTCAGCGACGACCGGACCAGCCTCACCTACCGCGAACTGGACCTGGCGTCCAACCGGCTGGCGCACCGGCTGCGTGCCCGCGGCGCCCGACCGGAGACGCTCGTCGGGATCTGCCTCGACCGCGGGGCGGACCTGGCCGTCGCGGCACTGGCCGTGCTGAAGGCGGGCGCCGGCTACGTGCCGCTCGACCCCGCCTACCCGCCGGCCCGGCTCGCGCTGACCATCGAGGACTCCGGCTGCCGCATGGTCGTGGGACGCGCAGATCTGGCCGTGGGGGCCGAGCTCGTCGACATCGCCGACGCGTACGACACCACCGCGCCCGGCACGCCGCCGGACAGCGACGCGCGTCCGGAGCACACCGCCTACGTCATCTACACCTCCGGCTCGACCGGGCGCCCGAAGGGCGTGGTGGTGACGCACGCGAACGTGACCCGGCTGTTCGCCGTCACCGCCGGGGACTTCGGGTTCGGGCCCGAGGACACCTGGTCGCTGTTCCACTCCTTCGCCTTCGACTTCTCCGTGTGGGAGCTGTGGGGAGCGCTGCTGCACGGCGGCCGGGTCGTGATCGTCTCCTACCCCGTGAGCCGGGATCCCGAGGCGTTCTGGGAGCTGCTGCGCACCGAGCGCGTCACCGTGCTCAGCCAGACGCCGTCGGCGTTCCGGCAGCTCGCCGCGGTCGCCGCCGATCGCGGCCATCCGGCGACGGACCTGCGCCTCGTCGTGTTCGGCGGGGAGGCGCTCGAACCCGCGGTGCTGCGCGACTGGTTCGCCCATTACGGCGAGGAGTCCCCGCGGCTGATCAACATGTACGGGATCACCGAGACGACCGTCCACGTGACACTGCGGCCCGTTGTGGCAGCGGACGCCGAGGCGGCAGGTAGCCCCATCGGCGGCCCGCTCGCCGACCTCGGGCTGGCATTGCTCGACGCAGACCTCGAACCGGTCCCGGTCGGCGTGCGGGGCGAGCTGTACGTGAGCGGCGCGGGCGTCTCCCGCGGCTACCTCGGACGGCCCGGTCTCACCGCGGAGCGCTTCCTGCCCGACCCCTTCACCGGCGGCCGGATGTACCGGACCGGGGACCTCGCGATCCTGCGCCCGGACGGCGAGCTCGTGTTCTGCGGGCGCGCCGACCAACAGGTGCAGCTGCGCGGCTTCCGGATCGAGCCGGGGGAGATCGAGGCGACGCTGCTCGCCGAGCCCGAGGTCCGTTCGGCGGCTGTGGTGGTGCGCGCAGACGGGAACGTGGAACGGCTCGTCGGCTACGTCGTCCCGGCACCGGGCGCGGAACCGGACGTCGCCGCACTGCGCGGACGGCTCGCCGAGCGGCTGCCCGCGCACATGGTGCCCGCGGTGCTGGTCGTTCTCGACGAGCTGCCGCTCACGGTGAACGGCAAGCTCGACCGTGCCGCGCTCCCGGCCCCGGAGGTGCGGCGGCCCGCGGTGGTGAGGCCGGACGCGTCCGCCTCCGCCACGTTGTGCGGCATCTGGGCGGACGTGCTCGGCGTCGAGCGGGTCACCGAGGACGACGACTTTTTCGTGCTGGGCGGCGACTCCATGCTCGCCGTCCAGGTCGTGGCGGCCGCCCGTGCCGCCGCCCTGCCGATGACGGTCGCGGACCTCTTCGCCCATCCCACAGTCGCCGAGCTGGTGGCGTCCGTTCGCACCGTCGAAGATGCGGCAGGCGACGCGCTGGACCGCCTGACCGACGGCACGGAGGGCCTGGCCGACGCCTACCCGGCCGCGACGCTGCAGACCGGGATCATCTACGAGTACGAGATCCGCGACGACCCGACCCTCTACCACGACCTGAGCACCGTCCGCCTCTCCGGACCGCTCGACCCCGTCGCACTCGACGACGCGCTGAACGCCGTCTCGGCCCGGCACGACCTGCTGCGCGCCTCGTTCGACCTGCTGCACGAGGACGGACCGGTCCTGCGGATCCACAAGGAGGCACCGCTCCCGCTCACGGTGCTCGAGGCACCGGACGGGCACGCGTCGGTCCGGGACTGGTGGACGGCGCAGTGGCACGAGTGGTTCGACCTCACCGAGCCTCCGCTGGCCAGGTGTCACGCGCTGGACCACGGCGACGGCACGTGGACTCTGGCGCTGTCCGTGCATCACGCGGTGCTGGACGGATGGAGCCTCGCGGTCTTCCTCACCGACGTCGTGCGCGCCTACGACCTCCGGTTGGCGGGAGAGCGCGGCGAGCACGAGAGCGCGGGCTCCTACCGCGACTTCGTGGCACTCGAACAGCGGACGGCGACCGACCCGCGTGCCGCCGAGTTCTTCACGACGATGCTGCGGGGACGCGGTCCGGCGCCGGCGACGTCCGCCTTCGACGGGCCGGCCGATCCCGATGTCGACGTCCGGCGCCTGATCGAGCCGGAGGTATGGCGCGGTGCGCAGGACGCGGCCACGCGGCTGGGTGTGCCCGTCAAGAGCGTCTTCCTCGCCGCGCACCTGCGGGCGCTGGCCACCCTCACCGGCTCCGCCGACGTCGTGACCGGCCTGACCGTCAACGGCCGCCCCGAGACGGACGGCGCGGAACGCCTGATCGGCATGTTCGTCAACAGCGTGCCGCTGCGCGTCGACACCAGCGGCGGCTGGCCCGACGTGATCACCTCGGCCTGGGCCGCGGAACGCGAGCTCGCGCCCTGGCGCAGGTTCCCCGTGGCCACCCTGCGCGGCGCCCTCGGCTCGGCGCCGTTCGACGTCCTGTTCAACTACGCCGACTTCCACGCCTACGACTCGCTCGCCGGCCTCCGGCACGTCCGGCCGCTGGAGTTCTGGTACTCCGACCGCAACGACTTCCCGATGACCGTCACGGTCGCGCGGCGGCCACTCGCGAAGGAACGGGAGCTGATGGTCCGGGTGCGGCCGGACCTCGCCGGCGACGGGCGGGCCGCTCGCATGGCCGATCTGGTGTTGGCGTCGCTCACCGATCTCGAAGGGCGGCCGGTCCGATGAGCCGGGATCTCGGCGAGCTGCTGGACAAGCTCACTCCGCAGCAGCGCAGGCTGCTCCAGGCCAGGCTGGCCCAGCGGAGCGCGGCACCAGCGGACGAGCTGTTACCCCTGTCGCCCGCGCAGGAGCGGCTGTGGCTGGCCGACCGGCTCGCGCCGGGCCGATCGGTGCCGGTCGCGTTCGCGGTCCGAATGACCGGCCCACTGGACCAGACCGTCCTGCACGCGGCGATCGGGGACGTCTTCGCTCGTCAGTCGGCGCTGCGCACGGTGTTCCGGGAGACACCGGACGGCCCGCGCCAGCTCGTTCTCGACGAGTTCGTGCCGCCCCTGCCGGTGATCACCGCGGAGGCACCGGAGATCGCCGAGCGGGCCCGGCCGGAGTTCGACCTGACCGCCGCCCCTCCGGTGGCCGTGACGTTGTTCGAGCTCGGCCCGCAAGAACACCTGCTGCTGGTCTGTGCCCACCACATCGTCATCGACGGCTGGTCCACCGAGGTCTTCCTGGGCGACCTGGTCGCCTGCTACGCCCGCCGCACCGGCGGAGACGCCGAACTGCCCGAGCTCCGCCTGCGCTTCGCCGATCACGCCGCGGCGGAACGGGAGGCGGCCGCCGACGAACGGCTCGCGGCGCAGCTCGCCCACTGGCGCGAGCGGTTGGCCGGCGCCCCGGCCCTGTCGACCGTCCCGGAGGACCGGCCCCGCCCACCCGTGCAGAGCGGGCGGGGCGCCCAGACGGAGTTCGCACTCGCCGCCGAGGTGACCGACCGCCTGGTGGCGACGGCCCGGCGGGCCGGGGTCACCCTCAACAACGTCGCCACCGCGGCCTTCGCGGCACTGATCCACCAGGCCACCGGTCAGGACGACGTGCTGTTCGGCACGCCGGTCGCGCGCAGGCGGCGCACGGAACTCGAGCCGATCGTCGGCTGCTTCGCCGACACGCTGGTGACGCGGGTCGATCTGTCCGGTGGTCCGTCGGGCGCCGAGCTGATGCGCCGGGTCCAGCGGTCGGCCGCCACCGCGGCGGCGCACCAGGACGTGCCGTTCGCCCGGCTCGTGCAGGAGCTCGCGCCCGCCCGGCGGCTCGCGTACAACCCGCTGTTCCAGATCATGCTCAGCGTCAGCGAGATCGGCGCGGAGGACCCGCGCGAGGCGGGCGGCGTCACGTTCACGCCGGAGCACGTCGACACGGGCACCACCGACTTCGACATGTTCCTGACGCTGCGCCGCACGGCCGCCGGGCTGACCGGTGTCCTCAGGTACAGCACCGACCTCTACCTGGACGAGACGGCCCGGCACGTCGCCGACGGGCTGGCAACCGTGCTGACCGGACTCGCGGACGACCCGGACCGGCCGATCGCCGAATTGGTCCGCCGTCGCACGGTCGGGGTGGCGGCGTCGTTCACGGCCGAGCCGATGGGCGAGGCGATGCGGTTCTGGTCCGGCTACTCCCGCGTCCCGTGTGACGTGCGGTTCGCGCCCTACGGCCAGGTCCTCCAGCAGCTCCTCGCCGGTGACGCGAACGACGGACAGATCGTCCTCCTGCGCTGGGACGACTGGTCCCGCCGCAGGTCCGGCGACTCCTCCGCGGACTTCCTCGACGGCGTGGCCGACGACCTGCTCGCGGGCGTCGCCGCCTTCCGCTCCCGGACGAGCGCGCCGTTGCTGATCATGGTGTGCCCGTCGGAGGAAGACGCCGCGGCCGCCGACGAGAGGCTGGCCATGGGCCTGGCCGGTGTGCCCGGCGTGGAGGTGACCTGGCCCGCGGAGTTTGCCGCCGGGCTGGGTGTCACGGAGGTCGCCGACGCCGCCGCCGATGCGTTCGGGCACGTCCCGTTCACCGACGAGTTCTTCGCCGCAGTGGGAACGCTCGCCGTGCGGCGGATGCACGCCGCGTGGCGCGTGGTGCCGCCGGGGCCGCAACGCGCGGACCACACCGCGACCGAACTCGCCACCGCCGCGCAGATCATGAAGGCGGCGCGGCGGCCCGCGGAGCCCACCGTCGTCGAGCAGGAGCACGTCCCGCCGCGCACGGAAACGGAGCAGCGGCTGGCGGCGCTGTGGGCGGATCAGCTCGGCGGCGCCGAGGTCGGCGCGCGCAGCAGCTTCTTCGCGCTGGGCGGGCACTCGCTGCTGGCCACCAGGATGCTTTCCCTGGTGCACCGGGAATTCGGCGTCACCGTGCCGTTCCACGACTTCTACGCCGACCCCGTGATCACGGCGATGGCCCACGCGATCGACGTGGCGCGTGCCGCGGGCGACGATGCCGCCCCGGAGCCCGGTGGTCCGGCCATCGTCCCGGTGTCCCGCGACCGGCCCGTCGAACCGCCCGCGACCCAGCGGCGGCTGTGGGCGCTCGCGCAGCTCGGCCTCGACTCGGCGGCGATCACGTTCGCGGCCACCCTGACCGGGCCGCTCGACGAGGCGGCGCTGTGCGGGGCCGTGGACGACGTCGTACAGCGGCACGAGGTCCTGCGCACGACGTTCGGCACCGAGCGGGGCCGCCCGGTCCTGGTCGTGCACGACCGGCTCGACACGGTCCGGATCGACAACGTCACCGGCGACCCGGCCGCAGCGATCCAGGCATTCGCGAGTCAGCCGTACGACCTGGCGACGGGACCGCTGCTGCGGGTACGGCTCCTGCGTGCCGGACCCGACCGGCACCACCTGCTGATCGGCATCCACCCCATCGTCTGCGACGACGGGTCCTGGCACCTCTTCCTGTCGGACCTGTCCGCGGCCTACCGGGCCCGGCTGGGCCAGGACGAGCCACTGCCCCCGCTGCCTGTCCAAGTCGCGGACTACGCGGTGTGGGAACGAGACAAGCTGGTTGCCGAGACCGACTCGGCCTACTGGGCCGACAGGCTCCGCGACGCCCCGCCACGGCTGGAACTGGCTCGTGCCCGTGCGGGCTCGGCGGGCAACGCCGGTGCGGCGACCCGGCCGCTGGGCGACGACCTGGGCGCACGCGTCGAGGAGCTCGCTCGGGTGTGCGGCGTCAGCACGTTCGTCGTGCTGCTCACCGCGTACGCGCTGGTGCTGGGCGAGGAGAGCGGCCGGGGTGACGTCGTGCTCGGCGTGCCGTCCGCGGGCCGGGACCGCCCGGAGCTGCAGGACGTGATCGGCCGCTTCGCCCACCTGATGCCGCTGCGCCTGGACGTGTCGGGGGCGGCGACGTCGCGGGCGCTGCTGCGCCGCGTGCACGAGACGGTGCTGAGCGCGCAACGCCATCAGGGCGTGCCGTTCAGCCGCATCGTCGAGGTGGTCCGGCCGCCGCGCGACCCGTCGCACCATCCCGTCTTCCAGCACGCGCTCAACGTGGTGGGCGAGACGTCGGCCGGCCTCGACCTGCCGGACGTGTCCGTGCGGACGCTCGATGTTCCGGAGCGGGACACCAGGTTCGAGCTGTTCTTCCACCTGCACTGGCGGGACGGCGTGCTGTCCGCGAACGCCGAGTACGACACCACCAGGCTCGGCGCGGACGTGGTGGACGACCTGCTCGCCCGGTTCGAGTCGGTCGTCGTGCGAATGAGCGACGCGCCCGACGCCGCCGTTCCTGGGCCACCGCTACCGGAGCCCGTCCGAGTCCGGCCGCGGGTCGTGCCGAGGCTGGCCGTCGCCACAACGCGTGACGCCGGGCCGATCCGCGACGAGGCCGAGCGGCTGCTGGCGCGCTTCGACATCAAGCCCGGTCTCGCCGTCACGTCCCGTGTGTTCGGCACGTTGCTCGATCCCGCCGGCGCCTTCGCCGCCGAGGGGATCAACGTGGTCGTGCTGCGCTGGGCCGATCTGATCGGTGCTCCGGTGCCCGCACGGCTGGGCGCGCTCGTGCGCCGCCTGGACGACGCGGTGACCGGCGTCGTGGCGGCGGTCCGGGCGTACCGGTCCTGGTCGAGCCGCCCGCTGGTGGTGCTGGTTCCGACCTCCGATGGCGTGCTGGAGCCCCGGCTGGAGGCACGCCTGGACGCCCGGCTGCACGTCGAGCTCGCCGCGCTGGGTGGGATCGAGGTCCTGAGCGGCCCGTTGCCGGCGTCGGCCGGCGAGACGGCCGTGCGGCGGCTGCACCAGGCGTTCCGCGTCAGCCCGGTGAAATGGGTGATCACCACGGAGACCGGCTGGTCACCGGTCGACCTGGTCCGGCTGGCCGCGCTGCAGCACGGTCACGGCCGCCGGCTCGTCGTGTGCGTGCCGCCCGGCACCGAGGCGCCCGCTCACCTCGAGGGGGTCCGCCTGATCGAGGGCGACATGGCCGCCGCACTGTCCGAAGTGGACGGTACTGAGAGTGTTGTGCTGCTGCCGGAGGGTGACGACCCCTGGGTCGCCGTGGAAAGGTGCTGGGAGCTGGACCCGCCGATGGCGACGTCCGGCTGGTCGCCCGCGGTGCCGCTGACCCTGGCGGAACCGGCGGGCGAGAAACCCCGCGACGATCGGGAACGGATGCTGGCGCGTATCTGGGCCGACCTGCTGGACCTGCACGTCGACCTGATCGGCGTCAACGAGAACTTCTTCGCACTCGGCGGCGATTCGATGCTCGCCATCCAGGCCGCCCACCGAGCGAACGAGGCCGGTGTCCCCATGACCGCAAGACAGTTCTTCGCGCATCCCACGATCGCCGAGCAGACCGCCCTCGTACCAGGGAAGGACATGAGTCGCCTGTGAAACGCGCTTCTGGTTTCGCCGGGTTCACCGTGATGTGGTCCGGCCAGATGCTGTCGACGGTTGGCACCCGGATGACGAACTTCGCCATCGCCATCCAGGTCTACGAGGACACGCACTCGGCCCTCAACGTGACCCTGCTGACGTTCATCGCCTTCGGCGCGACCGTCATCTTCTCCCCGATCGCGGGGGCGCTGGTCGACCGATGGAGCCGCCGCACCACCATCATCGCCTCGGACGTGGGCTCGGGGATCGTGACCCTGGGGCTGCTCGCCGGCTATCTGTTCGGCGAACCGCACCTCTGGCACCTGTACCTGGTGAACTTCCTGACCGGCGCGTTCCTCGCCTTCCAGGCGCCCGCGTACGGCGCCGCCATCACCCTGATGATCGAGAAGGGTGGGTACACGCGGGCGAACGCGATGATGACCATGCTCCGGGCGGCACCGTACGTGGCCGCCCCCGCCATCGCCGCGCCACTGCTGTCGGCGATCGGGATCGCCCCGGTGCTCGCGGTCGACTCGGCCTCGTTCCTGCTGGCGATCGCCGCGGTCTTCGCCGTGACGCTGCCGCCCAACCCCGTCCGCGAGCGCGTGAAGGCGGGAGCGGCCGGGTTCCGGCGGGACCTCGGCGCGGCCTTCCGCTACATCGCGCGGCGGCCACCGCTGCGCGGGCTGCTGATGATCATGCTCTCGATCAGCTTCCTGTCCGCGCTCGGCTGGGTGCTGTTCCCGCCGCTGGTCCTCGCTCGCACCGGCGACTCGGCCGGCGCGGTGGGCATCGTCCAGGTCGTCGGGGCGATCGGCGGGACGCTGGCGGCGATCTGGCTGGCCTCGCTCAAGCCCACGAACAACAAGATCTTCCGCATGCTCGTCGCGATCCTCGTCCTGGCCGTTCCGGGCCGGATGCTCTTCGGCTTCGACGGCATCTGGATCTGGTCGATCGCGTTGTTCTTCGGCTGGGCCGCCCTTCCGTTCATCGACGGCTACAACCAGAGCATCTGGCAGGAGAAGACCCCGCCCCACCTCCAGGGGCGCATCTTCGCCGCGGTCCAGATGATCGAGAACATCGCGAGCCCCATCGCCTATCTCGCCGCGGGCGTGCTCGCCGACCGGGTCCTCGAACCCGCCATGCGGCCGGGCGGGTGGCTCGCCCCGGTCTTCGGTCCCATCACCGGCACCGGACCGGGCGCCGGGATCGCCGTCCTGTTCATCCTGTCCGGCGCGGCCGCGGCCGTCCTCGCCCTCGTCGGCTTCCTCAGTCCCACCATCCGGCACGCGGAAAGCCTGCTGCCGGACGGCGGCGACGACGAAGCCGAGCCCGCCACGGCGACACCCAGCGCCGCGCCCGCCACCTGACCTGAAGGAGCCGTCCATGACCGACACCGCCGCCACGGCCGACCCCGCCTACCGGGTGGTCGTGAACGACGAGGAGCAGTACTCAATCTGGCCGGACCACAAGGAGAACCCGCCCGGCTGGCACGACGCCGGGAAGACCGCGAGCAAGCAGGAGTGCCTCGCCTACATCGAGGAGGTGTGGACGGACATGCGCCCGCGGTCCGTCCGCGAGGCCGGGTCCGACGCCACGCCGCTGGTCCGGCTCATCGCCGAGGTCCTGCAGACCGACCCGGCGCTGATCGACGACGACTCCGGGCCGGGCAGGTCCGGCATGTGGACGAGCCTCAAGCACGTCCAGCTCGTCACGACGCTGGAGCACACCTTCGGCATCTCGTTGTCGCAGGCCGAGATCCGCGGCATGAACTCCGTCGCGGCCATCCGGGACACGCTGCGAGCCAAGAACGCGCTCGTCTGACCGAATCGACCGGCCCGCCCGCCGCAGACACCGGGAGAGGACCAGCAAGTGACCAACGACCTGGCGACGACCATCGCGACGGTGCCGGACGGCACCGGCAGCGGTTCGCCACCGGCGGACGCCGACCTGGCGACGATGTTGCTGATCCGCCACTTCGAGCTCGCCCTGCTCGACCTGTTCGCGCGGGGCGAGCTGCACGGCACCACGCACACGTGCCTGGGACAGGAACACGTACCGGTCGCGCTGGCACCGCTGCTGGGCGAGCGCGACTACGTGTTCAGCAACCACCGCGGCCACGGCCACTACATCGCCAGGTTCGGCGACCCCGCCGGCCTGCTCGCCGAGATCATGGGCCGGGAGGGTGCCGTCTGCAACGGTGTCGGGGGTAGCCAGCACATCTTCCGCGACCGCTACCTGTCCACCGGCGTGCAGGGGGAGAGCCTCCCGGTCGCCGCCGGGGTCGCCCTGCACCTCAAGCGGCACGAGCCGGGAGCGCTCGCGCTCACCTACATCGGCGACGGCACCTGGGGTGAGGGCGCGGTCTACGAGGCGCTCAACATGGCGGCGCTGTGGCGGCTGCCGCTCCTCGTCGTCGTCGAGCACAACGGCATCGCCCAGTCGACGGCCACCGACGCGAACATGGCGGGCACCATCGGCGCCCGCGCCGCCGCGTTCGGCATCGCCCACATGCGCGTCGAGAGCATCAGCCCCGCCGAGATCCGGACCGTGGCGGGGCCGCTCGTCGACAAGGTGCGGCACGGCGCTCCGCTGGTGCTGGAGTTCGTCACGAACCGGCTCGGGCCGCACAGCAAGGGCGACGACACCCGGACGGACGCGGAACTGCGCCGGGTGCGCGCGGCCGACTGGCACGCGGTGTACCGGGAGGCGCCGGGGTTCGCGGAGGCCGACTCTCTCGCAGCGGCCCAGGTCGCCCAGTTGGTGGACGAGGTGTCCGCGCGGCAGCCGGCGGTTTGGAGCACAGCGTGAACGGGCGGCCGGTGCGGGTGGTGGAAAACCTCAACCACGCGCTGCACGAGAGCATGCTGGCCGACTCCCGGCTGTACGTGCTCGGCGAGGACATCGCCGACCCGTACGGCGGCGCGTTCAAGGCGACGCGCGGGCTGTCGCAGGCCAACCCGGACCGGGTGATCACCACACCGATCAGCGAGAACGGCATCGTCGGCGTGGCCGCCGGGCTGGCCATGGCCGGGGACGCGGCGATCGTCGAGATCATGTTCGGCGACTTCGCCGGCCTCGCGTTCGACCAGCTGCTCAACTTCGCCAGCAAGTCCGTGTCCATGTACGGGCGGCCGCACCCCATGCGCCTGGTGGTGCGCTGCCCGTCCGGCGGCAGCCGCGGCTACGGTCCGACGCACAGCCAGACCCTGCTGAAGCACTTCATCGGGATTCCCGGACTGTCGCTGTTCGAGATGTCACCGTTCCACGACAACCGGGCGGTGCTGGCGCACATGCTCGGGCTCGGCGAACCGTGCGTGTTCATCGAGGACAAGGTGCTCTACACGCGCCGGATGGCCGGGGACGGCCAGGTGGACGACCTGTTCGACTACGGCTTCCTCGGCGCGGGCGACACCGCCCCGGCGCACGTGTACACCGAGGCCCATGGTGACGTGGACTGCCTGATCATCGCGCCGGGCGGCATGGCGGAACGCGCCCTGGCCGCCATGCGGGATCTGTTGCTGCGCCACGAGATCAGCTGCCGGCTCGTGGTCCCCTCCCGGCTGTACCCGGTGGAGACCGATGCGCTGCTGGACGCGGCACGGCACGCCGCGCACGTCTGCGTCGTCGAGGAGAGCACGGCGGGCGGGACCTGGGGCGCGGAGGTCGCGCACGTCCTGCACGAGCGGCTGTGGGGGCGGCTGCGCCGGCCCGTCCGGCTGGTCCACTCGGCCGACAGCGTCATCCCGACGGCCGTCCACTTGGAACGAGAGATTCTGGTCCAGGCCGACACGATCGTCGAGGCCGTGCTCGCGGACCTGCGTGGCGAAGGGAGCCCGGTGTGATCGACATCGAGGTGCCGAAGCTCAACAACAACGACACCACCTACGTGCTCGTCGAGTGGCTCGCGGAGGACGGGCAGCGGCTGGAGGAGGGCGATCCGGTGGCCGTGGTCGAGACGTCGAAGGCCGCCGAGGAGCTGTGCTGCGAGCACGGTGGTGTCCTGCAGCGGCTCGTCACCGCGACGCCGGCCGACTGCGGTCAGGGCGACGTCATCGCCCACCTCTTCGCGTCCGAGACGGAGCGGCAGGAGTTCCTGGCGAACCAGAGCAGCACCAAGCCGTCTACAGTGGACATTCCCGTCGGCTTGCCCACACTCACCGAACCCGCGCGGCTCCTCGCCGAACAGCACGGCGTGGAGCCGGCCGCCCTGGCGCGGCTCGGACTCCGGGTCGTCCGCGAGGCCGACGTGCGCCGGCTGCTGAGCGAGGCGTCCAAGATCGAGGCATCCAGTGGTGGCGAGGCGAAAACGCACACCCCGAACCGGGCACAGCGCGCGGTCGCCGCGGCGGTTTCCCAGTCCCACCAGGAGATTCCGGCCGCCTTCACCGCCGCCGTCGTCACCGTCGACTCCGCGCTGGCCACCGCCAGGGAGCTGTCGGAGCGGACCGGAGCGCTCATCGGGCTCCCCGAGCTGCTCGTGGCCGTCCTCGGCCGCCTGCACGAGCGGTTCCCACTCTGCTACGGCACTCCCACCGCCGAAGGCACGCTGTTGCTGCCCGAGGCGGCGCACGTCGCCATCACCGTCGACGTCGGACGCGGGCTCTTCGCGCCGGTGGTGAAACGGGCGGGCGAGCAGCCGCTCGACGAGATCTCCGGCCTGCTGATGGACTACCGCATCAAGGCCATGCGGGAGGCCTTCCAGACCGAGGACCTCAACGGTGCCAACATCCTGCTGTCGCTGAACAACGACGACGACATCCTGTTCGCCCAGCCGATCGTGTTCCCGGGCCAGACGTGCGCGGTGGCGCTGGGCGGCACCCGCCGGGAGGCGGTGTTCGCCGACGACGGCTCCGTCACCTCGCGATCGGTGGCCGTCGTCGGGCTCGCCTACGACCATCGGTTCGTCAACGGCAGCACCGCGGTGGAGTTCCTCAAGGCGATCAAGGTGGCGCTCGAGTCGCCCGCAACGTTCGTGCGGGGTGCGGAGGTGGGTGCCGATGCCGGCGACCGCTGAGCGGGACGCCCTGGCCGACGCGGCCGCCGCCGTGCGGACCCGCCGCCGGGGCTTGTCCGGGGCCCCGGCCGACTTGACCGTGGGGCTGCTGGCCTCCTACACGATCGATCCGATCGAGCCGTACCTGCACGTGGCGCTGGTGGACGCCGGCCTGGTCCCCGAGATCGTCGTCGGGCCGTTCAACCAGATCCTGCCCGAGTGCCTCGACGACCGCGGGCGGATGGCCCGGCTCGCTCCCGACGTGCTCGTGGTCGCTCCGCGCTGGGAGGAGATGCCGGACGGCGAGGAGGAGGGCGAACTCCTGCGGCTCGCGGACGCGGCGCTGCGGGCCACGGATCGGTGGGAGACGTGCCTGGTGTTCGTGCTGCCGGCCCTGCCGCAGCACGAGGCCGGGGTGGCCGACGCCGGGCACACCGACGGGATCACCGCGGCCGCCACGGCGGCCAGGCAGCGACTGCGGGATCGGCTCGCGGGCCGTCCTCACGTGCTGGTGGCCGATGCGGAGGAGGCGGTGCGCGACGTCGGCGCCATGCGTGCCCACCACCCGGCGCTCTTCGCGTTCGCGCGCATCCCCTACACCGAGGAGGTGTTCTGGCGGCTCGGGCTGGGCGTGGCCCGGCTCGTGGGCGTTCGCTTCGGCGGCGTTCCCCGCGCTGTGGTGCTCGGCGGCGACGTCCTGACGCAGCCGTCCGCGGAGGTGCTCCGCGACCCGTTGCTCCGGCTCGGCGAGGCCGGAGCGCGTCTTGCCGTCGCCGTGCCGGACGACGAGGACGCGTTCCTGGAAGCGCTGACGGGCGAGTGGGCTCCGCTGGCGCCGCGCCTGGGCGTCGGGCCGTTACCCGAGGTGGGCACGCGACTCGGACCGAGCCTGCTGCTGACCGCGGACGCCGGGCTGGCGGACGCGGCCGGCGCGATCGACGGGGTGCGGCCGGTGCTTCTCGGTCCGGCGCCCGAGACCTGGCCCGCGCAGCTGCGGGAGGCCGGTGTCTTCGACCGGCCCCTGCCCCGGCGGCCCGCACCGGACGGCGTGGCCCAGCCCGTGTCGCCGGTGGAGTCCGGGCAGACGTTGTCGCTGGAGGACTTCGTGGCCGGCCTGGACGTCTCGGTCACGTTCGACGAGCCGGGCGCGGTGTCGGAGAAGATGACCGAGTTGCTCGCGCGGGCCAAGGACTTCGTCCTCGGCCCGGTGCCCGAGGACTTCGCCGCCCGCGACGACCGGCTGCTGCTCACCGCCGGAGTGCGCGACCGGTTCGGCGACTACGGCATGGGTGCGGTGGCAGCGTTGACGTTCACCTCCGGCGTCTGCGGAGTCGAGGTGTTCTCGGTGTCCTGCCCGGTGATGGGCCGCGGTGTCGAGCCGCTCGTGCTGCAGCGGATCGTGGAGATCGCGGGACGCCGCGGCTGCGGTGTCGTCGAGCTCGTTCTGAACCCCACCGGGCGCAACGACGTGGCACTCGAGTTCGCCGCCGAGGCCCAGGGCCGCACGTGGAGCGACGGCGACGGCCGGGCGATCGCGGTCCGCGCGGTGGAACGCCGATGGTGAGCCGCAGCCGGCTCACCCCGTTGTTGTGGCGCTTCGGCGACGCCGCCGACGCCGGGGGAGTGACGTTCGTGCTCGCCCCGTTCGCCGGCGGCAGCGCGTACTCGCTCGCCACCCTGCCGCCCCGGCTGCTGCGGCCGGGCGATACCGCGCTGGTGGTCCAGTACCCCGGCCGCGGGCCCCGCATCACCGAGCCGCACGCCTCCGGTCTGGCCGAGCTGGCGGAGGAGGCCGCCCGCGACATCGTCCGGCACGCCGACGGCCCGCTGGTGCTGGCCGGGCACAGCATGGGCGGAGTTCTGTGTTACGAGCTCGCCTCGCTGCTGACGGCCATGGGCCGGCCGCCGGCGTGGGTGGTCGTCTCGGCCGCTCGCGCCCCGGACCGCACCCGGCTCGACCCCGAGCGGGTGCTGTCGATGGGCCGCGAGGACTGGCTCGCCGAGATCGCCGCGGGCGCGCTGGTACCGCCCGCCGACGTGAGTGAAGTCGCCGACCTGCTGATTCCGGTCATGCGAGCCGACTACCTGATGCTCGCCCGGTACCGGCCCGTGCACGGCCCGCTCGCGGTGCCGCTGCTCGCGCTCGGCGGGGCGGCCGATCCGTGGGTGACCGACGATCATCTCGCGGCGTGGGAGCCCTGGACTGCCGGAGACTTCGAGCGCCGGACGTTGCCCGGCGGCCACTTCTACTACCGCGACCGGCTCGCCGAGTTCTGCGCGGCGATCCGGGGCGGGCCCCTGGCCGCGGCGGACCGTTTCGGCATGCGGCTCGACCTGCGCAATTAACTGCGCGTCGAAACTCCCGGCTGTTGCGCAACGTCAAATCGGTGAAATGACCGATGCATTCTCCGACAGAAGTTGAACCGGACATTATCCTGATGCATTCATCACCGATGAAAGTAACTGTATGCCTGTATGTATAGTGAAAACCAGGCTCATGGACACAAGGGGGACTGGATATGAGTGTCGTTCAAGTTGTGACGCCCTATGAAACAGGCATTGTTCCAGACAATTATGTCCGTATTCTTGGCCAGGTGGAAATAGTCGCCGACGGGATACCAGTTCCGCTCGTGCGGCGCAAGCAGCGGCTTCTGCTGGCACTGCTCGCCTTGGGGGCGAACCGGCCCGTTTCCTTCTCGCGCATCGTCAGCGTTCTGTGGCCAACGGACGCACCCGTTGCCGTGCGTAATCAGGTTCATGTCCACATTTACGCCCTGCGCCGAGCGCTGACTGCGATTACCGCTGGGGGGAAATGTCTGGAGACCAGGCACGACGCATATGTGCTGAACGCTCCGCCCGTCGAAGTGGACCTGCAGCGCTTCGAACAGGCCGTCGCCGACAGTGAACGCGCATTAGCCGCCGGCCATCTCGTCGAAGCTCACCGAAAGCTGTGTGCCGCGCTCGATCTCTGGCACGGGACACCACTCGACGGCCTGGACGGCGTGTTCGCCCAGTCGGAATCGGCCCGGCTGCAAGAACGCAGGCAGATGGTCTTCGAACGGCGACTGGATCTCGACCTGGCCGTGGGCAACCACGCCGACGCACTGGCCGAACTGGCCGGGCTCGTGGCCGCCAACCCGCTGCACGAGGGCTTCCAGCGCCGCCTCGTGCTCGCGTTGTACTGCTGTGAGCGCACCGGGCAGGCGTTGTCGGCCTGCCGGGCGGCGCGCCGCCTGCTCGTCGACGAGCTCGGCATCGACGCCGGCGAACGGCTCAACTCGCTGGAAATGGCCATCCTGCACGGGGTGCGGGCCGAACAGCTGGTGGCCGAGGCCGTGGGCTGGTGACAGCCCGCACATCCGGCGCGGCCTCGGCCACCCGGATCACTCCGGCTTGCGTGCGGAGCACGTCCAGGTCAGGGGGACCGGGTCGCCGGGGAGGCGCCAGAAACCCTCGTCGTTCTCGTCGCGGACCATGGAGCTGAGGCGCTGCCGGCAGTCGATCGGCACCTCGGTGAACGCCTCGATCCGCAGTCCCGCCTCGATCAGCGCGGTGAAGACGGTGGAGATGCTCCACGGCCAGCTGTACTGCTTGTACGCGTCGATCTCCTTCGCGTCCGCGTACTTGTCCCCGTAGGTCAGGTTGACCTCGTTCTCCTGCGGGCCGCTCTTGTACAGCTCCGACCGGAGGCGCAGCTCCCCGTCGACCTCGTGCAGCGCACCGAGGATCGGGTGGATCTCCACGATGTGGAAGACACCGCCGGGCTTGAGGAAGTGCGCGATGACCTGGGCCCACTTGCGGTGGTCCGGCAGGAGGTTCAGCACCCCGTAGTCGGTGTAGACGATGTCGAAGGACCCCTCCAGCACCTTCGGCAGGTCGTAGATGTTGGCGTAGACGAAGTTGATGTCCACGTTCAGGCCCTTGGCCAGGTCACGGCCGATCTCCAGGGCCCGCTCGGCGAAGTCCACCGCCGTGACGTTGGCGCCCTTGCGGGCCCAGGAGATGGCGTTCAGCCCGATGTGGCACTGCAGGTGCAGGAAGTCCTTGCCGGCCACGTCACCCACCACGGCCTGCTCCAGCGAACGCAGGCTGCTCTTGCCGGCCCGGAACGTGTCGAGGTCGTAGTAGCTCGAGTCGATGTGTGCCAGGGCTCGCCGGTTCCAGCCCTCCTGGTTGCTCTGCATGCGTTTCTGGTCGTCGATGGCGGTGTCCAAGGGAGGCCTCTCTTCGATGTGACGGCCGGAGTCGGGGCCGCGTCCTCCCGCCGATCGTCTCCGCGGCCGCTGACTCGGTGCTGAAGTGCGACGAGCCGCGCGCTGGAGCCCGCCTGCTTACCGCGTCTCGTAACGCTGCGCGAACTGTTGGTGGTCTTGGTTCGCGCGGTCCGATTTGCTGGCCGGGTGCTGCGAGTCTTGATGGTCGTCCTGTTGCTGGCCGGAGTTCCGCACGTGGCGCGGGCCGACACCGCGGCGCCGGGCAACCTGCGGGTCCTGGAGGTCACGCGCACGACGGCGACGCTCGCCTGGGACGCCGCGCCAGGGGACGTGTTCTCGTACGAGATCAGCCTGCCGGACCGGGTGTGGCGCATCGTGCCCGGCACCCGGACCACCAAGGTGATCGACAACCTGACGCCCGGCCGCGCGTACCGCTGGAAGGTCGCGGCGCGCGACCAGGACATGCGCCTGTCGCCGCCCAGCAACGAAGTCGTGGTGACGCCACCGGCCTATCCCGCGGACACCACGCCGCCGGGCGCGCCCGGTGCGCCGGAGGTCACCGCCACCACCGCGAACACGGCGACCCTGAGGTGGACCGCGGCGACGGACGACGTCGGGGTGCAGTTCTACGAGATCTACGACGGCGAGGAGCTCGTCGGTTCCGCGTCCGGGCTGAGCGGAACGGTGCAGGGCCTGCGTGCGGGCGCCCAGCACAGCTTCAGCGTGCTGGCCGTCGACCTGGCGTGGAACTGGGGACCGCGCGGGCCGTCGACCGGGGCGCGCACGCGTCCGGGCACCGACCGGCCGGTCGGCGCGGCACACGTCGTCGCCCGCAGCGACGACATCCCGTGGGGGCTGGTCTTCCTGCCCGACGGCTCGGCGCTGTTCGCCGAGCGGGACACGTTCCGGATCCACCGGGTCACGCGCGCCGGCACGAAGACCCTCGTCGGCACCGTGCCGGAAGTGGATGGTCTGCGGGGCGAGGACGGCGTGCTGGGCCTCGAGTATCGCGACGGCTGGCTCTACGTGTTCCACACCAGGGCGTCGGACAGCGCCATCGTGCGGTTCCGCTACCGCGGCGGGCTGGATGTCGCCAGCAGGCAGATCGTGCTCGCCGGGATTCCGCGCGGTGTCAACCACAACGGCGGGCGGCTGCGCTTCGGGCCCGACGGCAAGCTCTACGCCACGACGGGGGAGAACCAGCGGGGTGAGCTCGCGCAGGACCTGAAGTCGTTGGCGGGCAAGGTGCTGCGGATGAACCCGGACGGGAGTGTGCCGTCCGACAACCCGTTCCCGGGCAGCTTCGTGTTCAGCTACGGGCACCGGAATCCGCAGGGCCTCGCGTTCGACTCTCGCGGACGCCTGTGGGTGGCGGAGTTCGGGCACTACGAGCTGGACGAGGTGAACCTGGTCCGGCCCGGCGGCAACTACGGGTGGCCGTACTGCGAAGGGCCGTGCGGGCGTTTCGCCGACCCGGTGTGGACCTTCCGCACGTTCGACGCGTCACCGAGCGGGCTCACCATCGTCGACGACGTGCTCTACGCGGCCACCACCAAGGGGAACCGGCTGTGCCGGATCCCCATCGGTGGTCAGCCTCAGCAGTACTTCGTCGGGCACTACGGCAGGATCCGCACCGTCGAGGCGACCCCGTCCGGGAACCTCTGGCTGACCAGCTCGAACCAGGACGGGATCCACCAGCCGGGTGGCGACGACAACGTCGTCGTGGAGGTGCGGCTCACTCGCTCTGGTGCGGCTGCCGACGCCGTCCATACAGGTGCCAGTTGACCGCGGGGTCCTTCGCGAGCACCAGTTCGATGACGTTCCAGAACTCGGCCAGCCACGGGTGTTTCTTGGCTTCCTCGACCGACAACAGGTGTCCGTGCATCGCGGTGGCCGACCCGTCCAGACACGGCTGCCAGTAGTTCGCGTCCGGCTCGGAGCTGCCGCCCACCGGACCGACTCGGCAGCCGAACGTCACGTGGTCCGCGACCGTGTCCTTGCCCCAGGTGCCGAGGATGACGTCGATGTACGTTTCCGGTCCCTTGCCGCGGTGGTGGTAGTTGTTGGCGTAGTACACGCCGACCAGGCGGTCGTCGCGCTCCACGCAGGCCCAGACGCGTTCGAACGGTCTGCCGCAGCACGCGCAGTCGTACAGTCTGCTCTGGCGTTCAGAAAGGTCCATCGACAGAGGCATGATCGGACCGTACCGCTGAGATCAACATCAGCTCAACGCGGCGGCACCAGCTCGGTTGTCTGAAACCCCAAGGTCGGCGGCGATGTCGTCATCGAGGCCGAGCGCGGCGATCAGGTCCGTGTCGAGCTTGTCGCCGAACGCGAGGTCAACGTTCACGCGCAGGGGTGATCCCCTGCGAACCGAGCACAAGCATGAGATTCGTCGTGCCCGCCTGCTTGACCGCCTCGGCCGTGCCCGGTTCACTCACCCGGCCGATGCGGACGCCTGCCTCGGCACCGACCTTGGCGGTGACGGCACCGGATTTGATGTCAACCCGCACGTTGGAGATCGCGACCTTCACTTTGTCCTTGGTCAGCTGGATACCGCCCACGAGGGCCACATGCCCACTGGTGACCTTGCGGGTGTGGGAAGTCTTGCTGTCCTTGCCCACCTTCAGTTCGATGCCGCCATCGGGATGGTTGCCCGCGCCACCGATGCCAACCGCCACAACTTGTTTGGCCTCGAGGTCGAGTGCCGCGTTGAGGTCCCGCCAGCAGGGCGACAGCAAGACCCGCTGCCGCCGTGGTCACGATCGGCTTTCCCTGAACGCGGCAGAGATCATCACGTTCGAGTGGTCACACGCTGTACGCCAACCGCACAGCTCCGGCCTGGTTGTGACGGTTCACAAGGGATGATCGTCGAGTCTGGGCGGATTCCCACCGCTTTTCCCAGCTCAGTGCCACACCATGGTTTCCGCGTCGCGTGGAAGTAACAACAATGGTGTTGGAGGATCGGATGCGGTTTGTTGCTCGGATCAGGGCCGGGCTGGCGGCGGTGGCCGTGGGCACGATGGTGGCGGCAACGCCCGCGGTAGCCCAGGAACCGCTGGAGTACGTCGCTTTGGGAGATTCCGCGGCAGCCGGTCCGTTGGTGCCGAACCAGGATCCGAACCTGTTGTGCCTGCGCTCGGATCACGACTACCCGGCGGTCGCGGCGGCCCGGCTGGGAGCGCGGTTGACCGACGTGTCGTGTTCGGGAGCGACGACGGCCGACTTCGCCGGTCGCCGGTTCGGGATTCTGCCACCGCAGTTCGACGCGCTGACGAGCACGACGGACCTGGTGTCGGTCACGGTGGGGGCCAACGACGCCGGCCTGTTCCAGGAAGCACTCGGCTGCATCAACTTCCTGCCGGAACCCGTGGGGTTGTCGTGCCGGGATCGGTTGACCGCGGGCGGCGTCGACTCGCTGGCGCGTGCGGTGGACGAGTGGGCGCCGCGGTTCGGTGCCGCGCTGGCGGAGATCCGCCGGCGGGCTCCGCACGCGACGATCGTGGTGACCGGGTACGGCACATATGTGCGGCCCGGCGGTTGTCACCCGGTGCAGCCGGTGTGGGCGCGGGACGCGGACTACCTGCAGGGCGTGATGAACCGGATCAGTGCGGCGGCCCGGGACCAGGCTCGGTTGCACGGCGGGCGTTTCGTGGATCTCGCGGCGCTCACCGTGGGACACGACATCTGTGCGGCGCCCGAGGATCGCTACTTGGAGGGGTTGATCCCGGTACACGCGGCGGCGCCGTTGCACCCGAACGCGCAGGGCATGGAGGTCTTCGGTGCCGCGGTCGCGGCGGTGGCCCGATGAGTCGCGTGTGGACGGTGCTGCTGGGTGCGGTCGCGGTGGCACTGCTCTGCACCAGTGGTGTGGCCGTGGCGGCTCAGTCGCCGGTGGTCTACAACTCGGCCGCGGCCGTGGCGGCGTCGCTGGCTCGTCCCGGTGGTGCGCCGCCGGGTGCGAACGACTGGTCGTGTCGCAGCGAGTCCCGGCCCCGGCCGGTGATCCTGCTGCACGGCACGCACGCCAACATGCTGCTGAACTGGAACACGCTTTCCCCGTTGCTGAAGAACAACGGGTACTGCGTCTTCGCGCTCAACTACGGTGGCCTGCGGTACGGGCAGGTCGGCGGGACCGGGGACATCCCGGCGTCGGGTGTGGAGCTGGCGGCGTTCGTCGACCGGGTGCTCGCGGCGACCGGCGCGCGGCAGGTCGACCTCGTCGGTCACTCGCTGGGCGGCACGCTGGCGCAGTACTACGTCAAGCTTCTCGGTGGGGCACCGAAGGTGGGCACGGTGGTGGGGCTGGGACCGACCAGCCACGGGTCGTCGGCACTCGGGCTGGAGGCGGGAATCCGGACGCTGCTGACCATTTTTCCCGCCGTCGAGCAGTGGGTCAGTACGCAGGATCCCGCGGCGTTGCAGCAGTTGCGCGGCTCGGAGTTCCTGGCGTCGCTGAACGCGAGCCCCGACACCGTGCCGGAGGTGTCGTACACGACGATCACGACCCGCTTCGACCAGGTCGTCACCCCGTACCGGTCGCAGTTCCTGGAAGGCGGCCGCAACATCGTCGTTCAGGACCTGTGCGCCAACGACCTCACCGAGCACCTGGCGCTCGCCTTCGACCACGTCGCACTGCGCGAGGTGCTCAACGCGCTCGATCCCGGCAACGCACGCGCACCGGACTGTGCGATCCCGGTCCTTCCGGTCATCGGCGGTTGACCGCACTCGCGGTGTGAGCGGCCAGAGCGGCGCCGAGCAGTGCGGCGTCGCCCACCCTCGTCGGGTCGAGGCCGGTGAGGTCGGTGATCCGGCGCAGCCGGTAGTCGACGGTGTTGGGATGCACGTGCAGGCTGCCGGCGGTGGGCCGGCGGCCGCTGTGCCGCAGGAACACTCGCAGCGTCTCCAGCAGTTCTTCGTTGCCCGCCAACGGGTCCAGCAGGGTGGCGAGGTGACCGAGGGCGTTGCTGGGGCGCGAGAGCTGGTACTCGAGCAGGAGATCCCGCAGCACGTAGAGCTTGGGCGGCTTGCCGAACCTCAGCGCCACCTCGAGCACCTCCTGCGCCGACGTCGCGGCCGCGGCCACCCCGGCCGGCACGGCCACCTCGGCCGCGGCCGTGATCGTGGTGCCCGCGGCGCGGGCGACGTCGGCGACGATCCGGTTCAGGCGCGCCCAGTCGTGGTCGTTCGGCTCGCCGGAGTGCGGCAGGAGCGCGAGGCCACCGTCGGGCGTGAGCGAGGACAGGACCGGGCCGCGGACGTGCCGTTCCAGTTCCGCGCGCAGCCGCCGGAGCTTGCGCCGCCCGGCGATCACCGGATCGGTGCCGGGCGAGGTCTCGTCGGGGTGAACGCCGACCGAGAGCGCGAGCACGACGTAGTACGGCGGCAGCCGCAGTCCGGTCCGGGTCGCCGCGGCCTCGACGGCGGTGCCGCCGTCGAGCAGCGCGGCCAGCAGGGTGTGCCGCGCGGAGTGCTCGTCGTCGAACATGGTCTGGCGTTCGTCGAGGTAGCCGGCGCAGACGGCGGGGGTGACCAGTTCCAGGTAGCGCAGGACCAAAGCGTTCACCGCCATGACGCCGTCGACCTCCTCGGGCCGCACGTGCGGCGTCAGCGAGTTCCACACGACCTGGATGCCGATGTGGTAGGCGGTGAGCACGACGTCGATGGGGATGCCTTCCTCGGCGCGACGTGCGGCCGACTCCCGCAGGAAGTCCAGCTCCTCCTTCGTGGGCAGCGTCCGGGTGCGCAGCACGGTGATGAACGAGCGCAGGGTCTGCTCGATCACCGTGGTGATGTCGCCGGACAGTTCCTCGGCGGGCAGCACGCGGTAGGCGGGGATTCGCTTCGTGACCTCGGCCAGCACGAGCTTGGTGATCGCAGGCAGGTCCGCGGTCAGCCGTTCGGCCAGCGGACCGCCGCCGACGATGAGCGAACTTTTGTCATTCTTCACAACGACCGCCGGTGATTTCTGGGATTTGTCCCACCATGCCTCCCGTTGTTAGTGATTCATCATGACATTCCCTTGTGGAGAGTCGGTAGTCAAAGGAGACCCGCATGCGTGAGTCCGCCACCGCGCCCGCCGTCCGCGTACCGGACCACGGCGGTCTGGCCGACCTGGTCTACGCGAACGCGGCCGAGGCGCCCCACAGCGTCGCGTTCCGCCGCAAGGCCGGCAGCTCGTGGACCGAGGTGACCGCGTCGGAGTTCCGCGACCAGGTCGAGCACGTCGCGCGCGGCCTGATCGCGTTCGGCGTCCGGGCCGGTGACCGGGTGGGGCTGCTGTGTTCGACCCGGTACGAGTGGACGCTGCTGGACTTCGCGATCTGGGCGGCGGGCGCCGTGCCGGTACCGATCTACGCCACGTCCTCACGCGAACAGATCGAGTGGATCCTCGCCGACTCGGGCGCCACGGCGGTCGTCGTGGAGACCTTCGAGCACGAGCGCGAAGTCGCCACGGCCATGGTGAACCTGCCGCGGTTGCGCTCGATCTGGTGCATCGACGGCGGCGCCGTCGACGAGCTCGCCGAGGCGGGAGAAAGCATCGAGCCGGGCCAGGTCGAGCAACGCCGCCGCAGCGTCGCTCCCGGCGACATCGCCACGATCATCTACACGTCCGGAACCACCGGCCGTCCCAAGGGATGCGTGCTCACCCACGCGAACCTATTCGCGGAGTCGGGCAACGCCATCGCCGTGCTGCGGCCGTTGTTCACCGGCGGCGGAGACGGTGACGCTTCGACGCTGCTCTTCCTCCCGCTGGCGCACGTGTTCGGGCGCATGGTGCAGATCGGCGCCGTCCAGGCGCGTGCCGCACTCGGGCACACCGCCGACGTCAAGAACGTCGTCGCCGACCTGGCCGCCTTCCGTCCGACGTTCGTCCTGTCCGTGCCCTACGTGTTCGACAAGATCTACAACACCGCCCGGCAACAAGCCCATGGCTCCGGTAAGGGAAGGATCTTCGACGCCGCCGTCGACACCGCGATCGCCTACTCCGAAACCCCCACCCCGGGATGGCGGCTGCGCCTGGCCCACGCGCTGTACGACCGGCTCGTCTACCGCAGGCTGCGGGCCGCGCTCGGAGGCCGTTGCCACTACGCCATCTCCGGCGGCGCGGCGCTGGGGCACCGGCTCACCCACTTCTACCGCGGTGCCGGACTGACCGTGTTCGAGGGATACGGCCTGACCGAGACGACCGCGGCGGCGACGATCAACTCACTGGACGACTTCAAACCCGGCACGGTCGGCAAACCCTTGCCCGGCACGACAATCCGGACCGCCGAGGACGGCGAGATCCTCATCAAAGGCCCGGTCGTCTTCCCGGGCTACTGGTGCAACGACGCCGCCACCGCGCAGGTGTTCACCGACGGCTGGTTCGCCAGCGGCGACCTCGGCGCGCTGGACGAAGACGGATTCCTCTCGATCACCGGCCGCAAGAAGGAAATCCTCGTCACCAGCGGTGGTAAGAACGTCGCACCGGCCGTCATCGAGGACCGCATCACCGCCCACCCCCTGATCGCCCACGCCGTCGTCGTGGGCGACGGCCGCAAGTACGTCGCCGCGCTCGTCACCCTCGACCCCGACTACCTGCCGCACTGGAAAACCGTTGCCGGCAAACCGGCCGATGCCACCATCACCGACCTGATCGACGATCCGGACCTGCGCGCCGAGATCCAGCGCGCCATCGACGACGGCAACGCCGCGGTCTCCGCGGCCGAGTCCGTACGAAGGTTCCTGATCCTGCCCACGGAGTTCACGATCGACAGCGGCCACCTGACCCCGTCGCTGAAACTGCGCCGCGGCGAGATCACCAGGGACTTCGCCCGTGACATCGACGCCCTCTACGCGACGGGGCCGGCCACCGTAGGCGGCGGGGCCGACAGTTTCGGGTTTGGATGTCGAGAACCGGGTGACCGCTCCGACTGATGGCGTGCACCCGCACCGGGTGCCGGCGAAGGGAGCGACGGTGAAGTACATGATCATGATGTTCGGCGGGCTCGGCGCCACGCTGGAGAACCGGACGCCCGACTGGATCACGGGCATGCAGGAGCACATGATGAAGCTCGACCAGGAGCTGCGGGACTCCGGCGAGCTCGTGGCCAGCAGCAAGCTCATCGACCCGAGCCAGGCCAGGACCGTGCGCTTCCAGAATGGCGTGCCCGTGCCGACCGACGGGCCGTTCGCGGAGATCAAGGAGTCGCTGGCCGGCTACTGGATCATCGATGCCACCGAGGAACGCGCGCTCGAGGTCGCGGCGCGGGTGGTCGAGTACACCGAGTTCCCGATGGAAGTCCGGCAGGTCATGCACCTGTGACCACGCACGACTTCGAGGACCTGCTGCGTGAGCTCGCGCCGCGGGTCCTCGCCGCGCTCGTGCACCGGTACGGGCAGTTCGACGCGTGTGAGGACGCGGTGCAGGAGGCACTGGCCGATGCCGTGCGGCAGTGGCCGGTCGACGGCGTCCCGGACCGGCCGCGGGCGTGGTTGCTGACCGCGGCGAGCCGGTCCTTGGTGGACGCGTGGCGCAGCGACAGCGCCCGGCGCCGCCGTGAAGCGATGGCCGGGGTACTCGAACCGGTGGAGGTGGCCGACCAGGACGACACCCTCGTGCTGCTCTTCCTGTGCTGCCACCCGGCTCTGTCGCCGCCTTCGCAGCTGGCGTTGACGTTGCGCGCCGTGGGCGGGCTCACCACCGCCGAGATCGCGGCGGCGTTCCTGGTGCCCGAGGCCACGATGGCCCAGCGCATCAGCCGCGCCAAGCAACGGATCCGGGGTGCGCGGTTCACCCTGCCGTCGGAGGCGGAGCGGCCGGAGCGCCTGGGCGTCGTGCTGCACGTGCTGTACCTGATGTTCAACGAGGGCTACACCACCAGCAGCGGACCGGAACTGGGCCGCGCCGACCTGACCGCCGAGGCGATCCGGTTGACCCGCGTGCTGCACCGGCTGCTGCCGGGCGAGTGCGAGGTCGCGGGACTGCTGGCGTTGATGCTGCTCACCGACGCACGTCGAGCGGCGCGAACGGACCACGCCGGAGCGATCGTGCCGCTCGCCGAGCAACGCCGGGACCTCTGGGACACCGCGATGATCGCCGAAGGTGTGGCGCTGCTGGAGCGGGTGCTCGGCAGCGGCCCGGTCGGGCCGTACCAGCTGCAGGCCGCCATCGCCGCGGTGCACGACG
Organism: Lentzea sp. NBRC 105346; assembly: GCF_030269605.1. GTDB lineage: Bacteria > Actinomycetota > Actinomycetes > Mycobacteriales > Pseudonocardiaceae > Lentzea. The sequence goes on from NZ_BSTQ01000009.1 coordinate 182,587, forward strand.
AGGCCGCGAAAGCGCAAGACACGGACTGGCCGCAGATCCTCGCGCTCTACGACGTGCTCGTCCAGGTCGCGCCGGGGCCCGTGGTCACCCTCAGCCGCGCGGTCGCGGTGGCGGAGGTGCACGGCCCACGAGCGGGTCTCGCCGCGCTCGGCACGCTCGACGAGGAAGACCGGATGGCGCACAGCCACCGGCTGGAAGCGGTCCGGGCACACCTGCTCGAACGAGCGGGAGACCTCACCGCGGCCGGCGAGTCCTACTCCCGCGCCGCGAGAATGACCGCCAGCCTGCCCGAACAGCGCTATCTGATGCTGCGTGCCGCCGGCTTGCGAAGTCCGGAACCGCCCCGCGCGTAACGCCTCGGTCCGCCGGCGGCACTGAATCACCATGCCCGATGTGGAGTTCGTGAACCTGTTGATCGTCGCTGCCATCGCGGTGACGGCGCCGCTGCTGCTCGGCTTCGCGCCACGGCTGCGCGTTCCGGCGGTCGTGCTGGAGATCGTCGCCGGGATCGTGGTCGGCCCGTCGGGGCTGGGCTGGGTCGAGATCGACCTGCCGGTGCAGATCGTGGCGCTGCTCGGCCTGGCGTTCCTGCTCTTCCTGGCCGGACTGGAGTTCGACCCGCGCCGCCTGCGCGGCCCCACCACCTGGCTCGCGCTGCTCGGCTACGTGATCAGCGTCGGCGTCGGGCTGGCCATCGGTCTCGGGTTCGGTGCGGCCGGGTGGGTGCGCGATCCGTTGCTGCTGGCGGTGGCGTTGTCCGCGACCTCACTGGGCCTGGTCGTCGCGGTGCTCAAGGACGCCGGACGGCTCGACGGCGCTGCCGGGCAGTCGACCATCACCGCCGCGTCGGTCGCGGACTTCGCCGCCATCGTGTTGCTGTCGCTGGTGTTCTCGACGACCGGCGGCACCGTCACCGGCCGGGTGGGGTCGCTGGCGGTGTTCGCCGGGCTCGTCGTGGTCACCGGACTCGTCATCGCGTTCGCCGGACGGTCGCGGCGGCTCGGGGACGTGCTGTCGCGGCTGCAGGACACGACCGCGGAGATCCGGGTGCGGACCGCGGTGGTGCTGCTCGTGGCGTTCGTCGCGCTGGCCGAGCAGTTCGGGCTGGAGACCATCCTGGGTGCGTTCCTGGCGGGCGTCGTGGTGAGCGTGGTCGACCGCGACACCTCCTCGCACCCGCGGTTCCGGATCAAGCTGGAAGCGATCGGCTACGGCTTCCTCATCCCGGTCTTCTTCATCACCAGCGGGATGCGGCTCGACCTGAGTGGACTGCTCGCCGAACCGGCCGCCCTCGCCCGAGTGCCGTTGTTCCTCATCGCTCTTCTGCTCGCCCGCGGCGTGCCGGCGCTCGTCTTCGCCCGCGCGCTGGGCTGGCGGGAGGTGGCCGCGGTGGGACTGCTGCAGGCGACATCGCTGCCGTTCATCGTCACGGCGACGCAGATCGGCGTGGTCCTCGGCGCGATGTCCCCGGTGACCGCCGCGGCCCTCGTCTGCGCCGGACTGCTGTCGGTGCTGTTGTTCCCGGTCAGCGCGGTAGGCCTGTTGCCCAGCCGGGACAGAGACCAGACGAACGACGGTGCACGTCGGGTAGCCACTGGACCTACCGTGGGTGACTGACGGAAACCCTGCATCCGTCCGCGTCCTGAGCGGCCGGATTTCCGTGAGGAGCCCAACTTCATGAAGACCCTGCGCCTCGGGGCGCTCGCGGTGCTGACGGCATCGGCGATCGCCCTCACGATGTCGGGCGCGTCCGCGCACGACCCGGACACGCCGGAAGGACAGGCGGCGGCCAAGGCGTTCATGGCCGACTACCGCCCCGCCGAGCGGTACGCCATCACCGGCACCGCGGCCGGTGTGCCCTGCGTCGACGGCAAGGCCGACATCTACCCCTGCAAGAACGTGGACCTGCTCAGCGTCCTGCCGCTGGCCCAGATGGGCGGCGGCAACGGCAACGACATCTGGGGCTGGACCGACCCGTCCTCCGGCAAGGAGTACGCGATCGTCGGCCGCACCAACGGCACCGCGTTCGTCGACGTCAGCACGCCCACGTCACCCCGCTATCTCGGCAACCTGCCGTCCAACGGCGGCAGCAGCACGTGGCGGGACATGAAGGTGTACAAGGATCACGCCTTCATCGTCGCCGACTTCATCAGCGGCCACGGGATGCAGGTGTTCGACCTGACCCGCCTGCGCACCATCACGACGCCGCAGACGTTCACCGCCGACGCCCTGTACAAGGAGTTCGGGCCGGCGCACAACATCGCCATCAACGAGGAGACCGGTTTCGCGTACGCGATCGGCTCCAACACGTGCAGCGGTGGCCCGCACATGGTGGACATCCGCACGCCGAAGTCGCCCAAGAAGGCGGGCTGCGTCTCGCAGGACGGCTACACGCACGACAACCAGTGCGTGGTGTACCGCGGACCGGACGCGGCCTACCGGGGCCGGGAGATCTGCTTCAACTCCAACGAGGACACGCTGACGATCGTCGACGTGACCGACAAGGCGAACCCGGTGCAGATCTCGCGCAAGGCCTACTCGGGTGCGCAGTACTCGCACCAGGGCTGGCTGACGGAGGACCAGCGCTACTTCCTGCTCGACGACGAGCTCGACGAGTCGCGCGGCACCGACAAGCGCACCAAGACCTACATCTGGGACCTGGCCTCGCTGGCCAACCCCGTGCACACCGGCGTGTACAACTCGCCGGCCACCGCGATCGACCACAACCAGTACATCAAGGGCAAGTACTCCTATCAGGCCAACTACCAGGCCGGGCTGCGCATTCTCGACGTCGGCGGCGTCGCCTCGGCGCAGCTGACCGAGGCCGGGTTCTTCGACATCTACCCGGCCGCGAACGAGGCGAAGTTCAACGGCGCCTGGAGCAACTACCCGTACTTCGCCAGCGGCATCGTGCTGGTCAACGGCATCGAGCAGGGTCTCGTGGTGGTCAGGCCGAACCTCGGCACCACCGAACCACCGCCCGCGGGCAAGAAGTTCGAGAACACCACCGACGTCCAGATTCCGGACGCGGGCGCGGCCGTCACGTCCCCGGTGGCCGTCTCCGGTGTCGCGGACAAGGCGCCGGCGGCGCTGAAGGTCAACGTCGACATCAAGCACACCTACCGCGGTGACCTGGTGATCGACCTCGTGGCGCCCGACGGTTCGACGTTCCGGTTGAAGTCCTCGGACAACGACTCCGCGGACAACGTGATCACCACCTACACGGTCGACGCCTCGGCGAAGACCGCGGCAGGCACCTGGCAGCTCAAGGTGCAGGACGTCGCCGGTGTCGACACCGGCTACATCGACGCCTGGAGCCTCCAGTTCTGAGCTGAGGGGGTGCCCCAGGGCACCCCCTCACGGGAGTGATCATGCGCAAGCCGGGTTTCATCGACTGGATCTTCGTGCTGGTGGCCGCCCTGGTCGTGGCCGGCGGCGGGTTCGTGCTGTTGCGCTCCACCCCAGCGCGGCCGCACTCGCAGCACCAGCAGGCCGCCGCCGTCGTGCCCGCGAGCCACAGCGACGGGTTGTCCGAAGTGGAGGGTGGCTACCGCTTCGAGCGCGTGGTCATGCCGACCGGCCGCGGGGTCTCGATTCCGGTGGCGTTCCGGATCCTCGGCGTGGACGGCAAACCGGTGACCCGGTTCCTGGACGACCAGACCAAGCAGCTGCACTTCTTCGTCGTCCGCGACGACATGAACGTGTTCCGGCACGTTCACCCGACGTTGGACGGCGACACCTGGCACACCTCGGTCGACCTGCCGGACGGCGGTGCCTACCGCATGTTCGCCGAGTTCATTCCCCTGGACACCAAGGATCCCCGCCACCCGGTGGTGCTCGGTGTCCCGTTCAGCCTCGCCGGCGACACCGCGCTCGTGCCCGTGCCGGCCCCGGACGCCCGCACGGTCACCGCGACCGGCTACACCGTGACCCGCGTCGACGAACCCGCCGCGCTCCCGGTGCTGAGCGAGCGTTCGATCCGGCTGGCCATCCGCATGCCGGACGGCACCCCGGTCGAGAAGCTCGAACCGCACCTGGGCGCCAACGGGCACATGACCGGGTTCCACACGATGCTGTTGTCCGCCACGCACCTGCACCCCGTGGAACCGGCGGGCGCACGTCTGACCAACGGCGAGCTGACGTTCCGTTCCGTGTTCGCCGAACGCGGCGAGTACCGGTTGTTCCTGGAGTTCTCCCACGGCGGCAGGCTGCACACGGCCGCACTCACCGTCGCGGTGGAGTGACTAGCCGGCGTCAGGACCACGGGACGTCGGCCAGGCGGATCCAGCGGTAGCCGTACCCGTTGAGTTGCAACGACAACAGGTCGACATCGTTGTCGTAGGCGCCGTCCGCCACGACGTTCTGCGGGGGTTCCTCCTCAGCAGTCTGCGGCGGCACGGACACCTGGCATGGTTCGGGGCTCAGGTTGTGCGCGAAGAGCATGACACCGCGCGGTCCGCGTGCCACGTGGACGAGGACGTGGGGCGGGCCGATGCCGAGCACCTCGTGCTCGCCGGTGGCGATCTCCTCGCACTCGCGGCGGGTGTGCAGGATGCGTTCGAACCAGGTGAGCAGGCTGTGCGGGTCGCTGCGCTGGCGGGCCACGTTGACCTCGGCACAGCCGCAAGGGCCGGTGCTGATCACCGGCATGATCAGTGAGTCCGCCCTGGAGAAGCCGGCGTTCTTCGCGTCCGACCACTGCATCGGGGTACGGATCGCCTCTCGTTCCGGCAGCGTCAGGTCCTCGCCCATGCCGATCTCGTCGCCGTAGCGCAGCACCGGGGTGCCGGGCAGGGTGAGCTGCAGGCTGTACGCGAGCTCCACCCGGCGGCGATCACCGTCGAGCATCGACACCAACCGTCTCCGGATGCCACGCCCGTACAGCCGCATTTCCGGTTCGGGACCGAACGCGGCGAACACGTCGTCGCGCTCGTCCTGCCGCAGCCTGCCGAGATCGACTTCGTCGTGGTTGCGCAGGAACGTGGCCCACTGCGCGTTCTGCGGCAGGTCCGGCAGCTCGCGCAACACCGTCGCGATGGGACCGGCGTCGCACCGCGCCAGCGCCAGCATCACCGCCTGGTTGAGCCGGAAGCTGAACAGCATCAGCGCCCGGCTCGCCCGGTTGTCGCTGTGTCCGAAGTACTCGAGCACCTCGTGGTCCTCGACGTTGGCCTCGCCGAGCACGACCGCGTCCCGCCGTTGCCAGGACGCCGTTTCCCGGATGTCGCGCAGCAGGCTGAAGTCCTGACCGGAGCGCGACGAGACCAGGAACGGTGCCGCGTCCACCCGGAACCCGGAGACCCCGAGCCGGGCCCAGAAGCTGACGATCTTGCGGATCTCCGCGCGCACCTCGGGGTGGTCTGTGTTGAGGTCCGGCTGGAAGCGGTAGAACCGATGCCGGTACCAAGCCTCCGCTCGGTCGTCGTAGGTCCATGTTTCCGTTTCCACGCCGGGAAAGACGGAGCCCTCCCGACGGTCCGCGGGCTCGGTGTCCGACCAGACGTACCAGTGCCGAAACGGTGAGTCGCGCGTGGCGCGCGCGGCCTGGAACCACGGATGCTCGTCACTGGTGTGGTTCACGACCAGGTCCATCATGACCCGCACGCCTCGCTCGTCGGCGTGGTCGAGCAACTCGGCGAAGTCACCGAGGGAGCCCAGTCTCGGGTCGACGGAGTAGTGGTCGGTGACGTCGTAGCCGCCGTCGCGGCGCGGCGACCGGTGGAACGGACTGAGCCACACCGTGTCGACGCCGAGCCGGGACAGGTAGTCCAGGCGGCTCATGAGTCCTCTCAGGTCTCCGACACCGTCACCGTCGGAGTCCTGGAACAGGCACACGTCCAGTGAGTAAATGACCCCGTTGCGATACCAGCGCTCCACCACGTCGGCAGGATTCCCGGCATTCGCCCGGCGAACCTCCTGGTGCGAGGCCTTATTCCCCGCCACGGCTCGCCGGCGACCTACGACGAGATCACCGCCTGGGGCCACCACACTGCGGCGTCAGCGGCCTGACTCCTCAATCCGGCCGCCCTCGGTCCGGGACCTCATCAGCCGGTCAGGAGAGCATGACCGAGTCGAGCAGGTTCTTGGCGACGTCGCGCAGTTTGGCGTTCTCGTGCTGCGACCGCTGCACGAGCATCGAGAAGGCTTCGTCCGGTGAGCACTTGTGCACGGCCATCAGGATGCCCTTGGCCTGATCGATGACAGCACGCGACACCAGCGCTCGCTCGAGCTGCTGGATGTGTTCACGAGAGCGCTGCCATCGTTGGGCGCTGCTGATCGTGGCGGAGGCCGCCGTGGTGAACAGGCGCATGAGGCCTTCGTCGAACGGGTCGAAAGCCTCAGCGGTGTGGCTGTAGATGTTGAGCGAACCGACGTGTTCCGCCTGGGTCCGGTCGGTGGCGGGCAGGATCACGGGTACCGACAGGTAGGCGCGAATGTTGTGTTCCGCTGCCGCGGCTTCGAACTCCGGCCACTCCTCCCGGTGCTCGCCGACGACTGCGCGGACAGGCTCCAGGGTGCGGGCGGACTGCAGGCACGGGCCGCGATCGGCGCTGTACTGCTTCTCGTCGACATCGACGAGGATGCGGTCCGTGGCGGCCGCGGTGCGCGGCCGCTGCAGTGTCACCACGGAGACGGTCACCGCGTCGGCGTCAGGGATCGCCTTCGCCGCGGTCTCTGCCAGCCGCTGCAACGCATCGTCGAGCGATTCCTCACCGGTGAGCGCTTCGCGCAACACCTCCAGCGCGTCGGCGGTGTCGTCGAGGCGCTCCAGAGCGTCGGGCCGATCACCGTTGAGCGACCGATCGGATGGTGGAAACGTTCGCGCATCGTCGGCCATGCCGCGCACTCCTTCGCCGTCGGGTGGAACCCACGGCGCCGGCTGCTCGACGCACGTTCAACGCATGATACTGCCGTTGAACCCCACGGCGCTGACCTGGTGAGGCGCAACCGGTCCGGCGGCGGGTTGCTGGAGTGCTCAACTTCCCGCGCCGGCCCCGGCCGGACCACCCGGAGGCGGGCCTACCGTGCGGACAAACGCGTGCACGGTGCTTTCCCTGTACCCGATCATTTGGCGTTCACTCGCCAAATGGAGTTTCGGCGATGACGTGGTGAAGCCGACCTGCCCAGCGACGGTGGATTGGATCTGCCGATCGAGCCGATGAGCACTGTGCTCACGTCACGCACCTCCAGGACGGCGACTGCATCTCCCGCGCCGGGGGTCTGGGGCGATCGGTACTCGTTCGTCGTGGTGACGAAACAACCCGTCACTCCGTTTCCACAGTGGACGGTGCCGGAAAGGCTCGGCGGCCGGTCGCGTGAGACCGGCCGCCGGTTTCGTCAGCCGGTCAGAGAACGCGTACGGAGACCGCTCGCGGCCCCTTGTCGCCCTCACCGATCTCGAACTCCACCGGTTGATTGTCCGGGATGCCCTGGAAGGCGTAGCCGTTCACCTCGGAGTGGTGCAGGAACAGGTCCGGCCCACCGTTCTCCGGCGCGATGAAGCCGAAACCCTTGCTGCCACTGAACCACTTGACGATGCCTCGGTTCATGCACGTGCTCCTTCCACAGGCCGGAACACGCCGAACGCCTCCGGGTAAGTCGGGGTGGTGTGCTGGTCGTGCCGCGGGACCGCGCGGCAGGAGCCCGGTGGCAGTGTCGCCAGGCCGAGCATGGACAGCAGTTCACGGCAGTCGCCCGCATCGCGAGCGTGTTCCGCCACTCTCCTGGCGGCCTGGCGTTGCTGGAGGTTTTCCGCTCGTTCCGCGGACAGTCGGGCTTCGGCGAAGTCGACGGCCGCGCGGGACCTGGAAGGGGGAGGCTGGCTGTCCGGCAACAAGCCGGTGCTCCTGTCTCCGGCCGGAGAACCACCGGACCGGACGGGATCGGGGACCGCGTCGGCCCGATGCCGTCGGCTGGACCCCAACCCGTCCCACAGTAGCCGAATACCGGAGCCGGGGTCAGCCACGACCGGGTGGGCCGAGCGACGCGGGTGCGGCCGGGTCGAGGTCCGCCATGCGAAGGCGGAACACCCGCAGTTCGAGGCCGAAGTACTTCGCCGTCTCGCCGACCCACTGCATCCCGTTGTTCCGCAAGGTGGACAAGGCGCGGGTGTTGCCGGGCCGGACGACGGCGAACACCTCGTACACGTCCTGGCTGAACGCCCACGCGGCGAGGGCATGGGTCACCTCGGTGGCGTAACCGTTGCCCCAGGTGTCACGGCGTAGCTGCCAGCCGACCTCCAGGTCCTCCCGGCCGGGCGGCAGCGGAAGCAGGAGGGCGCCGCCGATCACCTGACCGTCGGCGGTGCGCTCGATCGCCCAGCGGCCGGCCGGGGCGGCAAGCCGGGCACTCTCGGCGCTCCACTGCTGCAGCCGCAACTTCATGGCGGCCTCGTCCGGGACCTGGTCCATTTCGGGACTGAGCCAGCGAGTCACCTCGGCGTGGCCGTAGACGTCCAGTGCGGCGGGTGCGTCGTCGACGTGCCACGGACGCAACGTCAGCCGCTCCGATTTCAGCGCCATGTCGGGGCCAGGTCCTCTTCGGCCTGAACGACCATCGACTCGAGCACCGGGCCGCCGAACGTGGTGACCATCGCGACATCGGCGGCATCGCGGCCTCTGCCGATGACCACGCGTCCCTTGCGGGGCTCGTTGTTGCGCGGGTCGAAGGTCCACCAGCGGTCACCCAGCCAGACCTCCATCCACGCCGCGAAGTCCATCGGGGCACCGTCGGGCGGCACGTCCAGGTCCGGCAGGTAGCCGAAGACGTACCGGGCCGGAATGTTGAGGGCGCGGCAGAACGAGATCGCGAGATGCGTGAAGTCACGGCAGACGCCGAAACCCGCGGCGTTGACGTCGGCCGCGGTGGACAACGCGGTGGAGGTGCCGTAGCCGAAGCTCAGCGACTCGTGGACGTGCCGGCAGATCTCGCGCACCCGGCCGTAACCGGGCGGATGAGCGCCGAACCTCGACCATGCCTCGTCGCCCAGTACGTCGGACACGCAGTACCGGCTCGGCAACGTGTACAGCAGCACGTCGTCCGGAAGACCGTCGGGCAGCGTCTCCGGCACGGTGTCGTCCACGTCCTCGGTCCTGTCCGGGACGTCCACCCACGCGCTGTAGTGCACTGTGGACAGACCGGGAGGCAGCGCGACACGGGTGTTGCGGTTGCCGTACAGGTCGCGATAGTGCCGCATTGGGACGTCCGGCTTCACGTCCAGGTGCTCCTGGCTCAGCCGCACGTCCGCGCTCCACAGTGGACGCACGAGGAACACTGCCGGCGTGGGCACTTCGGCGCGGTACGTGAACGCACAACCGACGCGGAGCAGTCGGGTGCCCCACGTCAGCTGCGTCGCGCCAGTGCCGTAGTGGCGCGAGGTCAACGCACCCGCTCGGGAATGTGGTCCAGCGCGTGCAACACGTGCACCGCGAGGTCCCGTGTGGTCTTGCCGTCGAGTTCGGTGCGGCCGGTCAGCACGTCCTGCACCAGTTTGAGCCTGCGCTCATAGGCGGAGGTGTGGGTCGATGTCGTCATCCAAGTCCTTGCGTTGTTTGTTCGGGTAGGCGGGCGCTGCCGGCGCCAACCATGTCCACAATGGACCGACCGGCCTCATCGTCGTGCAGCAGAACTTCGACGGTGTCGGTGTTTTCGCGCCGGGCGGCGCGCATCATGGCGTGGTGGGCGGCGGGCGGGCTGGTGTCAGGCGGAACGAGGAGCAGTGTGAGGCGACGCCGGTCTCCCGCGACGACGTCGACGGTGTGCGGTGGCCTCGACCAGAACCCGTTGAGCCGGACCCGGACGCCATCGGCGGCGATCTGGCGTGGGGCGGTCTCCCACTCGGTCAGGTTGTAGCTCACCCGCGGGATCTCGCCCAGCCGAACTGCCAGCACCGCGAGCAGCGCGGGCAGTTCGGCGGCGAGGTCCCGGGAACGCGGCCACCAGGCACCGTCGACATACCCCGTGGTGAGCGCCTTCGGCCGCAACCGCAATCGCAGCGGATACCGAGGCTGCTCGTTGGCCGTGACGGCCGGAGGGGCCATGGAATGGTGAGGAGCCGACGTCATGCCGGGACTCCCGTCTCCGGCCCGAAAGAGGACCGGTTCAGGTTTCGCCGGGTGCGACGTGAGCTTGAGTGCTCAGGTGCGAGATGCGCTCGGCAAAACCGACACTACACGCGTTCAAGCCTGATCGACCGAAATACCGTCCGCCAGTTCGAGCAAAGGTGCTTGTCAGCGTGCGTAACGTTCCATGCACTCGGCCAGGTCCGACCATCCCATCAGCGGCGGGCCCGCCACCGGGGCCTCCTGGGCCCCGAGGCGTCCCATGGACTCGGCCACCAGACGTGCCACGACCTCTGGCGCCTGCACGATGTCTCCGGTCGAGCGGGCGAGCACGATCCGAGGCTCGGCGGGGTCGGTCTCGATCGACACCGCCCAGCCCTGCGTCGCGCTCCAGACGAGCATGACGTCACGATCCGGGTGAGCCGCGGCGCGGCAGCCGAGTGCGATGTAGGCCGTCGCGGTGTCGGTGACCTCGAAGCTGATGCCGTCGCGCGGCACACCGAGAGCCCCGGCGACCTTCCCCACATAACGCTCGAGGGCACCTGCCAGCAGGTACGTGCCCTCGGAGGTGGCGTTCCGGCCGCGCAGGATCCGATCATCACCGATGGGCGCCGTCACTGCCATGAGAACTCCGTCTTCCTCAGATCGCCGCGGAGCCACGGCGGGCGGGCACAGACCGCGGAGGTGACGAAGCGAATGGATTGGCCGATCAAACGGGCCTTGTTCGTCCACTGTAGCTGCTCGCAGCCGGGTTGGAGCGCTCGCCGGACCGGCCACGCACCCAGGAGGGCGCACCGCCGCGGTGCGCGCTCCTGGGGAGAGCGGTGAGCCGTTCAGTCCTTCTTGAAGGCGTCCTTGACCTTCTCTGCCGACTCACTCAGGTGACCCTTCGCCTGGTCGACCTTGCCCTCGGCTTCCAAGCCCTTGTCGTCGGTCGCGTCGCCGACGCCTTCCTTGACCTTGCCCTTGAGCTCGTCGGCCTTGGCGTCGAGCTTGTCGTCGGTGCCCATGTGTCCTTCCCCGACACCCGAATCTCGGGTGCGACGTCTGCCTCCGGATGCCCGCTCAGGCGGACCTCAACCGTCCGCGCCTCATCGGCCTGGGGCAGCCGCGTGCTCGCGGAGCTCGGCGACGACCCCGACCGCCTCACCCCTTGATCCCGGGGATGTCCTCGGGCCGGCAAACCAACGAACGAGATGTCGCACGAAAAGGACCACAAATACAAAGAAGCAGGTTAATCCGGAGATTAACCTGCTTCTTCGATGTACGCCGCCAGGGACTCGAACCCCGGACCCGCTGATTAAGAGTCCTCGGGTGAACCCCTGCCGTGGTGTCGGGTGATGTCGGTGAGTGACGTTTCTGCACTTCAGGTACGGGATGCGGCGGAGGCTCCTGTCGCGATGTGTCGTCCTGAATCTCCGCAGGTCAGGGATCTCGGGCGCAACTCGGGCTCCTCGGGCGCTCTCGCCGGTGGGTTGGTGGACGCCTCACGGGCGATCACCGTGATCGTCACGACGGTCGTCGGGTTGACCTTCTTGTTCGGCTTCGGCAACGTCCTCAACCTCGCTCTGCGGCTCGGCGTGCCGGTATGGGTGGCGCCGCTCATCGCACCGGCCGTGGACCTTTCGATCCTCGGGCTCCTCCTGGCGGTGAGGCATCTGACCCTGCATGGTTGCTCGGCGCACGACCTCCAGCCATTGCGGAGGTTCACACTCTTCGTCAGCGTGATCACCTTGGCCCTCAACGTTGCGGACCCACTGCTTACTGGCCAGTACGGCAAAGCGGCGTTCGACGCTGTCGGGCCGGTGCTGCTGATTGGCTGGGCGGAAGTCGGGCCCGGTCTGCTTGAGGCGATCGCACAGGTTCGGCGCGCGCCTGAGACTGCTCTTGCCGAGCGACCCGCCGAAGACGATGAAGAGTGCGGTGACGTCGTCCGTGTCGAGTCGCAAACCCCGTCAGACTTGACGCGTGCTCGACTTGCCGACGCGCGTCACTGGGCGACGCGGAAGCGTCCGATCACAGCAGATGCGCTTCGCACTGAGTTGGAGATCAGTACGGAGAGCGCGAGGGCGTTGGTCGCCGTCCTGCGTGCGGAGGTAGCGGAGATGATCAACTCTCGTCAGAGTGCTGAGCTGACGGCATAGTTGGTGAGGTACTGGCTTGTGCTGCATGGCGGCCGGTCGAGTGACGCGTAGCTGTTGGCCTTGATCGTGCGTTGTTGCCTGGCAGTGTGCTAGGGAGGCGATCTTGCATGTCTCTCGTGCGATGGTGGAGGAGCGGGTTGTGGCCACTCGGGATTACACACCTGCGACCAGGGCGGCGCTGACCGCGTTCAGTTCCGGGAAGTGCTACTGGCCGGGCTGCGGTGAACAGCTGCTTCGTTTGGTGAACGGCAAGTATCGGATGGCGCTCGACATCGCGCACATTCGCGCGCTGAACCCTGACGGTCCGCGCTACGACCCGGCGATGACCGACCAGGAACGGAATGACTTTCCGAATCTGATCTACCTGTGCCGTGTCCATCATCGTGTGGTCGATGAGGGCACCGGTGAGGCCTACCCGGTGGAACTGTTGCTCGACTGGAAGGCAGACAGGGAAACCGCGGGCCAACAGCGTTTGCACGCTCAGGCCCCGATCACGGTCGAAGTCTTCGAGACGGTGATCGCGGAGGCCATGGAACGCCGCGACGAGCAGATCAACGAGATCCTTGTCCGACTGGAACGAACAGACCTCGAAGCTGCTCAGTTGATGCGCGAGTTGCGGGAGGAGTTGGTTGAGATCCGCCGCAACGGAGCCGTCATCGACCCCGACACCGCCGCGATGCTCAGCCGCGCCGCAGCTCGGCTGGAGGGCCTGCCTGACAGCGCTGGAACGCTCGCCAAAGCAGCCACGAAGCTGGTCGGGCTTCCGGATCTCGTGGCTCGGCTCAACGCTGCGGCCAACCGGCTGGACGGGTTGAGGTAGAGGTCAGGACGAACGGCGGGTGATCTGCTTGGCAACGCCGGTGCTGTTGTAGCGGTAGCGTGCCATCTCCAGCGTGACCCGGTTTTCGGTCGCGATCGCGTCCGGTTTCAAGCCGCGCCTTGCCGCATCTAGGAGAAGCGCTCGCGGAAGGAGCAGCGTGCCGCCGAAGGCCGTTGCCTCTTCCTCCTCGTTCGGCTGGCACGTGCGGAACGGCACGTCGTCGAGTTCGCGGATCTCCGAAAGCTCATGCTTGAGCAGCAGGTGTGACAGTTCGTGCGCGATGTCGCTGAAGATCCTTCCCTCTGACCGCAGGGGGTTCGTGACCACGTAGGAGTTGCCGCGGACGTCAAAGGTCGCTGCGGAGAAGGAAAATGCTTGTAGTCGCTCCAATTCCTCCAAACGCGCGCGGTCGACCAAGCGGTCGGCGCTGACCACCGCGACACCCATGTGCTCCGCCAGCTGGCGAACATCGAGAGGTGCAGCGGGGGAGATGCCCAGTTCTTTGCGGAGGCGGGTGGCTTCGCGTTCGGCGTTCGCCTTGAAGCCGCGGGGCAAGGTCATAGTTCGCCTGCCTCGACCTTTCGTTCCAGTGCTTCGTGCATGTCCTGAAGGAGAGAGGCGAGACGAGGCGCCACGCCTGGGCGCATTACCGGATCGGCTCTGAGGTGGCAGGCCACGATCGATTTCGGCGGGGCGATGTCGCGAGCGAGCGCACCGTAAAGGTCCTTGAGCACTGAGCTGATCTTCGCGGCGGCGTCCGCAGTCAGCCGAGGGTCCGCGCGCAGATGCGTGATCGCCTCGTCCAGAGGTGTGATCTCGCGCTCGACGACAGGGGTGAAGAAGCGCGAGGGGGAGACCCCCAGCCATGCGCAGAGGCGGGTGAAGGTGGCGAGGTCGGGATGAGCGCCCGCTTCGACTCGCGACAACGTGCTGAAACTGACGCCGGCCTCTTGGGCGGCTTGCCTGATCGACAGGTTGCCACGACGGTCGCGGAGCAGTTCGGCCAGCTGGGTCAGGTCCAGCCTCTCTGGCTGCTGCGTGGCCTCGTCGCGGTCCCTTGGTGGTTCGGCGGGATGGGACACGCCCGCCATCGTAGGACGAGCGATGACACTTGCGTGCAACAGTCCGCGATGCAACACTGATGGCGTAGTGACGCTTTGCTGCAACAGTGTGAATGCCTCGCTCCCCCGAGGCAGGAAGGAGCTCGCTATGACGGGCCAGCCGAAGGACATCACGGTCACCGTCACGTTCGCCACGGCGCCGAAGCCGTTCCGCGAGGACTTCGAACCGCGGACTCAGCTCAGCGTGGTGCTCGACGCAGCGCTGAAGGAGTTCGGCATCACGGCCGACGGCACCACCCGCTACTACCTGCTGCACAAGGACGACGAGCCAGCGTTGACCGTCACGCTGGCCGACCTCGCTGGCCACGCGCATGCAGTGCACCTGCGCTTGCGCACCGAGACGACCCAGGGCTGAAGCAAGATCAGGCCCGGCTCGTGGACCTCGAAAGCCGCCTGCGGCTTGAGCGGCATGTGCCTGAGGTCGAGGAGTTCCTCGCCTCGACCTCAGGGCGTCTCGTACATCGTCCCGAAGACGAGGACGGCGCCTACTGGATCATGATGCAGGCGCGCGGCCAGAGTGGAGAGCCCTTCATCGCCCGCCTCGTGTGGACCGTTTATCCGCTACGCCCGCCATCCCTGCTGTTCGCCGACTCCGTCGGCGGAGCCACGAACCGGCCGGCCTCGTGGCCATCCGCAGCTGGCTACCGCGCGCCCAACGACGTGTGCAAACCGTTCACCGCGGAAGGGCAGGCTCTTCATCCGGAGTGGGCCACCGGCCCACACGCGTGGCGCGCCTCCGGCAACCCCTTCCTCTATGTCGTCGAGACCGTGCAGGGCGACATCGACCGAGCGAACGGACAGCGAGCCGCATGACTGAAGACCAGCTGGTGATCTCGACCAACTCAGTGGAGAGCCTCATCAAGGCGGTGCGACGTCACGGTCTTGCGTGGGAGGAAACTGGAGCGCTGCTCCTGACCACTCCAGAGAAGTGGGACGTCGTCGCGGTCGCGCTTGCCGGTGACGACGGCATCCAGCGGGGAAAGGGACTCTTCGTCATCACCCTTCCTGCGTTTGACGCGTTGTTCACCTACGCAGAGGAACAGGATCTGCAGGTCCGGGCAATGGTGCACTCGCACCCGTATGAAGCGTTCCTTTCGCCGGTCGACCGTCAGCACGGCCTTCGCGTCCGCGGTTTCATCAGCGCGGTCATCCCGACCTACGGCGACCCGCCTGTCGACCCGAGTGACTGGGGCTGGTGGCGTTTCGAAGACGACTGGCACCCCACCCAGCCCGCGATCATGGTCGAGCACGGCCCGGTCGCGAAGGTGTTCACCTTCGACTCCGGAGGGCTCCATGACGACTGACTACAGCCGGGGCCTGCTGTTGGCCAGCGCGGCCGCCGGAGTCGACGAAGCTGGACTTCGCCATCGCCTCGAAAACACACGCGTGCACGTCTCGGCCGAACTCGATATAGCAGGAGTGGTCCTAGCGTTGACGGTGCTCGTCACCAACCTCCGGCGGCTACCGCTGGACCTTGGCCTGGAAGTGATTGGGAGCGACCCCGATTCGCCTCGCGGCCTTCTCGATCACATCCTTGAGCTCGCAGTCGGGATCGACGCCGACCGCAACGTCACGCTCTCGAGGCGTCGCGCGGGTGCTGTTCTGCACGTGCATCTCGGCACCAGCCCGCCGGACGGCGTCCTCGTGAGCGCGGTGCCGGATGGACACGGCGTACGGCTTCGGTATCCCGGAAATCCTTACCCCGCCCTGCGGGCGCCGGGCTCGGGGCTCGGGGCGGTGCTGACCGCCGCCGTTCTCACTGGGGAGGTTTTCAAGCACGCCACAGGCCTCCGCCCTGAAGCGATGCGCGTGCGACAGACGCTGGACTTCTGTCCGGTCACCCTCACCGAGGACCCTGGCGTCGTAACCGAGACGCCGATGATCTTCACTGATACGGCGCTTGTAGGCGGTGGTGCCATCGGCACCGCCATCTCTCTGATCTTGCGCGAGTTGCCCTCGGCGGGCCGACTTGTGGTGGTCGATCCACAGACCTTCGAGGAACCAAATGTCACGACCTACAGTCTGGGCAACGTCCAGGACGCACAGAACGGCTTGCGCAAGATCGACTTGATCAAGCGCGAACTTCACGGATTCGACGTGACCACCATCTACGGGACCGCCCAGGACCTTCTGGAAAAGATCGACCGCGGGAACGTGTGGTGGCCGAAGGTCGTGCTGGGCGCGGTCGACAGCATCTCCGCTCGACACGAGCTGCAACGTGTATATGCAGACCTCACCTTGGACGGAAGTACGGGAGGACACGTCGGAACCACCCTCGCGCTCCGCGAAGGCCTGCCTACCGGGCCGTGCTTGAGGTGCTACTACCCGCTGCGCGATGCCCAGGCGGGCCCGAGCGCCGAGCAGCTACTGCATCAAAGCACGGGCCTGGCCATGAACCGAATTGCCCGCGGACAGCTCCCGTTGAGCGAGCGAGACCTGGATGGCCTGTCCGAAACGGGCAAACGCATCCTCGCGCCACATGTCGGCAAGCCGGTATGTGGCCTGGCGTCGCTGCTCGGGTTGGTGCCGGACAGTCGCGACGACTACCGCCCCTCAGCGGCGTTCGTCGCCCAGCAAGCGGCTGCCCTCGTCGTAGGGGCGTTGATTGCCCGCCAAACCGGAACGCTCACTGGAGCGGTGCGAGACGTTGAGTACGACGCCCTGTATGGCCCGTACCTCCACATGATCGCAAGTCGTCGGCCGCGGCCTGCGTGTGCTTGTGCGTCGAACAAGGATCTGATCGAGCAAGTTAGGGAGGTGCGCTCCAGCCTTATCCCGCGCCGTGGCCGGTGTTGACCGCGGTTTCGACCTGCTCGCCTGCGTGTCGGCTGAAGTCTGAACTGCTCGCGGTGGTGCCCTGTTCTGAAGTTCCAACTCATGCGTTCGCCCTGCTCGTCGCGGAGATCACCACCGTCGAGAACGAGATGGTCAAGCGCTTGCCTAAGCACGCGGACGCTGAGATCTATCACCCGGCGTGGTACGACACCGAGCGCGCCAGGAAGGCAGTGGACGAGACGCTGGCACTGACACCGGCAGGCGACGAGCTGTTGAGCGGTCTGTTCATCGAACTATCGGCTCTTCGACTTGAAGGCATCCTGGAGTGCCGAGCGAGCGACCGCCACGGACTAACGCAGACCAGCGAGCGCGCAACCCATCCCTGACAGGGGTGCGGGCTGGCACTCGATGGTCTTCTGGTCGGTGACCAGCTAGGCGACGCGCTTGCGAAGGGTCGCGAGTGCCTCGTCCGCGTGGACGTCGAACTTCAGCTCACCCTTGATCACGTCGAGGATCGTGTGATCGGTGTCGATGACGAATGTGCGCCGTTTGGCGTGCAACGGGCTGAAGCGTCGCCAGACGTCGAACTGTTTCGCGACCTGGCCGTCCACATCGGACAACAGCGGGTGGTCGAAGCCGTTCGCGGCGGAGAACGCGCGCTGCTTGCTCACGGCGTCCGGGCTGATGCCGATCCGGTGCGCGCCGACCTCGGCGAACTCCTCGGTCAGATCGCGGAAGTGGCAGCTCTCCTGGGTGCAGCCGCCCGATGACGCCATCGGGTAGAAGAACAGCACGACGGGGCCAGTGGACAGGAATTCGGAGAGCGTGCGCTGTTCGCCGCTGTCGTCGGGCAGGGTGAAGTCCGGGGCGGTGTCTCCTCGTTTCATGGTCTGAGTTCGTGCTCGCGGCCCAGCCGGATTGCACCCGGTGCGGCAGTCCACAGTGGATTCACTCGTGTTTTCCCTGGTAGCGGGCCATTTGTAGCGAGTCTGGTAACGGATCGATAACCGCACCCATCCGTCATGCGGTTGGCGGCGAATCACGAGCAGCAACTGTTCGTTCACTCTTTGGAGATGTCTCGTCATGAACCAGACCGTCCGCAACACCGTCCTGGCCGTTGGCGCCGCCTCGCTCGCCCTGTTCGGCGCGGCATGCGGCTCGGGTGACATGGCCAGCAGCGGCAACTCCAGCGCCGCGCCCACGACCACCACGACCACGTCCGCGGCGATGGCCGACCCGGCCCGTGACCTCGTCGGTCCGGGTTGTGCCGACTACGCGAAGCAGGTTCCGTCCGGTGCGGGTTCCGTGGCGGGCATGGCCGCCGACCCGGTCGCCGTCGCCGCGAGCAGCAACCCGCTGCTGACGACCCTCGTCAGCGCGGTGTCCGGCAAGCTGAACCCGAAGGTGAACCTGGTGTCGACGCTCAACGGTGCCGAGTTCACCGTGTTCGCGCCGGTGGACTCGGCGTTCGCGAAGATCGACGCCGCGACGATCGAGAAGCTCAAGACCGACGACGCGCTGCTGACCAAGATCCTGACCTACCACGTCGTCCCGGGCCAGCTCTCGCCCTCCAAGGTCGTCGGTGACCAGAAGACCGTGGAGACCGGTGTGGTGAAGGTGACCGGGTCCGGCAACGCGCTGAAGGTCAACGACGCCAACGTGATCTGCGGTGGCGTGCACACCGCCAACGCGACTGTCTACCTGATCGACTCGGTGCTGCTCCCCGCCTGACATCTCCAGGGGTAGCCGTACCGCGACTCCGGGAACCGCACTGTGTTGCGGTTCCCGGAGTTTTCACGTCTCCATGTCGTCCGGGTATCGCATGTGGACGGACACCGCCCTGTCGACCGAGAAGATCTCGTGGTTCTCGGCTTCGCGAATGACGGCCACGATCACGGTGTCGGGGTTCAACGGACGCACGGCTTTGGTGATCAGGAAAGCGCTCAGATCGTCCGGGACCGCGATGATGACGCGATCGGCGACGTCGGCGGCGGCCTCGCTCAGCGCGCATCTGTCCCGCCCGTCGCCGACGACCGCGGTGACGTCGTTGGCCGCCGCCTCGGCGACGGCGAGGAAGTTCTTGTCCAGCACGGTCAGCCGCGCGTCCGGCTGTGCGGCCAGGACCGCGTTCACGGCGAGGCGTCCGGTGTCGCCGTACCCGATGACGAGGATGTGATCGGTCATGATCTGGTATTCGACGCGGGGTGTGGTCCAGATTGCGTCCAATTCAGTGAAGGACGGCGGCGGTGACCAGTGCGCCTGACCCGGCATTTGTCCAGCTGTGACATGCACTCCTGCGTCCAGCATCGCGAACTTTCGTCCGGCCGCTGACAGCGCGAACGGCCCGCTCCTGGGGGCGGGAGCGGGCCGTTCGGAGTGGACCTGTCAGAGACCCAGGTCGAGGTCGTTGAGCACGCCGCCGACGTTGACGTCGCCGAGCTCGCCGGAGACGTCGCCGATCTGGCCGATGTCCCCGACGTGGCCGACGCCGGTCACGTCGCCGAGGTTGCCCACGTTGGACACGACATCGGTGACGTTGCCGACGTGGTCGAGTGACAGGTCGTTGCCGGTCACGTTGCCGATGGCGGAGGTGATGTCGCCGTTGAGCGCGTCGGTGACGCCCAGGTCGCCGGTCTGCACGCCGCTGGTGACGTCGCCGATGACGTCGGTGACGTGCGTGGTGTCGAGCAGTTCGGTGCTGTTGGTGATGTCGCCGACGGTGTTGGTCACGTCGAGGTCGGTGACGGTCTTGGTGACGTCGGTGATCTCGGTCTTGCCCACGACGTCCAGCGCGCTGGACGGGTCGTTGAGCACGTCGAAGCCGTTGGTGACGCCGTGCACGGCCGCGGTCAGGCCGGAGACGGCGCCGACGACGGTGTTGTCGTCGAACTGCTGGCCGACGGTGTTCTGCAGCGTGCTCATCAGGTTGAGCTGGTCGTCGAGCGACAGGTCGGAGATCGAGCCGAGGTCGCCCAGCGAGGAGGCCGGGGCGAAGTCGAGCACGAGCGGCAGCAGCTCCTGGATGTCCGCCGGGTGCACGTCGCCGAGGCCGGCCGCGTCGAGCGAGCCCTGCGGGTCGAGCTGGAAGGCTGACCGGGCGTCGGGGTCGCTGAGCAGGTTGAGGGCGAACTCGTTCAGCGTCTGCGGCAGGGTCACGTCGAACTCCAGGTGCGTCGTTGGTGCTTGTCACACAAAGTTACGAAGAGTCGGCTATTCGCCGCATCGGGTGGCATGCATGGTCTTGTCCGGCGGGGACGGATCGGGGATTGGCGCCACGTTCGGTAGGGGAATAGGGGTCTCTCCCCATCTTGAGGTCGTGACCAAACCTGAACGGGTGATGCACCGAAGTACTGACGAAGAGGTTGGTCACCAGGAGGTTCACGCGCTCATGTCTCGGCTGTCGGACATGCCGTTGTTGCTCGACAGCGGGACCGTGCGAACGCTCGAACGCGCGCGGAGCGCGGACCACGTCGTGCTGACCGGCCCGGCCGGGTGCGGCAAGACGACGGTGCTGCACACCTTCGACACGCCGTTCCTGGTCGACGACGGGCATGCGCTCGATGACGACGAGGTCGACCGCCTGCTCGGCGAGGTCACTGCTGGAGGCCGGCTCGTCATCGCGCATCGGCCGTGGCCCGACAACCGGGCGCTCGCCCGCCTGATCGGCGCGCTCCCCGGCATCGTCGTCCGCGTCCAGCTGAGAGCTCTGTCCCACGCTCACGCCCGATCTCTCGCGGAACACGTCCTGGACGCCGAAGTCGACGAGGAGTTCGCGCACCGCCTGCACGAACGCACAGGCGGCACACCGGCGTTCGTGCTGGACGAACTCTCCCCGGACCCGCGCACCACGTTCGCCCGCCACTTCGACGGGCTGTCGGTCGCCGCGGCCGACCTGCTGCTGGCCCGCGCCCTCGACGCCCCCTTCGACGTCGGACTCCTCGCGATGGTGCTGGCCCTGGACCTGCACAGAGTGTCGGAGTCCATCGAGGCACTCAGGTCTGCGGGCCTGCTGCGGGTCGACGGAACTCCGCTTCCTGCCGCCGCCGATGCGATCGAGGCGCTCGCACCGGTCGAACAGCGCGCCGACCTGCTGCGCAAGCTCGCCCTGACCCAGGTCCAACGCGCCCAGCCGGTGTCGGACTATGCGCGTCGGTTGCTGGAGTTCGGTGTGACGGATCCCGGTCTCGGCAACGTGTACTCGGCCGCGGGCGACGAGGTGCTCAACGACGATCCCGGGCTGGCGGCACAGCTGTTCGTCGCCGCGGGCCCCGTCTCTTCCGCTCTCCTGGCGCGGGCCCGCGCACTGAGCGGTGATCTCGACGGCGCCGTGGACGCCGTGGACCTGGAACACGCCGACGCGGATGCCTTGCTGGTCGCGGCGTCCGTGCTGACGTTGCGGGGACAGGTCGGGCGGGGCGGGGAACTGCTCGCGCGATCCGGCAACGGACTGGCACTGGGCTTCGCCGTGACCGGACTCCTCGGCGCGGGCCGGCTCGACGAGGCCCGCACCGTCCAGTTCGGCGTCCGCTCGCAGCCCGCCAGGACGCTCACCGACACCCTCGGGCACCGCCTGGCGGACGTGGTGCTCGACAGCGTGACCGGTTCGCCGATGGCCGCCGTCGCCGCCGCGGTGGCCACGGCCGGTGTGAACCAGTCCGGATCGCGCGCCTCGGTGCAGCCGGACAGCCCGACCGCGCTCGCCGCGCTGATCTGCATCCACGCGGGTGAGCTGACGGTGGCGAAGTCGTTGCTCGCCAAGGCCGTTCAGGCAGACGACGGCAAGGGACTGCACGCCGGCAGACACCGGCTGCTGCTCGCCTTCGCGGAGCTCTTCACCGGCGATGCCGAAGCGGCGAAGGAGCTTGCCCGGTGGGACGCTCGTCTGGAGCCGAGGGAAGCGCTGTTCGCCGCGGCGCTGGAACTCGGGATCACACGCCGTGCAGGGGATCTGCGTGCGCTGCGGTCGGCCTGGGAACCGGCCCAGCAGGCCCTCGTCGTGCACCCCGTCGACCTCTACACGTTGATCCCGCTGGCGGAGATCGCCGTCGCCGGAGCCAGAATCGGCCAGTACCACCGGGTCGAGACGCACGTGAACGAGGCGTGGTCGCTACTCGCCAGACTCGGCGACCCTCCCCTGTGGACGGTTCTGCCGCGCTGGCACGCCTTTCACGCCGCACTGCTTCTCGGCGATCACTCGGCCGTCGAGGAACACCTGGTGGTGCTGGAAGAGGCGGCGCGCGACATCCCGTTCGCACGTGCGCTCGCCAACGCCGCGCGGCGCTGGAACTCGGCCGGTCGTGGCGAGGTGGACCACGCAGGGGTCGAGGCGGCGGCGCGGGAACTGCACGCGTACGGCATGCGCGCGGACGCGGCGCGGCTCGCCGGGCACGTGGCCATGCACACCATGGACCGCAAGACGATGACGCAGTTGCTCGACATCGCCCGCCAGTTCCATGGCACCCCAGGTCAGGGAGCCGCCGGCGCGGAGGGCTTGAGCGATCGTGAACAGGAGGTCGCCGCGTTGGTGCGTGACGGCCTCACCTACCGCGAGGTGGGTGACGCGCTGTTCATCTCGGCCAAGACCGTGGAACACCACGTCACCCGCATCCGGAACAAACTCGGTGCCAAGAACCGGCGTGAACTGGTGCGTGCGCTGGAAGACGTCGACTTGTCGGCGGTCAAGTAGCCGCACGGCGCCGTCAGCCGGCGCGGCGGCTGAC
Source organism: Lentzea sp. NBRC 105346 (assembly GCF_030269605.1). GTDB lineage: Bacteria > Actinomycetota > Actinomycetes > Mycobacteriales > Pseudonocardiaceae > Lentzea. Next base: position 205,228 of record NZ_BSTQ01000009.1, read on the forward strand.
CAGTCCGAGAGTGACCATTCCGGCGCCCAGCCCCAGATGCAGCCAGTTGTCGGCGGTGTTGACCGGCACGAAGTTCGCCGCGCTGTCGTGGTCGATCGCGATCCCGTAGAGCCAGAGCACGAGGTAGATCGCGCCACCGCCGACGAGGTAGATCGCGGCCTGCCGGGCGGTGCCCGACATCAGCAGTCCGGCCACGCCGAACGCGACGTGAACCAGGTTGTGGAGCACGGACACCGCGAACACGCCGAGCAGGAGCGCGCCGGCGTGATGGCCGGCGAAGGAGAGCTCGTCGTAGTTCGCGGTGATACCAGGGACGAAGCCGAGTGCGCCGACGAGCAGGAACACCGCGCCGACCGCCGCTGCGAGCAGCTGGATCGGCCGGCGCGGCACTTCGCGGTGGTGCTGCAGTCGGGAGGACCGTGTTGGAGTCAACGGACTCACCTCCGGGAACCTTGACGCGAATCTGACATCGGTGATTCGGAACGGACCCCGTTCCCGGATTGGTCAGAGCCAGGTGGACAACGCCTTGACGATGTCCGCGCGCTTGCGGGGCGCGGTGAGGGTGGTGACGGGTTCGCCGCCGGAGAACAGGATCAGCGTGGGGATGCTGAGGACCTGGTAGCGGACGGCGATGTCGGGGTGCGCGTCGATGTCGACCTTCACGACCGAGATCTTGTCCTGGTGTTCTTCCGCGATGCCGGTGACGACCGGGCCGAGCTGCTTGCAGGGGCCGCACCAGGGTGCCCAGAAGTCGACGAGGACGGGCTTGTCGGCGCCGAGGACGGTGGTGTCGAAGGAATCGGTGGTGACGTCGGCGAGGTGCATGGTGTGGTTCCTGATCATCCGAAGGTGAAGGAGAAGGCCTGGACGCCGGAGCTGACGGTCGCGGTGAGCGAGCCGCCCTGGATCGTCGGCGTGGCAAGGAGCTGGTAGGAGTTCGGGGTGCCGTCGACCTCGATGGTCGTGGTCTTGCCGTTGTGCTCGACGGTGACGGTTCCCTTGCCGGACAACACCATGCGGACTTCCTTGGCCCGGTAGTTGAGCTTGATCCTCCCGGCGTCACCGGTCGGGGTGATCGACTGCGTGTCGAGCTTCCAGGCACCCGAGAGGGCGAACGAGTCCGTGCCCTGGTTCTCGGGGAACTGGAAGGAACTCTCGCCGCTGGTGTAGGTCTCGGTGCCGGCGAAGTTCACGCGCTTGGTGGAGCCGAGGTAGGTCTCGCGGGTGATGTCGGCGACGATCGGGGTGTCGTCCTGCAGTTCGGTGGCCTGGGGCAGCTGGAGGCCGGGCTTGGCGTCGGTGAGCAGCTGCCGGATCAGTTTCTCGGTGACCTGGTAGTCGCCTTCGCCGAACTTGATGTGCCGCACGGTGCCCTGGGCGTCGATGAGGTAGTGCGCGGGCCAGTAGCGGTTGCGGTAGTTGGTCCACGTGCCCAGGTTGTTGTCCAGCGCCACCGGGTAGGTGATACCGAAGTTCCTCGCGGCCGCCTCGACGTTGGCGGGTTCCTTCTCGAACGCGTACTCGGGGGAGTGCACACCGATGACCTGGAGCCCGGCGTCGCGGTAAGCCTTGTCCCACGCGACGACGTGCGGGATCGAGCGCTGGCAGTTGATGCACGAGTAGGCCCAGAAGTCGACCATCACGACCTTGCCGCGCAACGCTTTCAGCTCCAGCGGCTGCGAGTTGACCCACTGCTGGATGCCGGTGAGATCCGGTGCGGTGCCGCAGGACTCCAGGTCGGGGGCGCCGTCGGAGCACTTGTCGAGGTCCTTGTTCTGGTCGTTGACCAGACCGCCGAGGTTCAGCGCCCGCTTGACCTGTTCGGAGTTGTTCACCTTGTCCTGCAACGAAGCCGTGTAGTCCGGGATCGCGCGCTGCAGCAGCTGCGGCAGGTTGAACACCAGTCCGATCGCGAGTGCGATCATCACGACGCCCGCGGTGATGCGGATTCCCCGCTGGCGCTTGCGGAAGGCCTGCACCCGTTCGGCGACGCGACGACCGGCGAGGGCGAAGATGAGCAGGGGGATCGCGGCGCCGACGGCGAAGGTGAGCGTGAGGACGACGGTCTCCGTGCCGATCCGGCCGGTCGAGCCGGCCACGGTGATGGCGGCCAGCACGGGCCCGGCGCAGGGCACGTAGACCGCTCCGAGCGCGAGACCGAGGGTGAACCCGCCGCGGCTCGCGTCGGGGTTGCGCTGGGGGATCCAGGTGAACGGCTTCTCCAGCAGCTGCTCGAAGCGCGGCACGATCAGGCCGATGCCGATCAGCACGAGTACGACGATTCCCGCGTAGCGCAGAACGTCCTGCGGCAGGTTCAGGACGGTCAGCAGGAGCGAACCGAACAGGGTGACGAGGCTGAAACTGACGACGAGTCCGGCGATGACGAGGTAGGGCCTGGCGCGCGAAGCCGGTTTGGTCGCGAGTGCCACGCCACCGGTCGAGGACTCCGTCGTGCGGGAGCTCTGCGTGCCGCCGGAGAAGAAGATGACGGGCAGGACGGGCAGGATGCACGGCGAGATACCGGTGACCAGGCCGCCGATCAAACCGATCAGTGCGAGGGTCAACATGTGAGGGCCTACTCGAATTGGCGGAAATGCGTTGTGCCAGTGATTCGGGGCCGGACACGTCGCGGATTGCCCGTGCGGCGGAAGCGTTGTCGGCAGATCACCGATCCGACCGCGCGGAGGATCTTCCCGAACTGGTGCGTCGGCGGTGTCTGTCGCACCTCGCGGACCGCGTGCAGCACCTGTTGCCGGAGGTCTGCCGCGACGACGTGGTCCACCGCGTCGCCGAGCCGGGTCGCGGTCTCGCTGAATTCGGCCACCTCGTCCGCGCAGCTCCGGCAGTTGCCCAGGTGTCTCTCGAACTCGGCTCGTTCGGCGTCCGGCAGCGCGCCGAGTGCGTGGGCACCGGTCAGCAGGTGCGGGTTGTTCGCACGCCGCGTTCCCGGGTTCACCTCCTTGCTTCGGCACCGTCCGGTGAGCGGATTGCCCCGGCGTTGGGTCTGAAGTGGACTTCGCGACGCGGGGCAGGTCGTGCGTGCGGATCCGCCAGACGCGGTTCAGCCGGCTCGGGACGGCGCCGCACCTTGTTCCTGTGCGTCCGGTGGAGTTGGCGTCGGACGCACAGGGACAGCTCAATGGACATGGCCACGGTCCCCGTGTGGGACCGGGTGACCTGGTCGGCACAGGGGCGCTCGCTCTCGGCGCGGACCTCGGCGGCAACGCCACCGCGGTCGGAGCAAGCGCGAACGTCGTCGTGCTCGGCCTCGCCGCGCGCAACGGCACCCCGATCAGCTTCTGGAAGTTCACCCGTTACGGCGCGATCGTGGCCGGCCCGTCCGTCCTGCTCGCCGCGCCCTACCTGTAGTTGGGGTACTTCCTGCTCGCCTGAGTGTTGCTGCGACCGAACAGCGGCGGAGCCCGGCGGCTGAACCCGACTACGATGGGTGGCGGTGTGCCTGGCACAGTCAGCCAGGGGGCGTCTCGGCCGCTCCAGTCCCCGGCGGTGCTCACCTGCACCAGTTCCGGTCAGGAGTGCTGGCTCCCGTGAATGACGAGCGGCTGACGAGAGTGCTGGAACGCCTCGCCGATGACGCGGCGGCGTGCGGCAGCGCGGTGTCGAGTGAGACGGCGTGTGAGGCGTGCGTTCACCTGACCGGGGTGACCGGCGTGCAACTGACGCTGATGAACGGTGTCGGGCACGGGGAGTCGCGGTACTCGACCAACGAGATCGGTGATCGGCTCGAGGATCTGCGGTTCGTGCTCGGCGAAGGTCCCTGCGAGGACGCGGTCCGGTACGGGGTGCCGGTGGCGGTCCCGGATCTGGACGCCAAGGCGAACCACCGGCGGTGGCCGCTGTTCGTGCTCGCGGCCGGTGCGGCCGGGGCGCGGGCGCTGTTCGTGTTCCCGTTGCGCAGTGGCGCGGTCCGGCTGGGCGCGCTCGTGCTGAACAGGACGAGTCCCGGTCCGCTGGCGGCCGAACAGGTGTCCGATGCGCTGGTCATGACCGAGGTGGTGATGTCGCTGGTCCTGGACGAGCTGGCCGGCGTCCGTCTCGACGCCGATTCGCCGGTGCCGGGCGGGATCCCGTTCCGTCATGCGGAGGTGTACCAGGCGACCGGAATGCTGTCCGTCCAGATGGGTGTGTCCGTGGACGAGGCACTGGTGCGGCTGCGCGCGGACGCGTTCGCTCAGGACCAGCCGGTCGTCGAGGTCGCCCGCGATGTCGTCGCCCGGCGTGTGCGGCTGGACCTGGACGGCAGGACCCGGCCCTGATGACCGCGTACGTCGTCGGTGAGTGAGGAGCGAAGGTAGTCCCATGTCCACGGAGAATCTGGCGGAGACGTTCGTCGAGCTGGCCGACACGCTCGTGGCGGACTTCGACCCGTTCGAGTTCATGCATCTGCTGGCCGACCGCAGCGTCAGCACCCTGGCCGTGGATGCCGCCGGCATCCTGCTCGTCGATCACCACGACGAGCTGCAGGTCGTCGCCGCGTCCAGCGACCGCGCCAGGGTGCTGGAACTGTTCGAGCTCCAGCACCTGCAGGGCCCGTGCATGGAGTGCTACCGCACCAGCGCACCGGTGACGGTCGCCAGCCTCGCTGACGAGCCCCAGCGCTGGCCGGAGTTCTCGTCGGTGGCGAGGGACGCCGGGTTCTCGGCGGTGCACGCCCTGCCGATGCGGTTGCGCGCCCAGACCGTCGGCGCGCTGAACCTGTTCACCGCGACCGAGGGCGCGCTCAGCGAGTCGACTTTCCGGATCGCCCAGGCCATGGCCGACGTCGCCACCATCGGTCTTCTGCAGGCTCAGATCATCAGCGACCAGGAGCTGCTCACCGGGCAGTTGCAGCACGCGCTGCAGAGCAGGGTGCTCGTGGAACAGGCGAAGGGCGTGCTCGCGGAGCGGCTGCGGATCGACATGGGCCGCGCGTTCGAGACGCTGCGGCGCTATGCCAGAAGCCACAACGAGCATCTGAGCACGGTGGCGGAGGACATCATCGCGGGGGCCATCGACATGACGACGCTGGCGGAAGTCGACGCCGCGAATCCGCCTGACACCCGATCGGAACGATGATGATCCCGAGAGAGCTGTCCGAGACGGAGTCGATGAAGCTCCTCGCCAGTACGCCGCTCGGCCGTCTGGTGTTCTCGGAGCACGCGCTGCCCGCGATCCGGATCGTCGGCCACGTCGTCGACGACGGCGACGTGATCATCCGCACGCGGCCGACCACGACGGCACTGGCTCCGAGCGGCACCGTCGTCACCTACGAGGCGGACGTGATCGACCCGCACACGTTCCTGGGGTGGAGCGTGGTCGTCACAGGCCTCGCGGAGTGGGTCACCGACGCACTTGACGTCGCGCGCTACGAGGAGATGTTGCCGCGATGGGGTGCCGCGGTCGCCGATCAGGTGATCCGGATCCGTCCGCACTGGATCACCGGGTGCGAGTTCGCCGGCGGCTGAACGCTCCGGACGGTGTCAGCGGAGACTGCGGACGGTGTCGGACAGGTCGGCGGTGCCGTCCATGATCGCCTGGGCGGTGTCGATCGGGTGCACGTCGTGCAGGCGGGAGTGCGTGGCCACGACGTTCTGCGCCGCGCTGATGGAGATGCCGTGGCGTTCCGCCAGCACTCCTTTGGCCTGTTCGGCAACGGCTTGGACGATCAGCGCGGACTCGAGGCGTTCCGCTCGTGAGTCGCGTTGACGCATCATCCCGTCGCAGGTGAGGGCCACGACCGCGAAGCTGGCCACGGTCTCCGCAAGGTGAACGTCGTTGGCTGACGGCTCGTGCGTGGTGGTGCGGAACAGCGCCAGCGCACCGAGCGGCGTGCCGACCACACCCAGCGGCACCGTGTGGATGGCCTGGAAACCCGCGGTCCGCGCCTGCGCGGTGAACAACGGCCAGCGGCTCGTCGCCGCCAGGTCGCCCACGGTCACCGGTTGTCCGTCTCCACAGGTGTCGCGGCACGGTCCGTCCGCCAACTGGCACAGTTCCCAGGCCACGTCCGCGTCGAGGCCGGTCGTGGCCGCGGCAGCCATCTCGATCATCACGTCCTGGTCGACGAGCACGATCGCCGCCGCGTCGATGCCCAGCAGTTCCACGCAATGCCGGGCCAGGTCGTGCAGGTAGCCGGGGAGGTCGAGGCCGGTGCGAGACGTGATCGGCGGGTCGATCGTCGCCGTTCGAGCCGACGCGAGTCGCGCGCCGGCGTGGTGGACCGTGCTGATGGCGTCGTCGAGCCTGTTGATGACGGCGCGCACCCGGTCCTCTGTTCGTTGCCTGTGTTCACCGGGCAAGCCCAGCAACGCGAGCACGGTGTGCAGGTCGAGGCCGGAGGCGTACAGCTCGTGCACCACGTGGTTGAGGATCTCGTCGATCCCGCGCTCGGAAAGCGCTTCAGGCCGGCGGAGTACTGGGTGGGGCGGCGGGACGGGCGGTTGTGAGCGCATGACGACAGGTCCCCTTGGCCTCGGCTGCGAGTTGGCGCGGGTGAGGCCGCCGGGGTCCGGGGCAGCGTCCGGGCACCGCGCTCCGCGGATGATGGACGATCACGATGTTGCCCCGCTGACGGCCCGTGGACAACCAGCCGACCGGGCGACGCTCGCAGTCACTCCGCTGGGGTGAGGCCGGACGCCGAGTCGGCGATCGCGCGTACGTCGGCCGAGCCGTCGACCACGTCGGCGGCGACGTCGGCCAGCCGCTGGGATGCCTGGCGGGCGTAGCGGCGCAGCAGGACGAACGCCTGGTCGACCGTGACCTGCAGCCGTTCGGCCAGGACGCCCTTGGCCTGCTCGATCAGGATGCGGCTGTTGAGCGTGGCCTGGAGCTGTTCGATGACGACCTCGTCGTGCCGGATGGTGCGCTGGTGCAGGATGCCGATCGTGGCGATGTTGGCGAGGGCCTGACCGAGCCCGATCACGTCGGCGTTCAACGAGCCCGGCCGGGCACCGAACAGGTTGAGCGCGCCGATCACGGTCTCGCGCAGCCGCATCGGCACCGCGTGCACCGCGGCGAACCCGGCCTCGGCGGCGGCGGGTGCGAACAGCGGCCACCGCTCGGCGGCCGCGGCGATGTCCGCGCACGTCACCACCTCGCCGGTGTGGTAGCACTCCAGGCACGGGCCCTCGTCGTTCTGCAACTGGAACAACTCGAGCACTCTCGCCTGTTCGGTGGAGGCCGCCACCATGTTCAGCGTGCCGCGGTGGTCCACCAGCAACACACCGGCCGCGGTCACTCCCAGCAGGTCGACACTATGGCCGCACAGCACGTCCAGGAAATCGATGATGTCGAAGTCCGCCACGAGCGCGTCCGCCAGCGCGACGAAGACGTCGCGAGCCTTCTGGTCCGATATCGTCACCGGTCTTCCTCCCTCCCCGAACCAGGGTTGCGGCCGTCGGCCGGGTTGCCGTTCATGTCGGGCGAGAACCGCAGCCTGCGCTCGACCACGTCGCGGGCTACCTCGGCCAGCCGCCGTTCCCGAGCGTAGGCATGTGCCCGCAGTCGTACCAACGCTTCCTCCACCCCGACGCCGAGTTGCACGGAGATCATGCCCGCCGCCTGGTGCACCTCTGCCCGCCGCTCGTCGAAACCCCGTCCGGTCAGGTCCGGTCGTTCCGCGGCCATCCCGTCGCTGACCCCGATGACGAGCAGCATCGCGGCATCCGCGTACACGAGCAGGTCCGCGATCGCGTCCTCGCTCGCCACGTCCGGCACCGCCCGGTAGACGGTCAGCACCCCGACCTGGATCGCACCTGCCTGCAGCGGCGCGGAGAGCACCGACCGAACACCGCGGTGCAGAGCCGCAGGGGCGAACATCGGCCACCGGCGACCGCTGTCGATGCTGGACAGATCCCGGGCCAGCACCAGAGCCCGCGCGTCCGCCGCATCGGCGGCAGGTCCTTCGCCGAGCGTGAACTGCAACTCCTCGAGCTCGTCCACGCCTGGCCCGACCGCGCACACCGGCTCGCGCATCCCCTTGCCCCGGGCCAAGGACACACCGGCGCCCTGCGCATCAAGGGCCTGGGCACACGCCGCACAGGCGTGACGCACCGACACGGTCGTGTGTTCACCGTCGGCATGCTCTCTGATGGATGCCCACGCCCATGCCACCCGATCGTGATCCACAGACGTCCTCGTCACCGTCAGAAAACGACCTGTCCAGGCCGTACCTGGACACTAGTTGCCCGCCACTGGATCGCACTATCCCACGGCCACCGGGCCGCAGCCGTGCGGCGGGTCCGACGATTTCGGGCTTGGATGTCGAGAACCGGGTGACGGCTCCGACTGATGGCGTGCACCCGCACCTGGGTGCCGGTGAAGGGAGCGACGGTGAAGTACATGATCATGATGTTCGGCGGGCTCGGTGCCACGCTGGAGAACCGGACACCCGACTGGATCACGGGTATGCAGGAGCTCATGATGAAGCTCGACCAGGAACTGCGGGACTCCGGCGAGCTCGTGGCCAGCAGCAAGCTCATCGACCCGAGCCAGGCGAAGACCGTGCGTTTCCAGAACGGTGTGGCCGTCCCGACGGACGGCCCGTTCGCGGAGATCAAGGAGTCGCTGGCCGGTTACTGGATCATCGACGTGACCGAGGAACGTGCGCTCGAGGTCGCGGCGCGGGTGGTCGAGTACACCGAGTACCCGATGGAGGTCCGGCAGGTCATGCACCTGTGAGCGCGCTCGGTTTCGAGGACCTGCTGCGTGAGCTCGCACCGCAGGTCCTCGCCGCGCTCGTGCACCGGTACGGCCAGTTCGACGCGTGCGAGCACGCCGTGCAGGAAGCCTTGGCCGATGCCGTGCGGCAGTGGCCGGTCGACGGAGTGCCGAACCAACCGCGGGCCTGGCTGGTGACCGCGGCGAGCCGGTCGCTCGTGGACGCGTGGCGCAGCGACAGCGCCCGGCGGCGCCGCGAAGTGACAGCCGGGGCGCTACTCGAACCGGTGGAGGTGGCTGACCAGGACGACACCCTGGTCCTGCTGTTCCTGTGCTGTCACCCTGCTCTGTCGCCGCCGTCGCAGCTCGCGTTGACGTTGCGCGCGGTGGGCGGGCTGACCACGGCCGAGATCGCGGCGGCGTTCCTGGTGCCGGAGGCCACGATGGCCCAGCGCATCAGCCGGGCCAAGCAACGACTTCGCGGCGCGCGGTTCGCGTTGCCGTCCGAAACCGAGCGGCCGCAACGCTTGAGTGTCGTGCTGCACGTGCTCTATCTGATGTTCACCGAGGGCCACACCGCGAGCAGCGGAACGGAACTGGGCCGCGCCGACCTGACCGCGGAGGCGATCCGGCTGACCCGCGTGCTGCTGCGGCTGCTGCCCGCCGAGTGCGAGGTCACCGGACTGCTGGCGTTGATGCTGCTCACCGACGCACGCCGGGCGGCGCGCACGGACCGCGCCGGAGCGATCGTGCCGCTCGCCGAGCAACGCCGCGACCTCTGGGACACCGCGATGATCACCGAAGGCGTGGCACTGCTGGAACGCACGCTCGGCACCGGCCCGATCGGCCCCTATCAGCTGCAGGCCGCCATCGCCGCGGTGCACGACGAGGCCGTCACGGCCCAGGACACCGACTGGCCGCAGATCCTCGCGCTCTACGACGTGCTCGCCCAGGTCGCGCCAGGTCCGGTGGTCACGCTCAGCCGTGCGGTCGCGGTGGCGGAGGTGCACGGGCCACGTGCAGGCCTCGCCGCGCTCGGGACGCTCGACGACGAAGCCAGGCTGGCGCACAACCACCGGCTGGAAGCTGTCCGGGCACACCTGCTCGAACGTGCGGGAGACCTCGCCGCGGCCACGGAGTCTTACTCACGCGCTGCGAAGATGACCGCCAGCCTGCCCGAACAGCACTATCTGAACTTGCGTGCCGCCAGGTTGCGAAGCTGACGCACACCCGACCGCAGGTAGCTCAGGCCTTCCAGTCGCACCACGCCCGGATCACGGCTTCCAGCTCCGCTCGTCGAGCGGTTGCGCCTCGTTGAGCCACTGGTCGACCTCGCTGATTCCCAGGTCCTGCCGCAACGCCTGGCTGTCGTCGCGCACCTGCCAGACCGTCACCAGCCCGTCACTCACCTCGGCGAGCCAGATGACGCCGAGCGCGAGTTCCTCGTCGTCGGCGAGGTTGAGGTGTGATCCGGTCGTGGCACCGAAGACCGCGACCCGGTTCCCATCGGGGACGAAGAGGCGCGGATGGATGACGTACTCGGGGAAAGCGGTGAAGTACCCGCGCCACGCCTCGACGTTCGCGTCCCGACCCACGACCGGTGGCACGTCCATCACGAGGAGACGGTGGTCCGGGTGCATCAGCTCGGCGAGCCCCGCGAGGTCCGTGTGGTTGATGCGGTCTACGAAGCTGAGCGTGGTCGCCAAAGCCGGCAACGGGTTTCGCGCCATGGGCGGGATGGTCGCACGGCGCGGCAGGCCGCGCACCGCCGCGATGACGCTCGCCGTGGCGTAGCCTTGCCCTCAGGTGTGCCGGGAAGCCTGGTCGGCGTGGGTTCGACGCCGACTCGCGGGAGTTGCCATGGCACCTGTCATCGCTTTGCGAAGCCTCTCCAAGCACTACGGCGACCTCGCCGCGGTCGATGATCTCTCGCTGGACGTCGCGGCGGGCGAGATCTACGCGCTGCTCGGTCTCAACGGAGCCGGCAAGACGACCACGATCCGGATGTTGCTCGGCATGGTGCGGCCCAGCTCAGGCTCCGTCGAGCTGTTGGGCGAGCCCGTGCGGCCGGGACCGTGGGCGCGGGTCGGCTACCTCGTCGAGGGGCCGGCCGCGTACCCGGAGCTCACGGTCGTCGAGAACCTGACCGTCGCGGCACGGCTGCGCGGCTTGTGGGGCCGTCGGCAGGTCGACGAAGTGGTGGAACGGTTGAATCTGACCGCCTACGCCACCCGTCGGGCGGGGACGTTGTCGTTGGGCAACGCCCAACGGCTGGGGTTGGCCAAAGCCTTGCTGCACAAGCCTGAACTGCTGATCCTCGACGAGCCGGCGAACGGCCTCGACCCCGCGGGCGTGGCCGAGATCCGGGAACTGGTGCGCGAACTGAGCCGCGAGCACGGTGTGACCGTGGTGCTGTCGAGCCACATCCTCACCGAGGTCGCCCGGCTGGCCACCCGCATCGGCGTCCTGCACCGCGGCAGGCTCGTGCGTGAGCTCGACGCGGGAGAGCTCGCGGCACAGACCCGTCGCCGGCTCAGTGTGACGGCGCGGGATCTGGTGGCTGCCGAACACGCGTTGCACGCGGTGGGCTTCAGTCCAATCAGGACAGACCTGGGTGCTCTCGACCTGATGGACGATCGCGCGATCGCGGAGCCCGAACGGGTCGCCGTCGCGCTGGTCGCCGCGGGTTGTCCGCCGGTTCGGCTGGTGGTCGAGCAGGACGACCTGGAGACGTTCTTCCTGCGGGTGGTGGAGTCGTGATCAACGCACTGGCCACCGAACTGCTCAAGGCGCGCCGCTCCCGCGTGCCGTGGGTGACTGCGCTGGCGTTCACGGTCGCCGCAGGGGTGGGCGGGCTGTTCATGTTCATCCTGCAGGACCAGGGTCGCGCCCGGTCGCTAGGCCTGATCGGCACCAAGGCCTCGCTGGTGGGGAGAGACGCGGACTGGCCGACGTATCTGGCTTTTCTGGCGCAGACGACCGCGGTCGGCGGCATGCTCGTCTTCGGTCTGGTGTCCGTGTGGTTGTTCGGGCGCGAGTTCGGCCAGAACACCGTGAAGGACCTGCTGGCGTTGCCGACCTCGCGCACCGCGATCGTGCTGGCGAAGTTCGTCGTAGCGGCGTTGTGGTGTCTGGTGCTCACCGTGCAACTCGTCGTGCTCGGGCTGGTGATCGGCACAGTGCTCCGGCTGCCGGGGTGGTCTGCCGATCTCGCGGCGTCCGGGGTGGCGACCGTTGGCGCGACGGCGGCGATGACGGTTCTGCTCACCACGCCGATCGCGTTCGCGGCCAGCGTCGGCCGAGGGTATCTGTCCGGTGTCGGGGTGATGATGGCTGCGATCTTCTTCGCCCAGGTCATCGCCGCGCTGGGCTACGGGCGCTACTTCCCGTGGTCGGTGCCGGCCTTGTTCAGCGGACTGGCGGGTCCGGACAGCGACCCGCCCGGCCTGCTCGGGCTGCTGCTGGTGTTGCTGGTCGGTGTTGCGGGCGTGGTGGCGACCGCACTGTGGTGGCGCAACGCCGATCAGGACCGCTGAGCCCAGCGTCCACTGTGGACTTCCTCCAGCTCCCGCACCGCCGTGGCGACACCGTTCTCAGCACGTATCCGCTCGCCGAGATCGTCGGCTCGTTGCCCGAGCGTCAGAGCGCGCGAGATGGCTGAGGCCAGTGCGCTGGTGGTGAGTTTCCGGTGGGGGACGGGCTCTGGCGCGACGCCCAGAGCGTGCATGCGTCGTGCCCAGTGGGGCTGGTCCGCGACGAACGGGCACACGACCTGAGGCCTGCCCGCGGCGAGCGCGGCTGCCGTCGTTCCTCCTCCACCGTGGTGCACCACCGCTGATACCCGACTGAACAGCCAGTCGTGGGGTGCCTGGTCGATCACCAGGAGATCGTCGGACGACTGCGCGGCCAGTCCTCCCCACCCTGTTGCGATGATCGCGCGCACCCCGGCGGCCCGCACCGCTTCGGCGACGATGTCACCGGTGCGTTGTGCGTCGCGTCCCGCCATACTGCCGAACCCGATGTAGACGGGAGCTGGTCCGGCGTCGAGGAACGCCGAGAGCGTCGCGTCCGGCGTCCAGTTCGTCGTGGGCCGCAGGTACCAGAATCCGGTGGTGCGCACGGAATCCGGCCAGGCCGGGTCGACCGGTGTGACCAGAGGGCTGAACGCCTGCAGCACGAGGGTCGGTTGCGGCCCGCTGCCACGAGGAAGGCCGAGGTCGTTGGTGCGCGAGGCGTTGACGACACCGGAGTAGGCGCGCAGCGTCGCCGAGACCGTGAGGTAGGTAGCGCGGTTGAGGAATCGAGGCACCTTCGGCAGCGGCACCATCGGGCACGGGAACTCCGACGTCGGCACCCAACCTGGTTGCAGCGCAACGAGAACGGACGGCACCCCGAGCATCTCCGCCGCGTGCTGCGCGGGCACGCTCGGCGTGTGCACGACGATGTCCGCTGCGGACGAGCGTGCGACTTCCGCGAGATCGCGCAGCACGTTGGCCATCAGCGGCTTGATGCGCCTGATGGTCGACAACGCGGTGATCTTGCCCTGGACTCCTCGGTACCCGCCCTCGATCGCTTCCTTGAGCACCGGGTCGTCGAGGAGCCGGTTCGGTCCGTCGTCCAACGGCGCGAACTCGACGTCGTGCGCCCGGATGCTGTCGGCGAACGACCGCGGCGCGGCGAGCAGTGCTTCGTGGCCTGCACTGTTGAGCGCGATCGCCAGCGCCAGCAACGGTTGCACGTCCCCGCGCGTGCCGTGGGCGACCAGCAACACCTTCACGACCGGCTCCTCCCGTCGATCTCGGTGAACGCGGTCAACCACCGGTCGTCGGCGAACAGGCCGCGGGTCAACATCTCCAGGCCTGCCCGAGCGCCGCGCACGGCGGTCGCGGTTTCGGCCGGGTCGCCGCCCAGCAGGCGACCGACGTGGTCGCCGAGCACCAGCGGGGCCAGCAACCACGACACGTACGTCACCGCCCGCCCTTGTGCGTCGGCGGTGGGGTGCACCCAACCTTCGCTCTCCCCATCCGCGAGCCAGGCTTCGGTTCGTTCGACGATCTCGTTGAACAACGCTGAGGCCGCATCGGTGTTGTCCAGCAGCGCGCGAGCCAGGTAGCGCCGCACTGGCGTAGCAGCGTTGAGCACCTCGCCCAGGGCTTCGGTCGACGTCTCGCCGCCGGACCGGATCGCGTCCAGGACGTACTCGTCGCAGGCCTGGCGCAGGCCGTCCTTGGAGCCGAAGTGGTGCACGACCAGCGCGGGGGAGACCCCGGCGTCCGCGGCCACCGTGCGCACGGAGGTGCCGGCGACGCCGTCGGTCCCGAACCGGGCCAGTGCGGCGTCACGGATGCGAGCACGAGCGGTGAGGTCAGATGCTGAACGCATGTACAGAGTATTGAACAGTTGTTCAGTCCGCGTCCAGCTCTTACTTCACTCAGATCTGAGAGTCGGCGTGCCAGGGGCGCAGTCGTGGTACCCAGCCGGGCACGGCCGCCCGATAGGTGTCGTACTGGTCGCCGAACTGGCGGTGCAGAGCCGGTTCCTCGTGCCAGTGCACCATCGCGGCGAACGCGGCGCTGACCACGGCGGCGTAGGCGAGCAGGATCAGCTGGCCCAGCACCAGCGCCTGTCCGATGATCAACGACAACACGGCGAGGTACATCGGGTTGCGCACGAACCGGTAGAACCCGCCCACCACAAGGCGATCCGGCGGCGCCACCGGTGCGGGCGTGCCGAAACCCTCCGCCACGAACCGGGCGAACGACGAGATCAGCACCGCGAGGGCGGCGACGAGCAGAAGAACACCGACGACCCTCAGCGGCAACCAGAACGGCAGCGCCTCCCAACGGGTCAGCAGCCAGGGGATGAGCCCCGCGACGCCGCCGGGAGCCAGCACGAAGAACGCGGCGGATCCGAGTGCTGCCTTCCGCTTCTCCATGGCGCACACCCTTACTCATTCTGGCCCACTGTGGGTAGCTCCCACAGTCATCTCGGCCGCGTTGTTCACCTGGTCGGGCTACTGAGCGGGACGCGAAGGGTGGGCGGGGCTTGAGCGGGTCGGCCAGCCGATCACGGGTTAGTCTTTCCCACGGTGTGCCGGGAAGCCTGGTCGGCGAGTGTCCTCGTCGTCCGCAAGATCAGGAGAGTCCCATGGCCTCGCTCACGGTTCAGTGGCGGCCGATCGCCCGCACCACCAACGCGACCAGCACGAACGCCCCGATAAGCACCAGGACCATGGCCAGACCGGACATGGCCGGATGGTAGCGCCGACCACTACACCGGTCATTTCCACTTTGTTCGAAGGAGCTTGTTGTGCGTGCCCGTGACCTCGCTGAGGACTACCCGCTGGTCACCCTGACCGACGACGCGCTGACCGCCGCCCAGCTCATCGCCGAGCAACGCCGGCCGGGCGTCGTGGTCGTCGACGCCGGCGGCAAACCGGTGACCGTGCTGCCCGGCTCGCAGGTGCTGCGCTTCCTCATCCCCGGCTACGTGCAGGAGGACCCGTCGCTCGCCCGCGTCTTCGACGAGCGCGGCGGCGCCGAGGCGTGCGTGAACAAACTCGCCGGACGCACGGTCAAGGAACTCCTGCCACCCAAGGAAAAACGCTACGAGATACCCATGGTGTCCGGTGACGCCACCGTGATCGAGTGCGCAGCCATGATGGCCCGGCTGCACACCCCGCTGCTGCTCGTCAGCGACAACGACACCATCCACGGCGTCGTCACGACCTCACACCTGCTCGAGGTGCTCCTCGCGACCGCCGGACCGAAAACGTGACGATCGCCCAAATCCTCTCGGTCGGAGTCTTCGTCGGCGCCTACGTCCTGATCGCCACCGAACGCGTGCACCGCGTCGCGGCCGCACTCGGTGGCGCGGCCCTGATGCTCGCGCTGCGGCTCACCGACGGTGAGACGGCCTTCCACTCCCTGGACGCGGGCGTGGACTGGAACGTCGTGTTCCTCCTGCTCGGCATGATGATCATCGTTGGGGTGATCAAGCAGACCGGCCTGTTCGAGTACCTCGCCATCGCGGCGGCCAAGCGCGCCAAGGGAAAGCCGTACGCCGTACTGGCGATGTTCGTCATCATCACCGGTACCGCGTCGGCCGCGCTGGACAACGTGACGACCGTGCTGCTGATCGCGCCGGTGACGTTCCTGGTGTGCGACCGGCTCGGCCTCAACCCGATCCCGTTCCTGATCGCCGAGGTGCTCGCGTCCAACATCGGCGGTACCGCCACCCTCATCGGCGACCCGCCGAACATCATCATCGCCAGCCGCGCAGGGTTGTCCTTCAACGACTTCCTGCTCCACCTGGCACCGTTCATCATCGTGCTGATGATCGCCTTCGTGCTCGTGTGCCGCTGGCTGTTCCGCGACTCCTTCCGCTACAACGAGGACCGCGTCGCCGAGGTCATGGCGCTGTCCGAACGCGAGGCCATCCGCAACCGCACCCTGCTCGTGCAGAGCCTGATCGTCCTGGGGCTCGTCCTCGTCGGCTTCGTGCTGCACAGCGCCCTGCACATCGAGCCGTCCGTCGTGGCACTGCTCGGCGCCGGCTTGCTCGTGCTGATCTCCAAAGTCACCACCGAGGACGCCATCGCCGACGTCGAGTGGGAGACCCTGGTCTTCTTCATGGGTCTCTTCGTCATGGTCGGCGCGCTCGTGAAGACCGGCGTGATCGACGAGGTGTCCCACGCACTCGCCAACGCCGTCGGCGGAGACCCGCTTCTCGCGGTGATGGCGCTGCTATTCATCTCGGCGCTGTTGTCGGCCATTGTGGACAACATCCCCTACGTGGCGACGATGGCCCCGATCGTAGGCGAACTCGTTGCCGCACAGGGAGAGTCGCCGCAATCGCAGTCGATGTGGTGGGCTCTCGCCCTCGGCGCGGACCTCGGCGGCAACGCCACCGCGGTCGGTGCGAGCGCCAACGTCGTCGTGCTCGGCCTCGCCGCGCGCAACGGCACCCCGATCAGCTTCTGGAAGTTCACCCGCTACGGCTCGATCGTGGCCGGCCTGTCCATCCTGCTCGCAGCGCCCTACCTGTGGCTGAGGTACTTCCTGCTCGCCTGAGCAGCGGCAGGGCCGGGGTGTCAGCGATGTGCAACCGCGCGTTGACACCCTCGCCCGCATGTCCGGTGACCGATTCGCCGGAAATGCCGATTGAAGGGAACTCAGATGAAGCACCATCTGCGTCGAGCCGCACGGACCGCCGCCGTGCTCGGCACGGCGACCGCCCTCGCTCTGCTCCCCGTCGCCGCCGCGGAAGCCGCCGCGAAGATCGAAGTTGGACCGCACAACGCCCTGGGCACAGGCCTCGCCGGCGACTTCTGGTGGGGAAGCACCGGCCAGTACACGATGAATTGGGACATCGACGTCATCGACACCAGCGCGAACGGGTTCTGCGCTCAGGCGAAGATCATCGCCGACCTGCCCGCCTTCCCGGACCGCCAGTACTCCAGCCCGCGCGTGTGCGGTCACCAGCAGGGCACTGTCTGGCGCGTCGGGCAGAACGAGTCCTCCACCATCCGGGGCGTGAAGGTCCAGGTCTGCCGCGTGCACTCCGACGGCAGCGACCAGCACTGCGAAACGAAGCAGTACATCTCCAAGTGACGACGGCGTAGGGACGAGCGCGGCCACTCGAGTCGTTGGCCGCGTTTGTCCTGATCACGACGAAACGTTTCGCGTCCTGCATGCGACCAGTAGGCCGAAGCAGTGCTGGCGGCGAGGTGCACCACGATGGCGGGCAACGGTTGCCGGTGGGTGAGCACTGGGTTAGAGCGGGTCTGCGAGTCCTTCCCGAGACGCGTGCGCTTGCCGGCGACTGGGGATGAGCGACCGCTAAGGGATGTCGTGCCGCACCTGGCGCTGGTGTGAGCACACGGCCAGTACCTGCCGGCGTTCGCCCGCTGATCGCTGTCGCCTGGCTGTGGAGGTATGTGACGTGTTGTTCGTCGGTGATGACTGGGCTGAAGGTCATCACGACATCGAGATCATGGACACGCATGGCAAGAAGCTGTGCGGTACGCGATTGCCCGAAGGTGTGGAGGGCGTCCGGCAGCTGCACGCGTTGATCGCCGACCACATCGATGGCGAGCCGGACCAGGTGTCGATCGGGATCGAGACCGATCGCGGACCGTGGGTGACGGCTCTGGTTGCGGCGGGCTGATGTGGGCCTCGCCGTCGCGCACGACCGCCCGGAACTGGGAGTGGCCGAGGGTGTGCCGGCCGAGCTTGCATCGGGCTGGCAAGAGGGCCACCCGAAAGCCGGTCGCGTCGAACCTGTATGTGAGCTTGCCGTCCATTTGGGACGGTTCGAGAAGCTGCCGATCCATGACGCGAGAACCTATCACCGACTTCGCACATATGTTCGGTTAGACGCGTGCGGCGGTTGTCCTCAACCCGGCAGGGTGGCGGGAACCGATCTCGTTGGACTTGCGGCCGCGAACGCTTTCCACAGCAGGTTCAGTGGATGGTCGGTGGCGTAGCGGTCGCGCTCGCCCTTGCGGGCGAATATGCCGGTCACGATTTCGAGTGCGGGGTCGAAGTCGTCGGCGAGGTTGATCTTGCGCAGGCCGCAGCCGGGCAATCGTCCTTCGAGGACGGCGTCGGCGACTCGTTCGGTCGTGAGCATGCAGCCGTGAACGAGCTCCGCGTTGAGCAGGTTGAGGCCGTAGTTGAGGGAGTCAATGTCGGCGATGATGTTGAGGGTGCCGCGGTAGTCGGGGCCGTACCAGCGGCCGAGGAACTGGGCGAGCAGGCCGGCGGTCGGTGCGAGCAGCGGCAGGGTGGGCAGCTTGGCGGCGGTCACCGGGGTGTCGGGCAGTTCGCGGGTGGTGAGGTTGGTGAGCAGGGCGACGCGTTCGCGGTGCCATTCCAGGAAGTCGTAGTCGAGTTCGGGCGGGCGTCCGGGGTGGGCGGCGAAGCTGCCGCAGACCATGTCGACCTTCTTGGCGTCGAGTTTGCGCCACAGGTCGCGGGTGCGGACGTGCTCGATGTTGAGCTGGATGCCGCGGCGCTCAAAGTCCTCCCGCAGCGAGGGCCAGACGGCGCCCAGGAACTCGACGGTGAACTCGGTGGTGCCGAAGGTGACAGTGGAGCCGAGCCGCCGCCGGCTGCGGTGCAGGCTGTCGGTCCACGAGTCCAGGGTCTGCATCGCGAGTGCGACGACCTCTTCGCCGGACGGGGTGAAGAGAAAGTCCTTGCCCCGGCCCTGTTTCAGGACGAGTGCCTCGCCGACGAGGCGGGTCGCTGTCCGGTTGAGGTTATCGAGCTGCTTCTGCACGCTGGACTGTTCACGGCCCAGGATGCGGGCTGCGCGTTGTGCGGTGCCGGCGGTGTGCACGACAGCGAGGGTGCGGAGCTGGTCGAGGCTGACGTCGAGCATCTCCGGCGGGCAGCCCAGCAGGGTCCCCAGCAGTTTCTCCGCGTCGACCTCGTCCACATTGTCCGACACCGTCGCCTCCTTCGGTCTGTTGCCGCGTGCACTCTGACGTGCTTGTTGTCCGTGTGAACAGTTGGGTTGTCGCTGATCGCAGTTGTACTCGTACTGTCCAAAAGATGTCCACTTGGACATCTAAAGTCGCGCTACTGTACTTCCGAACATCTAGTCGGAGTGCTTGATCCGGCACTCGATCATCGGCGGCATCGGCGAACCGACTGTCGCGGACGGGGGAGGTTCACGATGACCAGTGCTCGCAGCATCGCCGATGAGGCGTTCGCCACCTCCTGCTATTTCCGGACCACAGTGGACAGTCCGTACCGCAAGGCTCTCGTGCAGATCAACGAGGACTGCAACCTCCGCTGCGCCCACTGCTTCGTGTCGGCGACCCGTGTAGGCAAGCAGATGCCCCTCGCCGAGATGGTCGGCAAGGTGATCCCGCAGCTCAGCGCGGCGCGGGTACGGAGGGTCACCCTCACCGGCGGGGAACCCACGATTCACCCCGACTTCATGGCCATAGTGCGTGAGTTCCGCACCGCTGACATGGAGGTGGGGGTGTGCACGAACGCCACGATGTTGAGCGACCAGCAGATCGCCGAACTCGCCGGCCTCGGAGTGCACTGCAACGTGTCGCTCGACGGGTTCGCCGCGGACTCGCACGGCAAGTTTCGCGGCGACCGAGCCAGCTTCGACGTCACCGTCGCCACGGTGCGGAAGCTCGGCGCCGCCGGAATCCTGCAGGGCTTGCTGTGCACGCCGAACTCTTTGGCGCAGAACGAGGAGTACGTCGAGCTGTGCGCGTTCGCCCGGACCCATGGAGCGCGATATGTGTTGCTCAACCCGTTGGGCAGCATGGGGCGTGGCGTCAAGTCGCAAGGACGGCTCGCGAAGACCACCCTGCACATGCAGGAGATCCACGCCTTGACCGAGCCGTTCGACGGCCCGGACCTCGACATCGCCCACATCCGCTTCCCCAACACCGCGGGCAAGCCATTGTCAGGCTGTGAAGCGGGAACGATCATCTACGTGTTCACGCCGGGCGAGGTCACAGTGTGCCCGTACCTGGTGTTCGCCGCGAGAACTCCGGCGTCCGAGCATGCCGACACAGAGTTCATCGTCGGGAACATCTTCACCGACACGGACATCGCCCAGCGCCTGGACGACTACCGGTTCCACGACCGCTACAAGGTTGGTGTCAACAGCACCTGCGGGTCGTGCTCGATGAACTCAGGCTGCGGAAAGGGTTGCCCGGCCGCCGTGGTCGCTGCAGGCGGCCGGATCGGCGATGTCGACGCCGAGCAGTGCCCGGTCGCGACCGGTGATCAGGTTGTGGGAGAACGTCGGCTGTTGCCGCTGATGCCGGTATGACCGCGCTCTTCGACGAGCCCCGACGTTTGCCGGGGACTCTGATCACGCTGGACGGCCCTGGTGGCGTCGGCAAATCCACCGCGGCGAACCTGGTCGCCGGGACGTTGACCGCGGCGGGTGTTCCGGTACTCGCCACAGCACAACCGTCCCGGGCGCCGCTGGGCGAGCTGGCTCGGCACGGCACGGATACCTATCGAGGAATGGCGCTGGCGTGCCTGTGCGCGGCCGACCGGCACCATCAGCTCGATGCTGAGATCAAACCCGCACTGCGCGAGGGCCAGGTCGTCATCTGCGACCGCTACGTCGCCTCCTCGCTCGTCCTGCAAGGGCTCGACGGCTTGTCCGCCGAGACGGTCTGGCAGCTCAACCACGGCGTCTACCGGCCGGACCTCTCTGTCATCCTCAACGGCGATCCCGCCGTGATCGACCATCGGCTGCGGACGCGCGGCGGACACAGCCGCTTCGAACGCGCCGAGGACAACAGCGACATGGAATCCGGGCTCTACATCCACGCCGTCGTGGACTTGCAGGCCAAGGGATGGCTGGTCGAGACGCTGGACTGCACCACCGACGACGCGGCCACGATCGCTGCCAGGATCGTGTCGCTGATCCACCGAGTACTCGAGGAGAAGATCGCGGTATGTCGCTGAGCCTGCTCACCCTCAACGTCGGCGCCCCGTCGATCGACCGCGCCCAACGCCAGCTGCGATGGCTTGCTGCCCGCCCGGAAGGCGTCCTGGTCCTGACCGAGACCAAAGCCACCGCGGGAAGCGAGTTCCTGGCCAAGACCTTCGCGGCCGCCGGGTACTCGGTCACCTTCCCCGCACACGCACCTGGCGAGCTCGGCGTGATGATCGTCAGCAAGCTCGCCACCACGCTGGACCCGCTCGGTGCCGCCCTCGACTACTTGCCCGCACGTGCAACCGGCGTCGTCGTCGAGACTGAGGAGGGTCCACTGCGTGTCGTGGGCGCGTACGTGCCGTCCCGCGACGCCACCCTGGAGAAGACGGAGCGGAAGAAGACCTGGATCGAGCGGTTCCACAAAGCGCTCGACAACACCAACTCGAACGCTCCGCTGCTTCTGCTCGGCGACCTCAACGTGCTCGAACCCAACCACCAGCCACCTCATCGTGGCCAGTTCGCCCGGTTCGAGTACGCCTTCTACACCGACCTGACCGAACGACACGGCCTCGCCGACCTGTTCCGGCGCCTGCATCTCGACCAGGTCGAACACAGCTGGGCACGCCGGGCGGACCTCGGCTACCGCTACGACCACGCCCACGGTTCGCAAGCAGTCGCCGAGAAGCTCGTGACATGCGAATACATCCACGAGACCAGGGAAAACGCCCCCGACGGATCCCGCCTCACAGATCATTCGGGACTCGCCGTCACGCTGGCGCTGACCGCTAAGCAGACGCTGCTAACGTCTGACCCCGCCACGGCGGTCGACGCGCTCAACGAGCCGGAGCCAACTCTGTTCTGAACTCCGGTACCACCCGCGCAGGCTGCCACCCAGTCAGCCGACCGCGAGGAACGCCCGCCGGATGTCCACCACCGCCACCACCCCGCGCATCGGCGCACGGGTGCTGCTTCTCGACGCCGATGACCGAGTGCTGCTCGTTCACGCCTGCGATCCGCACGACCGCGGCCATCACTGGTGGGAGCTGCCCGGCGGTGGCCTCGACGAGGGCGAGAAGCCAGAAGACGCAGCCCTGCGCGAGGTGGCGGAAGAGACCGGAATCATCATTCCGTCCCTCGGACGCAAGCTGTGGATCCGCGAGTCCCGCTTTCACTACAAGGGACGCGACCACCACCGTGAGGACCACGTGTTCCTCGGCCGCATCACCGATACCGCGCCGACGGTCGCGCTCAAGCCCACGGAGAACGAGAAGGCCGGGCTGATCGAACGACGATGGTGGTCAGCAGCCGAACTGCGTCAGTGCACAGACAAGCTGCTCCCTGCCCGGCTCCCGGCACTACTTGACGACCTCCTGGCAGGCACCTTCAGTGCTACGCCCTTGAGCTTGAACGATTGATCGCGCTCCGACGCATCTGGCTCCGTTCGAATCCGTTGCCGTGCAACGGATCCTGGAGTTGCATCGCGGTTCGGCACAGCCACAGTGATGTCTCCTCCCGTGGCAGCAGAACCGCTTCGAGAGATTCGAGTGCGTGCTCGTAGGGCTGCCGCTCATGTTCCGGCTCCAGCCAGCTGTCGCCGTGAAGGGTCCGGACGTGCACAACGTCGTCGAAGCGCCTTTCGACGAACCGCATCACGGTGAACGACCTCCCCATGCCGAAGTACGGGCCAGCCGCGCCGTCCACGATCTCGATCACAAGATTGGGCAGCGAGGCCTGAAGCTCATCGAGATGCAGGAGCTGATCTGCCACGACCCGTGCTCCGCCCACGCTGTTGGTCAGCGCGGATTCGGACACGATCAGCCGAACACGGAGCAGGCCGGCACTTCCGTGCTGCCCGGCGTCTCGCGGCTCCATGGCCAATCGGCCGAGAACCTCTTCGCGAAGTTCGGAGTCGAGTTCGTGGGCAGTCGCACCCGCTTGCAGCATTGCGGCATGGTGGGCGGCGGTGCGGACGAGTTCGGGGATGGCGTCGGCCGCCACGATCACCAGCTCGGACGCCTCGGTCGCGACGTCCCAGTAGGTCCAGGTGAGCCGTGGCCACGTGCCGCGAGTGACGTAGTCCCACGTCTGCGGATCTCCGAGTCGGTGCGACGCTTGAACGCAGAGTTCGACTTCGTCGTCCGGTACGCCGCAAGCACTGGCGATCTTCACGACATCCATCGGAGAACACCGGATCACCGCACTGCTCAGCTGAGACAGCTTCGCCGTGGAGAAACCGACGATCTCCTTCAGGTCCTCCAGAGTCCAGTTCCGCCTCTTGCGCCAGCCGAGGACTCTCCGGCTGAGCGCGCGAACCTCCAGGCTCGCCTTCCCGTCAACCAGCTTGGCGGCCATCGGTCTCGGTCAGCGTGGCTGTAGCGCGGTCGACGACTGCAGCGACGTAGAGGCCCGTCTTGAGCTGGCTGTCACGTCGCTGCATCTGCACGACGACGTCGAACAGGAGAAGAGTCACGGCGGTATGGAGGATGGCCACGACGAGAGTGGGCAGGTCCTGCGCCGTGAATGCAGTGAAACCTCCGCACGTCAACGTCGCGGCGAGCAGGACGCGACCCGCAGGCCTTGAGATCAGGGCGCGTCCGAAGGGAAAAATCTTGTCGACGTGCCGCTGGATCTCCCTTCGTACGCAGAGGTCCTGGTTCTTGCCGGCCTCGATCGCTTCGCGCTGTCGTTGCGCGACAACGTCCACAGCAGCGTGCTGGATCGTGCAGGCGTCGATCTTGTCCATCAGTTCGTCCACTTTCAACACTCGTGAGGCATCGGGAGGTCTTCATCAGGCGGCGCTGATGTCGACCTGCTGGTCCAGCTCGACGGCGAGCAGTGCCAACGTGGTGACGAGCTCTCTGAACTGCGCGGCCTTGTCCGCGCACGGCGAGGCTTGGCCGTCCAGTTCGTTGTCACCTTCAACGGCCGGAGATCTCTTCGACTTCTCCGGCCTCGGCCATGGCAGGAGGTGTTCGTGCTCTCGCCACACCGCGTCGCACTTCTTGCAGGTGGGCCAGCACCGCTCAGAGTCAGCCCACTTGTCGGTCGACGCGGTCACTTCGAGGTCGCAAAGGGTGTTGCCCACCTCGTTCGCGGCTAGCTCTTGAGATATCGCGTGGCGCGACCCCTCGTGGGGCTGCCACTTGTAAGGACGGGCCATGACCGATCACTTCCCGTGAACCTGTGCGCGTCGAGCGCTCGTGGTGTCGGCGGTGACCTACTGAAACCTGCTTGCGGATATCCGCGCCAGCCCGCGAACTTGCCTCAAATGTCCCCTGAACGTCCCCTGTAGAGCTTCTACCTGCGGTAACAAAGCTCTCGCCCAATTGGGTGATATTGGAGCGATCCCAATAGGTCTGCTGGTGGAGAAGCGTTCTCGGGCTACGCTGCTGGTTAGGCGAATCCGTGTTAGGGGAGACCGCGATGGCACCGCCGCGGAAGGCACTGACTGAACGCCGCAAGGCGGAGGGATTCTCGCGGGAATCGCTGGCGCTCGCGGTCGGAGTCGCCGAGAAGACGGTCGGCAAGTGGGAGCGCAACGAGGCGACTCCTGAGCCGCTGAACCAACCGCGTCTCGCCAAGGCGCTCCGGCTCACCACCCAGAAGCTGATCGACCTTCTCAACGCAGACGCAGAGCCTCAGGTGCAAGAGGGCCTCGATCGCGTCGAATGGGCGCTCGCGAACCCGTCTCAAGCCGACTTCGAAGCAGTTGCCCGGCTCCGCAACCACGTTGTCGAGCTGAGTGGGCGCTACGACCGCGAGCGGTCGACCGCTTTGCTCGCCGAGGCGGGCCAGCTGCTGGGGCAGGTTCGATTCCTTCGGCAGCATGCCCAGCGATACGGGGTGAAGCGAGATCTGCTTGCGGCGGAGGCTGAGGCAGCGACCCTCATGGGCCAGTTCGCCTGGGACGCCTCCCAACGCCGGGATCACCTCGAGGCGAGGAAGCACTTCGATCGTGCTGCGGAAGCCGCACGCGAGATCAACGACCCGGTGCTGGAGAGCATCGCGCTTCTCCGGACTTCGTACGTCGCGCTCTACGGCGAAGACGACGCGCGTGACGGTCTCCGGCTGACCGAACAAGCCGCCGTGGCCGCGCGTGGAAACAGCGAAGTCCTGGAAGGACTTGCGGTGCTGCACACCGCCGAGGCCCACGCGATGCTCGGCGAACGCCGATCCTGCGAACGGGCGTTGGATCTGGCTCAGGACCACTTCGGGCAGAAGACCGAGGACGACCCCGTGCCGGAGATGTTCTCTGAGACGCAGCACGACCGGTTGGCAGGTGCCTGCTATCTCCGGTTGGAGGACGCGACCAAGGCCCAGCCCACCTTGGAACGGGTCGCGGTCAAGGCACGATCCCGGTCGAAGTCCCGCAGCATCGTGCTGGCGAACCTCAGCCTGACCCACATCCTGCAGCGCGACCTCGAACAGGCGGCCGCGAGCTTGCACCTGGCAATCGACTCGGTCGAGGGGACGTGGGGCGGTGGCGGCCTCAAGGTCATTTTCGGTGCGGCGAGAGAGCTTCGTCCCTGGCGTGCGGAACCTGTGGTAGATCAGGTGTACGACCGCCTGCTGACCGTGATGGCGGCGACCTAGGAGGCTAGTTCGTGGGCGGTCCCGGCGAGGGCAAGAACGAAGTTCGTCACCGCGTCTGGGATCTGATGGCCGAACACGGAGCTGCTCCGCCGGACGTGCACGGGTCGATCCCCAACTTCGTGGGTGCCGAAGCGGCTGCGGGCAAGCTCGCCGAGCTCGCCATCTGGCAGTCCGCGCGCGTGGTCAAGGCTGTCCCGGACAAGCCGCAGATCCCGGTTCGGGTGCTGGGTCTGTCTCAGGGCAAGCTGATCTACCTCGCGGTGCCGAAGCTCGCAGGGGCGAAGCCGTTCTACGAGCTCGATCCGGCGCATCTGCCCGTTCCGCCGGCCGAGGCCGCCATGCCCAAGGTCGCGGCGACGTTCGCGAGGACCGTCGACACCGACGAGATGCCGCAGGTGGATCTCGTCGTGTGCGGCTCGGTCGCGGTCGACCGCCGGGGCACACGACTCGGCAAAGGCGCCGGCTACGCGGACATCGAGGTCGCCCTGCTTCAGGAGGCCGGACTCATCCACGAAGCGACGCCCATCGTCACGACCGTGCACGACCTCCAGGTGGTCGAGGACGAGCTGCCGGAGACAAGTCACGACTTCTCGGTCGACTTCATCATCACGCCGACTCAGGTCATCGAGTGCGGCCCCTCGCGGCGACCGGAAGGCATCCTGTGGTCGGAGATCGACCCGGCGAAGGTGGCTGCCATCCCAGCCCTTGCCTTGCGGGCGGCACAAAGACCCCCGATCGAGTGATCACGGCGTTCCTGCAGCTCAGGGCAGGTCGAGGGGACGCATCGGGGACCTTCTGGGGACGATAGAGGCGTTCCGCCGCGTGGCACCACGGGCTTGGCTATGGCGTCCCAGCCAGCGCAGAAAGCCGAGGTGGCTCCGTGAGCACGCAGGCGCCTGTCGAATCCGGCCGCATCATCGCGCCGTACATCACCACGTGGTCCGCTGAGCAAGATCTACCGTCGCGGCTGGTGGAACACCCCCTCGGTGGCATCGGCTACGCAGACGAGGGGTTGGGGGATCGCGATGCCCACGGAGTGCTGTGGAGCCGCATCGGTGTCCGTGTGGGGACAGGCCGTCCGGAGTTCGGGAAGGTGCATCCGCTGAGGCAGCGGCGCGCTATGCGCAAGCTGTTGTGCCAGGTGTGCGCCGGCCCGGCAGACCGCACGGACGAGGGTGTTCTCTGGTTGTTGCGCGACTACCGCGGCGACTGGCCGCGCTGGCCGGAAGGCATGGCGTCGACCGAGCCGCCTGTATGCGTGTCGTGCGTCGCGATCTCGCTGAAGCGCTGTCCGGCGCTTCACCGCGGCGCTGTTGCCGTCCGCGTTCGTGAGTGCCCGATCGCAGGTGTGCGCGGTGCGGTCTATCAGCGAGGCATGTTCGGGCCGACCGCCGTCATGGCAGCCAATGTCACCTACGACGCCCCGGAGATCCGCTGGACGGTCGCTTCGGCGTTGATCCGCGAGTTGAAGGGGTGCGCGCTGGTATCGCTTGAGGACCTCGTCGCCGAGGCCACTTCTGCTCTGTGAAGCCTCCGGAAGTCGACTAAAGAATTCACTCGACTGAATGATTTGAGAACCTCGCCATCAGCGTCTTGGAGAAGCTCCAAGCGCTACGCCCTTGGTGGAGTTAGCCTGCCTGAGCAGGCCAATCTTCGACCGGGGGGACGGAGCGATGGCGGCTGACTGGTTGTTGGTCGAAACCTTTGGCGGCAGTCGGTGCGAGCCGACGGTGCTGGCTGTTGGAAGCAACCCGAAAAACATGGTTCCACTTCGCTCGGTTCTCCAACGGGGCCCCTTCCTCGCTGACGCATTGGCCGTGACCGCGCGCGTGGTGGAAGGTCGGCAGTCGGTCGAAGCTCGAACGAGCACAGGCCGACGCCGAGTGATCGGGCACCCGTTGCTCGCGTATGGCGGTCTGGTCCACGGCGTCTACCTGTGGGTCGGACCGCTGGACGAGGATCCGCCGCCGCGAGACCCCGCGGGCGCGTGGCACATCAACCTCACCCGGCACGTCAGCAGCAGGTCTGACGATCTGCTGAGGCTCTATGGGACCAGAGCCGACAAGTGGCGGAACGAGCACGACCTCGCTGAGCTCTTCGCCTACCAGCGGCTGACGACGAACGCGGACGAGGCGAAGGCGCTGGCGCTCATCGTCAACGCGAAGGAGGGCGCGGAGCACCTGGCCACGTGGACCGTGAACCGGGACGATGGCGAGCGGCGTGGTGTGCATTTCGCATGCCGGTGCGTCGAGGTGAAGACGCCCAACGGCCGCGTCGAGCTCATCGTCCGCGGAATCACCCACGACATAGGGCCTGCCGAGAGCGTTCCGGCTGCTCCGCCGCCCATGCCGGTCCTGCTCGCGCAGCAGGTCCTCGCGGCTGAGGCCACGCCGGGACGCTGGCGCGCGATCGTCGACCTGCGCACGATGAGGCTGCTGAAGTGGCTCGACAACCCCATGCCCGGAGTCGCCTGGACGCTCGGCGCACCGCACCGTCCAGCCATCCACCGCGAGGATCTGCGCAGCGCGGTCGGGTTGTCGAAGGAACTGATGTCGAGCGGGCGGACAGGTGGTGTTCTGAGGCTTCGCGCCGAGGACGGAAGCTGGATGAAGGTGGCCGTCTCCGCGGCGCTCATGGCGTTGGATCAACACACCACCGCAGCGCTCGTCACCCTCACCATGCCGTGAACGTGGGAAGGTCGACTCAGTTGGCCGGCCGCGGGGAAGGTGCTGGGTCTTGAGCTGCTTCGAGGGCAAGGTTGCGGTCATCACCGGTGCTGGT
The DNA here is from genome assembly GCF_030269605.1 of Lentzea sp. NBRC 105346. Taxonomy (GTDB): domain Bacteria; phylum Actinomycetota; class Actinomycetes; order Mycobacteriales; family Pseudonocardiaceae; genus Lentzea. The sequence continues at coordinate 233,689 of NZ_BSTQ01000009.1, forward strand.
GCGGGCATCGGGCGGGCGTTGGCGGTGGAGCTCGCGCGCCGTGGCGCTCGGCTTTCACTGCTTGATCACGATGCCGACGGTCTTGAGGAAGCGACCCGCCGCTGTGAGGCGATCGGAGCGCAGGTGCTTGCCCAAGTCGTCGATGTGACTGACTGGGACGGCATTCAGGCCGCTGCGGCCGCGGCCAAGGCCGAGCTGGGCGGCGTCGACTCCGTGTTCGCGGCCGCCGGGACCATTCATCGCGGCAGCCTGCTCGACTCGGACGTCGCGGACATCGAGCGCGTGATGGCGGTGAACTGGCGAGGACTGATGTACACCGTCAAGGCGCACCTTGCGGCTGTCACCCACTCGAAGGACGGCCGCATCGTGACGTTCTCCAGCGCATACGGTCTGGTGGCGACTCCGAAGTACAGCGCGTACAACTCGTCGAAGTTCGCTGTCCGCGGCTTCAGCGAGTCACTGCGGCAGGAGCTCGCTGGCACCGGCGTCTCGGTGACGTGTGTTTTCCCTGGGGGAGTCCGGACTTCGATCGTCCGCAACGGAAGCTTCGCGAGCGGCGAGAACCGAGACACCGTCGTCCGAGGCTTCGAGAAGCGCGTCGCACGCACTGAACCTGAAGAGGCGGCGACGACCATCCTAAGTGGAGTTGAGCGCCGTCGTGCACGGGTCTTCGTCGGTGCGGACGCGCGTCTCGTGGCCGTCCTCGAGCGTCTTGTCGGCGGGCACTACCAGGGTCTGGTTCCGGCTGTCGGGCAGCTGCTCGGGCGTCGGCAGAGGCGATCCGGTTGACGTGATCGGCGTCACTGTCTACTCTGGGCCAATCGGAGTATTCCGATTGGGTTGGCTTTGTCGCTATCGAGCTGATCCCTGAAACCGCAGTGGTGAGGCAGCCGTGGGCTGGCCTCGAACGCGATCGGGGATCGACATGTCTCGGCGACCATCAGCTACCAACAACCACCTTCTGACGTTTCACAGCGCTCTGTCGCGCTCACGTGTGCGGATCCGGCCGGTCGGACATTCGCTTGCTGGAGGGCGCGATGTTCATGTTGCTGTCCTACTCGGTGCTGGGCCTGGTTACGGGACCGCTGGTGGTGCTCTACAGCTTCTCGATCGCGCGGCGCGAGCCGCTGTCGTGGTGCCTCCTCGCTTCTGTTGGCTGGACTGTTTCCCTTGCAGGGAGCGCGTTTCTGGGTTCTGCGCTGGCGTACGCAGCGTTGATGGCTCCTCGGTCGGCCGCGCTCGTTGCGTGGTTGGTGATCATCGGCCTCGTGCTTGCGCTGGTCGACTGGACGTGCCACAAGCTGCCGCACCACGTCGTGGGCACGCTGTTCGCCGGCGGCCTGATCCAGCTCAGCTTCATGGCGTTTGCCCTGCGCGATGTCGAGTTGCTGGTACGCGCCGGGCTCGCCGCGGCTGTGGTGTTCGTGGTCGGATTGATCCTCTACCTGAGGCTTGGCGCCGACTTGGGGTTCGGCGACGTCACGCTTGCCACGACATTGGCCCTCTTTCTGGGCTCGCGCGGATGGACGAACGTCGCCTTAGGACTAATCGCAGGTCTCACGGTCGCTGGGCTGGTCGCGCCGGCATTGCTCGTCCTGAGGCGAATCAGTCGTCGCGATCCAGTCGCACTCGGGCCGGCGCTCCTTGCCGGAACTGTCTACGTGATGTTGCAAAGCTGAAGGAGGTTGCCTGATGTGCCTTCCGCTCAGGGAAACCGATCCTGTCATCGCTTACGAGGCACCGCGGGCACTGCATCGCGCCGTCGCGCTCTTCGTCTTGATCGTGCAGCTCGCGCTCGCCGACGAACTTCGCCCGGACGTCAGTTTTACTCCGGGCGCGCCGGTCGAGGTGGCCCCTACGCCCCCAAGCGGGGCCACCTCGGCACCACCGTTCACCTTCCCAGTTTGGAGGCCTCGATGAAGAAGACGCTGCTGCTTGTCGGAAGCGCGCTCCTGGTGGGTGCGTGCGCTCAGGCGCCTGCGCCTGGCACATCTTCGCCTGAGACGACTTCCGCTGTGCGGCCTGCCGACTCAGCCCGCACCGACGCGATCGATGCGTATCGAGGGATGTGGGATGCCTTCTCCGTTGCGGGGACCACCGCGGACGCGGCTTCTCCGCTGCTTGGGCAGCATGCGGCCGGTGCCGCGCTGGAGAAGCTGAAACGGAGCCTGCAGTCGGACCGGGAGAAAGGATTGGTCAGCAAGGGAACGCCTGTCCTCGATCCGAAGGTGTCGGCCGCAGATCCTGCCGGTGATCCGCGGAAGATCACGATCACCGACTGCGGCGACTCGACGAACTGGCTCAAGTACCGCAAGGACAACGGCATGCTCGCGGACGATGTGCCCGGTGGTCGGCGACTCATCAAGGCCGCGGTCGAGAAGCAGCCGGACGGCACGTGGAAGGTCTCCGACTACGGGGTTCACGAGGTCGGGAGTTGTTGAGCGATGAGACGAACAAGTGTTGTTGTGGCGCTGATGACAACGGGCTTCTTCGCAGCCTCGCCGGCGGCTGTGGCGGATGACGCGTGGGGCGTCACGACCTGTGGTCAGGAGCCTTCCCCGTTGTGCGAGGTTTCGGCGGGGACGCGCCCGGACGGTTCGACGACCAGCGGTCAGCGCCCGGTCAACGGGACAGAGCAGAACGACGACGGCCGCTTCGGTTGTCGGTACGTGCCTGCTGGGCCAGGGCCCGGCCAGGAAACGCCGAAGGAACCCGGCGGCTGGTTCATGTTGCTGTGCTCGCCCGACGGAAAGGATCCGGACTCCCGCGGCCCGATCTGGGTTCCCGCTGGGGCCGCCGCCGCACCACCTCTCACACCTGAGCAGGTAGCACAGATCGCCCGCAGGCAGCTGCGCCTGCCCACGCCGAGGATCATGGCGAGCCCGGCTGGAGACCAGCTGGTCAACCTGCCCACCTGGATGTGGCTGGATCGCAGCAGCTGGACTGACGTCTCGGCCACGGCGTCCGTGCCCGGAGTATCCGTGACCGCTAAAGCAACGCCCACCTCGGTGATCTGGTCCATGGGGGACGGCAGTTCGGTCACCTGCATCGGCGCGGGCACCTCGTTCCCGGCTGACGGCGACCCGAAGGGCACATCGCCCGACTGCGGGCACACGTACAAGTCGTCGTCGGCAGGGCGTCCAGCAGAGGCCTTCCCCGTGACCGCCACTGTGCAGTGGACGGTGACTTGGTCCGGTGCGGGGCAGAGCGGGACGTTCCCGAACCTGTCGACCAACGCTTCAGCCGCGTTCCGGGTCGCCGAGAGCCAAGGAATCACCACCGGCTGATTGCTCAACACATCCGTTAGATCCAGGCACGTCGAACAGCTGAACCGACGTGTCGCGATGAAGTCATGCCTTAAGGGGGCCCGTGATGACCGCGAGCAGCGATCTGATCAACACGAAACCACCGGCCAGCTCGTCTCTGCGATGGACGTCGCGCGACGGCAAGCCACCAAGGCGGTGGAGCAACCGTCGTCGGCGCGTTCCGCATCTGCTGCTGGGGCTCATGCTGGTCCCCGCTTGCGGCGTCGGGGGCGCGGTTCTCGCGACTGAACTGGAAGACAGAGACAGCGTCCTCGCGCTCGCCCGTCCAGTTGCGGCTGGCCAAGTCCTTGCGGCCCAAGACCTTCGCCAGGTCGCGCTGGCAGCGGGCTCGGAGCTGGACGTGATCGTCGCGTCGGCCGCCTCAACGGTCGTCGGGCAGCCTCTCGCGTTCAGCCTGCCCCAAGGTTCGCTCGTAACACGTTCGGTGCTCGGCGCTCCTCAGGTTCCTCAGCAGGGCAAAGCGATCGCGGCCGTTGGTCTCAAGCCGGGGCAGTTCCCACCGGACCTCTCGCCGGGCACGACCGTCGCCGTCCTGCTCACTCCTGGACAAGGAACGTCGGCGGAGTCGACACCCAAGTCCTGGACCGCGGTGGTACTCGGCGTCACCGGGCGCGCGAACGAGCAGACCACGGTCGTCTCGTTGCACATGTCCGAATCGGACGGTCGCGCGTTGTCGTCGGCACCAGCAGGCCAGCTGAGCCTGCTCGCGATCGCGGGAGGGAACCGCTGATGCTCATCGCCGTCTGCTCGTTGAAGAGTTCTCCAGGTGTCACCACTCTTGCGGTGGCGCTGGGTGCGCGGTGGCCGGGGCCGGAGGTTCCGGTGGTAGTGGAGGCCGACCCCGCTGGGGGCGACCTGATGACCCGATTCCGGTTGAGCTCCGAGCTGACGTTGGTTCGGCTGGCTGCTTCAACCCGTTTCCGCGCGGACCAGCTGGCGCACCACGCTCAGTTCCTTCCAGACGGGTTGCGGGTGCTGCCTGGACCCGTCCAAGCGGAGCAAGCCCGTGCAGCACTGGGTTTGTTGGCTACCGGCGCGTCGTCACCCTTGCGCCGCGCCGGCGATCGGGCGGACACCGCCGTGATCGCCGACTGCGGCCGGGTGGACCCGGACTCTCCGGCGTTGTCGATCATCCGGAGCGCGGACGCGATGTTGCTCGTTGCGCGTCCGCGCGACGACGAGCTCGCCCACGTTGCCCTCAAGCTCGAAGCTGCACAGCGATGGTCCCAACGCCCCTGTTTTGTCTTGGCGGGCCACGGCCACCGCGTCGGCTACGTGTCGAATGAGCTGCGCATTCCGGTCATGGCGCACATCCCCTACGACGTGAAGGGCGCGGAAGCCCTGTGCGGTCAAGGAGGCAGCCGGAGCGGGCCGAACAGGTCGGCGCTGGGTAGGGCAGCGGCCAAGCTCGCGCTCAGCCTTCGCGGGAGTCTGATCGCGTCTGCGCCAGAGGCGAGCTCGCAGCCCCTACTCGCTTCGGTCGGGCAGCCCCGCCAGAACGGAGCGGGGTCATGACTCGCGCCTTGGCAGGCCCAGCAGAGCTACCGTACAAGGCGGCTGGAGAGGCAGCTGCGGTTGACCGGTTGCGCCAACACTTGCGCAACTCGCTGTCAGAACAGCTCGGTCAGCGCATTCGGAGCGATGAGGCCGCTGAACGACCGCCGATGAACGCGCAGCAGCGACAGCGTCTGGCCGAAGCGATACTCACCGACGCCGCGGAAGCACACGCTCGTGCCGAGCTCCACAACACGGCGGACGGCGGGATGCTGGTCACTCCGGACGTCGAGCAGCGAATGATCAAGCAGGTCCTCGACGAGGTCTTCGGCTTGGCCGGCCTCGAACCGCTGCTGGCTGATCACGACATCGAGAACATCAACATAAACGGTGACCGCGTGTTCGTCCGGCGCGCCGATGGAAGCCGCAGGCGCCTGCCACCCGTCGTCGGCTCGGACACCGAGCTCGTCGAGCTGATCCGCGACCTCGCGGCCCGATCAGGTGTAGAGGAACGTCGGTTCGACCGCGGCTCGCCGATCGTGAACTTCCAGCTGCCCGGCGGCGAGCGCGTGTCCGCGGTCATGGCCGTGACAACGCGGCCGTCTGTGTCGATTCGTCGTCACCGCTTCTCCAGGGTGAACCTGGCGCAGCTTCGCGAACTCGGCAGCATCGATCTGGCTCTGGAGAGCTTCCTGGCAGCCGTCGTACGAGCCAAGCGCAACGTGCTGGTCACCGGCGGCACCTCGATCGGCAAGACCACGATGCTCCGCGGCCTTGCCTCGGCCATTCCGTGCTGGGAGCGGCTCGTCACCATCGAGGACGTCTTCGAGCTCGGCCTGGGCGAGGATGCCGATCTTCATCCAGACGTCGTGCCCTTGCAGGCCCGAGAGCCGAACATCGAGGGCCAAGGCGGAATCTCGATGTCTGATCTCGTCTGGCAGTCGTTGCGGATGAGCCCTGACAGGGTGATCGTCGGAGAGGTTCGCGGCCCGGAGGTCATCCCGCTGACCAACGCGATGTCCATGGGCAACGACGGCTCGATGGGCACCTTGCACTCCAGCTCCAGCCAGGGCGCGTTCACCAAGCTCGCCGCCTACGCCGTGCAGGGACCTGAACGGTTGCCGATCGAGGCGACCAACCTCCTGGTCGCCTCGGCGCTGCACTTCGTCGTCCACCTGGACAAGCCGCGGGACGACGCCAGCAAGCGCGTCGTGTCGTCGGTGAGAGAGGTGGTCGGGGCCGAAGGCGCACAGGTCATCAGCAACGAGTGCTGGCGCCCTGGCCCGGATCGGCGCGCTGTTCCAGCCGCACCCCTTCGGACCGACACTGTCGACCTGCTCGTCGAAGCGGGCTACGACCCCGGTCTCTGCGACCGGAGTGACGGGTGGTGGAGGCCATGACCACCTTGCTCTTCGGGCTGCTCGGGGCTGGTTTGGCTGCCGGTGTTCTGCTTGTCATCGCTGGTTGGCGTGGACGACCCGTCACCGAGACGAAGCCACGTCGGCGCGAAGTGCCCGCCCTGAGACTCGATCAGAGGAACTTCGGTCATGCTGCACTTGCGGTGCTCGTGGGGCTCGGCGTCGGCATGTTCACCGGCTGGGTGGTGGGCGGCGTCCTGAGCCTGCTCGCAGTGCTCGGGCTCCCGCGGATACTGGGATCGAACGTCGGCCATCAGCGTCAGCTCGAACGCATCGAGGCGATCGCCAGCTGGACGGAGATGCTGCGCGACACGCTCGTCGCCGCGGCTGGTCTGGAACAAGCGATCCTCGCCACCGCTTCAACCTGCCCGGAACCGATCCGCGACGAGGTCGCCGAGCTTGCGGTGAAGCTGGAACGCGGCGAGCGCCTCGGGCCAGTACTTCGCGACCTCGCCGACCAGCTTCAAGACCCCATTGCGGACCTGGTCGTCTCGGCGCTGGTGCTGGCCTCCGAGCATCAGGCACGACAACTCGCAGACCTGCTCGGCGAGCTCGCCGTCGAAGCACGCGAACAAGCGACGATGCGGATGCGGGTTGACGCCGGGCGAGCTCGTTCGCGGACCAGCGTGCGAGTCATCGTGATCACCACCCTGCTGTTCGCCGCTGGCCTGGTGGTCTTCAACCGCGACTACCTCAGTCCGTTCGACTCGGCGTTCGGCCAGTTCGTGCTGCTGCTCGTCGGAGCGCTGTTCGTGACGGCGTTCGCGTGGTTGACCAGGATCGCGCGGTTCCGCGAGCCCGAGCGGTTCCTCACTGGCCTGAGTACGGACATGGGAGCGACACGGTGATCACCATGGCGTTCTGGGGAATCGGCCTGGGCATTGGGCTGTGGATGCTCGCGGTGTACGTCTTCCCGCCACGACCGTCGCTACGCGCCCTGGTGAACCAGCTGCAGGCCGATCCTCCGTCGGCTCCGATACTCACCGCGAACTCTGCGGGCTGGGCTCTGAGCGTGGGCAAGCCGTTCGTCGGCACCCTGAGTTCTGTTGGCGTGCCGAGCAAGCCGCTCCGGGATGACCTCGCGGTCATCGGCAAGGGCGTCGACCACCATCTGGCGGAGAAGGCAGTCCTTGCTTTGACCGGCATGCTGTTGCCTCCGCTCGTACAACTCGTGCTTGTCGTTGCCGATGCTGGTCTCGGCTGGGAGATCCTGCTCGCGGCCAGCGTTCTGTTCGGCGTCAGTGGCTTCTTCTGTCCAGACATCAACGTCCACCGAGAGGCTGAACGGCGTCGCTCGACGTTCCGGCACGCCTTGTCCGCCTACCTCAACCTGATTCGTGTCCTATTGGCAGGCGGGGCTGGTGTCGACGGCGCACTGAAGTACGCGGGCAACGTCGGCAAGGGATGGGCTTTCGACCAGCTTCGCCACGCCCTCGTCACCTCGAGGCTCACCCGAAGCACACCGTGGTCCGCCCTGCGTCAGCTCGGTGTGGAGCTGGGCGTGCAGCCGCTGACCGAGCTCGCCGCCTCGGTGAGCCTCGCCGGTACCGAGGGCGCTCGCGTTCGCGCCAGCCTCGCCGCGAAAGCCACCGCACTCCGAACGCGGGAGCTGACTCTCGCCGAAAGCGCGGCACAGGCCGCCACGGAACGGATGAGCGTCCCCGTGGTGGTGCTTTGCGCCGGCTTCCTGATCTTCATCGGTTTCCCTGCAGTGGCAAACGTGCTCGGAGGGCTCTGAACGACCCGCGTACCCAGTTAAGGCAGTTAGGAGAGGTCGATGTTCATCGAGGTTCAGTTTCTCGTCGTCTACGTTCAGGCCGGTCTGGAGAAGATCCGCCGTGACGACCGCGGCTACTCGACCGAGTTCGTCGTCGGCACCGCGTTGCTGGTGTCCGCGACGATCGCGGCGGTCGCCTTCATCGTCGCCAAGATCATCCAGAAGGCACAGAGCATTCCGATCGAGTGATGGCGATGCTTCGGCTCATTCGACGCGTTTGCCGCGACCAGAAGGGGAGCGGCACAGCCGAGCTCGTGATCGTCATGCCGGTGCTGTTCTTGCTGTTCCTGTCGATCGTGCAGTTCGCGCTGTACATGCACGCGGCGCACATCGCTCAAGCCGCTGCGGCACAAGCGCTGTCCGCGGCCCGTGTTTCCGGTGGAAGTGCTGGAGCCGGCACTACGGCAGGGCAGCAGATGCTCGCACAGCTCGGCAGGGGACCGCTTCGCGAGCCATCCGTACGAGCACAACGCGGCGCTGATCAAGCGTCCGTGCAGGTTCGAGGAAAGGCGGTCAGCGTGATTCCGTTCGTCACCCTCGCGGTTCGTGCCGAAGCCGTCGGTCCCGTCGAGAAGTTCTCACCGGCGGTGTCGCCATGAAGTTGATCCAAGTACTGCGCGATGACCGAGGCTCAGCTGCGGCCGAGCTGGCGTTGGTCGCACCGTTGATGGTTCTCCTTCTGCTATTCGTGGTCCTCTGCGGGCGTCTGGCGACGACGCAAGTGCGGATCAGCGACGTCGCGCATCAGGCCGTTCGCGCGGCGACTTCAGCTCGGACTCCGGTGCAAGCCAGCGCCGCGGCTCACGCCACCGCCGAGGCTTCGCTCGCCGCCGCGGGCATCACCTGCCAGTCGCTGTCGGTGCACGTCGACGCCGGCGATCTCCGGCCTGGCGTCACGGTGACCGTGACCGTCTCGTGCGTTGTCGGCCTCCAGGACCTAACAGCGCTCGGCGTTCCCGGAAGTCGCACCCTCAGCAGCAGTTTCTCCTCGGTCGTCGATCTATGGCGAGGAGTTCGGCCATGAACCTGTCAGAGCGTCTGCGTGGCGATCAGCACGGCCGTGTCAGCGCGTACGTGGTGATCACGGCGACCGCGGCGCTGGCGTTCGGGGGGCTCGTACTCGACGGTGGACTCGCGCTGGCCGCCAAAGTTCGCGCGATGGGGCAGGCGCAGGAAGCAGCTCGGGCCGGCGCGCAGGAGATCGACCTGACTGCCTACCGAACTAACGGCACCTTGAGGCTGCAGCCGGATCGGGCCGTCGCCGCCGCGCACAACTACCTCGCCGCCGCGCACTACATCGGCTCAGTCTCCGTCAGCAACAACACCGTCAACGTCAGCGTGACGATCAACCAACGAACGCAGCTCCTGGGATTGGTCGCGGTCGACACGATCACGGTGACGGGACGCGGTGAAGCGCAGCCGCAACGCGGAATCTCTTAGTAGGAAGGAAATCCGGAGATGACGACGATCGACGACATCGCGCGGCGCGTGGAGGACGCTGACTCGGCTCGCAGTGCACGACGGACCAAAGCTGCCCAGCTCGTTGGTGAACTTGTGTATGAACGCGTCGCAGTGGTTCAACGACTTGCAGACATCGATCAGCAGATCGGCGATGCCATCGTCGAGAACGGCGATGTGATCACGGTGGACGAGCTGGCCAAGTTCACCGGCGTGTCTGCGGGTGATCTGGCGCAGATCCTCGACTCGCGCAAGCACTCACGCGGAAGGCGCAGGAAGAGCGCCGCCCGTTCAGGACCTGGCCGCAGCGGACGCGGCCGGACCGCGGACACCTCCGAACCGCAAGCGCAGGTGGCTTCCTCAGCGGAAGAGTCCGTTGCTGAGAAGGAAATAGGCACGTCATGACAGGGGCGGGTCGCTGGTCGGTGCTGTCAGGCAGCGTTGGAGTGGCGCGAGGTCTGCTGGCTTTCGGTGTGCTCTCGGCGCTGACGGCGGGTCTCCCCTGGGGTCTGGTGCATTTTGTTGGCTGGCCGCTTCCTGACCACGTGCCGACCTGGGACGAGGTTCAGATAGCGCTGTTCAGTCCGATGAGCGGCCAGTTCTTCATCGACGCGCTGGCGATCATCTGTTGGATCGCTTGGTTCTTCTTCGTCTTGTCCGTGCTGCGCTCGGTCGTCGACATCGCGACCGGAATCGCTTGGACGCCACGTCGAGCGCGCGGACCGTTCCAGGCGCTCACGGCCGCTCTCATCGGCGCCGTGGTGCTGACCTTGCTGAGCAATCGAGCGTTCGCCACACCTGCAGCTGGTGGCCGCGCGCACGAGCCGACTGCCGCCGTTGTGGTTGCGCCTTTGAGCCCTGGCGCCATGGAGCACCCTGCGGCCCTGGATTTGGTCGTGGACCGTGCAGCACCAGCCCCGCCGGGTCTCGTGCGTGTTGTTGATGAAGTCCGCCTACCGCAAAACGGCATCTACGACAGCTTGTGGCGGATCGCTGAACGGATCTATGGACCGGGCGGTGGTGATCGGTGGCCTGAGCTCTACCAGCTCAACCGTGGAGTTGAACAGGAAGACGGCCGTTCCCTCACCAATCCCGACCTCGTGCGGCCGGGCTGGAAGATCGCCGCCTACGTTCCGGAACCGGCTGAAGCACCACCACCGGCTGAAGTACCAGCTACGCCGTCGAATCCTGCCCCGCCGGAGGAAATGGCCGAACCTCGTGGAGAACTGAGCGAGCCAGGCCTGAACCTGATGACCGGTGTGTACGTGAGTCTCGGTCTTGCGGGAGCGATATCGGCCGCCGTTGCGGCTATTCAGATGCGGGGCAGGCGCCGGTACCGGATCGGCAGCGGCAAGCGGTCCGACCTTCGTCGCCCGGTTGCTCCCGTGGTCCAGGCGTTGCGTGTTGGGCACGAGGCTATGCGAGATCGGCAGAGCGATGACACCGAGTTCGTCCACTTCGGTCCGCCCCGGCCGAATGCTCGGTTGAGCGCGGAGGGCGCGCCGGAGCCGAGCAGCGAACCGCCACGGCTCCCCGCGTCGGCGGGCACGAGACGTGGGCGAGAGTTCGCTGTGGACCTCGCCAGCACGCGCGGCCTCGGCCTGTCCGGGCCTGGCGCCACTGCAGCGGCACGAGCGCTCCTCCTGCACCTGCTCACCGCGCAAGGCGCGGACGCAACCTGTCGCATTCTCGTGCCTGCTGACGATGTCCACCTGATCTTCGGTGAGGTGGAGGCCCAGGACCTGCCGCACACCGTCGAGGTCGTTGCCTCGCTGGACGCCGCCCTCGACGAGATGGAGACGCTCCTACTCACCCGTGCCCGGCAAGCCCTCGACGGGCATTTGAGGGCGTCGGGCGCTGTGGTCCTCGTCGCTCGCTCTGTCGGGCACACCGAACGTCGGCTGCAAGCTGTCCTCGACAACGGATCTGCTCTCGGCCTTGCTGGCGTTCTTCTGGGTCAGTGGCGTCCAGGCGCGACGGTCATCGTTCGGGTCGACGGAACGGTAAGTGCGACCAGCCCGGGCCTTGGGGACGAACTCTCCGGGGCGAGGCTGTTCAACCTGCCTGCCGCCGACGCCGCGGACCTTCTCGCCGTCCTCCGCGAGGCTGAAGTCCAAAGAGGGCCTGACGATGTCGACGAGGACGTCCGTTCGATACCGGACGCAAGGCTTCCCGAGCCGCGATCGAGCACCGTTCCCGACGCTGCAGCCGTGGGCTCGACACACGCCGCGGTGGCATCTCGCCTGACCGTGGAGGTCTTCGGTCGGTTTCACCTCGTGTTCGAGCCTGCTGGGTCCGCCAGTGTTGATCTCAGCGACTTGCTCACCCCGAAGCAACGCGAGGTGTTGGTGCACCTAGCGCTCCATCCGCAGGGTGTCCGGCGTGAGGTCCTGAACGAGGCGGTGTGGCCAGGAAGCAGGCCTCCAAGGCCGTACAACTCGTTCCACAACACGTTGTCGGTGCTTCGGCGCGTGGTCACCGAAGCCACCAGCGGTTCCATGGCGAACTTCGTCGTGAACAGCGATGGCCGCTACCAACTGAACCGCGAACTCGTCGAGGTGGACTTCTGGAAGCTTGAACAGTCGCTTGCGAACGCGGGGTCTGCAGGTGCCGACCGGACGTCATGTCTGCAGCGCGCTGTTGACCTCTACGTGGGAGATCTTGCTGAAGACGTTCTCTCGCCGTGGATTGAGCCGGTCCGCGAGGCCGCGCGGCGCGACGTGCTGGATGCACTCAGCGCGCTGATCAACGAGCACGGCGATGCGGACCCGCAGAGGGTTCTCGTCCTGCTCGAGCGCGCACGCCAACTCGATCCGTACAACGAGGGCGTCTACCGCCAGATCATGAGCACCCAGGCTGAGCTCGGACAGCTCGCCGCCGTTCCTCGTACGCTCGCCCTGCTGACCGCCACGCTCGGCGAAATCGACGAAGAGCCGAGCCCCGCCACGTGCGACCTCGCTGAGTTCCTGCAGCACCGCATCGGGCCGCAGGTCACTTCCTACGGCCGCGCTGCAGCGTCGTGAGCTGCCGTCGGCCTCCGGGTTTCCCGCTGTATCAACCAACTCCGAGATTGGAGCCATCTCATGAACCGACGACTCGCTAGCGTGCTCAGCGCCGCGGCCATGCTGGTCGCCGCTGCTGCCGGCACTCCGAACGCGGCCGCGGCCACGAGAATCTGGCCGCCACCGGGCTGCGGCTTCGTTCCCTTGCCTCAGCCCGTAGGAGAGCTCACCGCCCGCTACTTCCACTGCGGCGCCAACTTCATCCTCATCAAATTCCACTGGGATACAGGAAGTACTGGAACATCGTGTGTGCCACCTTGGTATCAGGTTCCCTTTTTCCGTGATGGCGCGCACGTGATCGTCAACGCCTACTACGTCTCCACTCCGCCGAATCTCAGTGGGCCGCCCGGTGGGGAATGGTGCTCGTTGTCGCAACCTAGGGTCTGATAGATATACTGCGTGTGGGCAAAGACGTGCCATGCGACACTGTGGAAGTTTTGGGCACTTATATCTTTCGTGGAAGACTCTGGTCTGACCGCGGGGCGATGTACTCGTTTTTTCTTGATTTTTATTGGATGCGGTGCTTTCGTGGTTTGGCTGCGGAAGCATCGCATCCTTGGATCGGCCCCTGAAGGGTCCGTGTCACGTTCCTGGCCAGGTGCCTTCTAGGGCAGAAGCCCCTTGATCGGACGAATCCGCTGGTCAGAAGTAGTGTGGTGGCTACCCGTGTGACGCCTGACTCGGTAGCCGGCAGGCAGTTGAGCAGTCGACCGGCGCGACGGTGGTCCCCGCCTCCGCCCAACTAGCTAGCGGCCGCCCTTCGTGCTAGAAAGCCCTGAATTGACGCACTCCCTATTCAACTTCATTTAGCTCAATACGCCCTAGGCTGGCGTACTTTATTGGTATTCTGGTCGTCTCGCGTCCGGCTTTGAATTCCTGAATTTTTGTGCATTGCGATCACTCGTGAAGCGCTAAAGAATCATGGAAATTCGCGCGGGAATCTATTGTGTCCCGATCGGTTCGATGCTATGTTTGATGTATCGCGAGATGGGTTCGCACCCCGCATATCTCGCAACCACACAAACCCAATAACCGCCAGGAGTGGTCGTCATGGCTGATGTCATGGTCACCGCGTGGAGCAACGGCGATGGTTGGCTCAGCGTTGATACCGCTGAGTGGATCGCCGAGCGCGCGGAACTCTGCGAAGAGCTCACGAACGAGCTGCGCGAGTGGATGGATGAGAGAGGGCACCGGGATCCGACAGCACGTGTGCTGGTGCTCTGGGTGAAGGAGCGCACTGGAGAAGACCCGGTCGGCCTCTACGGTGACGGGCTGTTCTGGGCACACAACACCTGCAACGTGGAGAACATCCTCTCGGATGATCTCGGCTTCCTGGTGTTCTCGGCCGGCGGTGAGCTGGGCGACCTGATGGTGACGATGAGCGGTGACGGGGGTCTCTACGGCCAACCTGAGGTCTACCGCGACACCACCACCGACACGGCCTACTGGGCGGACCACGCGCACGCGGTCGGTTGCTGCGCGAACGGCCATCAGTGGGAGACCTGCGACGGCTACCGGTTGCACTGCGTCAACGGTGGCCTCTTCGACGGCGCCCCGACGATCAGCGGCCAAGCGCGTGTGCCCTTTGGTGATCGCGAGCGCGCCTACATCGCGTGCCCGCAGTGTCGTAAGTCGCTCCGCTTCACGGCCTGAGTAGCCGACTTCCCAACCCTCGTTCTTCCCTCAGCGTGAGGTGTGCCATGTCTGCCATGCTCTCTGTCGATCAGGACCAACTGCGGTTCGTCGAGGACGACTCGGTGACTGTCTCCCTTGAATTCCCGTGGGAAACGGACTCCGGCTACCACTGCACTCGGTGCGGTGAGGACATCGTGGAGACGGCCGGCGGCTACGAAACCGAGTCCGGAGAGGCGACGTGCTCCCCGGACGGCGACGAGCCAACCGCGCACGTACCGGAACGAGCTCCGTTGTCGTGGGTGAACTCCGCGACGATCGACGCGGACGAGGTCGACGACTCCGTCACCGTGTCGATCAGCGTCGGTGACCCGCGTGGAGCGTTCTGTTTCACCGTGCGACGAGTGCCGGACGACGCGGGCGGTGATCTTGCGGGCCGCCTGGTGTTGCACGTCCCGCACCCCGGCGAGTCCAGCCCGCACAGGAAGCTGACGATGCTGCATCCTGGCGCGTTCGTCGTCGGCTGACCTCGGCTGAACGGCGGTCCGCAAGGCCTCGCAGTCTTCGGAGCGTCGTTCGCCCCCTCTAGGCGGAAGTGCCGACGGACGGCACGTCACCGCTGTATGCGGCACGAACGCGGAGTTCAGAACGGGGCTACGCTACGGATGCCCTCCTGTTCGCAGGCGGGTTTGTGTGGTGGCCGGCGGGGGTGCGACACCTCCACCGTGAGGTGCCCCGTCGGCCCGCACTGGCCTTCTCCGGCGTGCCGCTCCTAGATGCGCAACTCGACTTTTCGGCCCGTTTCGGCCCGGAGCGCTGTCATGTGTTCACAAAAGCAATCGCAGGCTGGGCGTGTGCCCACAGATCCGCACCAACACGCGGTGAAGATCGCGGAATCCGTTGACGAGACCTGGCACCGTGTCCACGGCTCAGGACAACTCGAAATCCCTGTGTCAGTCGTCGGCGCGTTGGCGTTCCTGGCTCCGCCGGACGACGAGCGCGACGACGTGGTGAGTTGCCTCCTTTCGTTGTCAGCTGGCGACTTCTCCGACTTCGCTCGTATGCAGTGGGCGATCTTCGTCAAGGCGAGACCAGATCTCGTCAACCGAGCATGGCCGCTGATCTCGTTGTGGCACGGCGAATCGCGTCTTGACGATCAGGCGGTCTCGGCAGCCAAGAGCGTTGCGGATGCCGCGCTACGTGCGGAGCAACTCCACCTCACCGGAACTGACCGGCGACGTGAGACGGACTTGTTCGGCGCCCTGCTCGAAGTGCTCCGCTCGCGCACCGCGAAGAGTGCGCGCGGGCAGTTCTACACACCGGCGTGTGTCGCGGACGCGATGGCACGCATGGTCGGTGTGCCAGGTGAGGGCGAGCGTGTACTTGAACCGACGGCAGGTACGGGCGCCCTCCTTCGTGCTGCGGCTGAAGCCATGCGTGAGCTGGACCACGATCCCTCCACTGTGGAGTGGTGGGCGGTCGACGTGGACGAGCTCGCGGTGGCGTGCCTCGCAGTCAACGCGGTGTTGTGGGGTCTCGGGAACAAGGTCGTGCTCGGCGTCGGCAACGGCCTGACCGACGAGTGGATGCCGCGTGCTCTCGCCGAACGCCGCGAACCTATGGAACTCGCGAGCGCAATTCGTTGCATGGCTGACCTGATTCGGATCACCGAACGGCCCGCTGGCGGATGACCGCGCACGTACTTCATCAACCTCCCATTTGTCCTTGTCCGCGCGGCATGCGCGCGACACAACCAAGTTGAGGTGACCAATCATGGCCATTGAAGATCTGACCACTGCGAACCCAACCGAGATCGACGCCGAACTCGACCGGCTGAACACTGAGCGCGCAAAGGCGGAGCACGCGGTCCGCATCCTGACGAAGCGTCGCCAGGACTGGCTCGAAGCCCACGCGGCCGATCTCGCGGCTGATCTGGAACCCCGGATCGAGAGCGCTTCTCAGACCGTCATGGAGTGCAAGGTGGCTGCCGGGCCGCTAGAGGACGAGTTCGACCGCCGGGGCGGATGGACTCGCGCATGGCTCGTCCTCAACGCCAGTGGCCATGTGCACCGCACCATGGAGTGCAGGACCTGTTTCGACACCACGAAGTTCGCTTGGCTGACACACCTGTCTGGGCACGATGAAACGGAGATCGTCGAGCTGGCAGGCAAAACCGCGTGCACGGAGTGCTACCCGAGTGCGCCTGTGGAAGTGCGCAACCGGCCCAGCCAGATCAAGACCCCCGAGCAGCTCGCGCGGATCGCGGAGAAGGCCGAGCGCGCGAAGGCCAAGGCCGCTAAGTCCATCACGGCGCCTGATGGAACCCCCTTGCGCACCAAGCATGGTGGAGCGATCGCGACCGAGTTCTCTGCTCGCCGTTCCTACACAGAGCTCCTCAGCTATGCGAGGTACTTGGCCAAGCGGAACGTGGCGTACCACCGCGACACGATCGCTGAACACCAGGAGGACGCAAGGCTCATCCTGGTTGCACTCGCCGCGAAGCATGGTCGAACCGAGGACGATCTACGGGAGGAGTTGGCGCCCAAGGTCGAGGCAAGGTGGTTGCGCGAGCACAGCAAGTGGTAACAAGTTGTGCGCACGCGGTCGAGCACGCAACCGTAGAGCGGCCAGTTCAAGAACAGCGAGACAACGAGACACGCATGCGGATGGCTCAGCGCGCTGGGCGTATGCTCTGAGCCATCCGTATTAAAAACTGGCCTTTCTAAGTTCGCATAACACGGCCGTTTATCCAGCACCCGTTGCAGGGATAATGTAATGGTTAGCCCCCTAAGTGTGCAGCATGCCATAATCTGACGTATGGTACGGCGCAACGGCACGATTTGGTTCGGCGGCGATGACCGGTTCATCGAGCTCATGCACGCTCTCACTCACCCAGAAGAGCAGTGGGCGCATCCAGAACGACCGGACATACTTCTGGCTCTAGACGAACTAAGTGCATGGGCGCACGATAGTAGAATATATGACGAACGGGTTCATAAATCCGGTTGGTCATCTGCAATTGCCGATTTTCTTGGCGCGGCTGAAGCGCTTGGGCCGGTGCTCTCAGCATCTGTCAGGTTCAACATCGATGCGCTACGAGCTCTCGTTCGCAGTGACGTGGGTGGAGATGCCAACTTGCGCTCTGATCTGATGACTGCCGCTTCTGCCCTACGGCTGGTACTAGCGGATGCGAAATCACTAAGCGCCGCCTGGCAAGACCTCCTCAAGGCGTGCGGTCGAAAAGAATCTTCATTCGACACAATAGCCATACGAAGAGACACTTTCTGGGCAATGGCGCGTGCTGCAGATCGTAACGTTGATGAACTGTCGCGGAACTTGACGTCCATATTGTCTGGCTCCCCTCTGGGGGCGTATTCCGCAATGCTTCACGTTGACCCTGCGAACGGGCGGCAGATAACTGCCTCTGAAATTCGCGATGCCCAACTAATCGCTCCGGTAGAGCGTCTCCAGATGGTAGATGCGATGCTTACCGCTGCTCCGCGGATTAGGTCGCACGTTGTGTGGTTCGCATTTCGAAATGCTTACATGAATACCGTAGCGATGCTGGAGCTGCCATCGTTCCAGTTCTTTGAGGCGCGATGGGTTCGAGGAAACCTGGAGCACGACGACGCGCCGCACAGAGACCAAATTCCAGCCGAGCTTCGGGAGCACGGCAGTGCTAGTTCTATTCCGGACAAACCCGATGTCGTTTTGGCTCGGGTCGATCTCGGCAGCGGAGCATTCTCGGACGCTGTTCGAATAGCAGGTGAACGGCTTGACGAACTGCTAGGTATGTCTTCCATCGGCCGAGCCGCGCCTTGGGAACGAATTCCCGGATTCATCCACTTTCAAGGCGAATCGGGCGTGTCAGATCGAGTCTTTGAGTATTCGCAGTCACCGTCCATCTCGCCAGAGTCGTCGATGAACGCTGGCGCACAGATCAGCAGGATGGTTCCACGAGTAGCGCCGTTCGTTCCAGTTCAAGATCCTGCCATGAGAGACATTATCGATTCCTTGCACTGGTGGCGTGTCGGTTCTGACCAGGCTTCCGCAGCCTCTGTTGTTCTCGACGTTCGTGTTATCGAACTGATCGCCAGCCGTGCCGGCGAAGCCGCATGGACGACATATCTGGAGAAGTACACAAAGAACTTGTGGATTCGCAGCGCCGTCATAGATGCGTTTTCGCGACCGCTCTATGAGGCTTTGCATTACCGCGCGGCAGTGCGCAACCCTAGGCAGCGCGAGATATTCCTTGAAACGATGAAATATGAGGAAGGCGAGCAGTATTTCGACATCCGGAAGGCTGCTGGACACCTCGATGAGATTATCGGGTTCGTACCAGAGAACCTTCCCTTGAGTCGCGACCTTCGAACGGTCAGAAGAAGGTCGACTAGTAGCTCTTCTATGAAATCATGGTGCAAGGCGCTTGAGAAGCAGTGGCAGGGTTGGGTTCACCGATTGGAGCGTGTCCGTAATTCGATTTCACACGGTGGCCCATTCACTGAACGGGCCGTGGCGCTCACGCAACCGTTTAGCCGAAAGCTTTCTGTGTGGATGCTTTGGGAATGCGTGGACTGCTACCTGGATGGCAAGACAGTTGTGCAAGCGCACGACGACATCAAATCGCGGTCTGATAGCTGGAGAAATTCGATGAATAACCTAAAGGAAATCAATGATATATTCGAGTTTTAGTCGCCACAAGTTAACGCCGGTCTATGCGGCGAATAGTCCTGTGCTTGATGTCTGAACAGATGATCATCTTGTGATCATCTGTAAGCGGAACTAGTCAAATGTGCGCGGAGCTACGGCATCAGTGGTGTCGGTCGGACGGGAAGCCGCGAGGTAGTCGTCTCCGGTCCACCGGTAGGGGCTGATCTGGACGGGTTGGCTGAACGTTGGCGCGTGTACCATTTTGCCCGCACCAATGTAGAGGCCGACGTGGTGGACTTTGTCGGGCTTGCCGTAGAGCACCAGGTCGCCGGGGATGAGCGGCTGGCCAACTGGAACGAGTGGCCCAGCGTTGTACTGAGCCTGGGTGTGGCGGGGCAGATGGATCCCTGCTGCGGCGTAGGCGGCCGTGGTGAGACCCGAGCAATCCCAGCCCGTCTCGCCGTTGCCTCCCCACACGTACGGCTCGCCGAGCTGCTCGCAGGCGAACTTGATCGCGATGATGGCGGCGCGGTTTGGCGCCTGAACGTTGTTGCAGTCGCCGGTGCCAACCAGCGCATCGCTGTACTTCCTCGCCTGTTCGAGCACGTCGTTCACGTACCAGTCCGCGTGGTTGTAGGCGAAGATCGCCTTGCGGAGGTCCTTCGGCGCTCCGGAGTCGCACAGGTAGTGGGCAGTAGCGTAGATAGCGTCGTGCTTGTTCCAGGGCGAGGGCGGTTTGTTGCCTCCGGGCGGAAGCGGGTGCCGCTTGACGACCGCGTCGAACGTGGACTGAAGAAATTGCATCGGTCCGCGGGCACCCGCGAAGTTCTCGGTTCCGTCGGCGACGCCGGCCAGGGTGCTGCGGCCGTGGTTGCTCTCGATCTTGCCGATGGCTGCGAGGATCGACCAGTCGAGGCCTGGACATGCAGGGGCCGCCGCTCGGTAGAGGGCGAGGTAGTCGGGAGGGATGTCGGCGAGCGCTTCTGTGCTTGGTTGGGTGCTGCTGGCGCCGAAAAAGGCCTTCACGACGGCTTGCCCAATGCCGCCGAGGATCAATGGAAGTGCGAGAACGGCAGCTGCTGCGGCGAGGGCGATCTTCACCTGTCACCTCCGGAATTGGCTGGCGGTTGGTGCAGGTGGAAGGGGATCGGGCAGGGCGAGTTCTTGCCGGGCGAGGACCGTCGGCGTTGCGGCGCCAGGTGGCTCTGCATACGGCCACAGCTGAGCGAGCTCGGCGAGACGAAGCCGGCCGGAGCGTCGCGTCGTCGCCGATTCGGCGACCGGCAACCACCGCGCAGCCGCCGGTGTGCTCTCGCCGACCACGCTTGTCGTCTGGGCGGTGCTGGTCGCGATCGGTACCAGCGTTGGCCGATCCAACCCTGACAGGATCTTCGCGAGTGCTTTCCGGGCGCTAGCCTCTCGTCGGTTCGTGGGCAGCCACACCAGGACGGGCGTTGTGATCCCCGTTGCCAGAGCCAACTTTTCGTAGCCGTAGAGCTTGCTCGCGAGCGTGGCGAGGTCTTCGGTGCCGAAGTCGAACTCGAGGAAGAACTCGATCTGGTGCCCGTTTTCGCGCCACCGACCGTAAGCGTCAGGGCGGACCATGTCGCCGAACAGGCGCTTGCAGCGCACTTCTGACCACCACGCCGTCAGGCGGCCGTGAGCGCCCGGTTGCCGGCTGAGCGCGACCAAGCTCGTGAAGATGCCGTTCGTCCCGACGGTGTGGGCTAGCCGCAGTGAGTGGGCGATGCCGATGGCGTCCTCGTGACGGTAGCCGAGTGCCTTCGGGTCGATGCCGTCCTCGTACGCCAGGGCGACGGCACCGGCGATGTCGAGCACGTAGTGCATAGGCGCGGTACCGAGGTCGACGAACGGCTGGAACCGGTCGACGACCCGCCACTTGAACAGGTCGAGCAACCGGTGGTTGGCCGCGCGCACGCTCGGATAGCCGAGCTCGACGATCTGGTGGGTCGTGAAGACCTTGTGCTCGTAGAGCATGCGGGCCAACCACCGGTCCCGGAGAGTGAGCCGGTTGGCGAGCCGTGCGTGATGCTCCCCTGTAGTTGCCGCTCGCGGCGTGGGGCGTTTCGGCATGTGGCCGCGCAACGCTCGCTGAGGAGTCGGATTGGTGATCACAGGTACGCCTTTCCCTAGGCGGCGCGACGGGGATCGGTGACAGGCGGCGAGGAATGGTCAGCGGCGTTGTCAGATGAACGTGGACGGGTGTTGACCTTGGCCGCTTTGCGGATCGCCTTTGCGCGGCCAGGTATCGCGGGCGGCAACTTCTCGGTGATCGCCGTGAAGGGAGGCGCTTCCTCGCCGCCGAGGACGAGCCGGGCGGCGACGTGGAAGACACCGAGGTTGGACAGGTCATGGTCGCTCAGCCGAGGCATGGTGTGCCGGGCCAAGCGCCTGGCGTCCTCCGGCGAGGCATTGAAGAAGATCTTCGACCTGGCGTTCGTGCTGATGCCTTCTTCCAGTTCTTTCGGAAGCTGGCCGAGGTACTGGTGCGCCAGCGTCATGGACAGCCGGTAGCCGCGTGCCTCGGCCAGCATGTCTTCGAGCGGGTAGGCGAGGTTGAGGAAGTTGTGGCACTCGTCGATGTACAAGCTGCAGTCGCGGCGTTGACGCTGCGGCACACGAGCTCGGCGGGTGGCCGCCTGCCAGGTGCGTGCCACGACGATCGAGCCGACGAGCCTCGCGGTCTCCATGCCGAGGGCGTCGCGAGCGATGCGCACCAGACAGATGCCGCCGGTGTTGAGCACCTCGCCGATGTCCACTGTGGATTCGCCGCCTGCGATGGCGGCGCGGACGAACGGACGCAACAGGAAGCCGCGAACCTTGTTCATCAGCGGTGCGATCACCTGTGCGCGGCTGGCTTCGGACAGGTCGTCGTACCAGGTCCAGAACCCCTTCAGAACTTCGTCGCCGATCTGATCGCAGGCCATCCGGCGGAAGGAGGGCACGGTCAGCAGCTTCGGTAGATCGGCCAGGGTTTGCGTGCCCCGCATCGCGGTCAAGGTGAGCAGACCGGCGCGGAGGATGTCGTCGGTGCGCGGGCCCCATGAGGCGGCGTAGATACGGGAGAAGATGCTGACCAGGTTGTCGACCGCGCGAGCCTTGTCCTCGCCTTCCAACGGATTCAGCACCGGTGGCCGGGAGTGCGAGTCGGCGTCGAACAGAACGACCTTCTCACCGAGCTCTTCGGGCAGGCGCATCAGGATGTCTGTGATGAGGTCGCCCTTGGGATCGATGACAACCACGCCACGGCCGGCTTCGGCGTCCGCCAGGATCAGGCGGGCCATCAGCTCGGACTTGCCTGAGCCGGTGGCCCCGAGGATGTGCAGGTGATGCCGGGCGTCGGCGACGTGCAGGCCGACTGGGCGCGAGTGGCCCGAGTCGGACCGTCCCAGTGGTTTGATCTGGTCGCCGGCCGTTGAGATGCCTGGCGGAGGCGGGACTGCTTTCGCGCCTGCTCGCTGGAGTCCCGGCGTGGCGTCGTCGATCGG
Source organism: Lentzea sp. NBRC 105346 (assembly GCF_030269605.1). Classification (GTDB taxonomy): domain Bacteria; phylum Actinomycetota; class Actinomycetes; order Mycobacteriales; family Pseudonocardiaceae; genus Lentzea. Next base: position 256,015 of record NZ_BSTQ01000009.1, read on the forward strand.
CAGATGCGCGATCGCGGCCAGCTCTGGGACCGACAGCAGGTCGCCCCTGCCGAGCCTGCGTTCGGCCAGCAGGGCGACGGGATCACGGCCGAGTCGGACCCGGCGGTAGTAGTTGTGCTCGGAGTAGGCGGCGAACGCTGAGGCGATGGCGTGACCGCGCCCGCGGAGGACTTCGCGCACCGCTCGAACCTCGCTGACACTGGAGTTCTCGGCGACGGTGGTGGCCACGACGTACCGGATGCAGGTCTCGAACGGGTTCGCCCGCAGCTTCTGCACGGCAGCGCGGTCCTGGGCCGCATGTTCCAGCGTGGACTGCCGATCCAGGCCTCGTTGGTGCCCGAAGCCCGACGGCTTCGAGGTCCGGCCCGGTGTTACGAGGTCGAGCAAGCGGCCAACGAGGTGGACGGATCCGCCGACGTGTACGCGCCTTGCTGCCCTGCGGGCTTTCGCGACCCGGTGCCCAGCAACCGGACGAGCGAGGATCTGCACACAAGCCCGTTCGTGCGGGCCGAGCCCGACCGGAGCACCCAGCATCGCGCGGATCGGATCGGCTGGATGCTCTGTGCGAATCGGCAGCGCCTCCGACCTGGCGAGCCGCAGCTCGCCACCAACCGCTTCGATACGCTGGCCCGTCGGCGCGGTGATCGGAATCGGAGGCCTCGCCAGCGTGGTGCGCGTGTGCGCGCCGGGCCAGGCGGCTTCGATCGCGCGCTCGACCATGCCGGGTGGCACCAGGCCGGGAACCCAAAGGGCGATCTGGACGCCGTCGTCGGTGAAGGTCAACTCGAACGTGACGTGCGGTTGCCCGGAGAAGCGGCGCAGCCAACCTGGTCGCAGCAGTCCGACCAGGTTCGACCAGACCGTGATAGCTCCTGCAGGGTCGACGGTTGGAGGAGCGAGCACGGTGATCAGCCGTGCGTTGGCCATCAAGCGCTCGTGGTGCCGTCGGAGCCACCAGCGCCGTGCCACCACGACAGCACAGAGCAGGCCTGCGAGCCCTGGCCCGACGATCGGGCCCCATGTGAGGGCGGCGTCGCGGAGGCTGTCCAACAGCTTGTGGATCGCGCCGAGCGGATCGCGCAGGTAGTCGCCAGCCGGTGAAGCGACTAGCAGGACGGGGTACATGGAGCCTCCTCAGGCTGCCTGCGCTGGCGGACGGGTGTTGTCGGCGACGAGCCTCAGGCGACGGCGAGACGTCCGCTCGGCATCAACTTCGGCCTGCCACTCGGAGAACCGGCGGCCTGCCAACCGCCTGAGGTAGAAGGGAATGCGGTTCGCAGGCACACCCACCAGCCGTGGACCGAGCACTGCGAGCAGGTCGCTTGCCTCCTGCGACGTCCACCCGGCCGCCGCAATGGCTTCCTCATCGGGAAAGACGTCGGCGACGCGGTCAACAGCCGGGTCGAGTGCGCCGTCCTGAGTGCCGCCGTACGAGTACACCCACAGGAAGTTCGGCGGCGGGTCCGATTCGACGAGCGCGCGGAATCGCGCGATCTCTTTGGTGTAGGCATAGAAGTTCGTGTCCGGGCGCGCACGGCAGATGTCCAGCCACGCCTGCAAGTAGAGGTCGGAGAAGAAGTCGCCGGAGTCGTGGATCCGGATCCAGCCGCCACGGAACTTGAGTGCGCCGAGCTCCGTGAGCATCGCTGACTTCCAGCCGGGCAGGTCGTCCAGGACGTACGTTAGGTTGGCCTCGTGCTTGGCGCGCACGATGGGCCAGGTGTAGGTGCCGTGGCGGGCGTAGCAGACCTGCGCGCAGATCCCTGCGCTCGGGCACGTGTTGTAGGTGCGGCCGTCGGGCAGCCGACCTGCCCACGCTGGGAGGGACCAGTTCCACACGCCGATCTGGCGCATCTCGCGGTTCTGGGTGAGCAGTCGAGTGGACATGAGCATCCCCAGGTAGCTAGGCGGCGTCGAGGTCGACGAAGGAGTTCTCGAGGTCGGGCGAGGCCTCGGCATACTCGGCGAGCTCCGCCGGGTCCGACGTGACGAGGTGGTGCTCCACCGGTGAGGCGATGGACTGGAATGCCACCCGTTGCGTGCCGGTGCTCAGCAGCCCTTGACCGCGGTCGGCGGAGAGCAGGAACTGGCGTTCGCCCATCGAGAGGTCGAACGTGCGGGTGATCTCGTCGATCGCCTGGGAAGCCTGGCGCAGCAGGATCTGCGTTGCCGCGTTGGCGACGACCGCCTTGCCGAGGTCGGTGCCCAGCACATCGGCGGTGTCCTGAGTTGCCACGGTGAGGCCGGCCCACTGCTTGCGCGAAGCCTTGGCCATGCGGACCAGGAACTCGGCGCCGGCAGGTTGCTTCATCAGCAGCCAGGCCTCGTCGACCACGACCAGCCGCGGTTTGCGGATCGCCGGGTTGGAGACCTGCCGCCAGACCGCGTCCAGCGTCAGCAGGGTGCCGATCGGCTTGAGCTCGTCGGCGAGATCCCGCAGCGAGAAGACCACGAGGTGTCCCTCAGGCCGCGTCGACGTGGGGCCGGAGAACAACCCGGAGAACGCACCTGTGAGGTACGGGTGCAGCCGTGCGGCGAGGTCGACTCCGACGGGATCGCCGCCGTTCGCCAAGGTCTCGGCAAGGTCGGCGAGCAGTGGTGCTGGCCGGGTCCAGGTGCGTGAATCAGAAGTGATGCCAGCGCGCTGGTAGGTCGACGCGATGGCCTTGTCCAGCACGGCGCGCTCGGACGCGGTGAGCTCGCTGTCGAGGAGCACCGAGATGACGGTGTGCAGGAACAGGCTCCGGCGGATGAGCGCGTCTCGAGGTGCGGTGCGGCGGCCGTCCGGACGGGTGTGAACCGGCAGGTCCATCGGGTTGAGTCGGACGTGCTCGGCACCAAGTTGTACGTACGTGCCGCCGACCGCACCCGCGAGCCGGGCGTACTCGTCCTCGGGGTCGATGACGTGGACCTCGATGCCGCGGTACAGCGACCGCAGCAGCTCCAGCTTCACCAAGTACGACTTGCCTGCGCCAGACCGTCCGAGGATCACTGAGTTGTGGTTGTCCAGTGCGAACCGATCGTGGTGCACGAGTCCCTGGCTTCCGATGTTGAAGCCGTACAGCACGCCGCTCGGCGCCCCGACAGAAGTCGGGTCCGGCAGTGGCAGGTCCGGTGAGGTGAACGGGAACGCCGAGGACAGAGCGCTGGTGTCGAAGGTTCGGCGCATGCCGACCAGGTCCAGCCCCATTGGCAGGCTCGTGACCCAACCTTGCAAGCTGCGGTAGGTCGTCGGCTTGCAGTCCAGGAGCAACGACGCTGCGAGCGACCGGACCGCGGCCACCTCGTCGGCGAGAGCGTCTTCGGTCGCCGCGTGCACAGTCAGGTACAGACCGAACCGGTAGAGCTTGCCCTCGCCGCGAGCAACTCGTGCTGCCATGTCGTAGGCGTCCTCAGTCGCCGCCTCGACCTGAGGATCGAGCAACCGCCCTTTCTCGCTGGTGTGTCGACGTCCGGACTCCAGTTTTGACAGCTGCTTCTTGAGCCTGGCGGCGGCGGTGACGGGGTCGACAGGCTCGATGTGCAGCGAGACGTCGACCCGACCGGGATAGGTGAGCAGCGGCTGGAGCCAACCTGGGTGAACCTCTCGCGGGTAGCCGACGACGGCGAACGACGCGACCCACTCGTTGCCGACTTCCAGCGCTCGGGGATGAACTGACAGGGCGTCCGGTGTGAACGAGCTGGAGCTGTTGCGGTGTTTGGCTTTGCTCTTCATCAGGTCCACCTCGGCTCAAGCTCGTCGTTCCAGCCCTCGTCCGGAACGCTCGTGATGACTTCGTCCGAACCTGCGAGACCGGAGTTCGGCGGGAGGAAGCTGTCGGGATTGCACGCCGTGGCGAGCACCGCGGTGGCTTGTCCGGCGTCCAGCGGAGTGACCACGATCCCCGACGGCGAGAGCAGCTCGACCGCTTCGCCGAGCCTGCGCACCAGCCTCGCTTCACCAGCTCGACGGGCGCCGTCGTCGGCCTGATTGGCTGTGGCCAGCGGTTCGCGCAGGACCAGAAGGACCTGGCGGCGCAGCAGCTCGGTCGCGCGGCCGAGTTGGTCGAGGTACTCGGCGTGTTCGCGGGCAGCCTGTTCCAGAGCGGGGTGCGGCAAGCCGCCGGCCTGGTCGCGGAGTTCGGCGATCTGCCCGGACAGGTCCAGCCGCTCCGCACGCACCAGCACCTGAACCGGAGCGGTCAGCGAATGCAGGTACCGCCCGAACGAAGCGACGAGCGACTCCTGTTCGGCCGGTGTGCGGAGGCTGAAGTTGACGGTCGAGCAGACCGCGACGACGGCAACACCGTCCTTGCCGAGGTCGATGACGCCGGTGTCGGTGACCGCCTCGGCAGGCAGCCGAAGTTCGGCGGGCTGAGCAGCTGACTGATCGTGATCTAGCCACTCGGGCACCTGCAGAACGCCTTCGGGAGCTGACACCTGATGCCGTGGGCTCAGCCGTTGCCGCAATGCCGCCAGCACCAACCGGTCCAGCGAGATGCCGTCGCGTTGTCCCAGCGCGAGGAACGCCGATGCGATTCCGATCGGAACCGCGACGGCCAGGAAGACCGCGAGAGGAACGAGTCCGCGGGTCAACGTGTACGTCCCGTACAACACCATCCCGGTGACAACCAGGATGAGCAGCTGGCGTGCGGTCAGCGGGCCGATCACCCGGTCCTCGCGGTCGACGTCGGCGGGAATCCTCACGGGATGGCTCATTTCTTCTCACCTCCAGGTGCTGGTTTCGGCGCACGGAACAGCGGAGGCGGAACGGAGTGGACGCGCTGACGGGCGTCGCCGATCCGAGGTTCCGGCTGTGCCTGCTGGAACACGGGCGGGGCGGGAGCAGTCCTTTGCGGGCGTGGCGGCGTCTGCGGTGCGGGCTTGACCGCTGGCTGGAACCGAAGCTGGGACGGCACCGACGCCACTCGGATCGGACGTGCCGGCGGCGGAACGGCACCGCCTCGGCGGGGACCTCCAGCGGCCTGGAACAGCGGTTGCGATCCAGGCTGCGGGCCTCGTCGCGGCCCAGTTGCTACGCGCTCAGGCGCCGAGCTGAACTCTGGCTTTGTCGGCCCTGCAGTTGCGGGCACTACGGCGGGTTCGTGAACGGTTTGCTGAGGCTGCGGCTGCAGGAACGTCGGTTGCTGGGACGGTACGCGTGTCCGTCGGGCGCCGCGTAGGCGCTCTGCGTCGTATGCCTCCTTGAGGCGTGTGGTGACCGCCTCAGGTGTGGAAGGAAAGCGTGGCTGAGGTGGCCACGGAGGATCTGCCGCCGAAGCACGTGCGGTTCCAGTCGAGCGCTTCGCAGCGTGAGCAGCAACGCCGGCGAAACGTCCACCACCGATCAGCGCCATGGCTTTGCCGAAGACGAACGCACGCGCCAGTCCGCTGAGGAACGAACGGCCGCCACTACCGACTTTGACTTGCTGCATCACCCAGGTGGGGATCTTCACCAGGATCCACACCAGTGCGATGAGGACGATCAGGTTGACGATGCCGTCGGAGCTCGGCCTGCCGAAGAAGTTGAAGCCGCCTGGTTGCAAGAAGACCTTCAGCGCGCAGATGAGCGTGAGACTTTGCCCGACCTGTATGCCGAGCACGCCTGCTCCAGCGCGCCAGAACCAGTGGGCCACGCCTTCGGTCTGAGGCAGTCCGTGACACATCAGGGCCAGAGGTGCGCCTGCAATCAGAAGGACCGTGAGCCCGACCCGGACGACATAGCCGATCAGCAGGCCGATCAACAGGATCGCCAGAGCGAGCGACAGCAGTCCGGCGAAGAGCCCACCATCGACCAACGACGTGGCCACCAGCGCCACGAGCAATTCGGACAGCGCTCGCCCGGCGCTCTCCGGATCCAACCCGTCCCCGAGCACCGCCAACGAGGCGGCGTTGGCGAACCTGATGGCTTGATCGGCGAGCAACAGGCTGAGGTTCGCCGCGAGAAAGCCGACCACGACTCGTGGCGCGATCTCGCGGATCGAGTGTCGCGTCTGGACGCTCTGGTGACTCATCACCAGGATCCCGGCGACCAACACCAACAGCGAGTACACGGCGACCACGAACAGCCGCGACTGCTCCCAGATCTCGCCGATGCGGGGCAACTGGTCGAGCGTCGGCGTGGACAGCAAGGTGTCGCCGAGCAGCCGCAGCAACCAGTTCAGCGACTCGCCGACCAACACGTTCACGAACGAGCTAAAGCCATCGCGCACGCACGCGGTCAGGTCGGTGATGCCACACTCGGAGTCGGCCTTTGCCGTTTGCGGCGGGTTAACGGTCGGCGGTGCAGACGTCGTGGACGGTGGTGATGGAGGCGGCGGTGGGGGAGCGCTCGGCTGCGCAGCGGCGGTGGCCGTCGCGAGGCCGAGCAACACGGCGACGATGCTGAGCAACAAGGCCACACGCCAGCGCCGCGGCCGGAACGTGGGCGGGGTGCTGGCGGCCATCGCTCAGGCCCCCACGATCCCTTTGAGGATCTCCACGACGAGCGGTGCGAGCGCAGCCAAGCCGTAGCCCCAAGCCGCGGACTTGAAGCACTCCTTGGCCTTCTCCTGTTCGCTGGGATCGCCGCCACCGACGACGCGTCGGACGCCGCCGATGGTCAGGAACACGGTCGCGAGGCCCGCGAGAATGCCCATGATCCAGTTCCGGATGTTGTTGAGGACGTCGCCGACGGACCCGGCCAGGGCGATGGCCGAGGTGTCGGCGTGAGCCGCCGAGGCTGACGCGAGCAGCGCGATGGCGACGAGTTGCACGAGCAGTACGCGCGCCCGTCGATGCGAGCGTGTTGGCGCGGTGGATCGTTCGATCAGGCGCATCGGGGCACCTCCGAAGACGGGGCTGAACGCGGGTCTGTCCCGCAGCCCTGAACTCCGGATTTCGCGTCCGGTTTGGACACGCGCGTCACGGACTTCTCGTCCACTTCGGCCTCGGTGCCGTCATCACGCAGGTACGCGACGAGCCGGACCTCGGCGCGCTTGCGAGCCTTGTAGACCGCCCACTCGCTCACCTCGTGCGTCGCAGCCCAGTCGCGAACGGACACCTCTTCCAGCCGGGTCGCACCGATGAGCGTGGCTTCGGTCTGAGTCAGGACTCCGTCGCGAACGGCGCGGGCGAGGACGAGGTCCGGGTGTCCCCACGGTGCGTGAGGTGGAGCGGAACGGAACCCCTGCGCGACCGGAATCGGACTCGCGAGCGCTTCGACGAGCGCGTCGTACCCGGACCGGTACGCCGCCCAGCGGAGTCGGAGCATGATTCGTGGCGGATGCAGGTCGATGGTCGCCAACGCGGCGAGGAAGCCGCGCAGAACTTCGGCGTGCACGTCAGCCGGATCGCCGGCGAACCGGGCGGACAGCGTGGCTGCGACGGAGGTCAGAGCGGGCAACGCGACCCCGACCGCGGCAACCGTCCAGGTGGCTCCTTCCGCACGCGATCGCAGCACCAGATGTGCCCACACCGCGTCCTTCGTCGACTGTGCACAGCTGCGCGCGAGCAGGTGGTCGCGGACCTCGTCCAGCGGAAGTTGCCGGTTCGGAAGTCCCTCGAAGTCGCGACCGTCGAGCGACACCGGATGCGGTCCAGTGACCAGCCAGGTGAAGGTGTCGCGGGCGATGTCCAACGAGTTCGTCGTGTAGTCATCGCTGCTGCGAATTACGGGTTTCGGTGCCATGACGTGGCTCCTGTGGTGTCGATGCGGAAAGCAACGACGCCATGACACCACGGTCGATACCACGTAAATACCAAGGCGCTGCTAATTGCTGACTAGAAAGTCGCGGAACGCTACTAATCTTCTACTAGGCCGCTTCGAAGCCTCGCGACGAAGGTTCGGTCGGCACCTGCGGTCAGCGCTGGCTCTCGTCGTCAATCATGCCTTGAACAGGTTCTTTGGTTCGCTGCTAGTTCGGCTCTAGTAGCGATGAGCCTTCGGCGCGTGGCAGATCTGGGCGCCGTCCTCGTCTCGCGGGAATCTCGTCAGGTTCGGATGTCCAAAATTGCCATGGATTGCGGAGTTAAGGCGTGTCAGAACCTGGAATCGCTCGGCTAAGGAGATAGGCGATGATTTCGGCTCGCAACTCCCAAGTGCGCAAACCATCGCTACGTCGCGGTGGACGTCCAGCTCGACCGGCGCAGCCGAACACCATCTGGCCATGCGGCCAGGATGACCTCTGCGAAGGCACCGGCTTGCTTGCGGACTGGTTGCTGACCGCGGTCGCCAAGACCGTGACGACCTACACGCAACCGGGCCAACGCGTACTCCTGCTCCACCCAGCGCCGTACCTCACATCGTCGGTGACATCGGCCCGTAGCCAGCCGCAGCTCAGTCTTTGCGCCGGACTCCACGAGGCGGGCTGGACCGTCGTCCGACTCGGCCGCGGCGTTCAGACGCACACGCCTATCGCGCCCAGCGCTGAGCAACGCGATGTCGGACTGGTCGAGTCTGAATCCGGACCTGACCGCTACGAGCTCGTACTCGCCGCGGCCGATCCGACCGCGCTCGACTGGTTCCGTCCGTCCGGCTGGGCCGACATGCTCACGCCTGCCGGAACCCTGGCCGTCATCACTCGCGGCGTTCGCTCCGGTGGTCGCTTCATCGACCCCGCGGAGCGATTGGTGCACGCCGCACACGAGGCAGGACTGCGCTACCTCGACCGGATCGCGCTGCTGCACGTACCTCTTCGCGAGGTGCTCCACACTCCTCCGGCGTCAGCACGGCACCGTCAGGTGCACGACGACCTTCTGGTGTTTGGACGGTCCGTCAGCCCGGCCTGCATCGCGGAGTCGGGAGGTGCCAGCCGATGAACGATGGTGCAACCTCCGTATGGCCGACCGGGCAGCGCAGCGCCCGTGCACAGCTGCGCGAAGCGGGCTGTATCCCTGGTACCGAGTTCGACCGGGAGCGGATTCCTCCTGCCGTCGCCGCTCACGCGATCGCGGCGTGGACGCGCACCGGCGACCTCGTGCTCGACCCCGACTGCGGCGCTGGCACCGTCCTGACCGAGTCGCTGCGCGCAGGCCGTCACGCGCTCGGACTCACCGTCCGCAAGCATTGGTGGGCCCTCGCCCGGGCCAATGTCACCGCCGCGAAGACAGCCGGCGCATGGTGCGACGGCTCTGTCCTCGAAGACCGACCGAAGATGCTTGCGACCGTCCGAGCTGCCGGGTTGGTCGGACGAGTCGGACTCGTTCTGACAGCGCTCCGGACCGGACCGGAAACGGACCGTGTCGAGTCCGCCATCGGCGAACTCGCCAAGACGCTGCAGTACTGCGAGCCGCTGTTGCGGCCTGGCGGACACGTCGTCATCGTGACGCGCCCGCACAGGCGTGCAGACGGGTCGCTCGTCGATTTCGCGAGCCTGGTTATCGCCGCCGCTACCACCGCCGGACTGGTGCTGGTCGAGCGTTGCGTCGCGCTGTCCGCGGAAGTGCGCGGAAGCCGGCTGGTTGTTCGCGGTTCTCGTAAGTACCACCGAGTTGCACATCACGAGGTGCTCGTCTTCCAGCTTGTACATGAGGTTGAGCTCGCGGCGGAGGCAGCTACTCCTGCACCTCTGAGGACGAGTTTTGTGCATGTGGGCGAACACAGCTGTGGGCGGCGAGCGGCATGACGGCGGTCTTGGAGGGCCTCCAAAACATGGCCGCTGGGTCTGCGGACTGCGCGGTCATGTGGCCCGCGATCGTGGAAGGACGAGACGGCGTCGAACTTCAGCGAGCCTTCGTCGAACTTCGGCGCGTGCTCGTGCAGACCGGCACTGTCTGGTTGCGGTTGGCAGACGTCGAGCAGGGTGGCGGTTGGGCTGGAGTGCCTTGGCGGGTGGTCCTTGCCCTGCAGGCAGCTGGGTGGATCGTGCGCAATGCCGTCGTGTTGCAGCACCGGGTGCCACCTGTGTCTGAACGACGGCGCCTTGAACAAGCACACGATCTTGTCTTCCTGCTCGCGAAGTCGAGGACCTACTACTTCGACCGCGATTCGCTTCGCGAAGACTCGAAGGGGCCCGGAGATGTGTGGACAAGTGCCTCCGTCTCGCGATGCATCGAGGCGGCTTGTCCGCCTGGCGGCACCGTGCTCGACCCGTTCTGCCGGACGTCAGCTACGGCGGACGCGGCACGGCGGCTCGGTCGCCGGTTCGTCGGCATCACCACGGGCGAGACGAGGTGGGCGGCATGAACGAAGCCTCGATCTATCACCAAGGCTCAGGGGTCAAGCTCTACCTGGGGGACGCGCTGCAGGCGCTCCGCGGCCTCGCCCCATGTTCTGTTGATTGCGTGGTGACGTCGCCGCCTTATTGGGGACATCGCGACTACGGGATCGCAGGGCAGTACGGGCACGAGGAACGCGTCGAGGACTTCGTCGAAGTCATGCGCAGCCTGTTCGCTGAGGTGCGCCGCATGCTCAAACCTTTGGGGACGTGCTGGCTGAACCTGGGCGACTCGTACGGCGGATCCTGGGGGAACTACGTCGCCGCCGGCTCGACGGCGCCCACCGCCAGCGATGAAGTTCGGCGGCGTCGCCACGGCACGCACCGACCACCTCAGTCTCGTGCCTTGAGGAAGAGCCTGATCGGTGTTCCTTGGCGAGTGGCGTTCGCGTTGCAGGAAGACGGCTGGCTGCTGCGGAACTCAGTCGTGTGGCACAAACCGAATGCACGACCCGAATCCGTGCGTGACCGGCTCGGCACGCGCTACGAGTCCGTCTTCTTCTTCGCGATGTCGAACAACCACTACTTTGCCGGTCCCAGCGAGCCGCTCGGAGACGTGTGGAAGGTGCCGGCGCAGCCGTTCCGCGGACACACTGCGGTGGGTCCGGTCGAGATCGCGCGGCGCGCGATCAGGCTTGGATGTCCACCGGGTGGCGTGGTGCTCGACCCGTTCAGCGGCACGGCAACCACCGGACTTGCCGCACGCCAGCTCGGCTGCTCGTACATCGGTGTCGACCTCAATCCTGCGTTCCACGATCTCGCGATCGCCCGCTTCGCTGAGCAGGAAGAGGTGGCGCTGTGACAGCGAAACCGTTGACCGTCGCGGAGGTCATGGCCCTTCCTGCGGTCGTCGACATCGTCGTTGCCGGTCGTGCGTTCGGACTCGGACGCACGACCGCCTACGCGCTGGCACGCAGCGGCCAGTTCCCTTGCCGTGTTGTCAGAGTTGGTTCTGCTTACCGAGTGCCGACCGCTGAGTTGCGTCGAGAACTCGGCCTCGAAGCAGCGCCGTCACAACCGGTTCCGTCGGCGCGACCTCAGCCGCTCGTGACGAAGGTGGTCCGCAAGCGTCGGACTCGTGACTGACAGTCCACACTCGACACGAACGGATTCCTATGTCTCGGGCCAAGTTCACCCATTTCTCGGGCTCGCTCGGGCTCACACCGCAGCGCGAGCATGATGGTCATGCAATCCAAGACGGCTGACGCGAAGGGCGTCGCGCTCGGGTCCACCTTCAAGCGCTGCTCGTGTCGCAACCCGGCGACGGGCAGGCCGTTCGGCAAGTCCTGCCCGAAACTCAGCAGGAGCGAGCACGGCACGTGGGGCTACCGCATCGAGCTCCCCGCAGCTGCGGATGGTGAACGGCGGCCACGTCGCCGCACGACTTTCGACACCGCGACTGCGGCACAGGATGAACTCGACCTCATTCGTCGTCTTCTTGCCATCCCGAGGCCCGGTGACACCAAAGCCCTCACCCAGGTCGGCGACCTCATCGCCGAAGCCATCAGCAACTCGGCGCCGATCCCCGACGAGGACACCGTGCGTCGCCGCGTACGGCCGAAGGGCGGTCTGCGTGACCGCGTCCAGGTCGGCCCCTACTTCCTGAGCTGGTTGCCACAGCGGCGGAAGGTCCTCTCGAGAAACACCTACCGCAGCTACGAGTCCCACATCCGGCTGTACCTCGTGCCGTACCTCGGCGACATCTGGCTCGACGAGCTGGAGAGCGCCGACTTCACGCTCATGTTCGAGCGCATCGAGGAGTTCAACGACCGGATTGAGGAGCTGCGCAACAGCTCGGACCCGGACCACCGCGCGTTGGTGAGGTACCGGCGCCCGGTCGGTATCGCCTCGATGCACCGGATCGTCGCCACGGCGCGCAAGGGACTCAACGACGCGATGCACGGCGACGGACTGATCACCCTCAACCCCGCCGTGCGGGTCGAGCTGCCGCCCGAGGTGCGGCCGAAGCCGCTCATCTGGACCGAAGCCCGTGTGGCGCGCTGGCTGGAGACGGGGGAGATCCCCGGCAAGGTCATGGTCTGGACGCCGGAGCAGACAGGCGCGTTCCTCGACTTCATCGCGCACCACCGGCTGTACGCGTTCTTCCACCTGCTCGCCCACGCTGGGCTGCGTCGTGGCGAGGGACTTGGGCAGTACTGGGCTGACCTCGATGAGGAAGCAGCCTCACTCGCGATCCGGTTCCAGCTGTTGCAGGTGGGCTGGGAGACCGAGTTCGGAACGCCGAAGACCGACAGCAGCGTGGCGATCATCACGCTCGACCGGGGGACCCTTCTGGAGCTGTGCGCTCACCGGTCCCGGCAGCAACGGGAACGGGAAGCTGCGGGGGACGCGTGGGTCGACCTCGGCCTCATGTTCACCGAGCTGGACGGCTCACCGTTGCACCCTGCTGCTGTCACCGACCTGTTCAACAAGCTCGTTGAGGAAGCTGGCTCGCCGCCGATCCGGCTGCACGACCTTCGGCACGGAGCCGCGACCTTCGCGCTGGCGTCAGGAGCGGACATGAAGGTCGTGTCCAGCATGCTGCGGCACTCCTCGATCACCATCACCGCGGACACCTACACCGGCGTGCTGCCGCAGGTCGCGCGCGAGACCGCTGAGGGAATCGCCCGTCTCGTGCCGCGCAAGGTCGCCTCGGTCCGGGTGCTGCCGGAACGTCCGGCGATCGAAGATCATCCGCGTCTCGGGCTCACCTCGGGCTCACAAACCATGATCCACAACGACGAAACGGAGAAAGAGAATGAACCCGCGAAATACAAAGAAGCAGGTCAACTCGAAAGTCGACCTGCTTCTCTGGAGTACGCCGCCAGGGACTCGAACCCCGGACCCGCTGATTAAGAGTCAGCTGCTCTAACCAACTGAGCTAGCGGCGCTTGGCGGGTGTCGGAAGGTCTTGCTCGTTCCGACGTGGAGAACATTAGCACAGGGGTTCGCGCGCTTCCCAATCGGCTGGTCAGCCGGGGTGCGGCACTACTTCGGCCTGGTAACGATCGAGCATCTCCGGCAACCCTCGGAACCGAACTGGCGTCACCTTGACGGGGGACACCAAAACGGGTGCGTAGAGGGCAGTCTCGGGTGTCTGGGGAACAAGTAGATCGGATGGCTGTCGATGGGGATGTGGGGCAGACGCGGTACTGGTCTTGTCGCGGTGGGGCTCGCTGCGACATTGATCACAGGGTGCAGTGATGATGGTGCGCAGGGGACCGCGCCGTCGTCGTCCGCTGCTCCGCCGCCGCCCAAGTCGGTGACGCTGACGCTGGCGTTGAACGAGGGGGCCGCGGACGTGTCGCCGGGACTGCCGGTGATCGCTACCGCCGCGGACGGGAAGCTCACCGAGGTCACGCTGACCAGCCCTGAGGGCAAGGTCGTTCAGGGGCACATGAACGCCGAGAGCACTCAGTGGACCAACGGCGAGATGCTGGGATATGGCAAGACTTACAAGCTGAGTGCCACCGGGGTCGGCGAGGACGGCAAGCCGCAGACGAAGACCGCGTCGTTCACGACCGTTCAGCCGCGGACGCAGACGTTCGTGTCGACGAACCCGATGGACGGCACGACGGTGGGCGTCGGGCAGCCGCTCGCGTTCTACTTCGACGAGAAGGTGACCGACAAGATCGCCGCCGAGTCGGCCATCCAGATCGTCACCACGCCGCCGGTCGAGGGTGCCTTCTACTGGTTCAACGACAAGGAAGTGCACTGGCGGCCCAGGGAGTTCTGGAAGCCCGGCACCAAGATCACGATGAACATCAAGGTGTACGGCCGGAACATGGGCAACGGGATCTACGGGCAGGAGGACCGGGTCATCAACACGACCATCGGTGACTCCCGGATCCACGAGGCCGACGGCGGCACGCACCAGGTCGTCACGAAGGTCAACGGTGCGGTCGTCCGCACGGTGCCGACGTCGATGGGCAACGCCGCGAACACCACGCCGACCGGGATCTACGTGGTCAGCGAGAAGCACGACCACATGATCATGGACTCGACGACCTACGGGCTGGCGCTGGAGAACGGCGGCTACAAGACGCCGGTCGACTGGGCCACGCGCATGTCGAACAGCGGCATCTTCGTGCACTCCGCGCCGTGGTCGGTGGGCGACCAGGGGCACCGCAACGTGAGTCACGGTTGCCTCAACATGTCGCCGGCCAACGCCAAGCAGTTCTTCGACGAGGCCAAGCCCGGTGACGTCGTCATCGTCAGCAACTCCGGCGGCCCGCCGCTCGAGTCGTGGGACGGGTTCGGCGACTGGCAGGTCCCGTGGGACCAGTGGGTGAAGGGCAACCGCTGACGTGGAAAGGGCCGGGTGTGTTCGCCCGGCCCTAGCTCCCTGAAAACGTTTGTGCGAGGCTGTCCCGGCCACCGCCGTCCGCTCTCAATGGGGAGGCTTTGTGGTGCGCAGACTGCTGGTCCTCGCGAGCACGTTCGCGATCACGCTGGGGCTCGCCCCGCCCGCCCACGCCGACGACGTCCTGTTGTCGTTCGACAGACCCGCGACGGCCTCCAGCGAGGCGGACGCGGACCATGTCGCGACGAAGGCCGTCGACCTCGACCGGACCACCCGCTGGCGCAGCGGCCACGACCGGCTGCAGTGGTTGTCGGTCGACCTCGGTGCCATGTCCACGATCAACCGCGTCGTGCTGCGCTGGGGAAACCGGTGTGCCCGCGAGTACAAGGTCCAGACGTCACCGGAAGGCGTGTACTGGCGCGACGTCCACACCGTCACGCGTGGGCACGGCGGTGATGACAACATCAACCTGACCGCGTTCGGGCGATTCGTGCGCGTGTACATGTCGCGGCCATGCTTCTTCGGCTATGAGATGAACGAGTTCGAGGTTCATGGCACGCCCGGCGTGATCGACACGACCCCGCCCGGTGTGCCGGGCGCGCTCAAGTCCACGACCGTCACCGCGACCTCCGTACGGCTGGAGTGGGGCGCCGCGACGGACAACGTCGCCGTGACCGCCTACGACATCTACCAGTCCGGGCAGTTCGTGAAGTCCGTCGACGGCACGACGCTGAACAACAACGTCACGAAGCTCACCCCGAACACCGCGTATTCCTTCTACGTCAACGCACGCGACGCCGCCGGCAACGTGTCGCAGGCGTCGAACTCGGTCAACGTCACCACCCCGGCCGCGGTCATCGACAACGAGCCGCCGACCGTGCCGACCAACGTCCAGGCCACGCCCACGGCCAACAGCGTGAAGCTGACCTGGACCGCGTCGACCGACAATGTGGCGGTCGCGAGCTACGCCGTGTTCCGCGACGGCAAGCAGGCGGGCACGAGCACCACGCCCAACGCCACGATCTCCGGTCTGGCACCGGAAACCGCCTATCAGTTCACCGTCCAGGCGATCGACACCGCGGGCAAGCGCTCGGCGTTCACGGCACCGCTGCAAGCCACGACTCAGCGCGGCCGCGACGCCGTCGGCCAGGTCACGAAGATCGCGGACGACACGGATGTCCCGTGGGGCCTGGAGTTCCTGCCCGACGGCTCGGCGCTCTACGCGGAACGCGACGCCGCCGACGTCGTCCGGATCACGCCCAAGGGCGAGAAAACCGTTGCAGGACACGTGCCCAACGTCGTCAGCACCGACGGCGAGGGCGGCCTGCTCGGCGTCGAACGCCAGGGCGACTGGATCTACCTCTACCACACCAGCCCGACCGACAACCGGCTTGTGCGGATGAAGCTGGTGGACGGCAAGCTCACGAACCACGAGGTCCTGCTCACCGGCGCGCCGCGCAACAAGTTCCACAACGGCGGGCGGCTGCGGTTCGGCCCGGACGGCAAGCTGTACATCGCGACCGGCGACGGCCAGGTGCCGCAGAACGCGCAGGACCTGAACTCGTTGGGCGGCAAGGTGTTGCGGGTGAACCCCGACGGCAGCGTGCCCAGGGACAACCCGTTCCCCGGCAAGTACGTGTACAGCTACGGGCACCGCAACGTGCAGGGCCTCGCGTTCGACTCGCGCGGACGCCTGTGGGAGGCCGAGTTCGGCAACTCGATCATGGACGAGATCAACCTGATCAGGCCGGGCGGCAACTACGGCTGGCCCGCGTGCGAGGGCACCGCGAACCTGTGCGACGAGCCGACGTTCCACAAACCGATGTGGACCTCGCCCGTGTCCGCGGCCTCGCCCAGCGGTCTCACGATCGTCGACGACGTGGTGTACCTCGCGGCACTGCGCGGCCAGAAGCTGTACCGGATCCCGATCCGCGGCCGTCAGCTCGGCGAGGCGACGTCCTACTTCGAAGGCCACTTCGGACGGTTGCGCACGGTCGAGCGGTCACCCGACGGCGGGTTGTGGCTCACGACGTCCAACGGTGACAAGGACTCCATCCCACACAACAGCACCACGCAGCTGATGCACGTGAACCTGCGTTAGAGCTCGGTCGCCTGGCCGTCCGCGACGGCCAGGCGACGGTTCACGTGCACCGCGTCGAGCATGCGGCGGTCGTGCGTCACCAGCAGCAGCGTGCCGTCGTAGGAGTCGAGCGCCGACTCGAGCTGTTCGATCGCGGCCAGGTCCAGGTGGTTGGTCGGCTCGTCCAGCACGAGCAGGTTCACCCCGCGTGCCTGTAGCAACGCCAGCGCCGCACGGGTGCGCTCACCCGGCGACAGCGAACCGGCGGGCCGCAGCACGTGCGCGGCCTTCAGCCCGAACTTGGCCAGCAGCGTGCGCACGTCCGCGGGCGTCAGCTCCGGAACGGTCGCCTCGAACGCGTCCACCAGCGGGGAGTCCCCGAGGAACAACCCGCGCGCCTGGTCGACCTCGCCGACGACCACCCCGGACCCCAGAGACGCATACCCGGACGACAGCGGAACCCGCCCCAGCAAGGCCGCCAGCAGCGTCGACTTGCCCGCGCCGTTGGCGCCGGTGATCGCCACCCGGTCCGCCCAGTCGATCTGCAGGTCGACCGGCCCGAGCGTGAACGACCCGCGCGTCACCACGGCACCGCGCAGCGACGCCACCACCGCGCCCGAGCGAGGCGCGGCGGCGATCTCCATCCGCAGTTCCCACTCCTTGCGCGGCTCCTCGACGACGTCCAGGCGTTCGATCATGCGCTGGGTCTGCCGGGCCTTCGCGGCCTGCTTCTCGGTCGACTCGGACCGGAACTTGCGGCCCACCTTGTCGTTGTCGGCGGACGCCTTGCGCCGGGCGTTCTTGACGCCCTTCTCCATCCACGAACGCTGCATCCGCGCGCGGGCCTCCAGGTCGGAGCGCTTGTCCGCGTACTCCTCGTAGTCCTCGCGGGCGTGCCGGCGCGCCACGTCGCGTTCCTCCAGGTACGCCTCGTAGCCGCCGCCGTACAGGTTCACCTGTTGCTGGTGCAGGTCGAGCTCCAGCACCTTCGTCACCGTGCGAGCGAGGAACTCACGGTCGTGCGACACGAGCACGGTGCCCGCGCGCAGCTGGGAGACGAACTTCTCCAGCTTCTCCAGGCCGTCCAGGTCGAGGTCGTTGGTCGGCTCGTCGAGCAGGAAGACGTCGTAGCGGCTGAGCAGCAACGACGCCAGGCCCGCGCGCGCCGCCTGGCCGCCGGACAACGACGTCATCGCCAGGTCGAGGCTGAACGGCAGGTCCAGCGCGTCGGCCCGTTCGTCCAGGTCGGCGCCGCCGAGCGCGAGCCAGCGGTCCAGCGCGTCGGCATAGCCCTCGCCACCACCGGTCGCCAGCGCCTCGGTCTCCGCGTCCAGAACAGCCTGGGCCGCCGCGACACCCGTGCGCCGGTGCAGGAACGCCCGCACGGTCTCGCCGGGGATGCGATCCGGTTCCTGTGGCAGGTAGCCGATGTTCGCCGAAGGCGGGCTCAGCGAGACACGGCCTTCCTCGCACGGCAGGAGGCCGGCCAGGGTCCGGAGCAACGTCGACTTGCCCGCGCCGTTCACCCCGACGAGACCGACGACGTCATCGGGTGCGACGACGAGGTCGAGGCCGGAGAACAGGACCCGGTCGCCGTGGCCCGCGGCGAGATCCTTTGCGACCAGCGTGGCGCTCATGACACTCCCAGACGTGAAGAAAGGCCCCCGCTATTCGCGAGGGCCTTTCGACAAAGGGTGAGTGACGGGACTTGAACCCGCGACACCTGGGATCACAACCCAGTGCTCTACCGGCTGAGCTACACCCACCATTGGCCGGTCTCTCGACCGGCGCAGAAAGCATAGCGTGCGTACCTACCGATATTGAAATCGGGGGTCAGTCGGCGTTCTTCAGCAGCTCAGCGGCCACCGCCTGGGCCTGTTCGGACGTCGGCCCCGGCTGCGGCACGAACGCGGTGCGCCGGTAGTAGGCCAGCTCGCGGATCGACTCCTTGATGTCCGCCAGCGCCCGGTGCGCGAGGCCCTTGCCCGGCTGCGCGTAGTAGATGCGCGGGTACCAGCGCCGGCACAGCTCCTTGATCGACGACACGTCGACCATGCGGTAGTGCAGGTGCGCGTCCAGGGTCTGCATGTCGCGGGCGATGAACCCGCGGTCGGTCGCGATCGAGTTGCCGGCGAGCGGCGCCGTGCGCGGGTCCGGCACCCATTCCTTGATGTAGGCGAGGACCATCGCCTCGGCCTCTTCGAGGGTCACCTTCGACTCGCGGACCTCTTCGGTGAGGCCGGACTTGGCGTGCATCTGCATGACGACTTCCGGCATCGAGTCGAGCACCTCGTCGTCGGCGTGGATCACCACGTCCACGCCTTCGCCGAGCACGTTCAGCTCCGCGTCGGTGACCAGGGCCGCGATCTCGATCAGGGCGTCCTTGCCCAAATCGAGTCCGGTCATCTCACAGTCGATCCACACCAGACGTTCCATCACCCCATGAAGCCTAGTGGTCAACACTTCAACTTCGAGTGGCGCATGGAGCCAACCTGATTACGCTCGTCGCATATGACGGCTCAGTCTGAGATCGCTGCTGGTTATGCCCTTGAAGGTGCGGCCATCGAACTCGGTGCCGTGCTCGTCGACGACAAGGTCGACCCCTCCGCACACGTGCGCATCCCGCTGTCGATGGTGAACCGGCACGGTCTGGTGGCCGGCGCGACCGGCACCGGCAAGACGAAGACCCTGCAGCTCGTCGCGGAACAGCTGTCCGCGAACGGCGTTCCGGTGGTAATGGCGGACGTCAAGGGCGACCTCTCCGGGCTGTCCCAGCAGGGTTCCAGCAGCGACCGGATCACGGCCCGCTCCGCCGACACCGGCGACGACTGGCAGCCGCAGAGCCATCCCGTGCAGTTCCTGTCGATCGGCACCGGCGGGCTCGGCGTCCCGTTGCGGGCGACGGTCACGAGCTTCGGCCCGATCCTGCTGTCGAAGGTGCTGGGCCTCAACGACACCCAGGAGTCGACGCTCGGGCTGATCTTCCACTGGGCCGACAGCCGCGGCCTGCCGTTGCTGGACACCAAGGACCTGCGCGCGGTCATCACCCACCTGACCAGCGACGAGGGCAAGGAGGACCTCAAGGGCATCGGCGGTGTCTCGTCCGCGACCGCGGGCGTGATCCTGCGCGCGCTGGTGAACCTGGAGGCGCAGGGCGGCGACCGGTTCTTCGGCGAGCCCGAGCTCGACCCGAACGACCTCATGCGGGTCAACGACGGCAAGGGGGTCGTCAGCCTCCTGGAGGTCGGTGACCTGCAGTCGAACCCGGTGCTGTTCTCCACCTTCCTGATGTGGCTGCTGGCCGAACTGTTCGAGGACCTGCCCGAGGAGGGCGACCTCGACAAGCCGAAGCTCGTGTTCTTCTTCGACGAGGCGCACCTGCTGTTCGCGGAGGCGTCGAAGGCGTTCCTGGAGAAGATCACGCAGACCGTGAAGCTGATCCGGTCCAAGGGCGTCGGCGTCTTCTTCTGCACGCAGCTGCCGACCGACGTGCCGAACGAGGTGCTGTCGCAGCTCGGCGCCCGCATCCAGCACGCGCTGCGGGCGTTCACGCCGGACGACCAGAAAGCGTTGGCGCGCACGGTGAAGACGTACCCGACGACACCGCACTACGACCTGGAGAAGGCGCTCACGTCGCTCGGCACCGGCGAGGCGATCGTGACCGTGCTGAGCGAGAAGGGTGCGCCGACGCCGGTCGCGTGGACGCGGCTGCGGGCGCCGCGTTCGTTGATGGACACCATCGGGACGGACGCGATCAAGCAGGCCGCGTCGTCGTCCGAGCTGCACGGCAAGTACGGCGAGACCGTGGACCGCGAGTCGGCCTACGAGCAGCTGATGGCCAAAGTCGCGGCACCCGAACAGCAGCAACAGGAAGCCCCGGCCCCTCCGGCGAAGGAGGAACCGGGGCTCGTGGAGAAGGTGCTCGGCAACTCGGCGGTGAAGTCGTTCCTACGCTCGGCTGGTAGCGCTCTCGCGAGGGAGATCACCCGCGGCATCTTCGGTACTTCTCGCAAGCGACGCTGACAGCAGGGCGGCGCCGATCGACAGGGCGCCCGCGACGTACCAGGCGAGGTCGTACGCGCCGAAGTGGTCGCGGGTGAGCCCGGCCGCGGTGGCCGCGAACGCCGCGCCGAACTGGTGCGACGCGAACACCCAGCCGAACACGACCGGCCCGGACATGCCGAAGTACTGGCGGCACAACGCGACCGTGGGCGGCACGGTCGCGACCCAGTCGAGGCCGTAGAAGATGATGAACACGAGCATCGACGGGTGGGCCGACTCGGCGAACAGCTGGGGCAGCACCAGCAACGACAGTCCGCGCAGCGCGTAGTACATCGCGAGCAGCAGCCGGGAGTCGACGCGGTCGGTCAGCCAGCCGGACACGATCGTGCCCGCGATGTCGAAGATCCCGACGAGCGCCAGCAGCCCGGCCGCGGTCGTCGACGGCATGCCGTGGTCGTGCGCGGCGGGGATGAAATGCGTGCCGACGAGCCCGTTCGTCGTCGCGCCGCAGATCGCGAAACCGCCCGCCAGCAACCAGAACGCCCGCGTCCTCGACGCGGTCCTCAGTGCGCCGATCGCACGTTGCGCCGCGCCACCGGTGTGTTCGGGCCGCGGCACGTCCTCGGCGCCGCCGTACGGCCGCAGGCCGATGTCGATCGGGTACTCGCGCAGGAAGAACACCGCCAGCGGCACGACGGCCAGCGCCGCCACGCAGATCACCAGCGACGCGGGCCGCCAGCCGTAGTCGTCCGCGAGCCACGCCACGGTCGGCAGGAACACCAGCTGTCCCGCCGCACCGCCGGCCGTCAGCACACCCGTGACGAGGCCGCGGTGCTTCACGAACCAGCGCCCGGTGATCGTCGCGACGAACGCCAGCGCCATCGACCCCGTGCCAAGCCCGACGACGACACCCCACAGCAGCACCAGCTGCCAGCTCTGCGTCATGAAGACGGTCAGCCCGCTGCCGATCGCGACGAGCGTCAACGCACTCGCGACCACCCGCCGTACCCCGAAGCGATCCATCAACGCCGCCGCGAACGGCGCGGTCAGCCCGTACAGCAACAGGTTGATCGACACGGCGAGCGAGATCGTGCCGGTCGTCCACCCGAACTCGTGCTGCAACGGCGCGATCAACGCCCCCGGCGCCGCGCGAAAAGACGCCGCGCCGACCAGCGCGACGAACGACACCCCAGCGACCACCCAGGCCCAGTGAACTCTCACGCCGATCAGCCTCAGCGATAGAGGACGTGACAACCAGTGGCCTGACAGCCAACATGTGAAAGAATCCGGCCATGCCGCATCGGATCGCAGTGCTCGCGCTGGAGGTGTCGATCGCCTTCGACATCGGCAGCTCGACGCACATGTTCGCCCAGCTCCCGGACCGCTACGAGGTGCTGGTCTGCTCGCCGGGCCGCCGCCCGATCGCCACGTCCGGCGGCTACGACATCACGCCGTCGTACGACCTGGACGTGCTGCGCGACGCCGACACGGTCCTCGTGCCCGGCACGCGCTACGAACCCGCGCGCCGCGGCTCGTTGGAACCGGCCGTACGGGAGGCGCTGCTGGGGACGCGGGCGCCGCGGATCATGTCGATCTGTACGGGCGCCTTCGTGCTGGCCGCGGCCGGTCTGCTCGACGGCCGTCCCGCGACCACGCACTGGAGCGCCACCGAGCAGTTCCGAGCGCTGTATCCGCGGGTCCGGCTGAACCCGGACGTGCTGTTCGTCGACGACGGCGACGTGCTCACCTCGGCCGGTGTCGCCGCCGGGATCGACCTCTGCCTGCACGTGATCCGGTCGGACCACGGCAGCGAGGTGGCGTCCCGCGTGGCCCGGTACTGCGTCGTGCCGCCGCACCGGCAGGGCGGCCAGTCGCAGTTCATCTCACGTCCGGTGCCGTCGATCGGCGACTCGTCCACCGCGCCGGCGCGCGCATGGGCGTTGAACCGGCTGGACTCGCCGCTGGAGCTCTCGGCGCTGGCCGAGCAGGCGCGGATGTCCGTGCGGACGTTCACGCGGCGGTTCCGGGAGGAGACCGGAATGTCGCCGGGCAAGTGGATCACGTTGCAACGGGTGGAGCGGGCGCGGCACCTGCTGGAGACCACGGACCTGCCGGTCGACCAGGTGGCGCAGCACTCCGGCTTCGGGACGGGCGCGGCTCTACGCCAACAGCTAGCGGCCTCGCTGGGCGTCTCACCCACCACCTACCGCCAAACCTTCCGCTCAGCCTGAAGTGCCGTTAAGGCCACCTTTACAGCGCTCAGTGCCGTAAAGGTGGCCTTAACGGCACTGAGCGATGAGGCCGTGGAAGCCGTGGGCTTGGGCGATTTCCAAGGCCTCTGCGTACCTGCCCAGGCCGATCAACGCCTTCGCCTCGCAGAACCGCGACCGCGATCCGCCAGCCAGCACCAGCGCCCGCTTGAAGTGCTCGGCGGAACCCGCATCGTCGCCGAGCGCGGCCAGCACGGTCCCGAGCACGCGGTGCGCGTCGGCCTCCGCGGTGTGGTCGCCACCGAGCGGTGCCAGCTCGACGGCCTGCCGGGCCGACGCCAACGCACCGTCCAGGTCGCCCAGGTCGAGCTGGACCTCGGCGAAGTGGAACAGCCCGCGGCCGCCGTACGCGGTGTCGCCCAGCTCGCGCATCGTGTCCATCGCGGACGTGAGGCAGCGGTGGGCCTCCGCAGGGCGCCCCGCCTCGCGGTGGGCGGTGCCGACAGCGGCCAGCGCCAGCGCCGCCACGTAGGCGACGCCCATCGACGACGCCAGTTCGTGGGCTCGGCGGTAGTGCACCAGAGCCTGTTCGGGGTCACCACTGTCGAGGAAGACGTTGCCCAGGTTCACCAGGCTGTTGGCGACGATGTTGCGCGCACCGACCGATTCGCCGAGGGCGACGGCCCGGCGTCCGCACTCCTCCGCGGAGGAGAGCTGCCCGACCTCGTACCACAACGCGGTCATCATCCCCAGTGACGCCGCTTCCAGTTCCTGCCAGCCGGTGCGTTGTCCCAGCCCGACGGCCGCAGAGCCGTGCTCGAGCGCCAGCGCGTAGGAGTTCAGCCGCGTGTACGCGCCGGACAGGCTGAAGTGTGCGGCGGCCTGCGCTCTCAGATCACCCGCCTCCGCGGCGAACCGCAGGGCCGCCGACGCCGCGGCCGTCCACATGAGTCCGTTGCCGGACATCCAGTAGTGCGTGCGCAGCGTGTCCGCGATCAGCCAGGCCCGTTCGTGCATGTCCGAAGATCGGCAGTCCGTCACCGCCGACGTCAGGTTGCCCAGCTCGGGATCCAGCCAGTCCGGACCGGCCTGCACCGGAGGCAACGGCGGCACCGGCAGGCGGAGCGCCTCCGGCGAGTGCGTCCGCACGACCGCGTCGGCGTGCGCGAGATACCAGTCGTACAGCGCGGACGGGTCCTCGCTCTCCGCGAGCTCGGCCGCGTAGAGCCGCAACAGGTCGTGGAAGCCGTACCGGCCCGGCGCGCGTTCCTGCACCAGATGGGCGGACACCAGCCGGTGCAACCCGTCGGCAGCGGAGGACCCCGTGAGGAACGACGCCAGGTCGGCGGTGAAGTCCTCGCCGGGCACGAGTCCGAGCATGCGGAACAGATGTTTGTCCGCAGTGGACAGCCGGTGATAGGAGAGGTCGAACGCAGCGCGCACCGCCGCGTGCGGGTCGTCGTCCACGGCGAGGTGGGTCAGCAGGTTGCCCGAGCGCAACGACTCCACGTGTGCCGACAGCGGCTGGCCCGGCTGGTCGGCCAGGTGCGCGGCGGCCACCCGCAACGCCAGCGGCAGCGATCCGCACAGCGACACGAGTTCCTGCGCCGCAACGGGTTCCGCATCGACGCGGGACTCGCCGAGCGTGCTGCTCAGCAGCTCCCCGGCCTCGCCGGAGCTCATCACGTCCAGGTCGAGCCGGGCCGCGCTGAGGTCGTGCAGCTGGTCGCGGCTGGTGATCACCGCAAGCGAGGTCGGGTGGTCCGGAACCAGGTCGCGCACCTGTTCGACGTCGGCGACGTTGTCCAGCAGCACCAGCATCTTCCGGTCCGCCAGCAACGCCTGGTACAGCACGACGGCCTGTTCGGGTGACGGCGGAACCTGCTCGGGCGGCAGGCCGAACGCGCGCAGGAACCGGGCCGCGACCTCGGTCGCCCGCAACGGCCGGCCCCAGGTGTAGCCGCGCAGGTCCGCGTACAGCTGGCCGTCCGGGAACCGCGACCGCACGCGATGCGCCCAGCGCACCGCCAGCGAGGTCTTGCCGACGCCTGCCGTTCCGGTGATGACCACCGGGCCGCCCGATGCATCGTCCAACGCGGACAGTTGTCCTTGCCGGCCAACGAATCCGCGCGCGTCCATCGGCAGCTGCGCCGGTGGACGAACCAGCTTCGGCAGCTCGAACGGTGGCCACAGCATGCGCACCGCGCCCGCGAGCCGGACGGCCGTCTGGGGTTCCGGCTCACGCGTGTGGCCCTGTTCGAGCGCGCGCACCGTCCGCACGCTCACGTCGGCCAGCTCCGCGACCGCCTGCTGGGTCAGTCCGCGCCGCGCCCGATGCTCACGCAGCGCCGCACCGAACGAACCGGACTCTGCCGCCATCCGCGGCACCACCTTCAGTCAGACGTCAGGAATGGGCCCATAAAAAAGGGCTCAGCAACCCTGGCACCGCCTCGTCCGCCAGCGCCAGTCCCTCCGGCGTTCCGACGTCCAGCACGTGGTAGACCCCATCACCGGCGGCGGTGGTCGCGGAGACCGTGACGAGTCCCGCGCGCCGCTGGAAGAACGACTGGTGCACGCGCCAGCCGATGATGCCGGTTCGTTGCAGCGCAACGGTTTCCCTGGCGAGCGACCCGCTGCGCGTAACCAGATAGCGGTCGTCCAGGGCGTGTCCCAGCGCCCGATACCGGTCCCAGCCCACGAAGACCGCGAACGGCAGCAGTGCGACCGCGATCGGCCAGGCCCACGATGGCGCGTACACCGCTAGTCCCACCGCAAGCACCACAACGGGTACGACCGAACGCACCAACCGCCGCCGCAGCGCCGCGATCGGGTGCCGTGCCAACGGGGTGAGTGTCGGCGCGACCGGCACGCGTAGTACCTCGGCGCCGACGCGGTGCGCCTCGGCCGTCGGCGCGGGCGGCAGCAGCAGGCTGCTCTCGCCCTTCGCGCCGAGCCCGGTCGTCACCGCGGCGGCCTTCGCGCCACGCCCCAGGCGCAGCAGCAACGGTTGCTGCACCTCGACGCCGCGCAACCGCTGCTCGGACACCGACACGGACCGCGTGGTGAGTAAACCGCGCTGCACGCGCACGGTCTGGTCCGGTTCGCGGGTGAGGCGGTAGTTCCAGTACTGCAACACGTACACGACGAGCGACGCGAGGAACGTCAGCACGATCACGACGCCGGCGATCTTCGCGACCGTCAGCACGCTGTGCGACTCCATCACCCAGTTCGTCGCGGTGTCGACGACGTGCAGGTTGAGGTCGTCGGCGTAGTTCATGACGAAGCCGAACACGGCGCCCACCGCGACCAGACCGGACAGCGACAGCGGCGCGAACCGCAGCCACTTCTGGTCCAGCTCGGCGAGCAGTTGCCCCTTCGGTTGTTCAGTGGGGTGAACAGGTTCGGAGACCGGCTTCTCGAGCAGCACCTGGCGCAGCCGCTCGGCTTCCTCGGACGTGACCGCGTCGAGCGTCAGCCCGCCGTCGTTGGCGTCGGTCGACCGCTGGCCCGTCCCGACCCGCACGGCGGACAGCCCGAAGATCCGGTGGCCGAGCTTCGCGGTCAGGTCGACCGTCCGGATGCGCTCGCGGGGCACCGCCAAACGCTTGCGCACGACCAAACCCGTGTGCAGCTCGACCTGTTCCGGCGTGATCCGGTACTTCGTCGTGCGCCAGTGCAGGAATCCCAGGCCGACGATCACCAGCACCGCGAACGCGCCGCTGCCGATGCGCCACGGGTCGCCGTTGCCGACGATCACCCAGATCAGGATCACCGGCAGCAACGCCAGGGTCTCGTTGAGCGGACGGACGATGAGCATCTTGATGTGCAGCCGGTGCCACTCCTGGGGCGCGTCCACGACCTCGGGAGCCTGCGGTAGGGACGGCATCATGTCGCATCACCGGGCGTTGCCTGGGTGGTCGTGGTCAGCTCGTCGACGAGCCGTGCGGCGGTGTCGAGGTCGAGGCCCTCGATCTCGACCGGACCCGCGGCGGACGCGGTCGTCACGGTCACCGTCGCCAGGCCGAGCATCTGCTGCAACGGCCCGCGCTTGGTGTCCACGGTCTGGATCCGTGACACCGGCGCGATCCGCCATTCCTGGTTGAACCAGCCGCTGAGCGTGTAGACCGCGTCCGGCGTGCTCTCCCAGCGGTGCACGCGGTAGCGCCACGACGGCATCACCACGGTGTGTGCGATGGCCAGCACGGCGGTCGTGAGCGCCAGCGCGAGCTGCCAGCCGGGCGCGTCGGCGGTGAAGAGCAGCACGATCAGCTGCGGGACCAGGACGACCGCCCAGCCGATGGCTGCGTTCAGCGTCCACAGGACGATCGACTTGCGGCTCACCTGGTGGCGGGGCGCGCGCAGTTGCAGTGTCACCACACCACTGTGCCCCACGTACGCCCGTCAGTGCGTACGTGGGGCACAGGAGTGTCGGGTCAGGGGGCGACGACGTAGGGCGGGGTGAAGACCTCTTGGGGGTCGGCCGACGCCGGACCCGCCGCCAGGAACAGTGCGCTCGAAATGAGGATCACTGCGGCGGCGATTCTGGCGATAGTGTTCACAATCATCATCGAGCTCCGTTCGATCATTGGTGGCGGCCGTGGATGAGGGCAGGAATGCCATGACGAGGTTCGGGGCGCGTCTGCGCGCCGCGCGCCAGCAGCGTGGTCTGTCGCAAAAGGACCTGGCGTGTCCGGGTGTGTCGATGAGCTACGTTTCTCGGCTGGAGTCCGGTGAGCGCGTGCCGTCCGCGGCCGTGGTGCGCCGGCTCGCCGACGTGCTCGGCGTCGACCCGGACGAGCTGATGGTCGACGAGGACCGCACCGCGATGCAGGACGAGGCGCTCGCGTGGTGCGAGGCGCTGCTCGCGTACCACGACGGCGATCTGCTGATGGCCGTCGACCTGCTGGAGACCCTCGGCAAGCGGTCCGACGAGGAGATGTTCGGCTGGTGCGTGCGCTGGACGCGGCTGGTGTTCCTGGCGCGGCAGCGCGACCACGAGGGTCTGCTGCTCGCCGCGGCGAAGCTGCGCAAGTCGTGGTCGCCCGGTCCGGCCGTCGACGCGCTCGTCGAGGTGATGCGTGCGCAGTCGTTGCGGCGCCTGGGCCGCAGCGCCGAGTCCGTGCGCGCCGCGACCGACGCCGTCGAACTCGCCACGGGTGAAGGGGAACGCGTCCGCCGCGTGCACACCCGCGCGCTCATCGCGTTGTGCTCGGAGCTCGCCGCCGCGGGCCGGCTCGCCGACGCCGAACAGGTCGTCGAACAGCTCGCCGCTCGGCTGCCCGAGCTCGGCCGCGACCGGCTCGCGATCTCCACGTGGTGGGTGCGCGCCAGGGTGGCCGACCGGCTCGGCGACCGCACCGAGGCCGCGCACTGCATCCGGGAGGCCGTGGCGCTCCTCGACGACTTCGACGGCGACCCCGAGTTCCGGTGCCGCGTGCGCCTCGCGGCCGCGTCCATCGCGCTGCGCACACCCGGCGCGAACCTCGACGAGGTGGCCGGTCTGCTCGACGTCGTGGAGGCGACCGTCGCGGTGATCAGCAAGCCCGCGGAGATCGTCGCGCACGCCCAGGCGCTGCGCGGCGAGCTGGCGTTGCGGTACGGCGAGGTCGACCGGGCGTGCGAACTGGCCGAGCGGGCACTCGCCACCGGGGAACTGGACGAGGAACAGCAGCTGCGCTGCAGCCTGCTGCTCGTCCGCGCCGCCGACGAGGTCGACGACAGCGGGCGCGCAGACGCGGCGCGGCTCGAGCTGGCCGCGCTGCTGGACCGGATCAACCCCGAGGGAGTCGACCCGCTCCTGTGGCGTGATGTCGCGCGAATCGCGCTGCGCAAGCACTGAATGTGTCCCTGTTCACCCCGGTCAGCTTGTTAACGGAGCATGACACAGACCAGTTACCCGACTCATCACCCAGTTGTACCGCGTCGGCATGGGCAAAACCCCCAAACCCGCGCGATCACCCGTCGCCAGCAAGCCACCGAACGGGCGAATGGCCCGATGATCCGTTCAGATTTGAGTCAAGAAGTTGACTGAGCTTGACTAGGGCTCGACAAGGTTGACCCACCAGACGACCGCGCCGGCCCGGCCCTTCACGCCGAGCGTCGCGTAGATGCGCTGCAGGTGGTTCTGAACGGTCTTGGGGGACAGTTCGAGCTTCTCCGCGATCGCCGATGTACTCGCTCCCGCGGCCACGAGCCGCAGCACCTCGATGCCCCGTTTGGTCAGTCCCGCGCGCAACGCCCGCGCGATGCGCGTGTTCGTCTGTTCCGCCGTGCCGGTGTCGTGAAGTTCAGCAGTGTGAACGCGAACGACGGTGTCTTCACGTTTCGGCTCGAACCTGTGGTGCGCCAACTGTTCCACGAGCCGCGACGACAGGTCGTGCTCGCGCATGCGCAGCAGATCGCGTCCCTCCTGCAGCTCCCATAACCGGTACTGCTCCAGCTGCAGCCGCGCGTGCCGCAGCGCGAGGTCGAGCTGACCGGCGCGTTCGTGCGCCTCGCTCAACGCCGCGTGCGCGTGCACCGCGACCTCGCGGGCGAGACAGCTCATCGCGAGTTCCGCCGCCTGGTTGAGTTGCGTGATCTGCTCGGAGTGCCGTCCGCGTGCCCCGCTCAGCCGCGCCCACGCCATCAGCAGCTCGGCGTGTGCGACCGGACGGTCCCGTCCGGACAACAATTGTTCCGCGCGATGACACGACCGGTGCGCGCGATCGATCTCGCCGAGATCGATCCTTACGTGCGTCAGCAACAAATTCACCATCGCGAGCCGCACCGGGTCACCGAGCTGCTTCCACCGATCACGAACCTGCGCGCACAATGCCTCCGCGCGGCGCAGCTTGCGCACGCAAGGTTCTCCGTCGAGGCTGCACCGGCTTTCCTCGGTGCGGATCATGCAGTGCTCGTGGTACTGCGTGCGCATGACCCTGGCCTGCTCGAACAGGATCGAGCCGATCAGCTCCGGATCGCCGGTCAGCTCCGCCAGGCCGAGGGCGCGCGCGAACGAGTTGTAGGACCGCTCGCGCGAATCAAGACGCAGTTCCACCACCGCACGGGAAAAACTGCACCGCGCCTGCAGTCCGATGTGCCGGTTGGCCGACGCGATCTGCTGCACGCGGTCGATCGTGTCGAGCGCGCTCGGCCACAAGCCGCGCTTGCCCAGTGCGACCGACTGCGCCAGCACGCCTTCCGCGACGCCCTCCATGTCGTCCAGCCAGGCGAACGCGGCAACCGCTTTCTCGGCGAACTCCAAGGCGTCGCCGGGTCTGCCCTCGTCGAGTGCGATCCGCGCTTCACGAAGGTTGAGAACGGCGTTGGCCCTCGGATCTGTGTTCAATTGCCCTCGCTCCGCTCGGGCGGCGAGGTCGCCGGAAGTCGGTGTCTTCCCTCGTGATTTCGCGCGGCCGGCGCCCTAGGGGGCGCCGGCCGCGCGAAATGACTCAGTCCAGACACCGACGCGACCTCGCGGTGGTCGATCTCGTCCGCGAACAACACGGGTCCGCTCATGATCGTGCAGCGTAACGACTCACGGGTGGAGTTGGCGTTTCAAAACCTTCCCGGTTGCGTTGCGCGGCAACGCGTCGAGGAACACCACGTCCCGAGGGACGGAAAACCTGGCCAAGTTGGCCTTGACATGTTCACGTATGTGATCCGCGGTGATCTCGGAGGAACACACGACGTAGGCCGCGAGCCGTTGCCCGAACTCGTCGTCGGACACGCCGACGACCGCGACCTCCCGAACCCCCGGCAGTGCCGCGAGCAGGTCCTCGACCTCACGCGGGTAAACGTTCTCACCGCCGGACACGATCATCTCGTCGTCGCGGCCCGCGACGTACAACAGGTCGTCGTCGTCTCGATAGCCCAAGTCCCCTGTGGACATGAGTCCGTGGAGAACCTCTTTGTTGCCGCCGTTGGTGTAACCCTCGAACAGCATCTCGTTGCCGACGAAGATCCGTCCGGTTCGTCCCGGCGGTAGCGGCTTCCCGGATTCGTCCACAATGGCCACTCGGGTGCCGATCGGCGGCCGACCGGCCGTACCGGGCCGCCGGGCGAGCTCGTCGGGCGTCGCGATGCTCGCCCAGGAGACCTCGGTCGAGCCGTACAGGTTGTAGAGCACGGGGCCGAACTCGGCGAGCGTGCGCGTCGCGACCGGCGGCGGCAGCGCCGAGCCGCTGGACGCGATGATGCGCAGCTTCGGCCGTTTGCCGACCTCCAGCATGCGTTGCAGCATCACGGGTACGACGAACATGGTCGTGCAGTTTCGGTCCTCGACGTCCTGGAGCGTCTGTTCCGGATCGAACTTCCGGCGCAGCACGAGCGTCGCGCCGAGGACGAGCCCGATCTGGAACGCGGCGAGGCCCCACGTGTGGAACAGCGGCGCGGGGATCGCGATGACCTCCCCGTGCCGCAAGGGAATCCGTGACAACAGCGCGGCCGCGGGCAGCAGGCTCGCGGGCTCCGGCCGTTGCGCGCCTTTCGGGGCGCCGGTCGTGCCGGACGTGAGCACGATGAGCCGGCCGCGCGGCGGGCGGCGGGGCAGGGGAGTGGCCGGCGCCTTGTCGATCAGGTCGTCGAGCTCGTCGGTCCAAATGATGTTGTCGTGGCCGACGATGTCGCGGAACTCCGGGTCCGCGACGACCAGCGCGACGTTCTGCTCCTCCAGCACTTTCGCCACTTGCGCCGCGCTGAGTCCTGTGTTGAGCAGGACCGTGCTCGCGCCGATCTTCACGCACGCGGTCATGGTCTCGATGACGCCGCGGTGGTTGCGGCACAGGATCGCGACCCGTTGCTTCGGTTCGGCGCGGAGTGCGTTGGCCAGCCGGGTCGTGCGCTCGTCGACCTGTGCGTAGGTCAGCGTGCCCTCGTCGTCGATGATCGCCGGCCGGTCCGGGTGCCGCGCGGCGCCCGTGGCGTAACCCCAGGCCAGCGTGATGTCCCAGTGCGCATACCCGCGTGCGGCGCCGCTGAGCCCCCGCGGTCCCATCGGCCGGATCACTCCGGCTCGGACCAGCGTCACCAGGGCGCGGACGTGGGTCAGCATGGCCCCGATGGTGACACTACCTACCGGCGAGTAGGAAGAGTTCGAACCTGTTCGGATGGTGTGGCGCCGGTCACATGTTGTTTCCGTGAATGAGAGTGGTCGAAAGTCGCGAAATGCGATGGAATTCTCTCCAAAAGAGACGCACCTTTTCGTGACGGTATTTATCGGTACTGTTGACGCGCCTGCCTCAGGGAGTCGTCGTGGTACTGAAACCGCTGCACAAAGCGCCTGTCGTGCCGACACTGACCGAGCGTTTCGACGAGGCGCTGCGCGATTTTCTGGGTGCGCGCGTGACCGACATCCTGGATGTCAGCCCGGTGCTGGAGCCCGTCGCGCGGGAACTCGTGGATTTCATGATTGCCGGTGGAAAACGCATGCGTCCCGCGTTCTGCTACTGGGGCTGGCGCGGCGCCGGTGGCGCACCGGACGCGCCGGGCATCATCGTCGCGTCCGCCGCGCTCGAGCTGCTGCACGGCTGTGCGCTGATCCACGACGACATCATGGACGCCTCGGACACCCGCCGCGGGCGGCCGTCGATGCACCGCGTCTTCGAGGCGCTGCACCGTGAGCACGGCATGCGCGGCGACGCGGCGCACTTCGGCCGGGCGGTCGCGATCCTGCTCGGCGACTACTGCCTGATGTGGTGTGCCCGGATGTTCGACTCGGCGGGCCTGCCGGGTGGCGCGGCGAAGGCGTTGCTCGACCAGATGCACACCGAGCTGATGTCGGGTCAGTACCTGGACCTGGTCGAACAGGCCATGGGCACGACGACCGTCGCGCGGGCCCGGCGGGTGATCCTGTTCAAGACCGCCAAGTACACCGTCGAGAACCCGATGCGCATCGGCGCACTCCTGGCGGGCGGGTCACCGGCACTGCTGCGCACCTACTCGCGGTTCGCCCTGCCCATCGGCGAGGCGTTCCAGTTGCGCGACGACATCCTCGGCGTGTTCGGCGAACCGGCGGAAACGGGCAAACCGTCGGGCGACGACCTGCGGGAGGGCAAGCGGACCGTGCTCGTGACGCTGGCGCGGGAGAAGGCGCCGGCGGAGGTAGACGCACTGCTCGGCGACCCGGACGGCGTCGAACGGCTGCAGTCGTTGATCGTGGAAACCGGTGCGCTGGCCGAGGTGGAGGAGCTGATCGCCGCTCACACGGTCGCCGCGCTGACCGCGTTGGAGACCGCGCACATCCCCGGTGACGTGCGGGAAGCGTTGACCGGACTGGCCCTGGCCGCGACGCGGCGGCGGGCCTAGACCTCGGGCGTCGTCGACGCGCTCACGACGGCGTCGCGTAATGCGGCACGCAACCGGCCGACCTCGAGCGGTGTCAGCACGGCCGCCTCACCCGGCGGAACGGTGATCACGACGTGTCCCTGGCTCACGAACACGGTCATGTCCCGTCGGCGCGAAGCGATGTCGCGGCAACTGACCTGCCACTCCTTGCTGGCTGACACTGGCCCCCGACCTCCTGCTGTCTCGGCACGTGTGCTCGGACCAATCCGGGCGCTCGCGGGGATGAGACGCACGCGGTTTGGCGCCATGACGGCGATGTCCGCCGGGCAACCGTGCCGAGCTACGGATAGCGTCGCATGTGACATCCGTGCCAGTCACCTGGGAGGGTGAAAGATGGCTGAACCGCAACGCATCGTGATCGTCGGCTCAGGCCTTGCCGGTGCTTCGGCAGCGGGCGCGCTGCGGGAACGCGGGTATGGCGGACAAATCACCATGTACG
This sequence comes from Lentzea sp. NBRC 105346, assembly GCF_030269605.1. Classification (GTDB taxonomy): domain Bacteria; phylum Actinomycetota; class Actinomycetes; order Mycobacteriales; family Pseudonocardiaceae; genus Lentzea. Next base: position 289,550 of record NZ_BSTQ01000009.1, read on the forward strand.
GCCAGGAAGTGCATCGCCCCTACGAACTTCCCGCGCTGTCGAAGGACATCATGCTCGGCAACGCCGACGAGCCCACGTGGGTCCACGACATCGGCTTCTACGCGGACAACGAAATCGACTTCCGCCCCGGGACGCCGATCACCGAGGTCCGGCCCGCCGACCAGACCGTCGTGGACTCGGACGGAGCAGTGCATTCGTACGATCGGCTGCTTCTCGCCACCGGCTCACGCCCCCGCGTACTCCCCGGCGCGAAGGGGCATGTGCTGCGCACGTTCGACGACTCGCTGGCACTGCGCGAAAAGCTTGCAGAGGGCAAACAGGTGGTCATCGTCGGTGCCGGCTGGATCGGCTGCGAGGTCGCCGCCGCCGCGCGCAAACACGGCGCCGTCGTCACCGTCATCGACCCGGTACCCCTTCCGCTGCAACGGGTTCTCGGTGAACGCATGGGCGAGGTGTTCCGCGACCTGCACGCCGAGCACGGAGTGCACTGGCGCCTCGGCGTGGGCGTCGAGGGGTTCACCGACCACGGCGTCATCTTGAGTGGCAACGAGGAACTGCTCGCAGACGTCCTCGTCCTCGGTGTCGGCGCGACCCCGCGGCTGGAGCTCGCCGAGGCGGCGGGCCTGAAGCTCGCCGACGGCGGTGTCGCGGTGGACGCGACGCTGCGCACGTCCGACCCCCACATCTACGCCGCGGGCGACATCGCCGCGCACGACCACCCGCGCTACAGCAAGCGGGTGCGCGTCGAGCACTGGGCGAACGCCAAGGACCAGGGCACCTACGTCGCCGGTCCCTTGCTGGGTACCGACGAGCCGTACGTGCAGAGCCCGTACTTCTTCTCCGACCAGTACGACCTCGGCATGGAGTACCGCGGGCTCGCGGATCCCGAGCACGACGAGCTGGTCGTCCGCGGGGACCTCGGCAAGCGCGAGTTCATCGCCTTCTGGTTGCGCGACGGGCGGTTGCAGGCCGCGATGAACGTCAACATGTGGGACGACGGGACCGCTCTCAAGGCGCTTGTCGACTCGCACGCCGCCGTCACGCCGGAGCAGTTGAAGACCGCCGACCTCGGCGACCTCGCCTAGAGGCAGGAACCCGGCACCGGATCGGTGTTGATCAGCCGGCCGAGGAGGTCCCGCAGCAGCGCGAACTCCTCGGCCGAGAGGTCCGCCCGGAACCGCGTCTCGACCTCGCTCAGCGCGATGGCCACCTTCCCGGTCAGCTCCCGGCCCTCGTCGGTGATCACCGGTGTGCGCACCCGCCGGTCCCGCGGGTCCGGCTGCCGCACGATCAGCCCGTCGCGTTCCAGCTTGTCCAGCTCGCTCGTGAGCGTCGTCTTGTCGAGCCCGAGCGCGGCGCCCAGCGCGAGCTGCGTGCGTTGGAAGTCGTCGCTGTTCAGGGCCTGGAGCACCAGCTGACCGCGGATGCTCACGCCGTGCTTGAGGGCCTCGTCCTGGAACGCCGAGCCGAGCTTCTGCGCGGCGCGGTGCAGCAGCCAGTTCAGGTCGAACTTCTCCGCGCAGCCAGCGGCCTTCGCGCACGTCGGGACGGGTTCCATGGCCATATCCTACCTCTGATGTGAGATGTTCTGAGTTGAGAACTTCTTGACTCGGAACTTCTTCACTCGTATGTTCGTGGCATGACCAACTTGCTGCACATCGACTCGAGCATCCGGTACGAGGGATCCGTGTCCCGCGAGGTCACCAGGGCCTTCGCGGACGCGTGGCGCGCGGCCAACCCCGAGGGGGAGTACGTCTACCGAGACCTCAGCGCGAACCCCGTGCCGCACGTCGACGGGACGCCGCACCCCGAGCTGATCGCCGAGGTCAAAGCGGCCGACACGATCGTCATCGGGGCGCCCATGTACAACTTCGCGATCCCGTCGACGCTCAAGGCGTGGATCGACCAGTTCACCGTCAAGGACGTCTTCGTCGGGGAGGACGGCGTGGCGCCGCTCGGTGCGAAGCGGGTCGTCGTCGTGACGGCGCGCGGGGGTTCGTACAAGGCGGGCACGCCGCGTGAAGGGTTCGACCACCAGGAGCCGTACCTGCGGTCCGTGCTCAGCCTGACCGGGCTCGACCGGAACCTGGAGTTCGTGCACGCCGAGATGACCATGGCCAACGTCAACCCGCAGCTCGCCCAGTTCCGGGAGATCGCGGTCGAGTCCCTCGCGGACGCGCACCGCGTCGTGAAGGAGCTCGCCGTCGCGTGATGTCGAATTCTGACCCGAAGCTTGTCTGATTGCGTTCGACCCTGTTGACTCGTGCACGAACTGTCCGACCTACCGCCGCCGCTGTGGGGAGTGACGACAGATGGGGTCTCGCAAGAGATCGGCTTTACTGGCGGCGGTATGCGTGGTCGCGGCCGGAGCCGGTCTGATCGGCACCACGCCGGCGCTCGCGGCTCAGTCCGGCGAGTGGCGGGTCACCGCACCATCGAGATCCACCAGTCCCGAAGCAGTCGTCAAGCTTGACCGCGGCAAGCTGACGCTGTCCGTCAAACGCGGGGCGACCACCGTGCTGGAACCGTCCGCACTGGGGATCAGGACCGCAGACGCCGACCTCACCGACGGCCTCAGGTTCGTCGGCCTCGACACGCGCCTGGTGCACGACGAGTACACGACCACGACCGGTCGCCGGTTGAAGCACGAGTACACCGGCACCGAGAACACCTTCCACCTGCAGCGCAAGGCTTCGCGCCTCGACCTCGTCGTGCGCGTGTCCGACGACGGCGTCGCCTACCGGTACGTCCTGCCCGAGCAGCGCTGGGCGACCGTGCTCGGTGAGGCGTCCGAGTTCGCTGTGCCGGCGGGTGTGTCGAACTTCCTGCTGCCGTACGACAACGGGCGCAGCGACTACGAGTCCGCGCACGTCCGCGCGCCGGAGCAGGGCGTCGAGTACGGCTATCCGTCGCTGTTCAACGTCAAGGACACGTGGCTGCTGATCGCCGAGTCCGACGTCGACGGCCGCTACGGCGGTTCGCGCCTCACCTACGACGGTTCGCGGTATCGCCTGACGCTGCCCGACCCGGCGGAGACCGCCAACGGTCCGCTCGCGACGCCGTGGCGCACGATGATCGTCGGCGACCTCCCGACCGTGACCGAAAGCGACCTGATCACGGATCTCGCGCCGCCGTCGAAGATCTCGGACACGTCGTGGATCAAGCCCGGCCGGGCAGTGTGGTCGTGGTGGGGCGACGGCACCGGCAACCTCGACCTGCAGAAGAAGTACGCGGACTACGCCGCCAAGCAGGGCTACGAGTACAACCTCGTCGACTCCGGCTGGGCCGCCGACTGGATCCCGCCGCTCGTGCAGCACTCCAAGGCCAAGGGCGTCGACACCTGGATCTGGGTCCGCTGGCAGACCATCGACACCGACAGCGAGCGGGAACGCCTCTTCGCGCAGTACCGGTCGTGGGGCGTGGTCGGTCTGAAGATCGACTTCGTGGAGTCCGACGGGCAGGACCGGATGCGCTGGTACGACGCGGTGCTCGCGGCCGCGGCCAAGTACCACCTGATGCTCAACTTCCACGGCGCGCCCATCCCACGCGGCACCGAGCGCACGTGGCCGCACGTCATGTCCGTCGAGGCCGTGAAGGGTGCCGAGGGAACCAAACCGCGTCCCGGACGCGAACCCTTCCCGATCGAGCACTACCTGACGTTGCCGTTCACTCGCAATCTCACCGGTCCGATGGACTTCACGCCCGTTACGTTCACCGGCGTTCGACCTAACAGTGATGCCGCTGAACTCGCGTTGAGTGTGTTGTTCGAGTCCGGGGTGCAGCACTTCGCGGACAAGGTCGACAGCTACACGGGCTATCCCGTCGCCGAGCAGTTCCTGCGCGGTGTGCCTACGGTGTGGGACGAGACTCAGCTCGTGGCCGGCGATCCCGGCAAGTTGGCCGTGTTCGCCAGGCGGTCCGGTGCTCGGTGGTTCATCGGGGCCGGGGTTGCGGGTGATGCTCGTGATCTGACCGTGCCGACGAGTTTTCTCGGCTCGGGTTCATGGCTCGTCGAGGTGTACCACGACAGTCCTACCGGCAAGATAGCGTTCGACACCAAACGGGTCACGGCCGGCGAGGCCCTGACCGTCCCGGTCGCTCGCAACGGCGGGTACGCGGCGCGCTTGTGCCAAGCGCCGCCGACCGCGGCGAGCTGCGGCTGATCACTCCATCTGGTCAGCCGTACGCGCGGGGGTCTTGCGCGCAGTGAAGCGGCGCGCCTGACCCCCGCGTGCTTGCGTTTGCGCTGCCGCGCTGACTTCCTTGGCTGCCGGTTTGGTGCGTGGTCGCGTTTTACTGCTCGGGGCTCCGCCCCGGACCCCGGCTCAGCTCAAAGAGGGGCCCAGCCGTGGTCTGGTTGCGTTGGGGTGGTGGGCCCCTCCCGTCGCATCGCACCTGAGGCAGCCGCATCCGAGACCCCAGGTCAAGCGAAAAGCGTGCTTGACCTGGGGTCTCGGATGCGGCAGGGCTTCGCCTGCGATGCGACGGGAAGGGCCCACCACCTGGTGGTTGTGCGCGCTGGCGCGCGTACGTTCCCGTGGCTCGCGCTTCGCGTATCGTGCGGGCGAGTCCCACCTTCACACACCTCGAGTCCCACTCTTGTGCACCCGAGTTCCACCTTCGCGCGCCCCGCGACGAACTCCGGCCCGCCGGGGGTCCCCCCGATTTCCAGCGTATCGACGAGGTCTGACAGTTTCGGCGGCGAAAGCCCAGGCCACGCGCCATTCGTTCACCCGATAGAGCAGCGAAAGTCGCGCTGGCACACTGTGCCCGTGTCCGAGCCGATGACCGCGGTGCTGTTGCGGGCCGCCGAGCTCACCGCCGCGGGGAAGTCCCAGCAGGCCATCGACCTGCTGCGGCCCGTGCTGGTGACGTATCCGCACCACGCCGAGGCGTGGTGCCGGCTCGCCGCCGCGCACCTCGACGCGGGCGAGGCGCAGGCCGCGCTGGACGCGGCGACGCGGGCGCTGGAGCTCGACGTCGAACCGGCGTGGCCGAACCGGCTCAAGGCGATGGCGTTGAGCGACCTGGACCGGCACGACGAGGCGATCAGCGCTGCCAGGGACTCCGTGCGGCGCAAGCCGTCGGACTGGCGGTGCCAGGTGGTGCTCGCCGAGGTCCTGTCCGTCGCACCGGGCATGGCGGAGGACGCGGTCGACGTGGCACAGCACGCGGCCAGGCTCGCGCCCAGTGAGGCGCGGGCGTTCCAGGTGCTCGGCGACGCCGCGATGCGCGTCAAGGACTGGGGCCTGGCCGAGCACGCCTACCGCGCCTGCCTCAAGCTCGACCCCGCCGACTCGGACACCGAGGCGAACCTCAGGACCGTGCAGCGCAAGCGGGCCGGATCCCCGAAGCAGAAGCCCGAGAAACCGTTGAACACCGGCAAGGCGTGGCGCGCGCTGAGCCGGATCTCGGTGATTCAGGTCGCGGGCGGCCTGTTGCTCTTGCTCGCGGGTATGCCGAAGCCGACGGGCTACCTCGCGTGGCTCTCCGGTGCCCTGGTGATCGCGTGTCTCACCCAGACGTTGCGGCTGCGGCCGTTCAAGTCGTTGGTCCAGGTGCCCAAGCTGGCCGCGATGGTCTCGCTGCTGGGCGTGTCCGTCCTGCTGAACGCGGGCTGGACCGTGGGATTGGCGCTAGGCGCCACCACGATGCAGCCACTTGTGATTTCCTGGTTGTGCGCGGTGGTCGCGGGGGCACTCGTGTTCGCAACTGGAGGCAAGCGGTGAGGAACGGGCGGCGCTACGCGCTCCTGCTCGTCTTCGCGCTGTTCGGCGCCTTCCTGCTGACCAGTCCCGGCTCGCAGCCGAAGGCCGACGGCCCGTCGGTCACGGTCGCCGGCAACGTCGCGCATCAGACCGGTGCCGCGCCGCGGCCGCACAACGAGCACGCCGCGTACGTCCCGCATGGGCACCTGCCCGCCGACCACCCGCCCGTCGCCGGCATGCCGCGGTCGCTGCGCTTCCTCGTGGGCGCCGCGAAGCGGATGCACCGCACGCCCGACGAGCTGCACACCTCGCGGCACGGCAACCGTGCGCCGCCCCGCCCTTCCGGAAGTTGAGCCACCACTCACCTCTTCTGGAAGGAAAACCATGTCGCGCCCCAACGCGCGACGAGGTCTGCTCGTGCGCGGGTTGTTGTCCCTCGCCGTCCTCGTCGCGTCCGCATATCTGCTGCTCACCACCGCACCACGCCTTGGTCTCGACCTCCGGGGCGGCACGCAGATCGTCCTCGAGGCCCAGGGCGACGCCGAGGCCACCGACCGCGCGGTCGAAGTCCTGCGGCGCCGCGTCGACGAGCTCGGCGTCGCCGAATCCGTGCTGGCGCGGTCCGGCGAGAATCGCATCCTCGTCGAACTGCCCGGCGTCCAGGACCCGCAGGAGGCCGTGAAAGTCCTCGGCCGCACCGCCCAGCTGACCGTGCAACGGCTAGGCCAGACGATCATGACCGGCGAGGGCATCTCCGACGCCCAGGCGGCACCGAACCCGCAGGGCGCGGGGTGGGTGGTCAACGTCAAGTTCCAGGGCGACGCACCCCGGACGTGGCAGAAGGTCACCGGTGAGGCCGCCTGCGTCCCGTCCGGCAATCCCGGTCGGCAGATCGCGTTCGTCCTCGACGGCGAGACCGTGTCGTCGCCCGAGGTCAGCGCCGACACGCCGTGTGGCGTCGGGCAGGCGGGCGGCAGCACCACGATCACCGGCCGGTTCCCGAAGCCGGAGGCCGAGGAGCTCGCGCTCGTCATCCGATCCGGTTCGCTGCCCGTGCCGGTGCAGGTCGTCGAGCAACGCACGGTCGGCGCCACGCTCGGCGCCGAGGCGATCGAGGCCAGCGCCAAGGCCGCGATCATCGGCATCGCGCTGACCGGGATCTTCCTGATCGTCGCCTACCGCCTCGCCGGGCTGCTGGCCGTCCTCGCGCTGGTCGGCTACTCGGCCGTCGCGTACGCGGCGTTGCTCGCGGTCGGCGCCACGCTCACCTTGCCCGGTCTCGCCGGGTTCGTGCTCGCGATCGGCATGGCCGTCGACGCGAACGTGCTCGTCTTCGAACGCGCCCGCGAGGAGTACGCGAAACGCCGGAACCTGCGGCGTGCGGCCGAAGGCGGGTTCAAGGGCGCCCTGAGCGCGGTCGCCGACTCCAACGTGACGACGCTGCTCGCGGCCGGCCTGCTGTTCTGGCTCGCCACCGGCCCGGTCAAGGGCTTCGGCGTCACGCTCACCATCGGTGTGCTCGCGTCGATGTTCAGCGCGCTCGTGCTGAGCCGCGTGCTCGTGCTGTGGGCGATGGGGCTGCTGGAGAACCGGCCGCGGTGGAGCGGCCTGCACACGCTCGGCCGGGTACGCGAGAAGCTGCAGGGCGTCACCCTGTACCGGCGCCCGCGGGCGTGGTTGCTCGGCGCCGCGGCCCTGGTGCTGGTGGCGTTGGCGGGCCTGTTCGTTCGCGGGCTTGACCTCGGCGTCGAGTTCACCGGCGGCCGGATGCTGGACTACACGACGACCAACGCGGTGGACGCCGGTCGCGTGCGGACTGCGTTGTCCGACGCGGGGTTCCGCGACGCGGTGGTCGCGGTGTCCGGCACGAACGAGGTCTCCGTGCGCACCGGGCCGATCGACGACGCGACTTCGGCGCGGATCGGTTCCGTGGTGAGTTCGGCCGCCGGTGGCGCGCAGCAGACCAGCAACGAGCTGATCGGTCCCAGCCTCGGCTCCGAGCTGCGCCGCAACGCCGTGATCGCGCTCGCCGTCGCGGTCGCAGCGCAGCTCGGCTATCTCGCGGTGCGGTTCGACTGGCGGCTCGGCGTGGCGACCGTCGTCGCGCTGCTCACCGACATCGCCGTGCTCATCGGCGTGTTCGCATGGCTCGGCAAGACCGCCGACGGCGTGTTCCTCGCGGCGCTGCTAACCGTGATCGGCTACTCGGTCAACGACTCGGTCGTCGTCTTCGACCGCCTGCGCGAGCTGCGCGGATCCCGGCTGAAAGCGCCTTATCCACAGGTCGTGAGCTCAGCCGTGCTGCAGACCGTGCCGCGCACCGTGAACACCGGCATAGGCGTGCTGTTCGTGCTGGCCGCGCTGCTCGTGCTCGGCGACGGCTCGCTCGCCGACTTCGCCACCGCGCTGCTGGTCGGGCTGGTCGCGGGCACGGCGTCCACAGTGGTCACCGCGGCCCCGGTCGTGATCGCCCTGGAGAGCCGCTGGCCGGCCAAGTCACGAAACCGTCGCCGAGTTTCGGTTTCCCGTGACGGGGCGGTGGTGTAGCGAGTAGCCTCCGCGCGTTCCTCACCCGAGACCTCTGGGGGTTGTTGTGACTCGTATCGGTGTGTTCCTCGCCATCGTCGGTTTCCTGTCGGTGATCCTGTTCCAGTTCACCGACTACCGGATCCGCCTGCTGGCGTGGGCTGACGACTACCAGCCGGGCATCGGTCTCGGCGCCGGCGCGCTCGGCGTCGTCCTGATCGTGGCCGGTGTCATGGCTGGAAAGAAGAAGGCCGCGGCGGCAGAGTAGGCGCATGACCGGATTCGCTGCGTACCAGAACGAGATCTATCTTCAGGGGCTCGGCGGCCAGATTCCGCCGTTCACCACGGATGTCACCGCGCTGGAGGAGTCCGCGCGGGAACGGCTGGGACCGGGACCGTTCTGGTACGTGGCGGGTGGCGCCGGCTCCGGCGCCACCGTGCGGGCCAACCGCGAGGCGTTCGACCGGGTGCGCATCGTGCCCCGAATGCTGCGCGACGCCTCCGAACGCCACCTCGGCGTGACCGTGCTGGGCACCGAGCTGCCCGCGCCGGTGCTGCTCGCACCCGTTGGCGTGCAGTCGATCCTGCATCCCGACGGCGAGCTGGCCACCGCCCGCGCGGCCGCCGAGCTCGGTGTGCCGATCGTCCTGTCGACCGCGTCGTCGTACTCCATCGAGGAGGTCGCCGAGGCGTCCGGCGACGGCCCGCGCTGGTTCCAGCTGTACTGGCCGAACGACCCGGAGGTGTGCGCCAGCATCCTCGACCGGGCGCGCAAGGCCGGGTTCACCACGCTCGTGGTCACCTTGGACACCTGGACCCTGGCGTGGCGGCCGCACGATCTGGACCAGGCGTACCTGCCGTTCCTGCGCGCGGTCGGCACCGCGATCCCGTTCAGCGACCCGGCCTTCCGCGCGGGACTGGAGAAAGCACCCGACGAGGACCTGCCGATGGCGATCCTGCGCTGGGTCCAGCTGTTCACCGGGCGCGACAAGTCGTGGGACCAGCTGCCGTTCCTGCGCGAGCACTGGGACGGACCCATTGTGCTGAAGGGGATCCAGCACGTCGACGACGCCCGCAAGGCGGTCGAGTCCGGTGTGGACGGAATCGTCGTGTCCAACCACGGCGGCCGTCAGGTCGACGGCGCCGTGGGTTCGCTGGACGTGCTGCCCGAGATCGCGGCCGCGGTCGGCGAGCAGATCGACGTGCTGTTCGACTCCGGCATCCGCACGGGCGCGGACATCGTGAAGGCGTTGGCGCTGGGCGCCAAGGCCGTTCTCGTCGGCCGGCCGTTCGCATACGGCCTTGCGCACGGCGGCCAGGTCGGCGTGAAGCACGTGCTGCGCAGCCTGCTCGCCGACTTCGACCTCACGCTCGGCCTGTCCGGACATCGCAGTCCGGCCGAACTGGGGCCGGAAGCGTTGAAGTTCTAACGCTTCTGGTACGCCTCACGGGCTTCGTTCTTGACCTGCTCGCCCAGTGGCCCGTGGTCCCATCGGTCGACTTCCCTGGCTCCGGCCGAGGAGAAGTTGCTCCGGAGCCACGGGCCCGCGGCCGCACCGTCTTGGGCGCGTTCGATCCGGATGACCCGATACGGCTCCTTGGCTAGCGCGACGACCACGGGCGAAACCTGTCCTCCGACCTCGTGCAGGTCGGCGGCGTACGCGTCGCACCTGGTCTGCAGACCGACCTTGAGCCCGTCGCCCGCCGGCCGGACCTCGATCACGTGCTCGGCGCAGAACCACCGTCCATCCTGGACGGACCAGGGGCCCTGCTGCAGCGCGTCGTCGATCACCGGCAGTATCTCTCCGGTCAGCTTCGCGTCCACAGTCGGGCGGTCTTCCTGTTGCACCGCAACGACTCCGACGAGGCCGAGCGCGAGTGCGGCGCCGACCGCGATGATGCCCTTGGTCATCCGGGCAGCTCGGCCGTCATGCGCGCCAGCGTGCCGAAGTCACCGGACAGGATCTTCAGCCAGTCGCCGTCCTTCTGCGTCACGTAGCGCCCGCTGACGGTGTCGAAGTACGTCAACGGGTGCCGGCACCGCTGCTTGCGCCCGTACGAGTCGCGCCACGCCGCGTAGAGCTGGCCGCCACCGGTGCGCGGCTCCGACATGATCTTGCGGAGCTGCTGTACCTGGTGGTCGTGCGGCGTGCTCTCGGGCCGGCTCTGCTGCATGAACGAGCCGGTGTCCTCGTAGCGCTGCCGTTTCTCGTTGAGCGCGTCCGCCGGCAGGCTGATCGGCCCGCCTTTTCCTGGTGGCGTAGGCGGAAGCGCGGCGATCAGCGACTGCGGCGTCTCCTCCGCGCGGATGGGCTCCAGCACGAACATGTTGTCCGGCGTGCGCACCACCCGCAGCGCGTCGTCTCCTTTTCGGACGGTCAACGCGCTGCAGGTGGGCCCGTCCTCGTGACTGAAGAACGCGTAGTACTCCGTGCCCGCCTCGACGATGAGCCGCAACGAGTTCCCGAGATCCGGATGCACCTGGAAGCCGCGGGCGAGGCCGAGCTGCTCCAGCGCGGCCCAGCTGTCGCGGGCCATCCGGCTCAGACCGCTGAGGTCTCCTTCGGCGAGCTGATCCTCGTCGAAGTCGACGTTCGCGATCAACGCCCGATGCAGCTGCTCGTCCAGCCCGGCGGCCTGCCAGGCGCTGTACAGCGCGACAACAGGGATCGCGACCCTGCTACGCAGCACTTTTCCCCCAGGTGTCCATTATCCGCCGATGACCGGCGGCGCCACCATCGTGCCGTCGCCGAAGATGTCCTCGGTCTCCTGCAGGTAAGACGCGGACTTGTGTTCCTTGTCCTCGTCCCCCTGCCCCTTGGCGCCTTGGCCCATACCGCCCATGCCCGCGGCTCCACCCGCGCCCGCACGTCCGGCCGCTCCAGCCCCACCGGGCCCGAAGCCGCCCGCGCCGCCACGGCCTTCGCCCATGACGCCGGCCGACCCGCCGGGCCCAAAGCCCTGCCCGGCCGCCGCGCGTCCACCGATCCCGCCGGCGCCAGGCCCGCCGAGGCCACCGGCGCCGCGGCCGGCGCCGCCTCCGGGGCCACCGCCCGGACCGCCGCCACGCCCCGTGCCGGGTCCTCCCGGACCGCCAGGGCGGTTGCGCGGATCGTTCGGGTTGCCGGGACCAGGCGGCCGGTTGCGGTTGCGCGGGTCGTTCGGGTTGCGCGGGTCAGGCGGCTTCGTCGGGTCGTACGGCAGCTGCGGTGGCGGCGGCGGAGGCAGCGGCCGATCACGGTCGTTGAGCGGCGGGGGCGTCGGCGGGTCGACGCGCCTGCCCGGATCGTCGATGCTCGACTTCCGCGTGCCGTCGTCGCTGCCAGGTGGTGGCGTCCAGCCCGACTTCGTTGTGCCGTCGTCGTCCCCCGTGCCGTCGCCGGTGCCGTCACCGGGCTTTCCCTTGCCCGGTGGTGGCGGCGGGATCGGCGGCCAGTTCTCGATCGGTGGCGGCGGAGGCGGCGGCTTCTCGATCTCGGCGCCCGCCCCGTCTGGGGACTCGAACGTCGGAAGATTGCTGGAGGCGCTGTTGGCGGAGCTCGCGTAGGTGTTGAGGACGCGCATGTTCGCCTCGTTCACCTGCTGCTGCTTTTCCAGAGCGTCGTCGTAGTCCGTGTCCCAGAAGGCGACGGGCTGGTACCAGGGCTTGTCAGGCACCTGGACGGGTGGTTGGACCGAGTTCTTGGCCTGGCGGAACGCACTTCCGATCTCGAAGCTCGCGTTCGACGCTTGCTGTGCGCTGTCGCCGGTCGCGGTGGCCCAGGTGCCGAGGGGAGAGGTGTTGGCGCGCGCCTGATCACCGGCGGCGCCTTCCCAGCTGGCGCCCGACGCGCGCACGGCGTCGTTGATCAGCTGAGCGACGTTCGCGTGACCGTTGGACAGGCTGGCGAAGCCCTGATCGCTCATGTCCGTCGTCGCCTCGGGACCCTTGCCATCGTGGAACCAGCTGTAGATCTTGTCGGCCCCTATGCCCAAGGTCATCAGGCCGAAGCCTGACAAATCCATGTCGACCGGTGATTGAGGATTCGTCATCGCTGCCTCACTTCAGCCCCTCGATCGCGATGGCCGCGCCCTTTTCCGACACGGTGCACGGCGTCGAATAGTTGGGCGCGGTCTTGGTACTCATGTTGACCTGGACCATCAGCGCCGTCTTGTCCGACAATGCGACGACGGTGCTGCAGTCACCGTGGACGCCGTCAATGCCGTCGAAACTCGCGGCCGGATAGCCGGAAACCTGCGCCGGTTTGAAATACGGATAGTTGCTCTTGCCCTTGTAGTAGTCGTTCAGCGTGCTCTTGCTGAACGTGTACGTGAAGGAGAACGCTCCGGTGGGCGCCTTCGGGTGCCAGATGCACTGGGGCTGACCGCTGCGGTCACGCTTTTCGCCCGGCTTCATGTCGCCGAGTTGGGTGATCTGCTCCGGCGTCAGCAGCGTGCATGGATCGGTCTTGAACTTGTCGAGGCTGAGCGGGGTGCCGGTGACGGGTGGCGCCTCACCGCTGCTCGAGGCGGAGGTCGACGTCGGGGATCCGGTGTTGCCGCCCGTGCCCGGTGCCGTCGTGGCGGTGCCCGGCGTCTTCGAGTCGCAGCCGACGAGGAGCCCCGCTGCGGCGATCGTGGCCAGAGCGGTCAACGCGAGACGGTTCACGAGTGATTTCCCCTAAAAAACAGCGGTGTTGTTGGCTTCGGTCTCTCGGTAGACCTTGAGCGCGTCCTGGATGCTCAGGATGGTCTGGTCAAGGGCGTCGCGGGCCTGGCGATTCGCCCAGCGGTAGCCACCCTCCTGTTCCCCAGCCGCCTGGCGAATGGCAATCGTCGCGAACCCGCTGTAGAGGTCCTTGCCGGGCGAGTTGACGTTTGCGATGTCCATGGCGTCGTCGTAGAGCTTGAGTAGCTCTTCCTTCGCCTTGTTCAGGCCGTCGATGAGCTTCTGGGCCTCGGCGGGATCGATACTGAACTTCGTCTGGGACGTGCCGACGAGCGAGGAGATCCCGCTCCCGACCACGTCACCCACCGCTTGACCCATGACCGGCGTGCTCGCCATGAACTCGATCGCAGGCATGCTCAGCTCCCCTCAGTGCCCTCTCCCTTAGAGGATTTTTACACAGCGCCGGTTCCCCGTGGGGCTGATCGATTGAGGAGGATCGCCCAGATGGGTGTCCGATTCGTTCAAGACCGGGGCCGCCGCATGCGCCTACGTTCGAGGCATGATCGAACGAGCTAGGTCCTTCATGTGGCACAACGCCCGCGTCCTGGAGCAGCGGCGATTCGAGTTCCTCTTCGACGGCGGCCCGGCCGAGCCGGTGCTGACGGCGCTGCTCGCGTACCGCAACGACGACGGCGGCTACGGGCACGCGCTCGAGCCGGACGGGCGGGGTCCGACAAGTCAGCCGCTGCACGTGCTAAGCGCGTTGCACCTGCTCGGTGAACTGGGCGCGTCGGTGCACGTGCCGCCGGTGCTCGACTGGCTGACCAAGATCTCGAACAACGGGGTGCCGTTCGGGCTCACGAGTGGGCGGGACTACCCGCACGCGCCGTGGATCGAGATGGACGGTCAGGGCTGCTTGTTGCTGACCGCGCAGGTGGTGTCGGCGTTGCACAAGATGAAGATCAGTCACCCGTGGCTCGACGAGGCGACCGAGTACTGCTGGCGGCAGATCGACGGCCTGACCAGCACGCATCCCTATGAGGCCAACGCGTGCCGCATGTTCCTCGACGAGGTGCCGGACCGGCGGCGCGCCGAGGAGGCGGCCGAACGGTTGGGGCGGATCGTCAGGGAACAGCTTGTCCTGGACGGCATTCCCGAAGAGGAAGCACACAAGCCGCACGACTTCGCGCCCACGCCGACCAGCCTGGCGCGGCGGTGGTACAGCGACGAGGAGTTCGCGCGCAGTCTGGACGAACTCGTTGCGGCGCAAAAGGAAGACGGTGGCTGGGACTTCCCGTGGGCGGCGTGGACGCCGGTGACGCGCTTCGAGTGGCGGCCGATCGTGACGATCGACGCGTTGCTCAAGCTGAAGGCCTACGGGCGGATCAGCTGACGCAGCGGGACGCCGGCGAACTCCTTGACCTCACGGGACAAGTGGGCCTGGTCGGCGTACCCGGACTCGGCGGCGATCGACGCGAACGGCGTGCCCGCCCAGGCCAGTTTCATGGCGCGGTCGAAGCGCAGGACCCGTTGCAGCATCTTGGGTCCGTAGCCGAACGCGTCCAGGCAACGCCGGTGCAGCTGGCGCGTGCTCAGGCCGAGCTCCCACGCCACGGACGCGACATCGTTGTGCCGCAACGCATGCGCCGTCGCGGCGACCGCCGGGTCCGGGCGCAGGCGTTGTTCGGCGAACGTCACGATGTCGTTGGACGAGGTGAGGCGAGCCGCCGGCACCAGCTCGGTGAGCGGCACGCGGAGGTCGCGCAGGGCGTGCGCGGGCACGCCGAACACCGCCGGGCCCGCGCCGGGCGGGAAGCGCACCCCGAACATGCGGCCCGGCCGGATCGTCGTCAGGTGCGCCTCGGTGTCCGGGCCCGCCACGAACAGGGCGCCGGTGTCCGGAACCCAGATCAGGTCGGTGCAGCCGTCCGGCACGACGCGCGCGACGTGCGGCTCCGTGGACTCGCGGGTCCACAGGCAGGCCAGCCCGGCGGGCGCGGGGTGCTCGCGGTACACGTCGTCATCGTCTCAAAGTCCCGGCAGGTCGACGACCGGTCTGATCGTCCCGAGCCGCACTACCGGTTCCGAGCACGAAAAAAGGGCCCTGATCAGGCCCTTTCGATGGACGATACTGGGATTGAACCAGTGACCCCTACCGTGTCAAGGTAGTGCTCTCCCGCTGAGCTAATCGTCCGTGTTGCGGAACGAGTCTAGCGGGTGCCTTCGGATTGGGCGTGGCGGGGTCCGGAGGAAGGAGGCATCCGGACCCCGCCACAGGCTCACGTGCCGAACTTCACCCAGTTCAAGCTCACGTACGGCGCGGGCTGGCCGCTGGTGAAGGTGATGTAGACGTCGTGGGTGCCGGTGACCCCGCTGATGTTCGCCGGGACGGTCGTCCACGACTGCCAGCCGCCGGTGCCGGCGATGGCGAAGCTGCCGATCGGCGCGGCGGTGCGGCTGTCGAGGCGCACCTCGACGAGGCCGCTGACGCCGCCGGTCGCGCCGGAGGCCGCGCGGGCGTAGAACTGCCGGGCCGTGCTGCTGCCGAAGTTGACGCCCGAGAACTTCAGATAACCGCCGTTCGCGATCTGGTGCACGCCCGATCCGCCTTCGGACACCGTGCCGATCGTGCCGCCGGAGCGTTCCTGGGCGCTCTCCGCCTGGATCTCGCTGTAGGCGTTGTAGCCGCCGCCGGGGTTGGACGACGTGGTGGTTGTCGGGTTCGTCGTCGTGGTGCCGCCGCCACCGCCGGACCGGTAGACCGCGACGTAGTCGACGACCAGCGAGTGGCCGGGAACCGTTGCGGCGGTGGGGGTCTGGCCGGCGAGCGCGTTCGGGAAGGCGCCGCCCATCGCGAGGTTCAGCAGGATGAAGTAGCCGGCGTGAGTCGTCATCTGGTCCCACGTGCCCGCGCCGACCTGGTCGCGGTTGACCGTGTGGAACTGCTGGCCGTCCACGTACCAGCGGAACTGCTTGAGACCGTCGTCCCACTCGAAGCGGTACGTGTGGAACGCGGACTGGCACGACGAACCGGGGCAGGGGCGGTTCGACGCGATGCCGCTCGTCTCGTTGCACGGCCCGCCGGGGTTCACTCCACAGTGGAGTACGCCCCAGACGGAGTTGATGCCGTTGACGTTCTCCATGATGTCGAACTCACCGATGGACGGCCAGTTCCAGTAGTTGCCGCGGTAGGGCGACCCGAGCGCCCAGAACGCTGGCCAGTAGCCGAGCGCCGCCTGGCCGGTGACGTTCGGCATCTGGATGCGCCCCTCGATGGCGAGCTTGCCGCCCGCCGCCGGCTTGAAGTCCGACCGCTGCGTCTCGATGCGCGAGGACGTCCAGTTGCCCGCGCCGTCGCGCTGGGCCGTGATGCGGAGGTTGCCCGCGCCGTCGAGCCTGATGTTGTTGGTGCTGTTGGTGTAGTTCTGGATCTCACCGGTGCCCCAGTTGCCCGGACCACCGGGATAGGCGTGCCCGAGATCGAAGATCCAGTTCGACGAAGACGGGAGCGTGTTCGCAGCACCGTTGAAGTCGTCGCCCCACACGAACGTCCAGCCGGACGGCGTGGGGGGAATGGCCGCCTGGGCGGACATGGCGACGACCGCGACGGGTATCGCGGCGAGCAGTGCGGTCGTGGCCGCGAGAATGCGGCGTCGGCGGCTCATGCGCGAGTGACCTCCTTGTCACGGGCAGGGCGTGTGGTGCTGGCCACTATGAGAGCGCTCTCACGACCAAAAGAGAAGCACCCGTTTGGAGCAATGCCGTGCTGGGGGTGGGGGATCAAGATCGGGATGTGGGGCGGGGGCCTGCGGGTTTGGGAGCGGTGGGCGGGGTGCGTGGGGTGCGGTGTTCGGCCGAGTGGATGGGGCGTTTGGGTGGGTCGGTTGGGACGGGATTGTCAGTGGTGGGTGGGAGGATTGCGGCAGGGGCCCCTTGGGGCGGGGGACGCCTGCGGGAGCCTGCGCGGCGAGCGGGCAAGTGTGCGCGCGGTGGGCCTGCGGAGCGGGCGGGTGCTTGCACGGCGGGCGCGGGTGGGCGGGGAAGTGCGCGGCGGCTGTGGGGAGTGGTCAGGCGCGTGCCGGTGGGCGGACGCGTGCGCGGAGGGGAGTGCGTGGGACCCCGTGGGGTCCGGGGATCGTCGGTGGTGGTCGGAAATCAAGGTAGGGCCTCGTTGGCAGCGTGCGCTTGCGGCAGGTGCGCGGTGGGGGGAGCGGCCAGGTGAGTGCGCGGCGCACGTGGGGAATGGGTGGGCACGTGCGGCGGGCGCGGGGTGTGGCGTGAGCATCCGCGGTGGGCGGGGCGAGAGCGTGCACCGGGGTGTTGGCGGGACCTTCGGGTGGGACTGTGGCGTCCGGAATTGTCAGTGCCAGTGGGGAGAATGTTGGCAGGGCCCTGGGGCGGGGGACGCCTGCGAGAGCGTGCGCGGCGGGCGCGGAGCGGGGCAGGGGAGTTCGCGTCGGACCGGCGGCGTCCGGAATTGTCGGTGGTGGATGGAAAAATGAAAGCAGGGGACCCCTGGGGGCGGGGGACGCCTGCGCCAGCGTGCGGGGACGGCAGCGTGTGCGCGTTGCGGCGGCCGCGACTGCCGTCTGTGGGGCTGCGGCGGGCGCGACTGCGGTCTGCGGGGGCTGCGGCGGGATGTGCGGGCTGCGGCGAGAGCGGACAGTGGTGGGCTGCGGCGGATGCCTGGATGCCTGGATGCCTGGATGCCTGGATGTCCGGGTGCCTGGGTGTCCGGGGTGCGCGGGGTGCGTTGTGCGGACGGTGGCGCGTGGGCGCGCGGTTGGCATTGGGACAGTGGCGCGTGGGCGCGCGGTCGGCATTGGGGTGGGGCGTGCTCGCCGTGCGGGTTACTTGGCGTCCGCGTAGGACTCGACTGGGACTGCGCGCATGGGGAAGCGGACCTGCGTGTCGCCGAACAGGAGTCTGGTTGCTTCGCGCGCCGCGCTCGTGATGGCGTCGCACGCCGCCTCCGCGGCAGGGGCTGGGCAGTGGACCAGGACCTCGTCGTGCTGGAAGAACACCAGGTGCGCGTCCGGGGGTAGGTGGGTGCGGAGGACGGCTAGTAGGGCGGCGGTCCAGTCCGCCGCGCTCGCCTGGACTACGAAGTTGCGGGTGAAGCGGCCCCAGTTGCGCGCGGCCTGGCGGGAGCGGGCGGCCGAGTCGCCGGCGTCGTCTGCGGCGCCGGTCAGTTCGCGCCACGCGTCCGATGGGGTTGGAGAGGTTCGGCCCAGGCGGGAGCGGACCATGCGGCCCTGTTCCCCTGCCTGGGCGGCGGACTCCACGTAGCCGACCGCCGAAGGGAAGCGGCGGCGTAGTACTGCTAGCAGCGGGCCGGCCTCGCCGCTGGTGCCGCCGTACATCGCTGACAGCATGGCGATTTTGGCCTTGGGGCGTTCGCCTTGGAACGAGTCGCTGGCGATTGCGGCGTAGAGGTCGTCGTCGCCGCACGCCTCGGCCAGGCGTTGGTCGCCGGAAAGTGCTGCCAGCACACGGGGTTCCAGTTGGGCGGCGTCGGCGGCCACTAGAAGGTG
Organism: Lentzea sp. NBRC 105346; assembly: GCF_030269605.1. Taxonomy (GTDB): domain Bacteria; phylum Actinomycetota; class Actinomycetes; order Mycobacteriales; family Pseudonocardiaceae; genus Lentzea. The sequence continues at coordinate 307,966 of NZ_BSTQ01000009.1, forward strand.
GCCTGGGTCTGCTCGGATCGCTGTGCGGAGGATGCGCGGGATCTGCAGGGCCGCGCCGCCGTTCGACGCCCAGCGGCCGGAGACGACCCCGCCCACTACGTACTCCGGGCGGAACCTGCCATCGGACACCCACGCGTCCAGCCACGACCAGCCGTGCGCGGTCCACAGGCGCTGGAGTTCCTTGTACTCCAGCAAAGGTGCCACGGCCGGGTGGTCCAGGGAACGCAGCACCCACGCTCGCGCCGACGGGATGTCGATGCCCTCCCAGGCGAACGCCTGCACGATCGAGCCGGGGGCGTCCGGGTTCACCGCGCGACCGCCGAACGCCGCGACGATGCGGTCGGCCAGGGCTGCCAGTTTGCGGGGGCGTACGCCGGGCGGTGTGCGTGGGCCGAGTAGGTCCTCCAGGAGCGAAAGATGCACGTCCTCTCGCCACGGGAGGCCGTGGAAGGTCATCTCGCATGCGGCCAGCCAGCTTGCGCAGTCTGCGGCGACCAGCAAGCGCAGTTGGTCGAACAACGGGTTTGCTTGCTGGGCACCGAAAACCCGGCCCACCGCGTCCAGTGGGTCTACACCTCCAGGCAATGAAGCGGGAACAGGCTCGAACAGGGTGGGTTGCGCGTCGCGCTTGCGTGGGCCGGCGTCGGGTGGTGGGGGTAGGCCCAGTACGCGGGCGATGGCGGCTGGGAGTTCGCGCGGTTCACGGTGGCGGCCGGCGTGGGCCAGGAGTAGGCCCTCGGTCAACGTCAGGTCGTGGCAGCGCTCTACGCGCACGCCGGCCGCCAGTAGGTCCGGGTACACCTCCGGCGTCGACGCCCACACCCATCTGGGTTTGTGCAGACGCTCCATCGAGGACACGGCTGCGGGCAGGTCGGCAGTCTCGACGACCGGGCCGGCGGGGGACCCGTCCTCCGAGATCTTGCGCAACCGGCCTGCGGAGTCCGCTTCCGGAACGAGGGCTATCAGCACGCTCCGATTGTGTCGGAGGGGTCTGACAATTTCGGGACGGAGCCATGGAGCAGTGAGAAGAAGCTCGGACCGGAGGGCGTCAGCAAGGAGAAACCCGAGGAGTCACGCGCCCACGGACCGGGCACTCCGGGCACCGTGAGCGGCCACGGCGGCTCGTCCGGGAACATGAGGTCGAGCAGGTGCAGCACACCCGACGAGTCGGCCACCAGCTGCCAGCGGCCGTCCGGCGACTCCGAGATCTCAAACATCGGTGGCCTCCGGCATACGCAACGGGATCAACGCCTGCTGAGCCATCACCGGAACCGTCCCCGGACGGCGCCGAGACGGACGGCCCAGCTCCATGTACGGCTCGAACACCGCGTGGAGCTTCTGCTTCAGCTCCGCGGTCTCGGCGGCGGTCAGATGCACGGTGGCCCACGACCGTCCGACCGCCTCGCGCCACTCCGGTGGGTACTGGTCGCGTGTACGCAGATATGACGCCACGGCGTCGCGGAAGGTCTGCATCTCGATCTCGTCGAGGGCGCGCAACGCCGGCATCGACTCCTCGTCGAGCGTGTCGGACTTGATCTGAGTGATCTCCTCGACCACCTGCCACGGGCGCTGCCTGCCCACCCCACCAGCGGCTTCCTCGACGAACCCGTGCCGCGCCAGCAGCCGCAGGTGGAACGAGCAGTTGGCGGGCGTCGTCTCCAACCGCGCAGCCGCCTCGGTGGCCGTGAGCGGGCCCTCCGTCTCGAGAAGCGCGATGAGCCGCACCCGCAACGGGTGGCTCATCGCGCGCAAGTCCTGGGCCGTCAGGACGCGAGCCTTATCGAAAGACATGTTTCGAAAGTACTGTTGCGATACGAACCGGGTCAAGCGTGATCACGCACAGTAGCCAACGCAACGGTGGACGGGCTCCACCAGAAATGATCGATCCCGTGACGTGGCAAGGAAAATTGGCCGCAGGGGCAATCCCACACGAACGTGTGGTTCAAGTACCCAACGCGACGGACAGCCCGCACTATTGTGGGGTGGATCGAGCACGAAGCGTTGCCGAACTGCTTGATGCCCGTGCGGAGGTCGTGCCGTTCCACGGCCGCTCCGCCGAGCTCGCGGAGCTGGCCGAATGGAAGAACGCCCCGCACCCGCTGGCCGCGCTGCTCGTGCACGGCCCCGCGGGTTCGGGCAAGACGCGTCTGGTCGAACAGGTCCGGAAGGACTGGGACGACGACGGCAAGAAGCTGCTCGTCATCGACGACGCGGACCGCTGGACGTGGCCCGACCTGTTCAAGGAGCTGCAGAGCTCGATCCGGGGCGGGGCGCACCGCGTGCTGCTCACGTCCCGCACGACCGGCTGGTGGTGGTCGTCCACGCGGCAGCGCGTCGCGGACTTCGACTACGTCGTGACCGACCGGCCGCTCAGCCCGGCGCTCGACAACCGCAAGCGCAGCTTCATGTTGGCGTGCAAGGCGTTCGCCAAGGCGCTGAGCACCGAACCGCCAACGCAGGAACCGCCGGCGATCGCCGACGAGACCGTCCTCGACCTGCACATGGCGGCGCTCACCGCGGTGCACGGCGACCCGCTGGACGTCAACCGCACGCAGCTCGTCCGTCAGCTCAAGGCGCGCGACACGGGCACGCCACAACGGAAGCTGGCCGAGGACTACCTAGCCGTCGCGCCAACGGAGGAGAACCCCGACCTCCTCGTCCACGCCGCGACCCGGTGGCCGCAGCTGAAACCGAAGGTCGACGAGCTGTTCACCCGCAAGGGCAAGGAACTGGTCGACGAGGTCGACATCTCCACCCTGCGCGCGCTCGCCGGCATCGCCGGCCTGCCCGCGCTGGAACAGGTCGCCAGGCGCGTCTTCGCCGACGAGAACTTCGCGCTGGACGCACTGCCGTCGATGATCACGAAACGGCTCCTCGACCACACCCTGAAGCACAGCGAGGACCTGCTCGAACAGGCCGAGATGTGGGGCAACCTCAGCGCCCGCACCGCGATCGCCGGGCTGCGCGAGGAGGCCGCCGACGCGTCATATGAAGAGGTCGACGCCTACCGCAAGCTCGCCGAGCAGGACCCGGAGAACCGCGCGCTGCTCGCCGACGCGCTGGGCGACCTGAGCCTGCGGCTGATCGCCCTGGAACGCAACGACGAGGTCCTGAAGACGTCGGAGGAGGCGATCGAACTCTGGAAGCGGATCGCCGAGGAGGACCCGGAGACGCTGCCGCAGCTCGCCGCCGCGATGGAGCAGATCAGCTACCGGTACGCCGCGCTCGGCATGCCGGACGAGGCGGTCGACGCGATCAGCCGCGCCGCGGTGATGTTCCAGGGACTGGCGGAGATGTACCCGGCGCTCTTCCGGGTGGACTTCGCCCGCGTCGCGAGCGCGTTGGCCAGGCGGCTGTTCACGGTCGGACGTAAGGAAGAGGCCGCCGACGCCGTGGAGCTGTCGCTGGCCCACTGGCGCGAGGCGACCCACACCGATCCGCGCTACGAACCCGAACTCGCCCGCAACCTCGCGCTGGCCGGCCGCATCCTCGCCGACTTCGGACGACCCGAGACAGCCGCCGAGGCCGTGGCCGAGGCGATCGAGGTGTTCCGCAGGCTGGCACCGGCGAACCCCGAGTTCACCAGGGAGCTCGCGGACGCGGTCATGCGGCACAGCCAGCTGCTCGACGAGACCGGTCACATCTCCGAGGCACCGCTGGTCGCCGAGGAGGCCGTCGTGCTGTGGCGGGAGCTCGCGACGGATGCCGAGGGACGTGCCGGGCTCGCCACGGCGTTGCACAACGTTGTTCTGGTGACGCGAAACTACGACGTGGAGATCGCCGCGGCCACGGAGTGCATGGAGCTGCTGAAGGAGCTCGCGGCCGAGGACACCGTGCGCTACCAGGTGAACTACGCGCGCGCGATCGCCCAGCACACCGAGCTGCTGCTGATCGGCGAACGGGACGACGAGGCCGACGCCCAGACCGCCCGGCTGCTGGAAATCTGCAAAACCCTGCCGCAGCAGCTGATCGGGGTCTACGGGCCCAGCCTCGCCGGATCACTGCACACGCTCGGCCGGGCGCTGTCCGAGCTGGAACATCACGACCAGGCGATCGCGGTGGCCGAACAGGTCATCGAGATCTGGCGAAGCCTGCGGCACCGCAACCCCGCGGCGCACATCGGGGCCGTGCACCAGCTCGCGCTCAACCTCCGCGGCGCGGAACGGTTCGAGGCATCACGCGAGGCGGCGCACTTCGCGATCGTGTTGTGGCACATGACGAAACCACGCGAAGAGCTGCACAAGACCGCGTCGTACGGCGACGTGCTCGCGGTCTACGCCCGGCTGTGCGCGGAGACGCGGTACGAACTGGAGAACGCGCTGGCGCTCGCGCACCAGGCGGTACAGATCATGCGCGGCCTGAAGAACGAAGCGCTGAAGCTCGAACTTGCCGTCGAAAGCCTCAACACCGTTGTCGAGGCCTTCGACGATCGCGAGGAGGCGAAGAAACGCCTCGAAGCACTAGTCAGTTCGTCGTCAGCAGCGAACGCATGAAGAACGCGACGTTCGCGGGACGCTCGGCGAGCCGGCGCATGAAGTAGCCGTACCACTCGTCGCCGTAGGGCACGTACACGCGCATCCGGTTGCCCGCGGCGGCGATGCGGCGCTGCTCGTCGGGCCGGATGCCGTAGAGCATCTGGAACTCGTACGAGTCCAGCGACCGGCCCTGAGCCAGCTCGGCCGCGATCGCGATCAACCGCGGGTCGTGTGAGGCGACCATCGGGTAACCGGAACCGGCCATCAGGATCTTCAGGCAGCGCACGTACGACATGTCCACTTCGGACTTGTCCTGGTACGCCACGGAAGCCGGCTCCTGGTAGGCGCCCTTGCACAGCCGCACGCGCGAGCCCTCGTACGCGAGGTCGCGGCAGTCCTGCTCGGTGCGGTGCAGGTAGGCCTGCAGCACCGCGCCGACCCACGGGAAGTCCACGCGCAGGTCGCGCAGGATGCCCAGCGTCGAGTCGGTGGTGGTGTGGTCCTCCATGTCCAGCGTCACCGTCGTGCCGGTCACCGCCGCCGCGGAACAGATGCGGCGCGCGTTCTCCAGCGCGATCTTCTCGCCGTCGATCGGCAGGAACTGGCCCACCGCCGACAGCTTCACCGACACCTCGGCGCCCGAGGTCAGCCCACGGCTTTCCAGGCGCCCCAACAGCTTCAGGTACGCCTCGACGGTCGCGGTCGCCTGCTCGGCGTCGGCCGTGTCCTCACCGAGGTGGTCCAGCGTGACGAGCCGGCCGTCCGCGAGCACCTCCGCGGTGGTCCGGATCGCGGACTCGACGTCCTCACCCGCGACGAACCGGTCGACGACGGGCTTGGTCAGCGGAGAGGACTCGACGACCTTGCGGGCGCAGGAGGAACGCGCCGCCATCAGCAGGGTGCTGCGCAGCATGATCAGGCTCCCTGGTGGGGGTGGAGGTGGGAGGTCGGAGCCACGAAGGTCTCCTTGATGGAGCGCGGGCTCACCCAGCGGAGCAGGTTGTGGATCGACCCCGCCTTGTCGTTCGTGCCGGACGCGCGGCCGCCGCCGAAAGGCTGCTGGCCCACGACCGCACCGGTCGGCTTGTCGTTGACGTAGAAGTTGCCCGCCGCGAACCGGAGCTCGGCCTGAGCGTGCGCGACGGCCTGACGGTCACGCGCGATGATCGAGCCGGTGAGGCCGTACGCCGTGGCGCTCTCCATCTGGCGCAGCACGGTGTCGTAGTCGGTGTCGTCGAACACGTGGATCGCGAGCACCGGGCCGAAGAACTCGGTGGTGAACACATCGTGCGACGGGTTGGCGCCCAGCAGAACGGTCGGGCGCACGAAGAAACCGTCCGAGTCGTCCGCGGTGCCACCGGCGGCGATCTCCAGCGAGGAGTCGGACCGCGCGGCGGACAGAACGCCCGAGAGCTTGTCGAACGAACGACGGTCGATCACCGCACCGCCGAAGTTGGAGAAGTCCGTGACGTCGCCGTAGGTCAGCGCCTCGACCTCGGCCAGGAACTGGTCCTTGATGACGTTCCAGACGGAACGCGGGACGTACGCACGGGAAGCGGCCGAGCACTTCTGGCCCTGGTACTCGAAGGCACCGCGGATCAGCGCGACGCGCAGCACGTCCGGGTCGGCCGACGGGTGCGCCAGCACGAAGTCCTTGCCGCCGGTCTCGCCGACGATGCGCGGGTACGACTTGTAGGACGCGATGTTCGCGCCGACCTGGCCCCACAGCTTCTGGAACGTGGCGGTCGAGCCGGTGAAGTGGATGCCCGCGAGGTCGGGGGAGTTCAGCGCGACCTCGGAGACGGCCAGACCGTCACCCGGCAGCAGGTTGATGACACCCGGCGGCAGACCGGCCTCTTCGAGCAGCCGCATGGTGAGGTGCGCGGAGAACATCTGCGTCGGCGACGGCTTCCACAGCACCACGTTGCCCATCAACGCGGGCGCGGTCGGCAGGTTCGCCGCGATGGCGGTGAAGTTGAACGGCGTGATCGCGTAGACGAAACCCTCGAGCGGGCGGTGGTCCGTGCGGTTCCACACGCCGGGGGAGGAGATCGGCTGCTCGGCGATCAGGTTGCGGCCGAACGCGACGTTGAAGCGCCAGAAGTCGATGAGCTCGCACGCGGAGTCGATCTCGGCCTGGAACGCGGTCTTGGACTGACCGAGCATCGTGGCGGCGTTGATCGTCTGCCGCCACGGGCCGGCGAGCAGGTCGGCGGCGCGGAGCAGGATCGCGGCGCGGTCGTCGTAGGACAGGGCGCGCCACGCGGGAGCGGCCTCACGAGCGGCCTTGAGGGCGTCCTCGGTGTCCTTCTGGGTCGCAGAGGCGAACGTACCGAGGACGGAACGGTGGTTGTGCGGCTGCACGACGTCGACGCGCTCGCCACCACCCATGCGCTGCTCGCCGCCGATGGTCGCGGTGAGCTCGAGGGGCTCCTTCTGGAGCTCGGCCAGCTTCGCCTGCAGTTCCGCGCGCTCGGCAGAACCGGGGGCGTACTGCAGCACCGGCTCGTTCACGGGCAACGGAACACGGGTCACGGCGTCCACTGGCAACTCCCTTTCACATTCGCGGTCCCTGAAATGTAGGGCTGCGGGCAGGCGTAACCGTTGTGCATCTCGCCAAACTTCGCATGGCGAGATGTACGATCGGCCAACCATGAGCCTGCGTCAGATCCTGATGGCCCTCGGCGACCCGCTCGTCGAGGTACGGGTGGTGCCGCACGGCCTGGAGGCCGAGGTCCGCGACGTCGTGATCATGGATCCGGACGACCCGCCGGACGTCCGGCCAGGCGACCTCGTGCTCATCATCGGTGCACGCGGCCGGGCGGCGTTGCCACTGGTCAGAGCCGCTGGACGGGCCGGTGCGGCGGCTGTCGCGGTGAAGGAGTCGACGCAACCGCTGGAGCAGGCCGCGACCGACTCCGGGGTGGCACTGCTGAGCGTCCGGCCGGAGGTCCGCTGGGAGCACCTGGAGGCGTTGGCCCGCGGCGTGCTCACCACGGCGACCGACGACGGCGAGGTCCTCGGCGACCTGTTCGCGCTCGCGCAAACGATTGCCACGCTCACCGGCGGCATCGTCAGCATCGAGGACACCGCGAGCCGCGTGCTCGCCTACTCCCGCTCGTCCGACGAGGTCGACGAGCTGCGCCGCCTCTCGATCCTCGGCCGCCAGGGGCCCGAGCCGTACCTGAAGATGCTGCGCGAGTGGGGCGTCTACAACCTGCTGCGTTCCGGCGAGGAGGTCGTGCGCATCGACGAACGGCCCGAGCTCGGCATCCGGCGCCGCATCGCGGTCGGCATCCACGCCGGCGCGCAGCCGCTCGGCACGATCTGGGTGCAGGAAGGCGACACGCCACTGGCGGAGCAGGCCGAACGCGCGTTGCTCGGCGCGGCCCGCGTGACCGCGCTGCACCTGATCCAGCAACGCAACCAGCCCACGTCGCGGTTCCGCGAAAACCTGCTGATGGCGTTGCTCGACGGCCGCATGGACGCCGCGACCGTGGCCGGCCAGATCGGCGCCGACCCCGCGAAACCCGCCGCGGTAGTGGTTTTCGTGCTGCGCGGCGAGGGCGGCCGCAGCGAGATCGAGCTGCGCCGCGCGGAGATGACCGGGCTGATCTCCGTGCACGCGGCGGCGTACCGGCGCAGCGCGCTGGTCAGCGAGGCCGGCGGCCGCACCTACGTCCTGCTGCCGGATCTCGTGCCAGGAGCACAACTTCTCGGGCTCACGCGCGAGATCGTCACCACGGCGCGCCGCCACCTCGGCATCGCGGCACAGGCCGCGGTCGGATCCACGGTGTCCACTTTGGACGACGTGCGCACGTCGCGGCAGGAGGCCGACCGCGTGCTCGACGCGATGCGCCGCGACCTCGACACCGACGTCGCGACGCTCGCCGATGTGCGGTCACAGGTGCTGGTCAGCGAGACGCTGGCGTTGCTCGCGGACAACCCGCGCATCCGCGATCCGCGGATCGACGCCCTGGATCCGGAGCTGGCGAAGACGTTGCTGGTGTGGCTGGACGCGCAGGGTGACGTGCGAGCCGCCGCGGAGCAGCTGCACGTGCACCCCAACACGTTGCGGTACCGGTTGAAGCGAATCGATCTCGATCTGAACGACCCGCTGGTCCGCTTGTTCGCCCAGCTTCAGCTGAGGATGCGGTAGAGCATCGCCCGTTCCGCGAACGTCCACGTGGTCGTGGTGAGCAGGTACAACCCCGCCGCCAGCGGCAGCCACGCGGCGACCAGCACCGTGGCGAAGGGCATGACCCGCAGGAACTTCGCGAACGGCACCGGCGGCGCCTCCGGATCCTGTTGCGCCTTCTGCCAGCGCACGGTCAGCCACGCGACCACGGCCAGCAAAGCGAACAGCACCAGGAACACCCACGCGTAGCCGTTGGTGAAGTGGATGCCGAGCGAGAAGCCGAACAACTGTCCGTCCAGCAGCGGGTTCGGTGTCGTGACCAGGCGGTACATCACCATGAAGAACGGGATTGTGGCGAGCATCGGCAGGATGCCCGCGAACATAGAGACGCCGTTCTTCTTGTAGACCTTCTGGGTTTCCTCGGTGAGTTTGGTGAGGTCCTTGCCGTACTTCTTGTTGAGCTTGCGGATCTCCGGGGCGAGCTTGGCTTTCGCCTTCTCGCCGCGGACGGCGGCGCGGTAGAGGGGGTGCAGCAGCAGCCGCACCGCCACGGTGAACAGGACGATGGCGAGCGCGGGTGAGCCGAGCCCGGCCAGGGCTGAGCCCAGGTCGTGGAACACGGTTTGGTTCTCCGTCTTGAGTTGGGATGTGGGCGAGGAATCAGCCCTGGCATCCCGGTGCTCGTGGACGGGGACGACCCGCGGCGTCGGGGTCGCGGAGACGGAGTTGGGCGGCGCGTTCGGCGCGTTCGCGCAACGAGAGCGAGCGGACCCGCTGCGGCGTGGCCTGCGGCAGGCGCGGGGCCACGACCAGCACGATCACGGCCATGGCGGCCACTGCGGCGATCAGCTCGGCCGGGTTGTGGAAGAACGTGAAGGCGAACACGCCGGGCAGGAACACGGCCAGCAGCAACTGCCAGCGCATCCTGTTCTCCGGTCGCATCACAATCCCGAGGCTACAGGTCGTGAGTGTTTTCCGTCGTCATAGCGACGGAAAACACTCACGACACCACCAGGCCGGGACGCTCTGGGTGGTCGTAGCGCACGTTCACGTCCGCCACGGGTTCGTAGTCGTCGTAGGCCGGGATCGTCCACTGGAGATCGGGATCCGTGCGACGTCGCAGCGCGGCGGGGGAGAGCCACAGGTGGACGGTCAGGTCGGCGGGCAGCCACCGGTCCAGCAGCAACGTGCCGTCGACCAGCACGACACCGCTGTCCGGCAGCTCGACGTAGTCCGCGCGGCTGGCCCGGTCGGTCGCCGCGTTCCACAACGACGGCAGCACCTTGTCCCCGGAGTCCAGCACTTCCCGTTGCAGCCCGCCGAAGTCGAACCAGTCGTGCCGGTAGGAGTACGGGTCCGTGCGCCCGTGTTCGAGCCGCAACGAGGCCGGCCGCAGGAAGTCCGTTGTGGACACCCGCACGGCCGGGCGTCCCAGCGTCCGCAGTGGTTCCACCAGCGCGTCGGCGAGCTCACCGGTGCCGAACGCGCCGTCGATGATCACCCGAGCCCGGCCCGGCAACGGAACTATTCGCTGTACCAACTCCGAGACCAAGGTCTCCTGGGACAGGGGGCGAACCTTCACGGTGTCCAGTCCACCCAGGCGAGGTCCCACCAGATGTCGCCGGAAGAGAGCATGGCTTCGATCTTTTTGCCTTCCAGCCGGATCGCCTCGGCTTCGGCGGCCGAGTACTTGCCGACGGCGACGTCGCGTTCGAACTCGTCGAGGTCCAACTGTTCCCAGCGCCCGTCGAGGTGCATGCGGTAGTCGAGCGCGTGGTCGAGGGTGTTGAACCCGTCGTCCGTGCGCTCGAACGGTGCCTGCAGGTTGAGGTAGAAGTCGCTGAACACCCGGTCCGGCCCGCGCCAGAACAGGTCCACGGAGTACGCGTCGCCGGGCCGGTGCAGCATCAGCTTGCCGTTGCCGCGCCAGAACCCGCGTGACGGCTTGTCCCACGGGTGCGGGTAGTGGTGCTCCGGATAGTTCAGCGGTGTGCCGGGTTCGACGAACACGGCCAGGAGGTCCGGTGAGTCGGCCACGACTCGTGTCGGCATCTCGGACCACACCCGGCCGTGCAGGACCTCCCGGCGCACCGCCACGTCACCCGGTTCGAACAACCTCATGATTCGAATCTAGTTGCTCCGTCGTGTCGCGGAGTTCGGTTTCGGCGGCCATGAACTTCCGCTTGAGCGCCGGCACCCGGTTCGTGACGCGGAGGAACGTGCGGAAACCCGCCAGCATCAGGCGTCCGATCACCGGCTTGTGGATCGGCGCGCTGCCGTCGATCTGGTCGCGCGACTCGAGTACGGCCTTGAACCCGTACTCCCGCATGTCCGCCTCGTACGCGGCAATCGCCGGGATCAGCTCCTCGGTGCCCTGCGAAACAGCGATCAGCTTGCGGCACAACGCCTGCGCGTCACGCAACGCCGTGTTGGCGCCGATCCCGCGACCGGGCGTCATGGTGTGGATCGCGTCGCCGAGCAGCGTCACGTTGCTCGGCTCCCACGCGCCGAACGGCTCCGACGTGCGGATGTGGATCTTGAACACGGTCTCCGGGTCGGCCTTGCGCACCAGCTCCCGCAGCGCCGGGTGCCACGACGGCGTCAGGTCCAGCACCACCTGCTTGAGCTGCTCCGGCGTGGCGTCGCGCAGCGCGGGGAACTTGTCGTTCGACGCCGAGTAGCCCCACATCAGGTAGTCGGGCTCGACGTCCTGACCGTCGAACACCATGTGGTGGATGATCAGGCTGGCTCCGCGCGGCGCGAACAGCAGCGTGATCGCCTCGTCCGCGCCCGGCGGCACCTCGACGCCCGGTTCCAGCCACACCTTGCCCGCGATCGCGGTGACGCCGGAGTCCACGACCTGCGCCTGCGGCAGGTACTGCTTGCGCACGCGGGAGTTCGCGCCGTCCGCCGCGACCAGCACGTCGCCGGTCGCGCTGGTGCCATCCGCGAAGAACGCGGTGACGGTGCCGTCGTCGTTGCGGGCGAAGCTCGTGAACGTCTTGTCGAACCGCACGACGTCGTCCAGGCCCATCAGCAACGCCTTGCGCATCGCGGAGCGGCTCACCGACTTCTCGCTGCGCACCGGGTCCGACCCCGGATCCACGTCGGCGGTGAGCAGCTCGCGAAGCTTCTCGGTCCGCATGTTCATGTGCCGGATCGGCCGCGCGCAGGTGCGGACGAACTCCGCGAACACCTCCGGCGGCAGGCACTCGGCCAGCGCCCGGCTGCCGTCGGGACTGATCCCGACGCGATAGCCCAGGATCCGATGCTGCGGGTCTCTGTCCCGTTCGAACACGGTCACGTCGATGCCGGCCCGCTTCAGCCCGTGCGCCAGGCACAGCCCGCCGGTCCCCGCCCCGATCACCAGTACGCGCATGACTCTCTCCTCACTAAGTCTCTTAGTGAGGAAGATATTCAGATGGCGAGAGTCTTGTCAACCGTCTTGAAGTGCTCGCTTCAGTCGGGTGGCCGCCAGCGCGTACCGGACGTCGTTGCTGGGCAGCAGCTTGACCAGCTGTTCCAGCACCTCGGTGTCGTGCTCGCCGGAGTCGGTCTGCGCGAACCGCCACAGCGCGTCCCCGTCCTGCCCGGCCAGCAGCCCGCGGCGCACACCGGCCGCGAGGTCGTCGCGTTCGTCCCGCACGACCGGCGCCTCGGACCGGGCGAGCAGCGACCCGCGGTACCGGTCCGCCGCCTCGCGCACGTCACCGTTCGCCAGCGCGCGGCGGACGGCGAGGAAGTCCCCGCCCACCTCGGCGTGCAGCCGGTACGGCCGGGTGTGCAGCACGCCCTCGCCCAGCTGCGCGCGCAGCCGGTGCATCTCGGCGCGCACGGTCGTCGGGTTGCCGCGCTCGCCGTAGAGCCGCAACGCCAGTTGTTCCGCGGTCAGGCCGCCGCCCTGCAACGCGAGCGCGGTGAGCAGCTCGGCGTGCCGCAGCGACAGCGGGATCTCGCGGCCGTCGAGGACGGCGACCGGCGGGTCCATGCCGAGGAACGACAGCGTCAGCCGGGGCAGCCGGTTCGGCCGGCGCTCGCGCGGGACGCGCAGCAGGAAGCCCTCGCCGAGCGGTTCGAGCACGGCTTCGCGGCCGTCCGGCAACGTCATCCGGTCGCTGGTCACGTCCATGCGCGTGGGTAGCAGGCCGTGCGGTTCGGCGGCGAGCACGCGCCCGGTCGGACTCAGCAGCGCGCCCGGTTCACCGCGCAACGCGATCAGGTGCCGCATGTTGCGGGCGCGCAGCGCCTCGTCCTGCTGGGCGAGCCGGACCTGCAGCTGGCTCTCGGCGAGCCGGGCGGACGCGGAGACGAGCGCGACCATCGCGGGATGCATGGTCTCCAGCGGGCCGCTGAGGTCGATCACGCCGATCGTGCGGCCGGTGTCCGGGTCGCGCACGGGACTCGCCGCGCACGTCCAGCCGTGATAGGTCCGCACGAGGTGTTCGGCCGAGTGCACCGTGACCGTGCCGTTCACCGCGAGCGCCGTGCCCATCGCGTTCGTGCCCGCCGCGTCCTCGGACCAGCGGGTGCCCTCGCCGAGCCCGACGTTCTCCGCGGTGAGCCGCACGTCGTTGGCGCCCTCGCACCAGAGGATGTGCCCGCGGTCGTCACAGATGATCATGATCTGCCGGGCTTCCTCACCGAAGCCCAGCAGCGTCTCGCGCAACATCGGCAGCGTGGGATGCAGGACGTGCTGCTCGCGGATGTCCACGACCTCGTCGGCGTGGTAGATCACCGGGGCCGAGTGCAGGTCCGGGTTGACGTTCGCGGCGAGTGACCGCTGCCACGACTCCGAGATCACGGAACGTGGCGCATCAGCCGTGCGAGTACCACTCAGCACGGCGTCACGCAGCCGGCCTAGCAACAGCGCGTGGTGGGCGGGGTTGTGGGCCACCGATCCATCCGGATAGTGCAACGAGCATGCAACGTTCTGCCTCGTAGCTTCTCACCTTCCCACCAACCGGCAGCAAGCGGGAGTCGAGAAATGACGAAGTACGCGGCACCGGGGCAGCCCGGCGGTGTCGTCGCGTACCGGTCCCGGTACGACCACTTCATCGGTGGCGAGGACGTCCCGCCCGCCGGCGGGGCCTACCTCGAGGTTGTCAGCCCGGTCACCGGTGAGGTGTTCACCGAGGTCGCGGCGGGTGGGGCCGAGGACATGGACAGAGCGCTGGACGCCGCCCACGGCGCCGCGCGCGCCTGGGGACGCACCTCGGCGGCCGAGCGCGCGACCGTGCTGTCCGAGATCGCCGACCGCGTCGAGGAGAACCTGACCGAGCTCGCCGTCGCGGAGACGTGGGACAACGGCAAGGCCGTCCGCGAGACGCTGACGCTCGACATCCCGCTCGTCGTGGACCACTTCCGGCACTTCGCGGGCGCCATCCGGGCCCAGCAGGGCGGCGCGGTGCCCGGCGCGGACGACGTCGTCGCGTACCGGTTCCACGAGCCGATCGGCGTGGTGCGGCAACGCCTCCCGTGGAACTTCCCGCTGCTCATGGCGGCGTGGACGCTCGCGCCCGCGTTGGCGGCGGGCAACACCGTCGTGCTGGAGCCGGCCGGGGAGACGCCCGCGTCGCTGCACATCCTGATGGGCTTCATCGCCGACCTGCTGCCACCCGGTGTGGTGAACGTGGTCACCGGATCAGGCGAGGAGTCCTTGCTGGCGGGCAAGAGCCCCAACATCTTCTTCGCCGACGTCGCCGCCCAGCGGGACGCTTTCTTCGACAAGGCGCTCGAGGGTTTCGCGATGTTCGCGCTGAACCAGGGCGAGGTGTGCACCACCCCGTCGCGCGCGTTGATCCAGACGTCGATGTACGAGCAATTCCTGCACTCCGCGACCGTGCGCACCGAGGCGATCCGGCAGGGCGACCCGCTGGACACCGACACCATGATCGGCGCGCAGGTCAGCCGCACCCAATGGGAGCGGGTGCTGGAGTACATCGAGATCGGCAAGCGCGAGGGCGCGCGGCTGGTGTGCGGTGGCGAGGCCTACGAGTGGGGCGGCGGGTTCTACGTCACGCCGACGATCTTCGAGGGCGACAACAAGATGCGGATCTTCCAGGAGGACATCCTGGGCCCGGTCGTCGCGGTCACCCGGTTCGACGACTTCGACGACGCCGTGAAGATCGCCAACGACACGCGGCGCGGGCTCGGTGCCGGCGTGTGGTCGCGCGACGGCAACCTGGCGTACCGGCTCGGCCGCGAGATCCACGCGGACCGGGTGTGGATCAACAACTACCACGCATACCCGGCCGACAGCGCCGTGCTCGCCGACTACCAGCAGACCAAGCACCTCCTGGTCAGCTACTCCGACCAGGCCCAGGGCTTCTTCTAGTGCCGTTAAGGCCACCTTCACTGCGCTCAACGCAGTGAAGGTGGCCTTAACGGCACCACCCGAGACGCGCGCCGGGGTCGTTATGGGGCAGGAATGGCCCCGGCGCGCCCAGTCAGCTCACTTCTTCCAGGGAACCTGGGAAGAGGCGTAGTAGTTGATGCCCTGGATCTTCCAGCGTGGCGCGAACGCGCCCAGCCTCGGTGCGAACTTGTCCCAGTTCAACGCCGAAGACTGCGACCAGCCGAGCTCAGCGGCCACCGGCAGGCGCGGGAACGCCATGTACTCGATGTCCGCCGAGGTCTTGATGGTCTCGGTCCACAGTGGAGCCTCGACGCCGCGGACCGAGCCCTCGCCGACCCCGGTGAGGTACGAGCCGGGATTCCAGCTGTAGGCGTCCTTGACCTCGATGTAGCCGGCCCAGTTGAGACCCAGCTTGGTGTTCTTGTTGTACTTCATGTCGAGGTAGATCTTGTTCGCCGGCGACATGACCACCTTGTTGCCGCGCTTGGCCGCGTCGGCGACCGCGGCGTTGGACTTCTCCGTGCCCCAGTACTGCGGCACGAGCGCGGTGTCGGTGGAGGTCTTGATGAACTCGTGCCAGCCGGTCGTCGTCTTGCCGTGCTTCTTGACGATCGGCAGCACCTTGTTCATGAACTTCACGTAGTCGGCGTCCGGCGTCGAGAGTGCCTCGTCGCCGCCGATGTGGAAGTACGGGCCGGGCGTGAGCGCGGAGATCTCGCGCACGACGTCGTCGATGAACTTGTAGGTGACGTCCTTCGCGATGCACAGCGAGCTGAAGCCGACGTCCGTGCCGGTGTAGAGCGGGCGCTTCTTGCCGTCGCAGTTGAGCTCGCCGTACGACGCCAGCGCGGCGTTGGTGTGGCCCGGCATGTCGAACTCGGGGATCACGGTGATGTTGCGGTCGGCCGCGTACTTCACGACGTCGGAGTACTGCGCCTGCGTGTAGAACAGCTGGCCCTTGCGGCCGCCGACCTCGGTGCTGCCGCCGATCTTGGTGAGGTCCGGCCAGCTCTTGATCTCAACCCGCCAGCCCTGGTCGTCGGACAGGTGCCAGTGGAAGTAGTTGATCTTGAACGCGGCGATCTGGTCGATGTAGCGCTTGACCTGGTCGACGGTGAAGAAGTGCCGCGCGACGTCGAGCATCGCGCCGCGGTGGGCGAACCGCGGGTAGTCGAGGATGCTCGCGCCCGGCACGGTCCACGGCCCGGCCTGCTTGGTCTTCGCCTCGACCTTCGGCGGCAGCAGCTGGCGCAGCGTGTTGACGCCGGCGAACAGGCCCGACGCGGTCTTCGCGCGGATCACGACGTTCTTGGGCGTGACGTCGAGCTGGTAGCCGTGGTCGCCCACCCGCGCGTCCGCGCCGATCAGCAGGGCGATGCCGGTGCCGGAGACGCCGTGCTCGATCGGCAGGGCGAAACCGGTCGAGGGACGGAGGACGCCCGCGAGGTACTCCGCGGGCTTGGTCGCCTCGGGCGAGCCGATTCCGATCTTGGCGTCGGCGGCGAGGGTGAACGTGATGTCGTTGTGCGCCTCCACCTGGACGGGGGCGGGGACGAGCTCCTGCAGAGACGACTTGACGGCGGCATCCGCCGAACCGACGACCATTCCGCTTGCTCCGAGCACGAAGGCGACGAGTGCGGTCCGCACTCTCTGAGTTACCACTGCCATCCTCCTGGCCAGGGGGGAACCAACGGGGGCGGCGGAAAGGTCACGGTTTCAGTCGGCCGGAGGACTGTCAAGGTCTGAACCAATCGCTCAGAACTTCGGCTTGCCGACACCTTTCCAGCGGTCCCGGAACTCCGCGGCCGTGTTCTCCACGATGGCGGTCTCGCGGCCGTGCAGCAGGCCGAACGTGAAACCGTTCTCGTCACCGATGCCCAGCTGACGCAGCACGGGCCGCGCCACGACGGCGTCCTGGTGCTCGCCGAGCAGCGTCTGCAGGTCCTTGGCCTGCTTGCGGTAGGACTTCGCGGGCTTGCCGAACACCGGCTCGGCGATCTCCGTCGCGTACCGCAGGCGCTTGGCGGCCTTGCGGGAGTCGTGCATCGCGAGGTCGCGCTGGTGCGGGTCCTCCTCGGACAGCGCGCGCTCGGCTCGTTTCTTCAGCTTCCGGTACGTCTTGGTGATCAGCTCCGGCAACACCTTGCGCGCGGGTTCGGCGGCGAGCGCCGTGATCGGCGGGTCGGCGAGCAGCCGGTCGATCGAGTCCAGCAGCGCGAAGTACCGGTCGCTGTCCAGCGTCTCAACGGAGTCGTTGTGCGCCTGGGCCTCCAGCGGGGCGAAGTGGCGGGTGAGCCGTGCGGCGACGTCACCGAGCACCAGCTCCGGTTCGAGCGCGTGCAACGCGTCCTCGAACCGCATCCGCAGCACCTCGAGGTCACGTTGCCGGCCGAGCACGCCGGCGACCCACTTGAGCTCGTCGATCAGGTCCTGCGTCTCTTCGCGCTCGAGGATCGTCCCGTACGCCTGCAGCGCGCTGCGCATCCGCCGCGTGGCGACCCGCAGCTGGTGCACGGCGTCGTCCTCCTGGCGCCGGACCATCGGGTCCTGTGCCTTCAGCGCCGCGGCCTGCTCGTGCAGATACGCCAGCACCACGTCGCCCGCCGTGGACTTCTTGTGCGCCTTGGGTTTCCTCGTTTTGTCACCGAGGCGGTCGCCCAGCAGCTGGGCGAGCTTGGAGGTCGCTTCCGATCGGTGGATGCCCGCGTCGCCGAGCCGTTCCTCGACCGTGTCGAGCAGCTCCGGCGTGCCGTTCTCGCCGAGCTCGACCTCGATCTCGCGCCACGAGTTGGTGGTCGTCGACTCACCCATGGTCTGCGCGGTGACCACGTCGTCGACGACCTCGACGAGCAGCTGTCCCGCGTCGTCGACGAGCTGCCAGCGCTGCCTGCTGGTCTTGATCTGCGCGACGGGACCCAGTTCGGCGCCACGGGTGTGGACGCGGACGAGGCTGGCGAGATCCTTCGGCGGCTTCTTGGTCGCGCGGCCGAGCGGCAGGCGCAGTTCCTCGCGGCTGTCGGTGCCCTTGGGCAGCTTGAGGTGCCAGCCCGCGTCGTCGCCGCCGGTGCGCCTGCGCAACGTCAGACCGGCCTTCGCCAGCCGGAGATCGGCGGTGTCGAAGTAGGTGGCTTCGAGATCTAGTTGTTCCGGACCGGCCTCGGCCGCGACGCCCGGCACGTCGCCCAGCGCGGGGAGGCTACTTCCGGAGGCGGCCTCATATTTGCGCTCTGTTTCAGTCACTGAGGTCGTCATCAGCTATTCATACCTTGTTTCGTCGCAGTTCACACGGGGCCGTGACCGTGTGTGATCACGGGTTACCCCGGCCAGGCAAACCTTCAATCACTGGCGCGTGCATTCGCGGGACAAGGCCATTTTCCGGCGTGCACATGGGGTTCGCTTGTTCGCGTGCCTCCCACTGAGAAGGAGCGGCTCGACGCGATCGAGCCAAAGGTCGCCACCCTGATCAGTCACGTCGCGCAGCTCAACGACGAGCTCGCCCGCGTGACCGCCCGCCTCGTCGTGCTGGAGCGGCGCCTGTCCGGAGCCGCCGACGGCGAGCTGATCAACCTCGACTCGGTCGACGGCTGCGCCGACCTGGTCGACGCGCTGCGGCAGGCATGGGACGCCGAACAGGAGATCCTGGCCGACAACAAACGGGTCGCGCTGCGCCAGGGCGTCGCCGATTTCGAGGACATGAGGAGCCGCCTGGCGTCCTTGCGCGCGAAGCTCGACGGCCGCGTGCCGCGGTACGACCGCGACGCGCTGGACCACGAGGCGCGGCAGCTGGAGTGGCAGATCAACGCCAACCAGGCCGACTACGAGGCCGCCGTCGCCCGGCTGGAGTCGGACGCGGCCGCCACCGCCGAGAACTGGCGGCAGGAGGCCGTCGTCGCGGGGGAGAAGGCGCGGGCCGAGATGCAGGACTTCGCCGCCGCGCGGGTGCGGTCGGCCATGGCCTCCGGGGCGCGGATGCCGGTGTGGTTCCGGGTGGGGCTCGGGGAGATCGTGTCACCCGACCCCTCGGCCTGGCTCGCCGCCGCCACCGCGCTCGTGGCCTACCGGCTCGAGTACGGGATCGACGACTCCGTCGCACCGATGGGGGCGCCGCCGAGCGCGGCGTCCGGGTCGGAGGCCTGGGTGCGGCGGACCAACGTGCACACCGACATCGCGGGTCAGCTGGCGGAGTTGAACGCGACGTTCCGACTCCAGTGAGGTCGTGAGTGGTTTCCGTCGCCAGGGCGACGGAAACCACTCACAACCTCAGCACGATGCGAGCATGGTCGCCAGCGCGTCGTGCTCGGCCTGGTCCGCGGTCAGCTGGTAGGTGACCTTCACCTGCACCCAGTGCGTGGCGTAGGTGCACCAGTAGCCCTTGACGGGCGGCTTCCACTTGGCCGGGTCCTGGTCCCCTTTGGACCGGTTCGACGCCGCCGACGTGGCGATCAACTGGATCCCGCCCAGGTCGTTGGCGAACTTCGACCGTTCATCGTCGGTCCACTTGTCCGCCCCGGACCGCCAGGCCTCGGCGAGCGGCACGGTGTGGTCGATGTCGACGTCACCGCCGTCTGTGATCACGACGTCGTCGTACGGGCTGGTCCACTTCCCACTCGTCGCCTTGCACGACTTGTCCGACTTGACGTCGGTTCCCTGGCGCTGCAGCACGATCTCCCTGGTGTCGCAGTTGTTGCCCTGCGAGCTCCAGTGCGGGAACCGGTCGCGGCTGTACCCCGCCATCTTCCCCTCGGGCGCGATCTTCAACGCCGACAGATCGGCGCTACCCGATGGGGGCTTCGGCGTGGAAGGCTTGAGGTCGCTGAGGTACCAGGCGAGGCCGGCGAGCAGCAGGAACACGACCAAGCTCGTCACCGCGGCACGATTCATGCGCCCAATGATCAGCGATGGCGATCACGGGACGATCACCAGGTCCCTTCCGTGTGGTGGCGGTGTGGCGGCGATCCGGAGGATTCAGCGCCTACCACCAACTACGAGGAGACAGTTCGTGTCCGCAATTCCATATACCCAGACCGCCCCGGCCGCCGTCAAGAAGCCGGGTGTCCTGACGGCCGGCTTCTTCAGCGCACTGCTCTCGGTGCTCGCCGGGGTCGCGGGTGCGCTCGTCATCTTCATCGGTGGCAAGGAGATGGTCGCCGAACTGGCGAAGGACTACTTCGGCGCCGAGCTCGGCATCTCCGAGAACGCGCTCGGCAGCGCGATGTACGCGGAGGTCTTCGCCGAGGCGTACGACAAGCTGGCGTTCCGCGCGGGCCTGGTCGTGTTCTTCTGTGTGCTCGCGCTGATCGCGACCCTGTTGCTGCGCAACGGTGGCCTCGGCGGCCGGGTGTTCTTCACCGTGGTGTTCCCGTTGACGGTGTTCGCCTGGTGGGTCGTGCTGCGCGACATGGCGCCGATGGGCACCAAGATCGCCGGGTACGCCGGCATCACGGCCGGGCTCATCGCGGTCGTGCTGATCTGGCTGCCCGCGGTCAACAAGTACAACGAGGCCCGCAAGGCGCTCAAGCGGTGAAGCGTCGCAGGGCGGGGGCGTCACGGGTCTTCGATGCCGTGCCAGCCCCCGCCCGCGAGACCGAGCAGGATGCGCTTGGTCACCGTGGTCTCCGGATCGTCCGAGTCGCCGGGCTCGGCGACGATTCCCAGGTCGTGCAACGGGTTCGCGTGGCCGCCGAGCATGGCGACGGCCTCGGTGCGGGCCGTGCGCGCGTTGTCCAGGTCGAAGCGGAACAGGTGGCTCAGCGCGACCTCCGCGAACGCCAGCGCGGTGTGGCCCGGTTCGAGGTCGCGGGCCAGTTCGAGCGCCGCGCGGCTGCGTTCCAGGGACTCCTCGGCGAGACCGAGGCGGCCGGCCGCGATCGCGGCCATGCGCAACGCCGAGGCCTGGCCGTGCCGGTCGTCCGTCGCTCCGAAGTGGACGGTCGAGGAGTCGGCCAGCGTGAACGCCTGCTCGTGGTCGCCGCGCACCGCGGCGACCTGGGCGAGACCCAGCAGCGCGCACGCCTTGCCCTGCTCGTCCAGCGACGTGGCGCACGCGGCGAAACCCGCCTCCGCCTCGTCGTACCGGCCGCGGGCGTAGTGGATCAACGCGATGACGTACCGCGAGTGCGGGTCGTCGACGCCCTCGTGCAGGGCGGCGAGCTCGTTCCACGCGCTGTCGTGCCACAACAGGACGCTCACGCGTTCCACCAGCAGCGGCGCCTGCGGCCAGCCGTTGCGCCGGGCGAGCTGCGTGATCGCGATCAGGTTCGCCTGGTCCGCGGGCAGGTCGAGCTCGAACGGCATCGGGTCCATCACGTCCGCGAGCCGCGCGATCAGCAGCGTGCGCGGCACCCGGCGCGCGGCGGCGTCCACGAGCCCGAGCGCGACGTGCACCAGCGACTGCTCGGCGGTCTGGTCCTCCTCCGAGGCACGCTCGCGGCCGTAGAGGCGCAGCAGGTCGTGCATCCGGTGGTGGACCTCGCCGGTCGCCTCCAGCAGCGACGCCTCGACCAGCTCCTCGACCACGCCGTCCGCGTCGTCGACCCCGAGCAGCGCGGCGACCATCCACGTCGAGATGGTGCACGGCCACAGCATGCCCAGGCGGCGGAACGCCTTGCGCGCCAACGGGCTCAGCGCGTCGTAGCTCAGCGACAGCGACGCACGCACCTGCAGCTCGCCGACCGACAGCTCGTCGAGCCGCTTGCGCTCGTCGTCCATCCGGTCCGCGAGGTACCGCAGGCTGAGGTGCGGCCGCGCGGACAGGCGCGTCGCCGCGATGCGCAACGCGAGCGGCAGGTTGCCGCACATCGTCGCGATCCGGTCCGCCGCAACAGCTTCCGACGCGACCCGGCTGGTGGACGTGACGCGCGCGAGCAGGTCGCGTGCGTCCATATCGGACAACGGCGCGACGCGGAACACACGGGCGCCGGGCAGGCCGCTCAGCCGCTTGCGACTGGTCAAGAGCACCGCACATCCCGGCGTGCCTGGCAGCAGGTGGCGCACCTGCGCGACGCTCGACGCGTCGTCCAGCACGACCAGCACCCGCCGGTCCGCGAGCCGCGACCGCAGCACGGCCGTGCGTTCCTCGATGCGCTCGGGGATCGCGGCGCCGGAACACCCGGCGGCGCGCAGCAACCCCGCGAGCACCTCACCCGGCTCCTTGCCCGCGAGGTGCGCGAAGAGCTGCCCGTCCGGGAAGTGCCCGCGCACCTGGTGGGCCACATGCACGGCGAGCGCCGACTTGCCGACGCCCGGCTCACCGCTCAGCACGACGATCGGAACCGTGTGCGGCGACCGCAGTTCCGAGACAGCCGCCTCGATCTCGGCCGCCCGACCGGTGAAGTCCGGGGTGTCCGGCGGCAGCTGGCACACCGGGAACGTGTCGTCGCCGCGCAGCACCTGTTCGTGCACACGCTGCAGGTCGGCACCCGGCTCGACGCCGAGTGAGTCGACCAGCGTGTTGCGCGTGGACCGGTAGACGGCGAGCGCGTCGGCCTGCCTGCCGGTCGCGGTCAGCGCGAGCATGAGCTGGCCCGCCAGCCGTTCCCGCAACGGGTGCTGTGCGGCGAGCAGGCCGAGCTCGTCGACGACGTCGGCGTGATGCCCGGCCGCGAGCTCCAGGTCGACGCGCTCCTCGACGAGGTTCAGCCGCACGCCCTCGAGCTGCACGATCTCCGGTTCCAGCGCCGGGACGCTCAGGTCGGACAGCGGCCGTCCGCGCCACAACGCCAGCGCGGCGCGGAAGTGCGCGATGGCGCGCGGGGCGTCGTGCTGCCGGGCGGCCTCGCGGCCGGCCCGCGCGTGCTCGTGGAACGCGTGCAGGTCGAGATCGTCAACGTTGTCGACGTCGAGCTGGTAGCGCCCGTCGTGGTGGGAGATCTGCACGTCCAGGCGTTCCCGCAGCCGCGAGAGGTAGGTGTGCAGGTTCGACAGGCAGGACTTGGGCGGCGTGCCCTCCCACAAGGCGTCGATGAGGTGGTCGACCGACACCTGACGTCCCGCGCGCATGAGCAGGACGGCGAGCAGCGTCCGCTGGTGGCGTCCGCGCAGCGCGATCGGTCTTCCCTCGTCATCGGTCACTTCGAGGGGACCGAGAACCCCGAATTTCACGCGGCGCACTCTAGCCCCAGCGGCAGGCAGTTCAAGCCCTTCGCCCGGATGCCAGCGTTGTGGCTGGGCTAACCCGATGCGGCCTTGCGTGTAAGCTTAGGCTGCCCTAAGTTCACGGATCATGGTTCCGATCTACGACGTCGTCGGCATCGGGTTCGGCCCCTCGAACCTCGGGCTCGCGATCGCGCTGACCGAGCACAACGAGCAGGCCGAGATCCCGCTGACCGCGGTCTTCCTCGAACGCCAGGGCGCGTTCGGCTGGCACCGCGGCATGTTGCTCGAGGACGCGACGATGCAGGTCTCGTTCCTCAAGGACCTCGTCACGTTGCGGAACCCGGTCAGCCGCTTCAGCTTCCTGTGCTACCTCAAGGAACGCGGCCGGCTCGTCGACTTCGTCAACCACAAGAACCTGTTCCCGCTGCGCGTCGAGTTCCACGACTACTTCGAGTGGGCGGCGGCGCAGGTCGACGACCTCGTCGCCTACGAGTCGGACGTGGTGTCGGTCGTCGCGGCGGACGACCTGTTCGCCGTCACGACGGCGGACGGCCGTTCGTACCGCGCCCGCAACCTCGTGTTCGCGACCGGCCTGACCCCGTTGGTGCCGGACGGCGTCGAGCTGTCGGACCACGTTTGGCACAACAGTTCCCTGCTGCATCGGATGCCCGAGCTGACCTCGCCGTCACGCGTCGTCGTTGTCGGCGCGGGGCAAAGCGCCGCGGAAGTCGTGGCTTTCTGCCACCGCGAGTTCCCCGACGCCGAGGTGTGCTCGGTGTTCTCCCGCTACGGCTTCAGCCCGGCCGACGACAGCTCGTTCGCGAACCGGATCTTCGACCCGGAGGCGGTCGACACCTACTTCTGTGCGCCGGACGCGACCAAGGACCGGCTGATGGCGTACCACCGCAACACCAACTACTCCGTGGTGGACACCGACCTGATCGACCAGCTCTACCGAAGCGCGTACCAGGAGAAGGTCCTCGGCCGCGAACGGCTGCGCTTCCTCAACGTGTCCCGGCTGGTCGCGGCGGCCGAGACCGGAACGGGTGCGCGTGCTGTCGTGCAGTCGCTCACCACCGGTGAACAGCAGGTGATCGACGCCGACCTCGTCGTGCTCGCCACCGGCTACCGCGAGGCCGACCCGTCGCCGCTGATCGGCTCGCTGCCGTGCTCCCGTGATGCGGCGGGACGGCTGGTCGTCGGGCGCGACTACCGCGTGGCCTCGTCGTTCGCCGGCAGCCTCTACCTGCAGGGCGGCACCGAGCACACGCACGGCATCACGTCCTCGCTGTTGTCCAACGTGGCCGTGCGTTCAGGTGAGATCCTCGACTCCGTGCTGACCAACACGAAGTCGCCCGTGCTGGCGACCAGGTGATCCTCGATCTCAAGCTGACCGGCTGCCGGGCCATCACGATGGACCCGGTGCACCCGGCCGCGCACACGATCGGCATCTGGCAGGGCCGCATCGTCGGTCTCGACTCCTGGGTGGAGTCGCTGCCCGCACTGGAAACCGTTGATCTCGACGGAGCCGTCGTGCTGCCGGGGTTCATCGACGCGCACACGCACCTCGCATGGAACGGCCGCAACCGGCGGACGGTCTCCCTGTCGGGGTGTTCGTCGACCGCGGAGATCCTGAGCCGGCTGGGCGCGGCCCCGGATTCGGGGGAGTGGCTGGAGGCGTCCGGGTACGACCGGCGGGCGGTGCCGTTGAACGCCGCAGACCTGGACTCGATCAGCCGCGGTCGCAAGGTGTATGTCGCCGACGTGTCCGGGCACGCGTGCGTGGTGAACTCCGCGGTGCTGAAGGAACTACCTGTTGTCGAGTCGGACGGCTGGCTGACCGAGGGCTCTCAGCTGGCCGCCCGGTCGCTGCGGCTGCCGTACTCGATCGACGAGGTCGTGGCGGAGCTGCGGATCAGCGCCGATGAGGTGCTCGCCGAGGGCGTCACGACGTGCGCCGAGGCCGGGGTGGGCGCCGGGCTGATCGCCAGCACGCCGGTCGAGGTCGCCGCCTACCAACGCGCTTCGCTGCCGATCCGGGTGCAGCTCATGGTGTCCGCTGATGTGTTGCACCCTGTTGGGGCGCATGCTGACGACGGGATCACGCGGTCCATCGATCTTGGCCTGCACACCGGGTTCGGCTCGTCGCGGCTGTCGATCGGCGCGTTGAAGCTGTGGACGGACGGCGGGATGATCGCGCGCACCGCCGCGCTCACCGCGCCCTACGAGGGCACGTCGAACATCGGGGAGCTGGCGGACTCACCGTCGCTGATGCGTGCCGCCATCCTCGACGGCCACGCGGCCGGGTGGCAGATGGCGATCCACGCCATCGGCGATCGGGCGATCGACTTCGCTTTGGACGCCGTCGCGGAGGCTTTGGCTTTGCGGCCACGTGCCGACGCGCGGCACCGGATCGAGCACTGCGGGCTCGTGCGGCCGGATCAGCTGTCCCGGATCGCCTCGTTGGGGCTGGTCCCGGTGCTCCAGCCGACCTTCCTGTGGGCCTACGGCGACGACTACTCGGAGATCATGGGTGCGACGCGCGCGCCGTGGATGTACCGCGGCCGGTCGTTCCTTGAGCACGGGATCACCATCGCCGGTAGCTCGGACCGGCCCGTTGCTGACGGCGCGCCGTTGCGTGCCATCGAGTTCATGGTGTCGCGGCGGTCTTCCGGTGGGCGTTCGGTCGGGCCGGACGAAGCCGTGTCGGTCGAGGAGGCCCTGGCCGCGTACACGCTCGGCGGCGCCTACGCGTGCCGTCTCGAGGACCGGCTGGGCAGCATCACACCCGGCAAGCTCGCCGACTTCGCGGTGCTGGGCGAGGATCCACGATCTTCACCGTCCATCGCTGACATTCCGGTCGTAGCCACCATCGTCGGTGGCGAGTGGGCCCGCCGCTCCTGACCCCCCGTTGGCACAGACAGGAGCGGCGGGCTCTCCCGTCATGCGCTCATCCGCCAGTGCGTGACGTAACCGACCGCCTCGGCCGTGATGAGGACATCGAGCTTGGCCAGGTTCGTGCGGCTGGACATCGTGTAGGACCGGCCGCGCCGCGCGTCCAGGATCATCGGGGTCGCGCCGGGCAGCGTCTCCTCGACGGTGTGCTGCAGGATCCGCAGGCCGACGTTCGCCGCCTCCCGCGTGAGCGGCACCTCCTTGGTGTGCACGAGCACGGCGAACGTGCTGCCGTCCCGCTTGCGCAGACCCAGGTGCGGCCTGACCCGCAACGTGAGGTCGCCGGTGCGCCACTGCGCCGACTCGACCGGCACACCGGTCGCGCGCAGCTTCTCCAGCCACGGCAGGAAGCCGTCCGCGATCTCCTCGAACGCCCGCGGCTGCCCGTTGCGGTTGGCTTCCTGGACCGCCCGCTTCAGCTCGATCTCCGGCTCGGTCGAGTTCGCGGCGCGGCGCATCGCGGACCGGACCGGGTTGTAGAACCCGCACACGCGTGGGTCCTCGGCCAGGTACATGCCGCGTTGTTCCGTCACGATGTTGATGCGCCCCCGCTGACCGCTCATGACGTATTCGGTGAACGACAGCGCCGTCACACACACGTTGTCCAGCAACGGAATCTCCCCTCGTACTCCCAGCTGTATGTGACGTTATCCGTTGGGTCTGACAATTTCGGGACTGCTCCGAACGGCCGTACCGGGCCATACCACGGAGAGTGGGCGAATCACCCGTTAGAGGATGCGCGTAGGCGTGGCGTCGGCCTCAGTCGGTAGACGGAAGGTGACGAGCCAGTAGCCGATCACCTCGACGACCGTTCGTCTGCCGCTCACCGACGCTCACTGAACGCTCACCGCACAGAGGGGTCGGGTAACTGTCCGTACAAGATCAACTGATCACAATGGTGGCGACCAGGACAGATGTCTTAGGCATCAAGGAGCAGGATGAAGACCGCCGGGCTGCGGAAGCGGCACTCACCCGAACGTGGTGAGGACGAGATCAGCGTGCCGCAACCCCGCAAGCCCTCGCAGCTGCCCACGCATCCGTCGCAGTGGCCGCACGCCGTGCAGGTCACCGTGCTGCTCGTGCTGATCGGCCTGCTGTTGTGGGCGATCGCCGTGCTGCTGGGACCCGACCAGGCGTTCATCATCGGCGCGGCGGGCACGGCCGCGAAGCTCATCTGCATGGCGCTCGACGCGTATCCGCAGCGTTCCCGTCACTAGAGCCAGTTGCGGGCGATGGTGCTGGACGCGCATCCCCGGCGTCCCAGCCACTAGGCCAGTAGCGCGCGATTCGCTGGACCCGCACCGCGGCGTCCCAGCCACTAAGCCACTAGCGCGCGTTAGGGGGCGTATCGGCTGTTAGAGGCTCTAACTGTCGTGATTCGCTCTTGCTGTTAGCGGCTCTAACCATGGTGAGGCGGCCTCGCTGCTGTTAGAGGCTCTACCTCTGGGACTCACCCTCACAGTTAGAGCCTCTAACCTCTGCGACTCGCCCATGCTGTTAGAGCCTCTAACTCCCGTGACCCGCCCTCACTGTTAGAGCCTCTAACCCGAGTGAGGCCCTTTCGCGAGCCAGGTGCACCTCAGGTGCCGTAGCGCTGCTCCGCCCGCGCCTTGGCCTTGGCGGCCTCGACCTCCCGATCCTTCGGCGGAGCCGTGGTGACCAGCGCGTCGAGCAGCCGCTGCGTCGCCAAGGCCACCTCCTGGACCGCCCGGTCGAACGCCTCGGCGTTCACCGCCGAAGGCTTGGTGGATCCGCTGACCTTGCGCACGTACTGCAGCGCGGCCGCCTGCACCTCCGCGGAAGTCGCGGGCGGTTCGAAGTTGTGGAGCACCCGGATGTTTCGGCACATGCCTCCACAGTAAGACGGTCAGTCGAAGTCGCACCCCGGATTGGCGGCATCGCGGGCGAGCGGGCTGCCGGTCGGCAGGACGTAGAGCACCTCGAGCACGATGTCGGACGAGCCGAGGTTGCGTCCGATGTGGACGTGGTCGGCGCCGCTGGGCTCGCGCAGCGACTGGCCCGCGTGGTGCACCTCGGTGGTCGTGCAGTCGGAGAACGTGCGGGTGATGGTGCCCTTCTTCACCAGGGCGTAGAGGGTCCCGTCGTGGTAGTGCCACCCGGTGCTGCCGCCGGGCGTGATGGTGATCTCGCGCAGTACGTAGTCCTTATCTCCCACCGTCTTCTGCGCGAGGATCTTGCCCGTCACGCCGCGGGACGGGGTGGCGTGGGCGGTTGCGGGAAGCAGGGCCAGCACGAGGGCGGCCGCCAGCACTCGTAACGTCATGCGATCAACGTAACGGTGGTCCCCAGTGAATTGAGACCGATGTTCCACCCGCGCTGAGCACGGTTCCGAACTCCAGGCCGTGGGCCGAAATCCGGGCAGCCGACGGCCACCTTCGGATGGAGGAGCCACTGTGACCGATCTCGACTACCGGCCGGCGACCCTGACCGCCGACCACGGTGACCTGCTCGCACGGGGCAGCGCGCGGCTGCGCCAGGACGACCCCGAGCTGTACGGGCTGCTCAGCGCGGAGATCGCCTACGAGCGCGCCACGTTGCCGATGGTCGCGTACGCGAGCCTCGCCGACCCGTCGGTGCTGAGCGCGGCGGGGTCTGCGCTCGCCAATGTGACCGCCGAGGGCTACCCCGGCGCGCGGTACCACCCCGGCGCGGGGCAGTTCGATGGTGTCGAACGGCTTGCGATCGAACGGGCCAAGGCCGCGTTCGGCGCGAAGTACGCCAACGTGCAGCCGCATTCGTGCTCGTCGGCCAACCTCGCGATTCTGATGACGCTGCTCAACCCCGGCGACACGATGCTGAGCCTCGACCTGGACTCCGGCGGGCACCTCACGCACGGCGCCAAGGCGTCGGTGACCGGTCGCTACTACAACGCGGTGCACTACGGGCTCGACGAGCACGGGTTCATCGACTACGACGCCGCCGAGCGGCTCGCGAAGGAGTACCGGCCGAAGCTCATCATCGCGGGGGCCAGCGCGTATCCACGCGCCATCGACTACGTCCGGTTCCGCCGAATCGCCGATTCGGTCGCCGCCCTTTTGCTCGCCGACATTTCGCATATCGCCGGATTGGTCGCGACCGGTGAGCTCGCCAGCCCGGTGGATGTAGCGCACATCACAACGTGCAGTACTTATAAGCAACTCGGCGGACCGCGAGGTGGGATCATCCTGCTTGGGGATGACCATGACGTCGTGCCGCCGGGGCACAAACTCGGCCTGGCGGCACTCGTGCAACGCGGAATTTTCCCCAAGTTCCAGGGAACGCCCAGTCCCGCTGCTATTGCCGCGAAGGCGCGCGCATTGGATCTGGTAGCACGTCCGAAGTTCGCGGAGATGACACGACGGATTGCACTCGATGCACGTGCCTTGGCCGCCGCATTGACGGAACGCGGCTGGCGGGTGCTCACCGGAGGAACGGACAACCACATCGTCCTTGTCGACACTTTTCAACAGGGGTTGACCGGCGTGGTGGCCGAAGCCGCGCTTCAGGAATGCGGTGTGCTCGCGAACAAGAACCGCATCGCCAACGACACCAAGTCACCGATGGTGACCAGTGGACTACGGTTCGGCACCAACATGCTGGCCCAGCGCGGGTTTGATCCTTCGGGCATGAACGAATGCGCCGAACTAGTCGACCGGATCCTGCGTGCGGTCCGGCCTCTGACCGATGTCGAGTACGAGCTTTCGGCCTCTGTCCAGCGAGAAGTCTCCGCGCAGGTAGCGGCTTTGGCGGCTGCCTACCCGATCATGAAATATGCCGTATAGCTGATACCTATGACCCCCCAGGATGTGTGTGCTTGACATCACGAGCGCCTATCATGATACTTCGATGCATGGAAAGGTTCGCTTGATCGGCCGCTTCTGAGGGTTCTCGGAGAGGGTGTGGGCGATCAGGGGGGCGAAGGTTCTCTGCGGTTTCCGGTCGAATTCTCGGCATGCGTTCAATTAGCCACTGCAGGTTCGTGGCTCTATTTGCCGAGCGTTCGTGCGGAAGAACTATGGAAGTCCCACGCATCGGGCGACTTTGTTGGGGGATCAACATGGAAAGCGATTTCAGAACATCTGTATTACGGTCGCTGCCGGCGCGCCGCGCGCTCGGACGGTGGTCCCGATGAGGATCCGCCTGCTGGGCCCGTTCGAGGTGCTGCGCTCCGGCAGCGCAACGACGCCGACGGCGCCGAAGCTTCGCCGGGTGCTCGCCTTGCTGGCGATCAACGCGAACAAGGTGGTCCGGATCGACCAGCTGATAGACGAGCTGTGGGACGACCGTCCGCCGATCAGTGCCACCACCACCCTGCAGACCTACGTCTACCAGTTGCGCAAGCTGCACGACCTCGCGGGAAACGGGACTGACGGCCTGCCCGCGCTCGGCACCTCGCCCAACGGTTACGTGCTGCGGATGCCCGAGGGCTCGCTCGACGTCGACGAGTTCGTCCGCCTCGCCGAACGCGGGCGAGCCGAGCTCGACCTGGGCGACCTGACGCTCGCGTCGGCCACCCTTCGTGAGGCGCTGGATCTCTGGCGGGGTCCGGCACTCGCGGACGTCACCGTCGGTCCCGTGCTCGGGGCGTCCGTCGTGTGGTTCGAGGAGCTGCGCAAGAGCGTGATGGAGCAGCGGATCGACGCCGATCTGCGGCTCGGCCGGCACCACGAGCTGATCGGTGAGCTCACCGGCATCGTCGCCGAACAGCCGACGCACGAAGGCTTCCAGGGCAAGCTGATGCTCGCGCTGTACCGGTGTGGCCGCCGGTCCGAGGCGTTGCGCGTGTACCAGAAGGCCCGCGACGCACTCGCCGACGAGCTCGGTCTCGAGCCGTCGCCGGACCTCCAGCGGCTGCAGCAGTGCGTGCTCGCGGCGGACACCGCGCTCGACCTGCCGGCGCAGGAGGCCGTGCAGGTGAGCCCCACCGTCGTGGCGAGCCCGAGCCAGCTGCCGCCCGAGGCGCCGCGGTTCATCGGCCGCACCAAGGAACTCGCCGTGGCGACCGAGGTGCTGACCGACTTCGACCGCCTCGCCCCGCCGGTGGTGGTCGCGGCCGGCGCACCGGGTTCCGGCAAGTCGACGTTCTGCATGCGGGTGGCGCACCAGATCCGTTCGTCCTATCCGGACGGACAGTTGTACGCGGAGCTGACGACGCCGCACGGCACGCCGGTCGAGCCCGCTGTCGTGCTCGCGGGTTTCCTGCGGGCGGTCGGGGTTCCGGGCAACCGGATCCCGGACACCGTGGTGGAACAGGCGCGGGTGTTCCGCAGCTGGACCGCGGACCGCAAGGTGCTCGTCGTGCTGGACGACGCGGTGAGCATGGGCCAGATCGCGCCGCTCCTGCCCACGGGCGTCGGCTGCGCGACGGTGATCGGCAGCCGCCGCAAGCTGGCCGACCCGAAGATCGCCGCGACGATCGCGCTGGAGCCGTTCCAGGGTGCCGAGGGACTGAGGCTGCTCACGGACAGCCTCGGCGACTATCGCGTCACCTCGGACCAGCAGGCCGTCGACGAACTGGTCGAACTGTGCGACGGGCTGCCGTTGGCCCTCAACACCGCCGCCAGCCAGCTCGAGCTGCGGCCGCACTGGCCGATCAGCAGGCAGGTCAGCCGGATGCGCAGCCAGGCGCACTCGGGTGGCCGGCTCGAGGAGTGCGACCCGGACATGTACGCCTCGGTCTGGCGCACCTACCAGCTGATGCCGGAGACCGCGCAGACCGTGTTCCGCATGGTCGCTCCGCTCGGGCGTCCCGTGTCCGGGCGGCACGTGTCGCACATGCTGGGGACGGACGAGTGCTCGGCCGAGTCCGTGCTCGAGGACCTGGTGCAGTTCCAGCTGGCCGAGGTCGACATCAACTCCGATCACGACTTCAGCTATCGCTTCCGGCGACCGATGAGGGAGGTCGCTCGGTCGATCAGCAACTCGGCCGGCTTCACCGAGCAGTTGTGCGAACCGGCGGCGCGGACCGCCTGAGTTACGGCTTCCTGGGCCGGATCAGCTTTCCCGGAGGGCCTTCCAGCACCCTGGCTGGAAGGCCCTCCCGCTTCTGTGGGGTCGTGAGTGGTTTCCGTCGCCATGGCGACGGAAACCACTCACGACCTCTTGCTTGCGTCACCAGCGCTTGTCGAGCGCGGACCGCGACCGTGGCGGCATGACCGCCACCCTGCCCGCGAAGGCCACGGCTCTCCCCATCCGGAACCGTTGGTACGTCACGCTCTTCATGTCGGACCTCTGGGAGAGGTTCGGCTTCTACGGCATGCAGGCGATCCTCGTCCTGTACGCGGCCGCGCCCACCACCGACGGCGGCCTGGGGCTGCCGGCGGCCGACGCGGCGGCGTTGTTCGGCGCCTGGATGGGCCTGACGTTCATGCTGTCGCTGCCCGGCGGCTGGCTCGCGGACCGCGTCCTGGGCACCCGGCCCGCGTTGCAGATCGGCGGGGCGCTGATCACGCTCGGGTACGTCGGGCTGGCGTTGCCGGTCACGTTCACGACGCCGGTCGGGTTGCTGCTGGTGTCCGCGGGCACAGGGCTGTTCAAGCCGAACCACCAGGCGTTGCTCACCATGCTGCTCGGCGCGCGCAAACACCGCGAGGCCGGGATCTCCCTGATATACGTGGGAATCCAGCTCAGCGCGCTCACCGCCCCGCTCATCACCGGCTACCTCGGCGAGCGGGTGAACTGGCATGCCGGGTTCGCCGCGGCGGCGGTCGCGATGGCCATCGGTATCACGCAACTGAGCCTGAGCACCAAGCAGTTCGGTGACGCCGGACGCGTGGCGGCGCGTCCGCTGACCGACCGCACCGTGCTCGCTCGCTGGGGAACCATCGGCGCCGTCGCGATCACCGGCGTGATCGCGACCAGTGTGATCAACCCGCGTATCACGATCATCCTGGTGGGGTTGTGCACGCTCGTCGCGCCGATCTTCGGGTATCGGGCGCTGCGCAGGCACCCCGATCTGACCGTCGAACACGGGCAACGACTGCGGACGTTCCTCGCGATCTTCCTGTGCTGGACGCTGTTCTGGCTGATGATCGCGCAGGACGGGTCGGTGCTGACGCTGTTCGCGCGCGACCACGTGGACCGCGAGCTGTTCGGCGCGACGATCCCGACGAGCTGGCTGCAGTCGGCGACCCCGTTGTTCATCCTGGTGCTGGCGCCGGTGTTCGCGTACTTCCTGGCCCGCAACAGTGCGAGCGTGCCGGGCAAGCTTGCCCTGGGACTCGTGCTCGCGGGCGGCAGCTTCCTCATCATGGCGATCGGCGTCAACGACGAGAAGACGTCGATCTTCTGGCTGCTCGCGGTCTACCTGATGCACGCGTGCGGTGAGCTGATCGTCGCGGCGGTGGGCATCGCGGCGGCGGCGCAGGTGCTGCCGAAGTCGTTCATCTCGCAGATGATGGGGCTGTTGTGGCTGTTCGCCGCGTTGGGCGGCGGACTCGGCAGCCAGCTGGCGCGGTTGAGCGACAAGCTCCCGCCCAGCGCCTACTTCCTCGGCCTCGGCGCGATCGGCGTCGGTGTGGCCGCACTGACCTGGACCCGCAGACACGCTGTCGCAAGTGGACTCGAGTAGGAGTGATCAATGGATTCGGGACTGTCCGGTAAGCGCGTGCTGGTGACCGGTGGCACGCGCGGGATCGGGCGCGCCACCGTGCTCGCCTTCGCGCGTGCGGGGGCGAAGCTCGTCGTGGGCCACAACTCGGCGAGCGAGGCGGCCGACACGCTGGCGCGCGAGCTGAAGGAGCTCGACGCCGGGTGTCTCGTCCAGGCGGACGTGACGAACGGCGCGGGGGCGCGGGAGCTGGCCGAAGCGTGCCGGGAGCACCTCGGCGGGCTCGACGTGCTCGTCAACAACGTCGGGGTGGACGGGCACGTGCCGTTCGGCAAGCTCGGTGAGCAGGAGTGGCACCGCGTGATGGACCACAACATCACCGCGCCCTACCTCGTGACGAACGCCGTGCTGGAGCTGCTCGTCGACGGCGCGTCGATCGTCAACATCGGGTCGTCGGTCGCGTTGCGCGGCAGGCAGGGCGGCGTGCACTACACGTCGTCGAAGGCCGCGCTGCTCGGGTTCAGCCGCGCGCTGGCCAAGGAGCTCGGCCGGCGTGCGATCCGGGTGAACGTCGTGTCGCCCGGTGTCACCGAAACGGAGCCGGGGTCGGTGCCGCCCCCGGTGCGTGAGCTCGTCACGAACCTGACCGCGCTCGGCCGGCTGGGCAAGCCGGAGGACGTGGCCGGTGCCGTGTTGTTCCTCGCCGGGGACACGTCACGTTACGTCTCCGGCGCCACCCTGAACGTCGATGGAGGAATCTGATGCCGTACGCCGCGATCACGTACCACGTCAAGCCGGGCTTCGAGGAGGAGATCGCGGAGATCTTCGCGAACTTCAAGCGCGTGGACACCCCGGACCTGAGCGACGAGAACGGTGAGCAGGTGGGCCGGCTGCTCGGCACCGCCGTGTTCATCCAGGACGAGATCATGGTCCGCGTGATCCACTACGAAGGCGACTTCTCCGCCATCGGCAGGCACATGGCCAAGCAGAAGGGCGTGCACCTGCTGGAGGCCAAGCTCGCGCCGTACCTCAAGCAGCAGCGCGACACCTCGACGCCCGAGGCGTTCGGCACGTACTTCCGCAACGCCACCATGCGCTGCATCGCGCAGCTCTCGGTCGAGACGCACCCGGCGGGAGCCTGACGTGGAGCTGCTCGCGGTGCTGGCCTTGCTCGGCAGCGGACTCACCGCGGGCGTGCTCTTCGCCGTCGCGCTGAGCGTGCTGCCCGCGCTGATCGCGATGCCGACCGAGCGATATGTGTACGCGCACAAGCTGATCGGGCGGAACTGGGACCCGACGATGCCCGTCATCGTGCTCACGTCGACGCTGGCCGACGCGGTCCTCACGTTCCTCGCCCCGGCGAAGGCGGCCACCCTGTTCGGGGTGGCCGCCTTTGTGCTGCTCGGCGTTTCCGTGGTGTCGCACTTCTGCAACGTGCCGATCAACCGTCGGGTCAAGTCCGTCGACCCCGACGCGATCCCGTCCGACTGGCAGGACCCGCGGCCGCTGTGGCGCCGCTGGCACCTGCTGCGAACCTTCCTGTCCGTCGTGGGCCTGCTCCTCAACGGAACGGCTCTCCTGCTGATCTGAGCAAAGCTATGGGGGGAGCTTTCCAAGCGGTCAGCGCTTGGAAAGCTCCCCCCATAGCGTTTGTCAGCCTTGCGCGACCAGGTGGTCGACGGTTCTGCGGGTCAGCTCCGGGATGAAGAAGGCGATGCCGCAGGAGGTGTCCGACTCGGCGACCGCGGCCGTGGTGTAGCCG
Source organism: Lentzea sp. NBRC 105346 (assembly GCF_030269605.1). Classification (GTDB taxonomy): domain Bacteria; phylum Actinomycetota; class Actinomycetes; order Mycobacteriales; family Pseudonocardiaceae; genus Lentzea. The sequence goes on from NZ_BSTQ01000009.1 coordinate 343,294, forward strand.
GCGGCGACGAGCTGGGCGTGCTCACGCGGTGCGTAGGCGTTGGTCTTGCTGGTCGTGGCCAGAACGTTCGGGCCGGCGATCTGGCCGCTCCGCGGCGGCAGCGTGACCGGCGAGACCGGCCAGCCCGCGCAACCGGTGCGGATGTCCCACGCCTCCGAGACGCCGCGCGTCTTGGGCGCCACGTAGTTCAGCGCCGCGATCTCCTGTCGTGCCTGGGAGAACGACGTGAGGCGGTCCTGGGTGTCGAGGCACGCCGTGACGCGGTAGGTGTTCCACGCATACGCGAGGCCCCACGAGCGTTCCCACATGTAGGAGAAACCGTTGGCGGTCTTGCGGTCCGCCGATTCCCACAGCGAGAGGCTGAGCTGCGTCCAGCCGTTGGTGATCATGCCGAGCACGTTGGGCGAGCCCTGCTCCAGCCGCTGCTGGGTGAGGAACGCGAGCTCCTCGCCGTTGAACGACCGGTTGATCCGCGCCGAGATCATCGGCGTGGTGTTCGCGTCGGTGATCACCTGCTGGTAGGCCGCGTCGACGTCCCGGCCGTTCAACGCGCAGCCGTTCAGCCAGTCCTGCGACAGCGGGTTCGCCGCGCACCACGCGACGAACTTGCCCCACGCGGCCTCGATCGACCGGGCCTCCTGGATAGCGGTCACGGGCGACGGCAGCCGACGCGACACCGGGCCGTCGAACACAACGGCCTTCGCCCGCGACGGGTACAGCTCGGTGAACAGCTGGGCGCTCACGTCGCCGTAGTTCCACGACAGCACGTCCACTTGCGACGCACCGAGTGCGGCCCGCACGGCCTCGAGGTCGCGGGCCTGGCTGACCGAGTCGACCTTGTCCGCGATGGGACCGCTGTTGTCGCGGCAGCTCTTGGCGAACGCCTTGTTGTGCGCGACCAGCTGGTCGTACTCGGCCTGGGTGGCCGGGAACGACTTCGCGGCCTGATCGTGCACGGGCTCGGTGCAGTTCAGTCGCGGTGTGGTCTTGGTCGGCAGGTCGAGCGGCGTGCCGTAGAGGCTGCCCGCGCCGCCGCGCTGCTCGACGCCGACGAGGTCGAACTGCTCGACGAGCTCGGGCGCGCCGAGCATGCCGAAGTACTGCGCCGCCGAACCGGCGACGACGTCGTTGCCGCTGTATCCGGCGCCGGGCAGGAAGAACAGCGTGCCCTTCTTCTTGCCGGACGCGGGGTGCCGCGTGACGGACAGGGTGATCTTCGCGCCGTACGGCGAGGACCAGTCGAGCGGCACCTGGATCGTGCCGCACCTGGATCCCGCGGAACCACAGTCCTGCCAGGTGATCGACCGCGCGGTCGCGGACGCCGCCGGTGTCACGACCGCGAGACCGAGTACGGCCGCGACGACTAACGATGTTGTTCTCATGCGTTACCCACCAGCTCAATCTGGGCCATCATCGACAAGACCGAGTGGTCCAGCAGATGGCAGTGGAAGACGTACCGGCCGGTGTAGCCGGTGAACGTCATCTGGATGCGCACCGTCTCGCCGGGCATCACGGTGACGGTGTCCTTCCAACCGGACTCGGCGGGGCCGGGCGGTTGGCCGTTGCGGTCGAGCACGCGGAACTGCACGAGGTGCATGTGCAGGTTGTGCGGGATGCCGAAGTTGGTGTCCTTGTTGGTGATCCGCCAGATCTCCGTGCTGCCGACCGGAATCTGGAAGTCGACGCGGTTCGGGTCGAACTGCCTGCCGTTGATCGTGAACGCGCCCGCCGCCAGGTCGAGGCTCAGCGCGATGTCCCGGGTCGTGGCCGCCTCGCGGACGGCGGGCATCGCCTTCAGCTTCGCCGGGACGACGCCCTTGTCCTGCGCGCCGGTGACGACGTCGAACCGCAGGAGCTGCTGGTCCTTGTCGGTGTGGCCGTAGGCGTTGCCGAGGACGATCTGGGTTCCCGGCGCGTACTTCGAGAAGTCGATCAGCACCTCGGCGCGTTCGCCGGGCCACAGGTCCACGGTCTTCGTGACGTTGGGCGCGGGCAGCAGGCCGCCGTCCGAGCCGATCTGCATGAGGTCGTCGCCGGTGGACAGCTGGAACCGGAACGCCCGGTCGTTGCTGGAGTTCAGCAACCGGAACCGGTACTGCTTCGGCGTAACCTGGAAGTAGGGCTGCGGCCTGCCGTTGACCAGAACCGTGTCCCGGCCACGGAAGTCGTTGTGCTCGTACACGAGCTGCGCGTTGGAGTCGAACCGCGCGTCGCGGAACATCAACGGCACGTCCGCGTCGCCGGACGGCAACCCGAGCCGGCGGTCCGCGCTGTCGCTGATCAGGTAGAACCCGCACAGCCCACGGAACACCTGCTCGGCCTCGCGGTGGTGCGCGTGGTCGTGGTACCAGAGCGTCGTGGCCTGCTGCTCGTTCGGGTAGAGGTAGACCCGCACGCCACCGGTCTTGATGGTGTCCGTCGGGTATCCGTCGCTCTGCGGCGGCACGTGCCCGCCGTGCAGGTGCACCGCGGCCTCGGTGTCGAGCTTGTTGACGTACGTGACGATCGTCCGGCGGACCTTCTGCGCCTTGATGGTCGGACCGGGGAACTCCCCGTTGTACGTCAGCACTTTCGTCTTCGTGCCCGGCAGGATCTCCACGTCGGCCGGCTTGATGTCAACCTGGTAGATGTCCGTTGTCGGTGTCTTGGCGACCGGCCGCAGGACCGGTGGCAGTTTGAGCGGCACCGAGAACGGCACGACCGTTGGCCCTTCGGCCAGCGCGTTGATCCCGGTGGGCACAAGCAGAACGCCACCCGCTACGGCGCCCAGTTTGATGGTTTCTCGTCGGTTCAGCATGCAGCGACCTTTCTTGTCTCCCAAGGCACCCCGAAGACGGCACCCGCACCCAGCGCGAGCAGGAAGGTCCAGCGCAGGACCTCTGTTGACAGCGCCACCGTCTCTCCGGCGGTGAACGCTCCGGCCAGCGTCAGCCGCTCCACGACGACCGCGGTCACCGCTGATGTGACGGCGGCCGCGATGCTCAGTCCTAGGACTGAGCGGACCCGGAAACGGTGCAGCACTGCGATTAGTGCGATGACCATCAGGTGTGCCGACAGTGCGGCCAGGCCGGCGAAATGGGGTATGACGGCGTCTACGATCGGTGCCGCTGTGCCCGAATGGCCGCCTTGGTGGTGTCCGGTCAGGACAGTCGACCTTGAGCGGGCGGTGATCTCCGGCAGGTGCGTGCGCAACACTCCGGCGATCACCAGCGCCTCGGCGACCCCTAGGCCGACCACTGTGGGAATCCGGACGCGCGCAGGCGAATGGGTTGCCATGACGGCTCCAAGGGGTCGGGCAACAGCGGCGAGGCACCTTCCCCCGTGCGGCTGGTGTACGACTCGAAGATCACTCGCTCGCGTGGGGGTTGTCGGTTGGCTGCCGGTTTGGGTTGACGCGGCGGCTTCCGTAGTGGGTTGCGTTTGTGTTGACGCGGTGGCTTTCGTGCGCGGGGCTCCGCCCCGGACCCCGGCTCAGCTCAAAGAGGGGCCCTCCCCGTGGTGTCGTTTCGTAGTGGGTCGCCTTGATGGTGGTGGGCCCCTCCCGTCGCATCGCACCTGAGGCAGCCGCATCCGAGACCCCAGGTCAAGCGAAAAGCGTGCTTGACCTGGGGTCTCGGATGCGGCAGGGCTTCGCCTGCGATGCGACGGGAGGGGCCCACCA
>NZ_BSTQ01000010.1:0-249401 GCF_030269605.1 Lentzea sp. NBRC 105346
GCCGGCTCCGCCGGCAGATCACGATCTGCCGGCCCAACAAGGGCTACCACACCGCACCCCAAGTCAAGCCCCAATCGCGTTCCGTACGTGCCCACCAGACGCGCCCCACTCTGGGTGCGTGGTCGCCACCTCGGCTGCCGGTCCGTGCGTGGTCGCCAGCTTGGCTGCCGGTCCCGTGCGTGGTGGCGTTTCGTTCGCGGGCGGGCTTGATCGTTGTTGGGAGCGCTCTCACGTTTTGCGAGGGGAAGATTTGCGTCGTCCAGCGTCACAAATCTTCCCCTCGCGAAGATCAACGATCTTCCGCTTGTTCGATATGTCCGATGAGAGCGTGACCATCGAGCGTTTCTTTACCTCATGTTCGAACACGAAGATCAACGAAGCCCCACCAAAGATCAACCGGACCACAACGGCACCCGGCAGCAACCCCATGGGACCAGCGACCGCAACAAAACCGAGCGCCCGCCGCACTCCCAACCCACTACGAAAGCCAAGCGAGCGCGGCCCCGCCATCCAAACCGGCAGACAGCCGTCCCCCACCCACCGGAGCCCAAACCCCCTAAGCCGCGCGAGCCCGCCGCCGAGCCGCCCGCAGCCACTCGGCCCGAATCAACCCGCTGGGCAACCGAATCAGCAACCAGTACAGGGAGAACCGACGCCGAGTGTCGTCATCGGTCGTCAGCACACGGGTCTCGGTACGCACAGTCCCGTCGGCCAAGGAAAAGTTGAACGCCACCTTGTAATGTCCAGGTCCAGACACCGCCCGAAAGCGATCCGCCGCTTCGACAGGCGTGTCCCCCAGCGGCACCGATCCGGCGGGACCGGCCATCCGGACCACGGACCCGATCACCACCTCGGAGGCATCGCGCCCGAGCACGGTGAACCCGCCACTGGTGAGGTCGGTCAGAAAAGGACGATCGGACGGCATCCGGACCCGCCCCAGGGAACCGGCGAACAGCAGAGCCCGGAACAACGGCACCTCAGCCCATGTCACCTGCTCGATGGCACCGAGCACGTCCACGGAACCGGGCACCTCGACCTCGTGCCGCTCGTCGAACTGCCACCGGGGTAGAACCTCATCGAGCAGCATCAGGAAGCCTCTCGTCGGGGATGGGCACGCTGGTGCAGCAGTGCCGCGATGGCGACGACTACGCCGCCGACGAACCAGTAGGGCTCGTAGCCGAAGAAGCTGAACTTCTCCTGCACCGAAAGGGTTTCCTGCTCACCGCGCGCCAGCACGAGCCCGGCCTGCACCACGGTCGGCACCGAGTGCACCAGGCACAGCGCGGCCATCGCCCACGCCGCGGCGAGGCGCATCCAGCGCGGGAAACGCAGGCCCCACGGGCGGACCAGGGCCAAGCCGAGGACACCACCGCCGAGGCACAGCGGGACCGCGATCACGTCGATCACGAACAGCGCGGTGTGGTCCGGCACCGAGAAACCCGAAGGCAGGCCCCATCCGCCGCCGAACGCCCAGTACACGTGCAGCACCGCGAAGGCGAAGGCCCACACCGCGGTGGCGTAGCCGAACCACGGGTTGGTCGTGCGATCGGTCGAAGTCGCTGAGCTGTCCAACATCGATGTCCTCTCATCACGGCCGATCAACACCCACACTAGGGCGCGGCCTCATGGTCCCGCGCTTCGATCGCAACGTCCTGCAGCTCTCAGCTGTCTCTCAGCGGCCACGGCGCAGCATGACGAACAACACGCGCAGCACGAGCACGCTGCTGAGCACCAGGAGGTTGTAGCCGATCACCTGGAACAGGGACACGTCGTCGGCGATCTTCGGCCCGCCGGGCGCTCCCAGCAGCAACACCGCCATGAGGCCCGTGGTTCCGCCGAGGAACGCCGTGATGACCTGGTCGAGCATGCCGGTCACGGCCTTGCGGTCGCCGTCGTCGGACAGCAGCCGGATCCGCATGGACAGCTGACCGCGTTCGAGCGCGCCGGTGATGCGGTCCAGGCGGCGGGGCAGTCTGCGCAACATGGGCAGCACGGCGAGCGCCTCGTCGGTCATCGAGCGGCGCAGCGAGTCACCGGTGAACCGGTCGGCCATGATCTCGGTGGCGCTGGCCCTGGCCTCGTTCATCAGGCTGAACCCCGGCGAGATCGCGGCGATGGTGCCGTCCAGCGTGATCAGGGAACGGAACACCGCCGCCACCTCGGGCGGCACCGCCAGCTCGAACTTCGCGGTCAGCTGCAGCAGCGCGGCGAAGATCTCCAGGTTGGGGCCGCCCTGGGCGTTGCCCAGGTGCAGCGCCATGAACTGGCCGAGCGCGCGTTCCAGCTTGATCTCGTCGACGTCCTCGGCCGGCACCGCCAGCTCGAGCAGCGCGTCCCGCAGGGCGGCCGGGTCCTCGCTGTTCGCGGCGATCAGCAGTCGTTGCAGCGCCCCGCGCATCGCCGCGTCGAGCCGGCCGACGGAACCGTAGTCGAGCAGGGCGAGGCGGCCGTCGGACAGCACGAGCACGTTGCCGGGATGCGGGTCGGCGTGGAAGACGCCGTGGACCAGGATCTGCCGCAGCACACAGGTGAGCAGTGCGCGGGCCTGTGCCACGCGGCTGTCGTCGTCGAGTGCGGACAACGTCGTGTCCGCGCCCAGCGGCACACCGTCCAGCCGGTCGAGCACCATCACGCGCTCGGTGCACAGCTTCTCGTGCACGGTGGGCAGCACCACCGGGGAGTCCTGCCCGCCCGCGCGGACGGCGAGCGTGTTGCGCACCTCGACCCGGAAGTCCAGCTCCTCGCGCAGTGCCACGGAGAAGCCGTCGGCGAGCTCACTGATCCCGATCGCGGCTCCCCAGCGGGTGCGCGTGCCCAGGCTGCGCGCCAGCCTGGAGAGGATGTCGAGGTCCCGGTTCACCACCGCGCGGATGCCGGGACGCTGGATCTTCACCACCACGTCCGTGCCGTCGAGCAACCGGGCGCGGTGCACCTGGGCCACCGCGGCGGCGGCCAGCGGCTCCTCGTCGAACTCGGCGAAGACCTCGTCGGCCGGGCGGCCGAGCTCCTCGGCGAGCAGCTCGCTCAGCTCGGGCCACGGCACCGGGGTGACCCGGCTGTGCAACCGGGACAGTTCGTCGACGAACTCGGCGGGCAGGAGGTCGCCGCGCGTCGCCATCAGCTGGCCGAGCTTGACGAACGTGACCCCGCCCTCTTCCAGCGCGAGACGCAGTGACCGGGCCAGCCGGTGCGGCCCGGCCGTGGACCGGGCCCGGCGCCGGCCCCACAGGTACGGGCCGAGGCCGTGCCGGACGGCGATCCCGGTGATCTGCGAGTACCTCCGGGTGCGGGCGAACCGCCGGTACAGCGCCTTGCCCCAGTCGACCGGCCAGCCCAGCGATCCGGTCGGCACCGCGGCCTCGGCGATCACGAGGAACATGACCGCCACCAGGATCGCGATGCCCAGCTGGAGGCTCACCAGCACCGGCTGGATGCCGGTCGGCCGCACAGCGAGCGCGAAGAGCGTCTGGGCGACCAGGCCCAGTCCACCCGCGACCAGGGTTCTGAGCACGCCCACCCGCAAGCCGAGCAGCTTGCGAGCGAGCGCGGCGAGCACCGCTACGGCGGCCAGGGTCCCGAGGACGAACAGCACGACGAACACCGGGCTCATGGTGCCGGACCGAGCGGCGCGGGTACGGAAAACACGTCGATCAGGCGGCGACCGCGGTGCGGTACCGGCGCACGGCCGACGGCACGACCAGCAGCAGGATCAGGGCCAGCCACAGCAACGCCAGCGGAATCGGGTTCCGCGCGGCGAAGCTGTCGCCCGCGGCGGCGGGGTTGCCCCACAGCGCCCGGCACGCGCCGGCCACCGCGCTGATCGGGTTCCACTCCGCGATCGCGCGCAGCCACGCCGGCAGGCCGCCCAGCGGAACGTACGCGCTGGACAGGAACATCAACGGCATCAGCAGCACCGACGGCAACGACGACGCGGCCTCCGGGCTGCGCACCCGCATGCCCAGCAGCGCGCCGAGCCACGCCATGGTGAACCCGAACAACAGCAGCACGCCGAACCCGGCGAGCGCGCCGAGGATCCCGCCCTGCAGTCGCCAGCCGATGGCGTAGCCGACCGCGGTCATGGCCAGGCAGGTGATCGCCCGCAGCGCGGTGTCGCCCACGGTGCGCCCGACGAGCACCGCGGACGGGCTCATCGGCAGGGACCGGAAGCGGTCGACCAGCCCGTTGCCCAGATCCTCCAGCATGCCGATCGCGGTGTTGGGCACCGCGGTGATCATCACCTGGGTGAAGATCCCGGCCATGATGAACTCGTGGTAGTCCCCGTTCGGGATGCTGATCGCGCTGCCGAACAGCACGCCGAACAGCACCACGAACACCATCGGCAGCACCGTGGCGCTGATCAGCTTGTCCGGCATGCGCCGCAGGTGCAGCAGGTGACGCCCGACGAGGGCACGCCAGTCGGTCAGGACCTCGTTCATGCGGGGCTCTTCTCCAGGGTCGGCTCCACCTGCCGGTTGCCGGTGAGAGCGATGAACACGTCGTCGAGCGTGGGCCTGCGCACCGCGAGGTCGACGATCTCGACACCGGCGTCGTGCAGTGCGGACACCGCGGTCGAGATGCCGAGGACCCCGCCGGCCAGCGTCAGCGACACCGTCCGGCCGTCCGGGGACACGGTCGGCTCGGAGCTGCTCACGCGCGACAACGCGTTCGCGACGGCGAGACCGTCGGTGACGTGGGCCAGCGTGACGTCGAGCCGTTCCTCGCCTACCTGGCGCTTGAGCTCCTCCGGGGTGCCACCGGCGATGACGACTCCCTTGTCCACCACGGCGATCCGGTCGGCGAGCTGGTCGGCCTCCTCCAGGTACTGGGTGGTCAGCAGCACGGTCAGGCCGCGGTCGACCTCGGCCCGGATCATCGCCCACAGGTCGAGCCTGCTGACCGGGTCGAGCCCGGTCGTGGGCTCGTCCAGGAACAGCACCGCGGGGTCGGCGATCAGGCTGGCGGCGAGGTCCAGCCGCCTGCGCATGCCGCCGGAGTAGGTGCCGCTCAACCGGTCCGCGGCTTCGGTCAGGTCGAACCGCTCGAGCAGCTCGGCCGCCCGCTGCTTGGCGTTGCGCCTGCCGAGCCGCTGCAGAACCCCGATGAGCTGCAGGTTCTCCCGGCCGGTCAGCTTCTGGTCGACCGCCGCGTACTGGCCGGTCAGACCGATCCGGTGCCGGACCTCACGGGCCTGCCGGACCACGTCGAAGCCGCAGATCTCCGCCCGTCCGCCGTCCGGCCGCAGCAGCGTGGCCAGCATGCGCACGGTGGTCGTCTTGCCCGCGCCGTTCGGGCCGAGCACGCCCGTGATCGTGCCGGTGGGCACGGCGAGGTCGACCCCCGCCACCGCCTCGGTGTCGCCGTAACGCTTGCGGAGTCCCTCCGCCTGGATCGCATAGTCCATCTCTCACCTCTCGGGGTCAGACCTGGGTGGGCCGGGAGCTACCGGTCAGGACCTCTGCGATCCGGGCCAGCGGTTTCGGCTGGGTCATCTCGTCGTGTGTGCAGTCGATCTGGTGCGCTTCGATCCGTCCGTCCACAGTGGACTTCCAGTCGGACACCTCGGGAGCGTCCGGTCCGCGCCCGGCCGTGGCCTGGAAGAACAGGAGGTCGCCCGGATAGGTCTGCGGGACGAACTCGTCGGCCAGCCGGACGTTGTTCGCGGCCACCCGCTCGACCCGCGCGAGCAGGTCCACGTCGAACGCCGCGAACGCGCTCGTGGACTCCGCGAGCGCCGCGGCGACCTTCTCGTGGGTGAGCTCGATGTCGCCGGGGTCGATCCCGGCGGCGGTGAGCAGGCCGCGCAGGAACTCATCGCGGTCGCGGTCACCACGCCGTGCGGCGGGATAGGCGTCGAGCAACGTGAGCTCCACGTCCGCGCCGTCGCGCCGCAGCCGGGCCGCCATCTCGTGCGCGACGAGCCCGCCGAACGACCAGCCGAGCAGCCGGTAGGGCCCGTGCGGCGCCACGGCCCGGATCTGCCGGAGGTAGTCCTCGGCCATGTCCGGCAGCGAACCCGGCAGTTCCCCGTCGTCGACGAGCCCCCTGGCCTGCACGGCGTAGACGGGCTGGTCGTCGGGCAGGAACCGGAGCAGCCCGGAGTACACCGAGCCGACGCCGAGACCGGGATGGACGCAGAACAGCGGCGGACGGGAACCTCTGGTGCGCAACGGGATCAGCGATGTTCCACCAGTCAGGCGCCCCGGCCGGTTCTCGACGACCGGGGCGAGCTCGGCGACGGTCGGCGTCTGGAACAGCGCCATGACGCCGATGCGCACCCCGAGCCGTTCCGCGACCAGGCCCGCCAGGCGGATGGTGAGCAGCGAGTGCCCGCCCAGGTCGAAGAAGTTGTCATCAATACCTACAGTGCCGAGACCTAACACCTCGCCGAACAGCTCGCACAGCACCCGTTCGACGGTGGTGCGCGGAGCACGTCCCCGTGCCCGGCCGGCGAAGTCGGGAGCGGGCAGCGCCCTGCGGTCCAGCTTTCCGTTGGGGGTCAACGGAAGCGCGGGCAGCATCACGATCGCCGCGGGCACCATGTAGTCGGGCACCTGCCCGGCCAGTTCACCGCGCAGCTCGTCCGGTTCGGCCGTGCCGACGACGTAGGCGACCAGCCGGTCCTCCCGGACCAGCACGACGGCCTCGCGCACGCCGCCGAGTCCACGAAGGACGGTCGCGATCTCGCCGAGCTCGATGCGGTGGCCGCGCACCTTCACCTGGTCGTCCGCGCGGCCGAGGTACACCAGGTCGCCGCCGGGCAGCCTGCGCGCCACGTCACCGGTGCGGTACATCCGGGCACCCTCCGGACCGTACGGGTCGGCGGTGAACCGCTGCGCCGTCAGGTCCGGCCGGCCGAGGTATCCCCTGGCCAGCGAGGCGCCGGCGATGTAGAGCTCACCGGGCACCCCGGTGGGCACCGGACCCAGCCGCGCGTCGAGCACATAGGCGCGGGTGCCCGCGAACGGGGTGCCGATCGGCACCGGCCCCGGCGGCAGCTGCGCGCCGGCGGGAATGCGGTGCTGGGTGCAGTTGACGGTCGCTTCGGTGGGGCCGTAGACGTTGACCACGTCCGCGTTGGGATGCCGCCTGCGCCACGGTTCGACCGCCTCGCCGAACAGCGCCTCGCCGCCGAGCAGCAGTTCCCCTTGCGGGGAGTACTCCTCCGGCAGCGCGGTCAGCAACGGCAGGTGGCTCGGGGTCGCCTTGAGGAACGTGACCGGATCCGCGGCGAGCGCCGCGGCCGTCTCGGCGGACTCCTCCAGCGCGGCCACGTGGACGCAGCCGCCCGTCACGAGCGGCGTGTAGAGGGCGGTCACCGTGAGGTCGAACGACACCGGCGAGTGCAGCAGCGCACCACCGGAGGCGCTCGCGTAGGCGGCGGCCGTCCAGCCGAGATAGTCCGCCACCGACCGGTGTTCCACGACAACGCCCTTGGGTTTGCCGGTGGAGCCGGAGGTGTAGATGACGTAGGCCGGGTGTTCCGGGCGCAACGCGGTGCGGTCCGGCGCGGTGACCGGCTGACCGCTGAGATCGATGTCCTCCAACAACAACACGGGCACATCGGTCTCGGGCGCCCGATCCCCGGCGCTGATCAGCAACGCGGGCGCCGAGTCGTCGAGCACGTAGCGGAGTCGCTCCGCCGGGTGGTCCGGGTCCAGCGGCAGGTACGCGGCACCGGACTTCAGCACCGCGAGCAGCGCGACGACGAGGTCGACCGACCGCGGCAACGCGAGCGCGACGATCTCGCCCGGCCCGGCGCCCCGGCCGACGAGCAGGTGCGCCAAGGCGTTCGCCCGCTCGTCGAGCTCCCGGTACCGCAACGCCGTGCCGGCGCCGGTCACCGCCATCGCGTCGGGCGTACGGGCGACCTGTGCCTCGAACAGATCCGGAACCGGCACGATCGGCACGTCGTGCGCCGCGCTGTTCCACTTGACGACGGCCTCGTGGTACTCCTCGGCGTCGAGCAGCTCGAGGTCGCCGATCGGCCGGTCGGGGTCGGCGACCGCGGCCGCCAGCAAGCGGGCGAACCAGGTGGCGATCCGCTCGGCCGTGCTGTCGTCGAACAGGTCCTTGCGGTAGGCCAGCATTCCGTCAATGCCGTCGGACTGTTCGGCCATGCTCAGGGACAGGTCGAACTTCACCGCGCCGCCCGTGGCGGGGTGCGCCTCCGCCCGCAGGCCCGGCAGTTCCAGCGTGCCCTCGCTGTTGTTCTGCAGCGTGAGCATCACCTGGAACAGCGGATGCCTGGCGAGCGAGCGGCGCGGGTTGAGCACCTCGACGAGCCGTTCGAACGGCACGTCCTGGTGGGCGTACGCGGCCAGGTCGGTGTCGCGGACCCGGCCGAGCAGCTCGCGGAACGCCGGGTCGCCCGAGGTGTCGGTGCGCAGCACGAGCGTGTTGACGAAGAAGCCGACCAGGTCGTCGAGTGCGACGTCGGTCCGGCCGGCGACCGGGGTGCCGATCGGGATGTCGGCGCCCGCGCCGAGCCTGGTGAGCAGCGCGGCGAACGCGGCCTGCAGCACCATGAACGGGCTGGCGGAGCTGGTGCGCGCCAGCTCGGTGAGCCGGGCGTGCGTCCGCGCGTCGATGCGCACCGGCACGCGGCCGCCGCGGTGGTCGGCGGTCGCCGGCCGGGGCCGGTCCACGGGCAGGTCGAGCTGGTCCGGCACATCGGCCAGCTGCGCCGACCAGTAGGCCAGCTGGGTCGCGATGACGCTGTCGGGATCCTTCTCGTCGCCGAGCAGCTCGTGGTGCCAGAGGGCGTAGTCCGCGTACTGCACGGGCAACGGAGTCCACTGTGGAGCCTTGCCCGCGACGCGGGCGGTGTAGGCCTCGGTCAGGTCGCGCGCCAGCGGGGCCATCGACCAGCCGTCGGCCGCGATGTGGTGCAGCATCAGGACGAGCACGTGCTCGCCCTCACCGATCGCGAACAGGTGCGCGCGCAGCGGTGGCTCGGTGGTCAGGTCGAACCCGACGGCCGCCGCCTCGGCGATCGCGGCGTCCACGTCGCCGCGGCCGATTTCGGTGATGGAGAGCTCGATCTCGTGCCCGGTCAGCACGAGCTGACGCGGTGCGCCGTCGTTGCCCTCGGGGAAGACCGTGCGCAGCGCCTCGTGCCTGCCGACCACATCGGACAGCGCGTCGCGCAGTGCGGCGCGGTTGAGGTCGCCGGTCAGGCTCAGCGCCACCGGCATCGCGTACGCGGCCGCCTGACCGCCCATCCGGTTGAGGAACCACAGCCTGCGCTGCGCGAACGACAGCGGAACGACCTCCGGGCGCGGCCTGGCCTCGAGCGCCCGCCGGACGTCGGAGTCGTCGGCGTCGCGGCCGAGCCACTCGGCGAGCGCGGCGACGGTCGGTGCCTCGAACAGCGTGCGGATGGCCAGTTCCACGCCCATCGCCGAGCGGATCCTGCTGACCAGCTTGGTCGCCAGCAGCGAGTGTCCGCCGAGGTCGAAGAAACTCTGCTCGGCGCCGACCTCGTCGAGCCCGAGCACCTCGGCGAACAGGCCGCAGAGCGTCTCCTCCTCGGGCGTCTCCGGGCCACGTCCCGTGTTCACGCCCGACAGGTCGGGAGCGGGCAGGGCCCGGCGGTCGAGCTTTCCGTTGGCGGTCAACGGGAACTCGTCGAGCACGACCAGCGCGGCGGGCACCATGAAGTCGGGCAGCACCTCGGCCACGCTGGCGCGCAGCGCGGCGGTGTCGACCGTCGCACCGGATTCGGCGACGACGTAGCCGACGAGGCGCCGATCACCCGGCCGGTCCTCGCGGGCGATCACGCAGGCCTGGTCCACCACGGGGTCGGCCGCCAGCACGGACTCGATCTCGCCGAGCTCCACCCGGAAGCCGCGGATCTTCACCTGCTCGTCGGCCCGGCCGACGAACGTCAGCTCGCCGTCCGCGGTCCAGTTCACCACGTCGCCGGTGCGGTACATCCGGACGCCGTTGTCCTCGAACGGGTTGGCCACGAAGCGTTGCGCGGTCAGCGCCGGCCGGTTGAGGTAGCCGCGCGCGAGGCCCTTGCCGGCGACGTACAGCTCGCCCGGCACACCCGGCGGAACGGGCCGCAGTCCCGCGTCGAGGACGTAGCAACGCAGGTTCGTCACCGGGCTGCCGATCGGTGGCGTGCCACCGGGCACGAGCGGCCCGCTGACCGTCGACGCCACGGTGGTCTCGGTGGGGCCGTACCCGTTGATCATCGTGCGGCCTGGGGCCCAGCGCTGCACCAGTTCGGGAGAGCACGCCTCGCCCGCGGTGACCAGAACACCGGGCACCAGGTCGGGATCGGCCTGCGTGTTCGCCAGCACGACCGGTGGCAGCGTGGCGTGGGTGATCGAGTGGTCGCGGAGCACCGCGGACAGCGGCTCGCCGGCCGCCATCTGGTCGGGCGTCGCGAGCACCAGGGTGCCGCCGCTGAACAGCCCCATGGCGATCTCCCAGAACGCGGAGTCGAAGCTCGGCGACGCGAACTGCAACGTGCGGGTGCCGGGGCCGACACCGAGCCGGCTGAGGTGGGTGTGCACCAGGCTCGCCACGCCGGCGTGGGACACCACGACACCCTTGGGCCGTCCGGTGGAGCCCGAGGTGTAGATGACGTAGGCGGGATGTGCCGTGACGAGGCCGACGTTCGCCGGCCTGGTGGAGGGGTGGTCATCCGTCGTGCCCAGCGCGAGCCGGGGCACGTCCGACAGTCCGGCGATGATCGCGTCGGCGCCGTCGTCGACGAGTGCCAGCGCGGGCCGGGCGTCTTCGAGCATGTAGGCGATCCGGTCCGCCGGATAGTCCGGATCGACGGGCAGATAGGCGGCGCCGGCCTTGCCGACGGCCAGCAGCGCGATGATCAGGTCCATCGAGCGGCCCGCGGCCACCGCGACGATCGCCTCCGGGCCGATGCCGCGTTCGACCAGCGCGTGCGCCAGCCGGTTCGCCCGCGCGTCGAGCTCGCGGTAGGTCAGCGACGTGTCGCCGAAGACGAGCGCCTCCGCCGAGGGGTTCCGCCGGACCTGGGCCTCGAACAGGCCGGGGATGGTCGCGTCCGGCACCTCGGCCGTGCTGTCGTTCCACGTCCGCAGGATCTGCTCGCGCTCGTCCGCCGACAGCGCGTCGATCCGGCCGACCGGGCGGTCCGGGTCGGCCACGAGCGCGGCCAGGATTCGCACCAGTCGGTCCATTGTGGACTGGATGTGGTCCGGGCGGAACACGTCCGTCCGGTAGGCCAGCCGCAGCTGCAGCTCCCGGCCCGCCACGCCCGCGGCGAAGCTGAGCGGGTAGTGCGTGCCGTCCTTGGCGGGCACGCCGCGGATGCGCAGCCCGCCGATGGTGGCGGTGTCGTCGTCCGACTCGACCGGATAGTTCTGGAACACCGTGACGGTGTCGAAGAGGCGCTGGTGGCCGGCCATCCGCTGGACCTCGGCCAGGCTCACGTGCTGGTGCGGCATGAGCTCGGACTGCTGACCCTGCAACCGGTTCAGCACATCGATGATCGGTTCGTCCATGCCCCACCGCACCCGCACCGGGAGCGTGTTGATGAACAGGCCGACCATCGACTCGATGCCGGTGACCTCCGGCGGGCGGCCGGCCACCGTGCTGCCGAACACCACGTCCGAACGCCCGGTGAGCACACCGAGCAGCAGGCCCCACGCGCCCTGCACGAGCGTGTTGACCGTCAGGCCGCGAGCGCGGGCACAGCGGTGCACCTGCTCGGCCAGATCCGGGGACACCACCCGGATCAACGTCTGCGGCCGGCCCTTCGTCGCACCGGGATCACGCGGCAGCAGCAGGGTCGGCTCGTCCAGCCCGGCCATCGCGGTGCCCCAGGCCTCGTGCGCGACCGCCTTGTCCTGCCGGGCGATCCAGGCGAGATAGTTCCGGTACGGGGTGACCGGCGGCAGGCAGCTCTCGTCGCCACCGGCCCCGTACAGCTCGAACAGTTCGCGCACCACGATCGGCATGGACCAGCCGTCGAGCAGCAGGTGGTGCTTGGACAGCGCCAGCCGGAACCGGCCGGGAGCCAGGCGGAACAGGCTGAACCGCATCAACGGCGGGTCGCTCAGGTCGAACCGCGTCGCCCGGTCCGCGGCGTGCCGCGCCGCCAGTTCCGACTCCTGCGTCATCCCGTCCATTGTGGACAGGTCGACCTGCTGCCACGGCACGGTGACCTTGCGCGGGATGACCTGTACCGGCTCGGCGAGACCGTCGTGCTCGAACCCGGCCCGCAGGTTGGCGTGCCTGCGCAGCAACGACTTCGCCGCCTGGCGCAGCACGCCCGCCTGCAGCGGGCCCTCGATGTCCATCAGCAGCTGGGACACGTAGAGGTCCTCGCCCTCGGTGTCCAGCAACGTCTGGAACAGCAACCCCTCCTGCAGCGGGGACAGCGGGAGGACGTCCTCGACGCTCGACCGGTTCACTGCGCACTCTCCCACTCATCGGTGAACTCGTCGTCGTCCTCGTCGTCGTCCTCGGTTACAAACCGGGACTCGAACCGGTCGATCTGGTCCTGGGTCACGGACACCAGCCCGGCGTCCGACGGGGTCAGTCCGCCCGCGCCGCCGGACTCCGCGTGCGCGGCCAGACCCCGCAGCGCGTCGGCGAAGCAGGCCATCAGGTCCCGCACGTCCGGCTCGGTGAGCAGGGTGCGCGGCCACGACCAGATGACGGTCAGGCGCGGGCCGCCGGGGTGGTCCTCGGTGATCGCGTTGATCGACAACGTGTGCGTCAGCGGCGTCGCCGGATCGGGCCTGCTGCCCGCGAGATCCGCGCCCGCCACGGTGTCCGCGTCGGTCACCGCGGTCCACGGCCGCGCCGCGCCGCCCGCCGACGACCTGCCCAGGTAGTTGAAGCTGAGCTGCGGATCCAGCAGGTCCGCCAGCTGTGTCCTGGTGTCGTGGTTGAGGTAACGCAGCAGCCCGTAGCCGATTCCGTTGTCCGGCAGGCGTCGCAGCTGCTCCTTGACCCGCTTGATCGCCTGGCCGGCGTCGGCGCCGCCGGGGTCGAGCCGCACCGGGTACCGGCTGGTGAACCAGCCGACCGTGCGGGAGAGGTCGACCGGCCGGCCGACGCTCACCTCCTCCCGGCCGTGGCCCTCGAGATCGACCATGACCGAGGAGGTCTCGTCCTCGCCGCGACGCGCCCGCCACTGCGCCACGGCCAGCGCGAGGCCGGTGAGCAGCACGTCGTTGACACCCGCCTGGTACGCGGCGGGCAGGACGTTCAGCAGCGGGGCGGTGAGCTCCGGCGGCAGCGTCTCGGTGACGAAGCGGACCGTGCCCATCGTGTCCTGCGTCGGGTCGAGCGGGCGCTCGCCGAGCAGCGGGTCGTACTCCTCCGCGATCTCGGTCCACAGCGCGAGCTCGCCTATCCTGGCCGGATCGTGGGCCTGGGCGACGAGGTGCTCGGCCCAGCGCCGGAACGAGGTGCCGACCGGTTGCAGCTCGGGCTCGCGTCCCGCGCTGACGGCGTCCCACGCGGCAGCGAGGTCGTCGGTGATGATGTGCCACGACACGCCGTCCACCACAAGGTGGTGCGCCACAACGAGCACGCGGCCCGCGATGCCGGGACCGGCGTCGAACCACACCACCTGCAGCATGCGGCCCGTCTCGGGATCGGTGCGGTCCCACGCCTCGTCGCTGTGCGCCGAGATCGCCTCGCGCAGCGCGGTCCCGGTGAGGCCTTCGACGCTCACCCGGCGCACGCACTCGGCGGCGGGCACCGTGCCCGGCTCGGGAATCTCCAGCTGCCACTGCGAACCGGTGTCGTCCCGGCTCAGCCGCATCCGCAGCGCGTCGTGCCGGTCCAGCACCGCCTGGACGACGGCGACCAAACCGTCGGCGTCCAGGTTCGCGGGCGCCTGCAGCAGCATCGACTGGTTGAACCGGGCGATGGGGCCGCCGCGCTCCCGGAACCGGTGCAGCGCCGGCGTGAGGCCGACAGGGCCGGTGCCTTGGTCCGGGCCCTCGCTGACGACGGTGTCGAGGGTGGTCGCGACGGCGGCGAGCGCGGCGACTGTCTTGCACTCGAACACGCTGCGCGGCGTGATCACCAGCCCGGCCTTGCGGGCCCGGCTCACGAGCTGGATGGAGACGATGCTGTCGCCGCCGAGCTCGAAGAAGCTGTCGTCGATCCCGACCGCGCCGGACTCGAGGCCGAGCACGTCGGCGTATAGTCCACAGAGGACTCGCTCGGTCTCGTCGCGTGGGCCGCGGCCGGTGGAGACCGGGGTGAGGTCGGGCGCCGGGAGCGCCTTGCGGTCGAGTTTTCCGTTCGGGGTCAGGGGAAGCTCGTCGAGCACGACGAACGCCGTGGGCACCATGTAGTCCGGCAACGCGGCCGCGGCGTGCTCGCGCACCCGCGCCACGTCCACGCCCGCTCCGACCAGGTACGCGACGATCCGCTTGTCACCCGGCCGATCCTCGCGGACGATCACGGACGCCCTGTCGACCTCGGGGTGACCGGCCACGACGGACTCGATCTCACCGAGCTCGATGCGGAAGCCGCGCACCTTGACCTGGTCGTCGGCGCGGCCGATGAACACGAGGTTGCCGTCCGCCCGGCGCTTGGCCAGGTCGCCGCTGCGGTACATCCGCGATCCGGGCGGGCCGAACGGGTTGGCCACGAACCGTTCCGAGGTCAGCGCGAACCGGTTGAGGTAACCGCGGGCGGTCTGGGTGCCGGCCACGTAGACGTCACCGGTGACGCCCGGCGGCACCGGCCGCAGCGACGAGTCCAGGACGTAGACGTCGATGTTGTCGAACGGCCTGCCCACCGCGAGCGCGCCGGCGGGGATGTCCGCGCCCGGCTCGATCCGGTACTCGGCACAGTTCACCGTCGTCTCGGTCTGTCCGTAGACGTTCAGCACCGTCAGCTCCGGCTTGCGGGCGCGCAGACCGGACAGCGACTCGCCGAGCAGCATCTCGCCGCCCAGCAACAGATGTCCGCTCGGCGAGTACTCGTCCGGCAACGCGGACAGCAGCGCGACGTGGCTCGGCGTGGCCTTGAGGAACGTGCACTCGTTGCCCGCCAACGTTTCCCGCACCTGCTCGTCGTCCTCGAGCGCGGACAGCAGCACCGTGCCGCCCGCGACCAGCGGGGTGTAGAGGCCGGTCACCGTGAGGTCGAACGAGATCGGCGAGTGCAGCACGGTCAGGCCCGTGGTGCTCGGATACTTCGCCGACGTCCAGGCGAGGTAGGCGGACAGGGCGGCGTGCTCGATGATCACGCCCTTCGGCTTGCCGGTCGAACCGGACGTGTAGATCACGTACGCCGGGCTGCCGGCCCGCACGGTGCCTTCGATGTCGTCTGATGGGCGAGCCGCGATGTCCGCGACGACCGCCGGGTCGTCCAGGAACAACCGCGGCACATCGGTCGAGAGCTCGGGCAGCTCCGTGGTGGAGGAGGTCAGCAACAGCTCGGGCGCCGTGTCCGCGAGCATGAACTGGATGCGCTCCGCCGGGTACTGCGGGTCGACCGGCAGGTAGGCGGCACCGGACTTCAGCACCGCGAGCAACGCGACGACCATGTCGATCGACCGCGGCAGCGCGATGCCGACGTACCGCTCCGGCCCGGCGCCGCGCTCGGCGAGCACACGGGCGAGACGGTTCGCGCGGGCGTTGAGCTCGCCGTAGGACACGGTTTCCGTACCGCAGATCACCGCGACGGCCGACGGGTCCGCCGTCACGCGCGCCTCGAACCGCTCCGGCAACGTGACCACCGGGACGTCGCGTCGCGCGCCGTTCCACTCGACCAGCACGCGTTCGCGCTCGGCCGCGTCCAGGAGCTCGACCTCGCTGACCTTGCTGTCGGGCTTGGCGACCATGGCCTCCAGCACGCGGACCAGGCGGGCGCCGAGCGCCGCGACGGTCTGCTCGTCGAACAGGTCGAGCGCGTAGTCGATCGTGGCGTGCACGCCTTCCAGCACACCGTCCGCGCCGGTCCGCTCCTCGAAGCCGAACGACAGGTCGAACTTCGAGGTGGTGACGCCGGGGTCGCGCCGCGTGACGCTCACCCCAGGCAGCTCGAAGTCCGCGGCCGGGTTGTTCTCGACGGTGAGCATCACCTGGAACAGCGGGTGCCTGCTGAGCGACCGGTCCGGGCTCAGCGTGTCGACCAGCCGCTCGAACGGCACGTCCTGGTGCGCGTACGCGGCCAGGTCGGTCTCCCGCACGCGGTCCAGCAGCTGCCGGAACGTCGGGTCGCCGGAGGTGTCGGTGCGCAGGACCAGCGTGTTGATGAAGAACCCGACCAGCTCGTCGAGCGCGTCGTCCGTCCGGCCCGCGATCGCGGTGCCGATCGGCACGTCGGTGCCGGCGCCGACGCGGGTGAGCAGTGCGGCGAGCGCGGCCTGCAGGACCATGAACATGCTGGACCGCGTGCCGCGGACGAGATCGAGCAGGCGGCGGTGCAGCTCGGGGCCGAGCTCGAACTCCACGCACCCGCCGGAGAAGTCGGTGGCCGCGGGCCGCGTGCGGTCGGCGGGCAGCTCCAGCTGGTCCGGGATGCCCGCCAGAGCGTTGCGCCAGAAGGCGAGCTGGCGCGCGACCACGCTGTCCGGGTCGTTCTCGTCGCCCAGCATCTCGTGCTGCCACAACGCGTAGTCCGCGTACTGCACGGGCAGCGGCTCCCAGCGCGGCGCCCGGCCGGCGTGGCGTGCCTCGTAGGCCGTGGCGAGGTCGCGGGCGAGCGGCGCGAACGACCAGCCGTCGGCCGCGATGTGGTGCATGACCAGCACGAGTACGTGGTCGCGCTCGCTGAAGGTGAAGAGGTGCCCGCGCACCGGCAGGTCGGTCGCCAGGTCGAAGCCCTGCTCGGCGACCTTGGCGACGGCGCTGTCCACTTCGGACTCCGCGACGCGGGTGACGAACAGTTGTGGCCGGGCGTCGTCGACGATCTCCTGGTGCGGGGTGCCGTCGATGTCCGGGAACCGGGTGCGCAGCGTCTCGTGCCGTCCCGCGACGTCGGCGAGCGCCTCCCGCAGTGCGTCGGTGTCCAGCTCGCCGTGCAGGTGCAGGGTGAGCGGCATGTTGTAGGTCGCCGACCGCTCCTCGAAGCGGTTGAGGAACCACAGGCGGCGCTGGCCTGCCGACAGCGGCACGCGGTCCGGCCGGTCCATGGGGCGCACCGCGGTGCGGGCGCCGCCGGCCTTGGTCAGCTCGGCCGCCAGGGCAGCGACGGTAGGCGCCTCGAACAGCGCCCGCATGGACAGTTCCGCGCCGAGGGTCGACCGGATCCGGCTCACCAGCCGGGTCGCCAGCAGCGAGTGGCCGCCCAGGTCGAAGAAGCTGTCGTCCACGCCGACCGACGGCACACCGAGCACCTCGGCGAACAGGCCGCACAGGATCTCCTCGGCAGGAGTGCGCGGCGCACGGCCACTCTGCGCGGACGCGAACTCCGGCGCGGGCAGCGCCTTGCGGTCGAGCTTTCCGTTGGGGGTCAAGGGAAGCGCGTCCAGCACGACGAACGCGGCGGGCACCATGTACTCCGGCAGCGCGGCCGCGGCGTGCGCCCGCAGCGCCGGGATGTCCGCCGCGCCACCCACGACGTATGCCACGAGCCGCTTGTCGCCGGGCTGGTCCTCCCGCACGATGACGGAGACGTCGCCGACACTCGCGTGCCCGCCGAGCACCGACTCGATCTCGCCGAGCTCGATGCGGAACCCGCGGATCTTGACCTGCTCGTCGGCACGGCCGACGAACTCGAGATCGCCGTCCTCCGTCCACCTCGCCACGTCGCCGGTGCGGTACATCCGCGTGCCGGGCGCGCCGAACGGGTCGGCGACGAACCGGTGCGACGTCAGGCCGGGCTGACCGTGGTAGCCGCGGGCAAGTCCTTCTCCCGCAACGTACATCTCCCCCGCCACACCGGGCGGGACCGGCCGCAGGCCGCTGTCGAGCACGTAGATGCGCAGATCGGGGATGGCCCCGCCGATCATGCTGCCCTGGCTGCCGGCGGCGGTGCGCTCGTCCAGCGCGCGATAGCTGACGTGCACCGTCGTCTCGGTGATGCCGTACATGTTGACCAGCACGGGCGCGTCGTCGCGGTGCCGCGAGTACCAGTCGGACAGCCGCCACAGGTCCAGCGCCTCGCCGCCGAACACAACGTAGCGCAGCGCTAGGTCACGACCGATCTCCGGGTTCTCGCGGTCGGCCTGCATGAGCTGGTAGAACGCCGACGGCGTCTGGTTGAGCACGGTGACGCGCTCGCGGGCGAGCAGGCGCAGGAACTCCTCCGGGGAGCGGCTCACCGAGTGCGGGACGACGACGAGCTTGCCGCCGTACAGCAGCGGGCCCCACAGCTCCCAGACCGAGAAGTCGAACGCGTAGGAGTGGAACAGGGTCCAGGCATCATCGGGTCCGAAGTGGAACCAGTGGTCGGTCGACGACAGCAGGCGCAGCACGTTGCCGTGCGGGATCACCACGCCCTTGGGGCGGCCGGTCGAGCCGGAGGTGTAGATGACGTATGCGGGATGTTCCGGCCGCAGCGGGACGGACGGGCGCGCGGCGGGCAGCTTCGCGAGGGCCGCGCGCGTCTCCTCGTCGTCCAGCCGGACCTGTTCGATACCGAGATCCGGTCCGAGCGCGCCGCCCGTGCCGACGACGAGGGCGGGCTTGGCGTCGGCGATCATGTACGCGAGGCGCTCGGCCGGGTAATCCGGGTCCAGTGGCACGTACGCGGCACCCGACTTGAGCACGGCCAGCAGCGCCACGACCATCTCCGCCGACCGCGGCATCGCCAGCGCGACGAACCGTTCCGGTCCCGCGCCGTGCGCGATCAGCAGGTGCGCCAGCCGGTTCGCCTGCTCGTCAAGCTCCCGATAGGACAGTCGCGTCCCTTCGAACACCACCGCGGTGGCGTCCGGCGTGCGGGCGACCTGCCGGTCGAACGCCGCGACGATAGAGACGTACGGGGAGGGACGGGCGCCGGTGGTGTCGTTCCACTCCTCGACGATCCGGCGCGTCTCGGCCGTGGTGAGCACGTCGATCCGCCCGACCGTCCGGTCGAGGTTGTCCGACAGCGTCTCGAAGAGGTGCAGCAGCCGCGCGCCGAGCCGGTGCACGGTGTCGCCGGACACGACCTCGGGCCGATAGTCCAGGCGCAGCACCAGCTCGCCGTCCTCGACGCCGGCGATCAGGGCGAGCGGGTAGTGCGTGGCGTCGACGGCGGTGACGCCGGTGACCTGGATGCCACCCGCCTCGGCGTGCAGTGCGGCCGGGTCCAGCGGGTAGTTCTCGAACACCGCGATCGTGTCGAACAGCGTGGAGTGCCCGGCCGCCGCCTGCACCGCGGTGAGCCCGAGGTGCTGGTGGGCCATCAGCTGTGACTGCTCGTCCTGCACCTGCCGCACCGCGTCGGCGAAGGACTGCGCCGCGGGCATACGAACCCGCACCGGCAGCGTGTTGATGAACAGGCCGACCATCGACTCGATGCCCGGGATCTCCGGCGGCCGGCCCGAAACCGTGGCGCCGAAGACGACGTCGTCGCGTCCGGCGTGGCGGCCCAGCAGCAGCGCCCAGGCGCCCTGCACGACGGAGTTCATGGTGAGGCCGTGACCGCGGGCCTGCCCGATGAGGCGGCTCGTCGCGGCCCGGTCCAGCTTGACCGTGTGGTACTCGGGGGCGATGCCACTGGGCGATCCGGCGTCCGGGGCGATCAGCGTGGGCTCGGCCAGTCCGTCCAGCGCGGCGGCCCAGGCCCGTTCGGCGCCCGGCCGGTCCTGGCGGGCGAGCCAGGCCAGGTAGCTTTTGTACGGCGTCACCGGCGGCAACCCGGACTCGTCGCCCCGGCGGCCGTAGAGGTCGAACAGCTCGGAGACCAGGATCGGCATGGACCAGCCGTCCATCAGGATGTGGTGGTTGGTCAGCACGAGCCGGTGGCGGTCGGGCCCGAGGCGGAACAACGTGAAGCGCAGCAACGGCGGCCGGGTCAGGTCGAAGCGGGTCGCGCGGTCCTCCGCGATCAGCCGGTCCATCTCTTTCGCGGCATCGTCCACATCGGACAGATCGATCTCCGACCACGGCGCATCGACCTCGTGCGGGATGATCTGCACGGGCTGGCTCAGCTTCTCGTAGCGGAAGGCGGCCCGCAGGTTCGGGTGCCTGCGCAGCAGCGCGCCGGCCGCCGCGCGCATCGCGGTGGCGTCCAATGCGCCTTCGAGGTCGAACAGCAACTGAACGGTGTAGACGTCCACGCCCTGCTCGTCGTACAGCGAGTGGAACAGCAGACCTTCCTGCAGTGGCGAGAGCGGCAGCACGTCCGCCAGGCCGGCCTTCGTCATCTTTCTGCGCCTCCAGTTGGGCTCAACCGCACGAGGTCGAGGCCGGTTCGGGTTTTTCCTGATCCCGAACCGGCCTCGTGGCGGTCGGGCGGTGGCGGGCTACCAGCCCTTGGACTCGCAGACGACCTCGTAGACGCCCTTCAGGTTGACCATGCGCCCGAGCTCGGCCTGGTCGATCACGGCGGAGAACTGCCTCTCCAGCGAGGCCAGGATCTCGATCGCGCGCAGCGAGTCCGCGCCGTGGTCCTCGTTGAACAGGCTGGTCTCGGTGACCTCGTCGGCCTCGATCTCGAGAATCTCGCAGACGATTTCCTTGATCTGGGCCATGCGTTCGTCGATGGCGACAGTCATCTCGGATTTCCCTTCGGTGATTTTTCTGGGGAACCGGCCCAGTTCGGCGAGATTCCCGTCTTCGTTTCCAACTTTGGCAGCACCCGACCGGGCCAGAAAGGCATTTACCTGATGCTGCAACGCTTACCGCTCTGCGGGGAGGGGTCAGCGGACGTGGCGTCCAGGGACTTCTACGCCCCCGAAGGCCACGTTCGCCGCGCTGTGCGCGCGAGTCGGTAGTGGTTACTCGTCTGATGATCACGAGTTGGTGGTACTTGCAGACGCCGCTGGCGCCGCGGGGTCAGCGGACGTGGCGTCCGGAGACTTCTGTGTCCCCGAACGCCACGATCGCCGCCCCGGTCAGGAGTTGACCAGGCTGGCCGGACGCATGTCCGTCCAGTGCTCGTTGACGTACTCGAGGCAGGAGTCGCGGCTCGCCTCACCGTGCACGGCCCGCCAGCCGGCGGGCACCTCCACGAAGGCTGGCCACAGCGAGTGCTGGTTCTCGTCGTTCACCAGCACGAGGAAGCTGCCCTCGGTGTTCTCGAATGGATTGGTCATGTCATGCAACCTCGATTCGCGATTCTTTCATCAACTTCCCGCAGTTCCTCGGCGAGAATTCGGCCGACCTGCGCGAGCGGGCCCGGTTTCATCAGGTCGGTGTGCTTGCGGTCGATTCGCCGGGTGGTGATCCGACCGCCGACGTAGGGCCGCCACGTCTCCGGGGTGGGCGAGATGTCGATCTTGTCGAGCGTCGCGACGACCACCACGACGTCGCCGTGGTAGAAGGCGGGAACGCTTTCGTGGACGAGGTTCCGGTTGTTGGCGTAGATCCGGCCGATCGCCTCGATGTGCCGCTGCTCCAGGCTCGCCAGCGAGCTGCCGAGCTTGCGCAACGTGTCGGTGACCTTCTGATGGGTCAACGGTTTCGGGCCCAGGTGCCGCCGCTCGAACCCGACCCAGCTGAGCAGGTCGGCGAGCACCTCCTGCTCCCCCAGCTCGGCCAGCGTCTGTCCCGGGTAGGTGTCCAGGATCGCCACGAGGCCGACCTGCTCACCCGCCGCTTCCAGTCGCGCGGCCATGGTGTGCGCCAGGATTCCGCCGGAGGAGTACCCGACGAGGTGGTACGGGCCGGTCGGCTGCACCTCGCGCATCAGCCGCAGGTAGTCGTCCGCCATGTCGGCGAAGCTGCCGGGCAGCTGCTCGTCGGTGTCCAGCCCGCGGGCCTGGAGCCCGTAGATGGGGTGCTCGCCCTGCAGGTGTTTGATCAGCCCGGCGTAGCACCAGGACAGCCCGCCCGCGGGGTGAACGCAGAAGACCGCGGGCCGATCCCCGTGTGGCCGCAACGGAAGCAGCACGTCCAGCGCGTCGGACGCGCGGGCGTCGGAGTCCAACCTGCCCACCAGCGTCGCGACGGTGGGCGCCTCGAAGACGGTGCGGATGGTCAGCGTGACGCCGAAGGCGGACCTGATCTCGTTGATCAGCTTGGTCGCCAGCAGCGAGTGACCGCCGAGGTCGAAGAAGTTGTCGTCGACCCCGACCCTGGGCAGGTCGAGCACCTCGGCGAAGAGGCCCGCGAGGATCTCCTCCTGCGGCGTGCGCGGCCCCTGACCGGACACTGTGGACGCGACGTCCGGCGCGGGCAGCGCCTTGCGGTCGAGTTTTCCGTTGGGGCTCACCGGAAGCGCGTCCAGTACGACGAACGCGCCGGGCACCATGTAGTCGGGCAGGGCGTCCGCCAGGGCGGTACGCACCTGGTCGAGCTCGAGCTCGCCGTCCGGGACGACGTAGCCGACCAGTCGCTTGTCGCCCGGCCGGTCCTCCCGGACGATCACCACGGCCGCCGCCACCCCGGGCTGCCGGGCCAGCACGGTCTCGATCTCGCCGAGCTCGATCCGCAGTCCGCGGATCTTCACCTGGTGGTCCGCGCGGCCGATGTAATGCAGGTTGCCCGAGGCGTCCCACCGGGCGAGGTCGCCGGTGCGGTACATCCGCGACCCCGGCAGGCCGAACGGGTCCGCGACGAAGCGTTCCGCGGTGAGCGCCCGGCGGTCGTGGTAACCGCGGGCCAGCTGGACACCCGCGAGGTACAGCTCGCCCACCACGCCCACCGGCAGCGGGCGCAGCGACGCGTCCAGCACGTACGTGCTGGTGTTCCAGACCGGCGCGCCGATCGGCACGGGCCCCGGCCCGGTGCACTCCCACGAGGTGACGTCGACGGAAGCCTCGGTCGGGCCGTACAGGTTGTGCAGCTCGACACCGGGCAGGGTCTGGTGGAACTGGGCCACGACCTCCTCGGGCAACGCCTCGCCGCTGCACATCACCTGACGCAGGCCGGTGCACCCGGCAGCGGCCGGGTCGGCCAGGAACGCCTGCAGCATCGAGGGAACGAAGTGCAGCGTCGTCACCCGCTCGGCCTGGATCACCTCGGCGAGGTACGCGGGTTCCCGATGACCGTCGGGGCGCGCGACGACCAGCGTGGCGCCCTGGATGAGCGGCCAGAAGAACTCCCACACCGAGACGTCGAAACCGGACGGGGTCTTCTGCAGCACCCGATCCTGCGGGGTGAGTTGGTACTGGTGCTGCATCCACAACAGCCGGTTGACGATTCCCTCGTGCGGCACGAGTACGCCCTTGGGCCGTCCCGTCGACCCGGAGGTGTAGATCACGTACGCCGGGTTGGCCGGCGCCAGGTCCACCTCGGGCGGATGAGCGGCCCCACCCGCGTCCGGGCCGTCGAGCAGCAACAGCTCGACATCGAGATCCGGGGGCAGGCCGGCGGCGGTCGCCTCGGTCGACAACAGCAGGGCCGGACGGGCGTCCGCCAGCGTGAACGCGATCCGGTCGGCCGGGTAGTCCGGGTCGATCGGCAGGTAGGCGGCACCGGCCTTGAGCGTCGCGAGCAACGCGATGATCAGGTGCTCGGAGCGCGGCAACGCCAGTGCGACAACACCTTCCGGCCCCGCACCGCGCGCGGCCAGGTCGTGGGCGAGGCGGTTGGCTCGGGCGTGCAGCTCGGCGTAGGTCAGCTCACGACCCTCGAACACCACGGCGACTTCGTCGGGCGAACGCCGCGCCTGCCGCTCGAGCAGCTCGGTCAACGTGGTCGCCGCGACCGGCGCGGCGGTGTGGTTGAACGCCGTGACGACCTGCTCGTGCTCACCGGGCAACAGCGCGTCGACGGCGCCGATCGGGCTCCGCGGCCCGGCGACGGCGAGGTTGTCGAGGAAGGTGATGAACCGGCGCTGGTGCGCGGCGATCTCCTCACCGGTGTAGAGCTCCGGGTTGGCGTCGAAGTCGATCTGCAGTCCCCGGCCGTCGCCGCGGTCGTAGACGAGGACCGACAGGTCGTCGGACGGTCCGATCGACAGGTTGTGCACGAGTGCGCGGTGCGTGCCGAACTTGAGGTCGTAGTCGAAGATCATGACGTTGACCTCGGGCCCGACCAGCCGCTGGTCGCCGCCGAGCAGCTTGCGGTCGCGGCGCAGGTCCTCGTAGCGGTAACGCTGGTGGCGCATCGCTGACCGCAGCTGGTCGGAGGTGTGCAGCAGCACGTCCTCGACCGGCTGCTCCGGCGACACGGCCAGGCGCAACGGCACGACGTTGGACACCATGCCGGGCGTCGCCCTGGCGGTCCTGCCGAGCCGGGTGGTCACCGGCAGCCCGAGCACCACCTCCGGCGCGGACGTGAACCGCTGCAGGTAGGCGCCCGTGGCCGCCATCAGCACCGACGGCCACGTCACGCCGGCGTCCCTGGCGAGGTCGCGCAGCGCTTCAACGGTCGGCGCGGCGAGGTGCGCGGTGTGCCGGACGAGGCCGTGTGCCATCTTCGGTTTGCGGCCCGCGAGGCTCACCGGCTCGGCGCTGCCCTCGAGCGCGCCGAGCCAGAAGTCGCGGTCCTGACCGAACTTCTCCGACGCCCGGTACTCCGCGTCGAGCTCGACGAGCGCGGACAGCGGCTCGAACGGCGACGGCGAGACCGGGCTGCCGTCGGCGAGGGCGGTGTACACCTCGGCGATCCGCTGCGCGATCAGCGCGACCGTGTAACCGTCGACCGCGACGTGGTGGTAGCGGTAGTACAGGAAGTCGCGGTCCTCGTACACGCGGAACAGTCCGAAGTGGAACATCGGGTCGCGCGAAGGGTCCACCGGCCGGCCGAGATCGGCCCGCATGGCCGCGACCGCCGCCTGTTCGGGACGCGTCTCGGTGCGGAAGTCGACGACTTCCAGCGACCACCGCGGTTCCGCTTCGAGCACTTGGTGGTGGCCGTCCTCGTCGGCGACGATCCGCGCGCGGATCGCCTCCGCCTCGGTGACCACCTGCCGCAGCGCGCGCTCGAGCAGCCCGGCGTCCACGGTGCCGTGGATCTCCAGGTACTCGCCCGCGTTGTAGATGGGGTTCTCGGGATCCAGTTGCTGCGCGTACCAGATTCCCGACTGTGCCGCCGTCAACGGCAGACGGGCGTCGGTCATGGCGATCCGATCTCGTGTCGGTAGGGGGTCGGGACCGTAAGACTCGGGGTGCCGGAACGTAAGACTCGCGCGAGTCGTACGTTCCGGCCCCGCGAGTCCTACCTTCCGGACCCGTGAGTTCTACGTTCGGGCAAAGGAAAGTCAGCCGCAGCCGCCGGCGTGGCCGAAGTCGCCGACGGACGCGAGGGCTGGTGCGTGTGCGGACTCGGCGCCGGCGCTCACCAACGGGCGGGCTTCGGCGTCACGCAACGCCGCCACGAAACCGGGCAGCCGGTCCAGGCCCCAGAACTTGTCGAACCCGCGCGCGAAGAACGGCACGCCGAACACCCCGTCGGAGCTGACGTCGAGCAGTGCGGCGACACCGCGTTCCCGGATCGCCGGGCGTTCCCACGCGTCGGCGAGCCCGTGCGGCTCGAGGCCCAGATCGGTCGCGATCGAGGCGATCGTCTCCGGATCGGAGATGTCCAGTCCGCGTTCCCAGCGGGCGCGGTACACCTCCGCGATGTAGTCCCGGCCGTACCCGCGTTCCTCGGCGACCAGGTACCCGAGGTGCGCGACCTCCCAGTGCGGTTCGCGGTCCACCGGCCAGGTGAACGACAGTCCGCGCTCGGCGGCGAGTCTGCGCACGTCCTGCAGGATGTAGTAGTGCTTCTCGCGCGACATGGCGACGTACGGGAACACCCCGCCCGCCGAGCCGAGCCGCTTGCGCATCAACGGGTCCGGTTCCCAGAACGGACGCCAGTCGATACGGTTCGCGACGTCGGGGTAGGTGTCCATCAGATCCCGGTACGCGAGCCACGAGTACGGGCTGCGGAACGAGAAGTACCAGCGTGGCGGTTTCTTGGCCATCTCGACCGTCCCTTCTAGATGGTGATGCCACCGTCGACTTGGAAGACGGATCCGGTGATGTAGGCGGCCCGATCGGAGGAGAGGAAGCCGACCAGGTCCGCGACCTCGTCCGCGGTGCCGAGGCGGCCGAGCGGGATCGAGGCGAGCGCCTTGTCCTTGACCTTGCCGGACAGGCCCGAGGTCATGTCCGTCTCGATGAACCCCGGCGCGACCACGTTGACGCGGATGCCGTAGCGACCGACCTCCTTGGCCAGCGCGCGGGAGAACCCGATGATCCCGGCCTTCGAGGCCGAGTAGTTCGTCTGCGTCGCGTTGCCGTAGACGCCCGCGACCGACGAGATGTTCACGATGTTGCCGCTGCGACGCTTCATCATCTCGAAAACCGTTGCGCGGCAGACGTTGTAGACACCGGAGAGGTTGACGTCGATGACCCGGTGCCAGTCGTCGTCCGGCATCATCGCCAGCGGGTTGTCCTTGGTGATGCCCGCCGAGGTCACCAGCGTGCTGGGCAGACCGAGCTCGTCCCAGATCTCGCCGAGCATCGCCCGGACCGACGTGCCGTCGGCGACGTCGGCGCGCACCGCGCGGACCCGGACACCGAGCTCGCCGGCCTCCTTCTCCAACTCCCGCGCGGCTTCGTCGTTGGACTGGTAGCAGAAGCCGACGTCGTAGCCGTCGGCCGCGAGCCGCAGCACGCAGGCCCGGCCGATTCCACGTGACCCTCCGGTCACCAGGGCCACACGATTGGTGTCGTCGTTGGGCATCGAAGTCTCCTCGTGAGTCGGTCAGGAACCCTGGGGCGCCGGACGCAGCACCTCGGCCGGACGGAACGCCATCACCACGCGCGACACGGTCATCACGACCTCGTCCCCGACCACGCAGTCGCCTTCGAACATCACGGTGTCCGGCAACGCGCGCTGCACGGTGACGCGGTGCTCCAGCACATCGCCGGGCAGCACCGGGCGCAGGAACTCGACGTCCGAGATGCCGC
This sequence comes from Lentzea sp. NBRC 105346, assembly GCF_030269605.1. GTDB lineage: Bacteria > Actinomycetota > Actinomycetes > Mycobacteriales > Pseudonocardiaceae > Lentzea. Next base: position 26,909 of record NZ_BSTQ01000010.1, read on the forward strand.
CGAAGAGCATCACCTTGCCCGCCAGCACATCCGGGTTCGGATCGGTCCACGTCGCCAGCACGCCCGCCGCCTGGCACCACGACTCGACCAGCAGCACCTCCGGGTACGCGAGCTGCTCGGCGCGCAGGTCGTCCGGCAGTCCCGCGTACCAGGGTTCGTTGACGCTGACGGCTTTCCGCGCGGTGATCCGCTCGCCCGGCACGAGCTCGGTGACGGCGTCCACGAGCAGCATCGGATAGCGGTGCGGCAACACCCGCCGGATGTCGGCGACGGTGATCACGACGTTCCTCCCTCGCGGTACCGGAGCCGGACCTTGGCCGCCTCACCGCGCGGCGACGAGATCACCGCCACGCACGTCCATTCGCCGTCCCGGGCCTTCCAGTCGAGCTCCACGGTCAGCTCGTCGCCAGGAAACGTCGGCCCGATGAACCTGGTCGACTCGATCGCGGCCAGCTCCAGATCGCGGTGATCCGGCGTGCCGGCCAGCGCGCTGCGATGCACGCACTCCACGAGACCGACCCCTGGGAAAATCGGGAAACCGGGGTAGTGGCCCGCGAAGATCGGGTTGTCCTCCGCGATCGTGATGGTCGTGGTCCCCGGCGCCTCGACGCGGATGCCCTCGCGGACCGGTGAGCAGGTGGTGGCCACGTCAGGCCGCCAGCTTCTCGAGCATGAGCCGGTACGCGCTGTCGAGGCACGTGACCTGCTTCAGCTCGGCCTCACGCATCCGGACGCCGTACTTCTTCTCCAGCACGACGACGACTTCCAGCGCCATCAACGAGTCGACCTCGAGGTCGTCGACGAACGACGCCTCGTCGGTCACGTCGCCGACCTCGACGTCGAGCACCTCCGCGACGGTGCGCCGCAGATCTTCCTTGTCCAGCACGGGGTTCACGATCCCGGTCATCAACTTCTCCTTGTTTCTGGTGAGCGGTCAGGCCAGGCCCAGCACGGCGCAGCCGACGACGCCCTCGTCCACGGCGGTGATCAGCGCGACCCGACCGGCCGCGCCGCGGTCGCGTTCGGCCATCGCCAGCACCGCGGTGATCTGCATGGCCGAAGCGGCACCCGCGGTGTCGCCGATCAGCGACAGGTCCGGCGAGCGGTACGCATCGAGGTCGCCGAGCACCTCGCGCAGTGCGGCTTCCTCACCGGGCCCGGCCGTGCCGGACGGCGACACCGCCCAGACATCGGCGGCCGAAGCACCCGCGCGGTCCAGCGCGCGGCGCACGCACGCGGTGAGCGCCGGCCCGCAGTCGTCGGTGAACACACCGAACTCGACCGCACGCACCTCGGCGAGCGCACGACGTCCCGGGTCCTCGGCTCCGCACTCGAGCTGCACCATGGCGCAGCCCTCGCCCAGCACGCGCGCGTCGTCTCCGGACCCGACGCGGTCCAGCCAGGACCGCGCGGCCGAGTACTCCTCGACCGCACCGCACAGCGCGGTGTCCGCCCGGCCGGACGTCAGCAGCCGGCGCGCGTAGTTCAGCGCGTGCAGGCCCGCCACCCGGCCACCGGCGACCGTCGCGTTGGGACCACGCAGCTGGTGCCAGATCGCGCATTGTCCCGCGGCGCAGTTCATCACGGTGTTGGGGAACCGCGAGGGATCGACGAAGAACGGCTTCTCACCGGTCAGTGAGTCCCTGGTGAAGTCCATCATGCTCTGGGCGCTGCCGGTGGTGGTGCCGAGCACGAGCGCGGCGTGGTCACCGGTCGCGATCTCGCGTCCGCGCGGCTGGTCGTCGAGCATCTTGCCGACGGTCGCCACGGCCAGTCCGGTCGCGCGGTCCATCGACCGCGTGCCCTTCTTGCCCAGGACGCCGGCGGCGGTGAAACCGGGCACCAGGCACGCTTCCGCGTCAGGTCCGGTCCACAGTTCCTTGTCCAGCGCCAGTTTCGTCGCCCGGCCCGCGTGCAGGCCGTCGGCGAACGCGTCACGCCCGATGCCGAACGGGGACACCGCGGACCACGCGGTGATCACCGGGTTGCGCACGAGTGTCGTGGTGTTCACGGCAGCATCGCTCCTTGTCGTCGTGGTCATAGGAAGAACACCCGCTCGTAGTCGGGCCAGCGCCGGGCCATCTCGCCGGACGCGGCCGTGCGGACACCCGGCAGCAGCGCACCCGGATCAATCCCGAACGGCGCGAGGTCGGGCTCCTCGACCCAAACGTCCACACCGGACTCCTGGAGCCGGGCCAGGTCGCGGCGCGGATCGGTGAGGACGTCCACCTTGCGGTTCCCGATCTGGATGGCGCCGACCTCACCACCGGTCGCCGCGTAGCTCACCGCGGGACCGCGCAGCAGGAGGTCGAGCCCACCGAGCTGGCGGTGCAGCTCGACCGCCAGGTACAGCGCGTCGAGGAACTGCTTCTCGACCGCGCCGCGGTAGGCGCGCTCCATGATCGCCAGGCTGTCGGCCATCTCAGATCACCCCGACCAGCAGCGTCTTGTCCGCGGCGGCCACGTTGTCCGCGTACCTGGCCGGCGGGCGCATGACCACCTGCGGGAGGTGGTCCGTGGCGCCCCGGTCGTCACTGCAGAACCGGCAGCCGTACCAGAACAGCGTCTCCGGGAAGGCGTCGAGCAGCTCCCGCACCAGCGTCGCGGTCGTCGGGTAGTCCACCGACCAGTCGGCGAGGTTGCGCGGCTTACTGTCGCCCAGCGCCCGCTGGGTCAGCAGCGTGGCGTAGCCGCATGTCCACACCTGGACGCGCGCACCCCGCGTGAGCATCGCCTGCAGCAGGCGCAGCACGCTGGTGACGGTGTCGTCGGCGTGCGGCGCGCCCATCACCGTGACGAGCACGTCGGTGCGCGGAATCGCTTTCGCCATCAGTGCACCACCACCCGCACGCCCGGAGCCAGCACCTGTTCGGCGACGACATCCACGTCGGCCCAGTGGGCGCCTTCCGGCAGCGCCATGTCCGCGAGCGCACGCGCGGCGGCCGAGAACCGGTCGACCCACACCTCCGCGCCGGCGTCGAGCACGGCGACCAGCTCGGCGGACCCTCCGGCCGCCGCGAACGCGGTCGCGTCCTGCATCAGCACCACCGTCACGGCGGGCCCGGTGACCCCGGTCCTGGTTTTGGCAAGCGCCGCGGCGTCGGCCAGGAACCGGGCCGCGCCGGGACCGGACCACGGTCCCTGCGTGGCCACCAGCAGGTGTCGCGGCCGGCTACCGGTCGCCGTGCCCGTGCTCATGCCGGGTTCACCCGGGAGAAGGCGTCCAGCACGCGCTGGTCGAACGGAACCAGCTTCCAGTCCTTCCGGTTCTCGATCACCGCGTAGCCGTGGGTGATCGTGCCGGTGGACGTCTGCACCAGCCGGCCGTCGCGCACCACATAGGTGTCCATGCGGGACCGGTAGGTGAAGTCCTTGAAGATCTCCTCGACGGTGTAGATCGTGTAGAGGTCCTCCTCCATGAGGGCCTCGTCGAGGAACTCGATCTTCGAGTGCGGCACGACGGGGATCCAGCGGCGGTCGTCCAGCAGCGTCTTGATGGAGATGCCGCGGTCGGCGAGGAACAGGTCGACGACCTCCTCCATCTGCCGCAGGTAGCCCGACATCTGCAGGCGCTCGTTGTTGTGGCAGTAGGGGTACGGGATGCGCCACTTCCAGCCGAAGGCGTTGCGGCCCGCGGTCAGCTGCTTGAGCACCGGGTCGTCGCTGGTGCCGCGGCCCGCCGCCAGCTCGGTGCTGTCGGCCACGTCGACCGGCTCGCCGGGCTCGGCACCGCCGATCCGGTCGACCACGAACGGAGCGAGCTCGGCCGGGACAACGTCGGCCGGGTCGATGTAGGTGTCCTTGCGCAGCGCGACGGTCACCTTGGACGTGACGTCCTTGGTCTCGCCGCCGTGCTTGACGATCGTCACGGCGAACGTCAGCTTGTCCGAGCCCGGCTTGATCTTGGGCTCGACCGTCGCGACGGCGACGTCGTCGAGGTGGAAGGCGTTGAGGATGCGCGTGTCGATGGACACGATGTCCAGGCCCAGCCCGAACTCCTCGTACAGGTACCGGCTGGACAGCCCGGCCCGGCGGAAGTGCTCCAGCACGGCTTCCTCGACGAGGTAGTTGACGTGCTTGAAACCGATCCAGGTGCAGATGTTGTTGCCCTCGTACCGCGGCCGCAGCGCCACCTGGGTGACGTCGGCCAACAGCGCGTTGGTGGTGGACTCGGCAACCGCGGTCATTGGTGTTGCTCCCCTGCTGGTCGGTGACCGAGCGCCGGTCGGCGTCCGGTCGGTAAAGCGGTGACGAACTCGGTGATGGCGGCGGCGAAGGCCTCCGCCCGTTCGGACATCAGGAAATGGCCGCATCCGGACAGCACGCGCACTCGGGCATCCGGCAGCCTGGCCGCCAGGTCGACGGCCTCACCGGGCACCGCGGCGAAGTCCCGCTCCCCCGCCAGCAGCAGGCACGGCACCCGGATCGCGTCCGTGCGCAGCCACGGGGTTTCCAGGTATGTCTGGAAGAACCGCGTCCAGCCGTACGGACCGACGTTGTCCCGCACGCGGTACGCCAGGTCGAGCCGCAGGTCCCGGCCGAGCCGGCCCGCCGAGTGCACGCGGATGCCGTCTTCCATGATCAGGTGGAAGTCGTTGAGGTACCGCGAGATGTCGGCCCAGTCGAACGACTCCGGGTCGGCGCGGTAGAACGGGGAGACCAGGACCAGCGCGCGGATTCCGTACTTGTCGAAGGGATCCCGGCCCGCGGCCAGCTCGCGGTCGAGGAGCGTCAGCAGCAGGGTCGCCGAGAACGAGTGCGCCACCACGACGTCCGCGCCGCCGGGCACCTCGTCCAGCGCCTCACCGATCCAGCCGGGCAGGTCGCCGCGGTTGCTCCACGACGCCACGCCCTCACCGCGCCACGGCAGGTCCGCCGACCAGAGGTCGAACTCGTGCCCGGCCTGCTCGGCGAAGTCGTTCCACACCGTGCTGCTGTTGGCCAAGCCGTGCAGCAGCAACAGTTTGGGCCCGGTGCCGTTCTCCTGATGTCTCCGTACGACGACCGGTCGTTCGAGCTCGGTCGCCAGACTCATCCCGCCACCTCGGCGCGTCGCAGGACCAGCCCGGCGGTGGCGTCGTCATCGTCGCCGCCCGCGAGCAGGTAGACCGGCCCCTCGCCGCGGTCGGCGAACCAGCCGACGGTGGCGACGCACTGCATGACACCGAGAGCACCCGAGGTGACGCCCCAGGTCTTGCCCAGGTCGTACTGCGGCACACCGGCGAGGAGCTCGGCGGGCGCGGCGGCGTTGGTCTCCGGCAGCTGCAGCAACGCGGGTTCCGCACCGTCCGAACCGGACAGCCGGTCGACGCACTCGCGCACTCCCCCGGTCCGGATGTAGCGCCCCACCGTCGCGAGCGCGCCGGCGTTCCGCTCGGCGGCGGCATCGGCGTGCTCGACGACGAGGCCGATGGCGCCGTCGACGGTCCGGCGGCCGCCGAGGAGCTTGCGCACGGCCTCGTTGTCCGGCTCGACCCCGAGGACCAGCACCCGGCTCACCCGGCCCGCCGCGACCATGTTCGCCGCCCAGAACACGGCGTCGAGCCCGGACGTGGCCCCGTTGCACACCATCATGTTCGGGCCTCGCAGGCCGAACCGGATGGCCACCGAGGTGGCGATCACGTTGCTCGACGCGTTCGGCAGGTCCATCGGGCTGGTGCCCATCGTGGTCTCCGCCGCGATGGTGTCCAGCGCGCCGGTGACCGTGTCCACGTTGCCGAAGTTGGAGCTCGCGACCACACCGATCGAGGCGTCCGGAACCGTGAGGCCGGAGTCGTCCAGCAGACCGGCGTCGCGCAACGTGACATCGGCCGCGCAGTACGCCAGCTGGGTCGCGCGATCCTTGTAGCGCAAGCCTTTCTTGCCGATCCGGTCCTGCGGATCGACCGGCACCGCGCCCCTGGCGGCCGCGTTGAGCAGGCTCTGCGCCGAAGCCGCTCGCGGCAGCGTGACGCCGACCCCGGTGACGACCACCTTCATCGAACTGCCTCCACGATCGCGACGGCGTTGATGCCGCCGAAGCCGAATGCGTTGATCTGCGCCACCGACACGTCGGCGGTGGCGGCTTCGCCGAGCGCGAACCGGAAGTCCGCGGCCTCGTCGACCGGGTCGGTCAGCCCGACGATCGGCGGGACGACACCGAACTTGAGGGATTCCATGCCCACCACCAGGTTCATCAGCCCGGAGGCGCCGGACGTGTGCCCGGTCATGGACTTGATGGCCGCCATCAGCGGGGTGCCGATGTGCTTGCCGTACACGTCGGCCATCGCGGTCGCCTCGGCCTCGTCGTTGAGCAACGTGCCGGTGCCGTGCAGCAGCACCAGGTCCACGTCCTCGGGCTTGACGCCCGCCAGGTCGTGCGCGTCGCGCATCGCGGTCGCGATACCCGCCGGATGCGGTGCGGTGACGTGGAAAGCGTCGCAGTTGACCGACACCGCGCGCAGCAGCCCGCGGTCCTGCCCACTCGGGTCGCGGCGCAGCACGACCGCGGCGGCGCCATCGCCCATCAGCACGCCGGTGCGGTTGCGGTCGAACGGGCGCACCCGGTCCGGCGGTGCCGCGTGCACGCGTTCCAGCAGGCCGTGCATGCTCTCGGTGAGCACGTCGACGCCCGCCACGATCACCGTGTCCGCCGCATCGAGCGCGAGCAGGTCGGTGCCCATCGCCAGCGCGTAGAGCGACGCTGAGCAGGCGTTGGAGAACGTGTAGGTGACCTCCGCACCGAACCGCTCCCGCAGCGCCGTGCCGAAGTGCAGCTCGTCGGCGGTGAACGCCACGCCCTCGCGCCACCACAGTTCGAGCGAACGCAGCTCGCGCAGCCCGGTGCCGACCAGGATCGGCACGTCGGTCAGGTCCTCGAGCCCAGCACTGCTCGCAGCTTCGGCGATCGCCTCGGCCAGCAGCCCGGTGGCGCGCCGCGGTACGTCCTTTCCGGCCTCCGGCCGGTTGTCCACCTCGTAGGCGCTGCGCGCCCGGTAGTTCTCCGGATCGAAGCCGCGCAGCGGCGCGAGTCCCGTCTGACCGAGGCAGAGGTTGGTGAACAGTTCGTCGACACCATGTCCGATGCTGGCTACCGCACCAGAACCGGTGATGTACCAGCTCATGACATGCGCTCCTCATACTTGCCGAGAATGACGACCGAGTTGTTGCCGCCGAACGCGAGCCCGTTGTTCTGCACGATCTTCAGATCCGCGGGGACCGCGTGGTTCGGCACGCAGTCGACGTCGCATTCGGGGTCGGTCGTGGAGTGGTTGATCGTCGGGGGGATGAAGCCTTCGGTGATGGCCAGCGCACACGCGATCGCGGCGAGGGCACTCGCGGCACCCATCGTGTGGCCGATCATCGACTTGACGGAGATCGTGCGCGGCGGCTCGTCGCCGAACACCGAGCGGATGGCACGGGACTCCGTGACGTCATTGGCCTTCGTGCCGGTGCCGTGCGCGGAGACGAGGTCGACCTCGCCCGGCTTGACGCCGGCGTTCTCCAGCGCCAGCCGCATGCACTCGGCGACACTGTCCTGTTTGGGCGCGACCTGGTGGTACGCGTCGCAGTTCAGTCCGTAGCCGAGCACCTCGGCGTAGATCCGGGCGCCCCGCGCGAGCGCGGAGTCCAGGCTCTCCAGGACGAGGATCCCCGCGCCCTCACCGGTCAGAATGCCCTTGCGGTCGGCGTCGAACGGCTGGCACCGTTCCGGCGCGATCGTGCCGAGCCGGTAGAAGCCCGTGAAAGTCTTGCGGCACATGGCATCGGCCCCACCACAGAGAGCGAACTCCGCAACGCCTTCACGCACCGCGTCGAACCCGTATCCGATCGCGTAGTTGCCGGCCGCACACGCCGTGGGCAGCGTGACCGCCTCCACATCGGACAGTCCGAGCTCCTGCGCGATGGCGGCGGAGAGCCGCCCAGCGGGCACGCGCCTGGCCTGCCGGGGTTCCATCCGCTCCGGCCCGTGCCGAACCTCGGTCTCCACGAGCTGGTCGAGATCACGCGACTCACCGTCCGTGGTGCCGATCGAGATGACGCCGTGCTTGTCCCGCAACGACTCCGGCGCGAGCCCGGCGTCCCGCACGGCCATGCCGGCGGCGGCGACCGAGAACTGGGTGGCCCGGCCGAGCGAGGCGGGGTCCAGTGTGTGGATCCAGTTCTCCGGATCGAAGTCGGCCACCTCACAACCGTTGGCGTACGCATAGCCTTCGGTGTCGAACATGGAGATCGGCCGGGCGCCGCTGCGTCCGGCGCGCAGCCCCGCCACGAACTCGGCGGCACCGGTGCCGATACTCGAGAACACCCCGACCCCGGTGATCACCACGCGCCGCCGCGGCGGGCCACTCGGGTTCCTCTCCGGTGACAAACCTGACGTCATGACGCACTCCGCCCGTCGCTTCTGCCTTCTGCCGCCGTCTACTTCACCGTCCGTACCGGACCGTCTTCAAGGAAGCTGCAGAAAGCTGCGAACGCGGAGAAAGCAGCGTGCCCGGCGATCGCCGAGGACCTCAGGCGGATCGCAGGTGCTCGACACCGCAGCCACGCCAACGCTGGAACCGCTCGCTGCCGAACCTGCGGAAGAAGCTCATGCAACGGTTGCGGATCGCAGACGAGCGCGTGCGGACCGGCCGCGGGTCGACCATCCCGATCACCGTCGACGCGCAACGCGCCGGGGAGCTCGGCGGCACCCTGGTCGCCGGTCCCAGGCCCGACGGTGGCCGGGTGACCGTGCGGCTACCGCTCCCGTGAGCTCCTGCGTCAGCGGTGCTTTCGGGCTTGTTGGCGGCGGCGGAGCTCGCGGCGTTGCTCGGAGGCCCACCGGTGGATCGTGCCGTGCGGGACGCCGATGGTCGCGGCCGTGGCGTGGACGCGTTCGGCGAGGGTGGTGCCGGTCGCGTTGGCGAGGTGGTTGAGGGTGAGGTTGCGCAGAACGGGTGGGTAGGTGGCCTCGGCGCGGGGGTCGACGCGGAGGAACTCGAGGAGGCGCTGGCCGGTGTTGCCACGCAGCCAGGTGTTGATCCGGGTGCCGACCGACTGCTGGGCGGCGGAGTCGGTGCGGACGTCGCTGACGTGCACGATGCGGCGGCCGCCCGGTCCGATGTGGACGTTCTGCACCCGGTACCGGGCACCGGGTTCGAGCAGGACGTGGCCGTTGAACGCGCGGGCGTTGAAGCCGTGCACGACCACCACGTCGCCGGTCGGGCGGGGCGCCGGGTGGGCGAGGGTGCCCGGCGGAAGCTCGACCAGTCCGCCCGCGACCGCCTGGGGCAGGGCGAACGAGACGTGCGCCTGGCCGGTGTGGACGGGCATCGCGTACAGCGCGGACCGGTACTGGGCCAGGCCGGCCGGGGTCGCGAGCGGCGACGTGTCGCCCGTGGTGACGGTCTGCAGGAGCTGTTGTTCGGCGGCTTCGATCGAGCCGTCGTAGTAGGAGTCGGCCTCGCCGCCGGTCGGCGGGTACGGGACGGACGGACCGGTCTGCGGGGTGAACGTCGAGACGACGCCCTGCGGGATGCCGCGGTGGCGGATCTGGTTGTCGCCCGGTGGAATCGTCGACTGCTTGGGGTGGTCGACGTACTCCCGCGCGAGCTCGTCGAGGTCCTCCTGACTGAACGAGGCGTAGTACGACGCGGCTTCACCCTCGCCCGGCAGCACCTCACGGAACCGGACCTCCGGACCCATGTCCTGAGTGGACACAGCCGCGAGGACCGAGGGATCGATGCCACGGGGCCGGATCTCGTTGTCGCTCGAATTGTCGCTGTCGGTGTCGAGGGCGTCGGCCACGGCCAGCAGCGGGTCGTTGTTCGCCTTCGTCAGCAACGCGGAAAGCGCCTCGTAGTTGGCGATGGACTTCGGTCCGCCGGACGGTTGATCCGGGTCGCTGAGCTGCGCATAGGTGTCGATCAGCGGCTGCCACTCGAGCAGGTACCTGGCGCGGGCACGGGCGGCGGCCGGGGTGCCGAGGGCGGCGAGCTTGTCCATCATCGCCGAGAACAGCTTGTCCTCGGCGATCTCCGGGTGCCGCGGGCCCTGGTTGGTCAACAGCGTCAGGTCGGTGACCGGCGTGGCGTCACCGCCCAGCGCGATCAGGGTCTTCTTGAGCAGCCAGGCGTTGCGCGGCGTGAACTTCGCGTTCGGGCCGTACATCTGCTGCCCCATCACGCCGTCGTCCTTGACGCCCCGGCCCGACCCGGCCTTGCGGCCGTAGTCGTTGGCGGGCGTGGTCAGCGGCGGGTACTGGGTGAACACGCCCTCGGGGTCGAAGTACTCGTCGACGAGACCGATCTCATGACCGACGAGCTCGTGTGCCAGCACGCCGTCGGTCGCGTTCGTCGGCATGGTGGTCGTGTCAGGCCGCAGACCCGGCGTCGGGCGCACGAAGTTGACCTGCGGGTGGTGCGCCTCGGCCGCGCTGCCGACGAACTTGAGCTGCACGTGGAGCTGGTTGCCGTCCGGCAGCCGGTATCCGTTGTAGAACTCGTGTGCCGCGTCCTTCGCCTTCTGCAGCATGTCCCGATGCTGAGCCTCCGTCATGATTCCCGGCTTGGGGGCGTAGTGCTTGACCGTGATCACGTCGACCGTCTGCCCGGTCGGCACCTTGATCACGCGGTGCTCGAACTTCACATCGCTGACGTAGGGCTGGACATAGACCTGGTTCGGGGCGTCCTGACGTTCGGCGAGGAAGCTCGCGGTGTCGAACTCGACGGCCTCGGACTCCATCAGCCGGAACGGGGCCAGCTCGATCAGGTCCTCGAACGGCGTGAGGTCGGCCGGGTTTTCGGCCTGGAACCAGTCGGCCTGCTTGTAGGTGGGGGCGGTGGGGTCCGTCGAGGCGTGCCGCCACGACTCGTCGTTGAGAATGTCGTCGCCGGGCCGCGTGTTCCTCGGCCGGTCGACGCCGTCAGCGGTGTAGCCGACTGCCTCGTCGAAGTCGGCCGCGTTGAGCGGCGGGCGCGGGTTGTCGTCGCGTCCGGTCCACGGCTGCTGGACGTAGCCGGCATCGGCGTCCGGTACGACGCCGATCTGCTCGGCGGTCCTGGTGTCCCAGTCGACGTCGATGTGGACGCCGGCGGGGGCGCCGGCCCCGCCTGGGAGAACGCGGATCTCGGGCTGGACGTCGAACCCGTTGCGGTCGCCGATCCTGGTCCTGAGCCGGTCGGCCAGCTCGCCAACGCGGTCCGCCACGGCCGGGGCGAAACCGCTGAACGTCACGACCGGCATCCGCGTCGCCTGGTCGGTGCGCGTACGGATCGTGTCCGCCAGATCCGTTGCCAGTTCGTCGAATCGCCGCCGGTCCTCCGCGGAGAGCTCGGCGGTGCCGAGGCCGATGGTGGCCTCGTGACCGGCACCGGACCAGACCCTGGCCTCCTTGTCGGTGACCGGGTCCGCGGCGAGCGGGTCGCCTTCCGGCGGAAGCTCGAACAGCACCAGGTTGACCGTGCCGGGAGCGCCTTCCGTCTCCGCGGCGCCCATGATCTCGAGCACCTCGTCCACCGTGGTCTGGGCCGCGGGCGCGGTGTTGCGCTGCAGGTCCTTCAGGTGGTCGCCGACCCGCTCGTGGACGAGCTCGGTCACGGCCTGGATCTGGGCGTCCGGATCGGTGACGCCGTCCTCGACGACCTCGATCCCCATGACGAGCTTGGTGCTGGCCTTGTTGAAGGCCAGCAACGCCTTCTTGGCGATCTGGTGGGCCAGCTGGTCGAACCGGGCGGTCTCGCCGGGCGAGAGGCTCGTTGTGCCGGGCGTGAGGGTGAACGAGTCGAGGGGTGTCGGCTCGATCGTGTCGATGTCGATCGCCGTGACCTGACGGGCCGGCCCCGCGTTGGCCGGCTTCGTGCCGTTGGTCAGCTGGTCGACCTCGCCGGCCGGGTCAAGGGTGATGGTCACCGCTTCCTTGTGCGGCAGGAAGGCGATCTTGTCGGCCTCGCGCGGAGCCCACGGGCCCTTGCCGTTCTGGTTGATCTTGGCGAACGCCTCGGACAGTGACGAGGTCGGCTTGGCGAAGTCCGGCTTGGGCTGCTTGGCGAGCTCCTCGGTGATCGACGGCAGCTCCGCGTCGTCCTCGCTGCTCTCGACGTCGGATTCCGGGTCGATCGCGAGCAGCTTGTCGACGTCGATGTCCGAGTTCGCGTCGACGTCGTCCAGCGGCGTGATCGTGGGGATCGGCTTGGGCTCGACCGCCGGCTTGGGCTCGACGCCCTTGATCACCTCGTAGGTGGTGCCCTTTGCGGTGGTGACGGTCTCGCCGGACGAGACGATGTCGGCCGCGCCGCCGTCGAGGAAGACGACCTCCTGCTCGAACGGCATCGCCGACAGCGGGCCGATCTCGACCGCGTTGCCGCCGTTGAGCTCGATCTCGACGAGCACGGGATGCGAGTAGTCACCGCCGGTGTTCTGGTTCACGAAGTTCATCGCGACCGACTCTTTGAGGCTGGCGCTCGCGAAGTCGCCGAACTTGATCCGCGACCCGCCGTAGGTCATGGAGAACTTCGACATCAGCGGGCCGATGTCCTTGAGCGACAGCTTGCCGAACTTCTCCTTGAACGTGCCGGGACCGGTGAGCTTGTCGTACAACGTGGTGTCGCCGCCGAGCTGACCGAGCTTCCAGTCACCGCGGTAGATCTTCACGCCGCTGAGCTTCGGCAGCTTCGAGAGCGCCTCGGTCATCATGTCGGTGTGCAGCCTGACCTCGGCGATCATCTGCGGGCTGAGCTCGGCGAGCAGGGCGTAGGTCTGCTGCCGCAGGTCGGTGCGCGCCGTGTCGAACAGCTCCAGCTGCGGCATCAGCCTCGCCAGCTCGTTGTCGATGCGCCGCTGTCCCGCCTCGATCTGGTCGAGCCGCTCCTGGGGCGGCTGGTAGCCGGGGGTGTTCAGCTCGTCGTCGAAGTCGCGCCGCATCTGCTCGAGGTCCTGGACGCGTTTGTTCGTCCGCTCCCACTCCGTGTCGAAGACCCGGACCTCGTTCATGTTCGCCACGAGCTCAGGGTGCTTGGCGAAGAGCTCGAACCGCTCCCCCTCCGGCGCCAGGATCATCGCGTCGAGCTTTTCCCTGAGCTTGCCGAACATGGCGGGGATCGCGGCGATCGCGGGCAGTGACTGCGTCTGCAGCGACATGTTCATCAGGTCGTGCATGTTCGGCCCGGTGTAGACCTGCAACGCGGCGAAGTGCGCCTGGCCGAGCCGGCCGAGCACGTCGGAGGCCGTCATCTTGTTGCGGCGCAACCAGTCCTTGAGCTCGCCGAGCCGCTGGTCCTGGCCCGCGGTGCGGGCGTCCTCGCCGGACTCGATGTACACGAGGTCCATCAGCGTCCTGGCCGCGTCGTTCGCCTCGGCCCGCGTCGGGTGCACGGTGCCGCCGCTGAGGTACATGGCCTCGTGCGGCGGGAGGACGTCGTTGCCGCGCAGCTCCATCATCAGCTGCGGGTCGAGCTCGGTGAGGCTCTGGTACATCTCCGGCGCGCTCGTCAGCGAGATCTTCTCGCCCGTCTTCGCGTTGGCCATCCCGGCCATCTCCGCGCCGCGGATGATCTCGTAGAGCGAGTGGTCGTCGCCGAGCATCCAGGCCATGTTGGCCTTGAGGAAGTCGATCTCGTTGACACCTTTGACGTTCAGCCACTTGAAGCCGGTCATCATGCGGGTCGTCGTGCCGGACACACCGGCGATCAGCGGCATGCCCTGACCGGTGTGCTTCTTGTGCCACGCCGAGGTCTCGTCGAGCCCGAAGATCGCCTTGCCGGACTGCCATGGCAGCGGCAGCTCGGGACCCTCGTGCGCGGGCTGGTCCGGGCCGGAGCGGGGCAGGTCTGTCGCGCGGACGTTCTCGATCCGCCCGTCCCTCGTGGTGAGCGAGTACGCCTTCGACAACGGCATGACGTCCTCGATGTCCACCGTCTCGAGGCCGTCGTCGGAGTAGACCGAGTCGTCGTCGAACCCGATGTCGGTCGGCTCGATCACGGCCTGGACCGGGTTGCCCTCGGCGTCGAAGATGACGTTCTTCAGCCTGTTCCCGTTGACGTCGAAGACGTGCAGCTCGAGCAGGTTCGGGTCGGCCTCCGGCGGCTTCGGCAGGCCGGTCTCGGGATCGAACTCGATGTCCGCGGGGTCGAAGTCGATCTTGGTCAGCGCGTTCTCGACGTCGAGGTACGCCGGGGGCAGCTGCGGGCCGGGCAGGCCGGGTGAGCTGTCGTTGACGAACGCCTGTCCCGTCGTGAACTTCTCGGCCTTCACGATGGCGGGTGGCGCGCTGAGTGGCTTGCCGACCCGCTCACCGTCCGGCGTGGTCACCTCGGCGCCCTTGAGCTCGCCGTCCACAGTGAACAGCTGATGGATCTGGTTGCCGTCCGCGTCGTAGGCGACGACCTCCAGCACGTTGTCACCGGGGACGGTCGGCCTGCCGTTCTCGTCGAACGTCACCGTGGCCGGGTCGGCGTCCTGCTGCACCAGGCCGGTCAGCTCCAGTGTCGAGGACAGGAACTGCTGCTCGATGACGTCGAGCCCCCTGCCGTCGCGGTGCAGCTCGATCGGCGTGGTCGTGAACGGGCCGGACTTGCGTTCGACGTCGGGCCGGGAGAACCTGGCCGCCTGGCTGGCGGCGATCTCGATCGCGTCACCGCCCTGCGTCGCCAGGTTGCCCAGCGCGAACGGGTCGTTGGAGAACAGGTACGCCTTCTCCGGGTACAGCTTGTTCAGCGCGGTCTCGGCCCACCAGCGGGTCGAGCCGTTCATGAACTCCTTGTGCTCGTCCAGCGCCTTCGTGTCGAGGCCGAGCGCCTTGGCCTCCTTTGTGGACAGTGCACCGCTCGTGTAGTCCTGGACGACCTTCCCGAGCGAGATGTCGCCGTCGTTGAAGTACAACGCGTTGTACAGCGCGGTCATCTGCACGCGCAGGTTGGCCTGACCGACCATCTGCCGGAAGAGGGCGGGCGAGGTCAGCACACCGATCTGGCCGGCGCTGGTGATGTTGACGTTGCCGAACGCCGCGAGCACCTTCTGTGGGTCGTCCGGGTAACGCTTGGACAGCACGTCGTAGAGCTTGGTCAGCGCGCTCTTGACCGACGCGCGCACCTCCGGCGCCTTGAAGAGGTGGTCGCGCAACTGGTTCTCGAACTTGTTCGCCTCGGTCATCCACTCCGGGTTGTTGACGAGGCTCTGGAACCCGAACGGGGCGTCCACGGGCGCGTTGGGCAGCTTGACACCGGTCTCGGCGTCGAACAGCGACTCGGCGTCACCCAGCGAGGCCTGGTCGACGTTCTCCGGCAGCGTGGCGACGTCGGTCGGCGTGATCTGGGACGTGTCCGGGCCGCGCTTCTCGGCCAGCCACAGGTCCTTGGGCAGCAGCTGGACGTTCGCGGCGGTGGCCTGCTTGCCCATGACGCCCTTGCCGTCGGTCACCCGGCCGGCGCCGACGACCTCCGTGGTGCCGTCGAGGAACGTGACGGCGCTGCCCCTGCGGTGCTGGAAGACGCTCGGGTTCGCCTCGCCGCCCTCGAAGTAGGCGTCGTCCAGGCCGGTGAAGTGGCCGCCGATCTCGTGCGCGAACACCTGCGGCTGCGCGTCGATCGGGATGTTGAGCTGGTTCGGGCGCGTGCCGGGCTGGGTGATGCTGATGCGTCCGGTCGCCTCCTTCGGGTTCGTGGTGAACTCGACGTTCTGGCTGAACTGCGCGCCACCGGGCAGCGCCTTGCCCACGTTGAAGATCCCGGCGACCCCGGCCATCGCGTTGTTCTTGAACGTCTCGACCTGGCCCGGCGAGAAGTCGGCCTCGTTGTCGATGAAGATCCGGAACGTGCGGTCCTGCACGACGACATCGCCGAACTTCATCATCCGCAGCTCGAACGCGATCGGGCTGCGCCACGCCGACAGCGACAGTTTCGGCCGGTGACCGGGCCGTTTCACGATCTCGCTGGTGTCGGTGAGGCCACCGGTCTCGGTGGTGTAGCGGACGAACGGCACCTTCGCCCGGACCGCGTCGATCTCGCTCTGCGGCACCACGGTGGCGGGCGTCGCCCACCGCGCCGACGGGTCGTCGAAGCCGACCGGGTTGTTCTTCCAGCTCAGGTCGTCGAGCACGGCGTTACCCGGCCGGGGCGCGGGCGAGGTGATCGGCGTCGCCGAGGTCGCGATCTTCGAGTTCTCAGCGGTCGGCGGCAGGCTCGGCACCAGGGACGCCTTGCGCGGCTGAAGACTCCAGTCGATCTTGATGCTGACCGTCGACTGGTTGCGCTTGTGCCGCACGGTGCCGGGTTCGAGCGTGACGGTCGGCTTCACCGATCCGCGCCGGCCCCCGTCGATACCGCCGTCAACACCGCTGTAGTGGTCCATGCGCTGGTCGAGGTAGGCGAGCGCGGCCTCGGCCTGGGGCCGCACGTCGGAGGTGAAGCCGGTGAACGACACCTCGATCGGGTTGTAGCCCAGGCTGTCGCGCCGCGCCGAGGCGTCGACCAGCGTCTTGGCGAGCTTGTCGAGGTCGGCCCGCTGCTCCTTGGTGAGCCCGGTCGTGCCGGGCTCGAACGACAGCGCAGCCTCGGTGCGGTGCCTGCTCTCCACCGAGCTCGGGTTCGACGACCCACTGTCCACAGTGGCCGTCTCGACGTTCACCGACGGACCGCCGAAGGTGAATCCGGGCGAGCCGGTGAACTGCCTGCGCGGGGTGAACTTGCCCTTGGTCTCCGGGGTCGCCAGCAGGCCGGGGTTGTCCTGCCGGATCTCGGCCTCCAGGCCGCCGACACCGTCCGGCGCGGGCAGGAACGTGTTCTCCGGCCGGCCGTAGGGGCGAGGCTGCGACGGGCCGCTGATGTCCGTCTTGTCGATCTGCGGTGCGGCGGTCGCCTTGCGCTTGAAGGGGTTCTTGAACTTGGGCATCTGGGGCGGTGAGTCGAGGTTCATCCGCTCCAGCGGCGGGATCACGTCCTCGAACGAGTACGACGGTCCCGCGGTGTTGTCGGCGTTGTCGTCGAGGTCGTCGTCGACGAGGAAGTCCTGCACCCAGTCGGCGACGGTGCTCGCCGGGAAGCCGGTCGCGTCGGCCGTCGCGATGATGTTGGCGTTGTGGTCGGACGTCAGGCTGTTGAAGTGCGAGACCACCGCCAGCGGCACCTGCAGCGGGTAGGTGGCCGGGCTGTGCGGGTCGATCTGGTGACCGGTCTTGTTGAGGAACGAGACCAATGTCGGCTTCGGGGCGCCCTGCCCCACCCACTTCGTGATCAGGCCGCCGGTCATCGACTGGCTGGACGGCAGCGTGCGCACGTCGGCGACGTGGACGTGGCGGACGCCGTTCTCGTCGACCTGTGAACCGAGCACGCGGTACTGGGCGCCGGGGTCGAGTACCGTCGGCGAACCGTTGATCAGGCCGCTGAGCGAGCGGGCGTTGACCGACTGGATGGTGAACAGGACGTTGTCGCCCATGAGCGTGGGCGACTGTCCCGGATCGGCGATCAGGTCCATCGGCAGGCCGGTGAGCACGCCGGTGTCGAGCCCGTCGACGAAGGTCTGCGGCAGCTGGGCGCTGGCCTGCAACGGTCCCTGCTGCGGCGGCAACAGGTTCAGGCCGTTCTCGAGCTCCGCGCCGAACCGCTCGTTCGGGTCGCCGACCAGGTCGATCATCGCGGCTTCGCCGTGGGCGACCGCGAGGACGGTCGCCAGGTTGCTCGTGGCGGTGCTCGGCATGACGTTCATCGGCGCCGGATGGATCTGCAGGTACCCGTCGGCCTGGGTCAGGTACGACTGCCACGTCTGGCGGCCCGCACCCGTGACCCTGTTCCGCAGGAACTCGGCGGACAACGGCTCGAGCTGCTGGTTGGGTGCCTGCTGGTTGGGGTCGGTCAGCGTGAACTCGACGCCGGTGGCCGTCGTGTTCTTGACCTGGATGCCGTACTTGGCGCCGACCGGCCCCATCACGGCGTCGGGCGCCGCACCCGGCAGCGCGGCCAGCGAGCTGCCGGTCACCGGGACCTGGAGGATCACGTTCTTGCCGTCGGTGCCCGGCGGCTGGGTGTGCAGCACGGTGCCCGCCGGGATGGACACGGTCTGCTGGTTGTTCGCCCGGTCGATCAGCATTTCCACGTCGGAGTCCGGAATGCTGAGCGCCGCGGTCGCCGGGCCGCTGTAGGGCTCGAGGCGGCTCAGGCCCGCGTTGACGAGCGCGTGCAACGACGTCAGCTCGCTCTGCGACGCGGCGCCCTGCATGTTCGCGTCGTTCAGCACGGCGAGCACCGCTGCCAGCTGAGCGCGCGCGACGGCGACCGACTCGCCCTTCTTCATCAGGCCGGGGTTGTTCGCCAGCAACGTGTCGGCGTGGCCGAGGTAGCCGTTCCAGGCGTCCTGGCCGACCACGGCGTCCGGGGTCAGCACCGGCGGAGTCGGCGCGGGCGGGGCCAGCTGCACGGTGCCGGACGCGGCTTGCAGCGTCGAGTGGATCTGCGCCGCGACCGCGGGGTCGGGGTGCACGAACACGATCTGCCGCACGTTGACGAGCTCGGGCCTGATGTCGCGCAACGCGAGGAACGCCGCCTGCACCGACGAGGAGTTGTTCCACCGGCCCTCGCCCAGCAACGGCAGGGCGACGCTGTTCGCGCCGAGCTTGTCGGCTTCCTTCAGCGCGTTGGCGTAGGTGTCGGCCAGCAGCTGCGGGTCGCCCTCGCCGACGGCCTGGCTGTCCGGGGTGATCGCGTGCACGATCGCGCCCGTGCTCAGCGCACCGGCCTTGGTGCTGATCGCGTGCGCGGGCGGGAACGGCTTGCCCTGGCGTGGTTCCTTGATCGCGGTCAGGTTGTTGATCAGGTCGACGCCCGCGCCCGCCAGGATGGCGCCGCTGGTGCCGCTGAAGCCGAACAGGCTGCGGTCGGCCGGGTTCACGATGACGTCGACGGCCTGCTCGGTGATGCTGCCCGTCAGTACGCCGATCTCCGGTCCGCCGGTGGTCGGGACGATCTGCACCGAACCGACCAGCCCGAGCGGTTGCGGGGTGACCGACAGCACGCCGGTGGTCTCCGGGTAGAACCGCGCGCGGTACAGCTCCACCGTGGCCTTGGAGTGCTTGGCCGCCACCGCCGCCTCGGCGTCGGTGAGGCCCTTCTCGATCGCGATCGAGATGGCGGCGGCGTCCTCGACCGTCTCGCCGTTCTGCAGGGCGAAGTCCTTGACACCCGGACGCAGCTCCACCTCGGGCCGGCTGGTACCACTGCGGGTCCAGCCCTCGACGATGTTCTGCGGCGCCAGCGTGATCTCGGTGGCCTCGGTGTACTCCGTGAACGCGTCGATGTCGGTGTGCGCGTCGGTGTTGGTGGCGTACTGCGGGGTGTACTCCGGGTCCGGTTCGGGCAGCGACCGCACGTTCTCCAGGAAGGTGCGGAGATCTGTCTTGGTGAAGCGCTCCGGGTGGTCGAGGATCTCGCCGAACTTCTTGTAGGCGTCGAACCACGGCTTGAAGTGCTTGGCGTCGACGCTGCCGGGGAAGTCGAAGTCGGCGCTGGCCTTGATGTTGTCGAGGTTCTCGGACAGCTCGCCTTCACCGAGGATGCCCAGCACCGGAGCCAGGGTCTGCTTCTGCCTGCCCGGCCGGAAGAACGACTTGCTCTGGTCGATGGACTCGTCGATGAGCTGCATCGCGTCGGCCGAGGTGCCGCCTTCGCCGAGCTGCTGCTGGGCCGCGGCGACGCTCTTGGCGATGCCGCCCGCGACGATGTTGCCGACGCCGGGGCCGACCCAGATGTTGTTGGGGTTGTTGTGCAGCAGGTGTTCCCAGCCCTGCAGCATCGCGATCATGTGGGTGCGCTGGGGACCGGGGTTCGGGTAGTGATGGCCGAGCCAGGAGTTCAACGCGTCGACCGAGGTGTGGCTCGCGATGATGTGCCGCTTGTGCTCGCCCTCCCCGACCGGCTTGAGCTGCTTCATCTCCTCGGTGAAGTTCGCCCGCTCGACCGCGGTGTAGTGGCCCTTGTTCGTCCACAGCTTCGGGTCGAGCGGCGGCGCCATCTCCAGGTCGCCCGCGTCGATGTCGTCGAGTTCGATCCGCGGGCCCTTCTCGTTGCGGACCGGCTTGTCCGAGGCCGGGACGACCGGCTTGGGCTCGACGGGCATGGGGTTGTCGTTCGGGGTGGCAGGCAACGGCGGCGCCGTGGTGGGCGCGGTGCCGCTGAAGTGCTCCTCCTCCGGGGTGAGGTCACGCAGCACCACCAGCTCGTTCGCGTTCGGGTCGCCGACGCCCACGGCGACACCGTCGGCGCCGACCAGCGTCAGCTGGACCCCGAACTTGTGCGAGACCAGCAACGGGACCAGGTCGGGCGACAACGCGTTCCAGTCCCACTGGCCGTCGGTCAGCAGCAGCTGGTCCACGTCGGTCGTGGTCATGTTGTTCGCCGCGAGAATGCCGAGCAGCGTCTGGTCGTTCCGCAGGGCGAGCTCGGTGAACCCCTGCTGCAGCACGGTGCGCACCTGGGCCGGCGTCATGCCCGCGAGCGCGGCGATGTTGTTGTTGGTGCCGAAGAACGGGCTGTGCGCCGCGGACTCGATGAGCGCGTTGAGCACGCCCTCGCCGTTGGTGTCGGTGAGCAGGTTGAGCCGCTCGGGAACGCCGGTGACCGGGTTGCGGCGGACGATGGCGTCCTCGGACACGATGAACTTGTCGCTGCCGACCGGGGCGTCCGGGCGCAGTGTGGCGCTGGTGACCCAGCGGTCGATGGACTCCCTTGCGGCACCGAGAACCTCGGACATCACCTTGGTCGAGTAGAAGTCCTTGGTGACCGGGTTGATCTTCCCGGACATCCGGATGGCTTCCTCGCGGATCACCCGGTTCATCACGGTCTCGAACGCCGGCGTCGACGTGTCGGCCTTGTCGGAGACCTGCTCGGTGAGGAACTTGCGCAGGGTGGTCTTGCCGTCCCAGGTGAAGTGGGTCGTGGCGACCAGCAGGTCGGGGTAGATCGACTCCATCAGCTTCGCTTCGGCCAGCCCGGCGTTCACCAGCTTCGACATGTCACTGACCGTGCCGCCGATCCGCTGCGCCATGTCCCCCAAGGACATGGTGGCATTGAGCTCGACGGCCTTGGCCTGCAGCACGGACCGCACGGCCGGGTACATGATCGTGGTGGTGTCGCCGGACCGCGACAGCGAGATCCCCTTGTCGACCAGGTGCTGCTTCATGGTCGTGGTGCCGTCGTAGGTGAAGTCCGCGATCGCGTTCTCCACCTGCTGGAGGCTCGG
The DNA here is from genome assembly GCF_030269605.1 of Lentzea sp. NBRC 105346. Taxonomy (GTDB): domain Bacteria; phylum Actinomycetota; class Actinomycetes; order Mycobacteriales; family Pseudonocardiaceae; genus Lentzea. The sequence goes on from NZ_BSTQ01000010.1 coordinate 48,092, forward strand.
TTCCTTGGTGTCGGTGCGGATCGCCAGCTTCCGCAGGGTCTGCACCGTCCAGCCCATGGCGTCCGCGGCCTGGTACTGGGTGTAGTTCCGCTCGGCCCGCGGGTTGTACGTCTTGGGCAGCAGGTCGAACTGGTAGGTCAGCACGGAGATGAGCTCCGGCGACTTCTTCGCGTTCAGCGTTTTCGGGATCGTGACGCCCGCGTCGATGAGGGCCTGCTTGAGCGTGTTCGCCGACGGGGTCTTCGGATCGAAGTTGTTCGGGCTCCAGGCCCTGGCGACGTTCTCGATCTTCGCGAGGAGGTCCTGGTTCATCGTGACATCCAGCAGGCCGGCCTTGCCCTTGCCCTTCTCGCGCTTGCGCGGCATCTCCGGCGCGGAGTCGGACTCGGTGAGCCAGTCCCGGAACTCCGTCAGCGTGTGCGGCGCGGTGCCGAACTCCGCGGTGATGTCCGTGTCGGTGGCGCCGTTGCCCAGCGCCTCGATGATCGCGTCGACCTCGGGGCGCGGGCGGTCGATGAAGTCCGCGAACTGCTCGATCTCCCAGTCCTCGGGCGTGCGGAGCTCCGGCGTGGTCTCGACGTCCGGCTCCGGGGTGACCTCCGGCTCGGCGGTCAGCTGGTCCACCACGAACGCCGGGACACCGGTCGCCTTCTCGGTCTCGGCCAGCTTCACCGCTCGCGGTCCGTCGAGCGCGCCGAACCCTTCGCGGGTCAGGTCGACGACCGCCTGCGGGTAGGCGTCCGGGTCGAACGGGTCGAACCGGACACCCGCGTCGGCCAGATAGTCCACAAGGGACTGGTCGGTGTCCGCGTTCTGCCACTGCTCGACCAGGCTCGCCGCGTCATCGGTCGTGAACGGGTCGTTGCGCACGTCCGTGACGTGGACCTGCGGCCTGCCGTCCGGACCCGGTTGCACGCCGAGCACCTTGTAGGTCGCGTTAGGGTCCAGAATGGACAGACCGTTCGGCAGGGCGCGTGCCTCGAACCCGTCGACGACGAGCACGGCGTTGTCCGTGTCCAGCGGCGTGATGCCGGTGTCCGATCCGAGCACGCCGAGCGGCAGCTTGCCGAGGTTCGCGCCGGGCGTGAGGTTGCCGAGCTGGCCGGCGGTGAGCCGGACCGGGGCGGTGACCTGGTTCGGCTGCACCGGCAGCAGCTTCAGGCCGTTGGCGAACGCGGTCTGGTGGCGGCGCAAGCCGGGGTCGGCGCTCGCCACGGCCTCGATCATGCTGGGCTCACCGTTCGCGACGGCGAGCACGGTCGCGACCGAGGCGGCCGCGGTGATCGGGTTGGCGTTCACGGGCGGGTTGCTCGCCAGCTGGGTGTTCGCCTGGTCGATGTAGGCCTGCCACGTCTTCCTGCTCTTGCCGTCGACCGGGTTGTTCAGGAACTCCGGGGACAACGCGGGCAACGGCGACGGGGTGCGTGCGACCTTGAACGCCCTGATGGCGTTGGGGTTCGGGCCGGTCTTCTCCAGGTTCCACAGGTCGCGCGGCATGACCGTGGCGACGTCCGGGTCGAGCGCGGCGTCGGTCATGATGCCGGGGTCGCCCTCCGGCGCCACCCGGCCGGTGCCGACGATCTCGGTCTCCGCCTTGACGGGCTTGCCGTTCTCGTCGAGGTCGTAGTGCTGGACGACCTTGCCGTCGGAGTGCTGGAAGATCCGCGGGGCCTGCTCCCCCTTCTCGGAGTACTGGTCGTCCAGGCCCGAGGAGTGGCCACCGATCTCGTGCGCGAACACCACCGGCTCGGCGTCGATCGGGATGTTGATCTGGTCGGCCCGGCCGCCGGACGGGGTGATGGTGATCTTCCCGGTCGCGGCCTCGGGGTCGGTCGTGAACTCGACGTTGTAGTTGAGCTGGTCGCCGGTGGGCAGCGCGTAGTTCTTGTTCCAGTATCCGGTGATACCGGCCTTCGCGTTGTCCTTGAACGTCTTCAGCTGGTCCGCGGTGTAGTCGCCCGCGTTGTTGATGAAGAGCTTGAACGTGCGGTCCTGCACGATCGTGCCGCCGAAGTCCATGCGCCGGATCTCGTAGCCGATCCGGCCCCGCGTCTTCGCCTCGACCTCGAGGTTCGGCCGGCCGTCCACCAGCAGCGGCCGCTTGTCGATCGAGTAGACCTGCTCGCCGATGACGATCTTGTTGTTGGCGGGCAGGCTGCTGATGGTGGCGTTGTCGTGGATGCTGGCGTACTCACCGGAGAACTTGGTCGCCGGCACGAGCGCCCGCGCGGCGTCGATCTTCGCGGCGGGCACGGGGTTCTGGTGCTTCGCCCAGTTCGCCTCGGGATCGTCGAGACCCTTGGGGCTGTTGCGCCAGCTCTCGTTGTCCAGCACCGGGTGCGGGGCCTGCGGCCCGTCCGCCGTGATGACCGGGTGGATCGGCTGCTGGACGCGCGTGTCGGTGGGCGCCTGGTAGCCGGCGACGCGCTCCAGCTCCCAGTTCACGGCGACGACCGCGCCCGCTCGCCCGTCCGGCCTCGCCGGGACGACCTCCAGCTCCGGGCGGGTGGCGGGCGTCAGCGTGACGCCCGCCTTCTGCAGGTGGAAGTCGATGCGCAGGTTCAGGTAGTTGACCGCGGCGGTCGCGTTGGCCTGGACCTCCGGGGTGAACCCGCCGACCAGGACCTGCGGGGGCAGGTAGCCCTGCCGCGCGCGCTTGGCCGACGTGCTGGCCAGGTCCGCGGCCAGTTTGTTCAGGTCCGCCTTCTGGGTCTTCGTGAGCGCGTCGCCGGGCGTGAACGTCATCGTCAGCTCGGGCTTCGGCTCCCACTGGGTCGACCGCGGCGGCGACGCGGCTGGGCCGGTCTCCGGGTCCAGCAGGACGTCCGTCACGCCGGGCGTGCCGCCCGCGCGGGTGGACGGGACGACCGTGACGACCGCATCGGCGCCGACCCGGATCGGCTCCGGGATGTTGTGCTGGTCCTGCAGCTTCGTCAGGTGCCCGTCGAGCTGCTGGAGCACGAGGTCCCTGACTCCCGCGTTGCGTGCGTCGGGGTCCGCGCCGTTCGACACGACGTGCAGGTCCGGCTTGGGCCCGCCGTCGAAGTGGTGCCCGAGCAGGATCTCGGCCACGCTGCCCGTGACCTGACCGAGCTTCCGCGCCGCCGCGGGGGTGGGAACGGTCGCGTCCGGCGCGAACTCGACGGTGGTCAGCGGGAGCGCGGTCGGCGGCACCGGGACGGCGTCGGTCGTCTTGAGCGTGACGCTGCCCGGCGTGCCGTCCTGTTCCTTCACCAGCTCGACGTCGACGAGCGAAGTTACGTCCACATCGGACGGAAGCTGCGTGGCGAGGCGGGCGGCGATCTCGTCGACCAGCAGGCCCGGCTGGAGGTTCGACAACGCGGGGTTCGCGCCGGCGCCGTGCACGGTCAGGGTGACCGTCGGCTTGCCCTTGCCCGCCAGGAGGTTCTCGTGGCCGAGCGCCGCCAGGTCGGCCACCACCTGGCCGAAGGCCGCGTCCTGCTCGGGGGACAACGTGACGTAGTCGTCGCCGAACCGAATCGTCGTCTCGGTGACCGTGCTCGTGTTACCGGACGCGGGGTCGAGGGTGACCGTCACGGACTGCTTCGGCGGGAGGGTGGCGATCTTGGGTGCCTCGGCGGGCGCCCACGGGCCGTCGTTGAGGCTCTTCAGCCCCTGCGGCATGCCGCCGGTATCGGTGCCTGGGGCTGGAGCGAGCGGCGCGTTCGGTGGCCGGAAGTTGTTGTCCGGTACGTCGCGCGACTTCGGTGCGGAGGATTCCGTGACCGCGGAGTCGCCGAACCGGAAGCCGGCCGTGCCGGTGAACTGCCTGCGCGGGCCGCGCAACGGCTTCCCCGTGCCGTCGAAGACCTTGACGGTGCCCTTGCCCGCGTTCTTCGCGCCGTACATGGCCTCGTCGGCCTGCTTGGTGAAGCTCTCGACCTGCTGACCGTCGAAGTGCGCGACACCCGCGCTCGCGCCGACGTTGACCTGGATCGGGCTGTTGTTCTGGTCCAGCACCGTGATCGGGTTCTTCAGCGAGTCGACCATGTCCTGGACGCTCGCCTCGACCTCGGCCTCGGTCTTGCCCTTGAAGAGCGCGCTGAACTCGTCGCCGTGGTTGCGGTAGGCCTTTCCACCGATGCCGTCCGCGGTGGCGCTGAGCCGCCTGCCGACCTCCTTGAGCACGCTGTCGCCCGCCGCGTGGCCGTAGGTGTCGTTGACGGCCTTGAACCCGTCGAGGTCGAAGAAGCTCGACGAGAGGCGTCGGCGGTGGGTGCGCGAGTCGAACGCCGCGTTGGCGAGGTCGGACTTGAACGCGGCGTCGTTCGCGATGCCGGTCAGCGGGTCGGTGTAGACCTGCTCGTTCAGGTCGTCGATCGTGGTGGCCAGGGTGTCCAACGTGGACTGGAGCTCGATCTTGCTGATCTCCAGGGCCTGCACCTGAGCGTCGAGGTCGGCGAGCTTCACGCTGAGCAGTGAGTTCGCGCTGAACAGGCGGAGGCCGTCGAGCTTGGCCCGCACTTCCGGGCTCATCCCGTTCTGCTTGGCCAGCGCCACGAACCGGCGGTCGCGTTCCTTGATCGCCCCGGCGGCGGCGTCGATGTCGCCGTTCTGGACGGCCGTGTCGATCCGCGTGTTGAGGTCGTTCCACTCGGTCGCGGTCATGCCGAGCGACTGCGCGTCGGCGAGCTTGGCGTTCGTGACGAGGTCGCTGTGTTTCGGCACGGTGATGCCCGGCACGATCGACGGCGGGTTGGTCGTGGTCGCCGGCGTCACGGAGACGACGGACGGGGGTTTGACCGTGACCGAAGTGCCGGCGGTGGCCCCGTCGAACTCGCGGAAGGTGTTCTTGCCCGCCTTCTTCGCCTCGTACATCGCCTCGTCGGCGTGTGCGACGAGATCGCTGACCTCACCGCCGTCGTACGGCGCGATGCCCGCGCTGGTGCCGACGTTGACCTGTACCTCGTTGCCGTTCAGGTCGTGCACGGTGATCGGCTCGTTCACCGCGGTGATGACGTTCTGTACTGCCGTCTTGACGGCCTCGGGCGTCATTCCCTTCCACAGCAGGACGAACTCGTCGCCGTGCGGACGGTACGGCTGTCCCTGCGACACGTCGTTCAGCCGCTTGCCGACCTCGGTGAGCACCTCGTCGCCGGCCTCGTGGCCGTAGGTGTCGTTGACGGCCTTGAACCCGTCGAGGTCGAGGAAGGCCAGCGTCACCGGCTCGCCACCGCCCCGAGCCGCGTCCACGGCCGCCTTCAGATCGGCGTTGAGCGCGCCCTCGTTCGGCAGGTTCGTGAGCGCGTCGGTGAACGCGCGCTCGTGCAGCTGCGCGGCCGTCTTCGCACGTTCCTCCAGCGCCGTCTTGAGCTCGGTCTGGACGGTTGCCAGGTTCTGGGCGGTCTTCGCCAGCCGCGTCGCGCCGCGGGTCTTCTCCGAGAGCTCCTTGAGGTTCTCCAGCCTGGCGTCGATCTCCGGCGACGGGTTCGGGCCGGCCAGCTCACCGAAGCGGTCCTGGCGCTGGTCGAGCAGCGAGTCGACCAGCTCGACATCGCCCTGCGCGGACGCCTCACCGAGCAGCCCGTCCCATTCGGCGAACTCGGCGTCGTTCATGCCGAGCTCGCTCGCGAGCGTCTTGGTCTCAGCCGCCACCAGCGCGTTACGCGCGCCCTCATCCTCCAATGTCCACTTGGAAGAGACGCCGGTGGACACGGACGGGGCGTAAGGCTTGGACGCGAAGACGTCCGGATACATCGCGGCCAGCTCCGCCTCGATGCCGACGCCCGTCGCGACGTTCGGCAGCTCGGCGAGCGCGGTGAACGTGACGACGGCCTGCCTGCGTGCCGCGCTCTTGGACAGACCCTGCGGCAGTGGGCCGTCGCCGAGGTCCTGTCCCTTCGACTGCGGGAAGATCGCGATGTCGTCCAGCTTGACCGGACCGTCCGGCCCCTGAATCGCGCTCAGCTCGGCGGCGATGGCCTCGCCGAGTGCGGCGGCGGTCGCGTCCGCGCGCGCCTGGCCGGTGGCCACCGCGGTCTTGGCGCCATTGCCGAAGCCGTCGACGGTGACGATCGGGCCGGGCAGTCCGGCGTTGTTGCGCTTGATCGCGTCCTGGGCGATCTTCGCCGCGACCGGCTGTAGTTTCGCCTTCTGCGCGGACGAGAGATCCTTGCCGCCTTTGGGGAAGTCGACCGCGTGCCGGTCGTTGCCCACCGGCGTGGTCAACGCGTCGGACGGGATGGCGCGGGTGCCCGCGAGCGGTGGGTCGATGGTGACGCTCATCGACGGCTCCGGCGCGTTGAAGAGTTTCGCGCCGTCGGCCGGGATGTGAGGTGGCCTGCGGTAGGCGGGTTCTGGTGCGGTGGTGGCGTCCGGGGCGAGCGCCGCGACGTCGTGGACCGGCAGCGCGAACGTGCCGGGGCCGCGCTTCTCGATGGTCCACAGGTCACGCACCATCACCTGCGGGTTGTCGCTGTAGTAGGGGTAGCTGGTCATGATGCCCTTGTCGCCCGGCTGGGCGAGCTGCCCCTTGCCCACGGTCGACGTGCCGTCCGGCACGAGCACCGGCTTGCCGTCGGCGTCGAGGACGGGGTTGCCCTGCTTGTCCAGCTCGGGCTGGTAGTGCTGGACCTCGATGCCGTCCGGCCGGTCCATGAACACCGCGTCGTCGGCGTACTCGTCGACAAGGCCGGAGAAGTGGCCGCCGATCTCGTGCGCGAACACCTTCGGCTTGGCGTCGACCGGGATGTTCAGCTGGTTCGGGCGCGCGGTGCTGTCCGCGATGGAGAGCACGCCGGTGGCCGCGTTCACGTCGGTGGTGAACTCGACGTTCACGTTGAGCTGGTCGCCCGACGGCAGTGCAAGACCCTTGTTGTAGAAGTCGCTCAGACCGGCCTTGGCGTTGGCCTTGAACTTCGCGACCTCGTCAGTGGTGAAGTCACCCTCGTTGGGGATGAACAGCTTGAAGTTGTGGTCCTGCACGATCGTGCCGTTCGGGAACTGCAGGCGACGCGCCTCGTACCCGATGAAGGCCTCGACCGGTACGAGGTCGAGCTTCGGCCTGCCGTTGACCAGCAACGGCTGGGTGGCGTACTTGAACGTCTTCTCCCCGACCGTGATCTCGAGGTTGCCCGGCCTGGTCGCGATGTTCGTTTCGTGGTGCACGTTCGAGTAGTCACCGAGGTGGATGGTCGGCGTGACCTTGTCGCGGACGGCGTCGATCTCCACCGACGGCACGGGGTTCGGGTGAGTGGCCCAGTCGACCTCGGCCACGGTCTTCGGGCTGTGCCGGTAGGACTCGTCGTTGAGGATCGCGTCGGAGTTCGCGTTGACGGCGTTCGGCGGCGGGGTGGTGCTCTGCAGCGGCACCATCCCGTACTCGGGACGGGTGAAGGCGGGGTCCGGCCTGAGGTCCCAGTCCACCCGCACGTCGGCGCCGGCGCCCGCGTCGATGGCCGGGGAACCAACCGTGACAACGGGTTTCGCCACACCGTCGTCCGCGATCTTGGCCGAGATCGCGCCGTCGAGGTGAGCCTTGATCGCGTCGGCGTTGGCGGTGTTGAGCGGTGAGAACCCGGTGATGTCGATCGTGGGTGGCAGGTTGCCCTGCCTGCTCCTGGTGATCGCGGTGTCGGCCAGGTCGGTCGCGAGCTCGTCCAGTTTGGACTGTTGCTGCGGCGTGAGTCCGATCTGTCCCGGTGTGAACGTGAGCGTCTGCTCCGGGTTCGGCGCGGCCTGCGGCACGAACGGCGCGGGCGTGGTCGCCGGTGCGTTGTCGGGCTGGAAGAAGATGTCGGTGGAGTTCGCGTTGCCGCCGGGGCTGACGCTGGCCACCACCTTGACGGTGGTCCTGGGGTCGAACCGCAGCTCCGCCGGGACGTTGTGCACGTCCTGCAGCTTGTTCAGCTTGCCGACGAGCTGCTTGGTGAACAACGCCTTGATCGAGTTGTTCTGAGCCGCCGCGATCTCGGGGCTGTTCGTGTTCCCGCCGTTGGTGACGATGAGGACGGTCGGCGGAGTCCTGCCGTCGAGACCCGTGTCGAGCAGGGTGGCCGACAGGTCGTCCAGCGCCGCGTTGATCGTGTTGAGCGACGACCTCGGCGGCTTGGTCGCACCGGGACGGAACTCGACGGTGCCCTTGAGCTCGGGCGTGTTCCGCGCGGGACTCTCGACGTCGCCGGCGGCCGGGCTCTCCACCACGAAGTCGACCTGGCCGGGCGTGCCGTCGACGACCGAGAAGGTGACGTCCACGAAGTTCTCGGGGTTGAGGCCGAAGACGTCCGACAGCGCGTTGTTCAGGTCGAGTGCGGCGTTCTCCGCTCGCAACCTGGCCAGGTCGGCGTCGACATCGGCGCCGTGTGCGATCACGGTGACGACGGGCTTGGGCAGACCCGCTGTGTTGTTGCCCAGCGCCGTTGGCGTGAGGTTCGAGACGAGAGCGTCGACGCCTTCCAGCTGGTCCCCGTCGAGCTCGATCTCGTTCGCGTCGAACGTGATCGTGAGGGCGGGATCCGGGGTCGGCATGTTGACGGGGTTCGCGCCGTCGCCATGGATGTGAGGTGGCCTGCGGTACGCGGGTTCGGTGTCGACCTCGAGGTCGAGCGCCGGGTCCTGCGCGACTTTGGTCAGCACGTCGTTGAGCTGCTGGTAGATGTCGACGACGCTGCCCGCGCCCGGATCCGCGACCACCGCGGAGTACGCCTCGATCAGGGGCGCCCACTCGGCCTGGTAGTCGCGGGCGCGAGCGATCGCGTCCGGGTCGTTCGACGTCAGCAGGTCGTTGATCGCGTCGGCGAAGACGACGTCTTCACCGATGTCCGGGAAGTTCGGCACCGCGACGTCGTGCACCGGCAACGCGAACGTGCCGGGCCCTCGCTTCTCGATGTTCCACAGGTCGCGGGGCATGACCTGCGGGTTGCCGCTGTAGAAGCCATCTTTGGTCATGATGCCGGGGTCGCCGGGGTTGGCCAGCCGCCCGGTGCCGACCTTGGTCGTGCCGTCCGGGACGAGCACCGGCTTGCCGTTGGTGTCGAGCACCGGGTTGCCGTCCGGGTCCAGCTCGACCCGGTAGTTCTGGACGGTCTTGGGCTTGGCCTTGTCCTGGAAGACGACCGGCCCCTTGTACTGGTCCTCCAGCCCGTTGAAGTGGCCGCCGATCTCGTGCGCGAACACCGTGGGCGAGGCGTCGATCGGGATTTCGAGCTCGTTGGCGCGCTTGCCGCTGTCGGTGATGCTGATCACGCCGGTCGCGGCGTTGATGTCGGTGGTGAACTCGACGTTGACGTTGAGCTGGTCGCCGGACGGGAGCGCGAACCCCTTGTTGAACAGGTTGCCGACACCGTTCTTGGCGTTGTCCTTGAAGGTCGCGACCTGGCCGGCGTCGAAGTCGCCCTCGTTGGAGATGAACAGCTTGACGTTGTGGTCCTGGACGGTCGTGCCGTTGGGGAACCGGAAGCGCCGGGCCTCGTAGCCGATGAAGCCTTCCTGCCGCGAGAAGTCGAGCTGCGGCCTGCCGTTCACCAGCAGCGGCTTGATGGCGTACTTGAAGGTCTTCTTTCCGACCTTGACGTCCAGCTGTCCCGGCCTGCTGGGGATGGCGCTCTTGTTCATCAACGTCGCGTAGTCGCCGAGGTGGACGGTCGGCGCGACCTTGTTGCGGACGGCGTCGATGTCCGCCGGGGACACCGGGTTCGGGTGCGTCGCCCAGTCGACCTCGTCGATGGTCTTCGGGCTGTGGCGGTAGGACTCGTCGTTGAGGATCGCGTCCGAATCGGCCTTCACCGGGTTCGGTGGCGGCGTGGTGCTCTGCAACGGCACCATCCCGGGGTCGGGCCGGGTGAACGCGGGGTCCCGTTTGAGATCCCAGTCCACCATGACGTCGGCCCCGACGCCCGCGTCCGTGTTCGGGGAGCCCACGGTGACAACGGGTTTCGCGACATCCGGGTCGGTGATCCTGGCGTCGATGGCGGCGTCGAGGTGCGCCTTGATCGCGGCGGCGTTGGCCGCGTTCTGCGGCGAAAACCCGGTGATGTCGATCGTCGGCGGCAGGTTGCCCCGCTGGTTCCGCGTGATCGCGGTGTCGGCCAGGTCCTTGGCCAGTTTGTCCAGTGTGGACTTCTGCTTCGCCGTGAGTCCCTGCTGGCCGTGGTCGAACTTCAGCGTCTGCTCCGGCTTCGGCGCGGTCTGCGGCACGAACGGGGCGGGCGTGGTCGTGGCGGGCGCGGCCTGGAACAGGATCTCGGTGGTGCCGGGGGTGCCGTCCGGCCGGATCGTCGCCACCACGTCGGCCGTCGCCGCCGGGTCGAACCGCCGGTTGGCCGGGATGTGGTGCATGTCCTGGAGCTTGGTGAGCTTCGTGGCCAGCTTCGCCGTGAGCAGTGACTTGACGGCGTCGTTCTGCGCCTTTGCGACGGCCGGGTCCGCGTTGCCGCCGTTGGTGGCGACGATGATCGTGTTCGGCACGTCCGTGTCGATGCCCGTGTCGAAGAGCTTCGTCGACAGGTCGTTGAGCACGGTGTTGATCTGCTTGGCGGCGGTCGGCGGCAGCGCGGTGTCGCCGGGCTGGAACGTGATGGTGTCCTTGAGCTGCGGTGGCGTGAACACGATGTCCGCTTCGGACGACGCGTCCGACTCGACCGCGTTGGGGTCGGCGAGCGTGAAGTCGATCTGACCGGGAGTGCCGGGCTTGGTGGTGGCCTGGATGTCGACGATGCCGGTGTTGTCGGCACCGACGATGTCGGCGATCAGGCCCTTGAGCTCGTTCGCCGCGTTGTCGGCGCGCACCTGGGCGTCGGCGTCTGTGCCGTGCGCGACGACCGTGACGACCGGCTTGGGCAGACCCTGGAACTTTGCGTCGGCGCCCTTGCTGGTGACGTCGGTGACGAAGTCGTCCAACTCGTCGAGCTGCAGCGGGTTCAGGTCGGTCTCGCCCGGATCCAGCGTGATCGAGAGGTTCGGGGCGGCGGTGGCGTCCGGGTTGAGCACGCCGATCTCGGTCAGCCCAGGCGTACCGCCGATGGTGACGGTCGTGTCGAAGTCGGCGACCTGGTCGGCGGTGAGGTCTGCGCCGAGGTCGTCCAGCAGGTCGCTGATCTTGGCTTTGAGCGCGTCGGTGACCGCGTCGGCTTGTGCGTTCGCGTTGGGGCCGCGGCCTTCGATGACGATGGTGGGCTTGTTCTGCACACCACCGCCGAATGCGCCGACGGCCTTCGAGACGATGTCGGTCGCGACGGTGTCGATGTCGTCGAGCTGGGCCTCGGTCAGCTCGGCCGAGCCTTCGTCGAACTGAACCTCGCCGGCCTTGTCGGTGTTCTCCGGCAGGTTCACGAGCGTGGACGGCGCCGTGTTGCTGGGGGTGATGAACCGGGCGCTGCGACGGCGTTTGCTGACGTCGCTGGGGCCTGGGCTGTGGTCGCGCTTGCCGGACTTGTCGGTTGTGGTGGTGTCCTTCGCGGGGGTGGGCTGCAGGTCGGCCAGGTCGATGACCGGCGGGTTGTTGGACAGCCCGATGAGGATGTGGTTGAGCTGCCAGGCGTTGCGGGGCGCGAGTGCGGCGCCCTGGGTGTTCATGAACTCGGCCATGATGCCCTGGTCGAACACGATCCGGCCGATGGGCGAGTTCGCGCCCATGTTGTTCTTCGGGGTCGTGAGGGGCAGCGGCTTGCTGAAGACCGGGACTTCGCTGGAGCTGTTCTCGAGGTACTCGTCGAACAGGCCGATGGGGTGGCCGACGAGTTCGTGCGCGAGGGTGACCGGGGTCGTGTTGGCGTCGTCGACGGGGATGTTCTGCGTGTTGGCGCGGCCGCCGGGCGGTAGCAGGTTGACGGTTTCGTGGTGGGCGTCGGCGGCGTTGTCGACGAACTCGAGCACGACGTGGAGCTGGTTGCCGTTGGGCAGGCGGTTGCCCTGGTTGAAGTAGGTGTCGACCGCGGCGATGGCCTTGTTCTTGAGGGCCGTGTAGTCGGTGTCGCTGAGGAAGTCCGGTTTGGGCATGTGCTGCTTGACGGTCAGCACGTCGGCGAACCTGTTGTCGCCGATCTTGATCCGCTGGTGGTCGAAGCCGATGTCGCTGCCGGTGGAGGTGAGGCCGATGGCGGCGGGCCGGCCGGGTCGCGGGGCGATGTTGGAGTTCGTCTGGGGGATGGTCGTCTCGGACGAGATGGTGACGGCCGGGTGGTTCTTCAGCTGGGCCGCGATGGACTTGATGTCGACGGGGTTGGGGGCAGGGGCGAACCACGGCGCGGGACGGTAGCCGGGGGCGTTGGGGTTGTTCGGGGCGTGGCGCCAGTGCTCGTCGGCGAGGATCTGGTCGGGGGTCGTGTCCAGGGTGGCCGGGTCGGCGGGAGCGGGGGCGGGTGCCGGCGTTCCGGCCGGGACCCCGCTGCGGTTGGGACCGGTCCAGGTGTCCGACGGCAGCGGACCGCTGTCGACCGGCGGGTTGCTGGGCTGGCGACCGAGGTCGCGCTGTACGTCGGGGACGGTGCCGTCGGGCCTTCCGGTGTCGATCGGGGCGGTGTGGTCCCCCGGCCGCTTGAGGGTGTAGTCGACGTCGATGGTGACGGTGTTCGCGTCGAGGCCGGGCTTGACGACGACGGAGATCGGCGGGGCGGGCACGTCGTCGCCGAGCGAGCCGCTGAGGATGTCCTCGAGGTGTGCGACAACGGATGCGGCCCGTTCCCGCGCGTCGGCGTCGGGGACGTTGATCGTGACCGTCGGGGGCAGGTAGCCGGTGTCGGCGCGGCCGGCCGCGGTGTCGGCGAGGTTGGTGCCCAGCTCGTCGAGAGAGTCGACGTTCGACTCGATGTCGATCGGGTCGGTGTCGGCTTCGAGGGTGAGAGTGGCCTCGGGCGTGGGGCCCGCGAAGATGGCCGCCGCCTTCTCCGAGGGGTCCATGGCCACAGGCATGACCGTCGCGGGGAGCTCGGTCTTGCTCAGGGTGATGTCGGTCTGGCCTGGGGTGCCGGTTCCGTTGAAGTCGACGATGACGGCGACCGCGGGGTCGACCCGCAGCTGCAGCGGGATGGGCACGTTGTTCTGCAACAGCTGGAGCTGACGGTCGATGATGGCCTTCAACAGGCCTTGCGCCGTGTTGCCCCGCCCGGTGTCGATGTCGGAGGCTTCGGGGGTGATGGAGATCGCCAGGACGGGCCTTGGCAGCTTCGCCCGGAAGTTGAGCACCAGCTGCTTGGCGATCGACGTCCCGATGGGCACCAGCGCAGTGATCTGTTCCCTGGAGAGTTTGTTGTCGCCGGGGAGGAACTCGAACGAGGTCACCTGCTGCGTGACGACCGGCGCGGGATCGGCGGCCAGGTCGAGCGTGATGTGACCTTCGGCGACGTCGGAGCCGGCCTGCGTGACGATGTCGATGTCGTCGAGGGTGATGCGCTCGGCGGGATCGAGGTCGGCCTGGACGAGGTCGATGTGGTGCTGGACGCGGTCGGCGGCGAGGTCGGCCGCGGCGTCCGCGGCGTCCGCGTTGTCGAAGTCGGTGTCGGTGTCGGCGAAGTTGATGGTCAGCGTCGGCTTCGTGCCGTTGTTGACGTTCGCGGCGATCGCCTTGGCAACGGCCTGCTGCGCGGCCTTGTCGATCGAGAGCTCGGCCGCCGTGCCCAGGCCGCCGTCCGGGTCGAGGTCGAAGGAGCCGACGTTGTTCCCAGGCTGGGTGGTCCCCCCGGAGGGACGGGTGTTGGGCGGGGTGAACCGGATGCCGGTCGTGCCGGGCGTGCCGGTGCCGGTCTTGGTGTCGAAGTTCGCCAGCGTGTCGGCGGTCTCGGGGCCGAACTCGGTGTCGATGCTGTTCTTCAGCGCGTCGACCACCACGTCGGCCTGCGCGTCAGCGTCCGGCCCGTTGCCCTCGACGACGACGGTCGGCACTCCGTTGCCCGTCTGGAACGACGCCGCGCCCTGCCCGGCGATGTCGTTCGCGACCGTGTCGATGGTCTCGAGCTGCTCGGGCGTGAGCGTCGTTCCGCCCGGCTCGAACCGAACGCTGCCCAGCTCCGTCCGCGGCGAACTGTTGGTCGTCTTCGGGCTGAGGTCGAGGTTGATCGACGCGGTGTCGGTCTGTGCCTTGCCCGCTGTCGTGTTGATGTCGAGATCCGCCGCGGTGAACGGCGGGTTCGACCCGAAGATCGTTTCGAGCTTGCCGTCGATCACGGTCTTGAGCGCGTCCGCGGTGTTGTTGGCGCGGTCGAGTGCCGTGGCGGGGCTGGCGCTGCTCTGCCCCTCGACCGTGACGGCAGGCAGCCCGAGCCCGTGGTCGATGCCGATGACGGCGGCCTCGATCAGCTTGTTCGCCTGGCTGTCGATCGCGAAGTCGTTGACGTCGACCTCGGTGCCGTCGCCGTCGAACGTGACGACCTTGGGCGCGAACTCGGGCGTCGGACGCGGCGCGGGCAAGGCCTGCGGGATGCCCCGGCTACCGGGCGCCGTGTTGGAGAGCCCACCAGCGTTGGGGGCGGGGTTGACGCTGGTGGTGCTGCCCTGATTTGTGGTGCCTTGCTGCAGTTCGGCGAGCGACGTGGTCTTCGGGTTGTTGTCGAGCGCGACCAGAACCTCGTTGAGCTGGAAGGCGTTGCGCGGGGTGAGTCGTGCGCCGGGGTTGTACTCCCCGTCGGACATGAGCCCGTCGTCGAACTTCACCCGGCCCTGGCCGCCCTTCCTGCCGTCGGGGTTGTTCGGCGTGGTCAGCGGCGGAGGCTTGAGGAACGGGGTGCCCGTCCCTTCGGCCTCGATGTACTCGTCGAAGAGTCCGATCGGGTGGCCGACGAGCTCGTGCGCGAGTACGACCGCCTTGGCGTCGACCGGGATGTTCGCGACGTTGGCACGGACGTCGGAGTTCTTGGGGTACAGGGTGATTGGGAGGAGCTGGGTGTCGGCGGCGCTGTCGACGAACTCGAGCACGACGTGGAGCTGGTTGCCGTTGGGCAGGCGGTAGCCCTTGTTGAAGTAGGCGTCGACCGCGGCCTTCGCGTCGGCCTTGAAGTCCGCGATGTCGGTGGGCGTGACCTTCGGATCCTGCGTGGGCACGAAGTGCTTGACCTTGAGCACCTCGACCGACACGTCGTCGTTGATCTTGAGTACGCCGTGGTCGAACCCGATGGGCGAGTAGGTGGAGGGCAGGTTGACGACCTGGTGCGGCTGACCCGGTCGCGGCCGGATGTCGGAGTCGTTGCGCGGGACCTGCAACTGGTTGGTGATGGTCGTCATCGGCAGGTTGTCGAGCAGGTGCTCGAACTGCTTGACGTCGACCTTGTCGGCCAGCGGCTCGAACCACGGCGCGGGCCGGTAGCCCGGCCGCGTGGGGTCGTCGAGCGCGTTGAGCCACGAGCGGTCGTCGAGGATCGACTTGACCGGCGCGGGCGGCGGCGCGTCACCCGTGTACTCGGGCAGCATCACGTCCGAGTCGAGGTTGGAGTCCTTCGGCCTCCCGGTGTCGGCAGGCGGGACGAACCCGTCGACGCGGTGCAGGTCGTAGTCGACGAACACGTTGGTGTCACTGGTTTTCGCGAACGGGTCGACCACGGGCTGGATGACGGGCGCGGGCGTCTGGCCGTCGAGCTGCCCCTCGATGGCGGAGTCGAGGTAGCCCGCAAGGATGTCGGCCTGCACCTTCGCGTCGGTGCTGGGTGCGCTGACGAAGACCGTGGGCGGCCGGTAGCCGAGGTTGTCGCGCTGGGCCGACACCTCGGCCAGGTCCTTGGCCAGGGTGTCGAGCTTCTTGGTGTTGGCGGGGACGAGCGGGTCGGCTCCGGGCGCGACGGTGTCGAGCGCGACCTCGGGCGTCTGCCCCTTGAAGATCGCGTCCAGCTTCGGCGAGATCGGGTCGGCCTGCGGCAGCGGCTGCGGCACCTGGGGTTCACGCAGCAGCGTGAGGTCGACCTGGCCGGGCATGCCGACGCCGTTGAGGTCGGCGCCGACGGCGACCATGGAGTCGGCCTTCAGCCGGCGGTCGGGCGGGAGGTTCTGCTGCAGGCTGTCCAGTTCCAGGTCCAGCAACGCCTTGACGGCGGCCTCGACGTGGCCCGCGTGGTGGGGACTGAGGGGGCCGGTGTTGGTGGCGCTGACGGCGATCGCGGGCATCGGCCGGTTGGCGCGCGCGTCCAGCAGCGCTTGCTTGGCCACCACCTTGACACCCGCCGCGATGTCACGGATCTGCTGGTTGTTCAGCCTGGTCTGCTGCGGCGCGAACACCACGCCGCCCAGCGGCTGCGGCACGACCGGCGGTTTGCCGTCGGACAGCTCGAAGTCGATCTGGCCGGGCGTACCCGCCGGGTCGATCCGGAAGTCGATCTCGACCAGGTCGCCGCTGCTGAGCTTGAGGTGCGGCGGCACGCCCTGCTGCCGCATCCCCACCAGCGCGTCGATCTTCTTGACCACCGCGTCGGCCGCGAGACCCTGGTGCGTGATCGCCGTCTGGGCGTTCGGCCCGTGCGCGACGATCGTCAGCTTGGCCTTCGGCCCGCTGGCCATGAAGTTGGTGAACGCCTTCTGCACCGTCGCGGTCGCCGCGCCGGTGATGACCTGCGGAGCGCCCGGCGACACGGTGCCGTTGGGGTTGAAGGTGAAGGTGCCGGCGTTCACCGGCGGCTGTGCGGCCGCGACGGGTCCCGTGTTGCTGAGGTTGGAGCCGGGCACCGACCTCGTCGCGGGTGCGATCTTGGTGTTACCGAACAACGCCTTGGGCAGGTCCAGGAGCTTCTGCAGCAGTCCGGTGGAGGCGTCCTTGACCAGCACCTCGGAGCTCGCGTCCGGCTTGAGGTCGATGGCGACGTCGACGTCCGGCGTGCCGTTCTTGTTCGGGCTGCCGATGTTGAGGATCGGCCTGGCCGACTTGGGCAGGTCCTTCAGGATCTTGTCGAGCTTGAGGTCGAGGGCCGCCTTCGCGATCTTGACGGGTCCCGCCACGTCCTTGTTGAACCCGTTGAACTTGATCGCCGGCGGCATGGTGCCCGCCTCGGCGTTCGCGATCGCCGCGTCCGCGAGCTTGGCCGCGAGCGCGTCGAGCACGTCGTTTTGGTGCGGTTGAAGGAAAAGCTGCTTCTTGTTCAGGTCCAGCTCGACGTGTTCCGGCGCGGGCGTGACGGGTGGCCGCTGCTCCGGCGCGAACTTGATCTCGGTCTTGCCGGGTGTGCCGTTGGGCGCGATGGCCGGCTCGAAGTCGACGAGGGTGTCGCCGGCCTGCGTCTCGATGTTGGTCTTCAGTGCGTCGACGACCGTGTCGATCTGCGCCTTCGCGTCCGGCCCGCGGCCTTCGACGACGACGGTCGGCTTGTCCAGGCCCGCGTTCGACGACGCGGCGCCGTGGTCGACGATGTCCGTCGCGACCGTGTCGATGTGTTGCTGCTGTTCGGGTGAAAGCGTGGTCTGTCCCGGTGGGAACCGCACCTCGCCGAGCGGCTTCGGCGGCGCGTAGATCTGCGGGTCGAGCTGGACGCTGATCGTCGCGGTGTCGGCCTGGGTGTTGCCCGCTGTCGTCTTGATGTCGAGATCCGCCGCCGTGAACGGCGGGTTCGGCCCGAAGATCTTCTCCAGCTTGAGGTCGATCACCGTCTTGAGGGCGTCCGCGGTGTTGTTCGCCCGGTCGAGTGCCGTCCCGAACTTGCCGCTGCTCTGGCCTTCGATCGTGGCGGACGGCAGGTCCTCGTTGACGATCGCGGCTTCGATCAGCTTGTTCGCGAGGTTGTTGATCGCGAAGTCGTTGATGTCGACGCCCGTGTTGGTTCCGTTGAACGTCACGACCTTCGGGTCCACCGGCAGCTTCGGTGCCGGTCCGCCGTCGGACAGCTCGAAGTCGACCTGACCGGCCGGCCCGTCGTTGCGCACGTCGATCTCGACGACGTCATCCAGCGCGACACCCTGCAGCCCCACCAGCTCGGCGATCTTCTTCGTCACCGCGTCGACGGCGCCGCTGTTCTGGACGCCGGTGACAACGGTCAGCTTCGCCTTAGGCCCACCGTTCAGAACGCTGTGGAACGCCTTGTTCACCGCCGCGTTCGCCGCGTTGTCGAATACCGCCGGTGCGTTGACCGGGACGGTGCCGTCCGGGTTGAACTTGAAGCCGCCGGGCTTCGTCTCGGGTTTCGGCAGCAGGTTCTTGAGGATCTGCAGCGGCCCGGTCGCCACATCCTTGACCAGCACCGGCGCCGCCGCATCCGGCTCGAGGTCGATCGCGATGTCGGCGCTCAACGTGCCGTGCTGGTGCGGGCTGCCGATGTTGAGCACCGGCTTCGCCGCCTTGGGCAGCTTGACGCCCTGCTCCTTCAACTTCTGGTCGATCATGAAGTTGAGCGTCGCCTTGGCGATCTTCACCGGCCGTGCCGCGTCGCCGTTGAACCCGTTGAACTTGATCGCCGGCGGCATGCCTCCGTTCTCCGCGTTCGCGATGGCCGCGTCCGCGAGCTTGCTGGCCAGCGCGTCGAGCTCCTTGAGCTGGTGCGGCTGCAGGAAGATCTGGTTCTTGTTGAGGCCCAGTTCGACGTGATCGGGTGCCGGGGTTACCGGGGGCCTCGGCGGCTTGTTCTCCTTGCCCTTCTTGCCCTTCTTGGTTTCCGTGTCGTTGCCGGGGGGCGGGGTCAGGCTGTCGGTCCGCGTCGGGGGGACGATGACCGCCGGGGTGTCGGGGGTCGGGCCGGTGGGCGCCGGAGTGTTGGTCGGCGGAGTGTCGGTTGCGGGGCTCTTGGTGGCAGGGGTGTTGGCCGCTGGGGTGTTGGCCGCTGGGCTCTTGGTTGCTGGGGTGTTGGCCGCAGGGTTGCTGGTCGCCGGTGTGTTGGTGGCAGGGCTCTTGGTGATCGGTGTGTTGGTGGTCGGCGTGTTGGTGGTCGGCGTGTTGGTGGTCGGCGTGTTGGCCGCAGGGCTCTTGGTCGCAGGGTTGGTGGCGACAGGGTTGTTGGCCGCAGGGCTGTTCGTGATCGGTGTGTTGGCCGCGGGGCTCTTGGTAGCCGGGGTGCTGGTCGCCGGGCTGTTGGTAGCCGGGGTGTTGGCCGGACCGTTGCCGGGGCGTGGCGGCGTGGCAGCCACTGGGTTCGCGCCGGCATTCGGGGTGACGGGCCCCGGTTGCTGAGGGCGCGGCGTGTTGGCGGCGGGCTGCTGGGCGGTGGGCGCGTTGACGCCCGACGGCTTCGAGCCCGGCACATTCGCACCCGGCTGCTGCACACCCGGCGCATTGATCCCCGACGGCTTCGAGCTCGGCGAGTTGATGCCGGACTGCTGGGGGTTGGGTTGCCGGCCGCCGGGCGCGTTGGCCGCCGGTTGCTGGATGCCGGGCGCGTTGGAGCTCGGCGTCGGGTTGGCGGCCGTGGGCGTGATCGGACCGGCGTTCGGCTTCGTAGGAGTGGTGTTGGGAGCAGCCGGCCCCTTCTGCTGCGATGGCGCGGCGTTGGCCGGCTGCGCGTTGCCGGAGCCGGGAGCGGTCTGGGTGGGCGCAGGCGTTGGCCGCGCGCCGGGGTTGGCGTTGCCCAGTGCCGGGTTCACGCCAGGCTTGGGCGCTGCGGGGGTTGACGGCGTCGCGCCGCCCTTGCCACCAGAGGCGGGAGGCGTCGTGCCACCAGTGACCGGAGGAGTAGCCGTACCACCCTTGCCGCCAGTGGCCGGAGGCGTCGTACCACCAGTGACCGGAGGAGTAGCCGTACCACCCTTGCCGCCAGTGGCCGGAGGCGTCGTACCACCAGTGACCGGAGGAGTAGCCGTACCACCCTTGCCACCGGTGGCCGGAGGCGTCGTACCACCAGTGACCGGAGGAGTAGCCGTACCACCCTTGCCGCCAGTGGCCGGAGGCGTCACACCACCCTTACCACCAGCAGCCGGAGGCGTCGTACCGCCGGTGGCCGGAGGAGTAGCCGTACCACCCTTGCCGCCGGCCGCCGGAGGCGTCACACCACCCTTACCACCAGCAGCCGGAGGCGTCGCGCCACCAGTGGCCGGAGGAGTGGCGGTGCCACCGGGGTTCAACCGGTTGCCGATCGATCCCGCACCCGTGCCACCCGGACGGCCACCCGCGGGACCTGCACCCGTCGGCGCCGCGCCCGTACCACCCTTGGAACCCTGCACCGGCGTGACGGCGGGGCCACCAGCGGGACCAGCACCCTTGGGCCCAGCCCCAGTGCCACCACCCTTAGACCCCTGCACCGGCGCAACAGCCGGACCACCAACAGGCCCAGCACCCTTAGGCCCAGCCCCAGCGCCACCACCCTTAGACCCCTGCACCGGCGCAACAGCCGGACCACCAACAGGCCCAGCACCCTTAGGCCCAGCCCCAGCGCCACCACCCTTAGACCCCTGCACCGGCGCAACAGCCGGACCACCAGCAGGACCAGCACCCTTGGGCCCAGCCCCACCCCCACCCTTGATGTCCTGAACGGGCGCAACAGCCGGCCCAGCAGGCGCGGTGGTCTTGGGCAAAGGCGCGTTGACACCGTTGGCGCCCTTGGCGTTGGTACTCGGGTCGAACTTGTTGAAGACGTCCTTCTGGGCCTGCTCGTTGGTCTTGAACGTCTCCTGGGTCTGCTTGATCTTCGCGTCGACCTTGTCGAGGACGTCGCTCGCCTTGGCGACGCCGTCGGTGACGTTGGTGTTGAGGTTGTTCAACGGGCCGACGAAGGGTGATCCGATCGGCCCCAGCGCGTTGCCGGAGAGGCGGACGTTGCTGAGGCTCGATCCGATCTGGGTCAGCCGTTCACGGAACCCCTGCGCGGCCTTCGACTGGCCTTCGAGGGTGCTGTCCTCGACCTGGAACCCGCTCCCGCTGCTGCCGGAGGGGCTGGAACCAGAGTTGGGGTTGACGTTCACGGCCATGGCGGAGGTCTCCTATGTAGACGGAGTCAGAGAGCTTGCGGCGTGCCCGAGTCCTCCTTCACGAGACCGTCGTCCTCCGGCTTGCCCTCGGCCTTGTTGTTGGCCTGCTCGTACTTGTCGCTGGCTTCCTTGTAGGTGTTGTACGAGGCTTCGGCCTGCTCGCCGGACGCCTTGGCCTTCTCGCCCGCGGCCTTGGCGCTCTCGTTCGCCTTCTGCGCTTCGTCGTTGGCCTTCTCGGCGGCGGCGATGTCCTTCTTGTCGCCGGTCTCCATGGCCTTGGCACTGGCTTCGGCGGCCGCGGCGTTCTTGTGGGCCGCGTCCACGTTCGCCGACTCGAGTGCGGCCTGGTCGTTGCGGGCCGCCTCGTTCTTCGTGTCCATGTCCGCCTGAGCATCCTTGGAGGCCTTGTAGGTCTCCTTCTGCTCGTCGTTCATGTCCTCTTCCTTGGGCGCGTACTTCTCCTGGAAGTCGTCGCTGGCCTGCTTGGCCTCGTTCGTCGCGGCCGTGGACTCGTCGAGCTGCTGCTTGCTGTTGTCGGCGGCGGTGGCGACGTCCTGCTGTTCCTTCGCGAAGTCCTGCTGTGCCTTTACGAGCTCGTCGCGGTCGGCCTCCGCCTGGTCCTTGGCCTGGTAGAAGTCGTCCTTGGCCTGCTCGTACTTTTCCTTCGCCTTGTCGAACGCCTCCTTGTCGCCGCTCTTGGCGGCGGCTTCCAGCTCCTTGCCCGCCTTCTCGACGTCGTCGGCGGCGTCCTGCGCCTTGTTGGCGGACTCCTCGGCCTTCTTGCCCTTGTTCTCGACGTTGTCGGCGGCAGCCTTGGCCTCGTCGGCCTGCTTCGCCTCCTCGTCCTTGGCGGCCTTGTAGTCGTCCTGCTCCTTCTTGGCGACGTCGCTCTTGTCCTTGACCTTGTCGGCCTCGCCCTTGATCTCGTCCTTCTTCGCGTCGTTCTTCGCGTCGTCGTCGAGCGCCTTGTCCGTGTTCTCGTCGACGTCCTTGACCGCGCCGTACCCGGCGTAGCCGATTTCGCCGACGTCGGCGGCGTTCTCGAACCGCTCCCAGCCCTTCGCCAGCATCTTCAGGGCCTCCTCGAGCTTCGGCACCATCGCGCCGAGCTTGCGCAGCGCGTTGACGATCTTCGAGAGGCGGGAGGTCAGCTTGCCGACGAAAGCGGCGATCTGGGCGGTCGCCTTCCCGACGAGGACGGGTGCGGCAAGGCCCAGCGTGAGGACGAGGGCGGCGGCCGCCTCGATGAGGAACGCGATCAGACCGCCGATGAAGGTCGCGATCATGTCGCGGATGATGTCCCGGCCGATCTGGATGATCACGGCGACGACGGCGATGACCTTGGCCTTCGTGTCGGCCGCGGACGCCATCTTGTCGAGCTCGACGCTGAGCTGCTCCATGCTCGCGCGGTAGGCGTCGGAGGAGTCACCCTCCCAGCCCGTGAAGGCGGCCATCTGCTTCTGATGATCCGCCGACAGCACCCGGAGCTCGGCCGCGTGCGCCTTGGTGTCCTCGGAGTTCTGCCTGATCTCGTCGGGGTCACCGGTGATGGCGTCCAGCGCCTCCTTCAACGGGTCGACGTGCTCCAGCAGCCAGCCGACACCGGCACCGAGGATCTGGGCGAACGGGTCGGCCACCAGCTCGACCACCGAGGAGACCGCGCCGATCGTGTCGAACGCGACGCCGATCGCGTACTCGGTCTGCGACTCCGCGTCCTCGTTGATCGACGTGATCATGCCGTCGAAGGCCTCGATGAACAGGGTGCCCTTGTACTTGTTCTCCTCGGTGACGTTGACACCGGGCAACGTCGAGGTGTTCGTCTGGTCCGGGTTGGCCGGCGCCTTGATCTGGCCATCGGTGTTGACTGGAGCGGACATCGCGGGTTCCTTAGCGAGTGAGGGGCGGGATCACCAGGGACGGTCGGCCGGGTCGTCTTCCTCCGCGGCCGCCGGACGTGGCCGCCGGACGGGTGCCGCGGCGGGCGCGGGACGGCGGGCGGCGCGGACGGGTTCCGGCTCCGGCTCGAACTCGACCGGCTGCCAGCCCTGCGGGGTCTCGCCCTCTTCCTCGTCGAGCTCGTACGGGTTGAGACCGCGGATGAGCTCCAGCGACTCCTCCGCGTCCGGGAAGTGCTGCTGGAAGGTCGCCATGACGTCACGCGAGAGGTCCTGCATCGCCCGGTGGAACGTCTGCATGATCAGCGTGCCCAGCTGGGTGTGCCCGAGCTCGCAGGCGCGGTGGCCCAGCTTGATCTCGTCCAGCCCGCCGTTGGGGTTCACCGTGATCGTGACGGCACCGTTGGCGCTGGTCGCCGTCGCCTTCTTCCCGGAAAGCTCGGCGGTCATGGCCTCGGACTTGCGCTTGAGCTCCTCGGCCCTGGCGTTCATGTCCGCGATCCACTGCTCCGGATCCTGCATCTGGCTCTCCTTGTTCACAGATCAGTCCCTGACCAGGGAGCCCGCGAGCGGGCTGCGGTCCTGTTTCCACGCCACGCAAAGCACTTCCTGATGACCGGGAGCGATCGGCTCGTTCCTGGCCAGCCACTCCTTCTCGGTCGGGACGAGCGCCGTGTACCCGAGCACCTCGGAGCTCTGCTTCGACATCGACACGAACTGCTCGTCGCAGAACTTCTTCGCGTAGTCCACGAGCCATCGCCCGCCGGGGAACGGAACCGGCTGCGGCTTGTCCCAGAACGGCGTCGAGGCGGCGAAGAGCTGGATGCTGTGCTGCTTGTCGCACGACACCGCCTTCAGCACCGGCTTGCCCTGCATCAGGAACTCCGGCGCGCACTCGTTGTCCGCCAACCCCCAGCCGGGGATGTCGCCCGCGCGGCCGAACGTCGCGATCCGGCGGGCGGGTAACGCCGTTCCCACCGCCTGCGAAGCGGTGTCCTCCGACCACGTCGGCAGCGTCGGTCCCTGCTGGGCCGCCGTTGGTTGCGCCGCCGCCGGCCGGTTCAGCACGTAGTAGCCGGCGAACGCGCCCGCCGCGAGCACAACGGCACTCAGCGCCGCCACGGCGAGCTGGATCCCGGTTCGCTTTCGTTGTGCCGGAACAACATGCGCCGGAGCAACATTCGGCGGAGCAACATTCGGCTGAGCAACATTCGGCTGGGCCGGTGCGCCCTGCACGATCCGCGTCAGCATCGCCCGCGCCTGCGCGGCGGTGAGCCGGGCCAGCGGGTCGACGGTCAGCAGGCCGCGGATCACCTCGGCCAGCTCGGGGGACGCCCGGCGCAGCACCGGCGGCTCGTACATCACCGCGTGCAACGTCGACGCGGTGCTGTCGCGCTCGAACGGGCTGATGCCCTCGACGGCGTGCGCCATCGTGACACCGAGCGCCCACAGGTCCGACGCGGGTGAGGCGGGCCGGCCCTGCAGCCGGTCCGGCGACATGTAGGCCGGTGAGCCGAGCATGCCGTTCGTGGTCAGCTTCGGGTCGTCCATCGCCTGGGCGATACCGAAGTCGGTCAGCGTCACCCGGCCGTCCGGGCGCACCATGATGTTGCTGGGCTTGACGTCCCGGTGCACGATGCCCGCCGCGTGGGCGGATTCGAGCGCCCCCAACGCCTGCAGCGCGATATCCGCGACCCACCGCGGGTCACGCGGCCCGAACCGGCTGATGAGCGTGGACAGGTTGACCGCGTCCACCAGCTCCATCACCAGGTACGTCCGGTCGCCCTCGATGAGGACGTCGTGGACGGTCACCACGGCCGGATCGTTGAGCTTGGCGGCGCTGCGGGCCTCCCGCAGCACGCGTTCCTCGGCGACCCGCCGCTCCTCGTCGGAGGTACCCGGTTGCGGGAGCAGCTCCTTGATCGCGAGGGTGCGCCGCAGCAGCTGGTCCTCGGCCCGCCAGACAACGCCCATCGCGCCACGGCCGAGCTCCACGACCAACGCATAACGATCGCCGATGACTCGCACGGTCGTCCTTCCGGATCAGGCGGCCGCGGAGCGCGACAGCAGGGATTCGATACGCGCCAGCAGGCGACGGTGGTCCGCCGGCGCGACGCTCAGCCACGTGCCGTCCTTGACCATCAGATAGCGACCGCGCGGCGTGTCGAACCACGTGACCACCATCGGCGCGCGCCTGCGCTTACCGCGGTCGGTGCACGACACGCCGAACTGCCCGCCCGCCACCCGGCTGGTGGCCAGCTCGCTCATCAACGCGGCGTCCGCCGGGGAGAGACCGGCTTTCAGGAACGCCGACCGCTCGTCGTGCACGGTGCCGCCACCCCACGGGTGGTCGTCCTCGTCGTCCTCCGCGTCGACCAGCGCGGCGGCCTTCTCCAGCGCCTCGACCGGGACCGACAGCGCGTGGCCCGGCCCGGCTTCCCGCTCTGGCAGCACTTCCAGCAACGCGGCGGTCAGACCGGCCGGCCGGATCACCGACAGCTCCACACCGCGTGCGCTCACGACCGCCAGCACCGCGAAACCACCTTTGGCCGCGGCCAGCGCACGCACCGGGCCGTCCGCGTCGGCCACCAGGTCCACCGCGACCTCGGCCTGGCCGAGCACCCGCAGCAACGGTTCGACGTCCCGGCGCAGGTGATCCACGTCGGCCTTGCCCGCGCGCGGCACGTCGAGCGGATAGGGCACACCGCCGAGGCCGAGCTCCGGCCACAGCGTGCCGAACTCCTCCGGGGTGAGCACGTAGCGAGGCGAGTACGTCATGACTTCCCCTTCTGGGGCTTGGGCGGGGCGACGTCGCCGATCACCGCGGGCGGCAGCTCGGCGCCCAGCAACTCGACGATCTCCTCGCTCAACGCGTACTTGTTCTTGCGCTCGAGGTCCTGCCCCTGCTGCCCGCCGTGGCCGCCCGCGCCCGGCGCCATGGGGCCGTACCCCGCGCCGCCCGCGTTCGCACCACCGGCCGCCGCCGCAGGGATTCCGCCACCACCAGGGCCGGCCCCGAAGGACCCGCCGACCTTCGGCACGAAGGTCGCCGCGCGCAGGGACTCCCCGGTAGCGGGCAGAGGCGCCGCACCGCCCTGGCCGGCCGCGCCGCCGCGGAACGCACCGCCACCACCGAAACCACCACCGCCGCCACCGCCACCGGCGCCGCCACGTGCGGCGGCCGCGGCCGTGCGCTGGTCGCCCGGCTTGTTCAGCTCGAGGTCGCCCTTGATCTGCTTGCGCTGCTTCGACTTGCCCTTCGAGTCCGCCGTGGTCGCCGAGCATGGCTGCGACTTCTTGTCCGGCCGCTCGTACTTGCCTTTGTACGACGGCCCGTAGCTCGCCTTGTCGTCGCATTTGCCACGGCCGAACTTGCCGGCCGAACGGGAGCTCGCGGCCGTCGAGCCGTACCCGCCACCGCCGTAGTAACCGGACGCCGAGGTGGAGTCGCCGTTGCCGCCGGCCGAGTGCTGCTGCGCGGTCATCAACGGGGCCGGGTTCTCGACCTGGCCGGTGACGGGGTTGAACGGCGGCGCGAACGCGGGCGTCGTGCGGTCGAGCGCCATCGACTCCTGTTCCATCGTCCGCATGACGTCGATGGCCTGCTGCCGTACGTCCGTCGACTCGTCACGGGCCGCGCTCGCGTCCTCTGTGGACCCGGCGAGCCCGGCGATCGAGCCGCCCGAGAACGTCTTCACGGCGTCGTCGTAGCTGAAGTTCTTAGGCTCCGGCATGCTGGCGCGCGCCGTCGCCATGATGTCGCCCTGCTGCTGCACCTGGCCGGCCATCTTGACGGCGGTCTCCGCCGTGCGCGTCACCCAGTCGGCCAGCTGCCGCATCCCGGCGCGGGCGCCGTCGGCCGTGCTCCCGGTCCAGCCGGCCTCGGCGGCCGTCACGCCCTCGCTGATCTCCCGCGCGGCGTCGGTGAGCTCACGGCAGAAGCGTTCCCACTCGGCGCTGATCTCCCCGACCTGCCCGGGATGGTTCTTGTCGTGGATCGACTGGTAGAGCTCCTCGTGCGAGTACTCCGACCAGTTCTGCTCGTCGGTCAGCGCCGGCTTCGACTCGGGCGCCTCGAGGTAGCTCGGGTCCACTTTGGCGGGACGCTCGGCGGCCGCGCCGCTGTCGATCGGCACCACCCTGGCGTTGCCCTGGGAGTCGACGAACCCGCGCACCGGGATGTTCTCGTCGAACGTGGTCTGCTGAGTCATCGTTTCCGCCCTCTCAGACGATCTGGGTGCGGAACGTGGCGGCCTGGTCATCGTCGGCGTTCGTCAGGTTGCGCATCGCACCGCTGACCGCGTCCTGCGTCTGCCGCAGCACCTCGCGGTACGCCGTGATCACAGCGAGGAAAGACGTCTCGTCGCCGCCGGCCGCGTTCTCGAACTTCTCGGACATCGCCGCGCCCACGGGGTTCGTGCCGAGCGGCGCGGGCCGGGCCAGGCGGCCGATGCGCTCCAGCCACGAGTCGGCCATGTCCATCTGGTAGTTCAGCAGCTTCGTGAGCCGGTCACCCGTCTCGTGGTCCAGCGACACGTTCCCCGTGCTGACGGACTCCTTGAGCGGCACGGCGGGTGTTGGAGCCGCAGTCTGATCCAGGTACATGCCCATGCCTCTCGCCCTCGTTGCCTGCTGGCCGATCACCTGCCGCCAGTCACGTGGGAGGGGTCCCACAGGTTCGAGACGAAATTGCCGGGCGTATCAATTGGTGATGGCCAATCGGACGGCCGAACGGCGCTGACCTGGCCAAAAATGTGTCCAGCTCCGAGCGAATCGTGCACCCGATCACACCATCGGGTGACGAACTGAGACGAACCGCGGGCCAAACGAGGCCGTACGCGCGGGACGACAGCCGCCACGCATTGTCCCCATCGGTCACCGCACAGTAACCGGACTCCGCACCGATCGCGTCGCGCGCACCGTGGAGCAACGGGCCCATCACCTGCGCTTCAAGGACGCCATGCCGGACCAGATCGAGCTGCTCACTCCGCACCAGTGCCTGCAGCTGCTGCCCACGGTGCGCGTTGGCCGCATGCGGCCGCATCAGGTGGTGGTCCGTGTCGACGGCAAGGCGAACCTGGGCGCGATCAGCGGCGGCACGGTGATCGCGTTCGAGGCCGATGACCTGGATCCCGATCTGCCGGCGGGCTGGGCCGTGACGGTGGTCGGCCACGCTCATCTCATCGACGAGACGGACAACCTCATCGAGCTCGCCCACGGCCGCTGCGTCGGTATCGCTATGGAGAGGGTGACCGGACTACGACTGAGCCGCGCCGTGCTGTTCTGCGCCCGCACGTGCACTCGTCCTCATAGGACAGTGAGCCACCTCGACGAACGTGATGCCGCGTTCGCCTAGGACGCGAGCAAGTCCAAGGAGCGCTTGGCACGCGCGAGGTTCACGCGAGCTTCCTCGAATCTGTTGTCCGCTGAGAAGTGGGCGAACGCCCGGCGCAGATGCCCCAGCGCGGCGGCCAGCGGCCCGTTGGGGTGTGCCGTCTCCTGGAGGGCGAGCGCGTGCTGCACGGGAGAGTCGACCGCCAGCAAGTAGCTGAGCAGCACATCCGCCACAAGATCGTCCGCGAGGTCGCCGCGGGCGTGCGCCAACGTCGTCACCATGGTGTCGACCGCTGCGGTGAGCACGGCCACCGCGTGGCTGCGATTCGCGGGATCCGGAGTGCTCACGGGCGCCACGGTAGCCCAGCGCGGGACGGCACTGTGAGATTCCAAGCTCCGTCGACGGACCATTGGCAGCGCTGCGTCACGGGGCGGGGCCGCGTGGCCGGGGTTCGGTTCAACCGGTCGGATGATCACACTCTCGCGAGCCGTTGTTCAGCGTTCGTGGCAGTGCGCCTTTCGCGTTCGAGCACGTCCATCACGGTGAAACTCAATCTTTCGGCGGTAACCGCCGGCCACGTCGAACTCGTCGATGTTGCAGGAGTTGCGATCACTGTCGCCCGTCGAGACACCACTGACCGTGCTCCACTGACCAAGCGGCCGCTCAGCTGTCGTGCGATCACCAGAAGGTCCGGGCACGCTGGCCCGATGACCGGTACACCGATCTACGACGAGCTCGCGGCGCGGTTCTTCCCCCAGGCCTCCCGCCGGCCCGACCAGGCATCTCCCCAGGCGGGCGAGGGCGCGCCCAACGCCGGCGCCCGGCAACAGCACGCCGAGCGTCCGGCATCGCCACCACCGACGTAGTCCCGCAGTACTGTCACCAAACATCGCGAGGGGTGCGCACCTCTCCCCGCCCCATGCCAGGCCGACTCCACGGCGACCGGAGGGAAAGCGACCATCGTCGCCGGCATCGCGTCCGCGCGCGGATGCCCATACGGATGCCGTCGAAACGTGCACATGCCGTCACGCCCGGGTACCCACTCGATGCCCCAGCCCGAACGCCACAACCGAGGGAGGCGCGCCATGCTCGACGTCAGCAGCGCCGCCGCCGAAGCGATCAACGCGATTACCGCGTCCACCGGGCAGCAGGACGTCGCCGGACTGCGGATCCAGGTCGCCGACACCACTGACCAAGGCGCGGAGCTGTCCGTCTCGATGACCGACCAGCCCGCTCCGGGCGACGAAGTGATCACCTTGAGCACAGGCTGCACAGTGTTCGTACAGCCCGACGCCGCGCTGTACCTCACCGACAAGGTGCTCGACGCCCACAAGGACATCGACGGAAACATCCACTTCACGTTCCACAGCAAGGTCTGATCAATCACGTTCACCGCGCGCCCTCCGTCTTGTCCGGCGACATGCGGAGCCGGCCGGAGTCGCTGTTGGTGATGATTCGGTCACCCGATCGGTGGGCACCCACAGAGTGCACGCTGCCGACGGAAAGGTGCCGCTGTGTCCGCCGACGATCAACTCCTGGCCGATCGCTATCGGTTGGCCGAGGTTCTGGGCACCGGTGGGGCCGGGGAAGTACGCCGTGCATGGGACACCGTCTTGCGGCGTAACGTGGCGATCAAGCTGTTCCAAGGCGGGTGTGACGCTGCGGGCCCACGCCGATTCGACAACGAGATCCGCACGCTGGCCGGGTTGTCCCATCCGGGACTGGTGTCGGTGTACGACGCGGGCACCGACGGGCCGACGCCCTTCGTGGTCTTGCAACTGGTCGACGGAGTGACGTTGCGCGATCGCATCGCGCGCGGCCCGATGCCGGTCGCCGAGGTGTGCGAACTGGGCAGTTCACTCGCGGAGGCGCTCGCCCACGTGCATGACCACGGCGTCGTGCACCGCGACGTCAAGCCCTCCAACATCCTGCTCGACCGCGACGGCGCCGCACACCTGGCCGACTTCGGTCTGGCGCGGGTGGCGGGCTCGCCCCGGCTCACCAGGGCCGATCAGTTCGTTGGCACGGCCGCCTACCTCGCCCCCGAACAGGTGCGCGGCACTGAGATCACGCCCGCGGTCGACGTCTACGCACTCGGTCTGGTGCTGCTCGAATGTGTGACAGGTCGCCGCGAGTACGAAGGCAGCGAGATCGAGACAGCCGTCGCCCGGCTGCACCGCCCGGTTCACATCCCGGATGATCTCCCCTTCGCGCTGACGCGGCTGTTGACGTTGATGACATCACTCTCCGCCCGTCGCAGGCCTTCCGCACATGAGTGTGCAGGTGCGCTACGGGCGATCAACAGGTCCGGCGCGGCCCGTCCGACCGCCGACGCCCCGACACGAATCGAGCACCGTCCCACACGTCCTCACAAGCCGGCGTTACTGGCCGCCGCCTCGGCCATTGCGCTCGTTGCCGGCCTCGGCAGCGTGATCGCGGCACGTGACACGGCTCCGATCAACTCGACGCCTCCTGCGAGCACCGCACCCCCGGCCGCCGGTAAGGCGCCTATAGGTGGCCAAACACCGCAGTCCGTTGCGCAACCGGTTCAACAGGACGTGCCCGCGACGTCCACAGTTGTGGCGCCCGGTCCGGTGGAAGACAAGGACACCGCAGAGAAAGCAAAAGGCGGCAAGGGGAAATCGGGCAGGGGAAACGGCAGGAACGGCTGACTGTCCAACGAGGCGCCGCAATGGTGTCAGCGCGCACTGGTGGACAGCTCGATCGCGGCCGGCGCGGTCGTGCCGCAGCACCCGCCGCTCGCCTCTTCGGCCGGCGCGTCGAACACGCCGGCACCGCCGCAGACGCCGGTCTCCGGCAGCACGAGCTCGACCCGGCTCGCCGACTCGTGGTCGCCCGCGATGGCGGCGACCACGCTCCGAACCTGCTCGTAACCGGTGAGCGCGAGGAACGTCGGCGCACGGCCGTAGCTCTTCATCCCCACCAGATACACACCGGGCTCCGGGTGCCGCAGCTCGGCTTCACCGTGCGGGTAGACCGTGCCGCACGAGTGCACGTTCGGGTCGATCAGCGGCGCGAGCTTCGTCGGCGCCTGTAGCACCGGGTCCAGGTCGAGGCGGATCTCGGACAGCCACGACAGGTCCGGCCGGAACCCGGTCAGCACCACGACCTCGTCGACGGGCTCCAGCCTGTGCCCGTCGAACGACTCCAGCACCAGCCGGCCGTCGGCGCCCTGCCCGACGGAGGCGGTGCGGAACCCGGTGACCGTCTCGATGTGGCCGGCCTCCGCCGCCCGCTTTGCCCGCAACCCGAGTGCACCGCGAGCGGGGAGCTGATCGGCCTCGCCGCCACCGAACACGTTGCCGACCGCGCCGCGGCGCAGCAACCACACGATCTGCGTCCCAGGCTCCTGCTCGGCCAGGTCCGCGAGCGCAACGAGCGCGGTGAGTGCGGAGTGGCCACTGCCCGCGACCGCGATCCGCTTCCCCGCGTACCGCGCACGCTCGGCGGCGAGATCGGGCACCCGATAGCTGATCCGGCCGGCCGCCGCCTTCTCCCCCACCGCGGGCAGCCCGTCACCGCCGAGCGGGTTGGGCGAGCCCCACGTACCCGACGCGTCGATCACCGCCCGCGCCGCGATCCGCTCCTCCCCGGACGCCGTCTCGACATGGACGGTCAACGGCTCGTCCTCACGCCCGCCGTCGACCACGCGGTCACGGCCGCGACGCGCCACTCCCACAACGCGGGCACCGAACCGGACCCGCTCACCGAGCACAGCGGCGAGCGGCCGCAGGTACAGCTCGGCCCACTCACGACCAGTCGGGTATGTCGTCGCCTCGGGCCGGATCCAGCCGGCGTCCTCGAGCAGCCGAGCAGCGGCCGGGTCCACGAGCTCGCTCCACTGCGAGAACAGCCGGACGTAGTTCCACTCGGCGACGGCCGCCCCGGCCTGGTCACCGGCTTCGAGCACCAGTACCCGCTCGCCACGTTCGACCAGATGCGCGGCCGCCGACAAGCCGGCCGGACCCGCGCCCACCACGACCACTGGCAACTCGCTCACCGCACACGCTCCCTGTATCGAGGATCATCGAATCAACGTCGCAGACTCTATCGACGCGGATCGATTGACGCAACCATCGACGGCGGTCGATACTTGCCCTCATGACGACGACGGCACCTTCACTCGCCGCCGAGGACGCGGCCCGGTACGCGGAGTGGTTCGCCTGCCTCGCCGAGCCCACCCGCGTGCGCCTCGTGCACGCCGTGGCCACCGCCGGCCGCGCCGTGACGGTCGGCGAGCTCACCGAGTGGCTCGGCATCAGCCAGTCGACCTGCTCGCACCACGTCCGCAAGCTCGCCGACGTCGGGTTCGTGTTGCTGCGCAAGGAAGGCACCGCCACCCTCGTCACCGTCAACGCCTCCTGCTGCACCGGCCTCCCCCACGCCGCCGACGCGGTGATGGGCGTGCTCGCACCGCGGCCGTGCTGCCCGACCGACCTGCCCGCCGATGTCACCATCCGCGCGCTGCGCGACGAGGACTGGGCCGACGTCCGTCGCATCTACGCCGAGGGCATCGCCACCGGCGACGCGACGTTCGAAACCGAGGTGCCGCAACGCAAGTCGCTGGACGCCAGGTGGCTACCCGGCCACCGCTGGGTCGCCGAGATCGACGGCACCGTCGCGGGCTGGGCCGCTCTCGCTCCGGTGTCCACCCGCGACTGTTACTCCGGCGTCGCGGAGACCTCCGTCTACGTCGGCACGGACTTCCGCGGCCGAGGAGTCGGAAGAACCTTGGTGCACAAGCAGGTCACCGCCGCCGACACCGACGGCCTGTGGACGTTGCAGACGTCGATCTTTCCGGAGAACCGGGCCAGCCTGGCACTGCACCACTCCGCCGGGTTCCGCACCCTCGGTGTGCGCGAACGCATCGCCCGGCACCACGGCGCGTGGCGCGACACGGTGTTCCTCGAACGCCGCCGCACCGACTAACCGACTTCCCGCAACCGCCGGCCGTCGCCGTACTCGGCGACGGCTACTTCGAGATACAGCTCGCTGCCCGGCTTACGGCGAAGGCAGGCGGGTGCGGGCGGACAGCTTGGCCGCCCGCACCCGTTGCACCGTCAGTTGTGGTTGAGCCGCACGGCGTGGACGTCCGCGCCGTCGGCGATGGTTGAGGTGAAGAACGCGATGGTGCTGTTACCGGAAATCGTTTCGAGTCCCATGTAGTCGCCGAGGAACAGGCCTCTCGGGTCGCCTGGTGCGAAGAACGAGATCGGAGCGGTGTAGTGGTCGAACGGCCCGTGCAGGTGCTGTTCGGGCTCCCACGTCTGGGTGCCGTTGTGTGAATGGCGGACCCAGACGTCGGTGGTGGCGATGCCGTCACCGAGCACGTTGTTCCGGTCGTCCCAGTAGGTCAGGGTGACCGTACCGGTGTCCGACACGTCGATCGCGTGGTTGTACGACTGCACCGTCGGACCACCGGTGGAGGCGACCACCGGGCCGCTCCAGTGCCGTCCGCCGTCGGTCGACTTGGCGAGCACGACCTTGTTCAGCGCCGTGCCGAGGCCGTCCGCCCACACGACGTAGATCGCGCCGCTGGTCATGTCCACCGCGATATCGGGCAGGTAGTCCTCGGCGCGGATCGGGAAGTTGTCGTCCGGCACGAACAACTGGGTTGTCCGGATCGGCGCGATCTGCACAGGTGCCGACCAGTGCAGCCCGGCGTCACGGGAGCTCATGACGCCCATGTAGACGCCCTTGTCGTTGAGACCCGCGCCGGTGAACAGGTTCGCGGTGACGTTGTACAGGGTGCCGTCCGGGCCGACCGCGATCTGGTTGCCCTGGAAGTACGAGTTCGAGTCGCGCATCGGCACCGGCGTCGACCACGTCAGCCCACCGTTGGTCGTCCGGGAGAACATCGCCTTTCCGCGATAGGCGAACGAGTGCAGGTCCGCGATCGGGTGCTGCTTGCCGTCGTTGGGGTAGCTACCGCGGATCCACGTCGCATACGCGTAACCGGGGCGCGTCGGGTCCCCGGTGATGGAGACCTTGTCGTTGAACACGCCCCGGTCGCCGTTGTCCTCCTGGATGATCTGCGGCGGCCGCCAGGTGCCGGTGGTGCGGTCGAGGCTGGTCACCGCGATCGCGGACAGACCCAGTGCGGCCGAGTCGATCGGCTGGCCGATGAAGTAGGCGTTGCCCGCCTTGTCATAGGACACCCACGGGTCGGTGACGCGGCCGAACCGGGTCGGGCCGCCCTGGCAGGCGCTCCACGGCACGTCCGGCAGCTTGGTCCACGAGGCGCCGCCGTTGTGGGTGATCCACGAGCTGAGGCCGCGCGCGCCGCCGTCCGGCCAGCGGTCCTGCTGGGACGCTCCGATCATCTCGTCCGGGTTGGCCGGGTTGACCGCCACCTGCGGCTCGACCTCGGCGTTGTCGTAGGCGGCGGCGAAGTCGGCCGACGCGCCGAAGGGGCAGGCCGTCAGCGCCGACGGGCCGCTGACCAGGACGTCGGCGCCGGCGGAGAACGGGGCCGCCGACGCCCCGGTCGCTGTGCTCAAGAGAATCAGCGGGACGACCGCAGCTGCCGCGGTGAGCCGTCTGGTCGCATGCATGGGGGTACCTCCGCATGTCTGCATCCCCCCTCATGGGTGAATCGTCGGACTCAGCCGGATCGTTGCGCCCGGCTCGACCGGAAGTTCGACGTGGCCCAGGCGGCCTGAGGCTCAGGGGCGCATGGCGGATTTACTCGGGCGTGGGGCTGTGGCTGGATCGGAAGGCGGACCGCCGCCTCACCCTCAACGAAGAAGGTGTTGCGCCATGCACAAGTTGCCCGGCGCTGTTCTGGTCTCCGCTCTCACCATTGGTGGACTGCTCGTCGCCACCCCAACCGCGTCCGCGAATGTGCCGGTCACCCAGGTCAGTTCCGATCCCTACACCGACGCCCAGGCCCAGCACAAAACCGAAGTCGAGCCGGACACGTTCTCCTTCGGCACCACCATCGTCTCGGCCTTCCAGGTCGGCCGCGTCTCCGGCGGCGGCTCCTCCAACATCGGTTTCGCCACCTCGGCCAACGGCGGCGCCACCTGGACCCAGGGCTTCCTGCCCGGCACCACCGCCAACTCCGGCGGCCCTTGCGGACAGATCAGCGATCCCGCGGTCGCCTTCGACGCCAAGCACAACGTCTGGCTCATCTCCTCGCTCGGCATCGGCTGCCCCGGCACCCCGGTACTCACCAGCCGCTCCACCGACGGCGGCCTGACGTGGAGCAACCCGATCACCACGGCCACCGGGTCGCTGGACAAGAACTGGATCGTCTGTGACAACACGGCTTCCAGCCCGTTCTTCGGCAACTGCTACACCGAATACGACATCACCAGCGCCGGTGACGCCCTCCGCATGAAGACCTCCAGCGACGGCGGCCTCACCTGGGGCCCGGCCCGCGCCACCGGCGACAACGCCACCGGCCTCGGCGGGCAACCCGTGGTCCGGCCCAACGGCACCGTGCTCGTGCCGTACCAGTCCCTCAACGGCCAGATCCGCTCGTTCCGGTCCATCGACGGCGGCGCCAGCTGGCGCTCCACCGTGCTGGTCTCGACGATCAGCCACCACACCGTCGCCGGGGGCCTGCGGTCCGGAGCACTGCCTTCGGCCGAGATCGACGCCGCGGGCACCGCGTACGTGGCGTGGTCGGACTGCCGGTTCCGTTCCGGGTGCTCGAGCAACGACATCGTGCTCAGCAAGTCGACCAGCGAAACCACCTGGGGTGCGCCCACCCGCGTGCCGATCGACGCCACCACCAGCACCGTGGACCACTTCGTGCCCGGCATCGGTGTCGACCGCTCGACCTCCGGCGGCACGGCCCGAATCGGCCTGACCTACTACTTCTACCCCACCGCCAACTGCACCGCGGCCACCTGCCGGCTCGACGTCGGGTTCATCTCCTCGGTCAACGGCGGCACGAGCTGGAGTCCGGCCACCCAGGTCGCCGGGCCGATGTCGCTGTCGTGGATCCCCAACACGTCGCAGGGCCGCATGTTCGGCGACTACATCTCCACCTCGATCCGCAACGGCGGCAACGCCTTCCCAGTCGTTCCGATCGCGACCGCACCGACCGGAACGACGTTCAACCTCGGCATGTTCGCGCCGACCGGCGGCCTGGTTCTGACCGGTGGCACCGTGCGTGGCACCGACCCGGTCGCTGCGGGGCCCGCACACACCGAACGTATTCACAGCGAATGGAGTGTGAATTAGTCCGGTCGGATTGTTATTCCCACCTCCTGGATTTCGCACTCGCCCTCAGGTTGCCTTTGTCAACCGTCGCAACAAGGAGGGCCGAAAATGGCCGTTTCGCGTAGAAAACGGACAATCACACTCGGCGCAGCGGCCGCGCTGGTCGCGGGCTTGGTCGTAGTCGGCACCAACCACGAGGTCCAGGAGGTGCTGGGGCTCGCCGCCGAGCCCGGTGAAGGACTGCCGCACCACCCGCGCGAAATGCTCGAGGCGATGATGGGCGAGTCGCAGGAGGCGGGCGAGGAGGCATTCGAGTATTCGACCGCCGTCGGTCAGTTCGCGCAGGCGCGCTCTGCTCCCGGAATCGTGGCGCCCGGCGCGTACGGCGCGGCTTTCACCCAGCTGAAGGGCCTGTCCGCCACCGCTGGTCAGTGGTCGGAGATCACGAAGGTCCCGTACAACAGCGACGACCCGCGCTACCGCGACTACGCGTCGAACTCCAGCGGCGGCGCCGGCAACGTGACCGGCCGGATCACCGGCCTCGCGGCCGACAACGCGGGCCACGTGTACGCCGCGGGCGCGAACGGCGGCGTCTGGCGCTCCAGCACCGGCGGCGGCAACTGGGCGCCGATCGCCGACCAGCTGCCCAGCCTGTCCACCGGCGACCTGGCGCTCGCCGCCGACGGTTCGCTCTGGTACGCGACCGGCGAGGCCAACACCGGCGCCACCAGCTACGTCGGCTCGGGCGTCTACCGCCTGGCCGACCCGCGGGGCGGCCAGTTCACGCCGGACATGCGCGTCGGCGGTGCCGAGCTCGAAAGCGCCGTGATCCAGAAGGTCCGGTTCGCCGGCGGGAAGGTGTGGGCGGCGACCAACCGCGGTCTGTACACCCATGACGCCGCGAGCACGACCGGCGCGTGGCACCTCGAGTACGCCCCGAACCCCGACTACCTGCCCGGCGGCCCGAAGGCGAGCGACCCGAGCGCGGCGTACAAGAACATCGTCAACGACGTCGCCGCGGACCCGCGCAACCCCAGGCACGTGGTCGCCGCGATCGCCTGGCGCGGCGGTGACTCCTACAACGGCTTCTACGAGACGGCCGACTACACCGCGGGCGGCTGGAAGAAGGTCAACCTCGGCGGCGCCATCCCGGCCGACGACATCGGCTTCGCCACGTTCGCGTTCGCCGCGGACGGCTCGAAGCTCTACGCGATCAACCAGTCGCCGAAGCTCTACAACAAGGCCGTCGGCACGGTGAACAGCTACCTGGACGGCATCTACGTGTCGAACAACGGCTCACCGTCCGGGCCGTGGAGCAAGATCGCCGACTCCACCAAGCTCGCCAACTCCGGCTCCGCGCTCAAGCAGTCCATCGGCGGCAAGGGCTACGGACCCGGCATCCAGGCCTGGTACAACCAGTTCCTCGCCGTGGACCCCGCGAACCCGAACCACGTGTACGCAGGCCTCGAGGAGGTCAACGAGACCACCGACGGCGGCGCGAACTGGAAGGTCGTCGGACCGTACTGGAACTTCAGCTTCGGCTGCTGGAATCCCGACGACAGCAAGAACACCTGCCAGAAGACGACGCACTCCGACCAGCACTCCATCGCGGTCGGGTCCTACCAGGACAAGCCGTACGTCTTCGTGGGCAACGACGGCGGCCTCTACCGGCGCCCGGTGCAGGGTTCCACCGACCGCGACGGGCACGCCACGGACTGGCAGAACCTCAACGACGGCACCATCGACGCGCTGCAGTACTACTCGGTGTCGGTCGGCAAGGACACCTACAACGGCAAGACCGGCGTGGGCGTGAGCGGCGGCCTGCAGGACAACGGCGCCTCCATGCTGCGCGCCGGCGAGACCGCGATGGGCTCACCGTTCGGCGGCGACGGCGGCGACTCCCTCGCCGACCCGGACAACGCGTGCCGGCAGGTGCAGGAGTACGTCTACCTCGCGATGCGCGCCACGCAGAACTGCAACGCCAACACCAACCCGGACTCGTCGGCCTCCACCTCGGTGGACATCCAGCCGTACACCTCGAGTCCCGGTGACGAACCCGCGCGGTTCATCGCGCCGTTCGCCGCCGACGACCACAATGCGAACAACTGGATCGCGGGCGGCCAGCACGTCTGGTTCAACACCAAGGGATTCGGCATCAAGAGCGGCAAGGACTGGCAGAACGCGTTCGACCTCGGCGCGGGCCACGTCGCGACCGCGGTGAGCCTGTCCCAAGGCGTGGCCTACGTCGGCTGGTGCGGCCCGTGCAACAACCAGGGCTTCACCCGCGGCATCGCGGTCGGCAAGCTCGGCGACGCGAACAGCTTCCACCAGCTGAACCTGCCCGCCGACGGCGTGCTGCCCAACCGGTACGTCGCCGGCTTCGGCGTCGACCCGGCCAACCCCAACCACGCGTTCGTCGCGTTCAACGGGTTCAGCCGCCGCTGGACCGAGGGCCCCGGCGCGGGCGTAGGCCACGTCTTCGAGACGACCGACCAGGGCGCCACGTGGAAGGACGTGTCGGCGAACCTGCCCGACCTGCCCGCCAACGCGCTGAAGGTGCTGTCCAACGGCGCACTCGTGCTCGCCACCGACCTGGCCACGCTGTACCGCCCGGCCGGCGCGACCGAGTGGCAGCGCATGGGCAACGGCCTGCCCACCACCGCGGTGCTGGACGCCGAGTACTCCAAGACCGACAACGCGGTGTACGTGGCGACCCACGGGCGCGGCATCTGGAAGTTCGGCCTCACCTCGTGAGAACGGGCGGGGAGCTTCACCGGCCGAGTAGTCCGGGCGAAGCTCCCCACCGGTTCACCGCGTGAACTCCGTACACGAACGGCCCGCCGCACGCGATCGACCAGGCGTCAGCTTGCTGCCGCGATGATGTGGTGTGCGGCTTGGTCGATCTGCTCGCCGGTGGTCCAGCGGCCCAGCGACAGTCGCAATGCGCCCAGCCCACGACCAGAGGGCATCCCCATGGCGGTGAGCACCGGAGAAGGCTCGTGTTGTCCGCTGTGGCACGCTGAGCCGGTGGACGCGGCGAATTCCGTTGTGGTGTCGAGCAATTCGTGACCGACAATGCCGTCGATGCTGATATTGAGAGTGTTCGGCAACCGAGCCGTCTCGGGACCGTTGAGGTGGACTCGGCCCGGTAGCGCGGTGACGAGCAGTTGGTGAAGGCGGTCCCGCAACGCGCGGATACGGTCGTAGCCACCGGAGGCGAGGTCCTTCGCCGCGAGTTCGGCGGCGGTGCCGAGTGCCACGGCAAGAGCGACATTTTCGGTGCCGGCGCGCAGGCCGTGTTCCTGGCCGCCGCCGTACACCAACGGTTCCAGCGGTACGCCGGGCCGGATGCAAAGCGCGCCGATTCCCTTGGGGGCGTACATCTTGTGTCCAACGACGGTCACGAGGTCGTACTCGGTCGCGTCGAACGGGATCTTGCCGATGGCCTGGGCGGCGTCAGTGTGGAACACCACGCTGTGCTCGCGGGCGACCCGAGCGAGCTCGTCGATCGGTTGCAGTGCACCGGTTTCGTTGTTTGCCGCCATGATGGACACCAGGACGGTTCCTGGGGTGATCGCGGCGGCGAGGTCGTCTGGGTCAACCAGGCCGTTGCTGTCGACCGGCAAGAACGTCACGTCCGCGTTGTGCCGGCGGCGCAGCGCCTCGCATGCCTGCAACACCGCAGGATGCTCGGTGGGTTGGGTGATCACGTGCGGCCGGTCCACGCCCGAGGCGAGCACGGTACCTCGGATGGCGAGGTTGTCGGCCTCGGAGCCCGATCCCGTGAACACGATCCGCTCGGCTGAGGTGCCGAGGAGAGCGGCGACTTGATCACGGGCGTGGTCGACCGCGACGCGCGATTCCCGGCCGTAGTGGTGGGTGCTGGAGGGGTTTCCGAACTCCGCGGTCAGATACGGCAGCATCGCCTCGGTCACCACCGGGTCGATCGGTGTGGTGGCGTTGTAGTCGAGGTAGATGGGTCCGTCGAGGAGTCCACGTGGGACGGTCACGCGCTGACCTTCCTGTTGGAGTGGGTTTCGTACATGCGCACGGCGACCACGACTCCGGAGAGGGCGGTGAGTGCGGCGACCACCCATGGCGAAGCCGCCGTCGCGCCAGAGCCGGTAGACGAGTCCGTCGTCGGCAAGCGGAAGCACCTCAGGCACGGTCATCGTCTCCTCTCACCTTCAGTGTTCTACACTATTCCAAGGATGATTGGAGAACCATGGGCGACAGGGACGCGAAGACCGCGTTGTTCGACCAGTTCGCTCGCGTGGGGAAGGCCCTCGCGAGCGGCAAGAGGCTTGAGCTGCTCGACCTGCTCGCCCAGGGCGAGCGCACGGTCGACGCGCTCGCGAAGTCGGCGGAACTGGGGCTGACCACCGCCTCCGCCCACCTGCAGACCCTCAAGCAGGCCAACCTCGTGACCACCCGGCGCGAAGGCACGAAGATCTTCTACCGGCTGGCAGGCGACGACGTCGCCAAACTGTTCACGCTGCTGCGCACCGTCGCCGACGACCGGCTGCCCGATGTGCGGTCGGCGCGTGAGGCCTACCTGGGCGATGACACTGACGCGGTGACTCGCGAGGAGCTCCTGGATCGCGTTCGATCGGGACGCGCGACCGTGATCGACGTCCGGCCCGCCGCGGAGTTCGCCGCCGGTCACATCCCCGGCGCAGTGTCCGTTCCGCTCGAAGAGCTGGCGGACCGGCTGGCAGATCTCCCGGCCGGCCAGGAGATCGTGGCCTACTGCCGCGGCGCCTACTGCGTGCTCTCCCACGACGCCGTCCGCCTGCTCACCGCGCGGGGACGAACCGCCCGCCGGCTGGCCGACGGCATGCTCGAGTGGCGCCTCGCCGACCTCCCAGTCGCGGTCTGAGCTCTCCGAATGGACACCGTGATCACTCAACACCCCGCTCAGCAACGCATCCTCTCGGTGCTCGTCGCGGCCCAGGTCCTCAGCGGCGCCGGACTGGCCGCGGGCATCACGGTCGGCGCGTTGCTCGCCCAGGACATGCTTGGCGCCACCAGCGCGGCCGGCTTACCCGCGGCCTTGTTCACCATCGGCTCGGCACTGGCAGCCGTGCTGATCGCTCGCGTGTCCGGCCTGCACGGCAGACGGGCCGGTCTCGCGGGCGGCTACCTCACCGGCGCGGTCGGCGCGCTCGGTGTGGTCATCGCCGCCGCCACCGACAACGTCGTGCTGTTGTTCATCGCGTTGTTCGTCTACGGCGCGGGCAGCTCCACCAACCTCCAGGCCCGCTACGCCGGCGCCGACCTCGCCTCACCGCAACGCCGCGGCCGTGCGGTGAGCACCGTGCTCGTCGCCACCACGCTCGGCGCGGTGCTCGGCCCCAACCTCGTCACGCCGACCGGCGAACTGGCCGCACGCTGGGGCGTTCCGGCTCTCGCGGGTCCGTTCGCCCTCGCCGTGTTCGCCTACACCGCGGCCGCCATCGTGCTGTGGGTGCTGCTGCGGCCCGACCCACTGCTCACGGCCCGGTCCATGCCCGCGGCCCCCGTGACGAGCGGCAACCCGAGTGGCGACTCGCGGTTGCTGCTGATCGGCGCGACCACCATGGTGGTCATCCAGTTGGTCATGATCGCGATCATGACGATGACCCCGGTGCACATGCGCCATCACGGTCACGACCTCGCGGCCACCGGGTTCGTCATCGCCGTCCACGTCGCCGGGATGTACCTGCCCTCACCGCTCAGCGGCTGGCTCGTCGACCGGATCGGCAGGCTGCCGGTCGTCGCCGCCTCCGGTTTCACCCTGCTCGCGGCCGGGCTGGTCGCCGGTTTCGCGCCCGCCGAGTCGACTCTGCTGCTCACCCTGGCGCTTGGACTGCTCGGGCTGGGCTGGAACCTCGGGTTGGTCAGCGGCACCGCGCTGATCACCGACGCGGTGCCGCTCGAGTCTCGCGCGACCGTGCAGGGCCGCATCGACATGGCCATCGCCGTGGCCGGTGCGACCGGTGGCATGGCCTCGGGTTTCGTGGTCGCGAGCAGCAGCTACCCCGCCCTGTCGTTCGCGGGCGGCATCATCGCGCTCGCACTCGTGCCGCTCGTCGTCGTC
Source organism: Lentzea sp. NBRC 105346 (assembly GCF_030269605.1). Lineage (GTDB taxonomy): Bacteria > Actinomycetota > Actinomycetes > Mycobacteriales > Pseudonocardiaceae > Lentzea. The sequence goes on from NZ_BSTQ01000010.1 coordinate 90,348, forward strand.
CGTCCCCGGATCAAGGTCTGACTTTCTGATCCGGCGGGTCGAGTTCCGTGGGGTTCGATCGTCTTCTACTGGACGGGATCGCCGATCTGGCGGAGGTGCGTGATGCGACTCGACGTGCTGGACCACGAGCACCGGCTGCGCGTCCGGCTGTTCTTCTCCTTCGCGGAGCTGACCTCGCGCGTGCCGATGTCCGACGTGCCGAAGACGCTGCTGTACCGGCCGGAGTTCCTCGGCGCGCCGCTGCTCGACCTGTCCGCAGAGATGATGCGCGGCCCGTCGTTCTGGACCGCGGGTGAGCGCGAGTACATCGCGATGTCCACCGCCAAGCTGCTGCAATGCCCGTTCTGCATCGACAGCCACACGGAGATGACCCGGATCGCCTCGGAGGGTGAGATCGACGCGGCTGATCCCAGCTCGGCGCGTCCCGAGCTCGCCGCGATTCTCGCGCTGCTGGAAAAGATCACCACCGCGCCGGACGATGTCAGTGCCCTCGACGTCCCGGCAGGCGTTTCGCGCGAGGCGGTGCTGGACGCGCTGCATGTCAACCTGATCTGGAACATCGTCAACCGGCTCGCCAACGCGTTCGGCTTCCAGCTGCACTCCCAGGAACAACTCGTCAAGGGAACGCAGTCACTGCACCGCTTCGGCTACCGCTTCCCCGGCTTCCTCACCGGTGGCACCAACACAGCCGCGACCGGCGAACGTCACGAACGGCTGGTCGGCAACCTGCGCACGGCGGTGTTCGACTCCCCCTGCAAGACCGGCCCTGCCGCACGCCGGGCGGCCGCAAGCGGTGATCCTGTCGACGCGCCGTGGGCCTCGTACGCGGAGAAGGTGCGCGACTCGTCGTATCGAGTGACCGACACCGACATCGCCGATCTGAAAGCCGCCGGGCTCAGCGAGGACGAGATCTTCGAGATCACCGTCGCCGCCGCCGTCGGCGCCGCGCTGCGCAGCCTCTACGCCGGTCTGCGCGCACTGCCGGAAAGATGACTCACACAAGTAAAACCGTGAATAGGTGCCCGCAACTGGTCAGGATGCTGGCGAGTCCACGCCGTTCTCGACCGGGTGTCCGCTGCGCGACCACTCCGGGAAGCCGTCCTCGAGGCGCGCCGCACGGTAGCCACGCCGCTGCAGCGTGCGCACCGCATCGTCGGCGTACACGCAATAGGGCCCGCGGCAGTACGCCACCACTTCGCGATCCTTTGGCACACCGCGGACTTTGCGTCGCAGCTCGTCAAGCGGCATCGAAACAGCGCCCGCGATGTGCCCTGCGCGGAACTCCGGCTCCGGCCGCACGTCGAGCACGACTACATCTCCGCGGCGCATCCGGTCGACCAACTCGGCGCGGGAGACGGTCTGCAGCGTGGACCGGTCACCGAGGTAGGCAGCGGCGAGACTGTCGAGCTCGGCAAGGTGCTCGGCGGCGACGTCACGGACCGCGACCCACAGGTCCAGCACCCGGCCGCCGGCCAGCGAGTAGTAGATCCGGTTGCCGTCGCGGCGAGTGCCGACCAGCCCGGCCTTCAGCATCTGCTGCAGGTGCTGCGAGGTGTTGGCGACGCTCTGCCCGATCTCGCTCGCGATCTCCTCTACCGACCGCTCGCCCTGCGCGAGCAAGTCGACGATCTCGGATCGCCTGCCGCTGCTCAGCGCCTTGGTGATGCGCGCGAACCCGTCGAACAGCGCGTCCTTGGCAACCCGGTCGCTCATCTCACACCCCTTCCCTCCACATCGATTCTTCTATTCAATCGAACACTTGACAAGTTCGGGCGAGCGGCGGAGCATTCAAACATTCACTTGAATAGTCCCGCCTTCGTGGAAGGGGGTGGGTGACGATGGCGACCGCCTCGGCACACCTGCCTGCTGTATCAGCACAGTCCGCCGTGCGCGCCGGCGCCGCGGTGATGAGCCTGGCCGGCCTCGGCTTCGTCGGCTACGCGGTGATCTTCTTCATCCGCAACTTCACCGACTCGTTCCTCGAACTGGGCATCGGCTCGGGCGAGGTCAGCGTCGGCAAAGCACAGATCGAGCAGTTCTCTCCCTCGCTCTACCACTACATCAGCCACCTGCACATCGCGGTCAGCGGCTTCATCGCCGCGGCCGGGCTCGCCGTCGCGTGCCTGGCCTGGTTCGGTGTGCGCCACGGCCAGATGTGGGCGCTGGTCACCGCGGTTGCCGTCCCCGTCCTCGGGCTGTCCGTCGCCCTGCCCGCGCACTACCCGTGGGGATTCGACACCCTCGGGCATCTCGGCCTGATCTACCTCGACACGCTGATCTTCGTCGTCGGTGCCGCGCTTGCCTACTACGGCCTGACGCGCTCCCGCGCCGAGACCTGATTCAGGGCTTGACCGCGGCCACCCGTTCGACCATGCCGAGCTTGAGCCGTTCCTGCCGCTGGACCACGAACCCAGCCTGTTCCACCAGCGGCAGCGGGCGGCGGGTCTGGTAGTCGCCGCACATCCGGACACTCAGCTTCTCCAGCAGTGACTGACCGAAGTGGACGATCCGGTGGTGGCTGCCGACGTGGTCGAGAAGGAGCAACTTGCCGCCAGGTCGCAGCACGCGGTACATCTCGGCGATCGCCGCGCGTTCATCCGGGACACCGCACAGCCCGAGCGTGCAGACCACGGTGTCGAACGAGGCGTCGGCGAACGGCAGCGCCTGCGCGTCTCCCTCGCACAGCTCGACTCCGCGGCCGAGCTCGGCGGCACGGGTGCGGGCGATGTCGAGCATGGCCGGGCTGAGGTCCAGGCCGGTGAGCCTGACGTCCGCCGGATAGTGCGGGAGGTTGCGGCCGGTACCGATGGCGACCTCGAGCACCTCGCCGACGGCCTGCGGGCACACCCATTCGCGGCCGCCGGCGAACTGGATGCGTTCGAAGAAGCTGATGTCGCGGTCGTAGCGCGGTGCGTAGCGGTCCCACACCTGACGAAGACCGTCCGTGGTGAGCTTCCTGCTCATGTCGATGTCCCTTCAGGCAGCAGCCCACGCGTGAGCAGGCCTGCCAGCGTGGCTGGAACGGCAGCGGTGTCGACGGGTTGCCGGGCGGGATCCCAGTGCAGGTGCACCGCCCACAACACGCAGGTCTCCAGGATCGTGCGGGCGACCAGCGGCGCAGGTCCGGGCAGTCGCAACGCCTTGCGCCGCTGGAGATACTCGGCCAGCACACCGACCAGGCCCGAGCGGCCCTGACCGAACCAGACCTCGTCCAGCTCCGGCAACTCCGGGGCGCAGCGGTCGATCAGCTTGATGCTGACCCGGTGCCGCGCCAGCGTCTCGTAGAGGTTCGTGATGATCTCGCTCAGCTCCACGGCGAGCGGACCACGTCGCCGCGCCGACACCGCCTCGACCAGCCGCAGCTGCCCGATCTCGTTGCCGAGCCGCTCGGCCACCAGCGCCGCCAGCTCTCCCTCCATCGGCGCGGGAACCGGAAACCGGTCGGCACCAGGTAGCGACTCGACCCCATCGGCGTACCGCAGCGCGGCCCCGAGCAGCGCGTCCTTGTTCGCCACGTAGCCGTAGACGGTGCCCTTCGCCACCCCGAGCACGTCGGCGACGTCCTGCATCTGGGTCCGTTGGAAGCCCTGCGCGATGAAGGTCTCGGCCGCGGCCGAGACGAGCCTGGGAAACATGTCGGCGGAACGAGTGCGTGGCACCCTTCCAGAATAAATGACCGACTGAGTCAGTCAATACCGTCGGCTCCCTGAATGGCGCTGTGAACGGTTGCGGCGACGCGATCGGCCGCGTGATCCGGTTCCGACTGACCCGCGGCGAACCAGGCGATCACCTCCCGGAGTGCACCGGGGAAAACCTCGTCCTCAGCACGATCACCGCACAGATCGCGCAGCGCCCGCAAGCGCTGGTCGTCGACCTGCGTCAGATCACGTTCTTCGGCTCCGCCGGAATACGAGTGCTTGGCCAGGCCCACGCCGATGCGCAGCGCGAGGGAACGCGACTGGCGATCGTCGCCAACCAGCGTCTCTTGCTGCGCACGCTCGCCATCACCCAGGTCGACAAGGTTCTTGACGTGTACCGCAACGCGTTCGAGGCGCTCGCAGACATCGCACTGAACTCCTACTAGCCGACGTCGTCAGCCGCACGCGGCCGGACGGGGATTTCGGTGCGGCGGATGAGGCCGTTCGGCCCTCGCGACAGCATGCGGGCAGGATGAGCATGGCAGTACGGGACGGGTAGGGCATGACGCCCGTCTCCAGTGCGGCGTCGGTTGTCCCCGAGCGGTGGGCATGATTGACGCCCCAGTCGCCACCGTCTTCGTGCACGTCGTGCCTGATGGCCACCCAGTGCCGCCTGGGGGCCGTCGGCTGTCCCAGGAGTTCGTCGCGGCAGCGCCGGTGCTCGCGCCCGGCAGGCAGCACCCCGGCACTGGTGCGCGGCGATCTGGCGCTCACGGCGACCACGCTCACGACCGGTGAGATCACCGTCCAGATCGCCCGCCGTCAGCCGGACGGGTCGTGGTTGTGGGTCGTGGACCAGCCGGTTCTCGTGCCGTGACGACATGAAGCAGATCGCGGGCGCCGGCGTGAGGTTGCCCCTAGACCTCCGCCGGCACCGGCATCGACAACACGGTGAACGTCCAGCGGAGCGCCGATCCGCCGCAGCTCAGCGCCTTGTATGCGGAGTATCTGGCTAGCCGGCGACCGGAGCACAAACCGCATACGCTTCGAACTCGCCCCACCGTTCCTGGTGGGGGTCCGTCACCTCGAAGGGCCGTTCCTCCACTGTCCACCCGGACAGGTCTGACTCGGGATAACTGGCCAGGAAGTACTGGAGGCTGACCTTGTTCTTGAAGCCGCCGCCCGTCACCTGAAAGCCCTTCGGGCACTTCGCGGTCACGCGGCCGGAATCCGCTCCCTGGCCGCCGCCCTTCATCGTAACGATCTTGTTCGTCGGCTCCGCGTCGCTGGCGGCCATGGCCACCGCCGTCCCGCCAACGCCGCCGACCACGATCGCCGCAGCGACGATCACGACAACCCGCCTGCGCATCTCGACTCCTTCCACCTCACTCGTTCCTGAACACGGACAGCAACTGTTCAGACACAAGCTGCAACCAGCATGATCAATGTGACTAGAGGGACAGATGTGGCAGCAGTGACCGCCGGACCACACGATTGATTGACGTCAAACCGACGTCACCGCTCGCTCGTGGCCGCTGCAGGTCGTGGACCTCCGCCGGGATCAAACCCACGCTGTGCGTCCCCGGCTGACAAGCCCTACCTCGGTTTCAGTTCACCTCAGACCGGGGAAGGCCGAGTTGATCCGAAAGCTCACCGCAGCCGTGCTCGCCCTTGCCGTCGCACAGGAGCGCAAGTGATCGCCAGCCTGTCGACGCGATACCGACGGTGGATCGTGGCGGACCGGATATCGACACCGCCACCGACATCATCGGTGAACTCCTCAAGCCGACAACCGCGGCGGGTGTCGCGGCGTTGTGCAGGACGGTGCTACCAGCGGCCGCGGTCACGGAGGCACGGTCTTCAACAGGGAGGATGGAACGCAACGCCGGGGAAGTACTGGGCCCACTGAGCCGTGGTGATCGCGGGACGCGCGGTCGCGCAGATCCATTCCGCCGCACGGTCGGCCGTGTCCGGAACGCGGGCGGGGATGTTCCATAGCAACGCGGTGTCGTCGTCGCTTCCGGTGGCCAGCGTGTGCCCGTCCGGGCTGAACGCGACCGAGACGACCGGCCGGTGGTGGCCGCCGAGCATTGCCAGCTGCTTGGGTTCGTGCGGGTCGCTGATGTCCCACAACCGGGCCGTGTTGTCCTGGCTCCCGGTGGCGAGCATCCGGCCGTCGGCCCGGAACGCGACCGATCGCACGGCCGCCTCGTGGCCGCGGAGGACGCTCAACTCGCGCAGCGTGGTCATGTCCCACAGGCGGACGGTGTTGTCCTGGCTCGCCGTGGCCAGCATCCCGCCGTCCGGGCTGAACGCGACCCACACGACCGGCGCTGTGTGGCCGGTGAGGAACACCGGGTGGGCGGGGTCCCGCCAGACTCCGGCCAGGTGATCCCAGCCGCCGGTGGCGACCACGTTCCCTTGTGGGCTGAACGCGACCGACACGACCGCATCGGTGTGCCCGGTCAGCGTCGCGACCTCGGCGGCGCCGTCCCACAGCTTGACGGTTGCGTCGGTGCTGGCGGTGGCCACCAGTCTGCTGTCCGCGCTGAACGCGACGGCGTTGACCTCACGCGTATGTCCACTGAGGACGGACCGCGTCTCGGACGAGCCGGCGTCCCACAGCCGCGCGGTGCGGTCCCAGCTCGCCGTCGCCACCCGCGTTCCGTCGGGGCTGAACGCCGCCGCGTTGACGGTGGCGCCATGACCGGTCAGCACGGCGACCTCGTGGCCGTCGCGCCACAGCCGGGCGGTGTGGTCGTGGCTCGCGGTGACGATCGTGCGGCCGTCCGGGCCGAAGGCCACGGTGTTGACGTGCCCGGTGTGGCCGGTCAGCCGGGCGGTGTCCGGGATGGGGAACGAGCCGAGCAGGCTGTCGCGCGCGTCCGCGGTGGGCGACAGGCGGTACGCGGCGAGGCTCAGCTGGGCGGCCAGCGCGGGATCCGTCCGGCGCAGCGCGACCGCCTTGCCCGCCACGATCTGCGACAACGCTACGTCGCGCTGGTGCGCGGCGCCGCGCTCGGCGCGCACGGCGACCGCCGCACCGCCCGCGGCGACCACGAGCAACACGACCAGCAGCGCGACCAGCTGTCTCGCCCGGCGCGCGCGCCGGGTCTCCAGGGCGTGACCGGCGTCGAGGAACCGCCGCTCGCGGACGGTCAGCTCGGTGTGGTGCCGCGCGGCCCACTCGCGTGCCACGCGCAGCCGTGTGCCGCGGTAGAGCGACTCGGTGTCCCGGCCGAGCGTCTCCCACACGCTGGTCGCCTCGGTCAGCTGACGGTGCAGCCTGCGCCCTTCCCGGTCGTCGGCCAGCCAGTCGCGCAGCCGGGGCCAGCGCTGGATGAGGGCTTCGTGGGCGAGATCGACACCGTGGCCGTCCGCGGTCAGCAGCCGTGCGGCCGTGTACCTCTCCAGCACGACAGTGAGGTCGGGGTCGTCGTCGAGCTCGCCATGCGGGACGTGCCGCCGGGTGTCCTCCGTGCCGTCGCCGAGCGCGATCAGCCGCAGAAACAGTCCTCTGGCCAGCTCTCGCTGCCGGTCGGTCAGCGCGCCGAACACCGCCTCGGCCGTCCGTGCCAGCGCGCCGGTCAGGCCGCCGACCGCCGTGAACCCGGCGAGTGTCAGCGTGTTGCCGCGTCTGCGCCGCCACGTCTCGCGCAACGCGTGCGACAACAGCGGTAGCACACCCGCCTGTCCCGCCGCCTCGGCCACGACCGCGGTCTGCAGCGCGCCCTCGACCGCGCATCCGGCTGCGGCGGCGGGCTGGACGACGGCGCGGCGCAGCTCCTCCGCGGTCATCGGACCGACCGGCACCTGAGCCTCGCGGATCCGTTCGGCCAGGACGGGACGGGCGATGCAGTGCGCGAAGAAGTCGGCCCGCACCGCGACCACGACCTGACGCGATGTCGAGACCACGGCGTCGATGAACGCGTCCGCGTCCCGGCAGCCGGTGAAGACCTCTTCGAACTGGTCGACGACCACCACGTCCGCATCGGGCAGCGGTTCACCGGGCGTGATCAGCGCCGCCGAGCTGAGCCGGGGCAACAGACCCGCCCTCAGCAGCGACGACTTCCCCGACCCCGACGCGCCGAACACCGTCACGAACCGCCGGTCGGCGAGCAGCCCGAGCAACTCCTCGACCAGCCGTTCGCGGCCGAAGAACCGGTCGGCGTCCGCCACTTGGAACGCGCCCAGCCCCACGTAGGGCGAGGTGGTGTCGTCGCCCGCCGGCTCGGTCGTGGCGGCGAGCGCGTGCCAGCGCTGCTCCCACTGCGCGACGTCGCCGTCGCACGCGCGAACATACGCCAGCGTCACTTCCAGGCTGGGCAGTTTCCGACCGCCCGCGGCATCCGACAGGGCCGAGGCCGAGTAGTGCGTCCGGCGCGCCAGCTCCCGGTAAGGCGGGCTGCCCGCCGCGACGCGCAACGCCCTGAGCTCACCGGCGAACCGCACCAGCGGGTTGTCCTCCACACCGTCAAGCGGACGCTCTCCCCGTGGCATGGCCGGGATTGTTCAGCGGTTGTCGTTCAGTGTTCGCGGCTCGACACAAGACAACCCGTTCGCACTAAACCGAGTCCCGGCAACCGATCGAGGGGAGGAATGACACGTGGTGAGGAAAGTGGTCGTCCTGGTGATGACGTTCATGGCCGTGCTGACCGCGGCTCCGGCGATGGCCGATTCGGTGCCCGAGCAACGGGTCGATCAGAACGTCCGCATCTGGCGCCAGTACACGGCCAGCGGATACCGCATCTGGGCCGAGGCCCGGTACTTCGCGTTCTGGGGTCATTACGACCTGTGGGGACCGAACCTCAACGCCAAGGACCCCGCCGGCGAGGACACCCACTGGGAGGTCGGCGAGGACACCAGGCCCTTCGGCGCATGGGGCAGCGGCTGGGCCTGTGCCAGGGGATGGGCGTTCTACGACGGCGCCTACCACTCCATGGGAGAGGCCTGCATACCGGTGTAGGCCGGGTCGGCCGGTGTGTCCCGCCGCCTCGCGGGAACACCGGCCGATCGCTCGTCCGCCGGAACCCACCGGGCAGCATCAGCTCGTCGACCCCGACATCCCAGGCGAGCACTTCCCCACCTGAGGCCTGATTGTCCACAGTGGACCAAAGGAGTTTCGAGAATAGCCGTCATCCACTGCCCCGAAAGCCTTGCCGTGCCGCAGACCGCACCCCTCAAGACCGGTCCGGATGGCGTGGCGGTCAACGGCAACCGATCCGCGATAGACGCAGGGCGCGGAGATCGCCCTGGGCATACTTCCACTCATGAGCTCTCAGCCTGCGGAGCCGCAACCGACCATCGCGCCCGCGGAGACGGCGTGCCCCTGCGGTTGCGGGTTGATCGTGCCCACCGGAGTCGCCGAGCGGGAACGCGGCGTACACGCCGACGCGGAAGCAGCTGCCGGCAGCGCGAACCGGAGGCCGATCCAGCGGCTCGACACGGTTGTGCTGTTGTCCGGCGCGGTTGGCGCGGGAAAGTCGACAGTGGCGCGGATCGTGGCACGCCGGTTCGAGCGCGGCGTGCACCTGGATATGGATGTGGTGCTCAACCACTTCGTGGTGAGCGGTCTGAACAACGACCCCGAGCAGATCCAGCTCGGGCTGCGCAATGCCGCGGCTCTGGCGGCGAACTTCCACGACAACGGTTATGCCGTGATCATGGAAGGGGCGGTGCCGGACCGGCACAGCCTCGACACGCTTCGGACCTGCCTGGCGCCCCGGCAATTGACACTTGTCGTCTTGGCGCCGCCGGTCTCGGTCAGCGTGGAGCGCGATCGCACCCGTGGCGGCAAGAGCGTGGCCCACTTGTTCGGTCACCTTGATGCGCAGATGCGCACAGAACTCGCCAACGAGGGTGCGTGGCTGGACACCGCTGCGTTGACACCAGCACAAACCGCCGAGCACGTGCTGACCCTGCTCCGCCCTGCCTAACCACGTCGAAGAGCCCACACCCTGTCCAATGCTGCATTCCCGGAGTGGCACACGTTGTGGACTCACCACGGCAACGGCAACTGAACGTCCTCAAGGTGCCCGGCCTGCCTTGCCGATCGCGCCCCACGGGCTGGCGACACTAACGAGCGACACAGCGCACGGCCGGCGGCACCGCGGTGAGCGGCGGCTGGACGTCGGTCGACCTGGACCAAGTACGCGAGGACATTGACGAGATCAACGCCGATGCGCGGGAGGCCACCAACGACAACCTGATGCACTACCTGCATCGTCTCAAGGTTTACGGCGAGGTCCACGAGCTGCCCGGCTGGTTGGCCGAAACCGCGCGCTGCCACCCCACCTACGAATCGGCCATCTGCTACATCGAGCTGCCCAGCGGTGACCCGCTGCCGCAGTCGAGGCAACCGGCGTGGCCGGTGCCCGTCGCCACCCCCAGCTACTCAAAGCGCTGCTGGCCGTGCGCGAAATCCTCGACCCACCGCCGTGGGAAGACGTCCTCACCGACGTCATGAACCACTACCGGGTGGTGGTCAACCAGACCCGGCGCCAAGACGGACTGGCGCCCATCGACTGGGACGCACCAGCGCCTTAGGGCTACGGGATGGGTGTTTTGCCGCGGCGGGCGCGCCAGAAGCGGCGCCACCGCACCCGAAGGGTGATCGTGTGTTCGAGCATCGGGTCGTAGCCCATTCGGAAAGAGCCTTGCTGAGATCCTGCTCAAGCGTAGCGCGGAAGCCATCCTGCGAGAAATTCGAGTGCCTACCTAAGCTGCCAGGCATTACTGACTGAAGGAAGCTTGCCGAGAGCCTCAAGTCAGCCTGCTAAGCGCATGGGGCGCACCGAAAGCCCTTATTATGGTCGTTTAGCCCGTTGTTCGGCCGTTGCGAGGTTGAGTTGAACGACAACGACGTCGCTGACCCGCTTGAGTCCGGAGAGACAGAGGTGGCTCTGAGCGAGCTGCTGGCACGGGTTCGGACCGAGAAACTTCCGCCTCCTCTCCGCTCGCAGTGGTCACTTCCCTTCGATCAGTTGGCGCCCCCAACGTTTGAACGCCTTGTCGCTGAGACTGTCTGGCTCGTCGACGGGTTGAACTGCATCCGCATCTACGGTCGACCAGGTCAGGATCAGGGTGGGCTCGACTTGATCGGCTATCAGGGCACGGATCTACACGTGTACCAGGTTCGTCGCATCAACAACCTCACCGCTACTGAACTACGCAAGGCCGTCACGGATTTCACTGACCCCATACGGTCCAATCGGTCCAAGGCCAAGAAGCCGGGTCGCCGGGTCGACGCGCAACGGTTTGTTCTTGTCACTGCCTGCACCGTGAAGGACACAGCGGTGGAGGATGAGCTACGTAACCTGAAGCGAACATTTGCAGGCGACCTCGAGATCGACCTATACGACGGCCAAGAGCTGTTCCGCAAGCTCCACAACCGAGGATCGTTGATCCACGGCATCTTCGGCCCTGAATGGGCGAAGGCCGTGTGTGGTCATGAACCATCGGCGAAGCCAACGACGCCAGACGGACGCGCCTTGCTGAACGATCCTGTGGAGATGCTCGGCTTCGGAGAGCTGCGCGGTCGCGCAGAAGCACTCGATGCTCAAGCTCCACACGCAGCTGCTGAGCTCTTCGGCGAGCTAAGCAAAGCGTTGAGCGACAAAGGGTTCGTCGCCTACGGACGAGCCTGGAAGGCACGTGAGCGGGACGCGTTGCGAGCCGCCGGCGACCACGCTGGGGCATTCGCAGTCGCCATGGATCTCCTTCTCGAACTATACGAAGCGGGTCAGCACATCCGCAGTGAAGTCAACCTGGCTGGTGTGCTCGCTGAATCGCTAGACCCTACCGCCGGCGCCGCGGCGCTCGTTGCGGCTGCACTCAACGATTGGCCCGAGCAGGGCTACGACCTGGCGCCCGTGGCGGACGCGCTGAAGACACTCGCCGAGGCGAATCACGACCTCGCCGGGCGACTGACACTCGCAGTAGCCGAACAGATCGTTACCGACGATGACCCCGCTGACGACTTCGCCGTCCTGCTCGATGTTGCCGGCGCAGTAGTCGGGCGAATGTCTGGGCAGCTTCGTACACGGCTTGAGTGCTGCATCGCCGACCTCAAGGTCCATGGCGGCGAAGATCCGGTCGAGATGTTCGCGGACCTGACACGCCAGGCTCACGGTGGCTGGTTGCCTGAACCGATCGGTGCTCTCGCCCTGCGCAGGGCCGCACACGCACTAGCGTTCGCGGGACCTCCACAACAGGCGATCGAAGCGTATCGTCGCGCCGTTATCGAGGCTGCTCACGCTGATCATGGTGGAGACACACGAGATGCGTTGCGTTCCATCGCTTTCCTCTCGGACACGCTCGACACACGTCAAGATCCGATGCGCTCGGCTCGAGCGATCGGCACGCGCACGCGCCTTCTACCCGGTTCAGACGACGCAGCCCTCGCGACGCTGGACGCGCTCGTTGACGGACAGTTGCCTGATGCGCATCGCGCGGCACATCACTGGGTACGTCATGAACGCATCTCCGGCTCGTTGCTTGATGAAGTGCTAGCGCGCAAGCGATATGGCAAGGTCTTCGCCGATGCCGACATGCCGGCTCACGCGGTGCGACAGTTCGTACTCGCGGGAGCTCGCAAGGAAGCCGTCGCGGCGGCTAGTACTGCCTCAGAACCGCTCGACGTGTCCCGGTATCTCACAGTGCGCTTTCCGGTCTGGGTCCATGCTTCCGCGGCTGCTGTCTGTGCTGAGCAAGCTGATCTGATCCCAGACGACCGCGCGGCGGACACAGCGTCGCTGCTCGTGACCATCATCGACGCTGAGTCGCCGCGGAGTTTCTTCAGTCCCGACCCGGTTAAGTACGCGGTGGGTGCGCTAGGGGCACTTGGTCACCGCCTTCCCACAGACGTGGCTCAACATCTGCTACCCAAGATGCTGAGCCTCGTGCCGCGAGAACCTGGACACTACCGGTTCATCGATGCCGAGATGCTTGCCTTCTTCTCGGCCTGCGCAGAGAAAGCCGAAGACGACGTCGCTGTCCCGGCCGTTAAGGCGCTGGTTGAATGTGCGCGGCAGAAGATCCATCGCGCTGATCGACACCTCTACAACCTGAACGTTCGGCGCAGTGAGGTGCTTGAGCTAGTCAAAGAGCAGGCTCGTTCAGGCGAGGCCGCGGCAGTTCATGTGCTTGCGGCATGGGAGCAGTGCACCGATGAAGTTGTGGCAGCAGCACGAGAAGCATGCAACGGAATACTTAGCCACCCCGTCGGACAAGAGCGCAACAGTTGGGAAATCGGTGACGGAGCGTCGTACGGTGCGCTGTTGCTGCACACGGCCCTTGCTTCTGTGCAGGATGAGCAAGGCTCAGAACTGATCGATCTCAGAGACCAAGTTATTGATCACCTCACAGCATGGGCTGAAGACGATCGCGACATCGCCAGTAGCCGAATGGCAGCGCTCAACGCCTTGCGTGTTCTACACGATCGGGTTCCGGACGAGATCCGCCGTGAGCTCTGCCGACGGCTCATCGCTCTGCACGACACCCCTGACCTCAACCAGCACGATCTGTTTGACCAGCAGTCATTGCACCCACTGAGCAGGTTCCGGATCGACGCCGGAAGCGAGCACCTAGCCGCAGAAGCGCTGCTCACCGCCGCCTTCTACACCGATGATCCAGAAACCGCCGAAGCAATCCACCAGCGCCTTCAACCTGCCCGCGTAACAGCCTTGCCAAACCGGACGGACGCCATGCTGCGCGGCAAGACCCTCGTCCAGGTCAATCGCGTGTTCCCAATCGCACTTGGCTTGCTTGCGATGCACCCGGCTCCTGGGATCCGACAGGCAGCCGCAGTATGTTGGGCGAACCAAGACGAACGAGACCCAGGCCTCGCCTCGATTTTCGCTGCCGACTCCGACCGCGGTGTACGGCGCAACCTCGCTGACTGCCTAGCTCGCATCAACAACGAGCCCCACTTCCGCAACCTCGAAGCAGTGCTTGATCAGCTGAAGAAAGATCCGAGTGCCATCGTACGCAGAGCAACCAACGAAGCCAGGTAGCCGTGATCGTTATCGGTGGCTCGGCTGACGCCCGCGGTCATCAGGCACCCCCTCCCGTCCGCCGATTCCGCGACACCTCGACCGTCACGGAAACCACCAGCTCACGCCGAGGACGGTCACGTACAGATGCTGTCTGAACCGCCCTGGGGGCACCTTCAGCATCTACACAAGATCGACTCTTGCTCCCCCGGCGTGTGGATGCTGTCTGAACCGCCCCAGGGATTCGAACCTGCGCAGACCTTGGCAACGTCGAGAACTGCACCATGATCACCAGACATAGTGATCCCTCGCGCTGGCGAGTAGGTCGAAGTAGGCGAGCGACTCTTGCGGGCGAAGTACGGTCATCAGCCAGGTACGTCAACCGTCCGATTCAGGCGTCTTGCGGGATAGTCGTCGCATTTCAAGTCAGTACGGCACAGCTTGGCTACATGCGCCACTTCGAGGTGCCGGCTGGCCTCTCCCCTCAGCGGGCAGCATGCCGCCGTTCGGTTGGCTACCGATCACGCCGATTTGCACCTGTTGACGCTTGTTCAGCACAGTTCGGCAAGTTCACCCGTTCGTGACGACCCCATTTGGCGTTAGTCGAACCGAAGGAGGCAGCAGCTCCGGTTTCGCTCCTTCATCGGCCTGTCGATCATAAAATTGATGATCAAGCGAAGATCGTTACAAGCGTGCAAAAAGCCCGCTGGCCTGGGCTTTCACCCAGAATCAGCGGGCTGATCCAGACCGTCGGGACGACAGGATTTGAACCTGCGCCCCCTTGATCCCCCAGTCGTGGAACGACTGAGCGGCATGCTCCGGCCTGTTCTTCCAGATCAGCCTCAAGTGTAACGGGGCGAGTAAAGGAGTGCCGCGGGCGGCGGGGCCTAACACACCCGGCCCAGCGGTTCGCCGGCCGCCTTACCCCAGGCCTCGGCAAAGTCCGTCGAGGCAATACTCGGGCTAGTGCCTCCAGCCGCGCTAGTCCAACACTGTTGCCGCGGCTTTACCCCTCCCAGTTGACTTCCACTCCCAGCCCGCCACCAGCTATCCGAACCTAGGCGTGAGCCCCTGCTTCGGCATAGGCACGGAGGAACAGGTCGACGCCGGACTCGACAACGTCGGCAACCTCGGCACCGGTGAGCTCCCGCTGCCCGAACGCCGACTGCTGATGTGCCTCGCCCAGCAGGAGCCCACGCAGCTGCCGCGCCGCGCGGTCGAGATCAGGGATCCGTAGCTCGGGTATCCGCGCCAGGTGCTCAGCGACCTCGCGCAGCACCACCCCGCGGTCGGCGTCGAGCAGAGCCGCGGCCAGCTCCGGGCTGTTCCGGGCCCCCGCGACCATCTGCGACCGCAGTGTGGCCGGCCCCTCGCAGAACAGCAGCCGGATCCACCGGCGTCCGAACGCCGTCAGACGCTCCCGCACATCACCGGAAGCACCCAACGTCTCCGCGAGGACGTCGGAGAACTCGCTCGACAGCGGGTCCAACGCACCCTGGAACACCGCCGTGACCAGTGCGTTCTTGTCTTCGAAGTGGTTGTAGATCGTCTGCTTGACCACTCCGGCTTCCGCTGCGATCGCGTCGAGCGACGCGTGGGCGAAGCCTTCTCGGACGAACACCTGAGCGGCCGCATCGAGGATCTGGCGGCGCTTCGACGGTCGCCCTCGAACCGCAGTGGTCATGCGCGCTCCCAGGGGCTGGCATTAATTAGACCCATGGTCTAACCTACGTTTCTAGACCCGAAGTCTAACCCAGGAGAGCACGATGACGACACTCGACGAGCGCGCCGCCACCGGTGCCCAGGCCGAGGAGGCGCGCAGCCCGCTCGGCTGGCTCTGCACGGTGCTCGTGCTCGGCAGCATCCCGGTGCTGCTCGACGGCACGATCGTCAACATCGCCATCCGCGACCTCGCCCACGAGTTCGGCAGCTCGCTCGCGACCATCCAGTGGGTGACCACCGGCTACCTGCTGGCGCTGTCCGTCGTGATCCCGCTGAGCGGCTGGGCGATGGAGCGCTTCGGCGCCAAGCAGATGTGGCTCTGGTCGCAGGCCCTGTTCCTCACCGGCTCGGTCCTGGGCGGCCTGGCGTGGTCCACGACCAGCCTCGTCGTCTTCCGGACCGTTCAGGGCCTCGGTGGCGGACTTATGCTGCCGGTGGCGCAGGCGATCCTCGCGCAGGCGGCCGGGCCGCAGCGGATCGGCAAGATGATGGCGATCGTGTCCATCCCGGCGATGCTGTCGCCAGTGCTCGGGCCGGTGCTCGGCGGGCTGATCATCGACTACGCGAACTGGCGCTGGATCTTCTTCATCAACATCCCGATCACGCTGGTCGCGATGGCGTTGTCCGCGGTCAAGATGGCGCCCACGGCCAAGTCCGGGTCGTCCAAGCTCGATGTCGTGGGTCTGCTGCTGATCTCGCCGGGGCTCGGCCTGCTGATGTTCGGGCTCGGTGAGACCAGCGCGCTGCCCACGATCGCGGGTGTACTGCTGCTTGTGGCGTTCGCCGTCAAGTCGCTGCGCACCGACCAGCCGCTGATCGACCTGCGGCTGTTTCGCAACCGGACGTTCGCCGCGGCGACGATCACCTCCGCGGGACTGAACGCGATCGTGTTCGGCGCGCTGATCCTGTTGCCGCTGTACTTCCAGGCGGTGCGCGGCGAGAGCGTGCTGAGCGCGGGTCTGCTGCTCGCGCCGCAGGGGGTCGGCTTTGTCGTCGCGTCGGTGTTCGCGAGCAAGCTCACGTACCGGATCACGCCGGTCGGAATCGTGATCGCCGTGGCGGCCACGATCCCGTTCGCGCTGGCCGGTCCGGACACCAACGCCGCGCTGCTCGCGGTCACGTTGTTCGTGCGCGGGTTCGGCATCGCGCTGGCGAACGTGCCGGCCATGGCGGCGCCGTACACCGCGCTCGGCCAGGCGGCGATCCCCCGTGCCACCAGCGCGCTGAACATCTTCCAGCGCGTCGGCGGTTCGGCGGGCACGGCACTGCTGGCCGTCGTGCTGCAGCAACAGATCGCGGCGACGGTGCCGGGGTCCGGTGGCTCACTCACCGCCGCGACCGGGAACACCGCGGGTCTGGCGCAGGCGTTCGACCACGCCTTCTGGTGGGCGGTCGTGCTGACGGGGCTGACGATGCTTCCGGCGTTGTTCCTGCTCCGCAAGGAGAAGGCCACCGCATAACGCGGTCATGTGACGCGCGGACCGAGCACCCCCCTCGGTCCGCGCGTAGCCGTTTCGGTACCCCAGACCGGTAGGCGGTTGCGCGCCAACGCGCACCGCCTTCGAGGCTTATCCGGCGGGAAATCCGCTGCGAGGCTCGACGTGCGGGGACAGGTCACCAACACACGTCCGGCGTCGGAAGGCCCCTGTCCCGACACCGCCTACCGATGCCGGGAAACCTCCAGGACGGAACATGACGCTCAGGTTCGGTGCATTCGTCTCCCCGCTCCACCCGCCGGGCGAGGACCCGACACTGTCGCTCGACCGCGACCTCGAACTGGCCCAGCACCTCGACCGCCTCGGCTTCGCCGAGTACTGGGTCGGCGAACATCACTCCAGCGGCTGGGGCACCGTGCTGTCGCCCGAGCTCTTCGTCGCGACGGCCGCCGAACGCACCCGCCACATCCGCATCGGCACCGGTGTCGTCAGCCTGCCGTACCACAACCCCTACATGGTCGCCTCGCGCTTCGTGCAGCTCGACCACCTGACCCGCGGGCGCGCGATGTTCGGTATGGGCGCGGGGTCCTCGCCCGCCGACATGTACATGATCGGCGTCGATCCGGCGGAGACGCGCCGCATGACGGCCGAAGCGTTGCAGGCCGTGCACCACCTGATGACGTCCGACGAGCCCCTGACGATGGAGACCGACTGGTTCACGCTCAACGAGGCGTCGCTGCAGTTGCGCCCGTACTCGAGCGCGCCGGACCTCGCGATCTCCAGCGCGCGCACGCCGAACAGCATGCGGCTGGCGGGCAGGTACGGCATCAGCCCGATCTCGTTCGGCGCGCCGATCCCCGGCATGCCACGCGTCGACCTGGCCGCGCAGTGGCGGCACGCCGAGGAGGGCGCGGCCGAGCACGGGAACAACATCGGCCGTTCGTCGTGGCGCATCACCATGCCGATGCACGTGGCCGAGACCACGCAGGAGGCCATGGACGACGTCCGCGCCGGCCTCAAGGACGTCGCGCACGGCTACTTCCGCGACACGCTCGGCATCCCGGTGAACTTGGCGGGCAAGGACATCGAGGACATCGTGGCGGACGGCGACGCAATCGTCGGCTCGGTCGACGACTGCGTCATCGCCATCCAGCGCCTGCTGGAGGAGACCGGCGGCTTCGGCACGCTGCTCGTGACGGTCCGCGACTGGACGTCGTGGGAGAAGACGTTGCGCAGCTTCGACCTGCTCGCCCGCTACGTCGCGCCGCACTTCTCCGGCTCCACCGCGCGCGTGCATCGGTCGAGCGACTGGGTGAAGAGCAAGCAGTCCCACTTCGTCGCCCAGGCCAAGGCTGCGAAGGCGAGCGCCTGACCGCACAACGGAAAGGGCCGAGGCGGTTCGCCTCGGCCCTTTGGCGTTCCAAAGGACTCAGTGACCCATGCCGAGCCCGCCGTCGACGGGGATAACGGCACCGGTCACGTAGGACGCCGACGCGAGCCACGTGACGGCGGAGGCGATCTCCTCCGGCGACGCGGATCGGCGCAACGGAACCTCGGACACGATCTGCGCCTTGCGCGCATCGGACAGCTTGTCGGTCATGTCCGTGTCGACCAGACCGGGCGCGACGACGTTCACGGTGATGTTGCGCGGACCGAGCTCGCGCGCCAGCGACCGGGCGAAACCGACGAGGCCCGCCTTGCTGGCGGCGTAATTGGCCTGTCCCTCGGATCCGCGCAGGCCGGCGACGGACGACACGAAGACGATGCTGCCGGCACGGGCGCGGACCATGTCCGGCACCGCGGCCTTGGCGGTGCGGTAGGCGCCACCGAGGTTGGTGTCCAGGACGCGGTGGAACTTGTCCTCGTCCATGCGCAGCAACAGCGTGTCCTCGGTGATGCCTGCGTTCGCGACCACCACGGACACCGGGCCGTGTACCTCGGACGCCTCGGCGAACGCGGCGGCGACCTGGTCCGGATCCGTGACGTCGCACTTGATGCCCAGCAGGCCGTCCGGAGCGCCGGAACCGCGGTGCGTCACCGCGACCTTGTCGCCCGCCGCGGCGAACGCCCGCGCGATCGCGAGCCCGATGCCCCGGTTGCCGCCGGTGACCAGAACAGAGCGTGTCATGACCAATCCTTCTTGAGAGACGAGTAACCGCCCTGGTGGAACAGCAGCGGTTCGCGGTCCACAGTGGACGAGTGCAGAGCCGCGACCCGGCCGAGGAACAGCACGTGGTCTCCACCGGGGTACTGGCGGTAGGTCTCGCACTCCAGGGACACCACAGCGTCGCGCACCAGGGCGACACCCGTGTCACCGACCAACGACCCCAGTACGTCCTGCGCGGCGTGGCCGGTCGGCCGGTCGCGCCGCGCGAACAGGTCGGACAGCGGCCGCTGGTCGGCGGCGAGCACGTTGACCGCGAACCCGCCGGTAGACTCGATCGCGCCGCGCAGGCGGCCGGACTCCCCGATGCTGATCAGCACCAGCATCGGGTCGAGCGAGATCGACACCACCGCGTTGGCGGTCATGGCCACGGTCGCCGCGTCACGGCCCGCGGTGAGCACCGCTACGCCGGTTGGGAACATGCCCATCGCGCGCCGGAACGCCACGGTGTCGGGAGACTTCTCGAAAACCGGTGCGGACATCGGGGATTCCCTTCAGCGCTTGTGCACCGCGCAGGTCATGCGCGCGCTGGACGTCAGCCGCCCGCGCGCGTCGGTGATGCGGATGTCGTACGTGGCAACGCGATCGCCCTCGTGCAACGGGGTGCACACGCCGGTCACGACGCCGCCGCGGGCGGGCCGGTGGTGCGTGCAGGTCAGTTCGAGGCCCGCGACCGCGCCGTCCGGCGCCACGTGCAGCGCCGCCGCCACCGAGCCGAGCGTCTCGGCCAGCACGGCGTTCGCGCCGCCGTGCAGCCAGCCGAACGGCTGCCGGTTGCCCTCGACGGGCATGGTGGCGACCAGGCGTTCCGGGTCCCACGACGTGATCTCGATGCCCATGCGCGTCGTCAACTGATCTGCGTACACACCGTCCAAAGCGGACAGAATCGTCTGTGGAATCGTCACGCCGTCACCACCGTCGCGGTCGCGGTGTGCTCGGCGGGCGGCTGAACGGCCAGGCCGGTCGCCGCGGCGGCGACCCGTTGCGTCGGCGCCAGCTCCACCTCGACGAGCAACACCCGGTCGATGTCGCCCTCGGCCAGCATGTCCTGTGCCATCTCGGCGGCCTGCGACTCGCCGAACACCGAGATGCAGCAGATCGGGCCGGTGATCCCGTGCTCGCGTGTGACGTAGCCGAGGATCGACGTCGGCACGGATTGGTAGAACAGCAAGGGGTTGTGCACCTGCCCGGCGAGCTGCCGCCGGCTGGCGGTGTCCGTCGTGGTCGAGTCGCCGAACGTCGTGGCCAGCAGCACGCCGGTGCGTTCGCCGACCACCTCGTGGTGTTCGAGGCACTCGTCCACCACGGCCTTCACCAGCGGGCTGAACTGCGACTCGATGAATCCGGGCACGGGTGGCGCATCCCCGGTGCGGGTCACGCTCGTCATGGACGCTCCAGGAGGATCGCGGTGTTGAGGCCGCCGAACGCGGCGTTGACCGACAGCACGGTCCGCACGGACTGCTCGCGCGGCGCGTTCGGAATCCAGTCGAGGTCGCACGCGGGGTCGGCCACGTCGTACCCGGCCGTCGGCGGCAGCACGCCGTCACGCAGCGCCAGCAACGAGATCACCGCCTCGACCGCGCCCGCGCCTTCCAGCATGTGACCGGTGGTGCTCTTGGTCGAGCTGATCGGGATGCTCGGGGCCGCGCTGCCGAGAACCTTGTGCAGCGCCACGGTCTCCGTGCTGTCGTTGATCTTCGTGCCGGTGCCGTGCGCGTTGATGTAGCCGATGTCGGACGGCGCCTTGCCGGACCGCCGCAGCGCGCCTTCGATGGCCGCGGTGAGGCCCTTGCCCTCGGGATCGGGCTGGCACACGTGGTACGCGTCGGACGCCATGCCCCACCCGGCGACCCGTGCGAGCGGTTCGCCACCACGGGCACGCACCCGGTCGGCCGACTCCAGCACGAGTGCCGCGGCCCCGTCACCCAGCAGCAGACCGCTGCGGGTTCCGGAGAACGGCCGGATGCGCCCGTCCTTGGCGAACGCGCGCCCGGAGTCGAAGTTCGCAAAGCTCTCCCGCTCCACGAGGTACGCCCCCGCACACACCGCCACGTCGAGCTTGCCGCGCTGGATCAGCCGGGCCGCGTGCAGGATCGCGTTCGCCGACGCCACACAGGCGTTGACGAACGCGATCCGCGGACCGGTCTGTGCCAGCTCCTGGGCCAGCAGCTCCGCCAGGCGTGCGGGCACGCTGTGGTCCACGCCCGCGGTCTCGCCGTCACGCCAGAACCGTTGCACCGGAAGGTGATCGCCCTGGGTTCCGACGAACACGCCCGCCTTGTCGCTGCCGGCGCCGGCCATCTCGAGCGCCGCTTCCGAGACCCGCCGCAATGCGGCCAGCTGCCCCGGCGCCTCACCGGGGAACGCGGCGGCGTGCTTGCCGCGGAACGGGGTGGTGTCGAACCGGTCGACCGGCCCGAACGCGTGCTCGCCCGCGAACACCCCGTCCCGCAGCGCGTCCGTCCCGAAGCCGTGCGCCGTGAAGATGCCGTACCCGGTGACGAAGACGTCGTTCATCGCGCCTTGGCCAGGTACTCGTGGATCCGGGCGACCGTCGTCAGCTCGGCGGCGGCCTCCTCGTCGAACTCGATCTCGAGGCCGTACTGCTCGGTGAGCTGGTGCTGGAACCACACCAGCGACAGCGAGTCGAGCACGACCTCGGCGTCGTCGGGCACATCGGTGCCCTCGGCCAGGATCTTGCTGCTCACCAGCAGCGCCTTGACGGCCTCGATGTCCAACGGCCGCAGGCCCTTCACGGTCGCGACGAGGCCACCGACGGTGCCGGTCGCCAGGTCGTCGATCACGTCGTCGGGCAGGCCGATGCCGTACTCGCGCTCGATGGCGACGGTCAGCTCGACCATCGTCAGCGACTCGAGCTCCAGGCCAGCGGGGCCGAGCGGCGTGTCCGGGCCGGTGCCGTCGGGCAACGGCATGTTCAGCGTGTCGCGGACGACGCCGAGGATGAACGAGGTCACGGAGTCGTTCTCAACAGTTGTCACGTCAGGTCCTCTGGTTCGTGTCAGGTGGTGGCGTCGACGACGCCGGGGATGTCGCGCACGGGGTCGGTCTCCGCGAGGTAGTCCACGCCCGGCACGCCGAACCCGTGCAGTGCCAGCGATTCCCGCAGGTAGCCGTCGAGGTCGCCGAGCAGGGCGAGGTTCGACGAGTCCACGAGCTCCCAGCGCCGGCGCAGGTCCGCCTGCACCTCGGGCAGCAGCTCGCGGTCGTCGAGCCGGATGCGGCGTTCCTCGTCGGTGCGCAGCGGGCCGGGGCCGTACAGGAACCCGGCGAGCAGGCGGTGTGCCTGGTCGACCAGGTTCTCGGCCAGCCCACGGTCGCGGGTCACCTTGGACAGCAACAGCGTGTACAGCGCCGGGAACGGCATGACGCGCGACGCCTGCGTGATCAACGCACGCGCGGCCACGGCGTGTGCGCGCCCGCCGGTGCCGGTGAGTCGATCGTCGAGCAGCCGGGCGGTCGCCTCCAGGTGTTCCTTGGCGCGGCCCAGAGTGCCGAGACGGTAGGTCTCGGCCAGGAACTCCCCGCCCACGTAGGTGAACGCGACGGTGTCGGCACCGGGTGCGAGCACGTCGCCGTCCTGCAACGCCGTGATCCACCGGGCCCAGTCGTCGCCGCCCATGACGGCGACGGTCTGCGCGATCTCGGGGTCGGTGGCGGCCGGCATGGTCGCCACCCGCACCTCGCCGGTGTCGGCGTCGAACGACTTGTCGGTGTACGGCGTGCCGATCGTCTTGATCGACGACCGGTGCACGTGGCCGGTCACCGGGTCCGTTCTGGTCGGTGCGGCGAGGCTGTAGACCACGAGGTCGACCTGACCGAGGGTGGACCGGATCAGCGACACGGTCTCGGCCTTGGTGCGGTCGGCGAACGCGTCGCCGATCACCGTCCGTCCGAAGTGGCCGGACGCGGCCAGTTCCTCCTCGAGCGCCGCACTGTTGTACCAGCCGGCGGTGCCGGTGCGGCCCGGTGTGCCGGGCCGTTCCAGGCAGACGCCGATGGTGGACGCGCCGCCACCGAAGGCGGCGGCGATCCGGGTCGACAGGCCGAGGCCGGCCGACGAGCCGATGACCAGCACCCGCGCCGGGCCGTTGAACGTGCCCAGCACCTTCACCTGGTCGATCGCCTGCCGCACGCGCTCGGCGCAGCCGTCGGGGTGCGCGGTCACGCAGACCGCGCGCCGCAGCACGGGTTCGACGATCATCGAGCCACCCCTAGGAGCTCGGCGTTGCGCAGCAGCTTGCCGTTGGCCGTCCGCGGCAACGCGGGCAGCACGGTGAACCGCTTGGGGATCTTGTAGTTGCTCAGCCTGGTGCGGCAGAACGCCGCCAGGTCGGATACGCACACACCGTCGGGCGAACCGACGTGCGCCTCGATGCCCTCGCCGTGCACGACGACCACCTCGGCGACCGCGGGATGCTCGGCGAGCACCGCCTCGATCTCGGTCAGGTCGACCTTCAGCCCGCCGATCGCGACGAGTGAGTCAGCGCGGCCGGTGACCGAGAGGACGTCGCCGTCCAGCGTGCACAGGTCGAACGAGCGCAGCCAGCCGTCGGCGAACCGCACCTTCTCGTCCTGCTGCAGGTACGGCGTCGCCGGCAGACCGATCCGAAGCTCACCGTCCACAACGGACACCGGTACGCCGGGCGCGGGCCGGCCGACCGCGGGCAGCGGGAACTCTCCCGCGAGGTCGGTGGCGATGATGCCCACCTCGGTCATGCCGTACGCCTGCCCGATGCGCACCCCGTACCGGTCCAGGAACCGTTGGTGCACCTCGGCCGTGAGCCGCTCGCCACCGCTGACGGCCAGCCTCAGCGACGGCAGCGCCGGCACGTGACGGGCCCGGCTGAGCAGATCGAAGTGGAACGGCACGCCGAAGACCGCGTTGATCTCCTGGTCGACCAGCGTGCGCAGCAACGCCTCCGGCTGCAGCTTGGGCGTGAACACCGTGGTGGCGCCCGAGTTCAGCCCGTGCAACAGCCCGCCGACGAGGCCGAACGAGTGGATCGTCGAGTTGAGCAGCAGCACGCGCTCGCCGCGGCGGGGCATGCCGTCGATGAGCGAGAACCGGTCGATCTCGGCCAGCAACGACTCCGCCGTCCGCCCGATGACCTTGGGGCGTCCCGTCGAGCCCGAGCTGAGCTGCACCAGCCGGTGCTCGCTCTCCGCATCCCGCCCGTCGCGTCGCCACTCGACGAACACCTCGTACTCGTTGCGGAACGAGGTGACCGCCGTCGGCGGGTCGAGCGAACGGACGTAGTACGCGGGACGGCAGAGCTTCAGCATCCGCTCCACCTCGTCCGGCTTGAGCCGGTGGTCGAGCAGCAGCACCTGCGCGCCGAGCGACCAGAGCGCGAGCAGCGCCCAGACGCTCGTGAAGCTCGGCGGCAGGCGCAGGGCGACGGTGCTGCCGGGACCGATGCCGTGCGAGGCGAAGATGAGCGCTTCGGCCGTGACCTGTTCACGCACGGCTCGCCGGGTGATCACGTGCTCGCCGTGCACCAGCACGGCGTCGTGGTCGTCGCCGGCCAGCAGGTGCTCACCCCACCACGACAGCTGGGTTTCGATTGTCGTCACCCTTCATCCCTCCGGTTCTCCCTCGTCTCAGGTCACTTCTCGACGCAGTACTCCGCGACCGGCCAGCCGACGTGGCGCTTGTCTGTGGCGAGGTAACCCAGCAGCTGGTCGCCGGCCTTGAGCTCGGTGACGTTGAGGACAGCGGCGCCCGGCCCGAGGACGCGGACGTGCCAGTCGTCCTGGACGGTCAGGCTGACCTCGGTGCCGTTCTCGGCGACGGCCCTGATGGTGAGCAGCGGACGCGACTCGAGCTTCACGCGGCCCACTACGACGCGGCGGGTGCGGCCATCGGCGCCGACGGCCAGGATCGCGGAACCTGCCTTCAGCTCGCTCAGGTAGTTGGTCCGGTTCTCCACGCCCATCGTGTACGAGTGCAGCGCGCCGGCGTTGACGCGGAACGGCCGTGTCGGCATGTACGGCAGCGGGTGCGTCTCGCTGACGCACAGCACGAAGCCCGAGGCGTAGGAACCGACGAGGATGCCCTCGTCCTTCTCGAAGTGCGTGCAGGTGTCGACGCACACGCGGTCGCCCAGACCGTTGTGCTCGATCGACCGCACGGTCAGCGTGCTCAGCTCCAGCGGCTTGGTGGAACCGCGCAGCAGGTCGGCGAACGCGAAGACGTCGTTGGCGTCCTTGGGCGCCAGCATGACGCCGTCCGAGCCCTTCTCCAGGACGTCGAGAATGATGCCGGCCTCTTCGAGGTCGTTCGCCTGGCAGATCAGCTGGCCCGGCGTCTTGTCGGCCGCCGCGATCACGATCTCCAGCGGGATCTTGGTGGGGTCGCGGAACTGCACGACGGTGGTCGGCAGCTCGATGGCGGCGGCGCACGCCAGCTTCAGCGTCGGGTCGTCGATCACCTCGACGAACGCGGCGGACGACGAGACGTCGCCGTTCGCGTCCAGGCGCAGCCGGTCGAGGTCGTCGGACTGGGCGAGCCTGGTCAGGACGACGTCCTGCGCACCGCTGTCCACAGTGGAGCCCGCTACGGGCAGCAGGACACGCTTGACCGTGGGCGGCAGCGCGGCCAGGGCGGTGGCGTTGTCATCGACGACGCCCTCGATCTTCGCGTGCAGCGCCGCCTCGACGATGGCGTCCCGCACCTGGGGTGCGACGCCGCGGAGGTCGATCCATCCGAACTTCACCTGGTACCTGCCAATACTTGTGCCGAAAGGGAAATGGAACTCGCCGGAGCGAGCATCTTGTGTCCACTGTGGATGATCGAGGCGAGCTGCCGGACCGTCTGGTAGGGGTCGGGGTCGTTGAAGACGCGCCGGCCGACCGCGAGTCCCGCACAGCCGGCGGCCATGACGTCCTCGGCGTATGCGGTGATGTCACCGCTGCCCGCGGGACCTCCCGCGACGAGGACGGGGACCGGGCTGCTCGCGACCACGTCGGCGAGCGCGTCGACCGGGGTGGACCAGGTCGTCTTGACCAGGTCGGCGCCGAGGTCGGCGGCGATGTTCACGACATGCGCGATCAACGCCGGGTCGTGCGGGTCGCTGATCCGCGGGCCGCGTGGGTAGGCCATGGCCATCAACGGCATGCCCCATCGGTCGCAGGCCCCGGCGACGGCGCCGAGGTCGGCGAGCTGGGCGGCCTCGGTGTCCGAGCCGACGTTGACCTGCACGCTGACCGCGTCCGCGCCGAGACGCAACGCGTCTTCCACCGCGCCGACCATGACCTTGGCGTTCGCATCCCGCGCCAGACCCGTGCTGGCGTTGAGGTGCACGACCAGCGCCGTGTTCCGCAGCACCGACGGGTCGAGGTTGCGGGCCCGGCCCTTGTGCACGACGACCGCGTCCGCGCCGCCCTCGGCGACCTCGCGGACGAGCTCATGGAACCTGTGCTCCGCCGCGATCGGACCGTCCGCGACGGAGTGGTCGAGAGGAACGACCAGGAATCGGCCGTCCGACCGCCTGCTGAGTCTGGTCAAGCGCAGCGCTTTGCCGGAGGACGAACTCGACATCGCTGAACTCCTTTCGTGGAGGTTGCCATCACGATCGGCGTTTCCAGCGCGTTGTCCAAGACCCGTTCCACCTGGTCGAGACGAGTGACCGGAATGGGTTGCGGGGCCTACACCTTCGTCTAGGACCGTCGGGTCTTGGGGACGCACCTGCGGGCTTGCCAGCATCTGGTCATTCCATTTCCGGGTTTGAGGAGCAGATGCATGCCTGAGAACACGACGTGCGTTGTGGGCGCGGGACCTGCAGGTTTACTGCTCGCGCTGCTGCTCGGCAGGCGCGGGCACCGCGTTGTCGTGCTGGAGCGCAACACCCGGCTGGACGGCCCGTCGCCGGGCGCGCAGTCCCCGGTCATCCAGCCCGCGACATTGCAGATGCTGGCGAAGCTGGACCTGCTCGACGCGGTGCGCGCCGAATCGGGCGAAATCCGTTCCGGCGACGTGCACCAGAACGGCAACCGGGTCGGCGGATATGCCTACACCGACATTCCCGGCTCGCCGCTGCCCTATTCACTGACCATTTCCGTGCGGGCTTTGCGGCGTGAGCTCGTGCGCGCCGTCTCGGAACTGCCGTCGGTCGAGATCGTGCTCGGCGCGACCGTCACGGGCCTCACCGACGACGGCGATCGCTACGCGTTGACCTACGACGTTCCCGACGGCGCACGGACGTTGCGGCCGGACTTCATCGTCGGCAGCGACGGCAAGTTCTCCACGTTGCGCGGTCTCGCGGAGATCCCGACCGAGGTCTTCACCTACGACAAGGGTTATCTCGACTTCCTGATCACCGCGCCGTCCGACTGGGGCCCGCGCCTCGGTATGCACTTCGCCGACGGCAACTACGTCCTGGCCTCCCCCGCGCCCGGCGGCGAGCTGCGCATCGCGTGGATCACCACCGAGCAGCGCGTCGACGAGGTGCTCGCCGGCTCGCCGGACGACCTGGCGAAGGTCATCGGCACGATCGCCCCGGCGTTGGCGGACACCCTGGCCGAACAGCTGAACGGCAAACAGTGGGACGAGGTCGGCCACCGCCACGTGCAGCACCACATGGTCCGCCCGGACTGCTGGCTGCGGCGCAACCTCGTGCTGCTGGGCGACTCCGCGCACGGCCTGCACGCGTTCGGCGGCCAGGGCCTCAACACCGGCCTGCAGGACGCGGCGCTGCTGGCCGTCGGCATCTCGCACGCCTTCCGGGACGGCACCGTCGCACGTCTCGAAGAGCTGATCGGGCTGCGCAAGCCGTTCATGGACGCTTTCCAGGACGTGCAACGGGAAACGCTGACCGGTCAGCGCCGCGACTCGCCACCGGACCTGCCCACCCTCGCACTCGGTCAGGCCGAGCTGCGCGACGTGTGGAGCTCGATTCCGGAGGGCATCGCATGAAGCTCGACCACTACCTGGACCGCATCGGCCACACCGGCCCAGTCGAGCCGACGCTGGAGTGCTTACGCGCCTTGGCTTCCGCGCACCTGCGCGCGGTGCCGTACGAGATGCTCGACTCGGTCGAAGCCACCCGGCCGAAGCTGGACCTGCCCGACGTGTACGACCGGCTCGTCGGCGAACGGCGGGGCGGCAACTGCATGGAGGCAGCACCGCTCCTCGCGCACTTCCTGCGCGAGATCGGTTTCTCCGTCGAACTGGTGTCCGCGCAGATCTGGCGGATCAACGGCGAGTGGGCGCCCGCGTGGGACCACTTGCTGCTGATCGTGTCGATCGGCGGCGAGCGCTGGCTGGTGGACGTGAGCTTCCTGGCCGTCACGGTATTCGAGCCGATGCGGATCGGAGCCGGCGTCGCCGAGCACCGCGGCTGGCGGTTCAAGCTGGTCGAGGAGGACGGCTTCACCACGTTGTGGCGGGCAGGCGCGGACGGCAAGTGGAACCGCGTGTACCGCTACGAGGACAGGCCGGTCGAGGACCTGGGCTTCACCTGGATCGTCGACTACCACCTGAGCACCGAGGCGTCCCCGCTGACCGGCAACGTGTTGTGCTCGCGCACCACGCCGACCGGCAAGGTGATCATCATGCGGGACAACGTGTTCCGCGCCACCGAGGGCACCCAGGAGATCGACTTCCTGTCCACGCGCGAAGAAGCGCGAAGTGCCTTCGCCGAGGTCTTCCACGGCCACGAGCACCTGGTCGAGCGCGCCGTGACGACCTGGGAACGCACGCGCCGCAACAACTCCAACCCGCTGCCGAGGATTGGCTGAGATGAAACAAGTCGGCATCCGTGCCGTCGGCACGTACCTGCCCGAACGCGTGGTGACGAACCTGGAGCTCGAAGAGCTGCTGACGACCCGCGACGACTGGATCCGCGACAACATCGGCGTTGAGACCCGCCGCGTCGCGGCCGACGACGAGTGGACGTCGGACCTGGGCGCCAAGGCGCTGCGAGACGCATGTGAACAGGCCGGCGTCCGGACGGACGAGATCGACCTCGTGATCGTCGGCACCTACACGCCGGACAACATGGCGCCGCCCGTCGCGATGCTCGTCATCGAGAAGGCCGGGGTGACCGGCGCCACCGGGTTCGACGTCAACGCGGGTGCCTGCCCCAGCAGCGTGTTCGCGCTCGATGTCGGCGCGAAGTACGTGGCGTCGGGTCACTACAAGCGGGTGGCCGTCGTGCTCGCGGACGTGAACACCAAGACCCTGGACTGGAAGGACGTCGGGCCCGCCGTGATCTTCGGCGACGGCGCGGCGTGCTACCTCCTCGAAGAGGCTACAACGGGAGGCATCGGCCCCGTTCTGCTGCGCAGCGATCCCACGCGGTACCAATCGGTGTGGGTCAAGCGCGAGGAGCGCAGGTTCCGTGACGGCCGGCCGCGGCGCAGCGTTTTCGGTGACAACTTCGCCTCCCTCAAGGGCAACGACGTTCGCGAGTTCGCGGTTGGCGAGGTGCCCGGGTTCATCAAGGAACTGCTGGGAGACAAGGACATCGCCGACGTCGACCTGTTCGCCTTGCACCAGGCCAACCTCTACATCGTCCGCGGGATCATGGACGGACTCGGCGTGGCGCACGACCGCACGGTGACCAACGTCCAGAAGTACGGCAACACTTCGGGCGCGAGCGTGCCGCTGGTGCTCCGGGAAGCCGTGGAGACCGGAAAACTCAAGCGGGGCGACACGGTCGTACTCGCCGCGTTCGGCTCCGGTCTCAGCATGGGCGCCGCGCTCGTCACGTGGTGCGGGCCGGAGGACTTCGCATGAGGGGCGTGCACGCCGCGATCACCGGGCTGGGCTCGTACCTGCCCTCGATCGAGGTCACCAACGCGATGCTGTGCGAGAAGATCGACAGCTCCGACGAGTGGATCCGCAGCCGCACCGGCATCCGCACACGCTACTGGGCGACACCGGAGGAAACGGTGGAGCACATGGCGATCGAGGCGGCGAAGGACGCGATCAAGCACGCCGGGATCACCGCGTCCGAGGTCGGCTGCGTCGTCGTCTCGACGGTGTCGCACCTGCGGCAGTTCCCGTCGCTGGCCAGCGGTGTGGCGCACGGTGTCGGCGCGGACGACGCGGGCGCGTTCGACATCTCCGCCGGCTGCGCCGGATTCTGCTACGGGCTTCAGCTCGCCAGCGGCATGATCGCGGCACAGGACGCACAGCACGTGCTGGTCATCGCCGTCGAACGGCTCTCCGAGCTCGTCGACCAGGAGGATCGCAACACCAGCTTCCTGTTCGGCGACGGCGCGAGCGCGGCGGTCGTCAGCGCGTCCGACGAACCCGGCATCGGGCCGGTGGTCTGGGGTTCTGACGGGTCCCAGAAGGACACCATCCGGCAGAGCGTCTCATGGGCCGATCTTCAAACCGACCGCGACGCGTGGCCCGTGATCACCATGGACGGTCGCGAGGTCTTCCGTTGGGCCGCCTACGAAATGGGCCCGGCGGCCAAGAAAACGCTCGAACGGGCCGGTGTCACCGCGCAGGACCTCGACGCGTTCATCCCGCATCAGGCCAACCTGCGCATCACCGACGAACTGGTGAAGGGCCTCGACCTGCCGGAGCGGGTCGTCGTCGCACGCACGATCACCGAGCACGGCAACACCTCCGCCGTCTCGGTGCCACTGGCGATGCACCAGCTGCTCGCCACCGGCGAGGCCCCGGCGGGCGGTCTCGCGCTGCTGCTGTCGTTCGGCACCGGCCTCGTCTGGGCCGGACAGGTCGTCCGGCTTCCCCCGGCGCCACCGAAGGCGCCCACCAAAGCTGAAGGAGCAATCGCATGACCACGCTGGAAACGTTGCGCGACATCATCGAAGAGGTCGCCGAGGTCCCCGCCGGCGGCATCACGCCGGAGAGCCACTTCGTCGACGACCTGCAGCTCGACTCGCTGGCAGTCGTGTCGCTGTTCGTGCTCGTCAAGCGCCGCATCGGGGTCGACGTGCCGGACGAGATCGCCGATCAGCTGACGACCGTCGGGCAGGCCGTCGCCTACCTGGAGCAGGGCGTCGTCCCGGTCTGAGCCGGAGACCGACACCGGAGGAAACCATGCACCTTCTGCTCGAGCGCGGCCAGCACCCCCTGCGGGGAGAGGTGCTGGTCCCGCCTTCCAAGTACCACGCGCACCGCGCGTTGATCCTCGCCTCGCTCGCCGAGGGTACGAGCCGGATCACCGGGCTGAGCAACGCCCGGCACGTCGGCTACACGCTGCGGATGCTGCGCGACCTCGGCACCGAGATCGACGTGGACGCCGACGGCTACACCGTGCGCGGCGGCACCTACCGTCCCGCGCAGGAGTCCGTCACCGCGGGAAGTTCCGGCACCACGCTGTACTTCATGCTCGGCCTCGCGGCGCTGGCCGACCGCCCGGTGACCGTCACCGGTCAGAAGTACTTCCAGCGCAGGCCGGTCGGCCCGTTGCTGGACGCGCTGCGGGACCTCGGCGTCACGCTGGAGTCCGCGGACGGCTGCCCGCCGGTGCACGTTCAGCCCGGCAGGCCCAAGCGCGGACACGTCCGCATCGCGGGCACGTTGTCCCAGTGGATCTCCGGCCTCGTACTGCTGGCACCGTTCGCCACCGGCCGCACGGTGATCGAGGTCGAGGGCGAGCTCAACGAGCGCCCGTACGTCGAGCTGACCGTGTCGATGATGCGGCAGTTCGGCCTGCGCGTGAACGTCTCCGATGACTGGCGCCGGTTCGAGATCGAGCCGAACCAGCAGGCGGTCGCCACCGACCTCACGCTGCCGCCGGACCTGGGTTCGGCCGCGTTCGGCATCGTCGCGTCGGCGATCCAGCCGGCGGACGTGCTGCTGCGCGGGATCAGCCGGCTCGACGGCGACGCGACCGATCACCCCGAGGTGGCGTTCCTGCGCGTCGTCCGCGAGATGGGCGTACCGATGACGCTGGAGGGCGACGGCGTGCGCATCAAGCACGACGGGATCCGGCTGCGCCCTACCACGATCGACTGCCGCGAGATCCCGGACATGCTGCCAGTACTGTCCACGTTGGCCTGTTTCGCCGACGGCGAGACGATCTTCGAGAACGTCGAGCACGTGCGGCTCAAGGAGTCCGACCGTGTCGCCGCGATGACGCAGCTCAACAAGATGGGCGGCGACCTGCGCATGACGGGCGACCGCCTCGTCGTCCGCGGTGTCCACGGACTCACCGGCGCCACGCTGTCGTCGTTCAACGACCACCGCGTGCTGATGTCCCTGGCACTGGCGGGCTCGGTCGCCGAGGGCGAGACGCGGTTGAGCTACCCGAACGCCTACCGCATCTCCTACCCCGACTTTCTCAAGGACATGACGCGCATCGGCGTCGACATCTCGGTTCAGCCCGGCAGCCACAAGGTTCCGTCGCTGTCCGGTCTCACCCTGCCGGAGATGCTGCGCCGCTGGTCCGGCGAACATCCGGACGAGGTCGCGCTGGTCGAGGGCAGCACCGCGCTGACGTGGCGCGAGCTGGACGAGCGGGTCGACCGCGCGGCGGCTGCGTTGCTGAAGCTGGGGGTCCGGCCCGGTGAGCCGGTTGCCTACCAGCTGCCGAACTGGTCCGAGTTCGTGGAGATCACGCTGGCGACCCTGCGCATCGGCGCGGTGTGCTGCCCGCTGATGCCGATCTTCCGCGAGCGCGAGGTCGCGTTCATGCTCATGCGGTCCGGCGCGCGCGTGCTGTTCGTCGCCGACCGGTACCGCAACCGCAACCACGCGGCCGAGACCGCGGAATGGCTGGCCGAGGACCCGCAGCGGCTCGACGTGGTGGTCGTCGGCGGTGGCACGCTGCCCGCCGAGGACGGGTGGCACCTGTGGAGCGAGCTGCTCGAAAAGTCCGTTGTCGACCGTGCTGCGTTCCCTTCCGCCGACCCGAAGTCGACCGCGCAGCTGCTCTTCACCTCCGGCACCACCGGCGAGCCGAAGGGCGTGCGGCACCGCCACGACACGTTGAACCGTGCCGTGCGGGCGCAGGCGAAGCGGCTGGGGCTCACCGAGAACGACACCGTGTTCATCCCGTCGCCACTGGCCCACCAGACCGGCTTCCTTTACGGGATGTGGCTCGCGATCAACCTCGGCACCACCCAGGTGCTGCAGGCCGTGTGGGATGCCCCGGAGGCGCTGCGGGCCATGCGGGACAACAACGTCACGTTCGTGCAGGCCGCGACCCCGTTCCTGGCCGACCTCGCGCAGGCCGTCGAGGACGGCGAGCAGGCCCCGGAGGCGCTGCGGATCTTCGTCGCCACCGGCGCCGCCGTCCCGAGGACGCTGGCGTTGCGCGCCAAGGATGTCCTGGGCACCGCGGTGTGCGGCGCGTTCGGCACGACCGAGACGTGCCTGGGCTCGTTGTCCGCGCCGGACGACACACCGGGCACCGACGGCCGCGCGATGGACGGCGTTCGTCTGCGCGTCACGGACGACAACGGTGCTGTGCTGCCCGCGGGTGTGGAAGGCAACTTCGAGCTGTGGTCGCCGATGTGCTTCGAGGGCTACCACGATCGCCCCGACCTCACTGCCGAGGCGTACACCGCCGACGGCTGGTACCGCACCGGCGACCTCGCGGTGATCGACGCCGACGGGTTCGTCCGGATCACCGGGCGCGTGCGCGACGTGATCAACCGGGGTGGCGAGAAGGTACCGGTCGCGGAGATCGAGGAGTTGCTCTACCAGCACCCGTCGGTGATCGACGTGGCGCTGGTCGCGATGCCGGACGAGCGGCTCGGTGAGCGAGCGTGCGCGTTCGTCGTGCTCGCGCCGGACACCGACCTGGACCTGGAGGGCGTGCGCAAGCACCTCGACCAGCACGCGGTGTCGAAGTACTACTGGCCGGAACGGCTCGAGATCGTGCCCCGGCTGCCGCGCAACCCCAGCGGCAAGATCCAGAAGTTCATCCTCCGGGACCAGGCGAAGTCCTTGCGCCCGCAGCAGTTCGAGGAGCACAACGCGTGACCGTCACCGACCTTTCCCCCATCGCAGTGTCCACTTCGAAAGCAGGGGGCGTGGACCCGTCCGACTTCGCCCGGCTGCGGGCGGAGATCACCGCGTTCGTCGACGGTCCCGCCGAGCGCTGGGCCGAGCGGATCGAGCAGACCGGTGTCGTCCCCGAGGAGCTGTGGGCCGAGCTGCGTTCGCTCGGCTACCTCTCGCTGGCCGCACCGCGCGAGTACGGCGGCGCCGGCCTGTCGTTCCCGCAGTGGATGGAACTGATGGAGATCTTCTCCCGCTCGCACGGCTCGCTGCGGATGATCGTGCACGTCGTCAACGGCACGTGGCGCGCGATGGACGCGTTCGCCGATGACG
Organism: Lentzea sp. NBRC 105346; assembly: GCF_030269605.1. Classification (GTDB taxonomy): domain Bacteria; phylum Actinomycetota; class Actinomycetes; order Mycobacteriales; family Pseudonocardiaceae; genus Lentzea. Next base: position 124,583 of record NZ_BSTQ01000010.1, read on the forward strand.
AGCAGCGCCGCAGGTTCGTGCTGCCGTCGATCGCGGGCGAGATCAAGACCGCGTTCACGCTGACCGAGCCGGACGCCGGTTCTGGTGCGGACATCCGGTCCACCGTGGTCCGCGAGGGCGACACGTACTACCTGAGCGGCCGCAAGCACCTCATCACGTTCGGCGTGCGGTGCGACTACTGGCTGCTCGCCGCGCGCGTCGAGGGCACCACAGGGCATGAGGGCACGGTCGCGCTAATGGTGCCGCGCAACGCTCCGGGCGTCACGGTCGTCGACACGTCCGACACCATGGGCGTCACCGGCACCGACCACGCGCACCTCACGTTCGACCGCACGCCGGTCCCGGTCGCGAACCGGCTGGGCCGGGAGGGCGACGGCCTCGCCGTGGCACTGGGCGGTTTCCTCACGCCATCCCGGATCTCGGTCGCGATGAGCTGCGTCGGTCTCGCCCGGCGGGCGCAGGAGCTGGCGTTCTCCTATGCGCGGCAACGGGAAACCTTCGGCAAGCCGCTCACCTCGCGGCAGGCCATCCAGTTCATGCTCGCCGAGAACGAGGCGGACATCGAGGCCGTGAAGCAGCTCGTCATGCACGCCGCACGCAGCTGGGAGGGCGGCGACCCCACCGCGTCGAAGCTCTCGTCGATGGCCAAGATGACGGCCGTGGACATGCTCGGCCGGGTCACGGACAAGGCGCTGCAGATCCACGGCGGGCTCGGTTACTGGAAGACCAGCGCGATCGAGCGCGTGTACCGCGACGCGCGGGCGCAGCGATTCGAGGAGGGCACCAACGAGATCCAGAAGGCCGTCGTATTCCGCGAGATGATGGAGGCCAACCGATGAGCAAGGTCGCACTGATCACCGGCGCTTCGCGGGGCATCGGCCGCGAGCTGGCGCTGCGCCTGGCCAGCACCGGCGCGAGCGTCGTGGTCAACTACAAGAAGAACGCCGATCTGGCCGAGAAGACCGTGGCGCAGATCGAGGAGCTCGGTGGCAGCGGCATCGCGGTTCAGGCGGACGTGGAGACCGAATCGGGCATCTCCTCGTTGTTCGACGCCGTGCACTCCACCTACGGGCGCCTGGACTTCTTCGTGTCCAACGCGGCGGCGAGCGCGTTCAAGAACATCATGGACCTCAAGCCGCACCACATCGACCGCTCCTACGCGATGAACCTCAAGCCGTTCATCCTCGGCGCGCAGGAGGCGGTACGACTGATGGACGACGGCGGCCGCATCGTCGCGTTGTCCAGCTACGGCAGCATCCGCGCGTACCCGACGTACGCGACACTCGGCGCGATGAAGGCAGCGATCGAGGCGTGGGTGCGGTACATGGCCGTGGAGTTCGCTCCGTACGGCATCAACGTCAACGCCGTCAACGGCGGCCTGATCGACTCGGACTCGCTGCACTACTTCTACGGCGTGCCCGGGATGCCCGACATGCAGGGCGTGCTGGACCGGATTCCCGCACGACGTCCGGGCACGGTCGAGGAGGTCGCGTCGACGATCGAGTTCCTGCTCTCCCCCGGCGCCGGATACATCACCGGTCAGTCGATCGTCGTGGACGGCGGCCTGAGCGTCGTCGCGCCGCCGTTCTTCGGCGACACCCAGCCCCCGCTCTCCCTCCCGCAGCGCCCGGTCAGGACCTGATCCCGTGCTGCACAACGTGTTCCGTGCCGGTGCGGTCGGGAAGCTGCGCCTGCCCAACCGCATCGTCATGGGCGCGATGCACCTCAACCTGGAGCGGGTCGACGACGGTTCCGCCATGGCCGCGTTCTACGCCGAACGCGCCCGCGGCGGGGCCGGCCTGATCATCACCGGTGGATGTGCGGTCAACACCGAGGGTTCCGGCGGTCCGGGATACATCGACCTCTCGGACTCCGCATCGCATCCGGCGCTGGCCCGCTGGGCCGCGGCCGTGCACGGTGCGGGCGGCCGCATCGCCCTGCAGTTGTTCCACGCCGGGCGGTACACCGACAACGGTGTCGCCCCCTCGGCGGTGCCGAGCAAGCTGTACTCGTTCGGTCGCGAGTTGACCGGCGACGAGGTGCTGGAAACCATCGCCGACTTCGCCCGTGGCGCTGAGCTGGCGCGGGAGCTGGGTTTCGACGCGGTCGAGGTGATGGGGTCCGAGGGGTACCTGATCAACCAGTTCCTGTCGCCGCTGACCAACCTGCGTGAAGACGAGTGGGGGGATCGGAGCCGTGTCCCATTGGAGATCGTGCGCGCGATCCGCGCCGCGGTCGGCGATTTCCCCTTGCTGTTCCGGATGTCCGGCGACGACCTCATGCCCGGCTCGTCCACCCCGGCCGACACCCTGGCGTTCGCGTCGGCGTTGTCGCGGGCCGGTGTGGACGCGCTGAACATCGGCGTCGGCTGGCACGAGTCGCGCGTACCGACCGTGCAGTCCCTTGTGCCACAAGGAATGTGGGTACGGTATGCCGCGGCCGTACGTTCCGTGGTCGACATCCCGGTCATCGCCTCGAACCGCATCAACACGATGGCGCTGGCCGAGTCGGTCCTCGCCTCGGGATCCGCCGACTTCGTGTCGATGTCGCGCCCCTTCCTCGCCGACCCGGCGATCGTCCGCAAGTCGCTCACCGGCGTACCGGTCAACACCTGCATCGGATGCAACGAGGCGTGCATCGACCGGTCGCTCGGCACGTCACCGGTGTCGTGCCTGGTGAACCCGCGCGCCGGCCGGGAGCTGGAGTTCCCGGCACGGACCTCCGCTCGGATCCGCCGGTTCGCCGTGGTGGGCGGTGGTCCGAGCGGCCTGGAGGCGGCCCGTGCGCTGGCCTCGCTGGGCCATGACGTCACGTTGTTCGAGGCCTCGCCGGCTTTGGGCGGTCAGTTCCGGTACGCGGCCATGGTGCCGGGCAAGTCGGACTTCGGCGCCACCATCAGGTACTTCACCGACGAGCTGGCCCGGCTCGGCGTGCGCGTGCATCTCAGCAGCCGCGTCACTACGCTGTCCGGATTCGACGGCGCCGTGATCGCGACCGGAGTGGTGCCACGCGAGTTGTCGCTGCCCGGCGCCGATCTGCCTCATGTCGTGGACTACCAGCAGGCGTTCACGCAGCCGCTCGGTCCGCGCGTCGCGATCATCGGTGGCGGTGGCATCGGGGTCGACGTGGCGCATTTCCTGGTTCACGCGCCGTCCTCGTTGCACCCGCAGGACCGGTTCCTGGCGGAGAACGGGCTGCTGGACGCTCCCCTGCCCGCGCCCGCCAGGCAGGTCACCGTGCTGCGACGGTCCGGCCGCATCGGGGACGGGATGGGCCGCACCACCCGATGGGCCGCCGTCGCGTCGCTGCGCAACGCGGGTGTCGAGCTGCTGACCGGTGTGTCCTACGAAGCGATCACCCCTGCGGGCGTGGTGTTGTCCGACGGCCGCGTGATCGAGGCGGATTCCGTTGTGGTGGCAGCGGGTCAGGAGTCCCGGCCGGCCTTTCCGGTCGACGTCCCGCACCGGGTGATCGGCGGCGCCGCGGACGCGCGTGGCCTGAACGCGGTGCGCGCGATCGAACAGGGCCTGCGCGCGGCCCACGACCTCATCGCCGCAACAGCTGCCACACCACGTCCGCCGTCACATCGACCGACGGCCGCTGCTCCTCAACCAGCCACCGGCTGATCAACCCCACGATCGCCCCCGCGAGATAGTGCGCCCGCAGCTCCCGATGCGGCACGTCGGCGAGCTGCGCGGCGACCTCGTCCGCCAGCACCTCCCGCAACCGGCACACGAACAGTGCGCTGCCGGTCGGCCCGAGCATCCGGCGGTAGAGCCCGTCGTTCTCCGAGACGTGCCGCAACAGGTTCGCCAGCTCCGGCGGCACGGTGTCGCCCGGCTGCGTCAGCGGACATTCCGCGGCCGCGCGCGCGAGCTCGACGACCCGCGTCTCCAACGCGTCCAGCAGCAACTCGTCGCGGCCCTTGTAGTGCTGGTACACGGTCGCGCGGTTGATCGACGCGCGCTCGGCGATGTCCGCGATGGTCACCGTGGTGACGTCGCGTTCGGCGGCGAGCTCCAGTGCGGCGGTGTGCAGGGCCGCCACGGTGCGGCGGACGCGGGGATCCATGAACGCCATACTAAACAACACTTGTCGTTTAGACAACATATGTCGTATAAATGTGTCATGCGTATCGAGGTGTGGGCCGACCTGACCTGTCCGTGGTGCTTCCTGGGCAAGCGGCGGCTCGGCGAGGCCGTCGAAGGCCTGGACGTCGAGGTTCTCTGGCGGCCGTACCTCGTCGACCCAACCGCCCCGGTGGCGGGCGAGCCGCGAGACGAGGAGAAGGCCGCCCGGTTCATGGCGCTGCACAGCGAGGACGACCTCGCCGCCTACCTCGAGGAGATGGGCGGCACCTGGCAGCCGCGCTGGCGCGCGAACACGTTCGACGGTCACCGCCTGGTCGCGGTCGCGCTGGAGCAGGACGGGCCGCGTCTGCAGGCTCGCGTGCACGAGGCGTTGATGGCCGCGCACTTCGTCCGCGGCGAGAACCTCGGTGACCACGAGGTGCTCATCCGTGCCGCGGAGGAGGCGGGGCTCGTCGGCGCCAGGGCGGCGCTCGAGTCGGGCGCGGGTGCGGACGTCGTGCGGGCGGATACCGTCGGGGCGACGTTGCGCGGGGTCAAGGCGGCGCCGACGTTCGTTATCGGCGACCAGGCGCTGGCCGGCGCGCAGGAACCGGAGGTGCTGCGGGAGTTCATCCTCAGCTCGCGGGCGCCGGAGTCGCAGGCCCCGGTGTGCGAGATCGTCGACCACACCGACCCGGTGCAGGCGTTCCGCCGCGCGCAGCGGCTGCTCGATGCGCGCAACCCGTTGGACGCGCTGAAGGCACTCGGGCCGCTGCTGGCCGAGCACGGCGACGACACGTCCGTGTTGCTGCTCGCCGCACGGGCGTACTTTTCCTCGGCGCAGCTGCGCCGCACCGAGGAGACGCTGCGCAAGGTGATCGAGCTGGACCCGTCGGACCACTACGCCGTCTTCATGCTCGGCCGGACCCTGCAGCGCCAGGGCCGCACCGGCGACGCCGCGACCCAGTTCCGCCTCGCCACGGCCATGTCCCCGGACTACGCCCTGACGTAACCGTTGTGGCCACTTTGACGGATCCGCGGTCCGTCAAAGTGGCCACAACGGCACTTCAGACCAGGACTGGGGTGCGGAGCAGGGCCGCAACCTCAAAGGCCAGGTCCAGGGACTGGGCCCGGTTCAGGCGCGGGTCGCACGCCGACTGGTAGCGAAGACTCAGGTCCGTGACGCCCGCGCCGAGGCACTCGGTGACGTCGTCCCCGGTCAGCTCCAGGTGCAGGCCGCCCGCGTGGGTGCCCAGCGCGCGGTGCACCTCGAAGAACCCGCGAACCTCGTCCAGCACCTCGTCGTACGAGCGGGTCTTGTACCCGTCGGGCGAGGTGAAGGTGTTGCCGTGCATGGGATCGCACACCCACACCGCCTCGGGAACCGCCGACACTAGCGCGGGCAGCACGTCTCGTACCTTCCTCGCACCCATGCGGCTGATGAACGTCAACCGCCCCGCCGTCCGCGCCGGGTCCAGCCGGTCGGCCAGCGCCACCACATCCGAAGGCCGCGCCGTGGGCCCGAGCTTCACCGCGATCGGGTTGCGGATCGACGAGAAGTACCCGACGTGCCCGCCGCCGAGGTCACGAGTGCGTTCCCCGATCCACAGCAGGTGCGCGCTGGTCGCGTACCCACCGCGCGTCAGCGCGTCCTCATAGTCCAGTAGCAGCCCCTCGTGGCTGGTGAAGAACCCCGAGCCGCGCATAATGTCCAAAGTGGACGAGGCGGTGTGGTACGCCATCCGCAGCCGGCGCGGGTCGGGCAGGCGGTCCTCAAGGGACACCCCGTTGACCGCGTCACCACGGTAGACCGGGACCTCGACACCGCCGATCCGCTCCACGGACGACGACCGCGGCTTGGCGTATTGCCCGGCCAGCCGCGCCACTCGCACGACCGGCGATGCACCCGCGTACTCGAGCAGCGTTGCCATCTGGTCGAGCGTGCGCAGCGTGCCGCCGACCGCGGAGGCCTCGGCGAACGTCTCGGCGCACGGGCCGCCCTGCAGCAGGAACGCCTCGCCCCGCGCGACGGCACCCATCCGTTCGAACAACGCGTCGCAGTCGGCGGGCGACACCAGGGGATCCGCGCGGGAGAGCCAGGAGAGCACGGACCGCAGCTCGAGCGGGTCCGGCCAGGCGGGCTGTTGCGCCCGCGGCAGGTCGCGCCAGGTGGTCAGGCGCCTGCCGAGGTGGGAACGATCATCCTTCACGTACACGGTTCCGCCGTGTCCCTTCCTGTGTGTCGATCAAGGCCTCACCGCGGGCCACGGTGGTGCCGTCGGGCAACGCCGCGGTGAGCACGACCTTGGTGTCGTCCACGACGCGTCCACGACAGGTCAGCGCGGCGCCGACCGGCACGGGCGCGACGAATGAGACCCGGAACGATCGGATGGCCTCCTGGGAGAACGACTTCGTCAGCAGGCGGCCGAGCTGGGCCATGGAGAACATCCCGTGCACGATCACGTCGTCCATCCCCGCCGCGCGCGCTGCGGCGGGGTCCACGTGGATGGGGTTGGGGTCGCCGGACGCGGAGGCGAACTCCTGCAACGTCTCCCGGCTGATCGGCCCGACGGTGAGCTCAGCCACGGTCGCCTCCCATGAACGCGATGACCTGACGCAGCGACGCCACCGACTCCCCCGTGGAATCGGCAACGCCGGTCTCCTGCACTACGAACGCATTGCCGCGGCGCCGGTAGAAATCGGTGATCTCAGGGGTGAACGTGAGCCGGTCTCCGACCACGACAGGACGCCGATAGGTGAATCCCTGTTCGACGTGCCGAGTCGCCGAGAGCTCCGCGCCACGCGAGGCGAAGAACTCCAGCACGGAACCGTGCTCCAGCTCCAGTCCGAAGAGGAACGTCGGCGTGACCAGCAGGTCCGGGTGCCCGGCGGCCCGCGCGGCGGCTGGATCGAGGTACACGGGATCGTCTTCGCCGATCACGCGCGCGAATTCACGGGCCCGCGCGGGATCGATTTCTACAGTGAACTCGGAAAGGCGCACACCAATGGTCGACTCATCAACCACCAGATCACCCCAGACATTTCTGGTGAATGGACATGACCATTCGAAACTGTGCCGCCCGCACCCTCGCGAGGTCAACGACGCCTGACCTGGCGCTTGGTCCTGCCCACCCGGACCGCCTGGGGTAGCCGTTGGTACCCGTAGGCCAGCTCACAGCGAACGATCTCTCCGCCGCAGGTCAACGGCTTGACAAAACCGCGCGGTCGGTTTTTACTCGTCTCGTTCGGCTGAGCCGGACTGCTGGGGGCAGCATCTGGGGGGTCAGAGCGCGGCTTTCTGGAAAGAACCCTTCGGCTGATCATCCGCCGTCAACGGAAGGACTTTGGGAATGTTGCGCGACGTGAGCTACGCCGGTGTGAGCGTTGCCGTGGTGCTGAAGAGCGCGGTGACGCGGTTCGGCATCGAAGGAATGCTCCGTACGATGCCAAACGTCCACGAGATCGCGTCGTTCACGTCGCTGCACGAGGTGCCGGCCGGCGAACGCTACGACGTGATGGCCGTGCTCGCCAGAGACCTCGCCGACCGAACAGAGCGCGTCGCCGAGCTGCGCGGGCAGGGCACGACGTTATTGGCGCTGGTGGACAGTTCGAACGACGAGGACGTCGCGAAAGCCGCCGGTGTGTGCGCGGACGGCTACATCGACCACCAGGACCTGAACGTGGAGACCCTGACCGAGGTCATCGGCCAGGCGCGCGGCGGCAAGGTGCCGGTCTCCACCGAGATGGCGCGCAGGCTGCTGGCCCGCGCGACCACGACACCGCAGGAGGCGCCGCGCAAGCCGGTCGCCGCGCTGACACCGCGCGAGGGCGAGGTGCTGCAGTTGCTCGTCGAGGGCCTCAGCAACAAGCAGATCGCGCGACGGCTGCGGATCTCCGAGCACGGCGTCAAGCGGCTCGTCGGTAACGTGCTGGCCAAGCTCAACTGCCCGAACCGCACCTCGGCCGTCGTGCTGGCCATCCAGGAGCGCCTGTGCGAGGTGCCTGACTCCGGACTGCCCTATGCCGCAGCCCAGTAAGACCCCGAGCAAGCCCGAGCCCAAGCAGTACCGCTCGATCCAGACGAGGCGCCGCATCCTCGCCGCGGCTGCGGTGATCTTCGACCGGCACGGCTACGAGGCCGCGACCATGGCGCAGATCTTGCAGCAGGCGAAGATGACCAAGGGTGCGCTGTACTTCCACTTCACCTCGAAGGAAGAACTCTCGCGAGCCATCGTCGCCGAGCAGTTCAACTGGATGGCGGAGGGCGACCTGACGAGCGGCTCGCCGATGCAGTCGCTGATCGACCTCACGCACATGTTCGCGACCGCACTGCGCGAGGACACGCTGGTGCGTGCGGGAATCCGGCTCGTGGTCGAGCAGTCGTTCGTCCGCGGTGACGCCAGGCCCTACCTCGGCTGGATCGAGACCGCGCGGGGACTGCTGGAGGCGGCGAACACCGAGGGATGGCTGCGAGCAGGCGTGGACGTGCCCGGCGTCGCGGAGATGCTGGTCGGATCGTTCACCGGTATCCAGCTGACCTCACAGGTGCTCACCGGGCGCAAGGACCTCCACCAGCGACTGGTGGCGTTCTGGAACGCGATGCTGCCCGGACTGGTGATCGAGAATCGCCTTTCCGATCTTTCGCCTGCCGGGTCCCGAACCGCTTGAACGGTGACCTTCCTCGCTTCACCCACGAAGATACTGGCCAGTATGTAAACTACTAACCAGACATGTTCCAAGTCCGCCTGGGGGAACGAAAGTGACCGCACTGCTGCCATTAGCAACTCGTGAGCTGACAACCGATACACCGTGGCAGGACGATTTCCAGCAAACGGTTCCGCGCAGGCTTGTGCACCGGGCCGCGGTGGCCGAAGTACTACCCACCCACTGGCACCGCCTTAGCGAGGATACGTTCGCCGTCGGCGCCATGTGGCCACGCCAGCACAGCTTCTATGAACCCATTGCGGGACACCATGATCCGATGATCCTGGCGGAGACCATACGTCAGGCCGGCCTACTGGTCGCTCACGTCGGCTACGACATCAAACTGGACGCGCCGTTCATCATGTGGGAGCTGGCGCACAATGTCGATCTCACGGGCCTGATCATCGAGGACGCACCGGCAAAAATCACCGTGGAAGTCATCGGACGAGACGTTTCCCGTCGCGGATCCTCGATCGTCGACATCACGTTCGACATGCGAATCTTCCGCGGTTTTGAACAGATCGGAACCGGGCTCGGCAAGCTTTCCAGCGTATCTAAGGGTGTTTATGCCCGACTGCGCAAAGGCCAGGTAAACACCACTCAACATTGCGCCGTGCCAGGCGTCGAACCGATCGAGCCCGCCGTTGTCGGCAGGTATCGCCCGAACGATGTCGTGCTCGGCGCGACCGGCGAACCGGACACCTGGCGACTGCGGGTTCCCAGCGACCATCCGGTGCTGTTCGACCACGCTGTGGACCACGTACCCGGCATGCTCCTGCTCGAGGCGGCACGCCAGGCGGTCCAGCAGCTCAACGGCCCTGGCCGCGTCGTCCCACTCGCGATGTCGTCGGAGTTCCACCGGTTCGCGGAACTCAACGAGCCCACGACCATTCGCGCCGAACGGCTCGGCCAGGCCGTCACCCGCGTCGTCGCCGAGCAGGCGGGCAAGCCTGTCGCCACGACGTTGGTCACCGCCAAGACGATCTGATCGTGGTCAACGTTATCGTCACCGGCGCGTCCGGTTTCGTCGGCAGCGCTGTGGCGCGCCGTCTCGAGGGAGCACGCGTGCTGGCCAACCGCAGGCCGGTCCTCGACAAGGGAGTCGAGGTCTGGCCGGGCGACCTCACCGACCCGGCGTCGCTGCACGGACTGTGCGACGGCCGCGACACCCTGCTGCACCTGGCATCGCAGATCGGTGGCGACTTCGAGACCTGCCACGAGGTCAACACGATCGGCACCGCCAACCTCCTCGCCGAAGCCGACCGCGCGGGCATCGGCCGGGTGATCTACCTGAGCACCGCGGCCGTCTACCGCGACGGCGTACACCGCGGTGCCGACGTCGGCGACCTCGAGCTCGACCCCAGCTCCCCCACGAGCCGCACGCGTCTGGCCGCCGAACGACTCGTTCTCGCCGCGGGCGGTGTAGTGCTGCGCCCGCACCTGATCTACGGACCAGGCGACCGCTGGGTCGTCCCCGGACTTCTCGGCCTGCTCGAACACCTCGGGACTTGGGTGAACGACGGCGCGGCTCAATCGTCCGTCATCCACGTCCACGATTTGGCGCGCGCGATCGCGGCCCTGGCCCGGCTTTCCGACTTGCCTCGCGGCGAGGTGCTACACGCCAACCACCCGTCGCCGGTCACCATCCGGCAACTCGTGGAAGCCTTCGCGAGTGATCTGCCCGAGCGTTCCATGACGCTGGCCGAGGCGCTGGACCTACTTGGACCAGCGTGGGCGCGGCGCCTGTCGTTGATCGGCAACGACCACTGGTACCTCAGCTCACGCCTCTGGCAGATCACCGGCGAGGCGCCGGCCCACGCCTTGGACTAACCCTGCGAGACCTCAACTCAGACGTGCTGGCGCTGGCGCGCACAGCCGTTGTCACAGTCACAAGTGGCACCGGTCAGACCAGCAACGATGCGGCCTGTGGTCGCGGGGTGGTCGCACCCGGCCCATGCTCCGATCCTTCGCTGCTCACCAGGAGCAGACGAGCAAGGAGACCGGCGGAGTCGTCATGAAGAACCCGAACCGCGGTCGCGTCTATCGCAGGTGTGCCTGCCGCGGTGCCGACGGCCGTCAACTCGGAGCCCGCTGCCCGAAGCTGACCAACCGCAAGCATGGCACCTGGACCTACGCAGTCGATCTGCCGTCGCTCGACGGCAAGCGACGGACGCGACGCCGCAGTGGTTTCGCGACCAAGGCAGACGCACAAGCCGCTCTCAGCAAAGTGCTGGAGTACGAACGGACCGGCATCGTCATCGACGACCGGCAAACGGTCGCCGACTACCTCGCGAGTTGGTTGCGTACCAAGGCATTAACGCTCAAGCCGACCACGATGGCCAACTACCACGCGTATGTCCACAAAGATCTGATCCCGCACATCGGGTTGATCAGACTCGAAGATCTGTCCCACCAGCACGTCGTGCTCTACGTCCGCAATCAACTGGAGGCTGGCCGCGGACGCACCACTCTGCGCCGCGCCTCGCAACCCTGTCCAGCGCACTCGGCGACGCTGGCGAGTCGGCTCTGCGAGTCATATACGGAACAGTGACGACAGGCGACGTCGCGGCCCACGTGCTCGACTCAATGATTCTTCGCGCATGGCTTCCGCGATTTTGTCGATTGATTCCAGCGCCTCTGGCCGACCGTTGCTGGCGGCGTATTCGACAGCTTCCAACCGAACCTCAGGCTCGAAGCGGGTGTCAATGCTCAACGCGTGGGCGAGAACCGCCGCACCCTGAAATTCTTCCTTCAGCACACTGAGCAGCTCAAGTGCTTCACCGGGCTCCGCTGCCTCCAGATAGGCGGTGGCTCCGGTGAGACCCGCCTCGTGGACGAGGGCTTCACCGAGTTCATGACGGTCATCCTGCGATAGCTCGTCGCTGTGCAGCAGACGCACGGCGCGCTCGATGGCGCGCGGACGGTGAAGCCGGATCATTCTCAACGTCGCGATCTGCCTTGATTCTGGTTCCACTGCCTTGTCATCTGCAATAAGGTCGTACGCGTGTACGACTTCTGTGTCATCGCGAGAGAGGAGGGCGTCTGCGGCTTTAAGTCGTTCTGCCGCAGGTGCGCTGGGGTCCAGCGCTACCAATTTGAGAACAGCTGCTTCCGGCTCGATATTTCGTTCTTGGTGTGATTCTCCAGGCTCGACGCTTTCGTCCTGCTCAACCAGTTCGCCGATTCTGTAGCCGCTGATTTCACCGGGTTCGTCGAGCTTGACGTCTACCAGTGTTCGCGCTGCGAATGGGTCACCTTTAAGGGAACGTAGGTGGGCAACGCCGTAGGGATCATGAGCCCAGCTGAGCACAGCGGCGACCGACCGGCGCAACACGGCGGGGGCGCCTTCATCGATCACCAGCGCGCGCGAGGCGACCAGCGCCTCCACGCTTTCAAACTCCCAGGCGATGAGGCGGGCTACCTGGCGTTGTTTCGGCGGATCTACGGAGAGGCGATCGAGCACCGAGAGCAAGTCTTCCGCCGACCGGGCGGCACACAGTCGGCGAATGGCGGACGTCAGCGTTGCCGGTGTGAGCGAGGGCGACGTGACGAACTCGAAGATAAAGTTGTCCGCTCTCGCGTGCCCGTCCTTCGCGATCCTCAGTGCGACTTCCATTCGGGAATTGATTTCGATGCCGCCTTCGAACAGTAGGTCGAGCAGTCTTGTCACAGCGACGTCGGGCAGTTCTTCGATCTCTGCCACGAGGGTACTGATCGCCAGCTCACGGTCCGATGCGCCGGAGGGGTCTGCGGCCATGTTCAACAGCTGTTTCCATCCGCTCGACTCGCCGGCCTTGATGAGTTCGCGGCAGGAAAATGTGCGGTATATGGTCGATCTCCGGTCGCCTTGACGGACCAGCTCCATCAGGACCGTGACATATCGCGGATCGCGGCGATGACGCAGTTCTGTTGCGATGTTCATCTTCAACCAGACCGGCATAGCTGGATCGAGGCTGAGCTCGAAGTAGAAGTCTGCCGTGCCGGTCAGGCCTGATATCTGTGCGGCCCTTACGGCGAGATACCGCTGCAACGGGGGCAGTTCTTGATCGCGCACGATGGAGGTGAGCGCCTCTACCGCCAACGTCGAACCAGAGGTCTGCAGAATTTCCGCGCACGCGATGCGATCGTTGATCGACTCGCGTTTACGGAGTGCCACGTGGTGTGCCGACTCCTGCGCCGCGGCGTGGTCTAGCTGGTCCTGCAGCTGGATCATGATCGCTTTTCTGGGCGAAGTCGGCGAGGGTGCCTTATTCCGAGTGTCCACCAGTAGCTTGGCGAGTGCCGAGGCGGCGTGCTCCCGATGTCCAGCGGCGAGCTGGACGATGGATTCGAATCGTGCACTCGGACCGGCCCGGCGATCGTGCGCCAGCACCAACAGCGCTTCGAACCCTCCGGGGCAATGGTTCCGATGCAGGGCTTTGGCCGCGTCCAGGCGGGCTCCGCGGTTGCCGGTCCGAGCGCAGTCGTGGACGAGTGCGAGGCCACTGGTGTCGTCGGCGTCCAGCAGCATGATCGCGATATCGGTGCGGTCCTCGGTAGACAGACGCAGGTCGGCGAGAAGCCTGCGTGCGGCGTCGATACCGGCTTTGTCGTCACTGGCCAGCGGGGCCCGGCCGGCGAATGTCGTCTTCGCCCGTGCCAGGAGTTCGCCGAACAGGTCTCCCTCAGCCACCAGGCGCTGCAACACCCACTTCCGTGTCCACGGATCGCGGATCGACCGACTGACGACGATACGTCTGAGCAGTGCGATCGCCTCCGCTCGAGCATGTGCGAGCAGCGCGTCAGCCAGCAACGCGCGTTGCCACGCGCCCTGGGCGTCATCAGTGCAGAACGCCTGCAGTCGCCTGAGCACGTCCGGGCCGTGCAGCAAGGCGACGAGGATGTCCAGGCAATCGAGCAGATAGTCCTCGTCCTCCGCGTAAACGCGCAGGATCGCCTTTACGACGCGGTGGAAGATGCCGGGCTCGACCGACGCACCGTCGGCGAGGAGCCTGCCGGCCGCGATGACGTCGAGAGTGTCGTCGCTCTCAAGCAGTTGCCCCGCGATCTGGTTCGCAAGCTGTGGCTGATGCCCCACGGAGAACAGCGCGAAGCTTCTCGTCGAGGCGTCGTTCATCAGCTCGCGCCACCGCTCGAAGTCGAACGTGTTCACCTTCGGCGCTGCCGCGATGTATTCGGCGATGCTCTGGTGCAGGAACTCGACGTCAGCTCCGCGCTGCAACAGCAAGCCGCTGGTGGTCAGTGTGCTGCGCAGAACGCCGCGCCAGGAGGACTCGGTCAGCTGGGGATGGTGCGTTCGCACGTAGGCCGATGCGTGTTCGAAAAGGGACACGCCTGATGAGAAAACGGTGTGGTGAGCGAGGACGGCTAAGAGTTCGTCGAGGTGCTCGGTCAGCCAGGGGAAGAGCTGGTCGGCAGTGGCCTCACGGGTTTCGGTCACGCGTCCAGAGCGGAGGAGCACCACGAATTCCTCGTACAGCTTCGTGCGGTTCGCCGGAAGGGTGCGCAGCGGGTCGTCTTCGTAGAGCAACGCGGCCATCGTTGCGATAAGCGGTACTTGGGCGAGTGAGGCGAGTCCGGACCGGCGTAGCTTCTCCAGGAATGCATCAGAACTGCCAAATTGCGAACGCGTACGGGCCCAGTTTCCGGCGAACGTCGCCAGGTCGTCTGGGGTGAACGAACGCAACCGAAAGTAGCGGGCGCTCGAGAGTTCGTTCGTCTCACTGGGACTGAGCGGCCGGGTCGTGATAATCAACCGGTGCGGGCCGGTCCGCACCGCCTCCCCCAGCACGTGCAGGATCCGCGACCGCTCGTGCGTGTCTTGGATCTCGTCGAGTCCGTCGATGAATACGAGCCAGCTGACCCCGCGCCAAGGCGGGCGTTCCAGCAGTTCCTCCGGCACCGGTGCGCCGAGTTCGCGGGCAAAGGCGGCAAGCGCGGAAGTGACGGATTGACCGACGAGCATGGTCGCGGGCAGGTACAGCGCCACGTGCGGACTCTCTGGGGCTTTGACGCGGCTGCGGAACCGGCGGGTTTCGGTCCAGTGTTCGGACGAGCTCGCCACCGCTCGCGTAACGAAGGTCGACTTTCCGCTGCCGGGGCCGCCCTCCAGCAGGCAGCTGTGATCTGCGGAAAGCAGTGTGGTCAGTGGAACGACCTTGGCGACCTGCGCGTCTTCGGTCGAGCTGTGGCCGCGTTGCTCGACGTAGATGGAGTTGATGGTCGGCGCGTGGAGAGTGCCGAAGCGGTACTTGATGCCCATCGCGTGCTGCTTCTGCGCCACGAGCAACCGCCGGATCTTCTGATCGAACGGAACTTCGCTGCGCATGGTCAGCACGAAGTGCACGAGCAACAGGAGCACAGCAAGGCCCGTCAACGCGTAGACCGCAGGGGTGATGTTGTTGAGCTGCGACGGCACCGCCAGGAGCCCGGAGACGGCCGCACACACCACGAGGTAGCGGCGCTTTCGTGGCGGCTTAGCCGTTTGTGCGCGGTACGCCAGCACCGCGACGACGAGTGACAGCAAGCCAGAAGCTCCGCCGACGATCGACGCGATCTTATCGCCTGAGTCGACCCATTCGGGCATGAGCAATCCCTCTGCCTTGTCGCGACGCCACTGCTGTTACGAACGTCATCGTGTCTCCACGCGAGTTCGCTACTCCCGCTGCGCCCGGAGATCGAGCCGTAGTCGGGGGTTGATTCGATGCGGGGAGGAATGACCACGGTCTTCGCCTGGAGGATCGATGTGTCAGCCATTGACGCGGTCAACACCGTGTCGTTTAGCTGCTCCGCTGGCGTGCGCGTGGGTACGGCGGGCGATGGACCCGCCCACGGTTGGCACGTCAGCTGGATCTCGCGACTCCGGTGCCACACATAACAACAGCGCGAAGGTGATGATCGGCGAAAAGTGCGGCAACAAGGGTTCATCGGCCCAGAAGCCGCCCACTGATACTCCAACAGTGTGAACCTCTCGCTCACGGTGACGAATCACCAGTCCCCGGCGATGGACGAAGCATCCGCCGATCGCAGAGGACCCGCCGATGAGCTCCAAGAGCAAGCACGATCGCAATCGCACGGACGTGAGTGGTGACGGCAACTTTGTGGTCAGCTCGCATGTCGGCGGTGATCTGCATGTGAGGGTCGGCCGACACTGGTTCCAGAACAAGAAAGTGCGCGTCTCGGTGGCGATCGGCACGGCTGCCCTGCTGATCGGCGGAGCAATTTTTGCCTACCTGCAGTACCGCAAGGACTCGACGGCAGCGCCGCTCACGGTCGCCGCCGACGCGGTCACACCAACGTGCGGTACAGCGTGGGTCGTGCCAAAGTCACCGGATCAAATAGACATCTCACAGTTCACGGCGAGCGTCGTCATGCAGCGTGGCTGGAGAGACTGGTCCGCTGGCGCGGACGGCGCCGCAGCGGCAAACAATATCTCCGGCGCGCACGTTCAATTCACCATCCAGGGTCGCAGCGCGACCCAGGTGGTACTCACCGACATGAAGGTACGAGTGGTTGAGCGGAATCCGCCGATCACGGGGACGTTTGTGTCCAGGGAGTGCGGCGATCAGTGGGCGTGGCGGTGGATGAACGTCGACTTGGACGCTGAACCACCGAAGTCCGTGCCCACCAACGCTCTCGAACCTGGCGCGACCATTGCCGGAGTGGCCGACTTCGAGAGCAAGCCCATCAGGTTTCCCTACCGGGTCGCAGAGTCAGAGGCCGAGACGTTCATGTTCAACGCCTTGACACTGAAGTGCGATTGCAGGTGGGTGGTCGACGTCTACTGGTCGTCAGCAGGCGAATCCGGTGTGCTGACCGTCGACGATCACGGCAAGCCGTTCCGTACGACGAGCGACGCGAACGCCGTCAAATGCAGGATCCGCAACGAACTGCTGTGCGAGTAAACCCAGACCACATGCTGAATCATGGATGGCGCTCTTGATCTTAGACGTGCTGATCACCGGTTCACTGAGACCGGCCGTTCTGGGGACCCGAAGGAACACATGGTGATTGCGAACACGGTGACGAGCATGACCGCGCCGACCTGCCGACGATAAGTCGTCGACACCTGATCGGTGACGCGATAACCGTATGCGCCGCACGTCGGCGGCAAGGGAAATCCCTACTGAAGCGAGACGGAGGCGACGCCGTCGATCCCGGCCGTGTGCTTGCCCTGGTTGTCCTGCGTCACCCGGCGCACCGCAAGACAGCGAGCGGCCTCCGACTTCATCAACAGGCGTTGCACACTGCGAACTACCGCCACGTCGCCACGACATGAGGCTCGGAAGATGCGCTTTTGCAGGCGGTACACCGCAGTCTCCAGCTTCCGCCAGGGAATCGATGACCAGCCTCCAATCAGACAGTCCACACTGGACTTTCCGTCGTTTCCGTTTCGTCCTGCCACCGGCACCTCAACCATCCACATGACCGTGCCCGCGTCGGCATATCGTGGGCGTTACCCCACGCGTTCGCTTCTCGGGCAATCCCTCCCCATCCGGGCATCCGGCCTGGTCGCCTGCTCGCCGAGCACAAGTCCCGGCGAGAGCACCGCATGGGGTTACTCCGTTCCGATTCATCCGTTTGACGCTGCCCTTAGGTCCGCACTGTCTGCCGGGCCGCCACGTGGATGCACGAACGGGCACCGTTGGACCTACCCGTCCCGGCGAACCATGCCCTCTGCGGGCCAGACCCGTTACCTCGCGTGGGTCCGTTGCTACTAACGACAGTTCGGACGTGCGTTCGTCTCCTGACCATAGGCAGCTTGCTAGAGGCGTCCCGGACGTCGAGGTCGCCGGTTATCCCCGTTACATCCCGCTTCACAGCATTGATGACCAGTCGCAACCATGGGGATGTCGCTGTTCCTCCATGCACCATGAGGGACCGGGATTACACCGGCCATCGGACGAATCAGTTGTCACCAGAACAACTTCTGGCGCCTCCCATCCCCCGCCAGCGGCGGTTTCGGAAGAACGGATCACAGCCAACGGTGCAGCTTGGCCTGGATCTCCAGTACCCGGCGTTCCGCGTCGAAGAACGCGGCCTCCAGCGCATCGGTATTCACCGACGACCTCCTGGCATTCCAGCATCCGTGCCGCTGGTTTGCTGGCCCCCTTCGCCATGTGGACGGCTTTCCCGCCCTCGGACTACTACGGGCCCTCCGCCCCACCACGTGCCTTCGGCGGACGATGCACCTATCCCGCTCCCGGCCTGGCCGGCCGGTTCCGGGAACGACCCGCGATGGTTCCCACGTTCACTGTTCGACCGATCGACGGAGTAGGCACCCAGTTCCTGCCCCTGCGGCATCGCCGCGGGTACGCCGTGGACCTTCCCCGCGGCCTCCTTCCGGTCATTGGTGAACCGGGTCGGGAGTTCGCCCGGACGCCGTCCGGGGTGCGCGCCGCTGTCCAGCCCATATCCGCCAGATTTGAGCTGGTGGTCCGCTTGAGGGACGTTACTCGCTGGTTCCTGCACGTATACCTTTCCGTCTCGCTCGCCGGACCCGGACCGTCTGGCAGTACCGATCCGTCCCGGCTTTGTCAGGGCTGCTTGCCACCCTCACCCGCATCTCCGAACTCAGGCTGCCCTCAGCTCCACGCCGCCCGCCACGACAGGCAGCGGATGGAGTCCTTTCACCTCCACTCGGTCAAACAACGCCTCGTGGCGCACCCCGACGTCAGACCAGCCGATGAGTAGCAGGGGCCCGACCGCGTCGAAGGCCGCCTTGCCGTACTCGCCCGCGATGATCGGATCGGCGACGTTCAAAGCCAGGGTCACCATGCTGCAGAACATCAGTAGTCGGCGCGCGGGCCGTAGTTCGTCATGTGTGGCGCCCGTTGCCGCTAGCTGACGCAGGCCGATCAACAGTCCCAGCACGGATAGATCGACCGCGGGCGCCACGAGAGGCGCCACCCAGCCTGGAACGCCCAGCCGGAGACCAAGGCTCAGCACGTTGCCGA
The DNA here is from genome assembly GCF_030269605.1 of Lentzea sp. NBRC 105346. Classification (GTDB taxonomy): domain Bacteria; phylum Actinomycetota; class Actinomycetes; order Mycobacteriales; family Pseudonocardiaceae; genus Lentzea. Next base: position 143,313 of record NZ_BSTQ01000010.1, read on the forward strand.
AGCCGAACAGGAAGGTCAGTCCCACAACGACGGCCATGATCACGGCGACGGTGCGGCGGACGATGAAGGCCTCAGACATTCTCACCGATCCCCATCCGCAGCTGCGTCTCCTGCGCACGCTCAGCCGCCGCGCTGGCGCCGTAATGGCGCGGCATGTCCTCGTACGTCCAGACGAGCAACAACATCAGATCGCCGGTATCACCACCGGCGCGCTTCCACTCGTGCGCGAAGTTGTGCCGCCACCGGTGCGCATGCACCCCTGACAAGCCCGCCGATAGACCGCGACGCTTCAGCATGATCTTGATGCCGTTCGGGTTCAGCGGGCGAACGCCGCGGTCGGCCAGCCATAGGTTCGGTAGCTCCGCACCCTTGTGCTTCGCGCGGGCGCGGAGGTACCGGCTGATCGCTCGAGCTGTCTTCGGTCCATACCGGACACGCCGGTCCTTGTTGCCCTTCCCCTGATAGTGCACGGAATCGACGTCCTAGTCGATGTCCTCAAGAATGAGGTTGCCGATCTCGGACAGCCGGCCGCCGGTGTTGTAGAGGAGGCGGATGATCGCCTCGTCCCGCAGTTGGGTGAACGACTTGCCCTTACAGGTGTCCAGAACCTTCTTCGTGTCGTCGTCACGAATGATGGGGATCAGCCTCTTCTGCGGCTTGGGCTGCTTCACCCGCTCCATCGGCGAGCGGTCGATGTCCTCCTCGTCCACCATCAGCCACTTGAAGAACTGCTGCAGGCCCTTGTGCTTGTTCAGCGCCGTGGCACCGGACCGGGTCTCGATCATCCACGCCTGGAAGAACTCGATGTGCGCGCGCGTGACAGAGCACGGGTCGGCAGCGGCATCGTCCGCATCCGGGTCGGGCGAGTACTCCCCCAGGTACCGGGCGAGCTGGGCAGCGGCCAGCAGATAGTTGTAGCGAGTGGTCTCCGGATGACTGGCGGAGCGCAGGGTGCGGTCCCAGTCGCGGAGATAGCCGACCCAGGTCTTCGAGAGGCCGAGAGTGAGCTTGTTCAGGTCCAGCAGAGGCATTCCGGGAACCCTCCGAGTAAAGGGGTCGATGAGCGGCGTGCTCGACCCGGAAGAACTCGGCAAGATCACAAAAAGAGGGTCCTCACAGGCTATGACCTGCGAGAACCCTCTTGGCCGTCGGGACGACAGGATTTGAACCTGCGACCCCTTGACCCCCAGTCAAGTGCGCTACCAAACTGCGCCACGTCCCGGCCACACCCCGTTCCCGGCGTGCCCGCAAAGCTTAGCGCACCCGAGAACGGCCCCGGAAACGGGCCCCCAAACCCGATCTGACCTGGAAATACGGCGGGGACCCGCATGGCGGGTCCCCGCGTCCCTCGGTCCGACCGATCCCCCGATCTCGACCGACGAAGCCACTATGCGGTGGCGGCGCCGCGTTCGCCACCTCCGAAAGTAGAGTCATTTTCGCCAACCTTGGACGTACCGGTCGGTAGGACGGCGGTGACGACGAAGCCGCCGTCGGGGCGGCGGGACGTGCGGAACGTGCCGCCCACGGTGCGGACGCGTTCGGACAGGCCGTGCAGGCCCTGGCCGCCGTCGCCGCCGAGGGGGACCTCGGACGAAGGTCCGTTTGCGACTGTCACGGTTACGGATGGGCCGCGGAAGATGTCCACCGAGACGGATGCGCCGGGGGCGTGTTTGGTCACGTTGGTCAGGGCTTCTTGCACCACACGGAAAACCGCGCGTTCCACTGCCGGGGAGAGGTCGGCCGAGCCGGACTCCGAGAGGGTTACCGCTACGCCCACCGAGCGGGCTCGGTCGATCAGTTCGTCCAGAGAACGGTAGGTGACACCGGAGGACAAGAGGCCGAGGGCGGTTCGCATCTCGGCCAGGGACTCCTTGGCCAGGCCACGTAGGCGCAACGCCGTCTCGCGCACTACTGGATCGGACGTGGTGGCGGCCAAGGCGGCGGACTCGACGGCGATCAGGGTTGCGTGGTGGCCTACCGCGTCGTGGATTTCGCGGGCTATGCGGGCTCGCTCGGACGCTCGGGCGCTCGTTTCCTGGGCTTCCAGTTCGGCGGCGCGGGCTCGGCGGGCCTCCTGCAGGCTGCGCGTCAGCTCTCGGCGCGTGGCGACCAGGACGCCCAGGGCTGTCGGGGCCGCCGCCAGGCCGAACGCGAAGGCCGTGGCCAGCAGCAGCGAGCCTAGTGGAATCACCTCGGTGAGCATCACCGGGACGATCGACGCCGCGGTCAGCGCGGTGACCCACAGGACCATGATCGGGACTGAACGTTCGGTGCGGCCAACCCGGTACTGGGCGACGAAGGCGGGCGCCCAGCCCAGACCACCGGCCACGCCCGGGATGCACAGCAGCGCCGCCAGGCCCGGCCAGCGCAGGCGCAGCGGCAGGGCGAAGCAGCCCAGGTACGAGGTCCAGGAAGACCATTCGAACGGCCGGTCGGGCGCGATCAGGGCCACGCTCGCGCACAGCCCGACGATCAGGATCTCGCGGGCCAGGACCTTCACCAGACACCGCCGACCTGGTGCGCCACCAGCGCGGCCTGCACGCGGTTCTCCACGCCCAGCTTCGTCAGAACCGTTGACACGTAAGACTTCACGGTCGCTTCGGACAACGACAGGGCCTCGGCGATCGCGTTGTTCGACCGTCCACTTGCGACCAACTCCAGCACCTGGCGTTCCCTGGCCGACAGGGAATCCAGGGCTCGGTTGGCGCGGAAACCGCGCAGCCGCGGTAACAGCCGGGCGGCGATTCGGGGATCCAGGACCGCGCCACCGGCCGCCAGGTCGACGACCGCGCGCACCAGGGCGTCGGGTTCGGCGTCCTTCAGCAGAAAACCCTGGGCGCCCAGGTCCAGGGCGGTCGCCACGTAGTCGTCCAGGTCGAACGTCGTCAGCACCGCGATCGCCGGCGGCTGGGCCCACGTTCGCAGGCGGCGGACGGCTTCCAGGCCGTCGACACCGGGCATCTGGACGTCGATCAGCGCCACGTCGGGCATGCACTGCTCGACGACGCTGATCAGCTCGGCGCCGTCGCCGGCCTCCCCCACCACCTTGACGCGGCCGTCGGCCTCGAGAAGGACCTTCAGGCCCCGCCGGAGCAGGGCCTCGTCATCGGCAAGCACCACGCGCACGGCCACGGTTCAAACCAACCGCAAAGCCGTGAACCAGGCAACATCACTTCTTGCCGGAAGCCTTCTTCTTCTCGCGAACACGTACCGAGATCCGCACCGGGCTGCCCTTGAAGCCGAACTCCTCGCGCAGCTTCCGCTCGATGAACCGGCGGTAGCCCGCCTCCAGGAAACCGGTCGTGAACAGCACGAACGTCGGCGGACGCGTGGACGCCTGGGTCGCGAACAGGACCTTGGGCTGCTTGCCGCCGCGCACCGGCGGCGGGGTCGCGGCGATCAGCTCCGTCAGCCACTGGTTGAGACGACCAGTTGGGACGCGCGTGTCCCACGAGTTCAGCGCCGTCCGCAGCGCCGGGGCCAGCTTGTGCACCGCACGGCCCGTCAGCGCGGAGATGTTGACCCGCTCGGCCCACGGCACGCGCACCAGGCCGCGCTCGAGCTCGCGGACCATCTCGTTGCGGCGGTCCTCGTCGACGAGGTCCCACTTGTTGAAGCCCAGCACGCACGCGCGGCCCGACTCGACGACCATCGTCAGGACGCGGAGATCCTGTTCCGACAACGGCTCGTGCGCGTCGAGCAGCACGATGGCGACCTCGGCCGTCTCGATGGCGGACTTGGTGCGCAGCGACGCGTAGTACTCGGCGCCGCTCTCGAACTTCACGCGCTTGCGCAGGCCCGCGGTGTCGACGAACCGCCAGACCTCGCCGTCCAGCTCGACCAGCGAGTCGACCGGGTCGACGGTCGTGCCCGCCACGTCGTGCACCACCGAGCGCAGCTCGCCGGACAGGCGGTTGAGCAGCGACGACTTGCCGACGTTCGGCTTGCCGACCAACGCCACGCGGCGCGGGCCGCCGGCGCCGGTGCCGAACGTGTCGCGCGGCGTCTCGGGCAGCGCGTCGAGGATGACGTCCAGCAGGTCGCCCGAGCCGCGGCCGTGCAGGCCGCTGACCGGGTACGGCTCGCCGAGGCCCAGCGACCACAGCGACGCGACGTCGGCCATCAGGCGTTCGTCGTCGACCTTCGAGGCCGCCAGGATCACCGGCTTCTTGGAGCGACGCAGCACGCGAGCGACGGCCTCCTCCGTCGTGGTCGCGCCGACGGTCGCGTCGACGACCACGAGGATCACGTCGGCGGTCGCCATCGCGAGCTCGGCCTGCTGCGCGACGGAGGCCTGCAGGCCCGTCGCGTCCGGCTCCCAGCCGCCCGTGTCGACGACGGTGAACTTGCGGCCGTTCCACAGCGCGTCGTACGCGACGCGGTCGCGGGTCACGCCCGGCACGTCCTGCACGACCGCCTCACGGCGGCCGATGATGCGGTTGACCAGCGTCGACTTGCCCACGTTCGGGCGTCCGACGACCGCCAGCACAGGCTGCGGCGGGGCGACGTCCTCCTCGTCGAACGACTCGTCGCCGAAGGCGGACCAGTCGGCCTCGTCCTCCCAGGTGCCGTCCAGGTCCTCGGTCATGGTGTCGCTTCCTCTTTCACACGAAGTTCGTCGAGTTCGGCCACCAGGGTGGCAAGGCGGTCGCGCACCTGCTCGGTGGCGGCCTCCAGTGCGGCGCGGCCCTTCGCCTCGGGCAGCGGGAACGGCTCGCCGATCAGCACGTCGACCCGCTCACCGCGCCGGGTGCCGCGGTGCGCCACGGGCACCACAAGAGCACCGGACGAGCGGGCCAGCCACGCGGCACCGCTCTGCGCCGCGGCGACGTCACCGGAACCGCGCGTGCCCTCGGGGAACACACCGACCACCCCACCGCCGCGCAACACCTTCAGCAGGGTCATCAGCGGCGCGCGGTCGACCTCGCCGCGGCGCACCGGGACCTGCCCGATCTTGCGCAGCAGGAAGCCCACGATCCCGCGGAACATCTCCTGCTTGATCAGGAACACCGTCCGCCGGGGTATCGCGCCGAGCAGGATCGGCCCGTCGTGCATCGAGGTGTGGTTCGACACCACGATGACCGGCCCCGAGGCCGGGAAACGCTCGCGCGAATGCACCCGCACGCCGCGGAACTGCCACCGGTACGGCACGCGCGCGATCCACCGGCCGAAGTCCATGAGCCACGGCCAGGTGCCTTCGGGAAGGCTCACCCGGTCACCCGCATCCCACGCTGTCGCACCAGTTCGAGCACCGCGCCGACGGTGCCCGCGAGGTCGAGCGAGGTCGTGTCGACCTCGACCGCGTCGTCGGCCGCGCGCAACGGCGACGCCGCGCGGCTGGAGTCGTAGTTGTCGCGCCGCCGCACATCCGCCAGCACGGCGTCCACAGTGGACGTACGCCCGGCGGCGACGTCCTGCCTGGTGCGACGCTGCGCCCGCGCGTCGGCGGACGCGGTCAGGTACACCTTCAGCGGCGCGTCCGGCGCGACGACCGTGCCGATGTCGCGGCCCTCGACGACGATGCCGCCGACGGAGTCCAGCGCGTCGGCGATGATCGCGCGCTGCTGTCCGACGAGCAGCTCACGGACGGCGGGCACGGCCGAGACCGGCGATACAGCCAGCGTCACCTCGGGTCCGCGGATCTCGCCGGACACGTCGTCCTCGCCGAGGAAGATCCCCGGCCGCAGCGGGTCCGTCGCGACGACGAGCCGGGCGCCGAGCGCGATCTCGGTGACCTTTCCGGCATCGTCCGGGTCCACACCGGCGCGCAGCACGGCCAGCGTCACGGCCCGGTACATCGAGCCGGTGTCCAGGTAGCGGGCGTCGAGAGCGCTCGCGAGCTTGCGCGCGACGGAGGACTTGCCGGTGCCGGACGGCCCGTCGAGAGCCACCACACCGCGCAACTGACCCTGTCCCACCGTTGCTCCCTCCTCGACACCCACGGGCACCATTGTGCCTGGTGCGAAGGGTCACACCTGGTCGGGGTCAGCGGGGGCGCAGCACCGACGGTTCGCCGCGGCCGAGCGCGTCGACATGCTCGGCAAGGTTGAAGCCGTCGCTGAGCGTCTTACCGCCGTCCAGCAACTCGATGATCTTGCTCTCGGCGTTCTTGACGGCCAGGGCGGCATCGAGCAGGGCGTCGGCCCGCGCGGGGTCGACCACGATGAGTCCTTCGTCGTCGGCGAGGACCAGGTCACCGGGGTGGACCGTGACCCCGCCGCACGTCACCGGCACCTGCAGCTCACCGAGTTTCGCCGCGGTGCCGGACATCGGCGTGACGAACCGGCTGTAGACGGGCAGCTCACAACGGGAGACATACGCCATGTCCCGGTAGCCGCCGTCCACGACGATCCCGCCGAGCGACCGCACCAACGCCGCGCGCGCGAACATCTCGCCACCGAGCGCGATCTCGTGCGCTCGCCCGTCGACCACGATCACCGCACCCGGATCGGCGGTCTCGACGGCCCGCGCCACGGCCAGGAAGTCGTCGCGGCAGCGGACCGTGAAGGCGGGACCGAACACTCGGGTTGCCGCCGACCGGGCGCGGATCGCGCTGTGCATCACCCGAGTCGTCTTGTCGGCATCGCAGATGGCGGTCGTGTCGACGGCGAGAAACCGTTCGAAGAGGCTCACGCCGACGAATCTAGGACCACTGCTGCGATCCGGACCACGTTCGCAGGTACGACTCGGCCCCGGAGAGCAGATCGGTCACGAGCTGGTCGCCGCCCAGCTGCCGCACCTGCTCCACCCAGTCGGGCACCAGCCCGACGTGGGCGCCGCCGTCCACATTGAAGTCCCACACGCGTGAACCGGTCTTCTGCCGGTCGACCAACGGCCCGTCCGGGAAGCTGCGGAACGGATAGGTGACGCCGGCGCGCGGCGCGGGGTGCGAACCGACGCCGTTGAAGTCGGTGCCGAACCCGAGGCCCACGTCGTACTTGCGGCGCAGCGGAGCGGTCGCCGCGGTGTCGCGGACGAACGCGTCGCTGTCCATCTCGTAGGACGCCACGAACCCGCCGAGCTGGTACACGCGCTCGGTCCAGTTCGCGTCCATCCAGCTGTGGCTCGACACCACACCGGGGTAGTGGGCCTCGGTGGCGATGTCGAGGGTGCGCCGCGCCGCCTTGACGCTCATGTGGTCGATCTCGACCATCATGTGCCGCTTCATCATGCCGCGGACGGCGTACTCGCCGAGCGCGGTCAGGCCGCGGGTGTTGCACCGCTTCGCCGGGTCATAGGTGGGTGCGACGACGTTGGCGGGGATGAGCGCGTTCGGCGCCGCGGCCCCGATCGGGTTGTCCTGCTGCGGGCCGGTGCACGTCTCGGTGGTCCACCAGGTGCCGCTGCGCAGGAACTGGGCCGCGTTGATGACCGTCCCCTGCGTACCCGAGTCGAACCGGACGCCGCACAGGGCGTTGTCGAACTTGTGGCACGGGAAGGCGCTGCGCACACCGAGGGCGTACATCTCGTCGAGGCCGCGGTCGATGTCGGCCTTCGAGCACAACGGGATGTCCAGCAGCTGACGGCAGCCGAAGAGCTCAGAGGTCTCGATGCCGAGCACGACGGCGAGCTTGCCCTGCGCCACGACCTCGCGGGCCTGCGCGGGCGTCGTGACGATGCGGAACCAGCCCTTGCCGGGGCCGCCGAACATGTTGTCGACGAAGTCCTGCAGCTCGTAGGTGCGGCGGGCCTGCAGGCGCACCGAGGCCATCTCGTCGCAGCCACGGTCCTTGAACGGGTAGATGTTGCACAGGGCCGCGTTGGACGTCAGGTCCGTCACCAGGATGCGCTGGCCGCCGCGCCACGACCGTTCCAGCCAGGCGTAGTAGTCCTGCTGGTGCGACACGGTCTTGTAGGACGGCCAGTCCTTGAACGTCGGCCAGCCGACCGGGTCGTGGCCGTCGAGGTCGTTCGTCACGATGCCCTCGAAGATCGCGCCCAGGCCGTTCGGGTAGTGCTCGGGGCAGTCCTTCAACGCGTCCGCGACGCCCTGGGTGGAGAAGGTCTTGCCGCAGATCAGCCGACCGCCGAAGCCCTCATAGGTCATCAGGTGGTTGTGCGCGTCGACGAACCCGCGCACCCGGCCATGGCCGTCGGTGCCACGGAACGGCTCGCCGGTCACGTTGATCTCCGAGTCCGGCGCGGGCCGAGCCACCGGCTCCCACCAGGGGGTCGCCGCTCCGGAGGCGGCCGGGGTCAGCGCGGCTAGCGCGAGGACGGCGGTGAGGACCAGGCGGATCAACACGGAGGCTCCTCGGCGACGGTGACGGGAACGCGCCCCCATCTTGGCCATGAGCGTCCAGAATTGGAAGGGTATTCACGTTTCAACCCATCACAGAAGACCTCAGTGCGGCAGGTCCGTCCGCAGTCCCGCCGCACCGCGCAGGTACACGTGCTTGATCGACGCACGGGGCAGGTCCGTCTCCACGTGCGCCAGCAGGCGGATCACGCGGGGCATGGCGCCCGGCACCGCGATCTCCGTCGCCGACAGCAGCGGGACGTCCGAGAGCCCCGCCATGCGCGCGGCATAGGCGGGGAACTCGGACACCAGGTCCGGCGTCTGGGTCAGCACCACGCTGATCAGGTCGTCGGACGTCAACCCGTTGCGGTCGAGCACCTCCCGGACCAGCTCGGCCGTCGCCGACAACAGCTGGTCGCGCTCGTCGGCGTCGACCTGCGTGGCTCCTCGAATCGCGCGCATCGCCATGCGATCGACGATAACCGCCTCATCGTGGAGCCACCTGGTAGGCGCGTACCACGGTGTGGCTGACCGAATTGCCCAGACTGTCCGACACTCCCAGGCGCAGCGACACGAACCCGGGACGGTGGCACAGCAACGCGTGCGTGCCGATCACCGGTACGCGCGACCACGTGGCACCGTCGTCGTAGGACACCTCCACGGACACCCGGCCGATACGCCCGTAGGTTGCACCCGCCTGCTTGTCCACCTTCAGGTCCAGCACGAACGGACCGGAAGGAGCGACACCGTCGGTGAAGTCACCGGACGGGCGCACCGCGAGCAACGGCAGGGGCGTCCGGCCGGAAACGGTGCCCGGCGAGCGGAACTTCCATGTCGCGGAGGCCGAAGTCGCGAACACCGACCACGGCGCCTGGCGGTCCGACGTCGTCGTCAGCGTGTACACACCCGGAGAGGAATCCACCGAAGCCGAGACATAGCCCGGATACGGGCTGGTGTCGACCTCCACGCCGTCGCGCGAAAGCGTTGTCGACGCCTTGGAGTAGGAACCCCACGACGTGGTGTACGCCCAGTCCCCCATCGGCGAGAACAGCGGGATCGACGCGCTGATCGTGTCACCGTCACGCGACAGGCCCCAACCATCCACATAGGACCCCAAGGACGGTCCGAACGGACCGCGGTTCCACACGGTCGAGTAGGAACGACGGGAGTAGACCTTGCGCGGCGACACCTGGTACTCGGCCCAGTCGTTCGTCGGACCGCGCAACCCGAGCATGCTGTCCCAGGCCACATCGGGCCCCGGCGTGTAGTACTCCGTCCGTTCGAAGGGCACCGGCATGTCCAGCAGCACGGTCACGTTCGCCGCCACACCGCGGAGGTACGCGTACCCGCCGCGCACACCACGAGTGGGCTTCCCCTGCGACCGGTACGAAGCACGCACCGAAGCAAGGTCGGAGTCCCGCACCACGAAACCGGCGGGATCAGGGATAGCGCCGTCGTTGAAGAACATCAGGTTGTACGCGTGCGCACCCGACGGATCGACCAGCACCGGCTGGTAGACGAACTGGAACTTCCGCCCCGTCACGCGCGGCGACGGCGCGGCGAACGTCTTGGCGCCGTAGGACGAGATGACCCCGACGCCGGTGTCGCGGGTGGCGTTGCCCGACCGCAACGTCAGTAGGTACATCCTCGTCGAGGCCTCCCGGTCCAGCTTGGGCTGCAGCGGCAACGCCTTGCGCGCGTCGAACGACACGGTCACGTCCGCGCCGATCACGGTGTCCGGCTGGGACAACAACGACGTGGCGCCGTCGTTGTCGTACACCAAAGCGTGCACGTCGTACTTGCCCTTCGGCACCCGGATCGAGTTGGCCTTCGGGTCGGCGAAGAAGTAGCCGGCCGAGATGCCCGTCTCGGTGTTGATCACCTGGACCGAGGAGAACCACGGGACCGCGCCCGCGTGCCCGATCGCGTCGATCGACAGCGTGTACTTCTCCTCCTCCAGCGTCACGCCCAGCGGAGTGCGCACCGAGACCGAACCGGCGGAGGCGACCAGCACCCCGCTGAACGACCCGCCCGGACCGGACGCCGAGGCCGTCACGTCGACCGAGGCCGAACCACCGGCCGGAACCACAAGTTCCTTCGCGGCCAACGAGAACACCGAGGCACCGGACAACGACAGGGACAGCCGGACCTCCGAAGCCGAGTCGTTGCGGTACGACACGGTCCGCGTCGCCGAACCGGAACGCGGCCACTTGACGTACGGGAACGACACGCTCGCGGGCGTGCTGCGCACGATCTGGTCCAGGGCCCGCGCGACGTCCAGCCGGCCCGCGCCCTCGGTGTAGACGTCGAGCCCGACGCCGTGGGCCGAGTTCATCAACGCGGTTTTCAGCTCGGCAGCGCCCCACGTGGGATGCGCCTGCTTCAACAAGGCCGCTGCACCGGTCACGTGCGGCGTGGCCATCGAGGTGCCGCTGGCCGAGGTGTAGAAGTCGTTGACGGGCGTACCCATCGAGGTGCCCTTCGACCGCGCCGCCACGATCGACGAACCGGGCGCGGCGATGTCCGGCTTCACCGCGAAGTCGCCGATGCGCGGGCCGCGGCTGGTGAACGACGACACCCCGTCGGTCTTCGTCACGCTGCCGACGGTGAGCGCGGCGTCGGCGGCACCCGGCGTGCCGACAGACCCCGGCAGACCGAAGTTGCCCGCCGCGATCACGAACAGCGTGCCCGTCGAGGCCGTCAATCTGTTGACCGCCAACGACATCGGGTCCGTGCCGTCCGTGGGCGCACCACCGAGGCTCAGGTTCACGGCCGCGGCGCCCTTCGAGGCCGCCCACTCCATGCCGGCGATGATCGCGGACTCGGGGCAGCCACCGCTGTCCTCGCAAACCTTCCCGACGATCACGGACGCGTCCGGCGCGACACCGCGGTACTTGCCCGCCGACGCCGCACCCGTGCCCGCGATGATCGACGCGGTGTGCGTGCCGTGCCCGTAGCCGTCACGGATCCCGGTGCCGGTGAAGTCGACCGCCTCCACGACGTTCTTCAGGTCGGGGTGCTCGGGATCCCAGCCGCCGTCGAGGTCGGCGATCGTCACGCCCTTGCCGGTGAACCCGGCCTGCCACGCCGCGGGCGCCCCGATCTGCACGGTGCTGCGGTCCAGCACCGGGTGCGCGCGCCCGTCGAGCCAGATGCGGGTCGACCCGGACAACGCCGTCTGCCACAACGGAACCGAGGCGGTCACGGCCACCGCGCCGAGGCTCGTCATGGTCCGCGCCACCTGCATCCCGAGCGGCCGCGGGCCGGACACGATCAACGGCAGCGCCGGCGCGCCCGCGAAGCCCTGACGGACGAGCTCGGAGACGTTGAACAGCCGGCGGTCGAGCTGTCCGCGCGCGAGCAGCGGCGCGGCGTCCGCCGGGACGATCCTGATGTCGGCGCCGTCGAGCTCCTGCAGGAAGCCGATGCCCGAACGGCCGGGCCCTGGCTCGACCACGGCCTTGCCGTTGGTCAGCTGGACGCGGTCACCGGTGACCAGGGTGATCACCGATGGTGGCGCCGCGGCGGCCACAGAAGTCCCAGCCGCGGGCACGGTCAGTCCCGCAACCGCCACGAAGAACGCTGTCGACAACGTTGTCAGTCGTCTGAGCATGTACGTCCCATCGGAAAAGGAGACATCCAGCTGCGCGGCGACGCCGAAGCTAGCGGGTGATCGTCTTTTCCGACAGATCTATTCGTCCACGACGATGTTCGGGTACCGCTCTGTGAGACGCAGCAGGTTCACCACGTACGTCCCCCAGCCGCCACCGGTGAACACCAGTCGCCGCTCACCCAGCTTCGTGGCCACGTCGATCAGCACGTGGATGCCACTCGAACCGATGAAGGTGAGCTCGGAGAAGTCCACGACGACATCCCCGCCCGCGGTGACCGCGTGGGCGAGCTCGGTGCGCAGCAACTCGGAGTTGGTCATGTCGACCTCTCCGCGCAGCATCACGACTGATCCGTGTCGGCGCACCTCAAGAAGGGTCGATGGGCTGTCCGATTCTGATTCCATCGCCGGTGATCTCGAACTCCCTCGTCTGCGGCAGGTGCGAACTCGATCTGGTCTTCACGACGGTCAGGGCGTGTCCCAGGGAAGCTCCTTTCCTCGTGTGCTGCAACAGGACCACCTGATCGGCTCCCGATGAGTCGGTGGGGATCCTGGTGCCGAGCAGGTCCGGGGTGCCGGTGGTGACCAGCGAGGTGACGCCCGCGTGGGCGCACATGGCGAGCAGCTGGTGCGGGTAGCCGGGCAGGCCCTCCACGACCAGCCTGCGCGCCCCCGTCCGCTCCACCAGTACGAACACGTCGTGGCTCCACTCGTCGAGATCGGTGTCGCCCGGTCTGTCGCAGTAGAACTCGATTCCGTTGCAGTCCCAGCCGAACCCACCCGCTATCCGGGTAAGGGCCGCCGAGCTCTCCGCGGCCGAGGCGAACACCGTGGGCGCGCCGGAGGCGAACTGGAGCCCGAGCACGGTCTTGCCGGTGCCCGCGGGACCGACCACCACGGTGATCGAGCCCGCGGCGCAGTCTGCCAGCACGCCCTCGACCACGGTCACCGTGCCCTCCGGCTCGGCGGGTGGTCCCACCAGGTCGACCCGGCGGGGGAACACCTCGAGGCCCCCGGACCCGATCCGGTAGCGGTGCGGCCCGCGCTGGTAGTCGCTGCCCCGCAGCTTGTGCACGCGCAGCGCGCCGGAAGACAGGTGCAGCACGGCGTCGGCGACCGCGGCCTCCGGTGCCCGGCCGAGGTCGAGCGCGTCGTGCTCGGCGAGCCACAGCGAGGTCGTGGCGAACGCGCTGAGCCGGCCCGCGAGCTCGTGCACGAACTGGTGGAACTCCGAGTCGGACTTCGCGGTCACCCGCAACGCGGGCAGGCTGTCGATCACCACCAGGGAGCACTCGGTGCGCCCGACGAACTCGGTGACCTTGCTCAGCGCGCCCTGCAGGCCGCTGCCGTTGAGGACGCTGCCGAGGTCCTCGAACAACAGGGCGGAGCCGATCTTCTCCGGGTCGAAGAAGTCCAGGCCGCGCGCGAACTGCAGCAACTTGCCCATGGGTTCGGCGAGCGAGCTGAAGTACGCCGCGGGCCTCCCGGCGCTCCCGTTGGCGAACGCGCACTGGTGCGCGAGCACGGTCTTGCCGCTGCCGGGCAGCCCGGCGAGCAGCACGATGGACGGTTCGACGAACCCCCCGTGCAGCAGCGCGTCCAGCCGGGCATGTCCCGTCGTGAGCCGGCCGATCACGGTTGTCCCTCCGCCGGTTCCAGCAGGCTGCGCACCGCCGTCAGCACCTGCAGCGGGTGCGCCGGCTTGAGCAGGAACGCGTCCGAGCTGTGTCTCGCGGGCACGAGCACGGAGAGGGCGACCACCGGGATGACCGTGTCCCGCTTGATGTCCTCGCACAACTTGCCGCCGCGACCGTGCGAGGTCATCAGGTCGACGATCGCGAGCTGCGGCAGCCCGGACAGCGCCGCCTCGGCCGCGGCCACGGACGACACCTGCGTGACGTCGTAGCCCTCGGCGTGCAGGAACGAGGCGAGCGCGTGACCGGAGAAGCGGTCGCCGTCGACCAGCAGGATGCGCGGCCGTCCCGCGGACACCGAGATCTCCGGCGCCTCGGTCCGCGACCACGTACGGACCAGCATCCGCACCACGGTGCCCGGCCACGTCGGCCGGCCCGGCCGGAACTCGACCTCGTCCGCGACGCCGAACAACAGGCGCATGCCGAGCGGTTTCGGATCCGCACCCGGCTCGAACACGCCGTCGTCCTCGATCGTCACCACGACGCCCTGGTCGTGCGGCTCCCAGGTGACGCCGACGATCGAGGCGCAGTCGTTGGACACGGAGTTGTCGACCGCCTCGGCGACGGCGACGAGCACATCCCGTTTGTCGTCGCCGTGCAGCCCGGCGCCGTCCGCGAGTGCCCGGACGAACGAACGCACCTCCTGCAGGGAATTCGGAACCGCCGGGAACCAGCGCGTGTGTCCGGTCATGCCGCGGCGCTGGGGCACGCCGGAGTGAGCAGCGGGGTGATGAGCTCGGCCAGGTCGGGGACGCGCCGGCGCTGGGCCTCCGCGCGCAGCGGCGCCAGCTTCCGCCGGATCCGCGCCGAGGCCAGCCCGGCCGTCTGGTCCACGACCGTCGCGGCCACCGCGGCCGCCTGGTCGCCGTCACCCTGCCAGAGGTGGTTGAGGGCGAGGGCGATCAGGGCGAACGACCGGCTGCGCGCCATGTCGTCGCGGTAGCCGGCGACGGCTTTCGTGAGCGCGGCGATCGCGGGCCGCGCGAAGCTCAGGTCGACCGTGCGGGCGAGCGAGGTGTAGATGACGCCCGTGATGCCCGCGAGGTCGGTCTCGTCGAAGAACGCCGCCCACGACGGCGGGTCGTTCAGGTCCGCGAGGGCGAACTCGTCGTGCGCCCGGCCCAGCAACGCCAGCGCCGGTCCGCGCTCGCCGAGCTCGGCGAAGCACCACGCCTGGTTCGCGGACAGGATCGCCTTGGTGTGCTGGGACCGCGCGACCCCGCTGCCGAGGTGGAAGTTGTGCAGCGCCTCCCGCGGCCCGTCGTGGTGCAGGTGTACGCGACCCATCCGGTAGTGGATGTTGGCCACCAGCTCGGGATCCTCGGCCAGCTCCAGCGCGCGGCTGAACGCGCGGTACGCCGAGCCGCCCAGTCCGGCGTCGAAGGCGGTCCACCCGGCCAGGTTGTAGAGGTCGGCGGTCGCGGCCTTCAGCGCGGTGCGGACCTCGTCACCGTCCGCGGCGTGCAGGGCGAGGGTGCACCAGGAGATCAGCGAGTCGACGGCGTCGCGGCACGAGCCGCCGCCGTACCGGTAGTCCATGGCGCGCAAGGCGAGCGTCATCGCCCGCACATGCCTGACGTGGTCCAGCCCGATCCGTGAGCTCAACGGCGGCAACGCGTGCACAGCCGGGTCTTCGTGTCGCATCGGGAACACTCCCTTGCGGCCATAGAGGGGCGATGTACCAGAGTCTTCCGGCCCCTGGGTCGTCCAGACAGGGCCAGACGACTCCCTGGGCTAGGGACCTATGAGCGTTCAACGTTCCAGTGCGGCGAGGAGCAGCCCGCTGCGCGGTTTGGGCGTGAAGTACGTGCTCTTCCTGGGCATCACCGCACCCGAGCGCACGACGTTCATCGGCACCGGCGCGATGAGCAGCACGGCGTCCGCCTCGACCGCGGGATCGACCACCGGACGCACCAGCGGGCTCTCCGGATCGAGCCCCAACGCCTTGTCCAGCAACACACTCTCGACCACGGCGTGGTCGATTCCCTTGTCCTTGGGCAGTTCTACCCTGAGCACCTCGTCAGGACAGCGGACGACAACCACACCCGGTTCGGGATCCCGCACGAACGGCAGCGTGTCCACGGTGAGCCCGATCCCGCGCCACGCGGTCACAAGGTCCTGCGCGGTCAGGCCCGTGCCGGCCAGGGCGCGGTGAATCGGCCCCACGCGCAACCCAGGACCGGCGGTGATCAACGCCAGCAGGCCGCTCAACCCGGCCGCGCGAGCGGCGGCGACGCGGTGGTTGCCGTCCGCGACGAGCAGCGGATGCGCGCCTGCCGCGGCGAGCAGTTCGTCCTGCGCCGCACCGGGTCCCACGAGCCAGACCCAGTGCCTGCGTCCACCTGAGTCCACAAGGGACACAGCGGGATCGTCCGGCAGAGCAAGGACCAGCGGCGTCAGCGCGTCGTGCTCCGCCATCGGCAGCAGCATCGCCGCGCTCGTCGCACAACCGAGACCGGACAGCACCTCGGCCCGTTCGGCGACCACGTCCGGGTAGACGTCCTCGGTGTGCCCGATGGCCTCGGGGTTCACCATGCACAGCAGGCCGCACGCCGTGCCGTCCGGCCCGTCGACACGATAGGGCGCCACGACGTCGTGCACCTCGCGGTACGCCCGGCGGCGCAGCACGGCCAGCTCCACCCGCGCCCTCGGCAGCGCGTCGAGCAGCCCGATGCCCTGTGCCAGCGCCTCCGGCGTGCGGTGCGGGTGCTGCACGGCGAGCAGCGTCCCGTGCGGCGCGCGGGCCAGCGCGCCGATGATCCGGCCGGGGTCGGCGAACTCGTCGACGTCGGGTCCCGGCACCCGGTCGACGACGACCCAGCCGCGCTGGACCGGACGCACCCCCGCACTCACCCGATCACAGTCGCCGGACGAGGGCCGCATCGCAACCCTTGATCGGTTGCTATGGGGGGAGCTTTACAAGCGCTGAGCGCTTGCAAAGCTCCCCCCATAGCACCCGGACGAGGCGCTTGCCCGCTTTGTCCGTCTAGGATCGATCTCGTGAACGTCGAGATCACGCCACTTCCGGGCATCGGTACGCGCCAGGACTTCATGATCCGCTCGGGACGGCGGGTCGGGGTCATCACATACCGGGACGGCAAGTTCGAGCTGATCGTCTCGAAACAGGACGATCCGGACTCGTGCACGGCGTCGATCCCGCTCACGCCCGAGGAGGCGAGCACGCTCGCCGGGCTGCTCGGCGCGCCGCAGCTGGTCGCCCACCTCAGCGAGCAGCACCGTGACATCACCGGCATCACCACCCGTCAGCTGCCCGTCACCGCGTTCGCGAACCGTACCCTCGGTGACACCGCGCTGCGCACCAGGACGGGCGCGTCGATCGTCGCCGTCGTGCGGTCCGGCAACGCCCACCCGTCGCCCGGCCCCGAGTTCCTGTTCGAGAACGGCGACCTCGCGGTCGTCGTCGGCACCGCGGAGGGTCTCGACGCGGCGTCCCACATCCTCACCGGCGGCTGACGCATGGAGCACACCGCAATCGCGCTCATCCAACTGGGTGCGGTCTTCTTCGGGCTGGGCTTACTCGGTCGCGTCGCGTGGCGGTTCGGCATCTCGCCGATCCCGCTGTACCTCATCGGCGGCCTCGCGTTCGGCTCCGGCGGGTTCGTGCCGCTGGAGGGCATCGAGCAGTTCGCGCACCTCGCCAGCGAGATGGGCGTGGTGCTGTTGTTGTTGTTGCTGGGACTGGAGTATTCGGCCTCCGAGCTCACCACGGGACTGCGCAAGTCGTGGATGGCCGGAATCGTCGACATCGTGCTGAACGCCGCGCCCGGCGCGATCGCGGCCGTGCTGCTCGGGTGGGGCACGGTCGGCGCGCTCGCGATGGCTGGCGTCACCTACATCTCGTCGTCCGGCATCGTCGCGAAGGTGCTCGGCGACCTCGGCCGTCTCGGTAACCGCGAGACCCCGGTCATCCTCAGCGTGCTGGTGTTCGAGGACCTCGCGATGGCGGTGTACCTGCCGGTTCTGACCGCGGTTCTGGCCGGCGTCAGCTTCGTCGGTGGGCTGACGTCGGTCGGCATCTCGTTGCTCGCGATCACCGTCGTGCTCGTGGTCGCCCTGCGGTACGGGCGGTTCATCTCGGCCATTGTGGACAGTCCCGACGCCGAGGTGTTCCTGTTGAAGGTGCTCGGCTCCGCGTTGCTCGTCGCGGGCGTCGCGTCGCAGCTGCAGGTGTCGGCGGCGGTGGGCGCGTTCCTGCTCGGCATCGCGATCTCCGGTTCGACGGCGGAGAACGCCACGCGCCTGCTGGAACCGTTGCGTGATTTGTTCGCGGCCATGTTCTTCGTGGTGTTCGGACTGAACACCGACCCTCGCACGATCCCGCCCGTGCTCGGGATCGCGGTCGCGCTGGCGGTCGTGACGACGGCGACCAAGGTGGCCACCGGGTGGTGGGCCGCACGGCGGCAGGGCATCGGCAGGATGGGTCGCGCCCGAGCGGGTGCCGCCCTGGTGGCGCGAGGCGAGTTCTCGATCGTCATCGCCGGCCTGGCGGTTGCGTCCGGTCAGGTGAATTCCGACCTGGCGGCGCTGGCGACCGCATACGTGTTGCTGATGGCTGTTCTCGGCCCCACAGCGGCAAAATACGTCGAACCCGTGGGCGAATTCGTCCTGCGCAGGCGCCAAGCGGCCTGAAACGTATCCACGGTTCTGCCGACACCTCTGTATAGGGCAGATCGCCTACTGCCGCATTACCCCGGAAGGGGGCTTCGAGGTCATGTCAGAACCAACCGGCGTCGAGACGACAGGCCGTTTCCTGGTACTGCTCGAGGAGGGCCGGGTCGACGAGGCCCTGCTCGCGCTCGGCGACATCGCGACCGGAGCCGCGGGAGGCGAACCGGCCGAGGTGTACCCCACGCTCGGCGTCGCCGTGGTCTCCGCCGATCCCAGCCAGCTCGCCGACCTGAACAACGCGGTCGAGAGTCCCGGTCCCGTGCTCGTCGTCGAGCCGGAACGCGTCGTGCACGCGATCGATCCGGTCGCCTCGGAGGCGACCGCCGAACCCACCGCGGTCGACGAGTCCGTGCTCACGTGGGGCCTGCAGGCCGTCGCCGCGGACGTGAGCGGCGCGACCGGCAAGGGCATCAAGGTCGCCGTGCTGGACACCGGGTTCACCACCCAGCACCCGGATTTCGCCGGCCGCACGATCACCACGAACTCCTTCATCACCGGCGAGTCCGTCGAGGACGGCCACGGCCACGGCACGCACTGCATCGGCACGTCGTGCGGCCCGCGCAAGCCCGCGACCGGCCCCGGCTACGGCGTCGCGTACAACGCGGAGATCTTCGCGGGCAAGGTGCTGTCCAACGCGGGCTCCGGCTCCGACGGCGGCATCCTCGCGGGCATCGAGTGGGCCGTGAACAACGGCTGCGCGGTCATCTCGATGTCGCTCGGCGCGGACGTCCCGGCGGGCACGCCGTACTCGCAGATCTACGAGACCGTCGCGCAGCGCGCGATGGCCAGGGGCACGCTGATCGTCGCCGCCGCGGGCAACGGATCCCGCCGCCCGGCGTCGATCGCACCGGTCGGCCACCCGGCCCGCTGCCCGTCGATCATCGCGGTCGCCGCGATCGACGTGAACCGCGCGATCGCGTTCTTCTCGGCGGGCTCGGTCGACCAGATCGGCCAGGTCGACGTATGCGCGCCCGGCGTCGACGTGTACTCCAGCTGGAAGCTGCCGGACCAGTACAAGCGCATCCAGGGCACGTCCATGGCGACGCCACACGTGTCCGGGGTCGCGGCGCTGATCGCCGAGAAGTACAACGCCCGCGGCTTCGAACTGTGGGCGCGCCTGGTGCTCTCGTGCCGCCGGCTCCCCCTGCCGTCCACCGACGTCGGCACCGGGCTGGTGCAGGCGCCCTGATCGGGATCTTCCAGCATGGACAAGGTGATGGTCTCCGTCGCCGACGGCAGCCTCCCGCGGATCCTCGACGATCTGCGGGAGGCCGGTCTGGTCGTGGACACCGTGCTGGAAGCGTTGGGGGTCGTGACCGGCACGGTCGACGTGCGCGCGATCCCCGCTCTGCGTGCTCTACCTGGAGTACTGGACGTGGAACGGCAGTGGCGCGTTCAGCTGCCGCCCTACTGACTACGCTCTGCGGGGACTCCTGTGCGCGCGATCGAACACGTGTTCTAGGATCGTGTGCGGGGTCACGTCGTTGCGCAGAGAGGAACACTGAACGTGTCGGACACGCTCGTTGAGGACGTCGTCGAGGACGCCACCGCCGTCGAGGCGCCCGAGGAGCCGGTCGCCGAGGCTACTCCGGAGCCCGAGGCTCCCAAGCCGGCCAAGGCGCAGCGCGCCAAGAGCACGGCGAAGAAGACCCGCACGGTCGAGCTGACGCTCACGGTCACCGGCACCGCCGAGGGCGAGTGGCAGGCGGACCTGGTGCACGGCACCAAGCGGGTCGTCACCGGCCTGATCATCCCCGCCATCGCCGTGTCGAAGGCGGCCAAGGAACTCCACGAGGACATCGCCGAGGGCATCGAGACCGTGCTCGAGGCGGCCCGCGCCCAGCACCGGACCCGCATGGAGGAGCTCGAGGCCGAGCTCGCCAGGGTGAAGGCGCAGCTGGCCGAGCTCAGCGACTGAGCTTCCCCGTAAGACTCGAGGGGCCGGAGGGTAGGACTCTTACCCTCCGGCCCCTTGTGGTCCTACGGTCGGCGCATCTCGATCTGAGGGGAGCTCATCGAGCATGCGCAGAATTCTGTTAACGGTGCTCGCCGTGGTGGCATCGATGTTGCCGGCGACGACCGCACACGCCGACGACCCGCCGCGGTACCGGACGTACTACTCGATCTTCACGCGTGGACAGCAGCAGATCCCGTACCTCGACACGACGCCGTACGTGCCACAGGGCCTGACGCACTGGCCCGAGCTGGACGCGATGGTCGTCTCGTACTACCACGACGGCGGCGGCAACGCCCGGCTCACGGTGCTCGACCGCACGACCAGCAGGCGGATCAAGACCCTGACCCTCGACGACACCGGGCACGCCGGGGCACTAGCGACGAGCCGGAACTTCATCTGGGTCGCGACCGGCGGCAAGGTCGTCCGCTACGCCAAGTCGGCGCTGGCCGGCGCCGCCGACGGGGCCACGGTCACCCGGAACCGGGCCTACTCGGTGCTGGCGGCGTCCTTCATGGAGATCTCCGGGGACAAGATGTACGTCGGCGCGTTCGACCCCGACAACAGCGCCACCGCGTACCGCTACTCGCTCGACGCCGCCGAGGAAGCGCACTACGACAACCACTCGTTCGGCGTGCCGTCCAAGGTCCAGGGCATGGCGATCACTTCGGCGCACTTCATCTGGAGCCGGTCGTGGGGGCGGGACAACGACAGCCAGATCGTCGTCGACCCGCGCAACGGGGCCATCAGCCGCACGGTCACCGCGCCCAACATGTCCGAGGACCTGGCCACGGTCGGCGGGCAGCTCTACGTCGTCTACGAGTCCGGCGCGAAGAAGTACGCCGACGCGGACTACAAGGTCCGCACCATCCACCACGGGCCGCTGTCCGAACTGATCCCGTAAGCCGGAGGTCGTGAGTGGTTTCCGTCGTCCTGGCAACGGAAACCACTCACGAGATCTCCGTCGCGGACCTCGCACCCCGCTCGCGCAGCCAGGCGACGATCTCGGCCTCACTGCGCTGCGCCGCGTCGAGCGGCGTCATCTCCTCCCACGGCGGGATCCAGTCCAGCTCGGCTCCCCGGTCGAGCAGGAACTCGGCGCACGCGCGCTGATCACCGTGGCACGCGCCCCAGAACGCGGCGTTCACCTCGTCGCTCGTGGCGCCGGACACCTGGTTCTCGACCCGGCCGACGAGGCCCAGGGTCGCCGAATCGACGATCGTGGTTGCGGCGCCGCGCTCGACGAGCCGGTGCGCGGCGTGCCATTGAGCGAAGACCCGCGCGTCGGCCAGCGCGGTACCGCCGCCGATGACACCGCCGCCGGCGTCGATGTCCGCTCCGGCGTCCAGCAGCGCGTCGAGCGCCTCCACGTCGTCGCTGCTGGCCGCCCAGTGCAGCGGGGTCTCGCGGTGCACGCCGCCTTCGAACCGGGCGTTCACGTCCGCTCCCGCGGCGATGAGGACGGCGATGGTGGCGGCACTGTTGGGGAAGTGTCCCGGCCAGTCGGTCGCGATGTGCAACGGCGTCCGGCCGCCGATCCGCGCGGTGGCGAGACCGGGGTCGTCGTCCAGCAACCGGCGCAGGCCGTCGAGGTCACCGGTGCGAATCGCCACCTTGAGCGGGTTCACCGCGCCTCCCGCAGCTAGCGAACGTGACGTTTGAGGACATCTAAGTCCCCGAGCGTCACGTTCGCTAGCAGGTCCCTACCGCGCGGGGTCGAGCACGAGCTTGCCCTGGGTCTTGCGCGACCGCAGGTCCTCGTGCGCCTGGCGGATATCGCCCATGCCGTACTCGCCGCCCGGAATGGCCTTGATCTTGCCGTCCACGACGAGCTGGAAGAGCTCGGCCATGGCGCGGTGCGCGAGCGTGCCGTGCTCGGCGTCGCGGACCTTTAGGGCGTGCGGCAGCCACATGCCCGCGATGGTCGTCGAGTGCGTCAGCAGGGTGCCGAGCTCGACCGGCTGCGGCCGCTGCCGTGAGGCCATGCCGTAGAAGGCGAGGCGGCCGAACGGGGCCAGCGCGCGCAGCGACTGGTCCGTGGTGGTGCCACCGGTCATGTCGAGCACGATGTCGACGCGACGGCCGTTGTTGGCCTCGATCAGCGCGTCCTTCATCTCCGGCTCGCGCGAGTCGATCGCGATGTCGGCGCCCAGGTCGAGCGCGAGCTTGCGCTTGTCGTCGGACGACGCGGTGGCGATGACGCGCCCGGCGCCCCACAGCTTCGCCAGCTGCACGGCGATCGTGCCGACACCGCCGGCGGCGGCGTGCACGACGACGGACTCGCCCGGCTCGAGGTGCGCGGACTTGCGCAGCAGCAGCCACGCGGTGGCGCCCTGGACGATCAGCGACAGCGCCGTCAGGTCGTCGACGCCGTCGGGCACGTCGAACGTCGTCAGCGTGGGGGCGACGGCCTTCTCGGCGTAACCGCCGGTGCCGGGCGTCAGAGCGACGACGCGGCGGCCTTCGCCGACAACGCGGCCGACGACCTCGCCACCGGGCACGAGCGGCAGCTGGTAGCTGGCCAGGTAGGAGTTCTCCGCCTGGTGCGTGTCCGCGTAGTTGAGGCCCGCACGGCTGACCTCGATCAGCACCTCGCCGGGGCCCGGCTGGGGGTCGGGCAGCTCCACCTGCTGGAGGACCTCGGGTCCGCCGAACTCGGTGATCTGGATGGCCTTCACGACTGGTTCTCCTTGGCGAGGGAAATGGGGTCCACGCGAGCGGCGGCGATCTGGCCGCCGTCCGCGGCACGCGGACCGGGGGGCTGGCGGAAGCCGAACGGCTCCGACGCGCGGCCGGCCTGGACGAACCAGGCCTCACCGGTGCCGCCGGAGGCCAAGATGGACTCGAACGCGTCGGCCACCGCCGAGACGGGCAGGATCGGCATGCCCACCTCCTGCAGCGTGGTCCGGATCGGCCCGATGATGTTGGTGTCGGCGAACGCCGGGCACAGGGCGTTGACGTTGATACCGAAGTCGGAGAACGCACCGCCGAGCGCCCGGACGAGTCCGACGACGGCGGCCTTGTTGGCACCGTAAACGGGGTCGCCCGGTGTCGCCATCAGACCGGCCATCGACGCGGTCGCGACGATGTGGCCGCCACCGCGGTTCTTCAACGCCTCCAACGCCGCCTGGGCGCCGTACACGACGCCGTCGAGGTTGATGGCCATCGCGCGGCGGTACCGCTCGGCGTCGAAGTCCGGGCCGAAGTCCGTCCCGGTGGCGATGCCGGCGTTGAGGAACGCGATGTCCAGGCCGCCGTACACCGACACGGCGGTCTCGACCGCGGCGACATTGTCCTCGAGCCGGGTGACGTCGCAGCGGACGAACGTGCCGTCGATCTCGGCCGCGACGAGTTTGCCCTGCTCCTCGTCGACGTCGGCGACGACGACCCGAGCGCCTGCGGCGGCGAGCCGGCGGGCGACCGCGGCGCCGATGCCGTTCGAACCTCCGGTGATCAGCGCGACCTTGCCGGTGAAGTCCACGGGCACATGCCTCCTCTGGCGTGACATTCCGACCAGTCGGTATGGTGCTGCGCACATCGCTCGACGTCAAGCGCAGCGCGAGGTACGTTACTAAGCGCTTGCTTAGCTCCCTACAGTACCGAGGAGGGTCCCCGTGGCCGACAGGGTTGCCATCGTCACCGGCGCCGCGCGTGGCATCGGCGCCGCCGTTGCCCAGCGCCTCGCCAGCGACGGTTTCGCCGTCGCGCTGCTCGATCTGGACGAGCAGGCCGTGCGCGACGGTGCCGAGAAGATCGTCGCCGGCGGTGGCCGGGCCTTCGCCGCGAAGCTCGATGTCAGCGACGAGGAGCAGGTCAACGCCGTCGTGGCGCAGGTCGCCGAGCAGCTCGGCGCGCCGACCGTCCTCATCAACAACGCCGGCATCCTGCGGGACAACCTTCTGTTCAAGATGACCTCGAGCGACTGGGACGCGGTCATGAACGTGCACCTGCGCGGCGCGTTCCTGATGAGCAAGGCGGTGCAGGCGTACCAGACCAAGGAGGGCTGGGGCCGCATCGTGAACCTTTCCTCCACGTCCGCGCTGGGCAACCGTGGCCAGGCGAACTACTCGGCCGCGAAGGCCGGTCTGCAGGGCTTCACGAAGACGCTCGCGATCGAGCTGGGCAAGTTCGGCGTCACGGTCAACGCGATCGCCCCCGGCTTCATCGCCACCGAGATGACCGCCGCGACCGCCGAGCGCATGGGCATCTCCTTCGAGGACCTCAAGAAGGGCGCCGCGCAGGCCATCCCGGTGGCGCGCGTCGGCACGCCGGAGGACATCGCGCACACCGCGTCGTTCCTCGTCTCCGAGGGCGCCGGATTCGTGTCCGGCCAGGTCATCTACGTCGCCGGCGGACCGAAGGACTGAGGCGGATGCGCGTCTTCGAGAACATCGACGAGCTCGTCGCCGCGAAGGGCGAGCACCTCGGCTTCGGCGAGTGGCACGAGATCACCCAGGAGCAGGTCAACCTGTTCGCCGACGCGACGCTGGACCACCAGTGGATCCACATCGACGTCGAGAAGGCTCGCAAGGGCCCCTTCGGCGGTCCCGTCGCGCACGGCTACCTGACGCTGTCGCTGGTGCCCTTCCTCGTGAAGGACATCTACACCGTCAAGAACATCAAGATGGGCGTCAACTACGGGAGCAACAAGGTCCGCTTCCCGCAGCCCGTCCTGGTCGGCTCCCGCGTGCGCGCGGGCGTCGAGCTGACCGAGATCACGGACATCGCGCTGGGCAAGCAGCTCGTGACGAAGGTCGTGATCGAGATCGAGGGCAGCGAGAAGCCCGCGCTGGTCGCGGAGATCGTCTCAGTGCTGGTGCCGTAGCGAGGCGAGCAGCAGGTCCGCGTAGTGGCGGGCCAGCTGCTCGGGCTTCAGCGGCCCGTCCAGCCGGTACCACGTGCCCAGGTGGTGCACGGTGCCGAAGAAGTAGTGGGTCGCCAGGTCGGCGGGCACGTCCGCCCGGAACTCGCCCCCGGCCTGGCCCTCCTCGATCAGCGCGCGGAACCTCTCGTGGTACTTGCGCCGCTCGGCGCGCACGTCCTTGCGGATCTCCGCGGGCAGGCTGTCGACCGAACGGAAGAAAACCTTTGCCGCGTCGTAGTTCTCGACCGACGTGATGATCACGTCCGCGGCCGCGGCGTGCAGCCGCTCGGCGACCGGGTCGGTGTCGGCCGCGAACTTCTCCAGACGCTCCTGCTGCATGCGCAGCACACGGCCGTAGATCTCGCGCAGGAGGTCGTCCTTCGACCCGAAGTAGTGGTACATCGCGCCTTTGGTCACGCCGGCGCGTTCCACGATCTCCTGCACGGCGACGCGGTCGAAGCCCTTCTCGGCGAAGAGGCTCGTCGCGGCGTCGATGAGTCTTTCCGGAACGGTCACGCCCGGAGCGTACAGACCAGTTCCGCGAAGAGGCCCGCGATGTTGAACGCGTCGTCGTGTCCGCGGTGATGCGTGCCCTCCAGTGGCCGCCCGGCGATCCGCAGCGCCTCGTCCATGCCCACCTCGCGCGGCAACCCACGAACCAGTGCGAAGAGCGTCTTCACGTTGATGTGCCGGGGGCCGAACGGGTACCGCACGCCCTCTGCCGCGCACTGACGCTCGAACTGCTTGCGGTCGTAGTCGCCGTACGACGCCCACACGCGCCGGTCCGACCGGAACTCGGTGCGCAGCAACGCACACGCCTCGGCGAACGTGACACCGGAAGCCACCTGCTCAGGTGTCAGCGTGGTCAGCTTCGTACAAAAGGGACTGACCGTGGAGTGCTGCGGGCGCACCAGGATGCTGCGCCGCTCACCCCGCTCCCCCGTCGCCACGTCGACCGGGCACAAGCCGATCTCGATGATCTCGTTGCGCTGCCCGGGAGGCGGCGCCGTTTCCCAGCAGGTCGCCTCGACGTCGACGACCAGCACCGTGTCCAACTGAATCACGGTGCTGATCGTCCCCGAGTCGTCTACCGAATATCAGACGATGACAGCGCCACCGTCGACGACGAGCGTCTCGCCGGTCACGTAGCCACCGGCGGGCGAGGCCAGGAACACCACGGCCGCGGCGAGCTCCTCCGGGTCACCGACGCGGCCGGCGGGCACCATCGAGGTGAACTGGTCCATGTAGCCGGGCGGGTACTGGTCGGTCATCTCCGAGGCGAAGAAGCCCGGCGCGATCGCGTTGACCCGGATGCCCTTGCGCTTCGTCCACTGCTGCGCGAGGTCGCGCGTGAGGCCCAGCAGACCCGCCTTGGATGCGGAGTACGCGGCCTGCGGGATGCCGCCGGTGACCAGACCGAGCACGCTGGAGATGTTGATGATCGAGCCGCCCTCGGTCATCACCGCGGCCGCGGCCTGCGCCATCCAGTACGCGCCGTTGAGGTTCACGTCCATGACGCCGAGGAACTGCTCCGGCGTCTCCCGCGACGCGGGCACGGCCGAGGCGACGCCCGCGTTGTTGACGAGCACGCCGACGGTGCCGAATTCGGCCGCCGCGGCGGCCACCTCACGGCAGTCGTCGGGCTGCGAGACGTCGGCCTGCACGACCAGCGCGCGGCGGCCGGCCGACTCGACGAGGAGCGCGGTCTCCTTGAGCTTGTCCGCACGGCGCGCGGCGAGCACGACGTCCGCGCCCGCCTCCGCCAGGGCCTTCGCGAAGGCCACGCCGAGACCGGAGGACGCCCCGGTGACGATCGCGACCTTCCCGTCCAGCCGGAACTTGTCCAGGATTCCCATTACGACAGCCTTTCCAGAATGATCGCCATGCCCTGACCGCCGCCGACGCACATGGTCTCCAGGCCGAACTGGGCGTCGCGCGCCTGCATGCCGTTGATCAGTGTGGTCATGATGCGGGCGCCGGTCGAGCCGAACGGGTGGCCGAGCGCGATCGCGCCGCCGTGCACGTTCAGCTTGTCGATGTCGATGCCGAGCTCGCGCTGGCTGCCGATGACCTGCACCGCGAACGCCTCGTTGATCTCGACGAGGTCGATGTCCGAAATGGACAGACCGGCGTGCCCCAGGGCCTGCTTGGTCGCGTCGACCGGGCCGAGGCCCATGATCTCCGGCGACAGGCCCGAGACGCCCGTGGACACGATGCGCGCCAACGGGGTCAGGCCCAGCTCGCGGGCACGGACGTCGCTCATGATCACCACGGCGGCGGCACCGTCGTTGAGCGGGCAGCAGTTGCCGGCGTTGATCGTGCCGTCCGGGCGGAACGACGGCTTCAAAGAAGCCACAGCTTCGTAGGTGACTCCGGCGCGCGGGCCGTCGTCGGTGGAGACGACGCGACCGTCGGGCAGCGTCACGGGCGTGATCTCACGCTCGAAGAAGCCGTCCGCGATCGCCTTCTCCGCGAGGTTCTGCGACCGGACACCGAACTCGTCCTGGTCGTGCCGCGAGATGCCCATCGAGGTGGCGACGTTCTCGGCCGTCTGCCCCATCGCGATGTAGTAGTCGGGCAGCTTGCCGTCGAGCCGCGGGTCGGTCCACGGCGCGTTCGTCTCGGCCGTCTTCTGGGTACGCGCGCGGGCCTCGTCGAACAACGGGTTCTCGTTCGGCGTGCCGCTGTGCATGTACCGGGAGACGCACTCGACGCCCGCGCTGATGAACGCGTGCCCCTCGCCCGCCTTGATGGCGTGGAAGGCCATCCGCGCGGTCTGCACGGACGACGCGCAGAACCGGTTGACCGTGGTGCCGGGCAGCGTGTCGAACCCGAGCTGCACGGCGACGCGGCGCGCGATGTTCTGGCCGTGCTCGTCCTGCGGCTCGGCACAACCCAGGTGCAGGTCGGTGATCTCGGTCAACGAGGGCACCTTGTCCAGCGCCGCCTTGACGATCTGCGCGGCGAGGTCGTCCGGCCGCAGGTCGACGAGCGATCCCTTGCGGGCCCGGCCGATCGGTGACCTCGCGGTGGAAACGATGACTGCTTCAGGCATTGAGGTCTCCCGTCACAGGCCGAGGTCGCGGCCGATGAGTTCCTTCATGATCTCGTTGGAGCCGGCCCAGATCTTCGTGACACGGGCGTCCATCCACGCGCGGGCGACGCGGTACTCGGTCATGTAGCCGTAGCCGCCGTGCAGCTGCACGCAGGCGTCGATGACCTCGTTCTCGACGTCGGCGCTCCAGTACTTCGCCTGCGCCGCCTCGACCGCGGTCAGCTCACCCTTGGTGTGCTGCATCGTCAGGTTGTCGATGAACGCCTGCGTGACGTCGATCTTGGTCCGCAGCTCGGCGAGCAGGAACTTGTTGTGCTGGAACTTGCCGATCGCCTGCCCGAACGCCTTGCGCTCCTTCACGTACTCGAGCGTCTCGTCGAAGATGCCGACGGCGTGCGCCAGGTTGGAGATCGCGCCGCCGATCCGCTCCTGCGGCAGGCGTTCCATCATGTAGATGAAGCCCTGCCCCTCCTCACCGATGACGTGCTCGGACGACAGCCGCACGTCCTGGAAGAAGAGCTCCGCGGTGTCGGACGGGTGCTGGCCGACCTTGTCGAGCTTGCGGCCGCGCTCGAAGCCCTTCATGCCGGTCTCGACGGCGAACAGCGTGATGCCGCGAGCGCCCTTCGAAGGGTCGGTCCGCGCGGCGACCACGATCATGTCCGCGGTGTAGCCGTTGGTGATGAACGTCTTGGAGCCGTTGAGGATCCAGTCGGACCCGTCCTTGACGGCGTTCGTCTTGAGCGCGGCGAGGTCGGAGCCGCCGGACGGCTCGGTCATCGCGATACCGGTCTTGATCTCACCGGTGGCCATGCCGGGGAGCCAGCGCTGCTTCTGCTCCTCGGTGCACAGGTCCACGAGGTAGGGCGCGACGACGTCACCGTGGATGCCGAGGCTCGACGCGACGGCCGCGTTGACACGGCACAGCTCCTCGGCGAACACGGTGTTGAACCGGTAGTCGTTCGCCTCGCTGCCGCCGTACTCCTCGGGGATCTCGAGCCCCAGCAGGCCCTGCCGACCGGCCTCGAGCCACACATCGCGGTCGATCTCGCGCTGCTCGATGAACTTCTCAACGTTCGGCCGGATGGTCCGCTCGACGAACTCCTTCGCCGACTCCCGGAACGCGTGGTGATCTTCGTTGAACAGCGTGCGCTGCACGGGTCCTCCTCCAGCCAACATACTAAGCGGTTGCTTAGAGCTAAGCGCCCGCTTAGCGTGCAGTACGATTCGTGGCCTGTCAACAAGGAGGACGCTCGATGACGGCCCAGCAGGAGTTCGGGGTGCTCGACGAGATGTGGCGTGACGTCACACCCGACGCCGCCCGCCGCATGCTGATCGCCGCGTCCCGCGCCTTCGCGGACAAGGGCTATCACGCTACGACAACGCGTGACATCGCGTCACTGGCGGGGATGTCGCCGGCCGCCGTGTACATCCACTACCGGTCCAAGGAGGACCTGCTCTTCCAGATCTCCCGGATCGGGCACGAGCTGTCGCTGGGCGTCCTGTCCGACGTGCCCGGCGCCACCCCCGTGGAGCGCCTGTCGAACGCCGTGTCGTCGTTCGCGCGGTGGCACGCCGAGTACCACACGACCGCTCGGGTCGTGCAGTACGAGCTGGGGGCGCTGAACCCCGCGCACCACGCCGTGGTGGCCGAACTGCGCAGGCAGATCGAGGGCAAGATGCGCTCGATCATCGAGGACGGGATGCGGGAAGGCGTCTTCGACGTGCCCGACCTGAAGGGCGCGACGCTCGCGGTGCTGTCGCTGTGCATCGACGTCGCGCGCTGGTACCAGCCGTCCGGCAAAAGGACGCCGGACCAGATCGGCGCGATGTACGCAGACCTGGTCCGGCGGATGCTGACTAACTAGGTGACCGACTTGCGGCCGTAGACCCCGGCGACCACGGAGACCCCGATCGCCGCGATCACCACCTGGACGACCAGCTCGATCCAGTCGATACCCGGTGTGTCGGCGACCCCGAGCGCGCGGGCGACGAACGTGCCGAGGAACGCGGCCACGATGCCCACGATGAGGGTCAGCCAGATCGGGATCGCTTGCTTACCAGGGGCCACCAGCTTGCCCAGCAAGCCGATTATGAGCCCGATGATCAGAGCTCCGATGATGCTTTCAGGGGACACTACTGCCTCCCTTGCTTCGGGCGGATCAGTCTCCGAAGAAGGCGTCGCCGATCTCGTCGAAGACCTCTCCCATAATCATCCCACCTACCACGCCAGCCGCACCTGCAGCGACAATTCCGCCGACTCCAGGCCCGTGACCACCGTGAATGCCGTGGCCCCCGTGCATGCCGTGGCCGCCGCGACCGCTGATCTGGGCCATCCAGTTGTTGATGATCCCGGCCCAGTCGGCGTGCATCGCCTCCTGGTGGGACATGTGGAAGTGCCCGAACGCGTCGCCGCCGGCGCGGAACAGGCCGCCGCGCTTGTCGGCCTCGAGGATCGTGTACAGGTGGTGCTGGTCGGCCACGAAGGTCAGCTCGACCTGGTTGAGGCGGCCGTGGAACTGCGGCGGCGGGTAGAACTCGATCTCCTGGAAGAACGGCAGCTGCTGCGGCACGCCGTGCAGGCGGCCCTGCTCGTTGTCGGCCTTCGTGAAGCGGAAGCCGAGCTGGCCGAACGCGCGGAGCACGGCCTCCTGGGACGGCAGCGCGTGCACCCACACCGGGTCGAGGTCGCCGGGGTCGACGGCGCCGCGGACCTCCAGCTCGGTGCGCAGGCCCATCTTCATGCCGTGCAGCTGCGTGCCCATCACGACGTTGAGCGGGGTCTCCAGCGGCACCGGGAACTGGAACGGCAGCGCGATGCGCTGGCCGGGCGCGACGGCGAGGCGCTGGGCGACGGAGATCTTGGCGAACTCGCGGTTGGTGTTGTACTCGTTGTCGCCGCTCTCGACCTCGACGCGGGTGAGCAGCGAGAGCACCACGTGGTCGATGTTCGCGGGGTGGTCACCGCCGGCGATGCGCACCTCGCCGGTCAGGTACTCGCCGGGCCGGACGTTGGGGTTCGTCAGCACCGTGTCCACCGTCGGTCCACCCACGCCAAACGCCTGCAACATCCTCTTGAACACCACGGCGGCCTCCCTGAGCCTTCTGCATTTTGCGGTGAAGTGTCCCAATGACGCCTCACCGGGTGGATCGGTTCCGTCTGGACGAACGTCAACCGAGATGGCAGCATGCGACCGCCGTCACATACTAAGCGGTCGCTCAGGAGGAACTCCCGTGCTGCTCGTCGCCAACCGGGGTGAGGTCGCCGTTCGCGTGTTGCGCGCGGCTGCCGACCTCGGAATCCGCACCACGGCGGTGTACTCGGCAGACGACGCGGACTCGTTACACGTCCGCCTGGCCGACCACGCCGTGCCGTTGCGCGGTCACGGGCCGCAGCCCTATCTGGACATCGACCAGCTGATCAACGCCGGAGAAGACTGCGTCGCCGTGCATCCCGGATGGGGTTTCCTCTCCGAGAACGCCTCCTTCGCGCGCGCCTGCCAAGACGCCGGGTTGACCTTCGTCGGTCCACGCCCCGAAGTGCTGGACCTGCTCGGCGACAAGCGCCGCGCTCGCGATCTTGCCGCATCGCTCGGCGTGCCAACGCTCGACGCGGGCGAATCGTTCCCCCTGATGGTCAAAGCCGTCGCGGGTGGCGGCGGCAAGGGCATGCGCGAGGTGCACCGGCCCGAGGACCTGGACGACGCGATCGCGCGCTGCAAGGCGGAGGCGCTGGCGGCGTTCGGCAACGACGACGTCTACCTGGAACGCCTGATGACCCCGGCCCGGCACATCGAGGTGCAGCTGGTCGGCACGATGGTGATCGGCGACCGCGACTGCAGCCTCCAAAGGGGACACCAGAAGATCGTCGAGATCGCCCCCGCGCCGCTGCTGGACCCGTCGCTGCGCAAGGCGCTGCACGAGGCCGCGTCCGCGATCGCGTACGCCGTCGACTACACCGGCGTCGGCACGGTCGAATTCCTGGTCGCGGGCGACGAGTTCGCGTTCCTCGAGGTCAACCCGCGGCTTCAGGTCGAGCACACGGTGACCGAGGAGATCACCGGCGTCGACCTCGTGCGCACCCAGCTGCTGCTGGCGTGGGGCGGCGAGTTCGACCTCTCGTTCAGCGAGCGCGGCAGCGCCGTGCAGCTGCGGATCAACCAGACCTCCGGCGGCGTCCTGACGACGTTCCAGCCTCCCACCGGCCCCGGCGTCCGCGTCGACACGCACGCCTACCCCGGCTACCGCGTCGGCACGCGGTTCGACGCGCTGCTCGCCAAGCTCGTGGTGCACGGCGAGGACCTCGACATCGCGCTGAACCGGGCGCGCCGGGCGTTGGACGAGTTCCGCGTCGAGGGCGTGCCGACGAACATCGACTTCCTGAAAGGCCTGCTGCGCAAGGACATCGTCGGAGCGCCGACCGACTTCATCACCGACGAGCCGGTTTCGGGGTCACGCGCTCCCCTGTCCGGCACGGTCGTCGCGATCGAGGACGGCGCGGTCGTGCTCGAGGCGATGAAGATGCAGCACGTCGTGCGCGTCAACGGAGACGTGCTGGTCAACGTCGGCGACACCGTGGTCGAGGGCCAGGTCCTCGCGCTCGGCGACGCCGGTGAGCACGCCGAGGAACAGGCCGAGATCGACCTCGACTTCATCCGACCTGACCTGGCGGAAGTGCTGGCACGGCATGACTTCTCACGGCCGGAGGCTGCGGCCAAGCGGCATGCTCTCGGCGGCCGGACCGCTCGGGAGAACATCGCGGACCTGTGCGAGGACTTCGTCGAGTACGGCGGTCTCGCGATCGCCGCGCAACGTGCCCGCCGGTCGTTGGAAGACCTGATCGAACGCACCCCTGCCGACGGCCTGGTCGCGGGCATCGGGCGTGTGAACGGCGAGCGGGTCGTCGCCATGTCGTACGACTACGCCGTGCTCGCCGGCACGCAGGGCCTGCGCAACCACGCGAAGAAGGACCGCCTCTTCGCGTTGGCGCAACAGGAGAAGCTGCCGATCGTGCTGTTCGCCGAGGGCGGCGGCGGCCGGCCCGGCGACACCGACCACAGCATGGTCAGCGGGCTGGACTGCGGCTCGTTCCACGCGTTCGCTTCTTTGAGCGGGCTGGTGCCGCTGGTGGGCGTGGTCGCGGGCCGGTGTTTCGCGGGCAACGCCGTGCTGCTCGGCACGTGCGACGTGATCATCGCGGTCGAGGGCGCGAACATCGGCATGGGCGGCCCGGCGATGATCGAGGGCGGCGGGCTGGGCGTGTTCCGCCCGGAGGACATCGGCCCGCTGGACGTGCAGGTGCCCAACGGTGTCGTGGACATCGCGGTGGCCACCGAAGAGGAAGCCGTTTCCGTTGCGCGCAAGTATCTTTCGTACTTCCAGGGGCCTGTCTCGGACTGGTCGTGTGCCGACCAGCGCCAGTTGCGACACGCGATTCCCGAGAACCGGCTGCGCGCCTATAACGTCCGCTCATTGATCACGACGTTGGCGGACACGGACTCGGTGCTGGAGCTGCGCGAGGGCTTCGGCCGCGGCATCGTGACCGCGCTGGTGCGGGTCGAGGGCCGGCCCATGGGGTTGATCGCCAACGACCCCGCGGTGCTGGGCGGTGCGATCGATGCTTCCGCGGCCGACAAGGCAGCAAGGTTCCTGCAGCTCTGCGATGCGTTCGACCTGCCGGTGGTGTCGTTGTGCGACACGCCTGGGTTCATGGTCGGGCCGGAGGCGGAGCGGACGGCGACCGTGCGGCACCTGACCCGCATGGTCGTGACGGGCGCGAACATCGACGTGCCGTTCGGGCTGGTTGTTCTACGAAAGGCTTACGGACTCGGCGCGCAGGCCATGGCGGCGGGTTCGTTGAAGGTTCCCCAGTTCGCGATTTCCTGGCCCACCGGGGAATTCGGACCAATGGGGTTGGAGGGGGCTGTCCGGCTCGGCTACCGACGCGAGCTGGACGCGATCGAGGATCCACAGGAACGCCAGGCACGCTTCGACCAGATGGTCGCGGCGGCGTACGAACACGGCAAGGCGCTCAACGTCGCCTCGGTCTTCGAGATCGACGACGTCATCGATCCGGCGGACACGCGCCGGTGGATCGCGACCGCGCTTGCTCCAAGTGCTTCCCGTGACGGCGGGAAGAAACGCCCCTTCATCGATACCTGGTGAGGTCGCGTCGGTGTCTGGACTGAGTCATTTCGTTCGCGGCCGGCGCCCTAGCGCCGGCCGCGGACGAAATCACGAGGGAAGACACCGACTTCGCCAGACCTCACCCGCGCAATTCAACACTGCGAGGTTTCGTATGGTCACTGCCGCCCCTACCCCCACCGATCGACGTTCGTTGCGCAAACTCATGGCTGCCGGCCTCGTCGGTAGTTCTCTCGAGTGGTACGACTTCTTCATCTACGCCACGGCAGCAGCTTTGGTGTTCCCAAAGCTTTTCTTCCCCGCGGCGACCCCCATCGTGGGTTTGTTGTTGTCCTTCAGCACGTTCTGGGCCGGCTTCATCGCCAGGCCGATCGGTGGCCTGGTGTTCGGGCACATCGGTGACAAGTTCGGGCGCAAGCCCGCGCTGGTGATCTGCCTGGCGCTGATGGCGGCGGCGACGTTCCTCATCGGCCTGCTGCCGACGAGCGCGTCGATCGGCGTCTTCGCGCCGGTTCTGCTGGTGCTGCTGCGGTTCGCGCAGGGCATCGCGGTCGGCGGCCAGTGGGGCGGCGTCGTGCTGCTCCTGACGGAGAGCGCTTCGTCCGGGCGTCGTGGCTTCGCGGGCACGTTCGGCCAGGCCGGTGTGCCGATCGGCGTGATCCTGGGCAACGTGGCGTTCATCGTCGCCTCGACGTCGATGCCGGCCGCGTCGTTCGCGTCCTGGGGCTGGCGGGTGCCGTTCCTGGCCAGCGCGCTGCTGTTCCCGCTGGTGCTGTTCATCCAGCTCAAGGTCGAGGACAGCCCGGTGTACAAGGAGATCGCGGCCCGTCGCGCGGCCTCACCCGACTCGGTCGTGCAGGCGCCGTTGAAGGAGGCCCTGCGGACGCACCGCAAGGCGATCCTGCTCGGCGCGGGCCTGATGTTCGCGTCCAACGCGATCTTCTACGTCTCGATCGCGGGTGTGCTGTCGTACGCGACTTCGACGCTCGGCCTGTCCCGCCAGTCGGTGCTGCTGGCCAGCCTCGCGTCGTCGATCATCAGCGTGCCGTTCGTGTTCCTCAGTGGACGGTTGTCGGACCGCTACGGCCGCCGTCCGCTGATCCTGCTGGGCGCGCTCGCACTCACGCTGTGGGCGTTCCCGTACTTCTGGCTCATCGACACCGGTTCGCTCGGCATGCTGTTCGCCGCGGTGACCGTCGCGGGCATCGCGTCCTCGCTGGTGTACGGGCCGATCGCGGCGTACCTGGGTGAGCTGTTCGAGGCGCACGTGCGGTATTCAGGCGCGTCGCTCGCCTACCAGCTGGCATCGATCCTGGTCAGCGGCGGCACGCCGTTCATCATGACGGCGCTGCTGGGCGCGACCGGCACTTCCGTGTCCGTCTCGGTGTTCCTCGCGCTGATGGGCGTCGTGACGGTCTACTCGGCGTGGAAGCTGCCGGAGACCAACCCGGTGGCGTCAGCGGTGGCGGCGGAGGCTCAGCCGGCGTCCTGAACGCGGCGTTCCAGCATCACGGTGTCGCGCCAGACACCGTGATGCTGGGCGGGTCAAGCGCGTCGGCCACCCTGCCTATATATCGCGTTCAGCCCTGGCTACTTCACCAGCTGCCAGGTACCACAGCGTTGGTTGGTGAAGCTCCCATCCGTCGGTGCCACTGTGACGGTGATCGACTGCGCATGGGTGACGAAGTTGTTGTCGATAATCTCGCCATCAGGTCTCGTCCGCTCCCAATAGCAGCTGTCGACACTGCGTGTGGTGCGATACGTGCCAGGCTTTATCTTGCCCTTGCCCGTGCCGATCTCGTACGTCCCACTGCCGAACGGCACGTTTCCTTCGAGGACGTCATTGAGCGCGCCTTGATGTTCCACACACAGCGCCGGTATGCCGATCTTGAAAATCTCAAGACGCTTCGCGTCATCACCGGTCTGCCCCTGGAGAAATTCCGATGCAGTGACGTACTTGCTGGGACTTGCCATACTCTCGCACACGTCGAGAACCCATGCGGATGCATTTCGATAGGTCCTGTCGATCGCGGATTCGAGTCCCGCCTTCTGCACAGCGTCGTCCACCTTCTCAGCTGGCGCGAGTTCGCCGCGCTTCACCCATACCGTCGCGACCGAGTAACTACTGCGATTGGCTTCAATTGAACTCACTACCCACTTGCCCAGCGATTCAGGAAGTGAATCTCTGATCGAAAGAAAGAAGAGGTTCGACTTCTTTTCGGCATCTGTCACGTAGATGTAGTAGCCGAGCTTCTGAATTTCGGCGACCGCCGTGCTCGCGGCTACACCCGCATACTTGGCCGTATCTATCACCGGCGGAAGCGGCTTGGAGGTAGTCGTTGTTGTAGCGGTTGTTGACGATCGGAGTGGCTCGGCCGACGGCTTCGCGGTGCCGCAAGCCGACAGAGCAGCTACGGCTACTAGTGCAATGATGGGCAGCATGAATCGGCGCATGCGGAACTCTTTTCGCAGTCGCTGGTGGTGCGTCACATCTGGCTGCCAGGCATGCCCTGTATCGGTGTGAGACCAGCAGCCCGTTACTGACCGTCGTCGCCTGCTGATCAACACGTCATTGCGGAGTCAGAAGGGCGTTGAGCCGCCGTAGCGCCAGTTGCCCACCTGCGCTGATCTCCACAAGGCCGCCCTCGTCGGCAGCACGGATCGTTCGCTGAATCTGATGCGGCAAGCGGTGCACCTCTGCTGCTATCAGCGCGGTCCGCAAGGTCTCCTCAGCCGCATCTCGCTGATGCGCCGCGAGCAGAACCTGTCCGGCCGTAACTCGCTCGATGATGTGCCACTGCGGTGCGACCGGCGCAGCATCCGGAATGCTCGCTCGCATGATCCGGACCGCGTCGGCGGCTCGGCCAGTTGCGACCAGGCCGCGTAGTTGGATCTCCCGGAAGGTGAACGGGTTGAACAGCATGCTCCGGCCGCCACCGTCGTCGAGTCGTTTGCGGTACCCGTTGATCGCGAGTTCGAAAAGGTCGGGATCGCCGTGCTCGCCTGCGGCACGAGCCAGAAGCGCGAATGCGGCTCCCTGCCCCTCCCGATCCTCGGACACGGCAACAGCGCGGCCGAGTCGTGCGATGGCCGCACCGACGTGGTCGGCCTTGCGTAGCTCGTTGCCATGCATCCGAAGCGCGTGCGCGAGGAACGCACGGTCGCCGAGACGCTCGGCGATCACCAGGGCCTTACCGGTCCACCGGGCAGCAGCCGTCAACCGTTCTTCGGGCAGCACGGTGCCGAGCGAGACCCCGAGCGCTGCGCGGCCCTGGCCAAGCAGGATCATCGTGTCCCGCTCGGCTCGGCCCTCGGCGGCTCGTGCCTCGAGTCGAGCAACAAGCGGCCAGAGTTCGTTGACCGCATCGACGGCCCGCCCGGACTGGCGCGCGATCTCGGCCAGGCGGATCGTCGAGTCGCCGAACTGGATCATCGCCGCGAAGTCGGCATCGTCGTTGTCGGTCACACCGAGCACGTGCATCGGCAATCCGAGCGTCCGCGCGATGTGACGGCGTGTCGCGACATCGCTGATGCTCCGGCGACCGGTCTCGATCATCGACACATAGGTCTTGTCGTAGTCGAGTAGCGCGGCGAGCCGTTCCTGACTCAGCTTGTTCAATCTGCGGTAGACGCGCAGGATCGTTGCCAGATCACGACTTCGAAGCGCAGTTGTCGCTTCAGGCGCGGACCACAACCACACCGCGGGCATGAGCCGACGCCCCGGCACGACCGGGGCGACGTGACGCACAGTGGCATGGCAGGTTGGACAGATCGCATCGACGGCGAGCCGACTCAGCTCGGCTCCACACGCGTCACATCGCCTGGCCGTCACGGCCTACCTGACCGCGTCCTCATGCAAGCGCGCGAACCACGTCGCAATCGAGCGCTTGTAGCCGTCCGGCATGTTCAAACCGGGCACCTCGTCCTGGGTGAACAGACCGATTTCCTTGTGCTCGTGGGAAAGCACAGGCTCGCTGTCGCCGTCCGGATGACAGCCGTAGGTCACGATGAACACGTTCTTCTCGGCGACGTTGATGTAGTACATCCAGGTGTCGAGGATCGGCCCGGTCGTGACCTTCCATTGGGTCTCTTCAGTGATCTCACGAGCAACGCATTGCTCCGGCGTCTCGCCGGGCTCGATGCGACCGCCGGGCAGCTCCCATTCCTCGCGCTCGTTCTTGAGCAGCAACACCTTGCCGCCACGGACCACCACGCCCTTTATCGAGACCGGGTAGGCAGGCTGGCTCATCGAGGTGCCCTCCGAGATCGGTGACGTGCTGCTCAACGGCAAGGTAGCACCGGAACCCACCACGCTTACGCAACTCGGTGTTGACAATCTGTCACTGGACGTAGTGGATCGAACGGCGTTCTGCTGATCCCATGGACGAGTCGTTTCGCGAGGTAGAAGTCATGATCGAGCTGATCGCCGAGCGCGGACTCGCTGTAGTCGACGGCCTCGACACTCCCGAGGATCTTCTACAGCTTGCCCACTCGATCGCGACCGTCGTGCCTCATCGGGACAGTGGTCCGGACGGTGTCACGACGATTGCCGACTTCGGCGAGGCCATCGTGCGCAGTGGGTTCGCGGGCTTCAGTACCTGTGCGCTCAACCCGCACACCGACCGTTCGGGCGTCCCGTACCCACCTGCATTGTTGATGATGAGCTGCAGCAGGGCAGCAACAACCGGTGGCGAGTGTGTGCTCATCGACGGCCAGGCCGTGTACGACGATCTCGCCGTCTCGGAGCCTGAAGCGCTCGCTGCGTTGTGTACTCCACGCTCGGTTCTCTTCGGCGGTGCGGCTGGACACCTCGGCTCGATCTTCAGCGACAACGGCGACGGCCGGATCATCATCAGACTGCGACTCGACGAGCTCGCGCGGTTCGCGTCAGAGGTAGATCGTTGGATTCCCGTACTGCGTGCGGCGATCGACCGCCACGCGATCGAGTTCCGGCTGTCGGCCGGACAGGGCTACATCCTCGACAACCATCGCTGGTTGCACGGTCGCCGGGCGTTCACGGGACAGCGCGTGGTTCATCGGGTCAACGGAGATCCGTTGCCGGCTACCGGAATCCGGACCGGTCTTCGGGCCTGGGCGTCGAGTGATGCGGCATGAGCGACGACGCGGCCACGCGTGCCTTTCCCGCGCTCGCCGCGCTCATCGCGATCAGGGACGCGGGCTGGTCGTTCGTGCACCGCGACGTGGTGGAAGGCGTGCCGACACAGGTCGACGGCTACTGGGCTTGGCCAGGAGGATGGATCGACGCTGTCCGCGTGCGCGACGAGAACGACGCGATGGCGTTGCGCACCGACGGAGACGAGCCGCCCGGCATAGTGTGGGAACGCACGGGCTCGCTTGAGTACGTGGTCGAGGAGCTGTTGAGCCTCCCTGCTCCCGGAGCCCGGCTCGCACCTCGGCTTGTCAAGGCGGTCGGGCCGATGTTGTGGACGCCGTAGATCAGTCCTGAACGCGGCGTTCCAGCATCACGGTGTCGCGCCAGACACCGTGATGCTGGGCGATCCGCTCCCGCACCCCAACGGTCCGGAACCCGAACTTGTGGTGCAGCGCGATGCTCACCTCGTTCTCCGGAAAGATCACCGCCTGCAACGTCCACAGCCCGCCCGCGTCGGCCGCCGACACCTGGCGAGCCAGCAACGCCTTCGCGACGCCGCGCCCGCGGAACGCCGAGCCCACGTAAACGGACGTCTCCACAACCCCGCGGTAGCACTCACGCGGCGAAACGCGCGCCACGGCCGCCCACCCGGCGACAGAACCATCCACCAGAGCAACCCACCGCAGATCCGGCAGCCACTTGGCGTCCAGCGACGACCAGGTGGGCACGGACGTCTCGAACGTGGCGTTGCCGGTGGCGATGCCCTCGCCGTAGATGCGCAGCACCGCGTCCCGGTCAGCAAAGTCCATCGCACGAACCTCGACCATGCACATAGATTATTCGCCATGCGAAGCGTTTTAACGGTGCTCTGCCTGACGCAGGTCACCAGCTGGGGGATCGTGTTCTTCGCACTGCCGGTGCTGGCCCAGGACATCACCAAGGACACGGGGTGGTCGAACACCTGGGTCGTGGCCGGGTTCTCGCTGGCCCAGATCGTGTCGGCGGCGGTCGGCATCCCGGTCGGGAGAATCCTCGACCGCTACGGCCCCCGCACGGTCATGACGGCCGGTTCGGCAACAGCGACGACAGCTCTGATCGCACTCACCCAGAGCCATGCCCTGACCTGGTACTTCGCCGCCTGGACGCTGATCGGCGTGGCGATGGCCGGGATCCTCTACCAACCGGCGTTCGCCGCGATGACCAACTGGGCGGGCGAGCAGCGGGTCAGGGCGCTGACCACGATCACCCTCGTCGGCGGCTTCGCCAGCACGGTGTTCGCCCCGCTGACGGCGATGCTGGTGGAACGGCTGGGCTGGCGGCACACCTACCTCGTGCTGGCCGTGATCCTCGCGGTCATCACGATCCCGGCCCACTTCTTCGGGTTGAGAAAACCGTGGACGCCCATCCAGCACCACCACGAACACGCCCCGAGGCAGATCGCGCGCAGCCGGGCGTTCGTCCTGCTCGTCGTAGCCATCAGCATGGCGGGCTTCGCGATCTATGCCGTGGTGATCGCGCTGGTCCCGCTGCTGACCGGCCGCGGGCTGAGCACGACGACGGCGGCCTGGGCGCTCGGCCTCGGCGGCGTCGGTCAGTTCGTCGGCCGGCTGGGCTACGGCTGGCTGGCGAACCGCACGGGCCCGCGCGGCCGCACGGTGGGGACGTTCCTCGTGGCGAGCGCGTCGATCGTGCTGCTCGGCGTCATTCCAGGCCCGGCGATCGCGCTCATCGCGGCCTCGATAGCGGCCGGCGCGGTGCGCGGGGTGTTCACGCTGCTGCACGCCACGGCGATCTCCGACCGGTGGGGCCCAGCTGGATACGGGCAGCTCAACGGCCTGCTGGCGGCCCCGCTCACGGTGAGTGCGGCGGTCTCCCCCTGGTTCGCCGCGTGGCTGGCCGGGCCGCAGAACAACTACCCGCCCGTGATGCTCGCACTGGCGGCGATCTGCGCCCTGGCGGCCGCGCTGGCCTCGGTGAAAGCCCCCATTCGGGACGTGTTCACAGTGAAGGCCACGTGAACCCGAGCGGAACCCTCCGCGCATGCCGTACGTTCCTGCCTCGTGACCACTCTCATGGCGCGCTTGAAGCAGCGGATGCGCCGGTTCGCACAGAAGCCGGCGTCGGTAGACCTCGCCCCGTACAAGGCTCTGCTGGACAAGGTGGACAAACACTCGTCCGGTTTGAGCGAATTGTCCGACGAGGAGCTGAGCGCGAAAGCGCAAGCGCTACGTGAGAGCGACTTCGACGTCACCGAACTGGCCGCCATCGCCCGCGAGGCCGCGGAGCGCGCGATCGGCCAACGGCCGTTCGACGTGCAGGTGCTCGGCACGCTGGGCCTGCTGGACGGCCTTGTCGTAGAGATGGCCACCGGTGAGGGCAAGACGCTGGCGGGCGCCATGGCCGCCGCCGGCTACGCACTGCAGGGCAAGCGCGTGCACGTCGTCACCGTGAACGACTTCCTGGCCCAGCGCGACGCGGAGTGGATGGGCCCGCTGTACAAGCTGATGGGCGTCAGCGTCGGCTGGATCAACCAGAGCTCCAAGCCCGAGGAGCGCCGCGACGCCTACCAGTGCGAGGTCACCTACGCCCCGGTCAGCGAGATCGGCTTCGACATCCTGCGCGACCGGATCGTCACGGACGCCGCCGACCTGATCGTGCCCGCCCCCGAGGTGGCACTGATCGACGAGGCGGACTCGGTCCTGGTGGACGAGGCCCGCGTGCCGCTGGTCCTGGCCGGTTCCACCACCAGCGACCACGCCGACCCGGTGATCGCGGACCTGGTGAAGCGCCTGCGCCACGGCCTGCACTACGAGGTCGACGACGAGGAGCGCAACGTCTACCTGACGGGCGCGGGCAGCGAGGCGGTAGAGCGCGCGCTGGACGTCGACCTGTACTCGCAGGAGCACGTGTCGACCACCCTGTCGAAGGTCAACGTGGCGCTGCACGCCCAGGTCCTCCTGCACCGCGACGTCGACTACATCGTCCGCGACGGCAAGGTCCACCTGATCAACGACTCCCGCGGCCGCATCGCGAAGCTGCAGCGCTGGCCGGACGGCCTGCAGGCCGCCGTCGAGGCGAAGGAGTCGGTCAAGACCACCGAGTCCGGCGAGATCCTCGACTCGATGACCGTGCAGGCCCTGCTGTCCCGCTACCCCGTCCGCTGCGGCATGACCGGCACAGCCGTAGCCGTAGCCGAGCAGCTGCGCACGTTCTACGAACTCGAAGTCCTGGTCATCCCGCCGAACAAGGAATGCATCCGCGAGGACGAGCCGTCCCGCCTCTACGCGACGCTGGAGCAGAAGGAAGCGGCGATCGTCGAGGAGATCAAGGAGGTCCACGCCTCCGGAAGGCCCATTCTGGTGGGCACGCTCGACGTCGCCGAGTCCGAGCGCATCGCGACCAAGCTGCGCAAGGCGGGCCTGGAGTGCGTAGTCCTCAACGCCAAGAACGACGCCGAGGAGGCCGCGATCATCGCGGACGCCGGCTCGTTCGAACGAATCACGGTCTCCACCCAGATGGCCGGCCGAGGCACGGACATCCGCCTGGGCGGCCACGACGCCGAAGACCACGAGCGCATCTCCGAGCTGGGCGGCCTCTACGTGGTCGGCACGGGCCGCCACTCGTCCTCCCGCCTGGACGACCAGCTACGAGGCCGCGCCGGCAGGCAGGGCGACCCAGGTGGCTCGGTCTTCTTCGCCTCGCTCCAGGATGACCTGGCCGCCCAGTACACGCCGGACGCCGACGAACCGTCCGAAGTGGACGACGACGGCCGCGTGACGGACAAGGGCGCGCTGCACACGTTCGAGCACGCCCAGCGCGTGGCCGAGGGCGTGAACCTGGAGATCCACCGCAACACCTGGCGCTACAACAAGCTGATCGAACGCCAGCGCGACCTGCTGCTCGAGCACCGCGACCAGGTGCTGCGCACGGACATCGCCTTCGACAAGCTGGGCAGGGGCGACCACGAGGGCGTCTCGGACGAGGTCCTGAAGCACGCCGCGCGCGTGATCACGCTCTTCCACCTGGACGACCTGTGGACGCACCACCTGACGTTCCTGTCGGACCTGCGAGAGGGCATCCACCTGCGCGCGCTGGCACGGCAGAACCCGCTGGACGAGTTCCACCGCGAAGCGATCCCGGCGTTCAACAAGATCGTCCCCGAGTCGTGGGAGCTGGCGGCCGACACCTACGCCAGCGCGAAGATCACGTCGAAGGGCTACGACCTGGCGGACTCGGGCGTGAAGCGCCCGTCGTCAACCTGGACGTACCTGGTACACGACAACCCGTTCGGCTCCGGCCTCGAGGAGTCGATGAAGGGCTTGGTCAAGATGGTGAAGGGCCGCCGCTAACCCTCAGGCGAATGCCGTTATGGCCACCTTCACGGACCTGAGGTCCGTGAAGGTGGCCATAACGGCTTCTCAGGACGGGTCGGGGACGCCCAGGCGGTCGTCTATGGGAACGGCGGGCTGGGGAATCTCAGCACCCCGGTACCGCTCCAAGTAAGCAACATGAGATTCAGTGAGGGCTCGGATCTCCGCAAGGAGGTCGAGGTGCTCCTGCGACGGCGGCGGGCCCACGATGTTGGACCGGTTGTGCGCCGTCCGCTCCGCACGCTGCGCGAGTTGCCCCAGCCTGCGGACGAAATCCAGCTCCCCGTCAGGGAGCGACAGTTGTGTCTGCTCCGTCACGGACGACACTGTCCCCGCACTTTCCGCTGTAAGTCGATCCCCTAGTCGGCTGATCCCAGTTTCTGAGTCAACCATGCGTGGAAACCTCCGATGTGGTGTTCTGACGGCACCAGGACGCCTCCCCGCGCGTACGCGCGCGAGGACATCGCGGGCTGGCATCGTTCGCACG
This sequence comes from Lentzea sp. NBRC 105346, assembly GCF_030269605.1. Lineage (GTDB taxonomy): Bacteria > Actinomycetota > Actinomycetes > Mycobacteriales > Pseudonocardiaceae > Lentzea. The sequence continues at coordinate 187,532 of NZ_BSTQ01000010.1, forward strand.
CGTCGAAGTCCTGCTCGTTGACGCGGTGGAAGAGTTCAACCGATCGCGACACGTCGAGCCCCTCCTCGATCACGTGACGCGCGTACAGCCAGTCACATTCCACGACGGTGCGGTCGACCGCGAGCGGAAACATCCGATGGACGATCACGTGGTCGGGCACGAGGTTCACGAACACCTGGGGCTTGATCGTGATCGCGTAGTACTTGCGGTCGCGCGAGTCCTCCAACGAAGCGAGCTTCTCGAACCCGGCCGAACCATCGACCGTGAAGCCGGAGATCTCGGACCCGAACGAGGCGCCGTGCCCGACGTAGTACTGGGCGGCGTAGCCGTCGGCGAACTCGGGCAGCACCTCGGTGAGCTCGGGGTGGATCGTCGCGCAGTGGTAGCACTCCATGAAGTTCTCGATGATCAGCTTCCAGTTCGCCTTGACGTCGTAGACGATCCGGCGCCCCACCGAAAGCGATGCGACCTCGTACCCGTCGATGGCCTCCACGGCCCCGAGTCTCTCGACGACCGCGCCCATGACGGACTCCTCGAACGAGGGCGGTGAGACGGCGAGACACACCCAGGCGTAGCCGAGCCACTCACGCAGGTGCACGCGCGTGAGGCCGTATTCCACGCGGTCCACGTCGGGCATCGACGTGAGGTTCGGCGCGGCGATCAGCTTGCCGTCCAGCGCGTAGGTCCAGGCGTGGTACGGGCACTGGAACGCACGCTTCACGGAGCCCTGCTCGTCGACGCACAACCGGGCCCCGCGGTGTCGGCAGACGTTCAGAAAAGCATTCAGCGCACCATCCCGAGCACGAGCGATCAGCACGGACTCGCGCCCGATCTGCACTGTCCGGAAGTCCCCCGGAGAAGGCAGGTCCGCGCTCCGCAGAGCGCAGAACCACATCTCCTCGAAGATCTTTTCCTGCTCGGCCGCGAAGATCGCTGGATCCGTGTAGTAGCGGCCGGGCAACGTGGAGATGAGACTCCCGGTCATGGTGGTTCAGCCTCTCAGGCGCGCGGGGTCGAACAGGGCGATCGGGTGGCGCGTGGCGCCGTCGACTACGAGATCGGCGAGGATCTCGCCGACGACGGGCACGAACTTGAAGCCGTGGCCGGAGAACCCGCACGCGACGACCACCGACGGGTGGGCGGGATGCCGGGCGATGACGAAGTGCTCGTCGGGGGTCTTGGTGTACATGCATGTCACGGCGTGCTTGAAGCTGCCGGGCAGCAAAGGCATGCGCTTCCGGACGAAGTCCGTCATCGCGTCGACCTCATGCGGATGCACGACACGGTCGATCGTCGAAGGGGTGCAGATCTGGCCGCCGCCGAAGAACGCGACCTTCACCTCGCCGTCGATCGCGGGGAAGCCGTAGAACTGCTGTCCCCAGTCGAGCTCCCAGATGTAGATCGGGTGACCGTCGAAGTTGCCGCTGGGCTTGTAGTAGTACTGCACCTGGCGTTCGATCTCGAACGGCACCAGCAGGTCGCCCAGCAGCTGGGGCGCCCACGCGCCGGGACACACGACGATCTGCTCCGCCTCGTACACTCCCTGCTCGGTGCGGACGAGCCCGTCCTCCCAGGACGTGACGGGCTCCTCGAAGCGCAGCTCGGCGCCGGCCTTCTCGGCGAGCTTCAGGTGCGCCGCAGTGCTCGCCTCGGGCACGACGTACCCCGCGCCCGCCTCGTACAAGGCGACCTCATCCGGCATCGGGTCCATGGTGGGGAAACGTTTGCGGATGCCCTTCGCGTCCAGCATCTCGTGCGCCAGGCCCCACTCCTGGGCGCTGCGCAGGCTGCCGGCGACGGTGCGCGAGCCGGGCGCGCCCACCATGAGGCCGCCGACCCGGTTGAAGATCCGCTCACCGGAGTCCTGCTCGATCTGGTCCCACATCTCGTGTGCACGCAACAACAACGGCACGTAGGCCGGGTCCTCGAAGTAGGTCTGCCGCGTCACGCGCGACCCGCCGTGGCTGGAGCCCTGCGTGTGCACCGGCGTGAACCGGTCGAGCCCCAGCACCTTCCGGCCACGCTGGGCGAGCCGGTACGCGGCGGCACTCCCCATACCGCCGAGGCCGATCACGATGACGTCGTAGGACATCGCTGGGGACATCTCAGCTCCTGAGGCGGGTCATCTGGGGGTCGAACAACGGCTCCTCCGCGGTCCTCGCGCTGAGCCTTTCCCCGAAGTACTCGATCTCGACGGGACCTTCCGTGCCCGCGGGCAACCAGGCGTAGGCGATGTTCAGCCCGGTCGTGTACCCGTAGGCGGCGCTGGTGACGTACCCCTTCACCTCGCCGCCGACGAACACCGGCTCGCTGCCCAGCACCACCTGGCGCGGGTCGTCGATCACCAGACACGTGAGCTTTCTCGTGTGCTGGCGCACGGCCGCCTTACCGAGGAAGTCCTTGTCCTGGCGCACCGCGAAGGCGACGCCCGCCTCCTCCGGCGAGTGCTCGGTCGTCATGTCCACGCCCCACGACCGGTAGCCCTTCTCCAGCCGCAGGCTGTTGAACGCACCGCGCCCGGCGGCGATGACGCCGTGCTCCTGCCCGGCCGCCCACAGCGTGTCCCACAGCTTCAGCCCCATGTCCGACGACGTGTAGAGCTCCCAGCCGAGTTCGCCCACATAGGACAGCCGCAACGCCGTGACCGGCACGTTGCCGACATATGCTTCCTGGGCGGTGAAATAACCCTTGGAAGTGTCCAAGGTGGACACCGGTGAGATCAGGTCGCGCGCCTTCGGCCCCCACAGTCCGATGCAGCACGTGCCGGGCGTGATGTCCCTGATGTGCACGTCATCGGGCGCGTGTCTCAACAACCAGTCGAGGTCGAGGTTGCCGTTCGCGCCCACCTGGAACCGGTTCGCGTCGAGCCGCGCGATCGTGAGGTCGCTGCGCACCCCGCCGTCCTCGCCGAGCAGCAACGTGTACACGACGGCGCCGGGCTTGCGGTTGAGGTTGTTGGTGGTCATCCGCTGCAGGAACGCCTGTGCGCCAGGCCCGCTGACCTCCAGCCGCTTCAACGCGGTCATGTCGAACATGGCCACGCGCTTGCGCGTCACGAGCGCCTCGGCGCCGCAGATCGGCGACCAGTACCGCGCGGCCCAGTCGTTGCGCTCGGGCACCTCGGCCACTTCCGGCAGGTCCGCGTTGGCCTCGAACCAGTGCGGCCGCTCCCACCCGTTCGCCTCGAGGAACATCGCCCCGAGCTCCTGCTGCCTGCCGTAGAACGGGCTGGTCCGCAGTGGACGCGGGCTTTCCATGGGCTGCAACGGATGCAGCACGTCGTACACTTCTACGAAGTTCTGGCAGCTGCGTTCGAGCACGTAGTCCGGCGCCAGCTGGTGCGGCTCGAACCGGTTGAGATCCGACGAGTGCACGTCGAGCTCGGGCTGCCCGTCGATCAGCCACTCGGCCATGGTCTTCGCGACGCCGGCGGAGTGCGTGATCCACACGGCCTCGGCCACCCAGAACCCCTTGAGCCGCGGGTGTTCCCCGAGCAGCGGCATGCCGTCGGCGGTGAACGAGAACAGGCCGTTGAACCCGTGGTCGATGCCGGCCTCGCCGAGCTTCGGGATGATCTCCTGCGCGCTCGCCCAGGACTCCTCGAAGTCCTCCTTGGTGAACGGCAGTTCGGACCCGGTGATCTCGTGTGCCTTGACCGGCATCGGCCGGTGCCCGTAGGCGCCGATCCCGAGCTGGTCGCCGTGCGCGCGGAAGTACAGGTCCGCTTCCTGGTGGCGGAGAATGGGTTTCGGGGTGTCGCCCACCGTGCCGCTGAACGCGTACTGGTGCGCCATCGGCACCAAAGGCACCGTGAGCCCGACCATCTCGCCGAGCACCGGCCCCCACATTCCCGCGCACGACACGACGATGTCCGCCGGAAACGTGTCCGTCTCGGTGCGCACACCCCACACCTGGTCGCCGGCGGTCTCGATGCCGATGACCTTCTGGTGCGCGATGAACTTCGCGCCGCGCTCGATCGCCCGGCGAGCCTGGGTCTCCGCGGCGAGCACGGGCTTCGCGAGCCCGTCGCTGGGAATCAGGAACCCGCCGAGCACCTTGTCCTTATCCAGCAACGGATACAGCTGGGCGACCTCATCGGGACCGATGAGGCAGCTCGGCACCCCCCACGAGGTCGCCCAGCCGTGTCTCCGCTTCAAGTCCTCCAGACGCGCCGACGTGGTGGCGATCTCGAGGCCGCCCACCGACTCGAAACACCCGAGCGCGGTGTACTTCTCGACGGTGTACCGGGCGAAGGCGGTCATGCTGCGGCACGAGTTCGTTTGGAAGACCAATCCAGGGGCGTGCGAACTCGAACCGCCACGGGCGAAGAGGTCGGCTTGGTCCAGCACCGTGACGTCGGTCCAGCCGCGCTGGGTGAGCTCGTCGGCCAGCGCGCAGCCGACGATCCCCGCTCCGACGACCACCACTCGAGGCATTGGACGCACCCTCCGCCGCAGTTGCGCAGAACGGACCCCGTTCCGCTATCTGCAACAAGTTGCGCCCACCGCACCCCGCTGTCAAGACGTCCGTTCGGACGCCACGTCTCACCAGGAGACCGGCAACGCCTTCAGCCCACCGGTGAAGGTCTCGACATTCCACGCCAGGTCAGCGGCGTCGACCCGCAATCCCGGCAGCCGCCGGACCAACGCGTCGAACGCCACCTGCAGCTCCAGCCGGGCCAGCGCCGCCCCGAGGCAGAAGTGCGGCCCGTGCCCGAACCCGATGTGCCGCCCGGTATCCCGCGTGATGTCGAAAACCTCGGGCGAGGAGAACACCGCGGGGTCGCGGTTGGCGGCCGCCGTGGCCGGCAGCACGGAGGCCCCGGCGGGCACCACACCGGCCGACAACGGCACGTCCTCCAGGGCGACGCGGGGCATCCCGACCTCGACCAGCCGGATGTACCGCAGCATCTCCTCCACCGCGGCGGGCACCAGCGAAGGCGACTCGACCAGGAGCTCCCACTGGTCAGGATGCTGTGACAACAGCAGAACCCCGAGCGACAGCTGACTCGACGTGGTCTCCTGCCCCGCGCTGAACAGCACCATCACCGTGGAGATCAGCTCGTCGACGGACAACCGGTCGCCGGCGTCGTGCGCGTGCACGAGATCCGACAACAGGTCGTCCCGCGGCGACCGCCGCCGTGACTCGAACTCCCCGGCCAGATACGCGGCCGCGCGCAGGGTCGCCTCCTCGACGGCTCCCTCGGCGGGACGCGCAAGGCTCGTCGTCACGGTCACCCAGTCCCACAGGACACCCCGGTCCTCGACCGGAATCCCGAGCATGTCGCTCATCACCGTGGCCGGCAGCGGACGCGCGAACTGCGTCACGAAGTCCCCCGGCTCCATGGCCGACAGCAACGAGTCGACGATCGCGACCACACGGGGCTGCATCCGCGCCACGGCCCGAGCGTTGAACGCCTTGGCCACCAGCGAACGGATCCGGGTGTGATCGGGTGCGTCCATGTTGGTGAACGCCGGGATGCCCTGCGTGCCCGGCATCATCGTCGGCGAGCCGGGCACCGCACCGGCGGCCAGGCTGAACCGCGGATCAGCCAGGGTCGTCCGCACGTCGTCGTACCGGGTCGCGATATAGGCCTTGCCCCCGGTCGACAGCGCGACCGGCTCCAAGTCCGGCGACGACTGCAGCCCCACGACTTCGGGATCCGGGCCGATGCCCGACGGCGGGTTGAACGGGAACGTGGCGGTCATGACTCCGTTGTAGGCGCGCCACGTTCCCGCGTCGAAGCTTTCGTCAGTCGGCAAAATATCCGAGCTGCGCGGACAGAGCGGCGGCCGCCGCCGTCATCGACGGCGCGATCTGACGCACCCGCTCGCGCGAGAGCCGGTACGACGGTCCTGACGCGCTCATCGCCGCCACGACCTCACCGCGATGCCCGCGGATGGGCACCGCCACGGCGTGCAGCCCGAGCTCCAGCTCCTCGTAGCACGCGGCGAACCCGTCGACGACGACCTGCTCCAACTCGGCCAGCAACGCGTCGGGATCCACCCTGGTGTGCGTCGTGTACCGGTCCAGCGGCAGCGACACCAACCGTTTGCGCTCCTCGACCGGCAGGTGCGCGAGCAGCACCTTGCCCGACGACGTGGCGTGCAACGGCGTGCGCTGGCCGATCCAGTTGACCGTGGACACCGCCGCCGAGCCACGGGCCTGGGTGATGTTGATCGCGACGCCCTGGTCGTGCACCGCGATGTTGACCGTCTCGCCGAACTCGTCGGCCAGCGCCTGGCACACCGGCTGACCCAGTTTCGTCAGATCCATCCGGCCCGTGGCGGCGCCGGCGAGCCGGACCACGCCGAAGCCGATCGCGTACTTGCCTCTCTCCCCGAGCTGCTCGACCAGGCCGCGCGCCTCCAGAACGGACACGAGTCTGGACACGGTGGACTTGTGCACACCCAGCTCACCAGCGATCTCGGTGATGCCCGCCTCGCCCTGCGCGAGGAGTTCGAGCACGCTGATGGCACGGTCCACCGACTGAACTTGAGCTGCCGGGTCCGAGTTGCTCATAGCGCAACGGTAACCGCTAACCAGAACGGCCTCTTGACGACGCGCCTGCGTGAGCCGCACATTGTGTTGCGTTATTCGGAACGCGTCCCGCGTCACGCAACGGAGGCTTCGCGATGATTCGCGTCTGCGCCCTCAACGATCTTCCTCCGGGCGAAGCCGTCAGAGTCGACGGGACACCACCTGTCGCCGTGTTCAACGTCGACGGTGTCTTCTACGCCATCGACGACACCTGCACCCACCAGGACGCCTCGCTCGCCGACGGCTGGCTGGAGGGCTGTTTCATCGAGTGCCCGCTGCACGCCTCGTCGTTCGACCTGCGCACCGGCCTGCCAACGTGCCCGCCCGCCAAACGGCCGGTGAGGACCTACCCCGTCGTTGTGCAGGATGGAGTCGTATACGTCGATACCGAGGTGCACAGGGACGTGGCTTGAAAACGATCGCGGTTGTCGGGGCATCGCTCGCCGGTCTGAGGTCCGTGCAGGCCCTCCGGAGCCAGGGGTTCGACGGACGGATCGTCGTCATCGGCGACGAGATCCATCCACCGTACGACCGGCCGCCGTTGTCGAAGGACTTCCTGCTCGGCAAAACCGACATGGTCACGCTCGCCGACCGCGAGGAGCTCGCCGAGCTGGACGCCGACTGGCGCATGGGCGTCCGGGCGTCCGCGCTGCGCAGCGGTGAGATCGAGCTGGAAAACGGCGGTGTCGTCGCGGCCGACGGTGTGGTCATCGCGACCGGGGCCGTGCCGCGCACGATCCCCGACACGCTCACGCTCCGCACGGTCGACGACGCTCATAAACTGCGCGACAAGCTCACCCCCGGCGCCCGCGTCGTGGTGATCGGTGCCGGGTTCATCGGCGCGGAGGTCGCGTCCAGCTGCCGTCAGCTCGGCCTGGACGTCACGGTCGTGGAGGCACTGCCCGCGCCTTTGTCGCGTGTGCTCGGCGACGAGATGGGCACGGCCTGTGGTGGCCTGCACGGCGACCACGGCACCAAGCTCCTCTGCGGCGTCGGGGTCGCAGAGGTCAATCATGTGGTGAAACTCAACGACGGCCGCTCGCTGGAAGCGGACGTCGTGATCGCGGGTATCGGCACGCAGCCCGCGACGGGCTGGCTCGCGGGTTCACCGGTCGAAGTGGACAACGGCGTGGTGTGTGATGCCGGTGGTGTCACAGGGATTCCGCAGGTCGTGGCGGTCGGTGACGTGGCCCGCTACGACGGTGTGCGCGCCGAGCATTGGACGAGCGCGACCGAACAGGCCGGCGTCGCTATCAAGAACCTGTTGGCGGGCAACACGGTCGCGACGCACCGGGCCACCGGCTACGTTTGGTCCGACCAGTACGGCGTGCGGATCCAGTTCGCGGGCCGGGCGAGCGGGGACGTGCGCGTGGCGGACGGGTCCATTGCGGACCGCAAGTTCGTGGCCACCTACCACGAGGACGACCGGATGGTCGGAGTGCTCGCGATGAGCAGCGCCCGGCTGTTCACGCGACTCCGCCGGGAGCTATAGGAGGAGCCCGTTGTCGAGGCCCATCATCAACCCGTTCGACCAGAGCGTGATCGCGGAGGTCGAGGACGCGACGCGGGCCGACGCCGAGGCGGCCATCGCCAGGGCCAGAACGGCGTTCGACGACGGGGCGTGGTCCTCGACGAGCCCCGAGCACCGGGCGGCGGTCCTCAACCGCGTCGCCGACCTGCTGGAGCGCGACAAGGAGGACATCGCCCGCACCGAGACGCTCGACACCGGCAAGACGATCGTCGAGAGCCGGATCGACGTGGACGACGTGGCCGCGGTGTTCCGCTACTACGGCGGCCTCGCGGGCGCGCTGCATCCGAAGATCGTGCCGGGCGCGGGCGCGGACGTGATCAGCCGCATCGACTACGAGCCGGTCGGCGTGTGCGGGCTGATCGCGCCGTGGAACTACCCGCTGCTGCAGATGTCGTGGAAGGTCGCGCCCGCGCTGCTCGCGGGCAACACGCTCGTCGCCAAGCCCAGCGAGGTCACGCCGCTGACCACGATCCTGCTGTTCCAGCTGCTCGACGAGGCCGGCGTGCCCGATGGTGTCGCGAACCTCGTGCTGGGCACGGGTCCCGAGGTCGGCGCGCCGCTGTCCGAGCACCGCGACGTCGACCTGGTGTCGTTCACCGGCAGCCTCGCCACCGGTCAGCGGATCATGGCGTCGGCCGCGGGAACGGTGAAGAAGGTCGCGCTGGAGCTGGGCGGCAAGAACCCGAACATCGTCTTCCCCGACGCCGACCTCGAGACCGCGATCGACTACGCGCTGACCGCGGCGTTCTTCCACGCCGGGCAGGTCTGCTCGTCCGGCACGCGGCTGATCCTGCACGAGTCGATCCACGACGACTTCGTCGCCGAGGTCGCGCGGCGGGCCGACCTCGTCAAGCTGGGCAACGGGTTCGACGAGGACACCGAGAGCGGGCCGCTGGTGTCCGCCGAGCACCGCGCCAAGGTCGAGAGCTACGTCGAGATCGGGCTGCGGGAGGGCGCGCGGCTCGTCGCCGGCGGCAAGCGTCCCGACGAACCGGAACTCCAGAACGGGTTCTTCTTCCGGCCCACGGTGTTCGCCGACTGCCGCCGCGAGATGCGGCTGGTGCAGGACGAGACGTTCGGCCCGATCATCACGGTCGAGAAGTTCTCTTCGGAAGCCGAAGCCGTTTTCCTCGGCAACGACACCGACTACGGCCTCGCGGGCGGCGTGTGGAGCCAGGACCTCGACCTGGCGCAACGCGTCGCCAAGCGCTTGCGCCACGGCACGGTGTGGATCAACGACTTCGGGCCGTACCTGCCACAGGCGGAGTGGGGCGGCTTCAAGCGGTCCGGTGTCGGCCGTGAGCTCGGCGCCTCCGGTCTGCACGAGTACTGCGAACCGAAGCACGTCTACCAGAACCTCAAACCCGCCGCCCAGAACTGGTTCGCACGAAAGGATCGCGCATGAGCGAAGCCGTGTACGACTACGTCATCGTGGGAGGCGGCACGGCCGGTTCGGTGCTCGCGGCGAGACTGTCGGAGGACCCGGAAGTCACGGTTGCGGTGATCGAGGGCGGTCCGTCCGACGTGGACGACGAGCGCGTGCTCGACCTGCGCAACTGGATCAACCTGCTGGGCGGCGAGCTCGACTACGACTACCCGACGGTCGAGCAGCCGCGCGGCAACTCGCACATCCGGCACTCACGGGCCCGTGTGCTCGGCGGATGTTCCTCGCACAACACGCTGATCAGCTTCGTGCCGTTCCCGCAGGACTTCGACGGCTGGGGCGAGGGCTGGGACTGGGACACCATCGGCCCGTACTACGACCGGATCCAGATGAACATCATCCCGGTCGCGGAGAAGGACCGGAACCCGATCGCGCTCGACTTCGTCTCCTCGGCACGGACCGCGCTGGGCGTGTCCGAAGTGGACGACTTCAACGCGAAGCCGTTCGCCGACGGCGTCGGGTTCTTCTCCATCGCGTACCACCCGGAGCAGAACAACCGCAGGTCGTCGGCGTCGACCGCGTACCTGCACCCGATCCTGGACCGCCCGAACCTCACGCTGCTGCTGGAGACGTGGGCGTCGAAGATCGTCGTCTCGAATGGACGAGCTACCGGTGTCTTCACCGACAAGGGGCTGGTCTCCGCACGGCGTGAGGTGCTGCTGTGCGCGGGCGCCATCGACACGCCGCGGCTGATGATGCTGTCCGGCATCGGCAACGCCTCCGAACTGTCCGCACTGGGCATCACGCCCGTGCACGACCTGCCGGGCGTCGGCGAGAACCTGCTCGACCACCCGGAGTCGGTGATCGTGTGGGAGACCAACGGCCCACTGCCGCCGAACTCGGTGATGGACTCCGACGCGGGCCTGTTCGTCCGCCGCGACGAGAGCGACCCGCGCCCGGACCTGATGTTCCACTTCTACCAGATCCCGTTCACCACCAATACGGAACGGCTCGGCTACCCGACCGTCGAGCACGGCGTCTGCATGACGCCGAACATCCCGCGCCCGCACAGCAAGGGCCGCATGTGGCTGAAGTCGTCGGACCCGGCCGAGAAGCCCGCGCTGGACTTCGGTTACTTCACCAATCCCGACGGCTACGACGAGCAGACCCTGGTGGACGGCTTCCGCATCGCCCGGCAGATCGCCGCGCAGGAGCCGTTGCGCTCGTGGCTCAAGCGCGAGATCGCGCCCGGCCCGGCCGTGACGACCGACGAGGACCTGTCCGAGTACGGCCGTCGCGCGGCGCACACCGTCTACCACCCGGCGGGCACGTGCGCGATCGGGTCCGTTGTGGACGGTGACCTTCGGGTGATCGGTCTGGACGGAATCCGAGTCGTCGACGCCTCGGTATTCCCGACCATGCCGACGGTCAACCCGATGGTGACCGTGCTGATGATCGGCGAACGCGCCGCAGACTTGATCATGAAACCTCCAAGCGAGACAACCAACTGAGACGTAGCCACACGATGGGGTGAGCAAAAAGGCGTATCTTCAAGATCGTCCGATAACTTGCCCCTCATGCGTGTCGCGTCCACTTCGGACAGCTACCTCGACCACTTCCACCGCGCCCGGTTCTCGGGAGTGGCCGTCACGATCATCGGTCTGACCGCCGGACTGACATTGACCCTGTCGAGTCAGTCGGTCGCGTTGCCTGCCTCGGGTATCGCGATCAACGAGCAGACCGGTGCCGTGTACCTGGTGTCGGACGGCGCGCTGACGCCCACGTTCAACGTGGCGTCGGCGCGTCTTCTGCTGGCACGCAAGGAACTCGAGACCAGTCACAGCGTTTCGCGCAGCGAACCCGCTGCCGAGCCGGTGCTGGTCTCGGATGCCACCATTCGCGGCGCCCGCCTGACCACCGGGCGCCGCACCGGCATTCCGGATGCGCCGGACATGTTGCCCACCAAGGAACAACGCCTCGACTCCGCGCACGCCGCGTGGGGACTGTGTGAAGCCGAGGGCCGCACAACCGTTCTGGCCGGCCTGGATGGCCGCAAGCCGGAGCTGGGCATCCCGCTCGGCGACGACGAGGTGCTGCTGGTGCACGGGCCGGACCTCGCCGATCAGTTGGTGTACCGGCAGGGCGGCAAGGTGGTCCGGGCCCGCGTGAGTCGCGGCGTTCGGTCGGCGTGGAACCTCACGGGCACCGCGTCGCGCAACGTAGGCGCCGCGTTGTTGGACCTCATCCCCGAAGTGCCCGAACTGTCGGTGCCGCCCGCCGACGATGTGTTCCGAACTGACGACTTCAACGGTCGCGAGCGGTACTGGGTTGTTGCTGGCGGCGATACGCATCGCGTCACCGAGGCCGTGGCCCAGCTGATTTCGCGGTCCGTTCCGTCGCGGTTGACCATCACTGATGGCGTCGGGGACTGGGCTGACACCGCTCACTACCCGGATCTGCCGCCGCGGCCCGCTCTCGATACCGACAAGGTGTGCGTTGAGTGGACTCGGACCGGGGCCAATGTGTACACCGGTGCCGCGCCCTCGCTCGGGGTGCGCGTCGACATGCCTGGCGCTCAGGATTTCGTGATGCCGGCCGGGCGGGCCGCGGTTGTCCGCAATGGACGGTTTGGCGCCATCACGCTGGTCACCGACCACGGCGTCGCGCACACCGTGCCGAACCTGCTTACGGCCCAGGTGCTCGGGCTGGCGGAGCCGGACGAGAACCGCATCCCCGAGGCCCCCGCCGCTTTGCTGAAGCTCTTGCCTACCGGAACTCAACTCGACATCTCGAAGGCGTCGTGCAGCTATGACGTCGGACGTGAACCCGCGGCGTCCACGCCTCCGGTCGCACTTCCGGTGTCACAACGGGTCATCGCTCGCACCCCAAGGGAACGCCGCGCCCCCTCGTCGCAGTGCTAGCGAACGTGACGTTTGGGGACATAGAAGTACCCATACGCCACGTTCGCTAGCCGAGCACCTTCAGCAGCCGCAACGCCAACTGGACCTCTAGCAAGCGTTCCGGCGACTGCCAGTCCTCCCCCAGCAGCGCGGCGACCCGGTCCAGCCGCTGCACCACGGTGTTGACGTGCACGTGCAGTCCTTCACGCGCCTTGCTCAGGTTCGCCCCGCAGGCGAAGTAGACCTGCAACGTGTGCACGAGCTCCGTCCCACGTCGCGCGTCGTAGTCCAGCAGGGGCCCAAGCACCGACCGCACATACCCGGACACGTCGGCCCGATCCCCGAGCAACACCCCGACGAACCCGAGATCGGCCATCACGGCCCCGGACTTCTCCCGCCCCAGCAACAACAACGCCCGCAGACACCGCCTCGCCTCATCGAACGCAGACGCAACCGCAGCGGGCCCGAGCACCGGACCGGCACCACCGACGGTCGCCCCCAAACAGGAAGACGCATCCGACACCACAGCAGAGGCGGAAGCACCGGGCACCACGAGCACCACGTCCGAGCCCCAGACACCAGCCAGCCCACGGTGCACGGCCGCGTAATGGGTGGCCGCAGCCAAAGACCCATCGGTGACCAGCACGACCTGCGAATCGGTCAGCTCCACCCCGATCCGCCGAGCCCGCGCGATCAGCCCAAAAGCGTCGCGCCCGTTCAAAATGTCGGCGATCAGTTCCCCGCGCACCTTGTTCTCAGCCTCAGCGACGGTGCGCCGCAACAACAACAGCAGCGCGGTCACGACACTGGCCCGCTCGAACAACCGGCGGTCGGCGTCATCGAGGTCGGCGCGCTCCAGCACCAGACTCCCGAGCAACTCGCGGCCGGCCAGGACCGCGCACACCCACGATCCGTCCCACTGCACGGCGCGGCCGCTCATCCGGGACCGGCTGACGGCCGCCGGAGGCGGTGCGCCACCGGAGAAGTCGGCACGCGCGAGCGCGACGCCTTCCTCGTCGTGCACGGCGATCCCGCCGCCCAGCAGTTCGGCGACGGCGCCCGCGACGGAGGCCGCGTCACCCCCGCGCAGCACCAGATCCGTGAGGCGGTCGTGTGCCTCCGACGCGCGCTGCATGGCAGCGTTGTTCGAGCGGATCTTCTCGAACAGGGAGGCGGTCTCGATCGCGATGGCCGCGTGGTCGGCCAGCGACGACAGCAGCGCGACCTCCTCGGGAGGGAACTCGCGCGGTGAGCGGTCCGCCGCGTACAGGACGCCGATGACCTGGTCGCTCAGCTTCAGCGGCACGCCCAGGATCGCGACCAGGCCCTCCGAGCGCACGGCCGAGTCGATCGGTCTCGTGTGGTTGAACCGGGCGTCGGCCATGTAGTCCGATGTGGCGTACGGCTGGGCGGTCTGTGCGACCAGGCCACCCAGTCCCTCGCCCAGCCCCAGCCGGACCTGCTGGAACTCTCGGGAGATCGACCCGTCCGTCACCCGCATGTAGGTGCCGGACGGGTCGTTCATCGACAGGTAGGAGATGTCCGCGTGCAGCAGCGAGCGGGCGCGGCGCACGATCGAGTGCAGCACCGCCTCCGGGTCGCGCATGCCCGCGAGTTCCGACGCCGTCTCGAACAGCGCCGCCAACTCGGCCTCACGTCGCCGGGTCATGCCCCCATGCTGACACGCTCCTCGTGTTCCAGGTCAACACCTTGGGTCTCGCGGGACAGCGTCACCGCGATCGTCGTCAGCACCGCCATCAGCGCCACGTAGACCGACACGGGCACCGCACTGTGGAACGTCGCCAGCAGCCACACCGCGATGAACGGCGCCAGCGCGCCGGCCACGATCGACGCCAGCTGGTACCCGACCGACGCGCCGGAGTAGCGCACGCGGGTGCCGAACAGCTCGGAGAAGAACGCGGCCTGCGGCCCGTACATCGCCGCATGCAGCACCAGGCCGACGGTCACCGCCAGCGTCACCAGCGCGAAGGACTTGGTGTCCAGCAACAGGAAGAACACGAACGTCCACAGGCCGGTGCCGACCGCGCCGAACAGGTACACCTTGCGCCGGCCGAGGCGGTCGGACAGCGTCCCCCAGGACACGATCGCCACGAGGTGGATCGCCGACGCGATCAGCAGGGCGTTGAGCCCGACCGACTTGGACAGCTTCAGCGTGCCGGTGATGTAGGTGAGGCTGAAGACGGTGATCACGTAGTACGTCACGTTCTCCGCGAGCCGCGCGCCGATCGCGACCAGCAGCTCACGCCAGTGACGGCGCACCACCTCGACGATCGGCGCCTTCTCCCCCGCCACCGCGTTCGCCTGTGCCGCCAGGAAGATCGGCGACTCGGCGACGGTCAGCCTGATCCACAGACCGATCCCCACGAGAATTCCGGACAGCAGGAACGGGATCCGCCAGCCCCACGAGAGGAAGGCCTCGTCGGTCTGCACCGCGGCGAGGATCGCCAGGACCGCGGTCGCGAGCAGGTTGCCCGTCGGCACACCGGCCTGCGGCCACGACGTCCAGAACCCGCGCCGCCGCGCGTCACCGTGTTCGGACACGATGAGCACCGCGCCACCCCACTCGCCGCCGAGCGCGAAGCCCTGCACGAGGCGCAGCAACGTGAGCAGGATCGGCGCGCCGATGCCGATCGTCGCGTACGTCGGGAGCAGGCCCATCGCGAAGGTCGCGGTGCCCATCAGCAACAGGCTCAGCACCAGGAGCTTCTTGCGGCCCAGGCGATCGCCGAAGTGGCCGAACACCACGCCGCCCAGCGGTCGCGCGATGAAGCCGAGGCCGTAGCTGGCGAACGCGATCAGCGTGCCGATCAACGGGTCCGCGGCGGGGAAGAAGAGCTTGTTGAACACCAGCGCCGCGGCTGATCCGTAAAGGAAGAAGTCATACCACTCAACGGTTGTGCCGATCATCGAAGCGCCGACGATCCGTTTGATCGATGCCACCGACTCCTCCTCTGGAATCTATTGGGCGGTCCAGCCGCCGTCGATCGACAGCGACGTGCCGGTCACGAAACCGGCGTCACACAGCCAAAGCACGGCGTCCGCGACCTCGGACGGCTCGATCAGCCGCTTGATCGCCTCACGCCGCAGGAAGATCTCGTCGAGCACCTCGGACTCCGCGAGCCCGTGCAGCCGCGCCTGGTCGGCGACCTGGTTCTCCACCAGCGGGGTGCGCACGTAGCCGGGCGCGACGCAGTTCGACGTCACGCCGTGCGGCGCGCCCTCCAGGGCGGCGGCCTTGCTGAACCCCTCGACGGCGTGCTTGGCCGCGGTGTAGGCGGACTTGAACGCGCTGGCGCGGTGCCCGTGCACGCTGGAGATGTGGATCAGCCGTCCCCAGCCGCGCGCGTACATGTGCGGCAGGACGTGCTTGGTCAGCAGGAACGCGGCGGTCACCATGACCTGCTGCATCCGCTGGAACCGTTCGAGCGGGAACTCGTGGATCGGCGCCACGTGCTGCAGGCCGGCGTTGTTGACCAGGATGTCGACCTCGCGCGGCAGGACGGCCGGGTCGAACTCGGACAGGTCGACGATGTGCGCGGTGCCGCCGATCTCCTCGGCGACCTGTCGCGCCGCGTCGCCGTTGAGGTCGACGACGTGGACCTTGGCGCCCTTCGCGGCGAGCGCGCGGGCGCAGGCGCGGCCGATTCCGCTGCCCGCCCCGGTGACCATGGCGGTGTGACCTACGACACTCGTCATGGGATCAACGCTAGGAGAATCCCCACACGGGCGACATGTGTCATGACCACACACCGGGCCCTGACCACATGTGTTTAGCCAACAGTTAGCCGACAGACTTGCGCCGTACGGAATAACGGCAGGGCTGGCGGGGTAGAGAGGGGTAAGCTCCCCGTCACTCGAACGGGGGAAGATCTTTTAGAGGGGGAACCACCGATGTCGCTCACGCCCATATACGACGACCTCCTGCGCGAGCTCGAGGAGATCGCACAGGAGGCCGGTCTGACGGCGGCCACGGAGAACCCGCAGCCAGCCCAAAAGGACTAGTTCGCGGCGAGCAACTCCGCCGGGACGGGCTGGTCCTTGGCCAGCGCGTCGAACAGCGCGGACGCCTTTTCCTTGTTCCACTGCACGACCGAGCCGGCGCCCGGAACCGTGGGCGTGCCACCGACGGGGACGGTCCCGGTGACCGCGTCACTCATGTTGAGCCCCATCGACACGAGGTTGTGCAGGTGGTCGTCCTGCCCGACGGACACCGAGTCCGTCGCGGCGAACATCAGCGGCACCGAGCGGAACGGGTTGAGCAGCGTCCCAGGGCTCTTGACCTTGGTCGCGAGCGCCGACAGGAACTTCCGCTGGTTCTGCACGCGCTGCAGGTCGGCGGTGGCGAACGCGCGCGTCCGCACAAAGCCGAGCGCCTTCGCGCCGTCGAGCTCCTGGCAGCCGGCGGGCAGGTCGATACCGGCCTTGGGGTCCTTGATCGGCTCCTCGAGGCACATGTCGACGCCGCCGACGGCGTCCACGATGCCGGCGAACCCGCCGAACCCGATCTCCATGTAGTGGTCGATGTGCAGGCCGGTGGCGCCCTCGACCGTCTGCACCAGCAGCTTCGGCCCGCCGAACGCGTACGCCGCGTTGATCTTGTTGCGGTCGTTGCCCGGAATCGGCACGTACGAGTCGCGCGGCACGGAGATCAGCGACGGCTTCGCAGCGCTGTTGTCCGGGAGGTGCAGCAGCATGATCGTGTCGGTGCGCCGACCGGCCGCGTCACCGGTGGCCAGCGCGTCCTTCTGCTCCTGCGACAGGTCGTCCCGCGCGTCCGAGCCGACCAGCAGCCACGTGGTGCCCGGAGTGTCGGCCGGACGGCCCTCGTAGTCGGTCAGCGCGTCGATTCTGCGCAACGAGGAGTCGACGTAGATCCACATCGCACCCGCACCCACCAGCAGCACGAGCAGCAGAACCAGGAGCACGCGCCCGGTCTTCCGCTTCTTCCTGCGCGCCGGCGGCATCGGACGCCGCTGTTGTTGCTGGTAACCGTGGTGGTACCCAGCGCTCATATCTCGCCAACCCCGATCTCGTTCGTCGCTTACGACTTGCATAGGTGGACGCAACAAAGGTCTGGAGGTTGCGAACCTACCTGTCGAGCAGGACGAGCGTGCGATGGAGTCGGTTCAGTTCTTTTGCCGGGTCGTCGGTGAGTCCAGTGTGCGCGGGCGAGGTCTGGACCGTGGTGCTGCGCGGTGCCGTCAACCAGCGAAAACGCTGTCCCAGCGAGGTGTCCGACACCGGCCCCGCCGCCTTGTCGCCATCGCAGGCAAGGCCGAGCTGGTCCAGGCTGGCCTCCAGCAGTTCGACGTCGAAATCGGGGTCGAGCGCCCGGAGCCGATCACCGTCCACATGGGTCTTGGCGCACAGGAAGTTCAGGTCGGCGCAGTACACGATGACGCCGACGTTCATGAACTCCCCGCGCTCCTGCCGCGGCACGGCCCGCAGCAGCGCGTACTCAAACACGTGCGACACGCGCCGCCTCCACAGCCTCGACCCATTCGCGGTGGGCCAAACGATAGGCGAAGAACTCCGCGTACCGCGCACGCACCTGGTCCGGTTCGCCGTCCGGCTCCAGCCACTCGTCCGGAATGAGCTCGAGCACTTCCGCGATCAGGTCGGGCGTGATCTCCTTGCTGAGGGTTTTGTCCACTTCGGACAGACTGTTCGCGTTGGGCAGCATCGTGTGGTCGGCCGCGTCGAACCGGAAGTCCTTGGTGGCTGGGCGTTCCGGGCTCCACGAGTGGTGGAAGTAGAGCGCCGCGCCGTGGTCGATGAGCCACGGCTCGCGGTGCCACAGCAGCATGTTCGGGTTGCGCCAGCTGCGGTCGACGTTGAGCGTCAACGCGTCCAGCCACAACGTCCGCGTCGCCAGCTCGGCGCCGGGGTCGCGCACGATCGGGTTGAAGTCGAAGCTGCCGGGCAGGTAGTCGATGCCGAGGTTGAGCCCGGCGCTGGCCCGGATGAGTTCCTGCACCTCCTGGTCCGGCTCCGCCCGCGCCAGCTCGGGGTCGAGGTCGACGAGCACGATCTCGGGCACCCGGAAGCCGAGCCGCCTGGCCAGCTCGCCGACGATGATCTCGGCGATGAGCGCCTTCACGCCCTGGCCGGCGCCGCGGAACTTCAGCACGTACATGCCGAGGTCGTCGGCTTCGATCAGGCCCGGCAGCGAGCCACCTTCCCGGAACGGGGTCACGTACCGCGTGGCAGTGACCCTGCGCAGCTGTGTCACGCCCGCATGATCACACGGGTATGGCCCTACAGCCGAACGGAATTCCGGCCGGGCGAACCTCCCGCCCCGACGCGGACCACCGGGAATTGTCAGACCCTCCGGATACCGTCCGGGACATGACACAGATCCATTACGTCAGCGGCGACGCAACCAGCCCCCGAGGCCGCGAGTGGTACCGGGACCGCGCCACCAACGACTTCAAGCTCGGCGCCGCCCATCCACTACGACGCGGTCCGCGACTCCCTGCGCTGCCTCGCGGGACATGCCCGCGAACTTCGGGCGAGCGTCCACATGCCCAGAATCGGCTGCGGCTTGGCAGGCGGCGAATGGGACCGGATCGAACCCCTCATCACCAGCGAGCTCGTCGACCACGACATCCCGGTCACCGTCTACGACACGAACACCGCCGCGTAGCCCGCCAGAATCGAGCCCCACCCGCCTTCGCCGCCCACACCGCGACGCACATCCTCGGGCTTCGTGACGTGTCGTTCGAAACCGCGGTGCACCAACTCGACCCGAGTCCGCCCACCCGCCAGATCGACGAACCGCACCTCGACCTCGCTGGCATGCGCGGGATCCGGGTCGTACTCCCAGTCGCCGTTGAGGTGCCACGCCAGCAACACCCGCGCGGGCGGCTCCCACTCCAGAACCGAACCCAGGAGCACTCGGCCCCGTCAACACCGACCTCGTACCACCGGCCACCGGCGAACGGCTCGACCACCACGTCGGCGAGCTCGGCCGCGCCGATGTGGTGCCCGCTGGGCCACCACGACAACCACCGAGCGGTGAACACCTCGAACGCCCGCTCCCGCGAGGCGTTGACGGTCACCGACCGCGTCACCTCGGTGCTCAACGTCTCCGTCACTGCTCCTCCTCGACCACTCGCGCGAAGTTCTCCAGCGCCCGGCCCCATAGGTCGTCCATGTAGTCGCGCATGGCGCGCACGCCGGCCGGGTCGACGCTGTACACGTTCCGCGTGCCGACCGACGACGAACGCACCAGGCGCGCCTCGCGGAGAACCTTCAGGTGCTGGGACACCGCGGGCCTGCTGACCGGCAACGAAGCGGCCAGCTCGCCGACCGACAGCGGCCCGGCGGCAAGCCGTTCGAAGATCAGCTGTCGCGTCGGGTCGCCTAGCGCGGTGAACGCTGCTTGGTAAGTCCCCACGAACGGTAAGTCTAAACTTACGAAGTGGCTGCCGTCAAGGCCTCGAAGTAGCCCTGCTGGCCCTTCCTGTTCGGGTGGTAGGAGTTGGCGACCGGCCGCGTCAGGCCGTTGATCCACGGATCGGCCGCGCACACCCCGTGGCCCGCGAAGACGGTCCGGCCGTCGACGTAGACCGCACCCGCCGCCGCGGCCCGCGCGGCGGTGACCTCGCTCAACCGGTCGGCGGCACCGTTGAGCGCGGCCCGCTTGGCCGCGTTGAGCGCGGGACAGCGCGGGGTGTTCTCGAACAGCCGCGGGTAGCCGACGACGACCAGCTTCGCTCGCGGCGCGCGTTCCCTGATCGCCGCGTAGGTCGTGTCCAGCCGCGGTGGCAGTCCGGAGCCGACGAACTCCACCGCCTTGGCGACCGCCTTCAGGCAGGACCTCTCACCGTTGAGCACGCACGTCGTCATCACGTCGGTGAAGCCGAGATCGTTGCCGCCGACGGTGATCGTGACCAGCGTCGTCGCCGGCGTCAGCTCCCCGACCTGGTTGGCGATCACGTCCGCGGTCGTCGCCCCGGTGCACGCGGCGAAGCGGAACGACGGGAAGGCCTTGCCGTACAAGGCGGGATAGGCGTTCTCGGTGCGGCGGCACTCGCCGTGTGTGCCGCCCGCGCCCACCCCGGACGCGTACGAGTCGCCCAAAGCAACGTATTCGGGTGCGACCGGGGTGAGCAGGGCGCCCACGAGCACTGCGGCGGCGAAGAGTGTCATACCGCCGGAGTACCACTGTGGACAGAGGCGTTGAAGAGGGTTAACCCAGTCGGGTGGGCTGCACGCAGACCGGGATCGGCGTGGACAGCGGCGTCCCCGCGGGCGTCAACCTGCCGGTCGCACGGTCGACGCTGAACGACGTGACCAGGTTCGAGTTCTGGTTGGCCGCGAAGAGGAATCGCCCGGACGGGTCGAGCGTGATGTGCCGCGGGAACTTGCCGCCGGTCGGGGTCGTCTCGACGAGCTTCAGGCCGGCGCCGTCGACGGCGAACACGGCGACGCTGTCGTGACCGCGGTTGGACAGGTACACGAACCGGCCGTCCTGCGACACCAGCACCTCGGCCGGGTAGTTGCGCACCCCACCCGCGGGCGCGGTCTTGAGGACCTGGCCGGGTGTGAGCTTGCCGTTGTCGTAGGCGCTCACGACGATCGTCGAGTCGAGCTCGTTGGCGATGTAGGCGGTCTTGCCGTTCGGGTGGAACGCGAGGTGGCGCGGCCCGGCGCCGGGCTTGAGCTTGGCCGTGTTCACCAACGTCAGCTTGCCCTGCGCGCTGAGCGTGTAGCTGAAGACGGCGTCCGCGCCGAGGTCCACGGCGAGCAGGTGCTTCCCGTGCGGGTCGAACACGACCTGGTGCGCGTGCGGGCCCTTCTGGCGGTCCGGGTCCGGGCCGGATCCCTTGTGCTTCACCAGGTGCGTGCGCGCGCCGAGGCCGCCGTCCGGGCGGATCGGGAACACGCTGAGGCTGCCGCTGGAGTAGTCGGCGGTGACCAGGAACCGGCCGCTCGGGTCGATCGCGAGGTGACACGGGTCCGCGCCGCCGGTCACCTGCTTGTTGATCACCTTCAGCGTCTGGGCGTTGATCGCGGTGACACCGCCGTCGGACGTCTCGTTGACGGCGTAGAGGAACCTGCCGTCGCGCGACTCCTCGACCCACGAGGGGTTCACGACGCCCTTGATCACGCCGGTGGACTTCAGCTGGCCGTTAGCCGGGTCGTACGTGCCGATGCCGACGCCCTGCGCGCCACCGCTCCACGTCGTGTAAGCACCGAAGAACACCCGCTTCGTCGCCTTCGGTGTCGCCTCGGCGATCTCTCCGGTCATCAGCAGCCCCGCTCCAACACCCACGGCCCCCAGGAACCGTCGCCGGTCAACCACCACGTTCCGCACCTCCGCTGCACTAGTCCGCGGCCGGTGCCCACACTGGCCTAGACCACTGCGCGATGGCAAGAGGCGCAACAGTTATTGCGTCTAGCGCAACGGATCTCGATTGAGGAGCGCGTCCTTCTGGGCGTCGCGGTCGAAGTCCGCGGGCGGGAACTTCGGGTCGAGGTCGCGCATGGTCTCCAGCAGCAGCCGGCCGACCGCCCAGTTCCGGTACCACTTGCGGTTCGCCGGGACGACGTACCAGGGCGTGACGGAACATGCCTTCAGCGCCGCCATATAGGCCGCCTGGTACTTCGACCACTGGGCGCGGGTCTCCAGGTCGGACGGGTTGTACTTCCACAGCTTCTCGGTGTCGTCCAGTCGCGCGAGCAGC
Source organism: Lentzea sp. NBRC 105346 (assembly GCF_030269605.1). Lineage (GTDB taxonomy): Bacteria > Actinomycetota > Actinomycetes > Mycobacteriales > Pseudonocardiaceae > Lentzea. Next base: position 209,600 of record NZ_BSTQ01000010.1, read on the forward strand.
CGTTCCTTCTGCACCTCCGGCGAGATGTGCAGGAAGCACTTGACCACCGTGACGCCCTGGCCGGCGAGCTCCTGCTCGAACGCGTTGATCTCGCGGTAGCGGGCGCGCGTCTCGGCGGCGGTGATGAGCCCGAGGACCTTGGGCACCAGGACGTCCTCGTAGTGCGAACGGTCGAACACGCCGATGTTCCCCATGGGCGGCAGGACCTTGCGGACGCGCCACAGGAAGTGATGCCTGCGTTCGGTGGCGGTCGGTTTCTTGAACGACGCGATGCGCACGCCCTGCGGGTTCACCAGCCCGACGACGTGCCGGATGGTGCCGCCCTTGCCGGACGTGTCGAGGCCCTGCAGTACCAGAAGTACCGCACGGCTCTGCTCGGCGTAGAGCGCGTCCTGCAGGTCGTCGAGCTCGGCGCCGGTGTCCTCCAGGTCGGCCGCGGCCTCCTTCTTGCTCTTCGGGCCGACCGGGCGGGCGCCGGGGTCGATGAGTTCGCCCTGGAATCGGAGCACTTCACGAACCGACTTCTTCGCCATCAACGCAGAGTAGCGAAGCGCCGTCTAGTCCGCCGGTTGCGCAATAATCAGCCACGGATCAGTGAATCTGTGCAACAAACAGAGGCAATGCGCAACGTCCGACGGATGAAATCGCTGGTGCCTGCCCTTAGCCTTGTGGCATGACCCTCACCGCTGACCACAACACCCGCACCAGCGCTGACTTCGTCGCACTCGACGAGGAGTGGAGCACCCACAACTACCACCCGCTGCCGGTGGTCATCGAGTCGGGCGAGGGCTCGTGGGTCACCGATGTCGAGGGCCGCCGCTACCTGGACTTCCTGTCCGGCTACTCGTCCCTGAACTTCGGCCACCGCCACCCGGCGCTGGTCGCCGCCGCCGTGGACCAGCTGAACAAGGTGACGCTCACGTCCCGTGCGTTCCACCACGACCAGTTCGGCCTGTTCTGCCGCGAGCTCGCTGAGCTGACCGGCACCGAGATGGTGCTCGCGATGAACTCCGGCGCCGAGGCCGTCGAGTCCGCGATCAAGGTTGCCCGGAAGTGGGCCTACCGCGTGAAGGGCGTGCCGGAGGGTACTGCCGAGATCATCGTTGCCGGGTCCAACTTCCATGGTCGTACCACCACGATCGTGTCGTTCTCCACCGACGAGACCGCGCGCCAGGACTTCGGGCCGTTCACGCCTGGGTTCAAGGTCGTCAAGTACGGCTCGCTGGAGGAGATCGCCTCCGCCATCACCCCGCGCACCGCCGCCGTGCTGCTGGAGCCGATCCAGGGCGAGGCCGGTGTCGTCGTGCCGCCCGCCGGCTACCTCGCGGGCGTGCGCCGCCTGTGCGACGAGCACGACGTGCTGATGATCGCCGACGAGATCCAGTCCGGTCTCGCGCGCACCGGCAAGCTGTTCGCGCTGGACCACGAGGGTGTGCGCGCGGACCTGTACACGCTGGGCAAGGCGCTGGGCGGCGGCATCATGCCGGTGTCCGCGGTCGTCGGCAACCGCGCCGTGCTGGGCGTGCTGCAGCCGGGCGAGCACGGCTCCACGTTCGGCGGCAACCCGCTGGCCTGCGCGATCGGCCGGGCCGTCGTGCGGCTGCTGGAGACCGGCGAGTTCCAGGAGCGGTCCGAGGCTCTCGGGGCGTACCTGCACGGGCGGCTCGGGTCGCTCATCGGGCACGGGGTCGCCGAGGTGCGCGGTCGCGGGCTGTGGGCCGGCGTCGAGATCGCGCCCGGCGGGCCGGTCGGGCGCGCGGCCTCCGAGGCGCTGGCCGCTCGTGGCGTGCTGTGCAAGGAGACGCAGGCGACCACGCTGCGCGTCGCTCCCCCGCTGGTGATCACGCGGGACGAGATCGACCTGGGCGTGGACGCGATCGCGGCGGTCCTCGGCCGCTAGTGCCGTCATGGCCACCCTTGGGGACCTCAGGTCCGTGAAGGTGGCCATAACGGTCAACGCCGGTGCCCTTCAGGGCACCCCAGGCTTGTAGCCTCCGCGCTAGGTCACAAATGTGGTGGACGGGCCTCGCGGCTCGTCCGTCGCAGGCATGATTACTCGTATGGGTGAACGCAAGCGGGCGCAGGCCGCCGCCGCGCTGGGCACGTGGACCGAGCCCGAAGAGGTGTACGCGCAGGGCCGCAGGCTTCGCGACAAGGTCGGATTCGACGCGCACCGCGACATGTCGCTCGCGAAGAACCGGCCGTCGGTCGAAGAGTTCATGCACGCCAGCAACGAAGGCAGGCTCGAAGAGCTGATCCCGTTGCGCGTGGGCCGCATGATGGTGAACCCGTTCGCGTTCTTCCGCGGCAGCGCCGGGTTGATGGCGGGCGACCTCGCCGCCGGCGTCTCCAGTGGACTGGAAGCGCAGCTGTGCGGCGACGCGCACGCGGCGAACTTCGGGCTGTACGGCACGCCCGAGGGCCAGATCGTCATGGACATCAACGACTTTGACGAGACGCTGCCGGGACCGTGGGAGTGGGACCTCAAGCGGCTCGTCACGTCGCTCGTGCTCGCCGGGCGCACGGGTGAGGTGTCCGACAAGGGATGCCGCGACGCCGCGGAGGACGCGGTGCGCGCCTACCGGGGTGCGATCCGGCACCTCGCGGAGCTGCCGTTCATGGACTCCTGGACCGCTTTGGGCGACGAATCCGTTTTGTCCAAGGTGAAGGCCGACGACCTGCTCAAGGACTTCAGCAAGGCCGCGGAGAAGTCGCGCAAGAACACCAGCGCGCGGTTCGCGGCCAAGTGGACCGCGCACGACGGCGAGCGGTGGCGGTTCATCACCAACCCGCCGACGTTCACCACGGTGTCCGACGAGACCATGCACAACGTCATCGACGCGCTGCCGTCCTATGTGGACACGTTGCGCGAGTCGCGGCGCAACCTGATCATGCGATACGGGGTGTCGGACGTCGCGTTCCGCGTCGTCGGCACGGGCAGTGTCGGGTTGCGCAACTACCTGATTCTGTTGCACGGCAACGGCAACGAGGCGCTCGTCCTGCAGGCCAAGGAAGCCCGGCGCAGTGCGCTGGAGCCGTTCCTCGACGTGGAGCCCGCGAAGCACGAGGGCAAGCGCATCGTGCACGGCGCGCGGCTGGTGCAGGCCGAGACGGACATCCTGCTCGGCTACACGACCATCGAGGGGCGGCCGTACATCGTGCGGCAGTTCCGCAACCGCAAGGGCGAGATCGACGCGACCACGTTGAAGCGCGACGACCTCGACGACTACGGGCGGTTCGCCGGGGCACTGCTGGCGCGGGCCCACAGCCGGTCGGTCGACCCGCGCCTGCTCGCCGGGTACTTCCAGGGTAACGACGGCGACGACCTCGACGAGGCGTTCGCCGGCTACGCCTTCGACTACGCCGACCAGACCGAGGCCGACCACGCCGAGCTGGTCGACCTGGTCAAGAACGGGAAGCTGCCCGCCCTGGTCGAGTGATCAGGCCCCGACGATGGACAGGGTGACGGCGGACGGGAGCGACTTGATGCCGTCACCGACGCAGTCCAGCACGTTCGGCGTCACGCCCGTCGTCGTCTCGACGGCCGTGGCGCCGGTGTAGCGGCCCGCGGTGATGGTGCCGGTCTTGGTGACGACGATCTGCCCGGCGGGCCGCTGGACCGTGGTCTCGTAGCTGAAGAAGCTGGACTCACCGTCGGACCAGACGTACTGCAGCAGTCCGGGGTTGGACTCGCCGACCGACAGGCACGACGCCACCTTCGTGACGCCGCTGGACTGAATCGCGGACACGCCCGTGGCGGTGCCGGCACACGGCGAGAAGATCGCGTCGTACTCGATCCGCTGCACGCTCGGGAACAGCTTCAGGCCCGGCGAGTACTGCGTGGTCTTCGTGCCCACGCACTCCAGCGCCACGGGGTCGGCGGAGGCGGCGGGCGTAACGACGACCGTCAGCAGGGCAGCGGCCAACAACGCTTTGAACATGGATTCTCCGTAACCGAAAGTAGCTGGTCGATTACGGAGAATGGTGTAGCCGGACGGCCACGTCACTAAGGCGTCCGGGTGATCTTTCGCCGCTCCTCGTCCCATATGGGCTCGTCAACCTCGGTGACCTGCCCGTCCGAGCGGAATACGAGAAACCGGTCGAACGAGCGCGCGAACCAGCGGTCGTGCGTCACGGCGACGACCGTGCCCTCGAACTCGTCCAGCGCGCGTTGCAGCGCCTCCGCCGAGGCCAGGTCGAGGTTGTCGGTCGGCTCGTCGAGCAGCAGCAACGTGGCGCCGGACAGCTCCAGCAGCAGGATCTGGAACCGCGCCTGCTGCCCGCCGGACAGGTTCTCGAACCGCGAGTCGCCCGCCGCCGCGAGGCCGTACCGCTTGAGCACACTCATCGCCGCGCCACGATCACGGCCGGGGCGCCCTTCCTCGCCGTGCCACAGGATGTCGACGAGCGTCCGGCCGACCCACTCCGGATGCTGGTGCGTCTGCGCGAACAGTCCCGGGACGACACGCGCCCCGAGCCGCCACTTTCCTTCCACGGCAACGGAATCGCCCCCGAGCAGCCGCAGGAAGTGCGACTTGCCGGACCCGTTCGACCCGAGCACGGCCACGCGGTCACCGAAGAAGATCTCGTTCGAGAACGGCCGCATCAGGCCGGTCAGTTCCAGGTCCTCACACGTGATCGCGCGAACACCGGTGCGCCCGCCGCGCAGCCGCGGCGTCACCTTCTCGTCGACCGGCAGCTCCGGCGGCGGCCCGGCGGCCTCGAACCGTTCCAGGCGCGCGCACATGACGTGGTACTTGGGCGCCATCGACTCGTAGTACTTCGCCTGCTGCTGCAGGGTTCGCACAAGTTCCTTGAGCCGCTGATGCTCCTCCTCCCAGCGCCGGTGCTGTTCCTTGAGCTTCTCGATCCGCGACTCCCGAGCCGAGTGCCATGTGCCGAACGACCCGTGGTGCGTCCACGCGCTGTGCGCCTCGACGGTCACGACGTGCGTCGCGGCCGTCGCGAGCAGCTCGCGGTCGTGGCTGACCAGCAGCACCGCCTTGTCCGTCCCTTTGAGACGATCCTCAAGCCAGCGTTTGCCCGGCACGTCGAGATAGTTGTCCGGCTCGTCGAGCAGCAGCACCTGTTCGTGGCCGCGCAGCAACGCCTCCAGCACGAGCCGCTTCTGCTCGCCGCCCGACAACGTCCGCACCTCGCGGAACCGGGCACGGTCGAACGGGCTGCCGAGCGCGGCGACGGTCACCGTGTCCCACAGGACCTCGACGTCGTATCCGCCGGCCTCACCCCAGGCCACCAGCGCCGAGGCATAGCGCAGCTGGGTGGGTTCGTCGTCGTTCTCCATCATCGCCAGCTCGACCGCGTCGAGCTCGGCGGCCGCGATGCGCAACGCTTCCGGTGCGACGGCAAGCAGCAGGTCACGCACGGTGGACGAGTCCCGGACCGAGCCGACGAACTGCGGCATCACCGCCAGCCCGCCCTGGATCCGCGCGCTGCCGGCGTGCGGGGTCAACTCACCGCACAGCAGCCGCAGCAACGTGGTCTTGCCGACGCCGTTCGCCCCGACCAGCGCGACCACCGATCCGCCGCCGACCTTGAACGACACGTCGCGGAACAGCTCGCGTCCGTCGGGCAGCCGGTAAGCCAGCCCGTTCGCCTCCAGAAATCCCACGAGGGAACATGGTCACCGCATCGGACGCCGGAAGCTAACCAATTCCCACCGGGTGCTTGCGCAGCACGGCGGTGACAGCGGCGACGAGCAGGCACAACAGGCCGATGCCGGGGGATCCGATCACGAGCAGCAAGGCGCCGATCCCGCCGAACACGATCATCACGACGTAGTAAAGCCACGCGTTGCGAACCCGGCCCGACTCGAACGCGCGCGCAAGGTCCGGTTCCTCGACACTCAACCGCTGCTCGATCTCATCGAGAGAGCGGCGTTCCGCATCGCTCAGCATCGGAGATGGCCTTTCTCGGTGACTTCCGGCAAGTACCGAATACCCACGGCGAAGCGCGTGCACACTGTCATCTCGTGACTGGGGAATCCTCGAAGAAGCTGGCCAGACGGCTCAACGCCCGCCAGTTCGACGCGTACTCGCAAGAACCGCCCACCCGCCCCGAGTGGACCGCCGCCCGCGCCGGCCTCGTCGCGGTGTCCGTGGCGCTGATGCTGCTCGTCGCCATCGCGTTCGTGACCGGCCTCGTGCTCGTGCTGCAAGACTTCCCCTCGCTGTCGATCGTTCCCGGCGTCCTCCTCATCGCGATCGCGTGGACGTTGCGGCCCCGAGTCGGCCGGGCGGGCACCAACGAGTGGGCGATCATCACCCGCGACGACGCCCCGGCCCTCTTCACGCTGATCGATCGGGTGGCGGCGGCTACCGGCGCGCCGCAACCACACCACGTGGCACTGGACTACGAGTTCAACGCCTCTGCAGGCATCTTCGGTCTCCGAAGGAAAAGGCAGCTCGTGCTGGGCCTTCCGCTGTGGGGAATCCTCCGTCCGCAGCAACGGGTCGCGCTGCTGGGCCACGAGTTCGGGCATTTCGTGAACAACGACTCGGCGCGCGGCCTGCTCACCCAGTCCGCACTCACGACGCCGGGTGCCATCGCCTACCTGCTCACGCCCGCCGAGTCGCTCACCGGAGGCCCGCTGACGGCTGTCGCGGAGGCGGTGCTACGCCCTATTCAGCGGCTGCTGTCACGGCTGTTCGTGCTGATGCAAGTGGGGCTGATCGCGGTCGCGTCCCGCGACCACCAGCGCGCCGAGTACTGCGCGGACGCCATGGCGGTCCGACTCGCCGGTACCGAGGCGACCGTCGCCCTGATGCACTACCTGATGGCCGGCGAACAGCTCCTCGGCGCCGTGAGCACCGTCGAGCGCGGGATCCACAGCAACCCGAAGACCGCCAAGAACCATCCCGGCGTGGCGCCATGGCGGGCCGCGGCGGACCAGACCCGGTCCCAGTTCGATCTTCCCGCCCTGCTCGAGAAGTCGATCGAGGAGGACGCCTCGCTGTGGTCTGAGCACCCGCCCTCCGGGCTGCGGGCGCGGATCGTCGAGTCGTGGCCGCACGCCGAGCCGTCACTCGTCCTCACCCAGGAGGACTCGGACAAGATCGACGCCGAGTTGCAGCGCTACTACGCCAAGGCCGGCCGGGACCTGGTCTGGTCGTAGCCTAATTCGATCTTGATAGCGCAACCAGCCGGGAGACCGCGCGCAGGTACTTCTTGCGGTAGCCGCCGCGCAGCATCTCCTCGGTGAACAGGTCGGACAGCGGGCGGCCGGACACCGCGACGGGCACGTCCCGGTCGTACAGCCGGTCGCCCAGCGCCACCAGGCGCAACGCGACGTTCTGGTCGTCGGCCGCCCGCACCCCCCGCAGGTGCACGGCCGTGACGCCGTCGACGAGCCGCCCGTAGCGCGACGGGTGGATCTTCGCCAGCGCGGCGCACAGGGCGTCGAAGTCGTCGAGGGTGGACCCCGGAGTCGAGGCGGCGCGCGAGACGAGGTCGTCGTCGGACATGGGCGGCGGCGCGTCGGGCAGGCCGCGGTGGCGGTAGTCGGGGCCGTCGACGCGGACGACGTCGAACTTGGCCGACACGATCTGGATCTCGCGCAGGAAGTCGGCCGCCGCGAAGCGGCCCTCGCCGAGCTTGTCGGGCAGCGTGTTGGACGTGGCCGCGACGAACACGCCCGCCGCGGTCAGTTCCTTGAGCAGCCGGGTCACGAGCATCGTGTCGCCGGGGTCGTCGAGCTCGAACTCGTCGATCGCGAGCAGCCGGTGCTCGGACAGCCGGCGGACGGTCTCCTGAAAGCCGAGCGCGCCGACCAGGTTCGTGACCTCGACGAACGTGCCGAACGCCTTGGGGCCGGGCACGGCGTGCCAGATCGAGGCGAGCAGGTGCGTCTTGCCGACGCCGAAGCCGCCGTCGAGGTACAGGCCGGGCTTGCCCTCGTCCTCGGAGCGGCCGAACAGCGACCATCGCTTGCGCCGAGACGCACCCACCCGAGCGACGAACTCGCGGCACGCCTTGACGGCCAGCGCCTGGCTGGGTTCGTCGGGGTTGGGAATGTAGCTGTCGAAGCTGACGGCGTCGAAGCGCGGCGGCGGGACCATCGCGTCGACCAGTTCGTCCGCCCCGACCTGAGGATCACGATCGGCCAGGCGCATGCGCGCAGCCTAACGGCGTGCTGGGATGGCCCGGTGCAGATGTTGTGGCCCTCACCGGGCGCTGAGATCACCGACACAGTCCTCGAAGAGCTCTACGCCTACCCCTCGGACCGCACCTGGGTGCAGGTGAACTTCGTGTCCAGCGTGGACGGTGCGGTCAGCGTCACCGGCACGTCGAAAGGCCTCGGCAGCCCGGCGGACAAGAAGATCTTCATGCTCGGCCGCGACCTGTGCGACGTCGTGCTCGTCGGAGCGGGCACGGTGCTCGTCGAGCGCTACCGCGGCGCCAAGCCGAACCTCGAACGCCGCGAACGGCTGGGCCTCGCGCCGATTCCGCCGATCGCCGTCGTCACCGCGCGCGGCACGCTGACCGAGGACCTGCCGCTGTTCACCGACACGGTCGTCCCGCCGATCATCATCACGACCAAGCATGCGCACGTTCCCACGGACGCGGACGTGATCATCGCGGGCGAGGACGAGGTGGACCTGAAGTTCGCGCTCGACGCGCTGGCCGAGCGCGGGCTGCGCCGGGTCGACTGCGAGGGCGGACCGACGCTGTTCGGTCGCATGGCCGCCGACGACCTCGTCGACGAGCTGAACCTGACGCTGTCGCCGCAGCTGGCGGTGGGCGACGCCGGGCGCATCGCGCACGGGCCGCTGCCGCCCGCGCCACGAGCGATGGAGCTGCGGACCGTGCTGCACGATCAAGACGTGTTGCTGTTGCGGTACCGGCGGCGTGATTCCAGCTGAAGGGGCAGGATGGCGCCGTGGACCTGCCTGTGAACCCACCGCTGCAGCCGATGCTCGCCACGTCCGTCGACGCCATCCCGGACGACCAGGGCCTGTTGTTCGAGCCGAAGTGGGACGGCTTCCGCTGCGTGGTCTTCCGCGACGGCGACGAGGTGTTCCTCCAGTCCCGCAGTGGTAAGCCGCTGAACCGCTACTTCCCAGAGGTCGAGGAGGAGATGCGTCGCATCCTCCCGTCCCGGGTCGTCGTCGACGGCGAGCTCGTGGTGGCGTTCAACGACGAGCTCGACTTCGACGCGCTCGGCCAGCGCATCCACCCGGCCGCCTCACGGGTGCAGCTGCTGGCCGAGCAGACACCGGCGACGTTCGTGGGCTTCGACCTGCTCGTGCTGGGCGACCGGGTGCTGCTGGAGGAACCGACGGTCGCGCGGCGCGAGGCGTTGCTGGAGATCCCCGACATCCACGTCACCCCGGCCACCACTGACCCGGCGCTCGCGCGCGAGTGGTTCACCCTGTTCGAGGGCGCGGGCCTGGACGGCGTGATGGGCAAGCTCGCCGACGGCCCGTACACGCCGGGCAAGCGCACCATGATCAAGGTCAAGCACGCGCGCACCGCCGAGGCCGTGGTCGCGGGCCTGCGCTGGCACAAGGACACCGAGCCGGGCACCGCCGTCGGCTCGCTGCTGCTCGGGCTTTATGACGACAACGACGTGCTGCACCACATCGGCGTCGTCGGCTCGTTCAAGGCGGCCGAACGCCGCGCGCTGGCCGCCGAGATGGCGCCGTTGATCACCTCCGACGACCACCCGTGGGCCTCGCCGCAACCGGGCCAGCGCATCCCCGGTGAGATCAACCGGTGGCGCAGCGCGCAGGCCGAGTACGTGCCGCTGCGCCCCGAGCGGGTCCTGGAGTTCCACTACACGCAGACCGAGGGCGAGCACCCGGTCCGCCTGCGGCACAACGGCCAGTTCGCGCGCTGGCGCCCGGACCGCGAACCGTCGTCGTGCCGCTACGACCAGCTGGACATCCCCGCGCGTTACGACGTGGCCGCCGTGCTGCGGGGTGAGCTCAAGCCGCGCACGTCGTAGGTCAGCACGCGGCCGGTGTGGCGCTGGAACATCTCGCCCATCCGCTCGATGCCCTGCCACTCCGCGACCATCATGTACAGCGTGCCTTCGCCCAGTGCGCAGGCGAAACACGCGGCGTCGAGCTCGACGCGGTCCGTGATCTCCCCGCCCTCCCGGACGCGGAGGACCCGCGACGCGTCGTCGGTGAAGTCCTGGGTCCAGATCGCGCCCTCGTCGTCGAGGCAGATGCCGTCGCCGCCGACCGGCGCCCACACACGGCGGTTCGTCAGGCTGCCGTCGTCCTCGATGTCGAACGCCGTGAGCCGGCCCGCCCACGACTCGGCGACGATGAGCGTGCGTCCGTGCACGACCATGCCGTTCGGGAACATGATCTCCTCGGCCACCGTGCGGGCCTTGCCGTCGGGTGTGACCAGCACGATCGTGCCGGGGCGGAAGTCCTCCTCGCCGAAGCGGAAGCCCACGTCGTTGACGTAGATGTTCTGCTGATCGACCACGATCTCGTTCAACGCGCCGGCGACGTGGCTGACGTCGGCGTGCGTGACCCACTCGCCGTCCTCCAGCCGCAGGACCTTGTCGTCGCCCGTGACCAGCAGGTTTCCGTCGAGCCAGTCGATGCAGAACCCGGCGGCCTTCGGCCCCTTGGCGATCACCTCGCTGTTGCCTTGCGGGTCGACGGCGACGATCTCCTGCGCCACGCCCCAGTTCGAGAACCACAGGCGCCCGTCGTGCCAGCGGGGCGACTCCCCGACGACCAGGCCCTTCATCAACGTCTTCACCATGCCGTCCTCCTTCGTCATCGCTTACACGAACGAGGTGGCCAGCAATCGACATACTGCTCGCATGGATCTGGAGTCGGTGGTCGCCGAGGCCGTCGCGGCGCACGACGAGGTGACGCTGAAGCGAGTCCTGCACCCGTATCTGCACTGGACGGACGGGCCGCTGCGGCTGCGCGGCCGCAACAACGTGCTGGCGCATCTCCGGGCCCTGTCACACCTCGATCCGCCCGCGTCGGTCGAGGTGCGCGACGGCCAGATCTACCGCTGGACGACCTAGACGTCCGGCCGGGCGCTGCGGGTGGCGCCGATCGACGCGACGACGACGCAGGCAATGGCCGCCCACTGGATCGGTTCGAGCCGCTCCCCCAGCACGACCAGCCCGGCCAGCGCCGCCACCGCGGGCTCCACCGACATCAGGATGCCGAACACGCGCGGCGGCATCTTGCGCAGCGCCTGCAGCTCCAGCGAGTACGGGATCACGGACGACATCAGCGCCACGACCAGGCCCACGACCAGCACGACCGGGTCGAGCAGCGCGGTGCCTCCGGTGGCGACGCCGAACGGCAGGGCGACCAGTGAGCCGAAGACCATCGCGAGGGCCAGGCCCTTGCCGTCGGACGTCTTGCTGCCCAGTTTGGCCGCCAGCAGGATGTAGGCCGCCCAGCACGCGGCCGCGCCCAGTGCGAACAGCACACCGGACCACACCAAACCGCCGTTCACGCGGGTGAGCAGCACGACGCCGGTCGCGGCCAGCACCACCCACAGGCCGTCCAGCCAGCGGCGGGAGCCGAACACCGCGACCGACAGCGGGCCGAGGAACTCGATCGTCACGGCCGCGCCCAGCGGGATGCGGTCCAGCGCCAGGTAGAAGGACAGGTTCATGGTGCCGAGCACCACGCCGTAGGCGACGATCACCGTCCACGTGCGCCGGTCCAGGCGCAGGGCCGGGCGCCAGATCAGCAGCAGGACCACCGCGGCGAACACCAGCCGCAGGGTCACCGTGCCCGTCGCGCCGACCAGGCTGAACAGTTGCTTCGCGAACGCCGCGCCCACCTGCACGGTGACGATGCCGAGCAGCACGAGCGCGGGCGGCGGGATCGCGCCGAGCGCACGCGTGGCTACTGAGGACGCCGGTGTCGCCTGGACCATGTCTCCCATCCTGACTCACGGCCGTCTCACCTTTCACGTGCGAATCTCAACCCCCGAGAAGCCGTGTGGAGAGTGAGGAGACCCGTGCGTCGCGCTGCCCTGGTCCTGCTGGCAGTGACCCTCTCCGGGAGCGTCTTGGGTGCGTGCGCCGCGGGCCCGTCCAACCGGCCGGTCATCGCGGTCCGCGGTGAGGAGAACCTGCCGCAGGACAACCCCCAGCTCGCCGGGCCGCAGCCCGTTCCGCCGCTGGAGGAGTTCAAGGAGGACTCGATCCTGTCGTGGTCGCCGTGCACGGACGCGACCAAGGAACGCATGGGCACCACGGCTCCAGCGGGCGAGTTCGAGTACCAGTGCGCGCGGATGTCGGTGATCCTCGACTCCCCCGGCCGCCCCGGCCGCGGCAACATCGGCATCTCACTGCTGCGCGTCGGCACCGGCCGCAGCCAGCTGGTCGTCGTCGGCGACCCGGACGGCGAACCCGGCACGCTCGCCGCCGCGCGCCTCGCCGCGTCGCTGCCGAAGGAAGTGCTCAGCACCTACACGTTCATCGGCGTCGACCGCCGCGGCACCGGACGTTCGGACGGCGTGCAGTGCGTGCCCGCGACGACGCGGTCGCAGATCGTCGAGTACGACCCGGTGTCCGGCGAGCAGTCCGACCTCGTCGTCGCGATGGGCGAGGCGGCGCAGGAATGCGTGCTGGACCTGGAGAACCGCCTCACCGCGTTCGACACGTGGCGCGCCGCGGCCGACCTCGAGCGGCTCCGCGACATCCTGAACGTCAAGCGCCTCAACGGAATCGGCATCGGCGACGGTTCAAAGGTGCTGTCCACGTACGCGCACCGCTACCCGACGCGCATCGGCCGCATGGTGCTCGACGGCGCACCCGACCCGACGGTGGACTCGGTCGGCGTCCTGGAGTCCCGTGCCGCCGCGGCGGAACAGACGCTGGATGCGTTCGCCCGAGACTGCGCCGCCCGCGCGTGCGCGTTGACCAAGCCGCGCGACGACATCGCCGCGCTGGTGTCGCAGCTGCGCACCACCCCGATCCGCGGCGAGAACGTCAAGCTGACATCGGGTTCCGCGCTGCAGGCGATCCTCCACGGCCTGGCCGACCGCCCGCGCTGGCCCGCGCTGGCCGACGCCGTCGCCAAGGCGCGTACGGGTGACGGCAGCGGCCTGTTCTCGTTCATCGATCCGCAGGTGGCCGAGGTCAACGAGAACCCGCCGCGCTTCGACGCCGGTCTCGTGATCGGCTGCAACGACACCACGACGCGCATCCCGCCGGACCGCGTCGCCGGTCTCACCAAGGACTGGCAGGACAAGCACAAGATCTTCGGCGCGTACTTCGCGCGAACTTTGTTGCGCTGCGGACCTTTCCCGGTGCCACAGCTGCAGAAGCAGGAAGCGCTGAAGAGCAGCCCGCCGGTCCTCGTGCTCAGCACGTCCAACGACCCCGTCACGCCCGCACCGGGCACGGAGCGTGCCGCGCAACGCCTGCCCGGCGGCGTGCTGCTCGGGTGGCAGGGCAGCGGGCACGGCGCGCTGGGCCAGTCCCCGTGCGCGACAACGGCGGCACGCGACTACCTCATCGACGCCAAGGTGCCCGCCAACGGCACCGTCTGCCCGCCCTGATCGCACTGAGGGGAGCTTTCCCAGCGGTCAGGGCTGGGAAAGCTCCCCTCATGGCAAACCTCAGCAGCTCGAGCAACAGCCGCAGCCGGGCCCCGTGCATCCGGAGCAGCATCCACAACCGCTCATCTGAGCTGTCTCCGCGACCGTGACCTCAACCATCAGGGCCTCCCCTGTTCGAGCGGACATCCGTTGCCCACGTTCCGCCCCCGCACAAGGCCTGGGAAGCCCCCTCACCCGATCGCGAAGTACAAACCACTGGACGTAGCAGCCATCACGTCGGTGGGAACACTCCGTTCTTCGCCACCGGCAACGCCAGCTGGTTCGGCGCGTAGATCTTGACCTCCTCGCGCGGCAGGTTCACCAGTTGCGGGTTGATGTGCTGCAACACCAGCCCAACCGAGTTCGGGAACGGCGGCGCGTCGATGTCGTACTTCTCCAGGTCGATCCACCGCACGACGTTCAGCACATCGGGCGGAATCACCTGATCGTTCTTGCGCACGGGCACGCAGAGTTGCCGGTTGGCCCGCACCTTCGCGAACGCGGGCGGCTGGTTGGCGAGCACCGGGTTGAGCTGCCGCAGCCACAACCCGACGCCCAGTTCCTGTTGCGGGAACTCGGAATAGCACTTCAGGTCGATGTACCGCACGAGCCGCAACACCTCGGCCGGCGGCACGACCCCGTTCTTGATCACCGGCACGCACAGCTGCTCCGGGGCGTACATCTTCACGACCTTGGTCGGGATGCCCATCTCCCGCAGCACCGGGTTCAGGTGGTCGAGCTTCAGCGGGAAGCCGACCGGCTGCCCCTCGATGCGGTAGCACGACAGGTCGACGAACCGCACCCACGGGAACACGTCGGGCGTCGGCGTGCGGTAGTTCTTGTCGACCGGCACGCAGAGCTGTTCGCGGTTGCCGAGCTTCACCACCTCGGCCGGCAGGTTGGCGAGCACCGGGTTCAGGTGCGACGTCTTCAGGTAGGTCGGCGGCGGCGTGTACGGGTCGGTCTTGAAGCACTCGAGGTCGAGCTGCGACGCGAACCGCAACGGTGACGGCACGGCCGGAGCCGCCGCGGCCGCCGGAGCCGCGCAGGCAAGCCCCGCCGCCACGGCGAACGCCAGGAATCTTCGCAGGCGCATTTTGTTTCCCCCTCAATCCGGGATGAACCTCACGACACCTGGATTGAGGAGAAACCGGTGAAATACATACAAAACACCTATGCGGCTGATCGCCTCAGACGATCAGGTCCGCCAGAACCCTTTGTACTGCCGCCAAACCGCCGCCCCGGCGCGGCGGGGGCACCCCAGGCCCGCCGCCACCGCGCCGACACAACCCGCCTCAGGCCCCCAGGTCCTCCAGTGCCTTCTGCGCCGCCTCCAACTCCGCCCGCAGCTGCTCCACCTTCGCCAACTGCTGAGCCCGAGCCGCGTCGAGCACCCCTTCGACGATCTCCGACACCTCGGGGTTGATCAGCTTCGCAGCCTGAGCCACCGCCGCCGGTGACACGGCAACCGGCCGAACCGCCTTCCGGGTGCCCTGCAACACCTCGACGGTCCACTCCCCGTCGCCGGTGGACACGAGCGTGACCGTCACGTCCGGTGTCTTGGCGCCCTTCCGAGCGGGCCGCGCGGGCGCAGGCGCCGGAGCCGGCGCTTCCGCGGCAGGCTTGGGTTTCGGCTTGGGCTCGGGTTTCACCGGAACCTCCGGGACGTAGGGATACTCGACGACAGTCTCCTTCGGCTCCGGCTTGGCCGCCGGTTTGGCCGCGGGCGGCTTCCTCCGCGCAGGCGGCTTCTCCACCGTCAGCTCCGCGGGCGAGAACGAGATCTCGTCCTTGGAGCCAGTAGGCCGAACCTGAATGAAGTCCCCCTCCTCAGGCTCGGTGAATGCCAGCACCTTCGCCGACTTGCCCGCCTCCATGCCCACCGCCGCCGAGGTGAACCACACCAGAGGGTGCTCGCCCGCAGCGAGCTGGGCACGCAGGCCGTCGACGTCCCCGTCCGACAACCCGCTCCGCTTCGCCATCACTACCGCCTCCAATCGACGGGTTCAGCATGCACTACAGGTCTGACAATTCTCGGTCATGCCTCCGAGACAAGATCAACTGGGCCACCACCGCACCACACAACGCAAGGAACATGTCCCACTGTGTGTCCCACGGATCCCCTTGCGTCCCAAGGAAATCGGTAGCCGCGCCCCCGGCCAGCACAGCCCCAAGCCACTCGACCAGCTCATAGCAAGCACTGACCGCGAGACAGACGGAGGTGACCAACGTGAACAACCACCCGCCGGCCCGCAACGGCGTGCGCCGAACCAGAATCTCCCGCACCAGCATCGCGGGCACGAACCCCTGGACGAAGTGAGCGAACCGATCGAACCAGTTGCGGTCGAAGTCGCCCCAGAACCCGATCGGCACACGCGCGTACGTGTAATGCGCCCCCAGCGCGAGCACCAGACAGTGAAACGCAAGCAACACGTACACGAGTGTGGTCAAGGGAAACCGCCGGTGCGTCAACACCAGAACCGGCACCCCGATCAGAATCGGCGCAACCTCGAGCAGCCAGGTGAACCAGCTGTACGGCCGCACGGCCGACAGCGCCACCGCCGCGACCACGACCGCCAGCAGGATCCGGGGCATAGCCTGATCATGCCACCGCCGTCCACCCCTAAGGTCCGGAGTGGACGGCGGCGACAGCAGGGATTCACTGTTGGATCGGGTTGCCGTCAGTCCCGCAGACGTAACCGGCGTTGATGCAGTTCGAGACGCGCCGCTGCAACTCGGCCGCATCCCAAGCGTTCAAGAAGTCACCATGGAACGTGTACCCCGGCGCATTGGTCACGTTGACGCCGTTGACCGTCCCACCGAGCGACAACCCGGTCCCGTTGACCGGATAGGTGATCAGGAACTCGAGCCGAGGCACCACCACAGGATGCGAAGCCGGGCACACGAGCCCAACCGCGAACGCCATGTGGTCCCGATGGTTGGACGAGTCGAGGTCCCGCCCGTTCCAGCACGTGGGGAAGTCGAGGTAGGTCTCGACCTTCGTGCCGGGCGGACAGTTGAGGAAGTTGCGATCAGACGGCGACTGCGTGGTACAGGACCACCGAGCCGCCGGGTTCTGGTCGGGCGAGGTCGCCTTGGAGTTGCCGACGACGTACCGCAACCCCTGCGGGTAAGCGACCGCCTTCTCCTTGTCGTGAATACCTTGGTAGTAGATCGTCACAGTGTCGGGCGCGATGGGCTGCCCGTTCTTGTACAACGTGGGCACCCAGTACGCCGACCTGTCGGCAGTCGGGTTGCACGTAGTCCCCCCGGCCCGCAGCGACGTCAGCGTCGAGTACGCGTCGGTCGTCTTGTTGCCGAAGAACTGGTGCATGTGCGAGACGCCGGGCTGGTTCTGAAAGACGATCGGGTCGTCCATCTTCCGATGACTGGCCGGACAGTTGGCCCGAAACTCGGACCCCCGAACCGGCGCCGCCTGCTGCTCGACAATCGCCCGCGCCTGCTCCGCGCTGTAGGCGAAGCCGTGCCCGGCGTGCGAGGTCTTCACCGCGTTGACTGGCTGATACCCAACGATCAGCCCCGTAACGGCGAGCGCTGCGGCCACCGCCGCCGCACCGATCGCTCCTCGTGCCTTCACGTGCATATAGCTCTCCTCTCCCACGCCACTGTGAGAGCGCTCTCATGGTGGTCGAGGGTAAACCGAGGGCAAGCGACTGTCTACGTTCCGGAACAACACGAGGGGTCCTCACCAGCCGGAACGGACAACTCAGCGGTGCCGGATGGGCAACACGCGGGGCTGAGGGGGCGACTCGCGGACCGAGCTGCGGCCTCGCCGGGGCCGAGTTGAGGACTCGCGCCGCACGGAGGCGGGATCGGTGTGCGCGAACGTCAATCTCGGGGGTCGGGAACGTACGACTCGGGGTCGGGAACGTACGACTCGGGGTCGGGAACGTACGACTCGCGCACACTCGATGCGCGAAGCGCGAGCCCCCGCACACGATGCGCGAAGCGCGAGCCACGGGACCAGGACCACGACGGAACCGGCAGCCAAGGAAGCGACCACGCACGGAACCGGCAGCCGAACAAGCGACCACGTACGGGACCGGCAGCCAAAGGCGCGCGCAGCGCGCAACCACCCCGGTGGTGGGCCCCTCCCGTCGCATCGCAGGCGAAGCCCTGCCGCATCCGAGACCCCAGGTCAAGCACGCTTTTCGCTTGACCTGGGGTCTCGGATGTGGCTGCCTCAGGTGCGATGCGACGGGAGGGGCACACCACCCCAACGCAACCCACTACGAAACGAAACCACCCAAGGGCCCCTCTTTGAGCTGAGCCGGGGTCCGGGGCGGAGCCCCGAGCAGTAAAAGGCGACCACGCACGAAACCGGCAGCCAAGGCGCAACCACGCACCCAACCGGCAGCCAAACCAGCAACCACGCACGAAACCGGCAGCCAAGAAAAGTCAGCGCGTCAACACAAACGCGACCCACCACGCAAGCCGCCGCGTCACCACAAACGCGAGAGAACTTTACGACCGCATCCAACACGCAGAAGAACCGTTAGACCTCACGCAATCGGTACTCACAGCCGTACTCGACGGCATAGGAGAGGTCGTAGTGGTGGACGATCTTGGGACCCCCGTGCAGATGCACGTGAGTGATGGTCGACTTGGGATCGTCAGGCGCGGCGGGCAGGGAGTCGACACGCCCGTCGAGAGGCCCACCGACGTAGCGCACCACGTAGGGTTCAGCCACCGCGACCTCCTTCCCCACCTGCACCTGTTCCCTCAATGGTACGAAACAACGCCTCGAAGGGCTGAAAGGTCCAACCGGTTGGCGCAGGGATCGCAGCCACCGGGGCGTGGCACACTGAGTGCCGGCTCCGCCACCCGCCGTCCGTAGGGGGCTGAGAAGTGAACGCTGCCGTCCGGGTCGTGCTCGTGGAAGATCACGATCTGCTGGCCGAGGCGGTCCAGGCATGGTTCGAGGACGTGCCCGAGGCCGACGTGATCACGCGCGCCCGCTCCATCGAGGAGGCGCGCGCGGTTGTCGAGCGCGAGCACCCCGATGTGGTGGTCCTCGACCGCAGGCTGCCCGACGGTGACGGCATCTCCGCGATCAGGACTTTGAAGGAGGCGGCGCCGGGCGTGGCGGTGCTGGTGACCACTGCGACCGCGGACCGGGACACGATCGCCCGGATCGACGCGGAGGGCGGTGACGGCCTGGTGCTCAAGTCCAACAACCTCGACGATCTGGTGAGCGCGATCCTGCGTGTCACCGAGTCGGCCGGATGAGCACGGACGAGCCCACGTACGAAGAGGCGCTGTTCCGCCTCATGGTGCAGTCCGTCCGCGGTTACGCGATCTTCGCGTTGTCGCCGGAGGGCCTGGTCACCACCTGGAACCAGGGCGCCGAGCACATCAAGGGCTACCCTGCCGAGGAGATCCTCGGCAGGCACTTCTCGATCTTCTACCCGGAGGACCGCGTAAAGGACGGCACACCGGAGAGGCAGCTCGCGCTCGCCGCGAAGGAAGGGCACGCCGAGGACGAGGGCTGGCGGATCCGGCGCGACGGCAGCAGGTTCTGGGCGCACGCCACGATCACCGCGCTCTACGACGACCACGGGGTGCTGCGCGGGTTCGGCAAGATCACGCAGGACCTGAGCATCGCGCTGGAGGACCGGCGCAAGCTGCTGGGGCGCATCGCGGAGGCGCAGGAGACCGAGCGCAAGCGCATCTCGTGGGACCTGCACGACGACACGATCCAGTCGATGGTCGCGATCGGCATGCGGCTGCAGATGCTGACCGGCGCGATCCCGCCGGACCAGAAGTTCAAGATCGACGCGCTGAACGAGACGTTGCAGGAGGCCGTCGGCCGGCTGCGCAGGCTGGTGTTCCGGCTGCGCCCGCCGCGGCTGGACCGGCAGGGGCTGGTCGACGCGATCCGCGACCACGCCGAGTACGCCTTCGCGGGCTCGACGATCGCGCCGGTGGTGACGAGTTCCGGCATCAGCCCGTCGGACGACGCGTCGGTCGCGATCTTCCGGATCGTGCAGGAGGCGCTCGCGAACGTGTACAAGCACGCGCAGGCGAGCGTGGTGCGCGTCGACCTGTCCGCTGTGGACGGTGGCGTGCTGGTTCTGGTGTCGGACAACGGGGTCGGCATGGACGACGCGTTCGTCAGCGGCGGCCGGCCTGGGCACCTGGGGATGGTTGACATGCGTGAACGCGCGGAGGCGATCGGGGGCCGCCTCACCGTGCGCAGCACCGAGCTGGATGGAACGACCGTCGAGTTCTGGATTCCCGCCGACTGACACGATCGAGGCCCACAATGGCAGAACGGACCCAACAGGCACCGGATCGGCTGCAGCAGCTGCTCGGCGGTCTCAAAGCCGTGCGGGACGGTGACTTCAGCACCCGGCTCCCCCAGGTCGACGACGTGCTGATGGACGAGATGGCGACCGTCTTCAACGGCATGGTCGACCAGCTCGCCCGGTTCACCTCCGAGGTGACCCGCGTGGCGCGCGAGGTGGGCACCGAGGGCAAGCTGGGCGGTCAGGCGCAGGTCCAGGGCGTTTCCGGCACCTGGAAGGACCTGACCGACTCGGTGAACGCCATGGCGGGCAACCTGACCGACCAGGTGCGCGACATCGCGCAGGTCGCGACGGCAGTGGCGAAGGGCGACCTGACCCAGAAGATCACCGTCGACGTCAAGGGCGAGATGCTGGAGCTCAAGCTGACCATCAACACGATGGTCGACCAGCTGTCCGCCTTCGCCGACGAGGTCACCCGCGTCG
Source organism: Lentzea sp. NBRC 105346 (assembly GCF_030269605.1). Classification (GTDB taxonomy): domain Bacteria; phylum Actinomycetota; class Actinomycetes; order Mycobacteriales; family Pseudonocardiaceae; genus Lentzea. The sequence continues at coordinate 229,915 of NZ_BSTQ01000010.1, forward strand.
CCCGCGAGGTGGGCAGCGACGGACGTCTCGGCGGCCAGGCCGAGGTGCCCGGCGTCGCCGGCACGTGGCGCGACCTCACCGCGTCCGTGAACTTCATGGCGGGCAACCTGACCGACCAGGTGCGCAACATCGCCCAGGTGACCACGGCGGTCGCGAAGGGCGACCTGACCCAGAAGATCACCGTCGACGCCCGCGGCGAGATCCTCGAGCTCAAGTCGACGATCAACACGATGGTCGACCAGCTGTCCGCCTTCGCCGACGAGGTCACCCGCGTCGCCCGCGAGGTGGGCACGGACGGCGCGCTGGGCGGCCAGGCGCAGGTACCCGGCGTCGCCGGCACGTGGCGCGACCTGACCACGTCGGTGAACTTCATGGCCGGCAACCTCACCGACCAGGTGAGATCGATCGCCCAGGTCGCGACGGCGGTCGCCCGCGGCGACCTGACCCAGAAGATCACCGTCGACGCCCGCGGCGAGATCCTCGAACTGAAGAACACCATCAACACGATGGTCGACCAGCTCTCCTCGTTCGCCGACGAGGTCACCCGCGTCGCCCGCGAGGTGGGCACCGAGGGCCGGCTGGGCGGCCAGGCCGACGTGCAGGGCGTGTCCGGCACCTGGAAGGACCTCACCGAGTCGGTGAACTTCATGGCGGACAACCTCACCGACCAGGTGCGGTCGATCGCCCAGGTGACGACCGCGGTCGCGAAGGGCGACCTGACGCAGAAGATCCGGGTCGACGCGCGCGGCGAGATCCTGGAGCTGAAGGAGACCATCAACACGATGGTCGACCAGCTGTCGGCGTTCGCGGACGAGGTCACCCGCGTCGCCCGCGACGTCGGCACGCAGGGCAACCTGGGCGGGCAGGCGACCGTGCGCGGTGTGTCCGGCACGTGGAAGGACCTGACCGACAACGTCAACGTGATGGCGTCGAAGCTGACGACCCAGGTGAGATCGATCGCCCAGGTCGCGACGGCCGTCGCGAAGGGCGACCTGTCGCAGAAGATCGACGTCGAGGCCAAGGGTGAGGTCGCCGCGCTGGCCCAGACGATCAACACGATGGTCGACACGCTGTCCGCGTTCGCCGACGAGGTCACCCGCATGGCGCGCGAGGTGGGTACCGAGGGCATCCTCGGCGGCCAGGCGCGCGTGCCGAACGTCGCGGGCACGTGGAAGGACCTCACCGACAACGTCAACTCGATGGCGCACAACCTGACCAGCCAGGTGCGCTCGATCGCCCAGGTCACCACGGCGGTGGCGCAGGGCGACCTGACCAAGAAGATCGACGTCGACGCCCGCGGCGAGATCCTCGAGCTCAAGACCACGATCAACACCATGGTCGACCAGCTGTCCGGCTTCTCCGCCGAGGTCACGCGCGTGGCCCGCGAGGTCGGCAGCGAGGGAAGGCTGGGCGGCCAGGCCGAGGTCGAGGGCGTGTCCGGCACCTGGAAGCGCCTGACGGAGAACGTGAACGGCCTCGCCGGCAACCTGACCCGCCAGGTGCGCGCGATCGCGGAGGTCACCAGCGCGGTCGCGACCGGCGACCTGACGCGGTCGATCTCCGTCGAGGCGCAGGGCGAGGTGGCCGAGCTCAAGGACAACATCAACGCGATGGTGCAGTCCCTGCGCGAGACCACCCTGGCCAACCAGGAACAGGCCTGGTTGAACACCAACCTCGCCCGCATCTCCGGCCTCATGCAGGGTCACCGCGACCTGTCGGCCGTGGCATCGCTGATCATGAACGAGCTGGCGCCGCTGGTCGGCGCGCAGCACGGCACGTTCTTCCTGACCGGCGAGGACGCACGGCTGCGGCTGATCGCCTCGTACGGCCACCTCGACGACGGCTCGATGCCGCAGGAGTTCGAGCTGGGCCAGTCGCTCGTCGGCCAGGTCGCGCTCACCAAGAAGCCGATCGTGGTGGAGACGCCGCCGGACTACGTGAAGATCTCGTCCAGCATCGGGTCGTCGACGCCGGTCAACCTGATCGTGCTTTCCATCCCGTTCGAGGACCAGGTGCTCGGCGTGATCGAGCTGGCGTCGTTCTCCCGGTTCACGCCGGTGCAGCGCGACTTCCTCGAGCAGCTGATGGAGACCATCGGCGTCAACGTCAACACGATCATCGCGAACGCCCGCAACGACGCGCTGCTCGACGAGTCGCAGCGCCTGGCGGGCGAGCTCGGCGCGCGGTCCGACGAGCTGCAGTCGCAGCAGGCGGAGCTGCGCCGGTCCAACGCCGAGCTGGAGGAGAAGGCCGAGCTGCTGGCGCGGCAGAACCGCGACATCGAGGTGAAGAACTTCGAGATCGAGCAGGCGCGGCAGGAGATCGAGGAACGCGCGCAGCAGCTGGCGCTCGCGTCGAAGTACAAGTCGGAGTTCCTCGCGAACATGTCGCACGAGCTGCGCACGCCGTTGACCTCGCTGCTCATCCTCGCCGGCGTGCTGGCGCAGAACCCGTCGCGCAACCTCACGCCCAAGCAGGTCGAGTTCGCCAACGTGATCCACTCGGCGGGCACGGACCTGCTGCAGCTGATCAACGACATCCTCGACCTGTCGAAGGTCGAGGCGGGCAAGATGGACATCCACCCGGAGCCGTTCCCGCTGGCGCAGCTGCTGGAGTACGTGCAGACGACGTTCCGCCCGCTGACCGCGGAGAAGGAGCTGGAGTTCGACGTCACGGTCGCGGAGAGCGTGCCGGAGGAGCTGCTGACCGACCAGCAGCGGCTGCGGCAGGTGCTGCGCAACCTGCTGTCCAACGCGGTGAAGTTCACCGAGGCGGGCAAAGTCGGGCTGCGGGTCAGCCTGGAGGAGTCGATGCTGGTGTTCTCGGTGTCGGACACCGGCATCGGCATCGCCGAGGAGAACCTGCACTCGATCTTCGGCGCGTTCCAGCAGGCCGACGGCACGACGTCGCGCAAGTACGGCGGCACCGGCCTGGGCCTGTCGATCAGCCGCGAGGTGGCGTACCTGCTCGGCGGTGAGATCCGCGCGGAGTCGGTGCTGGGCAAGGGAAGCACGTTCTCGCTGCACATTCCGGTCGACCACTTCGGACAGCCCGCGCGCCGGATCATCGACGCGCCGCGCAAGGCCGAACCGGCCGATTTCTCCGTCGAGGCCGGCATGCGGATGCTGGTGCTGGAGGCGGCGGACAACGGCCTGCTCACCATGATCGCGCGTGGCGTCGCGGGCGATCTCGTGGAGACGCACGGGACCGTCCACGTCACGACGGTGAACAACCCCGACGAGGCACTCGAGGTGCTGTCCGTGCAGCCGCACCAGTGCGTCGTGCTGGACATCAGCCTGCCCGGCGCGACGGCCCTGACGTTCCTCAAACGGCTCAGCGACTCGCCCGTCATGGGCCTGCCCGAGATGCCGGTGCTGGCACACGCGACGCTGAAGCTCAGCGCCGCGCAGGACCGGTTGCTGCAGGCCCAGATCCGCAACAAGCCGGTCGAGGTGCTGACGTCGCTCGACGAACTGCGGGAGCGGATCACCCTGCACCTCTCGGCGAGCGAGCTGCTGCGACCACTGTCGTCGTCCACTCAGGACACTCCGGCCGTCGAGCCGCCGTCGTTCACCGAGCTGCAGGGCCGCAAGGTGTTGCTGATCGACGACGATACGCGAAACGTGTTCGCGATCGCGGGAATGCTGGAGCTCAACGGGCTCACCGTGACGCACGCGCCCAACGGCCGCAAGGGAATCGACGAGCTGCTCGCCGCGCCGGACGACATCGAGCTCATCCTGATGGACGTGATGATGCCGGAGATGGACGGCTACGCGACGACGGCCGCGATCCGCGAGATGCCCAGGTTCGCGGACCTGCCGATCATCACGGTGACGGCGAAGGCGATGGAGGGTGACCGGGAGAAGTCGCTGGCCTCGGGTGCGTCGGACTACGTCACGAAACCCGTCGAGGCCAACGAGTTGCTGTCCTGCATGGCGCGCTGGCTCAGGCGCCCCTAGCGGTCAGGAGGTCAGGCACTAAGGCCGAGCCTGCGGATGACGGCGAGGATCTGGTCATTGGGCGCGCCCTTGATCAGATACTCGCTGACGCCGGCGTCCATGATGTCCGCGATCGTCGCGTCGTCGAGGTAGGCGGAGAACGCCATCAGCTTGGTGCGGGGCACGACGCGGCGCAGCTGGCGTGCCGCGTGCACGCCACCCCCACCGGGCATGCGCACGTCGAGCACGGCGACGGCGGGCGAGTGCCGCTCGGCGAGCGCGATCGTTTCCTCGACATCGGTTGCGACAGCCACGACCGACAGATCGGGCTCGTTCTCCAACAACGCGCACAACGCCCCGGCGATGTTGCGGTCGTCGTCCGCGATGAGCACCCGCAATTTCTCGGTGTTCACGGTGCCTCCGGTTCGCAGATGACTCAATTATCCGATCAAGTCACCGCTGTCCGCAACGCGCCCACGTAGACGCCGGCGAGCACCAGCACCCCGCCGATCGCCAGCGCCGGCCCGACCGGCTCGTCGTCGAGCCACACCGAGAGCGCGATCGTGACGAACGGCGCGATAACGAACACGTAGGCCGTGCGCGAGGCCGCCCAGTGTTTCAACACGACCAGGTACAACCCGAACACGACCACCGACCCGACGACGACAAGATATGCCAACGCGGTCCACGTCTCGGCTTTCGCCGGAATCGTCTGGTTTTCCCGTGCCGCGAAACTTGCCACGAGCAGGAGAATCGCGCCGACCGTCATGCCGACCGCGTTCACCACGACCGGATGAACCTGCGGGAACCTGCGGACCGTCACCGCGGCCTGCGCGATGCACACCGCACTGGCGATCGCCGCGACGAGCGCGGTGCCGGGCACGCCGCCCAGCGAGGCGCGCCCGAGGACCGCAACGCCCGCGAGCGCGAGCACCGTCCCGGCCACGGCCGCCAGGCGCAGCCGTTCCTGCCGTTGCGCGACGGCCAGCAACAGCGTCAGCAACGGGACGAGCGCGAGCAGCGTCTGCCCCAGCCCGGCGTGCATGTGCAGCAGCGCGTAGTACGCCAGCGCGTACGCCACCCCGATGTTGAGCACCCCGAAGATCGCCGCTCCGGCGAGCGCCCGCCCCCGCGGCAGCCGCAGCCGCAACGCGACCATGAGCGCGACGAACAACGCCGCGGCGAGCGTGAACCGCAGCCCGGCACCCCACAACGGATCCAGTTCGCGGTTGCTGAACCGGATGCCCACACCGTTGGCGCCGGCGAGCACCGCGCTCGCCGTGAAACTCGCCAGCGCGACGCGTTCGGCCATCCGGTCAGTCTAGGCCGAACCACCGTTGCGCCAACCGGTCCAAAGTCCTCTCCTGACCAGGCAGTTCCTTCAAGTACCAGGCGAGGTTCGAGTACACGTGCAGCAGCGTGTACGCCATGACCTTGCGCGGGTCCGGCGCCTCGCCGTAGGCCTTCGTGAGGGCGCGCTGCTTTTCCTGGTCGCCCTTGGTGACGAAGATGCCCGTCGCGACGAACTCATACTCCGTCGCACCCCTCATCGCCGGCTCGAAGTCGAACAGGCCGGTCAGCTTCCCGTCCTGTTCGACCAGGTGCGCGTTCATCACCTCGGTGTGCAGGAACGCGGTTCTCGCGTTGCCGAGATCGGTGTTGTTTAGGAAGTCGTCGATCTGTTCCCGCCAATGCGGGTCGAGGTCCCGCTGCTGTGCCGTGGCGTTGCGCTGCTGCTGCTCGACGAACCGCGGCCAGTCCGGTGCCGGCAGGCTTTCGGGTGGCGTGATCGCGTGGAGGTCTTTCAGTGCCTCGCCGAGTTGGGCGCACTGGCTGACGGTCGCGCTCTCGACCGGTGTGCCGTGCAACCGTTGCATGAGGACATAGCCCCAGCCTTCGAACTCGCCGGTGTCGTGGAGTTTCGGCGTGGGGATCGCCAGTTTTCCCTGGACCGCTTGGAGTGCGGCTGCCTCCACTGCGGACTCGTCGGCGTCCTCGGGCGGGAACAGCTTCAGCACCAGATCGTCGCCGATCGCGTAGACCGGCAGGGAGCCTTCCTCGAAGCGCTCGGCTTCCTGCTTCAGGCCGAGGTGCGCCCGCAGCGCGTCGACTACCGTCACGCGGCGACGCTACCGGCCCAACTAGTCGGCGGGTGTCATGTCGTCGCCGAGGTCGAGCCTGACTCCCACTCGCCGGCTCGCATCCACATTCCTCACGATCAGGTGAAGCCAGGAGCGACCGTCGGACGAGTTCACCTCAACATCGAAGTCGTCCCGCTCGCGCCGGAGACCAATGACTTCGTGCCGGACCCGGCAGTCCTTCGGAAAGATCAGCTTGTGCTGCATGTTCTCGATGGGCCGACTGAAGTGCGACACGAACTGGTCCGGCTGCCCCTGCACCAGCAGCGGCGCCCACTTCGCCGGCCACGCCACGTCAACCTGCAAGCACACGACATCGTCCCGTACCCACGGTGTGGTGAACGCCATCAACAACTCGAGCCTGCCGTCACGCCTCCAGTGGTGCACCACCGGCAGCCGAACATCGACATGGTCACCGTCGACGACGCTGGTGATCCTGAACCGCACTTTGCGTCGCACCCGGTCGGGTTGTGGCCGGCCGGCACCGAGCCGAACCCTGAAGTACTGCACCATGTCCTCGACCTCGCGCCACTCCTCGATCCGCCACGAGTTCGCCATGTGCTCGAATGCCACGTCGAGCAGGTCCTCGAACATGGCCCGATAGGCGTTGGCCTTCGCCGAATGCGTTCGAGCTGACCGAACGACGATGATGGCGACCGCCGCCGCGGCGAGAAAGACCGCGATCACGGCGAATGACCGGACGGCCGTCACGCCGAACAGCGCACTGAGTGCGCCGCCCAACGTCAACAGGGTCAGGAGTGCCGCAGCGAAACTGGGCACTCCGACATCGTGGAGGTAGCCCTCGAACCATTCACGAAACTCCCGAACACGCCCCGTCACCCACCCTGAGATCAGGCCCCGCATGGGCCTGACCTCCAACTGGACTGGGTCGACGTGGGCGTGTCGATACGCCATGCGCGTATTACCCGGCGGGAGCTCCGTCCACCCGATCAGCTCCGGGCCACGGCCAGCCGGTTCAGCGCCACGGCGCCCACGAACAACCCGAAGTCGCGCAGCGCCACGTCGTAGTACCCGGACAGCGTGAGCAGGTTGAAGATGATCCCGAGCAGCCACGCCGCCACCACGAGGCTGCCGATCTTCGGCCGCACCGCGACCAGCACGCCGGCGAGTACCTCGATGACGCCGACGGCGTACATGGCCTGCTGCGCCGTCCCCGGCACGATCCCGTCGATCCACGGCGCCAGGTAGCCGGGCCAGTCGACGAGCAGGTTCGTGAACTTGTCGAGCCCGAACAGGATCGGCGCAACCGTGAACACCGTGCGCAGCGCCAGGTAGGCCTGGGTGACGGCGTCGGACCGCACGGCGGTGCGAAGGGACATGATCGTCCTCCTTCTAAAGTCAACTTAGTTCTAAAATAGAAGCTGGTTGATATTAGAGGACGTCAGGGGTTGTTTAGTCAAGGGGCGTTGGTTTTACACTCGGACGGGTGGAGCAGAACATTGCGGCCGTCGCCGCGCTCGACGAGCCCACGCGCCGCCGGCTGTACGACTTCGTCGTCGCCCAGCCGGTGGCCGTCGGGCGGGACGAGGCCGCCCAGGCCGTGGGGGTGCCGCGCCCCACGGCCGCCTTCCACCTGGACAAGCTGGCCGAAGAGGGGTTGCTGGAGGTCGTCTTCGAACGGCGCACCGGCAAGAGCGGGCCCGGCGCCGGGCGGCCGGCCAAGCTGTACAAGCGGTCGGCCAACGAGTTGCGCGTCAGCCTGCCCGAGCGGCGCTACGACCTCGTCGCACAACTGCTCGCGGCCGCTGTCGAAGAAGGCGGCGCGCTCGCCCGAGCGGCTCTCGAGCGCAAGGCGATGGAGCAGGGCACGCAGCTCGCCCCCAAGGACGACGACGCCGTGCTGGCCGTGCTCGCCGAGCACGGGTACGAACCGACCAGAGACGGCGACGGGTACGTGTTGCGCAACTGCCCGTTCCACGCGCTCGCGCAGGAGCATCGCGCCCTGATCTGCGGCGCGAACCTCAACCTGCTGCAGGGCGTGCTGTGCAAGTCCAGGTTCATCCCGCGGCTCGCCCCCCAGGAGGGCTACTGCTGCGTGCGCCTCGACTGAGGGCTAGTCCGGCTTGCGGGCACGGGACGGCTGCACGCGGGGAGGCTCGCCCGGCATCTTCGGATAGTCGGGCGGGTAGGGCATCTCGCCGCGCGGGTCGCGCTCGTACCACTCCAGCAGCGTCTCGAGCCCGAAAGCCTCGGAGTCCAGCGCCGCGTGTGGATCACCGTGCGATGCAAGGTACGAAGGCACCGTGAAGATGTCGAAGTCGTCCGGGTCCACAGTGGACAAGGTGTCCCAGGTGACCGGGGTGGACACGGTTGCCCGCGGCGTCCCGCGCACCGACCACGCCGACGCGATCGTGCGGTCCCGCGCCACCTGGTTGAAGTCGATGAACACCCGCTCGCCGCGTTCTTCCTTCCACCACGCGGTGGTCGCCAGTGCCGGGGCCCGGGACTCGACCTCGCGCGCCAGCGCGATCACCGCGTGCCGGACGTCGATGAAGTCCCAGGAGGGCCGGATCCGGACAGCCACGTGGATGCCGCGCCCGCCGGAGGTCTTGGGATAGCCGGTCATTCCCAGCTCGGAAAGAACCTCACGCAACACCGAAGCGACCCGCACGGCGTCGGAGAAGTCCGTGCCCGGCTGCGGATCCAGGTCGATCCGCAGCTCGTCCGGGTTGTCGACCAACGGCCGGCGCACGGGCCACGGGTGGAAGTCGAACGTGCCGAGGTTCGCCGCCCACACCAGCACCGCGGGTTCGGTCGGGCACACCTCGTCGGCGGGCCGGCCGGACGGGAACTTGATCTGTGCCGTCTCCACATACGAGGGCGCGCCCTTGGGCACGCGCTTCTGGTAGAACGCCTCGCCCTCGACGCCGTCGACGTAGCGCTTCAACGTCGTCGGCCGGTCGCGCAGCACCGCCAGCAGAGGCGAGGCGACCGACGCGTAGTACTCGACGACCTGGCGCTTCGTGATGCCCCGCGAGGGGAAGTACACCTTGTCCGGGTTGGACACCCGGACTACGCGATCACCGACGGTCAGCTCAATCGCCTTGGCAGCCACGGGAAAGAACCCTAGAGGCCACGCACGTAGGCCGCGAGCGCCAGCTCGAAGCTGTCGCGGTCCAGTTCCTCGGCGACGGAAGGCAGCAGGTGCGCGCGGTCGAGGTGCGGATACCGGCCGGAGTACACCGTGGGGTCGGTGGAGAAGCCGCTGGTGAACGTGCTCAGCGCGGCGCCGAACACGATGTACATCAGGCCGGCGGCGATCATCGTCGCCTCGCGGCGCGACCAGCCCGCGGCGACCAGGGCGCCGTGCAGCACGTCCAGGCGTTCCAGCGACGCCTCGCGGCGAGCCGGGCCGTAGGCCAGGAACGGCACGATGTTCGGGTGCGAGGCGAGCGCCGCGCGGTACGAGCGCGCGCACTCGACCAAGCCCTGGCGCCAGTCCCCCGACGCGAAGCCGGAGACGTCGACCTTCTCCAGGATCGACGTGGCGACCTGGTGCAACAGGTCTTCCTTCGTCGCGACGTGCCCGTACAGCGAGGCCGCCCGCACGCCCAGCTCGGCCGCGAGCTTGCGCATCGACAGGCCGTCCAGCCCGTCGCGGTCGATGATGGCGAGCGCCACCTCACGGATTCGCGTCGGGCTCAGCAGTGGGGTGCTTGGCCGCGGCATGTCGGTTACGTTATACCTAACACCGTTCGGTTTATGGGAGGACGTGTGGACCTGCGCCTGTCGGACGAGCACCGTCAGCTGAAAGAGCTAGCGCACCGCTTCACCGAGGAGCGGATCGTTCCGCACGCCACCAGGTGGGACCGGGACGAGGCGATCGACCGCGACCTGGTGCCCGCGCTCGGCGAGGTCGGGTTCCTCGGGCTCGGCATCGACGAGGAGTACGGCGGGTCCGGCGGCGACAACCTCGCCTACTGCCTGGTGCTCGAAGAGGTCGCGCGCGGCGACTCCGCGGTGCGCGGCATCATCTCCGTCAGCCTTGGGCTCGTCGCCAAGACGATCTTCAAGCACGGCACCGAGCAGCAGAAACGCCAGTACCTCCCAGAGCTCTGCACAGGCGCCAAGATCGGCTGCTTCGCGCTCACCGAGCCCGGCACCGGCAGCGACGCGGGCAGCCTCTCCACCAAAGCCGAGAACAACCAAGACGGCTGGGTCCTCAACGGCCGCAAGGTGTTCATCACCAACGGCACCTGGGCCGACGTGGCCCTCGTGTTCGCCCGCACCGGCGGCCCCGGCCCCAAGGGCGTCAGCGCGTTCCTCGTCCCGACCGACACACCGGGATTCGACGCGAAAGAGATCCACGGCAAGCTCGGCATGCGCGGCCAGGCCACCGCGGAGATCACCCTCGACGACGTCCGGGTCCCCGAAGAGGCCCTGCTGAGCCACGAAGGCTTCAAGATCGCGATGGGTGCGCTCGCCAAGGGCCGCATGTCGGTCGCCGCCGGTTGCGTCGGCGCCGCGCGGGGCGCGTTCGAGGCCGCACTGAAGTACGCCAAGGAACGCGAGCAGTTCGGCAAGCCGATCGCCGGGTTCCAGCTCGTGCAGGAGCTGCTGGCCGACATGGCCGTGGAAACGGACGCCGCGCGCCTGCTGACGTGGCGCGTCGCCGACCTGGCCGACCGCGGCGAACCGTTCGGCACCGAGGCGTCGATGGCGAAGCTGTACGCGAGCGAAGCGGCCGTCCGGGTCGCGAACAACGCGATCCAGGTGTTCGGCGGCTACGGCTACATCGACGAGTACCCGGTGGGCAAGTACCTGCGGGACGCCCGCGTGACGACCCTCTACGAGGGCACCAGCCAGATCCAGAAACTGCTCATCGGCCGAGCGCTGACGGGCATCAACGCGTTCGTTTAACCCGAGGAGGGACCGATGGACTTCACGCTCGACGAGGAGCAGAAGGAGATCCGGGACTGGGTGCGCACGTTCGTGCGCAAGGAGGTCATGCCCCTGGAGCCCGAGGTCCTGCGGCGCGAACGGGCCGGCCAGCAGGGCCTGCCCCGCGAGGAGCTGAAGGCACTGCAGAACAAGGCCAAGGAGGCCGGGTTCTTCGGTGTCCTGACGCCGCAGGAGTACGGCGGCATGGGCCTCGGCGCGGTCATGACGGCGTTGCTGGAGGCCGAGCTCGGCCGCACGTTCGTGCCGTTCCGCTTCGGCGGCTACGCGGACAACATCCTGTTCCACGGCAACGACGAACAGAAGCAGCGCTACCTGCTGCCGACGATCTCCGGCGAGCGCATCTCGTGCTTCGCGATCACCGAGCCCGGCGCCGGTTCCGACGCCAAGGCGATCCGCACGTCCGCGCGGCGCGAGGGCGACGAGTGGCTGATCAACGGCGAGAAGACGTTCATCACGCAGGGCAACGAGGCCGACTTCGTGATGGTGTTCGCCGTGACGGACAAGGAGAAGGGCGCCAATGGCGGCGTCACCTGCTTCCTCGTCGACCGCGACATGGGCTGGAAGTCCGAGCCGATCCCGACGATGGGCCAGTGGGGCCCGGCCGCGCTGGTGTTCGACAACGTGCGTGTGCCGCACGAGAACATCCTCGGCGAGGAGGGCAAGGGCTTCGAGCTGGCCATGCAGTGGATCGGCCAGGGCCGCTACCTGCTGCCCGCCCGCGCGCTCGGTTCGGTCGAACGCCTGGTGGAGATGGCGATCGAACAGGCCAAGAACCGCGTGACGTTCGGCCAGCCCATCGCCGAGTACCAGGCCATCCAGTGGATGATCGCGGACTCGGCGGTCGAGATCGAGGCGCTGCGCTGGCTCGTGCTGCACGCCGCGTGGCTCGTCGACCAGGGCGCCGACTCCCGGCAGGCGCAGTCGATCGCGAAGCTCTACGGCGGCATCAAGGCCAACGAGATCGTCGACCGCGTGCTGCAGATCCACGGCGGCATGGGCTACACGCGCGAGCTGCCGATCGAGCGGTGGTACCGCGAGCTGCGCCTGCTGCGCATCTACGAGGGCACCGACGAGATCCAGCGCCGCACCATCGCGCGCAACCTGCTCAAGGGCCACGCGAACGTGCGCGGCACCCTGGGGTAATGCTCGACCACTCGATCCTGGGCGTCGTCGAGGTCCGCGAACAGTCGTGGACCCTCGACGACGCCTCGGTGTACGAGGCGGCGGTCGGTGGTCCGTCGCCGGCGTTCCCGATCACGCTCGCCCAGCACGGCGGACCGCAACTGGGACTGACCGGCGCCGACATGACGCAGGTGCTGCACGCCACGCAAACCCTTGTGGTCGAACAACCTCTGCCGGCCGAGGGCACGATGACCGTGACGAAGACGGTCACGGACATCTTCGACAAGGGCTCCGGCGCGCTGGTCGTGAGCACCTGGGAGACGCCGTACTTCAGCACCCGGTCGTCGTGCTTCGTCAAGGGCGAGGGCGGGTTCGGCGGCCCGCGCGGCAGCACCCCGGAACTCGAAGTCCCGCAACGCGCGCCGGACCGGACGTGGACGTACCAGACCACCGAGGACCAGGCGTTGCGCTATCGCGAGACCGGTGACGTGAACCCCATGCACTGGGATCCGGAGTTCGCCGCGAAGGCCGGGTTCGACCGGCCGATCCTGCACGGGCTGTGCACGCTCGGCATCGCACTCGCCGGCATGAAGGCAAGCATGATCGACTGCCGCTTCACCGCGCCGGTGTACCCCGGTGAACTGCTGACCGTCGAGCACTGGGACGGCGGCGAGTTCCGCGTCCGCACGGATCGGGTCGTACTAGTCGGCCAGGCTCGTGATCATCTGGGCGCACACGCGTGACAGGTGCTTGCGCATGATCTGACCGGCCCGCTGCGCGTCCCCGGCGACGACGGCGTTGATCAGCTCGTCGTGGTCGTCCATCGACGCGAACTGGTGCGGCGCGTCGTCCTCGAGTCGGGCGCGGAGCAGCACGACCTTCTGCTGCACGAGCCGGACCTGCTCGGCGATCCGCGGCGACCGCGCCGCCTCCAGCAGGGCCTGGTGGAACGCGAGGTCGAGGCGGTACGGAAACTTCACGCCCGCGTGGTAGTTGCGCCGCGACTCCTCCGACACGGCCCGCAGCCGCGCGATGTCGACGTCGGTGCGGCGGGAGGCGGCGAGCTCGGCGGCCGCGCACTCGAGCGCGGTGCGCAGCTCGAACAGTGCCTTGACCTCGGCCTGGTCGGCCATCGGCACGCGCGCGCCGCGGTGCGGGACCAGCTCCAGGAGTCCTTCGGCGGCCAGTCCGCGGATGGCCTCGCGCAGTGGTCCGCGCGAGATGCCCAGGCGGTGGGCGATCTCGACCTCGTTGACCCGGGACCCCGCCGGCAGCTCACCCGTCAGGACCAGCTCGCGCAGCACGTCAACGGCCTGTCCCGCCAGTGAGAGGTGCAGAGGTTGCGTCACATCGCACTCCAAAGCTAGACGCCAGTCCCACTACGTCTGTAAACTGTCGACAGTTGGCAGTCTACACCCGGAGGAGAAGACATGGTGCACGAGGTGGTGGCCGAGGTCTGGCGTGGCGATTTCCTCGAGTCGGTGCACCACGGCACCCTGGTCGCCGTCCGCGACGACGAGATCCAGTTCGCCGTCGGCCGGCCGGACCTGGTCAGCTTCCCCCGCTCGTCCAACAAGCCCCTGCAGGCCCTGGCGATGCTGCGCAGCGGCCTCGAGCTCGACGGCGACCTGCTCGCGCTCGCGTGCGCCAGCCACTCCGGTGAGGACTTCCACGTCGAGGGCGTGAACCGGATCCTCGCGAAGGCCGGGCTGACAGTGGACGCGTTGCAGTGCACACCCGACCTGCCGCTCGGCGAGGCCGCCCAGCGTGAACACCTCGCGCGCGGACTCGGCGCCGAGCCCAAGTACATGAACTGCTCCGGCAAGCACGCCGCCATGCTCGCCACCTGTGTCGCCAACGGCTGGTCCACGGACGACTACCTCTCCCCCGAACACCCGCTGCAGGTCGCCACGCGCGAGACGATCGAGGACCTGGCCGGCGAGCAGGTCGGCGCCGTCGGCGTCGACGGGTGCGGCGCCCCCATCTTCGGCATCAGCCTCGTCGGGCTGGCGCGGGCGTTCGCGCGGCTGGCGTCGGCTGCCGAGGGGACGCTGGAGTACCGCGTCGCCCGTGCGATGAACGAGTTTCCCGAGTGGGTCGGCGGCACCGGGCGCGACGTCACGACGTTGATGCGCGCCATCCCCGGTCTGGTCGCCAAGGACGGCGCCGAGGGTGTCTACGCGGTCGGGCTGCCCAACGGGTCCGCGGTCGCACTGAAGATCGCCGACGGCTCGTCGCGCGCCCGCGCTGTCGTGGTCGTCGAGGCGCTGCGGCTGCTCGGGGCCGACGTCGACTCGGTGACCGAGCTGGCCACCGTTCCCGTGCTCGGGCACGGACGGACGGTTGGCGCCGTCCGCCCGGCGCTCGCACTGGCGGGCTGAAGCCGCCACGTCCGGGACCGCCCCCGTCCCGGACCGCCGAGGGCGACCTTCACGAAACGGCCGTGAAGGTCGCCCTCGTGGCGTGAACACAAGGTTCACGAATCGCCCATTACGCTGGTCGCATGGCCAAGAAGCCGGACGAGAACGATCGGTTCACCGAGGACCTGGTCGGACTCGACCCGCAGGACCCGGAGGCGCGCGAGTTCGCCGCCCACCTCGACCGGATGGAGCGCGAGCACCCCGGTTACACGGTCGAGGGCTACCTCGCCGGGGTGCAGGACTTCGCGGACTCGGCGAACCGCACGACCGGGCACCGGCGCCTGGTGGCCGTGCTGGTCGTGGGAATGATCCTCCTCGCGGTGGCGTTGACCGTGTGGTTCGCGCTGAGCGACATCCTCACGTTCATCTTCTGAGGGAGCCATGGAACCCAAGGTCGTCCACACCGAAGAGGAGTGGCGGGCGAAGCTGAGCCCCGCCGAGTACCACGTGCTGCGGCAGGCGGGCACCGAGCGCGCGTTCACCGGTGAGTACACCGACACCAAGACCGAGGGCGTGTACGAGTGCCGGGCCTGCGGCGCCGAACTGTTCCGCAGCGACGCGAAGTTCGAGTCGCACTGCGGGTGGCCGTCGTTCTTCACGCCGCTCGCGGGTGACGCCGTCATCGAGCGCGAGGACGTCTCGCTCGGGATGCGGCGCGTCGAGGTGATCTGTGCGACGTGTCACAGCCACCTGGGCCACGTCTTCGAAGGCGAGGGCTATCCCACCCCCACCGACCAGCGGTACTGCATCAACAGCATCAGCCTGCGACTCGTCCCGGGTGAGTGATCCTCATTCCCAAGAGGATGGTCAGAAGCAAGCATCGTCGCGCAGACTTGGGTTGGTAATCATTCCCACTGGGAGGCGACGACATGTTCAAAGGCACCGACGGCGAGGGCTCGAGCGGCTGCGACGGCGGCACGTCAAGCTGAAACCCTAAGGTTTTCCCAAGTAGCTTGTGACCATGTGGTCCACCCCACACCATTACTGCACTAACGGCAGCCAGGGGGTGGGCCACATGCAGCGTCCATGGGGATTGTCGGGGCCGGAGTTCCTTCAGTACTACTGGATCGCGCTCGCCGTGTGCGTGGTGATCGCGATCATCGTCCGGGTGCGCGTGAAGGCGGGCAACGACCAGCCCGTGCGCACTCTCGACCTCGACGAACTCGCTTATCTGGCCGGTGGTCCGCGGCGCGTGGTCGAGGCGTCGATCGCGCGGCTGCTCACGGCCGAAGCGCTGCGCACCTCGCGGCGTGGCGCGGTGCAGTCGACCGGATCGGTGCACGTCGTGAACCCCATCGACCTCGCCGTCATCGCGGACGCCGAGCGCTACACCAACCGCACGATCAGCCTGCTCGTCCCGAACGTGGCCAAGGACTACGCGGTCACGACGATCGGCACGCGCCTGCACCAGGCCGGGCTGATCCTCGACCGGGACGAGGTCAAGTCCAGGCTGCGCAAGGGCGCGATCCCGTTGTGGTTGCTGCTCGTGGTCGGAATTGTGCGGTGGGTCAACGGAATCGGCATCGGCGCGCCCGTCGGCTGGCTCACGCTGCAGCTCGTCATCACCGGATTGCTGATCTTCATCGTCACTCGACGTGGCAGGCTGATGCGCACCAGCAAGGGGGACCGTGTGCTCAGCCAGGCTCGTTCGGGTGGCGCCACAGGGGGTGCGACCGGCCCGGCGTCACTGGAGTACGCCGGGGCCGCCGGGCTGGTCGCCTTGGGCGGGCTCCTCGCCTACCCGGATCTCACGGTGCGCAGCGCCTTGATGGCGGCGCCGTACAACTCCGGTAGTGGCTACGTGTCATCCGGCAGCAGCTGTTCCACCGCGTCGTCGTGCTCCAGCGGGAGCAGCTGCTCGAGTGGCAGCAGCTGCGGCGGGGGCGGCGGCTGTGGTGGCGGCTGCGGCGGCGGAAGTTGAGCCTGTTCGTCGCGGCCTACGTGGCCGCGGTGCTCGCAGGGGTGGCGGTCGGCGTCCGGATCAAGCAGGTTCGGGGCGCCGACCGGCGGGAACCGTTGTCGCCCGAGGAGATCGGCTTCCTCACCGGCGGTCCCGTCCGGGCGGCCGAGGTGGCCGTCACCGCGCTCATCTCCGAGCACAGAGCGAAGTTCGACGGTGACCGGCTGGTGGCCGACGAGCCCGGTGCGGTGGACAGTCCGATCGGGACGGCCGTGCGAGAACAGCTCGGCGGCCGGCTCGACGACATCATCGCCCGGACCGCGAACAGCCAAGCCGTGCAACGACTGGGCGGCCGCCTGCTCGCCGGCGGCATGCTGGTCGCACCGCGCACCCGGTTGCGCCGGGCGATCATCGCGACCCTGCCGTTGCTACTCCTCGCGGGCCTGTTGACCGCGTGGAACGAGTGGACGCCGTGGACGGTCGGTGCCGGAGTGCTCACGCTCGCAGGGATTGTGGGACTGCTCGTAACGCCACCGCCCGTGCTGACGACCTCGGGTAGCAGGGCGTTGCTGGCCGCCACCGCGGGTCTCGCGCCGGTCGACCCGGCCGAGCTCACGGCGAGGTACGGTCTGCGCCGCCCGAAGGCACCGGCGCCACCCCGGCGGCGGGAAGTCGTGCAGACAGCCGTTTTCGACGGCCACACCGTGGAACGGATCGAGGCGGACGACGCGTCGAACCAGACGCTCCCGCGACTACGCAGGGGCGCCACTGTTCTGGACGAGCCGGTGTACCGCATCCGGCCGGTCTGGGCCGCGGGGTGGTTCGCGGGCGGGTGGCTGGCGGGTGAGCTGCTCAGTGAGGTGGGCGATGGTGACTTCATCGACACGGGTTTCTTCGACGGCTTCGGCGACGCCTGAGGAGACCGCGTTCCTGATCAGTGGTGCGGCCCGCGCGGGCGAGGTGGCGATCGCCCGGCTGCTCGACGCGGACCTGATCCGCATCTCACGGCAGGGGCTCGTCAGCGCGGTCAACCGGCCGGGCGGCCCGGCCACACCGCTGGAGGCGCAGATCCTGGGCAGCGTCCGGATCAGCCCGCAGAACCTCGACGCGGTCGCCAAGGCCGCCGCGTACAGCCGCGAGGCGGAGGCGTTGCGGCAGCACCTGTTCGCGAGCGGTCTGCTCCGCAAGCCACGGCGCGGCAGGCTGGGCGGGTGGCTGGCGATGTTCGGCGTCGTGGCCGTCGTGATCGGCCTCAACGAACCGAACTTCCCCGTCTATCTGGCCGCCGGGATCGCCCTGTTCGCGGGCGGAGTGCTGTTCGGGAAGCGTGGTGCGCTGACCCGCAGAGGCAAGCGCGTCGTCAAGAAGGCGGTCGCGCGCGACCGCGTCACCGCGGTGGCGGTGCACGGCCTGCGGGGCAAGATCCGCGACCGGTACGTCTACTCGCTGTTCGACCTGACGGCGAGCGTCGCGGGCATGCTGCCCACGCGCCGGAAGAAGCGCAAGCACAGCGGCTCCAGCAGCAGTAGCAGCGGCTGCGGGTCGGGTTGTTCGAGTTGCGGTGGGTCGAGCTGCGGCGGTAGCAGTTGTTCGTCGAGCAGCAGCTGCTCGTCCGGCAGCAGCTGCTCGTCGGGCTCCAGCTGCGGCGGTGGTGGTTGTGGTGGCGGAGGAGGGGACTGAGTTGCTCCCGAAACTGGGTGTCGGCATCGGCTGGCGGTCGGAGATCGACCTCACCGTCGAGCGGCTGCCGGGGGTGGACTTCGTCGAGGTGGTCGCGGAGAACATCCACATCGGACACCTGCCGGAATCCGTCGCGCTGCTGCGGGAACGCGGTGTGCCGATCCTCCCCCACGCCGTGTCGCTGTCGCTCGGCGGCGCCGAAGAGGTTGACGCGCAACGGGTCCGGCATCTCGCCGAGGTCGCCGAGGCACTCGACGCCCCGCTGGTGAGCGACCACGTGTGCTTCGTCCGCGCGGGCGGGCTGGACTCCGGGCACCTGATGCCGGTCCCCCGCACGCGCGACGCGCTGGCCGTGCTCGTCGCCAACGTCAAGGCGGCACAACAGGATCTGCCCGTGCCGCTGGCGCTGGAGAACGTCGCCGCGCTGCTCGAATGGCCCGACGGCGAGCTGACCGAGGGACAGTTCCTCGCCGAGCTCGTCTCGCAGACCGACTGCTATCTGCTCGTGGACGTCGCGAACCTGTACGCCAACGCGCGCAACCTGGGCACCGACCCGGACCGGTTCCTCGACGAGATCCCGTTGGAGCGCCTCGCCTACGTCCACGTGGCCGGCGGCGTCGAGCACGGCGAGCTCTACCACGACACGCACGCGCACGCGGTGCGCCAGGAGGTGCTCGACCTGCTGGACGAACTGTGCTCCCGCGTGGCACCACCCGGCGTGCTGCTCGAGCGCGACGACAACTACCCGTCCGACACCGAGATCGCGACCGAGCTGGCCGCGATCCGCGCGGTCGTGGAGAAGCACCAGTGACCGAGGCACGCGACCGGCTGGCCGCCGCGCAGGCGGAGCTGTTGCGCGCATTACTCGCCGACGGCCCGATTCCTTCTGGTTTCGACGAAAAACGAATCGTCGCGGAGCGGCGGGCGCTGCTGGCTAAACGACGTGGCGTGGTGGCAATGCTCGGGCCGGAGGTCGCGGGCGACCTCGGCGACCGGTTCCGCCCGTTGTTCGACGAGTACGCGGTAGCCCATCCGCGCGCGGCGGGCAGCCGAATGCGCGAGGACGCCGCCGCTTTCGCCCAATGGGCACGCGACCGCGGCGAACTCACTCCCCTTCAGCCCCAACGCAAGCACTGGTGGCGACGCACCCGCTGACCGCCGCTCACTCCACTTGCGCTCACCGGCCGTAGCCCATCCGCACACGGCGGGCAGCCGAATGCACGACGACGACGCCGGCTTCGCCCAATGGGCACGCGACCGCGGCGAACTCACTCCCCTTCAGCCCCAACGCAAGCACTGGTGGCGACGCACCCGCTGACCGCCGCTCACTCCACTTGCGCTCACCGGCCGTAGCCCATCCGCACAC
>NZ_BSTQ01000010.1:249496-312474 GCF_030269605.1 Lentzea sp. NBRC 105346
CGGCTTCGCCCAATGGGCACGCGACCGCGGCGAACTCACTCCCCTTCAGCCCCAACGCAAGCACTGGTGGCGACGCACCCGCTGACCGCCGCTCACTCCACTTGCGCTCACCGGCCGTAGCCCATCCGCGCGCCGCGGGCAGCCGAATGCACGACGACGACGCCGGCTTCGCCCAATGGGCACGCGACCGCGGCGAACTCGCTCCTGTTGAGACGCAACGGAAGCGCTGGTGGCGGCGAGCGGTGTCAAGCGTTTTCGGTGAATCGATCCAAAACAACGAGAAGTAGCAATCGGTCGGCAAATCATTCACCAAATTCACCCATTCGGCCCCTGCCTGACGAACATCACCGTCGATAGCTTCGACCGAGTCGGGGGGCGTTCGTTCATTCTCACTTCGGATAGTTGTTGGTGCACAACGTCTTCCGGCCTGCGCGATCCACAGCGCGCAGCAATTGACCGGGAGGTGTCTGTTGAGTTCCAACCAACAGCGACGACGTGGCCGATGGGGATCAGCCGCTGTCGCACTACTCGGACTGACCATGGTGGCGGCGAGCATGGGGATGCCCGCCGCCGCCGATACCGGTCAGTCCATTGTGGCCGATCAGGCCACCGCGCAGCCCGACGACCGTGAGGCGAGAACGGTCACGCTGATCACCGGTGACCGCGTCCACGTGCAGGACAACGAGCCCAAGGCGATCGTCCGCGCCCAGGGCCGGGAGAACATCAGGTTCAACGTCCAGCGGCGTAACAACCACACGTATGTGATTCCCGAGGACGCGATGGACCTCGTCGCGAGCGGGCAGGTCGACCGCAGGCTCTTCGACGTCACCGGGCTGATCCAGTTCGGCTACGACGACGCCAGGCGCAAGACCACGCCGGTCCTCGTCACCCAGCAACTCGGCGTGCAGAACGCGCGCGAACTGGCAAGCACCGGCTTGTCAAAAGCCGAGGCTCCACGTACGACCGCGAGCTGGCAAGCGCTTGCCGGCAACAACACCAAGGTGTGGCTGGACGGTCTGCGCAAGCCGAGCCTGGACCGCAGCACCAAGCAGATCGGCGCCCCCGCCGCCTGGGAGGCCGGCTACACCGGCAAGGGCGTGAAGGTCGCGGTCCTCGACACCGGTGTCGACGACAAGCACCCGGACCTCAAGGGCAAGCAGCTCGTCGAGAAGAACTTCACCGAGGACCCGGACAACACCGACACGGTCGGCCACGGCACGCACGTCGCGTCGACCATCGCCAGTGGTGACGCCAAGTACCGCGGTGTCGCACCGGACGCCCAGATCCTCGACGGCAAGGTCTGCATGGAGTTCGGCTGCGCCGAGTCCTGGATTCTCGACGGCATGAACTGGGCCGCCGAGCAGGGCGCCGACGTGGTGAACCTGAGCCTCGGCGGCACGGACACCCCGGAGATCGACCCGCTCGAGGACGCGGTCAACAAGCTGTCCGCGCAGCACGGCACGCTGTTCGTGATCGCGGCGGGCAACTCGGGCGGGTTCGAGCCGGTCTCGTCGCCGGGCACCGCGGACGCCGCGCTGACCGTCGGCGCGGTCGACCGGGACGACAGCCTCGCCCCGTTCTCCAGCCGCGGCCCGCGCAAGGGTGACGGCGCCGTCAAGCCCGACGTCACCGCGCCCGGCGTCGGCATCGTCGCCGCCAAAGCCGGAACGTCCGACCACATCGCGTACTCCGGTACCTCGATGGCCACGCCGCACGTCGTGGGCGCGGCGGCGTTGCTCAAGCAGCAGCACCCGGACTGGAAGGGCGCGCAGATCAAGGCGCAGCTCGTCGCGTCGGCCAAGCCGAACCCGGCGAACACCGCCTACGAGCAGGGTTCGGGCCGTATCGACGTGGCGAAGGCGATCACGCAGACCGTGACCGCCGACCCAGTCAGCGTGGGCCTGGGCAACCAGCCGTGGCCGCACAACGACGACACGCCGGTCACCAAGGACATCACCTACCGCAACACGGGCAAGACCGACGTCACGCTCGACCTGACGATCGACACCAAGGCGCCGGGCGGCATGTTCACCGTGTCGCCCGCGAAGCTGACGGTTCCGGCCGGCGGCACCGCGACCGCGAAGGTCACCGGTGACAGCCGCGTGGGCACCGCGGACGGCACGTTCTCGGGCGCGATCGTGGCGACCTCCGGGTCCACGTCGGCGCGCACGCCGATCGGCCTGAACCGCGAGGTCGAGAGCTACAACGTCACGGTCAACACCAAGGGCCGCGACGGCAAGCCGACCGGCAACGGCCGCACCATCCTGATCGGGCTGGAGGCCAACTCGTGGGTCGACGTGCCGCGCGACCCGGACGGCAGCGTCACCGTGCGCGTGCCCAAGGGCCATTACTACGCGGAAGCCGCGATCTTCGGCGGCGACCAGAGCAAGCCGGTCATCGACCTCGAGTCCAACGCGGATCTCAACGTCACCGGCGACATGACGCTCGACTGGGACGCCACCAAGGCGAAGCCCATCGCGATCACCGGTCCGGACGCGGAGGCGAAGCCGACCGACGCCGTCGTGGTCCAGAGCCGCAAGACCAAGCTCGGCAGCTTCTCGTCCGGGTTCATCCTGCCGGGCTTCGACGGGATGGGCATCGCCGGCTTCGGCCAGAAGCTGTCCGGCGACGAGTTCACCGTCACGTTCAACGCGGGCTTCGCCTCCGCCGACGCGACGCGGCACGGCTACACGTTCGCCGAGACCGGCATCCTGCCCACCGGCTACACCCGGAAGGTCGCGAAGTCCGAGCTCGCCGAGGTGCGCACGAAGATCGGTCCGGTGCTCGCCGGGCGCAAGGTCTACTTCGGGCTCGGGGCCGAGGGTGGATCGGGGATGAGCGTCACCTCCCTGTATCCGGCGTCCGCTCCCGGCTCGGTGAAGTACCTCGTCAACACCCCGGCGGGCGTCCGCTGGGGCGCCACGTTCTGGCAGCTGGACGGCGACAAGTTCCCGCCCGAGGTGACGCTGGGCAGGCCCGGCAAGGCGTACAGGGCGGGCAAGGCGTACGACGAGCGGATCAACTTCGCGGTGTTCGGGCCGACGGTCAGCAGCCGGTACGCCAACATCGGCCGCCACGGTGACGACATCGGCGTCAGCGTGCCGATGCACGCCGACCAAGCGGACGGGTTCGGCAACACCTACGCGTTCGACTCGGCGTTCACGAAGCTGTACCGCGACGGGAAGCTGATCGCTCAGTCGCCGTACCCGGCCAACGGCTTCTTCGAGCGGGTGCCCGCGGGCCCGGCCACGTTCAAGGTCGAGAGCGAGGTCACTCGCGGCGTCGCCGAAACCAGTACGAAGGTCGCTACCGCGTGGACGTTCAAGTCCGACACGGTGACGGGTGCAGAGTTCAAGGCCGCGCCGATGTCCGTGGTCCGGTTCGAACCGGAACTGTCGGACAGCAACTCGGCGCCGGCCGGCAAGACGTTCCGCGTACCGCTGCGCGTGGAGCAGTCGAAGAGTGCGGGCAACGGCCGGATCCGGTCGCTCACCGTCGAGGCGTCGTATGACGACGGCAAGACGTGGCAGCGAGTTCCGGTCATCGGCAGGACCGCCCTCTTGCACCACCCCGGCCAGGCCGGCTTCGTCTCGTTGCGGGCGAAGGCGACCGACACCAAGGGCAACTGCTCCGAGGTGACCATCGTCCGGGCCTACAAGATCGGATAACTGAACAGGGTCCCAGGTGCGCAGGCTCACCGGCTTCCGGTGAGCCTGCGCATCGTCGTGTATCTACGAATCGGAGATTCGTCATGCACCGCAAGAAAACAAGTGCCCTCGCGGCACTTGCCCTGATATTCGGCGCGACGACGGCGGCGGTCGCCGCGCCGGAACCCCCAGGACCGTCAATCGGGGCACCCGCCTCGGTCACGTTGATCACCGGCGACAAGGTGCTGGTCGGCCCGGACGGGCAGGTCGTCAACGTCCAGCCCGCCGAGGGCCGGGAGCAGATCCCCGTCGCCACGAGCGTGGAGGACGGGCACACCTTCGTCACCCCGCTCGACGCGACCGAACTGCTGGCGGCGGGCAAGCTCGACCGGCGGCTGTTCGACGTGACCACGCTGCTGGACTTCGGCTACACCCAGGGGCAGCTGCCGCTGATCATCAAGGGCCACGGTGTCATGGCCGCGAGATCGGCCGAGAACTGGCGGGCGCTCACCACGAGCAGCGACAAGATCTGGCTGGACGGCCTGCGCAAGCCGGTTCTGGACCGCAGCGCGGCGCAGATCGGAGCGCCCACCGCGTGGGCCGCCGGGATCACCGGCAAGGGTGTGAAGGTCGCGGTGCTGGACACCGGCGTCGACGGGAACCACCCGGACCTCAAGGGCCGCAAGATCGCGGAGAAGAACTTCTCCAGCGATCCCGACATCGTTGACAAGGTGGGTCACGGCACGCACGTCGCGTCCACCATCGCCGGCGGCGACAGCAAGTACCGCGGCATCGCGCCGGACGCGCAGCTGCTCGCGGGCAAGGTCTGCGCCAGCACCAGCTGCTCCGACTCCGCGATCCTCGACGGCATGCGCTGGGCCGCCGAGCAGGGCGCGGACGTGGTGAACCTCAGCCTCGGCGGGCCCGACACCCCTGAGATCGACCCGCTCGAAGAGGCCGTGAACACGCTGTCCGCCCAGTACGGCACGCTGTTCGTGATCGCCGCGGGCAACTCCGGCGGCAAGGAGACCGTGGCCTCGCCGGGCAGTGCGGACGCCGCGCTCACCGTCGGCGCCGTCGACCGCGAGGACAACATCGCCCCGTTCTCCAGCCGCGGCCCGCGCGTCGGTGACGGCGCGATCAAGCCGGACGTCACGGCACCCGGCGTCGGCATCGTCGCGGCCAAGGCGGGCACGAACGGCGACCACATCGCCTACTCCGGCACGTCGATGGCCACGCCGCACGTGGCCGGTGCCGCCGCGCTGCTCAAGTCGCAGCACCCGGACTGGACCGGCAACCAGATCAAGTCCGCGCTGATCAGCTCGGCCAAGCCGACCGTCAGCCTCACCCCGTTCGACCAGGGCAGCGGCCGCATCGACCTGACCAAGGCGATCAAGCAGACGGCGTTCGCCGAGCCCGGCAGCATCCACCTCGGCTTCCAGTCGTGGCCGCACACCGACGACCAGCCGGCCACGAAGCAGCTCACCTACGTGAACCCGACGGACGAGCCGATGACGTTCTCGGTCTCGCTGCAGACCGCGGCACCCGCCGGTGTGTTCTCGGTCGGCTCGTCGACGATCACCGTTCCGGCTCACGGCAAGACGAGCGTGCCGGTGGTCGCGGACACGAGGTCCGGGGCTACGGGCAATCTCACCGGCACGGTCGTCGCGACCGCCGGTGACCTCACGCTGCGCACGCCGGTGAGCGTGACCAGCGAGGTCGAGAGCTACGACGTCACGTTCAACTACCTCGACCGCGACGGCAAGCCGACGGCGAGCTACTCGACCAACCTCGTCGGGCTGGACAACACCAAGCGCGCCACGCCGTACGACCCGAGCGGCACGGTGAAGACCCGCCTGCCCAAGGGGGACTACGTCACGTACGCCTACATCCGGTCCGGCGCGCGTCTCGACGCCGTGGTGCAGCCGAAGCTCGTCATCGCGGCCAACACCACGGTGACGCTGGACGCCCGCACGACGGAGCTCGTGGACGTCAAGTTCCCGAGCGCCGTCTCCGGGTGGCCGGGCGCCGACTTCAGCTTCGCCCGCCGCAGCGGCAACGCCGCCTTCGGCGCCAGCATGCTGTTCTTCGGCGGCTTCGGCACGTTCGGCACCAGCCACCTCGGCCCGGAGCTGCCCGCGGACGAGTTCGGCGGCAGCCTCTCGACGCAGGGTAAGCGAGCCGACGAGGAGAACGCCTTCTTCCGGTTCTCCTGGCAGTTCTCCGGCAGGATCCCGACCGGTTTCGCCAAGGCGCCCCAGGTGTCCGACCTCGCACGCGTCGAGTACAACATCGGCCAGCAACAGCTTGGCAAGAACTACTACAAGGGCATGTACCCGTTCCACACCAAGGGAATCTCGGGCGGCCGCAGCAGCTCGCTGTTCACGATCGCCGGCGGCGTCCGGCCGGTCGAGTACCTCACCACCGACAGCAACTGGCAGCCGCTCGTCTACCAGCTCGGGCCGGGGTGGTTCAACTACGAGGTGTCGCTGCAGGGTCCGCCGAAGGCGTTCAAGCCCGGTGACCGGATCACCGAACGCGCCAACTACGCCGTGTTCGGGCCGTCGATCTCGCGTGAGTACCTCACCCTGGGCCGCGCGGGCGACCGGCTCTACGCGTCCGTGCCGGTGCTGGCCGACAACAACGGCGGGTTCGGTTACTCGAAGGTGAACACGGCGAAGTCCGTGCTGTACCGCGACGGTGTCGCCGTGAGCACGCAGGACCGCGCGGCGTACGCGTACCTCGACGTGGCGCCGGGGGCGGCGGACTACCGGCTGGAGACCGAGCTGACCCGTCCGTTCGAGTTCAGCACCGAGATCAAGGCCGCGTGGACGTTCCGTTCGGGACACACCGACCCGTCCGTGTACGCGGCGCTGCCGCTCTCCGTGGTCCGGTTCACGCCGAAGCTCGACGACAACAACTCGGTGCGGGCAGGCCGGTTGCTGCGCGTCCCGCTGGTAGTGGAGCAGCAGGAGGGCGCGGACAACGGCAAGATCACGTCGCTCGACGTCGAGTACTCGTTCGACGACGGCAAGACGTGGCGCCGGGCGGGTGTCGTCGGCGGCAAGAGCGCGTTGATCTACCACCCGGACATCGACGGCTACGCATCGCTTCGCGCGACGGCCAAGGACAGCAAGGGGAACACGTCCGAGGTCACGATCATGCGTGCCTACAAGGTGACGAAGTAGGGGGATTTCCGATGCACAGCAGGAGAATCGCTTCGGCGTTGGTGGCCTGCGTGCTCGCGTGCGGAACGGCGGTCGCCAGCCCGGCGGCCGCCGCTCCGGCGGAGCCACAGGACTCGATCACATTGATCACCGGGGACAAGGTGCTCGTCGACCCGTCCGGGCGCATGCTCGGCGTGCGGCCGGGCGCCGGTCGTGAGCACATCACGTTCAGCCGCTCGCAGGTCGGCGGGCACACGCTCGTCGTGCCGCAGGACGCGATGTCGTTGCTGGCCGGCGACAAGGTGGACCGGCGACTGTTCGACATCACGGCGCTGCGGGAGTTCGGCTACACGAAGGGGCAGCTGCCGCTGGTCGTCGGCGGGCACGGCGTCATGTCCGCGCGTTCGGCGGACTCGTTGCGGGCGTTGACGTCCGGCGGCCAGAAGGTGTGGCTGGACGGTATTCGGCAGCCGACGCTGGACCGCAGCGTCAAGCAGATCGGCGCGCCGGCCGCGCACCAGGCCGGGATCACCGGCAAGGGCGTGAAGGTCGCCGTGCTGGACACGGGTGTGGACGAGAAGCACCCGGACCTGGCCGGGAAACAGCTGGCGGAGAAGAACTTCACCGAGGACCCGGACAACACCGACAAGGTCGGCCACGGCACGCACGTCGGCGCGACCATCGCCAGCGGTGACGCCACGTACGGCGGCGTCGCGCCGGGAGCGCAGCTGCTGGACGGCAAGGTGTGCGTCGAGTTCGGCTGCCGCGAGTCGTGGATCCTCGACGGCATGCGCTGGGCGGCGGAGTCCGGTGCGGCCGTGGTGAATCTCAGCCTCGGCGGCGGGGACACCGAGGAGATCGACCCGCTCGAGGAGGCCGTCAACACGTTGTCGGCCAAGTACGGCACGTTGTTCGTCATCGCCGCGGGCAACTCCGGGCCCAGTACGGAAAGCGTGGGCTCGCCCGGCAGTGCCGAGGCGGCGCTGACCGTCGGCGCGGTGGAACGCGACGACTCGATCGCCTCGTTCTCCAGCCGCGGCCCGCGCATCGGTGACGGTGGCATCAAGCCGGACGTCACCGCGCCCGGTGTCGGCATCGTCGCGGCCAAGGCGGGCACCAACGGCGAGCACATCGCGTACTCCGGCACGTCGATGGCCACCCCGCACGTCGCGGGCGCGGCCGCGTTGCTCAAGCAGCAGCACCCGGACTGGAGCGGCGCGCAGCTCAAGGCCCTGCTGACCAGCACGGCGAAGCCGACGCCCGGACTCGGCGCGTTCGACCAGGGCGCCGGCCGCATCGACGTGGCGAAGGCGATCAAGCAGGACGTCGTCTCGTTGCCCAGCAACATCTCCTTCGGCCTGCAGCAGTGGCCGCACAACGACGACAAGCCGGTCACCCGTGAGGTCACCTACCTCAACCCGACCGACGCGGCGCTCGAGTTCGACCTCAAGCTCGACGGCGGTGCGCCGCTGTTCTCGTTGAGTGCCAACAAGGTCACGGTGCCCGCTCGTGGCAAGGCGTCGGTCACGCTGACCACGGACACGCGGCTCGGCACCACCGACGGCGCGTACACCGGCCAGCTGACCGCCACTGCGGGTACGCGGGTGGTGCGCACGCCGTTCAGCGTGACGCGCGAGGTGGAGAGCTACGACGTGACGCTGGAGGCGCTCGACCGCGACGGCAAGCCGTCGTCGTCGAACTTCTTCAACATCGTCGGCCTGGACGTGTCGAAGTGGCTGTTCACGTCCGCGGTCGACGGCAAGGCGAAGCTGCGGCTGCCCAAGGGTTCCTACATCGCCTACGGTTTCGTGCTGTCCGGCGGCGGGTTCGACATGCTGGTGGGCCCGACGCTGAACGTCACCGGTGCCGCGTTGGCGACGTTCGACGCCTCGAAGGCCAAGCCCATCGAGATCACCGCGCCGGAGCCGACCGGTGACTTCACCATCGGCGAGCTGAGCTTCCAGCGCAACTACGGCGAGCGGCCGATGAACTTCGGGCTGATCAGCTTCGGCGGCTTCGCCAACACCCGGTCGCTCTACACCGGACCGGACGTGCCGCCTGCCGAGTTCTCGTCGTTGGTGTCGTTGCAGACGAACAGCGCGTCCGACGACGCGACGTTCTACCGCCTGTCGTGGGAGGTGCCCGGCAAGTTCCCGACGGGCTTCAGTGCCGCACCACGCAAGGAAGAGCTCGCGCGCACGGAGACGAAGTTCGGGTCGGTGTTCCCCGGTGCGACGTACCAGAAGGCCGTGCTGCCCAGCGGCACCTATGGGGGTGGCGGCGGCTCGGCCGTCTATCCGGTGCCGGAAGGCAAGAAGGCCGTCGACTACGTGACCACCGGCGTGGCGTGGGAGCAGATGGCGTTCCACCCGCTCGGGATGGCGTCCACGCAGCCCAAGCGTTATCAGGCCGGCCAGACCTACCACGAGAACCTGCTGTTCGCGGTGTTCAGCCCGTCGCTGCCGACGACCCGGTTCCCGTACGTCTCACGTGAGGGCGACGACCTCTACGCGGGCATCCCGTTGTTCGGCGACTACAACGGCGGTTACGGCTCGTCCGCCGTGGAGTCGGGGTCGACGTCGCTGTACCGCGACGGTGTCCTGATCGGTACTTCGGACCGTCCCGGCGGCGGCCGCTTCCAGAAGCTGCCCGCCACCTCGGGCACGTACCGCCTGGAAACCTCGGCGGTGCGGTCCGCGCAGTTCGAGCTGTCCACTTCGGTCTCGGCCGCGTGGACGTTCAAGTCGGCTCGGGGCACTTCCGCGGTACCGACCGCGGTGGTCCGGTTCCTGCCGAAGCTCGACGAGACGAACACCATCCAGGCCGGCCGGCTGCACCGCGTCGGGTTCGCGGTGCAGCAGCAGGGCGGCGGCACGTTCCGCGTCACCGACGTCGAGTACTCCTTCGACGACGGCAAGTCGTGGCGCCGGGCCGGCGTGATCGGGTCGGGTGCGTTGATCTACCACTCGCCCGGCTACATCTCGCTGCGGGCGAAGGCGACCGACCAGAACGGCAACAGCACCGAGGTGACGGTCATCCGCGCCTACCGCTCGGCCTAGCTGCCATGGGGGGAGCTTTCCCAGCGCTGAGCGCTTGGAAAGCTCCCCCCATGTCATGCCTCAGGGCAGGTTGGTGACCAGCTCCGCCGCGGGCACCCGCGTCCCGGTGTAGAACGGGATCTCCTCCCGCACGTGCTTGCGCGCGTCGGTGGCCCGCAGGTGCCGCATCAGGTCCACGATGCGGTGCAGCTCGTCGGCCTCGAACGCGAGCATCCACTCGTAGTCGCCCAGCGCGAAGCTCGCCACCGTGTTGGCGCGCACGTCCGGGTAGTCCCGCGCCTCCTTGCCGTGCTCGGCGAGCATGCGGCGGCGGTCCTCCTCGGGCAGCAGGTACCACTCGTAGCTGCGCACGAACGGGTACACGCACACGTACTTGCGCGGCTCCTCGCCGGCGAGGAACGCCGGGATGTGGCTGCGGTTGAACTCCGCGGGCCGGTGCAGCGCGACCTGCGACCACACGGGCGTCGAGACTCGGCCCAGCGGCGTGCGGCGGAAGCCGGTGTACGCGGCCTGGACCTGTTCGATCTCCTCGGCGTGCCACCAGATCATGTAATCCGCGTCGGCCCGCAGGCCGGCGACGTCGTACACGCCGCGCACGACGACGCCCTTGCCCTCCAGGGCGTCGAGGTAGTTCTGGGTCTCGGTGGCCGCGGGGCCGCGGTCCTCGGGGAGCTTGCCCGGCTCCACCCGGAACACCGACCACATGGTGTAGCGGATCGTGTCGTTGAGCTCGGTGTAGTTCAGGCGTGCCATGTGCTCATCTTCCCAAATCAGCGGCGGACCCGGCCGAGCAGGTGCGCGGCCACACGGGCGGCCGCCGCGTCCGCGGTGGCGATGCAGGCGGGGATGCCGACACCGTGCAGCGTGGCCCCGGCGACGGCGAGTCCGGGAACCTCGCCGACCGTCCGTTCGATGGTGGAGACCAGGTCGAGGTGACCGACGCCGTACTGCGGCAGCCCACCACCCCACCGCTGAACCACGTAGTCGATCGGCTCGGCGGTCACGCCGGTGAGCTCACGCAGGTCCGCGCGCACGGCCTTGACCAGGTCGGCGTCGCTGCGCTGCAGCAGCGCGGTCTCCCCGAAGCGCCCCACGGACCCGCGGACGAGCACCGGCTGCCCCAGGTGCGCCCACTTGCGTGACGAGAAGGTGAAGGCCTTCGCGGTGAACGGGGTGATGCGGTCCGAGTAGCGCTCCTTCTCGGCCAGCAGGATGCCGGACCGTTCGGGCAGCGCGGTCCCCGGCGGGAACGCCATCGCGACCACGGCCATCGACGCCACGTCGACCTTGCCGTAGGCGGCCGAGGCGTAGGGGGCGATGTCGCTGAGCAGCTTGCGCGCGGCGGGCGCCGGGACGGCCAGCACGACACCGTCGCAGTCCAGGTACTCCGGGGACGCGGCCGAGCCGATCTCCAGGCGCCAGCCGTCCGAACGCCACGACAGCACACGGACCGGGCGGCCCAGCATCATGCGGGGCCGGGCGGCGGCCGCGAGCTGGTTGACCAGGCCGGACAGGCCGCTGCGCAGCGTGCCGAAGACGGGTGGGCGCGAGGCGCGGGGCTGCGGCGGCGCGGGCATGGTCATCGCGGCCGCGGCCAGCAGCGACCCGACGCCCTTGTCCAGCAGGGTGGCGATCTGCGGCAACGTGGCACGCAGGCCTAGTGAGTCAGCGCGGCCGGCGTAGACGCCGCCCAGCAGCGGTCCGACGAGCCGGTCCCCCACCTCGGGGCCGAACCGTTCGCGCATCAGCGGGCCGACGGCCACGTCGGCGCCGCGCAGGTCGATGGGCGGCAGGGTGGGTTCCATCTCCACCCTCAACGCGCCTTCGGACGAGAGCACCGGCCGGACCGTCTCGACGGACGCCGGGATGCCCATCATCGTGTGCGCGGGGATCGGCGAGGTGCGGCCCGCCGCGTGCACCGAGGCGCTGAACCCGACGGGGTGGACGATCTCGTCCGCGAGCCCGACCTCGGTGATCAGCTCGGTCGCCTCGGGCCTGCGGTGCAGGAACGCCTCGGCGCCCACGTCGTAGGAGACGCCGGCCAGCTCGACCGTGCGGATCTTGCCGCCGATCCGGTCGGACTGCTCGACCACCGTGATCTCGGCGGACGGGCCCAGCAGCAGGCGCAGGCGGTGGGCGGTGGCGAGACCGGAGATCCCGCCACCGACGACCACGACGTGAAGAGGCCTCACAAGCTGTGGATCAACTCCACGGTCCGGGTGATGACCTCGGGGTCGGTGTCCGGGAGGACGCCGTGGCCGAGGTTGAAGATGTGGCCCGCGGCCGCCTTGCCCTCGGCGTGGATGCGCCGGACCTCGCGTTCGATCGCCTCCCACGAGGCGAACAGCACGGTCGGGTCGAGGTTGCCCTGCACGACCGGCTTGCCGGCCGCTGGATCGGCAGCGACCAACCGCTCAACTGCGACATTCAGGGGGATGCGCCAGTCGACACCAACGACGTCCGCGCCGGCCGACCGCATCGCGGGCAGCAGTTCACCGGTGCCGACGCCGAAGTGGATCCGCGGCACGCCTTCGATGGATCCGAGCACCTCGGTGGAGTGCGGCAGCACCAGCTCGCGGTAGACGCGTTCGGACAGCGCGCCCGCCCACGAGTCGAACAGCTGGACCGCGGACACCCCGGCCTCGACCTGCGTGCGCAGGAAGGTGCCGGTGATCCCGGCCAGCTTGCCGAGCAGCTTGTGCCAGGTCGCGGGGTCGGAGTGCATGAGCGCCTTGGTGCGCTCGTAGTTCTTCGACGGGCCGCCTTCGATCAGGTACGACGCGAGGGTGAACGGCGCGCCGGCGAACCCGATCAGCGGGACGTCGCCGAGTTCCTTCACGAGCAGCTTGATCGCCTCGACCACGGGCTGGACCTGCGACGGGTCCAGCTGCGGGAGGCGGTCCACATCGGCGACCGACCGGATCGGGTTCGCGATCACCGGGCCGGTGCCGGGGACGATGTCGAGGTCGACACCGGCGGCCTTGAGCGGCACGACGATGTCGCTGTACAGGATCGCGCCGTCCATGTCGTGCCTGCGGACCGGCTGCAGAGTGATCTCGCAGACCATCTCCGGGTCCATGCAGGCGTCGAGCATCGCGGTGCCCTCGCGGAGCTTGCGGTACTCGGGCAGGGAACGGCCCGCCTGGCGCATGAACCAGACCGGGGTCCTTGAAGGCGTGCCGCCACGCGCGGCCACAAGAAGGGGGGCTTCAGCGTTCATGTCGGTTGCCATGCTGCCACGTCCCGGCGTGCCGCTGTCACTCGGCTGGATTGCGAAGGCCTACAGTCAGTTGCGTGACCGAGCCGGAACTCTTCCGCCGGGCTGTGGGGACACTCAAGTCGGTTCGTACCCGGCCCGAGATCGAGCTCACGGAGGTGCGGCCGCCGCAGCGGCTCGCCCCGTGGGCCTTCGCGCTGACCGCGGAGGTCTCCGGCCCGTCCGACGAGCTGTCGACCGGACGCCTCGTGCTGCTGCACGACCCCGACGGCGACGAGGCATGGGGTGGCGTGCTGCGCGTCGTCGCCTACGTGCGCGTCGAGCTGGACCACGAGCTGGCGTCCGACCCGCTGTTGCCCGAGGTCGGCTGGTCGTGGCTGACCGAGGCGCTCGAGACGTCCGGCGCGCGCTACACCGCGCTTGGCGGCACAGTCACCCAGACCTCCAGCGCTCGGTTCGGCGACATCGCCGGCCCGGCACGCACGGACGACCTGGAGCTGCGCGCGTCGTGGACGGCGCTGGACGGCGAGCTCGCCGAGCACGCGACCGCCTTCTACGACCTGATGGCCGTCGCGGTCGGGCTGCCGCCCGTTGGCGTGACCATGTTCGGCCAACGCGGCCCCTCGGCCTGAACGGCGATCACGCTCCGTATTTCCGGCGGATCGGCGGTATTTGTGGGTCCGCTATTGTCCTGATCGTGGAAATGCGGACGGTTCTGCTCGCGGTGGACCATATCGTCGCACGCACCGGACTGCGTCACCTTCTTTCCTCGTGCGACCGCCTGCAGGTCGTCGAGGAATGGCAGGACCCGGATGTCGTGGTGATCGAGATCGACCACGGCCCCGACCGTTCCTGGGAGCGGGTGCCCACGGTGTGCGCGCCCGTCCCGGTGCTCGCCGTGACCCATGCCGGGCCCGGGGTGCTCAGCCGGGCCGCACAGGCGGGCATCGCCGCGGTTCTGACGCACGGCTGCTTCACCGAGGCAGACCTCGTGAACGCCGTCCTGAACCTCACGTCGTACGCACCACCCGCGCCGGCGGACCTGTGCCCCCGTGAGATCGAGACCATGGAGCTCATCGCCCGCGGACTGTCGAACGACGAGATAGCCGACCTGCTCCACCTGCGGGTCAAAACCGTCAAGAATCGTATCAACAGTATTTTCAGCAAGCTGCACGCGCGACATCGGGCGGAAGCCGTCGCCATCTGGCTCGGCGTTCACGAGAGCGCTCCCGAAAAGGTCGCTTAGACTCAAACGACGAATCCTTCGGCCACATTTCCGATCCATTCGGGAATGACGGTCCTATACGGTCTGTCACCGCAGCCACACCCGCAACGACGACAGCTCGCGCCGGATCACGTTCGGCGCGAACTCGGGTTCCGCGGCCGGCCGCAGAGCCGGGAACCTCCGCAACAGCAACCCGATCGCGGCCTCGGCCTCCGCGCGCGCCAGGGCGTGACCGAGGCAGAAGTGCGAGCCCGCGCCGAACATCAGGCGCGTCGGCGGGCGATGCAGGTCGAACCGATCGGGATCGTCGAACACCGCGGGGTCGCGCAGCGCCGAGGCCATCAGCATCACCAGCCGCGAACCGGCGGGCACGGTGACGCCGTGCAGCTCCACGTCCTCCAGCGCCGTGCGGCTCAGGCCGTGCTTGGCGAACGAGTCGAACCGCGACGCCTCGGCCAGCGCACCCGGCAGCAGGGACGGATCAGCCCGGACCAGGGCCAGGGCGTCGGGGTGAGCGAGCAGCGTGCGCACGCCGTTGGCGATCAGGTGCACGCTGGTCTCCGCGCCGCCGACGACCAGCGACGCCACGACGCCGAGCAGCTCCTCGACCGACAGGCCGGCCATCCCGACGAACAGGCTCAGCAGGTCGTCCCCCGGCGCGGCACGGCGTTGTTCGATCAACGAGCCGAGCATCCCGGCCGCGGCCGGGAAGATCTCCACCTCGCGGTCGAACTCGTCCGGACCGATCCACGGCAGCACCGACATGATCATCGCCTGGGCGAACCGGCCGAACAACGCGTCGTGCTCGGCCGGGATCCCCAGCAGATGGCTCATCACCCGCACCGGAATCGGCCGGGCGAAGTCGGAGACGATGTCCACTTCGGACTGATCGCCCCAAGAGTCGATCAGCGATCCCACCAACGCACAGATCGCGTCGTGGCGGCGTGCGGCCTCGCGCGGGGCGAACGCGGGCGTGACGAGCTTGCGCACCCTGGCGTGGTCACCCTTGGGCAGCCCGAAGAACGCGTGCTCGAACAGCGCGCGGTGGATCCGGCCACCCTCGGTGCGCGGCGGGCCGGAGTCCATGCCGGGCAACGCGAACCGCCGGTCCTTCAGCAACGCCTCGACGTCGGCGTACCGGCTGACGAGGTATACCCCGGCGGGTTCCCAGAAGTACACCGGCGCGTGCTCGCGCAGGTGGCGGTACGTCGGATGCGGGTCGCGGTCGAACGACGGGGTGAAGGGTTCGTAGGTGAACGTCACGCGAGCGCCTCCTCCCATTTGCTGATGGTGAGCCGCTGAAACTCCTGCACCGCCGGGTTCAGCTCGGGGATCGGCTGGTCGTGATACCGCTCGTGGCCCTCCTGCTCGGCCTCGATCGCGACCCGGTCCTGGTCGAGCAACGGCAGGATGTACGCCCGTTTGGCGAGCCTCAACATGCCGCGCACCAACGGAAGCGGCATGCGGATCCGGGTGAACGGCAACCGGTAGGCGTCCGGCGCGAACAGGAAGAGGAAGAAGACACGGGTTCGTCGTTCGTCGATCGGCAGCACGAAACACCAGTGCTTGATCTTCCCGCCGGTGTCGGACCATTGGTACGGGTAGGAGTAGCAGAGCTCGATGCTGCCGCGGTCGATCGCGGGGTTGAGCACCAGCTCGGTCTTCGGGTCACCGCCGACCTTGGTGCGGTAGGCGACGAACACCTTGTCGTCACGTGACTCCAGCCGCGTCAGCACCGGATCGGAGAACGGCCGGTACTTCTCGTGCAGGTACGCGTGGGTGAAGTCGCTGACGTTGTCGATGATCATCGAGTGGTGGCCGTGCCACGTGGCGTCCACGGGCACGCTCGGCCATCTCGCGTCCATCTCCGGAATGTCCGGAACAGACTTTTCGCCGGCGAGCGAAGGATTGCCCGGAAAGATCCAGATCAGTCCATATCGGACCTGCACCGGATAGCTCGTGATTCTGGACTTGGGAACCTGCTTGCCGAACGTGTCGTGCGGGATGTGCGCGATCTTCCCGTCACCGTCGTGTTCCCAGCCGTGGTACAGGCACACGAGGTTGCATCCCTTGACCTGTCCGGCGGAGAGTTTGAGCTGCCGGTGCGCGCAGCGGTCGTCCACCGCGCGCAGGACACCGTCCTCGCCGCGGAACAAGGCGATCGAGCGCTTCCAGAAAACGATCTCGACCACCTGTCCGGTCCTGACCGCGGTGTCCCATTCGACCGGGTACCAATAGTCCGGATGCAGTCCGGCCGACCGCGCCTTCTGGTGGCGCGTTCGTGCGTTCGCGAAATCTGGTGGTGCCACGGCTACCTCCGGATCAGTCCGCGCCGGACGAAGTCCTCGTAGGCCTCTCGGATCGAGTCCTCGATGGACGTCGGCGCGAAGCCCAGCTCGGTCCGCGCCTTGGTGCAGTCGGCGCGCCGCCTCTGCGTGAGCAATCGGACGGCGGCGGGCGTCAGCAGTTGCTCACGGCGCAACCCCGTCATCACCGGTGCCAGCACGCGCACCAGGCCCGCCGGGAGTTTCCGCGGCCGAGGCCGGCCGGTGACCTCCTCGAAGCACGCCATCAGCTCGTCCATCGAGCGATAGCCGCTGCCGAACAGGTACTGGCCGCCCGACCGGCCCTTCGCCATCGCCAGGGTGTGCCCGGCGACGATGTCGCGCGCCGGCACGAACTCGAAGCCGCCCGCGATGTACGCGCGCAGGTCGCCGTGCGCGAACCGCAGCAGCAGGCGGCCCATTCGTGAGGGCAGGTAGTCGTGCGGGCCGAGGATCGCAGTGGAGATCGCGAGCACGACGTCGAGCCCTTCGGCGTGGGCGCGCAACGCCTCGTGGGCGACGAGGACCTTCGTGGCCTGGTAGGGCGTGTGCGGGGTGAAGGGGTCGAACGGCACCCGCTCGTCGCTCGGCCGGTCGGGCAGGTGACCGACCGCTCCGAACGAGCCGGTGACGACGACCCGCTCCACGTTCTCCGCGGCCGCGGCGTCGAGCAGGTTCCTGGTCCCCACCACGTTGTTCTCGTAGATCTCGCGCTCGTTGCCCGCGACCGTCGAGATCATCGCAGCGCAGTGGTACACGCGGGTAGCGCCGGACAGGGCCGGTCGCAGTGCCTCGGCGTCACGCAGGTCGACGTCGAACCGGCGCACGTCGAGGCCGTCGATCGCCGTGTCGTCGCTGCCCGGTTTCACCAGCACGCGGACGGCCTCGCCGTCGTCGAGCAGCTGCCGCACCAGGTTCGCGCCGAGGTGACCGCACGCGCCGGTGACCAGGACCTCGCCGGAAAGGGATTCCGGGGTCACCCGTGCAACCTGACCGGCAGGTGCTTGATGCCGTTGGCGAAGTTCGACCGCAGATGCGCGACCTCGCCGTCGAGCCGGATCCCAGGCAGGCGCGTGGTGAGCTCGCGGAACATCGCCGCTGCCTGCAACCGCGCCATGTGCGCCCCGACGCAGTAGTGCGGGCCGCCCCCGCCGAACGCCAGGTGCGGGTTCTGCGCGCGCGTGATGTCGAAGCCGGACGGGTCGGCGAACACGTCCTCGTCGCGGTTCGCCGAGACGAACCACGTGGTGACCTTGTCGCCCTCCTGGATCACCTTGCCGTGCAGGGCCAGGTCGCGGGTCGCGGTGCGGCGGAACTGCATGGTCGGCGTCGCCCAGCGCATCATCTCCTCGACCGCGGTCTCCATCAGGCTTGGCACCTCGCGCAGCAGGTGCCACTGGGCCGGGAACCGGAAGAACGCCAGCATCGCCTGCGAGATCAGGTTGCGGATCGGCTCGTTGCCCGCGATCGAGAGCATCAGGAAGAACAGGCCGAACTGCAGGTCGGTCAGCTTGTGCCCGTCCACCTCGACCTCGACCAGCCGGGAGGTGAGGTCGTCACCGGGTTCGACGCGTTTGCGGGCGGCGAGCTCGGTCGAGTACTGGATCATCTCCATGGCCGCGGCGGTGGCGTCCGAGCGCTGGTCGACGTACTGCGGGTCGCTCCAGCCGAGGATCTTGTTCGACCAGGTGACGAGCTTGGCGCGGTCCTCGGACGGCATGCCGAGCATGTCGGCGATCACCGGCAGCGGCAGCTTCGCGGCGATGTCCGGGACGAAGTCGCACGTGTCACGGCCGATGACCTCGTCGACGGTCTCCCGTGCGATCCGGTCGATCTTGTCCTGCATGGTCCGCAGCACGCGCGGGGTGAACGCCCTGGCCACGAGCTTGCGGTAGGTCGTGTGCTCGTCCGGGTCCATGTAGAGCATGAGCATGCGCAACATCGCCAGCTCGTCCGGCGGGCTGTCGATGATCTCGATGCCGCCGCGCGAGTTCGAGTAGCTCTGCCAGTCCTTGCTGACCGCGACCACGTCGGCGTGTCGCGAGACGACCCAGAAGCCGGGGCCGCCGGCCTCGGGCTGCCAGTGCAGCGGGTCCTCGCGCCGCAGCCTGGTGAAGAACTTGTGCGGGACGCCGTGCTCGAAGCTGCCCGGATCACCCAGGTCGACCTCGGGGGCCAGTGCGCGCACCCGGTTCCTCCTCCTCGTCCGACGAGGCCGGGTGGCGGGTCCCCCGGCCCTGCTCAGCCCAGCACCGGGTGCAGTGGCCGGGACAGGGCCCACGGCCCCTCGAGTCGTGTCTCAGCTGGAGCGCTTGAACCGTTATGGCCACCATGACGGACTTGAGGTCCGTCATGGTGGCCATAACGGTTCTTCAGGTCAGGCGTCCGCTTCGCGCAGGACGCGCAGGACGTTCGCGCCGGCGAGCTTGGCGCAGTCGTCCTCGGACCAGTTCTTCTCCAGCAGCGCGCCGAACAGGACCGGGTAGGTGGAGACGTTCTCCAGGCCCTCGGGCAGCTCCCGGACGCCGTCGTAGTCGCCGCCGAGCCCGATGTGGTCGATGCCCGCGACCTCGCGCGCGTGCTCGAGGTGGGCGACGACGTCGTCGACGGTGACCTTCGGCCGGGGCCCGCCCTCGGTCCACGAGTCGGCGAACCGCTGCCTGACCTCCAGGTCAGCGTGCTTCTCACCGGCGGCGGTCATGGCGTCGCGCAGGGCCGCGTCCCAGGCCGCGACACGCGGCGACACGAAGTCCGGGACGAATGTGATCATGGCCACACCGCCGTTGTCGGCCAACTTGCCCAGAACTTCGTCCGGAATGTTGCGCGGATGGTCGGCGACCGCTCGGCAGGACGAGTGACTGAAGATCACCGGTTTGGCCGAAACCGCCAACGCATCGTGCATCGTGCTCGGTGCCACGTGGGACAGGTCGACGAGCATGCCGATCCGGTTCATCTCCCGCACGACGTCCTTGCCGAATTCGGTCAGACCGTCGTGTTCGGGCTGGTCAGTGGCCGAATCGGCCCACGGGGTGTTGTCGTTGTGCGTCAGCGTCATGTAGCGGACGCCCAGCCGCCGCAGCGCGCGCAACACGCCGAGTGAAGAGTTGATGGAATGGCCGCCCTCCGCACCGATCAAGGAGGCGATCCGGCCGGACGCGAACACGGCCTCGGCCTCGTCGGCGGTGGTGGCGATCCCGAGGTGGTCGGGGTACCGCTCGCAGAGCTCGTGCACCAGCTCTACCTGCTCCAGAACAGCCGTGACGGCGCTGTCGCCCTCAAGCCGGCAGGGGATGAAAACGGACCAGAACTGCATCCCGAGTCCGCCCTCACGGGCCTTCACGAAGTCGGTGTGGAGCTTCGGCTGGAGCTCGCGGAGATTCACCTTGGCGGCGGTGTCGAAGACGTTCTCGGTTGAATTTTCACCGAAGAAGTCCCGGAGTGACCACGGCAGGTCGTTGTGTCCGTCCACCAGTGGCACACGCTGCAACAACGCCTTGGCCCGGTCCTGACTCACACGCAACTCCTAGATGTCGTCATGAGGGGGACTCGCGTTACACCCCCTATCCAGTTGTCAGCCGATCGTGTGACAAGTGGGTCCATCTGTCACAACTCAATAGGGATAGATACCCGATTGATCGTCCCGTAGACCCGCTTGGGCGGCTACGCTGCCCCAGACGACACCACTTTCGGTCGATCAGTGGCGCGGCTGATTGGACGAAAGTCCCGGTGCCGGTCGGGGGGCACGACCGACTCCAGGGAGGTAGTGACGTGGCTGCCGTCGGCTTAGGTCAGGCCGTTCGTACCACGCCAGCCGGCTCGTTGCCGGCGAACATGGTCCCGCACCCGCGGGAAGAGCTTTTTTCAGTGCTGGTGGTCGACGACCACCCACTGCTGAGGGAGGCGATATCAGCTCGGCTCACCCAGATGGGAGCCGGGACAGTGCATGAGGCCGCATCGGTGGCGGAGGCTCGGGCGCGGGCACTCGCAACCGGTCCGTGCGACCTCGCGATCCTCGATCTGGGTCTGCCGGATGGCACCGGCATCGACCTGGTCACGGAACTCCGTGCCCAGGGCTGGCCCCGCATCGTGGTCCTCGCATCCTCCGACGACCCCTACGCGGTCAGGTCGGCCTTCCAGGCGGGCGCCCAGGCGTACCTCCTGAAGTCCGCCTCTCCGATGGTGGTCACCGACGGGGTGCGCCGGGTTCTCGATGGCGGCGTTTACGCAGATCCGAGCGTGGCACCAGTGCTCGCAGCGGGTACTCGGGTGCCGGGCACCGACAACACGCCGCGGGAGCTTTCCGCGCGTGAGGTCGAGGTGCTCCAGCTGGTCGCCGATGGCCAGAGCAACAAGGAGATCGGCGAGGCTCTGAGCTTGTCCGCGCTCACGGTGAAGTCTCACCTGAGCCGGATCGGCCGGAAGCTGGGCACCGGCGATCGCGCCCAGATGGTCGCGCTGGCCATGCGTGCCGGCGTGATCCGTTAGGACCGGTTGAAGCACTGAACCGGCCGAACACAACTGCGAGTGGTGCGTTCGTCGTAGGGTCATCCGCTGTGGATGTACCCGCCGACGAGCCAACCGCACCAACCGGAGCTGATCCGGTACCACTGACGGAGCCTGCTGATGGGGTTCCGCCCGTGGTCGCCGACCCAACTGCGCTCCGGCGAGCCGCTACCGCGCTCGCCGGGGCGAAGGGCCCGGTCGCGGTGGACACCGAGCGAGCCTCGGGCTACCGCTACTCGCAACGTGCCTATCTGGTGCAACTGCGCCGGGACGGTGCCGGCACCGTGCTGGTCGACCCGATCGCCCTGGGCGGTCGTCTCGACCCGCTGGTGGAGGCACTGGACGGCACCGAGTGGGTGCTGCACGCAGCGTCGCAAGACCTGCCGTGCCTCGCCGAACTCGGGCTGCGTCCCAGCGCGCTGTTCGACACCGAGCTGGCGGGCAGGCTGGCTGGGTTCGAACGAGTTGCCCTCGGCACACTCGTCGAGCGTTTGCTCGGCTATCGGCTCGAAAAGGGGCACGGCGCGGCCGACTGGTCGCGCCGTCCCCTCCCAGCCGACTGGCTGAACTACGCCGCGCTCGACGTCGAACTGCTCGTCGATCTGCGCGACGTGCTGGAGCAGGAGCTCGAGCGCCAGGGCAAGCTGGCCTGGGCTCTGGAGGAGTTCGAAGCCGTCCGGCTCGCTCCGCTCCCCCGTCCCCGCACCGACCCGTGGCGCCGGACGTCCGGCATCCACCGGGTCCGCAACCCCCGCCAGCTCGCGATGGTGCGCGCGCTGTGGGAGACCCGTGACTCCGTGGCCCGCGAGCGCGACATCGCGCCCGGCCGCGTCCTGCCCGACAGCGCGTTGATGGAAGCCGCCGCACGCAACCCCGCAGATGAGGCTGAGCTGCTCGCTCTGCCCGTTTTCCGCGGCCGGGCGCAGCGCCGCATGGTCGGGACATGGATGGGCGCGCTGCGCCGCGCTGGGGCCCTGCCGAAGGACCAGCTGCCCGAGCCCGCACCCCAGCACGACGGCCCGCCACCGCCGAACCGGTGGGGCGACAAGGATCCCGACGCCGCCGCCCGGCTCGCCGCCGCGCGCACGGCGTTGAACGCCATCGCCGAGGCCAACACGCTGCCCGTCGAGAACCTGCTGCTGCCGGACCTGGTGCGCCGCACCTGCTGGCAGCCGCCGGAAGACATCTCCACCGAGGGCATCACCGCCACGCTGCGCGAGGGCGGCGCCCGGTCGTGGCAGATCGAGCTGACCGCGGACGCCCTGGCCAAGGCACTCACCGCCACGGCGGCGGCCTGATGGGGCCCGACTTACCGAGAGCCCAGACGGTCATCCGGGCCAAGTCGATCAAGAAGGTGGTGGTGCACAACGCGCCACCACCGGTCGACTGGACCGGCACGAGCAACCTGCCCGCCCGCAACCCGCGGTTCACCGGCCGAGTGGATCTGCTGGCCGAACTCGATCGGTTGGACGGCCCGGTCGTGTTGCGCGGCCTCGGTGGCGTCGGCAAGAGCCAGCTGGCGCTGGAACACGCACATGGTGGCGAGTTCACCGTGCGCTGGTGGGTGCGCGCGGCCAACGAGAGCACGCTGACCGCCGACCTGGTCGCCCTGGCGGACGCGCTCGGGTTCGACATCACCCACGAGCGGGTGGTCGCGCGGCTGCTGGTCGAGCTCGGCAAGCGGGACGACTGGCTGCTGGTCCTCGACAACGCCGAGGACCCCGAGCTGCTCACCAGGTTCCCCTCGACCGGCCGCGTGGTGATCACCACGCGGAACCGGGGCATCTCCGGGGTGACGGTGGACGTGCCCGAGATGACCCACGGCGAGGCCGTCGCGTTCCTCGACGAGGCTCCCGACGCCGCCGAGCTGGCCGAGGTGCTCGGCCACCTGCCCCTCGCGCTCGCGCAGGCGCGTGCCTACGTGGACGTCCACGGCTGTTCGATCCGCCGCTACCTGGACCTGTACGCGGAGGCATCGGCGGAGCTGCTGAAGATCGGCCCGAAACCGGTCGGCTACCCGCACACCGTCGCCACGACGTGGTTGCTGCACTTCCGCGCCCTGTCCAAGGCGGCGGTCGGTGTGCTGGAACTGACCGCCTTCCTGGCGCCCGACTCGATCCCGTTGGGCCTGCTGCTGCACGTGCTGCCGAAGGAGGAGGTGGCGCGGGAGAGTGTGATCGGCGAGCTGGTGGCCACGTCGCTGCTCGCACGCGCCGACGACCACCACGTGCGAGTCCACCGGCTCGTGCAGGAGGTGACCCGGTCGCGGCTGACGGCCAAGGAGCGGGCGAAGCGGTTGTCCCACACGGTCAGGTTCCTGGGCGGCCTGCTCCCCGACGCGCCGGCCATGCCGGAGAACTGGCCGCTCATGGCGGCCATCGGACCGCACGCGCAGGCGGCCGCGCTGCATGTGAAGACCACGTCGCGCGACGCGAAACTCGCCGGACTGCTGCTTTCCGGTGTCGGGATGCACCTGCGCAGCCGCGGCGAGCCCGCCGCGGCCGTGGAGCTGTTCGAGCGCGCCATGTCCCTGCACGATGGCCGGAGCAGGACCGAGCGGCTGGCGAGGGCCGGTACCTGGATGGAGATCGGCGCCGCGCAGGCTGCGCTGCGCGATCCACCGGCGATGGTGAAGGCGCTCAACCAGGCGATGACGCTGCTGGACCGCACCCTGGGCCCGGCCCACCCGTTGCTGGTCGAACCGCTCACCCAGATGTCGATGATGCTGATCGTGCACGATCAGCACGAGCTGGCGATGCCCCGGCTGCGCAGCGCATTGATGATCAAGCTGGCGCAGCGCGGCGAGCAGGATGTCGAGCTCGCGATGATCATGCACAACCTGGCGATGTGCGCCGGCCGGGCGAAGCAGCACTCCGAGTCGCTCACCTTTCACCACATGGCGATCGGCATCATCGAGAAGCTGCTGGGCCCCGAGCACTCACAGCTCGTCTCCCTGCTGCCCAACTACGCCGCCGACGCCATCGACGCTGGGCAACCGGAGCTGGCGCGGTCGCTGTTGCTGCGGGCGTTGCCCGTACTGCGGGAGAAGCTGGGGCCCGAGCACGAGCACACGCGGCGCGCGGAACGACTGCTGGCCGAGCTCGGTCAGACCTGATCCTCTTCCTTGGCCCGCCGCTCCGACTCGACGGCGTGGGCCATCCGCCGCAGTGCGATGAGGGCGGCGTCACCGAGGATCGTGCCGACGACCATCGACTCGACCAGGTCGTCGACGGACTTCGCCCGGCCGAGCATGTAGTCGAGGTCGGCCTTCGCGATCATCTCCAGTGCGGCCATGTAGGGCTCGAGCTGCTCGTGGAACCGGTCGTGCCCGAGTGACCGGGCCGCCGACAGCACCGCGGTGAGCATCCGGCTGATCTCCCAGTGCTCGGCGTCGACGTCTTCGTGCCTGCCATGCCGGGCGAGGAAGTCCTTCACCTCCTGCACGGACCGCTCGTCGATCGGCGTGTTGGGCACGGTCGTGATCGCCTCCTGCACCATGCCGAGCTTCTTGTGCATGGTCTGCTCCGACGAGTCGATCGCCGCCAGCGCGTCGCGGACCGCCGAGATGGACAGCTCGCCGACGTCCACCAGCGCGCGCACCAGGCGCAGGCGGCGCAGGTGCGACTCGTCGTAGTGGGCCTGGTTCGGGCTGGTCAGCACGCCGGCGGGCAGCAGTCCCTCACGCAGGTAGTACTTGATCGTCGGCACCGGGACGCCACTTCGCTTCGAAAGCT
Source organism: Lentzea sp. NBRC 105346 (assembly GCF_030269605.1). Taxonomy (GTDB): domain Bacteria; phylum Actinomycetota; class Actinomycetes; order Mycobacteriales; family Pseudonocardiaceae; genus Lentzea. The sequence goes on from NZ_BSTQ01000010.1 coordinate 274,373, forward strand.
CGCCAACACGCATGCGGATAGTGTAGCTTTCCGATAGTAGAGAGTGCCGCTATCCACTTTGGGGAGAGAAGACATGTTGCGCACCGCGTTGCAGTGGCACCGGCCGCTGGTGGTCTTCGGCCTGGCGATGGCCGCGCTGATCCCGGTCACCCTGATCGGCCTCGTGGCCGACGACCGCGTCCTGACCGGGACGCCGATCTGGTTCAAGCCGCTCAAGTTCTCGATCTCGTTCGTCCTCTACTCGTTCACCCTCGCCTGGTTCCTGACGTTCCTCGACGGCCGTCTGCGCCGGTTCGGCCGGTGGGCGGGAACGATCATCACGGCCGCGAGCGCGATCGAGATGAGCGTGATAGTCGGCCAGGTCATCCGGGGTAAGCGCAGCCACTTCAACTTCGAGACGCCGCTCGACGGCGCGCTGTTCTCGGTCATGGGCGCGACCATCGTCGTGCTGTGGGTGATGCACGCCGCCATCGCGATCCTGTTGCTGCGCGCCAAGTTCGAGAACCAGGCGCTGGCCTGGTCCGTCCGCCTGGGACTGATCGTCGCGTTCTTCGGCCTCGGCGTCGCGTTCCTGATGATCGGCCCCAAGCCCGGCCAGGACATGAAGGCGGGCATCATCGGCGCGCACAGCGTCGGCGCACCGGACGGCGGCTCGTACATGGCACTCACCGGCTGGAGCACCGAGGCCGGCGACCTGCGCGTGCCGCACTTCATCGGGATGCACGCGGTGCAGGTGCTCCCGGTCCTGATCGCACTGCTCGGCCGCTGGGCGACCGTCCGCCTGGTGTGGGTGCTCGGCGCCGGTTACCTCGGCGTGCTCGCCCTCACGACGTGGCAGGCCCTGCGCGGCCAGTCGCTGATCCACCCCGACTCGATCACCCTGCTCGCCTTCGCCGCCCTGGTCGCCGCGACCGCACTCGGCGTCGTGTGGGCCCGCACCGAAACGCACAAGGAGCTCGTCGCAGCATGAACACCCTTTTCAGCCTGACGTTCGTGGGCGTGGCGCCGGTCTGGGCGTTGATGATCTTCGCCCCGAAGTGGCGGTACACCGAGCGGATCGCCGCCTCGCCGTGGGTCCCGGCGGTGCCGGTCGCGATCTACATCGCGCTCGCAGTCCCGCGCCTGGGCGAGCTGCTCCCCCTGGTTACCCGGCCGGAGCTGCCCGCACTGGCGGAGTTCATGAGCACCCCCGCGGGCGCCACGCTGGTGTGGGCGCACATGATCGCGTGGGACGTCTTCGTCGGGCAGTGGATGTACCGCGAGGGCCGGCGGTTGGACATCAACCCGCTGCTCATGGCGCCCGTGCTGGTGGTCACGATCCTGCTGGCGCCGTTCGGGTTGCCGCTGTTCCTGATCCTCCGCAAGGTGTGTGACGCAACGAACAGGGGGACTCCGGTAGTTACTGGCCAGTAACGAGGGCTACAGTGGTCGTTACCGGCCGGTAGGACTCGCGCCCCTAGCCGGTTGGACAGAGTTGTTCACCACGAGTGGAGGAGAGCCGTGGCCGCACCAGCAGCGCCGGCACGCGTTCGGAACGTGGTCTTCGTCGACGGCGTTCGGACGCCGTTCGGCAAGGCCGGCCCGAAGGGCATTTTCGCCGAGACCCGCGCCGACGACCTCGTCGTCAAGGTGATCCGTGAGCTGCTGCGCAGGCACCCCGAGCTGCCGCCGGAGCGCGTGGACGAGGTCGCGATCGCCGCGACCACCCAGATCGGCGACCAGGGCCTCACCATCGGCCGCACCGCCGCACTGCTGGCGGGCCTGCCGAAGTCCGTACCCGGTTACTCCGTCGACCGCATGTGCGCCGGCGCGATGACCGCCGTCACCACGGCGGCGAGCGGCATCGCGTTCGGCGCCTACGACGTGGCCATCGCGGGCGGTGTCGAGCACATGGGCCGGCACCCGATGGGCGAGGGCGTCGACCCGAACCCGCGCTTCCTGTCCGACCGGATCGTCGACACCAGCGCGCTCGTGATGGGTCAGACCGCCGAGAACCTGCACGACCGGTTCCCGGAGATCACCAAGGACCGCGCCGACGCGTACGCCGCGGCCTCGCAGGCCAAGTACGACGCCGCGGTGAAGGCGGGCAAGATCGGCCCCGAGCTGGTCCCCGTCGCCACGCGTTCCGCCGAGCACGGCTGGGGCCTCGCGACGGCCGACGAGCCGCCGCGTCCGGGCACCACGGTCGAGGACCTCGGCAAGCTCAAGACGCCGTTCCGCCCGCACGGCCGGGTCACCGCGGGCAACGCGGCCGGCCTGAACGACGGCGCGACCGGCTGCATCCTCGCCGAGGAGGAGACCGCGCGTTCGCTCGGTCTGCCGATCGGCATGCGGATGGTCGGCTACTCGTTCCTCGGCGTCGAGCCCGAGGTCATGGGCGTGGGTCCCGTCCCCGCCACCGAGAAGGCGCTCGAGCGGGCCGGTCTGTCCATTGAGGACATCGGCCTGTTCGAGATCAACGAGGCGTTCGCCGTGCAGGTGCTGGCGTTCCTCGACCACTTCAAGATCGCCGACGACGACCCGCGCGTGAACCAGTGGGGCGGCGCGATCGCCACGGGCCACCCGCTCGCCTCTTCGGGTGTCCGGTTGATGACGCAGCTGTCGCGTCAGTTCGCCGAGCGGCCGGACGTCCGCTACGGCCTCACCACCATGTGCATCGGTATCGGCATGGGCGGAACTGTCATCTGGGAGAACCCGAACTGGAGTGGCGACAAGTGACCATCACCGCTGAGGAAGCAAAGGCGATCTTCCCCGACGAGGTCGTCACGCACGCCAAGACCCGGCTGATCTCCGTGCCCGGTCTGGACAAGCCGGTCGCGATCATCACGATCGACAACGGCCTGGACCACACGCGTCCGTCGACGTTCGGCCCGCAGTCGCTGGTGTCGCTGGGCGCCGCGTTCGACGAGGCGTACGCCGCCTCGCCGGCCGCGATCGCCGTGACCGGCAAGCCGTTCATCTTCGCCGTGGGCGCGGACCTGACCGCCGTCGAGGGCGCGACGGACCGCTCGCAGGGTCTGACGATCGGCAAGCTGGGCCACGACGTCTTCAAGAAGTTCACCGACTCGGACATCCCGACGTTCGCGTTCATCAACGGCGCGGTCATGGGTGGCGGCCTGGAGCTGGCGCTGTCGTGCCACTACCGGACGCTGGCGTCGAACGCGGCCGCGATCGCGCTGCCCGAGGTGTTCCTGGGCCTGTTCCCGGGCTGGGGCGGCACGCAGCTGCTGCCGAACCTGATCGGTGCGAACGACGCGGTCACCGTGATCTTCGAGAACGCGTTGAACCAGAACAAGATGCTCAAGCCCGCCGAGGCGCTGAAGCTGGGCATCGCGGACGTGCTGTTCGACTCCGCGGACTACCTGGAGCAGTCGCTGCTGTGGCTGTCCGGTGTGGTGCGTGGCGAGATCTCGGTGCCCCGCAAGGAGATCGACCGCGGTGAGGCGTGGGACGCGGCCGTCGCGCGCGCCAAGGCCATCGTCGCCGGCAAGACCAAGGGCGCCGCTCCCGGTGCGGAGAAGGCGCTGGCGCTGCTGGAGCTGGCGCGCGAGAACGACCTCGAGAAGGGCTACGCCGCCGAGACCGAGGGCCTCGCGGACCTCGTCATGAGCGACGAGCTGCGCGCGGGCCTGTACTCGTTCAACCTGGTGCAGAAGCGCGCGAAGCGGCCGGCCGGTGCGCCGGACAAGTCGTTGGCGCGCAACGTGACCAAGGTCGGCATCGTCGGCGCGGGCCTGATGGCCTCGCAGATGGCGCTGCTGTTCCTGCGTCGCCTGCACGTGCCGGTCGTGCTGACCGACATCGACCAGGCGCGAGTGGACAAGGGCGTCGGCTACGTCCACTCCGAGGTCGACAAGCTGCTGGGCAAGAAGCGCATCTCGCCGGACGAGGCGAACCGCCTCAAGGCGCTCGTCTCGGGCTCGCTGGACAAGGCCGCGTTCTCCGACGCCGACTTCGTCATCGAGGCCGTGTTCGAGGACCTCGCGGTGAAGCAGCAGGTGTTCGCCGAGGTCGAGGAGCACGTCTCCCCCGAGGCGATCCTCGCGACCAACACGTCGTCACTGTCCATCACGGACATGGCGTCGAAGCTGAAGCACCCCGAGCGGGTCGTGGGCTTCCACTTCTTCAACCCGGTCGCGGTCATGCCGCTGCTGGAGATCGTGCGCGCCGAGCAGACCGACGACGCGACGCTGGCGACGGCGTTCAAGATCGGCAAGGAGCTCAAGAAGTCCTGCGTGCTGGTGAAGGACGCCCCGGCGTTCGTCGTGAACCGCCTGCTGACCCGCTTCATGGGCGAGGTCATCAAGTCGGTCGACGAGGGCACGTCGTTCGAGGTGGCGGACAAGGCGACCGACCCGCTCGGCCTGCCGATGACGCCGATGATCCTGCTGCAGCTGGTGGGTTCGGCCGTCGCGCTGCACGTGTCCGAGACGATGCACGCGGCGTTCCCCGACCGTTTCTCCGTGTCGCCGAACATGAAGAAGTTCGTCGCGGCGGGCAAGACCGGTGTCTGGCAGTGGGATTCCGCCGGCAACCAGACGGTCGACCCCGAGGTGCTCGAGCTCTGGGAGTTCGGCTCGTCGCCGCTGACCGGTGACGAGGTCAAGACCCGTGCTCTGGAGGCGCTGGCCGAGGAGATCCGCATCATGCTCGACGAGGGCGTGGTGCAGGAGGCGCAGGACATCGACCTGTGCATGATCCTCGGCGCGGGCTGGCCGTTCTGGCTGGGCGGCATCACGCCGTACCTGGACCGGTCCGGCATCTCGGAGAAGGTGACCGGCAAGCGGTTCCTCGCCCCCGGCGTGGCTTCCGTGCCGTCTGCCTGATGTTCTCGGGCCCGGCCCCTCTCCCGTGGGGGCCGGGCCCTTTGCTATCCGTGCAGTACCCGTTCCGTGATCGCCTGGATGCGCTGCAGCGTGATGCCCTGGCGTTGTTCGACGGCCAGCGGATGATCGGTCGGCTCCAGCTCGACCGTGGGCCGCACGCCGACCTCCTGCGTGTGCAGGTTCGTCTTGAGGTTCAACGTGCTGGGCTCGTAGACGAGCAGCTCGGTGCTCAGCCAGCCGAAGTACGGCGGCTCGTTCACCCGATCGGGGTCATGCCAGACCTCGCCCATGCGGTCGTAGTTGGTCTCGCTCAACGAGACCCACACGCCCCACTCGAAGTCGGTGTCCGAGTCCAGCACCGGCAGCACGATCCGGCCGCGCACGAAGAAGTGCTCGTCGTTGATCACGCATTGTTCCTCGCCGAGCACGTAACCGGGCAGGCCCTCGTACTCATCCCGCCAGTACGCGGGTGCCGCCGCGGTGTAGCCGAACGGCATCCCCTCGTGGCGCTGGTCGCAGCGCGAGCAGAAGAACCCCAGTGTGGTCGACACGTCGACAGCGTAAGCCGCCAGATCGACAACGGAAGGTTATTCATCCGATCCACGTGACCGGGCAAATCGGGTGACCATTCGCGGCCTGGCGTGTTTCGATCGCGCGGTGACGACCCCGGCGATCCTGCTCGACGTTGACGGGCCGCTGAACCCGTACATGGCGAAACCCGAACGACGCCCGGCCGGCTACACGACGCACCGGCTCTGGCCCGCTCACCTCGCGGAGATCCGGTCGTACCTCACCTCGCGGTGATCATCCGATCCGATCCGGCCCACGCCAGGCGATCACGAATGCCGCGATGCCGAGCGCCGCACCGACCGTGCCCACCGTGACCACCGTGACCACGACGGAAGCGGACGGTCCGGTCAGAGCCGTCGCGACGACCAGAGCCAGCATGAGCGCGGCCGCCATCAGTGCGAGCACGCCGGCCACGTGCGCCCTGGTCAGCTTGCGCCGCAGCACGTCGGCGAACGACAGCGGCACGGGCTCGGCCTCGATGTGGCCGGACCCGGTCAGGTCGTGCAACCGCGACCACACCGACGGCGAGACCGCCAGGACGTTCTCGAACACGACGCCTTCCCGCAGCGTCACGTAGACGCGGGCCTCCTCGTGCCCGGCCACGACCAGGCGCACGGTGTCGCCGCTGGCCAGCCGGAGGCGGTCGCAGCGCGCCCACGCCGTCGAGCCGGAGAGTTTGTCGCTCTCGACGACGCGCAGCATCAGAAACCCAGTGAGGACGCGAGCCGCACCATCAGCATCGTGTCGAGCAGGAGCACCGGCACCGGCATCTGCGGACCTCCCGGCAACTGGAGGATCGACCGCTCCAACGACCACCCCCGGCGCGCGGCGACGGCGGCGGCCAGCACCGCCGCGGCGTACTCGGCCCGGTTGCGGCTCGGATCGGATGGCGGCTCGATGGTACGCATCTCGCCACTCACCCGCTCTACCAGAACGTCCGATCCGAGCCGTTCGCGAACCTGCAGCCAGACGGCTTCGGGGTCGGTCGTGAACTGCTTCAGCGCGTGGTGCAGGTCGTCGACGAACCGGTGATCCATCAGTGACCGCCCGGCCGCCGCCAGTCTCGGGGCCTCGTCGGCGAAAGAGCGGGGTTCGGGCCCCGCGGACAACGCCCTGCGCGCGGCGCCGGCCGTGATGCAGTCGACGCAGCGGAAGGGGACCAGCTCACCGTGGTGGGCGCATGCGGTCGCGGTGCAGACGGCGCAGGTGGCGATGCCGTCCTGGGCCGCGCAGAGGTAACAGGTGTCGGCCATACCCCTGACATCGCGCTGATCCCGGCGCCGTTACGCCTGGTAGACCAGCCTCTCCGGGGCCTCGCCGCCGTGCCACGCGCGGGCCAGCTTTCGGGCCGCGGCCTGGAACACGGCGTCGGGACGGCCGTCGTCGGGCAGGATCGTGTCGGCCTGTTTGTCCAGCACGAGGTAGCGGTCCGCACCACCGTCGGTGTGGAACCGGTAGCGAAGCCGCTCCGGCGTGTCCTCTTCCTTGTGCAGGTACACGAGCATGGCCATCCGGCCCTACCTCCAGGGTGCGCTGAAGTCCTCGTTGGTGGGCTCCGGAATCCGGTCCTGCCAGTTGGACACCTTGTTCGCCGCCCCGTGCGCCTCGCGGTACGACGCGTTCGGGTGCTGCTGCCAGTATCGGCTCTCCGCCAGCTCGTGCTCGAGCAGCGCCAGGTCCTCCGGTTTACCCCGGCCGGACCGCAGCCGCAGCCACGCCTCGGCCATGTCGGGGTTCGAGTCGAACCGGGCCATCACCGTGCCGCCGCTGTGTCCCTCCAACGGATGCAGCTCGTCGAACACGTGCTTCTTGATCTGCTCCAGCTCGGCGCGGCTGAACCCGCGACTGCCGTCGAGCCGCGGCACGTCGGACATGTGCTTCGTCAGGTCGTCGAGGTCGTCGGAGTGCCGGATCGCCTGGTAGGCGTCGTCCGCCCAGCGGTCGGCCTTGAGGATCGAGTCGACCGAGCCGGTGTGCTTCGGGCGTTTGCCGCCGGTCTGGCCGGGGATCGGGATGTCGTCGGCCTTGCGCAACGGCTTGCGCAGGTCGTGCAGCACCTTGCGGACCTTGGCGAAGATGTCGCCGAGCTTGCGCAGCAACGGCATCAGCCGGTTCATGGTGCGGACGAGCTTCTTGACGATCTCGGCGATCTTGCCCGCCCACCGCGCCACCGCGGCGGACGCCTGCGCGGCCACGACTGGCGCCGCGAGGCCGAGAGTGAAGATCGCTTCGGCGGCCCACGAGATGAGCCGGCCGCACAGGTCCGCCACGAGGTCGCGAACGAACTCGCGCACCACAGCGACGACGACGCCCGCCATCTCGACCGCCGAGCCGAAGCTCTCCGACGCCGTCGCGGCGCTGCCGAGCACGCTGGCGGTGTTGGTGGCGGCCGCGCGATAGGCGTCCCCGGCCTTGCCCTGCCAGCCCGCGGTGTCGGCGGTGAAGTCGCGCGTGTAGTCGTCCTTGACGTCGGCGACGGCCTTCGCGACGTTCTTCCACGTCCTGGCATGCGCGGCGACGAGGTCGGCGTTGCCCGCCAGCCAGTCGAGCACGTCGGACAACGGTTTGACGTGCTCGATCAGCCACGCGAAGCCGGCCGACAGCAGCGAGCCGAGCGGGTCGACGTAGATGCTGAGTCCCTCGAGCCCGACACCCAGGACGCCGAGCCCGATGTCGATCCAGCTGCCGCTCTCGATGCCCTGCGCGACGTCGGCGACCGACTCGGCGATACCGATTCCCGTGTACCAGCGGGTGCTGTCCTGTTCCTGCGCGATCAGCGGGTTCGTCATCAGAGGTTCCCGAACATCACGGCCGCGTCGTCCTCACGCCGCTCGTACTCGTCCGCGGTGTGCCGGATGTTCGTGGCGATCTCGGTGACTCCGTTCTGGCCGGCGGCGAGCGCGTCGAACGCCTCCTGCGCGACGTCGTCCATCAGCGGCGGGATGAACGAGCAGATCTTGCCGTAGGCGTCGGTCTGCATCCGGACGTGCCGGGCGGCGAACAACGCCTCGCCGAGCCGGGCCGCCAGCCGGTCGATCTTCTCGGCGTGCGCCCGCAGTTCGGCGGGCAGCACCTCGTACCCACCACTCATGGCCGCCTCATTCGAAGAACGATTCGTCGGGAATGTCGTCGTCGGTACGCGGCTTCGGCCGTGGCGCCTCCGGCTCGGCCTCACCGAACCGCCGGCGGTAGTTGTCGACGAGCATCCGTCGCGTCTCCGGCAGGTCGTCGCCGACCGCGGCGGCCGTCGCCTCACGCACTCGCTCCGAGATGCGCGACTGCGCTCTTCGCAGGCAGCCCATGACGAGCGGGCCGAGCTCGCTCGGGCGCACCCGCGACGCCGCGTCGTCGAACCGGATGTCGGTCGGCACGCCGTTCGCGTCGACGGTGACGGAGACGGCGCCGCTCGTCTCGGTGATCTGGATGCGGTCGACCTGGTCGCGAACCTGCTGCATCCGATCGGCCCGCTGGCGCACGCCCTCGACCCAGTCGTCGATTCCCCGTTCCACCTGGGACGGGTCGCCGCTGAGCAGGGAATCCCACCGTGGTTCGGACATCGAACCCCCTCTCCCCGCGCTGTTATATCCCCCGATGGCCGTTGCGCGCCACGAAATCGTTGCCAACACTCTGATGGATGGCACGACTGGCGGAACGCATCACTGCGGCACGAAGACGGGCGTTCGTCGGACGCGCCGGCGAACTGGACGAGTTCCGCCTGCTGCTGCGGCCGGGCGCGACCGAAGCGATCCTGTTCGTCCACGGACCTGGGGGCACGGGTAAGTCCACACTGTTGCGACAGTTCGGCTGGCTCGCCGAGGACGCCGGCCGCGAGGTCGTCTGGCTCGACGGCCGCGACCCCGTCGCCAGGGTGGAGGCCGAACACGCGGCCGTGCTGGTGGACAACGCCGAACTGGTCGACACGTGGCTGCGCGAGGAGCTGCTCCCCCACCTCGGCGACGACGTCGTGGTCGCCATCGCGGGCCGCGAACCGCCGTCCGTCGCGTTCCGCACGGACCCCGGCTGGCGCAGCCTCATCCGGACGATCCGTCTCACCAACCTCGACCGCGACACCGGCCGCGAACTGCTGCGGCTACGCGGTGTTTCGGACGACAAACACGAGCAGGCACTGGAGTTCACCCACGGTCACCCACTCGCGCTGGCGCTGCTCGCGGACGTCTGCGCCCAGTCCGACCTGCCGAACATCACGGCCACACCCGAGGTGCTCAACACCCTGCTGCGCAGCCTGATCGGCACCGTGCCGTCCCCGTTGCACCTGACCGCGCTGGAGGCCTGCTCACAGGTCCTGGTCACCACGGAACCGCTGCTCGCGGCGTTGCTGGACGTGCCGGACGCGCGCGTGATCTTCGACTGGCTGCGCGATCTGTCCATCATGGACTATGCGCCGCGCGGCCTGGTGCTGCACGACTTCGTCCGCGAAACCCTGGCCACGGAACTGCGCTGGCGCCAGCCGGACGCCTATTCGCTTCTCCACCAACGGGCCCGGACGTACTACCAGCAGCAGTTCCCGGCGCAGCAGGCCGTTCTGCTCGACTTCGCGTTCCTGCACCGTGACTCACCCGTGCTGGGCCCGTACCTCAAGCACGTCAACGCCGCGGCCGACGACTTCGCCGTCACGCGAACGTCCGATGTGGAATGGAACTCGCTGCGCGAGGTGATCGCCGTGCACGAGGGCGAGGAGTCGGCGTCCGAGGCGGACCGCTGGTACCGCGAACAACCGCATTCCGTGTCGGTCATCAGGAATCGCGACGGTGCGGCCGTCGGCCTGATCGTCGCGCCGGTCGCCGACGGCACGCTGCTGGTCCGCCACTGGATGGCGCTGGACACCTACCAGGCCGTGTCGCCGGTGCAGATGTTCATCACGCTGCACCTCGTCCGCCGCTACCTGACCACACCGGGACTCGGCCAGGTGAACGTGGTGTGCGCCGACCCGGACTTCTGGACGGAAGCCTTCCGCTACACCGACTTCCACCGTCTGCCCGGCGAGGACTTCACCCTGGACGGCAAGCGGTTCGGCGTGTTCGGCCACGACTGGCACGCCGTGCCACCGATGCAGTGGATGGCCCTGCTGGCCGACCGCGAGCAGGCCACAGAGGTCCCGGACGCCCCGCGCGTGCTGAGCGAGGCCGAGTTCGCCGAGGCCGTGCGCACGGCGTTGCGCGACTTCACCCGCCCGGACCGCCTGCGGGGTGCGCCGATCGGCCGGGACGACATCACGCGGGCCGCCCGAGTCATGGAGGCGTCACCGCGCGACCGCCGGACGTTCCGCGTGCTGCACCACACCTACCTGCAGCCCGCCGAGACGCAGGCGGCCGCCGCCGAGCTGCTCGACCTGCCGATGACGACCTACCGTCGCCATCTCACGGCCGGCGTCGCGCGCATCACCGAGATCCTGTGGCAGGAACTGGCTGGTTCGCGAGCTCACCCGCCGGCTGCGGACGAGGCCAAGTCCAGGCATACCAAACAATGAACACGGTGCAGGCCACTTCGATGGTGGCGAAGAACGCGTAGAAGACGTTCACCGGCCCGCCGGTCAGCGACCAGGTCACCGCCGCCGTGTGCAGCACGCCGGCGACGACGTTGGCCCACCGGTTCACGCCGCGCGGAAGCAGCCGCGCCAGCAGGACCATCACGATCGCGGTCTCCATGAGGACGGCCATGATCAGGACGAACCCCTGGGTGATGGGGATGTCCACAACGTAGCCGGACAGCAGCCGCTCGTGTTCTTCCTTCTGCAGCACCGGATTGAAGAACAACCCGATGATGTCGGCGTAGGCGTAGTTGAGCACCGCGAAGATCCACAGCGTGGACAGCACGACTTTCCGGTCTCTGGTGGCGGCCATGTTCACACTCCCGCTAGTGCGCTGTTGCCGTGACGGTACGGCGACCACCCAGCCCCGGACATCGGGGAGAAACCCGGACATCGCGGCCCTCACCAGCGATGATGAGGATCATGACTGCTTTCGACGGCGTGGCGCCCTGCTTCTCGTTCACCCCGCGCTTCTACGAGATCGACGGCCAGGGCGTCATGTTCAACATGTGGTACCTGGCCTACGCCGACGAGGCCGTCGACGCGTTCTTCGTCGAGCGCGGCCTGCCGTACAAGGACTGGCAGGGCATGGGGTTCGACGTGCACGTCGTGCACGTGGAGCTCGACTTCGCCGCCGGGGTGAAGAACCGGGACCTGACCGAGGTCCTGGTCAGCCCGTCCCGGATCGGCGGGAAGAGCTTCACCCTCGACTTCGCCTTCCGCCGGGACGGGGACGTCACGTGCACCGGCCGCATCGTCTACGCCACGGTGTCCACCGAGGGCCACGGCACCATCGCGCTGCCCGCCCGGCTGGTCGAAGCTCTCGGCGAGGTCCGCGGATGACAATCGGTCCACAAGTGGTCTGAGAACGGTCTGCCGACCGGTCATCCCCGGTTTCTACCTTCTGCACATCGCAAATCCGCCTCCGGCAGAAGGAGAAACCCCGATGTTCGCCAAGATCGCCACCGCCACCGTTGCCACCGGCATCGCCCTGCTCGCCGCCTCGACCTCCGCGTCCGCCTCGCCGCAGATCACCAAGACCCTCGTGCCCGGTGAGCAGTGGTGCATCGGTCAGTACGCCTACTTCCAGGCGAGAGGCGACGGGATGGCCACCAACCAGGGCGCCAAGTTCAAGCTGCAGTACAACGGCGTGACGATCCCGTGGACGGGCTCGCCGGGCCTGGTCACCAACTGGGCCGCGGAGGTGCGCTCGTCGCTCGGCACGTTCCCCGGCGCCGGCTACTACAGCGCGTGCGCCACGAACAACGGCACCATGAACACGAAGGTGACGCTGCAGATCCGCACCGACGGCGAGTTCTACTGAGTCGGGTCAAAGTTGTCGGGCACTCCCGTGCAAAGCAAAGCGCGGGCGTGCCTGACAGCACGCGTTCCGAACGCTCCCGGTCGGCGTCATCAAACTTGATCGAGCACGTCCCCACGGATCATGAGAAGGTCATAGCCGATTGCTTCCTGCGGATATCGGACTCCACTGGCCAACGCATCACATCCTCTTTGGGCGAGAGGTCCAAGCCATGCCGAAGCTTCGGCAGCCACAGCCATGGTTACCTGCGTGGCAGACCGATCGCACCCCAACTCAAAGAGCACCTCGTACAGAGGCAACGCTGGAACAACGGCAGGCAACCCAGCGCGAGTCGCAGCGATACTCGCCGCTGCTGGAATCTGCAGACCCTTTAGATCCACGTCGCCGAAGTACACGATGCGATCCGGTAGTGGAGACAACAACGGCACGGACAGAACCGCTGATGGAAACTGACTACCAGTGCCATAGCCGACGTGTCGCCCTGGACCGCCAGCGGCTGCGCGCTGTCGCGTGACTTCCAGCAAGGACGCGTAGGTGTGGTGGTTCTCTGCGATGAGCAGCGCCACACCTTTGACGTCTTCCGTACCTGGAATCCACTGGGAGACAAACGGAATGGGCACCGTGTGACAGCGCAGGAGGCTCAGCGTGAGTGCGCCGGAGGTGAACATCCGCGTCGTCACGAGCCCATCGAGTCGTTTCTCGTCGCCAAAGAGCTCCAACGAGCGCTCTCTCATCGGCACGCTCGGACGGCTCTCACCTCCGTCGCGGAGAAAGGCTGCCACTGTCTCAAGCAATGCGATCTCGTCATTCCTGGTCGCTATCCGGCCAGCCACCTCCAGAGATTGCGGCCAAACGCGCGCGGCCTTAGCCTGGCGAGTGACCTGCTCACGCGGTGGACGACGCACCCACATGGGCAAAGGCGGTACGTCTCTTGTGTCGAAGTGCCTCGACGAAACCGGAAATGCCACCATCCCGGCGGTGACAAGCTCATCTAGCGCGTCACGAATCTCTCGACGTGCAGTCGGCGCTGTCGCGAGACTGCGATCGAAGGCAGTTGCCGCGGCGTATAACACCTCTGTGTCGATCTTTTGCCGCGGTGCCGCTAAGACGTGATCAGCGAGATTTTGGGCGAGTGAGCTCAACTTCACGATGCGGCGCCGTTCATCGACTCGTCATGCGTTACACGCACGCCCGAGATACCTTCGAATGCCGATCCGAAGCGTTCCTCCAGCACGACATACCGCCGCGTACGAAGCGCTCCCGGTGCGTTCCGCATCCGCAGCACGTTCGGAAACTGTCCGACCGCGCCGAGGTCTTCCACACCAGTCGTGTAGACGAGCTGTACCCCGTGCGCGGCTGCTACGTCACGCTGCAGCCGTAGCAGCGCCACATGGCTGGCTGTGCCCAACGGGTTGTCCAGCACCAGAGTGCCACCAAGAGCTCCCTTGCCCCGGCCGCGGTTGACCGCACGCAGCCGAGCAAGCGTGCAGTACAGCGCGACGCACACCGTGAGCTTCTCGCCGCCGGAGAACTTGCCGAGGCGCGTCACATCGACGGGCTCGACGGCCAGATCACTATTCGGTTTGAGCACCTTGACCGTGAAGCCGCGCGGAGCGACCGCCTCATGCACACATCGTTTGACCAGGGCAAGACCTTCGGGTTTCGACTTCTCCGCGACGATGCGATCCACCACCGCGTCGATCCTGGCGTGCAGATCCTCCTCACTACTGGGGCGGAAGAACCGGATCCGGAGAAACTGCTCGTTCGCCCAACCGCCCAGGGTGCCGGGCAGCTTCGAGTGCCGGTTGGCGGACTCCAGGTTCGCGAGCACGGTCTGCACGAGGGCGGCGATCTGGCGCACCACCAACCGCTGGTCTCTCCCGATATCGGCGAGCTGCCCTTCGATGGTTGTATGACGCACACGCATCTCGTCAGCACGAGCAGCAGCTCGCTCAGCAAGCACCTTCGTGTCGTCGCCCGTGAACCGATCTCGGATAGCGTCCGGGATACTGGAGAACCGGGTCTCCGACGCAAGCCGGCGCACCGACTGCGTCGCGTCGTCCAGCTGCCGCCCGGTCGAAGCGGCGGTCTCGATGGCGACTGCCAATGCGCCGAGTACCGTCCGCGTTTCGCTTTCGGCCTGCGCGTCGTCACCAGCGAACGCTGTCACGCTCTCGGGCACAACGGCAGGTACAGCGGCATCGGCGAGACGATGTGCACGCTGACCGAACACCTGTGCCGCGGTGCGGGCGTCAGTTGCGGCAATGCCCGCTTCGTCAGCATCGCGGTGCAACGCTGTCACCCGTCCACTCATCTCGGTCGCTGTCGCCGCCTGTTCCTCGGCAAGTTCACGCGCTTCCTCTTCCGTAGCGGGCTCGACGTCGAGCTGGGCATGCCGCAACCTGTCACGCGGCGTTCGGGCGACGACTTCCTGCCTGGCTTGATCAAGCTCGAACTCGAGACGGCTTAACACCAACCGCGCTTCCTCAGCCTTCTCCCTTGCCTGTGTCCGTGCCGCGACTCGACGTTCCCGGTCCTGGCCGTCGGGAGTACCGAGCAACGCCGTGGCTCGTTCACGAACATCATCCGTACAGCCCGCGAGCTCATGCTCAGCCCGTTCGGCGCGCAGACCAATATTGGCCAACCGCTCGGCGAGCACGGACTGCGCCGCAACCGTGTTCCATTGCGACTCCAAGTCGTTGAAGCGACTTTGTAGCAGAGACAACGGTTCATCAGTCTCCGCAACGACAGCCCCGCGCTCCGTGTCGAGCAAGGAAATCGAGCTGTTGTCACGGTCATACCGCGCCTTGTTGGCCTTGTGTGCCTCGACCTGGCCCCGCGCTGTACGCCCTGCCTCCCGAAACCCTTTCGCACGGATAGTTGCCTGTTCAGCGATCTCGGTGTGCGTACGGACATCTCGATCGAACTGCTCGATGGCACTCTCGATCTCTGGTAGCTCACAGACCTGAGCGGCGAGGGCTTCCAGTCGGTGGATCTTCCCTTCGAGCGAAGCGAGTTGACCGGTCAGAGCCTCCTCGGCGGCGGCGTCCAACAACTCCTGCTCGTCGAGTTCCTCGATCTGGTTCTTGAAGTCCTTGGCGGCAACGTCGATGTCCTAGATTGTCTGACGGAGCACGTCGATGGTGTTCTCCAGCGCGTGCAGGTGACCCGCTGGACAGTCGTTCAGCAAGGATTCCAACGTGCCCAGCAGCACCCGGTCGGCATGAGCCTGCTCGTGAAGCTCGGCAATCCGCTGGTCCTGGGTATCGCGACGCAGTTCGCGTTCAGTGCGAGCGCTTTCAGCGACCGCGGGGTCGAACAGCGCCAGATCGTTGGGAACGACCCACCACGCAGGATTCGCAGCGTGCAGGGCCTGCTGCATTTGAGACGCGGTCGCAACAGTCACGTGAGCGACTGGACGCCATCCTTGGGTGTTAAACGCCGCGCGGACGTTGGCGGCGTCGGAATCCGCAACAACCACTCCTGCGGCGAGCTCCGCGACAACCGGGTTCTCCAAAGCCATCGCACGGTCCGACTCGGGCACCAGGTCGCGAAACAGCTCCCACCCAGGTCGGGCCACCACACCGTGACATGCTGCGGCGATCACCTCCGCGGCGCGCTGGGCCTCGCGAGTAGTGGGTAGAAATGTTTCGCTACGCAGACCTTCCAGTGCGCGGTCGTCGTCTGCCGCGTCGACCCGAGTGTCCACAATGGCCAATTCGGCCGTGGAGACCGCATGGGTGAGCGCTGCCCTCAGATCGGCTGCCTCTGCCCACAGATCCAGCCGCCCACCGTCATCGAGCTGCATGAGTTCGCCAAGCCTGGTGTCGGTGGCAAGCGCATCGACACGGTCAGTCAATTTCCTGTGCTCAGCGGCAAACTGGTCCCGCTCGGAAGCCTTAGTGGCCGTTTCGGCGACTAGCTTCTGACGCTGGGCATCCAGGGACCTGCGCAGCCCTGGCCGATCCGCTCGTCGCTTCCGCACGCCGTCAAGCTCGGCCTGGGCCGCACGCTTGGTCGCTCGCGTTTCCGCGAGTACGACCGCAGGAACCGCATCCTGATCCGGCAAGTCGCCTCGGGTCACCGCGACCTCGACCGCACTGTTGATCTCTATTACTTTGCCTCGCAGGTTCTCGGCGCGGACCTCGGCCTCTGTGGCCAGCTTCTGGTTGTCTCGCGCCCTGCCTTCTTCGGTCTCAGCTTCGAGATCAGCTTCCTCTGCTGCCATCGTCTGCTGTTCCTCGGAGGTCCGTTCTGCAGCGGAAAGCGTCGTGTAGCGGGCCTTCAACGCGGCCGCGGCGTCGTCACGCGCCACGCGCAATGGAGCGGTCTGTCGTTCCTCCTCTGCCATCTGCTTACGCACGGACTCAGCTTCGTAGCCCGCCTCAGCCAAGTCAGCCAATGGCCCAACGGCATCCCAGGCGAGGGCCTCGTCCTTGGCGTCATCAGAGAGCTCTGCCGCCGTGTCACGGGCACCGATCGCAGTAGCCTGACGATGGGTGGCTGCGATCCTGAACAGCTCGTTTGCTACGTCGTTGACTCGATTGCGCTCACGATCCAACTTGAGCGCCTCTGCGCGGAGACGTTCCTCTTCTCCGGCAAACCACTCATGGTCGGACTCTTGAGCCGCCGCCGTACTACGAAACGCACCGGCGAGACGAGCCGCAGCCTCCCTGGCCTCCGCGGCGTTCCCGTCTGCCCTCGTGGCCCGCCCGTGTCTGTCAGCAAGCGTGTCAAGCCTGCCCGCCATCTCGGCGCAGAAGTCACGATCGACGAGCAGATCCGCTTTGCGGCCGATCACCTCGATGATCTTCCGCAGGTTCGCGGCAACAAGGTCGGGTTCGGCAGCGTCAACGGTCAGGTCGATCAGAAAGTCGATGAACTTGCTGGTGGAGCTGAACTTGAACAGCTCGGCGACGCCGCCCTCCGAGTGGTTCATCTGCTTCTGATAGCTGAACAGCGCGGGATCCAGGCTCCGCGAGGTGAGCGTCTCCATCCACTGCTTGCGCTGGTCGGTGATCGCGAACGACAGCTGCTGTGGCCGCGCGGCCGCGATCTCTCGCAGTGACCGGACGAAGTCAGCCATCGGCTTGAGGCGGCCGGACTCATCGTGTACGGGAAGGCTGTCGAGGTCGAGCACTCCAGGCACCGCGAAGAACGTGTAGTACCACCCGTTGAGCTTGTCGCGATCACGGTCAGGGTCGACCGGCTTGCGCCGGTCGGTCCACTCATAGACGGCTCCGGTGATGAGCCTGGGCGGCGGGAGCAGGCTGTCGCCGGACTGTGCGACCCATTCGGCGACCGTGTGGCTCGTGTCGCCGGACGCGATGTAGTCCTCGAGATACCGGTCGACGGACTTGCCCATGAAGTCTTTCCGTAGAGGCAGCAGCAGGGCGAAGAACAGGGAGAGCAGGCTGGACTTGCCGCCACCGTTGCGCAGCCAGAGGATCGAGTCGACCGGTTCGGCCGGACCATCCACACCGGACGCGGACACGTCCAGCGTGAGATCGGTGAACCGAGCGGCGAGGTCGCCGACGCTGGCCAGCCGGAGCCGAGAGAGCTGATAGGTCACGATGTCACCTCATCGCGCCGGATAGTGGCAAGTAGGTCGTAGGTCTCGTTTCCGGCGAGCTCTTTTGCCTGGATACGAAACCGTTCCAGCAGCTGAAACGTCTCAGGTCCACGATTGGGCACGAGCCTCGCCAATCCCTGGTCGACCATCCAGTTGAGCACGTGAGCCACCCAGTAGGTCGACGACGCCGGGGAGCGACGTGCCTTGCCCTTTCCTTTGTCCGCCTTGTATGCGGGCGAAAGTCGATCGTAGGAACGCCACGCCTCGTCGAGCGTCTCGTCGTCGGTCGGCATGCGTTTGAACCGCTCGCACACCTCACGGATGAAGCGCTCGATCTCGTCGACGGACACCCATCGCACCCTGTCGTCGTCGAAGTCCGCGGGAGTCGGATACGCATATGCCGCGATCCCCGCGCTGACGAGTCCGACCAACAGTCGGTCTGTCACACCGCTGACGTTCGGCAGGTCCGATATCCGGTAGGCGAAAACCGATTCGCGGCGCACGCCGAGCACCAGTCCGAAGTCCGTGTCCGAGAGCACTCGCACGTCAAGCCCGTCCAGGACGCTGTCCACCGCATTGCGAAACTCCACATCGGCGCGATAACGCCCCAGCAGGGCCCGATAGTCGGACTCCGCGCCGGGACGCGTCTTCGGGCGCAGCGCACAGCCGATGAGCACCCCCACATCGGCCAGATCGCGCTGGCTGAGCGTCATGAGGCCTCCCGATCCCGTTGAGCGGCAACCGAATACGTCTCGGCCCACCGCGCGAGTGCTTCCTCGTCCTGGGCGACGATGAGGTCGTCACCAGACCAGCCAGGCATGCTGATCAGGGCGCCATCCGCGTCGACGGCCGCTGTCGGCCCCAGCACACGGGCGGCGGCGTCCACCGCCGTGGACAGGTCCTCTGTAGTTTCCGGCGCGTAGTTCCACAGCACAGCCAGCACGATGAGTCGTTCGACCGCGGCAGAGTCGACCCCGTCCGGAAAGTCGGTGGTCCGAGCCGCGAGCAACAGATCGGACAACCTCGCGGGAAGCCCTACGCCGTCAACCACACGCGCGGCGGCTTCCAGGACTTCAGGTGGCACGGCGGGAGGATCCGGATCGCCGAGTTCGTCATCGGGTGCGGGCGGTTCCTCCGGCGTGGGCTCGCGGCGCGGAGCGAGCAGGTCGTCGACCAGGTCCGCAAATCGGACCAGAGGCTGAACCTGGGTGCCGGCCAGCAATATCGCGAAGGTCTCGGCTGGATCCACGGCGACGTCGACCGGCAAGGACAGCAGCGGGAGGAACACTCCGTCGGTGATGTCGGGATTACGCAAGCCGCCGACCGGGCGGAACGACTGACGCGTCTGCTCGTCAAGGAAGACCGTCCGTGCGCTGACGAGTTTTCCGTGCAGCTCGGTGTGTCGTTGGCGGCACTCCTCCAGCAGCCCCGCGATGCGGGCAGCCGCGGTGGCGACCGTAGGCTCGGTGTCGGTGGCGTCCAGCGCGCCACGGACGTGTTCGAGCAGCTTCGACTCCCCGGCGAGCCTGTCCTCCAGATGCGCGCGGTTGCGTTCCAGCTGTTCGGGCACCTGCTCGGCCCACTGAGTGAGCACCGTCCGGATGTCCCGCGTCGTGTCGGCTAGAAGTGTCCGGAGTTCGTCGGCGTAACGCACGGACAGCAGCCGTGATCGTTCGGCTGCCTTCTCCGCCTGACCGAAGGCCCCGCGTTCGAGCTGCCGGGCCAGCATCAGCTCGATCGCGGCCTGTTCGTCCTCGACATCGAACTCCAGCCCACCCACCAATGCGTTGATGGCGTCCGTCGACGCGCGCAGCACGTTGACGCCGCGGGTGTGGTCCTCATGCTCGGTGAGCAGGCGGAACTCGGCCGTGGTGTATCTGTGCCGGACGGCGCCGTCGTCGGCGCGTGCGAAGGTCGACACCTGGTAGCTGAACGGCGCTTCTCGCTCCTTGCGGTTCAGCAACGCGTCCACCACGTATCGTGCGACGGCATCATGTTCGTCGAACGAACGCTGCGGGTGGACGTTGGTGGCCAGCGCCGCGAGTCCGGCAACCGCCTCGTCATAGGTGACCTCGTCGTCGAAGCCCTGCCTCGCGATGACCGTGTCGATGGCGGTCAAGGCCAGGGTCACGACGTCATAGCCCTGTTCGCCCCACGTCTGGCGGGCGGCGTTGTCCGCCGCGTCGGCCACCGGCCGGGCACGCAGCAGCGCCCGGACGCGGCCGCCGAACGATTCGTCGAAGACGGCCCGCCCCACGGTCGAAGGCTCACTCACCCGGTGCCACCCCCTCGGTGTGCCGGCTACCTCACCGTACGAGCGACCACCGACAGTTCTCGGCGCACATGCCCCCGCGAGCACCCGTTCAGCCCAATGGTCACACCTGTTCGCGTGAATGGTCGACACAGACGGTCGCGGCGACAGCGATGTCGAGCATCTGCCAGGTCACCTGCCAGATTTTGATCGCCGGAACACCTGCGGCGGTTACACCGACAGGCAGCAGCACCGCAGCCACCCAGAAAGGTCCACCGAGCACCGCGACGAGCACCCCGCCCAGCACGGCGAGCGTTCCTGTCACGAACATCGGGACGAACCAGCTCAACCACCTGCTGGCACAGCGAATCACCGCACAGCGTTCCACGCCGACGGCAGATGTAGTCGCGTTGCCAGTCCGGCAACTCCCGCGCGACGTGCAGCAGTGTGACCGACCTGAAACGCAGGGCACCTGGTCGAGTGGATGGAAGGGTCGTTGTCGAGGGGGCGCTGGATGTCGATGGCCAGGTCCAGGAACGGCAGCGCGTCTCTGCTCAACTCTCGTACGAGCACTACGAGTTGGCGCTGGAGGCACACAGAACCAGTCGCCCGCTCATGGTCACCGGCAGACTGCGTCACACCGGAGGATCACCAGAGATCGTGACCGTGACGCGCGTTGTCATCGAATAGTCGCCACCGCGATCACCTCGACCAGGCGCTCGATGCCCGCGAAGTCACGGACGTTGCTCGTCAGGACGGGCATCTCGTGAGCCGCGGCCGTGGCGGCGATCTGCAGATCCATTCGCCGCGGCCGCGGGCTGCGCCCGTTGCGCCGGACCAGGGCGGCCATCTGCCCGTAGATCTCGGCCGCCCGGACGTCGAACGACAGCACCTCGAACTGGTCGCGCGCGGTGTAGAAGCGCTCGGAGCGCGCGAACCGCTCCACCGGGTCGTCGATGTCGAGCCCGAACGCGAGCTCGGCGATCGTCACCGCGCTCAAGAACGGCTGCGCGTCGGCCAGGTCTCCCAGGTCGACGCGCTCCAGCCGGATGACGACGCACGTGTCGAGCAGAACGTTCACCGCTGCCACGGGTCTTCCGGCTCGTCGGACCCGAACACCGCGTCAGCGGCCCGCCGGTCGGCCTCCCACCGTTCGAGGTCGACGGGCGGCAGCTCGCGGAACTTGGCCTGCAGCTCACCGAGCCTCGGCAGGTTCCGCGGATCGCCGGCGTACGGCGCCAGGGTCGCGACCGGACGACTGTTGCGCGTGACGACGAAGCTCTCGCCCGCCTCGACGCGCCGCATGATCTCCGCGTTGTCGTTGCGGAGCTCGCGTTGTCCGATGGTGTCAGTCATGGCACCACTGTAGCCCAATCCGCAAAAAGGTGCTACAGATGCGCTACGCCGATCACAGGGTACCCCGCACGTCGTGAGGAAGATCAGGATCGGCACGTCCGGCTGGGCCTACCCGGAGTGGCGCGGCGACTTCTACCCGCGTGGCCTGCGCAAACCGTTGGAGTATCTCGCCGAGCGGGTCGACTCGGTCGAGATCAACGGCACGTTCTACTCGCTGCGCACACCCGAGAACTACCGGAACTGGGCCGCGCAGACACCGGACGACTTCGTGTTCGCGGTCAAAGGGCCGAGGCTGATCACCCACATCCGCCGGCTCGCAGACGTCGACGAGGCGCTCGACCGGTTCACGAAGTCGCTCGACCTCGGGCACCGGCAGGGTCCGATCATCTGGCAGCTGCCGCCCACGATGAGATTCGACCGCGCCGTGCTCGACACCTTCCTCGGCAGGCTCCCGGCCGGCCGCCACGCCGTCGAGGCGCGCCACGAGTCGTTCCGCGACGACGAGTTCCTCCGGACGTTGACCAACCACAACGTCGCCAACGTCATCGCCGACTCGCCCGGCACGTTCCCGTGCATCGACGCGATCACCGCGGACTTCGCCTACGTTCGCCTGCACGGCAACGAACGGCTCTATTTGAGCAGCTACTCAGACACCGAACTGGACGAATGGGCCGCGAAGATCCACGACTGGACCATCGACGGCTATGTCTACTTCGACAACACAATGGCGGCGGCCGCGCCTCGAAATGCCATGTCCCTGGCGCAACGGCTCCGCGCGCGGCTACCTTCCGGAACGTGAAGTCAGTTCGCATCCTGGCCGCGGTCATCCTGACAGCCGCGGTCGTCCTCCCTGCGCAGGCCCAGGCCGAGACCTGGTCCGGCCCGCTGAGCACCCGCGGGCGCTACATCGTCGACGCCAACGGCGCGCGCTTCAAGCTCAAGTCCGGTAACTGGCACGGCGCCAGCGGCACGTGGAACGGCACGGGCGACATCACCGACCCGAACAACCACCACGCCGGCGAAAAGGCCGACCAGGTCCCGCTCGGCCTCGACCGGGCCACCCCGGAAGAGATCATCAGCGGTTTCCAGGAGCTCGGCATCAACAGCGTGCGGCTGCCGTTCTCCAACCAGATGATCAAGGACACGCAACGGGTCCAGAACCTCAAGGACCCGAGCCTCAACGGCAAAACGCCCCTGCAGGTGTACGACGCCGTCGTACAGATGCTCACCGCGAAGCAGATCGCGGTCATCCTCAACAACCACACGAACACCTCGCGCTGGTGCTGCGGCGTCGACGGCAACGAGCGGTGGAACACCAGCCAGACCACGCAGCAGTGGATCGACGACTGGGCGTTCATGGTCAACCGCTACAAGGCCAACAAGCGCGTCGTCGGCGCGGACCTCTACAACGAGGTGCGCCGCAACGTGTGGGACGACCCGAACTGGGGCCGGGGCGACTCGCACGACTGGCGGCGAGCGGCTCAGGAGGCGGCCGACCGGATCCAGACGACCAACCCGGACATCCTCGTCATCGTCGAGGGCATCAACTGGACCGGCATCCCGGTCGACGGCCTCCCGCACGGCCGGCCGACGCTCGAACCGGTCCGCAACCTGAGCCACACGCTGATCAGGCCGGACAAGCTCGTCTACTCGGCACACTTCTACGGCTACACCGGCCCGAACCACAGCGGCGCCACGGGCACCGGCGAGACGCACGACCCGCGCTACCAGGACCTCACGTCACAGGAGCTCAGGGACACGGTCTACCGCCAGGCGCTCTATGTCGCGCTGGAAAGCCAGAAGCACTTCACCGCACCGGTCTGGATCAGCGAGTTCGGTGTCCTGGGCCGGGGCAACACCGACGCGAAGTCCAGGGCGTGGTTCGAGAACTTCGTGAACCTCCTCGTCGAGACCGACGCCGACTTCGCCTACTGGCCGCTCGTCGGGTTCCACCAGAACCGCACCGGCAACAACTGGGCGTTGCTCCACTGGGACGCGAACGGCAACCGCGCGGGCCTCTACGACGGCGACGACTGGCGCGCCAGCGCGTGGCAACGACTGATCAACGCACCCGCGAAGCCGGCACCGAACACCAGGCGCTGGAACATGCTCACCCTCGACTTCGCCGACCATGTGCAGTCCCAGCGGATGCGCACCCGGCCGGACTGGAACTCCGGCGCCCGCAAGGGCGTGTGCCCGGACGGCGAGATCCTGGCCGGGCTGAGCCACACCGGCAACCGCGGGCTGTGCACCGAGGGTCCACAGTGGACCGAGACGACGGTCGTCAAGGACGAGCGGTTCGTCGAACAGGACTGGGCGTCCGGCTACACCAAGGTCCAGTGCCCGCGCGATCACGTCGCCATCGGCTACAGCGTCCGCGGCAACGCCTTCGACGCGTTGCTGTGTGCCCGGACGACGACGGGCACCTCAGCCAGGACACTGTGGTTCGACCGCGGCGACAACCGCCCGGACCTGGGCGGCGACTTCGCGTACGGGCACTACAAGGGACAGTGCGCGACCGACGAGCACATCGCCGGTGTCGCCTACACGGGCAGGGTCGGCTCCGGCAAGAGCCCGGACGCGCTCTTCTGCCGGAAGTCGGTGTGAGGCAGCTCGACGCCGAAGTACTTGCGCAGCACGGCAGGCACGTCGTCCACCGGAGTCTCCTCCCGTGAGTCACCGGACGTCCGGATCAGCTTCGTCCCCGCGAAGGTGATCCGGCCGTCCGGCAGGGCGATCGTGCACATCGGTTCCTTGAGGAAGTGCGACTCCGGCGCGGTCTGCATCCACCAGCAGGTCGGGATGAACTGGTCCAGCGTCCGCTCCCGCGGTTCCAGCCGGTACTGCGGCTCGCCGTTCTGGTGCACGTCGATGTCGCCGTCCTCGGTGTCGTGCAAGCGGAACACGCCGGACGGGTCGACCTGGTCCTCGCGCGAGTCCAGGCGCAACGGCCGCATGGCGAACCGGCCGAAACCCACGTCGCACAACCACACGTCGTCGACCTGCAACGCCACATGGTCGAGCGGCGCGCCGATCCGGTCCGGCAGGAACACCCTGCAGGCCAACAGCTTCACGTCGTGCCCGAGCGAGCGCAGCAGCGCCGCGAACGCGCCGTTGAGCTCGTAGCAGAACCCGCCGCGCCGCCGCCCCACGACCTTCTCGAGCAAGAGCGACTCGTCGAGCACGATGCGCGTGCCGAGGTGGATGTCGAGGTTCTCGAACGGCACGGTCAGCAGGTGGCGCTCCTGCAGCTCGGCCAGCGACGAGTCACGTGTGGCTCCGATCCGCGCCAGGTATGCGTCCATGCCACCATGGTGCCGTGGGCGAGGTGCGGATCGGCACGTCGGGGTGGGTCTATCCGCCGTGGCGCGGCACGTTCTACCCGAAGGGCGTGACGCAGAAAAAGGAGCTGAGCTATCTCGCCGGCCGGCTGAACAGCGTCGAGATCAACGGCAGCTTCTACTCGCTGCAAACGCCGTCCAGTTACCGGAAATGGGCCTCCGAAACCCCGGACGACTTCGTGTTCGCCGTCAAGGGCAGCCGTTTCATCACGCACATGAAACGGCTCAACGACCCGGAGACGGTCCTGCCCAACTTCCTCGCCTCCGGCGTGCTGGCGCTCGGCCCCAAGCTCGGCCCGATTCTCTGGCAGCTGCCGCCGACGTTCCGGTTCGACGCCAAGAAGCTCACCAACTTCTTCGACCACCTGCCGCGTACCACCACCGACGCCGCGAAGATCGCCGAGGACCACGACGAACGCGTCGAGGACCCGCACACGACGACGGACGCGGACCGCCCGTTGCGGCACGCGCTGGAGATCCGGCACGACAGCTTCAGGGGCAAGGAGTTCACCAAGCTGCTGAAGGATCACGACATCGCCCTGGTGATCGCCGACGCGGCCGGCAAGTACCCGCTCATCGAGGAGGTCACGTCCAGCCTCGTCTACATCCGGCTGCACGGGCACGACGAGCTGTACGTCAGCGGTTATACCGACGAGGGCCTGGACATGTGGGCGAAGAAAATTCGCAAGTGGTCGAAGAATCACGACGTGCACGTCTATTTCGACAACGATGCGAAAGTCATGGCCCCGCGCGACGCGCTCGCGCTGCGGCAGCGTCTGAGTTAGCAGACACTCGGTGGACGGGAGGTGGCGCCCATGTCCACGAAGGTGCTGATCGCGGCGATCATCGTGTTCACCGGCGTTCTCGTGGCACCCGCGAGCCAGGCCCAAAATGATCAGACACAGAATGATCAGACCTGCGACAAGGGCGAGTTCTGCGTGTGGACCGCCGCGCAGTACCAGGGCCAGGCCAAACGGCTCGACCTGGAGACCGCGAACCCGAGTGAGTGCATCCCGCTGGGCCTGGAGGGCAGGTCGTTCGCGAACCGGCTGAGCCGCGACGTGAGCGTCTACCAGAGCGAGACGTGCTCGACGGAGGCCGAGTTCACCACCTATCCGAAGAACGGCACCTACGTTCCCGATGCCTATTTCGTGATACGTGCGATCACTGTCTGGGAACCCTGATAGTTCCTCACCCTATACATCGCCACCCGATCGTGTGATGACCCTTCAGTAAGTCTCAAATGGTGCCTAAGTTGCCGCCCTATCGAGTGGTGGCAGCTGGAGGCAATGTGACCGTGGCGGGTGAAGCCGGGTTACTCGACTTACTGGCCAGCCGACTGGCCAATGATGATCTGACACCGCAGGCGAAAAAGCTCGTGCTCGCGGCATGCCAGGGGGAAGCGGCTCTGGACCGCGTCCTGGACGGCATCCCGGCACCGGAGGAAGAGCCTGCGCGGCGGTCGGCTGGACCGGGTACGGGCATCTTCGTGTCCGCGATCAGGGTCCGCGGGTTCCGGGGCATCGGTCCCGAGGTGGAGCTGCCGCTGGCGCCCGGCCCCGGCCTGACCGTCGTCGTGGGCCGCAACGGCTCCGGCAAGTCGAGCTTCGCCGAGGCGGCCGAACTGGCGCTGACCGGCGACAACGCCCGGTGGACGCGGGCACAGCACGAGGTGTGGCGGCAGGGCTGGCGCAACCTGCACAGCGCCGAGGACACCGCGGTGGCGTTGTCGATCGTCCGTGCGGGCGCCTCCGAGGCGACCACGGTGCAACGGGTCTGGCACGCGGACGAGCCGCTGTCCGGCGGCACGTGGACCGAGGAGGGCGCGCCGTTCGACGAGACTCGGTGGCGCGACGCGCTGGAGACCTACCGGCCGTTCCTGCCCTACAGCGAGCTCGGCACGGTGCTCGACGCGCAGCCGGACGAGCTGTACGAGGCGCTGCACCGGCTGCTCGGCCTGGAGGCCATCACCGAGGCGCAGAACCTGCTCGCGGACCACCGCAAGCGGCTCGCCGAGGTCGTCGCCCGGCCGTTCGACCGCAAGGAGCGCGTCCGGGCCGAGCTGGCGGCCTCGTCCGACGAACGCGCGCGGCACGCCGCGCAGCTGCTCGGCCAGGACATCCCCGATCTCGACGCGATCGCGGACCTCGCGCTCGGCGCGGACGTGGGCGGTGGCGGGATGCCGCTGCTGCACCACGTGATCGACATCCAGCTGCCCGGCGAGGACGAGGTCGAACGCTGCCGCGAGAACCTCGACGCCGCGCTCGGCGCGGTGACCGTCGTCGCGACGGACAACGCGCAGGACTCGTTGCGCTGCAGCGAGATCCTGCGCCTCGCGATGCAGCTGCACGAGTCCGGCGGAAACGCGCAGTGCCCGGTGTGCGACCTCGGGCGGCTCGACGGGCTGTGGCACGCGAAGGCCGCCGAACGCGCCGACCGGCTCGCGACCGCCGCGGCCGAGCTGCACACCGCCGCCGACCGGCTCGACGTCGCCGTGGCCGCGACGCGGGCGCTGTGCCAGCCGCCGCCGGACGCGCTGGCCCAGGCCAGTGGCGTGCTGGACACGTCGGCCGTGCTCAACGCGTGGATCGCGTGGCAGGACTGCGCGGCGATCGACGACCCGGTGCGGCTGCGGAGCGAGCTTTTCGACCGGTATGCCGAACTCGTCGTGGCGCTGGACGCGCTGCGGGCCGTCGCGCAGGAGCAGATCGACCGGCGCGACCTGGTGTGGCGGCCGATGGCGATGGCGTTGTTCGAGTGGCACTCCCAGGCCCAGCAGGCGCTGGCCGACCTGGAGGTGCTCGGTGACGTCACCGAGGCGGAGAACTGGATCCGCAAGACCGCCGCGACGCTGCGGGCCGAGCGGATCGCGCCGTTCGCCAAGGAGTCGCAGCGGATCTGGCAGCGGCTGCGGCAGCAGAGCAACGTCGACCTCGGGTCGGTGCGGCTCGGCAACACGCGCCAGGTCGAGCTGGACGTGTCGGTCGACGGCATCGGCAATTCCGCGCTCGCGGTGATGAGCCAGGGCGAGCTGCATTCGCTGGGGCTCGCGTTGTTCCTGCCGCGGGCGATGGTCGACGAGAGCCCGTTCCGGTTCGCGATCATCGACGACCCGGTGCAGGCGATGGATCCCTCCAAAGTGGACGGACTGGCGCAGGTGCTCGCCGACGTCGCGCTGACCAGACAGGTCGTCGTGTTCACGCACGACGAGCGGTTGGTCGAGGCGCTGCGGCGGTTGCGGCTGACGGCGACGGTCTGGGAGGTGTGCCGCGGCGAGGAGTCCGTGGTGCAGGTGCGGTTGTGCGACGATCCGGTCGGCCGGTGCCTGTCCGACGCCCGTGCGATGCGGATCGACGAGGACCTGCCGGAGGCGTTGCGGTCGGAGCTGGTGGCGTCGTGCTGCCGGTCCGCGCTGGAAGCCGCGAGCCACGCCAAGTTCCGCCGGGAACGGCTGGGGCGCGGCATGCCGCACGCCCAGGTCGAGCAGGTGCTCGAATGCGCGCTGACGACCAAGCAGAAGATCACGCTCGCGGTGCTCGACGACATCGGTGAGACCTCGAGGTTGTTGCCGCACTTGGAGAACTCCGTCGGATCGTGGGCGGTCGACCTGCTGCAGGCGTGCCGCGTGGGCGGGGACTGCGGCGATCTGGACGTGCTGATCAGGGATACCGAGCTGTTCGCGGGGTGGCTGCAGAGATGACCGTGGAACAGGACGTGCGCGATCGGCTCACGTGCGTCCGCAACCTCCTGGACAGCGGCCAGCCGCTCGATGGTGTGCGAATCCGCTGCTGCGCCGAGCTTTTGCGCACCGCGGTCGAACGCGCCGTGATGCTGACCTGCGGTTCCGTGCGGCCGGTGCACGCGTTGCTGCTGCAGCTCCCCCGTTACGTGGACGCCGACACCGCCGTGGACGTCTCCCAGCTCTGGCACGCGCTGGGCCGCGCCACCCGGCAGCACGGCTACGAGGTCACCCCCACCCCGGACGAGCTGCGCGGCTGGCACGCCGACGTCACCGCCGTGACGACCGTGCTGCTGTCGACGTTCACCCTGTCCGGCATCATCGATCTGTCATGAGGCCCCGGTGAAACTGCTCCTGTTCGCGGACCTGCACCTCGACACCAACTTCGACCACAACGGTCCCGCCCGCCGCAAGGCGCAGCGCGAGACGCTGGGCCGCATCGTGGAGCTCGCCTTCGAGGAGAAGGCGGACGCCCTGCTGTGCGCGGGAGATCTGTACGAGCACGACCGGTTCTCCCCGGACACCGCGGCCTTCCTGCGCACGGCGTTCGACGTCGACCTGCGCGTGTACCTGGCGCCGGGCGACGACGACTGGTACGGCCCGCAGAGCCTCTACCAGCAGGTGGACTGGTCGCCGAACGTGCACGTGTTCACCGAGGACACGCTCGAGCCGGTGGACCTGGCCGACGGGATCACCTTGTGGGGCGGGGCCAACTGCGCGCCCGCGCCCGCCAAGGGGTTCCTCGACGGGTTCGCCGTGGCGCGCGGCGGGGTGAACCTCGCGCTGTTCCACGGGCCTGAACCGGAGGACATCGCGATCACCGGCCTCGACCACGCGTTCCTCGGGCACGTGCACACGCCGTCGCACGCACCGCACCACACCTATCCCGGCAACCCCGATCCGTTGACGCCGGGGGAAACCGGTGATCGTGGCGCGGTGTTGTGCACGGTGCACGAGGACGGCACGGTGTCGCGCAAGACGTTCGACGTCTCGGCCGGCCGCGCGCTTTTGATGCCGCCCGCCGAACCGTCGCCGGTGCCGCTGCACCTGGGCGCGCTGGCGGACGAGCGGACCGTGCGCGGCCAGTTCGTGCGCGACGTCGAGGCCTCGTCGCTGGATCTGCCGACGAAGGCCCGTGTGCTGGCCATGGGACTGCGTGCCCTGGAGGAACGATGAGGATCGAAACCGTTACCGCACAGGCCTTCGGTCCGCTGGCGGACCGGACGATGACGTTCTCGCCGGGTCTGACCGTCGTCGCCGGCGCCAACGAGTCGGCCAAGTCGTCCTGGCACGCGGCGATCCGCGCGGCGCTGTGCGGCTCGCCCGCCGAGCGCTACCGGCCGTGGTCCGGCACGCCGTGGCGGGTGTCCGCGACCGTGGAGATGGCGGACGGCCGCCACGTCGAGCTGGATCGCGCGCTGGACGCCGACGACTGCCCCGACGCGTCTACCTGGCTGGGCCTGGACCGCACGTCGTTCGCCGCGACGGCGTGTGTCGACCAGGCCCAGCTGCTCGGCGTGCTGGACGCGGCGGACGGCCTGCAGGAGCAGCTGCGCCGCGCGGCCGCCACCGCGGGCACCGACCGTTCGGCCACGGAGGCGTTGGCACGCCTGAAAGATCCGGCCGATGCGTTGCGCGCGGCGCGCAACCGATTACGCGAGGCCGAGACCGACCTCGCGCACGCACGCCGCGCCCACGCCGAGTACCTGGAGCTCGCCTCACGAACCGCGCTGGCCGCCCGCGAAGCCCAGGCGTTGGCCGCGCGCGAGGCCCGCAAGGCGTTGGAGGAGCACACGGCCGAGCTGATGGAGCACGCCTCCCGGCTGGCCCGCGCTCAGGAGCTTTACGATCGTTTCGGCGACACCCCACCGTCCGGCCTTGCCGCACAGGAGGAACTGGCGCGCCAGGTGAACGCGGCGCTCGCCGCGTGGCGCGCGGCCCCGACCCCGCGCCAGCTGACCGGTCCCGGTGTGGCGGAGATCGAGGCGGAGCTGGCCGCGTTGCCTCCCGATCCGGACGGCCCGCTGGAGGTCGAGGACGAGATCCGTTCCCTGGCAACGTCTTTCGAGGCGGCTGTGGCCGTTCTCGAAGCACATGAACTGAAGCAGGCGGGCGTCGACGTGACGACGTCGGTCCCACCCGCCCAGCTGCGCGAACTGGCCGGCATGCTGGATCCGGCGTCGGGCGGGCGGCTCACCACCGCCACCATCGCGGTCGACAGCGCGCGCCAGCAGCAGGACGAGGCCGCCGCCACAGCCGCGCGAGCCCAGGTCGAATCGGACGTCGCCACGGCCCGCCTGCACGAACTGGGCGAGCCGCGCGGCGCGGTGGCACGCCCACTACTGCTGTGCCTGGGCGCGGCAACCGCGGTGGTGGGCGGGCTGCTGCTGTTCGTAGGCCAGGGCGTACCCGGCGTCGGCGTACTCGTCGCGGCCGCGTTCGCCTTCCTGGCCGGCATGGTGATCCGCCGCGACATTCCCGAACACGACGCCGCCATGAACTACGCCTCGCGCGCGCTCGCGAACGCCAACGAGGCCCGCACGGCGCTGTTCCATGCCGACCGCACCCTCGCCGAGGCGGAGGGCCAGAAAGCCGTGGCCGTCGAAGCCGCCCGAGTCCACGACGAGACCGCCACCCGTTGCACGTCGCTGGGCCTGCCCTCGGACCCCGACGTACTGCGCCTGCTGGCGGACCGCTCTGGCTGGGAAGCCGAGCGCTCCGCCTACGTCACCCGTGTCTCGGACTGCGCGGAGGCCGTGCGTTCGGCGTTGACCGCGCGCGGCAAGACCGAGCCTTCGATGTCGGTCGCAGACCTGTTGGTGGACTACGAAACCGACTGCAAGGTGCGCGCCCGCCAGGCCACCATGGCCGCGCAACGGCCCGTGCTGACGCAGGCCCTGGCCGACCGCTCCGCGGCCGAGGCCGCCGTGGTCGAAGCCGCCGCGTTGCGCAAGTCCGCACTGTCGTTGTTGCGCTCGGCGGTCACGGCCATCTCCGGTTCCGCTTCGGGCGATCCGGTGGAGCTTCTGAAGGTCATCGCCGACTGGCAGCGCGGCTGGGAGAGCATGCTGCGCACCGCCGAGTCCGAACGCAACGACTGGGCCGAGCTCACCATGTTGTTGTCCGGCACCACTTTGGGCGCCCTGTCGGTCCGCCAGGCCGGGCGCCGGGAACGCCACGCCGTGCTGCTGGCCGAGGCCATCCGGCTCGGCGAATGCCACGCCGAGGTCGATGCCGAGCTGGCCGCTTCGGCTCCCGCCCTGGCGGCCGCGCTGGCTTCCTGTTCGGTGCCCAGCGTGCCCGATGCGGAGGAAGCCGTTGCCGCCTGCGCTTCGGCGTTGGCGCGGCTCGAGGAGCACGCCGCTATCGTTGTGCTGACTACTTCGTTCCTTTCCGCCGCGGCGGAGAAGGTGTACAGCGATCTGGCTCCTGTGCTGGAGGAGTCGCTTCGGGTTTGGTTGCCCGTGGTGACTTCTGGGCGCTATGTCGATGCTCGGGTTTCCGGGTCTACTTTGGACGTTTCGGTGCTTTCTGCCGGTGGTTCGTGGCAGCCGGCGGTGTCGCTGTCGCTTGGGACGGCTGAGCAGGTCTACCTGTTGCTGCGCTTCGCTTTGGCGCAGCAGTTGACTTCGGAGGCCTGTCCGTTGTTGCTCGATGACGTGACTGTGCAGGCGGACGATGCGCGCACGTTGGCGATTCTCGACCTCTTGCTCGCTCTGTCGGAGGATCGGCAGATCGTGCTGTTCGCGCAGGAGACCGCGGTGCTGGAGTGGGCGCTCGAGCGACTGCCGGATTCGTCGGTGCACCAGCTGGAGCCGGTCACGACGTGAGGAATCGCTGGTCGGGTCGCACTTGGCCCTGAACCTGAGCACGGCGACCAGCCTTCTCACCCGCCAATGAGATCACGACCGAAGGCCGCCCGCCCGAAATTGTCAGACCCCGCCGCTACCGTGCGAGACATGACCAAACCCGCACTCCGCCTCCAGCCGACCATCCACGACAAGCTCGCCGACCTGGGCCTGCGCCTCACCCACCTGGACCAGGCGATCTGGGCGGGCATCGACGCCCGAGCCGCCTCCCCGCCCCACGGCCCGACGAACGGCCCAGGCCTGCTCGACTGGATCCACCGAGTCGGCAAGCTGCGCTCACTGCTGGTCGCCGAGGGCTGGAAGCGCCTGGACCAGTGGAACGCGGGCCTGGTGCGGCACCCGACCCTGCCCATCGTGCTGGGCACACTCCAGGGCAACCGCAACACCGGCGTGGCGGACGCACCCCTGCGCTCGGACTACGCCAAGGGGCCGGCGATCGCGGCCATGATGCGGGACAACGACCACGACCAGTTCAGCCTCTTCGAGACGATGGCCCACAAAGAGGGTCTGAAACTCTGGTTCCTGGTGACCTACCCGCTGCAGCTCGAAGACCGGCTGGTCGTGCTGCGCGAGGTGTCCCAACCCGAACCGACGCCGCAGGGCCAGGTCATCGAACGATGGGCGCACCGGATCACGTTGCCACCGCTGGAGTTCCCGCACGTGCACGCCCGCAACGCCAACGGGCCGGACGACGTCGACTTCCCCATCGCGCTGAAGAACCGCTGACACCCCGCAGCCAGATCATCGAACGCTGGGCACACCGAATCACAGTGCCACCGCTCGGGTTCCCCCACGTGCACGCTCGCAACATCGACGGACCGCAGGGTCCCCATCGCGCTCAAGAACCGCTGACACAGCAACAGGAGGTGACACCCCGGCTGGCGCAGCCGCCGCACGAACGACGACAATGACCCGATCATGCTCACCCCGTCCCGACTCACGCTGGCCAGGCAACGCCGCGGCCTCACCACGGCAGACCTGAGCCGCAGGACGGGCCTCGCCCCGAGCACGATCACGGCCTACGAGCGGGGCACGCGCCAACCCACCCCACCCACAATCGAAAACCTGTCCGCGGCACTGGGTTTCCCGCAGGGCTTCCTCACGGCGCCGGAGCCTCCGGATCCGTCCGCGGTCCCGCGGGGCGCGGCAACGGCGGCGCAGCTGGCGATCGAGTTCAGCGCCTGGCTGGACGAACGCTTCACGCTGCCCGCCCCGGACGTGCCCACGCACGAGCACCCGGACCCGGAGACGGCGGCGGAGATGGTGCGCGCCAGGTGGAATCTCGGGGCCCACCCGGCACCGAACATGGTGCAGCTGCTGGAGTCCCGCGGTGCGCGTGTGTTCTCGACACCGGCGAACTGCGCGGGAGCGTTCTCGTTCTGGCACCGCGGAACGCCATTCGTGTTCCTGGACCCGGCCACGCCACCGCACCGGGCGAGGTTCGACGCGGCGTGCGGGCTCGGGCACCTCGTCGGCCAGAGCGCACGGCCCTTCGCGGCCGCGTTTCTCATGCCGCGCAAGGGAATCACGGCGACGAGCGTGACCGCGCACGTGCGGGAACACGCCCGGCACTGGCACGTGGACCCGCTGGCGCTCACCTATCGCCTGCGGGACGCGGAGTTGCTCACGCACGACCAGTACCGGGAGCTCTGCGCCAGACTCGCCACCGAGCCGGCCACCGGGCGGCGCGAGACGTCAAGCCTCCTGCCACGGGTGTTTCGCGCCCTGCGCGAGCAGCAGATCACGCCACATCACGTGGCGCGAGAGCTGCTGCTCGACGTCGAGGAGCTGAACGGTCTCGTCCGAGGACTGACACTCACGCCTGCGGCACGCGGATGACCATGCCCGGCGTGATGAGGTTCGGGTTGGTGATCGTGCCGGGGTTCGCCGCGACGAGCCGGTAGTAAAGGTTGCCGTTGCCGTAGTACTTCTGCGCGATCCCCCACAAGGTTTCGCCGGCGACGACGACGTGCTCCAGGTAGTTGCGATAGCCGGGCACGATCAGCGGCCCGTACACGACCGGCACGATGACCTTGTCGAGTTCAGCGCCGTCTTTGGGCGACGTCCAGAACACCTCGACGAAGATCCGGTTGAGCTGGAAGCTCGCCCCGGCCACGCTGACGTGCAGCTGGAACTGGCCGTGACCGCCGGCGCCGTCACCCGCGGTGAAACCGCCGGTCACCTCGTCGTGCCCCTCGGTCACGCGGTAGTTGAACGCCGCCTCGAACGCGCCTCCGGCTACGCCGGCGATGAGGATGTCGCTGCTCACCAGGTCGTTGGCACGCGGTTGCTGGACGTCGATCGACATGGCACAGGCCTCCCGTCCTGTTGACCCCAGGCACTCGGACCATCGCTCTGCGGCGCCGCTCCATTTCACTCGATCGGGTACAGATGGAAACGGCGCGCGCGTCGGACCCGACAGATCGCATGACAGCCGTGTCGGAACCAGGGGGTTCAGCAATGGCGACGCAGGAGCGCTCGGACACGTCACCCACCGCGGCACTGATCCTCGTGGTCGTCATCGCCACGATCCTCACGTTCACGTTCGGCCGGACGGGTCTGCTCGCCGCGGTCGGCCTGTTCGTGCTCTCCGTCGTCGCGGCGCGGTTCATGCACCGCACGCCGGCGACGCCGGTGCCCGCGCGGCTGCGGCGGCTGTCGACCGCCGGGCGGCTCGCCGTGGTCGGCGAGCCGCGTTACCAGCAGACCATCAGGGACTTGGCGTGTGCGGGCAACGCCGAGCCGACGGCCGTGCTGGTTCCGGAACCTCGGAACCGGCACGACCGTCGGGCAGTGCGCGTCGACCTGCTGCGCAAGGACGGCTCCGCGACGACCGTCGGCTACCTGATGAAGGACGACGCCCGGCGCTACCAGCCGAAACTGCTCGAGCTCGCGCAACGGGGCGAAGCCGGCTCGTGCCCCGCGCGGATCGTCGGCGGCCGCAGGCAGCACTACGGCGTGCACCTGCACGTCGGCGGCCCGGAGATCCTGCTGTTCGACCACGACGGCCTCGGCGACGCGCCGACCATGCCCGCGGACTACGCCGTCAACGTGATCAGCTCGGCCGACGACCAGGAGATCCTGCGCGACATCTCCGCCGGACGCGCGGTGCACGTGATCGCCGAGCTGCGCGACTGCCAGATCGGCACCGGGATTCACGAAGGCGCCCGCACGCTCGAGGTCGTCCTCGACGGCGAACGCGTCGGCGAACTGCCCTACGCCACCGGCCAGCGGTACGCGGCCGTCGTCCGCGACTGGCGCAAACGCACCGGCCGCGCGCTGTGCGAGGCGGTCGTGATCAGCCGCTCGATCAGGCTGTTGCTGCCCAAGTAGCGGCTCACCACTTCCACGGCGGCGGCGCCTCACCACCTGCTGCCCGGTACCGCTCGGTGAACTCGTCCAGTGCCTCGGTGATCTCCCCGTATCGCACGACATCACCGCTCTCGACGGTGCCGCAGTTCATCACGAACACCACAGACCGCTCTGAACCGTCCGGATACCCGAACTTCAAACCGGTACTGCGCGCGAAGCATCCGGCGTCACGGGCCTCCGGGTGCGCCGCGACGAAGGCGTCGTGATCCGGCCGATAGACGCACAGAGTCCCCCGGACCGCCCCGTCTGGTACCAACAGCCCAGGTGCTCCCTGCCCCATCTTGGGAACCTCGTCGGCGTACGCCGGACACGTCGGCGACGGCCCCGCACCCGAGGTGAACGGCTCGACCGGCTCGCCTCGCGGCCAGGCGGGCACCACCGCGACCGGAATCACGATCAGCACCACGGCAGACCCCGCCATCGTCATCCGACGCCGGCGGTGCAGGCGTACGGCCCTCCGGCGCACCTCGTGCACGCGGTCTTCGGGCTCGGCCAGGTCAGGCACCGCCCGGTCAGCACCCTACGGACCTCGTTCTCGTTCACCGCTCGCCTCCTCGCCGGATCAGGTCACGGAGGTTGTCGTCGGTACGCAGCAGCGCCAGTGCCCGGCTGGTGTGCGTTTCACCGCGCCGACCAAGCAACCAAGTACCACCGCGGTGTCATCGACAGACCGGTCTTCGAAGAACCGCAACACCAGCACAGCACGCTGGCGCTTACTCAACCGCGCCAGACCTCCCTGCACTCATCGCCGATCGCACTCGGCGCCAGACCGTTCGGTCCCGCCCCATGCCGTCAGATCGCGTGCGAAGTCGGGCATCCCCGTCGCGGCCGCGTCCCGTGTAGCTGAGTCCGAAAAGGACAGCGCGGTCGTGTCAACCGCGTTCCATGTTCGATCGTCCAATGTGATAGCTCTGGTCCATGAGTCTGGAAGACCTGCGTGACGCGCTCCGTGACTTTGCCGCCGCCCGCGACTGGGACAGCTACCACACGCCGAAGAACCTCGTCATGGCGTTGTCCGGCGAGGTGGGCGAGCTGACCGACCTCTTCCAGTGGCTGACGCCCGAGGAGGCGGCAAACGCAATGCGGGACCCGGAACTTGCCTGGAACGTCCGCGACGAGCTCGCCGATGTGATGCACTACCTCGTGCGCCTCGCCGACAAGCTCGACGTCGACCTGATCGAGGCAGCTTTCGCGAAGATCGAACGAAACGAGAAGCGTTTTCCGACCGGCGACCTGCGGCCGGTCGACGAGGGGAGAGCTCGATGATGCCGGGCCCGCGGGCGATCCACGTCCACCAGAAGATCACCATGATGATCAACCGCTACGAGATCTTCATCGACAACGCCGGCGTGCCCGGCGACCTGATCGCCTTCGTCGAGCAGAAGCGGTTCAAGTTCAAGGAACAGGTCACTATCTACACCGACTCGAGCAAGTCGCGCGTCCTCGCGGAGTTCAACGCACGGCGCGTGCTCGACGTCGGCAGCGAGTACGACGTCACCGACGAGCAGCAGCGTCCGATCGGGTTGTTCCGAAAGGACTTCGGCAAGTCGCTGCTCCGATCCACTTGGCACGTCGAGCAGCCGGGCTGGGGCGCGGCCACGGGCGCCGAACGGAGCCAAGGCATCGCGATCTTCCGCCGGGTATGGAACTTTCTGCCTTGGATCAGCGACTGGCCGTTCCCGATTCGGTACCACTTCGACTTCGTCACGCCGAACGGCACGCCGGCGTTCTCCGTCGACAAGAAGACGTGGGTGCGCGACCACTACCTGGTGAGCATCCTGGACCCGGCCCTCGACGTCAGGCTGGTAATCGCGCAGGCCGTTGCCCTTGACGCGCTGCAGTCTCGTTAGAGGTAGGTCAGGAGGATGAGGATCAGGCACACCAGCAGCAGGAACCCCAGCAACGCCGCCATGAGCTGCGGTGACGCGGGTGCCGGCTCGCGGGAGTGCCTGCCCCGCTTCCTCCGCCCTCGCCGCCACGGCACCGGCGCCTCCCCTGCCCACTGACCGTCCATGACGATCACCGTAGGGACGGGCAAGGCGAGCAGGGCTCATGTCACCCGGTCGCTCACCGAGCAACGCCCGGTCGGCGGTAAGGCGATGCGCGTTCGTAACCTTTCGACACACTGAGCTACGAACATGAAAAAACCCGCGAGGGGCGCCGGGAGCCTTGTGGGCTCGACCTGCGCCGCCTCGCGGGCACAAATTGTTCGGCGGCGACCTACTCTCCCACACCGTCACCAGTGCAGTACCATCGGCGCAGAAGGGCTTAACTACCGGGTTCGGAATGGGACCGGGTGTTTCCCCAACGCTATAACCACCGAAACACTATGGAATT
>NZ_BSTQ01000011.1 GCF_030269605.1 Lentzea sp. NBRC 105346
CCACGCCGCGAGGGGCCCCAAGTCAAGCCCCAATCGCGGCGCCGAAGGCGCCCCCGGAAGACGCAGCGCCCCACGACACCGGCAGCCAACAAAAGAACAACCACGCACGGCACCGGCAGCCAAGCGACCACCACGCAAAGACCAATCACGCATGCAACCGGCAGCCAAAGACCCTCAACTAACCCCGCGGTGAGACGCGCGAGCCTGAGCGAACTCCACAACCTGCCGCCCAATAGTCCGCAGATTCGCCGCAACGTCCAGATCCGAACAACTGCAGTCGTCGTCAAACTTCACCTGAGCGGAATTAACGGCAGCCCCCAACGGCGTAGGCCACCCCCGCAACGCATGCACAATCGACCGCAACGCACTCAACGTGTTGACCGAAGCCTGCCACCCATAAGCAGCAGCAACGCACCCAACAGCGCGTCCATCCAAGTAGGGCCGATCATCGGCCCGCAAATCCTCAACGTAATCCAGAGCGTTCTTGACGAGCCCGGACACAGTCCCGTGATACCCAGGCGAAACGAGAATCACCCCGTCCGCCGAAGCAAGGTCGGCGACGAGCCGCCGAGCCACCTCAGACCGCTCGGGCTGTGAAGGATCGTAGAAGGGAAGCACGAGGTCAGCACCGCTGTACTCGACCGTCTGAGCCCCCGCCTCCCGCGCACCGGCAAGCGCGATCTTCAGTGCCCGCTCCGACTGCGAGTCGGGCCTGATCGAGCCGCCGATCCCAACCACCTTCACACTCATTGTTCGATCCTCGCACCTCCAGTTATGTGGATGTCTTCGCTACCGGCTAGTAACGTCGGACACATGTCGAACCTCCAGGCTCGGGCGCTCGCCGGTGCGCTGCGCTTCGCGTTCGGTCTGCCCGCACCGCTGCGCCGCCTGATCGCCGGCCCGCCGATCCGGCTGGACGGGCAGGACCTGCACCCCGAAGCCCAGCTCCTGCTGAAACTGCAGACGCTGACCGGCCGGGGCTGGAGCACCTCGACACCGGAGTCGACTCGCCTGGACCTCGAGCTCTCCAGCAAGCTCGTTGCGGGCCCGCCGATCGCCGCGGTCGACACGAGGAACCTGAAGATCGGGAACTTCGCCGCACGGCTTTACACGCCGCACAAAAGCAAGGACACCCCACTGCTGATCTTCTTCCATGGCGGCGGATGGGTGTCCGGCAGCCTGGAGAGCCACGACCAGCTGTGCCGGTTCCTGGCCGCCGAGGCGGGCATCAAGCTGCTGGCCGCGGACTACCGGCTGGCGCCCGAGAACCCGTTTCCGGCCGCGGTCGAGGACGCGCAGACCGTGCTCGAGTACGCCGTCAAGAAGGCCGCCGACCTGGAAATCGACCCGGCGCGGATCGTGCTCGGCGGCGACAGCGCGGGCGGCAACCTGGCCGCGGTGACCGCGCACCAGAACCCCGGCGCGGCGGTGTTCCTGCTGCTCTTCTACCCCGGTGTGGACGCGTCGGTTCGGCGGCGGTCGCGGGAGCTCTTCGGCAACGGCTTCTTCCTGACCGACGAAAAGATGGACTGGTTCCTGGACCACTACGCCCCAGGGCTCGATGAAAGGCACGACCCGCGCGTGTCCGTGATGCTGGCCGAGGACCTGAGCAAGATGCCGCCCACCTACCTCGCGACGGCGGGTTTCGACCCGTTGCGCGACGAGGGGGAAGCGTTTGCGGCCAAGCTCGCCGAGGCCGGCGTTCCCGTGGTGCTGCGCAGGCACGAGGGCCTGTTCCACGGGTTCGCCAACATCCTCGGCGTCGGCGGGGTGTTCCGTGAGGCGGTCGCGGAGGCGGTCGGCGCGCTACGCACCGGCCTCGCTCTCGCGAACTCCGCCCAGGACCTCTCCGAGCCGGCCTGACCGGCGCGTCAGCACGACTGCGAGCGCCGCGAGCAGCAACCCGCCCGCTCCAGCCACGACGAACCCGAGCGGCGGGCCCGAGTGGTCGATCGCGACACCCGCGAGGGGCAGACCGATCGCCGATCCGAACGTGAACGCGGAGCCGTGCAGGCCGAGCGCCTCGCCGCGCACGGTGGGCGGCACCAGTCCGGTGATCTTCTCCGCGGTGGCGGCGATCGTCGGCGCGCACATCACGTTCATCGGGATCAACGCCAGTGACAGGACCAGCCAGTTGCCGTCCCCGAGCCCGACCGGGATCGCAAACAACGCCAGCAGCGCCATCAGCGTGATCTGACCTGGTGGGCGCTTGATCGAGCCGTAGATCAGGCCGCCGATGGCCGACGACGCGCACATGACGACGAACACGACGCCGATCCAACTGGCCTCGCCGACGCGCTCCAGGCTGGCCACGATGGCGACCTCCATCGCGCTCAGCGCGAACACCGCGCCCGCGGCGACCGCGAGTGTGGCGAGCAGCGGCCCGGTGACCCATTCGCGCTTGCTCGGGTGCGGCCCCTCGACGTCGTCGTCCTCGTGCACCAGCACCGGGTTGACCGCGTAGAGCAACGCACCGGACGCCAGCGTCGCGAGCCCGATCACGGCCAGCGCCCAGCTCGTCGAGAGCTTCGTCGCCACCAGCACGCCTAGCGCCGGGCCGACCATGAACGACAGCTCGACCGAGATCGAATCCAGGGACATGGCCGTGCGTCGCTGGTGAACCGGCACGAGTGCGGTGATCGCCTGCCGACCGAGCGACATCGCGGGCACGCACAGGACGCCCGCGACGAACCCCGCCACGAGCAGCACCACGTACGTCATCAGGGGTGCGAGCAGGAAGAACAGGGTCATGCTCGTGACCGAGAGCAGCAACATCGTGCGCAGGCCGCGGCGGTCGATCAGGCGCCCCATCAGCGGCGACCCGATGCCGATGCCGACGGTGATCACCGCGCTGGCGAGTCCGGCGGCGCCATAGCCGCGGTCGAGCGTGACTGCCACGTGAAGTGTCATGGTGACACCCACGGCCGTCGGTGGAATCCTCGCCAGCAACATCAACACCATCAGGGTTCGAACCCCAGGCAGCCGGAGGACGTGTTGGAACGGGGCGAGGGTCACCCCACCATGGTGGCCTGACCGGCAACAGAATATTTAGCGAGGCTATGAAGTTGGAACCACGGGAGCTGCTCAAACAGGCGGGGCTGCGCATCACGGCACCCCGCCTGGCGGTGCTGGAGTGGCTCTACACACATCCGCACACGACGGCGGAGCAGGTGGCCGACGGCGTGCGCGCCCGGCTCGGCACGGTCTCCACGCAGGCGGTATACGACGTGCTGCACGCGTGCACGCGGTCCGACTTGGTGCGCCGGATCGAACCCGCGGGCCACCCCGCGCGCTACGAGACGCGCACCGGTGACAACCACCACCACCTGGTGTGCCGCGGCTGCGGGCGCACCGAGGACGTCGACTGCGTCGTGGGCGACGCGCCGTGCCTCGAGCCGTCCGACACCCACGGCTTCGTGATCGACGAGGCCGAGGTCGTCTTCTGGGGATACTGCCCCGACTGTGTTTAGAGCTTGTCCTCCCGCTGCACGTCGAGGTTGCGGAAGGTCGGCTCACCGTCGCAGAGCGCCGCGAGGCGAGCGGCGAACTCGCTGGTCTGCGGCATCTCCGAGTTGCGCATCGCCTCTTCGTACGACGGGAACTCGACGATCTCGACGTAGGTGCCGGGCGTGTCGTGGTCACTGGTCGTGACGGCCCTGGTGGCGGTCCGCTCGCCCTGCGACGAGGCCATCCACTCGTCCATCAGCTTGTCCAGCTGCTCGGGCTGGCTCGTCCGGTACTCGATCAGTTGAATGAACGTCATCCGTGGAGAGTGCGCCGGACGGACGATCACGACTACGGCCTTTGGTCCTCCCAAAGGTCCTTCAGCGCGCCGTACGCACGCTGCACCAAAGGCCTCTTCCGCGCGTAGTACGCGACCTTGTCCGGATCCGGGGTGATCCGCCGCGTAGGCACCACGATGTCCGCGGCGGCCGTCAGCGACTCCAGCTCACCGAGCGCCCGCCACGCCAGCAGCGCCGCCCCGACCGCGGAGCCCTCGCTGTCCTCGGTGATCTCCAGCGGCAGCCCGAACGCCGCCGCCAGCACCTCCGCCCACAACGGACTGCGGAACGCGCCACCGGTGACCCGCACGCTGTCCACGTGCGGCACCGCGTCCAGCACCGTCGCGAGCTGCTGGCACACACCCTCCACCAACGCCCGCGTGATCTCCGCCGGCCCGTGCTCCCGCCGGAAGCCGAGCAACGCCGCGCGAGCGGTCGGATCCCACCACGGCGCGCGCTCGCCGAGCAGGTACGGCAGGGCCACGATCCCTTGTGCGCCAACAGGAACCTCGCCCGCGCGGGTCAGCAGCTCCCCCACGTCGACGCCGAACGTCTCGGCCGCCCACTGCGCCACGACCCCGCCGTTGCTGATCGCGCCGCCACGCGCCCACAGCCCGTCGCCGATGGCGTAGCAGAACGTCCGGCACTCGTCGTCGACTCCGGGCCCCTCCTGGGCGACCCGCAACGCACCGCTGGTTCCCAGCGACACCGCCCCCACACCGGGCACGACCGCGCCGACGCCGAGGTTGCCCATCGGTCCGTCACCGCCACCCGCGACGACCGGCAAACCCTTGGGCAGTCCGGGAATCTCCGCGGTGAGCGGGCTGTGCGCGGTCGGCGCTTCGAGCTCGGGGAGCTGGTCGGCGCTGATCTGGGCGAAGTCGAGCGCGTCCGGGTGCCACTCGAGCCGCCGGATGTCCATCAGGCCTGTGCCGGAGCCCGACGAGTGCTCGGTGGTGAACCGGCCCGTGAGCTCGCGATGGACGAAGTCCTTGAGACCACACCACTTCTGGGCGGTGAAGCCGTGCTCGGCGAACCACGCGAGCTTCGTCAGCGGCGACATCGAGTGGATCGGCGTGCCGGTGGCCTGGTGCAGTGCCTTGCCGCGGGCCGTACCGCGCAGGCGTTCGGTCTGCTCGACCGCCCGGTTGTCCGCCCAGCTCAACGACTCCGTGACGGGCTCGCCGTCGTTCAGCCCCAGCAACGTGTGCATCGCGCCGGTCAACGACAACGCGCGAACGGTGCCCGACGCCGCCACCTCGGCCAGAGCCTGGAAAGCGGCGTCGAGCACTCGCGACGGGTCGTGCGTGGCGTGGCCTTCGGACATGGTGCGCATCGAATACTCACGCTCCGCCGAGGCGACCACCTTGGCCCGCCGGTCGACGGCGATCACCTTCGTCGCGGTGGTGCCCAGATCCACGCCCAGCACGACTTCGGTCATGCGCGCAGTATGCCCGCGGTCAGGCGAGCGCCGCCCGCTCGATGTAGGCCCACCGCTTCGCGTTCGGGACGTACACCTCGACCCAGTGACCGTTGGAACGGGTCACGTTGGTGACGTCGACGTGCCACCCCTCCTTGACGTTGCCGATCACGAAGTTGGCGTCGTCGCGGAGAGTCGCGTTCCTGGTCACCTTCTTGTGGTGGACGGCAACGGGAGCGGCCGGCACGTTGAACGTGACACGTCGCCAGCCGTCGCTCGCGACCCGGCTGCGCCCCTCCAGGATCTTGTCGGGTACCGGGTGTCCGGCGGGGTAATCCGACTGCTTGATCGACTTGCCGATGCAGTCGCGCTTCGTGAACCCCCACCAGGGGAACTGCTTGTGCGCTCGGTCCTGGTAGGAGATGAGGGCCCAGGTCTCATTGACGTTGTATCGCCAAACAATGGTCTTTCCGGTGGGCACCGTGAACGTGCTGTTGGCCACGACCCCTTCTTTGGGGTAGTTCAGGTGAACTGTGCACGCGCTCTTCGTCGCGAACCTCAGGAAGAGCTTCGTCTTCGAGCCTGCGGACGCCTGACCGGGCATTGCCAGCACGACGACCGCAGCGAGCGCCGCCAGGCCGAGAGCAGCGGATTTGCGAACCATTTACTGAGCATCCCTCACTAGTAGCGGTTTGTTATCGTCTGCGCGGAGCGAGCGCCGACACAACGAGTAGGACACATCACGAATCGCGGCCGCAAGATATTTCAACAATGAAATTTTACAAGTCCCCTACCTGCTGAAACGCACCGAAGTGAAAGAGAGAAATGACTGAAATCGCTGCGACGGACGTGACGGTCCTCAAGGAAGAGATGGCGCGGAAGAGGTTGACCCAGAAGGATCTGGTCGAGCGACTGAAGGCTGTCGGCATCGAGACATCCAAGGCGACGATCTGCCGTTCCTTGAAGGGAGAGCGGAAGTTCGCCGAAACGGAGTTGAGGGCGATCAGAGACATCCTCGACATGAAGCCGGTACCGAAGCAGCCCGCACCCCGCTCCTACAAGGGGATCGCCATTGTGGCCACCCTCG
Source organism: Lentzea sp. NBRC 105346 (assembly GCF_030269605.1). Classification (GTDB taxonomy): domain Bacteria; phylum Actinomycetota; class Actinomycetes; order Mycobacteriales; family Pseudonocardiaceae; genus Lentzea. Next base: position 6,290 of record NZ_BSTQ01000011.1, read on the forward strand.
TCGCGTTGAGCGCGATCGCGATCTTGGTTGTCGTGCTGGTTCGAGAACCGGACTCCACCGGTGAGCCGACTCCACAAGCAACACCAGCTCCGCAGGGCAGGTGCGACAAGTACGAAATCGCGGCGAAAGACCTGTGGCTTCGAGACGAGCACACCAACCCGGTGACACAACTGCCACGCGGACTGAAGCTGACCGTGAAGAACCGCGAAACCCGGCAGTGGCAGGTCGAAACCGAGGACAACCGGTCGGGCTGGGTCGACCCCGGCTACTTGAAGCCGATCTGCTGAAGCGGATGCAGGTGGGGCAGGACGCCGAGGCGTTCGCGGCCGTGCAGGAAGTAGGACAGCAGCACAGCGAGCCAGGGAGCACCGATCCCGTTGAGACACAGCGGTTCCACGCCGTTGAAGGTCATGACACACGCGGCGTTCGGCAGGTCGGCGGTGAACTCGACCATCGCTCCGTGATCGAACCCGATCCACTGACCGTTGACCAGGCACCGCGTCCGGACGTTCGTCACCACCGTGCGCGCCAGGCAGTGCTCCCGCCACTGCGGTGCCGCCTGCGCGGCGGCCCGGTTGCGGGCCATCGAGTTGCCCACCGCCGTCGCGGCGTACCCGGCCGCCATGAACAACGGCGAACCGAGGAACAGGCCGGTGGTCTGCTGGTACTCCACGTTCATCCCGTAGAAACGGGAGTAGGTCAGCGGCAGATCGGAGTAGGCGTCCTCACCGGGATCCAGCAGTAGCGGTGTGAACATGGTCTGCGGTTCGCCACCCGACAACAGGTGCCGGTACAAGTGCGCTGCGGCCGACCAAGCGGCTTCCCACTCGGTATTCACAGCGACTCACCTTACGGGAGCAAACCAATGGTGTGAGCCAGATCCCGCCCATCGGCAGCACCGCACTCCGTCGCCGCGTCGGCGAGAACACGCAGCCACTTGTTCAGGCGCTTCGAGGCGACTCGCTCGGCCCGATCCACGATGTTTCCGCCCATGCGGAGACCGTGCTCAGTGTTGCCTCCCCGAATGTGCAGCGTCGCGAGGGTGGCCAGGTCCATGAGGTTGTCCTTCTCCAGCCCGGCCTTCTGCGCGTTCACCGTGGTCCGCATCGCCTCGAACGCCATGGGCGCGTGCTCCGGGTGCTCACGGGTGAGCGCGAAGCAGACGTTGCCGCGCACCGATTCCGCACCCCAGGAACGGAAGTACTCCAGCCACTCCGGAACCGCATCATCGACGTGCCGCGCATAGTTGTCCTCGCTGCGACTCGTCAGGTCCAGCGCCCGGTCGGCGCGCCCCATCTCGGAGTAGGCGCGCGCCTGATAGCACGAGGTGACGAAGCCGATCGCCCCGAGACGCGCCTCGGCGGCAGGCAACTCGGCGAGCTGGAAGAGCTTGAGCGCCTCCCCCGGACGGTCGTTCGCCATGTCGATGTGCCCCATCCGGCACAGCAGGAAGGCACAGAGCCCTGGGTCCTCGGCCTGCTTCGAGTGCTCGAGCGCTCGGAGGAAGTGGTGCCGTCCCTGATCAGCCATGAGGCTGTCGAACGACGCCCAGCCCACCACGTTGTGCAGGTCCGCGACCGCGTTGTGCAGATGCTTGCGCACCTCGTCGGTCATCGATGCCTGGAACAACGTCTCGGACGCCTGCACCTGGGCCAGCGCGGCGACCCGCGAAGCGCCGCCGCCGAGCCGGTAGTCGAGCTGTCGCAGTGAAGCGGTGGTGGCTCGCAGCCGGTACACGTCGGCCATGCCCACCCGGCTCGTGGCTTCGATGGCCGTCGGCGGGGCGGCGGTGGCGGCCGGGTCGCCGAGGACGGCGTCGCCGACGATGATCGCGGCGGCATTGGCGAGGAACTGGCGACGCTTCACGGATTCGTCCTCCGTTCGCTGGCTCGCCTCCTCACCGTACGCGGGAATGTGCGCGAGGCCCAGGTATTCGCGCGGTATTCCAAGACCATCGGCAATTCGCGCGAGCACGTCGTATGTGCGAACGGCTCGGCCCGCGAGGATTTCGGACACCTCCGAGGGACTCTGTCCGACGAGGTCGGCGATGCGCCGCTGGGAGGCCCCCGCCGCGCAGACCAGCCGATACACCGCACCGATGTCGCGCCTGGCCAGAGCGCGGCGCATTGCGGGCGTTTCCCAATCCACGGCCGGAAAATACGCCGAAAACGCACTGGTCAGAACAAAGTAAAGACCCCCATCGGGTGATAAATCCCGATGGGGGCCGGTTAAGGCTTATTCACAGGGTCTTGGCGAGGGCTTCCGCGATCTCGTACGTGTTCAGCGCCGCGCCCTTGCGGAGGTTGTCGCCGCACACGAAGAAGTCGAGCGTGTTCGGGAAGTCCAGCGCCTGGCGCACGCGCCCGACGAAGGTCGCGTCCTCGCCCACGACGTCGGCCGGCGTCGGGAACTTCTTGGCGGCCGGGTCGTCGATCAGGACGACGGTCGGCTGCGCCTCGAAGATCTTGTGCGCCTGCTCGACCGTCACCTCACGGGCGAACGTCGCGTGGACGGCCAGCGAGTGGGTGGTCACGACCGGGACGCGCACGCAGGTCGCCGACACCTTGAGGTCCGGGATGCCGAGGATCTTGCGGGACTCGTTGCGGACCTTGAGCTCCTCGGACGTCCAGCCGTCGTCCTTCAGCGAACCGGCCCACGGCACGACGTTCAGCGCCAGCGGCGCGGGGAACGGCGAGTCCGCGATGGGCAGGCCCGCAGCCTCCACTGTGGACCGGACGTCACCGGCCTCCACGCCGACCTGCTTGCCCGCCACCGCGGACAGCTCGTCGTAGAGCCGGTCGATCGCCGCCTGGCCGCCGCCCGACGCCGCCTGGTACGACGAGACCACGAGCTCGCGGAGCTCGAACTCCCGGTGCAGGGCACCGAGCGCGGCCATCATCGACAGGGTCGTGCAGTTCGGGTTCGCGATGATGCCGCGCGGCCGGTCGCCGATCTTGTCGACGTTGACCTCGGGCACCACCAGCGGCACCTCGGGGTCCATGCGGAAGGCGCCGGAGTTGTCGACCGCGATCGCACCGCGCGACGCCGCGATGGGCGCCCACTCGGCGGAGATCTCGTCCGGCACGTCGAACATCGCGATGTCCACGCCGTCGAACGCCTCGGGGGACAACGCGATGACGGTCAGCTCCTGGCCGCGCACGTTGATCTTCTTGCCCGCAGAGCGCGGGGACGCGATCAGCCGGACCTCGCCCCACGGGAAGTCGGAGCGGGTGTTCATGATGTCGATCATCACGGTGCCGACGGCACCGGTCGCGCCGACCAGCGCGAGAACCGGGGCGCTCATCGGCCACTCCCCGCGTAGACAACGGCCTCTTCGTCGCCGCCGAGCTCGAACGCGTCGTGCAGCGCGCGCACGGCGTCGTCGAGCTGGGTGTCGCGGCAGATCACCGAGATGCGGATCTCCGAGGTGGAGATGATCTCGATGTTGACGCCCGCGGTCGCGAGCGCCTCACAGAAGGTGGCCGTGACGCCGGGGTGCGAGCGCATGCCCGCGCCGATCAGCGACACCTTGCCCACGTGGTCGTCGTAGAGGACCTGGTCGAAGCCGATCTCGGCGCGCGCCTTCTCCAGCGCCGCCACCGCACGCGGGCCGTCGTCCTTCGACAGCGTGAACGTGATGTCGGTGCGGCCGGACGCGGCCTGCGAGATGTTCTGCACGACCATGTCGATGTCGAGCTCGGCCTGCGCGACGACACGGAAGATCTTGGCTGCCACGCCGGGGTGGTCGGGCACGGCGGTCACGGTGACCTTGGCCTCGGACCGGTCGTGCGCGACGCCGGTGATCATCGCCTGTTCCACGGTTTGGTCCTCCACTGACCCGGACACGATGGTCCCGGGCTTGTTGCTGAACGAAGATCGGACGTGCACGGGTACGCCGTAGCGGCGCGCGTACTCGACGCAGCGGAGCATGAGCACCTTCGCGCCGCACGCGGCCATCTCGAGCATCTCCTCGTAGGAGATCGTCTCCAGCCGGCGGGCGTTCGGCACGATGCGCGGGTCGGCGGTGAACACGCCGTCCACGTCGGTGTAGATCTCACACACGTCGGCCTTCAGCGCCGCGGCCAACGCCACCGCGGTGGTGTCGGTGCCGCCACGGCCGAGCGTGGTGATCTCCTTAGAGTCCTGGCTGACGCCCTGGAAGCCCGCGACGATCGCGATGGCGCCGTCGGCGAGCGCGTCCTGGATCCGGCTCGGCGTCACGTCGATGATGCGCGCCTTGCCGTGCACCGCCGTGGTGATCACGCCGGCCTGCGAGCCCGTGTACGACCGCGCCTCGGCACCCAGCGAGTGGATGGCCATGGCGAGCAGCGACATCGAGATGCGTTCGCCGGACGTGAGCAGCATGTCGAGCTCACGCGCGGGCGGGACCGGGGACACCTGACGGGCCAGGTCGAGCAGCTCGTCGGTCGAGTCACCCATCGCGGAGACGGCGACGACGACGTCGTTGCCGGCCTTACGTGTCGCGACGATGCGCTCGGCCACGCGTTTGATCCGCTCGGCACTCTCCACCGATGATCCGCCGTACTTCTGGACGACGAGCGCCACCGACCTGCCTCCTCACGACTTGCCGAAATCCCACGTCGGAGGCGAGCCTACCCGTACCGACCAGTGGGAATCGGGTGCCGTGACGGGCACTACTCTGTCCGAGGTGTCGACCGTCGACGTGGTGGAGGCTCCCCCAGCGATGCAGGAGAGCGTGCGAACACGGGTGCTCAGACACCGTGTGACGCTGCTCGTCGCGCCGGCGCTGGTGTTCCTCGCGGTCCGTCAGCTCGGCATGCTGGTCCTCGTCCTGATGGCCGACAACGCGCACAAGTCGGTCACCTCGGTGCTGACGTCGTGGGACGGCCACTGGTTCCTCGGCATCGCCGAGAGCGGCTACAACAACGTCGACCCGAAGCTCGTGGACGCGTTCGGCCGGCGCACGGCGGAGACGCCGCTCGCGTTCTTCCCCGGCTATCCCGCGCTGGTGCGCTGGGTGGACGGCCTGCCCGGTGTCGACGTGACCGGCGCGGCGTTCACGGTCAGCCTGGTCAGCGGCGTGTTCTGCGCGTACGGCCTGTACCGGCTGGGCCGGGCGATCCGCGGCGGGTCCGAGAAGACCGGCCTGATCCTGGTCGCCCTGTTCGCCGCGTCGCCGATGGCGATCGTGCTGTCGATGGCGTACGCCGAGGCGACGTTCTGCGCGTTCGCCGCATGGGCCCTGGTCGGCGTGGTGGAACGCCGCTGGATCCTCGCGGGCGTCTGCTGCGCCGCCGCCGGCCTGGTCCGGCCGACCGCGGCGGCGCTGATCCTGGCCGTCGGGCTCGCGGCGGTCGCCGCCGTGATCGAACGCCGAGGTGACTGGCGGGCGTGGCTCGGCGGGATCGTGGCCCCGGTCGGCATGGTCGGCTACCTCGGCTGGGTCGCCGCCCGCACCGGCCGCCTCGACGGCTGGTTCGCGCTGCAGGAACGCGGCTGGGACTCGCGGTTCGACGGCGGCGCGGCCACGTGGAAGTTCGCGCTGATCCACCTGGGCAATCCCCGGTCGGTGCTGGAGCTCGCGACGGTGTGGTTCCTGGCGGGCGCGATCGTGCTGCTGATCGTCGGGATCCGGCGCCGGGTCGAGTGGCCGTTGATGGTCTACGCGTTCGGCGTCTTGATGATGGACATCGGCTCGAACGGCCTGATGAACTCCAAGGCCCGCCTGCTGGTCCCGGCGTTCACGCTGCTCGTGCCGATCGCGCTGGCCTTGGCGAAACGCCGCACGTCGACCACGATCACGGTGCTGGGCATGGTGGCCGTGTTCAGCGCATGGTTCGGCGCCTACGCGATCACGGGGTGGCAGTACGCGATTTGACTTCCCGTCGGCCCTACAGCTGACGGTTCCTGCTTCTTCACCCATACGGGGAGGTTTCGACAGTTGCCTCGCCGACTAGCGCCGGGTTGGTCTGACACCGTCTCCACAGGCTGCAACCGCCAGCCCGGCGGCCAGAATGTTGAGCGCCGCGTTGACGTCTCGGTCATGGGCCGCGCCACACCGGCACGTCCACTCCCGCACACTCAGCGGCATGGCATCGGCCAGCGCTCCGCAAGCCGAGCACATCTTGCTCGACGGGAACCACCGATCGACCGCGATCACCTCACGCCCGTGCCCGTACCACGCTGCCTTGTACTCAAGCATGGAACGGAACCCCGACCACGAGGCGTCGGAGACTGCGCGAGCCAGCCCGCCGTTACGCAACATCCCCGACACGTTCAAGTCCTCGATCACGATCGTTTGGTTCTCACGAACGAGTCGAGAGGTCAGCTTGTGCAGATGATCGCGCCGGCGGTCGGCGATGTGGGCGTGGATACGTGCGACTTTGCGGCGGGCTTTGTCCCGATTACGAGAGCCTTTGGCTTTGCGCGCCAGACATCGCTGCGCTTTCGCGAGCCTGATGCGCTCGCGCCGCTCGTGCTTCGGGTTGATGATCTTCTCGCTGGTCGACAGCGTCAGCAGCGAGGTGATGCCGGCGTCCACTCCCACCACACCACCTGCGGGCGCGTGATGCGGGACGACGGTTTCGACCAGGATCGACACGAACCAGCGGTCTGCCGCGTCGCGGGACACAGTGACGGTCGACGGCTCGGCGCCGTCCGGGAGGGGGCGGGACCAGACGATGTCGATCGGCTCACTCATCTTTGCGAGGGTGAGCTGCCCGTCTCGCCACCGAAATCCGGACCTGGTGTACTCGGCCGACTGCCGGGCCCGCTTCCTGGACTTGAACCGCGGGTAGCGGGCCCGTTTGGCGAAAAACCCCGCGAATGCACGCTGCAGATGCCGCAAGCACTGCTGCAGCGGCACCGACGACACCTCGGACAGGAACGCCAGCTCGTCGGTCTGCTTCCAGCCGGTGAGCATCGCGGAAGTGTCGGCGTAGCTCACTCGACGTTGCTCGGCGGACCACGCCGTGGTGCGGGCTTCCAGCGCCTTGTTATAGACCAGACGCACGCAGCCGAATGTGCGCAGCAACTCCTGTCGCTGCTGTTCGGTCGGGTAGAAGCGGTACTTGTACGCCCGCTTCACCAGTGTCGAGCCGACAGTTCACAGTTTGCCAAGACGACAGGCACCGCTGATCACGAGGCTGGCCCAGCACGTCCCGAGAGGCGATCCCAATGAACGAGCTCATCGCTTCCCGATGGAGTCCGCGGGCGTTCGACGAGCACGCCGTCGTGACGCCGGACGAGATGCGGGTCCTGCTGGAGGCGGCGCGCTGGGCGCCGTCACACGGCAACAGCCAGCCCGCGCGGTTCGTGCTCGGCTACCGCGGTGACGACACGTTCAAGCGGATCTTCGACACGCTGCGCACCGGCAACCAGTCGTGGGCCTGGCGCGCCTCGGTGCTGCTGCTGGGCGCGGTGATCACCGCCGACTCGCGGGGTCCGCTGCCCAACACGGACTACGGACTCGGGCTCGCGATGGAGAACCTGGTGCTGCAGGCCGTGGACAGCGGGCTGATCGCGCACCAGATGGGCGGGTTCTACAAGGAGCACGTGCACGAGGCGTTCTCGATGCCGGACGACGTGCGGCCCGTTGTCGTCGTGGCGATCGGGCGGCCGGGCCGAATCGAAGATCTGCCAAAAGATCTCCAGGAGAAGGAACGCCGCGAGCGGGTCAGGCGTCCCCTGAGCGAGACGGTCTTCACCGGCAGCTGGGGGCAGCCGGCGTTCTGAGCTCTGGGGGGATCTCGTGAAGTTGTGGTCGCTCGCATTGGTCCTGGTCGTCAGCGCGTGCGGCACGATCTCCGTGGCGCCCGCCCAGCCGCCGGACGTGAACGTGGTCGCCGTGCCGACGGCGTCCGACGGTCCACTGTGCTCGGTCGCGTTGCCGGAGAGCTGGGTCCGCCGGGTGGCCGACTCCGAACTGCGCGACCTCGGCACGCAGGCGAACGTCGTCGCGGCGAGCCCGGACGGCCGGACGGTGTTCACCCAGAGCAAGGACCGCGGACTGCTGATGGTCTCCGGCGGCAAGGTGCGCGAGGTCATGCAGGCGGAAGGTGAGTTCGTCGGCGCGGACTTCGACGGGCGCTGGCTGACGTTCGGCCTCGGCCACAGCGCGGGCAACCTCGGCTGGTGGACCGCCTACGCGTGGGATTCCCTGTCGGACGCCGAGCCGTTCGTGCTGGACGCCAATCCCGAGGGCCGCCGGTCCGGGCCGCTGTTCACCACGTTCACGAGGCACGGCAAGGCCGCGTGGGTTGTGGACGGTGAGCTGCACCGGTACGACCTGGCGGCGCGCAAGGACGAGATCGTCGCGCGCGGTGTGCAGACCAACCCGGTGTTCTTCGGCGACGAGCTGTTGTGGCACGAGAACGGCGTGCTGCGCGGGCCGGAGCAGGTGCGGCAGGCGAGCAGGTGGATGGCCGCCGACGAGAAGACTCTCGCGTGGGTGTCGAACAACTCCGTGTACGCGTGGCGTGCGGAATGGCCGGAGGCGCGGAGGATCGCGCAGGTGGAGGTCAGCCCGCACGAGATCCAGAACGTGCGCGTGTCCGGCGACCTCGTGACGTTCAGTACCGAATGGAGCCATGTGACGGACCTGCGCAGCGGTGGCACGTTCCGCTCGAACCGGCCGGGTTACTCGCTCCGAGTGGTGGGCGGCGCGTTGACGGTGCAGCTCGGCGAACGGGTGCGGGTGCCGTCCGCGGTGCCGGCGTCGGAACTGCCGCCGTTGCCCGGCTGCTAGCCGAGGCGCCTGACCAGACGCAGCACGAGTGCGCGGATGGCGAGCCAGAACAGTGCGGCGATGCCGAAGTTGACCAGGACGCGAAGCTTGGCGTCGCTGGGTGTGAAGAGGTCGCGGAAGCCGAGGGCGAGCGGCTGGGCGAGGTCCTTGACGGTGCGGGTGATCGTGTTGTCCGGATTGGCCCCGCCGACGGTGAGCACGACGTGAACGACGAGCACCACCGCCAGCGCGAGCCCGATCCAGCTCAACACCCCGGCGACGATTCCGACGATGCGGCTGCGCATGGCCGGAGGGTACTACTCAGTAGCGAGCGACCGCTCGCGCCAGGATTCCGGTCACGACCAGCCAGAACACGGCTGCGAGACCGTAGTTGAGGAAAACGCTGACGTTGTAGTTACCGGTATCGAACAGCCCTGGGAAGAACAGGGCGAGCGGTTCGGCGAGCGACCGGATGAAGCGGAAGAAGCCGTTGTCCTGGTTCGCACCCAGAACGATCATCAGGATGTAGATGATCTCGATGAGCGCGAACAACGCGCCGATGCCGCTGATCACGCGGGACGCCGTACCGCGACCACTGTATGTACGTAATCTGGCCATACATGAGAGTTGCCCGTATTCGCGCAGGTCGAAACACGATCGGGTGACGTCCACAATCTGGGCGGTCGGTTCCGAATCCGGACGGGGTGTGGTTACTCTGTCCGACGTGGCGCGTGCCCTCCTGCTTCGCTGCCGTGACGGGGTCTGATCAGACCGGCCCCCCGTCGCGGGATTCAGCGTTGCCGCCGGTCGTCGTTGGCAACGATCAGCAGCAGGAGCACATCTCATGACCACGTCACCCGACGCCTACACCTCCGGCACCAGCCGCATCCGCCAGCCCGCGCGTCCGGCCCCTTCGTCGCAACCGTCGTGGAACACGCAGCTCGGCAGCTCGATGCCGTTCCACCGCTACCGGCCGTTCCACGAAACCGTCGAGGTAGTGGACGTACCCGACCGCACGTGGCCCACCAAACGAATTACCGAGGCGCCGCTGTGGTGCGCGGTGGACCTGCGCGACGGCAACCAGGCGCTGATCGACCCGATGTCCCCGGCGCGCAAGCGCAAGATGTTCGACCTGCTCGTCCGGATGGGATTCAAGGAGATCGAGGTCGGCTTCCCGGCCGCGTCGCAGACCGACTTCGACTTCGTCCGCGAGATCATCGAGGACGGCGCGATCCCCGATGACGTCACCATCCAGGTGCTGACCCAGTGCCGCCCGGAGCTCATCGCGCGCACCTTCGAGTCGCTGCGCGGCGCTTCGCAGGCGATCGTCCACTTCTACAACTCGACGTCGATCCTGCAGCGGCGCGTGGTGTTCCGTTCCGACCGTGCGGGCATCAAGCAGATCGCGGTGGACGCGGCCGCTTTCGCGTTGGAAGAGGCCAAGAAGTACCCGGAGACCGAGTTCCGCTACGAGTACTCGCCGGAGTCCTACACGGGCACTGAGCTGTCGTACGCCCTGGAAGTCTGCAACGCGGTATCGGCCGTGATCGCTCCTACTCCCGCTCGCCCGTTGATCATCAACCTGCCGGCCACGGTCGAGATGGCGACGCCCAACGTGTACGCCGACTCCATCGAGTGGATGTCGCGCAATTTGGATCGTCGCGACTCGATCATCCTGTCGCTGCACCCGCACAACGACCGCGGCACCGGCGTGGCCGCCGCCGAGCTCGGCTACCTGGCCGGCGCGGACCGCATCGAGGGCTGCCTGTTCGGCAACGGCGAGCGCACCGGCAACGTCTGCCTGGTGACCCTGGCGATGAACATGTTCAGCCAGGGCATCGACCCGCAGATCGACTTCTCGGACATCGACGAGATCCGCCGGACCGTCGAGTACTGCAACCAGCTGCCCGTCCCGGAGCGCCACCCCTACGGCGGCGACCTGGTGTTCACCGCGTTCTCCGGCTCCCACCAGGACGCCATCAAGAAGGGCTTCGAGGCCCTGGAGGCCGAGGCGAAGGATGCGGGCCAGCACGTCGACGAGTACCCGTGGGAAGTTCCGTACCTGCCCATCGACCCGAAGGACGTGGGGCGCAGCTACGAGGCAGTCATCCGGGTCAACTCCCAGTCCGGCAAGGGCGGCGTCGCGTACCTGATGAAGCAGGAGCACCACCTCGACCTGCCGCGGCGCCTGCAGATCGAGTTCTCCCGCGTCATCCAGGAGGTCACCGACACCCAGGGCGGCGAGATCGGCCCGAAGGACATGTGGGACGCGTTCTCGGTGGAGTACCTCGACGGGCGCGTACCCCTGCACCTGGTGCGGCACCGTGCGTCGTCCGACGGCAGCGGGCACGAGGAGATCACCGCGGTGATCCGCGTCGACGGTGACGAGCACGAGATCACCGGTTCCGGCAACGGTCCCATCGCGGCCTTTGTGGACGCTCTCGCTTCCGTTGGGTACGACGTTCGGGTGCTGGACTACGCCGAGCACGCTCTCTCCGCCGGTGATGACGCCCGTGCTGCCGCGTACCTCGAATGCGCGGTCGGGGATCGGGTGCTGTGGGGTGTCGGGATCGACTCGTCCACTGTGGCCGCTTCGCTGCGGGCCGTGGTGTCGGCCGTGAACCGGGCCAACCGCTAGTTCAGCTTGTGACGGAGCCGGGCCGCCAGTGCGTGCCCGGCTTCGTCGTTCAGGCGGGTCATGGTTTGGAACGCCGCGAACTGCTGTTCTTCGTACGGGGTGTCTGGTGGTAGCGGGGCGAGGTGCCAGTGGACGTGGCGGTTGCCCTGCTGGCTGCCGAGGCTGAGGACGTACAGCCGTTCCGTCGGGACGGTTTCGGTCAGTGCCTTGCCTGCTTTGTGGACGATCGCCTGGACGGCCAGATACTCGTCCAGTTCGAAGTCCGTGACCACGTGTTCGCGGTGCTTCGTCGGGGTCACCAGCAGGTGGCCGTGCATCGACGGGAAGCGGTTGAGGAACACGGCCGCGTGCTCGTCGCGGTAGACGACGTGGTGCGGGTAGTCCGGGTTGCCGGCGAGGAGTTCGCAGACGAAGCACGCTTTGCGGACCAGTTCGAGGTAGGCGGCGTCGTCCCACGTGGGTTGATCGGTCACGGTTCCAGTGTGCCGAGCACGAACGTAGAACTCGGGGGTCCGGAACGTAGGACACACGGGGCGGGAACGTACGACACGCGGGATTGTCAGACCCTGGACGTAGGCTGGAACGTGGGGGCCGGAGGCCAAGCCCTGCGGGTGAGATCACGCTTGCTGTGTGGATGCTGAAGAACACAGCGGTACGGGAGTGTTCACCTCAGTGCCGTACGTTCCCGGATCATGACCGCCACGCTCGTCGTGCTGTTCCTGGTAGCAGCCGTCCCGCTCCTCCCCACCGAGGCCGTGCTCATCGGTGCGGGCGTGCTGGCGTCCAACGGCGGCCTCCCCCTCTACGTGGTGATCGCCACGGCGGCCCTCGGGTGCCTCGTCGCGGACATGGTGAACTTCCACCTCGGCCGCCAGATGGGGATGCGGGCACTGAACAAGCTGAACAAGTCCGCGAAGGCCAGGGCGATGGTCGTGTGGACGGCCGACCACCTGGCGACGAAGGGCGAGTCGATCCTGATCGCGGCACGGTTCCTGCCCGCGGGCGGCATCGTCGGCGCGATGCTGGCTGGCAGTCTGAAGTGGCCGCTGAAGCGGTTCGTGCCGGTCGCGGCGATCGGCTCGCTGCTGTGGAGCTGCTACCCCGCCACGATGGGCTACCTGGGCGGTCAGGTGGTCGACGAGCCGCTGCTCGCGATGCTCGTGTCGTTCGGCGTCGCGACGTTGATCTCCGTGCCGGTCGGCATGGCGATCCGGGCGCGCAGCGCCACCCGCGCCTTGTCGTACGCGGACGCGTCGTCGTAGAGCATCGAGTTGGCGTTGGCGGCGTCCAAAATAGCCACGATCTCGAACGCCAGCTGCGCCGGATCGGGTAGGCCGGCGTCGCGCGCCAGTCGTTCGAACAAGCCCTCCCATTCGCGGCCCAGCGAAGCGATCTCGTCGCGAACGCGGCCCGGACGAGAGTCGAACTCCGGGCGCACCGACGAGAAGAAGCACCCGCCGGGGAACACGCGCCGCTCCGAGTAGGACAGCCACAGCTCGATCACGGCCCACAACGGATTCTCGGCAGCCAAAGCAGGCCGGACGACCTCGGACACCACGGACTCCCGCGCCGCGCGAACCGTCGCGAGCTGCAAGTCCTCCTTCGAGCCGAACAGAGCGAACACGCCGCTCTTGCTCAGCCCCAGGTCCGCCGCCAGCCGCCCGATCGACAGCGTCTCGAGCCCCTCCGCCGACGCGATCTCCGCGGCTCGGCGCACGATCAGGCGGCGCGTCTGCTCGCCTCGCTCCAGCCGTCCGTCCACAGACAAACGGTACGACACAAACTACTAGCACGATCGTTCGTATTGTTAGTACGGTACGGACCATGGACCTCTTAGCGCTGGATCGCAAAGCCCTCGACGTCAACCTGAAGCTCATCGCCACCATCGACGAAAGCCAGTACGACCTGCGCACACCGTGCGACAAGTGGACCATCGGGCAGCTGCTCGACCACCTCAAGGAGTCGACCTTCGGCTTCGCCCAGCTGCCCAACGAGGGCACGTACGCCGACGCCGCAGACGCCGTCACACAAACATTCGGAAAACCCGGCTACCTGGACGAACTCATGGAGTTCGCGAGCTTCGGCCAGATGCCGGGCCGCTGGAAGGTCGCGTCACACCTCGTCGACACGGTCGTGCACGCCTGGGACCTCAACAAGGCGCTCGGCCGCCCGGCGGACCTCGACGAGGAGCTGGCGGCAGCCGCCCTCAAGATCGCCGAACGGCTGCCGGACACCCCGGCGGTCCGCGGCCCGGACGCGGCGTTCCACTACCCCGTCGAGACCCCGAACACCGCCACCCTCACCGACCGCCTGGTCGCCGTGACCGGCCGGAAACCGAACTGGGATCAGCCGGCGAAGTCCTGAGTCATCCAGACCGTGCCCTTCGCGTCGCGGGTGACGACGATGCCGATCCGGTTGAACGAAGAGCTGAGGATGTTCTGGCGGTGACCGTCGTTCGGCGGCTTCTCGTCGATCATGGACTGGGTCAGGCCGAGCGCCATCTTGGCGATGGGGTCGGGGGCGTTCGCGACGGGACCTCCCGAGCCGATGTTCTCGCCGGCGCTCGACCACCGCACGCCGGCCGCGCTCTCGCGGTCACCGAGGTCGGCCTCGCCGGGGCAGCGGTGGGACAGGCCGCAGCCCGACATCATCGTCTTCGTGTGCGCGTCGGCGGCCCTGATCAGGCCGTCGTCCATCTTCAACGCGGGCAACCCGTTCTCGGCCCGCACCTGGTTGATCAACGCGAGCACCCGCTCCGCGGCCGAAGGCGTCGAGGCAGGCGGTGGAGGCGGCGGAGCGGGCTTGGGCGGCGCAGAGGAAACGACGGGCGTCGGCGAAGCGGAAGCAGTTGCCGAAGCAGACGACGCGGCGGGCGCGCTCGTGGGAGTGGGAGCGACCGACGGCACGCTCACCTGCGCCGCCGGAGCGGGAGCCGAGGTGGGTGCGGCGGTGGGTGCCAGCACGGCGGGGGCGATCACCACGCCCAGCACGAGGGCGATCGTCGCGGTGGCACCCGCCGCGACGAGCGCCGTCTTGCCGGTGACCAGTTCGGCGAACCCGTGGCTCGCGGCCAACGCCACGGGTGGCGCGCTGTGCACGGCAGACAACACGCTCGCCGCGTAACCGGCGGGCAGCGCCAGCAGGGCCGAGCCCATGAGCAGGCGTTCGGCGGGCAGCAGGTCAGCGCCGGCCCGGCTGCAACGGCGGCACTCCGTGACGTGACGCCGGAAACGCTTGCGCCACAACGGGGTCGGCTCGCCCGACCAGTCGTGCGCCACCTTGGCGAGCTGCGGGCAGCGCGGTGTCGCGGAAAGGGCACGCACCAGCAGGCGGGTGGCTTCCACGCGCTGCTTCAGCCTGCTCACGCGCACCGTGACGTGGTGGGTCTTGAGCCGTAACGAGCTGGTGACGTCGGCACGCGTCAGGTGACCGGCTTGTTCGAGCGCCCATAACGCGAGCAGGTCGCGGTCGTTTTGGTCCAGCCATTGCGCCGCGAGCTCGATCTCCTGCCGCTGCCGCGACATGCCGAGCCTGGTCAGGGCCTCGTCGACGAACTCGGCGTTGGGGTCGGCCTGGTCATCGACCTCCAACAGCGGAGTCGCGGCCGTCCGGTGGTTCTTGCGGTGTTGCCGGATCTGGTTGACGGTGACGGCGACCAGCCAGGACCGGAACCGGCCCGGTTCGCGCACACCACGGATGCCGCGCACCACCCGGATCATCGTGTCCTGGACGACGTCGTCAGCGTCCGAGGAGAGCGACCGTCGGACGATGCTGTAGACCAGCGGCAGGCACTCGGTCACCAGTTCGTCCAGCGCCCGCCGGTCTCCGGCGCGCGCGGCGTCCACCAGCTCCGATAACTCGCCCGTGGTCGCTTCCATCTGATCGATCACGCCCACACCTTCGCTTCCGGAGTTTCCGCGTACACCCCCTGGAGACCTGCGGGATGCCCGTCAGGTCACACAAATCTGCGAAGTCGGCGAGTCACACCGCCGGATGACGGACAGGCGGGGAGCCGTTAAGGCCACCTTCACTGCGCCGAACGCAGTGAAGGTGGCCTTAACGGCACCAACTAGGGGTTGAGGGCCTCGGTGACCGAGGCCGGACCCACCAGGGGAACGTCGGGAGACATGGTGTCGGTCTCCTCGATCAGGATCGGAGCGACCTCGTGCGGCTTGATCACGCCCGCCTCGATGTCCTCCGCCCAGTGGCACGCCACCTTGTGCCCCGGCTTGATCTCCCGCAGGACGGGCCGGTCGGTGTCGCACTTCGAGGCCTGCCGCCACGGGCACCGCGTGTGGAACCGGCAGCCCGACGGAGGGTTGGCCGGCGACGGGAGGTCGCCCGCCAGCAGGATCCGCTCCCGCCGGTCCTCGACCTGCGGGTCGGGCACCGGGATCGCGGACAGCAAGGCACGCGTGTACGGGTGCAGCGGCTCGGCGTAGAGGTCGTCCGCAGTCGCCTCTTCCACCAGGCCACCGAGGTACATCACGCCGACCCGGTCGGAGATGTGCTTCACGACCGCGAGGTCGTGGGCGATCACCAGGAAGGTCAGCCCGAACTGGTCCTGCAGCTCCTGCAGCAGGTTCACGACCTGCGCCTGCACCGAGACGTCCAGAGCGGACACCGGTTCGTCGGCGACGATCAGGTCCGGCTCCAGCGCCAGCGCGCGGGCGATGCCGATGCGCTGCCGCTGACCGCCCGAGAACTCGTGCGGGTACTTGCGCAGCGCGGTCGACGGCAGACCGACCGCGGACAGCAGCTCGCGCAGCCGTTTACCGGTCTGCTCCTTGCTCTTGTCCAGGTCGTGCGCCCGCAGACCCTCGACCAGAATGGACTCCACCGACTGGCGCGGGTCCAAAGAGGACAGTGGGTCCTGGAACACCATCTGCATCCGGCGGCGCATCCGGCGCAGTTCCTCGCCCTTGAGCGAGGAGACGTCCGTGCCGTCGAAGACCATCCGGCCGTTGGTCGGCTCGTTCAGGCGCAGCATCGCCCGGCCCAGAGTGGACTTGCCGCAACCGGACTCGCCCACCAGGCCGTAGGTCTCGCCGCGCTTGATCTCCAGGTCTACGCCGTCGACGGCGTAGACGTAGCCGACCGTCCGGTCGAGGAAGACGCCCCGCTTGATCGGGAAGTGCACCTTCATGTCCTCGACGGACACCAGCGTTTCGCTCATACCGGGACCTCCTCGGCAGCGGGGGTTCCCGGCACCACCGGGTTGTGGCAGCGCAGGAGACGGCCGAGCTGGTCCTCCTCCGCCGGCGTGACGGACGTGCACACCTCGAGCGCGTTCGGGCAGCGCGGAGCGAACGCACACCCCTGCTCCCACGGGATGTTGTCGGCCACGGATCCCTTGATGGGCGTCAGCTTCTCGCCGCGTGGCGCGTCGAGTCGCGGGATCGACGCCAGCAGGCCGTGCGTGTACGGGTGGCGCGGCTTGGCGAACAGCTCGTGCCGCATCGCCTTCTCCACGACCTTGCCGCCGTACAGAACGTTCACCTCGTCGCACAGACCCGCGACGACACCGAGGTCGTGCGTGATCATCACGAGCGCGGTGCCGAGGTCCTGCACCAGTTCCTTCATCAGCGACAGGATCTGCGCCTGGATCGTCACGTCCAGCGCGGTGGTCGGCTCGTCCGCGATCAGCAGCTTCGGCCGGCACGCCAGCGCGATCGCGATCAACGCGCGCTGCCGCATCCCGCCGGAGAGCTGGTGCGGGTACTCGGATAGCCGCCGGTTCGGGTCGGGGATGCCGACCTTGTCCAGCAGGTCCTTCGCCTCGACCATGGCCTCCTTGCGCGGCATGCCGCGGTGCCGCTCCAGCACCTCGGTCACCTGCAGGCCGATCGGGATGACCGGGTTCAGCGACGACAGCGGGTCCTGGAACACCATGCCCAGGTCGCGGCCGCGCCGGTCGCGCATCTGCCTGTCCGACAGCTTCAGCAGTTCCGTGCCGTCGTAGACGACCGAACCCGTGATGCGCGCGCCGCGCTTGGGCAGCAGGCCCATGATCGCGAGCGACGTGACGGACTTGCCGCAGCCGGACTCGCCGACGAGCCCGACCGTCTGACCGGGTTCGACGTCGAAGTTGACGCCGTCGACCGCGGTGAACGGCTCCTCGCCCTTGCGCTCGAAGACCACGGTGAGGTCACGAACTTCCAGTAGTGCCATGACGACTCACCGCCTGTTCTTCGGGTCGAGGGCCTCGCGCAACGTCTCGCCCATCAACGTGAAGCCGAGCGCGACGATGATGATGCAGATGGCGGGGTACGCCGCGAGGTGCGGATGCGTGTCGAACACCTTCTGCACGTCACCGAGCATCTGGCCCCACTCGGGAATGCGGTCGTCCGGGTTGCCGAGACCCAGGAACGACAGCGCGGCCGCCTCGATGATCGCCGTCGCCAGCACCAGCGTGGACTGGACGATCACCGGGCCGAGCGAGTTCGGCAGCATGTGCCGGAACACGATCGAGCCCCGCTTCACGCCGAGCGCGGTCGCCGCGAGCACGTGGTCACTCGCTCGCTGGGCGAGCATCGAACCGCGCAGGAGCCGTGCGAACACGGGGATCTGCACGATCGAGATCGCGAGGATCACGCTGAACTGGCTGGGGTGCGCGAACATCGCGGCGATGCTGAACGCCAGCAGCAGTGCGGGCAGCGACAGCATCACGTCGACGAAGCGCATGACGACCGAGTCGACCCAGCCGCCGATCGCGCCGGCCAGCGTGCCGAGGATCAGCCCACCGGTGAGCCCGATCAACGTCGCGCCGACGCCGACGATCAACGTCTGCTGCGAGCCGACGAGCATGCGCGACAGGAAGTCGCGCCCCTGCAGGTCGCCGCCGAGCGGGTGACCCGGCTGCGGCGGCGGGATCTCGTTGCGCGCCTTCACAACCTGCTTGATCAGCATGGGGTCCGCCGGGTCGTGCGGCGCCAGCCACGGCGACAGCAGCGACAGGACGACGAAGATCCCGATGATCGTCGCGCCGATGAGGAACACCGGGCTGCGGCGAAGCCGCTTCCACGCGCTGGCCGCGAGCGAGACGCCCACGTTCTCCGCGAGCGCGTCGATCTTCTCCTTCTTGGTCACACCAAGAGTCATCGTGCGCTCACCTCGTCCTGATCCGCGGATCGATCAGCGCGTACGAGAGGTCGACCAGCAGGTTGACCAGGACGTAGACGATCGCCGCCATGATGAGCAGCAACAGCAGTACCGGATAGTCGCGCCGCTCGAACCCGAGCGCGAGCGCCTCGCCGACACCGGGGAAGGCGAACACCTTCTCGGTGAGCACGGCGCCGGACAGCAACGCACCGGTCTGCAGGCCGATCGTCGTGACGACCGGCAGCATCGCGTTGCGCAGCACGTGCCTGCGCCGGATCACCGGCGCGGTGAGTCCCTTGGACTCGGCCGTGCGCACGAAGTCCTCGTCGAGCACCTCGAGCACCGCCGCCCTGGTGATCCGGAAGATCACCGCGAACGGGATCGTGGCCAGCGCCATCGCGGGCAGGATGAGGTGCTTCAACGCGTCCCAGGACGCATCGAACTCACGGGTGAGCAGGCCGTCGAGGACGAAGAACCCGGTCACGCGCGTCGCGCCGATGTCACCGTTCTGCCTGCCGATCGACGGCAGCCCGAGCAGGTGCGAGAAGTTGTCCTTCAGCACGTACGCCAGGAAGAAGACCGGGATCGCGACACCGATCAGCGAGCCGATGACGCTCATGTTGTCGAACCACGACCCGCGGCGCTTCGCGGCGAGATACCCGAGCGGGATGCCGAGAGCGATGGCGATGAGCAGAGCGCTGAAGCTCAGCTCGATGGTCGCGGGAAAGCGCTGGAGGAAGATCTCCATCGCGGAGTCACCGGGCTGTACGCCGTTGGAGACCCCGAAGTCACCGGACGCCGCGCGACCGAGGAACTTGAAGTACTGGACGATGATCGGCTGGTCCAGGCCGAGCTGTTTGGTGAGTGCCGCCCGCGACTCCGGCGTGGCGCGCTCTCCCAGGAGGGCCGAAACCGGACCTCCGGGGAGAGCACGCAACCACGCGAAGAGCAGCAGGGAGAGCACCAGCACCACGCCGACCAGCTGAATCAGCCGTCGAATCGTGTAGCGGAGCACTGAGCTACCCCGTTGTTCTCTCTATTGAAGTGTTGCCGAGCGAGGAAGGGGATCAGCCCTTGCTCGCGCCGCCGAACTTCTCGTCGGTCAACGGGCTGGGCGTGATGCCCTTGATGTCCTTCTTCAGGACGAGCGCGGGCGGAGAGTGCGAGACCGGAACAGCCGGGAGGTACTCCTCCATGATCTTCTTGTTCAGGTCCTCGTACATCTTCGTGCGCTTGGCCTCGTCCGGCTCCGAGTTGGCCTTGGCCAGCTCCTCGGCGAGCGCCTTGCCCCACGGCGACGCGCCGGTGTTGAACCGGTTGTCGGGGCGGCCGAAGAACGTGCCGATCCAGTTGTGCGCGGTGCCGTTGTCACCGGTCCAACCGAGCAGGAACACGTCCGGGATGCCCTGGTCGACGTCGGTCAGGTAGCCACCGTTCCACGGCTTGCTGACCGTCTCGATCTGGATGCCCGCCTTCTGCAGGTCACCGGCGATCGCGCCGTAGATGTCCTTCGGCGAAGGCATGTACGGACGGGTGACCTCGGTCGGCCAGTAGAACTTGAGCTTCAGGTCGGAGGCACCGGCCTCGGCCAGCAGGGACTTCGCCTTGTCGAGGTCGTACTTGACCTCCTTGATGTCCTTGTTGTAGCCGTTCACCGCTTCCGGCATGAACTGCGTCGCGACCTTGGCGCCCTCGGGCAGCTGCGACTTGACCAGCTGCTCGCGGTTGATCGCGTACATCAGCGCCTGGCGGACCTTCAGGTCCTGCAGCTTCGGGTTGTTCTTCTGGTTGATGCCGAAGTACAGAACGTTGAACGCCGGACGGATCGCGACATTGAAGCCCTTGTCCTTCAGGCCCGCCCAGTCGGCGGCGTTCGGCAGGTCGTAGCCGTCGATGTCACCGGCTTCGAGGGCCTGCTTGCGCGCGGTCTCGTCCGGGATGATCCGGAAGACGACCTTGTCGAGCTTGGCCTTCTCACCGTGGTAGTTCTCGTTGCGCACGAGCTCGACGACGTTGTTCGCCTTGTCGAACTTGCCGAACTTGAACGGACCGGTGCCGGTCGGGTGCTCGTTGGCGTACGCCGGGTAGGTGAACGCGTCACCGGCCTGGACGACGTTGTCGGCGTCGTACTTCTTCAGCGCCTCGGGGCTGGAGATGGAGAACGACGTGAAGCCGAGGACCGACGGGAACTGCGACGTCGAGCTCGACAGCTCGATGACGGCCGTCTTGGCGTCCTTGGCGGAGCAGGACTTGTACAGCGACGGCTTGTCCGGCGTGTCCTTGAACCCGCCGAAGTTGTCGAGCCAGTACTGCGAGACCGCGTCGCTCTGCGCCGGGCCCTTCTGGTTGTACCAACGCTCGAAGTTGAAGCACACCGCCTCGGCGTTGAACGGCGTGTCGTCGTGGAACTTCACGCCTTCCTTCAGGGTGAAGGTCCACGTCTTACCGTCCGACGAGGACTCCCACTTTGTCGCCAGCGCCGGTTCGACCTCGGCGGTACCCGGCTTGAAGCCGACAAGGCCTTCGTACATCTGACGGGACACCCGGAAGGTCTCGCCGTCAGTGGCGTAGAACGGGTCGAACAACTTCGGTGCGCCTGCGGCGCCGAAGGTGAACGTGCCACCCACCTTGCCGGAGCCGGAGTCCGTACCGCGCTCGGATTGTGCGCAGGCGGACAGGGCGAGCGCGGCCGCGCCGGTCATGCCGATCACGGCAATCCAGCGGCGTCGAGCCGTACCTGAATGGATCATCAAACACCCCTTGGGACAATCCGCAATCTCACGGTGTGGTCGCCGACCCTAACCTCTACCGATACCCCTTCTGAGGTAAGTGAGGTCACGATCCGGCCACTAGACCAGGCATTCTGATACTTCTGGCGCACGCCCGCTGACCCAACGTGAGCAGGACCGATCGGGCGAACGCTCTCCTAGGCTGTAGAACGGACACACATCGCGGAGGGAGGTCGCATGAGCCGGCAGGTCGAGTTTCGCGTACTCGGCCCTCTGCAGGTCCTCGTCGACGGGGAGCCGCTCCTGGTGCGAGCCGGGCGGCAGCGAGCGTTGCTCGTGTCCCTGTTGCTGCGTGCCGGCACGAGCGTCTCCGTGGACGAACTGGCCGAGAACGTGTGGGGTGAGGACCCGCCCGCGCGTTCCAGAGCCACCCTCCAGACGTACGTGATGCGCCTGAGACAGCTGCTCGGTCCGGCGACGCCCATCCGGACCGTCCCCGACGGGTACCTGATCGACGTCGACGAGAAGACGATCGACCTGCTGCGCTTCGAGCCGCTCATCGAACAGGGTGAGCAGGAGCGCGCGGCGGGCAATCTACCTGCGGCTTCGGCCGCGTTCACGGCTGCGCTCGGGCTGTGGCGCGGACCGGCCCTGGTCGACGTGCCGTCCGAGATCCTGCACCGCGACGAGGTGCCGCGGCTCAACGAGCGCCGCCTGCACGTCATGGAACGCCGGGTCGAGGTCGACCTGGAGCTGGGCAGGCACTCCGAGCTCGTCGCCGAGCTGTCCCGCCTGACCAGCGAACACCCGTTGCGCGAGCGGTTCTGGGCGCAGCTGATGATCGCGCTGTACCGGTCCGGCAGGCAGAGTGAGGCGCTGGCCGCCTACCAGCGCGTTTCCTCGTTGCTGGCCGACGAGCTGGGCATCGACCCCGGCGACGAGCTGCGCCGGGTGCACAACCAGGTGCTCACCGGGTCCGTCGACAGCGCGTCGGGCGGGCTGGTGCCGCCGCCCGCGGTCGCGAAGCCGGACCGCGTCGTGCCCTCGCAGCTGCCCGCGGACATCGGCGACTTCGTCGGCCGTGACGAGGCCGTTTCCCTGATCATCGCGCTGCTGCGGACCGCGCAGGGCGTGCCCGTCGTGACGCTCGCCGGGCCGCCCGGCGTCGGCAAGACCGCGCTGGCCGTGCACGCGGCACACCGGATGCGCTCCGACTTCCCGGACGGGCAGCTCTACGTGAACCTGCGCGGCTACGCGCCGGGTCCTCCGCTTTCGGCTGTGGACGTGCTCCCCCGTTTCCTCCGGGCCCTCGGAACTCCACCTGATCAGGTGCCACTCGATCAGGACGAACAGGAGGCGATGTTCCGGTCGACGCTGACCGGGCAGAAGGTGCTCCTGGTCCTCGACAACGCCTCGTCGGCCGAGCAGATCCGCCCGCTGCTGCCCGGCTCCCCCGGCTGCGCGGTGCTCGTGACCAGCCGCGACACGCTGCGCGGCCTCGCGGTCTCGCACGCGGCGTCCAACGTGCGGCTCGACGTGCTGGACGCGGACGAGACCCGGTCGCTGCTGGAGGGCATCCTCGGTCCCGAGGCCGTCGCCGAACAGCGTGAGGCCGCCGACGAGCTGGCGTCGTTGTGCGCGCACCTGCCGTTGGCGCTGCGCATCGCCGCGGCGAACCTGGTGTCCCGGCCAGAGCTGTCCATCGAGGACTACGTCGAGGAACTGCGCGCGGGCAACCGTCTCGCGGCGCTGGCGGTGGAGGGCGACGAGCGGGTCGCCGTGCACGCGGCGTTCGACCTCTCCTACACCGCGCTGAAGCCCGAGCTGGCGCAGATGTTCCGCCGGCTCTCGCTGGCGCCGGGCACCGACTTCACGCCCGAGATGGCGGCGGCGTTGAACGGCCTGACCACCCAGGACGCCCGCAGGCGGCTGGACCGGCTCGCGACCGCGAACCTGATCGCGAACCACGCGCCGTCGCGCTACCAGTTCCACGACCTGCTGCGCGACTACGCGGCCGAGCGGCTCGCGTTCGAGGACGGCCTGGCGGACTCGCGGCTCGCGCTGCGCAGGCTGGTCGACTGGCACGTGCGGTCGGTGGACAACGCGACCGAGGCGTTGAAGACCACGCTGCTGCGCTTCCCCCGCCCCGAGCCGCTCGAAGGCGTCACGCCGCGCACGTTCAGCACCAGCACCGAGGCGCTGACCTGGCTCGACGCCGAGCGCGCCAACTTCGTCGCGCTGGTCGCCTATGCAGCGGAACGCGATCCGGGGTGCGCGGTCTGGCACCTTGCGGACGCGCTGCGCGGCTACTTCTACACGCAGGGCCTGCCGGTCGAGTGGCGCGAGACGGCCAAGATCAGTCTCGCGAGCGCGCGATCGCCGCGCGACGAGATGGGCCAGCTGGCCATGCTGTTCTCGCTCGGCACGCTGTACTGGATGACGGGCCAGCACCGGATCGGCCTCGACTACTACTTGCAGGCCATCCCGATCGTGGAACAGCTGGGCAGCCTGCCGCAGGTCGAGGCGGCCGTGTTGTCCAACGCCGGCAGTGTCTACATCGACCTCGGCGAGCTGGAGCACGCCGCGACGCACCTGGAACGCGCGCTGGTGATCACCCGCCGGGTGCGTTCGGACCAGCTGCAGGCGACTGCGTTGTTCAACCTCGGTGGCGTCTACCTGCAGCTGGGTCAGCTGGACCGGGCGATGGTGTCGTTCGAGGAGGCGCTGGAGGTCGGCACGCGCCTCGACTCGTGGATCACCCAGGCGAACAGCATGCGCGCGCTGGGCGAGGTGCACGCCCTGCTCGGCCGCCCGGAAACCGCGGCGTCGTACTTCGTGCAGGCGGGCGCCCTGTACGACCGCGCGGCGGCCCGGTCGTTCGCGCACACCACGCACGAGGGCCTGGCGATAACGCTGACCATGCGCGGCCGGTTCGAGGAGGCCGCCGAGGAGGCCCGCAAGGCCGTCGCCATCGCGACCGACCTGGAGATCATCAAGAGCGTCTGCGACGCGAAGAACATGCTCGGCCGCGCCCTGGACGGCCAGGGGCGCCCTGAAGAGGCGATCGTGCAGCACCTGGAGGCGCTCGCGATCGCGCAGGACACGTCGTACCCGTGGGGCAACTGCGTCGCCCGGCGCGGCCTGGCGTCGGCCTACCGCGCGGTGGGCCGGCTGGAGGACGCGTTCGGCATGGCGCGCGAGGCGCTGGACCGGGCGGGCCGCTACCAGTTCCGCCTGGCGGAGATGGAAGTCCTGGTCACGCTGGGCCGCATCCACCTCGACGCGGGCGACGCGTTGAACGCCCTGGACTGCGCCCGCCGTGCCGCCTCGCTGGGTGAGGCGTCGGGGCAGCGGCTCGTGCACGCCAAGTCCATGCACCTGGCCGGTGACGCGTTGAAGGCCTCGGGGTCACTGGAGAGTGCGCACAAGCACTGGAAGATCGCGCTGGACCTGTTCACCGAGATCGGCACGCCGGAGGCGGAGGTCGTGCGGGCTCAGCTCGAAGTGACAACGTAGTCGGCGCGGGACTTCGGGTCGTCGACGGCGAACCAGCCGCGTTCGAACGCCTGCCACTTCTCGAGGTGGCGGCGGCTCTGTTCACCGTCTCTGCCTACTGCTCGCTCAAGGCGATGCTCCTGGTCTTCGAGCTCGACCCAGATCACGTAGCTGAGCTTGTGCTGTATGGACTTCCGGGCCGCCGACACGCCTTCGATGATCAGGATGTCCGGCGGCTGGATGGTGATCCACTCGCCCGGTCGCGGGAAGCCTTCGCTCCAGTCGTTCTTCTGGTACTTGGCCTCTTCGCCGTTCTCGATCTTGTCGAGAACCTCCTGGAGGCGCGGCCACCAGGCCACCGGGTCATCCCAGGTGGCGAAGTGGTCGGTGGGGATGAGCGTGGCGTTGAGTGCTTCTTTGAGTTTTCGGGCGAACGTCGACTTGCCGGCGCCGCTCGGCCCGTCCACCGCGACCAGGCGAGTGCGCCCGAGCCGCGGTGGACTGGCTTTCACATGCTCCGGCGACCAGATAGCGCACGCCCCAGCGTGAGCTCGTCGGCGAACTCCAGGTCACCACCCATGGGCAACCCGCTGGCCAGCCGCGTGACGGTGAGGCCGGGGAAGTCGCGCAACATCCGGACCAGGTACGTGGCCGTGGCCTCGCCCTCGGTGTTCGGGTCGGTCGCGATGATCACTTCTTTGATGTCCACCCCGCCGGTCGGCGTGCCGATGCGGGTGAGGAGCTGCCGGATGCGCAGCTGGTCGGGCCCGACGCCGCTGAGCGGGTCGAGCGCGCCGCCGAGCACGTGGTAGCGCCCCTTGAACTCGCGGGTGCGTTCGACGGCGAGGACGTCCTTCGGTTCCTCGACGACGCACACCAGCGTGAGGTCGCGCTTCGGGTCACGGCAGATGCGGCAGGTGGTCTCCGCGCTGACGTTGCCGCAGACGTCGCAGAACACCACGCCGTCCTTGACCTTCTGCAGCGCGTCCTGCAGCTTCTGGATGTCCGCCGGGTCGGCCCCGAGCAGGTGGAACGCGATGCGCTGCGCGCTCTTCGGACCCACGCCCGGCAATCTGCCGAGCTCGTCGATCAGGTCCTGTACCGGCCCCTCGTACATCAGCCCAGCAATCCGCCGAGCCCACCCTGGGCGAGCGGGCCGAGCTTCGCCTCGACCAGCTCCTGCGCCGCGCGGTTGGCGTCACGGACGGCCGCGATCACGAGGTCGCTGAGGGTGTCCACGTCGTCCGGGTCGACGACCTTCGGGTCGATGGCGAGCGCCTTGAGCTCACCGCCGCCGGTCACCGTCGCGGTGACGAGGCCGCCGCCAGCCGTGCCCGTGACCTCGGTCTCGGCGAGCTCCTGCTGGGCGGCCTGCATCTGCTGCTGCATGCTCTGCGCCTGCTGCAGCAGTGCCTGCATGTCGAACTGACCGGGTTGCACCGCTGGGGTCCTCTCGTTCGTTCTCAGTGCTTCAAGCGTAGGCCGCCGGGCGGCGGGCCGGTTCTGGGCCGCCGCGCGGCGACGCGAGCGGCCTGCTTGGCTGCGAATTCACCGACCCCAAGGCAGCCCCCACCCGTCCCGGGGGCGACCCCGAAGCCAGTCTATCGGCCTTTGACCTGCGGAAACCGCCAGTCGGCGATCTGTGGACAACTCGGGGCCGAACCACCCGACTGGGCGGCTACTTCTGCTTGAGCGGCTTGGCTCCGAGCTCGTCCGCCAGCAGCTTCAGCATGACCTCTTCCGGGTCCAGCCTGGGCGTGTCGTCGTTCGGGTCGACCGGCCTCGCCGCCTCCGCGAGCATCGACTCCTCGTCGTCCGGTTCGGGCTCCGGCGGGAGGGGTTCGTCGGGCTCCGGCGGCTCGGGCGGTGGCGGCACGTCGTCGGCCGGGCGCGACGGTGGTGTCTGCCGCTGCGGTTGTTGCTGGGTCCGCGCGGCCTGGCTCGGCCGGGTCGGCGCCGGACGCGGCGCCTTGGCGGGAGGCGGCGGAGCAGCGGCGCCGCCGGGCGCGCCGTGGACGCAGCGGACCGTCCACGTGCCATTGAGAACGCTGCCCAGCGCGGCTTCGATCTTCTCGGTGGCGCGGGGTTCGGCGAGTCTGCGAGCCAATGGCGCCGCCGGGTGCGTGATGGTGACGACGTTGCCGTCGACCTCGCTGACAGCGGCGTTGGCCAGCATCGCGAAAGTGGGGACATGCAGGGACTTCACGGCCGCAAGCACGTCCGGCCACACGCGGCGCACCGCGGCGGCGTCGATCCCACCGGCCGCCACGGGGGCCGGTTCCGGTTCCGCTGGACGTGCGGGTGGCGGCGTGGCGGCCTGCGGCGACTCAACCTGCCGCTGCGGCGCGACGGGTTCAGGTTGGGCAACCGGCTGAGGCGGCGCGACCGGTTGAGGTTGGGCAGCGGGCTGGGGCGGCGCGACCGGCCGTGCCTGGGCGGCGGGCGGCGGTGCCTGTTGCGGCACCTCGGGCGCGGGCTGTTGCTGCGACTTTCGCTGGAACATCGGCGCACCCGCCGCCGCCGGGGCAGCAGCCTCACCGGCGGCCGCGGGCGGGCGGCGTTCGAGCTGCTCGAGGCGTTGCAAAAGGGCCGCCTCGGACTGGCTCACCGAAGGCAGCAGCATCCGCGAGCACAACAACTCCAGCAGCAGCCGGGGGGCGGTCGCACCACGCATCTCGACCAGACCGGTGTGCACAATCTCGGCGTACCGCGTCAGCGCCGCGGGCCCGATGCGCTCGGCCTGCGCCGACATCGTGGCGAGCTCGTCCTCGGGCGCCGACACGAGGTTGCGGTCGGCCGCGTCCGGCACCGCGCACAACAGCACCAGGTCGCGCAGGCGGTCGAGTAGGTCGGAGGCGAACCGGCGCGGGTCGTGGCCGGCCTCGACCAGGCGGTCGATCGTGCCGAAGACGGCAGTTCCGTCGCCTGCCGCTAGGCCGTCGACCACGTCGTTGATCAGCGCGGAGTCCGTGACGCCGAGCAGCGAGACCGCGCGCTCGTACTTCACGCCGTCGGGGCCCGCGCCGGAGAGGAGCTGGTCCATGACCGACTGCGTGTCGCGCGCCGAGCCGCCGCCCGCGCGGATGACCAGCGGGAACACCGCCGGCTCTACCGCGACGCCCTCGGCGGCGCAGTTGCGTTCCAGCAGCCCGCGCATGACGCCCGGCGGGATGAGGCGGAACGGGTAGTGGTGCGTACGCGAGCGGATCGTCGGCAGGACCTTGTCCGGCTCGGTCGTCGCGAAGATGAAGATCAGGTGCTCCGGCGGCTCCTCCACGATCTTCAGCAGGGCGTTGAAGCCCTGCGTGGTGACCATGTGCGCCTCGTCGATGATGAACACCCGGTACCGCGACTCCGCGGGCGCGTAGAACGCCTTGTCGCGCAGTTCACGCGCGTCGTCGACGCCACCGTGCGACGCGGCGTCGAGTTCGACCACGTCGACGCTGCCCGGACCGTTGGGGGCGAGGCCGATGCAGGAGTTGCATTCGCCACACGGATCCGGCGTCGGTCCCCGCACGCAGTTCAGCGACCGCGCCAGGATGCGCGCGCTGGACGTCTTGCCGCAGCCGCGCGGGCCGGAGAAGAGGTAGGCGTGGTTCACCCTGCCCGCCGCCAGTGCCACGCGCAGGGGTTCGGTCACGTGCTCCTGGCCGACCACCTCGGCGAAGGTGGCCGGACGGTACTTGCGGTAGAGAGCGAGCGCCACGCCGCAGACAGTACCGGTGAGCACCGACAGTCCCGATCGGCGTCACACCGCCCCAACGACAACCCGCCCCACCAACGACAGCCCTGACAACGCTGGTAACAACGAAACCCAGCCCACCACTCAAAGCAAGGAGCGCACCGTGGGGGGTTTGGGGGGCTCGGCCCCCCAACATGATCAGAGCTGCTGGGAAGGCGCGCCAGCGCCGACCAGCACATAAGGGGACCCCGTGCACCCACCAGAGCCCGCTTATCCTTGCTGCCTTCCGGCCCTGGGGAGGTTCGCGAGATGTGTGCCGCACGAGGTCCACGTCGAGTGTACCCACATCGCTAGATCGAACAGGCGTTCGAGTTGCCCACAGTGTTGTCCACACCTGTGGACAACCCGATCAGGCGTGGCGGAAGCAGAGCGTCCCCCACTGGAAACCCGCCCCGATCGCGGACATCACGAAGGTGTCCCCCTGCCGCACGAGCCCCTGGCTGTAGGACTGGTGCAGCGCGGTGAACACCCCGGCGGAGCCGGTGTTGCCGAGCCGGTCCAGCGTGACCGGCGCGCGGTCCATCGACACGCCCAGCTTCTCCACCGCGGCCTTGATGATGTTCAGGTTGGCCTGGTGCAGGAAGAAGTGGTCGATGTCGCCGACCGACATCCGCGCTTTGTCCACCGCTTTGAGGATGCTGTCCGGCAGCCACCGGGTGGCGGTCTCCCACACGGTCCGGCCGTTCATGCTCACGTAGTGCTCGCGCGCCTCGATCGTCGCCGCCGACGTCGGCCTGCGGGAGCCGCCGGCCCGGATCTCGACGTCGTGCGAGAGCTCGGAGCCGAAGTCCCACGACAGCAGGCCGGAGCCCTCGACGTCGCCACGGCGCAGC
Organism: Lentzea sp. NBRC 105346; assembly: GCF_030269605.1. Classification (GTDB taxonomy): domain Bacteria; phylum Actinomycetota; class Actinomycetes; order Mycobacteriales; family Pseudonocardiaceae; genus Lentzea. Next base: position 35,535 of record NZ_BSTQ01000011.1, read on the forward strand.
ACCGCCGCACCGGCCGCGTCGCCGAAGAAGATCCGCGTGGTGCGTTCCTCCGGGTCCGTGACACGGGAGGCGCAGTCGGCCGCGATGACCAGCACCGATCGCGCGGTCGAGGTCTGCAGCAGGTGCGCGGCGAGCATCGCCGCCTGCAACCCGTTGGCGCACGCGGCGTGCGTGACGTCGAGGGTGAGCGCCTTGTGCGCGCCGATCGCCTCCTTGACGATCAGCGCGGTCGACGGCAGCGGCTGGTCCCAGGTGTAGGTCGCCACGATGATCACGTCGAGTTCCGAAGCGAGCAGGCCCGCTTCGTCCAGGGCGGGCCGCGCGGCGGCAACGCACATGTCGGACACGGCGAGCTCCGGCGCCAGCCAGCGGCGTTCGCGGATTCCGGTGCGGCTGACGATCCACTCGTCGGAGGTGTCGATCATCTGCGCGAGGTCGTCGTTGGTGACGACCCGCTCGGGCAGGTGCAGGCCCGTTCCCGCCACGACGACGGGCACCTGGAGCGCGTTCACACGAGGCTCCCGGCGAGCAGAGTGGTGGTGGACGGCGTGATCAGCTCGGCGAAGTCCACGTAGAACCGGCCGGACACGCACTCCGCGCCGAGCAGGATCCGCCGCGCGACCTCCGCGGTCAGCGCGCCGCCGAGGGCGACACCGGACGCGAGCTGCGGCCAGCTGCTGAGGGTCTTGCCGAGCTCGTCGAACGACGCGCGCAGCTCGGGGCTGATCTTCGACGCGTCGACCATGGCCAGGATCAGGTCGACCTTCTCCTGCTGCGTCAGGTTCTCCAGCCGATCCGAGGTCACGTCGCCGATCAGGCCGTGCAGCAGCGGCCGGGTGGGTTCGAGGTCGAACCGCTCGACGTCGAGCATGCCGCGGTCGTTGCAGTCCATGACGACCGGTATGCCCCGCGACCTCGCACTCTCCCGTGCCGCGATCTTCGCCCACGGGGTGTCGCACTCCTCGACGAGCAGGTCGACGCCGTCGAGGAACGCGTCGAGGTTTCCGGCGGTCAGACCGTCGGTGAAGATCTCGATGTCCAGGTACGGGTCGATCTCGAACATCTGGCGGGCCGAGATCACCGCCTTGTTGACGCCCAGGTGGTGCACGCCGGCCCGCAGCCGGTTGAGGTTCGAGAGGCTGAACTCGTCGAAGTCGGCGAGCTTGTACGCGCCACCGATGCCCTCGAGCGTGAACGTCACGGCGGCGCTGTTGCCGACCGAAAGCCCGACGACCGCGACGCGCTTGCCGAACAGCTCGCGCTGCTGCGGTCGTTCGATCTTGCCGCGGTTGCGGTCGGTGCGGACCAGCCGGAACTCCTCGCGCGGCAGCACGTGCACCAGGCGCGCCGACCACGGGTACCAGGCCCAGGTGCCGTACTCCCATTCGGCGAGCCCGGCCAGCTGCTCGTCCTTCTTGGCGCGCAACGACTCCGCGTCGTGACGCACCCACGGCTCGCGGCTGCGGACGAGCTCCTCGAGCTGGGTGTCGATCGTGTCGTGGATCTCGCGGACCTCACCGGAGGCAAGCAGGTCCTGGAGCGCATCCGCGTCGCGGACCGGATCGAACAGGACCGGCTGCCACGAGGTGCGGTCAGCGGTACCCGACTCCAGTGCGACGGGACGCTCGCGTCCAATGATCTTGAACGACTCGGCGTCCTCGGCCACCGCGAGCCGCGGGAACTCGTCGCGCATCCGGCCGACCAGGCCGTCGTACTCGCCCGCGCCGTCCGCGACCCGGTGACACATGATCACCACGTCCTCGGTGTAGTGGTCGACGTACCGGCGGGTTTCCGGCAACGCGCGGAATCCGAACCGTTCGTGGAACCGGTGCTGCCCGTCCCTGGTTCCGGACGTGCCGATCATCACTTTCGCGCCGAGCGCGTGCGCCGCCCCGATCGCGACGGCGTTCAAATACGCGCCGAGGCCCAGCTTTCGCGCCCGGTGCTCGACGACCAGCCTGCTGTGCTCGAAAGTCTCTTCGTGCGTCACACCTTCGGCGCGAAGGATTTCCTCGTACCGTTCCGCACCGAGAAACGCCCGCGACTGAAAAAGTTCACCCGTTCGTGGTGTCGAGAGCCTGATATAGCCGACCGGTGGCCCGTTGGGCTCCCTACGTGCGATGAAGTGCCACGCACCGAAATCGAGGACCTGGTCGTCGATGTGCGTTCCGTCCGCCGCGCGAAACGCCGGACGACGGCCGTGGTCGAACAGAACCTTGGCCCTGAGTTGACGTACGTTTGCCACCAAACCACCTTTGGCAACGTTGTCAATCGGAGCTAAAAACGCGCTGATATGCCATTGGGTATTCACGCGCGCAGGCTAGTTGATCATGATCTGAATGGTGAAATCCTTGCTCGTCCAAATATCTCATTAGGAATGAGACGTGCGTCGCAGTGTGAACCTTTTCCGACGGGGAGGCGGCGGTCACAACGGCCGTGCGGCGCCACCCCTCGCAGCCGTGCCGCCCGCCTGCGACCACCCGTTTTGGGTGGCCAGGACCCCGTCGGGTAGGCTCTGCGACGGAGGATTCGCATAGCGGCCTAGTGCGCACGACTGGAAATCGTGTTGGGTTAACCCCCTCACGGGTTCAAATCCCGTATCCTCCGCTGACCAGAGGCCCGGCACCGTCAGGTGACCGGGCCTTTGTCATCCGTTGGTCGCGGCGACGAGCGACCGAAGTGGCATGCGGGACGATCACGAGCGCCCTACCGTCGGATCCATGTTGGCCGAAGATCTGATGCTGCTCCTGCTGGACGGCGAGACCGGACGGGTGCTCGCCGGGTCCACGGAGATCGAGAACGGGCTGGGCGGCGCCGTGCTGCTCGACCTCGTCAACGCGGGCCGCGTCGGCTTCGGGCCGGACGGCAGGCGGTTGGAGGTCATCGACCCCACGCCGCTCGACAACCCGCTGCTGTACCACGGACTGTCCAGGTTGGACCGTGCGATGAAGCCGCAGCGGGCCGTGGAACGACTGCGCAAGAACGTGCGCGACAACGTCATGCGGCAGCTGGCCGACCGCGGGGTGCTGCGACTGGAGAAGCGCAGGATCCTGGGCATCTTCCCGAGCACCGGCTGGGTGATCGTCGACGAGAACCCCGGCCAGGACATCCGCAACCGGGTCGGCGCCGTGCTCTACGGGCAGCAGGAGCCCGACGAACGCACGGGGGCGCTGATCGCGTTGCTGTACGCGATGAAGGCGGCGCACAAGGTCGTCGGGGGTGACTCCCGCGCGATCAAGGCGCGCGCCAAGGAGATCAGCCGCGGCAACTGGGCGGGCGCCGCGGTGAAGGGCGCGATGGACGCCGTTCAGGCCGCCGTGATCGCTTCGATCACGGCGGCCGTCGTGGCGTCCACCTCGACCGCGTCGTCCAGCTAGCCGCGCAGGCAGTCGGCGAGGTCCTCGATGGCGAAGAGGATCTCGTCGACCTGCGCGTTGCCCGTGGACGGCCGCAGTCGCACGATCTGCGGGTCGTGGTCGCTCGCCTGGTCGGCGAACTCCGCGTTCACGTGGACGACGTCGTAGCCGAACCGCGTGATGTTCCTGCTGATCAGGATGTGGTCCAGCACCTGGGCGTTGCCCTCGAACACGTAGCTGTACCGCTCGTTGACCGGCAGCGTCTCGATCAGTGCCTTCATGGCGCCGTCCGAGGTGAACGTCCGCACGGCGGGCGAGAACTGGTAGTCGTTCAGGTCACCCGCGAGGACCACGTTCGCACCGGGGTCCACGGCCTTGACCTGGTCGACGAACCCGCGCAGGGTCGCCGCCTGCTTGGCGCGCTGGACCTCCGAACTCCGGTTCGGCTGCTGGTAGCGACCGTGGATCGCCTGGTCGCCCCCCTTGGAGTTGAAGTGGTTCGCGACCACGAACACCGTGCGGCCCTTGAACTTGAACTCACCGGCGAGCGGCTTGCGGCTGTTCTCCCACGCGACGTTCGCCGGCTCGATGCGGCCCGGCGAGACGGACAGCGCGGCGCGGCCGTTCTTCTTCACCACGGAGACAGGCGTGACGGCGTCACCACCTGGACGGTCCACAAAGGACACGCGGTTGGCGTTGAACAGGAAGCCGACGCGGATGTTGCCACCCGGCTCGCCGCCGTCCTGCTTGTTCGCCGGGTCGATCTGCCGCCAGCCGTAGCGCGGGCCGCCCTGCGCGACGATCGAGTCGACGAACTTCTGCAGCGTCTGGTCCGCGGCGACCGTGCCGTCGTCGACGGCACCGTTGTTGTCCTGGATCTCCTCCAGCACAACGACATCCGGGCTGCGCAGGCTCGTCACGACGCCCTTGGCGAGCCGGTCGAACTTGTCCTGCGGGTCGCTCGGGTCGAGGTTCTCGACGTTGTACGTCGCGACCGAGAGCTCGCTGTTGCGGCCCTGCTGCGTGACCTCCGGCTGGATGCCGCCCGACTGGTGCTGCCCGAGCTGCAACGCCGCCAGCGTGTAGCCACCGAAGTTCGTGTACTCGATGGCGCCGACCGTGGCGCCCTGGAAGACGTCACCGACGTTCGACGCGGGCACCGGGGTCGTGGACTTCACCTTGAGGCGACCACTGTTCGGCTGGTCGTATCCGGTGTAGACGGTGCCGCCGCGGGCCGCCTTGTTCTGATCCGGGTTGACCGTGATCCACAACTCGTTGAAGGCGTTGCTCGGGCCGACAACACGCGCGTCGTTGACCTGGACGAGCGTGCCCTCGAGAGACTCGTAGTAGTCCAGCCCGTACTTGCCCGGCTCCAGCGGCAGCGACTCGATGCTCGCGCCGCCCGCGTCCGGCAGGTAGCCGGTCGGGATGTTCGCGAGCACGACGGGCGCCGGCACCGGGTTGCCCTTCGACAGCGTCGCGACGGTCGCCTGCGCGATCTCGGTGAGCGTCTGGTTCGAGTTCGACGCCGTGTCGCCACCCGGCCGGTACTCGGCCACGGTGCCGCTGACGAGGACCTTGTCGCCGACCGCGACGGTCGGGGCCGCGCCCGCGGTGTAGACGAAGATGCCCTCGCTGGTGCGCGGGTCGGCGTCGGGAGCCTCGGTGTCCTGGATCCAGAACCCGCGGTCGCCGGTGGCACGGGTGCCGGTGACGACGCCGGGCACGCCGGTGACCTTCTGGCCGAACAGCGGCGAGAAGCGCGTGACGCCCTGGATGTCGTGGATGCGCTTGTCACCGGGCTGCGGCGTCGGATCCGGCGGGGTGGTGCCGGGGCCTTCACCCTTGGAGTTCACCGGGCGGGGCTCGCCGAGCTTGAAGTCAGCGGCGTTGTCGTCGGTGTCACCGAAGTCGACGGCACGGAACGCGCTGGTCGTCGGCGTGAGCGCGGCGGTGGCGTTGCCCTCGCGGACGGTCGCGCCGCCGTAGCCGATGAGGTCCTTGATCTTGGTGTCCGCGGCGCAGTCGGCGGCGGTCTTGCAGGTGAGCGCGGCGGTGCCGTTGACCAGGGCGATGGTGCCCGCGGTACCGCTCATCGCGATGTTCCCGGTCGCGTCCGGGGCCGGCAGGTCGACGGTCCCGCCCGTGCCCTTCTGCTCGGCGACGAGGAACGTCTTGCCGGGCGCGATCTGGCCCGTCAGCGGCGTGACCTGCCACGTGGTGGTCGCGCCGGGGTTCGCCGAGATGTACTGCACGCTCCAGCCCGTGAGGTCGACCGCCGCGGATCCGCGGTTGGCGAGCTCGACGTAGTCCTGTTTGAGCGTGGCGCCGTTGTTGCCGCCCGCGCCGTAGACCTCGGCGATCACGGCATCGGGGCTGGGTGTGGCGACTGCAGGGGCGACGGTGGCCAGAACGACGGCGGATGCGGCGGTCACCGCGAAGCCGACTCTGGGCAGGGTGGGTCTCAACTCGTCCTCCGAGGAAAGCGGCGTCGCCGCATCCTTCCCCGATCAGGTGATGTTCGGAAGACGTTGTTACTCACGGTTAACCGAATGGCCCAGCAAAGATCACTCGAACAAGTGTTCGATCATGGGGTATGCTGTCCGGCAGTGGCGCCGGCCGGTGGTCCCCTCCCAGGCATCGGCCGGCGTGACTGACCTTGAGACCTCCGAGCGTGAAAGAGCCCCGACCACCGGACGGTGATCGGGGCTCTTTGCTGAGCGGTGACGGTGGGATTTGAACCCACGGAGGCGTGAACCTCACGCGCTTTCGAGGCGCGCTCCTTCGGCCGCTCGGACACGTCACCGCTAAGAACAATACAAGACGGGGTACATCGACTTAACGCTGGGTCCGGAAGAAGGATTCGAGCAGCTCAGCGCACTCTTCCTCCAGCACGCCGCCGTGAACCTCGGGCCGATGGTTGAGCCTGCGGTCGCGTACGACGTCCCAAAGCGACCCCACCGCCCCGGTTTTGGGCTCCCATGCGCCGAAGATCACACGAGAGAGGCGCGCCAGCACGAGGGCTCCGGCACACATCGTGCACGGCTCGACCGTGACCGCGAGGGTGCAGCCGTCGAGCCGCCAGCCGTCGCCGAACACAGCGGCCGCCGCACGGATCGCCAGCACCTCGGCATGCGCGGTCGGGTCACCCAGGGCCTCACGCGCGTTGCACGCCGAGGCCAGCACGGACCCGGACGGCGAGAAGATCACGGCACCGATCGGCACGTCACCGGTGGCCGGAGCCCGCGCGGCCTCGCGCAGGGCCACGCGGATCATGTCCTCCGGGGTCACGCCTGAATGGTGTCGAGCAGCTTGACGAACTCGTCGCCGAACCCGCAGCGCGACGCGATCATCTGAAGTTGCTCGTCCGGGTAGAGGTCCACCTCGTCGACGATGAGCTGCAGCTCACCCTGCGGCATTCCGACGTCCGCGAGGATCGCGAGGTCGCCCTCGGGCCACAGCTCGTTGTCCTCCTCGTCGGGGGGTTCGACGCGAAGCAGGTCCAGGACGTCGGCCGCGATGTCGTAGTCCAGCGCGGCCGCCGCGTCGGACAGCAGCAGCGCGACTCCGCCTGGGACCGGTCGCAGGATGATGAAGAACTCGTCGTCGACGGCCAGCAGTCCGAAGACGGCTCCCGTCGACCTGAGCTGTCGCAACTGGGTGATCGCCGCGTCCAGCTCGGACAGCGCGGAGCTGTCCATCCTGCTGCACCGCCAGCGGCCGTCCTCCCGGACGACCGCCACAGCGAAGCCGTTGACCGGCTCCTGCTCCGTCATGGTCACACCGTAGGGCGCGGACGACCTTCCCGGTAGCTGAGAGGGTCGCGGATGAGTGGCGGCTGTCACTATCGAGTCATGAGCACAACCATGACGGATCCCCGGTTCATCGGCCTGCTCGAGGCCGCCCGCGCGCTGCAGCCCCGCACGGTGGCGCTCCGGCGGCAGATCCACAAGCACCCAGAACAGGGGCTGAACCTGCCGAACACGCAGGCTTCGGTCCTGCACGCCCTCGAGGGGCTGCCGGTGCAGGTCATCCCGGGGAAGTCCACGTCGTCGGTGGTGGCGGTGCTCGCGGGCGACAACCCGGGACCGACGGTGCTGCTGCGCGGCGACATGGACGCGTTGCCGCTGCAGGAGGCGACCGGACTGCCCTACGCGTCCGAAGTGGACGGGTCCATGCACGCGTGCGGGCACGACACGCACGTCGCGATGCTGGCCAGCACGGTGCGCCTGCTCGCGGACCGCAGGGCCGCGCTGAACGGCAAGGTCGTGTTCATGTTCCAACCGGGCGAGGAGGGCCACCACGGCGCCCGGTACATGATCGAGGAAGGTCTGCTCGACGCCGCCGGACGGCCGGTCGAGAAGGCGTTCGCGCTGCACATCACCTCGACCCTGCGCAGCGGCGTCGTGACCTGCCGGCCGGGACCGATCATGGCCAGCGCCGACACGTTCCATGTGCACATCAAGGGGCGTGGCGGGCACGGCGCCATGCCGCACGACGCGCTCGACCCGGTACCCGCGGCGGCCGCGATGGTCGGGGCGCTGCAGACGATGATCGGCAGGCGGGTCAGCGTGCACGCCCCCGCGGTGGTCACCGTCGCGCACATCAAGGCGGGCACAACGACCAACATCATCCCGGAGACGGCGATCCTCGAGGGCACGATCCGGACGCTGTCCGAGGCGACCCGCTCGCTCGTCCACAAGGAGATCAAGCAGGTGTGCAAGCACACCGCCGCCGCGCACGGCTGTCACGCCGAGGTCAGCATCGTGCCCGGCTACCCCGTGACGGTGAACGACGACCAGGTCGGACAGCACGTGGTGGAGCTGGCCGCGTCGGCGATGGGCGCCCGCTGGTCGGAACCGATGGCGGACCCGTTGATGGGCGCCGAGGACTTCTCCTACGTGCTGCAGAAGGTGCCGGGCGCGCTGGCGTTCCTCGGGGCGTGCCCGCGCGGCGTCGAGCTGGCCGAGGCCGCGCCGAACCACTCCAACCGCGTGCTGTTCGACGAGGCCGCGATGGAGCACGGGGTGGCGACCTACGCGGCGTTTGCGCTCGATGCCCTGAGGTGAGAGCAGAATGTCTCGCGTGCGAGACGTTTGCGTGGTCGGACTGGGACTGATCGGCGGCTCGGTGTTGCGAGCGGCCAAGGCGGCGGGACGGACGGTCTGGGGCGCGGCGCAGGCCGAGGACGCGGCCAAGGCGGAGGCGGACGGCTTCACCGTGCTCCGCCTCGACGAGGCGCTGGAAAGAGCCCGTCGGGAGGACGCGCTCGTGGTGCTCGCCGTCCCGCTGCCCGCGGTCCCGGACGTCCTGCGCAAGGTCCGGCCGGGTACCCGCCTCACCGACGTGACCAGCGTCAAGGGGCCGGTCGCCGACGCTGTGCACCGGTACGCGCCGGAGGCCCGGTTCGTCGGCGGCCACCCCATGGCGGGGACGTCGCGCAGCGGCTGGGACGCGAGCCGCGCGGACCTGTTCCAGAACGCCGCCTGGGTGGTCACCGCCGAGCAGTCCGACGACGTGCTGATCGACGTGATCACGCTCGCGTTCGACGCGGGCGCACACGTCGTGCCCACGACACCGGAGGAGCACGACGCGGCCGTCGCGCGGATCAGCCACCTGCCGCACGTGCTGGCCGCGGTGCTCGCCGCGGTGGGCGCGGACGGCGGACCGCTGGCGCTCGCGCTGGCCGCGGGCAGCTTCGGCGACGGCACCAGGGTCGCCGGCAGCCGGCCCGAGCTGGTGCGCGCCATGTGCGAGGGCAACCGCGACGCGCTGCTCGGCGCGGTCGACGACGCGCTGGGCCGGCTCGGCGCGGCCCGCGGGTCGCTGGCCAGCACCGGAGGTCTCGCGAAGACCATCGACGCCGGTCATGAGGCCCGGCTGAAGCTGATCAACCAGCCGGAGCGGACTCCGTTGACGATCGACCTCACGTCCCCCGAAGCGATCACCGCGCTGCACAGTCTGGGCTCACGTGGAGGCCGCATCGTTGCGCTGAACGGCACAACCGTGAAGGCGGAAATTTCGTAAGGTCGCCGGGTGCATCGACGGAAACTCGCCGCCGTCGCGGGTGGGCTCGTGATCGTGGTCGCGACCGCCGTCGTGCTGCGGCACGAATCGGCCCCGGAACGGCCGGAGCGGTTCGTCGACCCGTCGATCGAGCTCGTCGAGGCTGCCGCCCCCGAGAAGCCGGGCAACCCGCGGGCCTCCGCGCTCGACCCGGACACGCTGCAGCTCGCCTGGTCCGGCAGTGCCGAGGCGTACGAGGTGCGCTGGGGCGACCACACACAGGTGGTCACCTCTCCGGAGGCCGAGCTGACCGGGCTCGACCCGGATGACGAGGCCGAGGTCGAGATCCGCTCGGTCAACCCGGTCGGCAGGCGGTCCGACCCGCTGACCGTGGCCGCGATCCCCCGCAAGGTGCTGGTCTCGAAGGACAAGCTGATCGAGCCGATCGACCGGTTCGACGGCCCGGAGAGCCTCGACCCCCGGCAGTGGCGCGTGCTCGGTGACCCGGCCTGCCTCGGGCTGCGACCGTTCGGCACGGGCAAACGGCTGGACTTCAAGTGCGCCGCCGGGCTGCAGGCCAACAAGCCGTTGCGGCTGGGTGTCCCCGACTCCGATGGCGTGACCGGACGCGTCATGATCACGGCCGCGGGCGGTCAGCAGAGCCACGTCCAGCTGGAGTTGCTGCCCGAACCGCTGCAGGACCTCCCGTGGCCCATGGGACCTGCGCCCGGTGCGGTGTCGCTGGACCTGTCGTCCCAGGGCACCCGGCTGACGGCCGACCCGAAGCTGCCCACGACCGAGAAGCTGATCGCGCTCGGCGACGCGCCCGCGACCGGTCTCGCACCGGACTCACGGCACCGCTGGGAAGTCCGGATCATGAAGGACGCGATCGTCGCCGTCCGGGACGGCGTGGTCGTCGCGGCCGAGGCCGTGGCAGTGCCGTGGACCGTCGTGCGACCGCGGATCATGGTCGAGGGCGAGGCGATGCTCGACTCGTTCGGTCTCGGCGGTGTGCCGGAACGCGAGGTGCCCGCCACGGTCGTACCGCTGCGTGAGGGCACCGACCTGGGCTCGGTGCCGCGGCAGGCGCTGGAGGACGCGGTGTCGGCACGACTCATCCTCGTGCCGAACCCCCGGAACACCCAGCCGATCACCGTGGACTTCGGTGGCGTCGCGCTCCCGACCAAGAAACTCACCGAGGACGCGCTGGCCGCGGACCTGCCGTTGAACCGCACGGACGCGGTCGTCCGGACGAACCAGCCCGTGGCGATCGGCTATGTGGTCGTCGTGTGCAAACCCGGCGCCCGGCCCGGCGCGCTGCCACGGCTGCCCGACCACGAGCCCGCCGCGAACAAGGTGCTGCCCAAGCTCACGATCATGCACGACTCCGGGGTCAGGCCTGGGACGCAGTTCCCGCCGACCGGCCGGATCCTGGTCACCGCGGAGATCGGCAACGGCAGGCACGAGGCGATCCAGATCGAGGTCGACGGCAAGCGCCTGCTGATGTTGCCGACCACCGAGGACGGCCCCGGCGTGAGCGGACGGCACGAGATCTGGCTCCGCACGACCGACTTCACCGCGGGCGGACACCGGCTCAAGCTGACCGTCCTGCCACCGGATCATGGCGAAGCCGTTACCACCGAAGCGGTGTTCGAGGTGCGGGCGACGGCTTAGCTTGAAGCTGTGGACCGCCGCCGGGTCGTCATCGTCGCCGCCGCAGTGGCGCTGGTCGGTGGTGTGGTGGTCATGCGCACCGCCGGGTCCGATGATGCGCCGAAGCAGCCAAAGCAGCCGCCGCCCACGTCGGTGACGGCCTACGCGGCCGACGGCGTGCTGATCCCGTCGCCGCACGACCGGCCGCGCACCCCGAGCAACGTGGTCACCAGGTCGGGCCACCACCGCTTGAAGATCACGTGGGACGGCGACGCGCCGGGGTACGAGGTGCGCTGGGGTGAACGCGTCCGCTACGTCACGCCGCCCGCGATCCAGCTGGACGGGCTGGACAACGACCGCGAGGTGAAGATCGACATCCGGGCGGTCGACGCGTTCGGCCAGCGGTCCCAGCCGGTCAGCACCGCGGGAACGCCGCACGCCGACAACGCCTCGTACGAGTTCGTCGACCGCTTCGACGGCGACCACACGCCCGACCCGGCGCGCTGGCGGTTCGCCAAGCGCACCGACTGCGCACGGGCGACGCCCGGCGATGGCGACGACCACGACCGGTTGATCATCACCAGCAGCTGCGCGACGAACGTGGTGTCGCTGCGGTCGCGCACCCCATTCGTTCGCGCTGAGGAGAGCCGGTTCGTCGTGGAGACGGACGCCGCCGGCGGTGGCGGTGAGCTGCTGCTGGACCTGGTACCCGGTCCGGTGAGCATCCAGTCGGACGCGGTGCCGCCCGAGTCCATCCGGCTCAAGGTGACCACGGACGCGTCCGGAAACTCGCTGGTCGAGCTGTTCCCGAACGGCTCCTCGCAGTCGTTGCCGCACGCGGTGCCCGGCATCAGCGTGCGGTGGGAGCTCGTGCTCACCCCTGGGGGCGTGCGGGCGGAACGCGACGGCGTGCCGGTCGCGACCTCTCCCTATGTGCCATCGTGGCAGTCGGCGACGGCGCTGGTCGGGTTGGCCGCGCTCGCCGGTGACAGCACGCGCGTGGGTGTGGACCTCATCGGGTTCCGCGGCGGCAAGACCGACACCCCGACGCTGGTCCCATCCCCACCGATCGACGTCCAGGTCACGTCGTCCGCACCGCCCGCGCCGCCGAAACCGGCCGTGGTGGGCGGCGGGCAGCTGCGGATCGCACTGGTTCCCGCCGAGGCACAGGACCCGCAGATGAAGCTCCTCATCGGCGGCGCCGAGCTGACGTTGAAACCGGCGGTGCCCGGAACTCCATGGCAACCGGGCGTCGAGTACCAGGCGATCGCCGACCTGGACAGCGTGCCCACGCCGCTGAACGCCGCGCTGAGGTCCGCGACGCGGGTGCAGGTGACCCATGTCGACATCGAACTGTTCCCCGAGCCCGGTGCGCGGCCACCATCGCCGGGCCCGACCGTGACCGATCCCCTGCGCAGCCGCGACAAGATGCTCGCCCGGCCGCGGGTGGACCTGCTCGACGCGAGCGGTCAGCCGATGGGTGAGGGTGCTGCGGTGCCGCGCGGCAGGTTGGTGCTGGAGGTCCGGCTGGACTCGCTGTCCGGTTCGGTCTCGGGACTGGCCGGCTTCGACGTGCGACTGGACGACTCGCGGATCGCCACCGTGTCCACTACAGCGGACGGTCCGGGCGTCGCGGGCCGGTGGCGGATCTCACTCAACACCGCGACGTTGTCGCAGAGTCCGCACACGATCGAGCTCAGGGCGTTCAGCACCGATCCAGGGGTCGCGACGGAATCCACGTACGTGTCCTTCTTGCTGAAGCGGTAATCGAGCAAGATGGGACATATGCCGCGTCCGCTGATCCTCGACGCCGCCCGGACCCCGTTCGGCCGCTACCGCGGCGGACTGGCGGGCATCCGGGTCGACGACCTCGCCGCTCTGCCGATCGTGGAACTGCTCCGCAGGCACGACCGGCTCGATCCCGCGCGCGTCGACGACGTGCTGCTCGGCAACACCAACGGCGCCGGCGAGGAGAACCGCAACGTCGCCCGCATGGCCGTGCTGCTGGCGGGCATGCCGCCGACGGTGCCCGGCGTGACGCTCAACCGCCTGTGCGCGTCCGGCGGTGAGGCGATCGTGCAGGGCGCCCGCACGCTGGCCTTCGGTGATGCCGACCTGTTGATCGCCGGTGGTGTGGAGGGCATGACGCGGGCGCCCTTCGTGACGGCTCGGCCGGACAAGCCGTTCCCGGACCGGCTGGAGACCGTGTCGACCGCTCTGGGCTGGCGGCTGGTGAACCCGCGGATGCCTTCGATGTGGACAGTGCCGTTGGGACTGGCCGCCGAGCAGGTCGCCGTCGAGCTGGGCATCACCCGTGAACAGATGGACACCTACGCGCTGCGGTCGCACCGGCGGGCCGCCGCGGCCTGGGACGCGGGCGTGCACGACGGGTTCGCCTTCAGCGTGCAGCTGCACGACGGCGGGTGTGTGCGGCGGGACGAGTCCGTGCGGCCCGAGACCTCGCTGGAGAAGCTCGGGAAGCTCAAGCCGGCCTTCTCCGAGCACGGGCCGGTGACCGCGGGCAACGCGTCGCCGCTGAACGACGGCGCTGCCGCGTTGCTGATGGGAACCGAGGCCGTGGCGGCCGAGCTGGGGATCACGCCGCTGGCCGAGGTGGTCGGGTCCGCGGTCACCGCCGAGGAGCCGCATCGGTTCACGCTGGCGCCCGTGTCCGCGATTCGGAAGCTGTTGAAGCGGTTGCGGATCCAGGCGGAGGACGTCGATCTCTGGGAGATCAACGAGGCGTTCGCCGCCATGGCACTGTCCGTTCTGCACCATCTGCCCGAAGTGGATCGGGAGAAGGTCAACGTGCACGGCGGTGCCATCGCGTACGGGCACCCGCTCGGCGCCTCGATGCCGCGCGTGATCGTGGACGTCGCCCGGCACCTGCGGGCCCGTGGCGGCGGACTCGGGATCGCCGCCGCCTGCGTCGGCGTCGGTCAGGGAGTCGCGGTCGCGGTGCGCGTGTGAGCGCCTAGATCCGGTACGAGATCTCGGGGTAGTCGCGGACGACGCCGTTGGCGTCGACCGTGATGTCCTGCGCGAAGTCGCCGCTCTCGAACCGGACGACGGACTCGGCGTCGCCGACGGACACGGTCCGGTAGGTCTGCCGCACGGCCTCGACCGTCAGGTCGGGCAGCGACACCTTCACGACGGGCAGGTCGTGCTCGCCGGACTCGCGGTGCAGCCCGAGCCGCCGGATCGGGATGGCGTTGAACAGCACGGAGAACTGCACGTCCACGTCGAGCGCACCGTCGAAGGCGTGCCGCTCGGCACCCTTGCCGTGGTCGACGAGCCACGCGCCGTCGTCGGAGCGGGCCACGGAGACCTGCCGCTCCTCCTCGACGGTCGCGGTGCGCAGCAGCACCCGCTTGACCTGGCCGCCCTCACCGACGGCGAGCTCGAACGAGGCGCTGAACTGCTCGCTGGGACCGGCGGCGACGAGCCGGCCGGACGCTCGCAGGCGCTGGTCCGGCGAAAGCAGGATGCGCACCTGCTCCAACCGAGGCTCGTTGTAGCCCTGCCAGGTCACCATCTCTGGCCGCCGAGAAGTCGAGCTCTGCGCAGAAGGAGAGCGGGTCTCTCCTGGGGTGACCCGCTCAGCCGTGTTGGAGGAGTTCACTCGCCACCCGGAAGAATGTCCTTGATCTTGTCGGCTACCGACTCGATCTGCTCTTCATGCCCGAACTTCTCCGCAGCGAACTTGGCCGCGGCGTCCACGCCCTGGTCCACCTTCTCGTGGTGTTCCTCGGCCAGGTCCATGGCCTTGTTCTTGATCTCGTCGAAGTTCATGGTGCTCCCTCGCACTCTCGTCGCAGGGTACCGGACCCGAAGTCACGCTACAGCCGCCTGGACAACTCGGCTCGACGCCGGTGATGATGGCCGCGCCGCCGCCTGGTCGGCCGCTGCACGCGGCCAGAACCAGGAGGAACGCCACATGTCACGGCTCGTGCGCGGGCTCGTTCCCGCGCTGTTGCTGTTGCCGTTCGTCATCACTTCTCCAGCGGACGCCACCCCTGGTGCAGCGAAGTTCACGACTACCACGGTCGCGACGAACGTCGCCGCCCGCAGCGACCGCCGTCCGGTCGCGGGCGGCCTGTACGACGGGAAAGCCCGCAAGACCTTCATCTCCTGGGCCGGGCAGTACGAGGACAACTACGTCCAGTCGTACGACCACCGGTCGGCCAAGTGGTCCACGCCCGTGCGCGTCGGTGACGGTGACTCCGACTCGCACAACTACCCGACGATGATCCAGGCGCCCGACGGGCACCTGCTCGTCTTCCGGGGCATGCACAACGTCGAACTGCGGATGTCCCGCTCGCCACAGGCCCACTCGGCCGAAGGCGTGTGGGAGGAGACGCTCGTCTCGAAGAACGCCGCGACGTACCCGATGCCGTTCGTCACGAGAGACGGCACGATCTTCGTCTTCTACCGCGAGACGTCCCGCGACATCCAGATCCCCGGCGCGCAGGTCGACGACCGGCCGATGCTCTACATGGTCTCCAAGGACAGCGGGAAGACCTGGAAGAGCTCCAAGGAGATCACCGGCGACAACTGGGCGATCGGCTCGGTCAAGCGCGCCGACAACATGAACGAGATCTACATCGGCCAGCTGCGGCAGGAGCGCAACGGCCGGGTGCGGATCGTCTACACGCTGGCCGGCGGCGGCACCGAGGGCCACCTGCACGACCGGTACCACCGCAACATCTACTACACCTGGTTCGACCCGCGGAACCTGCACTTCTACTCCGTCACGGGCCGCGACCTGGGCACGCAGATCGACGACGCGGACCAGGAGAACCACCTCAAGGTCGCGGAGACGCCGCTGACGCTGCCGAACGGCGTGAAGTCGCCGGACTACATCCAGCTCGTCGGCACGACGCTCGGGCAGCGGCCGTTCCTGTTGTGGTTCACCGGTGACGACGCCAAGGGCCCGCTGCACAACTACATGTCCACTTGGAACGGTCGCACCTGGGAGACGAAGGAGGTCGCCCGCGGCCTGCGCACCAGGGACATGGAGCAGCTCGACCCGTTCACGTGGCGCGTCTACGCCACCGAGGACGGCAAGCCGAACGTGAACACGTACCTCGTGAAGTGTGGCAAGTGGACGCCCGAGGCGGTGATCCCGACGGCGAAACCCGTGCAGCGAGTGGAGATCATCGACAACTTCCGCGACCCCGTGCGGGCGTTGTTCTCCGGCGCTTCAAGTGACCGGAACGTGGCGATCGCCGACGGCGACATCACCGTCGCCGGTATTTCCAGGCGGTAGTACGAAAAGAACGCCCCTGAGCCGGCGCGGGCTCAGGGGCGTTCACTACTTCAGTCGGATGATTCAGACCGAAGACTTCTTGCGGCGCAGGAAGAACAGCGCGGCACCACCGGCGGCGAGCAGCGCGACACCGATGCCGAGCGGCCACGCGATCGACGCACCCGTGCTGGCCAGGTCGTCGTCGTTGCCGCTGCCACCCGGAGCCGGAGCCGGCTTCGTGGTCGTCGTGGTGGTCGGGGTCGGGGTCGTGGTGGTGGTCTCCGGCGTGGACGGCTGCGTCACGACGGGCGCGGCGACCCACTTGGCCTTGGCCTCGGCGTCCACGGCGACCTTGGTCGGCGCGGCGACGACCAGCGACTGCGTCTTGTTCTCGTCACCCGCGTCGCTCTGCACGAACAGGCGACCGGCCTTGAGCTCGGCGTTCACCTCGAGGGAGAACTTCGCCTCACCGGCCGGGGCGTCCTTGGGGACGTTCACGAAGAACTCGGAGACCTTGTCGCCCGTGCCCTGAGCCTTGAGCTCCTCGGCGTTGACGTTCTCGAGCGGCTTGCCGTCCTTGTCGGTGATGGTGACGCCCTTGGGCAGCTTGCCCTTGACCTTCACCTGGTCCGCCGTCGTGGTGACGGTGAACGGGCCGATCTGCTCGCCGGCCTTGCCTTCCTTGGACTCCGGCTCGACCTTGAGGGTCGGCTTCGGCTGCGGCGCCTCGTCCTTCGCGTTCTCGACGAGGTACTCGTACCACTTGACGACGTCGTCGTTGCCCGTCTTGTCGGGGTTGAGCTTGGCCTCGTCGCTGAAGTGCCAGATCGCGGCCTGCGTGGCGGCGATGGCCTCCTGCTCGCTCAGGCCCTCACGCAGCTCCTTGACCGGCTTCTGCGGGTAGGAGTGGGTGAGGATCCAGAGGATCTTGCCGCTGTTCTGCGGGAACTTCGAGGACGGGTTCGGGTGCTTGTCCCACGGCACCTCACGCAGGCCCTTGTTGCCCTTCAGCGGCGTGGGCAGCTCGACGCAGTACGCCTTGACCTTCGTCGTCTCCTGGTCGATGACCTTGAGGCCGATCAGGCTGGTGTCGAACTTCTTGTCGCCGAAACCCTGCAGGTAAACGTCAAGACCACCCTGGCCCGCGCTGTGGTCGGGCTTCACGATGACATCTGCCGAGGCGGGCAGTGCAGAGAAAGTGAGAGCGACCGATGCGCCGACGAGGGCTGCACCGATCCGCAGACGGGAAGCCATGGGTCTCCTTGCTCGCTGAAGTTAGCCCGAACGCGTGAGAAAGTCGTGACCTGATCGGACGGTCGGAACCCCACTGACCGACACAGAACCGACAGGAAGCGACGGCACGTTATCCGATCGAGTTACACCTGATCGGGCGAGGGTCACCCTTCGCGCACGCTTAGCTACACCAGCACAAATGAGACGCATTCGTCCACAATGGACATGGCCGGGCCATGTCGTTCACAGTCAACGGATTTAAGTCGTTGCCGAACAGTTACATGTGGACATACGAAAGGGGCGGCGGACCAGTGGTCCACCGCCCCTTGCAGGCCCGTACCCCCGAAGGCATGTACGGGAGAGAATTGCGAGATCAGCCCTCGCCGTTGACGTACTCGACGTCGTGCAGGCCGGTCGGGCCGCCGCCGTACACGAGGACCGAGTCCGGGATGCCCAGCCACGCGGCGGACACCATCTGAGCGGCACCGCCGCCGATGGCCGCGCCACCCTCGTTCCACTGCTCGTTGAGCTCCTGGAGGGTGGGGGCCTGGTCCGGAGTGTCGGCCTGAGCGGTGCCGGCGCCGACGAGGCCGGCCATGGCGGCGAGGGGAGCGAGCGCGCCAATGAGCGACTTGCGCATTGCGGATTTCTCCTTCAAAGGTCCCAGCAAAAATCCGTGCACGAGATGGATTTCCGTGCAGCCGGCTGGGATGCGGAGATTTCATCGGCCTATTGGAACGCCCGCAACCATAGACACGCGCTATCACCGAATCGAGGGATGTCGATCACTCGACCCAGTGAACGATCACAGGATCGGCTAACACCTGATCGAGTTCAGGCGACCAGTTCGGCCACCTCTACCGGCCTGATGTCCCCAGGACGCAGGGAAGTTCCACGAAGACAAAGATCACGGGCCGCCGGGCGTTGTCCGGTCAAGATCCATTTCACGAGCGCCGCGAGCTGATGGGCGATCAGCGGCGGAACCGCGTCGCCGACATGCCGATAAGCGTTGCCGAGTATTGACACGTCGAATCGGAACGATCGCGGAAATCCCTGCAGCAGGGCCATTTCCCGGACAGTGCAGAGACGGTCCTGATCCGGGTGCGCATATCTGCCGTTGCCGACGTGCGAGCACTCGCGCTTGATCGTGCGCGCGGGTTCGTCCCACCACATGCGCCCGTAGACGTCCGGGTGTGAACCCCAGCGGCCGGCTTCGACGATCTTGAGCTGCGCGGGGTTGAGCAGCTGCTCGGTGTCGGGCGACTTCAACAGGTCCGCCCACGAGCCGCCGTCGGCGGGGATCGCCCGCATCCGTTCCATCGTGCGGCCCTGCTTGAACGTCGGGGACACGTGGATCTCGTCCTCGGGGTGCGCCTCCCCCGCACCGACCGCGGGCAGCCTGCCGATCGCGCGGCGCACGGTTACCGCGGCCTTGCGGACCTCGCGACCGGCCCACAGGTCGTCCATGGTCAGCAACGGCAGGCCGGCGTCGACCGCGATCACGAGGGAGCGCTCACGCAGCTGCGGCAACCCGAAGCGGGAGAACATGTGCGTGTCGCCGGAGACCACGTAACCGATCCGGGTGAGCTCGTCGGCGAGCCCCACGAAGTGGTGCCGCTGCTTGCCCTTCACGAGCTCCCGCGCGTTCTCCAGCAGCATGACCTTCGGCCGCAGTTCCTCGACGTACGCGGCGATGCGGCCGACGAGCGAGTTGCGCGGGTCGTCGCGGAGGTGGTTCGCCGCGGTGATCCGGCTGAAGCCCGAGCACGGCGGGCAGGCGAGCAGCACGTCGAGCTGCCCCCGCTTGAGTCCCCACACCTCGCGGATCGCCGCGGGCGAGACCTTCGCGAGGTCGACCTCGAGCGGGTTCACGCCGATGTTGGCCTGGTAGGTGTCGTTGCAGCGCAACGAACCGAGCCGCGACGACGGCTTGCCGATCTGGGCGTCGGCCGCACCGACGACCCGGAAGTCACGGTGGGCGTGGAAGCCGAGACTCATGCCGCCGGCTCCCGAGAAGATGTCGGCCACCGTGAAGGACACGGCGTGATCGTACGGCTGCGCCAACCGACCCTCGGGCGGGACATCCCGTAGCGTTCACCTGTATGGAGCTGCCGCGTGCGTGGCAACGGCCTGATCCGTTGCGTGGACTCGACAGGATCCCGTGGGACGAGCTCTCCGACGGCCGGGGAAGCGCCGAGGGACTCGACGCGTTGCTGCGCGCCCTCGTCGCCCCCGAGTACGACGCACGGGAGCGCGCCCTCGCCGAGCTGACCGGCAGACTCCTGACCGACGACACGGTGTCCGAGGCGAGCACCTACGCCGTCCCGTTCCTCGTCGAGCTCGGCGCCTCGTACAAGGTCGCGGCCCACGTGCGCGACCGCGTGATCTTCCTGCTCGCCGCGATGGCGTTGGCGGACAAGGGCTTCACCGAGGACGGCAAGCGGACCCGGCGGCGCTGGAACTCCGTCGGCCGCGAGCTGCCGCGCACCGCCCCGGACTGGATCACCCAGACGCGCCACGCCGTGGCGACGGGCGCACCGAGGATCTTCGAGGCGCTGGCCCAGGAGAACGCCGCGTGCGTCGTCGCGCTCGTCTGCTCCGTGGCGGACAAGTGCCCCTCGTACGTCGACGGCCTCATGCAGGAGGCCGCCAACGAGTGCGACGACAACATGCTGCGCGAGGCCGCCGAGGTCGCCCTGCACCTGCTGCGCAAGCAGGAGACACCGGATCTCCTGCTGCTGGGCATCGCGCAGGGGCACCCGAAGGTGCTGAAGGACTACGAGACCACGGCGCGGCCGGCGAACCAGCCGCACGAGGTGACGGTGGCCAAGATCGGCTACCGGTTCGCCCTCATCGCCGCGTACGGCGACGACGAGGGCGAATCGTCGTTCACGCGATGACGGCCTCGGCGGCCACGACCTCGACCTGCTGAACCTCTTCGACCGCGACGGCGGGCTCCAGCGGGCCGAGGCCCGTGCCCCACTCCTGGTCCGCCAGCGCGAACGCGGCGACGGTCAGCGGCACGACCGGCCGGCCGTGCTCCATCGTCTCGCGGTGCAGGTCGAGCTCCAGCCGTGCGCCGATGGGCGACGGGGCCAGCCGCAGCGTGGCGTGCGACGGCTCGTCGCCGTGCGCGAACCGGCACGACCAGCCGTTGAACACGACCTCGCGCTCGGTCTTCTCGGTCGGCTGGACCGCACGCACGTTCGCGCCCACGGAGCCGGCCCGCGTCGCGTCGGCGGCCTGCAGCAGCATCTCCTCGAACTGCATCGACGAGATGCCGAGGTCCCACCCGGCGACCAGGGCGACCTGGACGAGCGCGAGCGGCAACGACGGCAGGGCGTCCTCGAAGCACGACATCGCGCCGCCGTAGCGGGTGTTGATCTCGGTGGGCAGGAAGCCGTCCTCGGTGGCGATGCCGTCGAGGGTGAACGTGCCGCGGTAGCCGACGGAGTCGCGCAGGTGCTCACCGACGCGGCGGGCCAGGTTGCGCATCTGGTCGCGGATCCACAGGGGCGGGTCGTAGTAGGACGCGCAGCCCGCGTAGAGGAACTTGGCCTGGCCCTGACGGCGTGGCACGACCATCTCGATGGGGCGCAGCACGGCCGTGCCGTCCGGGAAGACGATGCCATGCACGCTCACCGGAATCCCTTCCAGGAACGGCATCACACGTACCTGCTCGCACTTCGGCTGCAGCACGGTGAACGCGTCGAGCGCCTCGTCGCGGTTGCGGACGCGGCGCACGAAGTTCGCACCGCCGTTGATCGCCGGGCCGTCGCCGGACCACACGACGCCGGCGCCGCGGTCCATCAGCTCGCTGGCGCCCCACAGCGCCTCGAAGTCGAGGTCGAAGACCATCGCGTCCGCACGCGGCGCGGACAGCTCGTCCCACAGCGCGTCGATCGTGGTCTTGTTCTCCAGCTCGACCCACTCGCGCTTGCGTGCGTTGAGGACCGGCCGGCCCATGAACCTCGGGATCTCGTTGTACGGCGTGCTGATCACGACGGCTTCGCGGTTCGCGTCGAAGTCCCGCATGATCGCGCGCACGTTCGCGCCCGGCTTGGTCAGCAGCTTGCCCAGCCGGCGCTGCTCGACGGCGACGAAGCCGCCCTTGATGCCCAGCGACACCCAGCGGGCGATCTCGGAGTCATGCAGCGGCGCATGATCGTCGGTATCGAGCACGAGCGTATGGCGGGCGCCGAGCGCATGGAGTTCCTGCGCCCGCTTGGCCAAACGCGTGCCGCCGGCCAGCACGACCAGCCGATCACCGAACAACCTGCCGAGGCGCTCGTTGAGCGCTGCCAGAACATGAGTCATCGCCGAGAACCCGCTTTGTGAGAAGCGATGGAGGAGACCGGCGAGCGCCGGGTGACGCGTAGCGTAGATGCACCCGGTATGTGTGGCGAAGCACGGTCCGGCAACAGCCGGATGAAGGTTGCCGTCCGGTCACGATCATGGGCCGGACGTGAAGTGGATCAGGCGCGCGCGGCGTCCCTCAGGACCTGATCGACACCGTTCAGGTACGAGCGGAACGACGAGACCGGCAGCTGGGTCACCTCGGCCGCGGGCATGGGAGCCGCGCCGACGATGTCGGCGACGTGACGGAGGAACTCCTGCCGCTTGTACTCGTGCACAGCGTGGTCGTGCAGGAGGCCTGCGATGCTCGTGTGCACAGCGCGATGGGGGTAACTCACTCGTGTGTTATCGGCGTAGTTCCCGTCGACCTTTAGGGTCAATTCATGCGAGTTCTCGTGACGGGCGCCACGGGGTACCTCGGCCGAGCCGTGGTCCCTGAGCTGCGGTTTTCCGGTCACGACGTGATCTGTCCTGGTCAGCGGCTACACGAACCGTTCGACGCGACCGGCGTCGACGCCGTCGTCCACCTGGCCGCGCTGGGCAACGTGCGGGAGTCGTTCGAACAGCCGCTGCGGTACTACGACGTCAACGTCGCGGGCACGCTGAACCTGCTCTCGCACCTCGACGGCCAGCGGTTCGTGCTGGCCTCGACGGCGGCCGTCTACGGCGCCCCCGCAGCTCAGCCCATCTCCGAGTCCGCACCCCGCGCCCCGCTGTCGCCCTACGCCGCCTCCAAGGCGGCGGCCGAGGACCTGGTCACTTGGACCGCGTCGTCGGGACGCATCGGCGGCGCCGTGCTGAGGATCTTCAACGCGGCCGGCGGCGACGACACCAACACCGATCGGGTGATCACTCGGGCGGTGGGTTCGGTGCTTGGCCGGGTGGCCGATTTCCCGGTGTACGGCGACGGAAGCGCCGTCCGGGACTTCGTGCACGTGCGCGACATCGCGCGGGCCGTCGTCGTGACGTTGGAGCACAGCGAGGCCGGATCGTCGGCCGTCTACAACGTCGGCGCGTGCCCGGCGTCGGTGCGGGACGTCCTCTCGGCGGTCGAGCGGGTCACCGGGCGGGTGGTCGACGTGACGTGGCGGCCCGCGCATCCCGGTGAGGCGCCGGAGGTGCGTGCCGACACGTCCCGGTTGCGTGCGTTGGGGTGGCGGCCGGAGCACTCGTCGCTGGACCGGTTCGTCAGCGACGCTTGGGGACCGGGACCCGGTCGAGGTCGTTAGCCACCACGATGTCGCCGTCGAACACGCCTCTGGCCTCGTCGTAGAACTCGCGCGGATTGTCGTAGCGCTGCGAGAAGTGGGTCAGCACGAGCGTGCGCACGCCGCTCTCCTGCGCGGCGCGGGCGGCCTGCCGGGCCGTGAGATGACCGTGGTCGCCCGCGAGCTGCACGTCCCGGTGCAGGTAGGTCGACTCGATCACCAGCAGGTCGGCGTGGTCGGCGAGCTCGTAGACGCCGTCGCACATCCGCGTGTCCATGACGAACGCGAACTTCTGGCCGTACCTCGGTTCGCTCACCTCTTCGAGCGTCACGCCGTCGAGCACGCCTTCCCTCTGCAGGGTGGCGACGCGCGGTCCGCTGATGCCGTGCTCGGCGAGTTTGGCCGGCAGGATGCGGCGCCCGTCGGGTTCGACGAGCCGGTAGCCGAAGCTCTCCAGGCCGTGGTCCAGCCGGTGCGCCTCGAGCGTGCCGAACCTGCCGGACGCGATCACGCCGTTCCCGTCGACGGGCTCCTCCTTGATGTCGACGGCGTCGTAGAAGGCGCTGGCGTAGCGGAGCCGTTCGAAGAAGTGGCTGCCGGAGCGGGGAAAGTGCGCGTGCACGGTGTGCTGGACCTTGTCGAGCGACAGCCGTTGCACGATGCCCGGCACGCCCAGGCAGTGGTCGCCGTGGAAGTGCGTGATGCACAGGCGCGTGATGTCGCTCGCGGCGGCGCCGGAGCGCAGGAGCTGGCGCTGCGTGCCGTCGCCGGGGTCGAACAGGAAGCCCTCGCCGTCCCACCGCAGCAGATAGCCGTTGTGGTTGCGGCTGCGCGTCGGCACCTGGCTGGAGGTCCCGAGGACGATCAGTTCCCGGACGGTCACATCCGAACGTTAACGTCTGTCCCATGCAGAGCGTGCGCGTGGCGGAGTCGTGGCCGGTGGACAACGTGGCGGTGGCCGTCGTGGCCGCGTCCGGTTCGGTGCTGGGGTCCTTCGGCGACCAGTCGCGCGTGTTCCCGCTGGCGTCGGTGACCAAGCTGCTGACCGCGTACGCCGTGCTGGTCGCGGTCGAGGAGGGCGCGGTCGAGTGGGACGACCCGGCCGGGCCCGCCACGCTGCGGCACCTGATCTCGCACACCTCCGGGCTCGCGTTCGATTCTTTTGCCGTGCAGGCGCCGCCCGGTACGCGCCGGATCTACTCCAACGCGGGTTTCGAGGCGATGGCGTCGCACGTCGAGCAGGCCTGCGACATCAAGTTCGCGTCGTACGTCGAGGAAGCCGTCTTCGCGCCGTTGGGCATGACGTCCACGCGCCTGGCCGGCAGCCCGGCCGCGGGCGCCGAGTCCTGCGTTTCGGACCTGGTCCGGTTCGCCGGCGAACTGCAGGCGCCGCGGCTGGTGTCGGCCGCGCTGGTCTCCGAGGCGACCTCCGTGGTCTTCCCGGGCCTGTCCGGGGTGCTGCCGGGCTACGGGCACCAGCGGCCGAACGACTGGGGCCTCGGGTTCGAGATCCGTGCGGAGAAGTCGCCGCACTGGACCGGGCTGCGCAACTCGCCGCGCACGTTCGGTCACTTCGGCCAGACGGGCACTTTCCTCTGGGTGGATCCGGCTGCTGAGGTGGCTTGTGTCGCGTTGACCGACCGGGCCTTCGGGCCGTGGGCGATCGAGGCGTGGACGCCCTTCTCCGACGCAGTGCTGGGGGAACTCGATGCGTGAGGCTTCTTTTGCGGACCTATTGATCAACTACGGGCACTTCACGTCGATGCAGGTGCGTGGCGGCCGGGTTCAGGGGCTGGCGCTACACCTCGCGCGGCTCGCTTCAGCCACCGAGGAGCTCTACGGCGTCTCCCTGCCCGACGTGCGTCCTTACGTGTTGCGCGCGCTCGGTTCCACGGCCGACGCGACGGTGCGGGTGACGATCGCGGGAGTCACACCGTCGATCCTGGTGACGCTTCGTCCCCCGCGTGACCCACGCGGCCCGCGCCGCCTGATGAGCGTCCAGCACGCGCGGCCGTTCGCACACATCAAGCACGTCGGGATGTTCGCGCAGATCCACTTCGGCAAGCTCGCGGAACAGGCCGGCTTCGACGACGCGCTGCTGGTCGCGCCGTCGGGTGCGGTGACCGAGACGACGATCGCCAACGTCGGGTTCTTCGACGGCGATTTCGTGGTGTGGCCGTCGGCGCCGCAGTTGAACGGCACGACGATGCAACTCCTGGAGCCTTTGGTGCCGTCGCGACGCGAAGTCGTGTCGTTGAGCGACATCGGCCGGTTCTCCGGGGCGTTCGTGACGAATTCCTCGGGCGTGTCACCGGTGACGGCGATCGATTCGCATTCGTTCGAGGCCGACGAACGCCGGATGAAGGAACTGACCGAGGCCTACGATTCCGTTCCCTGGGATCCGATTTAGTCGCGTTCCGCCAGCTGTATGGCGAGATGCCGCAGAACTTCCTTCACATCGGCGTCCGGACAGTCGTTCTCGTACGCCTGCACGACGCCGCGGAACGCGAACATGAAGCCGGCCGTGAACCAGGCGAACTGCGACAACACCTGGTCGAGCGCCTGCTTCACCACCGCCTCGGTCTCCGGCGACGGCGGCTTCTCGAGTTCGACGTCGTAGCTGAACACGCCCTGCTGCAGAACCTTGAGCGCGGTGCGCAGGTCGTCGCTCGCCTCGGTGGCCTCGTAGTCGTACGTGAGCATCAGCACCCCGAGCGCCCGCTGCATGATCTCCACCTTGTCCACAGGTCGATCTTCGCGGTTGCGGCGCGCAGAGGCCAAGGGACGTGACCGCTGAGCCCCCGAAGTGCCCGCGGTCACCCCCGTACGATTGGTGAGGTGGGCCCGCGTGTGTGTCCGACACGCGGGCCCACCTCTCGCAGAAAATCAGCCGAGGTTCAGCGCGGAGCCGTAGTCGCCGTAAGTACCCATGTCGAGGTACTTGCCCGCGTCGGTGGCGGTCATCGGGTCGCACAGCTCGGTCGCGTCGCCGTACGTACCGAGGTCGCACAGCGCCGCCACGTCCCCGTTCGCACCGGGAACGGCCGGCATGTCGACGGGCGCGGCGAACGCGGGAACCGCGCCGGCGAGGGTGGCGGCCGCACCGGCCAGGACAGCAGCAAATGCCTTGCGCTTCATTAGATAACACTCCGCATAAATCATCGAAATCGCACAGTCGTCGACTGCGCGAGAAGAAAGACAGGCTTTGCCTCAATTTCCGAGGCGTTGTCGAGAATTCGACGCCGCGAAGATTACTGATCACCCAAATGGACGTCAAGCTACCGGAGCAACCGCTAACCCGAGAGCCTTAGTTTCGCGATCGAGTAGTCACCGCTTGACCTGGCACTTATCGCTCGGCCGGAAATCTTTAGATCACACAATGGGGTGGCCTATCGGGATGGGAACACGAACCGTAGTCGTCGAATCTTCATTTATCTCAAATGGTTCGAGCATGCACGAAAGCGCATTGATTGCTACGCAAACGAAAAAGGGGGCGACGTCCCCCACGCCGCCCCCCTGGTGATGCGCCCCTCAGGCTGGCGCACCGCTCCACTCGCTCGCAAACATCACAAACCCCCTGCCACCCGGTCAACCTCACCCTCAACCACATGTCTATCAGGAGCTTCGTTGTCAGGCTTCGGCGTTTCGCACTGAACAAACAACGCTGTACAACCGCAAAGGAAGGTCGCAACAAGCACGGTCGACAGGTCGAGCCCACGCAGCGCTCAGCCGTAACGGACCGGCTGCGCTAAGTGATCGGTCATCGGTCAGCGGACCTGTACACGTCTGCAATGCCGAAGGCGAGCCGGCCGGGGGTCCGGGGGCGGAGCCCCGGCTGGGGTGTGGGGGCTTGGCCCCCACAAAACACAACGAGAGAGCCCTGTTCGCGCATTTCGCGAACAGGGCTCTCTCAGCGATCGAGCGCGCTCGGCAGGATTCGAACCTGCAACCTTCTGATCCGTAGTCAGATGCTCTATCCGTTGAGCTACGAGCGCATACTTTTCAATTGTAACCGAACCGGAGTTCGGGTCTAGCGGAGGCTCCGGGATTTGAACCCGGGATGGGGGGTTACCCCAAACCGCATTAGCAGTGCGGCGCCATAGACCAGACTAGGCGAAGCCTCCCGGGGCCCTCGGCCACGACGCATAGATTACACAGGTCCTCAACCGATAAGCAAAACGCCCCCCTCGCAGCGCTGTTCGCGCTGCTCAGGGGGCTGTCGATCAACGATCGATCAACGAACGATCAGTGCGCGGCAAGATCGACGAACGGGCGCAGGGACTCGGGGTTGCGGAGGGCATCGCGCGAGACCGCGCGGTCCGGGGACACGCCGGCGAGGATCTTCTTCACGGGGACCTCGCACTTCTTGCCGTTGAGGGTGCGAGGAATCTCACTCACGACGATGAAGCGGTTGGGGACGTGGCGCGGCGAGAGGTTCTGGCGCAGGGATGTCCGGAGTTGGGGTTCGACATCCGCCAGTGCCACGCCGGA
Source organism: Lentzea sp. NBRC 105346 (assembly GCF_030269605.1). Classification (GTDB taxonomy): domain Bacteria; phylum Actinomycetota; class Actinomycetes; order Mycobacteriales; family Pseudonocardiaceae; genus Lentzea. Next base: position 63,086 of record NZ_BSTQ01000011.1, read on the forward strand.
AGACAGGACCACGAAGCAGAGCAGTTCGCCTTCCGTGGCGCCCGACGTGTCGATCACGAGGGAGTCCTCGATGCCCTCGATGCCCTCGACTACGCGGTAGAACTCGGAGGTGCCCATGCGGACGCCGCCGCGGTTCAGGGTCGAGTCGCTGCGGCCGTAGATGACGGCCGAGCCGCGTTTGGTGATGCGGATCCAGTCGCCGTGGCGCCAGATTCCGGGGTATGTCTCGAAGTAGGCCTCGCGTAGGCGTGAGCCGTCGGCGTCGCCCCAAAAGAAGATCGGCATGGACGGCATCGGCTTGGTGATCACCAACTCGCCTACCTGTTCTACGACCGGCGAACCCGCTTCGTCATAAGCGAAGACGGCGGCACCTAGGGCGCGGCAGGACAGTTCGCCCAGCCATACCGGGCGGTCCGGGGACGCGGCCACGAAGGCGGTGCACAGGTCGGTGCCGCCGGAGACCGAGGCGATCTGGACGTCCTTGCCCACGGCCGCGGCGATCCAGCGGAAGCCCTCCGGGGTCAGCGGTGCGCCGGTGGAGCCGACTACGCGGAGCCCGGTCAGGTCGTAGCGCGACGAGGGCGTCAGGCCCTCCTTCAGGCACGACTGCACGTACGGCGCGGAGGTGCCGAAGTACGTCACGCGGTGCTGTTCGGCCAAGTGCCACAACGTGTTCAGGTCCGGGTACGCCGGGCTGCCGTCGAACAGGACGATGGTGGTGCCGACCAGCAGGCCGGACACCAGGAAGTTCCACATCATCCAGCCGGTCGTGGTGAACCAGAAGAAGCGGTCGCCCGGACCGAGGTCGCTGTGCAGGCCGAGCATCTTCAGGTGCTCAAGCACGATGCCGCCGTGGCCCTGCACGATGCCCTTCGGCAGGCCCGTCGTGCCGGACGAGTACAGGATCCACAGCGGGTGGTCGAACGGCACCGGCGTGAACTCGAGCGGGGCGTCGGCGAACGAAGCGAGCAACGAGTCCCACGACACCGTGTCGGGCAACGCGGCGCCGTTGTCCAGATAGTCGATCAAAACAACAGCACGCAGCGAAGGGATCTGCGAACGGATCTCCTCGACCACCGGGCGCGTGTCGAACGAGCGGCCGTTGTAGACGTAGCCGGAGACCGCGATGAACACGGTCGGCGTGATCTGGGTGAACCGGTCGGCGACCGCGCGGGCGCCGAAGTCCGGGGAGCACGACGACCACGTCGCGCCCAGTGACGCGGCCGCCAGGAAGGCGACCAGGGCCTCCGGTGAGTTCGGGACGAGAGCGGCTACGCGGTCACCCTTACCGACGCCCAGGGACACCAGCGCCGCTCGGAACGCGGCCACCTGGGAGCGCAGCGCGCCGAACGTCAGGTGGCGGGTCAGGCCGTCCTCGCGGTGGAAGATCACCGCCAGGTCGGAGTCGGCGCCGGACCGCAGGGCGTGCTCGGCGTAGTTCAGCGTCGAGTCGGGGAACCATGTGGCGCCCGGCATCTCGGTCGATCCGAGCACCTGCGAAGGCGGCGTGTGGAACCGCACGTCGAAGTACGCGGCGACGGCGCTCCAGAACCCCTCCAGGTCGGTCGTCGACCACTCCCAGAGCTCGTCGAAGGACGGGAAGTCGTGGCCACGCTCCGTGCGTAGCCACGACCGGAACGCGGTCATCGCGTTGTCCCGCGAGGGATCGGGTTGCCAGAGCAGTTCGACGCCGGTGTCGGTCATGCTCCAGTTTCTAGTTGGTGGACAACAGCTCGTCCACCGCGCCCGTCAGTCGTGCCTGATCGGTCGGCGCCAGAACGAGCCAACCGTCCTTCTGCCGAACGAGGTAACGGCCCTCGCGAGTGTCCAACCAGGACACCGAGCGGCCGGTCGGCCGCGGGATGCCGTCGCGGTTGCGGGCGGTCAGCGCGAGCTGGCCGCCGCCGATGCGGGACGTGACGGCGCGCAGCAGCGTGTAGGCCTCGGGCTCGCGGATGCCCGCGTGGCGCAGGACCTCCATGAAGCCCGACTCGCCGTCGCGTTCGCCCGCTTCACCGGCGCGGACGTAGTCGTCCCAGCGGATGTTCACCGCCCGGCCGTTGCCCGGCCGCAACGCCGGGAGCGCGGCCACGGTCGACGACGCCAGCGCGGTCGAGCGGAACGACCGCAGGTGCACGTCGTCACCGACTCGGGCCGCGAACGTGCCGCTCCAGCCCGCGGTCGCGAGCGCGCGGGCCATCTCGGTGCCCTTGAAGTACACGACCTCCAGCGCGCGTTCGAACTCGGCGAGCCCGCTGACCAGCGCACGCAGGTCCGGATCCGGCCGGCCGATCGTGCCGAGGCCACGCCGGTACAGCTCGTTCGACGTCTCCTCGGTCAGGCGCTGGCGGGCCGCTCGGGTACGGCCGACGTGCGGCGTCCCGAGCGGCACCTCGCGCTCCTCGCCGTGGACCGCCTGCCAGAGCAGGAAGAACTCGCGCGAGCTGAGCTTGAATCCTCTTTCGGTGTCGTTCATTGACCGATCACCGGCGGAGCGGCCTTGCGGTCGAGCCCGAACACGTTGTCGTCCTCTTCGAGGTACGCGGCGTGCTTGTACTCACGCTCGTCCTCGCCACCGCGGCCGGCCGCGCCCGCCGGAGCGCCGGCCATCGGCGCCGCGCCCATCTGCAGCGGGTTCTGGAACGCCTTGGTCTGGTTCACGTTCTGCGCTGCCGCGGCACCGCCGATGCCGCCACTACGGGACGACTCGGACGCCGCAGCCGAACCAGCGCCGCCCAGACCGCCGCCACCGGCACCGATACCGCCCGCGGCGCCGGACGCCGCGGCTGCCGGAGGCATGAACGTGCGGCCGAAGTTGCCACCGCCACCACCGCCGCCGGTCATCGGCATGCGGCCGTAGCCATAGCCACCACCGCGCGACGACGACGTGCGCGTGTCGGTCGGACCACCCGCGGGCCCGGTCACCACCGGACCGCCCGCACCGGCGCCGGAACCGTCCGCCGGACCACCCGTCGGGTGCTTCATCGTCCCGACCTGGCCACCTCCCGGCGGAGGCGCGACGGGGTTCGTGGGCGGCGCGAGCTGCGGCACGGTCTGGTCGACCGTGGCCGAGTTGCGCTGGAACGCGGCCATCACGTCCGCGGCCTGACGGTGCGCGGAGTCGGCGGCGGTCACCATGTCGACGGACGACGCGCCGATCTGCGCCGCGCCCGCGAACTGGTTCGCCTGCTGGGCGGCCAAGATCTGCTGCGCCGCCGCGGGTCCGAACATCTGCTCGGCGCTGACGCCGGGCACGTTCATGCCCATCATCGAGTAGCCGGAGATCACCTGCGTGGGCTGGGGCGGCACCGGAACCGGCGGTGGCGTGGGCTGCGGAGGAGGCGGCATCGCGTGGATCGCGTCCGAGACGTTCTTGATCTCGGTGTCGATCAACGCGCTCACCGTGGTGGTGTAGTGCGCCGCGTCCCCGGTCCACTTGGACACGTGGCCGAGGCCCTCGCGGGCCTTCTCCGCCGCGTCGCCCTGCCAGCCGGCGTCGGAGGACTTGATCGCCGTTTCGAGGAGCCCCTGCACCTCGTGGAGCACGGTGCCGATGGACGTCCAGCCGTCCCGGACGTTCTGGGCGCTGGCGAGGTCCACGTCCTTGGTCAGCATGTTGTACAGGTCGACGTGGCTGTACGTCATCCAGTTGACCGGCTCGTGCAGATCGCTGGGGTGCTCGTCGTGGTCGTGGCTCTGCGACGTCTGGTTACCGTGCTGAGGGTTGGTCATCAGCTCGCCCCCTTCGTGATCGCATGGGCCGTGTCCTCGTCGGTACCGCGGGTCTTGTCGACCGCGTCCTTCACGGTGTCCCGCACGTCACCGAGGATCTGGATCAGCTCCTCCAGCACCAGGGTCGCCGACGTCTCGTCGCCGACCGCGATCTCGCGGAACTTGGTGCTGATCGCGTCCGCCACCGGGTTGTTGCCGAACTTCAGCTCGGTCGCGATCTTCCCGTGGTTGTCGAAGAGCGCCTTGCGCACCTGCTCCTGTGCGTCATCGAGCGCCTTGATCAGTTTTTCCGCGGCGTCCTCGTCGAGCGTGACCTTGCCCTTGCCGACCGCGGAGTCCATGGCGCCCACGGCCTGGTTCGCCGTGTAGACGTCAGCGCTCATGACCTTGAGCGACTGCGTCGTCGCCGTAGGACTGGTCGGACTGGTCACCGTCGCCGGTGTCACAGCCGGTGTGGAGCCCGGAATCTCCGTACCTTCAGCCATCCCTCTTACCCCCTGCACTGCACTCTCGCCGCAGCCGCACCAAGCGTTACCTCAGCAGCACCCATTAGATGTACCTGGGTGACTGTTCGGTTCCAATCCGCCGTAAAGACCCTTAACGGAGGTGTGCGTCGAACCAGTTAAGCGCACGCTGCCAGGCTTCGTCGCTCGTCTTGTCGAAACGGACCACATCGGACGCACTTTCTCCGGCGATCACCGCGTCGCGCAGCTTCTCGACCGCCTCGGAGTCGTCGTCGCTGTAGATCCCGAGCCACGGACACGACAGCTCGCCGGCCACATCGACCAGCGCGGGCAGCCCGTCGGACAGCGGTTCGAGGATCCCGGGACCTTGTACGGTCACCGCCGCCCCGACGGTTCGGCTCGCCGCCACGACCATCGCGACCGTGCCGCCAAGATCGAATCCGACGACGCCCATCCGGTCCGGGCTCACCCCCTGCTGCCCCAGCCACACGAACGCGACGTCGGTGTCCTCGAGGACGGCGTCACCCGAAAGCCTGCTCACCTGATCGTGCACCTCGTCGCCGCGGACGAGGTCCGCCTCGTACAGGTGCGGCGCCACGACGAGCCACCCCTCCTCGGCGAGACTTTTCACCAGGCTGCGGACGCCCGTCGTGATGCCACGCGCCTCGTGCAGCACCACGAGGCCGCCGCGGACGGCGTTCTCGGGTTCGGCGACCGTCATGCGCAGCTTGCGGCCGTCGGTCAGCGAGAGAGTCTCGATACGGGTCATGCGCCCACCCTTCCACGGTCGCGTGAACAAAAGTCAACGTGACCAATCGGACGGAGCAATGCGAGGATCCGGGGCATGACCGTCCGAACCCGCGCAGACCTGGCCACTTTGCCCGCCTACGTACCGGGCAGGAGCATCCCCGGTGCGATCAAACTCGCCAGTAACGAGGTGTCGGCAGGCCCGCTGCCGAGCGTCGTGAAGGCGATCGCGGACGCGGCGACGGCGATCAACCGGTACCCGGACAGCGGTTGTGTGGAGCTGGTGAACCGCCTATCGGACAAGCTCGGCGTCGCGGCGGAGAACCTGGCCGTCGGCTGCGGCTCGGTGTCGCTGTGCCAGCAGCTGGTGCAGGCGACCTGCACCGAGGCCGATGACGTCGTGTTCGCGTGGCGCTCGTTCGAGGCGTACCCGATCGTCACGCACGTCGCGGGCGCGGGTCAGACGCGGGTTCCGCTCACACCGGAGCACGTGCACGACCTGGACGCCATGGCCGCGGCGATCACGCCCAAGACCCGCATGGTCTTCGTGTGCAACCCGAACAACCCGACCGGCACGGCGGTGACCGCGGCCGAGATCGAGGCGTTCATCGAGAAGGTGCCGTCGGACGTCCTGGTCGTCCTCGACGAGGCGTACAAGGAGTTCGTCGACGACCCGAGCGTGCCCGACGGCGTCGAGCTGGCGAAACAGCAGTGGGCGCGCGGCCGGGACAACGTCGCCGTGCTGCGCACGTTCTCCAAGGCGTACGGCCTCGCCGGCCTGCGCGTGGGTTACGCGGTCGCGCCGCCCGCGGTCGCCGAGGCGCTGCGCAAGGTCTTCGTGCCGTTCAGCGTGAACGCGCTGGCCCAGGTCGCGGCGCTGGCGTCGCTGGACGCAGAGGACGAGCTGATGGTCCGCTGCCGCGCGATCATGGCCGAACGCGTCCGCGTGCGCGACGAGCTGCTGAAGGCGGGCTTCGAGGTGCCGCCGACGCAGGCGAACTTCGTGTGGCTGCCGCTGGGCGAGCGCACCGCGGCGTTCAACGAACACTGCCTGTCGCACAAGGTCGTCGTGCGCGCGTTCCTCGGTGAGGGCTGCCGCGTGACGATCGGTGAGCCGGAGGAGAACGACGCCTTCCTGGCCGCCGCGCGCAGCTTCACTTCATGAGCAGCTGAACGATCGCCGCGACTCCCACCACGACGATGACCGCGCGCAGCGCGACCGGTGGGAGTCTGCGGCCGATCTTGGCGCCGATCTGGCCACCGACGGTCGAGCCGACGGCGAGCAGCAGCACGGCGACCCACGACACGTGCGCGATGAAGATGAACAGGACGCCCGCGACGAGGTTCACGAACGCCGTGAGCAGGTTCTTCAGCGCGTTCATCCGCTGCAGGTGCTCGTTCATCAACACGCCCATGAGCCCCATGACCAGCACGCCCTGCGCCGCACCGAAGTAGCCGCCGTAGATGCCGGCGAGGAACACGCCGATCCACAACGCGACGCCGCCGTGCTCCTCGTTGTGGCGCTCGGCGAGCTTCTTGTTGAGCCACGGCTGCAGCACCACGAGGACCAGCGCGATCACGATCAGCACCGGCACGATCCCGGTGAACGCCTTCTCCGGCAGCGTGACCAGCAGGATCGCGCCGACGATGCCGCCGAGAATCGACGCGGGCAGCAGCCGGGCGATCCGCTGTTTCTGGCCTTTGAGCTCCTCGCGGTAACCCCACGCGCCGCTGAGCGAGCCGGGCACGAGGCCGAGGCTGTTCGACACGTTCGCGACGACAGGGGGATAACCGACCGCGAGCAACACGGGGAAAGTGACGAGGGTGCCGGAGCCGACCACCGTGTTGATACCGCCGGCGAACACGCCGGCGATGACCACCGCAAGGGCTTCCAGCAGTGTCAGCTCCATGATGGTTAGCAACGCTAACACTCCATTGCGGACCACGCGGTGTGGTGCGCACAACACAAAAAGGGAGCGGCACTCACTCGTGAGTACCGCTCCCTTTTCGCTATTCGATTAGACCTTGCGCCGGGTCGCTGCCGTAGCACCGAATCCGAACGCCACCAGCAGTCCGCCGAGGAGGAGCAGCCCAAGCACACTGGCGCCGGTCTGGGCGAGTGCCTCCTTCGCGCCGCCGTCCGCACCCGGCGCCGGAGCGCCCGCGTTCGGCGGGAGCAGCACGCCGGAGTCGGCGTCGTCCGGGTCGGCGACCACGGGACCGGGCTCGACGTGGACGTCCACCGGGTACTCGTTGCCCCGGACCACGGGGAACAGCGGTCCCTGGCGGTAGCTCACGACCTTCCAGGGGCCGACGACGACCGGCGTGTAGTTGCCGACCGGCAGGTCCGGGAAGGTGAACTTGCCCGCCGCGTCGGAGATCACCCGCGCCACCGGCTTCTTCGTGGCCGGGTCGAGCAGGACGAGCTTCGTGCCGGTGATCACCTTGGTGCCGGTGTCGGTGTTCATCAGGATGCTGCCGTTCGTCGTCCACGTCGCGCCGGGCACCTTCGCGATGGCGGTGGCGGTGGGGCTGCCATTCGCCTCCGGATCGGGACCGAATGCGCAGCCGACCCCGACGAGCCCGTGGTCGGCCGCGTTCGCGGGCATCGGCTGCCGGATGTGCTTGGTCACCGCGTGGTGCGGCTCGACCAGGTAGCCGGACCCGTTGTAGATCCAGTCGCCCCACAACGGGTTGTTGTTGAAGAAGAAGTAGCTGGGCGGGTCACCGAGGCCACACGCCGCCTTGATCTGCAACGGCTTGTCGCTGTTGTTCCGCACGGTGACCTTGATCGTCACGTCTTCCTCAGCCTCGTACGAAGGCTTGTCGAAGACGATGCTCGCCTCGACCTTCTCCTTCAGCGGGCGGACCATCCGCACCTGCAGCGGCGTTTCCACACCGTTGCTCACGATGACGAACGGGTACCGGCTGCTCTCGAGGACCCAGTCGTCGTCCGGCCCCATGTCCGGGTAGATGTCGTACTTGCCCGCCGGCAGGCCCTTGAACACGATCCTGCCCGCCGCATCGGTGACGCCGTCGACCGAACGGTTCGGACGACCGCCGTAGCCGTGGAACTTGCGGTCGGCCAGTGCCTCACCCGCGTCGAGCTGACCGTTCTCGTTGGCATCGCCATAGACGGTGATCGCGGCGTCGCCGATGCCGTATGTGACCGGTGCACTGACGTCGACCGAATCATTGGCGGGGTTCGTGTCCCCGAGACTGAAGCGGGCCTGGAACCGCACCGAGTCCTTGGACGAGTAGGGACGCACAGTGCCGATCAGCGTGACCTCACGGCTCTCACCCGGCCACAGCCCGCCCTTTTGCCAGTCGCGCAGCGGTGCCAGCTGCGTGTCGTCGAACTCCAGCCCGTTCTCATGGGAGTCGACGTACACGTAGCCGGGATACCCGGGCCAGCCCTTGCCGATGTTCGTGACCCTGACCTTGAGCTGGATCTGGTCGTTGATGTCGTACGCCGCCTTGTCGAAGCTCGCGGTGAGCTGCAGGTCGGGACGACCGTAGGTCGGGTCCTCGATCATCGGGCCCGGCACGACGGCGAAGTCGGCGGTGACTTCCTCGCCACCGATGACGTCGACGACCACGCCGTCGCTGCCATCCGCGTGCTTCCACGGCCCAACGGCCATGATGACGGTCTTGCCCTCGCGAAGATCTGAGATCCGCCAGTTGCCGTTCCCGTCGGTCTCCGAGGTGTGGCCGTACGGGATCGGCCTCCGCGTGACCGGGTCGAGCGCGACGACCGTCACCCCAGCGGCACCGGGCGGGATGGTGACCTTGCCCTTGACCGTGCCGAACGCGCCGACGACATCGGCGAAGTCGGATGCGCCGACCGTGCCATACGGGTTGCGGCCGTTGTTGCCGAAGTTGCAGGCGACGCCGAGCTCGCCGGCCTTGTAAGCGGCTTCGGGAACGAAGTCCGCGACCGTGATGACCTTGGTCTCACCCGCCGCGATCGACACGCCGGGGCCGTCCGGGTTCAGCGAAGCCCAGCCCGGCCCGTCGCCCTCGAGGTACCAGTCCGCCCACTGGGTGCAGAGCGCGACGACACCGGTCAACGGCGCCTGGCCCGTGTTCCTGAGCGTGATCTTGATCGAGATCGGGGCGTCCTTGCCGTACCGGTCCTTGTCGAGCTCGATCACCGGCTTGAGGGTGTCCATCGTCGGCGCGATCACCGCGAGGTCCTGTGCGGTGTTCTTGCCCTCTTCGATGACGAGCTCACCGGGCTTGGGGATCTGCTTGGTGTCGTAGCCGAGGCGGAGCAGGTACTTGCCGGGTGTCGCGTCGCTGAATGTGTACCGGCCGTTCGCATCGGTCGTGGTGTAGAGGTTGTAGAGGTACGAGCGCCCCTCACCGTAGAGCGGCGTGTTGGCGAGTCCCTCACCCGAGTCGACCTGGCCGTTGCCGTTCTTGTCCACGTAGAGGACGCCGGACGCGGTGCCGCGCTTTTGCAGGACCTTCGTCCAAGCCCGCTGCTCGTTGTTACCTGGCGTGGGGTCCGCGATGCCATCCAGGTAGGTGCGCACGTAGAAGTCGGCGTCGGACTGTCGCGGCCACCTGGCCGCCGCCGTGAGCTTGATCGTCTTCTGCTCGCCGGGGCCGAGGGTCGGCCTGGACGTGAGCTGCTCGGCGCCCGTACGCAGCCAGATGCTGGACGTCTCGGTGGCGAAGCGGATGTCCTTCGCGGGCGCGGTGCCGACGTTGCTCACGGTGATCGTGATGCCGAGGTCGGTTTCCGGCTCGTACTCGGCCTTGTCGAAGGTCGCCGTGAGCTTCAGATCGGACTTGGGCTCGTCGGCCTGCTTCGGCTCTTCGAACTTCTGCTCGGCAGGCTGCTCGGACGGCGGCGTCTCGGACGGCTTCGCGGGTTCGCTGGACGGGCTGCTCGACGGCGGCGTGCTCGTCGGCTCCGACGGCGGCGTGCTCGTGGGCTCGCTCGGTGACGGGGTCGTGGGCTCCGTCGGACTGGGCGTCGTCGGCGTCGTCGTTTCGACGGGCGTCGGCGGTGTGCTGGTCGGGTCGTCCTGCGCGAACGCGGGCGCGACGCCGAACGCGAGCACGGCGGCCGTGGTCACCGCGCCGAGTCTGAGCAGGGCACGGTGAATCGATCTCTCGGACAAAGGTCTCCCCCAAAGAGTCAAACCCCAGTGACGAGCCTCAGCGCCCCCGCACGCGCCCGTCAGTCGGAGCGGAAGCTACCTCACCGGACGAACACCGGGAAGAGAATCGAGGAAACATTTCACCAACGCAGGCGCAGCTCACGCACGGTGAAGAGGATGCGGTTGGGCAACCATTCGAGCTGCTCGTCCGCGAGCCGGAGGCCTGGGAATTTGTTGATCAAGGTTCCCAGCGCCGTGGTGAGCTGAAGGCGGGCGATGGCCGCGCCGATGCAGAAATGGGGGCCGTGCCCGAATGCGAGATGCACGGGGTTTCGGGTTATGTCGAGACGTTCCGGGGAATCGAACGCCGCCGCGTCGTGGTTCGCCGAGCGTTCGATGGTCAGCACGCTGTCGCCCTTGGGGATGACCGTGCCGCCGATCTCGACGTCCACAGTGGCCACTCGGGCGGGGCTCGCCACGAGCGTCGGCACGAAGCGCAGCAGCTCCTCGACGGCCGATTTGATCAGCTGGGGTTCCTTGCGCAGCAACGAAAGCTGGTCGGGGTGGCGGAGCAGGGTGATGAGGCCGTTGGCGAGCATGCCGGCGGTGGTGTCCGCCCCGGCGAAAATGAGGCTCTGCACGTTGTGGAGCAGTTCCTGCCCGCGCAGCTCACCGGATTCGAGTAGCGCGGTGAGCGCGTCGTCGCCGGGCTGCTTGGTCTCGATGAGCTGCGCGAGATAGCTGTACACACCACCGAACGCGCGGCCGATCGCCTCCGGCGGCTGCGCGGAGTCGAGCAGGACGTTCATCCAGCCCTGGAAGCGCTGCCGGTCCGTCGGCGGCATGCCGAGCACTTCGGCGATCACCTTGAGCGGCAAGGGATACGCGAACTTCGCGAAGAAGTCGTCACCGGGCCGCAGTTCGTCGAGCAACTCGTCGACGAACTGCTGGACCTTGGGTGCGAGCAGCTCGATCCGGCGTGGGCTGAACACCGCGGCGATCACCTTGCGGACGCGGCTGTGGTCCGGCGGGTCCAGATAGAGCAATCCCTGCTGCACCTGGAAATCGGGCCACACCGTCGGCGTCCCCGGCTTCGTCGCCGCCGCGCGGCTGAACCGCGGGTCGGACTCCACCTGACGGACGTCGGCGTAGCGGGTGACCAGCCACGCCTCGCCCCCGGTCTTCAGCGCGACCTTGCGGATGCCCTCCCGCTCGCGCAGGTCGCGCAGCGCGGGCGGTTCTTCGAGGCCGACCGAGTCGAACGGGAACGTCACGGCTTTCGACGCTAGTTGCGCCGCTGTGGTGCGGGCAGGTCCATTCGGGCATGCTCGGAACCGTGACGCCGGAGGATCTCGCGCATCTGCGCCGAGCCCGCGACTTCATGGACCGCGAGTACGCCCGCCCGCTGGACGTGCCGACGATGGCGCGCGCGGCCCTCATGTCGCCCTCGCACTTCTCCCGCCAGTTCCGGCAGGCCTACGGCGAGACGCCCTACGGGTACCTGATGACCAGGCGGATCGAGCGCGCGAAGGCGTTGCTGCGGCGGGGCGATCTCTCCGTGACCGATGTCTGCATGCAGGTGGGTTGTACGTCGCTCGGCTCGTTCAGCGCCCGGTTCACCGAGCTCGTCGGCGAGACGCCCAGCGCCTACCGCGCCCGGTCACACGACGTGGTTTCGCAGGTGCCCGGCTGCTTCGCCAAGCGCATGACCCGACCGAGCAGGAACGGAGAAGCGCGGCGGTCCAACGCTTTCTAGGGTTCCTGGCATGGAACTCAAGCTCTCTCACTCGTTCATTTACGTGCACGACCAGGACGCGGCGCTGACCTTCTACCGCGACGCTCTCGGCCTCGAGGTTCGCACCGACGCCACCATGGAGCACATGCGGTGGCTGACCGTCGGGCCGTCCTCGCAGCCGGACATCGAGATCGGGTTGCTCAAGATCGGGCCGCCCATTCCCGAGCCCGACCACGACGTGATGGGCAATCTGCTGGCCAAGGGGTCGTTGAGCGGGGTCATCTTCGCGACCGACGACGTCGACAAGACGTTCGAGGAGATCCGGGCTTCCGGGGCCGAGGTGATGCAGGAGCCGATCGACCAGGCTTACGGGGTGCGCGACTGCGCGTTCCGGGATCCGAGCGGAAATATGATCCGGTTCTCGCAGCCGCTGGGATAGCTTTCGGGCGTGAAAATCGGGACGGCGCCGTGGATCCGGCTGTTCGACGCCACGTACGACGGGTACGTGAGCTCGTTCTCGGTCGAGATCGGATTCGAACACGGCACCGTCCTGGCCTCGATGGGGCACGTGGTCGACCTCGGCGACCTGTCCGGATTTCTGTCCGGCCTCGCCGAGGACTTCACCGGCTGGGACGACACGCGCACCTGGCACGCCGCCTACCGCGATGTCCAGCTGGACGCGGTGTTCCGGTCACTCGGGCACGTCGACCTGACCTGGACGATGCGGAGCGCGGAGTGGTCGGACTGTAGGTGGTCGGCCTCGGTGACGGTCACGCTCGACGCCGGCGAGGACATGCGCACGTTGGCTTCCGACGTGCGTCATGTCCTCCACCCGGACTGATCAGCCCAGGTTGTTCGTGCCGAACGTGTCGCAGCGCGCCGGGTCGCCCGTCTGCAGGCCCGTGGTGAACCACTTCTGCCGCTGCGCCGAGCTGCCGTGCGTGAACTGGGTGGTGTCGATCCGGCCGCCGCCCAGTTCCTTCTGGATGAAGTCGTCGCCGATGCGGGACGCGGCGTCCAGCGCGGCATTGACGTCTTCCTGGGTGATGTTCGTGATCAACGGCCTGCCGCTCGCGGTGGGCGTCTTGGTGGCGGCGTTGCCCCACGCGCCGGCGTAGCAGTCGGCCTGCAGTTCCAGGCGGACCGAGTCGGACGTGGGGCCCGAACGCGTGCGGACGCGGTCGGAGGTGCCCAGCAGGTTCTGGATGTGGTGGCCGTACTCGTGGGCCAGCACGTAGGCCTCGACGAAGGGGCCGCCGGTGGCGCCGAACTTGGTGCGCAGCTCCTGGAAGAAGTCCAGGTCGATGTACACCTGGGAGTCCGCCGGGCAGTAGAAGGGGCCGACGGCCGACGTGGCGTTGCCGCAGCGGGTGTTCACGCTGCCGCGGAAGAAGTTCGTGGTGGTGACCTGGTAGGTCTTGCCGGAGCGGGCGAACTGGTCCTTCCAGAAGCCCTGGATCGAGTTGATGATCGCGACTACCCGGCAGTCCTCGTCCTTGTTGGCGTCCGCGCCCGTCTTGCACTTCTCGGCGAGCTGGCCCGACTCGACCTGCTGGCCCTGGCCGATCTGCGGCAGGCCGCCGGACGGGAGCTGCACGCCGGTGAACTGCTGGAACAGGAAGTAGACGATCAGGCCGACGATGCCGAGGCCACCGCCGCCGAGTGCCACCCGGCCGCCCACGCCGCGGAGGTCTGAGACCTGCGAAACATCAAGATCCGCACCCTCGTCGAACTGCACCGCGTGCCTCCTCACAAGGACCTGTTGCGGCACACGATAAAGCAATGAAGACGCCTCGGTGCGGGGCCCGACGTCGGGGCACCGCACCGAGGCTTTCCCATTTGGTAGTGACGACGACGGTCGTCGGAGTTGGCGTGGCGCTCGACCGGTGACGTCCTGAGACGAAAACCGACGTCGAGCTCAACAGCGTCGAAGTGCGCCGAGCGACGCCGATGGCGCCTGGGCACCCGAGACTCCGATTTTGCCGCTCACATTCGCGCCCGGAACGGGTTACGTCCATTCCGATCGCGGGGATGCAGCCGACCGGGTATCGCCACAGCGAGGAGTTACCTGCACGGCACCACCTACCCCTTCTGGGCGTGGCCACCGGGTGGTCGTTCATTCACCTGCCGGTTGCCAGCTCGTTATCGAGCATGCGCTTGATCAGCCCCGATCTCAACACCTCACCCGGAACCTGAATTGGTGAAGTGCGAACCCTCGTGAGGGGGTGAAGGCAGGTGTGCGGAGAGCGACCGGAAAGCGCTTGCCCGGAGGGTCCAATTGAGACGCTCCGGGCAAGCGGGGTGACGATCAGACCTGCTGGCGGCGGCCGGCGCGGCGCGCCATGACGCCCGAGGCGACCATGGCCACGGCGGCCAGCATCAGCTGCAGCACGTCGGCACCGGTGTTCGGCAGCGGCTTGACGGGCTCGGAGGCCTGCGCGGCCGGGGAACCGATCGTCGACGGACGGCCGAGGCCCAGGTGGTCGCCGATCTCGTCGGCGGGCGATCCGGGCGGGGTCTGGCCGGGGCCACCGTTGTTCGGCGGGTTCTGGCCGGGCGGGTTCTGGCCGGGGGGCTCCTGGCCGGGCGGCTCCTCGCCGGGGGGCTCCTCGGTCTTGCCGCAGTCGCCGGACGTGTCGCCCGCGACGCCGACCGCGTTGCCGCAGACGGTGACCGGCGCGGTCACGACCGAACCGCCGGGGTTGGACTGGGGCGCGTCGCCGCAGCTGCCGCTGCCGCCACCGAGGACGCCGACGGAGTTGCCGCACACCGTGACCGGCGCGGAGATCAGCGGCTGGGCCGCGGTCGCGCGCTGCTCGGCGGGCGCCTTCGGGCAGGTGGCGTCGCTGTTGCCGAGGATGTTGACGGCGTTGCCGCAGACCTTGACCGGCACGCTGAGGAGGTCGCCGACGCGGATCTCGTCGTTGACGGTGATCAGGTCATCGGCGTGCGCCATCGGCGAGCCCAGCATGAGCAGGCTGCCGGTGAAGAGGGCGGCACCGACCGCCCGGTTGACGTTCTTCATGGTTCTCCCTGGTTGTGGTGATCCTCGTAGTCCGAAAGCAGGACCTCGGATCAGTCAGGTGAGAACGACGGGTCTCTGACGAAGGTCGACAGCGGAACGTCTCGGTCGGCGTCGCGGACGACGCTGCTCACGGCCGCCGGACGCGACACGGCGAACGTCAGCGTGCCCACGGGCGGGGTGTTGGTCGACTGGCCGGCCCCGCTCTGCGGCGGGTTGCCGGACATCGGCAGGTCAAGGTGCTGCGGCGCGGGCGTGCTCGGGGCGGGCGTCTCCGTCTCCGTGACGGGCGTCGCGGGTGGCAGTGCGGCTCGCGGTTCGGAAGTCCTCTCGACGACGGTGCGCGGCACACTCGGCGCCTCAGGCACGGCGACAGGCGACGACGGTGGAGGAGTCTCGGTCCGCGGCTGAGTGGGCGGCGCCTCGGCGGGCGGGGCAGGCGGGCTGTCCGGCGTGGTGTCCAGCTCGACGGTGACGTGCGCGATCGGCAGCTCGATGTCGATCTTCACGTCGGCGTTCGCGGTGGCCGCGCCAAGCAGCCACCCACCGAGCACCAGCCCGGCGAGGAGGAGAAGCCGACGCACCCAGGACATCGGGCCCAACCTTAGATCAAACGGCCCAACTGAGGTGCCGTTTATGACCACCTCACCCGCCCAGCGGTACGGGTGAGGTGGCCCACTGCGTCAATCAGGAGAGCCGGGTGATGCGGTCCAGCACTGGAGGCGCCTGGTTCGGGTGCGCCTCCAGGTACGCCGAGAACCCGTCCAGGTCGATGCCGCCACCGGTGACGTTCGTGCCCTTGGTGAACTCGGAGAAGCCGTCACCACCGCCCTGCAGGAAGCTGTTGATCGTCACGCGGTAGTTCGCCGCGGGGTCGACGGGCGTCCCGTTGATGGTGATGTTCGAGATCTTCGAGCCGATCGGCGCGGCCTGCGACCACGCGTACTTCAGCGCGGACGACGGCTGCAGGATGAAGGTCCGGCTCGCGTTCCACTGCTGTTCCAGCACGTTCTTCAGCTGCGCGCCGGTCAGCGTGACCGTCTGCAGGATGTTGCCGAACGGCTGGACCGTGAACGCCTCGCCGTAGGTGACGACGCCGTTGCCCTCACCCGCGGGCGAGCTGGCGAACGTCAGGTCGGCACGCACGCCACCGGGGTTCATCAGCGCGATGACCGCGCCGTTGGTCGCGGTGGCCGCGACCTGCGAGTCGGCGATCAGGTCACCGAGCGGCGACTCACCGGCCGGGTTCTGCGCGCGAACGATGTCCGCGGTGATCCCGCCGATGCGGCGGTTCGCGATCGGAGCCGCCTTGGACTTGGCCAGGTCGATCACGGCCTGGATCTCCGGGTCCGGCGCGACGTCCCGCGTGACGATCTTGTTCTCGGCCTTGGTCGCCGAGCGGACGACGTCGCGGGTACGGCGGTCGATCTTCAGGTCGACCACGGACAGCTCACGGCCGAACGCGAGGCCCTCGATGAACGGGCGCGGGTTGCCCGCCGGGTCGTTGACCACGCAGTTGTAGTGCTGGTGGCTGTGGCCGCTGAAGACCGCGTCGATCTTCGGGCTGACCTTCTTGGCGATGATCGTGCCGGGGTTGAGCGTCTGGCCGGGGGTGTCCGGCACGACGTTGCACGCGTTGGGGCCGCCCTGGTTCGTGGCGACCTGGTCGCCCTGGTGGACCAGCAGCACGATCGACTTCACGCCGATGGCGTCGAGCAGGTTCGCGTACTTGTTCGCGGCCGCGATCTCGTCGCCGAACTGCAGCTCCTTGATGCCGTTCGGGTCGACCAGGATCGGCACGTCCTTGAGCGGCATGCCGATGAAGCCGATGGGGACACCACCGCGGATCTCGACCCAGAACGGGGGCAGCGCGGGCCGGCCGTTCTTCGCGAGCGTCACGTTCGCGCCGAGGATCGGGAAGTTCGCGCCCTCGTACTCGTCGCGGAACTGGCAGCCGTCCTTCGGGTGGCAGCCGCCGCGCTGCATGCGCAGCAGCTCCTGGTAGCCCTCGTCGAACTCGTGGTTGCCCGCCGCGGTGGTCTGCAGACCGAAGTCGTTGAGGATCTCCATGGTCGGCTCGTCGTGGAACAGCGCCGACGTGAGCGGCGAAGCGCCGATCAGGTCGCCCTGGCCGACGAGCACCGAGTTCCTGACCTCGCCCTGGAGCTTCTTGATGTGCGTCGCGTTGTACGCGGCGCCACCGGCGTCGACGGTCGTGCCGTCCGGGAGGATCACGCGGCCGGACGAACCGCTCGGCGGCTCGATGTTGCCGTGCAGGTCGTTGATGCCGATCAGGCGAACGTCGACAGTGCCCTGGCCACGCGTCGAGTCGACCCCCTGGGCCTGTGCGGGCCCGGTCAAGGTCACTGCGGCCGCAGCGGCGGCCGTGATCGCCAGGACGGAATACCGTCTGAACATGTCTCTCCCCACCATGGAATGTCGGCGGGCAGTCTGCCTTCCGAAACTCCGTCGCACCAGAGAAGTGGCTCGATCGTCACGGTTCGGGATTAGCCTGTTGACGTGACGCGAAGCGACCAGGAGCCGCGCTGGCTCGACGAAGGCGAGATGCGTGCGTGGCGCACCTATGTGAACGGTTCCTCAATGCTCATGGACCGCCTTCACCGTGAGCTTCAGGACGGCCACGGCGTGTCACTCGCCGACTACGAAATCCTTGTCCGGCTCTCCGAGCAGAAGTCACTCCGGATGCGGATGACCCAGCTCGCCGACGACGTCGCGTCGTCCAAGAGCCGGGTGTCGCACCAGATCGCGCGCATGGAGAAGGCCGGCCTCGTGCTGCGGCGGGAGTGCCCCGAGGACGGGCGTGGCGTGTTCGCCGAGCTGACCGCGCTGGGGATGGCGCTGCTCAAGGAGTCCGCGCCCACGCACCTCGACGGGGTGCGTAAACACATCATCGACCTGCTGACGGCGGAGGAGCAGGAAGTGCTGGCCAAGGTGTTCGACCGGGTCATGACGCACCTGCGGGCGATCGACGGCTAGGCTGCACCTGCAAGGAAGCGTGGCAGAGCGGCCGAATGCACCCGCCTTGAAAGCGGGAGACGGGCAACCGTCCGGGGGTTCAAATCCCTCCGCTTCCGCAAATGGGGACGTGTGTCCGCGGAAAGCGCGGACCACGTTTGCTCCAGGTGTTTTGTGGGGGCCAAGCCCCCACACCCCAGCCGGGCGGCTCCGCCCCCGGACCCCTTCATCGGCGCCTGCTCGCGAGTACAACGGTTAGCAGTCCGTTCAAACCGCCCAGGAGAAAGCCCGCCGAGAGGGCGAACATCACGAAGTCTCCGGTGCTCGGCGCGTAGATCGTGCGGATGTCCTCGTGGTTGCCGCGTTCGACCAGTGCCGTGATGACGAGCGGCCCGTCGGACGCCGGAACGCCGACCGCGTGAACGGCGTAGTAGTCACCCTTGAGCAGGCAATAGTGGCCGCTCTTGTCGGCGACCTCGCCGTAGATCTCCTTGTACGTACCGCACTTCAGTACCGCGACCTCTTCGAGCGGGCCGATCAGGTACCTGATCATCCAGAACCAGCACAGCACTCCGACGAGACCGAGCACGGCCACACCAACCGCGGTGTTCCGGACAGCGCGCACGACTTGAAGGACGTGCCGAACGTGCTCGGGGTTGTCCACGAGCGGTGGACAACCCCGAGCGGTCGATCAGGCTGCGTCGGCGTGCGAGTGCGGCGCCGAAGCCACCTTGAACGCACGGGCCGAAGCGCGCATCGAACGCGGCGGCACGCCGTTCACGGCCTCCGTGCTGATGGCGTACGACGCGGTCACGAAGGCGACGGCCTTGCCGTTGCGGCCGAGGGCCGTGCGGTCCAGGTTGCCCAGGTTGTCGCACTTCGAGTGGTAGCACTTGTCGTACGCGACACCGGCGAGCCCGCCCCACTTGGCGGCCTGCGCCTCGGTCTTGACGCCCTCCGCGCCGGTGAAGAGGCCACCGGCCGGGATGCCCTGCGCGATGAACTCGCCGTAGTCGGACCGACCGCTGAAGTCGGTGCCCTCGGTGGGCACGCCGACCGCGCCGAAGTAGTCCGCGAAGGCCTTCTCGATCTGCGCGGAGCCGTACGGACCGGGGCCCGCGCCGACGTTGTCGGAGTTGTCGCCGTCGTAGATGAAGTACGCGGCGTTCGGCGAGGCGATCATGTCGAAGTTCAGGTACAGGGCGATGTTCAGCTGCTCGTCGAAGCTCAGCGACTTCACGTACTCGGTCGAGCCGATCAGGCCGAGCTCCTCGGCGCCCCACCACGCGAAGCGGACCGCGTTGTTGACCTTCGGGCTGCCGCCGAGCTTCAGGGCGGTCTCGAGCAGGGCGGCCGAGCCGGAGCCGTTGTCGTTGATGCCGGGGCCCGCCTCGACGCTGTCGAGGTGCGAACCCGCCATCACGACGTTGTCCTTGCGGCCCGTCTTGGTCTCCGCGATGACGTTGTGCGCCGTGCGGGTCTCCAGGTGGAACCGGAGGTCGAGGGTGACCGCCTGGCCGGCGAAGCCGCCCAGCGTCGTGCCGTCGGCCTTCGAGACGCCGCCGGTCGGGAGGACACCGGGCTGGCCGAGGGTGACGTTCTTCAGCGGGCCGTCGACGTTGTTGCCGATGATCACGCCGATGGCGCCCGCGGCCGCGGCGTTGCGGTGCTTCAGGTCGAACGTGCAACCGCCGCGGCGGATCAGGGCGATGGTGCCCTTGAAGTCCTGGCCGGCGAAGTCCGCGGCCTCACAGCCGGTGGTGGCGTCCTCGGGCACGACGCGCAGCGGGCCGGTGATGCCGCCGACCGGCGTCTGCGGCGACTCTTCCAGCGGGATCGCCTCGAAGGTCTGTCCCCCGACCTTGGCGGTCTCGGCGTCCGGGACCTGCTGATCGAACTTGAAGGTCGGCGTCGTGACGTCGAAGCCGGCACCCCGCAGCTTGCCGGCGACGTACTCGACACTCGCGTCGTAGCCCGGCGTCAGCACCGCGCGCGTGCCGTTGTTGCGATCGGCGATGCGCTGCAACGCGATCAGGTGCCGGTTGATGCCGTCGGTGGTGACGGCTTTGGCGAGCTTCTTGGCCAGTGCCGGGCCCTCGGGCTCGGCGGCGGATGCGGTCGCGGTGGGTGCGGCTACAAGTGCGCACACCGCAAGGACACCCGCGAATTTGGCTCTGGCTGACATGAACGATTCCCCTTCGTTCCGGAGTCGCTGCACCTTGCAC
This sequence comes from Lentzea sp. NBRC 105346, assembly GCF_030269605.1. Classification (GTDB taxonomy): domain Bacteria; phylum Actinomycetota; class Actinomycetes; order Mycobacteriales; family Pseudonocardiaceae; genus Lentzea. The sequence continues at coordinate 83,098 of NZ_BSTQ01000011.1, forward strand.
AATTCGGGCGCGGGAAAACAATCCTTCGAGTGGCGGGTTCTCACCCAGTGAGCAGGTGAACACAGTCCGCTAGTCCGTCGACCTCCAGCTGCCACGACGGCCTCCGGAACGCGGCCTTGTCCAGGCGCAGTCGCGTATGTGTCAACGGTTCGCCCCTCGGTGCGACGCGGAACGATCCGTCCGGTACATAACCGAGTCGCTCACTCACTCGGTTGGACGCCACGTTCTTCTCCCACGCGGCCGAACGCGCTATCTCGGCACCCAAGTGGTCGAATGCGAACAAGAGAATCGCAGCACGCATCTCTGTTCCGTATCCGTTTTTCTGATAGCGCTTACCGAGCCACGAACCGGACCGCACCTCGCGCAGCGAGGCGAAGTCGGTGGCCGCCAGCTCCTGCATGCCGATGACGCGGCCGTCGACCCTGATCAGGAAGTTGACGAACCAGTCGCGCGGCGACAGCTCGGCGCGGCGGGCCCAGAAGAACTGCATCGTGTTCATGCCGAGCTGCTCGGGCGGCGCGTCGGTCCACGGCGTGCCGAACGGCATCTCGTCCGGTGGGTGGACTCCCCCGCGCGCCACCTCGACCAGCTCGTACAGGCCGGCGTCGTCGTCCGGGCGCAGCTCGAGCCGGGGCGTGCGCAGCACGAGGCGTCTCAAGGGCCATGTGTCCATGTCTCGATGTTCCAAGTGCCGTCGACCCGATTACGGTCGTCGGCATGCGTGCCATCACGATTCGCGAATACGGCGGCCCTGACGTCCTCGAGTGGACGGAGGTCTCCGACCCCGAGATCGGTCCCGGCGAGGTGCTGATCGATGTCGCGGCCAGCGCGTTGAACCGCGCGGACGTGATCCAGCGCAAGGGGTTCTACAACCCGCCGCCCGGCGCCTCGCCGTATCCGGGGCTCGAGTGCTCCGGCACGATCATCGCGAAGGCGGACGACGTCACGGACTGGAACATCGGCGACGAGGTGTGCGCGCTGCTCGCCGGCGGCGGGTACGCCGAGAAGGTGGCCGTGCCCGCGGGACAGGTGCTGCCCGTGCCGAAGGGCGTCGACCTCGTGACCGCGGCGTCGCTGCCCGAGATCGCGTGCACGGTGTGGTCGAACATCGGCATGATCGCGAAGCTCCAGGCGGGCGAGACGTTCCTGATCCACGGCGGCGCGGGCGGCATCGGCACCCACGCGATCCAGCTCGGCAAGGCGCTGGGCGCGACCGTCGCGGTGACCGCAGGTTCGGACGAGCGGCTGCGCCGATGCGCGGAGCTGGGTGCGGACATCACGGTCAACTACAGGACTCAGGACTTCGTGGCCGAGGTCAAGCAGGCGGACGTCATCCTCGACAACATGGGCGCGGCCTACCTGGCGCGCAACGTCGACGTGCTGGCCGTCCACGGCCGGCTGATGGTGATCGGCATGCAGGGCGGCACCAAGGCCGAGCTCGACCTGGGCAAGCTGCTGGTCAAGAAGGCCATGGTGATGGGCACCGCGCTGCGCTCGCGCCCGATCGAGGAGAAGGCGGAGATCGTGCGGTCGGTCGTGGCGAACGTCTGGCCGTTGGTCGAGAGCGGTGAGATCAAGCCGGTCGTGCAGGACGTGCTGCCGATGGCCGGCGCGAACGAGGCCCACCGGCAGCTCGACGAGGGGCGCGTCTTCGGCAAGCTGCTGCTGAGGCGCTAACCGAGTTCGGCCACGGCGCGCACGAGCTGGTCGATCTCGACCGCGTTCGTGTAGTGCGCGAGGCCGACGCGGATCACTCCACCCACCTCGCCCACGCCGAGCACCGAGAACACGCCGTGCTGGCCGGGGTCTGCGAACGCGCAGACCCCGCGCGCGGCGAGGTGCTCGACCCCATCCGTCGCCTTGACTCCGGTGACCGTGAACGCCAGCGTCGGGATCCGGCGCATGGCGTCGCCGATCACCATCACGTGCCGCAGCCAGCGCAGCTCGTTGATGAGGTTGGCGAGCAGGCCAGCCTGGTACGCCTTCACCGACGCCAGCGACGTCACCAGCCGCTCACGCCGGGTGCCCGACGCGGTGTCGTCCAGCTCCGCCAGGTAGTCCACCGACGCGACGAGCCCCGCGAGCAGCGGGTACGCGTGCGGGCCGAGCTCGAGACGTTCGGGGCCGCGCGCACCGGGCTCCACCGAGCACGACGGCAGGCGGTCCAGCAGCGACGGGTCGCGAAAGACCAGCGCGCCCACCGGCGGGCCGCCCCACGCGTTCGCCGACAATGCGACGACGTCGGCCTCGATCGCGTTGATGTCGAGCGGCACGAACGGCGCGGCGGACGAGGCGTCGACCACCAGCATCGAGCCGTGTTCACGCGCGACGGATGCGATTTTGCCCAGGTCAGGACGGGTTCCGACGGATCCGGAGGCCGCCGTGACCGCGATCAGCTTCGTGCGGTCGGTGACCAGCTCGTCGTACTGCCAGCTGGGCAGCTCGCACGTCTCGATGTCGATCTCGGCCCACTTGACCGCGCTGCCGGTCCGTTGTGTCGCGCGCAACCAGGGCGCGATGTTCGCCGGATGGTCCAACCGGGAAACCAACACCTCGTCACCCATGAACCAGTCGTCGGTCAACGCGTCGGCGAGCCGTTGCAACAGCACCGCGGCCGACGGACCGAGGACGACACCCGCAGGGTCGCCGCCGACCAGGTCCGCGACGGACCGGCGGGCGGCGTCCACGATCGCCTCCGCACGCTGGGAGGCGGGGAACAGACCACCAGGACCTGAGACGGGGGCGCGCAGCGCGGTGGAGACGGCGGTCGCGACCTGCTCGGGCACCTGCATGCCCGCTGGAGCGTCCAGGTGGACCCAGCCGTCGCCGAGCGCGGGGAAGAGCCCTCGTACCCGTGCGACGTCGAACGCCATGCCGCACACCGTACGGAGGACGCCGAAAGGAATGAAGCCCAGGGGCCACCCGGTTCACACCGGGACCGCTGATCGGGCCAGGATGGAGCTATGAACGAGGAGCAGCCGGTGTTCGTGGTCAGCCCGTCGAGTGATGAGGACAACGACGGCAACGAGGATCTGACGGATCTCGTCGCGCAGCCCGCGAAGGTGATGCGGATCGGCACGATGATCAAGCAGCTCCTCGAGGAGGTGCGCGCGGCACCCCTGGACGAGGCGAGCCGCCAGCGCCTGAAGGAGATCCACAAGCGGTCCATCGACGAGCTCGAGGACGGCCTCGCGCCGGAGCTGCGCGACGAGCTGGAGCGGCTGTCGCTGCCGTTCACCGAGGACGGGACGCCGTCGGACGCCGAACTGCGGATCGCGCAGGCGCAGCTGGTCGGGTGGCTGGAGGGGCTCTTCCACGGGATCCAGACCGCGCTGTTCGCGCAGCAGATGGCCGCGCGGGCGCAGCTGGAGTCGATGCGCGGTCGCGCGCTGCCCGCCGGTCACGGCGGTCATGACGGGTCCGGTGGAAAGGGCACTGGCCAGTACCTGTAGCTCGAACGGGGCCCTACGATGCGGCGACACACGTGAGAGGAGAGCCGACAGTGCTCGACCGAGTCCGCCGGAGCCTTGAGCCCGGATACTTCCGCAAGGCGTTCCGCGACAAGCTGATGCGGGCCGTCGAGGACGCGGTCACCCCGTACCACCGCGAGCAGATGGCGCGGATCGAGGAGGTACGGGCGCAGGTCGAGGGACTCCGCGAGGACCTGCGGCACCAGTCGGACCGCATCGTCGACCACACGATCAAGCACGAGATCCGGGCCCGGCGCGACCTGGTGTTCGCGGGCGAGCACGAGGCGGCGCTGCAAAGCGCGCAGTTCGTCCGCGAGCACATGCCGACCGCGCCGCAGTTCGGCCACCCGCACGAGACGCTGGCGCACGCGCTCACGCTGACGCCCGAGGGCGGCCTGGCGCTGGAGTTCGGCGTCTACACGGGCAGCACGCTGAAGATCATCGCCGAGGCGCGCGAAGGCAAGGACGTCTACGGCTTCGACTCGTTCGAGGGTCTGCCCGAGGACTGGCGCAACGGGTTCCCCGCCGGCACGTTCGACGTCGAGGGCCTGCCGGACGTGCCGGGCGCGGAGCTGGTCGTCGGCTGGTTCGACGACACGCTGCCCAAGTTCATCGAGGAGCACGAGGGCCCGGTCACGTTCCTGCACGTCGACTGCGACCTGTACTCGTCGACCAAGACCGTGCTGGCGCTGTGCGGCCCGCGGCTGGTCGAGGGCAGCATCGTGGTGTTCGACGAGTACTTCAACTTCCCCGGCTGGCAGGACCACGAGCACAAGGCGTGGCTCGAGTACGTCGAGGAGACCGGGATCGAGTTCGAGTACGTGGGGTTCACGTACGACCACGAGCAGGTCATCGTCAAGGTGATCAAGGTCTGAGCGGGGTTGACAGGTCCGTGACCCACCGGCGGAAAGAGCACGCTCCGTACGCCGGTACCCTCAGTCCTCGTGCAAGCCACCCCTACGCTCGAACAAGCCGAGGCACCCCCTGCCCCGAACTCGCGCACCTTCGCACGCGCATTCGCGGACGTGAAGATCGCGTGGGAGCACCGGGAACTCTGGGGTCACCTCGGCTGGCAGGACATCAAGCAGCGCTACCGCCGGTCCGTCATCGGTCCCTTGTGGATCACCATCTCGATGGGCACGACGGCGCTCGCGCTCGGCTTCCTGTACTCGCAGCTGTTCAACGAGGACACGGCGACGTTCCTGCCCTACGTCACGGCAGGCTTCGTCATCTGGGCCTTCATCCTCGGCTGCGTCACCGAGGGCACAGATGTCTTCATCTCGAACGAGGGGTTGATCAAGCACCTCCCGGCGCCCATCACGGTGCACGTGCTGCGGCTGGTGTGGCGCCAGATCCTGTTCTTCGCGCACAACCTGATCGTCTACGTGGTGGTGCTGGCGATCTTCTTCACCAGCCTCAACCACCCGTACAAGATGGGGAACGACCCGCTGGAGAAGCCGGGGCTCGGGTGGTCGATCCTGCTGACCATCCCGGGCTTCGCGCTGCTGGCGCTCAACGCGATCTGGGTCTCGCTGCTGTTCGGCATCATCAGCACCCGGTTCCGCGACATCCCGCCCGTCGTGAACAGCTTCATCAACCTGGTGTTCTTCATGACGCCGATCGTCTGGCACGCGGGCGTGCTCAACCGAGTCACGGCCGGTCAGGGCGACGGCGGCAACTGGCGCGTGCTGATCGCGGAGCTGAACCCCGTCTACCACTACGTCGAGGTCGTGCGGGCGCCGATGCTCGGGCACCCGATCCTGTGGCACCACTGGGCCGTGGTCGGCGGCCTCACCATCTTCGGCTGGTTCCTCGCGCTGGTGGCGCTGCGGAACTGGCGCGCACGTGTGTCCTACTGGGTCTGAGGGAGGTCGAAACCAAACATGGTCAGCATTGACGTCTGGAACGCATCGGTCGACTTCCCGATCTTCGATGCCAAGTCGCGCTCGCTGAAGAAGCTCGCGCTCGGCAAGGTCGGCGGCAAGATCGGCTCCGAAGGTCGTGTCCCGATCATCGAGGCGCTGCACGACATCACGCTGTCGCTGAGCCACGGTGACCGGGTCGGCCTCGTCGGCCACAACGGCGCCGGCAAGTCCACGCTGCTGCGCCTGCTCGCCGGCATCTACGAGCCGACGCGCGGTTCGTCGCGCATCATCGGCAAGGTCGCGCCCGTGTTCGACCTCGGCGTCGGCATGGACCCGGAGATCTCCGGCTACGAGAACATCATGATCCGCGGCCTCTTCCTCGGGATGACCCGCAAGGAGATGGAGAAGCGGGTCGACGACATCGCGGAGTTCACCGAGCTCGGCGACTACCTGCAGATGCCGCTGCGCACGTACTCGACCGGTATGCGCGTCCGCCTGGCGCTGGGCGTGGTCACGTCCATCGACCCGGAGATCCTGCTGCTGGACGAGGGCATCGGCGCGGTCGACGCGGCGTTCCTCGCCAAGGCCCGCGACCGGCTCAAGGACCTCGTGGGCCGATCCGGACTCCTGGTTTTCGCGAACCACTCCGACGAGTTCCTCGCCGAGTTCTGCGACACCGCGATCTGGATGGACGAGGGCCGCGTCAAGATGCATGGTGGACTTCGTGAGGTCACGACCGCTTACAAGGGTTACGACCCGTTCCTGAAGTTCAGCGAGGAGACCCTGGCCCGCATCGGCCAACCCCCCGTCCTCAGCGGAAATGGCGGCGAGTAGATCGTGAACCTCGAGGCACTGCCCAAGGGCTCAGTCGTGGCCGTGGTGGTCACCCGGCACCGCCGGGAACTGCTCAGCGAGTCGCTCAAGGCGCTCGCTACGCAGACCAGAGCCCCCGACCACCTGGTGGTCGTGGACAACGGACCCGACCAGCCCGTCGACGACCTCGTCGAGCAGTGCCCGATCCCGACGACGTACCTGGCCTCGCACCGCAACCTCGGCGGTGCGGGCGGGTTCGCCCTCGGCATGCTGCACGCCCTGTCGCTGGGCGCCGACTGGCTGTGGCTGGCCGACGATGACGGCCGGCCCGCCGACGAGCACGTGCTCGCGACGTTGCTCGAAGAGGCCGAGAAGCGTGGCCTCGCCGAGATCTCGCCGGTCGTCACGAACATCGACCAGCCGTCCAAGCTGGCTTTCCCGTTGCGGCGGGGCCTGACCTGGAAGCGCAACGCGCACGAGCTCGGCACGGACTTCCTGCCGGGCATCGCGTCGCTGTTCAACGGCGCGCTGTTCCGCGCCTCCACGATCGACGTCGTGGGTGTGCCGGACTACCGGCTGTTCTTCCGCGGCGACGAGGTCGAGATCCACCGCCGCCTCGTGCGCACCGGCCTGCCGTTCGGCACCTCGCTGAAGGTCGCCTACGTGCACCCCGACGGCTCCGACGAGTTCAAGCCCATGCTCGGCGGACGTTTCCACGCGCAGGACCCCGAGAACCCGGTCAAGCGCTACTTCACCTATCGCAACCGCGGCTACCTGCTGTCGCAGCCCGGCATGCGCAAGCTCGGCCTGCTCGAGGTGTTCCGCTTCGGCCTCTACTTCCTCGGCGTCCGCAAGGACCCCAAGGCCTTCGTCGAGTGGCTCAAGCTCGTTCGCCTCGGCCGCGACGAGAAGTTCTTCCGCCCCTGACGGTTCGCTCAGCGGGTAATCGCTGTCGGTGAAACCGCGTTGTCGGTGGTCGCCGGCAGCGGTTTGCTCGGTGGCATGAGCAAACAACTCGTGCTGCACCTGGCCGCCAACCCGAACCCGATCAGCCTCAAGGTGAAGGCCGAGGTCGCCGCCGACCTCGGCGAGCGGCTGACGCAGATCGTGCGCAACGGTCACACGCAGGTGATCGAAGGCGCCGACGGGCAACAGTTCGTAGTCAATTTCTCGCACGTTGTGATCGCATACTTCGGGTAGGCGGTGTAAGACGTGAAGAGTGATCTCTCGACGAAGGCTGCTCAGCGCCGGCGCCGCGACCGCACTGCTCGCCGCGTGCGGGTCCAACACCGGTCGGGGTGGCGGCGGCCAGGCCCTGCGGCAGTGGTACCACGCGTACGGCGAACCCGGTGTCCAGCAGGCCGTGGAACGCTACGCCAAGTCGTACATCGCACCCGTCGAGGTGCAGTGGAATCCGGGGGACTACGACTCGAAGCTCGCGACCAGCCTGCTGTCCGGCACGGGCCCTGACGTCTTCGAGTCCACGCTGCAGGTGAGCGCGGTGCGGTCCGGCCAGATCGTGCCGCTCGACGACGTCATCTCGGCGGCGAAGGACGACTTCACCGCGTCGATCCTCGCGGGACACACCGTGGACGGACATGTCTACGGTGTGCCGCAGGCCGTCGACATGCAGATGTTGTTCTACCGCAAGAGCATGCTCGAGAAAGCCGGCGTGCAGCCTCCATCCACTGTGGACGAACTGGTGGACGCGGCGCGCAAGCTGACCACCGGTGGCGTGAAGGGCCTCTTCGCAGGCAACGACGGTGGCGTGGAGGTGCTGGGCGGCCCGGCACTGTGGTCGGCCGGGCTGGACTACGTGACGCCGGACCACAAGGTGGGGTTCGACGATCCCGCGGCTTCTTCCGCATTGGCGAAGCTGCGGCAGCTGTACGAGGGCGGTTCGCTGCTGCTGGGTTCGGTCAAGGACTGGGCGGAGCCCGACGCGTTCACGCAGGGGCTCGTCGCCATGCAGTGGACCGGCCTGTGGACGGTTCCGGCGGTGCAGAAGGCATTGGGTGACGACTTCGGCGTGCTGCCGTGGCCGAAGCTGAACGCCGCGGGCAGGCCGTCCGTGCCGGTCGGCGCGTACGGCTCGATGGTCAACGCCAAGTCGCCGCGGGTGAACGACGCCAAGGACTTCGTGCGCTGGCTGTGGGTCGAGCAGACCGACTACCAGGAGGACTTCAACCTCTCCTACGGCTTCCACATCCCGCCGCGCAAGTCGTTGTCGGAAAAGGCGGACAAGCTGAAGTCCGGCGCGGCCGCGGACGCGGTGAAGTTCGTGCGGGACAACGCGAAGCCGTCGAACCCGCCGGACTGGACGTCGGCGATGCGGACGTCGTTCAAGGACGCGGTGGCGCGGATCGTGCGGGACGGCGCCAACCCGGACCAGGAGCTCAAGACGGTGGTGTCGAAGGTGAACGACGAGCTGAAGCGCATCTACGGATGAGGCACGCCCGGGCGTTCTGGCTGTTCGTCGGGCCGTTCGCGCTGGGGCTGGCCGTCTTCGTGTACCTGCCGATCGGCTGGAGCGTGCTGCTGTCGTTCTTCGACGCGCGCAACACGGTCACGCCCTCGACCTTCGTGGGGTTCGACAACTACGCGGACATGCTGACCGACGGGCCGTTCCTGCGGTCGCTGGGCACGTTCAGCCTGTTCGCGCTGTTCGTGGTGCCGCTGACGTTCGTGCTGTCGCTCGCGCTGGCGTTGCTGGTCAACGGAATCCGCTTCATGCGGGCGTTCTTCCGCTCGGTGTTCTTCCTGCCCTTCGCGTGCTCCTACGTCGTCGCTTCGCTCGTGTGGAAGCTGTCGATCTTCAACGGGGTGCGCTTCGGACTCGCCAACACCGTGCTGGCGTGGTTCGGCGCGGACCCGGTCGCGTGGACCGTGTCGACGTCGCCGCCGTGGTACTGGCTGGTGCTGGTGACGTTGCGGCTGTGGCTGCAGCTCGGGTTCTACCTGTTGTTGTTCATCGCGGGGCTGCAACGAATTCCGCAGGTGCTCTACGAGGCGGCCTGGGTCGACGGCGCGCGTCCGGGCTGGCAGACGCTGCGGTTCATCACGTTGCCGCAGCTGCGCACGACATCCGTGGCGGTGTTGCTGCTCCTCCTGATCGGGGCTTACCAGGCGTTCGACGAGTTCTACAACGTGCTCGGCAACGGGCCGTTCGGGCGGCCGCCGCTGGTATACCTCTACTACACGGCTCTGGGCAGCGGCGGTCAGGACTTCGGCCACGGCACGGCGGGTGCGGTGATCCTGTCGCTGCTGATCGCCGGCGTGACGCTGGCGCAGGGGCGGGTGTTCACGCGATGAAAGCGTTGCGCTACCTGGCTTTGTCCGTGTCGGCCGTGATCTTCCTGGTGCCGTTCTACCTGATCGTTCGCAACGGGCTCGCGCTGGAGTCCGAGATCACCGCGACCTCGTGGACGCTCTTCCCGCGGGAGATCCACTGGGAGAACTTCGCCGAGCTCTTCAACGATCCGGCCGTTCCGTTGTTGAAGAGCATGACGAACTCGCTGGTCGTCGCCGTGCTGCAGACGGCGGGCACGCTGCTGATCTGCTCGCTGGCGGGGTACGGGCTGGCGCGCATTCCGTACCGGTTCGCGAACGTCGTCTTCTACGCCGTGGTGGCGACGCTGATGATCCCGGCGGCGGTGACGTTCGTGCCGACGTTCGTCGTGGTGTCCACGCTCGGCTGGGTGTCGAACCTGCGCGGGCTGGTGATCCCCGGACTGTTCAGCGGATTCACGGTGTTCCTGTTCCGGCAGTACTTCCTGAACTTCCCGCGTGAGCTGGAAGAGGCGGCGCGGATCGACGGCCTCGCGCACTGGGGCACGTTCTGGCGCATCGTCGTGCCGAACTCGCTCGGGTTCTTCGCGGCACTGGGCGTCATCACGTTCGTGACGTCGTGGAACCAGTTCCTGTGGCCGTTGGTCATCGCGCAGGACCAGGACGCCTGGACGGTGCAGGTCGCCCTGTCGACGTTCCTCACCGCCCAGTCCCTCAACGTGCACGAACTGTTCCTGGCGGCCGCGGTCTCGATCACGCCGCTGATCATCGTGTTCGTCGCGCTCCAGCGGTTCCTGGTGCGCGGCGTGACCGAGACGGGCATCAAGGGTTAGTGCTTGCGGAGCAGCAGGAAGATGCTCGGTCCGAAGAGGATCGGCGCCAGCGTGGGCTGCGCCGCCCGCTCCAACCGCAGCAACATCCGTTGCGGCACCAGCTTCTTCAGCGTCGCGGACCGGAAGTTCGACACCGACAACGTCCGTTCGACCGACAGCCCGACCTCCGCGAGCTGCGCCCGCACCGTGCGGACGTTGTGGTTGACGAACGGGATCTCGTCGTCGTGCCGGTTCTCCGGCGACCGGATGTCCACCGGCCCGGCGGGAGTCCGCGGGTGACGCAGCCGGTTGCGGAAGTGGCCGAGGTTCGCGACCTCGAGGATCGCCAGACCGATCGGGTCGAGCACCCGCGCGATCTCCGCGAGCTCCGGGCGCGGGTCGGGCAGGTGGTGCATGACCCGGATCATCGTGACCAGGTCGACCGAGCCGTCGGTGAACGGCAGGTCGGCGGCCTGGGCCTGGACGGTCTCCAGCGCCGGGTTGACGCGCGCGGCGATGTCGAGCTGGCGCGTGCTCGGCTCGGCCAGCGTCACGCGGTCCGCGTACCGGTAGAGCTGCGTGGACAGCCGGCCGTATCCCCCGCCGACGTCCACGGCGTGCGCGAAGTGCTGGCCCCGCAGCAGCCGGTCGAGCGCGATGCGCTCGGCGGCGTTCTCGTAGTCTCGGCCGTCCCAGTACCTGAGGTAGTCGTGGGCCGGTCCGTCGTAGAAATCCGCTCGCTTCGTGTCCCCCATGCACCCAAGACGCCGACTCGGCCGAATCGGTTGCCCTTTCGCCCGAACCAAAAGGAGCCCCATGATCGCGCTCGTTCGCAAGCCCAGCCCGCGGCTGGCCGAGGGCATCGTGACCCACATCGACCGCACGCCCGTCGACGTCGACCTGGCGATGCGGCAGCACGACGCGTACCGCCAGGCGTTGAGTGACGCCGGCTGGGCCGTCGTCGAGGTGCCGTCCGCCGACGACTGCCCCGACTCGGTGTTCATCGAGGACGCACTGGTCGTGGTCGGTGAGCTGGCAATTCTCACGCGGCCGGGCGCGCCGGAACGCCGGGGCGAGATCGCGGGCGCCGAACAGGCGGCGCGGGAGCTCGGGCTCGAGATCGCCCGCATCGAGGAGCCCGGCACGTTGGACGGCGGCGACGTGCTGCAGGTCGGCGACACGATCTACGTGGGACGCGGCGGGCGCACGAATGCGGAAGGCATCCGCCAGCTGCGGAAACTGACGGGCAAGACGGTCGTCCCGGTGAAACTGACGGACGTGCTGCACCTGAAGTCAGCGATCACGGCGTTGCCGGACGGGACGTTCCTGGCGCAGCAGAACCCCGGCGTGTTCCCGGTGGTGCGCGAGGTCGAGGAAGAGGCCGGCAGTCACGTCGTGCTGCTCGGCGCAGACGAGGTGCTGATCAGCGCCAGCGCGCCGAAGACCGCTGCGGAGCTGGAAGACCTGGGCTTTCGCACCAGGATCGTCGACATCAGCGAGTTCGAGAAGCTCGAGGGCTGCGTCACCTGCCTCAGCGTGCTTGTCGAAGCACGCTGAGGCAGGCGCACGAGATCAGTTCTCGAAGACCTTGCGCCACGACTCGACGGAGGTGAGCTCCGGCAGGGCGTCACGGTAGATCTTCTTCATCCGCGGCCACTCCTGGCTGAGGCGGCGGTAGTTGCGGACCGCGCGCTTCATCAGCTGGCGGAACTCCTTCGGGTCGCGCCGGCGGAACGCGACGCCGCTGCCGTCGGCGTTCGACACGGTGGCGCTGTCGAGGTTGCCGAGGAGGAACCAGCGGGCGTTGGTCGCGGGCACGTTGATCTGCGGGCGCTCGGCCGTGGCCGGCTCCGGGTCGCGCAGGTTGTGGACCAGGGCCTTCGCCGCCTCCGACGCGATGGTCACCGGGTTGGTCGGCGGGGTCAGCATCTGCTCCGCGCGCACCATGTCGAACGTCGGCGGCGGGAACTCACGCGCGGACGGCAGGACCTGGGCGTCGGTGTAGCCCTTGCGCATCTCGCGGATCTCCGGCAGCGCCGTGCGCAGCGAGTCGAACAGGCGCGACGGGCCGGCCAGGAAGTCCTCGATCGCCTTCTGCTGCACGGCGACCGTCGAGTACTCCATCGACAGCAGGTGCCGCAGCGACAGCTTCAGACCCTGCTTGAGCAGCGTCGACCGCACGTCGTACGGGCTGTGCAGCGCCGCCAGGACCAGGCGGTTGCGGGTGTGGAAGTACGCCTGCCAGTCGGTGGCGTCGTTCTTGTCCGTCCACGGCATGTGCCACACGGCCGAACCGGGCAGCGAGACCGTCGGGTAGCCCTTCTCCAGCGCGCGCAGCGAGTACTCCGCGTCGTCCCACTTGATGAAGAGCGGCAGCGGGTAACCGGTGCGCTGCACGACCTCACGCGGGAAGAGGCACATCCACCAGCCGTTGTAGGTGGCGTCGATGCGGGCGTGCAGCTCCTCGGTCTCCCGCAGCGACTCGGTGCCGAAGTCGTGGTCGGTGAGCGCGCCGGGCGCCGCGCGCCAGTAGCAGGTGCCGAGGTCGACAACCTCGCCCATGCTGTGCAGGCGGGCGCGGGCCTGGAGGTTGAGCATGTGCGAGCCGACGATGACCGGCTGCGCGGAGGCACGCGCGAAGGCGTTCGAACGGAGGACGGCGTCCGGCTCAAGGCGGATGTCGTCGTCCATCAGCATGATCTGGTCGGCGTCGGTGTGCTCGATCGCCTCGTAGAGACCGCGGGTGAAGCCGCCGGAACCACCGAGGTTGTCCTGCTCGATGACCTCGAGCTTGTCGCCGAGGACCTTGACGGCCTCCTCGTAGCCCGGCGTGTTGCGGACCTTGACCGCGCCCTGGTCGGCGACGAAGACCTTCTTCAGCACGGAGAGGACGGCCGGGTCCTCACCGAGCGCGCGCAGCGCGATGACCGCGTCCACCGGACGCATGGTGGTCATGCCGATGGCGACGGTCTGCGCGGGCAGGTCCTGCTCGGTGGTCCACGCGGCCTCGTCGATCTCGATCGTGGTGTCGTCGGTGAAGACGTCGAACCAGATCCAGCCGCCGTCCTCGAACGGCTTCAGCGAGACCTTGATCGCGAGCTCGGTCCACGCCTTCGGGCTGCGGACGACCTGGCCATCGAGGTGGATGATGTCGCCGTTCGGCTTCGAGCGGTACACGTCGATGCGGCCGGCGCCGCGCACGGACATGCGCAGCACGACATCCTCGACGATCGTCCAGCGCTTCCAGTAGCTGGCCGGGAAGGCGTTGAAGTACGACGCGAACGACACCTTGGCCGAGGTCGGCACCGTCACCGAGCGCCGGGACGCGACGTGGCTGTGCACGTTCACCGGCTCGTCGAGGTAGAGGGGCCGCACGTCCAGCGGGTCCTCGTCCCGCGGCATGATCACCCGCTGCAGGACCTGCGTCGGCTTGATCTTGGTGTCGCTTGCGGCTTTGGCCTGCTCGGTCACGTGCTTCCTCCGGCGAACCGAACACACTCGGTTCGGGTCAGCTTCATGGATGGCTAATCGCCACATCGAGAGATGTCGTGGCGCGGCGTCAGGGCGCCATAGTACTCGTCTACAAATGACGATCGCCCGGCCGGACAGGTTGTCCGACCGGGCGAATTACACCTAAAAGTGCATCAGTCGAGGTCGCCGGTGATCGGCTTGCCCTCGGTCAGATGCGGCGCGATCTTGTTGTCGAACGCGGTCAGCGCCGACCCGATCGCCATGTGCATGTCGAGGTACTTGTAGGTGCCGAGACGGCCGCCGAACAGCACGTTCTTCTCCGCGGCCTCGGCCTTGGCGAGCTCGCGGTACCGCTCGAGCTTCTCCCGGTCCTCGGGCGTGTTGATCGGGTAGTACGGCTCGTCGTCCTTCTCCGCGGAACGGGAGAACTCGCGGACGATGACCGTCTTGTCCGTCGGGTACTCGCGCTCCGGGTGGAAGTGGCGGAACTCATGGATGCGGGTGTACGGAACGTCCGCGTCGTTGTAGTTCATGACCGACGTGCCCTGGAAGTCACCCGTCGGCAGCACCTCGCGCTCGAAGTCGAGCGTGCGCCAGCCCAGCCAGCCCTCGGAGTAGTCGAAGTAGCGGTCGACCGGACCCGTGTAGACGATCGGCGTGCCCGCCGGGATCTCGTCCTTCACGTCGAAGAAGTCCGTCTCGAGGCGCACCTCGATGTTCGGGTGGTCCGCCATCTTCTCGAGCCACGCGGTGTAGCCGTTGACCGGCAGACCCTCGTAGGTGTCGTTGAAGTAGCGGTTGTCGAAGGTGTAGCGGACCGGCAGGCGGCTGATGACCGCGGCCGGCAGCTCCTTCGGGTCGGTCTGCCACTGCTTGGCGGTGTAGTCGCGGATGAACGCCTCGTAGAGGGGACGGCCGACCAGCGAGATCGCCTTCTCCTCGAGGTTCTTCGCGTCCTTCGAGTCGATCTCGGACGCCTGCTCGGCGACCCACGCGCGCGCCTCGTCCGGCGACAGGTACTTGCCGACGAACTGGGTGATCAGGCCCAGGCCCATCGGGAACTGGTACGCCGTGCCGTTGTGCATCGCGAAGACACGGTGCTGGTACCCGGTGAACTCGGTGAACTGGTTGCAGTACTCCCAGACCCGCTTGTTCGAGGTGTGGAAGAGGTGCGCACCGTAGACGTGCACCTCGATTCCTGTCTCGGGGTCCGCCTCCGAGTAGGCGTTACCGCCGATGTGCGCACGACGCTCCAGCACCAGCACCCGCTTGTTCAGCTGGGAGGCGGTGCGCTCGGCGACCGTGAGACCGAAGAATCCGGATCCGACGACGATCAGGTCATAACCAGCGAAGCTCACGAGCGGGAAGGGTACCTGTGCCACCCGGCACACTCCCAATGCCCCCTCCGCTGACCGCACTGGCCTTGATCAGCACAAACGGTTCGACACCGGCCTGCGACGGACCGAGCAACCCCGCCGGATAGCCTTGCGTCCTGTTACACGGGCTTAACCCCGTACATCCACATCTCTACCTTCCTTGGGTGGTCCTGTGCCGACCGAAGCGAGCTTCCTGCTGACCGTGGGGACGATCGGGACGTATCTCGCAGTCCTGTGGCTGCCGGGCGGACTCGCCGCCGCGGCCGCCGGCGTGCGCGGGTGGACGCTGGCCGCCAGTGCGCCGCTGTTCACCTACCTGATCGCCGGTCTGGCCGGGCCGTGGCTGTGGAAGATCGGGATCCCGTTCAACGTCTGGACATTCCTGCTCACCACGGTCCTGATCACCGGGCTGTGCTTCGCCGCACGCTGGTGGGTGGTGCGCAGGCGCGGGCCGATCGAGGAGCGCCGTTCCGAGTGGACGACGCGGGCGAACGTCGCGGTCGCGCTGACCCTGGTCGCCGCCGCGGTCGTCGGGGCCGCCGTGCTGCTGGCCGCGATGCGGTGGGACATCAACTCCATCCCGCAGGACTGGGACGCCGCGTACCACGCGAACGGCATCCGCTACATCGCCGAGACCGGCGAGGGCAGCCTGTACGCGACCGGCAAGGTCAACTGGTACGAGCTCAAGGACGGCGTCTTCTACCCGAACGCCTACCACCTGGTCGGCGCGCTGATCTACAAGATCACCGGTGCCGCCGTCCCGGCCGTGCTGAACGCGAACACCGTGCTGTTCCCCGGCCTGCTCGGGCTGACGCTGGCCGCGATGATCCGGTACTTCAACGGCCGCGCGGTCACCGCCGGCTTCACCGCGCTCGCGACCGTCGCCTGCACCAGCGCCACCTACGACAACCTGTGGCGCGGGCCGCTGCTGACGTTCACGCTCGGCATCGCGGTCATGCCGGTCCTCGCGATCGCGACGGACATGTACCTCAAGCGCCCCGCCCTGGACACCGGCGTGTTCTTCGGCGGTGTCGCGGTCGGCCTGCTCGCGATCCACTCCAGCACGCTGTTCGGCGGCATCCTGTTCGTGCTGCCGATGTTCATCCAGCGCTGGTGGGGTCGGTGGAAGCTGATCTGGCGCGACGCGCTCGTGCTGATCGTGCCCGCGGTGGTCGCCATGATCGTCACGGCGCCGCACCTGCTGGGTGCGCTCGCGGTCGGCGGCAAGATCGCCATCGTCGACTGGCCGTCGACCTTCCCGGTCAGCCAGTCCGTCGGCTCGCTGCTCACGTTCCAGCACGTCATCGCGCTGCCGCAGTACTGGCTGGCGCTCGCGCTGTGGGTCGGCCTGGTGTTCGCCTCACGCCTCGGCGAGCTGCGCTGGCTGCTGGGTTCGGCGGCGTTCTTCGGTGGCGTGTGGGTGCTCACCGCGTCCTACTCGCAGCCGTGGGTCGCCAAGGTGACCAGCCCCTGGTGGAACGACCAGTGGCGCCTCATCGCCCTGGCCTGCGTGCCGCTCGTCGTCATCGCCGGGCATGGACTCGCCGTCGCGCACGACGGCGTCAAGTCGCTGGCCGCGCGCTGGAAGTCGACCAACCCCGCGGTGCCCGCGCTGTCGGCCGCTCTGGTCGCGGTGCTGTTCGCGGTGGGCAGCCAGGGCCTGTACTTCAACCTCAACAAGCGCCAGGTCGAGCAGGGCTACGCCAACCAGCCGGGCGCGGACCGGCACAACATGGTGGTCAGCCCGGACGAGGTGCTGGCCTTCCAGGAACTCGCCAAGCTGGTGAAGCCGGGCGAGCGGGTGCTCAACGACCGCCGGGACGGCTCGGTCTGGATGTACGCGCTCGCGGGCGTGCAGCCGGTCGTCGGCCACTACGACGGTTCGGCCGAGTCGGCTTCGGTGCACCTGCTGCAGACCGAGTTCAACGACTACACGACCGACTCCGCGGTGCGGGATGCGGTGAAGTACCTGAACGCCCGCTACGCGATCGTCGATACCGGCTACGTGCACGGCGGCAAGGATCGCGTCGAAGGCCTGCGCGGCCTCGACAGCAAGCCGTTCGTACAGCGGGTCTACGCCAACCAGGACGCGATCATCTACAAGCTGGTGCCGCCGCCGGGCGAGCCCGTCAGCCCCTGATCTCGGAGTCGGCCAGGCCGGGGAAGATGTCCCCGGCCACCTGCTCCAGCACGGACTCGTGTCCGAAGTAGACGCCGTCGCTACGCGGCCAGTGCACGATCAGGTCGGTGAACCCGAGCTCGCGGGCCCGTCCGGCGGCGTCCTGGAACGCCTCCACACTGGACAGCGAGTAGACGGGTGCGGAGTCCAGGTTCAGGTACCGGTCGATGGTGCCCTTGGCCCGGTTGATCGAGGCGAGCTCGTCGTTGAACCGGCGAACGACCGAGGCGACCCCGCGCCACCAGCCCTCGTAGTCGGGGTTCTCCACCTGCCGTGAGCCGGTGGTGATCCAGCCGGTGCCGTAGCGGGCCGCGATGTTCATCGCCTTGGGACCGTCGGCGGCCACGACGAACGGCACGCGCGGCCGCTGCACGCAGCCGGGGTGCCCGCGGGCCTCGTCGGCGGCGTAGAACTCGCCCTTCCAGGTCGTCTTGTCCCTGGTCAGCAGCAGGTCGAGGAGTTCGACGAACTCACCGAAGCGCTTGGTCCGCTGTCCCGGCGTGAGCTCCGGCCCGCCGATCGCGTTGGCGTCGTACGTGCCGGTGCCGCCGGAGCCGATGCCCAGGTTGAGCCGGCCGTCGGACAGGTCGTCGAGGGTCAGCACCTCGCGCGCGAACGGGACGGGGTGCCGGAAGACCGGTGACGCGACGAGTGTGCCGAGCCGCACGCGGGACGTGACCATGGCGGCCGCGGTCAGGGTGGGCACGGCCGAGAACCACGGGCCGTCGACGAGTGTCCGCCAGCCGAGGTGGTCATAGGTCCAGGCGTGGGAAAAGCCCAGCTCCTCGGCGGCCCGCCACTTCGGCTCCGCCACCCACCAGCGGTACTCGGGGAGGATCACCACACCAACGCGCACCCCCAGACACTAACGACGAGGTACGTCGCCCGGCGAATCCATGCCGTCAGTCAGGATGGAGAGGTGGAGAAACCCGCACTGGTGGCGTCGGACGTCGACGGGACACTGCTCGGCACGGACGAGCAGGTGAGCGAGTACACGGCGAGGACCGTGGGCAGGGTGGTCGAGGACGGCACGCCGTTCGTGCTGGTCAGCGGCCGGCCGCCGAGGTGGATGTCGCGCGTCGCGCAGGCGGCGGGCACGCACGGGTACGCGGTCTGCGCGAACGGCGCGGTGCTCTACGACCTCGATGAGGACCGAGTGCTGTGGCAGCGCGGGATCAGCCCTCAGCGCCTGAACGACCTGGCGAACGCGCTGGACACGGCCCTGCCGGGGTGCGCGCTGGCCGCCGAACGCGTGGGCGCGCGGGCGTTGGACGTCGAACCGTTCCTCGCCGAGGAGGACTACAAGCACCTCTGGGCGGACGGTCACGGCGTCGCCACACGGGCCGAGGTGCTCGGGCACACATCGGTGAAGGTGCTGGTCAGGCACGAGGGGATGACCAGCGGCGAGATGGCCGCGGCGATCAGGGCCGTGATCCGGGACGAGTTCGCGGTGACCTACTCGGCCAGCGGCGGGTTGATCGAGATCTCCGAACGGAACGTGACGAAGGCCACCGGGCTGGCCGACGTGGCGGAACGGCTCGGGGTGGCGGCGAGCAGCGTGATCGCGTTCGGCGACATGCCCAACGACGTGCCGATGGTGCAGTGGGCCGGGCACGGGGTGGCGATGGCGAACGCGCACCCCGAGCTGCTCGAGGTGGCCGACGAGGTCACGGGTACGAATGACCAGGACGGCGTCGCCCTGGTCCTCGAACGCTGGTTCTGACCGTCACGCGGGAGCCCCGCGATGCGTGTCATGCATCGCGGGGCTCCCGCGTGACGTACAGCTGAAGGTCAGTCCTCGGCCGGAACCGGGACCGGCGCGCCGCGCTTCTTCTGCACGTACGCGAGGAGCGCGGCCGCGCCGGCGGAGACCAGGTCCGCGATGGTGAACATGAGGCGCGAGACCAGCGCCAGGGCGATGGCGTCGGGAAGCGGCAGCACGGTGGCGATGGTGCCGGTGATCACCAGCTCGCGGGCGCCGAGACCGGACGGCAGGAAGAACGCCAGCAGGCCCGCGGTCATCGACAGCGCCATGGCGCCGGTCGACAGGATCAGCGTGTCCCAGCGCGGCGAGCCCAGCGAGTTCACCAGCAGCCACAGGTGCACGCCGTAGCAGAGGTAGATCGCGACGGCGGTGCCGAGCGCCTTGAGGATCTCGACGCCGGTGAAGCGACGATCGATCGGCGCCTTGCGCAACGTCTTCAGCACCAGGTTGACCGACCAGGTCAACAGCTTCGGGTGCAGGAACGGCAGGCCGACGGCCAGCAACAGGAACAGCCACAGCAGCTGGTTCGACTCGGGGCGCCCGGAGAGCATGACGGGCAGGGCGGCGAGGCCGGCGATCAGCGAGGCCAGGACACCCATGCCGGTCGCGACCAGGCCGGCGGTGAAGCTGCGCGCGCGGTTGACGCCCGCCTCACGGGCCAGCTCCATGGACAGCAGCACGGCCCAGACGGCGCCGGGAACGTACTTGCCCAGCTGGCCGACCAGGTAGAACTTCGACGCGTCGACGAAGCGGACCGGTGCGCCCAGGTCGGACAGCACGATCTTCCAGACCAGCGGGCCGAGGAAGATGCCGACGAACACGGCGACCAGCGACAGCACGACCGACTGCCACGGCAGCGCCAGGAGCCTGGCGGAGACCTCGTCCCACTGGCCGACCAGCGACCAGGTCGCACCCGCGAGGACCGCGACGACCAGGAGCCGCTTCGCCCATGCGATGACCACTGCCTTGCGTGTCTTCGCCGGCGGCGCCTGCTCGGCGTCGGCCGGGGCCACGTCGGACTTGACGGTCATCACTTCTCCGCTTCCGGGTTCGGTCCCCACAGACGGGTCGGGCACGGCTGGCTGGGAGTCCATGAAAGTCGTTCTCCTGCGCTGCGGATCCACAGCGGACCCTGAAAAGGATCACTCCATCAGGCAGGTAGCCTGTGGGCCGCGCCTGGTCGGCAATCTGGCGGTAACACCGCGCGGGCAACTGTACCGGACGCACCCAACCGTCTCCGGAAGTGGAAAGTCTGCTGCATGATTCCGATCACCGTCGTCGACGTCCAGGACGCCGAGCCGCTCGTGCTCGAAGTGCTCCGTTCCGGTGTCATCGCACAGGGCCCGATGGTCAAGCGGTTCGAGGACCTGTTCGCCGCAGTGGCGGGAGTGCCGCACGCGGTCGCCGTCAACAACGGCACGACCGCTCTCGTCGCCTCCATCCAGGCGCTGGACCTGCAGCCGGGTGACGAGGTCATCACCACGCCGTTCACGTTCGTCGCGACGCTGAACGCGATCCTGGAGGCGGGTGCGACCGCTCGGTTCGCCGACATCAGCGCCACCGACTTCAACATCGACCCGGAGAAGGTGGGCGCCGCGGTCACCGACCGCACCAAGGTCCTCATGCCGGTCCACCTGTACGGCCAGATGGCCGACATGGGCCGCCTCGTCCCGCTGGCGCAGCAGCACGGGCTGACCATCGTCGAGGACTCCGCGCAGGCCGTCGGCGCGACCTTCGAGGGCAAGCCCGCCGGCTCGTTCGGCATCGGCTGCTTCTCGCTGTACGCGACGAAGAACGTCACCACCGCCGAGGGCGGCGTCATCACGACGTCCGACGACGCGCTGGCCGACAAGCTCCGCGTCATGCGCAACCAGGGCATGCGGGCGCGCTACCAGTACGAGATGGCCGGCCACAACTACCGGCTCACCGACCTGCACGCCGCGGTCGGCATCCCGCAGATGGAGAAGCTGCCGCAGCTCACCGAGGCGCGCCGCCGCAACGCCGAGGCGCTGTCCAAGGGCCTCGCGGACGTTCCCGGCCTGACCGTGCCGAGCGTGCTGCCCGGCCGTGAGCACGTGTGGCACCAGTACACGGTGCTCGTCGGCGACGACGCCCCGGTGACCCGCGACGAGTTCGCCGCGAAGCTCACCGAGAAGGGCATCGGCAACGGGATCTACTACCCGAAGCTGGTCTTCGACTACGACTGCTACCGCGACAACCCGCAGGTCATCGCCTCGGACGTCCCGGTCGCGAAGAAGGTCGCCGAGCAGGCGCTGTCGCTGCCGGTGCACCCGAAGCTGACCGACGCCGAACTGGAGACCATCGTCTCCGCCGTGCGGGAGGTGTTCGGCGCGTGACCGCACGTCCGAAGGTCGCCCTCATCGGCGCGGGCACCATGGGCTCGCTGCACGCGCGCGTGCTGTCGCAGTCCGACCGTGTCGACTTCTCCTACGTGATCGAGGCGAACGCCGAGACCGGCAACCAGATCGCGAACCGCTACGGCGCCACGTACTCCGCCGGGCTCGAGCCGCTGAAGGACGTCGACGCCGTCGTCATCGCGGCCGCGACCGAGGCGCACTACGACATCGCCAAGCAGGCGCTGGAGCTGAACAAGCCGCTGCTCATCGAGAAGCCGCTGGCAGCGACCTACGCGCAGTCCGAGGAGCTTGTCGCCGAGTCCGAGCGGCGCGGCCTGCCGCTGGTCTGCGGCTTCCTGGAGCGGTTCAACCCGGCGATCCTCACCGCGAAGCAGTTCGTCGGCGAGGTCGTGCAGATCAACGCGATGCGCCACTCGCCGTTCGTGCCGCGGATCAAGACCGGTGTCGCGGGTGACCTGCTCATCCACGACGTCGACCTGGCGATTCGCTTCGTCGGCGACGCCCCGGCGGCCGTGAAGGGCTCGTTCGGCTTCTTCCACGAGCAGTCGAAGGACAACCGCGCCGAGGACTCCGCGGACGCGACCATGTCGTTCGACAGCGGTGCCCTGGCGACGATCTCCGCGTCCCGGATCAGCCAGCGCAAGGTGCGGCAGATCTCGGTGCTGGAGCTCGACCGGCTGATCGAGATCGACCTGCTGCGCCGCGACATCACCATCTACCGGCACGTCGCGGACTCGCCCGCGGCCGACGGCGTGGGCTACCAGTCCCAGACGGTGATCGAGCTGCCGACGATCCTGCAGAGCGCCGAGCCGCTGGCCGCGCAGCTCAACCACTTCCTGAACCTGCTCGAGCTGGGCGCCGGTTCGGACGAGGTGGCGGCCGAGCGCAACGCGATCCTCCCCGCGCACAAGGTCGTGCACGAGGCCACCCTGTCGGCGACGGACGGGAAGGCGTAGTCCGCGATGCGCATCGCGATCATCAACAACTTCTTCCCGCCCCGCATGGGCGGCAGCGCCTACGTGTCGGACACGCTGGCCAGGTACTACGCGGCCCAGGGCCACGAGGTCATGGTCATCACCGCCGCCTACGGCGGCGCGCTGCCGGTGGAGGAGCGCGACGGGATCAAGATCGTGCGCCTGCCGTCGTGGACGCTGCCGGAGACCCGCATCTCGTTCAACTTCGACATCACGTTCGCGTTGAAGTGGGGCAACCGCAAGAAGGTCTTCAAGCTGCTGGACGGCTTCCAGCCGGACGTCATCCACCAGCACGGCCAGTTCTTCGACCTGACCTGGCAGAGCGGCCTGTGGGCGCGCAAGCGCAAGGTGCCGTCGCTGCTGACGCTGCACACGCGACTGCAGAGCCCGATGAAGCCGATCCACGCGGTCTTCCGGATGCTCGACGCGTTCGTCGTCAAGCCGATCACGTCGTACAACAAGCCGACGAAGGTCGTCGCGATCGACACGATCTTCTACGAGTACATCAAGAAGCGCTACAAGCTGCCGGACGAGCGCATCGAGAAGCTGGCCGTCGGCGTGGAGCTGGACCGCTTCCACGACCTCGACCCGGTCGCGGAGCGCGCCAAGGTCCGTGAGCGGTTCAACACCGGTGACGGCCCGCTGATCGCGTCGCTCGGCCACGTGATCCCGGTCCGCGACCGCGTGAACCTGGTCAAGGCGCTGCCCGAGGTGCTCAAGAAGCACCCGAACACCAAGGTTCTGGTGATCGGCGGCATGTACAACTCGACGTTCCTGGACCTGGCCAAGGAACTGGGCATCGAGGACGCGCTGATCTGCACCGGCACCCTGCCGAAGGCGGAGATCCCGGGCATCCTCGCGGGCTCCGACATGGAGATCCACGACCTGCAGGGCTTCGGCATCGGCATCGCCTCGCTGGAGGCGATGGCGGCGGGCATCCCGACCGTCATGGCCGAGCGCGCCGACTACTTCCCGAACGCCGTGATCACCAACGGCACGGAGTCGCTGCTCACCAAGCCGGGCGACCACCACGCGCTCGCCGAGGCGATCATCAGGTTGATCGAGGACGAGGGCGTCGCCAAGAAGATCGGCGAGGCCGGGCGTCAGTGGGTCTTCGACAACTTCGACATGCCGAAGATCTGCGAGGCCAACCTCGACATCCTGAAGAAGATCTCGGGCAAGGACTGACGTGAAGCACGTCGTCGTGATCGGCGGAGGGATCCTGGGTCTCTCCGTCGCTCACGACCTTCTCCGGCGCGGTCTTTCCGTGACCGTGCTGGAGAAGGAGGCCCACTGGGGTCAGCACCAGACCGGCCACAACAGCAACGTCGTGCACGCCGGTCTGTACTACAAGCCGGGTTCGTTGAAGGCCCGCATGTCCGTGGCGGGCAACGCGTCGATGATCGCGTTCGCTCGTGAGCACGGTGTCCCCGTCGATGTCTGCGGCAAGCTCGTCGTCGCGACGTCCGAGGACGAACTTCCCCGCCTGAACACCTTGGCCGAACGGGCCGCTGCCAACGGCGTGCCCGCGAAGCTGATCTCGGGTTCGGAGGCTCGCGAGTACGAGCCCGAGGTGTCCGCCGTCTCCGCCCTGCGCGTCGAGTCGACGGCGATCATCGACTTCGCCGCCGTGTGCGAGGTCCTGGTCCGGTTGCTGGACGGCGCTGATCTGCGGCTCCAGTCGCCCGCGCTGGCGATCCGGTCGACGGCTTCCGGCGTCGAAGTCGCCACGCCACAAGGGATTGTGCGCGCCGACGCCTTGGTGAACTGCGCGGGTCTGCACAGCGACCGTGTGGCCAAGCTCGCCGGCCTGACGCCGTCCGCCACGATCGTCCCGTTCCGCGGCGAGTACTACGAGCTGCGTCCAGAGCGCCGGGATCTGGTGCGCGGGCTCATCTATCCGGTGCCGGACCCCGCTCTGCCGTTCCTGGGCGTGCATCTCACGCGCATGCTCGACGGCTCCGTCCACGCCGGACCCAACGCCGTGCTGGCGCTGCGCCGCGAGGGCTACCGCTGGCGCGACGTGTCCGCACGCGACGTGTGGGACGTGCTGCGCTTCCCCGGTACGTGGAAGCTGGCCCGCCGGTTCGGCCTGACTGGCCTCGACGAGGTGCTGAGGTCGTTCTCCCGCAAGCGTTTCGCCGCCAGCCTGGCCCGGCTCGTGCCCGCCGTGCGCGAGGACGACATCGTGCGCGCCGAAGCGGGTGTGCGGGCGCAGGCGATGCTGCCGGACGGCTCGCTCGTCGACGACTTCCTGATCGAGTCCGCACCGCGCCAGGTGCACGTGCTGAACGCGCCGTCCCCCGCGGCGACCAGCGCGCTGGAGATCGCGAAGCACATCGCCGACCAGGTGACGTTCACGGTGTGAATGACCTGTAAGTCCGCTGTGGGTACTTCAGCAGTGAACTTGCAGACGGTTTACAGGCGCCCCCAGCAGAGTTCGTGTTGTCACAAAGCAACACAAACTGGGGGATCGAGAGAGAGATGCGACTGCGAAGAGCAGGAATCGTGCTGGCGCTGACCGCGACGGCGATGACGTTCGCCGGGATGTCGGTGGGTCATGCCGCACCCGCACCGGGAGCCGGCCAGGGTGAGCCGACCGCGGCCGAAGTTCAGCAGGCCATGGCCACCGCGAGCCCGATCAGCCGCACCGAGGTGATCGCCAGGGCGAAGACCTGGGTGGACGCGCGGGTGCCGTACAGCCAGGGGGCGGTTTACAACGGCTACCGGACCGACTGCTCCGGGTTCGTCTCGATGGCGTGGCGGCTGTCCGCCTCCATGAACACCGAGACGCTCCCGAACGTCTCGCACCCGATCGCCAAGGGCGAGCTGCGGGCGGGCGACATCATGGGGAACGTTGGACCGGGCACCTTGGGCGACGCCGGACACGTCGCGATCTTCGAGCGCTGGGTCGACGGCTCTCAGACGAGCTACTGGGCCTACGAGCAGGCGGGCCCCAACGGAGCTCCCACCAGCTACCACAAGGTGCCGTACCCGTACTTCAACGGTGACAACCGGTTCAAGCCGTACCGCTACGACCACATCGTCGAGGACATGACCGGTCCCTCGCTCTCCGGTGACGGCAGGGCCGAGATCGCCAAGGTCGGTGCTGACGGCCGGGTTCAGGCCTGGCACAACGACAACGGCTTCGCCACCACGCCCTACGGCAACAGCGCCATCATCGCCACCGACTTCAGCAACGACAACATCCAGTTCGCCGACCTCGACGGCGACGGCAAGACCGAGATCATCAAGGTCGGGACCGACGGCAACGTCGTCGCCTGGCACAACAACAACGGCTTCACGAACTCGCCCTACGGCGACAGCGTCATCATCGCCACCGAGTTCACCGCGGACAACGTCCACTTCGCCGACCTCGACGGCGACGGCAAGGCCGAGATCATCAAGGTCGGAGCCGACGGCAACGTCGTGGCCTGGCACAACAACAACGGCTTCGCTCAGTACCCGTACGGCAACAGCGCCATCATCGCCACCGAGTTCAGCCCGGACAACATCCAGTTCGCCGACCTCGACGGCGACCGCAAAGCCGAGATCGCCAAGGTCGGAGCCGACGGCAACGTCGTCGCCTGGCACAACAACAACGGCTTCGCTCAGTACCCGTACGGCAACAGCGCCATCATCGCCACCGAGTTCACCGCGGACAACATCCAGTTCGCCGACCTCGACGGCGACCGCAAAGCCGAGATCGCCAGGGTCGGCACCGACGGCAACGTCGTCGCCTGGCACAACGACAAGGGCTTCGCCGCAACGCCCTACGGCAACAGCGTCGTCATCGCCACCGAGTTCACCAAGGAAAACCTCCACTTCGCCTGACGCCCACGCGAGACCTGAAGGGACTGACAGTCATGAAAAAACTGACCGCTGCCCTGCTCGCCACGGCGATCGCAGGACTGATGGCAGGCACCGCCCACGCCGACTCGCAGGAAGACTTCATCAACGTCATCTCGCCGGAGGCCCAGGCCGTGCAGGCGGAGTACCGGATCCCGGCCTCGGTGACCGCCGGGCAGGCGATCCACGAGTCGGCCTGGGGCAAGAGCACGCTCTCCACCAGGGACAAGAACTACTTCGGGATCAAATGCGGTGGCAGCCCGCCGACCCCCGGCCCGATCGCGACCGGATGCGCCGAGTACCCGACGACGGAGTGCACGCCGACCTGTCACCCGGCCACGGCGTACTTCCGGGTCTATCGCTCGATGACCGACTCGTTCCGCGACTACGGCAGGATGCTCACCCAGAGCGCAACCTACGCCTACGCACTTCCATACCGGAACGACCCCGACCGGTTCATCCGCGAAGTCGCCAAGAAGTACGCGACGGATCCCGACTACGCCCACCTGGTCATCGCCACCATGCGGACGAACAACCTGTACCGCCTGGACAACCGTTCGGGGTCCTCGCTGTCCGGTGACGGCAAGGCGGACATCGCGAAGGTCGGTGTCGACGGCCGCGTCCAGGCCTGGCACAACGACGGTGGCTTCGCCGCGACGCCCTTCGGCAACAGCGCCATCATCGCCACCGACTTCAGCAACGACAACATCCAGTTCGCCGACCTCGACGGCGACGGCAAGGCCGAGATCATGAAGGTCGGCACCGACGGCAACGTCGTCGCCTGGCACAACGACAACGGCATCGCCGAGTACCCATACGGCAACAGTGCCGTCATCGCCACGGAGTTCACCGCGGACAACGTGCACTTCGCCGACCTCGACGGTGACCGCAAGGCGGAGATCATCAAGGTCGGGACGGACGGCAATGTAGTCGCCTGGCACAACGAAACCGGCTTCGCCACCACGCCCTACGGCAACAGCGCCGTCATCGCCACTGAGTTCACCAGCGACAACATCCAGTTCGCCGACCTCGACGGCGACGGCAGGGCCGAGATCATCAAGGTCGGGGCGGACGGCAACGTCGTGGCCTGGCACAACGACAACGGTTTCGCCGCATCGCCCTACGGCAACAGCGTCGTGATCGCCACCGAGTTCACCGCGGACAACGTGCACTTCGCCGACCTCGACGGCGACCGCAAAGCCGAGATCGCCAAGGTCGGAGCCGACGGCAACGTCGTCGCCTGGCACAACGAGAACGGCTTCGCCGCAACGCCCTACGGCAACAGCGTCATCATCGCCACCGAGTTCACCAAGGAGAACCTGCACCTGGTCTGACCACAGAACGACGAAAGCCGCACCGGACTCCGGTGCGGCTTTCGTCGTTTGTGGACTGTCAGCTCTGGACGGTGACCAGGCGGGTGAACTCGGCCGGCAGGTCGTAGCCGTCCCAGTGGTCGGAGAACGTCAGCGCGTTGCCGAACGGCACGATGCGGTCGATGCCGCGACCGGCCAGCTCGTGCGCCAGCGACTCCAACTCCTCCTGGGAGAAGCCGAACACCGACAGTGTCTGGTCCTTGCGCTGCACCATCGGCACCAGCGCCGAGAGCGAAGGCAGCGTGGCGAACGGGAAGGTGCCCGCGCCGAGCCACTCCCGCGGCACGTCGGCCGCGGCCGTGAGCTCCAGAGTGGCCACCGCGTTGCCGTCGAACGCGATCGACGTCGCGTGACCGTCCGCGGCGACACCGTAGGCGGAAACCCGCTTCTGCACGGCCATCGCGGGCTCGACCACGTGGTGCTTGGCCTCCAGCACCGCGCTCAGCTCGGCCCGGAACTCGGTCCGCGCCTGCTGGGCCGCGACCTCGTCACCGACCCAGAACAGCGCACGCGGCGACGAGCAGGCGGCCTGGTCGAACCAGTAGGAGTCGTTGTAGAAACCGACGGCGACATCGCGCCTCTGCTCCGGCGTCGCGGAGACCCAGCCCTCCACCGAGATCAACGCGAACGACGCGCGGTCGGGGAACGTGACGTCGCGCGCGTGCGGCGCGAGCGGCAGCTTGCGCACCTCGTTGACGGCGCGGTCACCACCCCAGATCACACGCAGGTCGCACGCGGCGGACAGCGCGGCGGTCACCTTGTCGTCACGGTCGTAGGTGACCATGACCTGAGTCTCGGCGACGGCCGGGTGCGCGTCCTTCAGCGCCTCGTTCAGCGCCTCGACCACGGCCTCGGCGGCACCGGCCGAACGCGGCGAGATCCGCACCACGTTGCGGTTTCCGGCGAGCGCCGACAGCGCCCACGAGTACACGAAGATCGTGTCCACGTTGGCCGGCGGGATGTGGAAGACGAGTCCGCGCCCGAAGCGCAGCACGCCCGCCGGCGTCTCCAGCCGGCGCAGCACCTTGCCGATCTCGCCGCGGCGGAGGAAGAAGCCGAGCGACGCCAGCTCGGGATAACGACGGGCCGTCGCCGGGGCGAGCAGCTTGCGCGCGAACGACACCAGGAAGTCGACGATCCGCTCGTCGCCGACCTTCAGCCGGCCACCCGTGGGCTCGCCGGAGATGCTCGCGAGGAGCTCGTCGACGGAGGAGACGTCCGATCCAGCGGGGAAACGCCGCTTCATGAGGCAATCGCTCCAGAGAAGGTGTCCGAACAACCACGGGCCTCGGCGCGCGGGAGCCTGCCGAGCACGGAGAACCGCTTGCCCGGCCAGTCGCCGTCGTCGATGCCGTGCACGACACCGAGGTCCTCGGTGAGCAGCACGTGGCCGGGATAGGAGCGCGGCAACGTCGAGAGCACCTCGATCACACCGGGCTCACCGACGGGCTGCTCCTCCCACGTCTCCGGGTTGCGGATGATCACGTCCGCGAAGTCCGGGCAGTACAGGGAGTTCCCGGACTTGCCCTCCAGGAAGACCGTGCCGATCTGCTCGATCATCCCGTAGTAGTTGTAGATCTGGGTGAGCCCCGTGTCGGTGGCGAACCGGCGGCGGAACTCGGAGTTGTCCACCGCGATGTCGATCAGCTTCTTCCAGCCACCGGAGTGGATCAGGATGCCGTTCGACAGGTCGAGCTTGTGGTCGCGCGCCACCTCGTAGAGGTACTGCCACACCATGAAGGTGAAGCCGAAGATGAGGAACGGCTCGTGGCCGTGCTTCTCGAGGAAGCCCTTGACCGCCTCGACGTCCGGCCGGTCGTTCTCGTCCAGCGCGTAGACGTGGCTGCGGCCGAAGGTCGCCATGCCCAGCACGCCCGCGCCGCGCGCGGAGAACGAGCGGCGGTTCTTGATGATGCCGATGGTGTCGACCATGAGCATCGGAAGCCGCTTGCCGCCGAGCACTTCCTGCAGCGTCGCGCCGAGCTGGCGGGTCTGCACCGCGGCGGCGTCCTTGTCGAGGTAGATGCGCGACGCGCCGCCGCCGGTCGTGCCGGACGACGTGAGCACCTTGAAGACCTCGGAGTCCGGAATGGACTTCAGGTCGTGCGTCTTGAACATCCGCACGGGCAGCCACGGCAGCGACTTCAACGAGTCGAACGACGCACCGGACTTGTGGCCGAGCGCCGACAGGATGCGGTCGTACTGCTCGCTGTTGGCCCGGTGGTGCTCGGTCAACTCGGTCAGCTCGGCCAGCAGGGCGGTCTCCCGCTCGGCCTGGCCGCGTCCGAACACGCTCATACCTGTGCCTCCAGGGACCGGTAGTCGATCTTGCCGCTGGGCAGCTGGGGGAACCCGTCGGCGGTGCGCACGTCAAAGCCCGTGACGTGCATGTGCAGCGTCTCGGACAGCAGCTTCGCGGCGGCCTTGCAGGTCTCTTTGCCAGCCCGGTCGAGGAAGACGACGACCTTGTCGCCCGCGGGCACGGCGGCGGCGGCGCCGAAGCCCTTCACGATCTGCTCCAGGTCGTCGAGGCTGACCCGGTTGCCGAACACCTTGCCGATCCGCTTCAAGCGGCCGGTGATGTAGAGGAAACCGTCCTCGTCGAGGTACCCGAGGTCACCGGTGACGAGCACGCCGCCGGTCTCGTCGCCGAGCGCCAGCTCGGACTCCGACTCGGCGTACCCCATCATCACGTTCGGACCGCGGTAGACCACTTCACCGGCAACACCGGGCTCGGCGATTTCGTTCCCGTCCTCGTCGCGGATCGTGAACTTGCCGCCGGGCAGTGCGGGGCCGGCCGAGCCGATCTTCTCCGCGAGCCGGTCGGACGGCACGGTCGCCATCCGCGGCGCGGCCTCGGTCTGGCCGTACATCACGAACATCTGCCCGCCGGCGGCGCGCATCTTGTCGTTGAACTCGCTCACCAGCTCGGTGCGGAGCTTGCCGCCGGCCTGGGTGAGGGTGCGTAGCGTCGGGTACTTCGCCGGGTCGAACCGCAGGCGGCGCAGCATCTCGTAGTGGTACGGGACACCCGCGAGCGATGTGGCGCCGTAGGTGGTGACCGCGTCCCAGAACGGTCGCGCGACGACACCCGAGCCCTCGATCAGGACGGTCGCGCCCACGCGCATGTGGCTGTTCATGACGGACATGCCGTAGCTGTAGTGCAGCGGCAGGCTGGTCGGCGCGACCTCGTCCGCCGTGATGCCGAGGACCTCGGCGATCTGGTCGGCGTTCGCCAGCACAGCCGAACGGGAGAGCCGCACGAACTTCGGGTTGCCGGTCGAGCCGCTGGTCGGCAGCAGCACGGCCAGGTCCGGGTGAGGGGTGACGCCCTCGGCGTCCTCGCGCACCCAGCCAAAAGAGTTCGACTCGGCGGTGTAGCCCGCGGTGGGCTCCTCGTCGATGCCGATCACGGCGGCCGGGCGGAACTTCTCGACCAGGCCGTCGAGGACCTCGCGGTCCTGCGCCGGGTCGAGCAGCGCGACCGCACGGCCCGCCTCGAACGCACCGAGGTAACGCAGCACGCTCGGCAGGTCCAGGCCGACCCGGAGGAAGAGCACTCCGGGCGGCAGGTCGGCGAAGGTCTTCGCCACCTCGGACACGCGGCTCGCGAGCTCGGCACCGCCGAGCAGCTCGCCGGTCGCCGCGTCGCGCAGGCGAGCCTGAGCGTGCACCAGCGTCACAGCACCAACCCTCCGTCGATTCCCAGCACCTGGCCGGTCACGAAGGACGCCTCGTCGCTGACCAGGAAGCGGATCACCTTCGCGACCTCGTCCGGGGTGCCCAGCCGGCCGAGCGCGGTGTCGGACTTCACGCGCTCCAGCACCTCGTCGGACTGCTCGGCGATCAGGTCCGTCTGGATGACGCCGGGCGCCACCGCGTTGACCCTGATCCCGTACCGGCCGAGCTCCTTGGCCGCCGACTTCGCGGCCGCGACCAGCGCCGCCTTCGACGCGGCGTACACGGTCTGACCGGCGTTGCCGCGCTCGCCGACGATCGAGCCGAACAGCACGATCGCGCCGGTGCGCTTGCGCATCATCGCCCGCGCCGCGGCCTGCACGGTGTTGATCGTGCCCGCGACGTTCGTCTGCAGCGTGGTGCCGATGTGCTCGTCGGTGAGCATGCCGATGAGGCCGCCCTCGAGGATTCCCGCACTGGCCACGAGCACGTCGATACGGCCGTGCTCCTTGGCGACGGCCTTGAAGACGTCCTTGATCGCCGCCGAGTCCGTCACGTCGAGCGCGACGCCGTGGACCCGTTCGCCCAGCTCGGCGGCGCGCTTCTCCGCGGTCTCGCGGTCGCGGCCGGTGATGACGACCGTCGCACCGGCCTCCACCAGCGCCGAGGCGGTGGCGAAGCCGATGCCGCGGGTTCCGCCCGTGACCACCGCGACCTTGCCGGAGAAGTCACTCACTAACGCCGAACCCCTTCAGCATGTCGACGGCGACCTTGAAGCTGCTCATGTCGATGACCTGTTCGGTCTCGAACTGCACGTCGAACTCGTCCTCGATGGCCGCGACGAGCGCCATGTGGCCGACGGAGTCCCACGCCTCGATGTCGCGGTACTTGAGGTTCTCGACGTCGACGTCGTCGTCCAGCTGGAGGGCGTCGACGAAGACACCGCGAAGACGGTCGTTAAGCGACATGCTGTTGCTCTCGTTCTCTCGGTAGCCGGATCAGTGCTGGGGTTCGCGCTCGGACCACGCCTTGAGCAGCGCGGCGACTTCCTCGGGGAGACCGGCGGGCACCTGCGGGTCCTTACCGGTCAGGAAGCTGGTGAGCGCGGCGATGGTGTCCTCGTCGCAGCCGCGGCGCTGCAGGCCGACGACGTTGATGCCGGACGTGCGCGCGGGGTTGCCGACGGTGATGGTGAACGCGCCGACCTCCTTGCGGACGGCCGAGCCCATGCCGACCATCGCGCCGGGGCCGATCTCGACGCGCTGGTGCACGACGGTGCCGAGGCCGATGTTCGAGTAGGACCAGACGTGCACGTGGCCCGCGATCTGCACGGCGCTGGTGACCACGACGTTGTCGTCGAGGCGGCAGTCGTGCGCGACGTGCGCGCGGCCCATCAGGTAGCAGTCGTTGCCGATCTTGGTCGGGTGCGTGAAGCCCTGGTTGACCGTGACGAACTCGCGGATGCGGTTGCGGTCGCCGATCTCGACGCCGGGGCCCTCGACCTCGCCGTCCCAGCCCGCCGGGTGCGGCGCGGCCAGGTACTCGGCGGGTCCGCCGATGCTGACGTGCGGCCCGATCCAGTTGCCGTCGCCGATGCGGGTCGGCCCGGCGATCACCGTGTACGGTCCGATGACGTTGTCGTCGCCGAGTTCGACGTCCGCGCCGATGATCGCGGTCTCGTGAATGCGGTTGGCCACCGTGTCCTGTCCTGCCCGTGAGTCGGTTTGTAACCCACGTCACCGGGGCGTATCCACCGGACGGGGCCGGGGAGCCACTCTACCCAACGAGCAGGACAGGCCAGGACGCGCCTCAGAGGCCCAGCAGGCCCTTGCAGGTGTCGATCACCAGGCGTTCCGCGGTTCCGGGACCCCCTTCGAAGCCCGAGGAGAACTTCAGCGGGCTGGGCCAGGCGTAGGACATGGTCCAGCACCCGGAGCCCGCGATGGTGTCGTCGCCGTCGTTCCACCCGGCCTCGTAGCCACCGTGCAGGTTGCCGCCCGAGCGCAACGTGTCGTTGTCCGCGACATAGGCCTCGCACTCGTTCGCGTAGCCCATCACCCAGAGGTTGCCGGGGAACATCTTGCGCAGCCGCACGTGGTACGCCGACAACGGCTCGTGCGCGAGCGCCAGGATGCTGAGCCCGCCGAGGTTCCACCGCTGGATCGGCATCGGGATCGACGTCGGCAGGTCGCCGTCGTCGATCAGCTTGAGCATGACGTCGGCGTGCCGCCAGTCCACGTCCAGCGGGTTCAGCGAGTCGTGCCTGGCCTGGTACTTCTCCCGCAGCATGGCCCGGACGGACGGCTTGGACGTGTCCACGTTGAACGGCAGGTCGATCTCCACCAGCGCGGTGCCGATCGGCCCGGTGAGCGGGGTGAAGTCGGCCTCGTCGACCAGGTGCACGACCTCGCGGCCGAGGATGCCGCCGATGAGGTCGGTGGTGGCCGGGATGTGCGGGTCGTGCGCCTCCTGGTCGCCGCACGCGCCCTGCACGAAGAGCGCGGGCACGCCCAGCTCGTCCTCGATGAGCTCGGCGGCCACGGCCGGGAACTCGCCGTCGAACACGTCGTCCTTGCCGCGCGAGACCGGGTGGCAGGCGGCGCCGAAGACGACCGCGAACAGCTCGTCGTCGACCGTGTCGACGCGCAGCACCGGCACGGTGTTCAGCACGGTGTCCAGCCCGACGCGGTTGAAGCCGATGTTGGCCTCACCCTCGGCGTAGGAGAGCGTGACCTCCTTGCGCTCCTGGTCGAGCGTGTCGCGGACCAGCTGGATCAGCGCGTCGGTGATCAGGAACGCGGTGCCGTTGACGGCGTCGATGTCCTGGTCGTTGAGGCCCATGATGATGAACGGACTGGGCCGCGTGTCCCCGTACAGCGCGCCCGAGTGCGTGTGGCTGGCGAGGATGATCAGGTCGTTCTCGGCGATCAGCCCCTCGTCGACCAGCGTCCCCCTGATCGTCTGGTGCACGTCGCGCGGAACGCTGACCAGGTCCGCGCGCAGCAGCACCTTCGGGACGTCGTTGTCCCAGATCACCAGGCAGTGCGCGCGCAACCTGCGTGCGACCACCCCGTGGTTGCCGCGCCGGTCCCAGCCGTACCCGCCCATCCAGAGGCTCGGGTACGGCGGGAACTCCGGCGTGATGTCGATCGAGTCGACGGCCGCTTCGAACGCCATGAACTCCCCCTTTGTGACGCACACCACGTCGTACGTATGTGGTGTCGTCTATTAGGAGGCGCTCGCTACGGCTCAAGTACCAGGTTTTGCGGATTTCTCACTTGATCGGCGCAAGTGTTTCCACGCCACCCATGAACGGCCGCAGCGCCTCGGGGACGCGCACGGAACCGTCCGCGAGCTGGTGGTTCTCCAGGATCGCGACGATCCACCTGGTCGTGGCCAGCGTGCCGTTGAGCGTGGCGACGGTCTGCGGCTTGCCGTTCTCGTCGCGGTAGCGGATGTTCAGCCGCCGCGCCTGGAACGTGGTGCAGTTCGACGTCGAGGTCAGCTCGCGGTACTTGCCCTGGGTCGGCACCCACGCCTCGCAGTCGAACTTGCGGTGCGCGGACGTGCCGAGGTCGCCGGTCGCCGTGTCGATGACGCGGTAGGGCACCTCGATCTTGGCGAGCATGTCCTCTTCCCAGCCCAGCAGCCGGGCGTGCTCGGCCTCGGCGTCCTCCGGCTTCACGTAGGAGAACATCTCGACCTTGTTGAACTGGTGCACGCGGATGATGCCTCGGGTGTCCTTGCCGTACGACCCGGCCTCGCGGCGGTAGCACGACGACCAGCCCGCGTACCGCTTGTCCGTCTCGATGATCTCGTCGGCGTGCAGGCCGGCGAGCGGCACCTCCGAGGTGCCGACGAGGTACAGGTCGTCGTTCTCCAGGTGGTAGATCTCGCTCGCGTGCGCACCGAGGAACCCGGTGCCCGCCATGATCTCCGGCCGGACCAGCGTGGGCGTGATGGTGAGCGTGAAGCCGTTCTTGATCGCCTCGGCGGCGGCCATGTTCAGCAGCGCGAGCTCGAGCTGCGCGCCGACACCCGTCAGGAAGTAGAACCGCGAGCCGCTGACCTTGGCGCCGCGCTCCATGTCGACCGCGCCGAGCGCCGTGGCCAGGTCCAGGTGGTCCTTGGGCTCGAAGTCGAACGTCTTCGGCTCGCCCACCGTCTTGAGCACGACGAAGTCGTCCTCGCCGCCGACCGGGGCGTCGGGGTGCACCAGGTTCGGGACGCTGCGGTGCAGCTCCTCGAGCTCCTGCTCGGTCTGGTGCTGCTCGGCTTCCGCGGCCTTGACCTCGGCGGCCAGCTCCTTCGCCTTGGCGAGCAGCGCCGCACGCTCGTCGCCCTTGGCCTTGCCGACCTCCTTGCCGAGCAGCTTCTGCTCGGCGCGCAGCGAGTCCGCCCGGGAGATGGCGGAACGGCGGCGCTCGTCGGCCGCCAGGAGGGAGTCGACGACACCCTCGTCCTCGCCACGGGCGCGCTGCGAGGCGCGCACGATCTCCGGGTTCTCGCGCAGAACTTTGAGGTCAATCACACAAATGAGAGTAGTAGGCCTCCACAAAGAACTTTGTGGAGGCCTACTGCAACGTCCTAGCTGATCGCGACGGCGACGACCAGGCCCAGGGCCACGTGCGCGGAGGCGACGACGACGCTGGCGGGCGCGAAGTTCTTGTCCTCGATCAGGCCACCGATGTCCAGCCGCGTGATCCACTCCAGCAGCCGGACCGCGCCGACCTGCACGATGATGCCGACCAGGCCGTAGATCAGGGAGCTGAGCAGGCCCTCGTCGAGCTTGCCCGCGGACGAGTAGATCGCCACGACGACGATCAGCGCCATGCTGAACATGCCGGCCGCGGTCACGATCACCGCGTTCGGGCAGCCGCCGCGCACCAGCAACGACAGCTTGCCCGGCGTCGTCCAGTCGATCGCGTAGAAGCCGAACACCATCAGAATCAGACCGACGACGGCGTACAGCGCGATCGCGCCGACGCCCCGGCCGATGGCCGAGCCGAAGCCGGGGTCCAACGCGAGGCTCACCATTTGTGCTGTTCCCTTCCAGTCACTCAACAATTCGATGCGGCACGAACGCCGCGCCATCGTCGGTCACGAGACCGACCGTTTCTCGGATGCCGAGTCCCGCCGCCGTGTCGCCGACGATCCAGGCACCCAGTGCGGGGCGGTAGCCGTCGAACTCCGGAAGCGGGTCGAACAGCTGGTAGACGTAGCCCTCCTTGCCGTAGACGCCGCCGGTCTGGGTCTCGTAACCGGGCGCCACGATCTGGATGTTCGAGCCCTCCCGGCCCAAACGCGGCTTGCGCACGTACTCAGTGAGCATCCCGGGTTCGTCGAGGTACGCCGGGAGCAGGTTCGGGTGGCCGGGGTACATCTCCCACAGCACGGCCAGCAGCGCCTTGTTGGAGAGCAGCATCTTCCAGAGCGGCTCGATCCACAGCGTGCCCGGCAGGGACTCGACGGCGTAGCGGCCGAACTGCTCCTCGACCACCCATTCCCACGGGTAGAGCTTCACGACCGTGCTCATCGGCGCCTCTTCGAGGTCGACGAACCGGCGCAACAGCGAGTCCCAGCCGATCTCCTCGATCGCCAGGCCCACGGTGTTCATGCCCGCCTCGGCCGCGGTCTCCTGCAGGTAGGCGAGCGTCAGGTGGTCCTCACCCGAGGGGTCCGCCGACGACCACGTGAAGTGCACCTCGCCGGACGGCAGCTTCGCGGTGATCTCCGCCCACTGCTCGACGAGCTTCTCGTGGATCGAGTTCCACTGGTCGTCCTCGGGGAACGCGTCGGTCTTCCAGTTCCACTGGATGACCGAGGCCTCCAGCAGGGACGTGGGCGTGTCCGCGTTGTACTCGAGCAGCTTGGCCGGGCCCTTGCCGTCGTAACGGAGGTCGAACCGGCCGTAGACGTGCGGGTCGCGGCGTTTCCACGAGTCCGCGATCGCCGGCCACACCCACTCGGGGATGCCGAAGTCGCGGTACCGCTCGGTGGTGACCACGTTGTCCACCGCGTCGAGGCACATGGAGTGGAGCAGCTCGACGTCCGCCTCCAGCGACAGGATGTCGCTCATGTCGAAGACGTAGTGGACGGACTCGTCCCAGTACGGCCGCTGCGCGCCGTTCAACCCGGCGGCGGGCGCTCCGAAGACGAGCCCCTGTTCCGCAACCACCGACTGCCAGTTCTGGCGTGGTTGCGAAGTTTCGCGACGCAAGTCAGCTGCCCCCGCTCGAACCGCTGCTCTTCAGACCGAACCCACCGCGCTGGATGGTCGTGCCGGACTTCGTGGTGACGTTGGCACCCTTGGGCAGGGTGTAGCTGCCGCCGCTGACCTTCTGGCCGACGGAGTAGCCGGGGCCGCCGTAGTAGTAGCGGTAGGAGCTGCCGCCGACGTAGATGAAGCCGTTGCTGCTGTACCCGCCGTGCGACCGGTAGTAGCTCTCGCTGCAGTAGTCGTCGTCCACGACGACGTCGTTCTGCGTGCACTGCGCGGTCACGTTGTCGGGGCTGGCCGCCGCGTACCAGATCGCGACGAGGCCGACGACGCCCACGGTGACGCCGCCACCGATGAGCACGCGCTTACGGATCTTGCGCTTCTTCTCGTAGGCGGCCGCCTCGGCGAGGTAGCGCTCCTGCTCGGCCTTCTTCGCGGCCTCGCGTGCGCGCTGCTCGGCCAGTGTCGGCGGACGCGGCTGGGTGACGCCGGGCCGCTGCTGGCGCATCTGCCCGCGCCCCTTCTTCGCCGGCGCGTTCGGGTCAGGAACCTGTTCCGCGGGCGGCGGAACGTACGGCGGCGGCTGCTGCTGCGGCTGGCCCGACGGCGGTGTCGGGTTGTCTGGTCCTGGCACGTTGTTGTCAGTCATCACCACTCCCGCGGGGAAGGTACCGAGAGACGCGGCCGAACGAGTGACGAGTGTCCTAACCGAAACACACATCACCCAGCCGACACTGGTCTAACACGGCACAGGCATCATGGCTTAGATGTCTCCGAGCGCCCGTTGGTTGAGTCGACCAGGACACACCCGCGACACGCGGGTGGTCATGCTGGGCGCGCTCGCGGGAGCGTTCATCCTGCTCATGCTCAGCGCGTTCACCACGGTCCTGGGCACCGGCGGCCCGCTGGGCCACTCCCGCTCCGCGGTCAACGCCGCCTACGAGGCCAACGCCGGCGACTGCCTGAACTGGTCGAAGGACCTGTCCGACGCCCAGAAAGTGGACTGCGGAAAGCAGCACAAGTTCGAGGTCAGCGGCCTGGCCGACCTCAGCGCGACCTATCCGGCCTCAGCGCCGTTCCCAGACGGCACGCTGTGGCAGAAGATCAGCCAGGACCACTGCGCCCAGACGTCACTGACCTACCTGTCGAACAAGTTCGACCCGTTCGGCAAGTACTCGGTCGGCTCCCTGAACCCGGACGAGAAGCGCTGGGTGGCCGGCGACCGCTCGATCCGCTGCGGCCTACAGGTGTCCGCGCCATCCGGCGCGCTGCTCCCGTCGTTCGGCAGCGCCAAGAACGTCGACCAGTCCGACGTCTTCGACCCGGCCGTCTGCCTCGGCGTAACCCCCGAGGGCAACGTCGGCGACCCCGTCGACTGCGCGCAGGCGCACACGTTCGAGATCGTCGGCATCGTCGACCTCGGCAACGGCGAGTTCCCGGCGCCGGAGAAGCAGGAAGCCACGATGGCCGAGCAGTGCGCCAAGATCACCGCCGAGTACACCGGCGGCGCCGACCTTCGAGCGAAGAACCTGCTGGTCAGCTGGGACACGCGCAAGCAGGAAAGCTGGGCGGCCGGCTCGCACAAGGCGAACTGCAAGGTCGGCGCCGTGCCCGCCGACGGCAAACTCGTGCCGTGGACCGGCTCGGTGCGCAACCCGAACGCCCCGCCCATCACGCCGTCCAACCCGCCGCAGACGACGACCGTGCAGCAGTCCGAAGCCACCGGTGCTCCGCTGCACTCGGAGTCCGCTTCCTCCACGGCGCCGCCGTCTTCTTCGGGGCTCCAGGTGCCGACCCTGCGTCCTCCCACCACCACTTCGTCGGAGACGCCGTGAGCGTCGAGATGACGCGTGCTCGGTTCGAGGAGCTGGTCGCTTCGTCGCTGGACCTGCTGCCGCCCGAGTTCGCGCGGGCCATGGACAACGTCGTCGTGCTGGTGGAGGACCGCAACCCGTCGGATCCTTCGCTGCTCGGGCTGTACACCGGGATTGCTTTGACGCGGCGGACTACCGACTACGGCGGGGTCATGCCCGACCAGATCTTCATCTACCGCGAGGCCATCCTCGACATCTGCTCCGACGAGGAGGATGTCGTGGAGGAGGTGGCGATCACTGTGATCCACGAGATCGCTCATCACTTCGGGATCGATGACGACCGGCTGCACGAGCTCGGGTGGGGCTGATTTTTTTCGGCGGATTCGTACACCCGTTCGTGGTGACCAGGGCCGGAGGCCCGGAATTGTCAGACCCCGGCGGTACGCTTGAAGCGCATAAGGAAGCGCGCGGGGGCAGCGAGCGATCTCGCACGGGATGGGTGGTCGAGCGGGGCGATCTCACGGAAGGCCGCCCGCCACGGGGTGTGGATCGACGGGATACGCGGGCGTCTGCGGGCTTGCGGAACGGGCACGGGGGTGCACGGGTCTGGGGAACCGTGGCCCGCTGGCCTAACGGGACTGGCACACCAGCCACCGGGTGCAGGGCCGACGGAACGGACGCACGCTCGGTCCCCACGGGAAACGGGCACGCTCGCGGGCCACGGAGCCGGCACGCCGTTAGGGAAACGGGGACGCACGCCAGCCCACGGGAACGGGCGCGCGGGTGCACGGGGTCTAGGGGGCCAGGTACGTCCCGCCGGTCTAACGGGACTGGCGCACCAGGCCACAACGTGGAGACCCACGGGCACGCCCGCCGGTCCGCGGAACGGGCACGCCCGCCGGTCCGCGGAACGGGCACGCCCGCCGGTCCGCGGAACAGGCACGCCCGCCGGTCCGCGGAACAGGCACGCCCGCCGGTCCGCGGAACAGGCACGCCCGCCGGTCCGCGGAACAGGCACGCCCGCCGGTCCGCGGAACAGGCACACCTGCCAGTCCGCGGAACGGGCACACCTGCCACGACGTGGAGGCCCACCGGGCAGGCACGCCGCCACGGGACGGGCACACCCGCCGGCCCACGGCGGCAGGCGCCGCCACGGAACCGGGTACACCCGCAGGCCTACGGGACGGGCACACCCGCCCACGACGTGCAGCGGTAGCCGTCCCCGGCCGTCTCCAGCACCACGACCCCGGTGTTAGGCAACAGGTTCTCGGCCAGCTCCGCCGGCACGTTGGAAGCCAGCGCCAGCGCGGCCATCCGCCCGGACCCGCCGTGGGTGACGAGCACGACGGTCCCGTCCTGCTCGATCGACCGCACCGCGGGCAGGAACCGGTCCAGCACCTGCTGCCCGGACTCGCCGTTCGGGAACGCGACGTCGAGCCGCCCCTCGGCCCACGCGACGACGGTGTGCAGGTAGGCGCGGTAGGCCTCGGTGCTGTTCATGCCCTCGTAGTCGCCGACCTGGATCTCGTGCACGCCCGAGAGCACCTGAACGGGCAACCCGAACCGCTCGGCGGTCGGTGCGGCGGTCTGCTGGGTCCGCAGAGCGACGCTGGCGTAGACGGCCGAAATGTCCTCGTCGGCCAGGGCGTCGGCCAGCTCGCGGGCTTGCTTGTGGCCGAGCTCGGTCAGCGGCGGGCCGGGGGGAACCGTGTCCAGGACCCGTGCGATGTTCGACGCCGTCTCACCGTGCCTGACCAGCAGCAACCTCACCCGGTTTCGCCCTTTCTCACGGCCTCGACCCAGGTGGTCGCGGCGGTGAACTCGGCGTTGTGCATGGGTGCGGGCTCGTGGTCGGCCTTGGGGTAGGACCCGAGGAACCTGATCTCGCGGGAGTGCCGGTGCAGCGCCGCCAGCGCGTCGCCGACCTGCGGCTCCGCGACATGACCCTCCAGGTC
Organism: Lentzea sp. NBRC 105346; assembly: GCF_030269605.1. Classification (GTDB taxonomy): domain Bacteria; phylum Actinomycetota; class Actinomycetes; order Mycobacteriales; family Pseudonocardiaceae; genus Lentzea. Next base: position 124,378 of record NZ_BSTQ01000011.1, read on the forward strand.
GATGTAGAAGCGGTACTCCCCCAGTTTGCCTTTCGTCGGGCGCGATTCGAGACCGGTGAGATTGATGCCACGCAGGCGGAGCTCGGTCAGCAGCTCCGCCAGGACGCCCATGCGGTCCGGGGTGGTCACGCAGACGCTGGTGCGGTCGGCGCCCGTTGGCGCCGGCAGGAAACCTGGCTTGCGCAGCAGCAGGAATCGGGTGCGCGCGTCGGCGACGTCCGCGACCTCGGTGGCGAACTCCGAAAGCGGGTAGTGGCTGACCGCGACCGGGGCGCTCACGGCGGCGTCGAACTCGCCGTTCGCGACCGACTTGGCAGCGGACGCGGTCGACGCGGTGGCGATCGGGGTGGCGTGCGGCAGGTGCTCGCCGAGCCATTCGCGCACCTGGGCCAGAGCATGCGGGTGGCTCGCGACGGTCTTGATCTCATTGGTGCCCGGCCGGACCAGGATGCTGAAGTGCACGGGTAGCACGGTTTCCGCCACGGCGACGAGTGGGTCGCCGGTGACCAGGGCGTCCATGGTCGCGGGAACGGCGCCCTCGACGGAGTTCTCGACCGGGACGCAGCAGAAGTCGGTGTCGCCGCGGCGGGTGGCGGCGAGCGCTAGCGGGACGGTGTCCACCGGTACCAGCTCGGCGTCCTCCAGCGCGAAGGCCAGGGCGGCCTGCTCGGTGAACGTTCCCTGCGGTCCGAAGTAGGCGATGCGCGGCACTTCACAACCTTACTGAGGCAAGGATCACCCAGGTGGCCGGTATCAAACCCGGTTCCGAACACGGTGTCACTACTGGAATGCTGGGGGCGTGCCCGAACTAGCGCCTGAACTCGTGCTGTGCGCGGTCGAGGAACCACTCGCGAACGCCTGGATGACCGTCGCGGTCGGCCGGGCGGGCGTCCGGGTGCATCCGGGCTCCGTGCTGGACATCGAGGCGCAGGCCGTGGTCAGCCCGGCCAACTCGCAGGGGTGGATGCGCGGCGGCATCGACGCCGTCTACGCGCGGGCGTTTCCGCAGGTCGAGCAGCACGTGCGCAGCGCGGTGCTGGCCTATCACGGCGGCGAGCTGCCGGTCGGCGAGGCACAGATCGTGGCAACCGGCGAGGAGGAGCCCGCGTGGCTCATCAGCGCCCCGACCATGCGGCGGCCCGGCGAGTTGCTGCCATCGGACACCGTGCACCCCTACCTCGCGGCACGCGCGGTGCTGCGGCTCTGGCAGGAAGGGCGGCTCGAAGACGGCCGGCCGGTGCGCACGGTCGTCAAGACGATCGCGATGCCCGGCCTCGGCACCGGTGTCGGCGGCGTCGCACCGGAGACCTGTGCCCACCAGGTCGCGACGGCCTGGGACGAGGTCTTCTCATCGCTTCGGGTCGGATAACCAGAGTTGTGCACAACCCTGTGGACAAGGATGTGGATGCCTGTGGACTACTGCCGGGGCGCGACCCATCGTTCCAGGTCAAGCTCGTCTGTGATGGGGATGCCGTAATCCCCAACCGTGGGGATCTCCGGCTTCAGCTTGCGCGCCTCGCGCACCGCGTCCGGTCGTAAGGCACAGAGTTTGAACCCCCGGCGCTGGTAGAACCGCAGCGCGTCGAGGTTGTCGTTCGTGGTGGTCAGCCGCACGCGGGTGCAGCCGATCTGGCGCGCCTTGCGCACGGTGGCGTCGACCAGCAACGTCCCGACGCCCCGGCCTCTTCGCAGCGCGTCGATCGTCACGATCTCCAGCATCGACTCGGTCACCGTGTAGGTGAGCAGGCCCAGCACCTGTCCCTGCCGCTCCACGAGGAATCCGGGGAGGCTCGCCGGGAAGAAGACCTCTCCGTGCGCGACTGCGGTGTGCGCGCCCCACAATTCGAGCACCAGCCGGGCGACCACGATTCGATCCGCTTCCTCGATCGCGCGCACACTGCCGTCAGTCATGCATGCACTGTGCCAATACGAGACTCACTCGTGAACCGGCATTCGACGTACGGTGGATTCGTGCCAGTGCGCGTTTTGTTGGTGGACGACCACGAGGTCGTGCGCAGAGGTCTGCGCGAGATGCTCGACGACGAATCGGACATCACCGTTGTCGCGGAAGCGGGATCGGTGCACGAAGCGGTAACCCGCGCGGATGCGGAGTCGTGCGATGTCGCCGTCGTCGACGTGCAATTGCCCGACGGCAGCGGTGTGGATCTGTGCCGCACGTTGCGCGACAAAGGCCTGAGATGCCTCGTGCTGACCGCGTTCGACGACGAGGAAGCGCTCGTCGGAGCGATCATGGCGGGCGCTTCGGGATACCTGTTGAAGCAGGTCAGAGGCCAGGACGTGGTGACCGCGGTGCGCGAGGTGGCGGCCGGGCGGTCACTGCTCGACCCGGCCACGACGGCACGTGTTCTGGAGCGGATGCGACGGCCCGCTCCGGTCGGGTTGACCGATCAGGAACAGCGCGTGCTCGACCTCATCGGTGAAGGTCTCACGAACCGTCAGATCGGTGAGCGCCTTTTCCTCGCGGAGAAGACCGTGAAGAACTACGTGACTTCCGTTCTGTCGAAGTTGGGCATGGAACGCCGAACGCAAGCCGCCGCTTGGGTGGCTAGGAGATCGGGGCCACCCAGGTGACGGTTGTACCGTTTGGGGACGTCTGGATGTCGCACTCGCCGTTGGCCGTCTCGGCACGTTCCTGAAGGTGCCGCAGACCGCGGTGAGTGACGCCCTCCGGGATTCCACAGCCGTTGTCCTCGATCCGGATCGACAGCCGTTTCTCGTCACGTTGGACGTCAACCGCCACCCGAGTGGCTCCGGAATGGCGAACCACATTGGAGAGGGCTTCGCGCAACGCCGCCCGCGAGTCGTCGGCCAGCTTCGCGGGAACGTCCGCGAGGTCGCCGCGCACGTGCAGCTTCGGCGGGAACCCGAGGAGCTCACCCGCCGTGCGCACCTCGGCGCGCACGGAGCTGAGCAGGTCGGCGTGGTCGTCCGGGTCGGCACTGCGCAGCCGGCGCACGGTGCCTCGGACCTCGGCGATGGTCTGGTCGAGCTGGTCGACGGCCTCGCTGATGCGGGCCAGGTCCGGCGCGTCCAGCTTCTTGCCGACGCGGCGTTCCAGCAGGTCCAGCTGCACTCCGGCGGCGTAGAGGCGCTGGATGATCACGTCGTGCAGGTCGCGCGCGATGCGGTCGCGTTCCTCGTAGACCGCGACCCGCTGCCGGGCCGTCACGCCCTCGGCGAGCACGACCGCGAGGCCCGCCTGCGCGGAGAACGCGGCCAGCACGTCGACCGTGGCCTCGGTGAACGGCTTCGCGCCGCGCTTGCGGTACACGGCGAGCGCGCCCAGCCTGCGGTCCTTGGTGCCGAACGGCGCCACCGCGAACGGGCCGTAGCCGCGCAACGCCTTCGGCACGAACGGCGCCGTGCGCGGGTCGCTCGTCACGTCGTCGGCCACCACGGGCACGCCGGTGCGTGCGGCCTTCGCCGCGGCCGACCGGGACGACAGCACCGCGCCGATCGGCTCACCGCTGGACGCCTCGACGGAGAGCTTGCCGTCGTCGGCGGTGAGCATCGCGAGACCGAGGTCGGCCTCGGCGAGTTCGGCGGCACTGCGCACGACGAGGCCGAGCACCGCGTCCGGGTCCTCGAGCGCGGCGGAGGTGATCTCGGTCGACGCGACGAGCACGCGGCGCGCCAGGCGGGGGTCCATGGTGTTCAACGGTATGCGGGCTGTCCCGTGTCCAGCACGACATCCGCGCGAGCCGCCTCTTCGGGCCGGTGCGTGACGTGCACGATCGTCTTGTCGATCTTGCTGAGGTTGATCAGGATCTCGTACGCGGTGTCGTCGTCGAGGTGCGCCGTCGGCTCGTCCAGCAGCAGCACGTCGGCGTCGTGCAGCAAGGCCCTGGCCAGCGCGAGCCGCTGCGCCTCGCCGCCGCTGACCTGGTCCTGGCGGATCACCACGTCAAGCCGGTCGGTCCAGTGCGGCAGCGCGGCCTGACGCAACGCCCAGCGCAAGCGCTCGTCGTCGTGCGGGCCGGACATGCGCAGGTTCTCGCGGACCGTCGTCGAGATCAGCTGCGGGTCCTGCGGGCACCACGTCGCGCGCGGCAGCTCCACGATTCCCTTGCTGGGCTGGAGAAAACCGAGCAGCAACGCGACGAGCGTCGACTTGCCGGTACCCGACGGGCCGACGACCGCGAGGTGCGTGCCCGGCCTGACGTCCAGGTTCACGTCGGTCAGCACCGGGTCGCCGCCGGGCCAGCCGACGTCGACGTGGCTGAGCCGGATTCGCTTGCCGCGCAACGGTTCCGGCTGCTTCGACACGTCAATCGACAGCCTCTGGTGGGCCTGGACGAGCGTGCGTCGTTGCTGCGCGGCGAGCGGCAACGGGCTCAGCACCTCGGCCAGTGCCAACGGGACCAGGCCGAGCACCGGGCCCGTGAGGCCAGCGCCCAGCGCCGTGCAGACCAGCGCTGCGCCACCGGTCGTGAGGTGCAGGATCGCCGTCGCCGCGCCCGTGCCGAACGCCTGCCGGCGCGCCTGTTTCGCCAGCTCCGCGTCCTTGCGCTCCAGCTCGGCGAGCTTGCGTTCGTGCGCGCCGCCGGCAATCAGGTCGGGCGCGGCGGTGAGCACGGTCAGCACCTCGGCCGCGATCTCCCGCCTGCCCTGGGCCAGCACCAGGCTCGCCCGGCGTTCGGTCAGGGTCGCCACCAGCGGTGCCGCGATGCCGCCGATCAGCAACGCCACCGCCAGCGCGAGCGCGGCGCGCGGGTCGATGAACGCGAACAGCGCGACGGTTCCGGCGCCCACACCGGCCGCGACGATCGGCGGGAACAGCACGCGCGGCACCAGATCGCGCACGGTGTCGGTGTCGTCGGCGAGTCGCTGCAGACCGTCCGGCCGGACGCGGGCCGGGCCGAGCCGGACCATCGCGTGCCACAGGTCGACGCGCAGGCGTTCGGCGAGCCGGAACGCCGCGTCGTGGGAGACCAGTCGCTCGGTGTACCGCAGCACGCCCTTGGCCAGCGCGAACGTCCGCACGCCCACGACGAGCACGGACAGCGTGAAGATCGGCGGCTGTTCGGCGGCGCGCGCGATCAGGTACGCCGAGAGCGCCGTCAACGCCACGCCGCTGGCGCTCGCCGCGATGCCCAGCGCGGCGCCGGCCAGCGCGCGCCGGGTCAGCAGCCGTTTGGGTTTGGCCTGCTCAGGGAGTTCTTCGGACTGTCGCAGCAGTGCGGGCGTCTCGTCCTCGACCTGCTCGGCGGTGCGGTGCGTGGCCAGCACGACGATCGCGCCCAGGTCGGCAACTCGCTTGATCGCTTTGTCGACTTTGGCCGCGGTCGCGGCGTCGAGGTGCGCGGTGGGTTCGTCGGCGAGCAGCACGTTCGCGCCGCATTGCATCCGCAGCAACGCCCGCGCGACGGCGACGCGCTGCCGTTCACCTGTGGACAACTGGGTGATCGGCCGGTGCGCCAGGTGACCGGCGGCGACCTCCGCCAAAACCCGGTGCCGTTGCCGTTCGGTAGACCGAGGTTCGGCCAGCTCCAGCTCAGCGTCCACAGTGGACGCGGCGAACGCCGGCCGCTGCGGGATCCACGCGACCGTGCGCGAGTTGAGGTCGCCGTCGGCGTCGACCGTGCCGTCGTGCGGCGTGACGAACCCGAGCAGCACGCCGAGCGTCGTAGACTTGCCCGCCCCGCTGGCGCCGCCGAGGCGGTGGATCCGACCGGCGACGGCGTCGAACGACACGCCGTCCGGCGCGAACCCGCCGCGGCGCAGCACCCGCAGGTTCCGCACGCTGATGCGCTGCACCGGCCGCTCCCCCGAGTCGGCCGGTGCAGGCACGTCGCCGACGACCTCGGCGACTCGGCGGACGGCTTCGAGGCCGTCCTCGCTGGCGTGATGGGCGGCCCCGGCCGCACGCAACGGCAGGTAGCACTCGGGCGCGAGGATCAGCACGACCAGCGCGGTCGCCAGCGTCAGGTCGCCGGAAACGAGCCGCAGCCCGATACCGACCGCGATCAACGCGACCGACAGCGACGCGGCGATCTCCAGCACCAGCGCGGACAGAAACGCCACCCGCAGCGTGCCCATCGTGGCGCGGCGGTGCTGCTCACCGGCCGCTCTGACGGCCTCGGCCTGGGCCTTCGCCCGGCCGAACACCGTGAGCACGGGCAGCGCGCGCAACAGTTCGAGCAGGTAGCCCGACAGCCGCTCGGTCACCTCGGCGGCCCGCGCCACCCGCTTCTCGGTGTACCAGCCGATCAACGCGGCGAACACCGGGATCAGCGGCACGGTGACCACGATCAGCGCGGCCGAAGTCCAGTCGGTCCACAGGATCCACGCGCCCACGACCGGCGGCACGACCACGGCCGTGACCAGCGCGGGCAGGTACCGCGTGAAGTACGCGTCCAGCGCGTCCAGGCCCTTGGTCGCGAGCACGGCCAGTTCGGCCGGCCCACGGGCGGAGATCCACTCCGGGCCGCGGGCCATCGCGGAGGCGAGCAGCTTGGTCCGCAGCTCTTCCTTCGCGCCCGCCGCCGCACGGGCCGCGGCCGACTCCGTCGCCCAGGCGAGCCCGGCGCGAGCCACGACGGCGATCAGCAGGAGCGGTAGTCCGGTGTGCGCGGTCAACGCCGTGGCCAGCGCGACCGCCTGCGCGACGAGCGCCAGGGCGTTGAGGAACGCCAGTACGCCGACCAGCACCAGTGCTTTCCGGGCGCTTCGCGAGAGGGCGGGCAGTGCGCCCAGCGGGCCTCTCATCAGTGGCTCGGGATGTGCTGGACGCCGATGCGCTTGCGGAACACCCAGTACGTCCAGCCCTGGTAGATCAGCACCGCCGGCGTGCCGAACGCGGCCACCCACGTCATCACGGTCAGCGTGTACGGCGACGAGGCCGCGCCGTGAACCGTGAGCGAGTACGCGCTGTCCAAAGTGGACGGCAGGACGTTCGGGTAGAGCGAGCCGAACAAGGTCACGACCGTCGCCGCGATCGTGAGCCCCAGCAACGCGAACGCCTGCCCCTCGCGACCGAGCGCAAGCCGCCACACGGCGGCCACGGCCAGTACCGCCGCACCCACCGCCCACCAGCCCGCCACCAGGAACAGCAGCACTGCGACGGGCAGCAACGCGACCGGCGCGATCCGCAGTGCGAGCCGCCGGGCCCGCTCGCGGATGTCGCCCTCGGTCTTGAGCGCGACGAACACCGCGCCGTGCACCAGCGCGTACCCGGCGACCGCGAGCCCGCCGAGCACCGTGTCCCAGCGCACCGCGGCGAACACCGAGCCGACGCGATCGCCGTTGGCGTTCAACGGCAGGCCCAGCACGGTCGTCGAGACGATCAGCCCCACGCCCAGCGCGGCGACCCACGACCCGATGGTGATCACCGTGTCCCACGTCCGGCGCCAGCGGTCGGAGTCGACCTTGCCGCGGTACTCGAACGCCACGCCGCGCCCGATCAGCGCCAGCAGGAACAGGGTTAGTGGCAGGTACGCGGCGCTGAAGAGCGCCGCATACCAGCCGGGGAACGCCGCGAACGTGGCACCGCCCGCGACGAGGAGCCACACCTCGTTGCCGTCCCAGACCGGCCCGATGGTGTTGATCATGACGCGTCGTTCGGTGTTGTCGCGACCGAGAATCGGCAGCAACATCCCGACGCCGAAGTCGAAGCCCTCCAGGAAGAGGTAGCCCAGCCACAGCAGGGCGATCACGCAGAACCAGAGCGTCTCCACGGTTTCTCCCTCAGTACGCGAAGGCCAGCGTGCCGTCGGTGGTCTTCGCGGGCATGACGCCGGCGATGCCACCACGCACGTACTTGCGGATCAGGTAGACCTCGACGCACGCCAGCGCACCGTAGGTCAGGGTCAGCGCGATCAACGAGGTGAGGATCTCGCCGACCGTCGATGCCGAGACGGCCTGTGCCGTGTACATCCACACACCGTCCACTCCGGACGGATTGGGATTCGGCACCACCACGAACGGCTGCCTGCCCATCTCGGTGAAGATCCAGCCGAAGCTGTTGGCCAGGAACGGGGTCGCGATGCTCGCCAGTGCCGCGAGCGGGAACCAGCGACCTTGTGGGACGCGTTTGCGCGTCAGCCACAGCGCCAGCAGCCCGAAGCCCGCCGCGATCGCCCCGAACCCGATCATCAGCCGGAAGCCCCAGTACGTCACCGGCAGCACGGGCGTGTAGTCGATCGGTTTGCCCGACAGGTCGCCGAGCCGTTCGTCGACCGGGTAGTTGGTCCCGTACTTCTCCTGGTAGAGCGGCACGAGGTCCTCGATGCCCTTGACCTCGCTGGTGAGGTCGTTGTGCGCCAGGAAGCTCAGCAACGCGGGCACGGTGATGCTCTTGACGTTCTCGCAGTCCGGCCGGCGCACGTCACCGATCGCGAAGACCGAGAAGCTCGCCGGTTGTTCGGTGTGGCACAACGCCTCCGCGGCCGCCATCTTCATCGGCTGCTGCTCGAACATCAGCTTGCCCTGCACGTCCCCGGTGATCGCCAGCACGGCGAACGCGACGACGCCGACCCACGTGCCGAACTTCAGGCTGCCCTTCCAGACCTCTTCCCGGTCCGACTTCTTCCACAGGTGCCAGGCGCTGATGCCGACGAGGAACGTCCCGGCGACGGCGAACGCGCCCGCGATGGTGTGCGGGAACGCGGCGAGCGCGGTGTTGTTGGTCAGCACCGCCCAGATGCTGGTGAGCCGCGGCTTGCCGTCCTCGAAGACGATCCCGACCGGGTGCTGCATCCACGAGTTCGCGGCGATGATGAACAGCGCGGAGGCCTGCGTGGCCAACGAGAACGCCCACGCGCACGCCAGGTGCACCTTCTTCGGCAGCTTGTCCCAACCGAAGATCCACAACCCGAGGAACGTCGACTCGACGAAGAACGCGACGAGCCCCTCCATGGCCAGCGGCGCGCCGAACACGTCCCCGACGAAGCGCGAGTACTCGCTCCAGGCCATGCCGAACTGGAACTCCTGCACGATGCCGGTCACGACGCCCATGGCGAAGTTGATCAGCAGCAGCTTGCCCCAGAACTTCGTCATCGCGAGGTACTTGGGGTTGTCCGTCCGCACCCAGGCGGTCTGCATGATCGCCACGAGCAATGACAGACCGATGGTCAACGGCACCATGAGGAAGTGGTAGACGGTGGTGATGCCGAACTGCCACCGGGCCACATCGAGCACGTCCACGTCATCGACGGTATTCGGTGATCACGGCGGTTATCAGGTACGACGGTCCCTCGTCCGGGTAGGACCTTGGTCCCGTGCGCGACATCACCCCCATCCGTGGCGGCGTGGCGGGTAGAACGGAGTCTCGTGGCCGCCCTGATCGCACTGCTCACCGCCTTCGCGGTGGTGTTCGTCGTCGAACTGCCCGACAAGACCATGGTCGCGACCCTGGTTCTGACCACGCGGTACCGCGCGCTGCCGGTGTTCGTCGGCGTGGTGCTCGCCTTCGCGGTGCAGTCGCTGATCGCGGTCGCGTTCGGTTCGGTCCTGACGTTGTTGCCGGACCGGCTGGTGTCGCTTGTGGTCGGCGTGCTGTTCGGTGTCGGCGCGTTTCTCTTGCTGCGCGAGGGGTTCTCTTCGGACTCCGCGGTCGACGCTTCCTCATCCGGGGTTGCGTCGGTCCCGTTCTGGCGGGCGGCTCTCGCGTCGTTCGGGGTGTTGTTCGCCGCCGAGTGGGGTGACGCCTCGCAGCTCGCCACGGCCGGGATCACCGCGCGGTACGGGACGCCGGTGGCGGTCGGTGTCGGCGCTTGGCTGGCATTGGTCGCCGTGGCCGGGTTGGCGGTGCTGGTGGGGCGCAAGCTCGCGGACCGGTTGCCGACGCACTGGATTCAGCGGGTGGCCGGCGTGGTGTTCGCGGTGTTCTCGGCGCTGGCGTTCTGGCAGGCGATCTAGTCACCACACCGGGCGCAGGTGGTGCACGCCCACGTGGTCGAGGTACTTCTTCAGGTTCCCCTTGAGCGCGTGTAGTTCCGCGGTGCCGATGACCGACGCCATCTCGGCTTCGAGATCGGCCCACATCCCGTCGGCGAACTTGAGGTAGTCCCGTCCCTTCGTGGTGAGCGTGACGTACTGCGCCCGCTTGTCCGTCGGATGCGGCTCTCGCTGCACGTACCGCCACTCCACGAGCTCGGAGACGATCTTCGCCGCCGCCTGCTTGGTCACCCCGAGGTGCGCGGCCAGGTCCTGAGCGGTGGCGCGACGCTCCGCGAGGAACCGGAACACGTACCCGTGCGCGGGCCGCAGGGGCTCCAGCTCGACGGCGCGCAGGCGTTCGTGGAACTGGTCCCCCATCGCCCGGTAGGCCATGGCCAGCAGCATCGACACAGGTTCCACGAAAACCTCCTAGACAACCTGGTTGACCATATTCTATGGTTAGACAACCAAGTTGACTACTTCAAGGAGACGCAATGCCACTCGCCACCGCTGCCGCCGCCCCCGTGTTCGAGCGCCACGGGTTCGTGTTCCGCTCGCTGGCCGTGCCGTCGCGCGGCAGCGAGGAGATCGCCCTGTGGACGGTCGACGTGCCGGAGAACGCCGACTCCGAGTCGCATCAGGTGGACAAGGAAGAGGTTTTCTACGTGCTGGAGGGCCGGGTCCGCATCCAGGGCCACGAGGCCGGGCCAGGTGACGTCGTGATCTGCAAGCCGTTCACCGACCTATCGATCAGCGGCGGGCCCGCTCGGCTCATCGTCGCCACGAGCGTCGGCATCACCGGGATCCTCGCCGACGGCCAGAAGATCACCGGCCCCTGGTCCCTCTGAGACCTCGGCGGCGAGCTTCTTCGCCTCGTCGATCAGCTGCTGGGTCTTCTCGAGCTCTTCGGAGTCCGGCATGACCTGGGGATACCCGGAGAACAACGAATCAACGCAAGGCGGCGGCGACGTCCTCGGCGGCACGTACGACGTGCGGCCCGACGACGTCGCCGTCGAGCTTTTCCAGAGCCACCACACCAACCGAGGCACGCAGGCCGGGCACGCCGCGGACGGGAGCGGCGACGCCGTAGGCACCGGGCTGCAGCTCCCCGGTCGACGTCACCCAGCCCTCGACGTGCAGCGAGATCGCCTTGCCCGCCGCGCCGCGGTGCACAGGATGCCGGGACCCGACGCGGTAGCCGACGTGGAACGCGGTCCACGACGGTTCGACGACCGCGACGGCCTGGGCCTCGGAGCCGTCCGCGACGGTGAGGTGCGCGGTGGCGCCGACCTTCTCGGCGAGCGCCCGCAGCGCCGGGTTCGCGGCCATCCGCAGCTGCGGCAGCACGTTGGACGCCAGGCGCAGCACGCCGAGGCCGAGCCGCACCTTCGAGCCCTCGCGGCGCACGAGTCCGCGGGCCTGCAGCGGCACGAGCAGCCGGTAGACCGCGGCTCTGGACGCGCCGATCGCCGCCGCCAGCTCCGAGATCGACGGCGCTTCGGACTCGGCTTCGGCGACCGCCTGGAGCAGGGCCAGGCCCCGCTCCAGCGTCAGCGAGCTCTCCTTGGTGGCTCCGACCATCACGCGCTCCGAATCGTCCCGACCACCTCGGCCAGCCCGACAACGGAGCCGCCCTCTCCGGGTGCGGTGGCGGTGAGCGTCACCGTGTCACCGTCCTCGAGGAACGACCGGGTGGAGCCGTCCTTCAGCAGGAAGGGTTCCTTGCCGCCCCACGAGAGCTCCAGGAACGACCCGCGCTCGTCCCTCAGCGGCCCCGAGACCGTGCCGGACGCGAACAGGTCTCCTGGACGAACCGTAGCGCCGTTCACGGTCATGTGCGCCAGTTGCTGCGCGAACGTCCACGACATCGTGCGGAACGGCGGTCGTGCGACGACCGTGTCGTTCAGCGTGACCTCGATGTTGATGTCGAGGCCCCACGGCTGGTCGGCCTTCAGGTAGTCCTGCAGCTGGTGGTCGAACGGCGGCGGCGACACGCGTGCGACGGAGAACGCCTCCAGCGGCGTGATCCACGCGGCGATCGACGTCGCGAACGACTTCGCCAGGAACGGGCCCAGCGGCTGGTACTCCCACGCCTGGATGTCGCGCGCGGACCAGTCGTTCACCAGCGCGACGCCGAACACGTGCTCGGGCGCGCGGGAGGTGGACAGTCGCGACGCGACTGGGCCGCCGCACACGAACCCGACCTCGGCCTCGATGTCGAGCCGTTCCGACGGGCCGAACACCGGACCGTCGGACGACCGGCGCTGGCCGGACGGCCTGGTGACGTCGGTGCCCGAGACGTACACCGTGCCCGCGCGGCCGTGGTAGCCGATCGGCAGGTGCGTCCAGTTCGGCGTCAGCGGGTCGCCGTCGGGACGGAACATCCGGCCGACGTTCTCCGCGTGGTGCCGCGACGAGTAGAAGTCCACGTAGTCGCCGACCTGGAACGGCAGGACGGCGGACGCGATCGGCACGAGCGACGCACCGCGGGGCGCGGACGCGGAGTTGACGATCTCGCGCAGCCGGGCGCGCAGCTCGCTCCACGCGGGCCGGCCGGCGGCCAGCAACGGGTTGAGCGAGTCGCCTTCCACCAACCCGGAGAGCCGGGGGCCGAGCGCGAGCCCGCGCAACGGCAGGGCCGAGTCACCGACCCGGACCGCCACGCCCTCGGCCACCACGCCGTAGGGCAGCGTCTGGGGGCCGAACGGCTGGTCTTCCGCGAACGCGGCGTCACTGACCCAGCTCACAACAGCCCCAGTCCGGAGAGGTCCTCGACCGGCTCGGACAGCGAGCACGAGCCGTATGAGGCGAAGACGCCACGCACGGCGTGCGCGGCCTGATCGGAGAGCGCCGCGGCCTCCTTGGTCAGCGCCTCGGCGTCCGTGCTGGCGAGCGCCTCGCGCACGTCCTTGCCGGACAGCGACCGCGCGGTTGCGACGAGCAGGTTGAGGAACCCGTGGTGGGTGAACCCGTTCTCGTCCTCGTGCCGCACCGCCCGGTGCAGCCCCGCGGTCGCCTTGAACGCCACCCCGCCGCCGCTGACCACGGACAGGAAGTCCGCGACCTCGTCGACGCTCGGGAAGTTCTCGGAGCTGAGCCCGCCGCAGCGGAGCTTCGGCCAGCTGCCGTGCTCGATGACGCGTCTCACGCCGTCGAGCCACTCGGGGCCACCGCGGCGCGGCTCGACGACGCGGATGACGTCCTCGGGCACGAACTCGGAGACCCGCTCGAGCCACACCTCGTCCACATCGGACGGGGCGGGCATCTCGACCATGCGCAGCGCCAGCAGCTCGCTGCGCGACTCGACGATGGACACGGCCTTCGGCACGCCGCCGAGCCCGGTGTCGATCACGAGGGAGAGCGCGATCGGTTTGACCGGCTTAACCTTGATCAACTCAGTGATCAGCTCGGCGAGCCGGGATGCCGGGCAGAGGAAAAGACCCATGACGCCGGCCCACTCGCCGACCCGTCCGTCGAGGTGCCCGCGCACCGCGTCGGGCATGGCCGCGTTCCCCGGAGGGAAGAGTGCGGCGTCGTCAACAAGCCTTGCCAGCAGGGGTGGAGTACCGCGCGGACCGGGTGCTCGGAGTTCGACAGCGCTTGACACGGCTGACACGCTAGCCGTGTACCGGCAACTGAACAAAGATGTCCGACTATCGAACGCCCGGAGATAGCTATGGCTTACTACCGCACGGTCGGGGAGATACCCCGAAAGCGCCACACACAGTTCCGCAAACCGGACGGTGGCCTCTACGCGGAAGAGCTGATGGGAGTCGAGGGCTTCTCCAACGATTCGGCCCTGCTCTACCACCGGTACCTGCCCACCGCCATCGTCGCCGCGGAGGTCGTCAAGGACGAGCGCGGCACCGTGTCCCCGAACCTGCCGCTGAAGCCGCGGCACTTCAAGACGGGTGACCTGACCTGGGCTTCTGACGATGTCGATGCCATCACGGGTCGCCGCAAGCTGTTCGGCAACCCGGACGTGACGATTGGGTTTGTGCGCGCCACCGCGCCGTCGCCGCTGTACCGCAACGCGTTCGGCGACGAGCTGCTCTACGTGCAGACCGGCGCCGGTGTCGTCGAGACGATCTACGGCGCGCTGGACGTCGCCGAGGGCGACTACCTGGTCATCCCGACGTCGTGCACCTATCGGGTGGTTCCGTCCCAGCCAATGAACATCCTGGTGCTGGAGGCCACAGGCCACATCGGGCCGCCGCGCCGCTACCTGTCCGCCAAGGGCCAGTTCCTGGAGCACTCGCCGTACTGCGAACGCGACATCCGCGGCCCGTCCGAGCCGCTGCTGGTCGAGGGCACGGACGTGGACGTGATCGTCCGGCACCGCAACGGCATCACCAAGATGACTTACGCCAACCACCCGTTCGACGTCGTCGGCTGGGACGGGTGCCTCTACCCGTGGGCGTTCAACATCCGCGACTTCGAGCCCATCACCGGCCGCGTGCACCAGCCGCCGCCCGTGCACCAGACGTTCGAGGGCCCGAACTTCGTCGTGTGCTCGTTCTGCCCGCGCAAGGTCGACTACCACCCGCTCGCGGTCCCGGTGCCCTACAACCATGCGAACGTCGACTCCGACGAGCTGATGTTCTACGTGGGCGGCAACTACGAGGCCCGCAAGGGATCGGGCATCGGCATCGGTTCGATGTCGCTGCATCCGTCCGGCTGCACGCACGGCCCCCAGCCGGGCGCGGTCGAGGCGTCGCTGGGTGTGGACTACTTCGACGAGACCGCGGTCATGGTCGACACGTTCCGCCCGCTGGAGCTCGGCGAGGCCGCCGACGCGTGTGAGGACCCGAATTACGCGTGGACTTGGGCCCGCCGCTGAAATGCCCTGAAGGGCACCCTCAGGACATCTGACGCCCTGAGGGTGCCCTTCAGGGCACATGCGCCCGAAATTGTCAGGGGCGCGTAATAGCGTTCGGGTTGTGAGAACACGTGCGGTCGCGGGGCGCTGGCAGGGCCTGGGCAAGGCCCTGCCGGTGCTCTGGGGCGTGTACTCGGGCAGCGGCAAGTCGCCGTACCTGGTCTGCGTCGACCTCGCCGCGGGCACGGCGAAGTGCACCTGCCCGTCCCGGCAGTTCCCGTGCAAGCACGCCCGCGGCCTGCAGGAGCTGGACCTGCCGGACGCGCTGCCGCCGCCCTGGGTCGAGGAATGGACCACGCGTCGACGCCGTGAGCCGCTGGACGAGTCGCCCGAGGCCGTCGAACGCCGGGCAAAGGCTCGCGCGTCCCGGGCCGAGGCGCGCTCGGAGGCGATGGCGGGCGGTGTAGCCGGCCTGTCGGACTGGCTGGTGGACGTCGCGGCCGCGGGCACGGCGTCGCTGCCCGGCCACAGCGCGGCGTGGTGGCAGAACATCGCCGCACGCATGATCGACGCGCAGGTGCCGGGCCTGGCGTCCGCGGTGACGGCACTGCAGGAGACGGTCATGCGGGCCGAGCCGCACTGGACGGTCGAGGCCGCGGACCGGCTGGGCGCCCTGCACCTGATGACGCGCGTGCAGCCGCCGTGGCGGCTCGGGGTCACGGTCACCGAGGAGAGCGTGAAGTCCGGCGAGGGCTGGTCGGACCGCTGGATCCCGCTGATGCGCGCCGAGTCCGACGACGGACGGGTGCGCACGGTCCGGCAGTGGGCGTGGGGCAGACAGCGCCGCGAGTGGGTCGTCGGCGTGCGGCACTCGGCGGTGGGCGCGCCGGTGCCGCTGCTGCCGCACGGCCAGGAGAGCTCGGCGGAGCTGTTCCCGTATCCGGGCGCCGCCCCGTTCCGAGTGGCCTTGGGTGAGCTGGCCGGGAGCCGTGCGCCGGATCCGATCCCGGTGGCGGAGTCGTGGCGGCTGGCGATCGCCGCGCTGGAGCCGTTGATCGCGGGCGACCCGTGGACCAGGCTGCTGCCGGTGTCGTGCGCGTCGGTCCGCTTCGCCGGCGGTCACCTGGTGGACGTCGACCAGCGCGGCGTACCCGTACGTGACGACAGCGCGCTGGACCTGGCGCTGGCGATCACCGGCGGTGCGGCATTCGACGCGTGGGGCCTGTGGGACGGCCGCACGTTCCGGCTGGGCGCCGTCGCGACGCCCGGTGGCCCGCCGGAGGTGGTCGGGTGAGGCAGCAGTGGCACGACACGGTCCAGGCACTCCTGGTCGGCACGAACCGCGGCGGTGGCGACCCTCGTCAGCTCCTGGACGACTGCGCAGCCTTCGGTGTGGCCGCCTATGGCGCGACGGTGCCTCCCGTCGTGCGCGAGGCACCGATCCGCGAGGCCCCCGCGTCGGACGACCGGTTGCCCGGCGAGGCCGCCCGGCTCGTGCTGGAGGCGATCCTCGGCCTGGACGACGAGGTGCTGCTCACGGAGTGGTGCGCGCTGGCCAAGGCGCATGGCGTCGTCGCCGAACACCGGCGCCTGCCCGCGTTGCTCGCACTGGGCACCGCCCGGCCGGGCCTGCGCTCGGCGATCGTCGAGGTACTCGGCTCGCGCGGCCGGTGGCTGGCCGCGACGCGCCCAGGCTGGGCGTGGGCGCTAGGCGCTGCCCCGCAGATCACCGAGGTGGCGCTGGCGGACGTCCTGGACCTCCCGAGCGCGCAACGGGTCCGTGCCCTGCGGCGCAAGCGCTTGTCCTCCCCGGAGGAGACCACGGCCTTCATCGTCGAGCAGTTCGCGGTGCAGAAGCGGGCCACGGACCGGCAGGTGCTGATCAGCTCGTTGGAGACCGGCCTAGGCGCGGCGGACGAGCCCCTGCTGGAGTCCGCGCTGGACGACCGGTCGAGCGCGGTGCACGACGAGGCGTTGCGGCTGCTGCGGAAGCTGCCTGGCAGCGCGTTGTCGGCGCGCGCCGCCGAACGGCTCTTCGCGGGCCTGTGGCTGACGCAGGACGGGTTCGAGGTGCAGTCGGACGAGGTGTGGTCGCGCCGGGTTGATCCGATCGAGGAGCGGGACCTGATGCGCGACGGCACGGAAGGCGGTGTCGCCGGTCGCATCCGTGGCGCGGCAGCCAGCGTGCCGCCGTCGTACTGGACGTCCCGTCTGGACACCGATGATGCCGGCGCGGCCGCCTTCCTCCGCCGGGGCGCCTGGGCGGCGGCTTTGCTGCGGGGTGTCGCGGATCGGCTGTCGCAGGCGGTGGACGCGCGGCCATGGGCTGTGGCTGCGGCCGAGACGTTGACCGGCATGGAGCAGCTGGAGATGCTCGCCGGGCTGCCGGACGACATCGCCGAGCAGGCCGTGGTCGCGGTGTCGCTGAACTGGAACTACGACCTGCTGGATCACGCCTGCGCTCAGTTGCCCGCGCCGTGGTCCGCCGAGACCACCAGGGCACTGCTGAACCGCTACGCGGCCCTGCCCGATCCCCGTTGGCGTCGTGGGCGCCCGCCGTCCGTGGTGCTGGCACGCGGCGATGCGGACCTGTTGGGCGCGAACTGGGACGCGCTGACCAAGCGGTGGCCGGAGAGCACGCTGGAACTGGAAGTGCTGCGCCTGCGAATCAAACTCCGCGAGTCGTTCAACCAGGAGGACTCGTGACGAGGGGCGACCAACGAACGCAACCACGCACCCAGAGTGGGGCGCGTCTGGTGACCACGTACGGAACGCGATTGGGGCTTGACTTGGGGTGCGGCGTGGTAGCCCTTGTTGGGCCGGCAGATCTTGAATCTGCCGGCGGAGCCGGCCCACCACGCCGCGAGGGGCCCCAAGTCAAGCCCCAATCGCACGCGCGAAGCGCGTCCCGGAAGACGCAGCGCCCCACGACACCGGCAGCCAACAAAAGGGCGACCACGCACACAACCGGCAGCCAAAGACCACGCACGAAACCGGCAGCCACAACCACCAAGCTGTCGCTCAACCAGGAGGACATGTGACTGCCGTACTCAGGCCGACGGCCGAACAGGAGTACGCCGTTGAGCTCGAGGCGCTTCGCGTCGCCGATGACCGGCAGCGGCCGCCGAACTGGCGGATGTCCCCGCAGGCCGTCGTGAAGTACGTGCTCGGCGGCACCCTGCCGGACGGAACCGTGATCACGCCCAAGTACGTGGGTGACCGGCGGCTCGTCGAGGTGGCCGTCGGCACGCTGGTGACGGACCGGGCTCTGCTGCTCGTGGGCGTGCCTGGCACAGCGAAGTCGTGGCTGTCCGAACACCTGGCGGCGGCGATCAGCGGCGACTCGACGCTCGTCGTGCAAGGCACGGCGGGCACGTCCGAGGACCAGGTCCGCTACGGCTGGAACTACGCCCGCCTGATCGCCGAAGGTCCAAGCGACCAGGCACTTGTCCCGTCGCCCGTCCTAAGGGGCATGCGCACGGGAGCAGTCGTGCGCGTGGAGGAGCTCACGCGCATGCCGTCGGAGGTGCAGGACTCGTTCATCACGGTGCTGTCGGAAAAATCCCTGCCGGTCCCGGAACTGAACACGTCCGTCCAGGCCGTACCGGGCTTCACGGTGATCGCCACGGCGAACGACCGCGACCGCGGCGTGAACCAGATGTCGTCGGCGCTCGCGCGACGGTTCAACACCGTGGTCCTGCCGCCGCCGGCCACGGAGGACGACGAGGTGCAGATCGTCGTGACCCGCGCCGCGCAGCTCGGCAAGGCGCTGGAGTTGCCCGCCGAGCCGCCCGCGCTGGACGAGGTGCGCCGCGTCGTGCGGATCTTCCGCGAGCTGCGCAACGGGTCCACTGTGGACGGGCGCACGCAGCTGAAGTCGCCCAGCGGCAGCCTGTCGACGGCCGAGGCGATCTCGGTGATCGCGTCCGGGATGGCTTTGGCCGGGCACTTCGGCGACGGGACGCTCGGCGCGGACGAGTTGGCGTCCGGGTTGCTCGGCGCGGTGGTGAAGGACCGGGTGTCGGACGCTGCGGTTTGGGAGGAGTACCTGGAGACCGTGGTGAAGGAGCGGGCCGAGTGGCGCGACCTGTACCGGGCGTGCCGTGACTGATCGCGTCACGCTGCTCGGGATCCGCCACCACGGGCCGGGCTCGTCGCGCATGGTCGCCGCGGCGCTGGAACGCGTGCGGCCCGAGGTGGTCCTGATCGAGGGACCGCCGGAGGCGGACGCACTGACAAGACACGTGCCGGACCTGACGCCGCCCGTGGCGTTGCTGCTGCACGACGAGTCGGATCCGTCGACGGCGGCGTTCTGGCCGTTCGCGTCGTTCTCGCCGGAGTGGCAGGCGATGACGTGGGCGGCGCGCAACGGCGTGCCGGTGCGGTTCTTCGATCTGCCGGCGGCGGCGTCACTCGACTCGGAAGGGCATGGCTCGGTCGACCCGATCGGGCTGCTCGCCGAGGCCGCCGGGTTCGACGATCCGGAACGCTGGTGGGAGGACGTGGTCGAGCACAGCGCCAGCGACCCGATCGACCTCGCGAAGGCCGTGGCGGAGGCGATGGCGTCGGTGCGGGCCGAGGTGTCCACGGATGTGCTCGGCGAGCACACGTTGTTGCGCGAGGCGTACATGCGCAGGTCGCTGCGCCAGTCGCTCAAGGACTTCGACGGTGAAGTCGCCGTGGTGTGCGGCGCGTGGCACGTGCCCGCGCTGATGCCGCCGCTGCCCACCGCGACGTCGGACAACGCGCTGCTGAAAGGCCTGCGGCGCCGGAAGATCTCCGGGACGTGGGTGCCGTGGAGTCACGGCCAGCTGGCGGCTTCGTCCGGCTACGGCGCCGGCGTCGACTCGCCCGGCTGGTACGCGCACCTGTGGGAACACCACGACGACGTGGTGCCGCGCTGGTTCGCGAAGGCGTGCTCGGTGCTGCGGGCCGAGGATCTGCCGGCCTCGACCGCGTCGGCCGTCGAGGCGGTGCGGCTCGCCGACACGCTGGCGGCGTTGCGGGAACGGCCGTCGCCCGGCCTGTCCGAGGTGACCGAGGCGGCGCTCGCCGTGCTGTGCGGCGGAGACCGGGTTCCGTTGCAGCTGGTGCACCGCAAGCTCGTCGTCGGCGAGCGGCTCGGGTCGGTCGGCGCCGAGGTGCCGCGCTCGCCCCTGGCGGCGGACCTGGCGCGGTTGCGGAAACGGCTGCGGCTCCCCGCTTCGCTGGAACCGCGGCAGCTGCGGCTCGACCTGCGCAAGGACACCGACCGCGAGCGCTCGAAGCTGTTGCAACACCTGGAGGTTCTCGGCGTGCCTTGGGGCAAGCCCGATCGGACCAGCTCGCTCGGCACGTTCGCCGAGATGTGGCAGCTGGAGTGGAACCCGGCGTTCGAGGTGGCGGTGGCGGTCGCGGCACGCCATGGCACGACCGTCGAACAAGCCGCGTCTACGGTCCTGTGCACGGACGCCGAGGAGGCCGACCGGGTCGCCGTCGCGTCCGGGATCCTCTCGCGGGCCGTCGGATGTGAGCTGCCCGCGGCGGTGGAGGCGGGCCGCAAGGCGCTCGACCGGTGCGCCGCCAAGGCGACCGACGCGTTGGAACTGCTCGGCGCGGTGCCGTCGCTGGCGCGCACGGTCCGCTACGGATCGGTGCGCGGAACGGATCCCGAACTGCTGCGGGTCGCGCTGCACGGCCTGTTGGCGCGCGGCGCGGTCGGCCTGCCGCTGGCGTGCCGCGGCGTGGACGACGAGACCGGCGAACAGGCACTGTCCGTTGTGGACGATGCACACGAGGCCGTTCGCCTGGCCGCCGACGAGCCGCATCAGCAGACGTGGTGGCGGGCGCTGACGAAGCTGGCGGCCGAGCCGGACGCGCACGGCCTGCCCGCGGGCCGGGCGACCCGCCTGCTGTGGGAGGCCGGATCGCTGGACACCGACGCGGTCGCCGTGCGGCTGCACCGGTCGGTCGCCTCGGCTTTCGTCGCGGGCTTCCTGCGCGGGTCGGCCACCCTGCTGGCCGCGGACCCGCGCCTGTTCGGCCTGATCGACGAGTGGCTGACCGCGTTGCACACGCCCGACTTCGACGACGCGCTGCCGTTGCTGCGCCGGGCGATCAGCGAGTTCAGCCCGGCAGAACGCCGGCTGCTCGGCGAGCGGGTGACGTCCGGCGCGGTCGAGCGGGTGGACGACGAGTGGGACGACGCCATCGCCGCACGGCTGGTGGCCCGGATTCGGGAGCTGCTGTGACCGAACGGTTGCGCCGATGGCGGTTGCTGCTGGGCCCGTCCGCCGAGGACGTGGCGGCCCTCAACGAGGACGACCAGCACCGTGACGCGGCGCTGACCGGCCTGTATGGCGGCGGCGAACGCGGTGAACGCGGCGAGCGCGGGGCCGGTCTGGGCGGCAGCACGCCGCAGCTGCACCGGTGGCTGGGCGACGTGCGCAAGTACTTCCCGACGAGCGTCGTGCAGGTGATGCAACGCGACGCCGTGGAACGCCTGGGCCTCAAGCAGCTGCTGCTGGAACCGGAGCTGCTCTCGACGATCGAGCCGGACGTGAACCTCGTCGGCACGCTGCTCTCGCTCTCCCAGGCGATCCCGGCGCGCACGCGCGAAACCGCGAAGGCCGTGGTGCGCCAGGTCGTCGAGGACATCGAACGCCGGATCGCGGACCGGCTGGTCGAGGCCGTGCGCGGCGCCGTCGACCGCTCGCAGCGGACCCACCGGCCCCAGCTGCCCGACGTCGACTGGAACGCCACGATCCGGGCGAACCTCAAGCACTACCAGCCGGAACACGCCACGGTCGTCGTGCACGACCTGGTCGGCCACAAGCGCCGCAGCCGGCAGGCGTCACTGCGGGACGTGGTGCTGCTCGTCGACCAGTCGGGCTCGATGGCGGAGTCTGTGGTGCACGCCGCGGTGCTGGGTTCGGCGATGGCGTCGATCCGGAGCCTGAGCACGAAGCTCGTCGTGTTCGACACCGAGGTCGTCGACCTGACCGACCAGCTGACCGAGCCGGTCGACCTGCTGTTCTCCACCCAGCTCGGCGGCGGCACGGACATCAACCGGGCCGTCGCGTACGGCCAGACCCTGGTCAGCCGGCCGACCGACACGACCGTCGTGTTGATCACGGACCTCTACGAGGGTGGCAACGAGCACGAGCTGCGCAGGCGCGTCCGGGAGCTGGTCGCGAGCGGCGTGACCGTCGTGGTGCTGCTGGCGCTGTCGGACAGCGGCACGCCGTCGTTCAACCACGAACTGGCCGCCCGCATCGAGGCGCCGGCGTTCGCGTGCACCCCGGATCGGTTCCCCGAGCTCATGGCGGCGGCCCTGCGGCGTGACGACCTCACGGCGTGGGCGGAGAGCGAGGGTATTGCCGCCCACTAGCGGATGACCACGCGCCCGAGGGTCAGGAACGGCCGCCCCCTGGTGATCACGACGGACCGGCCGCGATCATCGGGTTCGGTGATCCACACGCGCCGCGAGTGCCGGACCAGCACCCGGACGCGCTCGGGCATGTCGGGCAGCCGCAGCAACGAGCGGTCGGATCCGGTCATCTCCAGATAGGCGGAGCGCCCGATCCGGCCGCGACCGGGCACGAACCGGACGGCGACGGGCCGCCAGCGGCCGTCCATCAGCCGGACGATCCGGCGCCGCGAGAACAGGTGCCGCAGACCGGGCGCGGCGAGCTCGATGACGAGCGGCACGGACAGGACCGCGATCCACGGGATCCGGATGAACAGCACGACGAGCAGACACGCCGCGGCAAGCGCGAGGAACTTGGCCGCACGGACGTCCGCCTTCTCCAGACAGGTAACCGTCCATACCGACATGTCCACATTCTCTGAGGTATCCGTGGAGATGATCAACGAAACACCTTCGCCTCAAAAAGTCTTGGCACACCACGAAAAGTGACGAAGGTGTGGCCGCGGGAGTCCGGCGGGACGAGCCAGACGCGGCGGTGACGGGAAACACGACTACGGGTGAGCGGACCCAACCGCACGGTCAGCAGCAGTGGGGGCGAACCGAGGATCACCAGCCGGCCGCCCTCCCAGCGAGCCTCGGCGAAGTGCCACGGTTCACCCTCGGGTAAGCGCACCGGCTTGCGGCGCAGCAGGAGGTAGAGCACGACCGCGGCGAAGATCAACAGCACGAAAGCCAGCGCGGACGACCATTCCAGGACGAACACCAGGAAGAACTGCAGCACAAAGGCGCCGATCGCGGCGAGCGTCCACCACAGCGCGCGTCGACTTGCGCGGTCCAGACAATGCTGGGTCCACTGGTCACTCGCAGCCGCCCTGTCGGTGGACGGCTTGTTCGGCACGACCACGGCTACCTCCACCGACACGGTACAGCGGAGGCTTCCGTCGAGGAACGAAGCTAAGTTAGGCTTACCTAACCATGAGCGACACGGAGACCCGGCGGCCACCGGCGCCGCACCCGGCGGAACGCGCGCGCACCATCGCGGCGCGCAGCGGTCCCGCAGCACTGCTTCCGCAGTCGGGCACGCGTACGAGCCCGCTGCTGCACCACGTGCACCCGTGCGGCACGACGTTGCTGCTGCTGCCCGACGAGCACCCGCTGGTCGCCGCGTTGTGGCAGGAGCCACACGCCGAGGCGACCGCCATGCTGGAGATCGCCGACCAGGCACCCGTGCCGCTCAGAGAGCCGACCCGCGGGTTGCTGTGGATCACCGGTTGGATCCAGGCACTGGACGGCGACGAGGCGCGGCGGGCCGCACTCGCGGTCGCGGACGTCCGGCCCGACCCGCGGCTGCTCGACGTCGGCCACGGCGCGACGGCGTTGCGGTTGAACCCGGCGTCGCTGGTCGTCGCGGACGCCGAGGGCACGTGCTCGCTGCGGCCGGAGCAGTTCGCCGAGGCGGCGCCGGATCCGTTCTGCCGCAACGAGGACCACTGGCTGCGGCACCTGGAGATCGCGCATTCGGACGTCGTCGGACTGCTCGCGCGGCACCTGCCGGAGGAGCTCAGGGGCGGGAACGTCCGGCCGCTGGGGCTCGACCGGTTCGGTCTGCGGCTACGGGTCGAGACGCTGGATCAGGATCACGACGTGCGCATCGCGTTCTCCCGCCCGGTCGGCACCCCGCAGGAACTCGCGGGTGAACTGCGCAGGTTGATGGGCTGCCCCTTCCTGACCCAGAGGTAACGTCGCGCGAGTGACTTGGCTGGCACCCGAACGCCCCCGCGAGCCCGACCTGCTGCCGGAGCCGCAACGCCGCGGTTACGTGCTCGAGCTGGTGATCGTCTTCAGCATGACGCTGGGGCTGTCCGGTATGCGCAGCCTGGTGCGGCTGCTGGACAGCCTGCTCAAGCCGGTGCCGCTGGACCAGCAGCAGGTCGCGATCAACGTGCCGCAGGCGCGGTTCGACCTGCTGGACCTGATCGCACAGCTGCTCAGCGTCGTGCAGCTCGCGGCGTGGGGCGCGCTCGGCGTGTACTTCCTGTGGCGGGCCGGCGTGCGCATCGGACTGGACCGTGCGCGAAAGGGCCGGGATGCGCTGGCCGGCCTCGGGCTGGCCGCGGTGATCGGCATTCCCGGACTGGTCTTCTACTTCGCCGCGTGGCGCCTGGGCCTCAACCTCGCGGTGCAACCGTCCACTCTGGACGAGTCGTGGTGGCGCAGCATCGTGCTGGTCCTCTACGCGGCGGGCAACGCGTGGGCCGAGGAGGTGCTGGTCGTCGGGTACCTGATCACCCGCCTGCGCCAGCTCGGGATGCGCGAGAACGGCTCGCTGCTGCTGGCCGCCGTGCTGCGCGGCAGCTACCACCTCTACCAGGGCTTCGGCGGGTTCGTCGGCAACCTGATCATGGGGTTGGTGTTCGGCCGGTACTGGCAGCGCACGAACCGGCTGTGGCCGCTCGTGGTGGCGCACACGGCGCTCGACGTGGTCGCGTTCGTGGGCTACACGCTGTTGCGCGGCAAAGTCACCTGGCTTCCGTAACGATCAGGGCCATTCGAGTACCTTCTGGTTAACGATTCGCCACATCTGGCCCAAACGAGCAGCGATATCGGTCAAATTCGGGTCGCACAGGCGACGATTTGTGCTGCGCGGGTCTACCCTCAATCTCGTGACTGCGCACTCGATCACCGAGACCGAAGCACGCCCCTCCGCGGCCCCCCGCGTGGACAGCGAGGTGGGCCCCCTGCGCACGGTGCTCCTGCACCGCCCCGGCGCCGAGCTCAAGCGCCTGACGCCGCGCAACAACGACCAGCTCCTGTTCGACGGTGTGCCGTGGGTCGACCGCGCGCAGGAGGAGCACGACGCGTTCGCCGGGGTGCTCGCCTCGCGCGGCGTCGAGGTGTTGCTCCTGGCGGACGTGCTGGTCCAGGCGCTCGAGGACAACCGCGCGCGCATCGCGGGCATCCACAGCGCGGTGAACGAGCGCCGGCTCGGCATCGACCTGGCGGACGCGCTGCGCAGCCACCTCAACTCGCTACCGGCCAACCAGCTGGCGAACGTGCTGATGGCGGGCATGACGTTCGAGGAGCTGCCGGCCGCCGAGGGCGCCTCGCTGGTGCGCAAGATGCACCACCCGATCGACTTCGCCGTCGACCCGCTGCCGAACCTGCTGTTCACGCGCGACTCGTCGATCTGGGTCGGCGACCGCGTGGCGATCACCTCGCTGGCGCTGCCCGCGCGTGACCGCGAGACGACGCTGACGGACCTGATCTACGCCTACCACCCGCGCTTCCGGCAGACGGCCCGCGCGTACGGCGCGCACTCGGCGCCGCTGGAGGGCGGCGACGTGCTGCTGCTCGCGCCGGGCGTCATCGCGATCGGTGTCGGCGAGCGCACCACGCCGGCGGGCGCCGAGTCGTTCGCGCGCTCCGCGCTGTCCGACGGCCTCGCGCACACCGTGCTGGCGGTGCCGATCGCGCAGGAGCGGGCCACCATGCACCTGGACACCGTGTGCACGATGGTCGACCGCGACGCGGTGGTCATGTACCCGGCGATCCGG
The DNA here is from genome assembly GCF_030269605.1 of Lentzea sp. NBRC 105346. GTDB lineage: Bacteria > Actinomycetota > Actinomycetes > Mycobacteriales > Pseudonocardiaceae > Lentzea. The sequence goes on from NZ_BSTQ01000011.1 coordinate 150,059, forward strand.
CACACCCTGTCCGCGTACCCGATGAAGTCCGACGGCAACGGCGGCGTGCTGGTCGACGGCCCGGTGCCGTTCCTGGAGGCCGCGGCCGAGGCCATGGGCATCGAGCGCCTGCGCGTGATCGACACGGGCCTGGACCCGGTGACCGCGGAACGCGAGCAGTGGGACGACGGCAACAACACCCTCGCGGTCGGCCCCGGCCTCGTCGTGGCCTACGAGCGCAACGTCGAGACGAACGAACGTCTCGAGGCCGCGGGCGTCGAGGTGTTGCGCATCAGCGGTTCCGAACTCGGTTCCGGTCGCGGCGGACCGCGTTGCATGTCGTGCCCAATTGACCGCGCACCGCTCGTATGAGGAATGCCTAACCTGTGTTTGGATTACCTTTCCAAACACTCGTTAGGCTTACCTCAAATGCGATTGTTTTGAATTTGGGTTACGGTACACCCATGGCCTCAAACGTGAAGAAGATTTCGCCCAAGAAGAGCAAGTTCCACGACATGCTGCAGGCTCAGGTCGCGAACGAGTTCGCCGCGTCCCAGCAGTACATCGCGCTCGCCGTGTGGTTCGACAACCAGGACCTGCCGCGCCTGGCGTCGCACTTCTACAAGCAGTCCCTGGAAGAGCGCAACCACGCGATGATGATCGTGCAGTACCTCATGGACAACGACCTGCCGGTCACCATTCCCGGCGTCGGTTCGGTGCGCAACGAGTTCAAGGAGCCGAAGGAGCTCGTCGAACTCGCGCTGGCCCAGGAGAAGGAAGTCACCGACCAGATCGTCGCGCTGGCCAAGGCCGCGCGCGAGGAGGGCGACTACCTCGGCGAGCAGTTCCTCCAGTGGTTCCTCAAGGAACAGGTGGAGGAGGTGTCGTCGATGAGCACGCTGCTGACCGTCATGGAGCGTGCCGACGGCAACATGTTCTACGTGGAGAACTTCCTCGTCCGCGAATCCGTGGGCGACGACGGCGCGGACGCCGGCGCCCCTCGCGCCGCGGGCGGCGCACTGTAGTTCCTTCGCACGCTTGAGCGCCGCTCGAAATCGAAATGTCCGCCGCACCCCCCGCGCGGCGGACATTTCGCTGTATTCACAGATAGGCGCCGACCTGGCAGTCACCCGGATTGGCGCTCGCGAGCCCGATCCCTTGCACCACGCCGGTGTCGAAGACCTTGAGATCGACGGTCACACCGCCTTCGATCTCCGCCCGGTAGCCGATGCGGTAAGGCATCGCGTTCGGGTACGCCTGTTTGAGATCCGCGACGCTCGACCCGGTGCCGATGCCCTTGGACGTCTTGGTTCCGGCGGGCAGGCGGATCTTCACGACGCCGGACTTCTCGGCGATCGCCACGCTCGGCCCGAACGCCGGGTTCTCCGCGAGCCGGTAGAGGCGGCAGCCGTCCTGCTCCTGGTCCAACTGGCCGAGCAGGCCCGTCGCCTCCGCCTCCTGCCGGGTCATGCCCAGCTTCAGCTTGCCGTAGCCGAGGCGGGTGTCCGCCTGCTCCTTGGCCGGCACCACCACCGTCTCCGTGCGGGTCTCGACGATCGTCCTGACCGGCGGAGTGACCTTCGTGACGGACGCGCTGGTGGTGGCCGGGGCCATCGTCGTGCCGACGGCCCCGGCGCCGTTCTCACCGGGGCCGCACGCCACCAGGGCGAGGCCGGCCGTGCCGACGACGAGCAGAGTCTTGATCGTGTTCTTCATTTCTTTCTCCCCCCGGATTTGCGGTTCGAACGAGTATCAGCTGTGACAGTCCTGCCCGGCCGCGTTGATCTGCGCCAGGTTGACCTTCCCGTCCCCCGCGGAGAACCGGTAGCTCGCCTTGGGCTGCGCCACCTTGACGAACCACGTGTTCCACGCCTCGACCTTCTCGGCGTCCGGGTAGGCTGCGGTCAGCTGATCGACGGTCGAGCCGATCGAAATTCCCTTGGCCGTCCGCATCGCCGCGGAAATGGTGATCGTGGAAACTCCGATCCGCTTCGAGATGTAGACCCAGGCGCCCTGACCGCCGCTGATGTCGTGCAGGCTGCAGACCTTGTCGTCCGGCGACTTGTTCGGCCCGAGCAGCCCTGTATTCATCGCCTCGTCGTAGCTCATTCCCAGCTTGAGCTTGCCGAGGCCCGTGTCGTCCAGGACCGGACGCGGGTCGACGACCTTGGTCTGCGTCTCCGTGACGTGCACGGTCTCGGTGACCGGCTGCACCGGAGCTGCCTGCGCAGAAGTAGTGGTCGTGGTCGTCGGCGCGGAAACCGGCTCCTGCTTTTCCGCGGTGCACGCGGTCAGCGCGATTGCCGCAACAGCGATGGCGATCAACGACTTGACAGTGTTCTTCATTTCTTTGTCCCCCAGTTTGAACTTGACACTCATAGGACGCCGACACACCACAACGGTTGCCAGCGAGTTCATCACGAAAAAGTCACGCCAGAACCAAAGAAAATGCGCAGCACAAAGCACCCGCCCGAAAGCGGGTGCTTTTCAGCCAAAAATCAGCTGAGCGGGCAGTCGGAAGTCGTGAGCTCCATGCGTACGACCGACACCTTCTGTGCATTGTCGAACAGGAAAACGAAGCGCCACGACAACTGTCCCTGCATCGCGACGGTGATCTTCTTTTCCTGCTGGACGGCGTTCGGGTATTTCGCCTTCACGTCCGACGCCGAGGATCCGGCACCCACGCCCGTGGACGTCTTGGCGAAGCCCGGCAGCGTGATCCGGCTGACGCCGGCCTTGGGCGAGATCACCACGGCGGCCTTGTCGGACGGCACGCTCTGCGACGCGAACGCGGGGCACGCGGCCCCGTCCGACGGCTCGACGAGCACACCGGTCGCCTGCGCCTCCTGCTGCGACATGCCGAGCTTGAGCTTGCCGTAGCCGACCGGGCCGCCGATGACCTCGGGCACGGTCGCCGGCGCATCGACGGTGACGGTGACGATGTGCGTCTCGATCACGGTGCTCGGCGTGACCGTCGTGGTGGACACCGACGGCGTCGGGCTGACGTTCGACAGCGAGTTGGCCGGTGGCAACGTCTGCGCGGCACCGAAGTTCGAGATCGCGATGCCCGTCGCGGCGATCGCGACCACGGCCGCGGCACTGGCGATCGCGTGCCTGCGGCGGCGGATGCGCCGCGCGCCGGTCACGATCTCGGCGTCCGTGCCCGGCCGTACGGCCAGGTCGAGCCGGTCGTCGGAGAAGAGCCTCCGCAGCTCGTCGTCGAGGTCCACGGTCAGTCCCTCCCCAACTTTGTTCGCAGTGTTGCCATGGCCTTGCTGTTCTGGCTCTTCACCGTCCCGCGCGAGATGCCCAGCGCGTCGGCGATCTCCGCCTCCGACAGGCCCTCGTAGAACCGCAGCACGACGACCGCGCGCTGGCGCGGCGGCAGGTCGCGCAGCGCCTGCCAGAGCGGCTCGTGCTCGAGCTTGCCGGCGTCGTGCACGGCGGTCTCCGGAAACTCGGAGACCAGGTTCTCGCGGCGCCGGCGGCGCCAGATGCTGATGTGCGTGTTCGCCATGGCCCGCCGGACGTAGGCGAGCGGCTCGTCGCCCTTGCCGAGCACCGACTGCCACCGCGAGCCGACCTTTTCGAGCACGGCTTGCACCAGGTCCGCAGCGTCGTGCGGGTTGCCGGTCAGCGCATGGCCGTACCGGAGCAGCCCAGGCAACGACATCTGGACGAACTCAGCGAAGTCCCCCACGATCTCCGCTCTTCCCCCGCCGCGGTCGGCGGTCAATCCCACCTGCAGCACCGCCGTCACGGCCGGCCTCCTCCCCCAATGGTGCGACGGGAAGGTCACGCTCGAACCGTGACGGCGGTTGCCGCCGATTTATCACAGATTGGCAACGGCCTCAGGCAGCCGGAAAACACCGTCCGCGCCGGGCGGGAAGTCGTGCACCGCCACGACCGCGTCGACCGGGATGGTGCCGTAGACGTGCGGGAACCACACGCCGGCGGGGTGCTCTGGCACACCCGCCTCCCACTTCACCGGCGCGCCGACGCGGGCCGGGTCGATCACCAGCAGGAGCAGGTCCGTGCGTCCGGCGAAGACCGCGTTGGCGGGCAGGTGCGCGGTGCCGAAGTCCGAGCAGTGCACGAAGCCGTCAGCGCTGACTCCCACGCCCGACCGGGCGTTGGCCCAGTCGTCGCGGGAGATGATGTGCAGAATCACTTATCCACACCCCCTGTGGACAACCCTGTGGATCAGCGGATGGTGATCTGGCGGCCGCGCAGGCCCTCGCGGGCCCGCCGCTCGGCGTCGTTCAGCTGATCGTCGCTGCTCAACGCGTCGAGCAAACGCTTGCCGAGCGCCTCGGCGGGCGACGCCCACTCGCGGGCGTGCATCTCGCGGTCGAGGTCCCACACGGGCACCAGCAGGCCGTGGGCACGGAACGAGCCCGCGTACCGCGAGCCCTCGCCCAGGTCGAGCTCACCGCGGGCGGCGAGCCGCGCCATGCCGTTGAGCAGCTTCTCCTCGGGCTCCGGACGAACCCAGCGCAGGTGCGCCTTGTCGCCCGCGTCGACCCAGTAGGCCGCCCGCACACCGGGCGCGTCGAGGCGCTCGGTCGGCAGGATCGCCGCGTTGGCGCGCTCCAGCGACAGCGCGACCTCTCCGGTCGGCTCGCTGTCCTCGGGCAGCCACCACGCGAAGTCGGGGTGCAGCTCGGGCGTGATCTCGGCGTCGGCGACCAGCAGGTCCTGCAGGCGACCGGGGTTGTCCCCGTTGTCCGGGCCGACCACGGGCAGCACGTCGCCGGTCTTGGCCTCCTTGGCCCACTGGACCGCACGCGCGAGGTCGCGGCTCACGTCACCGGAGCGCGTCTGCACCTGCAACCCGACGAACGGCACGCCGTCGCCGCGGACCAGGCCGGCGGCCGCCATCGGCAGCACCGTGGCGAGCGTGACCTCGCCGTCCTTGAGCGGCAGCTTGGCGGTCGCCGACGGCACGAACTCGCGCAGCGCGATGAGCTCGCACTCGGCGGCCAGTCCTTCGAACGGCCGGGCGACGATCACGTCCGCGGCGCCACCGGCGGCCCCGTGGCACGCCTTGTACCGCTTGCCCGAACCGCACGGGCAGGGCTGGCGCGGGTTGATCCCGTCAGCCGTCGGTGCGTTCTTCACGGCCGTCCGCTTGGCCACCGGGTCCTCCTTCATCGGGTTCGGGGGTCAAGTTATCCCCGAGGAGCCGCCGCGTGTTCGCCGGGGCGTTGGTCGCGAGGTACCGAACCCCCAGGTCGCGGCACAGTTCGACATCCGCCTGGTCGTCGACGGTCCACACATACGTGTCATGCCCGCGCTCCCGGCTGCGGGCGACGTACTCGCGGTCGTCGCGCAGCAAGTGGACACCGGGCCCGGTGTAGTCGGCGTACGGCGGCAGCGCGCCGGTGCGCAGCCGCGGGCGGAAGCGGTCGAGCAGCAACACGGTCCTGATCTCCGGCCGGCTGTCCTTGAACACCCGCACCGCGGTCGGTGAGAAGGACATCATGATGATCTGGTCGGCGACCCGATGACGTTTCAGCGTTTCCGCCAGCTTCCGCTCGACCTCGTTGCGGTAGCGGACCGGGTGCTTCGTCTCCACGAACAGCTCGGTGCTGCGGCCCTTGACGAGCTCGAGGAGCGTGTCGAGGGTGAGCAGCTCCGCGGGCTCGTCCGCGGTGCCGTAGTTGAACTTCCGCAACTCGTCGAGCGTCAGCGCGCTGACCGTGCCCCGGCCGTTGGACGTGCGGGTCAGCGTCCGGTCGTGGACGCAGAGGATGTGGCCGTCGCGCGACAGCCGGATGTCGCACTCGAGCCCGTCGGCCCCCTGTTCCAGGGCGAGCTCATAGGCGGCCAATGTGTGTTCCGCACGGTGAGCGGAGGCTCCACGATGAGCGACGATTGATGGCTGCACGGTCCTGGAGAGTAGTTTGTCGGTCACAGTTTGACGGTTCAATCAACTTTGCATGGACGTGAGGACCGCTCTCACTTAACGTCCGCGAGGTGACGTTCGACCAACGCGACGCGGAATTCATCGCCGACCCGTACCCCGCGTTCGCCGAGCTGCGCTCCGCGGGCGAGGTGCACCTCCACGAGGGCCTCGGGGTCGCGGTCGCCGTCTCGCACGCCGCGTGCTCGGCGGTGCTGCGGCACCGCTCGCTCGGCCGCATCTGGTCCGACGTCGCGCCGGTCGAGGCGTTCCAGTCGTTCAACCTCCTGCACCGCAACTCGCTGCTGGAGAACGAACCGCCGGTGCACGGCCGGCTGCGCCGGCTGGTCGCAGCCGCCTTCGGCCGCGGCCACGTGGAACGGCTGCGCCCGTGGGTCGCCGAGCTCGCCGACCGGCTGGCCGACGAGCTGGTCGCGAAGATCAGCGACCAGGGCTCCGCGGACCTGCTCGCCCACGTCGCAGGTCCACTGCCGGTCGAGGTGATCGCGGAACTGCTGGGTGTGCCCGCGTCGGACCGGTTCCTGCTGCAGCCGTGGTCCAACGCGATCGTGAAGATGTACGAGTACGGGCTTCCGGACGATCGGCGCGCGCTCGCCGAACGCGCGGCCACCGAGTTCGTCGCGTATCTGCGCGACCTGATCGCGTTGCGCCGCAAGAACCCCGGCGACGACCTCGTCTCCGACCTCGTCGCGGTGACCGACACCGACGGCGCCCGGCTGACCGAGGACGAGCTGGTCGCCACCGCGGTCCTGCTGCTGATGGCGGGCCACGAGGCGACGGTCAACGTGATCGGCAACGGCGTGCTCGCGTTGCTGCGCAACCGGTCGCAGTGGGAACTGCTGCTGTCCGACCCTTCGCTGATGTCCTCCGCGGTCGAGGAGCTGATCCGGTTCGACTCGCCGCTGCAGCTGTTCCAACGCACTGCCACCGCACCCGTGGAGATCGCCGGTTTCACCGTCGAGCCGGGTCAGAAGATCGCCGCTCTGCTCGGCGCCGCGGCCCGTGATCCGCTGGTCTTCGAGGCCCCGGACACTTTGGACATCACACGATCCCCCAATCCCCACCTGGGTTTCGGGGCGGGCATCCACTACTGCCTCGGCGCGCCGCTGGCCCGCATCGAGGTCGAGGCGGCGCTGTCGGCGTTGACCCGCAAGCTGCCCGGCGCCGTGCTGGCGGCCGAACCCCGCCGCCGCGCGGAGTTCGTCATCCGCGGTCTGCACGAGCTGCCGCTCAGTACCTCCGGGGCAGGCTGAACCCCCGCTCCGCCAACACCTTCCGGAGCCGGTCCGGGTAGTCGGTGATCAACCCGTCGATCCCCAGGCCGATGAGCTCGTGCATCCGCGCGGGATCGTCGACGGTCCACGGGATCACCTTCAGGCCTTCCTCGTGCGCCTGGTCGACGAGCTCCTGCGTGACCATCGTGTGCACCGGTGACAACGCGGAAGCCCCGAAGCTCCGCACGGCACGGGCGATGTTGTCCCCGACGTCGATCCCACCGGTCCACGGTTCGCACAGAAAGTCCGGCTGCGTCAACGCCACCAACGGGATGCGCGGCTCGACCTCGCGGACCCGGATGAGCGTGCCCCAGTCGAACGACTGGATGGTCACGTTGGGCAGGAAGCCCGAACGCCGGATCTCCCGCACGGCCACCTGCACGAACTGCTCGCGCGGCGCGGTCTCGTGCGGCGCGGCGGCCTCGACCTTGGTCTCGATGTTGAACCGGATGGTCCACGCCTGCCGGGAGCGCACGAGCTCGAAGAGTTCGGCGAGCGTGGGCATGCGAGCTCCCGGCGAGAGCTCCTGGTCGGGGTACTGGTCCCAGCGGCGCGAGCCGCAGTCGAGGGTGCGGACCTCGGCGAAGGTCAGGTCCTTCACGTACTTGCCCGCATGTGGGCCGATGCACTTGGCGGGGTTGGTCTTCCGGTCGTGCGTGATGACCTCGCGGCCGTCCTTGGTGATCTGGAGGTCCAGCTCCAGCGTGGTGACGCCGACCTCCAGCGCCTTGCCGAACGACGCCAGCGTGCTCTCGACCATGAGGCCGATACCGCCGCGGTGTGCCTGGAGGTCGAACGGTGCGCGCATGATCCGAACCTGGCACAGCCGCCGCAAGAGTCCAAGGCACCTGAGGAATAACAGTGAGTGACGGTCCGTTCTAGGACGTTCGGCTCGCTGAACGGCCTTGATGCTGGCAGAGGCACCGCAGTTCGTCCACGAGCGTGCCTACACTCCGTGAATTCGGCATTCAGCACGACGCGACGACACCGGTCTCGGGGGTCGTCTGCCGCCGCGTCCCAACGCGGGAGAAACCATGCGCAGACGTTTGACGATCGCGGCTGCCGCGATATCCGCACTTGTACTCGGAGTTATGGGCCCCGCAGGTGTAGCCATCGCCGGGCCCGTCGGCACCGCGGCAGGGTTCGAGGACGACGACGCCAACCTCGCTCCGCAGGCCCCGATCAACTTCGACTGGAACAGCTTCACCCCGGCCACCTGGACGGGGACCGCACCCACCCGCACCGCGCAGAAGGTGACGAACGGCTGGTCGTTCACCGGCCTGGAGGACTGGCAGGCCACGGGCTCCGACAGCGGCTTCGCGGGCGGCACCAAGCAGGACAACACCTGTCCGAGCGTCATCACGCAGAAGGCGTCCAACAAGGACGACCTCAAGCGGTACTACGTGGCCAGCAAGACGGTCGGCAGCAACGTGTACCTGACGCTCGCGTGGATTCGCATCGAGCAGAACACCACGTCACCGTCGGCGCACGTGGCGTTCGAGTTCAACAAGGGCACCACGCCGTGCCCCGCCGGGTCCGGCGGGCTCGTGCAGCGGACGGCGGGCGACATGCTGATCGTCTTCGACTTCGAGGGCGGCGGCACCCCGGTGCTGAAGCTGTCCCGCTGGATCACGAGCGGGGCGTGTGAGGTCGGCAGCAACTCGGCACCGTGCTGGGGTGTCGCGACGACCCTCACCTCCGGCGTGGCCGAGGCCGCGGTGAACACCGCCTCGAGCGCGCAGGACACCGTCGGCCCGACGACGGAAACGCTGGGGCTGCACGAGTTCGGTGAGGCCGGGATCAACCTGACCGCCGCCGGCGTGTTCACGCCCGGCGTGTGCGAGGGCTTCGGCAAGACCTACGCGGTCAGCCGCAGCTCCGGCCAGTCCTCGACCGCCCAGATGAAGGACCTGGTCGGACCGGGGAACATCAGCATCAACAACTGCGGCACGGTCACCGTGAGCAAGGTCGGCAGTGACGGTGGCAGCCAGGCGGGTGCGGTCTTCACGCTGTACTCGGGCGCGAACACCAGCGGCACCGTCGTCGGCACCTGCACCGTGCAGGCCAACGGCTCGTGCACGCCTTCGTTCACCAGCCTGCCGGTCGGCACCTACACGATCGACGAGACCACGGTCCCGGCCGGATACAACAAGGATCCGAACCTGCCGTCCACGTTCAGCCTGGCGGCCGGTGAGACCAAGCAGCTCACCTTCACCGACCCGGCGAAGCCCGCGACCGTGAACGTCCAGAAGAAGGACGACGCCGGCAACGCGGTTCCGGGTGCCACCTTCACGCTGTACCAGGGCACCGGTACGGGTGGCACCGTCGTCGGCACCTGCACCACGGACGCGACGGGCGTCTGCCAGCCGCCGTTCACCAACCTGCCCGCGGGCACGTACACGATCGACGAGACAACGACGCCGACGGGTTACGTGAAGGACTCCACGCTGCCGGTGACGTTCACGGTGGCGCGCGGTGACACGAAGAATCTGTCGTTCACGAACCCGAGGACGTTCAAGGTGATCGTGCTCGTCTGCCGCGAGGCCGACGGCAAGCTCTACCCGAGCCCGGTCACGATCGACGGAACGGCCGCGGGCAACACGCTGTCCAGCGCGCAGGCGTCGGCAGCGGGCCTGAGTGAAGCGGCGTTGTGCGGCATCAGCACCGGCCAGCGCGGTGGCCTCACCACCGGCAACCACAAGGCCGACCCGATCGGCATCTCGTAGTAGTTAGCGAAGAGAACCGGACGCCCGGACCGCACGCAGTGGCGGTTCGGGCGCGTCCCTCACCTCGACCACGCGCATCAGCCGGACGGAATCGGCGTCCACCGGCAGCAGCAGGGTGGTGATCCGCCGGACCACCAGTGCGGTCGCGACCGCGACGCCGGCGACCGCCAGATCCGACAGGGCGTGCAGCACGATCCCGTCCGCCTGCGCCTGCACCGAGGACCGGAACGACCACGCCACGGTGATCACGAACAACAGGGCCGACGCCACCCACGTGCCCCACCACCACAGCACCAGGCGGGACGGCGCGGGACGGACCGATGCGGGCCGGAGCAGAGCGGCGTGTTCCAGTTCCGCCACCGTCGAGCCGGGGATCACGAGGTTGACGCCGGGCACGATCATGCCGATGAGTACCTCGCGGTCCGACCGCGAAGGGCCGTAGCCGACGGCTTCGGCGGAGACGTTGCGCGCGCGGCGCACCCACAGCAGCGTCAGCGCGAGCGCGACGAACGAGACGATCGACGTGACCACCGACGCCGAGACGACCAACGCGTCGGACGTGCCGACCACGCCGGACGACAGGGCGCCGAAGCGGGACAGCAGCACCAGGACGTAGCGCCACACCTCGCTGCCGAACGCCCACACCGCCACGACCGCCAGGAGCCACAGGGCGTTCGACGCCGTGCGCGCCAACCGGCGAACGCCGTCGACGGAGTCCGCCGGGGAGTCGAGCGAGCCGGGGACGGCCGTCGGCCAGCGCCACGCCAGCAGCGGGAAACCCCACTTGGGCGGCACCGGGTACTTCGGCGGGCCGTCGTACGGCGGGCGCTGCCCGGCCGGTTCACGCTGCGCGTAGGCACCGGGTGGCGGGGACGCCACCCAGTCGACGCGCAGCGGACGCAGCATCAGATGACCTCGGGCTCCGCGCCGTCGGAGCCGCCCTCGAGCGGACGGCCCGCGGCCGCCCAGTGCGACATGCCGCCGTCGACGTTCACCGCGTCCCAGCCGTTCTGGTTCAGGTACTGGGTGACGCGCGCGGACCGGCCGCCCACGCGGCAGATCACGTAGAGGGAGACGTCGTTGGGCACCTCGTCGAGGCGGGCGCCGATCTCGCTCATCGGGATGTGCAGCGCGCCGGGCGCGTGGCCGGCCTCCCACTCGTCCTTCTCGCGCACGTCCAGCAGGACCGTGCCCTCGGGCAGCTCGGCCGGGATGTCGGCGACCTCAACGCTCGGAACCGTCACGCGCTGATGTTCGCACGAATACCGGTCAGAACGCCGTGAAGGGCACCCTCCCGCGGGAGAGTGCCCTTCACGTCCAACGACGAACTAGTGAGCGATCGCCTTCTCGGCACCCGCACCGGTCAGCGAACGGACCTCCATTTCGGCCTGCTTCACGGAGTCGGACGATTCCTTCGAGAGGATCGTGCCGAGGTAACCGAGCAGGAACGAGACCGGAATGGAGACGATTCCCGGGTTGGACAACGGGAAGATGTCGAAGTCCAGGCTCGGGAACATCGACTTCTTCGTTCCGGAAACCGCGGGCGACAACACGATCAGGCCGATCGTGACGATCAGACCGCCGTAGATGCTCCACAACGCGCCGGCGGTGTTGAAGCGCTTCCAGAACAGCGAGTAAAGGATCGTCGGCAGGTTCGCGGACGCGGCGACCGCGAACGCGAGTGCCACGAGGAACGCGATGTTCTGACCGTTCGCCGCGATTCCGCCGAGGATCGCGACGGCGCCGATGACGATCGCCGTGCGACGGGCGACCTTCACCTCGGCGTCCTTGTCGTCGGCCTCACCGTGCTTGATGATGTTGGCGTAGATGTCGTGTGCGAACGACGCCGACGCCGTGATCGTCAGACCGGCGACCACCGCGAGGATCGTCGCGAACGCGACGGCCGCGATGAGGCCGAGCAGCAGCGGACCACCGAGCGCCTCGGCGAGCAGCGGAGCCGCCGAGTTCACGCCACCGGGCGCCTTGCTGATCTTGTCCGAGCCGACGAGCGCCGCGGCGCCGTAGCCCAGGACCAGCGTGAACAGGTAGAAGATGCCGATCAGCCAGATCGCCCAGACGACCGAGCGACGGGCTTCCTTCGCGGTCGGGACCGTGTAGAAGCGCATCAGGATGTGCGGCAGACCGGCCGTGCCGAGCACCAGCGCGAGGGCCAGCGACAGGAAGTCGAGCCTCGACGTGGCGGACGCGCCGTATTGCAGGCCGGGGCTGAGGATCTTCTCGCCCGCCTTGGGGGCGTTGTCGACCGCGGCACCGAGCACGCTGGACAGGTTCAGGCCGTACTTGCCGAGCACCCAGAGGGTCATCACGCCGGCACCCACGATGAGCAGGACCGCCTTGATGATCTGGACCCAGGTCGTGCCCTTCATGCCGCCGATGAGCACGTAGGCGATCATCAGGCCGCCGACCACGGCGATCACGATCGCCTGGCCGCCCTTGCCGGTGATGCCGAGCAGCAGCGCGACGAGGCCGCCGGCGCCCGCCATCTGCGCGAGCAGGTAGAAGAACGACACCGCCATCGTCGACGTCGCGGCGGCCGCTCGGACCGGACGCTGGCGCATCCGGAAGCTGAGCACGTCGCCCATCGTGTACTTGCCGGTGTTGCGCAGCAGCTCCGCGACCAGCAGCAACGCGACGAGCCACGCCACGAGGAAGCCGATGGAGTAGAGGAAGCCGTCGTAGCCGTTGACCGCGATGGCGCCCGCGATGCCGAGGAAGGACGCCGCGGACAGGTAGTCACCCGCGATCGCGATGCCGTTCTGCGGACCCGTGAACGCGCGGCCCGCGGCGAGGTAGTCGGCCGCGGTCTTCGTGTTGCGGCTGGCGCGCAGCACCACGACGAGCGTGATGATGACGAAGACGCCGAAGATGCTGATGTTCAGCAGCGCGTTGTTGCTCACTTGGCTTCTCCCTCGATCTCGTGCCGCAGCTTCTCGGCCAGCGGGTCGAGGTTCTTGTTGGCGTGCCGCACGTAAAGCGTCGTGATGACGAACGTGGACACGAACTGGAGAAGCCCGAGAATCAGGCCCACGTTGATGTTGCCCACGACCTTCGTGGCCATGAACCCGTGCGCGTAGTCCGCCAGCAGGACGTAGACCAGGTACCAGGCCAGGAACAGGCCGGAAACCGGGAAAACGAAGCTGCGCAGCCGGTGCTTCAGCTGCGCGAAGTCAGGACTGTTCTGGACCTCGACCCACTTCTGCGCATCTGGGGCCGAGTCGGTTGGGGTGTGTTCAGTGGTGCTCACAGTCCCCTCCTCGCGATCCTCGTCGTAGTTATCAGCCACGTGACGGGCACGTAATGCCTCCTGCTCCCGGTCGATCTATGCGGTGAACCGTAAGGAGACTTTGGTCACGGTCGTAAGACCCCGTTCGTGCCCATGCGCCAAGCAGTCGGGTGATGCGACGAACGGTCGGTATGCAAAGACGAGCTGCACGGAGCGTGATCAAGATCACCGTTCACCGGAACGGGTTCCCCCTTTTCACCCGTTTGAACAGTCTGCTACTCAGAGCGACCGAGCTGTCCCGCTACGTTTCGTGTCCGCCAGCCGGGCTTTCTCCTCGGCCGTGCCGAAGCGGGCGATGTCGCGATCGCGAATGAAGCCGAGCGGATCCGGAGCGTGCAGCCGGAGCAGAATCTGATTCACGTCCTGCGGCCGCCGTCGCCTGCTCGCCTTACTGATGATGATCATGGTGAGAAAAGCCGTTGGGACAGTGATCAACGCCGGTTGAGTGAAGATGCTCGGCGCCCAACGCCCTGTGTAACTGCTCACTACGCTGAGTACTTGCGCGCTGATGACCATGCCCCCACCGACCAACATCCCGCACACGGCGCCGATCCAGGTCAGGCCCCGCCACCAGATGCCGAGCACCAGCAGCGGGCAGAACGTCGAGGCGGCCAGCGCGAACGACATCGCCACGGTCAACGACGCGTCGCTGCGCGGCAGCAGCAACGCCAGACCGATCGCGGCGGCGCCGGTGAACACAGTCGCCCACCGGAAGTCGCGCACCTTGCCCGGCATGATGTCCGTCGACACGACGCCGGCCACGCTCACGACCAGGCCGGACGACGTGGACAGGAACGCGGCGAACGCGCCCGCGGCGACGATCGCGCCGAGGATCTGGCCGGCCAGGTTCGGCACCATCGCGTTCGGGAGCATCAGTACCGCGGCGTCGGTCTTGCCGTTGACCAGCAGCCTCGGCAGGTAGAGCCGGGACAGCACGCCCAGCACGGTCGGGAAGATGTAGAAGAGGCCGAGCAGGTACAGCACGTGCAACGCCGTGCGCCGGGCCGCCTTGCCGTCCGGGTTCGTGTAGAAGCGGACGAGCACGTGCGGCAGGCCCATGGTGCCGAGGAACGTCGCGAAGATCAGCGAGTACGTCTCGAACAGGTTCCAGATGCCGCCCGACTGCGGTCGCATCCAGCCGTCGTTCGTGGTCGGCGAGCCGTCCACGACCGGCACCGGGTTGCCCGCCTGGAACCACAGCTTCGTGTTCGGCCCGATCTCGTACAGGCCCTTGCCCCAGTAGACGCTGCCGTGGGCGGGGCGGTCGTCGATCGTGCCCTCGGCGCGCAGGTTCATCGCCTCCGGGACCTGCAGCCGCACCGGGCGTTCCTTGATCTCGACCAGCTCGGCCTTCGGGAACCGCATCACGCCGTGGTCGTTGAGCGGCTGCGTGCCCTGGCTGGGGCTAGCGAGGAAGACGACGAACAGGACGAACGTGGGCGCGGCGATCGCGAAGAGCTTGCCCCAGTACTGGAACGCCTGCACGAGCGTGATCGCGCGCATGCCGCCACCGAGCACGTTCACCACGACGATCACCGTCACGGCGAACGCGCCGATCCACGACGGCAGGCCGGTGATCGTGGTGAGCGTCAGGCCCGCGCTCTGCAGCTGCGGCACCAGGTACAGCACACCGATGCACACGACGAAGAACGTGCAGAAGTGCCGCAGGTTCGGGCTGCCGAGCCGGGCCTCGGCGAAGTCCGGCAGCGTGTAGGCGCCGGACCGCCGCAGCGGCGCGGCGACGAACAGCAGCAGCGCGAGGTACCCGGCGGTGAAGCCGATGGGGTACCAGAGGGCGTCGATGCCGTCCTTGAGCACGAGGCCGGCCACGCCGAGGAACGACGCGGCGGACAGGTACTCACCGGAGATCGCGGCCGCGTTGCGGGTGGCCGGGATGGCCCGGCGCGCGACCAGGAAGTCCGGCGTGGTGTTGGCCTTGCGGGACCCGACATAGCCGAGGAGGAAGGTCACCAGCGCTACTGCGCCGATCCCGGCCAGGCTCCATGCGGTGGCGTTCACGTCAGCGGTCGACCATGTTCACGAAGTCGCGCTCGTGCCGCTCCGCCTGCCTGCGGTAGACCCAGCCGACGGCGTAGAGGATCGGGAACGGCGCGAGCCCCAGCACGAGCCAGGGCAGGTGGATGTTGAGCACGTGGATGTCGGCGAGCGAGGGCACCAGATAGAAGAGCAACGGCAGGCCGCACAGTCCGAGCAGGACCAGGCCGCCGAGGCCGAACGCCGAGCGGAGCTGTTGCTTGATCAGGTCGCGGACCAGCTTCTCGCCGACGCTCGTCTGCTCCTCGAGCTCGATGAGCGTCCGCATGGCCTTGCCGCGGGACTTCGTGGTGTCGGCGAGCACGACGCGGCGGCGACGGGGCTTCCGGGCGGTTTCGCCCAGCCACTGGTCCCGCGCGGCCGGCTCGGGTGCGCCGGCGTCGTGCCTGCTCACCAGCCGCTCTTGGGCGGACGGACGATCCGTTCCTTGAGCTCCTTGGTGTGCCTGCGGCTCACCGGGAGCTCCTTGGCGTCCGGACCGGTGCCGATCACGACGGCGTAGCCGTTCGCGGTCATGCGGAGCTCGCTCACCAGCGGCAGCGCGACGAGGTACGACCGGTGGATGCGCACGAACCCGGCGTTCGCCCAGCGCTCCTCGAGTTGTGCCAACGGGATCCGCACCAGGTGACTGCCGTCGGAGGTGTGCAGCCGGGCGTAGTCGCCCTGCGCCTCGACGTAACGCACCGAGGCGCGGGGCACGAGCTTGATGGTGCCGCCGAGCTCGACCGGGATGACCTCGTCGTCCGACGGCTCGGCCGCCGCGGCCGCGGCGTGCACCGGCGTCTGCGGCGTGGTGGCGTGCGTGCGCGCGACCCGTTCGGCGACGCGCTTCACGGCCTTGAGCACGCGCTCGTCGTTGATCGGCTTGTTGATGAAGTCGAGCGCGCCGACGTCGAACGCCGCGACGAGCGCGTCCCGCTCCTCGACCCCGGTGACGAACACGAGGGCAGGCGGGTGGCGGAACGCGCTGAGCACGCGCGCCAGGTCCATGCCAGTGAGTCCGGGCATGTTGATGTCGGCGAAGACGGCGTCGACGGGCGGCAGACCGGCGTTGGTCCGCTCGATGACCTCGTCGTCATCCCCACCGCGAAGAATCCGCAGCGCCTCGGCCGCGTCGAACGCCGTCAGGACGCGCTTGACGTGCGGACTGCTCTCCAGCGTGAACTTGATCAGGCTCAGGCCCGGTGCCTCGTCGTCCACGGCGAGAACGAGGAGACCGGCGTTGTCTTGGGTACTCACTGTGTCGGGCATCTTGCCTACCAACAGGGGGTTGTGTCTACGTTCCACACCCTGTCGATCACCTGCCCGTGATGATCACAAGCCGAATCGCGACCAGCGAGCACGTTCTTCCACAGCGGCCAGGACATCAGTCACGATGTCCCCCGATCGTGTGGCGGCAGCGCTCAGTCCAAGGCGCTGGAGGAGGTTCTTGCGGGGCTCGGCGATGGAGATCTCGGCGTCCGGGAACCGTTTCGCGAGAATGCCTCGCATCGTGCCGAGGCCGTCGACGAGGCCGAGCTCCAACGCCTTGGCGCCGGTCCACACCTCGCCCTCGAAGAGCTCGTTGTCCTTCGCCTTGAGCTTGGCGCCGCGGCGCTCCTTGACCCACGCGACGAACTGCTCGTGCAGCTCGGCGTGCAACCCCTTGAGCCACTCGACGTCGTCCGCCTTCTCCGGCTGGAACGGGTCGAGCCGCACCTTGTTCTCGCCGGCCGTGTAGACGCGCCGCTCGACGCCATACTTCTCCAGCAGGCCGTTCAGGCCGAACCCGGCGCTCACGACACCGATCGAGCCGACCATGGACGTGCCGTGGGCGTAGATCTCGTCGCCGGCGCACGCGAGCCAGTAGCCCCCGGACGCGGCGAGGTCCTCGCAGAACGCGAGGACCGGGACGTGCTTCTTGGTCGCCAGCTCACGGATGCGCTCGGCGATCAGGGCGGACTGGGTGGGCGCGCCACCCGGTGAGTTGATGAGCAGCGCGACGGCGATCAGGCGCTCGTTGTCGAACGCCCGGTTCAGCGCGCTCTCGATCGACTGCATGCTGATCGTGTTGCGCGCCACCGGTGTCGGCGTCGGCGTGATCACCCCGTGCAGCCGCACGGCGGCGACCACCGGCGGCCGCTCCCCCCGGTCGGTGACCATCCTCGGCAGCCTTGCCGCGATCTTGTCCGTCACGCTCATACGACTCACAGTACGTGCGTTCTGACGTCGTGCGGGAGCCCTCCGACGCGTGACAGAGGGCTCCCGCGTGACCTGGAACACGTCCGGCGGAGTTAGCATCGGCCGGTGACGTTCAACCCGATCCGGTGGCTCGAGCGGTACGTCGAGTGGTGGGACGACCGCGGCAGGCAGAACGCCGCCGGTCCCACTCCGATGCACATCTACTGGATGTGGGTCACCTGGAGTGTGTGCGCGGTCGTCCTGATCACCACCTTGGCGGTCGCCGCCCGCTGATCAGCAACGGCAGCCGGACAGCCCCTTGGCCGTGCACTTGATGCAGACGCGGACGCGTTCGGGTGCTTGTTGTTCTTGCACTGTGTGGAACCCCTGGAAATTCAGGCCGAGCGGGCGGCTCACGCGCGGCTTCTCGTTGGTCACCGGGGTAATCGGACCCGAACGGTCGCGGGTTGAGGCCGTGTTCCGGCGGAACGATCAACGGTCGCCGAGGCGCGCCGACCGGTCTGCGCGCATAGCCGAGCTGAAGCCTTTGGACCCTGATTTACCGGATCCCTTAGGCCCTGATCACCGGCTGCTCGTTCGTCATGGGTTCGTCGGTCACGCCACCGAAGTTGAGGTTCGGCAGCACACCCCTCCGTCCCTTCGGGACCTTGAGGATGACCTTGGTCCCGGCGTTCGGCGCGGTCTCCACCACGAGCGCGTACTCGGCGCCGAACACGGTCCGCATGCGGTCGTTGATGTTGCCGATGCCGACGTGCGCGCCGGTCTGGTGGGCGTCCTTGATGTCGTCGAGCCGGTCCGGGTCCATGCCGACGCCGTCGTCCTCGACGCTGATCAGGGCCTCGTTGCCGTTGTCCTCGGCGGTGATGGTCAGCATGCCGCCGCCGGGCTTCTTCGCGAGGCCGTGGCGGACGGCGTTCTCGACCAGCGGCTGCAGCACGAGGAACGGCAGGACGACCTGCAGCACCTCGGGTGCGATCCGCAGCCGGACGTTCAGGCGGCTGCCGTACCGGGCCTGCTCGATGGTCAGGTAGCGGTGGATGTTGGTCAGCTCGTCGGCCAGCGTCGTGAAGAGGCCGTCCGTGCGGAACGAGTACCGCGTGAACTCGGCGAACTCCTGCAGCAACTCGCGGGCGTGCGCGGGGTCGGTGCGGATCAGCGACGAGATGGTGTTCAGCGCGTTGTAGACGAAGTGCGGCGAGATCTGGGCGCGCAGCGCGCGGACCTCGGCCTGGGCCAGCGCCTGGCGGGACTTCTGCAGCACCTCGAGCTCGAGCTGCGTCGAGACGAACCTGGCGGTCTCCTCGGCCATGCGGATCTGGCGCTTCGAAGCCACGCCGCTGACCACGATCAACGTGCCGGTGACGTCGCCCTCGACGCGCAGTGGGACGACCACCGCGCTGTGCAGCGAGCACGGGCCCTGCAGCTCGCAGCCGAGCTTGCGGTGCTCGATGTGCTCCTTGCGGTTGTTGGTCACCGCGTGGGCGATGGTGTCGCGCAGGTACTCGTAGTGGTCCGCGGCCCCGCCGTCCCAGGACAGGACCGTGCCGTCGGAGTCGGTGATGGCGACCGCGACGCACCGCAGCATCTCGCGCAGGTGGGGTGTGGCCTTGTCGGCGGCCTCCTGGGTGAGCCCTTCTCTGAGGTCGGCGGACGCCTTCGACATGCGGTGCAACATGTCCATCACGGCATCCTCGACCGAGGTGCTCACGCGCCTCGCCCGACACAGCATCACGAACAGGCCGAGCACGGCCAGGGTCGCGATGACACCGAGCACAGCGCGCTCGGTCAACAGGTCACCCACGGGCACCATGCTGTGCTGCTGACACCCGTGTAGGCAAGAGGCGCGGCCGGTGACGACCCGGTCGGTCCACCGATCCGGGTAGACATCCGATGAATTTCAGTGGAGTGTGTGTCCGTGAAAGTGGCTCTGCTTGCTACGTGCCTCACGGACACGTTCTTCCCGTCGACCGCACGCGCCGTGGTCCGCCTGCTGGAACGACTCGGTTGCGAGGTCGCCTTCCCCCTCGACCAGACGTGCTGCGGGCAGATGCACTTCAACACCGGCTACCGGAACGACGCGGAGTCGTTGGCGCGCAAGTACACCGAGGTCTTCTCCGGCTACGACCACGTCGTTGCTCCATCCGGCTCATGCGCCGGAATGGTCCGCGAGATCTACCCGGAGATGGGCGTCTCGGCGGGCCCGATGTACGAGCTGTCGGAGTTCGTGGTGGACGTGCTGGGCGTGACGGACGTCGGCGCGTGGTTCCCCCACCGGGTCACCTACCACCCCACCTGTCACTCGTTGCGCATGCTGGGCGTCGGCGACAAGCCGTTGCGGCTGCTCAGGGCGGTGCGCGGGCTCGAACTGGTCGAGCTGCCGGCCGCCACGAGCTGCTGCGGGTTCGGCGGCACGTTCGCGATCAAGAACGCGGAGACGTCGACCGCGATGCTCACGGACAAGATGAAGTGCGTGCTCGACACTGGCGCCGAGGTGCTGTCCGCCGGCGACAACTCGTGCCTGATGCACATCGGCGGCGGCCTGTCCCGGCTGCGTGCGGGCGTGCGGCCCGTGCACCTCGCCGAGATCCTGGCCTCGACGGAGGAGGAGCCGTGGGCACACGCAACCCCGTGACGTGGCTGGGCAGCCCGACGTTCCCGAAGGCCGCCCGAGAGGCGCTCGCCGACACCCAGCTCCGGCAGAACCTGCGCAAGGCGACCGGCACCATCCGCGGCCGGCGCGCCGCCGCCGTCGCCGAGATGACCGACTGGGAGAACCTGCGACTCGCCGGTGAGGCGATCAAGAACGACGTGCTGTCGCGCCTGGACACGTTGCTGGTCCAGCTCGAGGAGGCGGTGACGGCCCGCGGCGGCGTCGTCCATTGGGCGCGCGACGCGGCCGAGGCCAACGAGATCGTGCTGCGACTCGCCCGCGAGGCCGGCACCGACGAGGTCGTCAAGGTCAAGTCGATGGCCACCGCCGAGATCGGCCTCAACGAGGCGCTGGAGGCGGGCGGGGTCAAGGCGATCGAGACCGACCTGGCCGAGCTGATCGTGCAGCTCGGCGACGACCGGCCGTCGCACATCCTCGTTCCCGCGATCCACCGCAACCGCTCGGAGATCCGCGACATCTTCCAGCGCCGCATGGGCATCTCCGTGTCCGACGAACCGGCCGAGCTCGCCGAGGCCGCGCGGCGCTACCTGCGGCAGAAGTTCCTCACGACGCGGGTCGCGGTGTCCGGCGCGAACTTCGCGGTGGCCGACACGGGGTCGATCGTCGTGCTGGAGTCCGAGGGCAACGGCCGCATGTGCCTGACGCTGCCGGAGACGCTGATCACCGTGATGGGCATCGAGAAGCTCGTGCCCACGTGGCAGGACCTCGAGGTGTTCCTGCAGCTGCTGCCGCGTTCGTCGACCGCGGAGCGGATGAACCCCTACACGTCGGTGTGGACCGGCGTGACGCCCGGCGACGGCCCTTCTTCGTTCCACCTGATCTTGCTGGACAACGGCCGGACCGCGACGCTCGCCGACTCCGTCGGGCGGCAGGCCTTGCGGTGCATCCGGTGTTCGGCGTGCCTGAACGTGTGCCCGGTGTACGAGCGGACCGGCGGCAAGTCGTACGGCTCGGTCTACCCCGGACCGATCGGCGCGATCCTCACGCCCCAGCTGGTCGGCGACATGCACGACCCGCTGTCGGCCTCGCTGCCGTACGCGTCTTCGTTGTGCGGCGCGTGCTTCGAGGTGTGCCCGGTGCGGATCGACATCCCGCAGGTGCTGACGCATCTGCGGGCGGAAGCCGTTGAGGCGAAAGGACGTACGGCCGAGTCGATCGCGATGGCCGCGGCCGCTTGGGTGTTCGCCTCGGCTTCGCGGTACGAGCGTGCGCAGAAGCTCGGCTCGCTGGCGCGGTTCATCGCGCGCGACGGGCGGATCACGTCGCTGCCGTGGCCGGGCTCGAAGTGGACGTCCTCGCGGGACGTGCCCGCGCCGCCCGCCGAGTCGTTCCGGAGCTGGTGGAGGAAGAACCGTGGCTCGTGACGAGATCCTGCGGCGGATTCGGGCCGCACGGGTGCCTGCCGCCGCGCCGGCCATCCGGAACTACAACCGCACCGGACCCGGTGGTGTCGAGCTGTTCGCCGAACGGGTCGCCGACTACCGCGCGATCGTCCACGTGGTGACGGACGTGCCCGCGAAGCTGCGGGAGTTGTTGCCGGGCAAGCGGATCGTGGCGCCGGATGTTCCTTCGTCGTGGTTGATCGACGGGGTCGAGTGGCTGCGCGACCCGTTGACCATCGACGAGCTCGATGGCGCGGACGGCGTGCTGACCGGGTGCGCGGTGGCGATCGCCGACACCGGGACCATCGTGCTGGACGGCGGTGAGGCGCAGGGGCGGCGGGCGTTGACGCTGCTGCCCGACTACCACGTGTGCGTGGTGCGGGCGGACCAGGTGGCGGCGTCGGTGCCGGAGGCGTTGGCGCGGCTGGAACCCACGCGGCCGCTGACGTTCATCAGCGGCCCGTCGGCTACCAGCGACATCGAGCTCAACCGGGTGGAGGGCGTCCACGGCCCGCGCACGCTCGAGGTCCTGATCGTCACTTGAGCAGGCGGGACAGCCTCCGGTCGGCCAGCGGTTTCCCGCCGGTCTGACAGGTCGGGCAGTACTGGAAGGCCTTGTCGGCGAACGACACCTCGCGCACGGTGTCGCCGCACACCGGGCAGGGCAGGCCGGTCCGCGCGTGCACCCGCAGGCCGGACCGCTTCTCCCCCTTGAGCCGCGCGGCGTCCTGCCCGACCGAGCGGTCGACCGCGTCGGTCAGCACGGAGATCATCGCGGCGTGCAGGCCGTCGAGCGATTCCTTGTTGAGCTTCCCGGCGGTCGCATAGGGCGAGAGCTTCGCGGTGTGCATGATCTCGTCGGAGTAGGCGTTGCCGATGCCCGCGATCAGGCCCTGGTCGGTCAACGCCGTCTTCAGCCGCTCGGTGCGGCCGGACAGCAGGTCCTCCAGCTCGCCCCGGCTGAGGGAGAGCGCGTCCGGCCCGAGCCTGGCGATGCTCGAGACCTCGGACGGGGACTTCACGATCCACGCCGCGAGGCCCTTCTTCGTCCCGGCCTCGGTGAGGTCGAAGCCGGGGCCCTGGCCGGGCGGGCCGAGGTGCACGCGCAACGCGAGGGGGCCGCGCCCCTGCTTGGGTGGTGGGGCGGAGAGAGTGTCCGACCAGCGCAGCCAGCCGGCGCGCGCCAGGTGGACGACCAGGTGCAGGCCGTCGCAGTCCAGGTCGAGGTGCTTGCCGAACCGGCCCGCACCCGTCACGGTGCGGCCGTGCAGCGCGGTCCATGGTGGGTCGAAGGTCTTCAGGACCTGCAGTGAGGCGACGTCGACGCGGTGCACGGTGCGGCCGACCGCGTGTTCACGCAGGTGGTGGGCTAGGGCTTCTACCTCGGGTAGCTCCGGCACCCCACCAGTGTCACATCAGTTCGCCAGACTTGTAGAACACAGCGCTGCAGCACGCCATCGATGGCCTGCAGCGAGTGTGTGAACTCCATCAATCGACCGGCTGCAGCACGCCATCGACGTCGGGAAGCGAGTGCATCTCGATCGTGCGCGCCACGCGGGCGGCCTCCTGGCGGACGGCCAGCGGGCCGCGCACCGAGCCGACCCAGCGCTCCGGCGGCAGGTCGTCGGGCGTCGCCTTGCTCTCCGCGACGAGCGTGTGCGGGCGGCGGATCAGCCAGCGGACCGGGAAGAACCCGGCCAGGAAGATCAGCGCCAGGATGAGCCAGCCGGGGATCACGACCTGCGACGGCGTCCACGCCACCAGGACCACCGCCATGATCAGCAGCAGGCCGGCCATCATCACGCCCGGCAGCACGCCACCGCTCACATCGTGCTCGAAGTCGTCCGAGGCCACCGGGTTCCGCCACTCGACCCGGCTGTGAACCGTCCACATCCGTCCGTCGGCACCGCGCACCAGCCGCGTCATAACCCGTCTCCCACGCTCGTCACACTGGGTGCGACAACCGTACCGCCTGTCCGATGAGCCCTGTGGGTGAACTACGTCGGGGTCTGCTTCGGCGTCGGGTACAGGGTGAACGTCGTCGGCGTGGCCGTTGAGGGAGCCGGGGAACTGGTCGTCGACGCGGGCGTGTCGAGCGCCCGGAGCTGCGTCGTCGTGGTCGTGGTCGTCGACAACGACCGCTCGGTCGGCCCGGCGGAACCGGACTGCGAACGCGTCGGCGTGGACGTCGAGGTGACCACGGGCTGTGACAGCTGGGTCCGGGCCGGCTTCACCACCTGGGGTGGTCCGACCGGGTTCTGCACCGGCACGACGTGGTCGGCGACCTCCTCGTTGTGCCCGCTGCTGACCGTGCCGATCGGCGCCTGGCCGGTCGGCGACGAGCCGCTCGACGACGAGATCGCGAGCACGGCGTTCTGGTCGGGGTGCACGACCCCCGGACCGGCCGACCCGCTGAACGCGCTCGCCATCACGCCGAACAGGCCGATCGTGGCCACGCCCGCCGCGGCGAACGCGAGCTTCACGCGGCCGAGCACGATCGAGCCCTTCGCGACCAGCGCGGTGCCGACCCCGAGCGTCGCCGGCACCACCAGCAGCTCGGCGTGCGACCGCAACGTCGCGCAGACGTCGTTCAGCTCGGCCTGCAGCGCGGTGCACGACGCGCACGACCGCAGGTGCTGGTCGATCCGCCGCGCCTCGACGCCCTGGACGCCGCCGGCGGTGTACGTGCCGAGCTTCGCGCGCACGGACGCGCATGTCGAACGACCGGCGTCGTCGGCCAGGTGGGCCTGCAGGTACGCCGCGCGCAGGCCTTCGCGGGCCCGGCGGGCCAGCGCGGACATGGCATTCGGCGAAAGACCGAAGTGCGGCGCGACGGTCGCGGGCCGTTCACCCTCGACCTCGACGCGCCACAGCACCACGCGCCACCGTTCCGGCAGGCTGGTGAACGCACGGGTGATCAGGCTGTGCTCGGCGCGCCGCAACGCGTTGTCGGCCACCGGCTCCACGCGCCGCGAGAGCTCCTCGTCCTCGACCGGCACGTCCCGCCTGCGACCGCTCCACTCCCACGCCACGCGCCGCGCGACCGTCAGCAGGTACGTGCGCACGTGGTCCGTGGGACCGCTACCACGGCGGATCGCCTGCAGCATCCGGAAGAACGACTCGGCGGTGAGGTCGTCCGCCTCGGCCGGCTCACGGACGTGGCGAAGCGAGAATCTGCGGACCGCGTCCGCGTGCCGGGAGAACAGCTCGCCGTATGCGGAGTCGTCGCCCTCGCGCACCCTGACCAGCAGCTCCCGGTCGACCTCGTTCTCGTCGACCATCACGCGCTTCAACTTGCCAGAACCCGGCTGACCTGCCCAGTCCGCGCACACACCTCGATAACCAAGACCATCCTTTCGTCGTGAGCTGATCAGCGGAACGCATCCGGTGACGAGACGATTACAGGTGGGCGTCAAGGGTGAGTTGAAGGCGTGCGCACGGGCTATCTTCAGCCTGTGGTCGACTGGCGGGAACGGGCTCTGGCACTCGTGCCGGAGCTTCGTGGTGCCGCCGAACACGAGTCGTGGTCGTGCCATGTCTTCTTCTCCGAGCTCTACCAGCTGGTGATGGAAGCGCACCGCGCCGGCGACGACGACGTCCTGCGCCGCGCGTACGGGTTCGCGCACTGGTGCTTCCAGCAGTCGGAGCAGTTCCTGGAGAACGCCGCTCTGGTGAGCTTCTACGAGCACGTGTTCGACGACTGGGACCTGCGCGACGAGGTCGCCCCCTGGTTGCCGATCGACGTGCTGCCGAAGGTGCGGGCGCTGTGGGAGTGGCGCTGGCCTGCGGAGAGGTTGACCGAGGTAGATCGACTTCTGGCCGGACTGCAGCCCCCCGGTCGAGACGCGGTTTGAGGGTTGGTATAGTTCTCGGCGTACCGATGAGGTGCACGCGGATGTAGCGCAGTTGGTAGCGCATCACCTTGCCAAGGTGAGGGTCGCGAGTTCGAGTCTCGTCATCCGCTCTCGAATGGAAGGCTCACGCTCACGGAGAGCGTGAGCCTTTTTCGTTCGCCATCACATTGGGGGCCGAGCCCCCAAACCCCCGCCGGGGGCAAGCCCCCGGACCCCCAGAAGGCTCCTCAGCCCACAGCGTGGGCTTTTTTCGTGCGTCCGGCCGAATCGTGCCAAGGTGGATCCGTCTGTTCGAGCTGAGCCGATAGGACTGGAGACCATGGCCACCACCCGCAAGGCAACCACGCACTGGGAAGGCTCCCTCTTCGAAGGCCAGGGAGAGGTGACGCTGGAGTCGTCCGGCATCGGGACCTACGCCGTCAGCTGGCCCTCCCGCGCCGAACAGGCGAACGGCAAGACCAGCCCCGAGGAGCTGATCGCGGCCGCGCACTCGTCGTGCTTCTCGATGGCGTTCTCCAACGGCCTGACCAAGGCGGGCACGCCGCCGCAGTCGCTGGACACCTCCGCCGAGGTGACGTTCGTGCCCGGCACCGGCATCACCGGCATCCACCTGACCGTGCGCGGCGTCGTGCCCGGCATCGACAACACCGCGTTCGTCGAGGCCGCCGAGAACGCCAAGGAGAACTGCCCGGTCAGCCAGGCGCTCGCCGGCACGAAGATCACGCTGGACGCGGCGCTCGCCTGAACCAGCCATTCGGCGCACAGAATTCTGTCAACGTCAACGCGTAAATTGGCGCCGACCCAAGTCGTCGGGGGCTGACGACAGGATTCGAAACGTTGATCATCCGGTTACTCGGGCCGGTCGAACTGACCGGCCCGCACGGAGTTGTACCTCTCAAAGGCGCAGGACAACGCACGCTCGTCGCCCGGATGGCCGTCCGGCCGGGCGAAACCGTCCAGCGCACCGCGCTCGTCGACGCGCTCTGGTCGGACAACGCACCGGTCACGGCCACGAAGACGCTGCACAGCCTCCTTGCGCACCTGCGCAAGGAGCTGCGCGACGCCGGGCTCGACGAGGTGATCGCCACGCGCGACCCCGGCTACGCGCTGCACGTCCCGGTCGACAGCGTCGATGTGATCAAGTTCCAGACACTCGCCGCGGAAGGCCGCGCGCTGACCGAGCAGGATCCGTGCGGGGGCGCGGAGAAACTGCGGGACGCGCTCGCGTTGTGGACCGGCGACCCGCTCGCCGACTGCCGCCCCAGCGAGTGGGCGCGGCACGAGGCGACGCGGCTCGGCGAGCTACGGCTGGACGTGACCGAGGACCTGATGTTCGCGGACCTCACGCTGGCGCGGCACGCGGCCGTCGTCGGTGAGCTGGCCGCGCTCGTCGAACGACATCCGTTCCGCGAACGGCTCTGGGAGCTGTTCATGCTCGCGCTCTACCGGTGCGGGCGGCAGGCGGACGCGCTGGCCGCGTTCCAGCGGGCGCGCACGACCATGATCGAACAGCTCGGCATCGAGCCGGGTTCGGGACTGCGCGCGCTGGAAGCCGCCGTGCTGCGCAACGATCCCGCGCTGGACCCCGCGGGCGCGTCGGTGCGGATCACGCGGCAGGGCAACCTGCCCGCGGAGGTCACCGGCTTCGTCGACCGGCCGGAGACCGACGACGTGGCGAAGCTGCTGGCGGAGCACCGGATGGTGACGCTCACCGGCGTGGGCGGCGTCGGCAAGACCCGCCTCGCCGTGCACATCGCACGGCAGCTGCAGGCCCAGTTCGCCGACGGCGTGTGGGTGGTCGAGCTGGCCGCGTTGCGCGACCGGGCGCTGGTGCCGCACACGGTGGCGGAGACGCTGCGGATCGTCGACCAGACCGGACGTGGCCTGCTCGCGGTGCTCACCGAGCACCTGCGTGACCGGGAGACGTTGCTCGTGCTGGACAACTGCGAGCACGTCGTCGACCACAGCGCGATCCTCGCGGACACGTTGCTGCGCGCCGCTCCCGGACTGCGGATCATCGCGACCAGCCGCCGGCCCCTGCGCGTGTACGGCGAGCAGGTGCTGGCGGTGGCGCCGATGTCCGTGCCGCATCCGGCGTCCACGCTGTTCGCGCAACGGGCGGACGCCGCCGTGCCCGGCAGGTTCCGGATCACCGCGGACAACGAGGTGGCGGTCGCGGACCTGTGCCGCCGGCTCGACGGGATCCCGCTCGCGATCGAGCTCGCGGCACTGCGCGTGCGCACCCTGTCCCCCGCGCAGCTGCTGTCCAGATTGGACGATCGGTTCAAGGTCCTCAACGAGGGCGGGCGCAACGCGTTGCCGCAGCACCAGACCCTGCTCGCGACCATGGACTGGAGCTACGACCTGTGCTCGCCGCGCGAACAACTGCTGTGGCACCGGGCGTCGGTGTTCGCGGGCGGCTTCGATCTGGAGGCCGCGGAGGCCGTCTGCTCGGACGGTCAGCTCGAGATGGACGTCGTCTTCGACGCCGTGGACGGTTTGGTGGACAAGTCCGTGCTGCTGCGCGAGGAACGCGACGGCGTGGCGCGCTACCGGCTGCTGGAGACCGTGCGCCAGTACGGCCAGGCGAAGCTGCGTGCCGAGGGTGACGAACGACAGCTGCGCCGACGACATCGCGACTGGTACCTCGACATCGCCGAGGAGGGCGAACGCGCCTGGTTCTCCGGAGAGCAGCCGGGGACGGTCGGCCGGATGACCGCCGAGCGCGGCAACCTCCGCGCGGCGCTGGAGTTCTCGCTGACCACACCGGGCGAGGCCGATCTGGGCCTGCGGCTCGCGGGAACGCTGTGGTTCTACTGGGTCGGCTGCGGCCGGCTCGCCGAGGGACGGCACTGGCTGAACTGGGCGCTGTCGCTGGACACCGAGCCGAGCGAGGCACGCTGCAAGGCGATGTGGGTCAGCGCGTACGTGGCGACGTTGCAGGGCAACACGTCCGCGGTGCCGAGCCTGGTGCGGCAATGCAACACCGACGCCGCCCTCCTGGGTGACGAGCACTCCGTGGCCTACGCCCGGTACGTCATGGGTGCCGCGGCCGTCTTCGAGGACGACCTGGAGCAGGGCGCGGAGCTGTTGCAGCAGGCGTACCGGCGGCACGTGGAGCTCGGGCACCTGGACAGCAACGTGATCATGTCGCGGGTCGCGCTCGCGATGACCGTGGCGTTCCGGGGCCGGCTCGACGAGGCAGAGCAGCTGTGCGCGGACGCGCGGCGCGAGTGCGAGGAGTACGGCGAGCAGTGGGCGCTGGCGTACGCGTTGTACGTGCTCGCGTTCGTCGCGACCGCCCGCGGTGACGTCGAGGGCGCCCGGACCCTGGCGCTGGAGTCGTTGCGCATCAAGGAACGGTTCGACGACCTGCTGGGCATCGCGCTGGCCGTCGAACTGCTGGCGTTGCTCGCGGTCCTCACCGGCAAGGCCGACCTCGCTGCGCTGCTGCTGGGCGGCGCGGACCGGGTGTGGCGGTCGGTCGGTCTGCCGCTCTTCGGTTCGGCGAACTTCGCGTCGGCGCACGAGCAGTGCGTCGCGCTCGCCCGCCACGCCCTCGGCGACGGCTACGAGGCGGCGTTCGCGCGGGGCAGCGGCATGACGACCGCGCAGGTGGTAGCGCGTGCGCAGTCGTGACGCAACCTGCGCGCAGCCACGCTGGGCGACGATGCGAACCATGACAGCGACGAGTGTGCGAATGCCCGACGCGGCGACGGTCGAGGAGGTGCTCAAGCTCGCGTCGAGGGCCCCTGCGCTCGACCTGGTGCCGCCGACCCGCTGGCGCATCGGTGTCGACCGGGTCGAGCTGATCACCACCAGGACCGACGACGCCGCGCTGATCGCATGCGGAGCGGCGCTGCACCACGTCCGGATCGGGTTCTCGGCGCTGGGTTGGTCGACCCGCGTGCACCGCAAGACCGAGGGCGACCGGCTCGCGACCGTGTTCCCGCGCTGGGACCTCGACCCGGCCATGTCTGATCCGATGGTGTCCGAGGTGGCCTCCGCGGCGGCGATCTCGATCCGCCGGGCCGATCCGCGGCCGTTCGCCGACCAGGAGGTGCCGGTCTCGGCGTTGACGTGGCTGCTGCAGGCCGCCCAGGCGGAGGAGGCGTCGCTGGTGCCGGTGTCGAAGGACCGCGGCGTGGTGATGTCGCTGGTGATGAAGGACCCGCTGCGCGCCGGTGAGGCGTTGAGCTCGGTACTGCTCGCCGCCACGGTGTGGGGCCTGGCCAGTCACGCCCGGATGGTGCACGGAAACGTGCTGGTCAGAGTGGGTTGGCCGGTACCGAACTCCGAACCTCTGCCGCATTCCGCGCGCTGAGCTTGCGTCCGTCGGGGACGATGTCCCTGTGGCAACGGACTTCGACCGGCAGCTCACGCTCGCGCAGCTCGCGGGCGACCGCTGGAGTAAGCCGGGGCCCGAGTCCACCTGGGTGTACCGCGAGCTGCACAAGCTCCGGCGCCGGCCGGTGCGCCAGCTGTGCCCGATGGATCTCCGCGAGCTGGTCACGCACCACGTCGCGCTGGAGTTCACGGTGCCGCTCGCGCTCGAGGAGGTGGAGGAGGACCCGCTGGTGGAGGCGTACATGTACAGCGGTGATCTGCTGGCCAGCATCCTGTACGTGGACCACTCCTTCTGGGAGGACCACGCGTGCCTGCGCGACCGCGTGTCGGCGGTACTCGACCAGCTGCGCGACCGGCCGTACCTGGAGGACGGCCTGATCGCCGCGGCGGAGTCGTTCCCCGGCTAACCGCGCATTAGGCACTCCTTTACCGCTTGCTGCGGGAATTGGTGCATGTCCACCAAGAAGATCCTCACCGCGGCCGCCCTCGTGCTGACCTCGGTCGCCACCACCCAGGTCATCACCGCGCCGACCGCCTCGGCGGAGACGTGCAAGGCGTCGTACTACACCGGCGGCGGCACCACCGCGTCCGGCGAACCGTTCAACCCCAACGCTCTCACCGCCGCGCACAAGACGTTGCGCTTCAACACACGCGTGAAGGTCACGAACCGCAACAACGGCAAGTCCGTCATCGTACGAATCAACGACCGCGGTCCGTACATCCGCGGCCGCTGCATCGACCTGACACCACGGGGTTTCAAGGCTCTGGCACCGCTCTCGGCGGGTGTCATCCCGGTTACTGTGACTGTTGTTTGATGAACAATTAATGCGATCCGCTTGACCCGATCGAGTGAACAAGATAGGCAATCCGGGTGCTCGGCGGAATGAGCGGACCAGGGCGCCTCGGCATGGGTGCGCTCATCGGGGCTGCCCTGGCCGCGGTACTCACCATCGTCGGTCCCCAGTCGCCGCTAGCAGGTGGCGCGGCGCCCGTCGACGTCACGATGTCCAAGCAGTCGCCCAAGATGACCGTCTCACTGGTCAACACGCCGACGTCGCTGCCGTCGGACTCGAGCTCCAGCTCGGCGCCGTCGTCCACCACCACCACGAAGCCGTCGTCCTCGTCGGCGGCACCGACGACGACCACCACAACGGTCGCCGTCACGACGCCGCCCAAGCCGACGACCACCAAGCCCCCGCCACCGCCGACGACCACCACGACGACGAGGCCGTGCGGGCTGATCTTCTGCTAGCCGGTGACCTTGAACGGGTCGTGGTCGGTCAGGATCTTGTCGAGCCGTGCTCGGTCAACCCGGCTGGCGATGTAGCCGTCCTCCTGGCGGTCACGGATGACCTTCGCCAGGGTGAACGCCGAGGTGACGGTGTAGAGCATCGCGATCCCCAGGAACGCGCGCACCCACCCGTCCACCGGCAGGAAGAAGACCCCGAAGGCCACGGAGGTCAGTGAGAGCCCGAAGGAGACGACCGCCTGGGCGTAGAAGGCCGGCGTCGTCGAAACCGATGGTGCAGTCATGTTCACGAGAGTCCTGGCTCACACCCCGGGACGTCATGAGTACTGCTACTCAAAAGGGCCCGCCTGGCAGGCGGGCCCTTTCGCGTTCTAGGCCTTGCGGCGCCTGGTGAGGAGCAACGCCCCGGCGCCGGCGATCAGTGCCAGCACGCCGGCGACCCGATCACGATCCGTGCTAGTCGGCGATCTTGAGCCCCGCCGGGCACGAGACGCCGGTGCCGCCCAGCCCGCAGTAGCCGTACGGGTTCTTGGCCTCCGACAGGTACTGCTGGTGGTACTCCTCGGCGTAGTAGAACTCCCGCAGCTCGGCGATCTCCGTGGTGATCTTCCCGTGCCCGGACGCGTCCAACGCCGCCTGATAGACGGCAGCCGAAGCCTCCGCCGTCACCCGCTGCCCCTCGTCCGCCCAGTAGACGGCCGACCGGTACTGAGTTCCGACATCCGCGCCCTGCCGCATGCCCTGCGTGGGGTCGTGGCCCTCCCAGAAGATCCGCAGCAAAACCTGATAGGGCAGCTCGGCGGGATCGAACACGATCAGCACGGCCTCGGTGTGCCCGGTGAGACCGGAGCAGACCTCTTCATAGGTGGGGTTCGGCGTGTGGCCGCCCGCGTAGCCGACGGCCGTGCTCCACACACCAGGTGTCTGCCAGAACAGGCGCTCGGCGCCCCAGAAGCAGCCCATGCCGACGACGGCGGTCCGCAGACCGGATGGAAACGGCAGGCTGAGCGGGCGGTCGGTGAACACCGCGTGGGAAGGTGGCACCGGAATGGGGGTCGATCGGCCCGGCAGGGCCTCGGCAGCACTGATCACCCGGGTCTTGTCCCGGCCGAACCACACCATGGGTTGAATGTACTGGCCAGCAGGACAACCTGGGCATTCACACTGAGTGCAAAGGCCTGGTGGCATAGTCTCCCTCCGGCACGAGGCACGAGGGACTCCGCAGTGAGAGGGACGCCAGATGGGGTGGCAGGAAGAGCTGAGGGCGCTCGACGAAGCGGTCGCGGCGGGGCGGATTTCTCCTGACCAGCACCGCGCACGGCGCGATCAGCTGCTCGCGGCGGCGTCCAGCGGTGGAGCTCAGCCTCAGCGGTGGGTCGCGACGCCGCCCGCACCG
This sequence comes from Lentzea sp. NBRC 105346, assembly GCF_030269605.1. Classification (GTDB taxonomy): domain Bacteria; phylum Actinomycetota; class Actinomycetes; order Mycobacteriales; family Pseudonocardiaceae; genus Lentzea. The sequence continues at coordinate 182,403 of NZ_BSTQ01000011.1, forward strand.
GGCGACGCGGACCGCACGCAGGTCGTCTCAAGTGGTGGACAGCAACCGGAAGCCGACCGGACTCAGGTCGTTCGCACGGACGCGGACAAGACCCAGTTCGTTCAGGTTCCCGCGTTCCAGCAGCCGGGGCCGCAGCAGACCGCCCCGCCGTGGGCCGCCGGTGACCAGAGCTTCGGCGTGCCCGGCTGGCAGTCGCAGGGCATGCACGGCCCGGAGGTGTTCGACGAGGGCGGCGGCAAGTCCAAGCTCGTCCCGATCCTGATCGGCGTGCTGGTGCTGGCGTTGATCGGCGGCGGCGTGTGGTTCTTCGCGTTCCGCGACTCGGGGACCGACGCGCAGCAGAACCCGCCGTCCAGCTCGGCTCAGCCGGTCGACGCACCCGCGTTCAACGCGATCCTGCCGGAGCCCAACGGCACGCCGAGCCCCAAGAACGGTGAGTACACCGTCGACAAGGCCAAGGCTGCCGGAGTCATCAGCGAGAAGGACGCCAAGGCGATGCAGGCCGCGGGCGTCGAGAAGGTGTTCGACAAGGTCGCGAGCAGCGCCGGGGTCGGCCAGGCCGTCGCCGCCTATGTCGCCAAGGACGAGCAGTCCGCCAAGGAACTCGCCAAGACCCTGGTCGACAACATGAAGACCGGTGGATGGTCCACTGTGGAGCAGGTGGACGTGCCGGAGAACGTGACGCTGATGAAGATCGCGGCCAACGACCAGTTCCTGTACCGCGGGGTCTACACGTCCGGCAAGGTCACGATCCGCGTCGCCACGGCCGGGCCGAGCACGATCCCGGACCAGGAGATCGGCAAGAAGTTCAACGAGTTCCTGATGCAGGTCCTCAAAGCCGTCAAGGTCGACTGATGTCGGTCGCCGAGGCAGAGCAGACCGAAGAGCGGACGGAGGACCCACAGCCCAGGAGACGCGTGTCGTCGCGCCTGCTGCTGTGGGCCGTCGTCCCGATCCCGGCCCTGCTGGCGATAGCGGAGGCGCTGCGGTCGCCGCGGATGAACTTCAACGACTACTGGACGATCCTCGCCAAGGTGACGTGGCCGGACGGCTCGTTGCGGTCCGGGCAGCTCTTCGACCTGTACAACGAGCACCCGATCACGCTCGTCGGGCCGTTGTTCTGGCTGGACGCCAAGTTCTTCCACGCCTACAACTACGTGCTCGGCCTGTTCAACGTCCTGCTGGTCGCCGTGATCTTCGTGGTGCTGGTCCGCATGCTCCCGGCGCGGCTCACCGGCACCGCCCGCGTCGCGGTCATCGCCGGACTCTCGCTGCTGCTGTTCTCGTCGGCCGCGCTCGAGTTCTTCGGCATGGGCATGAGCGGACTGCACTGGCTCGTCGGCCTCGTGCCCGCGGTCGTGGCCGTGTATTTCGCCCAACGTGGACAGACGGTCCTCGCGGCGGTGTTCGCGGCGATCGGCTGCTTCGGGCACGGCAGCGCCTTTCCGGTGTGGGTGGCGCTCGCGCTGATCGCGTGGCTGCGCCGCGACCGGTTGTGGCAGGTGCTGCTGCCGATCGGACTCGGTGTCGTGACGATCGTGTTGTGGCTGCTGCCCGCGCGCCCGCCGTCGTATCCGGCGCCCACGTTGCTCGGCGCGGACACGATCCTCGGCACCACGGTCGCGACGCTCGGCCAGGTGTTCGCGGCGCGCAGCACGGACCTCGCGTTCGTCGCCGGCACGATCATCGCCGCGTTCATCGCGTTCGTTGTCGTCAAAGGACTGCGTGATCGGTCCACTGTGGACGACGCGGGCTGGGTCGGGCTAGCCGTGCTGGTCGTGCTCGTCGCGGTGATGGTCGGCATCAGCCGGGCGAAGTTCAACACCGGTGAGGGCCTGACCCCGCGCTACGCCATGATCGCGTTGCTGGGCGCGGCCGCGTTCCTCGTGCTGGTGACGCGGTTCCGGCGGCAGGTCGTGCCGCTCACGCTGCTCATGGGCGTGACGACCTACGCGGTCGGCAGCGCGCACGCGACCGACGTGCGCGCGAACTATCCGCAGCAGCCGATGCTGGCGGTGGCGATGCGCGTCGAGGCGCCGTCGGTCATCGAGAACATGAACTCCACCAAGGCGGTCCTGCCGATCCTGCGGTCGCTGAAGGCGTATCCCTTCACGGACGACTTCACGCTCGGCTGCGGCAAGTACGAGCTGGGCTCGCTCGTCGACATGAGCCAGGTGGCGGAACTTCCCGGCCCGGTCGGGTCTTCGAAGACGGCGGGCGCCGTCGAGACCGGACCGGTCACGGGCGACACGAAGATGTTCGGCTGGGCCGTGATCGACGGTCACGCGGCGGACTGCGTCATGGTGGTGGACGGCGGCAGCGTGGTCGTCGGAGGCGGCGCCGTCGGCGTGCCGCGCCCGGACGTGGCGGAGACGACGCACGGCACCGGCCGCGCCGGCTGGCACGCGGTCGCGAAACCCGGTGTCCAGGACGCCAAGGTTCTGGTCCGTTCGGGCGAGCGGTTGTATCGGATCAGCCTCGTCATCAAGGTCTGAGCACGCGCACTGAACCGGGGCAGTCACAATGTGCCCGGTCAGGCAACACATGGAGGGGCCAGATGTCCTGGCAAGAGGACTTGCAGGAGCTCGACAGCGCGTTGGCTGCCGGGCGCATCTCGGCGGACGACTACCGCCGTCGCCGGGACGAATTGCTCACCGCGGCGGCGGGGCAACCCGCCGCACCGCAACAACCACAGCAGCAACAGGGTCCGTTCCCGCCCCCGTTCAAATGGGGTCCCGGCCCGGCCCAGCCGCAGCAGGACAACCCCGATCGCACCCAGGTCGTGTCCCCGCAGCAGCAGCAACCCCCGCAACAACCACAGCAGCCCGCGCAGGACTCCGACCGCACGCAGTTCGTGCGCCCGGTCACGGGTCCACAGCCTCAGCAGCAGATGCCGGGGCCGGCCGACCGCACCCAGGTCGTGCCGGGACCGAACAGCGGCGGCTTCCCCGCGCAGTCGTGGGACCAGGGCGGCGGCTGGGGCCAGCAGGACGTGATCTCGCCGCCGCCGTGGGGCGCCGGAGCGTCCGGGGTCGATGCCTGGGGACAGAAGCAGGGTCCCGAGGTCTTCGACGACGAGTCGAAGGGCGGCAAGGGCAAGATCATCCTGATCGTGCTGATCGTCCTGCTCGTCGCCGGACTCGGTGTGGGCGCGTACTTCCTGTGGGGTCGCGGCGGTGGCGGCGGTCCCACGGACCAGACCACCGCGCAGCAGCAGTCGACCACGCAGGCGCCGACCACCACGACCAAGCCGAAGACCGTGCCCGAGGGGCCGTTCGTCGAGGTGCCGGGCAAGGTCTCGCAGTTCAAGACGCTGTCGATCGAGGAGGCGCTGGCCGCCAAGGTCCCGACGCTGGAGGAAGCGCAGATCCTGCAGGGCGCGGGCGTGTCCGAGGTGCGGTTCGCCGTGAGCACCGACGACGCGGCCGGTCTGTCGCAGGGCATCTGGGCGTTCAAGGCCGGTACCCCCGCGACGGCGCTGGACAAGATCGACGCGCTCTACCAGGCGGCCAGCTTCGAGCTCGTGCCCACCGCGCCGACCGGCGTGAAGGTCCGGCACCTGCCGCTGACGGCCGCGAACAAGGTCGCGACGTACCGGGCGCACTACATCAACGGCGACTTCGTCGTTCGCGTCGAGGCGTACGGCGCGGACGAGGCGACCGTGAAGGCCGCCTTCGACACGCTCCTCGAACGTCAGCTGGCGGAACACCCCGCCAAGTAGGGGACTACGGACGGGGTGAGACGCCGCACTCGGCCATCACCTCGTCCACCTCGGCGTCGAACGCCTTCCAGGAGAACCAGGTGCGCGCGATGTCCAGCAGCTGACGCTGGACATCGCTCCACAGCTCGTCGTCGGACAGCAACGCGTGCACGCGTTCGACCATCTCCGCGGACGACTCGGCCACCAGGTGGCGCTCCAGCTCGGAACCGAGCCGAAGTCCTTCCGCGCCAACGGGAGTCGTCACGAACGGCAGGCCCGCGGCCATCGAGTCGAGGAACTTCAGCTTCACGCCCGCGCCGAACCGCATCGGCACGACCTGCACGCGCGTCCGGCCCAGCCAGTAGGCCGGGCTCGGCACGCGGCCGACGACGTCGATGTACTCGGACGCCAGCGCACGCACCGCGGGCGTCGGGTCGGCGCCGATCACGGACATCGTGAGATCCGGGTGCTTCTCCCGCAGTGCCGGGAGAACGTCCGCGACGAGGTCGAGCACCGCGGTCTCGTTCGGCGTTCCCGGTCCGCCCATGAAGCCACCGAAGTACGAGATGCCACGGCGTTCTGACACGGTCGGCACCCGCGGTCCGATCTCGACCGGATACCCGACGACCTTGATCGCGGTGTCCGGCGCGATGCTCGTCGCCCACTCCGCCTCGATCTCGGTGACGCACACGCCGACGTCCGCCCAGCGGAACGCGGCCTCCTCGACCGCGCGCTGCTCTTCGAGTTCCTGCTGCAGCCGCGCCCGTTCGCTGTCACTCGAAGCGGCGCGCACGTACTGCTCGGCCCGGCGGTGGAACAACGCCTCGGCGTCGTAGACCTTCACTGCCTGCGGCTGGCTCTGCGCCACCGCGTCCGCGATCCACTGGAAGTTGTGCGGGCGCATGGCGATCACCACGTCGTACAGCCCGGCCCGCTCGGCGAGGATCTGGAACGGGCTGGAGTGCTGCCACACCACCTCGATGCCCAGCTCCTGCAACGCGGGCGCGTACGCCTCGGCGCGCAGGATGTCCCTGGCGAGGAACGTGACCCGCCGGTTCGGCGAGGCGAGCGACTCCAGCAGCCGGTGCGTGCGCGGGTCGCCGCTGCCGCGGTCCGCGTTCGGCACACGGTCGTCCACGACGAGGATCCGCTCGTCCACGATCGCGTCGCGCGCGAGGTAGAACAGCGGCCGCTTCTCGAACTTCGGCGGCAGGGCGGGCCGGCCCGCGAGGTCGGAGCCCCAGCGCCGCAGGAACGTGCTGTGGTTGACCTCCATCAGCTCCTTGGCCGTCTTGCCGTCCGACGAACCGTGCCGCTGGTGCATCACCGTGGAGCGCGGGTCGACCCGGACCGACCACCCGGCCGCGCGCAGCGCGAAGGCCAGGTCGACGTCCTCGAAGTAGGCGGTGTCGTAGTCGGACGAGAAGCCGCCGACGTGGTTGAACGCCTTGCGGCGCACCAGGAGGCACGCGGCGGAGGCGTAGTCGACGTCGTGCGGGAACATCTGGTTCTCGGGGCCGAGCGGGGCGCCGTCGCCCCAGGCGCGGCACCAGCCGTCGCCGCCGACGACGGACCCGAACTCCTGCACCTCACCGGTCTGGTCGCGCATGATCGGCGCGACCGCGCCGACGCGTTCATCCGAGTCGAGCACGTCGACGAGCGGCTCCAGCCAGCCCGGCGCCACCTCGACGTCGGCGTTGAGGAACAACACGTACGGCGCCCGCGCGTCGAGGACACCGCGGTTCGAGCCCGCGCCGAACCCGACGTTGCGGCCGACGACGTGCCCGCGCGCGCCGCGCATGTGCTCACCGACGAAGCGATCGGTGCCGTCCGGCGAACCGCTGTCGACGACGATGATCTCGTGCGGAATGGTCGTGTGCTCGGAGACCAGGTACAGGCAGCGGTTGAGCATGGCCCGGCCGCCGTAGGACACCAGCACGATCGACACCTGCGGTGTCATGGTCACGACCCGGACCTCCTGAACCGGCCGTAGGTCGTGCGCAGCGGACGGCTCCAGCGCAACAGCTTCGTGTCGCGCAACCGGGCGAGTTCCTCGCTGTCGTGCTTGAGCTTCTCGACGGGTACGCCCTCGTACATTCGCAACGCCTGGAGTTCCTCGATCTTCTCCAGCAACGCGTTGCGCTCGACGGTCTGCCGCTGCCGCAGCTGCCGGTAGGCCTTGCGCAGCAAAGCGTTCTGCCGGGTCAGGTCGGCGATCCGCGCGGCCGCGTCACCGCCGCGCTCCTGCCACGCCGACTGCGCGATCTCGGCGATCCGGTCGAAGTGCGCGTCCACGCGGGCCTGGAGCTGCCGCAGCAGATCCGGGTTCGCCGGGCGGACGAACGCCGCGCGAATGGCGTTGGACAGCGTGTCGGCGTCGACACCACGCTGGTCGGGCGCACCCATCGTGGCGGCGAGCGCCTCGAGCTTGCTCTGCCCGTTGAGGTCGAGGATCACCCACGGCTTGCCGTGGACGAACGCCGCGATGTTGGCGTGGAAGCTCATCGCGATCACGCCGGCCGAGCCCCAGATCGCGGCGAGCACGTCCTCGGGCGGCTGGCCGCTCGGCAGCCGGTAGACGGTGCGCCCGGTGAGCCGCTGCTCCAGTGCGTCGGCGAACGCGCCGTCGCCGTGGATCGGACCGGTCTCCAGCAGCACGATGTCACCGGTGACGGCCTCGTCGAGCGCCCAGTCGATGACCTTCGCGAGCTCGGCGACCTGCGGGATCGCCGACCGGTTCGCGTGCACGATCAGCGCCGGCCGCTCGGCCGGGTACCAGCCCATGAACTTGAGGTAGCGCAGCCGCTCGGCGAGCACCGACTCGTCGGTCAGCCGGTCGAGCAGGAAGCCGATGTCCGGCACGACGTCCACATCGGACTCGACGCCGCACGCGCGGAGGCGTTCGAGGGACAGCTCGTCGCGCACCGCAACGTAGTCGCGGCGGCTGACCGAGTCCTTGATCGCCCCGGCCTGCTCGGGCGTCGGCAGGAACGGGATGCCGACCGCGTTCCACACGACCGGGTGGTTCTTCTCGTACTCGGCGCCGAGGCCCTCGACGAAGAACCGGCTGGGCGCCCGCCTGGTGAGCGCCTCGGCGGTCGCGCCGTACGCGGGAGCGAGCAGCTCGTCGCGGTAGTGGATGATCTCGCCGCCGCCGATCAGGGTGAGGTCGGCGGCCTGCGACAGCTGGTGGACGCGCTCGGGGCTCCACTCGCCGAGCGACTCGGCGACGAGGCCGCCGTCCATCCGGCACGGGTGCTCGTCGCCGTAGGGGGAGTACGGGCGGACCCGCCAGCCGACGAGGCGACGGGTGATCTCCTGCTCGGTGACGCGCGGAAAGAGGTGGTCCCCGAAGTTGTCGAGGTCGAACGTCCCCCACACCGCGACCGTGCCGACCGGCCGGTTGGTGTCCTGACTGCTGCTCACGACGGAACTGTAACGGTCCTGGCCCCGCTACTTGGGCCGCTTCGCCAGCTCCGCGGCGATGCGGTCGATCACCCCTTGGTCCAGCAGCGGGTTGACCCCGCCGACCAGGCTCCGTTCGGCCGCCTCGAAGACGACCACGTCCTTGTCCGCGAGCATCGCGCCGACCTTAGTGGGGTCCTGCGGGACGCGGTCGCTGTTCTGCAGGGTGATGTCCGAGAACGGCGCGACGACGTACTGCCCGACGTAGAACGTGAACGAGTCGCCGAGCATGCCGACCTTGCCGCCGATGATCCCGGTGCCGGTCGACTGCGTCATGTGCACCGGCTCCGTGGGGCTGGGCGGCACCGGCCGCGTCGCCACCGAGATCCCGTCCGGCGCGATCTTGTACGACCGGAGCGTGACCGTGTTCTGCTCGCCGAGCAACGGCGGCAGGTCGCCGGGCAGCTGGACGTTGCGGCCGTCGGTCACCTTCCACGACGTCGAGACGCCGGGCTTGATGTTCTCCGCGATCGCACGCGTCAGGACGACGCCGCCGTCGTGCGTCCAGTGCGTGTCGAACTTCGAGTAGACCGGTGCCTTGGTCCGTTCCTTGGCGGCGTCCAGACCGGGCCGCAGGTCGATCGCGCCGGCCTCGGGCCCGATCCGCTGCCAGAAGGCGTCGCGCGCCTTGGCCGCGCAGTCCTTGCCGAAGTACCGCGCGGGCAGGAACTCGGGGACCATCGTCGTCTTGTTCGGCGCGACCACGAAGACGAACTTCCGCCCGGACGACTCGACCGCGGCCCGCAGCTTGCGCAGCTGCCCGATGACCTCGTCCATCGACCGGGTCGGCTGACAGGCGCCCTTGACGTCGAACCCGTAGTACAGCCAGTCGTTCTTACCCTCGATGACCTCGGCGAACGCGCTCGGTTCCGGTCCGTCGAGCGACGGGTCGCGCGTTGTCGTGGGCGTCTGCGGCGCGGGCACGGGCACCGGCCCGATCGGCGCCGGCTTCTTACCGATCTTGGGCGTCTCGCCGAAGATCTCCTTGCTGATCCAGCGCTCGGTCGCGACCGCCTGCTTGCGCAGCGGCGTGTGGTCGGTCGCCCACCGGTCGAGCCCGCCGAAGAAGTTCCAGCCGGCCGGGAAGTCGGCCAGCTTGCGGTTCTCGAACGCCTCGGGCTTCACGCCGACGATGAGCAGCAGCACGGGGACGCAGAAGAAGATGAGCGCGGAGACGAGGGCGGTGCGCTGCCGTTCGCCGTGGCGCGGCCGGTACAGTGCGTGTTCCTTCGGCAACCACGATTCGTGGACTGGAGGAAGCTTGACCCGCACGCGGCGAGCTTAGCGAGTCGTTCCCTGCTGCAACCCCGTTTACGTGCTACACGTCTATCTGTGTGGGTGCTCACCCAGACGGAGGCGACATGTGGATCAGCGTGACGTTAGTCACATTGGCAAGTTTGGCCTTTTTGACGCGAACCGTAGCCGTCGTGCGGTCCGTTACCTCAGATAAGAAGAAGGCCGATTACCGAGAGCCACGCACGTCCACCAATTGAGATCCCTCGGTTGGACTACGGCTTACGAAGGTACGTCGACTTACCGTAGGATCCTTTTGGGTCGTATGACTGAACGGTCTTCTGACGGGGACCACCACAGGGGTAGGTGCGCCATGGACCACGCACTGAGCAAGGTCATCGAGCTGCGCGAGAGCGGTTTTCAGTTCCTGCACCTGCGGGACGACAGCGGGCAGCTCGATCGCATCATGGCGTTCAAGCAGCGCAGAGGATTCATCGACTCCATCCTCTTCTGGTCCGAGACCGAGGCGCGCGCAGGCCGTCTACCTGCGGTTCGAGACAGCGCCCGGCCCGCACAGGCCGTCTGGATCTACGAGGGCCCGCTTACCGAGGCCGTGGACCGGCTACTGGACCTGCCGGAGCCCGGCTCCCGCAATGCGCCGACGTTGATGAAGCAGACCGCTTCCGATTTGGCCGTTGTCACGACGCTGCCATTTAAGTTGAAGCTTCCACCAGGCGCCATCGCCTGAGGCTTTAGTTGACATTTTTCCAACTCGTCGTGCATCACGGCGGGGTCTACCTGTGCGCCTTTCGGCCTAAGGGTGCGAATTAACTGAGGGTGTATTCAGTTAATCGAGGGTGAAGATCGCAGTCTCTGGGAGCGGTCCCATACACGGAGCGCAGTGACAGATGACTGAAGCGTCGTTCCCCGAAGAGGTGAAGAAGTTCGCTCTCGCGAGTTACCGAGCTTGCTGTAGGCCCCCTCGATGCGAAACTTTCGCGCCCATGAACCTCAGGAAGACCATCACGGGGGCCGCTGTTGCCCTCGGCAGCGCCACCGTCATGCTCGGCCTGGGCGGCGTCGCACACGCGGCCGGTCCGGCCGAGGCAAGCGCCGAGACCAACCCCAACCTCCCGCTGCAGGTCGGTGACGCCGCGTCGGCGGGCGACCTCGCGTCGGTCAACACCGACGACGAGGCCGGCAAGATCCAGGCCGCGAACCTCCGCGACATGAACGTCGTCGACGCCGCCGCCAACAACCTCGACGCGGACGTCATCGCGAACGCGCTCGGCTACGACGCGACGCCGGACCAGCCGGGTCACGTGCACGTCAACACCGCTCCCTGATCTTCCTGGCCGGGACGGCCCTCGATCCCCTCCCCCTCGGATCGGGGGCCGTTCCTCTTTTCGGAGATTTCCTTGAGCCTCAAGAAGATCCTCGCCGGCACCGGACTCGCGATGGCCGCGATGTCGGGCACCGCGCACGCTGACCCGGTCGGCCAGGTCAGCGACCTCGCCGAGCAGGCGGGCATCTCCACGTTGAAGAACACCGGCGGCGGCATCGACGTCAACTACGTGCCGCGCGAAGGATCCGAGCTGCTCCCCTAGCGACCGACGGCGTAGCCCTGGGCGCCGCGCGGGTTCGCACCCGCTCGCAGCAGCCCGTCGCGGGAATCCCTTGCCACGGCCGACATCCGGCCCAGCGACCAGGAGCCGGCGTCGATCACCTTGTGACCGCGGGACCTCAGGTCGGCCATCGCGGCCGCGCCGATGCGCGACTCGACCACGAGTTCGCCAGGCGTCCAGGACCGCGGGTAGAACGAACTCGGGAACGCGTTCGAGTGCCACATCGGCGAGTCGATCGCCTCCTGCAGGTTCAGGCCGCCGTGCACGTGCGCGAGCCAGAACCCCAGCTGCCACTGGTCCTGCTGGTCGCCACCGGGTGTGCCGAACGCCAGGGCCGGTAGCCCGTCGCACAACGCGAGCGACGGCGAGAGCGTGATCCGCGGACGCTTGCCCGGTGCGAGCGAGTTCGGCAAACCCTGGTCCAGCCAGAACATCTGGGCGCGGCTGCCGAGACAGAACCCGAGCGACGGGATCGTGGGCGACGACTGCAGCCAGCCGCCGGACGGGGTCGCGGACACGATGTTGCCCCACTTGTCGACCACGTCGACGTGCACGGTGTCGCCCCGCGTCGCGCCGGTGCGGGCCACGGTCGGTTCGCCGATCGCACCGGCCAGGTCGCCGGGCACGACCCCAGGTCCCCGCAGAACGTGTTGCGGCAGCACGACTTCACGCCCGTCGGGCGAGCCGGGACGCAGCTCCTGCGAGGCGTCCGAGCCGATCAGCGAACGGCGCTCCGAGGCGTACTCCCGGGAGACCAGGGTCTCCAGCGGGACGTCGCCGGTGTCGCCGTACCACGCCTCGCGGTCGGCGAACGCGAGCTTCGCGGCCTCCACGGCGACGTGCAGGGTGTCCGGCGTCGGCACGCCGTCCACATAGGACAGCTCGAAACCCTCGAGCAGCCGGAGCTGTTGCGCCAGCACGGGTCCCTGGGTCCAGGCACCGGGCTTCACCAGCGTCCACGAGTCGAAGTCCACGCACAGCGCGTCCTCGTACGACGCCTCCCAGGACGCCATGTCCTCGCCGGTCAGCACACCCGCGTGGTCCTCGCCGGAGTCGTCGCGGAACGACCGGCGCGCGAACTCGTCGACCTGAGCCGCGACGAAACCCTGTGACCAGGCGCGCCGCGCGGCCTCGATCTGCGCCTCACGGTCGGCGCCCGCGGCCTCGGCGGCGGCGAGCAGCCACTCCCAGGTGTCGGCGAGCTTCGTGTTGCGGAAGCGCGCTCCCGCGGCGGGCACTGCACCGCCGGGCATCCACTGCGCGGCCGAGGTGCGCCAGTGGTCGCGGAACAGGTCGGCGACCGTGGAGATCGTGAACGCCGCGCGTTCGAGCAACGGGAAGCCGTCGCGGGCGTAGCCGATCGCCTTGTCGAGCACTTCGCGCAACGTCTTGGTGCCGTAGTCGCGCAGCAAAGTCAGCCAGCCGTCCCATGCGCCCGGCACGGTCGCCGCGAGCAGGCCGGATCCGGGGATCAGGTCGAGGCCCAGACCGCGGTAGTGCTCGATCGTCGCACCGGCCGGCGCGACGCCCTGGCCGCACAGCACTCGCGGCGCGGGGTCGCTCGCGGCGGCGAAGACGATCGGGACTTCGCCGCCGGGTCCGTTGAGGTGCGGTTCGACGACCTGCAGCACGAAACCGGCGGTCACGGCCGCATCGAACGCGTTGCCACCGTCCTCGAGCACGGCCATGGCGGCCGACGAGGCCAGCCAGTGCGTGGACGCGACCATGCCGAAGGTGCCGACGAGCTCGGGACGGGTGGTGAACACCCCAACAAACTATGCGAGGCTAACTAAATTGGGGACGGGCAAGTGGTGCACGTCCTACGCCCAAATGGAGCAGTCCGGCCCGGACGAGGGCGTCCTCGTCGAGCTGGTTGCGCGAGTCGATGATCGCGTGGCCGTCCATCAGCTCGGCGACCCGCACCCAGTCGAGCGTGCGGAACACGGGCCAGTCGGTGAGCAGCACGACCGCCTCGGCGCCCTTGATCGCCTGGTACGGATCGTCGACCACGAGCATCCCGGCGAGCGGGCCCGTGACCTCGGGGTCGTACGCCGAGATGTCCGCGCCAGCGAGCACGAGCTGTTCGGCGACGGCCAGCGCGGGCGAGTCGCGCAGGTCGTTGGTGCCCGCCTTGAACGCCAGGCCGAGCACCCCGACGCGCACGCCGGCGAGGTCGCCGCCGACGGCGTCGCGCACCTTTGCGACGATCCGGTCCTGCGAACGCTTGTTCGACTCGATCGTGGACCGGATCAGCGAGAAGTCGACGCCGACGGACTCGGCGATCTGCACCATCGCGTGCGTGTCCTTGGGCAGGCACGACCCGCCCCAGCCGGGGCCGGGCTTGAGGAACGACTGGCCGATGCGGCGGTCGTACCCCATGCCCTCGCAGACCGACGTGACGTCCGCGCCGAGCAGCTCGCACAGCTCCGCGACGGCGTTGACGTACGAGAGCTTCATGGCGAGGAAGCAGTTGGCCGCGTACTTGACCATCTCGGAGCTGGCCGCGTCCATCAGCACCGTCGGCGCGCCGAGCTTGGCGAACAGCGCGGCGACGCGTTCCGCGGCCTGCGGCGAGTCGCTGCCGACGACGATGCGGTCCGGGTTGAGGAAGTCGTGCACGGCCGTGCCCTCGCGGAGGAACTCCGGGTTGGACACCGCGGCGACGTCCTCGCGACCGAGGAGCTCGTGGACGCGCTCGGAGGTGCCGACGGGGACGGTCGACTTGCAGACGACGATGCAGCCGTAGGGCAGGACGTCCCGGATCTCCTGCGCGACCGACTCGACCGCGCTGAGGTCGGCGGCGCCGCCAGCGCCCATCGGTGTCGGCAGGCAGAGGAACACGACTTCGGCGTCCAGCACGGCGTTTCTGGCGCCCACCACGAACTCCAGCCGCCCGGCCGCCTGGCCTTCGACGACGAGCTCGTTGAGTCCGGGTTCGAGGATGTCGACCTGGCCGGCCTTGAGCCGGGCCACTTTGAGCGCGTCGAGGTCACCGCACACAACGCGATGCCCCAATGACGCCAGACAGGCTCCCGTGGTCAGTCCCACGTAGCCGGTACCCACCACCGCGATACGCCGCGCGAACATGCTCCGGACGTTGACAGCCCCAGTTGGCCGCAGGGCGAACGGAGTACGACCATCGTCGTAGCTGTCCGTGACAAACCTGGTCCCAGAGGACTACCGCTGCGGCCGATGTGCTCTACGTGTGTCGCGAGGCACAGTTCTCGTATGGGAGTCCTGGTCGTGGCGATGCTCTTCGTGGGATTGGCGCTGCTCGCAGCGGTGCCACTGGTAGCCCTGTTGCACTGGTCCGACAGATGAGTGCGGGGTAACGCCCGTTAACCTCCTCGCGAGCACTTCGCTTCGAGGAGGATTTCGTCATGGAGATCTCGGGTACCGCGGCCATCGTCACCGGTGGTGCGTCCGGTCTCGGCGGCGCGACCGCTTCCGCCCTGGCAGCGCGCGGAGCGCAGGTGTTCGCGCTCGACCTGCCGAGCGCCATTGCCAACGCCCCGGCCGTCGAGGGCGTCACCTACCTGGCCGCCGACGTGACGTCCGGCGAGGACGTCCAGGCCGCCGTCGACACGGCCGCCGGCTCCGGCGCCCCGCTGCGCATCACCGTGAACTGCGCGGGCATCGGCCCGTCGTCCCGCACGGTCGGCAAGACCGGCGCGCACGACCTCGACCTGTACCGCAAGGTCATCGAGGTCAACCTGATCGGCACCTTCAACGTCCTGCGCCTGGCCGCGGCCGCGATGGGGAAGACCGAGCCCCTGGCCGACGACGCGCGCGGCGTCATCATCAACACCGCGTCCATCGCGGCGTTCGACGGCCAGATCGGCCAGGTCGCCTACGCGTCCTCGAAGGGCGGCGTCGTCGGCATGACCCTGCCGGCCGCGCGCGACCTGTCGTCCGTCGGCGTGCGCGTGCTGACCATCGCGCCCGGCATCGTCGACACCCCGATGCTGGCCACGGTGTCCGACGAGTTCCGGGCCGGGCTCGCCGCCGGGATTCCGTTCCCGAAGCGGCTCGCGCAGCCCGCGGAGTACGCGCAGCTGGCCCTGTCGTTGATCGAGCACGACTACCTGAACGGCGAGGTCATCCGCATGGACGGCGCTCTCCGGATGGCGCCCCGCTAGAGGTCGCCGGCGAACGGCAAGGACTGCATGGCGTCCGAGCTCATCCACTCGCGCAAGCGGTGGGTGGCTCGGACGTCGTCCTCGTTGTAGACCAGCAAACGCTCGCCCTGCTCGGGCAACGGCTCACTGCCGTCCAACCCGACGGCGTCCCGGTACCACCGCATGGAGTTCTCGCCACCGGCCTCGGGATCCCGCCACGAGAACCCCGCCACCGGAGCGATCGTCTTGAGCCCCTTGCCATGGGCGCAGAGGAACTGCTCGCGCACGATCCCGAACAGGTCCACCCACGAGTCGGACTCGATGAACTCCTTGACCTGCGCCTTGGTCGGGATCCCCGGCATGCCGGCGAACCGTTCGGCGGACGCGATCAGCCAGCGGTTCTCCGCGAGCTCGTTGTAGCAGTAGGCCTTGAAGGAGTAGCCGCGCGCCTTGGCGCGCAGGCGGATGCCGGTGAGCCACGTCCAGAACTCGGCGAAGCTGCGTGCCTCGTCCTGGCACGGCAGCGGGTCCCACGTGACGAACGCCTGGTAGCCCTGGGGTTCGTCGATGTCCTTTCCGGACAGCAGACAGCCCCACATGTAGGCGCCGAGGTCCGCGAAGCTCTCCATGTCGACGTCGACCTCGACGTCGGCGCGCGGGATGCTCATCGTCTCGTGGCGGCGGACCAGTGTCAGGTCCCGCAGCCAGGCCTTCGCCAACGTCACGGCGTCGCCGATGGGCATGCCGACCAAAGGCACGTGGTCCGATGAGGGATCCAACGCGGCCAGGTCGTCCACAGTGGACAGACCGGCCTTGCGCAGCATCACGGCGTCCTCGCCGCGCACGACGAGGCTGACGTCACGCCGTTCCTTCAGATCCTGCTCGCAGGTCGGCCACCACGGGCACGTCTTGCAGTCGACGATGCGGGACGCGTGGGCGATCGCCTCGCGGCCGGTGGCCGCGGTGATCGCGACGGTGAGGCGGTCGGAGAAGCGGGCGTCGTACTCGGCGAGTGCGGTGCGGCCGCCCGGCCATGTCGGGGCTTCCAGGTCGTGCCAGACGACCACGTCGGCGTCCATGCCGATCACGCCGCCGGTCGCGCGGCCGTTGACCGCGTAGCCCGCGGCCTGCAGCTGGCGCTGGGCGTGGGCGAGCCGGAGCTGGTCGCGTGGCTGGGGGCGGACTTTGCGCAGCGGGTCGACGCGGCTGGAGTGCGGCAGCGGGATGGTCAGCGGGGACGTCTTCGCGCCCTGGCCGGGGTCGGTGATCTTGTGACGGACCACCAGTACCGGGACGTAGCCGGTGGTGTCCTTGACGAGTAGGTCGATGCCGCCGCGGCGGCCACCCGTCAGGTCGCGGGGCAGGACCGCGCCCCAGATGTACGGCACGCCCATCTGCATCGCGGCCAGGGTCACGCGCTCACGGTCGGAAGCCTTCACGTCCGGGCCGTTCGGGATCTCCATGAGGTTGGAGCCCACGATCTTGATCAGCGCGTCGGCCACGTTGCGGCGGTGCTGGGTCGCGTCGGCCTTGCGTTGCTCCGACGCGGGATCCGGCGGCGCCTTCTGGGCCTCCCGCATGTCAGGGTCGTTTTCGAGGTGCACCCGCCGCCGACAACGAGTGACCACGCCGGCGTCGAGCTGCACCTGGGAAGTCACGGATGCAGGGTATGTCGCGAGTCGACCTCACGTGTGGCCAACCTGGCCAGTAAGTTTCTTCCGACGAGGAGGTGCACTCGAATGGCGCGCAAAGAGGGCCCGCGGTTGACCCCGAAGTCCGCGAAGAACATGGTCGGGGTGGCCAAGGTGGTGGCGCCCGCGCTCATCCCGGTGCTGGCTCCGGTGCTCGCTCGCGGGGCATCTGTCCTGAGTGACCGGTATGACCGGTATCGGGCGCGGCGACTCGGCGTCGACGTGGCCGACATCGGGCAGTACACGGGTCGCGGCGCCCGGTTGCACGCGCGGATAACCGGGTTCGCGGAGGCGCTGGAGGAGCTGCGCGCCAAGGAACCGGACTACGTCTGGACCACAGAGTCGCGGCTGTCGAAGCTGACCGCGGCGGTGCGCGCGGCCGAACGCATGCCGACGGCCCGGCGCAAGGCCGCGCACCGGGCCGTCGCCACGGATCTAGACGTGCTCGAGGCTGATCTCCTTCGCCGGCTCGGCGTCTCGTGACACCACCTGCGTGAACAAAGGGTCGGACCGCAGGTCACGGGTCAGCGACCAGCACAGGCCGACCATCACGACCATGAACGGCAGCGCCGCGATGATGGTCAGGTTCTGCAGGCCCGTCAGCGCGTCAGAGCCGCCGACCAGCAGCATCACCGACGCGACGGCACCGGTCAGCACGCCCCAAAAGATCACCACGGGCCGCGTCGGCCGGATCGAGCCGCACTGCGAGAGCGTGCCCATCACGATCGACGCCGCGTCCGCGCCGGACACGAAGAAGATCGCCACGAGCAGCATCACGACGATCCCGGTCACCGTGGCCAGCGGGAACTGGTCCAGCAGCCCGAACAGTTGCGACTCGGGCGACGACTGACCGGCCAGGTCGACTCCGGACCGCTGCTCGAAGATCGCCGTTCCGCCGAGGATCGCGAACCACAGCAACGACACCGCCGACGGCACCGCGATCACGCCCGCCACGAACTGGCGGATCGTCCGGCCGCGACTGATCCGGGCGATGAACGTGCCCACGAACGGCGTCCACGAGATCCACCACGCCCAGTAGAAGATCGTCCAGCCCGACAGCCACTTCTCCGTCGCGTCACCGCCGGAGGCAGCGGTCCGCCCGGCCATGTCGGCCAGGTCGCGGAAGTACGAGCCGACGGCGTTCGGCAGGACGTTCAGGATGAACACGGTCGGACCGACGGCGAACAGGAACACCGCCAGCACGATCGCCAGCACCATGTTGATGTTGGACAGCCACTGGATGCCGCGCGCCACCCCGGACACCGCCGACGCGACGAACGCCACGGTCAGCACGGCGATCACCGCGACGAGCACGCCGGTGCCGACGTGCCCCATCCAGCCCGCCGCCTCCAGGCCCGAGCCGATCTGCAGCGCGCCAAGCCCCAGCGAGGCCGCGGAACCGAACAGTGTGGCGAAGATCGCCAGAACGTCGATCGCCTTGCCCACCGGACCGTCCGCACGTTTTCCCAGCAACGGCTCGAACGCCGCGCTGATCAGGGACTTCCGCCCGCGGCGGAAGCTGCCGTACGCGATCGCGATCCCCACGACGGCGTAAATAGCCCACGGGTGCAGCGTCCAGTGGAACAGCGTCGTCGCCATGGCGGTCTGCAGTTGATCGCCGTTCGTGCCGGGCGGCGGCGAGGTGAAGTGCGCGAGCGGCTCGCTGACGCCGTAGAACATCAGCCCGATGCCCATGCCGGCGCTGAACATCATCGCGACCCAGGACACCGTCCTGAACTCGGGCCTCTCGTCGTCTCTGCCGAGCGGCACCCGGCCGTAACGGCTGAACGCCAGCCACAGGGCGAACACCACGAACCCAGATGCTGAGATCACGAAGGCCCAGCCGAGGTTGCCGATCACCCACCCGAGAGCGGTCCTGGATACCGAGGCCAACGAGCCGGTCCCGGCAACGCCCCAGGTCACGAACGCGAGCGTGAGCACTGCGGCGACGCCGAACACGGTCCGGTCGGTACGGCCCGGTTTGTCGCATTGGTTGGTCACGCGGCGGTCTTTACCCGTCCGTAGCCAACCGCAAACTCGGCCAACTACCCTCACTCGAGTGAACGATCGGCCTAGACCAACGCGCGCGCTGCGCGGTGCGTTGCTGGCCGTGACGTCAGGTGCGATCACCATCGCGGCCCACGGGCTGGGTGGTGGCGACCTGTCGGAGTTCATCCAAGTCGTGCCGCTGGTGGTGCTGATCGCGGGTGCGGCGGCCTCACTGGCGGACCGCCGGAGCGGCAAGCTCTCCGTGATCGCGGCGCTGGGCGTCTCCCAGTTCGCGCAGCACCTGCTGCTCAGCTGGGCCGACCACGCCCATGGTGCGTCGATCTCCGGTCAGATGTTCGGCGCCCACGTGGTCGCGGCGATCCTGATCGGCATCCTGCTCTTCCACGCGGAAAGCGCACTGTTCGCGCTGGTGGCGGCCGTGTACCGGCTGCTTCCCTCGCCGGTGACGCCGCTGCCTTCCGTCGCACCGCTGCGTGTTTCCGTGCCCGCGGTGCTCGTGCCGACGCACTCCATGCTGGTGCGCCGGGTCCACGGCAGACGTGGTCCCCCTTGTCTCCTGATCTGAAGCCCTCAATCCCTTTGGCAATCAGGAGACACAACTTCATGTCGACAAATCGATTTGGCGTGCGCACGCTCGCCGTGTTCGCCGCTGCCGGAATAGCCGTGCTCACGCTGCCCGGAACCGCATCCGCGCACGTCAGCGCCCAGCCCAGCGAGGCGACCAAGGGCGGCTACTTCGCCTTCGCGTTCCGCGTCCCGAACGAACGGCCCAACGCCGGCACGGTGAAGATCGAGGTGACGCTGCCGGCCGAGTACCCGCTCGCGTCGGTGCGCACGAAGCCGCTGCCCGGCTGGAAGGCCGAGGTCGTCAAGGGCAAGCTCGACAAGCCGATCAAGAACCACGGCGCCGAGATCACCGAGGCGGCCAAGACGATCACCTGGACCGCCGAGCCCGGCACCAAGATCGGGACGACCGAGTACCAGGAGTTCTTCGTCTCCGTCGGTCCGCTGCCGGAGAACACCGACACGCTGGTGCTCCCGACCAAGCAGACCTACGAGAACGGCGAGGTCGTCGACTGGAACGCCCCGCCGCCCGCGGCGGGTGCCGAGGAGCCGGAGCACCCGGCGCCGGCGCTCAAGCTGAAGGCCAAGGCCGGCGGCGACGACCACCACGGTGCGGTCGCCGAGGCGTCTGCGGGTTCCTCTGACCAGACGGCCCGCTACCTGGGCGGTGCCGGGCTCGCGGTCGGCGCGCTCGGCCTGGGCTTCGGTGCCGGTGCGGTGCTGCGTTCCCGGAAGAAGTCCGCGTGAAGCGCGGCATCATCGCGTCACTGATCGCGGGGACGGCCATGCTCGCCATGGCCGCCCCCGCGGCGGCGCACAACACGCTGGTCAGCAGCGACCCGAAGGACAAGACCTCGCTGGAGGCCGGTCCGTCCACGGTGACGCTGACGTTCGACCAGCCGGTCCAGGCGGGCGAGAAGCTCAACACCGTGGCCGTGACCGACTCCAGTGGTGGCCACTACGAGGCCGGCACTGTTTCGGTGAGCGGCAACACGGTGTCCGCGCCGGTCAACGCGCTGGGCGCAGCCGGTGAGTACACCGTCGGCTACCGGATCCTGTCCGCCGACGGGCACCCGGTGACCGGCACGCTCACGTTCACGCTGACCAAGGCCGGTCCGGGCACGCCGACCAAGGCGCCCGAGACGCAGGCGGCTCCGCAGCAGACTCCGGCGGAGGATGGCGGTATGCCGGTCTGGCCGTGGATCGTCGGTGCCGTGGTGCTGCTCGGCGGTGGCGTGTTCTTCGCGCTGCGAGGCGGAGGCGCGGCCAAGTGATTTCCGCTGGTCAGCCCGCGGGGGCGCCCCCCGGTTCCAGCCTATCGGCCGGCACCGACAATTTCGGGCGCGCCGTTGTCGCAGGTCAGCCCGCGGGGGCGCCCCCCGATTCCAGCCTATCGGCCGGCACCGACAGTTTTGGGCGCCCTGGTGCGAGCCTGTGGACAACTCGGCGCCTGTGGACAACCGGCGCAGCGGAGGCGTGACGACATGACCCAAGCCCGGATCGCCGCCCCCGCCAGGTACTACGTGCTCGCCGGACTGCTGCTGGGCGCGGCCGCCGGCGTGCTCGCGGGCCTGGTCGTCGCCGAGCCCGCCCCCGTCGTGGGCGTGGCCGAGCCGGGGGCGGCGGTCCGGTTCGGGATTCCGGTCGTCCGCGTGCTGCTCGACCTGGCCGCGACCGCGGTCGTGGGTCTGTCGCTGCTGCCGAAGCTGCTCGGGTTCGACCGGCCGGCCCAGACCGAGCCGATCATGCGGATCGCCCGGCCCGCGGCCGTGATCGCCGCCGCAACCTGGGTGGTCACGGCCCTGCTCGCGATCGTGCTGCAGGCATCCGAGCTGCAGCCGGGCGCGACGGTGACGGTCGGGATGGTGACGAACTACATCGCGACCGTCGGCGCCGGCAAGGGACTGCTGTTCAGCGCCGGGTGTGCGTTGCTCTACCTGGTGATCGGTGTGATGGCGGTGCGCAGCGGGGAGTCCGTGCCCGCCGAACTGCGGATCCTGGTCTCCATGTTCGGGCTGCTGCCGATCCCGGTCACCGGCCACGCGTCGAACTGGAAGTACCACGACTACTCGATGGTCTCCATGGAGCTGCACGTGCTGGGCGCCGCGGCGTGGACCGGCGGGCTCGGCGCGGTCATCGCGCTTGTCGCGTGGCGCAAGGGTTTGCTGGCGACGGCGTTGCCGCGGTTCTCGAAGGTCGCGACCGTGTGCCTGATCGTCGTGAGTGCGACCGGCCTGTTCAACGGGCTGCTGGAGTTGGTGCTCAACCCGGTCGAGAAGCTGCCGGGGTCGTTGTTCACGACGGGCTACGGGCTGCTGGTCGTCGGCAAGGCGTTGTGCGCCGGGGCGATCGCGTTGCTGGGCGCGAACGTGCGGTGGAGGTTGTTGCCACACATCGAAAAACACCGGGCCACGGCGGTGGCGACGTGGGCCGCGATGGAAGTGACGATCATGGGTGTCGCGTTCGGGCTGGCCGTCGTGCTGTCGCGCGCGCCGGTCACCTGATGTTCAACGTGAAACAATTCGGAGCAAACGACGAGTGGGTCGAACGGAGCGACGAGCTGCGCCGAGCGGCCTAGTCGGTGATCAGTCGCGCCGAAGAATCTTCACGCATTCGGGCTAGCCGGTTCATAGTTTTCTGCCCGCGACGGTCTAGCTCGCGGCTGTCGATCCAGCCGTTCGCGTAGTAGCGGTAGTCCTGCGCCAGCGAGACCAGCTCGGCGAGGTAGTCGGCCGAGCGGCGGCGTCGGTCTTCATCGAACGCCGCGAGCAGCGGCAGTTGCGTGTCGACGACCTCGTCCAGCAGCTGCGCCGACCGCAGCGCCCGACGAGACCGGAAACGCTTTGTCAAGATCACGAGCCGCACCTCGCTGTTCGCCCCGAAACACCCGGCACCCTAGGCGTGGCCACCCACACCCGTCGATGCTGCATTCGTGTTCGAAGCGCCCAGCGTTACCGGTTCGTGTCCCACACCATCCGATCGAGGTGTTAGTCAGGCAGCCGAGTCGGCACCGGTGAAGCGGGCCAGGCGGTCGGCCAGCTCGCGCGCGTCGGGGTTGTTGCGACGCTTCTCCGCCTCGTGCAACAGCGGCTTCATGCGGTCCTTCGTGCGGATGGACTTCAAGCCCTCCGACAGCTCGACCGCCTGGCGGCCGATCTTCGCTCCGTGGTCGATGTCGCCCTCCAAGAGGTGGTTGATGGACAGCGAGGTGAGGTTGAACGTGCGGTTGCGGCTCATGTCCTCGCCGAACCCGTTGATCGCCTTCGTCAGCGCGGGGATCGCGGTGCGCGTGTACTTCTTCGCGTCGACCGTCTGCGCCAGCTCGGTGTGCACCGTGCCGACCATCGACGACAGGTCGATCTCGTTGAAGAACTTCGCCCACGCCGGCGCTTCGGTGATGTTGGCGCGGGAGAACTCGTCGCGCGCCCGGCCGAGCAGCTTGAGCGCCTGCTCGTCGGAGCCCATCTTCGCGTAGGCCCAGGCCTCGTTGGCGCACAGGATGCCGACCGCGAGCTCCGAACCGGAGTTCTGCGCGGCCAGCTGGCCCAGCTGGAACACCTTCAGCGCGTCGTCCGGTGCGTTCTGGTGCAGGTAGACGCGGCCCATCCGGTAGAGGATGTTCGCCACGAGAGCTTCGTTCTTGCCCTGTTTGGCCAGATCGAGCGCCTGGCCGAAGTGGTTGCGGGCCGAGTCCATCAGTCCGGTGTCGAACGAGGTCCATCCGGCCAGGTTGTGCAGGTCCGCGAGCGCGACGAAGAGTCGGTCTTTGACCAGGTCGGTCGCGCTGGCCCCGAGCATCTGCTGTCCCCAGGAGAGCTGGGCGACGACGGCGTCGCGGCACGAACCGCCGCCGTACTGGTAGTCGAGCGCGCGCAGGGCGCGCGTGGCGGCCTCGACCTGCCGCACATCGGTCATACCGATACGTCCTGGAGCCGGAGTCTGTGTGGGGTGAGAAACCCACGACC
The DNA here is from genome assembly GCF_030269605.1 of Lentzea sp. NBRC 105346. GTDB lineage: Bacteria > Actinomycetota > Actinomycetes > Mycobacteriales > Pseudonocardiaceae > Lentzea. Next base: position 204,774 of record NZ_BSTQ01000011.1, read on the forward strand.
CGGAGTCCGTACCGAGCACGGCCGCGCCCACTGTCACGGCGGCGGCGTGCGCGAGGAACTTCCGACGCTTCACCGACTCGTCCTCCTCAGGATGGGGTGTCTCCGCGGTCGCGGCCACCCTCACTGCCGTTGTCTCGTCATAGGCGAGACCCATGTATCCACGTGGGACACCCAGGCCGACGGCGATCCTCGTCAGAACGTCGTAGGCCATGACCTGACGTCCCTTGAGGATCTCCGAGACCTCGGACTGCGACTGACCCGTGAGCGCCGCGATCTGGCGCTGAGACACGCCGTGTCGGCGGAGCAGCCGGTACACCGAGCTGATCTCTCGCCTGGCGAGCGCGTCTCGCATCTCCTGCTGGTCCCACACTTCGGCGGGGATAGGAGAGCCCTGGGATCCAATGGTGTTCATTGCGCACCCTCACAGTCCGTTGGGCGTCAACGGCAGACTAGGGGCAGTTCCCCAAGCCCGAGAAGTCCAGTTCGGCGAGGCTGATCGGCCCTGCCGAACCCCACTTACCGCTCACCGTAAGACTGCCACCGGTCAGCGCTGTGACATCCACATCCGGCATGAATCATCGCAATCTAGATTCCGGTAAGCGAGTGAGCACGGAGAGGAACGACCGAACGTGGACCTCAGTTCCTCCTCGTACTCCACCTCCATTGTGGAGTCGGGTGACACCGACGACACATGGCGCGGCACGACCGGGCAACGTCGTTCGTGGCGGATCAGCTGCGGAGACGTGGTCGAGCGGGACCGTTGCCTCACCGTGACGGTGGATCGGAACCGGGTGGTTCTGGTCGGCCCTCCAGGTGAGACGGCAGTTCTCTCGCAAGACCAGCTCGTACAGCTCAGGGCCGCGCTACGCGAAGCCGCCGAACAGGCGGAAAGGTGACGGTGACGTTTCGGATGGACGAGATCCTCGGACAAGTTCTTCGCAACGCAGTGTGGGAGCGCTTGGACCTGCTCAGTGAGCTGGCCGAGCGCGCCGACGCCCCGTCCCTCCTATCGGTGGCTCGATCCGAGCTCCCTCGGCTGACCGAGGGATGGCGTGCTCTGCTCGCAGCGCACGAGCCGGACGAGAAGGGCAACTGCCCTGAGTGCTCCGGCCGTTGGCGCCAGCAGAAGTCACCTTGCTCGGTGTGGCGCGCCGCGTACGAACACCTGGTTGCGGGCGGGCTCGCCCCGCGCCCGGCTCGCCATCTGCGCCCGGCCCCGGTGACTCCTCCTGTCACCAGGTCAAGGCGCGCGGTGGCTCGAGCCCACTAACGGGGCGTTTGCGCACGACCTGGCGTTCCCCCGACACGACCAGGTATCCGCAGACGACCTGATGGCCGGCGGTTCTCGATGAGCGAACCCCCGACCGCGACATCGCGGACCGCCGGCCCCACAACTCAAGAACGCCACAGATTTCCGCGGGCCGGTGCCGTGCACCTTCCCCTCCCCGACCGGTGTCGGCCCGCGGTCACCAACGCCGGCCCCTTGTCTGCACCTCCCGCGCAGGCAAGGGGCCGTTTCCACGTCACCGATGCGTGCCGGTCCGCCACGTCAGATATGCCGTGAGACCTGGAAAAACGCGTCCGGTCAGCTCGAACCCCTTGAGCTGCCACGGAAGGAACATCTCGGCGCGTTCTCGTTCGACGGCCTCCACCATCGCCTTCGCCACCCGCTCCGGCGTCACCGTCGGGATCAGCCTGGCGATCGCCGGGATTCGTTCCTCCGCACCGGGATTGTTCTCGAAGTACTGGCTGGACACCTTGCCCGGCACGACCTCGCTGACCCCGATTCCCGTGCCCCGCAGGTCGATCCGCAACGACGCGGTCAGCCCGCGCAACGCCCAGCGCGCCGACGCGTAGCCCGTCGCACCGGGAATCGGCAGCCGAGACACCGGCGAGTTGACGTTGACGATCCAGCCGGAGCGGCGTTTCCGCATGCTGCCAAGGAATCCCCTGGTCAACAGCAAGGCCGCGAGGTACGGAACCGAGGTCATCGACTGCAGTTCATCCGCCGACGTGTCGTCGAGGAACAGCCAGCGGCCGATTCCGGCGTTGTTGACGAGCACATCCGGCGCTTCGACGCTCTCGACGAGCGTGCGGATCTGATCGACGTCCGCGAGATCGGCGGTGATCGCCTCGGCAGAACCGCCGAACTCGTTGATCCGTTCGACCTGCCGTTTGAGCCCTTCGGCGCTGCGGGCCACAAGTAGGACGTGGGCACCACGTTCGGCGTAACGCGAAGCAGCCGCGGCGCCGATCCCTTGGGACGCACCGGTGATGAGGACTCGTTTACCAGCCAGTTCCACCTAGACCACCGATCGCACTCGCGTGATGAACACCGCCGCCAGCGACGTCGCCGCCGCCGACACGGCGAACAGACCGCTGTAGCCGCCGAGGTGCGCCAAGATCAACGTCGTCAGCAAGGGTGCCACGACCTGCGGCACCGAGTTCGCGATGTTCAGCACACCCAGGTCCTTCGCGCGGTCCTCGGCCGCGGGCAGCACCTGCGTCAGCAACGCGATCGCGACCGCCCAGTACGTGCCGAAGCCGACACCCAGCAGTGGCGCCGCGACGAGCGCCGACGTCCACGTCGGCCAGAAGACCAGCAACAGCGCTGCGACGGCCATCACACCGGCCGCGAGGTGCACATACGGCTTGCGACGCCCGGATTTGTCCGAGCGTGCGCCGAACAGCACCGCTCCTGCGGCGAGCGCCACCCCGTACAGGGCCATCAGGACGAGCAGCCCGTCCTCCGGATGTGGGTGGTGGACGACGTCACCGAGGAAGAACAACAAGTAGAGCGTGCCGAACGCGTTGCCCAGGTTGATCATGAAGTGCGCGCACCACGCCCAGGCGAAGTCCGGGTGCTCACGCGGTGAGATCCACAGCGTCGGCTTCACCGGCCGCACGGTCAGTCGCGTGTCCGGTGTGCGCAGGACGAAGAACAACGCACCCGTCACGACGATCAACGCACAGGCCAGGTATCCGGCGGCGATTCCGGTGACCAGCATCGTCACGACCAACGCGCCGAGCACGGTGCCCAGCATCTGGCTGATGCCGACGAGTCCGCCGACCCGCGCCCGCTGCACGACCGGCACCCGGTCCGGCACCGCGGAGGTCAGCGCGGCGAGCATGCCGTTGACCCCGGCCTGCACCAGGCACCAGCCGATGGTCATCACCAGCACCGAGGAAGCGTTCGACAGCACGCCGAGACCGACGGCGCCGAGGATCGATCCGCCCAGCGTCCACGGATGGCGCCGGCCGAACCGGGACGTGGTGCGGTCCGACAGGTAGCCGATCAACGGCACGACGACCGTCGCCACGAGCGCGCCGACTCCGGTGACGATGCCGAAGACCGTCTCCTTGTTGGCCTTGTCCAACAGCTCGGCCTGCTGCGGCAGCAACACCTGGATGGGCGCGTAGATGGCCAGCCACAGCCCGAGGTTCGCGAAGAACAGCCAGGCCATCCAGCTGCGTCTGACCGGAACGACCGGTTCGGAGAGTGCGGCGTCAGTCCGAGAGCTCACCGCTGATCACCTTTCGGTACCAGTGGAACGAGTCGCGCGGCGTGCGGCGCTGGGTCTCGTAGTCCACATGCACGAGCCCGAACCGTTGCGAATAGCCGGAGTCCCACTCGAAGTTGTCGATCAGGGACCATACGAAGTAACCGCGGACTCCGCTGTCCAGCGCGGCCCTGAGGTGTCCGTCGAGGTACTCGATGCGCGCGGTGTCCTCGACGACGTGCGGGAAGCTGCAGCCGCTCTCGGTGATGTAGACCGGTGGCACGTCGGGATGGCGTTCACGCAACTGGGTGATCATCTGACGCAGCCCGTCCGGCACGATCGGCCAGCCGAAGCCGGTCTTCGGGTACTCGTCGATGTCCACCAGGTCGAACGGCAGCGGGTTGCCCTCCGACGGCGTCTTCAGCCGCGTCGGGTTGTAGTAGTTGAGCCCGTAGAAGTCCAAGGGCTGCTTGATGTTCTCCAGGTCGCCGTCGGCGATCGGCATCCGGTCGACCAGCGAGTCCGGGTAGCGGCCGGCGAGCATCGGGTCCGCGTACAGCCAGTTGTGGATGTCGCTGTACGCCGCGGCCGCCTTCTGATCGGCATCCGTCGCGGCCCACGCGGGCGAGTGGTTGTTCGCCGTCCCGACGGAGGCGGCGCCGGCCGCCCGCAGCGCCTGCACCGACAGGCCGTGCGCGAGGTTGAGGTGGTGCGCGGTGGGCAGTGCGTCGAACAGCATCGTCTTGCCGGGCGCGTGCTGGCCGATGGCGTACCCAAGCAGCGTCACCATCGCGGGCTCGTTGATCGGCATCCACAGCTTCACGCGGTCGGCCAGGCGGTCCGCGACGATCGCCGTGTACTCGGCGAACCGGTCGGCGATGTCCCTGGTCAGCCAGCCGCCCTCGTCCTCGAGGGGCTGCGGCGTGTCCCAGTGGTAGAGCGTGACGACCGGCGCGATGCCGACGTCGACGAGCGCGTCGACCAGCCGGTCGTAGAAGTCGAGGCCCTCGGTGTTGGCCGGGCCCTTGCCGGTCGGCTGGATGCGGGGCCAGCTGATCGAGAACCGATAGGCGTTGACTCCGAGCTGGGTCATCAGCGCGATGTCCTCGCGCCACCGGTGGTAGTGGTCGCAGGCGACCTCTGCGGTGTCCCCGTTGTGCACGTTGGTGAAGTTGTCCCAGACGGAGGGACCTCGGCCACCTTCGCTTGTGGCGCCCTCGATCTGGAACGCGGAGGTGGACACTCCCCAGAGGAAGTCGGTCATGAGGCGCCTCTTTCCCACACGGCCGGAAACATGAATCTTGTTCGGATCGTAGGCGTGTTGCGGCTCACAAGGAAGTGAAGCGAGCTCGGAACAGGCAAGATGGAGACCCCGAACTTTGTTGGAGTCGCCGTGACGAGCAGTACCCCGCTTCGCCGCCAACCTGTCCAGCAGCGCAGCGCCAAGCGCGTGGAGCGCATGCTCGAGGCGTGCGCCTCGCTCATCGACGAAGTGGGTTACGACGGGGTGACCACAACGCTCATCGCCGAGCGCGCCGGTGTCGCGGTCGGTTCGCTGTACCAGTTCTTCCCGGACAAGCGAGCCGTCGTACAGGCGTTGACGTTGCGCAACGTCGACAGATTCTCCCAGGGCATTACGGAGAAACTGGCGCAGACGAGACTCGAGCACTGGTGGGACGCGGTCGACACGATCTTCGACCTGTTCGTCGCGATGCACCGCGAGATTCCCGGCTTCGGCAAGCTGCACTTCGGCGACGTGGTCGACATGCGGCTGCTGGACGACAGCCGGGACAACAACGCGGTCATCTCCGACCGGATCTCCGAGCTGATCTCGGAGAACTTCGGCATCCCGATGGCCGAGGTGCAGCTGCCGATCGCGATCGCCGTCGAGGCGGCCGACGCGGTGCTGAAGCTCGCGTTCCGCCTCGAGCCCAACGGTGAACCGCGCGTCCTCGTCGAGGCGAAGGCGCTGGTCAAGGGCTACCTGTCGTCCCGCTTGCCCGACTAACCGAAGTTCTTGCCCTCACCGCGATAGGTCGGCACGGTCTCCTCGACGACATCGCCCCGCACCAGGTGCGCCTCGTTGAACCGTTCGAACAGCTCGCCCGCCTTCGCGTGCCGCATCCAGACCCGGTCGCCGAGCCGCAAGTCGTCGGCCGCCCTGCCCGTGACCGGGGTCTGCACCTCTCCCGCCCCCTCAGTGCCGAGGGTCTTGAGCCCTTCCGGCAGGTACGGGCGCGGCTGGCGGTCGGGTGTCGGTGTGCCCGACGCGATGTAGCCGCCGGAGTACAGCGTGGCCAGCCGGCGTCCCGGCCTGCGCACGACCGGTAACGCGAACAGCGCGGCGTGCTCCGGCTGGAAGGCCTGGTAGGCGTCGAACAACGTCGGGCCGATCAGGCCGGACCCCGCGGCGAGCTCGGTCACCGACGGGTCGCTGCCGGTCAGCTCGAGGCTGCCCGTTCCGCCGCCGTTGACGAACTCAAGGTCCGCGATGCGGCGGATCGCGGCGATGGCGGCGGTCCGGCGTTCGATCAGTTCCGGACCCGACTTCCGTTGAATCACTCGAATGGCGGCCGCTCGAACGGGTTGTCCTGGCGGGTTGTCCCCGAGGCCGGCGATCTGCCCCTCGTAGGCCATGACGCCGACGAGCTTGAACCCGGACCGCTTCGCGATGCGGGCGGCGAGCGTGCCCGCCTCGGCCGGGGTGTGGATGGGCGAGCGGCGCGGGCCGATGTGCAGGAACGGCAGCGGTCGCCAGGAAACGTCCAGTTCAAGGCACACGCGGATGTCCGGGTGGTGTGCACCCAATGCCGAGTCGACGAGGTCTAGGTGCTCCACCGAGTCGATCATGATCGTGATCCGGCGGCGGGCGACCTCGTCGGTCGCGAGCCTGCGCAACGCGCCATGGTCGACGGTCGGGTACGCCACCAGCAGGTCCTCGCTGGTGTTCAGTTCGCTGAGCCACAACGCCTCGGCCAGCGAGTAGCACATGACACCGGCGTATTCGGGGCGTTCGATGACCCGGTCGAGCAAGCGCCGAACCCGAATCGACTTGCTGGCGACGCGGATGGGCTTGCCCCCAGCGCGGCGGGCGAGGTCCGTCGCGTTGAGGTCGAAGGCATCCAGGTCGACGATCGCGAACGGAGGATCGAGTTCCTTCGTCGCGGTGTCGAGTCGAGTTCGGCGCATGCCTAACGGTACGTCGAGAACCCTTGAAACGTGAAGAGGTTTCACCTACGTTCCGTGTACTGGGTCACACCCACTAGGAGGTTCGCGTGTGGACGAACTGGGCGCGCACGGCCACGGCCAACCCGGTCCGGGTGGTGCACCCGGCCAGTACGGACGAGATCGCCGCGGCCGTGACATCGGCCGGTCGAGTCCGCGCGCGCGGTAGTGGCCACTCCTTCAACGACATCGCCGTGGCCCCCGAGGTCGCCATGGACCTCGACCGGTGGACCGGCATCGTCCGCGCCGACGTCGAGACCGGCCTCGTGACCGTCCGGTCCGGCACGCCGCTGCACGCGTTGAACGCGGACCTGCACCGGCTCGGGCTCGCCATGCCGAACCTCGGCGACATCGACGCGCAGACGATCGCCGGCGCCGTGTCGACATCCACGCACGGCACGGGCGCCAAGCTCGGCGTGCTGGCGACGTTCATCGAGTCACTCGAACTGGTGCTGGCGGACGGCTCGCTCGTCACCTGTTCCGCCTCGGAGCGACCGGACCTGTTCAACGCCGCGCGCGTCGGGCTCGGGGCACTCGGCGTGATCAGCACCCTGACCCTGCGGTGCGTGCCGTCGTTCGTGCTGCGTGCTTCCGAGGGCCCCGGCCGGCTCGATGCCGTGCTGGAGGAGTTCGACGACCTCTGCTCGGTCGAGGACCACGTGGAGTTCCACTGGTTCACGCACTCCGATCGAGTGATCCTCAAGCGCAACAACAGGATCGACGAGCCCGCGCGGCCGTTGTCGAAGTTCCGCCAGTTCTACGAGTACGAGCTGTTCGAGAACGCGGCGTTCGGCGCGGTGTGCAAAGTGGCCAAGACGTTCCCGCGGTCCACAGTGAAGCTCAACGAGATCTGCGGCGCGCTCGTGTCCGATCGGTCCTACAGCGACTATTCGCACAACGTCTTCGTGACGCCGCGCCGGGTTCGTTTCGTGGAGACGGAGTTCGCGATTCCGCGATCGTCCCTTTTGGACGTCATCGCCGAGCTGCGCAACGCGGCGGCACGGGTGCGTGACGCGTTGATCGTGCCGTGCGAGGTGCGGGTGGCCCAGGCGGACGACATCTGGCTGTCGACCGCGCAGGGCCGCGACACCGCGTACATCTCGATGCACCAGGCGCTCGGGATGGGCTACCACGAGTTCTTCGACATCTACGCGCAGATCGCGAAGTCGGTCGGTGGCCGGCCGCACTGGGGCAAGATGCACAACCTGTCCGCCGAGGACCTGCGGCCGTTGTACCCGCACTTCGACGACTTCCTGCGGGTACGCGATGAAGTCGATCCCAACCGGATCTTCTCCAACGCGTACCTGGACCGGGTTCTCGGTTGATGTGAGTCAGCTGACAGCGGCTCGAACGGCTTGAACCACCGGGGTCTTCCCGTTCGTGAGTTCCAACGTGAGACCGGCGGTGCGCGGCTCGTCCAGCAGTGCGACGAGCACGGCCGCCACGTCCGCGCGACTCACCGAGGCACGGGGAAGCTTCGGTTCGAGCGCGACCAGGCCCGCGGGCGGCTCGTTCGTCAGCGGGCCTGGTCGCAGGATCGTCCAGTCCAGCTCCCGCTGTTTGAGGTCGTCCTCCGCGGCGCCCTTGGCCCGCAGGTAGACGGCGAACTCGGGATCCATGGTGGGTGAGTCGGCGAGTTCGATGCCCACCGTGCTCACCTGGAGGAACCGCCGGACGCCCGCCCGTTCGGCCGCCGAGGCGAAGAGTGCCGCGGCTCCGAAGTCGACGGTGTCCTTGCGGGCGTTGCCACTGCCGGCCCCCGCGCCCGCCGCGAAGACCGCGGCGTCGGCGCCGTTCAGGTACTCGGCGACGGAGTCCACATCGGAGCTCTCCAGGTCACAGAGGACCGGAACCGCTCCGGCGTCCTGCACGTCGGTGAAGTGATCAGGATTGCGCACCAGCGCTGTTGCCGCGTCTCCACGGGTGGCCAGCAGCTGCTCCAACAGCAGCGCGATCTTCCCGTGTCCGCCGGCTATGACAACTCGCATACCCCGACCGTAGGTCAGGAAGCGGTCGCCAGCACCTGCTCGTAGACGAGCTCGTTGACCCAGCGGGTGATCGCGGTGTCCTCGACCGGCACGTTCTCCTGGCGGCCCGTCACGTCGACGGTCAGGTCCTTCTCCTCGTCGGCCAGCAGCACGGAGACTCCGTAGCGGCGGACGCGGGGCAGGCAGTTCGCCAGGTAGTCGTGGGAGAACGCCACGGACTGCGGGAGGACGACGGCGGCGTTGCCGTAGCGGGCGAAGGGCACCGCGGACGCGAGCGCCGTCCGCCAATGACGGGCGACGGCCATCACGCCGACGATCTTCACGGCCGCCGGGGGCACGCGGCCCTCCATCTCCGGCCACACCCACGTGGAAACCGTGGTCTTGTCAGCCTCGGGGCCCGCGCCCAGGCACACGCGCTCGGCGTGCGCGTCGGCGAGCAGCTCGGCCACGACGACGACCTTGCGGCCCATCAGGACCATCTCGGGAAGTACGACGCCGTGCCAGCCGAGGCGGATGGCGGCCGCCGCCGCGAGTTCCTCGGGAGAGGCCGGCAACTCCGGAACCGGGAGCGCGGTTGCCGACAGGCCACGAGCGCTGTCGGTGATCGCGATCCTTGCTGGGGTGCTGCTCACGCCAGGGCCTCCCTCGCCAATCACGGCGGGCGTTCCGCCGCGTTTCGACTCGTGCTCTGGATAAGGCGTACCAGGAAGCGAGCGACGTGCCCCCAAGGCGAACGGGGGCCTGCGATCGGCGGCTTCGACCGGTCGGTGACCGGTCGATGGCCGGTGGCGGGAGTTCGGTCCGGCAGTGCTGCCGTCCGGGTGACGTTAACCCGGACGGCCGCATCAAAAGTGCTGCTCAGAGTGGGTGCGCCTGCGGTGGTCCACGCCTGGCGAAAAGTGGCGCCGGTCACCGTCCGCTGACCGTTCAGCGCGTCAGAACGACCGGAAAACGTGGCCGCTACATCACGACGACGGTCTTTCCGCCGCCGCTACCTGCGAAAACGTCGTTCGCCTCCCGCAAGGGCAGCCTGCGGGTGATCGGCACCTGGAGCGTTCCGTCGAGGACGAGTCCGGCGAGCCTGGTCAGGGCCTCGAGCGAGCCCTTCATGCCGAAGTTCTCCGCCTTCTCGGCCGCGGCGTAGTTCGTCGTGAACGCCAGCGACCGCGCGAACTTCCGGTTCGCCGCGTACCTGTCGGCGTCGCTGACGAGGTCGACGAGCGCGTCCGCCTCGACGAGCGCGTCGCCGCGCCCGATCGGGATCGCCCGGTCGCCGAGCAGCTGGGTGAGGAACGATCCGACACCGCCCCGCGCGCCGACGACGAGCACGCTGTCCGCGCCCTCGAGCCGGTCGGACAGTTGCAGCGCGGTCATCCCGGACGTCGGCAGCGCGGCCGCCACGACGGGATCGAGCTCGTCCGGCAACGGCGCCAAGGCGTTCGTCGCCGGGACCGTCGTGTATTCGGCGAACGTGCCGACGCCCACCGGCGAGTGGAAGAACGTGCCGAAGATCCGCTCACCGGTTTCAACGACCTCGCCGGCGCCATCGGTTCCGGGCACGAGCGGGAAGACGTGCGGCATGGAGTCGCGCATCATGCCGTCGACCACTTTCCGGTCGAACGGGTTCACGCCGGCGGCGAACATCCGGACCTTCAGCTCGCCCGGCCCCGCGGCGGGCTCGGGAAGTTCCATCGAGCGGACCGGACCGCCGAACTGTTCAGCCGCGATCGCCCACATGCAGCACCCCGATCGAGTGACAGACATCACCTGTTGGCTCACCGAAAACGCACGCCGCCGACCAACGAAAGAACCCCGCTCGTGATCTCCACGAACGGGGTTCCTTCTGTCTGATGGGCAAGGGGGGAGTTGAACCCCCACGTCCTTTCGGACACACGGACCTGAACCGTGCGCGTCTGCCATTCCGCCACTTGCCCTCGGCGACGGGAGGAACACTAGCACGCACCGTCACCGGGTTTCCAATTGCCCCGTGTAGGCCCCGAAGACCCCGGATACGATCGGTGTCAGGACCGTCCTGACTAGGAGGAGTTGACCGTGGGCCTTCAGCGCTTCGAGCGCCGACTCGAAGGCATCGTCGGCAACACCTTCGCGCGCGTCTTCGGCGGCAACGTGGTCCCCCAGGAGGTGGCACTGCAACTCCAGCGGGAAAGCGAGAGCAACATCCGCGAACTCGCTGGTGGCAGACTGCTGGCCCCGAACCACTACATCGTCATGCTCGGCCCCCAGGACCATGATCGGCTTGCCGGGGACGAGCAGGATGAACTACGCATCACCCAGCTTCTCGCCGAGGAGCTCCGCGAGCACCTAGCTGAGTTCGGGTGGGATACCTATGGTGACGTCGTAGTCTCCCTGGAGCGCTCCGACGCGCTGCACACCGGACAGTTTCGAACCAGCTCGTCCGTCGACCCCGACGTGAAAGCAGCCAGCCGACGGTCAGCACCACCTCGTACCGCAGGAGACAAATCGATGAGCCAGCCACCCGGCTACGGACAACAAGGACAGGGCCAGCCCGGCCACGACCCTTATGGGCAGCAGGGCGGCTATGGCCAGCAAGGTCAGCAGGGCTACGACCAGGGCTACGGCCAGCAGCAAGGCGGCTACGACCAGGGCTACGGCCAGCAGGGTTACGACCAGGGTTACGGCCAGCAGCAAGGCGGCGGCTACGGCGGCCAGCAGGGCTATGACCAGGGTTACGGCCAGCAGGGCGGTGGCTACGACCAGGGCTATGGCCAGCAGGGCTACGACCAGGGTTACGGCGGCGGCCAGCAGCAGGGCTACGGCCAGCAGGGTTACGACCAGGGCTACGGCCAGCAGCAGGGCTATGACCAGGGTTACGGTCAGCAGGGCTACGGCCAGCAGGGCGGTTACGACCAGGGTTATGGCCAGCAGGGTTACGGCCAGCAGGGCTATGACCAGGGCGGATACGCCGCTCCGGCCACGCAGGGCGCGAACCGCCAGCTCAACGCGACGCTGCACCTCGACGACGGATCCAACCGCACGTACAACCTCAAGCAGGGTGGAAACGTCGTAGGACGTGGGCAGGAAGCCGACTTCCGCCTCCCCGACACGGGGGTCTCCAGGAGGCACCTGGAAATCACCTGGGACGGGCACAGTGCGATGCTCGCTGATCTCGGTTCGACCAACGGCACCACGGTGAACGGCACGCCAGTGCAGACTTGGCAGCTCGCGGAGGGCGACGTCGTCCGCATCGGCCACTCGTCACTGGTCTTCCGCACCGCGGGCTGAGGTCGATACGGGCGTCGGTAGGCAACTCAAGGCAGGAGCGGTTACAACCGGTGCCAGAGCTGGTGATGCAGCTGACCAGAGCGGGCTTTCTCGTGCTCCTCTGGCTGTTCGTGCTGGCCGCCCTACGCGTGGTCCGCTCAGATCTCTACGCTGCCTCCGGGCTTCGGGTCTCGGTACCCGGATTCCGGAGGAACTCGAAGTCGGCAAGAGGGGGCAAGGCCCCCCGGCAGCTCGTCGTCACGCACGGCGCGCTGACGGGAACCCGCATCTCCCTTGACGGCCGGCCGATACTGATCGGCCGTGCGGACGACTCGACTCTCGTGCTGGACGACGACTTCGCGTCGACCAGGCACGCGAGGCTGTCCATGCGCGGCACCGACTGGTACGTGGAGGACCTCGGCTCCACCAACGGCACCTACCTGGACCGAGCGAAGGTCACGGCACCCCTCCGGGTCCCGCTCGGCACCCCGATCCGAATTGGCAAAACGGTGATCGAGCTGCGCTCATGACCCTCGTTCTTCGATATGCGGCCCGAAGCGACCGGGGCCTGGTTCGTTCCAACAACCAGGACTCCGTGTACGCGGGTCCCCGCCTGCTCGCGGTGGCCGACGGCATGGGTGGCCACGCCGCCGGTGAAGTGGCGAGCAAGGTGGTCATCGCCTCGCTGGCGCACGTCGACGATGACGAGCCCGGCGACGACCTGCTCGGCAAGCTCCGCGACGCGGTGGCCGCCGGCAACGGCGCCATCTCCGAACTCGTCGCGAGCGACCCGGAGCTGGAGGGCATGGGCACGACGCTCACCGCCGTCCTGTTCGCGGGCAACAAGCTGGGCCTCGTCCACATCGGCGACTCGCGCGCCTACCTCCTGCGGGAGGGTGGGTTCGCGCAGATCACGCACGACGACACGTTCGTTCAGTCGCTGATCGACGAGGGCCGGATCACGCCCGACGAGGCGGCGAGCCACCCGCAGCGGTCGTTGCTGCTGCGCGCGTTGACCGGACACGACTTCGAGCCGAGCCTCACGGTCCGGGAGGCCCGCGCGGGCGACCGGTTCCTGTTGTGCTCGGACGGCCTGTCCGGCGTGGTCAGCCAGGAGACCCTCGACGAGGCGATCCGGATCCCCGACCCGCAGGCGTGCGCCGACCGGATGATCGAGCTGGCGCTCAAGGGCGGCGGCCCCGACAACGTGACGGTGATCGTCGCGGACGTCGAGGACGTCGACTTCGGCGAGGACCGGCCGATACTGGGCGGCGCCGCGGGCGACGGCAGTGAGGACCACCAGCCGCCGCCGGACTCGGCGGCGTCCAGGGCGAGCGCGATCACGTCGCCGCGCCAGCCACCCCCGCAGCGGATGGAGCAGCCCCCGCCCCCGCCGGACCCCAAGCGCAAGCGCAAGACCGCGCTGAAGGTCATCGCACTGATCGTGGGTCTGCTCGTGCTCGCGGCCGGCGCGCTGATCGGCGCGAAGTGGTGGCTGGACCGCCAGTACTACGTCGGCGCTACGGACGACGGCAAGATCGTGATCTACCGCGGCGTCAACGGCAGCATCCTCGGGATCAAGCTGCAGACGCAGGTCGAGGGCTCGTGCCCGCCCGGCTCGACGAGCTGCACGGAGATCACGCTCGACGACCTGCAGACCGCGGGCAAGAACACGGTCAAGGACCGGATCACCGACGTCGACGGGCTGGAGGGCGCGCGGGCCGCGGTACGGCTGCTGCGCACCCAGCACCTGCTGCCGACCTGTGACCCCAAGTCGAAGAACGGCACCGGCACCACGTCGCCGACGTCCCCCACGTCACCGACGTCGCCACCACCGACCAGCGGTGCGCCGACCACGACGACGGATCCCTCGGTGAGCGGCGAGACCCCGCTCCCCACGTCCACTCAGCAGCCGGGCGTGAACTGCCGGGAGGGTTCGTAGTTGATGGGTTCGCCCATCCCCGTCGGGGAAGGCACGCCAGTCGGATCGGCGGCGACCAGCACGTCGCCAGGGCTGAAGGCGCCTACCAAGCGCGGCACCGAGCTGGTGATGCTGGCGTTCGCGGCCGGTCTGGTCACGCTGGCGCTGATCCTGGTCGAGCTGAACCAGGAGCGGGCGCTGACGATGCGGATCGTCTACCTGGGGCTCGCGTATCTGGCGCTGTTCGCCCTCGCGCACCTCGCGGTGCGCAGGTGGGCGCCGTACGCGGACCCGGCGATCCTGCCGTGCGTCGCGCTGCTCAACGGTCTCGGCCTGGTGATGATCCATCGGATCGACCTGGCGCAGAAGGACACCGTCTTCGACGACGGCACGACGTGGGACCCGGTCGCGTTCAAGCAGGTCGTCTGGACCGCGATCGCGCTGTCGCTGTTCGCCGCCGTGCTGAAGTTCCTCTCCGACCACCGCACGCTGGCGCGGTACGGCTACACGTTCGGTCTGCTCGGCCTGGTCGCGTTGCTGCTGCCCGGTGTGCTGCCCGGGTTCATCGCGCCGACGATCAACGGCGCGAAGATCTGGCTGCGGGTCGGTCCGCTCTCCATCCAGCCGGGTGAGTTCGCGAAGATCCTGCTGATGGTCTTCTTCGCGGCGTTCCTGGTCTCGAAGCGCGACCTGTTCACCGCCGCCGGGCGCCGAGTGCTGGGCATGGACCTGCCGCGCGCCCGCGACCTCGGCCCGCTGTTCGCCGCGTGGGGCGTCACGGTCGCGGTCATGGTGCTGCAGAAGGACCTCGGGTCCTCGCTGCTGTTCTTCGGCATCGTGCTCGTGCTGCTCTACGTGGCCACCGAACGCGCCGCGTGGGTGGTGCTCGGCCTGATCATGTTCTCCGGCGGCGCGGTCATCGCGTGGAAGCTGTTCTCCCACGTGCAGATCCGCGTGGCGAACTGGGTCGACCCGTTCGCGGACTACAACGACAAGGGCTACCAGATCGCCCAGTCACTGTTCGCGCTCGGCACCGGCGGCATCGGCGGTGCGGGCCTCGGCGCGGGCCGGCCGGAGATGATCCCGGAGTCCAACACCGACTTCATCACCGCGGTGATCGGTGAGGAGCTGGGCTTCGTCGGATTCGCCGCGCTGCTGCTGATCTACATGATCTTCGCGCTGCGCGGCCTGCGCAGTGCGATCGCGGTGCGCGACAGCTTCGGCAAGCTGCTCGGCGGCGGCCTCGCGTTCGCCGTCTGCTTTCAGGTCTTCATCATCGTCGGCGGCGTGACGAAGCTGATCCCGATGACGGGTATCACCGCGCCGTTCCTGTCAGCCGGTGGCTCGTCGCTGCTGGCGAACTACATCCTCGTGGCGTTGCTGCTGCGGATCTCCGACGCGGCGCGCGGCCCGAAGGTCGTCGCGAAGCCGAAGTTGCCGCAGCCGGCGATCGCCGACCAGCACACGGTCATGGTGGAGCGTCCGAAATGAACACACCGCTCCGCCGCGTGGGTCTCGCCATGATGGCGATGATCCTGTTGTTGCTCGGCAACGCCACCTGGGTACAGGTGATCAACGCCGACGACTACCGCAAGGACCCCCGCAACCGGCGCGTCCTGCTCGACGAGTACTCCCGCAAGCGCGGCATGATCATCGCCGCCGACGGCACGCCGCTCGCCGAGGTGCAGGAGACCGACGACCGGCTGAAGTTCCTGCGCAAGTACCCGAACGGCGCGGTGTACGCGCCGGTGACCGGCTACTTCTCCGTCACGTACGGCACTTCCGGGCTCGAGCGCACCGAGAACGACCTGCTCAACGGCTCGGACGACCGGCTGTTCGCGCGCCGTGTGTCGGCGCTGATCACCGGGCGCGACCCGGTGGGCGCGTCGGTGCAGCTGAGCATCGTGCCGAAGGTGCAGCAGATCGCGTACGACCAGCTGACCAGGAAGAACTTCACCGGGTCGGTCGTCGCGATGAACCCGAAGACCGGCGAGATCCTCGCGATGGTCAGCACGCCGTCCTACGACCCGAACCCGCTCGCCAGCCACGACGGCGACGAGCAGGCCGTGGCGTGGAAGGGCCTCACCGCCAAGGACAACGGCAACCCGCTGATGAACCGCGCGACGTCCGCGATCTACCCGCCGGGCTCGACGGCCAAGCTGCTCGTGACAGCGGCCGCACTCGAGGACGGCAAGACGAAGGACTCGACGTTCACCGGCGCGCCGTCGATCATCCTGCCGGGGACGCAGACACCACTGCCCAACTTCAACAACAGCCCGTGCGGCGACGGCACGACGACCACGCTGATCAACGCGCTCGCGAAGTCGTGCAACACGGCGTTCGCCGAGCTCGCCGGCCAGCTGGGCGTGGACAAGCTGCGCAAGCAGGCGGAGAAGTTCGGCATCGACGACAAGGGTTCGAACGTCCCGCTGCCGGTGGCCGCGTCGACCCTCGGCCCGATGTCGGACGAGCCCTCGCTGTACCAGAGCGGTATCGGCCAGCGTGACGTGCGGTTCACGCCGCTGCAGAACGCGGTGGTCGCCGCGACGATCGCCAACGGCGGCAAGCGGATGCAGCCGCAGCTGGTGACGAAGATCCTCGGACCGGACCTGTCGCCGATCGACGAGATCGACCCGGATCAGGTCGAGCGGGCGATGAGCGCGGAGAACGCCGCGACGCTGCGCGACATGATGATCCAGTCGGAGATCAACACCGGTGGCGAGGGCAGGCTGCAGAACGTGCAGATCGCGTCCAAGACCGGTACCGCCGAGCACGGTGAGGACGCGCTGAAGACCAAGCCGCACGCCTGGTATGTGGCGTTCGCGCCTGCGCAGGACCCGACCATCGCCGTCGCGGTGATCGTCGAGGACGGCGGCGACCGCGGTCTGGGTGCCACCGGTGGCAAGGTCGCCGCCCCGATCGGTCGTGCCGTCATCGGCGCCTACCTGGGGCGCTGATGCGGAAATGCTGACTTCCGGCCAACTGCTAGCCGACCGCTACCGTCTCAGCAGGCGGATCGCGGTCGGTGGCATGGGCGAGGTCTGGGAGGCCGCGGACACCCGGCTCGACCGCAAGGTCGCGGTCAAGGTGCTCAAGGCCGAGCTCAGCGGCGACCCCGAGTTCCTGCACCGCTTTCGCACCGAGGCGCGGATGACCGCGTCGTTGAATCACCCCGGAATCGCCGCGGTGCACGACTACGGCGAGACGGCGTCGGTGCCGGACGGGCCGGAGGACACCGCGTACCTCGTCATGGAACTGGTCGAGGGCGAACCGCTCGCGGGGATCATCGCGCGCGGCCGGCTCTCCGCAGACGTCACGCTGGACCTGTTGGAGCAGACCGGGAACGCGCTCAACGCCGCGCACGAACGCGGGCTGGTGCACCGGGACGTCAAGCCCGGCAACATCCTCATCACGCCGTCCGGCAAGGTGAAGATCACCGACTTCGGCATCGCGAAGGCGGCCGACGCGGCACCCGTGACGCGGCAGGGCATGGTCATGGGCACCGCGCACTACATCGCTCCCGAGCAGGCGCTGGGCAACGAGGCCGAACCGGCGAGCGACGTGTACTCGCTCGCGGTGTGCGGCTACGAATGCCTGGCCGGCCACCGGCCGTTCCTGTCGGAGAACGCGGTGACGGTCGCGATGATGCACATCCGCGACATGGCCCCGCCGCTGCCGCCCGACGTGCCTCCGGGCGCGCGGGCGTTGATCGAGGCGACGCTGGTCAAGGACCCGCGGCAGCGCTACCGCAACGGCGGCGAGTTCGCCGCGGCGGTGAGCGCGGTGCGGGTCGGCCAGCCGCTGCCGACGCCTTCGGGTCTGCTCGTGGCGCAGCAGGTGCAGCAGTCCATGCCCCTGCCCATACCGCAGATGCCCGCCGCCCACCCCGGCACGAGGCCGGGGATCCAGCCTGTCCAGCCACCGCAACCGACCGGACCGGTGGGAGCCGCCCACACGGGCACGTTCCGCCCACCGCCGCACATGCCTGCCCAACCGGGGCGCAACCGGGTAGGGCAGTGGGTTATGGTCGCTGTCCTGGCGGCCCTGTTGCTGCTTCTCGGCGTGGTGTTGGCCTGGAAGCTCACCGCCGGGAAGACGTCCGAACAACCGTCCAGCGCGCCGGCGAGCACATCCCAGTCGGCACAGGCGGATTCGGCGGACCGTATTCCCGCGAAGGCCGTCCGGATCAACGAGGACGACTTCATCGGTCTCATGGGCGACGAGGTCAAGGCGAAGCTGGCCGACTACGAACTGGAGCCGCGTGTGCAGACCCCACAGGGCGCCACGCCCGGTGACCTGAAGCGATGTCAGGTCACCGCCATCGCACCGACGGGCGACCTCGCTGTGGGGACGCAGGTGAAGGTGACGTGCGTACCGCGATGATGACCGAGACCGAGTTGGGAACACCGTTGACGAGGAGCGGGACGAAGCACCGATGAGCACTCCGCGACTGCTCTCCAACCGCTACGAACTGGGTGAGACCCTCGGCTACGGCGGTATGTCCGAGGTCCACAAGGGCCGGGACGTTCGTCTCGGCAGAGACGTGGCGATCAAGGTGCTGCGTGCCGACCTCGCCCGCGACGCCCAGTTCCAGGAACGATTCCGCCGTGAGGCGCAGAACTCCGCCGCCCTGAACCACCCGGCCATCGTCGCCGTCTACGACACCGGCGAGACGCAGACCGAGTACGGCCCCCTGCCCTACATCGTCATGGAGTTCGTCGACGGCCGGACGCTGCGCGACATCGTCAAGACGCAGGGCCCGCTGACCGGCAAGCGTGCGTGCGAGGTCATGGCGGACGTCTCCGCCGCACTGGACTTCAGCCACCGCCACGGCATCGTGCACCGCGACGTGAAGCCCGCGAACGTGATGATCACGCGGTCCGGCGCGGTGAAGGTGATGGACTTCGGCATCGCGCGCGCCGTGCACGACGGCCAGGCCGCCGTCACGCAGACCGCCGCGGTGATCGGCACCGCCCAGTACCTCTCGCCGGAGCAGGCGCGCGGTGAGTCCGTCGACGCCCGGTCCGACGTCTACGCCGCGGGCTGCGTGCTGTTCGAACTGCTGACCGGCGAGCCGCCGTTCACCGGCGACTCCCCCGTCGCGGTCGCGTACCAGCACGTGCGGGAAGACCCGAAGCCGCCGTCGTCGCTCAACCCCAAGGTCTCGCCGCAGCTGGACGCCATCGTGCTCAAGGCGATGGCGAAGGGCCCGGCCAACCGCTACCAGTCGGCCGCCGAGATGCGCGCGGACCTGGTGCGCGTGCTGTCCGGCCAGCGCCCGTCCGCGCCGGCCGTGATGACGGCCGAGGACCGCACCGCGGTGATGAACCAGCAGTCGTCCCCGCGCACGCAGGTCGTCCCGTCGGGCGGTGGCAGACACCGCCCCTCGTCGCTGCGTTCCGAGCCGGACGACGACTACGACCCGCTGGCCGACGAGGAAGAGGAGCGCCGCGCGCGGCGCAAGAAGGCGATCATGATCGGCGTGGTCGTCGCGCTGTGCATCGCCGTCCTCGCGCTGGCCGCGTGGATCACCACGTCGCTGATGAACAGCGGCAGCTCCGGCGGCGAAAAGGTCACCGTGCCCTCGTTGAAGGGCAAGGAGACGAGCGTCGCGCAGAAGGACCTGATCGCCAAGGATCTGAACTGGACCCTGGTCAACGTCCAGTGCACCGCGACACCGACCGCCGGCGCGCCCTGCGGTCCCGACGACGTCGGCAAGGTGATCGACACCGACCCCGCTGAAGGCACCCAGGTCGCAAAGCGCTCCAAGATCACTCTGAAGGTCGGTTCCAGCCCTGAGCAGGTGCCGGTGCCGGACGTGACGAACAAGTCGCCTGCCGAGGCGCAGACGATCCTGGAGAAGGACGGCTTCAAGCTCGTCCAGGACCCGCAGCAGGTCGAGGTCGAAGACGAGACGAAGGTCGGCAAGGTCGCCGAGCAGGTTCCCGCGGCCGGCATCAAGGCGGGCAAGGGCAGCGAGGTGAAGATCAAGCTCGGCAAGGCGCCCGAGAAGATCCCCCTGCCGAACGTCGTCGGCCTCCAGGAGGACGAGGCGAAGACGAAGCTCGCCGACTTCACCGTGACCGTCAACCAGGTGGACAACGCCAAGCCGGCCGGTGAGGTCGTCTCGCAGAACCCGCCGGGTGGCCGTGCCGCCAAGGGTTCGGCGGTGACGATCAACGTCTCGAAGGGCAACCAGATCGAGATGCCCGACCTGACGGGCCTCACCGAGACGCAGGCGAAGAACAAGCTCAAGGAACTGGGCTGGAACGGCAACCTGAACGTGCAGAAGGTGTCGACCACGGACCAGGACCAGGTGGGCAAGGTTCAGGCGCAGAACCCGCAGAAGGGTGCGTCGATCGGCAAGGGCTCCACGGTGACGATCACCATCGGTGAACGCGGGATCGGCATACCGCCGACTACGTAGCAAGCGAAAGGGGCGGCCTCCGAGCCGCCCCTTTTTCGTATTACTGGTCTTACTGCTTCGCCGCCGCTGCCAGGATGCGCATGCCGCTCTCGAGGTGCGCGACGGTCGCCTCGGGAACGTCGAACCCGCACACCTTCAGCCAGTTGGCGAGCATCCGGTGGCCGCCGTCGGTGAGCACCGACTCGGGGTGGAACTGCACACCCTCGACCGGAAGTTCCTTGTGCCGCATGGCCATCACGATGCCGGTGTCGGTCTTCCCGGTGACCTCGAACTCGTCCGGGATCGTCTCGGGCAGCACGGTCAGCGAGTGGTAGCGCGTCGCGATGAAGGGGTCCGGCACACCGGCGAGCACACCGTGACCGTTGTGGTGCACGATGCTCGTCTTGCCGTGCAACAGTTCCGGCGCGCGGTCGACCGTGCCGCCCCACACCGCGCCGATCGCCTGGTGGCCGAGGCACACGCCGAACACCGGCTTGCCCGTGTCCCGGCAGCGGCGGATGACGTCCATGCTGCGGCCCGCGCGATCCGGAGTGCTGGGGCCGGGGCTGACGAGCACGCCACCGAACTCGTCGATCTCGTCCAGCTCGACGGCGTCGTTGCGCCGCACCACGCACTCGGCACCGAGCTGGGCCAGGTACTGGACGAGGTTGTAGACGAAGCTGTCGTAGTTGTCGACCACCAGCACGCGCATGACCAGGAGCCTAGCTGTTCCCACTTGATGGGCCAGTGAGTTAGCTCATGCGAAAGGTCAGGTTAGGCTCACCTAAAATAGATGCCATGAGCCTGCGTGTTGCCGTTGTCGGTGCCGGTCCTGCCGGTGTGTACGCCGCCGACATCCTGACCAAGTCCGACGTCGACGTGAGCATCGACCTGTTCGAGCAGCTCCCGGCGCCCTACGGCCTGGTCCGCTACGGCGTCGCGCCGGACCACCCGCGCATCAAGGGCATCGTCACCGCGCTGCAGAAGGTGCTGGACAAGCCGCAGGTGCGGTTCTTCGGCAACGTCCAGTACGGCATCGACCTCAAGCTCGACGACCTGCGTCAGTTCTACGACGCGGTGATCTTCTCGACCGGCGCCTCCACCGACCGCGCCCTCGACATCCCCGGTATCGAGCTGCCGGGCAGCTTCGGCGCCGCGGACTTCGTCTCCTGGTACGACGGCCACCCGGACGTGCCGCGCGAGTGGCCGCTGACCGCCGAGAAGGTCGCCGTGCTCGGCGTCGGCAACGTGGCGCTCGATGTCGCACGCATCCTCGCGAAGACCGCGGACGAGCTGCTCGTCACCGAGATCCCGGCCAACGTCTACGAGGGCCTGCGAACCTCGCCCGTGACCGACGTGCACGTGTTCGGCCGACGTGGCCCGGCGCAGGCGAAGTTCACGCCGCTGGAGCTGCGCGAGCTCGACCACTCGCCGAACGTCGAGGTGATCGTCCACGCCGAGGGCATCGAGTTCGACGAGGCGTCGATGGCGGCGATCCGGTCGAACAAGCAGGTCGAGATGATCGTGAAGACGCTGCAGGAGTGGGCGATCCGCGACGTCGGCAACCGGCCGCGCCGGCTGCACCTGCACTTCCTGGAGGCACCGGCCGAGGTGCTCGGCGACGAACACGTCACCGGCCTGCGCACCGAGCGCATGGAGCTCGACGGCACCGGCAACGTCCGCGGCACCGGCGAGTTCACCGACTGGGACGTCCAGGCCGTGTACCGCGCGGTCGGCTACCTCTCCACGCACCTGGCGGACATCCCGTTCGACCACCAGTCCGGCACCGTCCCGCACGCCGCCGGTCGCGTGCTCGACCTCGACGAGGTGCCGATGCCGGGCGTCTACGTCACGGGCTGGATCAAACGTGGCCCGATCGGCCTGATCGGGCACACCAAGGGCGACGCGCTGGAGACGATCACCAGCCTGCTGGAGGACGAGCTGCCGCCGGCGCCTTTCCGTTCACCCGAGGCGATCGTGCAGTTCCTCGAGCAGCGCGCGATTCCGTTCACCACCAACGAGGGCTGGCTGAAACTGGACGCGCACGAGGTCGCGCTCGGTGCGGCCGAGGGCCGGGAGCGGATCAAGGTCGTGGACCGCGACGAGATGACTCGGGTGTCGCGGTCCTAGACCTCGTTGGCGTGGATGGGGTCAGTATCCGCCCACACTGAAGTAAATTCCGCCGTTATAGTCGGTCCACTCCGAAAATGGACTGACAAGCTGGTTGCTACCCCGACAGTTGGGAGCAGACCACACCCGCTGGTATTGGGGTGCGTTGTTCTTCATTCCATTGACCCACTTGTCAGTGTTGAAGCACTCGCCTGGGCGAGCTCCGCCTGGGATGACCAGGACAGTCACATTGTTCTGATAGACGCAGGACGCGTTGTCTGGGCAGTACAGCGGCCTTGGCGTCGCCGCAACGGCCGGAGTCACCCCCAGTCCGACCAGCGCAATCGCCGCTCCTGCGACCAACCCCAGACTATTTCGAGCAATCATGAAACCGCCCCAACGTTAATTGTGAATACACGTCAGGAAAGGTTCGGCAAAGTGAGCTGCATCGAGCAGCGAACCCCCAGAAGCCTCCCCCCATCCCCGGCTCCTGACACTACCCGGATTCAGACCGTGACTCAACGCATTCGGTCACTCAAAGCGAATCAGTTCGTCGGGGTCGTTACGTTGTTGAAGGGCAGCTTCGGCTCCGCCCACGGGAACACCACGAACATCAGCAGCGCCACGACCCCCAGCACGAGCACCACGGCCTCGGCGATCCGGAGGTAGAGCGGGCCGGGCAGGTGCCGCCAGATCCACCCGTACATCTACTGCTCCTTCATCTCTGGCGGCACGAACCCGTCCTTCTTGGGGTACGACTGCGTCATCACGGCGTGCACGATGAGCCGCTGCCGGTCCGAGAACCGCGGGTGGCACGTCGTCAGCGTCATCAGCTTCGCCTGCTTCTCGAGCGGCGGCTGCTGGCCGACGACGTGCGGCACCGGGCTGATCACCTCGCCCTGGGTGGGCGCGACGATCTCCTGGCCGACGGTCTTCGAGTAGGCCTCGCCGAGCGTGGTCGACAGCGGCGCGATTCCCTGGCACGGCTGGCTCTTCGCCTTGCCCTCGGCCCAGCCCGCGACCTCGTCGCGCATCGGCAGGACCCGGTACACGAACCACTCGGTCTGCGTCTCGACGACGATCGCGTTGCAGGACGACAGCAGGTCGAGGTCGTTGAACGGGGCGCCCTTGCCGACGCGGTGGCCGGCGACCGCGAAGTTGCCGTTGTCGCCCGGCAGCGCGGTGCCGATGTAGTGCCCGGGACCGATCTCCAGGTGCTTGTCGGTGGTGCCCTCGACGATCGAGAAGCCCCAGTCGGGTCCGAAGACCGGGATGTAGATCTTCGCGAACGCCTTGCCCTCGATGAGGTTCAGCTTCTGGTGGCGCTGCGGGTCCGGCGGCTCGGCGACGGTGTTCGAGCCCCATTCCTTGTCCAGGGCCAGCGTCGCGTCCTCCTGCATGCCCGCCGAGATCAAGTCGGTCACGTAGACCTCGTAGACGACGAACAGCAGCACGACGAGGCCGGCCGTGATGAGGAGCTCGCCGACGGCGCGCACGGTCTTGCGCAGCGGACCGTCCGGCGGTGGCGTGTTCTCCTCTTCTTCGTAGTACTCGTCGTCGTAATAGTCGTCGTCGTAGTCGTCCTCGACGCGCGGGATCACCTCGGTCGGTGGATCGACCGGGCGAGGACGGGGGCGCGGCTGCGGCCGTGGTGCCTGGAGCTCGCGTCGCAGTGGCGGCGGAGGCATCGGCCTGCGCGGCGGGGGCGGCGGCAGGCTGCCGGACACCGCGTTCGTGTACTGCGTCGCGTCCGCGTCGGGCGGCGGCGGGGTATCACCGCGAAGTCGCTGCAGGTCGTCACGACGGGGAGCCGGTCGCCGCGGAGGCGGCTGGTGGGGTCCCGAGCTCACCTGAGAACCTCCGGGCGCAATGTGAACGGACCAGGTCTACGTGGTGGTTCGCTGACCACTTCGGCTACGTTAACGTGTTCATCCAGTAGTGGACGTAAACTTGCGTCACACAGGGATCCACGTCAGGCGAGGACAGCATGCCCAAGTCCAAGGTCCGGAAGAAGGCGGTCTACACCGCACCCACTGACCGCCGTACGCCGGTCAAGGTCAAGGCGGCAGGCCCGTCCCACCCGGTCTACATCGCCATCATGCTCGGCATGATGCTGCTCGGTCTCGCGTGGCTGGTGGTCAACTACATCGCGGCCGAGAAGATCCCGTTCATGCTGGCCCTGGGCCCGTGGAACTTCGCCATCGGCTTCGCTTTGATGATCATCGGTCTGTTGATGACCATGCGGTGGCGCTAGCCCCCGCTCACCTGTTGTAAAGGGTCGGCCCGGACGTCCACTCGTCCGGGCCGACCTTTGTTCGCCTGCGGTTTACCCCGTTCATCCGAGCGTCACCGAAGCACAACGCTGTAAGTCATCCCCACTGGGGACAACTCCTGTGGACAACTTTGCGAGAAAATGCACAAGCCCCGGTCCGGCGCTTCGGTTGTGCACATTTCGATAAGGGACACTCGACGGTGTGACTCGCTCCTGGTCGACTCCAGCCCCGGCCGTCGCCGCCGGATGGGCGCTCGCGGTGCTGCTCGCGCTGGCCGCGTTCCTCGCGAACGACAACGCGGGCCGGCTCCTGCTGGGACTGGCCGCGGTGCTGGTCAGCTACCTCGCGGCCTACGGTTCGGTGGCCCGCCCGCGCCTCTTCGCCGACGACACGGGCATGACGGTGCGCGGCCTGTTCGGCTCGCGGCACCTGCCGTGGCACCGGGTGAAGGTCCGCCTGACGCACACGCGCCGGCTCGGCCGTGAGACGCGGACGCTCGAACTGGATGCCGAAGAACAATTGGTTGTGCTGACGAAGCTGGACCTCGGCGTCGACCCGGAAGAAGTCGCCGAGGTCCTGCACGCAATGCGCCCTTAGGGGCGCTCCACACAGCCGATGTCGCCGTTGCTCAGCTCGACCGCGAACACGTCGACGCCGGCCAGCTGGCCGTTTCTCAGCACGATCACGCCGGCGAGCAGTACGACGGCGGCGATGACCGCGGATACCTGCCACGCGTTGCGGTTCTTCGAAGGCGGGTAGACCATCCCGGCGGTCAGCAGACCGCCGATGACCAGGCCGCCCAGGTGTCCCAGCAGCGAGATCTTGGGCACGACCACGCTGATGAGCACGTTGAGGCCGATGGTGGTGAGCACCGGGCTCAGGCTCAGCTTGAGCCGCAGCAGCACCGCGAGCAGGCCGCCCATCAGACCGAACACGGCACCGGACGCTCCGACGACCGGGATGCAGGACTGGCCGAACATGTAGGCCGCCGCGCTGCCCCCGAGGAGCGACACCAGGTACACGCCGGTGTACCGCAGCCTGCCGAGCACCGGCTCCAGCTCCCGGCCGAGCAACCACAGCGCGAGCATGTTCAGCGCGAGGTGCGCCGGACCGTCGTGCAGGAACCCGGACGTGACCAGCCGCCACCACTCGCCGTCCGCGACCAACGGCGGATACAGGCTCCAGTCCTGCGACAGCTGTGCGGCGTAGTTGCCGTTCAGGCTCTTCGCCTGGAACACCGTCACGATGAACACCAGGACGTTCACCACAACGAGTGCCGGCGTGACCACCACCGTGCGCTTGAGCTCGGCGCCCGCGATCGTCACCTTGCGGCGCACGGACCGCTGGCCCTCGCGAACGCAGTCGACGCACTGGTAGCCGACCGAGGCCTCACGCAGGCAGTCCGGGCAGGCCGGACGGTCGCACCGAGTGCAGCGCAGGCCGGTGGGCCGGTCGGAATGACGTGCGCAGACCGGAAGCTCCGGCTGCGCGCCGACCGGCCCACCGGGTGGGACCGGGGAGTTGGTCACGCCCGCTCGACCGTGATGCTCTCGATCTTGATGTCGTTGACGGGACGGTCGCCGGGGCCGGTCGCCGTCTTGCCGATCGCGTCGACGACATCGCGCGACGGCTGGTCGGCCACCTCACCGAAGATGGTGTGCTTGAAGTTCAGCCAGGTGGTGGGCGCGACCGTGATGAAGAACTGCGAGCCGTTGGTGTTCGGCCCGGCGTTCGCCATCGCGAGCAGGTACGGCTTGTTGAACTGCAGCTCCGGGTGGAACTCGTCGCCGAACCGGTAGCCGGGGCCACCACGGCCCGTGCCGGTCGGGTCACCCGTCTGGAGCATGAAGCCGTCGATCACCCGGTGGAACAGGGTGCCGTCGTAGAACGGACCGTCGTTCTTGCCGGACGCGTTCTTCTCGCTGTAGTCCTTCGAGCCCTCGGCGAGCCCGACGAAGTTCGCCACCGTCTTGGGGGCGTGGTCGGGGAACAAATTGAGTCGGATGTCGCCCTGCGTGGTGTGCAGGGTCGCCGTCACGTTGGTCCCGACGAAGGATTCGTTGCTGTCAGCCACGGCACCCATCGTGCCATCACAGGCGGGAATGTTCAGAAAGGGGCACGATGGGTACTTCTACAACATCACTGGCCGACAACTTTGTGGAGCACAGGATGGACGAGGTTGACGTCATGACCCGCGCCGGTGAGTCCGTGGGCAAGGCGGTCGGAACCGGCTTGAAGGCGGCCCGCCAGGGTGTCGTTCGCGCTGGTCACGCCGCTGAGCACAAGCTCGCCGAACGTGGTGTGACCACCGACCAGATTCGCGGCGTGCTCGTGGACAAGGCCGATCTGCTGATGGGCAAGGCCGAAGAGGTCGAGAAGCAGACGCGACGCGCACGCAAGCGGCTGGCGAAGAAGAGCCACAAGGCCCGCGCCGAGCTGATGAACAGGGCCGATGAGGTGCGCAAGGAGGTCCGGAAGGCGGCGAAGAGCGCCCGCAAGGACGCCAAGATCCGCGCGAAGGAGATCCGCAAGGCAGCGTCGTCGCTGTCCGGCGAGACTCCGAAGCGCCGCCGCTGGCCGTGGCTGCTGGCCCTGCTGGTCGCCGCGGGCGTGGCGGGCTACGTCGCACTCACCCGCCGCCCCGAGGAGATTCACCTGGTCGACGAAACGCCGGCGGACGAACCGGACTACGCCCGCAACGGGCAGGCACCGGTCAAGGAACCAGTTCAGTAACCGAGCTTGAGGTTCCCGATCGCGGTCTCCGCGATACGCCGAGCCTTGATCGTCTGCTTCTGGTTCGTCGTCACGACCACAGCGGCGCCGTCTTTCGCAACCGCGTAGACGGCGCCGCTCTGCGTCGGCATCGACCCGCCCGACCACCCCTCCGGCACAGTCGCCGGACTGGCGTCCGCGCCCGCCGCCTCGTTGACCAACGTCTTGGCGATCCGCTTGTCGCCCACGTAGATCCGCACGGTCAGCTGGATCTCGGTCGCGTTGGCGTAGAAGAAACAGGTCGGGTGCGGCTCGTCGGCCGAGAGCATGACCTTGCGTACCAACTGGCCGTTGGCCTCCGCCACGAACTTCGTGTCCAGATAGGGACACGGCCCATCCTTCGCCGGCTCCGGTTTCGCGGGCACAGTCGGCGTCGCGGACGTCGTTTTCGCAGGTGGCTGCGCTGTCGGCGTCGTGGCGGCCTGGGGCGCTTCAGGACTGCAGGCGGTGAGCGCGGCCAGCAGCGGCAGCAGCAGGGCTCGGTTCATAGGGGCAACAGTCAACCAGATTCTGATAGATGAACTACACCGGCCACCCCTAGGTTGGTCTGAACCTTTCCCCTGCATTGGAAGGATCATGACCGTGCGGTTCTTCGAGAATCAGAGAGACCACGCGCTGGCTCTGTTCCGGATCGTCGTCGGCTTCTTGTTCGTCTGCCATGGCGCTCAGAAGATCTTCGGCGTGTTCACAGCGAAGCCACCGGTGTCCCTGACCGCGTGGCCGGTCGGTCCGGCGGGCCTGATCGAGCTCGTCGGCGGTTCGCTGGTGCTGATCGGTCTGGCCACGCGCTGGGCCGCCCTGCTCAGCTCCGGGTCGATGGCCTTCGCCTACTTCTCCGTGCACCAGCCCCAGGCGCTGTTCCCCATCGTCAACCAGGGCGAACTGGCCGCCATCTACAGCTTCGCATTCCTCCTGATCGCCTTCACCGGCGCCGGCGCCTGGTCGGTAGACCGACTCCTAAGCGCCCGAAAGGCCCCGCACCGCCAGACCCAACCGGCCTAAACAAAGCGAACGGCCACCTCGAACGCCGCCGAGGTGGCCACCAGAACAAGAAGCGACGCAAGCAGCGCCCAAGCGGACCTAAAGGTTGCGATGCGGCGAAGCCGCGAGCCGTCGAAACGCGAAAGGCTCGCGCTCTCCGCGAGCACGAGCCTCCTAACGCGTGGAGACGAGGGGAATCGAACCCCTAACCCCCGCCTTGCAAAGGCGGTGCTCTGCCAATTGAGCTACGTCCCCTGACGGGGGCGGCAGACCGCCCTCGTGATCACTCCGTGGGAGCGGTGGCCTCGCGCCACAGGTCCGCGTCAGCCTTGGCCGAACGGCTGCGCTTGACGAAGAACAGAACCGCACCGGCGACGGCGACGAGCGCGATGATCTTCTTCACAACTACCCCTTCAAGTCTGTTGCCCCAACCCACGCCACCCTACCGAACAACGGTGCCAAGGTGGCGATCGATGGGGGTCCGGGGGCTTGCCCCCGGCTGGGGGTCTGGGGGCTCGGGCCCCCAGAAAATACTACGATGGTTGATTCTGGTGAGCGTGTTCCGCGAACACGCGAAGCCATCAACCGAGTGGGCCTAGGAGGACTTGAACCTCCGACCTCTTCATTATCAGTGAAGCGCTCTAACCGCCTGAGCTATAGGCCCTCGGGGGCAACGGGAAGAACCTTACAGCACTGCCCGTCGCGCCCCCAAATCGGGTGGTCTTAGATCACTCTCGCTCCGAAAGCGTGAGCTCCAGGCCGCCGGCCAGGTCCGCGGACACGTTGTAGACGAACGCACCGACGGTCGCCAGAGCGGTGAACAACACGATGTTGACCGCACCGATGATCGCCGACACGCCGAACACACGACCGGCGCTGATCAGCGGTTCGCCGGAAGGCTCCGAAGACTGGAGCAGGTCGTTCGCGGTGCTGTTGATCTTGTCCCAGACGCCCATGCCGTGCAGGACGCCGTACAGGACACCGACCGCCACCAGCCACACGAAGAACAGTGCGACGCCGAGGACCAGGGCCAGCTTCAGGACCGACCACGGGTCGACGCGCTTGATCTGCAGCGACGCGCGGCGCGGGCCGCGGCCTGGGCGACGGGCGCTGGGCGCGGCGGCCGTGGGGCGGCCGTTCGCGCCAAGGTTCACCGACGTGCGGTTGCCGAGGCCGAGGCCAGCGGCGGCGGTGCCGGTGACGACCGGGCGGGCGACGGCCACCGTGTCCGGCTCGGTGGCCGGATAGCCGCCCTTGTCCGGGTCCGTCGACGGATAGGTGGGCTCCGCCGAGACGCCGGAGATCGGCGGGATCGACGCGACCGGGGCCTCGTACTGCTGGTTCGCGTCGGCGGTCACCCGCTGCCACGGCGGCGGGGTCGACGCGGCCAGGTCCTGCTCCTCGGCCGGCGGGGTGGCCGGCTTCAACGCGTTGAACTTGGCCTGGTCCTCGACGGTGGCGGCCTTCTCGACCTTCACCGTCTTCTGCTCGGGTTCCGGAGCGGGCGCCTCGGCAGCCGGGGAGGCGGCCTCGGGCGCCTTGACCTCTTTGGTCTTGTCGTCCGCCTTCTCGGGCGGTGTCACCGGCTTCGTGACCTGCTCAGGCTTGTCTCCACCCGAGGCCGCCTCGGCCTGTTTGTCGTCAGGCTTCGGCTGCTTCGGCTTGGTGATGACCGCGGTCTTGTCCGCGTCCCGACCTTTCTGGTCCTCGGGTGGAGTCACGAGCTGTCCTTAGCCTCTCGTCCGCATCAGTTCGCGTCAGTGGCCGATTCGGCCTGG
The DNA here is from genome assembly GCF_030269605.1 of Lentzea sp. NBRC 105346. Taxonomy (GTDB): domain Bacteria; phylum Actinomycetota; class Actinomycetes; order Mycobacteriales; family Pseudonocardiaceae; genus Lentzea. The sequence goes on from NZ_BSTQ01000011.1 coordinate 234,970, forward strand.
TCGCCGTCGCCGGCAGTCCCCTCACCATTGGGGACGTCGTTGGGCTCATCGGCGTTGCGTGCGACCGCGATCAAAGTGGTGCCCTCGCCGAGATTCATCAGCCGCACCCCCTTCGTCTGACGCCCCGCCTTGCGCACCTCCTTGGCGCTGGTCCGGATGACCCCGCCGCTCGAGGTGATGGCGTACAGCTCGTCGTCCACGTCGACGATGAGCGCTCCGACCAGCCTGCCACGTCGGCGGTCGTGCTGGATGGTCAGCACACCCTTTCCGCCGCGGCCCTGCACCGGGTAGTCCTCGATCGGCGTTCGCTTCGAGTACCCACCGTCGGTCGCGACCAAAACGAACAGGCCCTCCTGCACGACGCCCACGGAGAGCAGCTCGTCACCGGAGTTGAAGCGCATGCCCAGCACGCCTGACGTGGCCCGGCCCATCGGGCGCAGCGCCTCGTCGGTCGCGTGGAAGCGGATCGACTGGCCGTCCGCGGACACCAGCAGCAGGTCGTCCTCGGCCGAGCAGAGCACCGCGCCGACCAGCTCGTCCTCGTCGCGCAGGTTGATGCCGATAAGACCACCCGATCGGTTGGAATCGAAGTCGGAGAGCTTCGACTTCTTGACCAGACCGTTCTTGGTGGCGAGCACGAGGTACGGCGCGACCTCGTAGTTCTTGATCTGGATGACCTGCGCGATCTCTTCCTCGGGCTGGAACGCGAGGAGGTTCGCGACGTGCTGACCACGCGCGTTGCGGTTCGCCTCGGGCAGCTCGTAGGCCTTCGTGCGGTACACGCGGCCCTTGTTCGTGAAGAACAGGATCCAGTCGTGCGTCGAGCACACGAAGAAGTGCTGGACGATGTCGTCCTGCTTGAGCTGCGCGCCCTGCACGCCCTTGCCGCCGCGCTTCTGCGCGCGGTACAGGTCGGTCTTGGTGCGCTTCGCGTAACCGGTGCGCGTGATCGTGACGACCACGTCCTCGACCGCGATCAGATCCTCCATGGACACGTCGCCGTCGAACGGCAGGATCTCGGTCCGCCGGTCGTCGCCGTACTTGTCCACAATGGCCATGAGCTCGTCACGCACGATGGCGCGCTGCCGCTCCGGCTTCTCCAGGATGTCCTTGAGGTCCGCGATCTCCAGCTCGATCTCGGCCAGCTGGTCGATGATCTTCTGGCGTTCCAACGCGGCCAGGCGACGCAGCTGCATCTCCAGGATCGCGTTCGCCTGGATCTCGTCGACGTCGAGCAGCTCCATCAACCCGGTGCGCGCGATGTCCGCGGTCTCAGACCGGCGGATCAACGCGATCACGGCGTCCAGCTGGTCCAGCGCCTTGACCAGACCGCGCAGGATGTGGGCCCGCTCCTCGGCCTTACGCAGGCGGAACCGGGTCCGCCGGACGATGACCTCGATCTGGTGCTTCACGTAGTGCCGGATCATCTGGTCGATCCGCAGCGTGCGCGGCACGCCGTCGACCAGGGCCAGCATGTTGACGCCGAACGAGTACTGCAGCTGGGTGTGCTTGTAGAGGTTGTTCAGCACGACCTTCGCGACCGCGTCCCGCTTCAGCGTGACCACGATGCGCATGCCGCTGCGGCGGTTCGACTCGTCGGCGATGTTCGCGATACCGGTGAGCTTGCCGTCGCGGACGAGCGCGGCGATGTTCTCGACCAGGTTGTCCGGGTTGACCTGGTACGGCAGCTGCGTGACGACGAGGATCGTGCGGCCCTTGGAGTCCTCGTCGACCTCGACGACCGCACGCATCTTCACGGAACCGCGACCCGTGCGGTACGCCTCCTGGATCCCGGCCGTGCCGAGGATCTGGCCGTACGTCGGGAAATCCGGACCCTTGATCCGCTCGATCATCGCCTCGAGCGTCTCCTCGTCGGAGGCCTCGAAGTTGTCGAGCGCCCACACAACACCCTCGGCGACCTCGCGGAGGTTGTGCGGCGGGATGTTGGTGGCCATGCCGACCGCGATGCCCGAACTGCCGTTGATCAGCAGGTTCGGGATGCGCGACGGCAGGACGGTCGGCTCCTGGATGCGGCCGTCGTAGTTGTCGCGGAAGTCGACGGTCTCTTCCTCGATGTCCGCCAGCATGTGCATGGCGAGCGGCGTGAGCCGGCACTCCGTGTACCGCATGGCGGCGGCGGGGTCGTTGCCCGGCGAGCCGAAGTTGCCCTGACCGTCGATCAACGGGTAGCGCATCGCCCACGGCTGGGCGAGCCGCACCAGGGCGTCATAGATCGCCGAGTCGCCGTGCGGGTGGTAGTTGCCCATCACGTCGCCGACGACGCGCGCGCACTTGTTGTACGAGCGGTCCGGGCGGAAACCGGAGTCGTACATCGAGTAGAGCACGCGGATGTGGACCGGCTTCAGTCCGTCGCGCACGTCGGGCAACGCTCGCCCGACGATGACGCTCATCGCGTAGTTGATGTACGAGTTCTGCATCTCCTGCTGGATGTCGACCGGCTCGGTGCGGTCGTGTTCCGGCGGCAGAGTCGTTTCGCTCACGGTTCTTCTTTCGTGTTCGCCAGCCGTGGATGTCTAGGAGAGAACGGACTCACACGTCCAGGAAGCGCACGTCCTTGGCGTTGCGCGTGATGAACGAGCGCCGTGCTTCGACGTCCTCACCCATGAGCACGCTGAACAGCTCGTCGGCGGTGGCGGCGTCGTCCATGGTGACCTGTAGCAGCACGCGGTTGGCCGGATCCATCGTGGTCTCCCACAGCTCCTCGGCGTTCATCTCGCCGAGACCCTTGTACCGCTGGATGTTGTCGTCCTTGCCGATCTTCTTGCCGGCCGCGAGGCCTTCCTTGATCAGACCGTCGCGCTCACGGTCGGAGTACGCGTACTCCGGCTCCGCGCGCTGCCACTTGATCTTGTAGAGCGGCGGCTGCGCGAGGTACACGTGGCCGTGCTCGATCAGCGGGCGCATGAAGCGGAACAGCAGCGTCAGCAGCAGCGTCCGGATGTGCTGGCCGTCGACGTCGGCGTCGGCCATCAGCACGATCTTGTGGTAGCGCAGCTTCGACAGGTCGAACTCGTCGTGAATGCCCGTGCCGAGCGCGGTGATCATGCTCTGCACTTCGTTGTTCTTGAGGACGCGGTCGATGCGCGCCTTCTCCACGTTGATGATCTTGCCGCGGATCGGCAGGATCGCCTGGTACATGGAGTCGCGGCCTTCCTTGGCCGAACCTCCCGCCGAGTCACCCTCGACGACGTAGATCTCGCACTCCTCCGGGTTGGTGGAGCGGCAGTCCTTCAGCTTGCCCGGCAGGCCGCCGATGTCGAGGGCGCCCTTGCGGCGCACCAGCTCGCGCGCCTTGCGGGCGGCGATGCGGGCCTGCGCCGACGAGACCGCCTTGGTGACGATCACCTTCGTCTCGTTGGGGTGCCGCTCGAACCAGTCGGCCAGGTGCTCGTTCGTGGACTTCTGGACGAACGACTTCGCCTCGCTGTTGCCGAGCTTCGTCTTCGTCTGACCCTCGAACTGGGGCTCCTTCAACTTCACCGAGATGATCGCCGCGAGACCCTCGCGGATGTCGTCACCGGTGAGGTTGGCGTCCTTCTCCTTGAGCAGCTTCTTCTCCCGCGCGTACTCGTTGACGACTCGCGTCAGCGCCGCGCGGAAGCCCTCCTCGTGCGTGCCGCCCTCGTGCGTGTTGATCGTGTTCGCGAAGGTGTACACCGACGGCGTGTAGCCGGTGTTCCACTGCATGGCGACCTCGACATGGAGGTCCTCGCCCGTCGCCTCGAAGCCGATGACCTTCTGGTGCACGGCCTCGCGCGTGTGGTTGATGTGCCGGACGAAGTCCTCGAGACCGCCGGGGTAGTGGAACCGGCGCTCCTTGACCTTCGCCACGTGGCCCTCGGCGTCGGCTTCCTCGTCGGCCTCGGAGACGCGCTCGTCCCGCAGGACGATCGTGATCCCCTTGTTGAGGAACGCCATCTCCTGCAGGCGGCGCGCGATCGTCTCGACGTTGTACGTCGTGGTCTCGAAGATCTCCGGGTCGGCCCAGAACGTGACGGAGGTGCCGGTCTCCGACGTGGCCTCGCCCTGGCGCAGCTCGTGCGCGGGCTTCGAGTTCTCGTAGCGCTGGGTCCAGACGTAACCCTGGTGCTTGATCTCCAGGTCGACGGCGGTGGACAGCGCGTTCACCACGGAGATGCCGACGCCGTGCAGACCGCCGGACACCGCGTAGGAGTCGCTGTCGAACTTGCCGCCCGCGTGCAGCTTGGTCATGACGACCTCGACGGTCGGGATGCCCTCGACCGGGTGCATACCGGTCGGGATGCCACGACCGTCGTCGATCACTCGGACGCCGCCGTTGGCCAGCAGGGTGACATCGACCATCGTCGCGTAGCCGGCCATCGCCTCGTCGACCGAGTTGTCCACGACCTCCTGGACCAGGTGGTGCAGACCGCGCTCACCCGTCGACCCGATGTACATACCGGGCCGCTTGCGCACCGCCTCGAGGCCCTCGAGGACGGTGATCGAGGACGCGCTGTACTCACTCTTCTTAGCTGACACGGGCAGGTGTCTCCTCGACTCGTGCGGGAGCCTGCCCGCACTGTATCCACACCATCAACGATGGTGACGCTCCCCTCGATTCTACCGGGGCACCCCGACAGGATGGCGTCTAGGACACCCCTGATTTGGTCACAGACGCCCGGAAGTGAACGAAGTGAGGTCAGGTCGGCTGCCAACGGGGTTGAAATCCCCAGGTGAACGCTCACCGCGCCACAGAATGGCCACTGAGGCGCGCACTCGGCTCACCCGTAGGTATCACGCGGACCGCGCCCCGGAACGTGCCTGGGCCCGTGTCGCCAGCTCGGCGCGTCCGGTCCCTTGATCCTGAGCTTCTTCACGACGCCATGGCCGATGCCCGCGGCGATCCGCTTGAGCAGCTCCCGTTGCAACAGGCGCAGCTGGGTCGCCCACGCCGTCGAGTCGGCCTGAACCGTCAGTTCCCCGTCACTGAGCGCGATCGGTTTCGCATGCTCGGCGACGTCCTCGCCGACCAGTTTCGCCCATCGACCAAAGACTTGGCCACCCTGCAAACGCTCCGTCCAGCCGCGGTCGACGGCGATCCTGGACGCGAGCCTCCCCAGGGGCTGTGGATCGCGGTCGTCCGGTCCGGCGCCCGACCAACGACGCCGGCGGCGACCCGGCGCCTTGCCCTTCGACTTGCTGCCCGGCACCCGGCCACGGGCCTTCGCGCTGGCCTTGGCCGCCTCGAGTGCTGCCCGTGCGAGGTCGGATCCACGCAGCGGTTCACCCTCAGGTGTGTGTGAATCTGTGGACAAGTCCGCATTTGTGACGGAGTTATCCACACCATCCACAGGGTTGTCCCCAGATGTGCGACGGAACACACCCGATGGGGGGACTTCGTCAGACACGTCGTACCTCCCCGCCATGGACCTCGTACCGGGCACCGCTCAGCTCCTCCGGCACGTCCTCCGCGACGGCCGCCGTGATCAGCACCTGCTCGGCGGCGGAGGCGACTTTGGCCAGTTGCTGGCGTCGCCGGCGGTCGAGCTCGGCGAACACATCGTCCAGCACGAGCACCGGTTCCACCCCGTCGACACGCATGAGTTCGTAGCCTCCGAGCCGCAGAGCGAGCGCGAACGACCATGACTCTCCGTGACTGGCGTACCCCTTTGCGGGGAGCTCGCCCAGGACGAGGTCGAGATCGTCCCGGTGCGGGCCGACGAGGCACACGCCGCGTTCGATCTCCTGCTTCCGCACCCGGTCGAGCTCCACGAGCAACAGGTCCTCGATGCTCTCCTTGTCTTCTGGCAGCTCGCCGACAGACGAGCGATAGCTGATGACGGCCGGGCGTGACTCCGGCGCCACCTCCGCGTACGACGCCGACACGTGCGGCGCCATGTCCTGAACCAGCTTGACCCGCGCCGCGAGCAGCTCGGCGCCGTGCTTGGCGAGGTGCCCGTCCCAGACGTCGAGCGTGCTGAGGTCCGCGGACCGGCTGTGCTTCACCGTCTTCAGCAACGCGCTGCGCTGCTTCAGCACCCGCTCGTAGTCGCTGCGCACCCCGGCGAACCGGGGCGCGCGCAACACGAGCATCTCGTCGAGGAACCGTCTTCGGTCGCCGGGATCGCCGCGCACAAGAGAGAGGTCCTCCGGTGCGAACAACACCGTGCGCAGGATCCCGAGCACGTCCCGCGGCCGCGGCACCGGACCGCGGTTGATCCGCGCCCGGTTGGCCTTGCCCGCGGTGATCTCCAGCTCCACCAGCAGCTCGCGGTCGTCGTTGACCACCGCCGTGCGCACCACGGCGCGCTGTGCGCCGTGCCGGATCAGTGGCGCGTCGGTGGCGACCCGGTGCGAACCGAGGGTCGCCACGTAACCGATCGCCTCGACCAGGTTCGTCTTGCCCTGGCCGTTCTGCCCGACGAGCACGCTGACACCGGGCTCGAAGGCCAGGTCGGCGTGCTGCCACGAACGGAAGTCGCTGACCTGGAGATGCCGGACGTACACCTCAGGCTTTCTGCACCGAGTGACCGCCGAACTGGTTGCGCAGCGCGGCGACCGTGCGCATCGCGGGCGAGTCGTCCTGGCGCGACGCGAACCTCGCGAAGAGCGCGGCGGAGATCACCGGCAGCGGCACCGCGTTGTTGATCCCCTCCTCGACGGTCCACCGGCCCTCGCCGGAGTCCTCGACGTAACCGCGAAGATCGTCCAGCTCCGGGTCCGACTCGAGCGCCCGCACGAGCAGATCCAGAAGCCACGACCGCACAACGGTTCCGCGCTGCCAAGCCTTGATCACCGCGGGCACGTCGTCGACGACGTCGGTCTTGTCGAGCAGCTCGAAGCCCTCGGCGTACGCCTGCATCAAGCCGTACTCGATGCCGTTGTGCACCATCTTCGAGTAGTGGCCGGCGCCGACCTTGCCCGCGTGCGCGAAGCCTTCCTCGCGCGGGCCTTCAGGACGCAGTGCGTCGAAGATCGGCATGACCTGCTCGACGAGTTCCTTCTCGCCGCCGACCATCAGCGCGTAACCGTTGTCCAGCCCCCACACGCCGCCGGACACACCACAGTCGAGGTAGCCGATCTGCTTCTGTGCCAAGAGATCCGCGTGCAGCTTGTCGTCGGTGAACTTCGAGTTGCCGCCGTCGATCACGACGTCACCCGGCTCGAGCAGCTCGGAAAGTTCCTGCACCGTCTGCCTGGTGATGTCGCCGGCGGGCACCATCACCCACACCGCGCGCGGCGCCTCGAGCTTGGACACCATGTCCGCCAACGACTCCGAGTCGCTGACCTCCGGATTGCGGTCGTAGCCGATCACCTCGTGACCGGCCCGCCGAATCCGCTCGCGCATGTTGAAACCCATCTTGCCGAGGCCGACGAGTCCGAGCTGCACGGTGTTCTCCCCTGTGTTCTTTGCTTGGTACTAGCCAGGAAGGCGGACGGGCATCAACAGGTACAGGTAGCCCGGCGCCACGTTCCCATCCTCGTCCACCGGCTTGAGCAACGCCGGACGGCTGGGCGTCGTGAACGAAAGATGCGCCCGCGGGGTGCGGACCGCGCCGAGACCGTCGAGCAGGTACCCAGGGTTGAACGCGATCGTCACCGGGTCGCCGGTGTACTCGACCGGAAGCTCTTCCTCCGCCGAACCCTCGTCGTCGCCACCGGCCGACAGGCGCAGACCGCCGTCGACGAACTCCAGCCGCACCTGCGTTCCGCGCTCGGCGACGAGCGACACGCGCTTGATCGCCTGGACGAGGGTCTCGACCTCGATCACCGCGGCGGCAGAGTGCTCGGTCGGCAGCAGCTGGCGGTACTTCGGGAAGTCCGCGTCGAGCAGCCGCGTGGTGGTGCGCTTGCCGGAACCGGACAGACCGAGCAGCCCGTCGTTCGCGGCGAGCGACATCTCGACCTTGCCGCCGGACGAGCCGAGCGTCTTCGCCGCGTCGCCCAGGGTGCGCGCCGGGACGAGCACCGCGACCTCGTCGAGCGAGGCGTCGGGCTCCCACGGGAACTCGCGCATCGCGAGCCGGAACCGGTCCGTGGCAACGAGGGTCAGCTTGCCATCGCCGATCTCGACCCGGACGCCGGTGAGCATCGGGAGCGTGTCGTCCTTGCCGGCCGCGACCGCGACCTGACCGACGGCCTCGCCGAAGACCTCGCCGGGGAGCTCACCGATCAGCTGCGGCATGGTCGGCAGCGCGGGGTAGTCCTCGACCGGCATGGTCGGGAGGCTGAACCTGGCGCTACCACAGCTGATCATCATGCGCGCGCCGTCGACCGCGATCTCGACGGGGTGGTTCGGCAGCGCCTTGGTGATGTCCGCGAGCAGCCGGCCGGAGACGAGGGCGCGGCCGCCGTCGGCGATGGTGGCCGGTACGCCGACCTGAGCGGAGACCTCGTAATCGAACCCGGAAACCGTCAGCGCGTCCTCGGACTCTGCATCGAGCAGCACCCCGCCCAGCACCGGAACCGGCGGCCTGGACGGAAGGCTGCGGGCGACCCAGGCGACTGCGTCGGCAAGGCCGTCGCGCTCGACGCGGATCTTCATGAGGCGTCCTTTCCTCAAAGTCGGCAAGCCCAACCACGACAACGTGCCAGTGGGGGTTCGGGGAGCCTCGTCCCCCTGTCCGGTGTTTGCCTGGGCCGGGGGCGGAGCATCCACCGTAGAGCGTCCTCGCCCTTCTCGTCATCTCGGGGCCTGAGCCTTGATCCCCGGGTCCTCGCCCAGCCTGTTTTTGTTTTGTTCTTCTTCAAGCAAGAGATCGACAGCAGTAGTAGTAAGCGCTGTGGATTGTGTGGACGAGCGCTGTCTGTGCAGGTCGGGCGACCCTCGACCATGTGGACGAACCGGGGACGGCACCCGGGGACAGCTCGCCGTACCCGGGGAGAACTCGGCGGGGCCACCTCTCGGTCCACAGGTCGTCCACAGTTGTCCCCGGGTGCGTCCCCGGGTGCGGGGCACTTGTACCCGGGTGTTGCACAGGCCTTCGTGTCCAGATCGTGCTCCAGGTCTCAAACTTTTCCAGTTGTCCCCATGCCTTGGGGTCATGAGGGCAAACAGAAAGGGCCCGCCGTGGTGGCGGGCCCTCGTGTGGTGGGAGCGATCAGGGGGCGTGGCGGGCGCGCTGCTTGATGCGCGACGTGAGCTCCTGCACCTGGTCGTAGATGCGCCGGCGCTCCGCCATCTCCTTGCGGATCTTCTTGTCCGCGTGCATGACCGTCGTGTGGTCGCGGCCGCCGAACGTCTGGCCGATCTTCGGCAGCGACAGGTCCGTCAGCTCGCGGCACAGATACATGGAGATCTGTCGCGCCTGCGCCAACGCCTTCGTCTTACCCGGGCCGCACAGGTCGTCGATCGTGACGCCGAAGAACTCGGCGGTGACCGCCATGATCGTCGGCGCGGTGATCTCCGGCGCGTGCGAGTCCGGGATCAGGTCCCGCAACACGATCTCGGCGAGCTGGACGTCGACCGGCTGGCGGTTGAGCGACGCGAACGCCGTCACCCGGATGAGAGCGCCTTCCAGCTCGCGGATGTTCCGCTCGATGCGGGCGGCGATGAACTCCAGCACCTCGGCGGGCGCCGCGAGCCGGTCCTGTGCCGCCTTCTTGCGGAGGATCGCGATCCGGGTCTCCAGCTCGGGCGGCTGGATGTCCGTGATCAAGCCCCACTCGAACCGCGTGCGCAGCCGGTCCTCCAGAGTCTCCAGCCGCTTCGGCGGCCGGTCGCTCGAGACCACGATCTGCTTGTTCGTGTTGTGGAGCGTGTTGAAGGTGTGGAAGAACTCCTCCTGCGTACCTTCCTTGCCCTCCAGGAACTGGATGTCGTCGACGAGCAAGACGTCGATGTCCCGGTACCGGCGTTGGAAGGCGACCTTGCGGTCGTCGCGCAGTGAGTTGATGAAGTCGTTGGTGAACTCTTCGGTCGACACGTACCTGACGCGCATGCCGGGGAAGAGCCGCTGGGCGTAGTGCCCGACCGCGTGCAGCAGGTGCGTCTTGCCCAGACCGGACTCGCCCCAGATGAAGAGCGGGTTGTAGGCACGGGCGGGCGCTTCCGCCACGGCGACCGCGGCGGCGTGCGCGAACCGGTTCGACGCACCGATGACGAAGGTGTCGAAGTTGTACTTCTCGTTCAGCCGCGTCTGGCTCGGCGACGGGTTCGCCGGCCGCGTGAACGGAGTGCCGCTCGCAGGCGTGGTGTTCGCGGTGTTGAACGTCGGCCAGATCTCGGAGGCGGTGGCGAGCGCGTCGCTCTCCTCATCCACCTCGTCGGACTCGCCATCCGTCTCGGTGGTCTCCTCGACCACGACGGGTGACTCACCGTTCTGCACCGGGATAGGCGCCGTCGGCGGGGTGACCGGTTCGGGTGAGTCGACCTTCACGGCAAGAGAAACGACGCGGCCGAGCCGCCGGGACAGGGCGTCGGTGATCGGGTCGCGCAGCGCGCGCTCGATGGCTTCCTTCGCGAAGTCGCTCGGCGCGGCGAGCAGCGCGGTTCCGTCCAGAAGACCGATCGGACGGGTGACCCGCATCCACGCGCGCTGCTGAGGGGACAGATGGCTCGTCGCGAGCTCCTGCACCACCTCGGCCCACACGAGACCCAGGTCGACCTGCTGGTTAGACACCTCCGCGCTCCCCTCCCCTCCACGGAGCCACCGACTCCACACGTGGACACGGAGAATAGAGGCATCCACAGAGTTATCCACAACTGTGCACGAAACGGTGCGTCGTGTCTGCGTTGTGTGACCGCGTTGTATGTCTGCGCTGCATCACTACTGGGCGGTGGCGGCTCCCACGCCAGGCCCGGCATGCGCGAGGGATGCACGGTAACAAGGTGCGGCATGCCTCACAAGACGACTTCCGTCGGGGGGCCCCGATTTGGACGTACCTCGTGTGCAAAGTACCCTCGTAAGGTCTCCCGCTAGCGACGGGCGCCTTTGTCGCGCCTACGTCTCCATGTGACGGGGACAGCCAACGACTTGTAGTAGCAAGCATCGGGAGATTCGACCGTGAGCAAGGGTAAGCGCACCTTCCAGCCCAACAACCGTCGCCGCGCCAAGACGCACGGCTTCCGGCTGCGCATGCGCACCCGCGCGGGCCGTGCCATCCTGGCCGCGCGCCGCAGCAAGGGCCGTGCCCGCCTGTCCGCCTGACCGCGGACGGTAAGCGCAGCGTCGTGCTTCCCGCGGCCGCCCGGCTCACCCGCAGCCAGGACTTCGGCCTGGTGGTTCGCCGAGGCCGCCGCGCAGGACGGCCCCGGTTGGTCGTCCACGCCCTGACGCCTGACGTGCCCACCTTGGACACCCCGTCCAAGGTGGGCTTCGTCGTGAGCAAGGCAGTGGGCAACTCCGTAGTGCGACACCGCGTGTCCCGCCGATTGCGGCACGTGGTGAAGCCCCACCTCGAGTCGCTGCCGCCCGGCACCAACGTGGTCGTCCGGGCACTGGCCGCGGCCGCCTCCGCCACGAGCGCGGAGCTGGACGCCGACTTCTCGTCGGCGCTGCGCAAGGTGTTGAGATGACCTCGTTGCCCGCGAAGGCGCTGTTGCTGCCGGTCCACTTCTACCGGCGGTTCATCTCCCCCTTGCTGCCGCCCACCTGCCGTTTCCACCCGAGCTGCAGCGCGTACGCGGTGGAGGCGTTGAACGTCCACGGTGCGTTGCGCGGATCCTGGCTGACCGTTCGCCGGCTCCTGCGCTGCGGACCCTGGCACCCTGGAGGCCTGGACCCCGTTCCGCCGAGGCGGCAGGTCCCCGACATTCCCACCGAGGAGTAGCTCCGTGCTCAACTTCATCTACTACCCGGTGTCCTTCATCCTCTGGTGTTGGCACTGGGTGTTCGGCCACATCTTCGGTGACTCGAGCGGGATCGCCTGGGCACTGTCGGTCGTCTTCCTCGTCTTCACGCTTCGTGCCCTGCTCTTCAAGCCGTTCGTCGGCCAGGTGCGCTCCATGCGGAAGATGCAGGAGTTCGCGCCCGAGATGCAGAAGATCAAGAAGAAGTACCCGAACGACCGCCAGCGCCAGGCGCAGGAGATGCAGAAGCTCCAGTCCGAGCACGGGGTCAACCCGCTCGGCGGCTGCCTGCCGATGCTCGTGCAGATCCCGGTGTTCATCGGTCTGTTCCACGTGCTGCGCTCGTTCAAGCCCGGCTGGGGTGAGGTCTACTTCTTCGACGCCAAGGGTGTCGAGTCGTTCGTCAACGCCAAGCTGTTCGGCGCGAACCTGTCGACGTTCATGACGATGCCGGAGCAGATGCTCGAGTCGTTCAAGACCGAGCGCGTCTCCGTGATCCTGGTGGCCGTGCCGCTGATGATCGTGGCGTCCATCGCGACCCACTTCACCGCCCGCCACTCCGTCGCCCGCCAGACCGAGGCCGCGCTGGAGAACCCGCAGACCGCGATCATGAACAAGCTGACGCTGTACATCTTCCCGCTGGGTGTGCTCGTCGGTGGCTTCTTCTTCCCGATCGCGATCCTGCTCTACTGGCTGTCCAACAACGCGTGGACGCTCGGCCAGCAGCACGTGGTCTACAAGAAGATCGACAGCGAAGAGGCGGAGAAGAAGGCCACGACCGCGACCACGCGTCAGGCCCTCGCCCCGAAGCCCGGCCAGAAGCCGCAGCCGCAGGCGAAGAAGAAGCCCGCCGCGCCTTCGACCGGCGAGACGAACGGGTCCGCCAGCACCGAGATTCCCGGTCTGATCTCAGACCGATCCACCGGCAAGAAACCGGGCAGCAAGAAGCGCCGTTGATCGGGCTTACTGCCCCGGAGAGGAGACATCGTGTCGGAGACCTTGCAGGCGACCGACGTGGACGCGCCTGAGGACGAGTCGCAGGAGTCCCCGTCCCGCACCGAGGATCTGCTCGTGCGGGAAGGCGACATCGCCGGCGACTACCTCGAGCGTCTGCTCGACCTGCTCGACTACGACGGCGACATCGACCTGGACGTCGAAGGCGGGCGCGCGATCGTCAGCATCGACGGCGGCGAAGACCTGACCAAGCTGGTCGGTCCGCGCGGCAACGTCCTGGAGTCGCTGCAGGAGCTGACCCGCCTGGCGGTCCAGCAGGAGACGGGCGTGCGCAGCCGCCTGATGCTGGACATCGCCCACTGGCGTGCCGACCGCCGCGGCGAGCTCGCGGAGCTCGGCCGCTCCACGGCGGAGAAGGTCCTAGCCTCGGGCGAGCGTGCGCGCCTGCACCCGATGACCCCGTTCGAGCGCAAGGTCGTGCACGACGCCGTCGCGCCGATCGCGGGCGTGCACAGCGAGTCGGAGGGCGAGGAGCCGCAGCGCCGTGTGGTGATCTTCCCCAAGGACTGACGCTCGGTTCTGCCGAACGGCCCCTCGGTTTCACGTGAAACCGAGGGGCCGTTCTCTTTGCCTCTGCAGAAGCGTGAACCGTGGGTGCGGCGGGTTGAGGACTCGCCTGGGCCGGATTGTCGGACCGTGACGCTACGGTCGGCTGGGGGTGTGTCGACGCGCTGGCGGTTGTGAGCTGCCCCCGTATCTCAGGCTAGTGAGGGGGACCGACAGTTCCGGGGGCAGCGGCTCGGGGCGCGGGAACGTCAGGCTCAGGGGGCCGGGCGGTAAGACTCGCGCGGGACGGTTGGTGTGGGGCCGGAATTGTCGGAGGCTGGCGCTACGGTCGGCTGGGGGTGTGTCGGCGCGCGGCGGTTGTGAGCTGCCCCCGTATCCAGGCTAGCGAGTGGGACCGACAGTTCCGGGATCGGCGACCGCGCCGAACGTGGGCACGTACGGGACCGGCACGAAGCTGGCGACCACGCACGGGACCGGCAGCCAAACGAGCGAGCACGTACGGAACCGGCAGCCAACCAAGCAACCACGCACGAGACCGGCAGCCAACCAAGCAACCACGCACGAGACCGGCACAAAAGCTGGCGACCACGCACCCAGAGTGGGGCGCGTCTGGTGGGCACGTACGGAAGCGATTGGGGCTTGACTTGGGGTGCGGCGTGGTAGCCCTTGTCGGGCCGGCAGATCTTGCATCTGCCGGCGGAGCCGGCCCACCACGCCGCGAGGGGCCCCAAGTCAAGCCCCAATCGCGGCGCCGAAGGCGCCCCCGGAAGACGCAGCGCCCCACGACCCGCAACCCACGTGGACCGCAAAGTGGACCGCAAAAACGAGAGCCTCAGTCCAGCAGTAGCTTGCCAAGACGGCGCGCCGCCACCACGACCCCCACAGCAGCCATGATGGCGAAGTACGCGACGTGGCCGAGCATGGACCAGCCGACTACGCCCGTCGTCAGGCCGCGCATGAGTTCGATGGCGTGGTAGAGCGGCGTCCAGCTGACCACGGTGCCCACCACGGACGGGTAGACCGACAGCGGGTAGAACGTGGTGGAGAACAGGAACAGCGGCATGATCGCCAGCTGCACCAGGTCGAAGTCCTGCCACGAGCGCATGAACGTGGTCGCCGCCATGCCGACCGCGGCGAACGCGAAGGCGACCAGTAGGGCAACGGGGAGCGCTAGCAGCGCCCACGGCGAGGTGATGAGGCCCATGCCCAGCATCACGGCCAGGAAGCCCGCCGAGTACAGGCCGCCGCGCAGCAGGGCCCACGCGATCTCGCCGATCGCGATGTCCAGCGGGCCCAGCGGCGTGGCCAGCATGGCGTCGTAGAGCTTGGCGTACTTGAACTTGAAGAAGACGTTGAACGTCGCGTCGTACACGGCGCCGTTCATCGCGGAGGCGGCGAGCAGTGCGGGGGCGACGAAAGCCGCGTAGGTGATCGGGTGGCCGCCTGGGCCGATCACGTTGGGCACCATCTGGCCGAAGCCCAGGCCCAGCGAGAACAGGAACAGCACGGGTTCGACCGCGCCGGAGAACAGCACGAACCACGCGCGGCGGTTCACCAGGGCGGCGCGTTCGACCAGCTTGCTCGCCCGGCCCGCGTACAGGCCCGGCGGGATGACCCGCCACAGCAGGCCGTTGCTGGTGCGGGCGGCGTCGGTGCGTTCGATGGTCTGCGTCATGTCACATCGCCAGCCTGCGGTGGAAGTACTTGCGGGCGAGAACGATGCCGACCGCGGTCAGCACCGCCAGGAACGCGACGTGGCCCAGCGCCGGCAAAAAGCCCAGCGTGCCGAACGTCGCGCCGCGCGCCAGTTCGATGCCGTGCCACGCGGGCGTGATCCAGACCAGCGGCTCCAGCCAGTCCGGCAGTTGGCTGACCGGGAAGAACGCGCCGGTGAAGAGGGTCATCGGCATCAGCACGAAGCGGAAGATGGTGTTGAAGCTGTCCGGTTTGTCCAACGTCGCCGAGAAAGCCACGATCGGCGCGCTGAACGCCATGCCCGCGAGCGTCGCGAACGGCAGCGCCAGCAGCACACCGGGTCCGCTGACCGCGCCCAGCAGGGCAGCGATCACCAGGAACACCGCGCACCCGCTCAGCAGCCGACCGACGATCCAGATCAGCTGGCCGTACAGCACCTGCGCCGGCGTGATCGGGGTCGCGACGATGCCGATGAACGTCTTCTGCCAGATGAACGCCGACAGGATCGCGTAGGTCGACTCGAACGTGGCGTTCTGGATCGCGGTGATCACCACCAGCGCCGGCGCGAGGTACTGGACGTACGGCACGCCGCCGGTGATCTCCGACGGCTGCACCTGCGAGCCGAAACCGATCCCGATCGCCACGAGGAACAGCACGGGCTGCAGGAAGTTCGAGATGACCGTGGCGCGCCAGTTGCGGCGGTACCACGCCCAGTGCTTCTCCACGCACAGCCACGCGGCGTGCAGCGGGGAGAGGACACGCCCAGTAGGAACGGTCATCAGTCCACCAACGTCCTGCCGGTCAACCGGAGGAACACGTCCTCCAGGCTGCTGCGGCGCACCAGCGACGCCACCGGGTTGATGCCTCGCGCGTGCACGGCCTGCAAAGCGGCCTCGCCGTCCGCCGCGTACAGCAGCACGCGGTCCGGCAGCACCTCGACGCGCTCGGCGAGATCGTCCAGCACGGGCGGCTCGGAACCGGGCTGGAACCGCAGCTCCAGCACCTCGCGCGTGGAGTACCGGCTGATCAGCTCACTCGGTGAGCCCTCGGCGGCGATGCGGCCGCCGTCCATCACAACGAGGCGGTCGCACAGTTGCTCGGCCTCGTCCATGTAGTGCGTGGTGATGATGAGCGTGACGCCGTCCTGCTTGAGCCGGAACAGCCGGTCCCACAGCAGGTGCCGCGCCTGCGGGTCGAGGCCGGTGGTCGGCTCGTCGAGCAGCAGCAGTTCCGGGTCGTTGACCAGCGACCGCGCGATGGTCAGCCGGCGCTTCATACCGCCGGACAGCGGCTCCACCTCGTCGTTCGCCCGGTCGGTGAGCTGCGCGAACTCCATCAGCTCGGCCGCCTTTGCCCGCACGTGCGCCCGCGAGAGCCCGAAGTACCGCCCGTACACCTGCAGGTTCTGCCGCACCGTCAGCTCGGTGTCGAGGTTGTCGAGCTGCGGCACCACCCCGATCCGCGCCCGGATCTTCGGCCCGTCGACGTCCGGATCCATCCCGAGCACGGTGAGGTCGCCGGAGGTCCGCCCGGACACGCAGGCGATCATCCGCATGGTCGACGACTTGCCCGCGCCGTTGGGGCCGAGAAAGCCGAACGCCTCACCACGGCGCACTTCGACGTCGATGCCGCGGACGGCTTCGAACGTGCCGAAGTGCTTGGTCAGGGCCTTGGCTTGGACGAGGGGGCTCACGGTGCCGACGATAACTGTGAGGTCTGACAATTCTCATCGCGTTTTCCGAGTAGACCCACAGAATGCCAACCATGGGGATCGAAGTTCGCTGGCCCGACGAGGCCGATGAGAAGATGCGCGACGAGGTACACGCGGTGTTTCACGCCGTGGTCGCCGCCGGTGGCGCGATCGGCTTCCACGAGCCACCCGGCCGCGAGCTCGTCAACGCCTGGCTCGACGAGACGCTGAAACACGTTCGCGCGGGTGAGGCCGCACTGGCCGCGGCGACCGTCGACGGCGAGGTCGCCGCGCTCGGGCTGTGGCGGCGCGGCCGGTCCGCGGTCCACCACAACGCCGCCGAGATCCAGAAGGTGATGGCGCACCCGGCCCGTCGCGGCCTCGGCCTGGGCCGGCTCGTCATGAGCGCGCTCGTCGAGAACGCCCGTGCCGCCGGCCTGGAAGTGCTCTCGCTCTACACGAGGGGCAACAACCACGGGGCGATCGAGCTCTACGAGAGCGTCGGGTTCCAGGAGTGCGGCCGGATCCCGAACCTGCTGGCCGTCGGCGACGAGCGGTGGGACGAGGTGTGGATGTACCTCACGCTCGGCTACCGGCCCGAGGTCGTTCTGCACGGTTCGTCCCCTGGCGGGAACGGATGGTCACCTCGCAGAGCGTGACCACCCGATCGTGGTCGGGATGTAGCTGAAAGATGCACTCCATTTGGGGGTAAATGTCTATCCCACGGGGAAGTAGACCGGCCCTGCATCCGGGCGCGGATGCAGGGCCGGGATCACTCGTTCGGGCCGAGAAGATGCGTGAACCCGGCCGGTCGACCACGGTGACCGCATGCGCATGATCCTCGCCGCCGCCGCCTCGGCCCTGCTGTTCACCGTCCCCGCGGCCCACGCCGCCACGATCATGCCCGACCTCGTCGGCAAGGGTCTGGACACCGCATACGCACAGTTCAGCCAGGACACGAAGATCACCACGATCGACGCCACGGGAGCCGGGCGGATCGTGCTGATGCCGAGCAACTGGAAGGTCTGCGCCCACGATCCCCGAGCAGGTGCGTTCCTCTTCCCGGGAGCGATCGTGACGTTCGTGGTCGTGAAGAACGAGGAGAAGTGCGCGAGCGCGTGAACGGCCCGGCACCACGCGGGCGCCGGGCCGTTCGGAAACAGCTCAGAGGTTCGGGAACCAGAGCTTGATCTCGCGCTCGGCGGACTCCGGCGAGTCCGAACCGTGGACCAGGTTGAACTGGACCTCGAGGCCGAAGTCGCCACGGATGGTGCCCGGCGTCGCCTTCTCGACCGGGTCGGTGCCACCGGCCAGCTGACGGAACGCGGCGATCGCGCGCGTGCCCTCGACGACCGCGGCGACCAGCGGGCCACCGGTGATGAACTCGACGAGGTCGTTGAAGAACGGCTTGCCGTCGTGCTCGGCGTAGTGCTGCTCGGCGGTGGCCTTGTCGACAGTGCGCAGCTCGAGGGCGGCCAGGGTCAGGCCCTTGCGCTCGATGCGGGCGATGACCTCGCCGACCAGGCCGCGGCTGACGCCGTCGGGCTTGACCAGGACCAGGGTGCGCTCAGACACGACGGTCTGCTCCTTCATGCGAATGGGAATTGGCACCAGGGTAGCCAACCGAAATCGCCTGCAACCTCCGGCTCGGCCGACCGCATGGATAGGGGTGAGAACATCCCGAGAGGAGCCGTAGTGCGCAAGCGAGTAGCAGTGGTGGCCGGAGTCGTCGCCGGAGTGGTCACGGTCGGCGGGGTGATCGCGGCGATCGTGCCCGCGTTCGCGGGTGGTGGCGGGGACGAGGCACCGGTCGTTCCGACCTCCAGCAGCGCGGTTCCGCTGCCCACGACGCCGCCGGTGTCGAGCAGTCCGGCCGAGCCACCGATGACGACACCCCTGCCGACCTCGTCGCATCCGGGCGAGCCGTCGTCGAGTGTGCCGGTTCCGCCGATGACGACGCCGCCGATCTCATACCCTCCGACCACGCCGTCACCGTCGAGCCTGCCGGCGACGCCGACCACCAAGTGACCTGGGGACCACCGACGCGGTGACCGATCTGACCTGGAACGCCGAGTTCACCGACCACTTCGACCGGTGCGCGGACAAGATGCGGTTCACCGCATACCTGCTCGCCGGGAACTGGCATGAGGCCGAGGACGTGGTTCAGGCGGCTTTCCTGAAGCTGTACCTCGCCGGGCCGAAGCTGGCCCGGCGAGACGGCCTCGACGCCTACCTGCGGCAGATCGTCGTGCGGACGTTCCTCTCCGAGCGCAGACGGGTCCGCTGGCGCCGGGAGAAGCTCACCGCGGAGCTGCCCGAAATGCCGCAGGGGCACGAGTTCAGCCCCGATCGGCTCGTGCTGTGGAACGCGCTGGGCAGCGTGCCCGCGAAACAACGGGCGGTGCTCGTGCTGCGCTACTGGCACGACCTCAGCGTCGAGGAGACCGCGGAGGCGCTGGGCTGCTCGACCGGCAACGTCAAGAGCCAGGCCAGCCGCGGTCTCACGGCGCTGAAACGCAGGCTGGGCCCCGAGTTCGGCGAACTTCGTCTGGAGGTGTGACATGGTGCGCGAGGACGACCTGAGGGCGACCTTCCACGCCCTGCACGCCCAGGGCACGCCGGCCCGGCCCTTCGCGGCCGCCGACATCATCCGCGAGGGCGCGAAACGACGCCGCGCGCACCGGGTCTGGGCGGTCGCGGGCACCGGTCTCGCGACGGCGGCCGCCGTGGTCGCCGCGTTGCTGGTGCTACCGGCCAAAGAGCCCGCGCCGCAACAGATTCAGCCCGCCGACCGACCGACGGTAGGCACGACGACCGGGCCGCCGAGCAGCTCGTGGAACCCCAGCACCAGCCCGCCGCTTCCGCCGCAGACCTCCGCGCCGTCGTCGAGCGTGCCACCGATGTCGAACCCGATCCCCACCGCGCCGAGCACGACCTCGTCGAGCTGATCAGGTCCAGAACGTGTCGTGCCGCAGGTAGAAGTCGAGCATCTCCTCCTCCGACGGCTTGCGGCCGCTGAGACCGATCTGCGCGAGTCCCTCGAAGTAGCCCTCGCGCGGCGCGCCGGGTGTGAAGAGGATCAGCATGGACGCGGGTTCACCGGACTCGTTGCGGAACGCGTGGATCCCGCCCTCCGGCACGAACAGGAAGTCGCCCGCCCGGCCGTCGATCCACTTGGACCCGTCGTAGAGCCGCATCGTCCCGGAGATCACGAAGAACGACTCGGTGATCGCCCGATGGAAGTGCGGCTTGGGCCCGGTCGGCTCCGGGCCGGTGTCCCAGCGGTACAGACCGAAGTGGCCGTTGGTGGACTTTCCCGTTGCCAGGTAATGGGTTTCGACACCGGACTTGGTCCTGAGTTCCGGTTCGTGGGTCACCGGGCGGAACGACGCGGTGACCTCGCCGTTCTCACCCAGGTAAACGGGCTCCGGGTAGGACATGGATCCCCCTGTCATAGTCGAGACCGTGAGCAACAACGAGCATGCCTCACCCCACGCGCTCTCCGCGCTGACCGGAGCCGCCGTCCTCTTCGTGCTGCTGCGCTTGTTCTCGGTGGCGCACTACGACTGGCACACGGCGTTCGCCTTGCTGCACACACTCGAGCTGGACGACGCGCCGGGCCTGTTCCTCGGCACGTTCATGGCGGACTCGCGGATCAGCGGCGTGCTGCTGATGGTGCTGCCGCCGGTGCTGTTGTTCTTCTACGTTCGCACGCGCGACGACCCGAAGCGCGCCCGCGCCGCGACGTTGCTCGGGCTCGTGGTGGCCGTGGCGATGCTCGTGTCTCACACGATCAGCTACCACCGCTGGTGGCTGCCCGCCGGCGCGGCGGTGATCGCGGCCGGGTTGTTGTTCGTCAAGAAGGAGCCGGTGCACTTCGTGCTGCGCTGGTTCGCCTGGCTGATGAGCGGCGCGGCGCTCGTGGTCGCCGCGATCGTGACGACGCCTTGGGTGCCGTTGGAACGCATCGAGACCAAGACCGGCACCCACGAGTACTACGTGATGGAGACCAGCCCCGGATTCCTGAAGGTCATCGGCGCGCAGGACCACAAGTTCGCGATCCTGCGCGCCGATGACGTCCTCTCCCGGACCGAACTAGTGCACTAGCACCGGTGCGGCCTCCCCCTCCGCGCGGACCGGGGCAGGACGCATCACGACCACCGCCAGCACGAGCGCGACGGCGACGAGCGCGGAGCTGATCCAGAACGCCAGGTGGTAGCCGGACAGCAACGCCTCCGCCTGCGGCACACCCGCCGCCAGCTGCGCTGACGTGCGCGACGCCGACGTGGTCGCCAGCACGGCGAGGCCCAGCGCGCCACCCACCTGCGCGGTGGTCTGCGCGAGACCGCCCGCGAGACCGGCGTCCTCGGCCGTCGCGTCCGACATGACCAGCGTCATCAACGCCGGGAAGCACAGCCCCATGCCGACGCCGAGCGGCAGCATCACCGGCAGCAGGTTCGCGACGTACGTGCCGTCGACCGGCGCCTGCGTGAAGACCAGCAGTCCGCCCAGAGCGAGCAGCATGCCGACGATCAACATGTTGCGCTCGCCGAACCGGGTGTTGAGCTTGGCCGCGAGGCTGAACGAGAACGCGCCGATCGCGACCGCCACCGGCAGGAACGCCAGGCCGATCTGCAGCGCGTCGTAGTGCAGCAGCAGCTGCATGTAGAGCGTGCCCAGGAAGAACATGCCGAACATGCCCGCGATCATCAGGATCTGCACGATGTTCGCGCCGGTCACGTTGCGGGACTTGAAGATCCGCAGCGGCAGCAACGGCTTCTCGGCCCGGTGCTGGCGTACGACGAACGACACGAGCAGCGCCGCGGCGACCGCGCCGAGGCCCAGCGTGTGCACCGAACCCCAGCCGTACTGCTCCGCCTTGACGATCGTGTACACGCCGAGCATCACCGACGACACGATCAGGCCGGCGCCGAGGACGTCCGCGCCCTCCTTGAGCCCGATGCCCTTGGAGTCCGGCACGAGCCGCAACGCGGCGACGACCGCCACCACGCCGATCGGGACGTTCACGAAGAAGATCCAGTGCCAGTTGATGGCCTGGGTGAGCACACCGCCGAGCAGCAGCCCGATCGACGCACCGGCCGCGGCCACGAAGCTGAAGACACCCATCGCCCGCCGCTGCTCGTCGGGCTTCGGGAACATCGTGAAGATCATGCCGAGCGTCACGGACGTCGCCAGCGCGCCACCGGCGCCCTGCAGGAACCGCGACACGATCAGCATCGCGGGCGTGAACGACACACCGCACAGCATCGAGGCGGCGGTGAACGCCACCAGGCCGATCAGGAACACCTTCTTGTGACCGATCAGGTCACCCAAACGTCCGGCGAGCAGCAGCAGGCCTCCGAACGCGATCAGGTACGCGTTCACCACCCAGGCCAGCCCGGCGGGCGTGAACTCGAGGTCGGTCTGGATCGCCGGCAACGCCACGTTCACGATCGTCTGGTCCAGGACGATCATCAACATCCCGGCGCACAGCACGACCAACGCGTACCAGCGCGAGTCGGTCTTCGTCATCGGTCCCCCATGGTCCGCTTCCATGGGTACGACCGTAGCAGATAGTTTTTTACGGGACTATCTATTAACCAACTTCACGCCGGAGATGCGGCGGCTTCTCGCAGCGGGTCAGCTCCGGAAACCGGCCCTCAACCAGGCAACTCACTGAGCGCCGCGTCGTAGACCTGCGTCACGACTTCGTCCGCTTTGGCGAGCCGCAGTGCACGCCGCCCCGAGGGCTTCTCGCACTGCGTCAGCTCCGCGAACCGCGGCCCTCAACCAGCATGGTCAGCGCCTTGAGTAGCCCACCCCGTTGCTCTGACACCCATTACCCAACCGCATGCCGGAGGGCCCGGCGCCCCGGCGGCTTCTCGCACGGCGTCAACTCCGCAAACCGGCCGTCGACCAACCTGGTCAGCACCTTGAGCAGCCCACCCGTTGCTCTGACACCTATCAGCCAACTGCATGCCGCAGTGCACGCCGCCTCGGCGGCTTCTCGCACGGCGTCAGCTCCGCGAACCGGCCGTCGACCAGCCTGGTCAGCGCCTTGAGCAGCCCATCGCGTTCGTCTTCCGGCAACTCGCCGAGCACTTCGTCGTAAACCTGCGCCACAACCTGGTCCGCCTTGGCGAGCATCTCCCGGCCGGCCTGCGTGACCTCGATGACGCGCGCCCGGCGGTCGGTCGGCGACAGCCTGCGCTCCGCCAGTCCTGCCTTCTCGAGCGCGTCCATGGTCACGACCATCGTGGTCTTGTCCATGTTCGACAGGTCGGCGAGCTCGGTCTGCGTGCGACCGGCGTCCACCGCGCTGGACAGGACGCAACGGCCTCGCGGCGTCAGACCGATTTCCGCCAGCTTGGCGGTCAGCTCGGTCTCCAGCGCGTAGCTGGCCTGATGCAGCAGCATCATGAGGTCGGTGCACTTCGGCGTGCTCATGTCACCCACTGTACTAGTCCGCTGCGAAACTATTTGTCTACGGAACGATCAGTGATGGTGGCTGCACCAAGCCGACAAAGGGGCGTTGAACGGACCTGCCAGGCGGCCGTAAGACGGCACCTGACGCGACGCCTGAGCGTTCCGGGCGAGCGGGCTACGGGACGATCAGCTCGACGGTCGGGAAGTACGTGCGGTACCGCGCCTCGTCCCTGGTCAACAGGCGCAGCTTCATCACGGCGGCGTGCGCCCCGATGAAGAAGTCCGGCAGCGGAGCGGTCTTGACACCTCCCCGCTGCCGGTAGTCGCGGTAACACTTGCCTGCCAAAAACGCCGCCGGCCAAGGCAGCGCGGACCGGACGAAGTAGTCGGGGTTGAGCGCTTCCTCCACGTCCTCCATCCGGGAGAACCGATAGGAAACTTCGGCGTAGATCACGTGGTTGACGACGAGCGGACCACGGTCCCCCGCCTCGGCCAGCGCTTCGAGCGACCACTTCTTCCAGACGGGATCCTCGGTCAGCAGGTCAAGGATCACGTTCGAGTCGACCATGGTGCCGCGCACAGATTCACTCGCCACGCGTCAGCGCCATGATCTCGTCGGTCGTCATCTTCACGTCCCCCTTGCCGAGCAGGGACTCCGCCACCCGCCGGCCGTGGCTCATTTCGCCCAGGTCGACCTTCACGATGGTTGCCGTGTGATGGGCGACGTCGACGTGAAACCGCACCGCGTCACCAGGGCGGATGCCCAACTGTTCGCGCACCTCGAGCGGGATCGTCACCTGTCCCTTCGTCGTCACCTTCATAGCCGGAAGAGTGTCTGTCATGCGGTAAGAGTAATACCGGTATTACTCTTACTCAACGCTCCAGCACCACTACCGACCGAGCTTCACCCGGACGTGTGGACGTCGTCAGCGGCCGCCACCCGTCGCCCGGTAGCGCCACCTGCTGGTCCGTCGGATACGGGTTGATCACCACGAGAATCCCCCGGCGGGCCGGATCCACATCCGGCCCGACGGTGTCGTCGATGTGCATGACGATCACGCCCGGCGCAGCGGCCGGGAACGACACCTTCTGCTGCACGAGATCCAGCGATCCCAGCGAGAACAGCGGCGACGACTGCCGAATCCGCGACAGTTCCAGCACACCGTCCAACGACGACCGCATGTCCGCACCCGAAGGCCGAGCAAGACCGAGCAACGGCCGAGCGTAGGGCCACTTCGCAGAGTTGTCCGCGGCCGGCGGCAGACCGCGACCGAAACCATTGTCACGCAACGAAGGGTCGTAGGGGTTGAACCAGTCACCGGAGTCGAAGCTGTTGCGGTCCAACGACTTCGACCGCAGGAACTCGGTGCCCGCGTGCACGAAGGGCCGCCCCTGCCCCAGCAGAACGGGCGCCAGAGACAACTTCTGCATGCGTACCCGGTCAGCCGGAGAAGTCCCAGCAGGCAACTTGTACATCAACGCGTCGAACAAAGTCTCGTTGTCGTGCGCGTCGACGTACGTGACCGCCTCCAAAGGCGCGCCCGTGTACCCGGCCGAAACGCCGTTGTACCGAACGTCCCGGCCGGAAACGACACCAGCGGAAGACAGGAACCGGTACGAGGCCATGTTCCCAGCCATACCGAGCTTCACCAGATCGCTGTAGTTCGCGAGCCGCGCGGCAACGTCACCGTTGGCCGGAGTGCCGTTGAGATCGCCTGCGAGTCCGGACCCAAGGCCCTGGATGCGGGGATCGTCGTCGAACGGGCCGCCGCCGCGCACCGCGTCACGCAGGCGGTCGCTGAACGTGCCGACGCCCGTGCCCGCCATGTTCGCCTGCGTCGCCTGCTCGAACCGCGCGTTGCCCGCGACCTCGCCGAAGTCCCAGCCCTCGCCGTACAGGCCGATCTTGCGGCCGTCGACACCGTCGGCAGCGACGGTCAACGCGTCCAGGGCGGCACGCACCGCCAGGATGTTCGCCTTCGGGTGGTGGCCCATCAGGTCGAACCGGAAGCCGTCGACCTTGTAGTTGCGCGCCCAGCGCACGACCGAGTCGACGACGAGCTTGCCCATCATCGCGTTCTCGGGCGCGGTGTTGGAGCAGCACGTCGAGTTCGCGACCGTGCCGTCCAGGTTCAGCCGCTGGTAGTAGCCGGGCACGACCTTGTCCAGCACCGACAGCGGGGCGTCGCCGTGCGCCGCGGTGTGGTTGTAGACCACGTCGAGCACCACGCGGTTTCCGTTTTCGTGCAACGACTTCACCATCTCGCGGTACTCCCGCGACCGCGCCCAGCCGTCCTGCGCCACCGCGTACGAGCCCTCGGGCACGTCGTAGTGCAACGGGTCGTAGCCCCAGTTGAAGCCGTCACGAGCGGCGACCGCGCCGACACAGGCCTGCTGTTCCGAGGAGTCCGGCGGCAGCGAAGGCAGGTCACACGCCGGAACGGCCTGATCGGCGCGTTTCTCCGGGATCGTCGCGATGTCGAACGTCGGCAGCAGGTGCACGGTGTCCATGCCGGCGGCCGCCAGCGACGCCAGGTGTTTCATGCCAACGGAATCGCGATGAGTGAACGCCTTGTACGTGCCGCGATCCGCAGCAGGCACCGAGGAATCGTTGATCGAGAAGTCGCGGACGTGCAGCTCGGTGATCGCACCACCGATGCCGCGCGCGACGTCGCCGGACCAGCCGCTGGGCTTGGTCCGCGCGTCGGCCAGGTCCGCGAACTGCGAGTGCGTCGAGTTCACCGCCAGGGCAACGGAGTACGGGTCGGTGACCACGACCGTGCGCTGCCAGTTGGTCACCTCGAACTGGTAGTACTTGTCCTTCCAGTTCCCGGATCCGGACCACGAACCGGACGCGTCGTCCCGCCTGAGATCGACGACCCGAGAAGGCTCACCCGAAGGCTGGTCGAACAACCGCAGCCGCACGTTGAGAGCCGTCGGCGCCCACAGCCGCACCGTGGCGCGAGACCCCGAGAACGAAGGCCCGTACGTCAACGTCGAGGCCGCCGCCGCGTACCGGTCGTCCAGCACCCCCGCGATCTGCACGCCCGTCCGGTGCCGGATCGCGCCCGAGGCGTCCGTGTGCACCGCGGAAAGCTTGTCCCGCAACGCCTCGTCGACGAACCCGCGCACGCGGAACACCGGTTTCCCCTTCAAGTGGGGGAACTTGTCCGGAACAGCGTCAGAAGACGGCGACAACCGCAGCACCCGCGAGCCGTACTCGAGCCGGTACCCGTCCGAGGCGATCTGCGGCACGTCCCACACGACCAGGTCCTTCGAGACCCAGATCGCCTTGGACTTCGTCAGGTCGTCGTCCGCCGCCGGACCCGCGGCGGGCGGCAGGAGGTAGGTCTCGGTCCCGGACAACTGCCACACCTCGTTCCCCTTGGCCGCGAGGTCGAGGAACTGGTCCGGTCCCGGATCCTTGGTGTCACCACGATGGATGATGTAGCTCAGGCCGGCGGCACCGGCGGCCAGGGGAACGGACCAGTACACGCCGAACGCGTCCCGGCCGTCCGGCACCCGCGACTGGTTCCACCCCGGAGACGGTTCCGCAGAACCCGTCCAGTGGTACATCGTCCAGTCGGTGTAGTCGCCGTCCGCCCGGTTGTAGTGGATCACCGCCCGGTTCTCCGCCGCGGCACGGGACGCGTGGACGCGGTCGTTCTTCACCCACGCCGAGGCGCCGCTGAACTTGCCGGACGCGAACACCGTCCCGGCGCGGACCAGGGAGAACTCGGTGGTCGGCGGCAGGTCGGCGTAAGCGCCGAACGAGTCGCTCCCGGTGAACGCGGCGTCCGGTCGCCCGGCCACCCGGACGGCGACACCGGAGACGTCGCCCGCGAAGTGGACCGTCGCTTTGTTCAGAGCCGCCTGCTCGTCCGGATACACGGGCGGCTGGCCCTGCTTCAGCCAAACTTCAGGATTCACGCTCGGATCGACGAACCGGTCGACCGAACCGTCCTTTTCATCACCCTTGTGCGCGATGATCCCAACGGATTTGGCCCCTGGCTTCAGCTTGATCCAGGCGAACCGCCCATACGGCGTCTCGCCCGAGAACGGGATCGGGTTCTGCCAGGTCGGCTCGCTGACGACGTCGCCCCAGACGTGCAGGCCCCAGCCGTCATAGTTGTCCCGCTGGTAGTGCACGACGAGCCAGTCCGGGTTCTTCGTGCCCGGCGGCTGCACGGGCGGCGCGGGCACCAGCGTCACGAACGCGCCATCCGCCCCGATCGCGCCCGATCGCGCGACAACCCGCAGCTCAACACGCTTACCCGCCGCCGCACCCGGCAACGACGCGAGGTCCGCGAACACCCGGTACGGCGCCGCGTCATCCGTGCCGAGCACGGTCCAGTCCGAGACACCTTCCACCCGTGCCGCGAACGTCGCCTGGGCGTTCGCCGCACCGATGCCGTCCGCGCGCAGCTCGACCCGCTTGTCCAGCACGGTCCCCGCGGCGGGCGCGACCAGCGTCGGCGCGGGGGCCAGCGCCGGAACAGTCCCGGTTCCCTTGAGCACCAACGACGACAGCGGCGGCACGGTCACCGTGACCCGCCCGTTCGACACCGGGTAGCCCTCGAACCCGCTCGAGCTCACCGGCACGGTGACGGTCTTCTCGGCGGTCCCGGCGTTGGCGACGACGACGTTCTCCTGGGAACCGATACGGCTGAACGCGAAGACGTCGCCCTCGGCATACCGCAGCACCTGGTTGCCCTTGCGCCACACCGGATCCGAGTCGACGAACTTCGCGAGCTCCTGCAGCTGTCGGTACAGCGGGTGGTTCACGTCGAACTTCTCGTCGGCGCCGGTCTTCGACGACCCGATGAGCTTCTCGGCGACGTACTCGGGCGTCTGGCTGGCGAACATGTCCTGCCGGGCGAGCTTGTCCCCGCCACCGCCGGCGAACCCCTGCTCGTCGCCGTAGTAGACGACCGGGTTGCCGCGCCACAGGTACATCAGCGAGTTGCCGAGCTGAAGGCGCTTCAACAGTTCATCGTCGGAGATGCCGGGCCGGTTCTGCCTGATCATCCACGCCACGCGCCCCATGTCGTGGTTGCCGAGGAACGTCGGCAGCGACGAGGCGTTCGAGTCCGCGTCGGTGTACCGGTCGTCGTCCAGCAGCACCTCACCGAGGCGCGTGGCGCCGCTGCCGGACAGGAACCCGACCGCGCCGGACTGGAACGGGAAGTCGAGGGTCGCCTGCATGCGCCCGGTGGTCGTGTACTTCGAGGTGTTCTCCGGGTTGCCGTCGAACACCTCGCCGAACACGAAGAAGTCCCGCTTGCCCTTCTTGCGCGCGTACTCCTTCACGTGCGGCGCAAGCGCTTGCCAGAACTCGACGTTGACGTGCTTGACCGTGTCGACCCGGTAGCCGTCGATGTCGAGCGTGTCGATCCAGCTGGTGAAGATGTCCTTCATGCCGTTGACCACGCGCGGGTGCTCGGTCATCAGGTCGTCGAGACCGCCGAAGTCGCCCTGCTCGCTGGACTCGCCGCTGAACGTCGAGTCGCCGCGGTTGTGGTACAGCGTGACGTCGTTGAGCCACAACGGCTGCTTCACGGGTCCACTTCGGACCGGCGTGTAGGGGAACGACTTCTTCGGGTCGAGCTTCGGGAAGTCCTTGCGTCCCGCGTACTCCGAGATGTCGAACGGCTTGCCGGACGCGTCGAGGTACGGCTGCGCGCCCGTGCTGATGTAGGACGTCTTGCCCTCGGCGTAGGAGATCACGTCCGCGGTGTGGTTCGCGACGATGTCGAAGAACACCTTGATGCCGCGCCGGTGCGCGTCGCGGATCAGGTCACGCATCTCCTGCGTGGTACCGAAGTGCGGGTCGAGCTTGGTGAAGTCGGTCGTCCAGTACCCGTGATAGGCGGCGGAATCGCCCTGCACCCAGCGGTTCTGGAACATCGGCGTCATCCAGAGCGCCGTGATGCCCATGCCGTCGAGGTAGTCGAGCTTCTGGTGCAATCCCTTGAGGTCGCCACCGTGGTAAAAGCCCTTGTCAGCAGGGTCGAAGCCGTTCTTCATCCGGTCGCCCGGCGTCCCCGCCCGGTCGTTGCGCGGGTCGCCGTTGGCGAACCGGTCCGGCATCACGAAGTAGAACCGCTCGCCGGTCAGGTCGTCGCGCAGGGCGGTTCTCGCGAGCTTGGTGTCGCCGTCCCGCATGCCGGGCGCGATGTCCACCACCTCGCCCACGGCCAGCCGTTGTTTTCCGGCGGCGTGCGCGGCCGGTGTGAACGGGAGCAGAACGAATGCAGCGAGCGCGGCGACGACCCGACGCATCGCGACCTCCTTGTCGCAACTTCTTGCAGGGTGGCTGCACGAAACCACGACAAAGGCGAGCTAACAAGAGTCAAGTGGCTGCAAAACCTTGCAGGTTCAGCCGAATGCGGGTAGCGCGGCGAACCGCGGGTCCACCTGCGCCGTCGCGGCGGCGTGGCGCGCCCATGCCCGCACGCGCGACAGCGGATGCCCGGTGAACTGCGCGTCGAACTGCGGGTCGTCGCCGCGGTGGAAGGGCAGTCGCCCCTGCGACTCGGGCGCGTAGGGGTGCGGGATGAACCATCCGTCGTGCCCGAGCTGCGCCATCAGCATCGCCTCGCGCACTCCGGTCGTGCCCTGCTCGGTCGCCTGGCACTTCAGCACGGCACTGCACGTGGCCTTGGGCAGCGTGAAGGAGGCGATGAACGCCTGTCCCGACGGCTGGCTCGGGATGGGCAGCTTCACCACCTGGTAGAGCGCCTGCAGCCCGCCGAACGGCACGACGTGCGCCTCGATCAGGCAGCCGACCTCGCCGGTGATCACGGCGAGGTCGTGCCGCAGCCGGGTCAGGTCCTCCAGCGGCGCGGGCAGGTCCGGCACCAGGTCGAAGTACGTCAGGCTGACCTGGTCGCCGGTCGCCGGGTGGTACCAACTGTGCTGCTCGTGCTGCTGGAAGCCGGTGCTGTCGAACGTGATGGGCACATAGGCACCCTATGGGTTGATCGTCTTCGACCAGAGCGACTTGCCGGAAGAGTCCCGCAGCCACACCGTGAGCTCGCCGCCGCGGTTCACGGCGATCTCCCCGAAGTGCTGGAACCCGTCCAGCGGCGTGGTGTTCGGCGCGGGCGGCGCGTGCACGAACACGGCCTCCGGGCCGAACGTCGGGTCGAGAGTGTTCGGCCCGAACGCCCCGGCGTGCAGCGGGCCGGAGACGAACTCCCAGAACGGGTCGAAGTCCGCCACGGCCGCGCGGTCCGGCGAGTAGTGGTGCGCCGCGGTGTAGTGCACGTCCGCGGTGAGCCACACGGTGTTGCGGACCCGGCGGCGCTTGAGCTCGCGCAGCACCCAGGCCAGCTCGTGCTCACGGCCGTTGGGCGCACCGGGCAGGCCGTTGGCGACGCCCTCGATGTCTGCACCGTCCGGCACGGTCAGGCCGATCGGCAGGTCGTTGGCGATGATCTTCCACGTCGCGGTGCTGCGGGCCAGCGAGTCGACGAGCCAACGGGCCTGCTGCTCGCCGAGGATCACGCCCGGCCGGTCGCGCGGCGAGGTGTTCTTGTCCTTGTACGTGCGCATGTCGAGCACGAACACCTCGACGTGCCGGCCGTACGGGAACTTGCGGTACACGCGGCCGTCGACTGCCCGGCGCTGGTCCAGCGGCATCCACTCGTGGAACGCCTGGAACGCGCGGGAGGCCAGCACGTCGACGCGCTTCTCCGTGTACTGCGGCAGGTCGAGGATCTCGCCGGGGTACCAGTTGTTGACGACCTCGTGGTCGTCCCACTGCACGTACGAGGGCACCTGCGCGGCGAACGCACGGTACTTGTCGTCCAGCAGGTTGTAGGCGAACTGGCCGCGGTACTCGTCGAGCGTCTCGGCGACCTTGAGCTTCTCCGGCGTCACGACGTTGCGCCACACCCGGCCGTCGGGCAGCGTCACCGTTTCGCGAAGCGGGTTGTCGGAGTACACCGAGTCGCCGCTGTGAATGAAGAAGTCCGGCTTGCGCGCGGCCATCGCGCCGAAGATCGGCATGCCGCCGATGTCGGGGTTGCTGCCCCAGCCCTGCCCGACGACGTCGCCGGACCAGACGAACCGCACCTCGTCGCGCCCGATCGGCGCGGTGCGGAAACTGCCGGACACCGCCTCGCTGCAGGATCGGCCGTCGAGGTCCTCGGCGATCACGCGGTAGTACGCGCGCCGGCCGGGCGGCAGGTGGTTGACGCGCACGCGGCCGGTGCCACCGGTCTCCGGCGTGAGCAGCGGGCCGCGAATCCGCCGCGCGAGGCGGAATTCCGGGTCCGTGGACACCTCGACGATCATGCGCGACGGCTTGTCGGCGCGAGTCCACACCAGTGCGCCGTCCCAGGTGACATCGCCCGACTGGACGCCGTGCGTCAGCACCGGACGGCCGGACCGAGCCAGCGCCGTGCCGGAAGTGCCTAGGCCGACCAGGGCAATTCCCGCGCTCGCTCGTAACAACCCGCGGCGCGAAAGGATGGATGAGTTGTCCACGGCGGGCTTTCTAGTCGTTGGTGGCGACTGGCAGGTGCCGTCCGGGTGAACACTTCGTGAGGGGAGCCACGATGCGATTACCGCGCGTCCTGCTGGCCGCTGTCGGTCTGGTCCTGATCATGTCGGCGACCGCCCACGCGGGCAACCGAAACCAGCCGATCGTCGGTGACCTCAACCGCGACGGCAGACCGGATGTCACAACCCTGGGCCCGTTGGGCGACACCAACGTCTGCACGTTGAACGTGCAGTACCGCAGGGCCGACGGAACGCTGAGACCGCCAGTCACCTACACCTACACATCCCCGTTGCCGCGCCAGCCGTTCTGCCCGGACATGGGCGTAGCGGTCGATCTGGGCGGCGACGGCGTCACCGAGCTCGTCCTGACCCACTTCAACAACTCGCGCGGCGACCTGCTGGTACTGCGGAAGTTCAAGGTGACCGCCGTCTACCAGGGCGTGTCGTTCCCCAGCACCATCCGCACCGCCGACTTCGACGGCGACGGTCTCGTCGACATCTGGCAGTCCACCGACGAGGTCGAGACGCTGCTGACGTTGCGCAACACCCCGGCATCGACGATCGTGCCGGGCGCGATCAACGTCTGCTCGCGGGTACCGATCCCGAACCACGCGCTGGCCGACTTCAACGGCGACGGCGGCCAGGACTTCCTGCTCTCGCGCGTATGCCGCAACAGCCTCGCCGAGGCAGCGGTGTACTTCGGCACCGGCGGTTCAGTCGTACTGGCCAGCACCACAGAACCGTGGAACACGCGGTACGAGGTCTACGCGTCCGACTTCAACAACGATGGCGTCCCGGACGCGGGCCTGATCACCTACACCGGCGGCACGAGCACCGTGCGGCACTTCGTGAACAGCGGCACGGGCGTGTTCACCGAGGTTCCCGCGTTGGCCGCCGCAGCGCCGAAGATCAGCGCTGACTCGTCACAAGGAGCGCACCACTAACCGGGGGTTTGCTGGCTGGGCAACCTGCCCTCGGCCATGCGCTTCAGCAGATCGTGGCGCAGCCATAGCAGGTATGCCCAGACCAGCGAAAAGATCACCCCGATGGCGCCCAGCGGCGGCATGATCACCCAGGTGGCGATCAGCAGCACGTGCAGCCCGATGATCACACCGACAGCCCACTTGTGCTTCAGAAACACGCACATCGCGATGAACGCGACGATGAACCCGAGCACCACCCAGCCCGCACTGGTGCCGACACCGCCGCGCAGCTTCGCAACGATCGGCAGTGCCAACGCGACAACGATCACCTCGAGGATCAGCGTTCCAGCCATGATCCCGCGAAACCCCTTCATGGGGTCCTTCTTCGGTGCGGGAGCCGGGGTCTCCCCTGTCATGCCGGCTCCTTACCGAACAACGCGCGAGCCTCGCCCGCGGTCACAACGGATCCGGTGACGATCACGCCGCCCCCGGAAAGCTCTTCCTCCTCGACGAGGCGAATCGCCTCCTCGATCGCGTCGTCGAGCCGGGGCTGCACGACCATCCGATCCTCACCGAAGATCGTCATGGCGATCCCGGCGAGCAGGTCCGGATCCATCGCGCGTGTGGACGAGTTAGTCGTGAGCACGACCTCGTGCACAACCGGCTCCAGCGCGGCGAGGATGCCCTCGGCGTCCTTGTCCGCCATGACGGCCACGACCGCAACAAGCTTGCGGAACCCGAACTCCTCGTCCAGCGCAGTCGCCAGAGCGCGAGCGCCGTGCGGGTTGTGCGCGGCGTCGACGAACACGTTCGGCGCGGACCGCAGCCGCTCCAAGCGCCCCGGCGTAGTGACGGTCGCGAAGCCCTGCCGAACCGCCTCGACGTCAAGCTGGCGATCCGCCCCCGCGCCGAAGAACGCCTCAACCGCAGCCAGCGCGAGCGCGGCGTTGCCTGCCTGATGCGCGCCGTGCAGCGGCAGGAAGATGTCTTCGTACAGGCCGCCCAGCCCCTGCAGCGTCAGCAACTGCCCGCCCACCGCCACGTCGCGGCGGACAACGCCGAACTCCTGCCCTTGGCGCGCCACCGTGGCGTCCACCTCGGCGACTCGTTCCAGCAGGACCTTCATCACCTCGGCGGGCTGTTCGGCGATCAGCGCGACCGATCCGGGCTTGATGATCCCGGCCTTCTCCTTGGCGATGCCCGCGATGTCGCCACCCAGGTATTCGACGTGGTCGATGCCGATGGGCGTGATGACCGCGATCTTGCCGTCGGCGATGTTGGTGGCGTCCCAGGTGCCGCCCATGCCGGTCTCGACGACCGCGACATCCACCGGGGCATCGGCGAACGCCGCGTACGCCATGCCGGTGAGCACCTCGAACTTGCTCATCGGCACTTCGTGCTTCGCGTCGATCATGCCCAGGTACGGCTCGACGTCGCGGTAGATCTCGACGTAGCGCTCTGGCGTGATCGGGGCGCCGTCGACGCTGATGCGCTCGGTCGCCAGCTGCAGGTGGGGGCTGGTGTAGCGACCCGTGCGCAGCCCGATCCGGGTGAACAGCGCGTCGATCATCCGGGACGTCGACGTCTTGCCGTTCGTACCCGCGATGTGGACGACGGGGTACGTGGTGTGCGGGTCGCCGAGAACGTGCGCCAGCGCCTTGATCCGCTCGACCGTCGGTTCGATCTTGGTCTCGGGCCAGCGCTGGTTGAGCTCGTTCTCGACGTCCAGCAGCTCGTCGAGGTTCTCCATGATCAGGACTCCGGCAGAGCGGCGATGCGGGCGTTGATCCGCTCGATCTCCGCCTCGGCCGCGACCTTGCGGGCCCGGATCTTCTCGACCACGTCCGCGGGCGCCTTGTCCGTGAACGCCGGGTTGTTCAGCTTCCCCTCACACTGGGCGAGGTCCTTCTCCGCCACCGCCAGATCCTTGGTCAA
Source organism: Lentzea sp. NBRC 105346 (assembly GCF_030269605.1). Classification (GTDB taxonomy): domain Bacteria; phylum Actinomycetota; class Actinomycetes; order Mycobacteriales; family Pseudonocardiaceae; genus Lentzea. Next base: position 269,441 of record NZ_BSTQ01000011.1, read on the forward strand.
CCGCTTGCGCTCGGCCACCACGTCGATCGCGCCGGACGTGTCCAGCTCGACCTTCACGGTCCCCTTGGGCAGGCCGACCTCGAGCGTCGCGGAGACGTTGAACTCCTCGCCCGGCTCGGTCAGCTTCGTCATCGTCCGGACGGACGCGACCTGGTCCAGCATGTCGACGCAGCACGCACCGCGGACCTTGCCCGCGACCTTCTGCCCGGGCTTGAGGCCCTGCTCGGAGCGGAACCGGCGGATCTCCGTCGCCAGCTTCTTCAGGCCCTCGATCTTGACCGCGGCCTCCGGGTCGCGAGTAGCACCCGACGGCGAAGGCCACGAAGCGACGACGAGCGACTCGCCACCGGTCAGGGTGGTCCACAGCGTCTCGGTGATGAACGGCGTCACCGGGTGCAGCAGGCGGTACAGGACCTCCAGGACGTGCCCCAGGACCGACTGGGTCGACTCCACCAGGCCCTCGGCGATCTGGACCTTCGCGATCTCCAGGTACCAGTCGCAGAACTCGTCCCACGTGAAGCTGTACAGAGCCTCGCACGCCTTGGCGAACTGGAACGCCTCGAACTGGTTGTCCACATCGGACACCAGCTGGTCGAGCAGGTCCAGGATCCAGCGGTCGGCCGCGGTGAGATCCTCGCGCGGGGGCAGGGGACGTTCCACGGTGGCACCGTTGGCGAAGGCGAACTTGCTGGCGTTCCACAGCTTCGTGGTGAAGTTGCGCGCGCCGGCCGCCCACTCCTCCGCGACCGCCATGTCCGAGCCGGGGTTGGCGCCACGCAGCAACGTGAAGCGGGTGGCGTCGGCGCCGTAGCTGTCCATCCAGTCCAGCGGGTCGATCCCGTTCCCACGCGTCTTGGACATCTTCTTGCCCTGCGCGTCACGAATGAGCCCGTGCAGGTAAACGTGGTCGAACGGCTGGACGTCGCCCATCGCGTACAGGCCGAACATCATCATCCGGACGACCCAGAAGAAGAGGATGTCGTAGCCCGTCGACAGCACGGTCGTCGGATAGAACTTCTTCAGGTCCTCGGTCTCGTCCGGCCAACCGAGCGTCGAGAACGGCCACAGGCCCGAGGAGAACCAGGTGTCGAGGACGTCCTCGTCCTGCGTCCAGCCCTCACCGGTCGGCTCGGCGTCGTCGGGACCGACGCACACGACCTCACCGTTCGGGCCGTACCAGACCGGGATCCGGTGGCCCCACCACAGCTGCCGCGAGATGCACCAGTCGTGCAGGTTGTCGGTCCAGTCGAAGTACCGCTTCGAGAGCTCGGCCGGGTGGATCTTGGTGCGGCCGTCGCGAACGGCGGCCGACGCCTTCGCCGCGATGCCCTCGACCTTGACCCACCACTGCAGCGACAGGCGCGGCTCGATGACCGTGTCGCACCGCGAGCAGTGGCCGACCGAGTGCACGTACGGGCGCTTCTCGGCGACGATTCGGCCCTGCTCGCGCAGTGCGGCGACGACCGCGGGACGCGCCTCGAACCGGTCCAGCCCCTCGAACGGGCCGTGCGCGGTGATGACGCCGCGCCCGTCCATGATCGTGAGGTTCGGCAGGTTGTGGCGCTGGCCGATCTCGAAGTCGTTCGGGTCGTGCGCCGGGGTCACCTTGACCGCGCCGGTGCCGAACTTGGGGTCGACGTGCGTGTCCGCGACGATCGGGACGCGGCGGCCGGTCAGCGGGACCTCGACCTCCTCGCCGATCAGGTGCGCGTAGCGCTCGTCGTCCGGGTGGACGGCGACGGCCGTGTCACCCAGCATCGTCTCGGCGCGCGTGGTCGCGACGACGATCGAACGGTCAGCGCTGCCGTACCGGATCGAGACGAGCTCGCCGTTGTCCTCGGAGTGGTCGACCTCGACGTCGGACAGCGCCGTCTGGCAGCGCGGACACCAGTTGATGATGCGCTCGGCCCGGTAGATCAGGCCGTCGTCGAACATCCGCTTGAAGATCGTCTGGACGGCACGCGACAGGCCCTCGTCCATGGTGAACCGCTCGCGCGACCAGTCGACGCCGTCGCCGAGCCGCTTCATCTGGTCGAGGATCTTGCCGCCGTACTCCTCTTTCCACTCCCAGACGCGCTGGACGAACTTCTCGCGCCCCAGGTCGTGCCGCGACAGGCCCTGGTTGGCGAGGTCGCGCTCGACGGCGTTCTGGGTCGCGATGCCCGCGTGGTCCATGCCGGGCAGCCACAGCACCTCGTAGCCCTGCATGCGGCGGCGCCTGGTCAGCGCGTCCATGATGCTGTGGTTCAGGGCGTGGCCCATGTGCAGGCTGCCGGTGACGTTCGGCGGCGGGAGGACGATCGTGAACGGCGGCTTGTCGCTGTTCACGTCGGCCGTGAAGTAACCGCGATCGACCCAGCGCTCGTACAGCCCCGCCTCTACCTCCGCCGGGTTCCACGCGGCGGGGAGTTCGGGACGCTGCTGTTCGGTACGGGTCTCAGTCACGGCTGAAGAGTCTACGGAGCGTTGGGTATCGACTTGAACTGAGATACCTGGTAACGCACTGGAGCACTGCTCCGAAAGAGTGAGCGTGAGTGTTCCTGGGGGAATTGAAGATCATCCTGACCTGCGCGACGAGAAGTGGATCAAGCAGGCCACGAAGCGCGCGAAACGCGAGATCCGCAGGGAACGGCGCCGCTCCCGGCTCCGAGCGCGCAGCGGCCTGATCGTGTTCGTGGTCGCGCTGCTCGTGGTGGGAGCGGTGCTGTTCGGCCTGTACCGGGCGGGTGAGCTCAAGTTCGAGTCCGCCGCGCCGCCGGCCACGACGACTTCCGCGACGCCGGTCAAGCCGTTCATCGGCGTCGACCTCGAGCACCCGTTCCGGACGACCTTGGTCGAGTCGTGGGCGGAGGGCGGCGCCGGGCTGCAGCCGACGGACCCGAACCCGGAGTTCGCCACGGCCTACGACCAGGTGCGGCAGTTCATCATCACCGCATACACCGACAAGCGGGTGCTGGAGGCGCACGACCCGGAGCCGATCGCGGCACTGCTGGCGCCGTCGCAGCGCGACTGGGTGCACGCGACGGTCGGCAAGGGTTCGCTCGGCATCCGCATCGCGCAGGGCCAGCGGCTGTTGCCCGTGGCCCCCAGGTCGAAGGGCACGATGACCGCGACGAGGACGGCACCGGGCGAGATCACCGTGAAGGCGGACTTCACGTTCTCCTACGCGTTCCACACCGACGCCCCGCAATCGCTGACGTATCAGCGGGAGATCATCGCGTCCAGCCGCCACGAGATGACGATGGTCCTGCTCGACGGGCAGGGCATGCGGGTGAAGGCCATCAGCGGGTTCACGTTCGGCATGGCGTGCAAGGCGTCGCAGGAGGGGTATCTCGCGCCGAGTTTCAGCGAGCCCCGACTGAACACCGGCGGCTCTGACCACTCGGACGCGGTCGATCCGGCCAAACCGATGCCGACCGAAGGCAACTGCCCGGACAAGTAGCAGTCACCCGATCAGCGGTGACCACGCACAGTGGCGCAGGTCACAATCTGGGTAGCCGACGCATCCGCGTCCACTGTGGAGTCTGGCCACGGACCCGTAACCCCTTGGGGCCCGTGGTCCACCCCGCGCCGCTGGCACGCTCGTCTTCGGGGGCGTGCTGGCGGCGTTTTAATATGGGGTCCAGGATGTATCCATGACCAGCAAGCCCCCGTCGCACGACGTCGACGAGTCCCAGCTCGAAGTCTCCGCCCCTAAGCAGTGGGCCGCCGGTATTCCCGGTGTGATGGTTTCCCTGCAGCGCGGTGTCGAACAGATGGGGGTCACGCGCACGGTCAAAACACTCCGGCTGCTCAACCAGCGGGAGGGTTTCGACTGTCCCGGTTGCGCGTGGCCGGAGCCGCAGGGCCACCGGCGGATGGCGGAGTTCTGCGAGAACGGCGCCAAGGCCGTCGCGGAGGAAGCGACGAAACGCCGGGTTACCCGAGAGTTCTTCAAGAACCACAGCATCACCGACCTCGCCACCAAGTCCGACTACTGGCTGGGCCAGCAGGGCCGGCTCACCGAGCCGATGGTGTTGCGGGAAGGCGCTTCCCACTACGAGCCGATCGGCTGGGACGAGGCCTTCTCGCTCGTCGCAACGGAACTGAACGGTCTCGCCTCACCGGACGAGGCGATTTTCTACACGTCCGGGCGAACTTCTAACGAGGCCGCGTTCCTCTACCAGCTGCTGGTGCGGTCGTTCGGCACCAACAACCTGCCGGACTGCTCCAACATGTGCCACGAGTCGTCCGGCGCGGCGCTCATCGAGACGACCGGTGTCGGCAAGGGTTCGGTGTCGTTGCACGACATCACGATCGCGGACCTCATCGTCGTGGTCGGCCAGAACCCCGGCACGAACCACCCGCGCATGCTGAGCGCACTGGAGGAGGCCAAGCGCAACGGCGCCCGCATCATCGCGGTGAACCCGTTGCCCGAGGCAGGGTTGATGCGGTTCAAGAACCCGCAGAACGCGCGCGGCGTCATCGGCCGCGGCACCGCGCTCGCGGACGAGTTCTGCCAGATCCGCATCGGCGGCGACCAGGCGCTGTTCCAGGCGATCGGTCACCTGCTGCTGACGTGGGGCAAGGTGGACCGGGAGTTCATCGACTCGCAGACGCACGGCTTCGAGGAGTATGCCGCGCACGTGCGTGCCCTGGACTGGAAGACCGTCGAGCACGCGACCGGGATGACGCGCGAGCAGATCACCCGCGTGGCGGGCATGTTCGTCGACTCGCAGCGCACGATCGCCTGCTGGGCCATGGGTCTGACGCAGCACAAGCACGCGGTGCCGACGATCCGCGAGATCACCAACGTGATGTTCCTGCGCGGCATGATCGGCAAACCCGGCGCCGGCCTCTGCCCGGTGCGCGGTCACTCGAACGTGCAAGGCGACCGCACGATGGGCATCAACGAGAAGGCGCCCGCCAAGTTCCTCGACGCCCTGGAAGCCGAGTTCGGCGTCACCGTGCCGCGCGAGCACGGGTTCGACACCGTCAACGCCATCCGCGCGATGCGCGACGGCCGCGCCCGCGTGTTCTTCGCCGTCGGCGGCAACTTCGTCTCGGCCACGCCGGACACGCCCGTCACCGAGGCCGCGATGCGGTCGTGCGGGCTGACCGTGCACGTCTCCACGAAGCTCAACCGCTCGCACGTCGTGCACGGCCGCACGGCACTGATCCTGCCGACGCTCGGCCGCACCGAGAGCGATCTGCAGCACTCCGGCGAGCAGTTCGTGACGGTCGAGGACTCGATGTCCGTCGTGCACCGCTCCCAGGGCCGCCTGACGCCGGCGTCGGACCAGCTGCTGTCCGAGATCTCGATCGTGTGCCGCCTGGCGCGCAAGGTGCTGCCGGACAGCACGATCCCGTGGGAGGAGTTCGAGAAGAACTACGACCTCATCCGCGACCGCATCGCCAACGTCGTGCCCGGCTGCACCGACTACAACGCCCGCGTCCGCGAACCGGACGGTTTCGTGCTGCCCCATCCGCCGCGCGACTCGCGGTCGTTCCCCGGCACTTCGACGGGCAAGGCGAACTTCACCGCCAACGAGCTGACCGTCCTGGACGTGCCGCCCGGTCATCTGCTGCTGCAGACGATGCGCAGCCACGACCAGTACAACACGACGATCTACGGCCTGGACGACCGCTACCGCGGCGTGAAGGACGGCCGCCGGGTGATCCTGGTGAACCCGTTGGACATCAAGGAACTCGGCGTCGCCGACGGTCAGATCGTCGACCTGGTGTCGGAGTGGGCGGACGACCCGACGGGCGTGACGAAGCGCCGCGCCGAGTCGTTCCGCGTCATCTCCTACCCCACCGCGCGTGGCTGCGCGGCGTCGTACTTCCCCGAGGCGAACGCGTTGATCCCGCTCGACTCCACGGCCGAGACGTCCAACACGCCCACCTCGAAGTCGATCGTCGTGCGGATGGAGACCCGCTAGGTGCTATGGGGGGAGCTTTGCAAGCGCCCAGCGCTTGCAAAGCTCCCCCCATAGCAACCGCTAGACGATCGCGATCGTGTAGTTGCTGCCGGAGGCGGCGTTCGGACCGAGCGCCACCTCACCGGCGGTGAACCCCTTGGCGTACAAGCGGAACGTCTTCGGGGTCGACTCGCTGTTCACCAGGGACAGACCGGTGTCCAGCCACAGGTTGTCCATCCACGGCCGCTTGCCGGACCTGGTGTCGACCGCGACGTACACCACCGCGTCGCGGCTGATAGTGAACCGCACCAACGGGTTCTGGGTGGCGGCCTTGGAGTCGTTGGCCGTCCGGATCCACGCCGCGCCCGCCACTTCGGACGGCACGATCGTGAGGTTGAACGTCCGGTCGCCGTACTGCGCGATGCCCGTGCGGAGGTTGGACTGGATCGACCAGTCCGCCGCGTTCGCCGTGTCCGCGACGGAAAGCCCGCTCACGACGAGCTGCCCGTCACCGGCGATGGTCAGCGTGGCGTCGACGCTGTGCGACACGGACCCAGCGGTGCCGGTCACCCTGATCGGGTAGGTGCCGGGCTGCGCGCTCGGCCCGGTGAACACCTGCATCGTCGACGACTGGCCGGGAGTGACTTCGATCGGGTTGAAGCTGATCAGGACGCCCGCCGGGATATTCGTGGCGCGCAACGAGATCGGCCCCGGCGAACCGGAGATCGCCGCCGTCCGGATCGTGTAGGTCGTGTTCTCGCCCGGCTTCACCGTCTGGCTCGGCGGGTCGACGGCCAGCGAGAAGTCGTCGCTCACAGCGCATTTCTCGGTCGACCCGGTCGCGGAGATCCGCGGTGTGCCGGAGTTGCGCACGCAGTAGCCGTTGACCGACTGGAACCCGATGTCGAACGGGCTGTTCGTGCCGCGCTCCCAGCCGAACGTGTCGAACGTGATGTCGGACGAGCTGTTCGCGATCACGGCCGGCCGCCCGTCGTTCGAGACGAAGTCCACCGCGCTGTTGACGAACTTGATCCGGTCGGCGTACCGGATGTACCAGCCGTAGGCCGGCCGGGTACCGATGCTGTTCGGGTTGTAGTTGTTCGGGTCGTTGGACGGCGGGCTGGTCGACATGGTGCCGTTGCCGCCGGGCACGGTGATCTTGACGTTGTTGAACGTCACGTCGCTGACGTGGCCGCCCGCGTCACCCATGATCGTCGGACTGAACGACGGGGACGCGCCGCTGATCGTGATGTTGTCGTAGGTGATGTTGCTGATGCTGCCGATGCCGGGGTTGTTGCCGCAGCGTTTTCTCGTGCCGACCTTCAGCATGATCGGCGAGCGCACACCGGAGACGGTGATGTCCTTGTAGTGGACGTCGGAGATCTTCGCGCCGTCCATCGACACCAGGCCGAGGCCGGACTTGTTGGAGCCCTTGATGTCGATGCGCTGGAAGTCGTAGCCGGTGAAGTCGCCGCATGTCTCGGAGCCGAACATCAACGCGTTGCAGCACACCGCGGAGAGCTTCATGTCGCTGACGCGGACGTTGCCGTTGGACAGCTTCTGGCCGAGCGCGTAGTCGCTCTTGAACGCGAGCGCGTCGTCGTTCGCCGCGAAGTTGCCGTTGGTGATCGTGACGTTCGTGGTGCTGATGACGTTCCAGCCGTCGCGGTCGGACGCGGTGTCGATGGTGAGGCGGTCGGACACGACGTTCTTGCAGCCGTTGATCAGCATCGCGAAGTGCCCGCCGCGGCGCAGCTTGATGCCGCTGACCGTGAGGTTCTCGCAGCGAGTCAACGAGATGATCTTGTCGGCCTGCCCGGACGACGGGTTGCCGGTGATCAGGTTGCCGCCGCCGTCGATCGTGCCGGACCCGACGAACGCGATGTCGGTGAGCCGGTCACCCCAGATCATCGCGTTGTGGAAGTGGCTGTGGCCGTAGTCCTGGTACTGGTCCCAGGGGTTCGACTCGGGCGCGTCGTAGCCGCTGCCGGACGCCCCCATGATCGTCGAGCCGGCGTCCAGCTGGAAGGTGATCTTGCTCTTCAGGTGGATCGAGTTGGCCGACCGGTACGTGCCGCTCGGGAACTGCACGATCCCGCCGCCCGCGGCACTGGCCGCGTCGATCGTCCTGTTGATCGCGGCCGTGTCGTTGGTAGTGCCGTTGCCGGTCGCGCCGTAGTTCTTGACGTTGAAGGTCGCCGCTTGCGCAGGTGGGACGAACACCGTCATCGCGACGAGCGCTGCCCCCACCGCTACACCGAGTCTTTTGAACACCGCTGTTCTCCTCGGACCGTTGTGGAAATGTAAGCAGGGTGAAAACCTTTACAGCGGCGGCGAAGGTAGACGCTACGCCTGTAATGGGGATGACACGAGGCCACGTTTTGCTAATGGGGGCATTCGGTTTTCTGATCGCGGCGACCTGGTGGAACCCGCCGTGGCCGGCCGAGCAGGCATTGCACGACTCACTGGCGGTGGTCGCGCTCGGCCTGCTCGGCTGGGTCCACAAACGACGCCCGCTGCCGGTCGGCACGTGGGCGTGGGCGTTGCTGTTCTTCGGGTTGCACGCCGTCGCGGCGCGCTGGATCTACTCGTACGTGCCGTATGACGAGTGGACGGACGCGCTCTTCGGCGTGCGCCTGTCCTGACGATGACGCTCGGCGCGGACATGGCCGAGGCCTACAACGGTCAGCAGGGCGACATCTTGGATCCGCACAAGGACATGGCGCTCGCGCTGCTGGGCGCTCTCGTGGCGGTGGGACTTCAGACGATCGCGGGTCGGCGGCGAGCCGCCGCCCCGGTCCAGCGTTGGGACTCGGGCTCCTTCTTGGAGCTGTCGACGCGCGCGACGCGGCGGTCACGAGCATCGGATTCGTAGTCGTCCTGGCGTTGCTTTGCGATTGCAAGCGCGTCTGCGTTGTGCAGGAACATAGTGGACTCCCCAGTCGAAGCGGATCTACTTGTCTTCGGGCGCGACGGTCGTGCTCAGGAACAGGCGCACCGGCCGTGCACCTTCGGGCCGCGTCTCGGACTTCTCGTAACGGGACTCGAACCGCTGGAAGATCGCTTGGATCTCAGCACGAACGGCGGCGAGCTCTTCGGCGGTGATGAATGCGACGGTTGAGTTGAGGCCGAGCAAACGGCGCCAATTCTCCGCCTCCCGCCCGCTACCCCGCATCCGGTTTTTGATCTCGTCGAACTCTTTGTCGAGCAGCGCCATCGCCGCCGCCTCCGCGGCGAGCGCGCCCTCCGCGTCCAGACCTTCCCGCGAGAAGCTCTGGTCACGCCGGGCCAGCCGCCACGGCTTCTGCCTGCCGGGGCCGGGCACCTCCTCGACGAACCCGTACTTGGCCAGCATGTTCAGGTGGTACGAGCAGCTGGCCACGCTCTCGCCGAGCCGTTCGGAACACCGGGTCGCCGTGGCCTGACCTTCCTCGGTGAGCAGCTGGATCAGCTTCCACCGGAAGGGGTGCGACAGCGCCCGCAGTTCCTTGGGGTCGGTGATGGGTCCGTCGGCCATGAGACCACGGTACGCGTATCAAGAAGTCTTTAGCAAGGTTTCTTGATATAGGTTCCTTGCTATAGGTGTTCGAGCACCGCACGGGCCGCGTTGTGACCGCCAATGCCGCTCACGCCGCCACCCCGGCGAGCCCCCGCACCGCAGATGAAGATGTTGTCGACGTCGGTCTCGACGCCCCACTTGCCGACCTGCTCATCGGTCTCCGCGAACGGCCACGCCAGCTCGCCGTGGAAGATGTTGCCGCCGGGCAGACCCAGTTCGGCCTCCAGATCCAACGGCGTGCGCGCCTCGATGCACGGCCGGCCGGCCGCGTCCGTCGCGAGGCACGACTCGATCGGCTCGACGAGGTGCTCGTTGAGCTGCGCCAGGTAGCGGCCGACGAGCTCCTCGCGCAGCTCGTCGTTGCGGCCCTCGAAGAGCCTGGCGGGCAGGTGCAGGCCGAACAGCGTCAGCGTCTCGTGGCCGGCGAGCGACGGCCCGAGGATGGTCGGGTCGGTCAGCGAGTGGCAGTACATCTCGCCCGGCAGCACGCTCGGCACGTTGCCCGCGACGCTCTCCAGGTACGCGGTCTCCAGCTGGTCGTAGGTCTCGTCGAGGTGGAACGTGCCGGCGAACGCGATCCGGGCGTCGACGCCGCTGCGCAGCCGCGGCAGCTCCTTCAGCAGCATGTTGATCTTCAGCTGACAACCGGGTGCGTCCGGCTTGATCTCCTTGCCGCGCAACCGGTCCAGCAGCGAAGGGGCCACATTGGACAACACGAAGCGAGCGTCCACTGTGGTGTCGCGGTAGGTCACTGCAGCGGTCCTGCCGTCGGCCTCGATCCTCGTCACCTCGGCGTCGGTGACGATCTCGGCGCCGGCCTCGCGGGCGACGCGGAGCAGCTCGGCGGTGACGGCGCCCATGCCGCCGACCGGGACCTTCCACTCGCCCGTACCGTTGCCGATCACGTGGTAGAGGAAGCACTTGTTGGCCGCGAGCGAGTGCAACGAGGTGTGCGTGCCGATCAACGCGTCGGTCGCGACCACGCCGCGCACCAGGTTGTTCTCGAACAGCTCCTGCAAGGTTTGCCCGATCGGGCGATCGAAGACCTGCTCCCACACCCGCGATCGGGTGACGGCGTCCACCCGCAGCTTGGCGTGCTCGCGCGACTCGAGCGGTTCGAGCAGGGTCGGGGCGAGGGCCTGCGCCATCACCTCGAGGTCGGCGTACCAGCGCTGCCAGCGCTCGTAGTCGTCGAGCGAGCCGCACACCGCGCGGAACGACTCGGCGGTCGCCTCGCCGGGGTCGCGTTCGACGAGCAGGCCGGCCTTGCCGTCCGGCGTGTAGGAGGAGGCCGCACGCGACCGCAGCTGCAGGCGAAGGCCCAGGTCGGAGACGATCTGGTCCGGCATGAGGCTGACCAGGTAGGAGTACCTCGACAGGCGGGCCGCGACGCCGTCCCACGGCTCGGCGCTGACCGCTGCGCCGCCGACGTGGTCCAGCTTTTCGAGGACGACGACCGACCGGCCCGACTTGGCCAGGTATGCCGCGGCGACCAGCCCGTTGTGCCCGCCACCCACCACAACGACGTCGTACATGCGTATCTCCGTAACCTGGACGCAGGATCCGCATCGAAACTTAGCGGTCCGAAGGAGTTGTGGACATGGGTCGCGTCACCGTGCGGCGAGCGGTGGTCAAGGTGTCGTCGAGCGGTCGGCAGCACCGGATCGACGCGCTGGCCGCGGAAGAGCCGCTGGAGCTGCGGGTCGGCGGCCGCGCGCTGGCCGTCACGATGCGCACGCCGGGCCAGGACGTCGAGCTGGCGCACGGGTTCCTGCTCAGCGAAGGCGTGATCGGGTCGCTGGAGGACGTCTCGGTGGCGCGGTTCTGCGAGGGCACCGGCCCGGACGGGCAGAACACCTACAACGTGCTGGACGTGACGCTCGCGCCCGGTGTGGAGCCGCCGGTCACCGGCGTGGAGCGGAACTTCTACACGACCTCCTCGTGCGGGGTGTGCGGGAAGGCGGCGCTGGACGCCGTGCGGTTGAAGACGCGGTTCTCGCCTTCCGACGACCCGGTGCGGGTGTCCGTCGACCGGCTGACCGACTTCCCGGACGCGTTGCGGGAGCGGCAGAAGGTGTTCGAGTCGACCGGCGGGCTGCACGCGGCCGGGTTGTTCACCGCGTCCGGCGAGCTGCTCGTGGTGCGAGAGGACGTCGGCAGGCACAACGCCGTGGACAAGGTGCTCGGCTGGGCGTTGCTCCAGGGCCTGGTGCCGTTGCGGGGCATGGTGCTGATGGTGTCCGGGCGCGCGTCGTTCGAGCTGGTGCAGAAGGCCGCGATGGCCGGGATTCCGGTGCTGGCGGCCGTGTCGGCGCCGTCGTCGCTGGCCGTTGAACTGGCCGAGGAACAGGGAATGACGCTGATCGGGTTCCTGCGCGGCTCTTCGATGAACGTCTACACGGGACAGGAGCGGCTGCTTGAGACCCCTTGACGGCGTGATCGTCGTCTCGCTGGAACAAGCGGTCGCCGTGCCCTACGCGACGCGGCTGCTGGCGGACCTCGGCGCGCGGGTGATCAAGATCGAGCGGCCCGAAACCGGTGACTTCGCACGGCACTACGACTTGTCGTGCGGCTCCGTGTCGTCCTACTTCGCGTGGACGAACGTGGGCAAGGAGTCCGTCACGCTCAACATCAAGGCGCCCGAGGCGCGCGAGGTGCTGTCGCGGTTGGCCGCGAAGGCGGACGTGCTGCTGTGCAACCTCTCGCCGGGCGTGTGGGAGAAGCTCGGGATCGAGCTGCCACCGTCGCTGATCTTCGGCTCGCTGTCGGGATACGGGACCGACGGGCCTTATGCGTCGCGCAAGGCGTTCGACGCGCTCGTGCAGTCCGAGGCGGGGCTGGTCTCGCTGACCGGCGAAGGTGACGTGACCGCGCGGGCGGGCATCTCGGTCGCCGACATCGCGGCGGGCGTGCAGCTGCAGTCCGCGGTGCTGGCGGCGTTGCTGCAGCGGTCGCGGACCGGTGCCGGCGCACGGTTGGAGCTGTCGCTGTTCGACGCGCTGGCGGAGTGGATGCACCAGCCGATGCTCTACGCGGCCGGGACGGGTGCGTCGGCGCCGCGGACAGGGGCGCACCACCCCAGCATCGCGCCGTACGGGCCTTTTCCATGCGCGGACGGGTCAGTGCACCTGGCGGTTCAGAACGACGGCCAGTGGCGGCGTCTGTGCGCATTGGCGGGCTTGCCCGACGACCCCCGGTTCGCGACCGTCGTATCGCGGGTACAACATCGAGAGGAGTTGCACGGGCTGCTGGAACGGGCATTCGCGGCGTTCACCTCGGACGACCTGCTGGCCGCCCTGGACGCCGCGGACGTGCCCGCCGCGCGGACGCGGTCGATCACCGAACTGCCCACGCACCCGCAGCTCTCGGCGCGCGACCGCTGGGTCGACGTGTCGGTCCCGGACGGATCGGTGCGGATGCTGCGTCCCCCGGTGGACGGAATGGACTGGTCACCGGGTGCCGTCCCGGCGCTCGGAGCCCACAATGATCACGTGCTGCACTGGATCGGTTACTCACCGGAAGATGTGACCGAATTACGCGCGCGATCCGTCTTCTAAGGGGAAACGACGGACGGTACGCGCGCGATGAGGTGGGCATGGGGGAACCGAGGTTCAGCCGCCGCACACTACTCGCGTCCATCGGCGCGGTCGGTCTGACCGCGGCCGGGGTCGCGTTGAAGGTGTCGTCTTCGCGCACGCCGTTGTCCGAGGCGATCAGCCCGGCGGGCAACATCGCCGCGTCCGCCAAGTCCCCCGACGTCCGGGTCGAGCGGGTGTTCTCCCAGGCACGCGGTCGCTATGTCGATTTGATGCTCGTGCTGCCGGGCGGTGTGTCGACCGCCAAGCTGCCCATGTCGATTCTGCTGCACGGCCTGCACGGCGACGCCCGCCACGCGGCGTGCGGCGGACTGCCGCAGGCGCTGAACTCGGCCGTCGCACGCGGCACCGTGCCGCCGTTCGGCTTCGTCGCGGTCGACGGCGGTGACCACTACTGGCACGAGAATGTCGCCGGTGACGACCCGATGAAGATGCTGCTCGACGAGGTGCCGGGGTGGCTGCGCGAACGCGGTCTCGCCGAGCCCTTCGCCTGCACGGGCGTGTCGATGGGCGGTTTCGGCGCGTTGCTCTACGCCCGCCGCCGGCTGGAGCGCGGCACACCGCTCGGGGCCGTCGCCACGATCGCACCCGCGTTGATCACGTCGTGGACGGAGATGCGCAAGCGCCGGGCGTTCACCAACGAGTCCGTGTGGGCCGACATGGACCCGCTCAAGCACCTGACCGCGACCGGCTCGACGCCCGTGGGCGTCTGGATCGGCGACCGCGACCAGTTCGTCGGCGGCGCCCGCCGGTTCATCGCGGACGTGCACCCGGCGGTGGGGCACATCGGCCGCGGTGGGCACAACGACGACTTCTACAAGACCGTCACGCCGGACGTCGTGCGGTTCCTCGGGAAACACGCGAAGCGCGCGGTTTAGGCTGGCAGACGGGGCACGAGAAGGACGATCGGTTCATGAACGCCTCGCGCACGATCGACGTTCCGCAGCGCCCGCAGGGCTCGTTCTCCTGGCCGTAGGCGTTCAGCGACCGGTCGAAGTAGCCGGACTGGCCGTTCACGTTGACGTAGAGCGCGTCGAAGCTCGTGCCGCCCTGGTCGAGCGCCTCGTGCATCACGTCCGTGGCGTGTTTCAGCAGCTCAGTGGCCAGCGCTTTGGTGAGACCGCTGGCGGGCCGGGTGCCGTGCAGGCGGGTGCGCCAGAGGGCTTCGTCGGCGTAGATGTTGCCGATGCCGGAGACGAGGGTCTGGTCGAGCAGGGCGCGTTTGACCTCGCTCTTTCGGGCTCGCAGCGCCCTGACGGCGGCGTCGAGGTCGAAGTCCGGGTCCATCGGGTCGCGCGCGATGTGCGCGATGGGTTCCGGGAGACGTGCGCCGTCCTTCTCGACGACCTCGGCGAGGGCGAGTCCGCCGAAGGTCCGCTGGTCGACGAAGCGCAGCTCAGGGCCGTCGTCGGCGAACCTGATCCGGACGCGTAGATGTTTCTCGTCCGGGGTACCAGAGGGTTGCACGAGCATCTGACCGCTCATGCCGAGGTGGGCGAGCATGGCGAGGTCTTCGCCAAGCTCGACCCAGAGGTATTTGCCCCTCCGCTGGGCAGCCACCATCGGCAGGCCCTTGAGGCGCGTGCTGAAGTCAGCGGCGCCCGGCAGGTGCCTGCGGATGGCCCTGGGGTGCAGCACCTCCACATCGGAAATCACCCGATCGGAGACATGCCGATCGAGGCCGCGGCGCACGACCTCGACCTCGGGGAGTTCGGGCACTTCAGTCTTCGGACGAGTCCTCGTCGGGCACGTCGACGATGGCCGCGGCCTGCGGCTTCGTCGGCTTGAGTACCCATACGCCCGCCTGGCTGTGATCCCGGACCAGCACGAGGCCCTGGATTCCCCCGCTGCGGCTGGCGTTCATCGGGCCCCGTGCGGGGCGGCGACGGTTGGTGCGATACCTGGTGGCATACATCGCGTTGTCTCTAGTCTTCCTCGGTTGGGGAGGTCCCTGGCGTCACCGAGGCGCCATTCTGTCCGTTCGCGGACGCCGCCGACTCCTGCTCGGCGAGCACCCGCTCCGACAGAACATGATAGGCGGCTTCGGCCGCCTTCTGCTCGGCTTCCTTCTTGGTGCGCCCATCACCCTTGCCGTACGCCTGTCCTCCGACGAGCACCGTGGCGGTGAACTCCTTGCGGTGGTCAGGCCCTTGGTCATCGACCTTGTACTCGGGCACTCCGAGTGTGGCCTGGGCGGTGAGTTCCTGCAGGCTGGTCTTCCAGTCCAGGCCGGCGCCCAGGAGAGGGGCCTTGGCCAGCAGCGGATCGAACAGCCGGTGAACCAACGTTCGTGCGGTATCGATACCGAACTGCAGGTACACCGCACCGATGACGGCCTCGAGACCGTCCGCGAGGATGCTCGCCTTGTCCCTGCCGCCGGTCAGCTCCTCGCCTCGACCGAGCAACAGGTGAGCGCCCAGCCCACCGGCGCCGAGGTTGCGCGCCACCCCCGCGAGCGCGTGCATGTTCACGACGCTGGCGCGGAGCTTGGCGAGCTGCCCTTCGGGCAGGTCAGGATGGGTGCGGTACAGGTGGTCCGTAACCACCAGGCCCAGCACGGCGTCGCCGAGGAACTCGAGACGCTCGTTCGGCGGCAAGCCACCGTTCTCGTACGCGTAGGACCGATGGGTCAGGGCGAGCACGAGCAGCTCGGCGTCGATTTCGACGCCGAGCGCTTCGAGCAAAGGCGCACGATCAGGAGCTTGACCGCGCGACGACCTTCCCCCCACTACGTGGTCGAGGAGATCAGGCCGGCTGAGCGACCTGGCGGCCAGCGTACTGACCACAGGCCGGGCAGGCGACGTGCTGCGGCTTCGGCTGCTTGCATGCCTTGTTCTGGCACGCAACCAGGTGCACGGCAGACGTCTTCCACTGGGCGCGGCGGGCGCGGGTGTTCGCGCGCGACATCTTCCGCTTCGGGACGGCCACGACTACTTCTCCTCCGAGTTGTCACCACTGAACCGCTCTTGCAATGCGGCCCAGCGAGGGTCAATCGTCTCATGCCCGTGGTCGGGCCCGAGCTCCGCCCGCCTGCCGCCGCACTCGGGGCAAAGCCCCTGGCAGTCCGGCTCGCAGAGCGGCACCTGCGGCAACGCGAGCACAATGGCGTCGCGAACCACAGGCTCGAGGTCGATCAGATCGTCAACGATCCGGCTGACCTCGTCTTCTTCAGTGGTCTCGTCCGTGGTGCTGTCCGGATACGCGTACAGCTCCGTGATGTGGACCAAGACCGTGTCGGTGAGCGGCTCGAGACACCTCGAGCACTCCCCCTCGACGTCCGCCGACGCGGTACCCGTGACCAGCACGCCTTCCACGACGGACTCCGTCAACAGGTCGAGTTCGACCTCCCCGCCCTTACCCACCGCGATCACGCCTTCAAGCCCAACCCCTTCAGCCGGAACGCTCCTCTTCAGAGGTCGGCTGGAGCCCGCACGACGACCGAGGTCCCTGGTGTCGAAAACCCAGGGCCCGGTGGCTGCGGGACGCGTGGACGCGTGACGATGCTCAGACATAATCGGGTGTTTGCTGGCGGGGACCTACCACGTCCAGCCGCTCCAGGGTACGGGACGAGTGGCCGAGGCGTGAAATCGCCAGGTGATCGCACACAAATGTGTGCCCAAGACCACCTACCACCGTCCCCCGAACGGCCCACACGACGCGCGAAGCGCGAGCCCCACCCACGCGATGCGCGAAGCGCGAGCCCCAGCCCCACCCACTCGATGCGCGAAGCGCGAGCCCCAGCCCCACCCGCGCGCGCCAGCGCGCACTCCACCAGGGTGGTGGGCCTCCCGTCGCATCGCAGGCGCAGCCAAACCGCAGGTCAGACCCGGTGTCAAGGCACGCTTTTCGCCTTGACACCGGGTCTGACCTGCGGTTTCCTCCGGTGCGATGTGACGGGAGGCCCACCACCCTCAACGCAACCCACTACGAAACCGGACCACCGGGAGGGGGCCTCTTTGAGCTGAGCCGGGGTCCGGGGCGGAGCCCCGAGCAGGAAAAGGCGACCACGCACACAACCGGCAGCCAAGGCGCAACCACGCACCCAACCGGCAGCCAAGGAAAGTCAGCGCGTCGCACTAACGACCCCACCACGAAAGCCGCCGCGTCAACCCAAACCGCAGCCCGCGAAGCGAGCAGGACGCAAGGCGACACAACACCCGCGCAAAGGCGAGCCAGGGGTCCCCCCGAACGAAGCACCCCTTGCACATATCGAAGCAGGCACCCCCGACAAGATCAGCAACACAAGGACTCGCCGGATCCCAACTGACAAACCCGCAGGGACCGAACTGAGAACTCGCCAGAGCCGAACTGACGACTCACCGGGGCCGAACTGACGACTCGCGCGAGCACGCCCCCCGTTCAGGGGTCGGGAACGTACGACTCAGGGCACGCGAACGCACGACTCGCGCCGGCCCCGATCAGTCGTGGTAGTCGAACGGCGCCGCGGCCCCCGCAATAGCCGGCCCACGCAAGTGCGATCGCCCCTTGCCGACGGATCGGAGAGTGTGCGCAAGCAGATCCTCGAAGTCGGCCAACTTCCCATCCACATACGCGTCACACTCGTTCCGCAGCCGAATCGCCTCCGACTGCGCAGCGTCCAACACCCGCGCGGACTCAGCGTGAGCAGCCCGAACAACCTCGGTCGAGTCGACGAGCCGCGCCTGTTCAGCCCGCCCCTCCTCGGTAGCGCGCTCGTAGTTGGCCCGCCCAGCCTGAATCATCCGATCAGCCTCGGAGTGAGCCCGCCCGACGAGTTCGTCGTACTCCTGCCGCCCAGCGGCCACGGTCCGCTCAGCCTGATCCTCGGCCTCAGCGACCATCCGCTCAGCGCGAGCCCGAGCCTCGGACAACATCCGCTCAGCCTCAGCCTGCGCTTCGGCGAGAATCCGGTCAGCATCGGCGCGAGCCTTGGAAACGCCGGCCTCAGCCTCGTGCTTGGCCTTCCCGACGAGCTCATCGCGGTGATCGAGAACGTCCTGCGCGTCATCCAGCTCAGCCGGGATCGCATCGCGCACGTCGTCGAGCAGTTCGAGCACATCCCCGCGGGGCACGACACAACCCGAGGTCATCGGCACGCCGCGTGCTTCCTCAACGATGGTGACCAACTCGTCGAGGGCCTCGAACACCCGGTACACGTCACACTCCCACCTGTTGATCCCTCAATAGTCTGCACTGCGGATCTCCCCCGATCGTGGAGATCGCAGGGCGTGTCAAAGAACAGGGGGCAACATGGAGTTCGCCATCAGGCGCGCAACCCGAGACGACCTCGACCAGATCATCGAGTTGCTAGCCGACGACGTGCACGGCGCCACCAGGGAACGCCCAGGCAACCCGGTGTACGCGGAGGCGTTCGAAGAGATCGACAACGACCCGAACCGCCTGACGGCCGTGGTCGAGCAGCACAACGAACTGGTGGGCACCCTGAGCCTCACCTTCTCGCGCACCCTGGAGTACCAGGGCCGTCGCCGGATGAACATCGAGTCCGTGCGCGTCCACCGGAACCACCGCAAAGCGGGCATCGGCACCGAGATGATCAAGTGGGCCATCGACGAGGCCAAGCGCAGGGGGGTGGACGTCGTGCGGCTGACCAGCCACAACGACCGAGTGGACGCACACCGCTTCTACAAGCGGCTCGGCTTCACGCAGTCGCACGTCGCCATGGTCCTGGAGCTCGCATGAAGATCAGGCGCGCCACCCGCGAGGACGTCGCGGCGATCGTCGCCATGCTCGCCGACGACCCACTGGGCGCGACGCGGGAACGGCCGGGCGACCCCGCGTACGACAAGGCGTTCGAGGTCATCGACGCTGACCCGCACCAGTTTCTGGCGGTCGCCGAGGACAACGGCCAGATCATCGGCACGCTGCAGCTGACCTTCACGGCGGGCCTGTCCCGCACAGGCATGACCCGCGCGACCATCGAGGCGGTCCGCGTCCATGACGATCACCGGAAGGCGGGACTGGGCCGGCAGCTGGTCGAGTGGGCGATCGACGAGGCCCGCCGGCGCGGCGCGGGGCTCGTGCAGCTCACCACGGACGCGTCACGGCAGGAAGCCCATCGGTTCTACGAACGGCTGGGCTTCGTGCCGTCACACGTCGGCATGAAGCTGTCGCTCTAGCGGGTCTCCGCGAGGCGCTGCTGGAGACGCTGCAGCACGGACTGCGGCAGCAGGGAGGAGACGTCGCCGCCGTAGGTGGCGACCTCCTTCACCAGCGACGAGGCCAGGTAGCTGTAGAGCGGGTTCGTGGGCATGAACAGGGTGTCGACACCGGTCAGCTGATGGTTCATCTGCGCCATCTGCAGCTCGTAGTCGTAGTCGCTGACCGCGCGCAGACCCTTCACGATGGCCTTGACGTCGTTCTCACGGCAGTAGTCGACGAGCAGACCGTGCCACGAGTCGATCCGGACGTTCGGCCACTGCTTAGTGGTGTCGCGCAGCATGTCGATCCGCTCTTCGACCGAGAAGAGCGTGCGCTTGTTCTTGTTGATCATCACGGCGACGACTACCTCATCGAAGAGCTTCGACGCTCTCTCGATGATGTCCAGATGGCCGTTGGTGACCGGGTCATAGGAGCCGGGGGTCACGGCACGCGTCATGGGCGGACCGTAGCACCCGATCGGACGCGCCCAGAGGAGTGCGTGGTCCGCATCACGCTTGCGCCCAGTACAGCGCGGTGTCCCCGTATCGCTTGGCGCGCAACGGTTCCACCCCGTCCGGCCAGTCCGGTTCCGGACTGCGGGACGCCCGTTCGACGATGAGAACTGTGCCCTGCGCCACCCGTTCGTTGGAAACCAGAGCGGTGAGGACGCGCCCCAGCTCCTCGTCGGTCACCGCGTACGGCGGGTCCGCGAACACGATGTCGAACGCGTCGCCGCTGGTCGCGGTGAACGCCTCGGCGGGCCGGTTCACCACGGTGACGCCGCCGAGCCCCAGCTCACGGGCGTTGCCCTTGAGCACGTCCGCGGCCCTCCGGTCCGACTCGACGAACGTGGCCGCCGCCGCCCCGCGCGACAGCGCCTCGAACCCGAGCGCGCCGGACCCCGCGTAGAGGTCCAGGACGCGCGCGCCGTCGAGGTCCACCATGGACTCCAGCGCGCTGAACAACGCCTCGCGCACGCGTTCGGACGTGGGCCGGGTGCCCTTCAGCGGAACCTTCAGCCTGCGGCCGCCGGCGGTCCCGGCCACGATGCGCGTCACGCGCCTATCGTCCCAGGTGCGCTCCGCCGTTCACGGCCAGCACCTGTCCGGTGATGTGCCCCGCATCGGGAGACGCGAGGAACGCCACGAGCTTCGCGACGTCCTCGGGCGTCCCCGCCCGGCCGTTCTTGGTCTGGCCGACGAGCATCTCGCGCCGCTCGTCGGTCATCCGGTCGCCGAAGAACTCGGTGTCGACGATCAGTCCGGGTGAGACGACGTTGGCGGTGATCCCGCGGGGCCCGAGCTCGCCGGCCAGGTCCGCGGTCCACGCCTCGACCGCCGCCTTCGCCGCGCCGTAGCTCCCGCCGCCGCGCCGCCCGGCGATCGAGCCGAGCGTGATCACCCGGCCGTTGTCGTTGAGGCGGGGTTCGAGCGCTTCCGTGACCAGCACGGCGCTGACGACGTTCAGCTCGTAGTTGGCGAGCCACGTCTCCTTCACGCTGTCCCGCTGCACGACGCCACCCGCGTTGTTCACCAGGATGTCCACCCGCTCGGGCAGCTCGGCCTCACGAACCGCCTCCGGGTCGGTCGCGTCGAACGCCACCGCCTTGACGCCGGGCACCTGCGCGAGCACGTCGGCCCGCCGCCCGGTGATCACGACCTCGACGCCCTGCGCCACGAGCTCGAGCGCGATCGCCCGGCCGATTCCCGTGCCGCCGCCCGTCACCACCGCAGTTCGCACAGCCTTTCCCCCCAACACCTATGAGGGGTCCCCCCGCGAAGGGGGTCCCCTTGTTTTCATTTTTCCACGAAGGTCTGACAGTTCCCGGTCCATCGCAGCGCCAACGGCCCGTTCGCGCCACCGAATTGCGCTGGAGCCGCACGGCATGATGGGTGGATGAACGACCGGTTCCGCGACCAAGGAGTCACCAGAAACTCATTCGCCCTGGCGGACATCCTCGTCGTGTGCCCCCGCTGCGCGTCGCAAGCCGTGGTGACGCCGTGGGGTGCGAACCGCCGGCTGGCGTGTGGCAGCTGCGGTCACGCGGCGACGCGGCCGTTCAGCCGATCGGTGTGGGGCCCACCGATCGACCCGTACTTCGAGCTTCCCCTGTGGCTGCGAGCCGACTGCCGCGGCCACACGCTGTGGGCGTACAACGAGGCGCATCTGCTTTATCTGGAGCAGTACGTGTCCGCGAAGCTGCGGGAACGCGGCGAGATACCCGGCATGACGATGGTCGCCCGGTTGCCCGCATGGCTGAAGGACGCCAAGCACCGCGACGATGTCCTGCACGCCCTGCGTCAGCTCAAGGCACGCATTCCCGCCCGCACTGCCTCCAGCAACGGCACCAGCCGCCGCAACGAAGCCTGATCATCGGTCACGCACTCGGTGATCCCGGCCCCGACGATCGGCACCACCCGCGAGATCTCCCCGATCGCCGATACGACCGACTCGATGCTCATCCCGCCCGGCGAGCGGAACCGGGCACCGTCGAACGACGACGGGTCGAGCACGTCGAGATCGACGTGCAGGTAGACCGCCTCGGCCTCGGTCTCCAGCACGCACGAGCTGACCACACCCGCCAGGCGCGCCGCGGCGGGGGTGACGTGCCGGACCCGGCCCTCCCAGATCTGCCGTCGCTCGAAAGGATCGAACGACCGCGCGCCGATCAAAGCCACCCGGCTGACGCGGGGCGACAGCACGAACGAAGGGTCGCCGAGCCCCATGGCGGCCGCGAGGACCATGCCGTGGAACGCCCCGGACGGCGACGTCGAAGGGGTGTTCAGGTCGCCGTGCGCGTCGAACCACGCGACCGCGAGCTTGTGGCCGAAGCGCCGGCGGGCGAACGCCAGCGGCGCCAGCTCGACCCCGCAGTCGCCGCCGATCGTGAGCACCGGGCCCCGCGCCTCGGCGAGTGCTTTCTCCTGAGCCCGGCGCACGGCTAGGAGCTCGTCGCGACACAAGATCCCGTCGACCGCCGATGAACGGGTCGGCGGCACGTCGATCCACCGGTCCGCACCGGCGAGCAGTGCCAACGCCTGACCGGAGTCCGGACCGGACGAAGCAGCGCCCTGGTGCTGGGGGACGGCGTGGATCTCCACCGACTCAGGCCAGCGCCTGCCACCAGCCGGCCACCTCGGGTGGGTCGTCCACGTTGATCCGCTCACCAGGCCGCGGCACGGCCAGCGACACGTCGCGCGCCTTGGCCTCGCGCCACACCCGGTCCACCGGCTCGGTCCAGTCGTGCAGCGCCAGGTTGAACGTCGCCCAGTGCACGGGGATCAGCAGGCCGCCGCCGAGGTCGCCGAACGCGTCGAGGCCCTCCTCGGGCGTCATGTGGATGTCCGGCCAGCTCTCGTTGTACGCGCCGATCTGCATCAGCACCGCGTCGAACGGGCCGTATGTCGCGCCGATCTCCGAGTACCCGGAGAAGTAACCCGTGTCGCCGCTGTAGAAGACGCGGCGCCCCTCACGAACGATCACCCACGACGCCCACAGCGTCTGGTTGCGCTTGAAGGCACGGCCCGAGAAGTGCTGTGCCGCCGTGCAGGTCAGCGAAAACCCGTCCACGGCAAAGGTCTCATTCCAGTCGAGCTCGACGATCCGCTCGAGCGGCACCTGCCACCGCGTCAAATGCACCCCGATGCCAAGGGGCACCACGAAAACCGCGGAGGAGTTGTCGCGCAGCCACTTCACGGTCTCCATGTCGAGGTGGTCGTAGTGGTCGTGCGAGATCACCACGGCCGACAACGACGGCAGATCTTCCAGGCGGTGTGGCACCGGGTGCAGCCGGCGCGGGCCCACGTGCGCGGAAGGCGAACAGCGATCACTCCACACCGGATCGAGCAGCACGGCGGCACCGTCGATCTCGATCAGCGCGGAAGCGTGCCCGTACCAGGTGATGTGCAGGCCCGACGACACCGGTGCCGCTGGTCCGACCAGCGGCACCGGCGCCGAGGGCTTGCGTTTCTGCCCGCCGAACAGGAAGTCGCGCGCGGTGACCTTCGCGGCGTCGCCGTCCGGCATCACCCGCGTCGGGGCGGGGTTGTGGAACGTGCCGTCGCGGAACTGGGGCGAGCGGCTCATCTTCGCCGGGTCCGGCGTGCCACCCAGCGCGGCCGGAACGTCACGCAAAGTCCACGCGACGCCCGCCAGCCCGAGCAGCGCTCCCACCGTCTTCCTCATCGCGGCACCTCCTGCAACCACAACGCGGCGTGTGGATCAGGTGTTCCCGCTAACCGAGCACAATAAGCAGGTCACCGCCCTCGACCTGCTGCGCGCCGCGCAGCGCGAGCCGGGCGACGACACCGGCCTTGGGCGCGGTGATCGCGGCCTCCATCTTCATCGCCTCGATCGTCGCGATCGTCTGACCGGCCTCCACGCTGTCACCCTCGGCGACCACCGCGGTGACGACACCGGCGAACGGCGCGGCCACGTGGTCCGGGTTCGTGCGGTCGGCCTTCTCCGCGACCGGGATGTCCGCCGCGGCGGACTTGTCGCGCACCTGGATCGGCCGCAGCTGGCCGTTCAGGGTCGCCATGACGGTGCGAATGCCTCGCGCGTCGGCCTCGGAGATCGCCTCCAGGCCGATCAGCAGCCGCACACCGGGCTCCAGGTCGACCTGGTACTCCTCGCCCGGCCGCAGGCCGTAGAAGAAGTCCTTCGACCGCAGCACGGACGTGTCGCCGTACGCGTCGCGGTGCGCCAGGAACTCCTTGGTGGGAGCCGGGAACAGCAGGCGGTTGAGCGTCGCGCGGCGGTTCTCGGAGAGGCCGGCGGCGTCCTCGATCGTCAGCTCCTCCACGCCCTTCGGCGCGGGCCGGCCCTGCAACGCCTTGCTGCGGAACGGCTCCGGCCAGCCGCCGGGCGGGTCGCCCAGCTCGCCGTGCAGGAAGCCGATCACCGACGCCGGGATGTCGTACTTGCCGGGGTCCGCCTCGAAGTCCTTCGGGGACACGCCCGCACCGACGAGGTGCAGCGCGAGGTCGCCGACGACCTTGGACGACGGCGTCACCTTCACCAGGTGTCCGAGCATCCGGTCGGCGGCCGCGTACATCGCCTCGATCTCCTCGAACTTCTCGCCGAGACCGAGTGCGACCGCCTGCGTGCGCAGGTTGGAGAGCTGTCCGCCGGGAATCTCGTGGTTGTACACGCGGCCGGTCGGCGCCGGCAGGCCCGACTCGAACGGCGCGTACACCTTGCGCGCGGCCTCCCAGTACGGCTCCAGGTCGCACACGGCCTGCAGGTTGAGGCCGGTCGAGTGCTCGGTGTGGTCCGTCGCCGCGACGATCGCGGACAGCGGGGGCTGCGACGTCGTGCCCGCCATGGAAGCGGTGGCGCCGTCGATCGCGTCCACCCCGGCCTGGATCGCGGCCAGGTAGGTCGCCAGCTGGCCGCCCGCGGTGTCGTGCGTGTGCAGGTGGACCGGGAGGTCGAACTCCTTGCGCAGCGCGGTCACGAGCCTCGCCGCCGCGGGCGGGCGCAGGAGTCCGGCCATGTCCTTGATCGCGAGCACGTGCGCGCCCGCGCCGACGATCTGCTCGGCCAGCTTGAGGTAGTAGTCCAGTGTGTACAGACGTTCGTCCGGATCGGACAGATCACTGGTGTAGCACAGCGCGACCTCGGCGACGGCCGTTCCGGTCTCCCGCACGGCTTCGATCGCCGGGCGCATCTGCTCGACGTCGTTGAGCGCGTCGAAGATCCGGAAGATGTCGATGCCGGTCTCGGTCGCCTCCTCCACGAACGCCTTTGTCACGGCCTCCGGATACGGCGTGTAGCCGACCGTGTTGCGGCCGCGCAGCAGCATCTGCAGGTTGATGTTCGGCACGGCCTCGCGCAGCGCGGCCAGGCGCTCCCACGGGTCCTCGGCGAGGAACCGCAGCGCCACGTCGAACGTTGCGCCACCCCAGCACTCCAGCGACAGCAGCTCGGGCGTCAGCCGCGCGACGTGCGGTGCGACGTTGAGCAGGTCCTTGGTGCGCACGCGGGTCGCGAGCAGCGACTGGTGCGCGTCGCGGAACGTCGTGTCGGTGACACCGATCGGCTTGCGCTGGCGCAGCCACTGCGCGAAGCCCTCGGGGCCGAGCTCGGTCAGCTTCTGCTTGGAACCGGCGGGCGGCGGGGTGTTCAGGTCGACGACCGGCAGCTTGTCGCGCGGGTCTACGATGGACGGACGCGGCCCGTTGGGCCGGTTGACCGTCACGTCCGCGAGATACGTCAGCAGGCGCGTGCCACGGTCGGCGGAGTGCCGCGCGGTCAGCAGGTGCGGGCGCTTCTCGATGAACGAGGTGGTGACGCGGCCCTCGTAGAAGTCCGGGTCGTCCAGAACCGCCTGCAGGAACGGGATGTTCGTGGACACACCGCGGATGCGGAACTCGGCGACCGCGCGACGGGCCCGCGCCACGGCGAGCGCGAAGTTGCGGCCACGACAGGTGAGCTTGACGAGCATGGAGTCGAAGTGCGGGCTGATCGCCATGCCCGCGCCCGCGGTGCCGCCGTCGAGCCGGATGCCCGAACCGCCGGGCGAGCGGTACGCGCTGATCGTGCCGGTGTCCGGGCGGAATCCGTTGGCGGGGTCCTCGGTGGTGATGCGGCACTGCAGCGCGGCGCCGCGCAGCTGCACGGTCTCCTGGGACAGGCCCAGGTCCTCCAGCGTCTCGCCGGCGGCGATGCGCATCTGGGACTGCACGAGGTCGACGTCGGTCACCTCCTCGGTGACCGTGTGCTCGACCTGGATGCGCGGGTTCATCTCGATGAAGACGTAGTTGCCGTCCGGGTCGAGCAGGAACTCGACCGTGCCCGCGTTGCGGTACCCGATGTGCCGGGCGAACTTCACGGCGTCGTCGCAGATGCGCGCGCGCAGCTCGGGGTCGAGGTTCGGCGCGGGCGCGATCTCGATCACCTTCTGGTGGCGCCGCTGCACCGAGCAGTCGCGCTCGAAGAGGTGAATCACGTTGCCCTGGCCGTCCGCGAGGATCTGCACCTCGATGTGGCGCGGCTCGACGACGGCCTGCTCGAGGAAGACGGTCGGGTCACCGAACGCGGACTCGGCCTCGCGTGACGCGGCCTCGAGCGACTCGCGCAGCGCGGCCGGGTCGTCGACCTTGCGCATGCCGCGGCCACCGCCACCGGCAACAGCCTTGACGAATACCGGGAACCGCATCTTCTCGCTGGCGGCGAGCAGCTCGTCGATGTCGGACGACGGGGCGCTCGACTCCAGCACCGGCAGCCCGGCCTCGCGCGCGGCCGCGATGGCGCGCGCCTTGTTACCGGTGAGCTCCAGCACTTCGGCGACGGGGCCAACGAACGTGAGACCCGCCTCACGGCACGCCAGTGCCAGCTCGGGGTTCTCGGACAGGAAGCCATAGCCGGGGTAGATCGCGTCGGCACCGGCCTTGCGCGCCGCCTTGATGATCTCGTCGACGGAGAGGTACGCCCGCACGGGGTGACCGGGCTCACCGATCTCGTAGGACTCGTCGGCCTTGAGGCGGTGCAGGGAGTTCCGGTCCTCGTGGGGGAAGACGGCGACCGTTCCAGCACCCAGTTCGTAGGCGGCTCGGAACGCTCGGATCGCGATCTCGCCGCGGTTCGCGACAAGAACCTTGCGGAACATGTCCGTTCCCTCCCGGTTACTCGGCGGTCAGTTTCGGCACGTTACCTTGCGGCTCCCGCCACTCGGGAGCGCTGTCCCACGTGACGGGCGTCATCCTGATCGATCCTTCGCGTGCGGCACCCGGTCGGACTCCACCCTGTAGTGGGATTCGCTGGATCGAGTGACGATCTTTCCGGGCATCTCGGTAGGGTGAGCCATATGGCCGGGGCCGATGGGACCGGGCAGCCTCCTGCCCGCACAGCACACTTCGACGTTGTACTCCGTGGTTACAACCAGCGACAGGTGAACGAACGCGTCACCCGTCTGGAGTTCGACCTGCGCAACTCCAACCGGGCCCGTGACGCCGCGGCCGCCCAGGCCGGTGAGCTGACGAAGCTCCTCAACGCGGCCAGAGCAGAACTCGACAAGGTCAAGGGCCAGCTGCACAACATCGCGAACAGCCCCGTCAGCGGCGCCAACGTGACCGAACGCGTACGCGTGATGATGAGCCTCGCCGAGGAGGAGATCGCCGACATCCGTAAGTCGGCGGTCGACCAGGCGAACAGCACCCGCGCCGAGGCCGACCGCTACGCGGCCGAGACGAAGGCCACGCACGCCCGGCTGTTGACCGAGCTGGAGGAACGGCGCAAGCAGCTGGAGGCGGCCCACCAGCAGCGCACGGTCGAGCTGCAGCAGCAGTACGACGAACGCCGCGCCTCGCTGGAGTCCGAGCACGCGGAACTGCGCGCCAAGCTGTCCGCCGAGCACGAGGCCCTGGTAGCCGAGGTACGCGCGGACGCTTCGCGCGTAGCCGAGGAGTTCGACCGCAAGACGGCTGAGCTGGAGGAGCGGCGGACGGCGCTGGAGCAGAAGTACTCCAAGTACCACGACGACCTGGACAAGGAGTACGACGAGCTCAAGTCGACCTTGAACGCCGAGCACCAGAAGGTGCTGACGGACGCGCGAGGCGAGGCGGAGCGGATCCTGGCCGAGGCCGCCGACCGCAAGAAGGCGGCGCTAGCGTCGCTGGAGGATGAGCTGGTCGCCAAGCGCACGGAAACCGAGAAGATGATCTCGGAGCTGGAATCCGAGGCGCTGGCCAAGGTCGAGGCGCTCACCATCGAGGCCACCACCAAGGCGGACAACACCGTCAACGACGCTTCCGTGTCGGCGGCGAAGACTCTGGCTGAGGCCAAGGCGGCTGCGGAGAAGACGGTGGCGGAGGCCTCCGCCAAGGCCGAGCAGACCATCCGGGAGGCCGACGAGCACGCGGACCGGCGCCTCTCGGCGGCGGCTCAGCGCGAGGCCCAGTTGCGCGCCGTGCACGAGAGTCTCACCAAGCAGTTCACTGCTGCTCAGGATGCCGTGGCCAAGGCGGCTGAGGTGTTGGAGCCGCTGCCTGAGGAGGGTGGGGACGCCAAGACTGAGCAGTTCCCGTTGCCTCGGCCGGACAAGGACGGCAAGAAGGCCTGACGGTCACGGTCCTGGCGTTCACGCGTTCGCAGGGGTCCTCCCGCTCGGGGGACCCCTGTTTTTAATTCTGCCAGTTGGGTCTGACAATTCTGGGCGTCGTGGGGCGCTGCCGGTTTCGTGCGTGGTCGCCTTTTGTCGGCTGCCGGTTTCGTGCGTGGTCGCCTTTTGTTGGCTGCCGGTGTCGTGGGGCGCTGCGTCTTCCGGGGGCGCCTTCGGCGCCGCGATTGGGGCTTGACTTGGGGCCCCTCGCGGCGTGGTGGGCCG
>NZ_BSTQ01000012.1 GCF_030269605.1 Lentzea sp. NBRC 105346
GCATCCGAGACCCCAGGTCAAGCACGCTTTTCGCTTGACCTGGGGTCTCGGATGTGGCTGCCTCAGGTGCGATGCGACGGGAGGGGCACACCACCCCAACGCAACCCACTACGAAACGACACCACGGAGGGGCCCCTCTTTGAGCTGAGCCGGGGGTTCTTAGGGGGCGGAGCCCCCAAGGCGCCGAAGGCGCGCTACGAAAGCCGCCGCGTCAACACAAACGCGCCCCACCACAAAAGCCGCCGCGTCAATCCAAACCGACCCCAGACACGACGACACGCCCGCACAGCGAGCGTGTCGTCAGACCGAAAAGACCGCGTCAGCCCTGCCCAGTAGCAGCCTTCCGCACAGCCTCAGCCACAGCCGGCGCCACGGAGGTATCGAACACCGAAGGCACGATGAAGGAAGCGTTGAGCCGCTCCCCATCCACCACATCAGCAATAGCGTTAGCAGCCGCGAGCAGCATCGAGTCAGTGATGGTCCGAGCGTGCCCGTCAAGCAACCCCCGGAACACCCCAGGAAACGCAAGCACGTTGTTGATCTGGTTGGGAAAGTCCGACCGACCGGTAGCCACAACAGCAGCGTGCTGCTGAGCCTCCATAGGATCGATCTCCGGATCCGGGTTGGCCAGAGCAAAAACAATGGCGTCAGAAGCCATAGTCGCCACCTGCTCCGCACCGAACAGGTTGGGCGCAGACACCCCGATGAACACATCGGACCCAACCAAAGCGTCATGCAGCCGACCGGAAACGTTGTCCCGGTTGGTAGCCGCAGCGATGGACTTCAGGTTCGAGTCCAGCCCTGGCCGATCCCGATGCACGATGCCATCAACGTCAACGGCAATCACGTCACCAGGGTTCTGCGACAACAAAAGCCGGATGATCGCCGACCCAGCAGCACCAACACCGCAAACGGTGATCTTGCAGTCCCCAATGGACTTCCCGACCACCCGCAAGGCGTTGCGCAACGCGGCAACCACCACGATGGCAGTGCCGTGCTGGTCATCGTGGAACACCGGAATGTCGAGCTTCTCCCGCAGCCGCGCCTCGATCTCGAAGCAGCGAGGCGCGGAGATGTCCTCGAGGTTGATCCCGCCGTAGACGGGGGCGATCAGCTCGACCGCCCGGATGATCTCCTCGGTGTCCTGGGTGTCCAGGCAGACCGGCCAGGCGTCGACACCGGCGAACTTCTTGAACAGCGCGGCCTTGCCCTCCATCACGGGGAGCGCGGCGGCAGGACCCAGGTTCCCCAGCCCCAGCACGGCGGAACCGTCCGTCACGACGGCCACGGTGTTGCGCTTGATCGTCAGGCGGCGGGCGTCGTCGGGGTTGTCGTAGATCGCCTGGCAGACGCGGGCGACGCCTGGCGTGTACGCGCGGGAGAGGTCGTCACGGTTGCGGAGCGGGACCTTCGACGAGATCTCGATCTTGCCGCCGAGGTGGACCAGGAACGTCCGGTCGGACACCTTGCGGACCACGATGCCCGGCAGCAGCTGCAGGGTGTCGGTGATGTCCTTGGCGTGGTTGGCCGAAAGGGCGTTGCAGGTGAGGTCGATGACGACTCTGTCCGCGTGCGACTCGACAACGTCGAACGCCGTGATCACGCCTCCTGCGCGGCCGACCGCGCTGGTCAGGTCGCCTGCGGCGCTCGCCGACGGCGGCGCCTCCAGGCGCACCGTGATCGAATAACCAGGGCCGGGGACCGGCATCGATTCCTCCCACGCAGTAATAGCTCACGCGGGAATCGAGCCTAGCCCCGGCCCCTATGCGGAACTCACTCGACTCGGCGAGTCTTAAGGCCGCCCTGACAGTTACTTGTTGATCTCGGTCTCGGGGTGGACGTAACCGAGGTCCTCCGCGGGCAGGGGGAAGGTCACCATGCCGAACGGCGACATCGCGCCCTGGTTGTGGCTGGCGAGCTCACTCACCGGGTAGCCACCGTCGGGGCCTTCCGGCCAGCTGGGGTCGACCCGCTCCGGGCGTGCGGCCTTGGCCACGATTCCTCCTCGGTCATGCCATGTGTCGGGACAAGTGTGCCTGATGGCCATATAACGTGGTGAAGATGTCCGGCATCACACTCGCCGACTGGCTGCGCGCACAGGACGACGCCACGCTCGTGGCGTTGCTGCGCGTGCGCCCGGACCTTGCGACGCCCCCACCTGCGGACATGGCCGTGCTGGCCACACGCATCGGTACACGGGCCTCGATCGCTCGGGCCTGCGAGGACCTCGACACCTTCACGCTGACCGTGCTCGAAGCCCTGGTCGTGCTCGACGCCGACACGAGGCCCGTGTCGTTCAACACACTCGTCGAGCTGCTGAACCTCAAGCCCAAGCCGGTCAGGCAGGCCCTCACCAAGCTGCGCGAACGCGCGCTGGTGTGGGGTGAGGACGCACTGCTGTCCGTGCCGCCGGTGACCCGCGAGGCGTTCGGGACGTTCCCCGGCGGCTTCGGCCGCTCGACCGGGCAGCTCGTCGATCTCACCGGCGTCACCGACGCCGAGCAACGGGTGCTCGCGAAGCTCGCTGCCGGACCGCCGATCGGCGAGACCCGTGATGCGGCGCGGATGGTGTCGCTGGAGAACGCCGAGACGCCGATCCAGCGACTGCTCGCCCGCGGCCTGCTGATCCGCCGCGACCACTCGACCGTCGAGCTGCCACGTGAGGTGGCGCTGGTCGTGCGCGGCGACAGTCCGATGGGGACGATCCAGGTCAGCGAGCCGAAGCTGCGCACCCGCGAGCTGTCACCGTCCGATGTGGACGCGACGGGCGGCGGCGAGGCGCTGGAGCTGGTGCGGCACGTCACCAACCTCCTCGCGAGCTGGTCCGTGGAGCCGCCGCCGGTGCTCAAGCAGGGCGGGTTGGGCGTGCGGGACCTGCGCAAGGTCGCGAAGGACCTGGACGTCGACGAACGACGGGCCGCGCTGCTCGTGGAGCTGGTCGTCGGCGCCGACCTCGCGGGCAACAGCGAGGCGAGCGAGCCGGAGTGGATCCCGACCACCAAGGCCGACGTCTGGCTCGCGGCCAACGCCGAGAACCAGTGGGCCTCGCTCGCGCACGCCTGGCTCGAGCTGCCGCGGCTGCCCGCGCTCATCGGGCAGCGCGACGAGAAGGAGCGCCTGATCAACCCGCTGGCCGACGAGGTGCGCCGCGCGCAGGCGCCCCGCGACCGGCGCTGGGTGCTGGAGGCCGTCGCGGCCCTCGAACCCGGTACGTCGATCCCGGACCCGGCGGGCCTGGCGGCCGTGCTCGGGTGGCGCGCGCCGCGGCGCGGCGGACGGCAGCGCGACGAGCTCGTCCGCTGGACGTTCGACGAGGCGACCGCGGTGGCGCTGATCGCCCACGGCGCGATCACCACGGCCGGCCGGATCATGCTGGACGAGGGCCCGGCCGTCGCGGCCAAGCAGCTCGCCGAATCGCTGCCCGCGCCGATCGACCACGTGCTGGTGCAGGCCGACCTGACGATCATCGCGCCCGGCCGCCTCGAGCCCGACCTCGCCGACGACATCGCCCGCGTCGCGGACGTCGAGTCCGCCGGCAGCGCGACCGTCTACCGCATCTCCGAGGGCTCGGTCCGGCGCGCCCTCGACTCCGGCCGCACTGCCGCTGAGCTGCACGAACTGTTCAAGACGAGGTCACGCACGCCGATCCCGCAGGCGTTGACGTACCTGATCGACGACACCGCTCGGCGCCATGGCAGACTGCGCGGCGGCGCGGCGGGGTCGTTCCTCCGCTGCGACGACCCGGTGCTGGTCAGCGAGGTGCTCGCGCACCCGTCGGCACACGAGCTGGAGCTGCGGCGGATCGCGCCGACGGTGCTCGTGAGCCCGTTGTCGCTGGCCGACGTGCTGGAGGGACTGCGGTCGGCGGGCTTCGCGCCCGCGGCCGAAGGACCGGACGGAAGGGTGCTCGACCTGCGTCCCGGCGGACGCCGGATCACGCCGCGCGCCCGCACCGCCCGGCGACCCGCGTTGCCCTCCGTGCCCGCCGACGAACAGTTGGGTGAACTCGTTCGGCTGGTCCGCGCCGGTGATCGCGCGGCTGCGACACCACGGGGTGAACGCGTCTCGGTGCCCGGCCACCTCGGCTCGGGGCCGTCGGCCACCCTGTCGTTGCTCGTCCAGGCGGCCCGTGCGCAACGCAGCGTGCTCGTCGGTTTCGTCGACTCACACGGCACCGCCGCGCAGCGCGTCATCCAGCCCCACATCGTGGGCGGCGGAGTACTCGAGGGCTACGACCACAGCTACGGCGAGGTACGCAGATTCCCTCTTCATCGCATCACATCCGCCGCATTGGTGGATGAGGATTAACTGATCGTCATCACCCTGGTGATACGGATATCCACCCGTGCGTGATCGCTTCGCGACCTAGCGTCGATTGCCATGAACGTCCCCCGACGTTCGCGATCGACGAAGGAGGAGCAGCGCAATGGCCATCATCCGGTGGGCGCGTAGAGCCGCCCTCACCGCAACGGCATTGGCGTTCGCCTTGCCGTTCACGACCGGAACAGCACAGGCCGATCCGATCATCCAAGTCCTCGGTGACAACAACGTCGGTGCGAACGTCGCGGTCAGCGGCAACCTGGACTCCGTTCCGGTGGCCGCAGGTGTCAGCGCCGGCATCGGCGACCACGCCGCATCGGGCATCAACGGCGGTGCCGCGTTCGCGATGGAGGTCGCCTGCCACGCCGCCGCGCTCGCGGACATGTGGACCGGCGGATCCATGGACATGGACACCGTCGTCGATGCGGACGTCGCGGTCGAGGAGCCCGCGATCGCCGCCGACGTGGATGTCGCGGTGGACACGCCCGAAGCGACGGCAGACGTCGACGCGGACGTGGAGGCGGACGCCTCCATCGAGGCGGATGCGTCGATCGGAGCGGACCTCGACGTCGACCTCGACGCCTCGCTGGACCTCGGTTCGCTGCTCGACATCAACCTCGGCGCCAGCGCCGACGCCGACGCAAGCCTCGGTGCCAGCGTTGACGTCAACGGCAACCTGGATGCGGACGTCGACGCCGATGTCGACGCGAGCATCAACGGTGTCGACGCGAATGTCGACGCGGACGTGGACGCCAGCATCAACGGCGTGAACGCGAACGTGGACGCGAGCATCGACGGTGTCGACGCGAGCGTGAACCTCGACGGTCCGACCGTGAGCGCGGACGCGGACGTCAGCGCGGACGGCGCTCTCGACATCGACGCCGACGTGGATCTCGACGCGGACGCGAACGTGGACCTGGGCTCCGGCGACGTGAGCGCCGAGGCCTACATCGGCGCAAGCCTCACCATCGGCTGATCAACCCGACCACCCACGGCGAAGGGATATCACCCTGGACGATCCCAACTGAATCTGGCGTAACGAAAGCGCGCACCCCGTGACAGGGGTGCGCGTTTTCGAGTTTCAGGTGGGTCAGCCCGCGCGGACGGACATCCACTGGCGCATCGCGTGCTCCACCAGCGTGATGAGCGTCTGCTTCGTGGACTGCCGGTTGCGCGCGTCGCACGTGACGATCGGCACCGACTCGTCGATGGTGAGCGCCTCGCGGACGTCCTCCAGACGGTGGTGCAGCAATCCGTCGAAGCAGTTGACGCCCACGACGTACGGCAGCTGCCGGTCGTCGAAGAAGTCGATCGACGCGAACGCGTCCGCGAGCCTGCGGGTGTCGACCAGCACGATGGCGCCGATGGCACCTCGCACCAGGTCGTCCCACATGAACCAGAAGCGGTGCTGACCCGGTGTGCCGAACAGGTACAGGATCAGGTCGCTGTCGAGCGACACACGACCGAAGTCCATCGCGACCGTCGTGGTGACCTTGTTGGGCGTTGCGGAGAGGTCGTCCACCCCCGCGCTGGCCTCGGTCATCACCGCCTCGGTGGTCAACGGGACGATCTCGGACACCGAGCCGACGAACGTCGTCTTGCCCACACCGAAGCCACCCGCCACCACGATCTTGGCGGAGGTCGTCGGCTTCCGTGCGCCCTCGGCGCCCTGGGGACTAGAGCCTGCGAAGCCCACTGAGCACCCTCTCCAGGAATTCAATGGAAGGCCGGTCCCCCACGACCAGACCGCCCTGGTGAATCAAAACCAAACCCATGCTTGCCATGTCGCCGATCAAGACCCGCACGACGCCCAGTGGCAAGCGTAGGAGAGCCGCGACTTCGGCCACCGACCGAGTGTCCACACATAGCCCGCAAATGGACCTGTGCTCGGGCAGCACGGCGGCATCCCGCTCCAGCCCGCGCTCGCTGGTGGACACCAGCGCCTCGATGGCCAGGTCGTAGTCCGGCCGCGTCCGGCCACCCGTGCGGGTGTAGGGACGGACCAGCGAACCCGAGTCCGCCGCCGAGCTCTCCTCCTGCCGAACCACCGGTTGCGGACCGGTCGTGTACGGCAGCTGTTCGGGCACCACTTCGGGGACCTCGTGCTGACCGAAGAGGTCAGCTCCGGGGCCACCGAACAGCCCGCTGCCGTACCCGTCGATGTCGAACCGGTTCGGCACGTCGTCGTAGGGATACGACGACGAGTCATCCACCTCACGCTGAGACATATCGCCTAGCCCTTGCCCTGTAATCCGCTCATCGTGGGGTGCGTCCTCGGCTTCCTCGAGTTCGTCGGGGCGTTCGGCGTCCGGCTCGTCGAATTGGAACCCGCCGGCCGCCCACTCCTGGTAGTTGAAGTTCCTACCGAAGCCACGGCCCTTGGCGCCAGGTCTTCCAGCCATTTCCTCTCACCCCTGCACGGTCAGTGAGGCCTAGCGGCGGACGACACCCTGGAGCTGCGCGCGCAGTTCCGGGGTGAGTTGTTGTCCGACTCTTTCGACCAACAAGGTCATCTCGTACGCCACGAGCCCGATGTCGCAGTTCGGGGCGGCCAGCACGGCGAGACACGAACCATCGCTGATCGACATCAGGAACAGGTAGCCCCGCTCCATCTCGACGACAGTCTGGTTGACCCCGCCTGCCTCGAAGCAGCGGGCCGCGCCTTGTGTGAGGCTGACCAGTCCGGAAGCAACGGCGGAGAGCTGCTCTGCACGGTCCCTGGGCAGACCCTGGGAACCGGCGAGCAACAGCCCGTCCGCCGACACCACGACGCTGTGTGCCACACCTGGCACACGGCGCACGAAGTCGGTGATAAGCCAACCAAAGCTGCCTGGCTGCGCTGCGGTCGTCACTCCTGCTCCTCGTTCTGCCGGCTCGACTGGTCACCAGCGTATGCGTCAATCAGTGCGTGCCGGCCTCTCCGGACACCGTTCTGCAAGCTCGACATGCGCCCACGCACCGCGTCAGCGGAGCGCGGCGGCAACGGCGGCCGCTGGGCCTGCTGCGGAGCCACCGTCGGCTTCGGCGCAGCAGAACCAGGCACGAGCTGTGCCTTCGGTGTCCGTTTCGGCAATCCCGCCGCCGTCTTCGTCTCAGGAGCCTTGTTCAACAGCTCCCGAGCCGCCTGCCAGCCCTCGTCGGCAGGCGATTGCCACGCCGACTCGGAAGTAGTTTGCGCCACCGGGGCTTCTGCTGTCGCATCGGCCACCGTTTCCGGGGCGACGGACTCCGTCTGCACGGCGGACTCCAGCTCGGCAGGTTGCGGGGTCTCCTCCGGCTGGGTCTCGACCGGCTTGCGCGGCTTGCGCACCGGTAGACCTGCGGAGGAAGTCGTCGGAGCAACGCTCGGCTCCGGCTTGGCGGGCCGGGTCGGAAGCGCCGGCTCCTCGGTCTTCGGGGTGGGCGCGACGCCGTTGGACGGCTCCGGACGCGCCGTCTCAACTGGGGCCGCGGGGGTCTCCGCCGGGGCGGGCGGGACGGCCTGAGCGGTGGACGCCGATGTCTCACTGCCAACGGCCTGGAACCACTGCGACAGCACCGCCTCGTAGATCGGCAGGCGCTCGGTCGGCGCGTCCAAGTCGTGCTCGACTTCCTTGCGGGAGGCTTGCGACGTGCCGTTGCGGGCGGCGAGCTCCTGGTCCACGGGCGCGCGCACCACACCGGTGTCCGAGTGATCCTCTTCCGGTTCGGCGACCGGCGGAATCGGCACGAACTGGGTCGTCTCGTAGCCGGGCTCGAAGGCCAGGTCGCCTTCGTCCTCCTGACGGTCCTCGTAGGCCGTGAAGAGAGTGGGCTCCCCGAAGGAGCCCTCGGGCTCCAGCGCGTCGAGCTGATCCTGCCGCCACTGCTGCGACGGCGAGGACACCTCCATGGGGGTCTCGGCGCCGAACGCGGGCACCGAGGTGGCCGTGCTCCCGCTGTCGCTCTGCACGAAGCTCACCGGGAGGTCCGGGCTGGACTGCAGGTTCGGGCTGGACTCCTCGATGCGCGGCATGGTGCCGGTGAAGGCGCCCGCGATGCCGGACGCGCGCTGCGCGGTCGCGGCGGAGAAGTCCTGCGTCGGCTCGGCCGGAGCCAGGTACGGCGAGGGGGCCGCACCGGGCGCGGCGATGAGGGTCTCGGGGACGATGACGAGCGCGGTCGTGCCGCCCTCGATGTCCTCGTTGCCCCGCAGCCGCACCTTGATGTCGTGCCGCTTCGCCAGCCGCGCGACCACGTACAGGCCCATGCGGCGGGAAACCGCCACGTCCACGTCCGGCGGATCCGCCAGGCGCTCGTTGGCGTCGATGATCTCCTGGTCGCCCATGCCGACGCCGCGGTCCTGGATCTCGATCGCCAGCTCGCCCTTGCGGGTGCGGGCCGTGCGGACCGTGACCTTGGTGACCGGGTCGGAGAAGGCGGTCGCGTTGTCCAGCAGCTCGGCGACCAGGTGCACGAGGTCGTTGACCGCGCGGCCCTGGACCGTGAGCTCGGGCGTCTGACCGACCTGCACACGGGCGTACTGCTCGACCTCGGACACCGCGGCGCCGAGGACCTCGGCGGCCGGGACGGGCCGCGTGAGGCGCCGCGAGAGGTCCGTGCCGGAGAGGACCAGCAGGTTCTCGGAGTTGCGCCGCATGCGGGTCGCGAGGTGGTCGAGCTCGAACAGGCTCGCGAGCTGGTCCGGGTCCTGCTCGTCCTGCTCCAGCCGGTCGATCAGGTTGAGCTGGCGTTCGACCAGCGCCTGCGAGCGGCGGGAGAGGTTGACGAACATCGCGTTGACGTTGTCCCGCAGGAGGGCCTGCTGGGCCGCCAGCCGGACCGCCTCGCCGTGCACCGCGTCGAACGCGCGGGCCACCTGGCCGACCTCTTCGCGGGTGTGCACCGGCACCGGTTCGACGGCGCTCTTCGCGGCGTCCTCCGGGTTCGGGTCCGCGAGGATCCGCTCGACCGCGTCCGGCAGACCGTGGTCCGCGACGTCCAGGGCGGTGCGGCGCAGCGTGCGCAGCGGGCCGAGGATCGAGCGGGCGACGAACAGCGCCATCAGCAGGGCGAGAGCCAGCGCCACGAGGACGATGATCGACTCGCGCACCGCGGTGTTGCGGGCTTCGCCGGCCAGCTGGTCGGTGC
This sequence comes from Lentzea sp. NBRC 105346, assembly GCF_030269605.1. Taxonomy (GTDB): domain Bacteria; phylum Actinomycetota; class Actinomycetes; order Mycobacteriales; family Pseudonocardiaceae; genus Lentzea. The sequence goes on from NZ_BSTQ01000012.1 coordinate 9,430, forward strand.
GGGCCTGCAGCTGCTCGAGCAGCAGGTTCTCCACGTCACGGGTCAGGTTGACGGTCAGGGTGGAGGCGATGTCCCACTTCTCGGGCGTGAGGCCCTGGAACTCGCCGCCCGCCGCCTGGCGGTTGATCGCCGACTCCTGCATGTCGTTCGCGGTGTCGACGATGAGGCCGGTGACGGTGTCGTCGTAGATCTTGGCCTGGTCGGCGGTCGCGGACTTGCGGAAGTCGTTGCGCGCGGCCTCGAGCTCGGCGTCCGCGGCGAGCAGCGCCCGCTGCTGACCGGGAGTGAACGCCCCGCGCTGGAAGACGTCGAGCAGGATGCCCCGCTTGAGCGACTCCTGCTCCTTGATCCGGGCGATCGCGTTGGTCGACAGGTGCAGTCGCACGAGCGTCGGGTCGTTGATCTCGGAAATCGTCTGCTCACCCAGGTTGAGCAGCGAGTCGATGGACTCCGAGTACGTCCGCATGACGGCTTCGGAGGGGTACTGCGTCTCGCGGACCGCGTTGCGCAGGCTGTTCAGGCGGCTGAGCTGGTCGGCCGCGAGGCGGAACCGCTCGACGGCCGCCGGACGCAGGTCGCCGCTGAGCTCGGTGATCCTCTTGTTGAACGCCTCGGTGGTGTCGTTCACCCGGCGCAGCTGGCGCTCGAGGACGACCCGGTCGACCTTCTTGCCGGAAGCCACGTGGCTGACGCTCAGGTCGCGTTCGCGCTGCAGCTGCTGCACGAGGTCCGCGACGGCGGTCTCCAGGCGGATCTGGTTCGCGAGCTGGTTGAAGTCGGTCGCGTTCCCCAGTTCGGCGCGCACCCGCAGGCCACCGAGCGCGAGCGCGGCCACGGTCGGGATCAGCAGAACGGCGAACAGTTTGGTCCGCAAGCGCCAGTTACGCAGCCGCCACCCCGCGGCTCGTGCCGACGACTGCTGAGGGTCCGTCTTCGACGTCACAGTTGTGTCGGTCACTTGTTCGTCACCCAGCGCAGCCAGTCCGTCACCCGATTCGGGCCTTTCGGAGCGTGGTGACTTCCCCACGCCAAACTGGCTGGGACCTCTCTCGCGTCGGGCCACTCTGGGCTTCCTCTTCCGGCAGCAGTGTCCCGGTCTCTCCCCTGGACCGAGCATGGACTCGTAAAACGGGCCGAATTGCAGCACAGAGGCGGTAGCACCGGTGAGGCACCCCACCCCCGAGCAGAGGCACGATGGTCCGCATCGACCTGTGCCACCCGGCGGGGAGCGTAATGGGCTCCCCCTCCTTGGGGGAAGTCTCCAGAAGCACTCACCGTATCGAGACGGGGTGTCCTTTCATACGTTCAGGTGGTTAACATCCCCGGTCGTCGGCATGCCTCATGCCCGTCCGAAGTCCCTGTTGGGACGCTGGAGAGTATGGCTTGTGGCGACACTCACTGATCAACTCGACACTACTCGAGGCCAACCGGCGAGAGGTGCCATGGCTACCCGAGCCCATGCTCTGCGACTCACCGCAGTGCTCATCACGTGTGCCCTGACCGCGGGCTGCGGACTGTTCGGCGGTTCGTCGGGCAACGAGACCCCCGACGTCGAAAAGACCAGCTTGCGCATCGGCGTACTGCCGGTGGTCGACGTGGCACCGCTGCGGATCGCGCTCACCGAGAAGCTTTTCGAGAAGGCGGGCCTCTCGGTCACGCTCGTCCCGCAGACGAGCGAGTCGGAGAGCATCAAGCAGCTCGACACCCAGCTCGACATCACGTGGGCCACGCACGTCGCGCTGTTCCGCGCGGTCGCGGAGGGCACCGAGCTGCAGCTGCAGGGCGAGGCCTACCAGGCCGGCCAGAACTCGATGGCCCTCGTGGCGTCGGCCACGTCGGACTACAACGATCCGGCCAAGAAGGCCGCGCCGACGATCGCGGTGAACAGCGACACCGACATCGGCGCCCTGACCACGCGCGCCGTGCTCGACACCGCGGGCGTGGAGAAGCAGAAGATCAAGTTCAAGCCGATGCCGTTCGGCGAGATGGAGGGCGCGCTGACGTCCGGCCAGGTCGACGCGGCGTTCATGATCGAGCCCTTCATCACGAAGGCGCAGCGCAAGATCGGCGCGAAGATCGTGACGGACACGGCCCGCGGCCCGACACTGGACTTCCCGATGTCCGGCTACGCGTCGTCCAAGAAGTTCGCCGACGCGAACCCGAAGACGATGAAGGTGTTCCGTGACGTGCTGCGCAAGGCCCAGCAGGCCGCGGCCAACAACAAGCTCGGCGTGCAGGACTCCCTGACCAGCTACGCGGACGTCGACCAGCCGACCGCGGCGCTCGTCTCCGTCGGCACGTTCCCGCTGGGCCTGAACCCGATCCGATTGCAGCGGGTCGCCGACATGATGGACACCGAGGACGTCCTCACCGGCCGCCTGGACGTGCAGCAACTGCTGCCACCAGGAACGACCAGCTAGCTGCTCCCCTTCAAACCGTTAAGGCCACCTTGGCTGCGCTGAACGCAGTGAAGGTGGCCTTAACGGCATTTCGGGTGGGTCAGGGTTTCGCCAGGCAGAGCGTCGTCGCCGGCTCCGAGTACGTGCTGTACTCCTCGCCGTCCGCGCAGGCGTCCTTGTCGACCGTCGACACGACCTTGGTGACCTTGTAGGTCGCCGACGAGGAGCAGGTGACCTTCGTGGTCTTGCCGGCCACGATGGAGCCCTCCTCCTTGAAGCAGTCGCCTTCCTTGGCGTTCAGCATCAGGCAGAGCTTGTACCCGTTCGACCGCCGCCCGCTGCTGCGGAACTCGGCGTAGTCACCGGTGGGGCACTTGTCCGTGCTGGAGTCCAGGTTCTTCGCGACCTTGAACGCCGCCTCGGACGAGTTGCAGTCGATCTTCTCGACGTCCGCGTCGTTGATCTTCGCGGAGTTGACCTTGATGCAGTCACCGGCCTTGGCCGAACCGGGGCCGGTGCCCCACTGGGTGATGCCGAAGATGATCAGACCGACCACCACGACCAGCCCGAGGCCGCAGCCGAGCAGACGGCCGGGACCGGCCTTCTTGGGCGGCGGGGCCGGCATCGGCGCGCCACCGAATCCGGGCGGACCCATCGGCGGCTGACCAGGCTGACCAGGCATGGGCTGACCAGGCATGGGCTGACCGGGCATGAGCTGGCCGGGCATGGGCTGGCCGGGCATGCCCTGCGGGGGCGTGCCGTACGGAGGCGGCGGCGGCTGCTGGCCCCACTGCGGAGGCTGCTGGCCGGGCGGCGGCGGGAAGCCTCCGGGTGGAGGCGGCCCGTACGGCCCTGGCTGCTGCGGGTAGTTCGGGGGCGTCACCTAAAGGTTTCCTCTCGCGTCGCGCGGGCGCGCAGAACCTAGCTCGTCCCGAGTCCGGCCGCTCGCCGCTTGCTGAAAAAGAAACCGGAGCCGCTCGACGCGGCCCCGGTTCCGTGGCTCGAAGTTACGCGTCGCCGGGGGCAACGCAGTAGGCGATCTTCGGCGCGGTGAACGCGTAGGCGTTCGCCTCACCGCAGTCGGGCTCGGCGTCCTTCACGACCTTGACGACCTTGGCCGCACCGGACTTGCCGCAGTCGATCGCGGGCCACTCCATGCTGGTCGTGTTGTCGAAGTCGTAGCACTTGCCCTCGGCGAGCCGCGGGACCAGGCAGAGCTTGGTCTTCGGGCCGCGGCGCGCGGACTCGGTGTACTCGACGTAGCCGTCCGAGCCACAGGACTCGCTGAGCGAGCTCAGCGCCTTGCCGACGACGTAGTTGGCGTCGGCCGAGTCGCAGCCGGCGGACTTGTAGTCCGGGGACGACGTGGTGCCCTTCACCGTGGCGCAGTCGCCGGCCTTGGTCTGCGCGGCGTCGCTGGTGAAGTAGTTGAACCCGTAGATGGCGACAGCGGCGACCACGAGGCCGACGACGTACAGCAGGATCCGCTTGCCGATGCTCTGCTTCTTGGGCTCCGGCGCGGGCTGCGGTGCGGGCGCAGGCGCGGGTGCGGTCGGCTCAGTGCTCATTCGACTTCCAATGCTTCCGTGGATTCCCCAGATGTCCCCCGACACGGGCGACAGGAAGGTAGTCAGACGGAAGCCGCACCCGCATGCGGTTTACCGAAATGTGTCTTAACGGACATCGCCGCGCTCGAGGCAGAACGTGACAGCGGGTTCCGGGAACCTCGCGGAGCGTGCCTTTCCGCAGCTAGCGGGGTCCGTCGAACCGGTCACGACCTTCGCGACGCGAACCGCGTTCGGCGTTTTGCAGTCGACCTTCGCGATACCGGACTCACGGTCCTGGCCGTAGCAGTTGCCCTCGGCGAAGTTGGGCATAAGGCAGAAGGTGGCCTGGCCGGTGTACGTGGAGTACTCGGTTCCGCCCGAGGGGCACGCCTTGTCGTTGAACGCCAGGATCTTCGCGATCTTGACGTTGGCCTGGTCCGACTCACACGGCATGGCCTGGTACTTCGGGCTGTCCGCGACCCCGGTGATGCGCGCGCAGTCGCCGACCTTGGCCGCGTCCGCCGCGTTGCCCTGCAGCTGGGACAGCACGAACCCGCTGACCACGACGAGCAGGAAGACAGCGGCGATACCCAGGCCGATCTTCTTCATGGCCTGGGTATCGGCGCCGTTGCCACTTCAACTGACCGGATTCACCGGATCAGGGGGTCTCGCCGGTCCCCAGACAGAAGATCACGGCAGGCTCGCTGAACTTCAGGTCGCTGCTGCCCGAGGGGCAGTCGACCGGGTCCGGGTTGCCGTCGATCTTCTTGACGACCTTGACGACCGAGTCGCCCTTGCACTCGCCCTTCTTGAACGTCGAGCCGTCGTCGCTCGGCGTGTAGCAGGCGCCTTCCTCGAAGTTCGGCATCAGGCACAGCTGCTTCTTGTCGACGCCGACCGGCTCGTAGTAGCCGTCCTCGGGGCAGGCGTCCTCCTTGTTGGGCAGGACCTTGGCGACCTTGTGGGTCGCGTTGGCGTCAGCGCACTTCAGCAGGGTGACGTCCCACTGGTCCTGATCCTTCGGCTTGATCGACGCGCAGTCGCCCACCTTGGCGTTCGCGGGACCGGAACCGAACTGGTTGAAGAGGTAGATCGCACCGCCGATCAACGCGATGGCCAGCACGCCGACGATGACGAACTTCAGCCAGTTCTTCTTCGCCGGTGGCGGCGCGGGCGGCGGCGCTGCCGGGGCTGGCTCTTCGGGCTCGACGGGCTCGGTCGACTCGGTGCTCATGCGCGGCAATGTAGGGGACCGGATGTGATTTGTGTGTTGTCAAGTCCGCTGGCGAACGTGACGTTCGGGTACATAGATGTCCCTGAGCGTCACGTTCGCCAGCCGCACCTCACTCCGGGTGCGGGAGTTGAGACACTGGTGAACGTGACCGATGGCCCTCTGATCGTCCAGTCGGACAAGACCCTGTTGCTCGAGGTCGACCACCCCCAGGCCGACGAGGCGCGCACCGCGATCGCCCCGTTCGCCGAGCTCGAGCGCGCACCCGAGCACGTGCACACGTATCGGGTGACGCCGCTCGCGCTGTGGAATGCCCGCGCCGCGGGGCACGACGCCGAGCAGGTGGTCGACGCGCTGGTGCGGTTCTCCCGCTACCCGGTGCCGCAGCCGCTGCTGGTCGACGTGGTCGACACGATGAGCCGCTTCGGGCGGCTCGTGCTGACCAACAGCCCGGTGCACGGGCTGGTCCTCAACTCGCTGGACCGCGCGGTCCTCGAAGAGGTGATGCGGCACAAGAAGATCGCCCCGATGTTCGGGCCGCGCATCGACGCCGACACGGTCGTCGTGCACCCGAGCGAGCGCGGGCGGCTCAAGCAGCTGCTGCTCAAGATCGGCTGGCCGGCCGAGGACGAGGCCGGCTACGTCGACGGCGAAGCGCACCCGATCGCGCTCGAGGAGAACGGCTGGAAGCTGCGCGACTACCAGCGCCTGGCCGCCCAGGCGTTCTGGGCGGGCGGCTCCGGTGTGGTCGTGCTGCCGTGTGGCGCGGGCAAGACGCTGGTCGGCGCGGCCGCCATGGCCGAGGCGCAGGCGACGACGTTGATCCTGGTCACGAACACCGTCGCCGGTCGCCAGTGGAAGCGCGAGCTGGTCGCGCGGACCTCGTTGACCGAGGACGAGATCGGCGAGTACTCGGGCGAACGCAAGGAGATCCGCCCGGTCACCATCGCGACCTATCAGGTGATCACCCGCAAGACGAAGGGCGAGTACCGGCACCTGGAGCTGTTCGACTCGCGCGACTGGGGCCTGATCGTCTACGACGAGGTGCACCTGCTGCCCGCGCCGGTGTTCCGGATGACCGCTGACCTGCAGAGTCGTCGCAGGTTGGGGCTCACCGCGACGCTGGTGCGCGAGGACGGCCAGGAGGGCGACGTGTTCAGCCTCATCGGCCCGAAGCGCTACGACGTGCCGTGGCGCGACATCGAGGCGCAGGGCTGGATCGCGCCCGCCGAGTGCACCGAGGTCAGGGTCACGCTGACCGACAACGAGCGGCTGCTCTACGCCACGGCCGAGCCCGAGGAGCGCTACAAGCTGTGCTCGACGGCGGCCACGAAGATGCCGGTCGTCCAGCGGATCCTCGACCAGCACCCCGAAGAGCCGACCCTGGTGATCGGCGCGTACCTGGAGCAGCTCGAGGAGCTCGGGGCCGCGCTGGACGCCCCGGTGATCCAGGGTTCGACGAAGAACCGGGAGCGCGAGAAGCTGTTCGACGCGTTCCGGCGCGGCGAGATCCGCGTGTTGGTGGTATCCAAGGTCGCGAACTTCTCGATCGACCTGCCGGAGGCTTCGGTGGCCGTACAGGTGTCGGGCACGTTCGGTTCACGCCAGGAGGAGGCACAGCGGCTCGGCCGCCTGTTGCGACCCAAGGGCGACGGCCGGCAGGCCCACTTCTACTCGGTCGTGGCCCGCGACACCCTCGATACCGACTACGCGGCGCACCGCCAGCGGTTCCTCGCCGAGCAGGGGTACGCGTACAAGATCGTCGACGCGGACGACCTCGTCGGATGACGTTCTGGTGGATGTGGAACCCGTCGGCCTCCCGGCCGGCGGGTCGTCGCTTCTTCCGTCCGTCCGAGGAGTCGCAAGCTCGGTCCGCGGGTGCTGATCTCGTCGTCCGCAGCACCGACTTCACGTGTCCCGTCCAGCAACGCCGGGCGTCGTCGATCCGTGCCGATTTCCTGAAGGTCACCGGTGACCCGGCTCAGCTCGCGATCGTCGAACGTCGGCTGTGGACATTGCTCGTCGCGCTGCGCCGCTCGGTGCCGATCCGCGAAGCGCTGACGGCCGCCGGGAACCGCCCTGGGCGAGCGGCTCTCGTCGCCGAGCCCTCGCGAGAGCTCGCCGACCTGGACCGGCAGGTCGACCGGTTCGCCGCCGCGTTGCGGGTTCTCGTCAGCGATCCTTCGCCGGAACAACTGCGCCACACCGCCGCTCTGGACTGATGTGCGCCTTCCACCAGCCGCCTTTTCGGGTTGGTTTCGGGCGAAACGGTGTCGCTCAGTCTTGCCTGGGCCCTAACTTCGTTCTATGCCACGGAGAAACTCCACGGTTCGTGGACGCGAGTTCGGCGCGGGTGTGCGCGCCGCGCTCGACCGGACAGGGCTGAGCTACCGCGCGGTGGCGAAGCTCGTCGGCTGGGACTTCGCGAAGCTGTCGGATCTGTTGAACGGCAAGGGCGGAGTGTCCGAAATGGACCTCTCCCGGTTGCTCGGCGCGTGCCACACGCCGTTGGAAGAGTGCAGACGCCTGCACGAACTGTTCCGCGCCGCCCGCGAGGAGGGCTGGTGGCAGGTCTACGACGGCAAGCTGCCGGTGCAGGTAACCACGCTGATCGAGCACGAGGACGCGGCCACCAAACTCATCGGCTGGTATCTCGGTATCGTGCCCGGCCTGCTGCAGACAGCCGACTACTCGCGCGCCATGCTCAAGGTCTGGTCCACGATCGAGGCCTCCGAGATCGAGACGCGGGTGCAGGCGCGGCTCGCTCGCCAGCAGATTCTCGAATCTCCCAAGAAGTTCGTCTTCTTCATCCACGAGCAGGCGCTGCGGCTGCCCGTGGGCGGACCGGATGTCTGGTCGGCGCAACTTCACCATCTGCTGCGGATGCTGGTGCGCCCCAACATCGTCATTCGGGTCGTTCCCACCGCCATCGGTGCTCATCCGGGCACCATGGGCGACTTCAAGATGATGAAGTTCGAGAAGATCCCGACCGTCGTGTTCGTCGAGAGCGAGAACTCGTCGATCTTCCTCGAGGACAAGGCGTCCATCGAGACCTACACCAAGGTGCTGAACGCGCTCGATCAGGTGGCACTGGATGAGGAACAATCGAGGAGGCTGATCACCGACATCGTCACCTGAGGAGGCCCACGAGATGACCGTGTGGCGCACGAGCAGCTACAGCCCCAACGGCGACAGCTGTGTGGCGGTCGGCCGGGGTGTCGGTATCCGCGACACCAAGTCCCCGGCCGTGCACCTCCCGCTGAGCCCGTCCGCGTGGACGGCGTTCCTCGCCGCGGCCAAGCGCGAGCGGTTCCACTAGGTCGGAGATCATTCAGCTGTCAGTGGGATGCCAAGGGCGTTGGACACACTGACCGTGCGATAGCTTCCCAATCCCCACAGACCACAAGGTTCCACAGGAGAACCCGCGCACGTCCCGGAAGCAATGCACGTCGAGCACGTCATTCGCCTCCGGGGGTGACGTTGGCCAGCGTTTCGAAGTAGCCCCTCGCCCATGCCATCAGCTTCAGATCCATACCTCTCGGGCACCGGGAGGTATGACGACATTGCTCTCCAGGAGCAACCCTTCTGTTCCACACGGCCGGATTCCCAGCGCGGCACAGTAGCGGTCCAGCATGTCGACGGTGAACCGGTCGCGAATCCGCTGCTTCGAGTAGTTCTGCGGCTCCTCGAAGTCCAGCGGTGTTCCCGACTGCTCGAACACCCACCGCCCGTCGTCGATCGCGTCGATGGTCCGGACGTATCCGAGCGGCTTTTCGCCTTCCGGTCCCCAGAGGTGGAACTGCACCCCGCCGCCAACCTCATACCGCGAAACTCGATCTCCGATGCGGCCCGGCTGATGTTCAGCGCGCGCACCCCCATCCGCCTCGCGAGCACTGCGCACGTGCTGGCCGCGTCCGTCTCACGTGCGAAACAGTCGAAGTAGGCGACCCACGGTCCGGCGGTGACGAGCAACTCCCTCGGGCGTGCCGTGGTCAGCAACGGGTTGAGATGCTTCAACTGTTCAGCCAACGGCCCCGCGGTCTTGCTCAGCCGAGGGCGGTAGCCGAGTTCCGTGCGCCAGGCCAGCAACTCACGTCCGACGGCGTCCAGCGGCGCCTCGACAAAGCCCGCCGACGCGGTGAAGAAGTCGGTGAGTTCCATCAACCCGCCGTGACCATCCCGCGGTCCCAGAAGAACATCCTCATCTCGGCGTGCTGCTGATCGGTGAAGAACTTCTTCGGCAGCCCGACCGTGCAGCCCTTGACCTCACTCTCGAACACCCACGCGTCGTCGGTCTCACGCACGGCTTTCACCATGCTCCAGTCGCGTTTCGAGGTCCCGGTCGGCGAGCCGATCTCGAAGCCCTCCGCGGTGAGGTGGTACGTCCACGGCACCTGAGGCAGCCGCTTGAGGTTCCGATACGACAAGGCGTGCATCAACGTCGGCGTCAGCAGTGCGAACACCCCCACGACAACCGCGAGGATGTACTCGGGCCTCGGGCTGAAGATCACCCCCAGCAGGAACATCGGGATCAGGATCGCCCCGATGAGCCGATATCTGCGGAAGTGCCGGCCCAGCGGGGCGTCCACCACCACCTTGAACGTCGCACGATCCATCAACCCACTCGCCTGAATGTCCAACAACCAAGACCCTTCATGATCCATCGGACGTGCGATCGGCCGGGGAGTCGGCATCCGCGACACCAAATCCCCGGCCGTGCATCTCCCGCTGAGCCCGTCCGTGTGGACGGCATTTCTCACCGTCGCTATGCGCGGGCAGCTCCACCAAGATCGTCAAGGTTGATCACGTGATCGACGACCGGCCAGCTCGCGTTCTCAACGTCGTAGAACGCGACAACGAGCTCATTCGGCTGTCCCGCACGAACTGAATCCACCGGACCCTGGTAGCGGAACTCGCCCACGATTTCGGCTTGCCCGTTGACGAGCCAGACGACCTTCGCGGAGGCGACCGCCAGCAGCGACCCGTGCCGCAGTTCAACGATTCCGACGAAGTCGACGGTCGAGATTCCGGTTGCCCCCAGGGGAAGCTCCCGCTTCACCCGACCATCGACATATCCGATCAAGTAGGCGCGATCCTCGCCTGCGACCACGAGCAGCTGACCCGATTCCCAGCCGGCCGCCCGGTAATCGACGGTGTGGTTGTCGACCTCGGCACTCGTGATGTCCGGGGCGAAATCAGGGAGAACCGTGCGCCATAGCTCACGATCACCCTCCACAGCGACCAGGGAAACGTTTGGCGGCCTGGTCGACATCATTACGTCGACCTCGTCAACCACTACCCGGACGTCGTCGTTCAACTCCAGGAACTCCTCGGAGTTGAGCAAACCGCGCAACGTCACTTCACCACCCTGAACGGCAACCGGAGACCTGTACCTGGAATATTGATAATACCACCCATACCGAACGCCCTGCCGAGGGTATTCGCATCCGCGGTGATGAAGAGATCGGCTCTGGCGACGGCGGCCTCGACGATGTTCAAGGCATCCCCGGCATTACCGCGATGGAACTTGAAACCGTTCATGATTTCAGCGAGCCGAGTCGCCGGAAGGGCAGTCCCAATTTCCTCGACGGCGATCGCGGCGACACCTCGTTTTGCCAGGAAGTCGGCGACGTTCTTGACCTGGGTGGCGGATTCCGCGAGCTCACGGACAACGTTGGGTGTTGCGATGAGCTCATCGCCCTCCCGCAAGAGAGGCTTCACGAGCTCGTCGAACTTCACCAGGGCATCGGTGTCGATCGCGACTCTCCGCGCACCTTCCTTGAGGAATCCCTTGATGGAATTGACCGCTCCCCTGGCCAGCCCGGAACCACCACCGACGAAGAGCGTGGCACCGATGGCGGTCCACTCACCGACCTTGTAGGCGTCCGAGTCCTCGTGCGTCCGGTCCTCGAGGCCGAACATCTCGTTGGCGGTGTCCTCCGCGAACTGACGAGGGTTGAACCAGGGTCCGAACGGGTTGAACAGCGTGTCGTTCACCGCGACCACGAAGTCGCTGGCCGCCTGGATGTCGTCCGTGTGCTCCACGAAGAAGTCGCCGATGTCGGACAAGCCCTGGTCGACCGCGTCTCCCGTGTCGCTGACCGCGTCGCACACGCTCTGGATCCAGTCCCAGCAGTGACCGTCGTTCTCGATGCGGGAGATCGGGTTGCCGCCGGTGAAGGCGTAGCGGTTGCCGGTGAACGCATCCGTGCCGAGCTTCATGTCGGAGAGCGCGCCGTTGTACATGTCGCGCGTCATGAACCGGTTGAGGCCGGGGTTGTAGTCGCGGAACCCCATGTCGTACGAACCCGACGACGGGTCGAAGCGTTTGCCGTTGTAGCGGTAGAAGTTGAACGGCTGCTTGCCCGGCTGCTGCGCGTCCGGCTTGTCGATGCCGGTGAAGGCCTCCTTGTCGTCCTTGCCGTAGGCCGTGTACCCGTACGTGGCCCGTGTGTCGCCGTTGTCCTTGGTGAGGGTTTCGACGTCGGTGTGCGGGTTGTAGCCGTAGTAGGAGTCTTCGGCGACTTCCGGTCCGGCGCCGTCGGTGTCCTTCTTGATCTGCGCCAGCCGCTGCCCGAACGCGTCGTACTGGTATGTGCGCTGCAGCTGGCCCGCGATCGTCTCGGAGACGACCTTGTCGGTCAGGCCGAGGTAGGCGAAGTCGGTGGTCTTGCCGTCCTCGGTCTTCGACGATGTGCGGTCGAGCGGGTCGTAGGCGTAGGCGGTGGTCTTCAGGCCACCACCGTCGGCCTGCTTGCGGTGCTCGATCGTGCGGTCGAAGCCGTCGTACTTGTAGGACTCGATGATCTGGCCGGCCGCGGTGACGGTGTCCAGCCGGCCGAACGGGTCGTAGTTGTACGACGCCGTCGCACCCGACGTCGACGCCGACAGCAGGCGGTTGCGGTCGTAGTTGAACGTCGTCGTCTTGCCTTCAAGAGTCGAGGACGTGACGTTGCTGTTGGCGTCGTGGACGTAGTCCTCGGTCTCCAGCACCGCGCCCGCCGCGGACTTCTTGGTGGCGTTGCGGATCCGGTCCAGCGGGTCGTAGGTGTACTCGTGGACCTCGTCCAGATACGCGGCGGCGTTGTCCGCATTCTGGATCTTCGAGGCGTCCTTGATCCGGTTGCCGTTGGCGCTGTAGTCGATCGTGTGCTGCGCCACCAGCGTGCCGCCGGACTTGGACTCCACCTGCGTGGCGACGGCTCCGTCGAGGTGGTAGCCGTAGACCGTCTTGTTGCCGTTGGACTTGGTCTCCTCCTTCACCTGACCGCGGTCGGTGTAGGTGAAGGACGTGATCTTCGGTGAACCGCCGGTCTCGGTGTTCTTCACCTGCTCGACCAGGTCGCGCGGGTTGTAGGTGAACTCCGAGGACTGCTTGTCGTGGCCACGGGTGAGTGGAGCGCCGTTCTCGTTGTAGGAGAACGTGGTCGTCGCCTTGACCACCGACGCCAGCTTCTCCTCGACCTTGGTGAGCTGGTTCAACCCGTTGTAGGTCAACACATAGGCGTCAATCTTCGCGCCGGGTGAGGAGTCGGTCAGGCCGGTGAGGTTGCCGTTGGCGTCGTAGGACTGGCCGAACGTCTTCGACTCGTTGTCCGGGTCCGCGGCGTTGTTACGCACCAGCTTCACCGCATCGGCGAGCACGGTGCCGTTCGCCTGATCGGACAGGGTGATCTTGGCGGCGTTGCCCGCGGTGAAGGTGGAGCTGCCGATGCTCACCCACTCGCCACCGCGTTGGGTCTGGTCGACGTTCACCGTGGACTGCGCGGTACCCGTGTCGACCTTGTACGGCGCGTTGGTCGCCGCTCCCGAAACGCCGGACGGGTACTTGACGAAGACCTCGTAGGAGCCGTCCTGCGGGATCACCGGCTTCCACGTGAACGTGGTGGCGCCCGTGCCCTGTGCGGTGGAGCGGTAGTCGTACCCCTGGAAACCCTGGCCGGACAGAGCTGTGGACCAGTTGCCGGCCAGTTCGATGAATCCGGTGTCGGAGTTGTCGGTCAGCGCGACGTGCAGGCCGACCGGTACACCACTGTCCGAACGCGACTTGAGCTTGCCGTCCGGGAAGTAGTCCCACGTCATCGTCCGGCCCGACGAACCACCCGCGGACGTCAGCGTGCGCGAGGCCTGCTGCCCCAACGGGGTGTAGTCGTAAGCGGTGACGATGTCCCACGGATCGGTGGACGTGCGGACCCAGCCGTTGTCGAAGTAGGAGTACTTGGACACATTGCGGACGGCCTGGCCCTGTGACGGCGGAGCGCTGACCTCCTTGATCCGGCCCACCGCGTCATAGGTGTAGATCGTCTTGTCCGGCGTCTTGTACTGCGCGTCGTCCTTGTCGAACGGCGTGAGCCTCTCGATCGGCCGGTTCAGCTTGTCGTAGGTGGTCTGTACGGCGAAGTCGTCCGGGTCGTCGGTCGTCTCCACGCCCCGCGGGGTGATGACGCGAGTCTGGTTGCCCGCCTCGTCGTACTCGAACTTCGTGACGCGGGTGACGCCGGCCTTGTGCGGGACCTGCGCCTCGACCAGCATCGACCGCTGGTCGTACACCAGGGTGGTGGTGTTGTTCTCCTTGTCGCGCTTGGAGATGACGTTGCCGTCGCGGTCGTAGCCGACGTGGTCGGCCTTGCCCGCCGCGTCGACCGTGTCGACCGTGCGGTGGTTGAGGTCGTAGGTGACCTTGCTGGTGTAGTCGGCGGTGTCCGCGGTGGCGTTCTTGCGCGGGTCCACCACGGTGACGACGTTGCCGACGCGGTCGTACTCGTAGGTGATCTTCTTGTTGTCCGCGTTGGTGGTCGCGGTCAGCTGGTAGATCTCGTCGTAGTCGTACCGGACCACGTAGTCGTTGGGATCGCCCGTGGTGAGGTTGCCCAGCGGTTGCGTCTCGGTCTTGAGGTTTCCGACCTTGTCGTAGGTGAAGCTCGCCTTGCGCTCGGGGCCGGTCGGGGTGTCCTTCGGTGCGTTCGTCGAGGTGATCTGGTCGGCGTTGTCATACACCGCCGTGGACACCGCGCCGTTCGGCGCGGTCGCCTGGGTGACGTTGTCGTTGGCGTCGTACACCGGCGCAGGCGTGGTGATGAACTGCCCGGCGGCCTGATCCTTCGGCGCCTTCGTCTCCAGCGGACGACCGAACACGTCATAGCCGACCGTCGTGGTCTTGCCCGACGCGTCGGTCAGCGACAACACGTTGCCGCGCACGTCGTAGACCAGGTTGGTCTCGTTGTTGTACGGGTCCCTGGTCTTCCTCGGAGATCCACTCGGGTCGAAGTCGGAGAACGTGGTGGTGTTCTCGTTGGCGTCCGTCGTGCTCTGCAGCTGACCGAACTGGTCGTAGCTGTGGACGGTCTTGTAGTCGTCCGGCGACGGCGTCGGGACACCCTTCGGGTCGGTGACCGACGTCAGGTTTCCCTTGGCGTCGTAACCGAACGCCCACGTGCGACCTTCCGGTGTCGTCTTCGACGACAGCTCGGCGACGTAGCCGTTGAGCGAGGTCTGGTAGCTCAACGTCGTGGCGGGCCAGTTGTTCGCCACCGCCTCCGCGTCCCGGATCGACGTCGGGTAGCCGGTCTTCGGGTCGTAGACCCAGGTCGAGGCCGCGCCGTTGTCCTCGGTCAGCTTGGTGACGTTGTTGTCGGCGTCCCACTCCAGCTGGGTGACCTGGTTCTTGGCGTTGGTGGTCTTGGTCGGGCGGCCGTAGCCGTCGATGCGGTACTTCGTGACGTGGTTCTCCGCATCGGTGACCGTCGACTCGACCTCAGAGCCGGCCTGGCCGTCCGGGTCGGCGTAGGCGAAGGTCGTGGCGTAGTTCAGGCGATCGGTGATCGTCTGAAGCTTCCACTTGTCCTTCGGGTCCACCGGCGCCGTGTAGTACGCGAGACCTGTGTCGTGGTTGCGCGGGTCGGTGACCTTGACCAGCTTGACGTTCTTGTTGCCCTGCGTCGCGTCATAGACGAACTTGAACGTCTTGGGCTGGGCGCTCCCGGCGCCGTCGACGAACTGGGTCAGCAAACCCTTGTCGTCATAGGAGAAGCTGATCGTGCGGCCCGAGATGTCCTTCAGCGACTGGACGTTGTCGATGATCTTCGGGTTCTGGGTCTCGCCCTTCTCCCAGTAGTCCAACGTGAGCGTCTGCCGGCCCGCGGGGTCGGTGACGTAGGCGAGGAACTTGCGCGGCTGGTTGTTCGACTTGCGCTCGGTGTAGGTGAACTTCTGCTCGTTGCCGTTCTTGTCCTTGACGGCGGTCAGCCAGCCCTCGTCGTCGAACAGGAACTCCGTGCGATCGGGGCGGGTCATCTTCCAGCGGCGTGACTTCTCCGCCTGCCCGTCGCGCTGCACATAAAGGTGCACACCGGCCGGAATGTCGTAGGTCCACTGCGCCGGGTCGGAGCTGTTGTGCTTGTTCAGGTTGAACGTGTGAGACGTGCCGTCCCCGTCGGGCAACGTGATCCGGGACGGGTAGTCCTGGCCCTTCGGGTGCAGCTCCAGATACGCGCCAAGGCGGGTCAAGCCACTCGCGGCCAGCGACCAGCCCTGACCCAACGACGTGGCCGAGGTGTCCATGCTGTTGTAGGTCAACCGCGTGAACGTGTTCAGCCCACGGCCGGGGTTCGCGAACGCGTCATAGGACCAGACCGTGTTGCCCGCGAACTGGTTCACCAGCACGTTCGACCCGGCACCGGTCGACTTGCCGGCGTAGGAGTAGAACTTCTCCAGGCCGAGCTGGTCGGAGGTCGGGTCCTCGACCGTGACGTTCTGCGGCAGCGCCGGGATCCCGCCCGTGGCGGACAGCCATGTGCCGGTGGTCTTGTTGCGCAGATCCCAGTTCAGCACGAACTGCTCGCGCTTGTTGCCCGCCTCGGACTGGATCGGCGTCTTCACCTGTGCCTGCACGGTGACGCTGCCACCCGGCGGAACATCGGCCGGGAGCGCGGTTTCGAGGCGGTTGCCACCGGTGGTGACATCGGTGCCGTCGGGCAGGTTCCACCGGTACGACACGACCTGGTCGGCGGCGCGCCAGGTGCTGGTGGTGGAGTTGGTGACCGTGACCGGGATCGTGTACTGGTCACCGGGGATCATCCGGATCGACGGGGTGTCCGGCGCGTAGTAGGTCATCTCCGCGGTCGGCTGCGTGTAGGTGACCGTGAGCTTCGGCCGCAACGCCTGTTCCTGTGCCTCGTCGGACAGGAACAGCACCCGCTGCAGCACGTTCTCGTCGCGCAGCTTGACCTCGTAGCCGTTGTTCGACGCCGGGGTGTCCACCCAGCCCTGCGCGAGCGACGTGACGTCCCAGATGTGCCGGTTCGGGTCGTTGGTGATACCCGAGACGTTGTCCGTCGCGGCGCCGAAGTCACCGCCGGGTGTGGTCCACGCCGTCGCCGTGGACGCCCGGTTCCACGTCGCCTGACCCTCCACAAAGGACTTCGTCAGCGGATGTCCGTCGAGGATTCCGCCCGAGCCGGAGGACCAGAAGCCCCACAGCGTCAGCTCCGCGTTCGTCACCCGCGCTCCCGCGGGCAGCGACGACAGGTCGCGGAACTTCACCACCGCACGCGTCTTGCCGTAGGTGGCGGAACCGTTGCCCGCCATCAGCCACGGCTGGCCGCCCAACGTGTCCAGATTCTGGTCCGGCTTCAACGACGACAACGTCGCGTCGTCAGCGCCACCGCGCAGCACCTGCGTGATGAACCCCGCCTTCGGCAGCCGCACCAGCTGCGTCGGACCGGGGACCACCTGCCCGTCACGGGTCTTCACCGCGACCATGTAGTAGTACGCGTTGCCGAACGGATCCGGCGAGTCGGCGGGCGTCGGCCGCGCCGTGGTGTCCGTGAACGAAGTCGTCGCTGGTGACAGGGGCGCGACCAGCGTCGACTCCGACGGCGTGAACGCCTGCAACACCGACCGGTGCACCTGGTACTCCACCGCGTCGTCGGCCGAGTTGTTCGGATCCGGGTCGACGTAGGCGCCCCAGTTCAGCTCCGCGCCGGTCGCGAAGATCTTGGTCGGGTTCTGCAGGTCCGCGCTCGGCCGGCCGTAGGTCAGGACCAGCTTCGGCGTGTTCTCCGTCTCGCCGTTGTAGGCGAACTCGGCCGCCTGGTAGATCGCGCCACCGCGGCCCAGCGTCTCGTCGGTGGACTTGACCATGAACCCGAAGTTCGAGGCCGATCCGGACACCCAGGACTGCGCGATGTTGCGCACATCCCACTCGTGCCAGACGTTCGCCACGCCGGCCTGCTTGGTCGCCGTCGAGAGCGCGGCCTCGGCGAACGCGCCGTTGATCGAGTTCCACGTCGCCGTGTCCTCCGACCAGCCCTGCGTGACCCGACGCACCTCGTGGACGTTGTTGTTGGCGCCCTCGTACAACTCGGAGTCGTAGTACAGGCGCAGCTTCGCGCTCGTCAGCGCCGTGCCCGCCGGGACGACCGAGGTGTCGAACTTGATCAGCGTGCGGGCCTTGCCGAGGTTGTCCGTACCGACGGAGAGCTGGTAGCTCGACCCGTCGTTGCGATCCGGCGTGTCCGACCAGATCTGCACGTCCTGGCCCGTGGTCGGGGTGGGCTGCAGCTTGATCGTCGGGTCGATCGTGACCGGGTACTGCCGGTCCTTCGACGCCAGCCAGCCCTGATCCGCCTTGAGCGTGACAGTGATCTTGTCGCCCTGCTGCTCGACGGTCTGCGTGACCTTGTCGCTCCATGCCTTGCCGTGCGGCGACTTGCGATCGGCCTTGCTGTCGAACATGAACGGCCTGGGCATCACGAACAGCGGCGGCCCGTCCGGGTTGTCGAAGAACCCGATCTCACCGTTGTCCAGCGTCTTCGCGGTGACACCCGCGAGGTCCAGGGTGAACCTGTACGTCGCGTCCTTCGGCGCCTTCGAGAGAACGATCTTCTCCTTCAGCGCCTCACCCGTCACCTGGTAGACCAGGTCGGCGCCGTCGAACGCGCCGGGGTAGGTCACGATGCCCTTGTCGACCTTCGGCGCCAGGCCCTTCGCCGCACCGTCGAGTCCCAGCCCGACCCGCTTGCCACCGGCCTCGAACCCGGCCAGCCGGTCGGACTTGTCACCGAACAGGCTGGTGAAACCGTTGGTGTCGTTGACGAACCGATACCCGTCGCGCGCCTGCTCGCGCACCGCCGGGTCGATCTGCCGCCACTTGCCGCTCGCGTCGCGGAACGCCCGCGGCTCCGAGGTCACCTCGGCCTCGAACTGCCCGTTGTTCAGCTGGAACACCCGCACAGACGGCGTCCGCTTCTCGGTCAGTTCCCGCACCCGCAGCGGCGGCTTGTGCGCCTGCCCCTGTTCCGGTCTCGGTGCGGCTTCGGCTGTGCCGCCGGCGAACCAGCCCGAGATCGTGCGCCAAATCCCCAGATCAGGAAGTTGTCCGGGACCGGTGATCGGTGGCCCGGCGGGTAGGCCGACCAGCGCGACCGCGGTCAACACGAGCAAGATCGACAGTTTTTTGGGCACGCTGAATCCACGCGGCGGCAGCACGGAACCCCCAGGTTCGCCGCCGGAAGGCGGCCACCCCCAGTAGTGGCCTTTGGACCGTCCGGCGCATGCAGCGCAGGACGCTACTTAACGAACAACTCACACCCTAGAGCCGAACGGAGTAATCGCCTCCGCCATCCTTCCGGCCACACAAGTAGGACCGCTGCTGCCGCACAGACGGTCACGAAATCAGACGTACTTCGCTCGTGTCATTGTCGAAGTACGTCACCGAGCAACCTGGACCCAGCTCACGTGCAAGCCGTCTCGCGAGATTCTCGCCGCGAACGACGAACTCACGGTTCAGAGTTCGGTCATAGTCCTGCGCCCACACCGACAGATCGACCGCAAGCTCCTGAGAGATGGGAAGATCACCGACGGGCAGATTGCCGATACCAGCCGGCGGCTGCAACCAAAGTGGGAAACATTGATAGTCCGCCATCAACTTGATCGAAGCGGGAATATCAGCCAACCGGGTTCGCCTACCGCTCTCTCAATGACCTCAGTCGCGCTCGGACAGCTGGTCGACCTGGATCTTGACCGGGAAAGGTTCGATCGCCGAGTACTCGGCCGTGACCGCCGGGGTCTCCTGGTAGCCGAAGTCACCCGCATGGTGCAGCGCGTGCAGCGACACCGGCTCAGAGATGTCGACGATCCAGTAGTGCGGGATCCTCGCGTCCGCGTACTCGTCGCGCTTGATCATGTAGTCCGTGCGGCGGGATCCTGGCGAGACGATCTCGACGACCAGGATTACCTCCGAGGCGCGGAGGATGCCGCCCTCTTTCCTGACTCGCTGACGCTCGGCCCTGCTGACGACCACCATGTCTGGACGGCGGGAGAACCCAGGGTGGTCGGCCGGTGTGAGCTCCAGATCGATGTCGATGTCTTGGATCACGACAAAATCATCCGGAGCCTGGGCTCGAAGCTGCACGTAGAGCTCACCGGAGGCAATGTTGTGCTCGGGAGTGGGGCTTGGGGACATCAAGATGCGGCCTTCTTGCAGCTCCGTGTAGCCGGGCTCCGTCTCACCCAGCGCGGCGTATTCGGCGACCGTCAGCAGATGGCTCGGAGGCTCAGGAAGAGCGGTCACGGCTTCTCCTCACGTCTTACGCCGATCATCCCACATCTTATGGAGCCGAACGGACCAAGCGCGTATCCGTCAACTCCAGCTCTGAGTAAACACCTTCCAGCGACCCGACGCGCCTGATCAGGGGCGTGCGCGGGTCAGCCCGGCACTCATGGCACCCATGCTGAACAGCACGTCCTCGGTCCGCTTGATCGCCTCAGCCCGCCGGGGCGTCTCACCGACCCGCGTCAGATCCACCAACCGAATCGGCGGCCCGAGCTCCACCAGAGTCGGCACATACTCGGCCTTGGTGACCTTCCACCCGGACGCATCCTGAGTGAAGGTGAACCGAGCGATCACACCTTCCTCGGTAACACCACGGGGTTCGGAATGCCGAGCCACCTCATTCCCCAAACCGTAGGTGACCCACTTCCCGCCGATATTCTCGAACGGCTGCACCACGTGCACATGCGTACCGATGATCAGATCCAACGCGGGATCCGCCAACAGCTGCCGCGCCAGGGACTTCTGCTCAGCAGTAGCCTCGTGCTGATACTCGTTCCCCCACTGCACCGACAGCACAACGACCTCAGCCCCGGCAGCCCGAGCAGCACGAGCGTCGGCAAGGATCTTGGCAACGTTGATCTGGTTGGCCATCCAAGGCTGCGGCAGCGGAATCCCGTTGAACCCGTAGGTGAACGACAGTTGTGCGACCTTCACGCCGCCGGCATCCAACAGAAGGGGCGCCGCGGCCTCCTCGGGCGTACGGAACGACCCGGTGTGCTTGAGCCCAACGGCATCCATCGCGTCAAGGGTCGTCTGGATGGCCGAAGGGCCGCGGTCGAGCGTGTGGTTCGACGCCGTGGAGCAACTGTCGTAGCCGATGTCCTTCAACCCACGGGCGACCTCGGGCGGCGCGAGGAAGGCCGGGTAGCCGAAGAACGGACCCTCGGGCTTCCCGAGCGGCACCTCCATGTGGCAGATCGACAGATCGGCGTCGACCGCCCTGCGGATGCCCTCGAGCAGCGGCACGTAGTTCCGGGAGCCTGAACCGTCCGCGACGGCCTGGTCGGTCAGCGCCGGGTGGATCAGGATGTCGCCGCCCGCGGCCAGCGTGAACGTCCGGGGAGCGGGAGCGACAGAAGACGACGAAGTGACCGGAGCTGACGTCACCACGACGGGTGAACCGGTGCAGGACGTGAGAAAGCCGGCGGCCAGCACGAATGCCAGCCGCCGGCCAACGGGCCTCAGCGGTGCCGCCTGCGACGGAGGACCACGAAGATCGCGATCAGCGCGATCGCGAGCACCGGGAGCAGGCGTTTCAGCACCGGAACGCCGGCGGTGCCGATCAGGTCGATCGGCTCCGGCTCGTCCCGGACGACTCGGAGATGCTGTTGCTGCACCTCGTCAGCTTCCCCTGGCTCGAGCTCCCTCGCCAGGGATTCGGCGAACTGGCCGACGATCCGGCCACCCACCTCGGCGATCAGGCCTCGGCCGAGCTGGGCCGGACGGCCGGTGATGCTCAGATCCGTTTCGACCAATACCTCCTGATCGACGTGGACGGTCACGGTCGCGGAGGCGGTGCCGTTGCCGTGCGTGTCCTTGCCGGACGCGCGCAGCACCAGCGAGTGCGTGGCCGGGTCGATCTCCACGAACTCGCCGGTGCCCCGGTACAGCAGCTGGACCGGCCCCAGCTTGACCTTGACGCTGCCGCTGAACGCCTTGCCCTCCACGGAGGCGAGGGTGGCGCCGGGCATGCACGGCGCCACCCGCTCCGGATCCAGCAGGGCCTCCCACACCTCGTCCACCGGTGCGGGGACCGAGAACCGGTGCTCCAGCTTCATGCGGTGGCCGCCGTGGTCAGCGCCCGTCCGCACAGCACCCGAGCGAGGTTCTCCTTGTAGTCGTCACCGAGGGAGGTCCCCTCGGCGGCGTGCGAGGCCGCGGCCACGATCGACTCGCGCGACGCCGGTTGGCCGACCAGCGCGGACTCCACGGCACGCGCGCGGATCGGCGTCGGGCCCATGTTGGTCAGACCGACCCTGGCCTGCGTGATCGTGCCGCCGGACACCTCGACCGCCGCGGCCACCGCGACGATCGACCACGCCTGCGCCACCCGGTTGAGCTTCTCGTAGTGCGCGCCCCAGCCGGTGCACTTCGGCACGCGGATGTCCACGAGCAGCTCGTCCGGCGCCAGCGCCGTCGTGAAGTAGTCGACGAAGAACTCCGACGCCGGCACCTCACGCCGTCCGCCGGGACCGGCGATGATCATTACCGCGTCCAGCGCCAGCACGGGGGCCAGCAGGTCGCCCGCCGGGTCGGCGTGCACCAGCGAGCCGCCGAACGTGCCGCGGTGGCGTACCTGCGGGTCGGCGACGGTGTCCGTCGCCCGCGCCAGCAGCCTGGCGTGCTCGTGGATCAGGTGATCACGCTGCACCTCGTAGTGCGTGGTCATGGCACCGATCAGCAACGAGTCGCCGTCGTCGCGGACACCCGTCAGCTCGGTCAGGTCGCCGAGGTCGACCAGCACCGTCGGTGCGGCGAGCCGCATGCGCAGCACGGGGATCAGGCTCTGGCCACCGGCCAGCACCCTGGCGTCCTCGCCCGCGTCCGCGAGCATCCGCACCGCTTCGTCCACAGTAGACGGACACAGGTAGTCGAAACCCGAGGGGATCATCGGGCACCTCCGATGGAACCGAGACCGCCCGCGGCCGGCGCTTCGGCCGGCGCCTCACCGCGGCCCTGGATCGCGCGCCACACCCGTTCCGGCGTGCACGGCATCTCGATGTCACGGACACCGATGTGCCGCACGGCGTCCAGGATCGCGTTCACCACGGCCGGCGTGGACGCGATCGTGCCGGCCTCGCCGACTCCCTTGACGCCCAACGGGTTCGACGTCGCGGGCGTCGCCGTCCGGTCGGTCGTGAACGTGGGCAGGTCGGCCGCGGACGGCACCAGGTAGTCGGCCAGCGTCGCCGTCGTCAGCGTGCCGGTCTCGTCGTGGATGGCCTCCTCGAACAACGCCTGCGCGATGCCCTGTGCGATGCCGCCGTGGATCTGCCCGTCGACGATCATCGGGTTGACGACCACACCGACGTCGTCGACCGCCACGTAGGACCGAATGCGAACGACACCGGTCTGCGTGTCCACTTCCGTTGCGCACAAATGGGTTCCGTGCGGGAACGAGAAGTTGTCCGGGTCGAACGTCGCGTCGGCGTCCATACCCGGCTCCATGCCCGCGGGCAGGTCGTGCGCGACGTGCGCGGCGAGCACGACGTCGCCCAGCGTGCGGCTGGTCTCCGTGCCGCGCACCGAGAACTGGCCGGCGGTGAAGTCCACGTCGCCCTCGTCGCACTCCATCATGTGCGCGGCGAGTGTGCGTGCCTTCGCCAGGACCTTGTCCGCGGCCCGCACGAGCGCGATGCCGCCGACGGCGAGCGAACGGGACCCGTAGCTGTCCATCCCCCGCGGTGACGAGGCGGTGTCGCCGTGCAGCACCTCGATGTCCTCGAACGGCACGCCGAGCCGGTCGGCGACGATCTGGCTCCAGACCGTCTCGTGGCCCTGCCCGTGCGGGGACGTTCCGGTGATCACCTCGACCTTGCCGGTGGCCAGCATGCGGATCGAGGCGTGCTCCCAACCTCCCGCGGCGTAACGGAGTGCGCCGAGGACGCGGGACGGCGCGAGGCCGCACATCTCGGTGTACGTGGAGATACCGATGCCCAGTTGGACGACATCGCCGGAGGCCCTGCGCTCGGCCTGCTCGGTCCGCAGCGCGTCGTAGCCGAAGAGCTCCATCGCCCGCGCGGTCGCCGCCTCGTAGTTGCCCGAGTCGTAGGTGAGCGTGGCGGACGTCGTGAACGGGAACTCCTCGTGCTTGATCCAGTTCTGCTGCCGCAGCTTCATCGGGTCGACGTCCAGCTCGACGGCCAGCTCGTCCATCATCCGCTCGATCGCGAACGTGGCCTCCGGCCGTCCGGCGCCGCGGTAGGCGTCGGTGGGCGTCTTGTTCGTGAAAACGTTGGTGCAGACGAACTTGTAGGCAGGGATCTTGTAGATGCCGCCGTACATGAAGGCACCGAGGATCGGGATGCCCGGCGTCACCAGGCGCAGGTACGCGCCCATGTCCGCGAGCAGCTCGACCTTCAGCCCGGTGACCGTGCCGTCGCGACGGGCGGCCAGCGTGATCTTCTGGATCTGGTCGCGGCCGTGGTGCGCGCACAGCATCGACTCCGTGCGCGACTCGGTCCACTTCACCGGACGGCCCATCCGGCGCGCGGCGAGCACGCAGAGGAACTCTTCGGGCGTCACCTGGAGCTTGCCGCCGAACCCGCCGCCGACGTCCGGTGCGATCACGCGCAGCTTGTGCTCCGCGATGCCGAGGCACGCGGAGATCATCCAGCGCAGGATGTGCGGGATCTGGGTGGCACTGGTGAGCGTGAACATGTCGTTGGCCGGGTCGCAGACGACCGAGCGCGGTTCCATGAATGCCGGGATCAGCCGCTGCTGGCGGAACGTTCGCTCCAGCACGACCTCGGCGTCCGCGATCGCCTGCTCGACGTCGCCGCCGGACCCGGCCTCGCCCGAGTCGAACACCCAGGTGGCGCATTTGTTCGTGCCCAGGTCCGGGTGCACGAGATCCGCGTCGTCCAGCAGGGCCTCGTTCATGTCGAGGACGACCGGCAGTTCCTCGTAGTCGACGTCGATCAGTTCCAGCGCGTCCGCGGCGCGATAGGCGTCCTCGGCGATGACGACGGCGACCGCCTCGCCGGCGAAGTTGACCTCGTCGACGGCGAGCGAGGGCGCGGGCGGCGCCTTCATGTCCTCGGTGATCGGCCACGCGCACGGCAGGCTGCCCTGCTCGTCGGCGATGTCCTGACCGGTGAGCACCAGCAGCACGCCGGGAGCGCTCGTCGCGCGGGTGACGTCGATCGAACGGATCCGCGCGTGCGCCATGGGACTGCGCAGCACGGCCATGTGCAGCATGCCGGTCAGCTGGACGTTGTCCGTCCACCTGGTCCGGCCGGTGATCAGTCGTGCGTCTTCCTTGCGGAGCCTGGCTTTCCCTACCTCAGACTCCGCCGTGGCGGTCATTCGCCACCTACCGGGTGGTGGACCTGAGCGGTGGTCTCCGAGACCTGTTCGACCTCGGGACCGGCGCCCGGCCGCATCCGGTGTGCCGCGTCCTGCACCGCGCGGACGATGTTCTGGTAGCCGGTGCAGCGGCAGAGGTTGCCCTCCAGCCCCTTGCGCACGGACTCGTCGTCCGGGTTCGGGTCGTCGGCGAGCAGGTCGATCGCCTGCATGATCATTCCTGGCGTGCAGAACCCGCACTGCAGCGCGTGGTTGGCGTGGAACGCCTCCTGCACCGGGTGGAGCTTGCCGTCACGGGCGAGGCCCTCGATGGTGGTGATCTCGTGCCCGTTCGCCTGTACCGCGAGCATCGCGCACGACTTCACGCTGTGACCGTCGAGATGGACCGTGCAGGCACCGCAGTTGCTGGTGTCGCAGCCGACCACAGTGCCGGTCTTCCCCAGCCGCTCCCGCAGGTAGTGCACGAGCAGCGTCCGGGGTTCCACCTCGTCGGCGTGCCTCACTCCGTCGACGTTGACCGTGATGTGCATGAACCCTCCCGAGGGTGGGTGATTGTGACGAGGGTCACCCCAGACTCCACCTGGTTGAGAGATCACACAACCCGATCAACGGTGGATCGGGACCTCCAGCGCGCTGAGCCGGGTCCCAGTCCCCTGCCACCGCAAGGAAATGATCTCCGCGGCGATCGACACCGCGGTCTCCTCCGGTGTGCGCGCACCGAGGTCCAGTCCGATCGGACTGCTCAGGTTCGCGAGTTCACTCTCCGTCAAACCCGCCTCCCGCAAGCGGTTCAGGCGATCTTCATGGGTTCTGCGCGACCCCATCGCGCCCACGTAACCGAGCTTCATCCGCAACGCGACCTCGAGCACCGGCACGTCGAACTTCGGGTCGTGGGTGAGTACCGCGACAACCGTACGTTCGTCGAGTTTGTCCGCTTCCCGCCGCAGATACCGGTGTGGCCAGTCCACAACGACCTCATCCGCGTCCGGAAACCTGGTCTTCGTGGCGAACACCGGGCGCGCGTCGCACACCGTCACGCGGTAGCCGAGGAACGCCCCGAGCCGCGCCATCGCGGCAGCGAAGTCGATCGCGCCGAACACCAGCATGCGCGGCGGCGGCTCGAAGGAGTTCACGAACACGGCCATGCCTTCGCCGCGCCGTTGCCCGTCCGGGCCGTAGTGGAGGGTCGCGCTGCGCCCACTCGCGAGCAGCCCCCGCGCGTCGTCCGCGACCGCGTCGTCGATTCGTTCGGAGCCAAGGGTTCCGGCGGTGCGGTCCGGCCAGACGACCATGCGCCGGCCGATGCCGCCAGGGTGCTCGATCACGGTCGCGATCGCCACGGGTTGCTCGGCCCGCACCGTCTCCACCACGTCGGGCAGCTCGGGGAACGTCTCGGCGTTGATCTTCTCGACGTAGATGTCGATGATCCCGCCGCACGTCAGTCCGACCGCGAACGCGTCGTCGTCGCTGACCCCATAACGCTGAAGCACCGCCGTCTCGGTCTCCTGCGCGAGGTCGTACACCGCACCCTCGACGCAACCGCCGGACACGCTGCCGCTGACCGTCCCGTCGGCTTTCACGATCATCGCGGCACCGGGTGCGCGCGGCGCCGAGCTGAACGTCGCGACCACGGTGCCGACGCCGACCGTCTCGCCGCTCGCGACCCGGTCGGCCAGCTCGAACAGAACGTCACGCACGACGCACCTCGTTCAGCAGAAGTTGCAGTGTGTGCAGGCTGTGCCCGGCGACCATCCGGTCGACGTGCGGCAACGCGGCGACGATCCCGGACTGCACCGGCCGGTACCCCGGCTTGCCCGCGTGCGGGTTGGCCCAGATCACGGCGTGCGACACCCGGCGGATCCTTCTCAGCTGCTCGGCCAGCAACGCGGGGTCCCCGCGCTCCCAGCCGTCCGAGAACAGCACGACCACCGCGCCGCGCTGGCGCCACTGTCTCGTGAACGCCCGCAGCGTGTCACCGAGCCGCGTGCCGCCCTCGTAGTCGGGAATCGCGCGGGCGGTGGCGCGCATGGCCCGTTCGGGGTCGCGTTCGCGCAGCTGCCTGGTCACGCGGGTCAGCCGGGTGCCGACGGTGTGCACCTCGACGGGCATCCTCTTGGCGAGCACGTGCGCGAACCGCAGCAGCCCGTCGGCATAGGCGCTCATCGAGCCGGACACGTCGATCAGCAGCACCACTTTTCTGGGTTTGCGGGTCCTGGTTCGCCGTCGCGGCAGGACGGTCTCGCCGCCGGCCTCGATCATCTTGCGGACCGTGCGCCTTGGGTCCACCCGGCCGCGGCGGGCCTTGACCAGCCTGCGGGCTCTTCTCTGCGGCGGAACGGGGTTCAGCTGGGCGAGGAGTCTGCGGAACGCTTCCCGCTCCTGTGGCGTGAGCTCGGAGAAGTCCTTGTGCCGCAACACTTCCACGTCACTCGCGGCCAGGCCTAGTCGGAGCTGTTCCACGACTACCTCGACCTGGGGGCGTTGGCGTGGACGATCTCCGCCGAACCACGCCTGGAACGCCTTGTCGTACCGCGGCAGGTCGTCGGGGTCCGCGCAGAGCGTCAACCGGCCCGCCCAGTAGAGGTCCACGTGCTCGGCGGCGCGCAGGTACGCCTGCACCCGGTCGGGGCCGCAGGCGAGCCCGGCGCCACGCAGCACGCGGGTGAACCCCACGCAGGCGGAGAGCGCGTCGCTCATCCCACGATTGTGCTCCTCAACGGTCAGAGCTCCCACTCACAAGGCAGCTCCGCCAGTACTCGCGCAAGCGCTTCGGAAGTGCGAGCCCGCACCCACAGCCGCTGCCGCTGATCCTCGCGCAAAACGACGTCGGGCCCCGCGAACCAGCGGGTACCGGGCCCTGACCGGGACGCCGGGTACTCCGGTACCGGGAGCCGCTCGAACAACTGCTCCAGTGCCGTCGCATCGGCAAGCGCCGCGTTGTTGACCGGGCCATCGGCGAACAACGACTCGGACAGAACGATCTCGGCACATGCCAGGGAGAAGCGATCGAGCCAGGGCTCCCAGGACTCGGCGTCCTTCTCCACCAGGTCCAATCGCATCACCACCGGCGGATCCGCCTGGTCCAGATCGGTCAGTCGCACGCCCCAGTACGCGGCACCTTGGTTCTCCACCCGGTAGACCAGCACGTCACCGTCCACCCCGATCCCAGCGAGATCCAGCAGCACGTCCTGGTTGTCGGTCAGATCATCTCGCCGGCCGAACAAGCGGTACGCCTGGCGCATCGCATCCGGCAGGCGCAGGCACAGCCGTTCCTCAGCGGCCGTCAGTTCCGCTTCATCGACCCCGTCGCCGGGCGTCAGCGGTGACGCCCAATGGGCCGCGAAGTCCTCGATCAACCGCCAGACTCCGGCCCGATCGCCCAGATCGAAGATCATGCAGCGGCACGCTACCCGGCCAAACCGCTCCTCAACGCGCGTTCCGCGTCCTCGCGGTACTTGAGCACCGCACCCAGCGTGGCGGCCGCCGCCTCGGCGTCCAGCGTGGATTTCCCGAGCGCGAGCAGCGCCTGCGCCCAGTCGAGCGACTCGGCGACCCCCGGCGGTTTCATCAGCTCCAACGACCGCAGCCGGTGCACGGCCTTGGCGACCTCCTCGGCCAGCCGCTCCGACAGGTCGGGCAGCCGCCGCCGCAGGATCGCGACCTCACGTTCCATGGACGGGTGCTCCAGCCAGTGGTAGAGGCAGCGCCGCTTCAACGCGTCGTGCACCTCGCGCGTGCGGTTGGACGTGAGCACGACCAGCGGTGGCGTCGCGGCCCGCACCACCCCGAACTCGGGAATGCTCACGGCGTTCTCGGAGAGCACCTCCAGCAGGAACGCCTCGAACTCGTCGTCGGCCCGGTCGATCTCGTCGACCAGGAGCACGCACGGTGCCTCCTCCAGGGCCTGCAGCAGGGGCCTGGCCAGCAGGAACCGTCGCGTGTAGAGGGAAGCCTCATCCACGGAGCCCGCCGCCTCCAGCACCCGCAGGTGCATCAGCTGGCGCGGGAAGTCCCAGTCGTACAACGCCTGCGTGGCGTCGATGCCCTCGTGGCACTGCAGCCGGATCAACGGCACATCCAAAGCTGACGACAACGCCAGGGCCAGTGACGTCTTGCCGGTGCCCGGCTCGCCCTCGAGGAACAGCGGGCGACCCATCCGGAGCGCGAGGAACGCCGCCGTGGCGATGCCGGAATCCGGCAGATAGCCAGTCGCGTCCAACCCTGATGCCAACTCCGAAGGGGAGTCCATGAGTCCGAGGGTAAGGCTCAGGGTCGGATTCCGGGTGGTCACCGATGTGCCGGGGCGGCGAAATCACGAGCATTGATGCCATGACGAACAACGTGCTCAACGAAGCGACCACCCAGGTCAAGAAGCTCCGCCGCAGTCGCGACGACCGCATGCTCGCCGGTGTCTGCGGCGGGTTCGCCAAGCTCCTCGGCGTGGACGCGGCGCTGGTCCGCATCGGCCTGGTGGCCGCCACCCTCCTCGGGTTCGGCACCGGCGCGATCCTCTACGTCGCCGCCTGGATCCTCATGCCGGAGGAAGAGGTGTACCCGACCGAGACGACCACTCAGGGGTTCTGATCAACGGGGAAAGCCTGGGACGCCGGGCATGGTCTGCCAGGGGAGCGGACCTGCCAGCGGCCGGTACTCGACGCCGAGTGCGTCCAGGCGAGGGAGGTGGTGAGCGGCCAGCCGGTCGAGGAAACCGGGGTCCTTCTCCCGCGGGCTCCACACCACCTCCGCGAACGCCGCGAGCCGGGGAAACGCGGCGTAGTCGAGGCGCCGGGGCGAGTCGAGATGCTCGGTCCACAGGTTGGCCTGTGCACCGAGAACTCGCCCCGGCTCGGCGCCGGTGAGCGAGGCGGGCATCGGCTCCCACCCGTAGACGTCCTCGACGGTAGTCACCGTCCCCACCGGAATCGGCTCGTCCTCTCGTGACGACTGCCGGTAGTCCAGATACACGAACTCCTCCGGGCACATCACCACGTCGTGGCCGTCCCGAGCTGCCGTGACACCACCGGAAATCCCCCGCCAGGACGCGACGATCGTCCCGGCGGGCAGCGGTCCGGCCGCCACGATCTCGTCCCACCCGTACGGCCGCCGGCCACGCCGCACCAGGTGCTGCGCGATCTGCCGCACGAAGGAACCGTCGTGGCCCGGTGCCTCGTCGCCACCGATGCCGATGACCTCGCTCGGGAACACGTCGATCAGCTCGTCGAACACGTTCCGATAGAAGTCCACAGTGGACTCCTCGGTGTTCAGCACGCGCTCGTTGACGCCCCAGTCCGTCCAGACATCGCCGCCGTGCACACCAAGCGCCGGATAAGCGGCGATCGCGGCCTGCGAGTGACCCGGGACGTCGATCTCGGGGATCACCAGGACGTGCCGCTGCCGTGCGTACTCGAAGATCTCGCGCAGGTCGTCCTGGGTGTAGAACCCGCCGTGCGGCCGCCCGGTCCGACCTCCGGAGCGACGGTCGCCGTACCGCGACGAAGACCTCCAGCCGCCGACCGACGTCAGCTTCGGGTACCGCTTGACCTCGAACCGCCAGCCCTGGTCGTCGGTCAGGTGCAGGTGCAGCACGTTGAGCTTGTGCACCGACAGCAGATCCACGTACCGCAGCAGATCGTGCTTGGGCACGAAGTGCCGCGCCACGTCGATCATGCAGCCGCGCCACGGGAACCGCGGGTAGTCCTCGATCGTGCAGACCGGCAGCATCGTGGGCGTCCGGTCGATGGACGCGACCCGGAACGCATCGGGACCGATCAACTGCCGGATCGTCTGGTACGCATAGAACTCGCCAGCCTCGTCGGAAGCCTCGATCACCGTGCCCCCAGGTGACACGGTCAGCCGGTAACCCTGCGGCGGGCCGTCGACGAACAGCGTCTCGACGACGCCGTGCTCGACCGTCCCCTCCCCCGCGGCGAACGACACGGGACGCGGCACCAGGGTCATCCCTTCACCGCCCCGGCGAGCCCGGACACCAGGTTCCGCTGCACCAGCACGAAGAACACCAGCACCGGAATGGTCATCAACGTCGACCCGGCCATGATCGCCCCCCAGTCGTTCTGGTCCGGCTTGACGAACACCTGCAGCGCCAGCGGCAGCGTCTGGTTCTCCGCGGCGGAGATGATGAACGTCTTGGCGAACAGGAAGTCGTTCCACGCGTGGATGAACGACAGCACCGAGGTCGCCACCAACCCTGGTGCCACCAAGGGAAACAGCACCTGCCACAGGAACCGGAACCGCGACGCACCGTCCAAAGTGGCTGCCTCCTCCAGCTCGACCGGCACGGCCGCGACGAACCCGCGCAGCATCCAGATCGCGAACGGCAGGCTGAACGCCAGGTGCACCAGCACCAGCGAGCCCAGGTGGTTCAGCCCGAACATCGGCACGGAGTCGCCGACCGACCGCATCAGGAAGAACAGCGGCACGGTGAGCGCCTCGATCGGCACCATCTGCACGACCAGCAGCATGATCAGCAACGTGGTCCGGCTGCGGAACCGGAAGCGCGTCAACGCGGTCGCGGCCAGGAACGAGATGAGGATGCTCAACGCCACCACGACCAACGCCACGATGACGCTGTTCATGAAGTAGCGCCCGAAGTTCTGCACGGTCAGCGCCCGCGTGAAGCTGTCCAGCGACGGCCGCAACGTCCACGGGCGCGGATCGGCCGAGATGACCTCGTCCTCCGGCTTGAACGCGCTGAGCACCATCCAGAACAGCGGGAACGCCACCACACCGGCGATCACGACCGTGACCGATTCCGTCAGACCGCGCCTCACAGCGCCTCCCCTTGACGCCGCAACGCCCGCAAGTAGAACAAGGTGATCACGAGCAGCACGGCCGTCATCACGACACCGATCGCCGCGCCCAGGCCGTACTCGGAGGCCGCGAAAGCCTGTTGGTACGCATAGACGTTGAGTACGAGGTTGCGCCCGGCGATGCCGCCGCCGTTGGTCATCACGTAGATCTGGGTGAACACCTTGAAGTCCCAGATGATCGACTGGATGGTCACCACGATCAGGATCGGCTTGAGCAGCGGCAGGGTCACGGAGACAGCCGTGCGCAACGTCGACGCGCCGTCCAGCGCGGCGGCCTCCAGCACCTCGGCCGGGATCGCCTTGATGCCCGCGTAGAGCGTCACCATGACGAACGGGAACGAGCACCAGATCACCTGTGCGGCAACGAGTCCGAAGGCCGTCCACTTGTCGAACGTCCACGAGTACCCGGTCGTCCCGAGGATCTCGTTGACGAACCCGAAGTTCGCGTCGAACAGGAACAGCCAGATCGTCGACCCCGCGACCGCGGGCGTGGACCAGGCGCCCAGCGCGGCGAGGAACAACACCATCCGCGCCCAGGTGCGCACCCGCGTGCAGAGGATCGCGAGACAAGCGCCGACGAGCAGTGTGCCGACCACGCAGACCGCCGCGAACCCGACGGTCTGCCCGAGCACCGTCCAGAACTGCTGGTCTCCCAACAGCTTCTGGTAGTTCCCCAGGCCCAGGAAGGTCAGCGGCGCGCCGCCGCTGACCTGCTCCTGGCCGTAGTCGTAGAGCGAGATCAGCACCAGCTGGTAGATCGGGTAGGCCAGCAGCCCGCCGAGCACCAGCAGCGCCGGGGTGAGGTACGCGAACGCGACCCGTGCGTGTCCCCTCACGAGGAGAAGGCCGCGTTCATCGCGTCGGCCGCGTCCTTGGTCGCGGCGTTGACGTCCTTCGCGCCCGTCACGACGTTCTGGATCATCGTCGGCAGCACGGTCTGCGCCTCGATCTTCGCCCACGCCGGGGTGACCGGCACGAACTTCGTGCCCGCCTTCAGCGTCGCGGTGAAGGGCTCCAGCCACTTGTCCGACTCCGCGACCTGCTGCTGCACATCACTGAACGTCGGCAGGTTGCCCATCGCCGAGTACATCTTCTGCTGGTACTTCTTCGACGCCAGCAGCTGCACGAACTCGTTCGCGAGCGTCTTGCGCTGCGTGCCCTTCAGGACGCCGAGCAGGTTGCCGCCGGCGAACGCGGGCGCGATCGAACCGGGCGTCGTGCCGGGCAGCGGGACCACGCCGTACTTGCCCGCGGCCGAGCTGGCGTCCACGGACTTGCGGTTGAAGTCGCCGCCGATGGTCATCGCGGCCTTGCCCGCGCGGAACGCCTCGACGCTCGCGTCACCGCCGTTGCCCGCGCATTGGGCGGGCGGGCAGATGTCGTCCTTCACCAGCTCCGCGTACTTCGCGACCCCGGCCTTCGCCTGCGCGCTGTCCACAGTGGACGTGAACTTGCCGTTGTCCTGCTTGGCGATCTCGCCGCCCTGCGCCCAGATGAACGGCAGCGCCGCGAAGAGATACTTGCCGCCTGCGGAGATGCCGAGCATGTCGGGCTTGGCCTGGCGAATCCGGCGGGCCAGCGGCGCGATCTCGTCGAGCGTCTTCGGCGGCTGGATGCCGAGCTCGGCGAAGACATCCGTGCGGTAGTACAACGCGCGCACGCCGACGAACCACGGCACGCCGTAGACCTTGCCGTCGACCTTGGCGGTGTCCAGCACGGTCGGCACGAGGTCCTTGCCGTCCGCCCACTTCGAGAGGTCCAGGTCGGCGAACCCGCCCGCGGACACGTAGCCGGCGAGGTCGGTGTTGCCGAACTCCGCGACGTCCGGCGCGCTCTTCGGGTCGCTGAACGCGGCCTTGAACCGTTCGGCCCGCGTCTGCACCTGGATGTACTGCACGTCGACGGTCACGCCGGAGTGCGCGGACTCGAACTCGGCGATCGCGTCCTTGACGACACCCTCCTTCGGCGCCCGGTTGACCTCGTCGAACAGCCACACCCGCAGCTGGCCGGACTTCTCGTCCGTGCCGGAGCTCGTCGGTCCCGACTGCACCGGAGCGCAGGCGACCAACACGCCCGCGCCCAGTACCGCCATCAGTCGCTTGAGCCGCATGATCCCGCCCTTCCATGTTGCATTATGTGCAACGGCTATTTCGCAGGAAGCAACGAGCATGCTAGAACGGTCTGCGCAAAGGGTCTAGACCAGACAGTCGACCCATTCCCGGACGGCTCCGGCGTCGAGTGGCGCGTCCCAGCCGCCCGGCCGGACCGCGCTTCCGACGTGGAACCCGGTCACCCCGGCGTCGAGCAACGTGGGCAGGTGCTCTCGCTTCAGGCCGCCACCGACGAGCAGGTGGACCTGGTCCTGCCACTGGGCCAGGTCGCGCAGCACGGGCAGGCCGTCCGCGACCCCGTTGGGACTGCCCGCCGCGAGCACGGTGTCGCAGCCGAGCGCCCCGACGACTCCCCACGACCGGCGGACGTCGCGCGAGTTGTCCAGGGCGCGATGGAACGTCCAGCGGCAGCCCTCCAGCTCGGCGAGGAGGTTGAGGCACACGCCCTCGTCGATCTCGCCGTCCGCGTCGAGGAACCCGAGCACGAACTCGGTCGCGCCCGCCTCCCGCAGCTCGGCGGCCGCGCGGCGCAGCTCCCTGAGGTCGCCGGGCGCGAAGCCGGGTGCGTCGCGGAGCATCACGCGAATCGGCAGGTCGGTGGCGGAGGCGGCGTCCCGGAAGGTCCGCACGGACGGCGTCAGTCCGTCCGCGGCCATGTCGGCGACCAGCTCGAGTCGATGTGCGCCACCGGCCTGCGCGGCCTCGGCGTCCTTGGCGTCCAGCGCGATCACTTCGAGAAGAGGCATGGTCTAGACCATACTGGATGGTTGATTTGCTTTAGTGAAACCCAGAACTGAGTAGCAACTTCACGCGTCTGATTGCACATCTTGTATCTGCGTCTCGTTTGACTGCTCTGAACAGGTAGCCGGTCCTCGTGACCGGACTAAGGAGGGGTAACCATGAGTGAGCAGACGGTCACAAAACCTCGCTACGCCCCGCCGTTGGACACCTGCCCCAACTGCCCGTTCTGCCCCGAAGGGTCGGTTGTCGGCCCGGACGGACACCACGAGACCAACGGCGGCGGCGAGACCACCGGTCACCACGAGACCAACGGTTCTGGGGTCTGAGGGAAGGACGCGGGGCGCTCCCGATCGGTTCGAGGGGTCCGATCAGGTTCCGCTTCCGCCCACGACGGCCCGTGACGCCGAGGGGGAGTCACGGGCCGTCGGCATTCCCGGAGGAAGATGGTCAGCGGCGCGGCTTGATACTGCTCCATTCGAGTGAACGTTGTATCTACCGTCCAGTTGGCTCCTCCTGTGTTGGCGGACGGCGCCGACGTGGGGCGGCCGATCGGAGGTGTGGTGTGGGCGAGCTGCACACGGCGGACGAACATCCGCCGTGGGACGGACTTGAAGGCACCGAACGCCACGCCGTGTGCATCGAGGCGGCGCGGGACGGGAACCGGCAGGCGCTGGACGTACTCGTCGACGAGCTGACACCGCTGGTGTGGCACGTCGCACGCGGACAGGGCCTGGATCGCAACGTGGCCGAAGACGTCGTCCAGACGGTCTGGCTCGCGTTCCTCAAGAACCTCGAGAAGCTCCACGAGCCGAGGGCGCTGGTCGGGTGGCTGGTCGTCACGGCGAGGCGTGAAGCTCGTCGCACCTGGCAACCCAACAAGCGCGAGACCGCGTTGTCCGACGAGTACGCCGAACAACTGGAGTCCGAGACCGGACTGCCGGAGGACGTGACCCTGATCGACGACCGGGACCGTCGCCTGTGGGCGGCGTTCGGGAAGTTGACCAGGCGCTGCCAGGAACTGCTGCGGCTGACGGTGCTCGCGGGGCGCGCGGAGTACCGCGCGGTCGCGGAGGCCCTGTCGATGCCGCACGGCAGCATCGGCCCGACCAGGGGACGGTGCTTGACCCTGTTGCGGGGCTATCTGGAAACGGAAGGAGGATCGCGGTGAACGACATCGACCCGCGCGACGACCGTAGAGGCCACGAGGACACCGCTGTCCTCTCCGAACTGAACAGGCTGGTGGATCAGCTCGATCCACCGCCGGCGGACCTGCTGGACCGCGTGAAGTTCGCGATCGCCCTCGAGGACCTCGACGTGGAGGTCGCGCGGTGGGAGCGCGCCGGCTCGTTCGCCGGTGTGCGCGGCGGCCAGACGGGAACGATCACGTTCACCGTCGACAACCTGACGCTGATGGTCAACTTCACGTCGACCGGCTCGCGCCACCGCATCGACGGCTGGCTCGTACCGGCTGGTGAACACACCGTCGAGGTGCGGGTTGCCGATCACCAGTCGACGACGACGAAGGCCGATGACGGCGGCCGGTTCGTGCTGGCGGACGTGCCGACCGGCACGACGCAGATCCTCGTGCACCTCGTGAACTCGCGTGGTGAACCGGGACGAACAGTCGTGACCCCGACGATCATGCTGTGACGCCACTCGATCGGGGTCATCACTAGGGTCCTTCGGAGGGCGCATCTTGCACCGCTGATGTGCTGCCATAGGTAGGTGGGTGATCCCTCCGAGGGTGTCGCGGCGGCAGCCGAGCTGCGGGTGCGGGCACAGAAGGCGGCCGCGCAGGGACGACCGGCCGAGGCGGTCAGGTTGTTGCGGCAGGCGCTGCGGGCACTTCCGGTGGGGGCACCCGAGGCGATCTCCGTGCGCGTGCGGGTGTTGTGCACGCTCGCCTACGCCGAGGCGGAGATCGCGTCCGTCGCGGACGGCCTGGTCCATCTCGGCACCGCCGCCGACCTGCTGCTGGCGGTGCCTTCTTCTCCGGAACGCGCGGAGCTCGAAGGACTCGTGCACAGCCAGCACGCCCTGGTGCTGCTGCGCGCGTTGCGCATCAACGAAGCCCTGGAGCTCTTCTCGCGCGCGGTCCCGTTGTTCGAACAGGCCCGCGCGGCCGGCGTCGGCGACCCCGCGGTGCTGGTCAGGACCATCCTGAACCGTGGCCGCAGCTACATCGACAACGGCCAGATCGGTCCGGCCGAGCAGGACATGCGGCACAGCCTCGCGCTGGCCCAGGAGCACGGCCTGGAAGTGTTGCAGGCCAAGGCGTTGGGCAACCTGGGCGACATCGCCCACCTTCGCGGCGACATTCCCGGCGCCCTGGACCACCACGAACAGGCCGAGCGCATCTTCCGCCGCCTGGCCCCGGACCTGGTCCCCCGCACGCAGATCGACCAGGCCCGCGCGTTGCTTGCGGCAGGACTGGCCCAAGAGGCCGCCGACCACCTCGACGAGGCCCTGCCGGAACTGCGCCGCAACCGCGCGTCCCAGGACCTGGCCGAGGCCGAACTGGCCCGCGCCGCGACCGCGTTGCTGCTGGGCGACCTTCCCCTCGCCCGCTCCCTGGCCGCCGCCGCCCGCACCCGTTTCGCCCGGCGCGGCAGCGGCGCGTGGGCCGAGGTCGCCGCCCTGACCCGCATGCGGGCCGACGCGCTGATCGCCATGACCGGCCGGCCCACCCGTTCCGCGTCGCCGGCCAAGGCCACCGCGCTGGCCGACCGCCTGGCGACCATCGGCCTGGCGGACGAGGCGTCGATGGCGCGCATGCTGGCCGTGCGTCTCGCCTACCGCCGCGGATCCGTTGCGACGGCCAGGAATCTGGTCGCTTCGGTACCCGCTCCCGGCCCGCACACCCCGATCGACCACCGCATGCTGCTGCGACTGTGCCGGGCCGAGCTGGCCTCGTCGCCCAAACGCGCCCTGGCCGAGGCGCACGCCGGGATGACCGAGCTGTCGCAGGTCCGCGACCGCATGGGCGGCCTGGACCTGTTGTGCGGCACCGCCGTCCACGGCCGCGAGCTGGGCGAACTGGCGGTCGGCCTGGTCCTGGGCGCGGGCGACCCGGCCGAGGTCTTCAACTGGGTGGAACGGACGCGCGCGCAGGTGTACCGCTACGAACCGCTGCCGGTGATCGATGATCCTGTTCTGGCGTCACGGGTGACCGAATCCCGTTCCCTGGCAAGGACCTTGCAGCAGGCCCGGTTGGAGGGCCGTCCGGTGGAAGCCCTGGAGGCCCGCTTCGACGTGCTCCGCCGGGAGGTCGCCCGGCTCGGCTGGCACACCTCGCCGTGGGGCCGGCCGCGGCCGGTGTGTTCGTTGTCGGATGTCATGGCGCGCCTTGGTACCCGTGCCCTGGTGAGCTTCGTGGTGCACGACGACTCCCTGGCGGCTCTCGTGGTGACCGGGGCCTCGATTTCCTTGGTGCGCCTGGGTTCCGCCTTGCATGCCGCCGAGATCACCCGGCAGCTCCACGCCGATCTGGACGTTCTGGCTCCTGATCACTTGCCTGGGCCTCTGGTCGAGGCAGTGACGGTGTCGGCTTCCCGTCGCGCGGCTCTGCTGGATGCTCAGTTGATCACGCCGCTGCTGCCGTTGATCGGCGCGCGGGACCTGGTGGTGGTGCCGACCGGCGAGCTGTACGCGGTTCCGTGGGGTGCGCTGCCTTCGCTGTCCGGCCGGCCGGTGGTCGTCGCTCCGTCCGCTACCGCTTGGCTTTCGGCCTCCGAGGCCCGGTCGTCCGCTTCCCGTGTCGTCCTGGTCGGTGGGCCGGACCTGCCGGAAAGCGTCGGCGAGGTCCACCGTCTGCAGGCTGTCTTCCCGTCCGCGGTTCTGCTGGCGGAAGGGAAAACCGCCGATGTGCTCCGCGCTTTGAACGGAGCCCGGCTGGCACACATCGCGGCTCACGGCGTGCATGCCGCCGACAACGCCTTGTTCTCGCGGCTCGAACTGTTCGACGGTCCTCTGTTCGCCCACGAAACGGCTCGGCTCGCACACCCTCCCGAGCAGGTGGTGCTGGCGGCGTGCGAGCTCGCCCTGTCGCACATCCGGCCGGGCGACGAGGCCCTGGGTTTCGCGGGAGCTCTCCTGGCAAGCGGCTCGCACACCGTGGTGGCGGCGGTCAACAAGGTCGGCGACCACGCAGCCGCCCTGACAATGGACGACTTCCACAAGCTCCTGGCGGAGGGCAAACCAATCGCCCAAGCGCTGGCCGAAGCCACATCCCTTGACCCGCTACGCCGCCCCTTCGTCTGCTTCGGCTCAGGCCGCTGACCCCCACCATCGCTTACGCCACGCGGGAGCCCCGCGTGGCGTGTCACGCGTCGCGGGGCTCCCGCGTGGCGTAGGTGCGGGTCGGGAACGTGGGACACACGGTGCAGGAACGTAGGACACGCGCGAGTCTTCGGCCCAACCCCGGCGAGTCCCCCGTTCAGCACCCACGAGTCCCCCGTTCAGGGCCCCCGAGTTGGCGGTTCGGCACCCAGAGTTGGGTGGGTGAAGTGAGGACTCGGCGGGGTTGAGTTGAGGACTCGCGGCAAAGCGAAACGCCCCCCGGCCGGAGCCGGAGGGCGTTTCGTGAGTGGAAGCAGGGACTAGAAGTCCATGCCGCCGGCGTCCGGCGCGGCCGGAGCGGCGTTCTTCTCCGGCTTGTCCGCGACGACAGCCTCGGTCGTCAGGAACAGCGCGGCGATCGACGCGGCGTTCTGCAGAGCGGAACGCGTCACCTTGGCCGGGTCGATGATGCCCGCGGCGACGAGGTCCTTGTACTCACCGGTGGCGGCGTCCAGGCCCTCGCCCGCGGCGAGACCCTTGACCTTCTCCACCACGACGCCACCCTCGAGGCCGGCGTTGACGGCGATCTGCTTCAGCGGCGCCTCGACGGCGACCTTGACGATGTTGGCACCAGTGGCCTCGTCGCCCGTGAGACGCAGGCCCGCGAAGGCGGCCTCGGCAGCCTGGAGCAGCGCGACGCCACCACCGGCGACGATGCCCTCCTCGACGGCGGCCTTGGCGTTGCGCACCGCGTCCTCGATGCGGTGCTTGCGCTCCTTCAGCTCGACCTCGGTCGCGGCACCCGCCTTGATGACGGCGACGCCACCGGCGA
The DNA here is from genome assembly GCF_030269605.1 of Lentzea sp. NBRC 105346. Lineage (GTDB taxonomy): Bacteria > Actinomycetota > Actinomycetes > Mycobacteriales > Pseudonocardiaceae > Lentzea. Next base: position 49,038 of record NZ_BSTQ01000012.1, read on the forward strand.
GCTTCGCCAGGCGCTCCTGCAGCTTCTCGCGGTCGTAGTCGGAGTCCGACTTCTCGATCTCGGCGCGGATCTGGTTGACGCGACCCTGGATCTGGTCGGCGTCGCCGGCACCCTCGACGACGGTGGTCTCGTCCTTGGTGACGGTGACCTTGCGCGCCTTGCCGAGCAGCGAGATGTCGGCGTTCTCCAGCTTGAGGCCGACGTCCTCGGTGATGACCTGGCCACCGGTCAGGATCGCGATGTCCTGCAGGATGGCCTTGCGGCGGTCACCGAAGCCCGGAGCCTTGACGGCGACGGACTTGAAGGTGCCACGGATCTTGTTGACGACCAGGGTCGCCAGGGCCTCGCCCTCGACGTCCTCGGCGATGATCAGCAGCGGCTTGCCGGACTGCATGACCTTCTCGAGGAGCGGCAGCAGGTCCTTGACCGTGGAGATCTTGGAGCCGAACAGCAGGATGTACGGGTCCTCGAGGACCGCTTCCTGACGCTCGGGGTCGGTCACGAAGTAACCGGAGATGTAGCCCTTGTCGAAGCGCATGCCTTCGGTGAGCTCGAGCTCGAGACCGAGGGTGTTGCTCTCCTCGACGGTGATGACGCCTTCCTTGCCGACCTTGTCCATCGCCTCGGCGATCAGCTCGCCGATCGTGGGGTCAGCGGCGGAGATGGACGCGGTAGCAGCGATCTGCTCCTTCGTCTCGATCTCCTTGGCGGCCTTCAGGAGCTGCTCGGCGACCGCCTCGACGGCCTGCTCGATGCCGCGCTTGAGGCCCAGCGGGTTGGCGCCGGCGGCCACGTTGCGCAGACCCTCGCGCACGAGCGCCTGGGCCAGCACGGTGGCCGTGGTCGTGCCGTCACCGGCGACGTCGTCGGTCTTCTTCGCGACTTCCTTGACGAGCTCGGCCCCGATCTTCTCCCACGGGTCCTCGAGCTCGATCTCCTTCGCGATGGAGACGCCGTCGTTGGTGATGGTCGGCGCGCCCCACTTCTTCTCGAGCACGACGTTGCGGCCCTTCGGGCCGAGCGTCACCTTGACGGCGTCAGCGAGGGTGTTCATGCCCCGCTCGAGACCGCGGCGGGCGTCCTCGTCGAACGCAATCATCTTGGCCATTGCGGTGTGTTCCTCCGCCTTTGTGGATTCTGGGGCCACTGTGGACACACGTCCACAGCGGAACACGGTGCGTTGGCCAGGTTGGTGCCCGCGACGGACGACCCCCTCGGAAGGCGGCCTCACCAGTCCTAGCCACACTGTTGGCACTCGGGCTGCCCGAGTGCTAAGTCGTGTTTAGCACTCGGACGGGTCGAGTGCAAGACGGCCAGGTCAGCGGGACGGGCGTACGGAGACCGACGTCGGCAGCGGCTTCTTGCTCGACGTGTTGTCCCCGACATGCAGCGATGGCGACGACGACGAGGAGCTGCCCGGTCCACGCGCGGGCTCGTCGCCCGGCGACAGGATGATGACCACGATGATGATGAGCACGATCGCCGCCGCGGCCGCGATCACCGGCACGAGCCACGCCGGGCGCTCCTTCGTGGCGGTGGTCGTGAACGCGCTGGCGCCCATCTGGGTCGGCGGCCGGAGCCGGACCGGGTCCGCGAGATGCGGCTGCTGGTAGGACGGCGTCTGCACCGGCGTCGGCCCGGACACCGGCAGCGACTGCGCCGGGATCGACCCGGACGCGGGCTGCCGCGGGATGGGCGCGCCACCGCCCGCGCTGATCAGCGGGGCGAGCACACCGCGCGCGGCGTTGATCAGGTCGACGCAGCTGGCGTAGCGCTGGTTCGGGTCCTTCGCGGTGCCCTTGCGGATGACGTCGTCGATGCCGGGCGGCAGCATGACCATCTGGCTGAGTGCGGGCACCTCGCCACCGAGGTGGCCCTGGATGACCTCCTGCACACCGCCCTGGAACGGCGGGCGGCCGCTCAGGCAGGCGAACAGCATGCACGCCAGCGCGTACTGGTCCGTGCGTCCGTCGACCGGCTCTCCGCGCAGGTGCTCGGGCGCGGCATAGGTCGGCGAACCGAGGAAATCACCCGTCCGGGTGCGGTGGCCGGTGGCGCCGCGCCGCGTCAGGCCGAAGTCGGCGAGGTAGACGTGCTCCCGCGACGCCTCCTTCGTCGTGACGAGGACGTTCGCGGGTTTCACGTCGAGGTGCACGAGTCCCTTGCCGTGCAACATGTCCAGCGCCTCGGCGACCTGGCCGAGCAGGGTCATGGTGCGGCCCGGCGACAGCGGCCCTTCCTTGATGTGACCGGCGAGGTCCACGCCGTCGACCAGTCGCATCGCGATGTAGAGCAGTCCGTCGACCTCGTCGAAGTCGTACAGCGGCACGATGTTCGCGTGGTCGATGGCCGAGGTGTTGCGCGCCTCGTCCACGAACCTCTCGCGAAACTCCGCGTCGGCGGTCAGGTGTTCGCCGATGACCTTGAGCGCGACTTTCCGACCCAGTCTGACGTCCGTGGCCTTGTAGGTCACGCTCATGCCACCACGGCCGAGCACACCGTCAATTCGGTAATGGCCGATCCGCCGCCCGCTCAGGTCATCAGACACGCGGGCAGCCTAACGTCCCTCCGAATGGCGGTGCCGGGTGTTGGACCTATCTGTGATCAAGCACGGCGGACGTCGGAGGCCTGGCTCCGCCCGTCCCTGCCGGCCTGCACCTCGAACTGCACCCGGTCTCCCTCCGAGAGGGTCCGGAAGCCTTCCATCTGGATCGCCGAGTAGTGCACGAACACGTCGGGCCCGCCGTCGGTTGCGATGAAGCCGTATCCCTTTTCGGAGTTGAACCACTTGACGGTACCGAGAGCCAAGACGTCCTCCTTCAAGTCACGCAAGCAGAACGCAACGCTAAAAGAAGAAAGACCACTCGGATACCTCCTTACGGAGTCATGAACGAGAGCTGACTCCGTTGGCTCGCAACCAGTTGACGAGTTGCCGCGGACCCCGAGTCTGGGTCAGCACGAGCCCCGGTCCGGCGAAGTCGAACATCAGTCCCTCACCAGTGCGGATGGACTGTGGACCGTCCTGTGCGGCGGCCCGCAACCGGCACTGCACGCTGTCCGCGAACGCGACGACATGGTCGCTGTCCAGAGTCACGAGTTCGCCTTCCGTGAGCGTCACGACGTCGAGCGTGCCGCAACAGGCGAGCACCACGGATCCCTGTCCGGTCGCGTAGTTCAGGAAACCCTCTCCGCCGCCGAACAATGCGCGCAACGGCGGTGCGTCGGCGTCCGTCCGGACGGTACTTCCGGAAGCGAGCCACCCGAGTTTCGCGAAACACCAGCCGGTGTTGCCGTCGAGTTCGACGACGTGCAGGTCGCCGGGAAACGGCGGCGCCACGTCGACCCAGCCACCCTCGGGCCCGGCCGTGCACAGGCCGACCTGCTTGCTGCCCTTGCCCTTGCGCTCGTACCCCAGTCCGTAGCTGGTCGCGAGCACCGTCTCCGGGTCGACGAGCACCAGCTCGGCCGGTGCCATGACCAGCCTGGCCACGCCGAACGTAGGCGTGTGCCTGGTCCTGACCTGCACTGCGTCCCCCTGTGTTCGTGGTCGGTTGGCAGTATGCACGCGTGCCACTCACCACAGTCGCTGACCACAGGAACCGTGTGGCGGAGCTCATCGGCCGGATGCCGGTCGAACAGCTGCCGCTCGCCGACTGCCTCGGTCTGGTGCTCGCCGAGGACGTCGTCGCGCCCATCTCGTTGCCGCCCTTCGACAACTCGGCGATGGACGGGTACGCCGTGCGCGCCGCGGACATCGCGGGCGCGCCCGTGGAGCTGCCGGTCGCCGACGACATCCCGGCGGGCAAGACCGATCTGAAGCACCTGGCGGCCGGTTCCGCCCACCGGATCATGACGGGCGCGCCGGTCCCGCCCGGCGCGGACGCGGTGATCCAGGTGGAGCTGACCGACGGCGGCACGGCCACCGTCCGGGTGAACTCCGCGGTCGCCGAGGGCGCCAACATCCGCCGCGCCGCGGACGACGTGCGCGCCGGCGACACCGTGCTGACCGCTGGCACCGTGCTGCGGCCCGCGCAGCTGGGACTGCTGGCGGCGCTGGGGTTCGCCGCGCTGCCGGTCCGGCGGCGGCCTCGGGTGCTGGTCCTCTCGACGGGATCCGAGCTCGTCGAACCGGGCCACCGCCTGTTGCCCGGCCAGATCTACGAGTCGAACGGCCTGATGCTGGCGACCGCGGTGCGCGAGGCGGGCGGTGAGGCGAAGCTGCTGCGGTTCGTGCCCGACGACGTGGTCGAGTTCCACGCCGCGCTGGCGCCGCACCTGCGGTCGGTCGACGTGATCATGACGTCCGGCGGCGTGAGCGCGGGCGCCTACGAGGTGGTCAAGGACGCTTTCACCGGCCGGGGCGTGGAGTTCACCAGGGTGGCGATGCAGCCCGGCGGCCCGCAGGGCGCGGGCCGGTACGGCGGCGTGGCCGTGGTCACGCTGCCCGGCAACCCCGTGAGCGCGCAGGTGTCGTTCGAGGTGTTCGTGCGCCCGGCGCTGCTCGCGTCGATGGGCCACACCGTCGTCGAGCGGCAGATGGCGCAGGCCGCGCTGACCAGCGCGATCACGTCGCCGCTCGGGAAGACGCAGTTCCGCCGCGGTGCCTACGACCCGGAGTCCAACCAGGTGGTGACGCCCGTCGGCGGGCCCGGCTCGCACCTGTTGTCGGCGCTGGCGCTGTCGAACTGCCTGATCGAAGTGCCGGAAGACGCGACGGAACTGCCCGCCGGATCTACAGTCACGGTTCGCATGCTGATGTGACCTGGGGGATCGCATGAGAGCCGTGCTGGCACTGGCCTTGTTGGCCGGGTACTTCGTCGTGGGCGGTCTGCTGTCGGTGGGACTGCTGTTCCTGGCCGTCTGGGTGTGGCTGCGCCAGGAAGACCCCGGCGGCGCGATCTGGCTGACGATCATCGGCCTGGGCGTGGGCGTGCCGATGGGCTGGTCGTTGCTGCGCGCGATCTACGCGCGGCCGGAACCGGGCGGCGTGCCGCTGACCCGTGAGGCTCAGCCCGAGCTGTGGCGGCACGTCGACGAGCTGGCCGCGCTCGCGCAGACGCGGTCGCCGGACGACATCCGTCTGGTCGCCGAGGCCAACGCGGCCGTGTGGGAACACCGCGACGTGCGGTACCTGCGGCTGGGCCTGCCGCTGCTGGCCGGGCTGTCCGTCGGCGAGCTGCGGTCGGTGCTGGCGCACGAGCTGGGGCACTACGGCGGCGGGCACACGAAGGCGTCCGAGGCGACGTTCCGCGCGAAGCTCGCCTTGGAGGACGCGCAGGACGGCCTGGTCAACGGCTTCGGCTTCGGCCCGGTGCTGTTCGCGTACGCGCGGCTGTACGCGCTGGTCGCCGCGTCGGTCAGCCGCGAGCACGAGCTGTACGCCGACTCGCGCTCCGTGCTCGCCGCGGGCCGGCCGACCGCACAACGCGCGTTGCAGCGCATCGGGCCGCTGCACGAGGCGTGGACGGACTTCGTCGGTTCGTACGTGTCGCTGGCCGACCACGCGGAGCGGATGCCGCCGCTGCTGGCCGGGTTCCGCGCGTACCTCGACCACCCTCGGCGTGTGCACGAGCTGCGCGAGCTGCAGGAGGTGTACGCCGACCAGGAGCCGACGTCGGTGTTCGACAGCCACCCGCCGGTCCGCGAGCGGGTCGCGGCGATGGCGGGCATGCCCGGTCCCGAGGTTGTTCCGGACGACGAACGTCCGGGGTGGACCGTGGTGAACGGTCTCGACAACCTCGCACAGGAGCTGCTGGAGCCCAGACCGATCGCCGACTGGCCGGAGATCGTCGAACTGGCCGGTCCCGCGCACGTGACGCGACAGGCCGCCCTGCTGGCCCACGCGGGGCGGGTCGCCCGCATCGGCGACACCCTCGGCGACGTGCTCGATGCGCTGGCCCGCGGTGAGCTGCGCAAGCTGACCGGCGGGACGGTCGACCCCACCGTGTCCGAGGCCGACGCGCTGCGCGCCGCCGTCGACGCGGTGAGCGAGCTGCTCGGTTTCGCGATCGCGGACGCCCTGGTTCGCACCGGCCGCGCCCGGCTCGAGCTGAACTGGGGCGGCGTATTCACTTTGCGGTTCGCGGATGGCGCGGTGGTCTACCCCGACGACCTCGTGCGGCCGGCCGTCGCCGACCCGGTTCTGGTTCCGCAGCTCAGAGCCCAGTTGCGTGAGATGGGCATGGACGGGCTGTGATGGAACGCTCACCCTTCGACGTTGTTCACGCCGTGTGACCGGGATTACACTGTTCGGTAGGCGATGGACGGCGCGTGCATTCGTCGGGGGATGCACGGGCCGTCCGAACCGGAGCTTTCCGGCGTTGGCGTAGCGTGTTCCCGCCCGACCACTCCCGGAAGCTACGGAACCCCCGACACGATGAGCAGCGAGAAGCCCGTCTCCCACTTCCTCGAACTCGCGCGTGGCATCGTCCCGCCGATGAACCCGCACGGCCGCCCGTTCGTCATCGGCGCCGCGGTCGCGACATTCGTTCTGCGCCGTTTCTCCAAGCGCCTGGGCGTCGTAGGTGCGGTGCTGACCGCCTGGGTCGCGTGGTTCTTCCGCGAGCCCAAGCGCGTGACGCCGTCGCGCCCGAACATCGCGGTCGCGCCCGCGGACGGCACGGTGTCGCATGTCGTCGAGGCAGTACCGCCCGCCGAGCTCGGCCTCGGCACTACGCCGATGATCCGGATCAGCGTCTTCCTGTCCGTGTTCGACGTGCACGTGCAGCGCGTCCCGGCCGCGGGTGAGATCCGTCAGGTCTCCTACCGTCCCGGCAAGTTCCTGTCCGCGGACCTGGACAAGGCGTCCGAGGACAACGAGCGCAACACCGTGTGGCTGCGGACCCTTGAAGGCCACGACCTGGTCGTCGTGCAGATCGCCGGCCTGGTCGCGCGCCGCATCGTGTGCGAGGTGACCGAGGGCGAGAAGGTCGCCGCCGGCCAGACGTACGGCCTCATCCGCTTCGGCTCCCGGGTCGACCTCTACGTTCCGCGCGGTTCGCGGGCGCTCGTCGAGGCCGGACAGCGCACCATTGGTGGCGAGACGGTTCTCGCCGAGCTTCCGGAGGGCTGATCCGTGGCGCCCAGCGGGCCTGGCATCCGGCTGCTGCCGAATGCGATCACGGTCCTGGCGATGTGCGCGGGCCTCTCGGCGGTGCACTTCGCGACCATCGGGATGTGGGGTGCGGCGATCGGCGCGATCGCCGCGGCCGCGGTGTTCGACGGCCTCGACGGCCGGATCGCCAGGCTCCTGGACGCCACGTCGAAGATGGGCGCCGAGCTCGACTCACTGGCCGACGCGATCTCGTTCGGCGTCGCGCCCGCGCTCGTCATCTACATTTGGAGGTTCGACAACACGCGCGAGGGCTGGGTCATCGCCCTGATCTTCGCGGTGTGCATGGTTCTGCGCCTGGCGCGCTTCAACACCTTGCTGGAGGTGGAGCAGCCGCCGTTCGCGAAGGAGTTCTTCGTCGGTGTGCCCGCTCCGGCCGGTGGGTTGTTGTTGCTGCTGCCTCTGATCGTTGATGAGCAGGTCGGGCGTGGTGGCTGGTGGTCCGGGACTTTGTTCGTCATGGCGTGGACTGTCTGTATCGCCATGCTGCTGGTCTCTCGTATCCCCACGCTTTCGGTGAAGACTATTAAGGTGCCGCCTAGGCTGGTCGCTCCTGGGCTGGTCGGCGTAGGTCTGCTGGCCGCCGCGATCATCACCTTTCCCCTTGCCGCGTTGATCCTCGCGATGCTGGTGTACCTGGGCCACCTGCCGTACTCGGTGCGCCGCTACCGCTGGCTCGCCAAGCACCCGGAGGCCTGGGAGGTCACTGGGGTTGAGCGGCGCGCTATCAAGCGGGCTCACGGGGTGGCTGCTCGGCGGCTTGGGTTGCGGCAGCCATTGCACGGTCGAGTCGCAGGTGCCGCCATGCGCGCCGTCCGACGTCCGCGACGCGACGCGACCACGGCGGCCGCCGCCGAGAAGGCCAACGCGATCGCCGGCAACGGCACGGGCCGTCGGCGCAGCTGGCGCCAGCTGGGTCTGCGCCGCCACCACAAGCCCTGACACTTTCAGGTGACGCCGGAAGTTGGCTCACGCTTCGGGGGTGCCGGAATTGTCAGACCCCGGCGGTACGCTTTGAGCGCATAAGGAAGCGCGCGGGCACAGCGGCGTTATCGGTGCGGCGGGGCCTCCTTGATACGGCGGGGCGGGGCGGGCGGCGGGCCTTCTTGGTACGGCGGGGCCTTCTCGGTACGGCGAGTCGGCGGTCCAGCAGCCGGCGGAATGCGGTGCGTCGATGCGGCGGGCTGCGGCACAGCAGGATTGCTCGGCCCAGCGAGCGTCGGTGCAGCGGGCGCGAAGTACTGATGCGGTGAGACGTTCCCGGTATGACGAGGCGTGGAGCAGCGGGGCCTCCGCAAGTTCGACTGGGCCTCGGTGCCAGCGGGGCCACGGCACGGCACGGCCTGGCGTGCCCGGCACGGCACGGCCTGGCGTGCCCGGCACGGCGAGACAGCAGTGCGTGGATACGGCGAGGGCCGGTGCGGGGAGGCGGCCTCGGGCACGGCGCGACCGGTCGGCCGGGCGCGCCAGCGCAGCGGGGCGTGCTCGGCACCACGGGGCGTGCTCGAGGAGCGGCTGGGCCTCCGCAGGTTCGGCGAGGTGCCAGTGCGGCGGAGCGGCTGTGGTCCGGTGAAGCCTCCCGCGCGCGGCGAGGCGGATTAGAGTCCGTGCCGTGATCACGCTGACCGCCAGGCTGTCCCCGTCCGCGCTGGACACCCGCCGCGGCGTCGTCCGGCTGCACCCCGAGGTGCTTGACGCCCTGGGGCTGCGGGCGTGGGACGCGGTTCGCCTGACCGGGGCCCGCGTCAGCGCGGCGCTGGCCGCCGCGGGCGAGCACCCGCCTGGCGTTGTGCTTGTGGATGACGTGACGTTGTCCAACCTCGGCATCGTCGAGGGCTCGGAGGTCGTGGTGGCGCCGGTGTCGGTGACGCCCGCGCGCGCGATCACCGTTGCCGGCTCGCGGCTCGCGTCGACGTCGGTTACGCCGGAGACGTTGCGCCTGGCGCTGACCGGGAAGGTCCTGACGGTCGGCGACTCCGTGTCGCTGCTCCCCCAGGACCTCGCGCCGCCACCGGGTTCGGACGTCTCGCTCGCGCGGCGTCAGCTGTCGCACGCGATCGGGATGACGTGGACCAACGAGTTGATCACCATCACGTCCAGCGACCCGGCTAGTCCGGTTGCGGTGCAGTCGTCGACGGTCGTCGCGTGGCGCGACGCCACCCCCGGCGCCGCCGCCGAAGCCGCCCGGAACGCCGCCGCCGGAACCACAGCAGCCGGAACCGCGGCCGCCGGCGGGACCGCGGTCGCCGAAACCACAATCGGCGGAACCACAATCGGCGGAACCACAATCGCGGAAACCGCGATCGCGCCGCAGCACGAAGCCCTGCCGCTGGCTGATCTGGTCGGCCAGCGCGACCAGGCGCGGCGGCTGGCGGAATGGCTGGAGTTGATGTTCCACCAGCCCGAGCTGCTCACCCGTCTGGGTGCGGCGCCCCGGCTGGCGACCCTGATCAGCGGACCCGAAGGCGTCGGCAAAGCGACGCTCGTGCGGGCGGTCGCGGCTAGCGTGGACGCCGCGGTGATCGAGATCGCGGCGCCGTCGATCGCGGTGCTGGAAGCGGGTGCTACGGCCAAGCGGCTTACCGACGCGATCGCCAAAGCGCCCGACCGGCCTACGGTTTTGTTGATCACGGACGTGGACGCGCTGTTGCCGGCTGCTAGTCCGCCGCCGGTGGCGACGGTTGTGCTGGATACCTTGCGCGCCGCGATAAAACCCAGCCTGGCCCTTGTTGTCACGTCCGCGCATGCCGAGGCGATCGACCCGCGGCTGCGCACGCCCGACCTCGTCGACCGCGAGCTGACGCTTCCGTTGCCCGACACGGCCACCCGGACCGAGCTCCTGCGCGTGTTGCTGCGGGACGTGCCGCTGGAGTCCGATGTGGACTTCGGAAAGGTCGCGGAACGGGCACCGGGATTCGTTGCCGCCGACCTGGTCGCACTGCGGCGCGAGGCTGCCGTGCGGTCCGCACTCCGGCAGCGCGACGTACAAGAACCCCGTGTGGCGCAAGAGGATCTGATGGGTGCGCTCAACACGGTCCGGCCGATTTCTATGTCCACTTCGGACAATCTGTCGACCGGTGGGCTCACGCTGGACGACGTGGGCGACATGGCGGAGGTCAAGCAGGCGCTGACCGAGGCCGCGCTGTGGCCCCTGCGCTACCCCGACTCGTTCGCACGGCTCGGCGTCGCGCCGCCGCGCGGCGTGTTGTTGTACGGGCCGCCGGGGTGTGGGAAGACGTTCCTTGTGCGGGCGTTGGCGGGGACCGGGCAGTTGAACGTGTTGTCCGTCAAGGGTGCCGAGTTGATGGACAAGTTCGTCGGCGAGTCGGAGCGGGCGGTTCGCGAGCTGTTCAGGCGCGCCGCGGATGCTGCGCCCGCGTTGGTGTTTCTCGACGAGGTTGATGCGTTGGCGCCGCGGCGGGGGCAGTCGAGCGATTCTGGCGTTGCCGATCGGGTGGTGGCCGCGTTGCTCACCGAGCTCGACGGCGTGGAGCCGTTGCGGGACGTCGTTGTTCTCGGCGCTACCAACCGGCCCGAGTTGATCGATCCCGCGTTGTTGCGGCCTGGACGGCTCGAGCGGCTCGTTTACGTGCCGCCGCCGGACGCGGACGCCCGCACCCAAATCCTCCGGGCCTCGGCGCGCAACACACCGCTGGCGTCGGACGTCGACCTGGACGCGCTTGCAAGAGACCTCGACGGGTACTCGGCCGCTGACTGCGCGGCGCTCGTGCGGGAGGCCGCGTTGACCGCGATGCGCGAGTCGCTGGAGGCTGCCGAGGTCACCAAGGCGCACCTCGCGAAGGCGCGGCAGACCGTGCGGCCGTCGCTGGATCCCGCGCAGCTTGCTTCGCTCGCGGCCTACGCGGCCTCCCGATGAGTTTGCGGGCGGCGTAGGAACGGCGCCGCCCGTTCACTTGGCTCGGCTGGGGCCCTGGTAGTCGTTGGTCACGATGAGGATCACGCCCGCCGCGGCGTTCTTGATTCCGTCGAACCGCGGCTCCACCCGCGCGCGCAACGCCTCGGCCAGCGCCTTCGCCGACGCCTCCTCGTCCGTGCCCGGCCGGTAGTAGATCGTGGTCGTCGGGATCTGGCCCTGCGAGTAGTTGCCGGTCTCCGACACCTCCCACCCGGCGTGCTTCACGTCGTCGGACGCGCGCGCGGCCAGGCCGGTGATGGTGCTGTTGTTGTAGACCCGCACCGGAACCTTGGGCGCGGACGGCGTCTGCGGGGGCGCGGTCGTCGTGGGCGGAGCCGTGGTGGTGGGCGGAGCTGTAGTAGTGGTGGTGGTCGGCGCGGCCGAGGACGGCGGCTCCGTGGTCGTCACCGGAGCCGGCGCCGACGAAGGCGGCGACGTGGTGGTCGCGGCATTGCCCTCGTTCGACGAGCCGCCGCTGAACAGCGACACGACGCCGATCACCAGAGCGACCGCGGCTACACCCAGAAGGGCGAATCCGGCGGCCTTCGCGGGCCGGGAGACTCCGGCCGAGTCGGGGGAGCTCACTCGGCACCCCTCGCACGAGCGCGGACGCGGCGGCGGTCGCCGCGCACCCCGCGGAGACGTTTGACCAGCAACGGTTCGGCCGCCATCGCGGCTTCCTTCTCGATCAACGTGTTGAGCAGCTGGTAGTACCGGACGACGGACATGTCGAACAGTTCCCTGATGGCCTGTTCCTTGGCGCCCGCGTACTTCCACCACTGGCGTTCGAAGGCCAGCATTGTCAGTTCCCGGCTGGTCAACCCGTCAGCCGGAGCGAGCGCCTCTGCGGCTTCCATCTGGCTCCTAGCGGTAACCACACGCGTGTCATTTCGTGCGGTGCATTACATCACGTGATCACATCCAACCTACCGCCCGACACCGACAGTTTCCGGGTCGCTTAGGGTTTCCCCATGGCAGTGCACCCGATCCGGATCGCGGGCGACCCCGTCCTGCACAACCCGACGCGCGCGGTCGAGGCCTTCGACGACGAGCTGCGCACGTTGATCGAAGACATGTTCGAGACCATGAAGGCGGCCGAGGGCGTCGGGCTCGCGGCCAACCAGATCGGTGTCGACCTGCGCGTCTTCGTCTACGACTGCCCGGACGACGACGGCAACCAGTTCCGCGGCGTCGTGTGCAACCCGACGCTCGAGACGTCCGAGATCCCGGAGACCATGCCGGACCCGGAGGACGACTTCGAGGGCTGCCTGAGCGTGCCCGGCGAGGCGTTCCCGACCGGGCGCGCATCGTGGGCCAAGGTGACCGGCCAGGACGGCCACGGCGAGCCCGTCGAGGTGGAGGGCACCGGGTTCTTCGCGCGCTGCCTGCAGCACGAGACCGACCACCTCAACGGACTGCTCTACCTCGACCGCCTCGTCGGCCGGAACAAGCGCGACGCCAAGCGCATGCTCAAGGCCAACGAGTGGGGTCAGCCGGGACTCAGCTGGGATCCGTCCGAGCCGCGAGAAGAGGACTGACGTTCTCCTCGACCTGAGCGACGGTCCGGCAACCGGGGATCGGCAGCAGCCGCGGCGACCGATCCCAGAGCCAGGCCAGCGCGCCCTGCGCGAGCGTCCGCCCGCCCGCGGTCAACGAGGAACGCAACGCTTCCCGCGCCGAGAAGAACGCCGGTGACGGCTGCCCGTCGACGAAGTACTCCATCCACTCCGGTGCGAGGGCGCGCACGTCATCACGGGGCAGGTCGAACGACTCCCGCGCCAGCAGACCCATCGCGAGCGGGCTGCGGCACAGCACGGCGAGGTCGTGCTCCTCGGCGACGGCGATCATCGCCGGCGCGTCCTCCATGACGTTCAACCGCGCCTGCACGACCGTGCAGTGCTCCCCCGTCGCGAAGAACGCCGCCCGCGCCGGGTCGTCGGTGCTCCAGCCGTACCACCGGATCTTGCCCGCGGCGACCAGTTCCTCGCACGCGTCCCGCAGCTCGAGAGCCAGCGGGAACTCCAGGTTCGTCAGGTGCAGCTGGTAGACGTCGATGCGGTCGGTGCCGAGCCGCCGCAGCGACGCCTCGACCGCGGACCGCAGGTACTCCGGGGAGGCGTCCTCACCGGTCGCCTGCTTGGTGCCGGCATCGAACGTGTAACCCCATTTGGAAGCGATCACGACGTCGTCGCGCACGTCACGCAAAGCCTCGCCGAGCACCGTCTCCGCGTGCCCGCACCCGTAGGTGTCCGCGGTGTCGTAGAGCGTCACGCCCATCTCGAACGCCCGCCGCAGGGCCCGCACGGACTCGGCGTCGTCCGCCGGTCCCCAGCCGAGCGGCTGGTCACCGCCCCACCACGGACCGCCCATCGCCCATGTGCCCACGCCCAGCGCGGACACCTCGATTCCCGAACGCCCCAGTGTTCGATTCATGCACCTGATGCTGGCTCCTGGAGCGCGCTCCAGGTCAACCCTGAAACCCAGTTGCACCGACCAGCGACCATCAGAGCATGTTGGACAACCTGGCCGCGCTGATCGCGGCGTCGTTCCTGATCGCACTGTCGCCCGGACCCGGCACGGCGCTGGTCCTGCGACAGTCGGTGCACGGGCGACGCGCGGCGCTGGCCACGGTCATCGGCATGGAGGCCGGGGTCGCCTGCTGGGCGATCGCCGCGGCGCTCGGCCTGTCCGTGCTGCTCACGGCCTCGGAGGTCGCCTATCACGCGCTACGCATCGGCGGCGCGCTGTTCCTGGTCTACCTGGGTGTGAAGGCGTTGCTCAGCAAGCCGCACGAGCTCACCGCACCGCCGGCGAGCAGCGCGTTCCGGTCCGGACTGATCGTGAACCTGGCGAACCCGAAGCTGGGCGTCTTCGCGATCTCGTTCCTGCCGCAGTTCGTGCCGTCGGACAACACGAGCCTGCTGTTGCTGTTCGCGATGGTGTGGGTCCTAGTGGACACGGCCTGGTACCTGGTCGTCGTCGGCATTCTGCACCGCATCCGCGCCTGGCTCAGCCGCTCGCGCGTCCGCCTTGCGCTGGAAAAGATCTCGGGCGGCGTGCTGCTGGCGCTCGGAGTCCGGCTGGTACTCGACCCGCGTTGAGATCGGGTCGCCCCGGCGCCAGAACAGCTCGGGGAGCCCGGCCAGCTCGGCCAGGTCGTGGCACTCGGCGAGGGCCGGATATCCGCCGGCGAGCACGTGGGCGCGGATCCGGTCCAGATGGTGCGGTTCGACGACGTGGCCCGCGACCAGGAACGGCAGCAGCAACCGCCAGGTCTGCACGACGGTCGATCGGCGGCGGTGCGGTGCCCGCATCGCCGCTCGGGCGACGCGCAGCATGTGCTCGTTGCCGTTCATGGTGTAGGGGTGCGCCGAGTGGTCCCACGACCACCGGCGTTCCTCGGTCACCGCGCACCGCACGCATTCGACCGGACCGGTGCCGAGCTCGGCGCCGCACCGCGAGCACGCGAGCAGCGTCATCGCCCAGTCGACGCAGGTCCACGGGTACTTTCCCACGTCGGCGCCGATCACCAGCTCGGCCAGTTCACGGTCCGCGAGCTGCTCCATGGATCGGAGGACTTCCCAGTCCGCCAACCAGAACTGGTCGAGCAGCTCGGCGCAGTACCGGCATTCGGGATAGCCGCGGCCGGCCAGCTCGCCGCACGACGGGCACGCGGAGACCACTGCGGGACGTTCGCCTCGTCGCGCGCCGGGTGGGTACGGCTGGTGATCAGCCACGCGGGAAAGAGTAGGCCCAAACCGCCCCCTTGGCAGCCACGGCGCGCCCTGGCTATGGTCGGACGGACAACTCAACACGCGGGAGCTCGCGCCACAGCGGGCTGAGAGGGTGACTCGACGGTGTCACCGACCGCCTGAACCTGACCGGGTAATGCCGGCGTAGGGAGGAAATGTCGTGACGGCACTTGACGACCGCTCGGTCCGGCCGAACGTGACCACCGGGCCCATCTCGGGCTCCAGGAAGGTGTACCGCGACGGTGTGCCGTTCCGCAGGGTGGAACTCACGAACGGCGAGCACGTCGACCTGTACGACACTTCCGGTCCATATACCGACGACAACGCGGTGATCGACGTCCACAGTGGACTGTCGCCGCTGCGGTCGGAGTGGATCGCCGCACGGGAACCGATCAACGGCGCCGTCACGCAGCTGGCGTACGCCAAGGCCGGGATCATCACCCCCGAGATGCGCTACATCGCGACCAGGGAGAACCTCGACGCGGAGTTCGTCCGCAACGAGGTCGCCATCGGCCGCGCGGTGATCCCGTTGAACCGCAAGCACCCCGAGGCCGAGCCGATGATCATCGGCAAGAAGTTCCTCGTCAAGATCAACGCCAACATCGGCAACTCGGCCGTGTCCTCGTCCATCGAGGACGAGGTCGACAAGATGGTGTGGGCGACCCGCTGGGGCGCCGACACGATCATGGACCTGTCCACCGGCAAGCGCATCCACGAGACGCGCGAGTGGATCATGCGCAACTCGCCGGTCCCGGTCGGCACCGTGCCGATCTACCAGGCGCTGGAGAAGGTCAACGGCGATCCCGCGCAGCTCTCGTGGGAGGTCTACCGCGACACCGTGATCGAGCAGTGCGAGCAGGGTGTCGACTACATGACCGTGCACGCGGGCGTGCTGCTGCGCTACGTCCCGCTGACCGCACGGCGCGTGACCGGCATCGTCTCGCGCGGCGGTTCGATCATGGCCGCGTGGTGCCTGGCGCACCACAAGGAGAGCTTCCTCTACACGCACTTCGAGGAGCTCTGCGACATCCTGCGCACCTACGACGTGACGTTCTCGCTGGGTGACGGCCTGCGGCCGGGCTCGATCGCGGACGCCAACGACGAGGCGCAGTTCGCCGAACTGAGGACCCTGGGCGAGCTCACGCACATCGCGCGGGCGAAGGACGTGCAGGTGATGATCGAGGGCCCCGGCCACGTGCCGATGCACAAGATCGCCGAGAACGTCCGGCTGGAGGAGGAGTGGTGCGGCGAGGCGCCGTTCTACACCCTCGGCCCGCTGGCCACGGACATCGCGCCGGCGTACGACCACATCACGTCCGCGATCGGTGCCGCGCAGATCGGCTGGCTGGGCACCGCGATGCTCTGCTACGTCACGCCCAAGGAGCACCTGGGCCTGCCCAACCGCGACGACGTGAAGACCGGCGTGATCACGTACAAGATCGCGGCGCACTCGGCCGACCTCGCCAAGGGTCACCCCGGCGTCCAGGACTGGGACGACGCCCTGTCCAAGGCGCGCTTCGAGTTCCGCTGGGAGGACCAGTTCAACCTGTCGCTGGACCCGGACACGGCCCGTTCGTTCCACGACGAGACGCTGCCCGCGGAACCGGCGAAGACCGCGCACTTCTGCTCGATGTGCGGGCCGAAGTTCTGCTCGATGAAGATCACGCAGGACGTCCGCAAGTACGCCGAGGAACGCGGACTGTCCACTGTGGAGGCCATTGAGGCCGGCATGTCCGAGAAGTCGCACGAGTTCTCCGACCACGGCAACAAGGTCTACCTGCCGGTCGTGGAATGACGGAATGACCACGCCACCTCGTGTCCTCACCATCGCCGGATCCGACTCCGGCGGTGGTGCGGGCATCCAGGCCGACCTCCGCACGCTCTTCGCGTGCGGGGTGCACGGCTGCACCGCGGTCACCGCCGTGACCGTGCAGAACTCCTTGGGCGTCACGGACTTCGTGGAGATCCCACCGTCCGTCGTCGCCGCTCAGATCATCTCGGTGGTCGAGGACATCGGCGTGCAGGCCGCCAAGACCGGCATGCTCGCGTCCGCTCAGATCATCGAGGCGATCGCACCCGCGCTCGACGAGGTCGGGATCGGCGGGTCCGGTATCCCGTTCGTCGTCGACCCGGTCGCCGCGTCCATGCACGGCAACCAGCTGCTGGCCGACAGCGCGCTGGACGCGTTGCGGGGGCTGCTGTTCCCGCGCGCGACCCTGGTCACGCCCAACCTCGACGAGGTGCGACTGATCACCGGGATCACCGTGCGGGACCGCGACGACCAGCGCAAGGCGGCCGAGGCGCTGCACGCGCTCGGCCCGCAGTGGGTGCTGGTCAAGGGCGGGCACATGTGGGACGACCCCGAGTGCCTGGACCTGCTGTTCGACGGCCGGGACTTCATCGAGCTGCCGGGTCCGCGTTACGAAACCAAGCACACGCACGGGTCCGGCGACACGCTCGCGTCGTCGATCAGCTCGGCGCTCGCCCGCGGCGCGGATGTGCCGGAGGCCGTGCGGTTCGGCAAGGACTTCATCGTGAAGTCGGTCGAGGCGTCCTACCCGCTGGGCGGCGGCGTCGGCCCGGTGTCGCCGATGTGGCGGCTCGACAGGTAGTGCTCGTACATGGCCCGGAGATCGGTGGTCTCCGGGTCGAGCAGCCACACCGTCAGCGCGCCTTCCAGGAACGCGATCAGCTCGGTCGCGCCCGCGTCACCCAGTTCGGCCGCGAAATGCCCGCGCAGCAAGCGGTTGCGCGCCCGGAACCGGTCTCGCACCGCCGAGTCGGTCGCGATGTGCTCGGCCTGCAGCACGGTGTGCAGTGTCGCGAGTCCCTTGTGCGCCATCGTGTACTCGGCGTCCTCGAGCAACGCCTCACGCAGGCTCCGGCTACCGACCCGCGCGGCGGCACGCGCGTCGAACTCGTCCAGGACGGCCTTGAGCAGGTTCTCCTTCGAACCGAAGTGGTGGATCACCGCGGACGGCGTCACGCCGGCGATCTTGGCGATGGCCGCGACACCCGTGCCCGCGTACCCGTTGCGCCCGAACAGCTCGATCGCGGCGTCGACGATCTCGCGGCGTCGCTCGACGCCGCGCTGCTGCACCTGTCCCTTGATCCCGACGATGAAAACAACTTTACCGAGCCCATTAGACTGAACAACCATGCAGGAAAATGAGGTCAGGACAGAGCTGGTCATCCCCGCGCCGATCAACGACGTGTGGGAGGTGCTGGTGGACTTCTCCGCCTATTCCACGTGGAACCCGGTGATGGAGTACATGCTGGTGGACGGCACGCGCACGAAGGTGCGGGCGGGTAAGGGCACGCCGTTCGCACGGGACTTCGAGGGCGAGATCACCTCGAAGGAGCCCTACGTGCTGAGGTCGCAGGGCGGTGATCCCGAGCAGTTCTTCGGCAGGCACCGCTGGGAGCTGCACGAGCACCCCGGCGGCACCCGCCTCGTGAACGCGGAGGAGTTCAGCGGTCCCATGGCCGAGGCCGTGCTCGCCCAGACCCGCGACGTGCTCGTTCGTGAGTTCGACGCCTTCAACGAGGCCCTACTTGCTGTCCTCGCCGACCAGCGTCTCTAGCGCGTCGAGGGCGCTGACCAGCGCGGCCTGGTGCTCCGGCGCCAGCTGCTCGATCCGGCGCTGCAGTTCGCGCACGCGGGCGGACCGCACGCCGGACACCATCGTCTCGCCCTCGGGCGTCGGCGTGGCGAGCCAGGCGCGGCCGTCCTGCGGGTCCGGCTCGCGCTTGACGTAGCCGGCCTCGACGAGGGCGGCGACGATGCGGGAGAGCGTCGGCGGGGCGACGCCCTCCTTCGTCGCGAGGTCGCCCAGCCGCATGGGCCCGCAGCGGGCGAGGGTGGCCAGCGCGGAGACCGCGCCGGGGCCGAGTCCAGGGGATCCGGTGCGGCGCAGCAACCGGGCCAGCCGGCCGATCGCCAGGTACAGGCGCGCGGTCGCGTCCTCGACCTCGGCGTCAATGGGGGCCGTCACGGCTCTCATGTCCTCCTGTGGTGATGAGCTCGCGCCGCGCGCGGCCACGCGTGCGGCGGGGTAATGCTCAAGGTTACCCATCGCCCAGGGAAGACGGCTCAGAGTGCGGGTGAAGACGCCTGTGCCCAGAAACGTTGCGGAATTCGGCCGGCCAGCCGAGCGAGCCTGCCCCCTTCGACCGCCGCCCGCATGGCCGCCGCCATCAGCTCCGGCTTCTCCGCCCTCGTCACCGCCGTCGCCAGCAGCACCGCCGAGCACCCGAGTTCCATGGCCAGCGCGGCATCGGACGCGGTACCGATGCCGGCGTCCAGAACGACCGGCACGGACGCGCGCGACACGATCAGCTCGATGTTGTGCGGGTTGCGGATCCCGAGACCGGTTCCGATCGGCGACCCGAGCGGCATCACCGTGGCGCATCCGATGTCCTCGAGCTTCAACGCCAGCACCGGATCGTCGTTGGTGTACGGCAGTACCACGAAGCCGTCGTCGACCAACTGCTCGGCGGCGTCCAGCAGTTCGACCGGGTCGGGCAGCAGGGTTTGTTCGTCGGCAACGACTTCCAGTTTGACCCAGTTCGTCTCCAACGCCTCGCGGGCCAGTCGTGCCGTCAACACGGCCTCAGCGGCCGAACGGCAGCCCGCGGTGTTCGGCAGGACGCCGATTCCCAGGCGCCGCAACAGGTCCAGCACGCCGGTCCGGCCCGCCGAGTCGACGCGCCGCATGGCGACGGTCGTCAGCTCGGTGCCGGACGCGACGAGCGCGCGTTCGAGCACGGACAGGTTCGTCGCGCCACCGGTGCCGGTGACCAGCCGCGACCGGAACTCGCGGCCCGCGATGATCAACGGGTCGTCCACGTCATCCTCCCTGCACTGCGGTGAGCACCTCGACCACACCACCTGATGGCACCAACGTCGAAGACCAGGCCGCCCTCGGCACGACCTCGCCGTCCAGGGCCACCGCGACACCCGACGGCGGCGCGTTCAGCAGCTCCAGGACGTGTGCGACGGTCGCGCCGTCCGGCAGGTCCCGGACCACGCCGTTGACCCGTGCGTTCACGGTGTTCCTCCCTTGAGCAGTTCGAGGACCCGCGCCGCCGTCAGCGGCGCCAGCAGCAGACCGTTGCGGTGGTGACCGCACGCGGCGATGACGCCGGGCTCCAGCCAGTCGACGATCGGCACGTTGTCCGGGCTGCCCGCGCGGAACCCGACCGCGCACTCGGCGAGCGCGTACTCGGCGATGCCCGGCAGCACGGTTTCCGCGTCCCGCAACAGGTCTCGCACGCCGGCGACCGTCACGTCGGTGTCGAACCCGGCTTCGTACTGGGTGGCGCCGACGACGACCCCGTCGTTGCGCGGCACGATGTACACCGGCCGCCCGGACACCGAAGCGCGGATCGTGTGCGTTGGTGGCGGCAGCGCCCCGGAACGTCTTGTCAGGCGCAGGATCTCGCCCTTCACCGGTCGGATCACGTCCTTCAGCGCCGGATGCAGGGCTCCGCTCCACGCCCCCGCCGCGATCACCGTGAACCGTCCGTCCACATTGGAATTGAAGGTGACCCCGGTCTCGACGCAAGCCTTGCGCAGCGCGGAAAGCAGCTCGCGGTTGTCCACCGCCAGATCTCCCGGCGCGAACACCCCGCCGCGCACCGCCGGCCCCAACGCCGGCTCCACCTGTCGGATCGCCCTATTGTTCAACAATTCTACTTCACCATTGTTGAACAATCCCTCAATACGACGAAGTTCGGCCAGGTCGCCGGGCAAAGTCCCGACCACGATCGTCCCATTGTTGAACAATTCTACGTTCAGCTCAGCGGCGAACCCCGGCCACCGAGCCAGCGCCGCAACACCTTGCGCGGTAACGGTTTCCTCACCCGGCCAAGCCTCTGAGACGGGCGCGAGCATGCCGCCCGCGACGACCGAACCGCCGTGCGGCGAGCCGAGATCGTGCACGTTCACGGAGAACCCGTCGCGCGCGGCGAACCACGCCACGGACAGGCCGATGACACCGCCGCCGAGGACGGACACTTCTACGGTCAAGGCATTCACGCTCCCTGCGCCGGCATGACCCGGATCAGGTTCGACGGTCGGAGCGAACCACGCTCCCTCTCAGCCCGGTGTTCTCCAGGCTCCCGTGCGGACCAAGCCCCACCGTAACGGTTACCGTGCGAGCGTGCCAGGACTCGACGGAAACCTGATCAGGCAACGACTCGCCGACGCGAACCTGTACCTCTGCACCCCGAACCGCCCGGACCTCGCGGAGTTCGTGGACGCGGCGCTCGCGGGCGGCGTCGACATCGTGCAGCTGCGCGACAAGTCGTTGGAGGCCAAGCAGGAGATCGCCGCGCTCGAACAGATCGCGGGCATCTGCGAGGATCGGGGTGCGCTGCTCGCCGTCAACGACCGCGCGGACGTCGCGTACGCGGTGAAGGCGGACGTGCTGCACCTCGGCCAGGACGACCTGCCGGTGGCGATCGCGCGCCACGTCGTGGGCGAGAAGATGGTCATCGGCCGCTCCACGCACGACGTGGACCAGATGCGCGCCGCGTCCACCCAGCACGGCGCGGACTACTTCTGCACCGGCCCGTGCTGGCCGACGCCGACGAAGCCGGGCCGCCCGGCCCCCGGACTCGATCTGGTCAAAGCCACCAGGGGCTGCATCCGCCCCTGGTTCGCCATCGGCGGCATCGACCAGTCGAACCTCAGTCAGGTGCTCGAGGCCGGCGCGACCCGCGTCGTCGTCGTGCGCGCCATCACCGAGGCCGAGGACCCCAAGACCGCGGCAGAGTCGTTGAAATTTGAACTAAATCGCGTACGCTGAGAGGCGTGACCGCACCTGTCCTGTACCTGAGCCACGGCGCTCCTCCGCTGGCTGACGACGAGCGGTGGACCAAGGAGCTCCGGGACTGGTCCGCCGCCCTCCCGCGCCCGGAGGCCGTCCTGATGGTCTCCGCGCACTGGGAGGAGGCGCCGACGACGATCGGTGCCACCACGACCGTGCCGCTGACGTACGACTTCTGGGGCTTCCCACAGCGCTATTACCAGGTGAAGTACCCGGCGCCCGGCGCTCCGGAGCTGGCGGACGACGTCCGCAAGCTGCTCGGCCACGTCGCCCAGGACGAGACGCGCGGGCTCGACCATGGCGCGTACGTCCCATTGAAGGAGATGTTCCCGGACGCCGACGTGCCGGTGCTGCAGATGTCCATGCCGACGCTGGACCCGCGCGAGCTGCACGAGATCGGCCGCAGGCTGGCGCCGTTGCGCGACCAGAACGTCCTGATCGTCGGCAGCGGCTTCATGACGCACAACCTGAGCTGCGTGAACTTCCCGGCGGGCCCGGACTACGAGCCGCCGTCGTGGTCGAAGGAGTTCGACGACTGGGCGAACGAGCGGCTGAGCGAGGGTGACGTGGACGCGTTGCTGGACTTCGAGGTGAAGGCACCCGCGGCCGGGATCGCGCATCCGCGCACCGAGCACTTCGCACCGCTGTTCGTGGCACTCGGCGCGGCGACGCACGAGAAAGCCCGTACCAGCGTTGAAGGCTTCTGGTACGGGCTCTCGAAACGGTCTGTTCAGTTCAGCTGATCATCCGGTCACGAGGCGCAGGCCGTAGCGCTGCAGGATCGGGTTGACTGGCTGGAAATACGTGGTGCCGCCGGAGGTGCAGTTGCCGGAACCACCGGAGGTCACGCCCTGGGCCTGACCGAAGCCGGTGCCCGCCACCCACGAACCACCGGAGTCACCCGGCTCCGCGCAGGCGCTCGTCTTGGTGAGGCCGCGCACCTGGCCCTGCGCGTAGTTGACGGTCTGGTTGTAGGCCTGGACCCGGCCACAACGCCAGCCGGTGGTCGAGCCGGAGCGGCAGATCGTCGCGCCGATCGCGGCCACGGTCGAGCCCTTCACGATCACGTTCGCGCCTCCGTAGTGGTTGACCCACGGGCGAGGCGTCCAGTTCGAGTTGGTCCGGACCCACGCGTAGTCGTTGCCGGGGAACACGCTGGCCGCGAAGGTGCCCTGGGAGACGCGGTTGTAGCCCTGGGTCGCGGTGCCCGCGCGACCACAGTGGCCGGCGATCACGAAGCCGCCCTGGACGGAGAACCCGAGCGAGCAGCGTCCGCCGCCCATGTAGACCGCGTCACCGCCGCGCAGGTCGTACAGCGGCGTCGGCGACTCGGTCACCTCGGCGACCTGGACCGCGGGGCTGATCGACCGGACGGTCTTCAGGAACGCCTCGGTGGCGGCGTCGCGCTGGGTCTTGTTGACCTCGACCACGACGCTGTTGGTCTGGTCGTCGACCCGCCAGCTCGTGACGCTCGACGGCGCCTTCAGCACGTCCAGAACAGTCTTGGTGCCGTTGAGTTGCTGCTGCGAGTACTTGACGGTCCTCACATCGGCGCCGTCGACGGTAACGCCGGGCTTGGTTGAGGCGATCTGCAACTTGCCGGACGACTGGTCGATCCAAGCGCCGCCGAACGCCTCGCCGAGTTGAGACTTGGCGGAGTTCTCGATGGAGCCGGACCGCTCATCGCTGGCGAGACGGACGCGTGCTTGATCGGCGTTCAGGCCCAGATCCCGCTGGACCGCCTGGAGCAACTCGGACGGGTAGCTCTCCGTGTTGGAACTGGTAGCCCCGGCGGGTGCGGCAGGGTCCGCAAACGCCGGTACGCTGAGAGCAGTCACGACTCCGGTGGCGAGCAACACGGCACCGGTTAAACGGGCCGCACTCGTGCGGTTCATCAGACGTCTCCCTCATCTTCGGGTGCAGGGGTGCCCGAGAGCTGGTTGCAGGGACCTCTCTCGGGTGCTCTAGGGGGACGGGTGGTGGGGCGGCGGCAGGGGTCGCCCCACCCCTCCAACTCTCGTTTCCTCGTTCTTCCGGGCGCTGCGCGTCAGTGGATCAGCCACGAGCTGCATCACGCCCTCCTCCCAGGCCTCCTCGAACAGCCGATCCGTGTCGCCCATTCGAGTGAAGTTATGAGCCTGTTATCTATAACGGCAGGGGCCAACTGTGGTCGAAGTGTGTCACAGCTCACGACTGATCAACTGCGCTCCGTAGCCCTTGACAGTTAACGCGACCACGAATCGGTGAAACGATCACCTAATGGTGGTGACAGTTGACGAAGGCGCTGAGCTGCTGGAAGGCAGCTGAGATGACGGGGGTTCGGTCGTAGTGGTGCGTTCGGCGGGCGACTGAGTGGTCGCCGGAGTGGACTCCGTCGGCCGGACCGTTTCCTTGATCGTCTCGGTGGATCTTTCGATCACCTTTTGCGTTTCCGTCGGGATCGGCTGCTGGGCCTTCACCGGGGTGCCCTGGACGATCCGCACGCTCGCCACGACGGCCACCACGGTGAGCGACACGAGCAGTCCGCCCACGGCGACCACCTGCCACCGCTTCTCGCGCTCCATCGAGCGCTGGTAGAGAACGGCGCCGATGGTGGTGGCCAGGCTCGCGACCACCGCTCCGATGACGGTGCCGACGACGTTGAGGCGCAGGCTCAGCAGCGCCGCGGTGACGGCGGCGAGCACGCTCGCGACGATCTTGGTCGGGGTGATCTTCTCGGTCTTCTCCGCAGTCATGGCAAAAAGTGGGACGCCCGGACCACTTCTTCGGTTGGGCCGCGGTGACGTGCATCATCGGAACCATGCGACTGGTGACGATCTCCGACATCGAAGCGGCCGCCGAGGCCATCTCACCCGTGGTCCTGCGCACGCCGCTGCTGCCGTGGGGCGACGGGCAGCTGTGGCTCAAGCCGGAGAACCTGCAGCCGATCGGCGCGTTCAAGATCCGCGGCGCGTTCAACGCCCTGTCCCGCCTGCCCGAGGGCACGAACGTCGTCGCCTACTCCAGCGGCAACCACGCCCAGGCCGTCGCCTACGCCGCGAAGCTCGCCGGGGTGAAGGCCACGATCGTCGTGCCGGACAACACGCCGCAGCTCAAGATCGACGCGACCCGCTCGCACGGCGCCGACGTCGTGCTCGTGCCGATCGGTCAGCGCGAGGCGCGGGCCGAGGAGCTCGTCGAGGAGCTGGGCGCCGCGCTCATCCCGCCGTTCGACCACCCCGACGTGATCGCCGGGCAGGGCACCATCGGCCTGGAGATCGTCGCGGACCTGCCGGACGTCTCGACCGTGATCGTTCCCGTCAGCGGCGGCGGGCTCATCTCCGGCATCGCGACGGCCGTGAAGTCGCTGCGGCCGGGCGTGCGGGTCATCGGGGTCGAGCCGGAGCTGGCCGGGGACGCGGCGGAGTCGTTCCGCGCGGGCGAGCTGGTGCGGTGGTCGCCGCAGGACCGGGCGCGCACGATCGCGGACGGGCTGCGGGCCGAACCGTCCGAGCTGACGTTCGCGCACATCCGGAAGTACGTCGACGACATCGTCACCGTGTCCGACGAGGAGATCGGGGCGGCGGTGGCGCAGATCGCGCGGCGGACCCGGATCGTCGCCGAGCCGAGCGGGGCGACCGTCGTGGCCGCCTACCCGAAGGTCGCGAACGGCAAGACCGTCGGCGTCGTGTCCGGCGGCAACATCGAGCCGGCCCTACTGGCCCGCCTGCTGAGCTCCTGAGAGCTCGTGGGTGCCCGGCTTGATGTGCGTCGGCGGACCCTCCACACCGAGGTGCATGCACTCACCGGTGTGCGGGCACTCGTCCGGCTCAGCCGGGACGTCGAGGACCTTGTTGTCGACGCCCAGCGCCATCAGCCCGCCGGCGGCCGCGGCTATCGCGCACAGCACTAGGGCCATCTGCCAGCTCGACGTGAGGGCGGCCGGGTCGCTGTACCGGTCGCCGGTCAGGCCGACGACGCTCGGCAGGACCGCGACCGCCAGCAGGCTGCCGGTTCGGGCGACCGCGTTGTTCACACCCGACGCGATGCCCGCGTGCCGGTCCGGCGCGGCGGCCAGCACGGTGGCGGTCACGGGAGCGACGACGGCGGCGAGGCCGACGCCGAAGACGAGCACGCCCGGCAGCACGTCGGTCAGGTATGACGAGCCCGGGACGGCGTTGCGCAGCAGCAACATGCCCGCCCCGACCAGCATCGGCCCGATCACCAGCTGGGCCCGCGGACCGTACTTCTGCGCGAGCCGGCCGGACTGGGCCGACGTCAGCAGCATGATGATCGTGATCGGCACGCTGGCCAGGCCCGCCGCCGTCGGCGAGTAGCCGGCCGACACCTGCAGCTGCAGCACCAGCAGCCACATGACCGCGCCCAGCGCGCCGTACATGAGGAACGTCAGGCCGTTGGACAGCACGAACGTCCGGTCCCGGAACAGCTCCGGCGGCACCAGCGGGTCCGAGCTGCGCGCCTGGACCACGCCGAACACGATCAACGCGACCATCCCGAGCCCGGCCCAGAGGTAGGACTGTTCGACGATCCCGCCGGTCAGCAGGGCCAGCCCGATCGCGCCGACCCCCGAGCTGACGTAGTCGGGATGGCCGGCCTCGTCGTCTTTCGACTCGGGCACCGATTTCAGCGCGAGCCACACGCACAGCGCGGCCACGGGCAGGTTGATCAGGAAGGCCAGCCGCCACGACCACACCTGCACGAGCAGCCCGCCGACGAGCGGCCCGATCGCGGTGGCCACGCCGGACAGCCCGGACCACGCCCCGATCGCCCTGGACCGGGCGTCGCGTCCGAACGAGGACTGCAGGATCGCCAGCGCGCCGGGCGTGAGCAGAGCCCCGCCGATCCCCTGCAGCACGCGCGCGAGGACCAGGGTCCACACGTTCGTCGCGACACCGCACAGCAGTGACGAGAGACCGAACCAGACGACGCCGATCACGTAGACGCGCCGCCGCCCGAACCGGTCCCCCAGCGATCCAGCGACGAGGATCAGCGAAGCCAGGGCGAGCAGGTACCCGTTGAGGATCCACTGGAGATCCGTGACGGACGCCTCGAGCTCGTCACCGATGCGCGGCAGCGCGACGTTGACGATCGTGGAGTCGAGCATCGCCATGCCCGACCCGATGATCGTGGTGGCCAGCACCAGGCGAGCGCGCGGCGTCCCCCAGGCGATGTCGGCCACGGCGGTCTACTGCGGACGGTTCAGCGTGGCGACGAACTTGTACCGGTCGCCGCGGTACACCGACCGCACCCACTCGATCGGGTTGCCCTCGGTGTCGAACGAGTGCCGGGACAGCAGCAGCATCGGCAGGCCGATGTCCGCGCCGAGCAGCTCGGCCTCCTCGGGCGACGCGAGCGCCGTCTCGATCGTCTCCTCCGCGTGTCCCATCTCGACACCGAACCGCTCGCGCAGCACCTGGTACAGCGAGGCGCCGGGCGCCAGGTACCGGCGCAGCCCGCGGAACCGGCCGAGCGCGAGGTGGGTCGTCTCGATCGCCATCGGCTCGCCGTCGGCCAGACGGAGGCGGTGCAGCCGCAGCACCTTCGCACCGGGACGGACGCCCAGCAGCCGGGCGAGCTCCGCCTCGGCGGGCTGTTCGGACGCCTCGATCAGCTTCGAGGACGGCACCCGGCCCTGCGCCTTCATGTCCTCTGTGTACGAAGACAGCTGCAGTCGCTGTGCGACCTTCGGCTCAGCCGCGAAGGTCCCCTTGCCCTGCACGCGGAGCAGCCTGCCCTCGACGGTCAGCTCCGCAAGCGCTTGGCGCACCGTGGTTCGGGAGACGTCGAACTCCGCCGCCAGTGATCGTTCCGTCGGGATCGGCGACCCCGGCGGCAACGCGCGCAGCAGGTCGAGCAGATGCCGCTTGAGACCCCAGTACTTGGGCTCGCGCTGCGCACGGGTCCTGGCGTCCACGCCCGATGCAGGCGTCGTCTCCAGCATGGCCTCCTCCTCGAACTTCACAACCACGCCTGTCAAGGATGCCTTGTCCGTGCCGATTCGTGCGCTCGAACCCCCGATAACCCGCGAGAAGGGCGCATCAAGCGGTTGAAAATCGACACGCAAATGATCGGATGACTTCGCAACGACTTGGCATCGGCCTTGACAGGATCTGTGGCGCGGCACACGCTAAGCCGCATTGGTCTGAACCACTTGGGCGTTCCGGCGCTGGAGCCGGGCTTGCTGAAAGGGCGCGACTGTGAAGGGCTGGAGAGGACTCGCTGCCGGTGCCGCCGCACTGGCGGTAGCCGTGGCCGGATGTGGCACGAGCACCAACAGTGGCAGCGGCGACTCAGGAGGAGAGAAGACGCTGACCGTGTGGCTGATGGACGGCTCCGCGCCGACCACGCTCACGGACGCCTTGAACAAGGAGTTCGAGGCGAGCAACAAGGGCGTCAAGGTCAAGTACGAGGTCCAGAAGTGGAACGGCATCCAGGAGAAGCTGACCACGGCGCTCAGCAGCAACACTCCCCCGGACGTCATCGAGCTCGGCAACACGCAGACCGCGGGCTTCGCGGACGAGAAGACGCTGACCGACCTCACCGCGGACAAGGGCCAGTTCAACGGTGGTGAGTGGCTGAGCGGTCTCGAGGACTCGCTCACCCTGAACGGCAAGAAGTTCGGTGTGCCGTTCTACGCCGCGAACCGCACGGTCATCTACCGCACGGACCTGTTCCAGGCCGCGGGCATCGCGAACCCGCCCACGTCGCGCGCCGAGTGGATCGACGCGATGAACAAGCTGAAGGCGGCCAACGCCTCGAACCCCGAGTTCCAGGCGCTGTACCTGCCGGGTCAGTCCTGGTACTTCCTGCTGTCCCTGCTCTGGGACGAGGGCGGCGACGTCGCCAAGGAGTCCGGTGGCAAGTGGACCGGCGCGCTCGACTCGGCGCAGTCCAAGGCCGGCTTCGAGGCGTACAAGTCGCTGGTCGACGCGTCCGGCACGAAGGCCGCGAAGGACACCGACGAGGCCAAGCCGCAGCAGTACGAGGTCTTCGAGACCGGCAACGTGGCCATGATGATCGGTCTCCCGTGGGAGCTCGGCAGCGCGGTCAAGGACAAGCCGGAGCTGAAGGACAAGACCTCGGCGTTCCCGATCCCGTCCAAGACGGCGGGCAAGACCGCGCCGGTCTTCCTGGGCGGCTCGAACCTCGCCATCCCGGCGAACAGCAAGAACGCCGACATCGCCAAGAAGTACCTGGCGCTGCTGAGCAGCAAGAAGTACCAGGACATGCTGGCCGAGGGCGGCGCCGTTCCGGGTACCTCGAAGGACACCTCGAAGCTGGAGTCCAACGCGGTCGGCAAGGCCCTCGCGAAGGCCGCGCCGAACGGCAAGGTCACCCCGACCACGCCGAAGTGGGCGGCCGTCGAGGCCGGCCAGAACCCGCTGAAGGACGCGCTGACCGCGTACCTGACGGGTGCCAAGCCGCTGGACACCGTGGCGAAGGAAGCCAACGAGGCCATCAGCAAGGCACTGGGAAGCTGACGACCGGATAATGACGGCCGTCAAGACGACCGAGTCGGCTGCGCCGGCGGGATCCGTCCCGCCGGCGCTGCCGCCTGCCGTGACGGGCGGCGCGCGCGAGCGCCGTCGTGGCGGCGCCTTCGACCGGGCGCTGCCCTACCTCCTGCTGGCGCCCGCGGTCATCGCGATCCTGTGGCTGATCGGGTTCCCGGTCGTCTCGGTGTTCGTGACCAGCTTCCGGCAGCTGAACCTCGGTGAGCTGTTCCGCGGCGAGATCGTGTGGACCGGGTTCGACAACTACGCCGAGATCCTGCAGGACGAGCGGTTCTGGGACGTGACGGTGCGGACGATCGTCTTCACCGTCGCCGTCGTCGCCACCTCGGTGATCGCCGGTCTGCTGATCGCGCTGCTGATGCGCTCGCTCAGCCCATGGGTGCGGATCGTGCTGCAGGTGACCATGCTGTGCGCGTGGGCGATGCCGATCCTCGCGTCCGCGACCGTCTACATCTGGATGTTCGACCAGACGTACGGGATCCTGAACAAGACCCTGGTCAAGCTCGGGTTCGACTCGTTCGCCGGGCACTCGTGGTTCTCGTCGGGCGCGTCGACGCTGACCGTGGTCGGTCTGCTGATCGTGTGGCAGGCGATCCCGTTCCTCGCGTTCTCCCTCTACGCCGGCCTGCTGGGCATCCCGCGCGATCTCTACGAGGCCGCGGGGATCGACGGCGCGAGCGGTGTGCAGACGTTCCGCGCGGTCACCTGGCCCGAGATCAAGTCCCTGCTGATGATGGTGACGTTCCTGTCGACGCTGTGGGACTTCAAGGTCTTCGCCCAGATCTGGGTGTTCAAGGAGGGCGGTCCGAGCGGCGAGAGCACGACGCTCGCCGTGCTGCAGTACCTGGAGGGCATCGCGAAGGGCCACTTCGGTGTGGGCGCGGCGGTCAGCGTGGTCATGATGATCATCCTGGCGCTGCTGACGTTCCAGTACCTGCGCAGGCTCCTGCGGACCGAGGAGGGACAGCTGTGAGAAGGCCGGTGGCCAACGTCTTCGGGCTCGTGCTCGCGGCGTTCTTCGCGTTCCCCACCTACTGGATGATCACGTCCGCGCTGAAGCCGAAGGGCACGCTGCTCACCAGCGGCTACGACCTGGTGCCGTTCAAGGTCACGGCCGTGAACTTCGTGACCGCGTGGACGAAACAGGGCTTCCTGTCGTCTCTGGCGAACAGCCTGACGGTCACGCTGACCGCGGTGCTGGCGTCGATCGTGGTCGGTCTGCTCGCCGCGGTCGCCATGTCCCGCCTGCGGTTCCGTGGCCGCAAGGGCTTCGTGCTGCTCATGCTCGTCGCCCAGATGGCGCCCTTCGAGGCGTTGCTCATCCCGATGTTCCTGATGATGCGCGACCTTCAGCTCTACGAACACCTGACGTCGCTGATCCTCGTGTACTTCGCGGTCACGCTGCCGTTCTGCGCGTGGACGTTGCGCGGCTTCGTCAACGGCATCCCGATCGAGCTCGAAGAGGCCGCGATGGTCGACGGCTGCGGTCGGTGGGGCGCGTTCCAGAAGGTGACGCTGCCGCTGCTCGGCCCCGGCCTGGTGGCCACGTCGGTGTTCGCGTTCATCACGGCGTGGAACGAGTTCCTGTTCGCCAAGGTGCTCATCCGCAGCCAGGACCGCGAGACGCTGCCGGTGTTCCTGTCCGGGTTCCAGACGGCGTTCGGCACCGACTGGGGTGGCGCGATGGCCGCCTCGGTGTTGTTCACGGTGCCCGCGCTCGTGTTCTTCCTGATCGTCCAGCGGAAGATGGTCGCCGGTGTCACGGCCGGCGCGGTGAAGGGATAACGCGTGGAGCAGTTGGCCGCAGCCGTTCTACTGCCCGGATTCCACGGAACGACCGCCCCCGACTGGTTGCTGCGCCGGGTGTCCGACGGCCTCGGTGGCGTCGTCCTGTTCGGCCGCAACGTTGTTTCCGACTCGCAGGTGACGTCGTTGTGCTCGGAACTGCGTTCCGCGCGTCCGGACGTGGTGATCGGCATCGACGAGGAGGGCGGCGACGTCACCCGCCTGGACGCCGGTCGTGGTTCGGAGGTGCCCGGCAACCACGCGCTGGGCGCCGCGAACGACCTCGACCTGACCCGTGAGGTGGCGGCGTCGATCGGCGCGCGCCTCGCGGCGTGCGGGATCTCGCTCAACCTGGCGCCGTCGGCGGACCTCGTGCTGACACTGGAGGACCCGATCATCGGCGTCCGCTCCTTCGGTTCGGATCCCTCGTCGGCGGCCCGGCACGTGGCGGCGTTCGTCGAGGGCATGCAGACCGTGGGCGTCGCCGCGTGCGCCAAGCACTTCCCCGGCCACGGCGCGTCCACTGTGGACTCACACGAACAGCTGCCGGTGCTGCCGCGGACGGTTGACGAGCTTCGTTCAGTTGAGCTGGTGCCCTTCCGCGCGGCGATCTCGGCGGGTGTCCGGTCGATCATGACCGGCCACCTGGTCGTGGCCGAGTGGGGTTCGGCGCCGGTGACGTTGAACCCCAAGGCGATCTCGGTGCTGCGTTCGGAACTCGGCTTCACCGGCGCGATCATCACGGACGGCCTGGACATGAAGGCCGTCGGCGGCGATCTCGCACAGGGCGCGGTTCGTGCTCTGGCCGCGGGCGTGGACGCCCTGTGCCTGGGCGGCGAGCCGCTCGACGACGACGGCATGCAGTGGCTGGTCGACAGCATCGTGGCGGCGGTGAAGTCCGGTGAACTGTCCGAGGAACGCCTGACGCAGGCGGCCACGCGGACGCTGGCCCTGGGAACGCCGCCCGCGCGGGTCGACGCGCACGACGCGGAGATCGGCATGCTGGCGGCCCGTCGTGCCCTGTCGGGCTCGGTGTCGTTGCGAGGGCCGCTGCTCGTCGTCGACCTGGTGGTGGCGCCGTCGATCGCGGTCGGCGACGTGCCGTGGGGCCTGGGCCCGTACCTGCGGGAACTGCGTCCGGACACCCAGGTGATCGCGTCCGCTTCGGTGACCGCCGAAGAGGTTGCGAGCGTCGCCGATGGGCGGACGATCGTGGTGGTGACCAGGGACGCGCACCGTCATGAACATGCTCGCCAACTGGTAACTTTGTTAACTAAGCTTGGTCTGGACACCGTGCACGTGGAGACCGGCGTGCCGGGTCCGGACCTGGGCAGCGGCGCCCGCATCGACACCCACGGCGGGTCTCGGGTGAGTCTCCGGGCCGCTGCAGAGCTGATTGCGAAAGGCACGACATGACTTCTCAGCCCGGTCAGCACATGGCAGCCGAGATCGCCCAGCAGCCCGAGATCTTCAGTTCCCTGTACGAACGCCGCGCCGAGTTCGCCTCGGTCGCCTCAGCGATCCGCGCCCGCGCCCCGCGCTTCGTCCTCTTCGCCGCGCGCGGCTCGTCCGACCACGCGGCGATCTACGCGAAGTACCTGACCGAGGTGCTGCTGGAACTGCCCGCCGGTCTGGTGTCCGCGTCCACGACGACGTTGTACGGCGCCGAGCCGGACCTGCGGGACGTGCTGCTGGTGACCGTGTCGCAGTCGGGCGGCTCCCCGGACCTGCTCGAGGTCACGGCGTCCGCCCGCCGGCGCGGCGCTTTGACGGTCGCGGTGACCAACACGGCCACCTCGCCGATCAACGCCGCCGCCGAGCTGTCCGTGGATGTCGGCGCGGGCGTTGAGCACGCCGTCGCCGCCACCAAGACCTACTCGGCGACTCTGCTGGCTTTGTATCTGCTGGTCGACGCTGCTCGTGGTGGTGACGGCTCCGCCGCCGCTTCGCTAGGCGAGTTGGCTTCCTCGGCTCTGGCTTCTCCTGGGATCGACGAGGTTGTTGGGCGGTACCGGTTCGTCGACCGTGTGCTGACCACCGGTCGGGGTTACTCATACCCGACGGCTCTCGAAGCGTCTTTGAAGCTCGCCGAGACGTCGTACCTGGCGGCGCGGGCCTATAGCGGGGCCGATCTGTTGCACGGGCCTGTTGCGGCCGTGGACGCTGAGACGGCCGTGCTGGCGGTTACGTCGGCGGGTAAGGGTGGCGACGCGTTGCGGGATGTTCTGGAGGCCGTGCACCAGCGTGGGGCCGACGTGACCGCTGTTGGGTCTGCGGCTGACAAGGTGGCGGCGGCGCACCGGATTCTCGTGCCGGAGACGGCTGAGGAGGTGGCGCCGATTCTGGAGATCCTGCCGATTCAGCGGCTGGCGCACGGGTTGGCGCTGGCGCGGGGCGGGGACCCGGACAACCCGCGTGGCCTCAACAAGGTGACGCGCACGCTCTGACGTGGTTGACGAATGCCCCGGCGGGTGCACCCGCCGGGGCATTCGCGTCTCTGGAGCGGGCACCAACGGACAACTCGGGCGTGGCGAACGGACAACTCGGGGGTGCTGAAAGGGCGACACGCGGCCTGCACGGACGACACGCCGCCGGGCGTGGGCGGGGACCCCGAGCAGGCGCGCTCACCGAACGGGCGCAGCCCGTGCGTCGACGAGGCCCGGAATGTCAGTGCCGCCTGGAAGAATTCGCGCGGGGGGATCCGTGGCGGGGGACGCCTGCGTTAGCGCGCGATCTGGGCCGCCCCAGACATGCGAAAGGGGCCCTCGCCGCGGCGAGGGCCCCTTTCGTGTTCGCTACTGACCAGCCGTGGCGTAGCTGGCCGACTTGGGCAGCGACGGGTTGTCGGCGTCGTACGCGACCGCCCCGTCCACCCAGACCTTGCGAGGGCGAAGGTCCGAGTCCCACCACACGAGGTCAGCGACAGCGCCGGGCGCCAACCGCCCCAACCCCGACTCCCCGATCACCTCAGCGGGCACGATCGTCGCCGAAGCCAACGCATCCTCAACCGGCACCCCAACGGACACGATGTTGCGGATCGCGCGGTCCAACGTCAGAGCGGACCCGGCGATCGTGCCCTCAGGCGACCGAGGCACACCGTCGTCAGTCAGAACAACGTCGGCACCTCCGAGCTGGTACCGCCCAGGAGGCATCCCAGCAGCGGCAACGGCATCGGTCACGAGAGCAACCCGCGCACCGGCAGCGTTGAACACCAGGCGGCAAACGTCCGGGCCGACGTGCGCGAGATCGGCGATCAATCCGAGAGTGAAACGATCGTCCACCAAAGCAACACCGGGAACCCCTGGCTCCCGGTGTCCTAGTGGCCGCTGCGCGTTGAACAGGTGGGTCACCATGCGCGCCCCCGCGTCGGCGGCGGCTCGCGTCTGCTCCCCGGTGGCGTCGGAATGTCCCACCGCCACAAGGACGCCCGCGGAAACCAAACGCCGGACCGCGTCCAACCCGCCGGGCTGCTCCGGCGCCAGCGTCACCATCCGCAAAGCCGACCCGAGCTCCAGCAGAGCATCGATCTCCGACGGCCCAGGAGCGACCATCAAAGTCGGGTCGTGCACGCCGGCGCGTTTTGGTGACAGGAACGGCCCTTCGAGATGCACACCCAACGGCCGGGCACCGGAAGCCAAGGAAGCCGACGCCGCGAGAACGGCACGGGCCTGACGCAGCGCGACCGGGACCGGCGCGGTGATCAGGGTCGGCAGGAACCGGGTCACACCTGTGGACGGCAGAGCACCTGCGACGGCCCGCATCGCGTCGGCGTCGGCCTCGGCGAAGTCGACGCCGACGAATCCGTTCACCTGCACGTCGACGAGACCGGGTGTCAGCAGACCGTCGGGCAGGACCTCGGCGCCCGCGGGGGGCTCACCGGTGATCACTTCGACGATTCGACCGTCTCTGATCCGCACCGAGGCAGGACCGACGATCGTGCGACCGAGCAGCGCCTGCGGGGCTGCGACAACGGCGTCCAAGATCCCTCCCTGAATGGTCCAGACCATTATGGCGACAAGACGGGATCCCGTCACGTACTCGTTAGAAGATAACTGATTCTAAGGTCAACTCGTTATTCATGACCCAATGTCACGATACGAGACAGATGTAGCCCATACTGTGGGTTAGACATCCGAGGTCTATCGAACAGAGGGTGCCGTGGCGGTTACTGACGACGCGATCCTGCGCGTGAAGGAGATGATCGTCTCCGGCGAGCTCAAGCCGGGCGATCGGCTGCCGAGAGAGGCCGACCTGGCCGAGCGCCTCGGGCTGTCCCGCAACTCCCTGCGCGAGGCGGTCAAGGCGTTGTCGCTGGTCAGGGTGCTGGACGTGCGTCAAGGTGACGGCACCTACGTGTCCAGCCTGCGCGCGGACGACCTGCTCGGCGCACTGAGCTTCGTGCTCGACCTGCACCGCGGCGAGGACTCGTTGCTCGAGGTGCTGCAGGTCCGGCGGATCCTCGAACCCGCCGCCGCCGCGATGGCCGCCCAGCGCATCGACGTCGAGGAGATCAACAAGCTGCGGGCACTCTGCGACGCGACCGAGCACGCCAAGTCGGTCGAGGAACTCGTCGAGCACGACCTCGAGTTCCACCGCGCCATCGCGCAGTGCTCGGGCAACGCCTACCTGGCGCAGCTGCTCGACACCCTGGCCGGCCCGACCGTGCGGGTGCGCATCTGGCGCGGAATCACTCAGTCGAACGCGGTAGACCGAACGGTCGCCGAGCACCGCGCCATCGTGGACGCGCTCGCCGCCCACCAACCGGAGCTGGCGCGCAGCTGGTCGACCGTGCACGTGGCAGGCGTCGAGCAGTGGTTGTCAGATCTTGCCTGACTTGACAACGGTCTGAACGAAAGCGGTCAGGCCTCGCGCAAGTGGTCAAGCACCACCTGCACGGCGGCCTGGCCGTCGGCGCGATGCCGCACGACCGCGGACACCGTCCGGTACACCGGCTGCTTCAACGGACGCAGCGCCACGCCCGGCCGGCGCGCCAGCGACGGCACCAGCGCCAGCCCCAGGCCGGCCTCCACGAGCCCGCACATGACACCGAAGTCATCGCAGTAGGCCTGCGGGTGCGGCACGAACCCCGCGGCCCCGCAGGCACGCTGGGTCAGCTCGTGACAGGACGCGTCGGTGCGCGGCATGATCCACGGCCGGTCGGCCAGCAGAGCCAGGTCCACGGAGTCCTGCTGCACCAACGGATCGTTCAGCGGCAACGCCACGCACACCTGCTCGATCAGCAGCTCGTGCGACTCACACGACACGGGCACGTCGCGCGGCATGATGTTGTACGCGTGCACGACCGCGATGTCGATCTCGCCGCGGCGCAGCGCGGGCAGCGATGCCTCGGGCTCCATCTCGTGCACCACGAGCTCGATGTCCGAACCGTGCGCCGCTCGCAGCGAACGGATCGCCCGCGGCAGCAAGGCGACCGCCGCCGAGACGAACACACCCAGCCGCACCGCGCCCGACACCCGCGTCCGCAACGACGCCAGGTCGGCCTCGGCCGCGGCGAGCTGATCCAGCACGAGCTGCGTGTGCGCCGCGAGCACCTGCCCGGCCCGCGTGAGCGTCAACCGGCGGCCGTCGCGGGCCACCAGCGCGACGCCCGCCTCCCGTTCCAGGGCGGCGAGCTGCTGCGACACGGCGGGCGACGTGACATGCAATGCCTCCGCGGCGGCCGTGACCGTCCCGTGCACGGACAGCGCGTGCAGCAGCCGCAACCTGCGTACGTCCAACACAAAGCTGAGCTTAACAATCAGGGCAGAACTTCTAACTGGAACTTTCCGAACGACGGGGCGAACCTGGAACCATGTTCGGACGAGTGCTCGTAGCGATGATCACGCCCTTCACCAGCGACGGCGAGCTGGACCTCGACGGCGCGCAGACGCTCGCCGCCCACCTGGTCGACCAGGGCGGCGCGGACGGCCTCGTCCTCAACGGCACCACCGGCGAGGCCCCGACCACCACGGACACGGAGAAGGAGGCCCTGATCCGGGCCGTCACCGACGCCGTCGGCGACCGCGCCAAGATCATCGCGGGCGTCGGCACGAACTCGACGCGCCACACGGTCGAGCTCGCCCGCCAGGCCGAGAAGGCCGGCGCGCACGGGCTCCTGGTCGTCACGCCGTACTACAGCCGCCCGACCCAGGAGGGCGTCGAGAGCCACTTCCGGACCGCCGCCGAGGCCACCGAGCTTCCGGTCCTGCTCTACGACATCCCCGGCCGCACCGCCACGGCGATCGAGACCGGCACCCTGCGCAGGCTCGCCGAGCACCCGAACATCGTCGGCGTGAAGGACTGCAAGGTCGACCTGCTCGCGACCGCGACCCTGATCAACGAGACGGGCCTGCGGTTCTACTCGGGCAACGACGAGCTGACGCTCCCGATGTACGCGATCGGCGGCGCGGGCGTCGTCAGCACGGTCGGACACGTCGTCGGCAACGAGATCCGCGCGATGCTCGACGCGTTCGACCGCGGCGACAACGCCGAAGCCCTGCGCCTGCACCAGGCCCAGCTGCCGGCGATCACCGCGATCATGACCCGCGAACCCGGCGTCGTCGCGGTGAAGGCCGCACTACGCCTCAGGAACCTCCCCGCGGGCCCTGTGCGCGCCCCGCTCGCCGAGGCGACCGAGGCGCTCGTCGAGGAACTGCGCCAGATCTAGAAGCAGGGTCAGATCGCGTAGACCCGCTGGGCCGTACCGGAAAAGATCTCGGAGCGTTCGTCGGCGGACAGCTCCGAGGTCAGCTCCTGCGCCGCATAGACGACGTCACCGTAGGACGCGGCGAGCAGGCACACCGGCCAGTCCGACCCGAACATCAGCCGCGACGGGCCGAACGCGTCCAGCACGACCTCGAAGTACGGGCGCAGGTCGTCGATCGTCCACGACTTCCAGTCGGCCTCGGTGACCAGCCCGGACAGCTTGCACGTCACGTTCTCGTGCTCGGCCAGCGACCGCACGAGCTCGGCCCACTCGTCGACGTCGCCGGACGCGACCGGCGGCTTCGAGCAGTGGTCCAGCACGAACGACACCTGCGGCAGCGCCGCCACGGTCTTGCGCGCGGCGGGCAGCTGGTGCGGCAACGTGAGCAGCTCGTACACCAGCCCGGCCGAACCGACCGCGGCCAGCCCGCGCCAGACCTCCTTGCGGCACAACCACTCCGGGTCCGGCTCGCCCTGCACCTGGTGCCGGATCCCGCGCAGCCACGAACCGCCGTGGCCGTCGCGCAACGCCGCGAGCGCGTCATCGATCGACGGCGAGGTCAGGTCCGTCCAGCCCACCACGGCACTGATCACAGGTGACTGCTCGGCGATCGCGAGGAACTCGGGTGTCTCCTCGGGCACGCAGATCGTCTGCACCAGCACGGAAGCCGAGACGCCTGAAGCATCTTCGGCATAGTCTTCGGCCGAGAAACTGCGTTTGATCACACCCATCGGCGGGTCGGTGATCCAGTCCTGGTCGCGGACGGACAGGTCCCACAGGTGGTGGTGCGCGTCGATGATCACGGCGTCGGCACCTCCGCGCCCAGCAGTCCCTCGGACCGCAGGTCGTCCCACAGCTCCGCGGGGATCGCCGCCGAGAAGTACGCCGCGTTGCCGTGCATCTGCTCCGCGGTGCGCGACCCGATCACCACGGACACGACGGCCGGGTGGCCGAACGCGAACTGGATCGCGACCTGCGGCAACGTCACGCCGTGCCGCTCGCACACCGCCGCGATCGAGCGGGCGCGTTCGACCAGCTCCGAGGGTGCGTCCTCGTAGTTGTACTTCGCCGCATCCGGAACAACGGCCCGCGACAGCAGACCCGAGTTGAACACCCCGCACGCGACGACCGACACACCGCGCTCCTCGCACAGCGGCAGGAACGTCGTGAGCGCGGTCTGCTCCAGCAACGTGTACCGGCCGGCGAGCATCACCACGTCGATGTCGGTCTCGCGGACGAACCGTTCCGGCATCTCCCACTGGTTCATGCCGACGCCGATCGCGTCCACGACGCCCTGGGACCGCAGCTCTTCCAACGCCGGATACGCCTGGGACACCGCCTCTTCCCAGTACTCGTCCGGGTCGTGGATGTAGACGATCTCCACGCGGTCGGTGCCCAGACGCTCCAAGGAGGACTCCAGCGACCGCTTCACGCCGTCCGCCGAATAGTCACGCACGCGCCGGAAGTGCGCGGGCACCGCGAAACCCTCGGTGTCCTGGCCTTCGCCGTCGAACGGCTCCAGCAGTCGCCCGACCTTCGTCGAGATCACGTACTCCGACCGAGGCCGGCCCCGCAACGCCACGCCGAGGCGGCGTTCGGACAGGCCGAGGCCGTAGTGCGGCGCGGTGTCGAAGTAGCGGACACCGGTCTGCCACGCCGCCTCGACCGCGCCGAACGCCTCCTCGTCGGAGATCTCGCGGTACAGGTTGCCGATGGGCGCGGCACCGAAGCCCAAACGCGAAACCGAAACCTTCACGGCAGCTCCCAAACCAGCTTCACGTCGGGGACGGCGCCGGAGTAGTCGTCCTCGACCTCCAACAGTTCCGCCATCCGAGCCTGCCACGGAATGTTCGCCGGGTGTGCCGCCAAGTGCTCGCGCATCGCCTTGTAGTCGTCGACCTCGACGAGGTGGAACAACTCCCGGCCACTGCGCCAGATCCGCCACGAATGCACCCCGGCCTCCCGCAACGCGGTGTCCAGCTCAGCGGGAATCGTGGCGTGGATCCGGTCGTAGTCGGCCTCCTTGCCTTCACGGAGCCGGGTGTGCAGCGCGACGGTTTCCAACGACTACTCCTGTTTCTGACCGGTGGCGAATCGGGTGACGACCAGCGCGAGGATGATCACCGCGCCGTAGGACGCGTTGATGTAGTACCCGGAAACGCCCTGCAGACGCAGGATCTGCTCGACCAGTCCGAGCATCAGCACACCGGACAGCGCGCCGAACAGCGTGCCCTTGCCGCCCTGCAGCGAGATCCCGCCGATGACCGCGGCCGCGAACACCTTGAAGATCATGCCCGCGCCCTGCGACACGGCGACCGTGCCGAGCCGTCCGGTCATCAGCACGCCGGCGATCGCGGCGAGCACGCCACCGATGATCAGCACGATCCACACCACGCGGTCGACCCGGATACCGGCGGCGCGCGCGGCCTCCTTGTTGCCGCCGATGGCGTACAACGAACGCCCCTGTCGCAGGTACGACATCGTGAAGATGCCGACGGCGAACAGCACGATGCAGATCCACACCGCCGCAGGCAGGCCGGCCCAGCGCGCCGCGCCGAGGTACAGGAACGACTCCGGCACGTCGAACAGCGTCTGGCCCTTGGTCAGCGCCTCCTGCAGACCGCGCAGCATCGTCAGCATGCCGAGGGTGACCATGAAGCCGGACAGACCGACCTTCAGGATCAGGAACCCGTTGAAGCCGCCGATCAGCGCGCCCGTCAGCAGGCACACCGGGATCGCGGTCCACGCGGGCAATTCGACCCCCAGGCCGTTGGACGCGACCGGGATGACCAGCGCGATCGCCACGGCCGGCGCGATGCCGATCGTGGACTCGAGCGACAGGTCCATCTTGCCGACGATCAGGATCAGCGCCTGCGCCAGCACGAGCAGGCTCAGCTCGCTCTGGAACTGCAGCACCGCGATCAGGTTGTCGGCGGTGA
Source organism: Lentzea sp. NBRC 105346 (assembly GCF_030269605.1). Lineage (GTDB taxonomy): Bacteria > Actinomycetota > Actinomycetes > Mycobacteriales > Pseudonocardiaceae > Lentzea. The sequence continues at coordinate 89,594 of NZ_BSTQ01000012.1, forward strand.
GGAACGTCGGGTTGAGCACCGCGCCGATGACGATCAGCAGCACGATCGCGGGCACCAGCGCGAGGTCCTGGTACTTGGCGAACTGGAACCGCTGCTTGTTCGGCGGCGGAGACGTCGTTTGCACTGGTGGGCTCATCGCCTTGGTCACTGCTCCATCCCTTCGATCGCGGCGATGAGCTCCCGGTCCTGCCAGCCGCGCGCGAACTCGCGCACGACCCGGCCGTGGAACATCACCAGAACTCGGTCGCAGACCTTCAGGTCGTCCAGCTCGTCGGATACGACGATCGCGGCCTTGCCCCGGCGCGCCTGCGCGTCGACGACCCCGAGCAACGACTCCTTCGACTTCACGTCGACGCCCGCGGTCGGGTTGATCAGCACGAGCACAGCGGGGTCGCCGGCCAGAGCCCTGGCCATGACGACCTTCTGCTGGTTGCCGCCGGACAGGTCGGACACGGGTTGGTCCGGCCCGGCGGCCTTGATGTCGTACGAGGCGATCGCGGTGCGCCCCGCGTTGTTCAGGGCGGAGCGACGCACGAACGTGCCCTGCACGCTCATCGTGGCGTTCTCCGCGATCGACAGGTCGACCACGAGCCCCTGGTGATGCCGATCCCTTGGCACACAGCCGATTCCGGCCTTCAGGGCGGACGGCACGTCGCCGCCACGCACCGCGGACCCGTTCACGGCGATGGCCCCGGACGAGGGCTTGCGCAGCCCGTAGACGGTCTCGGCGAACTCGTGCTTGCCGCTCGACGCGCTGCCCGCGAGGCCGATGACCTCGCCGCGCGTCGCGGTGAGCGAGATGTCCTCGAACGCGTCGCCGCTCAGTTCCGCGACGGTCAACACCTCGTCGGCTGACGTCGCCCGGTCCTCGCCGCTGGGCACGTTGAGACCGCCCGCCTCGCCGGTCATAGCCTCGATCAGGTCCGGTTTGGACATCTCGGCGACCGGCGCGGTGACGATGTGCTTCGCGTCGCGGTACACCGTGACGGTCTGGCAGACCTCGTAGACCTCCTGCAGGTGGTGGGAGATGAACAGGAACGTCACTCCCCTGTCCTGCAACGACCTCATCCGGTCGAACAGCCGCTCGATCGCGGGACCGTCGAGCTGCGCGGTGGGCTCGTCGAGGATGACGAAGCGGGAACCCATGGAGAGTGCCCGCGCGATCTCGACGAGCTGCCGCTGCTCCACGGTCAGGTCCGCGACCTTGGAGTCCGGGCTGACGGCGACCTCGTACAGGTCCAGCAACGAAGCGGCTTCGCGACGGAGTCGCTTCCAGCTGATCAGGCCACCGCCGAAGTCCTGCCGATTGATGAACAGGTTCTCGGCGACCGACAGCTCGGGCACCACGGTGGCCTTCTGGTACACGCACGCCACGTGCTGACGCCACGCGGCGCGGTCGGCGACGGGCGGCGCGGGTTCGCCGAAGAACGCGACCTCGCCCGCGTCCGGCACCTGCATGCCGGTGAGGACGGAGACCAGCGTCGACTTGCCCGCGCCGTTGCGGCCCACGAGGGCGTGCGACTCGCCGGCCCGGATCTCGATGCCCACGTCGTCCAACGCGAGCGTCTTGCCGAACCGCTTCGTCACACCCCTCGCGACCGCGGCGAATTCCGACATCACACACACCCCGACCGACACGCGAGGGCACGCGACCAACCGGCCCGGAGATCGCCGCCCGCGCCACCCGGCGCGAGCACCGACCCGAACCGCTTCGTCACACCCCTTGCGACCACGGCGAACTCCGATGACATCACTTGTTGATCTGGTTGCCCCAGAAGGCCTTGTCGTCGACGTTCTCCTTGGTGATCAGCGGCGCGGGCAGCTGGTCCTCGAGCCGGCCGTTACCGGTGTCCACAATGGTCGAGTCGTGGTCGGTCTTGCCGGTCTGGAACGTCTTCTTCTCCACGGCCGCCTTGGCGTAGAACAGCGCCCACTTCGCGTAGAGGTCGGCCGGCTGCGACACGGTCGCGTCGATCTCGCCCTTGCGGATGGCCTCCAGCTCCTGCGGGATGCCGTCGTTCGACACGATGAAGACGTGCTTCGGGTCGGTCGGCGGGACCAGCAGGTTCTTCTGGCGCAACAGCTGCAGCGTCGGCGCGAGGAACACGCCACCGGCCTGCATGTAGATGCCGTTGATGTCCGGGTGCTCGTTGAGGCGGGTCTGCAGCGCGGCCGAGGCCTTCGCACCCTCCCACTCGGTCGGCTCCTCGAACACCGTGATGCCGGGGTAGTTCTGCTTCATGCAGGCGGCGAACGCCTCGGAGCGGTCGCGGCCGTTGACCGACGACAGCGAGCCCTGGAACTCGACGACCTTGCCCTTGCCGCCGAGCTTGTCACCGAGGAACTTGCAGGCCTTCTCGCCGTACGCCTTGTTGTCCGCGCGCACGACCATGTAGGTCTTGCCCTTGTCCGGGCGCGTGTCGACGGTGACGACCGGGATGCCCGCCTTGTCCAGGCGGTCCAAAGTGGACGCGATGGCACCGGTGTCCTGCGGGGCCATCACGATCGCCTTCGCGCCCTGCGACTGCAGCGTCTGCGCGTTGGCGACCAGGTTCTCCACCTTGTTCTGGGAGTTGGTGGGGTTCAGCAGGTTGATGCCGAGTTCCTTGGCCTTCTCCGGGAAGTACTTGATGTACGAGTTCCAGAAGTCGGAGTCGGCCCGCGGGTGGTCGGCGCCGATCGGGCCGACGGCTCCGCTCGACGAGCCTGTGGCCCCGCCGCCGGTCCCACAGGCTGTCAAGACACCGGCGAGCGCGAGGCATACCGCGGCGGTGAGGCTGCTGCGACGCTTCATAGTTGTTGGCTCTCCTAAGGCTTCGGGCGCAGACGCAACCCGTACATGCCACCGTCGACAGCGAGAATCGTGCCTGCGGTGGAACCGGACAGCGGGCTCGCCAGGTAGGCGATCGCGCCCGCGACCTCGTCGGCGGAGACCAGCCGGCCGTGCGGCTGGCGCGCCTCCAATGCGGCCCGCTCGGCGGCCGGGTCCGGCGCCGAGTCGAGCAGACGGCCCACCCACGGGGTGTCCGCCGTGCCGGGGGCGACCGCGTTGACGCGAATGCCCTCGCGCACGTGGTCGGCGGCCATCGCGAGCGTCAGTCCGTAGACCGCGCCCTTGCTGGCCGAGTACAGGACGCGTTGCGGCAGCCCGGCCCACGCCGCGATGGAGCAGGTGTTCACGATCGCGGCCGACGGCGAGTTCCGCAGGTGCGGCAACGCCGCCCGCGCCACCCGCGCCATGCCGACCACGTTCACGTTGAGCACGCGCAACCACTCCTCGTCGGAGTTGGCGCTCACGTCACCCTGGGCGCCGATGCCCGCGTTGTTCACGACGATGTCGAGCCGGCCGAACCGTTCGACCACCTCGGCGATCGCGGACTGGACGCTCTCGTCGTCCGAGACGTCCGTGCGGACCCCGACCAGCGGGTCCTTCACGTCCGGGTTGAGGTCGAGCGCCGCCACGGAAGCGCCGCGGCTGGACAACAGGTTCGCTGTCGCCAGCCCGATGCCCGAGGCGCCGCCGGTCACGACGGCGACCAGGCCCTCGAAGTCAGTCACTGCCCCTCCAAAGCTGTCCACACCGGACCGTCCGGGAAGCGGTAGTCCGACAGGGTCTCGTCCTTGAGCTGAGCGGAGAATCCCGGCGCGTCGGGCGCCAGGTACCGGCCGTCGCGCACGACCGCCGGGTCGAGGAAGTGCTCGTGCAGGTGGTCGACCCACTCGATGACGCGCTCGCCGATCTCGCCGGACACGGCCACGAAGTCGAACATCGACAGGTGCCGCACCAATTCGCACAGCCCGACACCGCCCGCGTGCGGGCACACCGGAACGTCGAACTTCTTGGCCAGCAACATGATCGCGATGTTCTCGTTCACGCCGGCGACGCGGCACGCGTCGAGCTGCAGCACGTCGATCGCACCGGCCTGCAGCAACTGCTTGAACACCACGCGGTTCTGCACGTGCTCACCGGTGGCGACGCGGATCGGCGCGAGCGCGTCCGCGATGGCCCGGTGCGCCAGCACGTCGTCCGGCGACGTCGGCTCCTCGATCCAGTACGGGTCGTACGGCGCGAGCTCACGCATCCACCGCACCGCGGTGTCGACATCCCACCGCTGGTTGGCGTCCACCGCGACGCGCACCTTCTCACCGACGACCTCGCGGGCGAGCTTCATCCGGCGCACGTCGTCGTCGAGGCTGCCGCCGACCTTGAGCTTGATCATGTCGAAGCCGTCGGCGAGCGCCTGCCGGGCGAGACCGGCGAGCTTGTCGTCGGAGTAACCGAGCCAGCCGGGCGAGGTCGTGTAGGCGGGATATCCCTCGCGCATCAGGAACTCCGCGCGCTCGGCCTTGCCGTGCTCGCAGGACCGCAGGATCTGCAGCGCGTCCTCGGGCGTCAGCGCGTCCGACAGGTACCGGAAGTCGACGAGGCTGACGATCTCCTCGGGCGTCATCTGCGCGAGGAACCGCCACACGGGCAGCCCGGCACGGCGCGCGGCGAGGTCCCACGCGGCGTTGACCACCGCGCCGATCGCCATGTGCGCCACGCCCTTCTCCGGGCCGAGCCAGCGCAGCTGCGAGTCGCCGATCAGCTCGAAGTACAGGTCCGCAAGCGCTTGCGCGGTCTCCGGGACGTCCCGGCCGACCACGTGCGGTGCGAGCGAATGGATCGCGGCCGCCTGCACGTCGTTGCCGCGGCCGATGGTGAACGCGAGACCGTGCCCCTCCGGCCCGTCGTCGGTGCGCAGGACGACGTACGCGGCGGAGTAGTCCGGGTCCGGGTTCATCGCGTCGGACCCGTCGAGCTCCCGGGACGTGGGGAACCGGATGTCGAGGACGTCGAGATCGATGATTTTGGGCATGTTCAGGCCTGCCCGAGGGTCTGCCGCTGTTTGCCGAGTCCCTCGATCTCCAGCTCGACGACGTCGCCCGCCTTGAGGTAGGGCTTCGGCTCGGGCTGGCCCAGCGCGACGCCCGCGGGCGTGCCGGTGTTGATCATGTCACCCGGTCGAAGGACGGTGAACTGGCTCAGGTAGCGCACGATCTCGACCACCGGGAAGATCATGTTCTTGGTGGAGGAGTTCTGCTTGAGCTCGCCGTTCACCCAGAGCCGCAGCTCCAGGTTCTGGGGATCGGGGATCTCGTCGGCAGGCACGAGGAAGGGGCCGAGCGGATTGAACGTCTCACAGTTCTTGCCCTTGTCCCACGTGCCGCCGCGCTCGATCTGGAACTCGCGCTCGGAGACGTCGTGGGAGAGGACGTAACCGCCGATGCAGGCCAGGGCGTCCGCTTCGGACTCCAGGTAGCGGGCGGTTCGGCCGATGACGACGCCGAGCTCGACCTCCCAGTCGGTCTTGACCGACTTCCTGGGCACGAGGACCTCGTCGTACGGGCCGACCACGGTGTCCGGCGTCTTGAGGAACATCACCGGCTCGCCCGGGATGTCCGCGCCGGTCTCCTCGGCGTGGTCGGAGTAGTTCAGCCCGATGCAGATGATCTTGCCTGGCCGCAGCGGCGGTCCGATCCGGACACCCTCGGTCGCCAGCTCCGGCAGCGAGCCCGCCTCGAGCGCCTCGCGAACCCTGCTCACGCCGTCGTTCCCCAGGAATTCGCCGTCGATGTCCGAGGTGAGTCCTAGGAGGTCGTATGTGGTCCCGTCGTCGATCCGCACCGCAGGACGCTCTTCACCGACCGGCCCGACACGCAGGAGCTGCACGGCCGTCCCTCCTCTGGTCAACCACCACGAAATACATCGGATGTATAGCCCCGTACTCACGCCCGCGTCTAGAGCCTGCGAGGAAGTCGTCCGATGACTAGGAGGTACTGGCGATGAATCTGGCAGTGGCTGCGCTGCTGGTCGGAGCCCTCGTCGCGCCGATCGGACCAACCGAGCGGGTCTCGGTTTTCGTTGAGCTCACCGAGACGGCCGCGGTCGACGCGGGGACCTCCCTCGCCGCACGGGACGCCCGGTCGAGGACGCGGGAGAAGGCCCATCGGGTTGCATCGGCCGCGCGGGCGAAGGAAGTGGCGCACACGTCGAACGCCGTGCCGGGCGTCGTGTTGAACGCCGACGCCTCCCGGCTCGCCTCGCTGGCGGCGATGCCCGAGGTCAAGGCCGTGCACCGGACCGTGCCGAAGAAGATCACCAACGCGTCGGCCGTGCGGCTGACCCGTGCCGCGCAGGTCTGGAAGTCGGCCGGCGCCACCGGCGAAGGCATGCGCGTGGGCGTCATCGACACCGGGATCGACTACAAACACGCCGACTTCGGCGGCGGTTCCTTCCCGACGGCGAAGGTCGTCGGCGGGCACGACTTCGCCGGCGACGCGTACGACGGGTCCGATCCGGACTCATTGCCCGAACCGGACAACGACCCGATGGACTGCGAGGGCCACGGCACGCACGTCGCCGGGACCGCGGCCGGGTTCGGCGTCAACGCGGACGGCTCGACCTACCGCGGTTCGTACGCCTCGGTCGACCTGGACTCGTTGCGGATCGGGCCGGGCACCGCGCCGATGGCGTCGCTGTACGCGCTGAAGGTGTTCGGCTGCGAGGGGTCGACGAACCTGACCTCGCAGGCGCTGGACTGGGCGCTCGACCCGAACGGCGACGGCGACTTCAAAGACCACCTCGACGTGGTGAACCTGTCGCTGGGCAGCGACTTCGGCGCGGCCGACGACCCGGACAGCCTGTTCGTGCGCAAGCTCGTTCAGCACGGCGTCGTCGTGGTCGCGTCCGCGGGCAACGGCGGCGACTTCTACGACGTCGGCGGCTCGCCCGCGAACACGCCCGAGGCCATCGCGGTCGCCAACACCCGCGACGCGTTCGCGATGCTCGACGGCGTGCTCGCCGACGGCACGAAACGCCCCGGCCAGTACAGCCTGGCGTACACCAAGCCGGTGAACCTCGAACTACCAGTGGTCACGTTGACGTCCAATGTGGACGGCTGCAAGCCGATCGCGGAGTCGCTGGCCGACAAGATCGTCTGGCTGGAGTGGGACGACAACGACGCGACACGGGCCTGCGGTTCCGCCGGGCGGACGAACAACGCCGCCGCAGCGGGAGCCGCCGGGGTGCTGCTCTCGTCGACGAAGGACAACTTCGCCGCGGCGATCGCGGGCAACGACAAGATCCCGGCCTTCCAGTTCACCGGCTCCGCGACCGCTCTTGTCCGGCCCGCGTTGCAGGCCGGGACGCTGAAGGTCCGGATGGACTCGGCGATGCGGCGCACGGTGCCCGTCGTGACGCCGACGCTGGCGGACACGCTCACGCCCTCGTCGTCGCGCGGCGGCCGCGGGCCCGTCGCCGCGAAGCCGGACGTGGCCGCGCCCGGCGACACCATCTTCTCCGCCGCGGCCGGCACCGGTGACCAGGGCGTGAGCATGGGCGGGACGTCCATGGCCGCGCCGCACATCGCCGGAATCGCCGCGCTCGTGCGGCAGACGCACCCGGCGTGGACGGTCGAGGAGGTCAAGGCCGCGATCATGAACACGGCCTCCGGCATCATCAAGTCCGGCGACGACAATGTTTCCGGCCTACGTGAAGCGCCCATGCGAGTGGGCGCCGGTCGGGTGGACGCGTTGTCCGCCGTGGGCGCGGACGTGCTGGCATTCGCCCAGGACACGCCCGGCACGGTCGGGCTCTCGTTCGGGACCGTGGAGGCCGGCGGACCGGTGTTGAGCTTCAAGACCATCCGGTTGGTGAACAAGTCCGCGGCCATGGTGCGACTGACCGCGCGGTACGAGCCGATCACCTCGGTGCCGGGCGTGGCGTACCAGGTACCCGCGCCGTACATCGTGGTGCCGCCGGGCGGCACCGCGCGGGTCCCGGTCCTGCTCCACGTCCTCAACCCGTCCGAGCTGCGCAAGGTGGCGGACCCGACCGTCGACCTGGCGAAGGGCAGGCAGTACCTGGCCGAGGCGTCCGGACTGGTCGTGTTCTCGCGTGACGGCGGCTCGTCGCTGCGTGTGCCGGTGTACGCGGCGCCGAAGCCGGTGTCGCGCCTGAAGGTCGTGGGCGGTCACGTCGTCGGCAAGGCGTTGGACCAGCCGGGTTACCGGTCGCGGATGACCGTGCTTCGCCTGCAGGGCCGCAGCGACCAACTGCCGGCATGCGGTCAGCTACATGAGAACTGCGCGGTCAACGAGACCGCGCGCGGCGGCGACCTGCGGTACGTCGGCGCGACAGCGACGCCCGAGTTGTTGGCTTTCGGCGTCGTGACCTGGGCGAACTGGTCGAACCTCGGCGGCAACACGTGGCCGGTCGTGCGGTTCTCGGTCGGCGACAAGAAGTTCGTGACCAGGGCCGTGAAGCCGACGGACGCCAACGGCCGGGTGCTGGAGGACGTGTGGCTGGCGCGCACGGAGACCGTCGACGGCGACGTGGTCGACGAGCAGCCGTTGAACGGTTTCCTCGGTGACGTCGACACGAACCTGTTCGACAGCAACGTGGTCACGCTTCCGGTGTCGCGTGCCGTCATCGGCTCCGGTGCGGTGACGTACACCGTCGGTGTGGGTGGCGAGTACAAGCCGCCGGGCGACGCCGACGGCCTGGTCGACGTGATCTCGACGCCGATGACGTTCAACTACGAACTGGTCGTCCCGTCACTGTCCACTGTGGTCGGTTTCGGCTCGGAGGTGCCGCCGGGCGACCTCGTGCTGTTCCACCACAACGCGTCCGGTGACCGTGCGCAGGTGCTCTGAACACCCGGTTGGGCGGTCCTCTTCCACGCGGTTCTCGGCATACTCGGTGGAATGGACCTGGTCGTCGGACTGGACGCCGGTGGCACCTCCACCAGGGCGTTGGTGCTCGATCTCGAAGGCGTGCGCCTGGGCGCGGGACTGGCGGGCGGGGCGAACCCCAACTCGCACCCGCCGGAGCGCGCCGCCGCGCACATCGGTGAGGCGCTACGTGAGGCGTTGGACGGCCTGGACTCCCGCAAGGTGCGTTCCGGCGTCCTGGGCATGGCGGGCGCGTCGAAGCTGACCACGGACCCCGGCGTCTCCGCGCTGTTCCAGGCGGCGTGGGCGGACGCGGGCCTGAACTGCCCGATGCGCGTGATCACCGACTGCGAGGCGGCCTTCGCGACCGGCACGTCGTCTCCTGATGGCACCGTCGTCGTCGCCGGCACCGGCTCCATCGCCGCCCGCGTCGTCGATCACCGCATGACGCGCGCCTCGGGTGGTTATGGGTGGCTGCTGGGCGACGAGGGGTCGGCGTTCTGGCTGGGGCGCGAGGCCGTGCGCGCCACGTTGCGGCTGCTGGACCGTGACGCGTCCCTGGAGGGGCTCGCGACGGCCGTGCTCTCCGTTGCCGGTGCTCGTAACCGCAATCAGCTCATTCAGGTGGTGAAGGCCGGGGCTCCGATCGACCTGGCGCGGTTCGCGCCGCTGGTCAGCGCTGCTCATCACCACGGTGACCCCGAGGCGATTCGGATCGTGCGGGCGGCGGCACACCACCTGACGGAGATGGCGCTCGACGTCGTGACCGACTCGTCCCCGATCGTGCTGGTCGGCAGTCTGATCGTCACGCCCGTGGGCGTCGCGTTGCGGGACGAGTTGCGGGTGCGCACCGACGCTCCCGTGATCATGGCTACCGAAGGTGCGGCCGGAGCGGCCTGGCTCGCCGCGGTCGACGTGCTCGGACCGGACGCTCCGCGCCCGGCCGCCTGATCTGGTCGATTCGGCCTACTTCGAAGGGTCGCTGTCAGTAACGTGACGGTCACGCGTGAGCAAGGGGACGTGATGACCAATCCACACAAGCTGCTCGACGACTACGAGAAGCGCACGACCGCGCTGCTCGAGCGAGCGGAAGAAGCGAAGGCCAAGATCGCGGAGCTGACCGGCACCGCCACCAGCCAGGACGGCGCGGTGACGGTGACCGTGAGCGCGGGTGGCGCGCTGCTGAACCTGTCTTTCGGCAGCAAGGCGGACGGCATGCCGAAGGAACGGCTGGCCGCCCTCGTCATGACCACCGCGAAGCGCGCCCAGGCACAGGCCGTCGGCCAGATCGCCACGATCATGGCCCCGGTGGTGGGCGAGAACAGCGACGCGATGCGCTTCGTCCAGGAGCAGATCCCACCCATCGAGGTGCCCGACGAGCCCCCACCCGTGGCGCCGGCGCAGTTCGTGGTGAACGAGGAGCAGCAGGAGAGCGTGCAGACCCGGCCGGCGCCGCGCCCGAGTCGTCCGGCACCTGCTGCAGAGAATGACGACACGGACTTCGACCAGCGTGATCTGTTCAAGCGGGGTGGTTGGTGATGAGCGGCGGTTTCGAAGTCGACCTCCGGGTGCTGGAGGCCCACGAGCGCGAGCTCAAGACACTCATGGCCGCGCTGCCCGACGCCGCAGAAGCAGGGGCCTCGTTGTGGAACCCGCAGGCCTTCGGGGTCATCGGCATGTTCTTCGCACAAGTTCTGAGCAACTGGACCGATGACGCCGTCGAGTACGTCGGCAAGGTCAAGCAGACCGGCGACGCGGTGGCCGAGAACTTCGCGGGCATGCGGCAGGAGTACGCCGACAACGAGGACCAGGTGGCTCAGGCATTCGGCAAGCTGCGCGACGGTCTTGACGGGGTGGCTCCATGAGCGAGCAAGGCAATCCGCTCAACGCGACTGAGGGCTTCGAGTGGTCGAGCCTCGTCAAGGGGTCCAACTTCGACAGTCCGACGCAGGCGTGGGACGCGTCCGGCATGTTCGGCAGTGCCGCGAACGTGATCTACGACGGCATCAAGGGTGACTGGGGCGCTGTCGCCGCCGACACGGCCGGCCTCGGGCTCGATCTGCTGGGCTTCGCCATGGACCCGCTGGGCAGCATCCTGTCCAGCGTCATCGGCTGGCTCATCGAGCACATCGGGTTCCTGAAGGAGCCGCTCGACCTGCTCGCGGGTGACCCGGACGCCGTCACGGCCATGGCCACGACATGGAAGAACATCGCCAAGCGCCTGCACGAGACCTCGCAGAAGTACTCCGAAACCCTCGGCACGCTAGAAGGCACGCATGGAGCCGCGATCGACGGCTATCGCAAGGCCGTGCAGAACTTCTCCCAGGTCGTGTCCGGCGGCGGCGCCCACGCGGACTCCGCGGCGCAGGCGATGACCGTGGCCGCGAGCGCTGTAGGTGTGGTGCGCGGCATCATTCGCGACCTGATCGCCAACTTCGCGGCGGACGCGATCATCAAGTTCGCTGCGGCGTCCGCGCTCGCCCCAGTCACCTTCGGCGCGTCGGAGGCGGCGTTCATCGCCGACACTGTCGCGGAGGGCGCCGTACTCGCCGGGAAGAACGCCAAGAAGGTCAGCAAGCTGGTCAAACAGCTGGAGAAGGTGGCGGACGACGCCAAGCACTCGCGCAACATGATCAAAGGCACGACGCGCAACCTCGACCAGAGCGTCAACAAGTTCAACAGCAATGCCGTGAAGCACGCGCAAGAATCGTTGAACATGGCCAAGAAGGCCCAGGCGGGCAAGCTCGGGGCCGACGACCTCGAAAAGCTGAAGGAGCTCGGCAAACGCGGCGACGATCTGAAGGCCGCGAAGTCCGCAAAGGACGGACCGGCCGACCAACTCGGGCAGACGTGGCGCGACAACGCCCAGGACCGCTATGGCAGCACCAACCCTCGTGCCGAGGCGCTCGAAGGTCACGTCGAGACCCAGGGCGGCTTCCCGAAGGCTCCCAAGATCGTGGCGAACTCGATCGTGCAAGGGTTCAGCGATCAGGTACACCGCGAACAGGACGGCCAGGTGAAGCAGGACGACAAGGACAAGGAATGGCGTGAGTACTGGGAGGCAGAGCGGAAAGCCGCTGAGAATCCGCCGGTCCAGGGTCCTCGACGCGAGTGGCGTCTGAAAGGAAACCTGTGACCGAGGCGCTTCTCCGCAGGGCGGCTGCCGCCGTGCTCGTGGCAGTCGCCACCGCGACCCCGATCGGCGGGTACCTGCTTCTGCTGGAGTGGAATGACCGCAGTTCAGAACCGCTGCAGGATTACCTCGTCGGTGGAGGCGGGATCTGGCTGACCATCGGCCTCGCCCTGTGTGTGTGCTGGAACCGCGTGACCGTGTGGCCAGTGATCACGCGATGGGCTGCTGTGCCAGGCATGTTCTTTGTGCTCGTCGCGGGTCTCAAGATCGGACTACTGACCTCTGCACCTGTCGCACTCGGCTTGCTCGCGGTGACGTGGGCGATTGCGGCTGCCGTACGACTGGTGACCACGCGTCCTGTGACCACGGCCCTGATCGCCTCCCGGCTCGAGATCCCGTTCGAAACCCGCGGTCTGAGCGCTCGCCTGGTCATACAGCAGGACCGGCTCGTCCTGGACAGCATGCGGTCACGGTGGAAGCGGTCGCGAGACGTTGTGGCAGTGCCGTGGACCGCACTGCAATCGGTGCGACTGGAGCAGGTGAACGAAGCCACCACGTGGCAGGTACTGGTCTACGCGGGAGACGACGTCGGCGCAAAGGCGCTCGACTACGACGTCTCACCGGGGCCGGCGCTGCGGATTGTCGGGACGGCACGGGAGTTGCTCGTGCCCGTGACCGGACCGGTCGGCGAGGTCGTCATCAGGGCGATCGAGGCCAGATCAGCGGGAGTCGAAGTTTCCGACGAACCGGTCGACGCGGAGCGATGGAATGCGAAGATCCGCCTGCGGTGGACGGGCGTGCTGACGCTCAGGCAGCGCCGCGCCGGGCTCCACCACCGCACCGACTACCGACCGTGGGGCCTGATCGCCGTTATCGGTTTTCTGCTGGCCCCATCGGTCACCGCGGTCATAGCGGCCGTGGCCGGACTCACCGGATTCGACGAGCTGTACGAGAACATCGCCGGCTGGAAAGGCGTGCTCGGCTTCGGTGTGATCGGCGCGGGGTTCGCGTTCCTGATTCGCCTTCCGCTTCGCCAGTACCGCGACTTCCAACAAGGCAACGCGTTCATCGAGGCGTTTCCCGAGCCGCCGCCACCGCCGGCGCGCACGGGCACGACTCCCAAGGCGCGCAAGCGAAAGCGCTGAAATTTGGAAGCCTGCCAAGCGACCTACTTTCAGGTTGTTCTGGCCCGAAACAATGGTGCTCAAGGGCCACCACCCCCTAGCTTTCCTGGCATGCCAAAGAGAATCTCCAGCGTTGTCGGACGGGAGTTCGGCAACGGGATATGCGCAGCGCTGCGTGACGCCGGGCTGAGTGCTCGGCGCGCGGCCCAGATTCTGGACTGGGACGAGGCCAAGATCTCGGCCCTGGCCAACGGGAAGGGTGGATCGACGGAGTCCGAGGTATCCCTGCTGCTCGGGCTGTGCCACATATCCGCTGCCGACTACCGGCGTCTGATGGCGCTCTTCCGCGAGTCACGTGAGAAGGGCTGGCTCCAGTTCCCGGAGTCTGGCGTGCCCGACCAGGTTCGCACGCTCATCGAACAGGAGCGGCTGGCTAACGCGATCACGGTCTGGAGCCTCAACCTGGTCCCAGGTCTGTTGCAGGTACCCGGATACACGCGTGTTGTGACCCAGGCATTCGTCAACGTGCACGGAGGCAACGTGGAGGAGTTGGTCGCCGCCCGCACCGCCAGGCGCGAGATCATCGACTCGGGCCGCACGTTCACATTTTTCGTGCACGAGCAGGCGTTGCTGCTGCCGATCGGCAGTCCGGAAACCATGTCCGATCAGCTGCACGAGCTGATGCGCATGTTGATCCGGCCAAATGTCGACCTGCGAATCGTGCCCACCGCAGTCGGTGTTCACGCCGGCCTCGCGGGTTCATTCACCAAGCTGGCGTTCGCAACATTCGAGCCCATCGTGTACCAGGAGGGCCTCAACACCAGCCTATTCCTGGAAGACAAGGAATCCATGGCCATGTACCAACAGGTGTTGGAGGCACTCGACCAGCAAGCACTCGATGCGGAAGAATCCAAGGAGCTGATCACCAGCATCGTCACGTGAGGGAGGCCCCGGATGACCACCTGGCGCAAAAGCAGTCACAGCGGCGGTGGCCAGGACTGCGTCGAGGTGGGACGCGGCGTCGGCATCCGGGACAGCAAGGCTCCGGCCACGCACCTGCCGCTCTCCCGGACCGCCTGGACGGTCTTCCTCAGGACGCTGAAGCGTCGTTGACCCGTGGGTGGCGAATCCCGGGGTGGTCGGCGGGCAGTGACCGCTTGAGCAGCCACCCCGACACGACCACACACAGCACCTGCAACGGCCAAGTCAACGCGACCCGAGCGGTGAGCAGCAGACCGATGTGCGCCCCGAGCCACAACGGCGTGAACACGAGCACCCGCAGCACGTACTGCCCCACCCAGGCCCACGAAGCGATGCTGTAGGCGCGCAACAACGCAGAATCCCGGCGCCACCGGAACTTCTGCCCGAGCACACCCCCGACGACCACGCCGAGCAGCGGCCACCGGAACGCGATCGAAGCGGCCCACACAAGCGCGGACGCGGCGTTGGACAGGAGCTGGACGAGGAAGAGGTCCTCGACGCGCCCTGTGTAGACGGGGACAAGCGCGGCGATCACGACGAGCGCGACGGACACCAGGACGGCCCGCGGCCGGGTGCCCCGAAACCAGCGAACGAGCCCGATCACCGCGCCGACCAGGACGGCACACACGGCACCTGCGCCGATCGAGTGATCGAAGAGCAACCAACCCAGCACGAACGCCACCGGAGGCAGCGAGGCGTCGAGCGCGCCGCCGCGACCTCCGAGCAGCTGGGCGAGTTCCGAGTGGCGCACGTCCGTCATGCTTCCAGACTGCCTTAGGGCAACCTAAGTCAGGTCACAGGACCATATCGGGGATTGACCACGGTGAACCACGTCACTACCGTGACCCGAAATCGTCTGGAAAGTTAACAGACAGGAGCTGACCCAATGCGTGCCGGAAGCCCACGACTGCTGCGGGAGATCAATGACCGCGCAGCGATCGAGGCTCTGCTGCGCAACGGGCCGCTGACCAGGTCGGAGCTGGAAGGTCTGATCGGCCTCTCCAAGCCGGCCACCGCGCAGCTGCTCACCCGGCTCGAGACCGCCGACACCGTGATCCGCAACGGGTTGCGCGGCGGCGGGCGCGGGCCGCGGGCGCAGCTGTGGTCGGTCAACGGCGCGCTGGCCCACGTGGCCGCCGTCGACCTGACCCCCGAGACCGTCGACGTCGCCATCGCGGACATCTCCGGCGCCGTGCTCACCGAGCACCGCGCCCCGATGCCCAAGACCGGCGAGGTCCTCGAGACGTTCGTCAGCGCGATCGGCAAGGCCGCCGGCCAGGCGGGACTGGCCACGCAGCAGCTGCTCCACGTCGTGGTCGGCAGCCCCGGCGCGGTCGACCCGGCTACCGGCGAGCTCGCCTACGCGCCGCACCTGCCCGGCTGGTCCGGGTTCGACGTGCCCGGCCGGCTTCGCTCGGCGCTCGGGACGAGCGTCAGCGTGGAGAACGACGTCAACCTCGTCGCGCTCGAGGAGATGGTGGCCGGACGGGCCACCGAGGTGCGCAACTTCGTGGTCATCTGGCCCGCCGACCTGGTCGGCGCCGCCGTGGTGATCAACGGATCCCTGCTCCGCGGCGCCACGGGAGGTGCGGGCGAGATCGACGGCCTGCAGATCCCCGACCGTGCCAACGCCGACACCGACACGGACCGCCTCGGCGGCACGTTCGGTGAACTGCTCAGCAACGTATCGATCTGCAAGCTGGCCCGTGCGCACGGGCTGGCGGCCCGCAACGGTCACACCGCGGTGCGCAAGGCACTCGCGGCGGGCCCTGCGGGCCGGGAGTTCCTGGTTGATCTCGCCAGGCGCATCGCCACGGGAGTGGCTAGCGTCGTCGCGGTGCTCGACCCGGAACTGATCCTCCTGTCGGGCGAGATCGCCCAGGCGGGGGGAACGACGCTCAACGATCTCGTTGCCGCGGAACTGCGGCAACTGGTGGTGCCTCGAACACCCGTACAGCTCGCTCTGGTCACCGGGAAACCGGTCCGCTCCGGCGCCCTGCACTCGGCGCTCGCGGTGGCCAGGGAACAGATCTTCGGGCTCCCGGCCGCCACCACCGAACCATTCCGCGGCCACGTTGCCGCCACGTCCCCCCGTTGATCGAAGGAGTGCGCATGCGCAAGACCACTCGTGCTGCCTTGCTGTGTGTCGCCGCGGCGCTGTCCCTGACCGCGTGTGCGGCAGGCAAGGGTGGCGGCTCCAACTCCGGTGCCGCCGCGGCCCCCGGCAAGGATGACAAGATCACGCTCACGGTGTGGAGCAACTACTCCGACCGCGAGTACGAAGAGGTCACCAAGGCCCTCAACAGCTTCAAGAAGAAGTACCCGAACATCGAGATCAAGCACGAGGGTGCGCAGGACGACGACAAGATCACCGCGGGTATCCGCAGTGGCAACCCGCCGGACGTCGCGATGTCGTTCACCACGGACAACATCGGCTCCTTCTGCTCCACGGGCGCGTTCCAGGAACTGAAGCCGTACATCGACCGCGACAAGCCGCCGATGGACCAGATCAACGAGGCCGTCCGCAGCTACACCGAGTACAAGGGCAACCGCTGCGCGATGCCCATGCTCACCGACATCTACGGCCTGTACTTCAACACCGACATGCTGTCCGCGGCCGGCCTGACCAAGCCGCCGTCGACCATCTCGGAGCTGCTCGACTACGCGAAGAAGACGACCAAGAAGGCGGCCGACGGCTCCATCGAGGTCGCGGGCTTCCTGCCGACGATGATGTTCTACAACAACCGTCCGCAGATCTGGGCCCCGTTCTTCGGTGCCGAGTGGGACAAGGACGGCAAGTCCGCCCTGGCCTCGAGCCCCGGCTGGACCGAGATGTTCAAGTTCCAGAAGGACCTCGTCGACTTCTACGGCTACGACGCGCTCGAGCGCTTCCGCGCCGGCCTCGGCCAGGAGTACTCCGCGGACCACGCGTTCCACCAGGGCAAGATCGCGATGATGATGGACGGCGAGTACCGCACCGCCTTCCTCAAGGCCCAGGCCCCGAACATCAAGTTCGGCACCGCGCCGTTCCCGGTCCTCGACTCCAAGAAGTCCGAGCTGCAGGGCGTCGGCTTCACCACCGGCACGATCATGGGCATCCCCAAGGGCGCCAAGAACCCCGGCGCCGCGTGGGAGCTGATCAAGCACATGACGTTCGACAAGGAGACGATCGTCTCGCTGGCGAACGGCATCAAGAACGTGCCCAGCACCAAGGAATCGCTGTCCGACCCGAACCTCCAGGTCGACGAGCAGTTCAAGACGTTCATCGACCTCGCCAAGAGCGGCAAGCTCAAGGGCAACCCGGTGACGCCGATCGGCGACGCGCACATCAAGGCCGTCGGCGACTACGCCACCGAATGGCAGTCGGGCAAGTCCACCGACCTCGCGGCCGGTCTCAAGGGAGTCGATCAGCAGATCGACGACCAGATCGCCAAGGCCGGCAAGTAAAGGAAGACGGAAGATGACTGCCACGCTGGAACGCGTGGACGTGCGAAGGACCGCCCCGGCCAAGGGGCGGTCCCGAGCCCGCGCACGCAACCGCTTCACGGTGCTCGCGTTCATGGCGCCGGCCATCATCGGGTTCGTCCTGTTCTTCGGGTACCCGCTGATCGCCACGGTGATCTTCTCGTTCACCAAGTACGACCTGATCAACCCGCCGGAGTTCATCGGACTCGGCAACTACACGTTCATGTGGGGCGACAAGCTCTTCTGGACGTCCATCGAGAACACGCTGTGGTTCGTGGTCGTCGTGACCATCGCCCGCACGGTGTTCGCGCTCGGTGTCGCGTCGGTGATCGCCCGCCTGAAGTCGGGTGTGGGCCTGATCCGCACGCTGTGCTACCTGCCGTCGCTCGCCCCGCCGGTGGCCGCGACGCTGGTGTTCTTCATGGTGCTGCGCCCCAACGGCGGCCCGCTCAACAAGGTGCTGGACTTCTTCGGCGTCGACAGTCCACTGTGGTTCTCCGACCCCAGCTGGGCGAAGCCGGGTGTCACGGCGATCATGATGTGGGTCTGCGGCGACCTGATGATCATCATGCTCGCGGCGATTCTCGACGTGCCGCAGGAACAGTACGAAGCGGCCGAGCTCGACGGCGCGGGCCCGATCCGCCGGTGGTGGCACATCACGCTGCCGACGATCTCGCCGGTGCTGCTGTTCGGCATCGTGAACTCGATCATCCTGGCGCTGCAGCTGTTCACCCAGGCGATCGTCGCCGGGTCCGCGGCGACCGGGTCGGCCGACCCGACCGGCAGTACCAAGAACCTCGGGTACCCGCAGAACTCGCTGCTGACGTTCCCGACTTTCCTTTACCAGACCGGTTTCCGGTACTTCGACATGGGCTACGCGGCCGCGATGGCGACGGTGCTGTTCGTCATCTCGTTCGCGGTCACGATCGTGCTGGTCAACAAGATGCGCAAGAGCTCGCACGCGGAGGAAGGGGGTCCGGGCGCATGACCACCACGCTTCCGAACCCGGTCGTGGTCGCTCGCGAGGAGAGCCACGCGAAACCCCGCAGCCCCAGGCAGATTCTGGACTGGGTGGCGATCCACAGCATCGGCCTCGCGATGGGCCTGATCTTCGCCGCACCGGTGGTGTTCGTGCTGCTGACCGCGGTGATGTCCGACGACCAGGCGTTCACCGCGGACCTGTGGCCACGCGAGTGGCACTGGGAGAACTTCATCGAGGTCTTCGAGAAGGCCCCGCTGGTCCGCTACCTGTTCAACAGCATGCTGTACTCGCTGCTGGCGACCCTGGGCATGCTGCTCTCGTCGATCCCGGCGGCCTACGCGCTGGCGAAGCTCAAGTGGCGCGGGCAGAACGTGGTGTTCCTGCTCGTCATCGGCGCCATGATGCTGCCGCCGCAGGTCGTCGCGGTCCCGCTGTACGACACGTGGTCGTCGCTGGGCCTGACCGGCACGCTGTGGCCGTTGATCGTGCCGTACTTCCTGTTCGACGCGTTCAGCATCTTCCTGCTGCGGCAGTTCATGCTCACCATCCCGCAGTCCTATGTGGACGCGGCACGGGTGGACGGCTGCACGGAGTTCCAGGCGCTGATCCGGATCATCGTGCCGATGGCGCGGCCCGGTATCGCGGCCACCGCGCTGTTCTGCTTTCTCTTCACCTGGAACGACTACTTCGGTCCCCTGCTGTACACCAGCGAGGTCAAGGACCAGTGGACGTTGTCGCTGGCGCTGGCCTCGTTCAAGGGCATGCACTTCGTGCAGTGGAACTCGGCGATGGCCGTGACCCTGCTCGCGATGCTCCCGGCCGTCGTGCTCTTCGTCTTCGCACAGCGGTCGTTCGTCAAGGGAATCACGTTCACGGGAGTCAAGGGATGAAACTCACCGTCGTCGGTGGCGGGTCCACCTACACACCTGAGCTGGTCGACGGCATTGCCGGCCGTCGCACCAGCCTCGCGGTGGACGAGATCGTCCTGGTCGACCCGGACGAGCACCGCCTGTCGATCGTCGGGCCGTTCAGCCAGCGACTCCTCTCGCACGCCGGCCACCCGGCGAAGGTGCGCACCACGACGTCGCTGGAGCAGGGCATCGAGGGCGCGTCCGCGGTGCTGCTGCAGCTGCGCGTCGGCGGTCAGGCGGCGCGTGCGTCCGACGAGACGTTCCCGCTGTCGTGCGGCTGCGTCGGTCAGGAGACGACCGGCGCGGGCGGTCTGGCGAAGGCGTTGCGCACGGTTCCCGTGGTGCTCGACATCGCGGACAAGGTGCGCCGGCTGTGCGGCGAGAACACCTGGATCGTCAACTTCACCAACCCGGTCGGCATCGTCACGCGGGCGCTGCTGCAGGCGGGCCACCGCGCCGTCGGCCTGTGCAACGTGGCGATCACGTTCCAGCGCTGGACTTCCGGGCTGCTCGGCGTCGAGCCGGACGCGGTCGAGCTGGAGCACGTCGGCCTGAACCACTTGTCGTGGGAACGCGGCGTGTTCGTCGACGGCAAGGACCGGCTGCCGGAGCTGCTGGCGCAGCACGCTTCCGGCCTGGCCGAGCACATCGGCATCGACGGCACGCTGATGCAGCGCCTGAACATGGTGCCGTCGTACTACCTGAAGTACTTCTACAACCACGACGAGGTGGTGAAGAAGCAGCTCACCGACGTGCCGCGCGCCGAAGTCGTCGCGGCCGTGGAGAAGGACCTGCTGGACATCTACAGCGACCCGACCGTCGTGACGAAGCCCGAGCAGCTCTCGCAGCGCGGTGGCGCGTACTACTCGGAGGCGGCGGTGCAGCTGGTGCACGCCCTCACCGGTGGCGCCGGCGCCGAGCGGCACGTGGTCAACGTGCGCAATGGCGGCACGCTGCCGTTCCTCCCGGACGACGCCGTGATCGAGGTCCCGGCGACCGTGTCGGCCTCCGGCGCGGTGCCGCTGCCGGTGCGCCCGGTGGAGCCGTCCATCTCCGGCCTGATCTCGCACGTGACGAGCTACGAGTACCTGGCGCTCGAAGCGGCGATCCACGGTGGCCGCGACCGCGTCTCGAACGCGTTGCTCGCGCACCCGTTGGTCGGCCAGCACGCCATCGCAGACCAGCTGGCCGACGAGCTGATCGCGCAGAACCGCGATCTGCTGCCGTGGGTGAAGGGAGCTTGATTCATGACCGACCGGGTGCTCGCGATCGACGGCGGGAACAGCAAGACAGCCGTGCTGCTGGTCGACTCCGACGGCAAGGTGCTCGCGCAGGTGCGCGGACCGGGCGCCTCGCCACAGGTCGTCGGCCTGCAGAAGGGCCTCGACGTGTTCGAGGGCCTGGCGCGTGAAGCGGCTGCGCAGGCTGGACTCTCCCCCGACGAGCCGATCGCCCGGCACACAGCCGCCTACCTCGCGGGCGCCGACCTGCCGCGCGAGGAAGAGGAGCTGACCGAGGCGATCGCCGCTCGCGGCTGGTCAACGTCCACAGTGGTCGGTAACGACACGTTCGCGCTGCTGCGTGCCGGTACCGCCGACGGCGTGGGCGTCGCGGTGGTCTGCGGTGCGGGCATCAACGCCGTGGGTGTCGCCCGCGACGGTCGCACACACCGCTTCCCGGCCCTGGGCCCGATCTCCGGCGACTGGGGCGGTGGCGGCCACCTCGGCAACGAGGCGCTCTGGCTGGCCGTGCGTGCCGAGGACGGTCGCGGCAAGCCGACCGAGCTGCTGCCGGCGTTGATCGAGCACTACGGCGTCTCCACGATTCACGAGGCCGTGGAGAAGATCCACTTCCAGGAGATCGAGTTCGACCCCCACCCGTTGTGCCCCTTGCTGTTCTCGGTGGCGGCACGTGGTGACGAGGTCGCGCAGGCCGTGGTCGATCGGCTGATCGAGGAGATCACGCTGCTCGCCACCGTGTCGCTGCAGCGTCTCGACCTGGCCGGCGAGGCCGTGGACGTGGTGCTCGGCGGTGGCGTGATGACCGGTGCCACGGAGGCCGTGCTGGGCCCGGTGCGGCGGCACGTGCTGGAGGTCGCGCCGCTCGCCCAGGTGCGGGTGGTGGATCTGCCGCCCGTGGTCGGGGCCGCGTTGCTGGGACTCGACACCATCGGCGCTTCGCCTGCCGCGGAGTTGCGCCTGCGTTCGGCGTACGACGAACACCTGCCGGCTGCGAACTTAGGAATCGCCGCGGGCTCTTAAGACCCCGCTGCCGATGGGATGGATACAGCGGTAGATCGGCGGCGGCGCCCAAAACTGAACAGTGTTTCCCACAGACCCCGCTGTAAGGGGTAGATCGGCGGCGGCGCCCCTTACAGCGGTCCCAACCCCACCATTCGCGGTAGATCGGCGGCGGCGCCGCGAATGGTGGTCCCAACCCCGCTAGCCACGGGGATTGATACAGCGGACTGATCGGCGGCGGCGCTCCCCGCGTCCTGCCGGTTCCAAGGCCCCGCTAGCGGGGGAACTGATCGGCGGCGGCGTTCCCCTGCTAGCGGTCCCAAACGCCCCCGGAACGACATCACGCGCCGATGTCGCTCCGGGGGTTTTGCGTGTTCAACGTCGGCAACTGCGGCAACGGCATCTCCGTCGTCCGCACGATGCTCGGCTGCGGCGCGGTGGTCTGCGGCGTCACGACCGGACGCGACTGCGGCGGCGGACTCGTCGGCTTCGGCTGCGGTTTCGGCAGGCTCGAGGTGGCGGCCGGCGTGTACTCCATGGGAGGGTCGTCACCGCCGATGTTGGAGACCCCCGGTTCACCGTCGGGCGGACGCACGTCCTGCACCGGTTTCGCCCCGGTTCCCGCTCCGAGCACCACCCCGGCCACGAGGCCGAGCAGCACCACAACAGCGCTGATGGAGGTCCAGGGCAGGGGAAAGCCGGGTCGCACGGCGGCGAGGCTACTTGCGAAATGAGACAGAACGTCCGATTTTCCCCGTCTATCCCACGATCGAGTGGTAATTAGTTCGTCACCTACAGCTACAAAACCTACGATGCCGTAACTGACGGTGGCGTAGGTGGCGATTTCTTATGCATGCTGTCTGCCGTCACGAGGGAGGGGGACGCCGTGCTGCGCTGGAAGACTCTGGTAGCCGTAGGGGACAGCTTCACCGAGGGGATGGACGATCCGGGCGACGGCGACACGTTCGTCGGCTGGGCGGACCGGCTCGCGACGATGCTCGCCGCCAGGTCGCCGGACTTCAGATACGCCAACCTGGCGATCCGCGGCAAGATGCTGCAGGAGATCATCGACGAACAGGTGCCGCTGGCGGTGTCGCTGAAGCCGGACCTGGTCACGTTCTGCGGTGGCGGCAACGACCTCATGGTTCCGAACAGCGACCCGGACGGGATCGCGGAGCAGTTCGAGATCGCCGTCGCCGAGCTCCGCGCCGCCGGGTGCGACGTGGTGATGTTCACCGGTCCGGACACGAGGGGCACGCCCCTGCTGCGGTCGTTGCGCGGCAAAGTCGGGATCTACAACTCGCACCTGTGGTCCATCGCCGAGCGCTACCACTGCGCGATGATCGACCTCTGGTCCATGCACGTGCTGCACGACCGCCGGGCGTGGAGCGAGGACCGGCTGCACTTCTCGCCGGACGGCCACCAGCGCATCGCGCTGCGCGTCGCCGAGTCGCTCGGGCTGCCGGTCGAAGAGGAGTGGAACGCGCCCTGGCCGCCGCCGGTCGAGGCCGAGTGGATGACGCAGCGGCGGCAGGACCTGAAGTGGGCGCGCGAGCACGTCGTGCCGTGGATCGGACGGCTGTTGCGCGGCGAGTCCATGGGTGACGGGCTGGCGCCGAAGCGGCCGGAGTTGTTGCCGCTGGCGCGGATTCCCGAGGACGACCGGGAGACGGCGAAGCCCTGACGGGACTTGCTATGGGGGGAGCTTTCCAAGCGCTGGGCGCTTGGAAAGCTCCCCCCATAGCACTACAAACCCAGAGGAGGGGTTACCGGCACTCTCCCCCGAATGCCGGTAACCCCTCCGTTCGGTGGCCTACCCCCTCGATCCCCCTTCAGCCACCTGGACACCGTCTTCCGCAAGAAAGATCCGTGCCCAGAACCAACCTCCCACGTCCGATCCCCGCCGGGCTAAACACCGGCTAAACATCGGATCCCACCGTTTCGAGCAACGCCCGCACCTCGGCGGCCCGCCCCGAGTTGACCTGCTCGTACAGCCGCAGAGACTCCGCCAGCTCGGCCCGAGCGGCGACGTTCTCCCCGCGACGAACCAGCACGCCTCCCAGCACGAACCGCCCGAACGCCTCGTACAGCGTCATTCCCCCCGCGGCGGCGAGCTCGATTCCGGTTCGCGCGTACTCCTCGGCCTCGTCGAGCCGGCCGAGCTCCAGGTACAACTCGGCCAGATTGTCGATACCGCACACGTAAGCCGCGGAATCGCCGGACCGGTGATAGATCTCGACGGCCTGGAACTGGTGGCGCACAGCGGTGTCCGCGCGCCCGAGGGCCTGTTCGACCTGTGCCACGTTGTTGAGGCCGTGCGCCTCGCCCACCATGTCGCCTTCGTGGCGGGCGAGTTCGACGGACTCCCAGAAGTGCAGCAGGGCCTCGTCGTGATGTCCCAGGCGGAACAGCACGTCCGCGAGTTGGGCGAGCGTCAGCACCTGGTACCGACGCTCGCCCAGCTCGGTCGCGAGCCGGTGCGCACGACGCGCGTCCGGGAGCAGGACGGGCCTGCCCATCCGGGCGTTCGTCGTGTACGCCGCGTCCAGCATCAGCACCTGGCCGAGGAGGCTCCCCGTCACCTCGGCAGAGGCCGTGCCGAACCCGACGAGCGCCACCCACTCCCCCGTGAGGGCGCGCACCGTCGCGTAGGGGTGCAGCAGCCTGACGATCTGCCACACCTGGTCGTGCAGACCCGCTTCGGCGGCGGCGTGCACGACCGCCACCAGGTTGGGCCACTCCTGGTCGAACCACGTCAGCGCCCGGCGCGGGGTGGCCGCGGTGGGCAGGGCCGTGCATCCGTTGTCCCGCAACGCGAAGTCGAGGCCGTCGCGCGACGGGCGGATCGCGTTGCGGACGCGGTCGCACGCGACGAGGTAGTAGTTCACCAAGCGCCGCAAGGCATCCGGGTCGGCGACGCCGAGCCCGCGGACGTAGAGCCGCACCAGCTCGTGCATGGCGAACCCGTCCGGCCAGGGCTCGGTGAGCAGGTTCACCTCCACGAGCTGGGATAATCGGCGTCGCGCCGAATCCAGTGGAATCCGGCACAACGCGGCCACGGCGTGCGGCGACACCGAACGTCCTGGCGCGAGGCCCACCGCCTGGAACACCTCCCCGAGTTCCGGCGGCAGGCCCCGGCAGGACAGGTCGAGGGCGCGGCGCACCCCGACCTCCGACTCCGGCAGCTCCAGCGAGCGCAGCCGGTTGCGGTCGTCGGCGAGCTCGGCGATCAGGTCCCCGACCGTCCATTCAGGACTGATCACGAGCTTCGCCGCCGCGACGCGCAGCGCGAGCGGCAGGCACCCGCACAGCTCGGCGAGCTTGCGGCTCGCCGCCGGGTCCTCGATCGACAACGTCCTCCCCAAGACGTCGTCCACCAGCCGCACCGCGCTGTCCTCGTCGAGCACGCCCAGCCTGCGAATTCGGGCGCTGTTGCTGACCACCAGCCCCTCCAACCGGCGCCGCGAGGTGACGAGCACCAGCGACCCCGATCCCGGTGGCAGCAACGACTGCACCTGCTCGACGCTCACCGCGTCGTCCAGCACCACCAGCACCCGCCTGCGGGCGAGCAGCGAGCGGTACAGGCCGACCCGGTCCTCCTCCTGCACGGGCACGCCGTCCGCCGGAACCCCCAGTGCCACCAGGAACCTGGTCAGCACCTCCGCCGGTTCCACCGAGCCGAGCTCGGCGTACAGCACCCCGTGTGGAAACTTCTCCGCGTGCCCGTGTCCCCACGTGATCGCGAGCGCGCTCTTGCCGACACCGGGCGGGCCGGTCAGCACCGCCACGGTCGTCGCCGTCAGGTTCCGGCTGTCGCACACGTCGTCCAGCCACCGCGTGTCGGCGCCGCGGCCGAACAGGTCGGAAGCCGCCGCGGGCAGCAGTGCGGGCACCACGATCCCGGCGCGCGGCGCGACCGTGCGAGGTTCGGCCGAGCCGATCACGCTCAACGCCGGGTCGTCCTGCAGCACCTGCTTGTGCAGCATGCGCAGTTCGGGACCAGGATCGATGCCCAGCTCCTGCACCGCGCGGCGCTGGAACCGCTGGTAGGCGTCCAACGCGTCGGCCCGCTGACCAGACCGGTAGAGCGCGCGCATGCTGTGCGCCACCAGGCGTTCCCGGTACGGGTACTCGGTGCACAGCTGCCGCAGCTCGCCCACCAGCTCCAGGTGGCGGCCCAGCTCCAACTCGGCGTCGATCCGTTCCTCGATGGCCGACAACCGCAGCTCGTCGAGGTCCGTGGTGATCGGCTCACCGGGCACGTCGGAGAGCACCGGGCCGCGCCAGAGGCCGAGTGCCTCGCGCAACAACCCCGCGCGGATCGCGGCGGGCTTGCCACGGGCCGACGCGACGAGTTGACGGGCCCGGTGCAGATCAAGGCGCCACGGGTCGACGGACAGCTCGTACCCCGGCGGCGTGGTGCGGATGGTCGCGGAGCCGGTCGGGTCGGCCTCCTCCAGCACCTTGCGCAGCTTGGACACGTAACCGTGCACGATCGTCCGGGCGGTCGCGGGCGGGGCGTCACCCCACAGCGAGTCCACGATGTCGTCGATGGCGACCGCTCGGTTGGCCTCCACGACGAGCATCGCGAGCAGACCCCGCACACCCTTGCGGCCGAGTTGGATCGGACTGCCGTCGGCGAGCACCTGCAGGGGACCCAGCACGCCGAACTCCAGGCCGGTCTTGCTCCGCATGCTCACCCCGTCCGCGCCTCGCTGACCTTGTCACTTGGTGAGGTGCGCGAGCGTCACCCCCAGATACACGCTCAGTAAAACTTGATCGCTCAACCGCTTGGGGACGGCTAGCGAACGTGACGTTCGGGGACATCTATGTCCTCGAACGTCACGTTCGCTAGCGTCCGCACCAGGGATTCCACGTGACGCGTCTTTCGTCGGTGGAACGGAGCGTGAGGAGCCCGGTAGGGTTTCACCGTGCCGCGTGATCCCTCTTCCGTGGTTGATCGCGGCGCCGGGTGCCTCCTCGGCGGCGCGCTCGGTGATGCCCTCGGCGCACCGGTGCAGTACCTCGGCTGGGCGGACATCCAGCGCGAACACGGCCCGCAGGGCGTGCTCTCCCCGCCGAAGCCGGCGCTGGTCACCGACGACACCCAGCTGACGCTCTTCACTGCGGACGGTTACCTGCGCGCGTGGGTGCGCGGGAAACTCACCGGCGAGTGGGAGCCCATCGAGACGGTGTGGCACAGCTACCGGCGCTGGCTGATCACCCAGCAGCAGGACGCGCCCGACGAGGGTGCGGCCGGGCTGCTCGCCGACGAACGGCTGTACGAGAGCCGCTCGCCCGGCCTGACCTGCCTGCGCGCGCTCGCGTCCGAGACGCCGTCGACACCGGAGGAACCGCACAACGAGTCGTCCGGCTGCAACGGCGTGACCAGGACGGCACCCGCCGGCTTCGCGCCGAGCGCGAGCATCGCCTACGACCTGGGCTGCCGGTTCGCCGCGCTGACCCACGGCGGCACGGGCGGCTGGGTGTCCGGTGGCGCGCTCGCGCTGCTGGTCCACCTGCTGGCGGTGAAGAACCGCCCGCTCAAGGAAGCCATCGACCAGGTCATCGGACGCGTGTTGCGGGACGACACCTACACGGCGACCGTGCTGACGCGCGCGGTCGTGCTCGCGGAGGAGAAGCAGGAGATCCGGGTCGAACGGCTCGGCAGCGGCTGGACCGGTCCGGAGGCGCTGGCGATCGCGGTCTACCTCGTGCTTTCACACCCGAAGCCGGCGCAGTTCGCCGACGCGATGCGCGCCGCCGTCAACCACTCCGGCGGCAGCGACGCGACGGCCGCGCTCACCGGGAACATCCTCGGCGCGCTGCACGGCACCGACGCACTGCCGCGCGACTGGCTGGCCGGGCTCGAACTGGTCGACGTGCTCGACGGGATCGGCCGCGACCTCGGGCGGTCCGCGGTCAACGAGCCGTTCGAGGAAACCCGCTACGCATAAGCAGAACGACCCGCTGGAGCACGTTCCCGATAACGCACACCAGCGGGTCGTTCCCACACGGGTTCCGCAATTTCTTCCGTGCCAACGGATGCCCCGAGCCTCCGTTGGGCGGGCACTTTAGCAGACCTCCACCGGAAGTCCAGCCGTCTGCATCACCCTCCGGTCCGACGTGACGGCGAAGACCTCGCAGTTCTCTTGTGCCGCAGCCCATTCCACGCCTTCGAGGCCCATCGCGAACGCCGCCGTCGCGGTCGCGTCGGCGGTGGTGAGGTCCGGCGCGTAGACGGTCAGGCTGAGCAGACCACGAGCCGGTTCGCCCGTGCGGCCGTCGATGATGTGCTCGCCGCGTTCGTAGAACGCCGACGTGGCAACGGATCCGTCCCGCACCGCCAGCACGACGCAGAGCTTGTCCGCATCCTCCGGGTGCCGAACGCCCACACGCCAAGGCTTTCCCGGTGTGGGCTCGCCCGCGGCGAAGACGTCGCCGCCGGCGTTGAGGCAGAAGTTCCGCGCGCCACCGCCCAGCAGGACCTCGCCCGCCCGCTCGACCGCCCAGCCCTTCACCACGGCGCACGGGTCGAGGCCGCGGCCGGGCAGGCACAGCTTGAACGCGCCGCCGGTCGCCTCCTCGTACCACGCGCAGAGGTCGAGCACCTCGACCAGATCCGGGGTGAGCTCGTCAGGGGACAGCTCACCCCGGCCCAGCCGCGACACCTCGCTGTCGGACTTGAAGGGCGAGAACCGCGCGTCCGCCTCGCGCAGCCACTCGAATGCCTCGTCCACCAGCGAAGGGTCGCCGTCTCGCAGGTCCACCGAGATCGGCAGACCCATGATGTGCTCGACCCGGTTCATGGCTACTGGGCCTGGTCGATCGCGGACTGCAGCGACTGCTTGTAACCGCCGCTGGTCGCGGTCGCGCCGGACACCGTGTCGATCTTCGCGCTCTGCGCCTGCAACGCCGACTGCTTGAGCAGCGGCAACGCCTTCTTGGTCGGAGCGGTGTTCGGGGCGGTGACCACCTGGATGTCGGTGATCTTGGTGCCCTGGAAGACCGCCTGGACCTGCACGTCACCCTCGGACGTCTTGATCAGCTTGCCCTTGACGGTCTTGTTGGCTGCCTGGGGTGTGCCGGCCTGTGTCTGTGTCTGCGCCTGTGTTTGGGCCGGGGCCTCGGTGACCGGCGCCGCGACGTCGGTCAACGGCTCCTCGGCGCCGGGCTCGAACAGCCACACGGGCACCAGGCCCGCGGCCGACAGCACGAGTACGGGAATCGCCCTCTTCATCGTCTGAAGTCCTCTCAGCTCGCCAGTGCGAAGCGCTCGGCGTGCACCTGGTTCGCGGGGACACCGATCTCGGTCAGGGCCTCGAGCACGGCGTCGGTCATCGCGGGCGGGCCGCAGACGAACACGTCGCGGTCCTTCACGTCCGGCGCCAGCGCGGCGAGGTTGCGCGCCCCCAGCAGGGGGCCGTTCGGGGTGAGCACCTTCGACGACCCCGTGACCAGGCGCAACACCGCGCCCTTTCGCTGCGCGATCTCCTGGATCTCCCGCAGCAACACGGCGTCCTTCGGGTCGTTCACCCGGTAGAGCACGACCACGTGGCCCTGGATCTCCTCCAGCAGCGCGCGCACCGGCGTGACACCGACGCCACCCGCGATGAGCAGGGCGTTCGGCTTGGTCTGGTGCATCGTCGTGAAGGCGCCGTACGGGCCCTCGGCGAAGACGCGGGTGCCGACCTTGATGTCGCGCAGGCTCCGACTGCCCTCGCCCAGCGCCTTCGCGGTGAGCCGCAGGTACCGGCCGTTCGGCGCCGCGGACAGCGAGAACGGGTTGGCCGACGACATCCGGCCCTTGGCCAGGAAGCGCCAGAGGAAGAACTGGCCGGCCTTGGCGGGCAGCTTGTCCAAGTCCTTGCCCTCGATGTAGATCGACACGACGTTGTCCGACTCGGGCACGACGGCCGCCACGCGGAACTGGTGCTTCCAGTTGCGGTACAGCGGCAGCGCGACGCGTCCGATGAGGACGGACCCGAGCGCGAAGCCCCACAGGCCCCACCAGTACGCGGTGCCGATGGCCGAGTTGCGGAACGAGCTGCCGACCACGATCTGGTGCAGGAACGCCAGGAAGATCGCCACGTAGGTGTAGAGGTGGATGAAGTGCCAGGTCTCGTAGGCCATCCGCTTCCGCGCGAACCTCGCGGACACGATGCCGACGACCATGATGATCACCCACGCGACCAGCGCCCGGAGGATGCCTTCCAGCTCGGTCGTCTGCCTGATCAGCTCGGCGACCGGACCGCTGTCACCGGCGTTGCCGAAGATGATGAACGTCAGGTGCCCGACCAGCATCCAGAAGATCGTGAAGCCCACCCAGCGGTGCCACGCGGTCAGCTTGTCCATGCCGAGACGGCGATCCAACCAGGGCAGCCGCGCCACCAGGAGCAGCTGGAACGCCATCGCGAGCGCGCCGTACAGGCCCATCAGCCTGCCGAGCGCGATCAGCAGGTTGCCGCTGGGCACGGCGAGGTAGAGGGCGGTCACAGCGAGGACGTTGGCGGCGAGCCCGGCGTACAAGCCCGTCTTCGCCACCGCCTTCTGCCGTAGCCCGCCCGCGCCGGCGGGCGCCGGGCGCGCGGGAAGCTGCATGGTGGTCACGGCGGAACTCCTATGTCGGTGACGTTGCGTCGAGCTTCTTCGGGTGAGCTGTGCCGAGGCTGTTCGCCGGCTGTCGATTTACTGTCGATAGAGCGGGGTGCCCCCCGCCTGTCGCACCATGAGCACGTGGACAAGGGGAACTCGGTTCGATTGCTCGTGGTCGACGACGAACCGCACATCGCGGACCTGGTCGCGACGGTGGCGCGGTACGAGGGCTGGCAGGCCGCGACGGCGGGCAGCGGCGAGGAGGCGCTCCGCGAGGCGAGCGAGTTCCAGCCGGACATCGTCGTGCTCGACCTGATGCTCCCCGACCTCGACGGCTTCACGGTTCTCGACCGGCTGCGCGCCGCGGGCGCGATGGTTCCCGTGGTGTTCCTGACCGCGCGCGACGGCACCGCCGACCGCGTCGCCGGCCTGACCCGCGGCGGTGACGACTACCTGGTCAAACCGTTCTCCGTCGAGGAGCTGATGGCACGGCTGCGCGCCGTGCTGCGCCGCTCGACCGGCCCGTCGTGGAAGCGCTCGGTGTTGAAGGTCGCGGACCTGGTGATGGACGAGGACACCCGCGAGGTCCGTCGCGGCGGCAAGCTCGTGACGTTGACACCGACCGAGTACGAGCTGCTCAGGTACCTGATGCGCCGTTCCCCCGCCGTGCTGACGAAGGCGCAGATCCTGGATCATGTCTGGGAGTACGACTTCGGAGGACGGTCCAACGTGGTGGAGTTGGTCATCTCACACCTGCGCCGCAAGCTCGACGACGGCCGTGAGCCGTTGATCCACACCGTGCGCGGGGTGGGCTATGTCCTCAGGCGGGCCGCGGAGTGAAATGCGGCCGCCACCTGCGGCTGGGGACTCGGCTGCTACTGGGGCTGGGCGCGCTCGCACTGGTGGTGTTCGCGATCATCGGCACGGTCATGGTCACCAGCATGCGCACGTACCTGGACGACCGCCTCGACGAGCAGATGCGCATGGCGCAGCAGACCGCCGCCGAGGACGTGCGCAACTACGACCAGGTCACGAAGGTCCCGGTCGGCTGGTACTCGGTCGTCTACAAGATGGACGGCGACCGGATCACCGGCCGGTCCGGCGAGATCCCGCACGACGTGCAGGAGCTGGACGGTGTCGCGCTCCAGGCGTTGAAGGCCGACTACTACGAGAGCGTCTACCTGCGCGGTGACGGCAAGTTCCGGGCCCGCGGCTGCGCCGTCTCGCCCACCCGAGTGCTGGTCAGCGCGGCTCCCGTGGGCGACCAGGACAGCACCGTCGCGCAGCTGATGACCGTCGAGATCATCGCGTTCCTCGCCGCGCTGATCACGTTGGTCGTCGGCGGACAGGCCGTGCTGCGCCGGGGTCTGCGGCCGTTGAGCGACATGGCCGACACCGCGCACCACATCACCTCGCACGACCTCACCGACTCCGCCCGGTTGCCCGTACGCGACGACAGCCGCGGCGGTGGCACGGAGATCGAGGAGCTGCGGACCGCGTTCAACACGATGCTCGAGCACATCGACTCGTCGCTGGCCGCGCGGACCATGGCCGAGCAACGGCTGCGCCGGTTCATCGCCGACGCCTCGCACGAGCTGCGCACGCCGCTGACCTCGTTGCGCGGGTACGCCGACCTGTTCCGCTACGCCGCGGCCAACGAGCCCGCCGAGCGGGAGCGGCACCTGGAGAAGCTGCGCAGCGAGGCCGCCCGGATGAGCGTGCTGCTGGACGACCTGTTGCTGCTGGCGAGGCTGGACTCGGCCGAGTCCGAGCCGTCGCTGCGCCTGGAGGAGATGGATCTCGCGCCGGTGGCCGAGGCCGCCGCGGACGCCTACCGCGCCGCACATCCCGGCAACCCGCTGACGCTGGACGCCGACACGGCGCTGTTGCGGGCCGACCCGGCGCGGCTGCGGCAGGTGCTGGACAACCTGCTCACCAACGTCGCGGTGCACACCCCGGCGGGCACCGCGATCGTGCTGGAGGTCGACAACAGCGCCCAGTCCGAGGTGGTCATCCGGGTCCGCGACGACGGCCCCGGCATCCCGCGCGAGGACCAGACGCGGATCTTCGACCGCTTCTACCGGGTCGACGACTCGCGCACGCGCCAGCGCGGAGGCAGCGGACTGGGGCTCGCGGTCGTCGAGTCACTGGTCCACGCCCACGGCGGCACGATCGAGCTGACCAGCACCCCAGGCTCCACCACCTTCACCATCCGCCTCCCCCGGCGGCTCTAGCGACTAGCGAACGTGACGTTTGGGGACATAGAGGTCCCCAAACGTCACGTTCGCTAGTCCGCCTGGGAGGAGGTTGCCCACAGGTCGATGCCGGACTCGACCGCGTGCTTGTCGATCTCGGCGATCTCGTCGTCGGTCAACGGCGGCGCGTCGAGCGCGGCGATGTTCTGCTCCAGCTGGTTCACGCTGGACGCGCCGATCAACGCCGACGTGACCCGCGGGTCGCGGACCGTCCACGTGAGGGCGAGCTGCGCCAGCGACTGACCGCGCCCCTTCGCGATCTCGTTCAGCGCCCGGATCCGCCCCAGGTTCTCGTCGCTGAGCAGATCGGGAGACAGCGACTTGCCCTGTGCCGCACGGGAATCGGCCGGGATGCCGTGGAGGTAGCGGTCGGTCAGCATGCCCTGCGCCAGCGGCGAGAACGCGATGCAGCCCGCGCCGACCTCCTCGAGCGCGTCCAGCAGGTCCGGCTCGATCCAGCGGTTCAGCATCGAGTACGACGGCTGGTGGATCAGCAGCGGCACCCCGGCGCTGCGCAGCAGCTCGGCCGCCTCGCGGGTCTTGGCGGCGCTGTAGGACGAGATGCCGACGTAGAGTGCCTTGCCCTGCTGCACCGCGCTGACCAGCGCGCCCACCGTCTCCTCGAGCGGCGTGTCGGGGTCGAAGCGGTGCGAGTAGAAGATGTCGACGTAGTCCAGGCCCATGCGCGTCAGCGACTGGTCGAGCGACGCCAGCAGGTACTTGCGCGAGCCCCACTCGCCGTACGGGCCGGGCCACATGTCGTACCCCGCCTTGGTGGAGATCAGCAGCTCGTCGCGGTACCGGCCGAGGTCGTCCTTCAGGATCTGCCCGAAGGTGATCTCCGCGGACCCGTACGGCGGGCCGTAGTTGTTGGCCAGGTCGAAGTGCGTGACGCCGAGGTCGAACGCCCGGCGCGCGATGGACCGGCCCAGCTCGTACGGCCGGTCCCCACCGAAGTTGTGCCACAGCCCCAGCGAGATCGCCGGCAGCTTCAGGCCGCTGCGACCGCATC
This sequence comes from Lentzea sp. NBRC 105346, assembly GCF_030269605.1. Taxonomy (GTDB): domain Bacteria; phylum Actinomycetota; class Actinomycetes; order Mycobacteriales; family Pseudonocardiaceae; genus Lentzea. The sequence continues at coordinate 123,007 of NZ_BSTQ01000012.1, forward strand.
GCCGGTAGGACATCGAGTCGTAGCGCGCGCTATCCGCGAGGTAGGACATGCGCACACGATGTCACGCCCAACTGAGATACGGCCCGCGATGAACGGACTGTCCTATCCGGAGCCGTCCATGCTTCCCGGGAACTCCGCGGACCACCCGGATGCGAGTTCGCTGACTCCGGAACCGGCCAGCGGTACACGGCGGGCGGATGGGTGATCCAGATCCTGGGGTGGTCGTTCGCAACGCTGTGGCGTCGCAGGCTTCACCGGACTGGTCCGGAAAACGTGACCACGCGTCACGTCCAAACAAGACAAGGGCCCGCCCACCTGGGCGAACCCTTGTCCGCAGAGAGCCGGCAAGGGGAATCGAACCCCTAACCTTTCGCTTACAAGGCGAGTGCTCTGCCAATTGAGCTATGCCGGCCTGGCCCGTTGGCCGGAGACATCGTAAGCGCCCGATGCGGGTGCTACCTGCGACGAACGGTCTGCTCTCAGTGTGATCGGATTGCTCCGGTTGGAGTCGCACCAGCCAACTGAGTGGATCAACCTGTGTCACGTCAGTCCCTGACCAGGTCAGGAGCGTAACCAACGGACAGTGATCATGTCGCCCTTTTCGGGTACCCCGTTCGGAGGTGGCCGATGCCACAGCAACAGTCGGGCGGAGCAACACGATCACTCTAGGGAGGTGTCCTGAATTTCCGCGAACCACTTGCACGGCCCGGCGTTGCCCGACGATCCGACCGTCCATCTCGTACTCGACCTCGCACTGCGCATCGGTGAGGTGCAGATGTCCAGCGGTGCCGGCGCCGCGGACGTCACGGCCACGATTCTCGCCGTCACGACGGCCTATGGGCTTCCCCACACCGAGGTCGACGTGATCTACACCTCGATCAGCGTGAGCTGCCATCGCGGCACCGACCGGCCGCCCGTCACCGCGCTGCGCGTGGTGCGCCAGCGCAGCCTCGACTACACCCGGCTCGCCGACGTCGAGCAGCTCGTCCGCAACATCACGAGCAACGAGATCAGCGCCGAGGACGCCTTCAAGGAGCTCGACCGCGTCACCACCGCGCCGCACCCGTATCCGCGCTGGGTCGCGACGGCGGCCTACGCGGGGATGGCGGCGGCGGTCGCGTTCCTCGTCGGTGGCGGGTACGCGGTGGCGATCACCGCGGGCGTGGTCACGGCGTTGATCGACCGGGTCGGGCGCCTGCTCAACCGCCGCGCGCTGCCGTTCTTCTTCCAGCAGCTCATCGGCGGCGCGCTCGCGACCGGAGCCGCGCTCGCCGTGCACGCGACGCATCTGCTCCCGGCGATCCGGCCGAGCCTGCTCGTGGCGGTCGGGATCGTGGTGCTGCTGTCCGGGCTCGCGCTGGTCAGCACGGTGCAGGACGCGATCTCCGGGTACAACGTCACGGCCGCGGGACGCACGGTCGAGACGGTGCTGCTCAGTGCCGGTCTCATCGCGGGCGTCGCGCTCGCGCTGCGCACGGCCGTCCACTTCGGTCTGGAGATCACGCTCACCGACCCGTTGCCGCCGTTGATCAGCGCGGTGCCGATGCAGATCGCGGCGGGCGCGGCGACGTCGGCGTGCTTCGCGCTCGCCTGCTACGCCAAACCGCGCGCGGTGCTGGTCGCGGGCATCGCGGGCGCGGTCGGCACCGGCGCGTACGGGCTGGTCACGTCGCTGGGGCTGGACGCGCTGCTGGGCAGTGCCGTGGCGGCGACCGTCGTCGGGTTCGGCGGCGCCACGATGTCGCGCCGGCTGCGCATCCCGACGCTGGTGGTGGCGTTCTCCGGCATGGTGCCGCTGCTGCCCGGCTGGACGACCTATCGGGGCCTGTTCCAGCTCACCGCCGAGAACGACCCGGCGGGTCTGTCCACGCTGGTGTTCGCGAGCGGCATCGCCCTGGCGCTGGCCGGTGGCGTCGTGCTCGGCGAGTACCTCGCCCAGCCCGTGCGAACCGGGCTGGGCCGGCTGGAGCGCAAGTTCGCAGGTCCACGAATGTCCGGTCCACTTCGGCCAACGCGTCGTCGCTTGGAGTGAACCTGTTGTGATGGCGACAACAACACAGCACGCCGAGGTCACGCGGCCCCGTTAGCCTCGGTGAAGTGAGCACCGACATTGGCGAGAACGGGGCGGAATTCGTAGTCGTGGCCAACCGGCTGCCGGTTGACCTGGAACGTCTGCCAGACGGCACAGAACGCTGGAAGCACAGTCCGGGAGGCCTGGTCAGCGCGCTGGAACCGTTCTTGCGCTCACACAGTGGCGCCTGGGTCGGCTGGCCCGGCGTGTCGGACACCGACGTCGACCCGTTCGAGGACGACGGGCTGCTGCTGCATCCCGTGTCGCTGAGCTCCGACGAGGTGCGCGACTACTACGAGGGCTTCTCCAACGGGACGCTCTGGCCGCTCTACCACGACGTCGTCGCGCAGCCGGCGTTCCATCGGCACTGGTGGAACGCGTACAAGCGGGTCAACCAGCGGTTCGCCGACGCCACCGCGAAGGTCGCGGCACAGGGCGCCACGGTGTGGGTGCAGGACTACCAGCTGCAGCTCGTCCCGGCGATGCTGCGCGAGCTGCGCCCGGACCTGCGGATCGGCTTCTTCCTGCACATCCCGTTCCCGCCGGTCGAGCTGTACATGCAGCTGCCGTGGCGCACCGAGATCATCCGCGGCCTGCTCGGCGCGGACCTGATCGGCTTCCACCGGCCCGGCGGCGCCCAGAACTTCCTCTGGCTGGCCCGGCGGCTCGTCGGCCTCGAACCCAGCCGCGGCAGCGTCGGCGTGCGCACGCGGCCCGGTGTCGTGCAGGTCGGCGACCGCACGGTCCGCGTCGGCGCGTTCCCGATCTCGATCGACTCGGCCGGGCTCGACGCGGTGGCCCGGCGCAAGGACGTGCAGCAACGTGCGCGGCAGATCCGGGCCGACCTCGGCAACCCGAAGGCGATCCTGCTCGGCGTCGACCGGCTCGACTACACCAAGGGCATCGACGTGCGGCTTCGGGCCTTGTACGAGTTGCTCGCCGACGGGAGGATCGACCCGGAAGAGGTCGCGATGGTCCAGCTCGCGACACCGTCACGCGAGCGGGTCGACCACTACAAGGCGATGCGCGAGGACATCGAGCGGTCGGTCGGGCGGATCAACGGTGAGTTCGGGCGCGTCGGCAAACCGGTGGTGCACTACCTCCACCAGTCCGTCGACCGCGAGGAGCTCGTGGCGTTCATGAGCTCCGCGGACGTGATGGTGGTGACTCCGGTGCGGGACGGGATGAACCTGGTCTGCAAGGAGTACGTGGCGTGCCGATATGATCTTGGTGGCGCGTTGGTGCTCAGCGAGTTCGCCGGTGCCGCCGCCGAGCTGACCAGTGCGTTCCTGGTGAACCCCCACGATCTGGATGGTGTCAAGAACGCTCTGCAAGCGGCCCTCGACATCGATCCAGCAGAAGGCCGCCGTAGGATGCGCGCGCTGCGCCGACAAGTCCTCACTCACGACGTCGACCGCTGGGCGAGGTCTTTCCTCGAGGCACTGGGCGCGCAGCCGACCGGCTGAGAAGAGTTCGGAAACCCCTTGTCCCATCGAGTGCTTGAGGAGGGGCGTTGACCGCCGAGGCCCTCCCCGCCGACCTGCGCCGAGCCATCGTTCAACTGGCCCGGACGCCCCGACTGCTCGTGGCATGCGACTACGACGGGACATTGGCGCCGATCGTGGAGGACCCGGAGCAGGCCCGCCCGCTCCCGGAGTCCGTCGGCGCCCTGCGTTCGCTCGCGGGACTGCACGAGACGACCAGCGCGGTGATCTCCGGCCGTGCGCTGCGCGACCTGGCGATGCTGTCCCGGCTGCCGGGTGAGGTGCACCTCGTCGGCTCACACGGCTCGGAGTTCGACGTCGGCTTCGTGCACGCGCTGGACGCGAACGCGAAGTCGTTGCTGCGCCGCATCGAGGCGGAGCTGGAGACGATCGTCGACGGCCACGAGGGCGTGCACCTCGAGGTGAAGCCCGCCAGCGTCGCGGTGCACGTGCGCCGCGCGGCGCCGGAGACCGGTGTGATGGTGCTGGACCGGGTGCGGTCCGGCCCGTGCACGTGGGACGGCGTGCAGGTCACCGAGGGCAAGGCCGTCGTCGAGCTCGCCGTCGTGCAGACCGACAAGGGTCACGCGCTGGACGTGCTGCGCCACCAGGTCGGCGCGACCGCCGCGGTGTTCCTCGGCGACGACGTCACCGACGAGAAGGCGTTCGCCCGGCTGACCGGCCCGGACGTCGGCATCCGCGTGGGCGCGGGCGAGTCGCTGGCGCAGTACACCGTCGAGGACACCACCGACGTCGCCACCGTGCTCGCGTTCCTGCTCGAGGAGCGGCGCAACTGGCTGCACGGCGACCAGGCCGTCCCGATCGAGCGGCTGACCATGCTCGCCAACGAGCGGTCGGTCGCGCTGGTCACTCCGGACGCCAAGGTCAACTGGCTGTGCCACCCGGAGCCGGACTCCGCGGCGATCTTCGCGGACCTGCTCGGCGGCCCGGCCGCCGGCCACTTCTCGATCAAGCCGGAGCACGGCTCGCTGCCGCTGGGCCAGCGCTACCTGCCCGGCACGATGATCGTCGAGACGCGCTGGTCGCGGCTGCTGGTCACCGACTACCTGGAGCACGACCTCGCGCAGCACCGCACGGACCTGGTGCGCCGCATCTCGGGCTCGACCAACGCGGTGATCACGTTCGCGCCGCGCCCGGAGTTCGGCCAGGTGCCGGTCCGGCTGCTGCGCGAACGCGAGGGCCTGCGGGTCGTCGGCACGTCCGAGCCGATGGTGCTGCGCGCACCCGGCGTGGACTGGGAGATCACCTCGGACGGTGTGCAGGAGACCGCCCGCGCCGTCGTGCGGCCCCGTGAGGGCGCGCCGGTGCTGCTGGAGCTGCGCTGCGGCACGGACGACCTGTCCGAGCACCCGATCAGCGAGACCGAGCGCCGCGAGCGCGCGGGCACGTACTGGTCGGACTGGGCGCAGACGCTGAAGCTGCCGCCGGTCCAGACGGACCTGGTGTCGCGGTCGGCGTTGACGCTCAAGGGTCTCGTGCACGCGCCGTCGGGTTCGATCATGGCCGCGGCGACCACGTCGCTGCCCGAGGAGCTCGGCGGCATCCGCAACTGGGACTACCGCTACTGCTGGCTGCGCGACGGCGCGCTGACCGCCCAGGCCCTGGTGTCGGTCGGCTCCTACGCCGAGGCCGAAGCGTTCCTCGGCTGGATCCACGGCGTGCTCGCCACGCTGCCCGGCCCGGAGCGGCTGCACCCGCTGTACACGTTGCACGGCACCATGCTCGGCGCCGAGGCCGTGATCGACACGCTGCCGGGCTACGCGGGCTCGCGGCCGGTCCGCGTCGGTAACCTGGCCAACCAGCAGGTCCAGCTCGACGTGTTCGGCCCGGTCGTCGATCTCGTGGTGTCGCTGGCCAACGCCCGCGGCACGCTGACCGACGCCGACTGGAAGATGGTCCAGGCGATGGCCGAGGCCGTCGCGCGCCGCTGGCACGAGCCCGACCACGGCATCTGGGAAGAGCGCCACGCGCCGCGCCACCACGTGTACTCCAAGGTCATGTGCTGGGTGACGATCGACCGCGCGATCAAGCTGGGCAAGCAGTTCGGGCGGGCCCTGGAGCCGTCCTGGGAGCCGTTGCGCGACACCATCGCCAACGACGTGCTCAAGAACGGCTGGTCCGACGAGGTCCAGTCGTTCACCACCGCCTACGACGGTGACGACCTCGACGCGGCGTCGCTGTTCGTCGGCCTGACCGGCCTGATCGACCCGACGGATGAGCGGTTCCAGTCCACGGTCACGGCGATCGAGGCCGAGCTGCGCTCCGGCTGCACGGTCTACCGGTACCGGCGTGACGACGGCCTGCCGGGCGACGAGGGCGGCTTCCACCTGTGCGCCGCCTGGATGATCGAGTCGTACCTGCTCACCGGGCGCCGGACCGAGGCCGAGGAGCTCTTCGCGCAGATGGTCGACGCCGCGGGCCCGACCGGCCTGCTGCCCGAGGAGTACGACCCGGTCGCCGAACGCTCGCTCGGCAACCACCCGCAGGCGTACTCGCACCTCGGCCTGATCAGGTGCGCACAGCTGCTTTCGCAGTAATGCGTTTGCCGGGGGCCGAATCCCTTTCGGCCCCGGCAAATGTAACAAGCAGCAAAGGTGATCCGGATCACCTCGTTGATCCGCCCTCGATTCCACTGCGTGTATCCAGCGACCGAATCGGAATACACCAGCGAGGAATTACTCATGAAGAAGACGCTTGCCGCCATCGCCATTGGTATGACCGCTTTCGCCGTCGTTTCGGGAACCGCAGCCGCCGCCCCGAAGAACACCAGCGTGATCCTGATCGACGAGGCGAACTTCGCAGGTGACGCCGTCGCCGAGGGCCTTGCGGGCAAGGGCTGTCAGAACGTGTCGCAGGACAACATGGCCACCTCGCTGCAGGTGAACGGCGGCCCGATCACGTTGTGGTCCGACCGCAACTGCAAGGGCGAGAAGCTCGTCGTGACCGGTGACGTCGCGAATCTGGCTGATTTTCAGTTCGACAACAAGACGTCGTCGATCTTCATGGGCTGATTCATTTCTTGTTCAGCCCCAGCACATCCAGCGCGGTGAACAGGTCGTGCGCGACGAGTGCGCGCACACCGTCCGGCAACGGCCCCGCGTCCGGCGGCACGAGCGCCTTCTTGAACCCGAGGCGCACGGCCTCCGCCAGCCTGCGACCGACCCCGTTGACCCGCCGGATCTCACCGGCGAGGCCCACCTCGCCGAGCACCACGAGGTCCGCGGGCAACGCCACCTCGCGTTCGGCGGACGCCACCGCGAGCACCACGGCCAGGTCGGCGGCCGGCTCGATGAGCCGCATGCCGCCGACGGTCGCGGTGAACACGTCCTTCTGGAAGAGGTTCACGCGGCCGCGCTTCTCCAGCACGGCGAGCGCCATCGAGATCCGGGCGGAGTCCAGTCCGCTGACCGCGCGCCGGGGTGCGGGCAGGTTCGTCTTCGCGACGAGCGCCTGCACCTCGCCGAGCATCGGCCGCTTGCCCTCGACGGCCACGGTGACGGCCGTGCCTTCGACTGCCTTCTCCCGGCGGGTCAGAAACAGCCCTGAGGGGTCCGGTACGCCGATGATCCCGTCGTCGCGCAGTTCGAAGCAGCCGACCTCGTCCGCGGCGCCGTAGCGGTTCTTGATCCCCCGCAGCAGCCGCAGGCTGGAGTGCCGGTCGCCCTCGAACTGCAGCACCACGTCCACCAGGTGCTCCAGCACCCGCGGCCCCGCGACCGATCCGTCCTTGGTCACGTGTCCGACGAGGACGATGGGCAGCCCGCGTTCCTTCGCCAGCGCGATGAGCCCGGCGGCGACGGTCCGCACCTGCGTCACGCCGCCGGGCGTGCCGTCGACGCTCAGCGTGGACATGGTCTGGATGGAGTCGACGATCAGCATCGACGGCTTCACCGCGTCGACCTGCCCCAGGAGCGCGGACAGCTCACTCTCGGCGGCCAGGTACATCTCGTCGTGCAGGTTGCCGGTCCGCTCGGCACGCAGCCGCACCTGGCCGGCGGACTCCTCACCCGTCACGTACAGGCAGCGGCCCACCTTCTCGGCCCACTTGTGCGCGACCTCGAGCAGCAATGTCGACTTGCCGACGCCCGGCTCTCCGGCGAGCAGCACCACGGCACCAGGCACGAGCCCGCCGCCGAGCACCCGGTCGAGCTCGCCGACGCCCGTGGGGTTCGCGCGGGCCGACTCGATGTCGACCTGGCCGATGGGCCGGGCGGTCGTGCTCGGTGCGCCGGCCACGATGCGGGCGGCCGCGGCGACGCCGCGTTCCTCGATGCTGCCCCAGGCCTGGCACTCGGGGCAGCGGCCGAGCCACTTGGCCACATCGTGCCCGCACTCGGAACACCGGAAGATCGGCCTAGCCGCGTTCTTCGCCACGCGGGAAACGTTAGATCACGGGTCTGACACTCCCTGAAAGTGCCGTGAAGGGCACCCTCAGGGCGTTAAATGCCGTGAGGGTGCCCTTCAGGGCACTAGCGATGGGGTCAGTGGCCCTCGGTGTGGCCCTCGGACTTGCGCTCCTCCGTGGAGGGCGCGACCGGGACGTCGAGGGTGAGCGGGCCCGCCTTCTCGAAGAGGAACGTGACGCGGATCGTCTGACCCGCCACGACCTCCTGCACCAGGCCCTTCACCATGATCTTGATCTTGCCGATCGGCAGCTCCGGCGCCTTCGACGACGAGGTCGGCTTCACCGAGCTGGAGCCCGACGGCGCGCCGCTGGAGGGCGCCACGGAGGAGGTCGACGACGGCGTGCTCGTGCCCGTCACGCTCGGCTGCGTGGACGACGAGTGCGCGGCCGACGAGGAGGACGTCGGGTGCGGCGTGCTGGACCCGGTCGCGTGCGCCTCGGCGCCCTCGGAACCGGCCTGCAGCGAGAACCGGGCGGGCAGCTCGGTGTCGCCCTCGATCGCGAAGTCGCCGGTGGCGAACGGGCTGCTGATCGACAGCAGCTTGTCCGGGTTCTCACCGCTGTTGACGATCACGACGACCAGCGGGGCGTCCTCACCCGCCTGGTAGCGGTTGCCCTCGTGCGGGTACGCGAGCATCGCGTTGCGGACGCCGACCTTGCCGACGTCGCCGCTCGCACCGTCGACCGCGGCGACCTGGGTGTCGGTCTGGGTCACCTGACCGGCGCTGCAGCCGGCCGCGAACAGACCGAGACCGGTGGCCAATGCCACCGTCGCGACCAACCGGCGAGACACCTTTGAGTTCACGGCTCCAGCGTCCTTCCTAGGGAACAACCACCAGGCGAGAAGCCTAACCGGGGGCTCGGAAGGGCATGGCACGTGGTACCAGTCGATCTTCGATGCCCCGTACGTTGCACGCGAACGGGCGTTTTGTCAACCCCCCAAAGGGCCCTGACCAGCACTAACGGATCATCGGCCGGGCATCGGGGGATTGCCGGACGTGTTAGGATGGAGTCAGCGAAAGGGGCAGAGGACACATGGTTTTCAAGGTCGGAGAGACCGTCGTCTACCCGCACCACGGTGCCGCTCTCATCGAAGCAATCGAGACCCGCGTGATCAAGGGCGAGGAGAAGAAGTACCTCGTCCTCAAAGTCGCGCAGGGAGATCTCACCGTTCGGGTTCCCGCTGACAACGCCGAGATCGTAGGCGTCCGCGACGTTGTCGGCCAAGAGGGTCTCGACCGGGTTTTCGAGGTCTTGCGTGCTCCCCACACCGAGGAGCCGACCAACTGGTCTCGGCGGTACAAGGCCAACCTTGAGAAGCTCGCGTCGGGCGATGTGAACAAGGTTGCGGAAGTGGTGCGCGATCTCTGGCGGCGTGAGAAGGACCGAGGCTTGTCCGCCGGCGAGAAGCGAATGCTGGCCAAGGCACGGCAGATACTGGTGAGCGAACTTGCGCTTGCCGAGGGCACCGACGAGGACAAGGCCGAGGTCCTCCTCGACGAGGTCCTCGCCACCGCATCCTGACAAACCCCCACACGGAAACACCGCGAACATGAGTGTGGTCGCGCTCGTGCCCGCGGCAGGCCGGGGCGAACGTCTGGGTTTCGGGATGCCCAAGGCGCTGGTGCCGGTCGACGGAGTTCCGCTGCTCACCCGTGCGGTGCGTGGCCTGTTCGCCTCAGGTTGCGTGCATCACGTGGTCATCGCCGCTCCACCGTCCGATGTGGACCAAGTACGAACCGTCACCGCCTCGCTGGCTCCGGCCGGCGGGGCGGTGCACGTGCTTGCGGGGGGTGCCGAGCGCACCGATTCCGTGCGGCTCGCCCTCGCTCACGCACTCGCTGAGATTCCGGACACACGCGTCGTGCTCGTCCACGACGCCGCCCGCGCGTTCACCCCTCCTTCGGTCGTGCGGGACGTCGTCGCCGCCGTTGAGAGCGGCCACGACGCGGTCATCCCCGTGCTACCCGTAGCGGACACGGTCAAGCAGGTCGACGAGGTCGGAGTTGTCGTCGCCACACCCGATCGTGCCGTACTTCGCATAGTGCAAACCCCACAAGGATTCAACGCGCGGGTGCTCGAGAACGCCTATCGGTCGGGTCTCAGCGCCACCGACGACGCCGCGCTCGTCGAGCTGCTGGGCGTCCCGGTCGCCACCGTCCCCGGCCACCCGCACGCGATGAAGATCACCACCCCGTTCGACCTGGCGGTCGCATCGGCGGTCCTGTCTGGAGGAACCCGTTGAGGATCGGCCAGGGAGTCGACGTCCACCCCATCGAGCCCGGCCGCGAGTGCTGGCTCGCCGGCCTGCGCTGGGACGACGCCGACGGGTGCGCGGGCCACTCGGACGGCGACGTCGCCGCACACGCGTTGTGCGACGCCCTGCTGTCCGCCGCGGGCCTCGGCGACCTGGGCGCGATCTTCGGGACGTCCGATCCTCGCTGGTCCGGGGCGCACGGAGTGGCATTTCTCACGGAGGCGCGCCGACTGGTCGAAGAGGCGGGCTACCGGGTGGGCAACGCCACAGTCACCGTGATCTGCAACGCACCCCGGATCGGCAAGCGCCGGGCAGAGGCCGAGAAGACGCTCTCCGAAGCGGTTGGCGGGCCAGTCTCGGTGTCCGGGACCACGTCCGACGGGCTGGGGCTTACGGGCCGCGGCGAGGGCATCGCCGCGATCGCCACGGCGTTGCTGCTCACCCAGGACGCTTGATCCGGGCCACCCCGCCGTCGAGGTCGATCGGCCCGCGCGGTGGCGCCCCCTCCTCCGCGTCGTCCCGCAACATCAGCTCGGCCTTCCGGTGCTCCAACTCGTCGGCCTTGCCCGCCTCGAACGCGGCCCCGAGCTGCTCGAACCCGACGGCGGACACGGGCGCCCCGCGACGGCGTCGCACGACCAGCTCGACAAAAGCCAGCACCACGAGCAGGCACACCAGCCCCGGCAGCGACACCGCCCATAACCAGCCCATGCACTGAGAACTCCCCGCGTCGCCCGGCCGTTCCCTGGTCTAGACCATGTAGCGTGGAAACGTGACGATCCGCGCCGCCCTCTTCGACTTCTCCGGCACGCTGTTCCGCATGGAGCACCCCGAGATCACCGAGCTCGGGGACGTCCTGCGTGCGGTCACCACTCCCGACGACCCGCGGCTGAAGGCGGCGTGGGAGCAGCGAGACCTCGACGCCGACCAGCACCGCTACGTGTTCCACACGTTGCTCAGGGACGCGGTCGACGACCACGAGACGTTCTACGACCGCATGTGCAGCGCTGAGTTCTGGGTGCCGTACCCGGACACCGCGGAGACGCTCGAGCTCCTGAAGAACGTGCCCACGGCGATCGTCAGCAACATGGGCTTCGACATCCGCCCGATCCTCCAAGCGCACGACATGCGCGTCGACGAGGTCGTCCTCTCCTACGAGGAGGGCATGATCAAGCCGGACCCGCGGATCTTCAAGATCGCCTGCGAACGTCTCGGCGTGAATCCCGAGGAAACGCTCATGGTCGGTGACAGCGAAGAGGCCGACGGCGGCGCGATTCAGATCGGGTGCCGGTTCCAGTGGGTTGAGCAGCTCCCAACCGGCGACCGGCCGGATGCGCTACTGGCTGTCGCCCGTACCATCTCTGTGTGAGCCTCCACATCTACGACACGGCGAGCCGGAGCATGCGGGAGTTCCACCCGCAGGTCAACGGAACGGCGTCGATCTACGTGTGTGGGGCCACCGTCCAGGGCATTCCGCACATCGGGCACGTTCGCAGCGGCCTCAACTTCGACGTCCTGCGGCGCTGGCTGGCGCGCAACGGCGACGACGTGCGGCTGGTCCGCAACGTCACCGACATCGACGACAAGATCCTCGCCAAGGCCGCCGAGCACGACCGGCCGTGGTGGGAGTGGGCGTACACGCACGAGCGCGCGTTCGAGGACGCCTACGACGCGCTGGGCTGCCTGCCCCCGTCGTACGCGCCGCGCGCGACCGGGCACGTGACGCAGATGGTCGAGCTGATGCAGCGGCTGATCGACAAGGGTCACGCCTACGACAACAACGGCGACGTCTACTTCGACGTGAAGAGCTTTCCCGAGTACGGCGCGCTGAGCGGGCAGAAGCTCGACGACGTGCAGCAGGGCGAGACCGACGCCAGGGGCAAGCGCGACCCGCGCGACTTCACGCTGTGGAAGGCCGCGAAGCCGGGTGAGCCGTCGTGGCCGACGCCATGGGGCGACGGGCGGCCCGGCTGGCACCTCGAGTGCTCCGCGATGGCGACGTCGTACCTGGGGCACCAGTTCGACATCCACGGCGGTGGCATCGACCTGATCTTCCCGCACCACGAGAACGAGCAGGCGCAGTCGCGGGCGGCCGGTGACGGCTTCTCGAACTACTGGATGCACAACGCCTGGGTGACGCTCAGCGGCGAGAAGATGTCGAAGTCGTTGGGCAACACCGTCTCCATCCCGGAGATGCTCAAGCGCGTCCGCGCGGCCGAGCTCCGGTACTACCTCGTCTCGCCGCACTACCGGTCGATGATCGAGTACTCCGAGGAGGCGTTGCAGGACGCGGTGTCCGGCTACCGGCGCATCGAGTCCTTCCTGCGGCGCACCGCGGAACGCGTCGGCCCGGTCGAACTGGGCGGCGACATGTGCCCCGAGTTCGTCGCGGCGATGGACAACGACCTGGGCACCCCGCAAGCCGTTGCCGCGCTGCACAACAAGGTGCGAGAGGGCAACACCGCACTTGCCGACGGCGACGACAAGGCCGCCCGGGAGGCGGCCGAGTGCGTGCGCCGGATGGCGGACGTGCTGGGCGTGGATCCGTTGTCCCCCAAGTGGAACGACGCCACGCCCGCGAACACCGGCATGCGGCAGTCGTTGACCGCGCTGGTCGGGAAACTGCTCGCCGACCGGCAGCAGGCCCGCAAGGATCGGGACTTCGCGCGCGCGGACGCGTTGCGCGATCAGCTCATCGAAGCGGGCATCGCCGTCGAGGACACCCCCGACGGTCCACAGTGGACGTTGAGGGAAGACTGACCCCGTGGCTGGCAACTCCAAGCGCAAGGGCGCGATGCGCAATCCGGGCTCGAAGAAGGGCGCGGTCGTCGGCTCCGGCGGGCAGAAGTCCAAGGGCCTGCAGGGCAAGGGCCCGACCCCCAAGGCCGCCGACCGGCCGAACCACCCGGCGTACAAGCGCGCCAAGGCCGTCGCGAAGCAGGACGCGGCCAAGCAGCAGCGCCGCAGGGCCGCCGAGAAGCTGCCCGAGGTCGTCGCGGGCCGCAACCCCGTCGTCGAGTGCCTGCGTGCGGGCACTCCCGCGACGGCGTTGTACGTCGCGCTCGGCATCGACGCCGACGACCGCGTGGCCGAGGCCGTGCGCCTCGCGGCGGACCGCGGTATCTCGGTGCTCGAGGTGGCGCGCGGCGAGCTCGACCGGATCACCGGCGGCGCGATGCACCAGGGCCTCGGCCTGCAGGTGCCGCCGTTCGACTACGAGTCGCCGGACGAACTGCTCGCGGAGGCGCTGCGGTCCGGCCGGCCGCCGCTGCTCGTCGCTCTCGACGGCGTCACGGACCCGCGCAACCTGGGCGCCGTGGTGCGCTCGGCCGCCGCGTTCGGCGCGCACGGCGTGCTGCTCCCCCAGCGGCGCAGCGCCAGCGTGACGGCGGTGGCGTGGCGGACGTCCGCGGGCACGGCGGCGAAGCTGCCGATCGCGATCGCCACGAACCTGACCCGCACGCTGAAGGACTGGGCCGACGAGGGCCTGATGATCGTCGGCCTCGACGCGGACGGCGACGTGGACGTCGACGGCCTCGACCTGGCGACCGGCCCGCTGGTGGTCGTCGTCGGTTCCGAGGGCCGCGGCCTGTCCAGGCTGGTCAAGGAGACCTGCGACCAGACCGTCTCCATCCCGATGGCCGCGGGCGTCGAGTCGCTCAACGCGTCGGTCGCGGCCGGCGTCGTACTCGCCGAGGTCGCGCGCAGGCGCAGGGCCGCCGCCAAGTAAGACGTGTGAGGCGATTCGCCCTCGTCCAAGCGGGCGAATCGCCTAGGGTCTGACCTCGATGTCGTTCACCTCACCGCTGTTCCTCTGGTTCTTCATGCCAGCCGTGCTGGCGGCCGTCCTGGTCGCCCCACGGTCGTGGCGCAACGGTGTCGTGGCCGTGGCCAGCCTGGTCTTCTACGCGAGCGGCGCGGGTGCGACGACGTTCCTGCTGCTGGCCTGCATGGTGCTGAACTACTTCGCCGGGCCGCGGCTCGAACCGGGTCGAACCCCGGACCAGCAGCGCCGGAAGCTCCTCGTCGGGGTGATCGCGGCCGACCTGTCGGTGCTGGCGATCTGGAAGTACGCCGGGTTCGCGACGCAGCAGTTCGCGAACATCGCGTCGGTCGTCGGCGCGGACCTGCCGGTGGTGCACCTGGCCCTGCCGATCGGCATCTCGTTCTACACGTTCCACCACATCTCGTACGTGGTGGACATCTACCGCGGTGAGCGGCACGCCCTGCGCGACCCGGTCTCGTTCGTCACCTACATCGCGATGTTCCCGCAGCTCGTCGCGGGTCCGATCGTGCGGTACCACGAGATCGCGGACCAGCTGCCGCAGCCGCGGCAGAACCGGCTGGACGACATCGCGGCCGGCTTCCCGCGGTTCGCGCTGGGCATGTGCAAGAAGGTGATCATCGCCGACTCGCTGGCCCCGCTCGCGGACGCGTGTTTCGCGACGCCGTCGGACCAGATGACGTGGTCGATCGCCTGGCTCGGCGCGATCACGTACACGCTGCAGCTGTACTTCGACTTCTCCGGTTACTCGGACATGGCGATCGGGCTCGGGCGGATGCTCGGTTTCCGCCTTCCGGAGAACTTCGCACGCCCCTATTCCTCGGTCACCATCACCGAGTTCTGGCGCCGGTGGCACATGTCGCTGTCGCGCTGGTTCCGCGACTACGTCTACATCCCGCTCGGCGGTAACCGCCGGGGCGTGCGGATGACGTATCGGAACCTCGGAATCGTGTTCGTGCTGACCGGTTTTTGGCACGGCGCGAACTGGACGTTCCTCGTGTGGGGTCTTTACCACGGCGCGCTGCTCGTCCTGGAACGCCGATTCGGGTGGGACACCGCGCCGGCAGACCGCCGGCGCATGATCATCCGCCGCGCGGCGACGATGCTGCTGGTTCTCGTCGGCTGGGTGTTCTTCCGCGCGCCGGACCTCGGACGTGCCTTCACCATGCTGGGCCACATGCTGTTGCCCGACTTCAGCGGCCTGTCGGACGCGGTGGCGGTCGCCGCGACCCACCAGCGAATCGTATTGCTGCTGCTCGCGACGCTGATCGTTGTTCTGCCCGCGGAACCGGTCACCGGGCCGTTCCTGGAGGCGTCCCGAACGCGGGTCGCGAACACTTTGCGAATAACCCTCATGACCGCCGGAGTGGCGTACTCGGCGATCTTGGTGGCCGCCGGAACCTTCAGCCCGTTCCTCTACTACCAGTTCTAGGAATTAGGTACTATTCCGCGCCTCATCGCAAACTGATCGGAAGATTGCGAGGGCGAGTTGGTCGGCCTGACCGAGCGAGGCTGATCCACCTGGCGCAGCGGGCGACATCCACCCGGACGTAGCGTTCACCCTGCGTGACCTACAGGCCATCAACCAGGGGTAATAGACGTCAACTGTTAAGATTTACCCCTCAACTTTTCGCTATTGTAACTACTTTGAGTAATTGACCTGCTCCGTTCAGGTACACACTGTGGTAGGACTGACGCTGCACGTAACGGAAGCTTCTACCGTTGCTATCCGAGAAATAGTTACTTCGGGCGGGGGTAACGTGACTCATCGCAGAGCGAGCCAGGGTGCCCTTCGCGGGCTGCTCGCGCTGCGCGAGTTCCGAGGTATGTGGATCGCCTCGACCGTCTCCACCGCGGGCGACTCGCTCGCAACGGTCGCGCTCTCACTTCTCGTGTTCAGCCGCACGCAGTCGCCGGCCTGGACGGCTGCGGTCTATGCGATGACGATGCTGCCGACCCTCGTCTCCGGCCCGATGCTCGCGTGGCTCGCGGACCGTTACCCGCGACGCGCGGTGATGGTGATCTGCGCGTGGCTGCAGGCCCTGCTGGTCACGTTGATGGCCATCCCGCAGATGCCGCTGGCGGTGATGATCGTCCTGCTGGTCATGGTGCAGATGATCGCGTCACCGTTCCTCGCCGCCCAGGAGGCGACCCTGCCGTCCGCGCTCCCGCCTGAGCGCTACAACGACGGTGTCGCGCTCTTCGGGTCCTCGGTGGACGTCGCGCAGATGGCCGGCCTGGCCTCGGCCGGCTTCATCGTGACGGCACTGAGCCCGCAGGCAGCGCTCGCGATCGACGCGGCCACGTTCGTGCTCGTCGCGATCCTCGTGCAGGTCTCGGTGCAGCGCCGCCCGGCGGCGGACCCACTGGCGCGCGCGTCGAAACGTGGTGAGACCGGACGCACCAGGCCGAAGCGGAACGCTCTGCACCTGATCTTCAGCACGCCCCGGCTGCGCAGTGTGCTCGGCCTGCGGCTGCTGGCCGGGTTCGCGATGGTCCCGGCGGGACTCGCGGTACCGCTCTCGGTACAACTCGGCGCACCGTGGTCGTCGGGCCTGATCCTCGCGCTGGAGCCCGCGACGAACGTCGTGGGCGTCGCACTGCTCTACCGGCTCGTGCGCGACGACCGGCAACGGGACCGGTTGATCGGTCCGCTGGCCGTTCTGTCATTGGTTCCGCTTATCGGTTTCGCGACCGATCCGAATCTCGTGTGGACTGTCGCGTTGCTCACGATCGCGGGGCTCGCTGGTGCGTTTCACACCCCTGCGCGCGCAGCATGGGGACGTGTCATGCCCGATGCGTACCGGGGCAGGGCGCACGGCATCGCCAGAACCGCGCTTCGCGCCAGCCAGGGTGGCGGTATGGCGATCGGCGGGACCGTCGCGCAGGCGCTCGGGTCGATCACGCTCACGATCGCCGGGGCCGGCGCCGTGGGAGCACTGCTGGCCATTCGTGCGGCGAGTTCTTGGTCACGCGCGAACAACGAAGTGAGTGCCGATGTGACGCTGTGAAACAAGACACTCACCTGTTGCGATTACTAGGTAGAGGAGCTCGCCGACGAGGTGAAAGGGAGGCGAACAACAAGATCACCACTCGCGGTCATCACGCATGACGGACCTACTTCCTGATCACCGGGGGGACTGAACAGGGGAAACTGTCTGAGCGGGAGATCACCACTCGCGGTCGTCACGCACGACGATCACCTCCCGAGGAGACGAGGCCAGATGAGCACGTACCAGGACCCCCGGAACAGTGTGACCGACCGGAGACCGAGGGGGGATATGTGAGTTCGATTTTGACGGGTTGGCGTCGAACCAGCACAACGATGTGGAAGCGATTGGGTGACTGGGAACTTTGGCGTTTGCCGCGAAAGGCTATCGCCTATCTACTCACCGTAGAGCTTTCGCTACTCGTTGTACTGGCGCTTGTGCTCACGCACTGGCCGCTGCCGTCAAAAATCGACATCATCCGCGCCACCGGTTTGGCGTTCGCCATGGTGGTCCATTTGGTCGCCGTCCGAAGGGCCGAAGAAAGCCGCCGTGACGCGGCTCAGGGCCCGCACATCATGCTCACGTCCGTCTGGACGTTCGCCGCCGTCGTCGCGCTGCCCCCGAGCCTGGCCATCGCCCAGATCGTGCTGGTCCGCCTCATGATGCTGCAGATCGCCCGGCGCTCCCCGCACCGCTACGTGTTCACCACGGTCAGCATGCTGGTGAGCGCACTCACCGCGTCCGGGATCATCTGGTGGGCGAACACGTGGCCGCACGCGCACCACGACTGGTACACCGACGTCACGTTCTTCACGCTGATCCTGTCCGCCGGCGCCGTCTACGGCGCGCTGCAGGCCGTGATGGTCGGTCTCGCGATGAAGCTGACGCTGCCCGACCGCGCGTTCAAGTCCACCCTCGGCAGCCGCAGCGAGAACCTGCTCGACGTCATCACCCTGACCGGCGGTGCCGTGATCGGCCTGCTCATGGTCGTGCACTGGGCGGCGCCGCTGCTGGCGTTGTTCCCGATGATCGCGATCAACAAGATGCTGGAAGAGGCCAGGCAGCGCAACGCGCACATGGAACGCCTGCTCCGCGAGCAGCGCCAGGCCCACCAGCAGCTGATCAAGGACTCGCACACCGACTTCCGCACGGGCCTGCTCAACACCACCGGCCTGGCCGAGTACGCGGGCCGCCTGGTCAACCGGTGCATGACGGACAACCAGCCGGTGACCGTGCTGGTCATCGACCTGGACCACTTCAAGCGCATCAACGACACGTGGGGCCACCCCGCGGGCAACGCCGTGCTCGCCGAGGTCGGCCGCATCCTGCGCGACAAGCTCCGCCCCGGCGACGTCGCCGCCCGCGACGGTGGCGAGGAGTTCGTCGTGGCCCTCGCGGAGACCGGCCTGGCCCAGGGCGTGGCGATCGCCGAGCGCATCCGCGAGGCCATCGGTGAGCTGGCCGTTCTCACCACCGACAAGCACCGCAACACCGTCACCCTGTACGGCCGCGAGCTGCCGGCCCCCGACGACAGCGACGTCGACCTGCGCGCCATCTCGTCGTCCATCGGCCTCGCCGTCATCCCGGACAACGGCGACTCGCTGGCCGCGGCCCAGCACTCCGCCGACGCCGCGCTCTACAAGGCCAAGGAGAACGGCCGCAACCAGGTCCGGGTCGCCGGCCTGGACATCCCGCCGCGCCTGATGCCGGCGCCGCGGCACGACGACATCACCAAGCCCATCACGACCCGCTCCGCGTGACCCGAGTTATCCACAGATCGGTGAACGGCCACTTGACCTGCGGCTTTGCCGGTAGACTGGAGCCGGGGACGCCCCCCGGGACGGGTGGGGGCTGCCCTTTTGGGGTTCGCGCGCCAACCATGCCCCTCACGACCCGCTCCGCGTGACCTCCAGGGCTCGCCGGGCGTAGGCGCGCACATCCGCGTCCGAGTCGTCCAGCGCCCGTTTCAGCGCCAGCGCGACCGGTGTCCGGTCCGCCCACCGCGTCAACGCCCGCACCGCCGCCTTCCGGACGTCCAGGTTCACGTCACTCAGTGCAGGCAGGATCGGATCCGGCGTGGACAGCGCCCGCACGGCCCCCACCCGCACCTCCCACGCCGGGTCGGACAACGCCGCCAGACCCAGCGCGTGCAGCTCCGGCGGATAGCCGACGCGGCCCGCGGACTCCAGCGCGGCGGCCCGCACGAACAGGTCCGGATCGACCGCCAGAGCGGACAGGACATCGGGATCGTCTATGCCTCGCGCCACCAGAACGCGAAGCTCACGCTCCGGATCAGCGGCCGCCCGAGCCAGCAGAGCGGTCTCCCGCAGCGCCACCAGACCGCGGATCGCGGCCGCACGGGCCTCGGGATCCGGGTCGTCCAGCGCGGCCGCGTAGACCGCCGCGGTACCGAGCTTCAGCGCCCACAGAGCCTCCAGGGCCGCCGCCCGCGCGGGTGAGGCCTCCAGCGCCACACGCAAGGCGTCGCTCGCGGGTACGACCTCGACGAGCTCCCGCAACCCGGCCGCCGCCTCGGCCCGTACGAACGGGTCCGCCATGGCCTCGACCAGCGCGAACTCGAACCCGACAGGTACCGCCTCGGTCAGCACCGCCACCGCCGCCCGACGGACGGCGGCGTCACCGTCGGCCAGGAACGGCCGCAGGTCGGCTAGCGACGGCTGTTCGTCGACCAGCGCCAGCAGCTCGAGCAGCCGGGGCGACGCGACCTCCCCGGAACCGTCGGTCGAGTCCACAGTGGACGATGCCGCCGACACCGACCGGCTCCCGAGGTACTCGAAAGAACCCGTCCGGTGCGTGACGCCCTCGACCGGCACCAGATACGGGTTGACCGGGCGTTTGACGAACTCCATCTCGCCCTGGGCGTTCTTGCGCAGGTTGAGGTGGTGGAACCACGACGAGTCGTCACGCGCGGGCAGGTCGACCCGCTGGTGGTAGAGCCCCCAGCGGCTCTCCGTGCGCATCAGCGAGGCCTGTGCGGCCATTTCCGCGCAGTCCCGGATGAACGACACCTCGACGCACCGCATGAGCTCGTGCGGCGTCCTGGCGCCCATCTGAGCGATTTCGCCGGACATCCGCGCGAACGTCTCCAAAGCGATCATCAGCTTTGTCTCGCTCTTCGGCGGCGCCACATAGTCGTTCACGAACCGGCGCAGCTTGTACTCCACCTGCGGTTGCGGCGGGCCGTCCGGATGGTCGAGGTGCCGGTAGATCAACGACCGGGCTTCCTCCACCTGGTCCAAAGGCAACGGCAGGTCCCGCACCAAATGAGACGAGGCATGCGCACCGGCGAGATCGCCGAACACGAATGCGCCGATCATGTAGTTGTGCGGAACGCACGCGAGATCACCCGCGGCATAAAGTCCGGGCACGGTCGTCAGCCCGTTCTCGTCGACCCACACACCCGAAGCGGAATGTCCGCCACAGAGACCGATCTCGGAAATGTGCATCTCGATGTCATGTGTGCGGTAGTCGTGCCCACGCCCCGCGTGGAAAGTGCCACGAGAAGGGCGTTCCGTGGTGTGCAGAATGCCTTCCAGCGCGGAGATCGACTCCTCCGGGAGATGAGTGACCTTCAAATAGATCGGTCCGCGCGCGGATTCGATCTCGGAAGCCACCTCGGCCATCATCTGACCCGACCAGTAGTCGCAGTCGACGAACCGTTCCCCGAGCGAGTTCACCTGATAAGCGCCGAACGGGTTGCCGACATAAGCGCACGCCGGCCCGTTGTAGTCCTTGATCAGCGGGTTGATCTGGAAGCACTCGATCCCGGACAGTTCGGCGCCCGCGTGATACGCCATCGAGTAACCGTCGCCGGCGTTCGTCGGATTCTCGTAGGTGCCATAGAGATAGCCGGACGCGGGCAGGCCCAGCCGTCCGGACGCGCCGGTCGCGAGGATCACCGCACCCGCGGACACGGTCACGAACTCGCCCGTGCGGGTGTTGAACCCGGCGGCGCCGACGGCACGTCCATCCGAGACGAGCACCCGCACGGGCATCACGCGGTTCTCGATGCGGATCTTCGACCGCATGGAACGTTCCCGCATGACCCGGTACAGGACCTTCTTGACGTCCTTGCCCTCCGGCATCGGCAGCACGTAGCTGCCGGACCGATGCACCTGGCGCACGTGGTAGTCGCCGAACGAGTCCTTCTCGAACTTCACGCCGTAGCGCTCGAGCCGTTGCACCATCTCGAACCCGCGCGTCGCGGTCTGCATGATCGTGCGCTGGTTGACGATGCCGTCGTTGGCGCGGGTGATCTCGGCGACGTAGTCCTCGGGCCGCGCTTTCCCCGGGATGACGGCGTTGTTGACGCCGTCCATGCCCATCGCCAGCGCGCCGGAGTGCCGCACGTGCGCCTTCTCCAGCAACAACACGTCGCGGCCGTGCTCGGCGGCGGTGATCGCGGCCATCGAACCGGCCGTCCCGCCGCCGATCACCAGGACGTCACAGGACAGGTTCACGCCATCACCGCCTTGAGGATCGCGTCGCGGTGCACGTCGACCTCGCCCGCGCCGAGCACGACCACCCGGTCTCCCAGCAGCACGGCCTCGTCGACGTCGTGCGTCACGAAGATCGTCGTCGTGCCGGTCTCCCGCAGCACCTCGGCCACCAGCCGCTGCATCGTCGAACGGGTCTGCGCGTCCAGCGCCCCGAACGGCTCGTCCATCAGCACCAGCGCGGGCGCCTGCGCGAGCGTCCGGGCGAGCTGGACCCGTTGCCGCATGCCGCCGGACAGGCTGCGCGGCAGGTAGTCCTCGAACCCGGTCAGGCCGACGCGGTCGAGCCACGCCAACGCGGTCGACCGGCGGGACTCGCGCGAAACCCCTTGCAGGGCAAGCGGAAGCTCGACGTTGCGCAACGCCGAGCGCCACGGCAGCAGACCGTCCTCCTGGAACACCATCGCCCGCTCGCGCGACGTGCCGCGCACCGGCACACCGTCCACGAGCACCTGCCCGGTGAACGGCACCAGCCCGGCCACCGCGCGCAGCAGCGTCGACTTGCCGCAGCCGGACGGGCCTGCGACGACGAGCAGTTCTCCTTGTGACACCGACAGATCCAGACCGGACAAGACGGCCGATCGTCCATAGGAGACGGTCAGGCCGGAGATCACCACGCTCATATCGCGGCCTCCCTTGGCAGCCACCGGGTGACCCGGCGTCCGAGCAGTTCCACCCCGGCCGACGTCAGCCAGCCGAGCAGCCCGATCGTGATCATCCCGACGATCACGCCGGGGTAGTCGACGACCGTGTACGCCTGCCACGTCCGGTACCCGACGCCGAACTGGCCGGAGATCATCTCCGCGGAGATCACGCAGATCCACGCGACACCCATGCCGACGGACAGCCCGCCGAACACGCCGGGCAGCGTGCCCGGCAGCACCACCCGGAACAGCACCTGGGACCGGCTCGCGCCCATCGTGCGGATCGCGTCCTCCCAGATCGTCGGCAACGCGCGCACGGCATGCCGCGTGGACACGAGGATCGGGAAGAACGCGGCGACGAACGTGATGAACACGATCCCCTGCTCGTCGGTCGGGAACAGCAGGATCGCGATCGGCACCAGCGCGATGGCCGGGATCGGCCGCACCACTTCCAGCGACGGTTGCAGCAGATCACCCAGCACCCGCGACCGGGCGACGACCACGCCGAGCGAGATGCCCAGCGCGGCCGCCAGCAGGAACCCCGCGCCGATGCGCGCCAGGCTGCTGCCGAGGTCGTGGTAGTACTGCGCGTCGCCCACCTGCTGTGCGAACCGCTCGGCCACCTCGACGACCGTCGGCAGCTGCGAGAACCGCAGCCACGCCTCGGTGTCCGACGCGGTCAGCACCTGCCACAGGACTAGCCCCACCACAAGAGAGCCGCCCCTCAGCACCCATCGCATCACTTGCCCGCAGCCGCGAGAGCCTGCTCGAACGTCAGCACGGCGCCGTGCCTGGCGGCCGCGGCCTCGGTCGTGAACGGCAGCAGCTTCCCGTTGTCGTTGACCCAGAACACGTGGTCCGCGAACCACCGCGTGCCCAGTTCCGTGTCCGGCACGTACCCGGTGCGGACCTTCTTGCCCTCGGAGTTGATGAGCTTCAACAGCTCGGTCGGCGTCGCGACCGGACGCGGCGCGGCCTCACCGTCGAACCAGACCTCGCTCGCCGTGGCCGGCTCCCCGGCGGCGATCTTCGCCGGGTTCGTGAGGTCCTCGGTGCCGGCGATGACGTCCTTCAACGGCTGGTCGTCGATGAACTTGTCGACGTCGAGCTCCTCGATGTTGCCGATCGACTTGAGGAACGGCACGTCCTCCTTCAACGCCTTGCGCAGCACGGACTTCAGCGACAGGTCGAACGTCGAGACGCCGTTCGGCCCGTTGTAGAGGTAGACGACCTCGACCGGCAGCGTGGTCGCCTTCGCGACGATTTCGGCTGCCTCCAAAGGCTTCTCGTGCAGGAACTTCGTCGCGTCGAGCTGCGCCCGCAGGAACTCGCGCACCACGTCGGGCTGCTGCTGGGTGAACCGGTTGCGCACCACGACGCCGTGCAACGTAGGCAGGTTCAGCGCCGAACCGTCGAACAACACCTTGGCCTGCTTGGCGAACACCAGCGCGCCCGGCCAGGCCACGAACTGCGACAGCGCCGCGACGTTCCCGGACTGCAGCGCCGACGCGCCGACCGACGGCTGCTGGTTCTCGACGGTGACCTTCACATCGCCGAGGGCGCGGACGAGCGTTCCGTGCCCGGCCGAGCCGACGCTCGCCGACACCTTCTGCCCGGCGAGATCGGCCAGCGTCTTCGCGGTCGAGTTCGGCGGCACGACGACGGTGTTCAGCCCGCCCTTGGCGTTGTAGCCGGTGACGGACAGCATGCGCGTGCCGTCCTCACCCTGCTTCTGCGTGCGGGAACCGTTGATGAGCAACGGGAAGTCGCCCATCGAACCGATGTCGATCTTGCCCGCGATCATCTGCGCGGTGATCGGCGCGCCGGTGTCGTAGTCCTGCCAGGTGACCTCGTAGGTCTTACCGGTCTTCTTGCCGAGCTCCTTCAGGCGTTGCTCGAAGAAACCCTTGTCCCTTAGGAGGGTTCCCGCAGTGACGGTGTTGATGGTCTTCGACTGGTAACCGATCACGACCGGCACCTTCTCGCCGGACGCGGACCCCGTCCCGCACGCGGTGACGAGGAACAACAGGGGCAGCAGCAGTCTGCGCATGGGTTTCCCTTTCACCGCAACAGATAGGGCATGTTGATGGTCACCGCGTCCGTGGGGCAGCGGGCGGCGCACGGGCCGCAGTACCAGCACTCGTCGACGTGCATGTAGGCCTTGTTGGTCTCGGGGTTGATCGCCAGCGAGTCGAGCGGGCACATGTCGACGCACAGCCGGCAGCCGTCGATGCACTTGGATTCGTTGATCGTCACCGGAACGTCGGCACGGTTGTTGACCAGAGCCATGAATGGTCTCCTGGTAATAGAAGGGGGAACTGGGCAGCGCTCAGCTACAGATTGCTGAAGCGGTGCGGCGAAGATCCACGTGCAGACGGAACCGCGGCGCGACGTTCATGACGACGTCCTCCGCAGCTCCGCACGCATGGTGAGGCGATCGCCCCGCATGCGGATGAACTCCAGGTCCACCGGGCGGCCGTCCGCGAAGTGGCTCAGCCGTTCCACGACCAGCAGCGCCGCTCCGCGCGGAACCTCCAGCACGGTGGCGGAGTGCGCGTCGGCGTTGACGGCTTCCAGCGACACGACCGCGGTGCCCAGCCGCTGACCGGAGGTCTGCTCGATCAACGAGAAGATGTCGCGGTTCTCGAGGTCCTGCGACAGCAACGGCTCGCCCACGTCCAGCGTGAGGTACGTGAGGTCGAGCGACAGCGGCAGGCCGTTCAACCGCCGCAACCGTTCCACATAAACGACTTCCGCGGAGCCGAGCCGTGCCGCGACGGACGACGGCGCCTTGATCACGCGCAGCGCGCGCACGTCGTTGGTGACGGTGCCGTGCTCGTGCAGCGTCTCGGCGAGGCCCATCAGCTGGTTCAGCCCGTGGGAGTACTTCCGCGCGACGACGACCGTGCCGACACCCGGCACACGGTCGATGAGGCCCTCCTCGCGCAACAGGTCGAGCGCCTCGCGAATGCTGTTGCGCGACACGGAGAACTCGGTCGCGAGGAACCGCTCGTCGGGCAGCACGCCGTCCGGGAACGCGCGTTGCACGACCTGCTGGCGGATGACGTCGGCAGCCTGACGGGCCCGGTCGGCGCGGAGGCGCCGCTCGGGTGATCCGTCACGATGGCTGCTGGTCATGCGCCACAGTCTGGACGGCGAACCAAGACGAGTTTGTTACGCCTGTGTTACGCCACCTGGTCAGCGCGCCGAGCAGGGGAAAGCCGGCCGTTGCGCCAGTCCACTATGTGGACCGCACCTGACGGTGCCCGATACCTCTGCATACGAGATATATCACGAAGCTGATGGTCGTGACGAACGGGCTGACCGGCAGCTGGAACGCCAGCGACAGCAGGATCCCGCCGACGACGGCGACCTCGGCGAAGACGACGGCCGACACGGTGGCGCGCAACGGCGACGCCGTGACGCGGCAGGCGGCCGCGGCCGGCGTGATCATCAGGGCCAGCACGAGCAGCGCGCCAACGATCTGCACGCTGAGCGCGGTCGCGATGCCGACCAGCACGGCGAAGACGATCGACAACGCGCGCACCGGAACTCCGCGCGCGACAGCGACATCCGGGTCCACGGACGCGAAGTGCAACGGCCGGTAGATGAACGCCAGCGCGATCAGCACCACCACCGAGGACCCGGCGAGCAGCCACAGGTTCGTGCTGTCGACGCCGATGATCTGTCCGGTCAGCAGGCCGAGCTTGTTGCCCGCCCGTCCTTTGTAGAGCGCGAGGCACAACACGCCGAGGCCGAGGCCGAACGCGAGAACGGCACCGATCACCGAGTCGCGGTCGGTGTCGCGCTGGCTCAACAGGCCCAGCAGCAACGCGGCGACGATGGCACCGAGCAGTGACCCGTAGCCGACGCTGATGCCGAACAGCAGCGCGGCCATGCCACCCGCGAACGCGAGCTCGCTCGTGCCGTGCACGGCGAACGCCATCTTCCGCGTCACCACAAGAGGTCCGAGGATGCCCGCGACGAGACCGAGCACGGCGCCCGCGATCAGCGCGTACTGGACGAAGTCGAGGCCCAGCAGCTGGCCGAAGGTCATGACTCCTCCTCGGCCAGGTGGTGCGACTGGCCCTCCTCGCACGCGCCCACGACGATGATCTGGTCGCGGATCCGCACGACCTCGACGTTCGTCCGGTACAGCTCGGACAGCGTCTCGGAGGTCATCACCTCGGCGGGTTTGCCGATCCGGAACCGGCCGTCCACCAGGTACAGCACGCGGTCGACGAGCGGCAGGACCGGGTTGATCTCGTGCGTCACGAACAGCACCGCGGTGTCCGCAGACCGCCGGCGCGCGTCGATCAGGTCGCTAACACTGCGCTGGTGCGCGAGGTCCAGCGACAGCAACGGTTCGTCGCACAGCAGCACCTCGGGGTCGCCCACGAGCGCCTGCGCGACGCGCAGCCGTTGCTGCTCACCTCCGGACAGCAGCCCGATCGGCTTGCTCGCGTACGCCGTGGCGCCGACCGCTTCGAGCGCCTCGTCGACCTTCGCGCGTCGCGCCCGTCGGCCACGCAGGCCGGTGCCCCACTCGTGTCCGTCCAATCCGAACCCGACGAGGTCGCGGCCGCGCAACGTCAGCGAGTGGTCGACCGCGCGCTGCTGCGGGATGTAGCCGATGCGCCGGTTGCCGCCCTTGATGTGGACCTCGCCCGCCGACAGGGGCTGCAGTCCGAGCAGGACCCGCATGAGGCTGGTCTTGCCGGAGCCGTTGGGGCCGAGGACGGCGACGAACTCGCCGGTCCCGACCTCCAGATCGAGGCCGTCCCACAGCACGCGGTCGCCGTAGGCCAGCCGCGCTCCGCTCAGTGTTACCGCTGCCGTCATTTGCCGAGCGCGTTGGCCAACGCGTCCACCTGCTGCGTCATCCAGACAACGTAGCCCGTGACGCCCTCGGGCAGCGTCTCGGACACGGTGACGATCGCGATGCCCTTGCCCTTGGCGTCGTCGACGAGCTGCTTGGCGACCGGGTTCTCGGTCTGGCTGTTGTTGACCAGCGCGACGATCTGCTTGTTCTCGACGAGCTGCTTGGCCTCGGCGAGCGCGGCGGCGGGCACGTCGGTCTCCTGCTCGACGGCCTTGCTGAACTGCACGGGCGTCACGTCGTGCGCCGCGGCGGCCTCGAGGAGGTAGTGCGCGACGGGTTCGGTCGCCATGACGTTCTGGCCGTGCTTCAGCTTCTGCACCCGCTCCAGCAGCGCGTCGAGCTTGGCGCCGAAGTCCTTGGCGTTCGCCTCGAACGTGGCCTTCTTGTCCGGCGCGATGGCGGCGAGGTCCTGCGCGGCCTGGTCCGCGACCTTCTTCACGGACGGCAGGTCGTACCAGACGTGCTCGTTCGCCTCAGCGTGCTCTTCGGAGCCTTCCTTGTGCGCGTCGGCGAGGCCGGACAACGGGAACGCCTCGATCTTCTTGGCGTCGTCGCTCTGGATGAGCTTGGCGAAGAAGTCGTCGTAACCGCCGCCGTTGAAGACGACGAGCTTGGCCTGCTGCACCGCGGCGACGTCGGCCGGCTTGCTCTCGTAGGAGTGCGGGTCGGCGGACGGGTCGTTGATGATCGAGGTGACCTCGACGTCGTCGCCGCCGACGGCCTTGACGACGCTGCCCCACACGTTGGTGGAGGCCGCGACCTTGATCTTGCCGTTGTCCGTCGTGGTCGCGCCGGTCCCGCACGCGGTCAGGCTGACGGCGGCCAGCAAGGCGACCAGGGCGTTGCGGAGAGTCATCGGGGGCGCTCCTCGACTGTCACTCGATCTAGGAATGGAAACCGTTGTCGAGTTCATCTTAAAACGCTGAGTGGCCCTCGTGTCCACCGGCCGGGTGTGCAAATGGCCACGTCAGCATGGGTGCTGACGTGGCCATTCATGCATGTGGATCACTTCGCTTCTGTCACGCGGGAGCCCCGCGATGCATGACATGCATCGCGGGGCTCCCGCGTGACCTGAAATCAGTTCTCGAGCCGCGCGCCCGTCTCCGGGTGGAAGAGGTGGATCTCGGTGGCGTCGCGAACCGCGACCTTGACGGCCTGGCCGAGCGACGGCGGCGTCCGGCCGTCGACGCGGACGACGAAGCGCTCGGACGAGTCGCCGATCTTGACCGCACCGTGCACGAGCGCGTCCGCACCGAGCTCCTCGACGAGCTCGACGGTCATCTCCATGCCCTGCTCACCGGACGGCACCAGCGCCAGCGCCTCGGGCCGGATGCCGAACGTGACCTCGGACAGGTGCTCGCCACTCGCGGCGTCGAGGCTGCTGCGCGACAGCGGCACGACGATGCCGTCGAGCTTCGCGCCCTCCGCGGTCAGCGGAACCGTCTTGAGGTTCATGGCCGGCGAGCCGATGAACCCGGCGACGAACGCGTTGGCCGGCCTGTCGTAGAGCGCACGCGGGGTGTCGCACTGCTGCAGGATGCCGTCCTTCAGCACGGCGACCCGGTGGCCCATGGTCATGGCCTCGACCTGGTCGTGCGTGACGTAGATCGTCGTGGTGCCGAGCCGCTGCTGCAGCGCCGCGATGTTCGCACGGGTCTCGACACGCAGCTTGGCGTCCAGGTTGGACAGCGGCTCGTCCATGAGGAACACGGACGGCTCACGCACGATGGCGCGCCCCATCGCGACACGCTGCCGCTGACCACCGGACAGTGCCTTCGGCTTGCGGTCGAGGTACTTGGTCAGGTCGAGCATCTTGGCCGCCTCGGCGACCTTGTCCTTGATCTCGGCCTTGTTGACGCCGCGCAGCTTGAGCGCGAAGCCCATGTTCTCCGCGACCGTCATGTGCGGGTACAGCGCGTACGACTGGAACACCATCGCGATGTCCCGGCCCTTCGGCGGCACGTTGGTGACGTCCTTGCCGCCGATGTTGATGGCGCCCTCGTCGACGTCCTCCAGGCCCGCGAGCATGCGCAGCGCGGTCGACTTGCCGGAACCCGAAGGCCCGACGAGCACCAGGAACTCACCGTCGGCGACTTCGAGCGACAGCTCGTCGACCGCTCGGACGGGCGGGTTTCCCGGGAACACCCGCGACGCCTTGACGTAGGACACCTCGGCCATGTGACGCACCTTTCACTTCCACCGTTGGCGCCAAGCTATTCATTGCAAGCGCTTACGGGAACACCTCATTTGAACGCGGGCGCGTTCCGGGCGGCCCACTGCTCGAAGGTGGTCGCCTTTCGGCCGAGGATCTGTTCGACGTGCGCGCTGACCTGCTGTTCCTCCGGGGTCGGCGCACCCAGAATGGTCAGCGTTCCGTCCACAACGGGCGGCGGCATGAACCGGAGCATCTGCTCGCGCGCCTCCTCGGCGGTCTGCTCCACGAACCGCGCGCCGAGCGCCTCGGCCCGTTGCCGCGGGGTGGTCGCCTCGGGTCCGGTCAGCACGTACGTCCTCTTGTTGTGACCGTCTTCGGTGAGCACCTTCGCGGCGACCGCGGCGATGTCCGCCGGATCGACGAACGGGATCGCGACGTCCGCGAAGGGGGCCGGCGCGATGCCGTGTTCCTTGATGGGCTGAACCCACGCGTAGGCGTTGGAGAAGAACCCGCTCGGCTGCAGGATCGTCCACTCCGGACTCTCCTTCACGGCCTCCTCGAACCCGGCGAGCCGCGAGTGCGGGACCATGTCCGGCCGCGTGCCCGCGCCCTGCGACGACAACAGCACCACGCGTGGGACCCCGTTGCGCTTGACGACGTCCAGGACAGCGTCGATGTCCGTGTCCGGGCCCAGTAAGTCGCCCGCGAATAGCAGGAACACCGCGTCGGCACCCTTGAGTACGGGGTCGAGCGTCTCCGGCTTCGCGAGATCGACCTGTGGCCGCGACACCCCGACGGCCTTGTCCCCCAGCAGCTCCACCAGCGGGCGTCCCACGTTGCCGGTAGCCCCAGTCACCACGATCACTTTGTCGCTCCTCGTCCGTTGAATTGCTATCGCGAGGGAAGCTAACATCCTGGTGATAGTAGGTACCTAGAGGAAAGTGACTATCCATGACGGCGCCAGAACAGGCGTGCCCGATCGCCCCCGTGGTCGACATCGTGTTCAGCCGATGGACCACGCCGATCCTGTGGACGCTCAACGAGTACGGCACGCAGCGGTTCGTCGAGCTGGAGCGCCGCATCGGCACGATCACGGCGAAGGTGCTCACCCAGCGGCTGCGGCAGCTGGAGCGCGACGGGCTGGTCGTACGGACCTACCACCCCGAGGTGCCGCCGCGGGTGGAGTACGAGATCAGCGAGCTGGGGCGCAGCCTGGCACCGCTCTTCGCCTCGCTGGCGGAGTGGTCGCAGCACAACCTGGCCAAGGTCGAACAGGCCAGGCTGCGCTACGACAAGAAGGACTAACCCTTCACGGCGCCGGACGCGAGGCCCGTCACCAGGAACCGCTGCACCAGGTAGAACACGATGACAGCGGGAATAGCGACCAGGATCGAGGCGGCGGCGAGGTGCCCCCACTCGGTCCGGTTCTGCTGCACGAACACCTGCAGCCCGACGGCCAGCGTCTTGGACTCGTCCGCAGCCGACAGGAACGCCGAGGCGAACGCGACCTCACCCCATGCCGTCAGGAACGCGTAGAACGACGTGACCGCGAGACCCGGCCGGGCCAGCGGCAGGACCAGCCGCCAGAACACGCCGAAAGGCGACAGCCCGTCCACGCGCCCGGCCTCGTCGATGTCCGCGGGGATGGTGTCGAAGTAGCCCTTGAGCATGTAGGTGCAGAACGGCACGGAGGTCGTGCAGTACACCAGCACGAGCCCGATCGACTGCCCCTGCAGGCCCAGCGCGAGCAGGATGTTGTACAGCGGCACGATCAGGACCGCGAACGGGAACATCTGCACGACGAGGAACAGCATCATCAGGCCGCGCTTGCCGGGAAACCGGAACCGCGAGGCGGCGTACCCCGTCGTGGCGGACAGGAACACCGCGATGAGGGTCGTCAGCAACGCGATCAGCACGGAGTTGCCGAACCAGGTCAGGAAAGAACCCTTTTCCCCGGCCAGGATCCGCGTGTAGTTGTCCAAAGAGGACTCATTGAACAGCTTGGGCGTCGGCTCGACCGCGCGGGCATCCGGCTTGAACGACGTGACGAGCACCCAGAACACCGGGAACACGGCGATCAGCGACGCGACGATCAGCGCGGCGTGCAGGCCGAACGAGGCGAGCTTCGACCGTTCGGCGCGCTTGATCCGGCGATCCTGCGCCTTGACGACCTGGAGCGAACTGGCGTCGAGCGTCATCACCACACCTCGCCTTGCTTGCGCAGCGCGCGGCGGTAGACCGACGCGAAGACCAACAACACGGACAGGATCAGCACGCCGTAGGTCGACGCGATCGCGAAGTCACGGGAGGCGGCGGAGAAGAACCGCTCGAACGCGTACGTCACCAGGATCCGCGTGTTCGGGTTCTGGCCCGCGATCAGGTAGATCACCGGGAACATGTTGAACGTCCAGATGATGCCCAGCAGGATCACCGTCGACGACACCGAACGCAGGCCCGGCAGAGTCACGTTGACGAACCGCTGCCACGGCGTGGCACCGTCCACTTCGGCCGCTTCGTAGAGGTCAGCCGGAATCGACTGCAGGCCACCGAGCAGCGCGACCATCATGAACGGCACGCCCAGCCACACGTTGACCATGATCACGGCGAGCAGCGCCCAGTCGGACTGGCCGAGCCACACCGGCGGGTCGGACAGGCCCAGGAAGCGCAGGAACTGGTTGATGATCCCGTACTGCGCGTTGAACATGTACTTCCACGCGAACGCGCTGATGAACGCGGGCACCGCCCACGGCAGGATCAGCAGCACGCGGTAGAGCGCGCGGCCCTTCACCTGGCGGTTGAGCAGCAGCGCCAGGCCGAGGCCGATCACGTAGTGGAAGAACACACAGGCGAAGGTCCAGATCAGCGTCCGGACCAAAGTGGACCAGAACGAGCCGAACGAAGGATCGCCGGACAGCACGTTCAGATAGTTCTTGAAACCAACGCCCTCGTACGTCGCCGGCCGATCGAGGATCGGGTTGGCGATGTTGGCCTCGTTGATGTTGGTGAAGGTGAAGAACACGCCCTGCGCGAGCGGGTAGAGCACCAACACGGCGATGACCACCACGACGGGCAGGACCATCGCGTACGCGTACCAGTGCCGTTCCAGGAACCTGCGCACCCTCAACTCCCCTCAGACAGGGTCGTGAGTGCTTTCCGTCGCCGGGACGACGGAAAGCACTCACGACACCTGATCAGCCGATCGAGTACTCGGGAACGACGGTGTCCTTGTACGCCTTGGCGACCTCGTCGAGCGCCGCCTTGGCCTCCTTCTTGCCGGCGAGCACGTCGGCGTAGGCGATCTTCAGCGGGTCGAACAGCTGGCCGCCCTCGGGGATCCACGGACGGGCGTGCGCGGCCTTGGCGACCGGCTCGAACGCGGACACGACGGCGTTGCCCTTGACGTCGGCGTTGGAGTACGCGGACTTGCGGGTCGGCAGCAGGCCCAGCTGCTTGGCGATGGACGCCTGCGACTCGGCCGAGCTCATGCACTGGATGAACTTGATCGAGGACTGCTTGGCCTTGGTGCCCTGGCGGATCACGTAGTCGTGGCCACCGACCGGCGCGCTGCCCTTGCCCGCGGAGTCACCGGGAACGGGCGCGATGCCGAGGTTCGACGCGTCGCTGAACGCCGCGCCCTTCAGGTAGTCGGCGACGGCCCACGGGCCGTTGATGACCATCGCGGCCTCGCCGGCCGAGAACGCCGCCTGCATGTTGGCGTAGGAGTTCGTCGGGTCGAGCGCGGTCGTCGCGGCCTTGGCGTCGAGCAGGCCCTTGGCGGTCTGCAGCGCCTTCACGTTCTCCGAGGAGTTGACGACGATCTTCTTCGCGGAGGCGTCGACCAGGTCGCCGCCGGCGCCGTAGATGAACGGCAGCGCGTAGTACGCGTCGTTGTTGAGGAAGAACGACTTCTCACCGCCGAGCTTGGCGGCGGCGTCCTTCAGCTCGGCCCACGTCTTCGGCGGCTGCACGCCCGCGTCGGCGAGCTTCTTCTTGTTGTAGAGCAGCGCGAGCGAGTCGGTGACCTGCGGGACGCCGTAGGTCTTGCCCTCGTACTTGGTGGAGCCCAGCGGCGTCTCCAGGAAGTCGCCGGTGTCCTTCGCGAGGTCGGTGTCGCTGACGTCGGCGATCAGGCTGTTCTTCGCGAGCTGCGAGACCCACGCGACCTCGGAACGGAAGACGTCCGGGCCCTGACCACCCTGCGCGGCGGTCTTGTAGTTGTTCAGCGCCTGGTCGAACGCGACCGTCTCGACCTTGACCTTGTAGCCGCCCTTCGACGCGCAGTCGTTGGCGAGCTTGGTGAACACCGGGCTCTCGTTGGGGCCACTGGTGTCCCAGAAGGTGACCTCACCCGAGTCGGAGCCGCCGCTCGAGCTGCTGCCGCCGCCACCGCAAGCGGTGAGCACGAGGGCCACACCGGCCGCCATGGCGGTCACGAGGGTTGTACGTCGCATCGTTGCTGCCGTTCCCTCCTGCTTGCCTCATCCGCGATGAGGTCCCTGCAAGGATTTGCGAAATGTTGCTGCGGATTTCACTCCCATGAGCATGGTCAGGTCAAGGGGGGCGACCGTAACCAAGCCGTAACGGTGCCGATGCATTGCAAAAACTTGCTGCAAACGGCAGGCTTGCGTCACCACGTTCACTCAAGAGGAGGCGCCGTGCCCGGACTGTCCGAGATCGCCAGGGCAGCCGGCGTGAGCATCTCGACGGTCAGCCGCGTGCTGAACCGGCGCGCCGGGGTCAACGAGGAGACCCGGCAGCGCGTGCTGTCCGTGCTGTCGGAGATGCCCTACAGCCCTCGTGGCCTGGGCGCATTGCAACGCACGGGCGTGATCGGCCTGCTGGTACCCGAGCTCTCGAACCCCGTCTTCCCCGCGTTCGCCGAGGCGCTGGAGACGCGCGCCGCGCGGCTCGGGTACTCGTCGCTGCTGTGCAACACCCGCAGCGGCGCCCCGATGGGCGAGGAGGAGTACGTCCGGATGCTCCTGGCCCGCGGGGTCGAGGGCATGGTGTTCGTGTCACCTGAGATCACCAACGTCGAGGTGCCGCTCGGGCAGGCGCCACGGCCGAGCTACTACGCGAAGCTGCTCGCCGACGGCGTCCACATGGTCTTCCTGAACGGTGCCACGCCCGCGCTCGACGTGCCCGATGTGACGGTGGACGAACAACTCGCGGGCTACACCGCCACCAAACACCTGATCGAACTCGGGCACGAGCGGATCGGCTTCGTCTCCGGTCCGGCACGCTCGCTGCCGTCGCGGCTGAAGCGCGCGGGCTGGGCGGCGGCTCTGGAGGAGCACCACCTGCCCGCCGGGTCCGACCTCGTCGCGCACGCCCCGTTCAGCGCGGAGGGCGGCGGCCAGGCGATGGCGACGCTGTTCGACACCGTCGTCCCGACCGCGGTGATCTGCTCGTCGGACCACATGGCGCTCGGCGTGATGCGCGAGGCACACCAGCGTGGTGTGTCCGTGCCCGGCGACCTGTCGGTCGTGGGGTTCGACGACATCCCCATGGCGTCGTACTGCTCCCCCGCGCTGACCACCCTGGCCCAGCCGATCGAGGAGATGGCGGCGGCCGCGATCGACGAGCTCGTGCTGCGCCTCGATCCGGATCGCCGCAGGCCGGGGACCGACAACTACACCCGCGTGTTCCGGCCGCGCCTCGTCGTTCGTGAGTCCACCTCACCTCCGAAACGAGACTAGTAATGGTCTGGACCATGTTCTTGACACTCCAGAAGTGTCAACCTGCGGCGATGCGTCAATAGAGGGACACGGGTCACCCTCACTTCAGTAATTGGTTCTGAACCGTTACGGTCACTTCATGGCGCGGTCGATGCATGTGCGACGCCCCGCGACGCTGGCCTCTCTGGCCGCTGAGCTGGGTGTTTCCCGGACAACGGTGTCCAACGCCTACAACCGTCCCGACCAGCTCTCGCCAGAGCTGCGTCGCCGGGTGTTGGACACGGCTCGGCGGCTGGGTTATCCCGGCCCGGATCCCGTGGCGAGGTCCTTGCGCACGCGCAAGGCCGGTGCCGTCGGCCTGCTGCTCACCGAGAACCTGTCATACGCGTTCCGTGACCCGGCGGCGATCGGCTTCCTGGAGGGCCTGGCCCTCGCCTGCGAAGACGCCGGGACCGGCTTGCTGCTCGTACCCGCGAACCCGGAGCGCGAGGACGTCGCCTCCGTGCACCGCGCGGGCGTCGACGGATTCGTCGTGTACTCCGTCCCGGACGACGACCCGCACCTCGCGGCGGTGCTCGAGCGCCCCGTGCCGACCGTCGTGTGCGACCAGCCCGACATGGGCACGGTCGACCGCGTCGGCATCGACGACAAGGGCGCCATGTACGGGCTCGCCCAGCACCTGATCTCGTTGGGACACCGCCGGGTCGGCGTGATCTGCATGCGCCTGGCGCGTGACCGCAACGACGGCTTCGTGACGCCGGAACGCCAGCACGCCGCGCACTTCCACGTGCAGCGCAACCGCCTGTCCGGCCTGGCCGAGGCGTTCAGCGAGGCGGGCGTCGACTGGTCGCGCATCCCGGTCGTAGAACGGTTCGACCACAACATCGCCTCCGGCGAGTCCGCCGCGGCGCAGGTGCTCGACGCGGACCCGCAGATCACCGCGTTGATCTGCTGCTCGGACATCCTCGCCCTGGGCGCCATGCAGGAGGCCGCGCGCCGCGGCCTGCGCGTGCCGCACGACCTCACGATCACCGGCTTCGACGGCATCCGGGAGGCCGAGCAGGCGGGTCTCACGACCGTGCGCCAGCCCGTCCTGGAGAAGGGCCGCGCGGCCGGGAAGCTGCTGCTCGACACCAACGAGCGGGCGCGTCCGCGGTCGGTCAACCTGTCCACCGAGCTGATCATCGGCAAGACGTCGGCCGCCCCGCGCGGTGCGTCCGAAGAGCGCTGGTTTGGCCCCTGATCTCGACTTCTTCGCCGACCTGCTGACGCGCGGAACGGTGCTCGGACTCGACCACGTTGGTGGATGTCGAGGCCGCGTTCGGGTCCGGCCACACGTGGCCGGCGCCGTCCGGCTCGCTCACCGACACCGGTCTAGTCGAGTTCGGCTGGTGGGACGGCCAGGTGACCTACTTCGGCGCGCAGACGCACCGGCTGCGGTTCCTGCGGGGTAACGCCGGCCGGGCGCTGGTCAGCCGGTATGGCCGGTTCCGCAAGCGGTTGCTGCTACGCGATCTCGACCTCGCCGTGCGCGCCCGCGGGTTCCAGCTCGAACCGCGAGGTTCCGTGAACGACGGATACGCGGAGTACTGGCAACCGTCGACGGGCATGGGCGTGATCGCGGCGACCGATCCCGAGGTCGCATCGCCCGGCACGGTGCTCAAGATGCTGGGGCCGACCTGGCGGACGCCAGGCATCTGGTGAGCCTGTCCGAAGTGGACGGCGCCGCCTGGGCCGACCGGCGCGCCGGTGACCGGTCCTGGTGGAACGCGCTGATCACGGAGGCCCGGAAGCGCGCCGATCGGCCGGAGTTGGTCTTGGTGCTGGAGCGGTTGGCGTACGAGCGCCTCGGGGATCCGGTGCCGCTGGCACGTGCTCTCGCGGAGGCGGAGTCCGAACCCGACTCGGTGCTGCGGGTGTGGCTGGCCTCGGCCGCTGCCGCGCTCGACACCGTCCGAACCCTGAACCCGCGGGCCACCGAGGAGGTGCGGGTGGTGCGACGGCTGCGCAACGAGATCCACCAGCTCACACCGTGCCTGCCGCACGTGCGGTCGGCGTCCGTGGCGGACGAACTGCGGGCGTGGATCGCGCTGCGTCCCTCGCTGCTCAGCTGAACTCCGGCCCGTTCACGCCGCCACACCCCCGGAACTATCAGTGGCGGACGAGCTGCCGGCGTGGACCGCGCTCAGCCCCTCGCCGCTCAGCTGAAACCCGGCCCGTCAACGGCCCGTTCACGCCGTCACACCCCCGGAACTGTCAGACCCCGGTGGGAGAATTGAAATCGGGGGTCCCCCTGAGGCCGGGGACGCCCGCGAAAGCGCGGAACGCGGCCAGGAACGCCTCGGGCTGCTCGAGCCCAGGGTCGTCACGAGCGTCCTCGATCACGTGCAGCGGCCACCCGAACCGGGCGCTGGCCGCCTCCGCCACGCGCAGCGGCATCCCCACGTCGTGCCGTCCCCAGATCAACGCCGTCGGCACGGTGATCCGGTCGAGGGCCTCCGGCGGGATCGGCGCGGACATCCAGGAGCCGAGCCGGCGCATGGCCGTCCGGAACGACGGGGTCCGGAACAGGTCCAGCGCGTAGGCGGCCAGCGCGTCGTAGGACTCGCCCATGTCGGCCCGCACACGGTCGGCGTCGGTGTAGCAGTACTTCCGGAAGCTCTTGTCCAGCCTGCGTTCCGTCGGCCGCAGCATGACCCCGGCAAAGCTCACGATCATGCCGAGCGGTGGCCGGAACGGCGCCAGCCCGTGTGAGTCCACCAGCACGAGCCGGTCCACCTCGTGGTCGATGGCGTAGCGGGCCGCGAGGGCACCGGCCGGCCCCTTGCCCACGAGGATCGGGGCGCTGTCGCAGGTCTGGCCGATGAGGTCGGCGAGCCAGGCGAGCACGCGGTCCGCGTCGAAGCGGCCGTCGGACACCGACGCACCCAGTCCGGGCAGGTCGGCCGCGATCACGCGATGGGTCGTCACGAGGTCCGGGACCACCCGCATCCAGACCGCGCGGAACTCGGGTTGCAACAGGACGACCGGCCGGCCCGCGCCGCCCTCGATGATCGCGGTGGACAACCCGTCCACGTCCAGCTTTCGCTCGGTGACGGGCAAACCCGCGACGAGCGAGGAGTGAGTACTCGACATGATCGCCTCCTGCGTCGAGCCGTTCGGACGACTTCGACGCTAGGAGCGGGCATCGCCCGCGCCCATCGGGAGTTCTCCCTACTCCACGAGTCCGTGCTGCATGGCGAACAACGCGGCGCCGGCTCGGGTGCTGACGCCGATCTTCCGGTAGGCGTTCTGGATGTGGTGGTCGGCCGTCTTGACCGAGATCCGCAGGACACGAGCGACCTGCTTGGTCTGCATGCCGCGGGCGAGCAGGCCCACGACCTCGGTCTCGCGGGCCGTCAGCCCGGCCGGCCGTTCGATGTGCGGCGCACGGTGACCGGCCGCCGCGAGCACGGCGCCGACCGCGTCGGGATCCAGTCGCCCCGCCCGAACTTGTTCGCAGACGGTGTCGGCGGCCTGTGCCTGCGACATCGCCGCGCGATGCGGCCGTGGCTCGGTCATGGCGTGGTAGGCGTCGGCGGCCGCGAGCAGCCGGCCCGGCATGCCGAGCACCGAGGTGCCGCGGTGGTAGCCGGAGCCGTCCAGACGTTCGTGGTGGAACGCCGCGATCGGCGCGAGGGAGGCGAGGAACGGTGACCGGGTCAGCACGCGTTCGGTGTGATAGGCGTGCAGCCTGACGCGCTCCCAGTCGTCGGGCGAGAGCGGCCCGGCGTGCTGCCACACGCGGACCGGAACAGCGACGCGGCCCACGTCGTGCACGAGTGCCGCGCGCCGCAACGCGACGACCTCTCCGGCGCCGAGTCCGCACCGCCGACCGGCGTCCGCGGCCAGCGCGGCGACACCGGCCGAGTGACCGACCAGGTAGGGCGAGGCCAGGTCGGCGAAGTCGCCGATCGCGCTCACCGCGAGGTCGATCGCGTCCGATTCGAGCACGAGGTGCGGCCGTGGCTCGCTCGCCAGGGTCTCCGCCCACACCGACGTGTTCGGATCGATCTCCAGGATCTTGTCGACGTGCTCCGCGACGTCCGGGTCGAACGCACCGCCCGCCCGGCTGCGCACCACCTGGGCGGCGACCTCGTCACCCCCGAACGCCTGCTGGATGGCCGCGTCGCACGCGACCTGGGCGATCCGCATCGGCAACGGGATGTCCTCCCCCATGCGGTCCCAGCGGTCGTCGGCGTGGGCGAAGAGGTCGGACACCGCGGCCGGGAGACCGAGCCGGGCGGTCAGCATCCGCGCGGCGTCGCAGTCCGCGGCGACGATCTCCGGGAACGCGCGCGCCAGCCGGTACAGGCCGTGAGTGGCCCGCATCGCGCGCAGCACGGGGGAACTGCCTGGTGGCGCCACCGCACGGGCCATTCCCCCGAGCTGGTCGAGCCGACTGCCGTACCTCGACGTGGTCGCGTACCTCGGGAACGCGTCGCCGTCGGCGAAGACCTCTGACCCGATCATCGCGTTCGCGGTGCACCCGACGTAGAACAGCAGCGACGAGTAGAAGGCCTGCACGGCGGTGTCCCGGCCGGTGCCCAGGACGTCGCACAGCCGCATCGCCATCAACGTGCCGCGCAGCCCGTTCTCGAGCGGCACCTCCATGCCCAGATCCGACGCGAGGGACAGCGCCGCGACGACATCAGCCGTGCGGACCCCGTCTTGCCCTGACGGGCCGAGCATCCGTCCACGGTACCCGCAGGTAGCGCGGCACAAGCGCCCGATATTCGGCGAACTCCGAACCGAACTCCGCCGCGAGCCGCCGCTCCTCGCGCCTGATCTCCCAGTGGATCCGGGCCACGGCGGCGGGCAGGGTCAGCGCGGTCCACGCCGACCGCATCCCGACCCCGGCACCGAGGTGCAGCAGGCCCCACGCCACGTACATCGGATTCCGGCTCACCGCGTACGGCCCCGTGGTCACCAGGCTGCCGGGCTGTTCCAGATCCACCTGCCCGGCGGCCGCAATGGACCGTCCGATCAGGACTGTCGCGACGCCGGCCATCACCGCACCCGCGACGCGGCTCCCCGGACAACGCTTGGGCCGCAACCGATGCAGTGCGACCAGGGCCGCGATCCCGAGCAGGTGCGCCTCGGGCAACGGCACGTTGCGCAGGCGTGCGGCTCTCATCGCCACTCCCCGGTCGTGAACCGGCCACTCCCAGGCGCGAACGGCCCGTTCACGCCGTCACACACCCGGAATTGTCAGACCCAAGTGGGAGAATTGAAACCGGGGGT
This sequence comes from Lentzea sp. NBRC 105346, assembly GCF_030269605.1. Taxonomy (GTDB): domain Bacteria; phylum Actinomycetota; class Actinomycetes; order Mycobacteriales; family Pseudonocardiaceae; genus Lentzea. The sequence continues at coordinate 163,178 of NZ_BSTQ01000012.1, forward strand.
CCCCCAGCGCCGGGGACGCCCGCGAAAGCGTCAGTTCGTGAGGCGGAACGGCACGGGCGGGCTCGTCCGCGGTCCCAGCTTCGCGACCAGCAGGTAGTCGCCGGGCCCGAGCCGCACGTGCTTCGCGCACCCCGGCTCCGACGTGGACCCGAGCCACTTGGTCCCGAAGTCGAACTTCTCGCCGGGCTGCAGGATCCGCACCTCGTCCCCGGCGGTGGCCAGGCAGTGGTTGCTCGACCACAACGCGGTCGCCCCGTCCGCCGACATCACGACCAGCTCGCGCAGGTGCCGCCCGATGTCCCGGATGCAGGGCACCTTGCCGGTGTTCGAGATGGCCATCGACAGCCCGATCTGCGAACCGACCGCGAACGAGGGCGCCGCTGGTACCGCGGTGACACCCATCACGTCGTCGGGGCACGGCTGCGGCGGACCAGGGGGCGGAGGTGGTGGCGGTGGAGGCGTCGTGGGCGTCGGCGACGGCGTCGCGGTGGACGACGAGGTCGGCGGGGGCGTGGTGAAGGTGGACGGCGGCGTGGACGCCGCGGCCACCGGAGTCGACTGCGCGACGGGGTCATCGTCGCTGATCAGAGCACCGACGAGCCACACGACCGCGATCAGCGCGACCACGGCGACGACGATGGCGGCAACGCGCCTTCGCCAGTACACCGCGGACGGCAGGGGGCCGTTGGGCTCGATCACGAGGCGAACGTATAGCCACCGACCGGAATTGAGCGGTAGCCCAGCGTAACTCGATTCGGTGAACGTGATATTGACCCGAAACCCCTTGTCACCGCAGGTGTGGGTACCCGTTAATCAAGTAGGGGTCCGTCTTAGGCCATGGAGGTGTCATGACCGCGATCGACGAACTGCTCCGCCGGAACTACGAACTTGGAAACGTGGTTCCCGGAGACCGCTCATCTGCGAAGCCGTCTCTGCACGTGGCGATCCTGACGTGCATGGACTCGCGCATCCGCGTGTTCGAGATCTTCGGCCTCAAGCAGGGCGAGGCGCACGTGCTGCGCAACGCGGGCGGCGTCGTGACGGACGACATGATCCGCAGCCTCGCGCTGAGCCAGCGCAAGCTCGACACCCGCGAGATCCTGCTGGTCCACCACACCAACTGCGGCCTCGAGATGGTCACCGAGGACGGCTTCAAGGACGAGCTCGAAGAGGACACCGGCCTGCGGCCCACCTGGTCCGTCGAGGCCTTCAAGGTCGTCGAGAACAGCGTCCGCGCCTCGATGGCCCGCATCAAGCACAGCGCGTTCATCCCGTACACCGACAAGGTGCGCGGCTTCGTCTACGACGTGCACACCGGTGAGCTGCGCGAGGTCGAGGCGTTAGACGCCAAGGCTGCCTAGGGCGAACTCGCCGACCGTCGACTCCTCGGTGAACGGAACACCGAGGAGTCGTTCTGTTCCGGCGATGTCCCCCGAACCCAGCGCGCACGCGGCCAGTCCCATCGAGGCCGCCACCAGGTAGAGCGTCTGACACAGCACGCCCACGTTGCGCAGGGTCAGCGCGTACGCGATCGACGTGTACTTCCAGCTGACCCGGCCGAACCGCGACGTGATCACCACGAGCACGTCCGGCGGCGAGTCGAAGTCGGCGGGCCTGCGGGCCAGCTCGCCGAGCTCTTCGCGCACCAGCCGCAACGCGTGGGCCAGCGGGTCGTAGTGGTAGACGCCGGTGTCCAGCCCCCGGCACCGGCGCACCGCCAGGTACAGCTCCAGGTCGTACGACGCGCCCGCGGACGGGTACGGCCGCCTGCCGTCCTTGATCCGCGCGGCGTGGTGCAGCAGTCCGCCCAGCTCCTCGACGGTCATCCCCTCCGGCCCGTACGACCGCGTTGACCTGCGCCTTTCGAGCACGGTCGTGAACGGCACGTCGACCGCGGCCGGTGTTGCCAGCGGAATCGGTTCGCCCGCCACAGTTTTGAACCGGGGCGGCTCCTCGCCGCGGTACTGGGCACCGACCGGCTGGTCGTGCCGCCCCGCGCGGCTGCGGGTGTGGAAGAGCAGGTCGTGGAAGTCCCACGTCGAAAGGTCTTCGACATTGCCGACCAGTCCGGCCGAAACCAGCTCCCTCACCACCTGCCGTTCGACATTGTCGAACGAAGACAACGTTTTGGGCTGCACAAGCGCGGTGACCGTTCGACCGAGCTCCGGTGACAGCTCCGCCCGATACAGCGACAGCGGCGACTCGAGCACCAGCACGCCGTCGTCGTTGCGGAGCAGTGCGAACCGGGACAGCTTGATCGGCATGTCGTCGGCGCACGGCTCGACCGGCGCGGCGTCGATGCCGAGCGGTACGAGCCGCAGCACGTCACCGACGTGATGGACGACGAGGAACGGGAACGTGGCGAGGAACCGCAGCGTCTCGGCGTCCAGCGTCGCCGGATCGACCGGCTCCTCGGTCAGCCGGCGCAACCGGCTGAAGTCGCCCTGGATCGCGTGCACACCCCAGGGATGCCCGACGAGCGTCTTGCCGCCGGGGCCCGCGGCGAACCGCGTCCGGGGATGCAGGCTGATCGAATTCATGGTGGGCCACAATGTCCCACGATGAGCGTCGACAGCGAACTTCTCCTCGACTGGTGGGACCGGACCGCGCGCGATCTGCCCTGGCGCAGGCCGGAGTGCACCGCGTGGGGCGTGCTGGTCAGCGAGATCATGCTGCAGCAGACGCCGGTCTCACGCGTAGAGCCGATCTGGCATGAGTGGCTGGCCCGCTGGCCGGTGCCGAGCGCCATGGCGGCCGCCTCCCAGGGCGAGGTGCTGCGCGCGTGGGGCAAGCTCGGCTACCCGCGCCGCGCGCTGCGGCTGCACGAGGCCGCGACCGCCATCGCCCGCGACCACGGCGACATCGTGCCGTCGGACATCGAGACGCTGGAAAGCCTGCCCGGCATTGGTTCCTACACCGCGCGTGCCGTAGCCGCGTTCGCGTACGGCCAACGTTGCGCGGTAGTGGACACCAACGTCCGCCGTGTGGTCGCGCGAGCCGTGCACGGCGCCGGCGACGCCGGTCCGCCGTCCACCAAACGCGATCTGGCCGACGTCGAGGCGCTGCTTCCGGCAGACAATGCCGCGGTGTTCTCGGCGGCGTTGATGGAGCTGGGTGCGTTGGTGTGCACCGCGAAGGGCCAGCGCTGCGCGGACTGCCCGATCTACTCGGAGTGCGCCTGGCAACGCAACGGCCGTCCCGCGTACAACGGCCCGGCGAAGAAGGTGCAGCAGTTCGCGGGCACCGACCGCCAGGTGCGCGGCCTGCTGCTGGACGTGCTGCGCGGCACGTCTGCCCCGGTGCCCAAGGCCCAGCTCGACGTCGTCTGGCCGGACGTCACGCAACGCGAGAAGTGCCTGGACTCGCTGCTCCAGGACGGTTTGGTCGAGCAGACGGCAAGCGGCGAGTTCGCCCTGCCAGGGGAGCACTGACATGCAGGCACTGGTCGCCTTCTTCGACGACGAGGCCGACGCCGCAGTCCGCGAGCTGTGGCAACGACTCGGCACGACGTACGAGTTCCCGCCGCACGTCACCTACGCCGTCGCGTCGACCATCGGCCCGAAGGCCCGCAAGGAGCTGCGCGAGGACCTGTCGCGCCTGTGGGTGCCGGACATGTGGCTGCACAACCTGGGCGTCTTCTCCGCGTCCGACAACGTCCTGTACCTGGGCGCGGTAGTGGACGCCGAACTGCTGGCCGTGCACTCCGCGATCCACGACGTGCTGGCGGGCAAGGTCCGCAACCCGAGCGCGTACTACCTGCCGGGCAGCTGGATCCCGCACTGCACCTTGGCCGATAACGTGTCCGACGACGAGATGAAGTCGTTGTTCGCCAAGGCTTTCCCGGTGTCACCAATCCGCGTGCGAGTGCGCGAGGTGTCCGTTGTGGACACTCAGACGGGCGAGATCGACACGCTGGTCAGGAAGGCCTCGACCGCACCCCGATAAACCTCGGGCGCGTCGTCGTGCACGACGTGCCCAGCCTCAGGCACCAGCAGGTACGTCCCACCGCCACGCCGCGCGACCTCCCGCATCTGCCCTTCGCGCATCCCACCCTTACCGGCCTCGATAACGAGCATCGGACACCTGATGGCGTCGACAAACCCCCCGTAGTCGCGCTCCCCCCACTCGCCGGCGATCGCGTAGAGGTCGTCGATGTCGGCGATAAGGTGCCACCCGTCCACCCGTTCCTCGAAGTACTCCACGGCGTGCTCGCTCCCGAAGAACGCCTTGATGTGCCGAGGCGACTCGAACGGCCGTGGCCAGGCGTCGAAGTACCACTTCCAGTCGTCGACCGACTTTCCGCGGTTGTCCGGCACGACGTCCTCGACCACAATCGCGCGAACCAGGTCCGGACGGGTAGCCGCGAGCCCCCAGGCGTGCAACCCACCCATGGAGTGCCCGATGACGATCGCCGGTCCGAGGTCCAGGGTTTCGATCGCCTCAGCGGCGTCCTGGACGAAGTCCTCGGTCCGCCACGGCCCCCGCTGCGGGTTACGCCCGTGCCCACGTGCGTCAATCCCGACGACGCGCCCGTACGGCCGCAACCACTGCGCGACCGTCCACCAAGTAGTCGCCCTGCTCATCAACCCGTGCAGCAGCAGGATGCCTTGACCCGTTCCGCCGAACTCGACCGCGTCCACAGGGATGATTAGTACATGAACGCACGCCGCTACCTGTTCGTCCTCGTGCTCGTGGTGTTCGTAGCGGGCCTAGTGGTGGTGGCGCGCATCCCGAAGGCGACACCCCCACCGCCCACGACAGCCCCGCAAGTTGCGGTCGAGGCAGGCGCCGGAGCGGGTGACCCGTACTACCCGGCGGACGGCAACAGCGGCTATGACGTCACCAACTACGACCTGTCGATCAGCTACGACCCGTCCAAGAAGCACCTGGACGGCACGGCCCGCATCACGGCCACAGCCGCCCAGGACCTCTCCCGGTTCAACCTGGACCTACTGGGCTTGAAGGTCACGTCGGTCCAGGTGGGCGACCAGCCCGCCAGGTTCGCCCAGGAGGGCGACCACGAGCTGGTGATCACCCCGGCCACCGCCTTGGCGTCCGGCAAGCCGTTCACCACAACCGTCGTCTACAACGGCAACCCCCAACTGGTCAGCGACGACTCGCTGGGCCGCAGCGGCTGGCAGGTCTCAACAACAGGCGGCGCCTTCGCAGCAGGCGAACCCCACTCGGCGACCACCTGGTTCCCGGCAAACGACACCCCCCGCGACAAGGCGACGCTGAAGCTGACGGCCCGAGTCCCCGACGGCTGGTCAGTGATCGCCAACGGCGTCGAGGGCCCCGTGTCCCGCGCCGACGGCTGGACCACGTTCACCTGGACCGAGGACACCCCACTGGCGACCTACGTCTCGACGGTAGCCATCGACAAGTGGACCGTGGTGCGCTCAACCCTCCCGGACGGCAAGCCGGTGGTGGACGCCTACGCCCCAGGCACCGAGGACAAGAAGTCACTGGAACAACGCCTACCCGAGGTCATCTCGGTGCTGACGCCGTACTTCGGCCCGTACCCCCAACGTGCAGCGGGCGGCATCTTCGTAGCCGACCGCATCGGCTTCTCCCTGGAAACCCAGACGCGTCCCGTCTACGCGGCGTGGGCCGACCTGGAGACGATCGTCCACGAGAACGCCCACCAGTGGTTCGGCGACTCGGTGTCGATCACTACCTGGGCCGACATCTGCCTCAACGAATGCCTGGCGAGCTACTCGCAATGGCTGTGGGCCGAACACGAGGGCCAGAATCTGGACGACCGGTACCGCACCCGCATCCAGGAACTGAAGGGCGAGACGTCCTTCTGGGCGGCCAAGCTCTACGACATGGGCAAGGGCAACGAGTTCAAGGGCGTCTACACCAAGGGCCTGCTGGCCATGCACGCCCTGCGCAAGCAGGTGGGCGACCAGGTGTTCAAGCAGGCGCTGCAGTCGTGGGTCAGCACGCACCGAGACGGCAACGCGACGTGGCCGGAGTTCGAGAGCCACTTCAAGAAGGCTTCGGGCCAGCAGCTTGATGCCTTCTTCCAGGCGTGGTTCCGCGACACGAAGCTCCCAGCCGACGAGCACCTATACCCAGGCAACCTACGCCGCTAAGCCCACCCCACACGACGCGCGAAGCGCGAGCCACGGGACCAAGACCACGACGGGACCGGCAGACACAACGACGCGCGCAGCGCGCAAACCACCAGGTGGTGGGCCCCTCCCGTCGCATCGCAGGCGAAGCCCTGCCGCATCCGAGACCCCAGGTCAAGCACGCTTTTCGCTTGACCTGGGGTCTCGGATGTGGCTGCCTCAGGTGCGATGCGACGGGAGGGGCCCACCACCATCAAGGCGACCCACTACGAAACGAAACCACCCAAGGGCCCCTCTTTGAGCTGAGCCGGGGTCCGGGGCGGAGCCCCGCGCAGGAAACGCACCACGCACGAAACCGGCAGCCAAGAAAAGTCAGCGCGTCGCACTAACAACCCACCACGCAAACCGCCGCGTCAACACAAACCGGCAGCCAGGAAAAGGCGACCACGCACGAAACCGGCAGGCGGGGCCGAGAGGCGGAGGCAGGAGGGGGGGCGGCGAGAGGCGGAAGGCGGCAGCCAAACAAGGGCCAGCCAAGGGTCCCCCCGCGCGAAGCACCCCTTGCAAATATCCAAGCACGCAACACCGACAAGATCAGGAACGGCGGCGGGCGCAAAGACCGGCGGCCAAGGCAAAGACCGGCGGCCGAGGCAGAGACCGGCGGCCGAGGCAGAGGCCGGAGACGGAGCCCGAGAGCGAACCAACAGCCAGCCCCCAGCCCCCCACCCCGCCTGAACAGCCAGCCCCCAGCCCCCACCCCGCCTGAGACGCAGCGCACGAGCGCCCTCCCACACCAACGCGCTAACGTCGAGGCCATGCCAGTAGTGAAGATCAACGCGATCAGGGTCCCCGAGGGCAACGGCCCCGAGCTGGAGAAGCGCTTCGCCGCCCGCCTGGGCGCAGTGGACAACTCCCCAGGTTTCCTGGGCTTCGAACTCCTCCGCCCAATCGCCGGCGACGACCGCTACTTCGTAGTAACGCACTGGGAAACCGACGAGGACTTCAACAACTGGCGCGAGGGCAGCGCCGGCGAACGAGCCCACGCCGGAGAACGAGCCAAGCTGGTAGCTACCGGCGCGGACCTGCTCGAGTTCGAGGTGGTCCTGAGCAGCAAGCCAAACAGCAAGTGATCGAGAGAGCCGCCGAACTCCTAGCCACCGCGGACGCACTACTGATCTGCGCAGGCGCGGGCATGGGGGTCGACTCAGGCCTCCCAGACTTCCGAGGCGACCAGGGCTTCTGGGAGGCCTACCCACCGTACGAACGCCTGGGCCTGAAGTTCGTGGAACTAGCCGACCCAGCCCACTTCGCGGACGACCCGGAACTGGCGTGGGGCTTCTACGGCCACCGTCTGCACCTGTACCGCGACACCACCCCACACGAGGGCTTCCAAATCCTCAAACGGTGGGGCAGGGAACAACGAGTCTTCACGTCCAATGTAGACGGACAGTTCCAGAAGGCGAACTTCCAGCACACAGCCGAAGTGCACGGCTCAATCCACCACCTCCAGTGCGTAGAACCGTGCACGGACGACATCTGGGAATGCCAAGAAACCATCGAGGTAGACCCAGAGACCATGCGCGCCACGAGCGACCTCCCCAAGTGCCGCAACTGCGGCGGCCTGGCCCGCCCCAACATCCTGATGTTCGGCGACTGGACCTGGGTCCCGGACCGCTCGCAGCGACAACTGGACGAGCTGACCAAGTGGCGGAGGGAACAACGCAACCTGGTCGTCGTGGAAATCGGCGCAGGCCAAGCCGTTCCCACCGTCCGCCGTCAGGCCGAACTGGCCAGCGCAGCGTCCGGAGCACTGATCCGGATCAACCCCCGAGAGCCGGAAATCCGCCACGGCCGCGGAGTAGCGCTACCCATGGGCGCGCTGGAAGCACTCACGGCGCTGGCACAACGAACTGCGTGATCACCGCCCGGTGATCCGTACCGGGAATGTCGACGACATCCACGGTATCCACCGGGCAACGCCCGTCGACCAGCACGTGATCCAGCGTCACGGGCGGCGGCCAGAACGAGATCTGCGCGGGCCACGTGTGCACCAGCCCGGCCCCGACCTGGTCGGCAGCGTCCACGTAGCCGGCGTTCAGCAGCCGCCGCAACGCCACGTGGTCCAGGGTCGCGTTGAAGTCACCGGCCAGCACCCGCACCGGCCCCTTCAGGTCGCGCGGCGGCAACCCGGCGAGCTCGCGCTGCCAAGGCTCCGGCCCGACGGCCTCAACGGGCGGCAACGGATGCACGGACACCACCTCGATGTCGGTCCCCGGCACGTCGACGAGCGCTCCAGCCTGCCGCAGAGTGCTGGGCCCGGTCAGGTTCCGCGGCTGCATCGGATACCGCGAGGCGATGCCGGACCCGGAACCACCCGGTTCGGCCAGGAACACGCGGTTGGGCAGCAGCGAACCGAGTCCGGCCCGGTCCAGGTCGGCGACCATCTCGGGCGTCAGCTCCTGCAACGTCAGCACGTCGATCCGCCGCGACCGGACCACGTCGACGATCACGGAAGCGTCCGCGATTCCTCCGAGCGTGTTCGACGTCATTACGCGCAGCTCGGTGCCGACGCCGTTCGGACGCGAGTCGGGGAACGCACGCGGGGCGACGTTCGCCAGCAGCACGATCGAGACCAGCAGGACGATCGAGCCGACGACCCATCTGCGCAGGGACATCGCGATGACGCCGAGGAGTAGGCCGGCCACCGTGATGTACGGGACGAGCGCGACGGTCGCCAGCATGTGCCGCGTGCCGTCGATGCCGATCAGTCTGAGCACGGCCACTACCACGACCGCAATCGCACCGACTACCAGCACGAACGTCGTGATTCCGCCCCCAGAACGCTTTACGTGGGTATCCACCACACATCTAGTCTGCCCGAGTGGTCACACTGCTCACGGGCTTCGAACCCTTCGGCGGCTCGCTCACCAACCCGTCCTGGGACGCGGTGCGGGAGCTGGCGACGCGCCGTGAAATCGCAACAGCCCTGCTCCCGTGCGCTTTCGACAGCTCGTTAGCCACGCTGCAGGCGGCCATCGCCGAGCACGAACCCGAAGTTGTCATATGCGTCGGGCAGGCCGGTGGCCGGGCGGGCGTGACGCCGGAGCGCATCGCGGTCAACATTCGCGACGCCCGCATCCCGGACAACGCGGGTGACCAGCCCATCGACGTTCCCGTCGTCGAGTCGGGGCCGGCCGCGTACTTCACCACGCTGCCGATCAAGGCCGGTGTGCAGCGGATCCTGCGGGCGGGTATCGCGGCCGAGGTGTCGCACACGGCCGGGACGTACGTGTGCAACAACGTCTTCTACGGCCTGATGCACCTGATCGCCACGGAACTGCCGAACGTGCGCGGCGGCTTCGTGCACGTACCGTTCTCACCCGAGCAGGGCTACGACGACAAGCCCTCGATGCCGGTGGCGACCATCGCCACGGCGCTGGGCCTGCTGGTGGATACCTGCCACGACACGAAGCAGGACCTGGTCATCAGCACCGGAACACTGCACTAGAACGCGAGAACGCCCCCTGGGAGCTCCCAGGGGGCGTTCTCGTTCAGCCACTTACTCCGTGGACTCGGCCTCGGAGGCCGACTCGCCGGCCGGAGCCGCGAGGTCGACCGGCGGGGCGTCCGGCACGCGGAGCGGCTTGGCCTCGCCGCGGAACACGAACTTGGCCTTGTCGTGCTCGTCCGACTCGCCGTCCCAGCCCTCGACGTCGGTGATGATGATCTGGCCCGGCTGCAGTTCGCCGAACAGGATCTTCTCCGACAGCTGGTCCTCGATCTCGCGCTGGATGGTGCGGCGCAGCGGCCGCGCACCGAGCACGGGGTCGAAGCCGCGCTTGGCCAGCAGGGACTTCGCGCGGTCGGTGAGCTCGAGCGCCATGTCCTTGTTCTTCAACTGCGTCTCGACCCGAGCGATCATCAGGTCGACCATCCGGATGATCTCTTCCTGAGTCAGCTGGTGGAAGACGATGATGTCGTCGATGCGGTTGAGGAACTCGGGCCGGAAGTGCTTCTTGAGCTCGTCGTTGACCTTGTTCTTCATGCGCTCGTAGTTGGACCCTGCGTCCTGACCCGAGGTGAAGCCGAGGCCGACGGCCTTGGAGATGTCCGACGTGCCCAGGTTCGAGGTGAAGATGATGACGGTGTTCTTGAAGTCCACCGTCCGGCCCTGACCGTCGGTCAGGCGGCCGTCCTCCAGCACCTGGAGCAGCGTGTTGTACACCTCCTGGTGCGCCTTCTCGATCTCGTCGAAGAGCACGACGGAGAACGGCTTGCGGCGCACCTTCTCGGTGAGCTGGCCACCCTCTTCGTAGCCGACGTAACCGGGAGGGGCACCGAAGAGCCGCGAAGCGGTGTAGCGGTCGTGGAACTCGCCCATGTCGATCTGGATGAGCGCGTCGTCCTCGCCGAACAGGAAGTTCGCCAGCGCCTTCGAGAGCTCGGTCTTACCGACACCGGACGGGCCGGCGAAGATGAACGAGCCGGAGGGGCGCTTCGGGTCCTTCAGACCGGCGCGGGTGCGGCGGATCGCCTGCGACACGGCCTTGACCGCGTCGGTCTGGCCGATGATCCGCTTGTGCAGCTCGTCCTCCATGCGGAGCAGACGGGTCGTCTCCTCCTCGGTGAGCTTGAACACCGGGATACCGGTCCAGTTGGCGAGGACCTCGGCGATCTGCTCGTCGTCGACCTCCGCGACGACGTCCAGGTCACCGTCCTTCCACTGCTTCTCCCGCTCGGCCTTCTGGCCCAGGAGCTGCTTCTCCGCGTCACGCAGCTTCGCCGCGCGCTCGAAGTCCTGCGCGTCGATCGCGGACTCCTTGTCGCGACGCACGTCCGCGATCTTCTCGTCGAACTCGCGCAGGTCCGGCGGAGCGGTCATGCGACGGATGCGCATGCGCGCGCCCGCCTCGTCGATCAGGTCGATCGCCTTGTCCGGCAGGAACCGGTCGTTGATGTACCGGTCCGCCAGCGTGGCGGCGGCGACCAGCGCGGAGTCGGTGATCGAGACGCGGTGGTGCGCCTCGTACCGGTCGCGCAGACCCTTGAGGATCTCGATCGTGTGCTCCAGCGACGGCTCGCCGACCTGGATCGGCTGGAACCGGCGCTCCAGCGCGGGGTCCTTCTCGACGTGCTTGCGGTACTCGTCGAGCGTGGTGGCGCCGATGGTCTGCAGCTCACCGCGGGCCAGCATCGGCTTCAGGATCGAGGCCGCGTCGATGGCGCCCTCGGCGGCACCCGCACCGACGAGCGTGTGGATCTCGTCGATGAACAGGATGATGTCGCCGCGCGTGCGGATCTCCTTGAGCACCTTCTTCAGGCGCTCCTCGAAGTCACCGCGGTAGCGGGAGCCCGCGACCAGCGAACCGAGGTCCAGCGTGTAGAGCTGCTTGTCCTTCAGCGTCTCGGGCACCTCGCCCTTGACGACCATCTGCGCCAGGCCCTCGACGACGGCGGTCTTGCCGACGCCGGGCTCGCCGATGAGGACCGGGTTGTTCTTGGTGCGGCGGGACAGCACCTGCATGACCCGCTCGATCTCCTTGGTGCGACCGATGACCGGGTCGAGCTTGCCCTCCCGCGCCGAGGCGGTGAGGTTGCGGCCGAACTGGTCGAGCACCAGGGACGACGACGGCGTGCCCTCGCCACGGCCGCCGGACTCGGCGGGCTCCTTGCCGCCGGAGTAGCCGGACAGCAGCTGGAGGACCTGCTGACGCACCCGGTTGAGGTCGGCACCCAGCTTGACGAGGACCTGCGCAGCAACGCCCTCGCCTTCGCGGATCAGGCCGAGCAGGATGTGCTCGGTGCCGATGTAGTTGTGGCCGAGCTGCAGCGCTTCGCGCAGCGACAGCTCAAGCACCTTCTTTGCACGCGGGGTGAAGGGGATGTGGCCCGACGGCGCCTGCTGTCCCTGGCCGATGATCTCCTCGACCTGCTGGCGGACGCCTTCCAGCGCGATCCCCAACGACTCGAGCGCCTTGGCGGCGACACCTTCACCCTCGTGGATCAGGCCCAGGAGGATGTGCTCGGTGCCGATGTAGTTGTGGTTGAGCATCCGTGCCTCTTCTTGGGCAAGGACAACCACCCGCCTCGCGCGGTCGGTGAACCTTTCGAACATTCGCACTCCCTGACTGCTGCGTCGGCGGTCCCCGGCTCCACCGATCTACCCTGGTGAGCGCGGCACCGTGTCACCACTGTAGTGGGCCCGGCCGACCGTCTCAGTTCCCGTGCGCAGCTAGTCGTCCGCGGGGATCTCTGACGTATGCATCAACGCAGGTAGCCGAGTCCGGATTCCACGGATCGGGCGATGTCCGCTGAGCGCGAACAACTGGTGGTTCACCCACACTGGGCGTGATCGGGGTCACCTCGCCGCGCACAGTTCCTGTCTCATTCGGTAAGGTTAGGCAAGCCTCATAGAACAGGAATGGGTGTTGACCGTACCGGCGAGGGTTTCCCGCGACTCCCGTGCGCTCACACCACTGGCCGAGTCGATCACGCGGCTGGAGGTGGGCGCCGACATCCGCTTCGGCATGCCCGCCGACCCGGACTGGATCGTCTGCTCGGACATGCTCGCCGATCCCGATCGGTTCGACCTGTGGCGCAAGGACCTCGCGGAATGGATGGTCGACCAGTACGGCGACTCGTCCGACCGCGCGACCGGCGGCTACATCATGGGCTGGTACCTCAGCGTGCCGGGATTCCTCGCGGGGCTGCTCTTCCACACCGCGCGCCGCGTGCCCACGTTGAAGCCCACCGACCTCGCGTTCCACATCAACGAGGACGGCCGGCCGCACCCGGACGGCCTCGCGATCCTGTGCGACGAGTTCGCCTGCCTGCCGGACGACCCGGCGAGCAACCACCCGGCGGCGACCGTGGTGAAGAACGAGGCGGCGCTGGCCGCGCTGCTGCGGGCCCGGTACGCGGGCCACGCCGCGCAGTTCGTCGCGTCGTTCGGCCAGACGGTCCGGTTCGGCCGCCGTCAGCTGTGGGCCGCCGCGACGGACGCGCTGGACAGCGGCGCCTGGACGGCCGGAAAGCTGTGCGGCGACGAGACCTCCGGCGTCACGGACGCGGCGATGCTGCTGCCGGAGAAGCTGGACCCGTTCACCTCGGCCTCGACGATCTACCTGAGCGACGAGGGCTGGACGCGGCGGCGGGAGAGCTGCTGCTTTCACTACGTCCTGCCCGAGGCGAACGCCTGCCAGACCTGCCCGCGGGTCTGTTAGTTCACCCGATGGCGTGAGCCGACCGGGACCACCAGAGGCGTCCCGGAGACCGGGTCCTCGACCACCCGCGCGTCCAGTCCGAACACGTCGAGCAGCATCTGCTCCGTGAGCACCTCGGCCGGCGCACCCAGAGAGACGATCTTGCCGTCCTTCATGGCGACGAGCTGGTCGGCGTAGCGGGCGGCGAGGTTGAGGTCGTGCAGCACCATCACGACCGTGCGCCCCATGTCGGTGTGCAGCTGCTGGACGAGGTCGAGCACGTCGATCTGGTGCGCGAGGTCGAGGTACGTCGTGGGCTCGTCGAGCAGCAGCAGGTCCGTGCCCTGGGCGAGCGCCATCGAGATCCACGCCCGTTGCCGCTGACCGCCGGACAGCTCGTCGACGGTCCGTTCGGCGAGGTCGGAGATGCCGGTCATCCGCAGGGCCTGCGCGACGGCCTCCTGGTCGTCGGCCGACCACTGCCGGTACCAGGCCTGGTGCGGGTGCCTGCCGCGCGCGACGAGGTCGCTCACGGTCAGTCCTTCGGGCGCCTGCGGCGACTGCGGCAGCAACCCGAGGACCTTCGCGACCTCGCGCGTCGGGATCTTGTCGATCCGCTTGCCGTCGAGGACGACCGCGCCGTGCCGCGCGGGGAGCAGCCGGCCGAGCGCGCGCAGCAGGGTGGACTTGCCACACCCGTTGGGGCCGATGACCGCGGTGACCGTGCCACCGATGATGTCGAGGTCGAGCCGGTCGACGACGACGCGCTCGCCGTAGCCGACGCTCAGTTCCTTCGCCTGCAGACGCACACTCATATCCGCGCCTCCCGGCGGCTCCGAACCAGCAGGTACATCAGGTAGGGCGCGCCCAGGACCGCGGTGACGACGCCGACCGGCAGCTCGATGCGGTAGATCGTGCGCGCCACGAGGTCCGCCAGCACGGTCAGCACACCGCCGAGCACGACGGACCCGAACAGCGGCGGAGTGGCCGTCCTCGCGAGCCTGAGGGCGATCTGCGGCGTCGCCAGGGCGACGAACGCGATGGGCCCAGCCGCGGCGGTCGCCACCGACGCCAGCACGATCGCGATCAGGATGAGGACCGTTCTCGACTTGTCGACACGGACGCCGAGCCCCTTCGACGTCTCGTCGCCGAACTGCAGGGCTCCGAGGACGTGTGCCTGGACCAGGGCCGCCGGGATCAGCAGGGTGAGGGCGATGGCGATGGGCACGACGTGCTCCCAGCCGCGCCCGTTGAGGCTGCCGGTGATCCACACCATCGCGCGCGCCGCGTCCGTCACGTCGCCGACCGTCAGCAGGTACTGGGTGAGGTTGGCTGCGACGGCCGTGACGCCGATGCCGATGAGCACCATCCGGAAGCCCTCGATGCCCTTGCGCCACGCGAGCGCGTAGACGAGCAGCCCGGCGGTCAACCCGCCCAGCAGCCCCGCGAGCGGCAGGCCGAACTCCGCGTACGGGCCGGTGATCGACCCGAGGCTGCCGGCGAACGTGATCACCGTGACGGCTCCGGCGCCCGCGCCCCACGTGATGCCGAGAAGGTCCGGGCTGGCGAGCGGGTTGCGCACGATCGACTGGAAGATCGCGCCGCTCAGGCCGAGGGCCCCGCCGACGAGCAGGCCGGTGAGCGTGCGCGGGAGGCGGAGCTCGAAGACTACGAACTGGTCGCGGCGGGTGCCGCCGCCGAGCAGGACGTCGAGGACCTGGTTGACGGTGAGCGGAAAGTCGCCGCTCGTGATGTCGACGACCACTAGCGCGAGCAGCACGGCGAGGCCGGCGAGAACGACGACCATGGACCGGCGGCGCAGCCGGAACGAGGCGGACCCGACGCGCACCGCCGTCACAACTTCACCAGCTTCCTGCGCCGCACCAGCGCCACGAAGAAGGGCGCGCCGACGAGCGCCAGCATGACGCCGACCTCCACCTCGGCCGGCCGCGCGACCACACGTCCGACGATGTCCGCGAGCAGCAACAGCACGGCGCCGAACAGGCCGGAAAGCGGCAGCAGCCAGCGGTAGTCCGGTCCGGCCACCGCTCGCGCCAGGTGCGGCACGACCAGGCCGAGAAACCCGATCGGCCCGCACGCCGCGACCGCCCCGCCGACCAGCAGCGTGATCGCGACGACGCCGAGCACCCGCGTGAGCCCGACACGCGTACCGAGCGCGCGAGCCACGTCCTCCCCCAGCGCCAGCGCGTTCAGGCCCGGCGCGTTCATGAACGCCAGCAGCAGGCCTGCCAGGAGGAAGGGCAGCACCTGGCCGAGCAAGGTCAGGTCCCGCCCGGCGATCGCGCCGATCTGCCAGAACCGGAACGCGTCCAGCGACTGCTGGTCCAGCAGCACGATCGCGGACACCAGGCCGTGCATCAACGCCGACACCGCCGCACCGGCCAGCGCCAGCGTCACCGGCGAAGGGCCGCCGCGACCGGCCGACCCCAGCAGGAACACGACGATGGAGGCGATCATCGAGCCGGCGAACGCGAACCAGATGTAGCCGTACAACGACGACACGTCGAGCAGGAAGATCGAGAGCACGACGGCGAGTGCCGCGCCGTGCGTGACTCCGAGGATGCCCGGATCGGCCAGCGGGTTGCGCGTGTGTCCCTGCATCAGCGCGCCGCCGACGCCCAGTGCGATCCCGACCGCGATGCCGATCAACGTCCGGGGCACCCGCAGCGAACGGATCACCACGTCGTCCTCGACGCCGGTGAACGAGAACAGGCCGTGCCACACGCCCGAGACGGCGATCGGTTTCGCCCCGATGGCGACGGAAGCGACGCAGATCAGCACCAGTGCCGCCAGGAGGAGCACCAGGCCGATCAGGCGGCGACGGGCCACGGTCCACTCCTCAAAACCTATGCTCGGTGAGGGCAGCCTAACCGAATTAACAGGAGCCGCCGATGCGCAGGCCCGCTATCGCGACCGTGGTGCTCCTCGCACTCACGGCGTGCGGTCAGACGACCACGACCAACCCCGCCGTGCCGACCACCGGCCAGGCCTTCGTGCCGGTGACGATCGAGCACGCGATGGGCAAGACCGAGATCAAGGCCCGGCCGGAACGGGTCGCCGCACTCGACACCAGCTACGTGGACGCCACCCTCGCGCTGGAGACGCAGGTCGTCGCGTTCACCCGCTATCCGGGTCAGGGCGACAACTTCCCGGAGTACCTGAAGGCGGACGCCGAGAAGTACGGCAAGGACGCCAAGGCCATCGGCGACCTGATGACGCCGAACCTGGAGCAGCTCGCGGGCATCGGGCCGGACCTGATCGTCAGCGCGAAGGTCCGTCACGGGGAGATCTACGACAAGCTCACCAAGATCGGCCCGACGGTGTTCAGCGAGACGACCGGACCGACGTGGAAGGACAACATCCGCCTGCTCGGCCGTGCGCTCGGCAAGGAGCAGCTCGCCAACGACAAGATCAAGGCGCTGGAGGACCGGTCGAAGAAGCTCGGCGACGCGATCCGCGCCAAGGAGGGCCGCAACCCGACGGTAAGCCTCGTCCGGTTCGTCGCCGGCGAGCAGACCGTCCGGCTCTACACGCCGAACTCGTTCCCCGGCGGGGTGCTGAAGGACACCGGTCTCGCCCGGCCGGAAGGCCAGCCGACGTCGGACAAGATCTCGGTGAACCTGAGCCAGGAGCAGATCATCTCGGTCGACGCCGACCGCATCTTCGTGTCGACGTGGTCCGATCCGAAGAACGAGTCGCAGAAGATCAAGGACCAATTCCTGGCGAACCCGTTGTGGGGTCAACTGAAGGGTGGCAAGCAGGACGTGAACGACACCGTTTGGGTGGCTTCGGTCAGCCTTCAGGGTGCACACGCGATGCTCGATGACCTCGCGAAGGCATTCGGTGTGGATCCGCAGCGTAGTTGAGTGGTCACTCAAATAAACCGAAGGGGTGGTCGGATTACCTCCGACCACCCCTTCGCATATTTACGAATTTTAGCCCTGCTGGTGGTACGCGTCGAGAACCTCGGCCGGGATACGGCCACGGTCCGACACCTTCATGCCCTGCTTGCGAGCCCACTCACGAATGGCCTGGTTCTGCTCGCGATCAGCAGAGGCGGGACGCGCCTTCACACCGGCGGGACGACCAGGTCCACGCTTGCGGCCACCCGCACGACGTGCACCGGCAACGAAGTCCGCAAGAGCGTCACGCAGCTTGTCCGCATTGCCCGAGGAAAGGTCGATCGTGTACGAGACTCCATCGAGTCCGAACTCAACGGTCTCCTCGGCCGTGGACCCGTCCAGATCGTCGACGAGGGTCACGGTGACCTTCTGCGCCATGCGTATCCTCCTGGACTCGAATGCGCGAGTGACACCCGCGACGCCAACTTAATACCGCTTCGAGGGCAGGTTAGCGCACGGGTGCCACATTGCACCTATCGACATCCGGAAAGTTACTCATTCAGGGCGAACGAGCGGGAACAAGATGGTCTCCCGGATACCCAGGCCGGTGATGGCCATCAGCAGCCGATCGATCCCCATTCCGACGCCACCGCTCGGTGGCATTCCGTACTCCAGTGATCGCAGAAAGTCTTCATCGATCGGCATCGCTTCGACATCTCCGGCCGCGCCGAGCAACGCCTGCGCTTCGAGTCGTTCACGCTCGATGACCGGATCCACCAGTTCGGAGTAACCGGTAGCGAGTTCGAATCCACGGACGTAGAGGTCCCACTTTTCCGCGACACCCGGACGGCTGCGGTGCTGACGGGTCAACGGCGACGTCTCGACCGGATAGTCGCGCACGAACGTCGGCTCATAGAGGTGGTCGCCGACCAGGTGCTCCCACAGCTCCTCGACCAGCTTGCCGTGGCCGTGCTTGGGGCTGACCTCCAGCTCGACCTTGTCGGCGAGCTTGCGCAGCACGTCGACCGGGGTGTCGGGCGTGATCTCCTCGCCGACGGCGCCGGACAGCGAGTCGTAGATGGAGAGCGTGGTCCATTCGCCGGACAGGTCGTAGTCCGTGCCGTCCGCGAGCGTCACCACCTGTGAACCGGTAACCGCTTGCGCGGCTTCCTGGATCAGTTCCCGCGTGAGTACCGCGTTCGTGTCATACGTCGCATACGCTTCGTAGTACTCGAGCATCGAAAACTCGGGCGAATGCGACGAGTCGATGCCCTCGTTGCGGAAGTTGCGGTTGATCTCGAAGACCTTCTCGATGCCGCCGACCACGCAGCGCTTCAAGTACAGCTCCGGCGCGATGCGCAGGAACAGATCAATGTCGAGCGCGTTCGAGTGCGTCACGAACGGACGCGCCGCGGCACCGCCTTGCAGCGTCTGCAACATCGGCGTCTCGACTTCGACGAATCCGCGGTTGTGGAACGACTCACGCAACTGGCGGACCACAGTCGCACGGGTCCGAACGGTGTTCCGAGCCTGCGGCCGCAGGATGAGGTCGACGTATCGCTGACGAATACGCGTTTCCTCACCGAGTTCCTTGTGCGCGACCGGCAAGGGTCGCAGCGACTTCGCGGTCAACCGCCAACTGTCGGCCATGACCGAAAGCTCACCGCGGCGCGAGCTGATGACCTCGCCGTGGATGTAAACGTGGTCGCCGAGGTCGACGTCGGACTTCCAATCGGAAAGGGCATCCTCACCTACTCCGGCGAGGCTCAGCATCGCCTGGAGTTCGGTGCCGTCGCCTTCCCGCAACGTAGCGAAGCACAGCTTTCCGGTGTTGCGCATGAACATCACGCGCCCGGTCACACCGACCTGTTCCCCGGTCTGCGTGTCAGGCTCGAGTTCCGGGTAAGTCTCGCGAATCTGCCGCAACGTGTGCGTCCGCGGCACCTCGACCGGATACGGTTCGACGCCGCGGTCCAGCAGCCGCGCACGCTTCTCCCGGCGTACCCGCATCTGCTCGGGCAGATCTTCTTCGCTGGTCACGGCGCTTTGCTTGGGCTGCTCACTCACGGCTTCAAAGGGTACGGAAAGGCCGTGGGCTTCCTCCAACCGGATACCTTTAGGTTGGGGGCATGGACCTTCACGCCCGCCGGGCAGACTCGTTCGGGGCACACGCGTACGCCTACGCCGAGCACCGCCCCGACTACCCCGTGGCCGCCGTCAGGTGGGCGTTGGAGCCGCTGGGCACCGACCCCTTAGACGTGCTGGACCTGGCCGCGGGCACCGGAAAGCTCAGTTCCGTACTGATCGCCGAGGGTCACCGCGTCACCGCGGTCGAGCCCAACGAGCAGATGCTCTCCGAGCTGGTCCGCCGAGTGCACGGGGTACGCGCCCTACCCGGCCACGCCGAGCACATCCCGGTGCCTTCCGGGACGGTCGACGCCGTCCTGGTCGGGCAGGCGTTCCACTGGTTCGACCCGTCGAAGGCCTTCCCCGAGATCGCGCGGGTGCTGCGGCCCGGCGGGGTGGTCGCCGGCCTGTGGAACGACATCGACGTCTCGGTGCCGTGGGTGTCGTCGTTCAACGAGATCGCCAGGTCGAGCGTGAGCGCCATCAGCTCACCGACCTACGAGATGCCCGACCACCCACTTTTCGTCTCGCCGGAGACGGCCGAGTTCCCGCACGCGCTGCGGCGCTCCTCGCCGGACGACCTGGTGGCGACGGTCGGGACGCACTCGCACACGATCGTGATCCCGGCGGAGGAGCGGGCGGAGCTGATGGAGCGGATGCTCGGGTTCCTGCACGCGCAGCCGGAGACGTCGAACGGCCCGTTCGACGTGCCGCTGGTGACCTACGTGAAGCGGCTCGTGCTGGCGGGGTGAGCGCCCGTTCATGCCCTCGAGGCCGTCGGAATTGTCGGACCCTGGCGCTACGGTCGGCTGGGGGTGTGTCGACGCGCTGGCGTTGTGAGCTGCCCCCGTATCTCAGGCTAGTGAGGGGGACCGACAGTTCTCGGGCAGCGGTTCTGGGTGTGGGGACGCATGGTTCGGGGCGCGGGAACGTCCAACGCGGGGTCGGGAACGTACGGCTCGGGGGTCGGGAACGTACGACACGCGGGGCTGGTTGGCCGACACGCGGGGGCGGAGCGGGCAACACACGGCGCGAAGTGAGGACTCGCGGGTGCTGGGCTGAGGACTCGCTGGGGCTGGACTGAGGACTCGCGCGGGACGTGGGACTCGCGGGGCGGGCCAGGGAACGTACGGTTCCGGGGGCGGGAAGGTACGGCTCGGGGGTCGGGAACGTACGACTCGCACGCAGCGAGTGCGGGAGCGTCAAACTCACGGGGCCGGACGGTAAGACTCACGGGGCCGGACGGTAAGACTCGCGGGGCCGGACGGTAAGACTCGCGGGTTGCGAACGTACAGCTCAGGGGGCGGGAAGGTACGACTCGCCGGGTTCACCGGCCCCGTGTCACGCGATGCGCGGAGCGCGAGCCGGTTTGGGCATCTACCGCACGCGCGACCGACACAAGGTGGGCACGCACGGGACCGGCACGAAAGCTGGCGACCACGCACGAGACCGGCAGCCACAGAGGCGACCACGCACCCAGAGTGGGGCGCGTCTGGTGACCCACTACGAAAGCGATTGGGGCTTGACTTGGGGTGCGGCGTGGTAGCCCTTGTCGGGCCGGCAGATCTTGAATCTGCCGGCGGAGCCGGCCCACCACGCCGCGAGGGGCCCCAAGTCAAGCCCCAATCGCGGCGCCGAAGGCGCCCCCGGAAGACGCAGCGCCCCACGACACCGGCAGCCAACAAAAGAACAACCACGCACGGCACCGGCAGCCAAGCGAGCAAGCACGGACGGAACCCACGCACAACCCCAGAACTGTCAGACCACCCTGGGAGAATAGAAACCGGGGGTCCCCCAACGCGGGGGGACGCCCGAATCAGCGCGCCATGTTCCGCTCAAACACCAGCCGCAACCCAAGCAAAGTCAGATCAGGCACGTGGTGCGCAATCGTCTCGGACTCAGCAACCACGAGCGGCGCCAACCCCCCGGTAGCCAGCACGGCCACCGGCCCAGGATCGGTCTCGTGCAGTTCCGCGATGATCTTCCGAACAAGCCCGTCAACCTGCCCGACGAACCCGTAAACGATCCCGGACTGCAGGCACTCGACGGTGTTCTTCCCGATCACCGACCGAGGCCGCACCAGCTCGACCTTGCGCAACTGAGCAGCCCGAGCCGCCAACGCGTCCACGGAGATCTCAATCCCAGGCGCGAGCGCACCCCCAAGAAACTCCCCCCGAGCAGAAATCACATCGAGGTTCGTAGAGGTACCGAAGTCGACAACCACACAAGCAGTGGAGTGCAGGTGGTGAGCGGCCAACGTGTTGATCACGCGGTCCGACCCCACCTCCTTGGGGTTGTCGACGAGCAGCGGCACACCGGTCTTAACGCCAGGCTCGACGAGCACCTTCGGCACGGACGCGTAGTACCGCCCGAGCATCACGCGCAGCTCGCGCAACACCGCGGGCACGGTGGACAACGCGGAAATTCCGGTGATCTTCTCCGCGTACTCACCGAGCAACCCGCGCATGGTCAGAGCAAGCTCGTCGGCGGTCATCCGCGCGTCGGTACGCATGCGCCAGTCGCGCACCAGGGGCGCGGTGTCACCGACCCCGTCGTAGAGCCCGAGGACGATATTGGTGTTACCGACGTCGATGGCGAGCAGCATCAGTTCTCCGCTTGGATCAAGGCGTCCAGCGCGGCCGCCTCGACGGTCTCAGAAGACACGGACCCGTTCACCAGGCCCGACCCCTCAGGTGCATGCGCGGGGTCAACCCCGAGATCGACCACGCTGTTCGAAGCGTCCACGAACACCACGCGAGGCTTGTACGTACGAGCCTCCAAGTCATCCATCTGACCGTAAGCGATCAGAATGACGATGTCGCCGGGGTGCACGAGATGCGCGGCGGCGCCGTTGATCCCGAGGACGCCGGACCCCCGCTCCCCGGGAATGACGTAGGTCTCGAGGCGCGCGCCGTTGGTGACGTCGACGATCGCGACCTGCTCGCCCGGCAGCAGGTCGGCCGCCTCCATCAGGTCGAGGTCGACGGTGACCGAGCCGACGTAGTGCAGGTCGGCCTGCGTCACGGTCGCGCGGTGGATCTTGGACTTCAGCATCGTGCGGAACATGGCGTGCCCCTCTATTCGTCGCCCGCGCCGAGCAGTACCGGCGCGTTGTCGATCAGGCGTGTCGAACCCACCCGCGCGGCGACGAGCAGACGGGCGTCTCCGTTCTCCGGCGGGGCCCCCAGCTCCGGGGACCGTAGCTCCAAGTAGTCCAGCTCGACGCCAGAACTCGCGGCGATCACGTCGTGCGCGGCCTTCAGCACGGCGTCCGCGCCCTGGGCCGAGACGTGCGCGCCCGCGGTGAGCGCGGCGGACAGCGCGACCGCCGTGGTGCGCTGTTCGTCGGACAGGTACGCGTTGCGGGACGAAAGGGCGAGGCCGTCGGGTTCGCGCACGGTCGGCACGCCGACGACGTCGAGCGGGAAGTTCAGGTCCCGCACCAGCTTCTTGATCAGCGTGAGCTGCTGGTAGTCCTTCTGCCCGAACACCGCGTAGTTCGGGCCGACGATGTTGAACAGCTTCGACACGACGGTCAGCACGCCGGCGAAGTGTCCCGGTCGCGACGCGCCCTCGAGCTCGTCACCGAGCGGTCCGGGGTGGACGGTGACCTGCGCGCCCTCCGGGTACATGTCCTCGACGGACGGCGCGAACACCAGGCCCACGCGCTCCTCGCGGCAGATGTCCACATCGGACTCGAACTGGCGCGGGTAGGAGTCGAGGTCCTCGGAAGGGCCGAACTGCAACGGGTTCACGAAGATCGACACGACCACGACGGTGTTCTGCAGCACGTGCGCCTCGCGCATCAGCTGGCGGTGCCCGGCGTGCAGCGCGCCCATCGTGGGCACCAGCGCGACGTTGCGGCCGGCCGCGCGCAGCGCCCTCACGACGCGGTTGAGCCGCGCGGGATCGCGGTGCACGGTGACGTCCGACGGGGAGTAGTCGTCCTTGGTCAGCGGCTTGGTCATGCGTTCAGTCCTCGAGGGTGGTGCGGACGTCTTCTGCGGCGTCGGGCTTCAGCAGCCCGGCTGCCTCCGCGCGGTCGGCCGTGCGGCGGGCGAGCACCTTGTACGCGGGCAGCACGTCGTGTGCCGCGAGCACGTCCAGGTGCTTGCGCAAGGTACCGGTGTCGCCGCGGGCGACCGGACCGGTCAGCGCGCGGTCGCCGTGGCGCAGCGCGTTGTCCAGTGCCGCCGACAACAGCGGGCCGATGAGTCGTTCGGCGTCGGAGACACCCGCGCCGGCAAGCAGGTCGACGGCGTCACGGACCAGCGTGATCAGGTGGTTCGCGCCGTGGGCGAGCGCCGCGTGGTACAGCGGGCGGACGTTTTCCGGGACGCGGACGGGTTCGGCGGCCATCTCGACGACCAGCGCCTCGCCGACACTCCACGCGATCTCGTCGTCGTCCGCGGCCGTCACGCCGACGCACGCGGCGGTCATCCGCTGCAGGTCCTCGGACCGGCCGGTGAAGGTCATGACGGGATGCAGCGCCAACGTCAACGCGCCCAGCTCGCGGGCCGGCTCGAGCACCTGGACGCCCTGGGCACCGCTGGTGTGCACGACGATCTGGCCGGGCTTGAACGAGTTCGTGGCGACGAGCCCCCTGACCAGGCCGGGCAGCTCGTCGTCGGGGACGGCCAGCAGCACGAGGTCCGCGCGCGCGGCGACCTCGGGCGGGTCGAGGATCGGCACCCCGGGCAGCAGCTCTTCGGCGCGCCGCTGGGATTGTGCGGAGACGGCGGACGTGCCGACGACCACGTGGCCCGTCCTGGCCAACGCGGCGCCCAGCACCGAGCCGACCCGGCCTGCCGAGATGATGCCCACGGCGAGCCTGGCCGGACGTCCTGTCGCGTCCATGCGACTAACTCCTTCTGGCGTTCCAGTCCCTGATCGGGTACCAGACGACGCCGACGAGGGTAAACCGCTAATCCCCGGCGGGTGGCCGGTCGGTGACGAGCTTCACCGGCGAGCCGCGGTCCGGGCCGCGTGCAGTGTGGCGAGCAGCTCGGCGTGCCGCGCCTCGGCGTTGCGGTCGGCCGTGCCGCGGTCGATGCGGTGCCGCAGGAAGGCGAGCTCCGTGACGGTCTCCTGGTAGAGCTTCACCGCCTTCGCCGCGGCGTCGCCGGACTTGCGGCGCACGGCGTCCCGCCAGTTGCGGCGGCCGGGCAGGCTCGCGAGCAGCGCCACCTCGCTGGCCGCGATCCACCGGTTCATCGCCATCGCGGGCAGCTGCTCGGCGACGATCCGCTGTTCGCGACGGCGCTGCCAGATGACCATCGTGACGGCGCCCGCGAACACCGGCACCATGATCAGAAAGTACAGGTTGATGAAGTCCGACCCGGTGCCGATCGACACGGACAGGTTCCACGCCGCGTGCAGCAGCACCGCGCCGAGGAACCCGAGGATCGGCGCGACGATCCGCACCTTGCGGCTGGTCGTCACCGCGGCGACGCCGATGCCGATGCCGGTCATCGTGGTGAACAGCGGGTGCGCGAACGGCGAGAGCACGCCACGCAGGATGAACAGGGCGACGACACCGCCCGTCAGCCCGCCGAAGCCCGAGTCCACGAAGGCCCGGCCGAAGTACAGGATGTTCTCGGTGAACGCGAAGCCGGCCGCCACGATGCCCGCGTAGACCATGCCGTCGACGACACCGTCGTACTCGTGCCTGCGCCGCAGGTACACCGCGAGCAGGAAGACGCCCTTCGCGGCCTCCTCGACGATCGGTGCCGCGACCACCGCCGCGACCGCGCTGCCGTCCGTGCCGGTCAGCAACGCGCCGAGCACCTGCGCGGTCTGGTTGAACGGCAGGCTGGTGATCGTCGCGCCGCACGCGCCCCAGAGGAACGCGTACAGCAGCATCTGCGCGGGTTCCGGCTCCCAGCGGTCCACCCAGAGGAAGACACTGACGACGAGCACGACCGGGATCAACGCGGCCGCGGCCCCGATCGCGATCGGCTTGATCCCCAGCGACGACGTGCCCAGCCCGAACAACACCAGCCCGCACGCGGACAGCACGATCAGGCCGACCACGGGGGCGAGGACGGTCCAGCGGCGCTGTTCGATGCGCTTGCGGGTGGGCGGCGTCGGCGTCAAGTCGGCGTCGGTCACGGGAACAGACCTTAGAGGCACACTTGTCCGGTGCTCGACTGGGAAGAGGCGTGGCGGTCGGCCCTGTACGGCCCTTCGGGGTTCTTCGTGCGGGGCGAACGGCCGTCCGGGCACTTCCGCACGGCCCCGCTGATCGGCCAGGAGCTGGCATCGGCCCTGCTCTCGCTGCTGGACCGCGTTGATCATGCGCTCGGACGTCCCCCGGTCGTGGACTTCGTCGACATGGGTGCGGGCGGTGGCGAACTTTCCGCCGCGGTACGGGAACTGGCCTCGGGTTCGCTGAGCCGCCGGTTGCGGGTGACCGGAGTGGATCTCGCGCCCGACCCGTCGTTGCCCGGCGTGCGCTGGACTTCCTCACTGGAGCCGTCTGTTGGGCTGCTGGTCGCGCACGAGTGGCTGGACGCGATTCCCTGCCCGGTCGTGCAAGGACCGTCCGACGATCCCTGGCTGGCGCGCTGGTGGCCGCTCGGCGAAGGCGAGTGGGCCGAGGTGGGCGCTCCTCGGGACGCGGCGTGGGCTTCGGCGGTGGCGTCGGTGACCGGTGCGGCGCTGGCGATCGACTACGGGCACACCGCGGACTGCCGTCGTCCGACGCTGACCGGCTACCGCGATGGGCGGCAGGTCGCGCCGGTGTTCGACGGGTCCTGCGACATCACCGCGCACGTCGCCTTCGACTCGGCGGCGGCCGCCGCAGGTGGCTCCTCGGTGCTGGTGTCGCAGCGGGATGCCTTGTCCGCCTTGGGGTTGACGGCGTCGGTGACCGATTCGGACCCGATGGCGTGGCTGGAGGAGACGGCTCGAGCCGGGCGGATCGCCGAGCTGCGGGCGGTCGGCGGACTCGGTGACTTCGGGTGGTTGCTGCACGCGACCGGGCCCGTGCGGGTGTCCGACCTGTTGCCGCCGCTGCCTGCGTGGCGTCCGAATCCCGCCAGCTTCCCGACAACGGACTGACCACGCTGGATCCCATGAGGATTCACGCGATTCCGGTTTCCGCAGCCCTCGACGACCCCGGCCGCGAGTACCGCGCCTCCGAGCCCGACGTGCCGCTGCGTTGCTGCCTGCGCAAGTCCCTGCCCGGCGAGCCCGTCTGGCTGTTCCGCTACGCCCCGCCCGCCGGCAAGGGCCCCTATGCCGAGCTGGGACCCGTCTTCACCCACGTCAATTGTTCAACAATCCCCCAGTTCGACAATCTGCCCGTAGAATTGTTGAACAATACCCGGATTCTACGGTCCTACAACGCCGCCGGGCAGATCCACTCCGGCCAGACGGTAGAGCCCGGATCGTTCAACAGTACGATCGAAGAATTGCTCAACGATCCTACTGTTGAACAACTGCAGATCCGGAGCCTCTCGCATGGGTGCTACCTGTTCGGGATCAGCCGGTCGTAGCGCCCGTGAAACCATGGGCGGGTGAGTGAGCGGATCACCGTCGGGGTGGGGGCCGGGGCGAAGTACCTGGGCGTGGACCGGGTCGTGGACCTGGGCCCGCTGCACCCGTCGGCGCACGGCGCGTACCGGTTGCGCCTCACGGTCTCCGGGGACGATCCGGTGATCAGCGAGGCGGTCCCGCTGGTCGGCCACCTGCACCGCGGCGCGGAGAAACTGTTCGAGGTGCGCGACTACCGCCAGGTGCTGACGCTGGCGAACCGCCACGACTGGCTGTCGGCGTTCTGCAACGAACTGGCGGTCGCGCTCGCCGTGGAGCGGATGACCGGCATGGACGTCCCGGCGCGGGCGCAGTGGCTGCGCGCGTTGCTGTGCGAGCTGAACCGGCTCATGGCGCACATGGTGTTCCTGACGCCGCTCGCCCCCGGCGCCGCCGCCCACCGCGAGGCCGTCCAGGCGGTGATGGAGGAGGCGTCCGGCGGGCGCATCCACTTCATGTTCAACCGAATCGGTGGCCTGCGGGAGGACGTCCCGGCGGGCTGGACCGACCGCGTCGCCGCCGCGCTGGAGACGATCGACGTCTCCGCGCTGAAGATCGACGAGGATCGGTTGCGCGGGCTCGGCGTGCTGTCCCGCGACGCGGCGCTCGCGCACGGCGTGACCGGGCCGATCGGCCGCGCGTCCGGAGTGGACTTCGACCTGCGCCGCGACGACCCGTTGCCCGCGTATCGCGAGCTGGACGTCCAGCCGGTGGTGCGCACGGAAGGCGACGCGCTGGCCCGTGTGCGTTGCCTGCTCGACGAGGCCCGTCAGTCGATCCGGCTCGCGCACGACTGCCTCGCGAAGCTGCCGGCCGGGCCGGTGAACGTCCGGCTCCCCAAGGCGATCAAGGCACCGGAGGGCTCGGTCTACACGTGGGTGGAGGCGCCGCTGGGGACGTCCGGCGTGCACCTCTCCTCGCGCGGCGAGAAGACGCCGTGGCGGCTGAAGCTGCGGACGCCGTCGTTCAACAACATCCAGGCGCTGTCCGCGCTCGTGCCGGGCACGCACGTGCGCGACCTGCCACAGGTGCTGGGCTCGTTCGCCGTGATCGTCGGCGACATCGACAAGTAGGTCAGTCCTCGCGACGACGACGCCGGCGCGGCGCCTCACCGCCACCGAGGGACGCCAGCAGCTCGCTCACGGACTTGCCGTCGGCATGCGCACCGGACGGGTCCTCCACCGCGGCCCGGCGGCCACCGCCACCGGTCATCTCACTGGCCGTGATCCCGGTCGCGACGCGACGGCCACCCGTGGCCTCCGCCGAGCGGCGGCCCGTGGGTTCCGGTTCGGCGGCGGCACGGCGGCCGGTGACCTCCGGAGCGGCACGGCGGCCGCCGGTGCGTTCGGACGAGGTGCCCGGATCGATGGTCTCCCACGACCCGCTGTTCTGGTCGCGCTCGTCCGCGCGGCGCCTGCCGCCGGTGACCTGGGTGCGGTTGTCGGCCGCGAGCTTCTCGCGGTTGATCATCTCGGTGCGCTCGGCCACCCGCGACCGGCGGGCGGGCTCGCCACCGCGCGGCAACGGCTGGGACACCTGCGGCAGGGACTGGGACACCTGCGGCAGCGGCTGAGATACCTGGGGCAGCGGCTGGGACACCTGAGGCTTGTTGGCCCGAGCGAACTCGGCGCGGTCGACCTGTTCGGTGCGCTGCGACTGCGCGTTCAGAGGCTGGGCGCTTGCCGGCTGCCGGGGAGGCGGCCCGGCCGGGTTGAGCCGCGCGGCCACGTTCTCCTGCGTCGTGCGGGGCGCCACGCGCGGCGTCGCCGACGCGGACTCGAAGCGGTTGGCGCGGGTCGGCGGCTCGGGGGTCGCCGAGATCGTCACGCGGTCGACCGTGGCGCGCGCGGGCTGAACCGTGCGCGTCGTCGGCTGCGGCTCACGGCGCTGCGGCTCCTGGGGCTTCTGCGGCTCGCGGCGGATGACGGTCGGCTGCGGCCGGGCCTGCGGCGAGGTGCGCGCGGGCTCCGGACGGGCGGGCTCGGGCCGGGCCGGCTCACGCCGCGGCGCCTGAACCTTGGCGTCGTGCGCGACGCGCTCGATCAGCTCGGTGCGCTCGGACGGCTTCTCCGCGTTGACGACCTGCTTCGCGGTGCCCGCGGTGATGATCCGCTTGCTGTCGCCCGTGGTGATCCGCGCCTGGTCGGACAGCGACCGCAGGCGCGTCGACTCGGCGCGCAGCGCGATGCGTTCGACGAGGACGTCACCGCCCAGCAACGCCTCGAGGTTGTCGCGCAGCTGACGAAGATCGGCGCGCAACGCCTCGATGTCGCCGCGGGACTCCTCCTCGATCCGCTTGCGCGTCTCGCTCTCGATCTCCAGCTCGTACTCGCGGCGAGCCGCGACCTCCCGTTCGAGCTCAAGCTCGTAGACGGACTGGAGGTCCGCGACCTCATCGGTCCGTTCCTGCACCTGCCTGCGGTACTTGGCGGCCAGGAAGGCACCCACCAGCGCGGCCCACAGAGCAGCGACCACGGCGAGCCGCAGCCACCGGGCGTTGTCGCTGAGCACGAGCACGGCCGCCGCCACGAGGGCAAGCGCCAGCGCCGCTACCAACAGCAATCGTCCGGAGCCACGACCGTGATCTTGTTGCTCGTCGTCGAACGACGCGCCGCGACCGGTCATGGGCACTACGGTACCCCGGAGTTATCCGACTGAGACCTACGCACCGGTATCTAATCCTTCCCCGGTGTCTCCGTAGGGGTCTTGCAGCAGTACTCCAGCCACAGCGCGGCACCGGTCAACGCGGCCGCCGCGATCATCCCGATGATGGCGCTGACCAGGTCGTTCTGCGCCGCCTCGAACTGGTCGCGAACCGGGATCAGGTAGATCAGCAACCCGCTCCACGCGCCGAACATGATCGCGCCGAGAACCGAGGAGGCCTTCGCCAGCGCCACCGCGCGCGCCGCGGTGAGTGGTTGCACCGGACGTGCCCCCGGCTTGCGCTGGATCCGGGCCCGAAGGTTGAACCCGAGCACCAGCTCGACGACGCCGATCACGAAGAGTGTGCTTCCGGCGAGGATCGGCAGCGGCGGCAGGGCGTCGTACGCGAGCCGCAGCAGCAGATGGGTCAGGAGTCCGGCCACGACGGCGATCGCGAGCAGGTCGCGGGGCTTGGTGAACCTCACGCGTCCATCCAAGCAGCTCAGTTCATTCCGGGACTTGCCACCGGAAGCCCTGCCGCCGAGACGGCCGCGAGCAGCCGCTTGTCGTAGGTAACGAACGCGATCAGCTTCTTGCCCTCGAGGACAAGCGAATGCGCACTGGCGAGGTGGATCGCGTCGAGAGATCGGAGATTCGGGTCGTCATACGCGGCGGCCGTTGCCCGGACCGCGGAGTCGATCTCCAGCTTGTTGATTTTCGCGAGCACCGTCGGTACGCCGACCAGCCGTCCCGGATCAGAACGCCGAAGTGCCCGAGGCACCTCGATCTCTGTCAGTGCCGACGACACGAGCACGTCGTTGAGCCTGTCGTTCAACCAGTCGAGCAAGTCGGCGGTCTCGGCTTCAGGCCGGATCAGCTTCACGATCGCCGCGCTGTCCAGATAGATCAAAGACGTTCCTCGCGCATTTCGGAGATGATCGCGGCGGAGTCGGTGTGGTGGTCGATCTCTCCTGCGGGCATCGGGATCAGGCCACGTGCCGCGGTCGCGGGAACGATGCGCCCTCGCGCCACGAGGTCCTGGAGTTCGTGTGTGTCGTCGGCCTCAACCGGCATGAGCCGGGCCACCGGACGTCCGTTGACCGTGACCTCGAGCGCTTCACCGTGCTCGACGCGCGCCAGCACAGCACTGGTGTGCTGGTTGAGCTCGCGAACAGGAATGCGGTCCATGACCGGAAGTGTAGAACGCGATGTTCTACACTTCCAGTACCAGGTCGTCACGCCGCCGCACGCCTTCGGAACTGAACGGAAGGTCCGCGATCCGCCCGTGGCCGGGCAGCTCGGCCTCCGGATCCACGTCGAGCCAGGGGATCAACACGGTGGCGCGTTCGAAGGCGCCGGGGTGCGGCAGCAGCAACGAAGGATCAGCGGACGTCACACCGTCCACGGTCACCACGTCCACGTCGAGGGTGCGCGGCCCCCACCGGAGGGTCCGCACGCGCCCTGAGGCGTCCTCCAGGGCCTGCCCGCGCCGCAGCCATCCCCACTCGTCCACGGACGGGTCCGAGACGATGAGGACGGCGTTGAGGAAGTCCGGCTGGTCCGTCACACCCCACGCCGCCGTCTCGTAGACCGGCGAGACCGCGACCAACACGTCCGCAAAACCAGATACGGCCATCCGCAGGTAACCGAGTCGATCGCCCATGTTGGACCCGATCGACAGCACCGCGCGGCTCATCGGTTCAAGCGTCGCGAGCGCCGGATCGTCACCGACACGTCGTCGAAGGTCAGCGGGATCGGGGCCGACGGCTTGTGGATGGTCACCTCGGCCGCGTGCAGGCGCGGGTCCTCCATCACGGCGTCGGCGACCTTGCCCGCGACCGTCTCGATCAGGTCGAACGAAGGTCCGGCGACGATCTCTGCCACCCGCGAAGCCAGTTCTCCGTAGTGGACGGTCTCGGTGAGATCGTCGGTGGCGGCCGCCTTGCCCAGGTCGAGCCACAGCGTGACGTCCACGACGAACTCCTGGCCGTCGCGCTTCTCGTGCTCGAAAACGCCGTGGTGACCGAACACGCGCAGGCCGGTCAGCGTGATGCGGTCAGCCACGCGACCACGCTCCGGCGACCGCGACGGCGTCCAGCGACCGATCCACGTCGTGCACCCGAACCCCCCACGCGCCTGCGAACGCCGCCAACGCCGACACCGCGGCGGTCGCGTCCTCCCGGCCGTCCGGCGCGCGGTCGCCGAGCAGCGTGCCGAGGAAACGCTTGCGCGACGCGCCGACCAGTACCGGCAGCCCGACCGAGATCAGCTCGTCGAGGCGGTTGAGCAACTGCCAGTTGTGCTCGGCCTTCTTCGCGAAACCGAGGCCCGGGTCGAGCACGATGTCGTCCTCCGAGACGCCCGCGCGCACCGCCGCGTCCACTCGCGCCAGGAGCTCCTCGCGTACTTCAGATACGACGTCGTCGTACGTCGCGAGCGAGTCCATCTCGGTGCTGTGGCCGCGCCAGTGCATGAGGATCCACGGCACTCGGGCCGCCGCCACGACCGAGGCCATGTCCGGGTCCGCGAGGCCGCCGGACACGTCGTTGACGATCGACGCGCCCGCTTCCAGTGCGGCCGAGGCGACGGAGGCGCGCATCGTGTCGACCGACACCGGTACACCCTCGGCGACCAGCGCGGTGATCACCGGGACGACCCGCGCGATCTCGACGGACGCCTCGACCCGCGAAGCGCCCGGCCGCGTCGACTCGCCGCCGACGTCGATCAGGTCCGCGCCGCGCTTGTGCATCGCGACGCCGTGCGCGACCGCGTCCGCGGCGTCGAGGTAGCGGCCGCCGTCGGAGAACGAGTCCGGGGTGACGTTGAGAACGCCCATCACGACGCAGTGGTCCGGGCGGGGCAGGCTCATCGCAGCCGTCCGCGGATCAGCTCGATGGCCTCCGCCCGCGAGGACGGCTGCGAGCGCAACAGGCCGCGCACGGCCGAAGTTGTCGTGCGGGAACCGGGCTTGCGCACGCCGCGCATGCCCATGCACAGGTGCTCGGCCTCGATCACCACGATCACGCCGCGCGGCTCCAGCCTGCGCACCAGCGCGTCCGCGACCTGCGACGTGAGCCGCTCCTGCACCTGCGGGCGCTTGGCGTAGAGATCGACCAGCCGCGCGAGCTTGGACAGGCCGGTGACGCGGCCGGCCTCGTTCGGGATGTACCCGACGTGCGCGACGCCGTGGAACGGCAGGAGGTGGTGCTCGCAGAAGCTGAACATCGGGATGTCGGTGACCAGGACGAGTTCCTCGTGGCTCTCGTCGAAGGTCCGCGCCAGCACGCTGTCCGGCTCGGTGTAGAGGCCGGCGAACAGTTCGCGGTACGCCCGCGCCACGCGCGCGGGTGTCTCGCGCAGGCCCTCGCGCTCGGGGTCCTCACCGCACGCGAGCAGCAGCTCGCGCACCGCGGCCTCGGCGCGAGCCTGGTCGAACTGCCTACGCGTGGCGACGCCGGCCTCTCCGTTGGGGGAAAGGCCGGCGTCGACGTCAGAGCTCTCGCTCACTTCCGCTCGTCCGCGTCGGTGGGCTCGGGCTTCTTCGGTTCCCAGATGTTGCGCTGTTCACCGGGAACCGTCGCCGGTGTCCATCCGGGCGGGGCGCCGTAGTTCGGCGGGCCCGACTGGTTGGCCGGCTGCGGGTGGTACGCCCCGTTCGAACCGATGCCGTTCGTCGGAACCGCGGGCTCCTCCACCGGTTCCGGCGTTTCGGGCTCGTCGTCGAGCGTGTCCTCCACCGCGGGCGGCCATGGCTCGCCGCGCTCCTTGGCCAGCTCGGCCGGCGTCTTCACCGGCGGGATGTCGGACGGCGTGCGGTCACCGAAGTCGTTGAACTGCGTGATCCGCGGCCGCTTCTCGACCCGCGCGAAGATCCGCTCCAGTTCCTTCTGGTGCAGGGTCTCCTTCTCGATCAGCTCGAGCGTGAGGTCGTCGAGGACGTCGCGGTAGGTGACCAGCACCTCGTACGCCTCGGTGTGCGCCGCCTCGATGAGCTTGCGCACCTCCTCGTCGATCTCGTGCGCGACCTCGAGCGAGTAGTCGGCCTGCCGGCCCGCCGAGCGGCCGAGGAACGGCTCGCCCTGCTCCTGGCCGTACTTCACGGCGCCGAGCCGCGCGCTCATGCCGTACTCGGTGACCATCGCGCGGGCGATCTTGGTCGCCTGCTCGATGTCGTTGGACGCACCGGTGGTGGGCTCGTGGAAGACGAGCTCCTCCGCCGAACGGCCGCCGAGCGCGAACACCAGGCGCGCGATCATCTCGGACCTGGTCATCAGGTCCTTGTCCTCCTCGGGGACGGACAGGGTGTGGCCACCCGTCCGGCCGCGAGCGAGGATCGTGACCTTGTAGACCGGGTCGATGTCCGGCATGGCCCACGCGGCCAGGGCGTGCCCGGCCTCGTGGTACGCGGTGATCTTCTTCTCCTTCTCGGAGATGATCCGGCTCTTGCGGGCCGGACCGCCGATCACGCGGTCCACGGACTCCTCGAGCGCGGAGGCCGTGATGACGTGGCCGTTCTGCCGTGCGGTGAGCAGAGCCGCCTCGTTGATCACGTTCGCCAGGTCGGCGCCGGAGAACCCGACGGTCCGCTTGGCGAGCCCGTCGAGGTCGGCGTCCGCGGCGAGCGGCTTGCCCTTCGAGTGCACGCGCAGGATCTGCTTGCGGCCCTTCAGGTCCGGTGCGGACACCGGGATCTGCCGGTCGAACCGGCCGGGACGCAGCAGCGCCGGGTCGAGGATGTCCGGGCGGTTCGTCGCCGCGATCAGGATGATCCCGCCGCGCGAGTCGAAGCCGTCCATCTCGACGAGCAGCTGGTTCAGCGTCTGCTCGCGCTCGTCGTGCCCGCCGCCGAGACCCGCGCCGCGGTGACGGCCGACGGCGTCGATCTCGTCGACGAAGATGATGCACGGGGCGTTCTGCTTGGCCTGCTCGAACAGGTCACGAACGCGGGAGGCACCGACACCGACGAACATCTCGACGAAGTCGGAACCGGAGATCGAGTAGAACGGGACGCCCGCCTCGCCGGCGACGGCGCGGGCGAGCAGCGTCTTACCGGTTCCCGGCGGCCCGTAGAGCAGTACGCCCTTCGGGATCTTCGCGCCGAGTGCCTGGTAGCGACCGGGGTTCTGGAGGAAGTCCTTGATCTCCTCGAGCTCTTCGACGGCCTCCTCGGCGCCCGCGACGTCCTGGAACGTCGTCTTGGGCATGTCCTTGGACAACTGCTTGGCCTTGGACTTGCCGAAGTTGAGGACGCGGTTACCGCCGCCCTGCGCGTTGTTCATCATCCACATGAGCAGCAGCAACAGCAGGCCGAGCGGCACGAGGTAGATCAAGATCTGCATCAGGACGGACTCCTGGCTGACCTTGGTCTCGACCGTCGGGTGGTTGCCCGCGTCGTTGAGGATTTTGAAGATCTCGTCGGTCGCGCTGGCGGGGAACTGGGTGATCAGGCGGTTGCTGCCGTCGAAGTTCTCCCCGTCGTTGAGGGTCAGCCGGAGACGCTGCTCCTTGTCCTCGATCGTGGCTTCCTTGACCTTGCCTTGAGTCACCTGTTGCAAGGCTTGGGACGTCTTCACGGGGTGATAGCCCCGCGAGTCGTCGAAGAGCACGGTGAAGACGAAGTACAGCAGCAACACCGCAGCGATCCACAGCAGCGGGTTGCGAAGCAGGCGCTTGCGGTCCATGCAATTACGGCCGTCGGGCGGCCTCGACCCTCCCTGACTTGCGTGTCGGGTGGTGGAGGACCCACCTCTCCCGCGTCCGACCAGCGTACCGTCCGCCGGTCGGGTACTGAGCAACCAACGGCCGGGACCGAGCCGGGGTTCCCGGCGTGACCGGCGACACGCATGTTCCGCGTGTTTGGTTCACCCGGAATACGTTGGTCCGTCCGGATGAGTGACGCAGGTCACCCTGTCTCATTACGTTGGACGGTCACATGTCATCCTCAGTCACCCCTGAGTGTTCCCCGCCCACTCGAAAGAGTGAACACGCAACTGAAGGTACGTAACCGAATGACAGCTCGTCACACGCCCCCTGGGCTGTTCAGACGCGTTGCGCTGCCCGCCGGCGCCCTCCTCGGCGTGATCGCGGCCGCAGGCGTCACGGTGGTGGCGCTGCGCGCGACCAGCGGAGCAGACTGCCAGGGCGCGCTGCCGCTCAAGGTGGCCGTCACCCCAGCCGCTCTCGAGGTCGTCAACGCGGCCGCCGAGGACTACCAACGAACACAGCCCGTCGTGAACGGCCGGTGCGTGCAGGTGCAGGTCGAGTCGCGCAACGCGGCGGACGTGGCGCACGAGCTTCCGACGGCACAGATCAGCCCGCACTCCCTGTGGATCCCCGACTCGTCGATGTGGGCGGCGGAGGCTCAACGCCAAGCCGCCGAGACGGGCCCCGACGCGCCGAAGCTGGATATCAAGCCCTCGCTGGCTTCGTCGCCGATCGTGCTGGCCGGTTCCAAGAACGCCATGGCGGCGCTGGGTCACCCGATCCAGCCCGTGGCGTGGCAGAAGGTCCTGGACCCCAAGGTCGCGGTGTCGCTGTCCGACCCGACGATGACGTCCGAGGGTCTCGCGACCCTCTTCGTGATCAGGACACTGCTAGGCAACCCCGACGGCTCACCGAAGCCGGAGCTGGTGGGCGCGCTGCTGCGCGTCGGCCGCTCCGCGGTGCCGTCGGTCCGTGACGCGTTCGGCAAGGTCACCACCGACGGTGACAAGGCCCCCGTGTTCGCGGCCTCCGAGCAGCAGGTCATCTCGACGAACCGCTCGGCGGGCAAGAACGCGCAGGCCACAGTGTACGGCGGCCCCCCGAAGGAGGGCACGCTGAGCTTCGACTACCCGCTGGTGCGGGTGTCGCGGCCGTCCGAGCAGCCGGGCACGGGTGACGCCGCCCAGGGCTTCGAACGCGTGCTGCGCTCGAAGGAGACCGAGAAGCGCTTCACCGACGCGGGCTTCCGCAACGTGGCGGGTGAGGCTCCCTCGGGCTGGGCGTCGGACAAGGACGGCGTGAAGGGTGACACGGTCAAGATCATCGAGACCCCCAACGCCGACCAGGTCTCCGAGCTGCTGCGCACGTGGGGCGCCATCAACCTCGACATGCGCATGCTCACCGTCTTCGACGTCTCCGGGTCGATGATCGAGAAGGGCGGCAACGGCAAGACACGCATCGAGGCGGCCACAGAGGCCGCCTTCACCGCGCTGGCCATGCTCCCCGACACGACCCAGATCGGCCTGTGGGCATTCTCGACGGACAAGAAGCCGCCCAACGACTGGATCGAGCTCACCCCGATCGGCCCGCTGGGCGAGCCGCTGCAGGGTGTGCCCCGGCGCAAGCGTCTGGAAGGCGGCGTCGCGCAGCTGAAGGCCCTGGTCGGCGGTGGCACGGCGTTGAACGACACGACGCTGGCCGCCTACCGGCACGTGCTGGCGACCTACGACGCCTCGAAGGTCAACTCGGTCACGCTGTTCACCGACGGCCGCAACGACGACATCTCGTCGATCGACACGGCGTCGCTGATCGAGACCCTGAAGCGCGAGTCCGACCCGGCCAAGCCGGTGCCGATCATCATGATCGGCCTAGGCCAGGAGGCGGACATGGAGTCGCTGAAGGCGATCTCGGCGGCGACCGGCGGCAAGGCCTACCAGGCGCTGCAGCCGGAGGACATCCGCGGCGTGCTGCTGGACGCTTTGAGTCAGCGGCGGTGCCGTCCGAACTGCTAGTCCCGCACGCTGCCGGTCCCGCTAAACCGCTGGTCCCGCAGGCGAATCAGGGGTCCTCCCGCAAGGGGGACCCCTGATTTTTATTCTGCCACGTGGGTCTGACAGTTTCGGCCACGCGAGCGCAGGGCCAGGTGCACGAAGCGAGAACTCGCGGGGGCGGAATGGGCAACACGCGACACGATGCGCGAAGCGCGAGCCCCCGAACGCCAGCGAGCGCCTGCCGCACTCCCCAACCACGACGAAAGCCAAACGGGCGCGCCCCACAACGCAACCGGCAGCAGCCCGCCGGGTCTGGGGCGGAGCCCCAGAAAAGGCCTACGAACCCGCAATCAGCTCGAGTAAACCTTCGGGTCCAACGTGCCGATGTAGGGCAGATCGCGGTACCGCTCCGCGTAATCCAACCCGTACCCAACGACGAACTCGTTGGGAATGTCGAACCCGACGTACTTGACGGGCACCTCGACCTTCACCGCATCAGGCTTGCGCAACAAAGTGCAAACCTCCAGCGACCGAGGCCGCCGAGTCTGCAGATTCTTCAGCAGCCACGACAAAGTGAGCCCGGAGTCGATGATGTCCTCGACGATGAGCACATCGCGGTCGGCGATGTCGCGGTCCAGGTCCTTCAGGATCCGCACCACGCCGGAAGAGGACGTGGAAGATCCATAGGACGAGACCGCCATGAACTCGAGCTGCACCGGGACCGGCAGCGCACGCGCCAGGTCCGTCATGAACATGACCGCGCCCTTGAGGACGGTGATCAGCACCAGGTCCGACTCACCTCGTGGGTGATCGGCCGCGACCTGCTTGGCGAGCTCGGTGACCTTGTCGCTGATCTCCTGCTCGGTGATGAGCACGGATGCGATGTCGCCGTCGTACACGGACAGGTCTCCTCTGGTTAAGGCTGCTGTTCGTTCAGCACGAGCCTGCCATGTGACCGCCGGGCGACAAAGCCGCCGGGCAGCCACACGCCGCCTTGTCCGCGCCACGCCGAGACAAGCGCGTCGACACGCCGCAGGTGCGAGTCGGACAACTCCGGCACACCTTCACCAAGCAGCCACCGCCTGAGCACTCTGCGTCGCAAAGCGGCCGGAAGATCCACGATCTCGGCCACCTCGCAGCAGTCGCCGTCGAACGCGCGGGCCAGCGAGTCGAGTGCGTCACAGTCCTCGCGCAATTGCGCGGCGGTCCGGGCCAGCGCCTCGGCTACACCGCCCTGCAGCACGTCCTCCAGCAGCGGCAGCACCTCCGTGCGCAGGCGCACCCGCTGGAACGACGGGTCGGAGTTGTGCGGATCCGTCCACGGCGACAGCCCGAGCTCGGCACACGCGGCCGAGGTCACCTCACGCGTCACGCCGAGCAACGGCCGGCCCCACGGCGGGTCCAGCGGGCGCATGCCGGCGATCGAACGTGGACCGCTCCCCCGGCCGAGCCCGAGCAGGACCGTCTCCGCCTGGTCGTCGAGGGTGTGTCCGAGCAGGACGAGCCCGCGTTCCGGTCGCAGGGCGGCATACCTGGCGCGACGCGCGGCCGCCTCCGGTCCGCCGGGACCGGACACGGAGACGGTCAGCACCCGCGCCCGCATCCCGAGCGAAGTGCACGCCGCAGCGGCACGTGAAGCCACCTGGTCGGACCCCGCCTGCAGCTGGTGATCGACGATCAACGCCACCGCGTCGGGAACCAGATCGGCGATGGCGGCGGCGAGTGCGAGCGAGTCGGCGCCGCCGGAGACCGCGACGGCGACCTCCTCGGGCTGAGCCGTGTCCAGGAACCGCCGCACCGCGGCCCGCACCGACGAGACCGGACCGTTCACGGCGCGACGCGGCGCAGCCAGGTCAGCGGTTCGGCGATCTCGGCGCGGGTGGGCAGGGTGTCCGCGGACGTCCAGATGGCGTTGAAGCCGTCCATGCCGACCCGGTCGACGACGTACTCGGTGAACGCCGCGCCCTCGGCGTACTGACGCACCTTCGCCTCCACGCCGAGCAGCGTGCGCAGCACCCGGTCCAGCAGGCCACCACCCTTGCGCCGGGCCGTGAACCGGCTGCGGATCGTTGCGACGGACGGCACGACCGACTCCCCGACCGCGTCCATCACGTGGTCCGCGTGGCCTTCGAGCAAAGTGGACAGTGCGATCAGCCGGTCCAGCACCACTTTCTGCTGCGGCGTCTGGATGAGGTCGATCAGCCCGATTGGACCGCCGCCGGCCCGCAGCTTCTGCCGGAAATCGCGGATGAGGTCACCGATCGGCGCGCGCGAGCTGTCCATTGTGGACAACAAGGCGACGACCTGGTCCGAGAAGTAGCGCCGCAGCCACGGCACGCCGGTGAACTGCAGGCGGTGCGTGCACTCGTGCAGGCACACCCACATGCGGAAGTCCTCGGCGGGCACGTCGAGTGCCTGCTGCGCGCCGACGATGTTCGGCGCCACGAGCAGCAACCGGCCGGCGAGCTGTTCGTTGGGGCTGAACGGGTCGTACTGGCCGAGCACGCGCGAGCTGAGGAACGCGAGCACGACACCGGCCTGCACGCCCGCGGTGCCGGACAGCATGCCCGCCAGCGGGCTGGCCGACCGCGGCAGCGCGGGTGCCGTCAACGCCTCCAGGCCCTGCACGGCGGCGCGCACCCACGCGGGCCGGTCGACGACCTCTCCCGGCAGCAGCGGAAGCCCGGCGCCAAGCCCGGTGAGCTCGCGAACGTGCACCTCCGCACTGGTCGCGAGCTCGCGGAGTCTGCCGACGACGTGGTCGGCTTCGTCCCGCGGGATCTGCGGTCCCGGTCGCACGAGCCGGACGGCGGTAGCCGCCGCCAGCTCCCAGTCGACCGGTCCGACCTCGGTCTCCGACGCCCCGTTCACGCTTCCGACGCTACCTGGCGATATCGCGTCAGGAACAGCCGCAACCACGCAGCGTGGCGGCGAGCACGTCGAGCGCCTGCCGGACGTCGTCGGTCGGCCCCGTGTTGCCCGTCATGAACGCGAACGTCAGCAGCCTGCCGTCCTTGTCGACGACGACGCCGGCCAGCGAGTTGACGCCGGTCAGCGTGCCGGTCTTGGCGCGCACCCAGCCCTTGCCGCTCGCGGCCGCCGCCTGGTACCGCTCGGCGAGCGTGCCGCTGCCGCCCGCGACGGGCAGCGCGGTGAGCAGCGGACGCAGCTTCACCGTCTTCTGGTCGTCGAGCCCCGGCTTGCCCGCGACGGCGAGGATGTCGGCGAGCAGCTTCGAGGGGATCTTGTTCCGCCCGGACAGTCCACTCGCGTCGACGACGTCGGCGCCGCTGACGTCGAACCCGTTCTTCGCCAGCACGTCCTTGACGGCCTTCATACCGCCCGCGAACGACTGCTCGCCGCCGGTGACCCTGGCGACCTCACGGGACAGCGCCTCGGCGAGGAGGTTGTCCGAGATCTGCATCATGTTGTCGACGAGCTGCTCGACCTGCGCGGACTTGACCTCGCCGAGCACCTGCGCGTTGGCAGGCGCGCTGCCACCGGTGGCGGCGCTGACGCCGAGCCGCTGCGCGAACGCGTTCGCCACGTCCTGTGCGGGCGTCTGGCTGCGCGGGCTGACGACCTTCGTGGCGTCGGCGCGCCCGCCGTCCATCATGATCGGCACCATCGGGGCGATCGAGCCGCCGGCGATGTCCAGCGGGTCCCAGCCGGGCGCCATCGCGTCGCCCGAGTACCGGCTGATGTCGAAGAGCACCTGCGTGACCGGGCCCTTGGCCTTGACCTGCGCGGCGAGGTCGTCGAGCGTGGCCGCTCCCGGATAGACCGTGGTCGTGCCCGCGGGCTTCGACGACAACGTGATGTCGCCGCCGCCGACCAGCACCACCGAGCCGGGCGTCGGGCCCGCGACGACCTTGGTGCTGAGCTGGTCGGTCTTCTCCAGCGTGAGCAATGCGGCCGCCGCCGTGAGGATCTTGAGCGACGACGCCGGCGTGCTCGGTGTCGTCTCGCCCTGCGACCAGAGCACCGCGTTCGTCGCCGGGTCCACAACGGAGCCCGTCAACGGCGTCAGCAGCCCGCTCGCCGTGGGCCCGGACAGCGCGCGCTTCACGCCTGCCGGGGTGGGGGCCGGGGAGTCCGCGCCGACGGCCTTGACCATCGGCTGTACCGCGGCGGGCGGGGCGGGTGGCTGGGTCGTGGGGGTGGCCGGGCCGCTGACCGCCTTGTACGTCAGGACCGATGCCACGCCGAGGATCGCCACCGCGAACTGGGCGACGAGGACTTTGACCGTCTTTTTCTTCTTGGCCGGCTCGACCCGTTGCGGCTGCGCGTGCTCCTCGGCGCGCTGCGACTTCGGCTCGGATCGCGGGGCCGAGCTCTCGGACCGCCCGGAATTGTCGGTGTCGCCTGGGAGAATTGAATTCGGGGGACCCCCAGGCGCGGGGGACGCCTGTTGCGGCATGCGCGCGGCCGCTGGGCGCTGGGTGTTGGGCGGAATCGCCGAACCCGGCCCACCAGGCGACCCCGTCCCCGCCCCACCAGGCGACCCCGTTGAGCCCGGCCTACCCGGCACCCCCGGCCCACGCGCAGGCGAGCCAGGTCCCGCCCCGCCCGCGAGCCCGGCAGGCGGCACGAAGGGCCCAGGCAGCATCGAGGTCTTCTGCGCTCCGGACGGCCCCGCACCCGGCCCGGACTGGTGTGAGATGGGTCTCGTGGCCCCACCGTCGTTCTGCGGACGCTGCGACCGGATCGGCGAGGCCGGCGGCGGCT
The DNA here is from genome assembly GCF_030269605.1 of Lentzea sp. NBRC 105346. Classification (GTDB taxonomy): domain Bacteria; phylum Actinomycetota; class Actinomycetes; order Mycobacteriales; family Pseudonocardiaceae; genus Lentzea. The sequence goes on from NZ_BSTQ01000012.1 coordinate 205,048, forward strand.
GCGGCATCGAAGGCGGCTTGAGCAGCGGCGCCATCCGCAGTGTGACGGTCGACTGGTCGGTTCCCGCGTCCTCGCCGCCCGCCTTGCCCCGGCCGATCGGGATCCGCAGCGTCGGCGACTCGATCACGGGGTGTTTGACCTGCAGCGTTGGCGACTCGGGCTGGTCGGGCTCCGTGGCGTCGTCGTCCACCGTCGGCCACGAGGGCTCGTCCGACACGCGGTCCTCCGTCAGCTCGGTACGGGCAATCTCACACCCTTCTGCTGTCCCTCCGATGAGGGTTGACAGGGCGTTTTGGTCCACACTAGTGGCAGTCAAGAACAGCGAGCATTGAGCGAGGACGGACAGTGGAGTTCGACGTCACCATCGAGATCCCCAAGGGCGTGCGGAACAAGTACGAGGTCGACCACAAGACCGGGCGGATCAAGCTGGACCGGACCCTGTTCACGTCGACGCAGTACCCGGCCGACTACGGCTTCATCGAGAACACGCTCGGCGAGGACGGCGACCCGTTGGACGCGCTTGTGCTGGTGCAGGAGCCGACGTTCCCCGGCTGCCTCATCCGCGCCCGCGCCATCGGCATGTTCAAGATGACCGATGAGAAGGGCGGCGACGACAAGGTCCTCTGCGTCCCGGCCAGCGACCCGCGTCAGGAGCACCTGCGCGACATCCACCACCTGGCGGAGTTCGACCGCCTGGAGATCCAGCACTTCTTCGAGGTCTACAAGGACCTCGAGCCGGGCAAGAGCGTCGAGGGCGCGACCTGGGTCGGCCGCGTCGAGGCCGAGGCGGAGATCGAGCGCTCCTACAAGCGTGAGAAGGAAGCACAGGAGAGCGGCGAGCACGACGAGCACTGAGCTTCCGGTAGTGCCGTTAAGGCCACCTTCACTGCGTCAGACGCAGTGAAGGTGGCCTTAACGGTTTTCAGTGACTAGACCGCGATGGACTCGGTGTCCGCCGCCCGCTGCAGGCCGGACTTCTCCGACAGCGGGATCTCGCGGACGAACCACACCAGCAGGAACGCCGCGATCATCACGAGACCGCCGGTGAGGAACACCGTGTCGATCGCACTGGAGAAGCCGTCGAGGAACGGCCGCGCCAGCACGGGGTCGAGGTGCTTCAGGAACTCGGTGTTGTTCAGGTCCACACCCGCACCACCCTGCTTGAGGGCCTGCGCGAACTGCGGGTTCTGCGCCAGCGCGGCACGGAACGCGTCGGTCTGCAACGCCGCGCGGACGTTCTCACCGATCTTGTCGCCGACCGTGCTGAACAGGATCGACAGGAAGACCGCGGTACCGACGGTGCCGCCGATCTGCCGGAAGAACGTCGCCGACGAGGTCGAGACGCCCATGTCCCGCGGCTCGGACGCGTTCTGGATCGCGACCAGGATCGTCTGCATGCACTGACCGAGGCCGGCGCCCATGACGAACATGACGATCATGACCTGCCAGGTCGGCGTGTCCGTACCGACGCGGCTGAGCAGGATCAGCGCCGCCGCCATCATCCCGGAGCCGACCACCGGGAAGATCTTGTAGCGACCCGTCTTCGCGGTGATCCGGCCGCTGACCGCGGTGGAGGACATGATGCCGAGCATCATCGGCAGCAACATCAGGCCGGACTGCGTCGGCGACACGCCCTTGACGATCTGCAGGTACAGCGGCAACGACACCATGCCGCCGAACATGCCGATACCGAGTACGAAGTTGATCGTGTTGCCCAGCGCGAACGTGTGGTTGCGGAACAACCGCATCGGCAGCAGCGCCTCGTCGCCCATCCGGTACTCGACGAACACGAACGCGATCAGGCCGATCGCACCGATGACGTACATGGCCAACGAGGTCGACGACGCCCAGCCCCACTCACGGCCCTGCTCGGCGACGATCAGCAGCGGCACGAGGCCGGTGATCAGCGAGAGCGCGCCCCAGTAGTCGATGCGGTGGTCCACCCGCTGGTGCGGGATGTTGAGGACCTTCGCGACGACGAACAGGGCGGCGAGCGCGATCGGGACGTTCACCAGGAACACCCAGCGCCAGCCGGCGAAGCCGAGGAAGCTGTCCAGACCAGCGAACAGGCCGCCGATGACCGGGCCGAGCACGCTCGACGTGCCGAACACGGCCATGAAGTACGCGGAGTACCGGCTGCGCTCCCGCGGCGAGATCATGTCGGCCATGATCGCGAAGGCGAGCGACATCAGACCGCCCGCGCCGAGGCCCTGCACCGCGCGGAACGCGGCCAGCTCGTACATCGAGTTCGCCATACCGGACAGCAGCGAACCGGCGAGGAACAGCGAGATCGCGGCCAGGTACAGCGGCTTGCGGCCGTAGATGTCCGAGAGCTTGCCGTACAACGGCGTGGTCACCGTCGCGGTGATGAGGTAGGCCGTGGTCGCCCACGCCTGCAGCGTCTGTCCGTGCAGCTGGTCCGCGATGGTCTTCATCGCGCTGGCGACGATCATCTGGTCCAGCGCGGCGAGGAACATGCCGAGCAGCAGACCGGAAAGCACGGTCAGGATCTGACGGTGTGTCAGACCTGCCGGCGACTCGGGGGTCGCCTGTGTTTCTTGGGACATCTACTTGTCTTCCCCTCCTGAGCGGGTCCCCAGACCGCCCTCTGACAAAAGAACCGGGATGGCTTTCTCGTAGTCGTGCACGAACCGTTCGAAGAGATCGGCGAACTGCTTCCAGTCCGTCTCCTCCCAGTTCTCGAACATCCGTGCCAGGGCGACGTTGCGCAGCCGCCTGCGTTCCTTGAGCAACTTCAGGCCGCTCTCGGTGACCGCGAGGACGCTCGCGCGTCCGTCGGCGGGATCGGCCCGTCGCTCGATCAGCTCGTCCTTGACGAGCGTGGCGACCTGCCTGCTCACAGTGGACGGATCGGACAGCACCGCCTCGGCGAGCGCGCTCGACCGGCAGGGCCCGAGACCCGCGAGGGTGGCGAGCAGGATGAAGGACGCCTTGTCCATGCCCTGCTTGGCCATCTGGTGTGCGACCTGGGCGTGCATCTTGTTGAGACGAACCATCGCCATGCCGACGCGCTCCGCGAGCTCGTGCTCGGGATCGACGCCACACATCCCCGGCTCGACCATGACCATCTCCGTTGCTTGTATCACCCAACTAGTTGCTCGGTACAAGCATCGGTCTTCAACGGTCAAATGGCAAGTGAGTTTTGAGTCTCACTCGCGAACCTGTGCTACTCATGAGTAACATCGCCGTCATGAGCCAGGACTTCTCGTTCGTCGCCGACGCGATGAAGCAGGTCGTGCCGTGGGTGAAGACCATCGGCGTCGAGTTCGAGGACGTGTCGGCCACGCGTGTGGTCGCGGTGCTGCCCGACGACGAGCCGATGCGCAACCACGTCGGCGGGCCGCACGCCGCGAACATGTTCGGCGTCGCCGAGACCGCCTCGGGTGCCGTGGTGATGGCGGCGTTCGCCGAGCACATGAGCAAGGCGACGCCGCTGGTCGCGCGCGCCGAGATCGCCTACAAGAAGCTCGCGCTGGGCGTGCTGCGTGCGGAGGCCGTGCTGGAGCGCTCGGCGGCCGACGTGCTGGCCGAACTGGAGTCCGGAAAGCGCCCCGAGTTCCCGGTCGCGGTGACGATCACCAACGCCGAGGGCGTGACCACCGGCGAGATGACCGTCGTCTGGACACTCAAGCCGAACCGCGCCTGACGGCGGTCACGCGTCCCCGATGGTGACCCCCATCGACCGCGCCGTTCCGGCGATGACGCGCATCGCGGCGTCGACGTCGGTCGTGTTGAGGTCGGGCAGCTTGCGCTCGGCGATGGCCTTGAGCTGGGCCTGAGTGATCTTCTTCTGGCCGTTCATCGCCTTCTTGATCAACGCGCTCGTCGGCGGCGTCTTCAGGCGCAGCTGGAACGACCTGTCGTCGAGGATCGAGATCACCACGGGGACCGTCTCGCCGCGCTGGCCCTGCGTCGCCTCGTCGTAGGCGCGCTTGATTCCGACCAGGTTCGTACCCGTGTGCCCGAGCATCTTGCCGAGGTCCATCATCGAGGCGTTGCCCGCCTCGAGCTGCATCGTGATCTCGTGGATCGTCTTCTTCGCGGCCATGCGCCGAAGCTAGAAACTGCCGTTGCGTCAGACTCAAGTCGATAACGCGATGAACTATCGCCCCCTCCCCTCCGTAGACACCTTTTGGCTGGTCATTCAGGGCGGGGAGGAACGGTGGTCGGACGGCGGGCCGCGAGCACGACGCTCCTGGCTTTTCTCGTGACCGGGTGCACCAGCACCCAGGCGGCCCCCGTGCCGGCGGCGATGCCCGTCGAAGATCCGCCCGCGGTCACCTCCACGGCGATCGCACTCCCGCCGTCGTCCACGCTGACCGTCCAGTCGATCGTGGACGTCCGCACCGTGACGCTGTCCGACGGCGCCCGCATCCAGGTCGCGGGCCTCGCCGCACCGGGCGAGTGCTGGGCGGCCGACGGAGCGGCGTTCGCCACGTCGATGTTGCTCGGCAAGGACGTCAGGGTGACCAACGGCAACGTCCTCAAGCTCACCGACGGCACGGACTACGCACTGCTCGCGGTCGGCCAGGGCGCCGCGCGGGCCGAAGCGCCGACCGGCGTGATGCTCGACGCGCAGAACGCGGCGCAGCAGACCCCGCTCGGGTTGTGGGCACCGCCCTGCCGCGGCGAGGACAAGACGTCGACGCCTCCTCCACCGCCCCCGCCGCCCGCTCCGCCGAAGCCCACCACGACCACGCCTCGGCCGGTCTTCTTCCTGACGTGTGACGAGGCGCGCCGGGCCGGTGCGGCCCCGATCCGCTCGGACCAGCCGGGCTACCGGCTGCAGCTGGACCCGAACCGGAACGGCATCGCCTGCGAGTGACACCGATCGGGTGATGCGGGTAACAGTCCTTTGGGCGCATAGCGATGCACGGACCGTGACCGCAGTCCAATTCTGGCGCCAGTTGCCGAAGAACGCCCGCATCGTCCTCATCGTGATCGCGATCGTGCTCGGTTTCGAGCTGATCGGGGCGCTGACCGGCGGCGAGCAGAAGCGGCCAGTCGCGACTCCGCCTGCGATGGGTTCGACGAGTACGACCGTTTCCCCCATTCCGCTCAGCGTGACGAGCATCGTCAACGGTCGCACCGTTGGCCTCTCTGATGGTCGCGAGCTCAGAATCGAAGGGCTCGCCCCACCCGGCGAGTGTTGGGCGGCAGCGTCCGCCGATTTCGCAAGGACCAGCTTGCTGGGCAAGACGATCAAGCCAGTCAAGAGCGCAGTCACCGCCGCGATCGTGCTTACAGACGGCACCGACTATGCGGTGCTCGCGGTGAGCAAGGGCGCGGCACGCGCGGAATCCATTGCGGGCAGCGCGATCCAGCAAGCACAGACCACCGCAAAGCAGGCCGCGACTGGGTTGTGGGCTCCGCCATGCAATGGGCTCGACGACAAGCCGGTACCTGTGCCCCAGGCCCAGCCGGTTGTCCCGCAACCCCAGCCTGAGCCGCAACCCCAGCCTGAGCCGCAACCCGAGCCTGAGCCGCAGCCTCAACCACAGCCGTCGCCAGGTGTCTACTACGCGAACTGCGACGCCGCTCGGGCGGCAGGCGCCGCACCGATCTACGCGGGACAGCCCGGCTACCGACTCGCGCTCGACCGCAACAAGGACGGCGTCGCCTGCGAATAGCCTGTTCGCCATGAAGCTGGACAGCATCAAGGTCGACTTCACCCCGCACACCGTGGGCGAGCACGCCGCCGAGGCGGAATCCCTTGGCTACGACGGGTTCTGGCTGGCCGAGACCAAGCACGACGTGTTCGTCGGCCTCGGCCAGGCAGCGGCTCGCACCAAGGACATCGAGCTCGGCACGGCGATCGCGGTGGCGTTCGCCCGCAACCCGATGAGCACCGCGACGCTGGCCAACGACCTGCAGCTGCTGTCCCGCGGCCGGTTCCACCTGGGCCTCGGCTCGCAGGTCGAGCCGCACATCACGAAGCGGTTCGCGATGCCGTGGTCGAAGCCGGCCGCGCGGATGCGCGAGTTCGTGCTGGCGATCCGGGCGATCTGGCACAGCTGGGAGACCGGCGACCGGCTGGCGTTCCGCGGCGAGTTCTACCGGCACACGCTGATGACGCCGTTCTTCAATCCCGGACCGAACGAGTTCGGCAACCCGAAGATCTACCTGGCCGGAGTCGGCGAGCTGATGACCGAGGTCGCGGGCGAGGTGGCGGACGGGTTCCTGTGCCACAGCTTCACGACGGACCGGTACCTGCGGGAGGTGACGGTTCCCGCGCTCGAGCGGGGTCGCGCCAAGGCCGGGAAGTCGCTCGACGGGTTCGAGGTGAGTGGACCCTCGTTCGTCGCGACCACTGAGGACGAGGTCGCCGACGTGAAGCGGCAGATCGCGTTCTACGGGTCGACGCCCGCGTATCGGAAGGTGCTGGACCTGCACGGTTGGAGTGCGCTGCACGAGGAGCTGCACACCATGTCGCGCCGGCAGCTGTGGGCCGAGATGTCGGCCTTGATCGACGACGAGGTCCTGTACGCGTTCGCGTTGGTCGGCACCCCACAGGAAGTGGCCGCGAAACTCGGCGAACGGGCGGACGTGATCACGCGCGTGACGACGACGCCGAGCGTGCTCAGTGCCCGGAGAAGTGGCTGAGTCCCTGCCGCGTCAGCTCGTCGTGGAAAAGCGCGAGCTCCGCGCGCACTCTGGCGACGCCGCGTTTTCTGATCCAGCGTCTGCGGCCGATGTTGGCCGCGGTGAGGGCGAACGGTAGAGCGAGCAGGGTCAGCATCAGGGCCGTGATCATGACGTCTCCTCGGGTTGCGAACGTGCAACGACCAATTGAGACGTTGCTTACGGTACCCGACCGAACACCACCCCGATGGAGCAAAACACCGAACAACACCCCTGTCTTGACTAACAAAGTTGTCGGTGAGACCGTGGGGTCATGTTCGATGTGGCGGTGATCGAGGACCCGGCCGCGGCCGAGGTCTCCCTGGACCCGGTGCGGGCCAGGCTGCTGGCCGAGCTGGCCGAGCCGTGCTCGGCGACCATGCTCGCCGCGAAGGTCGGCCTGCCCAGGCAAAAGGTGAACTACCACCTGCGCGCCCTGGAGAAGCACGGCCTGGTGGAACTGGTCGAGGAACGCCGCAAGGGCAACGTGACCGAACGCCTGATGCGCGCGACGGCCCAGTCCTACGTGATCTCCCCCGTGGCCCTGGCGGCGGTGGAACCGGACCCCGCCCGCGCGCCGGACCGTCTGTCCGCACGCTGGCTGCTGGCGGTGGCGGCCCGCCTGGTCCGCGACGTCGGCACGTTGATCACCGGTGCCGCGAAGGCGAAGAAGCGCCTCGCGACGTTCGCGCTGGACGGCGAGATCCGCTTCGCGTCCGCCGCCGACCGCGCGGCGTTCGCCGAGGAGCTGGCCGTCGCCGTCTCACAGCTGGTCTCGAAGTACCACGACGAACAAGCCGAAGGCGGCCGGCCGCACCGCGTGGTCGTCGCACTGCACCCGAGCGTCAAGGAGGAGACGTGAGCCGCGAGTTCGAGCTGAACAAGGAAGTCACCCTGGAGGCGACTCCGGAACAGGTGTGGGACGCCATCGCGACGGGCCCCGGCATCTCCTCGTGGTTCATGGGCCCGCACACCGTCGAACCGGGCGTCGGCGGCCGGATGACGCTGACCATCGGCGACTTCTCCGAGTCGTCGACGATCACCGCGTGGGACCCGCCGAAGCACCTCGCGTACCGCGGCGACACCGCTCCCGACGGGTCGTTCCACGCCATGGAGTACCTCGTCGAGGGCCGCGAGCAGGGCAGCACCGTGCTGCGGTTCGTGCACAGCGGCGTCGTGAGCGACGACTGGGGCGACGAGTACCTCGACCAGACCAGCCACGGCTGGGACATGTACTTCCACACGATGGGCCTGTACCTCAGGCACTTCCCCGGTCAGTTCGCGACCTACGCGTACTCACCGATGTCCGTCGACTGGCCCACGCTGCTCGAACGACTCAACGTCAGCGAGCCGCTGCGCGTCGGTGACGCGATCACGCTCGCGCCGGAAGGGATGGAGCCGGTCGAGGGCATTGTCGACTACTCGGGGGAAGGGGCCCGGCCGTTCCTCGGAGTGCGCGGACCGGAGGGGCTGTACCGGTTCTTCGGCGGGGCGATGGTCGGCATCGGGCACCACCTGTTCGGCGACGACCGGCCGTGGCTGGAGTGGGCGCAGAAATGAAAGAAAGGGCCAGGTCACGAGTGACCTGGCCCTTGTCTCACCAAGAGCCGCCTATCGGAATCGAACCGATGACCTGCTCATTACGAGTGAGCCGCTCTGGCCGACTGAGCTAAGGCGGCGAGACGCGACAACTATAGCGGAACTGGCGAGCGTTACTTACCAGGGGTCCCCTCGTTGAACGGACAGTGACCACGGTCACGCCTCCTAACCGCCGAGGAGAACCCATGCACCGAGCGCTCTCCGTGCCCGTTGCCGGACTGCTGCTCGCCCTCGTGGCGACGCCCGCGTTGGCGCAACCCACCACACCGGTACCGGGTCCGAGGGACCCGAACCAGCCGCCGGCGAGCGCACCGAACGGGCCGCAGCCGCTGGCGCACGCGGTGGGCGACGCCGGGACCGGGCTCGCGGTGGTGCGGATCGGGCCGAACGGCGCGAAGACGAACACGATCCTGCCGGGGTACGGCGAGCAACTGCCGAAGCAGGCGATCGGCGAGGTGGGGCTCGGCCTCGCCAGCGCGCAGGTCAACACCGAGGCGTATCTGACGGCGGAACGCGTGATCACGCAGGCCTCGCCCGCCGGGTTCGCGATCCAGGGACGGTCGCCGCAGAGTCCGGGAACGCTGGTGCAGATGGCGATTCCGGACAATCCGGAGCCGAAGTCCCAGGAGCTGCCCGGCCAGCCGACGCCGCTCGACCCGCTGCTCAAGGTGGGACTGTTGAAGGGCAGCGTGCACGCGCGGTGGGACACCGAGCGGGGGCCGTGCGTCGAACCGCTGGCCAACGCCGAGACGTCGGTCGCGAGCCTCAGCGTGCTCAACACAGTTCCGGGTACCGGCGCCTCGCTGATCAACGTGCCCGACACGTTCAAGGCACAGTCGAACGTCAAGCTGGTCGATCTCCCCGGCAGCAGGAACAAGGCCGTGCAGTCGACGTCGACCATGCGGGCGGTCAGCATCCAGCTCGCCGGTGACGTGAAGATCGACGTGGTCAGCCAGCCGACGCTGACCGCGCTCGCCACCGGCGACGAGGCCACGTCGAAGATCACCTACACCGCGCCGGTCCTCAAAGTCACCCAAGGCGGCAAGGAGCTCGGCGTGCTGGACGCGGCGCACCCACAGTTGGATGTGCCGTTGCTGCTGGACCTCGTGGTCATCCGGCTGCAGATCGCGGGGCTGAGCGAGAAGAAGGCCTCGTTCAGCGGCAACGACTTCAGCGGGTTCCAGCTCGGCGCCACGGCGCGGTTGCTGGACCTGCAGGTGCTGCCGACCGACAAGCTCAAGATCAAGGATCTGCCCAGCGCACTCGCACAGGTGTCACTCGGCGAACAGATCGTGCGTGCGGCGGCGCCCAGGGGCGGCGTCGTCTGCGGCACGGCGACAACCCCTGTCCCGCCGAGTGATGGTGGCCAGGCGGCGCCTCCGAAGAAGGCGCCGCCGTTGGCCTACACGAACGCGGCCTACCAGGCGATCCCGATCTTCTGGATCGGCACCGCGCTCCTGCTCACGGGCGTGATCGTCGTGGCCGCCATGCCTACAGTCCGATCGCGGCGCCGAGCTCCCGGGGCTTGAGCACCCGCAGCAGGGCCTCCATCAGGTAGTAGTCGCCGTATGGGAACGACACCTCGATGCCGGTTTCGTTGCGGCGGTTGCGGGTCGCCCGCGCCAGGATCGCGTCCGCGCGTTCCGAACGCGTCGTCAAACACGTGTCGCACAAGGCATCCAGGATGCGCAGCGCGGCCACGTGGTAGCCGTACCGGCCCGTCGCACGCGCGAGGTCGATCAGGCCGCACGCCATGATCGCGCCCGCCGAGGAGTCCTTGATGTCGTTGGGCGCCAACGGGGACCGGTAGTCCCACACCGGAACATGGTCCGGCGTCAGGACGTCCAGCGCGTAGTCCGCCAATTTCCGCGCGGTGTCGAGGAACTCCTGCCGTCGGGTCCGCCGGTACATCGTGGTGAACCCGTAGATTCCCCACGCCTGGCCGCGCGACCAGCACGACGTCGGGCTGTAGCCCTGGTTCGTGTTGGGCCCGATCGGCGCGCCGGAGACCGGGTCGAAGTCGTACACGTGCGGCGTGGACCCGTCCGGCCGCGGGAAGAACTTCCGGGTCGTCTCCGCGTGCGCGACCGCGATGTCGAGGTACTTGCGGTCCCCCGTCTCCTGCGAGACGAACGTCAGCAGGTCCAGGTTCATCATGCAGTCGATGATCACGCGGCCCGCGTTGTCCGGGGTGCCGAGCTTGCCCCACGCGCGGATGAAGCGGCCCGCCGGGTTGTACCGCTGGATCAACGAACCGGCGGCCTCGATCGCGCCGTCGCGCCACGACTTGTCGCCGGTGAGCCGATACGCCGTGACCCACGACGGGTAGAAGAGGAAACCGATGTCGTGCGTCGACGTGTCGGTCCGGCGCGGCGCCAGGCGCAGTGCCGACTCGATCGCCCACGTCTTGAACTGCTCGTCGTGCGAGTCGACGTAGGCCAGCCACAGCTGGCCCGGCCAGAAGCCGCCGACCCAGCCGCCGTCGTCCGCGAAGGTCCACTTCTCGAACTTGGTCTCCTGCGGGAACGACTTGATGTTCGGCGCGGTCGAGCGCAGCTTGCGCAGCGCGTAGTCGAGCGCCTGGCGGAACTGGCGGGGCGACGCCTCCGCCTGTCCCGCGCCGGCGGCGCCCGCGACGGCTGTCGCGCCGGCCGCCGTGAAGAGCGTTCGTCTGTTGAAACTCATGGCACCATCCACCCCAGAACCGGTGTCGACTGCAGATACGCGATCACGCACATGGCCAGGAGCAGCAACAGGCTCCAGCCGAAGACCTTGCGGAACAGGTCGCCCTCCCGGCCGACCAGGTCCGCGGCGGCGGTGCCGATGGCGAGGTTCTGCGGCGAGATCATCTTCGCCATCACGCCACCGGAGCTGTTAGAGGCGCCGAACAGGAACGGCGAGGCGCCCAGTTGGTTGGCCGCGGTCACCTGCAGGCCACCGAACAGCGCGTTGGAACCCGCGTCCGTGCCGGTGATCGCGACGCCGAACCAGCCGACGACCGGTGACAGGAACGCGAAGAACGCGCCCGTGCCCGCGAGCCACAGGCCCAAGGTCGTGATCTGGCCGGAGAAGTTCATGACGTACGACAGCGAGAACACCGCGAGGATCGCGAGAATCGCCCAGCTGAACTGCCGGATCGTCTGGCCGTAGATCTGTGCGGCCTTGTTGACCGCGACCTTCAGGAAGATCAGCGACAGCAGGCCGGAGACGAACAGCAGCGTGCCCGTCGCGGACGCCCAGTTGAGCTGGTAGGTCGTCGCCACCGGTTTGCCCGCCGCGTTGGTGATGTGCAGGCCGGGCCACGGGAACTTGTAAGTCAGCGAGTCCAGGAACTTCTTGACCGGCACGATCTGCGCGATCGAGAAGACCGCGACGATGATCGCGTACGGCGCGAACGCGGTGACCACGTCGCGTCGCGAGTCGGTCGTCGCGCCACCGGCGATCACCGGCGGGATCGAGCGGGCGGGCTGCCACACGCGGGTGAACCCGACGACCGCGAGCACGGAGACGATCGCGGCGACGATGTCGCACAGCTTGTAGGACCAGAAGTTCGACACCGCGAACTGCGTGATGCCGAACGAGAGTCCGGCCACCAGCGCGACCGGCCACGCCTCGCGCAGACCGCGCTTGCCGTCCGTCACGGCCACGAGCACGAACGGCACGAACACCGCGAGGATCGCGACCTGACGGCCGGCCATCGCGCCGAACTGGTCGGCGGGCAGGTTCGTCACCGTGTTCAGCACCGTGATCGGGTTGCCCATGCCGCCGAACGCGACGGGCGCGGTATCCGCGATCAGCGACAACGCGACGGCCTTCATCGGGTCGACGCCGAGCGCGATCAGCATGACCGAGCAGATCGCGACCGGGCCGCCGCCACCGGCAAGCGCTTCCAGCAGCGCGCCGAACGAGAAGGCGATCACGATGGCTTGCACCCGCTGGTCGTCGCTGATCGAGCTGAACGACCTGCGCAGCACCGCGAAGTGTCCACTGTGGACGGTGAGGTTGTAGATCCAGATCGCGTTGAACGTGATCCAGAGGATCACCAGCACACTCGTCGCCGCACCGAACGCCGCGGAGTTCAATGCCGGGCCGAGCGGCATCGAGTAGCCGACGACGGCGACGCCGATCGCCAGCGCGAGCGCGGTGAGGCCCGCCCAGTGCGCTTTCCATTTCAGGCCGCCGAGCAGCACGAGGACAGCTACCAGCGGGATCAGGGCTAAGAGCGCCGACAGGAACAGCGACCCCGTCGGGTTGGGGTTCTGCTGGTACACGACAACCGCCTTTCAATGCCCGTCGTCACCGGCGGCGGAGTGACGAGGCTTGTTCCAGCCCACGGAACGTAGTTCCATGTTGGTCGGCGCACATCGTGTCACTCCGCCGCCTCGATCGGAAGGCACTTTGAGATGCAAATCAGGCACTCGACCCATCCGGCGCAGTTGCAGGAGTTCGACACGGACCAACTGCGGGCGCACTACCTGGTCGAAGACCTCTTCGTGGCGGGCGAGATCAAGACCGTGTACACGCACGAAGATCGCATCGTCGTGGGCGGCGCCGCTCCGGTTCCAGGTCGCCCGTTGACTTTGGACACTTACGATCCGCTGCGTACTTCGTACTTCTGCGAACGGCGCGAGCTCGCGGCACTCGTGGTGCGCGGATCCGGCAGCGTGTCCGTCGACGGCACCGAGCACAAGCTCGGCACGCGCGACTGCGTCTACATCGGCCAGGGCTCGCGGGACGTCCAGTTCCACGCGACCGAGGACGACACCCACTTCTACCTGTTCTCCACGCCGTCGCACGCGTCCTTCCCGACCGCCGTCGCCCGGTTCGACGAGGTCGACGTGCTGCACATGGGATCCCCGGAGACGGCCAACGTCCGCGAGATCCGCAAGTTCATCCACGCCGACGGCATCAGGTCCTCGCAACTCGTGCTGGGCGTGACGCGCCTGGCGTCCGGCAGCGTGTGGAACACGATGCCGCCCCACACGCACGATCGGCGCACCGAGTGCTACCTGTACTTCGACCTGCCCGAGGACCAGCGCGTCATCCACCTGTGCGGTGAACCGCAGCGCACGCGGAACATGGTGGTGCGCAACGAGGAACTCGTGATCTCCCCCGCGTGGTCCATCCACAGTGGAGTCGGGACGAGCGCGTACACGTTCGTCTGGGCCATGGGCGGCGAGAACCAGGCGTACGACGACATGGACCAGGTCGCCGTGACGGAGCTGCGCTAGTGGACCTCTTCTCGTTGAGCGGTAAGACCGCACTGGTGACCGGCGCGCGCACGGGCATCGGTCGCGCCATCGCGGTCGGCCTCGCTTCCGCCGGTGCCAAGCTGATCCTGCTGGGGCGCGGCGACCTGTCGGACGTGTCGGACGCGGTGATCTCCACGGTTTCCGTTGATCTGGAGGACCCGTCGTCGATCGAGCCGGCGCTGGCTCCGGTGCTGGCGTCGCATCGGATCGACGTGCTGGTGAACAATGCGGGCACGATCGGGCGTGGTCCGGCGGCCGAGGTGTCGCTTCCGGACTGGCGGCGCGTGCTGTCGGTGAACCTCGACTCGGCGTTCGAGCTCTCGAAGCTCGTCGGCGGGCAGATGCTGGCCCAGGGCAGCGGCAAGATCGTGAACATCGCGTCCCTGTTGTCGTTCCAGGGCGGCATCAACGTGGCCGCGTACACGGCGTCGAAGCACGCGCTCGCGGGTCTGACCAAGGCGCTGGCCAACGAGTGGGCGTCGTCGAACGTGCAGGTCAACGCCATCGCGCCGGGCTACATCGCGACCAACAACACCGCGGTGCTGCAGGCGGACCCGGTCCGTGAGCCGCAGATCCGCACCCGCATCCCGGCCGGTCGCTGGGGCACGCCGGAGGACCTGGTCGGCGCCGCGGTCTTCCTGTCCTCGCGCGCGTCCGACTACGTGACGGGGCACGTTCTCGTCGTCGACGGGGGTTGGATGGGGCGATGACCGACACCGCCGTCGAGAAGACGCTGGCCGTGCTCGAGGCACTGGCCGACCACTCGCGTATTACGGACATCGCGCGGGTGACCGGTCTGCCGAAGTCGACGGTCCACCGGTTGCTGCAGGCCATGGTGGACCGCGGCTTCGCCGTCGTGGGGTCGGAGGGCAACTATCTGGCAGGGCCGCGAGTGCTCGCGTTGGCCGGCAAGGTTCTTCGCCCGATCGACACCGTCGAACGCGCCCGCCCCGCGTTGCGGTCGTTGCAGCACGACACGGCGTGCACGGTCCACCTGGCCGTGCTCTTCGGCGACGAACTGGTGTATGTGGACAAGATCGAGGCCAACAAGCCGTACCGGATGGCGTCGCGGCTGGGCATGGCACTGCCCTGTCACGGCACCGCGATCGGCAAGGCCGTGCTGGCCTCGTTGTCACCGGGCGAGCTCGACGCGTTGATCACGCGCGTCGGGCTGCCCGGTCGCACCCCACGCACCATCACCTCGGCCAAGCGTTTGCGGGCTCAGCTGGCGCGCGTGCGGCGGTCGGGGTTCGCCCTGGACGACGAGGAGAACGAGGTCGGCGTGCGCTGCGTCGGCGCCGCCATCCGCGACCACGCCGGTGTCGTGATCGGCGGGCTGTCCGCATCGTCGTTGGCGATGGAACACGGCATAGCCGAGCTGATCGCGCTGGGGCCGCGGGTAGTGCGGGCGGCGGCGGAGGTGTCGGCGGCCCTGGGCTTCAGCCCCGGTGCAAGGTCGTGACCATCGCCTCGATCGCGATGCGCGGCTTCACGTTCAGGTCGATCGCCTCGCGGCACGCCAGCACGGCCTCGAGGCGCCGCAGGATCGACTCGCTGGACCACTGGGCGGCGGCCGTCTTCGAGTCGGCCGCGCGGTCCGGGTGGTTCAGCGACGCCTCGGAGCCGGTCTTCGTGACCAGCGCGTCGCGGTAGAACCCGGCGAGGTCGACCAGCGCCAGGTCCAGCGAGTCGCGCTGGGTTCTCGTGGCTCGCGACTTCTGCCGCTTCTCCAGGTCCTTGATCGCGCCTTTGGCGCCCCTCGTCGCGGCCGCGGTGCCCTTGCCGGTGCCGCCCGCGCCCATCGCGGTCTCCAGCGCGGCGCGCTCCTCTTCGTTGCGCGCCTCGTTCGCCGTGAGGGCGTCCTCCTCGGCGGCCTTGATCAGCTCGTCGGCGCAGGTGAACACGTCCGCCGGTCGCCTGAGCGCGAGCGGGATCTTGAGGACGGCCTCACGCCTGTTCCGTGCTTCCTCGTCGTTCGCGAGTCGTCTCGCGCGCCCGACGTGCCCCCCGCACACGCTTGCGGCCCAGGCCGCCATCTCCGGGGCGACCTGGTCGATCTGCTCCAGGGCTTCGGCGATCGCCTTCGGGCGCGGCGAGCCGAGTGGCACCAGGCGGCAGCGGGACCGGATGGTGACCGACACGTCGTCCGGGTGGTCGGACGGCGCGCACAGCAGGAAGACCGTGCGGTCCGGCGGCTCTTCGACCGCCTTGAGCAGCGCGTTCGCCGCGCCTTCGGTGAGGCGGTCGGCGTCCTCGATGATCACGACCTGCCAGCGGCCGCCGGTCGGGCGGCGGGCCGCGGTCTGCACCAGTGCGCGCATCTCGGCGACCGAGATCGACAGCCCTTCGGGGACGACTACGCGCACGTCGGCGTGGGTGCCGTGCAGGGCCGTGCGGCAACCCGTGCAGTGGCCGCAGCCGGGGCGGTCGTCCGTCACCGTGCACTGCAGGGCACCTGCGAACGCTCGGGCCGTGGACGAGCGGCCAGAACCGGGTGGGCCGGTGAAGAGCCATGCGTGCGTCATCGCGCCTGGGGCCGGTGACCCGCCGGCGACGATGCTCGCGGCGGCTTCGGCGGCGGCGCTCAGCGTGGCGACGGCCTCGGGTTGGCCGACGACCTCGGTCCAGACGCTCATGGCCTCATCTTGCCGAACCTCAGACGGAGACCTGCGACCCGACCCGCTTACGGTTGGCCAGCAGCGGCAACACCGCCGACCGCACCCGCTCAGCCACCGCGTCCGGATCCCCGTCGGCATCCACGACCACGTACCGATCCGGATCCGCAGCAGCCATCTCCGACAGCAACCGCTGCACCCGCCAGTGGTGCTCGACCCCGCTGAAGCCTCGCTCCTCGGCGGCCGGAGCCCGATCCAGCAACACGGTCAGGTCAGGCCGCAATCGACCGGTAGCCCAGTCGACCAACCCCTCGAGCTCGGTGTGCTCAAGACTCCCGACCGCACTGAAGTGCGCCATCGGACTGTCGACGTACCGCTCCATCACAACGAGCGACCCGGCGTCGAGCGCCGGCCGAACCTGACGTTCCACGACGTCGGCCCGAACAGCCGCGGCGACCAGAGCCTGAGCCCGCACGCCGGCCAGTTCGGCGGACGACAGAACGTTGCGCAGGCGGCGTTCGTCCAACTCCGGATCGGCGGCCAGCAGGACCTCGAGGCCGTCGGCGCGCATCGCGGCGGCGAGGCGGCGGGCCTGGACCGAGGTGTCCTCCCGCGTGTCGCCCTCGATCGCGATCAGCATGCCCTTGGTGTGGGCGCGGCCGCGCAAAGCGGCGAACAGCGAGGACAGGACGCGCTCCTCCCGGCGGTCGTCCATCTGCCGGTAGGCGACCAGGCCGAGCAGGATCGCGATCACCGCGCCGAAGAGCAGCACCGGGCGGGTCGCGTCGACCTCCATCGGGTGGCCGAACACGCTGATCTGCCGCCGGTTGATCAGCGACACGAGCAGCGGCGCGCCCGCCGAGGCGCCGAACAGCACGATCTTGAGCAGGGACTGGATCAGGGCGACCGTGCGGCCGCGCATGGCGTCCTCGACCTGCGAGCCGACGATCGTCAGGCCCGTCAGGAACGCGACGCCGGCGCACGCGCCGACCAAAGCCACGGTCAGCAGCGCGACCCACAGGTGCGGCGCGAACGCGACCAGCACCAGCGTCACGCCGGCGAGCACTATAGTCACGCCGAACAGGCGGTTGTACGCCAGGCGCCGGGCGAGTTTGGGGGCGCCGGCCATGCCGACCGCGAGGCCGACGAACACGGCGACGAAGAGCAGGCCGAACGTGGAGGCGCCGCCGAGCAGCGACTCGGCGTAGAGCTTCGCCGTGCTGATCACGACACCCGCCGCGGCGAACGCGCCGATCATGCCGATCACCAGGCCGCGCACCAGCGGGGTGTGGGCGGCGAACCGGAGGCCTTCGCGCAGCATCGCGACGAAGCCCGGCGAGCCCGCGTCCTGCTGCTTCTTGCGGGGCGACGACACTCGGCCGGAGAGCTCGGGCAGGCGGGTCGCGACCAGCACCGCGGACGTGAAGTACAGCAGACCGTTGATCACCACGGCGATCGTGGCGATGTTGAACTCGGCGTTGTCACCCTGCAGGTTCAGGTAGCCGGGGATGCCGGAGACCAGCGAGTACAGGCCGAAGCCGCTGATCGTGGAGATGCCGTAGGTCATCACCAGGCCGAGCTGGTTCGCCGACTCCACCTGGTCCGGGCGGCGCAGCAGGTTCGGGACCGCCGACTCCTTGGCCGGGATCCACAGCATCGCGCAGCAGCCGACCATGAAGTTCGCGATGAACAGCCACCACGTCGTGCCGACCAGCGCGATCGAGATGAACAGGCCGCCGCGGGCGATGTCGCAGAGCACCATCACCTTGCGGCGGTCGAACTTGTCCGCGAGCACACCGCCGAGCGGCGCGAAGAGGATTCCGGGCAGCAGCTGCGTCAGCACCACGAGGCTCAACGCGAAGCTCTGCCACTGGTAGCTGTCCGTGAGCTCCGAGACCAGACCGGTCAACGCGAGCAGCGACAGCCAGTCGCCGACGCTGCACAGGTAGGTGACGAGCCACAGCCTGCGGAAAGGCCGGATCGCGAGAACGCTGCGCAGCCGGTGGACCGTGGACACGCTCGACTCGGCGGGCCGATTCCGGCCAGCCTCCTGCGCACCTGTGTCCGCGTCCTGGATGACGTCACTCCTTGCGTGCCCCGACTCTTCGGCTCAGCGTAACCGGACGGTCGGACCGAGATTGGCCGAGTCAGCTGAAGAGTGCCCCAAGAAAAGCGATCACACCCGCGGCCAGCCCGCCGAACACCAGCAAGATGATCAAGCAACCGATGAACGTCGCCACGCCGCTGGTCTGTTGTTGCTGCTGCTGGGCCTGCTGCGGAGCGGGTGGCACGACCGCCGGCATCGCGGGCGGAACGTGCGGGCGCTGCGGCGGCCGCGGCTTCTGTCTGGGACGCGCCGCGTGCCGTTGCTCACGCGCCATCTGCTCCGCGATCGCCTGCCGCATCTGCTCGGTCGGCTGCGGAGGCTGTGGCGGCCTGGCGATCTTCGGGAGGGGCCGTGCGACGAAGGTGTCCGCCGCGATCAGCCCGGCCAGCGGGTCGGGAAAGACGCGAGGTGGCGGCGGCGCCTGCGTTCCGTCAGGTCCAAAATCCACCGCCACCCCCGAAAGGTCAGCTCTTGCTCGCGGCCTTCTTCGGCGCCGCCTTCTTAGCTGCCGTGCTCTTCGTGGCAGCCTTCTTGGCCGGAGCCTTCTTCTTGACCGGTCCCTTGGCGCGCTTCTCGGCCAGCAGCTCCGCCGCGCGCTCATCGGTGATGGTCTCGACGCTGTCCGTCTTGCGCAACGACGCGTTCGCCTCGCCGTCGGTGACGTACGGGCCGAACCGGCCGTCCTTGATCACCATCGGCTTGCCGGACACCGGGTCGTTGCCCAGCTCGCGCAGCGGCGGGGCGGCCGCGGCGGACCGGCCGCGCTTCTTCGGCTCGGCGTAGATCTTCAGCGCCTCTTCGAGCGTGACGGTGAAGATCTGCGACTCGTCGACGAGCGACCGGGAGTCCGTGCCCTTCTTCAGGTACGGGCCGTACCGGCCGTTCTGCGCGGTGATCTCGGCACCGGTCTCCGGGTCCTTGCCGACGACGCGCGGCAGCGACAACAGCTTCAGCGCGTCGTCGAGCGTCACCGTGTCCAGCGACATCGACTTGAACAGCGAGCCGGTCCGCGGCTTCGGCGCCTTCTTGCCGTTGTCCGACTCGGGCAGCACCTCGGTGACGTACGGCCCGAAGCGGCCTTCCTTGGCCACGATCTCGTTGCCGGACACCGGGTCCGTGCCAAGCGAACGGCCTTCCTGCGGCGTCGCGAACAGCTTCTCCGCGATCTCCGCGGTCAGCTCGTCCGGCGGCAGGTCCTCGGGCAGGTTCGCGCGCTGCGCCGCGCCGTCGACCTCGCGCTCCAGGTACGGCCCGAAGCGACCCACCCGGACGACGACCGTACGACCTTCGGCGTCACTGAACAGGGGGATGGAGTTGATCTCCCGCGGGTCGATGTCCTCGACACCCGAGCCGACCAGCTTCTTCAGGCCGCCGGACCGGCCGACCGAACCGTCCGGGCCGACGCTGCCGCCGAAGTAGAAGCCGCTCAGCCACGCCGTGCGCTGCTGGCGACCGGCGGCGATGCCGTCGAGCTCGTCCTCGAGCGCGGCGGTGAAGTCGTAGTCGACGAGCCGGCCGAAGTGGTTCTCCAGCAACCCGACCACGGCGAACGCGACCCAGGAGGGCACCAGCGCGGCGCCCTTCTTCCACACGTAGCCGCGGTCCTGGATGGTGCTGATGATCGACGAGTAGGTGGACGGACGGCCGATGCCGAGCTCCTCCATCGTCTTGATCAGGCTCGGCTCGGTGAAGCGCGACGGCGGGCTGGTCGAGTGGCCGTCCGCGGTCAGCTCGACCGGCGTGATCGCCTGGTCCTTGACCAGCTGCGGCAGTCGCGACTCGGCGTCGTCCGACTCGCCGCCCGCCTCGGCGTCGACGGTCTCGACGTAGGCCTTGAGGAAGCCCGCGAACGTGATCGTGCGGCCGGAGGCGGAGAACGTGCACTCCTGGCCGGTCGCGGCCGTGCCGGAGATGCGGACGCTGGTCGTGTTGCCGCGCGCGTCGGCCATCTGGGAGGCGATCGTGCGCTGCCAGATCATCTCGTAGAGCTTGAACTCGTCCGAGTCGAGCTCACCGGCGACCTGGCCGGGCGTGCGGAAGCTCTCTCCCGCCGGCCTGATCGCCTCGTGGGCCTCCTGCGCGTTCTTGACCTTGCGCGTGTACTGGCGCGGCTCCTTCGCCACGTACTGGGCGCCGTAGAGCTGCGTCGCCTGCGAGCGCGCGGCGTTGATCGCCGTCTCCGACAGCGTGGTGCTGTCGGTACGCATGTAGGTGATGTAGCCGTTCTCGTACAGCTTCTGCGCAGTGCGCATCGTGCGGTCCGCGGAGAACCGCAGCTTGCGGCCCGCCTCCTGCTGCAGCGTCGAGGTCATGAACGGCGCGTACGGCTTGCGCGTGTACGGCTTCTCCTCGACCGACGTGACGCGCATGCCGACGTTCTCCAGGCCGGCCGCGAGGGCGCGGGCCTGGGTCTCGTCGAGAACGGTGACGTCGGAGTTCTTCAGGCGGCCGTCGGAACCGAAGTCGCGGCCGGTCGCGAGGCGCGTGCCGTCGACGGCCACGAGCCGCGCGCCGAACTGCCGTGGCGAGGCGTCCGCGCCAGCGTCCATCGTGGCGGAGATGTCCCAGTAGCTCGCCGAGACGAACTTCATCCGCTCGCGTTCGCGCTCGACGACGAGCCTGGTCGCCACGGACTGCACGCGGCCCGCCGAGAGCTTCGGCATGACCTTCTTCCACAGCACGGGGCTGACCTCGTAGCCGTAGAGGCGGTCCAGGATGCGCCGGGTCTCCTGGGCGTCGACCAGGTCCTGGTCGAGGTCGCGCGGGTTCGCGGCGGCGGCCTGGATCGCGGACTCGGTGATCTCGTGGAAGACCATCCGGCGGACCGGGATCTTCGGCTTGAGCGTCTCGAGGAGGTGCCACGCGATGGCCTCACCCTCGCGGTCACCGTCTGTCGCGAGGTAGAGCTCGTCGACGTCCTTCAACGCTTCCTTGAGCTCGGTGACCAGCGACTTCTTGTCCGCGCTCACCACGTACAGCGGCTCGAAGTCGTGGTCGACGTCCACGCCGAGCCGGGCCCAGGCCTGTCCCTTGAACTTGGCGGGCACGTCCGCAGCGCCGCGCGGCAGGTCCCGGATGTGTCCCCTGGAGGACTCCACGACGAAGTCAGCGCCGAGGTACGAGGCGATCTTGCGCGCCTTCGTCGGGGACTCGACGATCACGAGCCGTCGATTGCCGCCCGTTCCTCCGCTGCTCTTTCTCGTCCGTGTCGATCCAGCCACGCTGTCCCGCTCTCTTCCAAACCCGATCTCAGACCCGCCAGTGTGCACTGTCCGCGGCGCACCCTACGACGAGACAGAGTGACACAACCTTGCCTGAACGCCTGTCTAGGCCGCCGGCCAGGTGCGCTCCGCCACCCCGCGCGGCGGACGTCCGACCAGCTCAGCCAGCCGCGCGAGCCTTCGCCTCCCGGTTACCCGCAACGCGGGCGCGTCCACCAGGGTGCACGGCAGACCTGAGGCGAGCAGCGCATTTTTCAGCGGCTCGTGTGTCCCAGGCGCGTCCGGATCCAGTCCCAGCAGGTAGGCGGACTCCACCCAGTGCCCGGACGCGAGTGCCCAAACGCGCAGTATCGCCCCGTCAAGGGTGAAATCACGAGGAACGACCTTCGTGGTGCCATCCAGCCAGCGGGCGGCCAGACCGGTGAGATCGGTGCGAAACGGCGTGCGCACGATCCGTGAACCATCCTCTGACATGCAGATTTCCGACGTCACGCCGCGTTCGGCGCAGACCTGCCGCAGCGGTGCCGCACGCCACTCGTCGCGCAGCGCGACCGAGACGCGGGCCGCCGTGCCGCGCGCGAAACCCATCGCCTGACCCGGCCCGCACAGCAGGCCGGCGAGGTCGGCCACACCCGGAGTGCGCGCCTCGGCCGAGAAGAAGGACAGCTGCCCCACGGCGCACAGGGTAGAACAGACGTTCGATCGGAGCCAGTGGCCGCGTGATCCAACCGTTACGGGGTGTCGTGAAGGGCACCCTCACGGCGTTAAGTGTCGTGAGGGTGCCCTTCACGGCACTCAGGAGGTGGGCGCCGACGACGTCGTGTCGGTCTTGTTCAGCTCCTGGCAGTTCTTCGCCTTCTTCTCCGCCTCGGCGAGGTTGGACTGGACGAAGGTGTCCTGGAAGTCCGTGCCGACCTTGGCGAACTCGCTGAGCTGCGTACCGACCTTGGAGAACGCCTCGGCGATGGCCGCCGGGTCGTTCGGGTCGGCGGCGTCGATGGCCTTCTTGGCGTCGTCCAGCGCGGTCTTGATCTTGCCGAAGACCTCGGTCGCGGAGTTGACCAGCTTCTCCGAGTCCGGGTGCGGACCGTTCTTGAGGCCTTCGAGCTCCTTGATCGACTTGTCGACGGAGGCCGAGCCGTTGCCGAGCCACTCCGAGAAGCCCGTCTTGAGCTTCGCCGGGTCGGACATGTCGAGCTGCGGCTCGGTCGACAGCGACTTCACCGCGTTGAGGCTCGCGCTGCACACCTTGTCGACCCAGGCGACGTTCGCGTCGTCACTGCCGGAGCTGGAACTGGAGCCGGAGCCGCTGCCGCCACCGCTGCAGCCGGTGACGGCGAGAGCCGCCGCGGCCAGCACCACAGCGATCTTGAGGCGGTTCTTCATGTGCACTCCCCACGGGGGGTTGGGGGCTGAAGGACGGGGGCGGACCTTACCCGGCTACGTCAATTGGACGTGGGAGCGACGCCCAGATTGCGCATTTCCTGACACTTCGGGGCACTCGTCGCGGCCTTCTCCAGCTCTGGGACGGCCTCGAGGTCCTTCAGCGGGTCCGCGAGCTGGCTGAGCTTCGCGATCGCCTCTCCGGCAGCCTGGAGGCCACCAGAGGCGTCGTTCGCGTCGGCTTGCTCGATCTTGGTCTTCGCCTCGGTGAAGGTGGCGGCGAGCGTGGTGAACGCGTCGGCCATCTTGTTCACGGCGGCCTCGCCGCCCGCGATCGGTGACGGGCCGACCTTGCGCAGCTCCTCCGCGGACTTGGTGAAGGCGGCGGAGAGCTGGCCCATGTAGGCCGCCATGTCGGCCTTCAGCTTGGCCGGGTCACCGCTGTCCAGCTTGGGCGCGCTCTTCTCGAGCTTGGCGAACTCCGAGGCGGCGGCGCAGACCTTGTCCATGTACTGCACGGCCGCGGCGTCGTTGGCGGAGCTCGTGGGCGAGGTATTGCCGCCGTTTCCCGAAGTACAGCCGGCGAGCACGACGGCGGCGGCGACTGCTGCGATCCAGACGTGGCGCATTGCCTGACCATAACCCGGAACAAGACGAAGGGAGCTTTCCAGACGCTGTGCGCCTGGAAAGCTCCCTCGCCGGGGTTGTTGCTACGCGGCGCCGTTGCTCACGGTCTCCGCGGGGGTGTCCGCGATGGCCGTGCCACGACGCTTCGACACGGTGACCGCGCCGATGATCACAATGGCGGCGACCGCCGCGATGATGAAGCGGATCGCGTCGTTCGCGCCGTCACCGACCGTGAAGGCCACGATCGCGGGCGCGATCAGCACCGACACCAGGTTCATCACCTTGATGAGCGGGTTGATCGCGGGACCGGCGGTGTCCTTGAACGGGTCGCCGACGGTGTCACCGATGACGGTCGCGGCGTGCGGGTCGGAACCCTTGCCGCCGTGGTGGCCGTCCTCGACGAGCTTCTTCGCGTTGTCCCACGCGCCACCGGAGTTGGCGAGGAACACGGCCATCAGGGTGCCGGTCGCGATGGCACCCGCGAGGTAGCCGGCGAGCGGGCCGACGCCGAGACCGAAGCCGACGGCCACCGGGGCGAGCACGGCCATCAGGCCGGGCGTCGCGAGCTCGCGCAGCGAGTCCTTCGTGCAGATGTCGACGACCTTGCCGTACTCCGGCTTGACCGTGCCGTCCATGATGCCGGGGTTGTCCCGGAACTGGCGGCGCACCTCGAACACGATCGCGCCCGCGGCGCGCGTCACCGCGTTGACCGCGAGGCCGGAGAACATGAACACGACGGCCGCGCCGATGGCGATGCCGACGAGCACGTTCGGGCTGAACACGACGAACGAGAACGAGGTCAGGTCCGGCTTGAGGTTGCCGGCCTTCTGCAGCGCCTGACCGATCGCGTCGCTGTAGGAGCCGAACAGCGCGGTCGCGGCGAGCACTGCCGTCGCGATCGCGATGCCCTTGGTGATGGCCTTCGTGGTGTTGCCGACCGCGTCGAGCTCGGTGAGGATCTTCGCGCCCTCGCCGTGCACGTCACCGGACATCTCGGCGATGCCCTGCGCGTTGTCCGAGACCGGGCCGAAGGTGTCCATCGCGACGATGACACCGACGGTGGTGAGCAGACCACAACCGGCCAGCGCGATCGCGAACAGCGCGACGACGACCGAACCGGACAGCAGGAACGCGCCGTAGACGGCGGCACCGATGACCAGCGCGGTGTAGACGGCGGACTCGAAGCCGACCGAGATACCGGACAGGATGACGGTGGCCGCACCCGTCAGCGACGTCCGGCCGACCTCCTGCACCGGCTTGTGCTCGGTGCCGGTGAAGTAGCCGGTCAGCCAGAGGATGACGCCGGCGAGCACGATGCCGATGATCACCGCGACGGCCGCGATCAGCGACGGGTTGCCGTTGGTGGCCTTGATGGCGTCGGAGACGCCGTTCAGGTCGGCGAACGAGCCCGGCAGGAACGCGAACGCGGCGATCGTGCAGAGCACCGCGGAGATCACGGCCGAGATGTAGAACGACCGGTTGATCGCGGTCAGGCCTCCCTCGCCCGAGCGCGCATTGGTCGTGTAGACACCGATGACCGCGGTCAGCACACCGATCGCGGGCACGATCAGCGGGAACAGCAGACCCTGCGCACCGAACGCGGCGGTGCCGAGGATCAGCGACGCGACCAGGGTCACGGCGTAGGACTCGAAGAGGTCCGCGGCCATACCGGCGCAGTCACCGACGTTGTCACCGACGTTGTCGGCGATCGTCGCGGCGTTGCGGGGGTCGTCCTCGGGGATGTTCTGCTCGACCTTGCCGACCAGGTCGGCGCCGACGTCAGCGGCCTTGGTGAAGATGCCGCCACCGACACGCATGAACATCGCGAGCAGAGCGGCACCGAAACCGAAGCCCTCCAGCACCTTCGGCGCCTGGCCCGCGTAGACCAGCACGACCAGCGCGGCGCCGAACAGGCCGAGGCCGACGGTCGTCATGCCGACCACACCACCGGTGCGGAACGCGACGCGCATCGCCTTCTCGCGGCCGCCTTCGCCCTCGTTGGCGGCCGCGGCCACCCGCACGTTGGCGCGCGTGGACAACCACATGCCCAGGTAGCCGATCGTCGCGGAGAACGCAGCACCGACGACGAAGAACAACGACCTGCCGATCCGCTCGCCGATGTCGTCGGCGGGAAGCGCGAACAGCAGTACGAACACGACGACGACAAAAATGCCGAGCGTGCGGAACTGCCGATTGAGGTAGGCCGCTGCGCCCTCCTGAACCGCCTTGGCGATGTCCTGCATCTTGGTGGTTCCTTGGCCGGCGGCCAGGACCTCCCTGAGCAGCACGTACCCGACGGCGAGAGCAGCCAGGGCGACCACGGCGACCGCGGCTACGACGCCGCGATCACCTCCGGAGAGCTCGAGGCTCTCCGCGAGGAATTGCCGGGACATCCGTCCTCCTGGTGAGTTGCCATTGCAGCGCCAAGGCGACCAGCCGCCCGGACGCGACGTGATGCATCCCTCATTGGATGCGATGAGCGGGGAGTCTAAGGGTTGCTTACACCGAGACAACAAAGTGTCCCGATCCGTGCACACACCGTTATCCGCCCAGGAAGGCGAGTCGGACTGTCAGGGGTCTGTGCAAAGCTCGGTCACGTGGTGGATCAGGGACGGCGCCTGCTGGACCGCGTGCTGGCCGGGGTGCCCGCCGGGGAGTCGCCGCTGACGCACGTCAGCGACCTGCCCCAGCGCGTGGCATCCCATGCGCCGTGGCCTTCGTGGGCGCCTTCGTCGGTGGTGTCGGCGTTCGAGTCGTGCGGCGTTTCGTCGCCGTGGGAGCACCAGGCTTCCGCGGCGTCGTTGGCATGGTCGGGTTCGAACGTCGTCGTCTCAACAGGCACCGCGTCCGGCAAGTCGCTGGCCTACCAGCTGCCGGTGCTCAGCACCTTGGTCACGGACTCGCGCGCGACCGCGTTGTATTTGGCGCCGACGAAAGCACTTGGGGCGGACCAGCTCCGCTCGGTGTGCTCCCTGGGGCTGCCTGGTGTGCGCGCGGCGTCGTTCGACGGCGACACGCCGCTCGCGGAGCGCGACTGGGTGCGCGAACACGCCAACTGGGTGTTCACCAACCCGGACATGCTGCACCGCGGGATCCTCCCCCGGCACTCCAAGTGGCTGCGCTTCTTCCGGCGGCTGGCGTATGTCGTCGTCGACGAATGTCATGCCTACCGCGGCGTCTTCGGCTCCCACGTCGCCCTGCTGCTGCGGCGCCTGCAACGAGTCGCCCGAAAGTATGGTTCTTCGCCGGTGTTCGTGCTCGCGTCGGCAACGGTGTCGGATCCCGCCGCTTCGGCGTCGCGACTGCTGGGCGCTTCGTGCACGGCGGTGACGGAGGACTGCTCGCCGCGCGCGTCCCGCACGGTGGCGTTGTGGGAGCCGCCGTTGACGTCGCTGGCCGGTGAGCACGGCGCCCCGGTGCGCCGGTCCGCGGGCAGCGAGACCGCCCGGATCCTCGCCGACCTGGTCGTCGAGGGCGCACGTTCTTTGGCCTTCGTACGTTCACGGCGCGGTGCGGAGCTGGCCGCTATCGGAGCCCGCAGAGTTCTGTCCGAAGTGGACTCGTCACTGGTTCCTCGGGTAGCCGCCTACCGATCCGGCTACCTGCCCGAGGAGCGCCGGGCGTTGGAGAAGTCGTTGTCCTCCGGCGAATTGCTGGGCGTCGCGACGACGAACGCGTTGGAACTGGGCGTCGACATCGTCGGCCTCGACGCCGTTGTGGTCGCCGGTTTCCCAGGCACCCTGGCGTCGTTCTGGCAGCAGGCGGGACGCGCCGGCCGAGCCGGCGACAGCGCTCTGGTGGTGTTCGTAGCGCGCGACGACCCGTTGGACACATACCTCGTGCACCACCCGTCGGCCGTGCTGGACCGCCCGGTCGAGGCAACTGTGTTGGATCCGACGAACCCCTATGTGCTGGGCCCGCAACTGGCGTGCGCGGCCGCCGAACTACCCCTCACCCCAACGGATCTCGAGGCCTTCGGCCCGGCCGCCTCCTCGGTGCTGGATTCGTTGGTGGCGGACCGCGTGCTGCGCAAACGCCCCGTTGGCTGGTATTGGGCGTCGCACGACCAGCCGCACGCGGGCGTCGACATCCGCGGGTCGGGCGGCGATCAGGTCGCCGTAGTGGAGGCCGACTCCGGCCGCATGCTCGGCACGGTCGATCCGGGTTCCGCGTGCTGGCAGGTGCATCCCGGTGCCGTATATCTGCACCAGGGCGCGTCGTACGTGGTCGACGAGCTGGATCTCGAGCACGGGCTCGCCATGGTGCACGCCGAGGAGCCCGAGTGGACCACCCAGCCGCGTGACGTCGTCGACATTTCCGTTGTGGACACAGTGGAAAGCCTGTCCTTTGACGGCGTCACCGTCTCGTTGGGTTCGGTGGAGGTCACGACCCAGGTGGTCGGCTACCTGCGCCGCCTGCCGTCCGGCAAGGTCATCGACCAGATCCCGCTCGACCTGCCGTCGCAGACCCTGGACACGCGGGCCGTCTGGTACACCATCTCCGATTCGTTGCTGGGCGACGTCCTGGAGCACCGCCGCGTCGCCGGCGCGTTGCACGCCGCCGAGCATGCGGCGATCGGCCTGCTGCCGTTGTTCGCCGTCTGCGACCGTTGGGACATCGGCGGCGTGTCGACGGCCGTGCATCCGGACACCGGTGCGGCGACCGTGTTCGTGCACGACGGGCATCCGGGCGGGGCGGGGTTCGCGGACCGGGGTTTCGCGGCGATCGTGCCGTGGCTGACGGCGACGCGTGAGGCGATCAGTTCCTGCACGTGCCCGTTCGGGTGCCCGTCCTGCGTGCAGTCGCCCAAGTGCGGCAACGGAAACGAGCCTCTGGACAAGGCGGGCGCGGTAGCGGTGCTGGAGGTGGTGCTGAAGGCGATCTCGTAAGCCCCAGAACTGTCAGACCCTCCCGGTACGCTAAATCCGGGCCCCTGACTTCCCTCGCCCCGAACCGAAGCACCCCCGAATCCGATCCTAGTCGCGGGGTCTGACAATTTCGGTGCCCTCGCAGCTCGCACACCCCGGCGCGCTTCGCCCGCCACGTGCCGACGGCGTTCAGGTTTCCATGCCAGGACGGGATTCAGGTCGTACGCCACGAGGGTTCCGACAACCTCGGCGAGCTCTCACCCATAAACCTTGTACGCCGCGGCGGCATTCGGCTCGGTAACGCCTACCTCCGACCCCACCGGCCCTGCGCGATCACGCACGCCGATCACGCATCCCCGATGGGGCACCACCGCCCTGCGCTGTCGCGTCGGCGTGTCGAGCCTGTTTTTTCGCGGCCACCGAGCGAAGCGAGCTGAGCCGCGAAAAAACACGCTCGATGCGCCGACTTCCCGGCGACAGCGCCGTCCGAGCGGAGCGAGGACAATTAGATACAGAACGCGCCGGGGGCGACGGTCGCGGGTCCGACCGACGCGCACCCCGGCGCGTTCCACACTGCCGAACACTCGGGCGGTGGTGCCTGCTACCGCTGCACGACGTTTGCCTTGGGACATCGGCGGATTCTCTTGGTCGTCGCTCATGGACATTGGGAGGCGTCGTTGTCCGTGCGACGGGTTTCCGGGAGGAGGATCCGGCTTCGCCGACCGCGGCCTGCTGCTGGGCTAGGCCACTATCGTCCTTTGGCTCAGTGGTGCGCGGGAGGCGCTCCTTTCCGCTCGGTGTTCGGCTTCATGCCCGTCCGATCATCCGTCGAAGTGCGGGGTACGACGGTTCCGCCGGATCGGGCAGGTGGTGCGGCCGCGCTGGGCATCGTTCTCGGGGTTGTCGGGGAGAGTCCACAACGACACCCAGCGCGGCCGGGTCTACATCAGACGGACGCCAGTTCGGGGGTCTCGGCCATGTGCAGCACCTCGACCAGTGCGTCCTGCACGATGTGCGCGTCCGGGAGGTCGCGGCCGCAGATCTGCGGCTTGACCCGCCAGTGCACGACACCGTGCGACATCGGGGTGGGCGGCAGCGGGATGTACTCGCCCTGTGCCAGGTGACGGACGTCCTCGTGCTGGCGCAGCTCGGTGTTGAGCGTCGAGCCGGACGCCACGAGGAACATCCACCGGCCGGCCGGCGTCGCCGCGATCGGCACCGGGATGCCCATGTTGCGCAGCGCACCCGCCGCGCGGCGGCCGAGGTCCGTGCCGACCTCGATCGCGTCGACGACGTGGCCGGTCGCGACGAGCAGGCTGTACGAGCGGCCCGCCCACCAGGTGGCGACCTGCTCGGGCCGCGTGCCGATCCGCTCCTGCCAGTCGCGGTGCACCGGAACCGGGCCGGCGGCCTCGAGGCCGTCGCGGCCGGCCCACTTCGTCTCGCCCGTTGCGGAGACCGTCGGATAGGTGCCTGGCAGCACAGGCCAACCGCGCCACGCGAGGCTCACGGCCTCAGCACGCAGCTCGATGCGGAAGGCCCCGCGCCAACTATCCGACCACTCCATCTTCCTTCGCCTCCAAGATCTGCTCGACACCATCGGACACCGTGTCGGTTTTCGTAGGACACCGTGTCGGTGCCGCCACTACAACTAACGACACCGGCGGCAAGCGAAGTAACCCTCGCTCGACAACTGGTAGCTATGAGACGGCGAACGCCAGGTACGTGACCGAGCAACTGAACTGTCGCGGTTTGGTTCGATCAACGTTCAGCATGTCCGGACCCCGGTGTGAGTCCGCTCACCGCCGGAGGACGACCGCTCGTCGTGCCCCAAACGTCCCGATCTTCGGCCGGACCTGCCTTTGAACGTGCGCTCGCCGGGCCGAACGGCGTATCCGCGGACACCCGTACGCCGACCTCCCAGCCGCTCACCGCGCACTCGTCCAACCGGCTCCGGTTCCGTTCGGCGACGCGTCGCGCCTGGTCACAGGCCACACCGTCACCCTCGATCAACCGCGTCGCCGCGGCGAGCGCCGCCAGATCGGCCGCACCGGTCACCCGGTGGCGGGTGATGACCGCTGAACCGACCTGAACGCCTGCGGCCAACAGAACCAGCAGGACCGCGGCCAACCCGACGCCGCTCACCGTCGCCGAACCGCGGTCGTTCACGTCGGCTCCAGCACGGCGAACGCCTCGGCTCTCAGCCGAAACCCATGACGAGTCGCGGCTACTTCGACGATCACGGAATCACCGTCCTCATGCACGGTCACCGTGGCGCCGGGCGCGATGCGCCGTGCCGCGGCCTCGGCATGCCCCCGGTCGCCGCGCGCGATCAGCCGGGCCGCCTCCCGCGCCGCGTCGGTGCAGCGCAGCTGACCGACCATCGCGCTCATCCCGCCCGCGGCCAGCGCGAGGACCGCCAACAGCACGCAGATGACGACCGCCGCCTCAACGGTGACCATGCCCCGGTCATCGGTCAGCTCACCGCCGACAGCGCGCTCTGCACGATCTGCGCGAGCTTGGCCTGAACGGCATCGCTCTTGATGATCAGATACAGCGCCGTGGCGAACGCCGCGGCCATGACCAGGCCGATGGCGTACTCGACCGTCGACATGCCGCGGTCGTTCTTCAGCGGGTTCCACATTCGTCTCTCCTTATTGTTCGAGGAACTTGGCCGCGAGTCCGAGCACCACCGGCAGCACGCCGACGCACACGAACGCGGGCAGGAAGCACAGCGCCAGCGGTCCCGCGACCAGCACCGCCGCCCGCTGGGCGCGCGCCTCGGCCCGGTCGCCGGCGTCCGCCCGCATCCGCGCCGCCAACTCGGCCGCGGCCTGAGCGAGCGCCGTGCCCGACCGGGCGGTGCGTCTGGCCGCCACGGCGAGCGGTGCCGTTTCCGGGTCTTCGAGCGCTTTGGCCCACGCCTGCTGCGGGTCCGCGCCCAGGGCGAGGAGTTCGGCGACGTGGTCGAGCGCCGGCACTTCGATCGCGCGCACCGCGGTCGCCACCGGGAGGCCAGCCCGGAGGCAGGCGGCGAGCAGGTCCCAGTCCGCCGCGCGCTGGAACGGCGAGTCGTCGGGCGGTATGGGCGGGGGCGGCGGGTCGTGCTGGCGGGTGAGTCTGGATATCGCGGGCGGGCGCGTGGGTGCGACCAGCAGGGCCAGGGCGAGTAGGAGGAGGGTCATGTATGGGCTGCCTTTGTCGTTAGGCCTGTGGTCCATAGGAGGCCTGCGGCGGTGAGGAGCGCACCCAGCACGAGCAGGGTTTGACCTGGAACGGTGGCGAAGAGCACGTGGGCGGGTTCGGCGCCGCTTGCCTGGCCGAGTAGGAGGCCCAGTAGTGGGAGGGCGGCCAGCACGGCCGCGCTGGCGCGAGGTCCGGCCATTCGGGACTCCAGTTGGCGGGCGAAGGCGGCTCGTTGGGCCAGGTCTTGGCGCGTGGCGTCCAGGACCTCGGCCAGCGCTACGCCGTACCGCGTGGAGACTTGCCAGGCTCTGGCCAGTTGCGTCAGGGCCAAGTGCGGGTGTTGTGGCGCCAGGTCGTGCAAGGTCCGATTCACGTCGCCGCCCAGGTTTGCCGTGGCAGCAACGGCTTTCAGGACATCGGAGGCGGGCTGCGGGCAGTCGGACGCCGCATTGGTGGCGGCTCGGGGTGCGGGGGCACCGGCCTTCAGTTCCGCGACCACGCCTGCCAGGCCGGTGATCAGTGCTTCGCTGGAGGTCAGGCGGATTCGTTGGGCTGCACGGGTTTTGGCCACGCGATCGACAGTCCACATCAGAATGAAAACTGCGATCAGAGCGCCGAATCCCAAGGGGCAGGCCAGAATGGACAGCGCCGGCAGGGGGATTCGTGGCAGGCGTTTCGGGGATCGTGGGCGCAGGCGGTTGATCGGTTGGAACGACGGCCACACCAGGAGGGCGAGAGCGGCCAGGATGGCGGTCAGCACAGAAGCTCCTTCAGCTCGTGGCCCTGCCAGTCCGGGCGCCAGGCGGGGCGGACCACGACGTCGTCGCCGACTCTGGTGAACAGGCCGATCTCCGCCAGGTGACGTCTGCCGTCGGGGGCCCGCCGCATGTGCAGGACGAGGTGCAGCGCCGCGGCCAGCTGGCTGTGCAGGGCACGTCGGTCGAGGCCACCCAGGGCTGCCAGTGCCTCCAGGCGCGCGGGGACTTCCGTGGGCGAGTTCGCGTGCAGGGTTCCCGCGCCGCCGTCGTGGCCGGTGTTCAGCGCGGACAGGAGTTCGCACACTTCGGCGCCGCGCACCTCGCCGACCACGATCCGGTCCGGACGCATGCGGAGGGCTTGGCGCACCAAGTCGCGAACGGTGACCTCGCCCGCGCCCTCGACGTTCGGCGGGCGGGCCACCAGGCGGACGAACTGGGGATGGTCGGGGCGTAGCTCGCCCGCGTCCTCCACGCACACCACGCGTTGGTCCGCGGGAACGCAGCCGAGTAGCGCGCCCAGCAGTGACGTCTTGCCGCTTCCGGTGCCGCCGACCACCAGGAACGCCAGGCGGGCCGCGACGATCGCGCGCAACAGGTCGGCGGTTTGGCGGGAGAACGTTCCTAGTGCGCAGAGGGCGTTCAGGTCGTGGCCCACCGGGCGGAGCACTCGCAGCGACAGGCATGTGCCGTCCGGCGCCAGTGGTGGGAGAACTGCGTGCAGGCGGACGTTGCTACCGGGCAGCCAGCCGTCGACGCACGGGGACGCCTCGTCCAGGCGGCGGCCCACGGCGACTGCTAGGCGTTGCGCCAGACGCCGGACGGCCGCTTCGTCGGGGAAGCGGATCTCCGTGCGGCGCAAGCCGTTCCGGCCGTCGACCCACACCTGGTCCGGCGCGGTGACGAGGACGTCTGTGGTGTCCGGGTCGCGCAGGAGAGGTTCGAGCACGCCCGCACCGACGAATTCCTGGCGGAGGATGTGGAGTGCGTCGAGGACGTCCGCGTCGGCCAGGACTCCGCCCGCTTCGGAGCGGACGGCGCTCGCCACGGCGGCCGGGGTGATTTCCGGGACGCCGACGAGGCGCTCGCGGACTCGATCAACGAGTAGGGCTGTCATGAAGGCAGCTCCTCGCAGATCGCAGCGAAGTGCTGCTGCGGAAGCGACCCGACGCAGACCAGATGCGCGCGGACGCGATCTACCAACAGAGCCGTCATGAGCACAGCTCCCTGAGGAGCGTCACGAAGCGCGGTCGGCATCCGGACGTCGACAAGGCGCTCGCGGACTCGATCAACGAGTAGGGCTGTCATGAAGGCAGCTCCTCACGGACGCCATCTACCGACAGAGCCGTCATGAGCACAGCTCCTTCATGATCACGCGTGCCGCAGCGGCCAGCGGCGACCGGACGCCGACCGAGCACGCGCAGACCAGCGGGGCCGTCATGAGCGCAGCTCCTGCAGGATTTCCCGCGCCGCGGCGGCCAACGGGCCGCGGCTTGGGAAGCGGCCGTGCTCGAGGATCGCTGCCAGGCGCGGCTCCGGGCGCATCTGCGTCAGCAGTGGGACGCCTACTACGTCGGCGACCTCCTCGGCTTTGAGACCCGCCGGCGAGGGGCCGCGGACCACCAGGCGCAGGGATCCGGTGACGCGGTCCGCCACTCGTCTTGCCGCGGCCGCGGCGCGGACCTCGGCGGGCACGACCATGACTGCCATGTCGGCTCGGTCGAGTGCGGCTTCGGCTGCCGGTGGCAGGTGGCGGGGTAGGTCGCAGACGACGGTGCAGCCCGCGCGTCTGCCCGCGTCGAGGACGGCTGTCACGGCCTGGGGTGTGGGGCCTGGGCCCTCGCGGTCACACGACAGCACGGTCAGGTTTCCCTTGGCGGGCAACGCGCTGCGCAGTGCGGACATCGGGACACGGCCGCTCACCTGTACCGCCGGCCAGCGCGCGCCCGTCACCTGCTCGGCACCCAGTGTGAGATCGATTCCACCGCCTAGCGGGTCGCAGTCGACCAGCAGGCTCTCCGAGCCGGTGCCTACCGCGGCCAAGGCGACGGCCGCGCACAACACGGAGGCGCCGGCACCGCCGCGGCCGCCGAGCACGGCGACCACCCGGCCATCGCGCAGCGGCGGCCCCTCGCGGATGTCGGCCAGCTCCGCGATCAGGCGTTCGCCGTCCGACGGCAGGGAGAACACCCGCTCCACCCCGACGGTCAGGCTTTCCTCCCACGGCGGATCGCCGCTGCACACCAGGAAGACGCCGTCACGGCGGGGCAGGTCGGCGGAGGCGCATGCGCGGGCGCCGGCGGGGTCCAGCAGTACGAAAGGGGCCGTCTGCCACAACGGGCGCAGCGCGTCCGCGTCGGGCACGCGGACCAGTTCGCAGTCCGCTGCGGCCGTCAGGCGGAGGAGGTCGTCCAGAAGGGCCGGGTCGTTCACGAGGGCGGTGGGGGTCATGGACGCACCATCGCGTTTGGTGACCAACGACACAACGTGCTCAAGATCAAGATGTGGACAAATCCGGCGCTGTGGACAAGTCGCGATCTTCGACGCCCTGGAACGGCCGAATTGTCACGGGTGTGTGAGATGGTGGGCGGTTGCCGCGAAGCGGGCGCAGAGGTTTGTCGGAAACCCGGAGCGACCTGACCCCGGACATGGGACGACCCCCGCCAGGGGGGAGGGACGGGGGTCGTCAATGGTTCAGTCCCGGGGGGTCGGACTGAACCCGTCCGTCGAACCGGACCCTCCTACTGTATCCCCATGCGCCAGAGTCGCGCGCGCCTTCCGTTGTACGGACACGACGAGTTTTTCAAGAACGAATTCGTATAGAGCCGAACTGAGGTCCGAACGGCTCAACCCGACACGGCATCTGGTTTCGTCAACCGGCGAACCGCCACCCGAACGGCCCAATTCAAAGGTCACCTAAGCTGGCGCCGTGAGCCAGCCTCAGGGAACCCGGATCGCGGCATTCTTCGACCTCGACAAGACGGTGATCGCGAAGTCGAGCACGCTGGCGTTCAGCCGCCCCTTCTTCCAGGAGGGGCTCATCAACCGCCGTGCGGTGCTCAAGAGCGCCTACGCGCAGTTCGTCTTCATGCTCTCCGGCGCCGACGCGGACCAGATGGAACGCATGCGCGCCCACATCACGGCGCTCTGCGCGGGCTGGGACGTCGAGCAGATCCGCGGCATCGTCGACGAGACGCTGCACGACATCGTCGACCCGCTGGTCTACAAGGAAGCCGCCCAGCTCATCGCCGACCACAGGACCGAGGGCCACGACGTGGTCGTCGTGAGCGCGTCGGGCGAGGAGCTCGTCTCCCCCATCGCGACCATGGTGGGCGCCACGCACAGCGTCGGCACGAAGATGGTCGTCCAGAACGGCCGCTACTCGGGCGACATCGACTTCTACTGCGCGGGTGAGAACAAGGCGGTAGCGATCAAGCACCTGGCCGAGGTCCACGACTACGACCTGTCCCGGTGCTACGCGTACTCGGACTCCGTGACCGATCTCCCGCTCCTCGAAGCGGTCGGCCACCCCACGGTCGTCAACCCGGACCGCGGTCTGCGCAAGGTCGCCGCACAGCGCGGCTGGCCGATCCTCGCGTTCTCCGACCCGGTGCCGCTGCGCGCCCGGATTCCCACCCCGTCGGGCAAGGCCGTGGCGGCCACCGCGATCGGTCTCGGCGCCGCCGCGGCGGCCGGCGTCGCGTGGTACGGCATCCGCCGACGCAGGAACAAAAGTCAATAGGTGACTGTCAGTTGTAGACGGTTGGTACCGCTACGCGTGAGTAACCACAACGGCCCGCACACGTGGTGTCTGTGTGGGTGTCCGAAGTCGCCCCGTCGGCGGTACCCACCAAGAGCGGCAACGAAAACAGCGCCTGAGTCAAGGCTCTTTCACTACTGAACGTGGCTTGACCGGTGCACCCGTCCGAGCCCTTGCTGTGACCGCCGACACGCACTACAAATGGAGGTGCAGACCTCAGGTCGGCCAGGGACCAGACGAAGAGAAGTCCGGATCCACCCCGACGGAGCTCTGTGCGCGGACTTCGAGCACCCACGCGCAGCACGCCGCGGGAGGCTTGTCGTCTAGGGCCTGCGTACCGGGACGCCGGACGCCGAGGCCAGGGTTGTACGACACGAGTTGCACGCTTGGTAACTCGAAAGCCCGCGCTGTTGACGGCGGACCCAGCAATGGGTCCGCCGTCTGCTTGTTGGGGGTGTTTACGCCAGAATGCGCACCCGTTGACCCACCGTGATCACGTGAGTAACTTGCGGACCACGCCAGTTACCGGTGGGGGACTAACGGGAGGGCTGCAGGTTGCGCAAACTCGCTGTCGCACTGGTCGTGTCCATTTCGGCAGCACTTGCTCCGCCGGCCGAAGCCGACGCGATGACGATCGCCCTCCAGCGAATGTCGCTCGAGGAGAGGGTCGGACAGCTCTTCGTCACGTGGGTGCACGGCCAACGCGCGGACGAGCCGAATCCGAACAACCGCAAGGACTTCGGCGTCGACACCGCCGCCCAGGTCGTCGAGAAATTCCACCCCGGCGGAGTCATCTACTTCAACAACTCCTCCCGCGACAACATCGACACACCCGGTCAGATCGCGGCACTCTCCAACGGTCTGCAGAGGGCGAGCCGCATCCCGCTCGCCATCTCGACCGACCAGGAAATGGGTCTGGTCACCCGCATCGGTCCGCCCGCCACGCAGTTCCCCGGCAACATGGCGCTCGGCGCGGGACGGTCCGCGAAGGACGCCGAACAGGCCGCCCGGATCACCGCCGCCGAACTGCGCGCGATGGGCATCAACCAGGACTTCGCGCCGGACGCCGACGTCAACTCCAACCCGGCCAACCCGATCATCGGCGTACGCAGCTACTCCAGCGACCCCACACTGGCATCGGAGCTGGTCAAGGCCCAGATCAAGGGCTACGAGCAGCACATGTTCGCACCGGGGGCGGTCTCCGCCACGGCCAAGCACTTCCCCGGCCACGGCGACACGAAGGACGACAGCCACACCAGCCTCCCGGTCGCCACGCGCAACCTCGAGCAGTGGCGCGAGATCGACGCCCCGCCGTTCAAAGCCGCTGTGCAGGCCAAGGTCGACTCGATCATGACCGCGCACATCCAGATGCCGAACATCGACCCGTCGGGCGAACCGGCCACGCTCTCGAAGCGCATCATCACCGGCCTGCTCCGCGAGGAGCTGCACTACGACGGCGTGATCGTCACCGACGCGCTGGGGATGGCCGGCGTGCGGGTGCTGCACCCGAACGACGCCGAGATCCCGATCCTCGCCCTGAAGGCCGGCGCCGACCAGCTGCTCATGCCGGTCGACCTCGAACGGGCGATCAACGCGGTCGTCGCCGCCGTCAAATCGGGTGAACTCACCGAGTGGCGCATCAACCAGAGCGTCCTGCGCATCCTCAGGATGAAGTTCCTGCGCGGCATCCTGAACACGAAACCGGTCGACGAGAACGTCGTCATCGGCACCCAGCCGAGCCTCGATGCCGCCCAGCGCATCACCGACCGCACCATCACCGCGATCCGCAACGACGGCAACGTCCTGCCGTTCCACCCGCTGAAGCCGTTGGTGGTCGGTACCAGTGAAAACCCGGCGAAGGCCCTGGCCGGGCACCTCAACGCCACCACCAGCGTCACCAGCCTGAACCCGACCGCCGAACAGATCGACGCGGCCGTCGCCGCGGCGGCCACGGCGGACGCGGTGGTCCTCCTGACCAACGGCCTCTACGTCCGGCCCGCGCAGCAGGAACTGCTTTTCCGCTTGCAAGCAACCGGAAAACCGGTCGTAGCGGTCGCCACGGGCGTCCCGTACGACGTCGCACAGAACGCGCCGGTCTGGCTCGCCACCTACGGCACGACGGGCCCGAGCATGGCGGCGTTGGCGAAAGTCCTGACGGGACAAGCGAAACCGCAGGGCAAGCTCCCCGTCCACGTGTCGGGCAAGTACCCCTTCGGCCACGGGCTCAGCTGGTGAGGCGCCGTCAGCTACTGGCGGGAGCACTGGCCGTTCCCGCGCTCACGATCACGGGCGAGGCACAGGCGAGACAGCGCCTCACCACCGGCGCCGAGCAGCTCGCGCAGGACGGCTGGCGCAAGCTCAAGGGCCGCAAGGCAGGCATCCTCACCAACCCGACCGGCGTACTGCGCGACCAGACGCACATCGTCGACTCGATGGTCGCCGCCGGCGTCCCGCCCGTGGCGGCGTTCGGCCCGGAACACGGCTTCCGCGGCACCGCCCAGGCGGGTGGCTCCGAGGGCGACTACCTCGATCCACGCACGAAGATCCCGGTGTACGACGCGTACGGCGCCAACGCCACGAAGCTCGCCGGGATGTTCACCAAGGCCGGCGTGGACACCGTCGTCTTCGACATCGCGGACGTCGGCGCGCGCTTCTACACCTACATCTGGTCGATGTACACGGCGATGCAGGCGGCCGCGATCGCCGGGGCGTCGTTCCTCGTCCTCGACCGGCCGAACCCGGTCGGCGGCACCGCGAAGGGGCCGCAGCTCGACCCCGCGTATGCCACCGGCGTTGGCAAGAAACCCGTTGTGCAGCAACACGGAATGACCGTCGGCGAGCTGGCCCGGCTGTTCAACGGCGAGTTCCTCGGAGACGACGGCGGCCAGGTCGAACACCTCGAGGTGATCAACCTGAAGGGGTGGCGGCGCGATCAGCTGGACACCGGCCTGCCGTGGATCCCGCCCAGCCCGAACATGCCGACGCAGGACACCGCGCTCGTCTACCCCGGCACGTGCCTCTTCGAGGGCACGGTGCTGAGCGAGGGCCGCGGCACCACCCGGCCGTTCGAGACGATCGGCGCACCGGACGTCGACTGGCGCTGGGCGGAGCAGCTGAACACGCTGGGGCTCAAGGGAGTGCGCTTCCGCGAGACCTACTTCGCGCCCACGTTCAACAAGTTCCAGGGCAAGACGTGTGGCGGCGT
This sequence comes from Lentzea sp. NBRC 105346, assembly GCF_030269605.1. Classification (GTDB taxonomy): domain Bacteria; phylum Actinomycetota; class Actinomycetes; order Mycobacteriales; family Pseudonocardiaceae; genus Lentzea. The sequence goes on from NZ_BSTQ01000012.1 coordinate 244,268, forward strand.
CGCGCTGCACGTCACCGACCCGGACGAGTTCGACGCGATCGAGACCGCGGTCGCCATGATCGTCACGGTCAAGGCGCTGTACCCGGCCGTGTTCGCCTGGCGACCAGACAACTGGATCGACAAGCTGTCCGGCTCGGACCGCCTGCGCCGCATGGTCGACGCCGGCGCCAAGACCGACGAGATCGCCGGCGCCTGGCACGACGAGCTCGCCCGGTTCCGCCGCACCCGCATCCCCTACCTGCGCTACCGGTGAGGCCAACCATGAAGATCCCCGCCATCGCCGTACTGTCCGTCCTTCTCATGGCCTCACCCGCGCACGCCGATGCGAACAGCGGCCGCTACGACCGGCCGCAGCAGGGGTTCGCGCCGCCGACGACCGTGCTCCACAACGCCGCGCCGGAGAGCGTGGGCCTCGACCCGGCCCCGATCAACGCGGCACTGCACCAGGTCGACGAGTACACAAAGGGTCAACCACACCCGTTGTTCTCCGGCGCCGTCACGTTGTACGCCCACGATGGCGCGGTCGTCACGCATCACCCCACCGCCTGGGCGGTGCGCTACTCCGATGCCACGACCGAGCTGCCGGTCGAGGACCGCGTCCCGATGGCCACGGACACGATCTTCGACATGGCGTCGATCTCGAAGCTGTTCACGTCGGTCGTCGTGATGCGGCAGGTCGACGCCGGCCGGGTCGACATCGACCAGCCGGTGTCGCGGTACCTGCCGGAGTTCGGGGTCAACGGCAAGGAGCACATCACCGTCAAGCAGCTGCTGACGCACACCTCCGGGCTGGAGCCGTTCATCGCGCTGTGGAGGCTCTACCCGGATGTCCCGTCGCGCATCAAAGCGGTCATGGACATCAAGCCGAAGTACACCCCCGGCACCACCTACGTGTACTCGGACCTGAACCTGATCACGTTGGGGAAGCTGGTCGAACGGGTCACCGGCAAGCCGCTGGACGTGCTCGTCGCGGAGGGCATCACCGGCCCGCTCGGCATGCGCGACACCGGCTACAACCCGCCGAAGAGCAAGCTGGACCGCATCGCCGCGACCGAGTACCAGACGACACCGCCGCGCGGCATCGTGCGCGGTGAGGTGCACGACGAGAACGCCTGGTCGCTCGGCGGCGTCGCCGGGCACGCCGGGATCTTCTCCACCGCGTGGGACCTCGCCACGCTCGGCCAGACCATCCTCAACGGCGGAACCTATGCGGGACAACGGGTTCTGTCGCGGCAGTCGGTCGAGCTGATGCTGACGAACTTCAACCAGCGGTTCCCGGAGAACTCACACGGGCTCGGCTTCGAGCTCGACCAGCGCTGGTACATGGGCGCCCTCGCGAGCCCCGGCACCGCCGGGCACACCGGGTTCACCGGCACGTCGCTGGTGATCGACCGGGCGTCGCGCTCGATCGCGATCCTGCTGACCAACCGGGTCCACCCGAGCCGCGACTGGGGCAACATCAAGTACGCCCGCGCGGCCGTGGCATCCGGTCTGGCCAAGGCGCTGGCCGTGAAACCGGCGAACGGCAACTACTCGTGGACGCCGATGCGGTCCGGGGCGACGCTCAGCACCCCCGACCTGCCGGCGGACAAGAAGCGCGTGGAGTTCGACGTGTTCGTCGACCTCGAACCCGGTGACAAGGTCGTCGTCGACGGCAGAACCCTGCAGGGGTACGGGAAACGCCGCTGGGAGCGCCTCTCGTTCGACACGACGGCCACGAAGCTGACCTTCACCTACACGAGGGCGGGGCAGTACGGCGGCCGTGGCGTCTACGTCTCCAACCTGCGGATCACCGGCCGCAACGGCCTGCTGTTCGACGGTGACCCGATCGCGGACGGCTGGTCACCCGTGCTCCGCTAGCACCCGGCACAACGGCGCGAGCGCCCGTGGGAAGGCGGGCGCGCCGAAGCTGACGACGAGGCCGTGGCGCTCGGGTGCCGCATCGGGATGGCGGTAGTGGTCGAGCCCGCTCACCCCGAGCCCGGCGGCCCGAGCGGCCCGCACGACGGCCGGCTCACGACCGGCCGGGAGCTCCAGCACCGCGTGCAGCCCGGCCGCGAGGCCCGACACCGGCACGGGCGACGCCGCGACGAGCTGGTCGCGGCGTTGCCGGTACCGCGACCGCATGCGGCGGACGTGGCTGTCGTACTCGCCCGAAGAAATGAAGTCCGCGAGCGTCAGCTGGTCGAGCGCGCTGGAGTACTGCTCGCTCTCCCCCTTCAACGCCACAACGGGGTCCACCAACCGGTCCGGCACCACCATCCACCCGAGCCGCAGCGCGGGCGACAGCGACTTTGAGGCCGTGCCCAGGTAGACGACCCGCTCGGGGTCGAGCCCCTGCAGGGCGCCGACCGGGTCGCGGTCGTAGCGGAACTCGCCGTCGTAGTCGTCCTCGAGGACCCACGCGTCCGTCGCGCGCGCCCACTCCACGGCATCGGCCCGCCGGCGCGGATGCAGCGGCCCGCCGAGGGGGAACTGGTGCGCGGGCGTCAGCAGGGCGGCGGGCACCGCCGGCATGTACTCGACGCGAACGCCGTGATCGTCGACCGGCACGGGCGTCGTCGCCGACAGCAGGTCGCGGTGGAAGCCCAGCCCGTACGACTCGACCGCGAACGGCCCCGGAACCAGGACGTTCAACAGCCGCAACGCGTGCGCGGTGCCGGACACGACCACGATCCGGCCTGGATCCGCCCGGACGCCGCGCGCTCGCGCGAGGTACTCCGCCAGTGCGACGCGCAGCTCCACGCGGCCCTGTGCGTCGCAGGGCGCGAACGCGTCGTGCGGCGCGACGGTCAACGCACGGCGGGCCGACCGCAGCCACCCGGTGCGCGGGAAGAGCGTGATGTCGGGCGTCGAGACCGAGAGATCGAGCATGGATTGCGCGACCGTGGCCTGCCGAAGAGCAGGAGCCGGTGGCGTCACTCGTTGGGCCACTCGCGTGCCGGACCCGCGGCGCGCGGTCAGCCAGCCCTCGGCGACCAGCTCGTCGTACGCCGCCGCGACCGTGTTGCGGGCGACCCCGAGATCGACCGCCAACGTCCGCGACGAGGGCAGCCGGGTTCCGGGCGCGAGGCGGGCCGACCGGATCGCGTCCCGCAGCGAGCGCGTCAGCCTCGACCGGAGACCGCCGGTGCCGGACAGGTCGAGGTAGAAGTCGCTACCAAAAGTGGCCCAAGATTCCACACTTAGAGTCCACCATGAACCGGGCCATTTGAGACCATAACGTCAATGCCATGCCACGCATGGACTTCGCCAAGAACGCGCCCGACGTCTACCGCGCCCTGGTCCTGTTCCACCGCACGGCAAAAGCCGGGGTCGATCAGACGATCGCCGAGCTGGTCATGATCAGGGCGTCCCAGCTCAACCACTGCGCGTTCTGCATCAACATGCACACCGTCGACGCGCGCAAGGCCGGCGAGACCGAGGCGAGGATCTACCTGCTGAACGCGTGGGAGGAGGCGGGTGATCTCTACACCGAGAAGGAGCGGGCCGCACTGGCCCTCACCGAGAAGATCACCCGACTGAGCGACGGGTTCGTGCCGGACGATGTCTACGAGCTTGCGGCGAAGCACTTCGACGAACCAGAGCTAGCCCAGCTCATCGCACTGATCGTGAGCATCAACTCGCTGAACCGGATTTCGGTTAGCACCCGGAAACTTCCCGACGTCCGGTGACCTTCTGTCGACACGCCGTGAGGAAATGTCCCCATCAGGGTGACTTTGGGACACAGTAGGGGTGAGTTCTGCCCACTGTCCGTTGACCCCTGGGAGCACGGTTAGTAAGTTTCCCACGTGTCCACTGAATCCAGTGCCGAGTCCAGCCCCCTGGTGAAGATCCGGTCGCTGCTTCCGGGCCTCGCCCGTGCGGAGCAACGGGTCGCCAAGGTGGTGCTGGAGAACCCGGCCTCTGTCGCGCACCGGAGCATCACCGAGGTCGCCGAACAGGCGGGCACGAGTGAGACGACGGTGACGCGCTTCTGCAAGGCGATCGGCGTGGGCGGATACCCCGAGCTGCGCATCGCGCTCGCCGCCGACACCGCTCGCAGCGCCGCCCGGTCCAACCAGGACATGGGTGGCGACATCGGCCCCGGCGACGACCTGCGCCAGGTGGTCGGCAAGGTGGCGTTCGCCGACGCCCGCGCGGTCGAGGAGACCGCCGAGCAACTCGACGTCGAGTCGTTGCAACGGGTCGTGGAGGCCATCGCGGGTGCACGGCGGGTCGACGCCTACGGGTTCGGCGCGAGCGCGTTCGTCGCGTTCGATCTGCAGCAGAAGCTGCATCGCATCGGCCGGACCTGCTTCGCGTGGAACGACACGCACGTCGCGTTGACGAGTGCCGCAGTGCTGACCGGCGAGGACGTCGCGGTCGGCATCTCGCACACCGGCTCCACCGCGGAGACGGTCGAGGCGCTGCGCATCGCGAAGGAGCACGGCGCGACCACCGTGGCGCTGACGAACTTCCCGCGTTCGCCGATCACCGAGGTGGCCGACCACGTGCTCACCACGGCGGCGCGCGAGACGACGTTCCGCTCCGGCGCGATGGCCAGCCGGATCGCGCAGCTCACGGTGATCGACTGCCTGTTCATCGGCATCGCGCAGCGGCATGTAGACACGGCGAAGACCGCGCTCGAGGCGACCTACGAAGCGGTGTCGGGCCATCGGCTCGGCGCGCGACCAGACGGGCGCAGGCGGCCGCGGGAGACCGGTAAATGATCTCCCCCCGGAACGGTGTGGCGGTGAACGTGGAATCTCCGACCGAACAACGGAACCCGCGGACCGTCGACATCGACCGGGTCGCCACCCTCGACGTCCTCCGGATGATCAACGACGAGGACAGCACGGTCCCCGCCGCGGTGGCGGCCGCGCTCCCCGAGGTGGCCCGCGCGGTCGACCTCGCAGTCGGCGCGCTGCGGTCCGGCGGCCGCGTGCACTACGTCGGCGCGGGCACGTCCGGCCGGCTCGCGACGCTGGACGCGGCCGAGCTCGTGCCCACGTTCAACACGCCGCCGGACTGGTTCATCGCGCACCACGCGGGCGGAACCGAGGCGCTGGTCCGCGCGATGGAGGACGTGGAGGACCACTCCGGCGCCGCGCAGATCCGCCGGGCCGTGAAGTCGTCCGACATCGTTGTCGGCATCACCGCGTCCGGCCGCACGCCGTTCGTCATCGGCGCGCTGCAGGAGGCGAACGCGATCGGCGCCCACACGGTGTTGATCTCCAACAACGCCCACGTGCCGATGGAGCCGGACGTCCTGGTCGTGCTGGACACCGGTCCGGAGGCGATCGCCGGGTCGACGCGGATGAAGGCGGGCTCGTCGCAGAAGCTCGTGCTGACGGCGTTCTCCACGGCCGTGATGGTCATGCTCGGCCGGACGTACTCGAACCTCATGGTCAGCATGCGCGCGACGAACGCGAAGCTGCGCGGCCGGACCGTGCGGATCCTCGCCGAGGCGACCGGGCTCGAGGAGCAGGAGTGCGTCGCCGCGCTGGCCGAGGCGAGCGGTGACCTGAAGGTGGCGCTGGTGCACCTGTTGTCCGGTGTGCCGACCGCGCGGGCGGCCGAGGCGCTGACCTCGGCGAACGGTCACGTCCGCAACGCACTCGGCGCGTTAGCCGGGTAGTACCGGGCGCCACGGGATCGGCGTCGACAGCACCATCGCGCTGGACGTCTCGCCGTGGCTCGCGAGCCGCACGAGCAGGCGTTCGAGCTCAGCGATGGTGCTCGTGGCGACCTTGACGACCGAGCAGATGTCGCCGGTCAGCCGGACGACCTCGACGACCTCGGGCATGTCGTCCAACAGCTCCGGGTGCACCGTGATGCACCGCGGGCCGTAGCACTTCATCCGCACCAACGCGACGACCGGCCGGCCCACCGCCGTGGGGTCGACCGTCGCCCGATAGCCGGTGATGACACCGATGTTCTCCAGCCGTCGAACGCGCTGCGCGACCGTCGGCGGCGACACGTGGACCCGGCGGGCGAGCTCGTTGTACGACAGCCGTGCGTCCTCTTGGAGGGCCTCCAACAGGGCGCGATCCACGTCGTCCAACACGAATGCAAAGGTACTCGTCCGAACGCTTTGCGAACGTGAGAAGTTCGTCCCCGTTCGCACTTCGTCATCCATTCAGGTTGCGGACGAACCGACAGATGATTAGTCCATGACTTGCCCCATGTCTGAGACGCCGAAACTGGACTTCGGTGGCACGACTCCGTACGAGGACTACGTGCACGCGTCCGTGCTGCACACGTTGCAGCAGCAGTGGTCGAAGGACCCGCGGGAGATGTCGTTCCTGGTGATCACGCAGGTCATGGAGCTGTACTTCGGGCTGCTGTGCTTCGAGTGGCGGCAGGCGCAGACCGAACTGCGCGCGGACGACCTGCGCGCCGCGGTCCGCACGCTGCGCCGCAGCGACCTGCACATGCAGGCGTTGTCGGCCGCATGGCGCCCGATCGCCCGGATGACGCCGACGGAGTTCAACTCGTTCCGCGACGCCCTCGGCGAGGGCTCGGGATTCCAGTCCGGCATGTACCGCGAGATGGAGTTCCTGCTCGGCGAGAAGTCGCGCTCGATGCTCGTGCCGCACCGCGCGGTGCCCGCCATGCACGACCAGCTGGAGAAGTCGCTGCAGCAGCCTTCGCTGTACGACGACGTGCTCGCCGCGTTGAAACGTGCGGGCTTCGCCATTCCGCAGGCGGTGCTGGACCGCGACGTCAGCCAGGCCTACGAGCCGTCGCACGAGGTCGAGGAGGTCTGGGCGGCGATCTACCGCGGGCACGACCGTGACCTGCTGGAACTCGGCGAGGCGCTGACCGACATCGCCGAGGAGTTCGCCCGCTGGCGCTACGACCACCTGCTGGCGACCCGGCGTTCGATGGGCGCCAAGGTCGGGACGGGTGGGTCGGCCGGGGTGGCGTGGCTGGAGAAGCGGACGCAACGATCGGTGTTCCCGGAGTTGTGGACCGCGAGGAGCTACGTGTGAAGCGAGAGCTGTTCGACCTCGAAGACGGCGTGATCTACCTGGACGGCAACTCGCTCGGCGCACCTCCCAAGGCGGTCGCGGAACGCGTGCAGGACGTCGTGCGGCACCAGTGGGGCCGGCGGCTGATCCGGTCGTGGTCCGAGGGCTGGTGGGAGGCGCCGCAGCGGATCGGTGACCGGATCGGCCGGCTGGTCGGTGCCGCGCCGGGCCAGGTCGTGGTCGGCGACTCGACGTCGGTCAACATCTTCAAAGCGCTCATGGCGGCCGTGCACGGGACCTCGCGCGGCGAGATCGTCGTGGACGCCGGGACGTTCCCGACGGACGGCTACATCGCTTCCTCAGTTGCTTCTCTTGCCGGGCTTCGGATCCGGCCGGTGTCACCGTCCTCTTTGGAGCTTTCCGAGGACACGGCGGTCGTGCTGCTCAACCACGTCGACTACCGGACCGGCGAGCTGTACGACATGGCACGGCTGACCGAGCAGGCGCACGCGGTCGGCGCGAAGATCGTCTGGGACCTGTGCCACAGCGTCGGCGTGCTGCCGATCGAACTCGACGCGCTGGGCGTGGACCTGGCTGTCGGGTGCACCTACAAGTTCCTCAACGGCGGTCCCGGCTCGCCCGCTTTCATCTACGTGCCAACGGCTTCGCAGGCGACGTTCGAGCAGCCGCTGTCCGGGTGGAACGGGCACCGCTCGCCGTTCGCGATGGAACCCACCTACACGCCGGACCCCGGTGTGGTGCGGGCCCGCGTCGGCACGCCGGACATCCTGTCGATGCTGGCGCTGGACGCCGCGCTGGACGTGTGGGACGACGTGGACCTGGCCGAGCTGCGCACGCGCGGGCTGGAGCTGACCGCGTTGTTCCGGCAACAGGTGGAGAAGCTGACCGACCTGGAAGTGATCACGCCCGACTCCGAGTGGCGTGGCAACCAGGTCTCGCTGCGCTGCCCTGATGCCAAGCAGGTCATGGACGAGCTGATCGCGCGCAACGTGATCGGCGACCACCGCCCGCCGGACGTGCTGCGGTTCGGGTTCGCGCCGCTCTACGTACGTGACGAGGACGCGATCAGGGCTGCCGAGGTGCTGGCGGAGATCATCCGCTGAGTGCGGCGTCCGCGATGCTCGTCGCCTCGCGGGCGCCCGCTTCCAGCGTGGAGCAGACGAAGCGGATCCACTGGCCGACGCCTTCGGGCGTACCGGAGGCGAACGCCTCGGCCGCCGCCTCGTACTCGTCCTTGCGGCGCAGGCAGGACACCTCCGGCACGCCGAGCCCCTTCGGGTCCAGGCCGGTGGAGATCGACGTGAGCCGGGCCGCGGCGCGCGCGATCACGCCGTTCGCGGAGTCGAAGGGCCGCAACGTCAACAGCTCGCCGTGCACGACGGCGACCAGCACGGGCGCGGGCGCCGAGGTGCCGCCGGTGACCAGTGAACCGAGCATCGTCAGTCGTTCGGACACACCGCGCTGCTCGCTGGGGCGGCCCACTTCGGCGGTGAGGTCGGCCGCCGCCAGGACGTGCAGTTTCGCGAGCACCTGCAGTGGTGCGCGCTGCCACGTGGCGACGAGTCCGCCCAGTGCCTCCGCGACCCGCAGCGATCCGGTCAGCACCGGCTCGGACACCGCGCCATCAGCCGGAATCTCGGTCGGACCGCCGTCGAGCGCGGCCGACGCACGGGCCGCCCGCACCGATGCCTCGGCAGCCGTGGTAGCCCAGCCTCGCAAGTTCACCCGATGGCGGTGCACCTGGAAGACGGCGTCCTTCGCCGCGGCGACGGCATCGGCCACGTCGGGCAGGTCGAGCAGCGGAGCGAGCGGATCTGTCACGGTGGCGCACAGTACCTGACCAGGTGAAATGAGTGACCCAGCTCACTAACCGCGCCACTGGGCGCATTTCGGCGTGCGTTCAACGCCGTAGACGTGCGTTTTTCCGACAAATCGGGTTACACAGTGAATGCCCTGCATGCACCAACCCTCGATTGGTCTGAACCTTTCGGGGGAGGAACCTGTTGGAGTGAACTGGCTCGCACTACGGTCAGTACCCGCATCCCCTAGCGGTCTGGATTTCCCAGGAGGTCTCGCACCATGACCCAGTCGCAAGGCCAGGGCCCAGCCCTGGACAACCTGCTCACGGAGAGCAGGACGTTCCCGCCCAGCGAGGAGTTCGCCGCACAGGCCAACGCGCAGCCGGACCTGTACGAGGAGGCGAAGGCGGACCGCGAGGCGTTCTGGGCGAAGCAGGCGGAGCGGCTGCACTGGGACACCAAGTGGTCGCAGGTTCTGGACTGGTCGGACGCGCCGTTCGCGAAGTGGTTCGTCGGCGGCAAGCTGAACGTCGCCTACAACTGCGTCGACCGGCACGTCGAGTCCGGTCACGGCGACCAGATCGCCATCCACTGGGAGGGCGAGCCCGGCGACAGCCGTGCGATCACCTACGCGGAGCTGCAGCGCGAGGTGTCGAAGGCCGCGAACGCGTTGACCTCGCTCGGGATCGGGGCCGAGGACCGCGTCGCGATCTACATGCCGATGGTGCCCGAGGCGATCTTCTCGATGCTCGCCTGCGCGCGGCTCGGCGCGATGCACAGCGTCGTGTTCGGCGGCTTCTCCGCCGAGGCGCTGCGCACCCGCATCGAGGACTCGTCGTGCAAGCTCGTCATCACGACCGACGGCCAGTACCGCCGCGGCAACCCGGCCCCGCTGAAGCCGGCCGTGGACGAGGCCGTCGCGAACACGCCGTCCGTCGAGCACGTGCTCGTCGTGCAGCGCACCAAGAACGACGTCGCGTGGACCGAGGGCCGCGACATCTGGTGGCACGAACTGGTCGACCAGCAGTCCGACCAGCACACGCCCGAGGCGTTCGACTCCGAGCACCCGCTGTTCATCCTGTACACGTCGGGCACGACGGGTAAGCCCAAGGGCATCCTGCACACGTCCGGCGGCTACCTGGTGCAGGCGTCGTACACGCAGCACAACGTGTTCGACCTCAAGCCGGACACCGACGTCTACTGGTGCACCGCGGACATCGGCTGGGTCACCGGCCACAGCTACATCGTCTACGGCCCGCTGTCGAACCGCGTGACGCAGGTCGTCTACGAAGGCACGCCCAACACCCCGCACGAGGGCCGGCACTGGGAGATCGTGCAGAAGTACGGCGTGTCGATCTACTACACGGCGCCGACGCTGATCCGCACGTTCATGAAGTGGGGCGCGGACATCCCGGCGAAGTACGACCTGTCGTCGTTGCGCGTGCTGGGTTCCGTCGGTGAGCCGATCAACCCCGAGGCGTGGATGTGGTACCGCGAGAACGTCGGTGGCGACAACGCACCGATCGTGGACACGTGGTGGCAGACCGAGACCGGCGCGATCATGATCTCGCCGCTGCCCGGCGTGGTGTCGACGAAGCCCGGTTCCGCGCAGCGCCCGCTGCCCGGCATCAGCGCCAAGGTCGTCGACGACCAGGGTGTCGAGGTGCCGCACGGCGGCGGTGGCTACCTGGTGCTGGACGAGCCGTGGCCGTCGATGCTGCGCGGCATCTGGGGCGACGACGAGCGCTACCGCGAGACGTACTGGTCGCGCTTCGCCGAGCAGGGCTTCTACTTCGCCGGCGACGGCGCGAAGTACGACAACGACGGCGACATCTGGCTGCTCGGCCGGGTCGACGACGTGATGAACGTGTCCGGTCACCGCATCTCGACCACCGAGGTCGAGTCGGCGCTGGTGTCGCACCCGACCGTGGCCGAGGCCGCCGTCGTCGGCGCGTCCGACGCGACGACCGGTCAGGGCATCGTGGCGTTCGTGATCCTGCGCGGTGGCGCGGGTGACGAGGCGTCCGGCGCCGAGGCGATCAAGGCGCTGCGCGACCACGTGGCCAAGGAGATCGGCCCGATCGCCAAGCCGCGGCAGATCATGGTCGTGCCCGAGCTGCCGAAGACGCGGTCCGGCAAGATCATGCGCCGCCTGCTGCGCGACGTGGCGGAGAACCGTCAGGTCGGCGACGTGACGACGCTGGCCGACTCGTCCGTGATGGACCTGATCTCGGCGGGCCTGCAGTCGGGCAAGTCCGAGGACTGAGGTTTATTTAGCAACACGAAGGGGAGTCGCCTCGGCGGCTCCCCTTTCGCGTTAAGATCCCTTCAGGGTGAGCCGGGAAGTCTGGTCGGCACGAGGATTCGTCGTACCTTCCCGAGGAGTTGATCGCCCTTGTCGCGCAGGCACCCCGTCACCGAGTTCGCCCGCTACCTGCGGACCGAGACCGTGGGCGGCATGGTCCTGCTGGGTGCGACGGCCGTCGCCTTGATCTGGGCCAACTCGCCGCTGTCCGACGCGTACTTCGGGCTGCGCGATCTCGGGGCCGGACCGCTGACCGTGGGCGGGTGGGCGAAGGACGGCCTGCTCGCGATCTTCTTCTTCGTCGCCGGGCTCGAACTGAAGCGCGAGCTCGTCGTCGGTGAGCTGTCGACCTTCAAGGCCGCGGTGCTGCCCGTGGTGGCCGCGCTGGGCGGCATGATCGTTCCGGCGCTGACCGCGTTGACCCTGGCCTGGGGTTCGCCTGGGATCGAGAAGGCGTGGGCCATCCCGGTCGCGACGGACATCGCGTTCGCGCTGGGCGTGCTGGCACTGACCGCGTCGGGGCTGCCGAGCAGCCTGCGGATCTTCCTGCTGTCGCTCGCGGTCGTGGACGACCTGGGCGCGATCATCGTGATCGCAGTGCTGTTCACGTCGCACTTCAACGTCCTCGCGGCGCTGCTGGTCGTGGTTCTGCTGGCTGCGTACTGGTTCCTGCAGCACAAGCGGATCTCCTCGCCGTGGCTGTACGTGCCGATCGCGGTGGCTACCTGGTGGTTCATGCACGAGTCCGGGATTCACGCGACGATCGCCGGTGTCGCGCTGGCGTTGCTGACGCGCGTGCGCCGCGACCCGTACGAGAACGAGGCGCCCGCGATCCGGCTCGAGCACCGGCTGCAGCCGTGGTCGGCCGGCCTCGCGGTGCCGGCGTTCGCCCTGTTCGCCGCCGGTGTGCCGGTGAACGGCGCGGCGTTGTCCGCACTGTTCAGCGACAAGATCGCCATGGGCGTGATCGCCGGTCTGCTCGTCGGCAAGATGGTCGGCATCGTCGGGTCGTCGGCGCTGGCGGTGGGGCTGAGGCTGGCGGTGTGGCCGTCGGGCGCCGGGCCGCGGGACATCGTGGCGGTGGCGATGCTCGGCGGGGTCGGGTTCACCGTGAGCCTGTTGATCGCTGATCTGTCGCTTCCGGACCCGGACACCGCGAAGGCCGCCGTTCTGCTCGCGTCGCTGGCCGCGTCACTGCTTGCCGCGGTGTTGCTCATTCGCCGCAGCCGGGCACATGGCACGATGTCGGAGTGACCACCAGGGAGCACGTTCCGTCGATTCCGCTGACCGCAGACGACCCGACGGCTGAGCAGTCCATCGGCGGCCTGGTCCGCGATGCGACGGCCCACGTGTCGACTCTGGTCAGAGCAGAGGTCGAGCTCGCCAAGGGCGAGATCAAGGCCGAGGTCAAGAAGGGCCTGAAAGGCAGCGTCTACTTCATCGTCGCGCTGACGGTGTTGTGCTTCAGCCTGTTCTTCCTGTTCATGACCCTCGGGTTCGTGCTCTACGACATCGGCCTCCCGTTCTCGCTGGCGTTCGGCATCGTCTTCGTCACCATGCTCGTGACGGCGGGCCTGTTCGGTTTCCTCGGTTACCGCAAGGTCAAGAAGATCCGCGCGCCGCAGCGGACGATCGAGTCGGCCAAGGGCACCATGGCCGCGCTGCGACACCGCGGCGACGACAACTGAGCCGCGTCCCCGACCCGTCCGTGGTCCGGGTCAACGGCCCGTGGACCCACCGCGACGTGTCGGCCAACGGCATTCGCCTGCACGTCGCCGAACTCGGCGACGGCCCCCTGGTGCTGCTGCTGCACGGCTTCCCGGAGTTCTGGTGGTCCTGGCGGCACCAGCTGACCGCCCTGGCCGACGCCGGCTACCGCGCCGTCGCTGTCGACCTGCGCGGCTACGGCGACTCCGACAAGCCCCCGCGCGGCTACGACGGCTTCACCCTCGCCGGTGACATCGCCGGCCTCGTGCGCGCGTTGGGAGACCAGCGGGCCCACCTGGTCGGACACGCCTGGGGCGGGATGCTCGCGTGGACTGTGGGCGCGATCCACCCCCGTGTCGTGGCGTCGGTGTCGGCACTGGCCGCACCGCATCCGCTGGCGCTGCGCCGGGCCGTGTGGCGCACGCCCAGGTCGTACGGCTACGTCTTCCGGTTCCAGCTGCCGATGTACCCGGAACGCTGGCTGACCAGGGAGAACGCGGTGACGGTCGCCCGGCTGCTGCACGCGTGGTCCGGGCCGAAGTGGCGGGTGGCGCCGGAGTTCGACGAGGTGATCCGGCGCAACCGGCAGGCGATGCTGGTGCCGGGCGTCGCGCACAGCGCCATGGAGTACTACCGCTGGGCGATGCGGTCGCAGCTGCGCAGCGACGGACGGCGGTTCGTCGACGCGGTGGACCGGCGGCTGTCCGTGCCGGTGCTGCAACTGCACGGAGCGTTGGATCCGGTGATCAGGGAACAGACCGCGCTCGCGTCCAAGCAGTGGCTCGGCGCCGGGTCGGAGTTCCGGTCGCTGCCCGAGGTGGGGCACTTCCTGAACCAAGAAGTGCCCCACACCACGAGCCGGATCCTGACCGAGTTCATCGGGCGAAACTGACCTGCCGGTAGGCGTTCTCCAGTTCCCCGGCCGGGTCTTCGGGCATTCCCTTGCTACGCCAGGCGATGTAGCCGTCCGGACGGATCAGCGACGCGCCATCTTCGGAGACCCCGAACGCCTCCGACACTCCGGTGCGGTGGTGTTCGATGTGGAGCGCCTTGGCCGCCGCCGCCCACCGGTCGTCCTCGGCGAGCAGCACCCAACCACGTTGCAGCAGGTCCAATGTGGACCTTCCGTCGGCCATCCGGACATGTGGTGCGCGGGTGCCCGGCTGACCCGCCCATTCGTCAGGACGCAATGCGTCCGGCAGGTCCGCACCGGCCCCGATGATCCCGGCGGAACGGTAGAGCTGGCCGAACCCCATCGCGATGTCGTCGATGACCGGGCCGGCGTCCCCCGGTCCGTTCGGGTCGTGGCCGTCGTTGTGGGCGAAGATCTGGTCGTGACTCAGCAACGCGACGGGCCTGCGCTCCGGTTCGTAGGTCTCCAGCAGCTCCGGCCCGGACGAACCGTCCAGCACGGCGGCGATCTTCCACGCCAGGTTGTGCCCGTCCTCGATGCCCACACTGGCGCCATAGCCACCTCGGCTGGGCGGCAACGTGTGCGCGGCGTCGCCCGCCAGGAAGATCCGGCCGGCCTGGAAGGTGTCGGCGACCGACGCGGTCACCTCCCACCGCCCGGTCGTGATCAGCTCGACGTCCACATCGGACCGGCCGATCGCCCGGAAGATCTTCTCCCGCAACACTTCCTCGCTGTACTCGGTGTCGCCCTTGAGCATCAACACCCACCGGCCGTCGCCATACGTGGTGAGGAACCCCAGATCGTCGATGACGAACTGGCCGAACCCCTTCCCCAGGTACTCGTCCAGCGACGCGCGGAACAGCACGCTGCGCGACGTGCTCAGGTGCCCGCGGCCGGACCGGCCGATGCCCAGCGCCTCGCGCACCGGGCTGCGGTGGCCGTCGGCGGCGAGCAGGTAGTCCGCCCGGATCTCGTACGGACCCTCCGGGCCTTCGACCACCGCGGTGACGCCCTCGTCGTCCTGGGTGAACGACGTCATCCGGGTGCTCATGCGGATGTCGGCGCCGAACGAGCGCGCCTTGTCCCGCAGCAGCGGCTCCAGTTTGTCCTGAGCGAGCCCGGCGCCCCGCATCGGCGAGTACTCGATGCCGGGTGGCGGAGCGGGTGAGGCCCACGGCATCTCCTCGAACCACTCACCGGCGAGGCTCTCCACCCGGATCCGGCCCACCGACGGGCCGGGGCCCTCGCGCTGCGGGATCTCGTCCTGCAACCCCACCGCACTGAAGAGCTCCATCACCCGCGCCCGGTACCCGACCGCACGCGGGTGCAGCGAGCTGCCCGGATATTTCTCGACCAGCACGGTGGGCACCCCTCGCCAGGCCAGGAACATCGCCGCGGATGATCCGGCCAGCCCACCGCCGACCACGAGCACAGAAGTTCGCACGATCGCCTCCCTCGATACACCGTATCTCTCGATACACTGTATCGCAGCGGACGGTGTATGGTTCAACACGTTTTCAAGATCGGTGGGAGGAACGATGCTCGTCTGGGAACGGCCGGAGCCGCCGAGCAAGCCGACTCCCAGCCCGTTGAGCAGGGAGAAGATCGTGCGGGCCGCGATCACGCTGGCCGACGCCGACGGTCTGGTGGCGGTGTCGTTCCGCAAGGTCGCGGCCGAGCTGAATGCGGGCCCGATGCGGCTCTACGGCTACGTCGAGACCAAGGACGAACTGCTGGACCTGATGGTCGACGCCGTCTACGGCGAGATCTCGCCGCCCCAGCCCGGCGACGGCTGGCGGAGCGCGCTGCAGACGGTCGCGCGGAGCCTGCGGCAGGCGGCACTGCGCCACGACTGGTTCTCCGACCTGCTGGGCGGCCGCCCGCACATGGGGCCGAACGCCCTGGCGTTCACCGAAGCGTCACTCGTGGCACTGGACGGCGCACCGGAGTTCGACCACATCGACGACGTGATGGGCGCCGTCGGCACGGTGCGCGGTTACGTGATCGGAGCGGTCCGCAACGAGATCAGCGAGGCCCGTGCCGAACGCGCGAGCGGCATGAACGAACGACAGTGGCAGACCGCGTCCGGGCCCTACATCGAACGAATGCTCGCCACCGGCCGGTTTCCCATGCTGGCCAGGGTGGTCCACGAGGCGACGCATCCGGACGCCGACACGGTCTTCGAAGGCGGGCTCGAGCTGATCCTCGACGGAATCGAGGCCCGGCTCACGAAGCGCAGCCCTGGGTAGAAGCCCGCCGGACCATCGTCGGCGCCTTCTGCACCACCGACGAGACCTGCTGTGCGGTCAGCACGAAGCCGGTCTCCTGGTCGTCCACCGCGGCACCGAACACGACGCCCATGACACGCCCCTGCGGATCGACCAGCGGTCCACCGGAGTTACCGCTGCGCACCTTCGCGCGCACGGTGTAGACGTCCCGCGTCACGGTCTGCGCGTCGTAGATGTCCGGCCCGCGCAGCAACGGAATCCGCTCGCGCACCCGCGCTTCGGAGGCCGTGTACGGACCGTCCAGCGGGTAGCCGAGCACGATGCCGTCCTCGCCCTGCTGGATCTCGTCGGTGCGGAACTGCAGCGGCTGCGCGTCGAGGTCCGGCACCGCCAGCACGGCGACGTCCATCTGTGCGTCGTAGTGCACGACCGTGGCGTCGAACTGCCCCCGGCCCACCTCGACGGTGACCTCGTTGGTGCCGGCGACGACGTGCGCGTTGGTCATCACGCGCTGCGGCGAGATCACGAACCCGGTGCCCTCCAGCGCCCGCGAGCACGACGGCGCGCGGCCGCGGACCTTCAGCACCGACGACCGCAGCTTCTGCACCACCGGTGAGCCCGCGAGCTGCGGGTTGGGCGGCCCGACCTCCTTGAGCGGAGTCCGGTTGAACGGGTCCATCGCGGCCGGGAAGCCGGAGACGTCGAACAGCTTCTGCAGGTCCTGCGAGAGCTTGCGGGCCGCCTGCGGCATGGTGTCGTCGACGGTCTTGAGGATCACCGACTGGTTCAGCGCCCGCGCCAGGTCCGGCAGACCGGCGACCGAGGTCAGCGGCAGCGCGATCATCCACGCGACGATGAACACCACGCCGCCCTGCACGACGGCGCCCAGCGCGTTGTCGGCGCCGCGCAACGGCGAGGCGTTGACCTTGGCCTTCACCGTCCGGCCGATGTACACGCCGATGGTCTCGCCGAGCGCGACCAGCAACACGACGATGCCGACCGCGAAGACCACCTTGGTCACGACGTTGTCGAACTGCGAGACGAGCAGCGGTGCGATCTGGGTCCCCAGGATCAGGCCGACGAGCACGCCCACGAACGCGGGCAGCGCGACGACCATGCCCTGCCTGGCGCCCGAGACCGCGGCGATGGCGGCCAGGCCCAGTACGAGCAGGTCAACCCAGTTCAACCGAAACCTCCGCCTCGCTATGTAGCGCGCAACGCTAGTTCAAGGTCCCGCACATCCGTCGCATCCCACGGCCGTTCCCAGCCACCGAGTGCGAGTAGTCCGTTGAGCAGGCCCGCGGTGAAGCCCCACACCAGCATGCCCGGTGCGGCGAAGGCAGCTCCCAGATAGCCCGACGGGTGTCGTACCCGGAACCGGTTGGCGGGGTCCGCAAGGTGCGCGATCGGCACACGAGCGACCGCTGCCGTCTCGGCGGGGTCGACTGGCGCGACGGGGCTCGGCTGTTCCCAATAGGCGAGCACTGGCGTGACCACGAACCCGGACACCGGAACGTACAGCTCCGGCAGCTGGGCCACAGGTCTCACTCCTGTCGCAAGTACACCTGTCTCCTCGTAAGCCTCGCGTAATGCCGTGGCCACCGGGCCGTCGTCGCTGGGGTCCGCGGCCCCGCCGGGGAACGCCACCTGGCCGGGATGCGAGCCCAGCGTGTCCGCCCTGCGCAGCAGCAACACGTCCGGGCCGTCGTTGCCTTCGCCGAAGAGCATCAGCACCGACGCCGGCCGGCCCGAATTGTCCGGCGGCGGCGAGATCCTGGTGAACGCCTTCGAGTCGATGTTCTCGGTGGCCTTGACGAGTCGCGTCATCCACTCCGGCAAACTCAACGGACCGCCTCCCCCACCTGATCCGGTGACGTGAACACCAACGGGTTCGTCACCTGCCGGACCGTGCCGTCAGCCTGCACCACGAAGCTCGCGGGCAGCGACTTCGGCGCCTTGAGCTGCCTGCGCAACGCGTCCGCGTCGTCGAACACCGACGGCAACTTGACGCCGAGCTTCGCGAGCAGCTCCAGCCCGTCGCCCTCCCGGCTCTCCACCAGCACCGGCAGCACGGGCACCGCGCCCGGCCGCTGGGCGTAGGTGTCGAGCACGCGCAGCTCGTCCTGGCACGGCACACACCACGTCGCCCAGAAGTTGATCAGGAGTGGCCCCTTGAGCGCGACGGCCGTCCGGGTGCCGTCACCGAGGCACGTCACCTGGACACCACCCTCCGAACCCGGCAGGCATTGCCGCAGCGAGGCCTGCTGGCGCAGTGCGGCGAGGTCCTGAGTTGGACGCTCCGGCCGCGGCGGGGGTTGCTCCGCGCCGCCCCGCGGCCACAGCGCGACCACGCCCGCCACGGCGAGCACCAGTACGGCGACGAGCCAGCGCGTGCGGGTGTTCACCCGAGCTTCTCACCGGCCCTGACCCGCTCGGCCAGGGCGAGCAGGTGGTCCCTCTCCTCGCCCTTCACGAGCTTGGCCGCCTTGACCGGATCCTCCGGCCCGGTACCGAACGAGGGGCAGTCCGGCGCCAGCAGGCAGGCGCCGCACGCAGGCGTTTTGGCGTGACAGACGCGGCGGCCGTGGAAGATGATCCAGTGCGACGCCATGGTCCAGTCGCGCTTCTCGATGATCGCGCCGATCGCGTGCTCGACCTTGACCGGATCTTCCTCGGTGGTCCACTTCCAGCGCCGGACAAGTCGTCCAAAGTGGGTGTCGACTGTGATGCCGGGCACACCGAACGCGTTGCCGAGAACCACGTTGGCCGTCTTGCGTCCTACACCCGGGAGCTTGACCAGCTCCTCGAGCTTGCCGGGAACCACACCGTCGTGGCGCTCGACCAGTGCCGCACCGAGACCCATAAGAGATGTCGTCTTGTTCCGGTAGAAACCGGTCGGGCGAATCATCTCCTCCAACTCAATCCGGTCGGCGCCGGCGTAGTCGGCGGCCGTCGGGTACTTGGCGAAGAGCGCGGGGGTGACCTCGTTGACCTTTTTGTCGGTGCACTGCGCGGACAGCACGACCGCGACGATCAGCTCGAGCGGCGTCGTGAAGTCCAGCTCGCAGTGCGCGTCGGGGTAACCCTCGGCCAGCGTTCGCACCATCCGACGGGCCCTGCGGACCAGGCCGATCTTGGTTTCCGGTTTCGAGGCTCGGGGCACACAACAAGCCTAGTCAACACGCCGACAAGACCCCCTGACGCGTCATCGAATCCCTCATGCGCGAGGATGCGGAGCATCATGACTGCCTGGTTCGTCATCGCCGTACCGATCGTGATCATGTTCTTCGCGCTCTTCATGGAGCGCGTGGAAGCGAAGCTCCGGCACGTCGCCGTGCAGGAGGACGAGGTCGAGGAGTTCCTGGAGTCCGCCCGTCCCGACGAGGTCAGGGCGCTCTACGGACACGGCATCGGTCGCGCACTGGAACTGTTCCGTCTCCGTCGTCTGGGTGGCCGCGCGCGGAACCTGAGCAAGAAGCGCGTTCGCTCGTGAACTAGACTGGCTCGTTGGGCTCTGGATCGAAACAGCACCGTATTCCAACTAAGACGGCGAGCCGGTCAGCGATCCACAGGACAGCCCTTAGACTGCAACGCAGTGATCGACGGCACGGCGCTGACATCACCAAAGGCGGTGATGGGCGTGCCGTCGCGTCGATTAGGAGGGATGAGGTGGACGAGACCCTGGCCCGCGCGGGCATCTTCCAGGGTGTTGAACCGGCTGCAGCGGAGGCCTTGGCGCAGACGCTGGAGTCGGTCGAGTTCCCGCGCGGTCACGTGATCTTCGCGGAGGGTGAGCCGGGCGACCGCCTGTACATCATCCAGTCCGGCAAGGTGAAGATCGGCCGAAAGTCCCCGGACGGTCGCGAGAACCTGTTGGGGATCTTCGGGCCCTCCGACATGTTCGGCGAGCTGTCGATCTTCGATCCGGGACCCCGCACGTCCACCGCCACCACGGTGACCGAGGTGCGCGCGGTGTCGATGGACCGTCCCGCCTTGCGGCAGTGGATCACCAACCGGCCGGAGATCGCCGAGCAGCTGCTGCGGGCGTTGGCGAGGAGGCTGCGCCGGACGAACTCCATGCTGGCCGACTTGATCTTCACCGACGTGCCCGGCCGCGTCGCCAAGGCGTTGCTGCAGCTCGCGCAGCGCTTCGGCTCGCAGGAGGCCGGCCTGCTCCGCGTCACGCACGACCTGACGCAGGAGGAGATCGCCCAGTTCGTCGGCGCGTCCCGCGAGACCGTGAACAAGGCCCTGGCCGACTTCGCGCACCGCGGCTGGCTGCGCCTGGAGGGCAAGTCCGTGCTGATCCTGGACCCGGAGCGCCTGGCTCGACGCGCTCGCTAGGTCGTTACATAACAAAGGGCTGGGCGCCGCCCCCGACGCGGCGCACCAGCCCTTTGTCTTGCACGGCCCATCCCCCGACGAACCGTGCCTTCATCCCTCTGGCGCGTTAGGCCCCGACCCTCATGCCAGAGGAACGTTCGGTGGATGAGTCAACTTTCGCACGACCCCACCCATCCCGCTCAAGTCCTTTCACCCTCAAGGACCGCATGTCGTGGGTTTTAGTTGCATGTTTCACCCGGTCATCCCACTTCCGTGACCGAATCGCAACGTCCGTGACGGAGCGCACCGGTTTCTTAGTGGTACTCCCGTACCAACTCTGGCAAACTGGTACGCATGTCCCACTCCGCCCGTCTCTCCGACTACCGCGCCGCACTGACCACCCCCGGAATGCGCGGCCCCGTCGTCGCGTCGCTGCTCGCCCGCCTGCCCATCGCCATGGTCGGGTTGTCGATGCTGCTCTACGTCGAACGCGCCACCGGTTCGTTCGCGTCGGCCGGTCTCGTGTCGGCGGCCGCGCTGGTCGGTGTCGCGACGGGCGCGATCGTCCAAGGCCGCCTGATCGACCGGTACGGCCCCACCCGGCCGTTGCTCGCGACGGTCGGGCTGTTCTCGGTGTCCGTGGCGGCGTCCGTGCTGGCCGTCGAGGCGGGTGCGCCGGTGCCGGTGCTGGTCGGACTGGCCTTCTTCGTCGGTTCGTTCGAGCCGATGGTCGGTGCCGCGTCGCGTGCCCTATGGGAGCGGATGGTGCCCGTCGGCCCGACGCGGATGGCCGGGTACGCCTACGAGGCGATCAGCATGGAGGTCTTCTTCGTCCTCGGACCGGGTCTGTCCGGACTGCTGATCGCGGCGCCGTGGGCCGGTACCGGCGTGGTCGTCGGCGCGGTCCTGATGATCGTGGGCGCGTCCTGGTTCGCGTTGAACCCGGTCGTGCGCGCTTGGGGTCCCTCGGTTTCTCGCCCTGCCTCACTGCTGGGTGCGTTCGCGTACCCCGGCATGCGCACGGTGGCGCTGGCGGCTCTCGGTTTCGGCGTGACCATCGGGTTCGTCGAGGTCGCCGTGCCCGCGTTCGCCACGGCCGCGGGTGAGGCGTCGCTGGGCGGCCTGCTGCTCTCGCTGTGGTCGGTCAGCTCGGTGATCTTCGGCGTGGTCTACGGCATGCGTCCGTGGCCCCGGCCGATGCACCTGCGGCTGCCGGTCCTGCTGGGCGGGTTCGGCCTGCTGACGCTGCTGCTCGGCGTGCCTTTTTCTCTGGTCGGCCTCTCGCTGGCCCTGCTGGTAGTCGGCACGCTGATCACGCCGCAGTCGACCGCGCACTCGGCGGCGATCGAGCAGGTCACGCCGTCCGGGACGGCCGCGGAGGCGTTCGGCTGGGTGATCACCTCGGTGACCGTGGGTCTCGCGATCGGCCAAGGCATCAGCGGCCAGATCGTCGAGCACTTCGGCACGCGGCCGGCGTTCTTCGCGGCGGGTTTCGCGGGAATGCTGATCGCACTGCTGGTGTGGATCTTCCGCCGCACTGTTCGCGCTGGTGTGCCGGTTGAACTGCCGCGCCGATCGGAGCTCGAGCTCGTCACGGGTTGAGACGGAATGCTTCCCCTCCGTTAAGACTCTCGTTACCTTGCCGGGACATGGCGGCCCAAAATTGTCAGACCCCCTCGCTAACTTGCGAGACATGGATCTGACCGCCACCACAGCCGGCCTGGCCTCGGCAGTTGCCGAGGTGGTCCGGCTGCTGCGGACACACCTGCCTCTCGCCGGCCTGCTGTTGCGGGCCGGCGGGAGCGGGGTCGTCGTGTCCGGCAGTGACCGCGAGACCGGCGTCGTGCTGCACCGCTCCGCAACGGTGCACACCGACGGCGCGGTACTAGTGCCCGCCCGCCTGTTCGCCGCGACTCTGCAGTCCCTGGACGAACCTCAGGTGCGCTTGGTCGTAGAGGGCTCCCGACTGGCCGTCCGAACATCCTGCGCGCGCTTCGCCCTGCCGTTACTGGACTTACCGGCGCACCCAGGCGTTCCCGAGCTGCCGCCGTTATGTGGTCACGTTGATTCCAGGGCTCTGGTTTCCGCTTTGGCGCCGGTCGCCTCGGCCGCGTCGCGCGACGACGCGTTACCGATCTTCACCGGAGTCCGCATCCAGTCGGCAGGCTCGTCACTCCACCTGCTGGCGACGGACCGCTACCGGATGGCGCACGCGGTCCTGCCGTGGGAACCGGGCCCGGCTCCGCTGGACGTCCTGGTCCCCGCCACGGCCTTGGCCTTCCGCCAGCCGTCGGGCCGCGTGGCCCTGCACGCCTCAACCGACCGGATGGGCCTGGCCTGGTCCGGCGACTCGATCACCACCGCACTCTTGGCCGCACCGTTCCCGGACGACCGGGCACGCCGACTCCTGGAGGCAGTCATCGACAGCACCGTCCTCGTGGACGCCGACACCCTCGCGCGCGCGGTCCGCCGCGCCACGCCCTACGCGGGTCCGCACGGCTCGGTCACGCTCCAGGTGGAGGACACGGAGCTGCGGGTGCGTGGATCGGATCCCCAGTCCGGCGAGTCCGAGGAGTCGGTGAAGGCGACCGTCGAGGGCAACCGGATCACCAAGACGTTCCAGGCCAGATACCTGGCGGACGCCCTACGGGCCTTCGCGGGGCGGCGAGTGGAACTGCGGATCCAGGACGGCCTGCGGTCAACGGTGCTGACGTCGCCGCCGGACGACGACGGGGTCGAGCTCACCTACCTGGTGGTCCCAATGCGCTCAATGGCGTCCTGACGCGGCAGGCCGGTCCGCGCTCAGGAGGCAGCCGCCTCCTCGCCAGGCCGGTCCCGACCAGCCTTGTGAACCCACTCAATCCGAGCCGCCCACCACAACCCGGACGGGCCGAAGCCCCATCCGGAATCAGCCGACTCCAAGTTCGACCTACCCCGCGACCCCATGCGATCCGAGGCCCCGCCCACAGCGGCCGAGGGCCCCGCGACCCGAACCCCGAAGCCCCCACCCGATCGGCCAACTCCAAACCCGCCCAACGCCCCACCCACGGCGGGCGGCGACGCCGCACCCGCAAACCACGCGGCCTAGCCAATCCGCCTCAGAACCCACCGCGAACCCGACCGCATCCCGTAGCTCAGCCGTGCGTCCGCAGGTACTCCAACTGCGCCCGCACCGACCACTCCGCGGCCGGCCACAACACGCGATCCACATCCGCATAAACGATCTCGACGACCTGCCGCGGCGTAGGCGAGCCGCCGAGCGAGTCAACAGCCGCCCGCACCTGCTCCAACCGTTGTTCCCGATGCGCGAGGTATGCCCGCGCGGCATCCCCGGCATCGGCCAGTTCGGGACCGTGCCCAGGCAGCACAGCCGTCCCAGAAGGGAGGTCCGCCAGCAGACGCAACGAGTCGAAGTAGTCCGCCAGCTTGCCGTCCGGATGTGCGACGACGGTCGTTCCGCGACCGAGCACGGTGTCCCCGGTGAGCACGGCCTCCGACTCGACAACAAAACACAGCGAGTCAGCCGTGTGCCCAGGCGTGCCCAGCACGCGGATCTCCAGGCCGGCGCGAGCGATCACGTCGCCGTGCGCCAGGCCTTCGGATCCGAGACGCAGCGCGGGGTCCAGGGCCCGCACGGGAGCACCCACGAGCGAAGCGAAGCGGCGGGCGCCCTCGGCATGGTCGGGATGGCCGTGCGTCAGCAGCACCTCGGCCACCGGTCCGCAGGCGGCCACTCGGCGCAGGTGGGTCTCGTCGTCCGGACCGGGGTCGACGACGACGCACGTGTCCGAGTCCGGTGCGCGCAGGACCCAGGTGTTGGTGCCGTCCAGGGTCATCACACCAGGGTTGTCCGCCAGCAGGACGGACGCGTGCGGCGTGACCGGGCGCAACTGGCCGTAGAGCGGATGTTCGGCGCGGGCGCCGATGAGTGGGCTGCCGCTCACTGGAGCACCACTCGGACGACGTCGCCGTCGCGGACGAGCTTGGGGATGATCTTGTCGATCGAGCGTTCCTCGGCCATCACGGCGGAAACGGACCCGAGTGCGCCCACCTCGTCGAGGGTGCGCATGGTCGGCGGCATCAGCATGTGGCGGCCTTCCCGAGCGTCGGCGATGGCGTCCGACGGGCGTTGCCACGCGCTGTGCGAGGCCTCGGTGGTCTCGCCGTCGGCCAGCTGGCCCTCGGGGAGCGCCGCGACGAAGAACCGGGTGTCGTAGCGGCGCGGCTCGCCCACGGGCGTGACCCAGTTGGCCCACGGGCGCAGCAGGTCGGCGCGCAGCACCAGGTTCGCATCCGCGAGGAACTGGGCGAGCGACAGCTCACGGTCGACCAGCGCCTTGCGGGCGGCGGCGAACGGCCTGGTGTCCGCGACGACGCTGGTGGCGTCGGGGCCGGCCAGCAGGACGCCGGACTCCTCGAACGTCTCGCGCACGGCCGCGCACACGAACGCGCGGGCCGTCGCCTCGTCGACCCCGAAGACCTGGCCCCACCAGGCCGGATCGGGTCCGGCCCAGGCGACCGAGGCGTCGGCGTCGCGGCGATCGACGCCGCCGCCGGGGAAGACGGTCATGCCGCCCGCGAACGCCATGCCGGTCACCCGGCGCAGCAGGAACGCCTCCAGGCCCTCCGCGCCGTCCCGCAGCAGCACGACGGTCACCGCGTCGCGCACCGGAACGGGTTCGGCCGGCTGCTCAGCGGGTACCAGGTTCCCCGGCAAGGTCATGTCTTCGGGCATCCTCCGAGACTACGACCGAGTACACGCGAGGATGGAACGATGGTCACGAACGTCTCGGGATGCCTCGTCAAACTCCTGCTGGTCCTGTTCGGAGTCGTCGTGGGCACGGCACTCACGGCGGTGACGGCCGTGCTGCTGTTCCTGCCCAGCCGCTCGACGGTGAGCAGCACGCCGCCGTCCAGCGACGGGCCCGGCATCTACGTGAAGAAGGTCGAGCGGACGGTCGGCAACACGGAGTTCGAGCTGTGGCTCGGCCCGACCGAGGACCGCGGACACGTCGTGCACATCCCCGCCGGCTGGGACACCGCACCTGAGCACGAGTTCACGCCGGACGGCGTGCGACTCAAGTTCCGCGGCGGCGGGGAGATCTTCGTGCCCAAAGGGAGCTACTCCTGAGGCAGGATGACCCCCGTGGACGAACAGCTGCGCGTAGGACTCGTCGGGGCCGGACCGTGGGCGCGGGCGGTGCACGCGCCCGGCATCGCGAATCACCCCGGCACCAGACTGACCGCCGTGTGGGCGCGCCGGCCTGAGGCCGCGGCCGAGGTCGCCGGTGCGCACGGCGCCGAGGTCGTCGAGGACTACGCCGCAATGCTGTCCAATGTGGACGCAGTTGCATTCTGCGTTCCCCCTGCCGTACAAGGGGAAATGGCGTTGCAGGCCGTACAGGCCGGCAAGCACGTCGTGCTGGAGAAGCCGATCGCGGCGACCGTCGCGGACGCCGAACGCCTCGCCGCCGCGGTCGACGAGGCGGGCGTCGCGTCGCTCGTCATGCTGACGCGCCGATACGCGCCGGAGACGAAGGAGCTGCTCGCCCAGCTGCACCGCACGGGCGGCTGGACGGGCGCGGATGCGCGGTGGCTCGCCGGTGCGCTGCTCGACGGCCCGTACTCGACCTCCCAGTGGCGGCACGACCGCGGCGCGATCGACGACATCGGCCCGCACGCGTTCGACCTGCTCGACGCCGCGCTCGGCCGGATCACCGACGTGATCGCCGCGAACCGCAACGCGACCGGCCTGTGGCAGGTGATCCTGCAGCACGAGGGCGGCGCCACGAGCACGGTCTCGCTGTCGCTGAACCTGCCGCTGCAGCCGCCGTTCGCGGAGTTCACCGTGTACGGCGAACACGGGCACCGCACACTGTCCAATCGGGACACATCCGCGCTCGACTGCTTCGTCAACCTGCTCGACGACTTCGTCGCGATGGTGCACAGCGGCACGACGTCCCACGAGTGCGACGTGCACCGCGGGCTGCACCTGCAGCGGATCATCGACGCGGCGAGGAACAAGGCCGGCGCGTGATCCCGTTCGAGATCGACCCGGAGACCCTCAGAGACTCCCCGGTCTCGCCCCACGAGGCGTGGGCGCAGATCGGTGTCGCCGCCCGGATGCTGCGCGAGGTCGCGCTGTCCGAATGGGCGCTGCGAAGAGCCATGGAGCTCAACCCGACCGTCGCGACGCGACTCGAGCTCGCCCGCACCCTGCAGTGGCAGGAGCGCTACGTCGAGGCACATGCGGAGTTCGCGCGGTGTCTGGAGAGCGGCGAGCTGACCGCGTTGGTGCACCAGCACTGGGGCCGGTGCTACTACGACCAGGGCAACTGGTCACGCGCACTCGAGCACTTCACCGAGGCCGCCGACCCGGCTCTGGCCGTCGAGATCGACGCCGCCGACGCGTGCCTCACCGCTGCGCTAGTCGCCATCGAACTGCACCGCCTCGTCCCGGCCGTGCACCGCAGTTCGGCCCGTCCGTCGATCCGGCCGCCGCACCTGTGGGTGCTCGCCGACGTCGCCAGCCTCCTGCCCGCGCCCGTGGACGTCGTGTTCGACGTCCACCGCTACCACGCCGAGCAACGCGACCTGAGCCTGCTGGAACTCGCACGTGAAGGCTGGATCAAGGTCACCGACAAGATCACGCCGACGGAGTTCGCCGAGCCGTTCATCGTCGAGATCAACCGCAATCACGCCAAGGCGGCCGCGGCGCTCTGGCCGGACCCGCCCGAGCTGAAGATCGAGGTGGATCACCCGTTCGCCGCGGCGGCCACGGGCGACCACCCCGCGGCGCGTCTGTGGGACCAGCTCCGCGCCCTGCGCTACCACCGCGCCGACGCGCACGCCGCGGCTTGGCAGGCGGAGGGCCTGACGGTGGACGGAGTGCGCGCGTTGAAGGACGACGACCCGATCCGGGCGCGCATCGAGGCGGCGACGGACCGGATGGCTTCGCGCCCCTATCGCGCGCTCAGCCGGGCCGACCGGGCCGCCCTGCTCGCCACGCTGCGCGCGCTACCTGGCGAATCGGGGCAGTGAACGGCCCGTTGACGCCGCAGCCCGCCCAAAACTGTCGGTGCCGCATGGCAGAGTTATAAACGGGGGTCCCCCAAGGCCGGGGTACCTCGGCGCAAGCGCGCACAGCACGGCAGGTCGACCGGCCGCCCTGCTCACCACACGGCGGGCACTGCCTGCGAATCGAGGCCGTGAACGGCCCGTTGACGCCTCAGCGCGCCCGAAACTGTCGGTGCCGCATGGCAGAGTTGAAAACGGGGGTCCCCCAGGCCGGGGGACCTCGGCGCAAGCGCGGAGCCGAAGCCCCCAGCCCCCAGCCCGAAGCCCGAAGCCCGAAGCCCGAAGCCCGAAGCCCAAAGCCCAAAGCCCCAGGGCAGCAGAAAGCCCGTCCACGCAAAGCGTGAACGGGCTGTCCGAAAGCCTCAGCCGGCCGGCGGGAACGGCGGGTGGCCGTTGTTGGCCGCCCCGAACGCGCTCTGCCGCGAACTGGACCGGTCGATCTGCCAGCGTCCGGTGTCGGTGGCCTTGGTCCCGGACTGCTCGCGCTGCGCGAGCTCCTCGTGCAGCTGCTGCAACAGGGCCCGTTCACGCTCGCTGAGGTTGGCGTCGACGGACGACGGTTCGCCCGCCCCCTCGGCCAACGCGGCCTGCAGAGCGGCGAGCTCGTCCGGCTTGAGCTCCGTGGTCACCTCGGCCCGCGCGATCGGAGCCGCGGGACGCTCTTCTGCCGGAGCCGGAGCCGGAGCGGGAGCAGGAGACGCCGCCTCCTCCTCCGCGGGAACGGCGATGCGCTTCACCGGCTTCGGCGGGAAGGGCTGGGCGCCCTCGAGACTTTCACGGGCCGCCGCGCGGGAACGTCGTGAGCCGGGGTTCTCCGCTGCCTCCGGCGCCGGTGTCGGCTCGGCCACCGGCGCCGGAGCGGGAAGCTCGTCCGAGTTGTCGAACCAGGTCGTCTGCGGAGTCTCGACGGGTTGCCTGGCAACCGGAGCATCGGCACGCGGGGCGGCGACCGAGAGGGCGCGGGCCGACGTCATGGCGGCGGCGTGGTAGTCGCTGAGCTGCGTGCCGACGGTGACGACCTCGACGGCGGCGCGGACGCCGGCGCCGCGCAGGACGCTGTCGATGCGGTAGGCCGTTGCCGGGGCGAAGCCCTTGGGGCCGATGTCGACCAGTACGACTCGCTGCGGCAGCGGGCCGGGGGTCGAGCCGGCGGGCGACGAGCGCCAGACGCAGCGCACGCCGCGGACGTCCGGGAGCACCGAGACGGCACGGGACAGGGCGTCGCCGACTCCCTCGAAGGGGTCGGCTTCCGCGGTGAAGCGGTGACGGACGCGCGGCAGCACCTCGACCACGGGCAGGCGGTCCGCCAGCGCCGGGTTCGAGCGGACCTCGCCGAGCAGCCACACCAGCGCGGCGCGCTCGTCCGGCAGTACGGGGATGCTGCCCGCGAGCAGGGTGCCCACCAGCAGCTCGACCGCCCGGTCGAGCTCCCCCACGGCCAGGAACTCACGCGCCTGCGACAGCGCGTCGTCGTCGACGCGACCCGCCATCGCCAGCAGGAGATCGTGTAAACGGACCGGCAGACCGACGCCGTCGCTCGTCACGCCAAACTCCTTAACTGAGCACCAAATGCTCCTCGGACTCGGCGCCGGCACAGACCAACTCCGAAGCCGCCAACGCCGCCCTGTGGTAGGGCGGAAGATCCATTCCCGACGACATGACCTCGACGCACGGGTCGTGCTCGCCCAACGCCCGCAGCACCCGCTGCAACTCGCCGGTCAGCCGCGCGTGGCCGGTGGTGGCGGCGACCAGGATGACCCTCCTGGCCGGCCCCTGCCCGACACGCCAGCAGGAGCGGACCTCACCGACTCCGTGCCGGCCTCGCAGCGTCGCACCGAGCACAACGGTCGCGGAATCCCCCATGACCACCCGATCAGGTGATTCCGGCGTAAAGGTGTAGTCGGTGGGGGGCACTTCGTCCAGCCCTTTGACCGAACTGATGGCACCGGGATCCGCCCCGTAGGGCACGAGGGCGTCGTGCAAAAGGGCCAGTTCATGATCCGTCAAAGCGACGCGGTCGTGCAGGAGCGTGCGGGGCAGCGACCGCGCGAGCACCGGATACGCGTCGGACGCCGCCCAGTCTCGGTACCTCCAGAGGAGGTCGTCCGGCAGCCGCCCGGCCAGGCGGAGCAGAAGCTCGTGGCACGTGTCCGACATCTCACACCTCAACGATCAGTTCGATCTCCACCGGCGCCCCGATCGGCAGCTCGGCCACGCCAACGGCCGAACGCGCGTGCTTGCCCGCGTCGCCGAAGACCTCACCCAACAGCTCCGAGGCGCCGTTGACAACGGCCGGCTGCCCGGTGAACCCCTCGGCCGAAGCGACGAATCCGACGACCTTCACGATTCGGACGATGTTGTCGATGCCCACGACCGAGTCGACCGCGGCGAGCGCGTTGAGGATCGACACGCGGGCGAGGTCCTTGGCCTCCTCGGGGCTGACCTCGGCACCGACCTTGCCCGTAGCGACCAGAGAGCCGTCCACGAACGGCAGCTGGCCCGACGTGTAGACGTGCGAACCGGTGCGCACTGCCGGCACGTACGCGGCCAGCGGTGCGGCCACCCCGGGAAGCTTGATCCCCAGCTCGGCGAGACGCTCCGACCAGCTCATGCCTTCGCCCGCTTGAGGTAGGCGACGTGCTGCTCACCGGTCGGGTTGGTCAGCACGGTGACCAGCTCCCAGCCGTCCTCGCCCCACTGGTCGAGGATCTGCTTGGTGGCGTGGATCAAGAGCGGCACGGTGGCGTACTCCCACTTCGTCATGGGCGGGAGCCTAACCTCTGCCCGAATCCGCCGGTTGGCGCTACCTTGATCACATGGACACCTGGCGGATCGTCGCCACCAGTCTGTTCGGTGTGGGCGGGCTGGTGATGGTGCTCGTCGCGATGGCCCAGGTCCGGGACCGCAAGCACTCCACGCACGGCGAGGTGATCCGCGCCGGCCTGATCGGCCTGCTGGTCGTCGCCGTGATCGCCGTGAACATCGCCACGTGGCTGCCCTCGGTCGTCGTGTGGGCGCTGGTCGCCGCGACCGCGATGGTCGTTTTCTTTCTCACCATGATGGATTGACCTTCCCCGACATAGGCTGGCCACGTGATGTCGTGGACGGAGGAGCTGACCCGCGCTCGTCTGCACGTGGTCTCCGGCAAGGGCGGGACGGGCAAGACCACGGTCGCCGCCGCCCTCGCGCTCGCGCTGGCCACGGGCGGCCGCAAGGTCCTCCTGATCGAGGTCGAGGGACGCCAGGGCATCGCGCAGCTGTTCGACCGCCCGCCGCTGCCGTACGCCGAGGAGCGCATCGCGTCCGCGCCCGGCGGCGGTGAGGTGCACGCGCTGGCGATCGACGCCGAGGCGGCGCTGCTGGAGTACCTCGCGATGTTCTACAACCTGGGGTTCGCCGGACGGACGCTGCGCAAGATGGGCGCGGTCGAGTTCGCCACGACGCTCGCGCCGGGCCTGCGCGACGTGCTGCTCACCGGCAAGGTCAAGGAGTGCGTCAACCGCACCGGCCCGCAGGGCCGGCACACCTACGACGCCGTCGTGCTGGACGCGCCGCCGACCGGGCGCGTGGTCAAGTTCCTCGACGTCACGAAGGCCATGGCCGATCTCGCGAAGGTCGGCCCGATCAAGGGGCAGAGCGAGGGCGTGGTGCGGCTGCTGCACTCCGGCGACACCGCGGTGCACCTGGTCGCGCTGCTGGAGGAGATGCCCGTGCGGGAGACGCTCGACGCGGTCGCCGAGCTGGACGCCGCGGACCTGCGGCCGGGTGCCGTGCTGGTGAACCGGGTGCGGCCGCCGCGCCTGCCCGCGCGGTCCGTCGCGGCCGCCGCCAAGGGCAACGTGGACGACGAACGCCTGCGCGCCGGACTGCGGGCCGCCGGGATCGACTTGGACGAGGACACGCTGCACGGCCTCGTCGACGAAACGGTCGAGCACGCGATCCGGGTGCGCATGGAGCAGTCCGCGAAGGAGAAGCTCGCCGAGTCGGACCTGCCGTCGATCGAGCTGCCCGAGCTCACCGACGGCGTCGACGTCGCCGCCCTCTACGAACTGGCCGAGCTGCTCGTCGCGGCGGGTGTGCGATGAACCGGCTCGACATCGACCCGCT
The DNA here is from genome assembly GCF_030269605.1 of Lentzea sp. NBRC 105346. GTDB lineage: Bacteria > Actinomycetota > Actinomycetes > Mycobacteriales > Pseudonocardiaceae > Lentzea. The sequence continues at coordinate 275,704 of NZ_BSTQ01000012.1, forward strand.
GATCGACGACCCGGCGACCCGCGTGCTCGTGTGCTGCGGCTCGGGCGGTGTCGGCAAGACGACGACCGCCGCCGCACTGGCGCTGCGGGCGGCGGAACGGGGCAGGCGGACGGTCGTGCTCACGATCGACCCGGCCAGGCGCCTCGCGCAGTCGCTGGGCCTGCGGGAGCTGGACAACCAGCCGCGTGAGGTGAAGGTCGAGGGTTTCGAACCCAAGGGCGAGCTGTTCGCGATGATGCTGGACATGCGTCGCACGTTCGACGACATGGTGCTCACGCACGCCGGCCGCGACCGGGCCGACCAGATCCTCTCGAATCCCTTCTACCAGACCATTTCCTCGTCGTTCTCCGGCACGCAGGAGTACATGGCGATGGAGAAGCTGGGCCAGCTGGTCGCGCAGGGCGAGTGGGACCTGATCATCGTGGACACCCCGCCGAGCCGCAGCGCGCTGGACTTCCTCGACGCGCCGCAGCGACTGTCGACTGTGCTCGACGGCCGGTTCATCCGGATGCTCTCGGCACCGGCCAGGGCGAGCGGCCGGGGCCTGCTCAAGCTGGTCGGCACCGGGTTCAACCTGTTCACCAAGGCCGTGGCCACCGTGGTCGGCGGTCAGCTGCTGCACGACGCGTCGACGTTCGTGCAGGCGTTCGACAGCATGTTCGGTGGATTCCGCGAACGCGCCCAGCGCACGTACGAGCTGCTGCGCTCACCGGGCACGGGGTTCCTGGTGGTCGCCGCGGCCGAGCCGGACGCGTTGCGGGAGGCCAGCTACTTCGTCGAACGACTGAGCGCCGAGGGCATGCCGCTGTGCGGTCTCGTCGCGAACCGGACGCATCCGGTGCTGGCGGCGCTGCCCGCACCGAAGGCGCTGGCCGCGGCGGACGACCTCGAACGTGCCGGTGACGCCCCGCTCGCGGCGGCCGTGCTGCGGCTGCACGCGGACCGGGCCGCGGTCGCAGATCGGGAGAAGCGACTGCTGGCCCGGTTCACCCGCGCGCATCCTGGTGTCGCACTCGTCGGCGTGCCCGCGCTGCCCGCCGACGTCCACGACATCGACGGTCTGCGGGAGATCGGCAGCCGGCTCGCCGGCGAGTGAGCTGGAATTACCCGACGCGTGTGTCCTCGAGGTGCTCCTGGCGAGCGTTGTCGAGCAACTCGTACCAAGAGTCCACGTCCGGTCGACGACGCAGTAGAGCCCTACGCTCACGCTCCGTCATCCCGCCCCAGACACCGAACTCGATCCGGTTGTCCAGAGCCTCCGCGAGGCATTCCATGCGCACGGGACACCCGAGGCACACAAGCTTCGCTTTGCGCTGCTCAGCGCCGCGAACGAAGAGCTGGTCCGGCTCCTCATCTCGGCACGAAGCGTTGATACGCCAATCCCCCTGATCCATATCCCCCACTCCTCATGTGCTGTCCAATTTCCTGAAATCCGCCACACCCCTGCCGCGGATGCCGTAGCGTCGGACGCCGACGGCCGCATTCATTGGACGTTGACGGACTGTAGAGCCTTCTGGTTCCACGTCCAACCCTGGGTTGCCGAGCCGTTACCTGTCTTGAGTACCGTTACTCATCCTGAGTAACGGGTGTTGCTGATCATCATCACCCGTTCGTGTCACGCGTACGCTGGCCCGCGTGCGAGTCAGGAATGGCGTGCTCAAGATGCTCGGCCTGTGCATGCTGGCCGGGGTGCTCCTGGCGGGCATGTTGTTCCCCGTCGTCGGCGCCATGGGCCTCGTGTCCAACCAGGCCAGCGACACCGTGGACAGCATCTCCGCCGACTTGGTGACGACCGATCCGCCGTTGATCACAACGGTCACGGACAAGGACGGCGCCCCCATCGCCTACCTGTACGACCAGTACAGAGTCCTGACACCGCCGGAGAAGATCTCGCCGACCATGAAGGCGGCGCTGATCTCGGTCGAGGACCGGCGGTTCTACGAGCACCAGGGCGTCGACTGGAAGGGCACCTTCCGCGCCGCGCTGACCAACCAGGTCAGGGGCTCGGTGTCGCAGGGCGCGTCCACGCTCACGCAGCAGTACGTCAAGAACTACCTGGTCCACGTCGTGGCGCGGAACAACAAGGTCGAGCAGCAGAAGGCGCAGGAGCAGACCGTCGCCCGCAAGATGCGCGAGGCGCGGATCTCCCTTCAGCTGGAACGAAAACTTGGCAAGGAAGAGATCCTCGCCCGCTACCTCAACGTGGTGCCTTTTGGTTCAACCATTTATGGCATCGCCGCGGCGTCACAGGCGTACTTCAACACGACGCCGGACAAGTTGACCGTTCCGCAGGCGGCAATGCTCGCGGGAATGGTGAACAGTCCGTCAGCGCTCGACCCCGAAGCGTATCCGGACAAGGCTCTGGAACGACGCAACAAAGTGATCGACAAGATGGTCGAGAACGACAAGCTTTCACGCGATGCCGCCGAGGCCGCGAAGAAGGAAGGCCTCGGCCTGGCGACCCCGGTCCGCACGCCGCCGAACGGTTGTGTCGGCGCGGGACCGGAAAACGGCTTCTTCTGTTCGTATGTCGTGAACTACTTGCAGCGCGCGGGTTTCAGCGAGGAGCAGCTGCGCACCGGCGGCTATGTCATCCAGACCACTTTGGACCGAAACGTCACCGCGGTCGCGAAGCAGGCCGCCGAGGCTCAGGTCAACAAGGGCATCGACGGCATCGCGAACACGATGGCGATCGTCAAGCCGGGCAAGGAACGCCACCAGGTGCTCGCGCTGGTCGCCAACCGCGACTACGGCCTGAAGGGCGACCAGCACCAGACGACGTTCGACCTCCCGAGCGGCGTGGAGAACAAGTTCGGGGCGGGCTCGGTCTACAAGGTCTTCACCGCGGCCGCCGCGCTGGAGAAGGGCATGGGCATCGAGAGCATGATGGCCACGCCCACCTCGTACGTCTCGAAGCGCTTCAAGGGTGGCGGCAAGGGCTGTCCCGGCACCGGCGAACCGGACACCCGCTGGTACTGCCTGCGCAACTTCGACTCGAGCTACCCGCCGCAGATGCCGCTGCAGCAGGCGTTGCAGACGTCGCCCAACACCGGCTTCGTCATCCTCGAGGAACAGCTCGGCATGGACCCGGTGGTCGACATGGCCGGGCGGCTCGGCATGCGCGAGACGATGGCGACGAACATCTCCGGCACACGGCCGGACCCGAAGGCCAAGGACAAGCAGCTGCGGATCTCGCAGACCGAGTTCTACAAGCAGAACGGCGGCAACGCCTCGTTCACGCTGTCGCCGGCGCCGGTCAGCACGCTGGAGCTGGCGAACGTCGTCGCGACGATCATCAGCGGCGGCAAGTGGTGCCCGCCGTCGCCGTTGCAGAAGGTGCTGGACCGCAGCGGCAAGCAGGTGCCGGTGAACGAGTCGCCGTGCGAGCAGGTCGTCGCCGAGGGCCTCGCGAACGGCCTCGCGGTCGGCATGAGCAAGGACGACCAGGGCAACGGCACCGCGGCCAACGCCGCGAAGCAGTTCAAGTGGAACCGCCCGATGATCGCCAAGACGGGCACCACCGAGGAGTACAAGTCCGCCGCGTTCATCGGCGCCACCCCGGACTTCGCGGGCGCGGTGCAGACGTTCAACGACGGCACGAACCCGCGGCCGATCTGCCTCGGTGCCCAACCCCGCCTCTGCGCGAACGGCAACATCTTCGGCGGCACGATCCCGGCGAAGACGTGGTTCGACACCATGACGAAGGTGCACGGCAACATCCCGGCGTCGCCGCTGCCCGGTATCGAGGACCGGTACCGCAAGGGCGGCAAGGAGATGCAGATCCCGGACGTCGTCGGCAAGAACGTCAACGACGCCACGCAGATCCTGGAGCGCGCCGGCTACAAGGTGAGCCAGCAGAACTTCAACTCCGACCAGCCGAAGGGGACGGTCGTCAGCCAGTCGCCGCGCGGCAACGCGTTGCGCGGCACCGTGGTCATGCTGATGGTGAGCACGGGCTACGTACCGCCGCCGGTGCCGAGCGACACGCAGGAGCCCGGTCCGCCCGCGGATCCGGGGCAACCAGGCGATCCGGGCCACCCAGGTGAGCCGCCACCGATCACGATCCCGACCGAGCCCGGCGAACCCAGATGACGATGGGGCCACTCCGACACCGCGGAGTGGCCCCTCGTTCGTTCCTGACGGGGTGGGAAACGTCGACTAGCCCCTGACCATCCGTTTCGCCTAAGGTCGACATGTCCTCGTACTGGGGCGGGGACATACGAACTGGGGGGTTCGTCATGGACGTCATGTCCGTTCACACCTGATCAGAGCGCTGCTCGCAGTCAACGCCGCCACCAAACCGACTTCAGGTCCGGCGCGCCTTTGGCGTGCCCGCACAACGTGGAGAGCACCGTGCTCTGGTCAAGAACGACCAAACGACTGGGGGCCGCGATCGTCGTGTCGCTGCTGCCGGTCACGGCCGCACAGGCGGTCCCTGACAAGTCTCAAAAGGACATCGCACAGCAGGAGGTGAAGAGCTCCGAGCCGAGTCTGGTGCCGCCCGGCAAGCGCGGCGAGGTGCTCGGCAGGGAGTGGCAGAAGTCCGGAGACGTGGCGTGGACCACGTCCGGCGACGCGGACGGGTTCCACATCCTCGCCGCGAAGGCCGCAGAGGGCTACGAGTGGCGGACCGTGGCCACGCTGTCCGAGCGCGGTTTCGACGCGGACCAGTGGATCGGCAACGTGTGTGCCACCGGTTCCGGTAAGCGGCTCGTGGTGGTCTACGCACCGCGGACGTTCACCAACAAGGCCGAGCTGTTCGACCGGGGCGGATTCACCGCGACGGTCGATCTCGAGTCGGGTGCGGTGACGAAGCTGCCGGTGCAGAGCACGCTGGCCTACTACAACCCCGGTTGCGGCACGGGTGAGACCGCGGTCGTGACTCAGGAGGGCGTGGAGACGCTGGGCAAGACCCGGCTGTTCGAGGTCGACGCCGCGAAGAACACCGTCGGCAAGGCGATCGAGGTGCCCGGCCAGCTGACCTCGTCGATCCCCACGAAGAACGGGATCGTGGCCGCGGACTCGGGCGGCGTGGTGACCGTGAACGCGCAGGGTAAGCGCGAGCTGCTGGCGAAGTCCGCGCAGCTGCCGTTCCGGCTGCGCGCGGACGCCGACGGCGGTGTCGTGTTCATGGACCGTGAGGGCGCGGACGGCGTCGTGCGGCGGGTGGACCGCGTCGGCAAGGGCGCGAAGGTCGCCGCGCTGGCTCGTGGTCCGTTGATGGAGATCGGTCTGGCGGCCAGTGCGGCGGGCAAGGTCTTCGTGACCGGTAAGGTCGCCAAGCTGTCGCCGTTGCCCCGGACCGTCAAGCGGCTGGACGTCTCGAACGAGAGCACCATGTCGACGCTGGGCGAGCTCGCGGTGACCTCGGTGTTGCGGGCGAAGAACCCGGACCCGCGCACGCCGGTGCGCGACCCGTTCGCGGCCCGGCCGGTCCGCGTCGAGGCAAGGTCGGCGACGACCGGAAAGCCGGTCGCGTTCACCGTGGACCCGGCCGCGACCGACGCGGGCGACAGCGGGCGCGCGCCGCACCCGAAGCTCGGCACGCCTTCGGGTGAGATGTCGGCGCAGGGTTCACCGGACTCCCCGCTCGACCCGGCGGAGCAGGTGTGCGCGATCGCGCGCAACAACCCGAACATCCAGGTGTACCAACCGACCGCACGTCAGGTCGAGTGGGCCGTGGACTACGCGGTCGACTCGGCGTTGACCATCACGCGTGAGGCGAACTGGAAGAACTCCGGGATGCCGGTGTCGTGGCAGCCGCAGTCGATGTTCCCGCCGATCCCGCTCGAGGGTGGCGGAAAGGTGCCGCCGCAGGTGTTCCTCGGCATCATCGCGCAGGAGTCGAACATGTGGCAGGCGGCCCGGTTCGCACTGCCCGGCGTCACGTCGAACCCGTTGATCGGCAACTTCTACGGCGTCGACCTCTACAACGGCGACCAGAGTGACGACTGGAACATCAACTGGGCCAAGGCCGACTGCGGCTACGGCGTCACCCAGATCACCGACGGCATGCGGCTGGCGGGCAAGGAGAAGCCGGGCGAGACCGCGCTCTCGCCCAACCAGCAGCGAGCGGTCGCGGTCGACTTCGCCACCAACGTCGCGGCGGGCCTGCGGATCCTGCAGGAGAAGTGGAACACCACGCGCCGCCACGGACTGATGATCAACAACGGTGACGTGAACAAGGCCGAGAACTGGTTCTTCGCCATCTGGGCCTACAACTCCGGCTTCAACTACCCGGACGCGTCGCAGTCCAAGCCGTGGGGCGTCGGCTGGGCCAACAACCCGGTCAACCCGAAGTACTCGCCCACGCGCAAGCCGTTCCTGGAGTACGGCTACGGCGACGCGGCGCACCCGCAGGACTGGCCGTACCCGGAGAAGGTGCTCGGCTGGGCCGGCCACCCCATCGAGTCCTGGGAGGAGCCGGGCAAGGTCGTCTCCGGCTTCAACTACCTGACGTGGAACGGCTGGGACGAGAACGCCGATCCGAGCGAGGACCCCGGCGACGGCACGCCCAGCTCGCAGCAGAACCGTCGTGACGTGAAACCGCCGTACTACCTGTTCTGCAGCGTCGACAAGAACAACTGCGACCTCACCAAGAAGTTCACGCCCAACAAGCCCGACGACCCGAACACCCCGGAGGACGAGGGCACGATCGGGGAGGATGCGGGGCCGTGCGGGCACCAGGACGCGAACGGCTACTACGACCTGCGGTGCTGGTGGCACCACACGGCCACGTGGAAGGACAACTGCGACCGCGACTGTGCGGTGTGGACCAACCGGTTCCGCGATCCTGACATCGGCTACCAGCCCGACGGCAGGAGCTATCCGCCCAACTGCAAGCGCGACGGCCTGCCGGGCGACGCGCTGATCGTCGACGACGTACCGACGGGCACAGCGGCGCACTCGACCTCCCAACGTCCCTGTGCGAACAACTGGGCCAACGAGGGGTCGTTCTCGCTCGACTTCGCCAACACCAGCGGCACCTATCCGTCGAAGATCGACTTCCATCAGCTGGGCGCCGGGTTCGGCGGCCACTTCTGGTTCTCCCACACGAACCAGGCCGACGACATCGGCTACAAGCTGAAGGTGACCGGCACGTGGAAGCTGAACCGCGGGCTCAACCAGTGGGCCAGGGTGCTGGTGCACATGCCGGACCACGGTGCGCACACCCAGCAGGCGCGGTACGACATCGACCGCGGCAACGGCGTGTTCGAACGATCCCGCTACCTGTCACAGGGCACCGAGGCCAACAAGTGGGTCTCCCTCGGCGTGTACCAGTTCAACGGCATACCGCGGGTGCGGCTCGGCAACATCACCGCGGACGGCCGGCTGGTCAACGACATCGCCTGGGACGCGATCGCGTTCCAGCCGCTGACCGCCAAGCCGAAGCACATCGTCGCGGTGCTCGGCGACTCCTACACCTCCGGTGAAGGAGCCGGGGACTACTTCAAGGAGTCCGACAACAACCACGGGACGCTCGACTGGAACGCCTGTCGGCGCAGCCGCAACGCGTGGATCCGCCAGACCGTCCTTTCCGGACAACAGGAGAACCTCGGGCAGCTCGCGGACAGGTTCGCACCCGACGCCGAGCTCGGCTTCGTGGCGTGTTCCGGTGCGGACACCAACTTCATCATGGACAAGCCGCAACCCGCGTGGCACACCAACGATGTCAAGGACTACGCGGAGTTGGGCAACGGCCAGTTCCGCGAGATCGGTCAGATCAACTCCGGTGCGCTCGACGAGAACACCACGATGGTCGCGATGACCATGGGTGCGAACAACGACTCGATGTTCACCGACGGGATCACCGCGTGCATCCTGAGCCCGAGCTGCGGTGAGGCCGGCGGCCACGAGGCGTTCCTGGCCAAGTACAAGCAGATCGTGGACCGGAACATGGAGGCGTACCGCACCACCCTGACCGCCGTCTCCGACAAGGCGAAGAACGCGAAGATCGTCCTGCTCGGGTACCCGAGGCTCTTCAACGAGGGCGACAACGTGTGCAACATCCAGGCGATCACCGGACCGGTGGCCGCACCGCTGAACCGGTTGGCGGAGTACATCGCGCAGAAGCAGAAGGAGGTCGTCGACGGACTCGCCGCCGCGAACCGGAAGGTGTACTTCGCGTCGGCGCTCGACCACTTCGACCAGCACCGCATCTGCGACTCGGTGCCCTGGATCAACGGGGTGAAGCTCGGGCCGAACGGCGAGGGGGACTTCCACCGGGGCGACCCCGACGCGAAGTGCATCCCCGTCCCGAGGATGACGCCGGATCCCTGCGTCAGCCGGGAGTCGTTCCACCCCAGCTCCGCGGGCGCCGCGGGCTACTCACTGTTGTTGCAACGCAGGTTGTCCGAGATCGGCTATCAAGGTTCATGACCCGACCGCCGGGCACTCACCACGCTCGTGTGGTGGGTGCCCGGCACCGGGCAGGTCACCACGCACGACTGCTGATAGGGGGCAGGCATGGGGACGCCGTGGAAAGTGTTCGCGTGGCTGTGCTTCGGGCTGATCGCCCTGGTCGTCGGCGTCTACGCGTGGATCATGGTGAGCTTCCACATCTCGATGCGGAAGCAGGACGAGCAGGCGCGGAACGCGGTGAACCGCACGGTCAACGCCATGCAGGAGTCCTTGCAGGAGCAGATGCGCGACGGCGAGCTGTCCGATGAGGAGATCAGCCGGATATCGCCCTGGGGCGGCACCGGGATCCGCGCGATGACGAGAGCATCCGACAAGATCGTGATCACCTACTACGCGTCGCAGTTCCTCGGCAGCATGCCGTTCGGCGGCGGGTCCGCGGAGGTGTGCGCCGTGTTCGAGATCCCGTTGCCGATCACCGCGAGCACCGAGGTGCACCGCCACGACATCGACGACTGCCCGCCGCCGGTCTACCCGACCGGCGGCGCGCCCAGTCCTACGACGACAACTTCGCCTTGACGGCGCCCGCGACGCGGCCGCCCTCGGCCCGCCCGGCCACCTGGGCGTTGACGATCTTCATGACCTGGCCCATCTGGCGCTGACCCGGCTGCTCGCCGAGCTGCCCGGCGACCTCGGCCACGGCGGCGTCCACGATGGCGGCGAGCTCGGCGTCGTCGAGCTGCGCGGGCAGGTACGACTCCAGCACGGCAAGCTCGGCGCGTTCCTGCTCGGCCTTCTCGTCGCGGCCGGCGTTCGCGAACGCCTCGGCGGCCTCCTTGCGCTTCTTAGCCTCGCGGGTCAGCACCTTCACGACCTCGTCGTCGGTGAGCTCGCGCGCGCTCTTGCCGGAGACCTCCTCGGTCGTCACGGCCGTGAGCGCCATCCGCAGCGCACCCGCGGTAACCGTCTCCCGGCCCTTGATGGCTGCCGTGAGGTCACTCTGCAGCCGCGTCTTCAACTCCGCCATGGGTGGGAACGGTACCGGCCGCCCGTGCGAACACCGATCGAGTTACCCTCGGCTGCCGTGAACACGTTCGGCCGAGCCCTTCTCGCCACCACCGCCCTCGGCGCCGCGACCGTCGCCTACGCCGCCGGAATCGAGCGGACCCGCTGGACCCTGCGTCAGGCCACGGTCCCAGTGCTCGCGCCCGAGGCGAAGCCGATCCGGGTGCTGCACATCTCGGACCTGCACATGATGCCGAACCAGCGGTCCAAGCAGCGCTGGGTCGCCGAGCTGGCCGAACTGGCCCCGGACCTCGTCGTCAACACCGGCGACAACCTCGCCCACAAGCAGGCCGTTCCCGCCGTGCTGCGCGCGCTCGGTCCACTGTTCGACTTCCCCGGCGTGTTCGTGTTCGGCAGCAACGACTACTACGCGCCGCGCCCGAAGAACCCGGCCCGCTACCTGCTGCCGTCGGCGAAGACCAAGCGCATCCACGGCATCGGCCTGCCGTGGCGCGACCTGCGGGCCGCCATGGTCGAACGCGGCTGGGTCGACCTGACCCACGTGCGCCGCACCGTCGAGGTCGCCGGCCAGACGATCTTCACCGCGGGCCTCGACGACCCGCACCTGAAGCGCGACCGCTACACCGACATCGCGGGCGCCCCGGACCCCGACGCCGTGCTGCGCCTGGGAGTGACCCACTCGCCGGAGCCGCGCGTGCTCGACCCGTTCGCCGCCGACGGCTACGACCTCGTCATGGCCGGCCACACGCACGGCGGGCAGCTGTGCGTGCCGTTCTACGGCGCTCTCGTGACCAACTGCGAGCTCGACCGGTCACGGGCCAAGGGCGTGTCCCGGTGGGGTGCGCACATGTGGCTGCACGTGTCCGCCGGACTCGGCACCTCGCCCTACGCTCCCGTGCGGTTCGCGTGCCCGCCCGAGGCTTCGCTGCTGACGCTGGTGCCGCGGCCTGTTGAGGCTGGTCAGCCACGGTCTGAGGTGGCTGAGGGGGACCCGATTCGGAGTTGAGCAGCCCCATCCTGTAAGGTTCTCTTCGTTCCCAAATCGGGGTGTGGCGCAGCTTGGTAGCGCGCTTCGTTCGGGACGAAGAGGTCGCAGGTTCAAATCCTGTCACCCCGACGCAGCTCAAGGCCTGTCCACAATGGACAGGCCTTGAGCTTTTTCTATTGCCTTCGGAGGCCGCCGTGTTCGCTCTGCGCACCGCCCGAGGCTTCGACGGCGAGCGCATGCTCACCGGCCCCGTCACGGTCTTTGTCGAGGAAGGCCGCATCGCCGGCATCGAGAACAGCTGGCCCGACGTGAGCGAACAGTGGCGGGTGATCGAGCACCCCGGCGCGACCGTTCTCCCCGGACTGATCGACACGCACGTGCACCTCTGCGGCGACAACGGTCTCGACGCGCTGGAACGCCTGTCCGGTTTCTCCGACGAGCACCTCGACGAGGTGATCGAACAGGGACTGCGGCAACAGCTCGCGGCGGGGGTCACGACCGTGCGCGACCTCGGCGACCGCGACTGGGCGGTGCTCGGGTGGCGGGGCCGTGCAGGCCTGCCGTCGATCGTCGCGGCCGGGCCGCCCATCACCAGCGTCGGCGGGCACTGCGCGTCGATGGGTGGTGCGGTCGAAGGGCCCGAGCAGATCATCGCCGCGGTGCGGGAACGCGCCGAGCGCGGCGCCGACGTCGTGAAGATCATGGCTACGGGCGGCATCATGACGCCCGGCACCGATGTCGGGGCGTGCCAGTTCACCCTCGGCGAGCTGCGGCTCGTGGTCGACGAAGCGCACCGGCGCGGGTTGCCGGTCACGGCACACGCGCACGGGCTGTCCGCGGTCGAGCAGGCGGTTGCCGCCGGGGTGGACGGCATCGAGCACTGCACGTGCTTGACCAGCACGGGCATCAAGCTGCCCGGCGAGGTTCTCGACGCGATCGCGAAGAAAGGCATCGCCGTGTGCCCGACGCTGGGCCGGGTCGACGGCGGGGTGGTCGCACCACGGGTGCTGGAGATGATGCGGCACTTCCGGTGGACGTTCGAAGACCGGCATGCCCTCGTGGCACGCATGCACGAGCACGGCGTCACGATCATCTCCGGAGCCGACACGGGGATCAGCCCCGGCAAGCGGCACGGCGTGCTGCCGAACGCGATCGCGGAGCTCGTCGAGGCCGGTATCGCGCCCGCCGACGCGCTGGCGTCCGCGACATCCCGGGCGGCGCGGGTCTGCGGCCTTGGTGATCGCAAAGGGCGGCTGCGCACCGGGTTCGACGCCGACCTGCTCGTGGTCGGTGGCGATCCCACGGCCGACATCAGGGCGTTGCGCGACGTTCGCGAGGTTTCGCTCAGCGGGAAATGAGCCGCACGCCGGTGATCAGGGCCGTTAGCTTCGAAACGTGGCGACGCAGATCACCCGAAGGCGGCTCGGCCCGGACTTCACGAAGCTGTGGTGGGCCAACGCGATCTCCAACACCGGCGACGGGCTCGTCCTCGCCGCCGGTCCCCTGCTGCTCGCGTCACTGACCAGCGATCCGTCGCTCGTGGCGGGTGCGGTGTTCGCGCAACGGCTGCCGTGGTTGCTGTTCGGGCTGCTCAGCGGGGCCTTGGTCGACCGTTGGGATCGGCGCAGGGTCGTCGTGGTCGTCAACGTGCTGCGCGGCCTGGTGGTCGGCGCGCTGGCGCTTGCGGTACTGACGCACACGGCGAATATCCCGGTGATCTACGTGTCACTGTTCCTGCTGGGCGTCGGCGAGACGTTCGCGGACAACGCGGCGGGCACGATGGTGCCCGCGGTGGTCGAGGCGGACCTGCTGCCGCGCGCGATGGCGCGGATCCAGTACTTCCAGATCGTCGGCAACAGCCTGCTGGCGCCGCCGGTGGGGGCGGCGCTGTTCGTCTCGGCGGCGGCCCTGCCGTACGGGATCGACGCGGTCAGCTTCGTCGTGGCGGCCGTGCTGACCTCGTTCATCCGCATCGAGCGGCCGGCCGGACGACCGGAGCGGCCACACCTCAAAACCGAGATCGCCGAAGGTATGCGGTGGCTGTGGGCGCACAACGTGGTGCGGCTGATGGCGCTGTCGTTGTGCCTGATGAACATCACCCTCACCGCGGTGATGTCGATCTACGTCCTGTACGCGGAACAGCGGCTCGGCGTCGGCGGCGCCGGGTACGGGGTGCTGCTGGCGACGTTCGCGATCGGCGGGCTGCCCGGCGCGCTCATCGCGCCGAAGGTGTTCGACCGGTTCGGGCCCGCCGTGTTGTTGCGGGTGGGGCTCGTGATCGAGACCAGCGTTCACCTGCTGCTCGCGCTGGCGCGGTCGCCGTGGGCAGCGGGCGTGGTCATGGCGTTGTTCGGGATCCACGCGGCGGTGTTCAACGTCGTCGTCGGCTCGCTGCGGCACCGCGCGGTGCCCGACGAGCTGCGCGGACGGGTGGCGAGCGGCTTCATGTTGCTCGCGATCGGCGGCACCGCGGTCGGGGCCCTGCTCGGCGGGTTCGTGGCGCGGACGTTCGGCATCACGGCGCCGTTCTGGATGGCGTTCGGGGCCATGACGATCCTGACGACGCTGGCGTGGCGACGGTTCGGCACGGTGCGAACGTGACCCCTCCATCGGGTGGTTTTCCTCGACAGGGGTGCGCGGGCGGGCCACGGTGGTCCCCATGCTTTCCACGGCGCACCGGCGTGCGGCTCAGGCGCTGGTCGTGATCCAGGCACTCGCCGTCGTGTATCTGCTCAGCTCAGCGTGGGTGACACTCGGCGTGGCCGCCGCGTTCGTGCTGACCGTGACGACAGTCCGCAGGCTCGCTCCGCACTAAGGGCTGAGGAACCCGCGGGCGGGCAGGCCCTCGGGGAACCGTTCCAGGGCCGCACCGCTCGCCTCGGCCAGCTCCTCCAGCGCCGCGATCTCCTCGGGCGTCGCCTGGTGCTGGACCGCCCAGTAACCGCCGATCGCGCCGATCGGATGCGGGTGCAGGATCGGGGCCATCACGAGGCTGCGCACGAACGTCGGCCGGTAGGCCTCCTGCGGGATGCGCGGGTCGTACCGGATGTCCCTGATCGCGACGGTCTGGCGGTGGAGCATCGCCCAGCCGCTGATGCAGTTCCTGGCGGGGAACCGCTGCCCCTTCCACAGAGGACTCATCGAGTCCTCGTCGGCGTAGTAGCACTTGTCGCCGTCGAGCAGCACGAGCGTCGCGCCGTGCGCCTTGAGCAGCGCACGGGCGGTCGTCCGCACTATGCGCTGGACCTCTTCGAGCGTCTCGGCGCGTTCGAGCAGCACGGTCGTGTCGGCCATTCGGACACGGTAACTCCGCCGATGGTTGACCGAACAGCGTGAGAGCGCTTCCATTGTGGTTCCGCCGCCACGCTCACCCGAGTGGAGAGGTCTCATCGTGGCAGGAAAAACCCGAATGGCGCTGGCATGCGCGGCCCTGCTCCTGCTTCCCGGCATCGCACAGGCTTCGGTGCCGCCCACCCCGCCCGGCTGGTCGCTCGCCTGGAGCGACGACTTCACCGGCGCCGCGAACAGCGCGCCGAACGGCAACAACTGGATCGTCGACACCGGGCACAGCTACCCCGGCGGACCGGCCAACTGGGGCACCGGCGAGATCCAGCGCTACACGAACGACCGCGCCAACCTGCGCCTCGACGGCTCGGGAAACCTGCGCATCACCCCGTTGCGCTCGGCGAACGGCGAGTGGACGTCCGCGCGTATCGAGACCAAGCGCGCGAACTTCAAGGCACCGGCCAACGGCGTGCTGCGCATCGAGAGCCGTATCCAGATGCCGAACGTCACCGGCACCGCCGCGGAGGGCTACTGGCCGGCGTTCTGGGCGCTCGGCTCGCCGTATCGCGGCAACTACTGGAACTGGCCCGCCATCGGCGAGTTCGACGTGATGGAGAACGTCAACGGCATCAACCGCGTGTGGGGCGTGCTGCACTGCGGCATCAACCCCGGCGGGCCGTGCAACGAGACCAACGGCATCGGCGGCTTCCGCGCCTGTCCGGGCTCGTCGTGCCAGTCGGCGTTCCACACCTACCGCTTCGAATGGGACCGGAAGGTCAGCCCGAACCAGCTGCGCTGGTACGTCGACGGCCAGCTGTTCCACTCGGTCAGCCAGAACCAGGTCGGCGGAAGCGCGTGGACCTCGATGACCTCGCACGCCGGCTACTTCATCCTGCTGAACGTCGCGGTCGGCGGCGCCTTCCCGAACGGGGTCGCCGGACATGCCACACCGACGGCGGCGACCGCAAGCGGACGTCCGATGGTTGTCGACTACGTCGCGGTGTGGACGCGCACGTGAGACGGCGGTAACGTTTGCATCTACGCCGCATACATCCGATCTATGCCTCTCCGTGCTGCCGCGGGCGTGATCCACCGAGGAGATCAGATGCGACTGCACTGGGCGCTCGCGGCCGCCCTCACGGCCGTGCTGACCGTGCCGGCCACCGCATCGGCCGTTCCAGGCGTGCTCTGGGAGGCCGACCCGGCCAAGGGCCCGGCCGCCGTGTTCGACGGACTGGAGACCGACCCCGGCAGCATCACCGTGGCGAACGATCCGCAGGGCAAGTACGGCCCGTCCATCAAGTACGAGACCTGGGACTGGGGCAACGGCAAGGAGCGGTGCGAGAGCCGCGGCATGCGCAAGAACGGCTCGCCGTACCGGCTGACCGGGTCGGACGTCGGCAAGACGTTCTACTTCGGCTGGCGCGCGTTGTGGCAGCTCAACCCCAATGGCGGCCACTGGATCAGCGTGTACCAGCTGCACATCTCGGGCTCGAGCGGCAGCCAGCCGAAGTCCGGTCCGTTCGTTATGCGCACCCTCGGCGACGGCAAGCTGGAGTTCCAGCTCACCTCACCGACCGGCGGCACGAAGCAGATCTGGGTGACGTCGTTCCCCGTGAACCAGTGGAACGACTGGGTGATCGGGTTCAAGCTGTCGCGCGGTAACGACGGCTGGGTGGAGCTCTACCGCAACGGCGTGCAGCAGACGTTCAACAACGGTCAGAAGCGCTACCCCGCCGCCACGTTGTGGGGCACGCACGTGAACACGAAGTGGGGCGTCTACCGGTCCGGCCCGAACAGCGGCCGGGCGACGGCGTGGCTGAACGACGCGAAGCTGGGCACGAGCTATGCGGACGTGGCCCCGTAGCGGAAATGAGGCAGGATCGGGCACGTGACGACGCATCCCGCGGCCAACGTGCCCGACCAGCTCTTCGCCGACCCCGCCGCCGAGGCCCGGTGGCGGGACCGCTTCACCGCCCCGCGCGTGACCCTGCCCGGCTGGGCCGACGACGCGCCGGACCGGTCGCTGTACCTGTCGAACGCGAGCGGCGTGTGGGAGATCTACGCGTGGGACCGCGCCACGAACGAGCACCGCAAGGTCACGGACCGGCCCAACGGCACGTCGCACGGCACGCTCAACGCCGACGGCACCGAGATCTGGTGGTTCGACGACCACGACGGTGACGAGTTCGGTGTCTGGGTGCGCGAGCCGTTCGCGAAGGGCGAGACGCTGCCGGCCGTCGAGGGCGTGCACGCGGGCTACCCGGCCGGGCTGGAGATCGGGCGCGCCGTCACGGCCATCGCGGCCAGCACCGACGACGGCACCACGATCTGGTTGTCCCGCAACGGGAACAAAGCCGAGGTCATCTACCAGAACGAGCACGACGGCGGCGTCTCCGGGTTGTCCAAGGACGAGACGCTCGTCGCGATCGCGCACTCCGAGCACGGCGACAACCGCCACATGGCTTTGCGGATCCTCAACGTCGCGGACAACACGACGAGGGCCGAGAAGTGGGACGGCAAGGGCAAGGGACTCGACGCGGTCGCGTTCAGCCCGGTGCACGGCGACAACCGGCTGCTGGTCGCGCACGAGCGGCGCGGCCGGGAAGAACTGCTGATCTGGGACCTGAGCACGGACACCGAGACCGAGCTGACCATCGACCTGCCCGGTGAGGTCACCGCGGACTGGTACCCCGACGGCAGCGCCCTGCTCGTGCTGCACACGCATGAAGCCCGCAACACCATGCACCGCTACGACATCGCCACCGGTGAACTCTCCACTTTGGACGTTCCACGGGGAGTGATCGGCTCCGCGGGCGTGCGGCCGGACGGCGCGGTCGAGTACTCGTGGTCCAACGCCGAGCAGCCGGGCGTCATCCGCACGCTGAAGGACGGCGTGGTGAGCACGCTGCTGGAGGCGCCGGGGCATCGGGCCGAGAAGTCCCAGCCGATGGAGGACGTGTTCGTCGACGGCGTGCACGCGCTCTACGCGAAGCCCGCGGGCGAGGGCCCGTTCCCCACGGTGTTCCTGCTGCACGGCGGGCCGCACTCGGCCGACGAGGACCGGTTCTCCGCGTACCGCGCGGTGTGGCTGGACGCCGGTTTCGCCGTGGTGCACGTGAACTACCGCGGCTCGACCGGCTACGGCTCGGCGTGGCGGGACGCGATCGAGGGCCGGCCGGGCCTGACCGAACTGGAAGACGTCGCGAAGGTCCACGACTGGGCCGTCCAGAACAACCTCGCGGACCCCGCCAAGTGTGTCGTCAACGGCGCGAGCTGGGGCGGGTACCTGTCGTTGCTGGCGATCGGGACGCAGCCGGAGCGCTGGGCGGCGAGCGTCGCGGGCGTCCCGGTCGCGGACTACTTCGCCGCGTACGAGGACGAGATGGAGCCGCTGCGGGCGTTCGACCGGGCGCTGTTCGGCGGATCGCCCGAGGAGCTGCCGGACCTGTACCGGGAATGCTCCCCGCTGACGTACATCGACAACGTCAAGGCGCCCGTGCTGATCCTCGCGGGCGAGAACGACCCGCGCTGCCCGATCCGGCAGATCGAGAACTACCTGGACGCGCTGCAGACGAGGAACGCCAAGTACGAGCTGTACCGCTACGACGCGGGCCACGGGTCGCTGGTCGTCGCCGAGACGATCCGCCAGACCGCCGCGGAAGTGGACTTCGCAAGGCGCGCGCTGGAGGGTTAATCTGACCGCGGCGCCGTCCCGCGCCTCACCTCCTGACCGGTCACCCACGCTGACCGGCACCGCGGAGGCAAAGGGGGCCTGATGTCCTCGGGGCGCTGCTCGGCATGCAGCCGTTGTCGTGCGCCCGGACGGTTCGGGCGGGGCGTGGGGTCCGCTCGGACGCGTCCGCGAGAGGCTCACGATGACCGAGCAGAAGTCCTTCAAGCGCCTGGTCCGTTCCCGCATGGAGCGGACCGGCGAGTCCTACACCACCGCGCGCAGGCAGCTGCTGCGCGAGAAGCCCGTGCTCATGCACGACACCGCCCTGCTCCGGCACGTCCTGGGCGGCACGATGTCCGAGGCGATGCTGGCCGGCCTGGCCGGCGGCATCGGGTTCATGTACTTCGTGTTCGAGTACAAGGGCCTGGACGCGCCCACCATGACGATCGTCGCGCGGCACCACCCGGACCCCTACATCGCGGCCGCCCTGCGCAACTCCGGGATCGAGCACCAGGTCACGACGACCGGCTCGGTCGCGAAGGCCTCGAAGCAGCTCCGTGGCGGCGGCAAGCTCATCTGCACGGTCGATCGCACCAAGCTGCCGTGGAGCGGCCGGACCGGCGAGTGGGGCCCCGAGCCGTACTCGGTGGCGGTCGAGTCCGTCGACGGCGACACCGTGCTCGTGCGCGATGACGACGCGCACCCGTTGCCGCTCAACGACTTCCTCACCGCGTGGGGCAAGAAGCACGAGATGATCACCATCACCGGCACTGCTGCGAAACCGGACGTGGCTGCCGCCGTCCGAACCACGGTCGCGCACCTGACCGGCCCGGTGCTGGGCAACAACTTCGACGTCAACTTCGGCTTCTCCGGCATGCGCAAACTGGCGACCGAGATGCGTGACGTTCGCGGTAGGAAGGGCTGGGCGCAGCGCTGGTCGACGCCAGGTGCGCGGGCGTTCGTCTACCAACGGCTGCACGACTGCATCGAACTGGAGTACACCGCGCCCTCGGCGACGAGGCCGCTCTACGCCGAGTTCCTCGAGGAAGCGGGCCTGCCGGGCGCGGCGGATTTTCACGCGTCCGGGCGGATCTGGTCCGAGATCGCCGAACGTGCACTGGAGGCATCGCTGGCGGAGGGCCAGACTGACCTCCATGTCGCACTCGCTGATCTCGTGGACGAAGCCCGCGAGTTGGAGGAGAAGGCGGTCGGTCGGCTGTGACTGAGCAGCTGACGACGGTGTACTGGCCGGCGGACGAGCTGGCCGAGGTGATGAAGCGCTGGCCGGACGGCTATCCGAAGCTGCGCGGTCTCGACCGCCCGCACGAGGCGCACCGGCAGGAGGTCGAGCGTTTCCTGCGCGGTTTCGCCGACTTCGGCGGCCACGCCAAGATCGCGGTCGGCGCGGCCGACGAGTACGCGGACTTCGCGAAGGACACCGACCCGGCGGCCGGGAAGACCCGCGCCGACTACGCCGAGCACCTGGCGCTGACGAACGGCGCGATCGTGTGGCCACCGGGTCGCAACGATCCGTGCTGGTGCGGGTCGGCCCGCAAGTACAAGACCTGCTGCGGGTCACCCGGCTTCGTCTAGGCCTGCTGGGCCTGCCACATCCAGTGCGCCTGCTCCAGGTCCTGGGTGATTCCGATCAGCAGGTCCTGGGTGACGAGGTCCGGCTTGTCGGTCTCGTCGATCCGCTTGCGCAGCCGGGCGATCAGGGCTGCGAGCGAGGAGACGACGGCCTCCACAACCTGGTCCTCTTTGAGCCAGCCTTCGGCGATGTCGGGCACGCCGGACGACGAGGCGATCGTCTTCGCCTTGCCGTTCGGCGTGACACCCAACGCCGCAGCCCGCTCGGCGACCTGGTCGGCGGCGGTACGCGCCGTCGCGACCAGTTCATCGAGCTGCAGGTGCACGCTGCGGAAGTTCTTGCCGACCACGTTCCAGTGCGCCTGCTTCCCGATCAACGACAGGTCGACCAGGTCGACGAGCGTGGCCTGCAGCACCGCTCCGACCGTGTCGCGGTCGGCGTCGGGCAACGGGCTGGTGATCGGGGTCTTGCTCATAGGATCAACGCCTCCCTCAGACGGTGGCGGTGATCGCCACCTCGATGTTGCCGCGGGTCGCGTTCGAGTACGGGCAGACCTGGTGGGCCTGCTCGACCAGCTTGTCCGCGACGTTCTGGTCCAAGCCGGGGATGTGCGCGACGAGCTCAACGGCGAGCTGGAAGCCGCCGGTGCCGTTCGGGCCGATCCCCACCTTCGCGGTTACCTCGGAGTGCTTGATCTCAACCTTCGCGTGACGCGCGACAAGCTTGAGGGCGCTGTTGAAGCACGCGGCGTAGCCGGCGGCGAACAGCTGCTCGGGGTTGGTGGCCTCGCCACCGGGGCCGCCGAGCTCCTTCGGGGTGGCCAGGCGCTCGTCGATCACGCCGTCGGATGAACGGACCTCACCGTTGCGGCCCTCGCCAACTGCAATCGCCTCAGCCGTGTACAGCACCTGCATCGTCACGCTCTCCTTAGAGCCAGGGGGAGGATGTTGTGTTCTACGGTCTACAACTTCCTTTGGGTCGAAAGACCTTCCCGATGGTGGCTCAACTCACCCCGTGGTGAGACGGTCGCCCTGGGACGCGGCTCGCGGAGAGGGCGTTGGGACTCGGCGGGATTGTCGGGGGCTGGCGCTACGGTCGGCTGGGGGTGTGTCGGCGCGCGGTGGTTGTGAGCGTCCCCCGTATCTCAGGCTAGCGATGGGGACCGACAGTTCTGGGGCCAGCGGTTTGGGTGCGGGAACGTACGACGCGGGCGCGGGAACGTACAGCTCAGGGGGCGGGAAGGTACGACTCGCCGGGTTCACCGGCCCCGTGTCACGCGATGCGCGGAGCGCGAGCCGATTCGGGCATCGGCGGACCCGGGCGACCGAGCCGAAGGCGACCACGCACGGAACCGGCAGCCAACGAAGCAACCGCGCACGGAACCGGCAGCCAACGAAGCAACCGCGCACGGAACCGGCAGCCAAAGAGGCGACCACGCACCCAGAGTGGGGCGCGTCTGGTGGGCACGTACGGAACGCGATTGGGGCTTGACTTGGGGTGCGGCGTGGTAGCCCTTGTCGGGCCGGCAGATCTTGAATCTGCCGGCGGA
Organism: Lentzea sp. NBRC 105346; assembly: GCF_030269605.1. Taxonomy (GTDB): domain Bacteria; phylum Actinomycetota; class Actinomycetes; order Mycobacteriales; family Pseudonocardiaceae; genus Lentzea. The sequence goes on from NZ_BSTQ01000012.1 coordinate 296,177, forward strand.
GCCGGCCCACCACGCCGCGAGGGGCCCCAAGTCAAGCCCCAATCGCGGCGCCGA
>NZ_BSTQ01000013.1 GCF_030269605.1 Lentzea sp. NBRC 105346
GGCCCACCACGCCGCGAGGGGCCCCAAGTCAAGCCCCAATCGCGGCGCCGAAGGCGCCCCCGGAAGACGCAGCGCCCCACGACACCGGCAGCCAACAAAAGAACAACCACGCACGGCACCGGCAGCCGACAAAGGGCGACCACGTACGGAACCGGCAGCCAAGCGACCACCGCGCAAAGGCGACCAGGCACCGGACCGGCACCCAAAGACCAACCCCAAGCCAGAGTCAGGCCTGAAGCCAAGCCCGCTGCTCCTCCGTGTCCGGCACCGGAAACCCGCGAGCATCGGTAATGAGCTCCCACGCCCGCTCCGGCGTCTCCCCATCCAGCACAAGCACAGAAGCCGCGAGCAGCGACGACCGCCCAATCCCGGCCCAGCAGTGAAAGACGATATGTCGACCCGCGCGGTACTCCCCCGTCAGATGCGCGATGGCGGACGCGATCTCCGCACGGTTCGGCACGGTGCGGTCCGGGATCGGAATCTCGACGAACTGAAGGCCGGCCTCAAGAGCCGCCTTCTCCTCATCGCCCAGCCCCCACCGCAACCGCTCGTCGAGCGTCATCGCGGACACCAGGATGTCGACGCCCATCTCGCGGAGAGCAGTCATGTCTCCGGCCAGCCACCGGTTCGAACGCGGCTTGCCCATGGTGCTGATCGTGCCGGCGCCGGGGCGCTGGACCGTGTAGATGGTCGGACGCAAATTTCTTCACCCTGTTTCACGTGAAACGGCGCACCGATTTGGCATCGGCCACCGTCTGTCCGTCATGATGGTGCCCTGGCATTCGCCAGCTCACTCCACCGGCCGCCGGAACCTGCAGAGCCGCCGCGTGGTTTCACGTGAAACGCCACGGACGGAGAACATGGCCGGGGAGTTGCCCGACAGCGCGAAGCTTGTCTTTGGGGACCGGACCGAGCTCGCTCGCGAGTTCGCCGACATGCTCAGGGAGCACGGGGTCGAGCGCGGGCTCATCGGGCCGCGCGAGATCGACCGGATCTGGGAGCGCCATGTCCTCAATTCTGCGGTCATCGCGGAGTTGCTCCCACGGGAGTGTCGGTGTGTGGACGTAGGCTCAGGGGCAGGCTTGCCGGGTATCCCGCTGGCGATCGCGCGGCCCGACATCACGCTCACTCTGCTCGAGCCGATGGCCCGGCGGGTGGCTTGGCTCGAAGAGGTTGTCGACCGGCTGCAGCTCGATTCGGTCACGGTCGTGCGAGGGCGCGCTGAGGAGGGACCCGTGCGCGAGAGGCTCAAGAACAGTGACGTCGTCACCGCACGCGCGGTCGCGCCGCTGGAGAAGCTCGCTCGGTGGTGTCTCCCGCTCGTCAAGCCGGGCGGTCAGCTCGTGGCGCTCAAGGGTGAGAGCGCACAAGAAGAACTTGAACGCGATGCGCAGGCGGTGCGGAAGGCCGGTGGGACCGCCGGGCGCGTTGCGGTGTGTGGGGCAGACGTACTCGACCAGCCGACGACGGTCATCCTGATCGATCGGCAGACCAGGCAAACCAGGAGGGATCGGTGACCGTGTACCCGGAGTTCCAGTCCGCCGATGTTCCACGTGAAACCGAACCCCCGAAGACCGAAACCCAGAAGCCAGTAGCGAGCAGCAACGGAGGCGGCGCTGTGGTGTGGACCCCGATCGCAGAGGAAGCGGCTCGCGCGGCAAGCGTGCTGCACCCGGACGAAGGCATGCTGCCGAAGCCCACACATCGGCGCGTCATCACCGTCGCGAACCAGAAGGGTGGCGTCGGTAAGACGACGAGCACGGTGAACCTCGCCGCCGCGCTCGCCATCCACGGTCTCAAGGTGCTCGTCATCGACCTCGACCCCCAGGGCAACGCCAGCACCGCGCTCGCCGTCGAGCACCGCAGCGGCACGCCGTCCGTCTACGAAGTCCTCATCGGCGAGATCTCCATCGCCGAGGCGGCTCAGGTCAGCCCGACGTCGCCGAACCTCTACTGCGTGCCCGCCACGATCGACCTCGCAGGTGCCGAGATCGAGCTCGTCTCCATGGTCGCCCGCGAGAGCCGGCTCAAGGAGGCGCTCAGCCCCGAGGCGCTCGACCAGCTCCAGCCGGACTACGTGTTCATCGACTGCCCGCCGAGCCTTGGCCTGCTGACCGTCAACGCGATGGTCGCGGCCCAGGAGGTGCTCATCCCGATCCAGTGCGAGTACTACGCGCTGGAGGGACTCAGCCAGCTGCTGCGCAACATCGAGCTGGTGCAGCAGCACCTCAACCCGGACCTCGCCATCTCCACGATCCTGCTGACGATGTACGACGGCCGCACCAAGCTTGCCGACCAGGTGACCAGCGAGGTGCGCGGCCACTTCGGCGAAACCGTCCTCAAGACCGTCATTCCACGCAGCGTGAAGGTCAGTGAGGCACCAGGATTCGGGCAGACGGTGCTGACGTACGACCCCGGTTCACGCGGGTCGATGAGCTATCTCGACGCGGCCAAGGAGATCGCGGTGCGCGGGGCACGGGAGGAGTCCGCATGACGGAACAGCGCAAGGGTGGGCTCGGCCGCGGCCTCGCCGCCTTGATCCCGGCCGGTCCTCCGCCCGGTGCGCCCAGCACCATCCGGCCCGCCGCGGCCGGCAACGGCGCCGCCGCCCGGCCTGCCGCCCCCAGTGGCGAGGTCGCCGGCGCGGTGTACCGGGAGATCCCGGTGACGGCGATCCGGACGAACCCGAAGCAGCCGCGGCAGGTGTTCGATGAGGAAGCCCTCAACGAGCTCACCCACTCGATCCGCGAGTTCGGGCTCATGCAGCCGATCGTCGTGCGCGAGCTCAGCGCGAACAGCTACGAGCTCGTCATGGGCGAGCGCCGCTGGCGCGCCACCCAGCAGGTCGGGCTGAAGACGATCCCGGCGATCGTCCGGCAGACCGCCGACGACGTGATGCTGCGCGACGCGCTGCTGGAGAACATCCACCGCGTCCAGCTCAACCCGCTCGAAGAGGCGGCCGCGTACCAGCAGCTCCTGCAGGAGTTCGGCGTCACGCACGAGGAGCTCGCCGACCGCATCGGCCGTAGCCGCCCCGTCGTCACGAACACGATCCGCCTGCTGAAGCTCCCCCTCCCCGTTCAGCGCCGCGTGGCAGCCGGCGTTCTCTCGGCCGGGCACGCCCGCGCGTTGCTCGGTCTTGATGATGTCAACGCGCAGGAGGAGCTGGCGGCTCGGATCGTCGCCGAGGGAATGTCGGTCCGCGCGACCGAGGAAGCGGTCACGCTCGCGAAGAACGAGGCGCCGGCCAAGGCCAAGCCCGCTCCCCGCAAGCCGATGCACGCGCCCGGTCTCCAGGAGCTCGCCGAGCGGCTGAGCGACAGCTTCGACACCCGAGTGAAGGTCGAACTCGGGCAGCGAAAGGGCCGGATCGTCGTCGAATTCGGGTCAGTTGATGATCTCGAAAGGATCATCGGACTGATGAACCTGGAAGCGACAAATCGGACATCGGAGTAGGACCAAGGGGTTACCCCAGGGACTAATGTCACGGTGACGATGACGCCCCGCAACATCAAAGTTGCGGGGCGTCACCTATGTTCAACGTGAAACAGCGCGCTCGATCAGGCCGGCGTAGATGTCGCCGAGCGACTGTCCGGCCGCCTCGACCGCCATCGGCAGCAGCGAGGTCTCGGTGAGACCGGGCGACACATTCACTTCGAGGAAGTGAACCGTCCCGTCGGCGGCGACGATCGCGTCCGTCCGCGAGACGTCGCGCAGACCGAGCAGCCGGTGGGCGGAGACGGCCAACTCGCCGACCGCCTTGGCCGCGGCGTCGTCGAGCCGGGCCGGCGCGTGGAAGTCGGTCAGCCCGGCGGTGTACCGAGCCGTGTAGTCGTACACGCCGCTCTCGGGCACGATCTCGACCGCCGGCAGGGCGTACGGACCGTCGGGTCCGTCGACGACCGTCACGGCCACCTCGACGCCCTCGATGAACTGCTCCGCCAGCACGGTCTCGCCGTACGCCAGGCACCCGACCATCGCGGCCGGCAGCTGCGACGCATCCCGGACGACCTGAGCGCCCAGCGCCGAGCCACCCTGGTCCGGCTTGAGCATCAACGGCAGGCCGAGCGTGTCGACCATCGCGTCGAGCACCGGCTGGGCGCCCAGCTCGCGGAACGTCGCGTGCGGCAGAACGACCCACTCCGGCGTCGAGAGGCCCGCACGGGCGAGCTCAGCCTTCGCGGTCGGCTTGTCCCACGCCCGGCGGCAGGCCCGTGAGTCGGTGCCCACGTACGGCACGCCGAGCATCTCCAGCACGGACTGGACGGAGCCGTTCTCGCCCTCGCCACCGTGCAGAGCCACCACGACGGCGTCGGGCCGGTTGGAGCGCAGCCGCGACAGCAACGACGCGTCCGCGTCCCACTCCTCCACGGTCAGGCCGACCGACCGCAGTGCGGCCGACAGTCTGCGGCCCGACCGCAACGAGACCTCGCGCTCGTGGGAAAGCCCACCGGACAGAACAGCGACCCAGCGGTCAGCCACAGAAGTACTCCTGATCAGGCGGTGTCGGGCGACGGGGTCTGCGGCCCGGACAGCTCACGGCCCGGCGTTGCCCCGAACGTCGCGTGGAGCTGCATCTCGTCCTCGATGACGTTCGCCAGCCGCCTGATGCCCTCGCGGATGCGCTCGGGCGTCGGGTAGCAGTACGAGATGCGGAGCTGCTGGCTGCCGAACTTGTCGGCGTAGAAACCAGTACCAGAGGCGTAGGCGACGCGCTGTGTGACGGCACGCGGCAGCATCGCCTTGGTGTCGATCCCAGGCGGCACGGTGAGCCACACGTAGAACCCGCCTTCGGGCTTGTTCCACGTGGAACCTTGCGGCATGTGCTGCTCGAGTGCCGAGATCGCGGCGTCCCGCCGTTCGCGGTAGGCCTCGCGGTAGGTCTTGATCTGCCCCTTCCAGTCCTGCGTCGACAGGTACCGGGAGACGATCATCTGGTTCAGCGTGGGCGGGCACAGCGTCGCGGACTCCGCGGCCAGCACGAGCTTCTCGCGCACAGCGTGTGGCGCGAGCACCCAGCCCACGCGCAGACCTGCGGCGAACGTCTTCGAGAACGACCCGAGGTACACGACGTTGTCCGGGTCCATCGACCGCAGCGCCGGGTACGTCTGGCCGTCGAACCCGAGCAGTCCGTACGGGTTGTCCTCCACGACCAGCACGCCGTATTGGCGACAAATCTCCAGAACCTCGGCGCGACGAGAAACGGCCAGCGTGACGCCGGCCGGGTTGTGGAAGTTCGGGATCGTGTAGAGGAACTTGACCCGCTGACCAGCACGTTTGCACGATTCCAGCGCCTCGCGCAGCAAACCGGGGACCAGGCCGTCCGCGTCCATCGCCACGTGCACGACCTGCGCCTGGTACGCGGTGAACGAGCCCAGCGCGCCGACATAGGACGGGCCCTCGGCGATCACCACGTCACCGGGGTCGCAGAAGATCCGGGTGACCATGTCGAGACCCATCTGGGAGCCGACGGTCACGACGACGTCGTCCGGGTGCCCGTTGATGCCCTCGAGCGCCATCACGTCGCAGATCTGCTCACGCAGCAACGGAATCCCGTGCGCCGAGCCGTACTGCAGCGCCACCAGCCCGTCGGAGGCGATCAGGTCGCCGATCTCCGTGGACAGGTTGTCGAGCGGCAACGCGGCCAGGTGCGGCATGCCGCCGGCCAGCGATACGACCTCGGGGCGTGATGCGACCGCGAAAAGTGCCCGGATCTCCGATGCCGTCATGCCCGCTGTGCGCGCTGCGTAACGACGCAGGTGCGGGTCGAGGCTTCTGGGGCCCTGCTTGGCAGGCTGTCCGGGTACGGTCATGGGGCGCTCCTGAAGGGGGATTGTCCCGAGCGAGTGTAACTGTCGTCCCGTTCAGGGCATGTGCCTTCCGGGTTCCGTCACATCCGTCTACCCTCGTATGGGTTCATTGCGCTGCAAGGGGAGGTCGGGGTGTCGCGACGCGTCGTGGGCGTCACGCTGGACAACCTGGAGCACCTCTCCAAGCATTGCCGCACGTGCGTGTACTGGGAGCTCGCCCCGCATCTGCGCGAGCAGGCCGAGGAGTTCGGCGACACCGAGTTCGAGAAGGAAGCCTGGGTCTCCAGCGTCCTGCTGGAGTGGGGTTCCTGCGGCCGGCTCATCTACTGCGACGGCATCCCGGCCGGTTCGGTCTTCTACGCACCTCCGGCCGCCGTGCCCAGGTCAGCGGCCTTCCCCACATCTCCGGTGAGCCCGGACGCGGTCCTCATGACCTCACTGGAGGTCCTGCCGGAGTTCCGCGGCGGTGGGCTGGGTCGGGTGCTCGTCCAGGCCGTGGCGAAGGACCTCACACGTCGTGGCGTGAAGGCTGTCGAGGCGTTCGGCGACATGCGGCCGGACGACGAGGAGCGCAGCTGCGTCACGCCCGCCGAGTTCCTGCTGCAGGTGGGCTTCAAGACCGTGCGGCCGCACCCCCGCTGGCCCCGGTTGCGCCTCGAGCTGCGTAGCGCCATCACGTGGAAAGAGGACGTTGAGGCGGCGCTGGAGCGGCTGCTGAACTCGGTCACGGTGTCCACGGCCGAGCCCAGCTTCCGTCCCGTCTGAGCGCTTCTGAGGGGCTGGATCAGCCCTTCGCGACCTCGTACCGCAGCAGGTCGTCGAACGTGAACGTGCCCGTCGGCTGGTCGTCCTTGCCGAGCAGGTACAGCCGCTTCACCGCGACGAGGATGCCCTCGGCCACGACATCACGGAATCCGGGAGTCGCGAGCCGGGCCCGGTCGTCGGCGTTGGTCAGGTAACCGACCTCGACGCGGACCGCGGTGCACCGGGTGAGCCGCAGCAGGTCCCACGACTTCGGGTGCGAGCCGCAGTTCCGCATGCCCGTGCGGGCGGCCAGCTCGCGCTGGATGAAGCCCGCGAGCGCCTCGCCCACGGTCGAGGACGTGCCGTTTCCGGTGCCGTAGTGGAACGTGGCGATGCCCTGGGCGTGCGGCGAGCCGTTGCCGTCGGTGTGCAGCGACAGGATCAGGTCCGCGCCCGCCTCGTTGGCGAACCGGGCCCGCGACGTCTCGTCCGGGCAGTTCGCCGGGCCACGCGTGAGCAGCGCCTCCATACCTGTGGCGGCCATCTTGCCCTCGAGCCTGCGCGCGAGGTCCAGCATCAGGTCGGCCTCGGACAGCCCGTCGACCACGATGCCGCGGTCCTGGCCGCCGTGACCGGGGTCGATGATGATCCGCTTGCCGGTCAACCGGGACCCGGCCATGCGCACGCGTTCCTGCTCGCGCAACAGCACGGGACGGCCGCCGCGGACCTTCGGCTGCAGCTGGCGCAGCGCGCGGACCGTGTCCGGGCCGCACATGCCGTCGACGATCAGGCCGTAGTCGCGCTGGAAGTTCCGCAGCGCCTGCTCGGTCTGCTGACCGAACACGCCCGTCGCGCGGCCGGCGTCGTAGCCGAGCTCCAGCAGGCGCTCCTGCAGCATCAGGACGTCGTCGCCGGTCGTCGGCTGCGACATCAGGAACGCGAGCGGGCGGTCGCCGAGACGGTACGTCGCGTCCCGCAGCGCACGGTACGTGGCCGGGCCGACGATGCCGTCGATGATGAGCCCCCGCTGCTGTTGGAACGCGCGCACGGCGTGTTCGACGGTCTGGTCGAACACCGGCGGCGCCTGGGGGTCGGCCGGGGGCAGCAGTCCGAGCCTGGTCAGGGTCGACCGGATCTCGGCTACCTCGGTCCCCACGTCCCCGCGGCGGAGTAGCGGCATGCACCCTCGCTCGTCTAAGGCGCCGGCTTTCTCCAGCCGGCGCGAAACGTGACGTCCTATTGTGCCCTGCGGCAGAGAGTGATCGATGCAGGGCTACTTACCGTGGTACCAAGACCACCTTCGCGTGACGAACAAACGTGACCCGTCCGTCTTATCGGAAGACGGACGGGTCACGTTGCGCGTTGCACCCGATTTTGTCAGGCGAGTACGTCCTGCAGGTCGTTCAGCAGCGCGGCCTTCGGCTTCGCGCCGACGATCTGCTTCACCGGCTGGCCACCCTGGAACAGGATCAGGGTCGGCACGGACATGATCTGGTAGTCGCGAGCGATACCGGGGTTCGCGTCGATGTCGACCTTCGCGACGGTGATCTTGGAGCTGTGCTCCGCCGCGATCTCCTCGAGGACCGGCGCGACCATCTTGCACGGTCCGCACCAGGTCGCCCAGAAGTCGACCAGGACGGGCTTGTCGCTGGTCAGAACGTCGTCCACGAACGACTTGTCGGTCACCGTGACGGTGGCGCCGGCCATGTTCTCTCCCTTGATGTAGATCTTCAGTTGCCCTTGCCGTAACCGCCGCCGACCGCTTCGGCGGCGATCTCCGCGTGCTCCTCGCCGTGCTCGGCGAGCCAGCGTTCGGCGTCGATCGCCGCGGAGCATCCCGATCCGGCGGCGGTGATGGCCTGGCGGTACGTGTGGTCGACGAGGTCGCCCGCGGCGAACACGCCGTCCAGGTTCGTGTAGGTGGTGCGGCCCTGCGTGACGACGTAACCCTCGTCGTCGAGGTCGACCTGGCCGCGCACGAGCTCGCTGCGCGGGTCGTGGCCGATCGCCATGAACAGACCCGTCACCGGCAGCTCGGACACCTCGCCGGTGTTGGTGTTCTTCAGCTTCACCGCGGACACGGTGCCGTCACCCAGCACCTCGGTGACCTGCGAGTTCAGCTGCCACTTGATCTTGTCGTTGTTCCGCGCGCGCTCCAGCATGATCTTGGAGGCGCGGAACTCCTCACGGCGGTGGACGATCGTGACGGACTTGGCGAACTTGGTGAGGAACGTCGCCTCCTCCATCGCCGAGTCACCGCCGCCGACCACGGCGATGTCGTGGTCGCGGAAGAAGAACCCGTCACAGGTGGCACACGAGGACACGCCGCGGCCGAGCAGCTCCTGCTCGCCGGGCACGTAGAGGTAGCGCGGCGCGGCGCCCATGGCGAGGATCACGGCCTTGGCCTCGTACTCCACGCCGTTCGCGGTGACCTTCTTCACGGCACCGGTCAGGTCGACGGAGTCGACGTCCTCGGCGCGCAGCTCGGCGCCGAAGCGCTGGGCCTGCTCGCGCATCTGTTCCATGAGCTCGGGGCCCATGATGCCCTCGCGGAAACCGGGGTAGTTCTCGACCTCGGTGGTGGTCATCAGGGCGCCGCCGTACTGCGAGCCCTCGAACACCAGCGGTTCGAGCTGGGCACGAGCGGCGTAGACGGCGGCCGTGTACCCGGCCGGACCTGATCCGATGATGATCACGTTGCGCACGCTCACGGCTCCAGCAACTCCTCGATCTCGTTGTCTGTCTCGCTCAACGCGATCGTAGGTGGCGCTAATTCCGTGAGATGCGCGACTACCTCGTGGGCTTGATGGTGGTGTCCGCTATGACGCCCTGCGGGTTGTCCGGGCCGCACGTGTCCGGGTCCAGCACGACGATCCGGAACTGGCCGGGCGCGCCACCGGGCAGGATGGCCATCACCGCGGTCTTGCCCTTCAGGCTCACCGGGCTGATGCCGAGCGGCTTCGCCGTGCTGGTGATGCCGCCGCCCTTCAGACAGCCGGCCAGGCGGTCCTGGTTGTCCAGCGGACCGTAGTTCTGCGCCTTCAGCACCTCGGGGACAGCCGCGGCGAACTCGCCCTCCTTGACCGCCAGGGGCGGCCCGCTGACGGGCTTGTCCGACGTCTGGGTCTGCTGTGCACCCGGCGGCTGGTCGGCGGTGTTGTTCTGGGGCGCGACCACCAGGGCGATGCCGATCGCCGCCGCGGCCGCCGCCAGCACGCCACCGCCGAGGCCCAGCCTGCGGTTCCGGCGCTTGCGGGCCTCGTCGAGCGACACGACCGGCGCTGCGGGCCTGGCTTCGGCCGCGAGCGCCGCGTCGATCCGGTCCGCCACCTCACGCGGCATCGGGATCGGCGGCAGGTTGTGCAGGTCCATCACCGTGGCGTCGAGCGCCTCGAGTACCGCCCGCGCGTCCGGGTCGGCCATCACCCTCGGTCGCAGCTCGGCTTCGGTCCGTTCGTCGAGAACGCCCGCATGCAGGTCCGCGAGAAGGTCCAACGACCAGGGCGGATCAAGAGGCGTCCGCTCGGTGCCGGTCATCGGTCCTCCCACTGACGTCGCGGTTGCGCTTGCACATTCACACCGTCAGCTGGGACGTTCGCATCTGCGATCTGGTTCCGAAGGTGTCCGAGAACTTTCGCGAGCTTCGCGCGGCCCCGTGCGCAACGGCTCTTGACCGTGCCTTCCGCGATGCCGAGCAGCTGGGCGGTCTCGGCGACCGAGTACCCCTCGACGTCCACGAGGACGATCGGCGCGCGCTGCTCCTCGGGCAGTTCGGCCAGCGCGTCCTGCACCATCAACCGCGTCTCCCGCTCGGACATCGCGTCACGCGGCGCGACCGGCTCTCCCGGACCCGCCTCGGGCAGGGGAACTGTTGGTCTTGTTTGTCGTCTCCTCATCCGGTCGAGGCACGCGTTGACCACGATCCGGTGAAGCCACGTGGTGACCTGTGACTCTGCGCGGAACGACGATGCCGCGCGGAAGGCCGAGATGAACGCCTCCTGCAGCGCGTCGGCCGCCTCCTCCGGATCCCGGAGGGTCCGCAGCGCCACCGCCCACATCCGGTCGCGGTGGCGTTTCACCAGCTCCGAGAACGCGTAGGGGTCACCTGCGGCGTGGGCCGAGATGAGGTCGGCGTCGGAACTGGCTGCGGCAGTCACGACGGGAGGATAACGCTCGTGATCATGCCGTATCGGATGGGTCTAACCCGATCAGGTCACTGAGCTCGGGTGTAGAGGATCTCGCGGATTTCGGACTGGTTCTCGCCCGTGCCCTTGTTCGACAGCTGTGTGATCCAGATCAGCACGTGCTGCGTCGGCTCGTAGTCGCCGAGCTGGATCTGCGTCTGCCCCGCCGACAGCTCGGCCGACGCGATCACCTTCGTCTCCTCCAGCGGCGCGTCCGCGGCGGAGGCGACCCGGATCTCGACCTTGGTGCCCTTCGAGGGCGAGGTGATCGTGATCGACGCCAGCCGGGCCGGCTCCGCGAACGACGCCATCAGCCCGATGCCGGGCTTCATCGCCGGGAACGGCTGGAAGTAGTTGTCGGTCCGCCAGAACGTATTGCCGTTGTTGTCGACGGCGCGGTTGGCGTCCCGCTGGTTGTCGGGCTGGTTGGTGACGTCGTAGACGCCGATCGACGCGGGCTGCGCGGGACCGGCCGGCGTGGGCGCCTCGGCGCTGCTCTGGCCGCTCGGCACGGTCTGGCCGATCACGACCGTCGGGCCGCCGCCCTTGGACGGCTCGTCGCTGAAGAAGCCGACGATCTGCACCGCGAGCCACACGATCACGCCCAGCGTCGCCAACGCCAGCACGCCGACGCTGATCAGCAGCTTCTTGCGCTGCTCCTTGTTCTGTACGGGACGCTGGGTCGTCCACACCACGTCGTCGTCGGCGTCCTTGGACACCGCCGGGATGAGCGCGGTCTCGGCCTCCTCGGCCGCGATCTGGTCCAGCACCTGCAGGATCGCCGCGGACGTCCGGATGCCGCCGACGCTGGTGTCCTCCAGCGATCGCACGGCCACCGACGACAACTCGTGCGGCAGGTACGGGTGCAGCGTGCTCGGTGCGACGACGGAGCCGTCCGGGCCGGTGGGCGCCGGCTGGATGTCCGTCGGGCCGCCCGGCAGCGCCCAGCGGCCGGTGAGCAGCAGGTACAGGATCGCGCCCAGGCCCTTGACGTCGTCGCGCGCGATGGCGTCCGGGCGCGGGCCGGGGAACGCCAGGCGCAGGCGGCCGTCCGACGTGACGCGGATGCGCTGGGGGTGGTCCGCGCCGAGCACCAGGCCGGCGTGGTGGGCGCCCTCGATGGCGGCGCCCAGCGGCTCCAGCAGCCGGGTCGCGGCGCCCGCCGGCAGCGGGCCCTCCGCGATGAGGTCCATCAGGTCCGTGCCCTGCGTCCACTCCGCGACGACCATGCCGAGGATGCCCTCGCCCGGCTGGATGCCGTTGCCCGGAGTGAGTACGTCGATCACCCGTGAGACGCCGGGGTGCGTGAACGACGCCGCGTGCATCGCGCGTTCGACGGTTCGGCGGGCGCGGCCCGCGGCCTCGGTGTCCGAGAGGTCGCCGAGCATGATCGTGAGGGCGACGTCGCGGTTGAGCTGACCGTCGCGTGCGCGCCACAGTTCGGCGTGGGATCGGTCGTCGGTTCCGGACTTCGCGAGCAGCCGGTAGCGACCACCACCGATGACGCCGCCTGCCAGAAGGGCGGCGTTCGTTCCGCTACTCACGGGCACGAGGGTACGTCAAGGTCATCACGGGTCTGAGTCACCGCCGCCGTACCAACCGGATGATCTTGTCGACCGCCGGTTTCAGCTCCGGCACACGGAAGACGGCCAGCAAACCGAAGCTGAGACCCAGGACGATCAACGATTCGACGACGACCTTGACCCAGGCCGCGGAGACCGGACTGGTGATCCCGAGCACCGAGATCAGGCCTTTGGCCGCACCCATTGCGACCGCGCAAGCGATTGCGGACGCCACGACGGTGAGGCAGACGGTCCAGACCGTGTAGCCCGTGCGGAGCCTGCCCAGGCGGATCCGCAGCCACACCTGGCCGACGATCGCGCCGACCACGAAGCTCAGCGACATCGCGACGGACACGCCGACCGCCAGCTCGTCGGCCTCCGCGTTGGCGAGGAACCAATAGCAGGCCGCCACGCGGAACGCGACCATGATCGCGTTGATCAGGGTGGGCGTGCGGGAGTCCTTGAGCGCGTAGAAGACGCGCAGCTGCATCATCGTGATCGCGAACGGCACCAGGCCGAACGCCGACAGCGCCAGCGCGATGCCGACCTGCTCGGCCGACGCAGACGAGTTCTTGCCGAACGTGAACAGCACGATGCCGATCGCCGGACCAGCGATGGTCATCAGCGCCGAGATGGGCATCAGCAGCACGGACGACATCCGGTTGCCGAACGCGAGGTCGCGGATGAGCGCGTCGTTGTCGTGGTCTGCAGCCGCCCGGCTCATCCGCGGCATCAACGCGGTCAGCAGCGAGACGCCCAGCACGCCGTACGGCACCTGGGACAGCAGCCACGCGTACGTGAAGATCGAGACGCTGCCCTTGGTGCCCTGGCTGGCGACCTGCAGCGTCACGACCATGCCGACCTGGCTGACGATCGTGTACAGCAGCACCCACATCGCCAGGCCGCCGAACTCGGAGAGCCGCCGGTCCCAGCCCCAGTGCCAGCGGAACCGGAACCCGCTGCGCAGCAGCGACGGCACCATCACAGCCGTCTGGACGGCGACACCGAGCGCGGTGCCGATGCCGAGCACGAGCACCTTGACGTCGCCCATGTGCACGGGGTTCAGCGAGATCTCACCGGGCACGATCATGTACACGGCGATCGTGGCGATCACGACGACGTTGTTCATCACCGGCGCCCACGCGGGCGGTCCGAAGATCTCCTTGGCGTTCAGCACCGCGCCCAGCAGTGCCGACAGCCCGTAGAAGATGATGCCCGGCAGGATCAGGTAGGCGAACAGAGTCGCCAGCTCGGCGTTCGCCGTGGTGTCGTCCATGTAGAGCCGGGTCAGCGCGGGGGCCAGCGCCACCGACACGGCCGTCGCGACGGCCAGCAGGACGGTGCCCATGGTGATCATCCACTGGGCGTACGACTCGCCGCGGTCCTCGTCTTCCTTCTGCGCGCGCACCAGCAACGGAATCGCGATGCTGGTCAGCACGCCACCGAGCAGCAGCTCGTTGATCACCGTGGGCAGCGTGTTCGCCACCGTGTAGGAGTCGAGCGCTTCACCGATCGCGAGCGCGGACGCCAGCATCAGCTTGGCCAGCAGGCCGGTGACTCGGCTGACGATGGTCGCGATCGCCATTCCCCCGCTGGCGCGGGCGACGGACTTGGGCTGCTGTTCCGGCGTGGTGACCGTCTCGCTGCTCAACTGGTGCTCGACTTCTCCGGTGTGACGGACTCGATTTCGGGTGCCTCACGGGCCTCGCGGGCGGTGCGCACGCGGCGGTAGATGCGCCGTCCCGAGAGCAGCACCAGCGCGATCGCCGCGGTGGCGGTGATGACCACGGTGATGGTGCCGTAGGCCGAGGAGGACACCTCAAGCTTGACGGTGTCACCGAGCGCGACGCCGTCCGGGGTGGTGAGCCGGACGTTCACGCTGAACCGCCCGGAGCGCAGCACGTCGACGGGCACGCGGACGAGGCGTTCACCGCGCGCGGGCATCACCTGGTCGTTGAGCTCGCGCGGGCGGATGCCCGGCGTGTCCGCGACGACGATGCGCACGGTGATCCGCACGTCGAGCTTGTTGGTGATGGTCACCGGGATCGGGCTGTCGCCGGAGCCCAGCAGGATCGGGCTGTTCTGCGGGGTGATCGTCACCTGGCTCTGCAGCGTGTCGATCTCGTTCAGGCTGATGTCCGCGGCACTGCGCGCGCCGGCCTCGTTGGACCGCCACGCGCCGGAGACGGCCCGCAGCAGGGCGAGTCGCAGCGGCTGGACCAGGTCGTCGGGCTTGGACGACCCGCTGTCCGCCTGCTCCATCTGCTTGCGCATGCCCTCCAACGTCGCCCACTGGCGGGAGACGGAGCTGACGACCGTCGGGGAGATCTCCCGAGCGCCGGCCTCGACCGGGTAGCTGACCTTGCCGCCCTGCGCCGCCGGCGGGGTCGTGAACAGCTCGCTGAGGCTCGTCTGCACGGCGTATCCGCCGGTGAAGAGCTTCTGGGCGGTGCCGAGGAACTCGGTCATCTCCGTGACCGGCGCGTTCCACCGGCGCGGCGGCGCGATGACGACGTTGCGGCCGTCGCCCTGGAACCCGGTCCGGAAGACGAGCGCGGCCAGCGCGTTCTGCACCGACACCGGCTGGTTCTCCACGGGCGTGGTGACCCCGCCGAGCGTGCGCGACCGGTCGACGCCGCCCTGCAGTGCGTCGGACACCATCGCGTCCAGCCGGGTCGCGGTCACCTTCTTGACCGAGTCGAGCGTCACGGGCGCGGTGCCCGGCGTGTCGGTGAGCCCGGACGGATCCAGGATCAGCGACTTCACGTCCTGGGTGATGAGCGTGTCGTAGGTCTGCTGGTCGATCACGCCGTCCTCGGGCCACGCGACGTCCGGCAGCGGCTGCGTCTCCAGCACCTCGCGCACGACGTCCGCGCCCTTGACCGCGAGCTTGCCGAGGTCGGTGAGCTTCGCCCGGGACAACGCGACGAGGTCCGCGTCGGCGTCCGGCAGTGCGATCACGCAGCGGCCCGACGTGGCGACCTTGAGGCGGTCCAGCCACAGGGCGGCCTCGTCCTTGCCCTTGCCCTCCGCGCCGTTGACCTCGTATCCGGTGCTCATCGCCTTGACCGTGCGCAGCAGGTCCGGGTCGACCGCGAGGCACAGCGACGTGCTCATCGACTGCGCCGCGGACTCGTAGGCCTGCAGCAGGCTGTAGAGGCGGCCGCCGACCGAGAGCGACCCGGTCAGCTCGTCGTCCACGAGCTCCGAGGAACCCTTGGCGCCGGCGTGCTCCATGCGCGGCCGGTCGGCGAGCGGCCACAGCACGGTGACCTTGGCGGGCGTGGCGGGCTTGTCCTTCGACGCGGCACCGGGCACGCCCAGCACCGGCAGCAGCGTGCTCAGCGCGGCGAGCCGCGCCTGACCGCCGAAGTCCGGCTTGCCGTTGACGTTGGCGAGGATCGGGTAGATGCCCGGCTCGTCGATCGCCAGCGACGTCGACTCCGGCCCGCGCAGCGGCACCTCGAGGCTGAAGCTCCTGCTGTCACCGGGCTGCAGCACGTCCGCGATCTGCGTGAACTTCGGCTGGATGAACTCCGCGGCGGCCGGCTCGCGCAACGCGTTGCGCACGTCCTCCTCGGTCTTCAGCGCCTCCCCGCGCTCCAGCCGCAGCACCACGTTGTCGATCTTGCGATCGCCGACGTTGACGACCTTGCCGGAGATGGTGATCGTCGGTGCGGAGTCGCTGAGCACGACCCGCTGACTGAGTGTGGCCACCTCGAGCCGGAGGAACTGCGGCGGCTGCTGGCCGGGTTGCGCGGAGGCCTGACGGGTCGCCCAGACCTGAGTCGCGGGCACGGGTGTGAACGGGAGCCCGTCGGATTCCGGCTGGGCGAACCCGGCGGCTGTCGCCGGAGCGACGGTCCAGAAGAGGAACCCCGCGACCGCGGCCGTGCTGAGCAGTTTCCTGCTGGACAGCTTCCTCACGCCAACTCCGCTCCGTTCGGGGAACGGTCGGCGAGCAGTTCGGCGGCTCGGCGGACCAGGCGGCGCTCGTCGGCATACGCGAGTCGCTCGTCCAGCTCGCCGAGTGGCACCCACGCCACCTCGGTGACCTCCACGTCTTCGTCGGAAAGCTCTCCGCCCAGCGCCTCGAGGAGGAAGTGATGGACGGTCTTGTGCACCCTGCGGTCGTCCGCGACGAACCAGTAGTCGATGGACCCGAGCGGGTGAAGGACCCTGCTATGAATACCGGTCTCCTCGGCGACCTCGCGCACCGCGGTCTCCTCGGCCGTCTCACCAGCCTCGATGTGACCCTTGGGCAACGACCACAGCAGCTTGCCCCTGCGGTCGAGCCGGCCGATCACGGCTGCCCGCTGATCGGCGTCGAGGACGAGACCACCCGCGGAGGTCTCGTCCACCGTCTTCAGCCTGCGACCCCGGCGCCTCTTGCGGCGCCCCGGCTTGGTACCTCCAGAACGACCGGCTGACGGGGGCATACGGCCGATCGTACTTACGGCAGGTAAGTACGCTGGCTTCTCGTGTCTCGATCGACCCACCAGAATGCGGTAGTGGAACTCCCCGGCATCTCCCCCGTCGCCGACGAGCTCGCCGAACGGTTCGCCTCGGCGCAACGACGGTTGTACCTGGTCGGAGGGAGTGTCCGCGACGCCGTGCTCGGCCGGTCGAGCAACGATCTCGACTTCACCACCGACGCGCGGCCCGAGGAGATTCAGCGTCTGCTGAAGGGCTGGGCCGACGCGATCTGGGACACCGGTATCGCCTTCGGCACCGTCGGCGCCACCAAGAACGGCGTGACTGTCGAGATCACCACGTTCCGCGCGGACGTCTACGACGGCGTCACGCGCAATCCCGAGGTGACGTTCGGCGACACCATCGAGGGCGACCTCGTCCGCCGCGACTTCACGGTCAACGCGATGGCCTACGACGTGGCCAAGCGCGAGTTCGTCGACCCGACCGGCGGCATGGCGGCCCTGGAGGCACGCGTGCTGGACACGCCGGCGACCCCGCAGCAGTCGTTCGGCGACGACCCGTTGCGCATGCTGCGCGCCGCGCGGTTCGTGGCGCAGCTGGGCTTCACCGCGGCACCGCGCGTGGTCGAGGCCATGCGGTCCATGGCGCCACAGCTCACGCGCATCACGCCGGAGCGCGTGCAGGCGGAGCTGTCCAAGCTGCTCTGCGCCGCGCACCCGCGTCAGGGGATCGAGCTCATGGTCGACACGGGTCTCGCGGACATCGTGCTGCCCGAGCTCACGGCCATGAAGCTGGAAATCGACGAACACCATCAGCACAAGGACGTCTTCCATCACTCGCTGGTTGTCCTCGACCAAGCAATTGATCTTGAAGATGATGATCTTTCACCCGATCTGGTGTTGCGGCTCGCGGCCCTGCTGCACGACATCGGCAAGCCCGCCACCAGGCGGTTCGAGTCCGGGGGCGGCGTCTCGTTCCACCACCACGAGGTGGTCGGCGCGAAGATGGTCCGCAAGCGGTTGCGCGCCCTGCGGTACTCGAAGGAGATCATCGAGGACGTCGCCAAGCTCGTGTACCTGCACCTGCGGTTCCACGGCTACGGCAACGGCGAGTGGACGGACTCGGCGGTGCGCCGCTACGTCACCGACGCCGGGCACCTGCTGACCCGGTTGCACAAGCTCGTCCGCGCCGACTGCACGACCCGCAACAAGCGCAAGGCCAACGCGTTGCAGCGCACCTACGACTCGCTCGAGGAGCGCATCGCCCGGCTCGCCGCCGAGGAGGACCTGGCGCGCGTGCGGCCGGACCTCGACGGCAACGAGATCATGAAGCTGCTGGGCCTGCCGCCGGGGCCGCAGGTCGGCGCCGCGTGGAAGTTCCTCAAGGAGCTCCGGCTGGACCGCGGGCCGCTCGAACACGACGAGGCCGTGGCCGAACTTCGCGAGTGGGCGCGCATTCAGGGGATCACGCCGCCGGCCCTGTGACGCATCGTGGCCGGATGAAATCCTGGCGTTAGCGAAGTGACAGCGGGTTGCGCGACTATGACTGTGCGCTGTGGGCAGATTGCTCGGCGCACGGGGGTGGTTGCGATGAGCGGATGGGGGCTTTCCGCTGGTCCAGGGGCACATGAGCTCACCGAGCTCACGGAGCGGCAACGGGGAGTGCTGCGGTGTCTGGCGAGGGGGCTCGCGGATCACGAGATTGCACGGGTACTGGGGATGAACATGGGGGATGTAGCTGACGAAGTGGCCGAGATCCTGCGACGACTCGACCTATCCGACCGGATGGCCGCGGTCGTCTTCGCCCATGAGACCGGGATGCTGCGGCTGCCGTTGCCGCGCTAGGAGAACCACGTAGGCCGCTAGTCCGATCAGGTAGAAACCGGTCGCGGTGAGGACGAGTCCGTGCGAACGGCCGTCCAGAGGGGCCACCGCGGCCGCGGCGGTCACGGCCGCCACCTGGGTGATGTTGAACAACGTGTCGTACAGCGCGAACACCCGGCCACGAACCTCGTCGCCGACGTCGTGCTGCACGGCCGCGTCCACGTTCAGCTTCACGACCTGGCCGGAGTAGGTGATCACGAACGACGCGACCAGGATCGTGGGCAGCAGCATCGGCAGGCCCAGCGCGACCTGGCAGGCGGCGGCGATCAGCAGTGCGCCGATGATCGTCTGACGGGTGCCGAGGCGGTCCACGATCCGGTCCGTCGTGAGACCGGCCAGCAGGATTCCGGCACCGCCGGCGATGGCGACCTCGCCGAGCCCGGCGATGCCGGCCTTCAGCAGGCCCATGTCGTGGAAGCTGTAGCGCATCAGCAGCAGCGTGATCAGCAACGAGATGCCGAACGCCGCGCGGTGCGCGAGCAACGCGGCCAGCGCCGCGCGCACCGTCGGGGTGTGCCATGCCGCCTTCGCGCCGTCCCACAGGCCGTGCGCGACGGCGGTGACGGCGCGGTTCGGCTCGTTCACTTCGTCCGGACCGAGGACGCCCGGCTTGAACTTGCTCGCGACCCATGCGCAGAGCAGCGACCCGACGACGGCGACGCTGGTCGTCAACGCGGAACCGCCGTCACCGGCGCCGAGCAGCTGGCGCAGCCCGATCGCGCAGCCGCCGCCGAACACCGCGATCAGCGCGCCGAGGGTCGCGGCCAGCGCGTTCGCCTCGACCAGGTGGTCTTCGTCGACGACGTGCGGCAGCGCCGCGGACAGACCGGCGCCGAGGAACCGGCTGAAGCCCGTGACGACGAGCGCTGAGACGTAGAGCGGCAACCCGCTGAGCCCGAGCCCGACCGCCGCGGCGGTGAGCAGGATGAACGCGCCTCTCGTGAGGCTCGCGATCAGCACGACCCGGCGTCTGTCCCAGCGGTCGAGGAAGGCGCCGGCGAACGGTCCGATCAGTGAGTACGGCCCGAGCAGCACGGCGAACCCGGCCGCGATGGCGAGCGGGTCGGCCTGGCGTTCGGGGTTGAAGAGCACCGCGCCGGCGAGACCGGCCTGGAAGAGGCCGTCGCCCCACTGCGACACCAGCCTGGTGGCCAGCAGGCGGCGGAACTCGGGGATGCCGAGGAACCGCTTCGAGCCCCAGTGGTGCTTGGCAACGACCGTCGTCACCGGGACAGCCTAGGCCCAAAAACCAGAGAAACCGGACCCTCGCAGGTCCGGCTCCCGTGGATCGGATGCCCGGTCGCCTCACGGCGATTGGCACGACACGGCTCCAGCCGAACGGTATTCCGTGAAGGCGGTTGTCTGTTGAGCCCGGGGGACACGAAGACATCCGACAAGACCTACAACGAGGCGTGGCCCTGAGTTGTTCCGGCGATCTCGGATGAAATCATGGTGACGTGCGTCCCGATGCCGAAGTCTCGCCAGGCTCGCTGCTCGTTGCCGCGCCGAGCCTCACGGACTCGAACTTCCGGCGCACGGTCGTCTACGTGATCGACCACCGCGCCGAGGGCACATTGGGGGTCGTGCTCAACCGTCCGTCCGAGGTCGCGGTGCACGACGTGCTGCCGGGCTGGGGTCCACACGCGACCAAGCCACAGGCCATCTACATCGGCGGACCGGTCGAGCAGAAGACCGCGTTGTGCCTGGCCGCGCTGCGCGCCGGTCTCGACCCCGAGGACGTCGACGGGCTGGTCGGGGTGCAGGGACCGATCGCGTTGATCGACCTGGACTCGGACCCGGACGAGCTGGCGTCCAAGGTGCGCGGGCTCCGGGTGTTCGCGGGTTACTCGGGGTGGGGCGAGGACCAGTTGGCCGGTGAGATCGAGCGGGGCGACTGGATCGTGGTGTCCGGACTGGCCGACGACGTGCTGACCGGTGCGAACGTCGATCTCTGGGGTCGCGTGCTGCGCCGTCAGGGCATGCCGTTGGCGCTGCTCTCGACGTTCCCGCTGGACGTCAGGTTGAACTGACGCCTGGTTTCACGTGAATCAGAGACCGGCGAGCGGTGAACAGCCGCCGCCGCCACACGCGCAGCCGCCGCAACCCTTGGGCTGCTCGGGAACCGGCAACGCCTCGGCGGCCCGGTGCCCGAGCACGCCGCCGGCTACTGCGATACCGAGAGCGCCCACCAGCCCGATCACCGCGACCGTGACGTTCGGCGCGATGATCGTCGCGAGTCCCGCGCCGAGCGCCACGACGCCGGCCACGAGGTTGGGCAGCCCGGCGACCCGGTTCGCGAGGAGGAACGTCTCGTCGTCCCGCAGCGACGCGGCCGTCCGCACACCGACGAAGCGGTTGCGGCGGAGCCTGCCCTGCAGACCCAGGATTCCGACGGCCGCGAGGACGACGCCGAGCAGGCCGAGCACGACAGGCAGCACGATGTTCACGCGTTCGAGGGTAGGCGCGGCCGCGGTCCCAGCGTGAATCGGGCCCGGTCAGATGTGCGCAAAGCCATCCTCGAGCATTGCTCTTGCGGCCCGCTGATACCGTTGGGACATGAGCACGGCCCGCCTGCTCCTTAGTTAGCCGCGCAGACCTGATCGAAAGACGGTCGGCGCGGCAGCCCCTCATGCCTGTTCTTGGCTGAGGGGTTTCGTCATGTCAGGGGCAGGTACCGATGGAGAGGGACGTTCGATGAGCACCGACGCGGCGGAGATTCCCGCCCACCGCTACACCGCCGAGCTGGCCGGCCAGATCGAGCGGCGGTGGCAGCAGTACTGGGAAGAGCACGGCACCTACCACGCGCCGAACCCGGTCGGCCCGCTCAAGGGCGACGTCCCGGACGACAAGCTGTTCGTCCAGGACATGTTCCCGTACCCCAGTGGCGCGGGCCTGCACGTCGGGCACCCGCTGGGCTTCATCGGCACGGACGTCTTCGCCCGGTACCACCGGATGAACGGCCGCAACGTGCTGCACACGATGGGCTTCGACGCGTTCGGCCTGCCCGCGGAGCAGTACGCGGTGCAGACCGGCCAGCACCCGCGCAAGACCACCGAGGACAACATCCAGACGTACCTGCGGCAGATCCGCAGGCTGGGCCTGGGCCACGACGAGCGGCGCCGCATCTCCACGATCGACCCCGGCTACTACAAGTGGACCCAGTGGATCTTCCTGCAGATCTTCAACTCCTGGTACGACGAGCGTGTTGAGACGGCCCGGCCCATCTCCGAGCTGGAAAAGGAGTTCGCCGAGGGCAAAAGGTCCACGTCGGACGGTCGCGGCTGGTGCGAGCTGACCAAAAAGGAACAGCAGCAGGAGCTGGGCAGGTACCGTCTGGCGTACCTGTCCGAGGCCCCGGTGAACTGGTGCCCCGGCCTGGGTACTGTGCTGGCGAACGAAGAGGTCACGGCCGACGGCCGCAGTGAGCGCGGGAACTTCCCGGTGTTCCGCCGCAACCTGCGGCAGTGGATGATGCGCATCACGGCGTACTCGGACCGGCTGATCGACGACCTGGACCGGCTGGACTGGCCGGACAAAGTCAAGGCCATGCAGCGCAACTGGATCGGGCGCTCGCATGGTGCCCGTGTCCGTTTCGCGGTGGGAGACGAGAATATTGAGGTCTTCACGACCCGCCCGGACACGCTGTTCGGCGCGACCTACATGGTCCTGGCACCGGAACACCAGCTGGTGGACCAGATTGCGACGCCCGATCGCGTGGCAGACATCGCGGCGTACCGACGGGCTGCGTCCCTGAAGTCCGAACTGGACCGTCAGGAGAACAAGGAGAAGACCGGCGTCTTCACCGGCGCCTACGCGGTGAACCCGGTGAACGGCAAGGAAATCCCGGTTTACGTCGCGGACTACGTGCTGATGGGCTACGGCACCGGCGCGATCATGGCCGTTCCCGGCCAGGACCAGCGTGACTGGGACTTCGCGAAGAAGTTCGACCTGCCCATCATCCGGACCGTGCAGCCGTCCGAGGGCTTCGAGGGCGAGGCCTACACGGGCGAAGGCCCGGCGATCAACAGTGGGTTCCTGGACGGTCTGGGCATCGACGAGGCCAAGAAGACGATCATCGCGTGGCTGGAGGAGCACGGCCACGGCGAGGGCACCGTCCAGTTCAAGCTGCGCGACTGGCTGTTCTCCCGCCAGCGCTACTGGGGCGAGCCGTTCCCGATCGTCTACGACGAGGACGGCACGCCGATCGCGCTGCCCGAGTCGATGCTGCCGATCGAGCTGCCCGAGGTCGACGACTACTCGCCGCGCACCTTCGACCCGGAGGACGCGAACAGCGAGCCGTCGCCGCCGCTGTCGCGTGCCACCGAGTGGACCGAGGTCGAGCTGGACCTGGGCGACGGCCGCAAGAAGTACCGCCGCGACACCAACACGATGCCCAACTGGGCGGGTTCGTGCTGGTACCAGCTGCGCTACGTCGACCCGACCGAGACCGAGCGGTTCGTCAACGCGGAGAACGAGCGCTACTGGCTGGGCCCGCGCACCGAGCAGCACGGCTCGAACGACCCCGGCGGTGTCGACCTGTACATCGGCGGTGTCGAGCACGCGGTGCTGCACCTGCTGTACTCGCGCTTCTGGCAGAAGGTGCTGTTCGACCTGGGCCACCTGTCCGGTGACGAGCCGTACCGCCGCCTGTTCAACCAGGGCTACATCCAGGCGTACGCGTACACCGACGCGCGCGGCGCCTATGTGCCTGCCGAGCAGGTTGAAGAGGTCGACGGGAAGTACTTCTTCCAGGGCGAAGAGGTCAACCGCGAGTACGGCAAGATGGGCAAGTCGCTGAAGAACGTCGTGACGCCGGACGAGATGTGCGACACGTACGGCGCGGACGTCTTCCGGTTCTACGAGATGTCCATGGGCCCGATGGACGTGTCCCGTCCGTGGGCGACCAAGGACGTCGTGGGCGCGCAGCGGTTCGTCCAGCGCCTGTGGCGCAACCTGGTCGACGAGAACACCGGCTCGTGCCGCGTGGTCGAGGACACGCCGTCCGAGGAAGCCCTGCGGCTGCTGCACAAGACCATCGCCGGCGTGCACGACGACTACGCGAACCTGCGCTACAACACGGCGGGCGCGAAGCTGATCGAGCTGAACAACTTCGTCACCAAGCACTACCCGGCAGGCACGCCCCGCGCGCTGGCCGAGCCGCTGGCCCTGATGCTGGCTCCCCTGTCGCCGCACGTGGCGGAGGAGCTGTGGGCGAAGCTGGGCCACGACGAGTCGCTGGCGAAGGGGCCGTTCCCGGTCGCCGACGAGAAGTACCTGGTCGAGGACACGGTCGAGTACCCGATCCAGGTCAACGGCAAGGTGCGCTCGCGTGTCGTCGTGCCCGCCTCGTTCGGTCAGGACGAGGTCAAGGCCGCCGCGCTGGCCGAGGAGAAGATCGCCGAGCTGGTCGCCGGCGGCACGCCGAAGAAGGTCATCGTCGTGCCGGGCCGACTGGTGAACGTCGTCCTGTAGTGCGCTAGTCCCGGAAGCCGATGTCCGACAGCATTTGATCAACCATGCGGTCGAACATCGGCTCCGGGTTGGACACTGCGAACGGGAAGCGTCCGAACACCTCGAGCGCGACGTGCCCGTACAGCCGCACCCATGACTGAACGATCTGGTAGATCGCCCCGAGGCTGAGCTCCGCCGCGCTCACCTCGCATCCGTGCGACGCCACGGCCCTGATCAGCACGTCCTGGAACGCCGCCAGGTCCCCGTGCAGCGCCGAAGGCACGTCGTCGTGATCGTGTTCGGGCGCGGGATGGCTGGCGATCAGCTGCGCCGCCACCTCCAGGAAGACTGACCCGAACTGGTCGCCGGGCGCCAGCGCGTCGATCGGCGAGGCGAACACCAGCGAGAACTCCTGCGGGTGCGCCAACGCCCACGCCCGGAACCCGTGGCACACCGCCCGCACCTGCTCGCGGACCTGGTCCGACGAGATCCCGGCCAGATGCGTCTGCAGCTCGCGCGACATGTCCTGGCAGATGTCGTCGCACAGCTGTCGCAGCAGGTCCTCGTGCGAGGCGTAGTACCGGTACAGCGCCGGAGCCGTAATCCCCAGCTCGCGAGCGATAGCACGGAGCGTGACCGCTTCTCTGCCCTGCGTCACCAACAGCGTGCGCGCGGCCTGTCGAATCTCACGTTCGGTCTCAGCGCGTAGCCGTTCGCGACGAGTGGCCTCGGTCATATGTCACTCCATCGGGTTGTACGCACCATCCTCGAACACGTACGGTTCAGTGAACGGTGTTTACAAAGTTGACGCCTGTAACTCAACGGTAACCCAGGGAGGACGACAATGTTCGCGAAGTGGGGGTCGCTGGCATATCGCCGCCGCTGGGTGGTGCTCGTCGCGACGGTACTGCTCGCCATCCTCGGCGGGGTGTGGGGCCTGGGCGTGTTCGACAGACTCAGCCAGGGTGGCTACGAAGCGCCGACCAGTGAGGCGGCTCGCGCCAACGAGGTCGCGAACCAGACGTTCGGCAGGCAGGGCGGGGACGTCTTCGTCATCTACGAGGGCGACCTCAAGGACCCGGCCAACCTGAAGAAGATCAAGGACCACGTCAGCGGCCTCTCCCGCGACGTCATCTCCAAGGCGACGGACCCGATCCCCGCGCCGGACCAGCACAAGGCGCTCGTCGCGATCACGCTGAACTCGGGTGACTCCAACACCCAGATCAAGCAGTTCGACGAGCTGAAGCCCGACCTCCACATCGACGGCTTCACCGAACAGGTCGGCGGGCTCGTGCCGACCCAGAAGGCCATCAGCGCGATGTCCAAGGACGACCTCACCAAGGCCGAGGCCGTCTCGTTGCCGCTGGTGCTGATCCTGCTGGTCATCATCTTCGGCGGACTCGTCGCCGCGTCGCTGCCGGTGGTCGTCGGCGGACTCGCGATCATGGGGTCGCTCGGCGTGCTGCACGCCATCTCGCTCGGCTTCGAGGTCAACTCGTTCGCGGTCAACGTGGCCAGCATGCTCGGCCTCGGCATGGCGATCGACTACGGGCTCTTCATGGTCGGCCGGTTCCGCGAGGAGCTCGCCGCCGGTCGCAGCACCGAGCAGGCCGTCATCCGCACGGTCAGCTCGGCCGGTCGCACGGTCGTGTTCTCCGCGACGCTGCTGGTGATCGCGCTCGCCGGGCTTCTCCTGTTCCCGCAGGGCTTCCTGAAGTCGCTGAGCTACGGCGGCATGTCCGCGGTCGGCATCGCGATGATCGTGTCGCTGACGCTGCTGCCCGCGTTGCTCGCCATCCTCGGCCACCGCATTGACAAGCTCTCCGTGCCATGGCGCAAGAACAAGCAGCCCAGCGAGCGCGGATGGCGCTGGTTCGCGGCCAAGGTGATGAAGCGGCCCGTGCTGTTCGCGCTGCCGATCATCGCCCTGCTGCTGGGACTCGGCGCGCCGTTCCTGAACATCCAGTTCGGCCAGGTCACCGAGAAGGTGCTGCCCGCGGACAACTCCGCGCGCATCGCCACCGAGGCGCTCAACCGCGACTTCGCCGCGTTGTCCAGCAACGGCTTCAAGATCGTGCTCAAGGACGTCGAGCCGGCGGACGCGCAGCAGTTCATCGCGAAGATCGCGGACGTCAAGGGCGTCGGTGACGTGAAGCCGCTCGCCGAGCCGAAGGACCGCACCTGGCTGGTGTCAGCCGGTCTGGAGAACGACCCGCTGAGCGACGCCGCCAAGCAGTCGTTGAAGGACGTTCGCGCGCTGACGCCGCCGAGTGGCTCGCAGATGCTCGTCGGCGGTGTCACCGCTCAGGTGAGCGACAGCCTCGACGCGATCGCCGCCAAGCTGCCGTGGATGATCGGCCTGCTGGTCGGGGCGACGTTCGTGCTGATGTTCCTGGCGTTCGGCTCGTTGTTGTTGCCGCTGAAGGCGGTCGTGATGAGCGCGCTGAGCCTCTCGGCGACGTTCGGCGTGCTGGTCTGGATCTTCCAGGAGGGTCACGGCGCCTCGTGGCTCGGCGTGACGCCGGCGCCGCTCGAGTCCGGAATCGTCGTGCTGATGGCCGCTGTCGTGTTCGGACTGTCGACGGACTACGAGGTGTTCCTGTTGTCCCGCATGGTCGAGGCGCGCGGCAAGGGCGCATCGACCGAGGAGGCGGTGACGACGGGTCTCGCCAAGACCGGTCGCGTGATCACCGCCGCGGCGCTGCTGCTGATCGTGGTGACGGGTGCGTTCGCGTTCTCGCAGATCACGATGATGCGGTTCGTCGGCGTCGGCATGATCCTCGCGCTGGCGCTGGACGCCACGGTCGTGCGCATGCTGCTCGTGCCCGCGGTGCTGAAGCTGCTCGGCAACGCCGCGTGGTGGGCGCCCGGGCCGTTGCGCCGCGTCCAGGAGCGCATGGCGATCCACGAGGAGGGCGACGACCCGGACGAGGAGCTCGCGCGTCTGACGCGGGAGCCCGAGCCCGTCCGCTGACCCTGGTTTTCCGTCACGCGGGAGCCCCGCGATGCGTGTCATGCATCGCGGGGCTCCCGCGTGACTCTCAGCCAGTGGGCGCGAAGGCGATCATCGTCGCGTCGAAGTCGCGGCCGCGGGGACCGGCGAACCCGGTGGCGCTCAACGAGATGGTCCGCAGGACGGCGTCGTCGGCGCTGTCCAGGACCGTCGTCGTGGAGCCCGTCGCCAGGAAGATCCGCCGGTCCCCCGGCGCCGTCGCGAGGCCGGGGGCCTCGATCGGCAACGTCCGGCGCACGGTCCGGGTCGCGGTGTCGATCACGGCCACCGCGCGTTCCTTCGGCAGCGCCACGTAGACCGTCGCGCCGTCGGGCGTCACCGCGAGGCTGCCGGTGCCCTTGCCGACCGGGATCGAGCCGACCACCTCGTTGTGAGCGGTGTCGATGACGGTCACCGTGCCGGGCGTCTGCGCCCCCAGCTTCATGCCGCTGACGTACAGGAACGCGCCGTCGGGTGACAACGCGACCTGCTGCGGCAGGCCGCCCACCTTGATCGTCCGGATCTGGAACGCGATCTCGGTGTCGACGACGCTGATCGTGCCGTCCTGCGCGTTCGCGACGTAAAGGATCTTCCCGTTCGGCGACACCGCGAGTCCCTGCGGCTGACCGCCCACGCGGATCGCCGCGATCAGCCGGAACGTCTGCGGCTCCACGACCGCGACGCTGCCGCTGCCGGTCACGTACAGCCGCTCGCCGTCCGGGCGCATCGCCGCCTGGGCGAGCTGCACCTGGGTGTGCATGCGGTCGAGGACCGCGCCGGTGCGCGGGTCGACGACCGCGATGGAGCCCGACCAGCCGTTGACCACATACAGGCGCGTTCCGTCGGGCGACACCGCGACGCCGGTCGCGCG
Organism: Lentzea sp. NBRC 105346; assembly: GCF_030269605.1. GTDB lineage: Bacteria > Actinomycetota > Actinomycetes > Mycobacteriales > Pseudonocardiaceae > Lentzea. Next base: position 27,932 of record NZ_BSTQ01000013.1, read on the forward strand.
ACCCGTCGTGTCCGCAGTGGACAGCACGGTGCCGTGCTCGGTGTCGATCACCTGCACCAGACCGGTCCGGCCCACGACGTACGCGCGGCCCGCGTGATGTCCCGACACCCGAGTCACCGAAGTCTGCGTGGGAATCCCCACTGCCGCGGCGGCCGCCGACAGCGCCAGCAACACGGCCACCAGGCGTGCACTTGCCATGGCGCGAATGGGAACACTTCCGGGTGCTTTCGATCTACTTCCTTCACCCTGAGGGGTGAAATAATTCGCCCGTCAAAGTAAGCACCGGCGCCGATCGCTCGGGGGGCGAAACGACCGACGCCGGGCCCCTCCCGGCGTTGCGCGACGCCGGGGAGTGCGTCCCTCCAACAAGAGTGACGCACGAATCACCACTTTGGATCCTTACGAATGCGTGTCGGTGGAGATTTTTCGGCTCGCCACCAGCTTGGCGTAGCGGGTTCCGGCCGTGAGCAGCACCAATCCGGCACCCAGGAACGCCGCGACCCGTGCCATTCCATCCAGCGCGGCCATGTCGAACAACAAAAGCTTCAACACCGCCGCACCCACGAGCACGAGACCCGCGACCCGCAACGGCAGGACGTCGATCCCGCGCACGAGCAGCACGAGCGCCGCGATCGTCCACGACACCGTCACCACCGAGTGACCGAACAGGAACCCGGTCTCGTCCGGCGACATCAGCAGCGCCCCGCAGAGCACGAACCCCGCCGCGCCGTACAGCAGCACCAGCCCGGAGGCGAACCACGGCACCGGGTGCTTTCCGGGCTCCCGCAACACGTTCAGCCGCGTCGCCGCCCACGGCAGCACGCCCGCGAATACGCCGAGCACCAGCGCGGTGATCATCCCGGCGACCAGGTCACCGGGCACCGAGCCGCGCGGTTCCTCCAGCAGCAGGCGTGGCGGAACGGCCTCGCCCACGGTCATCAGCAGGCCGATCAGCCCGAAGACGGCGGAGGCCACGAGCGGGGTGCGCCGGTCGAGCCGCACCGCCACGTATGCCAGCAGCACGGCCTCGGCGAGCACGGTCGCCGTCCGGGCGGTCCCGTCCAGCGCGATCACCGTGGTCTGGAACAACGCCAGCATGCCGACCGCGCCCGCGGCCGTGGTGAACGGCTTGGGCAGGTCCGGCACCATCCACAGGGCGAGCAGCAGGGCCGCGACCACCCCGGCGAGCGTGCTCGACATCGGGCGCTCCAGCAGTGAGGTCGCGATCAACGCCGGGAAGGCCGAACCCGCGACCAGCGCGATCGCCACCGGGTCCTCCGGGCGGCGGCGCACCGTGACGATCGCGACGCCGGCGCCGAGCACCCACGTGGCCACGGCGACGCCGACCGTCGTCCACGCCTCGTCGGTGCCCACGTGCGCACCGGTCGCCGCGATCGACGCCAGGATCGGCGGCACGCCACCGGCGATCGCCAGCGCGGGCCAGCTGCGCTGCAACTGGATCGGCGTGCTCGTCATCTTCAACACCAGCAGGAACGCCACGAGCAACGGCGTGAACCCGCTCGTCAGCACCGGCGCGCACACCGCGCACGCGACGACCACGCCGGTCGCCAGAGTCTGGGAGTCCCAGCGCATCGCGAGCGCCAGCCCGCCGCCGGCGACGGCCAGCCCGACGAGCAGGCCCGCCCACGACGGCAGGAACTCGTACAACGAGGTCGCCGCGATCACGTCCAGGTACAGCCCGGCGATACCGGTCGCGGCCAGCGCGAACGCACCTGTGCGCGAGGTGGGATTGCGGTGCAGCCACATGCCGATGCCGACCAGGACACCGCTGAAGATCGCGCCCACGATCACGCGCGGCAGCGGTCCGAGGTAGCCGCGCTGGATGGCCAGGACCAGCAACAGCACCACACCCAGGACGGTGATCGCGCCACCGACCCAGGCCAGGATCTTGCTGCCCGCGCCGTCCTTGCCGAGCTTCTCCAGCACGGTCTCCCGCGGCTGCATCGGCTGCGGCGGTTGCCATTGCGGCTGCGGCGGCGGGTAGTAGGCCTGCTGAGGCGCAGGCGGCGGGACCGGCACGGCGGCCGGCGCCGGCAGGGGCATGCGCAGCTCCGCACTGATCGCGACAAGGCGCTGCCCGATGGCGGCGAGCTCGTCGGCATAGCGGTCCTGACCAGTCATGACGACATGGTGGGGCCATGACCGCCGGGTGGCATCCGTACACCTACTCATTAACCTCGGATGCGTGCTCTTGGTACTGGGATCAGCCAACGCGGACCTCGTCGTCGAAGTCTCCCGTCGCCCCGGCGCGGGCGAGACCGTGCTCGGCGGCGACACCGCCGTCATTCCGGGCGGGAAGGGAGCCAACACCGCGGTCGCCGCCGCCCGGCTCGGCGCTTCGGTGTCGTTGCTCGGCGCGCTCGGCGACGACGGGTACGGGTCGCTGCTGCGGTCATCGCTGCACGACTCGGGCGTCGACACGACGCTGGTCGCCACCTCGTCGCGGCCGACCGGGATCGCCTACATCACGGTGACCCCGGACGGCGAGAACTCGATCGTGGTGTCCCCCGGCGCGAACTCGGCCGTCACACCGTCCGATGTGGACGCGGTCGACTGGTCCCAAGTGCGCGTTCTCGTTTGTTCGCTGGAAGTGCCGCTGGAGACCGTCGCGCACGGCGTGCGAGCCGCGGCCGAGGCGGGCGTGCGGCCGGTGCTGAACCTGTCACCGGTGGCGCAGCTGCCCGAGGAGACGCTGGCCGCGCTGGACCCGTTGATCGTGAACGAACACGAGGCCGCTCAGCTGGCGCCGTCGTTCGACAAGCTGCTGGACCTCGGCCCCAAGTCCGTCGTGGTGACGCTCGGCGCGCGGGGTGCCGCGGTCGTGACGCCGTCGGGTGTGACCGAGGTGCCCGCGCCGTCCGTCGAGGTCGTCGACACGACCGGAGCCGGTGACGCGTTCGCCGGAGCGCTGTCGGCCCGGCTCGCCGCGGGCGACGACCTCACCGCGGCGGCCGCGTACGCCGCGAAGGTCGCGGCCCTCTCCGTCACGAAGGCGGGCGCGCAGCCGTCGTACCCGAGCGCTAGCGAAGTGGCGGGATGATCGGCAGCGGCGCGCCGGACCCGGTGAAGTCGAAGATCGCGAAGTCCTCCTGGCCGCCCAGCCGGGCCTCGAGCCGGCGCAGTTTGCCGTCGGCGTCGACCCAGTAGCGCAGCCGCGAGTCCTTCCCGTTCTGTCCCGGTCCTTCCAGCACGTCGACTTCGACGTCTTCGTACCGGTCGGTGCGCAGCCAGCGGGCCGAGCTCTGCAGCAACAGCTGGGCGTTGTCCGGCCGGTCCGCGCCGAGGTTGACCAGCAGCCGCAGCGCGCCGTCCAGCTCGGAGCCCTTCTCCTGCAGGTCGCGGACCTGCCAGCCGTTCTGCGGCAACGGTTCCACGGGCTTGGTCGCATCCGTCATCGCGTACGCCAGGCGCTTGAGGTTCCACTGCAGCAGCCCGCGGGAGAACTCGTCGGACCGGCCCTCGGTCTGCATCCCGGCGTACCCGAGGTGGTTGACGAAGTCGACCCGGCCGTCGAGCAGGAGCTTGCCGCCCGCCGACGGCACCGCCGCGGTGAACCCGGTGACGCCGGTCGAGTAGTTGGAGAACCGGACGAGCGCGAGCCGTTCCGCCTCACCGGTGGTCAGTGCCCGCGGACTCGGAGCACAGGCGGCGAGAACGAGCGCGAGGACCAGGAGCCGCTTCACAGCTGCACCGCCGCTCGGTCTGCCAGCAGGTCCGCGGAGGGCACAGAGTACGAGTCGACGTGCGGGTCCCTGGCCGGGGCCGCCTCCGGTGGCATGTCCGGCTGCGGCGGTGGTGCCGCGACCTGGTTGAACGGGATGCCGCGCGGTGCCGCGGCCTTGGGCAGCACGACACCGGGACCGCTGTAGCAGCGGCCGTCGTCGAAGCAGTTGCCCGAACCGGGCGCTCGTGCGGATGCCGCGTAGACGATGTCCGTGCCGTTGTTGGTGATCACGTTGCCGGTGAACCGGTTCTCCAGTGGCGCCAGGTCCTCCGCGCTGCCCAGCGCGAGACCCATGCCGGGGTTCATCGTGATCAGGTTGCGCGCCAGCAGGTTCTTCGTGCCGCCCGCGACGCCGACGCCGAGTCCGAACGCGCCGTCCGCCTGTGCGGGCGTCAACGCCTGCGCGTTCGCCGCGACCAGGTTGCCGACGAACGTGGCGTCGGCCTGCGGGACGAACGCCTCCTGGTAGTCCGAGTTGGACGTCATGCCGACCCGGTTGCCGACGAACCGGTTGCCCAGCACGAACATCTGGCCGGACGCGTTCGTGCCCTCGTACCCGACGGCGTTGCGCTCGGCGACGTTCTGCCGCACCACGATGTCGCACGGCTTGCACTGACCGACGTAGAACCCGGAGTCCGCGCTGCCCGACGCGTAGCTCTGCTCGATCACGCCATGCTGCGCGTCGAACGCGTAGATGCCATAGAGCGCGTTGTTGCTGGCCGTCACGTACGCGACGCGGAACCCCTGCAGCGGCGGGAACTTCTCCGGGTTGAGCTTCTGGTAGCCGGCGCTGCCGCGGCCCATGCCGCCACCTTCGGTGAGTCCGGTGACGAGCACGCCGTTGAGCGTGTGGTTGCGCACGGTCAGGTTCTCGACCGTCACGTTCGGCGCGGTGACCACGATGCCGTTGGCACGCTTGACCTCCCCGTCGATGATCACCTCGTTGCGGGAGGTGCCGCGCAGCACCACGCCAGGTGTCTTGATCTGCACCGACTCCTGGTAGACGCCGGGCGAGACCAGCACGGTCGCGCCGTCGGCCGCCCGGTCGACGGCTTCCTGGATCGTCCCGGCGTCCTGCGGAACACGAACCGTCGGGCCGATTCGATCCGCGCCCGCGAAGGCACAACCGGCGGTAAGCACAACGACGAAAACAGCGGTCAACGCACGCACAGCCGGTGACCGTACTGCGCCGAACGGCCCAGTCCCGCATGCCGTCACCCGCCCGAGTGACTGTCAGACTGGGCCGGTGAGCCCACTCTCGCGCCGCCGTCTGCTGTACGGCGCTGCGGCGCTCGGACTACTCGGCGGCTGTGGATCGCCTGCCCGGCAGGCGGGGGTCGCCACGCCGCAGCAGCTCCACTGCGACGTCTCCGTGTGGGACGCCGCGGAGATCCCGAAGGTGCCGGTCAGCGAGGCGGTGACGGTCACCGTCGGGCACGGGATCGACGGGCTGCCCGAGTTCCCCGGTGATCGCGTTTCCGGGCTCTGTCGTGGAGGCTCGTTGTTCTTGCAGATCTGTTCCGACGATCCGGACGCCGTGCGCGACGCGGCAGTTCGACTGTCGCCTCCTTCGGGCCTGCGGTGGCGGGAGCAGGGGTTTCGCCGCGCCGACAATCGCAACACCCTCGGGTTCGTCGACGGCATCGTGGTGCCGAAGACGCCGGAGGAGCTCGACCAGGAGGTGTGGCTGCCGGACGGGTCGACGATCGCGGTCGTGCGGCGGATCGAGCTGGACGTCGCAGCGTTCACCGCGTTGCCCGTCGGTGAGCAGGAACGGATCTTCGGCAGGCACCGCGACACGGCCGACCCGCTGTCCGGTCCCGGCGAGGTCGACCTGATGGCGAAGACGCCGGACGGCGAGTACGTGATCCCGGCCGACGCGCACGTCCGCCGGGCGAACCCGCTGATGTCCGGGTCGGGCCTCATGCTGCGCCGCTCGTACAACTACGCGGGCGGTCTGCTCTTCATCTCGTTCCAGCGCGAGCTGAAGACGTTTGTGAACACGATGTTTCGGATGATCGACGGCGACGCGCTCCTGCGCTACGCCACGACGACGAGTTCGGCGGCGTTCCGCATTCCGCCGGTTTCTTAGTCACACTGGACGTCCCCTGTCATCTGTCGAAGGGTATGGTCTAGACCATGTCGAGCGCGCGGCTGAACGGTGTCGGTGTCAGTTCTGGCCGGGCCTCCGGCCCTGTCGTCCGGGTGGCGGAGTCGCTGCCGGAGCCACCGCTGGGCCCGCGCCCGACGGATCCCAAGTCCGAGGCCGCCCGAATCCGGCCGGCGACCGAGGTCGTCGCCCAACGCCTGACCGATCGTGCGAAGCACGCGTCCGGTGACGCGAAGGCCGTTCTCGAGACGACCGCCGCGATGGCCAACGACCCGTCGTTGATCAAGCAGGCCGAGAAGCTCGTCATCGACGACGGCCTGACCGCGGCACGCGCCGTCTACCAGGCGGCCGGCAAGTTCGTGACCGCGCTGCAGGCCGCGGGCGGCTACATGGCCGAACGCGCCCGCGACGTGCAGGACGTGCGCGACCGCGTGGTCGCCGAGCTGCTCGGCATCGCCCCGCCCGGCATCCCGGACCTCGCCTCGCCGAGCGTCCTGGTCGCCCGCGACCTGGCCCCGGCCGACACCGCCGGCCTCGACCCGTCGAAGGTGCTGGCGCTGGTCACCGAGGAGGGCGGCCCGACGTCGCACACCGCGATCCTCGCCCGCTCACTCGGCATCCCGGCCGTCGTCGCGTGCCGCGGCGTGCTCGAGCTGCTTGTGGAGGGGCTCGACGTCGATGGCGACACGGGCGTCGTGCGTGCGTCCGACGGCACGGTCCGCGCCGCCGCGACCGGCAAGAAGGCCGTGTGGAACGGCGTCGGCATCCTGAAGGACGGCCACCGGGTCAAGGTGCTCGGCAACGTCGGCTCCCCCGCGGACGCTGCCGCGGCGGCCGCGGCGGGTGCCGAGGGCGTCGGCCTGTTCCGCACCGAGTTCTGCTTCCTGGACGCCGCCGAGGAACCGTCGGTCGCCGCGCAGACCGAGGCCTACGCGGCCGTGCTGGCGCCGTTCGCCGGCAAACCGGTAGTCGTCCGCACCCTCGACGCGGGCGCCGACAAGCCGCTGGCGTTCCTCAACCCCGACCCCGAGCCCAACCCGGCGCTGGGCGTGCGCGGCCTGCGAGTCGCGTTCGACCGTCCCGAAGTGCTCGACCGCCAGCTCACCGCCATCGCCGCCGCGGCGGCGCAGACCGGTGCCGACGTGTCCGTGATGGCCCCGATGGTCGCCCTGGCCTCCGAGGCGGCGTGGTTCGTCTCGCGCGCCCGTGCCGCGGGCATCCAGCGCGCCGGCGTGATGGTCGAGGTGCCTTCGGCCGCTCTGGCCGCGCGGGAGATCCTGCAGGTCGTGGACTTCGTGTCGATCGGCACGAACGACCTGGCGCAGTACGTCTTCGCGGCCGACCGCCAGCTCGGCGGAGTCGCGGCGTTGAACGACCCGTGGCAGCCGCCGTTGCTTCGTTTGATCGCACTGGTCGGCGAGGCGGGCACGGCGCTGGGCAAGCCGGTCGGCGTGTGCGGTGAGGCGGCGGCCGACCCGCTGCTCGCGTGCGTGCTGATCGGGCTCGGCATCACGAGCCTGTCGATGAACCACACCGCGCTGGCCGATGTCGGCGCCAGGCTGGCGACGTCGAGCCTGGACATCTGCCAGCTGGCGGCACGTGGCGCGCTCGCGGCCCCGGACCCCGGCACGGCCAAGCTAGCGGCCCGCGCTCCGCACTAGCCGAAAAACGCAGCCCCCCGATCCACGGTCTCACGCGACCCCGACAAGATCGCCGACCCGGCTCGGGGAACCCCCAAATTCAATTCTCCCAGGCCGCACCGACAAGATCGCGAACCCGCTCGGGGCTGTCATGGGCACCTGGCAGGATTGATTCGGGGGCTGCTCAAAACGTGTCAGGCGCCGCCGCCCGCACGAGCTCGTCCCGCACCAGCTTGATCAAAGGGCGCTCCTCGCTACCCCGGCGGACAGCGGCGAACACCCGGCGCAGCGGCACGTTGCCCCGCACCGGTGTGCCGGGCAACGCGTTGCGCGGCACCAACGCCACCCCGGCACCCGCGGCGACCAGCGCGCCGATGGCCCGGAAGTCGTCCGAAGTGTGGGTGATCCGCGGCGCGAAGCCCGCCTCCGAGCAGGCCAGCTCGACCACGTCACGCACCGGGTTGCCGGGCAGCGTCGCCACCCAGTCCTCTTCGGACAACTCCCGGAGCGACACGTCCGCACCGGCCAGCCGATGCCCCGGCGGCAGCACGACGTCGAACGGCTCGGAGTAGAGCGGGAACCGCGTCAGCCGCCGGTCGGGTCCCACCGACCGGTACTCCTCGGTGATCGCGAGATCGATCTCCCCGTCGAGCAGCAACGGCAACGAAGCGTGCCCCTCGGCGTCGCGCACGACCACTGAAACGGATGGCGCCGACGAACGCAGAGCCAGGATCATCGGCGCGACGACCAGGGTGATCGCCGAAGCGAAGCTGGCGATCTCCACGCGTCCGGAGGCGCCGGACGAGAACGAGTCGAGGGTGGCCTGGGCCCGTTCCAGCTCGGCGGCCACGGCGTTCGCGTGCTCCACCAGGAGCTCCCCGGCGGCGGTCAGCGACACGCGCCGGCCGCGCCGGCGGAGCAGGGCGTGCCCCGCCTCGGACTCCAGGGCGGCCAGCTGTTGCGACACCGCCGACGGCGTCAGGTGCAGGGCGTGCGCCGCCGCGGTCACCGTGCCGTGGTCGGCGAGCGCGCTGAGCACCCGCAGCCGTCGTGGGTCGATCACCTGCTCATGATGACCGGGGAATCGAGCGGTCCGTTGACCGGCACACCGGCAGGCAGCTGCGGCGTCTTGTTGGTCATCTCGAGCGCCGTGTACTTCTCCGACCGCACGACCGTCCCGGCGGGCAGGCCGGCCTGCGGCTCCAACAGCACGCGGCGCAGCTCGACCGCGGCCAGCGTGCGCGGATCGATCACCAGCTGCTGCTCGGTCACCTTGAACTGCTCGAACGGACCGGCCCCGAAGCCGAGCGTCGACGCGTCGACCTGGCGGACGCCGGGCAGGGTCTTCAGCAACGCGATGGCCGCGGCACGGGTCTCGCGGCGCACCGGCAGTGCGGGCAGCCGCGACACGCGGTCCAGGAGGCCGCGCTGCATGACCGACTCGTCGGACTTCTCGTCCCGCAGGATCTGCTCCATCGCCTCGCGCAGCGCGGCCGGTTCACCGGGCAACGCGCGCAGCTGGTCGTAGTCCAGCGTGCGGCCACCGATCAGCTCGACCCCGTGGCTGTACCACCCGCTCACGGCCGGCTTCAGCGGACCGACCCGCAGCGAGAACCCCGAGGTGTCGACCATCGGCACCGTCTCGGGTTTCCCGGCCTGCTGCCACTTGGTGACGTCGTCCGGTGTCCACGGACGTACTTGTCCGTTGAGCTGCTTGATCTCGGCGCCTCGCGCCTCGGGGCTGACGTCGACCCACCGCTCGCTGTCGGACTCGACGACCATCACGTACGGGGCGTCGGCGGAACCGACCGGGACGAGCTTCAGCTCGTGCTGCGCGGCGTGCCAGTACCGGTCGGTGGCGGCCACCTCGACGTTGCTCGACGGCAGGACGACCAGCGTCCCAATGAGCAGCGCGACGGCGAACGACGCGGCCAGGATCGGCGCCGACCAGCGGCGGAACGACGCGGCGCCCATCCAGCTGCGCGGCGGTTCGGGACGCGGCATGGACGTGATGCGGGTGAGGTCCAGCTCCATGCGCACGGGGTCGACCTCGGGCGCGGGCGGTTTCGCCTTCGCCAGCTCCTTCATCAGGTCCACGTCTTCTCCTTCGCAGCCACCCGCGGTCGGGACTGAGAGAAGGCACGCTTCAGCCGCCCGCGGGCGCGGTGCAGCCGGACGAAGAACGTCGCCGTGGAACAGTCGAGCACCTGTGCGGCCTCGGCCGAGGACAGCCCGTGCCACGCGACGAGCGTGAGCACCTCGCGGTCGCTTTCGGACAGTCCGTTCAGCGCGTCGAGCAGCTCGACGACCCCGGTGGAGTCGGGCTCGGCAACCTCGGGCAGTTCCTGCCACACCACCTCCCGGTGCGACTGGCGCACCAGGTTGCGGGCGATGCCGAGCAACCACGGCAGCGCGTTCGCCGGCATGTCGCCGAGCTTGCGCCACGCGATCGTGAAGGTCTCGCTGGTGACGTCCTCCGCGGGCGCGCGACCCACGCGGCTCGCCGCGTAGGCGAGCACGCGCGGGTAGCACTCCAGGTAGACGGCCTGGAACCGCTCGCGGTCGGTCGACACCCCCAGATCCCCTTCTCTCACCGGGTAGTGCGGTAAGAGTAGAAGTTCTTACAGCCCTGAGACGCGGGTCACATGCGTTCGCGCGCGGCGACGAAGGCGTCCACGGCGCGGTTCACGTCGTCCAGCGAGTGGGCGGCTGACATCTGCGTGCGGATCCGTGCCTTGCCGTGCGGCACCACCGGGTAGGAGAAGCCGATCACGTAGATGCCCTGCTCCAGCAGCAGGTCCGCCATCCGCGACGCCTCGGCCGCGTCACCGATCATCACCGGGATGATCGGGTGCTCGCCGGGCAGCAGGTCGAAGCCCTCCTCGGTCATCCGCTTCCGGAACAGTTCGGTGTTCGCGCGCAGCTGGTCCAAAAGAGACGTGGAGGAGCTCAGCAGGTCCAGCGCGGCGATCGAGGCGGCCGTGATGGACGGCGCCAGCGAGTTCGAGAACAGGTACGGCCGCGACCGCTGCCGCAGCATCTCGATGATCTCCGCGCGGCCGGACGTGTAGCCGCCGGACGCACCGCCGAGCGCCTTGCCCAGCGTGCCGGTCACGATGTCCACCCGGTCCTGCACGCCGAACAGCTCGGGCGTGCCGCGGCCGGTCGGGCCGGTGAACCCGACGGCGTGCGAGTCGTCGACCATCACCAGCGCGTCGTACTGCTCGGCCAGCGCGCAGATCTCGTCCAACGGCGCGAGGTAGCCGTCCATCGAGAACACGCCGTCGGTCGCGATCAGGCGGTACCGGGCGTCGGACGCGTCCTTGAGCTGGCGCTCCAGGTCGGCCATGTCGCGGTTCTTGTAGCGGTACCGGCGCGCCTTGCACAGCCGCACGCCATCGATGATCGAGGCGTGGTTCAGCTCGTCGGAGATGACCGCGTCCTCGGCGCCGAGCAGCGTCTCGAACAGGCCGCCGTTGGCGTCGAAGCACGAGCTGTAGAGGATCGTGTCGTCGGTGCCGAGGAACTGGGCGATCTTCGCCTCCAGCTCCTTGTGCGGTTCCTGCGTGCCGCAGATGAACCGCACCGACGCCATCCCGAAGCCCCACTTGTCGAGCGCGCCCTTGGCCGCCTCGATCAGCTTCGGGTGGTCGGCCAGGCCGAGGTAGTTGTTGGCGCAGAAGTTGAGCACCTCGTCGCCCGAACCGACCCGCACCGCGGCGTTCTGCGGGGTGCCGATCACGCGCTCGGCCTTGTACAGGCCCGCCGCGCGGATTTCGTCCAGTCCCTTGCGCAGGTCGTCGCGCATCGCCCCGTACATCAGGCTCCCGTCCAGTCGAGGATGACCTTGCCGCACTTGCCTTCGCGCGCGGTGGCGAACGCCTCCGCGTGCTGCGTGTAGTCGTACCGGTGGGTGATCACCGGCGAGAGGTCGAGTCCGCGCTGCAGCAGCACGGTCATCGAGTACCAGGTCTCGAACATCTCCCGGCCGTAGATCCCCTTGATGTGCAGCATCTTCAGCACGACGCTGCTCCAGTCGACGGGGAACTCCTCGGCGGGCAGGCCGAGCATCGCGATCCGGCCGCCGTGTGCCATGTTCGCGACCATCTCGCGCAGCGCGACCGGCTTGCCGGACATCTCCATGCCGACGTCGAAGCCCTCGGCCATGCCGAGCTCGGCCTGCGCGTCCGCGATCGTCTTGTCGCCGACGTTCACCGCGAGGTCGACGCCGACCTTGCGGGCCAGCTCCAGGCGGTGCTCGCTGATGTCGGTGATCACGACGTTGCGCGCACCGGCGTGTTTCGCGACGGCCGCGGCCATGATGCCGATCGGACCGGCTCCGGTGATGATCACGTCCTCGCCGATCACCGGGAAGCTGAGCGCGGTGTGCACCGCGTTGCCGAACGGGTCGAAGATCGCGGCCACGTCCAGGTCGACCGGCGCGCGATGCACCCAGGTGTTCAGCTCGGGCAGCACGACGTACTGCGCGAACGCGCCGTTGCTGTGCACGCCGAGGCCGCGCGTGTTCGCGCACAGGTGCCTGCGGCCGGCCTTGCAGTTGCGGCAGTGCCCGCAGACCAGGTGGCCCTCGCCGCTGACCAGGTCACCGACCTTCACGTCGGCGACGGACGCGCCGATCTCGACGACCTCGCCCACGAACTCGTGCCCCAGCACGAGCGGCGGCTTGATGTTCGCCGCCGCCCAGTCGTCCCACGAGTCGATGTGCAGGTCGGTACCGCAGATCCCGGTGCGCAGGACGCGCACGACCACGTCGGTGGGGCCCGGCTTGGGGTCGGGGACGTCGGTGAGTTCGAGTCCCGGCCCGGCCGCGAGCTTGACCAGTGCCTTCATGCCCCGAAGTGTCGTCCCGCACCCTTGTGCAGTCCATCGGGACTTTCTGAAGGTGCTTGTTAGTTCACCTGAAAAGATGGCGCTTGCGCTTGACCAGCACCGACCCGGCGCGCACGGACCCCGTCAGCACGAAGTGCGGCGTGCCGTGGCCGTCGCCGACCTTGTCCTTCACGTCGCCCGCGGCCACCTCGACGGCGTCGTGGTTGCACGTCGCGCCCTCGGGGACGAGGAGCTTCACCGAACCCGCGGTGACGTTCAGCTCGATGTTCACCACCGGCGGCACGTCGGCCTCGGTGAAGTCGAGGTCGGTGGACCCCATCCGGTTGTTGATGACGAGCTCGGCCGGCACGGACCAGCGGCCCTTGCGCGTGGTCGTCGACATCGTGTTCTTCAGCTCGACGCGGCCCGCGGCGGGCATGATCTCGGTGTTGACCATGCCGGGCAGGTCGATGAGCACCGAGTTCAGGTCGGCGCGGGTGACTGCGGCCAGTGCGGTGTCCGTCCGCGCGGTGAACTCGTCGAGGGTGATCATCCCCCGGCCGACCGCCTTGTTCAGCAGGCTGACGACGTGCTCACGCTCCGCGTCGGACACGCGTAAGTCTCTGGGTTCGGTCATCGTTCTGCCTCCGGTTCGCTGTCGAGACCGTGTTCTATTGCATAACGTGCGAGCTCCACCCGGTTGTGCAGTTGAAGTTTGCGCAAAGTCGATTGAACGTGGTTTTCGACCGTCCGGTGCGAGATGACCAGGCGGTTCGCGATCTGCCGCGCGGTGAGTCCCTTGGCGACGAGCCGCAGCACCTCGGTCTCCCGCTCGGTGAGCTGCGGCTTGTCCTCGGCGTCGTCCGGGGCCGCGGCCATTCGTCGGTACTCGCCGAGCACCAGGCCGGCGAGCCCCGCGGTGAACACAGCGTCGCCCGCGGCCGTCCGGTTCACGGCTTCGACGAGCTCCTCGGCGGAAGCCGACTTCACCAGGTAACCGGACGCGCCCGCCTTCACGGCCTGCAGCACGTCGTCGTGCTCGCCGCTCGCGGATAGCACGAGCACCCTGGTCTCCGGCAGCTCGCCGGTGATCATCAACGTCGCGTCGACACCCGACAGTTCGCCGAGGTTGAGGTCCATGAGCACCACGTTCGGCCGCACGGCCTTCGCGATCCGGACCGCGGACGCCGCGTCGCCGGCCGTCGCGACGACCTCGAAACCGCGTTCGGTCAGGTCCCTCGCGACGCCCTCGCGCCACATCGGGTGGTCGTCGACGACCATCACCGAAACCGTCACGTGAGCGCCCCTTTCCTGAACACCCGAACCTCCCACTCCGTGCCCTCGCCGGGCCCGGTCTGGAGCTCGAGCGTGCCGCCGAGCGAGGCCACCCGGCCCCTGATCGACTGCGCGATGCCCATCCGTCCCTCCGCCTCGGCGTCGGCGATCCGGCCGTCCGGAATTCCAGGTCCATCGTCCCGGACACTCAGCACGACCTCGTCGCCGAGGTCCTCCAACAGCACCCACGCGCGGGCTTCAGAGCCTGCGTGCTTGTCCACATTGGACAACGCCTCGCGCACGAGCGACGTCAGCTCGGTCGCGACACCGGACTTCATCATCACCTGTGTGGCCGGTGTGGACACCTGGACCTTGGGCGTGGCCAGCAACTGCAGACCCGGTCGCAGATCCACCTCGCCGTCCACAGTGGACTCGGTCGGTGCCGCCGCGACCAGCGCGCGCAACGCGACCTCCTGCTCACCGGCCATCTGGGCCAGCTCGGCGGCCTCGCCACCGACCTCGAGCCCACGCTTGCGAACGCGCGCGAGCACCTGCAGCACGCTGTCGTGAATCGACCGGGCGAGCCGCTCGCGTTCGGCGGTGGCGGCCTCGGTGCGCAACGCCTGCGCCAGCCGAACCGCGGACAGCCGCGCGGTAGTGGCGGCCATGCCCACGACGAGGCCGGCGCCGGCGAGCAGCGTGATGTCGCGCATCAGGTCGACGCTCATCTGCCCCTTGGAGAGATATGTCGACAAGCCGACCACGAGACCGCCGGTGAACCCCCACCGCTTACCGCCGACAACGCCCGCGGCGACGGCGGCCACGCTGGCCCAGATCGTCGTGATCAGCGGCGTGTTCCACTCGAGCAGCTGCTTGTCGCTCAGGATCAGCGGCGACAACGACATCAACCCGCAGGTCAGGAGCAGGTCGACTATCACGATCCAGTGCTTGCGACCCTTGTCCGTGCTGTAGAGGCGACTCGTCACAGCGGACCACACCGCCATCGCGCCCAGCACGGTCCACGCCAGCCACGCACGTTCGTACTCGTCCTGCTGGACGATCACCGCGCCGGCGGCGAAGAGGAATGTGACTATGCGTAGCGCCACCACCCCGCGCCACAGGGGCGCGACGGGGTCGTCGATCACCTTGGTCCCCGGAACGGCAGGCTCAGCAGGCACTGTGTGCTCCTTTCGGACACCATCCTGCCGCGTGAACGTGTGCTGACTAACCCCCAGGTGGCCGTCTTCTGCCGAACGGCCGAATGTGCGACGCTTGCGCGGTCCGGTGAGCGCTCCCGTTTCCGGGGGAGGGCAGAGAGTGCGCGACTGGCCATTGTGGACGTTGCGCACGCCCGCGCTGTGCTACTGGCTCGTCATCGACGCACTCGCACTGGCCGTCATCAGCTACGTCATCGCGGCCTCCGCGACCCCCACGCCCAGCGAGGTGGGCCGGTTCGCCGCCATCGCGGGCACCGCCGGTGCCGTGATCATCGGCAGCTCGATCTACAGCCACCGCCTGCGTGAAACCGAGCGCAACCCGTGGGCCGCGCACCTCTGCTACCTGACCGCGGGCATCTGCGCGCTACCGCCGAACCTGCTGGTCCTGCTGCTGTTCGGCCCGGCCCTGCACTGCGTCCTGGCGCAACGCCCGGAGACCTACCGCTGGATCTTCACGCTGTCGGCGACCGCGCTAGCGATCTTCGGCACCCGCTACCTCATCGGCTGGGCACACCCGATGATGGAAATCGGGATCATGCTCTGTGGTGCCGTGGTCGTCCTCGTGATCCGCGCGGGCCTGATCGCACTCGGCCTGAAGCTCCGCCGCCCCTCCGCGACGTTCGAGGAGAACGTCGGCGAGCCGATCGACGCCGTACTCGGCATCGTCGCCGTGAGCCTCGGTGGCCTGATGGGCTGCGTGGTGATGAACAACCCCGTGCACGCCCTGATCGCGGCCCCGTCGATGGCCCTGCTCGAACGCGCCGCGCAGCTCCCCCAGTGGCGCCGCTCAGCCCAGCGCGACGCGAAGACCGGCCTCGCCAACGCCGTGCACTGGGACAGCCGCGCCCGCTACGAACTCGCCAAGGGCCGCTCGCGCACCCGTCCCATGGCCGTGATGCTGCTGGACCTCGACCACTTCAAACGGGTCAACGACGAGGTCGGCCACCTCGCCGGCGACGCCGCGCTCGGCGCCATCGCTCTGCTGCTCAGCGCCACCGTGCGCCGGGGCGACCTGGTCGGGCGCTTCGGCGGCGAGGAGTTCGTCGTCCTGCTCCCCGAGGCCGAACCCGACGAGGCCGAGGGCGTCGCGGAACGCGTCCGGCAGGCCGTTGCGGCCCTGTGCGTCCCGACGATGGCCACTGACGGCCGCCCGCACGAGCTGAGTGGGCTGACCGTCAGCATCGGGGTCGCCACGACCGAGCGGTTCGGGTATGAGCTGCCCGATCTGCTGGTGGCGGCCGACGCCGCGCTGCTGGCGGCGAAGGGGTTCGGCCGCAACCTGGTCGAGATGGCCTGACCCGGCTGCCACCTGGTCAAGATGGCCTGCCCCCTCGGCTGCCACGTGGTCGAAACCGCGTTCCCCGCGGTCGCACGAGCAACCGCGCCGCCTGCGGTCACACCAGCAACCGCGCCGCCTGTCCCCTGGGCCTCCGGCTAGCACCTCCGCTGCCGGATTCGCCCGCACCTCGCAGCTGCCGCGCCGCCTGCGATCGCTCGTCCCGCTCCGGCTGCCGGATCCGCTCCTGCCACCCGGCTGCCACATCGCCCGCGGCCGCTCGTCCCGCTCCGGCTGCCGCATCCGCCCTGCCACCCGACTGCCACATCGCATGTGGTCGCTCGTGTGCCCGCGCGCTTCCTTATGCGCTCAAAGCGTACCGCCGCGGTCTGACAATTTTCCGGCTCCGCCCCTGGTCGCCGATTTATCGGTGTTCGACTTTTTCAAGTTCCCACGACCGAGGGTAGAGACGAGGTCTGACACTCCTAAGACTCCCCGAGCTCCTCCACCCGCTCACTCGTATCGTCCGAAGGCGCGGTATCCGCGGGTTTCAGCACGTCGATCTGCCGAGGATCGACGTTGGCATCGGACTCCGACACCAGCGACCGGATCCCGGAGTTCAGCACCGCCAGCAGCGGCACCGCCAGCAGCGCCCCCGCGATCCCACCCACGACCAACCCGGCGGCGATCGCCAGCACGACGGCCAGCGGGTGCAGCTTCACCGCACGGCCGAGCAGCAGCGGCTGCAGCACGTGCGACTCGAGCTGCATCACGCCGATCAGCACGGCGAGCACGATCAGTGCGGCCAGCGGCCCCTTGGCGACCAGGGCGATCAACACGGCCACCGCACCGGTCACCACGGCACCGATGATCGGGATGAACGCGCCGAGGAACACCAGGGTGGACAGCGGCACGACCAGCGGCACGCCGATGATCGCCAGACCGATGCCGACACCGACGGCGTCGACCACGGCGACCGCGGCCGTCGCGCGCACATAGGAAACGAGTGACGCGAAGCCGCGACGGCCGGCGACGTCGGCGCGGTCCCGGACGTCACCAGGAACCGCCCGCATCATGAAGCGCCAGATGCCGTCGCCGTCGTGCAGGAAGAAGATCAGCGTGAACAGGGCGAGCAGGAAACCGGTGAGCGCCTCGCCGATGGTCGCGAACGTGGTCAGCGCGCCGGACGTGATCGCGGACTGGTTCTCCTTGATGGTCTTCACGACGTTGTCGAGGTAGCTCTGCAGCTGTACGTCGCTGAGCTGCAGCGGGCCGTCGTGCAGCCACTTCTGGATCTGGTCCAGCGAGGCCGCCACCTGCGTCTGCAGTTCCGGCAGACCACGGGTGAACTCGGTGATGACGAACGTCAGCACGCCGCCGACGATCCCCAGCCCGCCGATCAGCACGATCGTGGTCGCGACACCGCGCGGCACGCGCCAGTCGGTCAGCTGTTGCACCGCCGGGGACAGCAGTGCCGCGAGCAGCAACGCGATCGCGACCGGGATCACGATCGTCGCCAGGTACCCGAGCACGTACGCCACCACGTACAACGCCGCGATGACGACCACAAAACGCCAGCTCAACGCGGCACTGACGCGCAGCAGCCGCGGAACCCTGTTGCTGATGTCCGAATCCGTCGCGCTCACGCGATCACCGTAACCGTTGAACCACTGGCCAACGTGGTTGTCGGGATGATCGGATTAAGGAGCCATGGGGGGAGGGACCGTGATCAAGCCCGACGAGTTCACCGAACTCGAACGACACGTCGCCGCCGCGTTCGCCGGTGGACGCGAGCTGGACCTCGACGGCGGGACGATTCGCGGCGAGATCCTCACCGGGTTGCTGACCGGTCTCTACCGCCTGCCGCGCGGTGGACTGCCCGCGGTGAAGCTGCGCAACGCCCGCATCTCCGGGCCGTTCTCCGTCGAAGGCGCGCGCGTCGCTTACGTGCTCGACCTCTACCACTGCGTCTTCCAGCAGACGCCGGACTTCCGGATGGCGACCCTGGTCGGCCTGCGCCTGCGCGGTTGCCGCCTGCCCGGACTCTCCGGGCGCAACATGCGGGTCACCAGCGACCTCGTCCTCGAGGCCGGGTTCACCAGCGACGGCACGGTCGACCTCACCGACGCCTCCGTCGAGGGCACGCTGCGACTTGCCGGCGCCGTATTAAGAGGTAACGCCGCGCACGCGCTGCTGGGCGCACGGCTGCGCGTGTCCGGGTCGGTCCAGGCGATCGCCATGCGGGCCTACGGCGAGGTGCGGCTGCGCGGCTCGAACGTCGGCGGCAGCGTGCACCTCGGCGGCGCGCGCCTGATGAACCCCGGCGCGGACGCGCTGGAGGCGTCCGGGATCGTCGTGGCGGGGAACCTCTTCTGCAACGCCGAAGGGGGTCGGTTCACCACCGACGGCCGGCTCCTGCTCGACGGCGCCCGGATCGGCGGCAACCTCGAGTTCACCGGTGCCCGGCTGCACTCCAACCAGGGCGTCAACGACCGCGTGCTCGTCATTCCGCACGGCCTGGCCGACGAGGCCGCGACACTCGTCGCCGACCGCGTCCGGGTCGAGGGCAACCTGGAGCTCGACAACGGCTTCACCAGCACCGGCACGGTCCGCCTGCCCAACGCCGTGGTCGGCGGCTACCTGCGCCTGTCCGGCGCCGAGATCGGGCCGAAGGAGATCGCCGAGGAGGTCGACGGCGACGTCACCAACCGCATCCCGGTGGCGTTGCACGCCGACGGGCTGCAGGTTCGCGGCGACGTCGAGGCCCGCGGCACGCCCAACGGCGACGGCAAACGTTCGCGGCCCCTGCACACCTACGGCCAGGTCCGGTTGTCCAACGCGCACATCCGCGGCAGCGCCAGCATGTCCGGGGTTGTGCTGCACGGGCCGGGCATCGACGTGCTGTTCGCCGACCGCATCCAGGTCGGCGGCACGCTGTTCCTGCGCGGGATCCAGGTCAAGGGATCGATCCGGCTGCAGAACGCGAACATCGGCTCCACCCTGGACTGTTCGGGCGCCCAGCTGACCATGCCGCGCCTGCGTCCGAACGGCACGCTCAAACCGTCGCTGGACGCGCGCGTCACCACGATCGGCAAGGACCTCCTGTGCAGCCGCGGCTTCCGCGCGGTCGGCGGAGTCCGGATCCGATTGGGCGAGGTCGGCAAGATGGCCACGTTCAGCGACTCGAAGCTCGGCGGGCCGGACACCGAGATCGCTCTCAACATGTACGGCCTCACCGTCCACCAGCTCCGCCTGCACATGGCGGACGAGAACACGCCACAGGGCCGGGTCATCCTCGGCCGGCTCAAAGCCACGTCCGTCACCGACGGGCCGGGTCTGTGGGCCGCGACCGGTGGAGTCGAGGTCAACGACTTCACGTTCCAGGGCATCAACGCCGAGCCCGAGGTGCCGGTGAGCACCCGGCTCGAGTGGCTGCTGAAGATCCAGCCCGACTTCGCGCCGGGACCGTACGAGCAGCTCGCCGCCATGTACCGCGACGGCGGCGAGGAGGAGCTCGCCCAGCAGGTCCAGCTGGAGAAGCAGCGCCGGCGCTACTCGGAGCTCGGCCGCGCCGGCCGGGTGTGGGGCTTCCTGCAGCGCTGGACCGTGGGGTACGGCTACCGGCCGTGGCTCGCGATCCTCTGGCTGGGCATCTTCTGGCTCGGCGGATCGCTGTGGTTCCTCACGCACCCGATGACGCGGCTGAACACCGACCAGCTGCCGGTGTGGAACCCGTGGCTGGTCTCGCTGGACCTGCTCATCCCGATCATCGACTTCGGGCAGGACGGCCGATGGCAGTTCACCGGAGCGTCCCAGTGGATCTCCGCGCTGCTCGTGGCAATCGGATGGATCCTCGCCTCCACCGCGGCGGCCGGTGCTGCGCGCGTGCTCAAGCGGGCCTGATTACGAAACGTAAGATCGACTTACACGCTGTGTTCGTCACACGATGTAGTTAACCGGGTGCTTTTAGCGTGCATCCAGGGAGGCGTGACTGGCAGGCTCACGCCATCGACTTGATCACTTTGATCGTCGATCCCCCCTGAAAGTCGTTGAGAGGCACCAAAAGTTGTCTGCTGAGAGCATGCGAGCGAAGACGGGAGTGGCCGGCATCCGCCGGTTCGCCACCCGTGCTCTCGTCGCTCTCGGTGGCGCGATGGCCGGCACGGCCATCGCCTGGGCCCTCAGCACCTCCTCGGCCAGTGCCCAGGAGGCTCCGCAGATCGACTTCGTGACCAAGGTCGTCTCCATCGACGGCGCGGTCCCGACGATCGACCCCGCGAAGAAGTTCGTCGACGGTGTCGACGAGACCCTGCGCGCCGAGCAGCAGAAGGCTCGCGCCGCTCTCCCGGCGGGCGAGGTCCGCGACGTGGTCGGCAAGGTCGCCGACATCGTCCAGCCCCGCCTCATCGCGGTCGTCCCGACCGAGCAGCTGCTCGGTGCACAGACGACCAAGGTGCCCACGCCGAACACCACGACCACCGACAAGGCTTCGGCCGAGCCGGTCGTCGTGGCACCGCAGTCCGCCGGTCTCTCCGGCGCCCAGTGGACGAAACTGCTCGAGTCGCACCACGCAGTGGTGAGCGACGAACAGCACCCGTCCCTTCCCGCCGACCCGTCTCCGAAGCTCCCCGCTCCCGCACCGGGTCCGGTGCAGTGCGGTTGCTCCTCGGGCGGTTCGGGTTCTGCAGGCGGCAGCAACTCCGCTGCTCAGGCTGCGCTCGGCAACGCGTACGACACCGCTGTGGCACGTGCTCTCATGCTGTCCACCGACGTCGTCACCGTGATGCCCGGCAAGCAGCCCGGTATCACCCCCGACTGATTTCAGCGCGCGGTCCGCGGCAGCTCTTCGACGCTGCCCGGTAATCGACCGACGCGCTTTTTCTCATGCGCTCCTTCCGGTCGAGACGCCGCGCTTCTTCCCCCGGTGACGCACATCTGCGTCCGACCCACCCCCTAAAGCCCCCTTGACTACAAGGGAAATTGGAAGGAGACCCAATGCACACCTGGGCAAAGCGCGGAATCCAGACCGCGTTTGTCACTGGTGGTTTGCTGATGCTCGGTACGGGCATCGCTTCTGCCCAGGAGAACGTCAACCCCGACGCCCCGCCGTCGCCGGTTGACGCGGGCGTCAGCGTTCCGATCAAGGTCGACCAGAACAACCTGGGCACCCCGGTCAAGAACGTCGACGTTCCCAAGATCGAACGGACCATCAGCACGGACCGCGTCACCAGCGCGGTGCCGACCCGGACGGCCGCGCCGGCCGCCAACCCGCTGGTCCGCAACGCGAGTGAGCGCCTGCAGCACAGCGCCGTGAGCGGCGTGTTCCGTGGCAACACGATCCAGGCTCACTGGGACATCCCGATCAACATCTGCGGCAACGCGATCGCGGTCTTCGGTGACGCCTACGCCGCTGGTGACTGCTCGCAGAGCTCGCACCGCGAGACGCCGATCGTCACCGACGGCTCCGGCCAGGCGCTGGCGGGCAACATCGTCGCCGTCGACTGGGTGTCGCCGTTCCAGATCACCGGCAACGCCATCGCCGCGGCCGGCAACGCCGAGACCGACACCCACGCGACGCAGGACTCCTACACCGGTGGTGACCGGGAGACCTCGGGCGAGCAGGGCGCGATCTCCGGCAACATCCTCGCCGGTCAGTGGGCCACGCCGTTCCAGATCACCGGCAACGGTGTGGGCGGCGCCGGCATCGCGAACGCCAAGTCGGACGCCGACACCACGGCCGTCTCCGACGGCTCGCTGAAGACGTCCGGTGACAAGAGCACGCTCAGCGGCAACGTCGGCGGTGTGCCGCTGGCCCCGCTGTTCGAGGTCAACGGCAACTCCGTCGCCGGCGCCGGCAACGCGAGCACCGACTCGCGTCAGGCCGGCAAGGCCGTCGCGGGTGGCACGCACACCGGCATCAACGACATCGCCACCTGGGTCGAGACCACCGGCGACCCCGCCACCGGCGCGGGCAACGTGGTCCAGCCGCAGCTCGCGGGCCCGATCTCGGTGGACGACAACGCCGGTGCGGTCGGCGGTAACTCGGACGCCTCGTCCGACACCATGAACGACGCCACCGCCGGTGGCTTCACCAGCACCACTGGTGAGGGCTCCACGGCGTCCGGCAACATCGCCGACGCGCCGATCGCGCTCCCCGTCTCGGGTGCGGGCGACTCGGCCGCGGTCATCGGCAACGCCACGACCGACCACACGAACGACTCGACCACCGAAGCGGGTTCGGGCACCTACACCAACGGTGACAACTCGGTCCTCTCGGCCAACACCGCCTCGGTGCCGCCGGCCACGTCCGTCGACGTGTGCGGCGACAGCGCTGCGGGTGGCGGTCAGGCGACCGGCACCTGCACCAACGACGTCGAGTCCACGGCCGGTGGCTACAACGGCACGACCGGCAACGAGAGCGTCGGCTCGGGCAACATCGGCACGGTTCCGGTTGCTGTTCCGGTCGAGACCTACGGCGTCACCGCCGCGGGTGCGGGCTCCGGCACGGCCACCGCGACCGAGGAGAAGGACGTCCGCTCCAGCGGCACGCCCAACACCGAGGACGACAAGGGCACGGTCTCGAGCAACATCGCGACCGCCCCGACCGCGGCCGCGCCGCAGGTCATCGGCAACACCGCCGGTCTGGTGGCCAACACCACGACCGACACCACGCAGGACACCTCGGTCACCGCGGGCGGCAACCCGCACGCGACCGGCAAGAAGAGCTCGCTGTCGGGCAACATCGCCCAGGTCCCGACCTCCACGCCTGCTCAGGTGTTCGGCACCGGTGCCACCGGTGTCGGCAACAACGACGTGGCGGCGGACAACTCCACCGACATGAAGGCCGGCGGCGACGCCTCCTCCACGGGTGAGAAGGGCTCGCTCACCGGCAACATCGTCTCGGTCCCGGCGGGCACCGGCACGCAGGTGCAGGGTCAGTCGGTCGGTGCGGGCGGCAACGTCGACTCCGACTCGTCCAACGACCTCAACTCCGTCGCGGGTGGCAGCTCCGCCACCAACGGTGACGAGGGTTCGGTCGCAGGCAACGTGATCAGCGCGGACACCGCGGACTTCGCCCACACGCCGGGCAACTCGGTGTCGGGCGCGGGCATCACCGGCTCCGACGCGACCAGCGCCACGAACGTGGTCGCCGGTGGCGACGAGCAGACCTCGGGCCAGGACGCCTCGGTGTCCGGCAACCTGATCGGTGTCCCGAACAACACCTACCCCGGTGTGTTCGGTGACGCGGTCGCCTCGCTCGGCTCGGCGGAGACCAACACCGACAGCGTGAACTACACGCAGGCCGGTGGCGCCACCGAGACCGACGGCTCCGGTCCGCTCACGGGTCGCGAGATCCAGGCTCCGGTCGAGGCCGCGGCCAAGGTCAAGGACGTTCCGGCCGAGGTCGTCGGCCAGGCGGTCGCCAACACCACCGAGGACAGCACGCAGGTCACCGGTGACGAGGGCGAGGGCGTTCGCGCCGACAAGAACCTCAAGGGCATCGAGCTCCCCAAGGGTGTCGACCACCTGATGGGCGCCACCGAGATGCCGAGCTTCTCGGGCCTGGACAAGCTGCCGGTCAACCAGACGCCGGACCCCGAGAAGCTCGCGGGCCTCGCGGGCGAGCTGCCCACCCAGGGTGTGCCCGCTCTGCCCCAGGAGCGTTCCTCGATTCCGGTGGGTGGCAGTGCCGCCAACCTGAACCCGAACGTGCAGGGTGTGCCGCTGCAGGAGGTGCTCGGCCTGGCCGGCACCCTGGTCCCCGGTGCGCAGCAGCGGTCGCTCCCGACCGTGCCCTCGCTGCCGTTCACGGCTCCGGCCCTGCCGATGACGCTCCCCGCGGTGCCGCTGGCCACCCAGCGTTCCGCGACGGACCTGCCCGCTCTCCCGCTGGAGGCTCCGACCTCGCTCAGCGGCGTGAGCCTGAACCCGGCTTCCAGCCTGGCGCAGGAGGAGCGCACGCTCCCCGCGGGTCCGGCCCTGAACGTGGTCGACACCAAGACGGTCTTCGCGCCGGTCTCGGGTCTGCTGTAAGGACCACTTTCCTCCGGTAAGAAGCTGAGCCCTGGCGACACGACGGTGTCGCCGGGGCTCAGTGCTGTTCCGGCCTGTGTCTATTCAGGGAAGTGCAGCATGTCCTCTGTGGACGTATCCCCGTCGCTGGTCACCCAGTGAATGTGCGCATTCGGCGCCAAGTCCCTGACCAGCTCCGCGATCGGTTCGCCGTCGCCGAAGTCGTGTTCGGCGATCACCGCGAGCAGAGTTTCCCGGTACCGGGCCACCGTGAAGTCCGGCCGCAACCCGCTTCTCAGGTTCGAGGCCACCTCGATCAGCGCGTCGTCGACCTCGACCAGGACGAGCGACACCAGGGTCCCTCTGGTCTTCGCCCTGATCAACGCCTGCTCGAGGCGGTCGAGGAGCAACGCGTGGCCGGGCAGACCGGTCAGCGGATCGTGCAGCACACGGCTATACCTAGCTGACCAGCCGGTCAAAGACCAGCATGACTCGCGTGGTCACCTTGTTAGGTACGTTCTCACCCTCGTCCGACCGTTCGATGGGGGTGCTTCCGTGCGGCCGATTCTTCTTGCGCTACTAGCCGCAGTGCTCACCGGCTGCGGCACGCCCGCCGCGGCCCCGCAGGCATCCTCGGCTCCGCCGACCACGTCGAAGTCGGTGTGGAAGGGCACGAGTGTCAAGGAGCCGCCGCCGGTCACCGAGACTCCGCTCAAGCTGGGCGCCTACGCCAAGGACCCCTGTGAGGTCATCAAGAAGGACTGGCTCGAGGACTTCGGCCTGTCGAGGCTGGGCACGTCCAAGAACGACAACGGCAAGGTGCGGTGCTGGTGGGACCCGCTCGACAAGGAACGCGGAACCGCCATCGAGGTTGTGTTCCTGCACAACCGCAGCGGCCTCTTCCCCCTGTACCAACGTCCAGTAGACGACTTCAAGTACTTCCGGCCGGGCACGATCTCCGGCTACCCCTCGGTGGAGGCGACCGGTAAAACCGTGGCCGACAACGTCTGTGCGACCCACGTCGTCACCGCCGAGTTCGAGGGCTTCACCGTCTACGCGACCGTGCTCGACCCGAAGGCGGACGAGTACAGCAATCCCTGCACGGCGTCCAACGAGGCCGCGGCGGCCGTCATCGAACGGCTGAAGGCGCCGCGCTGACCATCAGCCCTGCGCGAGGTCCGCGAACCGGCTGTAGTGCAGCTGGTGCGCGACGGTGATCGTCGCCGTGGGGCCCGCACGGTGCTTCGCCAGGATCAGGTCGGCCTCGCCCGCGCGCGGGTCGTCGCGTTCCCACGCGTCCGGGCGGTTGATCAGGATGACCATGTCGGCGTCCTGCTCGAGGGAGCCGGACTCACGCAGGTCGGACAGCTGCGGCCGCTTGTCCGTACGCTGCTCGGGACCACGGTTCAGCTGCGAGATCGCGATGACCGGGACCTCGAGCTCCTTGGCGATCAGCTTGAGGTTTCGGGAGAACTCCGAGACCTCCTGCTGACGGGACTCGGACTTCTTGCCCGACGACATCAGCTGGAGGTAGTCGACGACCATCAGCTTGAGGTCGTGCCGCTGCTTCAGGCGCCGGGCCTTGGCGCGGATCTCCATCATCGTCAGGTTGGGCGAGTCGTCGACGAAGAGCGGGGCCTCGGAGATCTCCGACATGCGCCGCGCCAGGCGCGTCCAGTCGTCGTCGCTCATCTTGCCGCCGCGCATGTCGCCGAGGCGGATGCGGGCCTCGGCGGAGAGCATGCGCATGACGATCTCGGTGCGGCTCATTTCCAGCGAGAAGATGGCGCTGGTCATGCCGTGCTTCACCGAGCACGACCGCGCGAAGTCGAGGCCCAGCGTCGAGTTGTGCGTCGGGATCATCGACGGGCCGGCCAGGTACATGTGGTCGTGGTTGTCGACCTCGACGCACCGCACGGGCACTGACGCGATCGGGCGGATCGACACCATCTCCACGCGGTCGGCGCCCAGAGTCCCGGCGAGCGCTGCGATGTCCTCGCGGAGCCGTGCGAACCGGACGTCGACCGGAAGGTGGGCCAGCAGTTCACGGCGCTGCGACAACGAAGCGCGCAGGTAGGCAAGGGGGATGTGCGGCTCGTCCGCCACTCCCAGCTTCTTCGCCGCGCGCAGTTCGTCGTCGGTCAGTTCCGCGTCGCCCAGGCCGGAGAGGAACAGGCCCAGGGCGCGGGGTGACAGCGGCAGTTCGGACACCGACAGGTCCCACGGCGCCGACATGCGCACGTAGTGGCGGGCGGTGCTCTCGAAGAGCTGCCGGGTCGTGCGGATTCCCCAGAAGCCGCCGGTCTCGCTGCACGACTCGGTCAGCCACTGGTGTTCGGCGTCGGCGACGATCGTCGTGTCGTCGGAGAACTCGACCGCGAAGCACGGACGGCCGGTCATCACCTCGGTCGCCGCGACGACGGAGGTCGGACGGCCGTCGGCCCCGATCAGCTGGTCGCCGACCGCGACCTCACCCATGGTCGTCCAGCCGGACGGCGTGGGCAGCGGCGTGTCCAGCGCCAGGGCCTTACCGACACCGGGGCGTGCGGCGACGATGATCATCTGGCCGGGGTGCAGGCCGTTAGTCAGCTCGTCGAGGTCCGCGAAGCCCGTGGGGATGCCGAGCGACGAGCCGCCACGCGAGGCGATCGCGTCGATCTCGTCCATCGTCGGCTGCAGCAGGTCTTCCAGCGCCACGTAGTCCTCGGACGTGCGGCGGTCGGTGACCTCGTAGATCGCGGCCTGCGCGCGGTCGACTACCTCGTCGACGTCCGCGCCCTCGGCGCCGTTGTAGCCGAGCTGCACGATGCGCGTGCCCGCCTCGACCAGCCTGCGCAGCACCGCCTTCTCGGCGACGATCTCCGCGTAGTAGCCGGCGTTCGCGGCCGTCGGCACCGTCGCGATCAACGTGTGCAGGTACGGCGCGCCGCCGACGCGCAGCAGCTCGCCGCGCCGTTCCAGCTCCGCCGACACCGTGATCGGGTCTGCGGGCTCGCCGCGGCCGTACAGATCGAGGATGCAGTCGTAGATCGCCTGGTGCGCGGGGCGGTAGAAGTCGTTGGGCGCCAACGCCTCGATGACGTCCGCGATCGCGTCCTTGGACAGCAGCATGCCGCCGAGCACCGACTGTTCGGCGGCAAGATCCTGCGGCGGCTGGCGTTCGAAGCCGGGCTCCGCCATACCCCGGTCGTCTACCAGCGCCACCTTGAGATCACCCCATCGCATCGAGCCCGCACACCCCAGGTTTTACCCCGAGGGTCTGACAATTTCGGAGATTTCGGCCCCGCCACGCACAGCTATGGACCGCCCCTCGGGCAGCGACGCTAGAGCGACCCGACCGGAGCAAGCAAACGAGCCTGTGGACAACTCGGTGGACAGCCTGTGGACGGTTGCGCACAGCTGGGTAGAAGGTGGGGACAACCTGGGGACAACCGTGATGGTTGTGCAAGGAAGTGCAGGTCAGCGCCTGTGTACAAGTTGTGGAAAAACAAGTGCGCAACAGCCTCGGCGTGTCGCGAAAAACCGCCTCTTCGGCGTGTCGCGTCGTGGATGTCGCGTTGACTTATCCACAGGCCGGCCGAAGTGAGACGCTACTCCAGACGAGCGAAAGCGCCACTCGATCAGCCCAGCCGACCGAGTGGCGCTTCCGAAACGGATTTACTCCGCGGCCGTCACCACGAGCGGCAGCGAAACGGTGACCTCCGGGTGCAGCCGGACGGTGACCGAGTGCTTGCCGGTCGTCTTGATGTGACCCGGCAGCTCGATGGCGCGCTTGTCCAGGACGAGACCGCCCGCGGACTTCTTGACGGCGGCCGCGATGTCCGAGGTGGTGACCGAACCGAACAGCTTGTTCGAGCCGGCCGCCGCCTTCGCGGTCAGCGTCACGCCACCAAGGCCCTCGAGCTTGGCCTTGATCTCCTTGGCGTGGTCCAGGTCGCGGACGCGGCGCGTGTCCTGCGCGCGCTGGATGACCTGGATCTGCTTCTGCGCACCCTTGGTCGCGACGATCGCGAGACCGCGGGGCAGCAGGTAGTTGCGGCCGTAGCCGTCCTTGACCTCGACGATGTCGCCGGGGGCGCCAAGGCCGGAAACGTCAGCGGTGAGGATGAGCTTCATCGCGGTGTCTCCTTTCCCTTAGCGAGCGGTCGAGGTGTAGGGCAGCAGGGCCATCTCACGGGCGTTCTTCACGGCGACAGCGACGTCGCGCTGGTGCTGCGAGCAGTTGCCGGTGACCCGACGGGCACGGATCTTGCCGCGGTCCGAGATGAACTTCCGGAGCAGCGTCGTGTCCTTGTAGTCGATCAGGTTCGCGCTCTTGTCCTTGCAGAAGGCGCAGACCTTCTTCTTGGGCTTGCGCACAGGCGGCTTGGCCATGTGTCTCTAACTCCTGAATAACGCGGTGAATGAAGTACTGGGTGACCGGTGCGGTCTAGAAGGGGGGCTCGTCGGCGAAGCCGCCACCCGAGCCGGCCGGCGGGGCGGAACCCCACGGGTCGTCGACGGGGGCGCTGCCACCACGAGACGGAGCGCCGCCGCCGAAGCCGCCGCCACCGCCGTCTCCACGGCTGACCTTGTTGACCTTCGCGGTCGCGTAGCGCAGCGAGGGGCCGATCTCGTCGACCTCCAGCTCCACGACAGTGCGCTTCTCGCCTTCCTTCGTCTCGAAGGAACGCTGGCGCAACCGTCCGGAGACGAGCACTCGCGAACCGCGGGTGAGCGACTCGGCCACGTTCTCGGCGACCTGCCGCCACACGTTGCACCGCAGGAACAGCGCTTCGCCGTCCTTCCACTCGCCGGACTGGCGGTCGAAGGTGCGGGGCGTGGAGGCCACCGTGAAGGAGGCCACCGCGGCACCGCTCTGGGTGAAGCGGAGTTCCGGGTCGGCGGTCAGGTTCCCGACCACCGTGATCGTCGTCTCACCAGCCATGATCTTGGGAGCTCCCCTGTTCGAGGTTCGTCAGGCCTTGACGGCCGACTTGGCGGGCTCGCGGCGCAGGACCTTCGTCCGGAGCACCGTCTCCTGCAGACCGAGCTGGCGGTCCAGTTCCTTCACCGCGTCCGGAGTCGAGGTCAGGTCGAGCACCGCGTAGATACCCTCGGTGTTCTTGTTGATCTCGAAGCTCAACCGGCGCTTGCCCCAGACGTCGACCTTCTCAACGTTGCCACCCGCGGTGCGGATGACGTTGAGGAACGTGTCGAGAGACGGCGCGATCGTGCGCTCGTCGAGACTGGGGTCGAGGATGACCATCACTTCGTAATGACGCATGAGGACCACTCACCTCCTGTGGACTCGCGGCCACGGGCTCTCCGTGGCAGGAGGGTCGTCGCGTCAGCAACCGGAGGAGCGTAGCAAGGTGGTGCGACCGGGTTTGATCCGGGTCGTCCGATTCGGGTCGGTCACGCCGGGGTGCGGCGCAACACCCAGGTCCGCACCAGCGCGCCCGTCACGCAGGACAGCATCAGCACCGCCAGCAGCACCGGCATGCCGACCCCGCCCACGCCGCGCAGTCGCGGCAACGCCTGCGCCTGGCCCGCGGTCTGCACCGGGTCGCCGTTGTAGCCCTGGTCGGCGCCCGCACGGGGCACGACCGAGCCGTACCGGACACCCGGCGACGGCGAGTAGACGCCCGGCAGCGCGAACGGCAATGAGCCGTAGCTGAACAGCGGCACGCGGCCGTAGTTGCTGCCCAGCGAGTACAGGCTGAACCCGGTGTTGCTCGCGGCCACGCCGCCGACCGGGGTCGCGCCGGTCTGGTTGCCCGGCGTCGTCCCCGGAGTGGTGCCGGGCTGCGTGCCCGGTGTGCCCGGAGTGGTGCCCGGCGGCGTCGTGGGTGGTGTCTGCCCGGTCCCCTGCTGCGAGGCGTCGGCGATCGCTTTGGACCCGTCCTGGATCGGCGCCGCGACCTGGTTGACGCCGGTGACAGCGACCCCGCACATGCTGGTCAGCGTGGACCGGACGGATCCTGCGAGCGTGCCGATGACCGGCCCGAGCAGCGGCATCGCCTGCAGCTGGGCGACGACCTGGTTCGCGATGGTCGCGCCGGAGATGGTCGTGGTCCCGGTCTGCACGGCGCCGATCGGGATGGGCGGCAGCGCGGTGAACGCCTGCTGGAACGGCGCGGCGAGCGGCGGGCCCAGCACGGGGATCGCGCGGATCAGGTCGGTGATCGGCTGCACGACGGCGGAAGGACTCAGAGATACGGGCTGACCAGGCGTTCCCTGCACGGACGTCGCGCAGCTGCCGACGACGATGGGTTCCGCTGCCACGGCCGTACCGGCACCGACCAAGCCCGATGCCAGAGTCACGAGCAACGCGGCGGTCGCGCTCGCAAGTCTCATGCCTTCCACCTTTCCTACTTACAAGTAACGACCGTAGGTCCAGGTGGTGACGCCGGTCTATGTCTTCTTTTGTCGATTAGGCCTATCGGCGGCGGTCGCAGCGGCGTTGCAGCCGACGACTACCCTCCTTCCCATGCGCATCGGGGCCCACGTCCGCGACAGCGACCCGGTCGACGCCGCGGCGGAACGCGGGGCCGAGGTCGTCCAGTTCTTCCTGTCCGACCCACAGGGCTGGAAGGCGCCGAAGCCGCACCCTCAGACCGAGGCGTTGCTGGCGTCCGACCTCACCGTGTTCATCCACGCTCCGTACATGATCAACATAGCGTCGCTGAACAACAAGATCCGCATCCCGTCCCGCAAGAACGTGCTGCAGCACGCGAAGGCGGCGAAGACGGTCGGCGCGCAGGGCCTGATCGTGCACGGCGGCCACGTCACCAAGGGCGAGGACCCGTCGGAGGGCTTCAAGAACTGGCGCAAGTTCTTCGAGCGGCAGATGGACGAGGGTGGCTTCGACGTCCCGATCCTGATCGAGAACACCGCGGGCGGCGACAACGCCATGGCGCGCAGCTTCGACGCGCTGGCCCGGCTGTGGGACGCGGTCGGCGAGTTCGGCGCGGGCTTCTGCCTCGACACGTGCCACGCGTTCGCGGCCGGTGAGGACCTGGTCGGCATCGTCGACCGGGTGAAAGCGATCACCGGCCGGATCGACCTCGTGCACCTCAACAGCTCGCGCGACGAGTTCGCGTCGTCACGTGACAGGCACGCCAACATCAGTACTGGCACGATCGACCCCGACCAGCTGGTGGCGGTCTGCGCCAGCGCCGAAGCCCCCGTCGTCGTGGAGACACCGGACGAGGGCCAGGCCGACGACATCGCGTTCCTGCGCGACCGGCTCGGCCGGTGAGACTTGTGCACGAGGTGGTGGCGGCCGTGGTTCCCGAGCAGCGTGATGCCGGGCGCCCGACGCGTCACTTCGGCCGGACGGCACTGGCGATCGTCGTCATGCTGTGCGGCCTCACCCTGCTGATCGGCTTCGCGAACAAGGACCGCTGCACCGGTCCGCAGTTCGACCAGTGGGGTCGCACGCAGCCGGACTACGACAAGCGCAACAAGGCCGAGGTCTGCTACTCCGACATCCAGCACCTGTGGATCGGCCGGGACATCGACCGGCACGTCTTCCCGTATGTCGACGGCGGCATCAACGACAAGGGTGTGCTGGTCGGCGGCTCGGTCGAGTACCCGGTGCTCACCGGTGTGCTGATCTGGATCGGCGCGCTGTTCGCGCACAACGACGCGGAGTTCCTCTTCTACAGCGCGATGCTGATGCTGCCGTTCGGGCTGGCGACCGGGTGGATGCTCGGCAAGCTCGGGCGCTGGCGCGCGCTGCTGTGGGCGATCGGGCCACCGCTCGTGCTGTACGCCTTCCACAACTGGGACCTGCCGGTCGTGTTCTGCTCGGTGGCCGCGGTCTACGTCGTGCACAGATGGAACCGGCCGCTGCACGAACGCACGATCGTCGCCTCGATCCTGCTCGCGCTCGGGTTCGCGTTCAAGATCTACTCGGGCATCTTCGTGCTGCCGCTGATGCTGTACGTGCTGACCGGCGGCCGCGACGGCCGGGAGTTGCCGGACGGCAAGAAGTACGACCCGCTCGGCGCGTGCCGGGTGGTCACCGCCGCGATCGCCACCGTGGTGCTGGTCAACCTGCCGTTCGCCGTCGCCGGCTACGACGGCTGGAAGGCGTCGTTCACGTTCCAGCAGCTGCGCCGGGTGGACATCACCACGAACTCGGTCTGGTACTGGGGCCTGCGGCCGTTCATGGACGACAACGAGATGCAGTCGC
The DNA here is from genome assembly GCF_030269605.1 of Lentzea sp. NBRC 105346. Classification (GTDB taxonomy): domain Bacteria; phylum Actinomycetota; class Actinomycetes; order Mycobacteriales; family Pseudonocardiaceae; genus Lentzea. Next base: position 60,220 of record NZ_BSTQ01000013.1, read on the forward strand.
TGGTCGGACTGCTCTCCCCGGTCACGATCATCATCTCGTTCGCCGTCGCGTGCTGGATCGGCTGGCGGCGCTACCGAGCCGAGGGGACCTATCCCTGGATCCCGGTCTCGGGCGCGATGCTCTGCGGGTTCATGCTGCTGCACAAGGTCCACTCGCCGCAGTACACGCTGTGGCTGGTGCCGATGTTCGTGCTGCTGCGGGTGCCGCTGCGGTGGGCGTTCGCGTACTTCGTCGCGGACCTCGCGATGGGCATCGGCATCTTCCGCTGGTTCTACGCGATCGAGTTCGGCCAGCCGGCCGGGATCTACGACAGCTTCTCCGCGCAGGCCGTGATGATCGGAGTCTGGGGACGCGCCGCGCTGCTCGTCGCCCTGTTCGTGGCCTTCCTCAAGGCCCGCGACGTAGTTTCGGACGATGACGACGACCGCCGGGTACTCGGGAAAACCGCTGCACGTCAAACTCGGCGTCAAGCCGGGCTCCCGCGTGCTTCTGGTGAGTCCGCCTGACGGCTTCACCCTGGAGTGCCCGCACCACACGCGGGCGGGCCGCGACCCGTACGACGTGCTGCTCGTGTTCTGCCCGATGCTCGCCGACCTGCACCGGCAGTGGGACAAGTCCGTCGAACGGATCACCAAGGCGGGCGCGCTGTGGATCGCCTGGCCGAAGAAGTCGTCCGGGTTCGGCTCGGACCTCGACGAGAACCTGGTGCGTGAACACGCGCTCGCGCACGGGCTCGTCGACGTGAAGGTGTGTGCCGTCGACCAGACGTGGTCCGGGTTGAAGCTGGTCTGGCGGCTATCGAACCGTTAGCCCCCGTCCGGCCGATGTGTGACTTGGATCTACGGGGTCATCCTGGGTAGGTGCGCGCGATCGGCTGGCTGGCCGCGGGGGTGGCGTTGCTGCTTCCGCTCAGTGGCGCGTCCGTCGCACAACAACCCGAGGCGCCGCGCTGGGTGCCGACGTGGCACGCCGTGCCGAACGAGCCGGGATGGACGCCGAACCAGACCGTCCGCACCCTGGTGAAGATCACCGCGGGCGGCTCGTCCGTGCGCGTCCGGCTGTCGAACGCGCTGAACCCCCGGCCGCTGCGGGTCGACCATGTCACCGTGGCGCTGGGCAACGGCGGTGCAAACGGGCAGAACGGCTCGATGCGCGAGGTGCGGTTCCGCGGCGCGGGCGCGACCACGATCCGCGCGCGTGGCGCGGCCTACTCCGACCCGATCCCGCTCAACGTCGCCGACCACGAACTGCTGCTCGTCTCGACGTTCGTGCGCTCCTCGACGCCGTGTCACGCGCGAGCGCACCGCACGAACTACGCGGCGCCGGCCGGTGACCACACGACCGACCTCGCCGGCGCGGCGTTCACCGCGACGCACACGTCGGTCTGCCTGGTCGGCGGCGTGGACGTCGCCGGTACCGAGGCGCCGGGCACGGTCGTCGCGCTCGGCGACTCGATCACCGAGGGCGACTCGACCAACTGGCCGGGCTACCTGCGCACGTCCAGCGCGGTGCTGAACTCCGGCATCTCGGGCAACTGCGTGGTGCTGCATGGCGACGCGATGGTCACCCGGCTCTACCGCGACGCGTTGTTCAGCGCACAGGTGCGCACGGTCGTGTTCCTCGGCGGCATCAACGACATCCAGCAGGACGTGCGCGCCGAGGCGATCATCGCGGCCATCCGCACGATCCGGGCCCGCACACAGCTGGCCGGTGTCCGGTTGGTCATCGGCACGATCACGCCGTGGCGCGGCTGGCAGGCGTTCAACGACAAGCGCGAGGCACAGCGCCAGCTGGTCAACGAGTTCATTCGCACGGCCGGGATCTTCGACGGCGTCGTCGACTTCGACGAACTGCTGCGCGACCCGGCCGACCTGCTCAGACTGCGTCCGGAGTTCGACTCCGGTGACCACCTGCATCCGAATGACGCGGCTTACCGTGTGATGGCAGGCGCGGTCCCCGTTTGATCAGAACCCGGTCCGGCGCGTGCTCGAGCACGCCCGCGAGCGGGTCGGGCCCGGCCTGCCGCACGAGGTCGAGCTCGGGCCGGTAGATCTCCCGGATGATCAGCGCACACAGCGCGATGACGGCGGCGTCGCGGACGATCACCGCGCCGAGGAACCAGTCGATCGGCAGACCCTTGTTGTCGACGCCGAGGTAGAAGTACATCCGCGGCGCCCACACCAGCGCGTCCAGCGTCATCCACGCCAGCAGCGGCTTCCAGCGCGGAATGGCCAGCACCGCGAGCGGCACCAGCCACAGCGAGTACTGCGGGCTCCACACCTTGTTCGTCAGCAGGAACGCCGCCACGACCAGGAAGCTCAACTGGGCCAGCCGCGGCCGGGTCGGCGCGGCCAACGCGACGTACCCGATGCCGACGCAGCACAGGATGAACAGCACCGCACTGACCGTGTTCAGCACCTCGGGCGCCTGACCCTGTTGCAGACCCGGATCGAAGCCGGCCCATCCGGTGAACTGACTGACCACGTTGTACAGCGAGTCCGGGTCCACCCCGCGCTCGGTGTTGAGCCGGAAGAACTCCCGCCAACCCGTGTGGGTGTCCGGGTGCAGCGCGATCGGCAGGTTCACCGCGAGCCACGCGAGCACCGCCGACACCGTCGTCGTGAGCCCGGCGCGCATCCGGTTGGACCGCAGGCACAGCAACAACAACGGTCCGAGCAGGAACAACGGGTACAGCTTCGCCGCACCGCCGATCCCCAGCAGCACACCGGCCAGCGCGGGTTTCCGCCGCGCCCACGCCAGCAACCCACCCGCGGCGCACGCCGTCGCGAGCGCGTCGAAGTTCGTGAACGCGTGCACGACCACCAGCGGCGAGATCGCCACCAGCGCCGCGTCCCACACGCGTGCCCTGGCACTGCGTGCCACCGCCCACACCGTCGCCAGCCACGCCAGCGCGAGCCAGAAGGCGGTGACGTTGAAGAACACGATCACTGTCATCGGCAGGCCCGGCACGAGCGCCACGAGTCCCTGCGCCACGCGGGCGTTGAGCCACTGGAACAGGCCCGTGAGCACCGGGTACTCCATGTACCGGACGTGCTCGGTCGGCTTGCCCTCGTCGTCCTTCCAGGACGTCTTGTACGGGAACGACCCCGGCTGGTCGAGCCGCTCGGCCGTGTACAGCGGGACCGTGTCCGAGTAGCACATCGCGGTGAACTGCCTGCTGCCCCGCCAGTCCAGCTGCACCACGCCGTTCTCGTCGACGTACTGCTGGATGCACGGCGACTTCTGCAGCCACCCCAGCGCCAGCGTCAGCACCGCCAGCAGCAGCACCACCCGCAGCGGCGACCAGAACCAGTGCCTGCCGACCTGCGCGTGCCTGCCGAGCGGTCCGCCGAACGGCCGGCTGGCGTGCCGGGCGATCGACTCGGTCCACGTCGGCGGGATCCGTTCCTCGGGAGTGAGGGAGTCGACGTCGTCGGCGGGCAACTCGGCAGGGCTGCTGGGCACGTCGCGGATGCTAACGCCGATCACGTGGTCGCGCGGTCAAACGACGAGGGCGGCACCACCGAGCCCGGTGCTGCCGCCCCCGCGGGTCAGGTACCGCTCACCACCCGCTGGTGATGTGGAACCCCTCGACGTGGTCTTCGAACTTCCAGCCGAAGTACTCGCCGACCGATGCGACGTTGCCGTTCCAGAACTGGATGTCCGCGTCGGCGTTGTGCCACATCGAACCCTCGCGGCACTCGCCGTGCACCTGCCACGACGAGATCCGGTGGTTCCACCAGGTGATCTCCTGGGTGAGGTCCACCGAGTACCCGCTCCGGTCACAGGTGCCGTAGTAGCCGACCCACGTGTACGAACCCCGGCCGGTGTCGAAGTGGCCGTTGTCGTACCAGGTCATCAACGGCGTGCCCGCGGCCGCGGCGGCCTTGAGCTCGGGCGCGTCCGCCGTCGCGGCGCACGTGACCTCCGGCGCCTGTCCCTTGCCGATCAGCCCGACACAGTGCTGCTCGCGCGTCGGTGCGGCCTGCGCCGGCGTGGTGAATCCGGACAGCAGCAAGCCCGCGGCCACGGCCGCGAAGAGAGTCCTTCTCATTGGTATCCCCCAGATAAGAGTTGTACGGCAGGTGCGGCACCACCGAGCCAAGTGATGCCGCCCCTTCGATCATTCAGAAATCACGTGCCTTGCTGTGCGATGTTCCAGTCCAATGACACCTCCTGGGGCTTGCACCCCGGCTGTGTGTCCTGGATGCCATAGGTGTCGATCACCTGCACATTCGCGTTTTCGTCCTTGGAACAATTCGGGAGGCCAAGGGCCAGGGATCCTCCCGTATGGCTGTTCATCAGGCTCACGATCCAGCGTGGGTGCGGATTCTCGTTCCCGGTGAAGCCGTACGTGGTCTCCCACAGCTCGGCGGTGGTGTTGTCGTCCGTGGTGCAACCGCCCATGCTCACGGACGGGAACGCGATCAGGTTCATGCATAGACCGCTGACCCGGTTGACGATCCGGTAGGTGTAGTAATTGATCGTTTGACCACCGCCAGGGGATGGGGCCCGTTTGACTCGGACCAGGCGGAACTCCCAGTTGTCCCCGAACTGGTTGGTGCACGACTTCTGGACCGCGTAGACCTTGCCGCTCGCTCCCGGCTCGCTCTGCGCCACGCACCGGTTGCTGTTCACATTGATGATCTTGGCGATTCGCTCGCCGCCCCAGTTACCCGTGTCGGGTACGAATGCGACCGCGTCGAAAGCGATCTCCTTCTCGTTGGCGTTCGCGTTCCAGTTGCTCACCGAGACCTTCGGTTTGTCGCTGAACTTGAACGTGCCGAGATCCAGCCAGCTGGTCGGCAGGGAGGATTCGTGCGGGTGCGGTGCGGTGACCTGAATGGGGCCATTCGCGGTGTACACCGTGTAGACCAGCGGATCCAGGTTCGGGTTGGTCCGCTTGGGCCGGAACACCCATACCTGGACCGGGGTGTCCAGTTTGCGTCCCAGTTCCCAGGTGGCCTTCATCCTCAGCTTGCGGCCCAGTTCGTCGTCACCGTAGGCGTGCGTGAACCAGAAATGTCCGCCATAGCCACTGGTGGCCTGGTGCAGATCCATGCGCGCCGGTTCCTTGCCGGACGCGTCCTTGCTGAACTCGATGTTGAACTTGCCGTCGCGGTCCAGGTTCAACCGGCGGCACGTCGGGTGCGGCTGCCTGGTGTCGTCGAAGGCGGGAGGCGTGACGGCGTCGACGTCGTCGACCACCAGCGCATCACCCGGCAGGCCCGAGCTCTCGCACTCCGGCCGGGAGCTGATGCCGTCGTCGGGCTCCTTCGAGACCTCCGGGTAGTAGCGGAAGCTCTCGTTGCCGCAGGTCTGCTCGCAGTCCGGCTTCCACACCGCCGGACCGTGCCACCAGCACTTCAGGTCATACTGGCCCGCGGCGTTCGTGTGTCCGCACGGGCCGGCGGGCTCACCGACCACCTCGGGTGCGTTCGGCATGTAGCGCTTGGTCTTGTCGCACTGGTTCTGGTCGGGCTTGCAGAAGGTGTCGATCTCCGGCTTCACGCGCTTCTTGTTGTACCAAGCCGAATCCGGATTCGTGTCGGGCAGTTTGTCGTCGCCGTTCCACGACGCGTTGTTGAAGAACGGCACCTCCTTGGTCGCGTCCTCGAAGGCCGACGGCGGGTTGGCGGCGAAGCCCATCACCTTCTCGGGGTAGGGCCAGTCCTGCGGGTGCGCGAAGTCGTACGGGACGCGCCCGAACTCGTGCCGGTCCGCCGGGTACCGCATGTTGGCGGGGTTGTTGCCCCAGCCGAGTCCGTAGGCGCCGTTCGATCCGGCCTCACCGGGCGGGTGGAAGCCGGAGTTGTAGGCCCAGACGGCGCCGAACCAGTTCTCCAGCCGCCCCACGTCGTTGTTGTTGATCCGGACACCCGCGTCCTGCAGCTGGTTCCACTTCTCCTGCAGGATCTGCAGACCGGCCGCGACGTTCGCCGCGTAGTCCGTGGCGATCATGACCTGGGCACCCCACGGCTTGGCGCGCTCGCCCGGTCGTTCCCGGCCGGCGAGCCGCATGCCGTCCGTCGTCTGGGAGACGCCGTAGCCGCAGTCGGCCTTGGAGAAGTCGATGTTCCAGTCGTCGGCCTCGGTGTTGTTGTAGATGTCGTTGCCGTAGAAGTTGCCGATCAACGGGTTGGCGTACTCACCGGGCAGGACGAGCTTGCTGGCCTGCCAGAGGTTCGACTCCTGCCCGAGGATGCCGAGCAGCACCTGCACCGGAACGGTGTCGGTGGCGTTCTTCATCGGAACCGGGGGGAACATCCCCGCTTCCTGGATCTTGTAGTCGAACGGCAGGCCGTTGTTGTGCCAGCCTGCTGGGCGCTGCGTCATGAGCCCGCCCTTGACCGCCCAGTTGGCGGCCCATTCGACCTGCTTGGGTTTGGGCTGGTAGATCTGCTTGCCCAGGTCGTTGCGCTTGATCGCGCAGGTGGCGGCGGAGTCGCTCATGTCCTGGTTGGCGGTGGCCTGCAGGTCCGACTGTGCGCTCATGCCGCGCTGAGCCGGCTCGCTCGCGGGCTTCGCCGCGGCCGTCGCCGGATCCACGGTGAAGCCGACGTCCTTGCCGGTCTTGGTGCTCTTGGCCTTGATGTGCACCTTCTCGGCCTTGCCGGGCGTCTTCGAGAACACGCCCGGCGTGCCGCCGTCGGCCCGAGCCACCTCGGTCACCACAGCCTCGCCACGCAGCGACAGCTGGGCACCAGCGGGCACGTCCATCCTGCTGACGCTCGCGGGCAGCTTCTCGACCTTGTCGGGCCTGCCGGTGATGACCACCTTGCCGCCGAGCAGGTGCGCGGTCTTGACCTCGCCGGACTTACCCGCGGCCAGGGTGGTGGCCGTGGTCTCCTTGTCGGCATTGGCGGCGACCCGCCGCACGTTGATCGTCTTGTCGTCACCGTCGAGGTACACCACGCCGTGGTCGGCGTCGGGCTTCAGCTCGAACGCCCACCCGGTGGTCTTGGCGATCTTGGTGCGCTTGCCATCGTCCGCGATGCGCTGCACGGACGTGCCGGCGACCGCGACGATGCCCTCGCGAGTCGGCACGGCCGAGGTCACCTGACCGTCCAGCTCGATCCGCTTGCTCAGCGTGCCGGTGGCGGTGTCGAGCTTGATCAGACCCGTCTTGCCCTTGTCCTCGGTCGCGTCCTGGGTGAGGACGGCCGTCTCGTCCAGACCACAGCCGGGGTTGAAGTACGCCAGCGTGGTGCGCACCGGCAGCTTCTTCACCGCGCCGGTGGTGAGATCGACGGTCGCGGTGAACCCACCGCGTGCCATCAACGCTTCCTTGTTCGTGTACGTACGCGGCGCGTACACGACGACCAGCCGGTCACCGGAACCCGTCACGCAGGCGTTGCCGATCCACAGATCGGCCTCCACCGCCGGATGGTTGAGCGTCGCGATCGTCTTCCACGCGTAACCGGACTTCGCCTCCGCGACCATGACATGGAAGCCCGTCTGGTCACCCATCGTGGTCCACAGCCTGTCCTTGGACTGCTGCCAGTCCTTGCCCAGCACCTCGGCCCGCTTCTGCGGCATCACCGACGGCGGGTCGACCGGCTTGGCCTTCTCCGCCTGGATGTTCGGCGCCGGGTCGGGTGCCGCGATCGCGGTGGTCCCCGACACGAATATCAGCGCTGCCGTGCACAACGCTATGCGCCCGAATCTTCTCCGAGCACGTTTCATCAATACCCCCAGGTTATTGATTTGTTCAGCGTCGGCGTTTCCTCGCACGCCGACGACACCGGCCACGACCGCGAGGGACCGCGCCGGAGATCAGTAGCCACTCCACCCGTTCCGTGGCGGATGTGCGGCAAGGGCTTCGCGAGGTTCGTCATGCCGAACCCGTATCGCAGATGCCGTCTGGCGGGCCCTTGCTGTCATCGGTCGGCGTGAGCGCACGTGAGATGGGCTCGACCGGCGGTCAGGTCACGCGGTCGTCAATAGCTCCGGTGGATGCGTGTGCCGGATGAGTTCGATCATCAACTTGCCCCCAGTGCTCAGCCGGTCGTCCCCCAGTGGCCGACAGGCTTCCCGAAGCGGTAGCTAACAGGTCGTTTTCGCCCACGTCAACATGTTGATCGGAAGGGGCGGAACGACTCGCGCCGGTCTGGTCAGCTCACGACTCGCCGGTGCTATGGATCCTCGGCGTCTCGAGCCGAAGTGATCGCTACTGATTGGCAAAGTTGCCGCATCGGCGTGCGGCTGGCGACAATGCGATAGGAACTCCCTTTCGGTAGTGCCGACACAGTGTTTGTCACCGCTACGGCGTCATCGACGTGACGTGATCCAGAACGCCTCGACGGAATCGTTCCAGTCGGTGTAGGGGCTGTGGTCGTTTATGAAATAGACGTCGCCGTCGATACGAATGGATGGTCCTCGCAGGTCGTACGGACGGTCGTAGGCGAAAGTTACCCAGCAATCGCCGTGCACCTTCCATGACGAGATGCGGTTTCTCCATGCCGGGAAGTTGTTGTCGTCGAAGTTGATCCGATAACCGGACTGATCACATGTCCCCGCATAGCCGTACCAGGTCACCGAGCCGTTTCCGGAGTCCCAGTGCCAGTTGTCATACCAGGTCATCAGCGGTGTTGCGGCAGCGGTCGCTGCCTTCAGCTTTGGTGAATCGGCATTGGTGTCACAGGTGGTTCTTACGGTCGCATTTGCTTGTATCACAGCCACGCACTGGTTCGCTTCGGCGGCGTGTATCGGAGGTGTGACATTCAATGCCAACAAGATCGATATTGCAAAAATAAATCTTCTCATCGCTTTCCTCTCATACTCCTTCGTCGCACGCCGAGGAGCGCAGCCGTTGCGGCGGCGAGTATCAATCCCGCGCTCATCAGCCATGGCAGGACGCTTGCTCGCTTTGTTGATGTTTCTGTCAATGCTTTGACGGGGTTCACGACGCCAAACCCGTACTGCGGATCCCGGCCGGCGGGGCCCTTGTCGTCGGCCGTCGACGTGAGCGTTTCGACCACTTCGGACACGGTGAGATTCGGGTGTTTCGCCCGGACGAGCGCCGCGACGCCCGACACGACCGCCGCGGCGAAGCTCGTCCCTGAACCACTCGACGGCGTGACCTCGACGCCGGGCGCGGCGAGTGCCACCTCGGGCCCCTCGACGCTGATGTCGGGCCGGAACTCTCCGGTCCGGTCGACCGCCGAGACGGCGAGCACGCCGGATCCGTTCGCGGGTGCGGTGACACCCTCGTCCGTTCCGGCGTTACCCGCTGCAGCCACCACGACCACGTCGTGTTCGGCCGCGTAGCGCAGACCTTCGTCGTACTGCCCGGTCGCCGAACTGCCGAGCGACAGGTTGACTACGCGGGCACCGTGGTCCACCGCCCATCGGATGGCGGCGTTGGCCTCAACGCTGTTGCCGTTGAGCTTGACCGGAAGGATCTTCGCCTCCGGTGCGACGGTGACGACGAGCTCGGCCACGTCCGTGCCGTGACCGCGCTCGTCGCGCGTCCCGGTGCCGAGCTCGGGGAACTCGGCACCGGGCAGGACCGCGCCGGCGAGCGCGGGGCGGTCCGCGTTCACGCCCGTGTCGACGATCCCGACGACCACCCCGCTGCCGCGAGACAGCTCATGGGCGTGTTCCAGACCGAGCTGTTCGATCGGGAACGGCGAACCGATGAGCATGGTCAGTACGACGAGGAAGCGCAATGCTCTACAGATCCCATCTTGCGTACGGATCGGGCTGGCCTTCTGGACTGTCGGTGCGCAACACCAGCGGTGTTTCGTCCTCGGTTCGATTGTCTAGGACGGAAAGTGTGTAGTAGGGCGGTGATGAGTACAGGGGGACCGATTCGAATGGGCGTTCACTCAGTGGGCCGGAATTGAGCCATTTCGTTTTGTCGGCGCAACCGCGCAGCTCGGTCGGGGCGTTATTCACCAAGGAATCGTTCTTGACAGCAATGCAACTGCCTGTTGCGCGGTGGATCAGATAGAACTCCGTCCAGCTGACGGGCTGTGTTCCGACCTTCTTGATGATCCAGTCGTCGCTGAAGTTGTTGAGACAGGTCGTCTGCACAACTTGAACGCCCGAGCTGCCGTTGCTTGCCGGGTAGACACATTTCCCTGTCTGGTCGTTGACAATCCTCGTCACTCGCCAGGTGGGATCGGGGTCCACCGGATGGTATTGGGTCACCGGATTGAAGGCAATGGCATCGAATGCGACCAACTGGTTCGAGATGCCGTTCGGTGTGATCGAGCTCAGGCTGACCTTCGGCGCGTTGTTGAAGGCGAAGGTGCCCAGATTGAGCCACCCGTTGCGGACCTTCGTTTGGTCGGCTTCGACCTCCTGCACGCCCTGCTCGGTCTCGATCTTGTAGATGGCTCTGGTCGCCTTGTTCGAACCATGCGCGGGAATGTATGCGAGCACCTGCGCTCTGGTGCGCAACTTCTGGTTGAGCTGCCACTCCGCGCGGACGGACGACTTGGCGTCCCAGGTTCCCTCGGCCCTTGTCGTCGTTAGCCAGAAGTGCCCACCGGCGCCGCTGCCGATCTGGTGCAGGTCGACCCAAGCCGCTGGTTTGCCGTCCGTCGGGAACGTCATGGTTCCGGAGGTGGCCAATGGCAAGCACCCGCGCCACGAGTCCGCCCAGTAGTCCACGACCAGCGCACTGCTCGGGCTGGGAAGCCCACGAGGCCGATTCTGGGGGTCCGAGCAGTCCGACGGGAAGCTGTTGCCGTTCGCGGGTTCCGCCGCGTATGCGGGATAGTCGTAGCGGATGAACTGGTAGCCGCAGGTTTCCGCGCAGTTGTCCGGCTTCCATTTGGTCGACGTGTGCCACCAGCACCGCAGATCGTATTGACCGACCGCGTTCTTGTGCGCACAAGGCCCCGTGTCGGCCGCCGGGTCGTCGTCGACCTCGGGGTCGTTGGGCGTGTACCGGGCACCAGGCTCGCAGTTGTTGTCGTTGGTGCAGAACGTGAACACGCCGGGCTTCACGTTCCGGCGGTTGTAAGCGCCGGTGCCGGGCGTCGACGCCGAGCCGTCACCGCCGTTCCACAACGCAGGGCGGAAGAACGGCACCTCGGTGTTCTCGTCTTCCAACCCCCACGGTGTGTTGGCGGCGAAACCCATGACCTTCTCCGGGTACGGCCACAACTGCGGCCTCGCGAAGTCCCTGGGGTCTTCCCCGAACGAGCCTCGATCGGGGTTGTACCGCGGGTTGGCCGGATTGTTGCCCCAGCCGAGGCCGTATGCGCCGTTGGCGTTCTGCTCGCCCGGCCGGTGGTAGCCCGAGTTGTACGCCCATGCGGCGAAGAACCAGTTCTCGATGTTGGCCGGGTCGCCGTCGTGCAGCTTGACTCCCGCCGCCTGAAGTTCGTTCCACTTGGTGGTCAGCAACTGCAGACCCGCGGCGACGTTCGCCGCGTAGTCCGTGGCGATCGCCACCTGGCGGGTGCGGTCCAGCGCGACCTCGTTCTCGCGTTCGCTGCCGGCCTTCCGCATGCCGTCGGTCATTTGGGTGACGCCATAGCCACAGTCGGCCTTGGCGAAGTTGATGTCCCAGTCGTTGGAGATGTCGTCGTCGTACTGCTCGAGACCGTAGTAGTTACCGATCAACGGGTTACCGGTCTCACCGGGCAGCGTGTATTTGCTCGCCTGCCACATGTTCGACTCTTGGCCGATGATGCCGAGCATGACCTGGGCTGGCACATGTCCCCCACCCTGCAGTTGCGCACGCGGGAACAGTTCCTGAGGTTTGTAGCCCACGGACAGGCCGTTGCCCCGCCAGCCGGCGGGTCGCTGGTTGAACAGGTAGCCATAGATGGCCATGTCGACAGCCCACTCGACCTGCTTCGGTTTCGGCTGCAGGACTTGGATGGCCGGATCGTTCCGTGGAACGGCGCATGTGTAGCCGGGCTCCACCTCACGCGGCTTGAGCGCCTCCACGGCGTTGACCGTGAACCCGAGGTCGCGCCCCGTCCGGAGACTCTTCGCCTTGATGTGCCACGCCTGCGGTTCGGCCTTCGTCGGCGAACCGGTGGGACGCAGCTCCGTGATGGCGGCCTCACCCTTGGTGGACATCAGCGCGTTGATCGGCAGATCGACCTTCTTCACCGACTGTGGAAGACCATTGACCTGTTCCGGTTCTCCGGTGATGAACACCTTGCCCGCGGTGCCCGGTGTGACGCCGAGCTTGCCCTGCTTGCCGGTGGCGAGCGTGGTGACGGGACGATCGACACCCGTGGCCCGCTGCACACTCACGGATCCGTTTTCCCGTGCGATGTAGACCACGCCACCTTCGGCGTCCGGCGCCAGGTGTGACGGCGTGCCCTTCGTCCGGGCGAGCCGCTCCTTCTTGCCGTCGCGGGAAACCTTCAGAACGCCCGTGCCGCCGGCCACCGCGAAGCTTTCGCCGAGTGGCACCGCGGAGGTCAGCTGGCCGTCGAGCTCGGTGCGCTGGCTGAGTCTGCCGGTGCCGGCGTCGACCGTCATCAGTCCGGTCTTGCCGAGATCCTCCTCGCCACCCTGGGTGAGCGCGACGATCTCTCCGATTCCGCAACCGGGGTTGAAGTACGCCAATGACGTGGTCACCGGAAGTCGCTGCACGGCACCGGTGCCGAGGTCGACGACCGCCGTGAAGCCACCGCGCGAGAAGAGCTGTTCCTTGTTGGTGAACGTACGCGGCGCATAGACCACAACAGCCTTGTTGCCCGACCCGGTGACACACGCGTTGCCGATCCACTTGTCGGTCTCGACTCCGGGATGGTTGAGCGTTGCGACGGTGCGCCAGGAGTATCCGGTCTTGGCCTCGGCGACCAGGACGTGCAGACCGGTGGCATCACCGGACGTCGTCCACAGCCGGTCAGCTGAGGTCTGCCACCGGAGGCCGAGCAGCTCCTGACGCTTCTCAGCATTGATCACCGGTGGCTCGACTGGTGGCGCGACGGGTTTGTGCTGCGTCGCGTCACCCTTCAGCGGTGGTTGGACAGGTGTCGGTTTGGCCGATGCATCCGGTGCAGGCAATGCCAGCAGCATCGCGACGGCACACAGCACAACCCGCGAACTTCTTCGCATGGATCCTCACTGTGATTGAAGTGGAGCGCGCAGGTCAAAGAGACCCAGGCGGGTGTTATTTTTGATTTCGGGTGAAGCTGTCGAACGGTGTTCAGTTTTTGAGGCGTACCGTGGTTTGGATTGTTCCGTAGAGTGGGACGGTGGTCGGTAATGAAGGAGGGCAATCAACGTCGTGTGCTTCAACGCGTGGAGATCCGTTCCAGCTCGCCTTGAACCGGACACACAGTTGCACCGATACCTGCGCGTAAGTCCCGGCACTACCGGATTGGCCCATGCCGTAGTAAACCGCGTCAATTTCGAACGACTGCTCGGTGGTGCTGCTGTGGAATACTCGACTCCGGTCGATCGAAGTGATCCCGTCGTTGAGTTTTTTCTCGACGTCCTTGTCGTCGCCGGCGATGAGCTCCAACTGCTGACGTCCGCGTTCGGCGCGTGTACGGGCGTCGTCCGCGGCATGGTCGAGGGCAACGTCCTCCGACGAGGCGCAGGCTGCTGCGCTGACCGCCATGACGGTCAGCACAGCAGCTACGGCGAGTACCCGGATCAAAGCCCGTGCTTCCGCAGAGCCTCGGTGAAAACGTCACCGTACAACTGGTGTCCCTCTCTATTCGGGTGGAAACTGGCGGAAGCGACCGGATTGAGGTCGGTAATGGGCTGATCGCCGTCGGTCTTGTCGAGCCTGATGAAGTTGATCCTCTCCGGATCACCGCATGCTCCCTTGCCGGCAAACGCTGCAGTGGGATCGGCGAACACAAGCGGTATGCCGTCGCCGGCTAGCCTCATCGTCAGCGCTTTGTATGCTGCGGTGAGATCGCTCGCGGTCTTGGCGAGCCATGCGATATTTTCCTCGCCGAGCTTCTGGCTACATGGCCAAGCGTCCTCGATCAGCTTGGGATACCCCATCAGTACGATCTTGGCGTTTGGTGCCATCTCGCGAATTGTTCTGATCGTCGTGTCGACCGCCGGCATGACCTTGTTTTCGATCAGCTCGGGCATGGCCTGCTCAAGAGGCTTGTCGCCGACCTCGCTCACGACGTCCTTTTGGCAAGGCGAGACGAAAAGGCAACGCTTGACGACTGGGGTGAAGGAAGCGTCGTTGCCTCCGATGGAAATCGTCACGAGCGTGGTGTTCTCGTCCACGAACCCCCGGTCGAGCTGAGACAGTTCGTAGTACGGCCCGACACCACCGAAGTTCCACGGGTCCCGGGGTCCTTCCCGGCCGTCCGGCATGACCGTCGGAAGCACGTTCCTGGCTCGAGCCCCGCTGCATGCGAGCAGGTGGTAATCCATCGTCGGATCGTTGAAGAAGTCGGCGATCTGGCCGATGGTGGCGCCGCTGTACCGGGCCGGCTTGCCCTGGCGCGACCACGCATGGGGTGAACGGTGGCACGCGTCGCGGCTGCGCTCGATGTCGCCGTCGACGTTGGTCTCCCGGTAGTAGGCCTCGTTGCCGCCGGCCCCTTCACCCGACGAGTAGGAGTCGCCCAGCGCGACGATCATGTTCGCCGGCTTCTCCGCCATGGGCTGGAAGGCGATCGCGTCCCACGCGATGTCTTCGGTTCCCTCGCCTTCCAGCGTCACGGACGACAACCTGACCTTCGGCGTGCCCGAGAACTGCAAGACCCCCAGCGACACCCACTTGTTCTGTTCGGTCCGCTGCAGGATCACCCGGTGCTTGGTGCCCGAACCGGTCTCGATCTCATACCTGGCCTGCCGGGTGTGGGCGCCGTGGTCCGGGATGTGGACCATGACCCGCGCCCAGCCGTTGAGCTGGCGGTTCAATGTCCACGTCCCGGTGACCTTCGCGAAGCCACCCGTGGCGTCGTCCTTGCGGGTGTGCGCGAACCAGAAGTGGTTGTCGAAGCCCGCGCCGATCTGATGAAAATCGATCTTCGCGGACGGGGACGCGAACTCGAGCTGGAACGTGCCCTGGCTGGTCCAGTTTCGCTGGCACCGGCGAGCAGGATCCGCCCACTTCGCGGGTAGCGGCGTCGGTGTCGACTGCAGATCGTCGATGATCAATGCGTTTGCGGGCAGCTTGTCCTGCGAACACTGCGGCGGATAGTTGGTGCCCCAGCCCGGCGACGGATCGGTGTCGTCGAACGTGAAGTTCCAGTTGCCGCACGTGGATTCGCAGTCGTCCTTCCACTTGGCCGGAACGTGCCACCAGCACTTGAGGTCATACTTGCCGGTCGCGGGGTTCTTGTGTGCGCATGGCCCAGCAGGCTCCGGGTCATCACCCGGTTTCGGCAAGACGCTCGGATCGTCCGGAACCCACTTTTGGCCTGGGTAGCAGTCGTTCTCCGGCTTGCAGAACAAGTCGACCGGAGGCTTCACGGCTTCGCGGTATTCGACGTTGTTCCACCATGCGGGCGCGAATCCAGCCCCGGTCTCCGAGTACGGAGTGCCGATCGAATGGGCTGCCCAGCCCATGATCTTCTCCGGATACGGCCAGTACTGCGGGTTCTTGGCATCGCACTGGCACGTTTCGAGGAACGGGTTGCGATTCGTGAGGTAACGAGGGTTGATCGGGTTGTTAGTCCACCCAACGCCCCATGGCGAACCATCGCCCTTGTTCATGTTGAAGCCGGAGTTGTACGCCCAGGCCGCGAAGAACCAGTTCTCGATCTTGCGCGGGTTGCCGTCGTTGACGATCATTCCCGCGCGCCTGGTCTCGTTCCACTTGTTCTGCAGGATGTTCAGACCCTTGGCGATGTTCGTCTTGTGGTCCAAAGCAATCGCGCGCTGCTGCTCCGCGGGCAGCGCGGGAGAGTGCTCACCCTCACGGCCCGCCATCCGCATTCCGTCGGTGACCTGCGTGATGCCGTAGCCGCAGTCCGCCTTGTCCCAGTGGATGTCCCAGTCGTCCCGGTCGTCCTTGTTATAGATCGCCAAACCGAAATAGTTGCCGATCAACGGGTTCGCGCTCACCCCGGGAATCGCGAACCGGGCGGCCTGCCACAGGTTCGACTCCTGGGCCATGATCCCGAGCAGGATCTGCGGTGGGACCTTCTGGCCCCCCTCAATGGGGATCGACGGGAACATCTTCTGTGCACCGTCCGTCTCCTCCAGCTTGCCGAGCACCGCGCGGTCGGCCGCCCATTCCGCCTGCAGCGGCGTCGGCTGGGTCGCCATTTCCGACGCGTCACCGCGCGGGATCGCGCACGTCCGCTCCGCGTCCACCGGATCGGAGAGACTCGTGGCGGACATCTGCTGCTGTACCGCGGCGCCACTGAGTTTCGGGTGGAGTGAACGGCCGGTCGCCGCCCGGTCGCTGACGAGCTCAGCGGGGTCGACGGTGAAGCTGGCATGCTTACCGGTGTCGATGATTTTCAGGTCGACCTTTGTGCGCCGGGCTTCTGTGGATGCCGTCGGTTTGTCGGCCCACTCCGTCTTCTCCACGGCCGTGCGACCTTCGGTGGAGACGGTCGCGTCGCGGGCGATATCGAGCTTGGCGATCGACGGTGGCAGCGCGGCGACGGAGCCGGTCTTGCCGGTGATGAAGACCTTCCCGGCTTTACCCGAGGTCAGGCCCAGGCTCTTCAGCGCGCCGGTGGCCAGCGTAGTGATCTTGGCCTTGGGGTCGCCCGGCAGTGCGCGGCGGGCCCGCGCCTTGTCGCCGAGGCGTTCCAGGAAGACGACGCCGCCGTCACCGTCGGGCCTGAGCAGGAACGGCGTCCCGGTCGCGGCGGCGATACGGGTGCGCACGCCCTTCTCGTCGATCTTCACCAGCGACTCATGGCCGGCGGCGATGATCCCTGCCTTCGTCGGCACCGCCGACGTGACCTGGCCTTCGACCTCGATCCGGCGATCGAGCTTGGCTGCGGCGGCGTCGAGCTTGGTCAAACCAGTCTTGAGAGCGTCGTCGCCTTCCTGCGTGAAAACGGCGCTCTCGCCGGTGCCGCAGCCGGGGTTGAAGTAGGCGAGGCTGGACCTGATCGGCAGCTTCGTGACTGCGCCGGTGTCCAGGTCGACTAGGGCGCTGAAGCCGCCACGGCCGGAGAACTTCTCCTTGTTGGTGAAGATCCGCGGTGCGTACACGACGACCGCGCGCTTGCCCGACTCGGTGACGCAGGCGTTGCCGATCCATTGATCGGCGTCAAAGCCGGCTTCCGACAACGTTGTCGCGGTGCGCCACGTGTAGCCAGTCGACGCGTCGGCGACCAGTATGTGGAAGCCGTCGGCGTCGCCGCTTGTGGTCCAGGCCCGGTCGCCGGACTGCTGCCAACCCAGGCCGAGCAGCTCGTCGCGCTTCTTCGGTTTGGTCGAGTTCGAGGTCGTCCGGTCTGTCGGCGTCACCTGCTGAGGCGATTCTTCAGGCGCCGCAACCGCGGTCGTGGATGACAGCGAGACGACGATGGTCGTCAACAACGCACATGATCTTTTACTGCGCTTTACGCGCATATATCCCCCCTACAGTCGTTCTAGATCACGAGTTGTTCTCATGTTTGATCAGGGCATGGATGACCGGCGCGCTGCCGCGCACACGCAGACTTGGTGCGTTGCCGTCAGACTTGCGCGGACGCCAACAACATGAGGAGACCTGGATCTTCAATCCTGCCCCCGTAGCCGACGGTCGCCCTTCCGGCTGACCGGCCCCCTGACGCGGTAGCTCGCGGTCTGCTCACCAGTCGCTTTGGATCTGGAAGCCCTCGACGTGGTCTTCGAACTGCCAGCCGAACCACTCGCCGACCGACGCGATGTCGCCCTGCCAGAACTGGGTGTCGCCCGATGCGTTGTGCCACATCGAACCGGTGTAGCAGCTGCCGTGCATATGCCAGGACGAGATCCGGTGGTTCCACGAAGGGATCTCCGAAGGGAGATTCACCGAATAACCGTCGTGGTCACAGGTGCCGTAGTAACCGAGCCACGTGTACGAACCCCGACCGGTGTCGTAATGGCCGTTGTCGTACCAGGTCATCAACGGCGTGCCGGCCGCCGCAGCCGCCTTCAGCTCGGGCGCATCGGCTGTGGCGGCACAGGTCACCTTTGGTGCCTGCCCCTTCTGTCCGATCAGACCAACGCAGTGGTCCCCAACCTTCGGTGCGGCCGCAGCCGTGGCGGTGAACGCGGACGCCAGCAAACCCGCGGCCATGGCCGCGAGCAGGATTTTTCGCATGGTGTTCCCCCGGTGATGGCGGCTTCCCCCCTGGATGCCGCTCTACCGGTACGTAGCTAACCCGGTGCGCAGAGTCACGTCAACGGGAATCGGAAAACTAAGAGGCCCGGCGCGCTCGCGCCGGGCCTCTCGTCATGGGCTACGGATTGGGTTGTTGTCCGTTCACCGGATCCGGAGGGTCAGTTGTGGTAGTGGGCGGCTGCGACGGACAGAGCACGCCGCCACACGGACGTGTCGGCTTGGTCTGCGTGGGCTTCGTCGGCTCCGAGGCGTTCGGGTCGGTCGTCCTGGTCGGCGTGTTCGACGGCGTCTGAGACGGTGTGTTCGACGGCGTGATCTTCGGCGGCTCGGACCGGTTCAGCAGGTGGGCTTTCGGGAACTTCTCTACCGGCGTGCCGTTGAGCGCGGCGTCCATGAACTTCTTCCAGATCTGGCCAGGGATACCCGAGCCGAAGATCGGCCCGCCGGTCTTACGGTCGGTGATCGGCAGATTGCCCTGATCCTTGCCGACCCAGACGGAGGCGGACAGCGACGGTGTGTAGCCGACCATCCATGCCTTCGAGTTCTGGTCCTTACTCTCCGGAAGCTCGTGCGTACCGGTCTTTCCCGCGCACTCGCGACCACCCGCACAGGCGATGTTCTTCTTCGGGATCTCCTTCAGGACCTCGGTGACGTTGTCGGCAAGGTCCTGGCTCTTGGTGGGATCCGGGTCGAACGCGGGAACACCCTTCTCGGTGTGCTGGTAGAGCAGTTCCTTGTCCGGGCCCTCGATCTTCGTGATGAAGAAGGGCTTCCGGTAGACGCCGCGCGCGGCGAACGTCGCAAACGCCGACGCCATGTCGAACGGCCGCACCTGGGCGTCGTCCGCACCGATCGCGATACCGGTGTTCGGCTTGCCGCCGTCCTTGCCGACCAGGGTGTTGAACGGCTTGCCCTCGTACATCACCGTCTTCGGGATGCCTGCTTCGTGAGCTGCATCGGCGACGGCGGGTGTACCAGTGTCGTTGGCGACCATGTCGTAGAAGACGGTGTTCAGGGACTCGATCATCGCCTGCTTGATGGGGCATTGCTTGCCGCAGTTGCTCGTGCCGGCGTTGCGAATGACCTGGTTGGCAATCGTGCGCGGCGAGGTGCCGTCGTACGTGTCGCCGATGCCCTTGCCCATCTTCAACGCAGCGATGAGGTCGAACGGCTTGAAGGTTGAGCCGGCCTCCTGGATCGTGCCCTTGGCATAGTCGATGCCCTGCAGGCCGTCCTTGCCCGCGTAGTACGCCTTCACCGCACCAGTGGTCGGGTCGATCGCGCTGAGCGACGTGCGTAGGTCCGGGTCCTGGCCGTTCATCACGGCGTTGACGGCGTCGGTCGCCGCCTGCTGCATGTTCTTGTCGACGGTCGTGTAGATGTCGACGCCGACCTTCTGGGCCTTCTCCATGGTCAGGCCGACGTCGTCGCTGTCGACCTCGTTCTCGATCTGCTGCTGCACGCGGGCCATCGGGCCCTCGAGGCCGCCCGGCCGGGTCTTCTCGAACGGCTGCGGCGTCGGGAACTGCTGGGAGCCGCGGTAGGCCTGGTCGATCCAGCCCTTCTGCTGCATCTGGTCCATCACGAAGTTCCAGCGCTTCTGCGCGTACTCCATGTCCTCGGACCACGACGGCGTCTGGATCATGCCGGCGATCAGCGCCGCCTCGGACGGCGTGAGGTCCTTCATGTCCTTGCCGTAGTAGACCTGCGCCGCGGCCTTCATGCCGTTCGCGCCACGACCGAAGTGCACCGTGTTGAGGTACGCCTCGAGGATCGTGTCGTGGTCCGACTCGTTGGACATCTTGTAGGCCTTGACTAGCTCCGTGAACTTACGGGTGAGCGTCGGCGCCTCGTTGTTCGTGGCCTTCTTGATGTACTGCTGGGTCAGACCCGAACCACCACTGGAACCACCGGTCGCCTGGATCCACACGGCGCGCACGATGGCCTTCGCATCGAAGCCGGGGTTCTCGTAGAAGTTGGCGTCCTCGGCGGCCAGCACGGCCTTGCGGACGTGGTCGGGGACCTCGTCGAGCTTCAACATGCTCAGGTTCTGGCCCGGCTGGGTGATCTTGGCCATCTCCGAGCCGTCGGCCCAGTGCAGCGTGATCGTCTTGTTCTGGCCCGCCGCGACCTCTTCCGGGTGCGGCCAGTTGACCAGCGGGTACGCGATCGCGACCGCGAGGACCGGACCGAGGATCATCAGTCCGAGAGCGACGAACGCGCCGATTCGGACCCTCTTCCAGATCTTCTTCTTACGCAGACGGCGCTCCTCTTCCTCAGTGAGCTCCGGCTCGTCATCGTCGTAGTAGTCGTCGTCGTACAGATCCGGGTCCTCGTCCGGCTCGCGGTGCGTCAGCAGGCCGGGTTCGCGCTGGACCGGGGGTGCGACGTGCGGCATCTGGGTCGTGGCCTCCTCGCCGGGACGGCGAGGAGGCACCGGACGACCAGGGCCACCGGGACCGCCGGGGCCTCCCTGGGGGCCACCGGGCGGACGGCCACCGGGCGGCACGGGACCGCCGCCGGGCGGCATCGGGCGGCGCATGCCGCCGGGAGGTGTGGGCGGACGGCCACCCGGACCGCCGGGAGGGCCGCCTACGGGCGCGCCTGGACCGCCGTTCGGGCCGGGACCACCCGGACCGGGCCGGCGGGGCGGCGGCTGCTGCGGGACGCCACCGGGCGGCGTGCCGCCTTGGGGAGGGCGCGCGAAACCACCGGGCGGGGTGCCCGGTCGCGGCTGATTCGGGGCTTCGCGGCGACCGCCGCCGTCGGGGTCGTCCCCCGTTGGCCACTGCGGCTCGCCGCCACGTTGCCTGTCATCATGCTGGTCGTTCACGTGAAAAGGCCTCCCAGACCGGCGCGCGTCAGCACGCGGTTCGGTGGTCGTACATCGTTCGGAGCAGTGTCACTGCTGTGTCACTCCGCCGCGGTCCTCCTGCGTGGTTTGTCGACTCCACGCGTTCCCAGGACGTATGACTGCACCAGGTGGTTCCAACTGCATGTGCGACACACTTCAACGACGTAGACGGTGAACTCCTCGAAAAGGTTCGCCATCCGCGCAAGTTCCTCGGTCGTCCGCGCCGATCCGGCCGCGTGCTTCAGCTCGTCACCGTAGACCCAGGACACGTGCGTCAGTGCTTCCTTGCGGCAGACCGGGCAGGTCACGTCAGTCGGTGTGCCGTGGAATTTCGCAGCTCGGAGCAGGTACGGACTCGCGTCGCAGACCTCCATGGTGCCCGTCCGGCCAGAGTAGACCTCCGCCAGCAGCGCGCGGCGCTGCAGCGAGTAGTCCACGACCTGCCGTTGGGTCAACACGGGACCAGGGTACGTGGCGACCGTTGCGGGGTGGTGGGCCGTTCAGGGCAGCGCCCGTCGAGGCGATATCACGGTGTGCGACATCCCACAATGACGAGGGGCGAGTGATGTATCGCGGCGATATAATCGTGTCACCTATCGGTGCACGTGCGAGGAGGTGACTCGTGTTCGAGTTCGCGATCCTCGGCCTGCTGCACGAGGCGCCGATGCACGGGTACGAGCTGCGCAAGCGTTTGCACGAGCTGCTCGGCGCGTTCCGTGCGTTCTCGTTCGGGTCGCTGTACCCAACGTTGCGACGACTGCAACGTGCGGGCCTGATCGTGGAGGAAGGGCCGGAGGAGTCTGCCCTTTCTTGGGGACGTCGGGCTCGCAAGGTCTACAAGCTCACACCGGAGGGCAAGGAGCGGTTCGCCGATCTCCTGGCCAACGCGGGGCCGCAGACCTGGGACGACGACTCGTTCGGCGTCCACCTGGCGTTCTTCTCACGCACACCCGCCGACATCAGGATGCGAATCCTGGAAGGCCGGCGGCGCTGCGTCGAGGAACGGCGGGAGGGCCTCCGGGCGAGGCTGGCGAAGACGGGTGAGCAGATCGACCGCTACACCCGCGAGCTGCACCGGATGGGGTTGGAGAGCACGGATCGCGAGGTGCGGTGGCTCAACGAGCTCATCGCGCACGAGCAGGCCGAGCAGGACGAGTAGTACTCACCTTTGTTAAGGAGGACTCGGCAATGGGCGGAAACCGCCGCACCGTTCGAGTGGCCATCGTCGGGGTTGGCAACTGCGCGGCGTCGCTGGTGCAGGGCGTCCACTACTACCGGGACGCCGATCCGAGCACCCGCGTGCCCGGCCTCATGCACGTGCAGTTCGGTGACTACCACGTGCGGGACGTCGAGTTCGTCGCCGCCTTCGACGTGGATGCGAAGAAGGTCGGACAGGACCTGGCCGACGCCATCGTGGCCAGCGAGAACAACACGATCAAGATCGCGGACGTGCCGCCGCTCGGCGTCACGGTCCAGCGCGGGCACACGCTCGACGGTCTCGGCCGGTTCTACCGGGAGACCATCGAGGAGTCCGACGAGGCGCCGGTCGACGTCGTCGCCGCGCTTCGTGCGGCCGAGGTCGACGTGCTGGTGTCCTACCTGCCGGTGGGCTCCGAGGAGGCGGACCGCTTCTACGCGCAGTGCGCCATCGACGCGGGTGTCGCGTTCGTCAACGCGCTGCCGGTGTTCATCGCCTCGGACCCGGAGTGGGCGGAGAAGTTCCGCGCGGCCGGCGTGCCGATCGTCGGTGACGACATCAAGTCCCAGGTCGGCGCGACCATCACGCACCGCGTGCTGGCGAAGCTCTTCGAGGACCGGGGTGTCCGGCTCGACCGCACCATGCAGCTGAACGTGGGCGGCAACATGGACTTCCTGAACATGAAGGAGCTCGAGCGCCTGGAGTCCAAGAAGGTCTCCAAGACGCAGGCCGTCACGTCCCAGGTGGACCGCGATCTCGGCAAGCGCAACGTCCACATCGGACCGTCGGACTACGTGGCGTGGCTCGACGACCGCAAGTGGGCCTACGTGCGCCTGGAGGGCAGTGCGTTCGGCGACGTGCCGCTGAACCTGGAGTACAAGCTCGAGGTGTGGGACTCGCCGAACTCGGCGGGCATCATCATCGACGCCGTGCGGGCCGCGAAGATCGCGCTCGACCGCGGCATCGGCGGCCCGATCCTGTCGGCGTCCTCGTACTTCATGAAGTCGCCGCCCGTGCAGTACTCGGACTCCGAGGCACACGACGCCGTCGAGGCGTTCATCCGCGGCGAGGTCTGAGATTCGCTTGAAAGCCCCCCGGTCGTCCGGTTAGCTGGTCCGGACGACTGGGGGGTCGTTCGGCTCCCCATGTCAACAAACTGGGGAAAAGGACAAATGACAACAAAATTCTGGGGGGTCGCCGCGCTCGCGGCGACTATGACCGCTGGTCTCGCCGCGGTCGCCGCGCCGAGCGCATCGGCGATTCCGTCACTGGCGTGCAAGACGAGATCGCACGTCTTCACGTTGCAGACCGACGGCGACCTGTGGCTGTACGACCACATGTTCGCCGACCGGAACACCTCGACCATCTCCGGCGCGACGCAGATCGGGAGTGGCTGGTCCGGCCGGCTGCTGGTCGGCGGCGACGGCGGCAACGCCAACGACAGCGCCGTTTACAACATCACGCCCGGTGGTGACCTCCGGCAGTACTGGTGGACGTACAACACACAGGGCAGCGGCGGCACGTGGAAGGACAACGCCGCGTTCAAGGTCGTCCGCACGGGCTTCCAGGACTTCCTCGGCGCCCGCCGCGACCTGATCACCGCGGACAAGGACGGCTCGCTGTACTACGTGCGCAATGGGCTGCTCCTGCGCGACACGAGCGACTTCGGCGTCGGCCGCACGATCACCATGGCCGACGGCTTCGACCGGTTCGACCTGATCGTCGCCTCGGGTGGCGTGATCTACGGCCGCACGCCGACCGGCGAGGTCTGGCGCTACCGCTACGACGCGAAGTCGCAGCGGTTCATCGAGCCGACCGGGCCGGCCGCGACCGGCTGGAACGCGTACACGAAGTTCACCGGCCCCGGTGGTGGCGCGATCTACGCGACCGGCAAGGCGGACGGCAAGCTCTACCAGCTTTGGGACGCCTCGGACACCGACGACACCGTCACCTGGGGACCCACCAAGCAGATCGGTGCCGGCCTCGCGTCCGATGTGGACACCGCCGGTGCGCCGACGGACTGCATCCGGACGAGCGACTTCACCATCCCGGCGGCGACGCCGTACCACGCGCCCGACCGTGCGACGGCGATCTTCGACAACTACAACGGGAAGCTGGAGCTGTTCGACACGTCCGACGACAAGCACCTCGTCCGGTTCGTGCAGAACGCCGACGGCACCTTCGCCAAGTCCGTCGAAGGCGCGGCGGTCGACCGCGTCACCGCGGTGCACGGCTACGAGGGCGGCGCGCAGCTCGCGTACGTCGACACCGACGGCCTGGTCCAGGCGCCGTACTCGACGTCGGTGAGCACCAAGCTCAACCCGGACGTGTGGGGTGGCGTGACGGCGCACGCGCCGGCGATCGCCCAGACCGAGAGCGGCCGCACCAGGGCGTTCTTCACCGACGCCAAGGGACAGCTGTGGCAGCGGAACATCGGCGGCCGGACCGGTGAAGGCTGGGACTGGCGGCCGTGGCGCGTCGTGCCGGGCGCGACGATGTTCGCCCGGCCGGTCGCGATCGGGCTCAGCGACGACACCTACGCGGTCGGCACGATCGGCCCGAACAAGCAGTCGGTCACCGTGTGGGTCAACGGCACGAAGTTCAACCTGCCCGCGCCTGGCAGGGTCGAGTCGCAGCCGGCTCTCGTCGAGCACAACGGCGCGGTCCGCGTGTTCTTCACGGACTCCGACGCCGATGTGTACACCGCGACCATCAAGAACGGCGTCGCCTCCGACTGGGCGAAGGTGCCTGGCATCACCAGCAGGTTCTCCGGTGTCAGCGCGACCGTCGCCGGTGGCCACCTCGAGATCGTGGCGAGGCAGTGGGACGACAGCGTCGCGGTGAGCACGGACCTCGGTCCCGCCGTGGTGATCTCCGACGTCAAGGCGGCGAACGCGTCGTCGATCACCACCCGCAAGTCGGGTGAGCGCGTCATCGCCTTCCGCGACTCGTCCGGTTCCACCTACCTCTACCGCTCCACCGCCACCGGCTACACCGGCGGCAAGATCGGCTAATGCCGTCATGGCCACCTTCACGGACCTCGAGTCCGTGAAGGTGGCCATAACGTCAGCGCTTGGAGAGCCGCAGCTTCTGCCACGAGCCGTCGGCGGTCCACCCGCCGTCGACCGGCAGCGCGACGCCGTTGATGAAAGTCGACTTGTCGCTCGCCAGGAACGCGACGGCCTGCGCGATGTCGTCCGGCACGGCGAACCGCCCGGCGGGCACATGGTTCGTGATGTCCTCGTCGACGTAGTACCCGCCGGCCTGCGACTCGACGTCCATCTCGGTCTTGACCCAGCCGGGGCACACGGCGTTGACGCGAACGCCACGCCCGCCCCACTCGACGGACAGCGTGCGGGTCATTCCGATCAGGCCGTGCTTGGTCGTGTTGTACGCGGCCCGGTCCGCGACGCCGCGCAGCCCGGCGACGGACGCGATGTTGACGACCGACCCCGATCCCTGCGCGAGCATGATCTTGCCGAGCGCCTGAGTGAGCAGGAACGGCCCGGTCAGGTTGACCTCGAGCATCCGGTGCCACTGCTCGAGGGTCGTCTCCTCGAACGGCACGATGCCGGCGATGCCCGCGTTGTTGACCAGCACGTCGACCCGCCCGTGGGTGTCGACCACGTGCTTGGTCAGCCGCTCCACGTCGGCGGGCGACGCGACGTTGCCGACGATCCCGTCCTTGCTCTCCTGCAGGTCGAACCCGACGACGGCGAACCCGTCCTCGCGCAGCACGTCCGCGATCCGCAGCCCCATGCCCTGTGCCGCACCGGTGACCACCGCAACTCGTTCCGTCATGAGCGCGAGGCTAGGTGCCCGTCAACGATCAGCGGCAGACTCACTTGGTGGTTCTGGGGCTGAGCATCAGCATTGCTGACAGGCGACGCAGGCATCCCAGTCGAACGGTCGTGAGCCGAGCAGCTGCAGGTACGGGCCGATGCCCTCATGAGACGCATCGAAGTGCCTGCCGATGACCAGACCCACGATTCGGGCGGCGCCCGCGCGACGAAGGGCGACTGCGGCTGACTGCAGGCTTGCTCCGGTCGTCCACGTGTCGTCCACGAGCAAGACGTTCTTGCCCACGACGTCACCGCTGACCGAATAGCGCTCTGGGCGAAACTGCCGTGTGTTCTCTCCTGACGTACTCAGGCTTCTCGTGAAGAGCCTCTTCGTCACCACGTACCGCTCCAGCAACGTCTCGACCGGGGTGTCGCGCCCGCGGGTGCTCGGGACCGCCGTCACGACGTCGATCGGTGCCAGGCAGTTCCAGTGGCGGCTGAGGAAGGTGGCGAGGAGATAGGCGAGTTCGTTCGTGAGTGTGCGCCGCACGTTGTGGATGAGGCTGTTCTTGTATTGCCAGAGCGTGTGCGCGAGCTGCTTGTCCTTGATCGCCAGCGAGATCGGCACAACGAGGTCGGCCAGCTCGACACCGGCTGCCTTGGCGTGCTCGTTGCACTGCCAACAGCGCGACCAGCCGTCGGTGTTCCGGCGACACACCTCGCAGACCACTCCGGAACCGAGCGATGGTGGCGGCACCAGGACGTTGCTGTAACGCTCGATGAAATGGCTGAGCGGACTCACGTCAGAAGTTGATCAAATCCGGGATCTCCGCGCTCAGCTCGTCGAGCACGCGCAGCAGGTGGTCAGGATCTTTCAGGACGGTGGTGTTGGGTCGTTCGGCCATGTCGCGTCCCCAGGTCGTGCCCGCCACTACCTCGGGCAGGAGGAAGACGTGCCGGCCGTGTTCCAGGGCGAGCCGCGCCTGGATCCGGGTACCGCTGTGCTCACCGGCTTCGACGACCACTGTCGCCACGCTGCACCCGCTCATGACGGCGTTGCGCATGGGGAAGTGATGCTTCGCGGGACCGGCGTCCGGCCAGAACTGCGACAGAACGGCGCCGGTTCGTGCGATCTCCTGCTGGAGATCACTGTTGACCGCCGGATAACTGGTGCGAAGGCCCGTGCCCACCACCGAGACCGTTCGGCCACCGGCATCCACGACGGCACGGTGCGCCGCAGTGTCGACGCCGGCGGCGAG
Source organism: Lentzea sp. NBRC 105346 (assembly GCF_030269605.1). Classification (GTDB taxonomy): domain Bacteria; phylum Actinomycetota; class Actinomycetes; order Mycobacteriales; family Pseudonocardiaceae; genus Lentzea. The sequence goes on from NZ_BSTQ01000013.1 coordinate 87,491, forward strand.
GCCGCTGAACACCGTGATCCCCTGCTGAGTCAGTGTTGTCGCGATCTCGCGGGTGATGTGCAGTCCGCGTGCGGAGGCGTTCCTGCTTCCGACGACTGCGACACCGGTCTGGTCGGCGGGATCCAGGAATCCCCGGTAGGTCAGGAACGGTGGACGCTGGTGGACCATCATCAGCTGGGCCGGGTAGTCCTCGTCCAGCACCGTGACGAGCCGAATGCCTTCCTCGCTCCACTCCTTGATCTCGTGCACGACCGAGTCGAGTTGGTCCGAATGGTCACCCGTCGCATGATCGAGCGTCGGCTGGTCGGGCGTGAGAAGTCGCTCCAAAGTGGACAGTGCGGAACCGCTTGCCTCGACCGCATTGGTGACTTCGCCCCAGGGCCGCCCGCTGTCGCGGAGCGCGAGCAGGAGTGCGGCCTGTTCGAGGCGATTCGTCACCGTCACATCCTATCGAACAGAGGTTCGACCTGCGAGTTCATCGGTTCGGCGAGTTTAGGCGGCTCGCCGGCGGGCGCTGGTTTACCCCAGCGCGCCCGGCAGGTCGGTGATCGAGGTCAGCACCGAGACCCTCGCCAGCACCGCGGGGTCCGGCGGGAAGTGCGGGTTCGGCACGGCGAACACGGTCATGCCCGCGGCCAGCGCCGACTTCAGCCCGTTCGTCGAATCCTCGACGGCCGCGCACGCCTCCGGCGAGACCCCGAGCTTCTCCGCGGCCCGCAGGTACACGTCCGGAGCGGGCTTGCCCTTGCCGACCTCTTCACTCGACAACGCCACCGGGACGATCTCCGCCAGCCCGGTACCGTCGAGGAACGACCTGATCAGCACCGGTGGTGACGACGAGGCGATGGCCACGGGATACCGCTCGGCGACCGCACGCACGGTCTCCACCGCGCCCGGCAGAACCGGCGGTCCGTCCGCGTATCGCTCGACCATCCCGTCGATGACGCCGGCCGAGGCGTCCTCGGGCGACAGCCGCACGCCGACCGCGGTCACCAGGTAGGACGCCCACTCCGGCGTGCTCATCCCCTGCATGTCGGTCGTCGCCGTGGGTGTCCATGTGCCGCCGTGCGAGAGCGCAAACGCTTGGCGCACCTCGTCCCACACCTGTTCGGAGTCCACCAGCACGCCGTCGAGGTCGAACACCACCGCTTCCACGAGGCGAACCCTACCTTGTGATCGGCGATACTTAGCTACGCGAAGTAAAAAATGTTAGGGTAGCTAAGTGAACTTGAAAGGACAGCCGAAGCAGGTGTGGATCACCGCGTTCGCCGCGGTCATCGCCTTCATGGGGATCGGACTGGTCGACCCGATCCTGTTGTCGATCGCGGAGGGGCTGCACGCGACGCCCGCGCAGGTCACCCTCCTCTTCTCCAGCTACCTGGGCGTCCAGGTCGTCGCGATGCTGTTCACCGGCGCCGCGACAGCCCGGTTCGGCGCGAAGCGCACGCTGACCGCCGGCCTCACCCTGATCGTGCTCGCGACGCTGGCCTGCGCCGCGGCCGGAAGCATCACCGAACTCGTTGGTCTGCGGGCTGTCTGGGGCCTGGGGAACGCGTTCTTCATCGCGACCGCGCTGTCGGTGATCGTCGGAGCCGCAAGCGGTGGCCAGAAGGCCGCGATCCTGTTGTACGAAGCGGCGCTGGGTCTCGGCCTGAGCGTTGGACCGCTGCTGGGTGCGTTGCTCGGCAGCATCTCGTGGCGCGGCCCGTTCCTGGGCACGTCGATCCTCATGGCGATCGCGCTCGTGCTCTGCGCGATCTTCCTCGCCAAGGACAGTCACGAGGTGCGCCCCAGGATCCGGCTCGTCGACCCGCTCAAGGCGTTGCGGCACCGCGGGCTGCTCAAGACGAGCCTCGGTGCGGCGCTCTATACGGCCGCGTTCTTCACCGTCCTCGCCTGGTCGCCGTTCGTCCTCGAGTACGGCGCCGTCGAGATCGGGCTGATCTTCTTCGGCTGGGGTGTCTGCGTCGCGGTCGCCAGCGTCTTCGGTGCGCCGAAGCTCGCGGGCAGGCTCGGTGAGCGGCACGCGACGATCGTGGCCGTGCTCGCGTTCGCGCTGCTCATGCTGGTGATGGCCGTGCCGAGCAAGCCGTTGCTGGTCGTCGCGGTGATCGTCAGCGGGGTGGTGAGCGGGCTGCTGAACACGTTGTTCACCGGCACCGCGATGAGCATCAGCGACGCGCCGCGTCCGGTGGCGAGCGCGGGCTACAACTTCCTGCGCTGGCTCGGCGGAGCCCTGGCCGCGACGTTCGTCAGCCACCTCGGTCAGCCGTTCGTCGTCGCGGCGGTGTTGTGCGTCGTCGCGGCCGCACTGCTCGTAAGCCACAAACCGGACGAACGCGTAGTGCCAAATGAGGCGGTCCTCGTCGGAGAACTGGCAGGTTGAAACCGCTTGATCACAATACGTAGGCCGTTCGACGGGTGTGGCACGTGTTCGTCTTCCGTTAACTTCGCGGACGGCTGGACATCGGATTGAAAACCTAGGTTCAGCCAGTTCCCAACTGAGCCGAACCCGGAGGCCTGAGTGTCTTCATCCAGCGAACGGGGCCGCCGCCTGTTGCCCCTGCTCCCGACGAACCATCCGCTCGGGCGCGCGGCGGTCACCTGTGAGTTCCGCTGCGGCAACGCGTGTTCCCACGATGCCCCCAACACCTCGGAGAACCAGTACTTCGGCGACGTCGTCCGCGAGGTCGTGAGCCGTCGCGGAATGCTGAAGGCCGGCGCGGTCATCGCCGCCGCCGGCGTCGGCGTGGCGTCCATGTCCGGCGCCGCCGCGGCTGACGTCGAGGCCGATCTCGACATCGATCTGGACCTGAAGTTCGGTCACGACCGCGACGGCCTCAACTTCGAGCCGGTCGCCCCGAACACGCTCGACCAGGTCGTCGTGCCCAAGGGCTACCAGCAGGACGTCGTGATCCGCTGGGGTGACCCGATCCTGCCTGGCGCGAAGGAGTTCAACTTTGACGCCCAGACGCCCGAGGACCAGGCCAAGCAGTTCGGCTTCAACAATGACTTCTGCGGTCTCGTGCCACTGCCCGGCTGGGACCGGTGGCTCATGGTGAGCAACCACGAGTACACGTCCGAGCAGTTCATGTTCAAGGACTGGGCGCCGGACAAGGTCCAGGAGAAGCACGTCCGGATCGCGTGGGAGGCGCACGGCCTGTCCGTCGTGCAGGTCGAGCGCGACCACCGCACCGGCAAGCTGGTGCAGTCCAAGGACAAGCGCAAGTACAACCGTCGCATCACCCTGACCACGCCGTTCGAACTGCGCGGCCCCGCAGCGGGGTCGAAGTACCTCAAGACCTCGGTCGATCCGACCGGTACGAAGGTCTTCGGCACGCAGAACAACTGCTCCGGCGGTGTCACGCCGTGGGGCACGATCCTGTCCGGCGAGGAGAACATCAACCAGTACTTCGCGAACGCCGATCAGGTCACCGACCCGGCCACCAAGGCGAGGCTGGCCCGTTACGGCATCGCCGGCGGAGCGTCCCTGCGCAAGTGGGAGCGGTACGACAAGCGCTTCGACGTCGCGCAGGAGCCGAACGAGCCCAACCGGTTCGGCTACATCGTCGAGATCGACCCGCTCGACCCGACCTCGACGCCGGTGAAGCACACGCACCTCGGCCGGTTCAAGCACGAGGGCGCGAACGTGATCATCGCCCGCGACGGCCGCGTTGTCGCGTACATGGGCGACGACGAGCGCTTCGAGTACATGTACAAGTTCGTCTCCGACGGGCGTTACATCCCGGGCGACAGCAAGCGCGCACGTGAGCACAACAAGCGCCTGCTCGACTCGGGCACGCTCTACGTCGCGAAGTTCACCGGCGACAGCCCGGTGTCCGAGATCGACGGCACCGGCAAGCTGCCGTCAGACGGTGAGTTCGACGGTACCGGCCAGTGGATCCCGCTCGCCAGCGGTAACAAGTCCTTTGTGGACGGCTTCACCGCTGAAGAGGTGTACGTCTTCACCCGCTTGGCCGCGGACAAGGTCGTACCGACCAAGATGGACCGGCCCGAGGACGTCGAGCCGTCGAAGAAGAACCGCCGGATCTACGCGGCTTTGACGAACAACGTCGACCGCGGTGTTAAGCCCGGCAAGGAAGGCGCGACCGAGGTCGCGCCGCGGATCAACAACAAGCACGGTCACGTGCTGGAGATCGAGGAGACGCGCAGCGACAACACCGCGCTGACGTTCTCCTGGAAGCTCCTGCTGGTCTGCGGTGACCCGAAGTCGCCGGACACGTACTTCGGCGGTTACGACAAGACGCAGGTCAGCGCGATCTCCTGCCCGGACAACGTCGCGTTCGACTCGCGCGGCAACCTGTGGATCTCCACCGACGGCAACGCGCTCAAGTCCAACGACGGCCTGTTCGCGGTGCCGGTCGAGGGCAAGCGCCGCGGGTTCGTCCGACAGTTCCTCACGGTGCCGATCGGCGCGGAGACGTGCGGTCCGGTGATCACCGACGACTTCGTCCTGGTGTCCGTGCAGCACCCAGGCGAGGTCGACACCGCGAACGCCAACAACCCGGTGTCGCACTGGCCGGACGGTGGCACCAGCCAGCCGCGGCCGTCGGTCGCGGTGGTGTGGCGCAAGGACCGCGGCCGCGTCTGCGGCTGAGCATGACCTAGCTCACTCACGTGGAATGAACCGGTGCAGTCACCCATTCGTGTGACGGGTGGCTGCACCGCGGACAGCCGGGAACATTGGGTGTCCTATTAGGAGTGAGCTGTGAAGCGCGTTGCTGTTTTCGTTGGTATTGCTGCCATTGCCGGCCTGACGGCCGCCTGCGGATCGGCGACCGCGGCCAACCCGGCCCCGGCCGCCGAGACCGCGGCCCCGGTCGCCGCGGCGGTTCAGGTGCCCGCGGGCAACAAGCTCGTCGGCAGGTACAAAGCCACCGGTGTGCAGGTCTACACATGCACCGGCAACGCCTGGAAGGGCCTCGAGCCCGCGGCGACGTTGGTGGACAAGGACAACAAGCCGGTCATCCTGCACTCGCGGGGCCCGGTATGGGTGTCCACAGTGGATGGAAGCGCGGTCGAGGCGACCCCGGTCGACGGCGCCAAGGCCGACCGTCCGGGCGCGGTGCCGGAGCTGCTGCTGAAGTCCAAGGCGAACCGCGGCGACGGCCTGTTCGCCAAGGTTTCGTACGTCCAGCGCCTGGAAACCGAGGGTGGCGTGGCTCCTTCTGGTGGTTGCGCCCAGGGCGCGCAGACCGCGGTGCCCTACTCCGCGCTGTACACCTTCTTCGCGCCAGAGGCCTGAACCAGCACGGTGATCGCCGCCGCGACCATGCACACGCCGACCACCCAGAGGCCGGTCCTCTGGGTGCCGGTCGCGTCGCGCAGCCACCCGGTGACGTACGGCGCGGCGAACCCGCTGATGTTGCCCAACGAGTTGATCAACGCGATCCCGCCCGCGGCCGCCGTGCCCTTGAGGAAACTAGACGGCAGTGCCCAGAACGTCGGCAGTGCCGCGCAAACCCCGATCGCGCAGATGCTGACCGCGATCATGGCCTGTACGGGGCTGTTCAGGTAGAGCGCGATCGGGATCGCGACCCCGCCGAGCAGCATCGGCACCGCTACGTGCCACTTCCGTTCCCCGGTGCGGTCGCCGTGACGTGCCCACAGCACCATGGCGACCGCACCCAGCACGTACGGAATCGCGTTGATCAGCCCGCGTTCGACGATGCTCGCTTTCGGCGCCAGGCCGGCGATGATCGTCGGCAGGAAGAAGCCGAGCGTGTACAGCCCGTAGACGATTCCGAAGTAGACGAACGACAACGCGTAGACCCTCGGGTTCGCGAGCGCGTTCTTGAGTGGCTGTTCCTCGTGGTTCTGCTGGGGCGGGTCCGGCAGGTAGAACCAGGTGATCACGGCGAGGACGATCGCCGGAATCCCTTCGAGCAGGAACATCGTGCGCCAGTCGGTGGCCTGGATGAGCAATCCGCTGAGCGTCGCCCCGAGCGCAGTCGACACCGGCACGGCCACCATGAACCAGGCGACGATCCGCGCCCGCTGCTCCTCGCCGTAGAACCAGGTCAGGTACAGGATGATGCCGGGAAAGAACCCGGCCTCCGCGACGCCGAGCAGAAACCGCAACCCGATCAGCACGGCCCCGTTCGGCACGAACGCCATGGCCGTGGCGACGATCCCCCAGCTGACCATGATCCGCGCGATCCACCGCCGCGCCCCGAACCGGTGCAGGGCGAGGTTGCTGGGCACCTCGAGGATCAGGTAGCCGATGAAGAACACCCCGGACGCGAACCCGAAGACCGTGGCGGTGAGCCCGAGCTCCTTCGACATCCCGTTCGGCCCGGCGAACCCGATGTTGACGCGGTCCAGGTAGTTCACGAAGTAAAGCAGGCAGAGAAACGGCACCAGCAGCTTCTTGGGCACGTAAGGTTCCCCCATGAGTGATCGGCCGGTCGCCCTCGTCACCGGGGCATCCCGCGGTATCGGTGCGGCGGTTGCACGAAGTCTCGCGCCAACCCACGACCTCCTGCTAGGCGGCCGCGACCGCGACCTGCTGGAGGACCTGGCCGACGAGCTCCCCGGCGCGCGCGCCTGGCCGGTCGACCTGACGTCGGTCTCGTCGAACGACGTCGCGGCCATTTCTTCTCTGGACGTCCTCGTGCACAGCGCCGGCGTCGCCTTCCTGGGACCGCTGGCCGAGGCCACCGTGGACGTGTGGCGCCAGACGTTCGAGATCAACCTCATCGCGGTGGCGTCTTTGACCAGGCTTCTGCTGCCCGCTCTGCGTGCCTCGGGTGGGCACGTCGTTCTGATCAACTCGGGAGCCGGGCTGCAGGCGAACCCCAACTGGGGCGTCTACGCGGCGTCGAAGTTCGCCCTTCGCGCGTTCGGTGACTCGCTGCGGGCCGAGGAGCAGTCGATTCGGGTCACTTCCGTGCACCCTGGGCGCGTTGATACCGACATGCAGCGTGGGGTGCGGGCGCAGGAGGGCGGCGAGTACCAGCCGCAGTACTACCTGGAGGCGGAGTCCGTCGGGCAGGCGGTGCGGACCGCCGTGCTGGCGGGGCCGGACGCGCATTTCACCGAGATCGTGGTGCGGCCGCGCGCCCACTGAGTTATCCACAGACGGCGAGTTATCCATAGACTCGCCAACAACCTGTGGTCAACCCATCACGCTCGGTAGACTGGCGTCGGGCTGTCCCCCCAGGGATGGGTGGGGGCTGTCCGTAGTAGGGTATGGCGCTTGCGCGCATTTCGTCGTCATTGCGACCCCGCGGCCACCAACGTCGCCGTGATGGGTTCGAGCTCCGTGATCAGCTCGTCGAGCTCGGCAGCAGACAGGGCGTCATACGGCGTGGCGGCGAGCTCGTCGGTCAGAGCTTCGATGCGTTCCTGGGTCTCGCGGCCGGCGTCGGTAAACCGGCCGTCGGCATCGACGAGCCCGCGCGAGCGCAAGCCGTCCATGACCGCGGCCAGCCGCGCCTGAGGCAGGTGGTGGATGCGCCCGAACGACTCCGGCGGGTGGATGCCCTGCGCGATCGCGGAAAGCACATGAGCCTCCGTGCCGCCGATGCGCGAGCAGACGAGAGCGGCGATGTGCCCGTCACCGCGGTGCTCGCGCAGCATGGTCGCGGAATGCCACAGCCGGGCGACCGGGTCGCTCGGCACCGGGAGCGTGCGCATCCCGGCGTACATCACTCGGCCTTCCGTGGGCGCACTCGTCGCGGCGAGCGTGGTCAGGTCGGCGGCGCGCACGAGGCCTGGCGAGTCCGCGAGAGCGCCGAGGATCCGGCGCAGGGAGGCGGCGCTGCCCCGCTCCCGCGCCGCGACGGACGCCGAGGGCGGGATCGTCTCCCACGCGCTCGGGATGTGCCGCGCGGCCTCCCCCTCGGCGAAGTTGTAGAACGCCGCGTGCACGACCTGCGCCGGCACCCGCCCCAGCGGCGCGGCGCGGCTGGCGAAGTAGCCGTCCCAGTAGTTGCGGTGGCCGAGTGCGGCCAGCTCCTCGTTGCACTCGTCCGCGAAGAAGGTGACCAGGCAGATCGGCTCCAGGAGCTCGAACATCCGACGGGCGACGTTCATGGCCTCGATCCTGCCAGCGGTCACGCCCCGGTAGCGCCCAATTCCGCTATCCCCGAATGCTCGTCAGAACCGACAAGATCCTGGACGTCGGCGCTGAAGCTAGCGCAGCCGAGCTGACACCGAAGCCACCGCGCGCTGAGCCGCCACCCGGTCCACGAGAGTCGACTCGCCACCGGAAACGACCTGCGACCCGGCCACCCACACGTCGGTCACCCGCCGCGACCCCGACCCCCACACGAGATTCGCCAGCAGCTGGGACGAAGGAGTGTCGAGACCGCAGGCGAACGCCGGGTCGTCGGCCGCGACGTGCACGACGTCGGCCCACCGGCCGCTCTCCAGAGCGCCGATGTCCGACCGTCCCAAAGCCGCAGCGCCCTCACGCGTGGCCATCAACAGGGCACCGGCGGCACCCAGAGCCGATGCGTCCAGAGAGGTGACCCGCGCGTACAGGGCCGCCAGGCGCATCTCCTCGAACAGGTCCAGGTCGTCGTTGGACGCCGGGCCGTCGGTCCCGAGTCCGACGTTCACCCCGGCCTCGCGGAGAGAAACAACGGGAGCGACGCCGGACGCCAGCTTGCCGTTCGAACCGGGGCAGTGCGCGACGCCGACCCCGTGCGACGCGTAGATCTTGATGTCCTCCGGCGACAGGTGCACGGAGTGCGCGGAGAGCACCCGGCCGCCCAGAACCCCGGCGGACGCCAACAAGCGCGGCACCGAGCCGTGGGACTCGCGCTGCGCCAGGTCCTCGTCCTGTGCCTCGGCGACGTGGATCTGCATCAACGCGCCCCGCGCGCGAACCAGATCGGCAATCGAGGCCAAAGCCGAGGGCGACAGCATGTACGCGGAGTGCGGGCCGTAGCCCAGCTCGATCCGCTCGCCGGGTCCGAACCGCAGACCGTCGGCGTCGATCCAGCGGGTGATCGCGTCGGTCATCGAACGCCACGGCATGCCCGGCAGGTCGAGGATCGCGCTGCCGAACACCACCCGCGAGCCCGCCTCCAGCACCGCGGACACCAGTTCCTCGCCGTGGAAGTACATCTCGGCGCTGGTCGTGACGCCGTTGCGCAGCATCTCGACGGCGCCGAGCAGCATGCCCGTGCGCACGTCGGCGGGCGCCAGCCGCGCCTCCGCCGGCCAGATCGCCTCACGCAGCCAGCGCAGCAGCGGCAGGTCGCTGCCGAGGCCGCGCAGCACCGTCATCGGGCTGTGCGCGTGCGTGTTGACCAGGCCGGGAAGCAGGATGCCGGTCAGCCTGCGCACGTCACCGTCGAACGACGGCGCCTCCGACACAGGGCCTACGAACGAAATACGCCCATCAGAGGAGATATCGACCACCGCGTCCCGCAGAACCGTGCAGGACTCGTCACAGGGCAGGACGACCGGAGCATGCAGGCGCAACGACATGCAGTGAATCCTATGTATGTGACCTGAGTCACTTTGATGCATACAAGTGAAAACCGCTGGGAACCCACGCCCCGTGTCGGGTGCGGGCTGACCCCCAGGGCCTGCCCCGACCTCTAACTTCTCCCCAACCGAGGGGCCCGTCGCGATCTTCGCGGCGGGCCCCTCGTGCAACCTCGGGCTGACACGCGCGTCTTCAAGATCGAGATAAGCGAGCAGGAGGTAACGACATGTCGAAGAAGCCCTGCACGAACCGCGGTGATTTCCGGCGTGCGCACAAGCCGTCGACGCCGAAGCCGCCTAAGCGATCGGCAACGAAGCCCTGACGGTCCAGCCGCGGGGCTCCCGCCGCCCCGCGAAGAACGTGCCGCCCAGCAGTTCCACGCGCTCGCGCATGCCGACGATGCCGTAGCCGCCCGATCCGCCCACCGGCGCGTGCGACTGTCCGTCGCCGTCGTCCTCGACGAGAACATGCACGTGTCCGTCCGAAGTAGACAGTGATACATCTACAGAAGACACACCGTGTGCGTGTTTCCGAGAGTTCGTCAGCGACTCCTGTACCAGCCGCAGTACGGAACGGCCCAGCTCCGGCGGTACCTGCACGGAAAGATCGAACGACAGGCGCACCGGCTGGCCGGATTCCTCCGCCAGCCTGCGCACGTCGTCGGCCAGGTCGCTCGGCGGCGCGCCCGTGGGTGAGGCGCCGCGCAGCGTTCCGACCAGGCGGCGCATCGCGGTCAACGCCTCGTTGCCGCTCTGCGTGATGATCGGCAGAACCTGTTGTGCGGCCTGGGCGTTCAGCTGCCCCGCCTGCGAGTGCACGACGATCGCCGTCACGTAGTGCGCGACCACGTCGTGCAGTTCTCGGGCCAGCGCCATGCGTTCCGCGTCCTGCGCGGCGGTGATCTCCCGCTCGACCACGCGGACTCGGTCCCGGTCGCGCGCCCGGAAGTACAGGCCGGTGCCGACCGACAACAACAGCAGGATGGTGCCGCCGAAGTAGTACACGGACAACGGTTCGCTGTACTGCCACCGCTCCAACTGGTAGCTCAGCCGGAGTTTCTCGGCGGCCGCGATTCCGCCGAGGACCGCGGTCGTGCCCAGCACCGCGCGCCACGGCGTCGCTTGACGAACCACGGTCGCGACGATCGCCATCGACGCCGCCACCTCGCTGAACACCGCTCCGCTGATGAACATCTGCGGCGCCGGCGCCACGTGCAGCCACCGCAGCAGGACCGAGCTCGCCACCAGAGCGGCCGCGGCCGCCAGTGCCGCGTCGAACGGCCGTCGCGGCGCGAGAACCGCGATGACGAACAGTGCCACCGAGCCCGGCACCTGCCACCACATGCGACCGTCGTCGAAGTTGCTCGCCTCGAGGCCCATGAACAACAGCAAGGCCGTGGCGAGCGGCCACTGTCGCTTCGCGAGCGCGCGCCACCCCAGGTCCGAGCTCTCCACGGCGATCACCGTAGATCCTCTGGGCCCATCCCGCGTCGTTCTCCGGTCTGGCCGGGCATCAGCCAGAAGGCTGAGTGGCCGACCTGCGGAAACACTCTCCCGGCGGATGCCGGATTACGAGCACATAACTCACTCTGGATGCAGAAGGTCGGGGAACGGAGGACACGATGTTGGGAATTGTGCTCACTTGGGCAGCCGCGGTCGCGGGTCTGGTCGTGCTGGGACTCATGGCGCTTTCGGGCGTGATGATCGACTCGCAGCGATAGGAGTCCGCACGAAAACCGAAGCCAGTGGTTGATGGGGAAGTCAAGCACTGGCCCAGGTACGTCGAACAGCGAACACTCAGGCGCTGGTCGCCTCGGCCAGCGTTTTCTGGCGCAGCAGCTCGGCCAACCGGCCGTGCGGTCGCGTCTCCTCCACGGCACCGGGGCCGAACCGCGCCGGTGAACCGGTACGAGCCCGTTGCGCCGCAACGGGATCCAGCCGGAAGGCGGGCCGTGCCGGCGACGGCTTCTGCCGGGAACGCAGCCAGGCCAACCGGTGCAGCGCCTCGGCGTGGTGGTCGGTGATGGTCACCTGCGCCTTGTCGAACGAGTGCAGCACGGCCCGGTTCAGGTGGACGGTCGCCAGGTCGCGCCACAACGTGCGCTCCGACGAGGTGTCGAGGCCGAGCGCCTGGGCGACTTCGCGGGCGGCACCGTAGGCGCCCTCGTCGGCGAGGCTGCGCGCACCGATCTCGGCGCCGACGAACCACGAGTTGAACGGCGCCGCGGGGTAGTTGATGCCGCCGATGGTGAGCCGCATGTTCGAGATCACCGGCACGGAGTGCCAGCGCAGCCCCAGTTTCCTGAACGCCGGGATGTCCGGGTGCTCAAGCTGAACCTCGTGCACGACCTCGCGCGGCATGGTGAACAACCGCGGTCCCTCGTGCGCGGTCTCCACGACCAGCGGCAGGTAGTCGAACCGCGACCGCCGCTCCGGCGGCACCCAGCCCATGCCCTGCATGGTGTCGGTGAACTGCGCGTAGCGCGGATCGCCCATGCCGTCGGCATATCCGGCGTAGCGGATCAGCTGCTCGTTCCAGATGCACGGACCCGGCGTGCCCGGAGTGTCCGGTGCGAACACCGTGACGAGCGGCCGGATCTCGCCGTCGTTCGTCGCGAGGCGCAGGTGCTCGACGCACTCGCCCGCGACGGCCGCGGCATTGCGGTAACCGCGCAGATCTCGGACTTTCAACCGCCGCCACGGCACACCCGAGGTGCACCAACCGGAATCCCGCAGCGCGATCCGCGCGCCGTACGCGAGTTCGTGGGTGGTGTGGCGGTATGTTCCGGTCTCGGCGACCTCGGCCCGCACCTGCGCGATGCGTGCGCTGACGGAGCCGGCTTCGGAATGCGCGACGTGGAACATGCGGAGGAACTCCTCCGCGACATCGAGGTCAACTGCGGTCACGGCGCGAAACCTATGGCCGGAACGGCTCCACTCGTCACCGCCACTCGGGGCACATCGGGTGATCAACACGTCCCAGTCGATCGGGTGAAATGTCGACCGAGCGTGGTTGCGTCGACCAGCGGAAAGATCGCCTTGATTACACGGTCAGGTGACGTTGTTCCGCTTGAACATCAGATCGTGGCTGATTCGGCCCTCGTCGACCGCCCGCTGCTCGAACTTCGTGACGGGTCGCCAGTCGGGCCGCGGCGCCCACCCGTCGTACATGTTGTCCAGCAACGGAGAGGCCGAGCACACCTCGAGCATCTGGTCCGCGTAGTGCTCCCAGTCCGTCGCCAAGTGCAGCACCGCGCCCGGCGCCAGCCGCGACGCGAGCAGCGCGATGAACGCCGGCTGCACCAACCGTCGCTTGTGGTGCTTCTTCTTCGGCCACGGGTCGGGGAAGAAGATCCGCGCGCCGCCCAACGCCCCCGGCGCGACGTGCTCGGTCAGCAGGTCGACCGCGTCGCCCCGCAGCACCCGGAGGTTGTCCAGCCCGCCGAGGTGCTCGGCCCGCAGCAGCAGCTGCGCGAGACCCGGCTTGTAGACCTCGACGGCCACGTAGTTCAGCTCCGGTGCGGCGGCGACGAGCTGTGCCGTCGTCTCGCCCATGCCGGAACCGATCTCCAGCATGACCGGCGCCTCGCGGCCGAACCACGACGTGAAGTCGAGCGGCCCGTCGGGCAGCGTCTTCACGTCGTGACCGAGCTTCTCCCAGTGCGTGTTCCAGGCACGCTCCTGCCCGACGGTCATGCGCTCGCCGCGCTGAACGAAGCTGACGATGGAACGGTGGTGCTCAGGCCTGGTCACGGCCGTACAGACTAGGCGATGAGCTCGATGTCCTCGATCTGCGCACGCAGGTCGGCCACCGTGAACTCGATGGGCTGGCACAACCCCGGACCGCGATGCGCGGGCAGCAGGTCGATCCAGCCGGGGTGCCGGTCGGTGAACTGGACGGTCGTCGGCTCGGCCGGCCCGTAGACGCCGCTCTCCGACGGGACGAACTCCCAGTAGCCCACCTCGCCCGCGGCCACCCACGGCACGAACACCCAGCCCGGCCGGTTGATCAGCAGGTCGGTGACGTCGTCCTCGATCGCGTACCCCGCCGCGCGGGACGGCAGCTTGCCGCGGGCCAACGCGCGCAACCACCACGGTGCCGGCGGTGCCGGCTCGACCTCGCTCACGGAGCGGTACAGCGCGAGCACCTGCTGTTCGTCGGCTCTGTCGATCCAGGATCGTCGCGCCTGTGCCGGGGTGAGGACCATGTCGGCGGATGTCGACTCGACCGCACTTGCCCATTCGAGCCCGACCATCGGCTCGACCCGAAGTCCATGTTTTCGATCTTGGACCGTCACGGGTTCACCTCCGTGGAGTTTTCGCGACGGGTGTGTACCCCATACCAGCGGTTTACGAACCCGAAGTCATTGTCCAGAGGCCAATTTCACGCGTTGTTAACGACAGTCTTACGAGTGATGTGAGGCCGGGCACGTTGCATCCGGGGCTGGTGCGGCGATGTAGGGAACGTGCCGCTGATGCCCGCCCTCGCCCTCGTGCTGCCCTTGTTGCTCGCGGTGCAGTCGATCGAGGAGCAGGAGTGGCACCTCGACGCGTTGGACGTCTACACGGCGCAGGAGATCAGCAAGGGCGACGGCGTCGTCGTCGCGGTGATCGACTCCGGGGTGGACGCCCAGCATCCCGATCTCGCCGGCCAGGTCCTGCCCGGCACGGGGTTCGGCAGCTCCAAGGGCACCGACGGAACGACCGACACCGACGGCCACGGCACGGGCATGGCGGCGTTGATCGCGGGCAAAGGTGGCCAGGGCGGGGTGCGCGGGATCGCTCCCAGGGCCAAGATCCTGCCGGTCGCGTCCGCCGAGAAGGAGCAGTTCGCACTCGACGTCGTCGCGGACAGCATCCGCTGGGCGACCGACCACGGCGCCCGCGTGATCAACATGTCGCTCGGCTTCACGTCGTCGCTGACGCCTTCGCTCGTCCGCGCCGTGAACTACGCCATCGAGAAGGACGTCGTGCTGGTCGCCGCGACCGGCAACGAGGGCGGTGCCGTCTCCGCGCCCGCCAACATCGGTGGCGTCATCGCCGTCGCGGGCACCAACCGGATGTCCGAGCCGTGGAAGTCGTCCAACACCGGTGAGGACACCGTGCTGGCGGCGCCCGCAGAGGGGGTCGTCACCGCGTCGCCCACGTCCGTCTACTCCACCGGCTACGCCGAGATGGACGGCACGTCGGCCGCGTCCGCGATCGTGTCCGGGGTTGCGGCGCTGGTCCGCGGCCGGTATCCCACGATGTCCGCTCCGGACGTCGTCAACCGCCTGATCCGCACGGCCAAGGACATGGGCGAGCCGGGCCGGGACAAGGCCACCGGCTTCGGCATGGTCGACCCGGTGAATGCGCTGACCGCGGACGTCCCACCGGTGACGCGCAACCCGCTGCTGCCGCCGCCGAAACCGTCCACCACGGCGCCGCCCGCCACCGAACCGGTGCCGGCGATCGCCGCCACGCCGGACGAGAACCGCGTGCCGTTCGTGCTCGGCACGATGCTGGTGGTCGGGTTCATCTGCACGCTGCTGGTCGCGATTCCGGCCACCCGGTCGCGGCGCCGCTACGTGCCGGTGCCTGTGTACGGCGGCTGGACTCCGCCGCCTCCACCGCAACCGGTGTGGCCGACCTCGGAGTGGGCGCCGGTCGAGGATCCGCTGACCCCCGACCCGGTCGCCCCGGACGCGACGGAGTGGGAGATCCCGGATCCGGGTCCCGCCGAGCCGGTCGAACCGTGGGTCGAGGCGGCTCCGGCCGAGTCCGCGCCCACCGAATCGGCCCCTACCGAGTCCACGCCGTCCTCGTCGGACTAGCTGTGCGCGTGGTAGTCCACGGCCTCGCTCGTCAGCTGCATGAACGCCTCCTCGAGCGAACCGCGCTGCGGGCTCAGCTCGTGCAGCACGACGCCCTGCTCCGCGGCCATCTCCCCGATCTCCGCGGCGGACAGCCCGTGCACGACGAGCGCGTGGTCGACGGCGTCCTCGATGACGGTGGCCCGCGCGGCGAGCAGCTCCCGCAGCCGATCGGCCTGCGGTGACCTGACGCGCACGCGGTCCTCGGTGGCGTCGTGGATGAACTGCTCGGTCGTGGTCTGTGCGATCAGCTTCCCGCGCCCGATCACGATCAGGTCCTGCGCGGTCTGCGACATCTCCGACAGCAGGTGCGACGACACGAAGACGGTCCGGCCCTCGTCCGCGAGCCGGTGCATCAGCTGCCGGATCCACAGGATGCCCTCGGGATCGAGGCCGTTCACCGGCTCGTCGAACAGCAGGATCTCCGGGTCGCCGAGCAACGCGCCCGCCACGCCGAGCCGTTGCGACATGCCGAGCGAGAACCCGCCCGCGCGCTTGCCGGCGACCGCGGTGAGCCCGACCATCTCGAGCACGTCGCCGATGCGCGACGTGGGCAGTCCGTTGGAGCGAGCCAGCCATTTCAGGTGTGAGTGGGCGGACCTGTTGGGGTGCACCCACTTCGCGTCGAGCAGCGCGCCGACCTTGCGCAGCGGGTGTTTCAACGACGCGTAGTGCTGACCGTCGATGAGCACGTCACCGCCGTTGGGCCGGTCCAGCCCGAGGATCATCCGCATGGTCGTCGACTTGCCCGCGCCGTTGGGCCCGAGGAAACCGGTGACGCGGCCGGGGCACACGGTGAACGACAGGTCGTCCACGGCGATCGTCCGGCCGTAGTGCTTCTTCAACCGCACCGCTTCGATCACGAGAACCTCCAAGCGCAATGGGGCGCGGACCACACCCCCGACGGGTGGTCCGCGCCCCTCTTCTCAGGCGTCGCGCCGCTTGGCGACGACGAGCGCCACGATCAGCAGGCCGACGGAGACGGCCGCGAAGTAGCCGAGCGATCCCCAGGCCCCGAACGGGTACTTGATCGGGTCCGGTTGCAGTTCCGGACCGCCCGCGGTGAGGAAGTGGTTGCCGTTCACGAAGGGCATCCAGCGCTGAATCTTCTCGCCGATCTTCGGGATGATCCCGATGAGCTGTTCGACGATCAGCGCCCACACCAGCAGGATCGAGACCGCGGCCGCGGTGTGGCGGACCAGGATGCCGACGGCCAGCGCGAGGATCGAGCCGACCAGGAACACCAGGCCGACGCCCGCGACGTTGCGCCACTCCACCGCGCTGTTGATCGCGATGTCGGCGTTCGGCTTGATCAGCTTGCTGATGCCCCACTGTCCGAACGCGACGGCCTCGCCGATCAGGCCCGCCATCACCGCCACCACGGCAGTCTTCGCGACCAGCGCGGAGACCCGGTTCGGCACGGCGAGGAACGTCGCCTTGATCGTGCCGAAGCGGTACTCGGTGGTGACCGCGAGCGCGGCCATGACCAGCACCACGTACATGCCGAACGAGTAGAACGCCTGGGTGAGACCCACGGTCAGCGGGAACTCGGCGCTCGTGTTGGCGGCGATCAGCGCGGCGATGCCGGTCGTGATCACCAGTGCCAGCGCGGCACACCACCACGGCGAACGGGTGGAGAAGAGCTTGATTCTTTCGACTGCCAACAGAGTCATCGGTTCACTTCCCGATCTCGGCGTGGTACTCGACAGCATCGCCGGTCAACTGCATGAACGCCTCTTCGAGCGAGCCGCGCTGCGGGCTCAGCTCGTGCAGGACGAGACCGTGAGCAGCGACGATGTCACCGATCTGGTCACTGGTAGCACCCGTTACGGACAACGACGAATCCCCGTTGTCGCGGACGGTGAAACCCTTGTGCACGAGCAGCGGCGCGACCTGGCCGAGCTGCGGGCTGCGGACCTTCACCGCGGACTCCGACGAACGGTCGACGAACTCCTGCGTTGTGCTCTGCGAGATCAGCTTCCCCTTGCCGATCACGACGAGGTCCGACGCGGTCAGCGCCATCTCCGACAGCAGGTGCGACGACACGAGCACCGTGCGGCCTTCCTTGGCCAGCCCCTGCATGAAGTTGCGGATCCAGAGGATGCCCTCCGGGTCCAGGCCGTTAACCGGCTCGTCGAACAGCAACACCTGCGGGTCGCCCAGCAGCGCCGCGGCGATCCCCAGCCGCTGCGACATGCCGAGCGAGTACCCGCCGGCCCGCTTACCGGCCACCCCGGTCAGCCCCACGGTCTCCAGCACCTCGTCCACACGCCGCGCGGGCAGCCCGTTGGACTTGGCGAGCCACTTCAGGTGCGCCCTGGCGGACCGGTTCGGGTGCACCCACTTCGCGTCCAGCAACGCGCCGACCGTCCGCAGTGGACGGTGCAGCCCGGTGTACGGCTTGCCGTCGATGAGCACCCGGCCCGCCGTGGGGCGGTCGAGACCGAGGATCATCCGCATCGTCGTCGACTTGCCCGCCCCGTTGGGGCCGAGGAAGCCGGTCACCCGGCCGGGCTCGACGGTGAACGACAGGTTGTCGACGGCGACCGTCCTGCCGTATCTCTTGGTGAGGCCGATCGCCTCGATCATGGTTTCTCCCCTGGTCCGGTTCTGGGAGAAAGCCTGGCTTGAAGTGGTGTCAGCACACATCGGTCCCGCGTCGCGTCGGTGCGTCAACTTCCGGCTGGGGAAAGATGGCCTTATGGGTTACACCGATGCTCCTGAAGGCTGGTGGCGCGAGTTCGTGCTGGCCTCGCCCGCGAAGACCGGCAAGCTCGCCGTCACCCGCAAGGACGGCTCACCCCACGTCGCGCCGGTGTGGGTCGACATCGACGGTTCGGACCTGGTCTTCTTGACGCACAAGGACACCATCAAGGGCAAGTCCATCCTGCGCGACGGCCGGGTGGCGCTCTGCTTCGACGACGAACAGCCACCGTTCCACTTCGTCACCATCGCCGGCCGTGCCGTGGTCGACGAGGACCCGGATCAACTTTCGTATTGGGCGGGTCGTACCGCGGCCCGATACATGGGCGCCGACCGCGCCGACGAATACGCCGCGCGCAACGGTGTGCCCGGCGAGATGGTCGTCCGGGTCAAGATCGACAAGATCAGCGCGAAGGTCAACGTCTCCGACTAGTCAGGCGGGGAAGAACCGGGAGAGGACGGTCGCGAGGCCGTCCTCCAGCACGGTGTCCGTGACCGAGTCGGCGACCGCCTGCACGGTCGCCGGCGCCTGGCCCATCGCGACACCGTGCGCCGCCCAGCGCAGCATCTCGACGTCGTTGCGCCCGTCGCCGACCGCCAGCGTGTCCTCGGGTGACACGTTCAGGTGAACGCGCAGCTCCTCCAGCGCCGAGCCCTTCGTGACCCCCAGCGGCACCGCGGTCAGCCACGGCTCCGTGTGGTCGACCGACCACGCGACGTCCGGCAGTTCCAACTCGCGAACGGCGAACGCCAGCTCCTCGGGCGTGTGCCCGATCCAGCGCATCACGAGCCGCGGCGTGTCGATCGCGGCGACCTCGTCGAAATCGCCGAGCGTCAGCACGCCCCACAGGTCGCCGTCGGGGAACCGGCCGAGCGACATGTTCCCGATCCCGGTCTGCTCCACGGCGAACACCGCACCCGGCAGCAGCTCGCGCAGAACCTTGATCGTCGGGCCGGGGGAGAACGTCGTGCGCTTCAGCACCTCACGCGTCTGGTGGTCCCACCAGACGGCGCCGTTGGAACACAGGGAGATCCCGGGCAGCCCGAGCTGGTCGGCGATCGGTGTGGTGCCGATGAGCGAACGCCCGGTGCACAGCACCACGTGCACGTCGTGCGCGGCGACCCGCGTGACGGCCGCGTGCACGGCGGGGGCGATGTCGTTGGTGCCGAGATGGGCAAGCGTGCCGTCGATGTCGAGCGCGACCAGGCGAGGTCTCCAGTTCACTGGCACCACCCTAGGCGAAGGTTAGTGAATTGTGGTTCACTAACGGTGTGGCCCGACCGCGCACCATCACCGACGAGCGCATCCTGGATGCGTTGGCGCAGGTCATCGACCGCAAAGGGCCCGAGTTCACGATCGCGGACGTCGCCGCCGAGGCCGGCGTGAGCGTGGGGGCGGTGGCGAAGCGGTTCGGCTCGAAGAGCGGCCTGCTGCAGGCGTTGACCAAACAGGGCACCGAAGACGTCGTGCGCCGGATGCGCGCGGCCGGCAACGTGCGCGACGCGCTGCTGACGTGGTTCGACCGGCTCGCCGACCCGGAGGTCGCGACGAACAACCTCGCCCAGCTGGGCGTCGACCTGATCGACCCGGAGCTGCGCGCGCTGCTCGCCAAGCACTACGCGGCACTGGAGGACGAGCTGTTCGTCATGTGCCGGCGGGAAGACCTCCCGCCCAACGCGGCGCGGGTGCTGTCCGCGCTGGTGTACGGGATCTCGATGGACTGGTCGGTGCGACCGCGCGGCGACCTGATGGAACGGATGACGGAAGACCTGGACAGCGTGCTGGAGGGGTGGCGCTGATGGCGTCCTGGGCCGAGTTCACCAAGACGGAACCGGAGTTCGCCGAGTTGGTACGGAAGTGCTTCGCCAGGAACAAGCACGCGTTCCTCGCGACCATCCGCCGGGACGGGTCGCCGCGCCTGAGCGGCATCGATCCCGAGTTCACCGGCGGCGAGCTGGTGATCGGCAGCATGACGGGCGCGATGAAGACCCGCGACCTGCTGCGGGACCCGCGCTTCGCGTTGCACAGCACCAGTTCCGACCAGACGATGGCCGAGGGGGACGCGAAGGTGCGCGGCACGATGGTCCGGCGCGAGTCGACGAAGGATGGAGACACCTTCGTCGCGGACATCACCGAAGCCGTGCGGATCACCGTTGAGGGCGACGAACTGGTGATCGTGTCGTGGCACGAGGGAAGGGGAATCTCCCGTGCCGTCAGAAAATGAATGGGGGACCGATGGCGACCTGGCAGGAGTTCGCGGACGAGGAACCGGAGTTCGCCGCCGACGTGCTGGCGCGGCTGACCGCCGGTGGGCACCTGCTGCTCGCGACGTTGCGCAAGGACGGATCGCCGCGCATGGGCGGCCTCGACCCGAGCGTGATCGACGGCGAGCTGTGGCTGGGAATGATGCTGAACTCGTGGAAGGCCCGCGATCTCAAGCGGGACCCGCGGTTCGCCGTGCACACCACACCGGGTGAAGGCACCAACGGCGACGTGCGGATCAGCGGACGCGCCGTGGTGCACGAGGACAAGGAACCGTATCTGCGCGCACTGTTCGAGCGAACCGGCTGGCGGCCGGACGACCTCGACCTGTTCCGCGCTGACATCACCGAAGTCGTCCGGGTCACTCTCGAAGAGGAGATGGTGATCCGGTCGTGGCACGAAGGAAGGGGTTTGACCCGTGCCGTCAGAACCTGATCTGTCCGGGAAGATCGCGGCCGTCACCGGAGCGACGCGCGGCGCCGGACGGGCGATCGCCGTCGAGCTCGGTGCCGCGGGCGCCACGGTGTTCGTCGGCGGACGCACCACCCGCGAGCAGAAGTCCGACATCGGCCGCGACGAGACGATCGAGGAGACCGCGGAGCTGGTGACGAAGGCCGGCGGCAAGGGCATCGCCATCCGGTGCGACTTCACCGTCCCGTCCGATGTGGACAACTTCGCGGCGCAGATCGAGCGGCTCGACATCCTCGTCGACGACGTGTGGGGCGGTGAGAGGCTCGTCGAGTGGGGCAGGTTCTGGGAGCACGACCTGGAACGCCAGCTGAAGATGTGGCGCAACGGGATCGAGTCGCACCTGGTGGCGTTGCACAAGCTCATGCCGATCCTGGTGCGCACCGAGGGCGGGCTGGTCGTCGAGGTCACCGACGGCGAGGACGACGAGCAGTACTACACGAACCTCACCTACGACGCGGTCAAGGCGTCCGTGCGGCGGTTCGGGAAGATCCTCGCCAAGGACCTCAAGGACACCAGCGTCACCGCGGTGTCCGCGACGCCGGGGTTCCTGCGGTCAGAGCACATGCTGGAGCTGTTCGGGGTCACCGAGGCGAACTGGCGTGACGCGATCGCGAAGGTGCCGCACTACGCGATGTCCGAGACGCCGCACTACTTCGGGCGCGGGCTGGCGCACCTCGCGGCGGACCCCGACCGGCACCGGTTCCACGGCCAGTGCCTGTCGTCGTGGCGGCTCATGCGCGAGTACGGGTTCACCGACCTCGACGGTTCGCAGCCCGACTGGGGCAAGTGGTACGAGGAGGTCGTCAAGCCGGGCGTCGATCCGTCCACTGTGGACGCCTCGAAGTACCGCTAGGCGTCGCCCGGCCGCACCAGCCCGGTCTCGTAGGCCAGCACGACGGCCTGCACGCGGTCCCGCAGTTCGAGCTTGGCCAGGATCCGCCCGACGTGCGTCTTCACGGTCGCCTCGGACAGGAAGAGCTTGCGCGCGATCTCCGTGTTGGACAGACCCTTCGCGATGAGCACGAGCACCTCGCGCTCGCGTTCGGTCAGCACGTCCAGCACGGAGGCGTCGCGCAGCTCGCCGCCGCCGTCGCCGAGGAACCGGCCCAGCAGCCGCTTCGTCACCGAGGGCGAGACCACGGCGTCACCAGAGGCGACCGCCCGCAGCGCCGACACGAGGTCGTTCGGCGGCGTGTCCTTCAGCAGGAACCCGCTGGCGCCGTTGCGCAGCGCGGAAAGCGCGTACTCGTCCATGTCGAACGTGGTCATGACGAGCACCTTGGCCGTGCCGGCCTCGGTGATCTGCTTCGTCGCCTCGACACCGTCCATCACGGGCATGCGGACGTCCATCAGCACCACGTCGGGGCGCAGCTGGTCGGCCATCTGCACGGCGTCCAGGCCGTCGGCCGCCTCGCCGACGACGTCCACGTCCTCCTGGGCGCCGAGCACCATGCGGAAGCCCATGCGCATGAGCTCCTGGTCGTCGACGAGCAACACTCTGATCACGGTCATCAAACTATCCCGCCGCAACTGGAAAGACTGCCCGGACCCGCCACCCGCCACCGGGGTTGGGACCGGCCTCCAACGAACCACCGAGCACGTTCGCGCGCTCGCGCATGCCGATCAGGCCGTTTCCGCCGGACACGGCGACCACGTCCGCGGGGGTGCCGAACCCGTCGTCGACGACCTCGAGCCGCACCTCCTCGTCGGCACGGGTCAGCCGGACCACCGCCGACGTCCCGGAGCCGGAGTGCTTCAGCACGTTGGTCAACGCCTCCTGCACGATCCGGTAGAGGCCCAGGCCGACACCGGCGGGCAGGTTGTCCAGGTCGCCGCTGATCTCCAGGCGCACCGGCACGCCCGCCGCACGGGTCTGCTCCGCGAGCTCGACGACACCCCGCGCGTCCGGCTGCGGCGCCCACTGCGTCTCGGCCTCGTCGCTGCGCAGCACGCCCAGCAGGCGGCGCATCTCGGTCAACGCCAGGCGGCCGGTCTCCGCGATGGTGCGGACGGCGTTCTCCGCCTGCTCCGGACTGGATCTGATCGTGTACAGCGCGCCGTCGGCGTGCACGATCATCACGCTCACCGAGTGCGCCACGACGTCGTGCAGTTCGCGCGCGATGCGGGATCGTTCCTCGCCAACCGCCAGCTTCGCGGCCTGGTCGCGTTCGGTCTCCAGCAGCTTGAGGCGCTGGTCCAGCTCGTTGTAGTACGCCCGGCGGGCGCCGACGAACTCGCCCAGCGCCCAGCTGAACGCGAAGATCACGAACACGACGAACAGCGCGGGCAGCGCCTCCAGCGTGCCGACCCGGAACACGGCCCACAGCACCGAGCCGATGACCAGCCACATGGCGTACAGCAGGCCCTGCTGCCTGCCCACGTACGCGACCATCGTGTACAGCGCCACGGCCAGCGCGAAGTCGCCCAGGCGCGCGGGGAACTCGCCGCTCTGGGTGAAGAGCTGGATGAACCCGCCCGCGAGGATCGCGTAGCTCGTGCCCACCGGGTGGTAGCGGCGGAACGGGATCGGCCCGACCAGCAGCAGGCCGACGAGCAGGTAGAGCGACGGTTGTATGTCCGTTGTGCCCGCCATCGAGAACACGCTGATCAGGTCGAACAGCGCGATAGACCCGGCGATCAGGGAGTCCCCGAACACCGGGTGAGCTCGCATCCACAGACTCAACCGCCGCACCGCACAAGATTAGGTACGAACCGAACCTTCGCGCGTCGCGCCACGGGCTGACTCAACGTCCGACTTGAGTTGGACGTTATTGTGTCAAGTGCTCGATACAAACGGGGGTGCGTGGTGTACGGAGTCGACCTGGCGAACGTGATCGTCCTCGGGGTCTTCGGGTTGTTGATCCTGGTCGCGCTGTGGCCGAACGAGCGCAACGGCAGGCGGTTGCTGCTCAAATGGAAGGTGACGGACCCGACGCCGGACGAGGTGGCCGAGGCGGTCCGCTACCTGAAGCGGCGCCGGTTGCTGTACCCGTGGCTGTACCTCGCGGCCGGGCTGCTCACCGGGAAGTCGCAGGGCAACATGGACGCCATCGTGATCACCGTGTTCGTCGGCACGCTGCTCGCGGAGCTGCTCGCCCTGCGCCCGCCGCGGGATCGGCAGCGGGCCGCGTCACTCACTCCGCGCGGCCTGGCGGACATCGCGTCGCCGATCGTGCTCCTCACCTACGTCGTCGGGGTGATCGTCGCGGCGGTGCTGGTCGTGCTGTGGCGCGGCGCGTTCGAGCTGGGGATGCTGCTGGGCTCGGTGGTCGTCGTCGCGGTGATCGTCTGGGCGGCGGTGAACCGGCCGGCGAGCGGTGACGCGCGCGTCGACAACGCGTTGCGCACCCGGAGCATCCACGTGTCGGCCGGCCTGGGCATCACCGTGGCACTCGGGATGGCGGGCGGCTTCGCCGCCCTGGCGGGGATTCTGCTGTGGGTCGCGATGGCCAACACGCCGCCGCGTGAGGATCTGCCGAGGCTCGTGGCGTGAGCGCGCCGCGGATCGTCGTCGACGTCGAGAGTGGCGTCGCGCCGTGGCGTCAGGTGCGCGATCAGCTCGAGCGGTTCATCACCGGTGGCGTGCTGCCGATCGGCACGCGGTTGCCCACGATCCGGCAGCTCGCCGGTGACCTCGGGCTGGCGGCGGGCACGGTCGCGCGGGCGTACCGCGAGCTGGAATCGGTGGGAGTGCTCAGAACAGGGCGAAGGCAGGGCACCGTGGTCGCTGCCCTGCCTTCGCATTCTCCGGATCCGCTCGCCCTCGCCGCGGCGGAGTACGTCGCCGTTGCCAGGTCTCTCGGTGCGAGCGAGCACCAGGCGATCGACGCCGTCCGGTTGGCTTATGAGTAGGGCTGCCGCTGTTCGATCACCTGCGGTTCGGCGATGTGCGAGTGCCGTTCCTCGTAGATGCGGTGCTCCTCGGCCATCTCGTCGGCGAGCTGGCGCTGCAGCTGCCGCTCGCGGATGCGCGAAAGGATCGCCATGGTCACCGCGTGGCACAGAGCCAGCAGGAGCAGGACGACACCGAGCTTGACGACCACGTCCTTGACCGGGTCGCCGGTGTGCACGTCGATGATCGACACCAACGCGAGGAGACCGAGCACCACGAGGTGGAACAGCACGGTCGCGAGCCGCATCATGGCGGCGGCCTCGGCCGGCTCGTACGCCTTGCGTAGGTAACGCTGGCCACTGTGGTAGATCAGCTGGCCATCGACGGCGACCAGGAGCACACCCAGCACCAGGAACGTGACGTAGCTGTCGTCCATGCGCTGTGGCTACCCGCGACCGGGCCGCTGCAAACCGTGGCACGATCAGCCGGTGACCGCGCTGCAGGGACAACAGCTCGCCGGGCCGCTTTCGGCCGCGGTGGCCGGCCTCTGCACGGCACTGCAACCCCAGGTCTCACCGCAGACCGCGGCCGGGTTCGCCGAGGTGCTGCGCCGGTTGCGCGCACCGCTGCAGGTCGCGGTCGCCGGGCGCATCAAGTCCGGAAAGTCCACGCTCGTCAACGCTTTGATCGGCCGCCGGGTCGCGCCGACCGACGTCGGTGAGTGCACCCGGCTCGTCACGCGGTTCCAGTACGGCACGGTCGACCGCATCGAAGTGATCTTCACCGACGGTCGCAGGCAGGTGCTGCCGTTCGACGCCGAGGGCATGATCCCGGCGTCGCTCGGCGTCGACATCGCGTCGGTGTCGCACGTCGAGGCGTACCTGACGAACAACGTCCTGCGCGACTTCACGGTCATCGACACGCCCGGACTCGCGTCACTCGATGCGGCATCGGTGGCGCGCACCGAGGAGCTGCTGGATCCCGTGTCGCGCAACGCGGTCGCGGGTGCGGAGGCCGTTCTCTACGTCGTCACACAGGGCGTGCGCGCCGACGACCACCAGGCGATCGCCGCGTTCACCGCGGCCACCGCGTCGCGGGAGGCCGGTCCGGTCAACGCGATCGCGGTGCTGAACAAGGTCGACGCGGTGGCGCCGGAGACCGTCGAGGGCGCGGACGGCGACGTGTGGCGGGCGGCCGAGATCCTCGCCGAGAAGCAGGCGTCGTTGCTGCGGCCGCGGGTCGCCGACGTGCTGCCGGTGATCAGCCTGCTCGCCGAGTCCGCCGAGACCGGCGCCTTCACCGCGCCGGACGCGGAGTCGTTGCGGCAGCTGGCGAACCTCGACGCGGACACCCGCGAGATGATGCTGATGTCCGGCGACCTCTTCACCAGCTGGGAGTGCGACGTCCCGAGCGGGGTGCGCGTGCGGTTGCTGGAGAAGCTGGACCTCTACGGCATCGGCCAGGCGTTGCGGGCGATCGACGCCGAACCGGCGATCACCGCCGGGGCGTTGCGGCGCAAGCTGCTCGACTCGTCCGGGTTCGCCGAGGTGCGCGGCCGGCTGGACGCCGTGTTCCGCGCTCGCGCGGACGGGATCAAGGCCGCCGCCGCGCTGGCGTCGGTGACCTCGCTGGCGTCCGGAGATCCTGGTGAACGCCGGCGCGTGCACGACGCGATCGAGGTGCTGCTCGCCAAGCCCGAGGCGCACCAGCTGCGGCTGCTGGAGGCGTTGACGCTGGTCGTCTCCGGTGCCGTCGCGCTGCCGACCGACCTCGCCGACGAGGTGCTGCGGGTCGGCAGCACGCCGGACATCCCGGGCAGACTCGGTCTGGTGGGTCGACCGGTACAGGAGCTCACCGCCTACGCACTGGAGCGCGCGGGCTGGTGGCGTTCGTTCGCGTCGTTCGGCGCCACGCCCGCGCAGGGCCGGGTGGCGCACGTCGTGCACCGGGCGTACTTCCTGATGTGGCAACAACTGCGTGCTGGGGGGCACTGATGGGTGGAACCGATCCCATGATCGATCCGTCGGAGAACGACGTGGAGACCATCTCCGACGAGCTGCTGGACCAGGCACTGGCCGAGCGGCGCGCGCTGGTGCAGCTGTGTCTGTACGCGATGGACCGGGCCCGCAGCACGGGTGTCGTGGAACGCCTGGAGGAGGGGCTCGCGGGCATCGGCGTCACCGCGGTGCGCCCGGACGGCCAGCGGTTCGACCCGGCGGTGCACGAGGCCGGTGGCACCGTGCCGACTGACGACCCGTCGCTCGACGGCCTGGTGGCCGAGACCGAGGTCGTCGGCTTCAGCGACCGGGGCCGCCCGCTCCGCGCGCCGATCGTCACGGTGTACACGCAACGGTGAGCACCCTTCCGCAGACCGTCCGCCAGACCAGGGAGAAGCTGACCGCCCTGGTCCGGGAGCTCGACCCCAAGGCCGCCGACTGGCTCGTCCCGCCGGCGACCGTGCCGACCGTCGTGGTGGTCGGTGAGACGAACCGCGGCAAGAGCTCGCTGGTCAACGCCATGCTCGCCACTCCAGGACTGTCCCCTGTGGACGCCGAGGTCGCGACGGCGACCTACCTGGTCTTCCAGCACGGAACGGAGTGGGCCGCGCGCGCGTGCTATCCGGGCCGGCACGAGCCAGTCCCGTTCGAGGTCGGCGAGATCATCAACTGGGTGTCGGCCGCGCACGAGCTGCCGCCGGGCCAGCTGCCGCCGCGCTACGTCGAGGTGGACGCGCCGATCCCGCTGCTGGAACGTATGTCCCTTGTGGACACTCCCGGTGTCGGCGGGCTCGACTCGGTGCACGGTGAGCTCGCCGCGGAGGCCGCGGCATCGGCGACCGCCCTGCTGTTCGTGGTCGACGCGTCGTCGCCGTTCACGCGGGGCGAGCTGACCTTCCTCCAGACCGTCGGCGACCGCGTGGAGACCGTGGTCTTCGCACTGACGAAGACCGACCAGTACCGCGGCTGGCGCCAGGTCCTCGAGGCGAACAAGGCCCTGCTGGCCGAGCACGCGCCGCGGTTCGCCGGCGCGGTCTTCCACCCGGTGTCGTCGCGCCTGTTCGAGATGGCCGCGAAGGCGCCGAACCCGGACGCGGGCGCGATGCTGCGCGAACGGTCGGGCATCGGCGACCTGCAGGCCGCGATGCAGGAACTCGTCGTCGGTCGCGCCGCCATGCTCGGCGAGGCGAACACGTTGCGCGCCTTGGCCACCGTCCTGGCCGAACTGGACGTCCGGCTCGACGCCGAACGCCGCGCGCTCGCCACCGGTGAGTCCGAGGCGGAGTCGTTGCGCCGCCGCCGCGACGAGCTGATGACCGAACGCCGTTCGTCGACGCGCGGCTGGCAGGTCCGCCTGCGCGGCGAGGTCCAGCGTGCCCGCGTCGAGGCGAACCACGAGATCAGCAGGCAGATGCGCGACCTGCAGACGTGGTTCCGCCAGGCGGTCGACGTGGCGTCGCGCGAGCAGCTCGCCCAGCTGCCGCACCAGGTCGACACCGCGCTGCAGGTCGTGTCGTCACGTATCAGCGCGGGCCTGGCCCACAGCCTGACCCGCGTGGCCGACGCGTCGCTGGCCGAGCTGTTCTCCGCCGACGAACTGGCGGTCATCCGCAGCCAGTTCGCGCGCGGCGCTCAGCCGCCGATCGTGTTGCGCCCCAAGGACAAACGCCCGCCCACGGCCGAGGACAAGCTGCTCGTCTTCATGGGCGTCTCCGGCGGCCTCGGCGCGGGCAAGCTGGCCGTGATGCCGCTGGCCGGCCTCGGTGTCGCCGCGCTCAACCCGATCGTCCTGCCGGTGACCATCGTGCTCGGCCTGGGCGCCGGCTGGTGGATGGCCCGCACCCGCACCCACACGGCCGAGAAGCAGCACGTCAAGCAGTGGCTCTCGGACGCCATCGCGGACGCCCGGTCCACCCTGGACCAGCTCGCCGCCGAGCAGCTGATCGAGGCCGAGCAGGCCCTGTCGCTGGCGCTCGACGAGGCGTTGACCAGGCGGATCGAGGCCATCGAGGCCGAGCTGCGCGAGGTCGAGAAGGCGATGCGCATGGAGGCCGGCGAACGCGGCCGCGAGCTGCAGGCCGTCACGCGCAGGATCGCCGAGGTGCAGTCGGGCCGGGAACGCGTCGACGAGCTACTGACGCGAATCCGCGCGGTCCGCGACCGGGCCTGAAAAGGCATAACGAGCGTCGCTTCGCCGGGTTACGACACCCGTTCAGAATTAATCGAGCAATGCTCATTTTGCCTGGTCAGTGCACCGTTGTCGACGCAACTTAAATGCGTGTGTCCGGGACCGCTCCGCGCACGTGCATTTGTCTGGAATGCAAGTTCACGATCACGTCATCGAATGGGAATGCCGGTTAATTCGCCGCTGCTTGTCTTCTGAGCCATGAAGCTGCAGCGAGACCAGGTGGTCGCGGCGAGCCTGGTGGGCACCGTGGTCGTCGTGCTCGGGTTCGCGTCCGGCATCGGTGGCGTGCCGCAGGCGCAGAGCGTTCCCCCACCGACACCGCCGCGCCCGACCCAGCACGAGCAACCGCACCCGCCGGCCGAGCACGTGCCGCAACCGGTGGCGCACAATCCCGTTCCGGCCGCGCACGTGCCCGCACCACACGTGCCGGCACCGTCCTACTCGCATCCGAGCGTGCCGTCGCCGACGACCTCGGTTCCCACCACGACCTCGTCCGCACCGGCTCGGCCATGCGACGCGGGCGGACTCACGAAACTGTTGCACGACTTGGGTTTGCTCATCGGCGATCTGCCCATCGTGGGTGAGCTGACCGAGGGCACGAAGGCCGTCGACGAGCTGCCGTTGCTGGGCGGCCTGTTGCCCCCGTTGGAACTTCCGGACGGCTGCAAGGTCGTCGTGGACGACCGGACCGGCAAGATCACCGGACTGCTGGGTACGCCGTGAGCGAGGCGGCCAGGTCCTGGTACCTGCTGGCGCGGTCGTTCGACTACGTCGGCACGACGCTCTTCCTGGGCGGCATGGCGTTCGTCGCGTTCCTCTGGCCGGACGGCGCGAACACCGCACGGGTGCGCCGGCTGCTCGGGTTCGGCTGGCTGTGCGGGTTCGCGGGCACGGTCGCCGGCTTGTGCTTCCAGGCGGCGTGGGTGGCCGGGAAGGGGCCTGAGCTCAGCTGGCCGGTCGTGGAACCGGTGCTGCACAGCCCGTTCGGCCGCGTGTGGGTGGCGCGCACGTTGTTGTGGGTGCTGGCGCTCGTGGTCCTGATCGACCTGTCCCGGCGTGGGCGGACGGCGGCTCGGTCGCTCGCCTGGCGGGTGGGCGCCATTGCCGTCGGGCTCGGTGTCCTGCGCACCAACGGGATGACGGGGCACGCGCTCGACCTGCCCGGCTGGGGACAGGTCGTCGTGTTCGTGCACCTGCTCGTGGTGTGCGTGTGGGTCGGCGGTCTCGCCGTGCTGCTGCTCGCCGTGCTGCCGAGCCGGGACCGGGACGTGCTCACCGACGTCCTGCCGCGCTACTCGAAGCTCGCGATGTTCTCCGTCGCGACGATCACCGCGGCGGGCGCGCTGCTCGCGTGGCGGCTCGTCGGGTCGCTGGATGCGTTGCTGCACACCGGATACGGGCGAACGCTGCTGCTGAAGCTCGTGATCTTCGCGGCGATGCTGCTCGCCGGACTGGCCAGCAAAACGTGGGTGGACCGGCGGCTCGCGGTAGCCACGACCGCCCGCGGCATCACCCTCTCGGTCGCCTTCGAGACGGTCCTCGCCGTCGTCGTACTCGGGGTGGCCGCCTTCCTCGTCACGACCGCTCCCGGTCGCTGATGCACCAGAAAGGATCCACTGTGGACAAGACAACGAGGTTCGCCGTGCTGGTCGCGGCACTCGGTATCGCAGGGACGGCGTTGTGTCTCAGCGCCGTGGGCTCGAGCCCGGCGGCAACCCCGGCCGTCGACCTCGCGGCACAGCAACAGGCCGCGGCGTCGAAGAGCGTCGAGATCATGAACTACGCCTACTCGCCCGCGTCGCTGACGATCGCGGCCGGTGACACGGTCGTCTGGACGAACCACGACTCCGCGCCGCACAACGTCGTGGTCTCCGACGGGCCGGAGAAGTTCACCTCGCCCACGCTGCAGCAGGGCCAGACGTTCAGCTACACGTTCAGCAAGGCCGGCACGTACTCGTACTACTGCTCGGTCCACCCGGACATGAAGGCGTCGGTCACCGTGTCCGGCACGACGACCACCACCGCCCCGCCGACGACGACCACCACGACCACCGCTCCTCCGACGAGCCACCCCACCACCCATCCGAGCCCGACGACCACCGCACCGCCGTCCAGCGGCAAGTGCGTGTCGAAGGAGACGCTCGCCCCGTTCGTCGCCCACCTCAAGGCGGCGCACCTGGAGACGTCGCCGTTGCAGCAGGTGAACGACGCGCTGGCGTTCGACAACTACATCAAGGCGCACACCGTCCTGTTCGAGCAGATGCTCGACCCGGCCCTCAGCTCCTCGCTGCCACAGGAAGCGCTGGCGCCGTTCATCGCGCACGTCAAGGCGGCGCACCTGGAGACGTCGCCGTTGCAGCAGGTCAATGACGCGCTGGCGTTCGACAACTACATCAAGGCGCACACCGTCCTGTTCGAGCAGATGCTCGACCCGGCGTTCAACCAGGCGATCTGCTGATGCGGCGCGGCCTGGCCAGCGCCGTCCTGGCCGCGTTCGCCGTGCTGGGCATCCCCGGCACGGCGCCCGCCGTCGAGACGCACGCGGTGTCGATCGCGAACTACGCCTACGCCCCGGCGTCCATGACCGTCCACGTCGGCGACGTCGTCACGTGGACCAACTCCGACCAGGCACCGCACGACGTGGCCGCGGGAACGTTCCGCTCACCGATGCTGTCGACCGGTCAGTCGTGGAGCTACACCTTCACCCAGCCGGGGACCTACGACTACGTGTGCTCGATCCACCCCGACATGCGGGCCCGGATCACCGTGCTCGCGCCCGTGACCACGGCCGCGCCCG
Organism: Lentzea sp. NBRC 105346; assembly: GCF_030269605.1. Classification (GTDB taxonomy): domain Bacteria; phylum Actinomycetota; class Actinomycetes; order Mycobacteriales; family Pseudonocardiaceae; genus Lentzea. The sequence continues at coordinate 119,056 of NZ_BSTQ01000013.1, forward strand.
CCCCTGCGGCACCCGTGCCGACGACAACAACCACTTCGGAACCCGTGCCGACGACCACGACGACCAGCGCCGTTGTGGCGACCGCGGCGCCGGTGGCCCCCACGGCGACGCTTCAGCCGATGTTGCTGCTGGCAGGTCTGGTGGCGGCCGTGACGACGCTCTGCCTGTTGCTGATCGGGTCGCGGCCGGATCGCACCTAACCGAACGGCTTGACCGCCGCGAGCACAGTCGTGTCGTCGTACTTCACGAAGGCCACGGTGTACGCGATGCCGTTCCCGCCGACCCACACCGTCGTGGGCACGGTGGGCATGGACCGGCGCAGACCCGCGTACGGCCTGGACAGCACGAAGTCCTCGACATGTCCTGGGAACCGCACCCGCAGCCGCGAAGAGCCGGGGGCGACCTCCGCGTGCCCGCGCCGCCACTCGCTCACGCCCAGCCTGCGCGACCACCGCACGACACCGAGCACGCCGCCCGCGCCGACGATCAGGCCGAGCACGCCGCCCACGGCGGAGATGACGAAGCCGGGGTTCATGTTCATCTCGGCCGTCGTGCGCACCCGTCCGGCCGGGTCCTTCGGGTCGTAGATCACCGTGACCTGGTCGCCGGGCAGGTAGTCGTGCGAGATCGGCACTTGGACCCGGTACTCGCGCTGGTCGCCTCCGGCGAAGTAGCCGATCACGATGCTGCGCGACTGGACCGACTTCACGTGCCCCGGCACGCGCACGCCGGTCCGGAGCAACTCGGTCTCCGCCGCGTCCGTCGCGTACCAGCCGAAACCGCCCCCGATCAGCAGCACCGCGCCGATCACCGCGGACCGCACGCCCGCGCTGCGCAGCCGGCGCACGAGAACGGGCAGCGCCGCCGGGTCCAGGGTTCTTCGGAAGCGTCTTCTCGGCACCTGGTCCTCCCCCCAGAAGTCCGATCACGACCTTTCAACGCGACAACGCCTCCAGGCGTTGAGGTTGGCGACGGAACCGATCCGGCATAACGTGGGTCTTACCGGTACGCAAGAGCGCAGGAGGTGTTCCGGTGTACATCGACGAGAACGGTGCGGCCGACGGCGAGCTGAAGGTCACCGTCGCGGACGAGGAGTACACCGCGGAGGCCACGTTCGACCTCGACAGCGACGGCGTGAACGACAGCGCGGTGGTCGAGACCGACGACGGTGGACACCTTGCGTTCACCGACACCGACGGCGATGGCGACGCCGATCTGATGAGCACGTTCGACAAGGACGGGAAACTGCTCAGTCAGGCGCGCTTCGAAGAGAATTCGGGCGAGTGGGTCGAGGTGGACCCGAACGACCACACGCAACAAAAGACGAATTCCACGCAACAACAAACCATTGTCGTGGACACCGACGAGGGCGATCGAAAGGTCGGCCCGGCCACCGAGGACACCGACGGCGACGGCAAGGCGGACACCGCCGTGGTGCAGGACGCCGACGGCGACACGTGGCTGTTCACCGACCGCGACGGCGACGGGCACGCGGACCTCTCGACCGAGATCACCCGGTCAGGCGAGGTCACGATGTCGGAACACCGTGGTGACGACTGGGTTGAGGTCGAGCACGGGCACATCGACTCCGACGGCCGCTACGTCACGGACAGCAAGAGCGGGGTCCTCGACGACGCCGAGGAGTGGTACACGGCGGAGCGGTTCGACGGCGTGGTCCGAATCGATTCGACCACCGGCCAGTGGATCAGCCCCAACTGAAGTCCAGGTCACAGCCGTTCGGGTGTGGTGAGTGCCGCATCTTCGACCCTTGTGTTTTCCCGGTTTAAGGAAGACATAACGCCGTCCGTGTGCTGAATCGATTCCAGAATCGGTTTTGTGAGAGAAGCCTCAGGTCTGGCGTGTGTTACCCGCCATTAACCCGGCTAACCTCGGTTCATCCCCTACAGCTACCGCCCGGCCCCAACCGGGCGGGCGCAGCCTTTTCCGAGGACGACGAAGTCCACCAGGACCCACACGTGCTCGGGCGGCCGAGGCGTTCAGTCAGGAGACGAGACGAGATGACGGCAGTGACCATTCCCGGTCTCGATCAGGCACCTACCAACCACGCGCGCCTGCTTGCTTGGGTGCAGGAAGTCGCCGAGCTGACCTGCCCCGACGAGGTGGTGTGGGCCGACGGATCCCCGGAGGAGTGGACCCGCCTGACCCAGAAGCTCGTCGACGCCGGCACCTTCGTGCCGCTGAAGAAGAAGCCCAACTCGTTCTGGGCTGCCTCGGACCCCACGGACGTCGCGCGGGTCGAGGAGCGCACGTTCATCTGTTCGGTGCGCGAGGAGGACGCGGGCCCGACGAACAACTGGATGGAGCCTTCGGAGATGAAGGCCATCATGACCGAGCTGTACCGGGGCTGCATGCGTGGCCGCACGATGTACGTGATCCCGTTCTGCATGGGCCCGCTGGACGCGGAGAAGCCGATGCTCGGCGTCGAGATCACCGACTCGGAGTACGTCGTCGTCTCCATGCACATCATGACCCGCATGGGCACCAAGGCCCTCGCCCGCTTCGGCGAGGACGCGGACTTCGTCCCCGCGCTGCACTCGCTGGGCGCGCCGCTCGAGCCCGGCCAGGAAGACGTGCAGTGGCCGTGCAACGACACCAAGTACATCAGCCACTTCCCGGAGACGCGGGAGATCTGGAGCTTCGGCTCCGGCTACGGCGGCAACGCCCTGCTCGGCAAGAAGTGTTACTCGCTGCGCATCGCCTCGGTGATGGCGCGCGACGAGGGCTGGCTCGCCGAGCACATGCTGATCCTCAAGCTCACCTCGCCGGAGAACAAGGTCTACTTCATCGCGGCCGCGTTCCCGTCGGCGTGCGGCAAGACCAACCTCGCGATGCTCGAGCCGACCATCCCCGGCTGGAAGGTCGAGACGCTCGGCGACGACATCGCGTGGATGCGCTTCGGCAAGGACGGCCGGCTGTACGCGGTGAACCCGGAGAACGGCTTCTTCGGCGTCGCGCCCGGCACGGACTACCACACCAACCCGAACGCGATGCGCACCATCGCGAAGGGCAACTCGCTGTTCACCAACGTCGCGCTGACCGACGACGGCGACATCTGGTGGGAGGGCATGGGCGAGCCCCCGGCCCACCTTACCTCGTGGAAGCACCAGGACTGGACGCCGGACAGCGACGAGCTCTCGTCGCACCCGAACTCCCGCTACTGCACTCCGATCGAGCAGTGCGACATCAAGGCGCCCGAGTGGGACGACCCCAACGGCGTGCCGATCTCGGCGATCTTCTTCGGTGGCCGCCGCGCCACGACGATCCCGCTGGTCACCGAGTCCCGCGACTGGCAGCACGGCACCTACATGGGCGCCACGCTGTCGTCGGAGACCACGGCCGCCGCGGTCGGCAAGACCGGTGTCGTGCGCCGCGACCCGATGGCGATGCTGCCGTTCATCGGCTACAACGCCGGTGACTACTTCCAGCACTGGGTCGACCTCGGCAAGCGCGCCGACGCCGACAAGCTGCCGAAGATCTTCTACGTCAACTGGTTCCGCCGCGGTGACGACAAGCGTTTCCTGTGGCCTGGGTTCGGCGAGAACTCGCGCATCCTGAAGTGGGCGATCGAGCGCATCGAGGGCAAGGCCGCCGCGCAGGAGACGCCGATCGGTTACGTGCCGACCGCCGCCGACCTGGACCTCGAGGGCCTGGACGCGCCGATCGAGGACGTCGAGGCCGCGCTCAAGGTCGACGTCGACGAGTGGCGTGCCGAGATCCCGCTGGTCGAGGAGTGGTTCGACAAGATCGGTGAGAAGGTCCCGACGACCCTGCGCGACGAGCTGGCGGCGCTGAAGCAGCGACTCGGCTGATCGAGTTGTGTTAGGTGACCCGGTGGACAACGGCGTCCACCGGGTCATTCTTTTGAGGTAAACCTGTCGTGTGACGCAGCACGACGACGACCTCCCCGGCGGTCTCCACTTCGACGGCTCCACACGCGACGTCCAGGTCGGTCCGATGACCGGAATCGTGCGTTATTACCCCGTACCTGTGGATCAACGGCCGGTGCCGCGCACCCGGTGGTGGCGGCCGGTGTTGTTGTTCGCCGCCGGACTCCTACTAGGGGTTGTGCTCGGCGCGGTGTTGTCCACCGTCGTCCTCTGAGTTGTCCACAACCTGTGGATCGAGTTGTGCACAGCCTGTGCAGAAGTCGGGAGTGAACCACACCCCCTCCGGGTACGTCCTATATGTGAGTGGCGGTCACGAAGATCGCACCGGAGGAAAGGGAGGTGTGCCATGGGGATCGTTGCGGGAGCCGCGATGCTGGTGCTGTCCCTGGCCGCCGTGCTCATGGTCTCGGTCGCCCAGGTCGTGCGCGAGCAGTCAGTTCGGCAGCGGCTTGTCGCCAAGGCCCCACAGCCGGCCGGTGAAGGCACGGGACGTTTCCGCGTAGCAGATCGCGTTCGTCCAACCTTCTGACCAGGCCTGCGATCCGAAGGTCCGCCACGCGACGCTGACGTCGGTGCGCTTGCTGGATCCGACGTAGTCGGTGACGGCCTTCGTGCACTTCTCCTCGGCCATCTTGTTGATGTCTTCCTGCGACGGCGCGGGATCCGTGTTCTTCCCGAGCGCCACCACGCCGGGCACCGCCTCGCCCACGTGCGGCTTGTCGCACGCGGTGAGCGTGAGCTTCGCGTCGCGGGACGGCGAACCCGACGAACAGAGCTGGTAGGTGCCGAACCCGGAAGCGGCGAGCACGCCCTTGACGCTTCCGGTTCGGCTCACCTTCTTCTCGTCCGGAGCCAGCTCGATGACGGAGCACAACCGCCAGCGCTGGCCGTCCTCCCAGCCCTTCTTGTTGGGCCAGAACGCCCACACCTGCAGCCGGGTGGCGTCCGCGTCCTTGCTGCCGAGGTACTCGGTCAGCGCCTCGCGGCACGGCGGCAACGCGGCCCGCCGCAGGTCCCGCTCGTCCGGATAGTCCTTGGACAGCCCCGAGATCTCGCCCATCGCGGTGACCTCGGCCTCGTGCGGCGAGTTGCAGTCGAGCGCCTTGAACTCCGCGGAGTTCATGCACTGCCCGACCTTCGGCAGGTCCGGCGCGGGTGCGGAGGCGGTGGAGGGCAACGGTCCGGGGACCGCCTGACCGCCGATGTGCCGGGCGCAGCCGGAGACCGCGACCAACGTCAAGAGGACAACCACCGCCTGCCGCACATGCTTCACACCGCTGAGACTAGAGCCACCACTTGGTTCGCGATGTTCCGGCGTTCGAGTTCGAAGGCCGGATCGGTGATCGCCGCCGGATCCGCGGGCTGTCCGAGCACCGGCGTGTGCAGGTGTCCACCGAGGACATTGGTGGCGCCCATGCCGACGCGCACGCGGTTCGCGCGGTACATGCTCTCGTTGGACAGATAGTTGCCACCGCCGCCGGACTGGGCGAACGCGCCCGGCGTCGGCTGGTCGGCGCGGCACGACGGGTTCCCCGCGCCGGGCGCCGCGGGCCATTCGCAGAACGACAGGTTGAACTGCACCGGGTACGGCGTCGTCTTCGCGTCGATCATCTTCTGCTGCGGCAGCGTCGTCTCGATGAACTCGAGCGCCGGCTGCGGCCATCCCGCCGCGTTCGGCGTCGTGCCGACCGAGCGCAGGTCGTTGTTGTCCGGGAAGCCGCCCCGCCAGCGCGCCGCCCACCGTTCGATGTCGAACCGGCCGGGCCGCCCCTGGCTGACCGTCACGAACGCGTCGGGCTTCTGCTTGAGCCCATTGCCGTAGAACTGCTCGACGATCCCCTCGTCGAACCCGCCCCACAACACCGGCAGCACGGCCGTCTGGATGACGACCTTGCCCTGCGGGGTGTCGATCTCCCGCCCGTCGAGCTGCAACGCCGCCGCGCCCGCGGGGTTGCTGCGCCGCACGGTCGGCCCGTTCAGCTGGAACGGGTCGAAGCCGGTCACCAGGATTCGCCGGGCCTGCTGCTGCGGGAACCGGACGTCGGAGAGGCCGCGCGACGCCCAGTCGAACCGCTGGATCAGTGCCGCCCGCTCACCCCCGTCGATCTGATGAGTCCACTGCCGCAGCGCCTTGGTGATCTGCAGCCGGGCCCAGTAGAGCGGCCGGTCGTCGAACCGGTCGTGCTGCTGCTCCTTGCCCTGGGCACGCCGCACGGCCGCCCGCCACAGGTCGTTCCCGCCCTGCTCGGCGAGCACCTGCGCCTGTTTCAACGACGGTGCCCGGCACAGCCGGCTGGTGAACCGCCGCACGTCGTCGTCGAACCCGGCTCTGGAGACCAGCTCCGGCCCGACCGCGGGTCCGCCGGGCGCCAGGGTGTCGTCGAGGCGCTGCTCCTCGACCGTCAGCGGTGCCTTGTCGTCGAAACAGGCGGCCTTGTCCTGGGCGTTCGCGACGCCGGGCAGGCCCACCAGACTCACCGCGAGCAGGGCGGCCAAGCTGCTTATGTTCTTCACGCGCCGATCCTGTCCGGGGTACGTGGTCCGGACCACCCTTCGTTAGGACGGTTACCGGCCGCGGCCACCTCGACCCCGGCCGCCTCGAGCGCCGCGCGCACCGCCCGAGCCACCGCGACGGCACCCGGCGTGTCCCCGTGCACGCAGATGGAGTCGGCGCGCACGGTCACGGCCCGCCCGTCGATGCCGCGCACCCAGCCCTCGGTGGCGAGCTGCACGCACCGTTCCGCGATCTCCGCCGGCTGATGCAGCACGGCGCCCGGTAACCCGCGGGGCACCAGGGTTCCAGACGCCGTGTACGCGCGATCGGCGAACGCCTCGTACCTGACGGAGAGCCCGGCGACCGCCGCTCGCTTCAGCCACACCGCGCCCGGCAGGCCGAGCACGGCCAGCCGTGGATCGAACAGCCGCACGGCGTCGACCACCGCGTCGGCCTGCGCCTCGTGTCGCACCAGGGCGTTGTAGAGCGCCCCGTGCGGCTTCACGTACGAGATCCGGGCGCCCTCGACGGCCGCACACGCCGCCAGTGCGCCCAGCTGGCACAACACCTCGTTCGTCAGGGTGTCGGGGGCGACGTCGATGAACCGCCGGCCGAACCCCGCCAGGTCGCGGTACCCGACGTGGGCACCCAGGGCGACTCCTCGCGCGGCTGCCAGGGCGCACACGCGCCGCATCGTGTCCGGATCGCCCGCGTGGTGGCCGCAGGCGACGTTCGCGCTGGTGACGACGTCGAGCAGACCGAGATCGTCACCCATGGTCCAGTGGCCGAAGCCTTCGCCGAGGTCCGCGTTCAGGTCCACAATCCCACCATCTCCTTTGTAGGATTGTTCAACGATACTTCAATCCAGCAATCCAGCAATACCCCAGTAGGATTGTTGAACATGACGGACACGTGGGTGGAGGCGCTCGCCGGGGGGAAGGCCGACCTCGAACGCGTCAGCACGGCACAGAAGGTCGCGGACATGATCCGCAGCCGGGTGCTCAAGGGCGAGCTGGAGCCGGGTCTGCGCCTCTCGGAAGAGGCGCTGGGCACTGCGCTCGGCGTCAGCCGCAACACGCTACGTGAGGCGTTTCGCCTGCTCACACACGACCGACTCCTGGTACATGAGCACAGTCGCGGGGTGTTCGTCCGCGTCCCGACCGCGGCGGACGTGCGCGACCTCTACACCGCGCGCCGGGTCATCGAGTGCGGCGCGCTGCGGCTGTGGCCGGCCGCCGACAAGGCCGCGAAGGACGCCGTGCGGCAGGCGGTCGACTTCGCCGTCAAGGGCGCCGCCAAGGACAACTGGAACGACGTCGGCACCGGAAACATCCGGTTCCACCAGGCGATCACCCGGCTGGCCGGCAGTGACCGCCTCAACGAAGAAGGTGACCGGCTGTACGCCGAGGTGCGGCTCGCGTTCCAGGTCATCAAGGAGACCAGGAGCTTCTACGAGCGCTACCTCGTGTGGAATCGCACCATTGTCGAACTGCTGAGCAAGGACGAAGTCGATCAAGCGGTCGAGTCCCTGGCCGAGTACTTCCGCATCGCCGAGGAAGACCTGGTCACGCACCTGCCGTCCAGTTAGTCAGACGGTCACGATTGGAATGTCATCCGCGCAACGAGCGGGTGATCAGGCCTAACATCCGCGCAACACCGCGTACACGGAGGGCCACCATGCCGTCTGACCGCAAGGCCAACTTGCGCTGGAGCAACTGGAACCTGCTCCTGCTGGTCCCGTTGCTGATGTTGATCACGCCGTGGTTCAACAAGGACATGCCGAGACTCTTCGGCATGCCGTTCTTCTACTGGTACCAGTTCGCGTGGGTGCCGGTGGGCGTTCTCTGCGTTCTGCTGGTCTACGTCAAGACCAAGGACACCCCGACCACGAAGGGGCCGGACAAGCTGGGCGTCGACGAGCTGGACGAGGGGGCGAACTGACATGCAGTGGACCGAGTTGGTCGTATTCAGCATCCTGTTCCTCCTCGTCACCGTGATGGGCTTCATCGCGGCGAGATGGCAGAAGGGTGAGACGCTCGCGCACCTCGACGAGTGGGGTCTCGGCGGCCGCAAGTTCGGCAGCTGGATCACCTGGTTCCTCGTGGGCGGCGACCTCTACACGGCCTACACGTTCGTCGCGGTTCCGGCGCTGGTGTTCGGCGCGGGCGCGACGGGCTTCTTCGCGTTGCCGTACACGGTGATCCTCTACCCGATCGTCTTCCTGCCGCTGGTACGCCTGTGGTCGGTCGCCCGCGTGCACGGCTACGTCACGCCCGCCGACTTCGTGAAGGGCCGCTACGGCTCGCACTGGCTGGCGCTGATCATCGCGATCACCGGCATCTTCGCGACGATGCCGTACATCGCGCTGCAGCTCGTCGGCCTCGAGGCCGTGCTGCGCAGCATGGGCCTCAACGGCAGCGGCATCCTCGGCCACCTGCCGCTGTTCATCGCGTTCGTGATCCTCGCGCTCTACACCTACCAGTCGGGTCTGCGGGCGCCGGCGCTGATCGCGTTCGTCAAGGACATCCTGATCTACCTGGTCATCCTCGTCGCGATCGTCTACCTGCCCACGAAGTTCGGCGGGTGGAGCGAGGTCTTCAACGACGCGCAGGCGAAGTTCGACGCGACGCCCGCCAAGGGCGACGGCATCCTGCTCAACGCCAACAACCAGCTGCAGTACGCGACGCTCGCGCTCGGCTCGGCGCTCGCGCTGTTCCTCTACCCGCACTCGCTCACCGGCATCCTGGCGAGCCGCGGCCGCAACGTCATCAAGCGCAACATGGTCGCGCTGCCCGCGTACTCGTTGGTGCTGGGCCTGCTGGCACTGCTCGGCTACGTCGCGATCAGTGCGGGCACCAAGCCGATCGTCAACCAGGCGACCGGCCGGGCCGACACGAACACGATCGTGCCGGAGCTCTTCGGGCACAACTTCCCGTCGTGGTTCGCCGGCATCGCGTTCGCGGCGATCGGCATCGGCGCACTGGTACCCGCGGCGATCATGTCGATCGCGGCGGCGAACCTGTGGACGCGCAACGTCTACAAGGAGTACATCCGCAAGCACGCCACCCCGGCGGAGGAGGCCCAGCAGGCCAAGATCGCCAGCCTGGTCGTGAAGTTCGGCGCGGTCGCCTTCATCGTGTTCATCGACCCGCAGTTCTCCATCGACCTGCAGCTGATCGGCGGCGTGATCATCCTGCAGACGCTCCCGGCCGTCGCCATCGCGCTGTACACGCGGTGGTTCCACGTCTGGGGCCTGATCTCGGGCTGGGTCGCGGGTCTCGGGTACGGGATGTACCTGCTGTACCAGATCCCGAGCGCCGACGGTAAGCGTCCGCACTTCGGTGGTTCGGCGCTCGCGCTGGACAAGCTGTCGCTGTTCGGCTGGCACCCGTTCGCCGGGTCGACGCTGCAGATCTACGTCGGCGTCGTCGCGATCGCGGTCAACCTGATCGTCGCCGCGATCGTCACGGTGATCGCCAGGCGCGCCAAGGTGTTCAACGGCACGGACCAGACCGACCCGTCCGACTACCACGTCGACGAGGACAGCGACCGGATCAAGCCGGTCGCGGCCCACTAACGAGGGCAGCGGCACCGACGAGCCCCGCCCGTCCACCCAGGACGGCGGGGCGAACGTCCAATGTAGACAGATAGGACAGACCCGCGTGCGTCGCCAACGCGCGGCGCACCGGGTCGAACAACAGCTCGCCCGCCTGGGCCACACCGCCGCCGATGACGGCGAGGTCGAGGTCGCACACGGCCGCGGTCGCGGCGATCGCCAGCCCGACCGCGTGCCCGGCGCGTTCGAACGCCGCCAGCGCCACCGGGTCACCGGCCCGCGCCGACGCCTCCAGCGCGATCGCGTCCGCACCGCGCCAGCCCCGAGCCGAAGCCCAGCTCACCATTCGCGGTCCACCCGCCACGGTTTCCACGCAGCCGCGTCCGCCACACGTGCACGGCTCGCCGTCCGGCTCGACCACGACGTGCCCGATGTGCCCGGCGTTGCCGGTCCGCCCGCCGAACGGCCGGCCGTCGAGCACCAGCCCGCCGCCGACCCCGGTCGACACGACCAGGCCGACCATGAACCGGCTGCTCTGCCCGGCCCCGCGCCACTGCTCGCCGAGCGCCATGCACACGCCGTCGCCCGCGAGCTCGACCGGCACACCCGGCACCAGCGAGGCCACGCGTTCCCGCAGCGGGAACTCGCGCCAGGAGGGCACGTTGATCGGGCTGACCGTGCCCGCCGCCGTGTCCACGGGCCCGGCCGAGGCGATTCCGGCGCCCGCGACCTGCTCGCCGTCCAGCACCCGCCCGACGACGTCCGCGACCGCATCCCACGTGTCCACCTGCGGCGTCGCCACCTGCGCGGACCGCACCACGTCGCCGGCCCCGCCGACGAGCGCCGCGGCGATCTTGGTGCCGCCGAAGTCCACTGCCAGCACCAGATCAGTCACGCCGCGCCTTCCCCCGGTTGAACCAACAACCCGCACATTGTTGCCGGTGGCTGGCCGTGGCCGTGCGACCACTGCCACCATATGCGCCATGCCAGGGCTGCGGGACGAGCTCCGACGGCTGCGCAAGGGCCGGGGTGTTCTTGCGGCGGACATCGACACTCTTGCAGGCAACGCACTACGCGCGTTGTGTGGCATTACCCCACAGGACAGCCAGCCGGTGATCCGGCAGAAGGTCACCGACGAGCTCAAACGGCTCGCGGACCGGTTGCAGCCCGACCTCAAACTCGCGGCGCTGGCAGCCCTCGCGATCCACCCGGAGGCGCAGCAGACGAAGCTGACCGAACGGGTCGAGTGGCTCGCGCAGGCCATCGGCAAGCAGACCCGTACCGCGCGGCGCCGCGCGGACGACGCGATCGAGCTGCTGGTGCAGGCCGCGGAGAACCGGCCCGGCGACGAGGGCTGGTACGTGCAGGCGTTCGAGGCGCAGGTGCGGCTCGACATGGGTACGCCCGAGGTGGTCGAACGCCGCAAGATCGTCGCGACCAGGGACGGTGTCGACGCGATCGTGCCCGCGCTGAGCCTGCCAAGGCATCGCGCGGACCAGCGTGTGCTGCACGACGTCAACGCGAAGGTGCTGTACGGCGGCAAGCTCGTGCAGCAGGAACACCCGTCCGAGAGCTACTTCCGGTTCACCATCGAGCTGCCCGAGCCGTTGCACAGCGGGCAGACGCACGAGTACGCGATGAAGCTGCGGGTGCCGGACGGGCAGCCGATGCGCCCGCACTACGTGTTCTCACCGCACCGCCGATGCGACCGGTTCTCGGTGCGGATTCAGTTCGATGTGCACAATCCGCCGCGTTCGGTGTGGCTGGTTTCGCGCACTCCGATGCGGATGGTCGACGACGCGACGCCGTGCGGTGAATTGCTCAGTGTGGACGCCAGCGGCGCGGTGCAGGTCGAGTTCGACGAGTTGGACATGGGATTCGGATACGGCGTGCAATGGAGGTGGGCCGGTGGGCCAGCTCCCGCAAGCTGACCCACCTCCTCCCCACTGGCCATTCAGCCCATCAGCACGAAGACCACGATCGAGTGCGGTTCCATCCCGTTCTCCCCTCTGTCTCACCCCGACTGCCGAGAGCGTCGCAGTGGTGAGGGGATCCGTTCTGTGCCAGTTGACACACAACGCCGAACTGGATGTGGGTGACATTACAGAACACAATTGGGGTGGGCCAGCGATCGGGGAATTGGCCAAATAATGGCCAATTCTTCAGGGGGAGGAAAGCATGAACTTCTGGGACATGCTCTTGGAATCGACCAGGCAGGACTTTCTCGCTCAGGCCGTCGAACGCCGGTACAAGACGGGCAAGGTGATCATCAACGAGGGGGATCGGGCCGGATGGGTGCTCGTGCTGACCGTCGGACGGGCGAAGGTGGTCACCTCGGCGGGCGGCGGGCACGACGTGGTTCTCGGCGTGCGTGAACCGGGCGACATCATCGGCGAGATGGCGGCGGTCGACGGCAACCCGCGGTCCGCGTCGGTCATCGCCGTCGAGGACGTCACCGCGCTGTGGCTGCCCGCCCAGCGGTTCGCCAGGCTGATGCGCGAACCGGATGTCTCGTCGGCCCTGCTGAAGATCATCAGCGGTCGCTTGCGCACCGCGAACGTCCGGCGCGCGGAGTACGGCGACCGCACCACGTTCGTGCGGCTCGCGTCGCTGCTCAACGAGATCGTGCTGCGCTACGGCGTGCGGACGCGGGACGGTGTGCTGATCACGTTGCGGATCAGCCAGCAGGACCTGGCCGGCCTCATCTCGGCGTCCCGGGAGGCCGTCGCACGGGCGTTGCGCGAGCTGCGCGAGGACGGCGTGCTCACCACCGGGCGGCAGCGGATGATCGTGCACCGCCCCGAGGTCCTGGAGGAGATCGTCAACGCTTCAGCATCCGCGTGATGCCGGCCGCGACCGTCGTGGCGAGAATCCAGCCGGTGACGATCAGCCCGGACGCGATCCACTGCGACGCGCCGGGCGTCTGCCACCGGTTCTTGTTGCCGAAGTCCACGATCGGCACCACCAGGTCGATCGTGTACAGCCACGCGTTCCACGGCAGGTGGTCCTGCTCGTTGATCGGCACGAGATCCGGCTTGATCTCGAACCACAGGCTGCCGAGGAACCACGACACGACCAGCCAGCCCAGCGCCCGCGCCGGTCGGTACCCGTACCCGACCATGGACCGCTGCAGCCAGCTCCAGAAGAGCACCAGCGGCCCGAAGAACCGCATGCCCTCGGCGAGCGCGCGGTACCGCAGCCGTTGCTTCTCGATCATGACCGTGGACGCGTGCTCGTCGTTGCCGCTGGCCTGCAGCATCTCGGCGAACTGGTCGTACGGCCGGGGCCGGTAGGCCCGACGCGTCGCCTGCCGCAGCCAGTGCAGCCGTTGTTCGACCTGCTCGTCGTCGCGCAGGTCGATCGGGTGTGCGAGCGAGTCGTACCGGAAGTCGTCCAGGTCGATGTACCCGGTCGCCTCCCAGAACTTGTCGTTGTCGTCCAACGAGGTGCAGCGCGCCTGTCGCAACGTCACGTCGCCCTTCGGCGGCGAGACGACGTTGAGCATCAGCTCCGCGACCTGCATGCCCATGCCGTTCAACGCATGGCTGTCCAGCTTGTACCCGAGCACCGCGCCGTTGAAGTTCGCCATGCGGCCGATCGTGGCGCGCCGGCATCGCACGCCGCCGTGCGCGACGAACTCCTTCTCGCCCTGCGCGCACACGAGGTCGCGGCCGATGACACCGCCGCCGATGTCCAGCGACGGCTTCTCCCGCGGCTGGTTGCGATAGCGGCCGGGCTGGGTGAGCCGGCTGCCGCGCAGGTCGAGGTTCGCGCCCACGTTGACGCCGCGCAGCTCGAGCCCGCCCGCGATCTCGGCGCCGCGCAACGCGAAGTTGCTGCCGACGCGGCACCGGTTGGCCAGCACCGCGTCCGCCTTCGGGTTGTCCACTTTGGACCCGTCGAGGATGAGGCTGCCGAGCACGTGCAGGTCGACCATCCGCAGCTGGCCCTTGAGCCGCGAGCCGCGGCCGATGAAGTCGCCGCCGATCTCCGCGCCGTCGAAGTGCAGCGCGCGCCCGTACCCGGTCGGCTCGTTGCCGATCGGCCGGGTCACCGCGTCGATCACCGAGTCCGCCATGGACAGCCGGCCGCCGATCTTGCCGTTCTTCATCCGCACGGTGCCCGCGCTGGCGAAGCCCAGGTCCAGCTCCACGTCGCCGCGCACGTCGATCCGGTCGAGCACGAGCGTCGCGCTGGGATCGGCGTGCGGGTCCGTGGTCACCTCGTAGGCCGTGCCGCGCGCCAGGGTCGCGCCGCGCAACGACAGGGCCGAGCTGATCCGCGCGTTGGCGAGGAACACCACGCCCCTGGAGGTGATCGCGCCGAGCAGGTTGCCGCCGATCTGCACGCCGTTGCCGTTGAGCGTCATGCCGTTCTCGTTGTCGAGCACGGCGTCGCCGAGGTTGCAGTTGCCGCCGATACGGGCGCCCGCGATCCGGATCTCGCCCTCGGACCTGATGCCGGGCGCGAGCAGTGCGCCGGCGAGCGTCAGCCGGTCCGCTAGTACGGTCTGGCCTTCGGGTTGGCGGAAGGTGCTGTCCCGCAACAGCAAGGAGCCGGAGATGTCCGCATCGGTCAGGTCCAGCTGACCGTCGATCGTGCAGCCGAGCAACGCGACGTCGTTGCTGCTGCTGAGGTTCCGGCCCGCGATGCCGGGTAGTGAACACCGGTCGAACTCGATGCCCGCGAGGCTGCTCTGGCGCAGGTCCGGCACGTTCTCGAAGGTGCAGCGGACGAACTCGAGCAGGTACGGCACTTCACACGCGCGCAGGTCAAACGTGCCGGTGATGGTGCGGTCGATGACCCGGATGACCGGCGGCGTGCTCGGCTTGCGCCGAGGCAGCCGCCAGGTCCCCGAGTTGCTGTTGTTGTCCGGTTCCCCCAACCCCCGCAGCACGTCGGCCGCGGGGAGTTTGCTCAAGGCCATTTACTCAGGATCACCCGGACCGTGGTGTGTCGGGTCCAAAACGCGCGAAAGGAAAGTTTTTGTCCTTTCCTGCTGCGGGTTTCCGATGACCTCTTCGGCCGGACCCTCCTCGACGACGTACCCGCCGTCCATGAAGAGCACCTTGTCCGCCACCTCGCGTGCGAACTGCATCTCGTGCGTCACCACGAGCATCGTCATGCCCTCTTGCGCGAGTTGCCGCATGACGCCGAGGACGTCGCCGACGAGCTCGGGGTCGAGCGCGGAGGTCGGCTCGTCGAACAGCATCACCTCGGGGTCCATCGACAACGCCCGCGCGATCGCGACACGTTGCTGCTGACCGCCGGAGAGCTGCGCGGGCATCGCGTTGACCTTCTCGCTCAGCCCCACCCGCTCCAGGTTGCGCAGCGCGATCTCCTGCGCGGACTTCTCGTTGCGCTTGAGCACCTTGCGCTGCGCGACCGTCAGGTTGTTGACGACGGTCAGGTGACTGAACAGGTTGAACGACTGGAAGACCATGCCGATCTTCGTGCGGGCGGCGTCGATGTCGACGTCCGGGTCCGTCAGCTCCGTGCCGTTGACGACGATCTTGCCGCCCGTCGGCTCCTCCAGCAGGTTCACGCAACGCAGCAGGGTCGACTTGCCCGACCCGGACGGGCCGATGATGCAGACGACCTCACCGCGCTGGACCGTCAGGTCGATGCCCTTGAGCACGTCCAGCGGTCCGAACGACTTCTTCAGTCCGCTGATCTCGACGCAGATGTCGCTCATACGACGGACACCTTCTTCCCACCGGTGCGGCGTTCCAGGCGACGTGACAGGTAGCCGAGCGGCAACGTGATGATCAGGTAGGCCAGGCCTGCGACGAGGATCGGCGTCAGCGACGGGTTGCGGCTCAGCGTCTCGCGGCCGAACTTGGTCAGCTCGTACTGGGCGCCGGTCAGGCCGATGATGCTGATCAGCGACGAGTCCTTGGTCAGCAGGATCAGCTCGTTGGTCAGCGGCGGGAGGATGATCCGGAACGCCTGCGGGATCACGATCGTGACGTTCGTGCGGACGACCGACATGCCGAGCGACCGGGCCGCCTCGACCTGTCCCTTCGGGACCGCCTGGATGCCCGCGCGGATCGTCTCGGCCATGTAGGCGGCACCGACGATGCCGAGCGCCAGCATGGCGGTCGAGTAGATGTCGAACAGCAGGTTGAACGCCAGCGGCACGCCCGCGCTGATCGCGATGAAGACCAGCAGCGCCGGGACGCCGCGGAAGAACTCGATGTAGATCGTGGCGAGCCACCGGTACGGCCCGACCGACGACAGCTTCATGAGCGCGAGCACCAGGCCGAGCGCGAGGCCGAAGGTGAACCCGAGCACGGTGTAGATGATCGTGTTCTTCAACGCGGTGACGATGATCGTCGGGAACATCTTGATCGCGACGTCGAGGTTGAAGAACGCGGTCCGGATCTTCTCCCAGTCGGCGAAGATCGCGATGAGCGCGGCCACCAGGACGAGGAGGCCGTACTGCGCGTACCTGAAGTACTGGGCGCGCTTGCGTTTGGACATCGCCATGGTCAGCGGCTCCTAGCGACTTGGTTCGGACATGCGGCGGGGCCGGTGAAAATCACCGGCCCCGTGCGAAACCGGCTACTTCTTCTCCGGCTTCTTGCCGAACCACTTCTCGTAGATCTTGTCGTACTCGCCGCTTTCCTTGGCCTTCTTCAGGACCTCGTTGACCTTGGCGAGGAGCTTGGTGTTGCCCTTCTTGATGCCGATGCCGTACTGCTCGCCGGTGTTGAACTCGGCGGTGACCTCGGTCTCCGGGAACTCCTTGGCGTAGTCGAAGACCACGCCGTTGTCGTTGATCACCGCGTCGACGGCGCCGGTGCGGACGGCCGTCTCGGAGAGCGGCAGGTCCTCGAACTGGACGACCTCGTAGCCGTTGGCGGCCTTGTTGTCGTTGGCGTACTTCTCACCGGTGGTGTCCTGCTGGACGCCGATCTTCTTGCCCTTGAGGTCCGCGAGGCTCTTGTACGGAGCGCCCTTCTTCACCAGCAGCGCCTGCGTGGCGTCGAAGTACGGGTCGGAGAAGTCGATCGCCTGCTTGCGCTCGTCGGTGATCGTCATGCCCGCCGCCGCGAGGTCGCACCGCCCGGTGTTGAGCGCGGCGCCCGAGGTGATCGTCTCGAACGGGGTGTCGAAGATCTCCTGCTTGACGTTGAGCTCCTTGGCCACCAGGTCGACGAGGTCGACGTCGAAGCCGATCGTCTTGTCGCCCTCGGTGTACTGGAACGGCTTGTAGGAGAGGTGCGTGCAGGTGACGAGCTTGCCGCTCTGCACGAGGGCGATGTCGCCACCGCCACTGCTGGACCCCTGGTTCACCGGCGTCGCGCAGCCCGTTGCTGCCATCACGGCCAGCCCCAACGCCGGGATCAGGGCCAGCACCTGCCTGGTTCGACGAGCCACTGCGTCACTCCTCGTAACTGTTGCGGACGAGTGACCGGGATACTGCCACTTGGGTGACCTGATGCACAGCACGTGCGTGTTACAGAGGGCGTTCACGCATGACTCTTGCGTGAAATACCCCATCCAGCCCCTGTTTGTTGCGCGGAATGGGGTATTTCACACAACGTATGCACGAAATGCTGTCGCGCGACGACTAACCGTGGTGTCGCTTGATCAACAGGCCTGCGACCAGGGCAGTCCATCCGGTCTGGTGTGAGGCACCGAGCCCCTCACCGGTGTCGCCGTCGAAGTACTCCGAGAAGGTCACGTGCTCACGCCAGAGCGGGTGGTCGGACGCCTCGATGCGCTTGCCGTCGCTCGGCCGGCGGCCATCGGCGTCCGGCAGGAACAGCGACACCAGCCTGCGGGCCAGCTCGTCCGCCGCCTGGCCCGCGGTCAGCTGCCGGCCCGAGCCGCTGGGCAGCTCCACCCGGAACGCGCCGTCGGCGAACCCGTCGACCGTCTCCAGCGCCTCGACCAGCAGCGCGTTGATCGGGAACCAGATCGGTCCGCGCCAGTTCGAGTTGCCGCCGAACATGGGCGTGTGCGACTCGCCCGGCTCGTAGCCCATCCGGTGCTCCTGGCCGGCGACGATCACCTCGAGTCCCTCGCGGTGCGCCGCGCTCAGGCTTCGGATGCCGTGCGGCGACAGGAACTCGTGCTCGTCGAACATCCGGTGCAGCACCCGCCGCACCTTCGCCTCGTCGAGCAGGCTGACCAGCGCGCCCTTGTCGCCGTAGCGGATGAACTGGCGCAGCTCCGGCCGGCGCGTGAGCAGGTGGTTCAGCCGGCTGGTGAAGCCGGGCAGGTCGGTGAGCACCCACGGCTCCAGCACGGCGTTGGCCAGCAGCGGGATGAGGCCGACCATCGACCGCACGCGCACGGGCTCCGACACGGTGCCGTTGCTGACCCGGTCGTAGCAGAACCCGTCCTCCTCGTTCCAGATGCCGGTGTTCGTGCTGCCGAAGTTCGTGAACGCCTCGGCGATGCTCAGGAAGTGCTCGACGAACTTCGTCGCCACGTCCTCGTAGGACTCGTCCTCGCGCGCCAGCTCCAGCGCGATCTGCATGAGGTGCAGGCTGTACGCGGCCATCCAGCTGGTCGCGTCGCTCTGCTCGAGCCGCCACTCGCCGAGCATCGGCTCGGACCGGTTGATCGGCCCGATGTTGTCCATGCCGAGGAACCCGCCCTCGAACAGGTAGCTGCCGTCGGCGTCCTTGCGGTTGACCCACCACGAGAAGTTGAGCAGCAGCTTGTGGAAGATCTTCGCGAGGAACCGCCGGTCCCAGCCGCCGTCCATCCGGTAGACCTGCAGCGCGGCCCACGCGTGCACCGGCGGGTTGACGTCGCCGAACTCCCACTCGTACGCGGGCAGCTGGCCGTTCGGGTGCATCAGCCACTCGCGGCACAGCAGGAGCAGCTGCTCCTTCGCGAACGCCGGGTCGACGAGCGTGAACGGGATCGTGTGGAACGCCAGGTCCCACGCGGCGAACCAGGGGTACTCCCACTCGTCCGGCATGGAGATCACGTCGGCCACGTCGATGTGCCGCCAGTGGGCGTTCCGTGCGTTGTGCCTGGTCTGCTGCTGGATCGGGTCGCCGTCGAACCAGTCGCGGGTGCGGTAGCGGTAGTGCTGCTTGGTCCACATCAGCCCGGCGAGCGCCTTGCGCAGCACCTGCTTCTCATGGCCCTGGACGTCGAACGCGTCGAAGAACTCGTCGGCTTCCCGTTTCCGGGCGTCCACTGTGGACTCGAAGTCGCGGAACGGGTCCTCGTGGTGATGCTGGGTGAGCCGAAGCCGGATGGTGACGGTCTCACCGGGCTCGACCGGGTCGAACGAGTACCAGGCGGCCACCTTCGTACCGGGCTCGCTCGTGTCGTCCGGTCCGACGACCTGACAGGTGGTCGTCCTGTTCCTGACGACGTACTCGTCGATGCCGTCCTTGGTGAACCTGGTGGGGTTCGGCGTTCCGTACAGCGCTTCGTCGTTGGTCTCGTTGTCCGTGACGAGCAACGTCGGCGTGCCCTCGACGTGCAGCGTGTACCGGCCCAGCTGCCCGTGTTCGGCGACGAAGCTCCTGCCATTGGTCGTGCTGCCGATGATCGAGCAACGCCGGTCGTCGCGGCCCCACGCCCAGGTGTTGCGGAACCACAGCTGCGGCAACAGGTGCAGCGGCGCTTCCTCGGGCCCGTGGTTGGTGGCGTCGATCCGGATGCAGATGTCGTCGGTGTCCGCCTTGGCGTAGGTGACCGTGACGTCGAAGAAGCGGTTCTCGTGGAAGACGCCGGTGTCGGCGAGCTCGGGCTCCCGGTCGGTCCGGTCGGCCTCGCGCGCCAGCCGGCGGAGCTCCTCGTACGGGAACTCCGCCTGCGGGTAGCGGTAGAGCACCTGCATCCACGAGTGGGTGGGCGTCCCGTCGGTCACCCACCAGTGCTCCTTGACGTCCTCACCGTGGTTGCCCTCGTCGTTGGTGAGGCCGAAGTACCGCTCCTTGAGGATCGGGTCCTTCCCGTTCCACAGGGCGAGCCCGAAGTTGAGGAACCCGTGCAGGTCGCAGATGCCGGCGATGCCGTCCTCGCCCCAGCGGTAGGCCCGCGACCGCGCGTGGTCGAACGGGAACGACGACCACGCGTCGCCGCCCGCCGAGTAGTCCTCGCGCACGGTGCCCCACTGGCGTCCGGCCAGGTACGGGCCCCACAGCCGCCACGGGGAGGTCGGGGTCCCCGAGTCGGCGAGACGCGCCCGTTCCGCTTGCTCGCTCATGGCCCCAGTGTGAGGCATCGATTCAGAAGATCTGTTGCACCCCGGTCAGGACTGGGGTCTTTCTCACTCGATCCGCTGGTTGTAACGCTGAGGCGCGAATTTGGCACACACAGTTGTGAGCGACTACCCGCAGCCGCAGCGAGTCGACCAGCTCGACAAGGATGCCCTGCTCGACAGCCTGATCACCGAGGCACTCGCCCGCGACGAGATCCGGCCCGTGATCGGGCCGCGCGGGGTCACCGAGCAGGCGCTGCGGACCGAGGGCCGCAGCCAGGCCGCGACGGTGTTCCTCGCCGCCGAGCCCGAGGAGAACGCGTGGCGCACCGCCGTCGACGCGGCAGCCAACCTCTTCGTCAGCTCCAACCCGGTCAGGGACCTCGTCTGGGCTTTGATCATCGTGCCCGTGGTGCAGTTCGTCCTGCTCGGGTGGCTGGTGCTGAGCGCGGCCAAGGTGGCCGTGGTGCCGATGCTGCTCGTGCTGGCCGGCATCGCCGTGGTGGGGGCCGCGATCGGCGGCGTCAACCTGAGCCGAGCGCTCCGGCCGGACGGCGACGGGCGGCGCAAGGGCGAGAGCTGGTCGGTCGTGGGGATGGTGGCGGGCGTCGTCGAGCTCGGGTGGCTGGCGTATGCCTGGATCGGGTGGTCGTGGTGGCTCGTTCCGGTCGGGTTCGGTGCCTTCGTCGTGCTGGCGATCATGTGCATCCCCGCGGCCGACGTGTTTCCGTCCGAACACGACCGGGCGAAGCAGGCCAAGGCGGCCGAGACGTTCCGGGCCTGGAAGGGCGCGCTGCTGGAGAAGGGACTGCTGCCCGCGCTGCGCACGTTCATCAACGTCCGGGAGACGGCCGGTGACTACTCGACCACGCTGACCGTGCGGGCGACACCCGGTCTGAAGAGCGCGGACTACGTGCTCACGCACGTCTCGACCCCGGCCAGCGAGCGCCTGGTCCGGCTGGTCGACTCGGTGGCGGGCGGCAGCTTCGCGCTCGCCGGGCCGCGTGGTGCGGGCAAGACGAACCTGCTCCGGGCGTACTGCGGCGGCCAGTACCGGGACGAGAACCGCGGCCCTGACCTCGCCGTCTTCACCTCGGCCCCGGTCGAGTACCAGCCGGAACAGTTCGTGCTGCATCTGTTCACGAAGACCTGCCAGGCCGCGATCGCTTACGCGCGGCAGGCCGTTCCTGATGTGATGCCCGGCGCGGGCACCCGGCTCGTCCGGAAGGTGCGGTCGCCGTTCGCCGACGACGGGCGCCCGCGGCCCGGCCAGTTCAGCGACCTGGTGGCCACCGCCGAGGAGTGCCTCTCGCTGATCAGGTACGTGCGGACCTACAGCACCGAGGCGACCGTGAAGGGCGGCGCGAAGGTGTTCGAGGTGGCAGGCAAGGCCGGGCTCAGCATGGCCGGCCGCGCGCTGACGTACCCGGAGCTGGTCGACCGGTTCCGCGAGTTCCTGGCCGACGCGGTCGCGGTGCTGGAGGCGGAGGCCAAGTCGTCCGGCCGGGAACCGGGCCGGGTGGTCATCGGCATCGACGAGCTCGACCGGATCGGCGCCGGTGACCCGGCGCGGCGGCTCCTCAACGAGATCAAGGCGATCTTCGACGTGCGCGGCTGCTACTACCTCGTCTCGGTGTCGACCGAGGCGCAGCACGACTTCGAGCTGTCCGGCATCGGGTTGCGCAGCACGT
Organism: Lentzea sp. NBRC 105346; assembly: GCF_030269605.1. Lineage (GTDB taxonomy): Bacteria > Actinomycetota > Actinomycetes > Mycobacteriales > Pseudonocardiaceae > Lentzea. The sequence continues at coordinate 140,885 of NZ_BSTQ01000013.1, forward strand.
TCGACAGCTCGTTCGACGAGGTCGTGCGCGTGGACCACCTGAACTTCGAGAACGCCAAGGTGTTGCTGCGCAGGCATGTGATCGGCCTGTCCGAGCAGTTCCTCGCGCTCGCCTACGTGTTCTCCGGCGGACTCGCGCGGCAGCTGGTGCGCACGGTCCGGACGATCGTCGAGCTGGCGGACGACCACATCGGCCAGGGCCTGCGGCCGCTGGCGGAGGCGGTCGCCGAGGCGGAGCTGGTCCGGGCCTGCCACGCGACGGTCGACGCGTTGATCACCGTGCCCGACCGCGCCGACGTGACCGAGCTGGTGCGCGCACTCGACGACCGGGCAGGCGCCAAGGACCTGGCGTACTGCGAGCGGTTGCTCGCGTCCTACACCGGCGAGTCGGCGGTGGTGGTGGACCTGCGGGACGCCGTGGCCGCACGGGTGTGCTTCCTGGCCACGGTGATCGAGGTGTTCGACGAGAACCTGACCAGGGAGCGCATGCTCGGCCGCAACTTCGACCTGCTGGCCCGTGCCAGGCGGTACGCGGGGAACAACCCTGCGACCGCCCTGGCGTTGCTCGCGGACATCCGCGAGCAGTGGGGGCTCAGCGCTTGGAGTGGGCGTCCAGCACCAGCGCCACGGCCTGCGTGACACGCGTCGCCTGCGCCAGGTTCAGCCACTCGTCCGGAACGTGGCAGTTGGAGTCCGGACCGACCGCGCCGGTCACCACGAACTGCGCGTCCGGGTACGCCTCGTGCAGCAGCCCCATGAACGGGATCGACCCGCCGAGCGCGACGGTCCGCCACGGCGCGCCGAAGATCTCCTTCGAGGCGTCGTCGAGGGCGGTGCGCAGCCACGGCGCCAGCTCGGGCGCGTTCCAGCCGTTGCCGGTCTCGATGCGGCTGAGCTCGACGGTCGCGCCGTAGGGCACGTCCGTGGTGAGGATCTGCTTCACCTTCTCCAGCGCGGCCTCGGCGTCGGCCGTCGGCGGCAGGCGGAACGACAGGACCAGGGTGGTGAACGGCCGCAGCACGTTGCCCGCGTCGTCGGGCGACGGGAGGCCGTCTGCGCCGGTGATCGACAGGGTCGGGCGCCAGCTGGAGTTCAGCGCGATCTCGGTCTCGTCGTCGGACATCGGGGCCAGCGCGCCGACGCGCGGGACGGCGCCGAGCAGGGCACCGGGCGCGGTCTCGACGGCCTCGCGGACCTCGGCGATGCGGTGCGGCGGGATCTCGACGTGCATCTCCGGCACCAGGACGTGCCCGGTCTCGGAGTCCTCCAGCCGGTCCAGCAGCTGGCGGGCGATGCGGAACGAGCTCGCGACGAGACCGGACGCCATGCCGGAGTGCAGGCCGGCTTCGAGGGTGCGCACGGTGACCGTGACCTGCAGCAACCCGCGCAGTGACGTGGTCAGCCACATGCGGTCGTAATCGTTGCCGCCGGAGTCGAGGCAGACGACGAGAGAAACATCACCCAAGCGGTCGCCGAGGTGCTCGAGGTACGCGGGCAGATCGGGCGAACCGGACTCCTCGCCCGTTTCGAGCAGGATCACGGCACGCGAATGGGTACCGCCGGCGGCCCGGACCGCCTCGATCGCGGCGATCGCCGCGTAGCCCGCATAGCCGTCATCGGCGGCGCCGCGGCCGTAGAGGCGGCCGTCGCGGAGCACCGGTGTCCACGGACCGAGACCCTCGGACCAGTTGGCCACGGGCGGCTGCTTGTCCAGGTGTCCGTACAAAAGCACCGTGTCGGATGAAGAGTCGGTGGCCGGCACGTCAACGAGCAGCAGCGGCGAACGACCGTCGAGCTCGACGACCTCGATCGTCACGCCCGGCAGCGAACGCTGCGCGAGCCACGCCCGCACGTGCTCGATCGCGGCGGCTAGCTGGCCGTTCTCCGCCCACTTCGGATCGAAGATCGGCGAAATCGCCGGCACGGCCACGAGCTCGGACAGGCTCGGGACGATCTCCTCGTCCCACAGCCGGCGGACGGTGCTGATTACCACGGAGTTCTCCACGTGGACGATCCTGTCATGGCAATCCGCCCGTCCTAGGTTAACGATCGGTAACCGGGACAGCGCTGTCCGGTAACCGAACGGCCTAGTCGGACTGCAAAAGGTCGACCTTCCTACTGTTTACGCTGCTCAGAACGTTGACCCGTGTGTTACTAAGTGAATCCGGACTCACCAACACGGGTGAGGCCGTGTCAGGATGTGGATGAGAACACCGTCAGCGCCGACGGCTGCACGACGTCCCCACAGGGGCGGCGGCGACCGGCGGCGCCGCCGCACGAGGTCGTCACGAGCGACCGGGGCGGACTCGTAGACGAGGAGAAGGCGCAATGTCGTCCCCTGAGCAATGGACGCACCCGGAGCCGGATGCCGCGCCGGCCGCCACTGCCGCAAAACCGACAGCGGAACAGGTGATCGCAGGCTTGCGAGCTACAGACGAGGGCGGCGCCGACCTGGTGCAGCTGCTCACTCCTGAAGGCGAGCGTGTTCAGCACCCGGACTTCGACATCGACATCACGGCTGAGGAGCTGCGCGGTCTGTACCGCGACATGGTCCTGATCCGCCGCGTCGACCGCGAGGCCAACGCGTTGCAGCGCAAGGGCCAGCTCGGCATCTGGGTGCCGCTGCTCGGCCAGGAGGCCGCGCAGATCGGCGCCGGCCGCGCGATGCGTGAAGACGACATGGCGTTCCCGAGCTACCGCGAGCACGGCATCGCGTGGACCAAGGGCGTCCACCCGACCGAGCTCCTCGGCATCTTCCGCGGCACGGACCAGGGCACCTGGGACCCGGTGGCGCGCAAGTTCCACCCCTACACGATCGTCATCGGCAACCAGGTCCTCAACGCGACCGGGTACGCGATGGGCCAGAAGTTCGACGGCAAGGTCGGCGACGACAACGGCGAAGCCACCATGGTGTTCTTCGGTGACGGCGCCACCAGCCAGGGCGACGTGCACGAGGGCTTCGTGTGGGCCGCCGTCTACGACGCGCCGCTCGTGTTCTTCTGCCAGAACAACCAGTGGGCGATCTCCGAGCCGACCGAGCGCCAGTCCCGCCTGCCGCTGTACCAGCGGGCGCGCGGCTACGGCTTCCCCGGCATCCGCGTCGACGGCAACGACGTGCTGGCCACGCTGGCCGTCACGCGCTGGGCGCTGGAGGAGTGCCGCCACGGCAACGGCCCGATCCTGATCGAGGCCTTCACCTACCGCATGGACGCGCACACCACGTCCGACGACCCGTCCCGCTACCGGCTGTCCGACGAGCTGGAGCTGTGGAAGCTCAAGGACCCGATCGAGCGGGTCAAGGTCTACTTGGTCAAGCAGCAGTGGGCCGACCAGGCGTTCTTCGCCGAGATCGAGGCCGAGGCGGACACGCTGGCCGAAGAGCTCCGCGAGTTCTGCGTGAACATGCCGGATCCGCCCGCGGAGCGGATCTTCAGTCACGTCTACGCGGAGGGCAACCCGGTGTTGGAGGCCCAGCGCGACGAGTTCCTCGACTACGTCTCGGGTTTCGCTGGAGGTGAGCACTGATGGCTGCTCCGACCATGGATCGCACATCGTCCTCTGCCGCCTCTCCGGTGCAGACGCTGACGATCTCCAAGGCGCTGAACAACGGCCTGCGCGCCTCGATGGAGGCCAACCCCAAGGTCATCGTCATGGGCGAGGACGTCGGCAAGCTCGGCGGCGTCTTCCGCATCACCGACGGCCTGCAGAAGGACTTCGGTGAGCAGCGCGTGCTCGACACGCCGCTGGCCGAGTCCGGCATCATCGGCACCGCCGTGGGTCTGGCGATCCGCGGCTACCGCCCGGTCTGCGAGATCCAGTTCGACGGCTTCATCTTCCCCGGCTTCGACCAGATCGTGTCGCAGGTCGCGAAGCTGCACTACCGCACGCAGGGCAAGATCAAGCTGCCGATCGTGATCCGCGTGCCGTTCGGCGGCGGCATCGGCGCGGTGGAGCACCACTCCGAGTCGCCCGAGTCGTACTTCGCGCACTGCGCCGGCCTCAAGGTCGTCTCGTGCTCGAACCCGGCCGACGCGTACTGGATGATCCAGCAGGCCATCGACTGCGACGACCCGGTTCTCTTCTTCGAGCCGAAGCGCCGCTACTACGAGAAGGGCGAGGTCGACACGACCGTCGCCCCCGGCCCGCTGTTCGCCTCGCGCGTGCTGCGTCAGGGCACCGACGTCACCGTCGCCGCGTACGGCCCGATGGTCCGCACGTCGCTCGACGCGGCCACGGCCGCCGCCGAGGACGGCACCTCGCTCGAGGTCATCGACCTGCGCACGCTGTCCCCGCTGGACCTGGACCCGGTCTTCGAGTCCGTGCGCCGCACCGGCCGGCTCGTCGTCGTGTCCGAGGCCCCGTCGGAGTCCTCGATCGCGTCCGAGATCGCGACCCGCGTTCAGCAGGAGTGCTTCTACTCGCTGGAGGCCCCTGTCCTGAGGGTGACCGGGTTCGACACCCCGTACCCGCCGTCGAAGCTCGAGGAGGAGTACCTCCCCGACCTCGACCGGGTGTTGCACGCCGTCGACCGTTCGCTCGCCTGGTAAGGGGATCGCTTCAATGCCGCAGTACAAGCAGTTCCCCCTGCCGGACACAGCGGAGGGGCTGACCGAGGCCGAGATCCTCACCTGGCACGTCAAGCCGGGTGACACGGTCAAGATCAACCAGATCATCGTCGAGATCGAGACGGCCAAGGCGGCCGTCGAGCTGCCGTGCCCGTGGGCGGGCGTCGTCACCGAGCTGCTGGTCGAGCCCGGCCAGACCGTCGAGGTCGGCGTCCCGATCATCACCATCGACACCGACCCCGGTGGCGCGGCTTCGCCCGAGCCGTCGGTTTCGGGGCAGCTCAACGGGACCGCGACCGCCGAGTCGTCGGGCAAGATCGGTGAGGAGATGCCGGGCGGGCGCATCGCGACCCTGGTCGGCTACGGCCCCAAGTCCGGTGCCGCGAAGCGCCGGGCCCGCAAGGACGCACCCGCTCCCGCTGCCGCGGTCGCCGCTGCTCCCGCCGCCGCTCCGGTAGCTCCGGTGGAACCGCCTCCTCCTCCGGCCGCCGCTCCCGGTGGCTATGTCCCGCTGGCGAAGCCGCCGGTCCGCAAGCTGGCCAAGGATCTGGGCGTCGACCTGTACGCACTGACCGGCTCCGGCCCGGACGGCGTCATCACCCGTGCGGACGTCGAACAGGCGGTCGCCGCACCGGTCTCGGCTGCTCCGTCCGTTGTGGACAGTGGTTCGCGCGAGCGGCGCGTCCCGATCAAGGGGGTCCGCAAGGCGACCGCGCAGGCGATGGTGGACAGCGCGTTCACCGCGCCGCACGTCACGGAGTTCCTGACCGTGGACGTGACTCCGATGATGGAGCTGCGCGCACGGCTGAAGGACTCGCCGGAGTTCCGCGGCGTGAAGCTGACGCCGCTGGCGTTCTGCGCCAAGGCCGTCGTCATGGCGGCCCGCCGCACCCCGGACGTCAACGCGACCTGGGACTCCGCGGCCGGTGAGATCGTCTACAAGGACTACGTGCACCTGGGCATCGCGGCCGCCACGCCGCGCGGCCTGGTGGTGCCCAAGGTCCGCGACGCCGACCGGATGTCGCTGCGCGAGCTGGCCGTGGCACTCGACGAGCTGGCTTCCGTTGCCCGCGAAGGAAAGACGGCCCCGGCCGACATGATGAACGGCACCATCACGATCACCAACGTGGGTGTCTTCGGCGTCGACACCGGTACGCCGATTCTCAACCCCGGTGAGGTCGCGATCCTCGCGTTCGGCGCGATCCGCGACATGCCGTGGGTGGTCGACGGCGAGATCAAGGTCCGCAAGGTGTGCCAGCTGGCGCTGTCGTTCGACCACCGCGTGGTGGACGGCCAGCAGGGCTCGCAGTTCCTCGCGGACGTCGGCCGCCTGCTCGCCGACCCCGGTGTGGCGATCACGTACTGACGCATAGCGAAAAGGCCCCGGCCGTCCGGGGCCTTTTCGTTGTTCGAACTAGAGCGGCCCGGGACGGCCGTTGCCGTCGGGGTCACCCTGCGCCGGAGCCTGCAGCTCCACGCTCGCGCCCAGTGGTCCCGGTCGCCCGTTGCCGGCGCTCGCCTGACCGGCGCCGGCAGCGATCACCGCGAGCAGACCGAGCGAGGCGACGACGATTCGCCGCATGTTCTTGTTCATGTACTACCCCCAGAAATAGCCCGGGGTGCGTCGAACAAGCCTCTCGAAGGCTTGAGAGATTTGTCGGTGCCCCCAGGTGATCCAACTCGGCCCACGTTTCCACAGGCCGTGCGGGTTGTCTACGACATCTTCGCGTTGACCGCGCTCAGCTTCTTGTACGCGCCGGCGACGATCTGGACCGTGAAGCCCGGCTCGGCGCACGGGGCCGAGCGCCATCCGCTGTCGGTGACGAACCCCTCCGCGCACGTCCTGCGCGCGGTGTTGCCGATCCCGACCGACGCGATCTTCTCGACGCCTCCGGCCTTGCCCACCTCGCCGTCGGCCACACAGACAGCGGACTCCGGGCCTTTGGCGTCCGCCTGAGTCGTCAGGCAGGTCCTGCCACCCGTACCCGTCGCGCGGACCTCGACGCCGTCCAGCGCCGCGTTTTCCGCGCCCGCCGAAGCCCAGCCGGCGCCGCTGGTGCAGGTCCAGTCCTGCCAGCCCGTGCCGGCGACGTGTCCGCGCAGGCAGAGCACCGGGTCGTCCTGCGCGGCCGTCGCCGGCAGTGCCGTGACGAGCGTCAGCAGTCCGGCCGCGAGCAGGCCTTTACTCAATCGAGTCATCTGATCCCCCAGATTGATGATCACTACCTATTTCGTTGTACCGGGAAGTTGACTCTCCAGCTACTGGAGGGTTCAGAGTGGTCCGGTGACGCGCTACAAGATCGGTGAGCTGGCCAGGATGACCGGGCTGACCGTCCGGACCATCCGGTTCTACTCGGACTCGGGGCTGATCCCGCCCTCCTCGCGCACGCACTCCGGCTACCGGACGTACGACGTGGAGGCGCTGGCGAAGCTGCGGCTCGTCCGCACCCTGCGTGAGCTGGGCGTGGACCTGCCGACCGCCCAGCGGGTGCTGACCCGCGAGGTGACGGTCACCGAGGTGGCGCGAACACACGCGGACGCGATCGACGCGCAGATGAAGGTGCTGCGCCTGCGGCGCGCGGTGCTGCGCGCGGTCGCCAAGGGAGGGGAGATGGAGCTGATGAACGAGTTGGCACGCATGACGGACGAGGAGCGCCAGCGCATCCTCGACGACTTCTTCGACGACGTGTTCGGTCCCTACGACCTGGACCCCGGCTTCGAGGCGGGCATGCGTTCGGTGCGCGCCGAGCTGCCGGACGACCCGTCCACCGAGCAGCTGGAGGCGTGGGTCGAGCTGGCGAAGCTGGTGCAGGACCCGGACTTCCGTGAGTCGATCAAGGCGATGTCGCGGAGGCACGAGGAGATGCGCGCGGCGGGCACGGAGATGGTCAAGCCCGGTTCGGAGCAGATGGAGGCCTTCCAGTTCTCCGTGCAGCAGGCGCGGGCCGCGATCGACGCGGGCATCGACCCGTCGTCGGCCGAGGGGCGTGAGGTCGTCGAGCGGGTCAACGCCCGGTGGGCCGAGGTGTTCGGCGTGCCCAACGATTCGAACCTTCGCGCGCGGCTGCGGGAGTTCGAGGAGTTCGGCGACCCGCGGGCCGAGCGCTACTGGGCGTTGCTCGCGAAGATCAACGGGTGGCCGCCGGTGCCGGACACGACGGCCGAGCGTGCGTGGCTGCGGGAGGCGGGCCAGTCGCTGCTCTAGCGCCGGGTCAAGCCCCCTTCTTCACGACCAGGGCGATGATCGCCGTCATTGCGGACGCGATTCCCGCGATTGCGGAGAAGGTTGCGGCCTGGGCGCCGATGCCAGTCATGAATCGACGTCCCAGTCGTCCCCAGTAGCGGGTCTTGACGACCATTCTGAACTTCTGCCATTTGTGCTCGCGCAGGTGACAACCCATCAACAGGCCGCCGGCGTTGTTGCGGCAGAAGCTCTTGTTCCTGGTCTCGGCCGTGCACCACACCGGAGCCTGGAACAGCACATAAAGCACGATGAATCCGGACAGGATCGCGAGAACTCCGGGGCCGAATTTGTCTCCCGTCCACCCGTAGAGGAGTACGAGTAAAAGCAGGTATCCCCAGTACTTCCTTATCGCCGACATGTCCATCGACCGTACGGTCCTGTCGTTTGTGGTGAAATAACCCGAAAGGGTTGTCAATCGAGCAGTTTTGCAACACCAATCCCAGGTGGCTCGTTCGTCACAGTTGGACCGCATCTCCACCCGGATCTCCACCCGCGGGTGGTCCAGATCCACCCCGTCCCGTTCGTAGCTTCAGGGCATGAACAAACGGGACCTGGTGCAGCTGCTCCTGCACCAGCTGTTGGGGGAGAAGAAGATGAAGTCATGGGTGGGACTGGCGATCGCGGGAGCCGTGTTGTTGCTCGGCTTCATCGCGTACCGGATGATCCTCGTCGAGATGATCGTCAATCTGCGCGACCGGTGAAAACGATCGCACCCGGCTGGCTCGTGGTGCAGGTGCTCGGCACGCTGTTCATCGCGGCCACCCTGATCACCGCGCGCGAGAGCACGCCCTGGGTCTGGGCCTGCTACGGCGTCAGCGCCGCGTGCTGGCTGGGTTTTCTGGTCACCGGCAGAGTGTTCTTGCTGGTGATCGCAACGGTCGTACCAGCGCTGGCGCTCGGGGCGGCGCAGGACTCGTCGGCGATCCTGCTCAGCGTCATCACGCTGGGCCGGCTCGCCACCACGGTTCGCCTGAGCGAGAAGGCGATCCTCGCGGTGGCCGGCGTCGACGTCGCGCTGGCGCTCGTGCTGGAACGAAGCCTGGTCGACGCGGGCGTGCTGCTGCTGGTGTTGCTGCTGGGCCTGAACCGCAGGTCCTACGAGGTGCTGGCCGAGCAGTCCGCCCGCGCCGCCGCGCTCGACGAACGCACGCGCATCGCCAGGGAGATCCACGACGTGCTGGCGCATTCGCTGGGAGCACTGACAGTCCAGCTGGAACTGGCCGAGGCACTGCTCACCGAACGGTCCGATGTGGACGGAGCACGGCGCACGATCCAACGGTCGCGCGGGCTCGCCATCGAGGGGTTGGCGGAGGCCCGCAACGCCGTCGCCGCGCTCCGCCAGGACGTTCCGTCGCTCACCGAAGCGTTGCGATCCCTCGCCGATGTCACGGTGACCGGCACCGAGCGACCGTTGCCGTCCAAGGCGAAAGTCGCGCTGCTGGGCGTCGCCCGCGAGGCTTTGACGAACGCCGCGAAGCACGCGCCGGGCGCTGCGGTCGACGTGCGGCTGGAGTTTCACAGCGGCGGAACTCGTCTCCACATCAGCAACGACGCATCGGGCGACCAGGGCGAAGGCTTCGGCCTGGTCGGCATGCGTGAACGCATCGCCCTCGCGGGCGGCACGCTCACCGCGGGCATGAACGGTTCGAAGTGGCACGTGACCGCGGAGGTGCCGGCGTGATCCGCGTGATCGTGGTCGACGACCAGCAGGTGGTGCGCGAGGGCCTGGAAGCCCTGCTCGGCCTGGTCGACGACGTCGAAGTGGTCGCCACGGCCGCCAACGGTCAGGAGGTGCTCGACAAGCTCGACGGCGTGGACGTCGTCCTCATGGACCTCCGCATGCCCGTGATGGACGGCGTCGAAGCCACTCGCCACATCACCGCGCACCATCCGGGAACCGCGGTCATCGTCCTCACGACGTATGCCGACGACGAGTCGATCGTGAGCGCTCTGCAGGCCGGAGCCCGCGGCTACCTCACGAAAGACGCGGGCCGCAAGGAGATCGCCGCGGCCATCCGTTCAGCCGCCGCGGGCCACTCGACGTTCGACGCCACCGTGTCCGAACGTCTGGTCGCGGCTCTAACCGCCCCGCCGAAACCGGTGGACGGCCTCACCGCGCGCGAGACCGAGGTGCTCGGCCTCATCGGGGCGGGCCTGTCCAACCAGGAGATCGCGGGCCGGCTGTTCATCGGTGAGGCGACCGTGAAGACCCACATCAACAACGCGTTCGCCAAGATCGGCGCGCGCAACCGGGCGGAGGCCGTGCGCTACGCCCTGCGGCACGGCCTCACGTCCACTACTTGATCTGCATGCCCGAGATGGCGCGCGACACCACCAGTCGCTGAATCTCCGACGTGCCCTCAAAAATCGTGAAGATCTTGGCGTCGCGGTGCCACCGCTCCACCGGGTGCTCACGCGTGTAACCGGCACCACCGAGCACGTGAATCGCCCGCTCGGTAGCCCACACGGACACCTCGGAAGCCTTGAGCTTCGACATCGAGCCCTCGCCCGCGGTGAACGGCACGTTGTTGCGCCCCATCCACGCCGCCCGCCACACCAGCAGACGCGAAGCGTCGATCTCCATCCGCATGTTGGCCAGGTCGAACGCGATCGACTGGTTCTCGATGATCTTTCGGCCGAACGCCTCACGGTCGCGCGCGTACTCCAGCGCGTACTCGTAGGCCGCCCGAGCGACACCGACGGCCATCGCCCCGACAGTCGGCCGGGTGGTCTCGAAAGTGGCCATAGCCGCCTGACCACCAGCGCGTTGCCCCTCGCGGGCACGGGCGAGACGAGCCTCCAAACGTTCACGACCACCCAGCACACACCGGCCCGGAACGCGGACGTCGTCGAAGAACACGTCGGCGGTGTGCGACGCGCGCATGCCGTGCTTCTTGATCTTGCCGGGTGAAGAGAGCCCAGGCGTGCCAGGGGGAATGATGAACCCCGCCTGGCCGCGTGCACCGAGAGACGGATCGACGACAGCGGTGACGACGTGGACGTTGGCGATGCCGCCGTTGGTGGCCCACGCCTTCTGACCGTTGATCACCCACTCGTCGGTGGCCTCGTCGTAACGAGCGCGCGTGCGGTACCCGCCGACGTCGGAACCCGCCTGCGGTTCGGAGGCGCAGAACGCCGCGAGCTTCGGGTCGGATTCGTCACCGAAGCACTCCGGCACCCACTCGGCGAGCTGCTCGGGTTCGCCGGACGCGAAGATGCCCGCGACCGCGAGACCGGTGCCCATCAGTGACAGCGCGATGCCGGCGTCACCCCAGAACAGCTCCTCGGTGGCGATCGGCAACGACAGGCCGATCGGGTCGGCGAACCACGTCGCCAGCGCTTCGAACCCGTACAGGCCGATCTTCGCGGCCTCCTGGATCACCGGCCATGGCGTCTCCTCGCGCTCGTCCCACTCGGAGGCGGCGGGACGGATCACGTCGCGAGAGAAACCGTGCACCCAGTCGCGCAGGTCGGTCTGGTCCTCGTTGAGCTCCAGCGAGAAGCCACCCATGAAAGAAGTCCTCTCAGGCCTTCGGAATGTTGAACAGGCTCATGAAGCCGGCGGCGAACCCGAGGTCGCCCTTCACCTTCAGCTTGCCCGTCATGAACAGCACGGGCGCGGAGGCGTTGCCGGTGGCGAGCTTGAGGAAGTCGGCGGGCGTCAGCGTGACGGACGCGCGGGCCTCGCGCGACGGGTCCTTGTTGATCGAGCAGGACGCGTTCTCGATGACCACTTCGTAGACGTCGTCCAGCAGGTGGAAGTGGACGACCGCGCGGGTCGCGCCGGCGCGGTCGGAGCGGAAGTGCTCCCCCATGCGGCGGAAGACCTCGTCGAGTACGCGGACCCGCAGTTCCGGCTCGGCCATGACGGTCTCGATCTGGGACTTGGACGCGCTCGACATGAGCTTCGCGAAGTCCTCAGGGGTGATCTGGGTGAAGTCGACGTCGTTCAACGCCGACACGTCGATCGTTTCCTTGCCCATCTGAGCCTCCTGTACCTACTCACGAGTAAGACTACTGGCGAGTAGGTAAGGGTGCAACCTTCGTCTGGGTAATCTTGACCCCTTCCATCAGGGGGTGCCGATTGCAACCAGACCAGCGGAGAGCCAAGCGGCTGCCGCGCGCGGTGCGGGAACGTCAGATCATGGACGCCGCCGTGGACGTGTTCTCGCGGCTCGGCTTCCACGCCGCGTCGATGGACGAGATCTCCGAGGTCGCGGGCATCTCCAAGCCCATGCTGTACGCCTACCTCGGTTCCAAGGAAGAACTCTTCGCGACGTGCATCCGCCGCGAGGCGACGCGGATGATGGAGGCGATCTCCGGCGGCATCGAGCCGGACCAGACCCCGGACGTCCAGCTGTGGAGCGGCCTGCGCGCGTTCTTCGGGTTCGTCGGCGAGAACCGGGCCAGCTGGCAGGTGCTGCACCGCCAGGCGTCCACGCAGGGCGGGCCGTTCGCGATTGAGCTCACCGACATGCGCGGCCGGGCCGTTGCACTCGTCGCCGCGCTGCTCGCCCAGTCGACGAAGGCCGCGCCGTCCACGCAGCTCGAGGCCGAGTCGCTGGCCGCCGCGCTGGTCGGCGCCGGTGAGTCGCTCGCCGACTGGTGGCTCGACCACCCAGACGAGCCCGCCGGTGTGGTCGCCGCGCGCCTGATGAACCTCGTCTGGATGGGCTTCGGCGACCTCGTCGACGGCAACATCTGGCACCCGCCGTCACGCCGTCCAGGTGCCCAGTAGGTGCGGTCGCTCGCGGCCCCACACGCTGAACTCGCCGTCCGAGAAGGCGAAGAAAGCCTTGCCGGGCAACAGCAACGGCGCCTTGAACCCCACCTCGACGGTGAACGCCTCGGGCAGCCTGCCTTCCAGTGACGCGAGGCAGCGCGCCTTCGTCCACATGCCGTGCGCGATCGCGCGGCGGAACCCGAAGACCTTGGCGGTCAACGGGTGCAGGTGAATCGGGTTGCGGTCGCCGGACACCCGCGCGTAACGCCGGCCGATGTCGCCCGGCACGTGCCAGACCGCTGCCGACGCGGGGCGCTCCGGCCGTTCTCCCGGCGCCGAACCGTCCTTGGTGCGCTTGAGGTACGTCGACACGTCGTGCCAGACGTCGTTCACCGACGTCACGACGTCCACCTGCATCCCGGACGGGTGCTCACGCAGGCCGGCCGCCGACACGCTGATCTCCAGCGGCTCGTCCGCGCGCAACGGCCGGGTCTGCGTGATCCGGTTGGCGACGTGGACCAGGCCCGGCAGGGGAAAGGGGAAGCCCGGACCCGTCATCAACCTCATCTGCAGCCCGAACCCGAGCACGTGCGGGTACGTCACCGGCAGTTCGTCGGTGAGCCGGAAGCCGCACACCGCGTTGTACGCGGCGAGGTGCGACCGGTCGGCGGTCACCGAGGTGCTCACCGGCGCGGCGTCCAAAGTGGACCCGCGACGGAACGACGTCAGCGCGGCACGCAGCAACATCAGGCCCCCAGCAGCATCTGCCCGCACACCCGCACGACGTTGCCGTTCACGCCGCCGGACGCCGGGCTGGCGAACCACGCGATGGTCTCGGCGACGTCGACCGGCAGGCCGCCCTGCGCCAGGCTGTTCATCCGCCGCCCGACCTCGCGCGTCAGGAACGGCACGGCCGCGGTCATCTTGGTCTCGATGAACCCCGGCGCCACCGCGTTGATCGTGCCGCCGCGTTCGGCCATGACCGGCGCCAGCGAGTTGACCATGCCGATCACACCGGCCTTGGACGTGGCGTAGTTCGTCTGGCCCACGTTGCCCGCGATGCCGGCGATCGACGAGACGCCGATGATCCGGCCGTCGTCCCGCAACACGTTCTGGTCCAGGAGCACGTCGTTGACCCGCAGCTGGCTGACGAGGTTCACGAGCAGCACGGAGTCCCACTGGCTTTCGGACATGCGCCCGAGCGTCTTGTCCCGCGTGATGCCCGCGTTGTGCACGACGACGTCGACACCGCCGTGCCGCTCACGCAGGTGGTCGATCAGCGGGGCCGGGTCGCCGGTGATGTCGTGCTGGAACGAGGACCCGCCAACGGAGTTCGCGACGTCCGACAGCTCGCCACCCGCCGCGGGCACGTCGAGGCATACGACGTGCGCGCCGTCGCGGGCCAGCGTCGATGCGATCGCCGCGCCGATGCCACGTGAAGCGCCGGTCACCAGCGCGACCTTGCCGTCCAGTGGACGCTCCCACGACGCGGGCGCCGACGCGTTCGCCTTGATGTGGATGACCTGACCGGACACGTACGCCGACCGGCCGGACAGCAGGAACCGCAGCGTCGACTCGGCGCCGTCCTCCGCGCCTGGGGAAACGTGCACCAGGTTGGCGGTGCCGCCGCGCCTGAGCTCCTTGCCGACCGAGCGCACGAACCCTTCGAGTGCGCGTTGTGCCACGAGCTCGGGTCCACGCCCGATCACGATCACGCGCCCGTTCGGGCCGAGGTCGCGCAGCCGCGGGTGGAAGAAGTCGTACAGCTCCCGCAGGCCGGACACGTTCGTGACGTCCGAGGCGTCGAACACCAGCGCCCCGTACGGCGGGCCGTCCTGACCGTGGAACTGCTTCATCACGGGCAGCCGCGAACCGGGGCAGCAGATCGGTGACACCAGTGCGCCGTCCCGGCGCAGCGGGTACGGGTCCGGCAGCCCGAGGCCGCGCACGAGCTTGCGGCCGAGTCCTGAAGAGGCGAACTTCTGGTACCTGTCCACACATCTAACCTACTCGCTAGTAAGTCTACTGGCTAGTAGGTATAGTGGGTGGCATGAAGCGAGTAGCGATCCTCGGTGGCAACCGGATCCCGTTCGCGCGGTCGAACGGCCCGTACGCGCACGCGTCCAACCAGGACATGTTCACCGCCACGCTCGATGGTCTCGTGAGCCGCTTCGGCCTGCAGGGCGAACGGCTCGGCGAGGTGGTCGCCGGCGCCGTGCTCAAGCACAGCGGGGACTTCAACCTGGTGCGCGAGTGCGTGCTCGGCAGCCGGCTCAGCCCGGAGACGCCCGCCTACGACCTGCAGCAGGCGTGCGGCACGGGGCTGCAGTCGATCATCGCGGTGGCCAACAAGATCGCACTCGGCCAGATCGACTCGGGCATCGCGGGCGGCGTCGACACCACCAGCGACGCGCCGATCGGCGTCAACGAGGGCCTGCGCCAGGTCCTGCTCGAGTTCAACCGGGCGACGACGCTGGGCCAGCGGCTGAAGCTCGTCGCGAAGCTGCGCCCGACGCACGTCGTGCCGAGCATCCCGCGCAACGGCGAGCCGCGCACCGGCATGTCGATGGGCGAACACGCGGCGATCACCGCCGCGGAGTGGGGCATCGAGCGGGCCGAGCAGGACGAGCTCGCCGCGCTGAGCCATCAGAACCTCGCGCGGGCCTACGAGGAAGGCTTCTTCAACGACCTGGTCACGCCCTACCAGGGCCTGACCCGCGACCAGAACCTCCGCCCGGACTCGTCGGCGGAGCAGCTCGCCCGGTTGAAACCCGTCTTCGGCGACACCATGACCGCGGGCAACTCGACGCCGCTGAGCGACGGCGCATCCGCGGTGCTGCTGTCGACCGTGGACTGGGCGAAGCAGCACAAGATACCCGTGCTCGCGTACCTGACGTTCAGCGAGACCGCGGCCGTCGACTACGTCAGCGGCAAGGAAGGCCTGCTGATGGCGCCGGTGCACGCCGTGCCGCGCATGCTCGCCAGGGCCGGGATCACGTTGCAGGACTTCGACTTCTACGAGGTGCACGAGGCGTTCGCGTCCCAGGTCCTCGCCACGCTGAAGGCGTGGGAGAAGACGCTGGGCCCGATCGACCGCACCAAGCTGAACGTCAACGGCTCCTCGCTCGCCGCGGGACACCCGTTCGCGGCGACCGGCGGCCGGATCGTGGCCACGCTGGCGAAGCTGCTGGCGCAGAAGGGCAAGGGCCGTGGCCTGATCTCCATCTGCGCCGCGGGCGGCCAGGGCGTGACCGCGATCGTCGAGCGTTAGTCGAGCAGGCTCCAGGTGCCGGTGCAGGTGACGGACACGGTGATCTGCTGAGCCTCGAGGTTCAGCTTGTCGACCATGCCGCCGGCGCCCGCCGCCTCGTAGCTCGCCGTGCGCATCATCGGCTGATAGCGGTCGCTTTCACCGTCGACGATGCGCTGCAACGGCCCGAGCCGCCTGCCGACCGCGATCGCGTATCCCTCGGCGCGCTTGAGCGCGTCCGCGACGGCGAGTTGCTGCGCCTCGCGCACCGCGTCGGCGTCGTCGGTCAACTCCCAGGTCGGGCCGTTGAGCCAGTTCGGCTCGGCCTGCACGATCTCGGCGAGCAGATCGTCCAGCAACGCCACGTCGTTCACGCGGATCACGTACTGCTGCGTCGCCCGGCTGCCCGCGCGCTGCGTGCCGTCCCAGTTGTCGTGCACCGACAGCTGGCGTGACCGCACGTCGACACCGGGCCGGTCCAGCAGCGGCTCCACCGACGCGATCTTCTGGTTCAGCTCGCCCACGGCCTCGGTCCGGCCCGCGCCGAGCGCTTCGAACGTCACGTCCACCTGGGCCCGGTCCGCGGTGCGCTCGACCTTGCCCGTCCCCTTCGTCACGACCTCAGCCACGGAATCCAGCCAACTCGCGTAGCGGTCCATCCGCAACAATCGGGCTGTCTAGCAAGATCGCTAGATAATCGAATACAAGGTCATCGGAAGAAGTCGATGGGTGTCTCTGCGCGTCTATCGGATGAACGCTAGACACGCCGATACGGTGCTCGAATGGACCCGGTGCGCAACCCGTTCGCCCCCGGAGCCGGCCAGCGGCCACCCGAGCTCGCGGGCCGTGACAAGGAAGTCGGCGCCTTCGAGGTGGTGCTGGAACGTGTCGCCCGCGGGCGGCCCGAACGCAGTCTCGTGCTCACCGGGCTGCGCGGCGTCGGCAAGACCGTGCTGCTCGGCGAGCTGCGGTCCATGGCGGTGAAACGCGGCTGGGGCGCCGGCAAGGTCGAGGCGCGGCCCGAGGCCGGGCTCCGCAGACCCCTCTCGGCGGCGTTGCACCGGGCGATCCGCGATCTTGCGGTGCGGCACCGCGCGCCTGATCGGGTCGAGGACGCGCTGGGCGTGCTCAAGGCGTTCGCACTGCGCGCCGCCCCGGACAGCGCCAAGCTCCGCGATCGCTGGCAGCCGGGCATCGACGTGCCGGCCAAGCAGGGCCGGGCGGACTCCGGCGACATCGAGATCGACCTCGTCGAGCTGTTCACCGACGTCGCCGAGCTGGCGCAGGACGTCGGGACCGGCGTGGCGCTGCTGATCGACGAGATGCAGGACCTGCAGGCCGACGACATCTCGGCGTTGTGCGCGGCATGCCACGAGCTGTCGCAGTCGGGGGCTCCGCTCGTCGTCGTCGGCGCGGGACTGCCGCACCTGCCCGCGGTGCTGTCGGCCAGCAAGTCGTACTCGGAACGGCTGTTCAGGTACGTGCGCATCGATCGGCTGTCGAGAGAGGACGCCGACCGGGCCGTGCTGGCGCCGGTCGAACGGGAGGACGCGGGCATCACCGAGGAGGCGCTCGACGCGATGTTCGACGCGTCCGGCGGTTACCCCTACTTCATCCAGGCCTACGGCAAGGCCGCGTGGGACGCCGCGCCCGCCGATCCGATCACGGCGCTCGACGTGTCGGTGGCCGCGCCGGAGGCCGACGCCGAGCTGGCGGTGGGGTTCTTCGGGAGCCGCTACGAGCGCGCCACGCCCGCCGAACGGGAGTACCTGCGGGCCATGGCGGAGCTGACCGACGGCAAGGACGCGGGGGTCAACACCGCCCAGGTGGCCGACCACCTGCAGCGCAAACCCTCGTCGTTGTCACCCGCGCGGGACAGTCTCATCAAGAAAGGCCTGGTCTACAGCGCGGAACGGGGTCAGATCGCCTTCACCGTGCCCCACTTCGGGCGGTTCTTGCTCGGCCGGGAGGACTAGGCGATCGTCCGGTCGTTTTGGAGACTCACCGACGATTCATCGGCGTGTGCCGCACCTCACCGGACAAACAGGTGCGATGCGCGCCTGAATCGTGCATACTTGAGTCATCCAAGAGAACAGACTTCCGAGAGGGATGAAGGACCAGATGAACTTCGCAGCGAAGCTCCGCGCCCGTCGTGCCGAGGCGCGCAACCGGAAGGCCGTGGCTCGCGCGATCGACATGGCCACCACGCCGGCCATGCGTCACGAGCTGATGGCCATCGCCCAGGCTCAGGTCACGACTCTCCGCTGAATCACTGAACCTGGCGCCGCGACGAGGCCTGATCGACACGCAGGCCGCGCCCCCGTCGCGAGCGCATCCCCCGCAGGGGAAACCGACGAAACTCCTGGTGCACCTCCCGCGCATCAGGAGTTTCGCCGTTAATCGGTCAACGGTGAAACGGCCGGGTGTGTAACAGGCCGCGAGCACCGACCGATGTTCCGGATGACCCCGCAGTGCTGTCGGACCCCCGACCTGGCAGCACCGCGGGGTTTCTTCTGTCTGGGCCTAGCCTGGGTCCATGTCGACTACGAAGGTCGCGGTACTCGGCACCGGCCTCATGGGCGCGCCGATCGCGGGCAACCTCGCTGAGCAGGGATTCGACGTCCGGGTGTGGAACCGGACCCGTGCACGAGCGGAGCCGTTGCTGCATCGCGGCGCCACCCTGTGCCTCACACCCGCCGAGGCCGTTCGCGGCTCCGACATCGTCATCACCATTCTCAGCGACGGTGCGACCGTCTCCGACGTGATGACCGATGCCGCCGACGGGTTGTCACCCGATGCGGTGTGGATTCAGTCCAGCACGGTCGGCGTGCACGCCACCGAGGACCACATCGAGCTCGCCCGCTCGTTCGGCCTCGGCTTCGTCGACGCGCCGGTGCTCGGCAGCACCAAACCGGCCATCGAGGGCAAGCTGATCATCCTCGCGTCCGGTTCGGACGACCTGAGGCACGCCGTCCAGCCGGTCTTCGACGTGATCGGCGCGCGCACGATGTGGGTCGGCGAGGCCGGCTGCGGCACCAAGCTCAAGCTCGCCGCCAACAGCTGGATCCTGTCGCTGACCGCGGCGGTCGGCGAGGCGCTCTCGCTGGCCGAGGGCCTGAACATCGACCCGCAGCTGTTCCTCGACGCCGTGACCGGTGGTCCCACCGACTGCGGCTACCTGCAGCTGAAGGCCAAGGCCATCCTGGACCGCAACCTCGCGCCGGCGTTCACCGTGGCCAACGCGGCGAAGGATGCCAGCCTCGTCGGCGAGGCGGCCGTGCTGGCGGGTGTGCAGCTCGACGCCGCGAGCGCCGCGGGCGCGCGACTCAACCGGGCGATCACACAAGGACACGGTGACGAGGACATGGCTGCCGCGTACTTCGCGAGCTGGAGGTGACGCTCACCGCAAGACGATCGGCCGGTACTGCCGACTGAGATCGCTGGATAGCTTGACGGCGTGAACAGGCTGTCTCGATATCTCGTCGCGATCGGGCTGGTATCCGCCCAGGCGATGACCATGGCGTCGACCGCGCACGCGGCACCGGACATCAAGGACCGCATCACGGCGCTGCCCGGCGTGCGGATCATCAGTGAGGGCACGCTCGGCGCGGCGCGGACGTTCGTGCTCGGCGTGCAGCAACCGGTCGACCACCGGCACCCGCGCGGGGCGAAGTTCGAGCAGCGGTTCTCGTTGCTGCACAAGGACGAGAGCAAGCCGATGGTGCTGCACACCACCGGTTACGCGCTGCCCGGCACGATCGGCGCGGGTGAGGTCGCCCGGCTGACCGACGGCAACCAGATCAGCGTCGAGCAGCGGTTCTTCACGCCCTCGATCCCGCAGCCCGCGGACTGGCGCGACCTGAACATCTGGCAGGCCGCGAACGACCACCACGACATCGTCACGAAGCTCAAGACGATCTACAAGGCGAAGTGGATCTCGACGGGTGCCAGCAAGGGCGGCATGACGAGCGTCTACCACCGGCGCTTCTTCCCGCGTGACGTCGACGCGACCGTCGCGTACGTGGCGCCGAACGACGTGGTGAACAACCGCGACAACTACGGCGAGTTCATCGAGAACGTCGGCAACGACCCGACGTGCAACCGCCGCCTCGAGGGTGTGCAGCGGCAGATCCTGCAGCACCGCGACGAGGTCGCCGCGAAGCTGCTCGCGAAGGGCTACACCTATGAGCAGTTCGGCGATGTCCAGAAGTCCTTGGAGATCAACGTTCTGGACACCCCGTTCACGTTCTGGCAGTACGGGTTGCAGGCTGACTGCGCGATCGTTCCCGGCGACAACGCGAGCGTGGACGAGCTGTTCACGTTCATCGAGAAGACCGTCGGCTGGGACTTCTACACCGACGCGGGCATCAAGCCCTACGTCCCGTACTACTACCAGGCGGGCACGCAGCTCGGCTGGCCGATCGCCGACGAGTCGCACGTCAAGGGCCTGCTGCGCTATCCCGGTTCGGACGCGCCGCGCTCCATGGTGCCCGCCGAGATCAAGATGCGCTTCGAGCCGGGCGTCATGCGCGACATCGACACGTGGGTCCGGTTCAGCAGCAGCCAGATGCTGTTCGTCTACGGCCAGAACGACCCGTGGGGCGCCGAGCAGTTCCACCCGAGCAAGCGCGACTCGTACACCTACACCGTGCCGGGCGGCAACCACGGTTCGAACATCACCAAGCTGCCCGAAGCGCAACGCGCCGAGGCGACCAAGACCGTGCTGCGGTGGGCCGGTGTGTCGGCAGCAGCCTTCAAGGTCGCATCGGAAGACGGTCCGGACCCCGACTCGCTCGAGGCACTGCGGGCCCGTCGCGACTGAGGCAGTCTTGACGGCGTGAAGCCGTTGCTGGTGGTCGACGCCGCCAACGTCGTGGGATCCGTCCCCGACGGCTGGTGGCGCGACCGGTTCGGAGCAGCCGAACGCCTGCGAGACGCACTCGCCGGGCGTCCGGAAGAAGTCGTGCTCGTCGTCGAGGGCAAGGCCAGGGGTGTGCCGAGCATTGACGGAGTGCGCGTCGTCCCCGCCGAGAGGTCGGGTGACGACAAGATCGTGGAGGTCGTCCGGTCAGAGGGAGCCGGACGACCTGTCACGGTCGTCACCGCGGACCGCGAGCTGCGCCGCCGCGTCACCGACCTCGGCGCGGATGTCGCCGGACCGACCTCGGTGAAGCGCCGGCCTTGATTGAATGGGCGCCGTCGCGCTGGGCGACCTGCTCGGCATCGAACCCGTGAAGGTGCTGCCGGGTTACGCGAACCGGGACATCGGCGACGAGGCCGCGCTCGTCCTCTTCGGACGACGTGGAGAAGGCTCTCGGCGTGTTCGAACGCCACAGTGTCGTCGTCGCACCGTCCTACTAGAGCCGGAACAGCTCTTCCAGCACCTGCGCCACCCCGTCCTCCTCGTTGCTCGGCGCACGCAGCGAGCACGCCTCCAGCACGAGCGGGTGCGCGTTGCCCATCGCGTACGCCGTGCCCGCCCAGCGCAACACGGACAGGTCGTTGGGCATGTCCCCGAACGCGACCACCTCGCTGGGTGTGATTCCCCTTGCCGCACAAAGCTTCTCGAGCGTCGACGCCTTGGACACGCCGCTCGGGCTGATCTCCAGCAGGCCCAGGCCGCCGGAGTGCGTCACGGACACCTGGTGCCCGACGATCTCGGTCGCGACCCCGAGCATGTGGTCGGCCTCGGCGTCCGGCGCCCACGCGAGCAGCTGCACGACCTGGTGCGCCTCTTCCCAGACGTGGTCGAGCAGTTCGAGTGTCCGATGTGGATTCGACTCGGAGAACCCGCGGAAAGCCGGTTCGCACAACACTTCCAGCCCGGTCTCGACCGCGATGCCCACGCCGGGGATCGCCTCCGCGAGCGCCTCCGCCACCGACCGCACGAGCTCGAACGACAACAGCTCGGCGGACACCACCTCGGCCTCCTTGAGGTCGTAGACCATCGCGCCGTTGCTGCAGATCGCGGTGCCGGTCAGCCCGAGGTCCGCGACGAACCGCGGCGGCCGGGCCGTCACGACGACCACCTCGGCGCCACACTGTTCGAGCGCGGCCCGAGTCCGGTCGGCGAGCGCGCCACCGCGTCGCAGGAGCGTGCCGTCGAGGTCCGTCGCGATCAGGCGGATCATCCGCCGATTGTCGGGCAGGATGGCCGATGTGAGCACGCGAATTCCGCTGCCCGTCTGGCAGCCGCCCGCGGGTACCGGCCCCGGCATCGTCCTGATCCAGGAGATCTTCGGTCTCGACGACTACCTGCGTTCGGTCGCCGCCGACCTCGCCGCGCTGGGCTACGTCGTCGGCGTCCCCGAGCTGTTCCACCGCTTCTCGCCTGGGTGGTGCTCCGGGCACGACCAGGCGGGCGTCCAGGCGTCGATGGAGGTCGCCGGGAAGCTGGACTTCGAGCAGGCGGTCGCGGACGTCATCGAAGCCGTGGGCCGGCTCGGTACCGAACGGACCGGCCTGCTGGGCTTCTGCCTCGGCGGATCGCTCGCGTTCGCGGCGGCGGCCCAGAGCTCCCCGGACACCGTCGTGTCGTTCTACGGCTCGGCCGTGCCGGGCAGCGTCGGCCTGCTCTCCCAGATCACGTGTCCCATTCAGTTCCACTTCGGCGGTCAGGATCCCTACATCACGCGTGATCAGGTGCAGATCGTCGAGGACGCTGTCGCTGAGCACGACAACGCCGAGATCCACGTGCAGGAGGACGCGGGCCACGCGTTCCACAACCACGTGGCGCCGATGTTCCACCAGCCCGCGGCGGCTGCGCGGGCGTGGGATCTGACGACGGCGTTCCTCGCCCGGACGCTTCCGGTGGGCTGACGTCCGCATCGTGGGACGCGGAATGGGTGCCGCGTCCCAAGGTGTTGGATCGGGACGTGACCACCCCCAAGCGTCGCGCGCGCGTGCGCGCCCCTGAGCTGGTCGGACGCGCCTGGCTGAACACCGGCGGCGAGCAGATCACGCTCAAGGGCCTGCGCGGCAAGATCGTGCTGCTCGACTTCTGGACGTTCTGCTGCATCAACTGCCTGCACGTGCTGGACGAGCTGCGCCCGCTCGAAGCCGAGCACGAGGACGTCCTGGTCACCATCGGCGTCCACTCGCCGAAGTTCGTGCACGAGGCGGACCCCGAGGCGCTGAAGGCCGCGGTCGAGCGGTACGAGGTGCACCACCCGGTACTCGACGACCCCGAGCTCACGACCTGGCAGAACTACGCCGTCAAGGCGTGGCCGACGCTCGTCCTCATCGACCCCGAGGGCTACATCGTCCACGTAGCCGCGGGCGAGGGCCACGTCGAGGCGCTCGACACGATCATCAAAGAGCTGATCGAGGAACACGAAGAAAAGGGCACGCTCCACAAAGGACAGGGCCCGTACGTTCCACCACCCCCGAGAGACACGACGCTGCGCTTCCCCGCCAAGGCGATCCTGACCCCGAGCAATACCCTGCTGGTCAGCGACTCCGCCCACCACAGCCTGGTCGAGCTCGAACTCGACGGCGAGACGGTGCGGAGGCGCATCGGCACGGGAGAACGAGGCGACCAGGACGGCCTGAAACCGACGTTCTCCGAGCCGGCGGGCCTGACGCTCGTACCCGAAACCCTCGGCTACCACGTGGTCGTCGCGGACACGGTCAACCACTTGCTGCGCGGCCTCAACCTGGACACCGGCGAGGTCACCACGATCGCCGGCACCGGCGAGCAGTGGCGCGACGGGGAAACCGACGGACCCGCCGACAAGATCGCCCTCACCAGCCCTTGGGACGTGGCCTGGTGGAACAACGGCATCGCCATCGCGATGGCGGGCAACCACACGCTGGGTTTCTTCGACCCCAGGACGAACCAGATAACAAGACTTGCGGGTACCACGGTCGAAGGCATCAACGACGGCCCGGCCGATCAGGCCTCCTTCGCGCAGACCAGTGGACTGAGCACAGACGGAACCAGACTGTGGATGGTCGACTCCGAGACGAGCGCCCTGCGCTGGCTGGAGAACGACGAGGTCCGCACGGTGGTGGGCAAGGGGCTGTTCGCGTTCGGCCACAAGGACGGCGACGCCGAGGAGGCGCTCTTCCAGCACCCGCTGGGCGTCACGGCGCTGCCCGACGGCACGGTCGTCGTCGCGGACACCTACAACAACGCGATCCGGCAGTACGACCCGAAGACGAACGAGGTCACCACGATCGCCACGGACATCGCCGAGCCGAGCGACGTCGTGCTGGTCGACGGGCACCTCACCGTCGTCGCCAGCGCGGCGCACCGGCTCGAACGGCTCGCGAAGAACATCGTCAAGATCGACGGCACCGAGCACGCGGTGAAGCGGCCGGCCACCGAGATCAACAACGAAGAGCTCGAACTGACGGTCGTCTTCACCCCGCCCGCGGGCACCAAGCTGGACGACCGCTACGGCCCGTCCACCCGGCTGGAGATCACCAGCTCGCCCGAGAACCTGATCATCGAGGGCGCGGGGGTGAGCACCGGCCTTTCGAGACGGCTGAAAATCAACAGGAACATCACAGGTGGCGTGCTGCACGTCGTGGCGCAGGCGGCGAGTTGCTCCGACGACCCCGCCATCGAGCACCCCGTGTGCCGTCTGACCAGGCAAGACTGGGGTGTGCCCGTACGCGTGACCGATACGGGTCCAAACCGTCTTCCACTCTTGATGGGCGGCATGGACGAGGGCTAGTTCCGGGTGCACGTAGACTCTCCCGGTGCCTGATGTCAAGCTCGAGATCCAGATGCTGTACGACCGCGTCATGGTGCGGATCTCGCCGGAGGACGGCGAGCGTCGCAGCAGCGGTGGCATCGTCATCCCCGCGACGGCGCAGATGGCCAAGCGGTTGGCATGGGGCGACGTGTTCGGTGTGGGTACGAGCGTGCGGCACGTCAAGGTCGGCGACCGGGTGTTGTTCAACCCGGACGACCAGCTCGAGGTAGAGGTGCAGGGAACCACCTACCTCGTCATGCGCGAACGTGACCTGCACGCGGTCGCGACCGAGCTCACCGAACATGGGACTGGTCTGTACCTGTGAAGGACCGGTTCGTGATCTGTGCGTGGTAACCAGACGCACGTACGCCTCAGGACGACGGACGACAGGCAACGGGGAGAGCAGTGCCGTACGACGCTGACAAGACGAGAGCCATGCTCCCGGTGACCCCTGATACCACCGCATCCGAGCGGACCAGCAAGATCTCGGTCGACGCGTTGCGGCAGGACACCGAGGCGTGGCCCACGCAGGAGCCGGACGCCGAACCGACGGTGACGGTGCAGACACCCGTCCCGCAGGTCGCCCGGGACTTCGCGTCCGCCCCGACCGTGCAGCACATGGCTCCCGTACTTCCCGAGCCAGAGCCCGAGGACTCGGGCGTCTACGGCCCCGTCATGGTCGAACCGTCCGAAGCGGACGAGACCGAGGGCAAGCCGTTCAACCGCAAGAAGGCGCTGGTCGTCGCCGCGGCGGCCGTCGGCGCGCTGGGGTTGTTGTACGGCCTGGACATCCTGATCTCCAGCGGCAACGTGCCGCGCGGCGTGACCGTGGCCGGCGTGGACGTCGGCGGGCTGAGCCACACCGCGGCCGAGCAGAAGCTGCGCAAGGAGATCGAGCCGCGGCTGGGCAAGCCGCTCGCGCTCAAGGTCGGCGACGTCGACGCGGAGATCGACCCGAAGGCCGCCGGGCTCGCGCTGGACTGGAACAAGACCATCGACCGCGCGGGCAGCCAGCCGCTCAGCCCGATCACGCGCGTCACCTCGTTCTTCACCTCACGTGAGGTCGGCGTCGCGACGCAGGCCGACGACCAGAAGCTCGACGCCGCACTGGAGGCGTTGCGGCCCAAGGTGGATCACGACCCGATCGAGGGCACCATCAAGTTCGAGGGTGCCAAGCCGACCGCGGTCGACCCGCACAACGGCCAGAAGCTGCGCGCCGACGAGGCCGCGAAGGCGATCATCGCGAGCTGGGCCGAGGGCAAGCCGGTGGACCTGCCCGTCGACAGCACGCCGGTGAAGACGACCAAGGAAGGCGTCCAGAAGGTCCTGGACGACGTCGTCAAGCACGCCGTGTCCGGTCCCGTCGTCGTCCACGGCGAGAAGAAGGACGCGACGCTGACGCCCGAGCAGATCGCCACCACGCTCGTGTTCGAGCCGGGCGAGAACGGCGCGCTGAACGTCAAGCAGGACAACGCGAAGATCATCGAAGCGGCCGGCCCGCAGCTCAAGGAGACCGAGAAGGAAGGCAAGGACGCCCAGATCGTCTTCGAGGGCGGCAAGCCGACGGTCAAGGAGTCGGTCGACGGCATGGGCGTCGACTGGGACAAGAGCTTCGAGAAGTACTTCGACGTGCTGAAGAGCTCGGACAAGCGGGAGATCAAGGCCGAGTACAAGCACACGCCCGCGAAGGTCACCACCGAGCAGGCGAACAAGATGGGCATCAAGGAGGTCATCGGCGAGTTCCAGACCGGTGGCTTCGCCGCGGAGTCCGGCGTCAACATCAAGGTCGTCGCCGCCAAGGTCAACGGCGCGATCGTGAAGCCGCACGAGACGTTCAGCCTCAACGGCTACACGGGCCCGCGCGGCACCGCGCAGGGCTATGTCGAGGCGGGCATCATCGAGAACGGCGCGCCGGGCCGCGCGGTCGGCGGTGGCATCTCGCAGTTCGCCACGACGCTCTACAACGCCTCGTACTACGCGGGCATGAAGGACGCGGGCCACAAGGAGCACAGCTACTGGATCTCCCGGTACCCGGCCGGTCGCGAGGCCACGGTGTTCATGGACACCAACGGCAACAGCCTGATCGACATCAGGTTCACCAACCCGGACGACACCGGCGTCGCGATCCAGACGATCTGGACCCCGTCCACGATCAAGATCGTCCTGTGGGGCACGAAGAACTACGACGTCACCGGCTCGACCAGTGAGAAGTCGAACTTCACCGAGCCCAAGGAGATCCACAAGACGACCCAGCCGTGCGTTGCCGGCAACGGCGCGCAGGGCTTCACGGTGACCGACACCCGCACGATCAAGGACCGCCGCAGCGGCCAGACCCGCTCGGAGAGCCGGACCGTGCGGTACGACCCGTCACCGAAGATCATCTGCGACGCACCACCACCAAGCGGCTGAGCTGCGAGGTTGTCAAGTGGCCACGAATGGGTATTCACCCGTTCGTGGCCACTGTCGCAGAGGAGACACGAAGACAGCCCGTCGTCCAGGTGCTGGGGCGGGTGGGAATGGTGCTGTACGGGGTCGTGCACGTCGTAGTGGCGTGGCTCGCGATCCAGGTCGTGCTCGGTGGAAGCGAGCAGACCGACCAGAAGGGCGCGGTGCAGGCGCTCGCGGAGACCCCGCTGGGCCCATTGCTGCTGTGGGTGCTCGCGATCGGGCTGGTCTGCTTCGCCGTCTGGCAGTTCACGCTGGCGCTGGTCGGCTACCGGTACATCCCGAAGAAGCGCAAGCGGATCACCAGGCGGTTCGGCTCGGTCGGCCGCGGCATCACGTCCTGCGCCATCGCGTTCGCGGCGTTCAAGTACGCGACCAGCGGTGATGCCGGTAACTCGACGGAACAACAGCAGACGTTCACCGCGAAGGTGCTCGCGATGCCGGGCGGTCAGCTGCTGGTCGGCGCCGTGGCGATCGGCATCCTCGTCGTGGCCGGCGCGATCTTCCGCAAGGGCGTGAAGAAGTCCTTCGAGCAGGACCTCGACATGAGCAAGGCGCCGAGCTGGATCGAGCCCGTCGGCCGGGTCGGGTGGATCGGCAAGGGCTGTGCCTACGGCGTCATCGGCGTCCTGGTCGGACTCGCCGCCATCTACGCCGACCCGGAGCAGTCCGGTGGCCTGGACAAGGCGCTGCACACGCTGGCGGCTCAACCGTTCGGCGCGATTCTGCTGGCCCTGGTCGCGGTCGGACTGGCGGCGTTCGGTGTGTACTGCTTCGTCGCCGCCCGAGCCCAAAAGGGCTGAAACGGATGACGGGGCCGCACCTCGGGCAGGAGGTGCGGCCCCGTCGTTCGCGGGTGCGGCGACTTAGAAGACGGACTCGTCCAGGTCCATCAGGGAGTTGTCGGTCGACTCGGCGACCTTGCGGCGCGCGGTCAGCTCCGGCAGGACGTTCTTCGCGAAGAACGACGCGACGGCGACCTTGCCCTCGTAGAACGCCTTGTCCTTTGCCGAAACGGTGCCGGACAGCTTGTTCAGCGCCACCTCGGCCTGGCGCAGCAGCAGCCAGCCGACCAGCACGTCACCGGCGGTCATCAGCAGGCGGACCGAGTTCTGGCCGACCTTGTAGATGTTCCGCACGTCCTCCTGCGAGGAGGTGAGGTAGCCGACCAGCGCGCCGAGCATGCCCTGCAGGTCCTCGAGACCCTGCTTGAGCAGCGCCCGCTCCTCCTTCAGGCGGCCGTTGCCGCCCTCGTTGTCGAGGAACTTCTGGATCTCGCCGTTGATGAAGCCGAGCGCCTGGCCCTTGTCGCGGATGATCTTCCGGAAGAAGAAGTCCAGCGACTGGATGGCCGTGGTGCCCTCGTACAGGGAGTCGATCTTCGCGTCCCGGATGTACTGCTCGATCGGGTACTCCTGCAGGAAGCCCGAGCCGCCCAGGGTCTGCAGCGACTGCGCGAGCTGCTCGTAGGCACGCTCCGAGCCGACACCCTTGACGATCGGCAGCAGCAGGTCGTTGACCTTCGCGGCCAGCTCGGCGTCCTCGCCGCCCAGGAACACCTTGTCCTGGAACGTCGCGGTGTACAGGTACACGGCGCGCAGGCCCTCGGTGTACGCCTTCTGCAGCATCAGGCTGCGGCGCACGTCCGGGTGGTTGGTGATGGTGACGCGCGGCGCGGTCTTGTCCGTCATACGCGTCAGGTCGGCGCTCTGGACGCGCTCC
This sequence comes from Lentzea sp. NBRC 105346, assembly GCF_030269605.1. Classification (GTDB taxonomy): domain Bacteria; phylum Actinomycetota; class Actinomycetes; order Mycobacteriales; family Pseudonocardiaceae; genus Lentzea. Next base: position 169,535 of record NZ_BSTQ01000013.1, read on the forward strand.
TTGGCGTAGTCCAGCGCGTTGAGGTAACCGGTCGACAGCGTCGCGATGGCCTTGGTGCCGACCATCATGCGGGCGTACTCGATGACGTCGAACATCTGCGCGATGCCGTCGTGGACCTCGCCGAGCAGCCAGCCCTTGGCGGGCACGCCGTGCTGACCGAAGGTCAGCTCGCACGTGGTGGACGCCTTGATGCCCATCTTCTTCTCGACGTTGGTCACGAAGGCGCCGTTGCGCTCGCCGAGGTCACCGGTCTGCGGGTCGAAGTGGAACTTCGGCACGAGGAACAGCGACAGGCCCTTGGTGCCCGGCTTCGACTCGACGCCTTCGCCCTCGGGACGGGCGAGCACCAGGTGCATGATGTTCTCGGTGAGGTCCTGGTCCGCGGACGTGATGAACCGCTTCACGCCCTCGATGTGCCAGGTGCCGTCGTCCTGCTTGATGGCCTTGGTGCGCCCGGCGCCGACGTCCGAACCGGCGTCCGGCTCGGTCAGCACCATGGTGGCGCCCCAGCCGCGGTCGATCATCAGCTGCGCCCAGTGCTTGTCGCGCTCAGTGCCGTTGTTGTAGACGACCGTCGCGAAGCTCGGGCCCGCCAGGTACATGTAGATCGGCGGGTTGGCGCCGAGCATCAGCTCCGACGCGGCCCAGGTGACCGACGGCGGGGTGCCGTAGCCGCCCAGCTCGGTCGGCAGGAACAGGCGGTACCACTCGCCCTCCCACACGGCCTGGTAGGACTTCTTCAGCGACTCCGGCAGGGTCGCGGTGTGCGTCGCCGGGTCGAACACCGGCGGGTTGCGGTCAGCGTCGACGAACGAGTCGGCTAGCGGACCCTCCGCCAGGTTCTTCAACTCGGCCAGAACGCCGCGCGCGGTGTCCTCGTCGGACTGCTCGAACGGCCCCGTGCCGAGGTGGTCCTGCACGTTGAAGACCTCGAACAGGTTGAACTCGAGATCCCTTACGTTGCTCTTGTAGTGGCCCATCTCGTCAGCTCACTCCTCAGGGTCGCGGCGGCGGATGTCGCCTACTGACCGGTAACAACAGCTTATTACTCGACAGTAACCCCGGCAAGCGATACCACCGATCAGTGGGGAAGTAGACAGTCTTCGAGGGACGCCATGTCCAGTAGACCTTCGGCGATATGTTCATGAGGTGAGCGGCGTCACGCAGTGCTGGCGCTACTCGCGCACGGCTGGGCGGGCCATCAGCAGGCCCGTGCGGTACCCGAGTGACACCGCGTGTGTGCGGTCGCGGGCGCGCATCTTCCGCAGGATTCCCTTGACGTGCGAGCGGACCGTCTCGACGGACACGTGCATGGCGTCCGCGATCGACTGGTTCTCCAGCCCGTCCGCGATCAACGTGAGCACCTCGTACTCGCGCCGGGACAGCGCGGGCCGGGAGCGCGGCCGCAGGTTCGGGTCGACGTACCCGTTCGACCGGCACGTCTCCAGGATCACCCGCACGATCCGGTCCGGCTCGGCGCTGCGCGGCACCACGCCGCGCGCGCCGGCCTCCAGCACGGTCCGGACGTAGTCGGTGCCCGCGTGGGCGTCCCGGACCAGCGAGATGACCTGCAGGTGCGGGTCGCCGTCGATCAGCAACCGCGCCAGGTGACCCGCCGGGTCGAGCACCGAGTCGATCAGCAGCACGTCCGGCCTGAGCCGTTCGTGCAGCCGCACGGCCGTGTGCGGGTGACCGGTCGAGCCGAGCCAACGCAACCCCGCAGTGCGTCGGATCAGCGCGGACAGGCCCTCCCGGTACAGCGGCACGGGGTCGACCAGCGCGACCCCTGGCGCGGGCGTGACCATCAGCACCTCCGTTCGTGCTTACGGGGGTGTGACGCAGGTCCCACGGGCCTATGACGCGGTCATACGAGTTCACATACATGACCAACGGTCACGAATGTGATTCAAGACTGGCGAAGCTCTTCCATCCGAGGCAACAGCCTCGTAAGACCTACGTCACATATCCCGTGCGGGATGTGCCAGGTTCCGCCGCCCATGGCCTGGTGCGCTCTCGCGGGCACACGTGTGTGCACGCCAGGAGGTCACATGGGCACCCTCGACTGGGTCGTAGTCGTCGGTTACTTCTTCGTGATGGTCGCGATCGGGCTCTGGTCTCGTGGCCGGGTCCAGAACATCGCGGACTTCTTCACCGCGGGCGGAAAGATGCCCTGGTGGTTGTCCGGCATCTCGCACCACATGTCCGGATACAGCGCCGTCATGTTCGTGGCGTTCGCCTCGGAGGCCTACCGGCTCGGCCTCACCGTCTACGTCTGGTGGTCGCTGACCATCGGCATCGGTGTCGGCATCGGCGCGTTCCTGTTCGCGCCCCGGTGGAACCGCCTGCGGTCGAAGTACAACGTCGCGTCGCCGCTGGAGTACCTGGCCAGGCGCTACAACGTGCCGACCCAGCAGGTCATGGCGTGGGCGGGCGCGCTGCTCAAGGTCGTCGACATCGCCGCCAAGTGGGCGGCCGTCGCGATCCTGCTGAAGGGCTTCGCGGGCGTGCCCATCACGTGGGGCATCATCCTCATCGGTCTCGTCACGATGATCTACTCGGTGCTCGGCGGCCTGTGGGCCGACGCCCTCACCGACTTCGGCCAGTTCATCATCCAGGCCGCCGCCGGCTTCGCGATGTTCTTCGCGGTCGCCGGCCGGCTGGGCATGGACTTCCCGATCACGATCTGGGACAAGCTGCCGGAGAGCCACAGCGACCCGCTCGCCGGGCCGTACACGAGCACGTTCTTCATGGCGCTCTTCCTGATCAAGACGCTCGAGTACAACGGCGGCATGTGGAACCTGGCGCAGCGCTACATGGCCGCGCCGTCGGCCTTCGCCGCCAAGCGTTCGGCCCTGCTGTCGTCCGTGCTGTGGCTCGTGTGGCCGCTCGTGCTGTTCTTCCCGATGTGGGCCGCTCCGCTGATCGTGCCGGGCCTGCAGGGCGCGGCCGCGGAGAGCGCCTACATCGAGATGGGCAAGCAGATGCTGCCCGCGGGCATGATCGGCCTGGTGCTGGCGGGCTTCTTCTCGCACACGATGGCGATGGTGTCGTCCGACGCGAACGTCATCTCTGCGGTGATCACCCGCGACATGCTGCCGAGGCTGTGGAAGGGCATCACCCGCCTCACCTCGGACGGGCAGCTGGTGCTCGCCCGCGTCACGACGTTCCTGTTCATCGGCGGCAGCATGCTGATCGCGATCATCTCCGGCGGCCAGGGCTTCGTGCTGAAGGTCGTCGTCGACCTGGTCGCGGCCACCATGGGCCCGATCGCGATCCCGCTGATGCTCGGCCTGCTGCCGTGGTTCCGCAGGATCGGTTCCACCGCCGCGATCGCGTCGGTGGTCGGCGGTCTGGGCATGTGGGCGTTCCTGTACATCGAGCAGATGAACAAGGCCGCGTGGGTCACCAAGGGCGTGCTGGTCTCCTGGCCGCTCGTGCTCTCGCTGGTGCTCTACCTGACGATCGGATTCCTCAAGTCGGAGCCGTCGCGGGAGCGTGACGAGCTCCTCGACTCGCTCGACACCGACGAGGAGCCCGAGAAGGAAGCCGTCAAGGCCTGATTTCGGCCGTTGCGGAGGCCTTGGAGTGCGGCGGCACTCCAAGGCCTCTTTTTTGCAATTCCACGGCTTATCTCGATAGGCATAGATCAACAACTCGGAATACGTGCGAACGGAGTCGGGAAGGCGCTATCGTCGTGCCGTTTTCGATGGCTTCTCGCGCACGTGGAGATTGATTGTCCATTGGCGACAGCTCCTGGCCTGCACAAAGCTTCCTCGGTCGATTGCCCGGTCCGCCCAGAGACGCGTTGCTGAATCTCGGGACCTCCCGGACACGTCTGCAGGGCGAGAACCTGCTGCGGCAGGGCGAAGAGGGCGACGACGTGCTGTTGCTGCTGACCGGATACGTCAAGATCGAGGTCGATCTGCCCGAAGGCGGTCAGGTGCTCCTCGCGATCAGAACCGGCGGCGACCTCGTCGGCGAGATGGGGCCGCTGGAACACAAGCCGAGAAGCGCGACCGTGCGTGCGTCCACCACCGTCACCTACAAGTCCATCGCCTGGCCCGACCTGGAGAAGTACCTGGCCGACCACCCCCGTGGATCGGTCGAGTTCAGCCGGATGCTGTCGGCGCGACTGCGGTGGTCCAACGAGCGGCGGGTCGACCAGGCCGCGTCCCGGCGGGCCGCCACGCGGGTCGTGCGCGTGCTCTACGAGTTGATGGTCGCGTATGGACGGCGGACGTCGTCCGGAGTGGACATCGACGTCTCGTTGACGCAGAAGGAAATCGCCTCGCTGTCCGGTATGTCGCTCTCCGCGGCGGAATCGGAACTGCGTGAGCTCGAAAAGGCGGGCATCATCCGCAAGCTGTACCGCCGAACGGTCGTAGTGAACGAGATCGCACTGCGCAAGCGAGCCGAAAATCCTGATGACATCCCCCAGTAGTGGGGAATCTGGTTCACCTCTTCGGTGGAAAGTTTCGCGGCGACGCGGACCGTCCCGCGTTCTTCCACAGAAAGGCTCGTAATGGTTGGACCATTTCAGCGTGCCCTCTGCATGTCCGCCGACGCGGAAGGGTACGGCAGACGAACCGATCCGGAGAAGTCCGTCGCGCAGGCAATGCTCGAGTCGGTGCTCAGCGACGCCGCGCTCGACGCCGGGCTGCGCCGCGACAGCTGGTTGCGGCAACCGAAGGGCGACGAGGAACTGGCCGTGCTGCCCGGCGAGGAGCTGGAGCCGAAGGTGGTCGGCCCGTTCCTCGACGCGCTGGACGACGGGCTCGCCCGGCGCAACTTCGGCCTGCCGCCGAGCAAACGGTTGCGGCTGCGCGTCGCGCTGCACCACGGGGTGGCGTACCCGGCGCCGCTCGGGTTCGGCGGACAGGCCGTCGTGCACGTCAGCCGGCTCGTCAACGCGGAGCCGGTGAGACGTGCGCTCGTCCTCGCACCGGACGCCAACCTGGCCGTCATCCTCTCGCCCGAGGTGTTCGACCACGTGGTGCGGCAGGGGTACACCGAGCTCTCCCCGCGCGACTTCCGGCGCGTCGAGGTGGAGCTCAAGGAGATCACCGCCGCGGGGTGGCTCCGGGTGCCCGGTGCCGACGTGCACTCGCTGGAACTCCGCGAGGCCGCGCCGGCGCCGTCCTAGGTCACCCTGTGGTCGTGGTCATCGTCGCGAGACGTTGCCCGGTTCGGCATGCACAGTGGAGTCATGGGGACATGGCGTCCGAAGGACGAGGCGGAGCTGGCCGCCGGCTGGAGTCTGTGGCTGGAGCTGAGCACCCGCGTCTGGCCGGACCCGTCGTGGGACGGCACGCCGGCCGACGCCATCCGCCAGGTTCGCGATCTGCTGTCGGCGTGTGAGCAGATCCGTTCCTCGTACGAGGCCGAGGCCGCGGCCCCGTCGGTCGCCCTGCTGCAGTTGTTGCAGTCCATGACCTTCGTGGCGAGCTTCCCGGTCGACCTCTGGCACGACGACACCCATCCGCTCGACGTCGAACGGGCCGCCCTGCTGCACGGCGACCTGGCTTCGTTCGCCGAACACGTCGCGGGTGTGCGGGCCGCTCTCGCCCGTGGCGGCGGATGGGCATCGCTGGACGCGGAGCGCAGGCCGTGGGGCCTGCCGGTGGACTGACGCGAAGGGCCCGGAGACCAGGCCCTTCGCGACGGTCGTCAGGCCGCTGAGACGAACCCGGACGCGGCGTAGTTCCCTTCGCCGCCACGGAGATCCTTCAGCTTGCGCCACGGGGTGGCCACGACGCTGTCGTGGACGTTGCCCTCGACGGTCTTGATGTGGGTCGCCTTGCCGTGGGCGTCGTACTTGACGTCGACGACGACACCGATGTGGCCCTTCTGCTGCGGGAAGTTGCCATAGACCACGGCATCACCCTTGACGACGGAGCGCTGCTTGATCGGCTTCCACAGCTTGTGCTTCTTGGCCCACGCCTGCCAGTAGGTCGCGAGGTGCCCCTGGTTGACGGTGTCCCACTTCTTCTTGGGCGGGACCGTGGTGTCGGACATGTTCGCGCCGGTGGCACCGCTCTTGGTCCACGTCCAGTACACGAACACCCCGCACCACTGGGTGGGCCAGAAGACGGTCTTGTCGAGCTGGTACTTGCGGGGATAGTGGTTCGCCCCGCCCTTCTCGTGCTGACCGACCTGCCCGAGGGCGGTCGTGGCGATTCGCTCGCGAATCCGTTCCTGTGGCGGGTCGGCCTTGACCGCCGCCACGGGGTCGATGGCGGGTGCCGCGTCGACGTTCTGCGTGGCGACCAGGCCGCCGAGCAGGGACGCGACCAGAACGGCCAGGGCCGCGATCTTCGGTGTCCGGTGCATTTCTTCCTCCTTGTGTGTGGATCAGCCGTGGGACAGGTGGTCGCCGGTCACCGTCACCGGCGCGGGCTGTGGCTCGATCCGGCCGGGCTTCTTGCTCTTCGGCGCGGTTTTGGTCTTGGCCTTGGCGTCTTTGGCGACGGGCGAGGCGAACCCGGTGACCTGTGCCTTCTTCGGGTCGATCGTGACCTTGCGGATCTTGTTGCCGCTGTTGCCGGAGATCACCGTGATGCGACCGGTCTTCCGGTCGACGGCCGTGACGATGCCGACGTGGTCGTTGCGGAAGTCCTTGTCGTTCAGGCGGTACGTCACGGCGTCACCGGGCCGCACCTGCTTGACGCTCGGCCCGTTGCGCCACGTGTGGTTCTTCTTGCCGTAGTCGCGGAAGCTGTTGGCCATCGAGGTGACGCCGTCGGTCTTCGCGCCACCCTTGCCCCAGACGAACTTCGCGAAGTCCGCGCACCACGCCTGGCATTTCCCGTTCGGGCTGTAGGAGTTGCAGTTGTCGCCGGTTTCCCGGTTGCGCTTGCTGTTCATCTCCTGTTCGGCGGTCTCCACGATCCGCCGACGCGTTTCGTCGTCGGTCGACTTCTCGACGGCGACGAGTTGCGGATCGGCCGATATCGAGCGGCCTTCGGACGAAATACCGACCAGGGCGACGGCGGCGAGAATGCCGCCCACCGCGGTTTTGAGCAGGGGCAGTCGCACTGTGATCCTCCATTTGTATTCGGGGGTGATGGTTCGGTTCAGCGGCCGGCAGGCAGGTACGTGAACGGGCCGTCCGTGTGCGGGCCGACCACGATCGGCGCCGGGACGTCCGGCTCGTCCGGCTCGTGCGGCGGCTCCATCGGGAAGGTTCGGACGGTCGGCTCGGGCTCGGACGGTTCGGCGGATTCGAACCGCCACGTCGTCTCCTCCGCGACGGGCTCAGCCTGTCCGGGCAGGTCGGACGGCTCGGACGACTCGTTCACGACCGGTTCCACGGGTGCGGGCTCTTCCGGCTGCACGGGCTGTTCAACCTGTTCAGCCGGCTGTGTCTCCTGCGGCTCCTCTGCCGGCTCCTCCGTCGGTTCCGCGGGTACTTCCGCAGGTGCTTCCGCGACCGGCGGCTCGGCGGTGCTCGGCTCGTCGCCCAGGTGATGGCCCAGCAGGAACGCCGCCACGACCGCCAGCGCGAACGCGGCGAACACGAGCACCGTGTTCCGCTTGTCGGGGATTTGTCGCTGTGGCATCTCCGGACCTCCCTGGTCGAATCGCTCGATCCGAGGCAATCCGTCCGAATAGCCGTCCGACAAGATTCCGCGATGTCCGGGACTGATCGGGACGGCACTGCCATGCTGGCGACGCATCCGAGTCCGACAGGGGGAGTCGATGAGCACCGAATCGTGGTGGAACCCGCCCGCGAATACGGGTGATGCGGAATTCGTCGCGGCATTGCGGGAACTGCGCACCCGGCTCGGCCTGAGCTACCGCGTTCCGGAACGCCGAGCCGCACAGGCCGGCGACGTCTTACCCAGTTCGACGCTGAACTCGGCGTTGTCCCGGACGACGCCGCCGAGCGAACAGGTCCTGACCGCGTTCCTCCGCGCGTGCGGGGCGGACGAGGAGACCATCGAGCGCTGGCGTGCGGCCCGTGCGGAACTGACGGTCGAGCCGGTTTCACTCAGTCCGCTTCCCGACGGTTCCGGCATATCGCGGCGCCGCAGGTTCGTGTTGGTCGCCGCCTTGGCGGTGCTGGTGGTCGCGGCCGGTGTCCTGGTCGCCCTCGCACCCGGCCGCCGCGACGTCCCGTCCGATCGGGACGCCGCCGGACAGACCCCGCCAACGACCGGTTCCTCCGCGCAGCAGGTGGGACAGGCGCCCGCCACGGCACCGGCGGTCACGCCGACCACCCGTGCGGTCCGCGGCCACGAGCCCGCGCCGACCACCACCTCCGTGAGCAAGGCTCCGGAGCCGCGTCCCGGTGATGACGACTGGGACATCCCGCCGGACACGTGGTCGCCGACGTCGTCGAAGAGGACCACGACCACCACGGAACCCGCGATCGGCACGTTCCCCGGCTACGTGTGCGACCCGCCGCCGTCCAACGTGTGCCACGAGGCCAAGTAACGACGAAAGGCCCAGGTGACGAGTCACCTGGGCCTTCGTATGTGGAGCGGGTGACGGGAATCGAACCCGCCTCTACAGCTTGGGAAGCTGTCGTTCTACCAATGAACTACACCCGCATCGGTAGTGCGTCGCCGATCATACACAAACGTCGGGCTACCCTGTGCCAGTGCTTCTGAGTGACCAGGATCTGCGCAAAGAGGTCGAGTCCGGGCGACTCCACCTGGACCCGTTCGACGTCGAGATGGTGCAGCCGTCCAGCATCGACGTCCGGCTGGACCGCTTCTTCCGGGTCTTCAACAACCTGAAGTACACCCACATCGACCCGTCGGTGCAGCAGGACGAGCTGACGAGCCTGGTGGAGACGCCGGACGGCGAGCCGTTCGTGCTGCACCCCGGCGAGTTCGTGCTCGGGTCGACGTTCGAGATGGTCACGCTGCCCGACGACCTGGCGGGCCGGCTCGAGGGCAAGTCGAGCCTCGGCCGCCTCGGCCTGCTGACCCACTCGACGGCCGGGTTCATCGACCCCGGTTTCTCGGGGCACATCACGCTCGAGCTGTCGAACGTGGCGAACCTGCCGATCACGTTGTGGCCGGGCATGAAGATCGGACAGCTGTGCCTGTTCCGGCTGACCAGCGCCGCCGAGTTCCCGTACGGCTCGAAGCAGGCCGGGTCGCGGTACCAGGGGCAGCGGGGGCCGACGCCGAGCCGCGCGTACCTGAACTTCCACCGGACCGACACGCGCCGCTGAGCCGCGTCAGCCGCGCGACAGGTCGCCGTACCGGTCGAGCACCCGCTGACGCAGCTCGGGATTGTTGCGCGGCACCGGTTCCAGGAAGATCTCGTCGAGGTCGCCGAACTCGGCGCGCAGCTCGCCGTCGAGGCGCACACACACCTCCTCGAGCTGCGCGGCGGTGAGTGAGTCGTCGAAGTCCAGCCGCGCACACAGCAGCACCCGGTCGGTGCCGATCAACATGGTGAGCACGTCGACCACGGCGTCGACCTCCGGCACACCGGCGAGCCGCCGCCAGATCGCCTTCACCATCACCGGGTCGGCCTGGCGGCCGATCAGCAGACCGCGGTTGGTCCGCGCGAGGACGTACGCGACGAGCGCGAGCAGCAGGCCGATCAGCACGGACGCGATGCCGTCCCAGATGTGCGACCCGGTCAGCTGGTGCAGCCCGAGGCCACCGAACGCCAGCACCAGGCCGATGAGCGCGGCGGAGTCCTCCAGGAAGACCGTCTTCACCGTCGGGTCGTCCGACATCTGCAGGAACCTCATCAGCGACCGCCCCTCGGCCGCGGCCTCGGCGCGCACCTGGCGGAACGCCTGCGTCCACGACACCGACTCCATGGCGAACGCCAGGCCCAGCACGATGTAGCCGACGAGCGGCTTGACCTGCTCGGTCGGGTGGCCGAACAGCGTGCTGAACCCTTCGTAGAACGCGAACATCGCACCCGAGGCGAAGATCGACACGGCGGCGAGCAGCGACCAGAAGTAGCGCTCCTTGCCGTATCCGAAAGGGTGCCTGCGGTCGGCGGGCCGGTCGGAGCGGCGTAGCGCGGTCAGCAGCAGGGCCTCGGTGAACGTGTCCGCGACCGAGTGAGCGGCCTCGGACAACACCGCCGCGGAGCCGGTGATCACGCCGGCGACGCCCTTCATCACCGCGATCGCCAGGTTCACCAACAGGGCCAGAACGACGGTCAGGGTGCTCTCGCCGCTGGGCTGCTGCTGCTCACTCATGCGGGCAAGCCTAGGGGCGGCCGCTAGTTACTGCATTCGAGTGACATAGCTCTCGGGAGGCAACATCCGCCACGCCTGCGGTGTCTTAAGGACGGGATCTGCCACAGGGGGATGGCGCTGATCACCACGGGGGTAGGACGGCGCGGCCTGTGTCCATAATGGACGCAGGCCGCGCCGGTTTTCGTGGTACTACGATCGCGAGATGCGAGGCGAGGACGACACCGACGCCGAGGTCGAAACCTGGAGGGCGATGGTCCCCGCGATCGACCCGGTGGTCGAGGGCGTGGTGGACCGCGTCCACCAGATCAGCAAGTACCTGGACTTCCTCGCGACCGAGATCGCGGCGCCGCACGGCCTGAACCGCGCCGACTACGAGATCCTCGCCCGCCTGTTCTGGATCGGCCCGCCCCACCGGCTCACGCCCAAACAGCTCGCGAACGGCACGCTCAGCCCCGCCACGACGATCACCAGCAGGCTCGACCGTCTCGAGAAGGCCGGCCTGGTGGTCCGTGAGCTCGACCCGAGCGACCGTCGCTCGCTGCCCGCGACGCTGACCGGCGAAGGTCGCGACATCTTCCTGCAGATCGTGGCCGGGCAGGCCGAACGGGAGAAGGAGCTGTTCACCGCGCTGCCGGGTGCAGACCTGGAACAACTGCGCGAATTGCTCAAGCAGGTCATGGAGGTGCTGGCCGGTGAGCTCGGTCCGGCGCATCGCCGCACCCGGCTGGCGCTCGACAGCAAAGAGTAGATTGCTACGAAGTCGTACTATCCGATATCGTACCGACTGGCGGTACGAGAGGGAGGGCGACATGGGCGGCTATCCACTGTCCGAGTGACGACGAATATCCGGCCGTCACCGTTAGCCTGCGGCATGGGAATTTTGGTTCATGTGCTGCTGACCGCGGTGGCGGTCTGGGTGTCGACCCTGATCCCCGGCATCGACCTGCTGGAAGGCACCACCACGACCCGGATCCTGACGCTGCTCGGCGTCGCGGTGATCTTCGGTCTGGTGAACGCGGTCGTGAAGCCGGTCGTCAAGTTCTTCGGCTGCGTCTTCTACATCGTCACCCTTGGCCTCATCGGCCTGGTCGTGAACGCGTTGCTGTTCATGCTGACCGGCTGGATCGCCGACCAGTTCGGCCTGCCCTTCCGGGTCGACGGTTTCTGGCCCGCGTTCTGGGGCGCGATCATCGTCGCGCTGACCGGCTGGGTGCTGAACCTGGTCTACGACAAGGTCACCGACAACGACTGACGCAACCAGCCGGTGTGAAGCGCGTCTCCCAGAACGAGGTACATACTTCGAATTGGGGGATTCGAATGCGCAAGATCGCGTTCGCGCTCGCATTGGGCACGTTGGTCGCCTTCGCGCCACCGGCTTCCGCTGAAGCCGGTGGCGTCGTCTTCGGATCGGTGTGGTTCGACGTCAACGAGGACGGCATCCGGCAGGCGGACGAGCCGCCGGTGGCCGGCTACCAGTTGATGCTCAACGACATGTACACCGGCGTGACGTCGACTGACGAGAACGGCAACTACCGGTTCGAGAACTTCCCGGACCGCACGAGCTACCGGATCTCGTGGTTCGGCCGCGGCACGTGGGCCTTCACCAAGTCCGGCGGTGACTCGGACTTCGACCCGAACACCGGTGCCACCGCGGACTTCACGGTGCAGCCCGGCGAGCAGGCGGGGCCGTTCAACGCCGGGCTCATCAAGGAGCGCGTCGACACCGCCGTCACGGCCGTCCGGGCGCCCAGGAAGGTCCGGGTCGGTGACGAGGTGGAGGTGAAGATCACCTTCGAGAACACCGGCAACAGCCCCACGCCGCTGTCCGGCATTGCGACCTTCCCGGCGGGAATGACTCCACTGTGGACGGATGCGCCGGTGCCGTACATCGACGGGCAGAAGGTCTACATGTCGAGCTATTACCAGCCTGACACGAACATCGGCGAATCGGTCACTTACACCGTCAGGGCGCGTGTCGACGCGTCCGTTCGGGGGCAGATCGTCGCCGAGGCCAACAACCCGTGGGACACCGACGAAAACAACAACGTTCGCAAGGCAACCGTACGGACGTGACGCGCGTACTCAGGTCGAAGGGGAGCACATCATCGACTTGGGGGAACTGAAATGCGTTACGTGGCAAAGCTTTCGGCGTTCGGTCTCGCACTGGCCGCGTCGGCCCTCGTGGCTCAGCCCGCGACGGCCGACCCGGCCGGCACGATCACCGGCTCGGTGTGGATGGACGCGAACTACGACGGCATCCGTCAGGCCGACGAGCCGCCCGCCGAGGGCGTGCAGGTCTTTCTGAGCGGCCGCCGCGTCTCTATCACCGACGCGAACGGCGCCTATCGGTTCGAGAACCTCCCGCAGGGCAGCTACCGGATCACCGAGCAGGACGGCCCGCAGCGGTGGGCGTTCACCAAGCCCGGCGGCGACTCCGCGGCCGACCCGAACACCGGGTGGACCGAATACTTCACCGTCACCGCGGGCGAGACCGAGCAGGTCGACCTCGGTGTCGTGAAGCAGTATCGGGACGCCGCGATCGCGAAGGTCGGCGCGCCGGAGCTCGTGCGGGTCGGTGACCTGGTGAGCATCGACGTCACCTTCCGCAACGAGGGCAACTGCCTGATCACGTTGTACGGCATCGCCGAGCTGCCGGCCGGGCTGCAGCCGCTGGGCACGAACGCGCCAGCCGGTGAGGTCCGCGGCCAGACGGTGCTCATGTCCAACGGCCGCCAGGCCGCGACCCGGCTCGGTGAGTCCGTGACCTACCGGGTGGACGCGCGGGTGACCGGTGAGGTCAAGGGTGAGCTCGTCGTCACCGCCAACGGCGACGACCTCGCCGAGGACAACCGCGACAACAACGTGGTGCGCAAGAACATCGACACCATCTGACACAACAACAACACACACTGGGGGAACAGAAATGCGTTACACGGCAAGACTTTCCGCGTTCGCGCTGGCACTCGCAGCCTCGGCCGTCGTGGTCCAGCCGGCGATGGCGAGCGAGGGTGGCACGGTCTTCGGCTCGGCGTGGATCGACGCGAACGAGGACGGCATCCGGCAGACGGACGAGAAGCCGCTGGCGAACTTCACCTTCCTGGTGCCCGGCGTGTACTACGCGGGCACGACGGACGAGAACGGCAACTACAAGATCGAGAACGTGCCGGCGGGCACCCGAGTCGTCACCCTGTTCGCCAGGGGTACCTGGACGTTCACCAAGGGCGGCGGCGACTCGGACTTCGACCCGAGCACCTTGCAGACCCGGCAGTTCACGCTCACCGAGGGCGGGCAGGCCGGCCCGTTCAACGCGGGTATGGTCGAGTACCGGCCCGACGCGACGGTCACCGATGTCGACGTCCCGCGCTTCATGCGGGTCGGCGAGCAGGTGAACATCGACGTCACCTACACCAACACGGGCAACGCCCCGAACCCGTTGTACGGCACGGCAACCCTGCCCGACGGGCTCACGCCGCTGTCGACGAACGCGCCGGTGCCGTGGATCGACGGGCAGAAGGTCTACATGTCGAGCATGTACCAGCCGGACGTCCACCTGGGCGAGTCGGTGACCTACACGATCGTCGCGCGGGTGGACAAGCAGATCAGGCGCGGCGAGATCGTCGTGACCGAGGATCAGTACGGGGACGTCAACCCGAGCGACAACGTGAAGAAGGTGAAGGTCTGGGCCTTCTGACAAAACGAGCCCCGGTCCACTGTGGACCGGGGCTCGTTTCCTGAATCAGGTCAGGCGGTCGGCGCCGGCTCCGCGGCCGGTTCCGACTGGCCGCGCTTGACCGCGGTGAGCAGCAGCTGCGCCACGTCCACGACCTCGACGTGCGCACCGGCCTGGCCGTCGGCCTGCCGGGCGGTCACGCCGTCCGTCAGCATCACGCGGCAGAACGGGCAGCCGGTCGCGATCTTCGACGGGGCGGTCGACAGCGCCTCGTCGACGCGGTCGACGTTGATGCGCTTGCCGATCCGCTCCTCCATCCACATGCGGGCACCGCCGGCGCCGCAGCACATCGAGCGTTCCTGGTGGCGCGGCATCTCGCGCAACGTCGCACCCGAAGCGCCCACCAGCTCGCGCGGCGCCTCGTAGACCTTGTTGTGGCGGCCCAGGTAGCACGGGTCGTGGTACGTCACGTCCTCGGTGACCGGCGCGACGGGCACCAGGCGGCGTTCCCGCACCAGGCGGTTCAGCAGCTGCGTGTGGTGCACGACCTCGTACGTGCCACCCACCTGCGGGTACTCGTTCGCCAGCGTGTTGAAGCAGTGGGCGCACGTGACGACGATCTTGCGGCGACCCGCGTCGCGGCCCTCGAAGACCGTGTTGAGCACCTCGACGTTCTGCTGCGCCAGCATCTGGAAGAGGAACTCGTTGCCCGCGCGGCGGGCCGGGTCACCGGTGCAGGTCTCCTCGGGGCCGAGGACGGCGAACGAGACACCCGCGGTGTGCAGCAGCTCGGCCACGGCCCGCGTGGTCTTCTTCGCGCGGTCCTCGAACGCGCCCGCGCAACCGACCCAGAACAGGTACTCGGTGTCGCCCAGCTCGCCGTCGAACACGGGCACCTCGAAGTCCAGGCCCTCGGTCCACGCGAGGCGGTCCTTGGCGTTCTGGCCCCAGGGGTTGCCCTTGTTCTCCAGGTTCTTGAACATGCCGCCGAGCTCGGTCGGGAAGTTCGACTCGATCAGCACCTGGTAGCGGCGCATGTCGACGATGTGGTCGACGTGCTCGATGTCGACCGGGCACTGCTCGACGCAGGCGCCACAGCTGGTGCAGGACCACAGCACCTCGGGGTCGATGACGCCCATCTCGTCCACGCCGCCGACCAGCGGGCGCTCGGCCTCGGCCATCGCCAGCACGTCGATGGACTCCAGGCGCTTCTGGTAGTCCTTGTAGTTCTCCTCGACCAGGCCGACCTCGTCGCCGCCCATGTCCTTGCGGCCACCGGCCAGCAGGTACGGCGCCTTGGCGAAGGCGTGGTCGCGCAGCTGCGTAATGACCAGCTTGGGGGACAACGGCTTTCCGGTGTTCCACGCCGGGCACTGGGACTGGCAGCGGCCGCACTCGGTGCAGGTGCTGAAGTCCAGCCAGCCCTTCCACGTGAAGTCCTCGACCTTGCCGACGCCGAACACGTCCTTGTCGGGGTCGGCCTCTTCGAGGTCCAGGACCTTGCCGCCGCTCATCATCGGCTTCAGTGCGCCGAGCGCGACGCCGCCGTCGTCCTCGCGCTTGAAGTAGATGTTGAAGAACGCGCTGAACCGGTGCCACGCGACACCCATGGTCAGGTTCTTGCCGACCACGACGAGCCAGATCATGCCGGACAGCAGCTTGATCAGCGCCATGATCGACACCCAGACCGGCGCCGACGGCAGCAGGTGCGAGAGCGGCTGCGTGACGAACGACGTCCACAGCGGAGCGACCTCCAGGCCACTCGACTGCTTGAACGCCTTCACGCCGAGGATGCCGAGACCCTCGATGATCACGACGGCCTCGACGAAGTAGGCCGCCTTGAAACTCGAGCCGGCGAACCGGGACACGCGACCGGCGCGGCGCGGGTGGTTCAGCTGCCGGATGACGGCCAGCACGACGCCACCGACGACGGTGCCGAGGCCGAGCAGCTCGACCAGCAGCAGCCAGATCGACCACGTGCCGATGATCGGCCAGTGGAAGTGCGGGTTGAACACCTCGCCGTACGCCTCGAACAGCACCGCGGAGCCGATGAGGAAGCCCCACATGACCATCCAGTGCCACGGCGCGACGGAGCGGAACTTCGCCATCCGTGTGTGGGCCACGAACTCGACGATCAGCTGGCGCAGCCGGGGCACGAACGGGCCGTTGCGGGTCGCGTCCGGCTGACCGAGCCGGATGATCTTGATCATCTTCACGACGCCCGAGACGAACACGCCCCAGGCGACAACGCTCACCGCCACCGCGACGAGGCCGAGAACGAGCTCCACAGTCATGGGCGGCAGCGTACGCCCCATTACTGGTCAGTAACCACTTGGACGTGGTCCGTGTCATGCTCGAACTTGTGGAACAATCGTTCAAGTAGTTTCGCGTTCGTTCTGGGAGTCGCCGTGCTGTACCTGGTCCTGGCCATCGCGATCGCCGGTGAGATCACCGCGACCGTGTCGCTCAAGCTGTCGGAGGGCTTCACCAAGCTCTGGCCGTCCGTTGTGGTCGTGGCCGGGTACGCCCTCGCGTTCACGATGTTGTCGATGGCGCTGAAGATGGGGATGCTCGTCGGTGTCGCCTACGCGATCTGGTCTGCTGTCGGGGTCGCCGCGGTGGCGATCATCGGCTGGAGATTCCTGGGTGAGCACCTCAACCCGACGATGATCGCCGGGCTCGCGCTGGTGATCGCGGGCGTGGTCACCCTGGAGATCGGGAGGATCCACTGAGTACAGAGGTCGACGGGCGGAAGCTGCGCGGCGAACGGCGGCGCCGCGCGATCCTCGAGGCGACGCTGCGGGTGATCGAACGCGACGGCGTGGGCGGGGTGACCCATCGTTCGGTCGCGCGCGAGGCGGACGTGCCCCCGACTTCGCCCACCTACTACTACGCGACGCTGGACGACCTGCTGATCGCGACCCTGGTGTGGTCGGCCGAGCACCTGTGCGGCGAGATGCTGCGAATGATCGAGTCGAGTCCGCGCGAGATCGCCGAGTTCCTGGCGCGCGCTCTCGACGAGGACCGCGGCCGCACGCTCGCCGAGTACGAGCTGTACCTGCTCGCCACCCGGCGGCCGGAGCTGCGGCCCGCCGCCCGGCGGTGGATCGACCTCGCCTTCGAGACCGTGCGACCGGCGAACCCGGTGTGGTTCAAGGTGGTGCTCGCCGCGGTCGACGGTCTGCTCATCCAGGGCCTGCTGGCCGACGCACCACCCACGGCGGACGAGCTGGAGCCAATCGTGTCCTTCTTGATCCGCGACCGCGACTGACGCGGCGGGACAATGGGTTCATGGCGTTCACGCGGCGGGAGAACTGGACGGTGGAGTGCGGCGTCGGCACGCAGTCGATGCTCGCCGCACTGTTCGTTCGCGACACTCTGGCGCTTTCCGTGGACACCACGCCCGACCTTCCCGGCCTCGACCCCGGTGTGCCGGTGATCGTGCCGCCCGGCGTCGACCGGGCCGCGGCCGCGCGCGACTGGCCGGGTTGGTGGACCGAGGTCCTGGAGGACGCGCGGGCCGAGGAACCCGAGCGCGTGCACGACGTGGCCGACACGAACTCGCTGCTGACCCGTCCCGCGTTGCGCGACGCCGTGCTCGCGTTGCGCGACGACTTCTACCGGTACCGCGGTACGCCCACCGGCCGTCCGCCGCTGCCCGTCGGCGATGTGGTGCGCGCCGTCGAGTCACGTCTGGGCCGGCCGGTCCGGCCGTTCCGGCTGGTGATCAACGAGGTGCCGGTCCGCGGGTACGTGTGGGAGCGCATCGCACCCGGTCACGTGGTGGCGTCCACGGCCTGTCTGCACGACCCGTCGCGCTCGGCGCCGCGGCTGCGCGCGGTCGTCGAGGACCTCGCGTAGTAGGGGTAACCCCCGTATCGGATCGGGGGCTTTCCCTGGTGATTCGACGGTGCCGTCCCAATAGCGTTGACGCCATGGTGGTGAGGACAGCAGTGGTGATGGCGGCTCTGGCGCTGGGGCTCTCGGCCTGCGGGATCCGCTTCGTGGAGCACGCGTTCGAGGACGACAAGGCGGTCTCCGACAAGATCGAGTCTGTCGTCATCCAGACCGGGTCGGGCAACGTGTCGATCCGCTACACCGAGGGGACGACGCAGACGACGATCCACCGCCGGGTCACGCACCGCCGGGACCAGAAGCCGGAGGGGGAGACGCACAAGGTCGACGGCAAGGTCCTGACGCTCAACGACTGTGGCAACGACTGCTCGGTCGACTACCAGGTCAACCTGCCGTCGAAGGAAGTCAAGGTGGGCGGCACCGTGGGCTCCGGCGACGTCACCGTCGAGGGCCTGGCCGAGGTGGACGTCAACGCGGGTTCGGGTCACGTGATCGCGCGGCATGTCGGGGGGAAGGTCCGGATCGACGCCAGCTCCGGTGACGTGGTGGTCGAGGACGCGAAGGGGGACGTGACCGCGCACGTCGGGTCTGGCCACGCGCGGCTGCAGGACATCAAGGGAAAGACGACCGTCGATTCCGGGTCCGGCGACATCTCCGGCAGCGGCATCGACAACGACGTCAACGTCATCGCCCACTCCGGCCACGTCGAGCTGCGGATGGTGTCCAAGCGGACGGTCCGGGCGGAGACCGGGTCCGGCGACATCATCCTGCGGGTGCCGGACGGTCCCTACAAGGTCGACACCGAGTCCGGCAGCGGCGACAAGCACATCGACATCGCCACCGACCCGAACGCCACCACGGTGCTCAACCTCCGCGCCGGCTCCGGCAACATCACCGTCAGCCCCGCCTGACCTGCAGTGCCGTGAAGGGCACCATCACGACGCCAGACGCCGTGATGGTGCCCTTCATGGTGTTCCGGATCACTTCCGGCCGGGAACATCGGGCGGCTGGTGCCCGTTGAGACAGGCAGAAAGCTTGAGTCGAGTGGACTCAACTCTGGGTGGCCTGGCAAACTTGAGCCAGCACCACTCAACAAGTACTAGCGGAAGGAACTCCAAATGGCGCGTGCAGTCGGCATCGACCTGGGGACGACCAACTCCGTCGTCGCCGTCCTCGAGGGCGGTGAGCCGACGGTCATCGCCAACTCGGAGGGCTCCCGGACGACTCCGTCCATCGTGGCGTTCGCCAAGAACGGCGAGGTCCTGGTCGGACAGCCCGCGAAGAACCAGGCCGTCACGAACGTCGATCGCACGATCCGGTCCGTCAAGCGCCACATCGGCACGAACTGGCAGACCGAGGAGATCGACGGCAAGAAGTACACCGCGCAGGAGATCAGCGCCCGCGTGCTGATGAAGCTCAAGCGCGACGCCGAGGCCTACCTCGGCGAGGAGATCACCGACGCGGTGATCACCGTCCCCGCCTACTTCGAGGACGCGCAGCGCCAGGCCACCAAGGAGGCCGGCCAGATCGCGGGCCTCAACGTGCTCCGCATCGTCAACGAGCCCACCTCCGCCGCCCTGGCCTACGGCCTGGACAAGGGCGAGAAGGAGCAGACCATCCTGGTCTTCGACCTCGGTGGCGGCACGTTCGACGTCTCGCTGCTCGAACTCGGCGACGGTGTCGTCGAGGTGCGCGCGACGTCCGGTGACAACCACCTCGGTGGTGACGACTGGGACCAGCGCATCGTCGACTGGCTGGTGGACCGGTTCAAGCAGGCCAACGGCATCGACCTGACCAAGGACAAGATGGCCCTGCAGCGGATCCGCGAGGCCGCTGAGAAGGCCAAGATCGAGCTGTCCAGCTCGTCGCAGGCGTCCATCAACCTGCCCTACATCACGGTCGACGCGGACAAGAACCCGCTGTTCCTCGACGAGACGCTGTCGCGCGCCGAGTTCCAGCGCATCACGTCCGACCTGCTCGACCGCACCCGTGCGCCGTTCAACAACGTGATCAAGGACGCCGGTATCTCCGTCGGCGACATCGACCACGTCGTGCTCGTCGGTGGCTCGACCCGCATGCCCGCCGTCGCGGAGCTCGTGAAGGAGCTGACCGGCGGCAAGGAGCCCAACAAGGGCGTGAACCCGGACGAGGTCGTCGCCGTCGGCGCCGCCCTGCAGGCCGGTGTCCTCAAGGGTGAGGTCAAGGACGTCCTGCTGCTGGACGTCACCCCGCTGTCCCTGGGCATCGAGACCAAGGGCGGCATCATGACCAAGCTGATCGAGCGCAACACCACGATCCCGACGAAGCGTTCCGAGATCTTCACGACGGCCGACGACAACCAGCCGTCCGTGCAGATCCAGGTCTTCCAGGGTGAGCGCGAGATCGCGGCGCACAACAAGAAGCTCGGCATGTTCGAGCTGACCGGCCTGCCGCCCGCCCCGCGTGGCGTGCCGCAGATCGAGGTCACCTTCGACATCGACGCGAACGGCATCGTGCACGTCGGCGCCAAGGACCTCGGCACCGGCAAGGAGCAGTCGATGACCATCACCGGTGGCTCCGCGCTGCCGAAGGAGGACATCGACCGCATGGTCAAGGACGCCGAGGCCCACGCGGAGGAGGACAAGCGCCGCCGCGAGGAGGCCGAGGTCCGCAACCAGGCCGAGACGCTCGTCTACCAGACCGAGAAGGTCGTCAAGGAGAACGAGGACAAGATCCCGGCCGACGTCCGCGACCGCGTCAAGACCGCGATCGACGAGGCCAACGAGGCGCTCAAGGGCACCGACATCAACGCCATCAAGGCCGCGGTGGAGAAGCTCGCGACCGAGTCGCAGGCCATCGGCCAGGCCATGTACGCCAACGCGCCGGGTGCGGACGCCGCCGCCGGTGCGACCGCCGGTGACGCGAAGGCCGACGACAAGGCCGACGACGTCGTGGACGCCGAGATCGTCGACGAGGACGAGAAGAAGTGACCGAGCCGAGGCACGCCGCTCCGGACCACCCGGCACCGGGTACTCCCGGTGAGGAGCCTCAGGTGGTCGTGCGCGACCGGCGCCGGATCGACCCCGAGTCGGGGGAGGTCCGGCAGCCGGAAGCCGAGACCGCCGAGGTGGTCACCGACGAACCGGTCGTTGTGGGCGACGACGTGGCCGCCGAGCTGAAGACGCAGCTCGACGAGCGCACCGCCGACCTGCAGCGGCTCACCGCCGAGTACGCGAACTACCGCAAGCGGGTGGAACGCGACCGCGACGTGGTGATCAACAACGCCAAGGCGCAGGTGGCCGGCGAGCTGCTGGCCGTCCTGGACGACATCGAGCGGGCCGCCGCGCACGGCGACCTGACCGGTGCCTTCAAGGCCGTGGCGGACAAGCTCGTCAGCACGCTGCAGAAGACCGGCCTGGAGCCGTTCGCGCACGAGGGCGAGGCGTTCGACCCGTCGGTGCACGAGGCGGTGCAGCACAGCACCTCCCCGGACGTCGACGGACCGACCGTCACCGCCGTGCTCCGGCGCGGGTACCGGTTCGGTGAGAAGCTCGTCCGGCCCGCGCTCGTCGCGGTAACGGATCACGAGCCTGCTCCCGCTGTAGCAGAAGAGAACTCGTGATTTCCTGTCGGTGATCCGAGATCCGTTTTCGCCGCCGGAGCCTGCGGAGGCCGCGAAACCGAGCTCGGATCACCGACCTCGCCGAGGAAATCACGACCCGCGCCGGAGGCGCGGCAATCCGACACTGAGGGGAGGAGACGTCCGGTGAGTTCGAGGGACTGGATCGAAAAGGACTTCTACCGCGAGCTGGGCGTCTCCTCCGACGCCTCGCAGGACGAGATCAAGAAGGCGTACCGCAAGCTCGCCCGCGAGCTGCACCCGGACGCCAACCCCGGCGACGCCAAGGCCGAGGCGCGGTTCAAGGCCGTGTCCGAGGCTCACGGCGTGCTGTCCGATCCCGCGAAGCGCAAGCAGTACGACGAGGCCCGCCGCCTGTTCGCGGGCGGCGGCTTCCCCGGCGGGTTCGGCGCCGGCGCGGGCGGGTTCGACGTGAACGACCTGTTCGGCCGGGCCGCCTCCCAGGGTGCCCAGGGCGGCATGGGCGGTCTCGGCGACCTGCTCGGCGGCCTGTTCAACCGCCGTGGCGGCGGCACCGCGTCCAGTGCGACCCGCCCGCGCCGCGGCGAGGACGTCGAGACCGACGTCCGCATCGACTTCACCGAGGCGGTGCGCGGCGCGACCGTGCCGCTGCGCCTGTCCTCCCCCGCGACCTGCGGCACCTGCAACGGTTCCGGCGCCAAGCCCGGCACCACGCCACACGTCTGCGCCACGTGCGCCGGCTCGGGCCTGGTGACCCGCAGCCAGGGTGCCTTCGCGTTCAGCGAGCCGTGCCGCGACTGCCGCGGCACCGGTCGCATCATCGACGAACCGTGCCCCGAGTGCGGCGGCGAGGGCGTCAGCACCAAGACCCGCAAGCTGACCGTCCGCATCCCCTCCGGGGTCGACGACGGCCAGCGCATCCGGCTGGCCGGGCAGGGCGAACCGGGCCGCAACGGCGGTCCGGCCGGCGACCTGTTCGTCCGCGTGCACGTCAACCCGCACCGCGTCTTCGGCCGCGACGGCAAGAACCTGACCCTGCGGGTGCCGGTCACCTACCCCGAACTCGCGCTGGGCACGACGTTGACGGTGCCGACGCTCGACGGCAAGGTGACCTTGAAGGTGCCCGCCGGAACGGCCAGCGGGCGCGTGCTGCGCGCTCGTGGCAAGGGCATCACGCGCAAGGACGGCTCCTCGGGCGATCTGCTGATCACCCTGGAGGTCGCCGTGCCCCAGAACCTCGACTCGAAGGCCCGTGACGCGCTGGAGGCCTACGCCAAGGCGACCGCCGACCACGACCCGCGCGCCGACCTGAACGCCCTGCTCGAGGGGAGGTAGCCGTGAGCTTCCCGTTCCCGCCCGGCACCAACGAGGACACGCCGTTCTTCGTGATCTCCGTGGCCGCGCAGCTGTCCGGCCTGCACGCGCAGACCCTGCGGACCTACGACCGCATGGGCCTGGTGTCGCCGGGGCGGACCTCCGGTGGCGGGCGGCGGTACTCGATGCGCGACATCGTGCTGCTGCGCGAGGTGCAGCGTCTCTCCCAGGAGGAGGGCGTCAACCTCGCCGGGATCAAGCGGATCATCGAGCTGGAGAACGAGGTCGACGCGCTGCGGGCTCGCGTAGTGGAGCTCTCGCAGGAGCTGGCCAACGCGCTGGCGACCGCGGAGCAGACGGCGGCGAACGTGCACGCCTCCTACCGCCGTGACCTGGTGCCGCTGCGCCAGGAGACGTCGATCGTCGTCTGGAAACCGAAGCCCCGGAAGTAGCGAGCGTTCATACTGCTCCGGTGCACACCACTGGGGGCGGTTGGCGAGTGTGCCTGATCAACGACGACGTGAACACGTTCGCCGTGGTCAGGTTCCTGATGATGAGGTTGTGCGGTCACGACGCCGCCGGGTCGCTGAGTGTCGCCAACGCGGTGCACACGTCCGGTTCGGCCGACATCGCGACCTACGAGGCGCAGCAGCAGGCCGAAGAACTCGTGGCCGTGCTCCAGCGGCACGGGCTGCGGGCCGCGGTGCGGAGGCCGTCATGACGGAGTCGGTCTTCCTCGACCACTTCGACGCGGTCGTCGGCGGCGACGGCGTGCTGGTCCGCATGTCCGAGAACGTCGCCACGACGTTCGGGTTCCACTTCGACGAGCTGATCCGGCTGCTGGACACCGGCGAACCGCCGGACATTCGCATCGGCCTGTTCAGACGGCGCCCCAAGCTCGACGACGTGCTGCGCAAGTTGTTCCCCGACGTTTACCGCGACCGAGCCGACTCGGACGACTTTCGCAGCAGGCACGCCGCGCTGCTCAGGGATTGCGCGGCGATTCGCCGGGTGCGGGCGAGGTTCGGCGAGAGCACGCTGCTCGTGGTGCCGCACCCCGAGGTCGTCGAATGGGTGCAGGTCACCGCGTTGCTGCGCAACTTTCACCTGGTTCGCTGCGGGCAGCAGTGCGCCACCGTCATCTGGTGCAAGCACGTGCTGGAGCAGCTGGTGCTCGCGGTGGAGCCCCACCTCGACTGCGGATGCGGCGGCACGGGGCACCACCCGCAGTACGGCTAACGCTTGCGCGCCAGCAGGAACCCCTGCGGCGAGGCCTCTTTCGCGTCCGGGTCGCGGACCAGCATCGCGACCTCCTCGAACCCGGCGTCGCGCACTATCGACACAGCCGTGTCGACCGGCCACCGGTAGACGTCCAGGGCCACCGGGTGGCCGTAGGCGTGCTCGAGGCGTACGTGCTCGTTGCCGACCTTGAAAGCCACCAGCAGGTGACCGCCCGGCTCCAGCACCCGCGCGAACTCCGCGAAGGCCGAGGGCAGCAGCGGCATCGGCGTGTGGACCAGCGAGTACCACGCCAGGGCGCCCGCGAGCGAGCCGTCGGCGTGCGGCAGTTCGAACAGTGAGCCGACGTCGAAGCTCAGGTCCGGGTGCTCGCGCCTGGCAGCCGCGATCATGCCCGGTGACAGGTCGATGCCCGACACCTCGACGCCCAGGTCGTGCAGGTGGGCGCTCACCCGGCCGGGGCCGCACCCGATGTCGGCCACCGGGCCCGTGGCCAGTGCCGCGAACGTCGACAGCACGGCGCGGTCGAACGGCTTGTCCGCCAGTTCGTCGCGCAGCAGTTCGGCGTAGGAGTCCGCGACCCGGTCGTAGGACTCCCTGACCTGCTCAGTCAAGGGTGAAGGGGTCGTACTTGATGCGGTCCAGCGGCGTTCCCGCGACGAGCATGCGGGACACCGTCGAGCGGATCATGGCGGGCGAGCCGCACACCAGCACGTCCCGTTCCTCCCACGCGCCGTAGCGGGTGACCACGTCGGCCAGGGTGCCCTGCTCGACGCCACGGGCGCCGGGGTCGGACTCCAGAACCGGGACGACGGTAAGCCACGGGTTGGTCGTGGCGATCCGCTGGAGGTTGTCCAGGTCGTAGAGGTCCTCGCGGGTTCGGCCGCCGTAGAACAGGTGGACGCGCGGGTTCTCGCCGAACTGGGCCATCTCGTCGATGATCGCGTGCATCGGGGCGACACCCGTGCCGCCGGCCACCATGAGGATGTCCGTGCCGTTGGTGCGGTCCACCGACAGCCGGCCCATCGGCGGGCCGATGCGCCACGTGTCGCCGGCCTGCGTGTGGCCCACTACGGACCTCGACACCCAGCCGCCGTCGACCGACCTGATGTGGAACTCGATGACCCCGTCCTCACGCGGCGCGTTGGCCGGTGAGTAGTAGCGCCACAAGCGCTTGCGCTGCGGGGTCTCGACCGACAGGTACTGGCCGGCGCGGTAGGACACCGGGTGGTCCGGCTGCAGGCGCACGACGGCGAGGTCCCACGACACGCGCTGGTGTTCGAGCACCGTGGCGTGCCAGTAGGCCGGTCCGTTGTCGGCCTCGGCGGCCTCCTGCATGGCGCGGGCCATGATCGTGTACGCCTCGGCCCAGGCCATCTCGACCTTGGGCGTCCACGCGGCACCGGCGAACTTCTTCACGGCCGACAGCAGGGCGGTGCCGACGGCCTCGTAGTGGCTGCTGACCACGCCGAACTTGCGGTGGTCACGGCCGAGTTGGCGGAGGAAGGGGATGAGGTCGTCCGGGCGGTCCACCATCTGCACCACGTGCACGAGGGCGCGCAGCAGGCGGCTGCGCTGCACCTCCATGTTCGCGGGGAACATCTCGCGGGTGGCGGGCGACAAGGAGAAGAGCATGCCGTAGAAGAACTTCGCCACTTCCTCGGCATGCGGCTCGACCACCGCGAAGCTTTCCCGGATCATGCGCACCATTGCGGTGACGCCGGGTGGCGGTTCACGGTGTGGCGGGGTGGGGATGGGGCTCAGCACAGCGTTCGCAGTCATGGTCCGCGCGCAGTCTCCACGTTCTCACTGGCGCCAGCAAGGCGCGACAGTCCTCGTCAAGCATCCGTCCCCCGACAGGGTGGACAGTAACCCGTCAAACAGGGTTGTGGGTCCTTGATGCCACCTTCGAGTGCTCTATGACTACCCTCCGCAACTGATTGATACCGCAACCGAGCGAATATGCCGTCCGAGAAGTACCTTGATCGAGCCTTGCATGCGACCCTCACGCGGTGTCCCCGCCTGACTACACCTCCACCACCTCACCCGACTGTGTCGCCTCGCGACCCGGCTCGCTGGGCGAGCGCTTCCTCCAATCTGCCTTCAATACGGAGGATCGCGCCAGAAAGTTCTACGAGGACCAGGTAGTCGACCGTCTCAACCACGAGATGGCGGCGTTCGTGCGCCGGATGGAGCTGGCGTTCATCGCGACCTCGGACTCCGATGGGGAGTGTGATGCGACGTTGAGAGCGGGTGAGCCGGGGTTCATCCGCGTGCTCGACGACCGGCATGTCGCGTATCCGGAGTTCCGCGGCAACGGCGTCATGGCGAGCCTCGGCAACATCAAGGAGAACCCGCACGTCGGCATGCTCATGGTCGACTTCACCCGCGACCTGATCGGACTGCACGTCAACGGGCGTGCGGAGATCGTCGAGGACGACGAGTTCCGCCGGATGTACGACGTCGACGAGCGCAAGGCCGAGCGGTGGGTCGTGGTCGAGATCGAAGAGGCGTACATCCACTGCCGCAAGCACATCCCGCGGATGGTCGCGGTCGACCGCAACCGCGACTGGGGCACCGACGACGTCAAACGCAAGGGAGGCGACTACTTCGGCGTCCGATCGTCGCGCGCCTAACCCCTCGTTTTTCGGTCACGCGGGAGCCCCGCGATGCGTGTCATGCATCGCGGGGCTCCCGCGTGACGTTCGCCGGGCCGGTGTGAGGCAAACAAGTTGCCCTAGCTAACTATCTCCGGATATAGTTGTTTTACCGCAACTAACCGGAGGTGTGCTTGAACCGGCATCGGGAGATCCTCGAGGCGCTCTCAGGGCTCTGGACGGCCCTGCTCGTCGCGATTCTCAGCTCGACGATCGTGGCGAACGCGCTCCCGACGATCCTCGCCGAGCTCAAGGGCACGCAGACCCAGTACACCTGGGTCGTGACGGCGATGCTGCTCGCCTCCACCGCCAGCACCCCGGTGTGGGGCAAGCTCGCCGACCTGTTCAGCAAGAAGCTGCTGATGCAGGTCAGCATCACGATCTTCACGGTCGGATCGGTGCTGGCCGGCTTCAGCCAGGACATGGGCCAGCTCATCGCGTTCCGCGCGGTGCAGGGCCTCGGCATGGGCGGCGTGCAGGCGCTCGCGCAGGTGATCGTCGGTGCGATGATCAGCCCGCGCGAGCGCGGCCGCTACAGCGGTTACACCGGCATGGTCATCGCCGCCGGCACGGTCGGCGGGCCGCTCGTCGGCGGGTTCGTGGTCGACACGCCGTGGCTCGGCTGGCGCTGGTGCTTCTTCGTCGTCGTGCCGCTCGCCGCCATCGCGCTGGCGATCCTCGGCCGCACCCTGCACCTGCCCACGGTCAAGCAGCATGTCAAGATCGACTACTTGGGCGCCACGCTGGTCACCGGCGGCGTCAGCCTGGTGCTGCTGTGGGTGAGCTTCGCGGGCAAGGACTTCGCGTGGTTCTCCGGCGAGAGCCTCGCCTACGCGGCCGGCGCCCTGCTCGTCTTCGCGGCGGCGTTCTTCGTCGAACGCCGGCACAGCTCGCCGGTCATCCCGTTCCGTCTCTTCCGCAACCGGACCGTCGTGCTCGCCATGCTCGGCGGCATCGCGGTCGGCACCGCGATGTTCGGCGCCAGCGTGTTCATGGGCCAGTACTTCCAGATCTCCCGCGGCTTCTCACCGACCAAGGCCGGTCTGCTGACCGTCCCGCTGGTGCTCGGACTGAGCGTGTCTTCGACGGTGTCCGGGCAGCTGATCTCCCGGCACGGCAAGTGGAAGGGCTTCCTGGTCACCGGTGCGTTCTCGCTGGTCATCGGCCTGGCGTTGCTCGGCACGATCGACCACGGCACGAACCTCGTGCTGATGGGCGCCTACCTGCTGCTGGTCGGGGTCGGCGTCGGCCTGACGATGCAGAACCTCGTGCTCGCCGTGCAGAACGGCGTGAGCCTCGCCGACCTCGGCGTCGCCAGCTCGACCGCCACGTTCATGCGCTCGCTCGGCGGCACGGCCGGTGTCTCCGTGCTCGGCGCGATCCTGGCGAGCCACGTGAGCACGAAGACGCTCGGGTCGCTGACCCCGGCGGTCCGCGAGTCCTACGGCGACGCGATGGGCGAGCTGTTCGCCATCGCGGCCGTCCTCGCGGTGTTCACCGTGGTCGCAGTGCTGATGATCAAGGAGTCACCACTCCGGACGTCCGTCGATGTCACCCGCCCGGAGTCTGGTGCACGCACAGTGGACACTGAGCTTGCTTCACCTGTGGATGGTGAACTGCGGATTGTGGATAAGTCCACCTCGGGTGTGGACAAGCTGTTGGTACGTGTGGGTGACGGTAATCAAGAGGTCGCCGCGCGTTCGGCTGCGCTGCGCTCAACACAGAACTCGTTGCCCTCGGGGTCCAGCAGCGTCACCCAGCCCGTGCCGTCGGGCCTGCGGTGGTCCTCGAACACCGTCGCCCCGCGCGAGATGAGCCGCTCGACCTCCTGATCGCGCGTCACGTCCGTCGGCTGCAGGCAGACGTGCAGCCGGTTCTTGACCGCCTTCTTCTCGGGCACCTGGATGAACAGGTACTGGATGCCGTTCGGCAGGAGGACGAGGCACTCGGGGTCGCCGGGGTTGTCGTCCGGGTGCACGGGCAGGCCGAGCACCTCGCCCCACCACTTGGCCTGCTCGTAGGCGTTCGCGCAGTCAACGGTGACGTTGTGAATCTCGGAGGTCATGGACTGATCTTCGGCTAGTCTGGCCGTACCGCCACCTCATTTTGTGAGAGGGCGTGACATGAGGCTGTTCACCACGGCCGCGATCCTCCTGAGTCTCCTCACCACCACCGAAGCCCACGCCGGCCCGTGCACCCGTGTCGCCACGGACGCCGAGTTGCAGGCCGCGGTCGCCAAACCCGGCTGCGTGCGGGTCGAGGACGGCACCTATGCGGCACTCACCATCTCGGCGAACGACGTGCACCTCAAGGCGCGCAAGCGGTTGGGCGCCGGGTTCACCGCGGGCACGGTGATCGTCACCGGTTCGAACGTGACGGTCGAGGGCTTCACCTTCACCGGCGGCGCGAACTTCCGGCTGCAGGACTCCGTCGGCTCGCGCATCACCCGCAGCAGGTTCGCTTCGTCCGCGGCCGAGTTCGTCCAGGTCTTCGGGCAGAAGGGCGACCGCAACCGCGTCGACCACAACGAGCTGGGACCCAAGGCGCAGCAGGGCCACATGGTCCAGGTCGGCAAGAACCCGTACACACCGACGAACACGTTGGTGGACCACAACTATCTGCACGACCTGGCGTTCGGCGTCCAGGGCGGCGAGGCGTTGCGGGTCGGCGGGTTCGGGCCGCCCGGCGACTACTTCCACGCGCACACCGTGTTCGAGTACAACCTGCTCGTCCACTGCGACGGCGACCAGGAGGTGTTGTCGCTCAAGAGCTCCGCGAACGTGTTCCGCTACAACACCGTCCGCGCGTCCACCGGCGAGATCAACATCCGGGCCGGGCAGGCCAACGAGATCCACGGCAACTTCGTGTTCGCGGACGGGGTGAAGGGTGCCCACGGCATCCGGCTGAGCGAGGACGACCACAAGATCTACAACAACTACGTCGAGACCGTCGAGGACGCCTTCCTGCTGTTCCCCGGCGACGAGAAGCCCGGCAACCCGCCGCCCGGCGTGCCGCCTTCGGGACCGTTCACCGGCCACGCCCAGGTGCGCAACGCCGTGGTCGCGGGCAACACGTTCATCACCACCGGCCGGGCCGTCGACTTCGGTGGTGGCGTGAAGCCGCCGGACAACCTCACGTTCGTGAACAACCTCATCCGCTCGGACGGCCTCAACGTCGGCAACGGCGCGACGCCGACCAACTCGACGTTCCGCTCGAACCTGTTGTTCGGCGGAGAGCCCGGCGTGTCCGGTCCGGGGTTCGTCCAGGCGGATCCGAAGCTCGTCCGGCGGGACGGTTTGCTGCGGCCCGGCTGGAACAGTCCGGCGCTGCGCGCGGGCGTCGCCGGTTACACCAGGGACGACGTGCTGGGCCGCAAACGCCTGTCGCCGCCGGACATCGGCGCGATCGAGGCCTCGGCGTGGTGGTCGCACCCGCGTCGCGCGCCGCTCACCCCGGCCGACGTGGGTCCGTGGTCGTGAAGTGCCGTTAAGGCCACCTTTACTGCGTTGAGCGCAGTGATGGTGGCCTTAACGGCACACCCAGCTCGTGGTGGATCTGGGTGGCGCGGGCTTGGTGTGACGCGGCGGCCTCGGCGGCGCCCGACCGCCGGGCGATCTCCGCCAGCACCATGAGGTCCTCGGCCTCGTGCAGCCGCTGACCGCCGTGCCGGTGGAGGTGGATGGCGCGTTCGACCCAGGTTCGCGCGTCGTCGTGGTCCTCCCCGGCGAGGCACACCCGGCCGCGCGTGCGCAGGGCGCGGCCCGCGTGCTTGCCGCCGAACCGTTCGGCCAGCGCGACCGCCTCGTCCGCGAACCCGGCCGCGGTGGCCGCGTCGCCGAGCGCCAGCTCGACCTCGGCCAGCAGCGCGAGCACCCCGAGCTGCTCGGGGCGGTTGGCGTGGGCGCCCAACGCGAGCGCCGCCTGTTCGGCGAGCGCGCGTGCCTCGTGCGGGTTCCGGCGGGCCTCGGCGAGACCGCCGAGCGCGTCGGCCACGGCGTGCCGGGCGCCGAGCTCCTCGGCCAGCGTGTGCGCCAGCCGGAAGCAGCCCTCCGCGTGGACCGGGTCGCCCGCGCGCACGCTCACGTGGCCGAGCCCGAGCAGGCTGTACAGCTCGTGGTACGGGCGGCGGCCCGTACCGTGCTCGTCGAGCGCGGCGCGGAAGTACTCCTCGGCCTGGCCGAGCGCGCCGCGTTCGAGCTGCGCCCAGCCCATCCGCTCCAGCGCGAACGACCGGTGGTGCGGGTCGCCGGCCGCGAGCCGCAGGCATCGTTGCGCGGTTTCGGCGCCCGCGTCCGCCAGTCCCGATCGCACCTCGGCCATCGCGAGCCCCACCAGGCCGAGGATCTGTGAGTCGGTGCAACCGTTGACCACACCGATCGTGAACGACCGCTGGTGCAGCTCGGCGGCCGTGGCCAGCTCGCCGATCATGTCGTAGGTGTTGGCGAGGTTGTTCAGCACGGTGATCGTGCCCGACCAGTCGTCCAGCGACTCGAACAGCTCGAGCGCGCTGAGGTTGTGCTCGATCGCCTGGTCGTGCGCGCCCTGCGTGAACATCGCCAGCGCGAGGCCGCAATGCATGGCCGCGCGGAGGTGCGGCCACCCGGTGTGCTCGGCCGAGGCCAGGCCGAGCGCGGCCGCCCGCACCCAGTCGGTGGTGTTCTGACGCAGCCAGAAGTGGGTGCGCAACGCGTCGGCCAGGTGCACGCACCGGTCGTCGAAACCGCGTTCGTGCGCCAGTTCCAGGCCGGCCTGGAGGTTGCGTGCCTCGGTCGCGAACCACGCCGAGGCGCTCGCCTCGTCGGGGAACTCCGGCGCCTCCGCGCGGGCCGGCCGGGGCAGCCGCAGGAACGCGGGCATCAGCACGCGGCCCGCGGCGTCGGCGGCCGCGATGTGGTGGTCCAGCCACCGGGTCAGCGCCGCGTCGCGGCCGCTCTGGCGGTCCTCGGTCGCGGACCGCTCGGCGGCGTAGCGGCGGACCAGGTCGTGCATCCGGTACCGGCCCGGCCCGTGCGGCGTGACCAGATGTGCCGCGTGCAGTGCGGCCAACGGTTTCCCGGCGGATCGTCCGAGCAGTGCCGCCGCCGCGTCCTCGCCGAAGTCGGTGCCCGGCGCGACCGCGAGGTACCGCAGCAGCCTGCGCGGGATCGCGGGCAAAGCCTTGTAGGACAACGTGAACGCGACCTCGGTGGTCGTGTCGGCGGGTGGGGTCCGCAGCCTGGCCACGGCGTCCGCGATGCGGTCGTCCGGCGTGACCGCGAGGTTGCCCGCGACCACCCGCAGGGTCAGCGGGAGGTGGCCGCACGCCTCGGCGAGCTGACGGGTGGCCTCGGGTTCCGCCGCGACCCGGTGCGCACCGAGCAGCTGTTCGAGGAGCTCGTGCGACTCGTGGTCGTCCAGCACGTCCAGGCCGATGTGCCGGGCGCCGGGCACCTCCAGCGCGGTGCGGCTGGTGACGACGACCGCGCAGCCCTCCGGCACCGGCAGCAGCGGCTCGACCTGCGCGGCCCTCGTCGCGTTGTCGAGGACCATCAGCACCCGTTTGCCCTGCAGGGCCGACCGGAGCAGCGCTGCCGGGTCGGCGCCGGTCCGCTTCGCGCCGAGCGCGTCGAGAAAGATCGGCACCGCGTCGCCGAGGTTGCTGCCCAGGTAGAGCCGCCCGTCCGGGAAGTTCGCGGTGTGCGCCCAGTGCACGGCCAGCGCGCTCTTGCCGACGCCGGCGACGCCGCTGATCACGGTCAGGCCGGTGGTGATGCTCGTCAGGTGCGTGTCGCGGCCGACGAAGTGCGGCAGGTCCACCGGCAGCTGCTCGGGAGCGCCGTTGCGCGCGGCCTGCACGGTGTCGCGCAGCTGCCGCAGCTCAGCGCTCGGCTCACCTCCTCGTTCGAGCCACAGGCGCATGCGGAACCGCCGGTACACCTCGAGCGCCGCGGCGTGCTCGCCCCGCTCGTGCTCGGCGCGCATGAGCAGCTCGACCGGGCGTTCCCGCAGCGGGAAGGCCTCGACGAAGGACACGAGGTCGGGCCGCGGGTCCTCGTTCGGGTAACGCACCCGTACCAGCTCGATCCACTCCTGCCACGCGTCGGCCCGTTTGGCATCGAGATCGCCGGCGATCTCGGCCATCACGCCGCCGAGCGCCGGTCCGCGCCACAACGCCAGCGCCTCGCGGAACGTCCGCGCCGCGTGCCGGTCCTGTCCCCGCGCGCGCAGCAGCCGGGCCTCGTTGACCAGCTCGTCGAACGCGTGCGCGTCGAGGTCGCCGACCAGCTCGAAACCCGCTTCGCTCGTGGTCACCCCGACGCCCTGCCGGCGCAGCTTCAGGGCGCACTTGACCAGCTGGTTGCGCGCGGTGGCGGGCGGCATGCCGTCCCACACCAGCGCGGCGACGCGGTCCCACGGCACGAGCGAGCCGGCATGCACCGCGAGGGCGGCGGTGAACCGCTGCTGGCGAGGTCCGCCCAGGTCGAGCCGCGTTCCGCCCGACCATGCCTCCAACGGTCCGAGCACCCGGAACTCGATCGACACGCGGTGATTGTATGGATGCGAAACGTGATTCCGTGGCCGTTTAGAAGTTGAGCGGAACACACTCAACTTTTCTGACGTTGTGCGGGATGATGGTCCGTGCGGAAGGCTGACCACGAGGTGGAGGAATGGACGCTTTCAACCCGACGACGAAGACCCAGCAGGCCGTGTCGGCCGCGGTGCAGGCCGCGACGATCGCGGGACACCCCGATGTGAGCTCGGTGCACCTGCTCGGTGCCCTGCTGGCCCAGACCGACGGGCTGACCGCGCCACTGCTGTCCGCGGTGGGCGCGGATCCCACCCTGGTCCGCAAGGAGCTGGAGCAGCTCTCGCGCGGCCTGCCGACCGCGACCGGCTCGACCGTGTCGGCGCCGCAGCTGTCCCGCGACGGCGTGCGGGTGCTGAGCAAGGCGCAGGAGCTCGCGACCGAGATGGGCGACGAGTACGTCTCGACCGAGCACCTGCTCGTCGGGCTCGCCCAGTACGGCGGGCAGGTCGCGGACCTGCTGCGCCGAAACGGCGCGACCCCGGACGCGTTGCGCGACGCGTTCCAGAAGGTCCGCGGCTCGGCGCGCGTCACGTCGCCCGACCCCGAGGGCACGTACAAGGCGCTGGAGAAGTACGGCGTCGATCTCACCGCGCGGGCGCGCAAGGGCGAGCTCGACCCGGTGATCGGCCGCGACGCGGAGATCCGCCGCGTCGTGCAGGTGCTGTCCCGGCGCACCAAGAACAACCCGGTGCTGATCGGTGAGCCCGGCGTCGGCAAGACCGCCATCGTCGAGGGGCTCGCGCAGCGCATCGTCGCCGGTGACGTGCCGGAGTCGTTGCGCGGCAAGCGGGTCGTCGCGCTGGACCTCGGTTCGATGGTCGCCGGCGCGAAGTACCGGGGTGAGTTCGAGGAACGGCTGAAGGCCGTGCTGAAGGAGATCACCGACTCGGCGGGCCAGGTGATCACGTTCATCGACGAGCTGCACACGATCGTCGGCGCGGGCGCCACGGGCGAGAGCGCGATGGACGCCGGCAACATGATCAAGCCGATGCTCGCGCGCGGTGAGCTGCGCATGGTCGGCGCGACCACGCTGGACGAGTACCGCGAGCACGTCGAGAAGGACCCCGCGCTGGAGCGCCGGTTCCAGCAGGTGCTGGTCGGCGAGCCGAGCGTCGAGGACACCGTCGGCATCCTGCGCGGCCTCAAGGAGCGCTACGAGGTGCACCACGGTGTGCGCATCACCGATGCCGCACTGGTCGCCGCCGCCACGCTGTCCGACCGCTACATCACCGCGCGCTTCCTGCCGGACAAGGCGATCGACCTGGTCGACGAGGCCGCGTCCCGGCTCCGCATGGAGATCGACTCCCGGCCGGTCGAGATCGACACCGTGGAACGCGCGGTGCGCCGGCTGGAGATCGAGGAGATGGCGCTGGAGAAGGAGTCCGACCCGGCGTCCATCGAGCGGCTGGCCGCGTTGCGGGCCGAGCTCGCCGAGAAGCGCGAGGAGCTCGCGGCGCTGACCGCGCGCTGGCAGAACGAGAAGGGCTCGATCGACAAGGTGCGCGGGCTGAAGGAACAGCTCGAGCAGCTGCGCGGTGAGTCGGAACGCGCCGAACGCGACGGTGACCTGGGCCGGGCCGCCGAGCTGCGGTACGGCCGGATTCCGGCGCTGGAGAAGGAACTGGAGACGGCCGCGGAGTCCACTCAGGAAGCCGCGATGCTCAAGGAGGAGGTCGGCCCGGACGACGTCGCGGACGTCGTGGCGGCGTGGACCGGAATCCCGGCGGGCCGGTTGCTCGAGGGTGAGACGGCGAAGCTGCTGCGCATGGAGGACGAGATCGGCAAGCGCGTCGTCGGCCAGGCCGAGGCCGTGCGCGTCGTGTCGGACGCCGTGCGCCGCACCCGCGCCGGGGTCGCGGATCCGGACCGGCCGACCGGCTCCTTCCTGTTCCTCGGCCCGACCGGTGTCGGCAAGACCGAGCTGGCGAAGGCGTTGGCGGAGTTCCTGTTCGACGACGAGCGGGCGATGATCCGCATCGACATGAGCGAGTACTCCGAGAAGCACTCGGTGGCCCGCCTGGTCGGTGCGCCGCCCGGTTACGTCGGTTATGACCAGGGCGGTCAGCTGACCGAGTCGGTGCGCCGCCGGCCGTACTCGGTGGTGCTGCTCGACGAGGTCGAGAAGGCGCACCCGGACGTGTTCGACGTGCTGCTGCAGGTGCTGGACGACGGTCGCCTGACCGACGGCCAGGGCCGCACGGTGGACTTCCGCAACACGATCCTCGTGCTCACCTCGAACCTCGGCTCGCAGGCGATCGCGAACCCGTCACTGGACGAACTGCAGCGCAAGGACGCCGTGATGTCCGTGGTGCAACGGCACTTCAAGCCGGAGTTCCTGAACCGGCTGGACGACGTCGTGGTCTTCCACGCGCTGGCGACCGAGGAACTGACGTCCATTGTGGACATCCAGGTCGGCAGGCTGGCACAGCGCCTGGCCGCGCGGCGGCTGACGCTGGACGTCACGCCGGCCGCGCGGGACTGGCTGGCGCTCAACGGGTTCGACCCGGTCTACGGGGCGCGGCCGTTGCGCAGGCTGGTGCAGTCCTCGATCGGCGACCAGCTCGCGAAGGAGCTGCTCGCCGGCGAGGTTCGCGACGGTGACACGGTCCGGGTCGACGTGCTCGACGACAACTCGGGCCTGATCGTCGGGGCTACCAGGTCACCGGCAACGATGTGAGGCGGCGGCCCGGCGAGGTCGGGTCGTAGTCGAGCTCGTCGGTGGTGATGCGGAG
Organism: Lentzea sp. NBRC 105346; assembly: GCF_030269605.1. Lineage (GTDB taxonomy): Bacteria > Actinomycetota > Actinomycetes > Mycobacteriales > Pseudonocardiaceae > Lentzea. The sequence continues at coordinate 205,327 of NZ_BSTQ01000013.1, forward strand.
CTGTGGGAAGCGCCGGAACAACGTGGACAGCGCGACCCGCAGCTCCAGCTTCGTCAGGTGTGCGCCGAGACAGAAGTGGGGCCCGTGACCCAGCGCCGTGTGGGGCGCGGGCCCTTCGCGCAGAATGTCCAGCCGGTTCGGGTCCGGGTACGCCGCCGGATCCCGGTTGGCGGCCGCGATGATCGGCATCACCGCCGCGCCCTTGGGGATCGGCACGCCGTCCAGCACGACGTCCTCTGTCGCGACCCGCGGCAGGATCCCGCTGGTGAGCCGGTTGAACCGGAACAGCTCCTCGATCGCGCGGCCCCACAGTGACGGGTCGTCCATGAGGAGCCGCAGCTGGTCGGGATGGTCCAGCAGGGACACGGTGAAGTTACCCAGCTGGTTGATGGTCGTCTCGTGGCCCGCGGTCAGCAGCACCTGCAGGTTCGCGACCAGCTCGTCCGGTGTGATGTCGTCGTTGTTGGCGCGGACGAGCTCCGAGATCAGTCGCTCGTCCGGCTGACGGCGTTTGGTCTCGACGAGCTCGGCGAGGTACGCCTGGATCTCGCGTTCCGCGGTCCGGATCTGTTCGAGCGGCAACGAGTGCGCGACGAGCGTGTGCGACCACTCCTCCATCCGCCGCCGATCTTCGTACGGCGCCCCGAGCAGCTCGCAGATGACCATGATCGGCAGCGGCTTGGCGAAGTTCGCGACGAGGTCCGTGGGTGGTTCGAGTGGATCGAGCAGTCCGTCCACCATGGTCTGAATCCGCGGTTCGAGCTGTTCCACCATGCGTGGACTGAACGTCGCGGCGAGCAGCTTGCGCACCCGGTTGTGCCGGGGCGGGTCGAGGCTCGTCAGCACGAGCGGGTTCGACGCGGACGGGATGTAGACCGGCCCGCCCGGCTTGCACGCCTCCTCCCGGCTGAACCTGTTGTCGGTGAGCACCTGCTTCACGGCGTGGTAGCCGAGCGCGAGATGAACCTCCGTCGGACCCATCGTCGCCTTGACGACGGGACCCTGTTCCAGCAGGCGAAGGGCCTCTGGATCTTCGGGAGTGGTGGGTGGCGAGCTGAACGGGAACGTGGGTTGCAAGGCGGCCTCCTTCCCTCCGTCACGTTCATCGCCCGGGAAAGGTTCGCGTGTACACGGCAAAGTGATCTTCGTTCTTGGACCAATACCCACTACCCTTCCGGTGTGGGCATTCCGGCGTGGGTCTGGTTCACCGTCGCCGCCGTCGCAGGCGTCGCGGGTTTCGCGCTGCTCGCGACCGATCGCGCGCAGCGCACCGCGCGCAATCGCGAGCGGCGTCGCTGGGCCGCGTTGCGCGGGTGGCAGTTCGAGGAAACGGACCATGTCCTGCCCACACGCTGGGAAGCCGGCGCCATCGCCTACTACGGCACGGGCCTGGCCAGGGATGTCGTGGCGGGTTCCACCTTCACCGCCGACGGCCGCCGCGGCGTGTACGTGCTGGACCACGAGACCGGCGGCAAGGTCAACTCCGTGCTGGTCGGCGTCCGCTGTCGCCGCGCCCTGCCCGTGATCATCGAGTTGTGGCTGTCCACCGTGCCGTTCCAGCGCGACAAGATGCCCGACCTGCTCGGTCCGGTGGGCTCCCGCTACGCCTTCGTCACCGACGTACCGGCGGCGCGCAAGCTGATCACCCCGGACCTGATCGACGCCGCCGAGGAGATCGGCTCGGACGTCACCGTGGTCTGGCTGGAGGGCGACTGGGTGCTCGCCTCGGCGCCGCCGAACTCCTCACCTGCGCGGATCGAGCGGCTGCTGCGTGACCTCGGGGAGCTCGCCGACGTCGTGGATCCGTTCGACGCCGAGGCCGAACAGGCCGTCGATGTGGACGTCGAGGTGGACGTCGACCCGTCGGACGAGGGTGGCGAGATCTACCGTCCCTCGTTCGGACGTAAGCAGAGTTGAACCATTCGAGTGTGATCTGAATCACCTTTGTTTGGGCGTAAAAGATCGGTGCCCAAATCAGATATGCCGTGCGGATGCCCCTTGCTTGGGCCGTCAGCTTGATGGGTGACGCCCAGGCGTAGTACTCGCACGCCGTCGTGAGTCCTACACGAAACCTGGAGGAACCACGATGTATGGAGCAAAGGTCATCACGGTCCCGGCAGCGGCGGGCACCGGCAGCGCCGTCGTGCTGGCGAACACCGGCGCGAGCGTCGGCTGGATGGTTGTCGGAGGCGCTGCCCTGCTGGTGTCGGGTCTGATGCTGCGCATCGCGGTGCTGCGCCGCCCCGCGAAGCAGCGGCAGGGATGACGACGGGCTTCGAACCCGGCGGTCGGTCCACTAGCGTCAGCGCATGCCTACTGCGCTGGTAACCGGAGCGACCGTCGGGATCGGAGCGGCCTTCGCGCGGCGGCTCGCCGCCGAGGGGTACGACCTCGTGCTCGTGGCCCGCACCGCCACGAGTCTCGAAGAGCTTGCCGCGCAACTGAAGCAGCAGCACGGCGTCGCCGTCGAGGTACTGCCCGCGGACCTGTCCGACCAGGCCAGCCGGGCCAAAGTGGAGGAACACCTCCAGAGCAACCCGGTCGACCTGCTCGTCAACAACGCGGGGTTCGCGAACTCGGGCGAGTTCCTGAGCGTCGACGCCGATCGCCTGCAGGCTCAGCTGGACGTCAACGTGGCCACCGTGCTCAGGCTGACCAGGGCCGCGATTCCCGGCATGGTCGAACGCGGCCACGGCGCCGTGATCAACGTGTCCAGTGTTGCGAGCTTCCTGCCGGGACGCGGCACGAGCTACAGCGCCGACAAGGCGTGGGTCACGAGCTTCTCCGAAGGCATGTCCCTGGCCGTCGGCAAGTCCGGCGTGCGCGTCATGGCGTTGTGCCCCGGTTTCGTGAAGACCGAGTTCCACAAGCGCGCGAACATCGACATGTCGAGTACTCCCAATTGGCTCTACGTGGACGCCGACCGGCTCGTGCACGAGGCGCTCGCCGACCTGCGCAAGGGCAAGGTGCTGTCGATTCCGGGCCTGCAGTACAAGGCGGTCGTGACGCTGACGAAGGTGCTGCCGCGCGCGCTCGTGCGGAAGATGGCGTCGCGGTTCGCCGGCGGGCGCGGGCGCACCTGATCGGAACCGATCGGACAAAACGATCGTCGGAAGCGGCATGGGCGAACAGTTCAAAGTCGTGCCGGAGGAGCTGCGCGGGTACGGCGAGCTGCTGGACCGCAATGCGCAGCACTTCCTCACCATCAAAGAACACGCGGTGAGCAAGGGCGGCGACACCTCCGGGTTCACCGGCCTGCTGACGTTGCTGCACCCCGTCGTCACCGGCGTCGCCAACCTCTTCGGTGAGACCCTCGACTTCGGCAACAAGATGATGCTGAAGGAGGCCGACGCGCTGCGGAAGGCCGCCGAGCACTACGAGGCGATCGACGGGGTCGTCGAACGCTGGCTCGGCACGTGCGGCACCGCCCTGGAGTCCGCGGGCGAGGCGCCTAAGTTCGGGGGTGCGCGATGACCTACGCCGACGTCGAGGACCCCGCGGTCGCCCTCCGCGCGCCCGCCGAGGACCGCCCCGGCCGTCAGACCACCAAGGAGCTGATCGAGGCCGCCGGCTGGAAGATCCAGGGCGTCAACTGGATCTACGAGAAGGTCACCGGCGAGAACCTGGTCGAGTCGCTGATCAACCCGCTGGTCGGCGACTTCGAGAAGATCGACGCGAACGCCAACGCCTGGGATCAGACCGCCAAGGCGCTGGACTCCGTGCGGCACAACGTGGGCAAGGGCGTCGAGCAGCTGTCGCCGCACTGGGACGGCGACGCCGCGCAGGCGTTCGAAGCGCGCCTCAGCACGCTGTGGGTCGTCGCGATCGAGGCCGACTCGCAGGTCGCCCGGATCATCGGTAACAAGTTCCAGTCGATGGCCACCACGTGCCGCAAGGCCACCAAGATCGCGCTGTTCCTGCTGGACAAGCTCGTCACCAAGCTCGTCGAGGCCGCGATGACCGCATGGATCCCGGTCGTCGGCTGGGGCCGCGCGGTGTGGATGGTCTACGACGCCATTCAGATCGTGGACGCCATCCGCAAGATCATCCAGGCCATCCAGACGCTCATCGAGGGCATCCAGGGCATGGTCGACGGCATCGTCGCCATGGGCACCGCGCTGATGAAGCTGAAGGACGTCAAGGACGTCAACGACGTGCTGGACGTCGTCGACGGCGTGCAGGACGGCAAGCAGAAGTTCGACAACGGCAAGGCCGCCGCCAAGTCCGGCGCCTTCGGTGTCGCGATGGGCGGCTACAGCCTCGGCAAGGCGGGCAGCGCCGCCGGTGGCCGGTACAACTCGTCGCCTGCTCCCGCACCCGCTCCTGCTCCCGCTCCGAGTGGAGGACAGCAGTGACGTTCCCCTACGACCAGGCGCGGCTGCAGGCGTTGTTCGACGACGTCGACTCGCGGATCAGCGGCCTGGACCAGGTGGCGCAGCAGGCGAGCCAGGTGCGGACCAGGTCCAAGGGACTGTCCGAACAGGACATCGCCGAGATCGAGCGGTTCGCCCGCACGCCCGGCGCGCCCAAGGAGCTCAAGGACATCCAGCGGCGCGTCGAGTCCGGCGAGATGTCCTGGCAGGACATCTCCGCCGGCCGTGTGGTGAACGACGAGGGCGTGCAGAAGGCGCTGGCCACCGGCCTGCCGGACCTCCAGCGCGCCTATTCGGCGATCCAGGAGGGGCAGGACGTCGAGGACGTCATCGAGTCCGGTCGGCCGCGGGCGGTCCGCCGCGACGACGACGATGACGAACCGACGACCTTCACCAAGGACGCCTGGTAGGTCAGCCCGCGGGCCAGTCGCCTCCACCACCGACGTGACTGGTGCCCTTGCCGTGCACCACGTCGAACGCGACGCCCGCGGCGATAGCCAGTGAACGCAACGGCTCGGCGACGCCGGGACGGATCCGCACGACGTCCCGGCGCACCCTCCGGCCGTTGCGCTTGGTCAGCTGCCTGGTGTTGACGTGCGCGACGTCGCCCAACTGGCAGATCTGCCTGCCGCTCGGGTCGAGCAACGCGAACCGGCGCACCGACCCGAGCGCCTGCCCGTTCGGCGCGGTCACGTCGACCCTGCGACCGATCCCCTTGCGGATGTTCAGCAACGGCTGGCCGTTCGGCGCGGTGACCCGGAGGTCGAACGGCGTCCAGCCGGAGAATCCGGTGAGCCGCAACGGCGTGAGCAGCCCCGGCCCGCGACCCTCCCGGACGATCGCGATCGGCAGGTCCCGGCCGTCGTAGACATCCGCGCGGTACTTCGGGCGCCAGAGCAGGCTGAAAGCCGTCCACGGCTGCTCGACGAGCAGGGTGTCGGTTGGGAGAAGGCTCACGACGGGTCAGCGTATGCGGCGGGCGTGTGCGAAGCTTGCGTTCCGTGCGTACTGAAGTGGTTCTTGACTCCGGCGCGAAGGCCGAACTGGCCCGCCTGGTGAGTGAGTTGGCCGTCGTGCACGGCAAGGTGACCCTGTCGTCCGGCAAAGAGGCCGACTACTACATCGACCTGCGTCGCGCGACGCTGCACCACGCGGCCGCGCCCCTGATCGGCAAGCTGTTGCGGCAGCTCACGACCGACTGGGACTACGTCGCCGTCGGTGGTCTCACCCTCGGCGCGGACCCCGTGGCGTACGCGATGATGCACGACGCCGCCGTGGCGGGTGACGTGCTCGACGTGTTCGTCGTCCGCAAGGCCGCCAAGGCACACGGCATGCAGCGCCAGATCGAGGGCATCGACGTCGCGGGGCAGCGCGTGCTCGCCGTCGAGGACACTTCCACCACCGGTGGTTCGGTGCTCACCGCCGTCGAGGCCCTGCGGGCCCATGGCGCCACCGTCGTCGGCGTCGCCACCGTCGTCGACCGCGACACCGGCGCCCGCGAGGCGATCGAGGCGGAGGGCCTGCAGTACCGGTACCTGCTGGACCTCGCCGACCTCGGCCTGGCCTGAGATTTATCGAGAGCGACTCGAGGCCATCCGCTCTACCCTGGAACAGGGGTGGTGCGGATGGCCCGAGTGCTCGCCGACACGGTGATGGTTCTGCACTTCGCGCTCATGGGGTTCCTCATCGTGGGCGGCTTCTTCGCGTGGCGCTGGCGGGGCGTGATCTACCCGCATCTCGTGATCGGCGCGTGGGCGATCCTCAGCCTGCTCGTCGACGTCAAGTGCCCGTTGACCATGCTGGAGAACCACTTCCGTTTGCAGGCCGGTCAGCCGGAGCTGAGCGGCGGGTTCATCGACCACTACATCGACGGCGTCTGGTATCCGGAGAGCCAGTCGGCGGCGGTGCAGTTCGTGCTCGGCACCATCGTGATCGTCTCCTGGGTCGGGTTCGCCGCCCGTACGCGGTCGGGGCACAAACTAAGCTTCCGCTGATGGGGATCTTCTCGTCGTACGACGGCACGAAGCTCGCGTACCACGGCGACGGCTCGATGATCGGCCTGCCGGGCGGTCCGATGCAGGACTCGTCGTACCTGCCCGACCTGCCGATGGTCCGGCTGGACCCGCGCGGCACCGGTGAGTCCGAGATCCCGGCCGACCCGTCGTCCTACCGCTGTGACCGCCAGGTCGAGGACGTCGAGGCGTTGCGGCTGCACCTGGGCCTGGACCGGATCACTCTGCTCGGCCATTCGGCGGGCACCAACCTCGCCGTGCTGTACGCGACCAGGTACCCCGAACGCGTCGCCAAGCTCGTCCTCGTCACGCCCAGCCCGTTCGCCGTGGGGCTGAACGTGTCGCCGGCCGTCCGGCGTGCGGTGATGCGGCACCGTGCGGAAGAACCCTGGTTCGCCAAGGGATCCGCGGCGTTCGAACGCATCGTCGTCGGCCAGGGCACGCCGGACGACTGGGCCGATCTCGTCCCGTTCACCTACGGTCGCTGGGACGCGAAGGCGCGGGCCCACCACGCCGCCCAGCGGCGCAACGACGAGGCGGCCGCGATCTTCGGCAGCGCGTTCGACCCCGCGGCGACCCGTGACGCGCTGGCCGGGTTCACCGCTCCGACGCTGCTGATCGCGGGCACGTTCGACACGAACTCGCCGGTGCCGATCGTGGCCGAGTACGCCGACCTGTTCCCGCAGGCGCGGATGGACGTGCTGGCTGGCGGCGGCCACTTCCCGTGGCTCGACCACCCGTCCTGGTTCGCGGAGACCGTCGAGTCCTTCATAAGGTGACGAAGTGCTGGTGCTCGAGGGTTTTCACGCGGTCAAACACGCGCTGCGGTTCGGTGGTGACGTCCGCCCGTTGCTCACGACGAGCCTGCCGGGCCTGCTGAAGCTCGCCGACTCGCACGCCCCGGACCTGCGCGCCGAGCTCGAGACGCGCGCCACCGAGGTCGACGAGAAGGAGTTCGTCGCGAAGATCGGCCGCACCCACCCCACCGGCGTTGGAGGCTTCGCGGAACGGCCGGAGCTGCCGTTCGACCGGGAAGCGCCGATCGTGCTGCTCGACAACCCGCGCAACCTGGGCAACTTCGGCGCCGCGATCCGCGTGGCGGCGGGGCTGGACGCGGGTGGCGTGCTGTCGATCGGCGACGTGGATCCGTGGCACCCCAACGTGTTGCGCGGCTCGGCGGGCCTGCACTTCGCGCTGCCGGTCGGCAAGGCGCAGAGCCTGGACTTCGGGGGGCCGCTGATCGCGTTCGACGCGGACGGCGAACTGCTGAAGGGCGAGATCCCGGACGACGCGGTGCTCGCGTTCGGCTCCGAGCGGCACGGGCTGTCCGACGAGGTTCGGCAGAAGGCGGACCGGATCGTCAGCTTGCCCATGCGCGCCAAGGTATCCAGCTACAACCTGACGACATCGGTCGCGATGGCGCTCTACCACTGGTCGGTTCACCGAGCGTCTTGACCGGTCCAGTCGCGACGATGACGGGGTGATCGCGAAACTGCTGGCGGCGCGGGCCGGCGTGGCGGAGCGGGCGGTGCAGTCACGGCACCTGCGCCGCGTGTGGGGACTGCCGGGCACATTGCTCGGCACGGTGGCGTGGCCGGCGACGTGGCGGGACAAGACGCACGTCCGGATGAACTACTGGTGGCAGGCGCACCTGCTCGACTGCATGGTCGACGCGTACCTGCGCAAGCCGACGGCCTCCCGGGAGGACATGGTCAAGCGGCTGGTGCGCGGCATCCGGGTGCGCAACCTGGCGGGCTGGACCAACGACTTCTACGACGACGTCGCCTGGCTGGGGCTGGCTCTGCTGAGAGCCGCCAAGGAGGTCGGCGTCACGAAACCCAAGGCCATCAACGTGATCGCGCAGCGGTTGCGCGACGGGTGGACCGACCACGCGGGCGGCGGCATCTGGTGGAAGCGCAACGACGACTTCAAGAACGTGCCGGCCAACGGTCCCGCCGCGATCTTCCTGGCCCGGCTCGCCAACGCGGGCGGTGAACGCACCGACCTGGTCCGGGCGCGGTCCACTGTGGACTGGATCGAGGAGCACCTCGTCGATCCGGGCACCGGGCTGGCGTGGGACGGCCTGCACGTGCACCCGAGTGGCGAGATCCGCGAGATCGAGAAGAACATCTACACGTACTGCCAAGGGGTTCTGCTCGGTGCGTGCGTCGAGATCGCGAAGGCCGGGCAGCCGGCGCCGTGGCTGGATCGGGCGGCTCGGGTGATCACCGGCGTGCACGACCACCTGGCGGTCGACGGCGTGGTCAAGGGTGCGGGCGGCGGCGACGGCGGGTTGTTCGCCGGGATCCTCGTGCGGTATCTCGCCCAGGCCGCGCTGGAACCGCAGCTCGCCGAGGCCGGGAGTCTCGCGGCCGAGCTGGTGTACCAGTCCGCGGAAGCCGCGTGGCTCAACCGGTCCATGGCGGTCAGCGGGCCGCTGTTCGGTCCGGAATGGTCACGGCCGGTCGTCGAACGAGAGGGGCGTGACCTGTCGATCCAGCTCGGCGGCTGGATGTGCCTGGAGGCCGCCGCGCTGCTGGAACGTCACGACGTGCGGATGTAGCTCAACAACGTCGCCGCGTCGCGCCGGAACTGCTCCGGCGAGTCGTCGATCACGAACTCCAGCAACACGTTGCGGTCGACGCCGTCGCGCGCCAGCTCGGTCAGCACCGGGCGCCACAGGTCCTTGCGCGCGGCCAGCGGCAGCCGGTCCTTGCCGCCGCCCGGACCCCACGAGAACACGTGTGCCGTAACGGGTTCCAACGTCCGCACCTCGTGCACCGCGGAGAACACGTCCTGCCCGCCGCGCGGCTGCCAGTACGGGACCACGCCCGGCACCTCTTCGAGCAGCTGCTGGGCCGACTCGAGCGTGTCGGTGAGCGTGTTGCGGTGGTACTCCAGCGCGATCCGCGTGCCCATCGCCTCGGCGTGCTCCGCGGCGTGGTGGAGGGCTTCCACCACCGGCCCGCGGTCCGCGCACTCGGCGGAGCCCTCGGTGCCGGCCCAGACCCGGACCAGCGGTGCGTCCAGCTCCGCGGCCGTCTCCAGGATCTCCGCGAGCTCGGCGCGGTCGGTGACGCCCGCGCGGTAGTACGACCCGTAGGCCGCGACCTTCAGCCCGGTGTCGAGCGCCCGGCGGGCGGCGGCGAAGTCGCACGGCGGCACGTGCACGTCCGCGCCCCACTCGACGGCCTGTAGCCCGCATTCCGTTGCCAGCTCACCGATTTCCCCGATGGTCAGCTGCCGGAACGTCACCGAGACGAGGCCGGGGATCAACATCCGCAGGAGTTGCGATGCATCAGCGACGGCGCGAGCCGGATCGTCTCCGGTGGCCGTTCGGGGTCGGCGATGCGGGAGAGCAGCAGCCGGACCGCGGTCCGGCCGATCTCCTCGACGGGTTGCGCGAGCGTGGTGAGCGGCGGGTCGATCAACGTCGCCCACTCGACCTCGTCATAGGCCGCGACCGCGAGGTCCTGGCCCAGCCGCAGGCCGCGTGCCCGTGCCTCGTGCAGCAGTCCGACCGTGACGAGGTGGTCGGCCGCGACGACGGCCGTCGCCGGCTCCGCGAGGTCGAGCAGTGGCGCGAGCCAGCCGTTGCTGGACACCAGGTTCTCGTCCCACTGCAGCCCGGCGCGGCCGAGGCCCAAGCGGTAGCCGAGGATGCGTTCCTCGGTGGTCGCCACCCCGGCCTTGCCGCACACGATGCCGATGCGCCGGTGCCCCAGTTCGGCGAGATGCCTGACCAGCGACGAGGTGGCCTGGACGTTCTCCGGCCCGACCTGGTCGATGTCCTTCGCGACGGTCAGCCGGTCGACCAGCACGGTCGGGATGCCGAGCCGCTTGAGTTCGGGCAACACCAGGCTGCCCGCGCCCGCGGACGGGGTGAGCAGCAGCCCGTCGACGCGGCGGGATCTGAGCTTGCGCACCGCGGCCTGCTCGGACTCCGGGGTGTCCCGCGTGTCCATCAGCACGAGCGTGTACCCGTTGCGGGTGGCCTCGTTCTCGATGGCGGCGATCAGCTCGGCGAAGTACGGGTGCGACACGAGAGAGACGGCGAGCCCCAGTGACTTGGTGCCGCCCATGACCAGCGACCTCGCGATGGCGTCGCCCGTGTACCCGGTCTCGTCGATCGCCTTCTGGACCCGGTCGCGCGTGTCCAGCGCGACCGGCCTCGTCTCGTTGATCACGTGTGACACCGTGGTGATGGAGACCCCCGCGAGAGCCGCGACATCCCGCATGGTGACCATGCGCGGGACCTTACCCGTTTGGAGGATCGCCAGATGGCTGCCGTGCTGTGTGTCGGGCTGGCAACTCTCGACGTGGTCCAAACCGTGATCGACTTCCCGGCACCGGGCGAGAAGGTGCAGTCCGTTTCGGTCGATTTGTCGCCCGGTGGCCCGGCCGCGAACGCCGCCCGCGCCGTCGCCGCCCTCGGTGGGTCGGCGTCCCTGCTGACGGCGTTGGGATCCGATCCGCTCGGCTCGGTAGTCGTGTCGTCACTGGCGCCGGTCGACGTGCACGCTGTGACCGGAATCACTCCGGTGAGCATGGTGGTCGTGCGGGAGTCGGACGGCGAGCGGATCGTCGTTTCCCACAACGCGGGTTCGGTTCTTGCAGGCGGGGATGCGGACGCTCTGGTGTCGTCCGCGGACGTGGTGCTCGTCGACGGCCACCACCCGGCGCTGGCTCTCGCCGCGGCAACGGCCGCAAAACGGTCCGGATTGACTGTGGTGCTGGACGCCGGTAGCTGGAAACCTGTCCTCGATCACCTGTTGCCGCTGGTGGACGTGGCTGCGTGCTCGTCAAGTTTCGAACTTTCCGAGGACGACCTCCACGCCCGCGGTGTGCCGCTGGTGATCAGGACCCACGGCTCCGCCCCGGTCACCTGGTCGCGTCCTTCCGGCGCTTCCGGTGCCGTGCCGGTCCCGTCGGTCGACGTCAAGGACACGAACGGCGCGGGCGACGTGTGGCACGGCGCCTACGCGCTGTCGCTGGCCCGCGGGACCTCGTGGATCGACGCGATCGAGGAGGCGGCCGCGGCCGCGGCGGTTCGGGTCGGCAGTGCGGTCGGGGATTGGGTTAGGGAGCTGGCAAGGTGGCAGGACAGCAGGTCAGGTTCGACGAGCTCCTAGGCCGGGCACGCGCTTTGGCGGCGTCCGGTGAACGCAAGATCCTCGGCATCGGCGGTGCGCCGGGCTCCGGCAAGTCCACCCTGGCCCGCAGGCTGGTGGAGGCCCTGGACGGCTCGGCCGTGCTCGTCGAGATGGACGGCTTCCACCTCGCCCAGCGCGAGCTCGAGCGGCTGCGCCTGGTCGAACGCAAGGGCGCGCCGGACACGTTCGACATCCCCGGCTACGTCGACCTGCTGGGCCGGCTGAAGGCCTGCGGACCCGACGTCATCTACGCGCCGGAGTTCCGCCGTGAGATCGAGGAACCCGTCGCGTGCGCCGTGCCGGTGCCGACCGAGATCCCGCTCGTCGTGACCGAGGGCAACTACCTCTTGCTGAACTACGACAAGTGGAAGCGCGTCCGCATGATCCTCGACGAGGCGTGGTTCCTGTTCATCGACGAGGACGTGCGGGTGCAGCGGCTGATCGACCGGCACCTGCGGTACGGGCGGACGCTGTCGGAGGCCGAGGAGCGCGTGCTGCACGGCACGGACCACGTCAACGCCCTGATGGTCAACTCCTCCAAGGGCAACGCGGACCTGCTGATCACCGAAGTTCTCTAGGTTCCGGGTGCTCTAGGTACTGGTGTCCCACCGGAACACGACGTACTTCGTGACGTTGCCCCAGGTGATCGTCACCTGAGTCTGCCCGCCCTTGGAGTGGTGCATCGTGAACGGCAGGTCGGGCCACGCCGCGCCGGTCTCGACGGGCACGTCGCTCTTGCACGTGTTGACGAACGCGTCACCCTGACACGTCCAGCCCTCGCCCTGGATGATGATGTCGCCCTCACCGTCCAGGTACTCCAGCTTGAACGAGACGTCGGCCTTGTCCTGCCGCCGGCCGGTCGTGTTGCCGAGCTTGAGCCGGAAGTCGATGGGCTGCTTGCGGTAGACGAACCCCATGTGCGCGTCGTCGGACGTCCACTTCCGCACGCCCTGCACGTCGGTGTCCAACGAGAACAGTTCCACGGGAGCCTTGGAGGTGGTCGGGCTGTCCGCGGCGGGCGCCGCGTGTCCGCAGGCGGTGAGCAGGAGGGCGAGCAGCGCTACGGCGCCACGTCGGCCATGTCGTCGACCGGCTTCTTCATCTCTTGCCGGTAGCGCCAGATGCCCCAACCCGTACCCCCGAGGAAGAACGCGACGCTGACGATCACCGCCGCGGTTTCCAACCAAGGTACGGCCGTCAGAACCCACGCCGCGTAGTAGCCCGCCAGCACGAGCGTCGGCACCCAGGCGAGTGCCCCGATCGTCGTAGCCAGCGTGAACCGCCGGAGGTCCATCCGCGCTGCCCCGGCGATCATCGGCGCGAGTGTGCGCACCCACGGAATCCATCGTGCCAGTACAACGGCCCAGAACCCCCGGCGATCGAGGAAGTCCCCTGCTTTGGTGAGGTTGCGCCGGTTGAGCACCTTGCCGCCACGCCTGGCCAGCACCCGCGTGCCGGTGTGCTTGCCGACGTAGTAGCCGATCTGGTTGGCGATCACCGCGACCACGGTCGCCGTGATGGACAGTCCCCACGCGCTCAGCTCGCTGCCGTGGCTCGCCAGCACCACGCCCGCCGCGAACAGCAGCGAGTCGCCGGGCAGGAACAGCCCGAAGATGAAGGCGCACTCGAAGAAGATGAAGCTCAGCACGATCAGCCACACGGCCACCGGGCCTGCGGTCTCCAACGAGGCGAAAGCGTGGGCCACGGCTAGAGCCTACGTTGTGGGAACGTCCCAGGTCGGCGACATGAACCTAACGGGACGACGAATACTGGATTGAGCACACACGGTTACCACGTGAACCCGATTACCCGATTGGAAGCGGGGCTATTCGCAGGCGCCCAGGACTAGCGTGGACCGCATGGAGACGCTGCTCGCCGAACTCCGCGCCGCCGTCGGCGCCGCGGGTGTCCTGACCGACACCGACGTCACCGCGAGCTACCAGCGCGACATGATGCCGCTGGCCCCGCACGGCACCCCGCTGGCAGTCGTCTTCCCGACCGAGACATCCCAGGTACAGGCCGTGGTGCGGGCATGCGCTCGGGCGCGTACCCCGATCGTGCCGCGCGGCGCGGGCAGCGGACTCTCCGGAGCGGCCAACGCCATCGACGGCTGTGTCGTCCTGGTGACCACGAAGATGAACAACATCATCGAGGTGGACCCGGACAACCGGCTGGCCGTCGTCGAACCGGGCGTCATCAACCTGGACCTGCGCGACGCCGTCGAGAAGCACGGCCTGTTCTATCCGCCGGACCCGTCGAGCTACGACTGGTGCACGATCGGCGGCAACCTCTCCACGAACGCGGGCGGCCTGTGCTGCGTGAAGTACGGCGTCACCACGGACTCCGTGCTCGGCCTCGAAGTCGTCCTGGCGGACGGCGAGCTGCTGAAAACCGGCCGGCGCACGGTCAAGGGCGTGGCGGGCTACGACCTCACCAAGCTGTTCATCGGCTCCGAGGGCACCCTCGGCGTGATCACCAAGGCCACCCTCGCCCTACGCCCCCTCCCGCAGGCGCCCAGCACCCTGGTCGCGGCGTTCCCGACGACCGCCCAGGCGGGCGCCGCGGTCAGCCGGATCATCAAGGAGGGCCTGGTCCCGTCGTTGATGGAGATCATGGACCGCAGCTCCATCGAGGCCGTGGAGCGCTACCTCAAGACCGAGCTGGGCGCGGGCCCCGGCTGCGCGGCCCTGCTGATCTGCCAGTCCGACGCCGGCGCTGAGGCCGCCCAGCGTGAGCTCACCAAGATCGACACCATCTGCCACGACGCGGGCGCCGACCTGGTCTACGCGACGCACGACCTGAGCGAGGGCCGCGACCTGCTGACCGCGCGCCGGGCCGTGCTCACCGCCCTCGAGGTCTACGGCTCGTGGCTGACTGACGACGTGTGCGTGCCGCGCACCCGGATCGCCGAGCTCATCCAGGGCTGCGAGGACATCAGCAAGGAGGTCGGCCTGCGCATCGCCGTCGTCGGGCACGCCGGCGACGGCAACATGCATCCGACCATCGTCTACGACCCCACCAGCCCTGCCGAGTTCGCTCGCGCGCAGAAGGCGTTCGACGACATCCTCGCCGTCGGGCTGGCTCTCGGGGGGACGGTCACCGGGGAGCACGGGATCGGGAAGATCAAGCGGGACTGGCTGGCCACCGAGATCGGGCCGGTCGGTCTCCGGGTCCACCGCGACATCAAGCGTGCGCTGGACCCGGAGAACCTGTTCAACCCCGGCTCGATGTTCAGCGCGACATAGCGTTCAACAACGAGTGCTGCGCGTCGTCGTTGCCCAGCTCCCACATGAACGTGCCGAGCAGGCCCTTCGACTTCGCGAAGGAGGCACGCAGCCCGATCGACCGCGGGCTCTCGAACGACACGAACTTGCGCTCGGCCGCGTTGTACAACCAAGGCGACTGCGCCACCGGGTGCCAGTACTCCTTCCATCCCGGAGTGGCGCGCAACTTCTGCACGTCGGTGTACCCGTCAACCCAGAAGGTGCTCTCGTACGGCTGGTAAAGCCCGTGCTGCGACCCCTCAGAGCGAACGACGAACCCACGCCCGTAGAACGGCACCCCGAGCACCATCTTCCGAGGCGACACCCCGTGCCGCTCGTAGTACTCGACGGCCCGCACCACGTTGTTCCACTTGCGATCCGCCCGCGGCATCGGGTCGGCGGCGACCTCGCGCATGGGTGCGTTGAACGTCGCCACGGGCGAGAACCCGGTACCCATGTCGTAGGTCATCACGTTGATGAAGTCCAAAACGCCGGCCAACGCACCGAGTTCGAAACTGCGCGCCGGGTCGTAAGAACCGTCGGTCTGCAGCCGGCCGGTCGGCAGGGCCGCGGTGACCAGACGGGATCCCAGCGCACGCTTGAAGTCCTGCGCCAGCAACGTCATGTTGTGCTTGTCCTCGGGCCGGTCCTTGATGTCGGCCGGACCTCCGTAGACCGGGAACTCCCAGTCGATGTCGAGACCGTCGAACGTCCGGTCGCGGAAGAAGAGATCCACACAGGACTGAACGAGGGTCTGCCGCGAAGCGGAAGTCAGAGCGGCGTCCGAGAACCCGCCCGCACCCCAGCCGCCCAGCGAGATCAACGCCTTCAGGGAAGGCTTGCGCTGCTTCAGCGCGCGGATGTCGGCGAAATCGCGCGCGGCCGTGGGAGCGGGCATCACGCACTTGCCGTTCTCGATCAACGCGAAGGCGTAGAACAGATGCGTGATGGGTGTGTCGGTCGGGATGGCGGAGATGGGGTAGCTCTCGCTGTACCAGTTGCCGTAGTAGGCGCCGACAATTCGTGGTGGGGCCGACGAAGCAACGGGCGACAGGCCGATCGAGACGGAGAGGGCGGCCAACGCGACCGCCAAAGTCTTGCGCAGCAACGACATCAGGGCCTCCAGCCACTGGTTTAGACCAAAACCTAGGGCTGGAGACCCTGATGTCACAAGGCAACGAAAGTCGGCTAATCCTCCACGCGCGGAAGGACCTGCGTTGCGCCGTTCATGGCCTTTTTCTCCTTGCGCGCCTTGATCACCTCGATGATGATCGGCACGACCGAGAGCAGCGCGATGGCGACGAGGGTCAGTTCGAGGTTCTTGCGGATGAAGTCGACGCGGCCCAGGAAGTAGCCCAGCACCGTCAGGCCGGCCGCCCACGCGACACCGCCGATGAACGAGTACGTGAAGTACGTCTTCTTGTCCATCCGGCCCACACCGGCCATCGCGGTGATGAACGTGCGCACGATCGGGACGAAGCGCGCCATGACGATCGCGCGCGCGCCGTACTTCTCGAAGAACTCGTGCGTCTTCTCGACGTACTCCTTCTTGAACAGCTTGGAGTCCGGCTTGTTGAACAACGCCGGGCCGATGCGCTGACCGATGAAGTAGCCGCAGACGTTGCCGAGCATCGCGCACACCGTGAGCAGCACGCAGACCAGCCACAGTGGCGTCTGGATGTGTTGTGCCGCGACGAAGAGTCCCGCGGTGAACAACAGGGAGTCGCCGGGCAGGAAGAAACCGATGAGCAGACCGCACTCGGCGAACACGATCAGGCACAGCCCGAGGAGCATCCACGGACCGAGCATCGTGAGGAGTTTTTCGGCATCCAGCCAGTCAGGGCCAAGCGCAATCGTCACGGGCACAACGGTACAGGTCAGTTAAGCGTGATCACCGCTGCCACCGTGCCCGCGGCCAGGCCCAGCAGCAACGCCAGCAGCAGCACCCACCGTGCGGGCATTCGCTCCCGTTGCTGCTCCGGAACGGGCACGACGGGCGTCATGCCCGCGTTCGTGCTGGTGGCCTGCCTGCGCAGCGCGTCCGTCAGCACCCGCTCCGGATCTTGCGTCGTCATCAGCTCTTGACCCACTCGCCCTTGCTCAACACTTCCCGGGGCTTCAATTCTGCATCGAGCACGACGAGGTCCGCCGCGAAACCCGCGCGCAGCTGCCCGGTCTCCTCGCCGAGGCCCAGCAGGGTCGCCGGACGCGTGGCGGTCGCGTGCACGGCCTCGGACAGCGACAGCCCGCACGAGTTGACGGCGTTGCGGAACGCCATGTCCATCGTCAGCGTGCTGCCGGCCAGTGCGGCGCCGCCGGCCAGCGTCGGCACGCCGTCCACGACGCGGACCTCCAGGCCGCCGACGTCGTACACGCCGTCGCCGACGCCAGCGGCCGCGATCGCGTCGGTGATCAGCACGGTCCGGCCGACGCCCGCGTGGTGCGCGGCGAGCCGCACCGCCGTGGGGTGCAGGTGCACGAGGTCACAGATCAGCTCGACGGTCACGCGCTCGTCGTCGAGCAGCGCGCCGATCGGGCCCGGCTCGCGGTGGTGCAGCGGCCGCATGCCGTTGAACAGGTGCGTCGCGACGGACGCGCCCGCGTCGACCGCCGGGCGGACCTGCGCCTCGGTCGCGTCGGTGTGGCCGATCGCGGCGAGCACGCCGTTGTCGACGAGCTGGTGGACGGCGGCCACCGCGCCCTCGAGCTCGGGGGCGATCGTCACCATGCGGATCGTGCCCTTGCCCGCGTCCAGCAGCTTCGTCACGGACGCCTGGTCCGGCGGGCACAGGATGGCCGGGTCGTGCGCGCCGCAGCGCGCGGCCGACAGGAACGGCCCTTCCAGGTGGATGCCGGCGAGCAGCCCGTCCTGCACGAACTCGGCCAGCGCGGACACCTGGTCGGCGAGCTCCGGGATGGGCCGCGAGACGAGCGATGCGATCTGCGTCGTCGTGCCGTGCCTGCGGTGTGCGGCCGCCGCCTTGCGAACCCGCTCCGGGTCGCTGCTGGTGAACGCGTGCCCGCCGCCGCCGTGGCAGTGGATGTCGATGAATCCGGGCACGACCGTGTTGCCGGACACGTCGTGTGTCGGTCCGTCGGGAGGTACACCGGCACCGACGGCCTGGATGCGGCCCTCGCGCACGCTGATCCATCCCTGCTCGAGCACCCCGTCCGGCGTGACGATCCGGCCACCGGCCAGCGTCACGTCAACGGGCCCGCCCCACGTGCTCATTTGTCCTCCCGGCCTGAAATCTTCGCAAGCGTGTCGATGGCCAGCAGGGCGGCACCGAGGCAGCCGGCCTCGTCGCCGAGGGCAGCCAGCCGCAGCTCCGGTCGGCGCTGGAAGGCGATCAGCCCGTCCAGCCGGTCCCGCAACGGCTCGATCAGCAGGTCTCCTGCCAGGGCGAGGCCGCCGCCGAGCACCACGGCCTCGGGTCCGAGCAGGGTCGCCAGTACCAGGATCCCCCTGGCCAGCGCGTCCACGGCCTCGTGCCACACGACGACCGCGTCCTGGTCGCCGAGCCGGACCAGATCGGCGACCTCCGCGGCACCGTTCACCGGCTTGCCCGTGCGCACCGAGTACCGCCGCGCGATCGCGGCCGAGGACGCCACGGTCTCCACGCAACCCGTCTGACCACACCCGCACGGTTCGCCGTGGCCCACGTCCACATGGCCGATCTCGCCCGCGTACCCGCCGCCGCTGTACAACTTCCCGTCCAGCACGAGCGCACCCGCGATGCCGGTGCCGATCGGCATGATCACCGCGTCCGTGAGCCCCTTGGCGGCGCCCAGCCGCAGCTCGGCCAGGCCACCCGCGCGTACGTCGTGCCCGAACGCGACCGGCAGGCCCAGGCGTTCCTCGAGCGTCGCGGTGAACGGGAAGTCCTGCCAGCCGAGGTTGGCGGCGTAGACGCCGACGCCGTTCGCCTCGTCCACGACGCCCGGCACGACCAGGCCGACCGCTTCGACCTGGTGTTCCGAGGAGCGGCGCAGTTCCTCGACCAGGTCCACCACGACGTCGAGGATCGGGCCGACGGGTCTGGGCGTGGACCGGCGGCTGTGCTTCACCGCCGTCACGCCCGTAGGAGTGCCGGTGACGAGCGCGGCTTTGGTGTCCGTGCCGCCGACGTCGACGGCGACCACGTGTCTGCTGGGTGCCACGAGGTCTGATCCTGCGGCATCAACCGGCCATTGGTCTATACCAAGTACCGGATTGGGGGCGCGCGTCCACCACGTGAAAGCGCTCCACCAGGACGAAAGGTGTGTTAACGCCCCGCCATGATCTTCTGCAACGCGTCCAGCGCGCGGCTCGCCGTGGACTTGACCGTGCCCTTCGAGATGCCGGTCGCCTCGGCGATCTCGGCCTCGGACAGGTCGCCGTAGTAGCGCAGCACGAGCACCTCGCGCTGACGGGGCGGCAGCTGCTGCAACGCCTTCACCACGGCCTGGTGCTCCGCGGTGAGCATGGCGAGCGACTCGGCCGAACGGGCGTTGGCCACGTGCGGCGGCGTGTAGTCACGGGCCGTCTTGCGGCGGCGCAGAACGCTGCGCGAGCCGTTCACAACGGCCGTGCGCAGGTAGCCGACCGCGGCCTGGGCGTCGCGCAGGCCCTTCCAGTTGCGGTGCAGGCCGGTGAACGCCTCCTGCACCACGTCCTCGGCCGTCGCGGGCTCGTCGACCAGCAGCAGCGCCAGGCGGATCAACCGCATCCGGTGCTGTTTGTACAGGTCTTCCAGCGTCAACGGGCCGGCCGGAGGGGCTGCGACACCGTCCGCGATGCGCAGGTTGGTCAGCGTGTCCTGCACGCTGCTCGGGGTCTGGTCGCCAACCACGAGGAGGACGTTACCGTTCTTCCAGCTACGGAGGTGGACATGGCCCGCTTTGCGGTCGAATTGGTGTACGGCCAGAACCGCGACGAACGCCTCGCCGCGCGACCCGCGCACCGCGAGTACATCGCCGCACTGGTCGAACGTGGGGTGGTCCTGCTGGCCGGTCCCTATACGGACGACCTGGGCGCCTTGATCGTGTACGAAGCCGACGACGAGACCGCGGTGAAGGAGATCATCGCCGGCGACCCGTACTCGTCCGCCGGTGTGATCACCGAGTGGCGCGTCCACGAGTGGAACACGGTCCTCGGCTCACTTCTCCGCAGCTAGACCACCGGGGCCGACCAGGCCCGACGTGTCCGTCTCGGCCATCGCCCGGTCCGCAACCGGCACCGCACCGCCCGAGCGGCGGTCGATCAACGGGGGCAGCAGGGCGCGGAACAGCTTCACCGCGCCCACCCAGCCGGGCGTGTGCACGGCCCGCGCGCGCCTCTCGATACCCCTGACCACGGCACGGCCGACGGCGGACACCGGGTACTTCTTGCCGAGGATGCCCGGCATCGCCGTGCGCATCGGCCCGAAGACGGGGTGCTGGTCAGCGCTGTTGACCATGTCCGTGGCGATCCACGAGAAGTAGGCGACGCCGACGTCCACGCCGAGGTGCCGGACCTCGGCGCGCAGGCTGTCCGCAAACGCTTCACACCCCGCCTTCGCCGCCGTGTAGCAGGCCATCCCGGGGGTGTGCGCGATCGCGGCCAGCGACGACACGACCAGGACGTAGCCGCGGCGGGCGATGACGTGCGGCAGGGCCGTCCGGACGGTTCGCCACACGCCGAGCAGGTTCACCTCGATGACCCGCTCGAACGCCTTGGGGTCCATCGAACGCACGAACCCGGTCGCGGCGATGCCGGCGTTCGCGACGACGACGTCGATGCCGCCGAAATGCGAAGCGACCTCCGTGAAGACGCGATCCAGCGCGTCCCAGTCCGTGACGTCCGCTTCCCACGCCTTGCCGCCGGTGCTCGCCGCGACCCGTTCGAGCTGGTCCTTCTCCAGACCCACGAGCGCGAGGCGAGCCCCGCGCGCGGCCAGCTGCCTCGCCACCTCGGCGCCGATGCCCCTGGCCGCGCCGGTGATCAGTACCACCTTGCCCGTGACGTCCATGCGAGTCACGGTAACGCAACTTACTCCGAGTAAGCTACTGGCAAGTTAAATTACATCCAGGCGGGTGGTGTCGATGTCGAGCGTCAGGACCGGCAGCAGGTCTTCCAGCTGTTCGACGGTCCGGGCGCTGGCGATCGGGGACGCCACCGTCGGCCGGTTCGCGAGCCAGGCCAGCGCCACCGCGGCGACCGTCGTGCCGTGTTGTTCGGCCAGGTCGTCGAGGATCTCCAACGTCTTCAGGCCGTGCTCGTCGAGGTACTTCGACGCGGCGGCCGCGCGGGCGCTGTCGACCTCGACGCCCGGCCGGTACTTGCCGGTCAGAAAGCCCTTCGCGAGACCCCAGTAGGGCACCGTCCGCAGGCCGTGGTCGCGGACGACGGCCTCCAGGTCACCCTCGTACTGCTGGCGGGCGACCAGGTTGTACTCCGGCTGCAGCGCGACGAACTTCGCGAAGCCCTCGCGTTCGGAGATCTCCAGCGCCTCCCGCAGCCGGGCCGCGCTGATGTTCGACGCCGCGATGTAGCGGACCTTGCCGTCGCGGACGAGCCGGTCGTACGCCGCCAGCGACTCCTCGAGCGGCGTCGCCGGGTCGTCGCGGTGGGAGTAGTACAGGTCGATGTGGTCGACGCCGAGCCGCTTCAGCGACGCCTCGGCGGCGGCCTCGATCGTGCCGGCCCGCTGGTTGTCGAAGCCCTTCAGCATGCCGACCTTGGTGGCCACGACGATCTCGTCGCGGTTGCCGCGCCGGGCCAGCCAGCGGCCGATGATCTCCTCGGACTCGCCGCCGGAGTTGCCTTCGGCCCAGGCCGAGTACACGTCCGCGGTGTCGACGAAGTTGCCGCCCGCCGCGTGGAAGGCGTCCAGGACCGCGAACGACTGCTGCTCGTCCGCGGTCCAGCCGAACACGTTGCCGCCGAGGCACAGGCGGGAGATTTCCAGATCGGTCGTGCTCAATTTCGGCATACTACGAACCTACCGTTTTCAACGTGAGGGGTCGACATGTTCGGGGAGTACGGGGTCTGGCTGCGCCAGGACGTCTGGGTGGAGCGTCCGGACCTTGCCGCTGAACTGGAGGAACAGGGGTTCGGCACGGTCTGGGTCGGCGGCTCGCCGGAGGGTGACCTCGTCGTACCCGAGCAGCTGCTCGGGCACACCAGGACGATCACGGTCGCGACCGGGATCGTCAACGTCTGGACGGCCGGCGCGGCCGACGTCACCCGGTCGTTCCACAGGGTGGGAAACGATCGGCTCGTGCTCGGCGTCGGCGCGGGGCACCACGTCAACCGCGGGTACACCAAGCCGTACACGAAGCTCGTGTCGTACCTCGACGAGCTCGACGTGCCTTCGTCGCGGCTCGTGCTGGCCGCGCTCGGGCCCAAGGTGCTGCGGCTGGCCGCCGAGCGCACGGCGGGCGCGCACCCGTACCTGGGGCCGCGTACGCACACGGAACTCGCCCGCTCGGTCATCGGTGACCGCGAGCTGGCGCCCGAGGTGACCGTGGTGGTCGAGGACGACCCGGTGCCGGCGCGGGCGGCGGCACGGGAGTTCCTGAAGACCTACCTGGCGCTGCCGAACTACACGAACAACTGGCTGCGCCACGGGTTCACCGAGGCGGACTTCGCGAACGGCGGTTCCGACCGTCTGGTCGACGAGCTGATCGCGTGGGGTACGCCCGAGGAGATCGCCGCGCGGCTGGAGGAACACCGGCGGCTGGGGGCGAGCCATGTGGCCGTCCAGTCGCTGAACGGCCACTACGACTTGCTCGCCAAGGCGCTCAGGCTGCGGTGACGGTCACTCCGCGCCAGAACGCCACGCGGTCCTTGATCTGCTTCGCCGCATCCTTCGGTGACGTGTAGAACCAGGCCGCGTCGGCGTTCTCGGCGCCGTCCACGACCAGGGTGTAGTAGTTCGCCGTGCCCTTCCAGGGGCAGAACGTGGTGGTGTCGGACGGTTTCAACAGGGACTGATCGACTGACGAGAGCGGGAAGTAGTGGTTCCCCTCGACGATCACCGTGTCCTCACTGGAGGCGATGATCTTGCCATTCCACCTAGCGGTCGCCATGGTCTCCACTATGCCCTCGTAGGATGCCTTCGACACGGCGTTCCGGGCACCTGAGGAGGACCACCGATGCCCATCGCAACCCCCGAGGTCTACGCCGAGATGCTTGACCGGGCCAAGGCGAACGAGTTCGCCTACCCCGCGATCAACGTCACCTCGTCGGAGACGCTCAACGCGGCGCTGCGCGGGTTCGCCGAGGCCGAGAGCGACGGCATCATCCAGGTCTCGACCGGTGGAGCGGAGTTCGCCTCCGGTACCAAGGTCAAGGACATGGTGACCGGCGCTGTCGCCCTCGCGGAGTTCGCCCACGTGGTGGCCGAGAAGTATCCGGTCAACATCGCGCTGCACACCGACCACTGCCCCAAGGACAAGCTGGACGGCTACGTCCGGCCGCTCGTGGCGATCAGCCAGGAGCGCGTCGACAAGGGCGGGAACCCACTGTTCCAGTCGCACATGTGGGACGGCTCGGCCGTGCCGCTGGACGAGAACCTGGAGATCGCGGCGGAGCTGCTCGACCTCACCGCCAAGGCCAAGATCGTGCTGGAGATCGAGGTCGGTGTCGTCGGCGGTGAAGAGGACGGCGTCGACAACGAGATCAACGACAAGCTCTACACGACGCCCGAGGACTACCTGAAGACCGTCGAGGTCCTGGGCGCCGGCGAGAAGGGCCGCTACCTGCTCGCCGCGACGTTCGGCAACGTGCACGGCGTGTACAAGCCGGGCAACGTCAAGCTGCGTCCCGAGATCCTCAAGCAGGGTCAGGACGTGGTGGCCGAGAAGCTGGGCCTGGCGGCCGGCTCCAAGCCGTTCGACCTCGTGTTCCACGGCGGCTCCGGCTCGCTGCTGGAGGAGATCCACGAGGCCGTGTCGTACGGCGTCATCAAGATGAACATCGACACGGACACCCAGTACGCGTTCACGCGGCCCATCGCGGGCCACATGTTCGCGAACTACGACGGCGTGCTGAAGGTCGACGGCGAGGTCGGCAACAAGAAGACCTACGACCCGCGCAGCTACCTGAAGGTCGCCGAGCAGGCCATGGCCGCGCGCGTCGCGCAGGCCTGTGAGCACCTGAAGTCGTCCGGCCGCATGATCGCCGGCTGACGCGTTCAACGCCGTCGGGGCCCTGTTCACTGCGTTAAATGCAGTGAACAGGGCCCCGACGGCATTTCAGACGAGCTTCATTCTCGACGCCACGGCTTGTACCTCGGGGCGATGGATGGCGAGGTCACCGACCGTCCAGAGGGTGGCGAGCAGGATGAACGTCGCCGCCGCCGACGGGAAGTAGATCGGTGGCGCCAGCAGGTACTCCTGCTGCGTCCAGATACCCACGTACCCGACGGTCGTCACGCCCGCCGAACCCAGCAGCGCGACCACGGGCACCGGCGCCTTGACCAGGTGCGCGACGTCGATCATCAAACCGACGAGCACGAGGAACAGCGGCACCGCGGACGCCGGGAAGTCGACCCCGACGAGCAGCGGCCAGATCAGGCAGCGGTACAGCACGTACGCGCCCGCGACCGCCGTCGCGGCCCACGGGAGGTTGATCGTCCGCCGCGCGATCACGAGCACCAGACCGGCCGCGACCAGGCCCCACAACGGGTACACCCAGTCCGCGATCGGCAGCGCGAACCGCACGACGGCCTCCCGGCCGACGGGCTGGCCGAGCTGGTCGGCGGCGAACTGCAACAGGATCGGCTCCGCCTCGGGCTTGCCGGAGTCCCACGCCTGCAGCGCGCGCACGCCGTACTCCTGGTGCTGGTTGGGGAACCAGACGTTCTCCAGGAAGAAGAACCACAGCGCGCCGAGCCCCAGCGTGCGGAATCTGCCCTCGGGGAAGTACTTGAGCCAGCCGCGGATCGCTCCGGCGAGCATGATCGCGGTGCCCAGGTACAGCAGGGCGTGCGAGCCGCTCCACGACGTGATGTCGAGGCCGTTGATCCGGTGGTTGATCACGTCGATCGGCAACGCCACCAGGAAGATCCCGCAACCCCACTGCATCATCCGCAGGGTCGCGCGGTCGGCGCCGTAGCCGGTGTAGGTGTGGAAGAGCGTGAGCGCGACCACGATGACGGAACCAGCGGTGTTGATCAGGTGTGGCGGCGCCAGGTCGTCGCGCAGCCACTTGAAGTGCCAGGCCACGTCCCACGACGAGCCGAGCAACTTCAACAGCAGACCGGCCAGCCAGAGCGTGTAAAGCTGCTCCGCCAGCCGGCGTGGAGTCTCTCTCCCCGGCTCGCCCCGCTCCCAGTACTGGTCGCGGAACTGCCTAACCCCCTGAATCATTTGCCCATGATGAGCCGACCTCGCATGGTCAGGTAGTGCAAACCACCCCGGTTTTACCCTGAAGTTTTCATATCGTGTTCACGTTCGGGTGAGGGCCGTTGCTCTTTTCGGCCTAGATCGGGCAAGGTGCGGGCCCATGAGCAAGAAGGTCATCGCAGGTGTTCTGGTGTCCGCGCTGATGCTGGCCGTGGTGGCCGCCGTCACCAGGGTGTTCCTGACCTGACCTGCCCGCATGCGGCACGATGGCCGCATGTCGTTGCACGAGAACCTCCTCGGCCCGGAGCCGACTCGTCTGCCCGCCCGCCCGGAGGCCGAGGCCGCCGCCGACGGCGGTACCGATCCCGCGAAGATCGTCCGGGCGTACCCGGACTTCAGCGAGGCGTGGGCCCTGCTCGCCGAACGCGCCCTGCACTCGGGTGATCCCGTCGCCGCCTACGCCTACGCGCGCACCGGCTACCACCGTGGCCTCGACCAGCTGCGCCGAGCCGGTTGGAAGGGCTTCGGGCCCGTGCCGTGGTCGCATCGCGCCAACCAGGGCTTCCTGCGCGCTCTCGCCGCTCTCGCCCGCTCCGCCCAGGAGATCGGTGAGGACGAGGAGTACGACCGCTGCAAGAAGTTCCTGACGGACAGCGACCCGCAGGCCGCGTCGGTCCTCGGCCTGGCCTGATGGCCCGCGCGCTTCGGCCGCCGAAACTGTCGGTGCCGCCTGGGAGAATTGAAGCGGGGGACCCCCTGAGGGGGACCCGTGCGAAGCGCGCGTCGGCGTCGGCCGGCCAGGGGCGTTGACGTCGTGGGAGCCGTTCGTGACGAGATCCGCCGCCGCCTCAAGCGGTGGCGGAGCACCGCCCTGCCCGTTATCCAATGCGCCCTCGCCGCAGGCCTCGCCTGGCTGGTCGCCACCAAGCTGATCGGCCACCCGCACCCGTTCTTCGCCCCGATCGCCGCCGTCGTCTGCCTCGGCGTGTCACTGGGACAGCGACTCCGCCGGGTCGGCGAGCTCGTCGTCGGTGTCAGCGTGGGTGTCGGAGTCGGCGACGCGTTGATCGGCTGGATCGGCAGCGGCCCCTGGCAGATCGCTCTGGTAGTCGCCCTGGCGATGTCCGCAGCGGTCCTCCTGGACGCCGGCCAGGTCATCGCCCTGCAGGCCGGCTCCAGCAGCGTCCTGGTGGCGACGCTGCTGCCCCCGGAGACGGGAGGCGGCCTCGACCGCATGGTCGACGCCCTGATCGGCGGTCTGGTCGGACTGGCCGTCACCGCCCTGATCCCGGCCAACCCGGTGACGGTCGCCCAGCGACAGGCGAAGACCCTCCTCGGCGAACTGGCCACCGCACTCAGGAACATCGCGACCGCGGTGTCCGAAGTGGACGCCGTAAAGGCTGCGAGCGTTCTGAGCCACCTGCGCGACACCCAGACCGCGGTGGACGAGTTCAAGTCGGCGCTCAAGACCGGCGGTGAGATCGCCACGATCGCGCCCATCCGCTGGCGCAGCAAGGACGACCTCAAGCACTACCAGCAGGCCGCGCCACCGATCGACTATGCGCTGCGCAACACCCGTGTGCTGGCCAGACGAGCACTGGCGGCGATCAGAGCGAACGAAGGCATCCCGGAGAACCTGCCGCAGACACTGCGCAGCTACGCGGACGCCGTCGACATGCTGCGCACGGAGCTGGCGAACGGCAAGGAACCCGAACAGACCCGCACCGCCATCCGGGATGCCGCGCGGCACCTGACCGCGCGGCACCTCGGTGGGGACGGGTTCTCGACCAAAGTCGTGCTGGCGCAGATCCGCAGCATCGCGGTGGACCTGCTGCAGGCGACCGGACTGAGCCGCTCGGAAGCGGCCGAGGCCCTGCCTAGCCTGTCGGGCGATTCAGCACGCCCAGCAGCAGCGAGTGCACCGAAGGATGAGCAACCGGGTCAAGCGGACACGTCCCGCCGGTGATGGCGTACCACTCGTCGGCACCCTCGTAGCGGACCAACGCCCGGAGAACCCCCGACTCGACAACGGTCTTGAGCTCCAGGTCCCCGGTGATCACGCCGACCTCGTCGGTCATGATCCCGCCCGGTCCGGCCACGAACAACGACGAGAGTTCCGGCAAATCAGCAACCTCCGAGCACGTTCGTCAACGTCGACTTCTCCGCCGAGTTGACGCTCAACCCATATCGGTACTTCACCTCTACCCACATCCTCGCGTACGTACACCGGTAGGACGTCAGCGGAGGCAGCCACTTCTCCGGCCCCTGGTCGCCCTTGGCCTGGTTGACGTTGTCCGTCACCGCGATCAGCTGCGGCCAGTAGAGCTCGTTGGCGAACGCCTGGCGCTTGCTGGTGGTCCACGTGGACGCGCCCGAGCGCCACGCCGCGGCCAGCGGCACGACGTGGTCGATGTCCAAATCGGACGCGACGGTCCACGTCGCGCCGTCGTACGGCGAGTACCAGCGGCCCGAGACCGCGGCGCACGACGAGTCGGTCTGCACGTTGGTGCCGTCGCGCTTCAGCACCACCTCACGGGTGTTGCAGGTCCCGGACTGGGTGATCCAGTGCGGGAACTTGTCCCGGGAGTACCCGGTCATCGAGCCGTCGGCGCGGACGAGCAGGGTGCTCAGATGAGAGCGGGCGTCGGCGGCAGTGGGGATGTGTTCGGGTGTCGCGAGTGCAGGGGAAACGAGCCCGAGGGTCAGTGCCAGCGCGGCAACCAACACCCCCAGGGCATTGTTAACTTTTGACATCATCCCGACCTTCCTGGTTGGAAGTGATCGGGAACACTGTCGGCTAGTAATTCGGCCAGATCAACACTTTCGGGTGACGCTCAGGTAGCTGACAGTTAAAGCCCGCGGACGAGCCGGAGGTCCTCCGTGTGCCGGTACCAGGTCCACTTGTCGACCGGACGCGGGTGCTCCACGCCGTCCAGCACCGCGGTCGTCGGGAAACAGCCGAGCTGGAACGCCCGCGGCCGGAACTCCTTCACCCGCGAGCCGATCAGCCGTCGCTGGACCACCCGGACCGCCAGCCCGAGGCCGACCTCCGGGTCCGGCGTGACCTCGACCCGCGTCGCCTGGCCGCGCAGCGCGAGGTCCGCGTCGCAGTACCCGACCCCGCGCACGGGAGCCAGAACGCCAAGCCCCACAAGGACTCCGCCGACGTCGTCGCGCACCAGCGGTACCGCGTCCGGGTCGCCCCTCAGTGCCAGCTCCAGAGCCTTTGCCGGAGTGACCGGCAACGTCCACAGCGCGGCGACGGCCGACTGCGGTGACGTGGGCACGAAGCCGACGATCGTGTCGCCGAGGCGTTCCTTGCGCATCAGCCGCAGCGCGACGGCGGCCAGGTCGGCGTCGGTGCCGGCGACGATCAGGCGGTCGGCGTCGAGGTGGGAGTCCACATCGTCCTTGCCCGGTCGCGAAGGTACTTGGACCACCTCGACACCGTCACCGTAAGTGATCAATGGCAACTGCGTGTTTCCGCAGGCCAGCACGATTCCACGCACGGTCATCTCCTGGTCTACCCTCGCTTACCGGCATTCGCTCGAACCAGTCCAAGCGCTTGGAGTTTCACATGCCGGCCGTCGTGCTGATCGGAGCCCAGTGGGGCGATGAGGGCAAGGGCAAGGCCACCGACCTGCTCGGTGAGCGTGTCCAGTGGGTTGTCCGCTACCAGGGTGGCAACAACGCGGGGCACACCGTCGTCTTGCCGAACGGCCAGAACTTCGCGCTGCACCTCATCCCCTCGGGCATTCTCACCCCCGGCGTGACCAACGTCATCGGCAACGGTGTCGTGGTCGACCCCGGCGTGCTGCTCGAGGAGCTGTCGGGGCTGGAGGAGAAGGGCGTCGACACCAGCAAGCTGCTGATCTCGGCCGACGCGCACCTGATCATGCCGTACCACGTTGCCATCGACAAGGTGACCGAGCGGTACCTCGGCAAGGCCAAGATCGGCACCACCGGTCGCGGCATCGGCCCCGCCTACCAGGACAAGCTCGCCCGCGTCGGCGTGCGCGTGCAGGACCTGCTCGACGAGAAGATCCTGCGGCAGAAGGTCGAGGCCGCCCTGGACTTCAAGAACCAGGTGCTGGTCAAGGTCTACAACCGCAAGGCGCTCGACCCGGAGCAGGTCGTGGACAGCGTGCTGGAGCACGGCTCGCACTTCGTGCACCGCATCGCGGACACCCGCCTGCAGCTCAACGAGGCGCTGGACCGCGGCGAGACCGTGCTGCTGGAGGGCTCGCAGGGCACGCTGCTCGACGTCGACCACGGCACCTACCCGTTCGTCACGTCCTCGAACCCGACGAGCGGTGGCGCGGCCGTCGGCTCGGGCATCGGCCCGACCCGGATCACCACCGTGATCGGCATCCTCAAGGCGTACACCACGCGCGTCGGCTCCGGCCCGTTCCCGACCGAGCTGAACGACGACATGGGCGAGCGCCTGCGCAAGACCGGTGGCGAGTTCGGCGTCACCACGGGCCGCAGCCGCCGCACCGGCTGGTTCGACGCCGTGATCGCCCGCTACGCCTCGCGCGTCAACGGCATCACCGACTACTTCCTCACCAAGCTGGACGTGCTGTCCGGCCTGGAGACCGTGCCCGTCTGCGTCGGGTACGAAGTGGACGGTCGCCGCACGGACGAGATGCCGATGACGCAGACCGACGTGCACCACGCCGTGCCGGTGTACGAGGAGCTGCCGGGCTGGTTCGAGGACATCAGCCACTGCCGCACGTTCGAGGAGCTGCCCGCGAACGCCCAGGCGTACGTCGAGTACCTCGAGAGCATCATCGGCGCGCGCGTGTCCGCGATCGGCGTCGGCCCCGGCCGCGAGGAGACGATCGTCCGCCACGACGTGCTCAGCTGAGCGCTCGCTTCTGGGCCTCGACCAGCGCGGTCTGCGTGACCTTCAGCTGGTCGAGGCCCTTCAGGAAGTGTGTGCCCATGGCGCTGTCGTTCGCCAGGCACGACCGCGCGCCCAGCTCCAACGAGGTCAGCGCGCCGGACCAGTTCGCGCGCACACCGTCCTCCGGCGGCTTCGGGAACGCGGCGGCGTCCTTCAGCACCGGCAACAACGCCGCGCAACCCGCCGTCATCCGGCTCACGTCGTTGGCCTGGACGCCTTCGAACACCTTCGTGTTCGCGTTCACGACGGACATGAACGTGTCCCAGCCACCGCCGTAGATCCAGATGTTGACGGCCTGGTCGTGGTTGAGCTCCGCGGCGGCCAGCGGCGGCGGCTCGATCGACGCCGCGTTCGGGGCCTTGGGCCACCACCAGACGAGGCCGACCGAGACGGCCGCGATCGCGATCGCGCCCCAAGGCCTGGCCCGCCGGGTCTCGCGGTGCGTGACACCGCCCGCGAGCAGTGCGGCGGCCGTCCCGAGGAACGGCAGCACCTGCAGCGGGCGGGTGGCCAGCACGCTGTCGACCCGCGTGCCGTCCAGGTGGCTCCACCACAGGCCGACCGTCGCGATGAGCCCGACCATCCAAGCGGCCAGCAGCGCGCCGATCCGGTCGGAGCGCCGTGCCACCACGAACGCCGTCACCAGCTGCACGAGGAAGACGAGCGCGATGCCCCACGCCGTCCGCACGAGCGCCGCGGGTGGTGAGTCCGCCGTCCACACCACGGCGAGCACGACCAACGCGCACAGGCCGCCGAGTCCACCGCCGGCCAGCGCGGCCCTGGGGAGCTCGCGACGCAGCACCAGCGGCACCAGCCACACCAGGCACAGCGCGATCGCGGTCACCACGCGGTTGAAGTTGAGCAGGAACGGCACCGTGATGCCGTCGAGCAGCACCCTGTCCACAGTGGACGACGCGAAACCGTGCAGGATCTCCACGATCGGCCGCAGGTTGTCCCGCCACAACGCGGCGATCGCCCGCGCCTCCGGGAACCAGCCGAGCACGCTGTAGGCCACGACGGCCGTGGCGGCCGCGAGCAACACCGCGTGCCCGCGCGTGGTCACCAGCGTCGCGCAGTAGCCGGCCCAGCAGCACACCAGGACCGCGGTCCCGATGAGCACCAGCCAGGCGAGGGAACCGAGCCACGAGAACGTGTAGAGGCTCTGCGCGTCGAGGAAGTCGCCGAGCACGAACCCGATCCCGAGCGCCAGCCCCGGAACCGCGAACCGGCGTGACCCCGCGGCCGCGCCGCGCCAGGCGATCGAGCCGACCAACGCCGTGACCGCGACCGTCCAGACGATCCGCATGACCGTGAACGACTCGTTGCCGTCGCGGTACCAGGTGAGATCACGCAGGCCCGTGACGGCGTGCCACCACGCGATCTGCAGCGCCAGCGCGCTCGCCAGCACCTCCCAGAAACCGGGCCGCAGCAAGGACTTCGGTTCGCGCATCGCGGCCTGCCGCGCCGCCCGCGTCGGGTGGATCGCGAGCCAGCGGCGGATCGTCCGCGTCGGCACGAGGTTGCGGTACGGGTCCTCGTCGCCCGTCCACTGCACAACAAGCGCGTCGGCGTACTTCTCGCGGGACCGCAGCACCGCGGTGCGGGCCAGGTACATGAGCACGACCATCACGCCCAGCCGCCAGCCGACGCCGAGGTTGATGATGTTGTCCGACCAGACGATCTTCCACGGCGTACTCGACAGCAGCATCGGGTTGACCAGCGTCAGCAGGTACGGCACCAGCACGACACCCAGGAACGCCCGCCACACCGCCAACGTCGCGTAGGTCGTCGTCACATCCGCCCGCACATGCGCGAGCTCGTGCAGCACGATCGCGCGGAACGACGCGGGATCACGCCGGTGCAGCATCACCAGCCCGGCGTCGAGGCACACGATCTTGCGCCGGTGATGCCCGAACGCCACACCACCCGCGCGCATGCTGTAAGGGTCGAGCACGAACTCGGGCGCCCTGCGCAGCCCCGCCCGTTCCACCAGTTCCGCGAGCGTGTCCTCGAGCCCCGCGGGCAGGGGCACCAGCCGTGAGCGCCTGATCCGCCAGCGTGGCCGGGCGAAGTAGATCACCGCGGCCACCCCGAACAACAGGAGCAGGCCGCCCGCGAGCCACGCGAGCCGCGGTTCCAGGAAGGCGGCCATGCACTCCCGGTACCGGCTCCACTTCGCCGCGTCCGGGTCGACGGAGTTCGTCGACGTCAGGTAGAGGTCCGCGCGCACCTGGCAGCGAGCGTCGTCCAGGGACGTCCTGGTGGGCCAGACGGTGGCGTACTGGCCGAAGATCTGCAGGGTGGTCGCGACGGCGAGCGCGACGAGGGCGGCGAACCGCAGCGTCGTGCCGGACGGCACTCGCGCCAGGTCAGTTCTCATGTGTGAGCTGGGCTCTCAGCGCGTCCGCGACCTGCTTCGCCTGCTCCTCGGACAGTCCGAGCTCCTTCGCGCGTTCGAACGCCATCGCGTGCAGCTCGCCGAGCTGCTCCGCGGTGATCTCCGGGAGCTCCTCCTTGCGGCGCAACCGTTTCCACAGCTTGCTGCCGACGTTGACGACCGCCTCGCCCGTCCGGTCGACCAGCCGGTTGTAGGTGGCGGTCGCGACGGCGAGCGCCACCGGTGACACGAGGGCGATCGCCACATCGATGCCCGATCCGAGAACTTCGCCCGCGCGGCCGCGCTGAGCCAGCAGCTTGTCCGGGTCGCGCAGGTAGGCACCCCGGATGGGCTCGAACAGCGCGAGCTCGTCCGGGGCGACGCTCGTGACCACTTCGCGGGCGACGGCGGTGACGAAGTCCTCGTGATCCATCCGTCGATGCTCGGTGAGGAGATCGGCAGTGTCACTCGACCGTTGGGGCTAAACGATCGTGCGCGATCCACTCATAGGAGTTCTGAATACCGGACCGCGAAAGAATGGCGATACCGGCGGGACCGACCGGGGCCGGGACGTCAGCCACCGGACCCGGTCTGCTCGCCGCGACCGTCGATCACACGATCGGCGATTTCAAGGCTTCGATAGCCGTGTCCGGGTTGTCCGCGAACAGGCCGTCGATGCCCTGCTGCAGGAACACCTCGTATTCGGCGAACGCCTTGCCGTAGGCCGCGGGATCGGCTGACGAGCGGAAGTCCGCGGGCAGGAAGTTGTTCTCGTTGCGGAACGTCCATGCGTGCACGACGAGGTGCGCCTGGTGCGCGTCGGCGACCAGCGTCGTCGGCTGCTGCAGGAACCCGGCCGCGTTGCGCGGGATGATCCGGTCCTTCGTCGCGCCGATGCCGTCGGCGTAGGTCGCGATCTCCTTGAGCCCCGCGGGCGTGATCATGTCGCTGTACGTGCGCTTGTCGCCGGAGGCGATGAAGTCGTAGGGCGCTCCGGAGGCGTTGATCAGCTGCACGATCGGCACGCGCAGCGACTTGTTCAGCTCCTTGAGGTTCGACACCTCGAACGACTGCACGAACACCTTGGCGTTGCGCCGGTTCAGGCCGTTGCGGTTGAGCGTGTCGACGAGCCGGCGCTCCAGGGGCAGGCCGATCGACTTGAAGTACGTCGGGTGCTTGGTCTCAGGGTAGATGCCGATGTCTCGGTGCAGTTCCCGCGACAAACGACGAGTCAGCGCGATGACCTCGTCGAACGTCGGCACCTCGAACCGGCCGTCGTAGAGCGTGTTGCGCGGGCGGATCTCCGGGATGCGTTCCTTGGCGCGCAACGTCTTCAGCTCGGCCAGCGTGAAGTCCTCGGTGAACCAGCCGGTGACCGCGGCGCCGTCGATCGTCTTCGTCGTCTTGCGGCCGAGGAACTCCGGGTGCGCGGCGACGTCCGTGGTGCCGCCGATCTCGTTCTCGTGCCGTGCGACCAGCTTTCCATCCTTTGTGGACACCAGGTCGGGCTCGACGTAGCCGGCGCCCATGCGCGCCGCCAGCTCGTAGGACGCCAGCGTGTGCTCCGGCCGGTACGCCGAAGCGCCTCGGTGACCGATGACGAGCGGCTCGTGCGTCTCCGTAGCCGCCGCTGACGGGATCACCATCCCGGCTAACACGACGACGGCTGCTGCGAGAGCTCTCCTCCGGTACATCGCTGACCTCCCCGTTTCGGCATTGGAACGAGCACCCAAGCATCGAAACACGAAGAACAGGTGAACGGTCACTCTCGGGAAAGTGCAGCTTCCTCCAGATCCAGTTCACGCAGCACGCGGAACAACACCTCGTCGTCGATCTCGCCGGTGTCGCGCGCCGTCACGAACACCTGCCGCTCGGCCTCCAGCATCGTGCGGCGCAGCCGCCGGTACGCCGCGGCCGGGCTCTCCGACTCCTGCCTGCCCAGCCGTTCCCACGCGGCGTTGCCCCGGTGTTCGGCGATCACCCGCAGCCGGTCGATCACGTGCGCGGGCACCCCTTCGTCGACCAGCTCGTCGAGCCGGTCGACGGCGGCCTGGGCGGCGCGGTGCTGCACCTGTGCCTCGGCCAGCGCGTCCTGGCGTTCCTCGTCGTTCTCGAAGCCGATCTTGCGGATCACCCACGGCAGCGTCATGCCCTGGATCAGCAGCGTGCCGACGACCACGACGAACGTGCAGAACAGGATCACGTTGCGCTGCTCGACGCGTGGGTCGACCGCGGCCGCGGCGGCCAGTGACACCACGCCGCGCATGCCGGCCCACGCGATCACGTTGACCTTGCCGATGTGCGGCCAGCCCTCGCGTTCGCGGATCCGCTTCGACAACCACACGGGCAGGTAGGTCGCCGGATACATCCAGACGAACCGCGCCACGATCGTCGCCAGCAGGATCGCCAGCGAACCCACGACCAGGCCGCGGTCGAGGTCGACGTCGCTGAGGATGGTGCGCAGCTGCAGCCCGATGATCGCGAAGACGAACGCCTCCAGCAGCACGTCCACCGATCGCCACACCGCGGCGTCCTGCAGCCGGGTGGAGTAGCCGGTGCGCGGCGCGGTGTGCCCGACGTACAGGCCGGCGACCACGACCGCCAGCACGCCGGACGAGTAGACGTCCTCGGCGAGCAGGTACGCGCCGAACGGCACCAGCAGGCCGAGCGCGCTCTCCAGCAGGCCCTCGCCGAGCAGCCGGCGCAGCTGTTGCACACCCCAGCCGAACGCGAAGCCGATCACGATGCCGCCGCCGGTCGCCGCGAGGAACACCAGCGCGCCCTTGCCGGGAGTCATCGCCGTGCCCACCGCGGCGGCCGTCGCGACCTTGAACGCGGTCAGCGCGGTCGCGTCGTTGATCAGGCTCTCGCCGGTCAGCAGCGTCATCGCCCGTCGCGGCAGACCGAGTCTGCGTCCGATCGTCACGGCCGCGACGGCGTCCGGTGGCGCGATGATCGCGCCCAGCACGAGCGCCGCGGGCAGCGGCAGGTCGAGCACCTGGTGCGCGACCCAGCCGACCACGATGGTCGTGAACAGCACGAGCCCCACCGCGAGGAAGCCGATCGGGCGCAGGTTCGCGCGGATGTTCAGGTAGGAGCTGTCCAGCGCGGCCGAGTACAGCAGCGGCGGCAGCACGAGCACCAGGATCAGGTGGGGATCCAGGTCGAACGCCGGCAGGCCGGGGATGTAGGACACCGCCAGCCCGACCGCCACCAGCAACAACGGTGACGACCAGTTCAACCTGCGTGCCACCGCGGTGACGAGGAGCGCTCCGAGGAGGAGCAACAAGAGTTCAGGCCCGTGCATGGCGTCAATCTTGCGTCAGGATGGATCCCATGACCTGTCCACACGTGAGCACGCTCCCCGCGTCGGTCACCCCCGACTCGCCCGACGGCTGCGCGGACTGCCTCGCGCTCGGCGAGCACCACTGGACGCACCTGCGCATGTGCCTGAGCTGCGGGCACGTCGCGTGCTGCAACTCCAGCCCGCGCAAGCACGCCGACGCGCACTTCACCGCGACCGCGCACCCGGTGATGCGGTCGATCGAGCCGGGCGAGTCGTGGCGGTGGTGCTATGTGGACGGTCGCATCGTCTGAGAAGGCTTTACAGTCCCTTTAGACGAATGCGCTGCCCATGTGATCGGCACCACAGTACGGTCGGGGCGTGACCGCAGAACCGACTCCTGACGTGGCGAAACTCGTCGCCGAGTACGACGAGGAGCGGCCCGGACGCACCCTGTCCCCGCGCTGGGAGCGGGCGATGTGGATCGCCGGCCTCGCCGTCGCGCTGCTGGTGCTGAACCAGGTCTTCTTCCCGTTCAGCAAGGGAAACCAGTTCTACCTGGTGGTTTTCCTGGGCGTGACGCTGCCGCTGGTGTTCCTCTCCTATCGGCCCGGCGGCAAGGCGCCGGAGAAGGACGATCCCGCCTGGTACGACTGGGTGTTGGCGGCGCTGGCGTTCGCCGCCGGCTGGTACCCGCTGTTCGGCGGCTTCGACGCGTTCCTCGACCGGCAGGGCGATCCGGCGACGCTCGACATCGTCGCCGGGACGGTGCTGCTGGTCCTGATCCTCGAGGCGTGCCGCCGCACGACGGGCTGGGTGCTGCCGATCGTCTGCGTGGCGTTCGTGCTCTACGCCTACTACGGCGGATACCTGCCGCCCGGCTGGACGATCGCGCACTCTGGCATCGACTTCAGCCAGATCATCAAGGGCTTCTACAACGACGCCAGCGGTTTCTACGGCATCCCGCTGGACGTCGCGGCCACCTACATCGTGCTGTTCACGATCTACGGCGCCGTGCTGAACGCCTCGGGCGCCGGGAAGTTCTTCGTGGACATCAGCTTCGCGGCGTTCCGCCGGTCGCACACCGCGCCCGGCCGGACCGCCGCGACCGCGGGCTTCCTGCTCGGCACGGTCTCCGGTTCGGGCACGGCGACCACGGTGTCGCTGGGCGCGGTGACGTGGCCGATGCTGCGGAAAGCCGGGTATCCCAAGGAGAACGCGGGCGGGCTGCTCGCGGCGTCCGGCATCGGCGCGATCCTGTCGCCGCCGACGCTGGGCGCGGCCGCGTTCATCATCGCCGAGTACCTGGAGACGTCGTACCTCAACGTCCTGGTCTGGGCGATCATCCCGACGCTGCTCTACTACCTGGGCATCGCGCTGGCCGTGGAGGCGGACGCGCGGCGGTTCGGCGCCCGCCCGGTGGACATCGAGGCGCCGTCGCCCTTGAAGCTGATCAGGACCGGTGGCTACCACTTCCTGTCGCTCGGGATCATCGTCGTCTTCCTCGCCCTGGACATCCCGGTCTACAAGGCGGTCGTCTACGCGGCGGGCGTGGCCGCGCTGTTCGCGTTGATCGACCACCGGCGGGACTGGTTTCGACTGGTCGCGGACGCGTTGTCGACCGGCGTGCGGGCCGCGCTGCCGGTGATCGCGGTGTGCGCGGCGGCCGGCGTGATCACGTCGACGATCACGAAGACCGGTCTGGGGCAGGAGCTCGCCTCGTCGCTCGTCGACCTGGCGCAGGCGATCAGTTCGAACCCGACCGTCGTGCTGGGGCTCACCGCGGTGCTCGCGGCCGTGTCGGTGTCCGTGCTCGGGCTCGCCGTGCCGGTGACGGCGTCGTTCATCATCTCGTGGGTCGTGATCGGACCCGCGCTGATCGACCTGGGCGTGGACAAGGCCGAGACGGCGATGTTCATCTTCTACTACGCGGTGTTGTCGGAGGTGACGCCGCCGACCGCGCTGGCCGCCGTCGCCGCGGCCGCCATCACGGGCGGTGACGTGTTGAAGACGATGTGGCAGACGTGGAAGTACACGCTGCCCGCGTTCCTCGTGCCGCTGGCGTTCGTCCTGACCGATGAAGGAAGCGCGTTGCTGCTGCGCGGTTCTCCCGTGGATTCGTTGTGGACGTTCGTGGTATCCGCGCTGGGTGTGGCTGCTCTGGCCGTGCTGACCGGCGGCTGGTTCTTCGGCGTCGTCGGCCTGCCGGCGCGGCTGCTGTGCGTGCCCGCCGCGTTGTTCCTGCTCTACCTGCAGCCGTTGTCCATCGGCATCGGGATCGGGTTCCTGGTGCTCGCTGTTGCCGTGCACTTCGTACTGCGTAGGAGGGTGCAAGATGCGTAAGTCGATCCTCGTTCTAGCGCTGGCGCTGGCGGTGTCCGGCTGCGGGGGCAAACGCACGGCCGACCCGTCGGCGGGCGGAAGCGGCTGCGAGGCGTCCGACGGTCGCGTCACGATCGCGACCGGCAACTCCGGTGGCGTGTACTTCGTGGTCGGTGGCGGACTGGCGAAGCTGATCAGTGACAACACCAAGCTCAAGGCGTCGGCCGCCGAGACCGGCGCATCCGTGCAGAACATCCAGCAGCTGGTCGGCGGCCAGTACGACATCGCGTTCTCGCTCGCCGACACGGCCGCGGACGCCGTGCAGGGCAAGGGCGCCTTCGACGGCAAGCCGGTGAAGGTGTCGGCGCTGGCCCGGATCTACTCGAACTACACGCAGGTGCTGGTGCGGACTGATTCCGGCATCAACAGCGTCGCGGACATGAAGGGCAAGCGGATCTCCACGGGCTCGCCGAAGTCCGGCACCGAGGTGATCGCGGGCCGGCTGCTGAAGGCCGCGGGCCTGTCGATCGACTCCGACGTGCAGGCGCAGCGCCTCGACCTGGCCAAGACCGCGGACGGCATGAAGGACGGCAGCCTGGACGGTCTCGTGTGGTCGGGCGGTCTGCCGACCGCGCAGATCACGGACATCACCACGTCGTTGAAGGACAAGGTGAAGTTCATCGACATCACGCCGCAGCTCGACGCGATGAAGCAGGTCAACCCGGTGTACGACCGCGGCACCATCCCGAAGGCGACCTACGGCCAGCCGTCGGACGCGCCGACGATCGTGGTGCCGAACGTGCTGCTCGTGCGCGAGGACTTCCCGTCGAACAACGCCTGCGCGCTGACCAAGCTACTGTTCGACAAGAAGGCCGACCTGGAGAAGGTGCATCCGGCGGCGAAGGACATCTCGAAGGAGAAGGCGGCCGCGACCGATCCGGTGCCGCTGCACCCCGGCGCCAAGCAGGCACTGGGCTGAATGGAGCCCGGCATCATGAACTACGCTGAGACACCGTGCGTGTCCTGGTCATCGGGTCTGGCGCCCGTGAACATGCCCTTGTCCTCGCGTTGTCGCGCGATCCTCAGCTGACCGCGCTTGCCTGCGCGCCTGGTAACGCGGGCATCTCCGGTCACGCGGAGATCTACGGCGTGGACGCGGGCGACCCCGCGGCGGTCGCCGCGCTGGCCAAGGACTGGGACGCCGACCTGGTCGTCATCGGCCCCGAGCAGCCACTGGTCGCCGGGGCCGCCGACGCGGTCCGCGCTGCCGGCATCCCCTGTTTCGGGCCGTCGCGTGAGGCGGCCCGGATCGAGGGCTCCAAGGCGTTCGCCAAGGACGTCATGACCGCGGCGGGCGTGCCCACGGCTGCCAGCGAGGTCATCGACAACCCCGCGCGCCTGGACTCCGCCCTGCGCCGCTTCGGCCCGACGTGGGTCGTGAAGGACGACGGCCTGGCCGCCGGCAAGGGCGTAGTCGTGACGGCCGACCTGGCTTCGGCCCGCGCCCACGCGATGACGCTGCTCGAGGGTGGCCACCCGGTGCTGCTCGAGTCGTTCCTCGACGGCCCCGAGGTGTCCCTGTTCTGCGTCACGGACGGCGAGACGGTCGTCCCACTGCTCCCCGCGCAGGACTTCAAGCGGGTCGGCGACGGCGACCACGGCCCCAACACCGGCGGCATGGGCGCCTACGCCCCGCTGCCGTGGGCCCCTTCCGGCCTCGTGGAGGACATCGTCGCCCGCTGCGTCCAGCCGGTGGTCGACGAGCTGGCGCGCCGCGGCACGCCGTTCACCGGCCTGCTGTACGCCGGTCTGGCACTCACGTCCACCGGTCCGCAGGTCATCGAGTTCAACTGCCGCTTCGGCGACCCCGAGACGCAGTCCGTGCTGGCTCTGCTTCGTACTCCACTGGCCGGTCTGTTCCTGGCCGCGGCCAATGGTGCTCTTGGTGATTTTCCTGCTTTGGAGTGGGAATCCGGCTACGCCGTGACCGTCGTGGTCGCCGCCGAGGGCTACCCCGGCCGGCCCCGCACCGGTGATGTGATCACCGGTGCCGAGGCCGACGGAGTGCTGCACGCGGGGACGCGTCGTCGTGAGGACGGCGCTGTCGTTTCCTCTGGTGGCCGGGTGCTCTCCGTTGTGGGTACGGGGAAGTCTTTGAACAAGGCCCGGGACCGTGCCTACAAGCTCATTTCCGGTATCCACCTGACCGGCTCGCACCACCGTTCGGACATCGCCCAGAAGGCGGCGGAAGGCGCGATCACGGTTCCCTGACTATAGGGGGATCTCCGCGGCGAAGCCCGGTTCGAGAGTGCGGAAGTACTCGAGGCAGTTCTTCATCTGCTCCTCGAGCAGCCCCCACTTCGGCGTGTCTTCGGCGTCAAGCATCGCGAGCACGTCGACGGACTCGGTCGCCTTCCGCCCGACTTCCAGGATCTCCGCGCGATCACCTGGGAACCGCGACACGATGTGCCCGACGTGCCAGACGTCCTTCCGGGCGCCCTGCACCAGCACTCGCCACGGCGGGTCGTAGTTCTCGACGGACTCCAGCTCGTTTCGAATCTGGAACAGTGCTCGGAAAACCGAATCGCTGACCGCCATCTTCCGGCCGAACGGGCCGTAGATCGCCATCTTGATCTCTGTGGCAGTCACGGCCTGCCACACCACTCGGCCCACCCAGAGCTGGTGCTTGCCGGAGGCGGGATCCTTGCCGTAAAGCGGAAGGTTGCGGGAGATCGGCGGGAACTCGCCGTCTTTGGTCCACTCGGGAAGTTCCTCGGCAGGTGCCGGTGCTGCAACGGGTTGGCGCATCGGTGGCCGGTGCGGGTGCATGGTCGAAATCTCCTAGCGGTACCGGTTCATGATGTCGCGCATCATTCGTTGCTGCTCTGCCATCGACTGCTCTTGGATCGCTCGTTCTGTGCCTGAAAGGTTCGGCAGGTTCTCCTGAATGTTGGCGACCGCCTTCTTGAGACGGAAGTAGTTGTCGTTGTCGGGCTGGGGAAGCTCCTCGGGCTCCCTGACCTTCGGCTGTTGGTCCGGTTCGGGGTGCTTCGGTTCCTCCGGCGGCTGGTCGGGCTCCTTGTGGTGGTCTGGAAGCTCTGGTTCTTTCTCATGAGGTTGGAAGTCGGGTTCCCTGGGCGCGGACGGCTCGTCAGGCAGATGCTTGGTGTAGCCCTCGCTGTCGAAGACGTCGTCCATGTGCCGCCTGGCCTGAGTGCCGGTCTGCTCGGCTGCTTCACGGATTCCCGTCTCCGCCGCCTCCCGAATACCGACTTCGGCCGCCTCACGCCCTGCGGTCCTGGCCGCGTTGCCCGCGACACCGGCACCATCCGTCATCGCGGCGAGCGCGATGTCCGGAATCAGCTTGCCTGCCGCGGCAAAAGGATCGTTCTTCCAGCCTTCGACGTTCGCGATCGCTTTGACAGCGTCGACGGGATGGGCCGCCATGCTCGCCACACCGGCGGCCATGGTGGCCATGTTCGCCGCGTACTGGCCGGGATGAGTCAGGTTGTAGGGATCAAGCGGGTTGATCGCCCTCAACTGTTTGCCAATGCCGGCAACGCCTTCGACGGCGCTGGTCACCAACGCGGTCTGTGCGTTGACCGCGGTGTCGACCAGATCCTCCACATTGGCGCCGAGCCGGGTGAGAAATCCCGGCTTCTCCGGAGCCCGGTCCTTCGCCTTGGTGATCACTGCGGCGGCTTCGCCCGCCGCGCTCTTCACCGCGTTGCGGGCGTCTTCGAGCAGCCGCTGCGCACTCTCGCGCTTGGCCTGCCCCGGATCGCTGAACGGCGCCATTGGCGGCGGCGCGGCGTCGTGCGAGAACGTCGCGGCGAAGGCGGCCCGGTCGTGCTCGTCCGCAGCGGCCTCGTACTGCTTCTTCGCCTGCTCGGTCGCCTGCTTGGCCTCGTTGTACAGCCGGATCGCCTCGGCGGCGTCCCGCTGTCCCTTTTCTATCGCGCCCTTGTATGTACTGAGTGCGTCGGCCGCGGGCACGAACGCCTCGGCGGCATCGCGCCACTTCGGCAACTCATCGGCGAAGTAGCTGTTGAACTTCTCCGCCGCCTCGCCCTTCCAGTCGTTGGTGTCAAGCCTGCTCAACCCGTCGTTGGCCTCCTGGAAAGCCTTGGCAAGCTGCGCATGTTCGACACCGACTCGTCGATCTTCGCCGCGCTGCCCGGCACGAGGTCTGCCGGATCGTCCGTCTCACCCAACTCGGCGCGTCCGAACCAGCTCACGACCGATCACCGCCCAGCGAGATGCTGTGCTGGTCACCGTGCACGACGCTCTCCGCGTCCTTGCTGATGGACTGCCACGCCTTGCCGACGCCCTGCGCCGCCTTCTGCTCCGGGTGATCCTCAAGCGTGAACGCGTCGCTCTTCAGTTGGTCCCACGACTTGCCCGTTGGGTCGCCGGAGCCCATCGGGTTGCCGAACTCCTGGTCGAACAACCTCTTGAGGGTGTCGCTGATCTGGTCTTCCACGCCCTTGTAGGTGCCCGCGGCCTGCTGCAGCGACTTCGCCATCGCCTGGCCCTCCTGAACCAGGTGCCGCACACCCCAATGCCAACGCTCGCAGAACTCGCCCATGGCGTCCGACAACGCCTCGTCGCCGCACTCGTCCTCGTCGAGGTTCAGTTCCTCGACGGCCGCCCCGCTCGACGCCGAGTACTTGCCGCCCCACACCATCCCGCCCAGCGTTCCGATGGTGTCGTTGATGCCCTTGACCGCCAGGTTCAACGCCTCGAGATCAACCTGATAGCCGCTCACGCATCGACCGCCAGCTCGTCGGACACGATGCCTTTCACCGGCGGCAACGCGATCATGTGCTCCGACCCGGTGTCGAACACGATGCCGGTGCGCCCCGGAAACGCGGGCAGATATGTGTCGAGCAGTCGTTCTCCTTGCACCGCGAGGTAATCAACCTCGCTCTGTGCCTTCAGATGTTGAGCGAGCTTTTCCAGGCTGGAGAACGCGGCGATCCACTTCAGACCGTTCATCTCCACCATCGGCAACGACAGTGGATCGATCCGCTGTACGTACACCGTGCTCTCCCGGAACGCCCGGATGAGCGCCTCCGGATCCCCCTCGCCCGCGCGCATGCGACGGGCCTCCTCCGTGATCGACATGCCTCTCCCCGTTGCGCCCATCCCCCCAGATCGGCCGATGCGGAACGTTACCGGCCCGTCACAACCGGTGTTCTCGGATCGTGGCGCAGAGTGGCGAGACCCACAACTCGAAGCTATTTGATCTTTTGTTTCAGGTGGTCAGCCATGGTCTTCGCGACAGGTGTGAACTTCTTCGCGTAGCTCGTGAGGTCCTTTGGAGACCACTCGCCGTGCCCTACCAGGCGAACAACCGTCCGGTTCATTCGAAAGATCAGGTTTGGCGATCCGATCTCGACGGCACACGCGTCGCCGTCGCCAACCTTCTCCACCTGCATTGGTGTACCAACCGCCTTACGCTGCGGTGAATTCGGATCGCAGTCACTGAACGCACGGGTGGCGTTGTCCTCATCGCGGAACGTCTCGAACTCGACGTCGAGCCCGTTCCCCTTCAGGCCGACGGAGCTGATCAACTCGGTCGACTTCCGCCTACAGGTCTGCCTGACGCCGTAGACCATCGACTCGTTCGTAGCGGCCTTCCACTTGAGCTCCCGCACGTTCGACTCGAACTCGACGACGCCCGAGTCCGGTGCGCCGGCAAGCCTCTCGAAGAGATCCCCGCTCAGGAGGTCGCAGGCGAGCGGAACCCCTTGGTAGCGGCCACTGAACTCGTACACCGTGTGCCCGCCGGGCCGTTTGGCCAGGTTGCCCGCGACTGCGTCAACGAGCTTGGTGAAGGCA
Source organism: Lentzea sp. NBRC 105346 (assembly GCF_030269605.1). Classification (GTDB taxonomy): domain Bacteria; phylum Actinomycetota; class Actinomycetes; order Mycobacteriales; family Pseudonocardiaceae; genus Lentzea. The sequence goes on from NZ_BSTQ01000013.1 coordinate 249,171, forward strand.
GCCTTCGTGTCGATGCCGGCGATGTCGCCGAGGTTGGACGCGCGCAGATCGGCTTCGGTCCGACCGTCGGGAAACAGGATGCGCGTGTCGTAGTCACCGCTCTTCTCAGAGTCGGAGAACGTCTTGAGCCCGGCTGATGTCCCTTCGATTTCGTCGCCGATGGGGTGATCGCCGAGGAGCCGGTTGAACGGTGTCTGATCGATGCTCAGCGAGATCCGATCGAGGTGATCGTCGCGTGCATCGGAGTAGAAGCAGTGTGAGATCCCGTCGAGGTCACCCTTCACCGTCGCGTTCTCACGGGCTACTGAAGCGGGCAGATAGGTCTGGGTGATCCAGTCGCTCGCAGTGGAACCAAAGCCTGCCGCCACAAGGACATCTGCGGGCATGACCGTGCACGCGTCCAAAACCGGTGTGGCGCCGTAGCTGACTGTTTCGTCTGCCAGGCGTTGCTTCAAGACGTTGGCATCGGGTGGGCCGGCATCCGCGATCTGGGCGGGTCCTGGCTCGCTCTTCGATTTCGTGATCAACACCGCTGCGGTGATCCCACCGGCCACGAGGATCAGGACGGTGCAGACCAACAAGACGATCAGGCCGGTCTTCTTCGGCTTCGGCGGCGGGTAGTAGGGCTGCTGCCAGCCGTACTGCTGCGGATACTGTGGTGCGTTCATGGTTCCCCTCGTGCCTGGCCTGCCCTCCCCGGCAGGAACGATGCGGAACGTACCCGAACAAGCACTCAGCGTCGCATTGATCAGGGTCGCGGGAGCCCGGGACGAGTTCGATATCCGACACGAAGCGCGACCACCCGAAGTCGGTGGAACCAACTTCAGGTGGTCTTCGTCCAACCACAGGTGGGGCTCACGTGGGCGTTGGTAGCCTGCGAAGCGAGACCGAACCGTCACCAAACGTACGGGGGTTGGACGTCGTGACAGATCAGCAGGCGGCAGCGGGTGCTGCCCTCGGCGCCGTCATGGGTGTCGGTGGAGCGGTCGGCGCGGCCATTGGGGCGGCTTTCGCAGCTGAGGAGTCCCTCGGCAAGCTGATGGCAGGTGCCGCGGAGTCGTCGCGCAAGTTCGAGGTCAACCACGAGAACATCCTGCAGGCCGGCAAGGTAATCAGCGGCCAGGTCTTAGTGTTGCAGGAGGCGTTTGAGAAAGCGATGGAACACCTGGCCATTCGTGGGCTTCAGGATAATGTGAACCAGGCTATCGCTGAAGCGTGGAACTCGCGGCTCGCCGACGGCGAGGAATCCTATGCCGGGCGCGTCAGTCAATACCTGACCAGTCTTACGCGGCTTTGCGATCAGCTTAAATCGGCTGCCGTCCAGTACGGGTTCACCGAGGATGAAGTCAAGACGGCCATGGGAGCGGTTGGTGCGAGTTCGTAGTTCGCTGTTGTTGGTTTCGCTCGTGGTGGTGGCTGCGGGCTGCACTGTCGGCGGGACCGCCACGCCTGGTGGTACCAACACGCAGCCCACCACCTCCGGAACATCTGCGCCGTCGTCATCGAGGCCGCGCTTGGTGAAGTTGGACGGTATCGACGAGTGCAAGACGCTCACTGCTGCTCAGCAGAAGGAACTCGATATCGACAGCTCAGCAAGTGCTCCGCTCGAGGTTACTGGTGTCGGCAAAGCGCCAACCTGTCGATACCGGAGTCAGAACATTCCGTTGTTCAGCTACACGGTGGCATTGATCACTGAAAAGGGCATCGATTTCTGGGCCGAAGGCGGAAATCTTGCAATCGAGCCGATGGAGGTTTCTGGCTTTCCTGCCAAGCAGGTGAAGCTGGCTGGGACGAAAGATGCCGGCTGCTCGACTGCGGTAGACACCGCCGATGGCCAGAACCTCTACGTGACGTTCCTGCCCATCACTCGGGAATTCAGTCCGGAACAGCAGTGCGCCAACGCCAAGAAGGCTGCTGAACTCGCACTAGCGACGATACAGACATTGCGGTAGGGGGAGAAATGGTTTACAAGGACATCCCCGACTTCAGGTTTAAGGGCTACACCAACCAGCAGTTGGCGGACCTTGCCAACAAGATGAACTCGGGCGATGGTGCTCGGGCGTTCGGCGCCGCGTCGCAGGCGCTCAGGTCGCTGGCCGCGGAGTTGGAGCGCACCGACGAGGTCCTGCGCAAGGAGCTCGGCAAGCTCGGCGTCGACTGGCAGGGCATGGCCGGTGACAAGGCCAACGAGGGCATGAAGACCACGGTCGCCTACAACGAGCAGGCGAGCCAGGACGGTCAGCAGAACTCTCAGGTCACGATGGACCAGAGCGAGGCCAACAGCCGTGCCCGCAACGGTATGCCGGACCAGGGCAAGCTCAACGGCCCGACGTCTACGGACATCATCGACGACGCTGCCGGGTTCTTCGGGATCGAGACGTCGAACGCCAAGAAGGTCGAGCAGACCCAGGCCGCCCGCCAGCAGGCGATCGACAACATGAACGGGTACGTGTCGAGCAGCCAGGCCGCGCTGGACGGCTTCCGCGCGCCGGGCAACCCGCCGAACTTCGAGGTCACCGCGGCCTCGAGCGTCAGCACGCCCGTGGCGCCGGTACAGCAACCCGGCTTCGGCACCCCAGGCGTCCACGGCACGCCGGGCACGCCCGGTCTCCCCGGCTCGACGCCTGGTCTTCCCGGCAACCCGGTCAACCCCACGCCGAACCTGCCCGGTGGCACGACCGGCACTCTGCCCGGCACGCCGAACCCCGGTCAGCTGCCCGTCGGCCCCGGCATTCCGGGCAAGGCCGGATCGCCGTTGCCCGTGGGGCTTGGGATCGCGACCGCCGCGACCGCTGGGCTCAGTGCGGCTGCCGCGACCGCCAAGGGGGCCAAGGTCGTCGGCGGCGGTCGCGGACCGAGTCAAGCGCCCAAGACGCCGATCGCTCCCGGTGGGCCCAAGGGTGCGCCGACGACCCTCGGCGCCGAGAAGGGTGCTGGCACGACCAAGGGTGGTGCCGCAGGCGTGGCCGCTGAGGAGCACGGGCCGAATCGTCCGGCCGCCAAGGGTGGTGCCGCCGGTGGTAAGGGGGGCTCCGGTCTCATGTCTCCCGCTGCCGGTGCGGCCAAGGGCGAGGGCGAAGAGGACGGCGAGCACGTGCGCAAGTACGGGGTCGACTCGGACGACGTGTTCGGCGACGAGCGCATGGTGGTCCAGTCGGTCATCGGCGAAGACCCGAAGGACAAATAGTCAGTGACGACACCAGGTTCTGTCGTTCTGTCCACATTGGAGTTCGACGTCGCGTGGGAGGCGGAACGCCTGCCGAAGCGCAACGTCGCACTGGATGTGCCGAGCCCCGGCATGACGTACGAGGAACGTGCGCAGTACGTGGCCAGAGCCTGGGAGTCGTTGGAAGGGCGCGGCCTGGCCTCACGCGGCCGGGTCGTGCCCGAGCTCGCCGACGGGTTCGCCTTGCTGGCGAACCCGCAGATGAGCATCGACATCTGGATCAAGGCGGACCGGAGCATCACCGGAGTTGCCGCGGCCAGTGGTGACGAAGCGATCCTCGCTGTCATCGACGGCGAGGAGGTGTGGCTGATCGAGGCTCGCGCTACGGCGCTGGCCGAGGCGGCGGTGTCCGTTGCCGGTGAGATGCCCGCGGGCTACGGGCGGTCGATCAGTGCGCCGTACGAGGCGATCACCAAGGCGTCGGCGAAGGCCGGCCGCAACGCGCCGGACCTGATCATGGCGCTCGAAGAGCAGGGGATCCGGCTCGGCGACGCCCAGGAGCTCGCGGGCATGGTCGACGGCATGAGCGTGGTCGGGCAGTTCGGCGTCGAGCGGGGTGGGCGGCGGGCGGACCGGGTCGTGGCGTTCCACGACAACCCGTCGGGACGGTTCCTGCGGCTGCTGCGCGGTGACTGGTGCACGGTTACTCCGGCCGACAACCACCGGCTCGCCAGTTGTATCTGGGAGTTGCTCCAAGAGGTCTAGGCGGAACCCAGGGGACGCCACGGTCGTCTTAACTGATGCGGGCCTGGGGGGCCAGGGGTGTAGCCCGCCACATCTGGGAGAGACGTCCGGTGAGAGCAGTTCTCAGCCCTGCCGCCTACCGAGCCGCCTGGGAGCACCTGGGGCTCGGCGCCATGCCGATCGTGCTCTACGTCGACGCGGGCGACGAGGACGTGCGCGAGCTCGATCCTTGGCTGGTCGACGCGTTGAAGGTCATTGCGAACCCGGCGTTGAGCGTCGACGTGCGGATCGGGTTCGGCAGCACCAAGATCTCCGCGCTCGCGACCGGGAACGTGCTCGCCGTGTTGACGCGCGACACGATGACGATCAGCGAGCACGACGACCCGGTCGGCGAGCTCGTCGGCCTGCTACCCGCCGGGGACGACGTGCGCGCGCAGTTCGGGGCGGCTGTCGTCGACGCCGGCGGGCGCCGGCATCGGGCCGCCGATGTCGTCGACTGGGCGTCGCGCGACGGCATCACCCAAGAGACGTTGAAAGCCCGAATCGGGGACATGGTCGACGCGATTCGTTCTATCGTCGACAAGTAGAGAAACCAAGGGGGTTGCGGGCGTGGCTGTCGCGAAGTTCAACACCGAAGCCATGGAACAGTGCCGCACTACCGTGAGCAGTCAGGCCGGGAAATTCGGCGCCATCGGTGACGGGTTTTCCGGGCACTACGGCAATTCGGACATATTCGGAAAGTTGTCTGCCTCGGGGTCGATGGCCGGGTCCGTGAGCTCGATGGACGAGGCCGCCGGCCAGGAGTTCGCGGCAGCGGAAAAGCTGCTGGGCAAGGTCGAGCGGACGCTCGACACCGTGCAGTCCAGCGTTGCCGACATCGAGGAGTCCAACGTGCAGTCGTTCCGGGCGGTGTGAGTCGATGAGTGCGAAGGACGAGGTCGCGGCCCTGCCCGGTGGGGCACCGCTGGCCGCGCTCGCCGACAAGGTCGACAGCGCACAACCGGACGCGGTGCGGGAAATCGCGACTCGGTGGCGCGAGGCCGCGGGCAAGTGCGGCGAGAGCGGCAACGCCGTGCAGCAGTCGGTGAACCAGCTCGACGGCGCGTGGGAGGGCGGATCCGCCGACGGTTTCGTCGCTTACATGGGCAACTTCGGCAAATGCGGCACCGCTGTCGGCGAGGCGTTGAACAACGCCGCCGGTGACATCGAAGCCGCGGCCGCCGCGCTCGAAAGCGCCAAGACTTCGATGACGCGGATCTGTGAAGACCTGCTCAGCCGAGTCCGGCAATTGCGTCAGCAGTACCACAACTTCCCGCAGGAAGATCTCAACAGCGCGATCGCGGGCATGTGCGAGGAAGCGACCGGCGACGCGCAGCCCGTCATCGACCAGGCCGAGAGCGCGCTGAGCAACGCCCAGTCCGCTTTGAAGGGCCGCGCGGGCGGCATCTCGCCGAAGTTCTCCACGATGGAGGACCCGAACACGCAGACGTTCACGCCTCAGCCGGGTAAGCCGATCGAGTGGGCGCCCACGCCTCCGCCGGACGAGTCGACCAAACCGTCCTCGGCCGACGCGCAGCCTCCACAGCAGCACGCGCCCACCGGTGGAGGAACCGGGGGCGGCGGTGGAGGCGGCAGCTCTGACGGCGGTGGTGGTGGAGGCGGCGGTGGCGGCGGCCTCGGTCCCAGTGGTGGCCCGCCGTCCGGTAGCCCGCCGCCCGGCAACGTCCAGGAGTGGATCCGCGAGGCGATCAAGATCCTGCAGGCGAACGGGATCCCGGTCACCGAGGACAACATCGACGAGATCTGGGCGATCATCGAGAAGGAGTCGAGCGGAAACCCGCACGCCATCAACCTGTGGGACTCCAACGCGACGGCGGGGCACCCGTCCAAGGGCCTGATGCAGTGCATCGACTCGACCTTCAACGCCCACAAGCTGCCCGGCCACGACGACATCTGGAACCCGGTGGACAACATCATCGCTGGTGTCCGATACACGTTCTCGCGGTACGGCGGCTTCGAGGGGCACCCCGGTCTGAAGTCGATGGCGCACGGTGGCGGGTACCAGGGGTATTGATGTCGCGAACGGGCCGTTGACCGCGATCGTGCGGAACGAAACGGCCCGCTCAATCGTTGCGCAACAAGGAAGCGCGCGGGGGCAGCGGGATCAGCCCAGGTCGCGGTGGGTGTGGGCCTGGGTGCGGATTGGGATGGGCCGGCCGGCAGTCGCTTGGGATAGGTGACGCGGGGTCGGCAGCACGGGGCACGTGGGTGGGGCCTGGGCACGGCCGGTACCCGCGGGCCTGGCACGCCGGGCACAGCCCCCAGGCACGCGGGGCACGGCTGCTCGGTGCGGGTGGCAGGCGTGCCGGGTACGGGCCGGCATGGCACGGCCGGGCACAACGGGCCGGGCATAGGTGGCACGCATGCGAGGCATGGGCGGCATGGCACGGCCGGGCATGACGGGCGGGGCACCGCGGGCCGGCTGCGGGTGGGGCCGGCTGCGGTGGGTCGGCTGGGGTGGGCACGCTGGGTACAGCCGGCCGGGCACGCCGGGCTCCGCGGGGCCGGGTGCGGCGAAGGGCGGTGGGTGCCGTGGGCCCGGTGCGGTGGGGCACAGTCGGCCGGGTGCGGCGAGGTGCGGCCTGCCGGGTGCGGCGTGACGTGTGCCGTCGGCACGGGGCGCGGGGCGGCCGCGGGTGGTTAACCTGACGGCATGCTGAGTGTGGCTGCCAGGGCGAACGTTCCGCCGTTCCACGTCATGGAGGTGCTGTCCGCCGCCGCGAAGCGGCAGCGCGTGCGTGGGGACGTGGTGTCGCTTGCCGCCGGGCAGCCGTCGAGTCCGGCACCGCGGCCCGTGCGGGAGGCGGCGGAGCGGGCGTTGCGCGAGCACGCGCTGGGGTACACCGAGCAGCTGGGGATTCTGGAGCTGCGCGAGGCGATCGCGGGGCATTACGGGCGGCAGTACGGCCTCGACATCACGCCGGACGACGTGGTGGTGACGACGGGGTCGTCGGGGGCGTTTCTGCTGGCGTTCCTGAGCGCGTTCGACGCGGGGGACAAGGTCGCGCTCGCGCGGCCCGGATACCCGGCCTACCGGAACATCCTGAAGGCGTTGGGGTGTGAGGTCGTCGAGCTGCCGTGCGGGCCGGACACGCGGTTCCAGCCGACGGTCGAGATGCTCGATCCGAGCCTCAAGGGCGTGATCGTCGCCAGCCCCGCGAACCCGACCGGCACGGTCGTCGACCCGCGGCCGATCGCGGAGTGGTGCGCTGAGAACGGGGTGCGGTTCGTCAGCGACGAGATCTACCACGGCATCAGCTACGGCGAGCCGCTGCACTGTGCGTGGGAGACGTCGAACCAGGCCATCGTGGTGAACTCGTTCTCGAAGGCGTTCGCGATGACCGGGTGGCGGCTCGGCTGGATGTTGCTGCCGCAGGGGTTGCGGCGCGCGGTGGACTGCCTCACCGGCAACTTCACGCTGTGCCCGCCTGCGCTCGCGCAGTACGCCGCGGTGCAGGCGTTCACGGACGAGTCGTACGCCGAGGTCGGGCAGCATGTGGTGCGGTACAAGAAGAATCGCGACCTGCTGCTCGCTGGGCTCAAAGACCTCGGCATCGACAAGCTCGCGCCCGCGGACGGCGCGTTCTACGCGTACGCCGACGTGCGGCACCTGACGGACGACTCGATGGCCTTCTGCACCAAGCTGCTCGACGACACGGGGTTGGCGATCGTGCCCGGCATCGACTTCGATCCCGTTGACGGCAACCACTTCATCCGCATGTCGTTCGCCGGGTCCACAGAGGACATCGAGGAAGCCCTACGCCGACTCAAGGCGTGGCTCTAGCAGCACTGCCAGAGGAACCTCCCTTCACCGGAGGGCGACACGAACGCGTACCCGATGCCCGCGTCACCGAAGTTGATCTCGAACGGCAGGTCGCAGCTGTCCAGCTGTGCTATGAACTCGCTTGCGCCGTAAGGAACTTCGGGATTCTGCAACCACGAAGGCGACCCGCCGACCCGGCTGCCGATATCGCTCTCGGATTCCCCCTCGGCGACCGTGTAGTCGCGTGCGGAATGGGTTGGACCGGTCGCAACCGAGGAGAACCGCAAGAACGAAGGCAACGGGCCGGGCTGGCAGAAGAACGCGTTCTCCCCACCCTCGGGCTCGTACGTGCCGTCCACGAACTCGTCCGACGACGTCATGAACAAGTACGCGACCCGACCGGGTAGCTCGAACTGCCCCACGAAACTCATCGGCTCACCGGTCGACGCGGAGAGCGGCCACGTGGGCGCGGAGAGCCAGACGGGCTGGCCGCCGACCTTGGTGGTCGGGGAGGTGACGGGGGCTGACGGAGTGAAAACGACTCGAGAAACCATGGCACTGTTGTACCGAGAGGGTCTGACAATTTTGGACGAGGGGCGAACGCCATGTGGGCGATCATCGGCTGGCTGGTTGCGATCTGGCTCGTGCTCACGGTCGTGGGCGCCGTGGTGAAGGGCCTGTTCTGGCTCGCGATCATCGGTGGCGTCCTCGTCGCGGGCACGGCGGCGTACGGGGCGATCAAGAGCCGGAAGTAGTGGCATAACGCGCGGAACGCGCTCACCATGTAGCGGTGCTGCAGTCCGACGAGGCGAGACTCGCCAGATGGGAAGCCAGGGCCGACTGGCCGATGACGGTGCTGGCCGTCGTCTTCCTGATCGCCTACGCGTGGCAGGTGCTCGACGACAAGTCCACGAGGAACCTGCACGCCGTGCTCGAGTTCGTGCTGTGGGCCGTGTGGGCGGTGTTCGCCGTCGACTACATCACCCGCTTCAAGCTCGCCACGAACAAGAAGCGATTCGTCATCCAGCACGTGTTCGACCTGCTGGCCGTTCTGCTGCCCATGGTCCGCCAGCTGCGCGTCCTGCGGCTGGTCACCGTGCTCAAGGTCCTCAACAAACAGTTCCAGGGCAAGATTCGCCAGCGGGTCAGCGTCTACGTCGCCGGCGTCACGTTCCTGGTCTCTCTTTGCGCCAGCCTCGCCGTGCTCGACGCCGAACGCCATGCGGAGAACGCGAGCATCACGACGTTCCCCGACGCCCTCTGGTGGACGATCACCACCATGTCCACGGTCGGCTACGGCGACCGATACCCCGTCACCACCGAGGGCAGGCTGGTCGCCGCACTCCTCATGGTCGGCGGCATCGCGCTTCTCGGTGTCATCACCGGCACCATCGCCAGCTGGCTGGTCGAGAAGCTGAAGGGCGTCGAGGAGGCGGAGCAAGAGCTCTCGGCCGAGCTCCGGAAGCTACGCGCCGAGGTCGCGGAACTCCGCGCCGAGCTCAAGACCGCTGCGCCACAGCCGGGCGTCCAGGCCGAACGCCCGAGCGCCTGACACGTTCGTCTCCCGATCGTCGTAGAACACCAGGTCGGACGTGCCGATCACGGACACCAGGTGCTCCCACATGAGCGAATCCGGCTTGGCGAACCCGAGGTCGCCGGAGAACACCAGGTGCCGGAAGTGCTTGGTCCACGGCTGCCGCGACGCCACCCGTGCGAACGACGAAGGCGCGTTCGAAAGCAACGCCAGCGGCACGCCCGCACCATCCAGATCGGCGAGCAGCGACACCACGGACGGCGACACCTGCAGCCACCCGTCGATGTCCACGGACGTCAACTCCGACGCGAGCGAAGCGGAAACCGAAACCCCCAGCCGTGAGCCGATCTCCTGCCAGTAGTCCACATCGGACTGTCCGCGGTCGTACGGGTCCCGCGCGGGCCAGTAGGCAGACTCGAACTCCGGCAGAGAAACCCCGTACATCGACGCCAGCTGAGGCAACGCCGTGGTGTAACGGCTGATCACCTCGCCGTAGTCGAACACGATCCAGCGCACGTCAGCTGACCTCCCCGATCCGACGAAGCACTTCCTTCACATCGGACGCGTCCACGTCCCGATGCGTCACGAACCGCACCTTCCCCGCCATCGGCGACGCCAGCACCCCCAGGTGCTCCAGGCCGTGCAGCGTCACCGCCAGATCGGGTACCGACGCCAGCACGATGTTCGTCGCCGGTTCGGCCACGTCCCACCCCAGCGACCGCAGGCCCTCGGCCAGCGCCCGAGCATGATCATGGTCCAGAGCCAACGAAGGGATCCGGTCCAGCGCGACCAGGCCCGCGGCCGCGAGCACGCCACCCTGGCGCACCCCGCCACCGAGCATCTTGCGCACCCGCCGCGCCTCGGTCACGAACGACGACGACCCCGCCACGACGGACCCGACCGGTGCGCCCAGGCCCTTCGACAAACACACCTGCACGGTGTCGCAGCCCACGGTCAGCGCCGCCGGCGGCACGTCCAGTGCCACCGAGGCGTTCCACAGCCGGGCCCCGTCCAGATGCACCCGAAGACCGACATCGGCAGCGGCGGCCACCAGCGATGCGTGCTCATCCGGCGGCGTGACGGTGCCACCCGAGGCGTTGTGCGTGTTCTCCAGGCACAACAACGTCGTCCGCAGCCCGTAATAAGGCGTCTCACCACCGGCCGACGAACGGATGGAAGCGGGCGTCAAGTCCAGAGCGTGAGGCATCCCGCCCGCGATCCACGCGGCGGTGCCGAGCTCGGCGTCCAGCACGTGCGCACCGGGCGAGGCGAGGAAGCGGTCGCCGCGCGAGAGGTGCAGCGTCAACGCGATGAGGTTGCCCATCGAGCCGGACGGCACCCACAGCGCCGCCTCGACACCCAACAGGGCCGCGACCCGCTCTTCCAGGGCCAACATGGTCGGGTCGTGCCCGAGGACGTCGTCCGCGACCTCCGCGGCGGCCATGGCCCGCCGCATCTCCTCGTCCGGTTCGGTGACGGTGTCGGACCGCAGGTCGATGGGGAACACAGCTTCGATCACATCACACTCGCCTCACGACCGATGGGGTGATGTAGCTCTCTCTGATGGTTCATGCAACCGTTGGTGGCCGATGCACCGTCCGGTAAGTGCAAGCACGAGGAGCGGAGAGAGTCCGCGTGGATCAGCGCGACGAGCAGGAGTTCGCGGAGTACTTCGTGGCTCGCCGGGAGGCCGTGCGCCGAACGGCATACCTGCTGTGTGGTGACTGGCACCGGGCGGACGACTTCGCGCAGACCGCGTTCGTCGCGGTGCACCGGAAGTGGCGCAAGATCCGGGACAAACAGGCCCTGGACGCCTACGTCCGCAGGACGCTGGTGCGCGCGGTGATCGACGAGTCCCGGCGTCCCTGGCGGCGGGAGCGTTTCGTGGACGAGATCCCCGAGACGCCCTCCTCCGACGGTGAGGTCGGCGACGCGGTGGCGACGCGCGACACGCTCATGAAGGGCTTGCGGCGGGTACCTCCCCGGCAACGGGCGGTGCTCGTGCTGAGGTTCCTCGAGGGCCTCGACGTCGCCACGGCGGCGGAGGTGCTCGGGTGCTCGGAAGGAACTGTGAAAAGTCAGACCGCACGAGGACTGGAAGCGCTGAGGGAAGCTTTGGGTGACGCCATCGACGATCTGCGGCCGGCGTCATGAGCGAGAGGTGTAGCTAGGTGGACGAGCACAAGCTCGCGGAGCTGTTCCGCGACGCGGTGCGCGACGCGCCACCGGCGTCCTTCGACGAAGGGGACGTCCGGTCGGCGTCCCGTCGCCTCACCACGCGCCGCCGCACCCAGTTCGCGGTCGGGACCACGATGGTCGTCGTTCTCGGACTCGGCGGGACGGTTCTCGCCACGTCATTGATTCCGAAGGGCGACTCCGCTAATACAAGTGCTGCACAGGGTGAGGCCACCGCCATGAAGGCGCCGGCCGACCCTCGTGACGGCTCATTCGGCATGCAGAGTGTTCCCAGTGGCGGGTCTACGCAGGGGGATTCGTCACCTGGGACCGTCGGCCCTGAAACAGAGGCCGACACCAAGTCCGCACCGCAGGGGTGCGGCGCAGTGGACCGGAAGCTCGCCGACGCCCTCGCCGCCGAGCTTTCGGTTCCCACTGGCCAGGAGGCCGTTCCGGTCGACATCGGCTGCCCGGAGGGCTCGCGGGCGGCGACGTTCGTGGTGGAGGGTCAGCGGGTCTCCGCGATCGTGACCCCGCCCGGTGCCGCCATGCAGTTCCTGGCGAACACGAAGTTCACGCAGGTGCAGACGGCGAGCAAGCAGACGCTGCACGTCTTCGTCGAACCGGCGGACGGTCCGGCGGCCGATCGGGTGCAGCAGATCGCCTCCGATCTGCAGGGGCAGTTCTGACGCCCGGCCGGGGCACTACTCTGGCTCGACCATGACCGCAGCCACTCCGAAGGGCGAGCGCCGCAGGCAGGCGCTCGTCGAGGCCGCCGCGGAGCTGCTCGCCGACGGCGGGTTCGACGCGGTCCGGCACCGCGCCGTCGCCGAACGCGCCGGGTTGCCGCTGGCCTCCACCACCTACTACTTCGACTCGCTCGACGACCTGATCGTCGCCGCCACGGAGTTCCACGCACGTCAGGAACTGGCGTGGGGCGTGCAGCGGCTCACCGAGGTCGCCGACCGCCTGAACGACGACGAGGTGCTCGCCGGCCTGATCCTCGACCTGCTGCTCGGCCGCAGCACCGACGCCGAGGCCGTGGTGCTGCGTTATGAGCGGCTCGTCGCGACCGGTCGTCGTCCCTACCTGCGTCCGCTCATGCGCACGCTGGGTGGTGAGCTCCGCGAGCTGATCAACGAGATCTTCACGCGGTCCGGTCGCAGCCTCGCCGAGGAACGGATCGAGGAGCTGATCGCGCTGGTCGACGGCGCGGTGGTGAACGCGTTGATCGAGGTCGACTCGGACCCGCGCGGCGTGGCCGACCGGATGTTGCGCACCGCACTGTCCCGTAAGGACTGATGCAACCCCACGTCCCTCCGGTGCGTTTCCCCCTGTGGAAGCGTGGAAGGGGCATGCATGCGCAAGGCGGACGAGCAGGGCTTTCGTGAGTTCGCGACGTCCCATGCGGCCGCGCTCCGGCGTACGGCTTACCTCTTCTGTGGCGACTGGCACACCGCCGAGGACCTGATGCAGGCCAGCCTGATGAAGATGTACCTGGCCTGGCGACGGGTGCACGGCATGGACAACGTGAACGCGTACGCCCGCAAGGTGCTGCTGCGGACCTGGCTGGACGAGAAGCGCAGGCCGTGGCGCCGCGCCGAGCAGCATGACGGAGAGCTGCCCGACCACGCCGACGCGACGGCCGATCCGGACCTCACCAGCAGCCGCCTGTGGGCGCGTGAGCTGGTACACACAGCGTTGCTGCAGGTACCTCCCAGACAACGTGCCGTGCTCGTGCTGAGGTACTTCGAGGACCTGTCGGTCGCCGAGGTCGCCGTCGCCATGGGCTGCAGCGAGGGCACGGTCAAGAGCCAGACGGCACGCGGGCTCGCCGCGCTGCGCGCCGCCGTCGAGAAGCTGGACAGCAGCACCGCGGGGAGGGTCGCGTCATGAGTGAGCAGGACATCCGGGAAGGCATGCGGGTCGCAGTCTGGGACGAGCCGCCGCTCGACTTCGACCCCGACCAGCTGATCGCGAAGGCCGAGAAGGTGCGCAGCCGCCGGCGCGCCCTGGTCAGCGTGGGGGTCGGCACCGCGCTGGTGGTGGTGTCGGCGTTCGCGCTGCCCACCTTTCTGATCAGGTCCAACTCGGACAACCCAGGGGTGAACGTCGCCAAGGCGCCGACCTCCAGCGCCGAACCCACCGACCCGGACACCAGGCGCTCCCGCCGGCTCAGCCAGCGGGTGGCCGACCGGTTGCCGCACGTCCTGCCCAGCGCGAGGGGCATCTCGGTGGTCCCGGAGCGGCCGTCCATCTTCGACAAGCCGAACGCGCCGACGACGAAGCAGAACGCGCCGACGACGCAGCCGAAGGCGAACGGCAAGGTGACGGCCTACATCGGCTTCGAGGATGGCATCGGCCCGACCGCGATCCAGCTCGTGGTCGCCGACTCCACCGGCAGGGCGCCGGACGTCTGCGCGGGCGGTCAGCTGTGCCAGCAGGAGGACCAGCCGGACGGCACCAAGGTCGTGATCAGCGAGGTGAGGGAGGGCTCCGAGCTGACCACGGTCGCGGTGACGCACATCCGCAAGGACGGGATGACGGTCACGCTGTACTCGTTCTCACACAACCCGACGAACGGCAGCGGTCTGCGCCAGACCGTGCCCATCGGCCCTGATGGGCTGCGTCAGCTGGCGACAGACCCCCTCATCACCTGGGACTAGTCTGGCCGCGTGAGCAAGCCCCGCATCGCGAACGTACTGGCCAACCGCTACGCCTCGACCGATCTCGTGACCCTGTGGTCGGCCGAGCACAAGATCGTCCTGGAGCGCCAGCTGTGGCTGGCCGTGCTCCGCGCGCAGGTCTCCGCGGGTCTCGACGTGCCCAGCGCGGCGCTGGACGACTACGCGCGCGTGCTGGAGCAGGTCGACCTCGAGTCGATCGCCGCCCGCGAACGGATCACGCGGCACGACGTGAAGGCGCGCATCGAGGAGTTCAACGCGCTCGCCGGTCACGAGCACGTGCACAAGGGCATGACCTCGCGCGATCTGACCGAGAACGTCGAGCAACTGCAGATCCTGCGCTCGCTCGAGTGCGTGCGCGGCAAGACCGCGGCCGTGCTGGCCCGGCTCGCCCGGCTGGCCGCCGAGCACAGCGACCTGGTGCTGGCCGGTCGTTCCCACAACGTCGCCGCGCAGGCCACCACGCTGGGCAAGCGCTTCGCGTCGGCCGCCGACGAGCTGCTGGTGGCGTTCCGCCGGCTCGACGAGCTGATCGCGCGCTACCCGTTGCGCGGCATCAAGGGGCCGGTCGGTACCGCGCAGGACATGCTCGACCTGCTCGGGTCGCGCGAGGAGCTGGAGACGCTGGAGCAGGCGGTCGCCGGTCACCTCGGGTTCTCGCGGGTGCTCACCAGCGTCGGCCAGGTGTATCCGCGCTCGCTGGACTTCGACGTGCTGTCGTGCCTGGTCCAGCTGGCCGCGGCGCCGTCGTCGCTGGCGAAGACCATCCGGCTGATGGCGGGCCACGAGCTGGTCACCGAGGGCTTCAAGCCGGGCCAGGTCGGGTCGTCGGCGATGCCGCACAAGATGAACACGCGGTCGTGCGAGCGGGTCAACGGCTTCGCGGTGATCCTGCGCGGCTACCTGTCGATGGTCGGCGAGCTGGCGGGCGACCAGTGGAACGAGGGCGACGTGTCGTGCTCGGTGGTGCGCCGCGTCGCGCTGCCGGACGCCTTCTTCGCGTTCGACGGCCTGCTGGAGACGCTGCTGACCGTGCTCGACGAGTTCGGCGCGTACCCGGCCGTCGTCGCGCGTGAACTGGACCGCTACCTGCCGTTCCTGGCGACGACCAAGGTGCTGATGGCCGCCGTCCGCGCCGGTGTCGGCCGGGAGACCGCGCACGAGGCGATCAAGGAGAACGCCGTCGCGGTCGCGCTGGCCATGCGCGAGGACGGCCTGGCGGAGAACGACCTGCTCGCGCGGCTCGCCGCCGACTCGCGCCTGCCGCTGGACCGCCCGGCGCTGGACGCGCTGCTCGCCGACCGGCTGTCGTTCACCGGCGTGGCCTCCGACCAGGTGGCGTCGGTCGTGGCTCAGGTCGAGGACGTGCTGGCCAAGTACCCGGCCGCGGCCGGATACGCGCCGGAGCCCATCCTGTGAAGGTCCACTCGCTGATCCACTACCCGGTCAAGGGTCTCGGTGGCGTGCCCGTCTCGTCGTCGTTCGTCGACGAGACCGGACTGCGCGGCGACCGCATGCTGATGCTGGTGGAGGCCGCGACGGGGACGTTCCTCAGCCAGCGGCGGGAGCCGCGGATGGCGGCGCTGCGGCCGCGGCTGGACGGCTCGGTGCTGTCGGTCGACGGGTTCTCGACGTCGATCGACCACGACGGGCCGCGGATCCCGGTGACCGTGCACGGGTGGTCGGGCTACGGCGTGGACCAGGGGGATGCGGCGGCCACGTTCTTCTCCGACACGCTCGGGGTCGCCTGCCGGCTGACGAGCGTGCCGCCGGAGCAGTCGCGGATCGGGTCCGGCCTGACGCCGGGGCCGGTGGGTTTCGCCGACGGCCACGCGATCCTCGTCACGTCGCTGTCCTCTTTGGACGGACTGAACGAGCGGATCGCCTCCCGCGGCGGGCAGCCGGTGCCGATGGACCGGTTCCGGCCGAACATCGTCGTGTCCGGCTGGCCGGAGGCGCACACCGAGGACCGGGTGCGGCGGCTGACGATCGGCAGCGTCGAGCTCGGGTATGCGAAGGACTGCATCCGGTGCGCGGTGCCGACCGTGGACCAGGAGACCGGGCTGAAGGACGGGCCCGAGCCGACGCGGACGCTCGCCTCCTACCGGCGGCATCCCGAGGGCGGGGTGGCGTTCGGCATGAAGGCGGCCGTGCTGCGGACCGGTGAGCTGGCGGTCGGCGACAAGGTCGACGTGGACGAGTGGGCGGACCCGATCATCGGCGGGTCCTGAGGCGGCTCAGGCCTTGGTCCACCGGAGCCTGTTGGTGGAGTCGTTCTTCCGGCAGACGAGCGGCTCCCCGCGGGGGCTCACGCCGATCGCTCCCTCGGGCTTGCACGGCGCCCCTTCGACCACGAAAAGCCCCCGGTCGGGCGTCTCGGACACGGTCGTCGGCTGCACGGGCGGCCGCACCTGCTGAGGCGGCGGCTTCGCGACCGAGGTCGTCGTGGTGGTGGTCGGCGGTAACGAGGTGGTGGTCGTCGTCTTGACCGAGATCTCGGCCACCGCCGGCGGAGCCAGGCTGACCTGCGACGGCCTGGTGGACGGCACGACCGAGGCCGAAGCCGGGGACGCGGTGTCGGCGCCGCCGCTCCAGCCGGTCACGGCCAGCACGACGAGGAGGAGGCCGCTGGCGGCGGCCGGAATCCACAGCGCCTTTCGGGTGAGCACGGGTTGCACTGTAAGGCCAGTGCGCGGTTCGCAGAAGCGACGAACACGCAGAGTAGGCTCAGCGCGTGTCGACGCTCGCTGACTACCAGCACATCGCTCGCGGCAAGGTCCGTGACCTGTACGAAGTGGACGACGAGCTGTTGCTGTTCGTCGCGTCCGACCGGATCTCGGCCTACGACTACGTGCTGAGCACCCCGATCCCGGACAAGGGGCGCATCCTCACCGCGATGAGCGTGTTCTGGTTCGAGCGCTTCCAGCCGAACCACCTCGTCGCCCACGACGACTCGCGCATTCCCGCCGAGGTCAAGGGGCGCGCCCTCCTCGTCCGCAAGCTGAAGATGATCGACGTCGAGTGCGTGGCGCGCGGTTATCTGACCGGCTCGGGGCTCAAGGACTACCAGGCGACCGGCGCGGTGTGCGGCGTCGAGCTGCCCGCGGGCCTGCGGGAGGCCGACGAGCTGGCCGAGCCGATCTTCACGCCCGCGACGAAGGCCGAGATCGGGGCGCACGACGAGAACGTCAGTTTCGACGTCATCGTCGCCAAGCACGGCCAGGAGCTGGCCGAAGAGCTCCGCGACCGCACGGTCGAGCTGTACCGGCAGGCGCGGGAGTACGCGAGGTCGAGGGGCGTCATCCTCGCCGACACGAAGTTCGAGTTCGGGCACGACGAGCAGGGCAACCTGGTGCTCGCGGACGAGGTGTTCACGCCGGACTCGTCGCGGTACTGGCCGGCCGAGGGCTACGCGCCCGGCCGCGTGCAGCCGTCGTTCGACAAGCAGTTCGTGCGTGACTGGCTGACGGCCAACTGGGACCGCCAGGGCACCCCGCCGCCGCTGCCGGACGACGTCGTCGAGGCGACGCGCAAGCGGTACGTCGAGGCCTACGAGCTGATTACCGGTCGGTCCTTCGCCGACTGGCTCGGCTGAGTTCGTCGGGCTGTCACGTCACGGCCATCCGGGCATGGCGCACTGATGAGGTGCGCTCACAGCTGGTGGTCTCCCTCTCCGGCATCGGCACCAGAACGACGGACCGGTGCGCGGAGCTCGCCGCCGAACTCGATCGGCGGCACGTGCCGTTGTCCCTGCTCGTGGCACCGCGCGAGCTCGGCGGTGCGCAGGACTGGGTCAGAACGCGGACCGGTGACGGCGACGCGCTCGTGCTGCACGGGCTCGGTCATCGCAGGCTGCCCGCCCACGAGGCCGGGCTGCTGCTGACCGGCGCGCGGCGCGCGATGGAGGTGCTCGGCCTCGACGCCGACTGCTTCGCGCCGAAGCGCAGCATCGCCTCGCCCGGCACGCTCGCCGCGTTGCGCAGGCACCGGTTCAGCCTCTGCGCGGACGCCGTCGCAGTGCGCGACCTGCGCACCGGCACCGCGCAGGCGGGCCGCGTCCACGCGCTCGGGGAGCGGGTCGAGTCGCTGCGCTGCTTCGCGCTCGTCTACTCCGCCGCGCGCACGGCCCGGCGGGGCGGGCTCGTCCGCATCGCCGTCGACGCCGCCGACCTCGACCGGGTCGGGCCGCGCCAGGCCGTGCTCGACGCCGTGGACGTCGCACTGCAGCACGGCGCCCAGCCCACGACCTACGTCAGACTTCCGTCTCCTCGCCGGGCGGCAGCAGCGTGACGGTCGTCCCGTCCGGCCTGAGGTTCTCGAACTGGGTGTAGGCCATCTGCGGCATGGCCAGCACCTTCTCGTGGATCGGCACGGCGACCCGCGGCGCGATCTCGCGCAGGAAGTCGACCGCCTCGCCGAGCTTGAGCCACGGCGCGCCGGTCGGCAGGCCCAGTACGTCGACGTCCTCGTCGGGCACGAACAGCGAGTCGCCGGGGTGGTAGAACGCGCCGTCGTCGATCACGTACCCCGTGTTCGGCACGATCGGGATGTCGCGGTGGATCACCGCGTGCTCGCCGCCGACGACCCGCACCGACGCGCCACCGATCTTGATCACCTCACCCGGCGTCGCCACGCGCGCGTTCTCGACCTGCGCCGCCGACCCGGAATCGGTGATCAACTGCGCCTTGGGGTTTCTCTTGAGCAACGCCGGCAGCTTGTCGAGATCCAGGTGGTCGAAGTGCTGGTGCGTGATCAGCACCGCGTCCAGGTCGGTGACCTCCTCGAACCCGGCGGAGAAGATGCCCGGATCGATCAACAGGCGGGTTGATCCGGTGTCCAGCAGCACGCAAGCGTGACCAAAATGGACAACTCGCATGGATTCCTCCATTACCGACTTTCGGCGGCAGACACGATCGTGTGACGTGAGAAGTATCGAGGGGTATGTGGAGAACCCTGCAACTCCTCGTAGCCCTGGCTTTGGCCATCCCAACAACAACATCCACTTCTACACCGACCGCACTCCAGGCGCCGCAATCCGAGCAGATCGGCACCGAGGAATCGGTTTCCGTTCACGTGGGCGGCAAGACGCGGACCACCACCATCGACCGTGCCGGCTCCGGCTACGTGAAGGTCCACTTCACCGACGTCCGGCTGATGAAGGGCGACGTGCTCACGGTCTCCAACCCTGCGGGGACCGAGTCGTACACCTACACGCGGGACCTGAAGTCGTCCCTCACGGCGACGATCGACGAGACCGGCTTCTGGGCCATGTCGATCACCGGCTCCACCGCGGTGATCACGGTGAAGTCGATGTTCAGCCGCGTTCGCGCCGACAAGATCACTCGCGGGTTCACGGACGCGGAGTTCGCCGCGCGGCCGTCGACCCAGAGCATCTGCGGCACGAACGACTACAAGGACGCGACCTGCTACCAGACCAGCAACCCGACGGAGTTCAAGCGCAGCGGCGCGGTGGCCAAGCTGCTGCGCAACGGCAGCTCGCTGTGCACCTCGTGGCGGGTCGGCCCGAACAACCGGATGCTGACCAACAACCACTGCTTCACCAGCACCACCGGCATCGAGGTGTGGTTCAACTACCAGTGCCCGACCTGCGGCGGCACCACGTCCGCCCCGGTCACCAAGGTGCTGGCGGCATCGGTGCTCAAGACCGACCGGCCGTTGGACTACACGCTGTTCACCGTGAACAACTTCACGGCCATCAGCTCGTTCGGCTACCTCGAGCTGGACGCGCGGGTGCCCGCGGTCGGTGAGCGGATGTACGTCGTCGGCCATCCCGCAGGGAAGCTGAAGAAGATCTCCCTGAAGGACGGCACCGCCAACTGCGTCGTGCGCGCGGTGAAGGTCAACGGCAACGTGGCGCAGTCCGACATCTCGTACATGTGCGACACGGAGGGCGGCTCGTCAGGCTCGCCGGTGCTGTCCGGCGTGTCGCACAAGGTGATCGGCCTGCACCACTTCGGCGGCTGCCCGAACCAGGGCGTCCGCATCGACCTGGTGGCAGCGCAGATCGGTTCGCTGCTCTGATCAACCAGCGGCGGTAAGCACTTCCTGCTCCTCCCGCGGGGTCAGCCCGGCCTTGCGGTGCCGATCGATGCCGAGGCCGCGTTCGTACTCGAGCGAGTCGACCGCGGTCTCGGCCAACGGCCTGGTCTTCAACCCGGCCGCGAGCGCGGGCCCGGCGTCGCGGAACATCATCGCCCGGTGGCTCGGCGGCAACCACAACGGCAGGCTGCGCGGCCCGCTCCACGGCGTCACGTTGAGCTCGCTGAGCATGTTCTCCGGAATGCGCACGAGCTCGGTGCCCGGCGCCGCCGTGGCCCCGGCGATCTCGCCGAGCATCATCCCGAGCGGCTCGCTCGGTCCGATCGCGTCGTAAGTGCCGCTCAGGTGCAGCTCCGCCGCGTCCATGATCCAGCTGGCGAGGTCGCGCACGTCGATGTGCTGCCCGGCCTGGTCGACGGCGTCCGGCACGACGACCTGCCCGCCCTGCGACATGCGGGCCGGCCAGTACCCGAAGCGGTCCGACGGGTCACCCGGCCCGGTGATCAGCCCGGCCCGGACGATGAACGCGTTCTCGTGTACCTCTTTGACCGCGTTCTCGGCGGCCACCTTCTGCGCGCCGTACCGCTCGCTGGTGAACTCGGCGTTGGGGTCGTCCTCCAGCGGCTCGAAGGTCTCGTGCCTGCCCGCCCGCGAGAGGTCCTTGTAGACCGAGCAGCTGGAGACGAACGTCCAGTGGTCGGCTCTGATCTGCCGAACGGCTTCCCGCGCCCACGTCACCGATGTTCGCGCCACGTCCACCACGGCGTCGAAGTGTTCTTGTTTCAGCTGGTCGTAGGCGTTCGGGCGGTCCCGGTCGGTCGGCACCAGGGTCGCGCCCCTGGGTGCCCGGCCGGACTCGCCGCGGGCCGCGCACAGCACCTCGTGGCCGCGGGACAGGGCCTCTTTGGCCACCGTCCTGCTGAGGAACAACGTGCCACCGAGCACCAGGATCTTCATGATCTCCACACTCCCCCCGAGTCGGCCCGGCTGCCAGTGGAATCGCTGCCAGCGGAACAACTGGGCTTGACGAACACCACGACCGGGCGGTTTCACTCTAGGGTCGTTCGGGTCCGGTCGATGGACGATTCGTGAGTCTGCACGCGTTCGTCGACGAGTCCCGCCGCAACAGCACCTATCTGCTGGCTGCGGCGCTGGTCGAACCTCGCCAGTTGAGCCACTTGCGGAAGCTCCTCATGGGGCTCCGCATGCCGAACCAGCGAGAGCTGCACTTCAAGAAGGAGACTCCCGCGCGGCGGAGGTTGATCGTCTCTCGGCTCATCGACGCCGATGTCCGGACCGACCTGTACGTGGCGTGCTGCCGGCGCGGCGAGGAGAAGGCCCGGCAGAGGTGCGTCACCCGGCTCACCGATGACCTGCTGGACGTCCGCGCTCATCGGTTGGTGATGGACAGCCGTGAGGTGCGTGATGAGCATGACCAGCTGACGATTCGGCTCGCGCTGGGTAAGCGCGCCCGGGAGACCGGCCTCGTCTACGAGCACCTCGCCAGCGAGAACGATCCGCTGCTGTGGATCCCGGACATCGTGGCCTGGTGCTACGGCGCGGGCGACGATTGGCTGCGACGGATCAAGCCGACCGTGCGCAACGTCATCGACCTGAGGGAGCCGTAGAAAGCGCGAAGCACGGCCGCCGACCGTCCGGACGGGGACCGTGCTCACT
Organism: Lentzea sp. NBRC 105346; assembly: GCF_030269605.1. GTDB lineage: Bacteria > Actinomycetota > Actinomycetes > Mycobacteriales > Pseudonocardiaceae > Lentzea. The sequence goes on from NZ_BSTQ01000013.1 coordinate 271,034, forward strand.
TCTCCGGCTTACGGGCCGAAGCTGCGACCAGGCTACCAAATCCCGCGACAACCCGGCGATCCACAAAGGGGTGAAACTGTTGCCCGCAACACCTGTCGAGTTGATGAACAAGCAGGTCAGGTAGGCTCTGCGGGTACCGCCAGCCCTCTCCGATACAGGGAGCAGCCTGTCGTGGCCCGAGTCGTCGTCGACGTCATGCCGAAGCCCGAGATTCTCGACCCCCAAGGCCAGGCGGTGGCGAACGCGCTGCCCCGCCTCGGTTTCGAGGGAATCGCCGAAGTCCGCCAGGGCAAGCACTTCGAGCTGGAGGTCGCCGACGACGTCGACGACGCCACGCTCGCCAAGATCGCCGAAACGTTCCTCGCCAATCCCGTGATCGAGGACTGGACCGTGCGCAGGGTCGAAGCATGAGGGTCGGTGTCATCACCTTCCCCGGCACTCTCGACGACGTTGACGCGCAGCGTGCCGTGAAGTACGCCGAGGGCGAGGCCGTGCCGTTGTGGCACGCGGACCACGACCTCAAGGGTGTGGACGCCGTGATCGTGCCCGGCGGGTTCTCGTACGGCGACTACCTGCGGTGTGGCGCGATCGCCCGGTTCGCGCCCGTCATGCAGGAAGTGGTCGAGGCCGCGAACAAGGGCATGCCGGTGCTGGGCATCTGCAACGGCTTCCAGATCCTCTGCGAGGCGCACCTGCTGCCCGGCGCCCTGACGCGCAACCACAAGCTGCACTTCGTGTGCCGCGACCAGTGGCTCAGCGTCGAGAACAACCAGACCGCGTGGACCACTCGCTACGAAAAACAAGCCGAGATCCTCGTCCCGCTCAAGTCCGGTGAGGGCGGCTACCAGGCCGACGAGAACACGCTGAAGGAACTCGAAGACAACGGACGAGTCGTCTTCCGGTACGTCGGCGAGAACCCGAACGGCAGCCGAAACAACATCGCGGGCATCACGAACGCCAAGGGCAACGTCGTCGGCCTCATGCCGCACCCCGAGCACGCCATCGAGGCCCTCACCGGCCCGACGGACGACGGGCTCGGCATGTTCCTCTCCCTCGTTGACTCGGTGGTGAAGGCATGAGCATCGACACCGTCAAGAACGCCGAAAGCACACCGGAGCAGGACCAGCCGTACAAGGAGCTGGGCCTCAAGGACGACGAGTACGCGCGCATCAAGGAGATCCTCGGACGCCGTCCCACGGACGCCGAGCTCGCGATGTACTCGGTCATGTGGAGCGAGCACTGCTCCTACAAGTCGTCGAAGGTGCACCTCAAGTACTTCAGCGAGACGACCACCGACGAGATGCGCGCGAAGATGCTCGCCGGCATCGGCGAGAACGCGGGCGTCGTCGACATCGGTGACGGCTGGGCCATCACGTTCAAGGCGGAGAGCCACAACCATCCGTCCTATGTGGAGCCCTACCAGGGTGCCGCGACGGGCGTCGGCGGCATCGTGCGCGACATCCTCGCGATGGGCGCTCGGCCGCTCGCCGTCATGGACCCGCTGCGGTTCGGGCCCGCGGACGCGCCGGACACGCGACGTGTGTTGCCCGGCATCGTCGCCGGCGTCGGTGGGTACGGGAACTGCCTGGGGCTGCCGAACATCGGCGGTGAGGTCGTGTTCGATCCGACCTACATCGGCAACCCGCTGGTGAACGCCCTGTGCGTCGGTGCGATGCGGGTCGAGGACCTGCACCTCGCACACGCGAGTGGTACCGGCAACAAGGTCATCCTCTACGGCGCGCGCACCGGCCTCGACGGCATCGGCGGCGTGTCCGTTCTCGCGAGCGAGACGTTCGACGACACCGCCGGCAAGCGCAAGAAGCTGCCGAGCGTGCAGGTGGGCGACCCGTTCACCGAGAAGGTGCTGATCGAGTGCTCGCTGGAGCTCTTCCAGAAGGGCATCGTCGTCGGCATCCAGGACCTCGGCGGCGCCGGGCTTTCCTGTGCCACCAGTGAGCTCGCGAGTGCGGGCGACGGCGGCATGCACGTGTGGCTCGACCGGGTTCCGCTGCGCGCCAGCGGCATGACGCCCGCGGAGATCCTGTCCAGCGAGTCGCAGGAACGCATGTGCGCGGTCGTCGAGCCGCACAACGTGGAGGCCTTCATGGAGGTCTGCCGCAAGTGGGACGTCATCGCCACCGAGATCGGTGAGGTGACCGAGGGCGACCGGCTCGTGATCACGTGGCACGACGAGGTCGTCGTGGACGTCCCGCCGCGCACCGTCGCGCACGAGGGCCCGGTCTACCACCGGCCGATCGAGCGGCCCGCGGACCAGGACGCGCTCATCGCCAACACGCCGGACAGCCTGGAACGCCCGAAGGACCTGCTGCAGCTCATCAAGACCATGGCTGCCAGCCCGAACCTGTCGTCGAAGAAGTGGGTCACCGAGCAGTACGACCGCTATGTGCGCGGTGGCACGGTGCTCGCGCAGCCGGCCGACGCGGGCATGATCCGGATCGACGAGAGGACCCACCGCGGGGTGGCGCTCTCGACGGACTGCAACGGCCGCTACACCAAGCTGGACCCGTACACGGGTGCGCAGCTGGCGCTGGCCGAGGCGTACCGCAACGTAGCCGCGAGTGGTGCGACGCCGGTCGCGGTGACGAACTGCCTCAACTTCGGCTCGCCCGAGGATCCCGGCGTGATGTGGCAGTTCGAGCAGGCCGTGAAGGGCCTCGCGGACGGCTGTGTCGAGCTGGGCATCCCGGTGACCGGCGGCAACGTCAGCTTCTACAACCAGACCGGTTCCACGGCGATCCTGCCGACGCCGGTCGTGGGTGTGCTCGGCGTGATCGACGACGTCCGCAGGCGCATCCCGACGGGTATCGGCGCCGAGGCGGGCGAAACCCTGCTGCTGCTGGGTGAGACGCACGCCGAGTTCGGCGGCTCCGAGTGGGCGCACCACGTGCACGGTCACCTCGGTGGTCTCCCGCCGAAGGTGGACCTGGCGAGGGAGAAGCTGCTCGGCGAGATCCTCGTGGCCGGTTCGCGCGACGGCATGCTGTCCGCCGCGCACGACCTGTCCGAGGGCGGCCTGGCGCAGGCGCTCGTGGAGACCTGCCTGATCGGCGAGACCGGCGCGCGGATCTTCCTCGAGGGCGACCTGTTCACCGAGCTGTTCAGCGAGTCGTCGGGCCGGGTGCTCGTCGCCGTGCCGCGTACGGAGGAGCAGCGCTTCACCGACATGTGCACGGCGCGTCAGCTGCCGTGGCGCAAGGTCGGCGTGGTCGATCCGGAGTCGGACTCGCTGGAGATCCAGGACCTCGGCCAGCTGCCGCTCGCCGAGCTCCGCGCGGCCTGGGAGGGCACCCTCCCAGCCCTGTTCGACTAATACCGTTATGGCCACCTTGACGGACCTCAAGTCCGTCAAGGTGGCCATAACGGCACTAACCCGTGGCGATGCGCAGCAGCTGGTCCGCCTTGCCGTTGAAGATGTTCTGGTCACCGGGGAAGAGTCCGGCGGCCTTCCACTGCCAGATGGTGTGGAACTCGAAGCCCGCGGGCAGCGCGCCCGGATGGTCGAGGTGGTCGCCGTACCGCGCGACCCACAACGGGTTGTTGTCGCCGAACTTCACGGACCCGCCGACGCACTTGTTCCACCAGCTGGTGGACGTGTAGATCATCGGATAGCGCTTGGTCCGCTCGAACACGCGGTTGCTGAACTCGACGACCCACTTGGTCATCAGCTCCTGGTTCATCCCGTAGCAGGTCTCGCCGTACGGGTTGTACTCCATGTCCAGCGCGGGCGGCAGCGTCTTGCCGTCGGCCGACCAGCCGCCGCCGTTGTCCACGAAGTGGTTGGCCTGCGCGACGCCGTCGGCCCGGTCGGGCAGCGCGAAGTGGTAGGCGCCGCGGATCATGCCGACCTCGTAGGAACCGTTGTACTGCTGGGCGAAGAACGGGTTCTTGTACGTCACGCCCTCGGTGGCCTTGATGTAGGCGAACCGCGCGCCCTTGTTCCAGGAGTCCTGCCAGTTCACGTCCTTCTGGTGACTCGACACGTCCATGCCGGGCACCTTGCCGTCCAACGGCGGATCGACGTCGGCACGGTCCCAGCCCTCGTGCTTCGCGATCTCCGAACCGGCGTAATGATCCGCGGAGCCCTCGGGAAGGGGCTCCGCGGATGCGGGTGTCTGCATGGCCGCGACGACCGCGACGGCAGTGATCAAGGTCCGCATGGCCTAGATCGTGCGTCCGTTCGTCTCAATCGGCCACTGGACTCACCCGTCCAGGCGGGTTAGCTCCTCTTCGGACAACTTTAGGTGGGTGGCCGCGGCCGAATCGCGGATGCTGGCCGGGCGCGAAGACCCCGGAATGGGGATCACCACGGGCGCCTTCGCGAGCATCCACGCCAGGCACACCTGCTGCGGGCTCACGCCGTGCGCGTCGCCGACCTCCTTGAACGGACCGGCGAGCCGGCCCGCGCTGGAGATGCCGCCGAGCGGACTCCACGGCAGGAACGCGATGTCGAGCTTCGCGCACAGCTCCAGTTCGGGCTCTGAGGAACGGAACGACGGCGAGAACTGGTTCTGCACCGCCGCGAGCCGGCCGCCGAGGATGTCGTTGGCCAGCAGGATCTCCTCGGGGTTGAAGTTGGAGATGCCCGCGAAGCGGATCTTGCCCTGGTCCAGCAGCTCCTTGAGCGCCCCGAACGACTCGGCGATCGGCACCTTCGGGTCCGGCCGGTGGAACTGGTACAGGAAGATCTGGTCCACGCCGAGCCGGCGCAGCGAGTCGTCGCACGCCCGGAACAGGTACTCCGGCCGTCCGTCCAGGCCCCAGCCGCCGCCCGGCGTGCGGGTGTGCCCGCCCTTGGTCGCGACGAAGACCTCTTCGGATCGGCCGCGCAACGCCTCGGCGATCAGCTCCTCGTTGTGGCCGAAGTCCCGGTCGTCCAGCGAGTACGCGTCGGCCGTGTCGATCAGCGTGACGCCGGCGTCGACGGCCGCGTTGATGGTCTCGATTGCCTGCTGCCGGTCGGGCCTGCCCTCGATGGACACGGGCATGCCGCCCAGTCCGATCGCGCTGACCTCGACCCCTCCGATTCGGCGCTTCTGCATGGTGTCCACTCTGCGCCCTCGCGATTAAGCTGTCCAACGCAAAGAACTGATGCCATTGAGCATTGCAGGTGATGAATGTGGAACTGCGTCAGCTCGAATACTTCGTCGCGGTCGCCGAGGAGTGCCACTTCACGCGGGCGGCCCGGCGGATGCACGTCGCGCAGTCCGGCCTGTCGGCGTCGATCCGGGCGCTCGAGGTGGAGCTGGGCGCGCCGCTGTTCCTGCGCACCACCCGCCAGGTCGAGCTGACCCAGGCCGGGCACGCCCTGCTGCCCGAGGCGCGCCGCGCGCTCGGCACCATCGAGTCGGCCCGCGACGCGGTCGCGGCCGTGCAGGGACTGCTGCGCGGCACGCTGTCCGTCGGCAGCCTGCAGTGCCTGCACGTGGTGCACCTGCCCGCGGTGCTGGCCCGGTTCCACGAGCTGCACCCCGGTGTCGAGATCCGCATGCGCCAGGCCGGTTCCGGAGAACTGGTCGAGGAGGTGCGCGCCGGACGGCTCGACATCGCGTTCGTCACCCGGCAGTCGAAGTGTCCGGACGACGTGCGAGTGTCCACTTTGGCCACCGAACCGCTGGTCCTCGCCTGCGCGCCGGAAAGTCCATTCGCGCAACGGGAGTCGGTGTCACTAGCCGAGCTCGCCGGTCAGTCCTTCGTGGACTTCAACCCGGACTGGGGCACGCGCGACGAGGTCGACCGGACCCTCGCCAAGGCCGGCGTCGAGCGGCACGTCGCGGTCGAGGTCAACGACGTGCACTCACTGCTGGACTTCGTCGGCTTCGGACTTGGCGTCGCCCTTGTCCCACAGTCGTTTGCGGTCAAGCCCACCCGCGCCCACTTCATCGGTCTCCGTGGGGAGGTACCCGTCGCGGAGACCGTCGTCGTCACGAGCAATACCGTCAGCGCGGCCGCCACCACTCTTGTGGACATAGTTCTTGAAGCCAAGTCCGGCCGGATCCGTGCTGCCGGTTAGCGCCCAGCCGGTCACATCCCGGCGGAAGTCCGTGTCCGGCAGGATCTCCAGCTCGCCGATCTGCTCGGCGGGCGGCTCGTCGCTCGGATGCAGGAACGTGCCGACCTTCGCGCCGTTCCACTCGGCCTCGCGCCCGAACGTGACCTCCTGGAACGACACCCCGCCCATCAGCTCGGCCTTCCCGAGCTGCAGGCGGCCGTGGAACGTGGCGCCGGAGAACAGCGCGGGCCGGCACGTGTGCAGCTCGCGGAACCGGCTGTAGCCGTAGAACTGCGCGCGCCGCGCGGTCAGCCAGCCGATCCGCCTGCCCTCCAGCCGGAGGTACTCCAGCGACGCGCCGCTGAGGTCCAGGTCGTACGCGGGCCCGTCGTGCCGGTCGTCGCCCCACGGCAGCAGGTCGGTGATCAGGCGTTGGGCGGTGAGCCGCACCTGACGCTCGTGGTCCTCCTCGTGCACGTTGCCGTCGTGATGGCGGTCGGGGTCGGAGCCGTGTGCGTACACGGGATGCCAGAACGGGCGGCGCAGGTAGGCGCACAGCACGTCCAGCACGGTCTGCTTGTAGCGCGGCGTGGAGTTCGCGAGCCACGCCAGCGCGTGCATCGCGCCCACCCGCACCTGGTCGGCCTCGTTGCCCAGCAGCTCGACGGAGCGGGCGAACCGCTCGTCGGCGACCTTCTCGCTCTCCAGGCCGTGCCGCACGCTCTCCAGGTCGTGCCGCGCCTCCTCGAGGCGGCGGCGCCGGTCGTTGAGCCACAACGCGTAGATCGCCACCACGGCGCCGCCGGCGACGCCCGCGGTCTTGATCACCTCGATCTTGCTGGCGCCCTTGTCCCACAACAGTATTCCCGTGCCGGTCCCGATCGTCACGACGACCGCGAACAGCACCGCGATCAGCCAGCGCATGACACCCCCTCGGGCAGGTCGACGGCCTCGCCGAACGACGCGCCCTCGAACTTGGTCTCACCGAGGAACTTCGCACCGGTGAACACCGCCCGGCCGGTCGAGGCGAACCGCGGGAACCACGTCTTGCCGTGCACCTCGGTCTCCTGGAAGTAGAGCCGGCCCGTCGCCTTGGCCTCCGTCCAGTACATGTCACCGTGAATCTTCATGTGGTGGAACGCGTTCGACTCGTCGAGCACCGCGACCCGCGCGAAGAGTTCGCCGACCTGCTTGTACGAGATGTCGAAGTAGTTCAGGTACGCCTTGGTGAGGTTCAGGTCGTACCGTGGCGCGTCCTTCGCGTCCCAGGGCGGCAGCAGGTCCGCGATCAGCCGCTGTGCGGTCAGGCGCACCTCGAGCTCCTCGTCCGACCGCTCGGTGTAGGGCCGCCGCAGGTAGGCGCAGAGGATGTCGAGCACGGTCTGCGTGTACCCGGCCCGCGACTTGGCGAGGCCGGCGAGCGCGTGCATGGCGCCCACGCGGACCTGGGTCGTCTCGTGCCCCAGCAGCTCGATGGCGCGCGCGAACCGTTCGTCGGCCACCCGGTAGAGGTCATGTTCCGCACGTGCCTCGTCCGTCCGGCGCCGCCGGTCGTTCAGCCAAAGGGCGTAGAGGGCGACGACCGCACCGCCCGCGAACCCGCCGGTCTTGATCGCCTCGTTCTTCGGCGTGGCCGGCTCCAGCGCCAGGAGGAAGCCTCCGACCAGCAGGAACATTCCGATGGAACCGAGTAGTGTCGGAATGAGCAGGCTTTGTTTGCGCCGGTGCTTGCCGACCAGCGCGACGAGCGCCACGACTACGACAATGGCACCAATGATCCAGAGGAACCTCACGAGGACCGCATTCTGCCAAGCAGGTGGTGTGCGCGGCCGAAGAATTGGCCCATGATGTTCCCCGACAGAATCCGCCGGTGGATGAGGTGAGCGCGTGGAGCGGCCGAACTGGGCACCGGGTGACATCGACCTGGAGCGGCCGAGTGTCGCACGGGTCTACGACTACTGGTTGGGCGGAGCGCACAACTTCGCGGCCGACCGGGCCGTCGCACAGCGGGCCCTCGACACCATGCCGGACCTGCGGCGCGTGATCGTGAGTCACCGGGCGTTCCTCCGCCGGGCCGTCCGGTTCCTGCTGGAACAGGGCGTCCGGCAGTTCCTCGACCTCGGTTCGGGCATCCCGACCGTCGGCAACGTGCACGAGATCGCCCAGGACGGCGACCCGGACTCCAAGGTCGTCTACGTCGACATCGACCCCGTCGCCGTGGCGCACAGCCGGTCGCTGCTGCTCGGCAACGACCGGGTCAGCGTGCTGCAGGCCGACGTCCGGGACGGCGCGTACGTGATGAAGTCGCCCGAGGTGACCGACCTGTTCGACCTCGAGCGGCCGGTCGGCGTGTTGATGATCGCGCTGCTGCACTTCGTGCCGGACTCCGACGACCCGCTCGGCATCCTCGCGACCTACCTGGACGCGTTGCCGTCCGGCAGCTACCTCGCGATCTCGCACGCGGGCTACGAGGAGGGCGAGGACGGCGAGGGCTGGACCGCGACCCGCAACATGTACGACCGGAACGTCACCCCGATGACCTACCGCAACCGTGAACAGTTCACCCGGCTCTTCGCCGGGCTGGAGCTCGTCGACCCCGGTGTGGTGCGGCTTCCGCTGTGGCGGCCGGAGTCCCTGGAGGACGTCGACGACACGGGCGCGCCCTTCCCGGTGTTCGGCGCGGTGGGCAGAAAGGCGTGAGAGTCGACCGCACAGCGCGACCAGCCGTATGCTGCGCGTTCGTGGCGGTAGGGCCAGCGACATGACCGAACGGGTTGACCACCGGGTGCGTGACGACCGATCCCAACTGGACCCGGCTGTACTGGCCGGGGCCGAGTCCTTCGCGCGTAGCTGGGCTACCGCGGTGATCGGCAGCAGCTACGTGCCGATGACGCGTGCCGAGGTCGCGCAGCACCTGCAGGAGCTGACCGAGCTGCTGGTCGAGGCCCTCTACGCGACCCCGTTCCGCACGGCGCCCGGCTACGAGATCGGCGCCCGGCTGGTCGACGCGCACTTCACCGGCACCGACACCCTCGGCCGCACCATCCAGCTGATCGGCGACGACCTGCTGGTCGAGCTGAACGCGGAGAACGACGACCGGCTCCGGTCCCGTCTAGCCGCCCTTCAGGGCGCGCTCTCCGCCGGCTACGCCCGCGCGTTGCGCGAACGCACCCTCGCCGAGCAGGAGGCCATCCGCGCGGCCGTGCTCGACGCCCGCGACCAGGCCGAGGCGGCGCTGCGCGCGTCGGAGGCCCGGTTCCGCGCCATGTTCACCGAGGCCGCGATCGGCATCGGCATCGCGGACATCGAGGGCCGCATCCTGGACGTGAACCAGGCGCTGCAGGACATGCTGGGTTTCAGCGTCGAGGAGATGCGCCAGTACAACGTGCGCGACCTGATGCACCCGGAGGACGCGGGCAGCGTCTGGCGGCTCTACGACCAGCTCATCGCGGGCGAGTGCGACCATTACCGGGCCGAGAAGCGGTTCCACCGCGCGGACGGCGAGCAGGTGTGGACGCACCTCACGTTGTCGCTCGTCCGCGACGACCACGGCGAGCCGCAGTACCAGGTCGCGATGATCGAGGACGTCACCGACCGGCACCTGTTGCAGAACCGTCTGCGCTATCAGGCGTTGCACGACCCGCTGACGGGTCTGCCGAACCGCGCGCTGTTCCTGGAACGGCTCGGCCGCGTGTTCAACAACCGCGGCAAGAAGCGCCGCGCCGGGCTCTGCTACCTGGACCTCGACGGGTTCAAGGTGATCAACGACTCGCTCGGCCACGACATCGGCGACCAGCTGCTGGTCGAGGTCGGCCGCAGGCTGGACCACTCGGTGTCCGGCGAGGGCAAGCTGGTCGCGCGCATGGGCGGCGACGAGTTCGTGATCCTCGTCGAGGGCTCGTCCGGCACCGGCGACATCGTGGATGTCGCCGACCGGGTGCTGCGCGAGATGGAGGCACCGATCCGCATCGGCGGGCACGAGCTGTCCGTCTCCGCGTCGATCGGCATCGTCGAGCGCCCGCTGGCCGGCACCACCGCCGCGGACCTGATGCGGGACGCGGACATCACGCTGTACTGGGCCAAGGCGGATGGAAAGTCCCGCTGGGCGCTGTACGACCCGGAGCGCAACGCGCGCGAGGTCGCCCGGTTCACCCTGTCCGCCACGATGCCGCGTGCCTTGGAACGCGACGAGTTCTACGTCGAGTACCAGCCCCTGGTGCGCCTGGAGGATTCGACGGTCGTCGGCGTCGAGGCGCTGGTCCGCTGGCAGCACCCGGAGTTCGGCCGGCTCGCGCCGGACCGGTTCATCGAGCTGGCCGAGGAGACCGGCCTGATCGTCCCCTTGGGACGGTGGGTGCTGCGCAAGGCGTGCGAGGAGGCGCGCCGCTGGCTGGTCGAGTTCGGCGACGCCGCGCCGTTCGTGTCGGTCAACCTGGCCGTGCGGCAGTCGCGCGACCCGGAGCTCGTGCGGGACGTGAAGCGGATCCTCGACGAGTGCGCTTTACCCCCGCACCACCTCCAGCTGGAGCTCACCGAGAGCGCCATCATGGGCACCGCCGACGAGCCGCTGGAATCGCTGCGGGCGTTGTCCGACATGGGAATCCGGATCGCGATCGACGACTTCGGCACCGGCTACTCGAACCTGGCGTATCTGAAGCACCTTCCGGTGCACGAGCTGAAGATCGCCGGCTCGTTCATGGAGGGCCTGCGCGCGGCCGAGGAGGAAGACCCGGTCGACTCGCAGATCGTGGCGACGCTGGTGCAGCTCGCCCACGCGTTGCAGCTCGGCGTCACGGCCGAGGGAGTCGAGACCCCGGCGCAGGCCAAGCGGTTGCACCGCATCGGCTGCGACACGGGCCAGGGCTGGTTCTTCGCCCGCCCCGGCCCGCCCGAGGACATCGACTCCCTGCTGCGCGGCGACCTCTAACGCCTGGCCGACCCGATCACCTTGCCGTTGACGGTGATCTGGTGCCGCCCCGGCGTGATCTTCCAGCCGTGAGTTGCGATGTCCCAGTGGCTGAACGCGCGGTTGTTCAGCGTCAACGTGACGAGCTTGCACTCACCGGGCTTCAGCGTGACCTTGGCGAACGCACCCAGTTCCTTCGGGGCTTCCTTCAGCTCGTTGGTCGACGGGCTGCCCACGTAGACCTGGACGACCTCGCTGCCCTCGCGCTTGCCGGTGTTGGTCACTCGGGCGATCACCGTGTTGCCGACGACGCGGGCCTTGGTCTCGAACGTCGTGTACGACAGGCCGTACCCGAAGGGGAACAACGGCTGGATCTGCTTGGCGTCGTAGTGCCGGTAGCCGACGAAGATCCCTTCGGAGTAGGTCGCCGTGCCGTCGATGCCGGGGTACTGCGCGGGCGTGTTCGCGGGCACGTCGCCGGGCGCCTTCGGGAACGTGATCGGCAGCTTGCCGGACGGGTTGACCTCGCCGAACAGCACGCCGGCCACGGCGTTGCCGTCCTCCTCGCCGGGGTACCAGGCCTCGAGCAATGCGGGCACCTTGTCCAGCCACGGCATCAGCACCGGTCCGCCGGACTTCAGCACGACGACCGTGTTCGGGTTCGCCGCGGCGACGGCCTCGATCAGCGCGTCCTGGTTGCCGTCCAACGCGAGTGACGGCTTGTCCCGGCCCTCGGTCGCGTTGTCGCCGACCATCACGATCGCCACTTCGGCGTTCTTGGCCGCTTCCTTCGCCAGTTCGAGGTCCTTCCCGTCGGTGTACGAGATCGGGGCGGTCGTCCTGGTTTTGAGGCCGTCCAACGGATTGACGGTGTAGAGCGGCTTCACCTTGGAGCTGCCGCCACCTCCCGTCATCGCCGCGCCCGCGTACGGGCCGATCAACGCGATCGACTTCGGGTTGGTGAGCGGCAGGACGTTGTTGTTCTTCAGCAGCACCATGCCCTGCTGGGCGAGCTCTCGTGCCGTTGCGCCGTTCTTCTGGGCGGGGATGGGCGTCTGCGTGATCGGCCGGTCGAAGATGCCGAACTCGATCATCTTGGCGAACCGCTTGACGAGCTTCCGGTCGATCTCTTGTTCGGTGACCTTGCCCTCGGCGACCGCCTTCTTCATCTCGTCGCCGAAGAACTTGCCGGTCGGCATCTCGACGTCCAGCCCGGCCTTCGAGCTCTCGACGGTGCTGTGCACGGCGCCGAAGTCGGAGGTGTAGAAGCCGTCCCACTTCCACTCGTCCCGCGCGAGATCGTTCAGCAGCCACGGGTGTTCGCAGCTGAACGTGCCGTTGATCTTCGGGAAGGCGCACATGGCGGAGGCGGACTTGCCCTCCTTCATGGAGGCTTCGAACGCGGGGAGGTAGATCTCGCGGAGCGTGCGCTCGTCGATGATCTCGTTCACCTTGAAGCGGTTCGTCTCCTGGTTGTTCGCGATGTAGTGCTTCACGTTGGCCAGGACGCCGTGCTTCTGGATCGCCTTGATGTTGGCGACGCTCATCCGGCCGACGAGGTACGGGTCTTCGCCGTAGCCCTCGAACGTGCGGCCGTTGGTGGGGATGCGCGCGATGTTGATCGTTGGCGCTTCCATCAGGTTGCGGCCTACGTGGACCGTCTCCTCGCCGATCACGTCGCCGAAGCGCTTGGACGCTGTGACGTCCCACGTTGCCGCTAGGGAGATTGGGGCGGGCAATGCCGTGGCCAGTGGCTGGACTACGTCGCCTGGGCCCACGCCGGACGGGCCGTTGGTGACCAGTAGCGGCGGGATCTTCAGGCGGTCGTTGCCCGGTACTACGCGGTACTGCTGTTCGGTCTTGATGCCGTGCAGCTGGGCGATCTTCTCGTCGAGCGTCATCTGGGCGACGATCGCCTTCGCTCTCGCCACTGCGTTCGGTGGAGTTGCCTGGGCCGTGGGTTGTACCAGTAACCCGATCACAACGGCCACTATGAAGGCCTTGCGCACGCCAACCTCCAGCTAGGTGTCCAGCTGGCGGCGGTAGACCTCCGATGTATAGCGCAACGGGAGAGCGCTCACAAGGAGACCTTGGCTGCCGGTTTCGTACGTGGTTGTTCTTTTGTCGGCTGCCGGTTGCGTGCGTGGTCGCCTTTTGTCGGCTGCCGGTGTCGTGGGGCGCTGCGTCTTCCGGGACGCGCTTCGCGCGTGCGATTGGGGCTTGACTTGGGGCCCCTCGCGGCGTGGTGGGCCGGCTCCGCCGGCA
>NZ_BSTQ01000014.1 GCF_030269605.1 Lentzea sp. NBRC 105346
AAACAACGCAGGCCCAGCAAACCCAAGACAGCAAACAACAAAACGGGCCGCCGCTCACGCGACGGCCCGTTAGGGAACTCACCCCTGGTTAAAACACCAGCGCTTGGAAAGCTCCCCCCATAGCAACCCTCAGTGCGTGAGCACCGGCACGTGCTCGCCGAAGATCAGCGCCAGCTCGGCGTCCAGGTCGACGACGGGTTCCGGCCGCGGTTCGGGTATGACGGCGTGCGTCGCGACGAACGACCCGTTGATGAACTGCCAGATCTCGTCGCCGGTCCGCTGCGGCGGCGCGACCACCCGGCGTTGCTGCACGGGTTCACCGGTCGGAATCGTTGCCACGAAACGGATCCCGCGGAAGTCGGCGGTGTCGGCGGCCTCCAGCGTGCCCCGATGCCGGGAGGCGATGCGGCGGGCGATGGCGAGGCCGAGGCCCGCGCCGCCCGCGTCGCGCGTGCGGGCGTCGTCGAGGCGGGTGAAGCGTTCGAAGACGCGTTCGCGGTCCGGCTGCGCGATGCCCGGTCCGTCGTCGGTCACCTCCAGCACCGCGAGCGGACCACCGCGCAGCCGCACGGTCACCGTCGACGAGGCGTGGCGTTCGGCGTTGTCCAGCAGGTTGCCGAGCAGCCGCGACAACTGTGCGCGGCGGCCGGCGACGTGCACCGGGCGTGCCTCGACATCCGCGATGAGCTCCACATCGGACACCCGCCGGCGCAGGATCTCGCGCTGCACCACGGCGGTCAGGTCGACGGCGTCCTGTTTCTCGGTCGCGTCGGCGTCGAGCCGGGCCAGCAGCAACAGGTCCGTGGTCAGCTCCTGCAGCCGTTCGGTGTCCTCCAGCGCGTTGCCGACGACGGTCGGCCAGTCCGCGAGCTGCGGGTGCGACACCGCGATCTCCAGCTCGGCGCGCAACGCCGCCAGCGGGCTGCGCAGCTCGTGCGACGCGTCCGCGACGAACCGGCGGGTGTCCTCGACCGCTTTGTGAACCCGGTCGAGCGTCTCGTTCATGGTGGTGGCCAGCCGCGTGATCTCGTTGTCACCGCTGGGAACCCGGATGCGGCGCGTCAGGTTCTGCTCGTTGATGTCGGCCATCTCGCCGCGCATCTCCTCGACCGGTGCGAGCACGCGGACCGCCGCCGCCCACGTCATGAAGCCGACCAGCGTCGTGACCGACAGGGCGATGCCCGCGACGAGCAGGATCGAGCCGTTCAGGGTCTGCTGCGCCCGCTCGACACCAGGGCGGGCGTTTGTGAGCCGTGGCCGGCCGTGCACCTCGTACGTGACGTTCTCCGGGGAGGAGAACGGCCAGGCCGACAGTGCGGGCCGGACTTCGCCGGTCTCGTAGCCGATGAAGCTGATGCTGTGATTCGGCGTGAACCTCTTGCCGTCCTCGACCTCCGTGCAGCCGTCGACCGTGCACACGTAGGAGATCCGCGACTCGTCGATGCTCCGGCGCTCGGCCTGGTCCCGCAACGAGATCGCGACAAGCACGGTCGCGCAGCCCAGCAGCAGTGCCGTCACGAGCGTCGCCCACGCGGTCACCTTGAACTGCAACGACCTCATCGGTCCACCAACCGGTAGCCGACGCCGCGGACCGTGGTGATCGACCGCCGCTCGAACGGCGTGTCGATCTTGCGGCGCAGCGCGCTGATGTAGACCTCGACGAGGTTCGGGTCCGGGTCCTGCGCGGCGTCCCAGACCCCGTCGATGATCTCGTTCTTCGTCACGACCTCGTTCGTGTGCCGCAACAGGAAGGTGAGCACGGCGAACTCCTTCGCCTTCAGGTCGATCGCGGTGGTGCCCCGGCGGCACTCCCGGCTGACCGGGTCCACCACGAGGTCGCCCGCCCTCAGCAGGACGGGCTGACTCGTTCGGCTGCGCCGGGCCAGCGCGCGCAGCCGGGCCACGAGGACGACGTAGGAGAACGGCTTGGTCAGGTAGTCGTCCGCGCCGGTGTCCAGCCCTTCGGCCTCGTCGAACTCGCCGTCCTTCGCGGTGAGCATCAGGATCGGTGTCCACACGCCGGCCTCCCGCAGCTCACGGCACACGTGGTAGCCGTTGAGACCGGGCAGCATGATGTCCAGGACGATCACGTCGTACGGGTGCTCGCGCGCACGCCAGAGCCCGTCCGTGCCGGTCCGCTCCACGTCGACCGCGAACCCCTCCGCGGTCAGCCCGCGCACCAGCAGGTCCGCGAGGCGGCGGTCGTCCTCCACCACGAGCACACGCATGTACAGCAGAGTGCCGTATTCGCCATGATCGAGTCCTGAAATCCGTTTCAGGAACGTTCAGCGTCACTTCAGGTACGGGCTGCCAAGCTTCCGGCCGTGGATGGGGGATCCACGACCGGGGGAAAGAGAGTGCCGGCGCCTGCTTGGGGGAGAGGCGCCGGCGCCCTCTCCGCCGAGGCCTCCGCAAAGATCAAAGTGGCTTGACCCGCCACGTGCCGTGCTCACAGACTGTCGCGGTGTCGCCGACAGAGGACGAACTCGACAAGGACCAGCTCGACCAGCTGCACGCCGCCACGTTGAAGGCCTCGGACGCGTGCTTCGAGATGAAGAAGCTGTGTGCGACGGTCCTGGTGCCCACGGGGACGCTGGTCGCTCTGCTCAGCGACCGGATCCTGAACGCGGCGGTGTTCGTGGCCGCGATCGCGGTGGTCATCACTTTCTGGATGGCCGATTCGGTCGCGTACTACTACCAGCGCAGACTGCGCAACGTCATGGACACCATCTGGTCGCGGCGGGCACAGCGGTGCAACGACTACCCGCACGTCCCGGCCGCGAAGCACATTCGTCCGCTGCGCGCCCTGTTCAACGGGTCGATGTCCTACTACTTCGTGTTGCTGCTGGTCCTGGCGGTCGCCTTCGCGCTGTACGGCATGGGTGTGATCGCACCCGTCGGACGGATCAGCCCGTGAAGGTCTTCGTCAGCTACATCCGGCGCGAGAACCCGATGGACCGGCTGAAATGGGTCGCGGAGATCGCCGCGAGCCTCGGCAGCCCGCATGTGGACGACCTGGTGGACCACCGGGGCGCGGACAGGCACTCGAACGTTGTCGCGGCGCTGCGGACCGCTGACGCCTTCGTCGCGGTCGTTACCCCGAGCTATCCGGCAACGGTGTGGACGTCATGGGAGTTCGGCGTCGCGAAAGCGCGAGGTATACCGCGGTTCGCGCTGCTGCCCGACGGCGAGCTCGTGGCATCCGGCACGTCGCGCTGGCCGTGGACGGAGGCCGAAGAGGCGGCGATGCTCGGGTCGGCGGACGTGACCGAGCCGCCACTCCCCAACCTCTGTGGAAACGCACCTGCGGGCGTTGGCTAGCCTTGACCGCAACACCAGCTATGAACTAAGAGGAGCCACCACCGTGTTGCGCACGCACGAGGCCGGGTCACTCCGGGCCGAGCACGCCGGGCAGTCCGTCACCCTGACCGGGTGGGTCGCTCGCCGGCGTGATCACGGCGGTGTCATCTTCATCGACCTCCGCGATGCCTCCGGCGTGGCCCAGGTCGTGTTCCGCGAGGGCGAGATGGCCGAACGGGCGCACAAGCTGCGCTCCGAGTTCGTCATCAAGGTCGTCGGTGACGTGAGCAAGCGGCCCGAGGGCAGCGAGAACCCGGACCTCGCCACCGGCGCGATCGAGGTCTACGCGACCGAGCTCGAGGTGCTCAACGAGGCGGCGCCGCTGCCGTTCCAGGTCGAGGGCGACCTCGAGGTCGGCGAGGAGGCCCGCCTCAAGCACCGCTACCTGGACCTGCGCCGCAGCGGCCCGGCGAAGGCCATCCGGCTGCGCAGCGAGGTCAGCCGGATCACCCGCGAGGTGCTGCACGGCGAGAAGTTCGTCGAGGTCGAGACGCCGACGCTGACGCGGAGCACGCCTGAGGGCGCGCGCGACTTCCTGGTGCCGGCCCGCCTGCGGCCCGGTTCCTGGTACGCGCTGCCGCAGTCGCCGCAGCTGTTCAAGCAGCTGCTCATGGTCGGTGGCCTGGAGCGGTACTACCAGATCGCCCGCTGCTACCGCGACGAGGACTTCCGCGCCGACCGGCAGCCCGAGTTCACCCAGCTCGACATCGAGATGAGCTTCGTCGAGCAGGACGACGTCATCGCGCTCACCGAGAAGATCCTCTCCACCATCTGGAAGGAGCTGGCGGACGTCGAGCTGCCGCTGCCCTTCCGTCGCATCTCGTACGCGGACGCGATGGCGAAGTACGGCTCGGACAAGCCGGACCTGCGCTTCGACCTCGAGCTCACCGAGCTGACCGAGTACTTCAAGGAGACGCCGTTCCGCGTCTTCCAGGCGCCGTACGTCGGCGCGGTCGTCATGCCCGGTGGCGCCTCGCAGCCGCGCCGCACGCTCGACGGCTGGCAGGAGTTCGCCAAGCAGCGCGGCCACAAGGGCCTGGCGTACGTGCTGGTCCAGGAGGACGGCACGCTCGGCGGACCGGTCGCCAAGAACCTCACCGACTCCGAGCGCGAGGACCTGGCGAAGGCCGTCGGCGCGAACGCCGGTGACTGCATCTTCTTCGCCGCGGGCGACCCGCGGGACGCGCGGGCGCTGCTCGGCGCGGCCCGCGTCGAGATCGCGCACCGCGTCGGCCTGATCGACGAGAACGCCTGGGCGTTCGCGTGGGTCGTGGACTTCCCGATGTTCGAGTCGGTCGAGAAGCTCGAGGCCGGTGACGTCGCCGTCGGCGGCGGCAAGTGGACCGCGCTGCACCACGCGTTCACCTCGCCGACCCCGGAGTGGATCGACCGGTTCGAGGAGGACCCCGGCAACGCGCTGGCGTACGCCTACGACGTGATCCTCAACGGCAACGAGCTGGGCGGTGGCTCGATTCGTATCCACCGCGCGGACGTGCAGCAGCGGGCGTTCAACGTGATGGGCATCGGCGCCGAGGAGGCGCAGGAGAAGTTCGGCTTCCTGCTCGACGCGTTCAAGTACGGCGCCCCGCCGCACGGCGGCATCGCGCTCGGCTGGGACCGCCTCTGCATGCTGCTCGCCGGCGTGGACTCGATCCGCGAGGTCATCGCGTTCCCGAAGAGCGGCGGCGGCTTCGACCCGCTGACCGCGGCCCCGGCGCCGATCACCGCGCAGCAGCGCAAGGAAGCCGGCGTCGACGCGAAGCCCGACCAGAAGTAATGCTGCGGCTGCGGGTCGCCTGTCCGGAGGGGCAGACGGACGCCGCGCTGCGGATCCTCCGGGACCACGTGGGAGCGACGCACGTCGTGCTCCTGCGTGGTGCCGTGGTGGAGCCGCCCGGCGACCTGATCACGGCCGACATCGCGCGCGAGGCCGTCGACGAGATCCTCTGGCGGCTGTGCGAGCTGGACATCGACCACGAGGGCGGCATCACCCTCGAACAGATCGACACGTCGCTGTCCGACGCCGCCGACCGCGCCGAGGAGGCCGCGCCCGGTGACGGGTCCGACGCCATCGTGTGGGAGGAGCTGATCTCCCGCACCGGCGAGGAGTCCAAGCCGAGCTGGACCTTCCAGGCGTTTCTCACCATCGCGTGCCTGCTGGCCGCGGTCGGCGTCGCGACCGACTCACCGGTGACGATCGTCGGCGCCATGGTCGTCGGCCCGGAGTTCGGGCCGCTCGCCGCGATCGCGGTCGGGCTCGTCGCGCGGCGGTGGGAGCTGGTGAAACGGGCCGCGATCGCGTTGGGCATCGGCTTCCCGGTCGCCATGGTGATCACCGCGGTGCTCAGCAAGGTGGGCGACCTGACCGGCCTGTTCGACGCGGACACGTTGTTCACGAAGAACCACCAGGTCGACTTCGTCTACCAGGTCGGGATCTACTCGCTGATCGTCGCGCTGCTCGCCGGAGCGGCGGGCATGCTGTCGATGACGTCCGCGAAGTCCGCGGCACTGGTGGGCGTGTTCATCTCGGTCACCACGGTGCCCGCCGCCGGGTACGCGGCGCTCGCCGCCGTTCTCGGGAAGTGGGACAGGGCGGGCTACTCGCTGCTCCAGTTGCTCATCAACTTGATCGGTATTGTCGTCGCGGCCGCCCTGGTCCTGTTGATACGACGCCGCAAGACAACGGATGGTGTGACCACGCGTCCACTGTCCAGTGGGTGAACGTGCAAATCGAGATACGGAACGAGCCGTTATCAACAAGTGGTCGTGATCGCCGCCTCGGTTGGTTAGCGTCGGCGGGACTCACAAGCAAGGGGAGTAGGGTCGGAGGGGATGAGCGTCGTGGAGATCACCGCTGGCTCCCCTGACGTCGACGGCACCGCTTCCCCCGAGGTCATCGAAGCGGTCGTCGCCGCCGAACAGGTGTTGAGCAGGCGGCTCGGAGCCCAGGTCCGGCTCGCCGATCCCGAGGAGCTCGGCGGAGCAGGACGTTCCGTCGTCATCCGCGTGAGAGTCGCGCAGTCACCGTTCTCGATGCCCCGCACGCTCGTGGTGAAGCGATATCCGCCCGCGACGCACGACCGCGACCCGTGGGCGCACGAGGCGGTCAGCCACCAGCTGCTCACCGCGCTGCCTGCGGAGGAACGGGCGACGCCCGAGCTGTACGCGCACGACGTCGGCTCGCGGCTCGTCGTGCTGGAGGACCTCGGTCGCGCGCCCCGGTTGTCGGAGAAGCTCAACGGCACGGACGCCCGCGCCGCCGAACGCGGGCTGCTGTCGTGGGCGCACGCCATGGGCCGCCTGCACGCGACGACCGCCGGCCGTGACGCGGACTTCGACGCACTCATGCGCCGGGCGGGCGGCCAGTGCTGTCAGGACCCGGTCGCGTTCGACGTGCACGGCGCCATCGCCGGGCTGCCCGACCTGCTGGAGTCCGAGCTGGGCGTGAAGATCCCGTCGTCGGCGCTGGAGTTCGCGCAACAGGCGGCGAAGGCGTTCAGCACCTCGCGCCGCCGCGCGTTCAGCCCGTCCTCGTCGTGCCCGGACAACCAGCTCGTGACCAGCCGCGGCGTGCGGTTCGTCGACTTCGAGGGCGGCTGCGTCCGCGACATCGTGTTCGACGCGGCGTGCCTGCGGGTGCCGTTCCCGTCGTGCTGGTGCGCGTGGGGCCTGCCGCCGGGCATGTCCGAGGCGATGGTCGCCGCGTGGCGCGCCGAGGTCGGCTCGGTGTGGCCCGAGATCGACGACGACGCGGTGCTGTTACCGCGTCTGCTCGAGGCGCAGCTGCTGTGGGTGTGGCTGGCGACGTGGCGGGTGCTGCCCAAGCTGGACGACCATCGTGACCTGGACGCTCCACCGAGGTCCGTCGTGCTCGCCGGCCGGTGGGTGCGGCTGAAGGCGGACGCGATCACGTTGGGCGAGAAGGCGGTTGTGGCGCACGCCGACTGTGTGATTGACGCACTGGTGGAGCGGTACGGTTCGGAGGTCCTCGAACTCCCGCTTTACCCAGCTTTCCGCTGACGCAGCTCGGTGGTGCCGTTAAGGCCACCATCACTGCGTCCAGCGCAGCAAAGGTGGCCATAACGGCACAGGCGGGTACGTTTCGCGGGTCTGCGAAGTTCCTGTTTACCCAGCATTTCGCTGAACCGTTCCCGTGTGGCCATTCGTGGATCACCGGGAAACCCGATGCTGGGCACGTGTTGGTGCTACTCGGAGATTCGACGGCGGTCGGCATCGGTGACCCGGTCCCCGGTGGCTGGCGCGGCTTCGGCCCGCTGCTGGCCGACGCCTTCGGCGGGGACTACCGCAACCTGGCGTTGTCCGGAGCCCGCATCGCGGATCTGCGGCGTTCACAGTTGCCCACAGCCCTGGAGCTGCGCCCCAAGGCGGCCGTCGTGATCGCGGGGGTGAACGACACGCTGCGGTCGGACTTCTCCCCGGCGCAGCTGCATTCCGACCTCGACCACATCGTGGGGTCACTGTCGTCGTCGGGCGCGTCCGTAGTCACCGTGCGGTTCCACGACCAGGGCCGCGTGTTCAAGCTGCCAGGCCGGCTGCGCCGCGTGCTCGGTGAGCGCATCGCGGCGTTGAACTCGGTGATCGACGTCGTCGTCGCCCGGCACGGCGCGCGGTGCGTGGACCTGCACCTTCTGCCTGGGGCGTATGAACTTCCGACGTGGGCGGTCGACCGTCTGCACCCGTCCGAACGCGGACATCGCATGCTGGCCAGGGCATTCGCCGCCGAGCTGCGCGCCGTCGGGCACACCGTGCGGCCCGTGTCGCTGGAGTGCGGCGGCGGCCGTGAACTGACCGTCGCGCACCACATCGCGTGGCTGCTCGTGAAGGGGGTGCCGTGGCTGTGGCGTCGTGGCCGCGACCTGCTGCCTCTACTGTGGAGCCATGACATTCCGGGAGAGGCACGTACGGCCGTTACCGGTGGCAGTGGCGGCGCGGTGGCAGGTGAAGCGCTACGAGCTGACACTGGACGGTGAGGAGCTTCCTCCATCGCTGCGCGCGGCCGCGGACCAGATGATGGAGACGATGGTCGCGCCGTTCGAGCCGGACGGGCCCGAAGGAGCGTTCTCCGTCCTGCACTCCGGCGAGGACGCCGTGTGGCTCAACGTGTACATGTGGTGCCAGGAAGCGATCGTCCGGTGTGTCATGGCCTCCGCGCCCCAGGACGATCCGGAGTCTTTCGAACCGTTGAAAGAACCGCTGATCGGGTGCGTGTGGGAGCTGCCGATCCTGGAGTTCGAGCGGTCTTCGTGGGTGCGCAACATGTTGCTGATCGAGCCTTCGCTCGGCGCTTACCTGCGGGACCGCCGACCGGCCGGGTTGGTCGGCGGTCCCTGACCAGGGTCAGGGCGTGAAGCTGACGATCTTGTCCACACCGCCGCCGTTGGTCGACGAGAACCAGAGGGTGCCGTCCGGCGCCAGCTCGACCGCGCGCAGCTTGCCGTACTTGCCGGTGAACAGCGCCTCGGGCGTGCCGGCCTTGCCGCTCTTCACCGGGATCTTCCACAGGCGCTTGCCGATGTTGCCCGCCATGTACAGGTTGCCCTTGAAGTAACCGAGGTCGCTCGGCGTCGCCTCGGAAGTGCTCCACTGCACGATCGGGTCGACGAAACCGGGCTTGCCGCACTTGCCCTCGCACACCGGCCACCCGTAGTTGCGGCCGTGCTCCACGCGGTTGAGCTCGTCGAACGTGCTCTCACCGGACTCGGACACGAACATCCGGCCTTGCGGATCCCACGTGATGCCCTGCGGGTCGCGGTGCCCGAGCGAGTACACCAGGGTGGAACCGACGGGCTTGCCGGACGGGCGCATGCGCAACACCTTGCCCGCCAACGACTTCGGGTCCTGCGCCAGGGCCGGTTGCTGCGCGTCGCCGGTCGTCGCGTACAGCAGGCCGTCCGGGCCGAACGCCAGGCGGCCACCGACCCGCTTCTGCCCCAACGGAATTCCGGTGACGATGGGACGAACAGTGCCACCGAGCTGCAGCGAGGCGATGCGGTTGTCCGTCTCGGTGGAGTAGTAGATGAAGACGGTCTTGTCCACGACGTACTTCGGGGACACCGCGATGCCGAGCAGCCCGCTCTGCACGCCGTTGGGCTTCGCCTCGGCGATCTTCTGCACCTCGCGGACCACACCGTCGCGCACGGACATGATGCGGGCGCTGTCCCGTTCCGTGAACAGCGCCGAACCGTCCGGCAGGAAACCGATCGCCCACGGATGGGTCAGACCGGTCGCTATCTCGCGTTCGGCCGCGGGTGCCGGTGTGCACACGGACACCGACAACACCGCGGCCAGAACCACATTTGTCACCATGCGGCAGGAGCGAACTCCCGCTCAGGAACCCGCGTCAAGGTCGTAAACCATCTGCCCACCAACAGAAACCGCCTTGAAGTGGGCGGATACCCAATCGGCTATGTCCGAACCGCCGCGACCTGAAACGAAGTATCCGATTTTCCCTTCTGAGACGTAACGCTGGAACTCCTCCAATGTGGGCGCGGGGTCGCCACCGTTCCAGCCGCCGATCGCGATCACCGGCCGGCCCGAACCGAGCTGCAACGCGGCGGCGCTCTGCGCGCCGGTCGTCGCGGCGGCCCACTGGGTGTCCGTCTGCGCCAGCAACGCGTTCAGCTCGCTGCTGGAAACGGCGCCGCCCGGACCGCCCCGCATACCCATGCCGCTCTGCACCGGCCCGGACATCGGGATCGAGCCCGCGTGCGTCTGAGCCGCGGTCGCGAACGAATAGGCGGACGTGCCGAACAGAGCCGCCGCCACGATCGCACCGATGAACGCACTTCGCTTGACACCGAACAACAATGCGAACGTGACCAGGGCCGTCAGCACCAGCAGCGTCCAGCGCACCCACGGCTGCCAGTCCGGCACACGGGCCAGCAGGATGAAGCCCCAGACGCCGGTGAAAGCGACCATCACGGTCAGCGCCACCCGAGCCGGGAAGTGCGCCCGGCCGCGCCACAGCTCCCGTCCGGAGA
Source organism: Lentzea sp. NBRC 105346 (assembly GCF_030269605.1). Classification (GTDB taxonomy): domain Bacteria; phylum Actinomycetota; class Actinomycetes; order Mycobacteriales; family Pseudonocardiaceae; genus Lentzea. The sequence goes on from NZ_BSTQ01000014.1 coordinate 10,362, forward strand.
TCGCGACCAGCGCGCTGATCGCGGGTGCGAGCGCCACCGTGTAGTAGGGGTGCGTGATGCCGCTCATGAAGCTGAACACCACGCCGCTCACGACGAGCCAGCCGCCCCACAACACCAAGGCCGCACGTGTGCGGTCAATTCTTCCTCCGCGACGCGTGAACCACAGGCCGGCGATGAGACCGATCAGTGCGGCGGGCAACAGCCACGAGATCTCCGCGCCCATGCTGGCGCCGAAGAGTCGCGTGATGCCCGTGGCGCCACCGAAACCGATGTTCCCGTTGCCGCCCATGCCACCGCCGGGTCCACCGCCACCGAAGATGCGGCCGAGTCCGTTGTAGCCGACGGCGAGTTCCCACAGGCCGTTGTTGTTCGAGCCGCCGATGTACGGGCGCGACGACGCCGGCCACAGGTCGACCAGCGCGATGAACCACCCGGCGGACACGATCACCGCGATGCCCGCGCCCAGCAGGTGCAGGAACCGCTTGCCCAGACCCGTTGGGGCCGCGAGCAGGTACACCGCGGCGAGGCCCGGCAGCACGAGGAACGCCTGCATCATCTTCGTCAGGAACCCGAAGCCGATCGCGACGCCGGCGAGCGCCAGCCAGCGCCACGAAGCCTTTTCCAGCGCGCGGACCGTGCAGTACGCGGCCACGGTCATCAGCAGCACCAGCAACGCGTCCGGCAGGTTGAACCGGAACATCAGCGTGGCCACCGGCGTCAACGCCAGGGCCGCGCCCGCGAACAGCCCGGCCCACTCACCGGACGTGCGCTTCACGGTCGCGTACAGCACCCACACGGCCAGCACGCCCTCGATCGCCTGCGGCGCCAGCACGGTCCAGCTGGAGAAGCCGAAGACGCGCGCGAACAGTCCGCTCACCCACAGGAAGACGGGCGGCTTGTCGACCGTGATCACGTTGCCGGGGTCGAGCGAGCCGAACAGCAGCGCCTTCCAGCTCTGCGAACCGGCCTGCGTCGCCGCGGCGTAGAACTCGTTGCCGTAGCCGGAAGCGGTGAGGTTCCACAGGAAGAGGAACGCCGATCCGACGAGCAGAGCCGCGAGGGCAATTCGATGCTTGGTCACGCGTCGATTGGTAGGCCCTCGGCGCTGATCCTCACGCGGAGGGGCCGCCTCCATGGTCAGCGTCATACCGCGATCCTTCCCAGATGTCCGCGCAACTCCACGACGGGGTTGCGGCCGTAACGAAAACTCCGGCGCAGCCGCGCGATGCCGCGCAGGTCCTCCAGCGCCGTCTTGACGATGTCCACGCTGCTGTTCGGGTCGTCGACCCAGTCGACCGGCACCTCGTGGATGCGCAGTCCCGCGCGGGCGGCGAGCACCAGCAGTTCGGTGTCGAAGAACCAGTTCCGGTCCTCGACGTGTGGCAGCAGCGCGCGGGCCACGTCCGAGCGGATCGCCTTGAACCCGCATTGCGCGTCGGTGAAGCGGACGTTCAGCGCGCCGCGCACGATCACGTTGTAGCAGCGGGAGATCACCTCGCGCTTGACACCGCGGGTGACCCGCGCGCCGACCGCGAGCCGGCTGCCGATCGACAGGTCGGAGTGCCCGGAGAGCAGCGGCGCCACGAGCGGTTGCACGGCGCGCAGGTCCGTCGAGAGGTCGACGTCCATGTACGCCAGCACATCCGCGTCCGACTCCGTCCACACCTTCGTCAACGCGCCGCCGCGCCCCTTGCGCTCCAACCGGATGCTGCGCACACCGGGCAGCTCGGACGCCAGGCGATCAGCGATCGCGGTCGTGTCGTCCGTGCTGGCGTTGTCGGCGATGGTGATGCGGAACGGGTGCGGGAAGGTCGCCGGCAGCTCGTCGCGCAGCCTGCGCACACTCCGTTCCAGGTCTTTCTGTTCGTTGTAGACGGGGATCACCACGTCGAGCGTCGGAGCCATCAGGCACTCATTTCGTAGATGGTGACACCGTCGACGGTCGTCGCGGTGAAGGTGTCGGCGACCCACTGGGCGATCCGCTCGGCGGCGTCACTGCCGCTGTCCGAGGGCATCCGCATCCCGTCACCGACGAAGTACTTGATCTGTCCACTTCGGACGAGTTCCTGGAACTGCTCGAGCGTGGGCGAGGGATCGGTGCCGTTGAACCCGCCGACCGCCATCACCGGCCGGTCGCCGGCGAGCTGCAACCCGGCCGCGTTGTTGGAACCGACGGTGGCGGCGGCCCACTTCGTTTTGCTTTCGCGCAGCAACTCGGTGAGGTTCGCGCCGGGCGTCGTCGCACCGAGCAGGCCGCCCATGCCACCGTTTTTGTTGGGGGCGCGCATCCCGGGGGTGTTCTGCGGACCGGCGACCGGGATCGCGCCGGTGTGCGCGACGGACGCCGTGGCGACCGAGTACGTCGCGGGACCGAGGAGCGCGGCGACCAGGGCGACCGGTACGGCCACCCGCAGCGACAGCACGAGCCCGATCGCGGCGACCAGTCCGAGGACGAGAACAGCGATCGCCAGGGACCGCGCGAAGTTCGCGAGCAGCAGGTAGCACTGCACCGCGCTCAGTGCCGTCGCACCGGACAACGCCGCCGCGCACATCGGATCGGCGCGGCGGGCCCACAGTTCCGTGGCTCCGATACCGATGATCGCCGCGATCGCGGGCGCCATAGCGACGGTGTAGTAGGAGTGGATGATCCCGTTCATGAAGCTGAACACGCCGCCGGTGACGACGAGCCAGCCGCCCCACAGGCCCAGAGCCGCGCGAGCGCGACCCCTGGTCAGGAACATCCCGGCGACGAGCAGCACGACCGCGGTCGGCAGCAGCCACGCGATCTGACTGCCCATCTCGGCGCCCAGCAGGCGGCTCCAGCCCGGTGAGCCCCAGCCGCGGCCACCGCCGACGCTGCCGACCTCGTCACCGGTCAGCCGGCCGAGGCCGTTGTAGCCCAAGGCCAGTTCGAGCACGCTGTTCGTCTGCGATCCGCCGATGAACGGACGGTCGGACGTCAGCTCGACCGCGACGATCCACCAGGCACCCGCGACCACCATCGCGAGCGCCGAACCGCCGAGATGTAGTAGCCGTTTGGGGATGGTCGTTCGGGCCCAGATGAGGTATGAGAGCGCGATCGCGGGCAGCACCAGGAAGGCCTGGAGCATCTTCGTGAGAAAGCCGAATCCGACCGCGACGCCGGCCAGCGCGAGCCACCATCCGTTGCCGCTCTCGATGGCGCGGGTCGCGCAGTACGCGGCCGTGATCAGCAGCATGACCAGCAGCGCGTCGGGATTGTTGAACCGGAACATGAGCACGGCGACCGGCGTGAGCGCCAGGACCGCGCCCGCGATGAGCGCGGCGGAGTGAGAGAACCAGCGCCGAACCGTTGCGTAAAGCAGCCACACGCTGCCGACACCCATCAACGCCTGCGGAACGAGGATGCTCCAGGCGTTGACACCGAAGATCCGCGCGGACAGACCCATCACCCACAGGGAGGCGGGTGTCTTGTCGACGGTGATCGAGTTCGCCGCGTCGCTCGACCCGAAGAACCAGGCCTTCCAGCTGTTCGCACCGGCCTGCGCGGCGGCCGAGTAGTACGCGTTCGCCCAGCCCGAATCACCGAGCCGCCACAGGTACAGGACGGCGGTCGCGCCCAGGAGTAACGAAAGGACGGCGCGGTCTCGTTTCATGCGGCCGAGCCTCGTGGCGCAGCCTGGGTGGCACGTGTGCCGTTCCTGTGCGCAACCTGTGCGCGCACACGACTTTCGTAGCTTCACCCGGCCCGATCGACGGCGATAGGAAGAACGCCATGCGTTCGACACTTCTCAGACTCGTTGCGGCCGTGGCACTTCTGCCCGTCGTAGCGGTCCCCGCGGCGGCCTCGCCCGCCGTTCCGAAGATCGACTGGAAAGCCTGTGGGTCCGAGTACCCCGGCCTCGACTGCGCGACCGTCCCGGTTCCCCTCGACTACGACAACCCGCGAGGCGCGACGACCAAGGTCGCGCTCGCCCGCAAGCCCGCCTCCGACAAGGCGAACCGGATCGGCACACTGTTCATCAACCCCGGTGGCCCCGGCGGTTCCGGCGTCGAGTTCGCGCTCGGCGCGGGCAACGAACTGGACAAGCAGCTCAAGGGCCGGTTCGACATCGTCGGGTTCGATCCGCGCGGCATCGGGCAGTCCGACCCGATCCACTGCTTCGCCAGTGAGGAGGAGCTGAACAAGTTCTTCGAGGGCATCCCCGCCTTCCCCTACCAGGCGGACCAGGAACGGCCGTACTTCGACCGGCTCCGCTCGTTGGCTCCGAAGTGCCTCGCCGCGGACCGCACGATCGCCCGGCACATGAGCACCGCCGACGTCGCGCGGGACATGGACCTGCTGCGCCAGGCCGTCGGTGACAAGAAGATCTCCTACCTGGGCTTCTCGTACGGCACGTTCCTCGGTGCCACCTACGCGAACCTGTTCCCGAACAACATCCGCGCGCTCGCCATCGACGGCGTGCTCAACCCCGAGCTTTGGTCGAGCGGCCGGCAGATCCAGTCCGACCGGATCGCCACCGCCGAGGAGTTCGGCGAGTTCCTGAAGCTGTGCGACGCCGCGGGTTCCGCCTGCGCGTTCCACACGCCGGGCGGCGCGGTGAAGCGCTGGGAGCGGACCGCGGACTCGATTCGCAAGAAGCCGATCAAACTCGGCGACGAGCTGGTCACCTACGACGTGCTGATCAACTTCGTGGTCGGCGCGATGTACGGGCCGGAGGGCTGGGGCGGCCCGCAGGGCGCGGGCGCGGTCCTCGACCAGATCGCTGACGTGGTCGAAGGTTCCGTCTCCGCTGCTTCCGCTCCGTTCACTCGTGAGGCCGACTACGCCAACGGTTTCGACGCCTACAACGGAAACGTGTGCGCCGACATCCAGATGCCGTCGCGGTTCGGTGAGTACCAGGCGATCGGCAGGTACGCCGAGGCCGGCTCCCGGTTCGGCCCGCTGTGGTGGTGGGGCAACGCGGCGTGCGCCGACTGGCCCGTCAACGACGACCGCTACACCGGCCCGTGGAACCACCGCACGTCCGCGCCGGTTCTGGTGGTGGGCAACCACTTCGACGGCATCACGGACTTCCGCGGCGCCCAGGCCGTCGCGCGGCAGCTGCCGAACAGCCGCCTGCTCGCGTACGCGGGCTGGGGCCACACGGCGTACGGTCGCTCCGGCTGCACCACCGAGTACATGAACAACTACCTGCTGACCGGCGCACTGCCGCCCGTCGGCACGGTGTGCGCGGCCAACCCGAACCCATTCCTGCCTTCGGTGGCTTCGGTTTCGGCCGGCCTGCCGGTTGCGCCTAGGCGCTAGTACTGAGCTGGACGGTGAACCGGGTACGTCCCGGTTCACTGTCCACCCGCACCTGTCCGCCGTGCGCGCTGACCACCGCTGTGACGATCGAGAGCCCGAGGCCCGTGCTGCCCGCGGCTCTCGATCGCGAGCTGTCGCCGCGCGCGAACCGTTCGAACACTTCGAGGTCCTTCGGGATGCCCGGCCCGTCGTCCGTGACCGTCAGGTCCACGTGTCCGTTGTGGACGCTCAGTCCGGTGACGACCGTGGTGCCCGGCGGGGTGTGCGTGCGGGCGTTGCTGAGCAGGTTGCCGATCACCTGATGCAGGCGTTGCACGTCGCCTCTGATCGTGACCGGCTCCTCGGGCAGGTCCAGTTTCCAGTTGTGGTCGCGGCCGGCGATCCGGGCGTCGCCCACGACGTCGATGACCAGGCGCGTGAGGTCGACGTCCTTGTCCTCCAGTGGACGGCCCGCGTCGATTCTCGCGAGTAGCAGTAGGTCTTCCACCAGGGACGTCATGCGCGTCGCTTCGGACTCGACGCGGCCCATGGCGTGCTTGATGTCGTGCGGGATGTCTTCCTTGGTGCGCCTGGTTAGTTCGGCGTAGCCACGGATCGCGGCGAGCGGGGTGCGCAGTTCGTGGGACGCGTCCGCGACGAACTGCCGGACGCGCATTTCGCTGGCGTGCCTGGAGTTCAGTGCGCTCTCGACGTGGCCGAGCATGCGGTTCAGCGCGAGGCCGACCTTGCCGACCTCGGTGTCCGGGTCGGCGTCCTCGATGCGTTCCGGGACGGTGACTTCGCCCTCGTGCAGGGGAAGTTCGGAGACGCGCGTGGCGGTGGCGGCCATGTCGTCCAAGGGTTTCAGCGTCCGGCGGATGATTACCCGGCCGACCAGGGCCGCCGCGCAGACGGCCGCGGCGCCGAGCGCGACCAGGAGCAGACCCATCTGCCACAGCAGGTCGGTGACCGAGTCGAGCGGCAGTGCGACGACCGACCGCCCGTCGGAGAGGACGCGGTAGTCGCCGAGGTCCGGCAGCGCGATGGTGTGCCCGCGGGGGCCGGTGTTCGGCACGGACAGCAACGCCTCGATCTGCGCGTCGGTCAGCGGGTCGAAGCCCACGTCGGCCGCCTTGGCCTTCCCGGCTTGCAGCGATCCGTCGCGCAGGTGGTCGACGCGGACCAGGCCTGGCTCGATGCGCATGATGTTGGGCGGTCCGAGGTGCGAGGCGACCCGGCCGTCGAGCTGCCGGAGCGCGGTCTCGTGCAGCGCTACGAGCACGACGGTCCCGATCAGCGCGATCAGCACTGCGAGCAGGAACACCTGGCCCGCGACCAGCTTCGCTCTGAGCGTCCTAGGCCGCCGGCTTGAGGACATACCCCGCGCCTCGCATCGTGTGGATCATCGGCGCGCGGCCGGCGTCGATCTTCTTGCGCAAATAGGAGATGTAGAGCTCGACGATGTTGGCCTGGCCGCCGAAGTCGTAGTTCCAGACGCGGTCGAGGATCTGCGCCTTGCTGAGTACGCGCCGCGGGTTGCGCATGAGGAACCGGAGCAGTTCGAACTCGGTGGCGGTCAACTCGATCGAGTCGCCGCCGCGGTAGACCTCGCGGGTGTCCTCGTTGAGCGTCAGGTCGCCGACGGTGAGGCGGGCGCCCGCGTTCGCCTCGGTGACGCCGGTGCGGCGCATCAACCCGCGCAGCCGCAGTACGACCTCCTCCAAGCTGAACGGCTTGGTGACGTAGTCGTCGCCACCCGCGGTGAGGCCCGCGATCCGGTCCTCGACGGCATCCTTGGCCGTGAGGAACAGCACCGGCACGTTGGGCGTCTCGGCGCGGATGCGTTTGAGGACCTCGAGGCCGTCGATGTCGGGCAGCATGACGTCCAGTACGACCGCGTCCGGCCGGAAGTCGCGGGCGGTCTTCACGGCGGTGAGGCCGTCGAGCGCGGTGCGCACGTCCCAGGTCTCCATCCGCAGGGCCATGGACATGAGCTCGGCGAGTGTGGACTCGTCGTCGACCACGAGCACCCGCACCGGCTGGCCGTCAGGCCTGCGGAGTTCCGCCTTCATCGCGCGCATGGCTCCCATCGTGAACGCCGATCCTGTGTACCACCTGTGAAGCTCTTGCACAGTTTGTGCTGGCCGGGCGCACAGGTAGGGCACAGGAACGGGGTGGAGGTTGGCCGTCATGAGCGACGAACAGCCTCCCGCCCCGGAGTGGGGCGCCCAGCAACCCAAGCCCGCTTCCCCGTGGACGGCTCGGAAGACCATTGCCGCCGTGGCCATCGCCGTCGGTATCACCGCCGCGGGCGGGGTGGCGATCTATGCCGCCTCCAACTCGTCCGCTGCTACCGGGGGGAACGGGCCCGGCGGCATGGGTGGTCCGCCCGGTCAGGACGGTGGCGTGGTGATGCGGGGTGGACCGCTTGCCGATGTTCCGCACGGGTTGTTTCAGACCGGCGAGGTCACTGAGGTGTCCTCTTCTTCGTTGTCCGTGAAGTCCACTGATGGGTACACCAAGACTTACGTGATCGACTCTTCTACCGTCATGCAGGACGTTCAGAAGGGTTCTACGGTCACGGTCATTGCTTCCGAAGCCAATGGGACTGCTACTGCTGAGTCCGTTATGGACTCGGCTCAGCGGGGGCGGCGGGATGGGCAGCCTCCGCAGGCGCCGCCTACTCGGTAGGGGCTCACTGCGGCTTTTGACGCGGCTGCGCCGCGACACGTTGGCATTTTCGCGCACGCCCGGCGCTAGGGCGCCGGTCGTGCGCGAAAATGCCAACGTACCGAAGTCTGTGGCTGGTTGCCGTCGTGCCCCAGACACCGCCCAGACTTGCGTAGCTTTGGTGCGGTTGCGGGCGTTGCCGGGATGTGTGGCTTGAGTTTCGTTGTTTGTTTTTTTAGAACGGCGGATCGGTCGGGAAGCCAGCGAGGACCGGTTCGGGTTCGCGTACGTACACCTTTCCCGACGGTGCCTTGAAGATGAAGTGCCCGGGGATCGGCTGGGTTACCGCCCAGTTGCTCTTGTGCTTGAGCCGATGATGATGCTTGCAGAACGGGCACAGATTGCACGCCGCCGTCGGGCCGTCGGGGCAGGGCACCGTGTGGTCGAGTTCGCAGCGCTGTGCGGGCATCATGCAGCCGGGTTGGCGGCAGGTCTGATCGCGCGCCCAGAGGAACCGGCGTAGATGCTCCGGCGGCCGGTAGGTGCTGGTGCCGACATCCAGCAGCATCCCTGACTGCGGATCGGTCAACAGTCGCCGCCAGGTCGAGTCACCCGCGAGCTCACGGGCCAGCTCGGGCGCTGATCGGGCCGTAGCCCTGCAGCTCACCGGGATGATCATCCAGTCCCATCAGAGTCGTCGAGGAGACCGTGACGTTGAGGTTGACCTTCACGCTCGACGTCTGGTCTGGCGTCGCGAGGAGCATGTCGGCGACCACGTCCGCGCGGCGCTGGCTCAACGTCCGCGTGTCACCGGGGAACTTCGCCGCACGGGCGAGCTTGTCGACCCGGTGCGCAGCCGCAATACCGCGATCCGCCGGGAGCCAGGCAAACAACTTCACCATGTCGTCGACGCGCTCTTCGATCCCCGCGATCCGCTCCGCCTTCCTGGCCTCGCGCCGCTCGGCGCAGCCCTCGGGGTCCACCGCCATCACGATGCGCTGCAGCGACCGGCGCAGCTGGGTGCTGGTCTGTCCCGGTGCCTTGACCAGCGCCCGTTCCTCGACCTCTGCGGCCTGGTCGGCGGTGAGCCGGTGGGTGTAGTTGAACAGGATCTTCGCCTTGTAGGAGTCGATCTCCCCGGCCTGCAGGGCGTCGACCGTGCGGGGCAGCTTGGTGACGGTCTCCCGCGCGACCAGCAACTGATCCTCGGCCCACTTCGAGGTCCACTTCATCGCCGCGACGATCTCGGCCGCCGCGAATTCGTCGTCGGCGGTGCCGATGGCGAAGTCGGCAAGCTGACGCAATAGCTGGGCCTGCCAGTAATCAACTTGCTTTTGTATGAACAGCATATTGTCGATAGCCGCCGCTCGGTCCATGGCACAAATCTACCGCAAGATCACAATTAAACGGCCAACCCCGCAATGGAGACCACTATCGGGTGAAAATAAATCTACGGAACTCCAGCCACCTCATCCCAGCCACGCCCGCAACCGCACCGAACGAACGCAAGTCTGGACAGGATCGGGACCCACCACAAAAGCCAACCACCGTATCGGTACGTTGGCATTTTCGCGCACGACCGGCGCCCTAGCGCCGGGCGTGCGCGAAAATGCCAACGTGTCGCGGCGCAGCCGCGTCCAAAGCAAACAGACAACTGTCAAGTGTGAGCAGTTAGTGTCCCGGCCATGACCAGTAGGAGAACAGTGCTGGCCGGAGCCGCCGCCATCCTCACCACCGCAGGCCTCCAGCCGACCGCGAGTGCCGAGGCGAAGGACGAGAACGTGCGCAGGAAGTTCACGTTGACCGTCCTGGGCACGACAGACCTGCACGGCAACGTGTTCAACTGGGACTACTACGCGAACCGGGAGTTCGACGACGCCGGCCACAACGACATCGGCCTGGCGAAGATCTCCACGCTGGTCAACGCCGTCCGCGAACAGCGAGGCAGGCACACGACCCTGCTGATCGACGCGGGCGACACGATCCAGGGCACCCCACTGTCTTACTACTACGCCAAAGTAGAGCCGATCACGAAGACCAAGCTCCACCCCATGGCCAAGGCCATGAACGCCATCGGCTACACGGCCGCAGCGGTGGGCAACCACGAGTTCAACTACGGCATCCCGATCCTCCGCACGTGGGAGCGCCAACTCGACTTCCCGCTCCTGGCGGCGAACGCCCTGGACCCCCAAGGCAGGCCCGCCTTCCGGCCATACGTCATCAAGACGATCTGGCGAACCGGCGGCCCACCGCTCAAGGTCGCGATCGTGGGACTTACGAACCCCGGCATCGCGATCTGGGACAAGGCGAACGTCGAGGGCAAGATGACGTTCCCCGGCCTCATCGAACAGGCCAAGATCTGGGTCCCGGAGGCACGCAAGCGCGCGGACGTGGTCATCGTCGCGGCGCACTCAGGCGCGGACTTGTCGAGCTCGCTGGGCGACCAGGTCCCGTTCCCGGAGAACTGCTCGGCTCTGCTGGCCGAGGAGGTCCCCGGCATCGACGCGATCCTCGTGGGCCACGCACACGTCGAGATCCCGCAGCGGTACGTGACGAACAAGGCCACCGGCAAGCAGGTCCTGCTCACCGAACCGCTGTTCTGGGGCAAGCGGCTGAGCCTGATGGAGTTCGAGCTTCACTACGACCGGGGCTGGAAACTCCAGAAGGCACAGAGCCAGGTGCTCAACTCGAACACCGCGCCCGAAGACCCGAAGATCGCCAAGCAGCTGAAGGCCAACCACGACAAGGTCGTCGAGTACGTCAACGCGAAGGTCGGCACCTGCAAGCAGGCGATGTCGGCGGCCACGGCGCGGTTCGAGGACACGGCCGCGCTCGACTTCATCAACTACGTCCAGGCAAGCGAGATCAAGAAGTCCACGACGCTGCCGGTGCTGTCGCTCTGCGCGCCGTTCAACCGGGCCGCCGCGATCCCGGCCGGTGACGTGAGCATCCGGGACGTCGCCGGGCTGTACATCTTCGACAACTACCTGCTGGGCGTGAAGCTGACCGGTGGGCAGCTCAAGGACTTCCTGGAGAAGAGCGCCGAGTACTTCAAGCAGGTCAGCGGCCCCGGCCCGTTCACGCCGGACCAGCTGAGCAACGGCGTGCCGGACTACAACTTCGACGTCGCGGCCGGGCTCGACAAGCCGCTCACCTACGACATCGACATCGCGAAGCCCGTGGGGCAGCGGATCACGAACCTCAGCTACGGCGGTGTACCCGTCGGCACCATGGAGTTCGCCGTCGCCGTCAACAACTACCGGCAGTCGGGTGGCGGTGCGTTCCCGCACGTCGCGAAGGCGCCGGTGTTGCACAACGCGCAGCAGGAGATCCGGCAGCTGTTGATCGACTGGGTGAAGGAGAAGGGCGAGATCGATCCCACGGCCTTCCACACGAAGGACTGGAAGCTCACCGCGAACGGAGTACCGGTCCAGGTGAACACCATCGGGTGAACTAGCTGGAACTCGCCTGGCGACATCGGGTAGGCCAGGCGAGTGCAGTTACCACACCGGATCTGGCTCGGTGCGATCCTCGTGCCGCTCCTGATCGCCGGGACGGTCGTCGTCCTGCGCGCCGGTGAACGTCCGGCGCACTCCGAACAGCGGCGCGACGGCCAGGTCGTGTTCGTGGTCCGCGGGGACGAGGTCGTGCTCGCGGGTACCGCGACCGACGACGAACATCTGCTGGTCGTCGACGCCGTGCGGTTCCGCGCGCCCAGGCTCCGGATCACCGACGTGATCCGGCCGGGGGCGTCGTTGCCCGTGGCGGCGAGCCATGTCGGCACGTTCGTCGGAACCGTCCTGGACAACGGCGTGCACGACTTCACCGGTGTCGTCCACGAGGGCCGGCTGACCGCGTCCGCACGGGTCGCCGACGCGGCGCGCGCCGGCATGCTCAGCGACGCCCTGCGCGCGGTCGCCGGGGCGTTGCGCGTCGACGAGGACTTCACCGTCGGGCCGGGGCCCACCGGCGACCTCGACGTGCGCGCGCTCAACGACTCGGTCCAGCGCATGATCGGCGACGGCATCACGTTCCAGCCGTGGGATCCCGCGCTGGCCGAACGCGTGGGCCGGCTGTTGCGGGTGGCGCCGCGGGCCACGGTCACGCTCGTCGCCCACGCACCCCAGCTCGACGTCGCCAAGGCTCGCGCCGCACAGGTGCGCGACGTCCTCGTGGCGCAGGGCGTGTCGCCCGCGCTGGTCGAGACGACGGTCGACGTCGAACCCGCGGACGCGACCGACCAGGTCGACGTCCTCGTTCGCTAGGAGCTTCGACTTGTTGGTGTTCGCCCAGGTTTTCGTCTACTGCGCCGGGTCGTTCGTCTTCGGCGTGCTGCTCACGTGGCTGGCCCTGCGGCCGAAGCTCAAGCGGCCGGAACCCGTGCAGGTATTGGAGATCTTCGAGCAGCCGCCGTTCATCAAGGCCAACTCCCGGAAGATGATCTACCACACGCCCGAGTCGCCCTATTACCAGCGGATGAAGGGCGACGAGTTCTTCGGGTCCGTGGAGGAGGCCGAGGAGGCCGGGTACACGGCGTGGCAACCGCGAGTGAAGGCGGCTTCCTAAGCTGAGGGCGTGATTCCCGACGTCATCGCGCCCGGACTGGACGTTCTGTTCTGCGGCATCAATCCCGGCCTGTTCAGCGAGAAGACCGGTCACCACTTCGCCCGGCCGGGCAACCGGTTCTGGCCCGCGCTGCACCTGGGCGGGTTCACGCCGCGTCAGTTCCACCCGTCCGAACAGGACGAACTGCTCGGCCTCGGGCTCGGCATCACGAACATCGTCGCGCGCCCGTCCGCCCGCGCCGACGAACTCACGGCCGACGAGCTGCGGCAGGGCGGTGTGGAATTGACTGAGCGGGTCGTGAAGTACGAACCGAACGTGGTCGCGATCGTGGGCGTCACGGCGTACCGCACGGCGTTCGGGCGGAAGAAGGCGCAGGTCGGGCCGCAGGATGAGCCGATCGGTCCGGCCAGGGTGTGGCTGCTGCCCAATCCAAGTGGGCTGAACGCCCACTATCAGTTGCCCGCATTGGCCGCCGAGTTCGACCGTTTGCGGCAATCGCTGTAACTGTTTGCCGCCATTCGAGTGGCCTTCATCTGGAAGTGGAACCGACGTCACCCGGATGCGGTCAAACTCTGACAACGCCGCGTGACAGTTGGTGAATCTTCAACACTGGAGGGGGTCGCGGTGGAGGTCAGGATCCTCGGACCGGTTGAACCGGCTTTACCGCCCAAGCCCGCGCAGATACTAGCCGTGCTGGCAACCGAGTGCGGGCGGATCGTGCCGGTCGAACGGCTCATCGACCTCATCTGGGGTGAGGAGCCACCACCGCAGGCCCGCAAGTCCCTTCAGGTGCACATCTCGTGCCTGCGCCGCACCGGTCTCCCGGTCGAGCACCGCGCGTCGGGGTACGTCCTCGCCGCCGACCCGGCCACCGTCGACCTGCACGTCTTCCGCGCTCTCGTGGCAGAGGCAGCGGAGTCGCCCGACCCGGCCGTGCGCAGTGACCGGCTGAAGAAGGCGCTCGCGCTGTGGCGGGGCGCTCCGCTCGTGCACGCGCAGACGCTGGAGGTGCAGCGGCTCGCCGCGATCGAGGCGTGGGTCGACGCCGAGCTCTCGCTCGGCAGGCACGCCGAGGTGCTCGACGCGGTCAGCTCGTACGTCGCCGACCACCCGCTGTCCGAAAAGCTGCGCGGTCAGCTGATGACCGCGCTCGCACGTAGCGGCCGACGGGCCGACGCGATGCGCGTGTTCCGTGAGGCGCGCAGAACGCTGGTCGACGAGCTGGGTGTGGAACCCGGCGCCGAGCTGCAGCAGCTCTACCGCGTCGTGCTCGACGGCGCGACCGACATCCGGCGCAACTACCTGCCGCGCGATCCCGGCGACTTCACCGGTCGGTCCGACGAGCTGGCCCGGCTGCTGGAGTCCAGCGGCGGCAGCGTGTGGTGGATCGAAGGACCGGCCGGGGTCGGCAAGACCGCACTGGCCGTCCATGCCGCGCACCGGCTCGCCGACCGGTTCCCCGACGGCCAGCTGTTCGTGGACCTGCACTCACCGGCCGGCGCGCTGGACGCGTTGCTGCGCGCGATGGACGTGCCGAGCGAGCGGATTCCCGAGTCGCACGAGGAGCGCGCGGCACTGTGGCGGGCGCAGACGTCCGGGCGGCGCCTGGTGATCGTGCTCGACGGCGTGACGAGCGTGTCGCAGGTGCGCTCGCTGCTGCCGGGCAGCCCCGGCTGCCTCACGCTGATCACCAGCCGCAGCCGCCTGTGCGGGCTGGAAGGCGTGCGCCGGCTGCCGATCGACGTCCTCACCTCTGGCGAGGCCGTGACGCTGCTGGCCCGGATCCTGGGCGACGAAAGGGTTTCCGCCGAGCCGGACGCGGCCGCCGAGGTCGCGCGGCTGTGCGGATACCTGCCGTTGGCCGTGCGGATCACCGGCGCGCGGCTGGCCGGACGTGCGCACTGGCCGGTGTCCAAGCTGGTCAGCCGGCTCTCCGACGAGCGCGGCCGGCTCGACGAGCTCGTCGCCGATGACCTGGCAGTACGCAGCAGCCTGGAGTTGACCTACCGCGCGCTGGACGACCAGAGCCGGCACGCCTACCGCATGTTCGGGTTCCTCGGACTGCCCGAGCTGCCCAGCCACCTCTGGGCGCCGCTGCTCGACGAGGACGTGCTCGACCGGCTCGTCGACGCGCGGCTGCTCGACGTCACGGGCAGCGCGCGCTACCGGATGCACGAGCTGGTGCGCCTGCACGCCCGTGAGCTGGCCGAGCGGGAGGAACCCGAAGCGGAACGGCTCAACTTCGTCCGCAGGGCGGTGCTCGCCACGTTGTCCACTGTGGATGGACTGACCGAGCAACTGTTCCTGATGGTGCCACGGATGCAGGATCCGGTCGGGCTCGTGCCGACCGCTCCGCCCGCGGACCGCGACGCTTGGTTCGCCCGCGAGGAGCAGTTGCTGGTCCGGATCGTCGAACGAGCGGCCGAGCTGGACCTCGCCGAGCTCGCGTCGCAGCTCGCCGAGGCGCTGGTCTTCGCTTGGTTCGGGCTGAGAAACCGTTATGAGGCCTGGGAACGAACACACACGGCCGCTTTGGCGGCCGCACAACGGGTGCACGACCTGCGGCTGGAGGCCGTGCTGCGGTGCAGCGCGGGTCAGATGCAGTACAAGCGGGACAACCTCGTCGAGGCACAACGGGGTTTCGACGCCGCGCGCACGCTCTTCGTGGCGCTGGACGACCAGCGCGGTGAGGCCGTCGCGTTGAACGGCAGCGGCATGGTCAGCCGTGATCTCGGCCGGTATGACCTCGCGCTGGCGGCGCTGGGACGAGCGCGGGACCTGCTGACCGGGCTGGACTGGGCGGAGGGCGCCGCGCACGCGTGGTACGGAATCGGCTCCGCGCAACGGGAACTGGGCCTCGACGACCAGGCGGTCGAGTCGCTGCTGCAGTCGGAGGCGGCCTACCGGGCATCGCGGTCCAGACGTGGCGAGGCGCTGGCCGCGCGGGGGATCGGGCTGGTGCACCGGGCGCGGGACGAGTGGGACCTGGCGGCCGAGCACTGCGAGCGTGCCCACGAGATGGTGGCAGGCACCCGCGACGAGCTGCTCACCTGCTACACCGCTCAGGCGTGGGCGAAGGTGTTGCTGCGGCAGGGCTTCTTCGGAAAGGCCGAGCCACTGCTGGACCAGGCTCTCGACGGCTGCCGCGAGGTGGGGGACCGGTTCGGCGTGGCGCTGGTGCGGCGGACGATCGGGGAGCTGCGTCTCGCCGGTGGCGATCTGGCGGGCGCGATGGTGATGCTGCGGACCGCGCTGGAGGAGTGGAACGCGCTCGGGATGTCGTTGTGGCGGGCCAGAACCCTGCGGGACATGGGTGCGGTCCACGCCTGCCGGGGGGATGTGGCGGGCGCGGACCGCTGCTGGGATGAGGCCGCACTGCTCTTCGCTCAGCTGGGCACCAGAGAGTCGGGGGAGGTGCCCCAGTGGGCGACGAGATGGGGCCTGGTCAGGACTACCTGATGTTGCGGTACTTCCAGGGCAGGAAGCCGCCGTTCCTCAGCGTCGCGATCGACACGGTCTCGTGGTCCATGTCGGTCGCGGTGCTGCCCTCCTCGTAGATCCATACGCTGGTGTGCGCGCTGTTCGCCCACTTCTCGAACAGCTTCACGTGACCGTTGCGCAGGATCATGTCACCGGGCTGCAGCGCACCCCAGGAGATGCGGGTGGAGACCTCGTCCAAAGTGGACGTGGTGCGGCTCGTGGTGAGCTTCCACGCCATGGAGACGAAGCCCGAGCAGTCCGTGCGGTACTGCTTGCCGTGGTTGACGTCCCACGCGTACGCGGTCTGGCTGTACGGAACCCTGCGGTCCCACCAGTTCTTGGCGCGTGCGATGACCTCCGACCGCGAGATGACCCCGCCGTAGCTCGCGGCGGACGCGTCAACCTGCTGGATCGTGGTGTCGGGCTCCTGCACGCCCTCCGGCGACGCGTAAGCCGACGTGGCGAACCCTGACAGCAGCCCGACCGACAGCGCGGCCACCGCGGCGGCTTGGCGAATGCGCATCGTTCTCTCCGCTCGTTCAAACGTTGATGCCGCCGGGGACTGTTCCGGGAGGCGCCAAAGATCGGCCAAAGGTCGATTTAGGCGGTCCTTTACCGCTCATACCTAGGTTTGCCGCACCCTGTAGTGAAGGAGAGGACATGTTCGCTCGCGCACTGTCCGCGCTGGTCCTTGCGGCGACCGCGCTCGTGCTCGGCACCTCGGTGGCCTCCGCGGCACCGACGAAGCTCACCCACGCCGACGCCGCCGCGCGGTTCCGCGCCGCCGGCATCACGTGGTCGTCCAGCGGCGGGTGTTCCGACTGGAACAACCGCACCTGCACGTCGTTCACCAACATCAACCTGACCACCGTGCAGGGCGCGATCACGTTCAAGCGCGCCAGCGGCTGCGCGGTGAACATCACCGGCGGCACCGAGGTCGGCCACGCGGCGGGCACCTACAGCCACCGTAACGGCTACAAGGTCGACTTCTCGCTGAACTCCTGCGTCACCAACTACATCACCAGCCGCTTCGCCTCCATCGGCGGCAGCAAGTGGAAGTCGAACTCGGGCAACATCTACTACCGCGAGTCGAACCACTGGGACGTCACGTACTACAACTGCGGCGGCTGCTGAGTGCTATGGGGGGAGCTTTCCAAGCGCCCAGCGCTTGGAAAGCTCCCTTCATAGCGGTAGGAAGATCCACGTGACTTCCATCGGCGCGGTGTTCCGGCCCCAGCTCCCACCCGAACGGCTGCGCGCCGTGGTGACCGCGGCGGAGGAGGCGGGCCTGGAGCAGCTGTGGCTGTGGGAGGACTGTTTCCTGGAGAGCGGCATCGCCACCGCGGCGGCCGCTCTCGCCTGGTCTTCGAAGTTGCGGGTCGGCGTCGGCCTGCTGCCCGTGCCGCTGCGCAACGTCGCGCTGACCGCGATGGAGGCCGCGACGCTGCACCGGCTGTTCCCCGGCCGCGTGGTGCTCGGTGTCGGGCACGGCGTCCTGGAGTGGATGGGCCAGGTCGGCGCCCGCGTCTCCTCGCCGCTGACACTCCTGGACGAGTACGTGACCGCGCTGCGTGCTTTGTTGCGCGGAGAGCGCGTGACCACTTCGGGCCGGTACGTCCAGCTCTCCGACGTGGCCCTGGACTGGCCGCCGCTGACGCCGGCTCCGATCCTCGTGGGTGCGCGTGGTCCCAAGTCGGTGCGGCTCAGCGTGGAACGTGCTGACGGCACGATCCTCGACGCGATCGCCACGCCCGAGATCGTCCGGCGGACCCGCGAGATCTCCGACAAGGAGATCATCGTGTACGCCGAGACCACGTCTGTCGATCTTGTTCGGGAGCTCGCCGACGCGGGCGCGTCCACGGTCGTGCTCCAGCAGTCGGCAGACGCGACCGACGCCGAGGAGTTCATGCGCTTCGTGGCGTCCGTGACCCTTTCCTAAACCTCAATTCATCCGTTCGTGTAAGTCCACTCGGCTTGGATAACAGCACGTCTCGGCTTCCGCGATGGACAGAGTGAGAGCCTGTCGCACCATCGGGGAGGTCCGCATGTTCGGGCGCAAGCAGCGGAGGATCGACGAACTCGAGAAGGTCGCGACCGGCCTGCAGTCGATGCTGGCCAAACTCGGTGGCGAACGAGGCGAGGTCGCCCGCGAACGCGCCGCGTTGCTGCACATCCGCCGCCAGATCGACGACGCGCGCGAGGAGCTCGCGCCGCTCGAGGATTCCCTGAAGGTCCAGCGTTCCGGCGTGTTCCGGTATCACCACCCGCTCTCGTCCTCGTCGGAGTACCAGACCCATCTGGATCTCGCGCAACGCGAGATGGCCGAGCTGATCAAGGAGGGCGCGGCCGTCGAGGGCGGCAGCGAGTGCACCTTCAACGGGTCGGTCGGCCAGGGCGGTGGGCTGGTCGAGGACTGGAGCATGTTGATGCTGCGGGCCTACAACGCCGAGGCCGAGAACTGCTTGCTCATGGTGCGGGCTTCTTCAGGGCGGGTGGCGTTGAAACGGTTGGAGCGGGCGGCCGATGACGTGAATCGGCTCGGAGCGCGGCTGGGGTTGAAGATCTCGCCGCGGTACAGCGCGTTGCGGACCTATGAGCTGGAGCTGACCGTGGATCACCTGCGCAAGAAGCTCGAGGAGCGCAAGCGCAGGGCGGCCTAGTAGATCGCGCGGTGCGCGCCCTGGATCAGCATCCGGTAGGCCTCACCCGCCCGCCCGTTGCGAGCCAACGCCGCGCGAGCCGCGTTCGCCCCGGCGGCACCGTGCACCCCGCCGCCGGGCCACGCCGAGGCATTGGCCAGGTAAAGCCGATCGAACGGTGTGTCCGCGCGCCCGAGACCGGGCACGGGCCTGAACACCAGCTGCTGGTGAATAGCGGCGGTCCCAGCGTTGATGGCGCCCTCGACCAGCGACGAGTTGCCCTCTTCCAGCTGCGCGGGACCGGCGATGTGCCGGCCGAGGATCAGCGAACGGAAACCGGGCGCGCGTTCCTCGATCAGCTGCTCGACCCGGTCGGCGCGGCGGCGCAGGCGGTCGTCGGTCCACTTGCCGCCGTTCGGGACGTGCGTGTACGCCCACGCGGCCTCGGTGCCCGCGGGCGAGCGCGACGGGTCCGACGTGGTCATCTGGCCCATCACCAGGAACGGGGTGCGCGGCAGCTTCTGGCACGCGAGCTCGTGCGCGGTCGCGGCGAGGCCGTTCAGGTCGCCGCCCAGATGCACCGTGCCCGCACCCGCGGCCTCCGGGTTCGTCCACGGGATCGGGCCGGACAACGCCCAGTCGACCTTGATCGTCGCGTGGTCGTACTGGAACCGGGACAGATCGTCCACCAAGCGGTCAGGCAACGAGGAAGCGCCCACGAGATCCAGGTACAGCTTGGGAGCGGGCACGTCGGCGAGCACAGCACGACGGGCACGCACCAACTCCGAACCGACACGCACACCCACGGCGACACCGCGGGCGTGCAGCACGGACGTGACGCGAGCGCCGCACACCACCCGGCCGCCGCGCGCCTCCAACCGCCGGACCAGGGCTGACGTCAACGACGAGGCGCCGCCGGCCGGGACCGGGTTGCCGACGTCCTGGCCCAGCATCGCGAGCAGCCAGCCGAAACCGGCACCGCCCGCCTGGTCGGGGCCGAGGTCGGTGTGCATCGTGTTGCCCGCCAACAGGATCCGGGCGCCCTCACCGGCGAAGAGCTCCTCGCCGAGCCGGCGCACCGGCAGCGTCAGCATGCGGGTCAGTCGAAGCGCGTCACCGGGTCCTGCGGTTCGTAACAACGACAGGGCTCCGCGAACCGGCGGGAACGGTCGCAGCAGTGAGTCCAAAATGGACGAACGAACCCGTTGGAACCGGGCGAACTCCTCCTGCCACGCCTCCGCATCGGAGTGCGCGAACGACCCGACGGACTTCGCGGTCACGTCGGCGTCGCGCGACAGCAGTGCGACCCGGTCGTCGGGGAAGACGTGTGCCAGTACGGCGGGTGCGTGCGACCACTCGAGGTCCAGGTTCAGTACGTCGATGACCGGAGAACCGAGGCCCAGTGGGTAGAACGCGCTGTAGAGGTCGTTGCGGAAGCCCGGCGCGGTGATCTCCGCCGTGCGCACCGCGCCGCCGGGCTCGTCCTGTGCCTCCAGCACCAGGACGTCCCAGCCGGCGTCGGCGAGCAGGTTCGCGGCGACGAGCCCGTTGGGGCCCGCGCCGATCACTACGGCGTCAGCGTCCGAGTTCACGCGTCCACCATTCCAGATCTTGCTGGGTTGTTCATCCACTTACCTTGCGGATCATGTCTCGCGCGCGGTCCACCACGGCGAGCATCGGACCGGTCAGCAGGTTCGCGATCGGTCCCTCCACGCCGGGGTGCGGCCTGGTCGGCGCGATCGTCTCGGCGGTGCGCACGGCCGACGCCATGGCCTCCAGGCGCTCCTGACCGTGCACCTTGCGCAGCAACGGGAACTCGGCCTGTTCCTCGTGGTCGGCGTGGGCGAGCACGTCGTCGCGCAGCTGCACGAGCAGCGTGTCGAACCCCTCGGCCTGCGGGCCGATGCCGTCCATGGTCGACAGCAGTTCCTTGGCGCGGCGCTCCTCGGCGAGGCGCGCGTCCACGATGGGCGTTCCACCGTTCACGCGCTTCACGGCGGGGTGGACGATCTCCTCTTCGGCGGTCTCGTGGATCGAGAGCAAGCGGACGAGGCGGTACCACGCGTCCTTGCGTTCGTCGCCTGCGGCGCTCTCGACCTCTGCGAACAACGTACGGATTTCCTCGTGCTGCCGGTGCAGCACAGTGATCACGTCGTCAGCCATACCGCCTGAGTACCCGGCCGTCTAGCCGTCAAGCGTCTCAATTCGTTCGAGACCATACGGCTAGCACAATCGTTATTAGTACGGAAGTCTCATGAACCATTGGGTTCTGTGTTCCGTACCACATAAGTAGGAGTTTGATGATGACTCAACGAATACTGAGCTACCGCTTAGTATGTCGCTGATCAAGACAAGGATGTCTGCATGCCGTTCCGCCGCCGTGTCGTCCTGCCAGCTGTCTTGGCCCTGACGGTCGTCGTGGCCGCCTGTGGTGCGAAGGATCAGCAGGCGAGCAAGCAGGACGTGAAGACGGGACCCGGTGTCACCGCCGACACGATCTCGCTCGGCGTGCTGACGGACATGACCGGTCCGTTCAAGGGATCCGCGCTGTTGCGGATCAAGGGCTACGAGCTTTACCTCAGCCAGCTCAACGAGCGCGGCGGCATCTGCGGCCGCAAGGTCGAGCTGAAGCTCAAGGACCACGCCTTCGACGTGCAGAAGGCGCTCGACGGCTACTTCGAGCTGGAGCCGGAGATCCTCGGTCTGATGGAGCTCGCGGGCGCGCCGATGACGGCCGCGATCGAGCCCGACCTGATGCAGACGCGCGTGCTGACCGTGCCCGCCTCGTGGGCCGCGTCGCTGCTCGGCAACCCGCAGATGATGATCGTCGGCACGACGTACGACCTCGACATCATCAACGGCATCGACTACTACAAGCGCCAGGGTGTCATCAAGGAAGGCGACACCATCGGGCACGTCTACATCGACGGCAGCTACGGCGGAAACGCCCTGGAGGGCACCCAGTTCGCGGCGAACGCCTGGAACATGAAGGTCTCCGAGCAGAAGATCGGCGAGACGACGGCGGACCTCACCCAGCAGATCGGCGCGCTGAAGGCGGCCGGCGCCAAGGCCGTCATGCTGAGCACCAACCCGCAGCAGACGGCGATCGCGGTCGGTGTCGCCGCGGCGCTGAAGTGGGAGGTGCCGTTCATGGTCAACGTGGTCGGCTTCGACCCGGCCCTCATGCAGTCGCCCGTCGCGCCCGCCGTCGCCAAGCAGGTGTCCGTCGTGACGTCGGTGGCGCCGTACACCAACGGCCAGAACGGGCCGAAGGAAGTGGCGAGCGCGTTCCAGTCGAAGTACCCCGGCGAGAAGCCCGCGCTGTACGTCGACCACGGCTACGCCGTCGCGATGGCCTACACCGCGGTGCTCGAGAAGGCCTGCCGGGACAACGACCTCACGCGTGACGGCGTGCTGAAGGCGTTCCACGACACCAACGGCCTGGAGATGAAGGGCCTGACGGGTCCGCTGCACTTCTCGCTGGTCGGCCGCCCCTCAACCACCCAGTCGATCATCACCAAGCCGGACCTCAACGCCCCGGGCTCCCTCACCACCGTCGAGGAACTCTTCGAGTCCGACCTGGTGAAGCAGAAGGGCACCCGCGCCAAGTAATGAGGTGCCGTTAAGGCCACCTTCACTGCGCTGAACGCAGTAAAGGTGGCCTTAACGGTGTCAGCTACTTGCCGAAGCCGGCGCGCCTGAGGGCGTCGGCCATCGAGCCGGACGCCGGGGGTGGGGAGTTGCGGCGATCCTGCTGCTGGCGTTGCGGACGACCGCCGCCACCACGGTTGCCGCCACGATCCCGGCCACCGCCGCCCTGCTGGGGCTTGGGCTTGCCGGGCTCGTCCTGCAGCCGCAGCGTGAGGCCGATGCGCTTGCGCGCCACGTCGACCTCGAGCACCTTCACCCGCACCACGTCACCGGACTTCACGACGTCGCGCGGGTCCTTCACGTAGTTGTTGGACAGCGCGGAGATGTGCACGAGACCGTCCTGGTGCACGCCGATGTCGACGAACGCGCCGAACGCGGCGACGTTCGTGACGACACCCTCCAGCACCATGCCCGGCCTGAGGTCGGCGATCTTCTCGACGCCCTCGGCGAACGTGGCGGTCTTGAACGCCGGACGCGGGTCGCGGCCGGGCTTCTCCAGTTCCTTCAAGATGTCCGTCACGGTCGGCAGACCGAACTTCTCGTCCACAAAGGACTCGGGCCGCAGCTTCGTCAGAACAGCGGTATTGCCGATCAGCTCGGCACCGGCCGAGTCCTGCATCCGCCGCACCACGGGGTAGGCCTCGGGGTGCACGCTGGACGCGTCGAGCGGCTCGTCGCCGCCGCGGATGCGGAGGAAGCCCGCGCACTGCTCGAAAGCCTTGGGGCCCAGGCGGGACACGTTCTTCAGCGCGTCCCGCGTGCGGAACGGGCCGTTCTGGTCGCGGTGCAGCACGATGTTCTCCGCGAGACCGGCCGAGATGCCGGACACGCGGGTCAGCAGCGGCACGGACGCCGTGTTCAGGTCGACCCCGACGGCGTTCACACAGTCCTCGACCACCGCGTCGAGCGAACGCGACAGCTTGGCCTCCGAGAGGTCGTGCTGGTACTGGCCGACGCCGATGGACTTCGGGTCGATCTTCACCAGCTCGGCGAGCGGGTCCTGCAGGCGGCGCGCGATCGAGACCGCGCCGCGGATCGACACGTCCAGGCCGGGCAGTTCCGACGAGGCGTAGGCGGACGCGGAGTACACCGACGCGCCGGCCTCGGAGACGACGACCTTGGTCAGCTTGAGGTCCTCGTGCCGCTTGATCAGGTCGGCGGCGAGCTTGTCCGTCTCACGTGACGCGGTGCCGTTGCCGATCGCGATCAGGTCGACGTTGTGCTTCTTCGCCAGCACCGCGAGCTTCGCGATGGACTCGTCCCAGCGGTTCGCGGGCACGTGCGGGTAGATCGTGTCGAACGCGACGACCTTGCCGGTCGCGTCGACGATCGCGACCTTCACGCCGGTGCGGAAGCCGGGGTCCAGGCCCATCGTGGCGCGCGTGCCCGCCGGGGCGGCGAGCAGCAGGTCGCGCAGGTTCGAGGCGAACACCTTCACGGCCTCGTCCTCGGCGAACTGACGCAGCCGGCCGCGCAGGTCGATGCCCAAATGCACGAGGATGCGCGTGCGCCACGCCCAGCGGACGGTGTCCGTGAGCCACTTGTCGCCCGGCCGGCCCTGGTCGTCGACGCCGAACCGGGACGCGATGCGGACCTCGAACGTCGACGGGCCGTCCTCGTTCGGCTCCTCCGGCTCCAGGACGAGGTCGAGGACCTCCTCCTTCTCGCCGCGGAACAGCGCCAGGATGCGGTGCGACGGCAGCTTGGTGAACGGCTCGGAGAAGTCGAAGTAGTCGGAGAACTTGGCCCCGTCCTCCTCCTTGCCCTCACGGACCTTCGACACGACCCGGCCGCGCGTCCACATCTGCTCGCGCAGCTCGCCGATCAGGTCGCCGTCCTCGCCGAACCGCTCGACCAGGATCGCGCGGGCGCCCTGCAGCGCGGCCGCGGCGTCCGCGACCTCCTTCGCCGGGTCGACGAACTTCGCCGCTTCTTCCTGGGGGTTCAGGTTCGGGTCGCCGAGCAGCGCGTCGGCCAGCGGTTCGAGGCCGGCCTCCTTCGCGATCTGCGCCTTGGTGCGCCGCTTCGGCTTGTACGGCAGGTAGAGGTCCTCGAGGCGCGCCTTCGAGTCGGCGGCGAGGATCTGCGCCTTCAACGCGTCGTCGAGCTTGCCCTGGCTGTCGATCGACTCCAGGACGGCCGCGCGGCGCTCCTCCAGCTCCCGCAGGTAACCGAGCCGCTCCTCGAGCGTGCGCAGCTGCGCGTCGTCGAGTGCGCCGGTCGCCTCCTTGCGGTACCGGGCGATGAAGGGCACGGTCGCGCCACCGTCGAGCAGGTCGACGGCCGCGCTCACCTGGTGCGCACCGACGCCGAGTTCGTCAGCGATCCTGTGGTGGATGAGCGTGGTCACAGCGGGTCATTGTGCCCCTCGCGTGATGTCCGGCCGCAGGGGGCCGGGCGCTACGGTGGGTCGATGGAGTTCCGGATCTTGGGGCCGCTCGAGGTGCGCTCGGGTGCGGTCCGGCTCGAAGTCGGCGGGGTCCGCAACCAGAAAGTGCTGGCAGCACTGGTGCTCTCGGCCGGGCGTGTCGTCACGCTGCCGCACCTGGTGGACGTCGTCTGGGGCGACCGGCCGCCGTCGACGAGCAAGCACCAGATCCACAAGAGCATTGCCGAGCTGCGGATGGCGCTGTACGCCGGCGGAGACCTGATCCAGACCGACACCGCGGGGTACCGGCTCGCCGGGGGCGAGGTCGACCTGCGGACGTTCGAGAACCTGGTGGCCGAGGCGCAGGACAAACCGGCCGAGCAGGCCGTCGCGAAGCTGCGTGCCGCGCTGGCGTTGTGGCGCGGCAAGGCGCTGGCGGGACTGGAGAGCCCGGCGCTGCACGCGGAGGCCGACCGGCTGGAGGAACGGCGGGTCGAGGTGCTCGAGCAGTGCGTCGGGCACGAGCTCGCGCTCGGCCGGCACCGCGAGCTCATCCCGGAGCTGACCGCGCTGGTGACCGACCATCCCTTTCGTGAGCGGTTCGCCGAGCTGTTGATGACGACGCTCTACCGGTCGGGACGGCAGGCCGACGCGCTGGCCGTCTACCAGGAGACGCGGACGCGGCTGGCCGACAACCTCGGGGTCGAGCCGGGCGCGAGCCTGCGCGCGGCGCACCAGGCCGTGCTGAGCCAGAAGCAGGAGCCGGGGAAACAGCCGACCGTCGCCCCGCCGGTGAGCACGCCCGCGCAGCTCCCCGCCGACCTGCGGACGTTCTCCGGCCGGGCGGACCACCTCGCGCGGCTGGACGCCATGCTCGATCAGGGTGCGGACACCGTCGTGATCACCGCCATCGCCGGGGTCGCGGGTGTGGGCAAGACCGCGCTGGCCGTGCACTGGGCGCATCGCGTGCGCGACCGGTTCCCGGACGGCCAGCTGTACCTCAACCTGCGCGGGTACGACGAAGCACCGCCGACCTCGGCGGCGGACGCGCTCGGGCAGATCCTCCGTTCGCTGGGGGTCGAGAACGACCGCGTGCCGCGCGAGCTCGACGAGCGGGCCGCGTTGTACCGGTCGCTGCTCTCGCAACGGCGGGTGCTGCTCGTGCTGGACAACGCGGCGTCGGAGTCGCAGGTCCGGCCGCTGCTGCCGGGGACGGCCCAGTGCGCCGTGGTGATCACCAGCCGCAACGATCTGCGCGGGCTGGCCGCGCTGGACGACGTGCACCAGATGGAGCTGGACGTGCTGGCGCCCGCGGAGGCGGAGGAGCTGATCATCCGCGCGCTCGGGTCCGCCCGTGCCGGCGCCGAACCCGAGGCGGTCGCCGAGCTGGCGCGGCTGTGCGGGCACCTGCCGCTCGCGATCCGCATCGCCGTGGCGGAGCTGGTGCGCCGGCCGCACGACCCGATCGCCGACGTGGTGGACGAGATCGCCGGCGATCGCCTGGCGCGGCTCGCGATCCGCGGCGACCAGCGCGCGGCCGTCACCGCCGCGTTCGACCTCTCTTACCGCGCGCTGCCCGACGACGCGCGGGTGCTGTTCCGCAGACTGGGTCTGTTGCCGCGCACCGACTTCACCATCGAAGCGGCCGACGTGCTCGTCGGTGCGCCGGCCCGGAACCTGATCACGTTGCTGGAGTCGGCGAGCCTCGTGGAGGCGCACACGTCCGGCCGGTTCCGCGTGCACGACCTCGTGTGGCTGTACGCGCGGGAACGCATGCGCGACGACCCGGACCACGAGGCGGCCTGGCGGCGGCTGCTGGAGTTCTACCTGGACACCACCGACGCGGCCGGGCGCATGCTGGCGCCGGACATGTTCCGGCTCGAACGCGCTACCGGCGCCTGCGGTTTCGCCTCACGGGGTGACGCACTGTCCTGGTTGGACAGTGAGCGGGAGGCCGTCGTGGCGCTGGTGTCGCAGTGCGCCAAAGAGGGGCCGGTCCCGTTCGCCTGGCACCTCACCGATGCTCTGCGGCCGTATTTGTGGCTGCGTAGGAATGCGGCCGACTGCATCACGACGGGCCAGGCCGCACTGCGCGCCGCGACGGCCGCGGGTTCGCTCGAGGGACAGGGCAGCGCGCACAGCACGCTCGCGACCGGCCGCATGGAACAGGCGGGTCCGCAGGTCGAGCACTGGCTGGCGGCACGCGAGGCGTACCGCGCGGCCGGTAACCTGCGCGGCGAGATCCACGCGCTGCACAACCTCGGCAACGTGCACATCCAGTTCGGCAGCCCGGCACGCGCGACCGAACTGCTCGGCCAGGCGCTCGCCCTGGTCGACGACGCGCCGCGCAAGTCGTTGACGCTGACCAGCATGGGCGTGGCGGACGGCTTCGCGGGCCGGCTGAGCGCCGCACTCGGCCACTTCGAGCTTGCCCTGGTGTACGCCCGCTCGACCGGGGACGAGCTCCGCGAGGTTCCCGTGCTCGGCGGCCTGGGCGACGTCTGCTGCCAGCTCGGTGACGTGGACCGGGCCCGAGTCTGCGCGGGCCGGGCGCGCGTGCTCGCCGAGAGTTCCGCGTCGCGCACGTGGCGGCTGAACACGTCGCGTTCGATGGCCATGCTCGAACGGGACACCGGCCGCTCGTCCGTCGCGCTGGCCACCGCGTCGACGCTGCTCGCCGCGGCCGAGGAGACCGCCACCAGCCACTACGTGCTCGCGGCTCTGGTCGTGCTCGGCCAGCTGCACCTGCACGCCGGGCGGTACGAGGAGGCCGTCTCCGTCCTGGAACGTGGCCTGGCGCTGGCCCGGTCGGCGGAGAAGGCCTACTACGAGGCGTCGCTGCTCGTCGAGCTGGCGCGGGTGCCGGGCGGGGAGGCGTACGGGCCTCGTGCGCTGGAGCTGTCCCGGCAGCGCGGGTTCCGGGTGCTGGAGGGTCGCGCGCTGGCGGGCGTGGCCTGGCAGGACTCGTCGAAGTCGGCGGCCGCGGAGGCGTTGGAGACGCAGCTTGCCACCGGGCACCGGCTCGGCCAGGCGGAGGCGTTGGTGCTGCTGGGACGGGTGGACGAGGCCCGCGAGATCTTCGCTGTCTACACCGGGGACGGCGACCACGCTCCCGCGGGCACGCTCGGCTTCGAAGGAACTAACGTGTGCTCATGCCATCGGTCCTGATCACCGGAGCCGCCCGCGGTATCGGCCGCGCCAGCGCGCTGCACCTCGCCGCCGCGGGTTGGAACGTCTACGCCGGGATGCGCGTGCCGGAACCGCTCGGCGACCGGATCACCCCGGTCCGGCTGGACGTCACCAACGACGACCACATCGAGCAGCTGGGCGACCTGCCACAGCTGGACGCCGTGGTCAACAACGCGGGCATCTTCGTCGGCGGGCCGGTGGAGACGCTCGACCTCGACGAGCTACGGCACCAGCTGGAGGTCAACGTCGTCGGCCAGGTCGCGGTCACCCAGGCCGTCCTGCCGAAGCTGCGGGCGCGGCGCGGGCGGGTGGTGTTCGTGTCGTCGGCCAACGGCCGGGTGTCCGCGCCGATGACCGGTGCGTACGGCGCCTCGAAGTTCGCGCTGGAGGCGATCGCGGACGCCATGCGCATCGAGCTGCGGCCGTGGCACATCGGGGTGTCGCTGGTCGAGCCCGGCGTGATCGACACCGACATGTGGCGCAACAGCGACACGACGCTCAAGGAGACGATCGCGGCGCTGTCGCCGGCCCACCGCACGCTCTACGCCCGGCACATCACCGGTCTCACCAAGGCCATGGTCCGCATGCGGCGTGGCACTCAGCCGGTGTCGATGGTCGCGCAGGCGGTGGAACGAGCGTTGACCGACAAGAATCCGAAGGCCCGGTACCCGGTTGGCAAGGACGCGCGGGCGCAGGAGGTGCTGCGCGCGATCCTGCCGACGCGGGTGATGGATGCCCTACTCGCTCGCGTTTTCGGGATCTAGCTTCGGGCGCCGGACGACGCCCGAGGTGAGGTTGAGCGGGCCGGTCGGTGGAACGGGCGTTGACCGACAAGAATCCGAAGGCCCGGTACCCGGTCGGCAAGGACGCGCGGGCGCAGGAGGTGCTGCGCGCGATCCTGCCGACGCGGGTGATGGATGCCCTACTCGCTCGGGTCTTCGGGATCTAGCTTCGGGCGCGGGGCGAGCCGGACGATGCCCGAGGTGAGGTCGAGCGGGCCGGTCTCCTCGTACTCCTCGCCCGTGCCCGACTCATCCGACTCTTTGCGCAGCTTGCGTCCCGGAAACATCTCGCCCAGTTGACCCATGCTCCGACAATACGTCCCACATCCGGGCGTAGAGGCCGTCGCGCAACAGCAACTCGGCGTGGGTGCCGAGCTCGGCGACCCGGCCGCCGTCGAGCACGGCGATCCGGTCGGCGCGCGCGGCGGTGGTGAGGCGATGCGCGACCACGAGGGTCGTGCGCCGGCGGGTCACCGCGTCGAACGCCCGCGCGACGAGTTCCTCCGTCGCGAGGTCCAGGGCCGCCGTCGCCTCGTCCAGCAACAGGATGTCCGGGTCGACAAGCTCCGCACGTGCCAGGGCGAGCAGTTGTCGTTGTCCCGCGGACAGGTTCCGGCCGCGTTCACCGACCGGCTGTGAGTAGCCGAGCGCCTCGACGACCGGTCCGGCGCCGACCGCCCGGACCGCGGCGGCGACCTCCGAATCGGTCGCGTCCGGCCGGCCGTAGGCGATGGCGTCGCGGACGGTGCCGTTGAACAGGTGCGCCTCCTGTGGCACGAAACCCAGCCGGTGCCGGTAGTCCGCCAGCGACAACGAACGCAGGTCGTGGCCGTCGATCGACACCGCCCCGGACGTCGGATCGTAGAACCGCGCCACCAGCTTCACGATCGTCGACTTGCCCGCACCCGTGCGACCGACCAGGGCAAGCGTCTCGGCGGGCCGCACCCGCAACGAGACACCGCGCAGCGCCTCCCGGTCGTCGGTGTACGCGAAGTGCACGTCGGAGAACACGAGCTCGCCGCGCAACCGGCCGACCGGGAGCGAGCCGGACGGCGTGGACGTCGGCGTGCGCATCAGGTCGCGCAGCCGGGACAACCCGATCACGGCCTGCTGGTAGCCGTCGAACACCTGCGGCAGCTGTTGCATCGGCGCGAAGAACAGCTCCACGAGCAGCAGGAACGCGATCAGCGTGCCCACCGAGTCCGCCCCGGCCAGCAGCACGAGCGCCGACGCGACGGCACCGAGCAGCTCGACGAACGGGAAGTAGGTCGCGATGTTGCGCTGCGCCCGCAACCGGGCGACGACGAACCGGTTGCCCAGCAAGGAGAACTCGGCCTCGTTCACCGGTGAACGCCGGAACGCCTGGGTGACCCGCAGCCCGGCGACGCTCTCCTGCAGGTAGGCGTTCACCGCGCTGATCCGCTCGCGCGCCTCCATGTACGCGGGCACCGACCGGCGCCGGAACAGCACGGTCGCGAGGACCAGCGCCGGCAGCACCACGAGCATGACCAACGCCAGGGACGGGTCGATCACCAGCATCGCCACGAGCACACCGGCCACGGTCAGCACCGCGACGAACGCCGTCGCGACCCCGGTCTGCAGGAACGCCGACAGCGCGTCCACGTCCGTGGTCATCCGCGTCATGATCCGGCCGCCGAGCTCGCGCTCGTAGTAGTCCAGGCCGAGCCGTTGCAGCTGCGCGAAGGTCTTGACGCGCAACGTGTACAGCAGGCGTTCGCCGGTCCGCCCGGTCACCCGCACCTGCCACACGCTCAACGCCCACGCCGCCAGCACCACCACCAGCGCGGCCGAGGCGGCGAGCGCCACGCCGTTCTCCACGCCCTCGCGGATCAGCACCGGCAACGCGATCTGCGCCGCCGCGTCCAGTGCCACCAGCAGCAGGCCGAGCAGCAGCGGAGTCCGAAGTGGACGGAGTAGTCGGCCGAGACCGAACGACGGGTCCGCCGCCCGTGCCTCGGCCACCGGCACATCCGGCAGATCGCGCACCGGAGTCAGGTTCTCCAGCAGGGACAACATCTCCGTCGAGGGCGGCGCGGACGCCATGAGCCCGCCGCCCGCGTGCGGGGGACTGCTCGCCGCGGCGGCGAACGCGTGCGCCGAGTGCGCGGACATCGACGTGACCGCCCGGCGGAGCACCGGCCGCGCGCGCAGTTCGAGTGTGCCGTCGTGGTCGACGATCGCGCCATCGTGCACCGCGACCACCCGGTCGGCCAGCGCGAGCGTCGACGGCCGGTGCGCGATCACCAGGACGGTTCGGCGCCGCTGCGCGACGAGGTTCGCGTGGATCTCCGCCTCCACCCGCGGGTCGATCGCCGAGGTCGCGTCGTCCAGGATCAGCACCTGGGGGTCGTAGAGCAACGCCCGTGCCAGCGCGATCCGCTGCCGCTGCCCGCCGGACAACGTCAGGCCCTGCTCGCCGATCACGGTGTCGTAGCCGTCCGGCAGCGCCGAGATGAACTCGTCGGCGCACGCGGCCCGCGCCGCGGCGCGCACGTCCGCCAACGACGCGTCCGGCCGGCCGTAGGCGATGTTGGCGCGCACGGTGTCCGACCGCAGCGAGGTGTCCTCGAAGACGACACCGATCCGCGTTCGCAGTGAGTCGAGGTCCAGCGCGCGCACGTCGTGTCCGCCGACTCGCACGACGCCGGAGGTGGGGTCGTAGAACCGGTTGAGCAGCAACGCGATCGTCGACTTGCCGGATCCGGCGGCCCCGACCAGCGCGACCGACTCACCGGGCTGGACCCGCAGCGACGCGCCGCTCAGCACCGGCGTCGCGCCGGGGTACGCGAACGTCACGTCGAGCAGCTCCAGCGACGGCGGGACGTCCGGCAGCACCACCGTTCCGGACGACGCTTCTGGTGCGGCGTCGATGATCTCGAGCACCCGCGTGACACCGGCGCGGGCCTGCTGGCTGATCGTCAGCAGCATCGCGAGCTGCCGCACCGGGTTCACGAAACCACCGAGGTACGTCGTGAACGCCAGGAACGTGCCCAGCGTGAGCGAACCCCGCGCGACCATCAGCCCGCCGAACGCCAGCACCGCGACCTGGCCCAGGGCCGGCACGGCCTGCATGGCCGGGTTGTACCTGGCGGTGAGCCGGTTGACCCGCATCCGCGACCCGAACAGGCGCCGGGCCCGCTCCTCCAGACCGGCCTGTTCGCGCTCCTCCTGGCCGAAACCCTTCACCACGCGCACACCGGTGACCGCGGCCTCGACCCCGGTCGCCACCTCGGCGGCCTCCTGCTGCGCGTGCCAGTTCGCGGGGAACAGGTCGCGCCTGCTGCGGTACGCGATGAACCACAACGCGGGCCCGACGGCCAGCGCGACCAGCGTCAGCGCGGGGGAGAGGACCGCCATGACGACCACGGAACCCAGGAACATCAGCACGTTCCCGGTGATGTTGGGCAGGAAGTTCAGCAGCGTCTGGATCAGCGTGACGTCCGAGATCGACCGGCTGACGACCTGCCCGGTCTGCAGGTCGTCCTGGCGTTCGCCGTCCAGCCGGTGCAGCGCGGCGAACACGTCGTCGCGCAGATCCTGTTGCACCGCCAGGGAAAGCTTGCCGGACCGGTAACGGCGGACGTACCCGGCACCGAACCGGACGAGCGCGACGGCGAGGAACCCGATGATCCAGCCGTCCACGCCGTGGTCGACGAGATGCCGGAGCACCAGGGGAAGTGAGGCGGTGGCCACCGCGGCGACGAACGCCGCGCCGAAGGCGAGCGCGAGGTCGCCGCGGTGGCGCAGACAGTACCCGAGCAGGCGGTTCAACTCAGACCGCCACCAGCTCGAACTGGTTGGCGGGCCGGGGCAGGCCGTAGTGCTCGCGCAGGGTCGTGCCCGTGTACTCGGTGCGGAACAGACCGCGGGCGCGCAGGATCGGCAGCACTTGGTCCGCGAACACCTCCAGTCCGGACGGCAGCACGGCGGGCATGATGTTGAACCCGTCCGCCGCGCCCGAGCGGTACCAGTGCTCGATCGTGTCCGCGACCTGTTCCGGTGTGCCCGCGAACGTCTTGTGCCCGCGTCCGCCGCCGAGCCGCCCGATCAGCTGGCGCACGGTGAGGTTCTCGCGCCGCGCCAGCTCGACGATCAGCGTGTACCGCGACTTGGCGCCCTCGATCTCCTCCTCGGTGGGCAGGTCGTCCGGCAGCGGCCGGTCCAGGTCGAGGCGTTCGGCCGGAACCTTCAGCAGCTTCGCGAGGTTGGCACGCGCGTACTCGGGAGCGATCAGCCGGTCCAGTTCCTCCTCCGCCGCAAGGGCTTCCGCCTCGGTCGACCCGATCACCGGCACCAGGCCGGGCAGGATCTTGACGTGGTCCGGATCCCGCCCGAACGCCACCGCGCGGCGTTTGACGTCCTGGTAGAACGCGATCGCGTCCTCCAGCGTCTGCTGCGCGGTGAACACCGCCTCGGCGTGCTTCGCGGCGAAGTCCTTGCCGTCCTCGGACGATCCGGCCTGCACGAGCAGCGGGTGGCCCTGCGGCGAGCGCGGCGCGTTCAACGGCCCCTGCACGCTGAAGAACCGGCCCACGTGGTTGATCGGGTGCACCTTGTCCTTCAACGCGTGCACGCCGGACGCCTTGTCGGCGACGATCGCGTCGTCCTCCCAGGAGTCCCAGAGCTTCTTGGACACCTCGACGAACTCCGCGGCCCGCTCGTAGCGCTGGACGTGCGCCGGTTGTGCGTCGAGCCCGAAGTTGCGGGCGGCGTCGTCGCCCGCCGTGGTCACGATGTTCCAGCCCGCCCGGCCACCGCTCACGTGGTCCAGCGAGGAGAACCGCCGTGCGAGGTTGAACGGTTCGTTGTACGTCGTGGACGCCGTCGCGATCAGGCCGATCCGGGACGTCACCGCGGCGAGCGCGGTCAGCAGGATCGTCGGTTCGATCCGGCCGGACGGCCGCCGGCCGGGGTCGCCGAACTGCGCCGGGCTGTCGGCGAGGAAGACCGAGTCGAACTTGGCTCTCTCGGCGATCTGCGCGATCCGCTGGTGGTAGGCGATGTCCAGGTGGGACAACGGATCGCTCTCCGGCAACCGCCAGGACGCCTCGTGGTGCCCGGTGTCGATGATGAACAGGTTCAGGTGCAGCGTCATGCGGCGACTCCGATGCCGAGAGCGGACAACAGGTGGGTGCGGTCGGCGGAGTGCGCCGGGATGTCGAGGCCGATCCGGCCGTCCTGGAGGATGACGATCCGATCGGCGAGATCGATGGCCTCGTCGACGTCGTGCGTTACCAGCAGGACGGCGGGCCGGTGCCGCGCGCACAGCTCGCGCAGCAGGTCGTGCATCTTGATGCGGGTCAACGCGTCGAGCGAGCCGAACGGTTCGTCGGCGAGCAGCACGCGCGGTTCGCGGACCAGGCAGCGGGCCAGCGCGACCCGTTGCTGTTCACCGCCGGAGAGCTCGCTGGGCCACGCCTTCTCGCGGCCCTTCAGCCCGACCTCGGCCAGCGCGGCCCTGCCGTTGCCGGGTTTCACGCCCAGCTCGACGTTGTCCAGCACCCGCAGCCACGGCAGCAGCCGCGAGTCCTGGAACGCCACCGCGACCTCGTCCGGCACGTTCAGCTCACCGCTGCCCTTGACGTCGTAGTCGAGTCCGGCGATAGCCTTGAGCAGCGTGCTCTTGCCGGATCCACTGCGGCCCAGCAGTGCCACGAACTCGCCTGGCGCGATCGTGAGGTCAAGACCGTCCAGGACGTTGCGGTCGCCGAACGCGCGGACGAGGTTGTTCACCCGGACAGCGTGCGTCGCCATGACAGCGCCCTCCGTTCGACGAGCCGCAGCACCGCGTCGGACAGGAACCCGAAGAGGCCGTAGACGACGAGCCCGACCACGATCACGTCGGTCTGCCCGTAGTTCTGTGCCTGGAACATCAGGTAGCCGATGCCGCTGGTGGCGTTGATCTGCTCCAGCACGATCAGGAACAGCCACGACCCGGTCACGCCGAGCCGCAGCCCGAGGAACCAGCCGGGCAGCGCGCCGGGGAAGACCACCTTGCGGATGAACTGCGCGCGGCTCAGCCCGACGACCTCGGCCAGCTCGACGTAGCGGCTGTCGATGCCGGTCAGCGCGGTGTAGGTCTGCAGATACATGATCACCGCGACGCCCAGTGCGATGACCACGATCTTGAACTCCTCGCCGATGCCGAGCCACAGGATCAGCAGCGGGATCAAGCCGAGCGACGGGATCGCGCGTTTGACCTGCACGGTGCCGTCGATCAGCGCCTCGCCGACGCGGCTGAGCCCGGCCACGATCGCGAGCACCGTGCCGGCGATTCCGCCGAACAGGAACCCGAGTGCCGCGCGCCGCAACGAGGTCGGCACGCTGTCCGGGAGCTTGCCGCTCTGCGTGAGGTCCCAGCCGGTCTGCAGCACGGTCCACGGCGAGTCGAGGATCCGCGGGTCCAGGGCGCCGGTCGCGGACGCGACGCTCCAGATTCCGATGAGCAGCAACGGTCCGAGCGCTCGCCCGTACGGGATGGGCTTGCCGACGCCGAGCCGTTTCCGGGTCGTTTTCGGTGGTGCTTGAGGAAGTGCGGCGACCGGATGGTCGAGTACGTGTGTCATGACTGGCTCCGGTACTTGGCGTCGACCGCCTCGAACGCGATGTGCTCGAAGCGGCGGTCGAACAGCTCGTCGGCGTTGATCTTCGGTGTGAAGCCGCCGTCGGCGAGCAGGTCGGCGGTCTCCTGCTCCCACCTGATCGCCCGGTCCCAGCTGCTGGGGAACACGAGCTTCGGCGTGGCCTTGACGATCCGGTCGCCGTCGGCCTTGCTGACGTTCTGGTCCTTGACGTAGTAGTGGTCGACCCACTTGTCCGGGTTGTCCTGCGACCACGCATGGCCACGGGCCCAGAACGGGATGAACGCGCGGATCGCCTTGAGCTTCGCCTCGTCGTTCAGCACGCTCACCGGCGCCCAAAGGATCGTCAGCAGGTCGACCGCGTTCATGTCGATCGCGTGTGCGTCCGGGTACTGGCCCAGATACTTGGTGAGCTGCGGTTCGGCCAGCACCGCGACGTCGACCTGCTTGGCCTGCAACGCGGTGAGGAACTGGTTGCTGGTCAACGACACCAGCTCGACGTCGGTGTTCTTCAGGCCCAGTTCCTTGATCGTGCGCAGGAGTACGACGCCCTGTGCCTGTCCCTGGGAGAACGCGATCTTCTTGCCCTTGAGGTCCTTGAGCTCCTTGAGCGCGAGACCGGGTGAGCCCGCGAACTTGTAGAGCGGCTGCTCGCGTTGGGCGACCGCGACGATCTTCGCGTCGAACCGGTTGGCCTTCGCCTGGATCGGCGGGATGCCGGCGTTGCTGGCGAGGTCGACCGAGTTCGCGCGGAACGCCTGGATGACGTCCGGTCCCGCGCTGATGTTGGGCCAGTCCGGAACCTGGAACGGCAGCTTGCTCAGCTCACCGTTCGCCTCCAGCTGCTTGAGCGTGCTGCGGATGGAGATCGTCAGCTTCGTTCCCGCGGGCGGCGGATCCGCGGGCAGCGTGCCGACGACCTGCGTCGTGGCTTTCGTCGTGGAGCAGCCGACCACACTCAGGGCCCCCAACCCTGCGAGACCGGCGAGAAAAGATCGTCGTTGCATGGCGGCTTCCTAAGGGATCGAGTGATATGTGCCGTCGTGATAGAGCAGGGGCGGACCGTCGTTGTGCAGGTCGCTCTGCAGCACCTGCGCGACGACGATCGAGTGGTCGCCGACCGGGATGACCCGTTCGACCTTGGCGCGCAACCAGTTCGTGTCCGTCAGCACCGGCTCGCCGCTGGGCAGCCGGTGCCAGTCGCGTTCGGCGAACCGGTCGATGCCGCTCGTGGCGAACCGGCGCGCGACGTGTTCCTGTTGTGCGGTCAGGAAGTTCACGATGACGGTCGGCGCTTCTTTGACGTGCGGCCAGCTGGAGCTCGCCGTCGAGATGCCGAACGAGATCAGCGGCGGCCGCAGCGACAGCGACGTGAGGCTCGTGGCGGTGAAGCCCATCGGCCCGCGGTCGGCGTCGACCGTGATCACCACGACGCCCGCTGCGTGCCTGCGGAACGCCCGTTTGAACGTGTCCGGTGAGAGCGTGGCGGCCGTCATCAATCCACCACTACGGCGTGGTCGGCTGTGAAGGGCCTGCCCGCCACGAGGGTCGACTCGCGGCCGTCCGGCCCCTTGGGCGTGTCGCCGATGACCGTGACGCGGTGCAGCGTCCGCTGGACGTCGAGGTGCTCCAGGTCGCGCGGCGCGAGGTGCGCGGTGGCCCGGTTGTCCCAGAACGCGACGCTGCCCGGCTCCCAGCGGAACCGCACGGTGTACTCGGGGCGGGTGAGCTCGCCGTAGAGCAGGTCGAGGATCGCCTTGCTCTCACTGGCCGAGACACCGACGATGTGGCTGGTGAAGCCGGGGTTGACGAAGAGCCCCTTCTCGCCGGTCTTCGGGTGCACCCGCACCACGGGGTGCTCGGCGACGAGCAGGTTGTCGTTGACGCGCTTGGAATACGAGTCGCCGTACGTCTGGTACCGGTGCTCGGCGCGCAGGGTGTCCACAAAGGACTTCACCTGGTCGCTCAGGCCCTCGTACGCCGCGACGAGGTTCGTCCACGTCGTGTCGCCGCCGATCTCCGGCACGACCTCCGCGCGCAGGATCGACGCCGCCGGCGGGTTCACCGCGGCCGTGACGTCGGTGTGCCAGCCGGAGAAGTAGCTGTACTGGCGCTTGCGAGCCTGTTCCTTGAAGTCCTTGCCGTAGCGCTGCTCGTAGCGCCGCGGGTCGATGGTGAAGATCTCCGGGTAGCCGGTCGGTGGCGCCTCGTCGTGCGGGTGCGCGTAGGTCAGCTCGCCGAACTGCCTGCCGAACGCGATCTGCGTCGCGTGGTCCAGCTCCTGGTTCCGGAAGAAAATCACCTTGTACTGATAGAGCGTCGCTTCCAGTGCCTCGACGACGTCTTTGTCGAGTGGCTTGGAAATGTCGATGTCCGAGATATTCGCGCCGGTGTGCCCGGCGATCGGCTGGACGGTGAATGTCTTTTCCTGGACAGCAGTCATCGCCAATTCCTAAGAATCGTTGGTGTGAGTGAACGTGCAGGTCAATCCTCTGTCAGGTGACCTGCAGTGTCAATTTTGCTCGGTGAGAAAATAAAGCGGGCTGCCGTAGATCTCGTGCAGCGTCACGGAACCGGCCGCGACACTGAGCACGTCGCGGCCGAAACTGGTCCCGATGATTCTGTCGCCCGCGGTATCCCGTATTTCGTCGAGGCAGTCCGGAAAGTGCATGCTGCCGGCTTCCACAACGACGAGCACTTCCGGGTTGATCACGTCGAGCAGCAGCCGGGCGGCCTGCCCGACCAACCGGGCCCGCTGCCGGAAGAGGTTCCTGGCGCGCGGATCGTGGTGGGCCTTGTCGATGAGGAGCCGGAGATCGGGCCTGGGAATCAGGCCCGCGCGGGTGGCGCGCTCGGCGAGCGTCCGGTCGGCGACCGCGGCCTGCAGACATCCGTTCTTCCCGCAGGGACAAGGGGTTTCGTCGCCGTAGAGCTTGAGGTGCGCGATCTCGCCGGCCTTCGCGCCCGGCCCGTGGTGCACGGTGCCACCGGTCGCGATCGCCGCGTCGACGACGTTCCCGACGAACAGGTGCACCACGCTCGTACGCGTGCGCTCGTCGCCGAACAGCTGCTCGGCCCGCGTCAATGCCCGCGAGTGCGACTCGACGTGGACGTCGGTCCCGAGCGCGTCACTCAGGAACCGTTTCGCTTGGACTCCGCGCCAGCCGAGCTGACTGTGCTCGACGATCGTGCCCGTGTCCGGGTCGATCACCCCGCCCGTGGCGACGCCGATGCCCACAGGTGCTCTTCCGTCCAGGAACCGGGGGAGCCGTTCCGTGATCCTGGTCAGAACCCCTTGGGGCGTCTTGGTTTCGTGCGGCTCGCGCTCCTGTGCGATCACCTGGCCGCGCAGGTTCATCAGTGCGAGCGTGGTGTGCCCGTACGCGATGTGAACCCCCGCGACGACGTGCCGGTCGATGTCGATGTCGACCGGCACGTGCGGCCGACCCAGCGTGACGCGCGGGATCCGCGTGTCGACCTCCCGGACGAGGCCGTGCGTCTTCAGTTCGGCGTACTGCTTGGTGACCGTGGCCGGGCTCAGCCCGGTGAGGCGCGCGATCGTGCTCTTGGCGACCGGGCCGTGGTCGAGGACCGTTTTGAGGACAGTGCTGGCGGTACCGCTCATCGGGGTGTCCCTCGTGTTGTCTGTTTCCTTGGGTGGGTCAGACGAGACGAGCGGGCACCGCACAGATCGCGCTCGCCTGCCGACGGAGGTCGACGTGGCGGCGCGTGCTCAGCACGGATGCCTGGGACATGGCTTGATGCTGACATCCGGGTCTGACGTGGCCAAGACCGTTCAGGATGTGGGACTTGTGGCCCCTGGTCCGGGATCGGGCCGGGGCGTTCACTTTGGTGATGAAGGCTTCCAACTCGATCGTGGGCGGGCTCGCCGCCTTCTACGACGCGTTCAACAGCGGGTCCGTCGACCAGTTCTCCGACGCCCTGGCCGACACGGACGGAACCTCCGTGATCGGCTCGGCGCCGGGCGAGGGGCATTCCGATCGGGCTTCGTGGATCAAGACCTACGCCGAGATGATCACGCCGGCCGGGGTGCGGCTGCGGGGCGGCCCCTCGGCCCGCGGGTTCGCTCACGACGGTGCGGGGTTCGTCGTGGACGAACCCGCGTTCGTGCTGCCGGATGGGAGCCGGTTGGAGACGCGGCTGACCGCCGTGCTCATCGAGGAGGGTGGGCGGTGGCGGGTCGTGCACCTCCACTTTTCGGTGGGAGTGCCGGACGAGGAGGCGATTCGACCGCCCGAGTGATCATGATCTGAGGACGTGTCGTCCGGCCGAACGGGTGAACCGTGCTAACGCGTCGTGCTCGTCGCCGAAGTACTGGACACATCTGAAACCCGATCGTGCCGGCGGCACGCACTCTGGCGCCTCCGTGTCGGATTGCAGTGATGCGATCATGACGTGGGAGAGATCATGGACTCTCGCAGCGACCGGAGCGTGCCCGAAACGCTTCTGTTCCAAGCCCTCAGACGCAACGGAAACATCAACCACTCCGCTGACAACGCGGACATCCGGGCGGAGGTTCTCGCCGAGATTCTGCTGCAGGGCAAGGACAGCGCCGTGCTGCCGCGCAAACTGTGCCTGTCCGACGCCCGCATCGTGGGCGACCTCGACCTGGAAGCGGGTGACATCAACTTCGCGGTCCAGTTCGTGCGTTGTCGCTTCACTGGCGTGCCGTGTCTGCAGCAAGCGCGGTCGTCGGCGTTGTACTTCGTGGATTGCGCATTGCCCGCGTTGAGAGCAGCCCAGCTCACAGTCGGCGGAAGCCTGGTCCTGCAACGGTGTGCGGTGTCCGGTCCGGTCGTACTGACCGGGGCGCACGTGTTCGGCCAGTTCGACCTGCAAGGAAGTAAGATCAGAAACCTGCCCGGCGTGGCGATCCAGGCGGACGGCCTGCACGTGGAGCAGGACATGCGCTGCTCGGACAAGTTCCTGGCAGAGGGCGTCACGAAGATGGTGGGCGCTGCGATCGACGGCCAGTTCATCTGCGGCGGCGCCTGCTTCTGCAATCCGGGCAACGTGGCTCTGGAGCTCAGCGGCCTGATCGTGAAGGAGCACGTGTTCTGGCAGGACGGGTTCACCGTCGACGGACAGGCATCCCTGCGGGGCGCGCGCGTTGAAGGCCGGTTGGACTGCTCCGGGGCGACGTTCCGCAACCCAGGCAAGGTCGCCGTGGAGGCGGTGGGACTCACGGTCGACCAGAAGGCGAAGTTCTCGAACGGGTGCCGGGTCGAGGGGCAGTTGAACCTGACCGGCTGCAAGATCGGTGGCTGGCTCGACTTCGCCGGAGGCCGATTCCTGCACAAGGGAGGCAAGGCGCTCGATCTTGCGCGTGCCTCGGTCGCGCAGAACCTCATCTTCCGTGATGGGTGCTTTGTCGAAGGCCAGATCCTGCTGGCGGGTGCCGAGGTCAGCGGCAGCATCTGGGCCGAGGGCGGTCACTTCGAGAACGTGACGGGCACCGTGCTCGACGCGACCGGACTTCGCGTTGGCCGGGATGCGTTGTTCCGCGTGAAAGGCGACAGGTTCGTCGCGTTGGGGCAGATCGTGCTCAACGATGCCAGGATCGAGGGCCGCCTCGACTTCACCGGTGCCAGCCTGGAGAAGCGGTCGGACGCGCTCAAATGCGACCGCGTCAGGGTGGGCCAGTCAGTGATCTTCGACAACGTCACCTCCGACGGTTCCGTCCAGATGTCTCGCGCGATGATCGCCGCTGATCTTTCGTTCGTCGGCGCCTCGATCGCCGGTGAAGTGTCGCTCAAGGGCACCTGTATCGACGGGGCGTTGAAGCTGAGGTTCCAGGAGAGGAAGCCACCTCGCCTGCTCAACCTGTGCCGTGTCCGCGTGGCTTCGTTGGACGAC
This sequence comes from Lentzea sp. NBRC 105346, assembly GCF_030269605.1. GTDB lineage: Bacteria > Actinomycetota > Actinomycetes > Mycobacteriales > Pseudonocardiaceae > Lentzea. The sequence goes on from NZ_BSTQ01000014.1 coordinate 51,452, forward strand.
CGTCAGACGGCGCTGCCCAAGAAGATGGAACTGGACGGGCTCGTTTACGGAACTCTGCGCGACACGGAGGATGCGAAGACCCGCATCCTCTGGCTGCACAAGAACCACAAATACGTCCCACAGGTGTACCTGCAGCTTGCTTCGTCCTACTCGGCTGCCGGGCGACACGATCTGGCGACCAAGGTGCTGATGGCACGGGAGGATGCGCGTTTCGCGAGCGGGACCGGACAGCTGGCCTGGCTGAACCGGTTGTTCGGCCGGGTTTTCAAGGCAACCGTGGGCTACGGCTACAAGCCCTTCCGAGTGCTCTGGTGGTTGGTCGCGCTCCAGGCGGCTGGTTGGGCGATTTTCTCGTTGCTCAACTTGAACGACAGCAACTTCACTCCGGTGCGAAATGACATCGACAACAGATGGTTCAACCCCTTCCTCTACACGACCGACCTCCTGCTGCCATTGGTGAGCATCAGGCATCGGGACCTCTGGATACCGCACGGCGGCGGCGCGGTGGCTGCGGTGGCGTTCACCGTGATGGGCTGGATCCTTGCCATCTGCCTGGTGACAGGTGTCGGCCGGTTGTTCAAGCGGGACACGTGATCCCGACTTAAGATCGGCACTCGTGACGATCAACCTTCCCGGTCCAATCGGGTTCGTGCTCGGCGGTGGAGGCAGCCTCGGCTCCAGCCAGGTCGGCATGCTGCGCGCCCTGGCCGAGCACGGCGTGCGCCCCGACCTGGTCGTCGGCACGTCCGTGGGATCGGTCAACGGTTCCCTGCTAGCACTGGACCCCGACAAGGCCGCCGACCGTCTCGCCACACTGTGGGAAGGCATGACCCGCCAGCGCGTCTTCCCCGGAGGGCCGATCGCGCAGCTGAGGTCGTTGCGCACCAACAAGACCTACCTGTTCCCGAACACCGGCCTGAGGGACGTCCTCGACGAAGGCCTCGACGGCACAAGGGAGTTCGGGCAGCTGTCCCTGCCGTTCGGCGCGGTGAGCGTCGACTGTGTCACCGGCGAGGCCGTCAACATCACCGAGGGCGAGCTGATCCCCGCCATCCTCGCCAGCGCGGCGATCCCGGGGGTGTACCCGCCGGTGCGGATCGGGGAGCAGGTGCTGTACGACGGGGGCGTCCTCGCCAACGTGCCGATCCGGCAGGCGCTGGCCATGGGGGCGAAGAGCCTGGTCGTGCTCGACTGCGCGTTCCCCGGCCACCTGCCGACGGTGCCGGAGACGCTCGCCGAGACGTTGCTCTTCTGGGCGACGCTGGGGATGCGGAACCAGGCCGTGCTCGAGGTCGAGCTCGCCAGCCGCGAGGTGCCCGTGCTCTACCTGCCGGGGCCGCCCGTGCAGCAGGTGACGCCGCTCGACTTCACGCACACGCAGGAGCTGATCGCGGCGTCGTACGAGGCGTCGGACGCGTTCCTCAAGGTGCTGGAGTTGAAGGGCGCAGGGCTCTACGGGCACCCCAGTCACTAGCAGACATCGGCTCGTTCGGAGCCTTTACCGATTAAGTAACCTGAGAAACGTGCTCAGACATCGGATCTCCTCTTGAAGTGTTCATATCTGTGGAGTACATCTCTGCGCGAGTGATATCGAGCACGTCTTCTTCCGCCGCGGAAGGCGTCCCGGCATGGAGGCTGGCTCGTGCGTGCAAAGTTGCGTCGCATCGGCGTGTTGATAAGCGCCGCTCTACTCGTGGTCGGACTGAGCCCTGGGACGGCCAGCGCCGAAGTGATCCACCCCCGGCAGGACTGGTTGCGCGCGTCCACGGCGGGTCTCTTCCTGCACTGGGGCATGCGCACCTCGCCCGGCTACACCAGCTGCTCGGCGTGGGAGAGCGCCGTCACCGGCGGCGGCTGGAACGCCAAGTACTGGGTCGACGAGGCCAAGAAGCTGCACGCGCAGTACCTCGTCCTCGCGTCGTTCCACAGCCGGCTCGGCTACGCGCGGGCGTGGCCGTCGAACGTGCCGGGCAGCTGTGCGACCAAACGGGACTTCCTCGGTGAGCTGATCACCGCGGCCGACGCCCAGGGCCTCAAGGTCATCAACTACATGACCGACGACCCGCAGTGGCACGCCGAGGGCGGCCACGAGTGGCTCGACTCGGCCGCCTACTCGAAGTACAAGGGCAAGAGCATCGACCTGACGCAGCGCCCCGGCTTCGGGCAGTTCAGCTACGACAACTTCGTCGAGGTCATGCAGCGGTACCCGAAGCTCGCCGGGTTCTGGATCGACAACGACAACGCGTACTGGGAGCAGAACGGGTTGTACGAGCGCATCCGCAAGGAGCGCCCGGACATGGTGCTCAGCAACAACAACGAAGACACGCCGATCATGGACACGATCAGCAACGAGCAGAAGACCGGCATGACGCCGAACTACGACTACCCGCAGGCGGTCTACACCGCCGCGCCGCGGTTGATCGAGGCCTGCTTCAAGCTGCCCAGCAGTGGTCCGTGGTGGTACGGCGGGTCGAACTCGGGCGTCGACTACAAGCTCACGCTGGGCCGGTTGATCACCAACGCCGGGTCCGACGTCAAGGCGCTCATGGCCGAGACGGCGATGGTCAACGGCAAGTTCCCCTCGAACCAGCAGAACTTCAACAACTTCGCGGCCGGCTACCTCGACCAGATCAAGGAAGGTCTGCTCGGCGTCTCCGGTGGCGGGTACAACAACGGCGGCCTCAAGCCGGGGTTCTGGAACGACGGCGCGCACGGCATCACGACCGTCAGCAAATCGAACGCGAACAACCACTACATCCACGTGATCACCAAGCCGTCCGGCAGCACGCTCAAGGTGCGCGACAACGGCTACAAGGTCTCGAAGGTGACCAACCTGCGGACCGGCGCGGCCGTGTCGTGGACGCAGGGCGGTGGCACGCTGACGCTGTCGGGTGTGTCCAACTGGGACCAGTACGACACCGTGTTCAAGGTGGAGACCGCCGGGCGTGAGGGCATCATCCCGCAGTCGAGCTACACGATGAGCGCGTCGGCCTCCGGCAGCGGCCACCCGGCCTCGGCCGCGGCGGACGGCAACTACCAGACCTACTGGGACGCCACCGGCGCCGGCACCGTGTCGCTGCGGTTCGACCTGGGCTCCGCCAAGAAGGTCTCGTACGTCGCGATCAACCAGCGCGAGGACTCGACGACCTACCCGTCGTCCGGCTCGGCGCGCATCAAGAACTACAACGTCTACACGTCCAACGACGGGTCGAGCTGGACGAACGTGAAGTCCGGCTCGCTGCCCAACCACCGCGGCGTGCAGTTCATCGACCTGCCCGCGAACACCACCGCGCGGCACATCCGGGTCGAGAAGACCTCCACGCAGGGCAAGGCGCAGCTGCGCGTCGACGAGGCGTGGCTGGGCAGCGCGTACGCGAACGGTGGCGGTACCCCGACGCCCGACCCCGGCCGTTACGAGGCCGAGAACGCCACGATCACGCAGGGCGTCGTCGAGTCCAACCACGCCGGGTTCTCCGGCACCGGCTTCGTGAACTACGACAACGTCGTAGGCAGCGCGGTCGAGTGGAAGGTCAACGCCGCGCAGGCCGGTCCGGTCACGCTCAAGCTGCGGTATGCCAACGGCACGACGGCGAACCGGCCGCTGGACATCAACGTCAACGGCGCGCTGGCGGCCGACGAGCTGGGCTTCGCGGCGACCGGGGCCTGGACGACGTGGCAGGACGTGACGGTCACGGTCAACCTGAACGCGGGGGAAAACGTGATCCGGGCGACGGCCACCACGGTCAACGGCGGTCCGAACGTCGACTACCTCGAGGTCGGAGCGTAAAACTCACGGGGCCGGACGGTAAGACTCACGGGGCCGGAGCGTAAAACTCGCGCGAGTTTTACGCTCCGGCCCCCTGTGTCTTACCTTGGCGCATCACTCCGAGCCCGCGCTGCGCCTCGCGATGTGGAAGTCGGTGCGGTTGTCGTCGGTGTCGGTGCCGAGCACGTCACGGGACAGCGACCCGCCGAGCGGCGAGGTGCGAGCCGGTCTGCCCTCCCCAGGGCACGTCCCGAGCTGTGGCGGCGCCCATGCGACGGCGTCGACCCGGCTGTTCCCGGTGAACAACGTCGCGGAACCCCGAGCCGGGAGCAGCTCCACCCCCAGCGACAGCACCTGCGCATCGACATCGACGGTGCTGCTGAAGTCCGGTCCGGTGAGCACCAGGAAGTCGCCAGGGCTGCCCGCCCGTGCCAGCACGAAGCCGTCCAGCGGTAGCACCAGCACCACCTGGCACGACGGTATGGCCGTCTGGACCCGCACCCTCACCCCCGTCAGATCCTGTGGCACCCCGCTCACGTTGCGGATCTCCAGGAACTCGTCCAGGGCGCCGTTCGGGCCGTCCGGGGACAGCTCGTTGATCACGACCGTCGTGGACACCTGGATCTGGATCTGGCCTGCCGCCGTTCCCTGCGTCACACCGAGCACGCAGGCGCCTGCGACCAGGGTCGCGAGAATTCGTTTCATCACGAACATCGATGCTGCTCCGCAGCGAACACGCCTCCAAGGGGCCAGTGCGGAGACCGGAAACACCCAACGGGGCCTTGTTTGAGACGGCGTTGCCAACATACTGGTTGGTATGACGACCGTTGCGAACTTCGGTGGGACCAGCCACCACGCGGACATCGACGGGCCCGTGCACTGGGTCGACTTCGGAGGACCGGCCGACGGTCCGAAGATCGTCCTGGTGCACGGGCTCGGCGGTTCGCACCTCAACTGGGCGCTGCTCGCGCCGAAGCTCACGCACGTCGCGCGGGTCGTGGCCGTCGACCTCGCCGGGTTCGGGCTGACCTTTCCGGAGGGACGCGCGACGTCGATCTCGGCGAACGTGAAGCTGCTCGGCCGATTCCTCGAAGAGGTCGTTCAGGAGCCCGTGATCCTCATGGGCAACTCCATGGGCGGCCTGATCTCGATCCTGCACACGTCGAAGCAGCCCGACGGTGTGCGGGGGCTGGTGCTCGTCGACCCGGCGCTGCCGATGGTGCTCGGCACGCGCCCGGACCCGACGATGCTGACGACGTTCTTCATGTACTCCGTGCCCGGCCTGGGCGAGCGGTTCCTGGCCAAGACGAAGAGCGCGCCGGCGCGCGCACAGGTCGACCGGGTGCTCGAACTCTGCTGCGCGAACCCGTCACTGGTGCCCGAGGAGCTGAAGCGGGCCTCGGAGCACCTGCTCCACACGCGAGCGAAGGTCAAGGGGCTGGACGCGGCGTTCCTGGCGGCCGCGCGCTCCACGGTGTTCGCCGTGTCGCGGCGCGGCCCCTACTTCGGCGCCATGGCGGGCATCAAGGTGCCGGTGTTCCTGATGAGCGGCGACAAGGACCGCCTTGTGAACGTGGCGAGTGCGCGGTACGCGGCCCGCAGGCACCCGCACTGGCGCTACGACGAGTTCGCCAACGTGGGTCACGTGCCGCAGTTGGAGATCCCGGACGTGGTGTCCGAGCGCGTGCTGGACTGGCTGGAGACCAACCGGCTCAACAGTTCCGCGAGCTGAGCGACGCTGAGCCGCTCCCGGATCACGGGAGCGGTTCCCGTCAGCACGAACTCGTCGCCGTCGTGCTCCAGCCCGGTGAGCTTGATGCCCCTCGGCAGCTCGGGGATCGGGAACACCTTCGGCGGCAACCAGCGGTGCACGCGCACGTGCACCGCGTCGTCGACGAGGAACACGTTGAGCGGCAGCCACTTCCACCGCTGCAACGCGGGCACGTCCGAAGCGGCGACCTTGCACGTGAACTCGACCGGCGACGCGACGATCGTCGCGGGCGGGTTCACGTGCACGTCGTGGAACACGAGCGTCGCGGACAAGGCCCGGTAGGACGCCCACCGGATGTCCTCCAACTCGACGCGGACGTCGTCGAACTGGCCGAGCGCCACACCCACGGCACCCAGCCGGGCGTCGAGCCCGACGACGGTCATGGAGGCGTCGTGTTCGCCGACCCGAACCGTTAAGGCGTATCTCACTCGGCAGAGAGTGCCACGAGTTCGTCGAAGCCGGTGCGGACACCATCCGCTAGCACCTGCACGTCCGGCACGCCGTCGAAGTCCGCGTTGATGCCGAAGGTGAACTTGTCCAGGTAGGAGAAGATGCCGACGGTGATCCGGACGGTCGAGGCGACCGGCACGTACGGGAACATCTCCACCAGCGGACGGCCGAGCATGTAGAGCGGCACGCGCGGGCCGGGCACGTTCGTCGTGATGGTCTGCAGGACCTGCTGTGGGAACCGCATCGCGGTGCGCGAGCCCAGCGCCATCAGCGTGGGGGCGGCGAAGTTGCTGAGGTTGGTCAGCACGTCCGCGCCCGCGGCCTGGCGCGACGACTTCAGGTCGTCCATCTGCTCGCGGATGATCCGCAGCCGCTCGACGGGGTTCGACTCGCCGACCGGCAGGTTGACGAGGACCGCGCTGACCCGGTTGTTCAGCTCGTTGTGCTGGTCCGCCTTGCGCATCGACACCGGCACCATGGTGCGCACGACCATGTCGTCGGCGAGCTCGCCGCGCTTCTCCAGCAGGTCGCGGAAGCCGCGGGTGATGGCGGCCAGGATGACGTCGTTGACCGTGCCGCCGGTGACCTTGCGGATCTGCTTGATCTCGGCGAGGTTCGCGCGGGCCCAGACCCAGCGGCGGTGCGGGCCGATCGGGCCGTTCAGCGACGTCGCGGCGCGCGTGAACAGGCGGCGCGCGGTGCCGGGGAGGCTGCCGAGCACGGACTTGCCGAAGTCCAGGATCTCGCTAAAGCTGCGCAGGTTGCGGGCCAGCGCGGGCAGCGCGGACAGGTGCTGGACGGGCGTCAGCACGGCGTCGCGCACGCCGTCGACCATCAGGTCGAGCGTGCTGGGCGTCGGCGCGGGCGTCCACTCCTTCGGCTCCGGCAGCTTGCTCTCCTGCTCGGTGCCCAGCAGGAGCTGCAGCATGTCCGTGCCGGAGACGCCGTCGATCATGCAGTGGTGGACCTTCGAGATGATGGCCCAGCGGCCGCCCTCGAGGCCCTCGACGAGCCACGCCTCCCACATCGGCTTCTTGTCGTCCAGCTTCTGGGCGAAGATGCGGCCCGCGAGGTTGCGCAGCTGGTCCTCACCGCCCGGCGAGGGAACGGCGGTGTGCCGCACGTGGTAGAGGATCTGGAAGTGGTCGTCGTCCACCCACACCGGACGTCCGACGTGGAACGGCAGGGCCTTCACCTTCTGCCGGTAGCGGGGAACCTGCTCCAGGCGCGACACGAAGAGACGGATCACGTCCCCGTACGACGGCGCCGGACCGTCGAAAACCAGAACCGAGCCCACGTGCATGGGCACGTTCTCGTCCTCGATGAAGTAGAAACCTGCGTCCAAAGAACTCATCCGATCCACCCACCAAGGGTAGGGCACAGATTGGTTCTGAATCGACGTCCATGCAGGTGAGAGGCAGTGCACACCTGTGAGGTTGCCAACGTGTTACCGGACACATGCGAATCGAGACATGAAAACGCTGGCGAAATGATCGTCCGCGAAACATCATGGATACATCTGGACAACGTGGTCCAGGCGCCGGCTCGGGGTTGTCGACGTTGCGGGGAGGCTCTCATGTCTGCCGTTCCTTCAGAGTTCCGTGAAACGCCTCCCACACGCTTGCACTTGGTCAGAGGGTCGGCGCCGAGCCTCTTCTGGCACCTCACCGAGCCCACCCGCTGCGCGGTCGACGTCGCCCAGTTCGTGGCCTCGCGGGCCATGCTGCGCGGAGCTCCCGCGGGTGACGAGCATCCGGTGCTGGTCCTGCCCGGCCTCGGCGCGGCCGACAGCTCGACGGCGCTGCTGCGGCGGTTCCTGACCGGCCTGGGCTACCAGGTCCACAAGTGGGGCCTCGGCCGCAACATCGGCCCGACGCGCAAGGCCGTCGACGGCATCCACTCGCTGATCCAGCGCGTCTCGGACGCCTACGGCGGGCCGGTCAGCCTGGTCGGCTGGTCGCTCGGCGGCATCTTCGCCCGCGAGCTCGCGCGTGACCACCCGCACCGCGTGCGCCAGGTGATCACGCTGGGCAGCCCGTACAACATGACGGACCCCAGGCAGTCCCGCGCGCTGCCGGCGTTCGAGCTGTTCTCGCGGCTGCACATCCCGAAGGACGAGTTCCCGCCGCCGGAGCACATGCGGCCACCGATCCCGGTGCCCGCGACGTCGATCTACTCCAAGACCGACGGCATCGTGGCGTGGGAGTCGTGTGTGGAGGAACCGGGTCACCGCCGGGAGAACGTCCAGGTGTCCTCTTCGCACCTCGGTTACGGCTACAACGCCACCGTGCTGTGGGTGGTCGCGGACCGGCTGGCGCAGGCGGAGGGCACGTGGCGGCCGTTCGTGGCGCCGCCCGGCATGGCCGCGATGTTCCCCAAAGCTGCGTGAACGGTTAACTCCGCTCGGTAGCGCCCGAGGGACGGTGATCCCTACCGTCCCTCGGTATGAAAATTGTTCACGCGGTACTCGCCGCTGTCGTTACCACCGTGCTAGTGGCGCCGCCGGCCTCGGCCGCCACGGATGCCGAGCTCGCCGCGCACTGGGCTCCGGTGCACATGCAGGACACCGACTCGTCCGACTACGACGCCGACTATCTGTCCACAGTGGACTTCGACGGCGACTGGAACGCGCTCAACAACTGGGAGTCCGAATCCGGGCCGCTCTCCCGGTTAACGGGTGCCGCCTACTACTCCGTGGTGGAGACGTCCACGCACTGGTTCCTCGTCTACAGCTTCTACCACCCGCGCGACTGGGAGGACTTCCCCGACCCGTTCGGCCAGTACACGCACGAGAACGACATGGAGGGCGTGCTCTTCGCCGTGCGCCGGGACGGCTCGGCGTTCGGCAAGCTCGAGGCCGCGGTCACCGTGGCGCACAACGACTTCTACTCCTACGTGCCGGCCGGGTCGCCGTACACGGGCGGTCAGGAGAACGTCGACGGCACGCTGGCGCTCGTCGACGGCCACCCCGCCACGCGGCAGGAGGCCAAGGGGCACGGGCTCTACAACTGGGACACGGTGACCTTCCCGGGTGGTGATGGCGTCGTGTACTTCCCGACCGGGGTCGGCGAGGTGCCTTCGTCGGGCAACGACCGCTCGGTCGGGTACCGGCTCGTGAACACCTTCGCCACCGGCGGATTGTGGGCGCGGCGCAACAACTCCGAGACCTACGCGTCGTTCGGCACGTTCCGCGGCGACAACGGCAAGGACAACGCGGCGAACACGGCGTGGGGCTGGGACGACCAGAACGACGGGTCGATCCTGCGCGGGTACATGGCGACCGACCCGGCGTTGCTGATCAACACCTACTTCTCGAACAAGGGCACCTTCAGCCTGCAATACACCCGCAACGCCTATCGGTGATCTCTAGGATCCGCCTCATGGGGGGATCCAGAGTTCTTGTGCTGTGCGCGCTTCTGGCTGTGGGCGGGTGTACCGCGGAGCCCGGTGCACCCGTTCATGGCCCGCGGCAGCAGATTCCGCGCACCAAGGTGTTCCTAGAGGTGCCCGCGGGCATGCAGGTCGACGAGAACCTGCCCGGCCTGACCAGGCCAGGCACCCGGACGAACGTGCTGGTCAGCATGGTGCGCGCCCTCGGGATGCCGCCCGACGTGCGGATCGACGGCGCGGCGTCCGAGTACGACAGCGTCAACGCCCCGCGGTACGGCCTGGAGGTCCGGGAGACGCAGCGGCTGACCGTGGCGGGCAGCCCGGCGGTCGCGGCGAGCGGACGCCGGACCCAGGACAACACCTCGTTCGTCTCCGTCTCCGTGGCGGTGGACGACTACACGGTGCTGATGAAGGGGACGCTCGAGCCGAACGACCCGGTCTCGGTCGACGACCTGCGGGCTCTGCTTCTCGACGTCGTGTGGAAAGCCGATGCGGATCCCGGCGGTCGCGGCCTCGACATCACCCCGGCAGCGGGGTACCAACGGGCCGGCGGGCTGGTGTTCACGCTGGGCGGCAAGCCCGGTCCGGGAGTGCCCGAACTGGTCGTCACCACGACCGACGACAAGGTGTACACGCCTGCGTTCGAGAGCTTCGCCGTCGACCGGTTCCAGAAGCTCGCCTCGAAGCCGGTGGTGGACAAGGTGACGATGGTGGACCTGGCGGCATTGAACGGATACGAGGTCACCGGTGGCGGGAGCTACCTGATGGTCCTGTTCAAGGACGACGGGTGCATCATGATCGCCGGGACCTCCGACCCGGTGAAGTACCCCGACCAGGTGCCGGCCTTCCGCGAGATGGCGCGTTCGCTGAAGATCTCGTAGCCGCCCTGGACGAGGACAGCGAAAACGTTTACGGTCTTTTCTGTAACACAGCTCACAAACCCGCCGCCGCCCACGTTTTCCTTCACTGCGGAAGAGGAACGTCCATGGACGGCAGGATCAACCGGCGGCTGTTGCTGAAGTCAACCCTGGTCGCGGCGGTCGGGACCCCGCTGCTCGCGCAGGCGGCCGTCGCCGTACCCAAGGCACGCGTCCAGGCGGTGCCGACGCTGCCGTGGCCGGAAGCCAACGAGATCGTCAAGAACACGAAGCTCCCGTCGTTCCCGGACAAGAACTTCAACGTCATGCAGTACGGCGCGAAGAACGACGGGAAGACCGACAACACCGACGCGTTCCGCAAGGCCATCGGCGCGTGCAACGAGGCGGGCGGCGGACACGTGATCGTGCCGTCGGGCACCTACGTGACGGGTGCGGTGCACCTGCTGAGCAACGTCGACTTCCACCTCGAGGCCGGCGCGGTGCTCAAGTTCTCCGGCGACGCCTCGAAGTTCCCGGTCGTGCTGACGCGGTACGAGGGCATCGAGTGCATGAACCGCTCGCCGATGGTCTACGCGTACAAGCAGACCAACATCGCGATCACCGGCAAGGGCACCCTCGACGCGGGCGCGACCGGCAGCTGGAACAAGGGCAGCGACCGGAAGTGGCTGGAAGGTCAGGTGTCCAAGCCGCCGCAGCAGCGGGTCGTGCCGGGCAACGCGCAGATGCGGTCCACGTTCGTCGAGCCGTACAGCTGCGACACCGTGCTGATCCAGGGCATCACGCTGAAGAACCCGAAGTTCTGGCAGATCCACCCCACGCTGTGCAAGAACGTCACGGTCGACGACGTGCACACCGACCCGTCGACGGCGTCGTCCAACACCGACGCGTGCGACCCCGAGTCGTGCGACCACGTCGTCATCTCCAACTCGGACCTCGGCGCACACGACGACAACGTGGCGATCAAGTCCGGGCGCGACGAGGACGGGCGGCGGATCAACGTGCCGTGCCAGAACCTCGTCGTGGTCAACTGCCGGATGAACGGCAACTGGGGCGCCATCACGTGCGGCTCCGAGCAGACCGGCGGCATCCGCAACGTCTACGCGTACAAGCTGAACTGCGTCGGTGCCACGAAGTTCGCGCTCTACGTCAAGTCGAACACCAAGCGCGGCGGGTTCTCCGAGAACATCAACCTGGACAGCGTGTCCGGGGTGTTCGAGCGGTCGATCATCTACGTCACGACGACCTACAACAGCCAGACCGGCAACTACGTGCCGAAGTTCGGGCCGTTCACGCTGTCGAACTCCAGCTGTACCAAGGCTTCGAAGGTGCTGGACGTCAGCGGGCTGTCCAACTCGCACGTCAAGGGGCTGGCGCTGAGCAACTGCAAGTTCACCGGTGTCGGCAGCACGTCCAACACCGTGAAGAACGTCGACGGGCTGAAGTTCACCAACGTGACCGTGAACGGAAAACCCGTTCAGGCGTAGACCGTGACTGACAGCCGCGGGTTGGTTCGCCAGTCCACTGGCTCGTAGGCGATCCGGGCCAGCGGCATCGAACCGGCCGCGGCTGTCAGCGTGGTCTCGATCTCGTCGCGTTCGGAGTCGGTCAGGTAGTTCCAGAACGAGCTGTGCCAGACGACCGTGAGCGTCGCCGGGTTCTCCGGCGGGACGAGCATCTCCCGCAACCAGCGGCCCGCCGGGGAGCACTGCACCGGCACGCCGACCTTCGCGGCGAGCGCGATGGCGTCGTCGAGGTCCCAGCGCAGCGCGTCGTGTTCGGGCGGAATGAAGCTGCGCAGGATCATCGCGTGCCGCGGGTCCTTCGGGTCGCGCGGCTGCAGGTCGCAGCCCGCCCGTTCGATGATCTCCAGCTGGTGCGGGCGCGGTCCGACGGCGGCCAGGCGCACGGGTGAGGCGATGTCGCCCCACTCCCAGCCGAGCCCGAACCAGCGGTACCGGTCGAGGATCAGGTTGAGCCCCGCGCACGCGCCGAGCTCCAGCAACCGGATGCGGGGCGCGCCCAGCATGGTCAGGCCGCGCAGCAGGAACCCGGCGGTCTTCGGCTGGTGCTGCTGCACGGTCCGGTCGAGCGCGGCGAGGATGTCGCCTGGGTTGTCCACGATCGCGCGGCGCGCGGCGAGCCACGCCAGCAGTGACGTGCTGTCGCCCTCACCGGACATGGCGGCGGCGTGCGCGGCGTTGAAGCGGTCGGTGAGCTCGGGAGCCTTGCCGTTGAGCATCAGCAGCCGCACGCCGGCCAGCGCCTGGATGCCGAACAACGGGCTGTGCACGGCGTGATGCGAGCACAGCAGGTCGGCCACCGGGCCGCCGCGGTCGATCTCGCCGGCGAGCTCGGACAGGATCCGCGCCGACACCGGCGCGCTGTTGCGCAGCCGCACCGCGAAGGTCCGCAACGTCGACGCACCGCTCCTCGGCCCGGTCACGCACGGCTCCCTTCACAGGTTCGTAAAAGAACTTTACAAGCAGGTGGCCTGCCCGAGGCCCATTTGAGATCGGTCTCTTGTTGACCCCGGCCACGCCGGTCGGGCGTTAGCGTGTTCGCCGTGAGCGAGTTCCTCGAACTGACGACCGCGGGCCCGGTCGCGACCGTGACGATCAACCGGCCGGCCAAGCGCAACGCGATGAGCCACGAGATGTGGTCCGCGCTGCCGGGCCTGATGGACGCCGTGGCGCAGGACGACTCCGTGCGCGTCCTGGTGATCCGTGGCGGCGACCACTTCTCGGCGGGCGCCGACATCGCCGAGTTCTCCACGTTGCGGCGCGGCGCGGAGGGCGCGGCGAAGTACGGCGCGGCCGTGCACGCGGGGGAGCGGGCCATCGCCGAGCTGGGGAAGCCGACGATCGCGGCGGTGCACGGGTTCTGCGTCGGCGGCGGCTGCGAGATCGCGCTCGCGTGCGACCTGCGGCTCGCGGCGGACGACGCGCGGTTCGGGATCACGCCCGCGAAGCTCGGGATCGTCTACAACTTCACGTCCACCAAGCAGCTGGTCGACGTCGTGGGACCGGCGTGGGCCAAGCAGATCCTGTTCAGCGCGGACCTGATCGACGCGGCGACCGCGCTGCGGATCGGGCTGGTGAACGAGGTGCACCCGCCGGCCGAGCTGGACGGGCGGGTGAAGGAGCTGGCCGAGACGATCGCGTCGCGCGCGCAGGTGTCCGTGCGCGGGGCCAAGGAGATCGTCAACCGGATCACCGACGGCGGGCACGAGGACCTGGCCGTGGAGGCGCTCTACGCGGAGGCGGCTCATAGTGCGGACTACGCGGAGGGCGTGACCGCGTTCCTGGAGAAGCGGCCGCCGCGGTTCTAATTCGGTCGTCGCCCGAGCGCGGCGCCGCTAGCATCCGGGAAAACGCGAAAGGAGAACGGTGTGAGGTGCGCTGTCGAGTTCCCCAGCCCTGTGGACCTCTTGACAGCCCTGGAGCCGTTCTCCCTTGGAACACTTGAACATCGGCATTCTCGCGCACGTAGACGCGGGTAAGACCAGCCTCACCGAGCAGCTGCTGCACCACGCCGGGGTGATAGACCGGGTCGGCCGGGTCGACACCGGCGACACCCAGACCGACTCGCTGGCGACCGAACGCCGGCGCGGCATCACCATCCGGTCGGCCGTCGTGTCGTTCGTCGTCGGCGACACGCGGATCAACCTCATCGACACCCCCGGCCACCCCGACTTCATCTCCGAGGTCGAACGCGCCCTGCGCGTGCTCGACGGCGTGGTGCTGGTCGTCTCGGCCGTCGAGGGCGTGCAGGCGCAGACGCGGGTGCTGATGCGTGCCCTGGCGCGTGAACGCATCCCGGTCGTGCTGTTCGCGAACAAGATCGATCGGGCGGGCGCCCGGTACGACGGGCTATTCACCGAGCTGGCCGACCGGCTCGGCGTGGCGTGCGTACCCCTGTCGGACGTCGACGACATCGGTACCGCGGCCGCGCGGAGCAGGCCGGTCGAACCGTCCGCCGAACTGCTCGCCGAACACGACGATGAGTTCCTCGCGGCGTACCTGGACGACGCGGCGGACTGCCGTGCCGAACTGGTGCGGCAGACCCGCCGCGGCGTCGTCTCACCGGTGTTCTTCGGCTCCGCGCGGACCGGTGACGGCGTCGCCGAACTGGCCGCCGGCCTGAGCGATTTCCTCGGTGGCACAAGGGAGAACACGAACGAGCTGTGCGCGAGCGTGTTCAAGATCGAGCGCGGTCCCGCTCGCGAGAAGATCGCCTACGTGCGGGTGTTCTCGGGTGAGATCGGAGCACGTGACCAGGTCGAGGTGCACGGCGTCACCGCGAAGGTGACCGCGGTGCGCGTCTTCCACCACGGCGTGGACACCGTCGAGGCGCGCGCGTCGGCCGGGCAGATCGCCAAGGTCACGGGACTGAGGAGATCCGGATCGGTGACCACATCGGTGTGCGCGACCAGCCCGCCGACACCGCTCACTTCCCACCGCCCGCTCTGGAAACGGTGGTGCGCCCGGTGAGAACCACTGACGCGCCGGCGTTGTTCGCGGCACTGCAGGAGCTTGCCGAGCAGGATCCGCTGATCACCGTGCGGCAGGACGAGACCCGCCGGATCACCGTGCGCCTCTACGGCGAGGTGCAGAAGGAGGTGCTGCAGGAGACGCTCACCGACCAGCACGGCATCGCGGTGGAGTTCAGCGGCACGCAGACCGTCTGCGTCGAGCGGCCGGTCGGCACCGGCGAGTCGGTGTGGGAGATCGGCGACGGCCACAACCCGTTCTGCGCCACGCTCGGCCTGCGTGTCTCGCCCGGTGTGCCGGGCTCCGGGCTGACGTTCGGCCTGGAGGTCGAGCTGGGCTCGTTGCCGCTGGCGTTCCACAAGGCGATCGAGGAGACCGTCGAAGCCGCTCTGGCACGGGGTCTGTCCGGCTGGGAGGTCGTGGACGTCGCGGTCACGGTGACGCGGACCGGCTACTCGAGTCCGGTCACCGTGGCCGGCGACTTCCGCGGCGTCACCCCGCTCGTCCTGCGCAAGGCACTGCGGCAGGCGGGCACGGAGGTGCTCGAGCCGGTCAGCGGTTTCGAGCTGGAACTGCCCGCCGACGCGGTCAGCGCGACCCTGTCCCGCCTGGTCGAGCTGGGCGCCCTGGTCACCGAGTCGGCCATCTGCGGCGACCGGGCCGAGCTAGGCGGCACCCTTCCAACCGCGCGCGTGCACGGATTCGACCAGCAACTCCCCGCCCTGTCCCACGGCGAGGGCCTCCTGACCACCCGCCCCTCCGGCTACCAGCCGATCTAGTGCCGTTAAGGCCACCTTTGCTGCGTCCTGCGCAGTGAAGGTGGCCTTAACGGTCGTTCTAGAAGAGCTCGGCGCCGATCGTCGTGCTCGGGCCGTGTCCGGTGTGGACGATGGTGTCGTGGGGGAGCGTGAACAGGCGCTCCTTGATCGACTTCTCGATCGTCGAGCGGTCGGAGTACGACCGTCCGGTCGCGCCCGGTCCGCCCTGGAACAGGGTGTCGCCGGTGAACACGATCCCCATCTCGGGCACGTGGAAACAGCACGCGCCGGGTGCGTGGCCCGGCGTGTGCAGCACGTGGACCTCGGTCGACCCCACCGGGATGACCTGGCCGTCGGACAGTTCACCCGGCTGCTCGCCGGGATGCGTCATCGTCCACAGCACGAGGTCGTCGGGGTGCAGCAGGATCGGCGCCCCGGTCGCGTCGGACAACGCCGGCGCCACGCGCACGTGGTCGTCGTGCGCGTGGGTGGCCAGGATGGCGACGACCCGGCGGTCGCCGACCACCTCGAGGATCGCGGCGACCGAGTGCGGCGCGTCGATCACGACGCACTCGTGGTCGTCGCCGAGCACCCAGACGTTGTTGTCCACGTCGAAGGTCTCGCCGTCCAGCGAGAACGTGCCGGACGTGACGGTGTGATCCACTCTCATCAGAAGACCACTACGGACCGCAGCACGTCGCCGTGGTGCATCTTCTCGAACGCCGCCTCGACCCCTTCCAGCGCGATCTCCTCGCTGACGAACGCGTCGAGGTCGAACCGGCCCTGCCGGTACAGGTCGACGAGCATCGGGAAGTCGCGCGTGGGCAGGCAGTCGCCGTACCAGGACGACTTCAAAGAGCCGCCGCGGCTGAAGAAGTCGATCAGCGGCATCTCCAGCTTCATGTCCGGAGTCGGCACGCCGACGAGCACGACCGTGCCCGCGAGGTCGCGGGCGTAGAAGGCCTGCTTCCAGGTCTCCGGGCGGCCGACCGCGTCGATCACGACGTCCGCGCCGAAGCCGTCGGTCAGCTCCTGGATGGCCTCGACGACGTCACCCTCACGCGCGTTGATCGTGTGCGTCGCGCCGAAACCCTTGGCCCACTCCAGCTTCCGCGGGTCGGTGTCCACCGCGATGATCTTCGAGGCGCCGACGATCCGGGCGCCCGCGATGGCGCCGTCACCCACGCCGCCGCAGCCGATCACGGCCACGGAGTCGCCGCGCGCCACGCCACCGGTGTTGATCGCGGCGCCGACGCCCGCCATGACGCCGCAGCCGAGCAGGCCGACCGCGGCCGCGCGCGCGGCCGGGTCGACCTTCGTGCACTGTCCCGAGTGGACCAGCGTCTTCTCGGCGAACGCGCCGATTCCCAGCGCGGGGGAGAGTTTCGTGCCGTCCTGCAACGTCATCGGCTGCGCGGCGTTGAACGTCGAGAAGCAGTACCAGGGCTTGCCGCGACGGCACGCGCGGCAGGAGCCGCACACGGCGCGCCAGTTCAGCACCACGAAGTCACCGGGGGCCAGGTCGGTCACGCCGGCACCGACGGACTCGACGACGCCCGCGGCCTCGTGGCCCAGCAGGAAGGGGAACTCGTCGTTGATGCCGCCCTCGCGGTAGTGGAGGTCGGTGTGGCAGACCCCGCAGGCCTGGATCTTCACCACGGCCTCGCCCGGCCCGGGATCCGGCACGACCACCGTGGTGAGCTCGACCGGCTGCCCCTTGCCACGGGCGATGACGCCCTTGACCTCCTGCGCCACGTGCGACTCCGTTCAGTTGGTCAGGTGCTCGCCTTCGAACACCCCGAGCTCCTCGCGGTAGAACTCAACACCTACACCGTTGGGGTCGCGGATGTACAGGCTGTCCTCGACGCCCCGATCGGGGCCCAGGTAGTCGATGCCCGCTTCGTCCAACTTCTTCTTGATCTCGGCGAAACTCTCGGGCGTTACCGACAGCGCGAGGTGCTGCACGGCGCCGATCGTCTCGGTGAAGTCGGGGTGGTCGTGGCCGGGGAAGTCGAAGAACCCCAGCAGGTTCCGGTTGCCGATGTCGAAGAAGAAGTGGCTGGAACCCTGGTAGTCGCGGTTCTCCACCAGCTCGACCAGCGGGAAGCCGAGGAACTCGTGGTAGAACCGGATGGTCTGCTCCACGTCGCGGCAGATCAGCGCGAGGTGGTGCACGCCCCGGACCGGCGTCGCGGGCCGGTCGGCGCGGGGCTTCAAGTACTTGTCCTTGAGCTCGGCGCGGCGGGCCCGGATGGCGTCGAGGTCAGCACCCTCTGGCTGTGGCATGGCACCACATTAGTTGCACTTTCAACCGGCCACACCTTCGAACTCAGCCGTCCGGTTGGAATGCAGCAGTCCTGCGTGGAGATATGCGACGTCGGTCTCGGCGAGCAGCCGCGACTCGCAGTCGTACTGCACCGAGGCCATCAGCCCGGGGTGGCGCACATAGACCTTCAACGACGTCAGGTCGCTCAGCTCGTACCCGCGGTCGATGCCCCAGTCGGCGAGGTTCGCCTTGCTGATGAGGTGCTCGACGTCGTCCAGCGACGAGGCCGAGAAGTACAACCGGTCGTGCAGGAACGTGCCGCGCGCCCCGGTCGGCGCGATGATCGTGACCGGCACACCGGTGCGGCACGCGAGCAGGTGGAACGCCGTGCCACCACCGCGTGACTTGATCGCGGTCGCGGTCGGCAGCCCGCTCCACGTGACGGGCCGCTTGGCGAACGCCTCGGCCTGGCCGAGCAGGAACTCCTGGTACGTGCGGGGCGTCAGGTCCTCGAGGAAGTTCCACATCCGGAACACGTGGTGGTAGCCGAGCGTGCCGGCGAGCTCCAGCGCGGCGCGGAAGGCGAGGCGCCCGGCGTAGGTGTGCTCGGTGCAGGGCGGGATGCGCCCGGCGCAGAACAGGTACTCGCCGTCGTGGGAGTACGCGATCGCCTTGTGTTCACCGGACTCCACCAGCCGGGGACTGGTCCACACCTCCGCGAACCCGCTCGCGGCGTCGTCGACCAGGTGCACGTTGAGCACCGCGTGGCCGCCGCGCGAATCGGGGTTGAAAGTCGTGTTCGTGTAGTTGACGACACCCAATGCGCCGGGAACGGTGACGGAAAGCGGCTCGAATCTCGAGGACAGCGCGCGAGCGTTCAGTTGACGCGTCATCACTGGCCTCCCGGACGTCGGTGAGAGCAGCGTATGTCGCGAAACGATTGGTGTGTACCTTTGCGTCTCGTTTGGCCGCCGTCCGCCCCGGACTCAATCCTCCTCGTCGCCCGGCCACTCGCCTGTCAACTTGTTGAAACCCTTGGCCCCACCACGATCAATCGCGGCCTTGACCAGGCCGAATATCGCTCCCTGCAACGTCGCGGCGAACAGCACCTCGCTCCAGCGGCGGTTACGCATCGTGGCGCTCGGCGCTTCTTTTTCACCGGTTATGAATTTCCACACCTGCCCGAAAAGGGCGGACGCGACAAGGCCGCCGAGTGCGCCGAACAACAGACCAAGCGGTCGGTACAACAGCTTCGTCATCGAGTCCTCCTGGAATAGATCCAGAGAAGTGCGACGAGCGCGGCGAG
Source organism: Lentzea sp. NBRC 105346 (assembly GCF_030269605.1). GTDB lineage: Bacteria > Actinomycetota > Actinomycetes > Mycobacteriales > Pseudonocardiaceae > Lentzea. The sequence goes on from NZ_BSTQ01000014.1 coordinate 70,527, forward strand.
GATCGCCCCGACGGTCGCCGGATGCCTGCGCGCCTTCTCCACTTGCTTCGCGACGGGCACCGGCAGCGCCTGCACGGCGTGGTCGGTGGCTTCCGTGAGCCGGACGGTCGTCTCGTGCGCCTTGTCCTTGACGCGGCCGGGCACGTCCAGCTTGTGCGTCAGTGCCTCGACCGTCTCGCCGAGCTCCCGGCGGGTCCGTTCGATGTCCTCGCGGAGCTCGTTCTCCGGTGTCGTCATCGGTGTGCTCCCTCGCGGATCGTGGCGATGTCCTGTTTCACGCTCGCCATCGCCTGCTCCGGCACCGGCGGCACGCCCCGCTTGATCTGGGCGCGCCCGATCAACGCGAGGATCCCGGCGATGACCAGGAGTGCGGCGGCGATGATGAACGCCGCGGCCCACGGTTCCAGCACCTGGGCCAGCAGCAGAATGAGTCCGGCGACCACGCTGAGGCCGCCCCACCACGCGAAGACGCCGGCACCGCCGAAGAGACCTGCGCCGACGCCCGCGTGTTTGCCCTTGTCGCGCAGCTCGGCGGAGGCGAGCCGCATCTCGTCGCGGACGAGGTGACTGACCTGCTCGGACAGCCGGCTGACGAGCTGCGCGGTCGACGGTTCGTTGTCCATGTTCACCGGCTACCCCCGGTAGCCGACGTTTACTCAGCCCGGCCGGGGGCTAGCGAACGTGACGTTCATGGACATCTATGTCCCCGAACGTCACGTTCGCTAGCCCGAAACAGCGCAGGGGCACCCCCTGGTCTCCCGAGGGGTGCCCCTGAACCTTTGGTTACTGGGCCTCTTGGGCCTGCTTGACCTTTTCGTGGACCTCAGTCATGTCCACGTCACGGGCCTGCTTGATCAGATCCTCCAGCGCGGGCGCGGGCAACGCACCAGGCTGCGAGTAGAGCACAACACCCTCGCGCACGATCATCAGCGTGGGGATCGAGCGGATGCCGAAGGCCGCCGCGAGCTGCTGCTGGTCCTCGGTGTCGACCTTGCCGAACACCAGGTCCTCGTGCTGCTCCGACGCGTCCTCGAAGACGGGCGCGAACGCACGGCACGGACCGCACCACGACGCCCAGAAGTCGACCAGGACGATGCCGGACCCGCCGACCACCTCGTCGAAGTTCTCCGTGGTCAGCTCGACCGTGGCCATCTGCACTCCTTCACGTTTGGGGCTGTCCGGTCCAACGCACAGCCTCCGGAAGGAATTCCCCGGAGTCACGCGCTCGAAGCCATGTCGGTCGGAAGATCGGTGCGATCCTTCACGTTGAGCTTGCGATACACGCGCGTGAGGTGCTGTTCGACGGTGCTGGGCGTGATGAACAGCTTGTCCGCGATCTCCCGGTTGGTGTGGCCGGTCGCGGCGAGCGCGGCGACCCGGCGTTCGGCCCCGGAGAGCGCGTCCGTGTGGCACGGCGAGTGCGGGTGTTCGTCGGGGAGGAGTTCGCGGCACAACGGCAGGGCGTCGCACTCGCGGGCGACGTGCCAGGCGCGGCGCAGGACCATGCGGGCCCGGCGCTGGTCGCCGAGGGCGTGCTGGGCCCGCGACAGCTCGCCCAGCGCCTTGGCCAGCTCGTACCGGTCGCCGCAGCGTTCCAGCACCTCGGTGGCCTCGGCCAGCAGCGCCAGCCGGCGCGGGGGTTCCTCGCACGCCGCGAGGATGCGCAGCGCGATGCCGCGGGCGCGGCCGTCGGGGGTCAGCGACAGCTGTTCCTCGGCCAAAAACCGGGCCCGTTCCGGCGAGCACTGGCGCAGCCACGCCTCCGCCGCGCCGGTGCGCCACGGCACGAACGCGGGCGCGTCGAGCCGCCACGACGTGACCAGCTCGCCGATCACCAGGAAGTCGGCGAGCGCGGCGTGGTGGCGGCCGGTGGCGAGGTGGTGCTGGCCGCGCGCGTAGAGGTAGTGGACGCCCGCGCGGGTTTCGAACATCGCTTCCGGGACCGGCAGTTCGACCAGGCGGGCCGCGTCGTCGAGGCGGCCCGACAACGTCGCGGCCTGCAGGGCGCAGGACAGGGGAAAGCCGAGGTTGGTGCCCCAGCCCTGGTGGGCCAGCAGCCCGAGTGCCGTGTCGGCGCGCTGGGCGGCGTCGCGCAGGTCGCCCTGCCGCAGCGAGATCTCGGCGCGGGTGCCGGCCAGCAGGGCGAGCAACGTCTCCGCGCGCCGGCCCGACGCCGCGGCGAGCAGGCGGTCGCACCACGTGGCCGCGGTGTCGAGGTGGTCGGCGTAGACCAGGGCCAGCAGGGCGGCGACGCGGTAGTCGGACACGCCGTTGGCCCGTGCGCCCTGCAGGATCTGCTCGGCCGTCACGACCGCCTCGCCGCTGCAGCGCCCGGTGAGCACCTGCGCCAGCGCGGTCGTCGCGCGCGCCCACGGGTCGGCGGTCAGCGTGCTCGGTGTATCCAAAGGACAACCGTCCTCGGCCAGCCGCGGGTAGCAGGTGGCCAGCCACAGCTCGACCGTCCGCGGAAGTGACCCGGACGCACGAACCCGTTCGAGTGCTTCTTCCGCTTCGTCGAGCCGGCCGTGCCACAACAGCTGCCGCAGCAACGAAACGTTGTCCCAGCACCCCAGCAACCCCTCACGAGAGGCGGTGAGCAGCGCCGGGAAGTGCCGCGCCGCGGTCGCCGGGCTGGTGCGCCACTCCACCCTGGCCAGCCGCGACCGGGTCGCGGCGCGCCGCCGGTCGTCCGCGCCCGTGCGCACGGCCCGTTCGAGGTGCCGCACGGCCTCGTCGACGTCACCCTCACGCAGCGCGTGTTCGGCCGCGTCGTGCAGCACTGGCGCCGCCCACGCGGCGAGCGGACGGTCTGCGGCGGCCAGGTGCCGGGCCACGTCGACCGCGGGGGCGCCCTGGTCGTGCAGCAGCCGCGCGGCCCGCAGGTGCAGCTCGCCGAGGTCGCGCTGGGGCAGGTCGTCGCGGATCACCGACGCCGCGGCCGGGTGCCGGAACCAGCCGTCGCACAACAGGCCCGCGTTCTCCATGCCGCGCAACAGGTACGGCACGTCCACGCCGGTCAACCGGCCGAGCAGCGCTGGGGAGGTGTCCTCGCCGAGCACGGCGAGCCCGGCGGCGAGCGCCGCGACTCCGGGATCGGCGCGTTGCAGGCACGCCAGCAGGACCTCACGGAACGCGGGCCCGGTGAGCCCGCCGGTCGCCGCGTGATCTTCCAGCAACGCGTGGGCCAGCAACGGGTTTCCGCCGCTCAACCGGTGCAGGTCCTCGCCGAGCGCGCCGGACAGGACGCCGATCTCGCGGCGCGTCAGCGTGCCGAGGCGGACCCGCCGGCAATGTCGTTCCCGCAGCAGCTCGCCGTGGAACGGCGACCGCGGCCGGTCGTTCTCCGAGAGCACCAGCAGGATCCGGGCCGTCCCGATGCGGCGAGCCAGGAACAGCAGGCAGTCCAACGACGGGGCGTCGGCGTGCTGGAGGTCGTCCACGCCAACGAGCAGCGGTCCCTCGGCGGCGAGGTCGGTGAAGGCGTGGCACACGTCGTTCAACATCATCACGTGCTCGGGCACGCGCGGATCGATCACGGAGAGCCCGCTGGCGACGAGCCGGGCCATCCGCCCTGGTGCGGAGGGGAGGAGCTGGCCGATGACCCCGAACGGGAGCAACCGCTCGGCCGGTGCGCAGGTGGCCTTGAGAAACCGAACGCCCGCCTTTGACGCTATCTCCGCAAAGATGTGAATCAACTCGGTCTTTCCGCAACCGACCGGGCCGCTCACGAGAGCGACCCGGCCGTTTCCGGAAAGGCTGTCCGCCAGCATGCGGTCAAGTTGGGCAAGTTGGTCCGCTCGTCCGATCAAGGTCACGCAGTTGCGCACGGACAATCACCGACCGCGGGTTCGAACGGGTATCCGAGTTCACTCGATCGGACGCGGCCGGAATCTGTTGTGGAATAGCTGTTCACGGAGGTCATCCACCAGTTCGGCGAGATCGTGCGGATCGTGTGCGGTGCCGAACAGGTAGAAGTCGGGACGAACGAGTGCGCCGATCTCGCCGGCCGCCGCGAAGTACGGCAGATACACGTCGTCGACGTCCACGACCGCGTCTTCGCCCACCGTGTCGAGCGGTGTCCCCGCTGGTAGCAACTGCACCATGTGCGCGTCGATGTCCTCGAGGAACGCGCGCAGCCGGTCGCTCAGCACCCGGCGCGGTTCCTCGGTCGACACGAGCACGAATCCGCGCCCGACGACGTCGTCGAACGGGCCGCGCTCGTCGGTGCTCGCGACGCTGGCCTGCGGCAACAGGTGCCCGGTGTGGCTGCATCGGCGGCCCTCGCTCCGGTGCAGCACCCCGGCGGAGAGCCGGCGCGGGGTCTGGCGTTCGAGCGCGTAGCTGTCCAGCAGCGTCTCGCCCGCCCGGCCACGTAACACCAGGTCGAGCTTCCACGCGAGGTTCGCGGCGTCCCGGATGCCGCCGCACAGACCGGGCCCGCCGAACACCGACACCGGCTGCATCGCGTCCCCGACCAGCAGGATCCGGCCGGACCGCCAGCGGCTGGCCTCGTGGTGGAAGCTGTGCATCCCGTCGCACCCGACGACCCAGGACGACGTGACCACGTCGCCGCCCGCGACGACCTCGGCGTGCAGCCCGCGGTCCACCAGCAGTGTCGCGTCGACCCCGCGCAGCACGTTGAGGTTCGGCAGCCGCGTGGCGCGGTCGGCGAGCGCGGCTTCCAGCGCGCCCTGGTGCAACATCGTCAACTCCGGCCAGCACTTCTGCCTGGAGAATCGCAGGGTTTCATTCTCGAATTCAAGACTGGTGCCGGGTACACCAATTTGCCGCAACTTTTGTCCTAATCCTGCGGTGGTGAGCACGCGCATCGTCTCCGCATCGAACCCGACCACTCTCGGAATGCTGGTGGAGCGTGGTGTCGGGTCGACGACGGTGGTGAGCCAGCCCCGTTGTGCGAGAAGTGTGCCGAGCACCTGTCCTACTGGCCCGTGGCCCACGACCAGCACATCGGTGTCAGGACAGGAGTGCGCGGAGGGTGTGGGCATCGCCATCGCCTACTTCCCCTTCTCGTTTGGCGGTTTTCTCCATTTCTGCATCGGCCGCGATGTGCGACAACCCGTGTTGACTGAAAAAGCTTTCAAGGCGAAGTTAGGGAGGGGGTAGGGGCTGCCGTAGGGGGTCGGTTCAACTTTTTGTGGACTCCTTCAACGTCCTGTTGTAGCGTCCGCGCCATGCAGCCCCGCTCGCTCATCGCGACCGTGCTCGCCGCGGCGTCACTGCTCGTCGCCTGCGGCTCGAAGCAGGAGAACTCCGCCGCGCCCACGTCGGCACCGGCTCAGGTCGTCGCCAAGGACGACGCGCTCGCGGCCAAGGTGCCGCCCGCCATCGCATCGACCGGCAAGCTGCGGGTCGGGTCGAACATCCAGAACCCGCCGAACAACTTCTACGACAAGGACGGCCGGACCCCGATGGGGTCCGAGGTCGACCTGGCGAACGCGATCGCGGGCAAGCTCGGCCTGAAGACCGACTACTCGGACATGGCGTTCAGCTCGCTGATCACGTCACTGCAGTCCGGGCGCATCGACATCACGATGGCCGCGATGAACGACACCGCGGAACGCCAGCAGAAGATCGACTTCGTCGACTACTTCACGTCCGGCATCACGATCATGGTGCAGAAGGGCAACCCGTCGGGCGTCAAGGGCCCGGACGACCTGTGCGGCAAGAGCGTCGCGGTCAACCTCGGCACCAGCCAGGAGGCGTTCGCCAAGGAGCAGAGCGGCAAGTGCACCGCGGCCGGCAAGGGCGAGGTCACGTTGACCGTCACGGACAACGACACCGGCAACCAGACCCAGCTGCGCACCGGCCGTGTCGCCGCGATCCTCAACGACCTGCCGACCGCCGTGTACCTGGCGAAGACCGCGGGTGACGGCAAGTACTTCGAGGTCGTGCCCGGTGCGCCGATCAACGGCGGCCCGTACGGCATCGGCGTCAACAAGGACAACGCCCAGCTCAGGGACGCGATCGCGGCCGCGTTGCAGGCGCTGATCGACGACGGCACGTACGGCAAGATCATGAAGAACTGGGACGTCGAGCAGGGTGCGATCAAGAAGGCCACGGTCAATGGCAAGTAGTGACCTGGAGGTCGTCCCGCTGCGGCACTGGGGCCGCTGGGTCGGCGCGGCGGCGATCGTCGCGGTGCTCGGCGGCCTGTTCGCCGCCTTCGTCGACGCGAAGATCATCTGGGCGGACGTCCCGGAGTTCTTCCTGCACGAGACGATGCTGGAGGGCCTGCTCAACACGATCGTGCTCGCCGTCTGCGCGCAGGCGGGCGCGATCGTGCTCGGTGTGGTCATCGCGCTGATGCGGCTGTCGGCCAACCCGGTGGCCCGCTGGTTCGCGGTCGGCTACATCTGGCTGTTCCGCGGGCTGCCGGTGCTGCTGCAGATCCTCGTGTGGTTCAACCTCGCGCTGGTGTTCGAGCACATCTCGATCCCGATGCTGTTCGAGGCGAAGACGAACGTGCTGGTCACGGCGTTCGTCGCGGCCCTGCTCGGCCTCGGGCTCAACGAGAGCGCCTACATGGCCGAGATCGTCCGCGCCGGCCTGACCAGCGTCGACCCCGGCCAGGTGGAGGCGGCGAAGTCGATCGGCATGACGCCGTCGCTGACCCTGCGGCGCGTGGTGCTGCCGCAGGCCATGCGCGTGATCATCCCGCCGACGGGCAACAACTTCATCAACATGCTCAAGGGCACCTCGATGGCCTCGGTGATCGGGTTCCTGGAGCTGGTGCACGCGGCGAACAACATCGCGTCGCGCAACCTCGAGGTGATGGAGACCCTGCTCGCCGCGGCCGCCTGGTACATGGTGCTGGTCAGCATCGCGTCCGTCGGACAGCACTACCTGGAGCGACGTTATGGCCGTGGTTGAGGCGATCGGTGTCCGCAAGTCGTTCGGGCACACCGAGGTGCTGCGCGGCGTCGACCTGACGGTCGAGCAGGGGCAGGTGGTGTGCATGCTCGGTCCGTCCGGCGCGGGGAAGAGCACGTTCCTGAGGTGCGTGAACCACCTGGAGACGATCGACTCCGGCCGCATCTGGGTCGACGGCGTGCCCGTCGGGTTCCGGCAGCACAACGGCAAGCTCCACGAGCTGCGCGAGAAGGACGTCGCCGCGCAGCGACGGCACATCGGCATGGTGTTCCAGCGGTTCAACCTGTTCCCGCACCGCACGGCGCTGGAGAACATCGTCGAGGGACCGGTGCAGGTGCTCGGTGTTCCGGTCGCCAAGGCGCGTGCGGACGCGCTGGCGTTGCTGGAACGCGTGGGGCTGGCCGAGAAGGCGTCGGCGTACCCGCGCCAACTCTCCGGCGGCCAGCAGCAACGCGTCGCGATCGCGCGTTCGCTCGCGATGAAGCCCAAGCTGATGCTGTTCGACGAACCGACGTCCGCGCTCGACCCCGAGCTGGTCGGCGAGGTGCTCGACGTGATGGTGTCGCTCGCCCGCGAGGGGATGACCATGATCGTGGTGACACACGAGGTCGGGTTCGCCCGCTCGGTCGCGGACCAGGTGGTGTTCATGGTGGACGGCGCGATCGTCGAGTCCGGGCCGCCCGAGCAGGTGTTGGACAATCCACAGCAGCCGCGCACCCGACAGTTCCTCGCAAAGGTGTTCTGAGTTGATCCCACCGTCCTACCTCGGCCAGTTCCGCGAACCCGAGGGATACCTGGACTTCGCCCGCTTCGGCCCGCCGTCGCACGCCGTCGTCTCGACCACCGCCCGGCTGCTGGAACAGGCCTCGCTCGCCGGTCCGTCCACTGTGGACACTCTGATGCGCGAGGAGCAGCGGGTCAAGGCGGCGGTGGCGCGACTGTGCGCGACCGACACCGACCACGTGGTGCTGACACCGAACACCAGCACCGGCCTCTTCCAGGCCGCGCTGGGCCTGACCGGCACGGTCATGTACTCGGTCGGCGAGTTCCCCTCGAACACCTACCCGTGGGTGCGCGCGGGCCTGCCGTCCGTCCGGCTGCCCGCGGGCCCGGTGACGGCGGACGTGGTGCGTTCGGCGTTGACCCCCGCGGTGACCGCGCTCTCGGTGTCCGCCGTCGACTTCCGCACCGGCTACCGCGCGGACCTGGCGGCACTGCGCGAGGCGGTCGGTGACCGGCTGCTGATCGTGGACGGCATCCAGGGCTTCGGCGTGGTCGACGAGCCGTGGGACGTGGCCGACGTACTGGTCGTCGGCGGTCAGAAGTGGCTGCGCGGCGGCTGGTCCACCGGGTTCGTCGTGCTGTCCGACCGCGCTCTGGAACGCCTCACGCCCACGTTGTCCGGGTGGACGGGCGCGGTCGACGCCGGTCTGTTCGACAACTCCGTGCACGCCGCGGCGCCGGACGCCGCGTCGTGGTCGATCACGAACCTCTCGCCGATCGCCTCCGCGGCCTTCGCGCAGGCCCTGGAGCTCGTCGAACTGGCGGGCGTGCCCGCGCTGGAGTCGCGGATCGCGGAGCACGTGGGGGAGCTGGGCGAGATTGTCCGGTCGTGCGGCGGCGTCGTCGAGTCACTCGGCGGCTCCGGCATCTTCACGTTCTCCATCCCCGGCGTGTCGTCGTCTCTGGTCGGCACCGCGCTGGCCGACGAGGGCGTGACCGCCACCGTCCGGCCGGAACACGTCCGCCTGTCGCCCCACGCGTCGACGACCGTGGCGACCCTGGAACGCGTGCGCACGGCGTTGCGCTCGCTCGTCCCGAAACCAGCGGTCTCGGGCGCGCTGTCGGCGTTGATCCCGACGGTGAACTCGCTGGCCGCGGCGTTGGGACCGGGCACCGAGGTCGTGCTGCACGACCTGTCGCGCCTGCCGAACTCGATCGTCGCGATCGCCGGGGCGCTGACCGGCCGTGAGGTCGACGGCCCGATGACCGACCTGCTGCTCGGCCTCGTCCGCCGCGGCACCACCCAGGACCTGACCGACTACGAGACCTACGCGCCGGACGGCCGGGCGATCCGCTCCTCGACGGTGTTCGTGCGCGACTCCGCCGGTGTAGCGGTGGGGTGTCTCTGCGTGAACCGGCTCGCCGAGCACTCGGTGTCCGAGCCCGTCGAGTCGTTCCCGCAGGACGTCGACACGCTGCAACGGGTGCTCGTCGAGAAGGCGATCGCCGACGTGGGCGTGCCGGTGCCGTTGATGAAGAAGGTGCACAAGTCGCAGGTGGTGCGGGTGCTGGACGAGGCGGGGTTCTTCCTGATCCGTGACTCGGTCGACCACCTCGCGGGTGTGTTGGACGTGACGCGCTACACGATCTACAACTACCTCAACGAGGTGCGAGACTCGTCCGCGTGATCGATCGCGGCCCCGAGTTCGGCTCGTTCTGGACGGAACGGCATCTGTGCACCCTGACCACGCTGCGTCCGGACGGGACGCCGCACGTCGTGCCCGTCGGCGTGACGCTCGACCAGGTGGACGGGGTCGCGCGCATCATCACCGACGCCTCGTCGTCGAAGGTGCGCAACGTGCGGGCGTCCGGGTACGCGTCGGTGTGCCAGGTGGACGGTCGCCGGTGGTCGACCCTGGAGGGGCCCGCGATCGTGACGGACGAACCGGGTGCCGTGCGCTCGGCAGAGGCCCGGTACGCGGCCCGGTACCGGACGCCTCGGGTGAACCCCACCCGCGTGGTCATCGAGATCAAGGTGCAGCGTGTCCTCGGCACCGTCTGAGCTGCTGGTCGTCGGCATCGGGGCGGACGGGTGGGCCGGCCTGTCACCTCTGGCCCAGCAGGCGGTGTCCGCTCACCGCGTGCTGATGGGGGCGCGGCGACAGCTCGACCTGGTGCCGGGCGACTTCGTCCGCGTGGAGTGGCCCTCACCGTTGCTGCCCGCGCTGCCTTCGTTGCTGGAGCGGTATCCGGATGCTTGTGTGCTGGCCAGCGGCGATCCCATGTTCCATGGCATCGGGTCCACTTTGGTCCGGTTGGTCGGCCCCGACCGGGTGCGGGTGATTCCGCATCCGTCGTCGGTGTCGCTCGCCTGTGCCCGCCTCGGGTGGGCCTTGAACGACGTCGAGGTCGTCTCGCTGGTCGGCCGCCCGGCCGACCTCCTGCGCGCGGCTCTGCAGCCGGGCCGCAGGATTCTGGTGCTCGGCGGCGACCCGGCCGAGGTGGCGGCGCTGGCGGGTGAGATCACCGTGCTCGAACAGCTCGGCGGTCCGGCGGAACGCGTCGGCCCGTGGACCGGTGCCCCCGTCGACCCGTTGAACGTCATCGCGATCGACTACCGGGGTACCGGCCTGCCACGGGTCCCCGGTCTGCCGGACGAGGTGTTCGAGCACGACGGTCAGCTCACCAAACGTGAGATCCGCGCCGTGTCCCTGTCGGCGCTCGCGCCACTGCCCGGCCAGTTGCTGTGGGACGTCGGCGGGGGAGCGGGCTCGATCGCGATCGAGTGGGCCCGCACGCACCCGTCGTGCCGGGCGATCACCATCGAACAGCACGCCGAACGGGCCGCCCGGATCACTACGAACGCCGCCGCCTTGGGTGTGCCCGGTGTCGTTGTCCACATCGGACGCGCACCGGAGGCGTTGGCGGGACTGGAAACGCCGGACGCGGTGTTCATCGGTGGCGGCGTGACCGTGCCGGGTGTGGTGGAAACCTGTTGGGAAGCCTTGTCCTCCGGCGGACGGCTGGTGGTGAACGCCGTGACGCTGGAGTCCGAAGCCGTGGTCGCCGCGTGGTACGCGAAGCTCGGCGGTGAGCTGACCCGGATCTCGGTGTCGCGCGGCTCGCCGGTCGGTGGGTTCACCGGGTGGCGGACGGCGATGCCCGTGACGACTTGGAGCGTGGTCAAGTGACGGTCCACTTCATCGGCGCCGGACCGGGTGCCGCCGACCTGATCACGGTGCGGGGGCGCGACATCATCGCGTCTTCGCCGGTGTGCCTGTACGCGGGCGCGCTGGTGCCCGCCGAGGTGCTGACCTGGTGTCCCGCGGGTGCGCGGCTCGTCGACACGGCGTCGCTCACGTTGGACGAGATCCTTGCGGAGATCGTCACGGCCCATTCGGCGGGGCACGACGTGGCGCGGCTGCACTCCGGCGACCCGTCGGTGTTCAGTGCGATGGCCGAGCAGATGCGTCGGCTGGAAGCCCTGGGGATTCCCTACGACGTGACGCCCGGCGTGCCCGCTTTCGCGGCGGCCGCGGCGTCGTTGAAACGCGAACTGACCGTGCCCGGTGTCGGGCAGACCGTCGTGCTGACGCGGACCTCGCAGCGCGCCACGCCCATGCCGCCGGGTGAGGATCTCGGCACGCTGGGCGCGTCGCGATCGACGATGGTGCTGCACCTGGCCGTGCAGCGGATCGCGTCGGTCGTGGAGGAGCTGATCCCGAACTACGGCGCTGACTGCCCGGTGGCCGTGGTCGCGTACGCCAGCCGTGCGGACGAGGTGATCCTGCGCGGGACGCTCGCGGACATCGCCTCGCAGGTGAACGCCGCCGGGATCAAGCGGACCGCGGTGATCGTCGTCGGGAAGGTGCTGACCGCGCACGACTTCCCGGACAGCCACCTGTACTCGGCCGACCGATGCCGGGCTCACGACTGACGCGGACGGACCTTCCAGTCGCCGGTGTTCCCCACGCGGGTCTGCATCGGCACCACGTCCTCGATCTTCGCCACCTCGGTGGCCAGCGTGTCCATGGTCTTCTTGAACTCCCGGAGCTTGTCCATGCACGTGGCGATCAGCTGACCCGCCTCGGTGAGGAAAACGCCCAGCAGCCGGTACATCTCCTTCTTGATGGCGCCGGCCGCCGCCGCGGCCGCGCCGTCGGCACCGGCCAGGCCGCCGACGATGATGTCGGTGATGTTCGACTCGATGACGGCCCAGGTGTTGGTGAGCTCGGCCGCGATCCGGGTGATCAGCTTGATGAGCTCCCCGTAGCTGTTCGTGATGTTGCTCGCGCACTCGGACAGGGCCACCTGTGCCTTGCCGAACGTCTCCTTGAACTGGCCGACGCCGCCCTTGTACTTGGTCAGCCAGTCCTGGTAGCCCGAGGCGGCGTCGCCGGTCCAGTAGTTGTCGACGTCGCTCGCCTGTTTCGTGAGCATTTCGTCCACATCGGACAGAGTTCGGATCGATGTGGGTGCCCACACCTCGGCGTACCGGTCCAGGGACGTGACGTCACCGACGATCATCTGGCGGATCCGGTCGAGCGTGGCGACGGGTTCGCTGAGGCCCAGAATGCTCGACCACTTGCGGATCTCGCCGTCCTGTTCCTGCGGATAGGGCACGGTGTCCATGGGATCCTCAGTAGTCGGCTTTCGGGTTGGGACGGGGTAGCGGCGCGCCCCGCGGAGCCTCGCGTTGGGCGTCGATGTGCCCGAACTGCCGGTACTGCTCGTCGTCGGCGTTGACGTAGTGCTGAGCGACCGACTGCATGATCACCGCGGCGTCCTCGGCGGCCTGGACCAGCTTGTCGAGGTGGTCGAGCACCTGGGTCACGCTGTCGTTGTAGCTGCCGCGCGCACCCGACTCCTCGCCGAGGATGCCCATCCCGTAGTTGTTGAGGAACGTGCGGGAGAGCCCTTGTTTCGTCTGCCGGATCTCGATCGCCGCGTCCTGCAGGCCGTTGGCGGTGAGATACAGCTGTCTGGGCACCACGTGGTAGGTGCCGGCGTTGTGGGCGCGTTCGCGAGCCTTGCGCTGCGCCGGGTTGTCGGGGTTGATGAAACCGCTTGTCATCGCATCGATTCCTGGAATGCCCTGCGTTGTTGTTCGACCGCGTCGCGGACGCGGTGTTCGGCTTCGCGCACGGCGGCCACGATCTTGTCCGCGAGCGCGCGTTCGCTGAGGAACCGCACGTCGTCGTTCAGCTGAACGCCGACGACCTGCCCGGAGGGCGTGATGGTGACCGAGCCGTAGCGTTCGATCTCGACGGTGAACCGCTGTCTGCCGAGGGCCTCGACGCGGGACTTGTGCGCCCGGTACTTGTGGTTCAGGTCGGCGACGAGGTTCTCGAGCTCACTCGAGGACGCCACGGCTGTTCATCCTGTCGAAGTACTCCTCGTCGTCGGGGTCCGCGGCACGTCTCGCAGGTTCGTCGCCGGGCAGCCGGGCCAGGGCCGTGCGGGCCACGCCGATCGCCTCCACCAGATCGCGCTCGACCTGGCGCAGCACATGACCGCGCTGCCGCAGCGCGCCGTCGGCGATCCGCAGGCTCAGCAGCTCGCCGGTCCCGCTCACCACGGCGTGGACGCCGCCGTTGCCGGACGTGCCGGACGCCGTCCGCGGCCGCAGCTCCTCCTCGGCTCTGGTCAGCTCGTCGATCGCCGTGCTGATCCGCACCATGTCGCTCGTCATCCATTCCCCCTCGCCGACGAGTGTGTTGGGACGCCCCGGTCGCATCCAGCCTTTCGTTCGATTTGGAAACGTCTAGGTTGGGCGGTGTGACTGTGCTGGTACTCGGCGGAACGGGCGAGGCCCGGCGCCTGGCTGCGCTGGTTCCCGTGATCTCGTCGCTCGCCGGGCGGGTGAGCGATCCACGCCTGCCCGACGGTGACGTGCGCGTCGGCGGGTTCGGCGGCGTCGACGGACTCGTGACCTGGTTGCGCGACAACGACATCAGCGCGGTCGTCGACGCCACGCACCCGTTCGCCCGCAAGATCACCGCGAACGCCTTCGAGGCCACCTCACGGTTGGGTCTGCCGTTCCTGATCCTGCGCCGGCCGGGGTTCGTCCAGGAGCCGGGTGACGACTGGCGGTGGGTGTCCTCCGTTGCCGAAGCCGCCGCTTCCCTGCCGGGCGAGCGCGTCTTTCTCACGACCGGGCGTCAGGACATCTCGGCGTTCGCCTCGTGCTCGCAGTGGTTCCTGGCGCGCATGGTCGAGCCGCCTGCTTCGCCGCTGCCGCAACGGATCCAGGTGCTGCTCGACCGCGGGCCGTTCACCGTGGACGGTGAGCTGGCGTTGCTGCGCGAGCACCGGATCGACGTGCTCGTCACCAAGGACAGCGGCGGCGAGATGACGTCCGCGAAGCTCGTCGCCGCTCGGAGGCTCGGGGTTCCGGTCGTGATCGTGCGACGGCCGCCACTGCCGGACGCGCCCGTGGTGGCGACCGTCGAGGAGGCCGTCAGCTGGCTGGGTACCGCCGGGGCGTGAACACGACGCCCTGATCGGTCACCTGCGTCTGTGACGACCCGATGATCAGCAGGCACCGCATGTCGACCGTGCCCGGATCCAGCGACCCGAGCGTGACCACCCGGACCTCTTCCTGCTCCGATCCGACCGCGCGACCGACCACCACGGTGGTGTCCGGAGAGCGGTGGCGCAGCAACAGGTCGCGCATCTCGGCGACCTGGGTCGTGCGGACCGTGGACGCCGGGTTGTAGATCGCGATCACGAGGTCGGCGCGAGCCGCCGCTTCCAGCCGGTCGGCGATGACGTCCCACGGCTTCAGGCGATCGGAGAGCGACAGCACGCAGTAGTCATGCCCGAGCGGCGCGCCCACGCGGCTGGCCACGGCGTTGGCGGCGGTCACGCCCGGCAGGACGCGCACCCTGATGTCCGGGAACGCGGCGGCGACTTCGAGGACCGCGGTGGCCATCGCGAACACGCCCGGATCGCCCGATGACACCACGGCGACCTTCTGGCCGCGTCGCGCCAGGTCGAGCGCGAACTCGGCCCGCTCGGACTCGACCTGGTTGTGCGACGCGTGCCGTGCCTGACCGGGCTTTGCCGGAACGCGCTTCAGATAGGTGGTGTAGCCGACGAGCGTGTCCGCTTCGTCGAGCGCTTGGCGCGCTTCGGGGGTGAGCCACTCCGGCCCGCCCGGTCCGAGACCCACCACCACAACGGAACCCGGCTGGTCGCACACCAACTCCACCATGTGCGGCAGTTCACGCGACCGGCTCGGCACCATCGCCAGCGAGAAGTAAGGCACGGATTCGGCATCGACTTCGGCGAGCGGTGATGTCCGCTGCTTGCCGGTCGTGGCGCGCTCGACGTACCACGCCTCGTCCAACCGCCCGGCTTCGTCGAGCGCGGCGCGCACACCCTCGAAAGTGCGGCCCAGCTTGAGGATCGCGGCCGAGTCGGTCTGCCGCAGCCGGCTCGCCAACTGCTCCTTCGGCAGCGTGCCCGGCAGGATCGTGAGCACCTCGTCGCGTTCGACCAACGGTGTGCCCAGCACGGCCGACGCGCCGCTCACCGACGTCACACCCGGCACGACCTCCCAGGGATACTTGTCCGCCAGGCGCTTGTGCATGTGCATGTACGAGCCGTAGAAGAACGGGTCGCCCGCGGCGAGCACGACGACGTCGCGGCCCGCGTCGAGGTGCGCGGCCAACCGGCCGGCCGCCTCCTCGTAGAAGGCGTCGATCTCGCCCTGGTAGTCGTCGGTGTCCTCGGTCGTCACCGGGTAGACGAGCTGTTCCTCGATCACCCCGTCGCGGAAGTACTGCGCCGCAATGGATCGCGCCACCGAACGCCCGTGGCGCGCCGAATGGTAGGCGACCACGGAAGCCGAGGAGATGAGCCGGGCCGCCTTGACGGTCACCAGTTCCGGATCGCCCGGACCGAGGCCGACCCCGTACAACTTGCCCGTCATTCGTCCTCGCTCGCGATCGCGTTGATGGCGGCGACCGTCATGGCGCTGCCGCCCCGACGGCCGTGCACGACCAGGTACTCCAAGCCCAAATCGTTGGCGGCCAGGGCTTCCTTCGACTCCGCCGCGCCGATGAAGCCGACCGGGATGCCGAGCACAGCGGCCGGTTTCGGCGCTCCACCGGCGATCAGGTCGAGCAGGTGGAACAACGCGGTCGGCGCGTTGCCGATCGCGACCACGGCCCCCTCGAACCGATCGGCCAGCAACTCCAGTGCCGCAGCGCTCCGGGTGTTACCCAAAGCGGAAGCCAGCGACGACGTGCGCGGATCACCAAGGAAACAGAGGACTTCGTTGTCCGCGGGCAGCCGGCGGCGCGTCACACCGGCCGCGACCATGTTGGCGTCACAGAGGATCGGGGCGCCGTCGAGCAACGCCTTGCGGGCGTTGCGCACGACGTCGGGGGAGTACGCGATGTCGCGCACCAGGTCGACCATGCCGCACGAGTGGATCATCCGCACGGCGACCCGCGCGACGTCGGTGGGCAGGCCGGACAGGTCCGCCTCCGCGCGGATGGTGGCGAAGGACTGGCGGTAGATCTCCTGCCCGTCCTTGATGTACTCCGTCACCTGATCTCCTCGTAGCCGTCGCCGGTCGCGACGAACTCCACCACATCGCCGGCCGGGCGTCCGCATCGGCGCGAACATCCCGACCAGTGCACGAGCCCCTCATGCGGGGTTCCGATCCAGGCCGCGGCGTCCGCACGGACGTCCGACAACGACTTCGCGCATCCCGGCATTCCGGTGCACGCCGACACACCGTGCCAGGGCGAGTCGGGCGACGTGAAGAGGCCAGTGGTGTCCGTTCCGGGGGGCACCACGAGGCTCCGCCATGGCGTGATCCGCACCGGAACGCCTGGCAGCAGCCGGGCGTCCAGCCGACCCAGCGGCACCCCGGCGACCGTCGGGCCGGGTATGGCGGGTGTCACACCAACGGCGAGGCGCTCGTCCGCGGGAGTGCCGAGCGCCTCGGTGATCTTGCGCACACCGTCGTCCACTTCGGACAGCCGCCACGCGCTGCCGCGGATGCGCTGGAACAACAGCGCGGCCTCGATCACGGCGCCGACCGGGTCCGTCACGCGCAGTCCGGAGTCCCGCCCGGCCAGCAACAACGCGTCGCCGACGAGACCGATGTCGGCACCCAGCCCGCTCACCGCGGCGCCGACCGTGACCAGGAACCGTCCGGGCAGGTCGGCGAGCTCCGGACGCGCGCAGATGGCCTGGTCGATGGCGTCGACGAGCGCCTGGTTGTCCTCCAGGGGAGCGGCCACGATGTTGCGCACCCGTTCGTGCGTGTCGGACGGCAGCAACCCCGCGGCCCGGAGTCGCCCGCTCAGTTCCAAGCCCGACGAAAGGCCTCTGATCTGCAGGTTCGCTCGCGAAGTGAGTTCCAGGAACCCGCTGCCGAGCTCCAAAGCAGCGTTACGCAGGACGTCCCACTGAGCACCGGTCAACGTGCCACCGGGGACCCGGATGCGCGCCAGCCCGCCGTCCGCCGCCTGGTGCAGGTCGACGGCGCCGGGGCAGGCATCCGGGTGAGCGCGCATGGCCACACACTAAACGCCGGTTAGGGTGTCCTCCGAACGGCGAAGCATGGGAGGAAGCCGGTGTGAATCCGGCGCGGTCCCGCCACTGTGACCAGGCATGCCCTGGGAGTCAGGAACTCCGCGATGCCGTGCCCAACAACAGGGGCGAGGACCCCCGAGGGATGGAGCCCGCGCGTGATCCTGCTGCTGTCGACCTCCGACACAGACCTGCTGTCCGCCCGTTCCAGCGGCGCCGAGTTCCGGCTCGGCAACCCCGCGCGGCTCACGGCCGAGGACCTGCCCGAGCTGGTGGAGGGCACCGACCTGGTGGTCGTCCGCATCCTCGGCGGCCGCCGGATGTGGGAAGAGGGCCTCGACCACCTGCTCGCCGGGCCCCGCCCGGTCGTCGTGCTCGGTGGTGAGCAGGCGCCGGACGCGCAGCTCATGGAGCTCTCGACGGTGCCGAAGGGCGTGGTCTCCGAGGCGCACGCCTACCTCGCGCACGGCGGCCCGGCGAACCTCGAGCAGCTGCACAAGTTCCTCAGCGACACCGTCCTGCTGACCGGCGAGGGCTTCGAACCGCCCAAGCCGACGCCCACCTGGGGCCTGCTCGAACGCGAGCCCAAGGACGGGCCGACCGTCGCCGTTCTCTACTACCGCGCGCACCACGTCGCCGGGAACACCGCGTTCGTGCACGCGCTGTGCGATGCGATCGAGGAACGCGGCGGCAACCCGCTGCCCGTCTACTGCTCCAGCCTGCGCACCGCCGAGCCCGAGCTGCTGGAGACCCTCGAGCAGGCCGACGCGTTGATCGTCACGGTCCTCGCCGCGGGCGGCACCACGCCGTCCCAGGCGAGCGCCGGCGGCGACGAGGACGCATGGGACGTGGCCGCGCTCGCCGCGCTGGACGTGCCGATCCTGCAGGGCCTGTGCCTGACCAGCAGCCGCGAGTCGTGGGACGAGAACGACGACGGCCTCAGCCCGCTCGACACGGCGACGCAGGTCGCGATCCCCGAGTTCGACGGCCGGATCATCACGGTTCCGTTCTCCTTCAAGGAGATCGACGCCGACGGCCTCACGGTCTACGTCGCCGACCCCGAACGCGCCCTGCGCGTCGCGGGCATCGCGGTCCGGCACGCGCGGCTCAGCCACATTCCGACGAAGGACCGCCGGATCGTCGTGATGCTGAGCGCGTACCCGACGAAGCACTCGCGCATCGGCAACGCCGTCGGCCTCGACACCCCGGCGAGCACCGTGCGCCTGCTGCGGGCGATGCAGGACCGCGGTTACGACATCGGCGACGCGCTGCCGGGCGTATCCACTTTGGATGGTGATGCGCTCATTCACGCGCTGATCGCCGCCGGTGGCCAGGACGCGGACTGGCTGACGCAGGAGCAGTTCGAGACGAACCCCGTGCGGATCAGTGCCGCGAAGTACCGGGAGTTCTACGAGACGCTGCCGGACGACTTCCGTGAGGCGATGGAGCAGCACTGGGGTCCCGCACCCGGTGAGCTGTTCGTCGATCGCTCGCAGAACCCCGAGGGCGACATCGTGCTGGCCGCGCTGCGGTCCGGCAACGTCGTCGTCGTGGTCCAGCCGCCGCGCGGGTTCGGCGAGAACCCGATCGCGATCTACCACGACCCGGACCTGCCGCCGTCGCACCACTACCTGGCCGCGTACCAGTGGCTGCAGGCCGAGTTCCGGGCGGACGCGGTCGTGCACGTCGGCAAGCACGGCAACCTGGAATGGCTGCCCGGCAAGACGGTCGGCATGTCCGCGTCGTGCGGCACCGACGCGGCGCTCGGCGACCTGCCGCTGATCTACCCGTTCCTGGTCAACGACCCCGGTGAGGGCACGCAGGCCAAACGACGTGCGCACGCCACGCTCGTCGACCACCTCGTGCCGCCGATGTCGCGCGCCGACAGCTACGGCGACATCGCGCGCCTGGAGCAGCTGCTGGACGAGTACGGCAACATCTCCGCGATGGACCCGGCCAAGCTGCCGGCCATCCGCGCGCAGATCTGGACCCTGATCC
This sequence comes from Lentzea sp. NBRC 105346, assembly GCF_030269605.1. Lineage (GTDB taxonomy): Bacteria > Actinomycetota > Actinomycetes > Mycobacteriales > Pseudonocardiaceae > Lentzea. The sequence continues at coordinate 89,691 of NZ_BSTQ01000014.1, forward strand.
AGGCCGCCAAGCTCGACCACGACCTCGGCCTGGACGACCGCCCGCACGACGCCGAATTCGACGAGTTCCTGCTGCACGTCGACGGCTGGCTGTGCGAGGTCAAGGACGTCCAGATCCGCGACGGCCTGCACATCCTCGGCGAGGCCCCGACCGGCGAGGCGCGGGTGAACCTCGTGCTCGCCATGCTGCAGGCCCGCCAGATGTGGGGCGGCCAGGTCGCCGCACTGCCCGGCCTGCGGGAGGCCCTGGGTCTGAATGACGGGTCTCGAGTCGCCACCGACGACATCGAGGCTCAGGCGCGCACTCTCGTGCAGGCCATGGAGGACGCGGGCTGGGACGCCGGGCACGCGAAGTCGTTGAGCTCGAACGCCGACGTGGTCAAGATCCTGGAGTTCGCGGCAACCGAGGTCGTTCCGCGTCTCGCCCGCACGACCGACGAGATGACGAACCTGCTGCACGCCCTCGACGGCGGTTATGTGCCCGCGGGCCCGTCCGGCTCGCCGTTGCGCGGCCTGGTGAACGTCCTGCCGACCGGCCGCAACTTCTACTCGGTCGACCCGAAGGCGATCCCGTCGCGCCTCGCATGGGAGACCGGCCAGGCGATGGCCGACTCGCTGCTGCAGCGCTACCGCGACGACAACGACGGCGAGTGGCCGCCTTCGGTGGGGCTCTCGGTGTGGGGCACGTCCGCCATGCGCACCGCGGGTGACGACATCGCCGAAGTGCTGGCGTTGCTGGGTGTTCGCCCGGTGTGGGACGACCAGTCCCGCCGCGTGACGGGCCTGGAGGTCATCTCCACCGAGGAACTCGGCCGACCGCGCATCGACGTGACGGTCCGCATCTCCGGCTTCTTCCGCGACGCCTTCCCGCACGTCGTGGCGTTGATCGACGACGCCGTACAGCTCGTGGCGAAGCTCGACGAACCGGACAACTTCGTGCGCGCCCACGCGGTTTCCGACTCGTCGTCGCATGTGCGGCGGATCTTCGGCTCCAAGCCCGGCGCGTACGGCGCGGGCGTGCTGCCGTTGATCGACAGCCGGAACTGGCGTGACGACAAGGACATCGCCGAGGTCTACGCGGTCTGGGGCGGCTACGCCTACGGTCGTGGCCTGGACGGCGTCGAGGCACGCGCCGACATGGAGTCCGCGTACCGCCGCATCGCCGTGGCCGCCAAGAACATCGACACGCGTGAGCACGACATCATCGACTCCGACGACTACTACCAGTACCACGGTGGCATGGTCACGATGGTGAAGGCGTTGACGGGCAAGGCCCCCGCGGCCTACGTCGGCGACAGCACGCGCCCCGAGGCCGTCCGCACGCGAACGCTGACCGAGGAGACCTCGCGCATCTTCCGCGCCCGCGTGGTGAACCCGCGCTGGATCAACGCCATGCGCAGGCACGGCTACAAGGGCGCCTTCGAGCTCGCCGCGACGGTCGACTACCTGTTCGGCATCGACGCCACGACCGGGGTCGTGCACGATTGGATGTACGAGGAGCTGACGGCGAAGTACGTGCTGGATCCCGAGACCCGCAAGTTCCTCTCGGAGTCCAACCCTTGGGCGTTGCACGGGATTGCTGAGCGGTTGCTCGAGGCTGCCAACCGTAGTCTTTGGGAGCACCCGGAGCCCGAGACCCTGGACGCGCTCAAGGCCGCCTACCTGGAAACGGAAGGCGACCTCGAAGACGGTCGCTGAGGTTGCGGTCTTTGGTTGGCTGCCGGTTTCGTGCGTGGTCGCCCTTTTGTTGGCTGCTGGTGTCGTGGGGCGCTGCGTCTTCCGGGGGCGCCTTCGGCGCCGCGATTGGGGCTTGACTTGGGACTTCAGGGGCGCTGTGTTCGATCCCTCCGGGCGGCGTGGTGGGCCGGCTCCGCCGGCAGATCACGATCTGCCGGCCCAACAAGGGCTACCACGCCGCACCCCAAGTCAAGCCCCAATCGCGTTCCGTACGTGGTCACCAGACGCGCCCCACTCTGGGTGCGTGGTCGCTTCGTTAGCTGCCGGTTCCGTGCGTGGTTGCTTGGTTGGCTGCCGGTCCCGTGCGTGGTCGGCAGCGTCGCTCGCTTGCCTGGCGGTCCCGTGCGCGCTTGCCAGCCCGGTTGTCGGTGCCCCTCGTTAGCCTGGATACGGGGGCAGCTCACAACCACCGCGCGCCGACACACCCCCAGCCGACCGTAGCGCCAGCCCCCGACAATCCCAGCCGTGCGTGAGCCAGCATCGGCGAGAGCGTCAGTCCGCCACATCCAGAACCTCAGGCAGCTGCAACCGACCCGCCACCCCAAGCTTCCGGCACGCGCCGAGCAACAGCCCTTCGATGGTGTGTGCGGGCACGAGCAACGTCGTCGCGATCTCCTCGTTGGACCGCCCCCGAGCGGCCAGGTTCGCCACCTGGTGCTCGGTGGGCGTCAACGCGGTGGGCCCGGTCTGCCGCATCCGGCGCGGCCCGGACCCGGTCGCGACCAGTTCCGCGTAGGCCCGAGCGGACAACGCCTCCGAGCCGGACTTCTGCGCCAGGTCCAGCGCGTCGCGCAAATGTGTGCGCGCCAACGAGGTGTCGCCCTGGCGCCGCAGCGTGACGCCGAGATCGGTCAACGCCCGAGCCAGCTCCAGCCGGGCCGACGACGCCCGCAGCACCACGACCGCGGCCTCCAGCAACGCCCGGCCCGCGGAACCGGAGTAGACGCGCCCGCCGGCCCGCAACGTCATGCCCAGCAACCGCGGCGCACCCCAGGCGCGGGCGTTCGCCAGCTCCTCGTCGGCGAACTGGCGGGCGCGTTGCCCGTCACTCAGTGCGGCACAGGCCAGTGCGGCGCCGGCGCGCCACGGCAGCAGCGCGGGGTTGCGGAACGGCCAGCGCTGCTCGTGATCACGGGCGGCCAGGAAGTCCTCCAGCGCGGCGGCCGGGTCGCCGCGCACGATGTTCACGCGGCCGCGCGCGGCGTAAAGGGCGGCCATCGACCACGTCGAGCGCAGCCGTTCGTCGGCGCACGCGGACTCGAGCAGTGCGTGCGCGTCGTCGACGCGGCTCGCCTCCATCAGCAGGTCGACGCGCAGCGCGGTGTAGATGGCGGTGATGAGCGGCCAGCGGGTCTCGTTGCGCAGGAACGACTCCGCGGCGTCGGCGTCGGCACGCGCGGCGGTGAGATCGCCCCGGCGGCGCAGGGCGTTGGAGCGCAGCACGAACGCCAGGCCGCGCGTGGCCGGTGTGTGCTTGGTCTGCAGCAGGCGGTCGGTCAGCGCGATGGCTTCGTCGTGGTGGTCGGCGACGCACAACGTGAGCGCGCCCGCGACGCAGCCCAGCGTGTCCGATCGGTTCGCCATCACGCGTGACGTGAGCGCGGCGGCGCTGTGCGCGTCGATCCGGCCGATCGCGGCCTGGTAGAGGATGTTGACCGGCTGGTCCTCGGAGACGAAGTCGCTCGGCACCGCCTCGGCGAACCCGAAGGCGTGCATCAGCCGGTGTTCCCGCACGCGGACCGTCAGCGGACCGGTCACCGTGTTCGAGTCGAGCACCGAGACCAGCTCCGCGGGCCGGCCGTCGGCATGCAATGCCATGGCGAGTGGAATAGCGGTTTGGGCACGTTCCACGGGATCACCGGCCGCTGCCAGCGCCTCACGGAGCCGGGCCGTCGCGCCGGGCAGGCCGCCGGTCAGTTCGGCGACCCCGAGCAGGCGGAACGCGCGGGCCGGGTTGGCGAGCGGTTCGCGCAGTGAGCGCCACAGCAGCCGGGCGGCGGCATCCGGATCACCCCGGCTCACCGCGTCGCGCGCCGCCCGGTCGAGCACCTCGCACGCCCACGCGTCGGCGCCGGGCGGGGTCTCCAGCAGCTGTTCGGCCACGGCGCGGTCGTCGGCGCCGTGGTTGCGCAAGGACCGGGCGGCGCGCGCGTGCAGGTCGGCGCGGGAGGCGGCGGGCATGTCGTCGAGTACGGCCGAACGGACCTGCGGGCCCAGTGCGCCGATGCCGTTCAGGGTGCGCAGCGCGTCGGTGAGCTCGATCGCGCTCATGCCGGTGAGCTCGGCCAGCACGCCCGGATGGGGTTGTGGACCAAGCACCGCCGCGCACTGCGCCGCCGTCACGACGCGCGGAGGTCTTCGCCGCAGCCGGCCGAGCACCACCTGGCCGCGGACGAACGTCCCGTGCTCGGCCGCCTGCCAGGCCGACGCCGCCTCGGGTGGCACCTGGTCGTCCGCCAGCGCGCGGAACAGCCGTGCGGTGAGCTGCGGGTTGCCGTCGGCGGCTTCGAGACACGCCTCGACGAACACCCGGTCCACCGCGCCGCCGAACACGCGCTCGGCCAGTTCGGTCGCCGTGCCGAGGTCCATCTCGCCGAGCACGATCCGTTCGCTCAACGGTTGTGCCACCACCTCGCAGAACGACGGGTCGTCGCACCGCTCGTCCGCGCCGATCGACAGCACCAGGGAGATGGGCTGGCGGCGCATCCGCAACGCGAGGTAGGCGAGCCAGCGCAACGACGGCGCGTCCGCCCAGTGCACGTCGTCCACGACGATGAGCAGTCCGGTGTCGCCGGCGAGCCGCACGGCCAGCCGATATAGGCCCTGCAACACGATGAAGTCCGGTTCGGTCGACGTCAGCCGCAGCGCGCCGAGCGCCTCGGGCGGCACCTCGAGATCGTCGTCGAGCACCGGCTCGAAGAGCTGCGCGACGATGCCGAAGGGCAGCGACCGGTCCAGCTCGCTGCCGTGCGCGCGGATCACTTTGTGCCCGCGTTTTTCCCAGAACCGCGCCGCCTCGTCGAGCGCGGACGTCTTTCCGGTCCCCGCGGCGCCCTCCACGAGGGTCGTACCGCCTGCGCTGATTGACGCGCACCACACTTTTCGCGGGTGTTTCAAGATCTCTCCGCAATCCGTGGGGGAACTGTCCGCGATTTTTATGCTACTGAATGGTCGCCACTTGCTCAGGTAAAGGTAGTTACGCTATGGCGCGTCTCAACAGGGCTGTTCCGCCTATGATCTGCGCGGCAACTACCCAGGTGGGTAGTGCCAATGCTTCGAGGTGCTCACTACGGTCATCCGATTGGCCGAGCTGATCAACGTCGAAGGAAAGGGAAAAATAGTGTCGGGGAATCACGACGGAACGTTCCACGGCCGTGCCGCAGAACGGGACGTCCTGGCGAAGGTGCTGGACGCGGGCTCGGGCGTCGTGCACGTCGAGGGTGACGCGGGCGTCGGCAAGACGTGCCTGCTCACCTGGGCGGCGCGTGACGCCGCGCGCCGCGGGTACGCCGTCGAGACCGCCGCCGACGTGCTCGACCAACCGTTTCTGCTGGCCCGCCTCGCGCAGGACGGGCCCGTCGAGCCGACGGTCATCGTGCTCGACGATCTGCATCTCGCGGATCCGGGCACGCTCGCGGCGTTGCGTTCGTTGCTACCCGGCTGCCACGAGCGGCGCGTCGTCTGGCTGCTCGCCGGTGATCGTGCCGACGACCGGCTGCTGCCCCAGCACGCGACGAGGATCACGCTCGAGCCATTGCCGGACAACGTTGTCTCCGATCTCGTCACCGATTTTCTCGGCGGCAAGCCGGATACCGGTCTGCGCGCCCTCGCGAGCCTCGCACAAGGCAATCCCGCGCGGCTCGTCGCGTTGCTCACGGCGCTGCGCGAGGACGGTCAGGTGCACCTCGAACGCGGCCGCGCGGCGCTGCGCACGGAGGTGCCGCCACGTCGCGTGGAAAAACTGCTGCGCGAGCGCCTCGACCGGTTGTCGGAAAGGGCGCGGCACCTGCTGCAGGTCGCTTCCGTGCTCGGGCAGGCCTTCGAACCCGGTGACGTGGCGCAGATGCTCGGCACGAGCACGGCGATCCTCTTACCCGTGCTCGACGAGACGATCGGCGCGGGCGTCGTCACGTCCGTCGAAGATCGCCTCGCGTTCGGGCACGAGCTGATCTGGCGGCTCGTCTCGGACTCGGTGCCCGCGCCGGTGCGCCGGGCGCTGCACCGCGAGGCGGGGGAGATGCTGCTGGCCCGCGGCGACTCGGCCGTCACCGCCGCGCAGCACCTGCTGCACGGCGCGCAACGCGGTGATGTGCGGTCGATCGAGGGACTCGTGTCCGCGGCGACCGCCGTGCTGCGCCAGGCGCCGGACGCGTCGGCCGAGCTCGCCGTCCGTGCGCTGGAGCTGACCGATCAGACCAGCGAGGCGTTGATCCCGCGCACGGTCGTCGCGGTCCGCGCGCTGGCGGCGTCGGGCAAGCTCACCGCGGCGCAGGCGCTGGCACAGGACGTGCTGGGCCGCCAGGTGCCCGCGCAGGCGTCCGTGCAGCTGCGGCACGTCGTGGCGTTGACGCTGGGCTTGAGCGCCCAGCACGCCGAGGCGATCGCGATCCTCGACGAGCTGCTCGACGAGCCGGACCTGCCCGAGGAAGTGGCCACGTGGGTGGAGATCACGCGACTGCTGAGCCTGCTCGGCCACGACGCCGCGCGCGCCGGTGAGGTCGCCGAGACCGTGGCGCGCGCGCATCGCGGCCCTGCCAACGACCTGCTGGCCAACGCGCTCGCGGTGCTGTCGGTCGTCACGCGCGACACCGGACAGCCGGGTCCGGCCGCCGAACTCGCCAAGGAGGCCGCCAACTCCGCGTCCGGCACCGAGCTGTGCGCGTACCCGCAGGTGCTGTACGCCTCGCAGCTCGGCAGCCTGCGCGAGTTCGCCGAGGCGGACGCCATGGTGCGCCGGGTGCGCAGCACGCCGTGGCGCAACGCCCCGAAGGACACGCACACCGCCGTCGTCCAGTCGCGGATCCTGTTGCAGGCCGGGCGGTTGGAGGACGCGGTCGCCGAGGCGCGCGGCGCGCTGGCGGCCGCCGAGGAGTCCGCGCTGATGTTGTTCGTGCCGCCGGCGCTCGCGGTGCTCGCGACGGCGGCGGTCCACACCGGCGACCTGCCGTCCGCCATCGACCACGTGGATCGCTTCCGCACCAAGCTGCCGCCCGACGGCATCGTCTTCTCCCCGGCGTACTACCAGTGGACCGACCTGCTGGTGTCGTTCGTCGGCTTCGGGCTGGACCGCGTTCTCGGCCTGCTGTCGGACTCCTACGGCGACTTGATCGAAGGTTCGTCGTTGTTGGTGGAGGAACCCCGCTCCGCGGCGTGGTTCGTGCGGCGCGCCCAGGAGGCCGGGGACATCGCGCTGGCGGAGCACACCGTGCGCCGGGTGGAGCAGCTCGCCGACGACAACCCGTCGTTCCGCGCGGTCGCCGTCGCCGCGATCCACGCGCGTGGCCTCATCGACGGCGATGCGAAGCTGCTGGAGCAGGCGGCGGCCCAGCACCGCGACCTGTGGGCGCGTGCGAACGCGGCCGAGGACCTCGGCGCGCTGCTCGCGGCGTCCGACCGGGCGGCCTCGGTGAAGGCACTGGAGAACGCGCTCGGGTTCTACCGGGAGATCGGCGCGATCCGCGACAGCGCGCGCGTCATGGGGCGGCTGCGCAAGCTCGGCCGGCGCAGGCGCACCCAGCCGGTCCGCCCGCTGTCGGGATGGTCCAGTTTGGACGACACGGAACAGGCGATCGCCAACCTGGTGGCGAAGGGGCAGACGAACCGGCAGATCTCCGCGCAGCTGTTCATGTCACCCCACACGGTGAACTTCCACCTGCGCAAGATCTTCCGCAAGCTCGGGATCAGCTCGCGGGTGGAGTTGGTGATGCGGACTCGTCCGGAACAGTAGGGGCGGTCGTCTTCTGCTTCCGTTTGGTATGCCGCCGCAGCTGCATGATGCGCGCGGCGCCGACGAGCGCGACGGTCACGGCACCGGCGATGGCGCCGAAGAGCAGTGCCACGCCGAGGGGGAGCGTCGCCTCGATCCACAGGAAGTGGACCGTCACGTCGGCGAGGTTCTGCAGGATGAAGACGAGAAGGAAGATCAACAGGACGATCGCGACGAGCACCGCGACCCAGGTTCCGCTGATGCGCGTCGGCCGTTGCTTCTCCGGCGTGGTCACGCACCGATTATGGGGTGCGGCTACAGGCGGTGCAGCCCGGCGAGCACCCGTTCGAGCAATCCCATGTCAGGTGCTTCGCGTTCGTGGACGGCGACGAGCCCCGCACCGATGAGGTCGCTCAGCAGGATGCGCGCGACGCCGAGCGGAACGTCCGACAGTGCCGCGATCTCCGCGACCGACCGGGGCTGCATGCACAGCCGCACCATCGGCAGCTGTTCGCTGGTCGCGAAGTGGAACCTGTGCTCGTCGGCCGAGATCAGCGTCTCCAGACCGAGGTCGATCGCGGCCGTGGTGCGGCCGCCGGTACGCGCGTACGGCCGGACCAGCGCGCCGCGTTCCTCGAACACCGGCCACTCGGGGTCGAGGTCGAGCACCACCGTCGGCTCCGGATCGGGCTCCGGCACCGGTTCCGGCTCGGGCTCGGGTTGCTCGCGCAGGCGTTTGCGCAACGAGGGCGGGCCGAACCGCGCGCCCGTCAACGCCGGGAGTTCGTGTTCCGGTTCCGGCTCTGGTTGGACCGCAGGCTCGGGCCGGTGTCTCTGCTTGCGCAGGCGTTTGCGCGTCGACGGCGAACCGAAGCGCGCTCCCGTCAACCCGACCTCGATCTCCTCGTCGTCCACCGGATCACGCTATAACGTCACGACGTTCATTTATTGCGATCAGGTTTCCAGTTCGTTGTTGGCCTGTGACCACGCGAACCTGAGCTGCACCGTCGTGCCGTTCGGTGACGTGTGCAGCCGGACCAGGTCGGCCAGATGGTTGACCACGAGCAGCCCGCGCCCACCCGGCCGGTCCGGCCCGACGGGCAGCCGCCCGGCCAGCGGATCCGAGATGTAGCCGGTGTCCGACACCTGGCACAGATAGCCGTTGTCGTCCGACCACAGGTGCAGCGTGCTCGTGCCGCCGCCGTGCTCGACGCTGTTGGTGACGAGCTCGGTGACCGCGAGCACGAGGTCGTCCAGCCGCCGCGGGTCGAACCCGGCGCGCAGCGCGTGCTCCTTGGTGAACTTCCGGGCGTTCGCGACGGTCCCGGTGATCGTCGTGCTCGCCGCGCCCTCAGGTGGTGGGTTCAGCGGCCGGTTGTACCTGCTGATCAGGCCGTCCGGTCCGAAGTGCTCACTCGGGCGCGGCCCGTGCTCGTCGACGACCAGCGGGTGCGCCGCCTCGGCGTCGCGCAGCACCTCGGCGCTGAGCCGATAGGCATTGAATGGACACAGGATCGTCGCGTCCCGCCCGAGGAACGCGTGGTTGACCAGCGCCTCGTGGATCGCGCACGCCGGGTACTCCTCGTCGGTGCGGCTGGGCCACATCGGCTCGCCGATGATCCGCACGTGCCGGCCGGGGTGCGAGTCGGCGAACCGCCGCAACACACCTGGGATGATCCGCCCGGGGTTGCGCCCCACCAGCGACATGTCGTGGAACACGATCCGATCGGCGAACGTGGCCAGCGCGTCGCGCAGCAGCGCCAGGTTCGGCGGCGGCACGGCGACAGCCACCGGTTCGCCCTCGGCCAGCCCCTCCACGACGAACGGAACCGTCGCGGAGAGGTAGTCCTCGGCGTCGCGGTAGAACAGCGCCGGGTGCACGAATGATTCGGTCATCGGGTTCGCACTTCTGTCGAAGGACTCCCCCCAGCACGATACGTCCCGCTGGAGGCACGCCCCATGGGGTCGGCTCAGTTCGTTGGTGCTAAACATCCAATTTGACCCTCACACGGTGTCAGCCCCTACACAGGACCACGCCATGTTCACCATCGGAGACTTCGCCCAGCTGGGGCTCGTGTCGGTCCGCATGCTGCGTCACTACGACGCCATCGGCCTGCTCCGCCCCGCGCACGTCGACCCGGCCACCGGCTACCGGTTCTACGAGGCCACGCAGCTGGCCAGGCTGAACCGTCTGGTCGCGTTGAAGGACCTAGGGCTCACCCTGGACCAGGTCGGCGTCGTCCTCGACGACAAGATCGGCCTGTCGGAGCTGCAGGGCATGCTGCTGCTCCGGCGCCTGGAACTGCAACAGGAGCTCCAGGCCTCGGCCGACCGGCTGCGCCGGGTCGAGGCGCGTCTCCGTGCGATCGAGAGGGAGGGCGCCGTGCCCGACGTCATCGTGAAACAACTGGGGGCCGTCCGGATCGCCTGTCTGTCGGCGGTCGCGGACTCCTACGAGTCGGCCGACATCAGTCCCGTCATCCAGCCGCTGTACCCGGACATCTGCGCGCGCCTGGAACGCGCCGGCGTGCCGATCGTCGGGCCCGGTGTCGCGTACTACGAGCCTGTCGAGGGCGACCGGGTGCGGGTGTACGCCGGGATGCAGGTCAACGTGTCGCCTTCGTCGTCTTACGACTTCTCGGTGATGGACCTGCCGCCGGTCTCCGAGGCGGCGACCATGATTCACCGCGGGGCGATGGCGCACATCGGATCGTCCTACCAGTCGCTGGCCACGTGGATCGAGGACAACGGGTACCGGCAGAACGGGTTCGCCCGCGAGGTCTACCTCTCCTGCCCTGACAACGAGGACGACTGGGTCACCGAGCTGCAGGTCGCGCTAGTGCATTCGGGTTCGAGTCAAACGAAGTAGCTGTCGCGCGGGGGCAGCGTCGGCTTCGATGTTCCGATGTCCGTCGAAGTGGCGCTGTTCTCGCTCGGCACGGTCGCCGTGCGGACCGCGACGAAGCTGTGGCTGGGTGACAACAAGATCGCCGCCGAGGTCGGCGCGAGCGCGGTCGACGTGGTGTCGGGCAAGCTGGCTTCGTCGCGCGACAAACGCAAGCTCAACCGCCTGCTCGAGAACTTCGCCGAGGCCGTCGCTCTTCGCCTGGAGCCGATCATCGACGCGGAGTTCCGCTCGTTGCCGGAGCACGAGCGACTGGCGGCCCTCACCGCCGTGTCCGACACCTTCGAGCAGGCTTCGTTGCGGGACAAGGACCTCTTCGCCGCCGACCTCGACGCGGGCCACCTCGACCGCTCGATCCGCAAGCGCGTGCCATCCCAGACCTCCCTGCTGTCCGCGGACGGCACGGCGTTGTACGACCTGCTGTTGAAGGAGTGTTGCGGGTACGTCATCGAGATCTCGCGCGGCCTGCCCACGTTCTCCCCGGACGCGTTGACCGAGTTGTTACGCCGCGACCGGGAGATCCTCGACGGCATCCGCGAGGTCCTGGCCCGCCTGCCGCAACGCGACCGCAGCGCCGGCTTCGAGTACGACTACCGCCAGCTCGTGGCCCGCAAGCTCGACCACGTCGAGATGTTCGGCGTGACACTCACCGACGCGTCCCGCCGCTACCCCTTGTCCGTCGCCTACATCAGCCTCACCGCGTCGTCCGACGAGCTCGGCCCCGTGCGCCGCGTCGAGGACCTGCTCGCCGGTTCGCGCAGGCTCTTCATTCGTGGCGAGGCGGGACTCGGCAAGACGACGCTGCTGCACTGGATCGCCGTGCGCAGCGCGTTGGGGGACTTTCCTCCGGCTTTGTCCGACTGGAACTCCACCGTGCCCTTCTTCGTGCCGCTGCGCCGGTACGCGTCGCGCGAACTGCCTTCGCCCGCTGCGTTTCTCGATGAGGTGGGCAGGCACATTTCCGACGACATGCCCCGCGCGTGGGTCGCGGACAAGCTCCGTTCCGGCTCCGGGGTCGTCCTGGTCGACGGTGTGGATGAGCTGGCGCTCGACCGCCGCGACGAGGTACGGACCTGGCTGCGCGACCTCACGGATGCCTTTCCCTCAGCGCGCTTCGTCGTCACGTCACGGCCTGGGGCGGCGCAGCCGGAGTGGTTGAGCGGCTCAGACTTTGCCGTCCTCGATCTGCAGGCGATGGGGCGTGCCGACGTGCGCGAGTTCGTCCGCCGCTGGCACGACGCCATGCGCTCGGTGTGTGCTTCCGACGACGAGCGCGCCGAGATCGACTCGTTCGAAGAGGGCTTGATCGCCCAGCTCAACACCCGCGGGCACCTGCGCAAGCTGGCCGGATATCCGTTGCTGTGCGCGCTTTTGTGCGCGTTGCACAAGGATCGACGGGCTGTGCTGCCCAACAACCGCATGGAGTTGTACGAGGTCGCGCTCCAGATGCTGCTCGAACGCCGCGATGCCGAGCGCCGCATCGCGCCGGTGGCGGGACTCGAACGCACCGAGAAGATCCTGTTGCTGGGGGACTTGGCTTATTGGCTGATCCGCAACGGCAACAGTGATGTCGAGATCCCGCGCGCGATCGCGCGGTTCGAGGAACGTCTCGCAACGATGCCCCAGGTGAAGGCCAGTGGTGCGGATGTGTACCGACACCTGCTCGAACGGTCGGGGTTGTTGCGCGAGCCCGTGGAAGGCCGGATCGACTTCATCCACCGCACCTTTCAGGAGTTCCTGGCCGCCGGTGCCGCGATGAACAACGACGATGTCGGGGTGGTCGTCGAGAACGCTCACCTCGATCAGTGGCACCAGGTCGTCGTCATGGCGGTCGGGCACTCCTCCCGCAGCCAGCGGGAGGAGCTGCTCTCTCGGATGTTGGAGCGGGGAGACCTCGACCTGCTCGCGTTGGCGTGCCTCGAAACCGCGGCCGAGTTGAACTTCCCGCTGCGTCGTGAGATCCAACTGCGGGCCGCGAAGCTACTCCCGCCCAAGTCGGTGACCGCGGCGAAGGTATTCGCATCGGCTGGGGAATTCGTGCTGGATCTACTCGCGAACTGCGAGCCCCGCACGGTGAAGGGGACGGCAGCCACCATCCGCGCGCTCGCCGAGACAGAACTCGAGGAGGCGCTGCCGATCATCGCCAAGTACACGGAGGACCAGCGGATCGGTGTGCTGGAGGAACTGTTCCGCAGCTGGTCACACTTCGACGACCGGATGTACGTGGACGCTGTGCTCAGCAAGCTGAACGTCGACACGATTCGATTCGGCGACACGTACACCCTTGTCCAGTGCGAGTCGGGGTGGCTCTCCGTGCCGCCGATCATGCGCGTTGCAGGGCGTCTGCTCCCCACCATTCGCCACGTGTTGGCGATCATCAACCTCTGGTTCGACCTCGATACCCTCGACGGCTTCCCCGAACTCGAATCACTCGTGCTCGACTTCTGCCCCAAGGTGCGCTCGCTGGCCGGAATCGAGCGCTGGGGTAAGAGCTTGCGCCACCTCACCGTCGCCCAATGTCCGGTCCGGGACCTGGATCGGGTGCGTGACCTGCCGCATCTCGAGCGGCTGACCGTGTCACCGGACCTGATGCCGCAGACCGTCTCGATCCAGCGGCCAGGTTTGGAGATCTTGCGGTATCACGGGTGAACGCGGCGGTGCAGCGACTCCATCCGCTCGTCCAGCTGCGCCGCGATCGCCGCCGTACTCGACAACTCCTCGGCGAAGTCAGCGGGAATCTGGTCGTCGTACTTGTAGAAGAGCTTGTGCTCCAACGTGGCCCAGAAGTCCATGGCGATCGTCCGCAGCTGCACCTCGACCTTGACGTTCTCCACCCGATCGGACAGAAACACGGGAATCGACACGATCAGGTGAAGGCTGCGGTACCCGTTGGGCTTCGGCGAGGCGATGTAGTCCTTCTTGCGCACGATCTCCACGTCGTGCTGGCGGCTGAGCATCTTCTCGACGCGGTACACGTCCGAGACGAACGGGCAGATGACGCGCACACCGGCGACGTCGTCGAGCGTGTCGATGAGGGACGCGTCGGCCGGCAGTCCCTTGCGGCGCAGCTTCTCGAGGATGCCCTCGGGCTTCTTGATGCGGTTGGTGATGTGCTCGATCGGGTCGTGGCGGTGGACGGAGTCGAACTCCTCGCTGAGGATCCGGAGCTTGGTCATCAGCTCCTCGACGGCGAACCTGTAGATCAGCAGACGCCGTTCGAGCTGCCTGAACACACCGAGATCGTCGACAACGTCCGTCACGAGATCCAGGGTAGCTTGGTCGCGTGATCGGCCTCCGGGAGATCCAGACCGCGGCGCAGCGCATCGAGCCGTACGTGCGGCGCACGCCGTTGCTGGAGTGCGCGGAGCTCGGCGTGACCGTCAAGGCGGAGAACCTGCAGCCCACCGGCAGTTTCAAGGTGCGCGGTGTGTTCAACGCGCTGCTGTGTCACGAAGAGCTGCCGCGCGGCGTGGCCACGTTCAGCGCGGGCAACGCGGGCGCGGCCGTCGCGTATGCCGCCAAGCGGCTCGGAATTCCCTCGATCGTGGTCATGCGGCCAGGTTCGGTGCCGGAGAAGGTCGCCGCGATCCGGTCGCACGGCGGCGAGATCGTCTTCACGGAGGACCTGTTCGGCACGTGCTCGGCGTTGTGCGAGGAGCGCGGTTTCGCGCTGCTGCACCCGTTCGACGACCTGGACCTCATCGCCGGGCACGGCACGATCGGCCTGGAGATCGGCGCGGCGGACCTGGTGGTCGTACCGGTGGGCGGGGGCGGGCTGATCAGCGGTATCGCCGCCGCGATGCCCGGCACGCGGGTCGTCGGCGTCGAGCCCGCCACGGCGAACAACATGACGTACGCGCTCGCGGCCGGGCGGCCCGATCCGTTGCCGCACAAGCCTGTGTCCATCGCCGACGGCCTCACGCCGCCGTTCTCCGGCGAGCACACGCTGGAGCATGTGCGTGCGCTCGTGGCGGACGTCGTCGAGGTGAGCGAGCAGAGCATTCGCGACGCGTGGTGGCCGTTGATGCGGGCGACGCGCCTGCTGCTCGAACCGTCGGCCGTGGTCGGGCTGGCCGCGTTGCGGGACGGGCTGATCGAGCCGGGGGAGCGCACGGTGCTGGTGCTGTCCGGCGGCAACTCGGCCGAGCTCAGCCCACGAGCATCGCTCTGACCGCGGCCAGCGCGTCCGGTGCCGCGTTGTAGCGCAGGATCACCTGGTCGACTCCGGTCACGCTGAGTGGTCGCAGGATTGCGCGTTGTGCTGCCGCGACCACGAAGACGGTGCCGTTGCGTTCCGCCGCCTGTTGGGTCTCGACCAGTAGCGCGAGGCCCGCGGAACCGAAGAACGTCACCGCACATAGGTCGAGGACGACGGCCGGGCGGCTGAGGTCGAGTGCGGACTTGATCGGGTCGATGTTGTACTCGTCGATCTCGCCGGCGACAGTGACCACCTGCACGCCGTCGCAGACGGTGACCGTGACGGAGTCCGGCAGATCGGGAAGTAGGTAGCTCATCGCTTCCTCGGTGCGCGATATGAGTGTCGAGCACACTGCTGAACTCGTTGGCATCCTCACCGTAGGTCCGATGCTTCGCAATGACAAGCGGGACTCACCCGGTCGTCGGCAACCAGAACTCGACCGTGGTTCCGGTCTCACCCGATGAGATGGTCCACCAGCCGCCCGCGGTCTCCGCGCGTTCCCGCATCTCGATCAAGCCGAAGTGGTCGCGGCCGCTCGACCAGTCGAGCGTCGTGACGGCGAATCCGGTGCCGTCGTCCGTGATGCGCACCCGGACGCCTTCGTCCATTGTGGACAGATCGATGTGAACTGCCTTCGCGTTGGCGTGTTTGAGGACGTTGGTGAGTGCCTCCTGGCAGATGCGGAAGATCGTCGTGGCGGTCTCGGGTTCCGGCTCGTGATCGAGCTCCGGCCGGAGGGTCACGTCCAGTCCGCGGCGGGGCAGCACCACGCCGGCGTAGCTGGAAAGCGCTTCCACCAGTCCGCGCTGGTCGATGCCGGGCGGTCGGAGGCGGAAGACCAGGTCGCGCAGCCGGTTGACGGTGCCGTTGACCGCCTCGTCGAGCTCACGCGCCACCGACGCGTACTTCGGAGGCAGCTCGTCGGCGAGCAGCTGCAGCCGCATCCCCAGGGCGATCATCGACTGCAGGGAGTCATCGTGGACGTCCCAGGCGATGCGTCGCCGTTCGATCTCCTGTGCCTCCACCAGGTGCGATAGCAGCCGGCGGCGTTCGGACAGGCGCAGCTCGGCGTTGCGCCGCTCGGTCAGGTCGCGGGTGACCTTGCCGAATCCGCGCAGCTCGCCGGAGCTGTCGTACAGGGCGGTGATGACGACGTTGGCCCAGAACCGGGTGCCGTCCTTGCGAAGCCGCCAGCCCTCGTCCTCCAGGCGTCCGTCGACGGCCGCGACTTCCAGCTCACGGGCCGGTTTGTCGGCGTCCTCCGGCGGATAGAAGATCGAGAAGTGCTTGCCGATGATCTCGTCGGCGGAGTAGCCCTTGATCCGTTCGGCGCCGATGTTCCAGGTGGTGATGCGCCCCTGCGGATCGAGCATGAAGATCGCGTAGTCGATGACGCTCTGCACCAGCAGCCGGAAGTGTTCCTCGCTGGCGTGTTCGGGAGTCGAGCGGTCGGTCACGTCTCCGTGACTAGCACGTCTCCGGGCATCGCGCGCAGTTCGGACCACAGGACCTTGCCGGTGTCGCGGTCGTCGACGCCCCAGACGGTGCTCAACGCGGCGATCAGCTTCATGCCCCAGCCGCCGTGCCGCCGCTCGCCGGCGCCGGTCACCTCGATCCGCACCCGGCTCGCGTCGCCCGCGATCCGGAGCACGACGTCACCGTGCTGCAGGGCGTTGGCGACCAGCTCGGAGGCGACGAGAATGACGTCCTCGCGCGACCCCGTGTAGCCGCTCCTGGTGAGGAACATGTGAGCGAACTCCCTGGCCAGGCCGACGCCACCCGCGTCGCGGGCCACGCTGAATTCGCCCTGGATGCTCACGATCGCACTGTGCGACATTCGCCGACGGCTCGCGAGACACAGGAACACCACTCCATCTAGTGCAATTGCACTAGTCGATCACGCCCTGGCGCCGTGCGATGGAGACGGCCTCGAGCTTCGACCGGGCGCCCAGCTTCTGCAGCAGGTTGCGGATGTGGTTGCGCACGGTGTTGTGCGCGATGCCGAGCCTGGCGCCGATGTCGCGGGTGCTCGCACCGTCCGCGAGCAGGGACAACGTCTGCTGCTCGCGTTCGGTGAGCGCGGGCCCGCGGCCGGTGAGCTGGTCGAGCACGCCGGCGAGCAGCCGTGAGTCGAACACCGCTTCGCCGTCGGCCACGCGCTGCACCGCGAGCACGAGTTCGGTGAGCTTCGACGACTTGAGCAGCAAGCCAGAACCACCCACCTCAGCGACCCTGGTGGCCACCGCGGGAGTCGCCTCGGCGGTGAGCACGAGGACCCTCGCGTCGAGCGCGGCGAGCTCCGCGATCAGCTCGACGCCGTCGCCATCGGGCAGCCTGCGGTCCAGGACGACGACGTCCGGCCGATGCTTGCGCACCTCGACAAGTGCCATCGCGACGGAGTTGGCGCGCGCGGCGACGTGGACCCGGTCCGACCGCTCGAGCGCGAGGGCGATCGCCTCGGCCACCATGTCGTGATCTTCGACGATGACCACCCGTATCGGCGGTTCGGTCATACGATCAAGAGTAGTCCGGTGGCAGCGCCGCGCGACTTTGGGCAGCACCACCACCGGCTTCTCAGATCGCGATGACACTGCCCTGATGGTCGACGTAGTCGGCCGTAGCGTCATCCAGCCACCTGCCGTGCTCGGCGAGGTAGCGGAACTTGTGCTCGCCCGGCGGCAATGTCACCGACACCGTGCGCCTGCCACCCCGTCGGGGCAGCAGTTCGTGCACTCCAGGCACCCACCCGTTGAAACTGCCGACAACGCTCACCCGGCCGGGCGGCTCGTCGTGCGGCAGCTCGAACGTGATCCTCATTTTCGTACCGAAGAGTCGTGTTCGCCGAAGCATCGATCTCCTCACTCGGATCGGTTGCAGCGAGCAGGGTAGTGCGCGGGACCTGTCAGGCGGCGGAGGCGCGACGACAGCAAATTGTCAGACCCCCTGCGTAACGTCGAACCCACTCGAACAAGGGGAGACCAATGACGTTGGACCGCAGGAAAATGCTCGCGCTCGGAGCCGGAGCGGCGGTGTTCGTCACCACCACCGCTGGCGTCGCCTCCGCCGCTTCCGTTCCGTCCGATGAGGAACTGGCCCGTTCGCTGGGCTTCCGCAGTGCCTACGCGCGAGTCAACGGAGTGCGCCTGCACTACGTGATCGGCGGCAAGGGCGCGCCCCTGTTGCTGTTGCCGGGCTGGCCGCAAACATGGTGGCAGTACAACAAGATCCTGCCGGCGCTGGCGCGCCGCTATCGGGTGATCGTGCCGGACCTGCGCGGCATGAACCTGTCGGAGAAGCCTCTTGCCGGCTTCGACAAGAAAACCATGGCCCGCGATGTCCTGGAGCTGACCCGAGCCCTGGGGCACCAGTCCGTCTTCGTGGCGGGCCACGACATCGGCTCGCAGGTGGCGTTCAGCTTCGCCGCGAACCACCCCACGGCCACCCGCAAAGTCGCTCTCCTGGACATCGCGCACCCGGACGACGACTACTACAAGCTCCCACTGTTACCCCCGCCGGGCGGCTTCGCGTTGTGGTGGTTCGCGTTCAACCAGGTGCGCGGCCTACCGGAACAGCTGCTGGCGGGCCGATTCCGCCACCTGCACGACTGGCTGTTCGACAACTCCCTGGCCGACCCGGCGTCCATCCCGGACCGAGACCGTGCCATCTACGCGCGCGCCTACAACGCCCCCGAAGCCATCCGCGCGAGCAACGGCTGGTACCAGAGCTTCCACCAGGACATCGCCGACCTGAAGACGTACGCCAAAATCCCGTCACCCCTGCTAGCCATCGCCACCGACTTCTCCTACGACGGCTTCCTGCAGAAGCTGCCCTCACAGGCGATCGACTTCAGGGTCGAGAAGGTGCAGTCCGGCCACTGGCTGGCGGAGGAGAAGCCGGAGGAGGTGACGCGCCTACTGACGGACTTCTTCGCGTGACCCGCCGCCGGGTCTGACCATGCCTGGGGCGGGGTCCGCCACGGATTCCGCCCCGTGGTCCGCATGCGCTCGCTCCGAGTCCGACGTTCCGGGCGAGCAATTCAAGGCTGAGCTCCGCTGAGCGCTGCTCGGGGCTGGGGCTTGCTTGCTGGCTGCCGCGTACTGCCCGCTACCCGCGGCCCCCGCCGATGCGCCCGAACCGCCGATGTGTGCTCCAGAACTGTCGGACCGCTTCGCTAGCCTGGATGCGGGGGCAGCTGGCCGCGGCGCCGCATCGACGGGCCCCCAGCCGACCGTAGCGCGCGGGTCTGACAATCCACGGGCCCGATCAATCCCGAACCCCGATCCGGTTTTCGCCGCCCCAACGTGTGCACCCCCAACCCATGCGCCGGAACCGCCGACGCGCTCCCAACCGCCGACGCGAACCCCGAAACTGCCGACGCGAACCCAGAACTGCCGACGCGAACCCCAGAACTGTCGGACCGCTTCGCTAGCCTGGATACGGGGGCCAGCTCGCCGCGGCGACGCATCGACGGGCCCCCAGCCGACCGTAGCGCCCAGGTCTGACAATCCCCGTCAGTCCTCCGCAACCGAGAGCCGCGCCAAAGACCGCTCCAAAGCCTTGGCGACATCCCGAGACCCGGCCTTCATCAGCCATCCCTTGAACCGGCTGGCAGGTTCCTGCCGCGACCGCAACCGCACAATCGTCCCACCGCCATCAGCCTCGAGCTCAATGCTGAACTCGGTCGAAGCCGCGAACTTAGGCGCCGGCCGACCGTTCAACCGCTCCTCGACGTGCCGCCACCGCAGCAGCCGCCCAGGCTCGAACGCGATGACCTCCTGGTCGACCTCGGCCGCCTTGCCGCCCCACCGCCCGTGCTGGGTGCGCAGCTCCCCAAGGCCCGAGCCCGAGCGCACCTCGACCCGTTCCGCGAAGGCGAACCACGAAGGCGTCCGCGCCGCGTCCGACACCCGCGCCCACACGGCATCGACCGGCGCGTCGACGTGTGCCTGCCGCACGATCTCGATCACGACGACCACCTCGCGCTATGATGTTCATATCATGAACAGTTCAGACGCTGAACGGTTCGAGCAACTGTACCGCCGCATCTGGGGTGCGCTCAACCGTCAGGACGACCCGGAGCTGAGCCAGCACGAACGCCAGCTGCTGCACCACATCGCCCCCGCAGAGGGCGTCGCCCTGACGTGGCTGGCCAACCACCTGGGCCTGCCGAAAAGCACCACCTCGGTCATGGTGAAGGCGCTAGCCGCCCGCGGCTTCGTCGAACGAACCCGCGACCCGTCAGACGAACGCCGCCTGGCGCTCCGCCTGACCGAGCAGGGCCGCGAGGTCGTAGCCGCAGACACAGTGCTCCGCCCAACCGACCTGGCAAAAGCAATGTCACAACTAGACCCAGCCACGCGAAAGGCAATGCTCGAGGGCCTAACCCAATTGGCGAACGCAGCAGAAAGCTGAAAGCGAAGCCCCGGTTACATCAAAGCGGGTTGCCCATTCCAACCACGGTCCACTGGAAGCCAACGTTTCGTGCAACCACGGACGGGGTCCGGGGCGGTGAGCCGACCCCCACAAACACGTGGAGCGGGGTGTGTCTGCGCTTTCCGCAGACACACCCCGCCCCAAGCGGAACCATGGACGATACTGGGATTGAACCAGTGACCCCTACCGTGTCAAGGTAGTGCTCTCCCGCTGAGCTAATCGTCCGAGGCGGAGACGGGAATCGAACCCGTGTACAGGGCTTTGCAGGCCCTTGCCTAAGCCACTCGGCCACTCCGCCAGATCATGAGCCGTTGGCTCATTCAGAGCGGATGACGAGACTCGAACTCGCGACCCTCACCTTGGCAAGGTGATGCGCTACCAACTGCGCTACATCCGCATGCATCACGTTTGTGTTCGTGATGTTGGAAACCCTATACGACCGGTTCAACCCGGTTCAAACCGGGGGTCCCCCACCGCCACGTGGGCCCCCGGACCTCGGGTTTCTCAGCTCAGGTCGTTCGAGATGAGGTGCGTGAGTGCCTCGTCCACGTTGACCCAGAGGTGCTCGTTGCCGGGAACGACGACGTCGTAGGTCCGGTCGAGGAAGTCGGCGAGCTCCTGTGCGGACGCTTCGAACATCGCGTGGCCGGAGGGAGAGCTCAGCTCGATGACGACGACTTCGGGGTCGTCGGCGGCAGGACGGATCCGGACGTCGCCATCGCCGGCGTCGGCGATGAGCCCGTCGGCGAGCAGGTCGCGGGCGAACACCCACTCGACCCAGCCGGCGCGTCCGGTGCGGAACGCGGCGACGACCGCGTACGGGTCCTTCGTGTCGTATCGAAGCTCCACCTGGACCGGGACCGCCGGTGTCCTCGGCGCCAGCAGGTCGAAGACCGCTGTCGAGCGGAGCGTCACGTGGTCGTTGCGCATCGTCGTTACCCTCTTCTCCCTTCCCGGTCATGGAAACGACCGAGCACCTTAGTTGTGACGTGCATGTGGCGAGGAACGCTCAAGATTAGGTCGCAGATCACCCGTCCGGGCCATCATGACTTCGTACGGCGATCGATCGTGCGCGTTCCGTGTCCACGACGCTCCTTCCACGTTTCTCCGGCAACCCACATCTTGCTGGGTCTAACCTGAACCCGGTACCGGCTGTTGCGCGAATGTTGGACGTGAGGACATCTCTGGTGGCTGACTCGCCTGCCCAACCCGGTGCGCCGAGCGACGACAGACCGACCGATGCCGAGCTGGTCAACCGGCTCGCGATGGGCGATCGTGGCGCGTTCGGCGAGCTGTATGACAGGTACGGCACGCCAGCTTATTCGCTGGCCCGGCGCATCTGCGTCGACCCCGAGCTGGCGGAGGACGTCGTCCAGGAGGCGTTCCTCGCGTTGTGGCGTCATCCCAGCAGGTTCGACCCCGCCCGCGGCGGTTTCGGCAGCTGGCTGATGACCGTGGTGCATCACCGTGCCGTCGACACCGTCCGCAGGGAGAACACCCAGCGCAGGCGGAATGTTCCGCTCACGGACGAGGTGTCCGAGCGCACAGTTCCGCCCGCGGAGGGATCCGACCACGAGGCCCTGACGAACGTTGTCGGGGCGGAGGTCAGGGCGGCGCTGCGGACGTTGCCCGAGGAGCAACGGCAGGTGATCGCGCTCGCCTACCTCGGCGGCTACACGCAGTGCGAGGTGGCGAAGCTGACGGGCGTCCCGCTGGGCACTGTGAAATCGCGCACGTTCGCGGCGATCAGGCGGCTGCGCGGCACGCTCGGTGGATTGTGGGCCGGCGAGACCGGTGAGACGACAGGAGCGCAACGGTGACCGGGGAGCGGAGGGGCGAGATGTGCCCCTATGACGAGCTCGCGGTCGGGTGGGCGATGCACGCGCTGGAGCCGGACGAGGAAGCGCAAGTGCGCGACCATCTGCCCGGCTGCGCGCGTTGCCAGCGGACCGTGCGCTCAACGCACGAGGTGATGGCCGTCATGGGCGGGTCCGTCCGGCGCGAGGAGCCACCGCCGCGACTGCGGGCGCGGCTGATGGACGCGATCGAGCACACGCCGCAGGAACCGTTGCCGCGCAACCGAAGTCCCCGCCACGCCCGGCCGGACGACGAGCCGATCCAGCTGGCGCCGCGCAGGCGCCGAGCCAAGATCCTGCTGGCGGCCGCCGCGATCTTCGCGGTGCTGGGGCTGGGCGGAGCGGCCGGCATCTGGATCAACCAGCTGTCCAACGAACGAGCCCAGTACGCCTACGCGTTGCAACTGCAGGCCGACCCGAACGCGAGCGTCGCGCTGCTCCGCAACGAGGCCAACGAGCCCGTCGCAATGGTCGTCCAAACCGAGAAGGACGCGGCAGTCGTGCCGATGAACCTGTCGCCCAACGACTCCGGGCACATCTACACCCTGTGGGGCACCAGCGGCGACAAGCCGGTGGCGCTGGCCACGTTCGACGTGGGCAAGGGCGCCGTTCCCAGCAAGCTGGCCTGGTCGGCCGACGCCCACAAGCACCTCGGCTTCGCGGTGTCGATCGAACCCGGACGCACCGCTCCCACCAAACCTTCCACGGTGCTGGGCAGTGGCCAGGTAGCGTAGAGACGTGGTCCAACAGGATGATTCGGCCAAGACGGAACACCACCACGGCCCCCGTCACTGGTTCCGCCGCAACCCGGCCCTGAACCTCGCCTACCGCATCGGCGTGGGCGTGGTCGGCGGCCTCGTGCTGATCGCGGGCATCCTGATGATCCCGTACCCCGGCCCAGGCTGGCTGGTGGTGTTCTTCGGCCTGGCGATCCTCGCCACGGAGTTCGAGTGGGCCGGCCGAGTCCTGAAGTTCGCCAAGCGCTACTACGACGCCTGGGTCGACTGGCTGAAGCGCCAGCCGTTGTGGCTGCGCCTGGTCGTGCTGGCGGGCACCGGCCTCGTCGTACTGGCAACCCTCTACCTGCTGAACGTGTTCTCGCTGGTGGGCGGCTGGTTCGGCGTCCACGAACCCTGGTTGGAGAGCCCGATTTTTGGGTCGCGTACGTGATGTTGTAAGCTATGACCACACCGCGAGAGCGGGTAGCAAGAACAACAGAACAAGGGCGTTTAGCTCAGCGGGAGAGCGCTTCGTTCACACCGAAGAGGTCACTGGTTCGATCCCAGTATCGCCCATTTCAGCCGGAGAGCCCCTGACCAGCAAAGGTCAGGGGCTCTCCGGTTTTTCGCGCACGCCAACGACTCCGGAAGCCGCCGGTGACTTACCGGGGCACGTGGACTGGTGTCTGCCTTCGGCAGGAATAGGCCACCGATGTCCTCTGCGGCTTGCAGATCAAGCTCACCTTCAAGGGTGTGGTTACGGCGTCAACGCGGTCCGCGCCAGATCGCGTAGCCAGACGTGTGCGGGATCGGTGTCATAGCGCTGATGCCATGACAGGTACACCGCGGCCGGCGGCAGTTCGAACGGCAGGGGGAGCAGGGTCAGACCGAGAACCGTGGCCGCTGAACGCGTCGTGGACTCGGGGGCTGTGACGAGGAGGTCGGAGCCGCGCACGAACTCGAACGCGGCGGCTTCGGTGGGCACGGTTGCCACTACCCGGCGCGTGAGGCCGAGCCGCGCGAGAGCGTCGTCGAGGGCGTTGCCGAGCCTTCCGCGCCGCGACACGGTGATGTGCTCGGCCGCGGCGTACTGCGCGGCGGTGACTGCCTTGACTTGGGTGAGTGGGTGCCCCCGCCGCACGACGATGACGTGCTGGGTCTCTGTTACCCGATCGGCGCGGATGTCGGGTGCGGTCGGGCGGTTCGCGTTCGCCTCCAGGTCGACCTCGCCGCGACGCAGCTCGGGCGTGTCGATGCTCGATTCCGCGATGAAGCGCAGACGCACACCCGGCGCCTGCTTGCGCACGGCCGCGAGAAGCGTGGGGCCGCCGAGGGCGACCAGTGAGTCGTGCCAGCGGAGTGTGAAGGTGCGCTCCAGCGTCGTGAGGTCGAGTTCGCGGCTCGGTGCCAGCACGGCCTGGACCTGCTGCAGCAGCTCGTGCACCTGTTCCCGGACGGCGATCGCGTACGGCGTCGGCGTCATCGTGCGCCCGGTACGCACCAGGATCTGATCTCCCGTCGTGCGCCGGATCCGGCCGAGGCTTCGGCTCATCGCTGGGGCGGTGACGTGCAGGCGCTCAGCGGCTCCGGCCACGCTGCCTTCCTCCAGGAGCGCGTCGAGCGCGGCGAGCAGGTTCAGGTCCAATTGCATGTGAGTCATCCTAGGCGTGCTTTACATGCACTTGCTGTTAATGATCGGCCTCCCTACCTTCGAGATGCGGGACGCGAAAGAACGCCTCATCACCCCCTCCTCGAATGGGAGCACTGCCATGCCCGAGACCGGAATTGCTGCAACCGACACCGACCTGCTCGCGCAGACCGAGATCGCCGTGCGCGCGGCGGGTTCGGTGCTGCGGGAGCGGTTCGGCGAGGTGGTCCGCTACCAGACCCGCGAAGAGCTGATGCGCGCGCTCGCCGCCAACGACGACGCGGCCCTCGACGTCCTGCGCCCCCGCCTCGCCTTACTGCGCCCGCATGCCCGCTTCGTGGAGGACGAACTCGCGGGCGGGGCGCTGCCCTCCGGCGAATGGTGGGTGCTGGATCCGGCCGAGGGCAACGTCAACCACCTGCACGCCCTGCCGGAGTGGGCGGTGACGGCCACTCTCGTGCGCGACAACCAGCCGGTGCTCACCGCGGTTCACGTGCCGTTGACCGGTGAGACGTACACCGCGCTCGCCGGCGGCGGCGCTCACCTCGATGGCCGCCCGCTGCACGTGTCCGGGACCGCGGACCTCGGCCTGAGCCTCGTGGCCACGAGTCAGGCCAGGCCGGACGAGGACGAGAAGGTCGTGCGGCGCATCGGTTCCTCGATCACCGCGATGCTCTCCGATGCGCTCGTGGTGCGGACATCGGTGCCCGCCACCCTGCACCTGCTGAACGTGGCCGCCGGCCGGATCGACGCCTTCTGGCAGTTCGCGGGGGCCCGCGCGGACCTGCTTCCCGGGGCGCTGCTCGTCGCCGAGGCCGGCGGGCGGATATCCGACGCCGCGGGTCGCCCCTGGACCCCGGAGAGCGAGAGCTTCCTGGCCGCCGCGCCCGGCGTGCACGCCGAAGCCGTCACCACGCTCTCCCGCTGACTCCCACGAGAACCACCAGCACCGGAAGGACCACACCATGATCGCCGTTCTCGGAAACGGCCGCGTCGGCGGCAGCCTCGCCCTGGCCCTCACCAGGGCCGGGCATGAGGTAACCGTGGCGGACCGCGCACCAGGCTCTGCCGCCGACGCCGCCCGGACAGCGCAGATCGTCGTCAACGCCACCCCGGGCGCCGGCTCGCTGGAGCGGCTCAGCGCGCTGCGCGAGGAACTGCGGGGCAAGATCCTCGTCGACGTCTCCAACGCCACCGTCGACGGACCGGACGGACTGCCGGCCGACCTGCTCTACCCCGGCTCGAGCCTCGCGGAGCAACTGCAAAATGCGCTCCCCGACACGCGCGTCGTCAAGACGCTCAACACGATGCTCTACACGGTGATGACCGCGCCCTCCGCGCTCACCCAGACACCGACCGTTTTCCTCTCCGGCGAGGACCCGCAGGCCAAGCAGGTGGTACGCGGGCTGCTCGCCGACCTCGGCTGGCACCAGGAGTGGATCACGGACCTCGGCGGGATCGAGACCGCGCGGGCCGCCGAGGCCGCGGTCCTGTTCGTACCGCACGTGATCCGATCCGGCGGATTAGCGCCCTTCGCAATCTCGATCACCCGCTGAGAGCCCGACCGCCGCATTGATCGTTGCATGATGCAAGATTTATTGCCGAATGGTGTTTGGAATTCGCCTTCTCCGGATATCTGTGGAGGGGCGAGCGAGAGCCGGAACCCGCTCACTTCGACCGGACTAGCTCCACACGGGAGCTACATCGGCGGGGAGGTGACCGGGAATGAAGATCGCGATGGTGTCGGTGCACGCCAGTCCGCTCACGCCGGACAGTGGTCAGAGCCTGCACGTCGCTTCATTGTCCGCCGCCCTGGTGCGGCTCGGGCACGAAGTGACCGTGTACACCCGGCGCGACGCCGAGGGGTTGCTCTCCGAAATCACTACACCGGACGGTTACCAGGTGGTGCATGTGCCCGCCGGGCCGGCGCGGCAGGTGAAGCCGGACGCGCGGATGGGCGATTTCGCCCAGTTCCTCCTTGACGACTGGGGTGTGCGGCGGCCGGATCTGGTGCACGCGCATTACTGGACGTCCGGGCTCGTCTCGCTGCTTGCGGCGCAGCGTCACGGCATTCCCGTCGTGCAGTCATATCACGGGCTCGGCGCCAGGTCGCGCGGCGAGGAGATGGTGCGGCGCATCAGCACCGAGCGGCTGGTTGGGCGTGAGGCCGAGTTGGTCGTGGCCACCTGCGAGGACGAGGTGCACGAGCTCGTCGGGATGGGGATCGCCCGCGCGAAGATCGAGATTGTGCCTCGCGGAGTCGACCCCGAGTTGTTCGGATCACGTGGGGCCGCGGCCCAGAAGACTGCTCCGCAGCGGATTGTGTCGGTGGGAAAACTGTTGCCGCACAACGGGTTTGCGGACCTTGTCGCCGCCCTCCCCAGGCTGCTCGACACCGAGTTGGTGATTGCCGGGCGCGGGACCAGGGCTGAAGAGCGCAGGTTGCAGGGGTGGGCGCGCAAGCTCGGGGTGGCGGATCGGATGATGCTCGCCGGACATGTGGCCAGGAAGGACATGCCCGCGTTGTTGCGGTCCGCGGACGTCGTGGCCTGCGTGCCGTGGGTCGAGTCGTACGGCGTGGTGCCGTTGGAAGCCATGGCTTGTGGCGTGCCGGTGGTGGCCTCCGCCGTTGGCGGGCTTACGGACATCGTCATCGACCACGTGACCGGTGTGCTCGTGCCGCCACGTGACCTGAAGCGGTTGATCCGGGCTCTGCGGGTGATGCTGAGCGACTCGACGTTGCGGGGCACCTGTGGCGTCGCGGGCGAGGATCGGATCAGGGCTCGGCACACGTGGAGCGAGGTCGCCAAACGCGTCGAGCGGCTGTACCAGCGCGTGGAACAGCCGGTGGCGGCCCGATCATGACGATGAAGGTGACTTCTGCGGTCGCGGAACAAGCCTTGGTGCTCAGGCTGTCGGGCGTGTTCGAGCCGGACGCCGCCGGCACGCTGGCGGACGCCACCGCGACGCTTCCGCCACCCGCGCTGGTGGTGCTGGACCTGCGGGAGCTCGAGCAGCTTCCGGCCGCGGGGGTTCGGACTCTCGACGCGTTCGTCCAGTCGCACCTGACCCGTGGCGTGCGGTGCGCGCTTGTGGTCGAACCCGTGGGTGCGGTGGCGTGTGTCCTCGACACCGCGGATCCCGGCGGCGCCCTGCCGCGGTACGCCGACCTCGAATCGGCGCTCATCGCACGGGCTGAACGGGCCACAGTGGACGCCGACGAGCTCGTGGCACAGTTCGAGTCGTTGACGCGCACGCTGTTGACCGCCACGACCGTCGCCGACGCACTGGACCAGATCGTGACCGCCGCCTTGCACGTGGTGCCCGCGGCGGAGGTGGTCAGCGTGACGTTGCGCGCCCCGGACGGCACGTTCACCACGCCGGTCGAGACCCACCACATCGCCAGCGAGCTCGACCAGGTGCAGTACCGCAGCGGGCTGGGGCCGTGCATCGACGCCGCCCATCCCTCCGGTCCCGGTTACACGATCAGCATCGACCTGCGCGCCGAACGGAGGTGGCCGCAGTTCGCCGAGGCGGCCGTCGCCCACGGGCTGCGCGCGGTCCTGTCGACCGAGCTCATCCCGGCGAGCGGGCGGCATCTCGTCACCGGCGCGCTCAACATGTACGCGCGCACGTCGCTCGGCTTCACCGACGCCGATCGGCACGCCGCGCTGCTGCTGGCCACGCACGCGTCGCTCGCGCTGGCGCACATGCAGACCGCGGAGATCGCCACCCTGCACCGCGCCCAGCTGCGGCGCGCGATCGACTCACGCGACATCATCGGCCAGGCCAAGGGCATTCTGATGAACCGCCAGGGCATCACCGCCGACGAGGCGTTCGACCTGCTCAGGCGCACTTCGCAGGAGCTCAACGTCAAGCTCGTGGACGTCGCCGCCGAGCTCATCACCAGGCGCACCGACCCCGAGCCGATTTAAGGGTTTGGCGCCGTGACACGATCGGGTACCTGACGCCAATGCGACTTCGCAGGCCGGTGTTCAGTCATCCGGCCTTGCTCTACCACGACACCGACGAGTACGTGTCCGCGATCCTGCCGTTCATCACCGTCGGCCTGGCCGCCGGAGAACCCGTGGCCGTGGCCGTTCCCGACCACAACGGCGTGCTGCTGCGGGCCGCGCTCGGCCGCGCCTCCGAACGGGTGCAGTGGGCCGACATGACCGTGGTGGGCCGCAATCCCGGCCGGATCATCCCCTTCGTCCTGCGGGCGTTCGCCGACCGGTACACCTCACGCCGGGTGCGCATCGTCGGCGAACCGATCTGGGCCGGTCGCAGCGAGGAGGAGTACCCGGCCTGCGCGCAGCACGAGGCGTTGATCAATCTGGCGTTCGTGGGGCGTGCGGTGACCATCCTGTGTCCGTACGACGCGACGCGGCTCCCCAAGGACGTGCTGCTCGATGCCGAGATCACGCACCCGGTCGTGACCGACGGCCCGACCACGCGGATCAGTGCGCCGTACGCGCCGGATGCCGTGGTGCGCAAGTACAACCGCGCGCTGGCCGCCGCGCCCGCCGCGGGCCGTGAGGTCCGGCTGGCCGGTCTGCCCGGAGCCCGGCATCAGGTCACGGCACAGGCCGCCGCCGCGGGGTTCTCGGCGGCGCGGACGGCGGAGATCGCGCTCGTGGTGACCGAACTGCTGTCGAACCCGATCGAGCACGACCGCGGCGTCGCGACGCTGCGCACCTGGTTCACCGGGGGTGTGTTCCACTGCGAGGTCGAGAACACCGGCCGGCTCACCGATCCGCTCGCCGGACGCATCCCGGCGCCCGTGCGTCAGCACCGCGGCCGGGGCCTGTTGCTCGTCAACCACTTCGCCGACCTGGTGCGCACCCACACCGGCGACCACGGCACCACCATCCGGGCGTACTTCTACCGGTGAGCCACAGGGTTTGATCGACGTGGCGGTGGGTAGACAAATCTGAAGGCCGACCGTCGGGAGGAATGGCCGTCAGATGTCAGACCGGTCAGACGACGATCTGGTGCGGCGGGCGGGAGACCCGTCGGTGATCTACCAGGTGTTCGAGCAGATGCCCCTGATGGTGTGTGCGCTGGAGGGCCCAGACCATCGGTTCGTGGCGGCCAGCCACCAGTACCGGGCGTTCACCGCTCGGGAGAACGTTGTCGGGATGCTGCTCGCGGAAGCGTTTCCCGAGGCGATGGGGCAGCAGATCAAGCCGATCTTGGACCGGGTCTACGCGACGGGACAGCCCGAGCACCTGCGGGACTTCCGGGCCCAGATGGACCTGCCGGACCAGGGCGGCTACACCGAGGTCTTCGTCGAGTTCACCGCGGACCCGCGCCGGGGGCACGACGGCGAGATCGTCGGGGTGACGGTGACCGCGGTGGACGTGACCGAGCAGGTGCGCGACCGGAGGACGGCGCAGCGACGGACGGCCGAGGCCGAGCTGCGCTACGAGCAGGCCCGCGACGTGATCGACGCGCTGCAGCGTGAGCTGCTGCCGGACGGGGTGCCGGTGTTGCCGCGGATGCAGATCGCGGCGAGCTACCTGCTGGCCGATGCCGACACCGCCGCCGGCGGCGACTGGTTCGACGCGCTGCACCTCTCCGACGGCCGGGTCGCCCTGGTCGTCGGGGACGTGGTCGGGCACGGCGTGACCGCGTCGGCCACGATGGGACAGCTGCGGATCCTGCTGCACGAGTGGCTGGCGACCACCCGCGACATCGTCGCCGCGCTCAGGGCGCTCGACGCGGCCGCCGACCGGATCCGCGGCGCCCGTGCGGCGACCGTGTGCGTGGTGATGGTGGACCCGGCGACCGGCGCTTTGGAGTACTGCACCGCCGGTCATCCACCGCCGCTCGTGCTGTCCACGGCGGGTGAAGGTCGTTATCTGGCAGCCACCGCGGCCGGTCCGGTCGGGGTCGGCGGCGAGTTCACGGCCGAGTCGGTCCGTGCGGACCGGCTGGCGCCGGACGAGCTCGTGCTGCTGTACACCGACGGGATCCTGGAGCGGCCGGGACGCGAGCTGGCGGAGTGCTCGGTCGAGCTGTTGCAGGCCGCGGCCGACATCGCCGCCGACCGCGCGCTGCGGGGTGACAGCGCGTTCCCGGCCGAACGGGTGTGCACGCAGACACTGGAGCTGCTGACCAGGGTCACCGGGCACGACGACGACATCACCCTGCTCGCCGGTCAACGCCTCGCACCACCGCCGGACCTGGAGTTGCGGCTCGAGGCCGTCCCCGAGGCACTCGCCCTCGTCCACGAACGCCTGGAGGCCTGGCTGGCCGACGCGCGGATCTTCCAGCACGACGCCGAGGCGGTGCGGCACGCGGCCGGTGAACTGGCCACCAACGCGATCGAACACGCCTACATCGACTCCGCCGACCCGCATTCGTTCACCGTCGCCGCGACCCTCGACGACACCGGCCACGTGCGCATCCAGGTCAGCGACCAGGGCCGCTGGCGGGAACCTGCGCCGTCGGCCGATCGCGGACTCGGGCTGCAGGTCGCCGAGCACATGGTCGACACGCTGCGCATCGAACACGACGGGCACGGCACCACCGCCACCGCGTCGCTCCGGCTGAGCGGTCCGGCCAGGCTGCTGACCAAGGAGGACCTGATCTGGACGCCGATGGTCCGGCCAACGGCACTGACCGTTCCCCTGGTGGTCCGCAACGAACGGTCGGAGTCGTCTCCGCGCATCCGCGTCGAGGGACCGGTGCACGCGGGTACGGCGGCCGAGTTCGACCGAGCCGTCCGCACCGCCGGCTCCACGGGCACCAGCCCGCTGACCGTGGACCTGACCGGGGTGACGCATCTGGCCAGTGCCGGCGTCGCGGCCCTGCACGAGCTGACCGCCCTGCACCGCGGCAACGACACCGAACTCCGGCTGTACGCGCCGGCCGGGACACCGGCCGACGTGATCATGTCGCTGGTCCGGCTTCCGCATGACACGTGATCAGGCTCGTGCGGGCCCTTATGGTTGATCCATGTCTCTGGTGAGCCACCTTTTCCACGGCGAGTTGGGCGACTGGTGCGCGGACCGGCTCACCGGTTCGGCGTCCGTCGCGGACGACCTGTTCGCGCTGATCAAGGACCGGTCGCCCATCCGCCCGGCCGGGACGGTGGACCGGCAGCACTGGGATCGGGCGAGCCGCACGTTCGCGATCCGATTAGCCACCGCGGTACAGGCCGCCCCGCCGTACTCGTCGTTGCTCGGCCTGGTGCGCACCGGATTCGTGACCAGGGCCTGGGCGGACGAGCAGGCGATCCGTTACCCGACCCACGCACGGCTTTCCGCGGCACAGCGCGGCCGGGCGCTGGACCTGCGGCCGGCGATCGACGGCTGGGTGGACCTCGGGGCCGCCCGCGAGCGTGGATCGGCGGTCATGCCCGCGGGCTCGCTGGAACAGGCCGAGCGCTGGAAGATGCGGCCCGGCCTGCCGGACCAGCCGGTGCTGGCCGAGTTGTTCGACCGCATGCGCGCCTACTTCTGGGCGCACGCACCGCACGGGCAGCTCGGTGAGATCGGCCCGGAGACGGGCCTGGCGCGGTTGTGCTGGCTGCTGGCGGCGTTCGAGTACGTCTACCGCAACGACAGCTCGCGCCACCCGCTGTTCCAGCTCTTCCGCGACGAGCCGCCGACCGTGCGCCAACTGCACGCGGCGGCGGACGACGAGGCGATCGCCGACCCCGTCGCACTCGTGCGGCACGTACGGGAGTGTGGTGCCTTCGACGAGCTGCGACGCCTGGCGGGCGACCCGCCGGTGGGCACGCCGCTGGGCATCGCCGCGCCCGCCATTTTCGACCACTGGGACGACGCGACGTTCGTGCTCGGCGGCCCCGACGGCACGACGCTCGCGGAGGTGACCGCGGCCGTCGCGGTCGACAAGGGGGACCGGAGCACCAGGCGGATCTGGAAACTGCTCGCGAGCGCGTGGCTGGACACCGACGACGCGTACCGGATCCGCAATGTCGCCATCTACTTCGCCCGGTACGGCGCGCTCGTCACGTGGCCCGTCGAGGAGCTCGAACAGCGGCTGCTGGAGAACGGCCACGCTGGCGACGCGCGGCGGGCGTTCGTCGAGCTCGCGAAGCGGCTGCGGGCCGACGACTACGCCCGGCGGCTCGCGTACCGGGAGACGGTCGAGGCTTGACCTGCGTTGTTCGTGGGTAACCGGAGTGCATGGCCAGGGCGATCTGGAGCGGGTCGATCAGTTTCGGGCTGGTGAACATCCCGGTGGAGCTCTACAGCGCCACCGAGGACCACACCGTGCACTTCAACCAGTTCCAACGCGGCACGTCCGACCGCATCCGGTACAAGCGCGTCAACGAGCGCACCGGGCGTGAGGTGCCCTACGAGAAGATCGTCAAGGGGCACGAGGTGTCCGGCGGCGAATACGTCGTGCTCGAACCGGAGGAGCTCGACGACATCGCGCCCGGCCGGTCGAAGACGATCGAGATCGAGGCGTTCGTCGACCTCGACGAGATCGACCCGATCTACTTCCAGAAGACCTACTGGCTCGGCCCGGCGAAGCCGGAGTTCAGCCGGCCGTATCTGCTGCTCGCGCAGGCGATGAAGAAGACGAACCGCGCGGGCGTCGCCATGTTCGTCATGCGCGGCAAGCAGTACCTCACCGCGGTGCGGCCGGACAACGGGGTGCTCGCGCTGGAGACGATGTTCTTCGCCGACGAGATCCGCGACCCCGCCGACGTGCTGCGCGAGATGCCCGAGGGCCGGGCGCCGCGCGGCAAGGAGCTCGACATGGCCGTGTCGCTGGTCGAGTCGATGGCCGACGACTGGCGGCCGAAGGACTATCGCGACACCTACACCGAGCGGGTCAACAAGCTCATCGAGGACAAGCGCAAGGGGCGCGAGATCGTCTACGAGGAGCAGGCGCCGGAGGCGACCGAGGTCGTCGACCTCATGGACGCGCTGGAGCGCAGCGTGCAGGCCAAGAAGAAGGGGCGTCGCAAGAAGGCCTCCTGATCTACCGTTGCGCAATGGTCTCGCTCGCACCCCGCCCGTGGGTTCCGGAAGCGTCTGAGCAGCGGGTTCGTTCGATCGCCTCGGCCACGGCCGGTGCCACGCCGCCGGCGCTGCTCGCCGAGCTGGACCGGCTCGTCGCCGAGAACCGGCGGATCCACGACGCCGACTGCGTCAACCTCAACCCCGCGACCAACGTCATGAACCCGAGGGCCGAGGCGATGCTGTCGGCGAACCTCGGGTCGCGGCCGTCGCTCGGGTATCCGGGGGACAAGTACGAGATGGGGCTCGAGGCGATCGAGCAGATCGAGGTCATCGCGGCCGAGCTGGTCGCTTCGGTGTTCGGTGCGAGGTACGCCGAGGTGCGGGTGCCGTCCGGCGCCATCGCGAACCTGTACGCGTTCATGGCCACGTGCGAGCCCGGCGACACGATCATCGCGCCGCCGCCGGCCATCGGCGGGCACGTCACCCACCACGCGGGCGGGTCGGCCGGGCGGTTCCGGCTCACCACCGTGCCCGCGCCGGTGCGGGGCTACACGGTCGACGTCGAGGCGCTGCGGTCACTCGCGCACGAGGTCCGCCCGAAGCTGATCACGCTCGGTTCGAGCCTGAACCTGCATCCGCACCCGGTCGGGCAGGTCCGGGAGATCGCGGACGAGGTGGGCGCGAAGGTGCTGTTCGACGCCGCCCACCTCTGCGGCCTCATCGCGGGCAAGGCGTGGCCGCACCCGCTCGACGAGGGCGCGCACCTCATGACGTTCAGCACCTACAAGAGCCTCGGCGGCCCGCCTGGTGGCGTGGTCGTCACCAACGACGCGGCGCTCGCCGAGCGGATCGACCGGATCGCCTTTCCCGGGCTCACCGCGAACTTCGACGCGGGCAAGGTGGCCGCTCTGGCGGTGACCATGGTCGACTGGAAGGTTGCTGGTGCGGAGTATGCGGCCGCGATGGTCGAGACGGCCCGGACGCTGGCCTCCGAGTTGGCACGTCTCGGCCTTCCGCTCTTCGCGCCGACCGAGTCGCACCAGTTCGCGTTGCGCGCCGAACAGTGGGGTGGCGGGCAGGCCGCCGCGAAACTGTTGCGGCGGGCCAACTTGCTCGCGTGCGGTATCGGACTGCCGGACGCTCCCGTGGATGGCGGGCTGCGCATCGGCACGCCCGAGCTGGTGCGGCTGGGCATGGGGCCGGGCGACATGGCCGACCTGGCCGGGTTGATCAGCCGGGGGTTCACCGATCCGGGTGTCGCGGCCGAGGTCTCCGCGTGGCGCAAGGGGTTCAGCGGCGTGCACTACACGGCGGATCAGCGGTGAACCCGCGTAGTTGTGCCGACGCGGCGACGTTCGCGGCCGACGTTGCGCTCGAAGGGCCGCCCGAGGTCGAGTTCAACCCCGGCATCGCCGGGCGCATCGCGGCGAAACCCGTCGCGGCCGGGGTGCTGCTGCGCGACGGGCGCGGGCACGTCGCGTTCGTCGTGCCGCGGTACAAGCCGTTCCTGGAGATCCCCGGCGGCATGGTCGACGCCAACGAGTCGCCCAAGGCCGCGTGCGTGCGTGAGGTGCGCGAGGAGCTCGGCCTGGACCTCGCGGTCGGCGCGCTGCTCGTCGTCGACTGGGTGCCGCGCAACGGTGTGTGGCGCGACAGCCAGCAGTTCGTGTTCGACGGCGGGGTGCTCGACCAGCCGCTGACCGCGCGCGACTCGGAGTTGAGCGGGGTCGACTTCTTGTCGTTGGACGCGGCCGAACCTCGGATCCACCCGTCGCTGCACCGCAGGCTGCTGCTCGCCGTGCGCGCGGCTTCGTCGGGGGAGACCGTGTACGCGGAGTTCGGGCGACCGGTCTAGCGGAACTGCTGGGCGGTGTCCTCGAGCCGCTCGCGGTAGTCGGCCCAATACCGCTGGTCGTCGGTCGGCATGTTGTCGTTGCCGTTCTGCATGCCGACGGCGCCGTCGATGGTCTCGCGGACGATGTCGGCCTGGCCCGCGTGCCGGTGGGTCTCGGCGATCATGTGCACGAGGATGCGATGCAGCGTCACCTCATCGCGGCCCTCCGGCCACCATTCGACCCGGCCGAGGGCGTCGAGGTCGAGCGCCTCGATCGTGGCGTCGGCGTGCGCGCAGGCCCGGTGGTAGAGGCCGATGATGTGCTCGCGCGACTCGTCGGCCGTCGCCCACATGTCGGCGTTGCGGTCCGCGTCACCGTCGGGCAGCTCGTCCTGGCCTGGGAACGGCCGGCCGAAAGTGTCGCCGAAGTAACCCGCCTCCATGGCCGCCAGGTGCTTCACCAGTCCGAGCAGGTTCGTGCCGGTGGGCGTCATCGGGCGGCGGATGTCGTACTCGGAGAGGCCCTCGAGCTTCCAGAGGATCGCGTCCCGGCCGGCCTTCAGGTACCGCTGAAGATCTGCTTTCACGCAGGCAGCTTGCCACGTGGTCTCGGCTCGGTCTTACCGATTTGGAGCTTGGCGCGACCGTCCGTTAAAGTTCCGTCTGCGCCTGGGAAACCGGGAGCACGCGGATGTAGCGCAGTTGGTAGCGCATCACCTTGCCAAGGTGAGGGTCGCGAGTTCGAGTCTCGTCATCCGCTCGGACGATTAGCTCAGCGGGAGAGCACTACCTTGACACGGTAGGGGTCACTGGTTCAATCCCAGTATCGTCCATATCCGAAAGAAGCCCGGCGGCAGCGCTGGGCTTCTTTTGTTTTATCGGGCGCGGCGTGCCTGTGTCGAGACTGTGTAGCGGTCCGCCCGGTACAGCGAACGCCCGGACTCGATCACGCCGCCCTCGGTGTCGTGCAGGGTGCCCTGCAGCACCAGACACGGTTGGGTGGCCTGGATCTCCAGCAGCGCGGCGTCCTGTGGCTCCGGCAGCACGGCTGTGATCAACATGTCGTTCCACTCAGGACGGACGCCCCAGCGCTCCTCGAGCGTCTTGTGCAGTGAACGGGTCTCCCAGTCGTACTCGTCGAGTCCGGGAAAACGGTCCACCGAAAGGTTCGTGCGTTCGATCGCGAGCGGTTCGTCCTCGACCAGGCGGAGGCGTTCCAGGTGGAACATGCGCGCACCGGGTGGAATGTTCAGCTTGGCGGCGATGCGCGGGCCCGCCGATTCCACGCTCGCGTGCAGCACTTTCGTCTTCGGCTGTACGCCGCGGCCGCGCATGTCCTCGGTGAACGACGTCAGCATGTCGATGTGACTCGCCGGCCGCTGCGCCGCGAACGTGGCGTTTCCGTGCTGCCGGTACAGGATCCCGTCCGACACCAGGCGGTTGATCTCGGCCCGCACGGTGCCGCGCGCGACGCCGAAGTGCTCGGCCAGGAAACGTTCGGACGGCATCAGCCTGCCGGGACCCGCGTCGCCCGCCGCGTTCTCCAGGATCTCGCGCAGCTGGTCGCCCTTCGGCCGGTCCGGGTCCAGCGCGTCGGGCAGCTTGAGGTCGGCCGCCGGGACGTGTTTGGGACGAGGCACCAGCCAAGTATGTCAGGGTTGCGGGCTGCGCCTCTTGCGGCGCACCAGCACCACGATCAGCACGATGCCGCCGAGCAGCAACAGCATGACGCCCGCGATGATGCCCGCGACGAGCATGACGACGCGCTTCGCGGCGGCCGCGTCGTCGTCCGGCTTCAACGCGATCTTGCGCTCGCCGTACGCCTCCTTGAGCTGCGCCTCGGTCGCCACGGCGGACTTTCCGTTGAGCACCAGGCGAAGCTCGTCGATGTGCTCGGGGTAGTTGTCCCAGACGATGCGGCCGATGTCGTCCGGCTTGGCGTCGGCGGGGCCGTTCGCGGAGATGCTCAGCGAGTCGAACTCGTTGCTGGTGTTGTGGTTGACCGACACGTCCGTGAAGCCGGCGTGCTTGATCTTGCCGGACAGGCTCATCACGTCGCCCAGCGACGCGCAGCCGCCGACCAGCAGCAGGCTCAGCAGGACGGCCAGCAGGCCCCGGTCAGCAGCCCTGTTCACGAACGCTCCCCTTCGGCGAGAACTCCAGCCGCACGTCGGCGGACTTGGGCAGCAGCACGGCGACCCCGTCCTGCCGGTTCCACTCACGCGGCAGCAGCAGGTAGGACCCGCCCGACTGGAGCACCAGGACCAGACCGTCGTACCGGAAGCGGTACGCGGCCGCCTCGTCACACATGGTGGACGTTACTCCGCGTGCGCGCAGCCCGAGATCCTTTCCGGCGAACACGACGGCGTCCGGTTGGCCCGCCAGCTCGGTCTCGTACTGGTAGCCGCGGTTCTCGCCGACCGCGGCCGAGTAGTCCGTGACCGCCCAGAACAACCCGATCGTGACGAGCACGAACGTGAACGTCCATTGGGCGACCGCGTGCTGCTGCTTCTCGTTGTGCAGGCGATCGGCCAGCGGGAACAGCAGGAATCCCGCCGCCAGGCACAGGCCGGGCAGGCCGGCCAGGTCGTACAGCCACCTCGGCGCGACGAACGCGCTCACGGCGAGACCGACGAGGGTGATACCGGTCGCGGTCGCCGCGGGCACGGCGCGTCTCCGCAGCGTGCGCCAGCTCCTCGGGGACAGCCTGGCTTTCAGCAGCCGCGTTCCCCACAGCGCCGCGAGCCCGGCCGCCGCTACCGCGATGATCGGCACGAACATGCCGTCCGACGCGCGGATCAGGTAGTCGGACGCGGTCAGGCCGAGCGTCGTGTACTCGACGCCGAACCAGCGGCAGAACCAGTTCGCGTGCTGGGTGCCGAAGTAGAACAGCAGGGCGGTCAGCACCGTGGTCGGGGCGAGGATCGACCCGAAGATCCGCAGCGCCCGTGAGACGGCGTCAGGTGGTGGGTTCGGCATTGCTCTTGAACACGTACGTGACCGTGCCGCCGACGAGCAGCGGGTCCGGGATGACGACCTCGGCGATGTAGCCGTTGCGCACGTCGTCGAGGCCGGGGGACAGCTGGTAGGCGATCCGCACGCACGGTGGTGACTCCAGGCAGAACCGCGTCCAGTACGCCTCCGGATCGAAGGTCTCCAGCGTGGTGCCCAGGACGGACTTGGCGTCGCGGCGGTCCTGGGCGCTCAGGGCGATGCGGTCCGGCGGCTTCGGTGGCGGCGGTGGTTTCGTCGTGGTCGTGGTCATCCGGACAGGTGGCGGGGGAGCGGGTGGCTGCGTGGTCACCGGTGGCGGTGCAACCGAAGTCGTCGTGGTCGCGTCGACAGATGTGGTGACGTTGTCGAGGGCCACGGGTGCGCCGGGGGTCGGGTGCGCGCAGGCCGCGGTGGTCAGCAGCATCAGCAGGATTCGGGCCTTCATCCGAATCACCTCCGGTATGTCGAGGAGGCGGTCCGGTGCTGAGATACGGGGGACGACGAAGTGCGGCCGTTGGTGTTGCTCGACGTGGACGGCCCGCTCAACCCGTGGGCGGGTGAGGCGAGGCCGCCCGGCTACGTGCCGCACGACCTGCGGCTGAGCGGCCGCTGGTGGGCATGTCGCACGCTGCGGGTTCACCTCAACCCCGAGCACGGGCGGCGGTTGCTGGACTTCGCCGCGCGCACGGGCGCCGAGCTGGCGTGGGCGAGCACGTGGGAGCACCGCGCGAACACGATGATCGGGCCCGCGCTGGGCCTGCCGACGCTCGAGGTCGTCGAGTTCGCCGCGTCGGACACCTGGAAGTACGGCCCGGTCGCCCGCTACGCGTACGGCCGCCCGCTGGCCTGGTTCGACGACGACTTCGCGCTGCACGAAACGGCCCGCGAGGCGTTCCTCGAACGGCGCCGCGGCCTGCCCACCGAGCTGATCCACGTCGACCCGGCGACGGGTCTCACCGAGGCCCACTGGGCGGCGCTGGAGGCGTTCGCAGGCCACCTCCGGATCACCTGATATTCACCCGAAGAGTCGAACCGGTCACGGTCGGCGCGCCCAGCTTGACAGGGATCTTCCACAGCGCGAAAGCTCCCGTTTCGTGCTTCGAGGAGGAAGGTGCGGCCAGTGACACGTGTTGGCAGGCTGATCGGTATCGGTGCTCTGGCTGTGGCGCTCGCCGCGTGCGGCACGCCGCCCGCCAAGGACGGCGGCTCGACCGGCGCCGCCGCGACCGCCAAGTCGGCGGCCGACTTCGGCGGTATGGACAAGCTCGTCGAGGCGGCCAAGAAGGAGGGCAAGCTCAACGTCATCGCCCTCCCGCCGGACTGGGCCAACTACGGCGAGATCATCAAGAAGTTCGAGGAGAAGTACTCCATCAAGATCGACTCCGCGCAGCCGGACGGCTCCAGCCAGGACGAGATCAACGCCGCCAAGCAGCTCAAGGGGCAGGACCGCGCGCCGGACGTGTTCGACCTCGGGTTGAACGTCGCCGCGGCCAACAAGGACCTCTTCGCGCCCTACAAGGTCAGCACGTGGGGCGACATCCCCGACGCGCTGAAGGACGCCGATGGCGCCTACTACGGCGACTACGGCGGCTTCATGTCGATCGGCTACGACGCGGGCAAGGTGCCGGCTCCGACCAGCGTGAAGGACCTGCTCAAGCCCGAGTACAAGGGCAAGGTCGCGCTCAACGGCGACCCGACGCAGGCCGGTGCCGCCTACAACGGCGTGGTCATGGCGTCGCTCGGCAACGGCGGTAGCGCCGACGACATCGCGCCCGGCGTCGAGTTCTTCAAGCAGCTCAAGCAGGCCGGCAACTTCCTGCCGGTCGACCCGTCGCCCGCGACGATCGAGTCCGGTCAGACGCCCGTCGTGATCGACTGGGACTACACCAACGCCGCGCAGACCGACAAGCTCAAGGGCAAGCTCGACTGGAAGGTCGTCGTGCCGCAGGAGGCCCAGATCGGCGGCTACTACAACCAGGCGATCAACAAGGAAGCCCCGCACCCGGCCGCCGCGCGGCTGTGGCAGGAGTTCCTCTACTCCGACGAGGGCCAGAACCTGTACCTGAAGGGGCTGTCCCGCCCGGTGCGCCTGGACAAGATGGGTGACAAGGCCGACAAGGACGCAAAGGCCAAGCTGCCCAAGACCGAGGGCAAGCAGGTGTTCCAGACCCTGGCGCAGGCCGACAAGGCCAAGCAGGTCCTGACCGCCACGTGGGCACAGGCAGTGGGATGACCGCTGTAGCACCCATTTCGACCAAGCCCGGCGGTCCCACCAGGGGTGGGGCCGCCGGCCGGTCTTCGGCGCTGTCGTACCTCGTCGCCGTGCCGTTCCTGGCGTTCGTCGGGATCTTCCTGGTATATCCCACGATTCTCGTGCTGGCGGGGTCCTTTCAGGACTCGAACGGCGCCTTCACGCTGGGCAACCTGACGGACCTGACCAAGGGCGTCTACCTGCAGGCGTTCATCCGCAGCGTCGAGCTGTCCGCGCTCACCGCGGTGATCGGTGCCGTGTTCGGCGCCCTGCTCGCGTGGGCCGTGGCCGTCGGCAAGCCGGAAGGGTTGCTGCGCCGCGTCGTCGTCGCGGCGTCCGGTGTGCTCGCGCAGTTCGGTGGTGTGCCGCTGGCGTTCGCCTTCCTGGCGACGGTCGGCTTCCAGGGGTTCGTGACGCAGTTCCTGCGTGACAACGTTGGCATCGACCTGTTCGCGGGCAGCGCGTGGCTGTTCGAGCTGCCGGGCCTGACGTTGGTGTACACGTTCTTCCAGATCCCGTTGATGGTCATCGTCTTCCTGCCCGCGCTGGACGGTCTTCGTCCACAGTGGAGGGAAGCGACCGCGAGCCTCGGCGGCACCAGCTGGACGTACTGGCGGCACGTCGGCGGACCGATCCTGGTGCCGCCGTTCCTCGGCGCGCTGCTTCTGTTGTTCGCCAACGCCTTCAGCGCGTACGCGACGGCGGCGGCGCTGGTGTCGCAGGGCAGCCCGATCGTGCCGCTGCAGATCCGCGGGTTCCTCACCGGTGAGGTCGTGCTCGGTCAGGAGAACCTCGGCAAGGCGCTCGGCCTGGGCATGGTCGTGATCGTCAGCATCGCGATGGGCGTCAACGTCCTCATGCAGCGAAGGATGTCGAAGTGGGTTCGGTAGTCAAACGCCGCGTCCTGCGGACGATCATCCTGCTGGTGCTGGGGTTCTACTTCGTCCTGCCGCTGTTCGCGATGGGCGAGTTCTCCACCCGTGGCGTGAACGACACGCGCAGCTTCGACTCGTGGACGCAGATCGTCAGCGACCCGGACCTGGTCGACGCGATCCTCGTGTCGGTCGAGCTCGCGATCACCAGCTCGGTGCTGATGCTCGTGCTGCTGGTGCCGACGATGGCGTGGATCCGGCTCAGGTTGCCGAAGCTGCAACGGCTCGTCGAGTTCCTGTGCCTGCTGCCGCTGGCGATCCCGGCGATCGTGCTGGTGGTCGGCATGGCGCCGCTGTACGCGTGGGTGAACTACTTCTTCGGCGACTCGCCGCTGACGCTCACCTTCGCCTACACGATCCTCGTGCTGCCGTTCGCGTACCGCGCGATCGACGCCGGCTTGTCGGCGATCGACCTGAAGACGCTGGCGGAGGCGGCACGCAGCCTCGGCGCGTCGTGGGCGACCGTGCTGTGGCGGGTCGTCGTGCCGAACATCCGCACGGCGCTGATCGGCGCCTCGCTGTTGTCGGTCGCGTTGGTGCTCGGCGAGTTCACCATCGCGTCACTGCTGAACTTCGACACGTTGCAGGTGCAGGTGAACCTGCTCGGCAAGCGCAACGCCGGTGTCTCGATCGCGGTGTCGTTGCTGGTGCTCGTGTTCGCGTTCGTTCTGTTGTTCGCTTTGTCTTATGTCGGCCAGCGGCGCCGTCAGACCGTGGTCGAGGAGTAGGTCATGGGCTATCTGGAACTCAAGGGGCTGCGCAAGTCGTTCGGCGGCAACGTCGCCCTCGACGGCCTCGACCTGGACCTCGCCGAGGGCGAGCTGGTCAGCCTGCTCGGCCCGTCCGGGTGCGGCAAGACGACCGCGCTGCGCATCGTCGCCGGGTTCGAGACGTCGGACTCGGGCACGGTCACGGTGGGCGGCAAGGAGATCACGGGCACGCCCGCGAACAAGCGGGACATGGGCATGGTCTTCCAGGCCTACAGCCTGTTCCCGAACATGACCGCGGCGCAGAACATCGCGTTCGGGCTCAAGCTGCGCAAGACCGGCAACCGGGACAAGCGCGTCGGCGAACTGCTGGAGCTGGTCGGTCTCAGCCACCTCGGCAACCGGTTCCCGCACCAGCTGTCCGGCGGCCAGCAGCAGCGTGTCGCGCTGGCCAGGGCGTTGGCGATCGAACCGCGGGTGCTGCTGCTCGACGAGCCACTGTCGGCTTTGGACGCCAAGGTGCGCGTCACCCTGCGGGACGAGATCCGCCGCATCCAGACCGAACTGGGCATGACGACGTTGTTCGTCACGCACGACCAGGAGGAGGCACTCGCCGTCTCCGACCGCGTCGGCGTCATGTCGCAGGGACGGCTGGAGCAGCTGGACGTGCCGTCGGTGGTGTACCGCTCGCCCGCGACGGCGTTCGTCGCGCAGTTCGTCGGCGTCACGAACTCCGTGTCGGCCAAGGCGGACAACGGCAAGGTGCTCGTCGGTTCGGTGACCGTGCCGGCGTCGACCGACCTGCCCAACGGTGACGTGCGGATCATCGTGCGGCCCGAGGACATCGCGATCTCGGCGTCCGAGGGTGACGGCCTGGTCGGCGATGTGCTGACGCACTCGTTCCTCGGCCCGGTCACGCGCATCTCGGTGAAGGTCGACGACCAGATCCTGCGCGTCGACCAGCCGTCCAACCAGGCGGCGGACTACCAGCCGGGTACGCGGGTGTCGCTGGACCTGCGCGAGTCCCGGATGATGGTGGTGCCGGCGTGAGACGCATGGTCGCGCGCGACTCCGCCGAAGCGCACCGGGTGGCGACACCCCTGGAGTTGCTGTTCGACCTGAGCTTCGTCGTGGCGGTCGCGCAGGCCGCCTCCTCGTTGCACCACGCCGTGTCCGAGAACCACCTCGGGCACGGCGTGCTCGCGTACTTCATGCTGTTCTTCGCGCTCTGGCTGCCGTGGCTGAACTTCACGTGGTTCGCGAGCGCGTTCGACACCGACGACGTCTTCTACCGCGTCACGACGATGGTGCAGATCGGCGGCGTGCTGCTGGTCGCGGCCGGCATCCCGCGGGCGTTCGAGCACAGCGACTTCCGCGTCGTCGTCGCCGGCTACGTGATCATCCGTCTCGCGATGGTCGTGCACTGGCTGCGGGCCGCGCACGGCGACGAGGAACACCGCGGCTGTGCGCTGCGGTACGCGGCCGGTATCGGCGGGCTCCAGACCCTCTGGGTGCTGTGGCTCGCGGCGCCGCAGCACCTGGTTGTGCCGCTCTGGGCGCTCGGCGTGCTGCTGGAGATGGTGGTGCCGGTCTGGGCGGAACGCGCGGCGCCGACGTCGTGGCACCCGCACCACATCGTCGAACGGCACGGCCTCTTCACGTTGATCGTGATCGGCGAATCGATCCTGGCCGCCACGATGGCGTTCCAGCAGGGCATCGACTCCGGCCACAACCTGTGGACGCTCGCGGTCGCCGCGCTGGTCATCGTGTTCTCGGTGTGGTGGCTGTACTTCGAGAGCCCGGCCTCGATCGGTGACAACCTGCGGCGGTCGTTCATCTGGGGCTACGCCCACTTCTTCATCCTGGGGTCGATCGCGGCCGTCGGTGCGGGGCTGTCCGCCGCGGTGGACTACGACCTGCACACCTCGCACGCGTCGGGCGTCGCGGTCGCGGCGGTGACGACCGTGCCGCTCGCGATCTTCCTGATGTGCGTCTGGTACGTGCAGGACTGTCCGCGGGAGAGCGGGCTGCGGGCCGCGTTGCTGCCGATCGGCGCCGGGGTGGTGCTGGCCGCGACGTTCGCTCCCGCGCCGATCCACGTGACCGCCGGGATTCTCGGACTTCTCGTGGTGCTGACACGCGCGGTGCGATGATCGGCACATGACCGGTGTTCGTGAGCTCCGACTGTGCGTGACCGCTTCCGACTACGACGAGGCGTTGCGCTTCTACCGTGACGTCCTGGGCCTCGAGGAACGCGAGGCGTTCACCTCGGAGGACGGTCGCGTGACGATCCTGGAGGCGGGCCGGGCGACGCTGGAGATCATCGACCCGAACCACTCCGAGTTCATCGACCGGGTCGAGGTCGGCAAGCGCGTCGCCGGGCACATCCGGGTGGCGTTCGAGGTCGACGACTCGAAGGAGGCCACCGAACGG
The DNA here is from genome assembly GCF_030269605.1 of Lentzea sp. NBRC 105346. Lineage (GTDB taxonomy): Bacteria > Actinomycetota > Actinomycetes > Mycobacteriales > Pseudonocardiaceae > Lentzea. The sequence continues at coordinate 134,208 of NZ_BSTQ01000014.1, forward strand.
CTGGAGGCCGCGGGCGCCGAGGTCATCGCGGAGCCGACGCGCACCCCGTGGAACTCCCTCAACGCCAGGTTGTCGGCGCCCGCCGGACTGCAGCTGACGCTCTTCCAAGAGCTGTGACCACCCTCCGGTACCGCGAGTTCGTCGACCGGGACGTGCTCGCGTGTGTCGTCGTGACCATGGCCGCGAAGCTGCCGCTGGCGATGGCGCCGCTGGTCATGGTGTTCCTGACCAGGGAGCTGCCCGGCGGGTACGCGCTGGGCGCGACGCTCGCAGCGGTCTACGTCACCGGTGAGGTGCTGGGCGCGCAGCTGATCGGGCTGATGCTCGACCCGTCGCGGATCCGCGGGCAGCTGTCCGTCGGGCTCGCGATCGGGGCGGTCGCGTTCGGGGTGCTCGCGGCGAGCCAGACCACGTGGGTGCTCGTCGCCGCGGCGTTCGTGGCGGGCGCCGCGCCGTCGACGACGCCGGGCGGGCTGCGGGCGGTGCTGATCGGGTTGCTGCCCGACGACCAGGTGCCGAAGGCGATGAGCTTCGACGCGCTGCTCACGCAGATCATGTGGGTGCTCTCGCCCGCGCTGGTCACCATCGTGGCGCTGTTCGTCGCGCCGCAGGCGCCGGCCGTGGTGGCGGCGAGCCTGACGGCGATTGCGGCGTGGCTCGTGTTCATCCTGCCGCGCGGGCACGTGACGTCGCGCGCGGGCACGGTCCGGGTGAGCGTGATCTGGAGCGCGTGGCCGATCTACCTCGTCAGCGCGGCCGCGCTGGCTCAGCTCGCGGTCGTCGAACTCGTGCTGCCCGCGTTGCTGGTGCACCGCGGCATCGGGATCGGGTGGACCGGTGTGCTGCTGACCGGGTTCGCCGCGTGCGGGATGTTCGGTGCCGTCGTCTACGGATGGCGGCGGTGGCCCGGGAACCTGCGTGCACAGGGGTTCGTGCTGCTCGGGCTGACGGCGTTGTGCGTGACGATCGTGGCCGTGGCTCCGGGTCTGCCGGGGATCGCGGTGGCGTTGCTCGCGGCCGGGGTGTTCCAGTCCGGTGTGCTGGTGACGCGGAGCCTGGCGTTGCGCGAACGGCTTCCCGTTGGGGCACACGCACTCGGGTTCTCGACGATGTACGCGGTGACGGGCGTCGGCTACGGCGTGACGGCCGCCGCGGCCGCCTGGATGCTCGCGCACAGCACGCCGCAGTGGGCGGCGGTCGCCGGTGTCGTCGTGACCATCGTGCTCACCACGGTCAGTGCGGTGGCGGACGGTAAAACTCAAGGGGCCGGAGCGTAAGACACGAGGGGCCGGAAGGTAAAACTCGCGCGAGTTTTACCTTCCGGCCCTGTGTGTCTTACGTTCCTACCAGCCGCGGTAGTGCTGCTGGGTCTGGACGTTCAGCTCGTCGAAGCGGACGAACTTCGCCGGGAACGCCCTCGGGTCGCGGAAGTCGATCACGTCGAGTCCGCGGCCGATTTCCGAGGAGTAGATGTAGCCGTTGTAGTAGTACGACGACCACGTGCCGCCACCGCGCTTGTCGGGCATGGGGCCGTACTCGAAGAAGCCGATCTCACGCGGCTTGCTCGAGTCGGTGAAGTCCCACACCGACACGCCGCCCTGGTACCAGGACTGGACCATGATGTCCTTGCCCTTGACCGGGATCAGCGAGCCGTTGTGCGCCACGCAGTTCTCGGTCTCGGTCTGGTACCGCGGGATCTTGTAGTAGCTGCGGAACACCAGCTTGCGCTGGTCGCCCTTGCCCACGATGTCGTAGATGCCGTTGGCACCGCGGTTCGGGCCGATCTGCTCGTTGCAGGTCGCCGCGCCGCCGCCACCGAGCTCGTCGGTGAAGATGACCTTCGTGCCCTCGTTGTTGAACGTCGCCGAGTGCCAGAACGCGAAGTTCACGTCGTCGGCCTGCCGGCTGAGCTCACGCGGCTTGAGCCGGTCGGAGATGTCCCACAGCACGCCGTCACCCATGCAGGCGCCCGCCGCGAGGTCGAGCTTCGGGTAGACGGTGATGTCGTGGCAACCGGTGGTCGCCGAGCGCTTGCCGGGCTCACCGGCGTCGCCGCCGTCCGGGAACACGACCGGCGCCGAGTGCAGCTTCGCCTGCTCCGGGTGCCTCAACGGCACCTGGACGATCGAGATCTTGTCGTGCGGCGGCTGGCAGTCCGGGAACGTCGGGCTCGGCGAGTACGAGGAGACGTAGAGGAACACGTCCTTCCCGTCCTTGCCCGGCACCAGCGTGTGGGTGTGCGAGCCGCAGTCCGTCTCGACCGCCGCGACGTAGCGCGGGTTGCGCTTGTCGCTGATGTCGAAGATCTTGATGCCCTCCCACGACTCCTTGATCGTCGCGGGCTGGGCCACGTTGGTGCAGGTGTTGTTGTTGCGCGACGAGTCGGTCGACAGGAACAGCAGGTCCCCGTGGACCGTCACGTCGTTCTGCGCGCCGGGGCAGAGCACCTGGCTCACGAGCTTCGGGTGGCGCGGGTTGCGCACGTTGTAGATCGAGAAGCCCAGGTAGTTGCCGACGATCACGTGGTTGTCCGTGAACGCCATGTCGCTCTGCGTGCCCTCCGGAGCCGCGAACGGTTCCGGCTTGTCGAGGTGGGCGATCCGCTTCATGTTCCGGCTGTGGCTGATCTCGTCCACACCGGGGGTGCCGGGGACCGCGGGTGCCTCGAGCTGGGCCTCGGAGAGACCCGCGATGTCCGCGTCCGGGTTGTCGGGCTGTCCCATGGCCTGAGGTGCTGTCAACGTTGACAGGCCAAGCGCGAGCGCCCCCAGGACTGCCAACGACGATCTGCGTCGTCGAGCCGAATCGCGTTTGATCACGACCGTGCCCCTCTCACGTCGAGGTGGATGCGCGCGCAGTATGTACCGTTCGCCTAGCTAATGACCAGCTCCTTTCGGCGGGTATTGTGCGGTCAGTCGCGGAAGGGGAGCGCTGTGCGAACGGGTATGGTCGCGGCCGCCATTGGGCTGGTCATCGTTGTCACCGGGTGTTCGTCGTCGGACCAGGACGCGGCCCCGATCATCGTGCCCAACGGGCCGGGCGAACAGGCTCAGACCATTTCCCCTGGTGAGGCGTCCAATCACCTGCCCGCGCCGCCCAACGAGGCTGATCAGACCTACGTGACGATGATGATCGTCCACCACCAGCAGGCGCTCACCATGACGGAACTCGTGCCATCGCGGTCGGCGAACGAGACCGTCAAGGGGCTCGCGAGCCGGATCGCCGACTCGCAGAAGCCCGAGATCGGCGCCATGCAGCAGTGGCAGAAGCAGTTCGGCGGCGGCGCGCCCGCGCACACCGGGCACGATCACGCGGCTATGCCCGGCATGGCGTCGCAGGCGCAGCTCGACGCGCTCGCCGCGGCCCGCGGGGGCGACTTCGACCGGATGTTCCTCCAGCTGATGATCGCCCACCACGAGGGCGCGCTGAAGATGGCGACCGACCTGAAGAGCAACGGGCGCAACGTGCAGGCCGAGGAGATGGCCGACGACGTGATCGCCGTTCAGACCGACGAGATCAAGCGCATGCGGGATCTGCTGCCTCAGCTGTAGCCGATTGCCATGGGGGGAGCTTTCCCAGCGCTGACCGCTGGGAAAGCTCCCCCCATAGCACTTCAGTCAGACCCAGAGGTCCCGTTCGGAGTCCGTCGCCTCGGTCCGCGGCTGCGGCAGCACCAGGTCCTCGGCGGGGTTGAACGTCTCCACGGCGTTGCCGGTCACGTGCCGCGCGATGCCGCGGTTGCGGGCGTGCGCCTGCTTGAACGAGTCGGACGCGACCCAGGCGCGGAACGCCTCCTCGGACTCAAACTCGTTGACCGACACGTACGGCTGGTCCTCGCGCGTCGGCTTGAGCAGCGTGCTGCGCAGCAGGCCTGGGACGCCGGGCAGGAAGGTGCGCATGTTGTCGCGGAAGTGCGCCTCGAACTCCTCCGCTCGTTCGGCCGGGACGAACAGGCGGTTGGTGGCGATGAACACGGCGACCCCCTTGATTCCGACGCTCTGTAGGTAACTATCCCAACACCGCGTCGGGAAGGCAAGGCGATACGATCGGCCCGTGCCCAGGATCAGCGCCGACACCTTGGCGGAGCACCGTGCCAACCGACTGCGCGCGTTGCTGGACGCCGGGCGCGAGATCGTGGCCGAGGGTGGCGCGGAAGCGCTCACACTCGCGGCGCTGGCCAGGCGGGTCGGGCTGAGCCGGCCGAGCCTCTACGAGTACTTCCGCTCCCGCGAGGAGCTGGTCGCCGCGATCGTGTCCGACGCGTTGCCCGAGTGGGCGCAGAAGCTCGAAGCGGCGGTGGCCCAGGCGGACACCGTGCCCGCCAAGATCGAGGCCTACCTGCGGGCCGAGCTGGAGATCATCGCGGACGGCAGCCACGGCGCCGTCGTCGCGCTGTCCGCGCACACGTTGCCGGACAGCAGCCGCGAGGAGATCCGCGCCGAGCACGAACGCCTGCTCGCTCCACTGGTGGGGGTGTTCCGCGAGGCCGGGGTCCGCTGGCCCGAGACCCGCGCGATGCTCGTGCACGGCATGGTCGAGTCGGCTTCACGCCTGCTCGCGCCGGGGCGGGGTGACCACAACGAGACCGTCATCGCGGCCCTGCTCGACCAGGTGGTGCACGGGTTGCATCAACCGATCGGTTGATCGCGGTCTGACAGCTCGTTCGATGAGCCGGAAGCGTCGCGAGTAGACGCTGGGCGCATGGCAATCATCGAAGTGAGCGGCCTCCGCAAGAGGTACGGGGACAAGGTCGCGGTCGACGGCGTGAGCTTCGCCGTCGAAGCGGGGGAGATCTTCGGGATCCTCGGCCCGAACGGCGCCGGCAAGACCACGACCGTCGAGTGCGTCGCGGGGTTGCGCTCGCCGGACGCGGGCACGATCACGGTCGCGGGCAGGCACCCGCGCGAATCCCGTGAGCTGCTCGGCGTGCAGCTGCAGGAGAGCGAGCTGCCGGAACGCATCCGCGTGCGCGAGGCGATCGAGCTGTTCTCCAGCTTCTACCGCGACCCGCGGGACTGGACCGAGCGGCTCGGGCTCGCCGAACATCGCGACGTCGAGTTCGGCAAGCTCTCCGGCGGCCAGAAGCAGCGGTTGAACATCGCTCTGGCGCTGGTCGGCAACCCGCGCGTCGCGATTCTCGACGAGCTGACCACCGGGCTGGACCCACAGGCGCGCCGCGACACGTGGCGGGTCGTCGAGGACGTCCGCGCGTCCGGCGTCACGATCGTGCTCGTCACGCACTTCATGGCGGAGGCCGAACGCCTCTGCGACCGGCTCGCGGTCGTGAACGCGGGCCGGGTCGTCGCGCTCGACACACCTTCCGGGCTGGTGTCGCGTGTGGACGGTTCGCAACGGGTGCGGTTCCGGGCGTCCGGCTTGGACCCTTCGCTACTGCGGGCGCTGCCCGAGGTCATCGAGGTGGACGCCAACGGCGACCACCTGACCGTCACCGGCGAGGGCAACCTGCTGCACGCCGTCACGTCCCTGTTGGCCCGCAAGCACATCGTGGCCGCCGAGCTCCGCGTCGACCAGGTCAGCCTGGACGACGCCTACGTCGAACTCACCGGAGGAACCCGTGCGCAGGATCGTTGAAATCGAGGCCCGGCTGTTCCTCCGCGAACGGCGCAACGCCGTTTTCTCGCTGCTGTTCTCCACTCTTCTGCTGCTGGTGCTCGGTTCGATACCGGGGCTGCGCACGCCGGACTCGCAGTTCGGCGGACTGCGGTTCGTCGACGTGTACGCCCCCACGCTGATCGTGATCACGCTGGCGTTCCTGGGGCTCCAGCGGGTGCCGCAGGTCGTCGCCACCTACCGGGAGAGCGGCGTGCTGCGCCGGTTCGCCACGACCCCGGTGGATCCCGCGCGGTTGCTGGTGGCGCAGATGATCGTCAACATGGTGGCGGCGCTGGTGTCGATCGCGATCACCGTGGCGGTGGGCCACCTGGTGTTCGGCATCGACCTGCCGCACCACCCGGTCTGGATGGTCCTGGCGGTCGCGCTGGGCGCGGCGGCGCTGTTCGGGGTAGGCCTGGTCATCGCCGCGCTTGCACCGACCGCGCGTGCGGCAGGTGGCATCGCGACGGTCGTGTTCATGCTGATCATGTTCTTCGGCGGCGCGTACCTGCCGCGCAAGATGCTGCCCGAGGTGGTCAACCGGATCGGCGAGCACCTGCCACCGGGTGTCCAGGCGTTGCAGGACGGCTGGCTCGGCGGCACGCCCCAGCCGCTGCATCTCGCGATCATGGCACTCGTGACGATCGTGGCGGGTACCGTCGCCGCCAGGACCTTCCGCTGGGGGTAGGGCGTGAACGAAGCGGCGTTGAACTCGTGGGAGCGCAGGCTCAGAACCGTCGGTTTCGCCATCCCGTTCTTCGTACTGGCCATGACAACGGTCCTCTACCTGACGTTCACCGAGCAGTCCGCCGCGCAGCAGGCGGTCACGGTGGCGATCGTGGCCGTCGGGCTGGGGTGGATGGCGTTGTTCCCCCGGCTGCGCGGGCATCCCGAGGTGTTCGTGCTCGGGATGCTCGTGTTCGACGGCGTGCTGGGCATGCGGGAACAGTGGTTCGGCATCGCGTCCTACGCCGTGTACGCGTACGCGGCGGAACTGCCCGGCGCGCGGAAGTTCGTGGCGGTCGCGCTCACCGCGGTCCTGGCGACGTTCTCACTGTTCGGCGGCTGGCCGTCCGGGGCGGACCGCACCAAGTTCGTCCTGTTCATGCTGCTGTTCGTGACCATTGCCTGCGTGTTCACGATGATGAGTCACGTCACCTCCGAGCAGAACCGCAAGCGCAAGGAACTGCTGGAGGAGAACCGCGGCCTGCAGGAGCAGCTGCTCGTACAGGCCCGCGAGGCCGGCGTGATGGACGAACGCCAGCGCATGGCGCGCGAGATCCACGACACGCTGGCGCAGGGGTTCACCGGGATCATCACGCAGCTGGAGGCCGCCGCGTCCTCGGGTGAGTGGCGGCCGCGGCTCGACACCGCGATGCGGCTGGCGCGGGAGAACCTCGCCGAGGCGCGCCGATCGGTGCACGCGTTGCGGCCGCCGCAACTGGAGAACGCGGACCTGCCCGAGGCGCTCGCCGAGGTCGTGGACGGCTGGTCCTCGGCATCCGGTGTGCCCGCTTCGGTCACCACGACGGGTGTTGCGCGGGCGATGCACCCCGAGGTGGAGGTCGCGTTGTTGCGGACCGCCCAGGAGGCCCTGGCGAACGTCGCGAAGCACGCGGGGGCGTCGCGGGTCGGGTTGACGTTGTCGTACATGGAGGACCTGGTGACGCTGGACGTGCGGGACGACGGGGTCGGGTTCGACGCGGCCGGCTCGTTCGACGGGTTCGGGCTGACGACGATGCGCCAACGCGTGCAGCGGCTGGCCGGTGCGCTGGAGGTCGAGTCCTCGCCCGGTGACGGCACCGCGATCTCGGCGTCGGTCCCGGCGGTGGCGCCGTGATAAGGCTGGTGATCGTGGACGACCACCCCGTCGTGCGGGACGGGCTGCGCGGCATGTTCTCTGACGCGGAGTTCTCCGTCATCGGTGAGGCCGCCAACGGCGAGGAGGCCGTCACGGTCGTCGAGGCGCTGCGTCCGGACGTGGTCCTGATGGACCTGCGGATGCCTGGTGTCGACGGCGTCACGGCCATCAACCGCCTGCGGGACTTGGGGAATCCAGCTCGAGTGCTGGTGCTGACGACGTACGACACCGACCGGGACGTGCTGCCCGCGATCAAGGCGGGCGCGACCGGATACCTGTTGAAGGACACGCCACGCGACTCGTTGTACGCGGCGGTCCGGGCCGCCGCCCGCGGTGAGGCGGTGCTGTCGCCCGCGGTCGCGACCAAACTGATCGGCCAGGTGCGCGAACCGGCCGAGGAACCGTTGTCACAGCGGGAACTCGACGTGCTGACATTGGTCGCCCGTGGGTCGACCAACCGCGAGGCGGCGGCCCGGTTGTTCATCTCTGAGGCCACCGTGAAGACGCACTTGTTGCACGTCTACGCGAAGCTCGGGGTGAAGGACCGGGCCGCCGCGGTCGCGGTCGCCTACGAACGCGGGCTGTTGCGTTCGTAGACCGAGACGCAGGTGGGTGGGGCGAACGGCTGTTTCTCCCAGCCACCCCAACGGTGTTTGAGCTTCAGACCCGCGATGCGGGCCATCAGGTCCAGCTCGGACGGCCACGCGAGCCGTTGCACGACCGGGAAGAACCGGATGCCCTGTGGCGTCAGGTGCACGTGGTTCTCCTCGAGCACCTGCGTCGCCGGGTCGTAGCGTTCCAGGTCCAGCCACACGTCCGCCTTGTTCACCTGCTCGGCGCGGACGTGCTGGTCCGTGTCACCGAAGTTCGGCACGCCCGCCTCGACCAGGAACAGGCCGTCCTCGGTCAGGTGCTTCGCCACGTTCTCGAAGCAACGCACCTGGTCGTCCTGGGTGAGCAGGTTGAACAGCGTGTTGTACACGACGTAGATCAGTTTGTATTCGCCGTCCACACCGACGTCGGCGAAGTCGCCCATGGTGACGGCGAGGTCCTCGCCGCCCGGTTTCTTGCGGAGCTGCGCGACCATGTCGGGGGACAGGTCGATGCCGTCGACCCGGATTCCCTTGGCGGCCAGCGGAAGCGCGATGCGGCCGGTGCCGATCGCGAGCTCCAGCGCCGGTCCTGGACCGGCCAGTTCGGCGAGCAGGGCGACGGCCACACCTTCGTCGCCCCTGGGGTTGTCGTCGTAGGTCTCGGCGCTGTCGGCGCCGAAGCTGTCCATCGGGTGGTAGCCCTTCACTCGGCCGATCGTGCACCCAAGTACGTCCGCCAGCTACCGATTTTCGTGATGTCGATCAGCTCGGGGCTGTCCAGATAGGACTCACGCAGCACGGTGGCCAGACAGGCCGAGCCGTCCTCCAGCTCGATCACCCCGATCTCCAGCTCGGGCGGTTCGGCCGGCAGCAGGTGGTCGCGCAGCACGGTCAACGGCAGGTCGTACACCTCGCCGACGACGGACCCGGTGCCCGAGGCGTGCATCGCGGGGAAGCGGTCGCCGACCGAGAAGTACCGGTAGCGGGGAGCACTACGGGCGGCACACACCAGCGGGGTCCCCTGCAGCTGCGAGTGCAGCGGGCCGCCCTTCATCCCGCCGCCGTTGAGGAAGATCAACGCCACGTGGAGCCTCCCTGGATGATCGAGTGGGGTGAATGGGGGAGTCGATGTCGGTCAACGGCGCCCCGGTGCCGCCGTGACGCAGTGCGATCAACTCGGCCGCGATCGACACGGCCGTCTCCTCGGGGGACCGGCCGCCGAGGTCGAGACCGATGGGGGAGCGCAGCCGCGAAAGTTCCGCCTGCGACAACCCCGCTTCACGCAGCCGCTCCAGCCGTTCGCGATGCGTGCGCCGGGAGCCGAGCGCGCCGACGAACGCCAGCGGCATCCGCAGTGCTTCCAGCAGCACCGGCACGTCGAACTTGGGATCGTGCGTCAGGACGACGACGGCGGTCCGTGAGTCGGTGTAGGTCGATGCCAGGTAGCGATGCGGCCAGTCGACGACGACCTCGTGCGCTGCCGGGAACCGTTGCGGCGTCGCGAAAACCGGCCGCGCATCGCACACGGTCACCCGGTAGCCCAGGAACCGGCCGATGTCCGCGACCGCGGCCGCGTAGTCGATGGCGCCGAACACGAGCAGCCGCGGCGGCGAGTCCCAGTGCTCGACGAACTCGCCGCCGCCCGGCAACGGATGCCGCACCATCACGGGACGTCCCTCCTGAGCCGCGCGCAGGCAAGCGCGCAACGAGGGAGAGTCCCGCTGCACCAGCACGTCGAGCTCACCACCGCAGGTGAGCCCGACGGCGAAGGCATCGGAGTCCGAGTAACCGAAGGACTCCAGCACCGGCTGACCGGTTGCCAGCACCCGCAGCGCGAGCTCGTACACCGCGCCCTCGACGCAGCCACCGGACACGCTGCCGATGACCTCACCGGTCGAGGAGACGGCCATCGCCGCACCGAGGTCACGTGGTGCGCTGCCCCGGACCCCGACGACGCTGGCCACCGCGAAGGTGTCCCAGGCGAGCAACCGGTCAGCCAGATCACGCACCGCCGAACGCCCCCACTCCGAAGTAGGCGACGAAGATCGCCGCGAGGATGGACATCAGTACGCCGGCCTCACGCCACCGGCCCTTGCACACCTTCAGCACCACGTACGACACGAGACCCGCGCCGATGCCGTTGGTGATCGAGTAGGTGAACGGGATGACCGCCGCGGTCAGGAACACCGGGATGGTGAAGTCCGTGTCACCCCAGGGAATCCGGCGGATCTGCGTCATCATCAGACCACCGATCACCACCAGTGCGGGAGCCGCCGCCTGCGCCGGAACGACCGCCGCCAGTGGCGTGAAGAGCAGCGTCAACGTGAACAGCCCGCCCGTCACCACCGAGGCCAGACCCGTCCGCGCGCCTTCGCCCACGCCCGCGGCCGACTCCAGGAACACCGTGTTGGGCGCGGAACCCGTGACTCCACCGGCGATCGCGCCCGCGCCGTCCACCAGCAGGATCCGGCCCATGCCCTCGACCTTGCCGTCCCGCGTCAGGCCGGCCTCGTCCGAGACGCTGGTGATCGTGCCCATCGCGTCGAAGAACCCGGACAGCACCAGCGTGAACAGGAACGTCGTCGCGGCCACGACACCGGCCGAGCCGAACCCGCCGAGCAGGTCGATGTCACCGAACAACCCGAAGTCCGGCGCCGCCACGACGCTGTCCGGCACCTTGGGCGTCACCAGACCCCAGTTCTCCACGTGGAAAACCGAGTTCGCCGCGATCGCCAGCACGGTCGCCGCACCGATCGAGATCAGCACCGCGCCCGGAACACCCCGCGCCATCAGCACGATCATCAGCAGCAGCCCGAAGATGAACACCGCGATCGGCCAGCCGTGCAGGTGTCCGCTGACGCCCAGCTGCACCGGAACCGGCGAGTGCGCGGCGTCCGGGACGCGCGTCACGAACCCGGCGCTCACCAACCCCACCAGCGCGATGTAGAGGCCGATGCCGACCGTGATCGCGACCTTCAGCGGTGCCGGGATGGCGTTGATGATCCGTTCCCGCACGCCGGACACGGCCATCAGGACGATGCAGAACCCTTCCAGGACAACGAGTCCGAACGCCTGCGCCCACGTCATCTCCGGCGCCATCTGGAACGCGACGATGCCGTTGACGCCGAGACCGGCGGCCAGCGCGAGGGGTGCGTTGCCGACGAGTCCCATGAGGACGGTCATCACGCCGGCCGCCAAGGCGGTCGCGGTCGTGACCTGTTCGACGCTCAGCTTCGCGCCGGTGATGTCCGCGGAAGCACTGAGGATCAACGGATTGAGCAGCACGATGTACGACATCGCGACGAACGTCGTGATGCCGCCGCGCACTTCACGGCCGAGCGTGCTACCTCGTTCCGTGATGCGGAAGAACTGGTCTAATGTGGATCCTTGGCGGGTCCTGAGCTGGATCATGGTGGACGGCCTTTCCCATGCCGGTGGGCGCGTTCCATCGCCGGAACGCGTTTCAGATGAAAGCTCCGGTCAGCTGGCGGCTTGTGGCCGTCTAGTAGTCGATACGGGTGGCGGAGGACAACCACGCGGTGAACGGGGCGTTGTCCTCGCCGGTGGAGATCTGTTCGACCGGCAGGGACCACTCCTCCCGCGGCCGGCCGAAAAGCTCGTAGAACTCGCGGTCGTCGAACCCGGCCGCCGCCGCGTCGTGGCGGTCGGCGGCGTAGACGACGCGGTCGACGCGCGCCCAGAGGGCGGCGGACAGGCACAGTGGGCACGGCTCGCACGACGAGATCAGCGTGCAGCCGGTCAGCTTGAAGTCGCCGAGAGCCTGGCAGGCGTTGCGGATCGCGACGATCTCGGCGTGTGCCGTGGGGTCGAGCGTGGGCGTCACCTGGTTGACGCCGGTGGCGATGACCTCGCCGTTGCGCACGATCATCGCGCCGAACGGGCCACCGCCGTTCGAGACGTTCGTTGTGGCGAGGTCGATGGTGGCGAGCAGGTGGGCGTTCATGGTGGGGACTCCAGAGATCATGTGTTGGTCAGGTGTTCCGGGCGGACCGGGACGCGGGTGAGCGCCAGTCCGGTCGCCGCGCGGATCGCCGCCACGATCGCCGGGGTGGACGAGATGGTGGGCGGTTCGCCGACCCCGCGGATGCCGTACGGGGCATGGGGATCGGCGAGCTCGAGCACGTCGATATTCATCGGCGGCATGTCGAGCACGGTGGGAATGAGGTAGTCGGTGAACGACGGGTTGCGCACCTTGCCGTCCGCGGTCTGGATCTCCTCCATGACCGCGAGGCCGAGGCCCTGCGCGGATCCGCCCTGGATCTGGCCGACCACGGCCTGCGGGTTCAGGGCCTTTCCGACGTCCTGCGCGCAGTCCAGCTGCACGACCTTGACCAGGCCCAGCTCGGTGTCGACGTCGACGACCGCGCGGTGCGCCGCGAAGCCGTACTGCACGTGCGCGTTGCCCTGGCCGGTCTCGGGGTCGAGCGGCTCGGTCGCGCGGTGCCGCCACTCGACGGTCTCGTCGATGACCTCGTCGCCGATGTCGGTGCGGTCGCCCAGCTTCGCCCGGACGGCGGCGCACGCGGCCTTCACCGCGCCACCGGTGACATAGGTCTGTCGCGATGCCGACGTCGACCCGCCGTTGCCGATCGAGGTGTCCATCGGCAGCACGGTGACGCGTTCCACGCCCAGCTCGGTGCGGACGATCTGCTGCATGATCGTCACGAGCCCCTGGCCGACCTCGCAGGCGGCGGTGTGCACCATGGCCGTCAGCTCGCCACCCACCATCTGCAGCCGCACGCGGGCCGTCGAGTAGTCGTCGTACCCCTCGGAGAAGCAGATGTTCTTGATACCCACGGCGTAGCCGACGCCGCGGACCACGCCCTCGCCGTGCGTCGTGTTCGACACACCGCCGGGCATGTGGCGCAGGTCGTTCACCGCGGGAGGCGGCATGGGTTTGTCCTGTACGAGCTTCAGCAGCTGCGCGACGGGTGCGGCGGAGTCGACCTTCTGACCGGTGGGCATCAGCGAACCCTCGGTCATCGCGTTGCGGATCCGCACGTCCACCGGTGACATGTTCAACGCCTCGGCGAGCTTGTCCATCTGCGACTCGTAGGCGAAACCCGCCTGCACCGCACCGAATCCGCGCATGGCACCGCACGGCGGGTTGTTGGTGTAGACGCCGTAGCAGTCGATCGTCACGTTGTCGGCCTCGTACGGCCCCACGCCGAGCGTCGCGGCGTTCGCGACGACCGCGGGCGTGCTGGACGCGTACGCGCCACCGTCGAGGTAGATGCGAGCCTTGACGTACACGAGCTTGCCGGTGTGGTCCGCGCCGTGCTCGTAGTACAGCACCGCGGGATGCCGGTGCACGTGGCCGTAGAACGACTCCTCGCGGTTGTAGACCATCTTGGTCGGCTTGCCGGTGTGCAACGCGAGCATGCACGCGTGCACCTGCATCGACAGGTCCTCGCGCCCGCCGAACGCACCGCCGACGCCGGACAGCGTGAGCCGCACCTTCTCCTCGGGCAGCCCGAGCGCGGCCGCCGTCTGCGCGCGGTCGACGTGCAGCCACTGCGTCGCGATGTACAGGTCGACGCCGCCGTCCTCCGCGGGCAGCGCGAGGCCCGACTCGGGGCCGAGGAACGCCTGGTCCTGCATGCCGACCTCGTACCGGCCGGTGATCACGACCTCGGCCTCGGCGTTCTGGTCGCCGCGCCGGATGTGGACGTGGCGCACCAGGTTGCCGCCGGGGTGCAACGGGGTGTCGTCGGCCGCGGTCTCCATGTCGGTGACCGGGGTGAGCACCTCGAACTCGACCTTGATGCGCTTCACGGCGCGGTTCGCGGTCTCCGGGTGGTCGGCGCCGACCAGCGCGATCGGTTCGCCCTGGTAACGCACGATGTCGACGGCGAGGACCGGCTGGTCCTTGTGCTCCAGGCCGTAGAGGTTGCGGCCCGGCACGTCCTCGTGGGTGAGCACCGCGTAGACGCCGGGGATCTTCAACGCCTCGGTGATGTCGATGCTCTTGATGCGGGCGTACGGGTGTGGGGAACGCAGCGTGGCGCCCCAGATCATGTCCTCGTGCCACAGATCCGACGCGTACGCGAACTCGCCGCGCACCTTGAGGTTGCCGTCGGGACGTTGTGGGCTGGTGCCGATGCCGCCCGAGACCGCCGAGGTGAGCTCAGCTGGCGTCAGGGTCATGGCGACACCTCCGGAATTGTCGGTGCTGACTGGAACAATGGAAATGGGGGGACCCCCTGGCGGGGACGCCTGCGTGAGCGTGTCATCGCGCCGCCTCCGCGAGCCGGGCGCTGGCGGTGCGCAGTTCGCCGGCCAGGGCGGTGGTGTCGGCCGAGCGCAGCTCGCCGTCCTCGACCACCGTCCTCCCGCCGACCAGTAGCAGCTTGAGCGGCGGGGTGGTCCCCAGCACCAAGGCGGCCACGGGGTCCTCGATGCCCGCGTAGTCCAGCCCGTTCAGGTTCCACACCGCGAGGTCGGCGAGCTTGCCGGGTTCGATCGAACCCAGGTGGTCGGCGCGGCCGAGGCAACGGGCGCCGCCCATCGTGCCGAGCCACAACGCCTGGCGGACGTCCAGCGCCTTGGGTCCGCCGCGCTGCCGCGCCTGGTGCAACGCCGAGCGCAGCTCGACCACCAGCCCACCGTCCTCATTGGACGCGGCGCCGTCGACCCCCAGGCCGACCGGCGAACCGGCGTCCAGGAGGTCCCGCACCGGCGCGATGCCCGTGCCGAGCCGGCCGTTGGACGTGGGGCAGTGCGCGGACCCGGTCCGCGTGGAGCCGAGGCGCTTCACGGCCGAGTCGGACAGGTGCACGGTGTGCGCGAGCCACACGTCGTCGCCGAGCCAGCCCAGCTGTTCGGCGTACTCGGTGGGCGTGCAGCCGTTCTCACGCAGGCACTGCTCCTCCTCGTCGATCGTCTCGGCGAGGTGGGTGTGCAGGCGGACGCCGTGGCGGCGGGCCAGCTCGGCCGCACCCGTCATGAGCTCACGGCTCACCGAGAACGGCGAGCAGGGGCCGACCGCGACCCTGACCAGGGCGTTCGGTTCCGACGAGTGGTAGTCGCCGATGGCGTCCTCGGTGGCGCGCAGCGCGGCGTCGGTGTCCTCGACCAGGTTGTCCGGCGGCAGGCCGCCGTGGGACTGGCCGCGGTCCATCGAACCCCGGATCGCCTCCAGCCGGATGCCGACCCGGCGGCCGGCCCCGACGAGCGCGTCGAAGACGTCACCGCCGCCGGAGGGAAAGACGTAGTGGTGGTCGGCGGCGGTCGTGCACCCGGTCAGCGCCAGCTTCGCCAGTCCGGCGGAAGCCGCCGCATGCGTGACCGTGTCGTCCAGGCCGCGCCAGATCGGGTACAGCGTCGTCAACCACTCGAACAGCGTCGCGTCCTGCGCCAGGCCGCGCGTCGCCCACTGGTAGAGGTGGTGGTGCGTGTTGACCAGACCGGGCGTGACGAGGCAGCCCGACCCGTCGATGTAGGTGACAGGCTGGGCCGGGATCGGCGCCTTGCCCGCGCCGACCGCCAGGATCCGTTCGCCGTCGATGATCACGTGGCCGGTGCGGTGTTCGGTACCCGCACTGTCCACAGTGGCCACCGCGACGTTGTCGAGGATGATCACTTGCGACTCGCCGCCAATCGGACCGCGTCCAGGATCTTCTCGTAACCCGTGCAGCGGCACAGGTTTCCGGCCAGCGCCTCGCGGATCTCCGGATCCGACGGGTTGTCCACCCGGTTGAGCAGGTCGTGTGCCGCGACGACGAGACCCGGCGTGCAGAACCCGCACTGCACAGCTCCCGCCTCGACGAACGCCTCCTGCACCGGGTCGAGGGACTCACCCTCGGCCAGCCCTTCGACGGTGCGCACCTCGCGGTCCTGCGCCTGCCCCGCGGCGACGAGGCACGAGCACACGGGCACGTCGTCCAGGTAGACCGTGCAAGACCCGCACTCGCCCTGTTCGCAGGCGTTCTTCGACCCCGGCAGGCCGAGGCGTTCGCGGAGCATGTAGAGCAGCGACTCGCCCTCCCAGACGTCGTCGGCCTGACGCTGCTCGCCGTTGACCGTCACGTTCACGCGCATGCCTGCTCACCTTCCAGGTATTCCTGCCAGGCCCAGCCGAGCGTTCGCCGGGCCATGACCGCCAGTGCGTGCCTGCGGTACGCGGCCGACCCGCGCACGTCGTCGATCGGGGACGCCGCCTGCGAGACCAGCTCGCCGAACTCGCGCTTCACCGAGTCCAGCAACGGTTTCGGTGCCTCCCAGGTGAGCGCGGCGCTCAGGAAGTCCTCGGCGTCGCGTGCCCGCCGCGGTGTCGGCGCCGCCGAACCCACGGCAGCGCCGACACGCTTCTCGTTGGGGTGCAACGAGATCGCGAACGAGCACACCGCGATCACCATGGCGTTGCGCGTGCCGATCTTGGCGAACTGCTGCGGTCCCGGCGCGGGCGGCAGGTGGATCGCGACGATCAGCTCGTCGGGTTCCAGGGCGTTGCGCTTCACACCGGTGTAGAAGTCGTCGACCGGGATCATCCGCGTGCCGCGTACGGACGCGACCTCGATGACGGCGTCGGACGCGATCAGCACGGGGTGCGTGTCACCGGCGGGCGAGGCCGCGCCGAGGTTGCCGCCGACCGTGCCGCGGTTGCGGATCTGCGGCGACCCGACCGTTCGCGACGCCATCGCCAGGCCCGGCAGCTGTGCGCCCAGCTCGTCGATGATCCGCACATACGGCACGCCCGCGCCGATCCTGAGGCCCGGAGTCCACGTCCGCAGCTCCTCGATCCGCGTCAGGTCGAGCAGCGCGGCGGGCCTGCGGTGGTCGAAGTTCAGTTCCACCATCACGTCCGTGCCACCGGCGATCGGCACGGCGTCGGGCCGCTCGGCCTTCACGGCCAGCGCCTCCGCGAGGGTGGAGGGGCGTAGGAAGTCCATCAGCTACCTCGATAGGTGGAGTAGGCGAACGGCGAGAGGAGCAGCGGCACGTGGTAGTGCTGTGCCGGGTCCTCGTAGTGGAACGTGAGCACGACCTCGGGGAAGAACGGCGCGATGTCGACTGTGTGAAACACCAACCGGTAGACCCCGGCCTCCAGGCCGTCGCCCCAGCCGGTGACCCGGCCGTCGGCGTTGGTCTCGGCCGTGGCCACGACCGTCCCGTCCTGACGCTGCAAGTCGACGGTCACGCCGCTGGCCGGCCTGCCGCGCTGCGCGTCGAGCACGTGGGTGGAGATCGTCACTCGTCCTCCAATCGCTGTGTGAGCCAGTACACAGAGCGTGGTCCCGCTTGGGCTAGAGCGGGGACGCATGAATCCCCAGGCTCCTACAGACAGTGAATTTGTGCTTTCCTACAAACACCAATGGAGGAAGGTGATCAGCCATGCTTCTGCGTTCCCTCCTGCAGATGCCCGAGCTGCGCCTCACCCTCCAGACGGGCTCCGAACTGCTCGACCGCCAGGTCACGCGCGTCTACGGAACGGAGCTGCCCGACCCCAGCCGGTACCTGTCGGGCGGCGAGCTCGTGCTGTCCGGCCTGCTCTGGCACTCCGGCCCCACCTCGTCGGACGTGTTCGTCTCGGCGTTGTCGGCCGCTGGCGTCGCCGGCCTCGCCGCGTCCGAGACGGAATCGCGCGTGCTGCCGTCGGACCTGGTCGACGCCTGCGCGCGTTATCGGGTGCCGCTGCTGGAGGTGCCCGTCGACCTGTCGTTCGCGACGATCACCGAGCGGGTGTCGCTGGAGCTCGTCGGCCTGAGCAGGCACCGGCGGCTCCTGAGCGTCGTCGCCGAGGGCGCCGGGCTGAACGTGTTGCTGGAGGCGGGCGCCGCCGAGCTGGGGACCCGCTGCTGGGTGCTGTCGACCACCGGCCGCGTGGTCGCCGGCGGTGACCTGCCGGGCCGGGTCGACCTCGTCCGCGAGTTCCTGCTCGCGACCCGGCTTCCGTTGACCACAAGGGGTTTCTCGTTGCTGCCGGTGGCCGAACGCGGCGGCGCGCGGTTGACGAACTGGATCCTCGTCGTCGCCGGAGCGGTGCCCGACGAGGCCGCCGTCGAACTGGCGTCGCTGGTCGCTCTGGAACGGTCCCGGCTGTCGCAGGGCCGTCAGATCGAGAACCGCGCGGCGGGCCCGTTGCTGAACCTGCTGCTGTCCGGCTCCGCGACCGCCGCCGAGATCGAGTCACGGGTGGCGGCGGCCGGTCTGTCCGCCGATGATCGGCTACGGGTGCTCACCGCGTCGTCTGCACGGGTGGAGCTCACCGCGTCGGTGCTGGAGGAACTGCTGCCGTCGGCCTTGGTCGCCCCGGTCGGCACCGAGGTCTACGCCCTGGCCCGCGCCGACGACGCCGTACCCGAGGGCGTCCGCGAGTCGTTGCGCGTCCTGGAACCCGGCCTCGGTTCCTCGCGCGTGCTCGTCGGCATCTCGTCCCCAGTGCGTGTGCCGGGCCTGCGCGGCGCCACCGAGGAGGCCGCCCACGCGCGCCGGCTGGGGGAGCGGCGCGGTGGCCGCACGTGCGTCGTGGCCGGCGACGAGATCGCGCTGCACCAGCTGCTGCTCGCCGGAGTGCCGTCCGAGCTGCGGGACTCGTTGCGGCGCAGACTGCTCGGGCCGGTGCTGGACTACGACGCCGAGCACGGCTCCGATCTCGTCGGGACGCTGCGGGTGTTCCTCGACTGCTCCGGGTCGTGGACCGTGGCGGCTTCGAGGCTGCACGTTCACGTCAACACGTTGCGGTACCGGGTGGGGCGGGTCGAGGAGCTGCTCGACGTGGACCTGTCGGACTTCGCGTCCCGCGTGGACCTCTACTTGGCGCTACAAGCTGGCTAGCATGAGCTATGGCCGAAACTCCTTTCGGCAACTTCCTCCTGTACGTCATCGCGGCGGTGGCGCCCAGCGTTCTCTTCTGGCTGCTACTCCGCCTCCCGCGCCTGGTCAGGCGCCTGCGTCACCCGAAGGTCATGGCCGAGGGTCCACCGGTCGAGGCGATCGCGGCCGACCTGCGGCGCGTCCGGCGGGTACTGCGCTTCTACGAACCAGGCACACCCGCGCTGCGCCGAGTCAGCGCGCGTCAGGCATACGACGAACTGCTGAAGCAGGCCTGCCGTGCCGTCCAGGTCGAGCACCAGCTGGACGTGCTGCCCGAAGGGGTGGACAAGGACATCGAACGGCTGCGTGTGGAGGAGTCGTTGCGGTGCGCCGGGCTGCGGTTGTCAGACTGACGGCTGATCCGGGTTGAGCCTTTGGGCTGATGTCCGCGCACCGGCCCGTTTCTTACTGTCACGCCATGAGAGTGGTGCTGGTTCTCGCGTTGCTCGCCGCCGGCTGCGCGGTGCCGCCCGACATCCGATTACGCGTCGAGGGCACCGGTACGACGGACCAACTGACCTACGTCTTCCCCGGACAGGAGGAGAAGACGCTGCGCAACCCCGACATGCCGTGGGAACGGTCCGGCGCGAAGCACGGCAAGGTGAGCCTGCGGCTGGAGGGCGTGCACGGCACGCTCACGTGCAAGATCATCATCAACGGACGGCAGGTGCGCGCCGAGACGAGCAGTTCGGGGGAAGCCGTCAACTGCACGCACGTGATGGCCGACTAACGGGCGCGCCGACGGGTTAACGGTTATCCCCACACGATCGCGCGAACAAGGTGCCGTTGGAACCGTTCCATCTGACCGTCCACAGTGGCGCGGATCGCATACGCGCGTTACGGGTATCTAATAAGACTCCTTGCTGTATAACAGAAATCCACACCATGCGGTGTGCTTCAGCGGTCACGGCACCGCTTAAGCTGATCTCATGGCAAAGGAGTTCCGGGCGACCGTTCTCGAGCGGGCCATCGGCAGGGCGCTGGGCGAGTGGCGGCGCGACCGCGAGTTCAGCCTGTCCGAGGCGGGACGGCGGGTCGGCTTCTCGACGGCGAAGCTGTCGATGATGGAGAACGCCCTGCAGCCGTCGACTCCCGTCGACGTGCTCGCACTCGGCTTCGTGTACCAGGTCGCGTCGCCCGAGCGGCAGCAGCTCGTGACGAACTCCGAGCACGCCCGGCAGCTGCGCACGACCGGTGAGGCGAAGGTGCTCTTCGACGCCGTCGGCGAGTACTGCCGGCTCGAGGTCGAGGCGAACGCGTTGCGCGCCTTCAGGATCGACGTCGTGCCGGTGTTCCTGCAGATCCCGGACTACATCACCGCGCTGGCGCTCGCGGACGACCCGGTGCGCGGCAGCGTGATCGCCGAGCAGCAGATCGCGATGCGCGACGGGCGCAGGCAGCGGTTGCGCGGCAAGAACCCGCCGAAGGTCGAGGTCGTGCTGTGCGAGGCGGCGGTGCGGCAGCTGGTCGGCGGCCCGCAGGTGATGCGCGCGCAGCTGTTGCACCTCATGGAGCTCGCCGAGCTGCCGAACGTCACCATCCAGCTCATCCCGTTCGACGCGGGCGCGTACCCGGCGCACGGCTCACCGTTCACCATCCTGTCGTTCCCGCACGAGCAGCACGACGACGTGGTGTACCTGCAGTCGGTGCAGCGCGGTTCGTATGTCGAACGACCCGAGGAGCGCGAGCCTTATACGCTGAGGTTCGCGGCGCTGCAGGCGGTCGCGTTGAGTCCGGGGGAGTCGTTGGAGCTGATCGCCGAGGTGCTCAGTTCCATGTGAGGGGGCGTTGTGCTGGAAGGGGCCGTTCAACTGCCGGACGGGGCATGGGTGCGGGGGCGCGGTCTGCGCAACCCCATGCCGGCGGGCCCGGAGCCCGAGTTCGGGCTGTACCTCGCGAAGGGGCCCGCGCCCGCGTGGCCGCATGAGCGGATCGACTGGCCGGACTTCTGGGTGCCCAGGGACGACGCCGACGCGATAGCCAAGATCCGTGACCTGCACGCGCGAGCCGTTGCGGGACAACGGGTCGAGGTCGCGTGCGCGGGCGGCAAGGGACGCACCGGCACGGTCTTCGCGTGTCTGGCGATCGTGGCAGGCGTGGCGCCCGAGAACGCCGTTGCGTGGGCACGGGAGCACTACGACCGGCACGCCGTCGAGACGCCGTGGCAGAAGCGCTGGGTCCTGCGGAAGTTCCGTTAACTGTTCATCCGCTGTCGATGTGGCGCATGTGCCCGGCCCCTGCGAAAGACTCGGGACCGCAACCCGAATCCACGAGGAGGCGGCACATGCAGGCCAGAATCGGTGTCCTGGTCGCGGCTCTGCTCGGGCTCACGCTCGGCGTCGCGGCACCGGCCACCGCAGGCTCCAGCTTTCCGACCGAGATCGCGTTACCGGCGGGCTGGCAGCCCGAAGGCATCGCGATCAGCGGCACGACGGCCTACTTCGGGTCGCGGGTCGACGGGTCCATCTACGCGGCCGACCTGCGGACCGGCAAGGGCGAGGTGTTCGCCAAGGGCACGGTCGCGAACTCGCTCGGCATGAAGGTCGACGCCCGCAAGCGGCTGTGGGTCGCGGGCGGGCCGTCCGGGCAGGGACGCGTGTACGACACCCGGACGGGGAAGCTGCTCGCCACCTACCAGTTCGCCACCGCCGACACGTTCGTCAACGATGTCATCATCCGCGACGGCGAGGCGTGGTTCACCGACTCACGCCAAGCCGTGCTGTACCACGTGGGCCTGAACCTTCCGAAGGACCACAAGGTCCTGAAGCTCACCGGAGACCTCCAGGTCACGCCGGGCGCCACGAACCTGAACGGCATTGAAACATTCGAAAACAGTTTGCTCAGCGTGCAGAGCAACACGGGGAAGCTGTTCCTGATCGACCCGTGCACCGGCGTCACCAAGAACGTGAGCCTCAACGGAGAAACGCTCACAAATGGTGACGGCCTGCTGCGTCGCGGTCACACGCTGTACGTTGTGCAGAACCGGTTGAACACCGTCGCCAAGTACCGGCTCACCCCAGAGGGTGCAACTTTGGTCTCCAAGACGACGGACCCGCGGTTCGACGTGCCGACGACCGTCGCGGCGTTCGGCAACCGGCTCTACCTGCCGAATGCCCGTTTCAGCACCCCTCCCACGCCTACGACCCCCTACAACGCGGTCGCCATCGGGCGGTTCTGAATCGTGCTGCCAGGGGTCGCTGCTAGCAACGTGACCCCTGGACCGGGTATCGCATCTGTCACACGACTAGGTACCCTGCCAGTCGCGTTACGCGCGTGATCGATGCCGTATGGTGACATTGATCTTGTGGCGTGATCGGGTCCGTAGCCAATCGGGTGATCGTGGGGCGTTTGTGAGTAAGACGAAGGCTCAGGAGACCGACCACCGGACCATTCGATCCAGGCTCACCGGCATCGTGGTCGTTCCGAGTGTCGTCCTGTTGGTCATGTGGCTGACGTTCTCGTCGTACACGGTTTTCGACGGCTTCTATGTGCGAGCCGTCGCCGTTGGCGTAAAGGACGCGAGCATTCCGGCGGTCAACACGTTTGTGGCGATCCAGAAGGAACGCCAGCTCACGATGACCGTGCTCAGCGAGAAGAATCCCAGGCGCGAGGCGCTGCGGGACCAGCAGCGGCAGGTCGACGAGGATGTCAAGACCATGAAGGCCGCGTTCGACAAGCTGGCGTCGAACGCGCCCGCCGAGGTCGTCGACAAGATCACCGCGCTGGACGGGGTGCTGGCCGAACTGCCGCAGCGCCGGGCGCAGGTCGAGGGCGGCAACGTAGCCAGGAACGAGATCTACGCGTACTACAACAGCCTGATCGACGCGGGATCCGCATTGTTCGGCACGCAGGCGCGCATCGTGCCGGACGCCGAGGCGGGCCAGGGCGGTCTCAACGCCACGGACCTGTTCCGCGCGGCGGACTGGATGTCGCGATCGTCTTCGGTGGTCTCCGGCGCGCTGGCCGGGTCGGAGCTGTCGGCGCAGGACCACCTCGAGTACGTCAACCTGGTCGGCGCCTACCACTCGCTGCTCAAGTCGACGACGCCGTTCGCCGACCCGAAGGTGCAGGCGTCGTACCAACAGCTGACGTCGTCGGACAACTGGCGCAAGCTCACGACGTACGAGAGCGCGTTCATCGGGTCGCGCACCTACCGCATCTCGCCCGCCGAGTGGTCGGCCGTGGTCGGGCCGGTGTCCGAGCAGCTCGTCAAGCTGGGGGTCGACCAGGCCGTCGCCGCGTCGGACACCGGGCTAGCCAACGGCAACCGCAAGTTCCTCACCGTGCTCATCGGCAGCATCATCGCGCTGCTGGTCGTGCTCGGCGGCATCATCACCGCGGTCCGGGTCTCCAGCCGGTTGGTCAACCGGGCGCTGATCACCCGGCTGAGCAACCTGCGCCAGGACGCGCTGACGCTCGCGCACGAACGGCTGCCGCACATCGTCGGTCGCCTGCGCAAGGGCGAGCAGGTCGACGTGCGCTCCGAGGTGCCGCCGCTCGACTACGGCAACGACGAGATCGGCCAGGTGGCCGACGCGTTCAACGCGGCGCAGTACACCGCGGTGGCCGCGGCCGTGAAGGAGAGTCAGGCGCGCGAGGGCGTCAACCGGGTCTTCCTCGACATCGCGCACCGCAACCAGGGGCTGGTGCACCGCCAGCTGAAGCTGCTGGACCACCTGGAGCGCGAGGAGGAGAACCCCGAGCAGCTCGACTCGCTGTTCCAGCTCGACCACCTCGCGACTCGCGCGCGCCGCAATGCCGAGAACCTGATCATCCTCGCGGGCGAGCAGCCTGGCAGGCAGTGGCGCAAACCCGTGCGGTTGAGCGATGTTCTGCGCTCAGCGGTCGCTGAGACCGAGCAATACGCACGCGTTCGCGTGCACCCGGTGCCGGACCGCGCACTCGCCGGCGTGGCTGTCGCCGACACCATCCACCTCATCGCCGAGCTCGTCGACAACGCCACCGCGTTCTCGTCACCGCGCTCCGAGGTGCAGGTGCACAGCAGCGTCGTGCCGCACGGCATCGTCGTCGAGATCGAGGACCATGGTCTCGGGATGACGCTGGACGAGCGCAACCGCGCCAACGCGACACTCGCGTTCCCGCCGGACTTCGAGGCCATGGCGTTCAAGGGCGAGTCACGGCTCGGCCTGTTCGTGGTCGCCCGGCTCGCCGCCAAGCGCGGAATCAAGGTGGAGCTGCGTGAGTCGCCGTACGGCGGCACTGTCGCACTGATCGTGCTGCCGCAGGCGATCATCGCGGAGAGCGTGGCGTCCGCGGGCGATGTCAGCGAGACGACCCAGATGCCGACGCGCTCAGTGAAGGAGCAGCAGCACGGGCAGTCGGCCCCAGCCGACACCGGTGGCTTCCCGGTGCCCGCGACGGAGGAGGCGGCGTTGCGCTTCGACCCGCGCCCCGCGGAACACGACGTGAACGCGAACACCCCCGCCCCGCCGCGGGCGAACGAGAAGCCAGCGCTGCCCCGCAGGCGCAAGCAGCAGAACCTGGCACCGCAGCTCGCGAACGAGGATCAGCCGCAGCAGGCGGATCCGGTGCCGGACCTCATCACCGATCAGTCCGCCGAACGCACCCGACGTGGCCTGACCGCCTTCCAACAGGGCACCCGCGATGCTCGAGCAGAAGGAGCACCCTCCGCATGACCGAGAACACCAACCAGCACCGCGAGCTCAACTGGTTGCTCGACGATCTCGTCCACCGCGTCGTGGGCGCGCGCCACGCGGTGGTGCTCTCCGCGGACGGGCTCCTGCTCGGCCGCTCCGCGCAGCTGTCCAAAGAGGACTCAGAGCACCTGTCCGCGATGGCGTCGGCGTTCCAGAGCCTCGCGCGCGGCACCGGACGGCACTTCGGCGGCGGTGCGGTGCGGCAGACCATCGTGGAGATGGAACACGCTTACCTGTTCGTCACGGCCGCCGGTCACGGCGCGTGCCTCGCGGCGTTGAGCGAAGAAGACGCCGACATGGGCCAGATCGCCTACGAGATGAACATGCTCGTGAAGCGGGTCGGCACCTACCTGTCCTCGGCGCCGCGCATGGAGGCGATGACGGCGCTGCCCGTGGCGCGGGAGTCGTCCTGATGTCGTCGAGGGAGAACTGGTGGTACGACGAGGCAGCCGGACCGCTCGTCCGGCCGTATGCGATGGTGCGCGGTCGTACGCGGCCCGCTGGCGAGCTGCACCTGATCACCCAGGTGCTCGCCATGCCAACGGTGTCAGACCCGAGTTCGCTGTCGGTTGATCACCGTGAGATTCTCGACCGTTGTGCCCGGCCGACGTCGGTCGCCGAGCTCGCCGCACACCTGAACGTGCCGCTCGTCGTGGTGAAGGTGCTCCTGAGCGACCTGCTGCAGCGCGGTGACATCGTCGTGCACAACCGTCCGCACGCGGACGTCCCCGATCGGAACCTACTCCAGGCGGTACTCGATGGCGTTCGAGGACTCTGACGTCCCCACTGCGGTCAAGATCGTCGTCGCCGGCGGCTTCGGCACCGGCAAGACGACGCTCGTCGGTGCGGTGAGCGAGATTCCTCCGCTGCGGACAGAGGAACTGCTGACCGAGGCGGGTACGTACGTCGACGACCTCGCCGGCATCGAAGGCAAGGAGACCACCACGGTCGCCCTGGACTTCGGTCGCATCACGATCAACCAGCGGATCGTGCTCTACCTGTTCGGCACACCCGGCCAGAACCGGTTCTGGTTCATGTGGGACGAGCTCGCCACTGGTGCGATCGGCGCGGTCGTCCTGGTCGACACCCGCAGGCTCGACAGCAGCTTCCCGTCGATCGACTTCTTCGAACGGCGCAACATCCCGTTCCTGGTGGCGGTCAACATGTTCGACGACTCGTACGACTACTCGATCGACGAGCTGCGCAGCGCCCTGGACCTGGACTCGCGCATCCCGGTGGTCAAGTGCGACGCGCGAGTCCGGCAGTCGGGCAAGGAAGTCCTGGTCGGCCTCATCCAGCACGCGATGAGCCGGCTCGAGCCCGCCGCTCGGTGAGGAGGGTCTCCAGGTACGGAGCGAAGTCGACCTGTACCGAGTCCGTCTCGCTCGGACCGTACCGGCGCAGAGCGCCTTCGAGGTGACGGTCGATCTCTTCGGTCATCTCGGCGGCGTCCGGCAGGATCACGGACCCCTCGACGAGGTCGGCGATCCACTCCGCCTGCCCTTCCAGCAGGCGGGTGATGGATCCGACGGGCCGGATGAACCCGGCGAAGTACAGACCGGGGAGATGTGGCGGGACCACGCGGTGGTACAGGGTGATCTGGCCCGCAGGGTTGCGGTACCACTCGTCGGGCAGGAACGGGACGACGATGCGGTAGCCGGTGCAGTAGACGACGGTGTCGGCTTCGACATGTGAACCATCCGCGAAGACGACCTCTGAGCCGTCGAACCGCTCGATGACCGGCCGCACGGTGATGTCGCCGTGGCTGATTCGGCTGAGCAGTTCGTCGGAAATCGTCACCGGGCTGGAGAAGATCCGGTGGTCCGGTTCCGGAATCCCGTAGTCGGTCAGCCGGCCGCGAACGACCCGTAGCACCAGCTCGACGAAACGGCGCTGCTGCTCGAATCCCATACGGGCCCACCAGCCTGCCGACGCGATTTCATCGATCGGAATGCCGAACATGGTTTTCGGGGTGACATGCAGGCTGCGTCGGATCGAAAGGTACGTCTCTTTCGCCAAACGAGACAGGTCGACCGAGATGTCGGCTGCTGAATTGCCGAACCCTGCGACGACCACGCGTTTACCGACATGGTCGGCGGCCGAGTGGTAGTCGAAGCTGTGCAATTGTTCGCCAGGGAAGTCCTCGGCGCCGGGAATCGCGGGTTCAGGCCATTTGGGGTGCCAGTGGTGCCCGGTTGCCACGACGACGTGCCGGAACGTGCGCACCCGCTCCTGCCCGGACGTGCGTTCACGTGTACGAACATTCCAGGTGGAATCCGCATTGCGTGCGACGTCAACGACTTCCGTCTCGAATTCGACGTGCTCGTTCAGGCCGAACTCGGCACTGAACGAACCAAGGTAGTCGGCTACCAGATCGTGCCGCGGATAGCGCGGGTACGACTCCGGCATTGGGAAGTACGAAAAGGCGCTGACCTTGGCAGACGTGTTCAGGTGGAGGGCGGCGTAGCCGGGCGAGGGGACGCGCTCGGCGGCGCTGCGCCACAGCCCACCGACGCCGCTGGTCTGCTCCAGGACAGTGAAGGTGGAATTGCGTTCGCGAAGAGTTTTCGCCACGGCGAGGCCTGCGAGGCCTGCGCCGATCACACACGTGTGGCCCCGCCTGCTCTGATCGGCGTATTGACTCCGATCATCGCTGATGCGAGGGGGCGCCACCCTCTCGGAGTACAGGGGTGACTGAGCGTGCCGAATTTCCTGTTGTGTCATATAGCCCAGTCCCAGTTCGTCCCATTGCTTTTTCGCAGCTCGCAGAGTACTTCTTTGGGCCGGAGGTGTGGAAGTGTCCAGTTGTGCGACTGTGGCGAGCATCGCCAGACGAGAGGCGCTTTTCTCGACTCCTGACACCACCTACATCGACTTCGTTCTTGACAAATGGGCGAAGGTCTGTGCCGGACTTGGAATTGCGGAGTCCGGAGCTCTTGACGTGATCGGTGATGTGACTTCTGTCATGTCCGCGTGGGGGCATCGTGCTATTGGCGAGCAATGCGATTGTCCATCGTATGTTTCCCGGGACGGTTTTCCGCTCGAGTTCTCCGTAAGTTGGCGAAACAGGGTGCCTGAGATCCGCATCCTGTTCGAGTCGCTCGGCGCCGAGCCGACCCCGGCGGCGTGCCAGCAGGCCGGTCGGAACCTGACGCGCGAGCTCGTGACCAGGCACGGAGCGTCCGCCGCCCGCTACGACCTGGTCGAGGACCTCTTCGTCACGGACAACCCCCGCCGGTACCGGCCGACGGTGTGGCACTCCCTCGCGTGGCTGCCCGGCCGGCGGCCCCACTACAAGGTCTACTTCAACCCGCAGGTGCGCGGGCTCGCCGCGATCGGTGACGTGGTCACCGAGGCCATGGCGCGGCTCGGTCTGTCCGAGGCGTGGGAACCGGTTCGCGAGGAGTACGAGATGCTCGCCACCCGCGGGCACGTGATCGACTTCTTCGCGCTCGACCTGCGCGACGACGCCTCGGCGCGCGTCAAGGTGTACTTCCGCCACCCCGACATCGACCTCGACGAACTGGATCGGATCGCCTCGCTGGCGCGGCGCCACGACTCCGTCCGCGCGAGGCGGACCTATCGCGCGATCTACGGCGACGCCGCGACCACGGCGAACGAACCGATGACGTGCCTGGCCTTCCGGCCGGGGATTTCGGGGCCCGAGCACGCCAACGTCTACCTGCGGCTATCGGGCAACGTCGACTCCGACGCGGAGGCGGCGCGACGGGTCGCGGACGTGATGCGGTCCGAGGGTCTGGATCCCGAGCCCTACCTGGAGACGGTGTCGGCGCTCGCGCCGCACCCCATCGAGTCGACGGCGGGCATGCACGAGCTGCTCAGCTTCCGCACGCGCGGTTCCGGACCTGCGGATCTCGGGGTGTACTTCCGGTTCAGTGTGTACGAGCGGGCGCTCGCCGGCCACGTCTGAGCGAGTTCACGCGTGGGACGTGCTCTGGTGACGCGCGACCCACGCGGCGACCTCCGCGCGGTTGGTCATCCCGAGCGTGCGCAGGATGTCGCGCACGTGGTTCTCGACGGTCGACAGCGACAGGTGCAGTTCGTCCGCGATCTGCTTGTTCTGCCTGCCGCGCGCGATGAGCACGGCGACCTGCCTGCGCCGGTCCGACAGGCCGTCCAGCGGCACGTCGCCGTGCGGGCGCAGGGCGAGCGCGTGAATCTCGTCGGCGGACATCGCCGCGCCGCGCGCGTAGGCCTCGCGGTACGCGGTCGCGCCGATCTGCCGCACGACGATCTCCGTCGCCCGTTCGCGTTCCCGCACGAACGGGACCAGGCCCGCGATCGCCACGCCTGTCGTCTCCTGCAGCTTGCTCGCGCCACCGAGCAGCTCGGCAGCCGTCGTCGGAGCACCGCCCAGGTCGGCCATGGCCCACGGCAGCGCCTCGACGCACCAGGCCGTGCCCCACTTGTCGCCGAGCGCGGTCTGCCTGCACAGCGCCTCCTGGAAGAGGGTGACGCCCAACTGCGGCTCGCCGGAGCGCACGGTGGCGAGCCCCTTCGCCCACACCGCCCAGGTGATCGCCCACTCGGCGCCGCGCGCCGACGCGTCGGCGAAGCAGTCCTCGCTCGTCGCGGCCGCCGTCTCCGGAGGGCCGGTGAAGCACGCGGCGATCGCACCGACCAGCTTCGCCATCTGCTGGTCGCCCGCGAACGCGGTGCCGAAGAGCTCGGCGGCACGCAGGAAGAAGCCGATGGCCTGCGGGTCCACGAGCACGTCGAGGTGGTACGCGCCTTCGAGGAAGGCGACCGGCGGTGCCTCCTGGCCCCGTGTGAGCTCACGGCAGTGTTCGAGCTGCGCGATACCGGCCTGCTGCGAGCCCTGGCAGAACCTGATCCAGCCGAGCATCGCCGCGCCGCCGATCCGTTCCGGCGTGGGGTCCGGCGGTGCGGCCGCCAGCAGGCGTTCGAACCACTCGCAGAACTCGCCGAGCAACGCGTAGAAGAAGACCATCCGCAGCCGGGCGAGGTTGGTCGCGATCTCCAGGCCGGTCTCCGGGGCGGTGTGCACGCAGTGCTGCAGTGCGGCCCGGAAGTTCGGCATCTCGAGGTGGGCTCGGGCCATCCAGCCGACCTCGTCCGGGCCGAACCACCCGTCTGCGGCGTCCGCGGCGAGCTTGCGGAACCACGCGACGTGGGCGTCCTGGATCGCGCACGCCGAGTCGAGTTTGGTCTGGCCGAACTCGCGCAGCGGCTGCAGCTGGTGGTACCGGCCGTCGGGGCCCGCCGTCACGACGGACTGGTGGACGAGCCCTTCGAGCAGGTCGACGACCTCCCGTTCGGTGATGCCGTCGCCCGAGCACACCGCCTCGACGGCGCTGAGATCGAAACCGCCGGCGAACACGCTGATCCGCGCCCACAACAGGCGTTCACCGGGCGAGCACAGGTCGTAGGACCAGTTCAGGACCTGCTGCAACGTGCGGTGGTGCGGCTGCACGCGGCGGGTGCCCCGCGTGGTCAGCAGCGAGCCGCCCGCGAGCCGGTCGAGGATCGCCTGCGGCGACATCCCGCCGCCGAGCCGCACGGCGATCAGCTCCAGCACGAGGGGCAGTCCGCCGGACCACTCGGCGAGCCGGACCGCGGCGTCGTGGTCGGTGATCGTCCGGCCCGCGGCCGACGCGCGGTCGAGCAGCAGCGCCATCGCGTCGTCCGGCACGGCCAGCGGCGGCACCTGGACGATGTGCTCGCCGTCGAGCTCCAGGTGGCGGCGGCTGGTCGCCAGCACGCGGAGCGTCGGCACCTCGTCGAGCAACGTGGCGAGCAGGTCGCCCACCGGATCGAGCAGGTGCTCGCAGTTGTCCAGCACCAGCAGCGTCCGCGTGCCCCGCAGGTGTTCGACGAGCACGTCGACCGGGTCGTTCGACGACTGGTCGACGATGCCCAGCGCCTCGACGACCGCCCGGTCCACGGAGCCCGTGACGTCCGCGAGGTGCACCACCGTCACGTCCGGGCGTTCGCGCACCACCTCGGAGGCGAGGCGCGTCTTGCCCACGCCGCCGGGGCCGACCAGCGTCACTAGCCGGGCGCGGCCGAGCACCGCGGCCGTGTGTTCGAGCAGGGACGCCCGGCCGACGAACGTGGTCAAGCGCGTGTGCATGAGGTCCTGACTGGGTGGTGGATTGGGTGCTCCGGGCGGGCGGGTTGGGTGGTTGCCCCGATGTGCCCGTGATCGACATCGGCGAGGCTCCTCGCCATGTCATGGATCGGAGCCGCGAGCCGGGGGAGGACCTCCCCCGGCTCGGCGCTCAGCCCGCGTAGTTGTGGAACCCGCGGCCGGACTTCTTGCCCAGCAGGCCCGCGTCCACCATGCGCAGCAGCAGCGGCGGCGGGGAGTACAGGGGCTCCTTGAACTCGTCGTACATCGACTCGGCGATCGCCTTCGTGGTGTCCAGGCCGATCAGGTCGGTCAGGTGCAGCGGGCCCATCGGGTGGGCGCAGCCGAGCACCATGCCTCGGTCGATGTCCTCGGCGGAGGCGAACCCGGACTCGAGCATCCGGATCGCCGACAGCAGGTACGGGATCAGCAGGGCGTTGACCACGAAACCGGCCCGGTCCTGCGAGCGGATCACCTGCTTGGCCAGCCGCGAGGTCACGAACGCCTCGGCGGCCTCCTGCGTGGCGGCGCTGGTCAGCAGCGACGGCACCAGCTCGACGAGCTTCATCACCGGCACCGGGTTGAAGAAGTGCACACCGATGACCTGCTCGGGGCGGGACGTCGCCATGCCCAGCTTCATGATCGGGATGGAGGACGTGTTGGACGCGAAGATCGCGGCCCGGTCCTCGACGACCTTGTCCAGCGCGGTGAACACGTCGGTCTTGATCTGCTCGTTCTCCGCGACCGCCTCGACGAGGAACTGCCGGTCCGCGAAGTCGCCGAGATCGGTCGTGAACCGGATCCGGCCCAGCGCCTCGTCGCGCTCCTCCTCGGTCAGCTTCCCGCTCTTCACACCTCGGCCGAGCGACGCGGCGATCCGCCCGCGCGCGGCCTCGGTCGCGTCCGGGCTGACCTCGGCGACGATGACGTCGAGACCGGCACGGGCGCTCACCTCGGCGATGCCCGAGCCCATGAGCCCGGAACCCACCACACCAACACGTTGAATGTCACTCACGTCCCCGATCCTCTCACCAAATGAGTCGGATCGATTCTGGTGATCGCCCGGTTCGGGGTCCGGCAGAGTCGAACCCATGCGAGACACGATGGCACCGCCCAAGGAACCGCCCCTCGCCCCGGAGGCCTAGCCGGGCATGGGTGCGCCGGCCACGATGTTGCCGACGCACACGCCCTTGGGGATCTGAGTGCTCCAGAGGGTGATCTTGTCGAACGGGTTCTCGACGACCACGTGCAGGTTGTGCACGCCCGACTCCCAGCGGATCGGGATCTGCTGGTCGCCGACACGAAGCACGCCCGTGCCGGTCGCTCCGGTGAAGTAGCCGATCCGGAGCACCTGGCGCGGTGAGCCGACCGGTTTGGACAGCGGGATCTCGACCGGGTTGGGCCCGATCAGATACCCGCACTCCGGTGTCGGTCCCTGCGGGCCCTCCGCGAGCGGGAAGACGTTGAGCGGGCGCAGCCTGCCCTGGTCGTCGACGATGCGCATGTCGTCGGACGGCTCGTCGAACCGCACGCCCTGGCCGTGCATCGTCCGGACCAGTTCGGACACGTTGGCGTTGCGGCCGAACCAGATGCTCATCAGCTCCAGCGGCACCGGCCGGTCGTAGACCACCACGCCGGTGTTGTCACGCAACGACTGCGCCAGCGTCTGCGCATACGCGCGAGCTGTCTGCTGGTCGGTGCGCTGAGTCGCGGTCACCGTGGTCGCCACCGACCCGGCCAGCAGCAGCGCGACGCCCGCCGCCAGCGCGACGTGCTTCTTGGTGAGAACCTCGGCGGATGGTTGATCAAGAGGCAGGAACGCGAAGCACGCGCAGAGGATCGCGACCGGCACGGCGTCCGCGACGTACCGGGGGTCGCCGCCGATCACCTCGCCGATGAACGACAGCCGCGCGACCCCGACCGCGGCGACGGCGAGCGCGAGGTACCCGGCGAGCGTCAGCCACGCGAGCCCGGCGCGGTCCCGGCCGAACCGCAGCCCGACGCCGATGATCACCGCGGCGAGCACCCAGGTGATGATCCGGACCGGCAGCGGCGGCACGGACCACGCGGTCGCACCGTCGATCCCGACGGACCACGGTCCACCCAGGACACCGGGAAGGAACGTGTCCGCGATCATGCGCGCGGTCAGGCGCACCCACTCGTGCGCGGCGGACCGCTCGGCCGCGACGTTGCCGGCGGACAGCAGGGCGTAGCCGATCCCGAGTGCGAGCATCAACGCGATGTGCGCGGTCAGCGACCGCCAGTGCGTCCGGAACGCCCATCTCAGCCGGCCGGGTTCGGGGGAGAGCAGGGCGGTGACGGCGACGAGCACCGGCACGATGACGAGTGCCTTCTGCCAGAACAGCACGCCCGCGAACACCCACAGCAGGCCGGCCCACAGGCCCTTGCCGGTCCGGACGTACCGCACCTGGGCGTCGATCGCGCCGATCATCGCGACGAGCAGCGGGATGAGCTGCAGCGCGAACGCCCACCAGCGCGTGGACACCAGGATCAAGGGGGAGAACGTGAAGGCGGCGAACGGGGCGAGCAGCTCCCAGCGGGCGCCGAAGAGGCGGACGAGCAGCCGCCAGAACATCCACATCGCCAGGCCGTACAACGCCAGCACGGGCAGCGCCGCGACGGTGAAGTTGAGCGGGGCGATGGCCGTGACCAGCCAGACCAGCAGGAACTGGCCGGGCATCAGGTGGCCGTTGTAGTCGTCGAACAGCGTCGACAGCGGCGCTTCGACGGCTCTGGCGACGTAACGGAAGTCGTCCTGCCAGAAGAACCCCTCGCGCAGCATGACAACGCTTTGCCAGATCAGCGGAACGAGTGCGATTCCGAACGCGGCCCACAGCAAAGGTCTTCGCATCGGCTCCCCCAAGAGTCAGGTCAAGGATCCTAGGGGGCTCGTGCTCTATCTCGCCGCACCTTCAATGGGCTAATGTTGGACCATTAGCGGCGACCTTGGGAGGAGCCTCATGCTGACGGTCGAGGAGTTGCGCGAGCTCGTTGACACCGGCGAGATCGACACGGTGCTGGTCGCGATCGTCGACATGCAGGGCCGCCTGCAGGGCAAGCGGTGCGCCGCCCGGTACTTCCTCGACGAGGTCGTCGCGCACGCCGCCGAGGGCTGCAACTACCTGCTCGCCGTGGACGTCGAGATGAACCCGGTCAGCGGCTTCGAGATGTCGTCCTGGGAGCGCGGCTACGGCGACTTCGTGATGAAGCCGGACATGTCCACGTTGCGCCGCGTCCCGTGGCACGAGGGCACGGCGATGGTCATGTGCGACATCCAGTGGGAGAACGGCGAGCCGGTCACCGCGTCGCCCCGCCAGATCCTGCGGCGCCAGCTCGACCGGCTGCACGAGCGCGGGCTGGAGGCGTTCGTCGGCACCGAGCTGGAGTTCATCGTCTTCGACGACACCTACGAGCAGGCGTTCAACGCCGGCTACCGCAACCTCACGCCGTCCAACCAGTACAACGTGGACTACTCGCTGCTCGGCACCGCGCGCATCGAGCCGCTGCTGCGCGCCATCCGCAACGGCATGGCGGGCGCCGGCCTGGTCGTCGAGTCCGCCAAGGGCGAGTGCAACCCCGGTCAGCACGAGATCGCGTTCCGCTACACCGACGCGCTGCGCACGTGCGACAACCACAGCGTCTACAAGACCGGCGCCAAGGAGATCGCCGCGCAGCAGGGCAAGTCGCTGACCTTCATGGCGAAGTACAACGAGCGCGAGGGCAACTCGTGCCACATCCACCTCAGCGTGCGGTCCCGCGACGGCGAACCCGTGTTCGCCGACGGACACGGCATGTCCAAGATGATGGAGCACTTCCTCGCCGGGCAGCTCAGGGCGTTGCGCGAGTTCACCTACTTCCTGGCGCCGAACGTCAACTCCTACAAGCGGTTCGTCAAGGGCAGCTTCGCGCCGACCGCCGTCGCGTGGGGCCGCGACAACCGGACGTGCGCGCTGCGCGTCGTCGGGCACGGGCAGTCGCTGCGGTTCGAGAACCGGGTGCCCGGCGGCGACGTCAACCCGTACCTCGCGGTGGCCGCGCTGATCGCGGCCGGCCTGCACGGCGTGGACAACGAGCTGCCGCTGGAGGACGAGTTCGTCGGCAACGCCTACGCCTCGGACCGGGCGACCGTGCCGCACACCCTGCGCGACGCGGCGGACCTGCTGGCGGGCTCCGAGCTCGCTCGCGAGGCGTTCGGCAAGGACGTAGTCGATCATTACCTCAACGCGGCCCGCGTCGAGCTCGACGCGTACGAGGCGGCCGTGACGGACTGGGAAAGGGTTCGTGGCTTTGAGCGTCTTTAAGCCACTCATCGGCATCAGCACCTACCTCGAACGCACGAGGTTCGGGTTCTGGGACGTCGAGGCCGCGGTGCTGTACCGCGGCTACCTCGACTGCGTCGTGCGCGCGGGCGGCAACCCCGTGATGCTGCCGCCGGTCGGCGACTGGAACGCCGACAGCATCGGGTTCCTCGACGGGCTCGTGCTCGCCGGTGGCGCCGACGTGGACCCCGCGACCTATGGTGCCGAGGCCGCCCCGGAGACCGGTGCGCCGAGGCCCGACCGTGACGCCGCCGAGCTCGCACTGGTGCACGCGGCGCTGAAGAACGACCTGCCGCTGCTCGGCGTGTGCCGTGGCATGCAGGTGCTCAACGTCGCCCTCGGCGGGACGCTGCACCAGCACGTCGAAGGGCACAACCCGGCGCCGTCGGTGTTCGAGCACACGGAGATCACCGTGTCGGACGGCGTGCTGGCCGAGATCCTCGGTGCGGGCACCACCGTCCGGTGTCATCACCACCAGGCGCTGGACCGCCTGGGCGACGGCCTGCGGGTGGTCGCCACCGCGCCGGACGGGGTCGTCGAGGCCGTCGAGCTGGACGGCGCCCGGTTCGTCGTGGGCGTGCAGTCGCACCCCGAGCAGGACGTCGAAGACCTCAGGTTGTTCGAAGCACTGATCGCAGCCGCAAGGAGAAACGCGTGACCTTCGACGTGATCAACCCCGCCACCGAGGAGCTGGTGCGGTCCGTGCCGCACACCTCGCTGGAGGAGACGGACGCCGCGATCGCCCGTGCGGCAGCGGCTTTCCCGGCGTGGCGCGATGTCGCGCCCGGTGACCGCGCGCGGCTGCTGCGCCGGTTCGCCGAGCTGGTCGACGGCCACGTCGAGGAACTGGCTCAGCTGGAGGTGACCAACTCCGGGCACACCATCGGCAACGCCCGCTGGGAGGCCGGCAACGTCCGGGACGTGCTGCACTACTACGCGGCCGCGCCGGAACGATTGTTCGGCAAGCAGATCCCGGTCGCGGGCGGCCTGGACGTGACGTTCCACGAGCCGCTCGGTGTGATCGGTGTGATCGTGCCGTGGAACTTCCCGATGCCGATCGCCGGCTGGGGCTTCGCGCCCGCGCTGGCGGCGGGCAACACCGTGGTGCTGAAGCCCGCGGAGCTGACGCCGCTGACCGCGATCCGGCTGGGTGAGCTGGCGCGCGAGGCGGGCATCCCGGCGGATGTGTTCCAGGT
Source organism: Lentzea sp. NBRC 105346 (assembly GCF_030269605.1). Classification (GTDB taxonomy): domain Bacteria; phylum Actinomycetota; class Actinomycetes; order Mycobacteriales; family Pseudonocardiaceae; genus Lentzea. The sequence continues at coordinate 170,437 of NZ_BSTQ01000014.1, forward strand.
GCTGCCGGGCAAGGGATCCGTTGTCGGGCAACGGTTCGTGACGCATCCCGCGGTGCGCAAGGTGGTGTTCACCGGGTCGACCGAGGTCGGCAAGCAGATCATGGCCGGGTGCGCCGAGCAGGTGAAGCGGGTGACGCTGGAGCTGGGCGGCAAGTCGGCGAACATCGTCTTCGCGGACTCGGACCTGGAGCAGGCGGCCGCCACCGCGCCCTACGGCGTGTTCGACAACGCCGGGCAGGACTGCTGCGCGCGGTCGCGGATCCTGGTGGAACGGTCCGTCTACGACAAGTTCATGGAACTGCTGGAGCCCGCGGTCAAGGGCGTCGTCGTCGGTTCGCCCGGCGACGAGAAGACCGAGATGGGGCCGCTGATCTCGGCGGCGCACCACGCGACCGTGTCGTCCTATGTGCCCTCCGATGCTCCGGTCGCCTTCCGTGGCACTGCTCCATCCGGACCTGGATTCTGGTTCCCGCCAACGGTTCTGACTCCGCCTTATGAGGACCGGACCGTGCGCGAGGAGATCTTCGGGCCGGTGGTCGTCGTGCTGCCCTTCGAGGATGAGGCCGATGCCGTGCGGATCGCCAACGACAGCGAGTACGGGCTCTCGGGTTCGATTTGGACGCGAGACGTCGGCCGTGCGATTCGCGTTTCGCGGGCCGTCGAGGCCGGGAACCTCTCGGTGAACTCGCACTCGTCGGTCCGCTACTGGACGCCGTTCGGCGGCGTCAAGCAGTCCGGTCTGGGCCGGGAGCTGGGGCCGGACGCCCTGGACGCCTTCACCGATGTCAAGAACGTCTTCATCGCCGGCTGATTAGCGATTAGGGAGAATCATGGTGCAGCGACTCGAGGGCCGCGTGGCCGTCGTGACGGGTGGCGGTAGCGGCATCGGACTCGCGACCGTGCGGAGGTTCGCGAGCGAGGGCGCGAAGGTCGTCGTCGCCGACGTGGACCCGAACGCGGGCAAGGCCGCCGCGGACGAGGTCGGCGGCCTGTTCGTCCAGGTGGACGTCACGGACGAGGAGCAGGTCAAGGCCCTGTTCCAGACCACTGTGGACACTTACGGCAAGCTGGACATCGCGTTCAACAACGCCGGAATCTCCCCGCCCGACGACGACTCGATCCTCACCACGGGCATCGAGGCGTGGGACCGCGTGCAGAAGGTGAACCTCACGTCGGTCTACCTGTGCTGCAAGTACGCCATCCCGCACATGCAGGCGAACGGCAAGGGTTCGATCATCAACACCGCGTCGTTCGTCGCGACGATGGGCGCGGCCACGTCGCAGATCTCCTACACCGCTTCCAAGGGCGGCGTGCTGGCGATGAGCCGCGAGCTCGGGGTCCAGTTCGCCCGCGAGGGCATCCGGGTGAATGCGCTTTCCCCCGGACCGGTCAACACCCCGCTGTTGCGCGAACTGTTCGCCAAGGACCCGGAGCGCGCCGCGCGCCGGCTGGTGCACGTGCCGCTCGGCAGGTTCGCCGAACCTGAGGAAATCGCCGCCGCTGTCGCGTTTCTCGCGTCGGACGACTCGTCGTTCATGACGGCGTCGAACTTCCTCGTGGACGGTGGCATCGCCGGTGCGTACGTGACACCGCTGTAGACGATGGAACACGCGCAGGAGGCGTTGTTCCGCCCCGTGCGGGCGGGCAACGCCTTCGAGGAGACCGTCGAACGGCTGATGCAGGCCATCAAGCTGGGTGTCGTCGCGCCGGGAGAGCGGTTGCCCGCGGAACGCGAGCTGGCCACGAAGCTCGGGGTCAGCCGCGTGACGCTGCGCGAGGCGATCAGGACGTTGCAGGAGAACGGTTTCGTCGAGTCGCGACGCGGCCGCTACGGCGGCACGTTCGTCAACCTCGAGCTGCCGCGCGGTTCCGCGGTCACGGAGTTCGGTGACATCCGCGACGCCCTGACGTTGCGCAAAGTCCTGGAGACCGGTGCCGCGGAGTGCGCGGCGGGACGGACGCTGGGCCCAACGGAACGCCGTGGCCTGCGGTCGCGGCTGGCCGAGTGCTCCGAGGCGTCGCTGGAGGACTACCGGCGCAAGGACTCCCGGCTGCACCTGGCGATCGCGGAGGCGACCGGTTCGGCGTCGCTGACCGCGGCCGTCGCCGAGTCGCGGATGCGGGTGAACGAGCTGCTCGACGGCATCCCGTTGCTGGAACCGAACCTGGCACACTCCAACGACCAGCACGCACACATCATCGCGTCCATTTTGGACGGTGATCCGGTCGCGGCCAGGCAGGCGATGGCCGAACACCTCGACGGCACAGCGGCGTTGCTGCGCGGTTTCTTGACCTGACCGGTCAGTCTAAACGTGAAAACGTTTACAGTTATGAGATGTCCGGTTGTCATGCACATCCCGCATGTAACGCCCCTTCCCGAGACGCGGTCGGCCCGTTACCGTCCGAATACCTCGGGGAACCCCCGTACGCGAGGAGCGTTTGATGGCGGGTTTGCGCAAGGCGTTCCGTGACGCCATGGGCAGAGTGCATTCACTGCGGGTGTTGTCCGCCGCCGGCATGGTCAGCCTGACCAACTTCAAGATGTCCCTGCAAGCCCTGCGGGAAGTGTCGATCTGGGGCCCGAACGTGACGGCCGTCCGGCGAGCGGTGCGGCTCAACCCGGACGGTGTCGCCGTCGTCGACGAACGCGGTTCCGTGACCTACCGCCAGCTGGATCGTCGTTCGACGGCGATCGCACAGGGCTTGCGCGCCTTGGGAGTCCAGCACCAACACGTTGTCGCGGTCATGTGCCGCAACCACCGCGGCATGGTCGAGACCCTGCTCGGCTGCGCGAAACTGGGTGTCCGTGCCCTGCTGGTGAACACCGGCTTCGCCGCCCCTGTTGTATTGGACCTACTCCGCCGCGAGGGTGTCTCACTCGTCATCCACGACGAGGAGTTCACCCCGCTGTTCCATCAACTGCCGCCGCACATCCCGCGGTGGCTGGCGTGGTCGCGCGACGGTTTGGACCGTCGCACCCCGACGCTGGACCAGTTGGTGTCGCGTGCTCCGCGCGGTGAGCTGGAACCGCCGCGCGAACCGGGCATCGTCATCCAGCTGACGTCCGGCACCACCGGCGTGCCGAAGGGGACGTACCGCGAGATCAAGTCCGTGCTGACGGCGTCGGACTTCCTCGACCGCATCCCGATGGGGGCGGGGGAGTCGACGTTCATCGCCGCGCCCATCTTCCACGCGGTGGGGTACTCCCTGCTGACCCTGGCCCTCTCACTGGGGTCGCGGGCGGTGTTGCAGCGCCGTTTCGATCCCCGCAAGACCCTGTGGTCGGTGCAGGGTCAGAAGTGCACGACGCTGGTGCTGGTGCCGACGATGCTGCAACGCATCGTCGAGCTGGACCGGTCCATTCTGGACTCGTTCGACCTGTCGCATCTGCGTGTCGTGTTCTGTTCCGGTGCGACCATCCCACCCGATCTCGTGGAACGGACGATCGCGACGTTCGGCCCGGTTCTGTACAACCTGTACGGATCCACCGAAGTCGCGGTGGCCACGGTCGCCACGCCGGAGGACCTGTCCGCCTCGCCGTCGACCGTGGGGCTGCCGCCGCACAACTGCGTGGTGCGGATCTACGACTCGTCCGGTAACCGGATCACCACTCCTTATGTGACCGGACGGATCTACGTGCGCGGGTCGCTCACAGTCGACGGGTACACCGACGGGACGCAGAAGGAGATGATCGACGGCCTGGTGTCCACCGGGGACCTCGGGCACACCGACGCGGCCGGGCGGCTGTACTTCGACGGGCGCGAGGACGACATGATCGTCTCCGGTGGGGAGAACGTCTATCCCGTCGAGGTCGAGAACCTGCTCATGACGCACTACCGGATCCGCGACGCGGCCGTGCTGGGGGTTCCCGATCCCGAGTACGGGCAGCGGCTGCGGGCGTTCGTCGTGCCCGTCGCCGGGGCGCGGATCGATGTGCGGGAGCTGCGGGAGTTCGTGCGGACGCGGCTGGCGCGGCACAAGGTGCCGCGTGAGGTCGTCGTGGTGCCGAAGCTGCCGCGCAACGCGACGGGCAAGGTGCTTCGGCGCCAACTGATGTCAATCCGCTTCGGCCCCCAACCGCACTGAACCGAGGACTCGCGGGGCCTGAACTGAGGACTCGCGGGGCCTGAACTGAGGACTCGCGAGGGCCGAACTGAGGACTCGCGGAATTGTCAGGGTGCCTGGTTAGGCTCGATTCGGGGGCTGCTCACGCAGGCCGCAGACGCGCACGGTCCCCGAAATCGAGGCTACCGGCGGGCACCGACAATTCCGCGAGTCCTCAACTCAGCGGTCCCAGCGGTCGTGGTGGCCGCGGTCGTCCATGCGGCTGTGACCGGGGCGGTCGTGGCCGCGTGGGCCGAAGCCCGGGCCGCCGCGGCCGTCGCGGTCGAGGAGGGCGACGATTCCGCCGCCGAGGATCAGGCCCAGCAGGCCCACGGCGACGAGCTGGGTGGCGCGGTGGCGGGCGATCACGCGTACCCGTTCGCCGCGCGGCCGCGGTGCGGCAGCGGCCGGTTGCTGGAACGCGGCGTACTCCGGCGCCGGTTGCTGGGCGGCGGGCTGTTCGGGCGCGGGCTGCTGCTGGGCGGCCGCGGGCTGCTCGGGCGCGGGCTCGCCGGCGGGCGGCAGCGGCGACGTCCGCTGCTCGGGCGCGGGCTGCGGCGACCCGGCCGGTCGCTCAGGCGGAGGTGGTGCGGCGGCGGGCGGTTCTTCACTCATGCGTTCAGCATGCGCCGCTGACCTGTGTAAATCCTTAAGTCAAGCTGTCGGTATGACGTGGTTGAGCAGGTGCAACTCGGCATGCGCACACCCGTCCTGCGCGCTGTTCATGATCGGCTGACTCGGCGCGAACGTGTGGCGCTGGTCGGCGTAGGTGGCCCAGAAGCATGCGGGATCCAGACCAGGGGCGATGCACCAGACGAAGTTCAGCGTGGTGCGGGTGCCGTTGGCCGCGTCGCGACGCAGGTAGTGGTCGCGCAGGTCGGCGTACAGCAGGCGCAGCTCGTCCCGGTTCTCGCTGGTCAGAGTGACCGGGCAGTCGACGACCTCGAAGTGCATCGGTGGCTCCCTCGTGCGGTGGCGGGTCACCAGCGTCCTCGCTGACCCACCGCCACCGCATCCGAAAAACCACTTAGACGTGAATGGCGAGAGATGCGTGTGCGGGGACGACGGCGTGGAACCAGCCGGTGCTGTTGACCGCGTAGCAGCCGCCCGTTCCGGACACGTCGCAGTAGTTGCCCGCGGGCATGGACGTCTGGAACCAGCGGTCGGTCGCCGAGTCGGTGTCGTTCAGCACGGCGTAGCCCTTGGTACCGCGGCCGAAGGCGACCAGGTCGCCGCCGTCGTCCCACCAGTTCACGACGGACGTGCCGCGCACGACGTTGTGGAAGCCGACCATGCCCGCGGCCGCGCGGTGTTCGCAGAGCCAGACGGAACCGCAGGAGGCATCGGTAATGCGTCCCGACGAATCCTGGGGCGGGCCTTCGTCCGACGACGAGAACGCGTAGCCGGAGTACAGCGCGGGCGTCCCGTACGGCCACGCGAGCATGAACGTGTTCGCCAGGCGGTAGCGGGCACCGTCCTTGTAGGACAGGGTCGAGCCGTTGCGCTGCGTGTCGTGGTTGTCGACGAACACGACGGCCGACGAGCCGGCGATGTAGCCCCAGCCCTCGCCGTAGTTCTTCAGATACGCGAGCTTCTCGTTGTACAGCACGCGGCGAAGGTCGTAGGCGTAGCGGAACTCGTGCACGTCGCCGACGCCCGTGTACTCGGCCGGGCCGATGGGTTCGCCCGCGCCGTAGATGACCTCCTGGACGATGTACGCCGAGCGGGACAGGCGGGACTTGATCGCGTCGAGGTCCGCGACCGGCATGTGCTTCGCCGCGTCGATGCGCAGTCCGTCGACGCCCAGCGACAGCAGGTCGTTGAGGTACGTGGCGATGCGGTCGCGTACGTAGGTGGTGTCGGTGGCGAGGTCGGCGAGGTTGACCAGCTCGCAGTTCTGGACCTCCCAGCGGTCGCCGTAGTTGGCGATGTCGTCACCGCCGTTGCGGCCGCAGTGGTGGAAGTCCCACGACGCGTACGTGCCGGGGTAGTCGTAGTGCGTGTAGGCCGATCCCGCCCAGCCGGTTCCGGCGCCGCCCGTCGTGTGGTTGATGACGGCGTCGACCAGCACCTTCACGCCCGCGTTGTGGCACGTGGTGACCATCGAGGAGAACTGCGCGCGGGTGCCGAGTCTGGACTCGATCTTGTAGGACACCGGCTGGTACTGCGTCCACCACGCCGGGCCCGTCACGTGCTCCTGGGGCGGGGACACCTGGACGTACCCGTAGCCCTGGGGCCCGAGGAACGTCGTGCACTCACGGGCGACCGAGGCCCAGTTCCACTCGAACAGCTGAACGATCACGTCGCGCGGGCCGGCAGGGGTGGCCTTCGCGGGACACGACAGCACGCTCAGCGTCATTGCCAGCGTCAGCAGGATCCGCATCTCCGCACGTTACGACCACATGGCGGGAACCAGACAGGCCCGAAAGCGGGATCGCGGGCTGAAAAATTTGCAAGCTTTCCCTCTGGATAACATCAGACCGAACAACCCCGCCCAAATCGAGGAGTCACCGTGTCCGAGCACAGCCCCGTGTCCCCCGCGAACCCACCGCGCGTGGTGGTGCCGGCCGGGACGACGGCGGGTACGGCCGTGCGCGAGGCAGGGCTCCCCGGCAAGGGCGCCGACGCGATCGTCGTCGTGAAGGACGCCGAGGGTCACCTGCGCGACCTGTCGTGGACGCCGCAGGTCGACGTCGAGGTCGAGGCCGTCGCCGCGAACACCGACGACGGCCGTAGCGTCATCCGGCACTCCACCGCGCACGTGCTGGCGCAGGCCGTGCAGCAGCAGTTCCCCGAGGCGAAGCTGGGCATCGGCCCGCCCGTGAAGGACGGCTTCTACTACGACTTCCAGGTCGAGAAGCCCTTCACGCCCGAGGACCTGCAGGCGCTCGAGAAGCGCATGAAGCAGATCGTCAAGGGCTCGCAGCGGTTCTCGCGCCGCGTCGTGGAGTCGATCGACGCCGCCAAGGACGAGCTCAAGAGCGAGCCGTTCAAGCTCGAACTGGTCGACATCAAGAGCGACGTCGACACCAGTGAGGTCATGGAGGTCGGCGGCGGCGAGCTGACGATCTACGACAACCTCGACCCGCGCACCGGCGAGCAGGTGTGGGGCGACCTGTGCCGCGGCCCGCACGTGCCGACCACGAAGCACATCCCGGCGTTCAAGCTCACCCGCGTCGCCGCCGCCTACTGGCGTGGCAACGAGAAGAACCCGCAGCTGCAGCGCATCTACGGCACCGCGTGGGAGTCGCAGGAGGCCCAGGACCGGTACCTGGAGCTGCTGGCCGAGGCCGAGCGCCGTGACCACCGCAAGCTCGGTGTCGAGCTGGACCTGTTCAGCTTCCCGGACGAGATCGGCTCCGGCCTCGCGGTGTTCCACCCCAAGGGCGGCATCATCCGCAAGGCGATGGAGGACTATTCCCGCCAGCGGCACACCGAAGAGGGCTACGAGTTCGTCTACTCGCCGCACATCACCAAGGGCAACCTCTTCGAGACGTCCGGCCACCTCGACTGGTACCGCGACGGCATGTACCCGGCGATGCACCTCGACGCCGAGCTCAACGAGGACGGCACGGTCCGCAAGCCCGGCCAGGACTACTACCTGAAGCCGATGAACTGCCCGTTCCACGACCTGATCTTCAAGTCGCGCGGCCGTTCCTACCGCGAGCTGCCGCTGCGCATGTTCGAGTTCGGCTCGGTGTACCGGTACGAGAAGTCCGGCGTGGTGCACGGCCTGACCCGCGTGCGCGGCATGACGCAGGACGACGCGCACATCTTCTGCACCCCGGACCAGGTGCAGGACGAGCTGAAGTCGTTGCTGGGCTTCGTTCTCGGTCTGCTGCGCGACTACGGCCTCGACGACTTCTACCTCGAGCTGTCGACGCGAAACGAGGAGAAGTACGTCGGCTCCGACGAGGTGTGGGAGAAGGCGACCGAGGCGCTGCGTGCCGCGGCCGAGGACTCCGGCCTCGAGCTCGTCCCGGATCCGGGCGGCGCCGCGTTCTACGGCCCGAAGATCTCCGTGCAGGCGAAGGACGCGCTGGGCCGCACGTGGCAGATGTCGACCATCCAGGTCGACTTCAACCTGCCCGAGCGCTTCGAGCTCGAGTACACCGGCCCGGACGGCTCGCGCCAGCGCCCGGTCATGATCCACCGCGCGCTCTTCGGTTCCGTGGAACGGTTCTTCGGCGTCCTGACCGAGCACTACGCGGGCGCGTTCCCGGCGTGGCTCGCACCGGTCCAGGTCGTCGGCATCCCGGTGACCTCCGACAACATCGACCACCTGCTCGCGGTGCAGAAGACGTTGCGCGCCAAGGGCATCCGGGTCGAGGTCGACGCGTCGGACGACCGCATGCAGAAGAAGATCCGCAACCACACCATGCAGAAGGTGCCCTTCATGCTCCTCGCGGGCGCGAAGGACGTGGAGGCGGACGCCGTGTCGTTCCGCTTCCGCGACGGCACTCAGATCAACGGTGTGCCGGTTCAGCAGGCCGTCGCGCAGATCCTGGACTGGGTCGAGCGCCGCGAGAACGGCTCGCCCACGGCGGAACTGCTCCAGTGACCGACTTCGAGGAGCAGGACGGTGCCGGGATCCAGGACGCTTTCCAGCGGCTCTGGACCCCGCACCGCATGGCGTACATCCGTGGTGAGGGCAAGGCCGAGGGCGACGAGCCCGCGGGCTGCCCGTTCTGCCGCATCCTCGGCGGCGACGACGAGACCGGCCTGATCATCGCGCGCGGTGAGCTGGTGTGGGCCGTGCTGAACCTGTTCCCGTACAACCCCGGTCACCTCATGGTGCTGCCGTACCGGCACGTGCCGGACTACACGGACCTCACGCCGGAGGAGACCGTGGAGTTCGCGGAGTTCACGCAGAAGGCGATGCGGGTCATCCGGCACACGGCGGCGCCGCACGGGTTCAACATCGGCATGAACCAGGGCGTCGTCGGCGGGGCGGGCATCGCCGCGCACCTGCACCAGCACGTGGTGCCCCGGTGGGGCGGCGACGCGAACTTCATGCCGGTCATCGGGCACACCAAGGTGCTGCCGCAGCTGCTGGGCGAGTCGCGTCAGATGCTGGCCGACTCCTGGAAGATCGTCGACTGAAGCCAGAAGTCGCGCATCCACTGCGGCGGCACGGGATCCTCGGTGGCGGTTTGCGTGAGCAGGATCGCGACCGTGTTCGTCGACGGGACGATGTGCGCTGAGGTGCCCGTGCCGCCGACCCAGCCGTAGCGGCCGGGGACGTTCCACGGGTCGATCGCCGCGACGTCGACCGTGCCGCCGAACCCCCAGCCCTGGCCGTCGAGGAACAGCGCGCCGTCCCGCCGCTGCTGTTCGGTCAGGTGATCCGTCGTCATCAGGCGTACGGACTCGGGGGACAGCAGCCCGGCGCCCTGGTCGAGGAGCATGCGGCCGAACGCCAGCCAGTCGTCCGCGGTGGACACCAGGCCGCCCGCGCCGGACGGGAAGGCGGGCATCCTGCTCCACTGGCCGTCCGGCGGGTCGAGCACCTCGCCGTTCGCGTGGTAGGCCGGGAGGAGCCGGTCGGAACTGAAGCCCGTGTCCTTCATTCTGAGCGGCCGGAAGATCCGGGTTTCGAGGAACTCGGGTAGCGACATCCCGGACGCCCGCGCGACCAGCACGCCCTGGATGTTGGAGCAAATGTTGTACAGCCACGTCTCGCCGGGCTGGTGCAGCAGCGGGATGCGGGACAGCCGCGCCAGCCACTCGCCGGGCGCGGGAAGTTGTTGCGGGGCCAGTCCGTACTGCTCCAGTTCGGCGAAGAGCAGCTGGACCGCGGGTAGCGAGAAGTCCGCCGGGAATCCCCAGCCGGCCCGCGACGTGAGCACGTCGAACACCGTGATCGGCCGCCGCGCGGGCACCACGTCGTCTACATCACTGCCAGGTGTCCGGACCACCTTCGGGGCCGCCAGTTCCGGCAGCCACCGGCCGATGGGGTCGTCCAGCCGCAGCACGCCGTCGTCGACCAGCAACATCACGGCCGCGGCGACGATCGGTTTGGTGATCGAGGCGATGCGGAACACCGTGTCCCGCTCGGCCTCGCCGCTCACCTGAACCTCGACGGACGAACCACGCGCCATGAGCGTCACAGAATCCATGCCCGGACAGACCGTCCGTATCTTCGGAACTCATCGGTTGTGACGTGGACCGCACACCGTGAACCCGAATGGCCCAGTGATCGTGTGTGGCGCATGCGAATTCGACCCGGACAGGTAGCAGTCGTCACCGGTGCCGCCAACGGCATCGGACGTGCCCTGGTCTCACGCCTCGTCGCCGCGGGCGTGAAGGTCGTCATGGCGGACGTCGAGGAGGCGCCGTTGCGCGTCGCCGAGATCGAGCTGCAGTTCTTTGGCGGCGACGTGCTGGCCGTTCCCACCGACGTCACGGACCTGACCGAGGTGGAACGCCTGCGTGACCGGGCCTTGGAGCACTACGGCCGGGTCGACCTGATCGTCAACAACGCCGGCGTGATCGGCCCCAAGAAGCCGGTGTGGGAGCTCGAGGCGTCCGAGTGGAAGCGCACGACGAGCGTCAACCTCGACGGCGTCTTCTACATGCTGAAGGTGTTTGTGCCCGAACTGGTCACGCGCGGTCGCGGACATGTGGTGAACGTCGCGTCCGTCCTGGGCACGTCGACCACGCCGCTGATGGGTGACTACGCGGCGAGCAAGCACGCGGTCGTCGGCCTCACTGAGACGCTGCGCTCGGAACTGCCGGCTGAGATCGGTGTCACACTTGTCCTGCCCGGCCCGGTGCGCACGCGGTTGCTCGACGGCGAAAACGACCTGATGGGAATCGCTCAGTCGCCTTCGGCGGTCGCGGACCAGATCGTGGCCGCAGTGGATGCCGGACGGATGCGTCTGTCTCCGAACAGTCTTCTCATGGCCGCGTAAATATGCGATAGATCACCCACTCGCCGCGATCGGGCGACGGAATACCCCGCCGATGGCCGATCGTCTGAGCGTGTACAGACGGTTACGGTGCGATACATGACCGCACCCGAACGTTCGCGATTAGCGAGAGAACGGCTGTCGCGAGAGTTACGTCGGCTGCGCACCGAGGCGAAGATGACCGGCACGGCCACGGCCCGTGCCACCGGGATGAGCCAGTCCAAGCTGTCGAAGATCGAGAACGGCATGCTGCTCCCGTCGGTGACCGACGTCGAGCGCCTGGTCGCGGAGTTGGCCGCGACCAGGGAGACTCGGGTCGAACTGGTCGAACTCGCCAGATCGCTGCACGCCGAGGCCGAAACGCGCCGAGTCGTGCTGCACCGGGGCGCACACCGCCATCAGCAAACGATCAGCCGCGTCGAGGCGCGGGCAGCCACGAGCCGGTTCTTCCAGCTCAACCAGGTCCCACAGCTCCTGCAGAGTGAGAGCTACTTGCGGGTCGTGCTGGCCACGATGCCGCCGCAGGAGCAGGAGGCAGCCGTCGCCGCACTGCGCATCCGCCGCGCCAGGCTCGACGACCTCGCCAAACAGTTCGTCTTCCTCCTCACCGAGAGCGCGCTGCGCTGGCGGATGGGGTCGGCCGAGCTGATGTGCGAGCAGATCGACCACCTAGCCGCCACCCTCCGCCGTCCCAACGTGCGCCTAGGCGTCGTTCCATGGACGGCCGATGCGAACCTGGTGGCACTGCACGGGTTCCATGTGTACGACGAACGTGTCGTCACCGTGTCCGTGCTCACTGGGAACGCGACCATCACCGATCCGCTCGACGTCCGCGAGTACCTGCAGCTGTTCGGCAGGCTCGAGCGACTCGCCGTGCGCGGGGAGGAGCTGCAGGCGCTCCTCGCGCGAATCTCCGACGATCACCGTCGGCTCGGCTGAGCAGGCGTTTCGTTCCTCCACCTGACGGCGCGAGGCAACCCCTCGCGGGAGGAACGAATCCCTCGGACCCCTCGGACTCGGTAGGGTGAACTTCGCGGATACCCACAGTGTGCTTAGGGCTGCTGACCTGCGCTTGTGCAATATGGGGCGGCCCGAAATTGTCAGACCCCGGCGGTACGCTTGAAGCGCATAAGGAAGCGCGCGGGGATGGCGAGCGGCATCAGCTGGATGCGGGCTGCTAATGGGGCGAGCACTGCGGACGGCGAGCACTGCGGACGGCGAGCCACTGCGGACGGCGAGCCACTGCGGACGGCGAGCCACAGCGGACGGCGAGCCACAGCGGACGGCGAGCCACAGCGGACGGCGAGCCACAGCGGACGGCGAGCCACAGCGGACGGCGAGCCACAGCGGACGGCGAGCCACAGCGGACGGCGAGCCACAGGGGATAGCGAGCCACAGCGGATAGCGGCGGTCGCGGATGCGAGCCGCAGTCGGCGGCGGGCCAGCGGGCAGCGAGCAGCGGCGATAGCGGCCACGGCGGCCGCGAGCTATGGCGGACGGCGAGTTGCCGCGGCTGGCGAACAGCAGTGAACGCCGGGGCACAGCGCATGCGGGCCCAGGCGGATGGCGGACTGCAGCGGGTGGTGGCCGCAGCTCATGAGGGGCCACGGCGCACAGCGAACCACGGTGCAGGGCGGGTTTTACGGTGCGCCGCAGCGCACCGAGGGCCCAGCTGTCGCACGCTCCAGCGCACCGCGGGGCAGCGCACTGCGGGTCGCAGCGAGTGGCGAGCCAGCGCGCGGCGGGTCCCGCAGGCCACAGCGCACCGCGGGCCCAGGGCGCCGCGGACCCTCCGCACTGCGGGCTTCGGCCGGTGGCGCGGCCCAAGCCCACCGCCCACCTCGGGCCGCCGTGGGCCCAGTGCCCCACAGTCCCCATCGACACCGCCCACCCCAGCCCGCCACCGGTACCCGCCACGCGGGCCAGACCGCCCACGCCGGACACCCAGACGGCGATCACCCGGCCTCGGCGAAGCTTGACGGACTCTGCACAGCTAGGCTGCCTTCGCCATGCTGAACATCTTCGCTCGTGAATCGGTCTCGCGCGTCACCGACCCGATCGGGAGGTGGCTGGTCGCCCGCGGCCTGTCGCCGAACGTGGTCACCCTCGGGGGCTCCGCCGCGGCGATCGCGTGTGCGGTGTGGTTCCTGCCGCGCGGGCAGCTCTTCCTCGGCAGTGCGCTGATCACCGCCTGCGTCCTGCTGGACCTGATCGACGGCGCGATGGCGCGGGCGCAGGGCGGCGGGACGAAGTTCGGCGCCGTGCTCGACGCGACGTGCGACCGGATCGTCGACGGGGCGGTCTACTGCTCGCTGATGTGGTTCTCGTTCGCGCACGGCGACAAGCCGACGGCGTTCGCCGGGTGCATCGTGATCGTCGGGGCCGAGGTGATCTCGTACGTCAAGGCGCGGGCGGAGGCGTCGGGCCTCAACGCCGACGGCGGGATCGCGGAACGCGCGGAGCGGTTCATCATCGCGTTGGTGGGTGCGGGCTTCCAGGATCTGGGTGTGCCGCACCTGCTGCCGATCGCGATGTGGATTCTGGCCGCGCTGGTCGTGGTCACGATCGTCCAGCGCGTGCTCAAGGTGAGGCGGCAGGTATGAGCCTCGCTACGTTCGGGTACGCGGCTGGGTGGCGACTGGTCCGGATGCTGCCCGACAGGACGGCGAGAGCGCTCTTCCGGTTCGGCGCCGACCAGGCGGCCAAACGGAACGGGCCGGGTGTGCGGCAGTTGCGGGCCAATCTGACCAGAGTGGTCCCCCAGGCCGGCGAGGAGGAGCTCGACGACCTCGTCCGGGAGTCGCTGCGGTCGTACGCGCGGTACTGGTGTGAGGCGTTCCGGCTGCCCTCGATGGACCTGAAAGACGTGTACACCAGGTGTGACGACCTGGTGACCGGCCAGGAGAACCTCGACGCCGCCCTCGCCGAGGGAACCGGCGCGATCATCGCCTTGCCGCACAGCGGGAACTGGGACATGGCCGGCGTGTGGCTCGTCGGGCACTCCGGCACGTTCACGACGGTCGCCGAGCGGCTCAAGCCCGAGTCCCTGTACCGGAAGTTCGTCGAGTTCCGCGAGACGCTCGGGTTCGAGGTGTTGCCGCTCAACGGCGGCGAACTGCCGCCTGCCACGATCCTCAAGCAACGACTGCGCGACAACAAGGTCGTGTGCCTGCTGGGAGATCGCGACCTGACGTCCAGTGGTGTCCCGGTGAACTTCTTCGGCGAGCAGACGTTGATGCCGGCCGGCCCGGCGCACCTGAGCGCACAGACCGGGGCCGCGCTGCTGCCCGTGGGGTGCTGGTTCACCGAGGACGGGTGGGGGTTCCGCATCCACCCGCCGATCAAGACCGGCAACGTCAACGCCGCCACGCAGGCGCTCGCGGACGTGTTCGCCGCCGACATCGCGGCGCACCCCGCCGACTGGCACATGCTGCAGAAGCTGTGGCTCAACGACCTTCCGGAGAGCAAGCGCAAAGCGCTGGCGCGCAGGCGCGCGTCATGAAGGTCGGGATCGTGTGCCCGTACTCCTTCGAGGTTCCCGGAGGGGTGCAGGCTCACGTCGTTGACCTCGCGCGTGCACTGCAGAAGCTCGGGCACGACGTGAACGTGCTCGCGCCGGCGGACGAGGACACGAAGCTGCCGGATTTCGTTACGCCCGCGGGGAAAGCGCTCGGCATTCCGTACAACGGGTCCGTGGCGCGGCTGTCGTTCGGACCGATGTCGTACGCGCGGGTGCGGCGGTGGATCGCCGACCACGAGTTCGACGTGCTGCACCTGCACGAGCCGGTGGCGCCGTCGTTGTCCATGCTCGCGCTGATGGTGTCGGACGGGCCGATCGTCGCCACGTTCCACACGTCCACGCCGAAGTCCAAGATGCTGACGGCGTTCCAGCCGGTGCTGCAACCGTTCCTGGAGAAGATCACCGCGCGCATCGCGGTGTCGGCGCTCGCGCGGCGCGTGCAGGTCGAGCACCTCGGTGGCGACGCCGTGGAGATTCCCAACGGCGTGGACGTCGACTTCTTCGCGGGAGCGAAACCGCTCGACGGCTACCCGAAACCGACCGGCACGATCGGCTTCATCGGCCGCTTCACCGAGCCGCGCAAGGGATTTCCGGTGCTGCTGGACGCCTTCCGGCAGTTGGACATGCCGGACGTGCGGCTGCTCGTCGTCGGCCGCGGTGACGCGGACGAGCTGAAGAACCTGGACATCCACGACCGCATCGACTTCCTCGGCCAGGTGTCGGACGAGGAGAAGGCGCGTGTATTGCGCAGCGTGGACGTGTACTGCGCGCCCAACACCGGTGGCGAGAGCTTCGGGATCATCCTCACCGAGGCGATGGCGGCCGGGGCGGCCGTCGCGGCGAGTGACCTCGACGCGTTCCGGCGCGTGCTCGACGACGGCAAGGCGGGCGTGCTGACACCGGTCGGCGACGCCGATGCCCTGGCGAACGCCCTGAGGAACCTCTTGCAGGACAAGCGACTTCGCGACGACTACGTCGAGAGCGCTCGGCAACGGGTGCAGGCGTTCGACTGGTCGGTGGTCGCCGGACAGGTGTTGCGCGTCTATGAGACGGCGATGGCGGCCAACCCGCGGCGGGTGGCCGAGGCGTGATCACCACCCTGGTCGTCGTGCTGGGCCTGGCGGTCGTGATCGGCCCGTGGCTGCTGGGCATCGCGAACCGCCTGGACCGCCTGCACGTCCGCACCGACGCCGCGTGGGCCGCGCTCGACGCCGCGCTGGCACGGCGGGCCGTCGTCACCCGCGCCCTGCTCAACTCCGAGCTTTCCCTGATGGCGGACCGCGCCGAACGCGCCGACCGGTCCGAGCGCGAGGCCGCCGAGAACGAGCTCAGCCGCATGCTCGGCGCGGTCGACCGGTCCGTGCTGCCGCCCGCGCTCGCCGCTGAACTTGCCGACGCCGAGCAACGGGTCGTGCTCGCCCGCCGCGTGCACAACGACGCCGTGCGCGACACGCTCGTGCAACGGCGGCGCCGGGTGGTGCGGTGGCTCAAGCTGTCCGGCACCGCGCCGCAGCCCTCGTACTTCGAGATCGCCGAACCGGTCGAGGAGGCCGAGGCGGTCGTGCTCACGCCCCGGCCGTCCGCGCGCGTCGTGCTGACCGACCGCGACGGCCGCGTCTTGTTGTTCCAGGGCCACGATCCCGCACGGCCGCAGGAGCTCTTCTGGTTCACCGTCGGCGGTGGCGTCGAGCAGGGCGAGGAACTCCGCGACTGCGCCCTGCGGGAAGCCTTCGAGGAGACGGGCCTCCGCCTCACCGACGACCAGCTCGCCGGCCCGGTGTGGCGGCGGCGCGCGGTGTTCAGCTTCGACGGCGAGACCTTCGACGCCGAGGAGTGGTTCTTCCACGCCAAGGTCGACGGCCACACCGTCGACACGTCGGGCTTCAACGAGGTCGAGTTCGCGACCGTCAAGCAGTTCCGGTGGTGGACGCAGGCGGAGCTGGACGCCACCGAGGACACCATCTATCCCAGGCAATTGAGTGAGTTCCTGCCATCGCTCATCAATGCTCCCTGGGACGGTCGCACCCGCGCGATCCGTTGACCACCGTTAAGGCCACCTTCACTGCGTTCAACGCAGTGAAGGTGGCCTTAACGGCACTAGGCGGCCAGCTCGGCGGAGAGGGCCTGCGCGAACGAATCCGCCGTGACGCCCCGAGGCAGGAGGGGCGCCAGGGCCTTCGCCAGCACGCCGACGTCGCCCGAACCCGTTGCCAGGTCCCGCAGAGCGTCGACCACCCGAGCCTCGCCGTGCGTCATCAACGCGGCCGCTTCCTCGTCGTCGGAGTCCTCATCGGACTCATCGGAGTCGTCCGAGCCATCGAGGATCTGCTGCAGCAGGTCGATCGCCTCGCGGATGCGCTCGTGGTCCGGGTTCGGTTCCTCGCGCTCGGCGTCGTGCTGTCCCCAGTCCTCCTCGATCAGCACGTCGTTGATGTCGCACTGCACACCACCGACGACCCGCTGCTCGGCGTGCTGGTAGAGGTGCCGTGCCTCGAAGAGCCGCACCGGCGTGCCGGACCACGCGCGGCACTGCCAGAAGTAGGACGCGACCTCCTCGGCGGCCGCCCGCGACACGATGTCGTGCTCGCCGTACACGCCGACGAACTCGACGCCGCCGAGCTCCTCGGCCGCGCCGCGCAGGTATTCCATGGCGGCCTGGAACTCGTGCTCGTGCACCACGTCCTGGTCGACCGCGAAGTAGATCGGGCGGTCCGACGGGAATCCGATGGCGTCCGCGTGCTCTCGCGCACGGCGGGCCGAGGCGACACCGCCGTCGTAGCCCGCACGCCAGTCGCCCGCGGTGTGCTCGTACACCAGCGCCATGCCGAGATCGTGCTCGGCGAAGTCTTCGAGTTCCGCTGCCGTGGTGCACTTCGGGTTGTTCGGGAAACCGATGTAGCGAACGGCACCGCTGAAGCCGGCCTCCGCGATCGCCGCGGCACCGGGGAAACCCGCTGAATAGTCGAGAACCTGCATCTGTACCTTCCCCCTGAGTTGTTACGGTTGTGAAAGTTCGTGCAGCAGGGCCGTCGCGGTGTCGACGCCGCGGGTGAACGCGTGCAACGAGAGTCGCTCGTCCGGGGCGTGCATCCGCGAGTCCGGGAGCCCGAAACCCAGTAGCAGCACGGGAATGCCGCGGGCGGCGAACCTGCCCGCCACCGGGATCGAACCGCCGGACCGCACCAGCACGGGGGAGTGCCCGAACCCGCGCCGGCAGGCGCGGGCAGCGGCGGCCACGGCCCATCCATCAGTCTGCGATGAAAACCCGGCAGCGGAACCGTTTCGGCGCAAACCGACCCGAACGTCGGAACAAGTCCGCTCGCGGAAGAATCGCCGCACGAAGCGTTCGATCTGCTCGGGCCGCTGATCGGGACCGATCCGGATGTCCAGCGTCGCGCACGCCCGCGCGGGAATCGCGCCCGCGCCGGACCCGGCGCGCAGGGAGGTGACGGTCAACGCCGGACCGGAAGCGAAGTCACGAGCGGGCCGCAGCATCGGATGATCGCTCAGCGACGCGAGGAGGCGGGACAGTTCGAGGGCGGCCTGGGGAACCGCACCACCGAACCGTCCCGCGTGCAGATCGGTGGCCCTGCCCTGAGCCACCGCCGTCAGCTTCACGTTGCCGCGCAAGGAGATCGTCAACGACGGCACGTCCGGCGCCGCCATCTCCGTGTCGCTGATCACGACGAGGTCCGCGTTCATCCGGTCGAGGAACGGCATCGACGAACGGCTGCCGATCTCCTCCTCGCCGTCGAACACGTACCGCACGTTGACCGGGGGCCGGCCCGCCGTGCGCAGCCAGCTCTCCACCGCCGCGACGTGCGTCAGGAGCTGGCCCTTGTCGTCCGAAACCCCTCTGCCGTAAAGCAGATCGCCGGTAAGAGTCGGCGTGAACGGCGGGGAGTGCCATTCCACCAACGGACCCGGCGGCTGCACGTCGTAGTGCCCGTAGACGAGCACGGTGGGCCGGTGGCGGCCCGCGTCAGCGCGGGCCACCACCAGCGGATGGCCACCGGTGCGGACCGCCCGCACGCCGGACAGCCCGGCGCGCCGCAGCCGGCGCACCAGCCATGTCGCTGCCCGGTGCACGTCCGCACGGTGGCCGGGATCGGCGCTGACACTGGGGATCGCGGCGAACCGGACGACGTCGTCGATGAAACGACGCCGGTTCGCCGCCGCGTATCCCAGTGCCCGCGCCAGCACAGCTCACCGCTTGTGGCCGTTGACCGCGGCGAGGCCGCTGCCCTTGTACGCCCCGAGCCCGCCGCGCCTCGAATACGCGGGCAGGTCCGAAGGCGCCGCCACACCGACCGGCCGGTGCGCGTCCCACGGCAGGACCCGCTCGATGTCCGTCCGCTCGGCGACCCGCAGCGACTGCGCCGAGGTGATCCACTCCTCGGCCGGTTCCGCGACCTCCAGCAGCAGCGTCTCGAACTCCGCGCGCGTCGTCTCCAGCAGGTTCGGGCCGGCGAGCCAGCGCAGCACCTGCCGTCCGGTGACGCCCATCCGCTGCCGAGGCGAGGTCACGAGACGCTCGTCGAAGTAGCGGATCAGGACTTCGTCCACGACGTCCCACGCGTTGGCCGCGCCGAAGAGGTCCTTCACGTCCTCCGCGTTGAGGATCTTGAAAGCCTCCTCCAGCAGCTGCATGACCTCGACGCGCAACACGTTGAGGTGGCCGTAGGACGTGAACTTCAGGTTGTTCCTGAGGTCCAGCCCCGCGCGGCGCACCACCGCGATGCTGCCGAACGACGGGTCGTACGCCCGCGCCCGGATCACGTCCGAGATCCGCTTGTCCCGCCAGAACAACGCGATCTGGTTGTTCAGGTGCACGAACAGCCGGTGGAAGTCGGTGTTCGGCCGCGAGTTCGCGGACCCGGATCCCTTGCCGTAGCCCAGGATCCGCCGGTACGCCGAGATGCGGTCCTTCTTCGTGTACCGCAGCACGTCGCGCCGGTCGAACTTGTACAGCCCGAACGCGCCCACGCCGTCGGAGAGGCGGATCGCGCCGCCCTGGAACAGCTCCTGCAGCTTCTGCACCACGCGGAAAACGCCGATCCGCTCGTGCTGGTACAGGTAGTACAGGTCGCCGACCGCGTAGATCCGCTCGGACGCGACGTTCTCGTCGTAGCTCTCGACACCGCGCGGCAACGCGGTCTGCCCGAGCGTCTGCGCCGCCTCCGGGCCGATGCCGACCAACTGGCCGAGCCCGCCGTCCGGTGCGGACGGCTTGGCCCGCTCGGCGGTCTCGACGCTGTCGAGCATGTCGTCGATCTGCCGGATCAACGAGTCCGCGAGCTGCGGGTTGGACGTGAGCTCTCCCGCGAGCCGGTTGGCGACCTGCCCCCGCAGGGCCGCCACCCGGTCGAAGAGCTCCTTGTACTCCTTCTCGGTTGCCATCTCGATCCCTCCCCGCTACGCCTTGGGCCGCGGGCGGGGCCGCGGTTTGGCCGGTGGGCTCAGTTCGGCCTTGAGCCGCGCCACCAGGTCGTCGATCTGCTTGTCCGAGAGCTTCGCCGACCCGTTGGACTCGGGCAGGAAGTCGTCGGGGTGGTGCACGGACTGGGCGATCCGCACGATCTCCTGCAGGTCGTCGTGCAGCTCGTCGATCGCGATCTGCACACGCCTGCTGAAGAACCCGGCCGGCAGCGTGTTGGCGAAGTCCCTGGTGTTGTCCTCGCCCGGTGGCGTCCGGAACCTCCTCGGCAGCGCGCCGACGATGTCCTGCAACCGCCGCGCGACCTGGACGAACGCGTTGTCGACGCCGTCCTTGCCCAGCTCGGCCATCTTCTTTCCGTCGTTGAGCGCGAACTCGTGCACCCACCGGGTCAGTCCGCCGAGCGTCATGGACTCCTTCGGCGCCGTGTCCAGGTCGCTACCACCGCCGCCTGTTGGGATCACCGGTGGCACCGGAACCCGCAGCACCTCGCGCTCGCCGGCGTTGATGAGCACCGAGTCCAGCGCCGCCCAGAGTTCCTCGACCTGCGCGGCCGTCGCGGCCATCAGCTGCGACAACGCGATCAGCGCCGGGCCGAAGAAGCCGCTGGAGTCCGTCGGCGGGTTGAACGGGTCGATCCTGGCGCGCACGCGGGTCCACCCCTCGAAGAGCGAGACGTTCCAGTCCACCAGCGTGATGAACGAGGTCTGCACCCGTTCCTCCTCGATGGTGTTGACCAGCCGGGAGATCAGGCCGAACTCGTCGCGCAGCCGCCCGAGGTGACCGCCGACGTTCTCGTCGGTGATCGGGCCGCCGCCCACGCCCCCACGCCTGGTGTCGACGTCGATGGCGGAGTTGAACAGCAGCATCGCGAACAGCTGGTCCACCTTCGGCACCCGGATCAGCGGGCTTTCGAACTCGTGCAGCAGCCCCCGCATGTCGTCGCGCACCAGGCTGCGGAACAGTTCCGCGTCCTGCGGGTCGAAGTCCACCCGCAGCGGCGTCAGCGCGTCGAGCAACGTCAGCGAGTCCTTGATCGCGGTCCGCGCACGGGCCGCGAGCGACGCCTGCGCGCCGGTGACCGCGCCGAGATCCGCCTGCACGGCATAGCCGCGCGGCCGCCAGGTCGCCTCCGTGTGCCCCTCGATCTGCGTCAGGTCGAAGCTGCCGCTCAGCGCGGCCACGAAACCCTTGGCGTCACCGGGCCGGAACTTCCAGCCCAGCACGTCGCTGATCGCGTTGCTGGCCAGCCGGCCCAGCTCGCCCTCGCCCCGGTCCGTCGACGACGGCGTGACCGTGCCGACGTCCTTGGTGAGAATCGGGAACGCTGCGTCGATGTCGTGCGGGTTGCGGAGTGCGGCGCCGCGATCGCGCTTGTCGTCGTCAATGTCGTTCATCGTGTACCTCCCCCTTCATCCGTGATCTCGCGCCAGCACCTCATCAGCGCATCGCTCACCGCCTGCAGCGGTTCGGCGCACCTTTCACCGCCGGAGATGACCGAACCGGCCCAGCCGCGCCACTCCGGCCCGTGGCCCCTGATCCCGACCAGCAGATCGCTGACCGCGAGGTAGGACCGCATGCGTTCGTCGTACCTGCGCCGCAACGCCTCCAGCTCGACCGCCGCCGCGTAGACGCGGGCCGGGCTGGCCCCGCCGTCGAGCTCGCGCAACGCGCTGTCCAAGTAGGACAGACCGTCGACGACCGCTTCCTGCACGTCGTCGGCGACCGCGAGGCCCACGCCCGTGGGCTTGTCCTCCGTCACCGTCACGTTCAGCTCGCGCCACGAGTCGTGCAGGCGGGCGACGGCGTCGCGTAGTTGCGGCACTTCCGTTCGCACGCTCATCGCGACCTCCTCCCCAGTTCCGCGAAGAAGTTGTGCATCAGGCGTTCCGGCGGCGCCAGCTCCCGCTCGATCGCGTGACGCACGGCCCCGATGAGGAACCGTTCGGGCACCACGCCGGGGTCCACACCCTCGGCGAGCCGGCCGGCCGCCTCCTCGATCATCGCCTGCTCCTTCGGCTGGAACCGCAGCACGCGCAACAGGGTCCGGCCGCCCAGCGTCGGATACTTCGTGCCGCACACCGCGTCCACCACCAGTGGAACGGCGGTGCGCGCGGTCTTCAGCAACTCCGAAGGGATGTCCGACCCGCGCGTGTCCGGGTAGAGCGACCGCCACGTCCGCAGGTGCGCCTCCGCCTCGAGCGGAAACCCCATGCGCCGCAACAACTCGACGGACAGGAACGCACGCAGGTACGGCGTGGGATGCACCCCGCCCGGCGAGTAGGTCAGCGTCTGGCGCCGCGACCTGCCCACCACGTCGAACAACGAGCCGACCGCCGCGGGACCGCCGAGCAGCAGCCCGGACATGTCCGCGAAGATCTCGCGGTTCCACCGGGTCCACACGGCCGCCACCGACCGGGGCAGGCCCGCGTCCAGCAGCCTGCGCGCGATCGTCACCGGCACGGTCTTCTGCAACCCGAGGTCGTTCTGCAGGTTGTGGCTGACCTCGTGCAGGATCGCGCCGAGCGTCCACGGGTTCAGCAGCCGGTGGTACGGCAGTTGGATCAGCGCGAACGGGTTGAGCTGCTTCCCGATCTTGCTGAGCCGGATCCCACGCCGGTAGGTGGCGGGGGAGAAACCCGTGCGCATGTACGCGAACGGCGGCGGTGCGGGCACCGACCGCGTCACCCCGATGCCGAGGTACGCGTACTGGTAGCAGTCCAGCGCGATGCGGTCGCACGCCACCAGCCACGGTGCGAACGCCGACTGCCGTTGCCCGAACAGCTCGAGGTAGAAGTCCCAGACCTGTTCGGTGGCGCGAACCCAGTCGTGTGCCTTGGACTTCAGCTCCAGCAGACGCGTCAGCCGAGCTCGGCTCGGCTCGTCGACGGCCTCCGAAGCCGCGCGTTCGAGTTGTGCGAGGACCTTGCCGAGCGGCTTGCGGAGCGTGCCGAGGAGGTCGTTGACCGCCTTGACGTGCCCCTTGCTCGGGCCGGTCGCCGGATCGCCGAACTCGTCGAACCGAAAGGGCCGCAGGCCTTCCCGGTGCCGCACGACGTTCTGAGCCTGGCTGAGCACCCAGGTGCGCAGGTGATCGGACGCGCCGGCGGCGTCCGCCGGTCCGGTCCGGCGGGCCTGCGGCGCGAGGAGCTCAGCAACCACGGCGACGCCTGCCGGCGACGCGACGCTGTGCGGTGGGCTGGCGACGACGACGGGCCGGCGTGCGGTAGCCGCTCGCGCGGCGGCCGCCGTGGCCCGACTGGCGTTGCTGGTGCCTGCGGTTGAGCTGGTTGGTCGCGCGGACGGCGCCGGTGCGGTTGGAGCGCAGCGTGTCGGCCATGTTCTTGCCGAACGTGCCCGCCGCCTTGCGCCAGCTGATGTCCTTGCCGTCGGCCCACTGCCCGGCGAGGTCACCGGCGGTCTTCAGCACGGCGTCCGGCACGGCCTTCACCAGCTGCCGCGTCTCCGGCCGCTTCCACAGCTGGCGCCCGACGTTCGCGACCCCCTTGATCAGCTGCGGGCCGACCTTCCGGATCACCGGCAGCGCCTTGGGCAGGATCCGCGCCGCCAGCGGGACCAGCGCACCGAGGAACGCCTCGGCCTCGGCCTCGCTCTCGGCGTTCGCGGCCATGCTGGCGAAGTGCGCCATGAGCTCGGCTTCCTGCGCGACGCCGAGCCGGCTGGCACGGAGGTTGGGGTTGGCGAAGTCCTCCCACTCCGCCTCGTACTCCTCCTCGAGCTCGTCCTCGTACTCGTATTCCTCCTCGAACTCCAGCTCGCGGACGAGGTTCTCGAACTCGTTCTCCCACTCGCCCTCGTCCTCGTCCTCCCACTCGAACTCGGTCTCGTACTCGCCCTCCCACTCGAGCTCGTACTCGCCCTCCAGCTCGCCCTCGATCACCGGGTAACCGTTGCGCCTCATCGAATTCCCCCTAGAACTCGTTGTCCTGCCGGACACTCGCCGTGCGACCGGCCGGCACCGCCCCCTCGGGCACCTTCACGTGCGAGACCACCCGCACCAGCCGCGAGCCGTTCGCGGTCGGCACCCGCACCGGCGTCGTCACCTGCACGGTCGACCGGCCCGGACGCTTCGACGCGGACCCGTTCACGACCGGCGCGCGCAGCGGTCCCGGATAGGTGGCGACCATCCCGAGCTGCCGCGCCTTGCGCACGCCGCGGACGTGCCTGGTCAGCGCCTGGCGCGCGGCCTGTGGATCGGCCAGCACGCGCGTGGCGTGCGCGCCCAGCGCGTGTCCGACAACCTGGCTGTTCAGCGGCCGGCCGCTGCGGGCGTACTTGGTCAGCGTGTTCGCCGTCCGGTCTACAATGGACGGAACGATGCCGGTGTACGCGCGGGTGGCCTTGTTGCGGTGCAGCAGTTCGGCGAGCACCGACGCCCCGCGCACGAGGTCGGCGTGGACCTTGCGCAGCGCGCGGCGGTCCGGCCTGCTGAGCAACGTGCTGGCGGCCGCGCCGACGAGCGCCTCGGCCTCGCCCTCCGACTCGGCGTGCGCCGCACTGGCGGCGAGCGCCTCGGCCTGCGCGTGGGTGGCGCTGATCGGACGCGCGAGCTCCTCCTCGAACTCGGCCTCGTCCTCGTACTCGCTCTCCAGCAGCGACCCGATCGCCTTGCCCGCCAGTCCGCCCAGCGGACCGCCGAGCGCGGTACCGATCATCGGGGCGGCGATCTTCGCCAGCGGCCGCAACACCTTCAGCCCCCGGCTCGCGATGCGCCCGAAGCGGCGCAGCCCGCGGCCGATCCGCTTGAAGAACTCCTCGCCCTCGTCCTCGTACTCGTGGTACCTGGCTTCGTCTTCGTACTCGTGGTGCCTGGCTTCGTCCTCGAGCTCGTACTCGTGCTGCCCGACGAGGGCTTCCAGCTCCTCCTCGAATTCGCTCTCGTACTCGCCCTCGAGTTCCTCCTCGGCCTCCAGCTCGTCCTCGCCTTCACCCAGGACGTTGCCGAGGAACTCCTCGTATTCCAACTGCTGCGTCATGATGTGGCTCCTCTTCCCTGGCCTGTCGCACAGTCCACCTGCGCCGTTGAGCTGGGAAAAGTCACACATTCCATTGGCGTGCGATTGAGCTACTGCACACGTGTGTCACACGAATCGGGGACGCGGCGAATGGCGGATTGCGCTTTCCTGGTTACTGGAACCTTGCGCGATTCGCTCGGGGGAGCGGTTCCAACACGCCGGGGGAGGGCGTTCATGGATCGACAAGAAGTGATGGAGGACGACCGCGTCAGATCACTGCTACGCGCGCTCGTACGTCGCGTCGCCGAGCTGGGGGAGTCGTCGGGGGACGCTCCGCTGCTCGACACGCAGGAACTGGGGGTTCGGTGCCTGCTGTTGCCGTTGAACCCGGATCCGGTGGATCTGTTGTCACCGCGGGAACGGGAGATCGCCCGGATGGTGGGGCTGGGGCACACCAACAAGATGATCGCCGCCGTGCTGGAGATCTCGCTCTACACGGTGTCGACGCACCTGCGGCGGATCTTCGCGAAGCTGGACGTGTCGACGCGGGCGGCAATGGTGGCGGTGCTGGCCGACCACCACGCGCTGCCGCAGTCCGGTTAGCGTGTTCGTTGCTCCGGCCTGCGGGCTGATGGTCCGCAGGCCGGAACGAATTAACGGCGTCAGATTGCCGGAATGATCGAGGATCCGTACGCTTCGCGGGTCTTGTCCTTCTCGTCGTGCATCAGATACAGCGAGAACTGATCGACTCCGATTTCCTTCAACTCCTGAAGGCGATCCACGTGTGCCTGTTCCGGGCCGACCAAGCAGAACCGGTCGACGATTTCATCCGGAACGAAATCGGTGGACCGGTTGCCCGCTTTGCCGTGGTGGGAGTAGTCGTACCCCTCGCGGCCCTTGATGTAGTCCGTCAACGCCTTCGGCACCACGCCGGAGTCGCCGTACCGCGCGACGAGGTCCGCCACGTGGTTGCCGACCATGCCGCCGAACCAGCGCAGCTGCTCGCGCTGGTGCGGCAGGTCGGTGCCGACGTACGCGGGCGCGGCCACGCACATCGTGATGGCCGACGGGTCGCGGCCCGCCGCGGTCGCGGCTTCGCGGACCGCGCCGATGGTCCAGCGGGCGATGTCCGGGTCGGCGGTCTGCAGGATGAAGCCGTCGGCCTGTTCACCGACCAGCTTCAGCGCCTTGGGACCGTACGCGGCCATCCAGATCTCCAGCTTGCCGTCGCGCACCCACGGGATGCGCACGGGCGTGCCGTGGTGCTGGACCTCGCGGCCCTCGGCCAGTTCCTTGATCACGTGCATGGCCTCGCCGAGCACACCCAGCGTCGCCGGCTTCTGGCCGATGACCCGGCGCGCCGAGTCGCCGCGGCCGATGCCGCACACCGTGCGGTTGCCGAACATGTCGTTGAGCGTGGCGAACAGCGACGCCGTCACCGACCAGTCGCGCGTCGACGGGTTGGTGACCATCGGGCCGACGATCAGCTCCTTCGTGGCCGCCAGCACCTGCGAGTAGATGACGAACGGCTCCTGCCACAGCACGCACGAGTCGAACGTCCAGCCGTAGCGGAACCCGCAGTCCTCGGCGGCTTTCAGCCCCGAGACGACGTCCCGCGCCGGCGGGTCCGTCTGCAGCACGACACCGAAATCCACGAGGACTCCATTCTCAGATCAGGTACTGGTTGAGCTCGCGCTCAAGGAACTTGCCCTGCCCGGCCGCGCCACGGAACGTTCCGCCCGTGAGCACCACCCGACCGCGCGACAGCACGGTGTCGACCTTGCCGGTGACCTCGAAGCCCTCGTAGGCCGAGTAGTCGACGGCCATGTGGTGCGTCTCGGCCGAGATCGTCTGGCGGGCGGCCGGGTCGTAGATCACGATGTCCGCGTCCGCGCCGGGGGCGATCACGCCCTTGCGCGGGTACAGGCCGAACATGCGCGCCGGAGTCGTGGCGGCGATCTCCACCCACCGGTTGACCGTGATCTCGCCCTTCACCACGCCCTGGTGCAGCAGGTCCATCCGGTGCTCGACGCCCGGCATGCCGTTGGGGATCTTCGAGAAGTCGCCCACGCCCAGCTGTTTCTGGTCCTTGAAGCAGAACGGGCAGTGGTCGGTCGACACGATCGACAGGTCGTTCGTGCGCAGGCCACGCCACAGCTCGCCCTGGTGCTCCATGGGCCGCAGCGGGGGAGAGGCGACGTACTTCGCGCCCTCGAACCCCGGCTTGGCGAGGTCTTCCAGCGACAGGTACAGGTACTGCGGGCACGTCTCGGCGAACACGTTCTGCCCGGTGTCGCGCGCCCTCGTGACCGCGTCCAACGCCTGTGCCGCGGACAGGTGCACGATGTAGAGCGGCGAGCCGGTGACCTTCGCGAGCTGGATCGCCCGGCTGGTCGCCTCACCTTCCAGCTCCGGTGGCCGCGTCAGGCCGTGCTGGACGGGCTCGCCCTTGCCTTCCGCGAGGGCCTGCGCGACGAGCTGGTCGATCGCGATGCCGTTCTCGGCGTGCATCATGATCGTGGCGCCGGTCTCGCGGGCCTTCTGCATCGCGCGCAGGATCTCGCCGTCCGTGGCGTAGAAGACGCCGGGGTAGGCCATGAACATCTTGAAGCTGTTCACGCCCTGGCTGATGCACGACTCCATTTCCTTGAGCGACGTGTCGTTCACGTCGGAGATGATCATGTGAAACCCGTAGTCGATCGCGCAGTTCCCGTCGGCCTTCTCGTGCCACTTGTCCATTGTGGACAGCAGTGACGTGCCCTTGGCCTGCACGGCGAAGTCGATGATCGTCGTCGTGCCGCCCCACGCGGCCGCCGTGGTGCCCGTCTCGAACGTGTCCGCGGACTGGGTGCCGCCGAACGGCATCTCCATGTGCGTGTGCGCGTCGATGCCGCCAGGGATGACGTACTTTCCTTGCGCGTCAATGGTCTCGTCGGCCTGCAGGTCGAACCCCGGCGTGACCAGTGCCGCGATCTTCTCGCCGTCGACGAGCACGTCGGCGGCGTGCGTGCCCGTCGCGTTCACGACGAGCCCGTTGCGAATCAGGATGCTCATGGCGTGACCAGCCCCTCGTAGGTGTCGGGGCGGCGATCGCGGTAGAACGCCCACAGGTCGCGCACCTCGGCGAGCAGGTCCATGTCGAGGTCGCGCACGACGACCTCTTCCTCGGTGTCGCTGGCCGCGTCACCGACCAGCTGCCCGCGCGGGTTGACGAAGTACGTCTGGCCGTAGAACTCGTTGTCGCCCAACGGTTCCACGCCCACGCGGTTGATCGCGCCGACGAAGTACTCGTTCGCCACGGCCGCCGCGGGCTGCTCCAGCTTCCAGAGGTACTCGCTGAGGCTGCGGCTCGTGGCGGACGGGTTGAACACGATCTTCGCGCCGGCCAGGCCGAGCGCGCGCCAGCCCTCGGGGAAGTGCCGCTCGTAGCAGATGTAGACGCCGATGCGGCCGACCGCGGTGTCGAACGTCGGGTAACCGAGGTTGCCCGGCTTGAAGTAGAACTTCTCCCAGAAGCCCTTCACCTGCGGGATGTGGTTCTTGCGGTACTTGCCGAGGTACGTGCCGTCCGCGTCGATCACGGCCGCGGTGTTGAAGTAGACGCCGGGCTGTTCCTGCTCGTACATCGGCACGATCAGCACGACGCCGTTCTGCTCGGCGACCTGACACATCAGCTCGGTGGTCGGGCCGTCGGGGATGCCCTCGGTGTAGGAGTAGAAGTCCGCGTCCTGCACCTGGCAGAAGTAGGGGCCGTAGAAGAGTTCCTGGAGGCACACCACCTGGGCGCCCTGCGACGCGGCGGTCCGGATGTGCTCGACCGCGTTCGCGATCATCGACTCCTTCTCACCCGTCCACTTCTGCTGAACCAGTCCGGCCCGGACGATGTTGCTCACCTGGCGGTCTCCTTAGTGCGTAGGGACAGTGCGAGATAGGCGGCGAACCCCGCGACGAACCCGACGACCCAGTTGTAGTCGTAGAGCGGCTTGAGCAACGGAATCAAGCCGTCGGCCGGAAATGGTCCGCCGTACGCGCCGCCGACGGCGAGCACGCCGCCGATCACCGTCGCGACCACGGCCTTCCAGTTCCAGCCGCCGTTGAACCAGTACGCGCCCGTGCCGTCCTCGTAGAGGTCCTGCAGCTTCAGTGCGGTCTTGTTCAGCACCCAGTACCCGGCGACAAACACGCCCGCGACGGCCGCGAGCAGCCCGCCGTAGAACCCGAGCCACGCGAAGATGTAGATGTTCGGGTCGCTGATCAGCCGCCACGGCTGGATCACGATGCCGATCACCCCGGTGATCAGCCCGCCGAGCGCGAAGGTGATCTTCTTGGGGAACGCGTTGGAGAAGTCGTAGCTGGGGCTCACCACGTTCGCCGCGAGGTTCGCGCTGATCGTCGCCAGCACGAGCGAGATGAGCGCCACGAGCACGACCAGCGTGCTGTCGAACCGGCTGGCGAGGTCGGCCGGGTCCCAGATCGCCTGCCCGTACAACGCCTGCGCGCCGGACGTCGTCAGGATGGCGATGATCGCGATGAAGCTCATCGTCGTCGGCAGACCGAGGATCTGACCGGTGATCTGCTTCTTCTGGCTGCCGCCGAACCGCGTGAAGTCCGGCATGTTGAGGCTGAGCGTGGACCAGAACGCGATCATGCCCATCAACGCGGGAAAGAAGATCTTCCAGAAGTCCGCGCCCCAGCCCAGCTTGCTCGGCTCCTGCAGGATCGGCCCGAACCCGCCGGCCTTGCCGACGACGTACCCGAGCAGGATGAGGAAACCGATGCTGACGAGCGGCGCGGTCCAGTTCTCGAACCGCCGGATCGCGTCCATGCCCCGCCAGATGATCAGCATCTGCACGACCCAGAAGCCGAAGAAGCACAGCCACAACGTCCAGGGCTGGCCGCCTATCTGCGGTGCCTTGATCCAAGGGTCTCCAGCGAGCTTGCCGATGATCACGTGCAGGGCCTTGCCGCCGACCCACGTCTGGATACCGAACCACGCGCACGCGATGAACGCCCTGAGCAGCGCCACGAGGTTCGCGCCCCGCACGCCGTAGAACGCGCGGGCGAACACCGGGAACGGGATGCCGTACTTCGTGCCCGCGTGGCTGTTCAGCAGCATCGGGATCAGCACGATCAGGTTGCCGAGCGTGATCGTGATGAACGCCTGGACCCAGTCCATCCCGATCGCGATGAGGCTCGCGGCCAGCGTGTAGCTCGGGATGTTGTGCGCCATGCCCATCCACAGCGCGAAGAAGTTGTACGTCGTCCAGGTGCGATCCTTGATCGGCACCGGCGCCAGTTCGGGGTTGTAGAACCTGCTGTGTTCGATGGGACCCACGTCGGCGAGCTCTACGCGGCCATCGGGTGTGACCTGGGTCTGAGCGGGGTCAACGGCCATCGGTCATCGGCTCCAATCCAGGCAGGCTCTGGCCCTCCGGCCAGGCGCGCGACCGGTTTTGTCGGTGGCTGTCGATAGCGTGATCCCATGTCCCACCGCTATCGGCTTGTGCTCGCACCCGGTCAGGAGGCCGGGCTCCTCGAGCACTGCCGGCACGCTCGGTTCGTGTGGAACCTCGCCGTGGAGCAGCACCAGTACTGGCGGCCGGGCAGAGCCGCGGCGCCCGGCCTCGCGGAGCAATGCCGGCAACTGACGGACGCTCGTGCTGCCTTCAACTGGCTGGCTTCCGGATCGGTGACCGTGCAGCAGCAGGCGCTGCGTGATTTCCACCAGGCGATGCGGCGCTTCTACACCGGCACAAGCAGACGGCCCGGCTGGCGCAAGATGGGCACGCACGAGGGTTTTCGTCAGGTCGGGCTGCGGGCAGACCACGTGCGGCGGCTCAACCGCGGCAACGGCCGCGTGTGGGTGCCCAAGATCGGCTGGGTGCGGTTCCGCTGGTCGCGTGCGGTCCCGGCCAATGTCAAGTCCTACCGCGTCACCCGTGACGTGGCGGGGCGTTGGCACATCGTGTTCGCGAGCCGTCCCGAGCCGATACTCGCACCGGGCAACGGTCAGACGGTGGGTGTGGATCGAGGTGTGGTGGTATCCGCTGCTCTGTCGACCGGCGACCTGTTGTACTGCCCCGCCACGCCGACGAATGCCCGGCGTCGCCTCGTTCGCCTGCAGCGCAAGCTCGCGCGTGGCTGCCTGAGATCCAATCGGCGTCGCCGCGTCAAGGTCGCTGTCGCGAAGATGCATGCGCGGACGCGAGATCGCCGTCGGGATTGGGTGGAGAAGACCAGCACCGACCTGGCCCGTCGGTTCGACGTGATCCGGGTCGAGAACCTGACCGTCGCGAACATGACCCGGTCTGCGAAGGGCACCGCCGCTGAACCGGGTCACCGGGTCAGGCAGAAGGCCGGGTTGAACCGCGCAATTCTGGCGGCCGGCTGGGGACACCTCGTGTCGCGGTTGGAGCACAAGGCTCCTGGACGAGTGGAGAAGATCAACCCCGCGTACACGTCGCAGCAATGTTCCCGCTGCGGGCACGTGGCAGCGGAATCCCGCGAGAGCCAAGCGGTGTTCCGGTGTCGGTCCTGCGGCTTCGAGTGCAACGCGGACGTGAACGCGGCTCGCAACATCGCCGCCGGGCGGGCGGTGAACGCACGGGGAGGCGACCGGGTTGCCGGGCCTGTGAGCCGTGAACCTCAACTAGTCACCTCCGCCACATAGGCGCTGGTAGCTGCGTTGGAATCATCGCCCTGCCGGGCGATGAGGACGTCAATCCCTGGTTACGCTGCTGAAACAGCGCGGTGTGGTCGACGGCTCGTCCTGGTGTCCATCTCGGAATCCTGGGTCCGGTGTTCTTTGCGTGGCAGTGTCAGAGTGTCCACGCTTCCCATGATCGGCGCACATTGTGTCCGTTGCCGTGTTCAATGGTGTCGTGACGATCAATCGGCGCCTGCTGCTCGGCGGCTTCGGGGTGCTCGGTGCCGGGGCCGTCGCGGGCGCTCTGTCGGTGCCCGGTCGCCGGGTCCTGGGGTGGACCGGGCCCGACGGTGTGGTCCCTTCCGTCGACCCCGCTCCCGTCTCGTGGCAGCCGTGGGGTGCGGTGATCGGGTCTGGTCCCGCGGTTCTGGCGTTGCACGGGCGGGGCGGGTCCGCGCAGTGGTGGATCGACATGGGGCTGCCGCGGTTCCTCGCCGCGAGCGGCGGTGGGTTCTCGATGGTCGCGGTCAACGGTTCGGAGAAGTACTGGGTGGACTTGGAGCTGCCGTCGCCGGTGGTGGCCGCGCTGGGGATCTCCATGGGCGGCTTCGGGGTACTCGACCTCGCCACCCGGCAGCCATTAAAAGCCGTGGCCGCGATCAGCCCGGCGCTGTTCCCGTCGTGGGAGGACGCGGATCGGATCAAGGGCTTCGCGTCGCGGGACGTGTGGGAGGCGCACGAGCCGTTGCGCCACACCGAAGCCATCTCGGCACCCGTGGGGGTGTGGTGCGGCCGCGAGGATCCGTTCCACGATCCCGCGGTCGACTTGGCGACCGCGGTGAACGCCCAGGTGCGGTCGTTCGACCACGGCGCGCACGACGGTGGCTACTGGCAGCGCGTCCTGCCGGAAGCGTTGACCTTCATTCGGTCCCGGCTCTGAGCTGGGCCACATATGCCTCGAAGCCGGCGATCTGTGGTGAGTCGACCGCTCGAAAGGCGTCGAGCGCGGCCGCCCAGGCCTGCTCCGCCTCGGCCACCCGCCCGAGATCACGCAGAGCGTGTCCCAGGTTGAGCCGGACGTGTCCCTCGGCGGCCAGGTCACCGAAGGTGCGGCACGTGGTCAACGCGTCCTCCAGGCACAGCACGGCCACCTGTGGCCTGCCCATCAGGACGTAGGCGAGGCCCAACTGGTTGCGGGTGCTCACGCCGTGATGCGAGTCCAGGCCGAACCGTCGTTCCATCCGCAACGCCTCTTCGAGGAAGCGGGACGCTTCCTCCGGCCGGCCCTGGTCGAGGTGGATGGTGCCGAGATTCCCGAAGAACACGCACAACGTGTGACCGTCGCGGCGTTCCAGCGCTTCCGTGATTCCGGCGTGCAGCAGTGTGATGGCGTCATCGATCCGGCCGCTGCGCATCAACACCGCCGCGAGCGCACCGACCGCCGTGAACCCGACGTCGGGGAACTCGTGGTCCATCGCCAGCTTCCACGCCTTCATCAACGCCGCGTACGCGGGGGCCAGTTGCTCGATCGCGAACTGGGCCATGCCCTGTTGGGTCAGCGCCTCGGCCTCCGCGCGAGCGTCGCCGACCGCCCGTGCGGACGACATGGCCACCGCGCTGATGTCCAGCCATTCGGAGATGTGCGACCTGATGCGGAGATAGAAGTACGACCAGCGGGCCACATTGATCGCGCCGTCGTGCCGGTCGGTCGCGTTGGCGAGCGACGCCGTGCTGATCAGGTTCTGCCGGTTGGTGTCGAACCAGTCCAGTGCG
Organism: Lentzea sp. NBRC 105346; assembly: GCF_030269605.1. Taxonomy (GTDB): domain Bacteria; phylum Actinomycetota; class Actinomycetes; order Mycobacteriales; family Pseudonocardiaceae; genus Lentzea. Next base: position 203,804 of record NZ_BSTQ01000014.1, read on the forward strand.
GCGGCCCGGTCCGCTTCGTCGGCCGGCGAGTCCAAGCGCCGGCCCGTCAGGATGCTCTGGCCGGAGAAGTACAGGACGAGGCGGTCGAGCGCGGCCTCGCGGTCCGCGGGCGGCTCCTCGGCCAGGCGGCCCTTCGCGTAGATCCGCACGAGGTCGTGGAAGCGGTATCCGGGCTCCAGCAGGTGGGCCGTGCGCAGCTCCCGGAGCGTCTTGCGGGTCGGCTCCAACGGGACGTGCGACATCATCGCGGCGCACTCGACCGAGATGTGGTCACCGGGGTGCAGCGCGAGCAGCCGGAACAGTCGTCGCTGCTCCGCGGTGAGCCAGTCGTAGGACAGGTCGAACGCGGCGCGCACGGCTCGGTCGCCGTCGTCGAGGAGATCGAGCCGGTCACGGGCCGCACGCAGCCGGACGACCCATTCGGCGATGGGCTGTTCCGGTTCGGCGGTCAGCAGCGCGGCCATGATGCACAGCGCGAGCGGCAGCCACCCGCACAGCTCGGCCAGCTCCGCGTCGGGCACCAGGGTGAGCGCGGCCTCCCGGCTCAGGACGTCGAGTTCCAGGTGATCGGCGCCGTCCAGCCCGACGAGCTTGTGCCTGCTGGTGACGATCACCCGGTGCTTCGCGGGCAGCAGCGGCCGGACCTGTGCGGCCGACGAGGCGTTGTCCAGCACGACGAGCATCGGCTCGCGGCGGGCCGTTGCCGAGCGGTACAGGGCGGCTTTGTCGGCTTCCTCCGGCGGGATGTCCTCACCCCGGATGCCGAGCGCTCGCAGGAACGACTCCAGCGCCCGGCCCGGCTCGACCCGCCGGTCGCGGTCGTAGCCCTGCAGGTCGACGAACAGGTACCCGCCCGGATGCGGGGTGGTGTGGGCGAAGTGGAGCACCAGCTCCGTCTTGCCGACGCCGGCGAGCCCCGAGACGACGGTGAGCTCACCGGACTCCCGCAGCCGGTCCAGGTCGGCGGCACGTCCGGTGAACGTGGGACTGCACCGGGGTATGCCGTCGAGCGCGGTCGGCGCGGCCGGTGGGAGGTGCACCGATCCGATGGAGCCGGCCTGGACGAACGAACCGTAGTTGTCGCCGGTGAACTCGTTGGTCACGGCCGGTGTATCGCACGGCGAGACCAAATGGTTGCGCTGCGCGAGCCGGAAGGAGTCAACTGCGCGGCATGAAGCTGGAGCTCCGCCACCTCCGCGTCATCTGCGCGATCGCCGAAGCCGGCAGCCTGTCCAAGGCCTCAGCCGTCCTCGGCCTCGCCCAGCCCGCCCTCACCGCGCAGCTGCAACGGCTGGAAAGCCTGGTCGGCGGCCGGTTGTTCGACCGGGATCGGAGAGGCGCGAGACCCACGGCGCTCGGCGAGCTCGTGCTCGAACGGGCCAAGATCCTGCTGCCCGCGATCACCCGCCTCGAAGAGGACGTCCAGAAACTGGCGGAGCGACCGGAGCCGGACCGAATCCGCATCGGTGCGGTGAACGGGCCGTTCCTCGGCGGGATCGTGCATCGGCTGACCGAGGATCACGCCAACGTCAGCACGCAGGTGTCGTGGTCGGCGGACGAGCTGGCGAGGGGGCTGGACCAGGGCAGGCTCGACTGCGCGATCATCGGCGTCTGCGGCAACGACACCGCGCCCGAGGGGTGGGTGGAGATCGCGACGGACCCGGTGTTCGTCCTGCTGCCCGAGGAGCACCCGTTCAGCGGCGACCTCGCGGAGCTGAAGGACATGCAGTGGGCGGCCACACCCGGCGACGGGTGCTTCGGCGACTGCTTCGCGCGGGCGTGCGACGACGCCGGGTTCACGCCGAAACCGTTGTACGAAGTGGACGTCATGAGCTGCGTCGACCTCGTGCAGGCGGGCAAGGCGGTGGCGTTGTGCCAGCCGACGTTCCGGAAGGCGGCCGGCCTCGAGGTGCGCCCGATCAACGGGACACCGCTGCGGTGGCGGCACTTCATGGGCAACCCCACCGAGCGGATCATGGGGTACGCGGCTGAAGCCTACGTCGAGGCGGCCGAGCGGAACCCCCGATATGTGAGCTGGCTTCTGGATAACCCGGGCTTCGGGGTTATCAACGGATGTTATGACCCAAGCGGTATTACCCGCTGACCCGAATGCGGGTTAGCTTCGGACAACCGCTTCCGGAAGCGTGCCCACCCCTGCACTCCTGACAAAGGAGATCGGCATGCTGTACGCAAGAGCGCTGGCCGCTGCCTGCCTGGCCGCCGCGGTTCTGACCACACCGGCCAACGCTTCGGACGACATGATGTCCGCAGTCCAACGCGACCTCGGGCTGTCCGCCCAGGAGGCCCAGGCCCGCATCCAGGCCGACAAGCAGGCCAGTGACACCGCGGTCAAGGTCCGCAAGGCCCACTCCGCCATCTACGCCGGATCGTGGATCGACAAGGGCCGGCTCCACATCGCACTGACGAGGCAGGTCGACGTCCCCGGCGCGAAGACCACGGTCGTCAAGCGCACCGAGCAGGAACTCGACGCCATCAAGTCCACTTTGGATGCCAAGCCGAAGAACGAGAACGTCGTCGGCTGGTACGTCGACGTCGCCAGGAACCGCGTCGTGGTGAAGGCCAGGGACCTCGGCGAGGGCAAGAGGTTCGCGGCGGGCACCGACGCCGAAGTCGTCGTCACCAACGAGCAGCCGCGCGCGTTGATCGACGTCATCGGCGGCAACGCGTACTACATCAACGGCAACACCCGGTGCAGCGTCGGCTTCTCGGTCAGCGGCGGGTTCGTCACGGCCGGCCACTGCGGAACGAGCGGCGCGACGACGACCCAGCCGTCCGGCACGTTCCGCGGCAGCAGCTTCCCCGGCAACGACTACGCGTGGGTGCAGGTCGCCTCGGGCAACACGCCGCAGCCGCTGGTGAACAACTACGCGGGCGGCAACGTCACCATCGCCGGCTCGCAGGACGCGCCGGTCGGCTCGACGGTCTGCCGGTCGGGCTCCACGACGGGCTGGCACTGCGGCACCATCCAGGCGCGCAACGCCAGCGTCACCTACCCGCAGGGCACGGTCAACGGGCTGATCCAGACGACCGTGTGCGCCGAGCCCGGCGACTCCGGCGGTTCGCTCGTCGCGGGCGACCAGGCGCAGGGCGTCACGTCCGGCGGCTCCGGCAACTGCTCGTCCGGCGGCACCACGTACTTCCAGCCCGTCAACGAGATCCTGCAGGCGTACGGCCTCACGCTGCTCACCTCCGGCGGCGGTGGCGGCGGCTGCACCGGGCAGAACACCTACAACGGCTCCGTCAGCCAGGGCGGGTCGTCGTACCAGCCCAACGGCAGCTACTACTACTCCGGCTCGTCCGGCACGCACAGTGGCTGCCTGACCGGGCCGTCGGGCACCGACTTCGACCTCTACCTGCAGAAGTGGAACGGCAGTGCGTGGACCACGGTCGCCTCGGCCGAGTCGTCGAGCTCGTCCGAGACGATCAGCTACAGCGGCACGGCCGGGTACTACACCTGGCAGGTCTACGCCTACAGCGGTTCGGGCAGCTACACGCTGAAGACCAGCAACCCCTAGCCCTTACCACGCAGGAGGTCGAGCGCGGCGCGAACGCGTTCCACCTCCTGCGTGGCACCGGCTTTCTCGAGCACCTTCACAGCGAACGTCCAAGTCCGTGCGGCCGCATCGACCGCGCCCACATGCCGATGGACGAGGCCCATGTTGTACAGCCCCTGGCCGGCGCGCAGGAGGTCCTCGAAATCCATTTTGATGCGCACGGAATCGGCGAATGCGTCGAAGGCCTCGGCAAAGTCCTGACGGGTGTAGTAAGCCGTACCGAGATCGTTGAGCAGCAGGCCTTCGGTGTGCCGGTCCCCGATCTCCCGAAATATCGTCACCGCGCTCGAGAGACACGCGATCGCCTCGTCGAGTCGGTGCAGCCCGTGGTAGGCGCACCCCAGACTGGCGAGTGTCAGGCCTTCCGAACGCCGGTCATCCAGCTCCCGGTCGATCACAGCACACCGTTCAAGGCACGCGACGGCGTCGTCGAAGCGCCCCATCTTCGTGTAGAGGTCACCGAGGCCGTGCAACGCGAGGTCCTCCCAAGCACGATCACCGAAGCGGGAAGCCAGCTCGAGAGCGCTGCGCAAGCAGGAGATGGCTTCGTCGAAGGACTTCAGCTCGCGATGGGCGTCACCAAGACTCTTCAACGCCTTGAACTCCGCCACCTTGTCATCGTGCGCGCGTGCCGACACGAGCACGTGTTCCATGACTGTTCTCAGATCGCGCCAGCCTGACGCGAAGTAGAGATAGCGCACCAGCAGGAAACCGAGGTGGTGCCCCAGCTCGTGATTTCCGGTGGCCGTCGCCATGCCGACAGCCGCGACGACGCCGACATGGTGACGATTGACGGCCGGCAGCCGACTCAGGTCGTCCCTCACCGCTTCCATCATCACGACGTAGCTGCTCAGCAGCCGTTTGACGGCCGTGTCGCGGTCCGCGGCGGGCTCATCGGACAGGCATCTGCGTGCGAAAAGACGTACGAGGTCGTGGAACCGGTACCAGTCGGCCGTCACACCGTTTTCCAGCAGATGCGCACGCCGGAGCTCACGGAACAGTGAGCGGACGCGTTCCGGCGGCAAGTCCACCAGCCACCTCACCGTGTGCAGGTCGAACTCGTCGCCGGGATGAAGCGCGAGGAGCCGGAACAGCCGCTGCTGGTCGGGAGTCAGTGAGCCGTAGGAGAGCTCGAAGGCGGCGTACACCGGTGGACGGTCCCCGTCGTCGATGACGTCGAGCCGGTCCCGCGCTCCCCGCAGTTCCGCCGCCCAGTCGGCACGCGGATCGGTGACCATCAGCGCCCTCATGATCTGGAGAGCCAGCGGCAGCCCGCCGCAGAGCCGCGCCAGCTCGGCGTCACCCACCAGAGTCGCCGCTTCGGGCTCGTCGAGCACGTCGAGCTCGACGTGGCGCGCGCCGTCGAGGCCGGACAGCAGATGACGACTTGTGACCATCACGCGGTGTCCCGGCCTGCCGGGTAAGAGCGGTCGAACCTGGTCGGCGGACCTGGCGTTGTCGAGCACGATCAGCATGCGGGGTTGCCCGGTCAGGATCGAGCGATACAGCGCCGCCCGTTCGTCCTCCGCCGGTGGGATCTCCGAAACGCCCAGGGCCCGCAGAAACGACTCCAGGGCATCGCCGGGGAGCACGCGCAGCTTGTCGTCGTAGCCCTGGAGGTTCTTGAACAGAACGCCACCCAGGAACCGTTCCTCCGCGAGCGCGGCGTGCGCCGCGTGCAGGACGAGCTCCGACTTGCCCACCCCGGCGAGCCCGGACACGACGGTGAAGTCCTCGTCCCGCAGGACGAGCAGCTCGGCGTCCCGGCCGACGAACGCCGGCGTCGCGGGTGGCAGGCCTGCCAGCGCTTTCGGCGACGGCGCGGCGTGGAGCTCGACCTTGTCGATGTGCCCGGCTTGGACCACCTGGCCGTGGTTGTGCCCGGTGAAACGGTTGTCCATGTGACTGGTTCTACTGCCTGGTGAACTCCGCGAGCCAGCGGTCTTCGGTGCGGCGGATCGACACGGCCCGGAGGCCGTCGGTCGCGAACGACTCGACCTCGGTCGCCGTCAGCGGCCACGGCGGGCCGTCCGGGATGGGCGAGTCGTCGTCGCGCGCGCCGCCCATCACCAGCAGGGTGCTCTTGACGAGGCGGGCGACCTGGCCGATCGCCTCGGGGTGCAGCTCGATGGGCAGCGACTGCACGGTCAGGCTCTCCACGACGAGGTCGAACGCGTGGTGCCACTCGGCGGGCGGGGCGAGCAGGTCCGCGACGCGGTAGTCGACCGGCGAGTCGGGGAAGCGTTGCCGGACCGTGTCGATCGCGGTGGGGGAGATGTCGAACGCTGTGACTGCGAAACCCTTGCGCGCCAAGAACTCCGAGTCACGCCCGTAGCCGCAGCCGACCACCAGCGCGGTCCGGCCGGTGCCGTCGACGTCGCGCGCCCACTCCGGAAGCAGGGCGAACGGTTCCGGCCTGTCCCACGGCACCTCGGCGTTGCCCTGCGCGGCCTGGGCGTAGAGCTGCTCGAACCAGCCGGTCGGGCTCGAGTTCGCGGCGAGGTTGCGGGTGTGCTCATCGGGATCGACCATGCCCCTGTTGTACTCCTCTTCGGACAGTCCCGTACGCGGAAGCCACAGACCCGTCGGCGCAAAAGAGTTGGATCGCCTCGCAGTGTCCGGGGAACAATCGGGAGCCATGATCGACCACTACCGGGACCTGGTCGAAGCCGACCGGCTGACCAGGTCCATGCACGGGCGCCTCGAATACCTGCGAACCCAGGAAATCCTGCGTCGCACCCTTCCGTCGCGCGCCACCATCCTCGACGTCGGCGGCGCCACCGGCGTCCACGCGAAGTGGCTGAGCGACGACGGCCACCACGTGCACCTGGTCGACCCGGTCCCCGAACACGTCGAAGCGGCCCGTGAACAAGGCATCAGCGCGGCGATCGGCGACGCCCGCCGGCTCGGCGAACGCGATGACAGCTACGACGTCGTGCTGTTGTTCGGTCCGCTCTACCACCTCACCGGCGCCGCGGACCGGCGCCGGGCGGTGGCCGAGGCGCGGCGCGTCCTGCGCCCAGGCGGTCAGCTGTTCGCGGCCGGGATCTCCCGTTACCTGACGCTGCTGGAGTTCGGCACCAACGGCCGGCTCGGGCCGGACAACGAGTCCGATGTGGACACCGTGATCAGGATCGGTGCCTACAACCGGCACGCCGCGTTCACCGACGCGCACTTCCACACCGGCGACGAGCTGGCGGCCGAGCTGGCGGGGTTCACCGACGTCGAGGTGTTCGGCGTCGAGGGACCGGCCTGGCCGACCCTCGACGCCACCGGCAACCCCGGTCACATCGACGCGGCGCTCCGCGCGGCACGCCTGGTCGAGCAGGATCCGGCGCTGATCCACGCCAGCGCTCACCTCATCGCCCGCGCTACTCGAGGTCGGTGAAGAACCGGGCCACGTCGTAGTTCGTGATGAGCCGGGCCAGCGCGACCGGGGACTGGCCGTACGCGTTGACCCGGTGCGGATCCGCGCCGTGGTCACGCAGCAGTTCGATCAGGTCTCCCCGGCCCTGGGAACTGGCGACGGCCACGTGCAGTGGGGTGTTGCCGAAGTCGTTGGCCAGGTCGACGGTGGCCCCGTGCTTCAGCAGCACGCGGGCCACCCCGGCGTTGCCGTGGAGAGCCGCGAAATGCAGCGGGGTGAAACCGTTGCAGTCCTGCAGGTCGAGCTCCGCACCGGCGGCCAGCAGAACCCTGGCTTGTGCGGGTTTTCCTTCGGCGGCAACGTAATGCAGCTCGGAGCGTCCCAGGCGATCGACCACGTCGACGTCTCCTCACGCTCCGCGGCGGGCTCTGCATCACTGTCCGGGTTCGTTGCTCCATTCGTCAGTCTGCGATCGGCTGGCAATGTCGTTCGATCACCCGACACGTGTCGGGCGATCGAACGACAAGCGCGTTCCGTCTACTCCGGATCCGGCAACCCCTGGTTGTCGAGGTCCGGTGGCATGAACTCGTCGTCGACGATCCCGGCGGCGTGTTCGCGGATCGCCACGATCAGGCTGGCCGGCACCTGGACGTTCTCGTTGACGATGATCCAAGCGAGTGCGCACATGGCTTCTGCCGGCTCCCCGTGGTCGACGAGGTGCTGCACACGGCCGACGCCGTCGGCCGAGACGTAGTCGGCCGCCTTCCACACGATGGCCTGAACTCGGCCGACGTAGTCGTCCATGCTGCTCATGGGTTCCTCGGTGTGTTGGTGGGGTAGGCGGTCCAAATCTCGTTGCGCCGGATCAGCACCTCGATGTCGATCCCGTCTCGGGTGCCGTTGACCCAGAAGTCGCCAGGACGATCTCCTGTCCGCCACGTGATGTGCGGATCGGTCGCCACATCGGAGATGTGGTGCATGATCTCGTCATCGGACCATCTTGCCGGGAACTCCGACTTCCGGGGGTAGCCGGTTCCCGGTCGATGTCCACCACCGTAGGTCCCGTTCGGCCGCACTTCGCCGTCCAGAATGTGCGCCCGGCGGGCGGGAGACACCAGGTCGACGAACTCAGGGGTGCTCTTCTCGGTCTGGGAAGCCGAAGGCTTCGGGGCGGGCTCGTCCGCCCCTCCTCCGAGCTTGATGGAGCCCCGATCGTCACGCAGATCGACGGACCGCACGCGGTCCTTCAGGCCGTTCACGGCCCGTCCGACGGCGGGGGCGGCACCCTTGATCGACCGGCCGACAGCCGCGCCGGCCTTGGCGAGCCCGCCCGTCAACCCACCGAAGATTCCGGCAGCCGCCACGTGGTCGACGTCCACCCGCCCGGTGGCGAGGTACTGGCTGACGACGTCGCTCGCCGCCCCGGCCAGCGCACCGGCGACGATGGGACCCGCGCCGAGGGTGAGCCCGAAGACGAGACCCCCGACGCCGCCGGCGACCGCGCCGCGGCCGACGCAGCTGAGGACGGCCTGACCGTCGGGGCAGTCCAGTGCACCGCTCACCGCACCAGCGGCGGCGCCCGCGAGGACCGCGCAGCCGATCGTGCCCACGCCGACGCTGGCCGCTTCACAGGCCACGAACGTCACCGCGCCCACGGCGACCGTCGCCACGGTCTTGAGCAACGCCTTCGGGTCGCCGACGAGCTTGTAGAACGTGTCCTTGACGTCGGTGATGATCTGAGCGGCGTGGCTCTGCACGACGGAGCCCACCGAGCCGGGCAGCAGCACGCCCAGGACACCGAGCCCGACGCGCCACGGTTGTTCGGTCACGTTCTTCGCGATCGTCGAGACCGCCGAGGACACCGCGTTGCTCACGTCCTCGACGCGGTCGGACACCCAGTTCACGACCGTGGTGAACGCGCTCTTCACCGCGTCCCAGCCGGGCAGGCTCCAGTGGCCGTCGGGGTCGAAGAAGTCGAGCGGGTCGGCGTTGCCGTAGGTGTAACGGTTGAGCGTGACCGGTTTCGTCAGGTCGCCGATCACGTCGTCGGCGGTGGTGAACCTGCCCGTCGTCGCGTCGTAGGTGCGGGCGCCCATGTCGACCAGGCCGGTCGCCGGATCGGTGAACATCGACTGGAAGCCGAGCGGCACCGGTGCGCTGCCGGTCGTGGTGGCCTTGCCGAACGCGTCGTACACGGCCGTCTGCCGGACCGTCCCGGAGGAGGCGTCGGCCACCATGCCGAGGTCGCCGTGGATCGTCGGCCACAGCCGAGCACTGGTCGAGCCGTGGGTGGCCTCGGCCAGCGGCGTGCCGTTCGGTTCGCGCACCAGGTCCGTCGTGGCCGTGCCGCGCATCTGCGAGAGCGTCGTGGACACGCCGTCGTAGGACAGCTGCTGCGCGCCACTGCCGGACATGCGGCCGAACGCGTCCCGGCTGTAGTCCACAGTGGACGTACCGGTGCCGGACCGGACGAGCTCCCCGAAACCGTTGTAGTCGTAGTGGGTGGCCGGGCTGCCCGGCTTCGCCACGTCGGTGAGGTTGCCGTCGGCGTCGTAGGTGTAGGCGCTGCCGTCCGACGAACCGGTGAGCCGGTCCGCGGCGTCGTAGTCGGAGACCACTGTGGACTGTCCGGTGGTCGCGACGCTCGTGCGGTTGCCGTTGGCGTCCCACCCGTAGTTCGTGGTCGACACGACCGCGCCGTTGCGCGACAGCGTGGCGCTCGCGAGCCGGCCCGCGTCGTCGTAGCCGTACGCCGTGGTGTTGCTCGCGGCATTGCCCGGCGCGGTCTGGGTGAGGCTGCTGACCTGCCCGTCCGCGGAGTACTGGGCCTTCACCTCGTACGAGCTGGCGCCCGTGATCGACGTGGTGTGCCGCGCGACGTCGAGGTACCGCGACTCGCTGCCGGTGGTCGGGCTGACCGCGCTCTTCGTGACCTTTCGCGAGATGTAGCTGTAGCTGTAGTTGAGGTTCGTGCCACCGCGCACCTGGCTGAGCCGGCCGTAGCCGTCGTAGGTGTACGTCGTCGCGACGCCACCGGGCGGTGTCGTGGCGGACAACCGGTGGGCCGCGTCGTAGGCGTACGTCGTGTCGCCGCCGGCGTCGGTGCCGCGCACCCGCAGGCCGCGGTTGTCGTAACCGAAGCCCAGCGCGCCCGCCGAGGTGATCCGGCCCGCGTCGTCGTAGCCGTACGTGCGGGTGTCGGAGCCCGCGGTGCGTTGCGTCAAGCGGCCGGCGGCGTCGTACTGGGCGGACACGACGCGCCCGGACGGGCGGGTCGTCTTGGTGAGCCTGCCCTCGTTGTCGTGCTCGAACGTGGTGGTCGCGCCGAGCGGATCGGTCTCGCTCGACAACCGACCGGCGAGGTCGTAGTGGTAGCCGTACCCGCCGCCGCGCGGCAGGGTGAGCGCGGTCAGTTCGCCCGCGGCGTCGTAGGTGTAGCGGCTGGTGTTGCCGAGCGCGTCGGCCGCCGTCGCCACCCGCCCCGAGCCGTCGTAGGTCCGCGTCTGGGCGTGGCCGCTCGGCGGCGTCACGGTGACGACGTTGCCCGCCGCGTCGTAGCCGCGGGTGGTGCGCTGCTGCAGCGGATCGACGTCCGCGGTGCGCCGGCCGCGCGCGTCGTACTCGAACTTGGTGACCTGGTTGAACTCGTCGCTGTACGACACCAGGCGGCTCGCCGCGTCGTAACCCAGCACGCGGTCGTACCCGACGGAGGCGACCCTGGTGAGGCGGTTCAGCGCGTCGTAGGTGTTGGTGATCTTCACACCCGAGGGGTCCGTGCTGGTGAGCACGTTGCCGTTGAGGTCGTAGGTGTCCACCCAGCTGGCGCCGTTGGTGTCGCTGCGCACGGCCGGCCGGCCGGCGGGGTCGTACCCGATGGCGCTGAGCACGCCGGTCGGGTCCACTGTGGACGTCCGACGGCCGAGTGCGTCGTAGGTGTGCCTGGTCTCCTTGGCGAGCGGGTTCTTCTCGACCGTCACGCGGTTGGCCGCGTCATAGGTGTACTCGGACGTGGAACCGGTGCGGTCGGTGTGGGCGGTCAGGTTGCCCACGGCGTCGTAGGTGAACCGCTCCGTGCTCGCGTCCGGCCACGTGCGTTTGACGAGCCGGGCGAGGCCGTCGTACTCGGCGGAGGTCACGCGGCCGAGCGGGTCGCTCACGCCGGTCGCATGGCCGGCCGGGTCATAGGTGAACGTCGTGGTGCCACCGGTCGCGGCGGTCTGCGAGACGAGGTTGCCGTCCGCGTCGTATGCGCTGGTGCTCACGTCACCACGGCCGTTGGCGGCGCGGACGACCTCACCCGCCGCGTTCGAGGTGACGACGCTGACCACGCCGAGCGGATCGCTGATCGTGACCGTGCGCGCCGCATCGTCGTACGCGACCGACGTGACGACCCCGTTCTGGTCGGTGCGGGTGACCGCGCGGCCGACCTCGTCATATCCGATGACGATCGTCTTGCCGAGCGGATCCGTTGTCGTCGTGGGGTTTCCGGCGGCGTCATAGGCCTGCAGCCACTTGCCGCCCAGCGGGGTGACCGACTGGCTGGTCCGGCCGACCGTGTCGTAGGCGAACGTGCGCTTCGCGCCGTCCGGGGTCTGCACGGCGGTGGCCCGACCGGCGCGGTCGAACACGGTCTGGGTGACCTGGTTGAGCGCGTCGGTGACGCGGATCCCGCGTCCGGCCGGGTCGTACTCGGTCCTGGTGACCGCCCCGGCCGGGTCGGTGGCGCTGGTGGGCCAGCCCTCGGCGGAGTACGTCCGTTGCAGAACGCCACCGCGCGGGTTGGTGATCTTCGTCGGACGGCCGGCCGCGTCGTACTCCACCGTGGTGCGGCCGCCCGCCGGATCGACCGTGGCGCCGAGCCGGCCCGACCCGTCGTACTCGTAGCGGGTGACCGCGCCGGTGGGGTCGCTGCTGCCGGTCTTGCGGCGGTCGTCGTCGAACGTGACCGTGTAGACGCCGCCGCGCGGCTGGGTGATCCGCTCGGGCTCGTCCCACGCCGTATAGGCGATCGTGCGCCGCCGCCCGGCCGGATCGGTGATCGCGACCGGCCTGCCCTGCGCGTCGGTCTCGTAGCCCGTGGCGGAACCGAGCTCGTCGGTCACGCCGGTCCGATCCCCGTTCGCGGCATAGGCGTAGGTCGCGGTGCGGCCCAGTGGATCGGTGCGGCCGGTGGCCTGGCCGCGATCGTTGAACGTGTAGCGCCAGAGCTTGCCGTGCTGGTCGGTGACCGTCGCCAGCCTGCCCGCCGCGTCGTAGGTGCGGGTGATCGTCGTGTTGTCGGCGAACGTCGTGACAGCGGGCTTGTGGCCGGTGAAGGTGGTGCGGACCGTGACGCCCAGCGGGTCGACCCGCATCGCGGGATCACCGTTGCGGTCGAAGAACGTGGTCTCCGCGGCGGGCCCGAATCCCGTCATCGGCACGGTCGGCACCCCGGTCACGACGACCGTCGCGCGGCCCTCGGCGTCGTAGATCACGTGCCTGCCGCTGCCACCGATCACCTGGTCGGTCACCAGCCGGCCGCTGGTGTCGTAGTCCTGCCGGACGTGTGAGCCGTCGGGCAGGTCGATCGTGGTGCGCCGGTTGGCCGGGTCGTAGCTGAACGTCGATCGGCCGGCGCCCTCCTGCTCGATCCAGGCGACCTTGCCGTCGGCGCCGTACCCCGCGGCGAGCAGGGTCCGCCCGGACGGCGTGGTCACCTTGGTGAGCCGGCCGCCCTCGTAGGTGTAGGTCTCCGTCTTGCCGTCCACACCCGTGGCGGACGCGAGCAGATCACCCTCGCCGTAACCGAAGCTCACCGAACGCCCGGTGGAGTCGGTGACCGACCGGAGCTTGCCGTCGGAGCGTCCGTAGTCGAGCCGGCGACCGGACACACCGGTCACGCGGTCCAGTTGCCCGCCCGAGCGGCCGATGGTCAGCTTGTGCCCCGGATCGCCGAGCAACATCCCGGTGAGCGCGCCGTTCGGGTCGAACTGGTAAGTCTCCAGGCCCGGAGTGGTGACCTCGGATCCGCCCGCACCGCTGGAGAACCCGGCCGACACACCCGGAGCGGGCACGTACCCGGCGGCCGGATCGGTGCCGAACGCGATCGACTGTCCGTCCGATGTGGACATCGTCGCCACGCCGTTCGCCGTCGACAGCGCCTCGGAGAACGCCGACGTCCAGCCCTTCCCGGCATCGCCGGTCGTGACGTCGGAACGGTAGGTGCGGGTGGCGGTCACCTGCTTGCCCGCGTCCTGCATCACGAGGTCGGAGGCCTGGTAGGTGAGCGCGCCGGACTGCGTGTTGACCGGCCCGTACCGCGGTGCGGACGCCTCGTTGACCCCACCGGGAACCGTTCCGGGCGCGCCGGACAACGTGGGCAGCACCGGCTTCGAGTAGCCGGTCACCGGATAGGTGTAGGACGGCGAGTCGCCGCAGATGGTCGACGTGTTCAACGACCAGGGCGGGGTCGCAGCGTTCGCCTGAGCGGTCGTCGCGCACGCGGGCAGGGCGAAGGTGTTGACGTTGTAGCCCCACCAGTTCTGCGACCAGTCGTCGAGGTCCTGCGACGACGGGTACCAGTGGTTCACCCCGGCCTGGAAGGTGTTGTAGCGGACGTCCGCGGTCGCGCGCGTCGGACGCGGCGAGCCTCCGATCACGGACGGGCCGCTGCCGAAGGTGTTGAACCACATGCGCAGCTTCGTCGCGGCGTTGGCGAGCAACGACCGGTACCCGAACGAGCTGCCGAAGGTGTTGCCGATGACCTCGACCTGGCTGCTCCACGTGTTGATCCCGCAGCGGCTCCGATCGAAGTTGCTGTTGTAGACACCGACGAAGCCGTTCGCCCCGATGTTGCCGATCGAGATCGCGTTGTAGTGCGCGTCGGTGAACGACGAGTTCGAGATCACCACGCGGGCGTCGTAGGCGATGTCGACCTGCCCTGCGGCGCCGCACAGTCCGCCACTCCCGCGCCCGCCGTACCGCATGTCGGTGTAGTCGAGCGCGCTCACCGTCGTCGTCCGGGGCGTGGCGAAGCCGATCTTGAGGCCGGTGTAGTCACCGGGCACCGGGGCGGTCGCGGAGCCGTCGCCGTTGGTGTCCCCACCGACCGAATCGTCCTTGTAGGACGTGAACACAACGTGCCGGTCCGGGGTGCCCAGCGACAACAGCGGCCCGTCGACCCAGATGAGGGCCTGGTAGTAGTCGGGCTGGCCGTCGAACTTCACCACCGTGCCGGGCAGCAGGGTGAGCGAGGCCTGCGACTCGATCTTGACCTGGTTCCGGATGACGTAGGGCGAACCCTGCGGCCCCCACACCGTGTCGGTCTTGATGTGGACGCCGTCGAGGATCGTCGGCCCCGGCGTCATCACCGTCTGTACCACCGGCGCCGGGTTCACCGCGGCGGGCGGCTGGGCCGGCGTGGCCGCCTGTGCGGCCCCGTTCGACACTGCGGCGACCTGGAGCGCGAGCACTCCGGCCGTGAACAACGACAGCATGCGGACAACACGGTTGCGAGTCATTCCAACCCCCAGTGCCAGAAGGGGTCTCACTCTCCGTGTTCAGTTCTCCGCTCGTCAGTCGGGCGATCGGCCGGATCCCCGACCGATCGCCCGACACGCGTGTCGTGTGATCGAATGACTAGCGGCGCTACTCGGCGGCGCGCACCCGGTTCACGTAGTCGACGAGACCGTCGTCCGCCGCCCAGCCCATCTGGGTGCTGATGGCGGCCTTGTTCTCGTTCCACGACGCCTGGGCGGCGGCCTTGATGCCGTCGTCGTCGCCGTGGAACCGCGCCGCGAGCGCGTCCCATTTGCCGACCAGCTCCCGCACGGCGGGATCGTCGACCGGGGTGCCTTTGTTCATGTGCTCACGCAGCGCCGTCGCCAGCTCCAGCCACGACGCCTTCAGCTTCTCGACCGCCTCGGGCCCCATGGCCGCCGCGCGCTCGCGCAGGCTGGTCAGCTGGTCGGCGGTGAAGTAGCTCTCGTACACGGACATCATCTCCAAAGTGGACAGAAGGGACTCGGGATCGTCGTGACGCAGCAGCCCGGAGATGCGCGAGCGCAGCTGGTCCAACCGGAGCGCCTGAGCGTCCAGCGCGGCCAGTTGCGCCTCGAACAGCGCGTGCAGTGAGTCCGCCGAGGACAACATCGAGCGGATGTCCTCGAGCGAGAAACCCAAGGCGCGCAACGATCTCACCCGGTAGAGCAGCCGAACGTCGTCCACCGTGTACCGGCGGTGGCCGGACGGCGTGCGTTCGGATGCGACCACCAGTCCGATCTCGTCGTAGTGGTACAGGGTGCGGATCGTCAGCCCGCTCGCACGGGCGAGGTCTCCGATGCTCCATCGCGTCACGAGACGACCGTAAAACCTCCCGTTACGGGAGGTTCAAGTCCCCAATCACCTGATCGTGTGGATAAAGGAACCCGATAGCTGCTGCCGATGAACTCGAAGATCGGTCCCCAAACCAACGTGAGGAAAACTGTGTCTCGTACCGGACTGTTCCGTGCTGCCGCTCTGCTCGCCGCCGGCGCTTCGCCGCTGCTCGTCGGCGCCGCCAGCGCGGCCGAGACCCCGAACCTGCCCGCCGCGCCCGACGCGGGCACGGACAAGCTGATCGACACCGCGACGGGTGCCGCGAACCCGCTCGACGCCACCAAGGCCGTCCAGCTCCCGTCGGTCAAGGCCCCCGGTGCGCCGCAGGTCGCGCCCCAGGTCAAGACGCCGGCCGCCGGCGACGTCAAGGCGCCCGCCGCCGAGCGTTCGCTGCCGGTCGGCAGCCTGCCGGTCGGCACGCTGCCGACGCTGCCGGACGCCGGCACCGTTCCGGACGCGAAGGTCGCCGACCTGCAGGTTCCGGCCGTCTCCAAGCTGCCGGGCCTCGAGCAGGTCCAGGGCCAGCTGCCCGCCCTGGGCTGAGCCGAACCAACCCGCGAAAGCCGGGCCCATGACGCGGTGGCACCCGCGTCATGGGCCCATTTCGTGCACCAGCAGCGCGACATACAGCGACAGCACGGACTCCGGGTCCTCCAGCGACACCCCGAGCACCTGCTCGATCCGCGACAACTGCTGGTAGTACGCCGTCCGCGACAGATGCGCGGCCGAGGCCGCCGCGGACTTGTTCCCGCCGTGCTCGCACAGGCAGCGCAACAGCTCCACCAGCCGCGAGCCCTGCGCGGAGTCGCGCGACAACAACGGTCCGAGCTCGCGGTCCGCGAACGCGCGCACCCGCTCGTCCTCCCGCAGCAGGTGCAGCAACCCGCGCAGCCGCACGTCGTCGAGCCGGTGGTACAGCTGCGATCCCGGTGACCGCAACGCCGCCCCGGCCACGTGCGCGGCCTCACCCAGCGACCGTCGCACATCGACCGACGCGGACACCGTCGTGCCGACCGCGATGACGACCGACCCGGCGGCCGTGCGGTGGATCTCGCGCGCGACCTTGCGCAGCACCCCTTCAACACCCACGGTCAGCGGCAACGACAGCAGCGCGCGCACGGACGTGTCATCGACGACACCGACGAGTGCGGCCACCGTCACGCGGCGTGCGGCCAGCGCGGTCGCTTCGGCCAGGTCGCGCAGAACCTCCTGTGTCGCAAGGGTTTGCGCGGACGCGACCGCGCCCGAAGGCCGGATCGCGACGCCGACGAGCTGACGCCGTTCGAGCGGCACGCCCAGCGCCGCGGCCCGCGCGCCGAGATCCGGCGAGATCGGCGCCTGCCCGAGCAGCTGGGCCAGCAGCGTGCGGTGTGTCTGGCGTTCGAGCGACTCGCGGTCACGCGCGACGAGCCGGTGCACCGCGAGTGCCGACGCCGCGCGCTCGGCCACGACGATGTGCCGGTGCGGCGGCGGTTCGGGCGAGATCAGCACGAGCCGGCCCCAGTCCGCGCCCCGCGCGCCGACCACGGTGACCAGCCAGCCCGAGGCCGCGTGATACGCCGTGCGTTCGGACACCGTGACGTTGCGAGACCGCGAGCCCCAGTCCGCGAGCAGCTCGGAAGGGTCCTGACCTGCGGCGTCGTACGCGAGCACGTCGTGGCCGAGGGTCTCCAGCACGACCGCGAGCCCGGACGTCCGCGCCACCTCACGCAGCACCTCGGAGGGTTCGGCGCCCGCGACCGTGAGCGCGGTGAACGTCTCGTGCACCTGTTCCGCGGCCCGCAGCTCGGCGAGCTGGGCGTCCACGATCAACGCGACGACGGCCTCGGTCACCGAGACGTACCGCGTCTCCTGCGCGAGCGTGACGAGCGGTAACGCATGTCTGTCGGCGGCTTCCACGAGTGCTTGCGGTACCTCGTCGCGCCACCGGCGGCCCAGCTCCAGCACGAGCCCGGCCACCCCGACCGCGGCGAGGTCGTCGACGTACTTGGTCAGCGCGTCGTCGTCCTCACCGAGCAGCACGCCGGTCGTGAGCACGAGCTCACCGCCGCGCAGCAGCCGCGCCATGTCTGCGACCTCGGCCACATGCACCCAGCGCACACGTTTCTGCAGGCCCGCCTCGCCGGCCACGATCTTCGGCTTTCCCGCCCGCACCACGGGCAGAGCGACCACTTCGGCGACCGTCGGGTACATGGACACAACGTAATGCGAATCGCCCAATCCCGGTACAGGTTGTCCATGGCGGCAGACGGGCGGTGTCGACAGACTCCCAGCTAGGCGGAACGCGACCTGGAGGACCCCATGGACGACCTGTTGGCCCGGCACCGCGCGGTGATGCCGAAGTGGCTGGCCCTCTACTACGACCAGCCGTTGGAGATCGCGTCGGCGTCCGGCCGGCACGTGACCGACCGCGAGGGGAACACCTACCTCGACTTCTTCGCCGGGATCCTGACCAACGCGATCGGCTACGACGTGGCCGAGATCAGCGACGCGGTCCGGTCGCAGGTCGACACCGGCGTGCTGCACACGTCGACGCTGTACCTCATCCGCAAGCAGGTCGAGCTGGCCGAGAAGATCGCCTCGCTGTCGGGCATCCCGGACGCCAAGGTGTTCCTCACGAACTCCGGCACCGAGGCCAACGAGACCGCGCTGATGCTCGCGACCTCGTACCGGCGGTCCGAGCAGGTCCTGGCGTTGCGCAACTCCTACCACGGCCGGGCGTTCGCGACCGTCGGCATCACCGGCAACCGCGGCTGGTCGGCCTCTTCGCTCTCGCCGGTGAAGGTCTCGTGGGTGCACGGCGGGTATCGGTTCCGCAGCCCGTTCCGCGACTACTCGGACGCCGACTACATCAAGGCGTGCGTCGCCGACCTGCGCGACATCATCGAGACGACGACGTCCGGTGACGTGGCGTGCATGATCGTCGAGCCGATCCAGGGCGTCGGCGGCTTCGCGACGCCGCCGGACGGGCTGTTCAAGGCGTTCAAGGAAGTGCTCGACGAGTACGGGATTCTCCTGGTGTCGGACGAGGTGCAGACCGGGTGGGGCCGCACCGGCGAACACTTCTGGGGCATCCAGGCGCACGACGTGGTGCCGGATGCGATGACGTTCGCCAAGGGCCTCGGCAACGGTCTCGCCATCGGCGGCGTCGTCGCGCGCGGTGATTTGATGGACTGCCTGGGCGCGAACTCGATCTCCACGTTCGGTGGCAACCCGGTGTCCTCCGCCGGCGCTCTGGCGACGTTGAACTACCTGCTGGACCACGACCTGCAGGCCAACGCGGCCAAGCTCGGGTCGCGGCTGATCGCCGGACTGCGGTCGGTGGCTGAGCGTCACCCCGTCGTCGGTGATGTGCGGGGCAAGGGCCTGATGGTTGCTCTGGAGTTCGTCGGACCCGAGGGGGAGCCCAATCCCGCTATTGCCAGTGCCGTCCTGGAGGAGACGCGGCGGCGCGGGCTGCTGGTCGGCAAGGGCGGGTTGTACGGCAACGTGATCCGGCTGGCGCCGCCGATGACGTTGACCGAGGACGAACTCGAAGAGGCGCTGGGGATTCTGTCCGCGTCGGTGGAGGCGGTGTCCGCATGAGGATCACGCACTGGATCGGTGGCAAGCCCTGGGACGGGATCTCTTCTCGGTCGGGTGACGTTTTCGATCCCGCTTCGGGGGTCGTTGCGGCGCAGGTGGATTTCGCTTCTGTCTCGGAGGTCGATGCTGCCGTTGCTGCGGCTGCTGACGCTTTTTCGTTGTGGCGCAACGCTTCTCTGGCGCAGCGGTCTACCGTGATGTTCAAGTTCCGCGAGCTGCTGAACCTGCGCAAGGAGGATTTGGCGGAGATCGTCACCGCGGAGCACGGCAAGGTGCTTTCGGACGCGGCGGGGGAGATCCAGCGGGCGCTGGAGTCCGTCGAGTACGCGTGCGGAATTCCCGCGTTGCTGAAGGGCGGGTTCAGCGAGAACGCGTCCAACCGCGTGGACGTGTACTCGATCGAGCAGCCGCTCGGCGTGGTCGGCGTGATCTCGCCGTTCAACTTCCCGGCGATGGTGCCGCTGTGGTTCGTGCCGACGGCGATCGCCTGCGGTAACGTCGTGGTGCTGAAGCCCTCGGAGAAGGACCCGTCGGCGTCTCTGTTCATCGCCCAGCTGTTCGCCGAGGCCGGGCTGCCCGACGGCGTGCTGAACGTCGTGCACGGCGACAAGGTCGCGGTCGACCGGCTCCTCGAACATCCCACGGTGAAGTCGATCTCGTTCGTCGGGTCGACGCCGATCGCCCGGTATGTGTACGAAACCGGTACCGCACATGGGAAACGCGTGCAGGCGTTGGGCGGCGCCAAGAACCACATGGTGGTGCTGCCGGACGCCGATCTCGACCTGGCGGCGGACGCCGCGGTGTCCGCCGGGTTCGGGTCGGCGGGGGAGCGCTGCATGGCGATCTCCGTTGTGGTGGCGGTGGATCCGGTCGGTGACACCCTGGTGTCGAAGATCGCCTCCCGGATGCGGACCGTGGACGTCCGGCGCGAGATGGGGCCTCTGGTCACCGACGCGCACCGCGCCCGCGTGCGGTCCTATGTGGACGCTGGCGAGGCTTCGGGCGCCTCGATCGTGGTGGACGGCCGCGACTTCCCAGGTGACGGATTCTGGTTCGGGCCAACGCTTTTCGACCACGTTCAGCCCGACATGTCGATCTACACCGATGAGATCTTCGGCCCGGTGCTGTCCGTGGTGCGCGCGCCGTCGTACGACGCGGCCGTGTCCCTGGTCAACGCCAACCGGTACGGCAACGGCACGGCGATCTTCACCAACGACGGCGGCGCCGCCCGGCGGTTCCAGAACGAGATCGAGGTCGGCATGGTCGGCGTGAACGTGCCGATCCCGGTGCCGGTCGCCTACTACTCGTTCGGCGGCTGGAAGGAGTCGCTGTTCGGCGACTCGCACGCGTACGGCCCGCACGGCGTGCACTTCTTCACCCGCTCGAAGGTCGTCACGTCGCGGTGGCTCGACCCGTCGCACGGTGGGATCAACCTTGGATTCCCACAGAACACGTGAGCTGGTCCAGCGGTTCTACGCCGACGCGTGGAACCGCTGGGACTCGTCCGTGCTGCCGTCCCTGCTGGCCCCGGACTTCGAGTTCCGGGGCTCGCTGGGCGACACCGTGTACGGCATCCACGGCTGGTGCACCTACCGCGACAAGGTGCGGGCCGCGTCACCCGACTTCCACAACGAGATCGTGTCGCTCGTCGTGGACGGGCCGGAGGCGGCGGCACGCCTGCGCTACTCCGGGCACCACAACGGTGTGCTGCTCGGCGTCCCCGGCACCGGCGTGCTGTTCGAGTACGCCGGTGCCGCCTTCTTCACCGCCCGCGACGGGCTGCTGACGTCCGCGTGGGTGCTCGGTGACCTGGACGGGTTGCGGCGTCAGCTCAGCTGAGCACGACCGTGCTGTACCAGAGCTTGTCGTCGCGCCCGTGCGGGTAGCTGTAGTCGCCCGCGCAGCCCCAGTTGGTGTGGCAGTTGTCGCCCATGATGTACGCCGTGCGCGGCGACGTGACCGCCACACCCGTGTACCCGCTCGACCCGAGCGACGAGCAGGGCATGAACGTGCCGTCACCGGCGGGCTGGCCGTCGGTGCAGCCCGCGGTCGGGATGTTGTCGTAGAAGCTGTGCGCGGCCGACCACGTGGCGCCGCCGTCGTGGCTGAACGTGATCTTGTTGCGCGGCCTGCCGAACACCAGCATCAGCACGCCCTGGTCCATCGTGTGCAGCACGGGCGCGACGCCCTGCACCACGGTCTCGTCGGCCGCGCCCGGAACGACCACCGCCTTCAACGGCCCCCAGGCCGCGGTGGCGAGGGAAGCCGCGTCGTTCACCGGGCCGTTGGTCGTGCGCGACCCGAGGTGAGCGATGCGTTTGCCGTTCAGCACGACGTCGTAGCGGGAGATCATGACCAGATGGCCGTCCGCGCGGCGGGCGACCGAGGACTCGCTGTAGGTGTTGGTGTCGGACTTGAACACCGTCGCCGCACGCTTCCAGCTCGCGCCGTCGTTGGTGCTGACCAGCAGGTGCGACGCGTACCTGCCGGTGGCGTGCGCGGCGTAGAACGGCATCACCAGCGACTGGTCGGGCAGCCGGATGACGCGCTGGAACGCCCGCCCACCGCCGAGATAGGCCCCGCCGGACATGTCGAGCGCAGCGGTGTAGGACCGCCACGACACGCCTCCGTCGGTGGAGACGCGGCGCATGAGGTGCCCGTCCTGGACCTGTTCGTCGATCGTGGCCGTCGCACCTGTCGCCGTGCGATAGGTGTTGTTCATCTTGGCGTACGGCGTGGTGTACAGCAGCTCGCGACCGGTGGTGGCGTCGAGCGCGGGCTTCCAGTTGTTCGTGTCGGTCATGCTCGCCTGCCCGCCGACGTGGTACTGGACGCGCGTGACCAGGGAGCCGTCGTCCTTGCTGATCTGGAAGCTGCGGACGAACCGCTGCTTGGTCTGGCCGGCCTCGGTGTAGCTGACGTACTGCAACGCCGGCATCGACCGGTACTGGTAGCCGGGGTCCTGTGCCTCCACCGAGACGGGGCCGTACGTGGGTGTGAGCGCCAATGCGAGCGCCATCACCGCGACTTTCACCATGTGCCTCCCCCTTCTGGGTTTTGCCGAACTCTGCCCGTGGGGTTTCGGCCGAGCCAGTAAGTTGGAGCTGAGCTGGAGTTGGGGACCTGGAGTGAAACACCGCTTCGCGCGTGAGTTCGACGAGCTGCTCGGGCGATCCCCGTGGTCGGTCAAGAAGATCACCTCGGTGGCGCGGCGACATGGCATCGGCTACTCGACCTTGCAGACCTGGCGCACCGGCGAGCACCTGCCCCGCGCGCCCGACGACAATCCCGGCTTCTGCGCGTTCCTCGGCGAGGTGGCGGCTGATCCGGCCGAGGCACGGCGCGTGCTCGATCTGGCGACTTCGGCGTGGCGCGAGTCCGTCCGGCTCAAGAAGTCGCGGTTCGTCGGCCGGATCGAGTACCAGCAGGTGCTCGGTGCCTACCTGAAACCGAGTGATACTCCCAAGATCGTCGTCATCTGGGGTGCCGGTGGCATCGGGAAGACGGCGCTGGCGCGGCAGATCGTGCGCGACGCGGTGACCGTCGACCTGCGCGGCTCCGGTACCGATCCGCTGTCCGTGCGCCAGGCGCTGGCGGAGCTGCTCGAGTCGTTCGCGCCGGGGTTGAGCGGCGGGGTCGAGGTGCTGCGCGCGACGTACCAGCACCTCGTGTCGGCCCGGCCCGCGGTCCTGCTGCTCGACGACGCTTGTGACGCGGCGCAGGTTCTGCCACTGCTGCCTTCGTCGCCGGCGTGCGTCACGGTCGTGACCAGCCGCGATCCGTTGCAGGAGCTGGAATCCAGGGGTGCGCTGCGGGTGCGCCTGGGACCGCTGCGGCCCGCCGAGTCGCGGCAGTTGCTGTCTTCCGTGAACGCTCCGGTGTCTTCCCTGGACGAGCTCGCCGCGTTGTGCGGACACGAGCCGTTGGCACTGCGCATCGCCGCCGGACAGCTGGCCGGCTCGGACGGGCCGGCGTTGGCTCGCTATGTGGGTGCGCTGCGCGGCGGCCGGGCGACCCACGTCGAGCTGGCCTACCGCGACCTGCCCGCGGACGCGCAGGAGCTCTTCCGGCTGGCCGGCCAGAGCCCCGGTGTGGACTTCACCGTCGATGCGCTGGCCGCGTTGATCGGCAAACCCCTGACGGAGACCGAACGGCTGCTCACCCATCTCGTCGCGGTGAACCTCGTCGACCGCCGCGTGCCCGGCCGGTTCGGGCTGCACGACAAGCTGCGCCTGTTCGCGCAGGAACGTGGTGGCGACGGCGGGGCGGCGTCGCGCAGGCTCGCCGCGTACTACGCCACCGGCGCGTTCATGGCGGCGCGGCGGATCTTCCCGGAGATGCTGACGCTCGTCGAGATGCCGGTCGTCGCGGCGCCTTCGTTCGACACCGACCAGCAGGCGTCGGCGTGGCTGGCGGCCGAACGCGTGAACATCGTCGCGACCGCGTCGGCCGCGCCCGGTCTCTGGCTGGCCAACGCCTTGCGTGCGGTGCAACAGGTGCGCCCGCACGGCATCGACTGGACTCCTGTCGCCCTGGCGGCCCTGAGCAGCGCCGCTTGTGTTCGCGACCGCGCCGCCATGCATCTCGCTGCGGGACTGGCGCATTGGGGCATCGGCAAACTCGAAGCCGCCGCGGGGCACCTCTCCGACGCGGTGCGGTTGTACCGGGACCTGCGCAAGCCGCGTGAACGTGCCGTGGCGCTGCTCGCGCTGGGCGCGGTGGCCCATGTTCTCGGTCTCGCCGATGACGCGTGCGGCTACCTGACCGAGTCGCTGCGGCTTCGCCGCAGGTTCGGCGAACGCCGCGGCGAGTCCAGCGTGCTGATCTTCCTCGCCGACGTCCGTGCCGACCTCGGCGCGTTCGCGCAGGCGCAACAACACGCCTCGGTCGCACTGGAGCTGGCGGAGGAGACCGGCTACACCGCCGGAGTCGTTGGCGCGCTTGGCATTCTGGGCCGAGTCTGCGTCGCTCTGGGCGACACTTCCCGGGCCGCGTCGCACTTCCAGCGGCAGCTGGACCTCGCCACCGACCTGGAGTTCGGCTCCCGCAAGGCGATCGCGCTCGTCGGACTGGCGACGGTCGCGTGCGCCAACCGCCACTACGAGCAGGCCATCGAGCAGGCGACCTCGGCCGTGTCGATCGCCTCGGACAGCGGCAACACCGCGACGCGCTGCGACGCGCTGAACGTCATCGGCGCCGCGCACCTCGGCCGGGGCCGGCCCGCCGCTGCCGTGTCGTTCCACCGCCAGGCACTGGAGGCGTCCGAGCTGGCCGGGTACCTGCGAGGGCGCGCGGAGGCGTTGGCGGTGCTGGACTCGTTAGAGTCCTCCCGTGGACTGGGTGCGGCTGCGCCAGGAGATCACTGAGACCGCCTCGCGCGTGGGTGCGTCGCTGCGGGCGTTGCCGCCCGACACCCCACTGGCGCGGGTGACGTGGACCGCCGCCGAGACGGGCGCGCACCTGGTCAGCCTGCCCGGCCGGTACCTCGCGATGGCCGACGAGCCGCACCCGTTCCCGGCGTCGCTCGCGGAGGAGAACCAAAGGGAGCTCGCCGGCACGCGCGATCCCGCTGAGCTCGCCACCCTGCTCGAGGCCGAGGTCGGAAAGCTGCTCGCCGCGTTCATCGACGGCGACCGGCCGGTCTGGTACTACACCGCGCGGCTCGACGAATACGCGGTCACGGCGAGCATGCTCAGCGAACTGCTGTTGCACGGCACGGACCTGGCGCGTGCGCTCGGCAGGCCGTGGACCATCACGAGGCAGCAGGCCGTGGCGAGCCTGCGGGCCGTCATGCCCGCGGCCGTTCTGGTGGCCGATCCGCGAATGGCTCCGAAGGCGCGCGGCACGTATCACGTGCACGAGCGCGGTGGCGACGACTGGACTGTCGTCGTGCGCGACGAGGTGACCGTCTCACGCGGGAAGCCGGCCCGTGCCGATCTTCACCTGTCCGTCGATCCCGTGGGGTTCCTGCTCAACGCCGTCGGGCTGATGAGTCGAGCACGGTTCGCGTTGACCGGTGGCATGGTGATGTGGGGCCGCAAGCCGTGGCTCGCGGCCCCCTTCAGCGGGCTGTTCGCGCGCGTCTGAGCTATTTGGCCTTCGCTGCCAACGCTTCCGGCAGCGGGTCGTAGCGGCAGAACTGGCGGGTGAAGGTCCCGGTGCCGGACGTGAGGGACCGGAGCTCGATCGCGTAGCGCAGCAGTTCCGAACTGGGCACCTCGGCGCGAATGAGGGTGCGTCCACCCTCGTCGGCCTCGGTACCGAGAACGCGCCCCCGCCGGCCGGACAGGTCACCGAGCACGGTGCCGAGGTGTTCGTCGGGCAGCCGGATCGCCACCTCGTCCATCGGCTCGAGCAACGTGGTCCGCCCGTTGGCGGCGGCCTCCTTCAGCGCCAGCGACCCAGCCGTCTGGAAGGCGGCGTCGGACGAGTCGACCGAGTGGGCCTTGCCGTCGACCAGCGTCACCCGCACGTCGACGATCGGGATTCCGTCGTGCAGCCCGCGCTCCAGCTGGGCCCGCACCCCCTTCTCCACCGAGGGGATGAAGTTGTTGGGGATCGCGCCGCCGACGATCTTGTCGACGAACTGGAAGCCGGATCCGCGCGGCAGCGGCTCGACGATGATGTCGCACACCGCGTACTGGCCGTGGCCGCCGGACTGCTTCACGTGCCGCCCGTGGCCCTTCGACTGCGTGGCGAACGTTTCGCGCAACGCCACGCGCACCGGTTCGGTGTCGACCTCGGCGCCGCCCGCGCGCAGGCGGTCCAGCACCACGGCGGCGTGCGCTTCGCCCATGCACCACAACACCATCTGGTGCGTCTCGGGGTTGCGGTCCAGGCGCAACGTCGGGTCGCTCGCGACCAGGCGGTTGAGGTTGCGCGCCAGGTTGTCCTCGTCGGACCGGGTGCGCGGCACGACCGCGATCGGCAGCAGCGGCTCGGGCATGTCCCACGGCGCCATCAGCAGCGGCTGGTCCGGTTGCGACACGGTGTCGCCTGTCTCGGCCGAGGTGAGCTTCGTCAACGCGCACACGTCGCCCGCCACGCAGTACGGCACCTCGCGCAGGTTCGCGCCCAGCGGCGAGTAGATGTGCGCCACGCGTTCGTCCACGTCGTGGTCCTCGTGGCCGCGGTCGGCCATGCCGTGACCCGAGATGTGCACCGGGCGTTCCGGCTTCAGCGTGCCGGAGAAGACCCGGACGAGCGACACGCGGCCGACGTAGGAGTCCACAGCGGTGCGGACGACCTCGGCGACGAGTGGACCGTCGGGATCGGCGGCGAGCCTGGGGCGCGGGATGCCGTCGATGCCGGTGATCTCCGGCAGTGGGTGTTCGAGCGGGGACGGGAAGGCGCGCGCGATGCCGTCGAGCAGTTCGGTCAGGCCCATGCCGGTCGCGGCGCACACGGGGACCACCGGGTGGAAGGAGCCGCGTGCGACGGCGGTCTCCAGGTCCGTGATCAGCGTCTGCTGGTCGATCTCCTCGCCGCCGAGGTAGCGGTCCATGAGGGACTCGTCCTCGCTCTCGGCGATGATGCCCTCGATGAGCGCGGCGCGTTCCTCCGGGAACTCCTCGGACGTCAGCAGGCCCACCAGCCCATCGCCTTTGGGCAGGTAGAGCGGCACGACACCGGCGCCGAACGCCTCCTGGCACGCGGCGATCTCGGACATCACGTCCGCGCGGTGATGGTCCGTCCGCGTGATCACGACGGCGCGCGGCATGCCGACGCTCGCGCACTCCTCCCACAGCGTGACCGTGGCGGCGTCGACGCCTTCGAACGCGTTGACCACGAACAACGCGGCGTCGGCGGCGCGCAGGCCGGCCCGGAGCTCGCCCACGAAGTCCGCGTAGCCGGGGGTGTCGATGAGGTTGATCTTGATGTCACCGTGCTGGATCGGCGCCACCGCCAGTCCGACCGATCGTTGCTGCTTCACCGCGGCGGGGTCGTGGTCGCAGACCGTGTTGCCCTCGGTGACCGTGCCCGCGCGGGTCAGCACGCCGGTGGCGGCGAGCAGGGCCTCGGTGAGCGTCGTCTTGCCCGAGCCGGAAGGACCGACGAGCACGACATTGCGGACCTTGGCCGGGTCGTCCACAGCGACCGCGCCTGCCGAAGTGCCGTTGTCGGAATGTTTGCTGCCCATTTGCTAACGCTCCTCCCGGCCGTCAACTCGTAGTGTTCGATCTCACACCCGTTGAGCGGGGAGGACAAGTCCGTGGACCCGGTAGCAGCAACGCCAAGGTTGTACGGAGCGGCAGCGCCACCCGGTCGGCTGCTGCCATGGGAGTGGGCTCGTAGTCGCCTGATCGCCGCGCGCGACTACTGGATCGCGTCGGTTTCGGCGTCCGGGCGGCCGCACACCCGGCCGGTTTGGGGCGTTTGGGGGACGTTCGGGTTCTGGTTCTCGACCGGATCTTCGGCGCGCCGGAACCTGCTGGTGAACCCCCTGATCAGCGTGCATCTGCCGGACGCCGATGAGGTCGTTGTCGTCGAGGGGCGGGCTCGGTCGAGCGCGCCTGAAGCGTGCCTCCAGGCCTACAACGCCAAATATTCGTGGTCGTTCCGCGCTGATGGGGACGGGGTGGTCGACGACGACGGAACGTCCGGTGCGGCGTTCCTGGTCGTGCCCACCGCGGTGTTCGGCTGGGAGTCCGGGTTGGGCTCGCCGACAAAGTGGCACCCGTCACCACCAGGCACGGGAGACCAAGTGGACTGGTGATTACGTGCCGCAGTGGCCACCTTCAAGTGGCCACGTGGGACGTACCATCGAGGCGTTCGTTCCCTACTTGGAAAGGTTGCCCGTTGAGCACTCCCTCTGATCAGGTGACTGGCACCGCGCGCGTCAAGCGCGGCATGGCCGAGATGCTCAAGGGTGGCGTGATCATGGACGTGGTCGACGCCACTCAGGCGAAGATCGCCGAAGACGCCGGTGCCGTGGCCGTCATGGCCCTCGAGCGCGTCCCCGCCGACATTCGCGCCCAGGGCGGCGTCGCCCGCATGAGCGACCCCGACCTGATCGACGGCATCATCAACGCCGTCTCGATCCCCGTCATGGCGAAGGCCCGCATCGGCCACTTCGTCGAGGCGCAGGTGCTCGCCGCGCTCGGTGTCGACTACATCGACGAGTCCGAGGTGCTGACCCCGGCCGACTACGCGAACCACATCGACAAGTGGCAGTTCACCGTGCCTTTCGTCTGCGGTGCCACGAACCTGGGCGAGGCGCTGCGCCGCATCACCGAGGGCGCCGCGATGATCCGCTCCAAGGGCGAGGCCGGCACCGGTGACGTCTCGAACGCCACCACCCACATGCGCAAGATCCGTGGCGAGATCCGCCGCCTGCAGAACATGGCGCCCGACGAGCTGTACGTCGCGGCCAAGGAGCTGCAGGCGCCGTACGAGCTCGTCAAGGAGGTCGCGGAGGCGGGCAAGCTCCCCGTCGTCCTGTTCACCGCGGGT
The DNA here is from genome assembly GCF_030269605.1 of Lentzea sp. NBRC 105346. Taxonomy (GTDB): domain Bacteria; phylum Actinomycetota; class Actinomycetes; order Mycobacteriales; family Pseudonocardiaceae; genus Lentzea. The sequence continues at coordinate 232,139 of NZ_BSTQ01000014.1, forward strand.
GGCATCGCGACCCCGGCCGACGCCGCGATGATGATGCAGCTCGGCGCCGAGGGCGTGTTCGTCGGTTCCGGCATCTTCAAGTCCGGCAACCCGGCGCAGCGCGCCGAGGCCATCGTGAAGGCCACGACGTTCTACGACGACCCGGACGTCATCGCCAAGGTCTCGCGCGGCCTCGGTGAGGCCATGGTCGGCATCAACGTCGACGACATCCCCGAGCCGCACCGCCTGGCCGAGCGCGGCTGGTAAGTCGTTTGGAGCGGACCCCCAGGGCTTGAGGCCCTGGGGGTCCTCTTTATTGGGGCCGAAAGGCCCTGGGTCGTGCTCCGGTCAGCCCGCACACTCTGTCGGTCGCCGGGTGATTGGAGCTTCAACTATGTATCGAGCTCGCCTGATGCTCGCCGCAGCGGCCGTCGGTGCCTTTTTCGCCGCTGTCTTGGTGTCCTTCTAGCTTCCGATACCGCACGCGGCACGGACTCTGCGGCCAGTTGTTGGCCTGCCCCTTCGCGGGCTGCGGATCCGTGTCGATCAGCTCCAGGTCCAGGCGCTGGAAGAGCCTGGTGACGATCACCTTCATCTCCGTGTAGGCGAAGTTCTCGCCGAGGCACCGGTGGAAGCCGCCGCCGAACCCGTACAGGGCAGGCTTCTTCTGGCCGATGAAGCGGTCCGGGTTGTACTCGTGCGGGTCCGGGAAGACCTCGTCGAGCCGATGCGACTTCCCAGGGTGCAGCACGACGATCGCGCCCTTCGGGATCGTGTGCCCGTCGTACTCGATGTCCTCGACCGCCTTGCGCACCACGCCGTTCGTGACCGGGTGCAGGCGTTCCGTCTCGTGCAGCGCGCGGTCGAGGTTCTCCATGCGGTGCAACGTCTTCGCGTCGAGCGTCTCCTCGTTCTCGATCTTGGTTCGCTCGTGCGGGTTGCGCAGCAGGTCGATCACGGCCCAGCTCAGGTGGCTGACCGTCGTCTCGTGGCCCACCCACACGAGCATCAGCACCATCGCGACGAGGACTTCGTCCGGCACCGGTTCCTTCGTGTCGGCGTAGATCGCGGTCGAGAGGGTCTGCAGGAAGTCCGGTTCTGGCAACGGGTTGCGGCGCCGGTCCTCGATGAGCTGCTTGCTCTTTTTCCGGAGCAGGTCCCGTGCGCGGTGGCTGCGGATCAGGTGCGGCGCCGGGAACCAGCCGGGCAGGATCGGGTCCATCCCCTCGGAGAACCGCTTGAACGTCGCGAAGAAGCCGTCGAACTTGGCCGCGACGTCCTCGCCCAGGAACGAGCTCGCCGTGATGTCGATGATCAGCGGGCCGAAGGCTTCGACGAGGTCGAACTCGCCCTGGTCCGGCAGGTTGTCGATGAACTCGTTCGCCTTGCGGTCCATAAGGTCGATGTGGCCGGCGATGTGCTTACCCGAGAACTGGGGGAGGAGGATGTCTCTTTGCCTGCGGTATTCGTCTTGCTCCGCAAGGAAGTACGCGCGGCCGAACATGTGCAGGAAGAACGGATAGGCGTCCTTGATGGACAGTCGCTTGTCCGTCTCCTTGAACAGGAAGCTCGCGTGGTCCGGGCCCAGCAGCACCACACCCGGCCGGCCGGGCAGCTTGACGCTGAAGATCGTGCCGTGTTCGCGGAGGCCTCTTTCGACCAGGGCGTCGGGGTTGCGCAGGAACTCGACGGTGTGGCCGAGGAGTGGTTTGGCGCCGGACACGGTGGGTGGAAGTGCCATGACTGGCTGTATACCGCCGTTTGTTCCATGCGGCCAAGCCGTGTGCCGCCTTACGAGACGGGATACGTCTCGATCTTCGCGCGGTGACCGTTCGAGCCCGCGAGCTTGGCGTCACAGGTGACGAGGGGAACGTCCAGCTCTTCGGCCAGCGCGACGTAGGCCGCGTCATACGCCGTGATGCTCTTGCGTAGTTCCCAGATTCGTGCGACGAGTGGTAGGTGCGGGACGCGCACGACCGGCATGGCGGCCAGGTTGTCCACGGTCAGCTGCGCCGCGTCCGCCGGGAGGCTGCCGACGCGCTCTTGCCTGCGCATGGCGTGGAGAATCTCCAGGTCGATGACGTGCGGTGCGCAGGCTGAGGCGCCGACGACGCGTTTGAAAAGATCCGGTTGTTCAGCGGGCTGATTGACGAACAGGGTGACCATCACCGAGGCGTCAACCACGATGCGGTTGCTCATACCTCGTGTCGGTCCCGCCACTCGCGGATCTCGGCGATGAGGTCGTTTGCGGTCACCGTGCCCCAGTCGAGCTGCTGGATCTCGCCCAGCCAGTCGGCCATGGTCGGCCCCTTGGCGAGCTCCCGCTCGGCACGCTCCACGTACGCCGTCAACGTCAGCGCCCGCGGGCGCACGGTGTCGCCGACGTGCTCCTGCCTGGCGTTTTCGGACATGGGATCAAGCCTATCCGGTGGTACTGACAAAGCCACGCTCCTTTCGTGTTCGATCACATGTTCTAGATCGGCCGTGCGAAAGCGTGGCTTGATCACTCGATCGGTTGCTCGGTGGTCAGATGTGCTCCATGACCAGGGTGGCCGTCGACCCCGCCTCCAGCGCCAGGCAGATGTGCGGCAGGTCCCCGGGATAGAGCAGGTAGTCACCGGGCCCGAGATCCACCGGCGAGTCCATCAGCCCGGCCCGCACCCGCCCGGTGCACACGATGATGTGCTCGACGGTCCCCGGCATGTGCGGCTCGGACTCCCGCGCGGCTCCGGGCTCCAGCGCCAGCCAGTAGATGTCCCGCCGCGCCCCAGGCGGGCACGAGGCCAGCAGCGAAGCCGCGTAGTGCGCACGTTCGGAGTGCACGACGGGCCCCTCGCCGGCGCGGATCAGGTGCACGCGCGGCACGGGCGGGTCCACGAGACGCGAGAACGGCACCCCCAGAGCGACGCCGAGGGACCACAGCGTCTCGACGGACGGGTTGCCGCTGCCGGACTCGAGCTGCGACAGCGTGGACTTGGCGATCCCGGCGCGCTTGGCCAGTTCGGACAGTGAGAGGCCGGCGCGGTCGCGTTCGCGGCGCAGGGACGCCGCGATGACGTCGAGGGGTGCAGTGTTCGACACAACAGTCCAATCGTTCGGCTTGACGAACGGCAAACCTAGTGTTCAGCATAGAAGACGATGCGTTCGATATGGCGAACCCTGGACTCGGTGCTGCTGCGTGATGTGACCGCGGTGGCGCTGGGCGCTGCTGTCAACGGTGCCTCGTTCGGCGCGATCTCGGTGGCCTCCGGGCTGCCGTGGTGGATGCCGGTGGTCATGTCCGTGCTGATCTTCGCGGGCGGGGCGCAGTTCATGATCGTCGGCATCATGGCCGCCGGCGGGAGTCCCGTCGCGGCGATCGTCGGCGGGCTCGTGCTCAACGCTCGGCACCTGCCGTTCGGGCTGGCCGTCGGCGACGTGCTGGGCAAGAGCTGGATCAGCCGCGTGGTGGGCAGTCACCTCATGATCGACGAGTCGGTCGCGTTCGCGATGAACCAGAGCGACCCGCGGAAGGCCAAGGCGGCCTACTGGGCTTGTGGCGTCAGCCTGTTCGTCAGCTGGAACGTCGGTGTCACGGCCGGGGCGCTCGTCGGGCAGGCGATCGGCGACCCGATGGCGTTCGGGCTCGACGCGGCGTTCCCGGCCGCCCTGCTCGCGCTGACGTTGCCGGCGCTCAAGGACCGCAAGACGCGTCAGGCGGCCATCGGCGGCGCTGCGATCGCGCTCGTCGCCACGCCCTACCTGCCGCCCGGCCTGCCGGTGTTGCTCGCGCTCGCGGGGCTCGTGGTCTTCAGGACCAAGGAGGTGCAGCCATGCCCATGAGCGTCTTGCTGGTGATCGCGGCCGGGACGTTCGCGTTCCGGTTCGCCGGGCCGCTGCTGCGGGACCGGATCACGTTGCCGGACCGGGTCAAGGAGGTCATGTCGGCGGCGGCGACCGTGCTGCTGGTCGCTCTGGTGGCCACCGCGGCCCTGACCAGCAACCGGCACTTCGCCGGGTGGGCGTTGCCGATCGGGGTGGCCGTCGGCGGGCTCGCGGCGTGGCGGAAGGCGCCGTTCATCGTGGTCGTGGTGATTGCGGCGGCAACGACTGCAGGACTGCGACTATTCGGGGTGAATTAGACATATCACCCGTGCTTGCGAATGTGCGAAAAGAGCAGGTTCGTGTGCACCTCTGCGACTTCGCGGCGATTGGTGAAGCGATCGAGCACCAGTCGTTGCAAATGGCCGACGTCCGCTACCGCGACGTGGACGAGGAAGTCCTCCGGACCCGTTACGTGAGAAAGCGCTAGCGTTTCCGGCAGGCTCAGCACATAGCGCATGAACGGTTCGACGATGTCACGGGTATGGGGACGGATTCGGATCGCGATCATGGCCTGTACGGGACTGCCGACGGCCGCCAGATCGACCGCGGCGTGGTAGCCGGTGATCACGCCGCGCTCGCGCAGCGACCGGTGCCGGACGATGCACGTCGAGGGTGCGACGTTGACCAGTTCGGCCAGGTCCTTGTTGTGCAGTCGAGCATCCTTCTGCAGTTCCCGCACGATGGCGGCATCGATCGAATCGAGCACGGCGATCACCTCGTCCAGTCGAAGAAGATGCGGAAGGATGACCGCAACGCCGACGAAATGTCCACCATTCGCCGCATGACGCGCATCGAGACCATGGCTGTCCACGGCGGACGTGACGACCTCACCGACCTCGGCGTGCACGCGCCGCCGATCGACCTCTCGACCACCTACCCGATGGCCGACCAGCTCAAGGCGGGCGAGGCGCTGCAGGACTGGGCCGAGGGCGCGGCGCACGCGAAGTCGCCGGTCTACGCGCGGCTGCACAACCCGACCGTCGCGCGGTTCGAGCAGGCGCTCGCGCAGCTCGAGGCCACCGACGCGGCCGTCGCGTTCGGCAGTGGCATGGCGGCCGTGACGGCGGTTCTGCAGGCCTCGTGCGTGATGCGCGGCAAGCCGCACGTCGTTGCCGTCCGTCCGCTGTACGGCGGCACGGATCACCTGCTCTCATCAGGGCTTTTGGGCGTCACGACGACGTACACGACCCAGGACGAAGTAGCTCGGGAGATCAGGCCCGACACGGGTCTCGTGGTGATCGAGACCCCGGCCAACCCGAACCTGGACCTGATCGACATCGCGCATGTCGTCGCCCAGGCCGGGGACGTCCCGGTCATGGTTGACAACACCTTCGCGACGCCGATCCTGCAGAACCCGGCCGCGTTCGGCGCGACCTACGTGTTGCATTCGGGCACCAAGTACCTCGGCGGGCACGGCGACGTGCTGGGCGGCGTCGTGGCGTGCGCGGAATCGCTTGCGGGACCGTTGCGGCAGGTCCGGATCCTCACCGGCGCCGTGCTGCACCCGCTCGGCGGTTACCTGCTGCACCGCGGCCTCGCCACCCTCCCGCTGCGCGTCGAAGCCGCGCAGCGGACGGCGAAACTGCTGGTGGAACGCTTGGGCAACCACGACGCCGTCGAGTTCGTCCGGTACCCGAAGCCCGACGGTCTGCAGCTGCGCGGATCCGGCGCGATGATCGCGTTCGCGACACGCGCCGACCCGTTCGACGTCGTGCGCCGGCTGAAGCTGATCACGCCCGCCGTCAGCCTCGGATCCGTCGACACGCTGATCGAGCACCCGGCCGCACTGACGCATCGGCTCGTACCAGGTCAGGCGCGAGAAGCGAGTGGTGTTCCCGCGAATCTTCTTCGCGTCTCTATTGGGCTGGAACACTTTGACGACATTTGGCACGATCTGAACCGGGCATTGTGTGACGCTGCTTACGTTAAGGCTTCCCCAAGCGATTACTGGGCGATGACCGCTGCTCACTAGAGTGCCCGAATCGGCGCATCGGGGCGCGGGAGGTTCCGATGCGATGCGAATTGTTCATTCGGGAAGGAACCCCTCGTGAGTTCTGTCGAAACCGACGCAGACGGATACACGAAAGCCCTGTCAAAGCGTCAGGTTCAGATGATCGCCATCGGTGGCGCGATCGGTGTCGGATTGTTCCTCGGTGCGGGCGGGCGCCTCGCCACCGCGGGACCTTCACTGATCCTGTCCTACGCGGTCTGCGGCCTGGCCGCGTTCTTCGTGATGCGCGCACTGGGCGAGCTGGTGCTGTACCGGCCCGTCTCGGGCAGCTTCGTGGAGTACGCCCGTGAGTTCATCGGACCGTGGGCGGGCTACGCGTCCGGCTGGATGTACTGGCTGAACTGGGCGATGACGGGCATCGCCGAGATCACGGCCGTCGCGATCTACATGCACCGCTGGTTCCCGGACCTGCCGCAGTGGATCACCGCGCTGGTCGCGCTGGTGTTCCTCGTCGCGATCAACCTGGTGTCGGTCAAGCTCTTCGGTGAGCTGGAGTTCTGGTTCTCCGTCATCAAGGTGACGGCAATCGTCGTCTTCCTCGTCACCGGTATCGGCCTGGTCATCGCCGCCGCCGACATCGGTGGCACCACGGCGAGCGTGTCGAACGTCGTGAGCCACGGCGGGTTGTTCCCGGCGGGCTTCGGCGTCGCGCTGATGACGCTGCAGGCGGTCGTGTTCGCCTACGCCGGCATCGAGCTCGTCGGCATCGCGGCGGGGGAGACGAAGAACCCGGACAAGATCCTGCCGCGCGCGATCAACGGCGTCGTCTACCGCATCGCCGTGTTCTACGTCGGCTCGGTGCTGCTGCTCACGATGTTGTTGCCGTGGAACCACTTCACGGGCACCGAGAGTCCTTTCGTGACGGTCTTCTCCGCGCTGGGCATCCCGGCGGTCGGCGACATCATGAACGCCGTCGTGCTCACCGCGGCGCTGTCGTCGTGCAACTCGGGCCTCTACTCCACGGGCCGCATCCTGCGGTCGCTGGCGCAGAAGGGCGAGGCGCCCTCGTTCACCGGCAAGATGAACTCGGGCCACGTGCCCTACGGCGGCATCCTCTTCACCGCGGGCGCCTACGTCGTCGGCGTGGTGATGAACTACCTGGTGCCGAAGGAGGCGTTCGACATCGCCATCGCGATCGCCTCGCTCGGCGTGGTCGCGACCTGGGCGACGTTGATCATCTGTCAGATGAAGCTGCGCGACAAGGCGTTGCGCGGCGAGGTGCAGCGGCCGTCGTACCGGATGCCCGGCGCCCCGTACACGAACTGGCTGACGCTCGGGTTCCTCGTGCTCGTGGTCGTGCAGATGGCCTTCGCGGCCGAAGCCGAGAAGATCGCGTTCTGGTCGATCCCGGTCGTCGTCGCCGTCCTGGCCGTCGGTTGGCGCTTCATCAAGGCGCGCGCCCCGCGTGACCAGGAGCTGGTTACTGTCGGCGACTGACCGCCGATTAGGCTGGGCGGCATGGTTGTCGCTGCCCAGCCGGTCGTCGGCGTGCTCGCCCTGCAGGGCGACGTGCGTGAGCACCTCGTGTCCCTCGCGTCCTGCGACGTCGTGGCGCGGCCCGTGCGCCGCCCCGAGGAACTGGACGAACTCGACGGCATCGTGATCCCCGGCGGCGAGTCGACCACCATCAGCCGGCTCCTGGAGACGTTCGAGCTGCTGGAGCCCCTCAAGGCCCGCATCAAGGCCGGAATGCCCGCGTACGGATCGTGCGCGGGCATGATCATGCTCGCGGACAAGGTCCTCGACGGACGCCCTGACCAGCACCAACTCGGCGGCTTGGACGTCGTGGTGCGGCGTAACGCGTTCGGCAGGCAGATCGACTCGTTCGAGACCGAGCTGGAGATCACCGGCGTGGGTCCCGTGCACGCGGTGTTCATCCGGGCACCCTGGGTGGAGTCGGCGGGCGCGGGCGTCGAGGTACTCGCTACGGTTCCCGTTACCCCTGAAGCGGGCGAGGCCGCCGGTAGGATCGTCGCCGTTCGGCAGGGGAACGTGCTGGCGACCGCGTTCCACCCGGAGCTGACGGGTGACGAGCGCGTGCACCGCCTGTTCGTGGACATGGTTCGTGGTTTGACTGGTTCGGAGGAGAAATGAGCGGCCACTCCAAGTGGGCGACCACCAAGCACAAGAAGGCCGCGATCGACGCCAAGCGGGGCAAGCTCTTCGCGCGGCTGATCAAGAACATCGAGGTGGCGGCCCGTACCGGTGGCGGTGACCCGGACGGCAACCCGACGCTCTACGACGCGATCCAGAAGGCGCGCAAGAACTCGGTGCCGCTGGACAACATCGAGCGCGCGCGCAAGCGCGGCGCAGGTGAAGAGGCCGGTGGCGCCGACTGGCAGACGATCATGTACGAGGGCTACGGCCCCAACGGCGTCGCCGTGCTGATCGAGTGCCTCACGGACAACCGCAACCGCGCCGCGTCCGAGGTCCGCACCGCGATGACGCGCAACGGCGGCTCGATGGCCGATCCCGGCTCGGTCGCGTACATGTTCTCGCGCAAGGGTGTCGTCATCCTGCCGAAGGCGGAGCTGTCCGAGGACGACGTGCTGATGGCCGTCCTGGACGCCGGCGCCGAGGAGGTCAACGACCTCGGCGAGTCGTTCGAGGTGGTGTCCGAGGCGAGCGACCTGATCCCGGTGCGCAAGGCGCTGCAGGACGCGGGCTACGACTACGAGTCGGCCGAGTCGTCCTTCCTGCCGTCGGTCACCGTGCAGCTCGAGGCCGAGGGGGCGCGGAAGATCTTCAAGCTGATCGACGCGCTGGAGGACTGCGACGACGTGCAGAACGTCTTCGCCAACTTCGACGTGTCCGACGAGGTCATGGCCGAGGTCGGGTGAGGCTCGGGATTGGGCGAGGTGTGCTCGCGGAGAGCGCTCGCCCTCATCCCTCCGCCGTGTTTTCTGGGGGTGCAACCCCCAGACCCCGCCCGGCGGGCTCCGCCCCCGGACCCCCGTAACACGAAGCCCACCCTTGCGTAGGGTGGGCTTCGTGTTGAGCCCCGAAGATCAAAGACTCCGAGCCTGGCTGTTGGAGCAGTCCGAGCGGTTCGGCCACGCCACCGTCACCGTCCCACCCGACGGCGACGGCGCCGGTTACGCGTTCAGTGTCGGCGCGTGGCGGCGGTTCGGCGCACCGGAGGCCGTGGTCATCGGGCTCGACAAGGACATGGCCGTCACGCTGATCCGCGCGTACGTCGACCGGGCCCGCGGGGGAGAGCGCTTCCGCCCCGGCCAGCTCTACTGGGACTTCTTCCAGGGCGTGCCGGTGACGTTCGAACGCGTGTACCGCGGCTTCTACCCGGAGTTCTTCGGCAGCGCCTTCCTGCTGTACGACCACGGAGACTTCGCCGCGACGCAGATCATCGTGCCGACGCCCCAGGGGCACTGGCCGTGGCAGCCCGAGGCGCCGCAGGGGTTCCACGAGTGGCAGATGATCCTGACGGAGAGCGGTATCCCGGAGAGCTGGACGCCGGGCGTGAACGGCCCATGACCGTCCATATCGGACCGGTCGGCCCCGAACACGCCGGTGAGATCATGACCGTGCAGCGCGCCGCGTACCTCACGGAGGCGCAGGCGCACGACGTCCTGGACCTGCCGCCGCTGGCCGAAACCCTCGACCAGATCAAGGCCTCCCTGGAGCTGGCGTTCGGCGCGTGGCTCGGCCCCCGTCTCGTCGGCTCCATCCGCGGCCGGGTGGAGGGTACGCGCATGCAGATCGCCCGGCTGTCGGTCGCGCCGGACATGCAGGGACAGGGCATCGGGAAGGCGTTGCTCAACGCGTTGACCGAGGGCCGCCCGGACAACGTCGACACGCTCTGGCTGATCATCGGGACGCGCAGCTTCGGCAACATCAGGATGTACGGCAACGCCGGGTTCGTGCAGACCAAGACGGGTGTCGACGAGATGAACGTGCCCATCGTGTTCATGGAGAAGAAGGTCATCTCGCGTTCAGGCTGAGGTCACGGGCGGCTGGCACAGTCGAGACCGGTCCACCCACGGCCACTTTCCGGTGCGGATGTCGATCACCCTCGGCTGATCCGTCCGGCACCCGTCGCCCCTGGCACACCCGGTGCCAGGGGCGTCGCGTGTCACGAGCATGCCGAAGGCATCGGCCGCGGGTCATTGCTGAAGTCGTTGTCCAAGCGCGAGCACGCCGTGCGCACGGCCAGTTGCGGCGAGATGGGCCAGACCGTGATGCCGTTGTCGTCGGCGACCGCCAGCTCGGTGCCGTCCTGACGCCACGCGATCCGGGTGCCGATGTAGCCGGTGGACGGCAGCGTCGCCCACAGTTCACGCGTCCGCGTGTCCCACAGGTTCACCTTGCCGTCGATGCCCGCGGTGGCCAGCAGTGCGCCATCCGGGCTGATGGCCGCGGCCAGGATCTCGCCGCTGTGCGCCGGCACTGTGCCGAGCTCTCGCAGCTCGCCCGGATCCCAGAACACCACGTTGCCGTCGCGCCGGGTGGCCGCGAGCACGCTGCCGCTGAAAAAGAGCTCATTGGCCTCGGCGACACCGGTCTGCCAGCCGCCGACACGCTTGCCCGCGGCGATGTCCCAGGTCGCGAGCTCCCCGTTCCGGCCGAGCAGCGTGAGCCGGCCGTCACCGGGGCCGAACACGAACGCCACCTCGTCGGCGACGGGAACGGTCCCGACGGGTTTGCCGGTCGCGATCTCCCACGTGTTCACGGCGGTTTTCGCGCGGAGCGCGAAGAAACGGCCGTCGCGACTGAACGCGTAGCTGTCGCTGGTCGCGGATCCCTTGCCCTCGAGCGATGTGCGGACGGTTCCGGTCCGCGCGTCCCTGATCTCGACGCGCAACGGTTCGACGAGCACCACGATGTTCGTCCCCGTCGGGTCGAAACCCAGCACGCGGTCGCGGTGGCTGGTGCGCGCCGGGGACAGCGGCGCGTCGAGCGACCAGGTCAGCACCGAGGTGTCGGGTGCGTCCCGGGACTGTTTACTGGTCGCGGAGACGCCGTTGGTCGTGAACGCCAGCGCGTCGATCGGGTTGTCCTTGCCGTCGAGCGGCGCGTTGTTCAACCGCCACAGGGAGATCTTGTCGAAGCCCATCGCGGCGATCGTGCCGTCGCTGCCGGCGGTGAGGCTGGACGTGCTCTCCGTGTTCGGCGCGCTCAGCACGCCCGCGTAGCGCCACCGGTGCACGTCGATGAACCTGATCTCGTCGGAGCTCGCGTACGCGAGGAGCTTGCCCCCGTCGGCGAACGCGAGACCGCTCAGGTGCCGCTCACGGGTGGGGAACTCGTTCGTCTTGGTCAACGTCCTGAGGTCCGCCAGCATCACCTTCGCCGTCTCGTCGGCGAACGCCACCGCGCTGCCGTCCGGGCTCACCGCGAGAGAGGTCACGGATCCCGCCAGCTCGCCGAGCTTCCGGTTCGTGCCGAGATCCCACGCGGAGAGTCCGCGAGTCGTGGAGACCACGACGGTATCGCCCGCGACCGCCAGGTCGGTCGCATCCGTGATCTCGTCCAGCACGCGGGCCGGTTCCGGGTGCTCGAGGTCCCACCGCAGCACGGTCGACTCTTCGGTGATCGCGGAAAACCGGCGGCCGACGCCGAGCACGTGCCGGGAGTCCGAGGTGAAGGCGAGGCGCGTCACGCCGGGGAACCTGTTGTCGGGCTTGAAGATCGTGCGGTCGGACACCACGTCCCACACGATCACGCCGGTGAACAACCCGATGGCCAGATAACGCTTGTCCGGGCTGAAGGCGAGCGAGATCGCGCCCTTCTCGCCGTCGAGCGGATAGGTCTTGAGCTTGCGGCGGTGCGGCACGTCCCAGAGATCGATCTCGCGACGGCGGCTCACGGCCAGCAACGAGCCGTCCGCGGCGAACGCCATCGGGTTCGTGCCCGTGGTCGCCGGGAAGGTGCCCTGGCTGGCGGGCCGGCCGGCGTTGCGGATCAACGCGCTGCGCGCCTCGGCGGTCGGGGCGGCACTGAACGCGTTGATGCTGTCCTTGAGGGCACCGGCCACGTCGGTGGTGGCGTTCTGCTGGGCACGGGCCGCGAGCGCCCGCGACTCCGACTCCCGTTGCTGCCGCACGGCGACCACCGCGACGACCGAGGCGGCCACCAGCAGCACCGCGAGAGCCGCCGCGAACAGCCGGGTGCGGCGCGTCTGCCGTTTCGCGACCTTGAGCTCGACCACCTCGGCGTTGAGGCTCGCGTCGAGGAACGCGGCCTCACGCTGCGACAGCGACGCGCGGTCGAGCTCCCGCGCCACGGCCAGGCGAGCGCCGCGGTACAACGCGCCGGGGTCGCGGTCGTGCGCCTCCCACTCGGCGGTGGCGTCGGTGAGCTGCCGGTGCACCCGCAGCGCCTGCCGGTCCTCCGCGAGCCAGTCGCGCAGCCGCGGCCACGACCGGATCAGCGACTCGTGCGTGATCTCCACCGACGAGCCGTCCACCGTGAGCAGACGGGCGTCGACCAGCGCTGCGGGCACGTCGTCGTCGAGCTCGCTCCGGTCGATGCGGCGCTTGGTGTCCTCGGTGCCCTCACCGGGCGCGGTGAGACGGAGGAACAGCCTGCGCACCCCGTCGGGATCCGCGCACGTCGCATAGAGCATCTCCGCGGTGCGGGTCAGCGCGCCGTCGATGCCGCCCGCCGCCTCGAACCCGTTGAGCGTCAACGTCGTCCCGCGGCGCCGGCGCCACGTCTCCAGCAGCGCGTGCGACAGCAACGGCAGCACGCCCGCGCGGCCGTTCGCCTCGGCGACCAGGTGCGCGAGCAGGGCGCTGTCCACGTTGAGGCCGGCGGCGGTGGCGGGTTTGGTGATCGCCTGGCGCAGCTCGTCCACGGTCATCGGGCCGACGGTCACCTGCGCGTCGCGCATCGCCTCGACGAGGCCGAGGTGGCCGCTGCAGTGCGTGTAGAAGTCCGTGCGCACACCGATCACCACGCGGGCGCGGTCGACCGACAGCAGCGCCGTGATGAACGGCGCCGGGTCGCCGCCGAGCGTGAAGACCTCCTCGAACTGGTCGACCACGAGCACGACGTCGCGCAGCAGCAACCTGAGGTTCGCCGGATCCGCCTCCAGGTCGGCGAGCACCTGCACTACGGACAGCCCCGTGTGCCGGGCGACGTGCACGGCGAGTTCGCGCATCGGCTGCGGGCCCGGCGTCATCAGGAGGCCGTCGACCGTGGGCAGCAGACCGGCGCGCAGCAACGACGACTTGCCCGCGCCGGACGCGCCGAACACGGCGACGAAGCGGTGCCGGTCGAGCTTCGCCCGAAGTTCGGCGACCAGGCTCTCCCGGCCGAAGAACCGGTCGGCGTGTTCCGCCTGGAACGCCGCCAGGCCCAGATAGGGCGCATCGGCCAGGTCGGGCGGTGCCGGAGGGGTGAGTTCGAGCGCCAGGTCGCGCCAGCGCGCCTCCCACTCCGCGACGTCACCGCCGCAGGCGGCCACGTAGGCCAGGGTGACCGCGAGGGTCGGCAGCTTCCTGCCGCCGGCCGCGTCGGACAACGTGGCCGCCGAGTAGTGCGCGCGCCGGCCCAGTTCCCGGTAACCGGGACCGCCGGCCTTGTCCCGCAGAAGTCGTAGATCGGCCGCGAACCTGGTCAGTGGCGTGTCAACGTCGTCAAGCGGTCGCTCGCGCCTAGGCACGTTTCCCCCAAGCCAATGTTCAGCATCTGTTGTAAGGCTCGCGGCGGCCGACACCTGACAACGTGATCAGGCTAGACATAGCAGTGCGCCGCCAGGGACGGGGGACCTCCAGCGGCGCATGTCGGGGGACGAAGTGCCCCGCCTCGCTTGGGGGAGAGAGGCGGGGCACTTCCCACAGAAGAGATCAGTTCTCGTTGATGAACTTCTGGGCGAGCGCCTCGCCCTGCTGGACCGTCTTGTTGTGGTCCTCGATCGGCGTGGTCTTCGAGCCCTTGAAGTAGATGTACCAAACGGGCCCGTCGGTGCCGCCGTTCTTCGGGTTGGGGTTGATGCCCAGGTTCACCGCGGAGGCGTAGGACGCCTCACCGATGATGTTGGCCGGACCGGTGTCGCCGATGACGACGTAGTCGACCTTGTTGTTGTAGATGATCGCGACGACGCCACCGCCCTGGATGCCCCACTTGCGGTAGTCCCAGTTGCCGCTCGGGCTGGGCACGACGACGTACGGCAGCTTGTCGGCGACGAGCGGCTTGCCCTTGGAGTCGTGGAACGCGGTGTCGGGCTGGAACCACGGGTCGGTGGACTTGCTGCACTTCGCGGTCGGCTGGCCATCGCAGTCGATGTCCATGTCGGCCTTGTACCAAACGGCGCCGGTCTTGTCGCAGACCGGGATGTTGGCGGCGGTCTCGCCGTCGCTCTTGTACTTGCCCGACGAGATCTGCTTGCAGCTCGTCAGCTTGGCGAGCAGCTGGGACGCGGACGGCCCGGCCTGCACGGAAACCGGCGCGGCTTGCGCGTTGGTGGAAACCAGGGCTGCTCCAAGGAGCACGGCCAGTGCGAAGAGCCCTGATGCGAGCTTGCGCATTGCCACCTCTTTCGACAGGGAAGTTTCCTGACAGAGGGCGGCGGAATGCTCACTATGCGCAACGAAAGTTACATCGGTCAAGAGTTGGACAGAGGTCTAGGGCTTTCGCCCGAGTAGTCCGATCAGTCTCGTTTGGGCGTCCGCGTCGGGGTCCACGGGCATCGGCGGCTCGAACATGCCCGAGCCCTCCCACTCGGAGATGTGCTCGGTGACGTACCCGAGCACGGCCTCGGCCAGCTCCGGGTCGATGTGTTCGTCCGCGCCGATCGAACGGGCCAGGTCCCACGCGTGCACGGCGAGGTCGACCGTCATCTGCCACGCGTAGTCCTCGGCGGTGATCTCGCCGAAGCTGACCTGCACCGGTTTGTCCAGCGCGCCCGGTTCCAGCCACGCCTCACGGGCGGCCGACGCGGCGAGCACCCACGCCAGCAGGGGATCGGTGCCCAGGTTGTCGTGGTCGAAGCGGTCGCCGACCTGCGCGGGCGTGCAGCCGGCGAGCAGTTCGGGCGCCCACAGCTGCTCGTACACGAGATGGCCGACGAGGTCGCGCACCGACCACTCCCGGCACGGGGTGCCGAGCGACCACTGGTCCGGCCCGATCGCACGCACCCTGCGGTCGAACTCCGTCATCGCCAGTCCGTGCGCCTCCATCAAGTCCATCTGAAGAGTTCATCAAAAGCTGCTCAACTCCGCACCCGTTGCTGTGTCATGGGCCACTCAACGCGTGTCTCAATTACAAACCGTACGGGCGTACCGCGTAAGGTTCCCCGATCCGCCGTGACATCGTTGACACGAGAGGAAGATCGCCGTGAGCGCCACGAGCGCCAGCATCTCCGCCCCGGACAAGGGCTTCTTCGGGCATCCCCGAGGCCTCTCCACGCTCTTCTTCACCGAGCTGTGGGAGCGTTTCTCCTTCTACGGCATGAAGGCGATCCTCGCCTTCTACCTGTACACGACCGTGACCGAGGGCGGCCTCGGCATCGACAAGGCGTTCGCCCTGTCCGTGGTCGCGATCTACGGTTCCTCGGTCTACATGTCCGGCGTCGCGGGCGGCTGGCTGGCCGACCGCGTGTTCGGTGGTCAGCGCGCCGTGTTCTACGGCGGCATCCTGATCATGTGCGGTCACATCGCGCTGGCGCTGCCGATCGGCGTCACGGGTGCGTACCTCGGCATGTTCTTCCTGGTGCTCGGCACCGGCCTGCTCAAGCCGAACATCTCCACCGTCGTCGGTGGGCTGTACGACGAGCACGACCGTCGCCGTGACGCCGGCTTCACGATCTTCTACATGGGCATCAACATCGGCGGTTTCGCCGCGCCCCTGATCTGCGGCTGGCTGTCGAAGGAGTACAACTACCACGTCGGCTTCAGCGCCGCCGCGATCGGCATGGCGCTCGGCCTCATCCAGTACAACGTGGGCCGCAAGAACCTCCGCGGTTCCGCCGCCGTGCCGCCGAACCCGTTGCCGGAGCACGAGAAGGCCGGCGTGCTCGCCAAGGCCGTCGCGTTCACCGCGATCCTCGTCGCCGCGCTCGCGATCGGCTACGTCGCCGGTGGCGGCGAGGGTGTCATCTACGTGATCTCGGGTCTGTCCGTGCTGCTGCCGGTCATCTACTTCACGATCATGATCCGCAGCCGGAAGACCACGGCCGAGGAACGCCCGCGCGTCATCGCCTACATCCCGCTGTTCATCGCGGCCACGATGTTCTGGCTGATCTTCGAGCAGAGCTCGTCGGTGATCGCGGAGTTCGCGGACACCAAGGTGGACAACCACATCTTCGGCCTCGAGTTCCCCGCGGCGTGGTTCCAGTCGGTCAACCCGATCATGATCATCGTGCTGGCGCCGGTGTTCGCGCTGCTGTGGGTCAAGCTCGGTGAGCGGCAGCCGGTCACGCCGCGCAAGTTCGCCTACGCGCTCGTGCTCATCGGCCTGTCGTTCGTGCTGATGTACTTCGCGTCCAACGCCGCCGCGGACGGCAAGGTCAGTCCGTTGTGGCTGGTCGTGATGTTCCTCGTCATGACGTGTGGCGAGCTGCTGCTGTCGCCGGTCGGCCTGTCCGTCACGACGAAGCTCGCGCCGCGCGCGTTCGCGTCGCAGACGATGGGCATGTGGTTCCTGTCGAGCGCCGCGGGTTCCGGTATCGCCGCGCAGCTCGTGAAGTTCTACACGGTGAGCCCGTCGGCGTACTTCTTCACGCTCGGCGGCGCGGCGGTGGTGCTCGGCATCGCGCTCGCGGCGGGGGCGGCTCCGATCCGGAAGTTGATGTCCGGAGTCGAGTGACCGGCTAAGGCGAGCAGGAGGCCCGTCGCGGCGGCGGTGCGGCGGGTCTCCCACTCACCTACCAGGATGCACTACGCAGACGTGTCATTGGTGTCCGAACGTAGGTCCGGGTGGGTGAACTCACGCGGCTAAACATCGGATTTTTGCCCAGTGTCAGGGTTAATTCACCGCCAGTGACCGACCGGCCGCCGTACCCGTAACCGGAAGACGGATTGCGCCGCGGATCAACCGAGACGGACGGCGCTTCATCGGACCCGCCACGCGAAGGTCGGGGAACCGGCGGAACAGCCCGTGCAACGCGGCCGCCGCCTCCATCCGCGCCAGCCCCGCGCCGATGCAGTAGTGGATGCCCGCCGAGAACGCGAGGTGCTCTCGCACGTTGGCGCGCAACGGGTCGAACTTCAGCGGGTTCTCGAAGACGTTCGGATCGCGGTTCGCCGCCGCCAGCAGCAACACCACCGCCTGGCCCGGTTTCACGGTCTTCCCGCCGACCTCGACGACCTGGTTGGGGAACCGGACCGTGTACTGCACCGGCGGGTCGAGCCGCAGCACCTCCTCGACGAACAGCTCCGCGTACTTCGGGTCCTCGATCAACGGCTCGCGCGTCTCGGGGTTCGCCATCACCGCCATGACACCGTTGCCGATCAGGTTGACCGTCGTCTCGAACCCGGCGACGAGCAGCATCTCCGTGGTGGCGACCAAGTCCTCGCGCGAGAGTCCCTCGTTCTGGACGAGGTGGCTGACGACGTCGGTCCCGGGATTGCGCCGGCGGTCGGCGATGAGGTCGTCGAGGAACGCCTCGAACTCGCCGAGCGCCTCGTGCAGCTCGCGCATCTCCTTCAGGGTCCGGATGCCGTCGAGCGTCGCCACGATCTTCGAACCCCAGCGCGCCAGCACGTCCTGGTCCGCGTCCGGCACGCCGAGCAGGTCGACGATGACCTGGATCGGTACGCGCACGGCGAAGTCACCGATGACGTCGAAGCTCTCGGGCAGCGGGTCGAGGTAGTCCTCGACGATCTTCTCGATCAACGGCGCGCGCTCCTTGAGCGCCCGCGGCGTGAAGAACGGCTGCACCAGCTTGCGCAGCCGCGTGTGGTCCGGCGGGTTGAGCAGCAGGAACGACTCCTCGACCGGGTTCACCAGCCGTTGGCCGTCGGGCCGGTACATCCTGGTGTCCAGCGGCGTGAAGTCGCTGGGCGGCAGCACGCCGAACCGGTGGTCGCGCAACACCGAGTCGCAGATCTCGCGCCTGGTGGTCACGAAACCGCCGAGGCGGCTCCACACCATGTCGCCCTTGGCGCGCACCTTCTCGTACAGCGGAAAGGGATCCGTGTTCGGCGAGAGCGCGAAAACCTTCGCGTAGTTGTCGCCGGACAGGGCGTACGCGCGGAGGACGACTCGACCCAACAGAAGCAGCGCTGCGTTCTTCAGCGTCGACGGCATGCCTCACACATTGCGCGCGACGCGAAGAATCCTCAAGTCTCCGTCCCGCTTTCGGTCACGCGGGAGCCCCGCGATGCATGACATGCATCGCGGGGCTCCCGCGTGACGTCAAAACGAGGGTCAGTGGACCCGGCGGTGCCGGCGCACGGTTTCCTCGACCAGATCGAGGACCGGTTCCATGTCGTCGGCGGGAAGTCCCATGGCGAGGTGCGAGACGAGTCCTTCGAGGACGAGCTCCAGGAAGCTGGTGAGCACGTCCACGTCGACGTCGTCGCGCAGGTTCCCGGCCTCGCGCTGCCGCAACAACCGCTCGCGCGTCGCCTTGGTCAGCTGCTCGGACCGCTCTGCCCAGCGGGCCCGGAAGTCCGGGTCGGTGCGCAGCCGGCGGGAGACCTCCAGCCGCGTGCCGAGCCAGTCGGCGGCCTGCTCCTCCTCGCGGTCGTGCGGCGGCGCGAGGAGGTCGCGCATCACCTGCACGAGGCCCTGTTCGGCGACCACGTCCGCCATCCGCAGGGCGTCGTCCTCGGCCAGCGCCAGGAAGAGCGACTCCTTGTCGCGGAAGTGGTGGAAGATGGCGCCGCGGGACAACCCGGTAGCCTCCTCCAGCCGCCGGACGGTCGCGCCTTCGTAGCCGTGGCGCGCGAAACAGGCACGCGCGCCGTCGAGGATCTGACGGCGGCGGGCATCGAGGTGGTCCTGGCTCACCCTGGGCACCCGAGGATCGTCTCAGCCGGAGGTCCGGAAATCCAATCCGTACGTACGGATTGACACAATCCTTTGGAGTGGATCTCCGCACGCCGGGTCGTAACGGCGGGCCGGACCCCAATATCGTGTCGCGCCATGGACACGCAGGACATCCCCAAGTTGTCGTCGCTCGCCGAACGGCTGGGCTGGGCGCCGCGGATGTCCACAGGCCGTGTTTCCACCGGCATCCACGTCGTCGACGTCCTGCAAAGTCGCAGTGCGACGGACCTCATCTCGCTGCTGGCGGACAGCAGGGAGCGGTAAGCGCTTTCCCGGGACTGTTGACAGGCATTGACAGCGCACACATGTGGTGGTGTGATCTGCGCGACAGATAGGAAAGTTTACAGCCAATAACTGAATTCCCGCCGCCGCTTCTCGATCCTCCACCCGACCCTGTATGCAAGCGGGAGGCTCTTCAGTGGCACCGAGAACAGGTCGTGCCGGCGCGTTGTGCGTCGCCGCGGCGACCGCGATCGCAATGATGTCGATACCGACGGGTGCCAGCGCGGCCCCGGTGCGGTACGAGGCGGAGAACGCCGCCATCTCCCAGGGCGTGGTGGAGTCCAACCACGCCGGATTCTCCGGTACCGGCTTCGTCAACTTCGACAACGTCGCGGGCAGCTCCGTGGAGTTCACGGTGAACGCCGCGCAGGCGGGCAGCGCGACCCTGACGTTCCGCTACGCCAACGGAACCACGGAGAACCGGCCGGTCGACGTCAACGTCAACGGCTCGCTCGCGGTCGACGAGCGGGCGTTCGCGGGCACGGGTGCGTGGACCACGTGGAGCTCCGTGACCAACACGGTGCAGCTCAACCAGGGCAGCAACAAGATCAAGCTGACCGCGACCGGTGCGCTGGGCGGCCCGAACCTGGACTACGTCGACGTCGAGCAGACGACTTCGGCACCCGCCCTCGAGCAGGAGGCGGAGCAGGCCACGATCAACCAAGGTGTCGTCGAGTCCAACCACGCGGGCTTCTCCGGCACGGGTTTCGTGAACTACAACAACGTGACCGGCAGCTACGTCGAGTACACGATCACCGCCGACCAGGCCGGTGAGCACAAGCTGACCTTCCGGTACGCCAACGGAACCACCACCGACCGTCCGCTCGCGATCACCGTCGACGGCGGTACCGCGACGAACCTGCCGTTCCCCGGCACGGGCGCGTGGACGACGTGGCAGACCGCGACCACGAGCGTCACGCTCAAGGCGGGCGCCAACAAGATTCGCGCCACGGCGACCACCGCGAACGGCGGCCCGAACGCGGACAAGCTGACCGCGACGTTCTCCGGTCCGGTCGACAACGAGCCGCCGACACCGCCGAAGAACCTGCGGGCGACCGGCCACACCTCGACCAGCACCTCGCTGGCGTGGGACGCGGCGACCGACAACGTCAAGGTCGTCGGGTACGACATCTACCAGCACGGCCAGCTGATGAAGAGCGTCGACGGCGAGACGCTCGCCGCCACGGTCGACGGTCTGGAGCCCGACACCGACTACGACTGGACCGTGTTCGCGAAGGACGCGACGCCGAACGTGTCGCAGGCGAGCAACAACGTCATCGTGCGCACCGACCCGGCGCCGCCGGACACCATCCCGCCGTCGAACCCGTCGAACCTGCGCTCCACCGGCAAGACCGCGACGAGCGTCGACCTCGCGTGGACCGCGTCCACCGACAACGTGAAGGTCACCGGCTACGAGATCTTCGTGGACGGCGCGCTGAAGCAGACCGCTGACGGCACCGCCACCACGGCGACGGTCGCGGGTCTCACCACGGGCAAGGAGTACGCGTTCAAGGTCCGCGCCAAGGACGCCAAGAACAACCTGTCCGGCTTCTCCAACGAGATCAAGGACACCCCGGCGGCGGGCGGCCCGAAGGGCGTGCCGAACCCCGGCACCGTCACCACGATCGCCAACGGCGTCGACGTCCCGTGGGGCCTGGTGTTCCTGCCGGACGGTTCCGCGCTGTTCAGCGAGCGCGAGACGTTCAACATCTACCGGCTGACCGAGGGCGGCTCGAAGACCCTGGTGGGCAAGGTGCCCAACGCGGTCGGCACCGGCGGTGAGGGTGGTCTGCTCGGCCTGGAGATCGCGCCGACCTTCTCGACCGACCACTACCTGTACATCTACCACACGGCCTCCGAGGGCAACCGGGTCGTGCGGATGAAGTACGAGAACAACGCGCTGAGCGAGTACAAGGTCCTGTTGCAGGGCATCGCGAAGAGCCGCTTCCACAACGGCGGACGGCTGCGCTGGGGCCCGATCGACAACAAGCTGTACGTCTCCGTCGGCGACGCGCAGAACGACAGCCGGGCGCAGGACAAGAACTCGCTCAACGGCAAGATCCTGCGCATCAACCCGGACGGCACCATCCCGGCCGACAACCCGTTCGGCAACGCGGTCTGGACGATGGGCCACCGCAACCCGCAGGGTCTCGACTTCGACTCGCAGGGCAGGTTGTGGCAGGCCGAGTTCGGCCAGAGCACCATGGACGAGGTCAACCTGATCCAGAAGGGCGGCAACTACGGCTGGCCCGCCTGCGAGG
The DNA here is from genome assembly GCF_030269605.1 of Lentzea sp. NBRC 105346. GTDB lineage: Bacteria > Actinomycetota > Actinomycetes > Mycobacteriales > Pseudonocardiaceae > Lentzea. The sequence goes on from NZ_BSTQ01000014.1 coordinate 253,490, forward strand.
GAACGAGCGGCAACTGCAGCGGTTACATCGCGCCGAAGAAGACCTGGTCCACCTCGTCGGCGTCGCCCTCGGGTCTGACGATCATCAACGACTACGTGTTCGTCGCGACGACCGTCGGCTCGCGGGTGTACCGCAACCGCATCGACGCCAACTCGAACCTGGTCGAGCAGACGACGTACTTCCAGGGCACCTACGGCCGGCTGCGCACGGTCGAGGTCGACAAGGAAGGCGACATCTGGCTGACCACGTCCGCGGACAAGGACGGCAACCCGAACAACGACAAGATCCTGCACGTCGACATCGTGTACTCGGGTGGCGACCCGCAGCCGCCGGGCGACTTCAAGCTCACCAGCTCGGCGTTCGCGGACAACGGCAACATCCCGGCGAAGTACACCTGTGCCGGTGACGGGTCACCGGGGCAGGACACCTCGCCACCGCTGACCTGGGGTGCGAAACAGGACGCCAAGTCGTACGCGATCGTGTTCGCCGACGTGGCCAACGGCGGCAACAAGCTGCACTGGGCGATCTGGGACATTCCCGCTTCGTCCCTGTCGTTGCCGGAGGGCCTCGGGGCCGGATTCAACGTGCCCGGCCAGAACGGGGCGAAACAGAAGGCGATGGGATCCGGTGCCAATTCCCAGAAGTACTTCGGCCCGTGTCCCGGTGGTTCGACCCATCCGTACACGTTCACTCTTTATGCGGTGAACTCGGCTACGGTTCCGGGGCTGACTTCGTCTTCGACGATGGCTCAGATCGAAACGGCCATCAAGAACGCCAGCACCGCGAACACGAAGCTCAACGGAAAGTCGAACGCGGCCGCCTGAGGTAAAACTCAGGGGTCCGGACGGTAAGACACACGGGGCCGGAGCGTAAAACTCGCGCGAGTTTTACGCTCCGGCCCCTCGTGTTTTACGTTCAGTGCTTCTTCGGGAGCGTGATCGACCAGCTGTCGAGGGTGCCCGTGCCGCCCTCGGAGCGGTCGCGGACCATCAGCTGCCAGGTGCCGTTCTTGTCCTCAGTGGACAGATCGAGCGTGTAGCTGGGCTGCAGCACGGTGCCCGTGCCATTCGCCTTGATCGGGTAGATCTTGCCGCTCGGCCCGATCAGGTCGATCTTGAGATCACTCTTGTAGTCGTGCGTGATCTTGATGACGACCTTGGTGTTCTTCGGTGCCTTGCCCTTGCAGCCGGCGTAGCGGATCGCGGTGCTGATGGCCTCGCCGGCGTCTGGGATCTCGACCTTGTTGCTGTTGGTCTTCGTGCCACAACCGGGCGGCGGGGCCGGGGGAGTGATGCCGTGGTTGGTGTACAGCAACTTGTTCGGCGACTCCGGGCCGGGGTTCGTGACCAGGTCGGAGGACGCCGCGGCGACCAGCGCGTCGCGTACCTGCTGCGGCGTCGCGGTGGGGTTCTTCGACAGGTACAGCGCCGCCGCGCCCGCGACGTGCGGTGAGGCCATCGAGGTGCCGCTGGCGCTCAGCGTGGCGGTGTCACTGTCCTTCCAGGACGACGTGATGCCCAGGCCCGGCGCCCAGATGTCCAGGCACTTGCCGTACGAAGAGAAGTACGCGCGGCTGTCGTCGCGGGCAGTGGCGCCGACGGTGATGGCGCTGGGCTCGCGCGCGGGGGACATGGTGCACGCGTCGTTGTTGCTGTTGCCCGCGGCGACGGCGTAGGTGATGCCGGCGTCGGTGGAACGCTTCACGGCCGCGTCGAGCACCGCGTCCTCGCCGCCGCCCAGGGACATGTTGGCCACGGCGGGTTTCACGGCGTTCCTGGTGACCCAGTCGATGCCCGCGACGACCTGCTCGGTGGTGCCGGAACCCTTGCAGTCCAGCACCCGCACGGCGACCAGGTTGACCTTCTTGGCCAGCCCGAACTCCTTGCCGCCCACCGTGCCGCCCACGTGCGTGCCGTGGCCGTGGCAGTCGCTGGCGTCGTTGTCGTTGTCGATCGCGTCGTAACCGGACTTGGCCCGGCCCTCGAACGTCGTGTGCGTCAACCGCATGCCCGTGTCGATGACGTACGCGTGGACGTTCGACGCATCGGTGTTGTAGAAGTACGTCTGGTCAAAGGGAAGCGCCCGCTGGTCGACCCGGTCGAGGCCCCACGACGGCGGGTTGTTCTGCGAGTCGGTGATGGTGAGCCGCTGGTTCTGCTGGACGAGCTCGACGGCCGGGTCGGCGGCGACGCGCCGTGCCTCGGCGACGGTCATCGTGGCGGAGAAACCGTTGAGCGCGTGGGTGAAGGTGCGGTTCACCCGAGCGTTGTAGCGGCTGCTCACGTCGGCCGACGTGAGGTGCTCGCGCAGCATGACGATGTAGCTCTCCGGCACCGCGTTCGGGTTGTCCGCACCCAGAACGCGTCCCTCTGCGTGAGCGGGGGTGGCTGTGCCGGTGGCGATCAGCGCCGCCACCACGCCCAGTGCGAATTTACGCATTGTTCTCCCTTGTGAAACTCCAGGTAAGAGGTTCACGGGCGGATCGCGAACTGAGCGCACAGTAGAGCACGAACGTCACGCCGATATTGCATCGGTTCTCGATATGTGGTCGTATGGATGTGTTCGAACCTCCGCCGCCCGTTTCAACTGGAGGTTTGTCGTGAGAAGAATCGCAATGATCGCCGGAGCTCTTGCGCTCGGAATCGTGACGGCCACACCCGCGAGCGCCGCTCCGCTGGCACTCACCAGCACGGCGTACAAGAACGGTGGCAATATCCCCGACAAGTACTCTTGTGCGCAGGACCACAAACCTGGTAACGACATTTCCCCGCCATTGGCGTGGACCGACGGCGACCTGAAGGCGCAGAGCTACGCCGTGGTCTTCGTCGACACCGCGAACGGCGGGAAGCACTGGGCCGCGTGGGACATTCCGGCCACCGTCAAGGAGCTGCCCGAAGGCCTGAAGAAGGGCTTCGACGTGCCCGACGTGAAGGGCGCGCACCAGAAGGCGATGGGCAAGGCGGACGTCGCCGAGCAGTTCTTCGGGCCGTGCCCGCGCAACAAGCACAAGTACGAGTTCACGTTGTACGCGCTGAAGGTCGCGAAGCTGCCCGGCCTGACCAAGGCCTCCAAGGTCGCGGACGTCGAGGCGGCGGCCAAGAAGGCGTCGATCGCGGACACGAAGCTGATCGGCTTCTCCAGCGCCAAGCCGTAGCCGGGGAGCGGGGCCGCCCACACGTGTGTGGCGGCCCTTTTCCTTGATCCGTAAGAGTTTGCACGCGTGCGACTGTCAGACCCTCCGTGTAGCGTCGAAACGACGACGTTGATCACGGGGAGTGAGTCCTTTGACTGCGCTGCGCGACCAACCGGCGCCGGTCGTGTTCCGCGACCGCGCCGAGGCCGAGGCCTATGTGGCCTCGGTCTGCTTCAAGCACGGCCCTCCGAGGCTGTTCGGCGTGGAGCTGGAATGGACGGTCCACCACGCCGAGGACCCTTGCCGTCCATTGGATGCACGTCGGATGGCCGCCGCACTGGGTGTGCACGCGCCTCCGACCCTCGTTCCCGACAGCCCCCAGCGGCCCTTGCCCAGCGGCACCCCGCTCACCGTCGAACCCGGCGGTCAGATCGAGATCTCCACCCCGCCCCGCGCCTCGCTCAGCGAGTTGTTCAAGACGGTGGCGGAGGACATCACCCAGCTCACCGAGCTCCTCGCCGAGCAGGGCCTCGTGCTCGGCGACCGCGGCGCGGACCCGCACCGCCCGCCGCTGCGGATGCTCCAAGTCCCCAGATACGACGCGATGCAGCACGCCTTCGACCCGATCGGGCCGGACGGCCTCACCATGATGTGCAGCACCGCCGGCCTGCAGGTGTGCATCGACTTCGGCCCCCGCTCCGAGCTCAAGGCCCGCTGGGCCGCCGTGCACGCGCTCGGGCCCGTGCTGCTGGCCATGTTCGCGAACTCGCCGGGCGTGGGCGGCCGAAGACAGGACTGGGCTTCCGCGCGCATGCGCGCCCTTTACGGCACGGATCCGGTGCGCACGCGGGCGTCGGCGGTGTGCGACGACCCCGCACAGGCGTACGCGCGCCGGGTGCTGGACACGCCGGTCATCGTGCTGCGCAGGCCCAGTCCGAACTGGATTCCACCGCATCGCGTGACGTTCGCCGAATGGGTCGGCGGCGTACTCGACCGCCAGCCGACGAGCGACGACCTGGAATACCACCTCAGCACGATGTTCCCGCCGGTCCGCCCGCGCGGCTACATGGAGGTGCGCTACCTCGACACGCCGCGGCCGGGTGGGTGGATCGCGCCGACCGCGCTGATGGCGGCCCTGTTCAGCCATCCGTCCGTTGTGGACGGTGTGCTGGCCGCGACGGAGGCCGCGAAGGGCCGGTGGCTGCACGCCGCGCGGTACGGGCTCGCGGACCGGCGGATCGCCGACGCCGCACGGAAGGTCGTCGAACTGGGGTGCGAGGCGATGAGCCGCACGGACCTGTCCGCGGGGCAGGTCAGCGCCATCGCCGACGAGCTGCAAGGGGGCTTGGCATGACGGGCGCGTTGAGGGAACAGGTCGCCTCCCGGCTGCCGCGTGACCTGTCCGCGGGACAGGTCAGCGCCATCGCCGACGAGCTGCAAGGGGGCTTGGCATGACCGACGAACTGAGGGAACGAGTCGCCAACCATCTCCTGCGCGCACGCGAGCGCAGCACGTTGCTCACGAGCTCGGTAGACGAGAACGACCTGGTGCGCCAGCACTCCAAGCTCATGTCGCCGCTGGTGTGGGACCTCGCGCACATCGGCAACCAGGAGGAGCTGTGGCTCGTCCGCGACGTCGGCGGGCGTGAGCCGGTGCGCAGCGACATCGACGAGTACTACGACGCGTTCAAGTTCAGCCGCTCGGTGCGGCCCGAGTTACCGCTGCTCAACCCGCGCGAGGCGTGGCAGTACGTGAGCGACGTGCGCGGCAAGGTGTTCGACGTGCTGGAGCAGGTCCCGCTCGAAGGGCGCCGCCTGGTGGACAACGCCTTCGCGTTCGGCATGATCATCCAGCACGAGCAGCAGCACGACGAGACCATGCTGGCCACGCACCAGCTGCGCAAGGGCGACCCGGTGCTCGACGCGCCGCCGCCACCGGCGGGCAGTGCGGTGCTCACGGCCGAGGTCCTGGTGCCCGGCGGACCGTTCGAGATGGGTACCTCCACGGAACCGTGGGCGCTGGACAACGAGCGGCCGGCGCACACCGTGCACGTCGACCCGTTCTGGCTGGACACCACGCCGGTGACGAACGCCGAGTACGCCGAGTTCATCGCGGCCGGCGGCTACGACCGGCAGGAGTTCTGGAGCGCCGAGGGCTGGGTGCACCGCCTGCACTCGAAGCTCAGGGCGCCGCGGTTCTGGCAGCGCGAGGGCGAAGGGTGGGCGCGCACGGCGTTCGGCGTCACCGAGGCGCTCGTGCCGGACGAACCCGTGGTGCACGTGTGCTTCTTCGAGGCCGAGGCGTACGCGAAGTGGGCGGGCAAGCGGCTGCCGACCGAGGCCGAGTGGGAGAAGGCCGCGCGGTACGACCCGGCGACGGGCCGGTCGCGGCGTTATCCGTGGGGCGACGAGGATCCGGCGCCGGTGCACGCCAACCTGGGCCAGCGGCACCTGCGTCCCGCGCAGGTCGGCGCCTACCCGGCGGGCGTGTCGCCGCTGGGCGTGCACCAGCTGATCGGCGACGTGTGGGAGTGGACGTCGTCGGACTTCCACGGCTATCCGGGCTTCGAGGTCTTCCCGTACCCCGAGTACTCGAAGGTCTTCTTCGGACCGGACTACAAGGTGCTGCGCGGTGGTTCCTTCGGCACGGACGCGGCCGCGTGCCGCGCGACGTTCCGCAACTGGGACTACCCGATCCGGCGGCAGATCTTCGCCGGGTTCCGGTGCGCCAGGGACGCCTGACCAGATGTGCCGCCACCTGGGTTACCTGGGCCCAGCCGTGCCCTTGGCCGAGTTGCTGTTCGACCGGCCGCACTCGCTGGAGCGCCAGTCGCACGCGCCGAAGGACATGCGCGGCGGGGGAACCATCAACGTCGACGGGTACGGCGTCGGATGGTTCCCCGGTCCCGTGCGGTATCGCCGCGCGGGGCAGATCTGGAGCGACGGGAACCTGCGCGCCCTCGCCCGTTCCACGTCGTCCGGTGCCGTGCTGGCCGCGGTGCGGTCCGCCACGGCCGGAATGCCGGTGGTGGACCAGGCGTGCGCGCCGTTCACCGACGGCCGGTGGCTCTTCAGCCTGAACGGCCGCATCGACGGCTGGCCGGACACCGTCGCCGACCTGGCCTCGTCGGTGCCGGTCACGAGCCTGCTGTGCATGGACGCCCCGACGGACGCCGCGCTGTTGTGGACGGTCCTGCGTCATCGCCTGGACGCGGGTGACGAACCGGACAAAGCCGTTGCGGCACTGGTGAACGAGGTCTCCTCGGCGGCCCCGAACTCACGACTCAACCTGATGCTCACGGACGGTGTGACGCTCGTCGGTACGACGTGGACGCACGCCCTGTGGGTGCTCGAGAAAGCACAGTCGGTCACCCTGGCCTCCGAGCCGCTGGACGACGACGCGGGGTGGCGGGAAGTCCCCGACCGCAGCGTGGTGACCGCCGGAATAAACCCGTCCACAGTGGAGGTTCAACCGATATGACCGAACCAGTGGTGGATGTGCATCTGACCCCGGAGGACGCGGCGCACGCGTTACGCGCGGACGTGCGCGCGGGCCTGACCGCGACCCCGAAGTGGGTGTCCCCGAAGTGGTTCTACGACGCCGTCGGCAGCGCGCTGTTCGAGGACATCACGCGTCTCGACGAGTACTACCCCACGCGGGCGGAACGCGAGGTCCTGGGCCGTCGCGCGCGTGAGATCGCCGCGACCACGGGCGCGCATTCCCTGGTGGAACTGGGTTCCGGCTCGTCGGAGAAGACGCGCCTGCTGCTCAGCGCCCTGCGCGAGCACGGGACTCTCGCCGAGTTCGTGCCGCAGGACGTGTCGGCCGAGTTCCTGGCGGAGGCCGCCGCCGCGATCATCGCCGACTACCCGGGACTGCGGGTGCACGGCGTCGTCAGCGACTTCACGCAGCACCTGGGCCTGCTGCCCGGTGAGTCACCGCGCATGGTGGCGTTTCTGGGCGGCACGATCGGCAACCTCATTCCGGACGAGCGCGAGAAGTTCCTGCGCGAGGTGCGCGACGTGCTCGACGCGGGTGAGTGGCTGCTGCTCGGCACGGACCTGGTGAAGGACCGGGACGTTCTGGTGCGGGCATACGACGACGCCAAGGGTGTGACCGCCGAGTTCAACCGCAACGTGCTGCGCGTGCTCAACCGTGAGCTGGACGGCGACTTCGACGTGGACGCGTTCGAGCACGTCGCGTTGTGGAACGCCGAGGAGGAGTGGATCGAGATGCGCCTGCGCGCCACTCGGGCGATGCACGTCCGGCTGGCCGCGCTGGACCTGGACGTCTCCTTCGCCGAGGGGGAGGAGTTGCGGACCGAGGTGTCAGCCAAGTTCCGGCGTGAGGGCGTCAAGCAGGAGCTCGCGAACGCCGGGTTCGAGCTGCACCGGTGGTGGACGGACGACGAGGGCCGGTTCGCCGTCTCCCTGGCGCGCGCGAGTTAGTCCGAAGGTGCCTTGATCTCCGCGGCGGCGACGGCCAGAGTGGTCCCGCCGCCGCCGCGGATTCCGAGAGGCACCACAAATGAGAACTGCGGCTTTGGCGGTCGCCTTCCTGTTGCTGACCCCGGCCACCGCGGACGCGGCGACGATCCGCGGCTGGCACCAGACCGAACGGATCACGGTCCCCAGCAGCACCGCGAACGAGGGCCTGGGCACGAACAAGTCGGTCGTCTACTACCGCGGCGGTGGCACGATCCCACAAGCGCTGAAAGACGAGGGCTGGGGCCACATCGGCGACACGGACGCCGTCCGCGGCTACATCTTCGACGCCTACCAGTGGACGAAGGACACGAGTCGCACGGCGAAGATGTTCCTCGTGACCACGCCGGACGGTCAGAGCTTCAAGTACGAGCACGAGCTGACGCCCGGCGAACCGGCGCTGAACTCGAACTCGTTCGTCACGGTCACGCCGGACGGCCAGTGGCTGGTGGCGGGAACGCTGGAGAAGGTGCAGGAGCTGTTCGTCTTCCCCGCGCCGATCCTGAACAAGACCGTGCCCGCGGGCGGCGGCACGTTGCCGCTCAAGGCGAAGATCAAGCTGGACAGTCCCGTGCGGAGCGTGCAGGGCTGCGACTTCGTCAACGCGTTCCGGATCCTGTGCGGCACGAGCGACGCGTTCAACGACCTCTACCCGACGAGCATGTCGTTCCTGCAGCTGGACCTGAACCGCCCACTGCGCGGCCAGGACGTCCGGGCGCACGTGCGGTGGCTCGGTCAGGTGCCGATCGACGGCACGTGCACGGGCAACTACGTCACCGAAGGCGTGGACTACGACCCGGCCACCGGGTTGATGCGCATGTCGGTGAACCAGCCGTGCAACGCCGAGACCGCGGTCTACACGTTCGAGCGCTGAAAGCGGGTGGTGCTGGTCAGGACAGCAGGCTCCGCACGATCAGCACCACCGCGCTCACCCCGGACACGACGAGGACCGGGGTGCGGACGCCGCCCGCGTCGAACCGCTTGCGCAGCGGGCCGGACAGCAGGAACCCGACGATCAGGAACGGGATCAGCGCCAGACCGGTCCAGAGCTGCCGCGCGTGCACCTGGCCGGCCAGCAGCAACCCGAGCACCGACGTGCCCGAGCCGAGTACGAAGAACGCGGCCATCGTGGCGCGCACCTCGGGGCCTTTGGAGTTCTGGTACAGCAGGCCGACCACGGGACCGCCGACCGACATGGCGGTGCCGAACGAGCCGCTGGCCAGTCCGGCCGTGACCAGCGACCGGGGCGTCGGCGACGGACGCCACGCGACCACGGACAGGACCACGCACAGCAGCACGACCACGCCGACGACCAGGCCGAAGTTCTTCTGCGACAACGAGTCCACCAGCCACACCCCGACCAGGGTGCCCGGCAGCCGGCCGGCCATCGCCCAGCCGACGCCGCGCCAGTCGACGTGGCCGTGCTCGCGGATCAGCGACAGGACGGAGTGCGCGGTCGCGGCGATCAGCACCGGCACCGGAAGCAGGGCCGGGTCGAGCAGCGCCAGCAGGGGCACGGCCAGCAGTGACAGGCCGAACCCGACGAGACCTTGCAGGAGCCCGCCCAGCGCCACGACGACCCCGGCGAGCAGCAACCCCAGAGACACAGTTAGGCATGCTAACGGCATCGCTTGGTCCATGAGGGGAGCCTTCATGGACCTGACGTCCATGAAGGCTCCCCTCATGGACGTCGCGGCCGACGTTAACGTCAAGTTCGTTGACTGTTGGGTCAACCGACTTAGCATCCCGCCCATGACGAGCCGTCGATCGTTTCTGCTGGGCACGGGTGTCGCCGCCGCGAGCACCCTGGTGACAGTCCCGACCGCGGAGGCCAGGGGCAGGGCGGACCACGACAGCGAACGGTTCACGCTCGCGGTGATCCCGGACACGCAGTACCTGTTCGACCTGGACCGGGGTGACTCGGCGCCGCTCGACGCGACGCTGCGGTACCTGCTCGACAACGATGACAACGTCGTCTTCATCGCGCACCTGGGCGATCTCACCGAGCACGGCCTGAAGAGCGAGATCCAGGACATCGGCAACTCGTTCCGCAGGCTCGACTGGCGCCGCGTCGGCTACAGCGTGCTGGCCGGCAACCACGACCTGGACCAGAGCACCGACGACCAGCGTGGCCGCACGCCGTACCTCGACGAGTTCGGCCCGCAGCGGTTCAAGCACTCGCCGACGTTCCGGGGCGCGAGCCCGGACGGCTACAACAGCTACCACGTGTTCAAAGCCGCACAACGGGAATGGCTGGTCCTCGCACTGGACTGGCGCATGTCCGCCAAGGGTTTCGCGTGGGCTCGCGAAGTCCTCAAGCAGCATCCGAAGCTGCCGTGCATCCTCACCACGCACGAGCTGGTGTACGCGGGGGAGCAGCAGGCGGAGCTCTCCGACTACGGCCGTCGCGTGTGGGACGAGCTGATCAAGGACAACGACCAGATCTTCCTCACCCTCAACGGGCACTTCTGGCCGCCCGCACGGGCCGTGCTGCGCAACGCCGCCGGCAACGACGTGCACGTGCACATCACGAACTACCAGGACCGCTACTACGGCGGCAGCGCGATGATCCGGCTCTACCAGTTCGACCTCGCGCGCGACGTGATCGACGTGCGCACGTTCTCGCCGTGGCTGCTCGGCAAGCGGGAGCTCAACCCGTTGGAGCGCAAGGAGATCGAGCTCACCAGCAACGCCGACCGGTTCAGCGTGCCGATCGACTTCGACAAGCGGTTCGCCGGGTTCGCGCCCGTGCCGCCACGACCGGCCCGGCCGCCGCAGATCATTCCCGGCACCGTCGCGTACTGGCGGTTCGACGAGCTGAAGGACCTGTCCGGCAACGGGAACGGCCTGAAGCAGACCGGCGAGCTGCAGAGCGCCGGTGACCACCACCCGGACTCGCCGAGCCACGGCAGCCGGTACTTCGCCAAGGCCGGCTATCTGTCCACTGTGGACAGCGCGCCGATCAACGGGATGACGTTCGAGCGCGGATACACGATCGAGGCGTTCATCAAGCTGCCCCAGGGGTTCGACCACCCGTGGTGCGGCCTGTTCACGAAGCTCGCGCCGGGCAGCGCCGCGGGCAAGACCGGTGACGACCCGAGCGAGCCGCTGTGCACGTTGAACGTCGCGACCGGCGGTTCGCTGCAGTGGGCGGTGTTCCCGCGCAACCAGAACGGGCTCTCGACGAACTGGGGTCACGAGCTGGCCGAGGACACCTGGTGGCACGTCGCGGTCGTCAACGACGGCAGGCACACCAAGCTCTACGTCGAGGGCGCCGAACTGCTGCGCAACCCGTCGACTCCGGCGACCGGCATCGCCACGGCGGGAGACCCGTGGCTGATCGGCGCGTATGCGTACAACCGGGTGATCGAGAAGTCCTTCTACGGCTGGCTGGGTGACGTCCGGGTGGTCGATCACCCACTGTCGGTGGAGAAGTTCCTGACGTCTCGATAGGTGTACGTCATTTGGCCGCAAACCGGCTGAAACCCGAACTGCCCCTCCGGGGGCCACGTTTGTGCTCCTGTCGAACGCTTGTCAGGAGGACGGATGCGATATCACTTACCCCGGCGCTACTCGCGCCGGCTGCTCGTGCTCGGCGCGGGCGTGGTGGGGCTGACAACAGCCCTGGTCGCGCGGCGGCGCGGGTTCGAGGTCACCGTGGTCGCGGACCGGTACGCCCCGCACGTCACGTCCGCCACCGCGGCCGCGTTGTGGGAATGGCCGGTCGCCGACGCCCGCGCGAAGGAGTGGGCCGCCCTGTCGTACCGGATCTTCAACGACATGGCCGCCGACCCTTTGACCGGCGTCGCGATGCGGCCTTCCTTGTCGTACCAGCGGGTTCCGATCGATGCGAACCCCGAGGCGCTGGCCGGGATGACCGAGCTGCGGGCGCACGTCCGCGGCTTCCGGCACGACTCGACGCTCATCGCGGTCCACGGGGTGCGCGGGGACGTCACCGACGCCTACGAGTACCTCGCCCCGATGGTCGACACCGACCGGTACCTGGCGTGGCTGCTGCGCGAGGTCCGGTCCGCCGGCTGCGAGGTCGAGGTCGCGCTGATCCGCGGCAAGCTCACCGACGAACAGGACCGCCTGCTGCGCCGCTACGACGCCACCGCGATCGTGAACTGCACCGGCCTGGGCGCGATCGAGCTCGCGGCCGACCCGGACCTGCGTCCCTTGCGCGGTGCGTCCGTGCACCTGCGCAACCCCGGCATCGGTTGCGCGCACCGGGTCGACGGCCTGTCGATCGTGCCGCGCGCCCGCGACCGCGTGGTGCTCGGCGGCATCGTCGAGTCGGACCGGTGGACCACCGACCTGACCATGAAGAGCCACCAGATCCTGGAACTCGTCGCGCGGTGCCGGATCTTCCTGCCCACGTTGCGTGAGGCGCAGCCGGTGCCCGGCAACCCCGTGCGCTCGGGACTGCGGCCGCACCGGGACCGCGGCGTGCGGGTCGAGGTCGAGCGCGGTTGCCCGATCGTGCACAACTTCGGCCACGGCGACACGGGGTTCACCGTCTCGTGGGGCTGTGCCGAGGACGCCGTCGACCTCGTCGACAAGCTGGGCTGAGTCGTTTACCGGGCCGTTTCCGGCAGCCCGAACCTGGCGAACAGCCGCAGATCGAAGAACGACGCCACATGGCTGATGCCGTCCTTCGTCAAAGTCAGCACCTGCAGGTTGAACGGCCGGAACTCGCCGTCCGGAGCACGCAGGTACAACCCGTACGCCGGCTGACCGTTCGCCGTGACCGCCAGCATCCGCGACCCGCCCGGCACCGCCGGGCACTGGTTGGTGAGGTGCCACGCGACCATCTCCGGCCCGAGGTACCAGCCGGGGTAGGGCGGCATCTCCCAGACGACGTCCTTGGTGAACATCGACACGATCGCGGGGATGTCCTTGGCCTCGAACGCGGTCACCCACCGGTCGAGCACCGCGCGCTCCTCGGCGGACGACGGTTCGACGACGTCGTCCTCCGAGAGCGAGCCGACCTGCGTGCGGGCGCGTTGCAACGCGCTGTTGACCGCGGCGACGGTCATCTCCAGCTGTTCGGCGGTCTCGGTGGCGGACCACTTCAGTACGTCGCGCAGGATCAGCACGGCCCGTTGCCGCGGCGGCAACAGCTGCAGCGCCGCGACGAACGCCAGGCGCGTGGACTGCCGGGCCGTCACGACGTCGGCCGGGTCGGTCGGGATCGGCTCCAGCCACGGGACCTCGTGGTCCTCGGTCAGCTGGTCGTCCGGGCCGTACGAGGCGCCGATGCCGGCGGGCAGCGGGCGGCGGGTACGGCTGTCCAGCGCCGTGAGGCACACGTTGGTCGCGATCCGGTACAGCCACGTGCGCACCGACGAACGGCCCTCGAACGAGCCGTATGCCTTCCAGGCGCGCAGGTACGTCTCCTGCACCAGGTCCTCGGCGTCGTGCACCGAGCCGAGCATCCGGTAGCAGTGGGCGAGCAGCTCCCGCCGAAACGGGTCGGCAAGACGCGTGAAGTCCTCGCTGACCAGGGTCATGTGCCGACAATAGACTTCGGGGGTGACAAAGCGGCGAGTACTGATCGTTCTCGCGGTCGTGCTCGTCCTGTTCACCGGCGCGACGCTGCGCCTGTTCGTCTTCCCCGGCCTCGACCCGTTGCCGGACCGCGCCGACGCGATCGTCGAGCTGGGCGGTCCGGGCATCCGCGACGACGCGGCGCTGGAGCTTGCGCGGCAAGGCAAAGCGCCGTTCCTGGTCCAGTCGACGACCGAGCGGGAGGCGGGGACGAACTCCTGCCTGCCCGCTCCTCAGGACGTGAAGGTCCTGTGCTTGCACGCCTACGACACCAAGGCCGAGGGGCAGGCGATCGCGGAACTCGCCCGTGAACACCACTGGACGTCGGTCATCCTCGTCACCACGCCGGATCACGCGTGGCGCGCGCGGTTGTGGGTGCGGCGCTGCTTCCCCGGTGAGGTGTACGTGGCCACGTCGCCGCTGCCGGGGTGGTACTGGTTCCGGCAGATCCCGTACCAGTGGGGCAGCACGGTCAAGGCGCTGGTGTTCGACCGCTCCTGCTGACCGAGCGCGCCAGCCGTTGCGACAGCTCGCGCATGTGGTCGATGAGCTCCGGCGGTTCCAGCACGTCGAACTCGAGGTCGAGGTGCATCAGGTGGAACGCGATGGTGGTCAGTGACTCCGCACCGGACCGCAGCAGGCAGGTGTCCGCGTCGATCTCCTCCAGTTGCACCGACGTGGGTGTGGTGCGCTGGGCGACCACCGCGAGCGGCGCGTGGACGACCAGCACCGCCTGGTACGTGTAGGGGGACGAGGCGACCTGGCGGGACACGTACGACGCGAGGTCGTCGAACGGCGGCGTGCGCGGGGTGAACCGGCCGGCGAGCGTGGGGACGCCTTCGATCCGGTCGACACGGAAGGTCCGCCAGTCCTTGCGGATGACGTCCCATGCGACGAGGTACCAGCGGCGGCCGGTGTGCACGAGCCCGTGCGGTTCCACCAACCTGCGCGGCTCGGTGCCGCCGGTGTAGCCGAAGCGCAGCTGCTGGTGGTCACGGCACGCGCCGGCGATCACGGTCAGCGCCTCGGCGTCCACGGTCGGGCCGGCGGACGTCAGCGGCGTCGTGTGCACCTGCAGCGCCTGGACGCGACGCCGCAACCGGGACGGCAGCACCTGTTCGAGCTTCGCCAGCGCCCGCACGGACGTCTCCTCGATGCCCGTGATGGTGCCGTTCGCGGCCGTGCGCAACCCCACCGCGACCGCGACGGCCTCGTCGTCGTCCAGCAGCAACGGCGGCAGCTCCGCGCCCGCGCCGAGCTGGTAGCCGCCGGCGACGCCGGGCACGGAGTTGACCGGGTAGCCGAGGCTGCGCAGCTTGTCCACGTCACGGCGGATCGTGCGCACGTCCACGCCGAGGCGGCCCGCGAGCTCCGGTCCCGTCCAGTCGCGGCGGACCTGGAGCAGGGACAGCAGTTTGAGCAACCGTGCGGACGTCTCGAGCATGCGCGCAGTCTGGCACGCATCGCGGACAAGACGTGTCCGCAAATACTTGAGGTATTCGTCTCGATACGGACAGCTACTAGGCTTCCGTGGGTGACGGCGAGGACGTGTGAGATCTGCGGCGTCGCGCTCCAGCCCCGCGGCGGCAGACCGGCCAAGTACTGCTCGGACACCTGCCGGCAGCGCGGGCACCGGCGCCATCGGCAACCCGTGGCGCGGCTGGAAGGACTCGTCGGCCGCGACCGCGATCTGAGCAAGCTGCGCGCGCTGGTCAGGTCCAACCGGCTCGTCACGCTCGTCGGGCCCGGCGGGGTCGGCAAGACCCGGCTGGTGCTGGAGCTCGTCAACGGCGACGCGGCCGCCCGGCTGGTGGAGCTGGACTCCATCGCCGACGCGGAGCACCTGTTACCCGCGGTCGCCGCGGCGTTCGGCGCGGACGAACGCGGTGGCGTCACGATGATCGACGCACTCGTGCGGGCCACCGGCGAGCGGCGGGTGCTGCTCGTGCTGGACAACTGCGAGCACCTCGCCGAACCGTGCGCGCTGCTCGTCGACGAACTGCTGAAGCGCTGCCCCGGCCTGCGCATCGTGACCACGAGCCGGGAAGCGCTGCGGGTGCCCGGCGAGGTCGTGTACCGGGTCGGCGCGCTGTCGCTGCCCGCGCCGAACGCCGAGGACCGCGCCGAGCTCCTGCGGTCCGAAGCGGTGCAGCTGTTCCTGGACCGGGCCCGCGCGGCCGATCCGGACGTCGAGCTCACCGACGAGAACGCCTTGGTGCTGGGGTGGATCTGCCGCCGGCTCGACGGGCTGCCGCTCGCGATCGAGCTCGCCGCCCGGCGCGCGGGAGCGCTCTCGTTCGACCAGATCCTCGGCGGGCTGCACGTGCAGCTCCTCACCGATGGCGCGCGAACAGCGCCCGCGCGCCACCGCGAGCTGGCGGCGGCGATCGAGTGGAGCGACCGGCTGCTCGACCCCGCCGAGCGCGTCGTGTTCCGGCGGCTCGCCGTGCTCGCGGGCGGGTTCGACCTCGCGGGCGCCACGGCGGTGTGCGCGGGCGAGGGCATTGAGGCCGACGCCGTGGCGCGGCTGGTGTGCAACCTGGAGGCGAAGTCCCTCGTCGTGCGGATGCGCGACACCGGGCGGTTCCGGCAGCTCAACGTGATCCGGGCCTACGCGTTCGACCGGCTCGTCGAGTCCGGTGAGCTGACGATGGTCCAGAACCGGGCGGTGGACTGGCTGGTGCGGCTGGCCGGCCCGGTGTGCGGGACGCTGGTGCTCGGCGAGGAGCTGGGCCGCGAGCTGTGCCGGGAACAGGAGAACCTCGCCGCGGCGGTGGCCTGTACTTCCGGAGAACCGGAGGTGGTGCTCGCCGTCGCGCTCGTGCGGTGCTGGTACCGGCAGGGACAGATCACGCCGGCTCGGCAGTTGATCGCCGAGGTGCTCGAGCGGGTGCCGGACTCCGAGTCGCGCGGCGATGTGTTGTCGTTGTCGGCAGTGCTGGCGTGCCTGCAGGGGGAGCACGAGACGGGCGCCCCGCTGGCGGAGGAGGCGGTGCGGCTGGCCCGCGGCCGCGGCTGCCCGGACGGTCTGGCCAACGCCCTGGACGCACGCGCCCTCGCGTTGCTGTGCAGCGGCGAGCACACGGCGGCGGTGGCGTCGTACCGGGAGTGCCTGGAGATCGTCGAGTCGCGCGGGCGGCCGGTGGACGCGGCGATCGCGCGCAACCGGCTCTCGTGGGCGTTGGTGCAGAGCGGTGAGGTCGCCGCGGCGGCCGAGGTGCTGGCTGACGCGGTGGAGGTGCTGCGGGCGGACGCGACACCGCAACACCTGCCGGCCGCGTTGCACACGGAGGGCGCGATCCGGCTCGGCACGGGGGAGTGGGACGTCGCCGAGGCCGCGTTCACGGAGGCACTGCGGGCGTCGACGTTGTCGAGCCCGTTCTCGTTGTACTCCATGGAAGGCCTCGCGGTGACGGCTGCCGCCTCGGGTGACGCGCGGCGGGCCCTGCGGCTCGCGGCGGCGGTCGCGCGGGTGCGGGAGACGTCGCAGCGTCCACCCGAGGTGTATTGGCGGCGCGTGGTGGGCGACGCGATCACGCAGGCGCGCGGCAGGCTGTCCAGCTCCGCGGTGACGGCCGCCGAGACGTCCGGGCGGCGGCTGCGCGGCGAGGAGCTCGTGGCGTACGCGTTGAACTCCGATCGGGACGGGCCGTTGAGCCCACGCGAGTTCGAGATCGCGCGGCTGGTCGCGGCCGGGCGCACGAACCGGGAGATCGCGGCTCGGCTCGCCGTCTCAACCGGCACCGTCGCGACGCATCTCAACAGCATCCGCGACAAGCTTGGCCTGCGAACACGCACCCGGATCGCCCTGTGGGTGAAGGAATCCGCGTTTCGTGACGTGACCGCTTGATAGATGTGGTCGCGCTTCCTCGTCGCTTGGCTCGAATCGCCAGATTCCCTGCGAGGAGGTCCCATGCCACCGCAAGACCCGTCCAGGCGCGCGTTCATGAAGTCCGGAGCGCTGGGCGTGACGTCCGTGGCCATCGCGGCCGCCGCCAGCGCGCCGACGTACGCGGCGCCCCGGCCCAGCGACGCGCCGTTGCCGATCACGCCGTCGTGCTCGGGTCACGAGACGCCGTCGTCGGTCGAGGGTCCCCTGTTCAAGCCGAACTCCCCGGAGCGCACGAACCTGGTGACGCCGGGCATCACCGGCGTGTTCCTGTCGTTGCGCGGTGTCGTGTACGACCGCGAGTGCAAGCCGCTGCCCGGTGTGCTGATCGACTTCTGGCAGTGCGACCAGCACGGCGACTACGACGAGGTCGGTTTCTCCCTGCGCGGCCACCAGCTGACCGACGCCTCCGGTGGGTACAAGCTCGACACCATCGTCCCGCGCGACTACTGGGGCAGATGGGGCCGCCGCGGCGCGCACATCCACGTGCAGGTGCAGGCGCCGAACGGCCCCGTGCTGGTGACGCAGCTGTACTTCCCGGACGACACGCAGGCCTACGGCCGTGACTTCGCCGCCCACAACGCGGGCGACCAGTTCTTCAACCGCGCCTGCGTGATCACGCTCGGGCCGCTGCGCGGCGGGCGCTACGCCGGCCGTTTCGACTTCGTCATCAAGACTTCGGCCTGAGGAGGGTTTGATGTTCACGCGAATCCTGGTCGCGGTCTCCCTGATCGTCGCCGTTGCCCCTGCGTCGGCGTCGGCGTCCGCCCGCGGGTGGACGCCGACGCCCTCCGGGGTCGAGAAGGGCGACATCACCGCCGTCGCCGCCCTCGACGCCCAGCGCGCGTGGGCCGTCGGCTACCGGCTGGTCTCCGACAACGAGGCCCGTCCGGTCGCGTTGCGCTGGAACGGTTCCTCGTGGGCGCAGGAGTCCGAGCTGCCGCGCGACAGCTTCCCGTTCGGGCTGGAAGTCCGGTCGCCCTCGGACATCTGGACCATCGGTGACGGTGTGCAGCACTGGAACGGGTCCACGTGGTCGGCCGCTTCGTTCCCGCCCGCCTCGGACGGCTACTTCATGCCGGAGTCGCTCGACTCGGTGCCTTCCGGTCAGGCGTGGGTGGTCGGGCGGCTGGTCAACGACTCGGTGAAGGACCAGCATCCCGTCGCATACGCGTGGAACGGCACGGCGTGGAGCCGGGTGTCCTTGCCCGACCTGGGGATCGGCGCGCTGCAGTCCGTGGTCGCGGTGGCGCCCAACAACATCTGGGCCGCCGGGTTCGCCGCGGGCACGCCGCAGACCTCTCTGGTCGTCCACTTCGACGGTGTCTCGTGGCAGCGCGTCTCGTCGCCGTCCGTGCCGGGTGCGCACACGTGGATCTCGGGCCTGTACGCGTCCGGTGGTGAGCTCTTCGCCGTGGGCGGCAGCAACTCCGGTGCCGCCGACCGTCCGTTCGCCGCGCGCTGGGACGGGCGTCAGTGGGCCGTGACCCGGACGCCTCCGATCGCGGACGGCCGGCTGCGGGCCGTGACGGCCACCGGTGACGGATCGGTGTACGCGGTCGGTGGCAAGGGTGCGGTGACCGTGTTGCTGCGGTACCACCCGGTGTTGCGCGCGTGGACGCGGGTGTCCGCGCCGGACCTCGTGGTGCGCGGGTTCTCCGGGGTCCCTGGGTCTTCGGGCCTGTGGGCCGTCGGCATCTCGCATCAGGGCGACCTCGTGCCGGTAATCACTCGAACTCGCTAGGTTCGGTGGTGTAGGGTCGTTTTCATGACTGCCGGGTCGGCCTCAGGCCGTGCACAGAACGGTCGCCCGGCCGCGGCTTGATCCGCGGCCCGCCTCCCTCCGCGTTGTGTCCGTTGTGGACCGATGCGCGGGAGAGGAGGTGAATGCGCATGAATCCCACTGTTGGAGAGGTCTTCTCCGGCACCGTGGTCAAGGTGCTCCCGTTCGGGGCGTTCGTCGAACACCCGAACGGGAAGCACGGACTACTGCATGGTCAGCAGCCCGTTGAAGGGGCGACCGTCCAGGTCCGTGTCCTTGCCGTGGACGACGAGAAGCAGCGGTTCAGCCTCGAGCTGGCCTAGTTTCTGAGCAAGTGTGTGGCTCCGGCGCGCGACGGAGCTTCACCCTCGCTTCGCACCGTCGGGCCACACGACCTCGACGGGCACGCCGGAAGCCTGTGCCTCCTCAACGACTTCAGCTGTCCCACCACGCCCGCCGGGCTGCCCGTCCCACACCGCGATGAGCAGCTCGACGCTCGCCAGCATGCGCTGGTTCGCGGCCACATATGCGTTGCGCCCCGAATACTGCAGCGGCAGCACGGAAACCACGGTCGCCCGCGACCGCAGTTCGTCGTACTCGTCCACCTGGTGCGGCTTCAGCTTGTCCCGATAGTCCAATGCGGGCAGCACGACCTCGACCGCGCCGCCGACGTCGAGCACGGCGCGCGCGAACACCTGGTCCGCCCCCGGTGCCAGGCAGGTCACGCCGACCACAGGTGGCGGGAACTGCCCGAGCACGTTGAGGATTCCTTGGCGCACCAGGGGAACGCACGTCGGCACGAGGTTGCTGTGCCCGGTGATGCCGACCCGCATCAAGCCGTCCGGATGGCGCGGATCGCCTCCGTGGTGTCCTGCACCGCCTTGAGGTGACGGTGCCTGGACGCCTCCTTGGCGAAGTCCTGCAGCTTGCGCAGCACGCGGCCGGACGAGAGTTTCGCCGCGGTCGGCAGCACCTCGTTGATCAGGCCGCAGGCGGCCTCCGGGTCACCCGCGACCATCTTCGTGCGGGCCAGGCCGATCACGTCGAACGCCCGGTTGCGCACCTTGGACGGGTCACGCAGTTCCAGTGCGCGGCGGATGTGTTGTTCCGCGTACACCGCCTGCTTCGGGTCGTGCACCGCCAGGTCGCGGCACCTCGCGCCGATCACGCCTTCCAGTTCCGCCTCGTCGAAACTGCGCAGGAACTGCGGCTCGTTCGCCGTGTCCCGGCGCGCGAAGCTGTCCTGAGCCATGCCGACCGCGTGGTGGAACTCGCGCACCTGACCCATTTGCGCGTACGCCCACGCCTCGCGTGTGAGCAGCAGCGCCCGGAGCGTCGGTGTACCGGTCCGGCGGGTTCCGTACTGGCCGAGCTGCACCAGGTCCAGTCCGTCGTCCGCGCGGCCCAGGTCGAACATCTGCCTCGCCATCGCTGCCAAACACAATGCTGCGAAACCGTCGTTGTGGCCGGCCTTCGCCATCCGGACCGCCAGCACGTAGTAACGCTGGGCCGCGTCGTGCAGCCCCGCGTCGAACGACATGCTCGCCGCCACTTTGGACAGTTCCGCGCCGATGAAGAACGCCCGCTCCGTCGTCGGGCCCGCCGGCGCCCGCTGCAGTCGTTCGGCCAGCTCGTCGAGCTGACCGAGGACGGCCTTGCGCGCCAACCCGTATCCGCCCCGGCCTCCCCAGCCGCGCAGCCCGTCCGCGACATGCTGCATCGCGACGAGCTCCTCCTCACTGATCGCCGATGCCGACGACCAACGCGAGAAGTTCTGCAGCGGGTGCAACCACCGCTGCAGCGGCTCGACCAGTGCGGATCCCACCGTCACCGCGGCGGCTCCCGTGAGCGCCGCTCGTCTGCTGATCGCCAAGTCGCTCCTCGCCGTCTCCTCGACCGAACGGGCAATGCTCGTCGCGTCCCACGGAGCCGCGAGCACATCGGGCGGAGCCGCGCTCTCGGGGCCCGCTTGGCTTGGGATGACGGCGCGGTCGAACCACAGCCGTTCAGTCGGTACGCGCATCACCTGCGCGAAGTGCCGCAGCTTGTCCAGTCGCTCGATCGGGTTCTCCCCGGACTCGTAGCGGGACAGCTGCGCCTGGCTGATGCCCAGCCAGGCCGCCATGCGATCCTGAGTCACCCTGCTGACGTGCTGCGGGTTGTGCCGGTACGCGGAGATCACCGCACCCATGTCGCGGTCGGTGAACGCGGCCTGCATCGCCGGGTGGTCCCAGAACGAGTCCGGTACCTCCGGCGGGCCGTGGACGTCTGCTCGCGCGTTGCGCCGGCACCGGTGACACAAGCGATCCGTGTTGTCGGCCGCGATGAACGCTCCACACGGGCAAGCGCGCCTGGTGGTGGGTCTCCTACCAGCCATCCGCATCGCCCCCGTCACTGAGCGTGTTAAGAGTGTAATGAATGGTGATCAGGAGTCCATGCATCTCATGCATAAGTCGTAATGAGTGGCGTGTCGCAACGACCGCTCACCCGTGCGGTGGATCAGCTTGATGCATCCGCTGCATGAAGCCGATCCGCCGGCCGAATGGTGTTGTCGACAACTGGGACGCACCCTGCACATCAGCAGGTGACGGGCCGATCCCCTTCATCTGTGACCAGTGCCTGACCCACCACCGGGGAGGACGTCGCCGATGACACTCACTACCGCGGAAACCGGAACTTCCGGGATTCCACAGAACAGAGGGCACGACCGGCTGATCGGTGAAGCCGTGGCCGGCTACCGCCTGCTCGGGTGGCAGGTGTCGGTGACCGAGCAGGGTGTCTTCCTTCCGCTCGGCCCCGCGACGACAGCCCTGGCGATGCCGGCCCGCATCGGTTCGCGGGTGCTGGCGGACCTCAAGTCGCGCATGCTGGCCGGACCCGTCACGGTCATCCCCGGCCCGCGTGAGCACTGGGTCTTCCTCGCCGAGCTGGTCGCCCTGCTGCCGACGCACCTGAAGGCGCCGCCGGAGGTGCAGTTCGTCCGGTCACCGCACCGGATCGCGCTCCCACCGACGATGACCAGGTACGGCTCGCTGCGCTGGGCCAACCCGCCGTCACACAGCAGGCACTGGTTCCCGCCCTTCACCGCCGTGCTCGCGCTGGCCCGCCAGGCCACCGCGGAGGACCGCCGTTAAATAATCGCGGGGTGGATCGCCGCGCCCTGCTATGCGGGCTCGCCGGAGCTGCCTTGACGGCCTGCGGCGGGTCCGCCCCGACCAAGACCGGTGGTGTCGGGACCGCCCGTCCTGGTGACCGCCTTGCCTCGACTGCCGACATCGCCGTCGGCAGTGGCAAGCTCATCGACCTTCCCGGCAACGCCCAACTGCTTCTCGTGCAGCCCTCCGAGGGGCAGTTCCGGGCGTTCAACCCCACGTGCCCGCACGTCGGGTCGCTGGTGAACCCGCCCGCCCGCGGCGTGATCACGTGCCCGCTGCACGGCAGCACCTTCGACGCCTCCTCCGGCGCGGTGACGAAGGGCCCGGCACCCCGCGGTCTGACCGAGGTGGCGATCACTCGTTCAGGTGGAGATCTCTTGCTGGCATAGCTGTGTGGATCCTGTGGATCTTGTGTTGGTCTGAACTTTTCGAAGTACAAGTTCGTACCTTCTGGGTGAACGCATCCACCACCACGGAGGACCGGTCTTGAACTCCCCAAGTCAGACCAACCGTCGGTCCATGCTGTGCGGAATCGCGGTCGCGCTCGCCGTGCCCAGCGGCCTGATCACCACGGCCTGCTCGAGCGGTTCGACCCCGAGCCCCGGAACCGGTTCCGCTTCCGGTCCCACCAGCAACCCGGACAACGGCAGCACCGGATCGCCGCCCACCGGCCGGGGGAATCCCTCCGCGAGCGCCCTGATCGCGCTGGCGGACGTCCCCGAGGGCGGCGGCGCGGTCGTCGACAACCCGAACGGCGGCAAGATCGTGATCGCCCGCACGTCGGCGACCGAGGTCAAGGCGTTCAACGCGACGTGCCCGCACCAGGGCAGCATCGTCGGTGAGCCCGAGGGCGGCACGATCACGTGCCCCAGCCACGGCAGCCAGTTCGGCGCGGCCGACGGCTCGTTGAAGCAGGGCCCGGCGACCAAGGGACTGACCTCGATCGCGGTGAAAGTGCAGAACGACCAGGTCTTCCTGGCCTGAGGGTTGCGAGGTCGCGTCGGTCGTCCGGTCACCCGTTTTCGTCGAACCGGGCGGAGCGCCAGCGGAGCCCCGTTCGGCGAAAACCGGTGGCCGGACGACCGACTTCCTGGCGACCTCGCCGCCGTCTGCGGAGCAGCGGCCATCAACACTGTCAGACCCAGTCACTAGGCTGGGGTTCGTGGCAGATCCGTCGACGTACCGCCCCCCTGTGGGCACGATTCCCGAAGCTCCCGGCGTCTACAAGTTCCGTGACGCCGGGGGGCGGGTCGTCTACGTCGGCAAGGCGAAAAGCTTGCGCGGCAGGCTCAACTCGTACTTCGCGGACCTCGCCGGCCTGCACCCGCGCACCCGCCAGATGGTCACGACGGCCGCGAGTGTCGAGTGGACCGTCGTCAGCACCGAGGTCGAGGCACTCCAGCTCGAGTACAACTGGATCAAGGAGTTCGACCCGCGGTTCAACGTCCGGTACCGCGACGACAAGTCCTATCCGGTGCTGGCGGTCACGCTGCACGAGGAGTTCCCGCGGCTGCACGTCTACCGCGGCGCGCGCAAGAAGGGCGTCCGCTACTTCGGGCCGTTCGCACACGCCTGGGCCATCAGGGAAACGCTGGATCTGCTGCTGCGGGTCTTCCCCGCGCGCACGTGTTCGGCGGGCGTGTTCAAGCGGCACGGCGAGATCGGCCGGCCGTGCCTGCTCGGCTACATCGACAAGTGCTCCGCGCCGTGCGTCGGCAAGGTGACGGCCGAGGAGCATCGCGAAATCGTTGAAGACTTCTGCGACTTCCTCGCGGGCAAGACCGACCACATGATCAAGCGGCTGGAACGCGAGATGGCCGCCGCGTCCGACGCGCTGGAGTTCGAACGGGCGGCCCGGCTGCGCGACGATCTCGCGGCGTTGCGCCGGGCCATGGAGAAACAGGCCGTGGTGCTCGGCGATGGCACGGACGCCGACGTCGTGGCGTTCGCGCAGGACGACCTGGAGGTCGCCGTCCAGGTGTTCCACGTGCGCGGCGGCCGGGTGCGCGGCCAGCGCGGGTGGGTGCTGGACAAGGTCGAGGAGCTGGACGACAAGGCTCTCGTCGACCAGTTCGTCACCCAGTTCTACGGCGAGGACACCGAGTCCGTGCCGCGCGAGGTGCTCGTCCCGGAGGTGCCGGACGACGCCGAGGCGCTGCAGAAGTGGCTGTCCGTCCAGCGCGGCGCGAAGGTCCAACTCCGCGTGCCGCAACGGGGTGACAAGCGCGCGCTGATGGAGACGGTGGCGCGCAACGCCGCCGAGGCGTTCGCGCAGCACAAGCTCAAGCGTGCTGGTGACATCACCGCGCGCTCGGCCGCGTTGCAGGAGATCCAGGACGCGCTGGCGCTGGACACCGCGCCGCTGCGCATCGAGTGCGTGGACGTCAGCCACGTGCAGGGCACGGACGTCGTCGCGTCGCTCGTGGTGTTCGAGGACGGGCTCGCGCGCAAGTCCGAGTACCGCCGGTTCGCCGTCCGCGAGGGCGCCCAGCAGGGCGATGTCGGCTCGATCGCCGAGGTCGTGCGACGCCGGTTCCAGGCGATGCTGCGGGAGACCACCGACGGTCCGACGCCCGGCATCGACCCGGAGACCGGCCGGGCGCGGAAGTTCGCGTATCCACCGAATCTTCTGGTCGTCGACGGTGGTGCGCCGCAGGCCGCGGTGGCGGCGGACGTGCTGGCCGAGCTGGGCATCACGGACGTCGCGGTGGTCGGTCTGGCCAAACGGCTCGAGGAGGTCTGGCTGCCGGGCGAGCCGGACCCGGTGATCCTCCCGCGCACCAGCGAGGGCCTATACCTGCTGCAGCGGGTGCGTGACGAGGCACACCGGTTCGCGATCGCGTACCACCGGCAGAAGCGTTCGACGAGGATGACGGCGTCGGCGCTCGACGGCGTTCCCGGTCTCGGGGAGACCAGGAAAGCCGCGCTGTTGAAGCACTTCGGCTCGGTGCGCAAGCTGCGCCAGGCGAGTGTCGAGGAGATCAGCGGGGTGCCGGGCGTGGGCCGGCGCACCGCCGAAGCAGTACACGCAACATTGAGCCAGGAAGGGCCGAAGTCGTGATCACCACACGGCACGGCACGTCTGGTGTTGTAATGCCCGCGAGCCCGCAGGGGGAGCCGCGGGACGAACCGAGTCAAGGGGAGTCACAGTCGTGAACGCGGAGAAGTCCGGCATCGAAGTCGCCGTGGTGACCGGGCTGTCCGGCGCGGGCCGTAGTACGGCCGCCAAGTGCCTGGAAGACCTGGGCTGGTTCGTGGTGGACAACCTGCCACCCGAGCTGATCGCGACGATGGTCGAGCTCGGCGCGCAGGCGCGCGGCGCGATCACCAGGGTCGCGGTCGTCATGGACGTGCGCAGCCGTGCGTTCACCGAGGACCTCGCGTCGATCATCAAGGACCTCGACGCCCGCGGCTACAAGCCGAAGGTGTTGTTCCTGGAGGCGACCGACGACGTGCTGATCCGCCGCTTCGAGGCGGTCCGGCGCGGTCACCCCATGCAGGGTGACGGCAGGCTCGCCGACGGCATCGAGGCCGAGCGGATCCTGCTGACGCCGTTGCGCGAGGAAGCGGACTTGGTGCTCGACACGAGCGCGCTGTCGGTGCACCAGCTGCGCGCCAAGATCGAGGACACGTTCGGCACCGAGTCGGCGCAGCGGACCAGGGTGACCGTGCTGTCGTTCGGCTACAAGTACGGCCTGCCGATGGACGCCGACCTCGTGATGGACGTCCGGTTCCTGCCGAACCCGTTCTGGATTCCGGAGCTGCGCGAGTTCACCGGCCTGGACGGCGAGGTGCGCAACTACGTGCTGTCGCAGGAGGGCGCCGAGGAGTTCCTCGACCGCTACCACGAGCTGCTGCGCCTGATCGGTGCCGGCTACCGGCGCGAGGGCAAGCGGTACCTGACGCTCGCGATCGGCTGCACCGGCGGCAAGCACCGCAGCGTCGCGCTGTCCGAGGAGCTGGCGTCGCGCCTGGCCGCCGAGGACGGCATGGCGGTCAAGGTCGTCCACCGGGATCTGGGGCGCGAGTGAGTTTTTCTGCAGTCGCTCTTGGCGGAGGTCACGGCCTGCACGCCACGCTCTCGGCGTTGCGGCAGGTCACCGAGGACGTGACGGCCGTGGTCACCGTCGCGGACGATGGCGGCTCGTCCGGCCGGTTGCGGCGGGAGCTGTCCCTGCTGCCACCCGGTGACCTGCGCAAGGCCATGGCCGCGCTGGCGGGGGAGGACCCCGAGAGCCAGCTGTGGACGGAGCTCTTCCGGCACCGCTTCGGCGGCACCGGCGCGCTGGCGGGTCACGCGGTGGGCAACCTCGTGCTGGCCGGGCTGCTGGAGCAGCTCGGCGACCCGGTGCGGGTGCTGGACGTGGCGTGCCGCCTGCTCGGCGTGAAGGGCCGCGTGCTGCCGATGTGCAACTCGCCGTTGAACATCGAGGCGGACGTGAAGGGCCTCGACGAGGACGCGGAGGTGGTGCGCCGGATCCGCGGTCAGGTCGCGATCGCGACGACACCCGGACTGGTGCAACGCATCCGCTTGAGTGCCCCGATAGGGCGACCTGTCGGCTGCCCGCAGGCGGTCGAGGCTGTACTCGGCGCCGATCTCGTGCTACTCGGCCCCGGATCATGGTTCACCAGCGTGTTGCCCCATTTGCTCGTGCCAGAACTGCACGACGCGCTGCTCCGAACGCCCGCCAAGAAGGTCCTCGTGCTCAATCTCGTCCCCCAACCGGGCGAAACTGAAGGTTTCTCTCCCGAACGGCATCTGGACGTACTCTGCGAGCACGCACCCGGCCTCCGGGTGGACGCGGTGATCGCCGACGTCGACTCGGTCCCGACTCCGGACCGGTTGACCCGAGCCGCGTCCGCTCTGGGGGCCCGGACGCACCTGGCCAGGATCGCCGCCCCGGACGCCGCCGAGCGACACGATCCAGGCGCATTGGCAGGCTGTCTTCTCGAGGTTCTGGGGAAGACCGAAGTGGGAGGAACGGGCACGTGGCGATGACCTCGGCGGTCAAGGACGAGCTGAGCAGGCTGGCCGTCTCGAAGACCTGTTGCCGCCGGGCTGAGGTGTCCTCCCTGCTGCGCTTCGCCGGCGGGCTGCACATCGTGTCCGGCCGCGTCGTCGTCGAGGCGGAACTGGACCTCGGCTCCGCGGCGCGCCGCCTGCTCAAGGAGATCCAGGCGCTCTACGGCCACCACGCCGAGGTGTTCACGATCTCGTCGAACGGCATCCGCAAGGGGACCCGTTACGTCGTGCGGATCGTGAAGGACGGCGAGGGGCTTGCCCGGCAGACCGGGTTGCTCGATCCGCGCGGCCGGCCGGTGCGTGGGTTGCCCGCGCCTGTCGTGTCCGGCGGGGTGTGTGACGCCGAGGCTGCTTGGCGTGGTGCCTTCCTGGCGCACGGGTCTCTGACGGAGCCCGGTCGGTCTTCGTCCCTGGAGGTCACGTGTCCTGGGCCTGAGGCTGCGTTGGCTCTCGTTGGGGCTGCTCGGCGGATGGGGATCAGCTCCAAGTCCCGGGAGGTTCGGGGGGCCGAGCGCGTGGTGATAAGGGATGGCGACGCTATCGGCGCGATGCTGACCAAGCTCGGGGCTCACGATTCTGTGTTGGCTTGGGAGGAGCGGCGGATGCGGCGCGAGGTTCGCGCTACCGCCAACCGGCTGGCCAATTTTGATGACGCCAACTTGCGGCGGTCGGCTCGGGCGGCTGTGGCTGCTGCTGCTCGGGTGGCTCGGGCGTTGGAGATTCTTGGCCCCGAGGCGCCTGATCACCTCGCTGCTGCCGGGCAGTTGCGGTTGGCTCATCGGCAGGCTTCTCTTGAGGAGCTTGGGCAGTTGTCCGATCCGCAGATGACGAAGGATGCGGTGGCTGGGCGGATTCGGCGGTTGCTCGCTATGGCGGACAAGCGGGCCAAGGATCTCGGTCTTCCGGACACGGAGTCGGCTGTTACCGCGGACATGCTCGAAGCTGAGGTCTGAGCTTTCTTGTGTTGACGCGGCGGCTTCCGTAGTCGGTCGCGTTTGTGTTGACGCGGTGGCTTTCGTGCTCGGGGCTCCGCCCCGGACCCCGGCTCAGCTCAAAGAGGGGCCCTTGGGTGGTTTCGTTTCGTAGTGGGTTGCGTTGGGGTGGTGTGCCCCTCCCGTCGCATCGCACCTGAGGCAG
>NZ_BSTQ01000015.1 GCF_030269605.1 Lentzea sp. NBRC 105346
TAGTGTTTCGGTGGTTATAGCGTTGGGGAAACACCCGGTCCCATTCCGAACCCGGTAGTTAAGCCCTTCTGCGCCGATGGTACTGCACTGGTGACGGTGTGGGAGAGTAGGTCGCCGCCGAACAATTATTCCCTTGAGGGGTCCGGCTACGCTGGACCCCTCAAGGTTTTTTGTCGTTCCGGGGGCCGCGATGGAAGCGATCATCCACACCGACGTCGGCGAGTTCGCCGAGCTCACCCGACCTCGCTACGAGCAGGACCCGGTCCTGCACACGGTCGCGATCGGCGTCCTGCACCGCCTGCTGACGCTCCCGCAGCCGGACGACAAACCGATCATGGTGACGCTGCACGAAGGCGCCCAGCTGATCGGCTCAGTGCTCCGCACCCCGCCGTGGCCAGCCCAACTGGCCGACGTCCCGCTGGCAGCGATCGACCTGGTAGTCAGCACGTTCAAACAGATCAACCCCGACCTGCCAGGCGTGATCGCCCCTTCCGCCCAAGCGGACGCGTTCGCCGCCAAGTGGACCGACAACGCGCGAGTGACGCTCCACGAACGGCTCTACCGCCTGGGCGAACTGGATCCGCCGACCGTCCAAGGCACCGCGCGCCTGGCCGATGAGTCCGACGTGCCGCTGCTAGCGCAATGGCGCGACGACTTCTTCGCCGAAGCCCTCCCCACCGAGCCAAAGCCGGTGTCGGCCGAGGAACAAGTGCGACGAATGCTGGCGCTCGGCTCCGGCGTCACGCTCTGGGAGGTCGACGGCAAGCCGGTGGCGTGGGCGACGGCCGGCAAACCGAACGCGGGCATGTCGCGCATCGGCCCGGTCTACACCCCTCGAGAACACCGCAGGCACGGCTACGGCGCCGCGGTGTCGGCCGCCGCCAGCCAATGGGCACTCGACCAGGGCGCCGAGCACGTCGTGTTGTTCGCCGACCTGCTCAACCCGGTGTCGAACTCGATCTACCAGCGCATCGGCTACCGCGAGGTGTGCGACTGGACGCTCTACGAGTGGTGATCGGCACGACAACTCGTTTGGCCGCTTTTGTTCCCCCGTTCGGCTCCGCATGATGTCCGGATGGAAGGCGCTGAGAAGCGTCCGCCGGACGACCTCCTCAGTCGTGTGCGTGACGTGTGCAAGCTGCACTGGCGGTTCAGCCACGTGCCGGACGCGCAGATCGTTCCCCTGGAGAGCCGTGGGCTCGGCTATGTGAAGGTGTCGTACACGCGCGGGCCATGGGCCGAGCACAGCGTGGTCGGGGTGCACGACGGCCAGATCACGGGTCCGGTGGTCGCCGAGTTCCATGCACTGGCGACCGCTGTCGGAACTCGTTCCCCGCTCGAGATCGTGTATACCGGTGAGCCGCCGGTCGACTCGGTTGCCGAGACGGCCAAGCGGTTTCGGGTCTGGTTGCGGCCGTTCGACGAGTACGTCGGCGCGCTGTGGGACCACTCGTCTTACTATGTGAGCAAACAAGCCGAAGGCCTCGCGGCCGACATCGAGTACCCGTTGAACCTGCACGTGGACAAACGGTGGGCTCCGCTCGGCGTCGGCACACCGGCCGAGTCCACTGTGGTCCCGCATCTGCTGGAGACGTTGGCCGCCGGCGGTCCCCGGTTCGTGTTGGTGCTGGGCGACTTCGGTACGGGCAAGACCTTCCTGTTGCACAAGGTCGCATACGAGCTGGCCGTGGGCGACGGGCTCGTCCCCGTCCTGGTGACCATGCGCGACCTGGAGAAGGGCCGCACGCTCGACGAGCTGCTCGCGCAGCACATGGCCCGTGCGGGCGTGGATCCGTTCCACAGCACGGCGTTTCGCTACCTGCTCCGTGAGGGCAGGATCGCGTTGCTGTTCGACGGCTTCGACGAACTGGCGCTGCGCACCAGCTACGAGCGGGTGCCGCAGCATTTCGAGACTCTGCGCGAGGCGGCGGCGGGTGCCGCGAAGGTCGTCGTCACGAGCCGCCACCAGTACTTCGCGACCGACCGCGCGGTCCGCAACGCGCTGGGTGAGGACGTCAACCGCCTGCCGGGCTCGCAGATCATCCGGCTGTTCCCGCTGGAGAAAGACCAAAGACGAACGCTGGTGGTGAAGGCGTTCGAGGACAACGAAACCGCGGCCGACGAGTTCCTGACCACCCTCGACCGGGTGCCCAACCTGCTCGATCTCGCCGCGAACCCGCGGATGCTCACGTTCATGATCCGGTGGTACCGGGAGGGCATCCTCACCGCCGCGACGCTGGCGAAGTCGGCGGAGAACCGGGACATGACCGCCGGGGCGCTCTATGAGCTGCTGCTGGTGACGTGGCTCAAGCACGAGGTGGCCAGGCAGACGGCGAGCGGCGGGCTGACGCCGTTGTCGGTGGTGCAGCGAATGGACGCGCTGCGCGAGACGGCGACCCGCATGTGGCGCACGGGACAACGGAGCATCGCGCTCGAGGACCTCGGCGAGGTGGCCGATCGCATCACCGACCTGGCTCGGCTGGAGATGCGTCCACGCGAGGCGGTCCAGGCCGTCGGTTCCAGCACGGTGCTGGTGCGCCGCGGTGAGGACGAGTTCGCGTTCATCCATCAGTCCGTCATGGAGTGGTTCGTCGCGGACACCGCAAGACGAGCCTTCGACAGGGAGGGGACTCCCGGAGTCGACAAGGTGCTGGCGGACCACGAGCTGACCACCCCCATGGTCGACTTCCTGTGCGATCTCGCGGGTGCGAACCGCGTCGTGGCGTGGGCGCGCGATGTCGTTGCGCGCTCCGCGACGCCGGGGCCGGCCGCGAAGGCGAACGCGGCGCTCGTGCTGCAACGCCGCCAGGTTCAGGCCGGGCAGGTGAACTACGCGGGCCAGGACCTGCGCGGTCGTGACCTTTCGGGGCAGAGCCTGAATCAGGCGAACCTCGAGAATGCCGACCTGTCCGGTGCGGTACTGCCCACGGAGATGCGCGAGGCGAACCTCCGCCATGCCAAGCTGGTCGGCGCGAAGCTGTCCGGGGCGAACCTGACGGGCGCCGACCTGACGAACGCCGACCTGCAGCGGGCACAGCTCGTCGGAGCCGTCCTGACCGGGGCCAAGCTCGACAAGGCGACGCTGGAACGCGCCGTCCTGATCGGCGCACGGGTGGACGCTGATGCGTTGAGGACGGCCGACGTCGCGGGTGCCGCGCTGCCGGGCGCCGAGGTCGTTCCTCAGGTGGCGGGAGAATCGGCGGTGTGCTGTGCCGCCTCGCTTGCACGAGGCATGGTGGTCACCGGACACGAAGACGGCAGCATCCGCGTGCACGACGTCAACGACTTCCGCACGATGCGAACGGACTTCGCTCATGACACCCCAGTGAAGAGTCTCGCCGCGAGTTGGCGGGGAGAGTTGTTGCTCTCGGTCGGCGCCGACAACAGCGTGTTGCTGTGGGACATGACAACGTGGACCAGTACCCCGATGCTGTCCGAGCTCGGTGCCGCCGTGCGGCTGGTGGCGGTTGGTGGCAGACGCATTGCCGCCGCCACCGGCGATGGCGTTTACGTTCACTCCGTCTCAGGGAGCCAACCGATCCTCCTGACCAGCGAGAAATCGGTCTCCAGCATCGCCATGGACGTCACCGGACGATGGCTCGCGATCGCCGCCGACGGTGTCGTCAAGGTCTGGAACCTGAGGGCCCACAAAGAACAACCTTCGCTAACAGGCTACAAAGGAGTGATCACCGGTCTCCGCATCAATCGGGTCGGTGAGGTGGTCGTCGCGGTAGGCACCGGTGGCGTCCGGGGGTGGGGGATAAGCATCCCTGATGGCGCGCGTGCGGGTAAGTCGACTGACATCGCGTTCAGTCGGAGTTGGTTCGCTTATACGGACAAGACGCAGATCGTCGTTCAGTCGGACGTTCAGCGAGTGCTGGAAGGACCGATGGGGCGATGTCGCACGTTGCTCGCAGAGCGCACGGGCCGTTGGTTGTTGTCCGGGCACCACAACGGCACCATCGCGCTGTGGAACCCGCAGACCGGAAAGGTGATCGGACAGATCGCACCGACCCGCGGGACGATCGAAGCCATCGGAGTCGATCCGCTCGATGAATGGCTGGTCGTCGCCGGGGTGCGACAGGACACGCAGGTGTGGCGGCTCACCACCGGTGGCCAGCCCGACAAGCTGAAGGCCGGCGTGTTCGCAATCGCCGTCGATCCGGTCACCCGAGGTGTGATAACTGACTCTGCACCGGGCATGGTGAGGGTGTCACGGGTCCGTGGTGTGGGGACGGCCGGCCCCCTCTTGGAGCGTGAACTTCCGCCGTTGGAAGACGTCAGCGGCATACCCACAGTGGCGGTGAGTGCGGACGGAAAATGGGTCGCGCACGGTTCGGCGGGCGTGACGAAGGTGATCCTGGCCGACCGCTCGAGCGGAGAGGTCGTCCGCCACTTCGAAGCCACGAGTCCAGGGGTGAACGCATTCGCCTTCGATCCGCAGGGGCAGTGGCTGGCCGCCGGCGGCTTCGATGGGAAGGTACAGCTGTTCGCACTGACGGATCCCGGCTGGTTCAGGTTCTGGCGTCGGAGGACGAGCCTGCGTGGCCTGACCGCCGTGGGTGCGCTCGCGTTCCACCCGGATGGTCGCTGGCTGGCCGCGGCCGGAGTCGGCGGCCGGGTGATGATCTGGAGCCGTCGCCGGAAGTCCGTCCTCAAGTCCCTGGAACCCGGAGGGCGTTGGATCAACGCTCTCGCGGTCGATCCGGGTGGGAGGTGGCTGGCGTCCGCCGGTGAAGACGGCCGTATTCGGTTGTGGGACACCGAATCCTGGCAGCTCTTGCGTTCGATGCAGGCCGACTCGAAAGCGGTGAACGCGCTCGCAGTGAGCCCGACCGGCCGCTGGCTGGCGTCGGGTGGCAACGACGGCCTGCTCAGGTTGTGGAACCCGACGACCGGGGACCTGATGGCGACGTTCACGAAGTCGGACAACGGTTGGGCGATCCTGTTGGCCGACGGTCGTTACCTGGTGGGCGGCAAGCCCGAGAACGTGTGGTGGTCCGCGGGGCTGTGCCGGTTCGACGCCGCCGACCTCGACGAGCTCGCCCCGTATCTGCCGAACGTGCGGCGGATGAGCAAGGAGGAACCCCTTGGCCTCGGCGAATGACGGGGTGTGGTCGATGCTCGCCGCGCCCGCCAAGGCCGCGCTGCGCTGGGCGTTCGCCAACGCGCTCGCCACCGCAGACGAGGGGCCGGACCTGGTGCGCGTGAAAGCGGTCGACCTGCTCGTCGGGATCATGCTCGCCGATCCGGCGGACAGCGAGCTACGACGCCTCTTCGAGCACTTCCACATTCCGCCAGGCGAAGTCACCGGCAGGGTGGCCGCCGCACATACGTTGCTCTCGTTCTACGACACGCCTTTGCTCACCGGGATGCCGCCGCTCGAAACCGACGTCGAGGCGCTGCTGGGCACCGCGACCAGCGAGGCCGTCGACACCGACGGGCAAGTCAGCCTGCGTGCGCTGTTCGGCGTGCTGCTGGGCGCGCGCATATCGGCGGTGCGGGAGGCGTTGGAACGCAGGGGAGTCGACTACGCCGCGGTCGTGTCCACCTATCGCGAGTATCTGCGGGGACGGCAGCCCTATGCGGAGTTCCTGAGGGATCGGTTGCCGTACCAGGCGCCGCGAGTGGAGCTGCCCCACTACTTCGCCGACCAGCCTCGGTCCCGTGTGGACGACGCGGAGGACATGGTCGGCATCGGTACCGAGGTGGACGCGTTCGCGCACCTCATCGCGTCGAAGCGGCTCATCCCGCCGCTCGCGGTGGGACTGTTCGGTGACTGGGGATCGGGGAAGAGCTACTTCCTTCGCAACCTGCAGCGCCGGATCGACGGACTGGCCGCCACCGCCGCACCGGAGGCGCCGTTCCACCGGTCGATCGTGCAGATCGAGTTCAACGCCTGGCAGTACGTCGGGGGAGATCTCTGGGCGGGGCTGGTGGAACACCTGTTCCGCAACCTGCGGATCTCCGGTGACGACAGCGACGACCTGCTGGCGCAGCGCCAGCGGTTCTGGGTCGAGCAGGTGCGGGGCGTGTCCGAGGAACATCAGGAAGCGCTCGACGAGCAACTCAAGCTGGAGCAGAAGAAAGCCGCCGCCGAAGCGCAGGTCGCGCAACGGGAGGAGGAACGCGAGCAGAAGGTCGCGGAGCTCGAGAACGCGCGGCGCGCGCGGCCGCTGGCGGGCTGGAAACCGTCCGCGGAGCTGCGCAAGCAGATCACCGACAGCCTCGGCCTCACCGAGCTGAGCGAGAACGGCCAGGCGTTGCGCGACGAGCTCGGCAGGGCGCGTGAGGACCTGCAGGGCCTGGGCGCGATGCTCGGGCCGTTGCGGTCCGGCGGGCCTAAGTATGTCGCCGCGGTCGTGCTCGTGATCGTGCTCGGACCCGCGATCGCCTATGTGAGCGGCAAGGTGGATACCTCGGCGATCGCGGCCGTGGCCGGCACGGTCGGCGGACTGCTCACCACGCTGACCGGATACCTGGCGATCGCGGGCCGCTACGTGCGGTCGGCGACGGACAAGATCGCCAAGGCGCAGGCCGAGCTCGCCGCCGCCGAGCAGGAGCAGCGCGACGAGCTGGACCAGAAGGTGCAAGACGCCGAGGAAGCGCTTGCGCAGGCGCAGAAGGATCTCGACGCGGCGAAGGAACGGGAGGAGGGGGTCGCGGCGAAGCTCGCCGAGGTCACCGAGTCGCAGGCCGCGAGCACGCCGCGCCGCGTGTTGACGGAGTTCATCAACGAACGGCTCGGCAGCGACGACTACCGGCGTCACCTCGGGGTGCCCGCGCTGGTCCGTCGCGACCTCGAACGGCTGTCCAGGCTGGTCGCGGCCCAGCAGGACCACACCGCGAGCGAGGCGGTGCGCGACGAGTACGCGATCGACCGCATCGTGCTGTACATCGACGACCTCGACCGCTGCCCGACGCCGCTGGTGATCAAGGTGCTGGAGGCCGTGCACCTGCTGTTGGCCTTCCCGTTGTTCGTCGTGGTCGTCGCCGTCGACGCCCGGTGGCTGGAGAGTTCGCTGCGGGAGCACTACGGGCAGCTGGGCGGGGCGGACGCGCGACCGGAGGACTACCTGGAGAAGATCTTCCAGGTGCCGTTCCGGTTGCTGCCGCTGGACGACGAGGCACGGGACCGGATGCTGCGTGGCCTGCTCACGCCCAGCCTGCGGCCGTCCGACGCGACCTCGACGCAGACCACGGGCGACATCGGTCAGCGGTTCAGCGAGGCCGATCTCCGGGCGTTCCACCAGGTCGTCGACTGGCTGGGGGAGGACGAGCGCCGTCCGATCGCCGGTGCGGACACCGTCGACCTGACGGTTACCGCCGAGGAGATGACCCAGATCGAGGACGTCGCGGAGTTCATCGGGACCACACCTCGCGCCGTGAAGCGGTTCATCAACATCTACCTGCTGCTTCGCTCTATCGGCACGGCCCGCGGCTGGAAGGTGCCCGAGCAAGGGCAGCTCGTGCTGCTGCTCGCGCTGTCTGTCGGCGTGCCTCGCGCGTTCCGGCAGGCCCTGGAGGTCGGCCGGTTGGACAAGGTCGGCTCCGACGAGCCGGTGTTCACGCGGTGGCTTCAGGCCCAGCCGCGCCGCGCCGCCCCCCACATGGACGGGCTGCGGGACTGGACCGATCTGATCTGCCGGTTTCATTTCACGCCGCGCTAGGCCGCTGCGACTACCGTTGCCGCATGCACCACGATCAACGAGAGGTACGCCGGTCCGGAGCCGCGGAGAGTGCGGCCGACCTGGCGACGAGCCCGTTCCGCGTCGACCGCGACCGCGTCGCCAGCTCGCCGTTCTTCGCGCGGCTCGGCGGCGTCACCCAGGTCGTCAGCTCGACCGGGTCGGGCCTGCTGGTGCACAACCGCCTCACGCACAGCCTGAAGGTCGCGCAGGCGGCACGCGCGATCGCCGAGCGGCTGGGTAGCCGGCCCGAGCTGGAGACGGTGCTGGACAAGCTCGGCGGGTGCGAGCCGGACGTGGCGGAGGCCGCGGCGCTCGCGCACGACCTCGGGCACCCGCCGTTCGGGCACCTGGGCGAGCAGGTGCTCGACCGGCTGGCGCGCAACCGGTTCGGGCTGCCCGACGGGTTCGAGGGCAACGCGCAGTCGTTCCGCATCATCACGACGACGGACGTGCGCGGACCGAGTGGTCTGGGGCTCGACCTGACCGCGGCCGTGCGCGCGGCGCTGCTCAAGTACCCGTGGACGCGCCGGTCGTACCCCCAGCCGCATCCCAAGGACCTGCCGGTGCCGCCGCGCGGTGCGGCCGAACCGGCCGACATGCCGGGCACGGGCAGCGTGAAGTTCTCGGCGTATGTCACCGAGTTGGACGACGTGGTGCAGGCGCGGGCGCCGTTCCACGGGCGGATCGAGAGCTGGCAGCAGACCGTCGAGGCGTCGGTCATGGACACCGCGGACGACATCGCGTACGCGATCCACGACCTGGAGGACTTCCACCGCGTCGGGGTGCTGCAGCACGCGACCGTGTCGGCCGAGCTGGGCGAGTGGCGCACGAAGGCGCTGGAGCTCGCCGGCCTGACCAGGCCGGAGCTGCAGGCGCAGATCCGCCGGCCGGGGCGGTCGCTGGAGACGTTGCGCAGGCGCCTGCACGCCAAGGACTCCTGGGTGATGGACGACGAGGCGTTCGCGGCCGCCGTGGTGAAGGTGAGCGCGGAGCTGGTCGACGGGTTGCTCGCCGTGCCGTTCGACGGGTCGGTGGAGTCCGAGCAGGCGCTCGCGTCGTTCTCCGCGCGCTGGACGCGGCGGCTCGTCGACGCGGTGCGGGTGCTGGAGGAACCGACGCCGCGGTCCGGGCACGTCGTGCTGGCGGTGCCGCAGTGGCACGAGGTGCAGGTGCTGAAGTTCGTGCATCAGCGATTCGTCCTGCTGCGGCCGGATCTCGCGCTGCACCAACGGGGTCAGGCCAGGTTGATCACCGCGCTGGTCGAGGCGCTCGAGCAGTGGGTGACCGATCGGCACGAGGCCAATCGGTTGCCGCGTCGGCTGCACGACCTCGTCGAGCTGGCCGAAACGGAGTACGCGGGGCTCGCCCGGACGGAGCCGTCCACTTTGGTCGGTGCGACCGTTGAGATGCCGATTGGTACTGATGAAGTCAGGGCTCTGGCGCGGGGACGGGCGGTCGTGGACTTCGTCGCGTCGTTGACCGACAACCAGGCTGCCGCGCTGCTGGAAGCGCTTTCCGGTCGTACTGGTCAGTTGTGGACGGACGCGTTTGTTCTGTGAACTGTGATCGTGTCTGGGATGTGGGAACTACCCCGAAAGGCTGCTGACGGTGGTCAGTCGTGCACCATACGTTGGCGCCTCGGCCGGTTATCGCCGGCCGTCGGCCGCGTGCTCGGGGGCACGCATGAACGTTCGGGGGAATCCCTGTGCGCAGATCTCGAAGAGGCACGACTCTCGTCGCAGCGGGCACAGCGCTGCTACTGGCCGTACTGGGTTCGGTGACGCCGGCTTCCGCGGATCCGGCCAAGTCTCCGAAGACCATCACCGACAAGACCGGGGCCCAGATCAAGGCCCTGCAGGACGTCAAGAAGTCCCTCTCGCCCGCTGAGTCCAAAGTGGACAGCGCGCTCGTGGTCGAGCGGCGCAAGCGGACGCAGGTGGGCGCGACGAGCGCGTTGCCGTCGGTGCAGACCGGCGTGCAGGTCTCGGGGCAGGGGACCACGCTCGTCGACATCCGGGCCAAGGAGTACTCCGAAGACCTCGTGAACGCTGTCCGCACGGCGGGTGGGCAGATTCGCGCGTTGTCGCCGGAGCACCGCACGGTTCGCGCCGAGGTTCCGCTCGACGCCGTGACGACGATCGCGGGGCGTGCCGACGTCCTGCGGGTCGAGGCCGGCAGCGAAGCGAAGACCTCGAAGGTCGAGAAACCGCTCAACCGCACCGTGAAGCGCGCGCAGCAGCCGTCCAAGGAGGACAAGGCGCGCCAGATCGAGAAGAAGATCGCCGAGCGCCAGATGTCGGTCGCGGCGGCCAAGACCGCCGAGAGCGACCGCGCTCACGCCGCGGACACCGCGCGCAACACCCACCACGTCACGGGTGTCGGCACGAAGCTCTGCGCGCTCTCCGACGGCATCGCCTCACTCGCCGTCTCGCAGGCCTCCGGCGAGTTGCCCCCGGTCGACGTCGTGCCCGGCCAGGAGGGTTCGGGCGACGAGGGCACCGCGATGCTCGAGATCCTGCACGACATCGCGCCCAACGCCGAGCTCGGCTTCGCCACGGCGTTCAACGGCGACGCGTCGTTCGCCGACAACATCAAGAAGCTCCGCTTCCAGCTGGGCTGCGACGTCATCGTCGACGACGTCCTGTACTTCAACGAGTCGCCGTTCCAGGACGGCATCATCGCGCAGGCCGTCGACGCGGTAGCCGCGGACGGCGCGCTGTTCTTCTCCTCCGCGGGCAACGAGGGCAACGTCGCCGACGGCACCTCGGGCCACTGGGAGGGCCAGTTCGTCGACTCCGGTGTCGGCATCGGCAAGTTCGCGGGCAGCGCCCACGACTTCGACTCGAACCCCGCGCAGAAGCAGGTGTTCAACCCGCTGTCGAACTACTCGGGCAACACCCCCGTGACGCTGTTCTGGAACGACCCGGCGGGCCAGTCGTTCAACGACTACGACCTCTACCTGATCAACACGCAGGGCAGCGTCGTCGCGTTCAGCCAGAACACCCAGGACGGCACGCAGAACCCGTACGAACTGCTGCGCACGCCCGCCGGTTCGTCCGGCACGCGCCTGGCCGTCGTGAAGTTCCGCGGTGACGACAAGTACATCTCGCTGTCGGCGCTGGGCGGCCGGTTCGCCAACACTTCCGACGGCTACAAGAAGTTCGTGACGCCCGGTGTGATCACCGGTCACGCGGCCGCCAAGGGCGCGATCGCCGTCGCCGCGGCCCCGGCCGCGGGAGCGCTGCCGTTCGACCTGGAGCCCGGTGACCCGGCGAACCCGAAGGGACCGTTCCCCGGTTCGTACGACGCCACGCAGAAGCTCGAGCGCTTCACGTCCGACGGCCCGCGCAAGGTGTTCTTCAAGGCCGACGGCACGCCCGAGGAGTCGGTGCGCGCCAAGCCGGACCTCACCGCGGCCGACGGTGTGACGACCTCGGTGTCCGGGTTCGCGCCGTTCTTCGGCACTTCGGCGTCCGCGCCGAACGCGGCGGCCATCGCCGGCCTGATCCTGTCCGGCAACCCGACGCTGAAGCCGGCCGAGGTGCGCGAGGCGTTGACCACCACGGCACTCGACATCGCCGAGTCCGGTGTGGACACTCGTGCCGGTGCCGGCCTCGTGATGGCGGACCGGGCTCTGGCGTACACGGGGGCTTCGCCGCAGGCGCTGGCCAAGGCGCAGAAGCCGACGATCCTGAACGACAACGACGGCAGCGCGTACCTCAAGCCGGGCACCACGGCGACCGTGACCGTGCCGGTGTTCAACGGCGGTGACGGCACCGCGTCGTCGACTTCGCTGGTGCTCACCACGCCGACCGCGGGCGTGACGATCGCGCCGCGTTCGAAGTACTACGGCAACATCGACGTCGGTCAGACCGTCAGCAACACCTTCAAGGTGTCGATCCCGGCGACCGCGCAGCTCGGTGACGCGGTGCGGCTGGACGCCCGCGTGACGTTCTCGGGTTCGACGTCGCCGACTGCGGCATCCTTTACCGTCGCGATCGGTGAGCCGTCGCGGGACACCAAGCACTTCGTCTACAACGGGCCTGCGCTGGCGATCCCGGACAACGACCCGACCGGTGTGTCGCTGCAGTTCCCGGTGTCCGGCATCGGCCGGGCGTCCCGCCTGACGTTCTCGATCGACGGCGAGACGTGCTCGACCGCCGACGGCGCCACGACCGTGGGCATCGACCACACCTTCGTCGGTGACCTGGTCGGCACCCTCACATCGCCGACCGGTCAGACCGTGACGCTGTTCCAGCGGGCCGGCAGCACGGGCAACAACCTGTGCAAGGTCGTGTTCGACGACAACGCCGCGCGGGCCTTCTCCTCGGTGTCCAGCACCGATGCGCCGTTCACCGGCTCTTGGCGGTCCGTGACTCCGTTGAGCGGTCTGATCGGTGCGACCGCCGACGGGACCTGGACGTTCAAGGTCGTGGACAGCGCTTCCGCCGACCGCGGTTCGCTGCGTTCGGTGTCGTTCCACGTCGCCGGGTACGTGTGATCGGTTCCAACTGATGGACGGGCGGTTTCCGAGAGTTGGAAGCCGCCCGTTCCGTTAGAGGGTCTAGCGGTTATAGGGCGCCTCTAGCTGTTAGAGGGTCTAACAGTTGTGGCATGCCTCTAACCGTTAGAGGGTCTAACAGGCGTGTAGGTCCGACGCGCCTGTCGTCCGTCCAGCCGTTAGAGCCTCTAACAGGCGTGAAAGCCTGACGCACTCGTCGTCGTCCCAGCCGTTAGATGCCCTAACACGCGTGAAGGCCGCCCCCAACCGTTAGAAGGTCTAACGGATGTAGGCGGCCTCTAACGCTTAGAAGCTCTAACGGTTGTTAGGCCACTCCCAGCGGACGCCGAACACACCGGGCCCAAAGCCCAGGGCGACCGCGTGCACGCCGCTTTCACTGTCGAGCGTGAGGTTGCGGCGCCGCGAAGGCGTCTCGTCGCCGGCGGGCACGCTGTACTGCTGGACGCGCGCCGGAGGCTGCTCGGCGTCGAACCGAACCTCGATGACGTACTCGCGGACCGGCAGCCGGAACTTGCGTGCGAAGGTGTTGTTGCCCTTGGGGTAGTGCCCCTCGGGGAACTCCAGCTGGTACTCCATGATGATCGTCTCGCCGCGCGCGAGCGGGCGTTCGAACATCATCTCGGCCACCATGATGTTGGCTTCCTGGTCCTTGGCGACCCGGCCGAGGTGGCAGTTGCGCACGTTCGTGACGTCCGGAAGCAGATCGGACTCCTCGGTCTCGAACACGAGGGTCCAGCGGTCCGGGCCGTCCTGCTCCGCGCGCAGGATCTGCCGCACCCACACGGATTTCTGCCCGCCGTCAGCAGAAACCTCGATGCGGTCGTGCTGGCTGATCCGCCCGAGCTTGAGGTCCGAGGACGTGTCGACCTTCGAGAGCAGGTTCGCGACCCGCTCCCGCCGCGCCCACAGCGCGTCGATCGGCATCATCGTCGTCGGACGGCAGCGCCGGCCGCGCGGCCGGGGTGGGCCCAGCAACGCGCTCAACCCGGACTGGGGGACACCCAGCACGGACTCGAGGTGTCGGAGAGCCTCGAGCGACTCGGGTCGCTCGGGCCTTCGCCGGCCGGACTGCCAGTAGCTGAGCGTAGCCACGCTGATGGTGACTCCGCGTAGTGCCAACCGGTGCTGGATGCGGTCGAGGCTGAGCCGGCTCGCCTTGATAGCAGCCCTCAAGGCCTCCGGGAATGGCCCGGTGGTGAGAAGCTGTGTCAGGCTGCCGTGACCCGTTTCAGTGTCTTCAACGGGCTGTGTTGGTCGACCGGCAGCG
The DNA here is from genome assembly GCF_030269605.1 of Lentzea sp. NBRC 105346. Classification (GTDB taxonomy): domain Bacteria; phylum Actinomycetota; class Actinomycetes; order Mycobacteriales; family Pseudonocardiaceae; genus Lentzea. The sequence goes on from NZ_BSTQ01000015.1 coordinate 13,481, forward strand.
ATGGTCATGGTGACTCCCCGCTGTCATAAGATCACGCCCCAGTGACCCTACCCGTCCGTGAACACCCCATGAGGACGCCGGATGGAGTCAATGGTTAATCCATACGGTTGACAGGTTCACGCTTTCGAGGCTCAGCTGTCAAGCGATTCGAACCGATCAGTAACATTTGTGTGCCATTGGCGGGGCGTGATCGCCTGGCTCTAGTGTGTGCGCAATGGACGCCCTCACCTCGGTCGCAGGTGCTGTGCTCGGGCCCGGACCGCACGAGGTCGTTGACCTGCTGGATGTCGTTCCGGGCAGCTCCGTGGACGTCGTGCGGGCCTGCGATGACCTGCTCCCCAGGCTCGCCCACGAGGACACCCTCGAGTCCACCCTGTTCCGCGCGTTCTCCGCCCTCCGGCCCGGTGGACTGCTGGTGGCTGCCGTACCGGAACTGGACCGGTTGGGCGCCCTGCGACCGGCCGCACCGCCGCCTCGCGTATCCGGCGACCGCGTCACCGTCCAGTTGTGGGACTGGGCGCCCGACGGCCAGTCCTACGGGCTCGAGGTCGTGTCCCTGGTCCGAGGATCCGACGGGTGGTCGGTGTCCGGAGCTGTGGCCACGCGGCATCGCGTGTTGAGTGCGGCGACCGTGTCGGCGGCGTTGCAGGCGGCCGGGTTCTCGGCGGTGCAACGGCTGGCGCCGGCGGAGAGCGGGCATCCGCTGCCCGTGTGGGTCGCCGTCGCCTGAACCGCGGTTGCTCCACGGCCGGCGGCTTGCCCACGGCCGGCGGCTTGCCCACGGCCGGCGGCTTGCCCACGGCCGGCGGCTTGCCCACGGCCGGCGGCTTGCCCACGGCCGGCGGCTTGCCCACGGCCGGCGGCTTGCCCACGGCCGGCAGCTTGCTCACAGCCGCGGCGACTTGCACGCCGCGGCGACTTCCCCCCCGCAGCTCGCCCGCAGCCGGGGCAACTTGTCCACAGCCCGACAGCTGAGCGGCCCGAATTGTCGGTCCTTCCTGGAAGAATGAAAGCAGGGGGTCCCCCTGGCGGGGGGACGCCCGCGTGAGCGCGGCGGTCGGGGAGGGGCACGGTGGCCAAGGTGCGGTCGGTGCCCGGCGGCGGGCGCGCGGTCGAGGTCGAGCCGGAGCGGCTCGAAGGGTGGTTCCAGCGGTTCGGCGAGCGGCACGGCGGTGTCGCGGAGACCGTGGTGCGTAGACGGCAGGTCGTCGTCACGGCGCTGGACGGCGCCACAGCCGAGTTCAGCACCCCGGTGGACCTCCCCGAAGGGAACGGCCTGAAAGGAGCCGTGGAAGCGCTCCAGCGGCCCCGGCGCGTGGGTCTGGTGCTCGTGCGCCTCGGCGGACACAGCATTGGGATCGCGTATGGCGGCGTCGTTGAAGTGTCCACTACCGACAGTCGGCAGGTGCACGGGCGCAGCGCGGCCGGCGGGTGGTCGCAGCAGCGCTTCGCGCGGCGGCGGGAGGGCCAGGCGCGGGTGGCGCTCAAGGCCGCCGCCGACGACGTCGCCAGGGTGCTCGTTCCACGGCTGAGCGACCTCGAGGCCGTGGTGCTCGGCGGAGATCGGGCGGCGCTGGACGCGCTGAAAGCCGACCCTCGCCTCGGCGTCGTGTTCGCGAAGGCGGAAGCGCGCGTGCTGGACGTGGCCGAGCCGCGCCGCGCCGTCCTCGACGACGCGGCTCAGCGAGCGCGCGCCGTCGAGGTGATCGTCAGGGACGCCTAGCCGGCCGTGCCGGTGGCGAGGATGCCGCCGTCGACCCGGACGGTTTCGCCGGTGATCCACGAAGCGGCGTCCGAAGCGAGGAACGCGACCAGGGAAGCGACGTCCTGCGGGGTGCCGAGTCGCTTCATCGGGTACTGCTGGGTCGCCTCCTCCTCGCGGCCCGACCAGAGGGCCTCGGCGAACTTCGTCTTCACCACGGCGGGGGCCACGGCGTTGACACGGACGCGAGGGCCCAGCTGCCACGCCAGTTCCTCGGTGAGGCGGATCAGCGCCGCCTTGGACGCCCCGTAGGCGCCGATCACGCCCGTGGAGCGCAGGCCGCCGACGGAGGCGACGTTGACGATGGCGCCACCGTGCTCGGACAGCCACGCCTTCCACGCCAGCTGCGCGAAACCCAGTGCGGCGACCACGTTGACGTCGAAGATCTTGCGCACGGCGTTGAGGTCGGCCTCCATCAGGAAGCCGAACTGCGGGTTGATGCCGGTGTTGTTGACGAGGACGTCGAGGCTGCCGAACGTCTCCACGGTGCGGGTCACGGCCTCCTCGCGCGCGGCGTCGTCGCCCGCGTTGCCGGGAACGGCCAGCACCCGGTCCGAACCGGTCTCTTCCGCCAGCGAGGCGGCCGCCGAAGCGCAGGCTTCGGGCTTGCGGCCGGTGATGGTCACGGCGGCGCCGCGGGACAGCAGTTCGCGGGCGATGCCGTAGCCGATGCCGCGTGAGGCGCCCGTGACCAGCGCCGCCTTGCCCGAGAAGTCTTGACTCATGGTCCGCAATCTATGCCGATGGACACATCCGGGAAATCCGATGGCGGCCGCCACGTAGAATGGGAAACGTGATCATCCTCCTGGAGTAGCGCCGGTACGTGTCGTCCATCAGCCGTACCCACTTCACGGAGCATTCTCTTGATCACCGCAACTGACATGGAGTTGCGCGCGGGCTCACGCATCCTGGTTTCCGGTGCGACCCTGCGCGTCCAGCCTGGCGACCGTATCGGCCTCGTGGGCCGCAACGGCGCCGGCAAGACCACCTCACTCAAAGTCCTCGCGGGCGAAGGCCAGCCGTACGGCGGCAGCGTCCAGCGCAAGGGCGAACTCGGCTACCTGCCGCAGGACCCGCGCGAAGGCGACCTGTCCGTCATCGCGAAGGACCGCGTGCTGTCCGCGCGCGGGCTGGACCAGTTGCTGCGCGACATGGAGAAGACCCAGACCGCGATGGCGGAGCTGGTCGACCCGGATGAGCAGGACGCCGCCGTGCGCAAGTACGGCCGCCTGGAAGAGCGCTTCGCCGCGCTCGGCGGGTACGCGGCCGAGTCCGAGGCCGCGCGCATCTGCTCGAACCTCGGGCTGCCGGACCGGGTCCTGGCGCAGCCGCTGCGGACGTTGTCCGGCGGTCAGCGCCGGCGCGTCGAGCTGGCGCGCATCCTGTTCGCCGCGTCCGAGGCAGGCGTCGGCGCGAAGTCGAGCACGATCCTGCTCATCGACGAGCCGACCAACCACCTCGACGCCGACTCCATCATGTGGCTGCGAGGGTTCCTCAAGTCGCACGACGGCGGGCTTGTCGTGATCTCCCACGACGTGGAGCTGCTCGACGACGTCGTGAACAAGGTGTGGTTCCTCGACGCGACGCGCGGCGAGGTCGACATCTACAACCTCGGCTGGAAGAAGTACCTCGAGGCGCGCGCGGCGGACGAGAAGCGGCGGCGGCGCGAGCGGGCCAACGCGGAGAAGAAGGCGGGCGCCCTCATGGCGCAGGCCGACAAGATGCGGGCCAAGGCGACGAAGGCCGTCGCGGCGCAGAACATGGCCAAGCGCGCGGAGAAGCTCCTCGCGGGCCTGGACGAGGAACGTCAGCACGACAAGGTCGCGAAGATCCGCTTCCCGTCGCCCGCACCGTGTGGCAAGACTCCGCTGACCGCCGAGTCGCTCAGCAAGTCGTACGGCTCGCTGGAGATCTTCACCGGCGTGGACCTGGCGATCGACAAGGGTTCGCGCGTCGTGGTGCTGGGGCTCAACGGTGCCGGCAAGACGACGCTGCTGCGTTTGCTCTGCGGCAACGAGAAGCCGGACTCCGGTTCGGTCGTCGCCGGGCACGGCCTCAAGCTCGGGTACTTCGCGCAGGAACACGAGACGCTCGACCACGAGGCGTCGGTGTGGCAGAACATCCGGCACGCCGCGCCGGACGAGCAGGAGCAGCGGTTGCGGTCGCTGCTCGGCACGTTCCTGTTCAGCGGCGAGCAGCTCGACCAGCCGGCGGGAACGCTGTCCGGTGGCGAGAAGACGCGGCTGGCGCTGGCCGGTCTCGTGTCCAGCGCGGCGAACGTGCTGCTGCTCGACGAGCCGACCAACAACCTCGACCCCGCCTCCCGCGAGCAGGTGCTCGACGCGTTGCGCCGGTACGAGGGCGCGGTCGTGCTCGTGACGCACGATCCGGGCGCGGTCGAGGCGCTGGAGCCCGAACGAGTGATCCTCCTGCCCGACGGCACCGAGGATCATTGGTCGGAGGACTACCTCGAACTCGTGCAGCTGGCGTGATCTCCACTCCTCAAAGGAATACAGCCCGCAGCCACTGATCAACTGAGGGTGATCGAATCGACCGTTCGGCGATCTCTTTGCTTGATCACCTGGCGTTCTGACCTTTCCTGTTCGATCATTGCGACGACAGGGGCCGTCAGACGGCCCGACCTGCTCGGACGGAAGGCGGGACAAGGTGGCTGACCTGAAGAAGGGTGCCCGGATCACCGGCGCCACGCGGGACAAGCTGGCCGCTGACCTGAAGAAGAAGTACGAGAAGGGCGCGAGCATCCGGGCTCTGGCCGAGAGCACCGGGCGTTCCTATGGCTTCGTGCACCGGGTTCTGTCGGAATCCGGCGTCACGCTGCGCGGTCGCGGTGGCGCCACCCGGACTAAGAAGAAGTAAAACTAAGCTACCCTCCGGTAACTAGCTTCTAGTTGCCGGAGGTACACGTGCCAGGTCAGGAGATCGACGCTGGCGTGCTCGAGCGCGGAGGTGTGCGGCTCGTCGTCGACGGGCCGCGCGCGACGATCACGCTCGATCGCCCCGATGTGCTCAACGCGCAGACGCCTTCTACGTGGGAAGCGTTGCGGGCGATCGGTGAAAACCTGGGCCCGGACGTCCGAGTGGTGGTCGTCCGGGGTTCGGGTCGTGCCTTCTCGGCGGGACTGGACAAGTCCATGTTCACCGACTCGTCCGGAGTGATCGCGCTGCTGCAGTCCTCGCCGGACGAGGCCGACGCGATGATCGCCTCGTACCAGGAGGGCTTCCGCTGGCTGCGCGACCCGTCGCGGGTCACCATCGCGGCGGTGCAGGGGCATGCCATCGGCGCCGGTTTCCAGCTCGCGCTCGCGTGCGACTTCCGCGTGCTCGCCACCGACGCGCTGCTCTGCATGGCCGAGCCGTCGCTCGGGCTGGTGCCCGACCTCGGCGGGACTCTGCCGCTGGTGCGGCTCGTCGGCTACTCGCGTGCGGCCGAGATCTGCGTGACCACGCGCCGCGTGCCCGCCGACGAGGCGTTGCGGATCGGGCTCGCGAACTCCGTCGTGCCCGTCGAGGAGCTGTCGTCCGCGGTCGACGCCCTGGTCGACCAGGTGCTCAAGCCGTTGCCCGGCGCCGTCTCCGAGACGCTGGCGCTGATCGCTTCCGCCGCTTCGGGTGTGTCGGACTCCGAGCAGCTTGCGCTGGAACGCGCCGCGCAGCTGCGCCGGCTGCAGGAGCTGGCGGCACTGGCGGGTCGGTAGCAGCTAGACCTGGTAGGCCCTGTTGTGGTTGTCGCACAACCACAACAGGTGCCCTTCCGGGGTGAGTACCGGGGTCAGGCCGCCCCAGGTCTGACGCGGGTCCAGCTCTTCGAGTAGCTGACGCAGTGGGCGCAGTGACGCTCCGCTGAGTTGCCCGGCCGATGCGCCCTGCGCGGTGATCTCGTGTGCGGTGACGACGGACTTGAAGTCAGCGGGCAGGGCCTCGACGAGCTTCTCCATCAGTTTGGTGTCGTACTCGAGGCGTTTGGCCTGCGAGGCGTCCACGACGCCGATCGCAGGCCCGACGAGAGGCACAGCGAGCTTCAGCACACCGATCAACCCGGTCAAATAGGGCATCGCTGCCCGCAGCCACTGGTGCTGCACGGTGAATACGTACTCGCCGCCCTGCTCTGTCGGATGCCAGGCACCGGGCGCCTGACAGTACAGCTTGAGCAACACTCGATCGCCGACAACCTTCCGCCACCCGCCGCGCGTCGTCGGTGTGATGGAGAAGACGTTGGGGCAATGCGTCTCCACGAGCCGTTGTTCACGATGGAACATCTTGAGGAACTCGCGCTGGATCAGGGTGATGTTGCGTTCGAGGCCCGAAGACACCTCGTTGATCACTTTGGCGGTGGCGTCCTGAAGCTCTGTGGTCAGCGCTGTCTTCGCAGCCTCGATCTTCTCGATCACGACGTCCCTGGTCTCCCAGTGGATGCCGAAGAGCAGGCCTGCCACCGACACGCTCTCGAACGAGACGGGGCACTGCAGGCTCATCACCGGAGGAGTGCGGTCGATCGCGTGCAGGAGGTTCGCGTAGTCGAAAAGATGTGAGCAGCGAGCGCCGTCGTGACCTGGACACGGTACGAGCCGCTTCACCTGCAGTCCCGGGAAGCGGCTCAGCGTCAGCTCGAATCCGTCGCGCAGCAGGGCGAAGAAGTCGTGTGGGTGGCTGCCGCGTACCCGCAGTTCGGCCACGCGTTCATGGCTGTCGACCGTGATGAGGGCCTTGTGAGACCGGTTCCCGTCGGCGAACAGCGCGCCACTGCGCCAATGCGTGTAGGTGGTGAACCGGTGCTGGCGAGCGATGAACCAGGTCGGGATGCCCGCGGGTACCGCGGACATCCGGTAGATCATCGCGAGCTCCCGCAAGTTCGAGCCGAGGACTTCGTCCCACGATCGCCGGTAATCGGCTGCTTCGAGTGGCAACCGTTCCACCACCAGGCTCAGCTCGCGATTCTCCAATGTGCGGTAGGAGAGATCGAACCGCTCCATCAGCCGGAGGAAGTGCTGGCGCATGCCGTCGTCGAGGTCGTGCCAGACGGCTTCCATGTCCTGATGCTTGAAGATGCCGGCGTTGTCGATCACCGGAGGGTGGACGAGTACGCGTCCGATGTGCTCGGCGACCCACTGGGGCTTGACGATGATGATGTCGCGCAGTTCGTCGTCCGAGTACTGGAGGATGTCGCCGAGATCGTGCAGCCATTGCACCAAGACCTGGAGGTCGTGGCCGGTGACGTTGTAGCGCGCGAAGATCTCGGCGAGCTGGGCCGGCTTGAGGTACTTGTCTGGGAGCCGTCTGAGGTGTTCGGCCGCTCGCAGCCAGTGCGTCGGCCACTCCTCACCCATGAGCGGCAACGTGGCCGCCAGTCGAGCGACTCGCGCTCGCAGTTCGGCGACGCCTTCGCCCGTTGCATTGCTGATCTCGACCTGGCCTGCGAGCTGAGGGAACCGGCTGCGGAGTTCGGCAAGCGGGACGTCGGCCTCACGTTGGTCGGTGTGGGTTGCGACAAGCAGGATCGGAGCGTCCGGCGCCAACGCACTGATCGTCTCCAACCAGTACCGCAGTTTGCCCTGCTCGTAGCCTGTACGGGCGTTCCACGCAAGCAGGAAGAGAGATCGGTCGGTGAGGAAGAACTGGTGTGTCGCGTGGTAGATCTGCTGACCGCCGAAATCCCAGGCATTCAGCGACATGATGGCCTGCTCGGTCGGATGGGGCAGGGAGCAGGTATGGATTTCGATGCCGTGCGTGGTCTCGATGCTCGGGTCGAAGGCCTGGTGTCGTAGGTGCCGGAGCAGCTGAGTCTTCCCGACCCCGCCTTCGCCGACGATGAGCAGCTTCGATACCCACTGTCTGGTGCGTTCGGACCGACCGGCGCGCAGGAACGCAAGAATGGCCTTCGTGCCCTGCTCCATTATGGAAGGTGAGGGGAACAGGAGGGGATTGCCTTCGAGGCGGAGGACGGTGAGGTTTTCGCACTCGCTCAGCTCCACCGGTAGGCGGGTCAGGTTGTTCCATACCAGGTTGAGGCTCTGGAGGCTCCTGAGTCTGCCGATCTCGGGTGGCAGGACGTCGATGTTCTGGCTGCCGAGGTTGAGCTCTTTCACCTGCCGGCGCTCGGCTTCTGCGAGCACCTTCAGAAGCTTGTCGGCTCGCAACGCGTCACCTTGCCCTGTCGACGTTCGGTTCCTTATGACGCCGATCGCGCTCTCGGCGAAGCGCGTTAACGGCCCTCATCCGAGTTCATCCGGATGGCCCAAATGGGAAGTTGTCGGAGGTCTGTGGTGTTGTGGAAGGCGTGGACGGCACCTGGCGACTGATGATGGGCGCGATGGGGCGCGAGGAAGCACCGAAGTCGGTGCGGCGCGGCACCACGCGACGCGTGCTGCGGTTCGCGAAACCCCATCGCTCCAAGCTTTTAGTGTTCCTGTTGCTCACCGTGATCTCGTCGATCCTGGCGGTGACGACGCCGGTTCTGGCGGGTCGTGTCGTCGACGGCATCGTGCAGGGCAAGGCCCCTTCGTACGTCGTGGTGCTGGCGCTGGTGATCGCGGGTATCGCGATCGTCGACTCCGGGCTCGGGCTCGTCGAGCGGTGGCAGTCGTCGCGCATCGGTGAAGGGCTGATCTACGACCTGCGGCGCGCGGTGTTCGGGCACGTGCAGCGGATGCCGATCGCGTTCTTCACCCGAACCCGCACCGGCGCGCTCGTGTCGCGCCTGAACAACGACGTGATCGGCGCGCAGCGCGCGTTCACGTCGACGCTGTCCGGTGTGGTCACGAACGTCATCCAGCTGGCGCTGTCGCTGGGCGTGATGTTCACGCTGTCGTGGCAGGTCACGGCCCTGGCATTGCTGCTGCTTCCGGTGTTCGTCCTGCCGACGCGGCGCGTGGGCAAGCGGATGGCGGACCTGCAGCGCGAGGCGTCCGGCCTCAACGCCGCGATGGTCACGCAGACCACGGAACGATTCTCCGCGCCCGGCGCCACGCTCGTGAAGCTGTTCGGACGGCCGAAGGCCGAGGAGCAGGAGTTCGCGCTGCGTGCCGCGCGAGTGCGCGATATCGGCGTCAAGACCGCGATGGCCACCCGCTGGTTCTTCACCGGCCTCACTCTCGTGTCCGCACTGGCGCAGGCGCTGGTCTACGGACTCGGCGGCTACCTCGCGCTGACCGGCCACCTCGCACCGGGAACCGTTGTCTCCCTTGCCCTTCTGCTGACGCGCCTGTACTCGCCGCTGACTGCGCTGGCCAACGCGCGCGTGGACGTGATGACCGCGCTGGTGTCGTTCGAGCGCGTCTTCGAGGTGCTCGACCTGGACCCGATGATCAAGGAATCGCCTCGTGCGGTGAGCGTGCCGCAGGGGCCGGTGTCGGTGCGGTTCGACGACGTCCGGTTCGCGTATCCCAGCGCGGACAAGGTGTCGCTCGCCTCGCTGGAATCCGTGGCCACTTTGGACACTCGCGGTGGCGAGGAAGTGCTGCACGGCATCAGTTTCCTGGCCGAGGCCGGTCAGGTGGTCGCGATCGTCGGCTCGTCCGGTGCGGGCAAGTCGACGCTGGCATCGCTCGTTCCCCGGTTGTACGACGTGGACTCCGGCTCGATCCGGCTGTCCGATGTGGACGTCCGCGACGTGTCGTTCGACTCGATGCGCCAGACCGTCGGCGTCGTGACGCAGGACGGCCACCTGTTCCACGACACGATCCGCGCCAACCTCGCGTACGCCGATCCCGACGCCTCCGACGAGGAACTGTGGGACGCGCTGGAACGCGCCCGCCTCGCGACGCTCGTCGCCTCGCTGCCCGACCAGCTCGAGACCGTGGTGGGTGAACGGGGTTACCGGCTCAGCGGTGGCGAGCGGCAGCGGTTGACGATCGCGCGGCTGCTGCTGGCGAAGCCGCGTGTCGTGATCCTCGACGAGGCGACCGCGCACCTCGACTCCGAGTCGGAGGTGGCAGTGCAGGCCGCGCTGACGGAGGCCCTGAAGGGGCGGACGGCGCTGGTGATCGCGCACCGGCTGTCGACGATCCGCAACGCCGACCAGATCCTCGTGGTCGAGGACGGGCGGATCGTCGAGCGGGGCACGCATGCCGCGCTGATGGAGCTGGACGGGCGGTACGCCGAGCTGCACCGCACGCAGTTCGACGAGTCGCCAGTCGTGACCGTGTACCCGACGCCGGACTTCTCGGCCGAGACGCGGGACGGTCTCGCGGACCGGGTGCACGGTGTCGGCTGAGGGGTGAGCTCGCACGTCGGCTTGAGGATGGGCTCGCGCGGCGGGCTGAGGGAGAGTTCGCGCGTCGGCTGACGGTGAACCGTCGCGTCGGTTGACGGTGGCCACGCGGGTCGGCTGATGGTGGGCTCGCGCGGGTGTCCCCCGCGAAGGGGGACCCCTTGCTTTAAGCCTGCCATGAGGCACCGACAGTTCCGGCCGTCCTGGGGCAGTTGTCCACAGGGCGGCCGAAGTTTCAGCTCAAAGCAGACAGGAACTGCCCGGCGGCGCTCAGCGCCGGCGTCGAAGAGCCCGCGCCCTTGACGAACACCGCGAAGGCGATGTTGCCGCGATACCCGATGAACCAGCCGTGCGCCCCCTCGGCCGACTCCGCCGTACCGGTCTTCCCATACAGACCACCGAAGCGAGCGAGCGACTTCCCGGTCCCGTAAGTGATGCACTCGCGCATCCCCGTCCGCAGCACGCGAAGCACAGCCTCCGAAGGCGGCGTGGCGGCACCGGAGGTGATCTCGGCGGCCTTGCCGCGCACCAGGGTCGGCGTCGGCTGCCGGCCGGACGCCACGGTCGCCGCGACGAGCGCCATGCCGAACGGGCTTGCGGTCACGTTGCCCTGCCCGAAGCTGTCCTCCACCTGCAGGTTGTCGCTGTCCGCCGGAGGCACGCGGCCGGTGTTGGAGTCGGTGCCCGCCATGACGTAGTCGGTGCCGAGCCCGAACTGCAGCGCGGTCTTGCCCAGCGCGTCCCGGGACAGCTGGTGGCCGAGCATCGCGAACGTCGTGTTGCACGACTCGGCGAACGCCTGGCTGAACGGGATCTTCTGCGAGCCGTGCCCGAAACCGTCGTTGGGTACCCGGCGCGTGCCGACCGTCGCGACTTCCGGGCAGTCCACCGGGGTTGAGGCGGCGGAGACCAGGTTGTTCTGCAACGCCGCCGCGCCCGTGACGACCTTCAACGTCGACCCCGGCGGGTACTGGCCGCCGAACGGGTTGCTGTCCAGGGCCTTGTTCGACGCCACCGCGCGGATCTCCGTGGTGCGCGGGTCGATGGCGACGATCGCGGCGCCCTGCGGAAGCGCGTCCACGGCGGCCTGGGCGGACTTCTGGGCCGCCGCGTCGATCGTGACGGTGATCTTGTCGGGGACGGCGGGCTTCTCACCCGCCAGCGGCACGAAGCCCGAGGCGGAGGTGATGCCGACCTCCCAGCCGTCGGTGCCAGTGCCCCCGCCGAACGACGCGGTGATCGCGTTCATCAACGCGGGCGGCACGACGTCGGGGTTGAGCTTGGTGCCGTCCGGGCCGAGCATGGCGTCGTCGGCGATGGCCTTGCGGAACTCGAGGTGCTGGCCCTCGGCGAGCTTCGGGTGCAGCACGGTCGGTGCCCAGTGAACCTTCCACTGGTCGTTGACCTGCTGCATGCCGATCTCGACGGTGTAGGTGAACGGCGTGCCGTTCGGCAGTTTCCACGTCACGTCGGCAGGCAGGCTCGCCCCGGAACCGCCCTTGAGCACGGCCGAGAACACGGCCTTGCCCATGCCCGTGGACTGCGCGGACAGCGCCGCGCCCGCGGCCGGCGGGTTGTCGGTCTGGTTCGCGGCCTTGGCGCCGTCGCCGTTGGTGATCGCCGTCAGGAACGCCTGCGCCACGATGTTCGGCGACGTCGGTGGCGGCTTGTAGGGCGTCTTGTTGGGGTCGCTGCCGCTGCCGAACACGACCGCGGCGGCGACTCCGATGATCGCGGACGTGGTGACCCCGCCCGTGATGAGCACCCATCTCCGGGTTTTGCTCTTCATGTTCCCCCCATGAACGAACTATGGGGGACTTTAACGAAGTACCGCGGAGCTTTCGTGAGTATCTCTACTCAGCCGAGCTGTGGGATGCGGTTCTGGTAGCGGCGCAACAGGTCCGCGTTGGCCGCGTCGCCGCCCTCGACGTTCGCGCTGCGCCACAACGGCAGGTCGACGCCCTGGTCCGCGGCCTTGTCGACTAGCCGGACCATCAGCAGGTTCCACAGGAACGTCGTCGCGAGCGTCGACACCGCAGCGGTGACCGGCGCGTCGGCCGGGTAGGTGGAGTCGCCGGGCGGGACCAGGTTGTCCAGTACGACGGTGGCCACCTCGGCGAGCGTCGTGCCCGCGCGGCGCGGTGCGGAGGCGCTCGCGGTGACGGACGTGACGGCGACGACCGGGCAGCCCGCGTCGGCGGCCTCGATCGCGAGCTCGACCGGGTAGGGATTGACGCCACTGGTGGAGAAGACGAACAGGACGTCGTGCGGGGCGAGCCCGGCGTCGCGCAGGACCTCGTTGGCCAGGCCGGTGCGGCGTTCCGCGGCCGTGCTGCTGATCGCGCCGTGCATCGGCAGCAGCTCGGGGTGGTAGATCGGCCGCACACAGGCGAGTCCGCCGGCGCGGTAGAACGTCTCGGCGACCGCGGCGAGCGAGTGCCCCGCGCCCGCGGTGAGGATCGTCCCGTCCGCCTGTACCGCCGCCAGCACGAGTTCCGCTACGTCGTCCAGAGCGGCCGCGTTGTGCTGTTCGACCCTGGTCAAGTGCGTGCGCACGAGGTTGCCGTAATCGGATCCGGTCACCGTGTCGGTCGTCATGCGGCAAGTAGTACCCGACTATGAGTAACCTCGCCAGGACCTTCCCCGATAGGCGCGGTACAAGGCGGAAGGAGGTGGAATGGGGAGCCACCGGATCAGGCAGCGCATGCACGACTACTTCGGGATTCCACACTTCACGATCTGGGTGTTCCTGACAGCGGTGTTCGCGGCTGCGGGAGCAGTCCACATCGCTTTGGCCATCACCTATTCGGAGATGTGGGCGTTCGGAGTGGCCGCGTTCGTGCTCGTGCTCGGCGGAGCCTGTGCAGTGGCGGCGGTGCGCTCGCGCTCGTAGTTGCTATCTGAACACTCTCTGTGTTCGTATGCACAATGTGGATGTTGCGAAACGGCATGAGCTCATCCTGCGGTCTTTGCGCCGGGGGAACCGGGTCGGCGTGGGGGAACTGGCGGAGCTGACCGGGTGTTCGGAGATGACTGTTCGCCGTGACCTGGACCAGTTGGAGCGCGAGGGACTGCTCCGGCGGGTCCGGGGGGCGGCGGTCAGCATGCTGACCGGCGAGGAGACGCCGTTCGCGGCCCGCAGCAGACAACGTCTCGACGTCAAACGCCGGATCGGGCTCGAGGTCGCGTCGCTGGTCGACGACGGCGAGACCGTCGTGCTCGACGGAGGCAGCACCACGCTGGAAGCCGGCCGCCTGCTGGCGTCGCGGCGGTTGACCGTGCTGCCGTTGTCACTGCACGGGGTCGACGTGCTGCGTGGTGCGCACGAGATTCGCCTCGTCCTGCCCGGCGGCGAAGTCCGGCCGGGAGAGCTGTCGTTCGTCGGACCGCTGGCGCTCGCCGCGTTCGACCTCATGCGGTTCGACACCATGATCCTGAGCAGCTGCGGCCTTTCCGCGCGCGACGGCGTGTCGGCGCACGACCTGGCCGAGAGCGCGGTCAAGAAGGCCGCCGTGCTCGCCTCGCGGCGGGTGATCGCCGCCGTCGACAGCACCAAGTTCGGCCGGGCCGCGTTCGGTCGCGTGTGCCCGGCTTCGGTGATCGACGTGCTGGTGACCGACGAGGACGCGCCCGAGGACGAGGTCGACGCGCTGCGCGCCGAAGGGGTCGAGGTCCGGCTCGTGTGAATGGCCGGTTTTCGCGATGCCGGGTGTTCTCGCTGGCTGCTTCTCTTGCCGTCATGGGAAATCCTGGTGAGCGGCTGGCAGCCGCGGTATATGACCCCTTCTTGTGGCTTGGCGAACGGCGGGGGATGCACGGGCACCGTGCGCGGTTGCTGCGGCAGGCGCGCGGGCGAGTACTGGAGATCGGTGCGGGGACGGGACTGAACGCCTCGCTCTACCCGTCCACCGCGGAGGAGCTGATCCTGACCGAGCCGGTGCCCGCAATGCTCCGGCGTCTCGGCAGACGCACGACGCGCGACCCGCGGGTGCGCACCATGTCCGTTCTCGGCAGTGAGTTGCAGGTCGAGGACTCCAGCGTCGACACCGTGGTGAGCACGCTCGTGCTGTGCACCGTGCCGTCGGTCGAGCCCGTGCTCGCCGAGATCGCCCGCGTCCTGAAACCCGGTGGGCGGCTGCTGTTCTGCGAGCACGTGCGTGCCACCGACGCGCGGCTGGCGCGCCGGCAGGACCGGTTCGCCGGCTTGTGGGCCGCGTTCGCGCAGGGCTGCCGTTGCAACCGTGACACCCTCTCACTGCTGTTAGACCGCTTCACTCTCGAGAAGGTCGATCACGCGCGCTGGAGCGGGATGCCGTCGCTGGTGCGGCCGTTGGTGATGGGGTCGGCGGTGCCGATCCGGTGAGGGCTCTTCGCGCCTGTTGGTACTACAGCCGTAGTTCGTGATCAGTAGCTGATGGCCCCTCAGACCGGCCTGGGCGCGACATCGTGCAAGACGAAGGTTGCGAACCCGAGCTCACCCCGCAAGCCGCCGAGCCAGGTGTCACGATGCTCGCGGGCGGCGGTGAGCGCCTGGTTGCGGTCCTCGACGGTCGGGGCCGACCGCACGGCCCAGTCGACGAGCGAGCCGGTCCAGCTGAACTCGTAGTCGTCCCATTCGGTCAGTGTGCTGACATGCCCGAAGGACGGCTCGAGGCCGTGCCGGTGGAAGGCCTGCACCAGGCCGGCGAGGTCGGGGACGGAGTCGGCCGGGAGTCCGAGCGCGGCCAGGGCTGCCGCGGACGGGGTCCCTTCCCAGATCATCTCGCCGATCAGCGCCTGACCGCCGGGGCGCAGGTGCCGCCGGACGGCGACCAGCATGTCCTCCAACCCGCCGAAGGCGTGCCGGGCGCCGACGCAGAGCACCACGTCGAAGAGCCCGTCGTTCCAGGTGGCGGCGTCGGTCTCGATCCATCGCACCCGGTCCGTCAGCCCGCGCTCGCCGGTGCGCCGGGCGGCCGAGGCCGGCAGCATGTGGTCGATCCCGACGCCTGTCGTCGCGGGATGGTCCAGCAGCACCTGCTGCAGCCATTCGCCCTCACCGCAGCCGAGGTCGACCACGCGAGCGCCGGCGGCGGGGCTCAACCACCCGACCAACTCGCGCAACCGGTCGGGCGCGACCGGCGCCGCGATGGGATGGCGCAGGTGCGCGATGTCGAAGATCTCCGATCGGTCCACCGAGGTAACGCTAGTACTTCAGCCGTTGTCCGTGATCCGTGACTGATGGCGGCTGCCTGCCGTCGGTGGTGGCCGGCCTGGGCACGGGCTTGGTGCCGACGACGCCACCGGGACCATTTCCGGCTGGCTGTGATCAACATCCTGGACCGACACACCAAGATCGCGCCGTCAGTTACTGATCACGAACTGCGGCTGGAGTATTAGATGCCTTCACACTTGTTAGATGTCCTCACGGTTGTGAGCGCGTCACGGACGTGAGCGATTTGTTCAGATGAGACCCGCTTTCACGGCGTGCGCTGCCGCCGCGGTGCGCGAAGGCAGCCCGAGCTTCGTGCGGATGTTGGCGACGTGCCGGTGCACGGTGTGCGGGCTCAGGAAGAGGCGGGCGGCGATCTCGTGGTCGCTGAGTCCCTGGGCGACCAGCCGCAGGATCTCGACCTCGCGATCGGTCAACGCCGGCGCGTCGCCCAGGAACCCGAGCGACGCTTCGACAATGGCCGAAGCGTCGCCGCGCCAAGGGAAATGGTCCGTTCCGGCCAGTGACACGAACCGGGCGCCGGGAATCCGGCTCGCCACATCCCGTCCGAGCGCGAACGGAATGGCCCGGTCGTCGCGCCGGTGCAACACCAGCGTCGGTGCGGTGACCAGAGGCAACCGGGCCTGGACGTCGAACCGGTACACCGCGGCCAGCGCCTCGGTGGCGGCCGCGGGGGACGCCGCCTCCCGCTGGAACCGGACGAGCTCGGCCCGGTCGGCGGCGGTCCCGTCCGGCACGAACACCTCGGCGAGCAGCCGCGACCCGACGCCCCAATGTGTCCGGACGGCGGCGAGCACCGCGTCCCCGCCGGGGATGTCCGCGCCGCGGGCGTAGGCGCCGTACAGCACGAGTCGCGTGACGGGATGCGTTGCCGCGTAAGCGGTCGCGATGCACGAGCCCGACGAGCCGCCGAACAGCGACACCGGCGGCCCGGCGGCGGCGACGACCGCGGCGAGCACCTCGACCTCCTCGTCGAGCGAGGCGGGAACCGGATCGTCGCGGTTGGACAGTCCGGTGCCCGGCCGGTCGTAGCGGATCACGGTGAAGCGGTCGGCGAAACCCTCGCAGAACGCGCGGAAGAGGGGCGAACGCCAGTCGAGTTCCAGGTGGCCGCACCACCAGCCGCCCAGCACCAGCGGCGGGCCCGACCCGACCGCCGCCCACGCGACCGTCCGGCCGCGCACGCGGGTGAAGCGGACCGTCTGCTCGGCCATCACCCCAGGGTAGGCGTCAGACGTTGCAGGTCGAGTTTGTGACGGCTGTGCGGGGCCGATCGTCCGCTTGGCCGTTACGGCTCAGGCGAGCAGCTCGAACCCCAACCGGCTCGCCGTGTGCAGGACGGTGTTGCGATGCCGTTGTGTCACGGCGAGACCCGCCTCCCGCAGCACCGTGGCGTGCGCGGACGCCGAAGCGGGCGAGATGTTCAGGCGGCGCGCCAGCTCGGTGGTCGTGCAGCCGCCGGCGATGACCTCCAGCGCGGCGGCGCGCGTGCGGCCGAGCAGGGCCTCCAGCGAGCGGGCTCCGGCGCCGACCACGAGGTCGCGTTCGATCGGGTAGACGAGCACGGGTGGGCGTTCGGCGTCGCGCAGCATGATCGGTCTGCCCCAGCAGAAGTACGACGGCACCAGCACCAGCCCCTGACCGCCCAGGTGCACATCGCGCTCCGGGAAGCGGTAGCCGACGTGCAGCACGGGCGCCTGCCACGTGATCGTCGAGTGCAACGAGCTCAGCAGCTGTTCGCAGCCGCCGTCGAGGAACTGCCGCGCCCGCACCGCGCGGTCGGCGTCGCACACGCCGCGCACCTCGTCCCACACCGGCGCCAGCGCGGACTCGTAGTAGTGGCGTAAGGCCGCGCCCAAGGAGTCCAGTGCCGCGGCGTCGCCCGACGCGAGCTGGTGGGTGCGTGCGTCGAGCCGGCGTTCGGAGCCGAGTTGCCGCAGGTCGAGCTGCAACTGGTGCACCGGCGTGGACATCACCGCGTGGATCCCGTCGTCGACGTCGCACCCCGCGGTCGGCGTCAGAAAGTCCGGCGAATACCCGACGGGCGGTGCCAACTGCATCAGCCAACGGGCTTCCTCGCTCAACTTGCCGCGCACGTCCTTGCGCCAGCGACCGAAGACGGGCGCGCCGTCGCGCTGCCGCAGTACGTGGAGGCTCAGCAGGATCTCCCACATCGGGTCCGGCCCTGCGGACACCCTGACCCGCGCCAAGTCCTCCGCGGTGAAGTGGACCCGAAGCACGAGCCACAGATTGGCAGCAACCCCGTAGCACAGGCAATCACCCGCCTGAGCAGGGTCTTTAGGTGTAGCCCGAACGTGGTGGCGAGGGTCGCACCGCTGCCGCCAGGCTTTCTGGCGTGCCGCAGGGGGCGGCGCGCCAACTGAGGGGAAGCAACAGATGAAGCTCGGAAAGTTCGTGGGCACCGTCGTCGCGGGCGCCGTGGCGCTCGGCCTGGCCGCTCCGGTCAGCGCCATCGCAGCTCCCGGTGAGACGGTCATTCCCGCCGCGGCCGAGATGAACGTCCAGGGCGAAGGTGTCCTGCCTTACGAGTTCCAGGTGCAGAAGACCGGCTACTGGTGCTCCGCCGCCGCGGCCCGCATCGCGTTGACGGCCAAGGGCAAGCACGTGGAGCAGTCCACGCTCGCCAGCTACATGCACGTCGACCAGAACGGCCTGCCGAACATCAAGAACCTCGAGAGCGCGCTCGACCACTTCGAGGGCACCACGTACTACCAGGTGAAGCAGTGGGCCAACGACGCCCAGCTGCTGCAGAAGCTCAAGTACGACGTCGTCTACAACGCCGACCGCGGTCACGCCGTCGTGATCAACGTGATCCGCCTCAACGGCCGGAACTACTCCGGTGGCCACTACGCGACCATCGTCGGCTACCGCGCGGGCGGCAACGAGTTCGCCGTCGCCGACCCGGCCTACGCCGGGGGCCGCCTCGCGTGGCTGTCCGCGGCGAACGTCGCCTCGGGCATCAAGCTCCGTCGTTACGTCGCCTGATCGTCCAGGCCACCGAGGTCTTCAGGTCTGTCCACATCGGCACCGTCCGCCACGTCCTCACACGGGACGTGGCGGACGGTGCTTCGTTTCAGGTACTCCCGCGCGCCCTGGTCGCCCGCCGCCGACGCCATCACACCCGCGAAGTGCGCGCTGCCGATCAGCACCGGGTGACCGGCTTCGCCGTGATAGGTCGCCCGCGCCAGAACTTCCGGCGCGGCAAGGGAAATCAGCCGCTGGAGCGCCACGACGGTGACGCCCGGAGTGTCGACCGGCAGCACGACCACGGCGTCCGCCTGGCCGACCGCCTTGAGGCCGACGCGCAGCGACGAGCCCATGCCGGAGTCCCAGTGCGGGTTGTCGACCAGCGTCACGCCCTCAAGGCGTGCGCGAGAACGGACTTCCTCTGCCGAGGCGCCGAGCACCACGACGACGGGATCGCAGCCCGCCGCACGGAGTCTGTCCGCGGAGGACTCCACGAACAGCGATCCGTTGTGGGACACCAGAGCCTTCGGGGTGCCGAACCTGCGGCCGGCCCCCGCGGCGAGCAGGAGGCCGGCCACGCGCATGTTCGAAAGTTACCGCCTCTGGAGCTGTTCGTTCATGATGAGGAACGCGCCGAGCCCGTGGAAGTCGTTCACGGCTCGCGGCCGGGCGTAGTAGAACGCCAGGTCACCGACGTTGGTGCCGATGCAGATCTCGCTGAGGCTGGTCAGGCCGTCGCCGTCGAGTGAGATCCGGTCGAGCACGCCGGCGTAGCCGTTGCGCGCGAACCTCTTGTTCGACGGTGAGAGGTAGCCCCGTTCGACGCCGCGGGAGAGCGCGAACGCGTACATCGACGTGCACGACGTCTCGGTCCAGTTGTTCGGGTCCTCGCCCTTGTCGACGACCTGGAACCAGCGGCCGGTCGCCTTGTCCTGGTAGCGCGTCAGCGCCGTGGCCAGCCGCTTGAAGACCTGCAGCAGCGCCGGCCGGTCGGGGTGTGCCTTGGGCAGGTCCTCGAGGACGTCGATGAGCGTCATCGCGTACCAGCCCATCGCGCGGCCCCAGAACTCCGGCGACACGCCGGTGGCCGGATTGGACCACGGCTCCTTGCGCGACTCGTCGAACGCGTGGTGGAAGAGCCCGTCGGCGTGCTGCAGGTTCTTCGCGTAGACGAGCAGCTGCCGGGTGGCCTCCTTGTAGCCCCAGTCCTGCTCACCGAACGCGATGGCGTGCTTCATGATGAACGGCACGACCATGTAGACGCCGTCGGACCACAGCTGCCAGTCGCGGGTGCCGGACTCGGCGTGCCAGAAGCCGCCTTCCTTGGTCCGCTTGTAGGTGTCGAGCTTCGCGCGGATCTGCTGGCTCGCCTTGCGGTACCGGACGTCACCCGTCTCCGAGTACAGGATCGGCAGCATCTGGCCCGACCGCATCGCGTCGAGGTTGGTGAACGTGCGGTTCATCGTGCCGTCCGGCCCGACGAACCGGTCGTACCAGGCCTTGATGTAGTCGAAGTACCGCCGGTCGCCCGTGCGCTTGTAGACGAGGTACTGCCCGTAGAGGAACAGGCCTCTCGTATACCCCCAGCCGCCGAACGTCTCCGGCGTGTACCGCTTCATGGTCGACTCGACCACCGCGACGGACCAGTCGGTGCCCGCCTTCGCCGCGATCTTGGCTTCGAAGCCGTCCTGGGCGTGCGCAACCCCAGGTGTGAGGCTCAGCGCGCCGGCGGCGACGGCTCCGAGCTTGACGAAGTCCCGCCTGGACGTGGCCATGGTGCTCCTCTCGGGAATGTCCCAAGGCGGCGGCACGCATAGGCCTACCGGCTGAAAGCTCCGATGTCTAGGCCAAGTTCTCCAGGATCAGGGCGCTGCAGGCTTCCGGAACCTCTTCAGGGATCCAATGTGTGACGTCTTCGAGCATCTCGAACCGGTACGGCCCCACGACCCACTTCTCGGTCTCGAACGCCGCCGTCGACCCGAACGCGACGTCCTCGGTGCTCCAGATGTACATCGTCTTGACGGTGACCTTGTCCGCGACGCCGCTCGGTTTCCCGCCGCGGTACCAGTTCAGCGCCGCGGTCAGCGCGCCCGGCTCCTGCAGCCGCTGCACGTACTCCTCGACGTGCGACGGCCGGACCCGCCACTCGAACATCTGCCGGATGGCGTGCGCGTTGTTCTCGAGCATGCGGCGCTCGGTGCTCTTCTCGCGCCACTCGGTCATGTAGCGGCTGCGCAGCTGCTGGTCCTCGTCGGTCTGGAGGGCGGTCTTCAACGCGCCGGGGTGCGGCGTGGAAATAGCCGTCAATGTCGAAAGCCGTTCGGAATGGTCGATCGCCGTCCACCAAGCGACCGCGCCACCCCAGTCGTGTCCGACAATGTCGAACGTCGTGAAGCCCAGCTGATCGGCGACCCGGAGCACATCGTCCACCAGCTCGGAGACGGCGTACTCGGACGGGTGCTCGGGGCGCACGCCGGGGGAGTAGCCGCGCTGGTCGAACGCGACGGCCCGGTAGCCGTTGGCGCCCAGCACGCCCACCTGGTGTTCGAACGCGATCGCCGCCTCCGGGAACCCGTGCAGCAGCAGGACGGGCCGGCCGTCCTCGGGGCCGCTCGCGATGGCGTCGAACGTTCCGGCGTCCGTGGGAATGCTGAGCTGCTCGATCACCCGCCGAACGATAGTCGCCTACATTGGCCGGATGCCCGGCGACGGTGATGAGCGGAACTCCATACCCGGAACGGTGTACGGCAATGCCGTACAAGCAGGCCGGATCGACACCGTGAACTTCTACGGCACGCCGCCTGAGGCTCCGCCGGAGCAGCACACCGATCACTGGATCCGCATGGTTGCGGAATCCGCCGTGTGGCAGCACGTCCGGGATTCGCACCGGCCCGACCGGATGCGCGCGCTCGCGATCAAGATCGCGCACGGCCTCGCGCGGTTGCGCGACGAAGTGGAGCCGGCCGACGACCCGTGGCGCGACGACGACCTCGTGCGGCGGTTCGGCGTGCGGATCGCATGGCTGGTGGGGGAGTGCCGGCCCGGCCTCTACCCGGTGGAGGCGCTGCTGTTGGCGCTCGCCCCGCTGCTGCACCAGGCCCTGTGGTCGCGGGCCGTGGCAGAACACCGGCGCGTCGGTCCGACCGACTTCGAGCTCACCGGCACGACGGACGAGCCGCGCGCCTCCTACGAGCTGTTCCTCCGTGACCACGGCGACCTGATCAAACGGGCCGGACTGCCGAAGCTGCCCGAGCGCGACAACGCCGCCGAGGAGATCGGATGGTGGCTGTTCCACCGCTGGCTGCGGCAGCGCATGGAGGTGCTGCAGGAGAAGTCCATCGCCGCCTTGCTCGCCGACGTGTGCGACGAAGAGGCGCTCACTGTTGTTAGACCTTCTAACGTCCGTGAACTGCTGAAAGGCTTGCGAGAGGCGCCGCAGGGAATCGCCACCCCGGCACGAGTGGCCGACGCCGACGCCGTCCTCCCGATGTTCGGCGGCACCCCGGACAAGGAGCTGCTGCGCCGCCCGATGGTGCTGGTCCTGGCGCGGGCCGCACATCTGGCCGCCGTCGAGGTGACCGACCTGTCGCGCGACCTCGTCTGGCACATGGGCATTCCCCGACCGGCGCGGGTGGACTCGCTTCTCGACACCGTGCGCAAGGCGACCTGGCCGGGCCTCGCTGACGGCGTCGTGCTGAACGCCGAGTGCGAGCACGAAGCGGTCGTGGAGGTGTTGCGCGAGCACGCGAAGCGCTTGGGCGAGCTGCTGCGGTCCACACGTCTGGTGACGGCTTTTCCTTCGGTGGAGCCGCTGGCCGGGTTGCCCGCGTGGGCCTCAGGCGACCAGGTGGTGCCGTGCCGGGACGAGGAGGGGAAGCCGAAGTTCAGCGGGTGGAGCAAGTTCCGCCTCGACGAGGAACGCGTGCGGGATCTCCTGATGGGCGAGCAGCTCTACCAGGACCGGCACATGGCCATCCGGGAGCTGTACCAGAACGCGCTCGACGCGTGCCGCTACCGGCAGGCCCGCGAGCTGTACCGGCAGCGCCGCTGGAACCTGCCGCCGTCGGGGTGGGCCGGCGAGATCGCGTTCCGGCAGGACGTCGACGAGCACGGCCGCCACTACCTGGACTGCGTCGACAACGGGATCGGCATGGGCGAGGACGAGCTCAAGGGCGTCTTCGCCCAGGCGGGCGTCCGGTTCGCCGACCTGACCGAGTTCCGCGAGGAACGCCTCGACTGGCGCGGCGTCGACCCGCCCGTCGAGCTCTATCCCAACAGCCGCTTCGGGATCGGCGTGCTCAGCTACTTCATGCTGGCCGACGAGATCGAGGTGAAGACCCGCCGGATGGGGCGCGACGGCAAGGCCCACGGGCCGCAGCTGCGCGTCACGATCTCCGGCCCGGGACACCTGTTCCAGATCCAGGAGATCGACGAGAGCCCCGAGCCCGGCACGAGCGTGCGGCTGTACCTGAAGGAGCCGGACCCACAAGGAACCGTGATCTCCTGGCTGGAGAAGCTGCTCGGCATCGCCGACTTCCACACGACCGCGACGCACGCGGGAGATGAGCCGATGGAGTGGCAGCCGGGTGTCCTGCGCCCCAAGCGGGGCAACAGGTACACCACTGAGTTGGATGCTGGTGGCGAGGTCATCCAGCCGGACAACGTCCCGGTGGCGTGGTGCGAGCACGGCGGCGCTCTGCTGGTGGACGGACTGCTGACAAGCCCAGGTGTCCAGCGAGGCGTCGTGCAGCAGTCGCTCTCCTACGGTCCGATGCGCGGTGTGGTCGTGAACCTGACCGGGACCGTGGCGCCCCGGCTTTCCGTTGATCGCAGCCGCACGCTCGGCGACGTGTCCGACTCCGTCGAACGACTGGTGACCGCGGCGCTTCCCGCTTTGCTGGCGGGCGGCGATGCTCTGCTCGACCTCGACTGGCTCACTGAGGTTGCTGGGGGGAGCCCGATGCTGGGCGATCTTGTCACCAAGGCCCTGATCGAGGACGGCACCGTCGTGCGTGGCTTCCGCTGCTCCGTGGACGTCGGCGCGGTGGGCTGGATGGCGGAGGACGCCGAGATCGTCAACGATCGGGCCGCGCCGTTCTTTCCGCCGGGCCGGGATGCACGCACCTACACCCCGCGGCCCGCCGATCACATTCTTTTGTGGCGGCTGCTAGCACACGCCCCGAACGAGAGACTCGCCCTGGTTCGGGCTGCGGCGCCCGGCATCGACTTTCCGGACAGGCCGATGCTGCCCGCCGTTCCGACAGACGGTTCTTATCTGCTGAGGGCTGCCCCGTACTCGGTCGTCGAAGACGGTGGCATGACGCAGCATGATGTCCGGGATGCTGCAAACGAATCGGATCTCGGTATCCGCACGGTCGCCCGCCGGGCAGCCGAGCTCAACCTGCTTGGCTGTTCCTCGCACGTGTTCGACACCTATAGGCTCCCGCAATCGGACCGAATCCTGCTGAGCGTTGATCTAAACGGTGAGCCGCCGTGGCTCGAGCATGAGGAACCCGTGCCATACAGCCACTTCCTCAATGCTCTCCTCAGGCAAGGCAGGCCGGTGGCGGACACGGCGCGATGGCTTGCCAGTCGAGGGTTCGACGCTCACGCGGCACAGCCCCTGTTGAATGTTGAACTCGACTCGATTGATCTTCAGTTGCTCAGGGATGGACGAGGATTTCTCGACCCCGAGAATGTTCCACTGGTCGGTCAAGTCGTCAGCAAGGCGATACTTCTGGGGATACCTGTCGAGGAGGTCAGCCGGAGACTGACTTGCCTCGGGTTCGACACTGCCTTGTTGCGATGGCCCGATGATGTGGGCTCTGAGGACCTGCAACTGCTGACCAACGGTCGCGTCCGGCCCGGCTGGCTGGCCGACCGCGCGGCCGCGTGGCAGATCGCGGAGTCTGCGGAGCGGCTTGGCAGGTCGCCGAGTGAGGTGGGTGAGCGACTGGTGGCCTTCGGGATTCGGGTACCGGTGCACCTTCCCGAGCGGGTGTGTGCGGGCGACGGGGAGTTGCTCCGCCAGGTGAGCCCCGATTTCGATCACCTGGCGTCGATCGGAGTGCTGATCTTCACGGGTCAGCAACTGGGAATCTCCGTGGGCGATGTGATTGATCGCGTCGCCCAGTACGGTGTTCGACCCAAGACCGACGACGTCCCGGTGGTGCTAGGCACGAACGACGCGTTCTTGCTGAGCAACGGCTTGGATGGAACGAGCCCGTGGTTGCCCGTGGGCGACATCGTGCCGGTGGTGCATCTGATCGAGGCGTACGCGAAGTTCGGCATCACGCCCGCCCGCGCCAAGGAGCGGCTCGAGGCGTTCGGGTACGAGGTCGAGGACCTCCCGCCGGGGGAGGCCGTTGCGCTGGTCGAGCCTGGGATGCTTACCCACTGCGAGATCGATCCCAGGGAGCCGGTGAGCCTCGGTGAGCTGCTGAAGGTGAGCGAGACGTTCCACCTGCCGGTGCTCGAGGTGGCGAAGCGGTTCCGGAACATCGGGTTGAAGGTGCCTGACGTCCGGGAGTCGATCAAGGCTGCGATTGCGAAGCTGCCGCGCCGGGTGTGATCTGGGTCGCAACGTTGATCCCGTAGTCGCCGCCAACCGAATATCTGGTGTGCATCCACGCGTCGACGTGCTGAAACCCCAGGGCACTACGAAGGCTGTCGTGCTCGTGCTCCACGGCGGACGGCAGCACGGCCACGCGCCCGTGCGCCGCACGAACCTCGCCTACCTGCGCATGGTTCCGCTGGCCAAGGCGCTGAAGGCGCCCGGCGTCGAGGTCTGGGTCATGCGGTACCGCAAACGCGGCTGGAACGCCCCGCACCTGGACCCGGTCAGAGACGCCGAGTGGGCCCTCAACCAAATCCACGACCAGCACCCGGATGTGCCGATCGTCCTCGTCGGCCACTCGATGGGCGCCCGGACGGCGCTGCGAGTCGCCGGGCACCCGCAGGTGACCGCCGTCTGCGCCCTGGCTCCGTGGATCGAACGCGGCGAGCCGTACGAACAGCTCCGGAACAAGTCCCTCCTGATCGCGCACGGCGACCAGGAGCGGATGACGGATCCGCGACTGTCCTACTGGTACGCCCAACAGGCCAAACAGATCACCCAGAGGACGGCGCGGTTCTCCGTCCAGGGCGACGGGCACGCGATGCTCCGGAGGGCCGGGGACTGGACGCGGCTGGTGAAGGACTTCGTCCACGGCGAACTGGGGCTCGAACCGATCGCGCGGGACATCGCGAACGCCATGCGTGAGGCCTCGCCTCACGGACTCGACGTCCCACTCGGAGGTGCGCGTGCCTGACCGGAGGAAGGTCGCCGTCGTCGGCAGCGGGGTTGCCGGACTCACCGCCGCCTACCTGCTGCAACGTCGGTACGACGTGACGCTCTTCGAGGCCGATGACAGGCTCGGCGGCCACGCGCACACGCACGAGCTGCCCACGCCGGACGGTGGCCTGGTCAACGTCGACAGCGGGTTCATCGTCCACAACGAACGGACGTACCCGAACCTGATCAGGCTGTTCAGGGAACTGAAGGTGTCCACTCAGGACTCCGAGATGTCGATGAGCGTCCGGTGCGACGGGTGCGGGCTCGAGTACGCCGGAGCCAGAAAGCTGCCGGGGCTGTTCGCACAGCCCGCCAACCTGAGAAACGCCAAGTACCTCGTCATGCTCGCCGAGGTCACGCGGTTTCACCGGCACGCAAGGCGGGTCCTGGAACACGAGGAGGCGCACGACGTCACGCTCGGCGCGTTCCTCGCGATCGGCGGGTACTCGCGGTACTTCGTCGACCACTTCATCCTGCCGGTCGTGAGCGCCGTGTGGTCGTCGGGCGCCGCACTGTCCACGCGGTATCCGGCCCGGTATCTCTTCGAGTTCCTCGCCAACCACGGGATGCTGTCGATCGGTGGCACGCCGCGGTGGAAGACGGTCGTCGGCGGCAGCCGCACGTACGTCGAACGGGCCGTGAAGAACCTGACCGCCGTGCAGGTGTCCACCCCGATCCGGGCCGTGAGCCGAACAGGACACGGAGTCGAGCTGCGGGACGACGCCGACCAGGTGCACACCGCGGACAAGGTCGTCATCGCGACGCACCCGGACCAGGCGCTGCGACTGCTGCAGGATCCGACGCCCGCGGAAAAGGACGTGCTCTCGAAATTCGAGTACTCGCGGAACGAGACGAGGCTGCACACCGACCCGTCGATC
This sequence comes from Lentzea sp. NBRC 105346, assembly GCF_030269605.1. Lineage (GTDB taxonomy): Bacteria > Actinomycetota > Actinomycetes > Mycobacteriales > Pseudonocardiaceae > Lentzea. Next base: position 39,881 of record NZ_BSTQ01000015.1, read on the forward strand.
CTGCCGAAGGCGCCGAACGCGCGGGCCTCGTGGAACCTGCTCAAGCGCGACTGCCGCGACACCGGGCCGGTGCTCGTCAGCTATCACATGAACCGGCTCATGCGCCTCGTCGAGCCGGTCGACTACGTCGTGACGCTGAACGCGAAACAGATCCCAGCGAACCAGACGCTCGCGACCATGGTCTACGAGCACCCGATCTACACGCCCGAATCTGTTGCCGCGCAACGACGTCTGCCCACAATCAACACGACGGGAACGGCGTTCGCGGGGGCGTATCACGGCTGGGGGTTCCACGAGGACGGTTGCGCGTCCGGCGTCCGGGCCGCCGAGCACTTCGGAGTCCAGTGGTGATCTATGACGTGGAGATCAGCCACACCAGAAGGGAACGCATCGACCGCTCGTTCACCCATCGCGCCTACCTGTGGCTGGTCGACCTCGATCGGTTACCGGAGCTGCCGTGGTGGCTGCGGCCGTTCGCGCGGTTCGAGGCGCGCGACCACCTCGGCTCGCCGGACCGGTCCATCAGGGCGAACCTCGAGGAATGGTTGCGCGGTCGCGGCGTAGACCTAAGTGGCGGGCAGGTGCTGATGCTCGCGAACGCCCGCGTGCTCGGGTACGTCTTCAACCCGCTGACCGTCTACTGGTGCCACAGTCCACAAGGCGAGCTCGTCTGCGTGGTCGCGGAGGTGCACAACACCTACGGCGGGCGGCACGCGTACCTGTTGCGCACCGACGCGGACGGCCGGGCCAAGGTGGACAAGGACTTCTACGTGTCGCCGTTCCTCGGCATGGGCGGTGAGTACGTGATGAGGCTGCCGAAACCGGCAAGCCAACTTTCCGTGACCATCGCGTTGCGGCAGAACGGGATGACGCCGTTCAGTGCGAGCATGCGAGGGACCGCGTTCCCCGCCACACCACGTCAGCTGGTGCGCACGCTGCTGCGCAGACCGCTCATGCCCCACCGGGTCTCCGCCCTGATCCGCCGCCACGGCGTCGCGTTGTTCCTGCGGCGTCTGCCGATCACCCCGAGGAGTAGCCGATGAGCACGCTTTCGCTGCCGCGCCCGAACCAGGGAATCTGGCCAGGCCTGCACGCCACCCCGCGGTCACCGCTGCGCGCCCGGATCGCCGAGTCGCTGTTCCGCAACGCCGTGCGCACGCTTCCTGTGACCATCGTGCTGCCCGGCGGCCGAACACTCGGGGCCGGTGGCCCGATCATGCGGCTGCACCGGCCGGCCGCGTTCTTCCACCGGCTCGGGGCCGACGCGAAGATCGGGTTCGGCGAGGCCTACATGGTCGGCGACTGGTCGTCCAACGAGCTCGCGGACGTGCTGTCCGCGTTCGCCGCCCGGCTGACCACGCTGGTGCCACCGAAGCTGCAGCGGCTGCGGCGGTGGGTCGACCGCGGACACCCGTCGACGGACGCCAACGACGTCACGGGCGCGCGGTCCAACATCCACCGGCACTACGACCTGTCGAACGAGCTGTTCGCGGCGTTCCTCGACGAGACGATGACCTACTCGTCGGCCTGGTTCGACGGCACGAACGACCTGCGGGAGGCCCAGCTGCGCAAGATCGACGGCGTGCTGGACTACGCGGGCGTGCGGGCCGGGTCGAACGTCCTGGAGATCGGCACGGGCTGGGGCGCGCTGGCGATCCGGGCCGCCCAGCGCGGCGCCACCGTCACGTCACTGACGATCTCCGCCGAGCAGAAGAAGCTGGCCGAACAGCGGATCGCCCAGGCCGGCGTCGCCGACCGCGTCACCGTCGCGTTGCGCGACTACCGCGAGGAGACCGGCTCGTACGACGCGGTCGTCAGCGTCGAGATGATCGAGGCGGTGGGCCGCGAGTACTGGCCGGCGTACTTCTCGATGCTCGACCGGGTGCTGGTCCCCGGCGGCCGGATCGGGCTGCAGGCGATCACGATGCCGCACGACCGGATGCTGGCCAGCGCCGACAGCTACACCTGGATCCACAAGTACATCTTCCCCGGCGGCCTGATCCCGTCGGTCAAGGCGATCGAGCAGACCCTGGCGGCGCACACCTCGTTGAAGATCACCTCGTGGCGCGAGTTCGGGCATGACTACGCGGAGACACTGCGCCGTTGGCGTGAAACGTTCGTCCATCGGTGGGACGAGATCCGGTCACTGGGTTTCGACGACACGTTCCGCCGGATGTGGGAGTTCTACCTCGCATATTCCGAGGCCGGGTTCAGGGTCGGGTACCTCGGCGTGCGCCAGTTCGCTATAGACCAACGACTAGGCCGTTAGGCCCATGTTTTACCCCGAAGGGGTGCTGGAGGCCCCAAGTGAGGGTCGTTCGTGGTCCTCTTGTGAGTGAGCGGTATCAGATGGCTCACTGCGACCTCTTCTCCAGTGAAGCCCAAGTGTGTCGCTGTAGGTGAGGAGGTCGCCGGGATGGTCCAACCCACAGCCGTGCGAACTGGTGGCGGTGTCGGTGTCCTCGACGTTCCAACGGTTCCCATGCGCCGCCGGGTTCGGCCGGCCGTCTCCAACCAGTGGCTCGCCGAAGCCGAGTTCACGGATCTCGTCGACGCCGCGCTCGGCGGAGACAGACGGGCGGTCGATCACCTTTTGGCCCGCATCCAGCCGCTCATAGTCCGCTACTGCCGCGCTCGCGTGGGGACGCGCGAGCGCACCCTCGTCTCGGCCGAGGACATCGCGCAGGAGGTGTGCCTGGCCGTGCTCGGCGCGCTGGCCAAGTACCGCTACGAGCCCGGCTCGTTCCTGGCGTTCGTCTACGGCATCGCCGCGCACAAGGTCGCCGACGCGCGCCGCCGGGCCGTCCGGTCGCGCAGCGAGGTCATGCCGGAGCTGCCCGACTGCCCGGCGCCCGACGACGGGCCCGAGCAGCGCGCGATGAACGGCGAGCTGATGGAGCAGGTCGTGCGGCTGCTGCACAAGCTGCCCAACCGGCAGCGGGAGATCCTCGTGCTGCGCGTGGCCGTCGGGCTGTCGGCGGAGGAGACGGCGCTGGCCGTGCACTCCACGCCGGGCGCCGTCCGCGTCGCCCAGCACCGGGCGTTGACGAAGATGCGGGAGATGCTGGCCGAGGAGGCGTAGTCGCTTGACCTCAGGTCGCGTGGTCTGAAGAATCGATCATCTCGTCGGACACTGGGGGACGACGGAACGCATCTTCGGCATCGCCGCGTGTTCACGCTGCCCTCATGTGCCCGACTGCTGAATCAGGCACATCTCACTGGGGGCAATATGCGTACGAAGCTCATGCTGGCGACCGCCATGGCGGCGGCGATCACGTTGGGCACGGCCGGCACCGCCAGCGCCGCCGGCGCCTACTACCACTGCAACTCCGGCTACTGGGGCATCTGGTGCTCGCCCGCGCTGGCGGACCTCAACGTCCGCGCGGGCGGGCCGAGCACCAGCTACCCGACGGCCTTCGTCATCCCGAAGGGCAGCGATGTCCAGTTGATCTGCTACACCGAGGGTCAGTCGATCAACGGTGACAACCTCTGGATCCAGGTCAACGAATCCGCCCAGTACGTCACCGACTACTACGTCGGCACCGGCTCGCAGGCGGACCTGAAGGCACACATCAACCACTGCTGAGCCGGGCACGGCCGCCGGGGGCAGGACGACCACCCTCGGCGGCCGCGCGGGTGAGTCCGGCCGATCGGGTCCCGAGAAGGCAAGATTCCAGCATGGCGGACCCAGACTTCGACGTGCTGCTGTCCGGGACGGTGTTCCTGGACATCATCTTCACCGGCCTGCCCCGGCCACCGGAGGCAGGCACCGAGGTGTGGGCGGAGGGGCTGGGCAGTTGTCCCGGCGGCATCGCCAACCTCGCCGTGGCCCTGCGCCGCCTGGAGCTGCGCACCGCGCTCGCCGCCGCGTTCGGGGAGGACGCGTACGGCGACTTCTGCTGGGACGTGCTCGCCGACCAGGAGGGCGTCGACCTCAGCTACTGCCGCCGGTTCTACGGCTGGCACTCGCCCGTGACCGTGTCGATGGCGATGGACCGCGACCGCAGCATGGTCACCCACGGGCATCGCGCGCCGGTCGGGGCGGACGACCTGCTCGTCCCGCCGCCCAAGACACGGGCGTGTTTCGTCCACGTCGAGCCCGAGGAGGCCGAGTGGGTGCGGACGGCGAAACGCGACGGGGCGCTGCTGTTCGCCGACATCGGCTGGGACCGGACCGGCGCGTGGGCGCCCGAGCTGCTCAAGCGGCTCGAGTGTTACGACGCGTTCCTGCCCAATCACGCCGAGGCGCAGCTCTACACGCGCACCGACACCCCGGAGCGCGCGGCGCGCAAACTCGCCGAGCACGTGCCTGTGGTGGTCGTCACGCGCGGCGGACGCGGCGCGGTGGCCGTGGACAGCGCGACCGGCGAGGTTGTGGACGTGCCGGGTCTGAACGTCGCGCAGCTCGACGCGACCGGCGCGGGTGACGTGTTTGGCGCCGGGTTCGTCATGGGCACTCTCGCCGGGTGGCCACTGGAACACCGGGTGCGGTTCGCGAACCTCTGCGCGGCGTTGTCCGTCCAGCACTTCGGCGGGTCGCTGTCCGCGCCGGGGTGGGGCGACATCGCCGTGTGGTGGCGCACGGTGAGCCGGCGGGACGACGACGAACTGAGGAAGTACGGGTTCCTGGACGACCTTCTGCCGCACCACGCGGCGGGCGAGGTCCGGAGGGCCAGCCCGACGATCGGCCTGCGGATACTCCGGTAGGTTGAAATCAGTCGATCAGCGGAAGCAACCTCCCAGGGGGCCCGCGCGACTTAATCAGCAGGGGATTCGAAAGCAAGGCTGGAAGGAGTGGCGGTCTCACGTGTTCGCCGCGCGCGCGTCAGGTCTGGTCAAGTTGGTGGGGTTGTGCCTGACGGCCGGCGTCCTCCTCGCCGCCATGATGTTCCCGGTCGTCGGCGGGCTCGGGCTCGCGTCCAACCGGGCCGCGGACACCGTCGACAAGACGTCCGGTGACATGGCCAAGGGCGAACTGCCGCTCGTCACCACCATCCAGGACATGAACGGCGCGCCGATCGCGTATCTGTACGACCAGTACCGGATCCCGCTGGAGCCCAACCAGATCGCCGACACGATGAAGGCGGCGATCATCGCGATCGAGGACAAGCGGTTCTTCGACCACAAGGGCGTCGACTGGCAGGGCATCATGCGTGCCGCCGCCAAGGCCGGTGTCGAGGGCGAGACCAGCCAGGGCGCCTCGACGCTGACGCAGCAGTACGTCAAGAACTACAAGGCGTTCGTGCTCGGCGCGGACGACGAGGCCGCCGCGTGGGAGAAGGCGACCGAGGCGACGCTGGGCCGCAAGATGACCGAGGCCCGGATCGCGTTGCAGCTCGAGCAGCAGATGAGCAAGGACGAGATCCTCGCCGGCTACCTCAACATCGTGCCGCTGGGCAACCAGACCTACGGCGTGGGCGCCGCCGCCAAGGCGTACTTCGGCACCACGGCCGACAAGCTGACCGTGCCGCAGGCCGCGCTGCTCGCCGCCATCGCGAACCGGCCGAGCTCGCTCAACCCCGGCGCGAACCCCGAGAAGGCGCTGGAGCGCCGCAACCTCGTGATCGACCGCATGCGCGACAACGGCGCGTTCGGCACCGACGCCGAGGAGGCGAAGAAGAAGGCCGAGGAGTACAAGGCCGCGCCGCTGGGCGTCGTCGAGGACCTGCAGATCCTGCCGAAGGGCTGCGTCGGCGCCGGTGACGGCCCGGTGTACGGCTTCTTCTGCGAGTACCTGCTCCAGTACCTGCAGAAGTCCGGCATCACCAAGAAGCAGCTGCAGCGCGGTGGCCTGACCATCCAGACCACTATGGACCCGAAGGCCACCAAGGCCGCCAAGGAGTCCGCCGAGCAGCAGGTGCCGAAGATGACCAACGGCGTGGCGAACGCGATGTCGGTCGTCCAGCCCGGCACCGACAAGCACCGGGTGCGCGCGCTCGTGGCGAACCGCGACTTCGGCAACGACGCCGCGAAGGGGCAGACCGCCCGCCCGATCCCGGCCGAGGTGACGCCGTTCGGCGCCGGCTCGATCGCCAAGGTGTTCACCGCGGCGGCCGCGCTGGAGAAGGGCGTCACCGGCATCGACAAGACCATCGACGTGCCGAAGCTCTACACGTCGAAGGTCTACAAGGACGGCAGCAAGCCGTACACGGTCAAGAACGCGGGCGACGGCTACAAGGACAAGATGACCCTCACGGAGGCGCTCGCGACGTCCCCGAACACGGGGTTCGTGATCCTGGAGGAGAAGGCGGGCCTGAACAACGTGGTCGACATGTCCTATCGGCTGGGCATGCGCGAGACCATGCAGGGCGTCAACATCCAGGGCGAGCAGCTCAAGCCGGACGGCTCCAACGGACCGTCGCAGGGCGAGCAGTTCAAGCAGGACAACAGCGGTTCGTTCACCCTCGGACCGGGCGCGACCAGCATCCTGGAGCTGTCGAACGTCGCGGCGACCCTGATGTCGGGCGGCAAGTGGTGCCCGCCCACGCCCGTCGAGAAGGTGCTCGACCGCAACGGCAAGGAGATTCCGCTCAAGGAAGCCCCCTGCGACCAGGCCGTCAACACCGAGCTCGCGAACACCCTCGTGCAGGGCCTGAGCCGGGACATCGCCGCCGGCGGCACCGCGGCACAGGCGGCGTCGTCGTCCGGCTGGAACCGCCCGACGCTCGGCAAGACCGGCACCACCGAGAACCACTGGTCGGTCGCATTCATGGGTGCCACCCCGCAGTACGCGGGCGCCGTGATGACCTACACGGACGGCAACCAGCCGCAGGTGATCTGCCCGAACCCGATCCGCCTCTGCGGCAACGCGGCCACCGGCGTCTACGGCGGCATGGTGGCGGCGCCCACGTGGTTCAACGCCATGAAGGTGATCCACGAGGGCCTGCCCGTCGCGCCGCTGCCGCCGGCGAGCAACAAGTACAAGTGAAACTTTCACGATAAAGCTACTGACCAGCAACAACGGCCGAACCTTTCGGGGTTCGGCCGTTGTTATTTTCGGCCCAGCACGTCTTATTACGTTGTGTAACTGAAGGTGGTCTTCATCACCTAAATGCCCTGATCGCTTTGCCTTCAGCTGTCACGTCGGGTTACGTTCTTCGCCGCATGTCACGGTTCGGTCTCGAAGAGGACACGGAGCTGCGTCCCGAAGCGGCTCCAGCCGGTTCCCCCGCCGGTGTCCTGACCGGGCTCCCCGATGCATGGAGGCACTACTTTGGCTCGGCACCGCATGGAGGATGAAAGACAGGTCGTTCGCCGCAGGGCGGCGGCCGTGGTGGTCGCGGCAGGCGCGCTCGCAGGAGTCGCCGGCCTCGCGAAGGTCGCACCCGTCGACCGCGACATCGTCCCGCTGGCGGGCAGCAGCGACCTCGCTGCCGCGCTCGTCGCCACGACCGGCGTCCAGGCTGACGGCATCCGCACCGTCCACGCCGTGAACCCCGGCGGCGAAACCGTCAAGCTGCTGCAGGCCGAGCAGCTGCAGGCCCAGTACAACTTCGGCCAGGCGCTGAAGGTCGCGCAGGACGCCTACAACGTGAAGCAGGAGTCCATCCGCCAGGAGCAGGCCCGGCTCGCCGCCGAGGCCGAGGCCCGCCGCCCCAAGTGCGTGCGGCCCGCGCAGGGCACGTTCACGTCCGGCTTCGGCGCCCGCTGGGGCACCTCGCACAACGGCATCGACATCGCCAACGCCATCGGCACGCCGATCCTGTCCGCCATGGACGGCGTCGTCGTCGAGGCCGGCCCCGCGTCCGGCTTCGGGCTGTGGGTGCGCGTGCAGCACGAGGACGGCACCATCACCGTGTACGGCCACGTCGACACGATCGTGGCTTTCGCCGGCACCAAGGTGAAGGCCGGTCAGCAGATCGCCACCATGGGCAACCGCGGCCAGTCCACGGGACCGCACCTGCACTTCGAGGTGTGGGCCGGCGGTTCCACGAAGATCAACCCCCTCGGCTGGCTGGCCGAGCGCGGCGTGCAGATCTGATTCTCAGCGGAGCACATCGCTCCCGTTCGGGCCCGTGATGCGGGCGACGAGCGCCGGTTTCGGTGCTCGTCGCACCGGCACGTCGGCCCCGAGAGCTCGAAGCGACTTCTCGATGCCGGGGTCCGGATGTTCGACGTGCAAGGCGTCGAGGGTGAGGCCCCGCGGCGCTGATGCCGCCGGAAGTGGTGTGTCGCCCCAGCTGATGAGGAACGGCACCACTCCGGCGGTCAGCGCGTTGCCGGTGAGCCGCCACCGCAGCACATCGCCTTGTGCGGTCAGCCGGTGGCCTTCGATCACGTCGCCGGGGGCGAAGCCGTTCGCTTTGGCCACCGAACGGGCACGCTCGATGTCGTCGGTCGCGAGGGCCCAGCCGACCAGCCCGGCTTCCGTGACACCGTCGACGCCGTACGGGCGTGGTGCGGGCGGCTCCGGTTGGCCGGGATCCGGCGCGACGATCTCCAGATAGGTGTGCGGACCCAGGGCGAGCAGCCTGTTGTGGGTGCCCTGCCCGGTGTGCTGCCCGCCGCCCGCGGCCCGGACGCCGAAGCGCTCCTCCAAGGCGTCGACGGCGGCGTCGAGGTCCGGCGCCGCGTAGATGATGTGATCGATGCGCAACGAGACCTCCTGTTTGACCAGCACATAGTCCGGGTAAGAACCATCGGTCATCAATCAATTACTCCAAACGGCCGATCATGGCGGCTCGATCGGGTGTGAGCATCCAGTAACCCTGCTCACGCCCCTTCGAGGAGAGCCATGCGACGACTTCAAGCACTGCTCGCCGCTGTCCTGCTCGCCGCCGCCGTGTCCGCCGCCCCCGCCAACGCCGATACCCAGACCAACGGGTACATCGTGCTGTTGAAGGACGGCGTTGGCGTGTCGTCGGTGACCGACACACTCACCGGCACACTCGGCGTCACCGTCGACCAGTTGTATTCGTCCGCCGTGCGCGGATATTCGGCACACATGACCGCCGCCACCGCGGCACGACTCGCGCGTGACTCGAGGGTCGCGCTAGTACAGCCGGACGGCGAGGTGTCCATCGCCGCTCAGTCGCTGCCGACCGGGATCGACCGGATCGACGCCGAGCTCAGCCCGACGGCCCGGATCAACGGCACGGACGAGCGTGTGAACGTCGACGTCGCCGTGATCGACACCGGCGTCGACCTCGACCACCCCGACCTCAACGTCTACACCGCGGGTGCCAAGAACTGCTCCACTGGCCGTAGCGCCGAGGACGGCAACGGGCACGGCACGCACGTGTCGGGCACCATCGGCGCGCTCGACAACGGGATCGGCGTCGTCGGCGTCGCGCCCGGCGCGCGCATCTGGCCGGTTCGCGTGCTCAACAACCAGGGCAGCGGCTCGTTCTCGGCCATCATCTGCGGCATCGACTACGTCACCGCGCACGCGAGTGAGATCGAGGTCGCGAACATGAGCCTCGGCGGATCCGGCAGCGACAGCGCGTGCGGGTCCAACAAGGACGCGATGCACGAGGCGATCTGCCGTTCCGTGGCGGCCGGCGTGACGTACGCCGTGGCCGCGGGCAACAGTTCGGCGGACGCGGCGAAGTCCGTGCCCTCCGCGTACGACGAGGTGATCACGGTCAGCGCGCTGGCCGACTTCAACGGTCAGCCCGGTGGTGGCGCGGCGTCGACTTGCCGCGCGGACGTGGACGACACGTTCGCCGACTTCTCCAACTTCGGGGCGGACGTGGACATCATCGCGCCCGGTGTCTGCATCCTGTCGACCTGGAAGGGCAACGGCTACAACACGATCTCGGGTACGTCGATGGCCAGCCCGCACGTGGCGGGCGCGGCCGCGCTGTACAAGGCGACGCATCCGAGTGCGTCTCCGGCGGCCGTGAAGTCGGCCCTGCAGGCGGCCGGCACGACCAACTGGAACACCTCCACCGATCCGGACGGGACGCACGAGCGACTGCTGAACGTCGCGACGTTCTGACCGCCTGACGGTGCCGGGCGCCTGCCCGGCACCGTCACCTCGGCCGCTCGGCATACCGACTGGTCGGTACCCAGGGTATGGTGAGTCCCAGCCGGACGCTGGGAGGCGTGGACATGGGTCGTTGGGGCATCACGATGCCGTTGGTCGGGACCTCGGTGCTCGAGCACCGCGAGCTGGTCACCGAACTGGCCGGGCTCGGCTACACCGACATCTGGTCGGCCGAGACCACGGGCCACGACGCGTTCACGCCGCTCGCGCTCGCCGCGCAGTGGTCGCCAGAGGTGCGGCTCGGCACGGCCATCGCGCCCGTCTACACCCGTGGGCCGGCCACGCTCGCCATGCAGGCCGCGACGCTCGCCGAGGTGTCGCAGAACCGGTTCGTGCTCGGCATCGGATCCTCCTCGCCCGCGATCGTGCAGGCGTGGAACGCCATGTCGTTCGATGAGCCCTTCAAGCGGACGCGAGACACCCTCCGGTTCCTGAAGATGGCTCTCAACGGTGAGAAGGTCTCACGGGAGTTCGACACCTTCACCGTGAAGGGCTTCAAGCTGGAACGGCCGCCCGCCGAGCACCTGCCGATCATGCTGGCGGCGCTGCGGCCGAACATGCTGCGCCTCGCGGCCAAGGAGGCCGACGGCGCGATCACGAACTGGCTCGGCGCCGACGACGTGCCGCGGGTGCGCGAGGAGCTCGGTGACGCCGAGCTCGCCGCGCGGATCTTCGTGTGCCCGACCGAGGACGTCGACGCGGCGCGGGCGTTGGGACGCATGCTGATCAGCAGCTACCTGACCGTGCCCGCCTACGCGGCGTTCCACGAGTGGCTCGGCCGGGGCGAGGCGCTGCGCCCGATGCAGGAGGCGTGGGCCGCGGGCGACCGCAAGGCCGCCAACAAGGCCGTGCCCGACGAGGTCGTCGATCAGCTGATCGTGCACGGAAGCGTCGATCATTGTCGTGCGCAGGTCGCGCGCTATCAGGCGAACGGCGTCGACACGCCCATCATCGCGCTGCTGCCGACGGGCGCGGACCAGTTCGACCTCGTACGGGCGTTGGCACCGTAATGGCACGCCGTGGGGGAGTGGGCGCGCTCAGCGCGACCGAGCAGCGGATCATGGACGCGGCGGTCCGGCTGTTCGCGGCCCAGGGCTACGACGCCACGACCGTGCAGGAGATCGTCGAGGCGGCCGAGGTCACGAAAGGCGCGCTGTACCACTACTTCGGCGCCAAGGACGACCTGCTGTTCGAGATCTACCGTTCGCTGATCGCCGAACAGATGCGCGACCTCGACTCGATCATCGCGGCCGGTGACGACCCGGCCGCGACGGTCCGGGCGATCATCGTGTCGCTCGTCGAGACGACGGCCGCACACGTCGACGAGACCGCCGTGTTCGTGCGCGAGATGCACCGGCTGGATTCCGAGCGCCGGGCGGAGTTCCGGGCGGAGCGGCGGCGCTACCACGAGACGTTCCGCTCGGTCGTGGAGAAGGCTCAGCTCTCCGGCGAGTTCAGCGACATCGTCCCGGCGGAGACCGCGGTGCTGATCGCGCTCGGCGTCGTCAACCAGTTGCCGACGTGGTATCGCCCGGACGGCCTCAAGTCACCTACACAACTGGGTGAAGAAATAGCCGATTTCGTGTTGGCCGCTCTCACACGAAAGTAGGAGCGTTTGGCTCCGTTCGAAGTGCTAGCTTCGAATACATGCTGAGCGAACTGCAAATCAAGAACGTTGGCACCATTTTCGACACGCTGGACCACGACAAAGACGGTTTCTTCGAGCGGGAGGACTTCGAGGCGATCGGGCTCGAAGCGATCAGTGGAATCGATCTCGCCGCCGATTCGCCGCATCGTGGCCACGTTGTCGAGGCCTACGTCGGCTGGTGGGAGCAGATCAGGAAGCAGGCCGACGCCGATGGCGACGGCATGGTGACCAGGGACGAGTACATCGCCTCGGTCGAGCAGGGGCTGCTGTCCGACCCCTCCTACCTGGACGCCGTGTCGCGTGCGGCCGACGCGTTGTTCGCCGCGGCGGACGTCAACGGCGACGGGACCCTGAGCAAGGTCGAGGTCGTGCGCATCTACGGCGGTATCGGACTGCCGGAGGACATGGCGGCCGACGCGTTCGATCAGATCGATTCCGACGGAGATGGAAAGATCAGTACCGATGAATGGCGTGCGGCCGTTCAGGGTGCTTTCACGAGCGTCGGACCGGAAACCGTGGGATCGAACATGCTGGGACACGCCCAGTAATAACCGCGATCATTTTCTGGCAGTTCGCCACCGGGAGGTCCGGCAAGGATGACGTGCACAGTGCCGGACGTCGTCGGCAAGATTCACCAGGAGGCGCAGGACACCATGCAGGCAGCCGGGCTGTAACTGCTCCTGGAGGTCCGGTCAGGGCCGGCTCCTGATCAACGACCTCAACTGGCGGACCACAGCGCAGAGCGTCGCCGCCGGAAGCGTGGTCAACCGCTCTCCGACTAGACCGGCTACCGCGCGGCGCGCGCGTGCAACACCTGCAACGCCTTGTCGGCGTGAGCGTGCATGTTGAACTCCGACTTGATGACCTCGAGAACGGTCCGGTCGCGGTCGATCACGAAGGTGTGCCGCTTCACCGGCAGCGGCCCGAACCGCCGCTTCACGCCGAACTGCTCGGCGACCAGACCGTCGGAGTCGGACAGCAGCGGGAAGCCGACCTCGTGCGCGTCGGAGAAGCGGTGCTGGCGCCCGACCGTGTCGCGGCTGATGCCGACGCGCTGCGCGCCGACCGCGCGGAAGTCCGCGGCGAGATCGCGGAAGTGGCACGTCTCTGCGGTGCAGCCGGAGGTCATCGCGGCCGGGTAGAAGAACAACACCACGGGTCCGCCGCTGAGCAGTTCCGAGAGGGAGCACAGCTGGTTGTGCTGGTCGGGCAGGGTGAAGTCGGGGGCGAGGTCGCCGGCCTTCATGGAACTCCAATACGCTCGGTCCCGTGACCAGCATGTCCGATGTGGCGAAGGCCGCGGGGGTGTCGGCTGCGACGGTATCGCGCGCTCTGCGCGGTGAGCCGGGGGTCTCCGAGGCGACCCGCCGGCACGTCAGCGAAGTCGCGAAGCGGATGAAGTACGCGATCGCGCGGGACGCGTCCAGCCTTGCCGGCGGCCGACGGTACGCCATCGCCGTGCTCACCTCGACGGTGAGTCCCCTCTTGGCGGGTGCCGAGGGCGCGTTGCGGCAGGCGGGCTACGACGTGCTGCTCTACGTGTTGGGCGACGAAAGTTCCAGGAGCCACTTCTTCAACGCCAACCCGCTCGGGCGTCGCGTCGACGGTGTGCTGCTGCTGAAGCTCACCCTCACCGAGTCCGAGCAAGCGAGCATCGACGACCTCGGCGTGCCGACGGTGACCGTGGACGACACGGACCTGCGCGACTCGGTCAAGGTCGCCGTCGACCACCTGATGCAGCTCGGGCATCGCGACGTCGCGCTCGTCCTCGCCGACGGGATCGACGAGGAGTACGACGAGATCCTGACGAAGGCCGGGCTCGACGTCCCTCCAGAGTGGACGGTCTGGTGCTCGCCGACGGTCGACGGCGGCGAGCAGGTGGTCGACGTGCTGCTCGACGGCCCGCGCCTGCCGACCGCGGTGATCAGTTCCAGCGGTGCGGCGGCGGTCGGGATCTTCCTGCGCATGCAACGGGACGGGCGGGTGATCCCGGATGACATGTCGATCGTCAGCCTGGACGGGCAGGAGATCACGCGCGTGGTCGGGCTGACCGCCGTCGAGGGTGCGCACCGCGAACAGGGCGAGCACGCGGTCGCGGACCTGCTGACGTTGATCCGCGGCGGTGAGATCGAACCGGCCGACCAGCCGATCCGGCTCGTCGTCCGCAACTCGACCGCTAGGGTCTGACCATGCCCATCGAAGATCGTCTGACCGACGTGCCCGGCCTCGCCGCGTCCACCAGGTACTCCCACGCCGTCGTCGCGTCCGGGCGGCTCGCGTTCGTGTCCGGCCAGATCTCGGTCGACGACGAGGGCAAGGTCGTCGGGGTGGACGACCTCGCCGCGCAGACCCGCCAGGTGCTGACCAACCTGCACCACGTGATCACCGAGCTGGGCGCCGGCTGGGGCGACGTCGTGAAGCTCGGCTGGTACGTGCTGGACGCCTCCGAGGTGCAGACGATCCGCGACATCCGCCGCGAGCTGATGGGCGACCACACCCCGGCGAGCACGCTCGTGGAGGTCTCCGCGCTCGTGCAGCCGGAATTCCTCGTCGAGGTCGACGCTGTGGTCGCACTCACTTAGAACCTGCCCCATCCGGGTGACCAGGGACCATTTACTCTGGCTATGCGACGTCACCTGTGACATAGCTTTATCCCGTGGATGAACAGCTGCGCCGCCTGGCCGAGGCACACGGCGTGGCAACCCATTACGAGAACGCCGAGCAGCGTCGCGTCGAAGTCGACTCCGACGTCGTCGAAGCGATCTTGCGAGAGCTCCGCGCGGACGCGCCGAAACCCGAGTTGCCGCCGACGATCGTGTTGCGCGAAGGGGAGACCGCGGACCTGAAGGGCCCGGCCGTCGTCCATCTGGAGGACGGCACCGAACGCCGGACCGGGCGGCACCTGCCGGAGGACCTGCCGCTCGGCTGGCACCGGATCGTGACGAAAGACCAGGAGATCACGCTCGCCGTCGCGCCGCGCAGGCTGCCCGACGTGCCGCGGGCGTGGGGCTGGATGCTCCAGCTCTACGCCGCGAGATCCGATGAATCGTGGGGCATGGGCGACTTCTGCGACCTCGCGACGATCGCCCGGAGGTCGAGCCTGGAGCTCGACGCGGGCGTCCTGCTGGTCAACCCGGTGCAGGCGATCAGCCCCACGCACCCCGTCGAGCGCTCGCCGTACTCGCCCAGCAGCCGCCGCTACGCCAACCCGTTGTACCTGCGCATATCGGACACGTCCGCCTATCTGACGGCCGACGAGGAAACACGCCGGAAAGTCGACGCGCTGAAACCGCCGAACCGCGAGCTGATCGACTACGACGAGATCTGGGACGCGAAACGAAAAGCGCTCGAACTGTTGTGGCGCGACGAACCGCAGGAGATGGACGAAGACCTCCGAACTTTCGCGACTTTTTGCGCGATCGCGGAAACGGAAGGCCCCGACTGGCGGCAATGGCCGGCTCGGCAACAAAACCCGGAAACGGCCACGGCGAGTAGCGAGAGAATCCGTTTCCACGCCTGGCTGCAGCACCTGTGCATCGCGCAGCTCGACGAGGTGCGGCTGGCCGCGCACGAGGCGGGCATGGCGGTCGGCGTCATCCACGACCTGCCGGTCGGCGTGCACCCCGGCGGCGCGGACACGTGGGCGCAGCGAAGCGTCTACGCCAGGGCCACGGTCGGCGCGCCACCGGA
Organism: Lentzea sp. NBRC 105346; assembly: GCF_030269605.1. Classification (GTDB taxonomy): domain Bacteria; phylum Actinomycetota; class Actinomycetes; order Mycobacteriales; family Pseudonocardiaceae; genus Lentzea. The sequence continues at coordinate 55,207 of NZ_BSTQ01000015.1, forward strand.
CGCGTTCGCGAAGGACGGCCAGGACTGGAACCTGCCGCCGTGGCGGCCGGACAAGCTCGCCGAGACCGGCTATGCGCCGTTCGTCCAGGTGCTGCGCAGCGTGCTCAGGCACGGCGACGGCATCCGCATCGACCACGTGGCCGGGCTGTGGCGCCTCTGGTGGATCCCCGAGGGCGAGCCGCCGAGCCGCGGCACCTACGTGTACTACGACGCGGACGCGATGCTCGGCGTCCTCGCGCTCGAGGCGCACCGGGCGGGTGCCGTGGTCGTCGGCGAGGATTTGGGCACCGTCGAACCGGTCGTCACGAAGACGTTGCAGGAGAACGGGATGCTGACCTCGGCGGTGCTGTGGTTCCAGCGTGACTGGGACGCGCCCGGCCACCCGATCGTCCCGCCGAGGCAGTGGAACCAGCACGCGATGGCCAGCATCTCCACGCATGACCTGCCGACCGCCGCCACCTATCTGAGCGAGCACCCGGACTTCGGCGAGCTCATGGCCGCCGAGGGGCTCGACCCCGCCGACCCGGTCGAGGGGGCGCACGCCCTGCTGGCGCAGGCGCCGTGCGCGCTCGTGCTGACCTCACCGCAGGACGCGCTGGGTGAGACCCGCCAGCCGAACCTGCCGGGCACGATCGACGAGTACCCGAACTGGAGAATTCCACTCCCGGTACCGCTGGACGAGTTCTTCTCGCGAGTCAGGTCCGTTGTCCGGCCGTTGCGGGTGAGGGACCGATGAGACGAAACATGCACGTTACTGCGGGCGAGGGGTCCGCGGAGTACTGTAATTCCGTCACCCGGCGGAGACATTGGAGGTGGCGTTTTCAATGAGTTCAGCCGTGAGCACGCAGACTCCCACTGCGGTGCTGGAACTGGCCGTCGAGCGAGTGCTGGCCGCGGTTCGTCCCGCGGCGCTCGGCGACCCGGTGGTCGGGGCACGGCGCGCGGAGGAGTCGCTCCGCGACGCGCTGCAGAACGCGCGTTCCGACGTGGACAACCTCGCGCTGCTGCAGGCGCTGGCGTGCGCCGAGGCGGCGTGTGAGCACTTGAGGTACTGCGAGATCCAAGAAGCCCGCACGCTGCTCACGGCCGCGCGCGGACAGCTGGCACTGGCGCACGAAAGGGCGTGATGTCAGGCGGGTGACCGGGTACTAGGGTCTGGAGAACCCACGCAGCTTGTGAGGAGCATTGTGCGGCCCTGGCCCGGAACGCCCTATCCGCTGGGCGCCACGTACGACGGCGTCGGCACCAACTTCACCCTGTTCTCCGAGGTCGCGGACTACGTCGAGCTCTGTCTCTTCGACGACGACGGGACCGAGACACGGATCAGGCTGCCGGAGGTGGACGGCTTCGTCCACCACGGCTACCTGCTGGGCGTGGGACCCGGTCAGAAGTACGGCTACCGCGTGCACGGACCGTACGACCCCGATCGCGGAAAGCGTTGCAACCCCAACAAGTTGCTCATCGACCCGTACGCCAAGGCGATCAGCAACGGCATCGCCTGGAACGAGTCGCTGTTCGGCTACACGTTCGGCGACCCCGACGAGCGCAACGACACCGACTCCGCCGGCCACGTGCCGCTCTCGGTCGTCGTGAGCCCCTTCTTCGACTGGTCGACCGACCGTCCGCCGCGGACGCCGTACAACGAGTCGGTGATCTACGAGGCGCACGTGAAGGGCCTCACGATCGACCACCCGGAGATCCCGCCGCGGCTGCGCGGCACCTACGCGGGCCTCGCGCACCCGGTGATGATCGAGCACTTCCAGCAGCTCGGTGTCACGGCCGTCGAGCTGATGCCGGTGCACCAGTTCGTCACCGACCACGCGCTGTCACAGCGCCGGCTCAGCAACTACTGGGGCTACAACACGATCGGGTTCTTCGCGCCGCACGACGCGTACGCCGCCATGCCCGAGCAGGCGAACCAGGTGCAGGAGTTCAAGGGCATGGTCCGGGCCCTGCACGAGGCGAACATCGAGGTCATCCTCGACGTGGTCTACAACCACACCGCCGAGGGCAACCACCTCGGGCCGACGTTGTCCATGCGCGGCATCGACAACGAGGCGTACTACCGGCTCGTCGACGACGAGCCCAAGTTCTACATGGACTACACGGGCACCGGTAACTCGTTGAACGTGCGCAGCCCGCACACCCTGCAGCTGATCATGGACTCGCTGCGCTACTGGGTCAGCGAGATGCACGTCGACGGCTTCCGGTTCGACCTCGCCGCGGCGCTCGCCCGCGAGTTCTACGACGTCGACAAGCTGGCCACGTTCTTCGACCTGGTGCAGCAGGACCCGACGGTGTCGCAGGTGAAGCTGATCGCGGAGCCGTGGGACGTCGGCCCCGGTGGTTACCAGGTCGGCAACTTCCCTCCACTGTGGACGGAGTGGAACGGCAAGTACCGCGACACAGTGCGTGACTTCTGGCGTGGTGAGCCGGCGACCCTCGGTGAGTTCGCGTCGCGCATCACCGGCTCGTCGGACCTCTACCAGCAGGACGGGCGGCGGCCGTACGCGTCGATCAACTTCGTCACCGCGCACGACGGATTCACGCTCAACGACCTGGTGTCGTACAACGAGAAGCACAACGAGGCCAACGGCGAGGACGGCCGGGACGGCCACGACGACAACCGGTCGTGGAACTGCGGCGCCGAGGGGCCGACCAACGACCCTGAAGTGCTGGAGCTGCGGGCCCGGCAGCGGCGCAACATGCTCGCGACGCTGTTGCTGTCGCAGGGTGTGCCGATGCTGTTGCACGGCGACGAGTTCGCGCGTTCGCAGCAGGGCAACAACAACGCCTACTGCCAGGACAACGAGGTCTCCTGGGTCGACTGGTCGCTGGCCGAGACGAACAAGGACCTCCTCGAGTTCACCAGCGCGCTCGCCGCGTTCCGCAAGGCGCACCCGGTGTTCCGGCGGCGGAGGTTCTTCCAGGGCAAGCCCATCCGCAAGGGCGAGGAACTGCGCGACATCGCGTGGTTCACGCCCGAGGGCGAGGAGATGACCGAGCAGGACTGGGGCAACGACTTCGGCCGCTCGATCGTCGTGTTCCTCAACGGCGAGGGCATCCCGGACCTGGACCAGCGCGGCATGCGGGTGATCGACGACTCGTTCCTGCTGGCGTTCAACGCCCACCACGAGGACATCCGGGTCACGCTGCCGGACGCCGACTACGGTCCGGAGTGGACGGTCGTGGTCGACACGGCTACCGGCAAGGTCGGCGACGGCGGTGAGTTGATCCCCTGTTCCGGCCACCTGACCGTGCCCGCGCGTTCGCTCGTCGTGCTGGAGCGCGTCGGATGACGCCTTCGTCGACGTATCGGATCCAGTTCACCCCTTCGTTCACCTTTCAGGCCGCGGTATCGGTGGTCGACTACCTGCGGCGCCTGGGGATCGGCGCGTTGTACGCCTCGCCGATGCTCGACGCGCGGCCCGGTTCGACGCACGGCTATGACGTGGTCGACCCGACGCGTGCGCGGCCCGAGCTCGGCGGTGACGCGGGGCGCGTCGCGTTGCAGGAAGCCTTGGCCTCGCGGGGAATGGGGCTGGTCGTCGACATCGTGCCCAACCACATGGCGGTGCCCAACCCGTGGTGGGACGACGTGCTGGAGCACGGCGAGAAGTCGGCCTACGCCAAGTACTTCGACATCGACTGGTCGTCCGGCCGAGTGCTGCTGCCCGTGCTGGCCGAGGGCGCGGCGGAGGAGGAGTACGACCACCACCGCAAGGTCGACTGGCGGCGTGGCAACACCGAGCTGAACTACCGGCGGTTCTTCGACATCACCGAACTGGCGGCTGTGCGCGTCGAGGACCCGGAGGTGTTCGCCGCGACGCACGACGAGGTGCTGCGGTGGGGTGTTTCCGGCCTGCGCGTCGACCACCCGGACGGGCTGGCCGATCCCGGTGCGTACTTCCGCGCGTTGCGTTCCCGTACCGACGGCTGGATCGTCGTCGAGAAGATCCTCGGGCCGGACGAGGACCTGCCGCAGTCGTGGCCGGTGGACGGCACCACCGGCTACGACGCGTTGCGCGAGGTCTGCGGCCTGTTCATCGACCCGCTGGCGGCGCCGCATTTCGACGGCGACTTCCACGCCGTCGAGCACGAGGCGCGGCGCCTGGTGACGGACACGATGCTGGTCGCCGAGGTGCGCCGGATCGCCGCCCTGGTGAAGGGTGTCCCGTTCGAGGACGCCTGCGCGGCCGTCGCCGACGTGATGGTCAACTTCCCGGTCTACCGCTCGTACCTGCCGGAGGGCCTCGCGAACTGGGAGCTGGCCGTCGCGCTGTCGGACGGTCCGGCCGTGCGCTCACTCGACGAGCAGGTGCGCGCCGATCCGCACGGCGAGCTGGCGACCCGGATCCAGCAGACGTCCGGCATGGTCGTCGCGAAGGGCACCGAGGACACGACGTTCTACCGCTACACCAACTTCGTGGCGTTGAACGAGGTAGGCGGCTCGCCGGACCGCTTCGGGATGTCGGTCGAGGAGTTCCACCAGCGCGCGGCCCACCGCGAGGCCGCGTGGCCGCGGTCGATGACGACGCTGTCGACGCACGACACCAAGCGCTCCGAGGACGTCCGCGCGCGGCTGGCCGTGCTGTCGGAGATCCCGGCCGAGTACCTGGAATCTGTGTCGCGCTGGACGTCGGTGTGCGGCCTGCCCGAGCCGTCGTTGAACGCACTGGCGTGGCAGACGGTGCTCGGGGCGTGGCCGATCTCCGTTGAGCGGCTGCAGCAGTACCTGGAGAAGGCGTCCCGTGAAGCCAAGATCGCGACGTCGTGGGTGGACCGCAACGCCGAGTTCGACGCTCTCGTGAAGGAGTGGCCTTCGCGGATGCTGGCATCGGTGGGTGACGAGGTCGCCGCGTTCGCCGAGCGGATCACACCGGACGGGTGGTCGAACTCGTTGGGGCAGAAGCTGGTCCAGCTGACCGCGCCCGGTGTGCCGGACGTCTACCAGGGCACCGAGCTGTGGGACTTCTCGCTGGTGGACCCGGACAACCGCCGTCCGGTGGACTTCGCTGTGCGGTCGTCGTTGCTGGAACGCATCGAGTCCGGCTGGGTGCCGCCCGTGGACTCGACGGGTGCCGCGAAGCTGCTGGCCGTGCACCGCGCGCTGCAGCTGCGGTCTCTTATGCGCGGGTACCGCCCGCTGCAGGCTTCAGGTCCGGCCGCGTCTCATCTGGTGGCGTTCCAGCGGGGTGACGTGATCACGGTAGCGACGCGGCTGCCGCTGACCCTGGCACGCACGGGGTGGCAGGACACCGTGCTGCCGCTGCCTCCTGGGTCCTGGACAGACGTGCTCACCGGGCGCCCGGCTCAGGCGGAATTGGGTCGCTTGCTGGATGTGTATCCAATAGCTCTGCTGTCCCGTTGAACCGCGCCGGGGGCGCGGGACGTGGCGGCGGTATGGGTTTGTGGGACCACTACGAGGTGCTGAGTGACGAGCACCGGGCCGAGCTCGACACGCTGACACCCGAGGAGCGGGTGCGGGCGATGGACCGCTGGCTGTCGCGCAGCGCCGCCGTCGCCGCGATGCGCGACGCCGTGTCGAACACCGCGTGCGTGCTCGACACGATGGTCGACCTGCTCATCATGGAGCTGAACGAGCAGGAGGACGCGACGCGGCGGGACGCGCTGGTCGACTTCATGATGGAGATCTGCCGGACGGCCGGGGCCGCCCGAGCGTTCGTGGACGGCCGGCGCCCTGACCCGTGGCCCTCGCTGGAGGGTTGACCGGTCAACCCGCTGGGGCTGAGTGGGCGACACGGCGGGGTTGGCTGGGCAACACGCGGGCTGAACTGTGGACTCGCCGGGGTTGAGTTGAGGACTCGCGCGGAAACGTGGAGTTCGTGGACGGCCGGAGCGTCAAACTCGGGGGTCCGGAAGGTGGGACTCGCGGGTCGGGAACGTGGGACTCGCGGGATTGTCAGGGGTCGCCGCTAGGCTTGATTCGGGGGCTGCTCAGGTCGCGCGGCCGCGTGACCAGCGGGATTGTCAGAGCGCGTCGGTAGGCTGGAATTGGGGGCTGCTTAGTTCGGGCGGCGGGGGACGTTTAGTTCTGTGTATAGGGTTAGGGCTCGTTGTTGGTGTCTGCGGGCCTGGTCTGGGCGGCCGGTTTGGCGTAAGGCATTGGCTAGGCCCTCCAGGGCTCGGGCCTTTTCGAAGCGGATGCCTGTTTGGTCGGCCAGGTCCAGTGCCGCGGTGTGCAGGGGGAGTGCCTCGGCAGGGCGACCCAAGGCCGTCAGGGTTTCGGCGTAGCGGTTCAGGGCCTCCGTTTCTACGCTGCGTTCGCCTACCTCGCGCGCCAGAGCCAGGGCCGACTCGTGGTGCTCCAGAGACAGAGTGGAGAGACCCAGCTCGTGCTCCACCTGGGCTAGGTAGGCCAGGGCGTAGGACTGGTTGGAGCGGTCCTGCAGCGAGCGGAAGATTTCGAGCGCCTCCTCGTAGTACGCACGGGCCTGCGTGAAGTGCCCGGTGCACTGGTGGGTCTCGGCGATGTTGGCGAGCAACGCGCCCTCGCCCTCGCGGTCGCCGACCTCGCGGCGGATCACGAGCGCCTGCCGGTAGTGGTCCAGCGCGAGAGCGAAACGGCCCGTGCGGTGGTGGATGATGCCGATGTTGCCGCGCGTGGCGCCCTCACCGACCCGGTCGCCCGCGGCGCACCGCAAAGCGAGGGCCTCCTCGTACAGGCGAAGGGCCAGCGGGTAGTGGCCGAGCCGCTGGTTGACGTTGCCCATGTTGTTGATCGCGTCGGCCTCGCCCGTCAGGTTGCCGACCTCTCGGTGGATGACCAGGGCCTGCTCGAAGTAGGAGAGCGCGGTGTGGTGCCGGCCGAGCCGCCAGTGGACGCGACCCAGGTTGTGCAGCGCCGTGCCTTCACCGATGCGGTCGCCCAGAAGCGAAGCGGCCCGCGCGGCGTGGTGGTAGATGGTGATCGCGTCGCTGTGCCTGCCGGTGGAGTCGAGGTACTTGGCCAGCACCGCCATCAGTTGCAACGTGTGGGTGTGCCAGCCGCGGCGCGCGGTGCAGTCGGTGACCGCGACCAGGTTGGTGTGCTCGGCCTCGAGCCACGCCGTGGCCGAGGCGACGGTGAACTCCGCACGCGAAGCGAGCGCGGGTCTTCGGCGCTGCTCGGCGGGATTCAGCACGGCACGGGTCGCCGCCGCGGTGTGCAGGTAGTGGTCGAACAGGCGGGTAAGCGCTTCCCGCTGCGCCGACGTCGGCTCCTCGTCGACCACGCGGGCGCTCGCATACACGCGCACGAGGTCGTGCAGTTCGTACCGGCCGGGCGCCTTCAGCTGCAACAGGTGGTCGGCCAGCAGATCGTCGAGGTGGCGCCGCGCGACATCGGAGGAGATGCCCGCCAGCGCCGCCGCGGCGTGACAGTCGAGGTCGGGGCCGGGGTGCAGTGCGGCGAGCCGGAACGTTCGCTGATGAGGAGCCGAAAGAGCGCGGTAGGACAGGTCCAGCGCGACCTCGACACCGCTGTCCAGATGCTGATGTTGATGCCGTTCCAGCAGCCGGTCCAGGTGATCGGACAACGACCAGCCGGGGCGTTCGGCGATCATGCCGGCCACCAGGCCCAGCGCCAGCGGCAGGCGACCGACCAGCTCGCCGATCACGTCCGCGGTCGCCGGGTCGGCGTCCACACGGCCCGCGCCCGCCGTGCGGCGCAACAACTCCAGTGCCTCGGCAGGCGGGAACACGCTCAGCGCGACGCGGCGCGCGTCGGGCAGACCCGGCAGGGTGCGCCGCGTGGTCACCAGCACCAGGCTCGACGGGTGCTCCGGCAGCAACGGCCGGACCTGGTCCTCGGTCACCGCGTTGTCCAGCAGTACCAACGCCTTGCGGCCCGCGAGCAGCTTGCGGTACTCGCGGGTGCGACCGGCGAGGTCCAGGCCGTGGATGCGGTCGCCGGGCACGCCGAGGTGGCGCAGGAACCCGTCCAGCACCGCGGCCGGATCGGCGGGCGGCCGATCGCGGTCGTAACCCCGCAGGTTGACCACGAGCCGCAGCTCGGCGGGATGCCGATGTGCCGCGTGCACGGCGAGTTTCGTTTTTCCGACCCCCGCCATGCCCTCGATCACGACCACGCCCGGCGCGTCGAGGATCGCTCGGATTTCCTTGTCCCGCCCGGTGAACACGTGGATGTCGTCGGGCAGCGTGCCGGTGACGCGCACGATCTCGGCCTCGGTCGCGACTCCGGTGATCACCTGGTGCGCCAGCCGCCACTCGGCGGCACTGGCGGAGTCGTCACCCAGTAGCACCAACGCGATCTGGACGACCAGCTCCACGTCCAGGCGAGTGCGCCCAGGCTGGAAACAGCGGAAAACCGTGTTGTAGGCGGGAATTTCCGCGATTCCCCGGCCGCGCCGGAAAGCCACCACCCGCCGGTGGATCTCGTGATAGCTCAACCCCGACCACGACTTCAACGCCCGCAGCCGCCCGGCGAGATCCTCGAACGTCCGCGCCCCCTGCGGACTCGGCGGATCACCGACCGGCCGGACGAGAACCCCTCGGGCCACGCGCCGCCCCCTCATTCGGTTGTCGCGCAGAACGCTAGGGGGACCGGCCCCTTGCTGTCACCGGGTTCTGGTCGAAGTTGGTCGAGATCGGCGACACCGATTCCGCCGGACGGCACGGTCCGAACCGAAGGATTCGCTCAACAACGCAAGGGGGAGTCGGCAAGTGAGACTGCTCAAGAGATCGCTGGCGGTGCTGGCGGCGATGGCCGCGGTGAGTACCGGGCTCACCGCACAAGCACAGGCGGACGAGCCTCGCATCATCGGCGGTAGCCCCGCTCCTACGAACGCATACCCCTGGATGGTCTCCATCTCCAGACCCGGTGTGTTCAGCCACTGGTGTGGCGGCACGCTGATCGACCCGAACTGGATCCTGACGGCGGCGCACTGCATGCAGGGGCACACCGCGTCGGAGTTCAGCACGCTGATCGGCCAGACCCGGCTGTCCGGCGGGTCTGGCGGTGAGACCCGCGCGGTCGCCGAGATCCGCCTCCACCCGCAGTGGAACGGCAGCGTCACCAACGGTTTCGACGTCGCCCTGATGCGGCTCAGCTCGGCGTCGACCAAGGCGCCCATCCAGTTCGCCTCCTCCGCGGAACGCGACCTGTGGATGCCCAGCACCACCGTGCGCACGATGGGCTGGGGCGCCACCTCGGAAGGCGGCGCGGGCAGCAACGACCTCCTCGAGGTCGACGTGCCCGTCCAGCCCGACGCGACCATGACCGGCGCTGGCGTCTACGGCACCCGGTTCAAGCCGGCCACCATGGTCGGCGCCGGACCGCTCGCCGGCGGCCGCGACAGCTGCCAGGGCGACTCGGGTGGCCCGCTGCTCAGCGCCTCGCCGCGGGGCTGGAGGCAGGTCGGCATCGTCTCGTGGGGCGACGGCTGCGCCCGCCCGAACAAGCCCGGCGTGTACAGCCGGATCGGCGAGCAGGTGCTGAACGACTTCGTCCGCCAGAACGTGCCCGGCTCCGTCACCGACGGCTTCGCGGGCCCGAGCGGCGACTTCAACGGTGACGGCCGCGACGACATCGTGACGTTCACGCGCGGCGGTGCCGGGGATGTCTACGTGGCGTTGTCGAACGGTTCGTCGTTCGTCGGCACCGCGGTGAAGTGGCACGACGCCTTCGCGTTCGGCAACGAGGTCCCGATGGTGGGCGACTTCAACGGCGACAACCGGGATGACATCGTGACGTTCACGCGTGGCGGTGCCGGGGACGTGTATGTCGCGTTGTCGAACGGCTCCTCGTTCGTCGGCAACGGCATCAAGTGGCACGACGCCTTCGCGTTCGGCACGGAGGTGCCGCTGGTCGGTGACTTCAACGGCGACGGCCGCGACGACATCGCGACCTTCACCCGCGGCCCGGCCGCCGACGTCTACGTGGCGCTGTCCAACGGATCGTCCTTTGTGGGCACCGCGGTGAAGTGGCACGACTTCTTCGCCGTGGGCAACGAGGTTCCGCTCGTCGGCGACTTCAACGGCGACCGCCGCGACGACATCGTCACCTTCACGCGGGGTGGCGCCGGCGACGCCTATGTGGCGCTGTCGAACGGGTCGTCGTTCGTCGGCACCTCGGTGAAATGGCACGACTCGTTCGCGTTCGGCGCTGAGTTCCCGGCGGTCGGTGACTTCAACGCCGACGGCCGCGACGACATCGCCACGTTCACCCGTGGCGGCGCGGGCGACGCCTACGTCGCACTGTCGAACGGCTCGTCGTTCGTCGGCAACGGGGTGAAGTGGCACGACGCCTTCGCCTTCGGCAGCGAGATCCCCGGCACCGGTGACTGGAACGGCGACGGTCGCGACGACATCGTCACCTTCACCCGTGGCGACAATGCCGACGTCTATTCGGCATTGTCGAACGGCTCGTCCTTCGTGGGTACGGCCGTGAAGTGGCACGACTTCTTCGCGGTCGGCGCCGAAATCCCTGCCGGCGGCACCCTCTGGTGAGGGGAGCCCACTGACGGGGCGGGGCACACGGCCGAGGCACTAACCTCGGCCGTGTGACGTTCTCGGTGTGGGCGCCGGCGCCCGAAAAGGTCCAGGTCCGCGTGGACGGCCACGACCACGACATGACGCGTGACGGCGACTGGTGGCGCTCAGACGTGACCGGCACCGACTACGCGTTCGTGATCGAGGGCAAGGCCTACCCGGACCCGCGGTCGCTGTGGCAGCCCAACGGCGTGCACGAAGCCTCTCGGGTGTACTCACACGACTTCGAATGGTCCGATCACGCGTGGACCGGCCGGGCGTTGCCCGGTGGCGTGATCTACGAGCTGCACATCGGCACGTTCACCGCGGGCGGCACGTTCGACGCGGCGATCGAGAAGCTGGACCACCTGGTCGACCTGGGCGTCACGCACGTCGAGGTGATGCCGGTCAACTCGTTCGACGGCACCCACGGCTGGGGCTACGACGGCGTGCTGTGGGGTGCGGTGCATGAGCCCTACGGCGGTCCGGACGGGTTCAAGCGGTTCGTGAACGCCTGCCACGTCCGCGGCCTCGCCGTGCTGCTGGACGTCGTCTACAACCACCTCGGTCCGTCCGGCGCCCACCTCGACCGGTTCGGCCCGTACTTCGCCGGGCGCAACGACTGGGGACCGGGACTCAACCTCGACGGCCCGGACTCCGACGAGGTCCGCCGGTACGTGATCGACAACGCGCTGCAGTGGTTGCGCGACTTCCACGTGGACGGCCTGCGACTGGACGCCGTGCACGCGCTCGTGGACCGGCGGGCCGTGCACCTGCTGGAGGAACTGGCCGTCGAGGTGGAGGCGCTGTCCGCACACGTGCGGCGGCCGTTGACGCTGATCGCCGAGTCCGACCTCAACGACGACCGGCTCGTGACCGCGCGCGAGGGCGGCGGGTTCGGGCTGCACGCGCAGTGGTCCGACGACCTGCACCACTGCCTGCACGTGGCGCTGACCGGCGAGACCTTCGGGTACTACGCGGACTTCGCCGCTCCGGACGCGTTGCGGGGCACGTTGGAGGACGTCTTCTTCCACGCGGGCACGTGGTCGTCGTTCCGGGGCAAGCACCACGGCAAGCCCGTGGACCGGCGGCTGCCCGGCCATCGGTTCCTCGGCTACCTGCAGAACCACGACCAGATCGGCAACCGCGCGACCGGCGACCGGCTGACCGCCTCGGTGTCGCACGAACGCCTGCTGGTGGCGGCGGCCATCGTGTTCGCCAGTCCGTACACGCCGATGATCTTCATGGGGGAGGAGTGGGCGGCCACCACGCCTTGGCAGTTCTTCGCCTCGTTCCCAGACCCCGAGCTGGCCGAGGCGGTTCGGACCGGCCGGCGCCGCGAGTTCGCCCGGCACGGCTGGGGCGAGTCCGAGGTGCCGGACCCGATGGATCCGGCCACTTTCGAACGGTCACGCCTGGACTGGGCCGAGCCGGCCGCACACGCGAGCTACCTCGAGACCTACAAAGCGCTGATCGCGTTGCGGCGGACGCATCCCGAACTCGCCGACCCCAGGCTGGACTCCTTCGTGGTCTCGGAGCACGCGTCGTGCTTCGTGCTGCACCGCGGCGCGTTGCGGGTGATCGCGAACCTCGGCGCCTCGTCGTCCGTTCACGAGGACATCGAGGTCCTGCTGGCGTCCCCGTCCGTGTCGGTGTCGGGGTCGACCGTGACGGTGCCGTCGGACGCGTTCGCGGTCGTCAGGTCGATGTGATCCCAGAGCATCCGGTCGGCCTCGGCGACGGGCCGGCCCAGGAGCTCGTCGACGAACGCGGTGACCAGTCGGCGCGCCGCGACGTACAGCTTGATGTTCTGATGCTGCGACACGTGCACGAGCAGGCCGAACGCCTGCTGTGGCGTGCACGGTTTACGTGCGGCGATCAAGCCGGTCGCCTGCCCGATGACCGTCCGGGTTTGCAGTGCCTTGCGCAGCCCCGCCACCTCGGCCTCTGTCACCGCCGGGCTCCTTTCGCGTCACTGGTCGTAGGGCACGCCAGCAACGCGACAGGCTTCGGGAGAACCCAGAGCAAGCCGGTGCCGGCTTGCGGCTGGGTTCTCAACCGCAGGCGATCACTTTAGCCCGTCGTTTTGGACCTGAACCCAGGGGTAACCACTAGCCATGGGTACCGATGACAAGTTCGAGAACAAGGCAGAGGAACTCAAGGGGCGCGCCAAGGAGACCATGGGTGACGCCACCGACAACGAGCAGTGGCAGGCCGAGGGCAAGGCCGAGAAGGCCAAGGGTGCCCTCAAGCAGGCCGGTGAGAAGGTCAAGGACGCCTTCCGCGACGACAAGTGACCTCAACTGCGCGCAGCGCCGCCGAGTTCGTCCCCGCCGGGGCGGACTTGGCGGCGCTGCGTTCCGCCGCCTGCGGGTGCCGCGGCTGCGACCTCTACCAGGGCGCCATCCAGACCGTGTTCGGTGAAGGCTCCCCGGACGCGCGGGTGATGATGGTGGGGGAGCAGCCCGGTGACCAGGAGGATCGCAAAGGTCACCCGTTCGTGGGACCTGCGGGCCGGCTGCTCGACAAGGCCCTGGCCGAGGCGAACATCGACCGCGGCCAGGTGTACGTGACGAACGCGGTGAAGCACTTCAAGTTCACCGAACGCGGCAAGCGGCGAATTCACCAGACGCCGAAGCGGACCGAGGTGCTCGCGTGTCTGCCGTGGCTGGAGGCGGAGCTCTCTCGGGTGAAGCCCGATCTCGTCGTGTGCCTGGGCGCTGTGGCGGCGAAGGCGCTGATGGGCTCGTCGTTCAAGTTGACCGAGCATCGCGGTGAGGTTCTGCTGCGGGAGGACTACCGGTTGATCGTGACCGTGCATCCGTCGGCGGTGCTGCGGGCGCCGGATCGTGACGCCGCGTATCGCGAGTTCGTTGACGACTTGGTCAGCGTGCGCGAGGCGATGAAATAGGACGACCCCCGGACCGCTTCCCCGCGCTAGGAGAAGCGGGGCCGAGCGGGACCAAGTGCTCGGAGTCCGGGGGCCGGGTGGCTGCCTGGTATTCACCAGGGGGTCACCGGTTGGTGGTCCTAGCGGACAGCCACCTCACGAGTCCCGTAGCTATACAACTTCGGACCACCTCCTCTCTTGTGTACCGCGAACCTATGCGTTGATCTCCAGCCGTCGCAACGGGTTTTTCGAGCTCTGGGGAAAACGTATTCATCCGACCGTTACCCTTGCTTGACCCTGGTGTGTGCTAGGTCATACGCTTCGCAACTAGTACACATCGGATCTTTCGTGCACCGCCGCCGCGATGACGAAGGGGTTGGGCTGTGGACCTCTCGCGGCGAGGGCTGCTCGGTGGCGTCATGGCTGGTGCGGCGCTCACCGCGCTCCCGGTGACCGCTCACGCGGACAGCGCGCTGATCCGCAACCGGATGCGCACCGACGAGGAGTGGTCCGCCTTCCTCCGCCAGCAGGATCTCGTCTGGCAACGCGTGCCACGCGCCTGGTACGAGGGTCCCTACCTGGGCAACGGTTTCCTGGCCACCCAGGTCTACCGCGAGCCCGGCGCGAACGCGCTGAGATTCACGGTCGACCACGCGCTCGTGCAGGACCACAGACCCGAGTTCGGCAACGAGTGGGGCGTTGCGCGCCTGCCCGTCGGGCGGCTGCTGCTCACCCCGGTCGGCAAGATCACCGGGGTCGACCTGCGGCTCGACCTGTGGAACGCCGAGCTTCGCGGCACCGTCGTGACCGACAAGGGCGAGCTGGCGATCCGCGCGTTCATCCACGCCGAGAAGTCGTTGCTGCTGCTGGACGTCCGGCCCACCTCGGGGGAACGCGAGTTCCAGCTGGCCTTCCAGGCCCTGGACGCGTTGAGTCCCCGCACCATCCGCGAACCACCGCCCAAGACGTTCCCGCTCAACCCCAAGCCGGTGACCAGGACCGAGAACGGGCTGACGCTCGTCACGCAGGAGATGGTCGCGGGCGGGCAGACCGCCACCGCCTACCGGGTTAGAGGGCGTCACGGTCGCACGGACCTCTTGCTCTCGGTGACACACACTTACCCCGACAAGACCGCGGAAGCGTTAGTGCGTGACGCGGTTGTCAGAGCCTCTAACACTCCGGCAGAGGTGTTGCGCCACCAGCACCAGAAGTGGTGGCACCGCTTCTACCGCAAGAGCTTCGTGTCGGTGCCGGACGCGCTGATGCAGAGCTTCTACTGGATCCAGCTGTACAAGCTCGCGTCGGCGGCACGCCGGGAAGCGCCGATCATGCCGACCACCGGGCCGTGGCTGGAGCCGACGCCGTGGCCGTCGGTCTGGTTCAACCTCAACGCGCAGCTCGAGTACTGGCCGGTGTACGGCTCCAACCACCTGGAGCTCGATCCGATCCCGCGGACCATCTCGGAGAACCAGCAGATCCTCGTGGACGCGCTGCGCCCGGACTTCCGCGCCGACTCGATGGGCCTGCGGCGCAGCACCGACCCGAGGTTCCTCGACGCGGGGTTCGTCGGCGCGCCCGGCTTCCCGTCGCCGGACCCGGAGATCGGGAACCTGCCGTGGCTGCTGCACAACGCGTGGCTGTCGTACCGGCACACGATGGACGAGCGGATCCTGCGCGACACCGTCTTCCCCGTGCTGCGCCGGTCCACCAACTACTACCTGCACTTCCTGCGCAAGGGCAACGACGGCCGGCTGCACCTGCTGCCCACCTACTCGCCGGAGTACGGGATCGCGCCGGACTGCAACTTCGACCTCGGCCTGCTGCGGTGGAGCTGCCGCACGCTGCTCGACTCGGCGAGGATCCTGAAGATCGACGACCCGCTCGCACCGAAGTGGCAAGAGGTTCTGGACACGCTCGTCGACTATCCGGCCGACGCGAACGGGTTCATGATCGGCGCCGGGGTGCCGTTCAACAAGTCGCACCGGCACTACTCGCACATGCTCGCCGTCTATCCGCTGGCGCAGGTGAACTGGGAGCAGCCCGGGAGCCGGGAGCTGATCGAGAAGTCGTTGCGGCACTGGCTGTCCTTCGAGGGGTCCCTGCGCGGCTTCACGTTCACCGGCGCCGCCTCGATCGCGGCGCAGATGACGCGCGGCGACGACGCTCTGCGGTACCTGCGTGAGTTCGTGGCGCGGTTCGCGCAGCCGAACACCATGTACTTCGAGGCCGGCCCGGTGATCGAGACACCGCTCTCCGCGGCGAAGTCGTTGCAGGACATGCTGTGCCAGAGCTGGGGCGACAAGATCCGGATCTTCCCCGCGGTGCCGGCGGCCTGGAAGGACGTGGTGCTGCACGACTTCCGGACCGAGGGCGCGTTCCTCGTCAGCGCCGTGCGCAAGGGCGGCGTGACGCAGTTCGTCCGCGTGTTCAGCGAGGCCGGGGCGCCGTGCCGCGTCCGGACGGGCATCTCCGGGAAGCTCCGCGTGCACGGCTGCGCGCGCTGGCGGGTCGACGGCGACGTGGTCGAGCTGTTCCTGCGGCGCGGCGAGGAGGCTGTCGTCCACGCCGACGGCACGCGGCCCGACTTCACGATCGCGCCCGTGCGCGTCACCGAACCAGCGCGGGCGTGGGGCCTGCCCGCGTTGCCGCCCGGCGGTGTCGCCACCCCGGTCGACATCACCGCGCTGTTCGACAACGACGGCCTCAGCAACGAGTTCACCAGCAAGGACGGCGACTTCGACGGCGCGGGCAACACCTATCCGGCCGCGCAGGTGCCGCAGACCGGGGGACTGACCGACGACGGGATCCCGTTCGAGTTCACCAACGGCGACGAGGCGTCCAAGAACAACGTGATCGCCGCCGGGCAGGTCGTTCCGGTACCCGCTGGCAGGTACGTGAAGCTGCATCTGCTGGCCGCCGCCGACACGGGCAACGTCGACGCGGACGGTCTCGTGTCCTATGTGGATGGTTCGACCACCGCGGTCCGGTTCCGCGTCACGGGGTGGCGTTCCGGGCCGCAGTTCGGCGAGACCGAACCGGTCGCGACGACGTTGATGCACACGCCGTCCGGGCCGCAGCAGGTGAAAGTTGCCGTATTCCACCAGGTTGTGGGGATCGATTCCACGAAGGAGCTCGCATCCGTGCAGCTCCCGAAGACGACCGGTCCGAGGCTGCACATCTTTGGGATAACGCTGGAGAAAACCAAGGCTCAATGATCAAAGCCGCCGCCGAAGGAGAAATCCCTAAGGAGGCAAAGAGATGTCAGTGCTGTCACGCCGCGACGCCGTGAAGATGGGCGCCGGGGCAGTGCTTCTGGGGGGTCTGGCCTCGACCGCTCGACCCGCGTACGCGGACCCGGTGATCCAGGCGGGCTGGGCGTTGAAGTGGAGTCCGGACCCGGCGAAGGACGGGCTGCAGGCGTTCGAGGGGCTCGAGGACGACCGCGCCGGCTCGCACAAGGGCGTCAAGCACATCTACGTCGAGGGCGACCACTGGCGCTTCGACATGCACACCCGTGACCGCGATGGTTCGGACCGCCAGCGCAACGAGTCGAAGGGCATGCGCTCGGGCGGCTCGGTTCACAAGATCAACAAGGATGAGACCTGGAAGATCACCTGGCAGGCGTTCTGGCCGTCGGCGCTGACGGCCACGACGAAGTTCACCCACATCCACCAGATGAAGGTCCAGGACGTCGGCGGTCCGTTGTGGACCATCACACCGCGGATGAAGGGCGGCACGCCGACCCTGACCATCCTGACCCTGCGGGACAACGACGCCAACACCGAGCACACGCTCGGCAGCTACTCGGCGCTGCAGAACAAGTGGATCGACATCGAGCTCGACTTCAAGGCGTCCAACAGCGGTGGCCACCTGCACTGGGTGATCAAGGACGCGGGCAAGGTCGTCGTCGACGGTCGGACCACCGCCGTCGACCTGTGGCGGGACAAGAACTACCTGCGACCCAAGTGGGGCATCTACCGCAGTCTCGGCAGTTCGGGACTGCGCGACTGTTACCAACTCATCCGCAACTACAAGGGGTACAAGTGGGAGTGAGATCGCTTGTGGCGGTGCTGGCACTGGCCGGGGCAACCCTGGCCGTGCCGGCTCCGGCCGCTGCAGCCTCAGTCTTGGCAGCCGACGAACCGCAGCTCGCCATGACGCCGCCGATGGGGTTCAACAACTGGAACGCCACCGGGTGCGAGGTCGACGAGAAGCTCATCCGCGACATGGCGGACATCTTCGTGTCCTCGGGTCTGAAGGACGCGGGGTACGAGTACGTCAACGTCGACGACTGCTGGGCGGACGCGACCCGTGACCCGGCGACCGGCCGGCTGCGCAATCATCCGACCAAGTTCCCCAGCGGCATCAAGGCCCTCGCGGACTACATCCACTCGAAGGGCCTGAAGTTCGGCATCTACACCAGCGCCGGCACCATGACGTGCGCCAGGACGATGCCGGGCGGCCTGGACCACGAGGAGATCGACGCGCAGACGTTCGCGGACTGGGGCGTCGACTACCTGAAGTACGACAACTGCAACAACGAGAACCGGCCGTTCCTCGAGCGCTACACGAAGATGCGCGACGCGCTGCGCAAGACCGGCCGTCCCATCGTGTTCTCGATCTGCGAGTGGGGCCAGAACAAGCCCTGGGAGTGGGGCAAGGGCGTCGGCCAGCTGTGGCGCACCACGGGTGACATCAACGACACCTACACCAAGATGATCGACATCCTGAAGCAGAACGCGCCGCTCGCCTCGTACGCCGGGCCGGGTCACTGGAACGACCCGGACATGCTGGAGGTCGGCAACGGCGGAATGTCCAATGTGGAGTACCGCAGCCACTTCAACCTGTGGGCCGTGATGGCGGCGCCGCTGCTGATCGGCTCCGACCTCCGTAAGGTCTCCAAGGCCGACTTCGACATCCTGCTGAACAAGGACGTCATCGCGGTCAACCAGGACAAGCTCGGTGCCCAGGGCACCGTGCTGTCCAACGCCGGCGGACACTGGATCTTCGTGAAGCCGCTGGCCAACGGCGACAAGGCCGTGACGTTGTTCAACGAGACCGAGGTCAACGCCACCATCTCCACCACCGCATCGGCCATCGGGTTGCCGAAGAGCGTCGGCTACACCCTGCGGGATCTGTGGCAGCACAAGGACTTCCAGTCCGCGGGCACCATCTCGGCCTCCCTGCCGCCGCACGGTTCGGCGATGTTCCGGATCAAGGCCTCGCGTGACTGGTTCCGCCACGAGCCGTCGATCGACGCGGCCGTGGACGTGCGCACCTCGTTCCAGGGCATCCCGAGCACGATCGTGCCCGCGGGGGAGGCGTTCACCGTCGACGTGAAGGCCACCAACCAGGCGCCGATCCCGGTGCTGGACGCCTCCGTGTCGCTGTCCCCGCCGCCAGGCTGGAAGGTCGAACGGGTCCAGGCCGGCCGCGAGCACGTGTTGTTGCAGGGCCGGGCGGTGACCGGAACGTGGCGGGTCACGCCGCCCGCCGGTGTCTCTCCGGGTGACTACTCGATGTCCGGGCTGCTCAACCTGACCTGGGTCGGGCACGGCCGGTTGTCGCGCGGCGGCACGTCGGCGTTGCTCGTGCCCGCGGCGCCGCCGTCCGGTGTCGTGGACCTGAGCACGGTCAAGACGACCAAGGAACGAGGCGGGTACGGGCCGATCGAGCGCAACATGTCCAACGGCGGGCCCAAGGGCGGCGACGGGAAACCGTTGAGCATCAACGGGAAGAAGTACGCCACCGGGCTCGGCATGCATGCTCCGTCCGAGGTCATCCTCTACGTCGGCGGGAAGTGCTCGGCGTTCTCGGCCGAGGTCGGCATCGACGACGAGCGCGACGCTGTGATGATGGGCTCGGCGACGTTCGAGGTGTGGGCCGACGGCACGAAGGTCGCGGACTCCGGGCTGCGGACGTGGCGGGACGACGCCGTGGCGCTGTCCGGGTCGCTGAAGGGCGCGAAGTTCCTGCGGCTGGTGGAAACCGACGGCGGCGACGGCGTCCGGTACGACCGCGGCGACTTCGCGGTTCCCACCCTCACCTGCTGAGTTGCCGTTAAGGCCACCTTCACTGCGTTGAGCGCAGTCAAGGTGGCCTTAACGGTCAGAACCAGGACTGGAGACGGGATCTGGCGTCGGAGCCGGGGTAGCAGGCGGCTGTGTGCAACGAGTTCATGTCGTCGATGCACCGGCCCGTTGCCTGGTTGCGCAGCTGGATGGTGCCGTCATTCCACCTGGTCACGTACCAACTCTGGTAGCGCGACCGCGGATCCGACGGCGCCCAGCAGGGCCGCGTCACGAACGTCGGGCCGCTGTCGTCGAAGCACAGCCCGCTCACCAGGCCCTTGATCTGACGGGTGTTGTCGGCCCACACGTGCACGTTCCAGTACTGGTAGGCGTCGGACGGGTCGCAGTTGTCGCTGTGCAGACCGAGGTGCTCGGTGATGCAGCGCAGCGTCTCCTGGTTCTGGTACGTCTCCGTGGCGTCCTGCACCACGGGTCCCTCGGGCACGGCCACCTTGTCGGTCGGTGCGACCAGGGCAAGGGCGGCCATCGTTGCGGCGATGAGCATCGGTTCCCCCTCGGAATTGGAAAATTCTTGCCCCATGCTGCGCCGCGGTGGTGAGCTGGTTTCCTAGCGAATTGTTAACCGGTGGGGGGAGTGCCGGTGGAGATTCGGCTCCTGGGGACCGTGGAGGCGTTCGCGGACGGCCGGCCGGTGCGGCTCGGCCCGCCGCAGCAACGCCTGGTGCTCGCCGTGCTGGCGACGCACGCCGGACGGGTGGTGCCGGCGGAGACGCTCATCGACCGCGTGTGGGACTCCGCGCCGCACGGGGCGCGGCGCACGCTGCACGTGTACGTCAGCCGATTGCGGCACGTGCTGCCGATCCCGCGGCGCTCCGGTGGGTACGTGCTCGACGTCGACCCGGAAGTCGTTGACGTGCACCGGTTCCGGCGGCTGCGCGACCGAGGCGACCACGAGGAGGCCATCGAGCTGTGGCGTGGTGAGCCGTTGGCGACCATGCCGGGCGCGTGGGCGGCCGCGATGCGTGCCGCCTGGGAGCAGGACTACCTCGACGCCGTGGTGGCGTGGGCCGCGGGCACGCCGTCGGCCGCGGTCGGCAAGCTGACCGAGCTCGTCGGCGCGTACCCGCTCGTCGAGTCGCTCGCCGCGGAGCTCATGCGGGCCCTGCAGGCGTCGGGCCGGTCGTGCGAGGCGCTGCGGTGTTACGAACGCATCCGGCGCCGGCTCGCCGACGAGTTCGGCGTCGATCCGGGCACCGCCCTGCGCCGCGCGCACCAGGCCGTCCTGGCCGGAACCGTGTCGGTCGTGCCCGCGCAGCTGCCCGCGGACGTGCCGGGGTTCGTCGGCCGGCGTCGTCAGCTCGCGGCGCTGGACGCGGCGCTGCTGACCGGCGGCACCGCGACGATCACGGGCGCCGAGGGTGTCGGCAAGAGCGCGCTGGCCGTGCACTGGGCGCACGGCGTCCGCGGCCGCTTTCCGGACGGGCAGCTCTACGCCGACCTGCGGGAGACCACCCCGGCGGAGGCGTTGCGTGGGTTCCTCGACGGGGCGCCGAACGCCTCGCCCGCGTTGTTCCGCAGCACCATGGCGGGCAAGCGCGCGCTCATCGTGCTCGACAACGTCTGCGACGCCGCGCAGGTCCGGCCGCTGCTGCCCGGTGCGCCGGGTTGTCTCGTGCTGGTCACCAGCCGGGACCCGTTGCTCGGGCTGGTCACCGCGGGCGCGCGGCCGGTCGGGGTCGGGCCGCTGACCGGTGCCGAGGCGCGGCAGTTGCTCGCCAACCGGGTGGGCGCGGAGCCCTATGGGGTGGAGGAGATCGTGGCTCGGTGCGGCGGGGTGCCGGGCGCGCTGGCGTTCGCGGCGGCGGGGGTTCTTACGCGGCTGAACGCGGCTTTCGAGTGAGCTGCGAGCAATTCCATGGCGGACGGGAGTCCACTGATGTGACCTGAGTTACAAGGGGCTGGTGGTCATGACAGTGGTCTCGGACGGAGGGCTCGACGATCTCTCGGTCGCCGCGGAACGCTTCCACAGCTGGGAATGGCTGGTGCTGCGTTCGGGCTCGCGGCTGCTGCTCAACACCGACCACCACGTCAGCGCGGTCGAACTCCCCAGTGGCATCGGCGGCGAGGTGCAGCACTACCTCGCGGTCCGCATGCTCGCCGGGCCGGTGCTCGTTCTCCCCGGAGCACCGGCCCGGTGGCTCATCCTCACCGAGTCCGCCGACGACGCGTCACAGGTCAACCTCATCCGGCTGCGGGCGCGCGGGGCGTTGACGCACCGGCGCGGCACGCTCGTTCCGTTGCCGCCCAGCCGGCTCGAGCGCGGTGAGGTCACCTGGCTGGGGCACGCGCCCGACGAGAACCCGTTCCTGCCGCCGTTCAGCGCGGTCGTGGCGTCGGTGCGGGCCGTCACGGAGTCGGCGGGCATCGGCTAGAAAGGATCCGTGTGGGAACGGGCGATCGAGCACGTGACGCAGTTGTCGGCGGGGGAGCCCGTCGACCAGGATCTGCGTGTCACGCTCAATTTCCATCCCGACCGAGGGGCCATTCTGGAGTCACTGCGCGACCAAGGCGTCTACCGCTCGCAGTTCGAGACCGGCACCAGCAACGGCGGCCTCGGCGGTCGCCGGAAGGACTGGGAGAGCAGGCTGTTCGGCGGGGTCTACGACGACGCGCCGCCGAGCGCGCGGCCCAAGTACGGCGCGCTCAACTTCCGGCGCCGGCCTGCGGGCGGTGCGCCGCGGTTCGGCTCGGCGCACTTCCGGCTGACGAGCGAAACCTTGCGCCGCACCACGTTCTGCTACCCGGACAGCGTGTTCGAACCGGCCGACTTCGGCACCGCCGAGCGGATGTCCCTCATCGAGAAGGCCCAGGCGGACGAGAAGGACGTGCTGGACGACTACGTCGAGGCGCACGTGCACGGGCCGGTCACCCTGAAAACCGACGTCGAGGCCCTGGTGCTCGACCCCTGCTACAAAGGCACGCCGGTCGAACGGCTCGCAGGCGAGCTGCCGTGCCCGGTGGAGTGGCATCACGGTTTCCGTGCGCATGTCGGCGACATCGACCCGGAGTACCGCGGTGCGCACATCGCCGAGCTGGCGTGTTCATTGGCGCGCAACGGTTTCCTGGACGCCCGGATCATCGGCGAGGCCGTCGGGAAGCACGATCCGCAGGACCTGAAGAAGGTCTGGCACTGCGTCGCGAAATTCGGTTAGACGGGCGGGCGGACGTTCTCCACGAACTTGCCGAGGGTGTTGCCGCGCTTGGCGAAGTTCAGCACGACGAACGTGCCGTTCCTGCCCTGGGCGAGCCCTACACCGACCAAAGTGGACGACTGCCACACCATCGCGGTGAAGTGCAGCTTGCTGTAGTCGACGTTCTCGGCCGTGTATTCCCTGCTGTAATCGTAGCCGCGGCTCTCGGAGTACCAGGTCTGAAGCGCCCTGGTGGCAACGCTGTCCAGCGTCCGTGTGCTGCTGCCGACGGCGTAGAGGTTCTCGCCGTAGATGTTGTTCGGCCGGTGCTCGAACTTGTCCGTCGCCTGCAGGTAGTCGGCCCACTCCTGGGCGGTCCGGGTCACCTCGGGGTCGAGGGCGAGCGGGGCCGCGCCGTGCTTCGCGCGGTAGGAGTTCAGCAAGTCGACTGTGACGGCTACGGGATCGGCGGTGACGGCCTGCGCGGTGCCCGGAACGACGAGGGCAAGTACCGCGGCGATTACAGGGAGGAGTTGGCGCATAACCCGTTTGTCCACGATTGGGCTAAGCGGAGCAACACTTTCGGGTGTCTCAACTGGCAGACGGTGATCGTTTCGTGCCTGGCTGTGACTAAGGCCACAACGATGTGTCGATTCACCCGTCCCATTTGTCTCAACTGGGTTTCGATGGCCCCAAACGGCGCTACGGTGTGATCCAGGTCACCAAGAGAGGAGGTGATGTCAGATGGGAACGCTCGAAGACGACGCCGACGGCTCGTGGGTTCGCGGTTACGACTAAACCGCTTCGTCCCCCACCTCAACGTATAGCTCGATGGGGGACTTGTGGCAAGACCCCGGTGATACCCCAGAATTCCGGCTCGGCAACGAATCCGGGATGGGGGAATTCCCTTGCGTGTCTTGCTGTCCACGATCGGAACACGCGGCGACGTCGAGCCTGTGCTCGGGCTCGCGACGGCGCTGCGAAAGCTTGGCCAGGAGGTCAGGGTGTGTGCGCCCCCTGATTTCCGGGACTGGGTGGAAGGGTTCGGGGTCCCTTTCACGCCCGTTGGACCCGAGGTGCGCAGACCTGCGGCCGCTCAGGCGAAACCCACGCCCGAGCAGCTTCGACAGTCGGTGGCCGACACCGTGGCCGCCCAGTTCGGCACCATCACGGACGTCGCGGCGGACTGCGACGTTCTCGTGGGGGCCGGAGCGCTGCAGATCGCATTGCGCTCGATCGCCGAGAGCCAGGGCAAGCCGTACGTTTTCGCGGCCTACTGCCCCATCACATTGCCGTCCCGGCACCACGCGCCGCCCGCGTTGCCGGGACGCACGGCCACCGGTGACAACCTCACGCGGTGGCACGAGGACGCGGGATTCTGGAACCAGCTGTGGGGCCCGCACCTCAACGAGCACCGGTCGGTGGCCGGCCTGGCCCCGGTGGAGAACGTGCGCGACCACGTCTTCACCGACCGGCCATGGCTGGCCACCGATCCGCTGCTCGGGCCGTGGCCGGGTGAGGAGGACGTGCTGCAGACCGGCGCGTGGATCCGGCCGGACGACCGGCCGCTGTCCCGCGAACTGGAGGCGTTCCTCTCCGCCGGCGAGCCGCCGATCTACTTCGGGCTGGGCAGCAGCCAGGGCGTCGGGCCGAACCTCGACGAGGTGATGATCGAGACCGCCCGCGCGCTGGGCCGCCGCGCGATCCTGCACCGCGGATGGGCTGATCTGTCCCTTGTGGACGACGCGCCGGACCTGATCTCCATCGGTGAGGTCAACCAGCAGGCGCTGTTCCCGCGGGTCGCCGCGGTCGTGCACCACGGCGGCGCGGGCACCACGCACACGACGACGCGGGCCGGTGTGCCGCAGGTCGTGCTGCCGCAGAGCTACGACCAGTACTACTGGGGGCAGCGGGTGACCGCTCTCGAGGTCGGCGCCATCGGCTCCGAGTCGTTGCTCGACGCGTTGAAGCGCGTGCTGGAGCCGGAGGTCGCGGAGCAGGCGCGCGCGGTCGCCGGATGGACGCGCGCCGATGGTGCCGAGGTCGCGGCGCGGCACCTGGTCGCACTGGCCTGAGCGACGCGGATAAATGCCATGGGGGGAGCTTTCCCAGCGGTCAGCGCTTGGAAAGCTCCCCCCCATAGCGCACTTCACTTCACTTCACTTCACTTCGCGAGCTGCTCGTTCATGATGAGGAACGCGCCGAGGCCGTGGAAGTCGTTGGTGTTGCGCGGACGTGCGTAGTAGTAGTTCGCGTCACCGACGTTCGTGCCCTCGGAGATGTCCTTGATGTCGGTCAGCCCGCTGGAGTTGACCGACGCCTTGGCCAGCACGCCCTGGTAGCCCTTGGCCGCGACGGCCTTGTACTCCTGGCCGATGTAGCCCTTCTCGACCCCGCGCGACAGCATGAACGTGTACATCGAGGACGCCGAGGTCTCGGTCCAGTTCTTCGGGTTCGAGCACTTGTCGACGATCTGGCACCAGCGACCGGTCGCCGCGTCCTGGTACTTCGTGTAGCCCTTCGCCAGGTGCTGCACGATCGCGATGAGGTCCGCACGGCCGGGGTGGTTGGCCGGCAGGATGTCCAGCAGGTCGATCGCCGTCATGCCGAACCAGCCGATGGCGCGCGCCCAGTGCTCGGCCGAGTGCTTGCCGGGGTTCTTGGCCCACGACTCGGAGCCGTCCGCGTCGTAGGCGTGCCACAGCAGGCCGTCGTCGGACTTGAGGTGCGCGAAGTACGTCTTCATGTTGCGCACGGCCTCGTCGTAGCCGTAGGTCTGGTTGTAGGCCTTGGCGTACATGGCGATGAACGGCTGTGCCATGTAGACGCCGTCCGCCCACAGCTGGCCGACCTTGCTGGTGGCGTGGAACATGCCGCCGTCGGACGTGCGCGGGTAGCTGTTGAACTTCGCGCGGACCTTGTCCGCGGCCTTCTTGTACTTATCCTGTCCCGTTTCCTGGTGCAGGATGATGAAGAGCGTCGCGGAGCGCATCGCGTCGAGGTTGGTGTACCCCTGCGAGGTGCTGCCGTCCGGCTTGACGAAGCGGTCCACCCACGCCTTGATGTAGTCCAGGTACTTCTTGTCGCCGGTGCGCTTGTACACCAGGTACTGGCCGTACAGGTACAGGCCGCGCGTGTAGCCCCAGCCGCCCAGCTTGTCCGGCGTGAACCGCTTCATGGTCGAGTCGATCACGGCTTTCGACCAGTCCGCCGGCGGAGCGGCGCTCGCGGTCGTCGTCGGGGCGAGCAGAGCCAGCGTGGTGACGAGAACGCCGAGGAATCGTGCTGTCCTCACGACGTGTTCCTCCCATAGTTGCCCGAACGGCGGCGGAGGGACGTCAGACGAGGTGAAGCTTTCCCGGTCGGAGTGGTCTAGTCAATAGAACATCGGAGCTTTCCCGTGCTGGCCCGCGCGATGAGCTTGGTCGGCAGTTCGCGGCACTCGGGCGCGCCGCCGGCGAGCCGTTCCACGAGCAGGTCGACGGCGACGCGGCCGGCCTCCTCGGTCGGCATCGCGACCGTGGTGAGCGTCGGGTGGCACATCGCTGCATAAAGAATGTTGTCGAACCCGGTGACGCTGATCTGGCCCGGCACCTGGATGTCGCGTTCCGACAGGTAGCTCAGCACACCGAGCGCCATCAGGTCGTTGTACGCGATGATCGCCGTCGCGTCGGTCCGCAACGCCCGCTCGGCGGCCTCCCGGCCGCCTTCGAAGTTCGGCTCGAACGACCCCAGCCGTTGGGTTCGTTCGTCGAGACCGAGGAGGCGGCGGTTGTGCGACCACGACTGCTCCGGCCCGCCGAGGTAGACGCGTTGCGTGTGCCCGAGTTCCTGCAGGTGCCGCTCGATCTGCGCCATGCCGTCCGCGCTGTCCATGAGCACGCTGGAAACGCCCGTGACCGTGCGGTTGAGCAGCACGAGCGGCGTCGTGCCCGCGAGCTCGGCGATCAGGTCGTCGGCGAGCAGCGACGCGCACAGCACCACGCCGTCGACCTGCGCGGCCATGGCCTGGACCAGTGACGCCTCGTCGGCCTCGCGGCTGTCGCAGAAGAACACCGCGCACCCGGCCTCGCGGGCCCGCGCCTGCACCCCGCGGAGCACTGCGGGGTAGAAGGGGTTCTCCAGGTCCGGCACGACGATGCCGAGGTTCCCGGTGCGCCCGGTGATCAGGCTGCGCGCGGCGCGGTTCGGCTGATAACCCAGCCCCTGCACCACGTCGAGCACACGTTGCCGCGTCGCTTCCTTGACCAGGCCCGGCGCGCTGAGGGCGCGCGACACCGTGGACACGGACACCCGCGCCTGCCGGGCGACATCCCGGATCGTGACCGCCACATCGAAATGATGACAGTCAAGGTCAAGATCGAAAGATTCATCCGATGAATGTGGCTGATTGATTCATCAGTCAATTGACCGACTTCTGGCGGTGCCGGGCGTGTCGAGACGCGTGCGACGCTCACGTTCATCCGCCGTCGCGGCAGGCCAGGAGGAGTTCTGATGAAGGTCAGATCACTTGTTCTCGGTGTGCTGCTCTGTGCGGGGTTCACCCCGTCCGCCGGCGCGGATCCGATCGGGGTGAACGTCATCGGTGGCGAGACGGTGCGCAGCGCGCCGTGGGCCACCCAGCTGTACTGGAGCGACGACTGGTTCGGCTGTTCCGCCTCCATCATCGCGCCGCAGTGGGTGCTGACCGCGAAGCATTGCGTCGCCGACGGAATCCCGGACTACGTGCTCGTCGGCAACGTCAACAGGGGCCGCGGCAAGCGCGCGGACGTCGTCTCGGGGACCAATGTGGACAACGGCGACATGTCGCTGCTGTACCTGGCCACCCCGATCCAGACGACCTACGTGCGGCTCGCCGACACCGAACCGCCCCGGGACTCGAGGAACTACATCTACGGGTGGGGCACCTACGAGGTCGGTGAGGGCAAACCGTTGTCGCCCGCGCTCAAGCGCGGCGCCGTCACGGTGACCGGCCGCGCCAAGGACGCGTACGGCGGACGCGCCGTCGGGTCGCGGTGGGCCGACGCGGCCAACGGTGGCACGGCCGGGTACGGCGACTCCGGCGGTCCGCAGCTCTACAACGGGGTTCAGGTCGGCGTCTGCTCGACCGGGGAC
Source organism: Lentzea sp. NBRC 105346 (assembly GCF_030269605.1). Taxonomy (GTDB): domain Bacteria; phylum Actinomycetota; class Actinomycetes; order Mycobacteriales; family Pseudonocardiaceae; genus Lentzea. Next base: position 82,926 of record NZ_BSTQ01000015.1, read on the forward strand.
TACACGAACCAGCAGTACGCCAGCGTGCCCGCGCACCGCGACTGGATCCGGGAGGTGAGCGGGGTGTGATTCGTTTCGCCGTTGCCCTCGCACGGCGAACGTAACGCCGGCGGACCGGGTTGGGGCTGCCTGGTCCGCCGGCCCCTGGGGCTCCGCATGGAGCTTCGCGTTACAGCTCCAGCCCGGTCAGCACCAGCACCCGAGCCTCGGTGAGGTCGTCCATGGCCGCTCGCAGACCTTCCCGTCCCACGCCGGACTCCTTCACGCCGCCGTACGGCATCTGGTCGGCGCGGTAGCTCGGCACGTCACCGACGATCACGCCGCCGACCGCGAGCCGGCGTCCGGCGCGGAACGCCTCGCGCACGTCCGTCGTGAACACGCCGGCCTGCAGGCCGTAGCGGGAGGAGTTCACCTTGTCGTAGGCCTCTTCCACACTGTCCACAGCGGACAGAACCACGACCGGCCCGAAGACCTCCTCGGCACTGACCTTCGCGTCCTCGGGCACGTCGGTCAGCACGGTCGGGGCGTAGTCCCGTTGCTCGCGCGTGCCGCCGGTGAGCACGGTGGCGCCGCGCTGCTTGGCCTCGTCGACCCAGGCCTCGACGCGCTCCGCGGCGGCCTCGTTGATCAGCGGTCCGACCTCGGCGGCGGCGTCCATCTTGCCGACGTGCGCCACGACGGCGTCCTTGAGCTGCGCGAACACGTCGCGGTGCGCGTAGACGCGCTGCACCGAGATGCACGACTGGCCGCCCTGGTACATCGCGAAGGTCGCGATCCGCTGCGCCGCCCAGTCGATGTCCGTCCAGTCCGGGCAGACGACGACGGCCGCGTTGCCGCCGAGCTCCAGGGTGACGTGCTTGCGCGGCACGCGGTCCTTGATGCCCCAGCCGACCGGGCCGCTGCCGGTGAACGACACGACGGGCAGGCGCGGGTCCTCGACCAGCTTCGCGGTGTCCTCATTGGACAGGTGCAGCACGTCGAACGCGCCCTCGGGGAGGTCGGTCTCGGCGATCAGTTCCGCGAGCAGGAACGCGATGCGTGGTGTGGCGGGCGCCGGCTTCAGGACAATCGGGGCGCCGACGGCGATGGCCGGGGCGACCTTGTGCGCGACCAGGTTCAGCGGGAAGTTGAACGGTGCGATGCCCAGGACCGGGCCCTTCGCGACCCGCCGGACGAGGGCGATGCGGCCCTCGGCGGCGGGGTCGGTGTCCAGGCGCTGGAGCTCGCCGGAGAAGCGGCGGGCCTCCTCGGCGGCCCAGCGGAACGTCGACACCGCGCGGCTCACCTCGAGGCGGGCCCACTTCAGGGGTTTGCCGGATTCGTCGTTGATGAGCTGGGCGAACTCCTCGGCCCGTTCGGCCAGCCGGCGCGACACGTGGTCCAGGGCGGTGGCCCGGACGTGGGCGGGGGAGGCCGCGAAGTCCGGGGCCACCGCGTGTGCGGCGGCCACGGTGCGTTCGACGTCTTCGGCGGTGTGGAACGGGGTGGTCACTCGCGGGCTCCTGGGAAGAAGTCGATGCCTTCGGCCTGTTCGGCCTCGCGGCGGCGGGTGGTGGCGTGCTCGGCCGCCTCGGCGCGCAGGCGCTCCATGGCGAGGCGGGCGGTGCCGCAGATCGGGGGCAGCTCGGCGATCGGGGCCGGGTCGATGTAGTGGGGGATGTCGGCAGCGGTCACAACAGGGCTCCTTCCAGGATGTCCAGGCCCTCGGCCAGGACGTCATCCGGGATTACGAGCGGCGGCAGCAATCGGATCACGTTGCCGTAGGTTCCGCAGGTCAGAACCACCACACCCTGTTCGTGGCAAGCCTTGGCTACGCGCGTGGCAACGTCCGGCGTCCGTTCGGTGAACTCGATCGCGAGCATCGCGCCCCGGCCGCGCACCTCGGCGATCGCTGAGCTGCGCGAAGCCACCGCCTGAAGCCGCGGCAACACGGTGTTTTCAATCCGGCGGGCGGCCGCGTTGAGGTCGCGTTCGCGCATGGTGCGGATCGCGCCGAGCGCCGCGGCGCACGCCACCGGGTTGCCGCCGTAGGTGCCGCCCAGGCCGCCGGTGTGCACGGCGTCCAGGATGTCGGCGCGGCCGGTCACCGCCGCCAGCGGCAGGCCGCCCGCGATGCCCTTCGCCGTGGTGATGAGGTCCGGCACGACGCCCTCGTGGTCGCTCGCGAACCACGAGCCGGTGCGGCAGAACCCCGTCTGGATCTCGTCGGCGACGAACAGCGCGCCGGCGTCGCGGCACCACGAAGCCAGCGCGGCCAGGAAGCCCTGCGCGGGGACGATGAAGCCGCCCTCGCCCTGGATGGGCTCGATCACGACGGCAGCCACGTTGGACGCGCCGACCTGCTTCTCGATCGCGCCGATCGCCCTCGCCGCGGCCTCGGCGCCGGACAGGCCGTCGTGCAGCGGGTACGACAGCGGCACCCGGTACACCTCGGGCGCGAACGGGCCGAAGCGGTGCTTGTACGGCATGTTCTTGGCGGTCAGCGCCATCGTGAGGTTCGTGCGGCCGTGGTAGCCGTGGTCGAACACGACGACCGCCTGCCTGCCGGTGACGTGCCGCGCGATCTTCACCGCGTTCTCGACCGCCTCCGCGCCCGAGTTGAACAGCACCGACCGCTTCTCGTGGTCGCCCGGCGTCAGCTCGTTGAGCTGCTCGCACACCTCCAGGTAGCCCTCGTACGGCGTGATCATGAAGCAGGTGTGGCTGAACTTGTCGATCTGCGTGTGCACGGCCTCGGCGACCGCGGGCGCCGGGTTGCCGACGTTCGTCACGGCGATGCCGGAGCCGAGGTCGATGAGCTGGTTGCCGTCGACGTCGAACAGCACGCCGTCGTCGGCCGACTCGATGAACACGGGCAGCGTCGAGCCGACACCGGCGGCCACGGCGGCCTTGCGGCGCGCGGACAGCTCGAGCGAGCGGGGACCGGGGATGGCGGTGCGCAGGCGGGTCATGTCCCCAGAATGCTCCTGGTCACAGCCGGGCGCAGTATCGGAAGTGGCGAATCTGTACGTGCAAGATGTACAAACTGGCACATGCCTCTGACCATCGGCGAGCTGGCCCGCGACCTGCGCCTGCGGGTGCTCGCCGGCGACACCGACCGTCGTGTTGGCTGGGTGCACGGCACCGAGCTGGCCGACCCGACGCCGTTCCTGGAGGGTGGCGAGCTGCTGCTCACCACCGGGCTGACGCTCACCGACTTCGAGTCCTATGTGGACCGGCTGGTGCGCGCGGGCGTGGTGGGGCTCGGGTTCGGCACCGGGCTGAGCCATGACACCGTGCCGCCCGAGCTCATCAGGGCCGCGGAGAAACAGAACCTCGCGTTGCTCGAGGTACCGCGCAAGGTGCCGTTCATCGCGATCAGCAAGGCCGTGTCGCGCGCGGTCGCGAAGGACGAGTACGCCGCGCTGACCCGCACCAGCGAGGCGCAACGCGCGTTGACCAGGGCGGCGGTGCGCACGGACGGCGTCGCCGCGACCGTCCGCAGGCTGGGGCAGTGGATCGACGGCTGGGTGATGCTGCTCGACGCCCACGGCACGGTCGTCCACGGTTTTTCACGCGGACCGGACATCTCCCGCGAGATCGTCCGGCTCAAGGCGGCGGGAGGGCTGGCCAGCGCGGCGTTCGAGATCGACGGACAGCACGTGTTCCTGCAATTGCTGGGCGCGAAGGCCCGCGGCTTCCTCGCGGTCGGCACGCCGGACGCGCTGGACGCCGCGGACCGCAGCATCGTGAACACCGCGGCGTCGCTGCTGGCGCTGGCGCTCGCGCAGAGCGACGCCGTCGACGCCGCCCAGCGCGAGCTGCGCGCGGCCCAGTTCCGCTTGATGCGCAACGGACTTCACCCCGCGCCACCCGGACCGTTCCGTGTCTTCCTCACCGCGCGACCGCCCGAGGACGACGTGTTCTGGGCCGAGGTGGACGGACAGATCGTGGTGCTGGCAAACGACCTTGACGACTACACGGCCGCCTCGTCACCCACCCACGATGTCGAGCAGGGGTATCTGGAGGCCCAACGGGCGCAGCACGCCGGCGTCCGCAGGTTCGAGGACAGCGTGATGTCCTTCGTGCCCGACGGTTTCGCGGAGGCGTTGCTGCGCCCGCTGGACGAGACGTCCCGCGAGGCACTGCGGGTGTGGCTCGCGCACCACGGGCAGTGGGACCCGGCCGCGACCCGCCTCGGCGTGCACCGGCACACGCTGAAGAACCGCATCCGGCGAGCCGAGGAGCAGCTCGGCCGCTCGCTCGACTCACCGGGTGTGCGTGCGGAGTTGTGGCTGGCGCTTAACGCCCGCTGATGTGCAGGACCGCGTCGGCCCGGTCGAGCGTCTCCGCGTCGAGTGGGATGTAGCCCGTCATCGGGTCGATGCCGGTGCGCGTGCGACCGGAGGGCAGCTCGGTGGTCAGGCCCCACGTCGGGATCCGGCTCTGCAGGTCGCCTTCGTAGGTGTCCGCCTCGGGCTCGCCGATCCCGAGGGTCTCGCTGCTCCCCAGGCTGCCCGCGATGAACGTGTAGCGCTCGCCGACCAGAGCGGACACGATGGCGCCCGCGCTGAACCAGTCGATGTGCATGGGGCCCAGCTCGAGCGTGCTCGTGCCGCGCTGCAGATGGCGGTTGTGCGCGAACACCAGCGTCGTGCCCCGCCCGGCCTCGATGTCCCGGATGTCGAGGAGGTTCTCGGCCATGATCGCGTCCCGGACGGCGGACAGGAGCGACCACCGCACCCGGTCCTCGATCTGCTCAGCGGCCTGCTTGTGGTAGCGCAGCATGCCGATACCGGCGCTGAGGTGTGTTTTCGCCCGCTGCCACTCGGCGCGGGACGTCGCCGCGATCCGTTCCGGTGCGCGGGCGTACAGCTTGGTGAGCATGTCGTCGGCGATCACGCGCAGCCGGTCCGCCTCCGCGGAGTCGCCGAGCGAGACGTCCGGATCCATGACCGCTTCCGTGCGCCACCACAGTTCGTCGTCACCGGCGAGGCCCGCGATATCGACATCGAGCCCGAGGTAGTCGCGGGCGTGTTCGAGGAAACGCCGCGGGCTCGGGGCGTTCATCATCTCCATGGGGCCGTCGAAGCCGTGGAAGGCCACCCGCTGGTCCGCGGGCCGGTTCTCGTTGTGGGAACGCATCCAGGCGACCAGTTCCCGGTTGGCGTCGAAGTCGCCGAAGTTGTGCGTGAAGCCTTCCTTCATCACCGCGTCGAGGGTGCCGATGCCCTCCTGGACGAAGTCGTTCACCGCGAGGGCGGCCACGCGATCGGTCTCCAGCGCGATCGACCGGAAGCCCCGGTCTACGAGCTGGGCGAACAGGTCGTTGCGCAGGCGGGCGTGCGCCGGCTGCCAATGGGCCGGCTCCCCGAACGCCAGCAGGTCACTTGTGGCGAAGGCTGTGATGTCCTGACTCATAGGTCTCAACCGTATCGTTGAAATTTCGGTTGAGACTTTCACAGCGTTGCTCGGGTACAACTGCGTTAAAGTCTCAACCGATGCGACCAGCCGACCTGGCCCGTGAACATGGCCTCTCGACGCAGGCCGTCCGCAACTACGAGCGCGACGGCTTCCTCCCGCCCGCCGAGCGCACGCCCAGCGGTTACCGCGTCTACACCGAGGTGCACGCGGCGGCGCTGCGCGCGTTCCTGGCGCTGATTCCCGCGCACGGCCACTCGGCCGCCGGGCAGATCATGATCGCGCTGCACGAAGACGAGCCCGACACCGCGTTGACGATCATCGACCGAAGCCACCTGCAGTTGCTCCGCGACCGCGAAACCCTTGACACGGTGCGGAAAGCGGTGGGGCACCTGACCGGCGACACACCGGAGCACTCCGCGATCCCGCGGACCATCGGCGAGCTCGCCCACCTGCTCCGCGTCACCCCGGCGACCCTGCGCAAGTGGGAGGAGGCCGGCATCCTCACCCCGGAACGGGACCGGCGCACCGGATATCGCGTCTACCGCGCGGACGACGTCCGCGACGCCGAGCTGGCCCACCTGCTGCGGCGCGGCGGCTATCCGCTGGGCCGCATCGCCACCGTGGTCGAGCAGATCCGGACGGCCGGTGGCACGGACACGTTGTCGAACGCGCTGGACGAATGGCAGCGCAGGCTCACCGCGCGGGGGCTCGCCATGCTCGGCGGGGCGGCCGCGCTCGAACGTTATCTAGACCGGTACTGAAAGCGTTGCGGTGTAACCGGAGTTGACGTCACCGGTGATCACGGCGAGCTGCTGGTCGTGGCCGTTGCGGAACACCATGTCGGTGTCCAGGCTGGTCCGCGCGAGGTTGCGCACGCTCTGCGTGTACCCGGTGGTGCCATAGACGGTCTTGCAGACGTTCTCGGGGAACGCGAGTTGCGAGGTGGTGATCTTGTTGCCCGCCTTGGTCGCCTCGGCCAGCGACGGGTACACCTCGAAGTGGACATGCGGCCAGCGGCCGGAGTAGGCGGCCGGGAAGATGCTGGTGAAGGTGACCTTGCCCGACGAATCGGCCTCCTGGACGCCGCGCAGGTAGTTCTCGTTCGTGATGCCCTGCGAGTACATCGAGTACCGGCCGTCGATGTCGCAGTGCCACAGGTAGACGGCCGCGCCCGCGTACGGCTTGCAGCCGTCGGACGTGTTCTGGACGGTCAGCTCGATCTTCAGTGGCACGCCCTCGGCGGTGGCGGAGCCGGTGCCGAAGCTGCTGCGGATGTCGCTGCGCACGATCCCGCTCCGCGTCAGGATGTTCGGCCCGTTCGAGCCGTCGCCGGGGTAGGGGCCCGCGGTCTCCTGGGGGATTGCGTTCGAGCACGTTCCCGCGGCGGTCGTGGTCGAGGTGGTCGTCGCGGGGGTGCCGCAGGCGACCAGGGTGGTCAGCCCGGCGCCGCCGAGCAGGGTGAGTGCCCGGCGGCGGTCGAGGAGAGTGCGCAGGTCGAACTGCAGACCCCTGTTATGGATGGGTGTCATGGGAACCAGCGTGCGGCCGGTTCCTGTGAGCCGCCTGTGGAGCGGCTGTCAGGTCAGGGTGAGCAGCACGGTGCTGTGCCCGTGTCGGGGTTTGAGCTTCAGCACCGTGCCGCCGAACGAGCCGGGCGCGCTGTGCGTCGTCCAGCCCGTGTCCTGACCGCGCAGCTGCTCGATCGACGACGACGGAAGAGGCTTGCCGTCGATCAGCACCCGCTTGACGTTCGCCGGGATGAGGAGCTGTGACTCGTCCGGGGCGCCGTGCAGCATGACGACCAGGTGGTCGCCGAACCGCGCGGTGCGCAGCGCGCTGAACGTTCCGGTCGCGTCGGGGGAGACGACCCACCCGGCGCGATCCGTGCGGTCCAGGTCGTTGACACCCCACGGCTTCGCCCACACGTCCGGTGTGCGGAAGTTCAGGGGTGCCACCGACCCGGCCCGTAGGTAGAGCGGGAACTCGTCCAGAGTGGACAGCCGGGTGACGTGCCGTCCGCCCTCGACGACCGTGCCGGCGAACAGATCGACCCACTTACCGGGCGGCAAGTAAACGTCCACCGGGGTCGGCTGACCCGCCGCGCCGTCGGCCTCCGCGCGGTCCGCGGTCACCGGCGCGGCCAGCAGGTCGGGACCGACCATGAACTGCTGGTCGGCCTTCCACGCTTCCGCGTCCGACGGGTACTGGAACGCCATCGGCTGCGTGATCGGTGTGCCGTCGCGCGAAGCTTGCCGGGCCGCCCGATACAGGTAGGGGAACAGCTCGTAGTGCAGCACGGCGGCCCGCCGGAACCGCTCGAACGTCGCCGGGTCGTACACCCACGGCGTCGAGTTGCGGCCCGAGCTGCCGACCTGGAACACCGGCGATACCGCCGACATCTGCGACCACCGCACGAAGAGCGACTCCGACGGTCCGCCGCCGAGATTGCGGTACCCGCCGGTGTCCGAGCCCTGCACGGGGTGCCCGGAGATCCACGAGTTGATCCCGCGCCGCACCGAGAGACGCAGCCCGTCGAAGCTCATGTCCGCGTCGGCCTGCCAGAACCCGCGCAGCTGCGTCGGCATCCCGTCGCCGCCCGCGCGGAACAGCGTCGTGTAGTTGTCGCCGTGCACCTTGCGCAACATGCGAACGACGGATTCCGCGTACAGCAACGGGTACTGGTTGTGGATCAACGTCCCGGGCCCGCCCTGGAACGTCGACTCCTCGAAGTTGTGCTCCTCGCCGCGGTCGCCCTTGACCATGTTCACGCCCATGCGGAACACGGCTTCGAGCTTGGCCTCGTAGTGCGCCCGCGCCACCGGGTTCGTGAGATCGATGTCCCACACGTTGGTGCGGTCCGACTGCACGAAGGAGCCGGCCGGGTAGTCGTGCGGGCACTCCTTGCCGTCCGACATCTTCGACAGGAACGGCGCCACCCACACGCCGAGGTTCACGCCACGGGACCTCATCCAGTCGATCGTGCCCTGCGCGTCCGGGTACATCGTCTTGTCGAACTTCAACGCGCCGATGCACGCGTAAGTCGGCCGCGCCCCGACCGGCCCCTGCTCCCACGGGTTGTCGACCCACAGCGTGTCCAGCGGCACGCCCCGCTGCTGGAACTGCGTGACGTCCTCGACGATCTCGTCGGAGTGGTTGTACTTGTCGCGCCACTTCGTCAACGCCAGCTGGCGCGGTGGCGGCAAGGTCGGTAGTCCGACTCGCTTGAAGTACGCCGAGTTCACCTGCGCCGGTGAACCCGAGTAGACCTCGTAGTCGATTCTCCCGGTCTTGAAGCACAGCTGGATCCGATCCGGCACGCCGTACTTCACCGGACACGGAGCCGGCTTGTCGTTGCAGTGGTTGTCTTCCACGGCACCGGGAAACGCGGTGCGGCCGATCGCCTTGGTGTCGGCGTAGACGCCGTACCCGGCGCTGCTGATGAAGAACGTGCTGGGCGCGCCGTTCTTGTTGCACTTGCCGAAGGTCGAGGCGCCGACGAAGACCGCCTTGTTCAGCAGCACCTTGCCGCGCAGGTCGACGAACATCGTGTGCGCGCCGCCGCCGAGGTAGTGCTCGTCGAGCGAGCCCGGGAGCGAGGTGAACACCTGCGCCACACCGGTGTCCGGCCGGAACGTCGTGCCGACCCGCAGCCCGCGCGGGGTGCGCGTCACCACGACGTCGGCGACGCGACCGGGGTCGCTGGTGGCGACGACGTACTTGAAGCCGTGCGGAACCCGGTGCTGCGACACGAGATCCGTCAGCCGGTGCTCGGTCCCGTCGGCCGTCCGGAAGCCCGACTCGCGCTGGCCGGTCTTGCCGAGGTCCAGCTGGAACGGCGAGGGCCGGACGTCCCAGCCGCGGCCCGCCGAAGCGACCGGGGGCGCGGCGGCGAGACCGGCGCACAGCAACAGCAGTGCCAGCACGATCCTCATGCGGGCTGCCCGTTGATCGTGGTGTTCCGGAACACCAGGCCGTCGGTGTTGGAGATGACGTTGGGCTGGGTGATGTTCGCGAACGTGCTGTTGGTGATCTGCACGTCCCGGATGTGGCTCTGTTCGAACCCGGTGAAGGACGCGGCGATCCGGCCGCCGTCGATGACCATGCCGTCGACGGTGATGTCGTCGATCTTCGGGAAGAAGCCCTTGGTGCCGCCGTTCTGGTAGAACATCGACACGAACAGGATCTCCCGTTCGACGCCCCAGCCCTTGAAGTTCTTCAGGTGGATGTCCCGCACGTAGCCGCCGCGGTCCTGGTTCGTCTTGACGTACAGCGCGTGCTTGATCGGGTAGCGGCCGGGGAAGTCCGGCGAGTTGATCAGGCAGTCGCGCGCGAAGATCTTCTCGATGCCGCCGGACATCTCGCTGCCCACGGTGATTCCACCCCAGCGCCCGGAGAACCTGCAGCGCTCCACCACCACGTGGGTGGTCGGGATGCCGACCCGCCGTCCGTCGGCATCCCGACCTGACTTCGCCACAACACAGTCGTCGTTCGTGTTGAAGCGAGAGTCGGCCACGTAGGCGTAGCTGCACGAGTCGAGGTCGACGCCGTCGCCCTGCGAGTTCGTGCTGTACACCTCGAGGTTGCGGATGGTGATGTTCTGCGAGAACACCATGTGGCACGACCACATGGCCGGGTTCTTGACGAGCAGGTTCTCGATGAGGATGTTGCGGCACCGGAAGAACTGGATGAGGTTGGGCCGCAGGTTCTTGCCCGGACCCATGATCCGTTGCTCGACCGGGACGCCGTCCTCGCCCATCTTGCGCAGCTCGGGCGTCGCGCCGGCCCGCCACTCGGGCCAGGGGCCGTTGGGCCCGTCACCGTCGATCGTGCCGGGCCCGGTGACCGCGATGTCGCACTGCTCGAACGCGTAGATGAACGCCTGGTAGTTGTAGCAGAGCGTGCCCTCCCACCGCGTCAGCACGAGCGGCAGGTAGTCGTTCGGGTCGGTGCTGAACTTCAGCGTCGCCCCTGCGGCGACATGGAGCTCCACATTGGACAGCAGCCGGATGCCGCCGGTGAGGAACGTGCCCGCGGGCACGACAACACGTCCCCCACCGGCCCGGTGACACGCCGTGATGGCGTGGTAGATGGCCTCGGTGTTCTTGGTGGTCCCGTCCCCTTTGGCGCCGTACGCCGTGATGTCGAAGTCGCGTTTGCGGAACTTCGGCGGCCGGATGTGCGCCAGGATCCGCGGCACCTCACGCCACGGATCCGGTGCGGCCTCGCCGATTCCCGGCGTCAGCAGGACACCGGCCGCGACCAGACCGGACACGCGGGCGAAGTCTCTTCGAGACAGGGGCACGGGACGCTCCTCAGGCGGGCTTGCCGTTGATGGTGACGTTCGTGAACTGGGTGCCGTCGGCGTTCTTCACCGAGGGCTTCGCGGTGGTGACGTTGGTGAAGGCGCTGTTCGCGATGGTCACGTTCTTGATGTGGGACTCGGACAGGCCGTCCAGCGTGACCGCGGTCTTCTTCACCCCGTTGACGGTGAAGTTCTCCGCGGTGATGTTCTGCACCTTGGGGTTCACGATCGGGCCGTAGCCGGGACCGGTGAGGCTGTAGTTCAGCGTCACCATGATCGCCTCGCGGTCGACGTCGCTCGCCTTGATCCGCCGCGCGTGGATGTTCTCGACCGTGCCGCCGCGCCGCTTGTTCGTCTTGATGTACAGCACGTGGAACGGCTTGTAGGACGAGCCCTTCTTCACCGTGCAGTCCTGGAAGAACACGTTGCGCACGCCGCCGGACATCTCGGAGCCGGCCGTGAGCGCGCCCCAGCGGCCCTCGAACGAGCAGTTCTCGATCACGATGTTCTCGCTGGCCACGCCGACCCGCCGGCCGTCGATGTCGCGGCCCGCCTTGATCGCGATGCCGTCGTCGCCGGTGTCGAACCGGCAGCCGGTGATGTGGACGTACTGCGAGGCCTCGGGGTCGCAGCCGTCGACCATGCCGCCGCGGCTGTAGATGAAGATGTTGCGGACCGTCACGTTCGTGCAGAGCACCGGGTGGACATTCCACATCGCCGAGTTCCTGAGGTTCACGCCCTCGATGAGAATGTTCTTGCACTCGTAGAGCTGCACCATGTTCGGCTTGAGGTAGTGCCCCATGCCGAACTTCCGCTCGGTGACCGGCTTGTTGTCCAGCGCCTGCTTCTGCAGCGACTGCCAGTCCGGGTCGCGCTTGCCGTCGTAGTCGAACCACGGGCCGGACGGTCCCTGGCCGTCGATCGTGCCGGAGCCGGTGATCGCGACGTTCTCCTGCTTGCGGGCGTAGATGAACGGCGAGAAGTTCATGCACTCGATTCCCTGCCAGCGCGTGTACACCAGCGGGAAGTCCTTGGGGTCGGTGCTGAACTTGATCGTGGCACCCTTGTCGATCACCAGGTTCACGTTGCTGAGCAAGGTGATCGCGCCGGTGAGGAAGCTACCGGCGGGCACGACGACCTGGCCGCCACCGGCCTTGTTGCACGCCTCGATGGCCTTGCGGAACGCCTCGGTGTTCTTGGTCTTTCCATCTCCCTTGGCGCCATAGGCCGTGATGTCGAACTTGGCGCTCGGGAACGTCGGCGGCTTGATCTTCGCCAGGATGTCGGGAACCTGGTCCCACGGGGAGGCCGGTGCCGCGTGTGCTGTTTCGACGATCGTGCTGGACAGCAGCGCCGCTCCCGCGGCCGCGCCCGTGAGCTTGATGAAGTCGCGACGGGAGTGCCAGATGGCCATCGGGGCCGTCCTTTCGCCACAAACGGCATGCGGGTGTTACAGCTGCTGCGGCGGCGGCGTGAAAAGGTTGAAAACCTTTTCAGGTGACAGGTCTACACCTGCTTTTGGCCCCGCGTCAATGGGTGCGTGCTGTCGGCATACTGTTCGGATGCTCGGCGTCATCGGCCTGCGTCCCGCAGAGCAGAAGGTGTACGAGGTCCTCGTGGAGAGTGCGTCCAGGACACTGGCCGAGCTCGAACGCGCGTCGGGCCTGTCCGGACAACAGTTGCGGCCGGTGCTGCGGTCGTTGCGCGCCAAGGGACTCATCACCCGGTCCGGCCCGAAGTACGGCGCGGTCGCGCCCGACGTCGCGCTGAGCGTGTTCTTCCTGCGCCGCGAGGAGGAGCTCAAGCAGGCCCGAGCGCATGCCGCGTTGCTGCAGGAACGCTTTCGTGCCGCGGTCGGCGGGAATGCCGCCGAACTGGTCGAGGTGGTACACGGCCCGGACGCGATCTCGCGGCGCGTCGAGCAGGTGATGCGGACCGCGCGTTCCCAGGTGCGGTTCGTCGACAAGCCGCCGTACGCGCGCCAGCCCAGCTCACTCCATCCGGCGGAACGCGATCTGCTCCAACAGGGTGTGCGGTTCCGGGGCATCTACGAACGCGCGGCGCTGGACCTGCACGACCTGCGCGCGGACGTCGAGGCCGGCCTGTCGCTGGGGGAGGAGGCGCGCGTGCTCGCCGACGTGCCGACCAAGATGGTGCTCGCCGACGCCCATCTCGGGATCATGCCGCTGTCGACCACGCCCAGTTCGCTGGAAAGCGCGGTGGTCGTGCATCCGTCCGCGTTGCTCGACGCCTTGGGCGCGTTGTTCTCGTCGTTGTGGGGACGCGCGGTGCCCCTGAGCCTGACGTCCGGGGAGGACTCCGGCGGGCTGTCGGAGCAGGACGCGCGGCTGCTTGCGTTGCTCACGACCGGTATGCCGGACCGCAGCATCGCGAAGCAGCTCGGGCTGAGCTATCGGACGTTCCAGCGGCGGCTGCATCGGCTGATGATGACGCTGGGCGCGGAGACCCGCTTCCAGGCGGGCCTCCGCGCCGCTGCCCGCGGCTGGGTGTCGTTGAGCTGAACGTAAATCTCAGGGGTCCGGAACGTAAGACATGGGGGTCCGGAGCGTAAGACTCGCGCGAGTTTTACGCTCCGGCCCCGTGTGTCTTACGTTCCGGCGATGGCGTAGGCGTTCTGCATCGTTTGGCTCACCGTGTTGCCGCCCGCGTCGCGGGCCTCGGTGCGCATCCAGACGAAACCGCTCGCCGGGTTGTGGACCGTGACGGTCCACGTGCCGTCCTTCGGCGTGACGCTCGCCTTCTGCCACGTCTTGCCGTCACCCGAGTACTCCATGGTCAGCGTCGTGACCGGACGGGTCGAGAGGGCCTCGGTGCTGAAGGTGTAGTCGACGTTCGGCTTGGCCGAGTTCGACAGGTCGAGCGGGAAGCGGTGGTGCAGCTGGATCATCGGCTGCACCGCGCACGTCGTGCCGTGGTAGCAGTTGTAGCCCCTGCTGGGTTTCTGCGTGCTCTGCCGCGACTCGAACGTCCACGTGGTGTCCACCCGGGACGCCAGCCGGAACAGGGCGCCGTTGGGCGCGCCGTAGGTGGCTCCCGGCGGGAAGGCGTCGACCTGCGTCATCCGGTACGTCGTCGGCGCCGGGTCGAGGACCCACGTCGGGAACGGCGCGTACGGGTTGCTCTTGTCCGGCTGGATCTCCTTGTCTCCCTTGAACAACCGGGTCGTCGTGGCGGTGCGGTACCGGCCGTTCTCGTACGGGTTGGTGAAGTGGCCGGGCACGCCGTCACCCCAGTTGAGCACCGGCACGAGCACGTCGCCCACGCGGCACGGCGAGCACAGCTGGTTCCACGCGTCGCCGTCCGGGTACCGCGCCGGGTGGTCGGACTGCAGCACCAGGGCTCCACTGTGGATCGGCGCGGAGAACCATGCCTCGTCCGGGCGGCTGTGTTCGCCGGGCTTGTAGATGTTCTGCTGGTACATGGACAACGCGGCCCGCACGCCCTTCTCGTCGGTGCCGTTGAGCGTGACACCGCGCTTCCACACCATGCCCGCGTTGGCCGGTCCGATGTACTCGGTCCACTTCGCGGGCACCGGGAACGTGACGCCGCTGAGGAACTGCGTCTGCCACAGCCCGGTCGGGAACGGGTACCACGTCTTCTGCACGGTCAGGCCGGGCTTCTCGGCGTGGTACTCGGTGTTGACGCGGATCAGGTCGTCGCGGTTGACCTTCTTCACGTGGTCGGCGGGGATTCCGTTGGCGTCCAGGAAACTCAGGTTGAACACCTCGTCCGGCTGCGGCCGCACGTCGATCGTCACCTGGGCGCCGATCTTGGCCGCCTCCGCCTTGCTGACCGACACGACGGGCACGGTCGCGCTGGACAGGTTGCTGATCGGCACGGCGTTCGGCGCGTCGACGTACGCGATCACCAGTGCCGCCTTGGCGTTCGCGGTCGCGGCCTGGGTGGCGGCCTTGAACACGGCGGCCGTCGGGTCGCCCGGACCGGTCGGCGCCGCGATCTTGACCAGCACGGCCTTGCCGGTCACGTCGCCGGACGTGACGACCGGCAGCGTGTGCTTGCCGGGGTACTTGACGGCCAGCGTGCCGGCGTCGTACTCCGGGTGCAGGTCGCCCATCTCAACGGCCTTGCGGTGGAGCGTCACGGTGTCCTGCAACGAGATCGCGCCCTGCTTGGCCGCGGGAACCGGCGTGACGTACGGCTGCCACGTGGTCTGGCCGAGCACGAGACCCGCCTCGTCGATGTGGTCGGTGACGGCGCGGCGCAGCATGATCGTGCGGTCGCGCTGGTCGACCGGGATCGGCGCGGTGACGCCGATCGGCACGCCCAGCCGGGCGTCGAGGGTGAGGTCGCGTTCCTCGCCGATCTTCAGTTCCGGCGCGGACAGCGCGGTCCAGCGACGGCCGTCCAGGCGCGGCTCCTTCGCCCACGTCATGGCCGAGTACGAACCGCCCGGCACGGCCACGGAACCCTCGCCGTCCACCACGTTGAAGGCGAACGTGACGTCGGTGTCGAACGGGTCGTTGGCGTTGTCGTGGCCGCCGGAGTCGTCGATCAGTAGTCCGACCGTGGAGCTGACCGGCTTACCGGTCGAGTCCTTCACGTGTACGTTCACCGAGTACTTCTCCGGGGCGACGTACATGCTGACCGGGGTGCGGAACTCCGCGGTGCCCTTGGTCGCCACGACGCCGCCGTACGCGCCGGCCGTGGGCAGGTCGGCGGACAACGTGGTCGAGGCCTTGCCGTGCGCGGGCACGGTGAGGTGCTTCTTGTCGGTGTCCAGCTTGGTGTTCTTACCGTCCCAGCCCTGGAACGACGTGCTCAGGTCGAGCTCGAGCGGCGTGTCACCGTCGTTGACGTAGGTGAGCACCTCGCCGTCGAGCGTGGCGTAGGCGGGCCGGCTGATCGCGCGGGCCACGTCCAGCACGCCGCAGCCCTGCTGGAACACCTGATGCCCGGCATCGTGCGCGCTGTCGACCAACGCGCTCTTCAACGCCTGGCCGGACCACGACGGGTGTTGCTGCGCGAGGATCGCGGCGGCACCGGCGACGTGCGGCGTGGCCATCGACGTGCCGGACGCGGCGGTGCGCAGGTCGTCCACCGGTGCGCCCATTGACGTTCCGGCGGCGCGTGCCGCGACGATGCCGGCGCCGGGTGCGGTGATCTCCGGCTTGATCGCCGCGTCACCGAGCCGTGGCCCGCGGCTGCTGAAGTCGGTGATCTTGTTGTCGCGGTCGACGGCGCCGACGGTGAGCGCCTTCGTCGCCGCGCCGGGAGTCGTGATGGTGCGGGCGCCGGGACCGTTGTTGCCCGCGGCGACGACGAACAGCGTTCCGGTGCGCTCGGACAGGTCGTTGACGAGCGTGCTCAGCTCGTCCGTGCCGTCGGTCGCCTCACCGCCCATGCTCAGGTTCACGATCTTCGCGCCGTGCGTGGCGGCCCACTCGACACCCGCCATGATGCGGGACGTCTCACCCTCACCGGAGGCGTCGAACACCTTGGCCACCACCAGTTTCGTGGCGGGCGCGACACCGGTGACGATCGACGCGACGTGCGTGCCGTGGCCGTGCTGGTCGGCCACGTCCGGATCGTCGGTGAAGTTCTCGGACTCGACGACCTTCTCCTTCAGCCACGGGTGCTCGGCGTCGATGCCCGTGTCGACGACACCGACGGTGATGCCGTCGCCGTCGAGACCCGCGGCCCACGCGGCGGGTGCGCCGATCTGTTTGGTGCTTCGGTCGAGGTCGACATGGATCCGCTTGTCCAGCAGCACTTTGCGGGCGTTGGGAACGGATGCCCAGAACTTCTCGGCGTTCGCCTTGTCGACGTGGACACCGGAGGCGCCGAGACTCGCGACGGTAGTGTGCGTCTCGGCGGCGGACATCGCCATCGGACCGTCGGACGTGACGATCACCGGCAGGGTGTTGGTCTCCTCGTCGGCGAGTCCCTGGCGGACCAGGCTCGTGACATTGAACAGGGCGCTGGAGACCTTGCCGGTCGCGACGTACGGCAGGGCGTCGGAGGGGTAGACGTAGAAGCCGTCGTCGTCGGTGATGGTCTGGAACGCGGGCGGTGGACCGTCTGGTCGCGCCGCGGGTTCCACTTGAACGGCTTTTCGGCCGTCTTGGTTCTCCGCATAACGCACCACGTCACCCGTGATGAGGGTGACGTGGTGGACGGCGGTCTCACTGGATGGTGGAGGTAGAGGGGACGCGGCTCCGTTGTGTGGAGCCACGACTGGCAGGGGCAGCAGCAGGATCAACGGCAGCAGGCGCATGGCGATCAGGGTGAGGCCGATTGCCTTGCTGTGAAATGAAAAACGGCGGCGCGTTGTCGCCAACGGCGACAACGCGCCACCTGTGGTTACCGGTTAGTTGAGCGCACCGAAGGTGCGGGTGTGCAGCTGGAAGTCGACGCGGTTGTTGTTCGTGTCAGTGCTCAGGATGTTGCGCTGGTTGGAAGCCTCGAGCTGCGCGGTGCGCGGGTTCTCGGCGATCGCGGGCGTGCCTTCGCGCGGCGTCACGGCGCCGTTCGACATCGCGACACCGTCGACCTTCGCGGCGGTCGGCTCGAGCGAGCTGAACAGGGCCACGCCACCGTTGGTCGGGATGCCGAGCTGGCCGGTGAACGCGATCGGCTGCACCTGCGCACCAGGCGCCACGGTGCTGCTGAAGTTGACGCCCGTCAGCACGAGGATGCTGCCCTGGTTGTCCTGCGGCTGCAGCGTGATGCCCTCCAGCCGGATCGTCTGCAGTACCTGGTTGGTGCTGCTGTAGACCTTGACGACGTAGTTCTCGAGGTCGACGACGTCGGCGGTCATGTTCACGATCTCGATGGCCTCGTCGAGCTCACCGTTCGGGCCGATCGCGGACACCTCGTTGATCACAACCGGCGAGATGGCCTCGATGCCGGCGTCGGGCTGGTCCGCGTTGGCGGAGCCGCTCATCGCGGCCAGTGCGGACATCGCCAGCGCAAGGCCACCGATCACCATTCGACGCATGGTAGGAACCTTTCAGAAATGTGGACGGATTTCCCGGCTGCGGATTTCCGTTCCCTTCCGCCTTGCCGGGCACATTTCATGTTTCCGCCTGATGACGTTCCTGGAAAGGGGCCATTTCATTCGGTTGGTCCGGCGTTACCGGTTGACAGGTGAAATCGGCCGCGTTGTCGTCGGTGTCGCGAGACAACGAATCACGGCCAACGGAGGAGTAAGCGCATTGCTCCGTCGGGGCGCCCTCGCGGCATGGTGAATTACTGGTGAATGCGAGACCATCAATGCGTGCGCCGTTAGCATTGCGCAACGAGACTTCACCAGGGTCTATGGACCCTACGAACAAGAGTCTTTCGGCGGTGCCCGTGAAGTCGTGACCAACTATCAGGAAGAACGTACCCGCGGGCAGTTCCGTGCCGAGCGGAATTGTGGCGAGTGGGCCGGCCTTGCCGTTCTGGCATGACCTGATGATCCAGCCGCCGATGTCGACGG
Source organism: Lentzea sp. NBRC 105346 (assembly GCF_030269605.1). Taxonomy (GTDB): domain Bacteria; phylum Actinomycetota; class Actinomycetes; order Mycobacteriales; family Pseudonocardiaceae; genus Lentzea. The sequence goes on from NZ_BSTQ01000015.1 coordinate 101,093, forward strand.
CGGCGTTGCCGGTGTTTGCTAGCTCGACGAAGCCCTGAGTGCCCGCGGCCACCTCGTTCACCCTGATCGGGGACGTACCGGGGGCGGGAGCGCTGATCAGCGCGGAGACCAGGCTTGCGAGCAGAATGCTGCTCATCACGCCTTCGCAGTCTTGTCCAGGTGGCGGGTCTGGCGCACGGGGCCAGTTCTTCGAGGGGCGCCCCGTGCGCCGTGCCCGCGGGCGGCCGACCCCCTGCCGGTCGGCCGCGGCACCGCTCGCATTACCTGAGTTGCCGGTGTTCCCTGCGGTTCGTCCTGGCCACGGTCGCGGCCCGTTCGACGTCGTCACAGGGCATTTCGAGCGCCTTGCTGATCCAGCTCCGCCAGTACGGGCCGGGGATCCGCTTGCCGCGCTCCCAGCGCGAGATGTCTTCCCTGGTTATGCTGTCGTTCCGGGAGATTTCAGACAACCTTCGCGCAAGTTCCTCCTGGGTCAGCCCACGTTCTCTCCTCGCCTGCGGAATGAGCATCGATATGGATTCGGTGGCGTGCACCACACCGCTCCGTTTCTCGGTTGCTGTCGCGATCGACATCATCACAGTGCCCGGTTTTTACTGGGCTTGCACGCCGCAAAACGGTGATACCGGTGGTCGTTGATATGTCACCTATATGTTGATTCCCCCGTTCGCCGCACTGTGACCGAGCGAATGTTCTGCAGTGTTGCGCGACTGGCTAGGGTGAGATGTAGTTGATCGCGCAAGGACAGGAGTGAGCCTGAGTTGACCAGCCGGGTGCTGTCGACGGTAGAGGTGGTCCAGGTCCTGCTCAGCCGGCTCGCGGCGCGCGACGCCGCCGGGATAGCCAGGCTGTTCGCGCCGCGTGTGGACTGGCGGGTGCCCGATCTGGGCGGCACCCGGTGGAGTGATGGTGCTCGCAACGGCCGGGAGGTCGAGTCGTACTTCCTGGCGCTGTTCGACATTCTGGAGCTGGAACAGCTGACCGTGCGGCAGGTCGTGACCGACGGCGGGGACGCGGTCGTGCTCGGTTGGACGCGTTGGCGGGTCATCGCGACGGGAGCGTTGCTGGACATGGACTTCGCGATGTCGGTCGCGGTGTACCGCGGTGAGATCGAGCAGTACTGGCAACTTCAGGACACCCTCGCGGTGGCGCTGGCGCTCGGCACCGCTCAGATGGCGTGACGGGCCAAGGTCTCTTGATGAGTCGTACTCCCCAGGCGGCGCGGACGCGGCGCAACCTTCTGCGCGCGGCGGCGGAGGTGTTCGACGTCGAGGGCTTCGCCGGGTCGAACCTGCGCACGGTGTGCGCCCGAGCCCGAGTGACGAAAGGCGCGCTGTACTGCCACTTCCGCTCCAAGGAGGCGCTCGGCGTCGCGATCATCGAGCATCAGTCCCTGTTGTGGCACGAACTGGTCGACGAGCTGTTGAAGCGTGAACTGGGTGCGGTGCAGACGCTGGTCGACCTGTCGTTCGAGTTCGCCCGCCGGCTGGAGTCCGACCTGATGGTGCGCGTCAGCAGCCGGCTGTTGCGCGAGGCCGCGTTCTTCGACCTGGCCGCCGCCGGCCAGTTCGTCGGCTGGATCTCCGTCGTGCGCGACCTGCTGTCGCAGGCGCGGGCGTGCGGCGAGCTGCGCGACGACGTGAACCTGCGGCACGCCGCCGAGCAGATCGTCGCGGACTTCCTGGGCGTGCAACTGGTCTCGCAGGCGCTGACGGGCCAGCACGACTTCACCTCGCGGCTGCGCCGGCACTGGCGCGCATGGGCGCCCTTGCTGGTAACTCCGGAAACGTTACGGTTACTGCGTTTCGACCCGAGTGACGATGATCTCGTGTGAGTCCAGTTGAGACAGGAATTCCAGCCGAATCCCCGATTGTTGACCGGCTCGTCAGTTCGGCACACTGCGCAGTGCAGTCGGCGAAGATCGGAGTGGAATCGGTGGCGGATCGCAAGGTCGTCGTAGTGGACCCCTACTCGGCCGGGCGGGGGATCGCTCCCGCGTTCGCCGAACGAGGTGTGGGTGCGATCGCGGTCCTGACCACGCCGGAGCCCCCGGCCGGTCTGGCGAAGTCGTGGTTCCCCGAGAACTTCGCCGAGGTGCACGTGGTCGAAGGACCGCTGGAGCCGTTGGCGGACAAGCTGTCCATCCACGAGCCGCTGTGCGTGGTCCCCGGTACCGAGACCGGAGTGGAGACCGCCGAGGCCCTGTCCGAGCTGATCGCCCCCGGACGGAGCAACGTCCTGGAGCGTTCGCATGCCCGCCGCGACAAGTACGAGATGTACCTGGCGCTGCGCGCGGCCGGAGTCCCGCATCTGCGCCAGATCTCGTCCGACTCCGCCGACGAGGTCGCGGAGTGGCTCACGGCCACCGGACTCGACTCGATCGTCCTCAAGCCACAGGAGAGCGGCGGCACGGACGACGTGTTCGTCTCGTCCGCTAGCGGCGACTGGCGGAGTCTCTTCCACCGCATCCTCGGCAGCGTGAACAAGTTGGACATCGTCAACGACCGCGTCCTGGTGCAGGAGCTCGCCATCGGCACCGAGTACGAGGTGGACACCTACTCCATCGATGGGGCGCACGGCCTGGCCGCCGTGTGGCGCTACGCCAAGGAACGCCGGGGCGACCGGCTCGGGATCTACCTCTCCAACACCTTCGTGTCGCCCACCGATCCCGTCGTGCCCGTGCTCTTCGAGTACGTGCGGCAGGTGCTCGACGCCACCGGCGTGCGCAACGGCCCCGCCCACGTCGAGGTGATGATCACCGCCGACGGGCCGCGGCTGATCGAGATCGGCGCGCGGTGTGCGGGGGCGGAGCAGCAGGAGCTGTCGTTCCTCGGGGCCGGCGAGTCACAGATCACCCGGATGGTCCGCCACTGGGTGGATGGGGACCGGTCCGTCGGCCTGTACGAGCAGCGCCAGTTCGTCAAGACCGTGTACCTGTCCTCGCCCGCCGCCGGGGTGCTGCGCAACGCCGCGCGCCTGGACCGGCTGGACACGCTGATGCCGTCGTTCAACCGCGACGTGATCCCGTACCGTGAGGGATCGCGGGTGCCTCGGACCGAGGACCTGTGGACCAGTCTCGGGTACGTCGTGCTGGCCACCACCGACGCCGACCAGTTGGCCCGGGACGAGGAACTGGTGCGCCGGATCGAGGCCGAACTGGTCGTCGAGCCGGTCTGACCAGCGCGGACTAGGCCGAACCGGGGCGGGGGCTCTGGGCCGAGCGGTTTGATCCGAAGATCGTTCGGGTATCTGTATTCCCACTGCACTGGGTGACCGCTAGGTTGCCCCCTGAAGTCGGGGAACAAGTCGGAGGCCCAAGCGGGATGATCGAGCCGTGGGACGGGGACCTGACCGGGCAGGTGATCGCCGGTCGGTACGTGGTCGGCACCGTCATCGGCACGGGCGGCATGGCAGAGGTCTACCGGGCCTATGACCGGGAGTTGTCACGGTCCGTCGCGATCAAGGTCTTCGACGGGTCCGCACAGCCCGACGACGTCGTGCGGCTCGAGCGCGAGGCCCGCATGCTCAGCACGCTGCACTGCCGCGGCGTGGTCACCGTGTACGACTTCGGCGCCCACAACCGGCGGCCGTACTACGTGATGCAGGAGGTCACCGGCGGCACGCTGCGCCAGCGGATGGCCGACCCGCTGCCGCCGGCCTTCGTGGCACGCGTGGGCGGGCAGATCGCGCAGATCCTCGGGTACGTGCACGAGGTCGGCGTCGTGCACCGGGACATCAAGCCGTCGAACATCCTGATCGACGACACCGAGAAGCAGGCCTACCTGGCCGACTTCGGGCTGGCGCTGCAGGCGCACGTCACCCGTGTGACGAAATCCGGGATCCTGGTCGGCACGGCCGGCTACCTCGCGCCGGAGCAGGTGAAGGGCTCGACGGTCGGTCCGAAGGCGGACGTGTACGCGCTCGGCCTGGTGCTGCTCGAGTGCCTCACCGGGCGGCCCGAGTACCCCGGTGGCGACGCGGAGGCGGCGCTCGCCCGGCTGTCCCGGTTGCCGCGGATTCCGGCGGGGCTGCCGAAGGAGTGGTCGTCGCTCCTGAAGTCGATGACCGAGCTCGACCCGGCCAAGCGGCCGTCGGCGTTGATGTGCGCCTCGGCGTTGCTCGCGGCGCAGGAGGCCAGTCGCGGGCTGCCCGCGTTGCTGCCGGAACCCGAAGAGTCCCTTGTGGACGAGCCGCTTCCCCGGCGGCGGGTGCGCAAGGTCGGTTACGCGGTGGCCGCCGCGGCGGCCGCGGTCACGGCGCTCACCGTCATCGTGACGAACCTCGGTGGCTCGGCGCCGCCCGCGAACGGGAACTCCGAGTCCACGTCGAAGGAGCCCTCGGCTTCGCAGATCACCGAGACCGTGTCGGTGACCGTGAACGGCACCGCGTCGACGGTGACCGTCGTGCGGTCCGGCGACGCGCCCGCGCAGGGGAGCCAGCCGAGCTCGGGGTCGGGTTCGGGGGACGCCCCGCCGAACGTCACGGAGACCAGTCACGGCAACCCGCCGGCGAGCGACCCGACCACGGCCGAGCCGACGACGAAGCGGACGACGGGCAAGCCCTCCAACCCCGGCAAGCCTTAGCTCGCGCGGGATGCTATGAGGGGACCCTTCATGGCGGTCAGCGCTTGTAAAGCTCCCCTCATAGCGCCCCCGCCGGTAAGCCTCAGGCGGGTTCGGCGAACGGCAGGTCCGCCAGGTCGGCGCGCAGGTCGTCGAGCGTCTCGTAGACGGCGGAGGCGCCGCGATCGGTGAGCTCGGCCCGGGAGAATCCGCCGGTGAGCAGCCCGATGGACGGCAGGCCGGCGTGTGTGGCCGCCTCGCAGTCCCAGACGGAATCACCGATCACCACGGCCCGCGTGGCCGACGCCTTCCGGAGCGCCACGTGGATCAGGTCGGGGTCGGGCTTGCTGTCCTCCACGTCGTCGGCGCTCGTCCACAGCACGTCGCGCGCGTCGAGGACCTCCAGGTAGTGCTCCACGTGCTGCTTCTTGCCCGAGCTGGCGAGCACCACGGAGTGCTGCTCCAAAGCCGCCGTGATCAGCCGGTGCGCGCCTTCGAGGGGCTGGATGTCGGCGAGGAACTCGTCGAACTCGTCCATCCACGCCTGGCGCACGTCGTCGCCGATCTCCCGCTCGGTCACGTCACCCGCGACGGCCGCGACCAGCTTGTCGCCGCCCATGCCGATGGCGCGGTGGATGCGCCACGCGGGCACGGTGCGGTCGAATCGGCGGAACGCCCGCGTCCACGCCACCGTGTGGTGGTAGTTCGTGTCCACCAGCGTGCCGTCCACGTCGAGGATGACCGTGGTCGTCATGTCACTTCGTGTGCCCGGCAGGCCTCACGTGTAAACAGCGGCCACCGGCGCGGGCTGCAGCGCGGCCAGCTCACGGCGCAGCACGCCGTCCAGCCAGTGCGTGTCGGACATCCACGCCTGGTTGGTGTGCAGGCAGAAGTGCACGGCGCTGCGGTACGTCGACAGCGCGATGCCCACGGCGTGGCCGGGGGCCACCGGCGCGACCGGGTAGAGCTCGCACAGCTCGGCCCCGTCCAGGGTCAGCGGCACCGACGGCAGCGGCACGGACGTCACGAGCGTGTCGAACAGCAGGGGCGCGCAGCGGGCGGCGACCGGCGCGGCCAGGCGGTGCAGGATCGGCGGCACGCGGTCGGCCAGCAGTGGCAGCGCGCCGGGGCCGCGGTCGGGGCCCTGCTGCTTGTTGCGGTCCATCTGGTCGCGGATGATCCGCAGGCGCTGCAACGGATCCGTCTCACCGACCGGCAGCTCGCACAGGAAGCCGGAGATCTGGTTGCCCGCGTTGCCGTTGCCGGAACGGCCGCGCTGGTTGACCGGGATCAACGCGCGGACCACGGCACCGGGACGCGCGCTGTCGTGGGCCAGCAGCCAGTGCCGCAGCGCGCCGGTCACCAGGGCGAGCAGCACGTCGTTGACGGTGCCGCCGTACTCGCGGCGGACCCGGTGCACGTCCGTGAGATCCATGCGGGCGGTCACGACGCGGCGCGGGCGTGACGACGAGGTGAGCACCGGGGAGCTCAGCGCCGGCGGGCGCGTGTTGAGGAACACCGACGACGCGATGTCGAACGTGTCCTTCACGCCGCGCACCATGTCCTCCAGATTGGGGAACGACCGGGCGGGCGGGGGAGCGTCCGGAATGGACAGCCGGGACTCGTCGAACAGCCGCAGCCCGAGCCCGACGGCCTTCATGCCGTCGCACAGCGAGTGGTGCAGCTTCGCGACGACGGCGTACCGGCCGCCGGGCAGGCCGGTGACGACGTGCAGCTCCCACGGCGGCCGGTCGAGGTCGAGCGGCTGCGCCATCAGGTGTGACACCAGCGTGTTGAACCGGTCGCGGCCGCGCACGTGGTGCGTGAACACGTGATCCTCCGGCGCGAACGCCGGATCCTCGACCCAGCGCGCGCCACCGGGCGGCAGCCACGACATGCGGGCGCGCTGGCGCATGCGGGGGATCTCCAGCACGCGTTCGCAGAGCACGGCGGCGATGCGGCTGGGGTGGACCGGCTGCCGGGGTGCGAACGTCGCCACGGCACCGAGGTGCAGCGGGTTGCTGTCGCCTTCCATGGCGAGGAAGGCGACGTCGAGGGGGCTCAGGTGGTCTGTCATAGGCGGTCCAGGAGACCAGAGCCGTGTGACATCCGCATGGCGATGAAATGACGGCCACACCCTATCGGGACAAGTACACCCGAACGGTGGTCCCCGTGTGACTCATGTGAGTGCGAACCAGGTCACACAACAGGTTCACCATGACCATCCCGAACGCGTCGAGCCCGGTCAGCGTCGTCGATATCGGCGTCCGCGACGAGTCGGTGACCTCGCACACGACCGTCGCGTCGTCGCGCCACATCCGCAGCACGCCGTGACCGGTGGCGTGCAGGATGCTGTTGGTCGCGAGCTCGTTGACCGCCAGCACGAGATCTTCGACCTGTGGCCGGCGCAGCCCGGACTCGCCCGCGAACGTCTCCACTAGCTTGCGCGTGTACCAGAGGTTGCCGACCGAGAACCCGTGCAGCTCGGCCTCACCGGGCGCGGGCGGCAGCGGCAGGTTGAACTCCTCGGCCAGCTGTTCGGGTCTCGTGTAGCGGCAGCTCGGCCGGCGGACGCGGTCCTCGACGACGATCGGGTGTGTGCGCTCGGCGTCATGCAGCATGAACGGCTCCAGCCCGCGCGCGTCGTACGGGCAGAGGATCGTGCCGTGCCGCCCGGCGAACGCCGAGTTGATCATCGCCTCGTGCTGCACGCACGCCGGGTACTCCAGTTCCGTGCGGCCGGGCCAGATCGGCTCGCCGATGATGCGCACCGGCGCCGTGGGCGCGGACGCGCTGAACGCCAGCAGGACGCCGGGCAGGATGCGGCCGGGGTTGCGGCCCGCCTCGTGCATGTCGAGGAAGCTGACGCGGTCCGACCGGCGGCCGAGCTCGTCGCGCAACAGCGCGATGCCGGATTCGGGAACGGCGACGAGGACCGCCTCGCCCGCGTCGACCGCGGCGGATACGAACGGCGCGGTGCCGGCGAGGAAGTCGTCCTCGTCCCGGTACAGCAGCGCCTCGTGCACGAAGGGGTCGGAGGTCTGGATCGTCATGGGGTCCCTGGGCGGTCCGGCGACGCTCGGTCCCCGTCATTCTGCTCCCCGTAACGGCGTTTCGGTGTGGGCCACCCGAGCCGGTGACCCACACCCCAGACGCCGATGGGATCTGCGGACGTCAGTACTTGAAGGTGTAGTCGGGGGCGCCCGCGCTCAGCGCGTTGCGCAGTTGCCATTCGCGGCCGCTCTGGTTGCGGACGATGCCGACGCTGTCGACGCCGTCACCGTCCCAGTCGCCGGTCAGCGTGCAGTCGGTCTTGCCGTCGCCGAAGGTGAAGCTCTTGCCGGGAGAACCAGCGGAGGCCTTGTCGCGCAGGATCCAGTCCATCCCGGTGCCGCGGTGCGACGTCCCGATGCCGTCGCCGCTCTTGCCGTCCCAGTCACCGACCTCGGCCCGGTCGCCCTTGGCGCCGAAGGAGAAGATCGTCGTCGGGGCACCAGCGTTCGCGCTGTTGCGCAGCGACCACTCGATCTTGTTTCCGGACAGGTGCCAGGCGCCGATGCTGTCGCCGTTCTTGCCGTCCCAGTCGCCCACGACCGGCAGGTCGATGTCGGAGCCGTAGCTGAACGACGCGTCCGGCGCGCCCGCGCTCAACGTGTTGCGCAGCTGCCACTGCAGCTTCTTGTTGGCCCACCTCGCCACGGCGATGCCGTCGCCGTTCTTGCCGTCCCAGTCGCCGACGAGCGGCATGTCGCCCTTGGCGCCGAACTTGAAGTGGAAGTCGGTGGCGCCGGAGCCGGGATCGTTGCGCAGGAACCACTCCAGCCCGTCCGCTGTGTCGTCGACGACGCCGATGCCGTCGCCGCCGTTACCGTCCCAGTCACCCGAGATCACCCACTGGTTGCCGAACCTGCAGAGCCCGGCCGAGGCCGGGGTGACGTCGGAGGCCGACGCCGGGACGGGCACCGCCAGCCCGGCCACGGCGACCGCCAGCGACAGCAACAACCTGTGCATCACTTGCTTCCCTTCGTGTTCGCCCCCTTCGGGAAGCATCAGAGCGCACCGCGGACGTCTTGTTTCGATCACTGGCCCTTGGATACGGACCATCACGCTTACGGCGCAGGGTGCGTTGGGCCGGTCGCGGGCACGATCCGGGGCATCCGGGGTGCGGACACGTTTCCACGCGTCCGGCGCGCTACACCTCAAGCCAGTCGCGGGCACGCTTCCACGCGTTCGCCGCGTCGGCCGGGCGGTGGGCGGGCCGTTCCGGATCGTGGACGAACCCGTGCTCGGCCTCGTAGTAGCGCACGACGGTCACGCCGCGCCGGTCGAGCGTGACGATGTCCGCCGGCCGGATCAGCGGGTCGCGCATGCCGACGAGCGCGAGCACGCGATGCCCGTTGCCGTTCAGCGCCGCCACCGCCTCGGGGCTCACCGGGCCGTAGAACGACACCAGGCGGTCGAACCGCCCGTCCGCCGCGGCTAGGTAGGTCCGATCCCGGCCGAACCCGACTACGAGCTGACGTGCGCAGCCCACCGCGTCCGCGGCCTGCTCGATCGACGTCAAGGACTCGTCCGCCGGCGCGCACACGGTCACGTTCCACTCGGCGGCGATCCGCGCGCATAGTTCGTCGAACAGCGGTCGCAGCGCGGACTCGCCCGTCAGCAGCACGAGGCCGGCGACGGGCTCAGCCGGCCGCTCGAGGACGGCATCAGTCCCCGACGGGAGCACGATTCTCAAGGGACTTCCTCCGTGGTCGCGCTCTCATGAGATCAGATCCCGTCGTTTGAGGTCAACTGACAGGCCTGTCGCGGAGGGTGACTCACCCGCCTCGACCACCCGCCGCAGGATGCGCACGAGGTCCCGCCGGTCGCCCTCGGTGAGGCAACCGACGAGCCGTTCGGTCATCCGCGGCGCGGCCTGCGAGATCTCCGCGAAGATCCGGCGTCCCTCGTCGGTCAGCGTGATCAGGTAGCGCCGCCGGTCTTCGGGGGACTTGGTGCGGGCGAGGTAACCGCGGGCGTCGAGGCGGTAGACGACGTCGGCCACGGTGGACGTGTCCAGCGACGTCTGGCGGGCGAGGGTGTTCTGGTCGATGGCCGGGTTGGCCGCGATCGCGCTCAGCACCGCGAACTGCGTGGGCGTGATGTCCGGCGAGACCATGCTCGTCCACAGCTGGTGGTGGACCTGTTGCGCGCGCCGGATCAGATGTCCGGGCTGCCGGTCCATGTCCACGGCTACCTCCACCTGGGAACGGAGAGCTCCCCGGAATTAGTACGTGTACTGAAGAACATACCTTGGGGTCGCGGGTGTCAACCGTAAGGTTTCTATCGATTCACCATGTGCAGCCAGTTTTGATTGACCGGTCAATGCGAATCGGCGTACGTTCGAAATACGAATTCGTGTTCGCATAGCGAACGGAGGCCGCTGGATGGCCGTCATCACGTCGCTGGCCGAGGCGGTCGCGGAGGTGGTGCGCGACGGGGACACCGTCGCGTTCGAGGGCTTCACGCACCTCATCCCGTTCGCCGCGGGGCACGAGGTGATCCGGCAGCGCCGCCGTGAGCTGACGCTCGTGCGGATGACACCTGACGTCCTCTACGACCAGCTGATCGGCGCCGGGTGCGCGCGCAGGCTGGTGTTCTCGTGGGGCGGCAACCCCGGCGTCGGGTCGCTGCACCGGTTCCGCGCCGCGGTGCAGGACGGCACGCTGGAGATCGAGGAGTACTCGCACGCCGCGATGGCGAATCGGTACGTGGCCGCCGCGTCGGGCCTGCCGTTCGCCGTGCTGCGCGGGGCGCCGGGCACCGACCTGCCGTCCGTGACGCCGTCGATCAGGCCGATCACGTGTCCGTTCACCGGTGAGGTGCTCACCGCGGTGCCCGCGCTGCGGCTCGACTCTGCGGTCGTGCACGCACAGCGCGCCGATCGCGCGGGGAACGTGCAGCTGTGGGGCATCACGGGTGTGCAGAAGGAGGCCGTGCTGGCCGCGGCACGGTCGCTGGTCACCGTCGAGGAGGTCGTCGAGGAGCTCATGCCGATGCCGGGCGCGGTCGTGCTGCCGTCGTGGGTCGTCGACCGCGTGGCGCACGTGCCGGGCGGGGCGCATCCGTCCTACGCGGACGGCTATTCGGTGCGGGACAACGACTTCTACCAGCGGTGGGACGCGATCAGCCGGGACCGCTCGGCCTTCGAGGGGTGGCTGCGTGACCTACACCGCTGACGAGATGATGACCGTCGCCGCCGCGCGGACGCTGGCCGACGGCGCGGTGTGCTTCGTCGGCATCGGCATTCCCAGCACCGCGGCCAACCTCGCGCGCCGCACCCACGCGCCCGGCCTGGTGCTGATCTACGAGTCCGGGTGCATCGGGTCGAAGCCGTCGACCCTGCCACTGTCCATTGGGGACGGTGAGCTCGCTTCGACCGCGGATGCCGTGGTGTCCGTGCCGGAGATCTTCAACTACTGGCTGCAGCCGGGGCGCGTGGACGTAGGGTTCCTCGGTGCCGCGCAGCTCGACCGCCGGGGCAACATCAACACGACCGTGATCGGGCCCTACTCCGCACCGAAGGTGCGCCTGCCCGGAGCCGGGGGAGCACCGGAGATCGCGTCCTGTTGCCGGTCGGTGATCGTGGTGGTGCGCCAGTCACTGAAGACCTTTGTGGACGGTCTGGACTTCGTCACCTCCGCGGCCGCCCCGCGCATGGTGATCACCGACCTCGGGGTGCTCGAACCGGATGACACCGGGGAACTGGTGCTGACCTCGTTGCATCCCGGGGTGTCCGCCGACGACGCCCGCGCCGCCACCGGGTGGCCGCTCGCCGTCTCGCCATCGTTGTCCGTCACGTCGCCGCCGTCCGCCGCCGAACTCGCCGTGCTCCGTTCCCTTCGCTGAGGAGATCTGTCTTGGAGCTACCGACCTACCGGCGCGACCCGGAGTCGCAACCACCGGTGCACTGGCCCGACTACGTCTCGAACCCCGGCCGCGCCCCGAAACGGCCGCTCGTGCTGATCCCGCAACGGCTTACCGAGGTCACCGGCCCGCTGCTGGGCGCGGAACGGGTCGGCCCGCACGACAACGACCTGACCATCCAGCATCCCGGCGAACCGCTCGGGCAGCGGATCATCGTCACCGGGCGCGTGCTGGACGGTGACGGGCGGCCGGTCCCGGACACCCTCGTGGAGGTCTGGCAGGCCAACGCCTCCGGCCGCTACCACCACGCGGGCGACCGGCACCCCGCGCCGCTGGACCCGAACTTCTCCGGCGTCGGCCGCTGCATGACCGACGCGGCCGGGCGGTACTCGTTCACCACGATCCAGCCGGGCGCGTACCCGTGGCGCAACCACCACAACGCGTGGCGGCCGGCGCACATCCACTTCTCGTTGTTCGGCACGGCTTTCACGCAACGGCTGATCACCCAGATGTACTTCCCCGGCGACCCGTTGTTCGGTCAGGACCCGATCTTCAACTCGGTCCGCGACCCGCGCGCCCGCGAGTCGATGATCGCGACGTTCGACCTGTCCGCGACCGTGCCCGAGTGGGCACTGGCGTACAGCTGGGACATCGTGCTGCGCGGCAAGAACCCCACGCCGGTGGAAGAGGAGGACGACGATGACTGAATCCCTGGTGACGACCTCGTCCCAGACGGTCGGGCCGTTCTTCGCGATCGGCCTGCCGTGGGAGGACGGGCCGTTCGTCGTCGCGCCGGACACCCCCGGCGCGATCCGGATCGTCGGGCGCGTGCTCGACGGCGCCGGTGATCCCGTGCCGGACGCGTTGATCGAGACGTGGCAGGCAGACCCGGACGGGCGGTTCGACCACCCCGACGACCCGCGCGGCGCGGTCGCGTCGGGGTTTCGCGGGTTCGGGCGCTGTCCCACGGATGTCAACGGGCGCTTCGAGTTCGTGACACTCAAACCCGGCGCGCTGCCTGGACAGGCGCCGCACATCGCCGTGTCGGTGTTCTGCCGCGGCATCCTCGTGCGGCTGGTCACCCGGATCTACTTCCCCGAGGACAACCTCGACGACGACCCCGTGCTCGCAGTGGTGGAGCCCGCGTTGCGGCAGACGCTGGTCGCGTCGGCCGCGCCGTACGGGTACCGGTTCGACATCGTGCTGCAGGGGCCCGACGAGACGGTGTTCTTCGATGTGTGAGCACCGGGAGGTGTCGTGATCCCGCATTTCGAGCTGTCCGGCCCCGAGGACGCGCCGGTGCTCGTGCTCGGCAACTCGCTGGGCACCACGACGAGGCTGTGGGACGGGTTCGGCCTGCCGTTGCGCATCCTGCGCTACGACCACCGCGGGCACGGCGGCAGCGCGGCTCCGCCGGGGCCGTACACGCTGGCCGACCTCGCCGGCGACGTGGTGGAGCTGCTGGACCACCTGGGGCTGCGCCGCGTCGAGTACTGCGGCGTGTCGCTCGGCGGCATGGTCGGCATGTGGCTGGCCGCGTACACCGACCGGATCTCCCGGCTCGCCCTGGTGTGCACGACGGCGTGGTTCGAGGACAAGGCGTTGTGGGACAAGCGGATCCTCGACGTGCGGGCGGGCGGCCTGGAACGCATCGCGGACGCCGTCGTGGGCCGCTGGTTCACGCCGCACTTCGACGCGATGCGGGTGCGGTCGTTCCACGACATGTTGCTGTCGACCGATCCTTTTGCGTACGCCGCGTGTTGCGAGGCGATCCGCGACATGGACCTGCGGCCGGCGTTGCCCCGCATCACCGCGCCGACCGCGGTGATCGCGGCGGCGCAGGACCACGCCACGCCTCCGGAGCACCTGCGGGCCATCAGCGAGGCGATCCGCGACTCGTCGCTCTACATCGTGGGCGACGCGGCGCATCTCGCGAACGTCGAGGCGCATTCGGCCGTCGAGGTCATCCTGGACGAGCACCTCGGGGGCGGCAATGGCGGGTGACGGGATGAGAGTGCGCCGCGAGGTGCTGGGCGACGCCCACGTCGACGCGGCGCAGGGCGACGAGTTCACGCGCGACTTCCAGGAGCTGATCACCCGCTACGCGTGGGGTGAGATCTGGTCGCGGCCGGGGCTGGACCGCAAGGTGCGCAGCTGCATCACCATCGCGATGCTCGCGACCCTGCACCACGAGGAGGAGCTCGAGATGCACCTGCGGGCGGCGTTGCGGATCGGCCTGACCCGGGACGAGATCAAGGAAGTGCTGTTGCAGGTGGCGATCTACGCGGGTGTGCCGACTGCGAACCGGGCGTTCCGGATCGCCCGGGAGGTGCTGGAGTGATGACGGAGTTCGTGCAGTCCCTCGACCGCGGCCTGGCGGTGATCAAGGCGTTCTCCGCGGAACACCCGGCACTCACGTTGAGCGACGTCGCCCGTATCACCGGGCTCACCCGCGCCGCGGCCCGGCGTTTCCTGCACACCCTCGTCGAGCTCGGCTACGTGCGCTTCGACGGCAAGCTGTTCTCCCTGCGGCCGCGGGTACTGGAGCTCGGCTACGCCTACCTCAGCTCGCTGAGCCTGCCCGAGGTCGCGCAGCCGCACATGGAGAAGCTCGTCGCCTCCGTGCAGGAGTCGTGCTCGATGTCCGTGCTGGACGGTGAGGACGTCGTCTATGTCGCGCGCGTGCCCACCAAGCGGATCATGACCGTGTCCATCAACGTCGGCACCCGGTTTCCGGCCTATGCCACGGCGATGGGACGGGTGTTGCTGGCGGCGCAGCCCGCCGCGTGGCTCTCGTCGTACCTGTCGTCCGTGCGGCTGCGGCCGTTGACCCGCAACACCATCATCGACCCGGTGGTGCTGGGGGAGACGCTGTCGCAGGTTCGCGCCCAGGGGTGGGCGCTGGTGGACCAGGAGCTGGAGGAGGGCCTGCGGTCGGTCGCCGTGCCCATCCGGTCGTCGGCGGGCGAGGTCGTGGCGGCGTTGAACGTGTCCGCGCACGCCAACCGTGGCAACGCGACCACCGTGGTCGAGGATCTGCTGCCCGAGTTGCGCGACACCGCGCGGTTGATCGAGGAGGACCTGCGTTCCTGATCACACGGGTTGCAGTGGCGCGTGCGGCTCGGCGGGCAGCTCGACCCGGATCTCGTCGCCCGGCCGCACGTCGCCGCCGGTGCGCACGACCGCCATGATCCCGGCCCTGCGCACCACGTTGCCGTCGGTGTCCTTGCCGAGCACCTGCTTGAGCAACCCGGTCCGGTAGTCGTCGATCTGCTTGCACGGGTTGCGCAGGCCGGTCACCTCGACCACCGCCGCGTCGCCGATGTGCAGCAGGGTGCCGGTCGGCAGCCCGAGCAGGTCGAGCCCGCGGGTGGTGATGTTCTCGCCGATCGCACCGGGCGTCACGTCGAACCCGGCCGCGCGCAGCTCGTCGTGCAGCTCCGCGTGGATCAGGTGCACCTGACGCAGGTTCGCCTGCGAGGGATCGCGGGCGACCCTGGACCGGTGTTTGACCGTGACGCCCTGGTGCACGTCGCCCTCGACACCGAGTCCCGCCAGCAGGCGGATGCTGTCGCGCACGGGCTTGGTGAACGAGTACTCCTCATTGCGGCTGACCGCTGTGACATGTGCTGTGACAACCCCCATGGGGTCATTCAACCACCACGCGGGTCTCGTCCAGCTCCTCCCAGGTAACGTCGCCGGACAGGACATCGAAGATCGTCAGTTCGGTTTCCATGTGCGGCTTCACGACGCCGGGCCGCGTCTCGTTCGGAATCTCGTTTGGGTTCACTCGATCGGCGCTGGTTTCACTCCTGTGGCGCAATCTGTGAAAACGCTCCCACGGTGAATCGTGAAATCGCTCCCACGAACCTCTTGACCGGTCATGTGGCGCGGCGGTTAACTCCAGATACCTCTTCCGTAACCGGTTTCGGTACCGGTTCCGGGAGGCCGTCGGAGGGAGTTCGGCATGCGTGTCACGATCGCTGAGGTCGCCCAACGCGCCCAGGTGTCCAAGGCGACCGTGTCACGCGTGCTGAACGGAAAACCCGATGTCGACTCGACGACGGCCCAGCGCGTGCGGAAGGTGATCGACGAGATCGGGTACGTGCCGAGCGCGCGAGCGGTCGGGCTCGCTCGGGGGCGAACCCGCACGGTCGCGATGCTCGCGCCGTCGCTGACCTGGCCGTGGATGGGCGAGGTGCTGCAGGGGGTCGTCGACACGCTCGAAGCCGATGGGTACGGGCTGTTGCTCTACACCGTCAACCGCGGGCCGGAGTCGCTCAACCAGTTCGCGAACCACGTCTCCGCGAACGCCTTCGACGGGCTGCTGGTGATCGAGCCGCCGGACACGTTGCACTACATCTCCACGCTCTACCGGGCGGGCCTGCCCGTCGTGATGATCGACGATCGCGGCCTGCACCCGGAGTTCCCGTCGGTGGCGACGACGAATCGGCAGGGAGGCGCCGATGCCGCACGGCACCTCGTCGCCCGTGGCCGGACCAGGTTCGCCGTCGTCACCGGCCCGCTGCACTTCGGCTGCACGCAGGCCAGGCTCGACGGGTTCCGCGAGGTGCTGTCGTCCGCCGGGTTCCCCCTGCACCCGGACCTGGTGGTGGAGGCCGACTTCACCACGACCGGCGGCGCGGTCGCGGTCGAGAAGCTGATCAACAGCGGCCTGGAGTTCGACGCGGTGTTCGCGCACAACGACCTGTCCGCGGTCGGGGTCATGCGCGCACTGAAGGACGCGGGCCGGACCGTGCCGCAGGACGTGGCCGTCGTCGGGTTCGACGACGTGCCGATCGCCGCGCACAGCGAGCCCCGCCTGACCACGATCCGTCAGCCGCTGCAGGAGATGGGCGGGGCCGCCGCGCGCACGCTGATCTCCACCCTGGAAGGCCGGCCGCTGCCGGAGCACCCGATCGTGCTGCCGACGTCGCTGGTAGTGCGCGAGTCCGCACCCTGATCTGTGCCTGTTCGTAGGGCCGTCTGTTCTGGGCGGTCGGTTTGTCGTGCCATGAGGAGCAATATGACGATCGTCGGGCAGGAAGCCGCGTCGGCGGACGTGACCGCCGGGTTGCCGGCCGACTTCTGCTGGGGTGTGGCGACATCGGCGTACCAGATCGAGGGCGCGGTCGACGCGGACGGCCGCACACAGTCCATTTGGGACACTTTCTGCCGCGTGCCCGGCGCGGTCTTCAACAGCGAGAACGGCGACGTGGCGTGCGACCACTACCACCGGATGCCCGCGGACGTGTCGATGATCGCGGGACTGGGCGTCGACGCCTACCGCTTCTCGGTGTCGTGGCCGCGCGTGCAGCCCGGTGGCCGAGGCCCGCTCAACCGGCGCGGCGCCGACTTCTACTCGCGGCTGGTCGACGAGCTGCTGTCGGCCGGTGTCCAGCCGTGGATCACCCTGTACCACTGGGACCTGCCGCAGGAGCTGGAGGACTCGGGCGGCTGGCCGGCGCGTGACACCGCCTACCGGTTCGCCGAGTACGCCTCGCTCGTGCACTCCGTGCTGGGCGACCGCGTGCCGACGTGGACGACGCTCAACGAGCCGTGGTGCTCCGCGATGCTCGGCTACCACCAGGGCGTGCACGCGCCGGGCCGGCGGGACTTCGGTGACGCGATGAAGGCAGTGCACCACCTGCTGCTGGGGCACGGCCTGGCCGCGCAGGCGTTGCGTTCTCTGGGTGTGGGGGAGTTGGGCATCACGCTGAACATGGGCTGTGCCACGCCGTTCTCCTCGTCGGCGGCGGACATCGACGCCGCGCGGCGGGCCGATGGGCTGGGGACGCGGATCTACCTGGATCCGTTGGTGCACGGGCGTTATCCGGCTGATGTGTTGGAGGACATCGGTGTTTCTCTGCCGGTTGCCGAGGGCGACCTCGAGATCATCTCGACGCCGCTGGACGTGCTGGGCGTCAACTACTACTCGTCGCTGACGTTCCGCGGCGGCGACGACCCGGCCTCCCCGGTCGTCGTGCCGCAGTCGTTGCCGGTGACCGCGATGGGCTGGGAGATCGTGCCGTCCGGCCTGACCGACCTGCTCGTCCGCCTGCACAACGACTACGGCCTGCCCATGGTGATCACCGAGAATGGTGCCGCTTTCGACGACGTCGCTGGTTCTGACGGCTTCGTCGCGGACGCCGATCGGGTCTCCTACATCGCGTCCCACATCGAAGCGGTCGGCAAGGCGTGCTCGCTCGGCGCGGACGTGCGCGGGTACTTCGCGTGGTCGTTGATGGACAACTTCGAATGGGCCTACGGCTACGCCAAGCGGTTCGGCATCGTGCGGGTCGACTACGAGACGCAGGAACGCGTGCTCAAGCAGAGCGCGCACTGGTACCGCGACACGATCCATCAGCACCGGGGCTTGTAGGTTCTTCCGTATGCGCGTGCTGTTCGCCAGCCTGGCGTCGGCCGGCCACACCTACCCGATGATCCCGCTGGCGGTCGCCGCCAGGGACGCGGGCCACGAGGTGCACTGGGCGGCCGGCGAGCACGTGCACTCCGACCTGTCTGTTCTGGGAGTACGTCCGTTCCGCCCGGCCGACTCGTTCTACGAGATCTACGCCGAGGACCTCGCCCCGGACCTGGAGCGGCTGCGCCCTGACCTGGTCGTGCACGGGTGGGGTGTGCCGGGCGCGGCTGCTGCGGCGCGGGCCGCGGGCATCCCTGGTTTGTGGCACGGGTTCGGCCGGATGTTCCCGCCGGACATCGGGCTTTCCCGGCCCGACTTCGGCTCCCCACACGTCGACATCTGCCCGATCTCCTTGCAGGACAAGGAGTTTCTGTCTTCTGCTTCGCGCATCGCCCTGCGTCCGGTCCCGTTCCGGCCGGGTGCGTGGGAACGGCCCGCCGGCATGTTGATCTACGTGACGTTCGGGACGGCCTTCGGGACCGCGTCGCTGCTGTCGATGGTGATCCCGGCGGTCGCGCGGCTCGCTTCGCAGGTCGTGGTCGCCACCGGGCGGGTGCCCGTCGCTTCGCTCGGCCCGCTGCCCTCGAACGTCACCGCTCATTCCTGGGTGCCTCAGGCCGCCGTCGTGCCGCACGCCAGCGTGGTCGTGCACCACGGGGGCAGCGGTACGACGCTCGGCGCGCTCGCGGCTGGGGTGCCGCAGCTCGTGTTGCCGCAGGGTGCTGATCAGTTCGCCAACGCGGCGGCCGTGGTGGCGGCTGGGGTCGGGTTGGCTCCTGCGGTCATCAGTGGTGAGGCGATCGGCGATGACACGTTGACTCTGCTCGCTTCCCGGTCCTACCGGGAGGCGGCGCGGGCGCTGGCGGCGGAGATCGCGCTGATGCCGTCGCCGGCGTCGGTGGCGCGCCGGCTGGGCTCCTACGCCTGAAGGCGTGTTTTGGGCAGGGCTGGGGTGGCCGCCGCGATCCAGGCGACGGCCGCGACGCACATCAGCCCGCCGCTCACCAGGGCGGTGGCGCCCGAGCCGATCCCGGCGACGAGGCCAGCCCGCAGGTTGCCCAGGTCGGGCCCGGCCTGTCCGACGATCTGCTCGGCGGCACTGACCCGGCCCAGCAGTGCGTCGGGCGTGAGCAGCTGCACGACCGTGCTGCGCGACACGACCGCGACCGTGTCGGCGGCGCCCGCGATCACGAGAAAGGCCAGCCCCAGCCATGGGTTCGTGGAGACGCCGAACAACACGAGCGCCAGTCCCCACGTGGCCGAGCCGCACAGCATGACGAGGCCGGGGCGGGAGAGCCGCGTGAACGTGCCGGAGAGGAACGAGGCCGCGACACCACCGACGGCGATCGCGGACATGAACAGGCCGAGCGTGCTCGGGTCACCGCCGAACCGCTCAGCGTTGATCAACGGGAACAGGCTGATCGGCATCGACAGGACAGTGGTCGCCAGATCCGCCAGCAGCACACCGCGTACCGGCGGCGTGCAGGCCATGAAGCGGAGCCCGTCGAGCACGCCGTGCAGGCCGGGGCGCGAGGGTTCGTTCACCTCCTGCGGTGGCAGGCGGTACGCGGCGTGGAGGACGAGCGCGAACGTGACCGCGTCGAGCAGGTAGCAGGTGCCGACACCGGCCCAGCTCGCCACCAGGCCGCCGAGCGCGGGGCCGGCGAGCATCGCCGCCTGGTTCGAGATCCGGGTCAGCGCGAGGCCCGCCGCCAGCTGGGAGCCGGGTCGGCCTGCCGATCTGTCGGTCCCAGGTTCGATCTACCGGTGCCGGCCCGTCCGCCTGTGCTGAGGCACGCTGCCCCCGCGCGCTTCCAAATTCGCTCAAGCGTACCGCCGGGGTCTGACAATTCCGCGGCTCCGCCCCAGGTCGGCACCAGCCTGTGGATAACTTTCCGGCCGGGTTCGGTCCGGGCGGAAGCGGTCGGTCCGGTCGATCACCGGGCCCAGGATCAGGCCGCACGCGATCAGCGGGACGGCCTGGGCCAGGCCGACTGCGCCGGTCCAGATCGTGCTGGACGTCGACTGCCAGACCTGGAAGAGGACGGCCACCAGCGTCATCTGGCTGCCGAACACCGAGAACGTCCGCCCCACCCAAAGCCGCCGGAACTCCCGTACGCGCAGGGGAGTCACGTCGATCAGCGCGTTCTTCACGCCGGAAACTCTAACAGTGCTGTTATAAACGGGTGGCACCGTCGATACGGCGCGGGAGCGATACGACGCTTGGAGCGCTTGCGGCCGGGGTGCCGCAGCTAGGTTTTGCCCCAGGGGTTGATCAGTTCGCCAATGCTTGGGAGGCGGCGCGGGAGCTGGCGGCGGAGATCACGTTGATGCCGTCGCCGGCGGCGGTGGCGCGCCGGCTGGGCACCTACGCCTGAGAGCCGTCACAAGCCCGTGGCGCCGTCGATGCGTTCCCGCAGCAGGTCCGCGTGCCCGTTGTGCCGCGCGTACTCGGCGATCATGTGCAGCATGATCCGGCGCAGCGACACCGGCTCGTTCGTGCGCTGGATGACGCCGGTGTCATCGAGCGAAGCCCCGGCCACGATCTCCCGCGACCGGGCCGTCCGCCGCCGCCATTCCTCCCAAGCGACGCCAACGTCACCGTCAAGCCGTTCGAAATCCTGGTCGGGATCATCATCGGAATAGTTGATCAGCGGCTCGGAGGAACCGGAGAACTGCGTGCTGAACCACCACTGCTCCGCCCCCGCCAGATGACGCAGCAGGCCGTGCAGCGACAGCCCCGACGGCGGCACGGACCGCAAGGACATCTGCGCCTGCTCGAGCCCCCGGCACTTCAGTTCGAACGTGTGGCGCTGGAAGTCGAGGAGCGCGACCAGCAGCTCGCGCTCCTCGCCGACGTACGGGACGGGCGTGCGGGTGTCGTCCGTGATCTTCGGGGCGTAGTTCTCGGCTGGGATGTGCACCATGCGTCGAGCATGGCAGTGGGGTCTGACAAAAGCGGTAGGTTAGGGTCGCCTTACTGGAACTGGGGGGAAGATGAGAGCACTGATGCTGGTCGCTGTGCTGGCGCTCGCAGCGTGCGGCACGGTCACGGACGTCCCGACCAAAGCCGCTGCGGGCTTCCCGGTGACCGTCGAGCACAAGCTCGGCACCACCGAGATCAAGGCGCCGCCGAAGCGGATCGTCACGCTGGGACTGTCCGATCACGACGCGGTCGTCGCGCTGGGGATCCAGCCGGTCGGCGTCATCGACTGGTTCAAGGAACGGCCCTGGGGCAAGTGGCCGTGGCTCAAGGACAAGATCGGCACGCCGGAGATCGTCGGCGAGCGCGACGAGTACAACGTCGAGAAGATCGCCTCGCTCAAGCCGGATCTGATCCTGGCGCACTACTCCGGCATCAAGAAGGAACAGTACGACACGCTCTCGCAGATCGCGCCGGTCGTCGCCCAGGTGAAGGGCTTCGAGGACTACGGCGCCCCGATGGCGGAGATGGCCCGGCTCACGGCCAAGGCGCTCGGCAAGTCCGCCGAGATGGACAAGATCATCGACGAGATGAACGGACGGTTCAAGGCGGTTCGCGACAAGCACCCCGAGTGGGCGGGCAAGACCGCGATCGTCGCCGATTCCTTCCAGGCGGGCAACTTCGCGGTGTTCGCGAGCCACGACCCGAAGACGAAGTTCCTGCAGGACCTCGGGTTCAAGATGCCCGAGGCGATCCAGAAGGAGATCGGCAAGACGGATGTCGTCGACTTCAGCTACGAACGCCTCGACGTGCTCGAGGCCGATCGGCTGGTGTGGCTGCTGAGCAGCCCGCTGGTGGTGGAGCAGCTGAAGAACGAGGCGCTGTACAAGCGGCTCAACGTGGTCAAGGAGAACCGGGCGCTCTACGTCCCGTACGAGGATCCGCCGGTGGGTGCGTCGATCTCGTTCAACACGGTGCTCAGCATCCCGTATGCGCTCGACCACCTGGTGCCGCAGCTGGAAGCGATCAAGTGAGGTAGTCCTCGAACGTGACGCGGCCTACCGCGCGGCCGGGCGTGAGGTTGCCGCCGTCGCGGTAGGCGCGGAACGTCCGGCCGGGCAGGCGGACCGGTACGACCGGACGCCGCTTCCCGGCGGCGGCCAGGTACGTCCGGGCGAGCTCGGTTGCGGGCCGGACCTCCGGCCCGCCGATCTCCGGGGCCATGCCGGCGGGCGGTCCGGACGCCAGGCGGGCCAGTTCGGCGGCGACCTCCGCCTCCGCGACGGGCTGGAACCGGAAGCCGGGCACGAACATCAGTGGTAGCCGCGCCGAGGCGGCGAAGATCCGGTGCAGCAGCGAGTGGAACTGGGTGGCGCGCAGGATCGTCCATGGGACGTCCGACGACCTGATGAGGTCCTCGGCCGCGAGCTTCTGCCGGTAGTAGGCGAACGGCACGCGGTCCACGCCGACGATCGAGATGTAGACGAGGTGGCGTGGCCTGGCGGCGAGAACGGCGCGCGCCATGTCCACCTCGCGGCGGAACGACGTGGCGCAGTGCACGATCGTGTCGGCTTCCAGCGCGGAAAGGCCGGTGCCGCGCAACAGGTCCGTGCCGGTCGATCGGGACACCGCGCGGGCGTCCGGCAACGCGCTCACCACGTGCCGGCCGAGCGCGCCCCGGCCGCCGGTCACCACGATCGTCATGTGACCACTCTGGACCGGTGGAACTGTGCCAGCACGATGATTCCGGTCACCGCCACGGCACCGCTGGCGATCAGCGCGATCTCGGTCCCGAGCGACGCGCCCTCGGTCTCCTCCAGCAGCTCCATGCCGATCCACGACGCGACGATCGGGTTCACCACGGTCTGGCCGGCCACGACCAGGTCGGCCGGCCCGCTGGAGTAGCCGAGCTGGATGAACCACGCGCCGACGGCGAACGCGATCAGGAGTGCCGCGAAGGACAGCCACGGGATATGCGGCAGCGCGGTGGTCACGTCACGTACCAGCACGGACACCAGTCCGTAGGCGGCGCCCGCACCGACAGCGAACGCCAGGCAGCGGATGGTGCCCGTCTGGAACGTGGCGATCATGCCGAACACGAACACCGCCGCGGCCACCAGCTGACCGGCCTGCAGCACCACTTTCTCGGGGACGTCGGTGGGCACCGCCGAGCCCGCCGCGATGGCGACGAACGTGGCGACACCGCCGGTCGCCGCGGCCACCGCGACAGCGAAACGTGGGGTGAAACGCCGGACGTCGATCATCGCGATGATCGGCAAGGACAGGACTGCCAAGGGCGCCACGACGGTGACCGGGGCGAGCCAGAACGCGAGGATCTGCAGGATCGCGGCCACGAACAGCACCGAGAAACCCAGCAGCCACCGGCGGCTGGCGGCCAGCCGGTAGGCCCGGCGCAACGTCAGCTCGCCGACGTCTCGCACACCCGCGTGTTGCAGCGCGGCGCCGAGTGCGCTGCACACGGCGCCGAGGACCGCGCATCCGATCGCGAGCCCGACCACATATCCAGCGTAATGCCGGCCTTTTGATACGGTCGGCCTCGCCTGATCGACAGGGGGAATCGATGGGTGTCGGACGCGTCACCAAGGGCGCGGGCCTGGGGGCCGGACTCGTAGTACTGATATTGATGTGCCTGCTCAGCGTGTGGGTGGGCTCGCGTGACATCTCGTTCTCGGCGACGTGGCACGTGTTGTGGAGCGACGACGGGTCGGTCCAGGCGCTGGTGATCCGCGACCACCGGGTGCCGCGCACGATCACCGGCCTGCTGGTCGGCGCCTCGCTCGGGCTCGCCGGCGCGTTGATGCAGTCGTTGACGCGCAACCCGCTCGCCGATCCAGGGCTGCTCGGCGTGGAGCACGGCGCCGCGGCCGCCGTCGTGGCCGGCATCGCGTTCCTGGGCGTCGGGTCGATCACCGGATACCTGTGGTTCGCGCTTGCCGGTGCGTTGCTGGCGTCGCTCGCGGTCCACGGGCTCGGGGCGGCCGGCCGCGCGGCGTCGCCGGACCGGCTGGTGCTCGCCGGTGCGGCGATCAGCGCGGTGCTACTGGCGTTCATCTCCGCGATGCTGCTGCTCGACCCGACGACGTTCGCGACGTTCCGGTTCTGGAACGTCGGCTCGATCGCCGGACGCCAGATGGACGTCGTGGCGCGCATCGCCCCGGTGATGATCGCCGGGATCCTGCTCGCGCTGGGACTGACGCGCCCGTTGAACGTGCTGGCGCTCGGCGCGGAGACCGGGACGGCGTTGGGGCTGAACAACAATCGGATCCGGGTGCTCGGCGGGGTCGCGATCACGTTGCTGTGCGGGGCGGCGACCGCCGCGGCCGGGCCGATCGCGTTCGTCGGGCTGACCGTGCCGCACGTCGCGCGCGCGTTCGGCGGTTCGGACAACCGTTGGGTGTTCCCGTACTCGATGGTGCTGGCGCCGATCCTGTTGCTGGCGGCCGATGTGCTGGGCCGGATCGCCGCGCGACCGGGCGAGGTGGAGGTCGGGATCGTGACGGCCGTGCTCGGCGCGCCCGTGTTCATCGCCCTGGTGCGCCGCCGGAAGTTGGCGCGCCTGTGACACGGGTTCTGCTTCTGCTCGCTCTGCTCGCGGTCGGTCTCGTGACGCTGACGACCGGTGACGCGCCGGTCTCACTGTCCGAAGTGGTCGCTTCCCTGACCGGACAGGGGGATCGCGCGTCGGACTTCATCGTGCTGCGGCTGCGTCTGCCGCGCGTGTTGTGCGCGATCCTCGTGGGTGCGGCACTGGGTGTGGCCGGCGCGCTGCTGCAGTCGTTGACGCGGAACCCGTTGGGCAGCCCGGAGATCGTGGGACTGACGAGCGGTTCGGCGACCGGCGCGATCTGCGTGATGTTCTTCCTGCACGGCGGGATGACGGCGATCGCGCTCGGGGCGTTCCTCGGCGGCCTGCTGACCGCGTCGGTGGTCTACCTGCTCGCGATCCGGCGTGGCGGGCAGCTCGTGCTCGTCGGCATCGGGGTGTCGTTCGTGCTCGTGGCGGTCAACCACTTCCTGATCACGCGGGCGTCGGTCGAGGAGGCGCTGGTCGCGCAGGCGTGGCTCGTCGGCGGGCTGAACCTCCGGACGTGGGGCCAGGTGACCGCGGCCGGCGTCGGTGTCGCGGTGCTGCTGCCCGCCGCAATGCTGTTGTGGCGGCGGTTGACGTTGATGGAGATGGGCGACGAGATCGCGCAGGGGCTCGGCGTCGACGTCCCGCGGTCGCGGTTCCTCGTGCTGGGCACGAGCGTCGCGCTGGCCGCGGTGGCGACCGCGGCGGCGGGACCGATCGGGTTCGTCGCGCTCGCGGCCCCGCAGCTCGCCCGCAGGCTGGCGCCGGGAGTGCTCGCGGCGGCGTTGATGGGCGCGTTGTTGTTGCTGGCCAGCGATCTGCTGGTGCTGCGGATCTTCTCGGTGCCGCTGCCGGTCGGGATCATGACCGGCGCGATCGGCGGCCTGTACCTGGTGTGGATGTTGTGGCGGAGGACAGCGTGAACCGGCGGTGTGGGGAGAGCCTCACGTCGGCCTGCGACTTGCGGGCCGTCGCGGCCGGCGGTTCATACCTGGTGTGGATGTTGTGGCGGAGGACTGCATGACCCGGCTGCGCGGGGAGAACCTGACGCTCGCCTACGACTCGCGGACCGTCGCCGAGTCGTTGACCGCGACCATCCCGGACGGGTCGTTCACCGTCATCGTGGGACCGAACGCGTGCGGCAAGTCGACGTTGCTGAAAGCGTTGGCGCGCATGCTGAAACCCGTGCACGGCACGGTGCTGCTCGACGGTGCGGCGATCACGTCGTATCGCTCGAAGGAGGTCGCGCGCCGGCTCGGGATGCTGCCGCAGACGGCCACCCCGCCGGGTGGCATCACGGTGACCGAACTCGTCGCGCGCGGCCGCTACCCGCACCAGGGCCTGCTGCGCCAGTGGACGCCCGCGGACGAGGCGGTGGTGTCGGAGTCGATGCGCAAGACCGGTGTCGACGACCTGGCCGACCGGCTGGTCGACGAACTCTCCGGCGGGCAGCGGCAACGCGTGTGGCTCGCCATGGTCCTCGCGCAGCAGACCGGCATCCTGCTGCTCGACGAGCCCACGACGTTCCTGGACATCGCGCACCAGCACGAGGTGCTGGACCTGTGCGCGGACCTGCACGAGTCCGGCGGCCACACGCTCGTCGCGGTGCTGCACGACCTGAACCAGGCATGCCGCTACGCGACGCACCTGATCGTCATGAAGCCCGACGAGGGCATCGTGGCCACGGGTGACCCGTCCGCGGTGATCACCGCCGACCTGGTGGAGGACGTGTTCGGGCTGCCGTGCCGCGTCGTACCGGACCCGGAGACCGGCACGCCGCTCGTCGTCCCTCTCAAACGCAGACGCTGATTCCATCCACATTCCATCGGGCCTCGCGAGTGTGCGCCCCATGTGGGCTCTCGTCTCCTCACTCGTGCTGGCGCTGGCCGTTCCCGTCGCGGCCGACACGTCGATCACCCTGGATCCCGCATCGCCCGGCCGGACGTTCGACGGCGTCGGTGCGATCAGCGGTGGTGGTGGCAACTCGCGGCTGCTGTACGACTACCCGGAGCCGCAGCGCGGCCAGATCCTGGACTACCTCTTCAAACCGGGGTACGGCGCTTCGTTGCAGCTGCTGAAGGTCGAGATCGGCGGCGACACCAACTCCACGGACGGCGCCGAGCACAGCCACATGCACGCGCCGGGCGACCTGTCGTGCGACCGCGGCTACGAGTGGTGGCTGATGGAGCAGGCGAAGGCCCGCAACCCCAGGATCAAGCTCGCCGCCCTGGCGTGGGGCGCGCCGGGCTGGGTGGGGACGTTCTGGAGCGACAAGACCATCGACTACCACATCAAGTGGCTCGACTGCGCCCGCTCGCGTGGCCTCACGATCGACTACATGGGTGGGTGGAACGAGAAGGGCTACGACAAGGCCTGGTACCAGAAGTTCCACAAAGCCTTGCGCGCCAACGGATACAAGGCGCTGGTCGTCGGCGACGACGGCAACAAGGGCTGGGGCGTCGCCGACGACATGGTCGCCGACCCGGCGTTCGCCGCGTCGGTCGACGTGGCCGGGATCCACTACTCGTGCGGCTACCAGGGCACGGACAAGGGCAAGAAGTGCCTCGACAGCGCCAACGCGCGATCGCTCGGGAAACCGTTGTGGGCCAGCGAGACCGGCTCGCAGGACCTGAACACCGGCGTGTTCGCGTCGGTGCGCAGCTTCAACCGCGGTTACATCGACGCGCGCATGACTGGGTACTTCAACTGGCCGCTGGTCGCCGCGATCACCCCGAACCTGCGGTGGAGCACGACCGGCCTGATGCTCGCCCGGCAGCCGTGGGCCGGCTCGTACGAGGTGGGCAAACAGGTCTGGGGGATCGCGCACACCACGCAGTTCACCGCGCCCGGCTGGAAGTACCTCGACCAGGCCTCGGGGTATCTGGGCGGCAACCGGGACAACGGCAGCTACGTGTCGCTGCGGTCCGGCACCGACTACAGCACCGTCATCGAGACGATCGACGCCACGGCGCCGCAGAAGGTCGACTTCTCCGTGGCCGCGGGGCTCAAGCGCGGCAAGGTGCGGGTCTACGCCTCGGATCTTCGTTCGAACAATCCGGCTGACCACTTCGTGCGGCAGGCCGACATCACGCCCGTGGGCGGGAAGTACTCGCTGACCGTGAAGCCCGGTCATGTGTACACGATCAGCACTCTCACCAAGGCGGGCAAGGGCACGGCCGCGGGGCTGCCTCCCAAGCCGCTCGCCCTGCCATACCAGGACAACTTCGACTCCACCCCGTTGGACAAGCAACCCCGCTACCTCGCCGACATGGACGGCGCGTTCACCGTGGTGCCCTGCGGGGCGGGGCGGTGTGTGCGGCAGGTGATGTCGCAGGCACCGATCGTCTGGCGCAACGGCAAACGCAACCCGTCCGCGTTGCTGGGCGACGTCACGTGGACCGACTACACCGTGTCGACCGATGTGCTGCTGGAGCATCAAGGGTTCGTCGAGCTGCAGGGCCGGGTCGGTACGCAGGGCCTGTCGCCGGACCGCGTGAACGCGTACTTCCTGCGCGTCACCGACGGCGGCGCCTGGTCGTTGCTGCGATCGGACACCACGCCGAAGCTGACGACGCTCGCCTCCGGAACCGTTGCCGCGCTGGGCATCGGCAAGTGGCACAAGCTGGCGATGACCTTCAAGGGAACGTCGATCACCGCGTCGATCGACGGCTCGCAGGTCGCCGCGGTGACCGATGGCGCTTACGCCGCCGGTCAGGTGGGGATCGCGGTCAGCCAGACGATCAACGCGCGGTTCGACAACCTGCGGATCGGCTAGGTGAGCCGGGCCAGGCTCGCCGACACGAGCCGGACACGGTGCCGGTTGCCGGTGAGCTTGGCCAGTCGCGCGCTGCGCCGCAGGCAGGACGTGCCGCGGGACCGGTCGCCGAGCCCCAGGTACGCCTCGCCCTGCAGGTGCAGTGCGGCGCTGGCCAGCACGGACGAGCCGATCGTCCGGTGCATGTCCATGCTCTGCTCGCACAGGTCGACCGCGGAGGTGAACGCACCGCGCCGCACCGCGACCAGCGCGAGCGTGTCGAGCGCGATGGACCGGTCGGCGGGCGAGCGGCAGAGCTTCAGGTGGTCGTCGGCGAGCGCGGCCGCCGAGGCGAGCAGGCCGCGTCCGGCGCGGATCATGCTGAGGTTGTTCATCGCCCGAGCGATGCCCGCGGTGTCGCCGAGCAGGTCGAACAACGTGAGCGCGTGGCTCACCTGCGCGTCGGCCTGCACGAGCTGTCCGCGCAGGTAGGAGACGCCGCCCAGTTCGAGCATGCCCTGCGCGGCGGCGTGGTCGTCCTCCTGGGTGGAGGCCGCGGCGGCGAGCCTGCGCTGGTCGTCCCAGTAGCCGCGGCGGTGGGTGAACGCCCGCAGCGCGGTCGCGAGTGCCGCCGCCACGGCCGGATCCTCGGAGGCAACACCGGCGTCGACGATGGCCTGCCGCCGGTCCTCGAGCCACGCCAGAGCCTCGTGGTAGGTGCGGAATCGCTCGCTGCGACCGCGGCCCGGTCGCAGGAGCAGGTCGGCGTCCCGGACGCGTTCGAGGTAGTGGACCGCGAGGTCCGGTGCGGCCAGCGTGCGCTGGTGCGCGCGGCGCAGTTCGGGACCGGGGGAGACGCCGAGGTCACCGGCCAGTACCTGTTCGGCGTCGCGGTACACGGCGACGGCCTCGGTCCACAGACCGGACTGGCGCAGCGCGGTGATCTGCAGCGCCCGCAGGCGTTCCCGGTACGGGTGGGCCGCGACGAGCCGGGCCAGCTCGGGCGTCCAGTCCTCGTCGCGCGCGAGCCCGTCGGCGATGCGCTGTTCCAGGACGCTCAACCGGCGCTCGGTGAGCCGGACGCGTTCCGCCGCGGCGAACGGGCCGGGGACTCCCTCGAGCGGGCAGCCGCGCCACAACGCCAGCGCGTCGTCGACCCGCCCGGCGGTCAGGAGCTCTTCGAACACGTAGACGTCCACTTCGGACGGTTCCAGCCGCAGCAGGTACCCGGTCGGGGTGGACATCACGACCGCGGCCGCGGCGCGCCGTTCCCGGCCCGGCTCGATCAGGCGGCGCAGGCGGGCCACGTAGGTGGCGACGAGGTTCGCCGCGGTCGGCGGAACCTCCTCGCCCCACACGCCGTCGATGATCTCGTCCCGCGACACCGGCTGGTTCAGGCGCAACGCCAGCATCGCGAGCACCGCCCGTTGCTTGGCGGGCCCGAACACGGTGTCCGGGCCCAGCAACCGGACGATCATGTCAACGCGACCACAACCGGTGCCGAAGCGGCGAACGCCTCGCTCACCGACAGCACCTCCAGCGTCACGGTCTCCCCGGCGGCTTTCGCTACAGCCGGCACGAAGTAGGCGTCGTTCGGCGTGCCGCCGAGGAACGTCCTGGTGCCGTCGGAGTTGCGCCGGTACACGCGGTACTGCCGCGGCGGGGTCGCGGCGTGCGTCCATGTGAGCCGGACGGCCGCCGTGGTGGCGTTGGTCTGGCTCACCTGCTCGATCTTGACATTCGACGGCGACTGAACCGGTTGCGGCGCCGAGTCGTGCACGCCCAGCCGGCCGACGTACACCGTGAACGGGCCGCTGGGCAGCACGCGCAGGCCGATCTCGGTGAGCTCCTTGCCCGCGTGCCCGGTCAGGGGCACCGTGACACGTTGCCAGCCGGAGCCCTTCGACTGACCGACCGGGATGGTGATCGGCGCGCCACCGAACCGCAGCACCACCTGCAGCCGGGACGGTCCCGCGACGACCGAGTGGAACACGAGCTCCAGCCGGCTCGCCGCGCTGAGCTTCAGGTTCGCCGCGAACAGGCGGAGGTCGGCCGCGGCGGTGACGTCACCGGTGAGCTTGAGCGAGGTGCCGCCGTCGTAGGGGTTGTCGAAGTCGAGCGACGGCGTGAGCCCCCGGCCCTCGACCGTCCACCGCCACGTGGGCAGGACGTCCTGCAACGACAGGTTGTTCCACGGCGACGTGCTCAGCACCTGGCCGCCCACGGCGAACTTCCGGCCGTGCCCGGTGTTGAAGTTCGTGACGAACGGCAGCGTCGTGATCGGCGTCAGCTCGGTGACGTAGTGCGCGATGCCCTTCCACGAGGCCACCGATACCGTGTTCGACGGATCGCCGTTCGGGCCGACCCAGAACCGGTTGTCGCGCGCGTAGAAGTCCGCGACGCTCGATGACGACTTGAAAGTCCACTCGGGACGGTAGAATCCGAGGGAGACCGTGTGCGGCTTGCCTTCGGGGAAGACCGAGCTCCAGCCGACGTTCGTGT
Source organism: Lentzea sp. NBRC 105346 (assembly GCF_030269605.1). Classification (GTDB taxonomy): domain Bacteria; phylum Actinomycetota; class Actinomycetes; order Mycobacteriales; family Pseudonocardiaceae; genus Lentzea. The sequence continues at coordinate 131,756 of NZ_BSTQ01000015.1, forward strand.
TGTACCCGCTGGACTCCACGTCCACACCGGCCGCGAGGTCGTACGGGTCGCGGCCGAGCTGCTTCGCGAGCGCGGCCGAGTTGTTGAGACCGTTGGCGCTCCACCAGAAGTTGAGGAACATCTCGTCGCTGCGCTCGAAGAACATCTGGTTCTGCGCGGTCAGCGCGTTCTGCCAGCTGACGCTGCCGGACTTCGTCATCGCGTCGTACCAGATGATCCGCAGGCCGCTGGCCTTCAGGTAGGTGACGAAGTCGCGCATCTGTTCTGCCAACGCCGCGTCGCCGCCGGAGGTCTCCTGGTTGAGGAACCAGCCGTCGAACCCGTGGTGCCGCGCGACCTGGATCATCTTGTCCGCGACGGGGAAGCGATCCCCGTTGCGCTGCACCAGATCGCGCACCCACTGCAGCTGTCCGCCGTAGACCGTGGGCGGCAGGAAGACGTTGCCGATCACACGCACGCCGTTGCGGTGCGCGGCGTCGGTGACGGTCGGGTTGGGCGCGAGGATCAGGCCCTCGGACGCGGAGCCGCCCCAGAACACGAGCTCGTCGATGTACTGCCAGTAGTTCGTGGCGTAGTAGTTCACGTCCAGCGAGCCCTGCGCCGGGTTGCCGCTGGTGGGCGCGTACGCGACGAGCGCCTGCACGCGGGCCTCGCCGGCGTGCGCGTGGGCGTTGGCGCGGCGGGCCGGCACGACGCGCTTGGCCAGCGGCACCGTGCTCCGGTTGTAGCGCGCGTCGGGGTCCGTGCTGGGGTTCCAGTTCAGCAGCGTGCTGGGGTGCCAGTAGGACGCATAGGGCTGCGCCGCCGGGGCGGCGGCAGCGGTCTGGGGGAGCAGCGTGGACAGTGCCGCGGTCCCGCCGAGGATCAGGAAGTGTCTCCGTGTGGCCACGCGCTCACAGTGATGTTCAGACCAATCGGTCCGGTACCGCCGCTGCGGTGACTCCATCGGACGACAATTGACGGATCTGCTGCGCTGGGTAACCGAGTTCGGCCAACACCTCGTCGTTGTGCTCACCGAGGTACGGTGCGTGCCGCCGAATGGACGCCGGCGTTTCCGAGAATTCCACGGGTGTCGGCACGACGCGGACCGTGCCCTCGGTCGGATGTTCCATTGTGTCCAATCGAGACACCACGTCGTCGAGATCCGTGACCCGGCCGAACGGGATGCTCTTCGTGGCGCACAACGCCTCCCACTCGTCGGTGGTGCGTTCGAGCGCGAGCTTCTCGACGACGTCGTAGAACGCCTCGAAGTGCTGGTACAGCGCGTCGCTGGAGGAGAACCGCGGATCGGTCGCCAGATCGGGCCGCCCGGCGACGTGGAAGAAGTCGGCCACGTTGCGCGGCCCGTACATCGCGATGCACGCCATGCCGTCCTTGGTCCGCACCGGCCGGTGGTTGGGTGCCAGCGACCGCGGGAAGCCGAACGGGCCGTGCCGCGGTTCGAACGTGTCGCCGCCGAGGTGCTCGACGAGGTTGAACGCCAGCATGGTGTCCGTCATGGGCACCTCGATGCGCTGTCCGCGGCCGGTCTTACCTCTGTGCAGCAACGCGGCGAGCACGGAGTAGGCGATCGTCAGCGAGCTGACCTTGTCCGCCACGATGGTCGGCACATATCCGGGGGTGCCGGATTTCCGGCGCATCAGGTCGACCGTGCCCGAGGCGCCCTGCACGATCTCGTCGTACGCGGCGCGGTCCCTGAGGTCGCCGCTGAACCCCTGGGCCGAGCAGTAGACGAGCCGCGGGTTGTCCAGCTGCTCGTAGGACAGCCCGAGCCGGTCCAGCGCCTGGGGCCGCAGGTTCGTGACGAGCACGTCCGCGGTGTCGATCAGGTCCAGCATGACCTTCAGTCCGCGCGGGTCCTTGAGGTTGAGCCCCACCGACCGTTTGTTGCGGTTCACGCCCAGCACCAGCGACGACATGCCCCGGCTGCGGTACGGCGGCGGGACGCGCAGCGTGTCGCCGGCCGGTGCCTCGACCTTGATCACGTCGGCGCCGAGGTCGCCGAGGATCTGCGTCGCGTAGGGCCCCATCACGACCGTCGAGAAATCGATCACCCGAATGTCATCCAAAGATCCGTGCACATTGAAAACTTAGCTTCCCGATGTGTATCGAAACGCGCTAGTTTCGATGTGCCGCCGCATTTGGTTCCCTGCGACCGATGAGGTGTACACAGTGGTGCACATCAGACCAGGTGGATTCTGGGCAGCGCTCGTCACCTTGGCGCTCACCCTCGCGCCCCTCCCCGCCTACGCGGCGGACAACCCCTATGAACGCGGCCCCGCACCCACGGCCGCCGCACTGGAAGCCGCCCGCGGCCCGTTCGCCACGGCCACCGCGATCGTGGCCCGGCAGTCCGGGTTCGGCGGCGGCACGATCTACTACCCGACCAGCACCGCCGAGGGCACGTTCGGCGCGGTCGCGATCTCACCGGGCTACACGGCGTCGCAGAGCAGCGTCGCCTGGTACGGCCCGCGGCTCGCGTCCCACGGGTTCGTCGTCATCACCATCAACACGCTGTCGGTCTACGACGACCCGGACAGCCGCGGCAGGCAGCTGCTCGCCGCGCTCGACTACGTCGTGAGTTCTTCGACGGTGCGCAGCCGGGTGGACGGCACGCGGCTCGGCGTGATGGGCCACTCGATGGGCGGCGGCGGTGCCCTGCGCGCGTCGGTCACGCGGCCGGCCCTGCAGGCCGCGATCCCGCTCGCCGGCTGGCACTCCACCAAGAACTGGTCGGGCGTGAAGGTGCCGACCATGGTCGTCGGCGCGGAGAGTGACACGGTCGCCCCGGTGTCTTCGCACTCCGAGCCGTTCTACAACTCGATCACGGCCGCGCCTGACAAGGCGTACCTGGAGCTGAAGGGCGCGGGCCACTCGGCGCCGAGCACGCAGGGGCCGAACGTGACGATCGGCAAGTACAGCGTCTCGTGGCTCAAGAGGTTCATCGACAACGACACCCGCTACGACCAGTTCCTCTGCCCACCTCCGCGCCCCGACTCAAGGATCTCGGAGTACCGAGACACCTGCCCCCACGCCTGACGGTAGAACTCACCCTGCCGGAAGGTGGGACTCGCGACTATCCGCGAGTCCCACCTTCCCGCACCCCGTGTCCCACACTGGTGGTGTGGACGGGAGATTCGTGGGGCGGGCGCGTGAGCTTGAGCTGTTGCGTGCTGCTCGCGGGCGCGTCGTGCTCGTCGTGGGTGAGGCCGGGATCGGCAAGTCCGCCCTGGTCGCGCACCTCGACGCCGTCGTCGGACGGGCCGTCGCCGACGAAGGTGCGCCCGAGTTCTGGCCCTGGCTGCGTGTGCTCGACGGCGTGGGGCTGAGCCGGGACCTGCTGACCGTCGACCCGCTGCCGGGGGAGTCACGGGCGGCCGCACGGTTCCGCGCCATCACCCGGTGCGCCGACGAACTGCGCGGGACCGCACACACCATCGTCCTGGAAGACCTGCACTGGGCGGACGACGCCTCGATCCGCCTGCTGGCGCACCTGTCCATCGAGGACGGACCGACGGTGATCGCGACCAGTCGCGAAATGATGGACGTGCCGAACGCGCGGATCGTCCGGCTGGGACCGTTGAGCCTCACCGACGTCGCCGAGTACGCGGGCCCGCAGCACGCCGAAGAGTTGTTGCGCCGCAGCGGAGGCAACCCGCTGTACCTGCGCCTGCTGTCCACAACGGACTCGAACGACGGCGAGCTGGCCCACCTCGTCAAGGCGCGGCTCGAACCCCTGCGGAAGTCCACAAGAGAGCTGCTCGACCGGGCAGCGGTCGTCGGCGACGACGTCGACCTCGACCTGATCGGAGAAGAGGGGCTCGACGAGGCGATCGCCGCCGGCCTGCTCACCGACGACCCGGCGAGCCCGCACACCGTCCGCTGGTCGCACACGCTGCTGCGCGAGGCGGTCTACGACGCGTTGCCGCGACGTCGAAGGATCGAACTGCACCGGCAGCTGGCCGAGCGGACCACGGGCACCGACCGCGCCCGGCACCTGCTGCGGGGCGGCACGAAGGAGGAGGCACGGGCCGCGTGCCGGGAGGTCGGCTGGTTCGAACGCGCCCTGCCGCTCGCCGACACCGACGCCGAACGCGCCGAGCTGCACCTGGACATCGCCGAGCAGCTGTACCAGGAAGGCCTGGTCATGAAGGCGCTCGACCACTGCGAGCGCGCGTCGGACCTCGGCGATGCCGACGTGACAGCACGGGCGGCGGTCGTGGTGCGGGACGTGCAGGGCGAGGCGGTCGACCGGATCGTGGCGCTGTGCGTCCGGGCGCGGGAGCTGCTCGGCGACGAGGACAGCGCCCGGCACGCCAAGGTGCTCGCCCAGCAGGCGAAGCTGCTCGCCGACACACGGGGGCGCGCGCACGTCCGGCCGCTGACCGCGCGGGCACTGGAGATGGCCGACCGATCGGGCGATCCCGACGCGATCGTCTCCGCCATGAAGGCGCGTCTCCTGCTCGTCGACAGCGTCGCGGAGGTGCTCCAACTGGGCAGCCGCATGATCGCCACGGGCAAGCCGGAGAACGCGCTGTGGGGCCACGCGTGGCGGATCGACGGGTCGTTCTGGCTCGGCGCGATCGACCAGATCGACGCCGAGCTCGCCGAGCTGGGCGGGCTCGCGGACCGGATGCGCTGGCCGTTGGCCCGCTGGCACCACACCAGGTCGAGGGCGGCGCGGGCCGAGCTCGTCGGCCGGTTCGCCGAGGCGGAACGGCTGGCGCTGGAGTGCCGCGACATCGCGATGGGCATCGAGGACGGGTCCGCGATCGGGCTGTTCTACTCGTTCACGCAGCAGCTGGCGCGGTTCACCGGCGACTTCGACAAGTACGAGCTGCCCGAGCACATGGCCGAGATCGCCATGTACCTCCCGATCTACCTCAGCGCGAACGCGATGGTGTCGGTGGCGAAGGGCGACCGCGACGCCGTCCGGTTCGCCTACGAACGCCTGTGCCCGATGATTCCGACGATGCCCGACGAGCTGCGGTGGCCGAACACCGGCATGTTCACCGCGCAGGTGGCGCTGTGGCTGGGCGAGCTCGAGTTCGCGCCGCTGCTGTACGACAACCTGCTGCCGCTCAAGGCGTACTACGCCAACCAGTCGCCCGGCTGCGAGGGCTCGGTGAGCCGCGTCCTCGGCATGCTCGCCGCCGCGCTCGGCCGCACCGAGGATGCCGTCGCGCACCTGAACGATGCCATCGCGATGGAGAAGCGCATCGGCGCCCTGCCGTTCCTCGCCATGGCCCAGTTCGAGCTGGCCAAGGTGACCAGGCGGGACGAGCTGCTGGAGTCCGCCGTGCGCATCGCGCGCCACCTCGGGATGAAGCCGCTGGTGAAGCAGATCGAGGCGCTGACGGCGATCCCGCTGACGGCCCGCGAGCAGGAGATCGCGCTGATGCTCGCCGACGGACTGGCGAACAAGGCGATCGCGGCGAAGCTCGTGCTGTCGGAGCGGACCGTCGAGACGCACGTGCGCAACCTGCTGCTCAAGCTCGGCCTGGAGAACCGGACCCAGGTCGCCGGCTGGGTCGTACGTAGTGGACTTACGTGGTCGCACTGAGGTGCCCGGCCCCGCGGATCCCGAGCATTGGCCACATGTTCGCCACCATCAAAGACATCGCACAGATTCCGGACGGTGCCCACCGCCTCCAGCAGGTGGGTACGGGAGACAGGACGATCCTCGCGTTCTGGGCGACCGAGCAGGACGCCAAGGAGGCCTCGGACCAGGTCTACGAGGTCGAGGACACGATCACCGGCCCGTCGGCGGGTGGTCCGCGCGTCTGCTGCACGCTCGTGTTCATGGACGGTCCGCTGAGCCAGGAGCGGTGGGATGCCGGCGCGTTCGCGCACGAGCGGCGCATCAAGCCGTTCCTGGAGGGCTACGACGGGTACGTCGACGGCTGCGTGCTGGTCGACAAGGTGAAGCGGTCCGCCGTCGCGGTCGGCTTCGCCACGTCGTTCGAGAAGGCCGACGAGATCGGCAAGGCGGTCAACTCGATGGAGCTCGTGCCCGGCGAGGACCCGGCTCTCCTCACCGGCCCCGACCGAATCGAGCTCTACCGCGTTCTCTGACCGAGGGGTGCCGTTATGGCCACCTTCACTGCGTCCAGCGCAGTGAAGGTGGCCATAACGGTGGTTCCTACTCGTAGGCGATGGCGTCCAGGACGTTGAGGCGGGCGGCGCGGATCGCGGGCAGGATCGCCGCGACCACACCGACCACCGCGGCCACCACCAGGTACTGAACCATCGTCATCCACGGGAACCCGAGCTCCGTGATGCCCTCGTCCTTCAGCGCCGCGACGGTCGCGACGCCGAGCGCCGTACCGACCGCGATGCCGAGCACCGCGCCGAACACCGAGATGACGATCGACTCGACGGTGATCATCCGCATCACCTGGGCGCGCCTCATACCGATGGCGCGCAACAGGCCCAGCTCGCGGGTCCGTTCGATCACCGACAACGCCAGCGTGTTGATCACGCCCAGCACCGCGATGATGATCGCCAGCGCCAGCAGGATCTGGATCATCAGCAGGACCGTGTCGAACTGCGAGGTCTGCTGCTTCACGAACGCGCTGCGGTCCTGCACCGAGACCTCGGGGTTGTCCGCGAAGAACGGCTCGATGGACTTCTGCACGTCCGTGACCGACGCGCCCGAGTTCACCTGTACGAACGCGTTGTTCAGCTGCGGGATCCGCAGGTGCTCGATCGCGCTCGACGACAGCACCATCCCCTGCATCACCTGAGACTTGGCCCAGACGAACGCGACGGTGAACGTCGTCGCCTCACCCTTGGCCAGCTGGATCCTCATGGTGCTGCCGAGCTTCAGGTTCTTCTGCGTCGCGTAGTCCTCGCTGATCGCCATCTGCGTGGCGCCGAGCGGTGCGAACGTGCCTTCCTTGGCCTGCAGCCCGAACTGCTGCTGCATCGCGAGCACGTCCGTGACCGAGGAGACCCAGGACTGCTCGTCGTTGACGAGCGCGGGCTCACCCGCGAAGCCGAACGCCGAGCGCACGCCGGGCTTCGCCTTGATCTTGTCGATCGTGTCGACCGCGAAGTGGGCCGACGTCCCGTCGGCGCCGGTCTCGCCGGAGATGATCAGGTCGGAGCGCACCTGGGTGTCGGCGAGCTTCGTGATGGACGCCGTCGCGGACGTCAGCACGACGCTCACACCGGTGATCAGGGCGATGCCGACCATCAGCGCCGCGGCCGTGATCGCGGTCCGGCGCGGGTTGCGCGCCGAGTTGCGCCGGCCCAGCAGGCCCGGCATCGACCACGACAGCAGGCGCCCGATCAGCGACACCATGGGGCGCGACACCAGCGGCGTCAGCAAAGCGACGCCGACGAAGGCCGCCAGCACACCGCCGAAGATCAGCACCAGGCTCTGCTGGACGAACCCGAATCCCATCGCGGTGCCACCGGCCGCGAGGATCAGCGCACCGGCCACCGTCGGCCGGGTGAGCGGACGGTCCGGCGTCGCCGCCTCCCGCATCGCCGCGACCGGCGCGATCCGCGACGCCCGCAGCGCGGGCATGACCGCCGCGATGAGAGTCACCACGATGCCCACCGCGAACGACGAGATCACCGCGGACATCGGCAGGCCGATGCCGGCCAGCTTGAGGTTGCCGCCGCCGAACGTGGCGAAGAAGTTCGCCAGCAACGCACCCACACCGAAGCCCGCGCCGAGGCCGACGACGGACGCGATCAGGCCGATCACGAACGCCTCCAGCACGACCGAGCCGATGACCTGTCCGCGGCTCGCGCCCATCGACCGCAGCAACGCGAGCTCACGGGTGCGCTGCGCGACGATGATGGAGAACGTGTTGAGGATGATGAAGATGCCGACGAACAAGGCGATCCCGGCGAACGCCAGCAGGATGTAGTTGAAGAACTTCAGCCCCTCCTGGATCTGGTCGGCCTGGTCCTTCGCGAGCTGCGTGCCCGTCTTCACCACGTAGTCGCCGCCGAGCTCGGAGCTCAGCCGGTCGCGCAGCTGGTCCTGCGACGTGCCCGCGGCGGCGGTGACCTTGATGTCGGTGAACGTGTCCTTCTGCCCCAGCAACAGTTGCTGCGCAACGGGTTCGGTGAACCCAGCACTCAGTTCACCGCCGAGCGAATCACGGCCGCCGGGGTAGCCGAAGATTCCAGCGACGGTGAACTTCTTCTTGGGCTCCAACGTGATCAGCTCGATCTGGTCGCCCACCTTGAACCCGCCGGTGGACGCCAGGAATGCGTTGATCGTGACCTGGGTGTCGGTCTTCGGGCCGGTGCCGTCGCGCATCTCGATCTGCGACTCGTCACCGGTCCACGCGAAGCCAAGGCGCGGCGCGCCCGCGGTCGTGAGGACCTTGCCGTTCTTGCCGATCGCCCGCGCGGAGCCGTTGACCTGCCCGACCGCCTTCTCGACACCGTTGACGGCCTCGACCCGGTCGACCATCGTCGCCGGCAGCGTGCCCGGCGAACCCGCCTTCTCCTTGGCGGTGACGGAGACGTCCACGCCGGAGTAGACGTTGGTGAACAGGTCGGTGAACGAGCGGTTCAGCGTGTCGGTGAGCACGAACGAGCCGGACACGAACATCACGCCGAGCACGACCGCCAGCGCGGACAGCACCAGACGGAGCTTGCGTGACAGCAAACTCTTCAGTGTGGCTCTTAACATCACTGCGCCCCGACAAAGGCGTCGAGGTGCTTCATCGTCTCGAGCACGGCGTCCGCGGTCGGGTCCAGGATCTCGTTCACGATCAGGCCGTCCGCCAGGAAGATGACGCGGTCGGCGTAGGACGCGGCGTTCGGGTCGTGCGTCACCATGACGATCGTCTGGCCGAACTCACGCGCCGACTTCTGCAGGAATCCCAGCACCTCCGCGCCGGAACGCGAGTCCAGGTTGCCGGTCGGCTCGTCGGCGAACACGACCTCCGGCCGCGAAACCAACGCGCGGGCGCACGCCACGCGCTGCTGCTGGCCACCGCTGAGCTGGGTGGGCCGGTGGCTGAGCCGGTCGCGCAGGCCGACCGTGTCGATCACGGTGTCGAACCACGCGCGGTCGACCTTCCGGCCGCCGATCGCCAGCGGCAGCGTGATGTTCTCCTCCGCCGTCAGCGTGGGCAGCAGGTTGAACTGCTGGAAGACGAACCCGACCTGGTCGCGGCGCAGCTCGGTGAGTCCCTTGTCCTTCAGGCCCGTCACCTTGGTGTCGCCGATCCACACCTCGCCCTTGGTCACATCGTCCAACCCGGCAAGGCAGTGCATGAGGGTCGACTTGCCCGAACCGGACGGCCCCATGATCGCGGTGAACCGCTCGCGTTCGAACTCCACGCTCACCCCCGCGAGCGCGGTCACGGCGGCGTCGCCGGACCCGTAAGACTTCCACACGTCGACGGCACTGGCCGCGACTCCGGACGTTCCCACCTGAGTGCCCCTCTCAAAGACGTTTCGCCACATCTTGCTTGCTGCGCTTCGAAACCGAGTCGGGAACAACCCGGATAGGACCCTGGACTACTCGCCGTGCCCGGTCACGTGCGGGCAGTGAGGCGGGGGAGGACCTCGGCGCCGAACAGCCGAATCGTGTCCACAACGGACTCGTGCGGCATGCCTCCGATGTCGGCCATCACGAGATGCGTGTCGATGGTCAGCTCGGCCTGCAACGTGTTGAGCCGATCCGCCACCTGCGCCGGATCCCCGCAGATCGCCGCCCCGGCAAGGATGAGCTCCAGGTCGATCTCGCCGTCCCCGCGCCACGGATCGGCGAACCGCGCGTACTCGCCGAGGTGCGGCCACCACCGTTCTCGTGCGTTCTCGTGCGCCACGAACACGTGGCTGGGGACGCCGACGCGTCCGTTCGGGTGCAGCTCGCGGTACCGGCGCACTACGTCTTTGTAGATCAGGGGATCCCTGAGGGTGCTCGGCAGCATCAGCGGCAGGCCGAGCTCGGCGCCGAGGTCCGCGCTCACCGCGCTGCCGCTGCCCATCCACACGGTCGGGTGCGGCGTTTGCACCGGACGCGGTGTCGTCGTGACCTCGGTGAGGTGGCCGCGGAACCTGCCGTCCCACGTGACCTTCGGTTCTCCCAGGAGCTTCAGGAGGAGCCTCAGGTGTTCCTCGAACCTCGGGCGTAGTTCCTGGGGGTTCACTCCGAACGCCGCGTGGGTCTGCTGGTCTACGCCGCGTGCCACGATCAGTTCGGCCCGGCCGTTGCTCAGCACGTCCAGTGTCGCCAGGCTTTCGGCCACCAGCACGGGGTCGTGGTGGGCGAGCAGGGTGACGCCCGTGGACAGCCGCAGCCGCTCGGTCCGCGCCGCGATCGAGGCCAGGAGCAGCTCGGGGGCCGATACGACGTAGCGGGTGAAGTGGTGTTCGCCGATGGCCACACCGGTGAAGCCCGCCTCCTCGGCGACGACGGCCTGCTCGACCATGGCGCGCAGGCGGTCGGCCTCGGAGACCTGCTCGCCCGTGCACGGGTTCGGCAGGTGGTCGCCGAGGATCAGCAGGTACACGTCGGTGCCCATGCCACGATGATTCCAGGGGAAGGCAGTCAAGGTGATCAGGAGCCGCCGATGATCGTCGACAACCCGGAGAAGACCCGGTTCGAAGCGTGGGAGGACGACGAGCTCGTCGGCTTCCTCGACTACCGCAAGGTCGGCGACAAGACGGTCCTCGTGCACACCGAGAGCCTCGTCGAGGGCAAGGGCATCGGCAGCCGGCTGGCGAAGCACGCGCTGGACACCCTCGACGACGTGGTGGTGCAGTGCCCGTTCATCAAGAAGTACTTGGAGAGGCACCCCGAATACCGTGTTACCGTCGAGTAGATAGTTGCTGACGCTAACAACGGGGTGGCGGTATGCGGGACTGGACCGAACCGGGCGCGCACGAGGTGGCACCCGGTGTGCACCGCATCCCCCTGCCGCTGCCCAATGACGGGCTGCACGCGGTCAACGTCTACGCGATCGAGGACGGCGAGGGGCTCGTGCTCGTCGACTCCGGCTGGGCCCTCGCCGAGGCCCAGGACCAGCTGGAACGGGCACTGAACACGCTCGGCCGGGGATTCGAGGACGTCACCCGGTTCCTCGTGACGCACGTGCATCGCGACCACTACACGCTGGCCGTGCACCTGCGCCGGTTGTACGGCAGCAAGATCGCGCTGGGCATCGGTGAGCAGCCGTCGCTGGAGCGCGTGCTCGCCGGGCAGGCCGAGACGATGCTGACCGAGCTGTACACGTGGGGCGCACCGCATCTCGCGCAGACGTGGGCGAAGCTCATCGAGCAGATCGACCGCGCGAAGCTGCTCGAGGACTACGACCGGCCCGACGAGTGGCTCGGCGCCGACGAGATCGGGCTGGAGAAGCGCGTGCTGCGCGTCATCCCGACGCCCGGCCACACGCGCGGCCACGTGGTGTTCGCCGACGAGCAGGCCGGACTGCTGTTCTCCGGCGACCACGTGCTGCCGCACATCACGCCGTCCATCGGCTTCGAGCCGGTGCGGCCCGAGCTGCCACTGGCCGACTACCTGGAGTCGTTGCGGATCACCCGGAACCTGCCCGACATGACGCTGCTGCCCGCGCACGGGCCGGTCGCGGGGAGCGTCCACGCGCGGGTTGACGAGCTGCTGCTGCACCACGAGGAACGCCTGGTCGCGATGCGTGAGGCCGTGCGCGGCACCGCCTACGAGACGGCCCGCAACGTGGGCTGGACGCGCCGGCAGCGCAAGTTCGACGACCTCGACCTGTTCAACCAGGTGCTGGCGGTCGGTGAGACGGCGGCGCACCTCGACGTCCTGGTGAAACGTGGTGAACTGACCGCGAAACGGATCGACGGCGTGCTCGAATATCAAGCGTGACGATGTTCGAGCTCGCGGCGCTGACGCCGCGGTTGCCGCGGCGCGGGCGGGGCTTCTGGTTCTCGCTCGCGATCGACGCGCTGTGGCCGATCGTGGTGCTGTTCGTGCGGATGCGCATGGCGGGCAGGCACAACGTGCCGTCGAACGGCGGCGTGATCCTCGCCGCCAACCACCTCTCCAACGCCGACACCGTGTCGACGGTCGTGTTCACCCTCGCCTCCGGGCGGGTGCCGCGCATTTTCGCCAAGGCGAGCCTGTGGCGGATGCCGGTCGTCGGCTGGATCATGCGGTCCGGCAAGCACATTCCCGTACAGCGCGGGACCGAACGCGCGGCCGAATCGCTCGACCTCGCGGTCGCCGCGCTGGACCAAGGGGAGTGCGTCGGCGTGTTCCCCGAGGGCACGTTCACCCGCGACCCGGACGGCTGGCCGATGAAGGCGAAGTCGGGCGCGGCCCGGCTGGCGCTGACCAGCCGCGCGCCGGTGATCCCGGTGGCGCAGTGGGGCACGCAGCACATCACGCCGCGCGGCAAGGTCGTCCCGAGGTTGCTGCCGCGCAAGACCGTGCACGTCGTCGCGGGCCCGGCGGTCGACCTGTCCGACCTCTACGACCAGGAGCTCACCCGCGAGGTGCTGGACGAGGCCACCGAACGGATCATGGCCGCGATCACGACCCTGTTGCGCGGCATCCGGTTGAGCGAATCCTGACGGGGTAGCCACAGTCATGACTACTCCGCAGGAAAACGTGAGGCCCGGTGGTGCAGGACTGTGGGCTCCCGTTGTGCCCGAGCAACGGGACTCGCAGGAGTGGGTGAGCCAGGAGGACGAGGACGAGCTCATCGTGAAGAGTGTCGACTGAGGGGGTGTCTAGCTAGACTAGACACATGACGCTCGACGACGAGTTGCTCCGGCAGGCACGCGCGGCGTCCACCAAGTGGTCCGCCGCCCAGGACACCGCCGAACTGGCCAAGGCCGACTACCACCACGCCGTCCGCAGGCTGCACGCCGCGGGCGGCTCGCTGCGGGAGATCGCCGAAGCGCTCTCGCTCAGCCACCAGCGCGTGCACCAGATCGTGGCCGCCCGGCGCGAGAGCGGGCCGTCGTGCTCGTTCTGCTTCGCCGGGCAGAACCACGTTGCGAAACTCGTCGCCGGGCCGTCCGAGCTCATCTGCGACACGTGCGTGGGCAAGGCCCAGGCCAACGCCACCGGTGACTGTTCCTTCTGCGGGGAGAACGGCCCGGTGTTTCAGCGAGAGGACGCGCGCATCTGCGACGGGTGCGTGCGGCTCGCCGCCGAGGTGGTGGCGGCGGCCGCCCTGTAGTTCCTCCTACGACCGAGCCTCGGCGGTCTTGCGGTCGTTGGCCTTCTCGATGGCCCGCACCAGCTGCTGCTTGGTCATCGTCGACCGGCCGGGCACACCCAGGCGCTTCGCGATGTCGTACAGGTGCTGCTTGGACGCGTTGGCGTCCACACCGCCGGCCGTCGGAACCTCCCGATCACGGGTGCTGCGCGCGGCCTGGCGGTCCGAAGGCCCCTTCTCGCGCTTGGGTTCCCAATGGTCGCCGACCTTCTCGAACGAGTGCTTCAGCGCGGAGAACGCCGTGCGGTGCGCGCGTTCGCCCTCGCCGTAGGTCTCGACGGCCGAGTCGTGAGCCTTGATCCACGTGCGCTGCGCCTTCTTCGACGAGCGTGCGATCGTGCTGGGCAGTTCCTTGGCGCCGGGCATGGTCGCTCACCTCCGGTACCGGGATACCCGCCGCCGGAGGACGTGAACGTCAGCGGGGCAGCTTGACCACGGTGACGAAGAAGTCGTCGATCTGCCGGACGACCTCGATGAACCGGTCGAAGTCCACCGGCTTGGTGACGTAGGCGTTGGCGTGCAGGCTGTAGCTGCGCAGGATGTCCTCCTCCGCCTCCGACGTCGTCAGCACGACGACCGGGATGGACCGCAGCTCCGGATCCGCCTTCACCTCGGCCAGCACCTCGCGGCCGTCCTTGCGGGGCAGGTTGAGGTCCAGCAGGATCAGGCCCGGCCGGGGCGCGTCGGCGTAGTCACCCTGGCGGCGCAGGAACTCCAGCGCCTCGACCCCGTCGCGCACCACGTGCAGCGCGTTGCGGATCTTGTGGTGCTCGAACGCCTCCTTCGTCATCAGCGCGTCGCCGGGGTCGTCCTCGACGAGCAGCACGTCGATCACGTTGAGCGAGGGGTCAGACATCGGTCTCCTCGGTGCCGGATCCGTCGAGTTCCTCGGCGGCGACGGGCAGGGTGAACTGGAAGGTCGTGCCTTGTCCCTCGTCGGTGTTCAACCAGATCGTGCCGCCGTGGTACTCGACGATCTTGCGGCACATCGCGAGGCCGATGCCCGTTCCCGGGTAGGCGTCCTTCGGATGCAGCCGCTGGAAGATGATGAAGATCCGGTCAGCGTACTCGGCATCGATGCCGATGCCGTTGTCGCGGCACGTGAACAGCCACTCGTCGCCGGTACGCTCGGCGGTGATCGAGATCTCCGGGTGCTCGCCGTGGAACTTCAGCGCGTTGCTGACCAGGTTCTGGAACACCGCGCTGAGCAGTGAGGCCTCGCCGCGCACCGCGGGCAGGTCGCCGATCACGACCTGAGCGCCGGTCTCCTCGATGCGTTCGGAGTAGTTCTCGACGACCTGGCGGACGACGTCGTTGAGGTCCACCAAGGTGTGCTCGCGGGTGATCCGCCCGACGCGGGAGAACGCCAGCAGATCATTGATCAGCACCTGCATGCGCTTCGCGCCGTCGACGGCGAAGTCGATGTACTGGTCCGCGCGCTCGTCGAGCTGCCCGCCGTAGCGGCGCTGCAGCAACTGGCAGAAGCTCGCCACCTTGCGCAGCGGCTCCTGCAGGTCGTGCGACGCGACGTAGGCGAACTGCTCCAGCTCGGAGTTGGACCGCCGCAGCTCGGCGGAGTATTCGTCCAGTTTGGACAGTTCCTGCACGATCCGCGCGCGCATCGCGTCGACGTCCTCGCCGAGCATGACCACCTCGCGCGGCCCGTGCGCGTCGATCTCGCGATGGAAGTCGCCGGACGCGACCTCCCGCACCTCGTCGGCGAGCTGCGCCAGCGGCGTGACGACGATGCGGTACAGCACCACCGCGACCGCGGCGATGAGCAACACCAGCAACGTGCCCATGGCGATCGACAGGAGCAGCGCCGTGTTGGCCGCGTCGTCGAGGTCCGCCCGCGCCTGCTGTGCGTCGCGGCTGAGGTTCTGCTGCAACGCCGTGAGCTGCCCGCGGATCTGGTCGAAGATCGCTTTCGCGCGGTCCTGGTCGCCGGCCTGGGCGAGACCGGGACCGGTCGCCCGGACCTGGGCGATCACCGGCTCGGCGTACTCGGCGCGCCACTGCTCGGCCAACGCCTCGATGCGGTCCAGCGAGCCGTTCGGGTCGCCGACCAGCGAGCGCACCCCCGCCTCGGCCGCCGTCTGCTGCTTCTGCCCGTCCAGGTACGGCTGCAGGAAGTCCTGCTCTCCGGTGAGCGCGAACCCGCGCACGCCCGTCTCCTGGTCGAGCAGCGTGCGGCTGAGGTCCTGGGCGTGCCTGCTCGCGGGCTCGAGCTGATCGATGGCCCGCACCCGGTAGTCGGCCGTGCGGCCGAGGGCCACGACCATCGCGCCGACGGTGACCGCCGTCATCAGCACGAGGATGGCGACGGTCGCGACGAGCAGGCGTTTCGCAGGCCAGCGGCCCTTCACGGACGATCCCTCAGCAGCAGTACGGCCATGTCGTCGTCGAGCTCCCCGCCGTTGAGGTCCTTCACCTCGGCGATCAGCGGGTCCAGCCAGTCCGGCCCGTCGGGCACGAGTCTGTTGACGATGTCGCACAGCCGCTCGACACCGAGCCTTTCGGTGTCGTCCGGCACGCGGCCCTCGATGAGGCCGTCGGTGTAGCAGAGCAGCGACCAGCCGGGCGGCAGGTCGATGTCCACGCCCTGCCACTCGTAGTCCGGCAGCACGCCCAGCGGCACGCCGATCCGTGTCTTCGGCAGGTCCACCACCCGCTGGTCCACGATGAGCAGCGGCTCGGGGTGCCCGGCGAGGAAGTAGCGCGCCTTGCGGCGGTCCGCGGAGATGGTGACCATGCACGCGGTCGTGAACAGGCTCTCGGCGTGCCGTTCGGCGACCAGCACCTCGTGCAGCGTCCGCAGCACCTTCTCGGCGGGCTGCCCGGACAACACCAGCGCGCGCCACGCGATGCGCAACGCCACCCCGAGCGCGGCCTCGTCCGGACCGTGCCCGCACACGTCGCCGATCACGACGTGCACCGTGCCGTCGTCGTCCGCGACCACGTCGTAGAAGTCGCCGCCCAGCAGCAGCCGCATCCCGCCCGGCTGGTAGCGCACCGCGAGCCCCAGGTCCGCGTGCTGCAACAGGGGAGGCGGCAACAGGCCGCGTTCCAGGCGGGTCTTCTCCGCCGCGAGGAGCTTCGCCTCCCGCAGCTGCCGCTGCGCCTCCTCGGCGCGACGCCGCTCGTAGGCGTACCGGATGCTGCGCAGCAGCAGCTCCCCGTCCACCTGGCCTTTGACGAGGTAGTCCTCCGCACCCGCGGTGACCGCGTCTATGCCCTGCCGTTCGTCGGTGACGCCGGTCAGCACGAGGATCGCGGGCGGGCTGGGCCGGTCGAGCAGCCGGCGCAGGCCATCCAGCCCGGTGGCGTCGGGCAGCCCCAGGTCGAGCAGGACGCACTCCGCCTCCGCCAGCAGCGTTTCCGCTTCCTGCAGCGTCCGCGCCCGCGTGAGGATGACCGGAGCGCGAGCTTCGTCGAGGAGCGCCTCGACGAGCAGGGCGTCTCCTTCATCGTCCTCGACGAGCAGCACGCGCACGGTTTTCGTTCTCATCGCGGAGGACATTAACTCAGTGGAATTCGCCGTGTCCGGACGCCACGATATCGATTTGTGAAGATCCGCCGCGCATTCGCCGACGAGCTACCCCACCTGCAGGACATCGAGAACGCCTCGGGTGAGCCGTTCCGCGCCATCGGCATGCCCGAGATCGCCGACGACGACCCGATCTCGCTCTCGCTGCTGGCCGCCAGTGAGGTGTGGGTGGCCGTGGACTCCGACGACGTGCCGGTGGCTTTCGTGGCGCTTGGTGTGGTGGACGGGGTGCGGCACATCCACCAGGTCAGCGTGCATCCCGGCCATGCTCGGCGGGGGATCGGCGCGGCTCTGATCTCGCACGTCGCCGAGGGGCCGGTTTCGTTGACCACGTTCCGGGACGTGCCGTGGAACGCGCCCTACTACGCGCGGCTGGGGTTCGTGGAGATGGATGTGCTGGGGCCCGAGCTGGCCGCGGTGATGGCGGAGGAGGCGGCGCACGGGCTGACGGGGCGGGTCGCGATGCTGCTCACTCCGCCGCGGGATTGAGGCGGGGGCGCGGGTGCTGACGGGCGGGGTCGCGATGCTGCTCAACCGGCCGCAGGTGTGACGGCGGGCTGCGGGCGGAGTCGCGTGGTGGGGTCGGATTGCTGGCGGGGTTGGTATCCGGGCGGCCTGGCCGGGGTGGCGGGATCCGCCCGCGGCGGCCCAAGCCGTGTGGCGGGGCTGGATTGGTGGCGGGGTTGGTATCCGGGCGGCCTGGCCGGGGTGGCGGGATCCGCCCGCGGCGGCCCAAGCCGTGTGGTGGGGCTGGATTGGTGGCGGGGTTCGTATCCCGGCGGTCGGCCGGGTGGCGTGACTCGTCCGCCGTGGGCGGAATCGTGCGGCAGGGGCCGGATCGGTGGTCAGGCTCGTACCCCGGCCGCCCGCCGCGGCCCGAGCCGTGCGGCGCAGCCGGATCAGTGGCCGAGCTCGCCCCCGGCCGCCTTGCCCGGCGCCGGCGGCACCGCCCGCTGCTGCTTCTCCCACCGCAGGAACAACCCGGAAGCCGCCGACACACTCGTGAGCAGCCACACGAGCACCCCGGCGTCGTCCGTCACCCCGATGATCGGCAACAGCTCCGGCAGCACATCGATCGGCGACACCAGGTAGAGCAGAGCGAACGCCCACAGCGCGAGCCGGCTCTTGGGCAGCCCGGCGTACTGACCGCTGCGCATGCTGCGCACCAGCCGGGGGAGTGCCTTGAGCCGCTGGATCGGGTTCCCGATCGGGTGAGGCTCGCCGCGTAGCCGCCGGCGCCGCGCCCGGATGATCCCGACGCCGCCGACGACCACGCCCACGCCGATCAGGCTCCACCCGACCGCGACCGGGGGCAGGCCGAGCAGGTAGTCGTCCCGCACGAGGAGCGTGATCAGCCCCACGACCGCGAGAAAGCCCCCGAAGACGACCATCAGCTGGGTTCCTGGAACACCATGGCCGGGATGACCGGCCGTTCGGCGGCCTGCGGCTTCACGGGCTGCTCGAGCACCGGGACGACCGGTTCAGGCTGCTCTTCCTTCTTCACCGGCTTCTTGACCGCCAGCTTGGGTGCGGGGGCCTGGTCGAGCGCCGCGCGGGCCTTCGAGATCCAGACCTTCTGCATGTGCTCGTCCTTGGACCCGGCGGCCTCGGCGGTGAGTCCGGAGAGGACACCGCGGATGGCCGCCACGAGCGCCGGATGACGCCGGATCGCCTGCCACACCGCGTGATCACCCGGTAGCCGCGCGGACACGAGCTGCTTGACCTGCGGGCGCAGTTCCGGAATGGACATTTCGAGCCACCGGTCTACGACGGCAGGGCTGATCGCCACGAACACAGCCTCCCAAGACGGATCTACTGCCCACAGGATGTCACGAATTCAACGTCCTGTGTGGCGATCTGTTTCACTCGGAGTACCCGTTCGCAACCTTACCTAAAACCGGACACTGGAAACAAAACAGACGGTGTTGCGGCTCGGGAGCCCGCCGAGCCGCAACACCGAGGAGACGCGCGTCGGACGGCGCGGGGACGGGGTCTCACCGCTGTGCGGCACGAGGTCCGCCACCTGGCCGCGCCAGCGGCTGACGAGACACCCGAACCCGCTGCCCTTGCCGTCCGAGCCCTGCATCAGGGTCTCGCGCGCCCGCCACCGGACCGCACGGTCTCCGGCCGCGACCGCGAATGCCTGCGCCGCTGGAGCGGCGGGGACATCGAGGAGGAGACCGACGGGGGAATCGACAGTGCGGTGGTGGGAACCTGTTCGCGAACCGGGGGAGCCGGGGGTTCCGGAGCCGGGGCGGGCTCGGGAACCGGCGGGTTCGTCCACGTAGGACGTTCCAGTTCGACGGTGTTCTGCCGGAACAGTTCCGGCGTGTCCCTGATGATCCGGCCGGGCTGCTCCAGCCCGACGAGACCGACCAGCTTGCCATCGGCGATGAAACCGGTGAGGCCGTTGACGTCCGTGGTGTCCTTGCCCAGCACCGGAAGCCCGGCGCCCTGCACGCGCATGCCGTACATCTCGGTCCAGAACCGGGGTACGGGCGTGTACGCCTTGGCGGCGGTCTTGCCGATCAGGAGGTTCTCGGCGGCCGCGCGGCCGCCCTCGACGGCGTTGAGCCAGTGCTCGACGCGCCGCAGCACGCCGCCGAAGCGCATGTTCGGCCACCGCGCCACGTCGCCGCACGCCACGATGTTCTCCGCACCGATGACGTGGTTCGTGGCGTCGCAGAGAACGCCGTCCTCGATGATCAGGCCGGACCCGCGCAGCCACTCCACGGCGGGCGACGCGCCGACCGCGAGCACCACGCACGAGGCGAAGAACACCTGGCCGTCGGACAGGTGGATGCCGATGCCGCCGGGCTGGCGCACCCAGTGCCGGATGCCGACACCGGTCGCGAGCCGCACGCCGTGGTGCTTGTGCGCCTCGGTGATCGTCTTGCCGATGTCGTCACCGACGACACCGCCGAGCAGCTGCGGGGAGCGGGCGATCAACGCCACGTCACGGCCGAGGTGCCGCACCGAACAAGCGATCTCGCAGCCGATGAAGCCACCGCCGATGACGGCGACGAGGCCCTGGCTCTCCCGGATGTTGTTGCGGATGTTGATCGCGTCGTCCAGCGTGCGCAGCACGTGCACGCGCGGGTCGTGCCGGGGAGCGCCCTTCATCGTGCGGGCGTCCACACCGGTCGCGATGATCATGCCGTCGTACTTCATCTCCTCGCCGCCCGGCAGCCACACCGTCTGGCGGTCCGGCTCGAGGTGCAGCGCCGGCGAACCGAGGCGCCACTCGGCGTCGAGGTCCGGGTCGAACGACAGCAGGGAGTCGTCCGGGTGCCACTCGCCGGTGATGATCTGCTTGGACAGCGCGGGCCGGTGGTAGGGCAGGTGGTGCTCGGCGGACAGGATGGTGACCGATCCGTCGAAACCCATCTCCCGCAACCGTTCCGCGGCACGGACTCCACCGAGCCCACCGCCCACGATGACGATGCGTTCGGCCATTATCGGACACGCTCCTTGATGTCGATGGCGCGCATCGGGCAGGCGCGTGCGGCGGCGCGAGCCTGCGCGAAGTGTTCTTCGGGCGGGCGGCGGTTGTAGGTGAGGCGGTTGTCCTCGATGAGCTGGAAGACATCGGGCGCCTCGGCCTGGCAAGTGCCGTACCGGTGGCACTTCTCGTTGTTGACACTGACGTCCATGGCGTCGCCGTCACCCTGGTTGCCGGGCTCGGGCTCCAGCATGCCGATCTTGGTGAGCATCTCGGGTGGCAGGAACCGCGCCAGGGCCAGGGTCGCGGTCGGTACCAGCACGGTCAGACCGCCGAGCCACGTGATCGACAGGTTGCCGTTCGCGATCGCGCCGAACCAGGAGTGCACCACGGTGAGGGCCACCGCGATGTAGGCGGTTTGGTGGAAGCGCAACCACTTGCGGTAGAAGACCTTGTGGCGCACCGAGGCGAAGATGGCGATGGCCGCCATCAGTTCCAGGCCGACGATGCCGAGCGCGTGGCGGAAGAAACCGCCCTCGACGAACGGCAGCACGAGCCGGATGAAGCCGAGGTTGCCGTCCCGCAGCAGCGAGAAGGCGAAGGCGTGCAACGCCCCGAACGCGATGGCGAGGCTGGCGAGCACCATGTGCCCGTTCTTCAGCCCCTCCCTGCCGGTGAGCTTCTGCGCCCATCCGGTCGCGATGAGCACGCCCCACGAGAGGGTCGCGCACATCAACACGTAAGCCAGCCTGGCGGAGATCTGGGCCATCTTCTTGACGCCTGAGTCGAAATCGGACGCCTGAGCCACCAGGAGCGGAATCTGGCTGGTCAATCGATCCTCCGGAAACGATGCTGCGGTTGCTGTTGTCGCGGGAACCCGTCCGGTCCTGCCGTGCAGGAGTGGACACGTGAAGGACCGGACGGGTGGGAACAGGTCCGCGTTGGAGTGCCTCTGGCTTTGCTCACCACCTCCCATCCGGGGTGGTCGGGTCTAGCTCTGACGGTTCACCGCACCGGCTTTCGCGGGCGGAGGACTCGGAGGAGCGCGATCGTCGTGACGACTCCGGCGACGGAGACGACGAGGATCACCAGCATGTTGGGACTGCCGCCCTCGGGGTTCTGCAACGAGGCGTTGATGACGCCGCCGAAGGGAACCGGGTCGGCGCGTCCCGCGTCGCTGACGAGCTCGGTGCTCTCCAGCAGGGTCATGTGCTTCATGACGATGTCGATACCGACCTGGGCGAAGGGGCGGATCGCGTCGTTGGCCGTCTGCGTGCGGACCTTCGCGATGAACAGGAAGACCTGGCCGTGCGCCGCGCGCAGCCGGTCCGCGAAGGCCCGGTCGAACTCCGCGCCCTGCAGGCCCTCCAGCTCCTTCATCCAGGACTGCTGGGCCGGCGTGGGCATGTCGGGCAGCGTCATGCCGAACTGTTCGGCGAGCTTGTTCGACGCCTGGTCGAGCTTCATGTGGTCGAGCATCAGCAGCTTGCCGACCTCTTTGACCCGCTGGCTCTGGCCGACCTTGCCTGCCAGCTCACCCATGGGCATCTCCCACAGGCCTGCCTGCTTGACCTTGATGATGAGGTCGCGGTCGTTCTGGGTGAACGGCCCGGTCGGGGTGTCGACGGTGGGGTTGTTCTCCTGAGGCTGGGCCAGAGCGGCTGCGGAACCGCTGTGCAGCAGGAAGAACGTGGCCAGGACGGTGACTAGGGCTCTTTTGATCATCGTCGTGTGTGTTCGTCCGTCAGTTGGAGGGAGTCGGGTGGGTGCCGAAAAGATCGGGTTCAGGAGCCGGGCGGGGGAGCCGGCTGGCTGGACGTGGGGTTGGTTCCCGAGGTGGGTTGTTGCTGCTGTTGTCCTTTGTTCCCGGGAACGCCGGGCATGCCCGCGGTCAGGGACGCCTTCTGGCCGGTCGGCCCGGTGGCGAACCACTTGCCGCCACTGCCCTGTCCCTTCACGTCGCCGGGCTGTGCGTCCCCGGCGAACGTGTACTGCGGGACACCGTTGATGGTCAGCTGTTTCGTGCCGTCCGCCCTGGTCACCACGCCGAGGGTCAGGGGGTCGACACCGGTCGTCAGAGGAGTGCCTTCCGCGGGTACGGGCGGCCACTTCTTCGCGCACTCACCTTCGCAATTGGACTTCGGCGGTTTCACGCTGTCCCCTTCGAACCGGTACAGCGCCATGCCGTTGCCGTTCACCACATGCCAGCCGACCTGATCGGACTCGATGACCGTCAACAGCCCGTTCGCGCCCTTGCCCTGCTGTGCCACCGGTTTCGGACCCTGAGCGACGGGGTTGCCGCTCGTGCCACAGGCGGACAGCACCAGCGCGAGGGCTGGGAGTACGGCCAGGGCTCGTCGCATCTGGTGAGTCCTTTCTCGGGTGAGGTACCGAGGAGTACGGACACGATCCGGCAACGGTTCATGGACAACGTGACGAATATTTGCCTCTCGACTTGAGACGGTTGATGGGGCAAGGATGTCCCCCGTGGCGCGGCATAGACGTCAACGCGAGTTAGCAGACACACCAAGACCGGGGAGCCTCGAAGAGGAGTTGATTCGCCGGCTGTACGAAGAGTTCGGCAGCGCGCTGCTCGGGCACTGCATGAGACTGACGGGTCATGATCGGCAATGGGCCGAGGACATCGTGCAGGAAACGCTGGTCAGAGCATGGCGCAATGCCGAAAAACTGGAGCGCGACCCCGTACTGCTGAGAAGCTGGTTGTTCACAGTGGCACGGAGGTTGGTCATCGACGACCGGCGTAAGCGCAGCGTCCGTCCGCAGGAGTTCGAACTGACCCCTTCGGACGAGTCCCCTCAGGGCAATGAGGAGGACCGGACCCTGGCGGCCATCGTCGTGGCGGAAGCCATGAACGGCCTGTCCGAGGAACATCGGGAGGCTATTCTCGAGACGTACCTGCGGGATCGCACCGTTGGTGAGGCCGCGGCGGCGCTTGGAGTGCCACCGGGAACCGTCAAATCAAGGGTGTACTACGCGCTGCGAGCGTTGCGGCGCGCGTTGCACGATCGGGGAGAGTCGCGGTGACAACGGCACCTGACCACCTCGACGTCGCCGCCTATGTGCTCGGCATCCTGGATGCCGACGAGGTGGAGGCGTTCGAGAACCACCTGACCGAGTGTCGCCGGTGCGCACTCGATCTGCGCGACTTCGCGGTGGTGCCGGACCTGATCGACGAAGCGGACGCGGGCGGCATGCTCAGGGGGACCGCCCCGGAACGCCCCGACGGCAAGTCGGTGCGCGTGATGCTGGACCAGGTTGCGGCCAAACGGCGCAGGCGGCGCTGGTTCGTGGCGCAGGGCGTCGCGGCCGCGGCGGCCGGGATCATCGCGGTGACCGCGGTGACCACGACGCTGATCGTCCGCGACGACAACGGCGGCGGCTCGAACACCGCCCAGCCCACGCAGTCGACGGAGACGTCGCAGACGCGCGTGGCGCAGAACTCGAAGGACACCAGCAAGGAGATCAAGAACGACAACCCTGCCACCGGCGTCGGCGTGAAGATCAACGCGACCGACGAGACGGCGGGAATGAACGTCCAGCTCGAGGTGAAGGGCATGAGCGGTCCCGCGAAGGGGCAGCTGGTCGCCGTCGCCCGGACCGGACGGGTGGCGCAGGTGGCGAGCTTCTTCGCGCCGGAGCCGATCGCGGGCGAGAAGAAGTCCTTCTTCCTCGTCGGCACGGTCGCCATGCGCTGGCACGAGATCGCGATGTTCCGGCTGATGGACGACAACGGCAAGGTCCTCGTCGAGGTCCTCGCCTCCTGACCCAGACGTACCGGGTCCCCCGGTCGCGGCGTTGGCGCTCCGCGACCGGGGGGCCTGTTTCGTTTCAGGGGGTCGGCGTTTCAGGGGTCAGGCCGCCCACATCTGGGCCGGGTTGAAAGAGCGTCCCGTTGTCGGTGTAGCCGATGACGACCGACAGGTGGCCGGTGGTATTGCCCCAGGTGCCGTCGCAGGCACGTCGCCTCCTGACCCGGACGTACCGGGTCCCCCGGTCGCGGCGTTGGCGCTCCGCGACCGGGGGACCTGTTTCGTTTCAGAGGGTCAGCGTTTCAGGGGGTCAGGCCGCCCACATCTGGGCCGGGTTGATGTAGGACCAGTCGTAGATCTGGTTGGCGCCGTCGTAGCTGCCGTCCGTGCCCGCGCCGTAGGTGTCGTGCACGTAGAACCGCCCGTTGTCGGTGTAGCCGATGACGACCGAGAGGTGGCCGGCGGTGTTGCCCCAGGTGCCGCTCATGATGACGAACTTGCCCTGGTCGAGGTACGCCCTGACCTGCGCGGGGGTGTAGTTGCCCTGGGAGACCGCGGCGCCGTTGCGGGCCAGGAAGTCACGCTCCTTGTCCCACACCGCGCACGGCCGGGCGGGATTGCCGCCGCACGCGCGTTCGGTGATCCAGCCGTGGGCGCCCTTCCAGGCACCGTTGAGCGCCCAGTCCACCTGAGTCCGGTTGAACGTGGTGCCGCGGTTGGTGAACTCGTCGGTGATGTAGCGCCCCCACTTGGACCAGTGGCTGTACGGCGAGGAGACCTGCACACCGAACTCGTTCGGCAGCTGGTAGGTCACCAGGTCGATCACCGCACTCGTCGGGCCGCACGAGGAGTTGCCGTTGAACTCGTTGCGCGTGTCCCACAACTGGTGGATGTACTCCGCACGGTTCAATCTGGCGTTAATGGTCACGTCCCCGGACGGCGCATCCAGCTGTGCGGCGTTCAGCCCATTTCCCTTGCGATATCCGGAATTCGGAGAGCCGATGGTCACCTCGGCGCCGTCGAAACCGCTCAGCGGGTAGCGGAACGACAGGCCGGTGACGACCTTCGCGGCCTTCCCGCCGAGGTCCTGGACGTACACGCCGTTGATCCCGTCGAGCTGCTGCGGGCCGAGCTTCTTGTCCGTCACGCAGCCCATCAGCTCGTAGGCGACCTTGCTGCCGTCCTCGCTCCACACCGCCGAGCGGTAGTGGCCCTTGGTCTCAGCGAGCAACTTCGTGACCTTGCCCGTCTCGGTGGCCAGACCCAGCGTGTTCGGCGCGCCGCAGCGGTAGATCTCGTTCGCCTTGATGAAGCTGACGTGCCGCCGGCCGCCGATGTCGACGATCTTGAAGTTGCGGTACAGGTCGTCCTTGCTCGCGATCAACGTGGTCGTGGCGCCGGTGGCGATGTCGAACCGGCTCAGCGTCTCGACGTACGTGCTGTCGTCCTGCACGTCCGGGTGCTGCACGACGAGCAGACCGCCGCCGTCGCTCGTCCAGCCGAGGATCTTCGGCGCCCGGCCGCTCACCTCGCCGACCGGCTTGCCGTCGACGTGCACCGTGTTCTTGTCGAGGTAGGCGAGAACGCCCTTGGAGGAGAACTCGGCGGAGGTGATCTCCCCGCGAGCGATCTCGTGGATCCGTCCGGCGGGGGAGACGGTCACCAGGCCGCTGCCCTTGGTGCTGTCGAAGTCGGTGATCACGGCGGCGAGCGCGCCGTCGGAGGTTGCCGATGTTCTGAGGGTGAACGCCGGGTCGGAGACCGGGATCGTCGCACGTTTCACGCCACCGACGACGACGTCGTAGCCGTTGGCCGCCTGCACCGCCCGCGCCTGGGACGGCCGCTCGGTGTACTGCTGCTGCGCCTGGACGGGGGAACCGGTCGCCGCGAGGGCCAGCAGTGCCAGTGCCGCCGCGATAGTGGATCTGTTCATGGGCCAAAGGTCACCCGGTCTTGGCATGTGAACGGTATGCGTCCGGTAGTTACGATCTGACCCTGTGGAGTTCCGCCTGCTCGGGCCGGTTGAGGCTTATGCCGACGACGGCTCGCGGCTGCCCGTCGGACCTCCCAAGCAGCGCGCGGTGCTGGCGTTGCTGCTGGCCCAGGCCGGGCAGGTGCTCTCGGTCGACCGGTTGATCAGCGTCCTGTGGGACGACGCGCCACCGAAGACCGCGCTGAAGAACCTCCAGGTCTACGTCTACCAGCTGCGCAAGATCGTGGGGTCGCGGCTGCTTTCCCGCCCGCCCGGCTATTTGATGTCCGTGCGTCCGGAGGAACTCGATCTCGTCCGGTTCACCGAGCTGCTGGACGTCGCGCGGCGTGAGCGGACGCCCGAGAGATATCGCGCGGCGCTTTCGTTGTGGCGCGGTCCGGCGCTCGCGGATTTGGCGGCTTCGGGATTGTTGCGCGGAGTCGTTGCGCAACTCGACGAATTGCGACTGGCCGCGCGCGTCGAATGTGCCGACGCCGAGCTCGACCGCGGCCGGCACGTCGAGATCATCGCGGAGCTGAACGGCTGGGTGCGCGAACATCCGTTGCACGAACGCCTGCGCGAACAACAGATGATCGCGTTGCACCGGTCCGGCCGGTCCGCCGAGGCGCTGGCGGCCTACCAGGAGTGCCGGACGCTGCTCGACGACGAGCTCGGTGTCGAGCCCGGCACCGGGCTGAAGCGTCTGCACGCGGCGATCCTGCGCGCGAAACCCGTTGCGGGAGAACCGGTCCGCCAGCTTCCGCCGGACGTGGCGTCGTTCGCCGGGCGCACCGCGGAGCTGGCCTCGTTGCGCGAACAGCTGGCGCGAACCGGCCGGGTCGCGGTGTGCGTGATCACCGGGCAGGCCGGCATCGGCAAGTCCGCGCTCGCCGTGCGGATGGCGCATTCGGTCGCGCGCGACTACCCGGACGGCCAGCTCTACGCCGACCTCGCCGAAGGCAACCCGATCGACCGGTTCCTGCGGGCGCTGGGTGTCACCGACGTGCCCGTGGACCGGGTCGAGGCGGCGGCACAGCTGCGGTCGCTGACCGCCGAACGCCGGCTGCTCGTCGTACTGGACAACGTCGCGTCCGCCGGCCAGGTCCGCAGGCTGCTGCCCACCGGTCCCGGCTCGGCCGTGCTCGTCACCTCCCGCCGCCCGCTCGCCGACCTCGCAGGCGCGTCCTACCTGCGGCTCGGCGCGTTGCCGATGAAGGAGGCCCTGCGGCTGCTCAACGGGGTCGCCGGGCGCGAGCGCGTCCAGGCCGACCGGACCGCGGCGACCCAGCTCGTCCGGTGGTGCGGCGGGCTTCCGCTGGCGCTGCGCATCATCGGCGCCCGGCTCGTCGCCCGTCCACAGTGGACACTGCAGGCGCTGGCGGACCGGCTCGCGGACGAGCGGCGCCGGCTGGACGAGCTCAAGCTCGGCGACCTGGCGGTGCGCACGGCGTTCGCCGTGAGCTATGCGGAGCTGGGAAGTTCCTTGGCAGCACGGACGTTCCGGCTGCTCGGCCTGGTCGACGGACCTGATCTGGCGGTGACGTCGGCGGTCGCGCTGGCCGACGACCCGGACGTCGAGGACGCGCTCGCCGAGCTTGCCGACGCGTGCCTCGTCGAGGAACCGGAGCCCGGCCGTTACCACCTGCACGACCTGCTGCGCCTGTTCGCCCGCGAACGCTGCCGCGCCGAAGAGTCCAGAGTGGACCGGACGAAGGCGTTGCGGCGGCTGCACGAGCACCTGCTGACCGCGTTGAACAACGGGCCGGACGACACGTGGCTGGAGGCGGAGCGGCTGAACCTGCTCGCCGCCGTGCGGCAGGCCGAACCCGCCACCGCGATCGCGTTCGCGCACGCGCTGTCGTGGTACTTCCGCCGCCGCTCCGAGGTCGTGGAGTGGGAGGCGATCAACGACATCGCGCTGGCGGCGGCCAGGGAGACCGGTGACCAGCGGGCGGAGGCGCTGGCGTTGAAGGAGCTCGGCGCGGCCTGCGAACGCGCGCTGCGCGTCGATGACGCGATGACCCACTGGACCGCGGCGCTGGAGCTCTCACGTGAACTGGGGGATCGCGCGCTGGAAGCGTTCATGCTGAACAACATCGGCATCGTGCACTGGCGGCGGCGCGACCTCGCGGCGGCGCGCGAGTGCCTCGAGTCCTCGCTCGCGCTGCGCGTCGAGCTCGACGACGAGCCGGGCGCGGCGAAGGCGTTGACGAACCTCGGCCTCGTGCACGCCGCGGCGGGGGACCACACCGCGGCCCTGGAGTGCTACGAACGGACGTCGCGGACGTTCCGACAGGTCGGCGACCGCTCCGGTGAGCTGTTCGCGCTGGCCAACATCGCGCAGGCGCAACGGGAGCTGGGCGAGGAGGACCTCGCGCTCGCCTCGGTGACCGCCGCGCTGGATCTCGCCCGCGAGCTGGGGGACCGGCAGACCGAAGCGGGGCTGCTGCTCGACCTCGGCGGTGTCCACGAGCTGGCGGACCGTGCGCCGGACGCACGGGACGCCTATCGCGCCGCGCTCGAACTGTGCCGGATGATCGGTTTCCAGTGGGGCGAAGAAGAAGCGCTTCGTCGCTTAGCTATGGGGTGAACCCTACTTCTCGGTGGCGTCTCAGCTGGTGATCATCGCTGCTCGCATCACCGCCGATGCCGAGATTGGGAGTGTCACCACATGCAGGCCAGGGTCACCACCGCCGTGCTCGTAGCAGCTCTCGCAGGAGGTTGCGCCGCCGAGGCGAGCAACGCCGCGAGCGGGGAACCCATCAAGATCGGATTCGTCAACAACGAACAAGGCGCATTCGCGGCACCGCAGTTGAAGACCGGCTCCGAGGTCGCCGTGCAGTACCTCAACCGCAACGGCGGCATCAAGGGCCGCCCGATCGACGTCGTCCGCTGCGCCACGGACGGCACGCCCGAGCAGTCCGCGCAGTGCGCCGAGATGTTCGTCCGCGAGAAGGTCGTGGTGTCCGTGGAGGGCGTCGACACCGGGGCGGACGCCGCGACGCCGATCCTCACGCAGGCCGGCATCCCGATCGTCGGCCACGTGCAGTTCTCGCCGGGCCAGATGCAGGACCAGAACTCGTACTTCTTCGGCGCCGCCGCCGTCGCGTACGGCACCGCGGCGCTCAAGTACTACGCCGACCAGGGCGTGAAGACCGTGACGTGGCTGCTGCCCGACGCCGAGACGAGCCACGCGTTCACCGAGACCGTCGCCCGGCCCACGGCGCAGCGGTTCGGGTTGCGGTACAAGACGATCTACTACGACGCCGCTGATCCACAGTGGACGGTCCTCGCGCAGCAGGTCCTGCAGGAGGGGCCGGAGGCGAGCGGCAGCATCGCCGCGACCGAGGAACAGTGCGCGCACATGGTCCGCGCACTGCGCGACGTCAACTACAACGGCCGCATCCTCGCGTCGTCGTGCACGGGTCTGCCGAAGGCCGTCGGAAAGCAGTCGATCGGCGTGGAACTGTCGCAGGACCACTGGAATCCGGGCGACCCGCTGTCCGCGCCGCCCGCGAACCAGGAGGAGATCAAGGTCTACGACGAGGCGATGAAGGAGGCCGGCCACACCGAGCCGGTGCCCGGCGCGGTGGTCTCGTTCGCCGACACCATGACCCTGTCGCGGGTGCTGTCGACGATCAACGGCCCGATCACGGCGTCCACTGTGGGCGAGGCGCTGCGCGGGGTGAAGAACCTGGACAGCTTCCTCGGTCCGCAGATCACCTGTGACCACGGGTGGATGGGCAACTCCGCGTGTCACACGGCGTTGCTGTTCTACCGGTTCCAGCCCAACGGCGCTTTGAAAGCTCAGGTCCCCGACTACATCGAGGTCTCGAAGCTCAAGCCCTGACGGATACCGGTCACCGCCGCGGCGGCCGTGGTGACGACGATGGCGAGCGCGACGCCGAGCAGCAGCCGCGGCAACGCCGTCCGGTCCCACGAACCGGGAGATCGCCCGGCAGCTGTTCATCACCGAGGGCACGGTGAAGAACCATGTGTCCAATGTGCTGCGCAAACTGGAGCTGCGGGACCGCACCCAGCTGGCCCTGGTCGTGAAAACCGTTAGGGGCACCCTTGGGACGTCTGATGTCCCAAGGGTGCCCCTAACGGCACTGAAATCAGGAGTTGTCGATCCGGCGGATCGTCGAGATCGGACCGATCGAGTCGATGTCCGCGATCTTCACCGGCTGACCCTCGGTCGACGCGTGCACTGCACGGGTGCCGTCGATGGCCATCGCGACGTGCGTCTGCGACGAGTAGTAGATGATGAGGTCACCCGCCTTGACGTTGCCCCGTGACACCGCGACGCCGATACCCGCCTGGGCCTGGCTGGTGCGGGGGATGCTGATGCCCGCGGACGCATAGGACTTCTGCGTCAGCGACGAGCAGTCCCACGCGTCCGGGCCGTTGGCGCCGTAGACGTACGGGTCGCCGCGCTGCGCGAGCGCGAACTCGAGCGCCTTGCCCGCGGTGCCCGGCGGAACCAGGATCTTCGACATGTCGCCGTTGCTCTTGAGCGCGGCCTGGTCGGAACCACTGAGGCGGTTGTACGCGTTGCGCGCCTCGGTGATCTGACCGTCGAGCTTCTTCTTCTTGTCGTCGATCTCGGCCAGCAGCTTCTGGGCTGCGTCGGTGGCTTCCTTCGCCTTGCCGGACGCCTCGTTGGCCTTGTCGACCGCCGCTTGCAGCTTCGCCATCGCCTCGGCGTTGTCGGAGGCGAGCACGCCGAGCGCGGACATCCGGTTGAGGAAGTCCTGCTGGGACTCGCTGACGAGCAGCGCCGAGAGCTGGTTGAACCGCGCGCCCTCGAACGAGGCCTCGGTCAGCAGGTCGACGTGACCCCGCAGGGCCTCCTCGGCCTGCTTGGCGACGTTGAGGTCACCGTTGGCCTTGTCGAGCTCACCCTGCTTGGCCTTCAGGTCCTCCTGGGCCTTGAGGTGCTCGTCGTTGAGCTTCTCCGCCTCGTGGGACAGGTCGTTGTACTGCTTGAGCGCGTCCGACGCGTTGGCGGGCGGTTGAGCCACAGCCTGGCCACCGGGGAGGCTCGATGCCACGACGACCGCGGTCGCCAGCAGAGCTCCACGCACGGTGTGGCGTGAGGGTTGCGACACCACGTCGCGCAGTCCTCCTTCTTCCTAGCAGCCGCCTGCGCAGGACTACTGCGCGTGAGGCGACAACCTTCGCGGGTGCCCCGTTGGAGCTAACGACCGGCCCGAAGGTCTCGGCCAGGTTACGGACTGGTGCTGGCTAAGTCCACCACCGGGTAGGTCGCTTCCGACCCGTAAATCGCGGATGGAAGTGCATTGGTTACGGATGGTACGTCCACCGTGGACCGTGCTCGCACGTGCCCCGTGCAGGTCAGCATCGGTCTGTGCCAAATGATCGGGAATTACGTCCATTCCGGATTCCGCGTGACCGACATCATGGTCAAACGTGAACGTCAGCCCACCACGCGACGGATGACGCTGATCGGTCCGATGGAGTCGATCGGGGCGATCTTCACCGGAACGCCCTCGGTGGACGCGTGCACCGCGTTGGTGCCGTCGACGGCCATCGCGACGTGCGACTGACCCGAGTAGTAGATGATCAGGTCGCCGGGCGCGACCTCACCGCGGCCCACCGCGCGGCCGACCTTCGCCTGGTCGTACGTGACGCGCGGGATCGAGATGCCGGCGGCCGCGTAGGACTTCTGCGTCAGCGACGAGCAGTCCCAGGCGTCGGGCCCGTTGGCGCCGAACACGTAGGGGTCACCGCGCTGCGCGAGCGCGAACTGCAGCGCCACGCCCGCGGCACCGGCGGGAACGTTCACCGGACCGGTGTTGCCGGGGTTGGCCAGCGTGGCCTTCTGCGGCGCGGAGAGCGTCTTGTACTTCGCGCGGGCCTCGTTCACCTGCTTGTCCAGCTCGACCTTCTTGGCCGCGATGTCGTCCACGAGCTTCTGGGCGGCGTCGGTGGCTTCCTTCGCTTTGCCGGACGCGGCGGTGGCCTTGTCGACCGCCGCCTGCAGCGTGCCGATGGCCTCGGCGTTGTCGGCGGCAAGCGCGTTGAGCGCGGTCATCCGGTTGAGGAAGTCCTGCTGTGACTCGGCGACCAGCAACGCGGAGAGCTGGTTGAACCGCGCGCCCTGGAACGAGGCCTCGGTCAGCAGGTCGACCCGGCCGCGCACGGCCTCCTCCGCCTGCTTCGCCGAGTTCAGGTCGCCGTTGGCCTTGTCGAGCTCGCCCTGCTTGGCCTTGAGGTCCTCCTGCGCCTTGAGGTGGTCCTCGTGCAGCTTCTCGGCCTGTCTCGCCAGCTCGTTGTACTGGTTGAGCGCGTCGTTGGCCGGCTGTGCGGTGACCGGCGACGGGGTGAACGCGGCCGCGGCGATGACGGCGGCGACAAGGGCTGACTTGGGCGTGCGGATACCCGGCATAACGAGGCGTACGGCCGAACGGCCGCAGCGGTTCAGAAGGGTCTTAGGCCGCCGCGAGCACCGTGGTGCGAACGCGGGACTCCTCCAGCGCAGCGCGGCACGCCCGGACCAGCCGGGACGTGGCCGCGCTGCCGCCCTCACCGCAGCGGCGGCAGCGCATGACGACGTCACCGGACAGCTCGTCGACGACGACGCCGAGCTCGCACCGGCAGTCCCGGCACCAGCGGTGGCGCGTCACCTGGTTGACGTGGATGGGGGACGACACACACTGGTGGATCCACCGGCCGTGCACGTGGCAGGTGAGCCGGTCGTCGGGCGCCAGGAAGCCGGTGTCCTCCGCGTGGTCCTCGAAGACCAGGCGATCCGCGAGCGTGGCGTCCATGACGTCCTCCCATCCGGTGCTGTTACTAAGACGTCGAAGCAGCCACCTTCGGTTCGACATGGAGCACGGACAAAATCCACGAACACAGCAGACCGAGTGCGGCCAGTCCCAGCCATGGCACCACGGGATGGTTACGTGTCAGGTCGAGCACGGTGCCCGTGGCCAGGTTCCCGATCAGGATCCCCACGCCGACGATCGTGTTGTAGAGCCCGTAGTGCGTCGCGACCAGGCGGTTCTCCGACAGCGCCACGATCCGGTCCATCTCGAACGGGAACACGACCGAGGTCGCGACCGCGATGAGGGTCGCCGCCAGGATCACCGAGAGGAGACTCGGCACCAGCAGCGGCGGGAATGCCGCGGCCATGATCAGCATCCCGAGCACCAGCGACCGGTCCGGTCCGAACCGCTGCCGGAACCACGTGGTGATGCGCACCTGCCCGGCGATCGCCACGACCCCGGACACCGCGAACAGGGCCGCGGACCCCACGGCACCGGCGCCGATCCGTTGCGCCTCCAGCGGGAGCGCGAGGTAGACCTGGAACGACAGCACGTACGAGAGCGTCATCGCCAGTGCGAACAGCACGAACCTGCGGTTGGCCAGCACCATGCGCCAGTCGTTGAGCACGGTCGACCGGGTGGCGTCCGGCGGCGATGCGGGCAGCGATCGGATCTGCAGCACTGTGAGCAGCGCGAACACCACGGCCGCGACCAGGCACGTGAGCCGGAAGTCGATCCCGGTCAGCGCCAGCCCGACGAGCGGGCCGACCAGGATCCCGGTCTGGTAGAAGACGTTGAACAGCGCGAACGCCTCGACTCGGCGCTCACCGGCGTCCCGCGCGACGTACGCGCGCACGGCCGGGTTGAACAGCGCCCCCGCGAACCCGGTCGCCGCCGACGCGACGATCAGCGCGGGCACGCTGTCGACGAACCCGAGCAGGCCGAAGCCGACCGTCCGCAGCGCGCACCCGGCGACGATCAGCGGCTTGTAGCCGAGTCGGTCGGCGAGGGTGCCGCCGAGCAGGAACATGCCCTGCTGGGTGAAGTTCCGGACCCCCAGGATCAGGCCGACCAGCCACCCGGCCAGCGCGAGCGTGCCGGACAGGTGCATCGCCAGGTAGGGCATCAGCATGTAGAAGCCGATGTTGATGGTGAACTGGTTGAGCAGCAGGAGCTGGACGCTGCGGTCGAACGACCGGTATTGCCGGATCACGCGCTCGCTCCCAACGGGTCGATGACCGCGTCGGTCACGGTCCATGCGAGGGCCTCGCCCCCGTCGAACAGCCGCGGGCCCGAGGGAGCACGGCCGAGTAACCCGTGGGTCCGGCAGTAGTCGTCGTTGTAGATGGTGTCGAAGTAGCGCTGTGGCCCATCGGGGAAGACGGCGGCGACGCGCAGGCCGGGTGAGGTCCGGGCGACCCAGCTGGCGACCAGCGCGACCGCGCCGACGCTCCACCCGCCGGTCGCGTGGTGCCGGGCCGCGAGCGCGCGGCACGTCCACACCGCCTCGGCCGGCGCGACCCAGTGGACCTGGTCGAACGAGCTGTAGTCGACGTTGCGCGGATAGATGCTCGACCCGAGACCGCGCATCAGGCGGGGCCGGGCGGGCTGGCCGAAGATCGTCGAGCCGATCGTGTCGACGCCGACGAGTTTGAGAAATGGGTTGTGCTCCCGGACGATCCGCGAGACGCCCGCCGAGTGACCGCCCGTGCCGACCGAGCACACGAGCACGTCCACTCGCCCGACCTGGTCGATCAGCTCCTCGGCCAGCGACGAGTAGCCGGCGACGTTGTCCGGGTTGTTGTACTGGTCCGGGCAGTACGAACCGGGCGTGCGCGCGAGGATCTCCTCGACCCGCTCCCGCCGCGCCTGCTGCCAGCCGCCGGTCGGGTGCGGCTCGGTGACGACGCTGATCTGCGCGCCGTACGCGCTCAGCATGCGGTGCACGATCGGCTCCATGCCGGGATCGGTCACCAGCGTCACCGGGTGGCCGTGCACGATCCCGGCGAGCGCGAGCCCGAACCCGAGCGTGCCGCTGGTCGACTCGACGATCCGGCCGCCCGCCGCGAGCTCACCGCGCTCACGGGCCCGGCCGATCATGTGCAACGCGGTGCGGTCCTTCATGCCGCCGGGGTTGGCGCCCTCGAGCTTGGCCCAGAACCCGCCTCCGGGGCCGGTCAGGTCGGAGATCCACAGGACAGGGGTGTTGCCGACGGCGGACGCCGGCGTGTGCGTGGTGCGCATGGGGTCCCTAATAAGAAGGTGCATGGACGTGAGCAGCTCTGGGCGGCTCAGGTCCGACTGACCCCGATGTCGAGCAGAAGCCGGCGCCCCGCGGACGAATCCGTTCTAGCGCAGGGGAAACCGGTCCGTCCATGGTGGACCAGATGCTGGAATTGAGACGCGAGGTCTCGTTTCTCGGCCACGTCCTGATGTGTGACCGCTGTGGTGGTGCTCTGGCCGACGATCTCGTCGTGATGGCCGGGCAGCGAGTGGTGGCAGTGCTCGGCACTGACGTGCGGCACGGCGATCGCCGGCTCGTCCGGGCACATGGGCTGCAGAACGCAGCCGAGGAACGCGAAGACGACACCGAGAGTCGTCAACAGGTTCCGCACAGTGACCAACGTAGGGGTGTTCGGCGATCTTGTCCACCACTGTTAGGTTAGGTTGGCCTAACCAAGGGGGTTTCGTGCGACTCGCCGCCGTACTGATCATCACCGGACTGCTCGCCGGCTGCTCGGCCGCGCCGGACACCGGCCAGGGCTGGTCGTTCACCGACGACCGCAACGAGACGGTCAGCGCGCGCGAACGTCCGCAACGGATCATCGCCCAGGTGTCCGCGGCCGGTGCGCTCACCGACTTCGGCGTCAAGGTGACCGGCACGTTCGGGCCGTTGAAGAAAGACGACGGCACTGTCGAGGCCGAGGCGGGCAGCGTCGACCCGGCGTCGGTCACCGACGTCACGGGCGGCGGCTACGGCGAGCTGAACCTGGAGAAGATCGCCGGGTTGTCGCCGGACCTGCTGGTCAGCGGCAAGTACGCCGAGTACGCGGGGCTGTGGCACGTGACCGAGGAGCAGGAGAAGTCGGTCCGGAAGATGGTGCCGACGGTCGGGATCCTGCAGTCCGGCAAGGCGCTGCCGGACACGATCGCCCGTTACCGCGACCTCGCGAAGGCGCTGGGCGGTGACGTCGACTCGGCACGGGTGAAGGCGGACTTCGACGCGTTCACCAAGGCGTCCGACCGGATCCGCTCGATCGGATCCCGGATGCGCGCGGAGAACAAGACCGTGCTGGCGGTCGGCGGCACGACGGAGGGCTACTTCGTCGCGGTTCCCGCCCGCGCGCCGGACCTGGCGTACTACGTGAGCCTCGGACTGCCGATCACCACGCCGGCCAACCCCGACCTGCCCGGCGGCGGCTACTTCGAGCGGCTGTCGTGGGAGAACGCGGGCACCTACCGCCCGGACGTGTTGCTGTGGGACACCCGGCGCGCGTCGAACAAGCCCGAGGAGATGAAGCAGCACCCGGTGTTCGCCGCTCTCCCGGCCGCTGCCGCGAACAGGTTCGTGGGATGGGACGCCGTGGCGCCGATGTCGTACGCGAGCTACGCCAAGATCATGAATCGGCTGGCGGACCAGTTGGAAATCAGCCTCGGCCGATGAACGGCATGGCCGTCGCCATCACGGTCATGAACTGCACGTTGGCGCCCACCGGCAGTCCCGCCATGTAGCGCACGGCATCGGCGACGTGCTGGACGTCCATCGTGGGTTCGGGTGCGACGGAACCGTTGGCCTGCATGACACCCTGGCTCATCCGCTCGGTCAGCGGCGTGGCCGCGTTGCCGATGTCGATCTGCCCGCAGGCGATGTTGTACCGCCGGCCCTCCAGCGAGATCGACTTGGTGATGCCGGTGACGGCGTGCTTGGTCGCGTTGTAGGCGATGGCGTTCGGCCGCGGGGTGGTGGCGGAGATGGAGCCGTTGTTGATGATCCGGCCACCCCGCGGGTCCTGGTCGCGCATGACCCGGTACGCCTCGCGGGCGCACAGGAACACTCCGGTCAGGTTCGTGTCCACGACGGTCGTCCACTGCTGTGCGGTGAAGTCCTCCAGCGGGGTCGCGGGCACGTTCGTCCCGGCGTTGTTGAACAACACGTCGACGCGGCCGAACCGGGCGACGACCGCGTTGAACAGGGCGACCACTTCGGACTCCTGCGTGACGTCGGTCGGCACCGCGAAGGCATCGGGTGCCGTCTCCGCCAACGCGTCCGGCCGCCGACCGGCCAGCGCCACCTGATAGCCCGCGTCGAGAAGCGTGCGCGCCACCGCGCGTCCGACGCCGGAACCCGCACCCGTCACCACCGCAACGCCCGTCACGCCGGCGAGCCTACCGACGCCGGTTGAGACGCGAGGCCGGCCAGCACCGCGACGAGCTGGATGCCCGCCACGAACAGCACCACGGTGACCGGCCCGTGGAACAGCAGCGGCCCGGCGGCGAACGCGCCGAGCGAGAACGCGCCGATCTTGAGGCTCGCCCCGGTCGTCGACACCTGGCCGAGCAGGTCGGCCGGCGTGTACCGCTGCCGGGCGGTGATCAGCACGGTCAGCGTCGGCCCGGACGCGAGACCGGCGAGGAACGCCAGCGCCGCCAGCCACACCACGTCCGGCGCGAGCGTCCACGCCGCGAACGACACCGCGTACAACCCGGTCGTCACGAACAGGATCCGCTCCGGCCGCCACCGCGACAGGTACGGCCGCAGCACGATCACCGACACCAGGATGCCGAGGTCGAGCGCGGCGAACACGAGACCGGCGAGCTCGCGGTCCGACCCGAGGCCCTGGACGAGCCACGGCAGCGCGACCGGGAGCATCCCGAACCCCACGAAGCTCACCACGGACGTCACGGTCGCCGCCCGCAACGGCGGCATCCGCACCAGATGGGCGGTTCCGGCGCGCAACGCGGCCAGCAGTGAGTCGTGTAAGGACGGTCGCGGCGCCGCGAGCCGCAGGCCGAGCGTGACCACACCACCGGCCACCGCCAGTCCGGCGATCACGACCATCGCCGCCGTCGGCGACCACGCCGCCGCCACCACACCCGCGGCCGCGGGCCCGACGATCGCGGAGGCGCTGAACAGCATCGAGTCGTAGGCCGTGACGCGCGCGAGGTCACCGCCCAGGCGCGGCAGCATGCTGGTGAACCCGCCGCTCGTCATCGGCAGCGTCACGCCGGAGACCAGCGCCAGCACCGGCAGCCACGGTGCGGGGGACAACACCATGCCCAGCGTCATCGTGGCGAGGACGAACTGGTTGCCCGCCAACGCGATCAGCGGCCGGCGCGTGCGGTCGAGCCAGGCGCCCAGCAGCGGTCCGGACAGGATGGACGGCAGCGTGTAGGCCGCCGCCGTGACCGCGGCCAGCATCTTGCTGTCCGTGCGTTCCTGCACCAGGAAGACGACAGCGAGCAGCACCATCTCGTCGGCGAGCCGCGCCAGTCCGGCGGAGGTCAGGTAACGCCACACCCGTTCTGCCTAACAGGCGGGCCTGACGCCGTCGATCCATTTACGCTTCCTCGCGTGCTCTCCGGCCCGTTCCGCCTGCTCTGGACCGCGCGCGTCGTGTCGTTCGCCGGTGACTCGCTCAGCCTCGTCGCGCTGATGCTGCACGTCGAGGCGACGACCGGGAAGGCGATCGCGGTGGCGGCCCTGCTGCTCGCCGGTGACTTCGTGCCGTCGCTGCTGAGCCCGCTGGCGGGTGCGATCAGCGACCGCTTCGACCTGAAGCGGGTCATGATCACGTGTGAGCTGGTGCAGGGCGCCCTGCTCGCGCTCATCGCGTTCTCGTTGCCGCCCTTGCCGTTGCTGCTCGGGCTGGTCGCGCTGCGGGCGATCGCCGGGCAGATCCTCCTGCCCGCGTCGCGCGCCGCCGTGCCCGCGCTGGTCGACGACGAGTACCTGCCGAGGGCGAACTCGTTGCTGGGCTTCGGGACCAACGGCGCCGAGGTGGTCGGGCCGTTGCTCGCGGCGGCGCTCCTGCCGTTCCTCGGGATCCGTGGCGTGCTGCTCGTGGACGCCGCGTCGTTCCTCCTCTCCGCCGGGCTGTTGACGAGACTCGCGGCGCTGCCGCGCACGCCGGACGCGGAAACCCTGGTGGGACAGGCGAAAGCCGGGCTCACGCTGCTCTGGCGCGTACCCGCCCTGCGGGTGATCTCACTCGGGTTCTGCGCGGTCGTGCTGTGCAATGGGATCGACGACGTCGCGCTCGTCATGCTGGCGCGCGACACGTTCGGGGCGGGGGAGTCGGCGACGAGCCTGCTGCTGGCCGCGGTCGGCATCGGCCTCTTCGCCGGCTACCTGGTGCTCGCCCGGTTGAAACCGCCGATGACCGTGCTGCTGGTCGCCGGGTTCGCGGTGAGCAGCGTCGGCAACCTCCTGACCGGCCTCGCGGGCGCGGTGGCGTTCGCGTTCGCCGTGCAGACCGTGCGGGGACTGGGCATCGCGGCGATGGACGTCGCGAGCAACACGTTGCTGCAGCGGCTCGTCCCGCCCGCGATGCTCGGGCGGGTGTTCGGCAACCTGTACGGCGCGATCGGCGTGGCCGCGGCCGGGTCGTATCTCCTCGGCGGGCTGCTGCTCGACGCGACGTCGCCGCCGGTCACGTTCGTGATCGCGGGCGGGCTGGGCACGCTGGCGACCATCGCGGTGGCGGTGTTCTGGCCACGGCAAGCCGGTGGTCACACCGGTAGCCCGGTGTGACCACCGTCCCTAGTGGACTGTCAGACGACTATCGCGATGGCTTCGAGCCTGCGGGACTGGCCGGTCGTCCCCGAGACCTGGCCGTTGCAGCGGGTGCCCTGCCACCCGATGTCCTGCAGGTGGGAGTTGTAGCAAATGCTGCCGATGCTCGCGCCGATCGCGATGGCCTCGAGCCGGCGCGACTGCCCGGTGGTGCCGGAGATCTCACCGTTGCAGCGGGTGCCCTGCCACCCGATGTCCTGGAGGTGCGAGTTGTAGCAGACGCCGCCGACGTCGGTGCTGACGACGATGACGATCGCCTCCAGCCGGCGCGACTGCCCGGTCGTGCCGGCGATCTCGCCGTTGCACCGGGCGCCCTGCCAGCCGATGTCCTGCAGGTGTGCGTTGTAGCAGACGGCCCGCGCGGCGGGGTTCACCTGCTTGAGCTCGGCCAGTTTCTCCTGCGCCTGCTGCAGTCCGACGGCCGGGTCGGGTGCTGCGTGGGCGGGTGTTACCGAGAGGAACGTCGTGACGAGCGCGATGATCACGCCGAGCACAGCGGATCTGCGTCTGTGAGGCACAGCGGAATCCCTTCGGTGGAATGGGTTTTCCCCGTCGGCGGCCCCTCCGACCTTTCCAGTGCCGGGCCCCGCTCGCACAGGAGCCAACCGGGGTATTTTGGTGGTACGCCTGCAGGGTGCACGAGGGGGAGTGATCATGAAGGTAGTGGTCGCCGCGTTAGCGGCGATGCTGGCGATCGGAGCAACCGGATCCGCCGGCGCGGCACCGAAATTCCAGGTGTCGTCGACATCCTGGACCGCCAAGTCGCGTGGCTGGGCGCTCGGCACGGACGACAAAGGCACGGCGTTGCTGCGCACGGTCGATGGCGGCGCGTCGTGGCGGCGCACCACCACGCCGGACATCGCGCCCGGCACGGACCGGCTGCGCGTGTTCTTCGCCAACGAGATGGCCGGTGTGATCACCAACGGCGAGCGGCTGTTCGTCACCCGCACCGGCGGCGTCACGTGGCGCGAGGTGCTTTTGCCGACGCCGCAACGGGTTTCGTTCGGTGCGATCGCCGCGGACTCCACGTCGTTCCTCGTCGTGGTGTCGAGCCCGGCGGTGACGCAGCTCTACCGGTCGCCGCTGTCGGGCGGCTCCTGGAGCCCCGTGCCCGGAGTGTCGGTGACCGGCGCGGCGGACGGCGACATCGCGATGCTCGGCTGGCGGTCCTACGTCGTGCTGGCGAAGGTGCACGAGGAGCGCAGGTACTGGGTGAACGGCCGGCTCGGCTGGCAGGAGGCCAAGCCGCCGTGCGATGTGGACAGCGCGACCAAGCTCAGCGCGGTGGAGAACGCCGTCTTCGCGTTGTGCAGCTGGAATCCCGGCCAGGGGTTCATGTTCAAGGAACTGCGTCAGGCCACAGTGGATGGTGAGTTCGCCACGGTGAGCCGTGGGCCGGACCAGGGCATCACGATCGACCTCGCGGCGGCGTCGCAGTCCACCGCGGTCGTGTCGGCCGTGGGGATCGGCGCGGGCTGGCTGCACCGTTCGGTGAAGGGCGAGTGGACCACGCCGTTCGTCCAGGAGGGCGGGCCGCTGTTCGACCTGGCGTTCACCGATCCGGACCACGGTTTCGCGGTGCAGGACGGCGTCATCTACCGGACGTCGGACGGCGGGGCCGGCTGGTCTCCGCTGCCGATCTGATCGCCGCCGCCACGCCGTCCAGTAGCACGGCCAGCCCGTCGGCGAACGCCGACCGGACCTTGTGCTCGTAGTCCGGCACGTCGTCGGGATCCTCGCTCTGCAACCACGTGAGCATCGGGAAGCGGGCGGCGAAGTCCGGCGCGACCTCCTGCAGTGCCGCGGACTGACCGGCCCACCACGCGTCGTCGGTGGTGCCGGTCGCCGTGCTGGCGTCGCGCGCCTCGGTGACGGACTCGGCCGACCCGCGCACGTAGTGCACGAGCGCGCTGACGATCGGCCGCAGCCGCGCGGCGGGCAGGCCGGTCGTGCGCAGGATCCCGGCGACGGCCTCCAGTGAGCCGAAGCTGTTCGGGCCGAGCACCGGCCGCGCCTGCGACACGTGCAGCATCCACGGGTGGCGCAGGTAGAACGCCCACAGCTGCTCCGCCCACGCCGTCACCGCGGGCCGCCAGCCGTCCTCGACGGGGTAATCGGCGGGCAGCTCGCCGAGCGTGCGGTCGTACATGAGGTCGACCAGCTCGCTCTTGTTCGGCACGTACGTGTAGAGCGCCATCGCCGTGCGGCCGAGCCGTTCCCCGACCGCGCGCATCGACAGCGCGGCCATGCCGGACTCGTCGGCGACCCCGATCGCCGCGTCCACGATCGAATCCACGGTGAGGCCCTGCTTGGGGCCGGGCCGTGGCGAGTCGTCGTGCGTGCGCCAGAGCAGCGCCAGCGACCGCCGTGGGTCGCCCTGGCCGGCGAAAACAACCACCTTGCCACTCCTTACGGCATAAAGTAACGTCGCACTGACTCTTTACACCATAAAGTATCAGGGGGACAAGATGCCGTTCGAGGCGGACAGCCACGATGTGATCCAGGTCCGCGGCGCCAGGGAGAACAACCTGGCGAACGTCTCGCTCGACATCCCGAAACGCCGGCTCAGCGTGTTCACGGGGGTGTCGGGCTCGGGCAAGTCCTCGCTGGTCTTCGGCACGATCGCCGCCGAATCGCAGCGCCTGATCAACGAGACCTACACGGCGTTCCTGCAGTCGTTCATGCCGAACATCGGCCGCCCGGACGTCGACGGCCTGCGGAACCTGAGCGCGGCCATCGTGGTCGACCAGGAACGGATGGGCGCCAACTCCCGCTCCACGGTCGGCACGGCGACCGACGCGCACACCATGCTGCGCATCGTCTTCAGCCGCCTGGGCACGCCGCACGTCGGCACGTCCGGCGCGTTCAGCTTCAACCTGCCCGAAGGCATGTGCCCCGCGTGCGAGGGCCTCGGCAAGGTGTCCGATGTGGATGTCAGCGAGCTCGTCGACTTCGACAAGTCGCTCAACGAGGACGCCATCCGCGTCCCGAACTTCACCAAGGACGGCTGGTACTGGCAGTCGCTCGCGTACTCCGGCTACGTCGACCCGGACAAGAAGATCCGTGACTACACCCCGCGGGAGCGCGAGGACTTCTTCTTCCGCCCGGCCACCAAGATGAAGCTCGGCACGATGAACACCAACTACGAGGGCCTCGTGGTGAAGGTGCGGCGGCTGTTCCTGGCGAAGGACCGCGAGTCGATGCAGCCGCACATCAGGGCGTTCGTCGACCGCGCCGTCACCTTCATGACCTGCACCGGGTGCGGTGGCGCCCGGCTGAACGAGGCCGCGCTGTCGTCGAAGATCGACGGGCTGAACATCGCCGACTGCTCGGCCATGCAGATCAGCGACCTGGCGCAGTTCGTCCGCAAGCTCGACGAACCCTCGGTCGCCCCACTGCTGACCACGCTCGGCGAGACGCTGGACTCGCTGGTCGAGATCGGGCTCGGGTACCTGTCGCTGGACCGCGAGTCCGGCACGTTGTCCGGCGGTGAGTCGCAGCGCGTGAAGATGGTGCGGCACCTGGGATCCAGCCTCACCGACGTGACGTACGTGTTCGACGAGCCGACCGTCGGCCTGCACCCGCACGACATCCAGCGAATGAACGAGCTGCTGATCCGGTTGCGGGACAAGGGCAACACCGTGCTCGTCGTCGAGCACAAACCCGAGACCATCCAGATCGCCGACCACGTCGTCGACCTCGGTCCGGGCGCGGGCCCCGCCGGCGGGCACGTGGTTTATGCGGGTGATGTGGGTGGGCTGCGGAAGTCGGGCACGCTGACCGGGCGGCACCTCGACCATCGGGTGACGTTGAAGCCTGCTTTCCGTGCGCCTTCTGGGTTTCTTTCGATTGAGAACGCGTCGTTGCACAACCTCCAGAACGTGTCGGTCGACGTGCCGCTCGGTGTCCTCACCGTGGTCACCGGTGTGGCCGGCTCCGGCAAGTCGTCGCTGATCCACGGGTCGTTGTCCCGCCGCGACGACGTGGTGGTCGTCGACCAGTCGGCGATCCGCGGGTCGCGGCGCAGCAACCCGGCCACCTATACGGGCCTGCTCGACCCGATCCGCACGGCGTTCGCCAGGGCCAACGGCGTGAAGGCGGCGCTGTTCAGCGCGAACTCCGAGGGCGCGTGTCCCAAGTGCAAGGGCATCGGGCTGGTGTACAC
Organism: Lentzea sp. NBRC 105346; assembly: GCF_030269605.1. Lineage (GTDB taxonomy): Bacteria > Actinomycetota > Actinomycetes > Mycobacteriales > Pseudonocardiaceae > Lentzea. The sequence continues at coordinate 175,429 of NZ_BSTQ01000015.1, forward strand.
CGACCTGGCGATGATGGCCGGCGTCGCGTCGGTGTGCGAGGAGTGCGAGGGCAAGCGGTTCACGCCTTCCGTGCTGGCCTACAAGCTGCGCGGCAAGGACATCAGCGAGGTACTGGCGATGCCGGTGCTGGAGGCGCAGTCGTTCTTCCCGTCGGGCCAGGCGCGCACGATCCTCGACCGGCTCGTGGACGTGGGGCTCGGCTACCTGTCGCTGGGGCAGCCGCTGACCACGTTGTCCGGCGGTGAGCGGCAACGCGTGAAGCTCGCGATCCGGATGGCCTCGGACGCGGCGACCTACGTGCTGGACGAGCCGACCTCGGGCCTGCACCTGGCCGACGTCGACCAGCTGCTCGCCTTGCTGGACCGGCTGGTCGACTCGGGCAACTCGGTGATCGTGATCGAACACCACCAGGCCGTGATGGCGCACGCCGACTGGATCATCGACCTGGGCCCCGGCGCCGGAGCCGACGGCGGGCGGGTCGTCTTCACCGGCACGCCCCGGGATCTGGTGGGTTCTTCCGACACTCTGACCGCACAGCACCTCCGGGAGTACCTGAAGTGAAGCTCTTGACCGTGGTGGCCGTGCGGCCGCTGACCCCGCGGATGGTCCGGGTGACGTTCGCGGGGGAGGGACTGGACTCGTTCGAGACGTGGCCGGACCAGCAGCTGAAGCTGCTGTTCCCCAAGCCCGGTTTCTCTTTGCCCCGCTTGGACTTCGACGACGTCATGTCGTGGTATCAGGCCTATCTGGCGGTGCCCGAGGCCGCTCGGCCGTGGATGCGCAGCTTCACCGTGCGTTCGTACGACCCGTCCACCGCCACCATCGACGTCGACTTCGTGCTGCACGGCCCGTCCGGACCCGCTTCCCGTTGGGCCGCCGCGGTTTCGCCCGGTGACGTGGTGGGCCGGTACGGGCCGGATCGCATGTACCACAAGCCATTGGGTTCGGCCGACTGGTACCTGCTGGCCGGTGACGAGACGGCGATCCCGGCCATCGGGTCGCTGCTGGAGTCGTTGTCCGCGCCCGTGCAGGTCTTCGTGTCGGTTGTCGACGAGTACGAGAAGCAGGACCTCGGGCGGGAGGTTCAGTGGGTGCCGCGCGGGATGCTGCTGTCCGCGGTGTCGTCGGCGATCTTCCCCGACGGTTCGGTCTTCGCCTGGCTGGCCGGGGAGGCGGGCGAGGTGCGCGAGCTGCGGCGGCATCTGGTGGGGGAGCGGGGTCTGGCGAAGCAGTCGATCGACTTCACCGGGTACTGGCGGCGGTCGCTGACGCAGGACGACGCCCCGACCGAGGAGGATCTGGCCGACATCCAGGATCGGTAACGTGGAAAGCATGACCGAGCGCAAACCACCTGGCGTGTCGTTCGAGTCGTGGGTCGACCGGCAGATCCGCGAGGCACAGGAGCGCGGCGAGTTCGACAACCTCGCCGGCTCCGGCAAACCCCTGCCCGTCGAACCGTACGACGAGGACTGGTGGATCAAGAAGAAGGTCCGCGAGGAGGAGGGCACCGTCCTGCCCGCCTCCCTGCAGCTGCGCCGGGAGGCCTTCGACGCCCGCGCGCTCGCCGTCGCGGCGTCCTCCGACGACGAGGCCCGGCGGATACTTTCGGCGATCAACGCCCGCATCGTCGAGGCGTTGCGCAAGCCGTTGTCCGGGCCACCGCTGAACCTCATGCCGTTCGACGTCGAGGCCGTGCTGCGGGAACGTCAGGCCGGCTCGTAGTCGATGATCGTGAGGCCGCTGTCGTAGTTCCGCTGTTCGACGGGCTTGAGCGGCTGCTTGCCGAACCCGTCCGCGAACAGCTTGCGACCCTCGCCGAGCACCACCGGGAACAGCATGATCCGGTAGACGTCGATGAGGTTCGCCTGCCGCAGCGTGTTGAACAGCTGCGCGCTGCCGTTGAGCAGCAGGTCGTTGCCGGGCTGCTCCCTGACCTTGCGGACCTCCTCGACGGGGTCGCCCTTGAGCAGGATCGACCCTTCCCAGTCCGCGCTGTCCAAAGTGGATGACACGACGTACTTGGGCATCGTGTTGAACTTCTCGCCGAACTCGCCGGTCTCGGCCCGCATCTTCGGCCACGCCTCGGCGAACCCCTCGTAGGTCTTGCGGCCGAGCAGCAGCGCGTCGCTCGCCTGCAGCTCCGCCCACTTGAACTGGCCGACCTCGTCGCTGAACCACGGATGCGACCACTGGCCGGGTTCCTCGAAGACGCCGTCGAGGGACACGTACTCCACCGCGACAAGACGCATGGCTCCACCCTTTCCTCGGTGTGTCACTCTCCCGTCGATCGGCTCTCGTAGCGATTCGACATCCGGCTCAAGATTTTTTCGCCAGTCGCGCGATCCGGCGGTCGAACGTCCGGTTCAGCACCGGCGAGACGAGGCCGCCCAGCCGTGCGAGCAGGGACGTTCCGGTGTCCGGGCAGATCAGGAACCTGCGCCGGTCCATGCCCTGGACGATCTTCTGAGCGACGGCCTCGGGGGTCATCGGCTTGATCGTGCCGCTGATCGCGAACGTCTCCGCGGGCTTGAACCGGTTCTCATCGGCGAGCTGCGGCGTGTCGACGTCCGGCGGGAACACCACGCCGACGTGCACGCCGTGTGGCGTCAGCTCCGCCCTGAGTGACTCCATCAGGCCCCGGACCGCGAACTTCGCCGGCCCGTACGCGCTGTACCCGTAGATGCCGAGCAACCCGGTCGCCGAGCTGACGGCGACGATGCTGCCCGCCCTGTTCTTGACCATCTGCGGTGCCACGGCCCGGATCGCGTAGAGCGTGCCGAAGTAGTCCACCTCGATCATCTGCCGGAACACCTCGGTGTCCAGTTCGAGGAACCGGCCCGGACGTGCCAGCCCGGCGCAGCTGATCAGCGCGTCGCACGGACCGGCCTCGTCGACCAGGCCGTCGATCGCGGCGCTGAGTTTCGTTTCGTCGGACACGTCGACAGCTCGGGTGTTCGCGTTGAGCTCCTCGCCCGCCGCTTCGAGGCGGGCGGCGCCTCGGGCTATCAGTGAGACCGTCCAGCCGCGGGCCTTGAGGATGCGTGCGGTCGCGAGTCCGATGCCGCTCGAGCCGCCGGTGATGATCGCGTGCATCGGCCCACCTTGCCAGGCCTCGCCGGGTCGCGGTAGGAAGGGTTCACCGCCACCGCGTCTTGTGGAGGCGGGCGTGCGACTTCTTTCTTTGTTGCTGGTGACGGGCCTGACGGCCGTGCCCGTGCCGGCCAAGCAGGACTGGCTGCAGCTCGCGTTCGATCAGACCAAGTCCGCGAACAACGTCTTCGAAACCGTCATTGGTCCCGGCAACGTCAACCGGCTTCGGCCGCTGTTCAATGTGCCGTTGAACGATGTGCCGGACGGTTCGCCGGTGTTGCTTTCCGGGGTTGCTACCGCCGCTGGGCTTCGGGATCTCGTCTACCTGCAAGGGGAACGTGGCAGGGTCAGCGCTTTCGACGCGCGCACGGGGTTGAGGTCTGATTTCGATCGGTTCCCGGTTCCGGGATGTCGAACTCCAGTCCGGCTGTCGACCCCAGCCGTCGGTACGTCTATGCCAATACCAACGACGGGCTGGTGCACAAGCTTGCCGTTGCGGACGGGCCGAGTTGAGTCTCAAGTGGACCGCCTGGAGTAACTGGACCACGTCTCTCGTTGTGGCCAACGGGGTTCTCTACCTCGTGGACGGGAACTCCGGTGGGTTCGGTAGTGGGACTGATGGGCATCTCCTGGCTTGGTCGCTCTGAGTTGGCTTGGACGCGGCTGCGCCGCGACACGTTGGCATTTTCGTGCGGGCCAGGCGCTGGGCGCCTGTCCCGCACGAAAATGCCAACGTACCGAGAAGGTGGTTGGCTGCCGTCGTGGTCCCGATCTGTTGGCTGGGTTGTGTTGTGTTGTGCGGTTGCGGGCGTGGCTGGGATGAGGTGGCTTGCGTTTTGATCGTTTTTAAAAGAGGTTCACCCGATCGTGTGGCTTGTTTTCGCTGGTAGACGGCCTGTTGACTTGTGATCTTGCGGTAGAGTCGAACGCATGGTCGACACGGATCTGTCCCTCCTCTCCAGTGGTGAGCTGCTTGACGGCTTCGCCGCGATGGAGCGTGAGATCCGTGTGCGTCATGAGCGGCTGCTGCGCTGGATCGCCGAGATGGACCGCCGTGGCCTGGCCGCGGAGCTCGGCTACAAGGACTTGGTCGGGGTGTTGAAGGACCGGGTGCACTGGGATCCCAGCGTGTCGAAGGCGAAGCTGCGCCGCGCGCGGCTGCTGACACACCAGCTGGGCCCGTCCGGCGCGGAGATCGAGCCCGAACTTCCGGCCACCGCCGAGGCGCTTGCTGAGGGCGCGTTGACCGAGGAGCATGTCGACGCGATCGCCAGGGCGATGAAGAACATGCCCGCCGATGCCACGCCCGACAAGGCGGCGTTCGTCGAGCGGCAGCTGGCGGAGTTCGGCCGGAAGTTCGAGCCGGGCTCGATCCGCGACTTCGGCAAGAAGATCATCTATCGGATGTTCCAGAACGACCCCGAACCCGACGAGAAGGATCCGGCGCCACCGAGTGACCAGCTGATCGCCCGCATGGAACGCGGCCGCTGCCGCGGCAGCTTCGATCTCGGCCCGGAGATCGGCGCTAAATTCCTGGGCGCGCTGGACCCGCTGGCCAAACCCCGCCCCACCGGCCCGGACGGCCCCGACACGCGCACCTATGCCGAACGGCAGGGCGACGCCTTCGCCGAGCTGATCAACCTGGTGCTGCGCGCCGATGTCCTGCCCGAGCACGGCGGCGAGACCGTCACCCTCGCCGTGACGGTCTCCTACGACGACCTGGCCGCGAAGACCGGGCACGCGGTGCTGGACAACCAGGAACACATCCCGGTCAAGCAGCTGCGCAAGCTCGCCTGCGAAGCAGGCGTCATCCCCATCGTGATGGGCAGCCGCTCCCAGCCCCTCAACGTCGGCCGCAAGGCACGGCTGTTCAACAGCGGCCTACGCCGAGCCCTCGTCGCCAGAGACAGGGGATGTGCCTTCCCCGGCTGCAACCGCCCGCCACGGCACTGCGAAGGCCACCACATCAAACACTGGGCCGACGGCGGCAAGACCAGCCTGCACAACGGCGTGCTGCTCTGCCGACGACATCATGACCTGATCCACCACAGCGACTGGGAAGTGAAGCTGCTCAACGGGATCCCGTACTTCATCCCACCGGCCTTCCTGGATCCGCTACGGCAGCCGAGGCGCAACCCGCTGCACATGGTGAGCTGACGCATGGGGAAAAACGGTGCCAACTCCAGCCACCTCATGGCGACCGCGCCCGCAACCGCACCGAACGAACGCAAGTCTGGACAGGATCGGGACCACGACGGCAGCCAACCACCGTCTCGGTACGTTGGCATTTTCGTGCGGGACAGGCGCCCTAGCGCCTGGCCCGCACGAAAATGCCAACGTGTCGCGGCGCAGCCGCGTCCAAAGCTCAAACACGAAGCCGCTAGACGAGAACGCCCCGCCAAGCAGCAGCCAACTCCTCCACGGGCAACCCCAGAGCCTCGCCCAGGCAAACGATCGTCCCAAAGCCAGGCGAAGGTAACCGCCCAGTCTCAATCTTCCGCAGAGTCTCAGGCGAAATCCCAGCAGCCGAAGCAACCTCCACCAGGTCGCGACCACCACGCGCATGCCGCAACAAAGAACCAAGCCGCCGCCCGGCTTCGATCTGCGAGGGAGTGAGCGGTTGCCGAACCATGCCCCCAAGCATAAGACCGGTATTACTATACCGTCCATGATTGAGCTGAAGTCGCCCGCGGCGATCCAGAGCATGCACGTAACCGGGCGTTTCGTAGCCGAGGTGCTCCAAGAGGTCGAACAACGAGCCGAAGTGGGCGTCAACCTCCTGGACCTGGAGCACCACGTACGAGGCATGATCAAGCGACGCGGAGCGGAGTCGTGCTACTGGGACTACGCGCCGTCGTTCGGCAAAGGCCCGTTCCGCAACGTCATCTGTCTGTCAGTCAACGACGCCGTACTGCACGGCCTGCCGCACGACTACGAGCTGCGCGTCGGCGACATACTCAAGGCCGACATCGCGGTCAGCATCGACGGCTGGGTGGCCGACTCGGCGCGCACGGTCATAGTCGGCAACGCGGCGGATGAGGACCAAAGAATCAAACGAGCCACCGAAGAAGCGTTGGAGGCTGCGATCAAAGCAGCACGTCCGGGCAACCGCCTGGGCGACATCTCGGCAGCGATCTGGGCGGTGGCCCGCGACCACGGCTATCCGGTCAACAACGAGTTCGGCGGTCACGGCATCGGCCGCACGATGCATGAGGAGCCCCACGTCTCCAACAAGGGGCGAGCAGGACGCGGCCTCACGCTGCGCCCAGGCCTGACCCTCGCACTGGAGCCGTGGTTCGCCCGCACGACCGACCGGATCGTCTATGACCCCGACGGCTGGACCATCCGCTCGGCGGACGGCTCACGCACGGCCCACTCCGAGCACACGGTCGCCATCACCGAGGACGAACCCTTGGTGCTCACAAGGTAATCAGACGAACGACACCGACCGGAACTGGAACGAGGACAGCGGCAGGTTCCGGTCGGGCACGAACCCGGTGACGCGGCTGGAGTAGGCGTCGACCTGGTTCTTGAAGCTCCACACGATGTACCCGCCGGACTCGTACTCGATCTTCTGAGCCTCGCGCAGCAACCCGCAGCGCCGCTCCCGATCCGCCTCCGACCGGGCCTGCGCGATGAGCGACATGAACCGGGGATCCTGCCAGTGGCACTCGTTGTAGGGCGCGTCGGGCAACGACCCCTGGGCGACCTGCGGCAGGTAGCTGCGGGTGTACCAGAAGTCCTGCGCGAACGGCCACCGCAGGTAGTCGTCCTTGCCGTAGAAGACGCCGGCGTCCACCTCCCGCACGGCCACCTCGACGCCGGCGCCGCGGGCCTGTTCGGCGAACAGCCGGGCCGCCGCGACCACACCGGCGCCGATCGCGTCGGAGGTGACGAGCTCCACCTTCAACGCGGTGTGACCCGCCTGCGCCAGCAGGGAACGGGCCAGCTTGAGGTCTTGGCGCCGCTGCGGGAGGTCCTTGGCGAAGCACTGGTCGAAGGGGGCGTACAGGTCGTTGCCGACCCGGCCCTGGCCGCGCAGCGCCTGGCTGACCATCTGGTCGCGGTCGACGATCAGCCGGAACGCCTGGCGCACCAGCACGTTGTCGAACGGCGGTGTGTCCACCCGCATGGTGAACGGCGACCAGTTGCCGCTCTCCGAGATGAGCACGTTGACACCGGCGGCCTTCACCGCCGCCACCTGCGTCTGCGGCAGGTTGTCGATCGCCTCGACCGAACCGCTCAGCAGAGCGTCCAAACGGGACTTCTCGTCCGGGAAGTCGATGATCACCAGTTCGTCCACATAGGGCTCGTGCGGACGCCAGTACCGGTCGAACCGGGGGAAGGACGAACGCGAACCAGCGACGAACGAACCGAACCGGAACGGACCGGTGCCGACCGGGGTGCGCAGGTCGAAGCCGACCGGGACGATGCCGAGGTAGTACTGCGCCAGCTCGTCCTGGAACAGGGCGTGCGGCTGCGTCAGCTTGATCCGCAGCGTCAGCGGGTCGATCTTGCGTAACGAGCCGAGGTCGACGATCTGCAGCGCCGAGGCGCCCATGCCCGGCAGTTCCATGATGCGGCGCAACGAGAAGATGACGTCGTCGGCGTCCAACGCCTTGCCGTTGTGGAAGAACACCCCGGAACGCAACCGCAGCGTCCACTCGTCCAGGCCCGCGGACGGTTCCAGCGAGGACGCCAGCACCGGTTCGATCTGGTAGGACGCGTCGCGGCGGAACAGCGGCTCGTACAGGTTCGACATGCGCGCCTGGTCCGGATACGTCACGGACTTGTGCGGGTCGAGCGAGTCCTCGGTGCTGCCGCCGGTCACGCCGATCCGCAGCACGCCGCCGCTCTTGCGCGGGCCGAGCGCGGCGGAGCTGACCTGCCGCTGGTGCTCGTCGGTGCACGAACAGCTCAGCGCGCAGCCAAGGAACAGGCCCGCGCGAAACAGCTCTCTTCGAGTGATCATCCGCGCGCCGCCGGCTGGAGACGGGCGGGCGGCTCCAGTTGCGGGCGGCCCAGCAGGTAGCCCTGCGCCTGGTCACAGCCGAGGTCGCGCAGCGCCGAGAACTGGTCCGGCTCCTCGACGCCCTCGGCGATCGTGGTCAGGCCCAGCGCCTGGCCCAGGCGGATCACGGCGGTGACGATCTCGCGGTCCGACGGGTCGGTGACGAGGCCGGAGACGAACGACCGATCGACCTTCACGAAGCTGACCGGCAGTCGTTTCAGGTAGCTCAGCGACGAGTAGCCGGTGCCGAAGTCGTCGATGCCGAGCCGCACACCCATGTCGCGGATCTCCTCGAGCTGTCGCAACGTGTCCGCGTCGGCCTCCATGATCGCGGTCTCGGTGAGTTCCAGTGCCAGCGCCGTCGGTTCGAGGCCGGCGTCGGACAGGGCCGTCGACACGGTGGAGACGAGGTCGCGGCGGGTGGCCTGGCGGGCGGACAGGTTGACCGTGATCCGCAGGTCGTCGGGCACCTTGCCCTCCGCGCGCCACGCGACGAGCTGGCGGCAGGCCTGCTCCAGCACGGTGTTGCCGATCGGCACGATCAGGCCGCTGTCCTCGGCGACCTGGATGAACTCGCCGGGCGCGAGCAGGCCGCGTTCGGGGTCGTTCAGCCGCACCAGCGACTCGACGGCGACCGGTGCGCCGGTGACGACGTCGACCACGGGCTGGTAGTGCAGGACGAACCGGTCCTCGCGCAGCGCCTGGCGCAGGACCGTGGTGATCGCGATCCGGTCGACGGACCGTTCGCGCAACGCCTCGTCGAAGATCTCGCAGCGGTTCTTGCCGCGCGCCTTGGCGCCGTACATCGCGGCGTCCGCGTCGCGCAGCAGGTCCTCGGGGGTCGGCGTGTGGCCGTTGGCGAGCGCGATGCCGACGGACGCGGTGACGACGACCTCGAACGTGCCGACGACGACCGGTGACGCGAGCGTCCGCGCCAGCCGTTCGGAGATCTCGAAGACGTTCTGTTCCTGCCGCAGGTCCTGGCACAGCACGACGAACTCGTCGCCGCCGAGCCGGGCGACGGTGTCGAACGGGCGGACGTGGTGCTGCAGCCTGCGGCCGACCTCGCGGAGCACCTCGTCGCCGACGTCGTGGCCGAGGCTGTCGTTGACGTCCTTGAAGCCGTCGAGGTCGATGAACAGCACGGCGGTCAGCATCGGGTGCCGTTCGCTGCGGGCCAGCACTTGGCGCAGCCGGTCCAGCAGCAGCGTCCGGTTCGGCAGGCCCGTCAGCGGGTCGTGCATGGCCTGCCGCATCAGCTGCGCCTCGGCCTCGCGGCGTTCGGTGATGTCCTCGACCTGCGTGACGAAGTACAACGGCTCGCCGCTCTCGGCGTGCACGACCGACGACGTCATCACGACCCACAGCACGCGGCCATCGGCGTGCAGGTAGCGCTTCTCCATCCGGAACGGGCCGTGGTGGTTGTCGCGCATGGCCTCGGCCGCCGCGAGGCTCTGCTCGCGGTCGTCGGGGTGGGTGAACTCGGTGAACCCGGTGCCGAGCAGCTCGGACTCCGTGCGGCCGAGCATCTCGCACAACGCCCGGTTGACCTGCGTCAGCTTGAAGTCCATGTCCACCAGGGACATGCCGATGGACGCGTTGTCGAACGCCTGCTGGAACCGTTCCTTGGCCTCCCGCAGCTGCGCCTCGGACGCGCGCTGCTCCTCGACCATCGCCTGCAGCCGTTCGGCCATGGTGTTGAACGCGGCCGCCATCTCGCCGATCTCGTCGCGGCTGCGGACCTTGACCCGGCGGGTGAGATCACCGCCCGCGAGCGCGCCCGCGCCGCCGGCCACGCTGGAGACGTCCGTGCTGATGCGGCGGGACTGCCACACGGTGAGCAGCACGGTCACCATCAGCACCGCCAGCACCGCGGCCAGCGCGAGCGCCCGGTCCAGCGCGTGGCCGTCGAGCCGATCGTTGATCAGCTGCTGCTCCTGGGCGTGCAGTGCCTCGGTCAGCCGCGCGACCGACTCGACGGCGCCGCTGACCGCGGACTCGTACTCGGCGCGGTTCAGCTCGACCGTGGCCGCCTCCACGAACCCGCGGGTGGTGAGCGCGCCGAGATCGGTCACGGCCAGGTAGGCGTCGTGCAGCACGGGGCCGAGCGTCTTCCGCAGCAGGTCGCCCTCGCGGAACGTGGTGAAGAGGTCCTCCTGCAGGCCGTCCGCCTGCTGCGTCAGCGTCGCCACCGCGGCGGCCACGGCGGTGCGGTCCTGCAACGCGATCCGGCCGTCGACCAGCAGCCCGTCCACGGTGTCGCCGAGCCGGCCGATCCGGTCCACCAGCTCGGGCGTGCGCACGGCCAGCGCGTCGGCCACGTGATAGGTGTGCAGCTCGGGGTCCAGCACCAGGTTCGAGGTGACGCCCACGTAGGCGATGAGCGTGCGCACGTCGCCGATCATCAGGGTGTGCGCGGCGTCGCTCGCGGCCTTGTCCGGCTGGCCGGTGCGCCACGCCTTCCACTTGTCCGCCTGGGCCTGCGGCGTGGCGTTGAGGTTGAGGTCTGCGCTGGTCGTCTTGAGGTGACCGCCGAGGCGCCGGTCGGTGTCGAGCAGGGCCGCGAAGTCCGCGTCCACCTTCGCGCTGTGCGCGGCCAGCTCACCTGCGGGCCGCTCCTCCGACAGCACCTGCCGGCTAAGCCTGCGGTGCACGGAGAGGTCGACGAGTAGTGCCGAGAGCGGCCGCAGGTACTCCAGGCCGCGCAGCTCGTTCTGGCAGAAGTCGATCCGCCTGCCGTTCTCGAGCATCAGCAGGGTCGTCGCGGTCGCGAGCGGCAGCGTGAACGCCAGCCCGATCATCGCGAGCTTGTGCCACACGCGCGATCGTCGGCGACCCTTCGGTGTTTGCACAGTCGCGACTGCCCATCCGGCTCCGTGGGAGTGAACTGACTCACCCTACTGGGGTACGGCTCCAGCATGGTGCTGGGGAATTGGGGATTCCACCAGCCCTGTCTCAATTGGTCGAGTAATACGTGGAACCGTTTCGCGAACACTATGGGTATTAGCCCGATTGCCGGGTTGTCTGGACCATTTATGGGCCGGATGATCGATGCAGGCCGCCCAGGTACTCGCACGTCCGAACAAGGGAGTCGGGGTATGGGTCGCTGGAGGTCAGCAGCGCTCGCGGTCGGTCTGCTCGTCACGTCACTGGTCACGTCCGGGGTGGTCGCGCCGGGTGCGCAGGCCGCGGAGACGTGTGCGGTGAAGTCGCGGCCGTCGGGCAAGGTGCTGCAGGGCTACTGGGAGAACTGGGACGGCGCGTCCAACGGCGTGCACCCGCCGTTCGGCTGGACGCCGATCACCGACACGCGCATCAAGCAGCACGGCTACAACGTGATCAACGCCGCGTTCCCCGTCATCCGATCGGACGGCACGGTGTTGTGGGAAGACGGCATGGACGCGGGTGTCAAGGTCGCCACCCCGGCCGAGATGTGCGCGGCGAAGGCGGCGGGCGCCACGATCCTGATGTCGATCGGCGGCGCGGCCGCCGGAATCGACCTCAGCTCCGCCGCGGTGGCCAACCGGTTCATCGCGACCGTCGTGCCGATTCTGAAGAAGTTCAACTTCGACGGCATCGACATCGACATCGAGACCGGTCTGGTCGGCAGCGGCAACATCAAGACGCTGTCCACATCACAGGCGAATCTCATCAAGATTATTGATGGCGTGCTCGCGCAGATGCCGTCGAACTTCGGGCTCACCATGGCGCCGGAGACCGCGTATGTCACCGGCGGCAGCATCACCTACGGCTCCATCTGGGGCGCGTACCTGCCGATCGTGAAGAAGTACGCCGACAACGGCCGGCTGTGGTGGCTGAACATGCAGTACTACAACGGCTCGATGTACGGGTGCTCCGGCGACTCCTACCAGGCGGGCACGGTCCAGGGCTTCGTCGCGCAGACGAAGTGCCTCAACACGGGGCTGGTCGTGCAGGGCACCACGATCCGTGTGCCGTACGACAAGCAGGTACCCGGCCTGCCCGCGCAGCCCGGTGCCGGTGGTGGCTACATGTCGCCGTCGCTCGTCGGCCAGGCGTGGAACAGCTTCGGCGGATCCCTCAAGGGCCTGATGGACTGGTCGATCAACTGGGACGGCTCGAAGAACTGGACGTTCGGCGACAAGGTCAAGTCACTGCAAGGTCGATGACCACCGACTCGTCCACCTCGATGCCCAGGCCCGGACCCGTGGGAACGCGGGCGGTCCCGGCGTCGAGGTGGACGGTCGACGTGGCGTACGGCGACTCGATGAACTGCCTGCCGTTCAGGTCGACCGGCCCGCTGATCCCGAACGCGCCGAACAGATGCAGGCTCGCCGCCAGCCCCACGTCGGAGTCGGTCAGCCCGGACCCCATCAGCCGCACCCCGCAGTCCTCCGCGAGCTGGCACAGCCGCCGTGACAGGAGCAGGCCGCCGCTGCGCTGCACCTTCGCGATGGCGACGTCGATCGCGTCGAGCTTCACGAACGTCGCCAGGTCCGTCGGGTGGCGCAGCGACTCGTCCAGCGCCACCGGCATCGGCGACACCGCCCGCAGCCGCCGCTGGCCCGCGATGTCGTTGGCGGGCAACGGTTGCTCGAACGCGGCGACGCCCAGGTCGTGCAGCGCTCGGGCGAGCCGGACCGCGGTGTCGGCCGTGTACGCCTGGTTCGCGTCCACCCACAGCGGCGCCTCGGGCGCGGCCGTGCGCACCGCCGTCACCACGGCCAGATCGGTCTTCTCGTCATGCAGGCCGATCTTCACCTTGAACGCCCGGTAGCCCGCGCCGAGTCCCTCGGCGACGCAGTCGGTGACCTCGTCGGGCGTCTGGCCGGACACGATCCACGCCAGCTGGATCTCCTCGGTCCTGCGTTGACCCCACAGTTCGCCGATCGGGACGCCCAGCGCGCGGCCGAGCAGGTCGTGCAGCGCGACGTCCACCGCCGCCTTGGCCAGCGGCGCGCCGATGGAGAAGCCGCGGTTGATGGTGCGGTCGAAGATGCGGCTGACGCCGTCGAGGTCCCACACCGGGTGCCCGATGATCGCCGGGGCCAGGTAGCCGTCGATGGTGGTGAGGATCGACTCGGTCGTCTCGTAGGTCCAGGCCGGGATCGGGGTCGCCTCGCCCCAGCCGTGCACGCCGTCCGCGCTGACCTTCACCAGGACGCGGATGCTGGGTTTTCCTCTTACGGCAACGGATCCGCCGGACACGCCGAAGCTGCGCACGGTCGGCAGCGCCACCGCGAACGTCTCCACGCGCTCGACGACCAGGTCCATCAGCTCTCCTCAGCGGGGACCCTCGTGAGGGTCACCCTCATGAGGCTCAGGTTGGTGAGGGTGACCCTCATGAGGGGCACCGCTCGGTGGGGCGCCGGTGCTGGCGCGCAGGACGACTCGGCCGGTCACGCGTTCGATCCGGGCGCGCGCCGGGCGGTCCGGCAGCAGGGCCAGCTCCATCACCCGCTCACCCAGGTCCTCCAGCGGCAGAGCCACCGTGGTCAGCGGCGGCGTGAGGTCGCGGATCATCGGGATGTCATCGAATCCGGCCAGCGACACGTCCTCCGGCACCCGCAACCCGGCCTCGCGGAACGCCGCCAGCGCGCCGATCGCCATCACGTCGGTCGCGGCGAACACGCAGGTAGCCGCGAGGCCGCGCCGCAGCAGTTCCCGAGCCGCCTCGTAGCCGCCGTCACGGGTGAACGCGCCCTCGACGACCTGCGACACCTCGATTCCCCACGACGCCAGCGCCGAGCGGAACCCGCCCAGCCGGTCCACGACCGTCGTCAGCGACAGCGGCCCGGACAGGACTGCGAACGACCGGTGCCCCAGCCCGAGCAGCGCCCGCGCCAGGTCCGCGGCACCGGCCCGGTTCTCCGGCAGCACGGCGTCCGCGCGCAGCCCGCGGTGCCGGCTGATCACCGCGACCCGCCCGCCCGCGGCCCGGTAGAGGTCGACCTCCCGGCGCAGCGACTCCTGCACCGCGCGGTCCTCGAAGCCCGACCCGATCAGCAGCATCGCCCGCACGCGCTGGCCGCGCATCATCGAGGCGTAGGAGATCTCCCGCAGTGGCTCGCGGAACGTGCTGCCGAGGATCACCTGCAGGTCGTGCCGCGCCGCCGCCCGCATCACGCCGCGCGCGATGCCCGCGAAGTACGGGTCGCCGATGTCGTGGCAGATGACGCCGACCCCGGCGTTCGACGCCTTGGCCAACGCGCGCGCGTGCGCGTTGGGGGAGTAGGCCAGCCGTTCCGCCGCCACGCGCACTCGTTCGCGCAGGTCGGCTCGCACCTGGGTGGCGCCGTTCAGCGCCCGTGACGCCGTGGCCAGCGAGACACCGGCCGCGCGCGCCACGTCACCCAGGGTGGGCTGCCCGTTTTCGGCCATCTGACTCCCTTGACCGCCAAGTAGCGCAGTTCTAGCGTAGCGGAAAGCGCTTTCCGAAAGCGCTTTCCGCCGGGGAGGTGTCGATGGACTGGCTGGAACGCAGCTGGCGGCCGGTGTTGCTGCTGGTCGCGTGCCTGGCGGTGTGGCAGCTGGTCACGACCACCGGGCTGATCGCGCCGTACCTGGTGCCGTCGCCCGCCGCCACGCTGGACGTCCTCGTCGAGAAGCAGGCCTACATCTGGCACCACACGTGGGTCACGACCTACGAGACAGTGCTCGGGTTCCTGATCGCGGCCGTGGTCGGCGTGCTGGCCGCGGTGGCGATGGTCTACTCCGCCACGATCGAGAAGACGCTTTACCCGATCCTGTTGTTCGCGCAGGTCGTGCCCAAGATCGCGATCGCGCCGCTGTTCGTGGTGTGGCTGGGGTTCGGGCTGGTGCCCAAGGTGCTGGTGGCCGTGCTGATCGCGTTCTTCCCGGTCGTGATCTCCATGGTGACCGGCCTGAAGTCCGTCGACACCGAGATGCTCGAGCTGGCGTCGACGATGGGCGGCGGCCCGCTCAAGACGTTCGTCAAGATCCGCTTCCCGGCGTCGCTGCCGCACCTGTTCGCGGGACTGAAGGTCGCGGTGACGCTGGCGGTCACGGGCGCGGTCGTCGGCGAGTTCGTCGGCGCCAACGAGGGACTCGGCTTCGTGATCCTGCAGGCCAACGGCAACATCGACACCCCGATGCTGTTCGCCGGCCTGATCGTCATGTCGCTCGTCGGCGTGCTGCTGTTCGTCCTGTTGGAACTCGCCGAGCGGTTCATGCTGCCGTGGCACGTCAGCCGCCGCACCTCCGCCGTCACCACCACCATCTAGCGAAGGGCTTGTCGATGAAGGGAACGGCCGTAGTCGCCGGTCTGCTCCTCCTGGCCACCGGGTGTGGCGGTGGGGCACAGGCGCCGCAGGGGCAGGAGAGCAAGACCGACGTCACGCTGACCCTCAACTGGTACCCCTACGGCGAGCACGCGCCGTTCTACTACGGCGTCAAACAGGGGATCTTCAGCAAGCACGGGATCAACCTCAAGATCCAGGCCGGGCAGGGCTCCGGCAAGACCGTGCAGGCGACCGGGGCCGGCCAGACCGACTTCGGCTGGGCCGACACATCGGCGCTCGCCGCCGCGGTCGACCAGGGCGTGCCGGTGAAGAGCATCGGCGTGTTCCTGCAGACCACCCCCGCGTCCGTGCAGTTCTTCTCCGAGAAGAACATCAAGAAGCCACAGGACCTCAAGGGACTCAAGGTCGCGACCACCGCGGGTGACGCGCTGACCAAGACGTTCCCGGCGTTCCTCAAGCAGAACGGCATGCAGGAGAGCGACGTCCAGATCCAGAACGTCGACGCGGCCGGCAAGATCGCGGCGGTCATCTCCGGCCGCGCGGACGTGCTGCTCGGCTTCGCGTCCGACCAGGGTCCGACGATTAAGGAAAAGGCGGGCAAGGACGTCTCGTACCTGAAGTTCTCCGAGTTCGGCCTGAACTACTTCTCCAACGGCCTGCTGACGTCGAAGTCCAAGCTGCAACAGGACCCGGACCTGGTGAAGAAGATGGTCGCCGCGACCGCCGAGGCGTGGTCGGCCGCCGAGAAGGACCCGCAGGCCGCGGCCGACTCGATGAAGGGTGCGTCCGAGCAGCTGCCGTCGGCGACGGTGGTGCTGGAGCAGTTCAAGACGACGCTCACGTTGCTGCACACGGAGAAGTCGAAGGGCCAGGGGCCGGGCGTCAACTCCGTGGAGGACTGGAAGACCACGATCGAGACGTTCGTGAAGACGGGCATCGCGACGAAGGGGCAGGATCCCTCGGCGTACTGGGAGGAAAGCGTGGCACCGAAGGGATGACCGTGACTGTCGGGACGGCCGCCGTCGAGATCGACTCCGTCGCCGTGCACTTCAGGTCGAAGAAGATCGACGTGACGGCACTGCGCGAGGTCTCGCTCGACGTCGCGCCGGGCGAGTTCGTGTCGATCGTCGGCCCGTCCGGCTGCGGCAAGTCCACGCTGCTCAAGCTGGTGTCGGGGTTGCTCAAGCCGTCCAGTGGAAAAGTGCGGCTGCTCGGTGACGTGGTGACCGGCCCGAGGCACGACATCGGCTACGTGTTCCAGCGCGCGGCGCTGCTCGAGTGGCGGTCCGCGCGCCGGAACATCCTGCTGCAGGCCGAGATGCGCGGCATGCCCGACGCGGGCAAGCGGGCCGACGAGCTGATCGAGATGACCGGGCTGCGCGGTTTCGAGGACGCGTTGCCGCACGAGCTGTCCGGCGGCATGCAGCAACGCGTCGCGCTCTGCCGCGCGCTGCTGCACCGGCCGCGCGTGCTGCTGATGGACGAGCCGTTCGGCGCTCTGGACGCGTTGACGCGCGAGCAGATGAACGTGGAGCTGCACCGGATCTGGCGCGAGACCGGCACGACCGTGCTGCTGGTGACGCACTCGATCGCCGAGTCGGTGTACCTGTCCAACCGGGTGGTCGTGATGACCCCGCGGCCGGGCGCGGTGCAGGAGATCATCGACGTCGACCTGCCCGTGGAACGCGACTACTCCGAGACCATGGCGCTGCCGAAGTTCAGCACGGCGGCCGCGCACATCCGCGAACTGCTGGGAGCGTCAATGCGGCCGTAGCCGGCGAGCCATCATCTCCGGCAGCGCGTTGGTGTGGTCGCTCAACGCGTTGAGCTGCTCCAGAAACGCCTCGGCCCGCGGCCCGAGAACGCCGAGCAGCTCAGCGGTCACCTCGGCGCGCGCCTTGCGGCCCTCGTCGATCGCGTGCTGCCCATGCTCGGTCAGCTCGATGACGCGGACCCGGCTGTCGTTCGGGTCGGTGTACCGCGAGACGTAGCCCGCGCGCTCCATCTCGGTGATGACCTTGGACGCGCCCTGGGGCGTCATGCCCAGCAGGTCGGCCAGGTCGGTCACCTTCGTCGGACCGATGACCAGGTGCTGGAACACGTACCCGTAGATGGTGCGCACCTGTGGGTGCCCGGCGTCGGCCAGCCGTTGCCGCACCCGCACGTCGCACGCGGCGGAGAGCGCGGTGAACAGCAGCGTGAGGTCCCGGTCGATTGACAGCACGGCCGGATGCTGACATCTTCAACCATGGTTTAGCAACTTAGGTTGATGATTGGGGGATCATGAACGTCGACCGCATCGTCGAAGCCTTCCGGCAGACCGGGCCCGGCGCCCTGGCGATCACCGAGGGCGGCCGCACGGTCGTGGACGTGTGGCAGGGGGAGGGGTGGGAACGCGACACCCTGGTCAACGTCTACTCGGTCACGAAGGGCGTGGTGGCCACCGTCGCCCACGTCCTGGTGGACCGCGGTCTGTTGGACCTGGACGCGCGGATGTCCCGGTACTGGCCGGAGTTCCAGGCGGACGTCACGGTCGCGCAGGTGCTGAACCACCAGGCGGGTCTGCCCGCAGTCCGCGAGGATCTGCCGCCGGGCGGCCTGTTCGACTGGGACGTGATGACGTCCGCGCTCGCCGCCCAGGAGCCGTGGTGGGAGCCGGGAACGCGGCACGGCTACCACGCGCTGATGTTCGGCTGGCTGGTCGGGGAGGTGCTGCGGCGGATCACCGGCAAGGAGGTGCGCGACCTCGTCGGGGAGCTCGGCGTCGCCGACCTGTTCATCGGGCTGCCGTCCGAAGTGGAGGGTCGCGTGCTGGACGTGCTGCCGCCGGAGATCACCGAGAACTCGTTCAGCCCGGGCCTGCTCGCCGCCAGGGCGTTCCAGAACCCGCCCACCCTCGGCACGCCCGGCATCGTCAACACCGAATCGTGGCGGCGGGCGCAGATTCCCGCGGCCAACGGCCATGCCACCGCCCGCGCGCTCGCCGAGTTGTACGGCCGCATGGACGGGTTGCTGTCCCCAGGCGTGCTCGCCGAGGCGATCCGGCCGCACAGCGAAGGCCACGACGAGATCCTGGAGGGCAACACCCGGTTCGGCCTGGGTTACATGCTGCCCAACGAGCTCCGCGCCTTCTCACCGAACGCGCGGGCGTTCGGGCATCCCGGCGCGGGCGGGTCGCTCGCGTTCGCCGACCCCGACCTCGGCATCGGGTTCGCGTACGTGACGAACCGGATCATCCTCGGCCCGGTGGGCGGCGACCCGCGCTGGTGGCCGTTGCTGGACGCGATCTACGGCTGATCGAGCAGGTCCGCGACGCTCGCCAGGTAGAGCTTCAGCACGAAGCGGGCGTCGCGAGTGCTGTGCCCGGTCAGCTCGTCGATCTTGGCCAGCCGGTACACCAGCGTGTTGCGGTGCACCCGCAGATCGGCCGCCGCGCGGACGAGGTGCAGTCCGGACTCGCACCACGACACGATCGTCTGCCGCAGCACGGGCCAGTCGTGCTGTGTCCGAAGTGGACCGAGCAGCACGCGGGCGAACCTGGCCCGCGTCTGCTGGCCCGCGGCGGCGACGAGCTCGGGCACGCGCACGTCGTCGATGTGCACGACCTTCGCCACGCCGGGCAGCCGGGCCGCGAGGTACAACGCGGTCGACGCGTCCTGGTGGGAGTCGTGCAGCCCGGTGACCGAGGACGCGGCCGACCCGATGCCGGCAGCACAGTCGAAGCCCAGCTCGGGAATCGGACCCTTCTCCCTGTGTAGCACCACGAACCGGCCCGATCCGGTGCTGCCGACGACGTCCTGCGGATCGTCGAACACCCGCCGCAGCTGCCGCAGCACGCGCGCGGGATCGGCCGCGGACTCGACGACGACGGCCACCCGCCGCAGGCGCAGGTCGTAGCCGAGCTCGGCCGCGCGGAACGCGAGCAGGTCCGGCTCGGCGGTGTCGCGGTCGTAGTGCGCGACGTCGCGCAGCAGGTCTTCCACGGCCTTCTCGCGGAACAGCCTGGAGGACAACAGGACCGACTCGCGCAGCAGGATCTCGGTCTGGTTGCGCACCAGCCGGCCGAAGCGCTCGACCTGGTCTGGCGAGCCGGTGATGCCGACCGTGCCGACGGCCTCGCCGTTGAGCACGAGCGGCAGCGTGCATCCCGGCTCGACGCCGGTCAGTTTCCGGGCCGCCGCGAGGTCGTGTGCCATGGCGCGCAACGTCTTGACGACCTCGATGGACGCTTCGTGGAAGCTGCCGACGCGGGCGGGGTCGCCGCTGCCGATCACGATGCCGTCCCGGTCGGTGATCAGCACGTTGAAGCCGATGATCGCGCTGGTGTCCACCGCGATCTCGTGGGCGATCGAGGGCGTGAGGCTCACTGTACGAACCGTACAGCTGACGGCGGTAAACAACCAGGAAGTTCTGGTTGAGACGACCAGTGACCTGGGGTAATGGGCCGCCTAGCGTGTGGTCCACCTCATAGCGAGTAGCGAGCCAGGGACGGGTGCCATGTCGAGAACAGCTGTCTTGCTGCTGGTCGCCGCCGCGGTGACCGGTTGTTCGTCCAACGCCTCCACCGCGGGTGACCTCGGCACCATCGAACCCGGTGTCCTCAAGGTCGCCATCCAGCCGTACGCGCCGTACACCGACTACAAGGACCGCAAGCTGACCGGACTCGACAGCGACGTCCTGAACAAGGTCGCGGAGAAGCTGAAGCTGCGCGTCGAGCCCGAGGTCACCGACTTCGCGGGCATGCTCGCCGGCGTCCAGTCGCGCCGCGTGGACATCACCATCGGCGGCGTCGCGTGGTCGGCCGACCGGCAGAAGCAGGGCCTGTTCACGGATCCGCCCTACTACTCGCCGCCCGCGATGGCGGTGAAGTCGGACAAGCAGTACAAGGCGATCTCCGACCTGGAGGGCAAGCGGCTCGCCACGGTCGAGGGCTACGTGTGGGTCAAGTCGATCCAGGCGGTGCCCGGCGCGCAGCTGCAGGCGTACCCGGACGGCAACGGCGTGATCGACGATCTCGGCGCGGGAAGAACCGACGTCGGCTTCCTCGACCCGCTGATCATCATCGCCGCGCAGAAGGCCCGGCCGGAGCTGGCGTTGAAGACGCAGTACCTGACGCCGCCGACCGACGAGGACATCAAGGCGAAGCCGGCGTACGAGTACTTCCGGTCGTACATGACGAGCTTCTACCTGCCCAAGCAGGCGACCGCGCTGGAACAGGCGATCTCCAAGGAGATCCGGGCGATGTACGCCAGCGGTGAGCTGACCGAGCTGATCAGGAAGTACGGCGGCGACCCGGACCAGTTCCTCAAGCCCGCACCGCACATCGCGCCGCTGCGCCGGGGCGTCGACCGGCCCGCCGACTGGCAACCGCCGACCATCTGAGGGGGAGTGACCATGTTCCAGGTTCCGTGGTCGGAGTACTCCGCCGACCTGTGGGAGGGGTTGCTGAAAACCCTGTCGTACACCGTGGTCGGGTTCGTCGGCGCGGCACTGCTCGGCCTCGCGGTCGCGTTGCTGCGGCTGGGGCGCACGCGGCTCATGCGGGTCCCGGCGTTGCTGTACACCGAGATCTTCAAGAACGTGCCGCTGCTCGCGGTGATCTTCCTGACCTACTTCGGGCTCGGCTCGGTCGGGCTGAAGCTCGACGCGTTCCAGGCGGGCACGCTCAGCCTCGTCGTCTTCTACGCCGCCTACCTGTCGGAGATCTTCCGTTCCGCGATCAACGGCGTGCACGGCGGCCAGCGCGAGGCGGCCGAGGCGCTCGGCATGGGCACGCTCAGCACGTTCGCGAAAGTCGTTTTCCCGCAGGCGATGCGGCTCGCGTTGCCCGGCACGAACACGATGCTGGTGGACCTGCTGAAGTCCACGTCGCTGCTCGTGACGATCTCCGCGGCCGAGCTGATGTCGCAGGGCCGGCTGATCACTTCGGCCACGTTCCGCGCGCTCGAGGTGTACCTCGTGATCGCGGCGATCTACTTCGTCCTGTGTTACCCGCTCTCCCAGGGGCTGCTGTGGTTCGAACGAAGGATGCACGCCGGGGTACCGCTGTCGGCCAGGCGCAGGCGCCGGCTGCGCGCCGCACGGGCACTGCTGGAGGTGCCGGCGTGACTTCAGAGGTGCTGACGATCAAGGGGCTGAGCAAGTCGTTCAGCGGCCGGCTCGTGCTCGACGACGTGTCGTTGTCCGTCCACAGTGGAACCATCACGGCGATCATCGGGCAGAGCGGTGGCGGCAAGACCACCCTGCTGCGCTGCCTGAACCTGCTCGAGCAACCGGACCGCGGGCGGATCGACGTGAACGGCACGCCGATCTTCGAGGACGGGGTGGTGTGCCGCGACCTGCCGAAGCTGCGGCGGAGCGTGGGCATGGTGTTCCAGCGCTTCAACCTGTTCCCGCACCTGACGGCCGTCGAGAACGTGATGCTCGCGCCGCTCGATGCCGGGGTGGCCGAGGACGAGGCGCTGCGCCGGGCCGTCGAGCTGCTCCGCCGGGTGCGGCTCGCCCATCGTGCCACCGCCTATCCCGAGCAGATGTCCGGCGGCGAACAGCAGCGCGTGGCGATCGCACGGGCCCTGGCGCTCAAGCCGTCCGTGCTGCTGTTCGACGAACCGACGTCGTCGCTGGACCCCGAGTCGACCGGAGAGGTGCTCAAGGTGATGCAGGAGCTCGCGGCCGACGGCATGACGATGGTGCTGGTGACGCACGAACTGGCGTTCGCCGGGGATGTCGCGCACCACGTCGTGTTCGTCGACGGCGGCCGGATCGTCGAGGAGGGCGAGCCGCGGCAGGTGCTCGGCAGCCCGCGCGAGCAGCGCACCCGCGAGTTCCTCACCCACTTCTCGCGCGAGGGATCATGAGCCCGGTCGTCGTCGTGGGGGGCGGGGTCGTCGGGCTGTGCGTCGCGCACTACCTGGCCACCGCGGGGATCGAGGTCGAGGTCGTCGAACGGGCGTCGCTCGGCTCGGGTGCGTCGTGGGGCAATGCCGGGTGGGTGTGCCTGAGCCACTCGGCGCCGGTGCCGTCGCCCGGCGTCACGAACTACGCGTTGCGGTCGCTGGGCCGACCGGAGTCGCCGCTGTACCTGCGGCCCCGGTTCGACCCGCGGTTCCTCGCATGGCTGTGGCGCTTGTGGCGCAACAGTTCCGAGGCGGCGTTCCGCCGCGGGTACTTCGCCGTGGCCGAGCTGAACCGGCCGACGTTCGACCTCTACGCGGAGCTGGCCGAGCAGGGTGTCGAGACGACGCTGACCCGGCCGGGGCTCGTGCACGCCTTCCTGTCCGAGGCCGAGGCGGGGCACCACTTGGAGGTGCAGCGGTCGATGGCCGGCTACACCGTGCCCGACGACGTGACCACCGGGCCCGAGGCGCGGCTGCTCGACCCGGCGCTGTCGCCGGGGGTGCGCGCGTCGTACCTGGTGCCCGGCGAGGGTGTCGTGGATCCGGTGCGGCTGGTCGAGTCGCTGGCGCAGTCGGTGAAGAACCTCGGCGGCCAGGTTCGCGAGAACGTCGGCGTCACCGGGTTCCTCCGCGCCCGCGGCAGGGTGATCGGACTGAGGACGACCGAGGGCGAACTGTGGTGCGACGGGGTCGTCGTCGCCGCGGGCATGTGGTCGCAGCCGCTGCTCGCGTCGCTCGATGTGCGGCTGTCCATGCAGGCGGGCAAGGGATACAGCTTCACCGTCGACCTCGACCCGGCGCCCGCCCACGCCCTGTACCTCGGTGACCGCCGGGTGGTCGCGTCACCGATGAACGGCTCCACGCGCATCGCCGGGACGATGGAGCTCAGCGGCAACAACCGCAAGCTCGACTGGCGCCGCATCGTGGCGATCGCCCAGGCCAGCACGCACTACCTCGGCGAGTGGTTCGACGACCCCGAGGACCTGCCGCGCCGCATCCGCGACCCGTGGGTCGGCGGCCGGCCGTTCCTTGCCGACGGGCTGCCGGTGATCGACCAGGCGCCAGGCCACGACAACGTCTACGTCGCCACCGGCCACGGCATGCTCGGCGTCACGCTCGGGCCCGCTACCGGACGCGCGCTCGTCGACTACGTCGTGTCGGGAATACGTCCCGCTGTGCTGAACGCCTTCCGTTTTCGTTAGGACTTTCGGCCTAACTTCTTCCGTGTGGCGACCGTGTGGCGTCATTCAGTATGGCCTCGAAGATTTACTGGGAAAACATTCCTGATACACACTTTCGGCGCGCTGTGGTCGGAATCACGGCGAGTTGTGGACCGTTTTGGGGATCGCTAGCCTCCGTCGCGATCGGTCGGGGGACGATCTTCATCGTGTGTGGTGGTGCGGTCTGCCACACCTCTTGGTCCTTTCGAAAGGCGTTTGGGGATGGGCGCGGCGGAAATGCCGGTGGATGAGCATCCGCTCCTCGAGGATCTATTTCTGGCACAGGTGTCCCGTTGTCCGGATTCGGTCGCTCTGGTCGATGACGGGCAGCGTCTCACGTATCGGGAGCTCTATGAAAGGGCTGGCCGAATAGCGGCCGGACTGGTATCACGCGGAGTGGGGCGCGAAACGATTGTCGCAATGGCGTTCGAACGTTCGGCGGACGCCGTCGTGTGCACGCTGGCGATCGTGCTGGCCGGCGGGGCGTACCTGCCGATCAACCCCGGCTTCCCGGCTGAGCGCATCGCGCACATGATCGCTGACAGCGACCCGGTGCTGGTGGTGTGCGGCGACGGGATGACGCTGCCGGGTGGCGTGACTCTGGCGGAGTTGGAGTCCGATGAACCGTGGGAGGTCGCGCCACGGGACGGCTCGCCGCTCGCGTACGTCATGTACACGTCCGGTTCGACCGGGCGGCCGAAGGGCGTGCTGATCGAGCAGGCCGGGATCGTCCGGCTCGTCAGGGACAGCGACTTCTTCCAGCTGGGCGAAACCGATCGGCTGCTGCTCACCGGCGCGCTGGAGTTCGACGCGGCGACGTTCGAGATCTGGGGCTGCCTGCTCAACGGCGCGACGCTGCACGTGGCGGGCAAGGAGACGCTGGTCGTCGCGGCGAACCTGAAGAAGGCGTTGCGGGACAACGGCATCACGGTCATGTGGCTGACCGCGCCGCTGTTCGGGCAGATCGTCGAGCAGGACCCGTCGGTGTTCACCGGCCTGCGCGCGTTACTCGTCGGCGGGGACGTGGTGCATCGCCGCCACGTCGAGCGGCTCGACCCGTCGATCCGCGTGATCAACGGGTACGGGCCGACCGAGAACACCACTTTCACCACGACGCACGAGATCCAGCCCGGTACGGGCGACATCCCGATCGGGCGGCCGATCAACGGCACCACCGTGCTGGTGCTCGACGAGCGGCGCCGGCCAAGTCGAACCGGCGAGCTCTACACCGGCGGTGCCGGGCTGGCCAGGGGATACCTGAACAACCCCGATCTGACGGCCGAGAAGTTCGTCGTGATCGACGGCGAGCGGTACTACCGGACCGGTGACCGCGTCAGCGTCGACGACACCGGCCTCATCCGGTTCCACGGGCGGATCGACGACCAGGTCAAGATCCGCGGGCACCGGGTGGAGGTCAAGGAGGTCGAGGCGGTTCTGCTGAGCTGCGCCGGCGTTCGCGACGGCTGCGTGGTCGTCCGGTCCGGCGAGGCGGGAAAGTTCCTCGTCGCGTACACCGTGCTCGGACCCGGCACGGATCTGCGGGCCGAGCTCGCCGCGCGACTCCCGGACTACATGCGGCCGCAGCACGTCGTCGTCCTGGATCGCTTGCCGCTCAACCCGAACGGCAAGGTCGACAAGGCTCGGCTGCCCGCGGTGGTCGCCGAAACCGACGACCACGCGGACCTGCCCGAGTCACTGCGGCAGCTCGCGCTGCTGTGGGCCGAGATCCTGGGCGTTGCGCGCGTCGAGCCGGAGGACGACTTCTTCGCGCTGGGCGGCAACTCGCTGGCGGCGGGCCGGCTGATCGGCCGGCTCGGCGTCGACCTGCCGTATCGCGAGGTCTTCGAACACCGGACGCTCGCCGCGATGGCCCAGGCCGTCGAACGGGCGCAGGTCCGGTCACTCCGGCCGATCGTGGCCGCGCCGGAGGGCCCGTCCGTGTTGCACCCCCAGCAGCGCGGCCTGTACACGAGCTGGCAGGTCGACGCCGCCTCGGTCGCCTACAACGTGCCGGTCCGGCTGGACATCACGGGACCGCTGAACGCGCGGCAGGTTCGCGACGCCCTGACCGAGTTGGTCGACCGGCACGACGCGCTGCGTATGCGGTTCGTGTCCACATCGGACGGTGTGCGGCAGGTGGCGGACTCGCCGTCGTTCGAACTCGTCGAGTCACAGCAGGAAGACGGGTTCGTCCGGCCGTTCGACCTCGGCAGCGGGCCTTTGATGCGAGCCCGGCTGGTGCGCATGGACCACGCGCATCACCGGCTCTACCTCGACGTTCACCACATTGTGTTCGACGGCGTGTCCCTGCGGACGCTGGTGTCGGAGTTGGCCGACCTGCTGGCCGGGGTCGCGGTGGCGGCACCGAAGTGGCGGTACGCGGACGCCGCGCAGTGGTTCGCTGATGAGAATTTTGACGGCACGTACTGGCTGGACGTGCTGCGGGACCCGCCGCGGCTCGACCTGCCGACCGACCATCCGCGTCCGGCCGTGCGGAAGGCGGTCGGCGCGGTCGTCCGCCGGAGCTGCGGGCCGGTTTCGGAGATCGCGGCGCGGGCCGGGACGACCGACTTCGTCGTGCTGCTCAGCGCGTACACCGCGGTGCTGATGCGGCTCTCCGGTCAGTCCGACATCGTTGTCGGCAGCCCGATGAGCGGCCGCGTGCACCCCGATTTCGACGCCGTGGTCGGGATGTTCGTCAACACCGCCGGGCTGCGGATCCAGGTCGGCGAGACCGCGACGCTCGATGACCTGGTGGCGGCCGTGCATCGGCGGCACGCGGAAGCCCTGGAGCACCAGGCGGTTCCGTTCGAGGACGTCGTCCGCGCGCTGCGGCTGCCGCGCGACCCGAGCCGGTTGCCGCTGCTGGACGCGTTCTTCGCGTTGCAGAACATCGGCTTCGAGACGTTCGAGCGCGGCGGGCTGCGCGTGGACGTCGAGCTGCCGCACCACGGCTCGTGCCGGTTCGACCTCAACCTCCAGGCCTATCCGCGGTCCGGCGGGTTCCTGCTGGAGCTCGAGCACAACACCTCCCTGTTCGCCACGGCGTCGGCCGAGTACCTGCTCGACCGCGTGACCGAGCTGGTCGACGAGCTGCTGCGGACCCCGGACAACCCGGTGTTCCGGCAAGCCGCGCTCGCCACCACCACATCCGCCCACGCCGACTTCACTTTCTGACGAGAGAATCCGATGACCAGCGCATTGCAGGCGCAGCAAGCACTTCGTGCCCATCCGGCACAGGAACAGCACTGGACCGAGCGGCTGGGGACGTGGACCGAACCGGTCGTCCTGGTCCGCGACCACCTGCGTCCCGGCGCCGGCGAACCCATCACCATCGCCGAGGACTTCGACGCCACCGCGTTGCTGCGGCTGACCAACGGTGATCCGTTGCTGCTCAGAGTCGTCGCCGCCGCCGTCGTGTCGGTGGTGGCCGCTCGGAGTACCGACCGGGCGGACGTGGTCGCGTTCGTGCCGTCGCTGAAGTTCTCCAAGCCCAACCGCGCGGTGCCGGTCGACGTCACGGTCGGGCCGGAGCTGACCGGCAAGCGGCTGCTCGGCGCGGTGCGGGCGGCCTTCCTGGCCGCCGAACCGCACTCAGATGTGCCGGTTCAGGTGCTGCTGGACCGGGCGGGCGCGCGGCCGTCGGACTTCATGTCCGGTGTGGACGGTGACCTGGACGGTGCCGACGCGGACGCGGCCGGTGCGCCACTGCTGTTCACGCTCTGCACCGACCCGGCGCGGATCACGTTGCGCTACGACCCGGTGCTGTTCACCGACACGACCGCACAGCGGCTCCTCGGCGTGTATCGACACGTTCTGCAGACGATCACGACGAACCCCTCGGTCGTGATCGGTGAGCTGCTCGCGCCGACCGATGCCGAGTTGGAGCTGCTGGCCGGGTTCAACGAGACGGCCGCGGAGTTCCCGGCGGACCGGCTGCTGCACTCGTTCCTGGAGGAGCGGGCGCGCACGCACCCCGACGACGTCGCGATCGTCGACGACGGCACGACGTACGCGCAGCTCAACCTGGCGGCCAACCGGCTGGCGCGCACGTTGCGCGACCGCGGGGTGGGCGCGGGCAGCATCGTCGGCGTGTGCGTGCCGCGGTCGGCGATGATGCTGACCGCGATCTACGCCGTGCTCAAGGCGGGCGGCGCGTACCTGCCGGTCGACCCGACCCTGCCGGCCAACCGCATCGAATACCTGTTGGAGCACAGCGGAACCGCGCTCGTGCTCGCCACGCCGACGACGATCCCGGTGCTGGGTTCGCGGACCGTGCTGGACCTGTCGGACCTGCGGAACTGGGACGCCGACGACACCGACCTGCCGCCGGTGACCGGTCCGTCCGATGCCTGCTACGTGATCTACACGTCCGGTTCGACCGGGCGGCCCAAGGGTGTGGTGATCGAGCACCGCGCGATCGTCAACCGGCTGTGGTGGATGCAGCGGGCCTACCCGCTGACGTCCGACGACGTGATCCTGCACAAGACGCCGTTCACGTTCGACGTGTCGGTGTGGGAGATCTTCTGGTGGTCGATCGCGGGCGCGTCCGTGGCGACGCTGCCCAACGGCGAGGAGCGCGATCCGGAGCGGATCGCGGTCCGGATCGCCGAGACCGGCGCCACGACCATGCACTTCGTCCCGACGATGCTGCAGGCGTTCCTCACCTACAACGCCGGCGCCTCGCTGCTGTCCTCGCTGCGGACGGTGTTCGCGAGCGGTGAGGCGCTGGCGTCGTCGCACGTCTCCGCCTTCCGCACGCGGTTGCCCTCGGCCCGGCTGGTCAACCTGTACGGGCCGACCGAGGCGGCGGTCGACGTGAGCTACTTCGACTGTGTGGCAACGGATTCCACGCGGTCGGTGCCGATCGGCAAGCCGATCGACAACATCACGTTGTCCGTGCGGACGCGGTCGGGTGCGGTGGCACCGATCGGTGTGCCGGGGGAGCTGTGCATCGCCGGCGTCGGGCTCGCCCGCGGGTACCTGCACGCGCCGGAGCTGACGGCCGAGCGGTTCGTCGTGCTGGACGGCGAGCGGCACTACCGGACCGGCGACCTGGCGCGGTGGCTGCCCGACGGGGAGATCGAGTACCTGGGGCGGCTCGACACGCAGGTCAAGATCCGCGGGTACCGGATCGAGCTGGGCGAGATCGAGCACGTCGCCACGCGTGTGCAAGGCATAACCGAATGCGCGGTCACGGCCCTCGATGGTGAGACGCTGTGCGCGTACGTGGTCGGGTCGTTCGACGAGGGCTTCCTGCGGGCCGCGCTCGCGGCCGAGCTGCCGTCGTACATGGTGCCGTCGTTCGTGGTGCCGGTGCCCGCGATTCCGGCCAACCACAATGGAAAGCGCGACCTGTCGTCATTGCCGCGGCCCACGCGCGAGAGCGCCGAGTTCGTCGAACCGTCGACTGACGTGGAACGGTTGCTGGCCGGCATCTGGGGCGATGTGCTCGGGGTGTCGCGGGTCGGTGCCTCGGACGGGTTCTTCACGCTCGGCGGTGACTCGATCCTGGGCATCCGGGTCGTGGCGGCGCTGCGGGAGGCCGGATACGAGGCGACGGTCGGCGACGTGTTCGCGCACCAGCGGCTCGCGGATCTCGCGTCCGTGGTGCGGCCGGCGTCCGTGGCCGTTGTGTCCGAAGAGGACGCTTCGTCGTGGCCCGCTTCCGCCTTGCAGATCGGCATGATGTACCACAGCTCGCTGGAGACGGATGTTCCCGTCTACCACGACATCTTCCGCTACGAGATCGCCGTGCCGCGGGTGGACGCCGCGGCTCTGGTGGCCGCGTGGGAGTGGCTCGCGGCACGGCATCCCGTGCTGCGGGCGCGGTTCGACGTCGACCGGATGGTCGTCGAGGACGTGACCGAGTACCCCGTCGGGGTGGTGTCGGGGGATCCCGCGGCGTGGGCGTTGGCGGAGAAGCGGCGTCCGGTGGACCCGACGGTCGCGCCCGCGTACCGGGTGCGGTTCTTCGAGACCGCGCCGGACCGGGTGGTGTTCGGGTTCAGCTTCCACCACGCCATCCTTGACGGCTGGAGTGTCGCGACGCTGGTCGAGGAGTTCAGCCGCGCATACCTGACCTTGCTGGACGGCGGTGCGCTCGATCCGGCTCCCGGGCTGTCCCTGCAGGCGCGGTACGCGGAGCTGGAGGCCTCGGCTTCGGCGGCCTCGGAACAGATCGACTTCTGGCGGGCCGAGCTGGCGGACAGCTCGATCACGGAGATCCCGCGGCTCGGGCCGGGCACAGGGTCGTCCGAGGTCCAGGTGCTCGGGACTTCGCTGGACGCCAGGCTGATGGACGGGCTGCGCCGCCGGGCCGCCGAGTGGTCCGTGCCGGTGAAGAGCGTCTTCGTGGCCGCGCACCTGCGAGCGTTGAGCCTGATCGCGAACCAGCGGGACGTCGTCACCGGGTTCGTGACCAACGGCCGGCCCGAGGTCGAGAACGCCGAGCGGGCGCTGGGCATGTTCCTCAACACGCTGCCGTTGCGGTTGCGGCTGGACGAGTCGTGGTCGTGGCGCGAGCTGGCGCTGCGGTGCTTCGAACAGGAGCAGAAGCTGTTGCCGCACCGGTGGTTCCCGCTGCCGGAGATCCAGAAGCTGCACGGTGGCAGCGCGTTCGAGGTCATCTTCAACTTCACGAACTTCCACGTGCACTCGGGTTCCGCCGTCGTGTCGGCGGAGTACTTCGAGCAGACCAACGCGCCGCTCGTGGTGTACGTGGGGTCGAACTCGTTCGCGGGCGGGTGGGAGTGCCGCATCGGGTACGACCCGAGCCGGTTCACCGACACGCAGGTCGCCCGGTACCTCGGCTACTACCTGGGCTGCTTCCAGGCGCTGGTGACCGACGGCGAGGCACCGTGGCACGACACGCTTCCGTTGTCCCTGGAGGAACGGGAGGTGCTGCTGCCGCCGATCGCGCGGCCGGTCGTCGCGGAGCTCGACGGGTGCCGCAGCCTCGGCTCGCGGTTCGCGGCGATGGTCGGCAAGCACGGTGACCGGGTCGCGGTGTCGTGCGGGGACCGGTCGTTCACCTACCGCGAGCTGGACGGGCTGGCCGGTGCGCTGGCCGCGTCGCTGGTGGACCGCGGCGTCGGGGTGGGCGACCTGGTCGGGCTGGCGCTCGAGCGCGACCTGGAGATGGTCGTCGCCATCCTCGCCGTGGTCAAGGCGGGCGCGGTGTACGTCCCGATCGACCCCGGCTACCCGGAGGACCGGATCCGCACGACCGTCGAGGACGCCGACGTCGCGGTGCTGATCGGTGAAAAAGCCGTGTGCGCGATGTTCCCGGACCGCGTCACCCTCGACCGAATCCCGGCCGTCGGTCAGTCCTTTGTGGATCGCGAGGTCGGCGCCGGCGCGCTGGCCTACGTGATCTACACGTCCGGGTCCACCGGCAAGCCCAAGGGCGTGCAGGTGACGCACGGCAACGTGCTGCGGCTGTTCTCCCAGACCGAGGACTGGTACGGGTTCACCGAGCAGGACACGTGGACGCTGTTCCACTCGTTCGCGTTCGACTTCTCGGTGTGGGAGCTGTGGGGCGCGCTGCTCTACGGCGGCCACCTGGTCGTGGTGCCGTTCTGGGTGTCGCGTTCGGTCGACGACTTCGCGGACCTTCTTGTCGCGCAACGGGTGACCGTGCTCAACCAGACGCCCTCGGCGTTCGGGCAGGTCAAGCAGGCGATCATGGACCGCGACGTCAGCCTGCGGTACGTGGTCTTCGGCGGTGAGGCACTCGACTTCGCGTCGCTCACCGACTGGTTCGCGCACTACGGCGACAACGGGCCACAGCTGGTGAACATGTACGGCATCACCGAGACGACCGTGCACGT
This sequence comes from Lentzea sp. NBRC 105346, assembly GCF_030269605.1. Classification (GTDB taxonomy): domain Bacteria; phylum Actinomycetota; class Actinomycetes; order Mycobacteriales; family Pseudonocardiaceae; genus Lentzea. Next base: position 206,720 of record NZ_BSTQ01000015.1, read on the forward strand.
CACATACCGGCCGGTGACCTCGGCGGACACGTCGTCGCCGGGCAGCATGATCGGCGAGCCGATCCCTGACCTCGGCATGTACATCGTCGACGACGCGGGCCGTCCCGTGCCGCTCGGCACACCCGGCGAGATCGCGGTCGCCGGCGGTGGTGTCGCGCTCGGCTACCTGAACCGGCCCGAGGAAACCGCCAAACGCTTTGTCTCGCTGGACCTCGGTGGTGGCGAGACGCGGGTCTACCGCTCGGGCGACCTGGCGCGGCGGCTGCCCGGCGGCGACGTCGAGTACCTCGGCCGCGGGGACGCGCAGGTGAAGATCCAGGGCTACCGGATCGAGATCGGCGACATCGAGTTCGCGCTGAGCTCACACCCGGACGTGGCTTCCGTTGTGGTGCAGGCGTTCGTGCGGCGGTCCGGGGCCAAGGCGCTTGCCGGGTACTACGTCGGATCGGCCTCGGCCGATGTGCTGCGGGAGTACCTGGGAGAGCGGCTGCCGTCGTACATGGTGCCGTCGTTCCTGGTGCCGGTGCCGTCGTGGCCGTTGACGATCAACGGCAAGGTCGACCGCCGGGCGCTGCCGGATCCCGAGGCGCAGGTGGTCTCGGCGTCACGGGTCGCCCCGCGCAACGAGGTCGAGTCGGCGCTGGCGGAGATCTGGCGGTCGGTGCTCGGAGTGCCGTCGGTGGGCATCGACGACACGTACTACTCGCTCGGCGGCGACTCGCTGCAGGGCATCCGGCTGGTCGGCGCGTTGCGCAAGGCCGGGTTCGACGTGCCGCTGCACGAGTTGCTGCGGCTGCAGACGGTTCGCTCGCTGGCTTCGGTCGTCTCGGCTCCGGTGGAGGAAGAAGTGGGTGTGGAGCCGTTCGCGTTGCTGTCCGCGGCGGATCTTTCGTTGTTGCCCAAGGGGTTGGATGACGCCTACCCGGCGACCCAGCTGCAGCTCGGCATGATCTTCCACACCGATCTCGACCCGGCGCAGGGCACGTTCCACGACCTCATCCGGTACTCGATCGCGCTGCCGTTCGACCAGGCGGTGCTGACGTCGCTGATCTCGGCGATGGTCGAGCGGCACGAGGTGCTGCGGACCTCGTTCGCGCTGTCCGGGTTCTCCCGGCCGTTGCAGCTGGTCCACACCCGCGGTGCGGTGAACCTGACCGTGCACGATCTGTCGCATGTGGACAATCCGACACCGCTGCTGGACGACTGGTTCGAGGCGGAGAAGAGCACCGGCTTCCTGTGGAGCGCGCCGACCCTGATGCGGTTCTTCGTCCACCGGACCTCGGAGTCGTCGTTCGCGTTGTCGGTCAGCTTCCACCACTCGATCATCGACGGCTGGAGCTTCTCCGGGCTGATGGCGCGGCTGCTGGAGGACTACCGGCGGGCGCTGGCCGGGCTGCCGGTGTCCGAGGGTGAGGACGCGCCGCTGGCCTACCGCGACTACGTGCGACTTGAGCTCGCGGCCCAGGAGTCCACGGAATCGCGTTCGTTCTGGACGTCGGCGCTGGCCGGGGCGCCGTACACGAAGCTGCCCCGGCTGCCCGCGGCCGGCGCGCGGTGGGCGGAGGCCGAGCTGGTGCTGGAGGAGGACCAGGTCGCGCGGCTCGGGGAGATCGCCCGCAGGCACGGGGTGTCGCTGCGGCACCTGTGCCTGGCCGTGCACTTCCGGGCGTTGTCGCTGATCTGCCGTACCTCCGACGTGACGACCGGTGTGTTCGGTCATGGCCGGCCGGAGCATCCCGACGCGGATCGGATGGTGGGACTGTTCCTCAACATCGTGCCGCTGCGGGCTCCTGCGTCGGGGTCGTGGGAGTCGGTGATCGCCGCTGTGGTCGAGGCCGACCACGCCCAGATCCCGCACCGGCGGTTCTCCTACGCGTCCATCCAGGCTGCTTCGGGTGGTTCGCGGCTGGTGGAGACGGGGTTCAACTTCGTCAACTTCAGCGCGTACTCCTCGCAGCTCGGCGAGCCGGTGATCGACGGCCTGAAGTGGTTCGAGCACTCGGACTTCGCGCTGCTGGTGACGTTCAACGCGGACCTGTTCACCTCGCGGCTGAAGGTCACCTTCAACGCGGCGGCGCGGGTGCTCGGCGCCGCCGGCCTGCGGACGGTCGTCTCGGTGTACGAGGCCGTGCTGTCGTCGCTGGCGATCGATGACCTGGTGGCCGCGCTGCCCGCCGCGTCCGGTGGTGGGGACGGGTACGACCTGCCAGGTTCCGCATCGTTCTCGGCGCCGTGGCTGCCGGGGTTGGTGGACGAGTTCCGCGTCGAGGGTGTCGTGGACTCGCTGACCGCACTGCGGATCGCGCACGAGGCGCGAGCCCGCTTCGGTGTTTCCGTTCCGCTGCAAGCGATCCTGGGGCTGTAGATGCGTGCGACGTTCTCGACGATCCTGCTGAGCTCGCTCGGCTCGACCGTGCTGTGGCTGCTGCTGGTGCCGCACTTCTCGGCGCTGGCGCAGTCCGAGGGCCTGGTCGGCCTGCTCGGCATGGAACGGCAGGTGCTCGGCGTGCTGGGCGCGCTCGTGGTCGCGGTGTGGGCCGACCACGGGCGCGTGGGCGCCAAGTTCGCGCTGCTGCAGTCCTTTCAACTCGTGCTGGCCGTGGTGTTCCTGGCTTGCCTGTCGTTCGCGTCTCCGGGGTTCGTGCTGGTGTGGACCGGGCTGCGGTTCTTCGTGGTCGGTGCTTCCTCGGTGCTGGCGTACCGGCTGCTGGCCGACGGATCGTCCGCTTCACGGGGGGCGATCCTGCAGATGGTCACGTCTCCGCAGGGCGCCATGGTGTTCGCCGCGGTGATCTGCGCGGCGATGAACTCCCTGGTGGGCGCGCTGGTGTTCGACGTGGTGTCCAGCGTGGTCGTGATCTGGTTGCTGCGTGGGTCTTTCGGCGGATCGCTGCGGTTTGAGTGGAGCAACTCGATCGGCGGCGCGGCTCGGGTGTTCTGGATCAGGGAGCTGTGGCCGTGGAACCTGCTGCAGGTGGTCTTCCTGACGACCCTGTCCGGGATGATGGTGTACGCCGCCGTGATCGCCTCGGGTCAGCGGCTGCTGCCCGCGTCCGTGGTGTTCCCGCTGGCGTGGTTCTTCTACGGCCTGGCGTTCTGGGTGACGGCGCCGCTCGTGCGGGTTCGTTCCGACGTGTTCGCTCTCTTGTTGGTGGCATGTGGTGTGGCGGGTGCCGTGTCCGGTTCCTGGACTGTCCACATGGGAATCTACGTGGTGCTGACGTTCGTCAACGCGTACTGGATCCACCACACCAACGCGCAGATCCTCGAACGGGCGCCGGTGGAGCGGCTGGGGCAGATCCGGGCGAGCATGATCCTCTACCTCGGGCTGGTGTTCGGGGTGGGGGAGCAGCTGGCCGGGCTGCTGCTGTCGGCGCCGTGGGGCCTGCCCGCGTTCGGTGTGTTCCACTGCGTCGGCGGCGTGGCGCTGATCCTGTTGGCCCGCTGGTGTTCCTCGCTATCGTCGTCGGATGCGCGTGATCGACGGGATCTTGCGGGACTCCAGCGGTCGTGAGGTCGTGCTGCGCGGCTTCAACGTGTCCGGCACGGCCAAGCTCGCCGAGTACGGCGGCCTGCCGTTCGCGTCGCCCGCGGACGCCGCGGTGTCCGCTCGGGCGATGGTGTCACTGACCGGCGCGAACGCCGTGCGGTTCCTGCTGACGTGGGCGTGGGTCGAACCCACGCCCGGCGTCATCTCGGAGTCGTACCTCGACGGGGTGGCCGCGCAGCTCTCCGCGTTCACGGACCTGGGAGTCATGGCGTACCTGGACTTCCACCAGGACCTGTACTCCCGTCACCTCTTCGGGCCTGGTTCCCGTTACACCGGCGACGGTGCCCCCGCGTGGGCCGCGCGGGGGTATCCGCCGGCGCGGTGCCGGTTCTGCTTCCACTGGGGGCAGAACATGAAGAACAACCCGGCGGTCACGTCCGCGACGCGCGACTTCTGGCACAACCGTTCCGGCATTCGTGCTGCGTTCGTCGATGCCGCGGGCGCGGCTCTCGCCGGCCTGCGGTCCCGGTTGTCGCCCGAGGCCTTCGCGCTGGTGATCGGCGTGGATCCGTTGAACGAGCCGTACGCCGGCCGGTATGCGCCCGGCGAGACCTCGCTGTCGTGGGAGCGGGACCGGCTGTGGCCGTTCTATCAGGAGTTCCGCGCCGCGATGGACGCCGCGGGCTGGTCGGACAAGATCGCGTTCGTCGAACCCCTGGTGTACTGGAACCTCAACGTCGGCTTCTTCGCCGAACCCGGCGGCTTCCCCTCGCTGCCACCGCTGGGCCCGCGGTTCGTGTTCAACTCGCACTTCTACGACGCCCGCGCCCAGTCGGTGATCTTCAAGCCCCGCAACGCCCGCGACGGCGAGTACGCCGCGGACTTCGCCCGCATCCGTTCCCGTGCCGCGGAGCTCGGCACCGCCGCGATCGTGTCCGAGTTCGGGCACCCGATCACGTCCGCGCGCCGGACCTCGATCCTGAAGGCCATGTACCAGGCCCTGGACTCGGGCGTGCCCGGCGCGTCGTGGTGGTCGTCGGCGGCCTCGTCGGGACCGGTGCTGTCCGCCAGCCAGTGGCACTGGGACATCAACTACGGCCGCCACCACGAGCTACAGAACGACAACCCGGATCGTGTCTGCGTCGACGGTGACGCCATGAACGCCGAGCACTTCTCCGCTGTACGCCTGGTCGATGGCGAGCCGGTGCTCACCGTCGACCGCCGGCTGCTCGACCGCGTGTACCCGCGCGCGGTCGCGGGCACCACGATCGCCTTCACCTACGAGGACCGGGCGGGCGACCTGGTGTGGAACCGGATTCCCGCGTCCCTACCGGGTGTGCGCGAGCTGGTCGGCGCCGGCCGGTTCGCCGTACTGGTGTGGCGCGGTAGTGGTGTGACCGAACTGCGCCTGCCCGGCACATTCGCGACGCCGACCGTGGTCACCGATGCCGGGTACGAGATCGACGGCGGACTACGGCTGTCCACTCAGGACACCGGCGTGCACTTCGCCCTGGTGACCGACAGGCCGGGCGGCGACCCGGACCGGGCCCGAAGCGAGCTGGCTTCCTGGGTCGCTCAGCTCGGGGAAACCCGGTAGCGCAGCCCGTCCACCAGCAGGTCGAGCAACCGGGAAGCCTGCTCGCGTTTCTCGCCGGCCGCGAACGCGACGCCGCTCAGCGACGCCAGCACGTCCACGGGATCGACGTCCACGCCCATCGCCTCCAGCAACGTCGACAGCGCCGACGTCAGCAGGGCCCGGCTCTGCGCATAGGGATTCACGCCGGACGCCACGACCGCCTTCAACGCGTCCGCCATGCCGCGCTTGGTCGCCCCGTAGTCGTAGAAGCGGTCCATCCACGCCCGCATCGCCTGGTCGGGAGGCAGCGACGCCACCAGTTCGGAGGCCGCGTCGCACACCTTCGTGAGCTCGGCGCGGTAGACGGCCTCGATCAACGCCTCGCGTGTGGGGAAGTGCCGGTACAGCGTGCCGATGCCGACACCCGCGCCCTTGGCGATCGACTCGAGCGTCGCGTCGGCGTCGCGGGTGAACGCGTCGAGCGCGGTCGACAGCAGACGATCGCGGTTGCGTTGCGCGTCGGCACGCACGAATAACCCCCTGTGACGCAGGTCTCAATGAAAACGGAGGGTCCTCCGCTTAGTGTGGAGCGCGTAGCGGAGGAACCTCCGCTTAAGTGTACGGCAGGGGAGAGCATGACCACCGAATTCAACTTTGAGTCCACGGCCGCCGAGGTCGTGGCCGGGATCGACCTGACCGGCCGCCGCGCCGTAGTCACCGGTGGCTCGTCGGGGATCGGTGTGGAGACCGCGCGGGCGCTGGCCGGCGCGGGCGCCGAGGTGACGCTGGCGGTGCGCGACATCGCCGCCGGTCAGCGCACCGCCGCCGACATCGGGGGCAACGTCAAGGTCGCCCCGCTCGACCTCGCGGACCAGGCTTCGGTCGCGGCGTTCGCGGCGAACTGGGACGGTCCGCTGCACATCCTGGTCAACAACGCGGGCATCATGGCGACGCCGGAGTGGCGTACGCCCGAGGGCTGGGAGCTGCAGTTCGCGACCAACCACCTCGGCCACTTCGCGCTCACCAACGGCCTCTACCGCGCGCTGGCGCGGGAGGGCGCGCGCATCGTCTCGGTCAGCTCGGCGGCGCACCTGCGGTCGGACGTGATCTTCGACGACATCCACTTCGAGTCGCGCGCGTACGACCCCGGCCTCGCGTACGGCCAGAGCAAGACGGCCAACGTTCTGTTCGCGGTCGAGGCGACCAGGCGCTGGGCGGCCGACGGCATCTTCGCCAACTCGCTGATGCCGGGCGCGATCTCGACGAACCTCCAGCGGCACATGGATCCCGAGGTGCTGCAGCGCATCATCGCCGAGCGTGGCTCGAGCTTCCGCTGGAAGACGGTCGAGCAGGGCGCGGCCACGTCGGTGCTGGTCGCCACCTCGCCGCAGCTGGAGGGCGTGGGCGGCAAGTACTTCGAGGACTGCGCTGTCGCGGCGCCGAACCAGCCGGGCGAGTTCCGCGGCGTCGCCGCCTACGCGCTCGACCCGGAGTCGGCCGCCCGCCTGTGGAAGGTCTCCGAGGAGACCCTCGCCGGTTAGGCGCCCACGCCCACCACGTCGGCGATCCGGCGGACTCCGTCGCGCTCCAGCAGCGCGGCGAGTCCGTCGTGCACCGACCGGACCACACCCGGTCCGCGGTAGACCAGCGACGTGAACAGCTGCACCAGGGACGCGCCGAGCCGGAACTTGCGGTAGGCGTCCGCCGCGGTGAACACGCCGCCGGAGCCGATGATCGTGAACCGAGACCGGTCCATCCGCTGGTACAGCAGGCGAATCGTCTCGTCGGCCCGCTTCGCGGCGGGCCGCCCGGACACCGCGCCGGGCAGGTCGGAGACGACGCCCTCCGGCTTGCCCGCCGGCAGGTTGATCGAGAATCCCGAGACGTGCCCGAAGCCGTCGACCGCCTCCAGGAACGCGTCGAGCTCCGGTGTCCCGGCGAACGGCGCCACCTTGAGGAACAACGGCTTCGCAACCGTGAGACCCTCTAACAGGAGTTTCAGCCTGCGCGGCTCGTGGAAGAACCCGCGGCCGTCGCTCGTGTTGGGGCAGCTCAGGTTCAGCACCAGGTAGTCGGCGTGGTCGTGCAGCGTGCGCACCGACCGGACGTAGTCGGCGATGATCACGTCCTCCGGCTCCTCGGTACGCCGGTTGGTGTTGACGACGTTCACGCCGACCGGAACGCGGGTCCGGCGCGCCGCGAGGCGCTCGGCGACCCGGTCCGCGCCGTCATTGGGCAGCCCGTAGTACACGATGATCGCGTCCTGGGCGGGCAGCCGGAACAGCCGCGGCCGCGGGTTGCCGTCCGAGTGGTCCGCCGAGATCGACCCGACCTCGACGTGCCCGAAACCCAGGGCGGCCAACAGGTCCACCGCCCGCGCGTTCTTGTCGTAACCGGCCGCAAGACCGATCGGTGAACGCATGCGCAACCCGGCGACGTCGACCGCGAGCCGTTCGTCCGCGGGTCTGAACACGCGATCGAGCAACGGCGCGAGAAACCCCGCCCGCTGCGCGAACCGGATCGAGCGGTCGTGGATCCATTCGGGGTCCGCCCGGAACAGCGCCGGGCGGACGATCCGTTCGTAGCTGCTCACCACATCACATGGTAAGCGCTTTCCGTCAGGGGCACGGCGCGGTGAACGGGCCGAGCGGCCGGGTCGCCGTGGTGAACGCGCAGCCGTAGGCCGGTGCGGCCACGGCGGTGCGGTCCAGCACCGTGTCACCCGCGGGCCGGACGCCCTGCTCGACCCACCGCACGAGATCGGTGAACCCCGTGGTGAACTCGGCGGCGGTGAAGTCGCAGTGCCCGACCCCGCGGATCGCCCGCTGCACCAGCAGGCCGGACCGGCCCTGCGCGGCGACGCGCTGGGCGTAGATCTGCTCCATCGAGAACGGCACGAACAGGTCGCCGAGGTCGTGCATGGTGAGCACGGGAACGGTGATGCGGCCGTCGAGCACCGGCACGTTGGCCATCCCGCGGTCGACCCGGCCCTGCGGGTCCTGCGCCACCCTCAGCACGGTGTCGTTGAGCGCCTGCTCGTCGGCGCTGAGCGCGGGATCGGTGTCGAACTGGTAGACGGCGTCGGTGTTGTCGACCACGATGCCCGGCGAGCGCGGCATCGTTCCGTCGCCCTGCGCGGGCAGCCCGAGCAGGAACGACGCCCAGCTGACCCAGGCGGCGTCGTACATCGGGCGGATGCCGCCGGACCGCAGCTCCGTCATCGCCTTCAGGTGTTCACCCGCGGTGGTGAGGCCGTTCGGCCAGGCCGCGGCGAGCGTGGACGTGATCGTCGGAACCGTGCTGGACGACCACGCCGGCTCCTGGACCGGGAACTGTTCGTCGAGTCCCGCGAGGTTCTGCGCGACCAGCGTGTAGTCCAGGAAGAAGTCGAACAGCTCGTGGTCGCCGAGCACACCGCACACCGGCATCGCGCCGTCGTAGGCCCGCGGGTACTGCTCGATCGACGCGGCCGTGATGTGGCCGCCCATCGAGGCACCGACGAGGTAGGTCTTCGACGGGTGCGCCACGAGGCCGTCGAACAGCTGCGCCAGCGCGTGCGTGTCCTTGACGCCCTGTGCGACGTCGTACCCGTTGCTGGCGTAGCTCGACGCCGCCCAGGCGTAGCCGTGCGTCACCAGCCACGGCCGCAGCGGGCCGTTGTCGACGGTGAGCTCGAGTCCCTCGCCGCGATATCCGTGTGCCCACAGCACGAGGCGCCCGTTCCAGTCGCGCGGCACCTCGACCCGGTAGCCCGCGCCGCCGTGCACACCCCAGTACCGCGCGGTGTCCGTGCCGGGCAGCGCCGCGAACGGCAGCTTGCTCTCGTCCACGAACCACGCCGGTGGCGACTCGGCCACAGCGGATCCCACGGTGAACGGCAACACCAGCAGCAGGGCTATGACAGCGTGCACCAGTCGACGCATGACACTCACCTCTTCGCCCGACCCGCCGTTCATGCAACTCCTCCACGGAGATCGACACAACGGTTCGTCAGTCCACGTGCGCGCCGCAGGTGATGTTGATCGACGTACCGGTGAGCGTGCGACCGAGGTCGGACGCCGCGAAGACGGCCACGTTGCCGACGTCCTCCAGGGTCGCGGCGCGGCCGGTCAATGTCGGGTCGACGAGCATGCGCTCGATCTCGTCGCGACCGGGCATGCCGGCGGGCAGCGTCTCGGGCACGCCGCCGGTGCGCAGGCTGACCACCCGGATCCCGTGCGGCCCGAGCTCGGTGGCGAGCTGGCGGCGCATGGACTCCACGGCTTCCAGCGCGGTGAGGAACCCGCCGATCCGGTAGTCGCGCAGCCCGCTCCAGTCGCCGCTGCCGCCGAACATCAGGATCACGCCGCCGCGTTGCTTGATCATGTGTCGCGCGGCGGCCCGTGCGGTGAGGAACTTCGACGTCACCGCGGTGACGACCGGGCGCAGGTAGTCCTCCAGCGACATCTCGACCATCGGGGTGCCCTGCACGTCCTGGTCGTTGATGACGCTGAGCGAGATGTGGATGCCACCCTGCGCGGCCACGGCGTCGGCGTGCGCGTCGACCGCCCGCTCGTCCAGCGCGTCCACGACGGCCGTCTCCGCCATACCGCCCGCGTCGCGGATCGGGCCGGCGACCCGGTCCAGCGTCTCCCGCGTGCGCCCGGCGAGGAACACCTTCGCCCCGGCGTGTGCGAACGCCCGCGCGATCGCGCCGCCGATCTGGCCGCCGCCGCCGTAGATGATCGCGTTCTTGCCGCTGAGCTGCACGACCGCCTCCTTCGCGGGATTGCGACATCGTCGCCGGTTCGCAGCACGCTAACCCCGTTCCGGCCGTAGGGTGCGGTGGTGGTGACCGTCGAGGACATCCGGAGCGTGGCGAAGTCGTTGCCGCGCACTACGGAGCACCTGATCCGCGACCGCGTGAAGTTCCGCGTCGGCCAGATCGTCTACGTGGCGCTGTCGCGCGACGAGACGATCATGGGCTTCGGGTTCCCCAAGGAGCAGCGCGCCGCGCTCGTCGAGAGCGAGCCGGACAAGTTCGAGATGCCGAGCAAGTCCGACGAGCGGTTCCACTGGGTGCACGCGCGGCTCGAGGCGCTGGACCACACCGAGATGGAGGAGCTCGTCGTGGCCGCCTGGATGATGTGCGTGCCGAAGAAGGTCATCCGCGAGTACCTGGAAAAGCGCTGATGCACACCGTGATCCCCAGCCCGGTCGGTGACCTGACGCTCGTCGCGCGCGACGGCGGGCTCGCCGGGTTGTACATGGTCGAGCAACGGCACCGTCCCGATGACGAGACCTTCGGCCCTCGCGGTGACGATCCGGTGTTCGACGCCGTGACGACCCAGCTGGGCGAGTACTTCACGGGCGCGCGCCGGGAGTTCGACCTGCCGCTGGCGTTGCGCGGCACGGCGTTCCAGCAGACCGTGTGGAAGGCGCTGCTCGGCATCCCGTTCGGCGAGACCATGTCCTACGGCGAGCTGGCCGCCCTGATCGGCAGGCCGTCGGCGGCCCGCGCGGTCGGCCTGGCCAACGGCAAGAACCCGATCGGCATCATCGTCCCGTGTCACCGGCTCATCGGGTCGAACGGCGGTCTCGTCGATTACGGCGGTGGCATCGAAACGAAGCGATGGCTGCTCTCACACGAACAAATTGATTGACGTCATCGCGTGTTGTGCGCAATGATAAACGCCAACGGCAATCGAAAGGCCCAGCCATGACGAGCATGCGGATCTGCGTGACGCGACGAGGTGTCGCGTTCACTCACGCGTGCTTGCCGCTGGCCAGCACGGGCTCCCCACCGTGACGTCCTGAGGTCGTCGCGCCAGGGAGCCGCCCGTCGGGATACCGACCAGGGCGGCTTCCTTTATTTCGCGTGCATTGTTTTATTGGTCGATGCGGCTGACTGGTGAGGCCGCCGCACTATTAATGCGGAGGACCGGGTTCAAGTCCCGGATCGACTGCGAAGGAAAGACGCAATGGTCCTGCTGATGCCGCGCCCGCTGCTGCCGCTGTACCAGGCCGCGCGAGCGCGGGGCATGGCCGTCGTCTCCACACCGCCCGAGGGTGGCCGGGTGCACTACTACGGCGGTCCGCGCTACGCCGACCGCCTCGCCCTCGACCTGGCACTGCTGGAGCCGCCGGACGCGTGGCTGCCGTCGTTGCCGTGGGAGCTGACGCGGCGCCGGATCGAGGCGATGACGCTCGGCGAAGCGCGGTCGCTGGAGGGGCCGGTGTTCGTGAAACCGCCGAGCGACAAGGGGTTCCCGGCGCGCGTGTACCGCGGCGACCTGCCCGGTCTGCCGCACGACACGGCCGTGCTCGTGAGCGAGGTCGTCGAGTTCGCGGTCGAGTACCGGTTGCACGTGCTCGACGGCGAGCTGCATACCGGGTCGCGTTACGCGACGTGGGGCCTGCTCGACCCGGCGCCGCTGGGTGCCGAGGCCGGGCGGCTGCGGGAGTTCGTGCGGGCGTTGCCGTCGTTGCCGAGCGCGGTGGTGGTGGACGTCGGACTGATCGGTCCGCCGGATGATCCGCGCGCGGATCTCGTCGTCGTGGAGGCCAACATGGCGTGGTTCTCCCAGCCATACCTGGGTGATCCCGGCCGGGTGCTCGACGTGGTGCTGCGTGCCGCCGGGCCGCGGGACGAGGTGTCCGCCGGAGACCGGCGGTTCGTGCGTCAGTGCCGGTGTGCGAGCTGACTGAACCGGGCCGCCACCTTGGCGGGGGAGGGCATCGCGGAGATCTCCGCGCTGACCTCCTTCGCCGCCCGCGCCAGCCCGTTGTCGGTGACGAGCCGGCCCAGCAGTTCGGACGTGACCTCCGAGGCCCGCGCGGTCAGCCCGGCACCGCGGGCGGTGACAAGGCGTGCGTGCCGCGTGCGGTCACCGACACCGGGTTCGACGAGTTGCGGGACACCGGCGGTGAGTGCGGCGAGCAACGTGCCGGCGCCGCCGTGGTGCACGACCGCGGCACACCGCGGGAGCACACGCGGCAACGACACCCAGTCGACCCCGCGGACGTTGCCCGGCAACGAACCCGAGGGGCGGATGACGACGAACTCGGCGTCGACCTGGGGTGCCACCTTGAGCACGGCCTCCATCATGCGACCGCCGCCCGGTCCCGCGACCGTGCTGCGGGACACCAGGATCCGCGGCCGCTCCGGACGTTCGCGCAGCCAGTCCGGCGTGGTCCCGTCGCCGGCGTAGGGCACGAACCGCATCGGCCAGCCGCCGCTGAACTCGACGACGCTCGGCGGCGCCGTGCGGAGCACGGTGGCGGGCTCCGGGAAGGCGGTGCGGGGACGCATCCTGGTCAGGACGGCGGCCGTCAGCGTGGCGCCGTCGAACAACGAGATGTCGTGCACGACCGCGGGAATCCCGTGATGGGCGGCGACGACCGTGCCGGCTCCGGCGAGCGCGTCGTGCACGACGACGTCCGGCAGCCAGCGTTCGGCGAGCGCGAAGACGCCGGGCAGCATGTGTTTGCCGATGGCCGCGAACAGGTGCGACACGAACCGCAGGTCGCCTTCGCCGCGGAGTTCCGAACGCGCGGCCAGCGGATGGGCGAGCGAGGTGCGCAGCGCGAGGCGTCCCATGTGGACGGCCGGGACGACGTCCTCCACGGCGAGCCCGGACTCGCGGACCTTCAGGGCTTCGCCACCGGTCGCGAGCAGCACGTCGTGGCCGGCGCGACGCAGCGCCTGTGCCAGTGGTACCAACGGAAACACGTGCCCCAGCAGTGGAGCCGCAACGACCAGCACCCGCATGCCACCCACCCCCGGTGACCAGGCTAGCCGGGTTACTCGGCGAAGAGCCCCCGCAAGGCGCTGTCGATGTCGAGGAAATCGCCCTCGCGGCCGGGTGCGACCACGTCGTACGAGCTGTTCAGAAACGCCTGCAGACTACCGACCGGCACGTGGAAGACGGCGTGCTCGTCGTCGGAGTACAGCTCGAGGATCGCGGCGCGCGCGGTGAACGGCCGCAGCCGCACGTCACCCTCGCCGGTCGCGGCCACCAGACCGTCGGCGAGCAGGTCGCGGCTCACCAGCCACACCGTGGCCTGGTCGGCCATGCGGAACGTCATCGAGACGGCGTGGGGTTCGTCGGCGCGGTAGCCGAGCTCGACCGGGACCGGCGCCGGGCGCCCGTCCGGTCCGATGAACTCGAAGACGGTTTCGATGCCGACCCGCGTCGTGTTCGCCATGCGCCGCTCTCCGTCCGATCCCGTCGACATACTTCATCAGACGCACGGATGGTGGCCCAGATACGTTCAATCGATTTTCACGGACTGGGCGAAGTGGAAGACGTTTCTCGGGTCGTACCGCCGCTTCAGGGCCTTCAACCGATCAAGGTTCGCGCCGTAATAGCTGGTCAGCGGGTCGGGCAGGTTGGGGTCGGGAAAATTGGCGTAGCAGCGGCCGGTCCCGTGCGGGTGCAGTGTGCTCCAGCTCATGTCCAGCCACGCCAGCGCCTCGTGCCCGCGCCGGGCCGCGCCGACCGGTCCGACGAGCACCGTGTGCTTGACCAAGAACTTCGGCGTGCGGTGGGCGAAGGCGGCCTCTGCTGCCTTGTGCGCGTACGCGCCGCCCCACGGCGTGAACGCCACCTCGCGCAGTTCGCCGTGAACCCGTCCGGTGACGAACGTTCGCAGGAGATCATCGATGGCGGTCGGCGGTATCTCTTCGTCGAAGAACTCGGTGCGGGCGGTGCACATGCCGGGCCGGTCGGTCGTGAGCGGGATGGCGACCGGGTCCAGCGCGGCCGCGTCCGCCGGGGTCGGGTGTCTGAGCGCGGCGTCCACCGCGTTGAGGTGCACGATTTGTTTTGTCGCCGGTTCTACGCCGATGCGGTCGAGCGCCCGTTCGTCGGGAACCGTGCCGATCAGGGTGATTTGGGGTTCCTCGTCGAGGTAGTCCGAGCCCCACAGGATCAGCTCGAGCGACACGTCGTCCGGCGCGTCCCACGGCCACTGCTGGATCAACGTCTTCGCGTGCCGCCATGGCCAGGTGAGGCGGACGTGCGTGCGCGGCGTCGATGGCACGGTCTCGAACACCGCTTTGGTGACGACGCCGAAGTTCCCGCCGCCCGCGCCGCGCAACGCCCACAGCAGGTCCGGCTCGTCGTCGGTGGACACGATGATGCCGTCCGCCAGCACGACCTCGGCTTCGACCAGGTGGTCGCACGTCAGCCCATGCCTGCGGCCGTGACTACCGAACCCGCCGCCGAGCGCCACGCCGACCAGCCCGACGGAGGGGCACGACCCGGCGGGCACCAGCCGTTCTCTTGGCGCGAGCACTCTTGCCAGCTCACCCGTGCGCACGCCGGCGCCGATCGTGACGCGCGTGCCGTTGGTGCTGATTTCTGTCGCGGGCGACATGTCGATCACCAGGTCCCGGCTGCTGGAGTAGCCGGCGTTGCTGTGCCCGCCGCCGCGGATCGCGAACTCCCAGTCGTTGGCCTGTGCGATCTTCAGCGCTTCCGCCACGTCTTCCGCCGTGCGGCAGCGTGCGACGGTCTTCGGCAACACTTCTTCGGGGCGGCCGATGAACTGGTTGCGGGGCAACGTCGGCTCAAGCATCGGCGTACATCCGTGCCTGCAGGTCGTGCAGCTCGGCGTACCGCCCGCGTCTTTGGACGAGCTCGTCGTGCGTGCCCTGCTCGGCGAGCTCGCCCTCGTGCAACAGGTAGATGCGGTCGGCGTGCCGCACGCTGGCGAGCCGGTGCGTGATGAGCACGACGGTCCGTTCCTCGGCGAGCGTCCGCAACGACTCGTAGACGGCGAACTCGGCCTTGGCGTCCAGCGGCGCGGTCGGTTCGTCCCAGATCAGCAGCGGGGCGTCGCGGAACAATCCGCGAGCGACGGCGAGCCGCTGCCACTGCCCGCCTGATAGCTCCAGGCCGCCGCGGAACTGCTTGGACAACAACGTCTCCCAGTGCTTCGGCAGTCTGTTGACGACGTCGTCCGCTCCCGACTGCATTGCTGCTGTGGTCAGGGCCAGGTCTCCGGGATCTCGTCGGTCGTGCCTGCCGACGCGGACGTTGGCGCGAGCCGTGTGCGGCCAGCGGATCGGGTCCTGCAGCACCATCATCACTTTGTCCGCGACGCTCGCCCGATTCAGGTCGCGCAGGTCGTGGCCGTCCCACCGCACGTGGCCTTGCGTGGGGGAGTAGAGGCCGGCGATCAGTTTGGCGAGGGTGGTCTTGCCGGATCCGTTCTCGCCTACCAGGGCGATCGTCTGGCCGGGCTCGATGGCCAGGGACACGTCGCGCAGGGCCGGGGTGCCGCTCTCCGGGTACGTGAAGGTGACGCGCTCCAAGCACACCCGCCGCGAATCCACGGCTCCGCGGGCGCTGCCGTTGGCGCTGGCACGTGCGCTCACGCGAGCGTCCCCGCCGCCAGGGGGACCCCCGTTTTCAACTCTGCCAGATGGGTCTGACAATTCCGGGCCCGCGGACCCGTCAACGGCCCGCTCACCCCCCGAACGTGCCGCCTCCAGGAACGTCAAGTAGTCCCCGACATACATGCCCTGCTCCACCAACTGATTGGCGGCCAGCACGAACCGGTTGAGCGCCGTAGTAGTAGCCCGGATAGCGATCACCGCGGTCCCGGCCACCGCCAGCGCCACCCACCCGCCGTGCACCATCAACCCGAGCACCAGATAGGTCACCGCCAACCCGGCCCCGGCCATAGCCCGCCCGGCCCCACGCACCCGCGCCTGAGCGACACCACGCCGAATGTCCTCGTCCCGCAACGGATCCGCGACATCCCGGTACTCCGCCAGCACGAACGGCTCCGCCTGACAAGCCCGGATCTCCGCGGCGGGCTCCCGTTCAGTAGCCAGCGAGGACACCATCTGCACCCGCCGATCGAGAGTCACGGCCCGCGCCGCGGAAACATAAGCCAGCTGAGCCGACCGCTGCACGGCCCACCCGTCGGGCAGCACAGCCAGCAGCAGCACGGGCAACAGCAGCGGATGCAGCACGGTCAGACTGCCCGCCGCGGCGACGATCCCGAGCAGCGACCCGATCAGCTCCACGAGGTTGTCGGCCGACCGTTCCAGGTAGAACAGCCCGCGGTCGCGCGCGCGGTGCATCTTGTCGTAGAACGCGGCGTCGTCGAACGCCGCCAGTTCCACCCCGAGACTCGCGCGGTACAGCCGTTCCTCGGCGACGCGCCGCACGGCAGGGGTGATGCGGGCGTGCGACAGGGCGACCCCGATGTCCATCAGGCCGCGCAGCCCGAATGCCGCGCCGACGACCAGCACCGACGGCAGGGCCGCACCCACGCCGCCGGTCAACAGCGATGTGAGCACGTCCGTCGTGGCGAACAGACCGAACGCCGCGAAGAGCCCGGAGGCGACTTGCAGCACTAAAACCACCAGGGCCGGACGCGGTGCGGCCGCCCAGATCATCGACAGCACCGGCCCGGTCACCCGCGGCAGGTCGCGCACTACGCGGCGCGGTGCGGTCGTCTGTTCCAGCTGCCAGTAGGGGACGTGCAGCTCACGGTCGTCCACCGGGACCCTCCGAACGGGGAATGGGTAGCGCACCGCCGCACGCGAGGTGGGGGTTGCGGCGGCGCGCTACCTGGAAGGCGAGGTCAGGGACCGTCGCCGAGTAACAGGACCGACGGCAGGTCGCAGTCGGGGTGCATACGCAGCAACTGGTACGCCACGCCACCTGAGCCGGACATGAGACTCGGTGAGTAGACCTCGCGCGCCAGCCCGGTGGTGGTGCCGTGTGCCTCCAGGCTGCCGATCACCCGCGCGGACACGGCCTCCCGGTCATGGCCGGCCGCGACGAGCAACTCCCATGTTCCGGAGTCGCCGTGGCACAACGTGTGCGTCCACCCGAAACCGTCCCGCTCAGCGGAAGCGGCTGCCCGCGAGAGCACATCGCGATAGCGATCGGAGTAACCCAGCAGGTCCGCGGCGGCGAGACCGACACCGACTGCGCCGTGACACCACGCCGCGACCAGCGACGAAGGCTCGCGCGGGTCACGCCAGCCGCCGCGCGCGACGTCGTACCAGGTCTCCTCGAACGCGGCCGCCCCGGCAACGAGCCGATCGAACCGGGTCTCGCCGGTGTGCAGGCCCAGCCGTGCGAGCGCCCACGCGATGCCGGTCGCACCATGCGCGAACCCGCCGATTCCCGACGGCCAGTTCGGCACGGCCCAGCACACCTGATCCTTTGCAGGCCGCAACGCCGAAGCCGACAGCTCGCCGCCGATCCGCAACGCGAGCGACGCCCACCCCGCGCAGCCCGTCCGGTCGGCCAGCATCAGCAACGGCACGATCGCGCCCGCCGACCCGACCACGAGATCGGGGCCTTCGCTGGCGTCGATCGCCGCGGGCAGCTGACCCGCGATGAACAACGCGTCCTCGACGCTGTCGTGGCCGAGCCGGTCCAGCGTCAGCCAGCACCACACCTGCGACCCGAGCCCGATGTAACCGCCCGCGGGGTCGGGCCGCCGTTTGGTGTGCGTCGCCTGCTCGGCCCACCATTGCTGCGTCAGCCGCGCCGTGCGCAGACACCCGGCCAGCACTTCGTCGACATCGGGAACGGGATCGGCCCGCCCGGCGGAAACCTCACGCTGATACCCGGCCAGCAGCACGGCGACGCCCAGCGTCCCGCCGTACAGGTCGGGCGTCAGCGGGGTGGTCTGCCACCCGGACCGGTCGAGGATCGGCGCGAACCACGTGGCCGTGCCGTCGTCGCACCGCACCGCCGAATCGACGAGCTCGCGGACCACGCCGGCCGCCAGCTCGCGCCGCCGTTTGTCCAGATTGGACAGATCGACCGGCGGAGCGTCCATCCGGTGCAGGTCCGGCGACGCGCCCTGGTTGAGATAAGCGCTTACGAGGGCGGCGTGGGTGACCCGGCGTTCGAGCGCGAAGTCCGCGGTGCGCCAGTTGTTCAGCGCGGTCTGGATCTGATCGACGCGAGGCCCGCACACCGTGCCCGCGGGCGTGTGCAGCCACCCCTCGGCCGGCGTCGTCGTGAACACCGGGATGTCACCGGTCAGCAGCTCGGCGACCTCGGCGGCGTGCACGGCCGACTCGGCCGGGCCCCTGGTGTTCATCGAATGCCGCGCCAGCAACGCCTGCGCCTTGGCGACCGCGGCGGGCTCGTCGTGCAGGCCGGCCGGGTGCCACAGCATGCGCGCGAGCTCGCTGTAGGCCTCGGAGTCGCGGACGACGACCCTGACCACACACGAAGTGAAGGCCTCTAACAAAGGTGAGAGCTCGTCACGGGCGTCCAGGGCGTTGATCTGAGCGGCCATCTCGTCGAACCCGTCGACCACGCGCCCCCAGTAACGGGAGAGCTGCGGCTGCGGGTTCGGCAGGTTCAACGTCGGCCGCACGCGTTGCGGCACGATCTCGATGCGCGCCTCGTCGGTGCCCGCACCGACGAGTTCCGGCATACCGATCTCGGGCTGCTCATCGGGCAGCCCGCCCATGGCGGACCCGTCGACACCGCGCCAGCCCAGTCCCGCGCCGCGGCCGGGCAGCAGGCCCGTGCGCAACACCGTGCCGTTGAGCTGTTCCGCGACCAGGTCCGTGGCCTTGCCCGCCCCGGTCGGCGGATGCGGCGGCCGGGGCGTGAACACGCTTTCACAGTCCACCACAACGGGAATCGGCCCGTGCGCGATGATGTTCTCCGCGTGCAGGTCGGTGCCGGACACCAGCCGCATCACCGCCAGCCAGTGGCCGAGGTTGCGGTAGAACGACGGCAGCTCGTCGTCGGTGCAATACCGGTGCGGCACGTGCTCGGCCCAGCCATAACCGTTGCGCACCAACGCTTGCGGCACACGGATCGGTGTGTCCAGCGCGGCGAGCAAGTCGGCGAGCCGGGCGTCGACCTCCATCGGCCGCGGCTTGTAGACGACAGTCCGGTCCGCGCAGCGCAGCACGCAGACGGTGTGGCCGCCGCGGTGGCTGTCGCCCGCACCCATCTCGATCCCGAGCAGCTCACCCGCGGGCCGATCCGCGGCGAACCGCCGGGCCAGTGTTTCCACCGCGGCACAACGGTTCTCGACCACGACCTGCAGGCGGTCGACGAGGGTGGGGTAGTGCTGGGTGAGCTCGTGCCAGAACTCGGGCGTGGACGCCATCGCGACGAACTCGTTCCACCGCCCCGCCGAGTCCCCGGCCGTGAGCCGTCCGGTGATGCGCGCGGCGTTGAGCTCCAGCACCAGCACGCGGTTCACCTTGCGCCGCACCGTGTCCAGCAGCGCGGCCTGGGCGGCGTCGAGAAGAACGGACCTCTCCGCCGCGACGAGATCGGCGATCCCGGCCAACCGGCCGGCCAGCCGGTGCAGTGCCGGTCTGATGAGCCAGTCGAGTGTGCGGTCGAGCTCGCCGACCTCGTCAGTTCTCATGCGGCGTCAGCAGCAGTAGACCGGACGCGACGCGGTGCACGCCGAGCAGCGGCTGCCGGGCGGGTTGCACGCGACGATATCGCCCTCGGCGAACTCACCGCTGGCGAACAGCGGGCCGGCCGGCCCCTCCAGGTCGAGACCCGAACGCCACCGGGCCACGATCTCCTCGGCTTCCAGCAAGGTAGCGCTTGTCATGAAAACTCCCCTCTCCTTTGAGTTCAACGGGAACCAGACAGTAAGAACGGTCCGCACACGCGGCCGCATACGACTATTGGCGCGCCTCCCGGCGGACCATCTCGTGCAGCTCGATGGTCGCCCGGCTGGGCGGAACACCCAGCTCGGCGTCGAGGACCGATGAGAGCTTCTGATAGGTCTCCAGCACCTCGCTGCGCCGCCCGGTCGCCCACAGCGCGAGCAAAAGCTGATGCCACAGGCGTTCCCGCAGCGGGTACTTCACGACCAGTCCCTTGAGCAACGGCACGAGGTCGTGGTGATGGCCGAGGGAAAGCCTGGTGTCGATCAGTTCCTCGGTCGTCGTCATCCGCAGGTCCTCCAGCACCACGGCTTCGGCTTCGACGATCGACGGCATCGGCACGCCCTCCAGCACGTCGCCGCGCCACAACGAGAGCGCCGCCGCGAAACAGCCGGCCGCGTCGGCGACCGCGCCCGCCGCGCGGTGCCGTCGCCCGCGCGCCACGAGGTCGGAGAACCGTGAGGCGTCCACGTCGTCCGGGTCGGCGAGCATGAGGTAGCCGTCCGGCGCGGTCTCGATGAGCGGTTTGGGGCCCAGCAGGCGGCGCAGCTCGGTGATGTGCGACCGGACGTTCGCCGCGGCCGACGGCGGCGGGTGCCCGGACCACAGGCCGTCGATGATCCAGTCCAGCGACAGCAACCGGTTGGGACGCAGGGCGAACACGCCCAGCAGCACCCTGGCCATTCGCCGGGCGGGCCGCAGCACCGCGTCCGGTGTCTCGACCACCGGCCGTCCCAGCACCAAGACCGACATCGAACTTCCCCCTACACCCCAGCTCCCCATGGCACACATCTCACCGACCGTCGCCACATCACCACCACACGCTGGAGTTCACAATGAGCTCTATTGCTTCAGTGTTAACTGAAACTCAAGGTTCGCTGTCGCCGCTTCTTGAATCGCCGGGAAGCGCAGAGCAGCCGGTACTAGTTCAGTAAGAATGTCGCCCTCGCGGGGTGAGACTTCCGAGATGTAATGAACAGTTTCGCCGGTGATGTTTGTCTGCATCGCCACGCATGGTGAAAACGCAATCCCCAGGCCGGTGGTAAAGGTGGAACAAGCGGTACCAGTTGAGACGATCTTGTGCCACCCTCGATTCGCAGGAGCTGTGGGGACTTGGGGGTTCGTTATGTGCTTCGCTCATGCCGTTGCCTCGTCGGGCGTCACCCGGCGCAGCGTGCTCGCCGCCGGTCTGGCGTTGCCCGTGCTGTCCGCGGGGACGGCCGTGGCCGCTGAAAAGCCGCCTTTTGTCATCGCCGGGGTGCGGATCTTCGACGGGAAGCGGGTCGTTCCGTGTGGTCACGTGGTCGTCGCCGGGGGCCGGATCGTGGCCGTGCACCACGGCGGCCGGGTGCCGGGTGGCTTCGAGGTGCAGGACTTCTCGGGGTGCACACTGCTGCCGGGGATGATCGACGGGCACGTGCACCACACGGCGCCCGCGCGCACCGACGCGCCGCGGTTCGGCGTGACCACCGAGCTGGACATGGTCAGCGACCCGGCGTGGCACGGCCCTTATCGCGAGCAGCGGGTTTCCTATGCGCCGACGGCGTTGTCGGACCTGTGGACCGCGGGCTGGTGGGCGACCGTGCCGGGCGGTTGGGGTACCGACTCCGGGCTGCCGATCCCGGTGTTCAAGCCGGGTGACGACGCCGCCGCGTTCGTCGCCGCGCGCCGGGTGGAGGGCTCTGATCACCTGAAACTGGCGCTGGAGGACCGCAATCTCGCCAATGGGACGCCGATTCCGGTGTTGTCGGCCGCGCAGACCCGTGCGCTGGTGGCGGCGGCCGCGCGGTCCGGGATGCCCGCGGTCGCGCACGCGACCAGGCAGGAGCTGGCGCGGGTGGCGCTCGAGGCCGGCGTCAACGGTTTGGTGCACCTGTTCACCGACGCGGACGTGGCGCCGGACGTGATCCGGACGGCGTTGCGCGCCAACGCTTTCGTGACGCCGACGCTGACGTTGTGGAGCGCGTTCGACTCGGCGGAGAACCCGGCGTCCGCGGCGGTCGTGCGCGACCCGCGGGTGGCGCCGCTGCTCTCGGCGAAACAACGCGGGTTCCTCGAGACGCCATGGGGTTTCGCGCGGCCCGGTGTGCTGGCTCAGGCGCTGCGCAACGTGCTCGCGCTGCACCGGGCGGGTGTGCCGATCACGACGGGCACGGACGCCGGCATCCCCGGTGTCGCGCACGGCGTGAGCTTGCTGGTTGAGCTGGAACTCCTGGTGCGAGCAGGGCTTTCGCCCGTTGCCGCGCTGCGGGCGGCGACCTCCACGCCGGCGTCGCTGTGGGGCCTGGCCGACCGTGGCCGGATCCGCTCGGGCCTGCGGGCCGACCTGGTCCTCGTCGAGGGCGACCCGACGTCAGATATTTCGGCGATGCGTGGAATCACCCGCGTGTGGCGCAACGGAAGTCTCGTGAACAGGGTTCCATGAGTTACCCGCCATACAGACCCGAGGGGGCCGTCTCGATACTTGTCGCCTATTCTCGTCATGCTTTTTCGTTGCATTTGCGCCGCTGGCCGGGGGAATAATCGTAACACCAATCGAGACGTTGTTTCCGCCTGGGGTATTGGTGTCGTAGCGTCCGAAGAATCAGCTATTGCTTTTCTCTGGACGGGGTCGACATGGAATCAGAGGATTTCCCCATGCGCCGCACCGACCCGTTCGACCTGCCGCCGCAGTACCGGAGGCTGCGCGCCGAACAACCCGTCGCCCGCGTCCGCACCCCGAGCGGCGAGGCGTGGCTGATCACCCGCTACCAGGACGTCCGGGCCGTGCTGACCGACTGCAGGTTCAGCGCGAACCCCTCGACGCCCGGCTTCCCGACGTTCCTCAGCGGCGATGTCACCCCGCCGCCGGGGTTCTTCCTGCAGGCCGACGAGGCGAACCACGCGCGGATGCGCCGTGCGGTCAGCCGCGAGTTCCTCCTCGGTCATATGGAGGCGCTCAGGCCGCTGATGCGCGCGATCGTCGACCAGCAGCTGGACGACCTGCTCGCCGGTCCGGTACCCGCGGACTTCATCGACAAGGTCGCCCGCCCGGTGTCGTCGGTGGTGATCTGCGAACTGCTCGGTGTCCCGCACAGTGACTACCCGTTCTTCGAAAGCCGGATCCAGACGACGCTGATGCGCGCCGGCACCACCGAGGAGGAGATCGGCGCCGCGGCGGTGGAACTGCAGGCGTACATCGGCAAGCTCGTGCACGACGCGATCAAGGAACCGGGCGGCGACCTCCTCGGCCGGCTCGTGCTCGCCGGCGATGTCACCGAAGAGGAGATGGTCGGCGTCGTCGCACTGCTGCTGTTGGCGGGCTACGACACGGTCACCCAGACCACCGGCATCGGGCTGCTCACGTTGCTGCGCAACCCGGACCAGCTGGCCGCGCTGCGCGCCGACCCGTCGTTGTACCCCAACGCGGTCGACGAGATCCTGCGCTACTGCACCGCCAACCACCTCGGCCTGCCGAGGGCGGCGCGGTGTGACGTCGAGGTCGGCGGGATCGAGATCAAGGCGGGTGAGGGCGTGATCGTGCTGATCGACTCCGCCAACCGCGACGAGGCCGCGTTCACCGATCCCGATGTGTTCGACGTCCGGCGCGTCCGCGCCCCGCACATGACGTTCGGCTTCGGCTTCCACAAGTGCATCGGGCTCATGATGGCCCGCATCGAGCTGGAGACCATGTTGCGCGTCGTGCTCACCCGGCTGCCCGGACTGCGGCTCGCCGCCGAGATCGACGAGCTGGTGTTCCGGCAGGACAACCTGCTGTACGGCGTCGAGCAGCTCCCTATCGCCTGGTAGCAAAGGAAAACACAACATCGCCGCGTTCGCGCTGGTCAACCCCGGCTGGCTCACCACCGTCACGTCCGTGGATCCGGCGGCGGTGCACCGGGACGTGCGGCGCGGGCTGGAGCAGGCGCTCGACATCGCGGCCTGGCTGGAGATCCGCAACCCGCGGCTGAGGCTGCCGTAGGGTCGGCCGCGGCGGTGCGGAAAGTTCGGTGGAAAAGTTCGGCAGGGTTGTCGAGAACGCGTGAGCGGCTCCGTCCCAGGGGTACGAGACGGACCACGACGAGGGAGAACGTCATGAAGTACCTGCTGCTCAAGCACTACCGCGGCGCCCCGGCTCCGGTGAACGACGTGCCCATGGACCAGTGGACGCCGGAGGAGGTCGACGCGCACATGCAGTACATGCGGGACTTCGCGGCGCGCCTGGAGGAGACGGGCGAGTTCGTCGACGGCCAGGCCCTGGCGCCCGACGGCGCGTTCGTCCGGTACGACGGCGAAGGACGCCCGCCGGTCACAGACGGCCCCTTCGCCGAGACCAAGGACCTCATCGCCGGCTGGATGATCATCGATGTGGACTCCTGGGACCGCGCGGTCGAGCTGGCCGGGGAGCTGTCGGCCGCTCCCGGCGCCGGTGGCCGGCCGATCCACGAGTGGCTCGAGGTGCGGCCGTTCCTCACCCACGCGCCCGCGGCGGCGGAGTGAACCTCCGGGAGCTGGTGCCCGCGGTGATCGGTGTCCTCGTCCGGCGCGGAGCGGATTTCGCGTCGGCCGAGGACGCCGTGCAGGAGGCACTGATCCGCGCGCTGGACACGTGGCCGGACGATCCGCCGCGTGATCCGAAGGGGTGGCTCGTCGCGGTCGCGTGGCGGAAGTTCCTCGACGCCGCGCGGGCCGAGGCGTCACGCCGCGGGCGGGAGCTCGCCGTGGAGGTCGAGCCGCCCGCCGGCCCGGTGCCCGACACCGACGACACGCTGCGGCTCTACTTCCTGTGCGCGCATCCGACGTTGCCGCCGGCCGCGGCCGTGGCGTTGACGCTGCGCGCGGTCGGCGGACTCACCACGCGGCAGATCGCGACGGCGCACCTCGTGCCCGAGGCCACCATGGCGCAGCGGATCAGCCGCGCCAAGAAGCGGATCGCGGGCGAGCGACTCGACCAGCCCGGTGATCTCGGCACCGTGCTGCGGGTGCTCTACCTCGTCTTCAACGAGGGGTACGGCGGCGACGTCGACCTCGCGGCCGAGGCGATCCGCCTTACCCGCCAGCTCATCGCACTGACCGACGAACCCGAGGTCATGGGACTGCTGGCGCTCATGTTGCTGCACCACGCGCGCCGCGCTTCCCGCACCGGTCCCGGCGGGCGGTTGGTGCCGCTCGGCGAACAGGATCGGTTGCTTTGGGACACCGCGCTGATCGCCGAGGGGGTGGCGATCCTGCAGGCCGCGCTGGCCCGTGATCGGCTGGGGGAGTACCAGGCGCAGGCCGCGATCGCCGCGCTGCACGCCGATGCGCCCACCGCCGCCGAGACCGACTGGGTGCAGATCGTCGAGTGGTACGACGAACTGCTGGCGCTGACCGACAGCCCGGTGGTCCGGCTCAACCGCGCGGTGGCGGTCGGCGAGGCCGACGGACCGCAGGCGGGGCTGGCGGCACTCGCCGAGGTGCCGGCTGACCTGCCGCGATACACCGCGGTGAACGCCTACCTGCACGAACGGTCCGGCGACCTGGAGCACGCCGCGGAGCTGTATTCAGCAGCCTCCCGGGCCGCGACCAGCGTGCCGGAACGCGATCACCTCACCCGTGAGGCCGCGCGGGTGCGGCAACTGCTTCGGCCGTGACGGTCTGCGTCGGCGCGACCCCCAGTTCGGTGCGGAACGCCGCGCTGAACGCACTCGGCGTCGCGTACCCGACGGCGCCGGCGACCTCCGCGACCGGACGGCCTTCGCTCAACAGCCGCAACGCCTCGAGCATGCGCTGGCGCCGCCGCCACTCGCCGATCGTCATGCCTGTCTCGGCCTGGAAGAGGCGTTCGAGCGTGCGCCGGCTCGCGCCGGTCCGGACCGCGAGCGCGGCGATGCCCGGAGCATCGGACAGGTGCTCCCGCAACAGGTCCGCCATCGCTCGCGCGCGGGGTTCGGCCGGTGTGGGCAGCTGCAGGGCGGGCTCGGGCGCGACGTCGCCGAGCAGATCGGTCAGCACCGCGACCAGATTGCGATGCCGCGGAACATCCAGGTAGAGCGGCGCTTCGGCGACGGTGTGCATGATCAGCTCGCGCAGCAGCCGGCTGACCACCAGCACCTGGCAGCCCGCATCGCGCAGACCCGCCGCGAAGTACAGGATGCGCAACGTGGCCCGGCCCGCCACGTCGATCCGGTGGCGGATCCCGCCGGGCACCCACATCGCGCGGTGCGGTGGCACCACCCAGCTGCCGAGTCCGGTGTGGACGGTCACCGTGCCGTGCGCGGAGTAGATCAGCTGGTCCCAGCCCTCGGCCTGGGGCAGCACGAGGCGGCCGCCGCGGTGGGTCACCGCGTAGCTCCGGACATCCGGTTCGTGGCGCATTCTCGACAGAATCCGCCGCACTGTCGACTGTGCGCAACCCAAGGACGCGCCTAACGTCGGGTCATGCCGAAACTGACGCACTTCGCCATCAACGCCGACGACGTCGATGCCACACGCCGCTTCTATGCGCGTACGTTCGGGTGGGAGTTCGCACCGTGGGGACCGCCCGGCTTCTACCGGGTCGAGGCGGACGATCCCGCCGGGCCCGGCGTCACGGCCGCCGTCCAGGCGCGCCGCGACCTCACCGACCGGCCCACGACCGGGTTCGAGTGCACGATCGGGGTCGACGACGTCGACCGGACCATGCGAGACGCGGTCGCCGCGGGTGGGCGGGTGCTGATGGACCGAACTACGATCATGGGCGTGGGGCACCTGATCTGGCTGGCCGATCCGTCCGGGAACGTCGTCGGTGCCATGACCTACGACCCGAATGCCGAGTGAGTGGAGCCCCTTTGACTCCGGAAGAGTCCATCGACCGCATCGAGGCGGCCGGTCGTCCCCGCCCGCAGGACCGGCGGCTGCACGCCCGCGGCGCCGTCTACGACGGGAAGTTCGTCCCGTCCGGACACATCAAGACCGTCGCCGCCCACCTCACCACCGAGACCGACGTCGTCGTCCGGTTCTCCAACGGCTCGCCGAAGTTCCGCTCCGACGACCGCACCAAGGGCATCCGGGGCATGGCCGTCAAGTTCCTGCGCGACGGCAAAGCGGTGCACGACCTGGTCGCCGCGAACTTCCGCGCGTTCCCGAGCCGCGACGCCGAGGGCTTCATCGAACTGGTCGAGGCGCTCACCGCCCTCGCCGGCAAGGACAAGGCCAAGGGCCTCGGCCGGCTGGCGAAACTGCTCGTCAAGCACCCGGAGAGCCGCGCGACGCTCAAGGCGTTCGCCGGCCGCGACGCCCCCGCGAGCTTCGCCACCACCCGGTTCGACGGGCTGCACGCGTTCTACCTGCTCGACGCCGAGGGCAAGCGCAGGGCGTTCCGCTACCGGCTCGTCCCGCAGCTCGGCGAGGTCGACCTCGACCCCAAGCACGCCAAGACCCTCGACGCGAACTTCCTCATTCCACAGCTCGACCACCTGCTCACCACCGGGCCGGTGATCTTCACGCTGGCGTTCCAGTTCGCCGAGCCCGGCGACCCGACACACGACCCGTCGCGGGCCTGGCCCGAGCACCGGACGCTGCTGCCCGCCGGGCAGTTCGTGATCACCGGGCGGACCGCCGACGAGGAGAAGTGGCAGCGGTCGGTGTTCGACCCGACCCGGCTCGCCGAGGGCGTCGAGCTGTCGGACGACCCGGTGCTGCGGTTCCGTCCGGGCGCGTACTCCATCTCAGCGGAAAGGCGTTTGTCCGCGCAGCAGTGAAGCCGCCATGGTGAACGCATGGACGTTCCCAGCGACTTCTCGGGCGTGATCAGCATCGACGGCGACGCGCGGGCCTACGGGCTCGCGCACCGCGGTTACGGCATCCCGAACACGCCCGACACGCGGTTCGCCATCGCCAGCGGCAACAAGGGGTTCACCGCACTCGCGGTCATGAGCCTGGTCGAGGGCGGTGAGCTGAGCCTGGACACCAGGGCACGCGAGGTGCTCGGCGACGACCTGCCGCTCGTCGACGGCGGCGTCACCGTCGAGCACCTGCTGGCCCACCGGTCCGGCATCGGCGACTACTTCGACGAGGACGAGCACCCGGACATCAACGAGTACGTCCTCACCCGGCCGGTGCACGAACTCGTCGACACCGAGGACTTCCTGCCGGTGCTCGACGGGCACCCGCAGAAATTCCCGCCCGGCGAGCGGTTCGCCTACTGCAACGGCGGATACGTGCTGCTCGCGCTGATCGCCCAGCGGGTCAGCGGCATCTCCTACCACGACCTCGTGCACTCCCGCGTGTGCGAACCGGCCGGCATGACCGACACGGCGTTCCTGCGCAGCGACCGGCCCGAGGGACGCACCGCAGTCGGCTACCTGAGCGACGGGCGCACCAACGTGTTCCACCTGCCGGTCGTCGGCAACGGCGACGGCGGCATCTACACCACCGCGGCCGACATCGACCGCTTCTGGGTCGCGCTGTTCGCCGGGAAGATCGTCGGCGACGTGGCCCGCATGACCCGTGACGAGCACGGTGTCGGCTACGGGCTCGGGTTCTGGTTGCCCGAGCACGGCGTGAAGCTCGAGGGTTACGACGCGGGCGTGTCGTTCCGCAGCGTGCGCCGCGACGGCACCACGACGACGGTCATCTCGAACACCGCGGACGGGGCGTGGCCGGTCAGCCGGATGCTCGGGATCTAGGCTGGGCCGATGGCGGATCAGCTCGTGGTCGGCGTCGACTTCGGCACCCTGTCCGGACGGGCCGTCGTGGTCCGCGTCCGCGACGGCGCCGAACTGGGCAGCGCGGTGTACGACTACCCGCACGGCGTGCGCGAGGACCGGCCCGGCTGGGCGCTGCAGGTGCCGTACCTCGGCGTCCTGAAATATGCCGTTCCCGAGGCGTTGCAAGGCCTCGATACAAACGACGTCATCGGCATCGGCACGGACTTCACCGCGTGCACGGTCATGCCCACGACCGCCGACGGCACCCCGTTGTGCGAGCTGGCGGAGTTCGAGAACGAGCCGTATGCCTACGTGAAGCTGTGGAAGCACCACGCCGCCCAGCCGCAGGCCGACCGGATCAACCGGATAGCCGAGGAACGTGCGGAACCCTGGCTGGCCCGTTACGGCGGGCTGATCTCGTCGGAGTGGGAGTTCGCCAAGGCGTTGCAGGTACTGGAGGAGGCACCCGAGGTCTACCGCGAGATGCGGTACTGGGTGGAGCTCGCCGACTGGATCGTCTGGCGGCTGACCGGCACGTACGCCCGCAACATCGCCACCGCCGGCTACAAGGGCATGTACCAGGACGGCTACCCGAGCCGCGACTACCTGAAAGCGCTGAACCCCGCGTTCGCCGACTTCACCGCCAAGCTCGACGCACCGCTGAAACCGTTGGGCGCCAAGGCGGGCGGGCTCACCAGAGAAGCCGCCGCGTGGACCGGACTTCCCGAGGGTATCGCCGTCGCCGTCGGCAACATCGACGCGCACGTCACGGTGCCCGCGGCGGGCGCGTCCCAGCCGGGCCGGATGGTCGCGATCATGGGCACCTCGACGTGTCACATGATGAGTGGCACCGAACTGCGCGAGGTGCCCGGCATGTGCGGGGTCGTGGACGGCGGAATCGTTGCGGGACAATGGGGTTACGAGGCCGGGCAGAGCGGCGTCGGGGACATCTTCGCGTGGTACGTCGAGAACTGCGTCCCGCCGAGGTACCACGAGAACGGGGACGTGCACGCGACCCTCACCGAGCTGGCGGCCGAGCAGGAGGTCGGCGAACACGGGCTCGTCGCGCTCGACTGGCACAGCGGCAACCGGTCGGTCCTGGTCGACCACGCGCTGTCCGGCGTGATCGTCGGCCAGACGCTCGCCACCCGCGCCGAGCACGGGTACCGGGCGTTGCTGGAGGCCACGGCGTTCGGCACCCGCACGATCATCGAGACGTTCCGCGCCGCCGGGGTGCCGGTCGACGACTTGGTCGTCGCGGGCGGGCTGGTGAAGAACCCGCTGCTGATGCAGATCTACGCCGATGTGCTCGACATGCCGTTGTCGGTCATCGGCTCCGAGCAAGGCGCGGCGCTCGGCGCCGCGATCCACGGCGCGGTCGCCGCCGGCGCCTACCCGGACGTGCACGCCGCGTCGGCCACGATGGGCTCGACGCGGCGTGACGTGTACCGGCCGATCAATGCGAACGTTCAGGCGTACCAACGGCTCTACGCCGAGTACCTGACGTTGCACGACTACTTCGGGCGCGGCGGCAACGACGTCATGAAGCGGCTAGCTCGGCGATCTTGAGGAAGCCGTTCGAGGTGCTGGGCGTCGGACTGGTCATGACGAGCCGGACACTGGTCGTCGTCACCGCGTCGAACGCGATCGTGCTCGGCGCGTTCGACTCCGACGCCCAGGTGACCTTCAATCCCTTGACCGGCACGTATTTCGAGCCGTCCCAGTAGCGGACGTCGACCGACTTCGGCAGCGCGAACTGCCCGCCCGTCGTGAAGTGCGCGGTCAGCTTCGAGACCTGGCGCGACGACGAGTCGAGCGACACCCAGTCCGAGGCATGCGACAGGCTGGTCGCGGCCAGCTGTGGCGTCTGGCCCTTCGTGTAGAAGTTGGACCACGCCGTGTCCGCCTTGCCGTCCAGCATCGCGGCCGGAAGCGTTGACGCCGCACCGGAGTACGACGCGTCGGCCGGTGGACGGGTGGACGCGGCGCCGAGGCGCGCGGTCACCTGCGCACCCGCGGTGACGATCGCGAGCACCTTGCCGTGGTAGGCGCGGCGGACGGGGGACGTGAAGTTCTCCTTGTCCTCCTGCCGCCCGTTGTCGGTGCCGACGACGCGCCCGCCGGTCACGTCGAACGTGATCTGGTGGTCCGCCGACGGCACGATGTTGCCGTCCTTGTCGACGATCGTCGCGGTCACGTAGTCCAGCGACTTGCCGCGGGAGACGTCGAGCTTGACGCTCGCCGCGGCGCCGGCCGTGCGCAGCGTGTCGGTCGCGACCTCCTTGCCGCCCTTGCGCGCCACCGCCGTCAGCGTGCCGGGCGCGAACGGCACGGTCCACGTCAGCCGCAGGTGCCCGGTGCTGCCGTTCGGACTGGTGTAGCTGCCGGACGGGAACGACTTGTCGTCGCCGGTGGCCTCGTCGGTCTCCAGATAGGACTTCCCGTAGGTCGTCTTCTTGGAGGTGAACTTGCGGGTGCCGAGCGACTTGCCGTTGAGGAACAGCTCCACCTCGGGCGCGTTGCTGTACGCCCACACCGTGACCTTGGCGCCGGGCTCGTGGTCCGTCCAGTTCATCGGCACCAGATGCACCATCGGCGTGGTCGACCATTGCGACTGGTACAGGTAGAACTGGTCCTTCTCGAACCCGGCCGTGTCGACCGCGCCGAACAGCGACGAGCGCACCGGGAAGACCCCGTTGTACGGCGTGGGTTCGCCGATGTAGTCCTGGCCGGACCAGATGAACTCGCCGGCCAGGAACTTGCGGTCGCGGTCCTTCTTCAGCGCATGCTCACCGGACGCCGCCCAGCCGACGATGTTGTTGTCGTAGGACGAGCTGCCCTGCTTGCCCGGCGTGTAGTTCTGGCCGGTGTTCAGCTGACCGGGATCGAGGTACTCGCCGCGGCTCGACGTCGACGAGGACGACTCCGACTCGAGGAAGAACTTGGTGGGGTACTTGGCGTGCAGCGCGTCGATGGACTTGGCCGAGTTGTAGTTCAGGCCCACGCCGTCGAGCATCTTCAGGATCTGGTCCTGCGGCGAGCCGTCCGCGGGGACGCTGGTGTAGCTGTGCGAACCGATGGTCACCGGACGCGTCTTGTCGATCGACTTGATGTCGTCGATCAGCCGCCGGGCGATCGGGATGCCGATGTCCTTGGTGCCGTCCGGAATCTCGTTGCCGATCGACCACAGGATGACGGCGGGGGAGTTCTTGGCCGCGTGCACCATCTCCTTGATGTCCGCGTCGCTGTTCGCGTCGAAGAACCTGCCGTAGTCGTAAGGCTTCTTCGGCGTGCGCCACGTGTCGAACGCCTCGACCATCAGCAGCAGCCCCAGCTCGTCGCACGCGCGGACGAACTCCGGCGCGGGCGGGTTGTGCGAGGTGCGCACGGCGTTGACGCCCATGTCCTTCATCTTGCGCAGCTGCTGCCGGATCGCGTCGTCGTCGACGACCGCGCCGAGCGCGCCGAGGGTGCTGTGCAGGTTGACGCCTTCGAGCTTCATGCCCTTGCCGTTCAAGGAGAACCCGTTGGCGGGGTCGAACTTGAACCAGCGGATGCCGAACGGAGTGCGGACCGTGTCCACGACCTTGCCGCCGGACGAGACCTTGGTGACCAGCGTGTAGAGGTACGGCTGGGCGGTGTTCCACAGCTTCGGCTGGTTGACGCGCAGGTTCGCGTCCGACACGACATTGCCTTGCGCGTCCAGGACTTCGTGGCTCACCGTGCCGGTGCCGACGAGGTCGGTCTTGACGTTGATCTTGGCGTAGCCATGGGGGTAGGTCGTCGCGAGGTCCGGGGTGGTCACGAAGATCCCGTGCCGGGCCACGTGCACCGGCTCGGTGACGACGAGGTGCACGTTGCGGTAGATGCCGCTGCCCGCGTACCACCGGCTGCTCTGCGACTGGTGCACGACCTTCACCGCGACGACGTTCGGCGAGCCGTCGGTCTTCGCCACGTCCGTGATGTCGACGTTGAAACCCGTGTAGCCGTAAGGATGTTCGGCCGCGAGCTTGCCGTTCACGTAGACGTGCGAGTCCATGTAGACGCCGTCGAACTCCAGCGAGATCCGCTTGCCCTTCAGGCTCGCGGGCAGCGTGAACGTCTTGCGGTACCAGCCGAGCCCGGCCCGGTAGTAGCCCTCACCGGGGTACGTGCCGGTCTTGGTCGGGTCGAGCTCGATGCTCCAGTCGTGCGGCACGTTCAGCTGCCGCCACTTCGAGTCGTCGTAGGACGGTTCGTAGGCCTTTTCATACGCGCCCGTCGGGTCGGTCGCGTTCTCCGAATTGACCAGGGCGAACCGCCAGCCCTGGTTGAAGCTCTCGCTTCTGGCGGTCGCCGCCTGGGCCGGCATGCCGCCGGTCACACCCACGACGAGGAGCAGAACGAAAAACAATCGTCGCCAAGACATCGGACCTCACCGTTGAACATCCGCAGGGATCTCGGCACATTCCTAGCAGTCGCGCCAGTTATGGTCCAGACCAAAACGGGACAGAGATCGGAGCTTTGTATCCGCTCTCACGCGATGAGCACGGCGAGGTCAACCACTGATGTGCCAATGAAACCTGAATCATCCGACCTCTAGTGCCGTGTCGATGACCACGTAGAAATCGTTTACACACCGGTGGTGCCGAGAATCGATCGGATCACTCACTCAGGGCACGAAGCGGTAGTGCGTGGTGAGACGCAGGTCGTCGTCCAGCACGTGGAAGGCGACCGCGGGCGGCGCGTCCCAATCGACGAACTCGCCCTGCTCCCACGGCAGCAGCACGGTGTTGATGACACCCGGCGCGACGAGCATCGGACGGCCCGCGAACGTCGTGGCCGCCGGGGTGTGGGCATGCCCGCACAGGACTCCGGCGACCTTCGGGTACCGCGAGACGAAGTCGGCCAGCCGGTCCGTCTCGTTGAGCATGATGTTGTCCACCAACGGGATGTGCAGCGGCGCCGCCGGATGGTGGAAGGCGATCAGGGTCGGGACCTCGGGATCGAGCACGCCATCGAGCCACGCGATCGTCTCGTCGTCGAGCAGACCGTCGTCGCGGCCGGGGATCGACGAGTCGCACATCGCGATGGTCACGCCGCCGACCGAGTGCGCCTGGTTGATCGGTTCATCCGAAGGGGATGAGCCGAGCAGGAACTCGCGGTACGGGCCGCGCACGTCGTGGTTGCCCGGACAGGTGAGCACCGGGTGCGGCGAGGACAGGATCTTCGCGACCTCGAGGTACTCCTCGGGAGTGCCGTGGTCGGCGATGTCGCCCGTGACCAGGACGGCGTCGACCGGCAGGGAGTTGACGTACGCCATGGTTCGCACGGCGCGGTCGGTGTTGCGCTGTCCGCCGTCGATGTGGGTGTCGCTGAGGTGAGCCAGCACGATCACGATTTCATCCTTTCCCCAGGTACCGACCACAGTAACCGCGGCCAAGACTGGGTGAATGCGAACTCTCCCCCCGGTTTTGCCGGCCGGACGCGGCGGGGTGCTGCCCCGCTCGGTGGTCATCCTGGTCGGCGCGGCGGCCGCGGTCGTCACGCTGGCCGGCGTCCAGGCGGTGGCCTGGTTGCTCGGACCGGTGTTCCTCGCGCTGGTCATCGTCGTCACGACGAGTCCGGTGCAGACGTCGTTGCGCCGCAGGGGATGGCCCCGCTGGCTCACCGGTGCCGTGCTCGTGGTGGTCGTGTACGCGGTGCTGCTGTCACTGTTCCTGGTCGTGCTCGTCTCACTGGCACAGCTGGCGGCGCTGTTGCCGGGGTACGTCTCGCGCGCGGACGAGCTCATCGCGCAGGCGACCTCGTTGCTCGGGCAGCTCGGGGTCGGCCCCGACGAGGTGCGCGCGGCGGCCCGGTCGCTCGACTTCGGGAAGCTGGCGGCACTCGCGGGCGGACTGCTCGCCGGCGTGACGGGGTTGCTCACCAACCTGGTGTTCCTGATCGCGCTGCTGCTCTTCCTGAGCACCGAGGCGACGTGGGCCGAGCAGCGGCTGGCCGCGGTGGCGGCCGACCGGCCGTGGATCACCGCGGCGCTGACCCGGTTCGCCGTCGGCACCCGGCGGTACATGCTCGTCACCACCGTGTTCGGGTTCATCGTCGCGGTACTCGACACGGGCGCTCTGTGGATCATGGGTGTCCCGGCGCCGTTGCTGTGGGGCGCGCTCGCGTTCGTCACGAACTACATCCCCAACGTCGGGTTCGTGGTCGGCGTCGTGCCGCCCGCGCTGCTGGCCCTGCTCGACGGCGGGTGGCAGCGGATGGTCGTCGTGGTCGTCGTCTACATCCTGCTGAACTTCGTGGTGCAGTCGCTGATCCAGCCGCGGTTCGTCGCCGGATCGGTCGACCTGTCGACCGTCGTGACCGTGCTGGCGCTGGTGTTCTGGGCGTGGGTGCTCGGCCCGCTCGGCGCCGTGCTCGCCGTGCCCGCGACGCTGCTGGTGAAGGCGTTGTTCATCGACATCGACCCGCGCGTTCGGTGGGTCGCCGCGTTGATCGGCTCAAGCCAGAGTGTTGATGACGATCACGCTGGTGGCGATGAGAATGACGCCCCACAACGGATACGCGGGCAGGAAGGCGAGGTTGGCGACGGCGCACGCGGCGGCGAGGGCCACGGCGGCGCGGCCGCGGCCGGTTACACCGGCGGCGAGCAGCGCGAGACCGATGAGCAGGTGGATCCAGCCCCAGGCGGCGAGCCCGAGCGGCACCGGCAGGTGTGACGTCGTGAAATACGCGGGGTTCAGCAACGCCACGAATCCCACCAGCAGCTCGAACCCGCCCAGCAGCACGGTCATGACCGAGCCGGAGTTCGTCGGCTCCGGCTTCGGTTGTGGTGGCAACGGTTTGTGCTCGGCGCCGCGGGCGCGCTCGATGAACGTCGACGTGATCACCGCGGTGAGGATCGACACGAACGCGATCGACTCCAGCATGATCACCGCGCCCACGACCCGCCCGAGCGCGGTCGTGGGCACCACGTCGCCGTAGCCGACGGTCGTCACGGTCTGCAGCGCCCACCACAGGCCGGCGCCGAGCGTCGGGAAGTCGTGCGGGTCGAAGATCGTCGCGACGAGACCGCCCACGAGCACCGTCGCGCCGACCGACCACACGATCACGACCATCGCGCGCCAGACGGAGACCGGTCCCTCGGTGAACCGCCGGATCCGGCGGCGCAACGGCTGGAATCGCATTCACATCACCTCGGAGAAGTGTGCCCCAGAACAGCCCAGGCCACCGTTGGCGCGCCACGGGGTTAACCCTGCGCGGATGAGCGAGTCAGCCCCCGGTGCCCCAAGGCTCCGGCAAAGTCGTTGGGCCTGGATGCCGGTGTTTGGTGGGAAGAGGGCCGCTGCGCGGCGCTTGAAACGCCGCTGCGCGGCGACACGAGCGGGCCTCCTTCGTCGGCGCGCTCGTACCGGAAAGCCGGTTGGCCGCCGTTGTGGTCCCGATCCGGCCCAGACCTGCGTTGTGTGGGTGCGGTGGGCTGCGTGGCCGGGATGAGGTGGTCCGAGTTGCTCATCCCGACCCTGCCCGCAGCGCCGCACACCCAGCCCAGTTGATCACGCGAGTCGAACACCACGTAAAGAACGATCGAATGTTCACGCTCTCATCGGACAAACCAGACGCGCGCAAGATCGTTGATCTTCGCGAGGGGAACATTTGGGACGTCCAGCGTCACAAAGTCGCCCCTCGCAAAACGTGAGAGCGCTCCCAACGGTGATCAAGCAGCCCGCCGAAGCAGAATCGCCGGAATCCGGGCACCAGGAGCCCGCGAACGGCAGGCGAGCCAAGCCGCCCCTGCCCCGTGCCCGAGCGGTCGCCGATTCCCGCTGCTGTGCGGGAGGTTCCGCCGGACCGACTGTCTCAACAGGGCGAAACACGCGCGGGTGAGCGGGAAGTTGTCGGCACCGTGAAAGCTCTGTCGGAATCCGTGGTCGTCGAGGTGTCGGACGGCGGCGTCGGCGGCGCCGATCTGTCGAAAGCCCGCCTTGTGGCGGCACCACGGTACGTGCGACGTTCCAGGATGTGGGAGAACCCTTTGTGGCGCCGATAGATTCCGCCCATGATCTCGCGGCGCAGTCTCATGTTGGCGACGGCGGGCGTTGCCCTGATGCCCGGTAGGGCGCTGGCAGCGGAACCCGGCCCGATCGTGAAGCCGTTGCCGCCCGAGTACTTCACCGTCCACGGCACCAACGCCGAGATGAAGTGGACAGCGCTTTCCGGGCACGTGATCCCGAACGACCGGTTCTTCGTACGCAACCACACCCGCACGCCGGTCATCGACGCCGCCACGTGGCGGTTACGGGTGCACGGCAACGGTGTGCGCAGGCCGCTGGAGCTGACGTATCGGGACCTGCGTGCGCTGCCGTCGTGCACGGTCGAGACTGTGATCGAGTGCGCTGGCAACGGCCGCAGTTTCTACACCTCCCAGCAGGGCCAGGCGGTCGCGGGCACGCCGTGGAAGCTCGGCGCGGTCGGCCTCGCCCGGTGGCGCGGCGTGCGGCTGTCGACCGTGCTGCGGCTCGCCGGTCTGCGCCACGACGCGGTCGACGTGCTGCCGGTCGGCCTCGATCCCGAGTATGTGACCGGTGGCGTCAACCTGGGTCGCGTGCGCCGGCCGTTGCCGGTCGAGAAGGCGTTGGACGACACGCTGATCGCGTACGAGATGAACGGTGAGCCGCTGCCGCCCGATCACGGTTTCCCCGCACGGCTGGTGGTTCCGGGGTGGATCGGCATCGCCAGCATCAAGTGGCTCGGCGAGCTCGAGGTCGCGACCACGGCGCTGGACTCGCCGTGGGACACGCAGTACTACCGGATGGTCGGGCCGACGTATCCGGCCGAGGGCACGCTCGTCACGACGCAGGTGACCAAGAGCGCGTTCGAGCTGGCGTGGGGCGCGACGCTGCCGCTGGGCAGGCAGGTACTGACCGGCCGATCGTGGTCGCCGGACGGACGGGTGCGGCGCGTGGACGTGAGCACCGATGGCACGACGTGGCGCCGCGCCGTCCCGACCTCGTCCGGGCACGGGTGGCTGCAGTGGCAGGTCCCGTTCCACCCCGCGGCACCAGGTCAGTACGAACTCCGTGCTAGGGCCACGGATTCGCGTGGTGTCGCCCAGCCGGACGTCTCGCCGCTCAACACGCAGGGCTACCTCTTCGGTGCGGTCGTCCGGCATCCCGTCAATGTCGTGCAACCTTCTGACTGACTAGGGAGTGTCCATGGTGATTGCTTTTCACCATGGGGAGGACACGTGCGTCTTGCACGATGTTTAGTGATCACCGCGCTGGCCGCGACAGGCCTTGTCGCACCAGCTGCCAACGCGGCGCCGAGCACTCAGGAAAGACCTCGCACGATCACGCTGATCAGCGGCGACAAGGTGATCGTCGACGCCAAAGGAGCACTGGTCGGCACCGAGGGGCGACCGGGCATGTCGTTTGTCCGGTACGTCGCGGACGGCCACCAGTTCGTGGTGCCCGAGGACGCGTTGCCGCTGCTGCACGACGACCGGATCGACAAGCGGTTCTTCGACGTCACGGCGTTGCTGGACTTCGGCTACGAGGACGCCAGGATCGACCGGATCCCCGTGCTCGGCGACGGGGCCAGGGCGGCGAGTACGGCCAAGGTGGATGCCAAGCGGCAGTGGGGTGGTCTGCTGCGGAGCACCGGCAAGGTCTGGCTCGACGGCCGGGCCAAGCTGACGCTCAACGAGAGCGTGCCGCTGGTGAACGCACCGCAGGCGTGGCAGCAGGGCTTCGACGGTACGGGCGTCACGGTCGCAGTCCTCGACACCGGCTACGACCAGGGTCACCCCGAGCTGAAGGACGTCGTCGCCACCAGCAGGGACTTCACCGGGCTCGGCATCCAGGACACCAACGGCCACGGCACGCACGTGGCGTCCACGATCGCCGGTCGCGGCGCGAAGTACACGGGCGTCGCGAAGGGGGCGAAACTCGCGGTCGGCAAGGTCTGCGAGGAGTTCGGCTGCCAGGAGAGCGCCATCATCGCCGGCATGGAGTGGGCCGCCCGCGAGGTGAAGGCGAAGGTCGTCAGCATGAGCCTCGGCGGTGACCAGTCCGACGGCACGGACCCGTTGTCGCAGGCCGTGAACCGGCTGTCGAACGAGACCGGCGCGCTGTTCGTCATCGCCGCGGGCAACTCGGGGCAGTACCGCAAGGTGTCGTCACCCGCGTCGGCGGACGCGGCGCTCGCCGTCGCCAACGTGACCAAGCAGAGCCGGCTCAACGAGAGCTCCTCGCTCGGACCGCGGCTCGGCGACTTCGCGGTGAAGCCGGACATCGCCGCGCCGGGCACGGACATCGTCGCCGCCCGCGCGAAGGACACGCTGCCGGAGCAGGCCGTGGACGAGCTGCACGCCCGGCTGACCGGCACGTCGATGGCGACCCCGCACGTCGCGGGCGCGGCGGCGATCCTGGTGCAGCAGCACCCGGCGTGGACCGCGGGCGAGCTCAAGGCGCAGCTCATGTCCACCACGAAGAAGTTGGACAACCGGCCGGACCAGGCGGGTACCGGGCTGCTCGACGCCGGCCGGGCCTCCGGGCAACAGGTCCGCGTGGACACCGGAAGCGTCTCGTTCGGGATCCTGGAGTGGCCGCACACGTCGCCGAAGTCGAAGACGATCACCTACCGCAACGACGGCGACCAGCCGATCACGCTGCAGGTGTCGTTGCCGCTCAACGACTTCAGCCTCTCTGCGAGCTCGGTCACCGTCCCCGCGCACGGCACCGCGCCGCTGACCGTCTCGGTCGACGGGCGCAAGGGGCTCGGCAAGTTCTACGGCCTGCTGACCGCCGAGGGACCGGGCACGAGGCTCGTGACCGCCGTGGGCGCGTACGTCCAGGAGGAGCGGCACACGCTCGACGTGACCGTCACCGGCCGCGACGGCAAGCCCGCCGCCGGCGAGTACCTGCTGGCGATCAACCGCACGACGGGCGAGAGCACGGCGATCGGGCTGGACGCCGCCGGCAGGAGCAGCGCCAAGCTGCCCGCCGCCGACTACGCCATCCTCAGCCGGATCAAGCAGTACGACGAGGCCAGGCACTGGCTGGCCCCGGCAAGCGCGACCGACATCGCCGGACAGGTGTCCCTCGCGCAGGACGCCACCGTGGTGATCGACACGCGGACCGCGCAGCCGATCAAGGTGGACGTGGGCGACCCGCGGGTGCGGGTGGTGCACCGCGAGTACGAGATGGCGGTGCCGATGGCGGCGGGCAAGAACTCCGGGTTCAGTGGGCCGCTGTTCGGCGCCACCGACGTGTACGGGCTCAAGTTCGGTGCCGATGTGCCGCAGCTGCGATACGAGACGCTGGTCAAGG
Source organism: Lentzea sp. NBRC 105346 (assembly GCF_030269605.1). Lineage (GTDB taxonomy): Bacteria > Actinomycetota > Actinomycetes > Mycobacteriales > Pseudonocardiaceae > Lentzea. Next base: position 246,363 of record NZ_BSTQ01000015.1, read on the forward strand.
CCGCCGTGCCTCGGGTCGCGATCAGCGGGGCGTACGACTTCCCGGTCGGTTTCTTCTCGGCCAGTCCGCCCGTGTCCGGCAAGCAGTCCTACCGGGTCGCGCTGCCCGAGGGTGACGTGCGGGGCGCGTTGGTCGTGCTGCAGCTCAAGGACGGCGAGGAGTGGCAGATCCCCGCGCACGCGCAACGTCTGAAGGACGCGGGTGCCGCGGCGGTGCTGCAGGTGGGCCCGATCCCGTTGCCGCTCGACCAGCAGACCGCGCTGCCCGTGATCTGGGCACCGCAGCGGCTCGCCGCCGGGCTCGTGGGTGATCTCGTCGCGGGTAAGCCGGTGTCGCTGACTGTCACGGGAACGGAGACGTCTCCCGTCAGTTACAACCTTTTCTATCCGGAACAGGCCCTGCCGGTGGGTAAGACCTATTCACGCGGGCAGGTGGCCGAGGTCAAATCGCGCTACCACATGGGCGGTGCGGACGGCCTGGTCGCGCAACGCGTGCACCCGGCGGTCGAGGGCACGCCGGCGCGGATGAACGTGCTGCTCGACGAGTGGCTGCTCGCACCGGCCGCGCGCACCGAGTACTACTCGGCGGGCCACGGGATCGGCTGGTACCGCGAGGTCACCATCGGCCGCATGTTCGGCGGCGACGCGCGGGACCCGCTCGTCGGCAACTGGAGCGAGCAGCGGATCTTCCGGTTCCGGCCGGGGGAGAAGACGTCCCTGTCGTGGAACGCCGGGGTGTCCGCGCCGCGGTTCGGCGCGCCGGAGGGTGGCTACGCGTCGTGGGGCAAGAACCTTCTGGTGCGCGAGGGTGATCAGATCTCCGGGCAGCTGTCGGTGTTCTCGGCCGGTGACGCGCTGGAGAGCTGGGTGCGGACCGGCTGGGGCACGCTGACGCTCAGCCGTGACGGTCAGTCGCTCGGCATGTCGCCGCGTCCCTGGGACGGTTCGTGGTCCGTGCCTTCGGGATCGGGGCGCTACGAGCTGGCGTTGTCGGCCGAACGCGGGGGACCGCCGCAGATCGGGCTCTCCACCCGTATCGATACGAAGTGGGGCTTCACGTCCTCGGCTTCGGAGGTGTTGCCGTTGTTGCAGGTCGCGTACGACGCACCGCTCGACCTCCACAACTCCGCGCGCGCCGGTGCGCCGCTGCCGATCAGGTTCACCTTCCCGAGGCAACCTGGGGCGGGCCGATCTACGGTGCGTGAGTGGAGGCCTGGGCGTCCTATGACGACGGTGCCAACTGGGTTCCCGTGCACGGATTCGTTGCTCCAGGCGGGAAACCCGGCGGCTTCGTGTCACTGCGGGTGACGGCTGTTGATACGGATGGGAACACGGTCGACCAGACCGTGCTGAGGGCGTACCGCCTGCGCCCGTAACCCCGGAGTCCGGGTTTCGTTGAGATTTCTATGACGACCCGTGACGATGCTGTCTCGGATGGACTGGCGCGGCGACATTTCCTGACGTTGCTCGTCGCCGCGCCGGTCCTCACGATCGCGGTTCCCGGCACCGCTTCGGCGGTCATCCCGACATTGCCGCAGCCCGCCGAGATCCGGGATCTCGGCGAAATCCTGATCCTCGCCGGAACACCCACGGCCGGTGCACTGGCCGTGCTGGAGGTCGGTGCCGACGGGATCGTCACACTCGAGCTGCCGCGCGCCGAGGTCGGTCAGGGCATCACGACCGCGACCGCGATGCTTGTAGCCGAAGAGCTCGACCTGCCGTTGTCCCGGGTCCGCGTCCGGTTGGCCGATGCCCGGCCCGAGCTGCTGTTCAACCAGCTCACCGGCGGTTCCAACACGATCCGCTCGGTGTACGACCCGGTCCGGCACGCCGCGGCCGCCGCCCGCGCCCGGCTGCTCGCCGCGGCCGCGAAGCAGGAGGGCGTAGACGCCTCCCGACTGTCCACACGGGACGGTTCGGTGATCCTGCCGGACGGCCGCGCGATCGCCTACGGCCTGCTGACCTCCGCGGCCGCTTCCCTGACCGGCGTGTTCGCCGCGCAGCCGAAACCCGAGTCGGAACACAAACTCGTGGGCACGGCGCAGTCGCGGATCGACGCGCGCGCCATGGTCACCGGACAGTTCAAGTACACCCTCGACCACGACGTGCCAGGCGCGATGCCGACCGTTGTGCGCCGCCCGCCGACGATCAACGGTTCGGTTCGCTCCGTCGACTCGGCTGTCGCGGAGAAGATGCCGGGCGTGCTGGCAATCGGTGTGGTGCCAACGGGTGTGGCCGTGGTCGCCGAGACGTTCGGCCAGGCGATGGCGGCCCGCGACGCGCTGAAGGTCACCTGGAATCCGGGCACGATCGACTCACTGTCCGATGTGGACATTCGTGCCAAGCTGCACGCCGCAGCGTTGCCGTTCGTCGTGCCGCCGCTGCTGACGCAGCACGTGGACGCGGAGTTCGACTTCGCGTTCGTCAGCCACGCGCCGATGGAGACGAACTCGGCGATCGCCGACGTGCGCGCCGACCGCGCGGAGATCTGGGCGGGCCTGAAGTCGCCGATCGTGGCGCAGCAGACGATCGCCGCCGCGGTCGGACTGCCCGAGTCGGCGGTCACCGTGCACGTGGTCCAGGGCGGCGGCTCGTTCGGCCGCAGGCTGTTCTTCGACGGCGCGCTGGAGGCCGCGCAGATCTCGAAGGCCCTGAACCGGCCGGTGAAACTCATGTGGTCGCGCACCGACGACATGCGCCACGGCCGCGCGCGTCCCGCCACGCACCACAAGCTGCGCGCGACGTTCGGGCTGGGGAACGTCCTGACGTTCGAACACCGCGTCGCCGCGGTCGAGACCGACTTCCGGCACGGCTTGGGTGAGGTTTTGACCGCTACCGCGGCATCGTTGCCGGTGGGCGGCAATCTCTCCTTCGCCCAGACGGTGTTCCTGACGACGGTGAATGTGCCCTACAACTTCGGTGTCGTGACCTCGTTGCTCAACGAGGTGCCGCTGAAGATGCACACGGCGGCGTGGCGTTCGGTCTACTCGGCGAACACCCGTGGCGCGGAGGAGATCCTGGTGGACGAGCTGGCCGCGCGCATGGGCAAGGACCCGGTAGCGTTCCGCCGCGAGTTCCTCAAGACCGCGCGGCAACGCGCGGTCCTGGACAAGGTCGCGTCGGCCGGCCAGTGGGGCCGTTCTCTCCCACGTGGCTTCGCGCAGGGCGTGGGTTTCCACGACGAGTACCAGTCCTGCACGGCGTGCCTGGTCGAGATCGACGCCCGTGACCCCAAGGCACCGCGGGTGGTGAAGGCCGTGATCGCCGTGGACGTAGGCCGGCCGATCAACCCGCGCGGCCTGCAGGCCCAGATGCTGGGTGGCCTGACGGACGCGATCTCCACGACGTTGCGCGCGGGTCTGCACATCGACCGCGGCCTGCCGCTGGAGGGCTCTTACTCGCAGTTCCACTACGCGCGCCAGAAGGACGCGCCGCTGGACGTGCAGATCCACGTCATGCCCGCCACCGGCTCGCCGGGCGGTGCCGGCGAACTCGGCGTGCCCGCGGCGGTCGGCGCCATCGCCAACGCCTACGCGCGGGCCACCGGTATCGCGCCGCGCAGCTTCCCGATCATCTTCCCCGTCGACTTCGAGCCGTTCCCGCGCTGAAGGAGTTTCCGTGCCTGTCTACACCTTCGTCGTCAACGGCTCGGCGGTCACTGTCGAGGCGCCCGCCGATCTGGCGTTGCTCTGGGTCCTGCGGGACAAGCTCGGGGTGCGTGGGCCCAAGTTCGGTTGCGGTATCGGCGTTTGCCGGGCTTGTACGTCCCATTTGGACGGAGCTGAGATTCAGCCCTGCGTCACTCCGGTGGCCTCCTGTGCCGGGCGGTCCGTCACCACCATCGAGGGGTTGGCTGATGGCGACACTCTGCACCCGGTGCAGGAGGCTTGGCTGGAGCAGGACGTGCCTCAGTGTGGGTACTGCCAGCCTGGGCAGATCATGGCGGCGGTCGCGCTGCTGAAGGAGAAGCGCGAGCCGACCGACGAGGACATCGACAAGATCGCGAACGTCTGCCGGTGCGGTACCTACTTCCGCATCCGGCAGGCGATCAAAGCTGCGGCTTCGAAGATGGGCTGAACCGGTTGCTGGGTTTGGTTTTTTGGGGTCGGTGGGTGGGGGATGGCGGTTGTCGGCGGGTTTGTGTATGTGGGCCGCGCCCGTTTGGCTTTCGTGGTGGACTTGGTTGATCTTTGGTGTCGAACATGAGGTTAAGAAGTGCCCGATGGCCGCGCTCTCATCGGCCAAATCGGACAACCTCAAGATCGTTGATCTTCGCGAGGGGAAGATTTGTGACGCTGGACGACACAAATCTTCCCCTCGCAAAACCTGAGAGCGCTCCCAACAGCGATCAAGCCCGCCCGCGAACGAAACGCCACCACGCGCGGAACCGGCAGCCAACGACAACTCAACCACGCACGGAACCGGCTGCAACCACAAGGCGACCTGGCAGGAAGAGGGGCGCGTCTGGTGGGCACCGCGCGATTGGGGCTTGACTTGGGGTGCGAGGCGCTACCCTCGGCGGCGCGGGCGTCTCACCTTTTGCCCGTTTGAGCCCGCCAGCGCCTCTGCCCAAAATTAGGCACAGCGCCCATGAGGTCTCAAGTCAAGCCTCAATCGCAACGCAAGCACCGCAGCGCCCCGCCCCCAGGACGCCCCGGCCCCAGGCACAAACCGGACGCGCAAACCGGTTACCGAGCCTGGCGCTCCCGCCGGACCGTGACCCGCTTCCCCTTGATAGAGGCGTTCCGCAGCGACTCGATCACCTCGTTCGCGGCAGGCCCAGGCACCTCCACGAGCGAGAACCGATCGGTAATCTCGATCGCCCCGATGTCCCGCCCGTTCAACCGAGTCTCACCGGTGATCGCACCGACGATGTCCTGCGGCCGAATCCCGGAAGTCCGCCCAGCCCCGACGAACAGGCGAGTCATCCCCTCGGACGGCCCACGCCGAGCCGGACGCGGACCACCACTGCGGGGCCCGCGATCGTCGCCACCACGCGGCCGGACCTCGGGGATCTCCTCCTCGTCGGCCGCGGCACCGGACGCCTCGTGCGCCAGCTTCACAGCCGCCAGAGCGATATCCATGAGGTCGAACTCGTCGGCCAACGTCTCGACAACAACGCGGAACCGCGACAGATCATCTTCCAGGAGCGACTCGTTCAACGCGGCACGAGTGAGCTCCAACTGGCGAGCCCGCAGGTCCGCAACAGTCGGGACCTTCTCGACCGCGATCTTCTGCTTGGTAACCCGCTCGATGGTCTTCAACATCGAGTTCTCGCGCGGCTCGACGAGCGTGATCGCAACACCCTCACGCCCAGCGCGGCCCACGCGGCCAACCCGGTGCACGTACGCCTCGGGGGCGGAGGGCACGTTGTAGTTCACGACGTGCGTCAGCTGTTCGATATCCAGACCGCGAGCGGCGACGTCCGTCGCGACGAGCAGGTCGGCGGTGCCCGAACGCAGGCGCGACATCACGCGGTCGCGCTGCTCCTGGCTGATGCCGCCGTGCAGGGACTCGGCGCGGTAACCGCGGCCGTTCAGCGTCTCGGTGAGCTGGTCCACCTCGTCGCGGGTGCGGCAGAAGACCACAGCGGCCGTGGGCGACTCGACGTCCAGCACGCGGCCGAGTGCGGCGGGCTTGTGCTCGCGGCGCACCAGGTACGCGGTCTGGCGCACGCGCGGCGCCTCGCCCGGTTCGGTCTTCTCGCGGCCGATCTGGATCGACACCGGGTTGTTCAGGTGCGACTTGGCCATCCGGTCGATGCGCGGCGGCATGGTCGCGGAGAACAGCACGGTCTGCCGGTTCTCCGGGGTCTCCTGCAGGATCGCGTCGATGTCCTCGGCGAAGCCCATGTCGAGCATCTCGTCGGCCTCGTCGAGCACGGCGATGCGCAGCGCGTCCAGGGACAGCGTGCCGCGTCCGATGTGGTCGATCGCGCGACCGGGGGTCGCCACCACCACGTCGACACCGCGCGACAGTTCGCGCAGCTGGCGGCCGATCGGCTGGCCGCCGTAGATCGGCAGCACGCGCGCGCCCAGCTGGCGGCCGTAGCGATGGATCGCCTCGGACACCTGCACGGCCAGCTCGCGGGTGGGTGCCAGGACGAGCGCCAGCGGCTTGTCGCCCTTGCCGATGTCCTCGGCGATGCGTTCCAGCAACGGCAACGCGAACGCCGCCGTCTTGCCGGTGCCGGTCGCGGCCATGCCGAGCAGGTCGTTGCCCGCGAGCAACGGCGGGATCGCCTCACGCTGGATCGGCGTCGGCTCCTCGTACCCGAGCGTGGTCAGGGCGGCGAGGAGGTCGGGCCGCAGCCCCAGGTCGGCGAAGCCGTTGTCGGCGGATGTCATGGCGGACATCTTCCCTTACGCCGATCGGGGCCGCTGAACCACATCCGTCATCCGAAAGTCGATGTGGAACAAATACCACCGGATGAGACGACCTCGCGTATACGTGGAAGTAGCGGCGTTGCCGGGGAGGGCACGTCGCAACCACCACAGGGGGAGTCATTCTCGTGTTGTTCGACGCACGCATTGTCGGCGACGGTGTCGCCGAGGAGGCCAAGCCGAAAATCAGAGTCCTGTTCTACACCGACGGTGTCGAGCTGACCGGGGGAGGCGGTTTCTCGCTCGGCATCCTGCGCAAGCTCATCCTCGACAACCAGCCGGTCCACGCCACGTTCGAGGTCGACCTGCTCAACCGCCACACCGGCGGCCACGCGCGGAACAAGCTCACGCCGGAGCTGCTGGGCCGCTACGAGCAGGTGTGGTTCTTCGGGCTGTTCCAGTGCAACCTGCCCGGCATGCCGGAGAACGAGCTCGTCGACGCCGAGGTCGCGGCGCTGCGGACGTGGATGGACGCGGGCGGCGGGGTGCTCGTCACCGGCGACCACTCCAACCCCAGGCCGCCCGAGGCCGACCCGTCGTTGGCCGAGTACCTGAACCTGGGCCGCGCGATCTGCCACCGCATCCCGCGCGCGGGCGAGCTGCGGGTGTGGAACGACCGGCCGGACTCGAGCATCGAGTTCAGCCACAACACCCACACGCCCGATCCGTGGGGCAGCCAGATCAACGACCCGATTCCCAACGACCTCGACCCGTACCCGCAGGAGCTCATCCTCAAGCGCTACGGAACCAGGCCGCACCCGTTGTTCACCGGCCGGCGTGGGCCGATCACGGTGTTCCCGGACCACATGCACGAGGGCCAGCTGCTCATCCCCGAGCAGTTCCCCACCGACGTGTGGCCGTCCGGGCGTCGCGGCCAGCCGAAGCCGGAGATCATCGCCCGCGGCACCGACAAGCGCAACGGAGCGGTCTACGGCGTCACCACCGCCTACGACGGCGCCGCCGCGGGCGTCGGCCGCATCGTCGCGGACTCCACGTGGCACCACTACTTCGACCTCAACCTGTGGGGCTTCGAAGTCGGCGGTGACGTGCTGAGGAGGCTGACCGAGTACTACGTCAACCTCACGCTCTGGCTCACGCCGGCGCGGGTGCGCGAGGAGGGCAACTCGGTGCTGCTGAAGTGGGTCGCGAGCCACCCGACCGTCCAGGCGGTGCTGCCCGAGGGCACGCGCACGCCGGGCAACGCGGCGGCGAGCCTCGTCCGCGAGGTCACCGGTGGCGCGGTGCTGCCGGACCTGGTGTGGCCGCTGGAAGGTGAGCCGGTGGTGCCCGCGGACCTGTTGCTGGGCGCCCAGGTGAAGGCGGTCGCGGCGGGTGCGTCGGCTGCGGCGGTGGCCTCCGGCCTGCAGGCCGCGGTGGACGAGTACGCGGCGGAACTGCGCGCCGCATTGGGCGAGACGGAAAGCCTGAACGCTTTCATCGCCGAAGCAATCGGGTAATTCCTGGTCGTGAGTGTTTTCCGTTGCCCAAGCAACGGAAAACACTCACGACCCTATGCTGGCGGGGTGAAGAAGAGCCTGACGGTGTGCGCATCGCATTTGGTGACGTTGCCCACTGCCCCGCACGGGCCGGTGCGCGCGGCCATCGACGTGGTGCGCAAGGCGGCCGACGAGTTCGACCCGGACCTGGTCGTGATCTTCGGCACCGACCACCGCCGGGCCTTCCGCGAGGTGGTGCCGACGTTCTCGGTCGTGCTGTCCGCCTCGGCGCAGGGCGACGTGCAGGGTCCGTCCGGCTCCTACGACGTGCCGTCCGAGGTGGGACGTGAGCTGGCCGCCGACCTGATCGCGCACGACTTCGACATCGCGATCGGCTACCGGGTCGCGCTGGACCACGCGTTCGGCCACACCGCCCGCGACCTGCTCGGCAGCATCGACGCAAGCCCGTGCTGCCGGTGTTCATCAACTGCGCCAGCCCGCCCGTGGCGTCGTTCCGCCGGACGGCCTCGCTGGGGCGCCGGGTCGGGGAGTTCTTCGCCGCACGCGACGAGCGCGTGCTCTATGTCGGCTCGGGCGGCCTGGCGCACGACCTGCCGGGGTTCCGCGAGCCGGAAACCGGTGTGGTGCTGACCGAGGAGGAACGCCAGGAGTGGATCCGCCGCGTCAACGCCGAGGCGCGCGACGCGGGCACGATCCGGTCGTTGATCCAGGACTGGGACGAGGAGTTCCTGCGCGGCGTCGGTTCCTCGGAGACCGCGTGGCTCGATGAGATCGGCACCGACCTGGTGGAACGCGGCGGCAACGGCGCGATGGAAGGCCTGACGTGGGTGGCCGCCTGGGCGGCCGGCGGCGAGCCGTTGCAGACCGTGGCGCACGAGTTCGACACCTCCGGCGGCCGGGCCGTGGTGATGTCGTGAAGGAGTCCATCGACGCGGTGCGCTCGGCGTTCATCGAGCTGGCCGCCGGGAACTTCGAGCAGCCGCAACGACTTTCGTTCTCCGAGGGACGTGCGCTGGTGATGACCGCGCACCACACGCCCACGCGGTCGACGGTGGTGAAGACGCTGTCCGTGGAACCCGATCGGAACCCCGTGATCACCGGGACCATCGTGTACTCCGACCCGTCCGGCCAGTTCACCGCCGACGCCGTGGCGTTGACGACGTTGCGCACCGGTGCGGTCGTCGGCGTGGCGACGGATCTGCTGGCGGACAAGGACGCGTCGTCGCTGGCGTTGATCGGCGCGGGCGCCCAGGCCGCCGACCAGGTGCGTGCCGTGCACGCCGTGCGGCCCCTGGAACGGCTGACCGTCTACACCAGGTCGATAGCCCATGCCGAGGCGCTGCTGGAGCTCCTGCGCGACGAGCTGCCGGGCACCGCACTGGACACGGCGCCGTCCGCCGCTGACGCCGTGTCCAATGCGGATGTGGTGTGCACCGCGACCCCGTCGACGACCCCGCTCTTCCCGGCCGAGGCACTGCCGGCACGGGTGCACGTCAACGCGATCGGGTCCTATCGGCCGGGCATGCGCGAGTTGCCCGAGGAACTGCTCACCACCTCCGACCTCGTCGTCGTGGACGAGGTCGGAGCCGCGATGGCCGAGGCGGGCGAGATCATCGCCGCCGTGGAGGCCGGGGTGCTGAAGGTGGAGCAGCTGTGCGAACTCGGTGCCGCGCTGGGAAATCCGCCGGATCCCGGCGGGCGCACCGTGTTCAAGTCGGTCGGAGTGGCCTGTCAGGACTGGGCGGTGGCGAGGCTCCTCAGCCGACGTTCCATTTCTGGTTAACCCCACCGGAGCAGTCCCAGATCTGCAGTCTCGTCCCGTTCGCCGAGCTGTTCCCGGTGGCGTCGAGGCACTTGTTCGACTGCGGGTTCACGATGTCGTGCGCCCCGGTGACCGTCCACCGCTGCGCGCCCGTTCCGTTGCAGTCCCACAACTGCGTGACGGTCCCGTTGGCGATGCCGCCGCCGGACACGTCGAGGCACTTGCCCAGCGCGCGGATCGTGCCGTCGGACCCGACGGTCCACTGCTGCGCGCCGGTGCCGTTGCAGTCCCACAGCTGTACCGCGGTGCCGTTGGCCGTGTTCGCCCCGGAGACGTCCACGCACTTGCCGCCGAGCCCGGTGATCTGGCTGCCGCTGCTGGAACCGGAGGACACCCGCACGTAGTCGATCACGAACTGCTGCGGGAACGTCGTGCTGCCGTCGGGATCGCCGGGCCAGTCACCGCCGACCGCGAGGTTGAGGATGATGAAGAACGGCTTGTTGAACACCCACTGCTTGCCGTTCAGGTCCGCGGGCGTGCGGCGGTGGTAGACGTTGCCGTCGACGGACCAGATGATCTCGCCGGGGTTCCAGTCGATGGCGAACGTGTGGAAGCCGTCGGCGAAGTTCGGTCCGTTGTAGGCGGCGGACAGGCCGCCCGCGCCCGAGTAGCCGGGCCCGTGGATGGTGCCGTACACGGTGTTCTGCTGGTGTCCCAGGAACTCCATGATGTCGATCTCGCCGCTGCCCGGCCACGGGTTGCCGCTGTTGATGTCGGCGCCGAGCATCCAGAACGCGGGCCACATGCCCTTGCCGCGCGGCATCTTCATCCGCGCCTCGACGCGGCCGTACGTCGTGGTGAACCTCCCGGCGGTGTTGATGCGGGCGCTGGTGTACTGGCAGCGGCCGTACCAGCAGTTGTAGTTGCCGGGGTTCTCGCGCTTGGCGGTGATCACCAGGTTGCCCTGGCCGTCCTGGACGGCGTTGTTCGTGCCGGACGTGTACCACTGCCGTTCGTGGTTGTTGCCGTTGTTGTCGCCGGTCTCCATCTGCCACTTCGAGCCGTCCACCGGCGTGCCGGCCGGGGCGTTGAACTCGTCGGACCAGGTCACGGCCGCGCTGGCGGGGGGAGCGGGGGACGTGAGGGCGACGACTACCGAGGTGGTGACCAACAGGGCGGCAGCAAGAACAGTGCCGATGCGTCGATGCATCGAACCGACCTTTCTTCTGTTGTGCGCCCAGTGGTTCGGAAGTGTTGTCATGCCGTGACACACCGTCAACATGTAAAGGTTCTCAGAATTGAGAGCGCTCTCAGACTTATCCTGCTCGCGTGCGGATTCTTCTCCCCTTGCCCGACCGTGACTTCGACGTCACGGAGGTCGCCGTCCCGTGGCGGCTGCTCACCGACGCCGGCCACGACGTCGTGTTCGCGACCGAACGCGGTGGCAGCGCGCCCGAAGCGGACCCGTTGCTGCTCACCGGCGTCCTCTTCGGACAGCTGGGCGCCGAGCCGGAGCCGAAGGAGTTCTACCGGCAGCTCACCGCGGACCCGGCGTACCGCAGCCCGCTCGCGTGGGCCGACCTGAAGCCGGACGAGTACGACGGGCTGATCCTGCCCGGCGGGCACGCACCGGGCATGCGGCAGTACCTCGGCTCATCCGTCCTGCAGGAGAAGGTCCGGGCGTTCTGGGCGCTCGAACGGCCCGTGGGCGCGATCTGCCACGGCGTGCTCGTGCTGGCCCGCTCGGGCGTGCTGGCCGGGCGTCGCACCACGTGCCTGCCCAAGTACATGGAGCGCACGGCGTACTACCTCACGGCGTGGCGGCGCGGCCGCTACTACCGCACCTACCCGGCCTACGTCGAGGACGAGGTGGTGGAGTCCGGCGCCCGGTTCGAGCGCGGCCCGACCGAGCTGACCAGGCGCGGAACGGCGACCGACGACTCGCCGGCGTTCGTCGTGCGGGACGGGAACTACGTCTCGGCCCGCTGGCCGGGCGACGCGTATCTGTTCGCTCGCACCTTCGCGGAACTCCTCTAGGCATGCATGTGTCCACAGTGGACAGGTGAACAAGTGATTTGACGCCGTTCGATCACCTGGGGAGTATCGGATTGATGCGGGGGGTGACCGTAAGGGATCAGCGCGCGTTCACGAACCTGTGGGCGGGCCACACAGTCGGGCAGTTGGGCACTTTCGTCGGTCAGACCGTGGTGCCGCTGCTCGCGGCGACGGCGCTGGCGGCGACGCCGCTGCAGATGGGGTTGTTGACCGCGGCGGGCACGGCAGCGTTCCTGCTCGTCGGGCTCCCCGCTGGCGTCTGGGTGGACCACCTGCGGAGACGGCCGTTGATGGTCGGTGCCGATCTGGCCCGCGCGGTGCTGCTGCTGACCGTCCCGGTGTGCTGGTGGCTGGATGTGCTGACCTTCGCCCAGCTCCTCGTCGTCGCGCTGCTCGTCAGTGTGAGCACGGTGTTCTTCGATGTCGCGTCCCAGTCCTACCTGCCGTCGGTGGTGGGACGAGCCAACCTCGTCTCGGGCAACAGCAGACTGCAGTCGAGCATGTCCGTGGCCGAGGTCGTCGGGCCGGGCGCGGGCGGTGGCCTGACCCAGCTGGTGGGCGCCGCGGGCGCGGCACTGACCACCAGCCTCGGCTACCTCGTGTCGGCGATCTTCCTGCTGCGAATCAACGTGCCGGAGTCGCCGCCAGCCCCGCGCGGTCACGTCCGGCTGCGGACCAAGGTCGCCGAGGGGCTGCGGTTCGTGTTCGCCGACCGGACCCTGCGCGCGATCATGATGTGCACCGGCATGAGCAACCTCGCGTGGGCGATGCTGGTTTCGGCCCAGATCCTGTTCCTGACCCGGGATCTCGCGTTGCCCGCCTGGGCGGTGGGTGTCGTGCTGGCGGCCGGCGGCGTCGGCGGCGTGCTCGGTGCGCTCACCGCGGAACGCTGTGCCCGCAGGCTCGGTCACGTCCGCACGCTGTGGCTGGTGCCGCTGGTCACGTGGCCGGCCGCGCTGCTCGTTCCGCTGGCCGGGCCGGGCTGGCTGATCGGGCTGTTCGTCGTCGGGCTTTGCATCCGTGGTTTCGGGTTCAACGTGTTCAACGTGGCCCAGGTCAGCTACCGGCAGGTGATCTGCCCCGACCGGCTGCTGGGGCGGATGAACGCCAGCGTCCGGTTCGTGGTGTGGGGGGCGATGCCGCTCGGCGGTCTGCTGGGCGGTCTGCTGGGGACGTGGATCGGTGTCCGCGCCACGCTCTGGGTGTGCTGTGTGGCGATGGTGGCGGCCCTGCTGCCGTTGCTGCTGTCACCGCTGGTGCGGCTCCGCGAGCTGCCCGGCGGACCAACCGGCTGAAGCGACCGGTCCCTGTCCCGCGCCCGTGTGCTCGATCGCGCGCGTGATCTCCGCGAGGTCCTCGCCGGTCAGTTCCAGGCTGAGCGCCGGCAGCCAGCCGTCCACCTGGTCCGGTGTCCGCGCGCCGACGATCGCACCCGTCACACCGGGCCAGGCGAGTGTCCACGCACAGGCGACGGGTGGCAGCCCGGCACCGTGCCGTTCGGCGACCGGCCGGAGCGCCTGCGCCAGCGCCAGATTGCTGCTGAGCCGCGCACCGCGGAAGTCGGCCACCGCGGCACGCCAGTCGTCAGCGGGCAGCGCGGCCGCCCTCGCCGCGGTGAACCCGCCGGTGAGCAGCCCGGACTGCATGGGGCTGTAGGCGAGCACACCGGTGCCGTTGTCCGCGCACCAAGGGATTTCGTATGCCGCGACCGTCCGGTTGATCGCCGAGAACGGCGGCTGCAACGAGTCGACGTGCCCGAGTGCCTCGGCCTCGGCCAGTTGTGGGCCGCGGTGGTTCGAGAGCCCGACCGCCCGGACCTTCCCCGCCTGCTTCAGATCCAGCAGGGTCTGCCAGTAGTCGGCCAGCGGTGTGCCGTCCTCCGGCGGGCAGTGCATTTGGTAGAGGTCGAGCCGGTCGACCCCGAGCCTGCGCAGCGACTCGTCGACCTCACGCCGGATGTTCGCGGGCTCACCGACTTTGCGCAGCGGCGCCGCGGGATCACCGGGATCCCATATGTGGCCGCACTTCGTGAACACGTAGGGCCGATCCGCCTCGCTGAACGGTGCCAGCGCGGTGCGCACCAGCTCCTCGGACCGTCCTCTTCCGTACACCGCGGCGGTGTCGATCCAGTTGACGCCGTGCTCGACGGCGTGGCGGATCGTCGCGACGCAGGTCGCGTCGTCCCGCTGATCCCAGCCCGCGCCGCCGAGCCCGACCCTGGTGATGCTCATGTCCGTGCGCCCGAGCGGGCGGGTGACCGCCACGCCGCTCATCGGTCCGCACGCTCGGCCGGAACGCGGTACTCGTCGATAGTGCGCCCCCGCCTGGTGCGCAACGTGGCCTCGGTGGCGCCGGCGGGCAGCCGCACGGTGCGCTCCTCGCTCCAGCCCGCGAAGCGGAACTCGCCGTCGCCGAGGTGCACGAGCGCGAACCGCGCCCCTTCTGACGTCTGCAGTTCGAGCCCGCCCGGTGTCCGGATCACTACGGCCGTCTCCGTCGGTGTTCCCGGCGCGAAGACGTCATCCTGTTCCCAGTCCGCGAAGGCCTTCGGCACCGGGAAGCGGTAGAGGTGGTCGTCGAGCCGTTGGACGGGAACGGTCGGGCGCCCGTACAGGACCTCACCGTCGGTGAAGTAGCTCTGCCAGCCCGCCGGAAAGAGCGTGGCGAGGCCGGGCACCACCAGGCAGTCGATGACCAGGTGGATCCGGGTGGTCTCGCCGTTGTTCTCCACCCGGTGCTCGCGGCTGAAGTCGCCGAACCAGAACGACCCCGGCTGCCAGCGATACGTCACACCGCCGAGCACCAGCACCGCGTCCGGGTTGGTGGTCACCGGCACGTGCAGGCGCGCGACGCCCCAGGCCGGTCCGTACTTGGTGTCGAAGTGGTCGATGCTGCGGGCGCCGGGCCCCAGTGCCATCAGCCGGACCGCACGCAGTGGTGCGGGGACGCTCCGCAGGATCTCCCTGATGAGCGGGGCCCGGTCGAGCCACTCGGTGTCGGCGAACTCCTCGGTGCCGGGCCCGCCGGGGTCGGTGCGCGTCCCGTCGCCCCCAGGGCTGCGCAATGCCAGGCAGCGCCAGTCCTCAGTGGTCGGTGGCAACGCGTCGACGTCATAGGACTGCTGCCGTTTCCAGGTGGACGCGCGTAGTTCGGCGACTTCCGCCGCGAGGCGAACACCGTCGAAGGCAGGGCGCAGTTGTGCCGCCGCCGCGGGCATTGGCGCGCTCATCGGATCACCACCGCGGGGAGGATCTCGAGCATTCGGATCGTGGCGGCTCGCTTGTGCGTGGCGTCGCCGGTCAGGCGCACCGACACTCGGAGGTCGGCCAGTGTGGCCAGCAGCTCCCGCAGCAGAACGAGCGACAGCGCGGTGGCGGAGCAACCGTGCGCGCCCCGGCCGAACGCGAGGTGCGGGTTGGGCCAGCGGTCCAGCCGGAGCCGGTCGGGCTCCTCGAACTCCTCGGGGTCGTGGTTCGCGGCACCGACCATCGCAAGGACCGCCTGGCCCCTGCGGATCCGAACCCCGGACAGGGTCGTGTCCGCCACGGCCAGCCGGGTGGTCCCCTGGGACGGGGACTCGTACCGCAGCAGCTCGTGCGCGGCCCGGTCGAACGCAGCCGAGTCGGTCAGCCGTCGCAGCATGGTCTCGTCGCGGCCGACCGCGTACATGGTCGTGCCGAGCGCGGAGGGCAGTGAGGTGAACGCGTTGGCGACGAGGGTGCGCACCGAGTTGACCACGATCCGCGGGTCGAGGCCCGCCTCGTCGGCCCGGTCCATCATCGCGCGCAGGGGCTGGTCCGGTTTCGCCTCGGCCACCCAGGTCTCGATCAGCGCCGCCAGCTCGCGGTGCGCGCGCCTGCCCGGCTCGTGCGCGGCGGGTACCAGTCCGGCGTCCATCGCGTAGTGGATGGCCTGCCCCATCGACCGGATCTCCGGCGTGTCCAGCGGCGGGATCTGCAGCACCTCGGACAGGAACCAGCACGCGAGCGGCTCGGTGAAAGCAGTGATCAGGTTCGTCGGCTCACCGGCCAGCGCGTCGAGGCGCCGGTCCACCTCGGCCCGGATCCGCGCCGGCAGTTCGGTGGTGGCGGCGTGCCGCAGCGTGGTTCCCAGCTCCCGGTAGAGGGGCGTGTGCTCCGGCGGGTCCAACGAGTGCACGTTCAACGCCGCGTCGGGCACCGTGTCACCGCCGCGGCGCCAGTCGGCGGCGAACGTCTCGTGTTCGACGAGCACGCGCTTGCACTCGCGGTACGAGGTGACCACCCAGCAGTCCATCAGTTCGCTCCACTGTGGAGCGCCGGTCGCGCGCATCGCGGCGTACACGGGGTACGGGTCACGCAGGGTGTCGGGGTCGAGAGGGTTGAACGAGACTGCGAGGCCGGTCATGGGTACGGGCTCCAGGTTTCGGTGTGGACGACGGGTAGACGGTCCGGGTAGCGCAAGGTGGCCCTGGGCACCCGTTCCGGGTCGCCGGCGAGCCGCAGCCAGGCGGAGCCGCGCCATAGCCCTCTGATGAGCGCGCGCAACACGATTCGGGCGAGCATCGCGCCGGAACAGCTGTGCGGCCCCCAGCCCAGGGCCAGGTGCTGGTTGGGCCTGCGGTCCAGCACGAGGTCGTCCGGCCTCGGGAACCGCTGGGGATCGCGGTTCGCGGCGGCGAACAGCGGCAACACCAGCTGTCCGCGCCTGACCCCGACCTCGCCGATCGTGACGTCCTCGACGCAGGCCCTGCTGGTTCCCTGCACCGGGCCGTCGTAGCGCATCAGTTCGTCCACACCGGACTCGAGCAGCTCCGGGTCACGCATCCGTTGCTGTGCTTCGGGATCGTGCAGCAGGGCCAGCACGGCGTTGGCCGCCGCGCCCACCGTCGTGCTGAACCCGGCCAGGAACAGCACCCTGGCGCTGTTCCAGACCGCTTCCTGCGACACGTCGATCGCGTCCGCGCCGGCCAGCACCTGGGCCAGCAACCCGCCGTCTCCTGACCCCGCGAACCAGCCCGCGATCAGGTCGTTCAGCTCCGCGCGGGCGGCCATCGCGGGCTCCAGCACCTCCGGCAGCAGGCCGGCGTCCATCCCGCGGACCAGGGCGTCCGCGAGCGGCGCGAACGTGTGCGCCGGCGGCGGATCGATGCCGAGCAGCGCGCACACGGCGTCGAGCGCGACCGGCCGGGCCACGTCGGCGGTGAAGTCGAAGGCGGCACCAGGAGCCAGGCCGGCCACGATCGACTCGGTGAGGGCGAGCGCCCGCCGGCCGATGGCGGTCAGGTCCCGCGCGCGAAATGCGGTGGTGAACAACCGGCGAATCGGCACGTGTTCGGGCGGGTCGAGCTCCTGCATGCTCGCGACCGGCCCGACCTCGTCGAATCCCGCGCGGCGCCAGTCCGAGGCGAAAATATCCGTGTTGCTCAGGACGGAACGGCAGTCTTCGTACCTGGTCAACACCCACGACCCCAGTCGTTCGCTCCAAAAAACCGGTTCGGATTCCCGGAGTTTCGCATACGTCGAAAAGGGGTCACTGATCATCGATGGGGACAGCGGATCGAAGTCCGGCACGTAGACCTCCGGAATAATCGTCGTGATGTGGTGGCCCGGACCACCCGGCCCGGGCCACCGCGCGGCAATCAGTACGCGTAACGCATGACACCCCCCTTTCCTGGCGCGCCATCGCGGGTTGCGAACAGCACAAACCCGCAGGTCACAGCCACAGTTGTCGGTACATTCGGCTATGTGTCGGCAACCGGAGGTCATAACGGGAAGAGAATGCCGCTATGCGGCAGAACAGGACAGGCGCACCCGGAAGCGGGCACTGCCCAGATTCCCGAATAACGACGACTCGGAGCCCCCAGCCCCCTTGCGTCCGACTATTCAAACAGTCGTCGCTTCTTCCCCAGAACTCGAACGTACAAGTGGTCAACGGCCAACGCAAGCGACGTCATCGACGATCTTGACGTTCACCCGTCCGGAGCAATGATTTCGCCTCGCGATCAGCTGATGAATGCGGAGAGTCAACAATGGCATGATGCAAATGAACTCGGCATTGAATTGTCCTCGTCCACCGGAACAGCGCGCCTACCTGCCGCGCACCTGCCCTCGGCGGTGCCGCCGCACTAGGCTCGCGTGCAGACGGGTCGGCGCGGATCCGCCGGCCCCGCGGAGGAGGGCATTCCCGATGAGCATGTTGCGGAGCTACGTCTCCGGGCGCTGGCACACCCCGGACGTCGAGGGCGCGCCGTTGCACGATGCCGTGACCGGCGAGGAGATCGCGCGGATCTCGTCCGCGGGCATCGACATGGGGGACGCGCTGCGCTGGGGACGCGAGGTCGGCGGGCCCGCGCTGCGCGAGCTGACGTTCCACCAGCGCGCGCAGCTGCTCAAGGCGCTCGGCCTGTACCTCAAGGAGCACAAGGACGAGCTGTACGCGCTGTCGTACCGCACGGGCGCGACGAAGACCGACTCGTGGATCGACATCGACGGCGGCTTCGGCGTGCTGCTCGGGTACGCCTCGAAGGCCAAGCGGGAGCTGCCGAACGACAAGGTGTACGTCGACGGCAACCTCGAGCCCCTCGGGCGCGGCGGCACGTTCGTCGGCCAGCACATCTGCACCCCGCTGCGAGGCGTCGCGGTGCAGATCAACGCGTTCAACTTCCCGATGTGGGGGCCGCTGGAGAAGTTCGCCCCCGCGTTCATCGCCGGCGTGCCGTCGCTGATCAAGCCCGCGTCGCAGACCGCGTACGTCACGGAGAAGCTGGTCGAGCTGATGCTCGCCTCCGGGCTGCTCCCGGAGGGCTCGCTGCAGCTCGTCTCTGGCTCGGCCGGTGACCTGCTGGACCACCTCACCGAGCAGGACCTCGTCGGCTTCACCGGCTCGGCGTCCACCGCGCAGCACCTGCGCACGCACCAGGCCGTGATCCGGTCCTCCGTGCGGTTCAACGCCGAGGCCGACTCGCTGAACTGCTCGATCCTCGGCCCGGACGCGGTCGCGGGCACGCCCGAGTTCGACCTGTTCGTCGACCAGCTGGTCAGCGAGATGACGGTCAAGGCCGGCCAGAAGTGCACCGCGATCCGGCGCGCGCTCGTGCCGTCGAACCTGCTCGACGACGTTGCCGAGGCGGCCCGCGAGAAGCTCGCGCGGGTCGTGATCGGCAACCCGGCGAACCGCGAGACCAAGATGGGCGCGCTGGCCGGGCTCGAGCAGCGGGAGGAGGTCCGCCGGTCGCTGAAGGCGTTGCTGGAGAACGCTTCCGTCGTCTACGACGAGTCGTCCTTTGTGGACGTCGACGCCGAACGCGGCGCCTTCATGTCGCCGACGCTGCTCAAGGCGGCCGCCGACGCCGTGCAGCCGCACGAGGTCGAGGCGTTCGGGCCGGTGTCGACGCTGCTGCCGTATGACTCGCCTTCGGACGCCGTCGCGCTGGCCGTGCGCGGCGCCGGGTCCCTGGTCGGCTCGGTGGTCACGCACGACGCGGACTTCGCGCGGGACGTGGTGATCGGTGTCGCGCCGTGGCACGGCCGCATCCTGGTGCTGGACCGCGACGACGCCGGTGAGTCGACGGGCCACGGCTCGCCGCTGCCGATGCTCGTGCACGGCGGCCCCGGCCGCGCCGGTGGCGGCGAGGAGATGGGCGGCATGCGCGGCGTGCTGCACCACATGCAGCGCACCGCCGTACAGGGCAGCCCCCGCGTGCTCGGTGCGGTGACGAACCGCTGGGTCACCGGCGCCCCGCGCAACACCGAGGACGTGCACCCGTTCCGCAAGACGCTCGAGACCCTGCGCCTGGGTGACACGGTCGTCGCGGGCCCGCGCACGGTGACGATGGCCGACATCGAGCACTTCGCCGAGTTCACCGGCGACACCTTCTACGCGCACATGGACGAGGAGGCGGCCGCGGCGAACCCGTTCTTCGGCGGTCGCGTCGCGCACGGCTACCTCGTGGTGTCGTTCGCCGCGGGCCTGTTCGTCTCGCCCGAGCCCGGCCCGGTGCTGGCGAACTACGGCCTGGAGAACCTGCGGTTCCTCACGCCCACGTTCCCCGGCGACGAGCTGACCGTGACGCTCACCGTCAAGCAGATCACGCCGCGCGAGGACCAGGACTACGGCGAGGTCCGCTGGGACGCCGACGTCGCGAACCAGAAGGGCGAGTCGGTCGCGCGGTACGACGTGCTCACGCTGGTCTCGAAGAGGTGATCTCTCCGTTCGACTGAACAGCGCGCTCGCGGGTACTCCAGGGGCGTGCTGTTCAGTCGAAGGGAGCCATCGTGGACTACGACGTCGTCGACCTGATCATGTCCGACCACCGCGAGGTCGAGCGGCTGTTCGACGAGCTGAAGAACCACCCGGAGAAACGGCCGCTGCTCACGCCCGTGATGTGCTCGCTGCTGGTCGCGCACAGCCGGGCCGAGGAGGCCGAGGTGTATCCGGTGGCCCGGCAGGAGGCGGGCGAGACCGACGAGGTCGAGCACAGCCAGGAGGAGCACGCGCAGGCGGAACGGCTGCTGATCAAGCTGTCGGCGTGCGACCCCGCGTCTCCCGAGTACGACCGGGCGCTGGAGAAGGTCGTCGAGGCGGTCACCCACCACGTCGAGGAGGAGGAGTCGACCGTGCTGCCCGGCATGAAGGCTCGGATCCCCGAGGCGCGGCGGGCCGAACTGGGGCGGGCGTTCGCCGAGCGGCGCACGCAGCACCTGGGTGACATGCCCGGTCAGGCCAGCCGGGAGGACCTGCTGATCCAGGCGCGCAACGCCGGCATCTCGGGTGCGCAGGGGATGAGCAAGGCCGAGCTCAAGAAGGAGCTGGAGAAGGCCACCTCCTGAGTGGCCATTGAGGCCGCCCTCCCGAACCTGAGGTTGGGGAGGGCGGCCTCAATGGGTTTGAGGGTCGGGCACAGGCTTTCGGGTGCGGAGGGGCCTTCACGACCCCGGCAGCGCGGGCGACGAGACCTCGGCAGCCGTGGATCCCGGCCACGCCCCGGCAGCCGTGGATCCCCGGCAGCGCGGAGCGCGGCCACGAAGCCCCGGTCAGCCCAGGTCTCGGCCACGAAGCTCCTGTCAGCGCGGGTCGCGGCGGGGGAGTGGCTTCGTCGCCGGCCCCTCCAGCACCTCGCCGTCCACGTCGAACCGCGACCCGTGGCACGGGCAGTCCCAGCTGGTCTCGGCCTCGTTGAACCGCACCAGACACCCGAGGTGCGTGCACCGCATCGACACGGCGTGCAGCTCACCGTCGTGGTCGCGATACACCCCGGTCTTCCCGAGCCCGTCCCGCACGACGTGGGCCTGCCCGCGCGGCAGGCTCGACGACGACGATGCGTCGGCGGGCCGCAGCCGGTCGCCGACCAGCGCGATCGCCACCTCGGCGTTCATCTTCGCCAGGTGCGGTAGCGCGGTGAGCGACGCACGATAGGGGCTGAACCGGCCGGCCAGCGGGTTCGGCTTCTCCGTGATCAGGTCCGTGAGCAGCTGGCCGGCGAACGTTCCGCTGGTCAGGCCCCACTTCATGAACCCGGTCGCGGTGTAGATGTCGGTCGATCCGGGCAGGTAGCGCCCGATCATCGGCAGCTGGTCGTAGGACGTCGGGTCCTGCGCCGACCAGCGGTGCGTGACCTCCTCGACGTCCCAGTGCGTACGGGCGAACTTCTCCAGCGACTCGAACGGCGACCGCGCGCCCTGACCCGTCTTGTGCCCCTGGCCCCCAACGATCAGCAGGTCGCCGGAAGCGCTGATCGACCACACCGGGCTGCCCGCGTTGATCGCGAGCGCCGCGGGCACCTCGCCTTCAACACGAAGCGCGATGCAGTAGGACCGCGTCGGCTCCAGCCGCGCGAAGTACAGGCCGCGGTCGAGCATCGGGTAGTGCGTGGCGATGACGACGTGCCGTGCGCCCACCTGTCCGTCCGATGTGGACACCCGGTGCTCGGTCACGTCCAGCACCCGGCTGTGCTCGAACACCCGCGAGCCGTCGCCGTCGACCGCGTGGGCCAGCCCGGTCACGTACTTCACCGGGTTCAGGGCGATCTGGTCGTCCAGCCGGACCGCGGCGTGCACGGGGAACGGCACGTCCATGTCCGCGCTGGGGCGGACGGGCAGACCCGCGCGCCGGGCGGCCGTCAGCTCCTCCTCGACCGCGGGGACCTCGGACTCGCTGATCGCGTAGGTGTAGGCGGGCGAGCGGCGCAGGTCGCAGTCGATGCCCTCCAGCGCCACCAGGTCGGCCACCTGGCGTACCGCGGCCGTGCTCGCCGTGGCGTAGTCGGTGGCGCCCGCGAGGCCGTGCGTGCGCATGACGGTGGAGTACACAGTGGACTGCAGGGCGGTGACCTTGCCGGTGTTGTTGCCGGAGACACCGCCGGCCACGCGGTCGGCCTCCAGGACCGCGACCCGCAGGCCGGCGCGCTTGAGCAGCAGCGCTGTGGTGAGCCCCGTGATGCCCGCGCCGACTACGGCGACGTCGAACTCCTGCCGGCCGGACAGCGGCGGGTAGACGCGTTTGGGCAGGTCCTGGAGCCAGAGCGACTGGTCAGCGGTGGTCGTCATGGTCACGGGATACCCGCGATGCGGTAACTTCTAGCCAGCCGCCGTACCCGGAGTCGACCCGAGAGGTTGCCGGATGAGGCGCTGGCTCGTTCTCGTATTCGCGCTGCTCGTCGTTCCCGTCGCACCGGCCCGCGCGGCCGAGGACATCGTGACCAGGCTGAAAGCGGTACCGGGGCTGACCGTGGTCGCCGACCGCCAGCCGCCCGCGGGGTTCCAGCGGTTCATCTCGATCACCTACCGGCAGCCGGTCGACCACCGGGACCCGGCGAAGGGATCGTTCGAGCAGCGGTTCACGTTGCTGCACAACGGTGAGCAGAAACCGATGGTGCTGCACACCAGCGGGTACGACGTGTACTGGGACCGGCCGTTCCGCTCCGAGCCCACGTTCCTGCTGGGCGGCAACCAGATCGCGGTCGAGCAGCGGTTCTTCCCGCCGTCCAGCCCGGCGCCGAAGGACTGGTCCAAGCTCGACATCTGGCAGGCGGCGAGCGACCACCACCGGATCGTCACCGCGCTCAAGCAGATCTACACCGGCAAATGGCTGTCGGTGGGGGAGAGCAAGGGCGGCATGGCGTCGGTCTACCACCGGCGGTTCTTCCCGGACGACGTGACCGCCACCATCGCCTACGTCGCACCCAACGACGTGGTCGACGGCGACGACGCGTACGAGAGCTTCCTGGACCGCGTGGGCACCGACGCCAAGTGCCGGACGGCGCTCAAGGACCTGCAGACCGAGGCGTTGCGCCGGCGCCCGGAGCTGATCGGCCGGTACGAGGCGTGGGCCAAGGAGAACGGCCGGACGTTCGGCCGCACCTCCGGCGGCGCGGACCGGTCGTTCGAGTGGCTCGTCGTGGAGATGCCGTACGTGTTCTGGCAGTACGGCGGCCAATACAAGTGCCGTTCGGTTCCCGCGACGAATGTGAGCACCGATCAGCTCTATCTGTGGCTGGATCGGACCGTCGGATTCGACTCCTACACCGACCAGACCATCGAGCACTACCTGCCGTACTACTTCCAGGCGGGAACGCAGCTCGGCTATCCCGCGATGCCGGAGTCGCACCTGAATGGCCTGCTGCGCTATCCGGGACAGTTCGTACCGCGTTACCTCGTTCCACGCGACATCCCGATGACCTATCAGTCCGGAGTGATGGCCGACATCGATCGTTGGGTGCGGGAGCAAGGCGAACGGCTGATGTTCGTCTACGGGCAGGTCGATCCGTGGAGCGCGGAACCGTTTCGCCTGGGCAGCGGCACCACGGACTCGTTCTGGTACGAGGTGCCCGGCGGCAACCACAACGTCGACATCCGTGATCTCCCTGCGGCGCAACGGACTCAGGCCGAGTCGGCCATCCGCCGCTGGGCGGGTGTGACGATCTCCACAGCACGGTTCACTCCGGGCCTCGACGACCAGCGTCCGGACCGCGAACCGCATCTCAAATGGCGAATTGGGAAATGAATTCGCGTGACAACGATAGATATTTCATAACAGGTCGGGTTATTGTCGACGCATAGCACCGATTGGCTGGGTCGGTGCTCCCCTGTGGTGGACAAGCGGAAGTGGACGTGTATGTCGCCGAACCAGTCGAACCAGTTGCCCGTCGAGGTCATCCGCTGGCCGATCGAGGCCGAGGCGCGGGACGTGTGCCAGCGCAACGGCACGCTGTGCCTTCTGGTCGTGGAGAAGGGCGCGCCCGCGCCGGTGCTGACCGACCTGCGTGAGGACTGGGTGCGCGCGCCGGTCGCTCATCAGGACCTCACCGTGCGGATAGCGATGTTGCGCGCCCGTGCGGCCCGCTACGCCGTACCGGAGCTCGACACGTCCGGGATCCTGCGCTTCCGCACCCGGTCGGTGGTGCTCTCGCCGACCGAGCGGGCGCTGGTCGCCGAGCTGCTGCGGCGGTTCCGCGCGCTGACATCGCGCGACGAGCTGCTGCGCTGCCTACCCACACGCGACGGCGACACGAGCAACGCGCTGCACCTGCACATCATGCGGTTGCGCAGGCGCATCGAGCCGCTCGGACTGGTCATCAAGACGCTGTGGAACCAGGGCTACCAGCTCGGTCCGGCCGGCCAGTAAAGGTTCGCCTGTGATCGGCCTGTGATACGGCATTCGGCCGTATCCGAAACGTCGGGCGCGTCCCTACACTTCGCACGCCGGTTGGTTGGAAAGCAACCAACTGTCTGGAGGGCTTGTTAACAGCTTCTTACGTGTGAATGGAGTCGAGCGTGCTCGAAAACCAGGGGCAGATCACGCGGAGGTCGTTCGTCATCGGGACAGCGGGCGCGGCCGGCCTCGCGGGCCTGGCGGCCGTCGCGCCCGGCATCGCCGCCGCTGACCCGATCGGCCACGGCCCGATCAGCGAGCCCGCGGCCGCCGACGTCTCGGCGGCCGCGCTGATCACCTTCCAGAAGATCGACGGCACGCCCGTCTACTACTGGCGTTCCAACCGCGGGAACACCACACTGCGCAACTGGCAGTGCACCCAGGAGTTCTACAACGCGCTCGTGGCGTGGATCCGGGACCTGCGGTCGCTGTCGTCGGGCTACGGCAGCATCTCCTACCTCGTCTCGGCCGGCTTCTACGTCGACAAGCCGGGTCAGCACGGCGCGGGCACCGCGATGGACCTCGACCACGTCCGGTGGAGCAGCGGCACCACGATCTCACCGCTCGACCAGCAGCACGCGTCGACCAACGCGCAGATCCGCAAGCGGTATCTCGCCACGGAAGCCGTGTGCCGCAGGCGGTTCCGGTACGTGCTGGACGGCTGGTACAACGCCGACCACCACGACCACATCCACTCCGACTTCGGCGGGATGCCGGTCCGTGTGCTCAAGGACTCGGAGTCCGACACGAAGTTCGTTCAGGCCATGTGCAACAACTTCCGCAACGCCGGGCTCGCGATCGACGGCGTGTGGGGCACCAGGACGGAGTCGGCGTTCAACGCCGCCAAGTCGGCGCTGGGCGTGACGGGCGACCCGCACACGAGCTCGTCGGTGTGGCAGGGGATGCTCTCGAAGATCGCCCAGAAGGGCTTCGCGAACCAGAACTTCTAGGCACAGACCGGGAAACGGCCCCCGTCCGAACTGGACGGGGGCCGTCGGCGGCCGTGCCGGGGGTCAGGATCAGGTGTTGCACTTCTTCCAGGCGAAGTGGTAGATCGTCGAGATCGAGCCGTCCGTGGAGTCCATGGACATGAAGCTGGTCTTCTTCGGGTCCGAGGTGCCCTTGTTCAGCCTCAGCTCGGTGTTGATGTTGAAGTTCCGCTTGGCGCCACAGGGGTGGTAGATGATGGCGGCGATGTCGGTCTTGTCCGTCGTCTGCCAGTCATCGCTGTAGGAACCCTTGAAGGTGTGTGAGCGATACTCGGTTTCGGACATTCCCTGGAAGTAGTAGTTCGCGCGTTCCGTGCCGGTCGCGCCCTTCTCCAGGTGTGCGAAACCGCGGTAGTCGGCCTGGGCGATGCCGTAGGTGAATCCGCCGGGCACGTTCACGCGCAGGTTGAGTTGGCAGTTCTTCCGGAAGTCGGTCGGCTTGGCCTGGGGGCCGACCTGTGCCATGAACTCGCTGTAGGTCACGGTGAACGCCTTGTTGTCCGGCGAGACGGCGACCGCGGCGGTGCCGGCACGGCAGCCGGACCCGTTGACTGTGACGACGTCGATGGTGATCTCACCGGTCGGCGGAGGGACCGAGTCCGGCGGGACGATGATTGTGGACAGGGCCATGCCAACAGCAGCCAACGTGCTAATCATGGGACACCTTTCCGAATGCTCTCGACATGTCGGCGGCGTGGTACCAGACCGTATCGGAAAGGGTCTTAACGAACGCCCGCCAACCGGAGCAACATTGCGCAGGCATCGGTCTACAGGAATGTCATCGGCCAATTATGACAGTTACCGATCAATCGCGGAGAGTAATGTCGGACATCTCGCGCCGGTAATTGGGGAATCACTACCTTACGAAAACGTAAGGTTCGCTCGAACCGCATGCTCGCGGGCCATGCGGTTAATGTAACGGTTCTCGAACGGAGCAAGCCGGCGGCCACTGCACGTGCGCATCTGGTGAACCGTCAACTGACGTGAAGACCCTTCACGAACAAGGACGCGTCCACATTCGGACGCGTCCTTGTGGGTGAAACCGCGGGTTTCGGGGTTTCAGGCGTTTCCGCCCATGGATCCGCCGAGGCCGAAGAGGATGCGCTGGATGAGCTCCGGGTCGACGTCCGGCTCGTCGCCGAGCGCCTCGGCGGCGGGGGAGCGGCGGGGCTCACGGCGCGGCAGCGGCACCGCGTTTGCGTTAACGCCGGTGGGCAGCGGGAGCTCGCACCAAATGAGCTTGGCGCCGCCACCGAGCGGCAGCTCGCCCGTGCGGAGGTCCGGGCTCGTGGGCGGCATGACGAACCGCGCCGCCTCGAGTTCGATCACGAGGTACTCACCGCTCAATCGCAACCGCAATGTGATCAACCGGCTCGTCTTCGGGTCCGCGCACTCGATCGCGGCCTCGACGAGCGCGCACGCCACGTGCGACGTCTCCTCGATCAGATTGCGCAGGCGCCACTCGCCCAATGTGAAGCGGACGAACATGTCCGCGCAGTTCACAGCAGTAGGCAGCGCGATGAGTGTGAGGTCGTCGACCTGGGCGGTCTGGGCGTTCACCTGCATGCTGCCTCCGTTCGCGTGCGGCCGCGCGACCACGCAACAGTCACCCGAATGGCCGTCGCGGTGCGGGGGAATCTACACAGGTATACGGAGGAAGCAACGCCCCGGTTGACTCTCGCCTCAAAAGTCACCTCGTAGTCCACATGCCGAGGCCCCGGCGCTCACTCTGTGTGGAGCACCGGGGACGCTCGGTGAAGATCAAGTCTACTTACAGGTCTTCCAGGCGAAATGGTACTTCGTGCTGACCCCGCCGTCGGTCGAGTCCATCGTGACGAACGACGAGGCGTTGTGGCCGTTGGAGTAGGCGCGCAGTTCGGTGTTCACGTTGAGGTTGCGCGTCTCACCGCACGGTGCGAAAACGATCGAGGCGACATCGGTCTTGTCGGTGAACTGCCAGTCGTCCCCGAACGGGCCGTTGATGTTGTGGGAGCTCACCGCGGTGGGCGATGTTCCCATGAAGTAGTAGTTGGCTCGTTGTAGTCCCCTCCCGCCTCTGGGTAAGGACGCGAACCCGCGGTAGTCGGCCTGTGCGATGCCGTATGTGAATCCCTGCGGGTAGAACACGCGCAGCGAGAGTTGGCAGTTCTTGCGGAAGTCGGTCGGTGACGATCCGGAGCCGGCCTTGGCTGTGTAGTCGCTGTAGGTGACCGTGAATGCAGTGTTGTCGTCGGCGGCCGCGACAGCGGCTGTTCCCGCGGGGCAGCCGGAGCCGTTCACGGTGACGACTTCGACCTTGATTTTGCCGGGAGGGACCACGTCCGCGCTGCTCGGCGCAGTCGGCGCGACGACGAGTGACAGGGCCAAACCGGTAGCAGCCATCGCACTGAGCATGAGGCGCCTTTCTTTCGGGGCTGGATGGCGGCGTGCGGTGACGATATCGTAAATATTCTTTACGAGCGGACAGCCGACCGGGTTAACTTAAATATATTTAAAACGGATTAATCGTCTGAACGGTGGATTGGCGACGGCGTACCGTCGCGTAACTTTCGTGGTGATCACAGCAAACGTGATCACAAGCCACCTGAATACACCGTCCACCACACCAGACGCCGTGAGCCCCGGCAGTCCCCCTCACAACACCGGTGTGGGAAGGCGATCGCGCATCGCTCATCGGTTCCTCCCTCCTGCTCGGAACCGGTGGTGCGGCAGCGGTGCGCTGAGCGCCACGGCCGGTGCCCGCCGGGCGGCGTCGGAACTCGTCCCACGGATCCGACGCCCCCGGCGTGGATTTCCTAGACCCGAGCGGGGAGGGTGCGGCGGAGCCTGAGTTGAACTCGGGCTCCGCCGAGGGGGCCTCGGTCGACCCGCAGGGAACCGCCGGTGGACTCGGCGGCCCGCCGGGCGATGTCGAGGCCCAGCCCCGTGGAACCGCCGCCCGAAGCACCGCGCCGGACCGCGACCTCGGAGTTCTCGATGCCAGGACCAGCGTCCTCGACGACGAGGGCCACCATGTCGGCCTGGTGGAACAGGGTCACGGCGAACCGCGTGCCCTCGGGCGTGTGGCGGAAGACGTTGCCGAGCAAGGCGTCCAGCGCGGTCGTGAGGTCGGTGCGCGGCAACGGCACGTACGCGGGCCGGTCGGTGCCGCGGACGGTCCACGGGCGTTCCTGGTCGTCGGCCAGGGCGGACCAGAACACCAGGCGGTCGCGGACGACCTCGGTGGCGTCGCTCGCCGCGCCGTCGCGGTTGGACAGGCCCGTGCGCGCGGTGCGGATGATCTCGTCCACCTCGCGCTCCAGGCCGCGCACGGCCTGGCGGATCCGCTCGGCTCCGCTGCCGTCGCCCAGAGTCTCCGCGTCCAGCAGCAACGCGGTGAGGGGAGTGCGCAGGCGGTGAGACAGATCGGCGACGACCTCGCGTTCGGCGGTCACGAGGTGATGGACCCGTTCGGCCATGGCGTTGAACGCCCCGCCGACGGCCTTCAGTTCGGGAGGACCGCTCGGTTCCACGCGGGCCGCCAGATCACCCCTGCCCATCGCCTGCGCGCCCTCAGCGAGCGCCGTGGCCGCCCGCACGGCCCGTGCGCCCATCCGGTCGGCCACGAAGACCGACACGGCCACCAGGCCGATCGCGACGCCGCCGAGCGCCCACCACGTCGTCGTCACGCCCCTGGTGAGCTCCGCACTGGGCACGTAGGCCTCGACGATCGCGACGCGGCCCAGGTTCAGCGCCACCGGCTGCAGGTACACCACGCCGTCGGGCAGCTTCAGCGTCGCGGCGCGCGCGACCTTGCGTGCCGCCGCGAGCTGATCCTTGTTGATCCGCGACGACCCGAGCGTGCCCTTGTCCGGCAGGTGCACGGCGAGCCGCTGCTCGCCGCCGTACCGGGTGCTGACGACGGCCTGGCGGATCGCGTTCGGGTCCGTGGTGATGACCAGCGCCGGCGTGAGCGCGTTGGCCTGCCGCTGCGCCTCGGCCAGCGCGCGGTCCTCGGCCAGTTCGCGGACGAGCAGCGCCAGCGGGATCAGGAACGCCAGCGCGACCATGGAGGTGGCGGCCAGTGCGACGAGGACGAGTGAGCGCCTCACCTCGGGTCGACCAGCCGGACGCCGACACCGCGAACGGTGTGCAGGTAGCGCGGCTGGGCGGCCCGTTCGCCGAGCTTGCGGCGCAACCAGGACAGGTGCACGTCGAGGGTCTGGTCGTCCTGTCCGCTCGGGATCTGCCACAGGTTCGCGAGCAGTTCCGCGCGCTGGACGACCTCCCCCGGCCTCGCGGCGAGGTAGGCGAGCAACTCGAACTCCTTGTGGGTCAGCGACAGGTCCCGTCCGTCCAAAGTGGCCTGCCGGCGGTCGAGGTCGACGACCAGGCCGCCGACGGTGTAGGAGCCCTTGGAGCGCGACCGCCGGAGCACGGCCGTGAGCCGGGCGGCGAGGTGCTCGCTGGAGAACGGTTTGACCAGGTAGTCGTCGGCGCCCGCGTTGAGCAGGCGGACGATCTCGCCCTCGTCGTCGCGTGCGGTGGCCACCACGACCGGCGTGTCGGTGACGCCGCGGATCATCCGCAGGGCGTCGCCGCCGTCGAGGTCGGGCAGCCCGAGGTCGAGGACGATCGCGTCGGACGGAGCGGCGGCGACCTCACGGAGAGCATCGATAGCGGTACCCACCGCGTGCACCCGATAGCCCAAGTCGGTGAGTGCTCGGGTGACCGCCGCTCGCACAACGGGGTCGTCCTCGACTAAAAGTACTGAGGGCATGCGTGGCAACTTACTGAAAGGATGACGCGATGAGGCGTTCGGTCGGATACCTGTCGGCCTGGGCGGTCGCGACCACGGTCGCGGTCGGACTGTCCTGGCTGGGCATCCGGTCGGCGCTGGACAGCGGGGTCACGGCCGAACCGCAGGCGCTGGTCTCGACCGACGGCGGGCAGCCCGCCATCGTGGACGCGCCGAGCATCACCGAGGTCGCGAGTCCCGCGCCCACCACGGTTTCGTCATCGGTGGCGCCACCGGCCGCACCGACTCCGGTGCCCGGTCCGCCTCCTGCCACACGTGCGAACGTTCCCACGACTACTACTACGGCTGCGAAGGCACCGGCGGCTCAACCGGACCAGGGCGTGTGGCAGTCCGACGGCAGCTACGTGCGCAGTTTCCAGCTCAAGGGCGGCGAGGTGACCGCCCGGTTCACGCCGCAGAACGTCGAGGCGATGTCCGCTGTCCCACATGAGGGTTACTCGGTTTCGGTCGAGCAGCCGGGCGGTCCGCTGGTGGTGAACTTCCGGACCACGTCGGGCCGTCTCTCCAGACTGGAGGCGACATGGGGCGACGGCCCGACGTGGAAGATCATCGAGCAGTGATCCTCACAGGCCGATCGCCCTGGCGATCTGCTGCGGCTTTAGGATCCTGAGCAACGCCTCGATCAGGTAGTAGTCGCCGTAGGGCAACGAGATCTCCACACCGTCCTCGGCGGGCCGGTTGCGCGTGCCGCGCGCGAGGATCGCCTCGGCGCGGGTGGAGTTCGTCGTGAGACACGTGCGGCACAACGCCTCGACGATCCGGTACGCCTTGGTCCGGTAGACCGGGTTGCTCGTCGCGGTGGCGAGGTCCAGCAGCCCGCACGCCATGATCGCGCCAGCGGTGGCGTCCTTGATGTCGTTGGGCGCCAAGGGGGAGCGGTAGTCCCAGACCGGAACATGGTCCGATGACAACGCTTTCAGTGCGAAGTCCGCCATTTTCCGGGCACTGTCGAGGAACTCTCGGTTTCGCGTGCGCCGGTACATCGTCGTGAAGCCGTAGATGCCCCACGCCTGGCCGCGCGACCAGCAACTCGTCGGGCTGTAGCCCTGCACGGTGTTCGGCCCGAT
The DNA here is from genome assembly GCF_030269605.1 of Lentzea sp. NBRC 105346. GTDB lineage: Bacteria > Actinomycetota > Actinomycetes > Mycobacteriales > Pseudonocardiaceae > Lentzea. The sequence continues at coordinate 277,503 of NZ_BSTQ01000015.1, forward strand.
GGGCGCGCCCGTGTCCGGGTTGAAGTCGAACACATGCGGCGTCGAGCCGTCGGGGCGGATGAAGTTCGCCTGGGTCGTCCGCGCGTGCGCGATCGCGACGTCGAGGTACTTCGGATCCCCGGTCTCCTTGGTCGCGAACGCGAGCAGGTCGAGGTTCATCATCGTGTCGATGATCGTGCGGCCCGCGTTGTTCGGCGTGCCGAGCGCTCCCCACGCCCGGATGTAGCGGCCCTTGTCGTTGTACCGCTTGATGAGCGTGGCGGCGGCGTCGATCGCGCCGTCGCGCCACTTGGTGTCGCCGGTGAGCCGGTACGCGGTCACCCACGACGGGTAGAACAGGAAACCGAGGTCGTGGTCCCGTGGTTCGAGCCGGCGCGGCGCCAGCCGGTCGTTCGCCGCCACGGCAAGGATTTTGAACAGTTCGTCGCCGCTGTCGAGGTCCGCCAGCCACAGCGTGCCGGGCCAGAAGCCGCCGACCCAGCCGCCGTCGCCGACATAGGTCCACTTCTCGAAGCGGGTGCCTTCGGGGAAGCTCGTGATTCTCGGTGCCGTGGCACGGAGTTTGGTGATCGCGTAGTCCAGCGCGGTGCGGTACACCGAAGGCGCGGCGTTCACTTCGATGGCCGGAGTCACGGCTGTGATCGCGGTTGCCGTGAGCAGGGCGCGTCGAGACAGGTTCACGTGTCCCATCCTGTTGTCGGTGCGCCCGTGCTCACTATGCCCAGTGGATCTTTGACGATCAAGTGTCAGTGATGGTCGAGCTGTGCGCGGATCTCACCCGCGGGGTACTTCGCGCTGTGCACGTTCACATACACGTATCCCGCGCGCAGAGCGCGGGTCAGTTCGGCGAACTCACCGGCCGAGATGCCCTGCCCGGTAGGGCCGATGACGTCGGCGGCCTTGAGCGTGCCGGTGACGGTCGCCGGCGCCGCCGGGCAGGCCTGCGTGCCCGCGGGCCCGTTGCCGAGGTTGGTGCACAGGAAGACGATGACGCCGCCCGACTGGGACCGCCCGCCGAGGTGCAGGTGTGCCTGGGTGACGGGGCCTTCCAGCTCGCTGTAGGTCAGCCGGTAGGAGATCTCCTGTTCCGTGTCGTCGATTCTGGCTCTGAACTGCCCGGTTCCGGTCGTCGACAGTGCTTGCGGGTCCTCGTTGTACCCGCTGAGGCGGACCTGGTCGCCGTCGCTGCCCGCGACCGCCGTCGACCCGGCGGCGAACAGCAGGCCCAGAACCGCGAGTGCCACTCGTTTCATGGTGGTGTTCTCCCTTCCCTCCGGGTGCTTCTACGCCGTCGCGGTATGTGAGGTTCAAGAAACACTGGGGACTCGCGGAGCGAAGTGGTGTTTGAATGGTCGGCTTCAGGGAACGTTCTAGGCCTGACTCAAGTGAGGTGACAGATGGCGGGTGTGCTCGATGTCGGTTGTTTCAGTGCGCACCTCGTCGTCGTGGACCGTGACCTGAGGCATCCCGTGCTGTCGCACAAGGTGCGGCTGCGCCTGGACCGCGTGATCGACCGGCAGGGCCGCATCTCGCGTACGGGGATCGACCAGATCAGCGAAGCGGTGCAGGCGGCGAGAAAGGTCGCCCGCCGCGCCGGGATCGCCGGTGTGGTCCCGTTCGCCACGTCGTCCGTGCGTGATGCCCCGAACGCCGCGAAAGTGATCGAACGCGTGGCCGATCGCACCGGTGTATGGCTGAAGGTGTTGTCCGGCAAGGAAGAGGCGCGCCTGGCCTATGTGGCCGCGCGCCACTGGTTCGGCCGCGGCTCCCTGCTGGTGCTCGATGTCGGCGGCGGCACGGTCGAGGTCGCGCACGGCGATGCCGCGAACCCGTCGTTCACGTGCTCATTGCCCCTGGGCGCCCGCACGCTCACCATGACCGGCCTGACCGTGCCCGAGATGCGTTCCTTCGTGGCCGACGGCCTGTCCGGCGTGGACCTCCCCGCGTCCGGCCGCGCGGTCGGCTGCTCGAAGGTGTTCGGCCAGATGGCCCGCCTGGCGGGCACCCGCCGCGTGCTGCGCGCCGACGACCTCACCGCCTGGATCCCGCGCCTGGCGAAGCTGTCCGCGTCGAAGCGCGCCCGGCTGCCGGGCATCTCCCGCCACCGCGCGCACCAGTCGCTGGCCGGCGCGGTCGTCGCCGAGGGCCTCATGCGAGCCACCGGTCAGGAGGCCGTGGAGATCTCGCCGTGGTCCACGAAGGAGGGCCTGTTGCTCAGCCTGCTGGAGAACCGGGCCGTGTCAGCGGCCTGAACGCGGGTACCCGGTGGAGAGATCCCTTCCGAAGGAGGATTCCACCGTGAGCACCACCGAGACCGGCCAGGTCACCGGGACTCAGGACAAGGACTACAACATCATCTGGTTCACCGAGGCGTGCCTGAACAACGTGCTGCGGCTCGAGCAGTACGTCGCCGACGCCGAGCGCGCGGGCGACACCGAGCTGGCCGAGTTCTTCAAGCGCGCCCAGGGCGAGAGCCGCAAGGGTGCCGAGCAGGCCAAGGAGCTGCTCGCGTCCCGTCTCGGGAAGTAACTCTTTTCTCACCTGCCGGCGTTGAGCTCAGCCCAGACGGCCTTGCCGACTGAGTTGGGCTCAGCGCCCCATCGTTCGCTCAGCGCGTTCACCAGCTGCATCCCACGCCCGCGTGCCGAAGTCGGATCGACCGGCCGCAGCTGCGGCAGCACCGTCGACCGGTCCGAGACCTCGATGAACATCCCGCCCGTGGTTCTCTTGACGGTCAGTTCCAGCGGCCCCTCGGCGTGGTCGATGCCGTTCGACACCAGCTCGGTCACCACCAGCTGTGCGTCGTCCGCGAGGTCCTCGGTGAGGTTCCAGGACGCGGCGGCCTCGCGGACCAGCTGCCTGGCGCGTGCGCAGGACCCGCCCTCCGCGGCCAGCGTCAAGCGCACCTCTGCCAGTGGGTCGTTCAGCACATTCCGCTCCGCGCCTCCCGGTAGACCTCGCGTGCAACCCGCATCGTCGCACACCGCACCAGGCGCCCATCGACGTGAGCCACGACACGCGCACGCGTGTTTCAACCCCCCGGTGGTCGCACCCGGAGGGCGCGTGCTGCACGATTTGGGCTGCACGTGTCGGGCGTGGCGGGAAGGAACGGCGACGATGGAACTCCGGGTCGGCAGTGAGGTCCTCAGCGGCTGGCGGGTCATCGCCGTCGCGGGCGAGCTCGACATCGACACCGTTCCCGTGCTGGCCACACGCCTGGATGAGGACGTGACAGGGGATCGGGCTGTGCTCAATCTGGCCGAGGTCACGTTCATGGATTCCACGGGGCTGGCGTTGGTGCTCGACTGGCATCGGCGACTGGGGGAGAAGGGTGGGATCCTCCGGATCGCTGCTCCTCAGGCTCCTGTGCTCCGCCTTTTTGCTCTGGCGGACGTGGCTGATGTGCTCGACGTTCGGGGGAGTGTGGCGGACGCCTGCGCCTGAGCTTGCGTTTGTGACGCGGCGGCTTTCGTTCGTGGCTGTTGGCTGCCGGTTTCGTGCTTGGTCGCTTCCCCGCCTGCCGGTTTCGTGCGTGGTCGCCTTTTACTGCTCGGGGCTCCGCCCCGGACCCCGGCTCAGCTCAAAGAGGGGCCCAGCCGTGGTGTCGTTTCGTAGTGGGTTGCGTTGGGGTGGTGGGCCCCTCCCGTCGCATCGCACCTGAGGCAGCCACATCCGAGACCCCAGGTCAAGCGAAAAGCGTGCTTGACCTGGGGTCTCGGATGC
>NZ_BSTQ01000016.1:0-195183 GCF_030269605.1 Lentzea sp. NBRC 105346
CGCAAACAACGCAGGCCCAGCAAACCCAAGACAGCAAACAACAAAACGGGCCGCCGCTCACGCGACGGCCCGTTAGGGAACTCACCCCTGGTTAAAACACCAGCGCTTGGAAAGCTCCCCCCATAGCGTTCATCAGGGTGTCCAGCTCTGCACTGCCTCACCCGTGCGCGAGATCCACGACGGCGCGCCGGGTTCGCTGTTGCGTCCTTTGTGGATGAACGCGATGTTGTGATGGAACGTGATCGAGTCGATGTTCAGGTCGGTGTGCCCAGGTGTCACCGGGTGCACCTGTTCCTGGTGGTGCAGCCCGTCGAGCAACGTCTTCAGCAGCCCCATCGACTCCCCGGCGCCGTAGCCGGGCCAGTAGGACGTCTGCAGGTCCTCGATCACGTACAGCCCGCCCGGCCGCACGTGCGGGAACAGCGCGTTGAACGACGTGACGACGTGCTCGGTCAGGTGGCTGCCGTCGTCGACGACGATGTCGATCGGCCCGATGCTTTGTCCGAGCTGCTCGAGGAACACCGGGTCGTTCTGGTCGCCCTTGATGGTCTGCAGCCGTGGCTGGTCGAGGCCGGTCTTGTCGTAGATGTCCAGGCCGTAGACGAGCCCGCGACGGAAGAAGTGCTTCCACATCAACAGTGATCCACCGCCGACGTCCGGCAGGTCGTAACCGCCGATGCCGATCTCCAGCACGGTCACCCGCTTCGCCTGGTAGGCGGCGAAGTGGCGCTGGTAGTGGGGCGTGTACCAGTGCCCGCCCCACTTGTCCGTGTCGAACCGCACGGCCAGCGTGTCGAGATCCGCGTGGTAGACCGAGCACGCCTTGAGGACCTGGTGCGCGGCCTTCGTCGCCTCGGCGCGCGGGCCGAGCCAGGGGTCGTCCTGCTGCCACGTCGTGGGACCCGGTTCCTCCTTGAAGAACACGTCCCTGGTGACGTGGTCGCACGACGGCCCGAAGACCGCCTGCACCAGCTCGGCCAGGTCCTGCCGGATGACCAGCCAGGGCTCGTCGAGCCGGCCGGGCTCGATCTTGCCTTCGTTGAGCGTGACGAGGTAGCTGTTCGCTCCGAGCTCGAACTGCACCACGAACGGCTCCGCGGGCCCGTCGAACTGCGGTGCCCTGGCCAGCACCTCGCCGAGGACCGCCACGGCCACCTCGGCGGGGTCGAACTCGCGCAGGCCTGCCGCGATCTCGTCGAGCGTGCCGTCGGTCGCGGCGATGAGCCGGCCGACGAACTCGTTGCTGGCCATGAAGGTTCCTCCCGTCGCGCTGAGTTTTCCCACCGTCTCGCTTTTCGATGGTGGTGTCGTGGAGGAACGCTGAACTACGCCTCGTACGCCTTCACGCCCAGGCGCTCGCCAACGCGCTTGGCCTGGTCCTTCGGCGCCCCCATGCTCTTCTGGAACGAGCGCCACACCAGCGGCACCATCCAGCGCCGCACCTTGGCGACGTTGAGGATGCGGTAGACCAGCAGCGCACCCTTGGGGTGGTCCTCGACGGTGTGCTCGCCGCGGTACCACCAGCCGCCCTGCACGGCGAACAGCCGCCGCTTGCGGTCGACCTCGACGCGCATGCCGCCACCGTTGGGGTTCTGGTTCCCGACGTGTGCTCTGAAGACCTCGGGTCCCCCGGTCAGCGTCATGTCGGTGTTGTCACCCGCGTAGAGCATGAACGCGTTGTCCTTGCCGACCTTGCCGGGCTTCACGTTGAGCAGCAGGTCCGCGACGACGTTCGCCGCCGCCTCGACCACGATCTTGGACTGCCACAGGGGCTTCCCCACCGCACTCACCCTCTCACTATTACTCGTTATGACGCGATACTACGCGAAGCGTTCCCTCTGCGCGAGTCTCTTCTTCGCCGATTCAGCCGCGTTAGAGGAGTCTTCGAGCCCCGGGATAGAGCGTGTCCGCCGACCTTTTGTTTCGGCTTCGGCTTCGAGGAGAACTCATGCAGGACATGAACCGCCGGCGTTTCCTCGCAGTGGCGGGGGCGGCCGCCGCGGTCCCCGCGCTCGGCTCCGGGGTCGCCTCCGCTTCCGCGGATACGTTGCGAGCGGCGACCGTCCGTGTCGTCGTAACCGAGCAGAAGATCACCATGACCCCGTCGCGCGTGCCGGCGGGTCTCGTCAGGTTCGAGGTGAGCACACCGGACGCCGCGTCCATCGCGCCCGGCATCTTCCGCTTACGCGGCAGTGCCGGAATCGACAAGTTCCTCGAGTACTACGTCGCCGCGAACTCCCGCGACCTGCCGACCAAGCAGTGGGCCACCGGCATGATCGACAAGGAGGCCGAGTTCCTGGGCGGCGCCGCGGTGACGAACGTCAGCCCGATGGTGGTAACCGCGTTCTTGCGGCCCGGCAGGCACTACGTGTTCAACTACAACGCCGCGCTCACGCCGTACCTGCGCGACAGCATCCTGCCGCTGGAGGTCGGGCCGCGGTACGGGTTGTCCTGGCCGCCCGCGGTCGACGATGTGATCGTCATGCGCAACAACGCCTACGAGATGCCCAGCCGGATCCGGGGGCGTAGCACGTTCCTGGTCCACAACGCGACCGGGCAGGTCAATGAGGTGATGTTCCTCGGGCTTACGCCCGACGCTACTGCGGATGACGTTCGGGCTTTTTGGGCTGCCGTGCTTGCCGGGAAGAAACCGCCGAAGGTTGTGGTGACCAGCTTGCCTGAGGGGTTGGCGCCGCTTTCCGCTGGTGGGACGGGGATTGTGACTACCGCTCTGCCGCCTGGGAAGTACATGGTCACTACGTTCATGTATGACCGGAACACTTGGTTGAAGGGGATCTTCCAGGACTTCTGGAAGATCGTGACGGTGTGCTGAGGGATTTCGGGTTGGGCGGTGCGTGTTGCTGACGGCGGCGCGCATTCCGCTTCCGGGTGCTGGTGGACGGATTGGTCGGCGCGGCGCACCTCGCTGCGGCCGGCCGCGCGTCGGGTGACTCGCACCCCTGCAGCCAGTGGCCGGATGGCTCGTCCTGGCACCGCACCAACCAGTCACAGCGCAACCGGCAGCGCCCGGCGGACAGCTCGTCCGGGCCCCACCGCCCGCATCGCGACCACCCCCGGCGGCTCCACCTGCCAGACAACGCCCCCGCACCTCACACCCCGCGCCCCAGCACGACTGGCGCCCGGCGGCTCACGCCACACCACCGGCCAGACAACTCGCCGCCGCACTCCACCGCCCGCGCCCCGACCAGCGCCGGCGGCTCACACCCCTCACCACCAAATAGACAAGCCATCCCACACCACCGCCCCAGCGCAACCGGCGCCCGGCGGCTCACACCCGACACCAGCTGGCAAACAAGCCGCCCGCACCGCGCCCGCCTCACACCCGGCACCACCCGGCGGGCAGCTCGTCCGCGCCCCGCAACCCGCACCCGCCACCCCGTCCAGGGCCCATCGCTCTCACACCTCGTGCAACGTGCCCACCTCCGCGGCGAACAGCGCATCCGGGTCGAACCCCATCCCGTTGAAGTGCCCGCAGATCTCCAGGCTCACGAACCCGTGCACCCGAGTCCAGAACGCCAAAGCCCGGCGCCGCGTCCGTGGACTCGTCCCAGGCGCCCACTCCCCCGACAGCGCGTCGTCCTGCAGGGCGTCCCTGCCCTTGGCGACGTCGAGCGCGGCGAACGTCTCCAGCAGCACGGCCATCGCCTTGCGCGCGGCGTCCGTCGTCGTTTGCGGGGCCTCGTACCCCGGCACCGGCGTGCCCCACACCAGCAGGTAGCGGTGCGGGTTGCGCTTCGCCCACGTGCGCAGGCCGTTGGCTACCGCCGCCGGGCGCTTGCGGTCGTCCTTTTCGCGGACCGCGGCCGCGCGTAGGGCGGCGGCGATGTCGGTGTACGCGTCGGAGATCAACTCGGTCATGAGCTCGTCGCGACCGGCGAAGTAGCGGTACAGCGCCGGGCCGCTCACGCCCATCTGTTTGGCGATCGCGTTCAGCGACAGACCGGACGCCCCTGACGCGCCGATCTGCTCCCAGGCTATGGACTTCGCCTCCGTGCGGACCTGCTCGCGATAGCGATCGCGCGGTGTGGTCGTCGGCACCTTCTCGCTCCTCTCACTTGACTTCGCGAACGTTAGTGCATCAAGCTTCTGTTAGAGGTTCTAACAACAGTGAGAGCTTATCACGGAGGCGAAGGTGTCTAACGAGTGCGTTGAGGTCGTGCTGCCGGGAGTCGTTGAACCGGAAGGTCTGCAGGTCAACCGCAAGGAGCTGCCCGTGCCGGGGCCGGGCCAGGTGCGCGTGCGGGTTGAAGCGACCGGGGTGTCGTTCGCCGAACAGCAGATGCGTCGCGGGCGGTACTACGACCAGCCGCCGTTCCCGTTCGTGCCCGGCTACGACCTGGTCGGGGTCGTCGAGACGACCGGCCGGCGCGTCGCGGCCCTCACGAAGGTCGGCGCCTGGGCCAGCCACGTGGTGCTCGACGAAGCAGATCTGGTCGACGTCCCCGAAGGAGTGGACCCGATCGAGGCCGAGACGGTCGTCGTCAACGGCATCACCGCGTGGCAGATGCTGCATCGCGCCGCGAAAGCCAAGCAGGGCCAGACGATCCTCGTCCACGGTGCGAACGGCGGCGTCGGATCCGTTCTCACGAGGCTCGCCAAAGCCGAGGGCATCCACGTCATCGGCACCGCCTCGCCGCGCCACCACGAAGCAATCAGGAAGCTCGGCGTCACGCCGATCGACTACCGGGACGACGTCCCCAGGAAGGTCCGGGAGCTGGCGCCGGAAGGCGTGGACGCCGTGTTCGACCACATCGGCGGCCGCAGCGTCGTCGACTCCTGGCGCCTGCTCCGCAAGGGTGGCGCGCTGGTCGCGTACGGCAGCGCCGCCACGAAGGAGGACACCGGCGCGAAGGCGTTGCCAGTGTTGAAGATCGTGGCCAGGACGCTGCTGTGGAACGCCCTCCCGAACGGCCGCACGGCGACCTTCTACAACATCTGGGCGAAGAAGTTCAAGGCGAAGCACAACGAAGACCTCAAGGCGGTTCTCGCCCGCCTCGCGAGCGGCCACATCGACGCTACGGTCGCCGAGGTCTTCCCACTGGAGCAGGCCGCGGCCGCGTTGCGTCTGGCCGAGGAGCGCACCACCGCCGGCAAGATCGTGCTGAAGCCCTAGTCCACTTCGTACACGGCGTAGTGCGGGCCCTGGGAGCGGTCCTGGAAGGGACGCACGGCCGAGGGGTTGCCCTGGTGGTCCGGACCGTTCTGCCAGTCGCGGAACGCCTGCAGCGACGCCCATTCGCTCAGCACCGCGAACCGCGAGTCGTCTTCGGCGTTGCACAGCAGCTCCGCGGAGAGCAGCCCGTCGATCGGCGTGGTGACCCAGCTGATCTGACGGTAGGCCGCGGAAACGGCAGCCACATCGCCCTTGAGGTACACCACGACCCTCGCCCGCTTCGTCATGGACCGCACTGTCCGGCACCGCACTCGAAAGCCGATGGAGACGGTCTTTAACCGGCTTCGAGCCTTGGCGGGGACGATTTTCCTTACCTGACAAGGCTTTCGGGAGGAGATCGGGATGGAATGGTCAGCCGAGCGTGGCGTCGACCTGGGTGGCGTCATGGCGATGGCCCGCTCGTTCTACCAGTCCCAGCTGCTGCTCAACGCGGTGAAGCTGGGCGTGTTCACGGCGCTCGGTGAGGGCCCCGCGTCCGCCGAGCAGCTGCGGGAGCGGCTCGAGCTGCACCCCCGCGGGGCGCGCGACTTCTTCGACGCGCTGGTGTCGATCGGGCTGCTGGTCCGCGACGGCGAGCTGTACAGCAACGGGTCGACCGCCGCGAACCACCTCGACAAGAACAAGCCGCAGGCCTACCTCGGCGGGTTCCTCGGCCTGTCCGGCGACATCTACCCGCTGTGGGCCAACCTCGCGGAGTCGCTCAAGACCGGCAACCCGCAGGTCAACAAGGACCACATCTTCGAGATCTACTCCGGTCCCGAACAGCAGCAGCGCGAGTTCTTCGACACCATGTCGACGGTCACGCGGATGTCGGCCCCGGACGTCGCGAAGGCGGTCGACTGGTCGCGTTACAAGTCCTTTGTGGACGTCGGAGGCTCGATCGGCACACTCGCCGCGACGATCGTCCAGGCGCACCCGCACCTGCAGGCCACGTGCCTCGACCTGCCCCTGATCGAGCCGCACTTCACCCGCACGGTCAACGAGCTGGGCGTCGCCGAGCAGGTCACCTTCCAGGGCGCGGACTTCTTCAACGAGCCGCTCCCCGAGGCGGACGTCCTGATCCTCGCGCACATCCTGCACGACTGGGACATCGAACAGCGGCGCACACTGCTCAACAAGGCGTTCGAGGCGGTCCGTCCCGGCGGCGCGGTCGTCGTGCTCGACACGATGATCGACGACGAGCGCTCCGACCGCGGGCACGCGCTGCTGATGAGCCTGGACATGCTCCTGTTCTCCCCCGGCGGCAGCGAGTACACGTTCGGCGAGCTGTGCGTGTGGTTCGCCGAGGCCGGTTTCGTCCGCCCCTCCGCCCACCTCATCGCCAACGGCTTCGAGTGCCTCGCGATCGCCCACAAGCCGGCGTGAGACGTTCTAACCAGCGTGAGGCCTTCTAACAGTTCGGGCCCCTTGTCACGGTGACAAGGGGCCCGAGCTGTTAGAGGGTCTCACGAATACGACAAGGGCAAACTCTCCCACTGGGCGGCGTCGTGCCCGTGGATGATCAGGGCCTTCTTGCGCGCGGCCAGGTCGACCAGCTTGCGGGTGCTCGACCGCACGGCGTCGCCGTCGAGGTCGAACGGGAAGATCGGCCGGTTCTCGGGATCGAGAGCCACGCTCATAGGGATCGCGTCGATCGCGAGCAGCACGGGACCGGTCTCCGGCAACCGCACGAGCACCGACTGGTGCCCGAGAACGTGCCCGGAAGACTCGATCAAAGAGACCCCCGGCACGAGCTCCACGTCGCCGTCGACGAGTGTGTACTTCAGGTGCGGCAGATCCCACCGCGACCGCCCCTGCTCGAGCCGCGGCACCTCCCCCGAAACCGCGAGCTCGTAGTGCGACCGCTGCACGACGAACTCCGCGTACGGGAACAACGCGTGGTTGCCGCTGTGGTCCGGGTCGAGGTGCGAACACACCACGTACCGCACGTCCGAGACGCCGATCCGCGAAAGCTGGTCCAGCAACGAGTGCTCGGGACCGACGTGGATCGGCCCCTCGACGCCGGCGGGAAACCCGGTGTCCACCAGGATGTTCTCACCCGAGTCGGTCTCGATCAGATATGCGGGCACGGGCGCACCGAGCTTCGCCATCACGCCCAACCGCAACAGATGCAGCTTCATGAGTCCTCCGGAAGATGGCCGCTCATGGTCACGCCGAGCGCGACCAGCAGCCAGAACACGAAAACGCCCGCCGAACGCCAGCGACGGCGGAGCGCTTCCTCGCGCTCCGCCTCCGTCAGCACTGCTGTCGCCATGTCAACACGTCCCCAGAATCAGTAGTGGGCAGCGACCTCGTAGATCCCGAACGGCCGCTCCAATCGGGTATCCCGGAAGCGCCGCAGCGGCGAGGTGCTGTCCTTGTGCGACACCCCCTGCTCCCACTCGTTGAACGTGTCCAGGTCCTTCCACCGGCTGATCACGACGAACGCGAGCGGGTCGTGCACCGACCGGAGCAGCTCGTTGCCGAGCTGCCCCGGAACCGACGCCAGTTCCCGGCTCACCTGGTGGTAGGCCTCGGTGACGCCGGTGACGTCGTCGGTCGCGTGGTAGAGCACGACGCGAACTTCACCACTCATTGGGCCTTTTCCCACTCGGCATGGGTCGACGCGGTCCCCGAGGAGGGCAGGTGCGCGACGACGTTCATCGTGGTCATCGAGCCGCCGGACCGGTACGGGTGCAGCTTCTGCCGGTGCTCGAGGTGCCGGTCGGACGTCTCGAACTCACGGAAGCGCGGCTCGTCGACCCAGTCGCTGACGATGTAGTAGATCTCGCCCTCGTCCGAGGACTCCTCGGCGTGCGAAAGCCACTGCCCGAGGTTGGCCGGATGCGACGTGACGGAGTCACCGACCTCGGTCCACACCTTCTCGAACTCGGCGGCCAGGTCGGGCTTGATCGTCATGCGCAGCATCACGCGGAACATCAGGAGATCCCCCCGTCGACGTGGATGGTGGCGCCCGTGACGTACCGGGCGAGGTCGCTCGCGAGCCACAGCACGGCACCGGCCACCTCGTCCGGCGTGCCGAGCCGGCCGAGCGCGGTCTTCTCGCTGTACCGCTTGCGCATCATCGCGGCCTGCTCCGACGGCATCGCGTCGAGCGCCTCGGTCTCGATCACGCCCAGCGCGAGCACGTTGAACCGCAGGCCCGTCAAGCCGAACTCCTTGGCCAGCGAACGGGTCAGGCCACGCAGCGCCGCCTTGGTGGCGGTGTAGTGCGCCCGCCGCGGGATGCCCACCTCGGACGACTTCGAGCCGATGCTGACGACCGACGCGCCCTCGCTCAGGATCGGCAGCGCGTGCTGGATCACGAGGTGCGCGGCGGTCAGGTTGGTGTCGATCACGCGCCGCCACTCGTCGAGCGGCAGCTCGCCGTACGGCACGTGACTGATCGCGCCGGCGTTGTTGACCACCAGGTCCAGGTGGCCGAACCGCGTGCGGCACTCGCCGAGCAGCGTCTCGATCTGCTCGGGGTCCGCGATGTCGGCGCGGATCACGTGGTGCTCGCCGCCGGTCTCCTTGAGCTCACGCTCCAAAGAGGACACGAGCTCGCTGTCCTGGCGATAGCACGTGATCACGTCCACGCCCGCGTTGGCGAGCGCGAGCACGATGCCACGGCCGACGCCGCGCACACCGCCCGTCACGAGCGCCTTCTTGCCCTTCAGGCCGAGGTCCATCTCAACTCTCCTTAGGAATTCACAGCACGACGCCGAGCGCGACGCAGTTCGCCAGCAGCGCGGCCACGGCGAGGCAGCTGCGGGTCAGGTTCCAGCGCCCCCAGCTCGATCGCCTCGAGGACGGGTCGAAGCCGTCGGGCAGCCGCTCGGGATCGAGCCGCTGCACCCACTTGTTGATCGGCACGTTCTTTGTCACGGACACCAGCACCGTGATCAAAGCCAGCAAAGCTCCAACGGCGTAAAGCGCGCGCGCGTCAGGCGAAAGCACCGCCAGCGCGGCATCACCGACGACCGTCCCGACCAGACAGATCGGCATGAACGGGTCGTAGCGCGTGGAGAAGAACGCGTGCGTGTACACGTACCGGTCCGGCGGCAGGCTGGCCATCAGCGGGAACCCGCCGAGCTGGCTGCCGACGAGCACGCCGGCCGAGAGCCCGTTCATCAGCAGCACCAGCGGTACGAGCAACGCGCTCACCGGGTCACGGCGACCCGTGCCGCCGCCTCCACCTTGGTCTTGATCAGCGCCATCTGGATCGCGGTGTTCTTGTTCAGCCGCTCGGTCATGCCCGCGTCGTCGAGCGGCGCGCCGGGCTTCATCTCGAAGTCCTGCACCCACCGCATCCGCACCCCGGACTCGGTCTGCGTGTACTCCCAGAACAGCGACATGTACTTGAAAACGCCCGTCTCGACGCGCGCCGAACGGACCGTGCGCGTCACCGGATCGATCGTGCGTTCCGAGACCCAGTCCCAGATCTTGCCGTTCTCGTCCGGGTGCAGCGCGAGCCGGAATCGCACGGTGTTGCCGCGCTCCTCGATGACGTCGGCGGCGGAGTACTCGCTGAACAGCTCCGGCCAGCCCGGGACGTTGTTGGTGATGTCCCAGACGACGTCCATCGGCGCGTCGATGACGATCGAGTTGTCGGTGTGCCCTGACATGTCAGACCTCCGCGCCCACGAGCTGCCGGTTGATGTACTCGACGGCGATCCGCGGCGTCGTCATGTCGACCACGTCGTCGTCCGGAATGGACACGCCGTACTTGCGCTTGACCTGGATCGCCAGCTCCAGCAACGCGAGCGAGTCGTAACCGAGCTCGATGAACTCGATGTCGGTGATGTCGGCGTCCAGGTCGACGCCCGCTTCGACCCCCGCGCTCTGGCGCATGATCTCGCGCAGGTCGTCCAGGCTGAACGTGCTCATTGCTCTCCCCTTCGCTTGTCGTCAGGCCCGGTCGCCCCGGCCGAGCACGAGTGCGGCGGTGAACCCGCCGTATCCGCGCGCCACCACGAGCGCGGTGGACAGCGGCTGCTGTCGTGGCTGCCCCAGCACGAGATCGATCTCCATGCCGCGGGCGAGCCGCTCGGTGCCGGCGGTGTGCGGGATGACGCCGTCGCGCAACGCCAGCAACGCCGTGGCGACGTCGAGCGGCGCACCGCCGCCGTAGAGCCGGCCCGTCAGCGTCTTCGGCGCGGTGACGGGCACACCCCGTGGTCCGAACACCGCGGCCAACGCCTCGGCCTCGATCCGGTCGAGCTCTGGAGTCCCCGCCGCGTCGGCGAAAACGACGTCGACGCCGGACGGGTTGAGCCCCGCGTCGTCCAGCGCACGCCGGATCGTCGCCGCCAGCACCGGTGGCCGGCCGGTCCGTTCGGACTGGTCGAAGCCACTGGCGTGTCCCAGAATCGCTCCATACCCGCGTCCTTCAGCGCCTTCAGCTCGTTCGGCGATCAGGATCGCGCCGCCCTCACCGGGCACGTACCCGCGGGCGTCGGCGTCGAACGGCACGTACGCGCGCGCCGGATCGTCCGAAGTGGACATCAGGCCGTTGGCCATCTGTGCGACCAGGCCGTACGGACACATCGCGCTGTCCGTGCCACCGGTGACCACCAGCCGCGACTGCGTGCGCAGCAACCGCCGCGCCTGCGCCACCACGTCCAGGCCACCGGCCTGCTCGGCACAGATGACGCCACAGGGACCGCGCATGCCGTGCTGGATGGAGATCTGGCCGGTGGTGGCCGCGTAGAACCACGCGATCGACTGATACGCGCCGACCCACGACGGCCCCTTCTGGTACAGGCGCTCCATCTCACCCTGACCGAACGCCGTCCCACCCGACGAGCTGGACGTGACCACGGCCATCTCGTACTCCGGCAACGACTTCGGGTCGGCACCGGAGTCGGCGAGCGCCGCCTCGGCCGCGGCCAGCGCGAGGTGCGTCCACGTGTCGGTCTGCGGGATCAGCCGGCCCGGCACGTGTTCCCGCGCGTCGAAACCGGGCACCTCGCCCGCGAGCACCACCGGGTAGCCGCTCGCGTCGAAGCGAGTGATGTGCCCGATGCCGCTCTTGCCGTCGAGCACCGCGGTCCAGTGCTCCTCGGCGCCGATCCCGGTCGGCGCGAAGACCCCCAGACCGGTGATCACCGTGTCGGCCATGACAGACCTTCCTTCCCCAGTTCCTCAGACCCTGGTGAGCAACATCGCGGTCTGGAATCCGCCGAAACCGCTGCCGACACTCAGCACGGCGTCCATGGCGTGCTCACGCGCGACCAGCGGCACGTAGTCCAGGTCGCATTCGGGGTCCGCGTGGTGCAGGTTGGCTGTCGGCGGAACGACCTGGCGGTCGAGCGCGAGCGCGCACGCCGCCACCTCGATCGAGCCGATCGCGCCCAGCGAGTGCCCCACCATGGACTTGATCGAGCTCACCGGCACCTCGTAGGCCCGGTTGCCGAGACTGCGCTTGAACGCGGCCGTCTCGTGCCGGTCGTTCTGCTTGGTGCCGGACCCGTGCGCGTTGATGTAGTCCACATCGGACTTGTCCAGCTTCGCCCGCCGCAACGCGACGGTGATCGCCTCCGCCATCTCCCGCCCGTCCGGCTTCAGCCCCGTCATGTGGAACGCGTTGCTACGGCTGGCAAATCCGGCCACCTCGGCGTAGATGTGCGCGCCGCGCCGACGTGCCGACTCCTCTTCCTCGAGCACCATCACCGCCGAACCCTCACCAAGGACGAACCCGTCCCGCCGCTTGTCGAACGGCCGCGACGCGTGCGCCGCGTCGTGGTTGCTCGGCGAGGTCGCCTTGATCGCGTCGAAGCAAGCCGACGTGATCGGCGAGATCGGCGCGTCGGTCGCCCCCGCCAGCACGAGGTCCGCGGCGCCCTCCTGAATCAGTTGCGCGCCATGGCTAACCGCGTCCAACCCGGACGTACAGCCGGTCGAGATCAACCCGACCGGCCCCTCCGCACTGACCTCGTTGGCAACCTCGACCGCGAGCGTGCTGGGCACCATGTAGCCGTAGAGGTGCGGCACGCCATACGTGTGGTCGACAAGCCACTGGCGGCCGCCGTCGGACAACACGGCGTACTCCTCTTCGAGCCCCATCGTGCAGCCCACGGCGCTGCCGATGCTCACCGCGATCCGGCCGGGGTCGACCCCCGTGATCCCGCTGTCCCTCAACGCTTCCCTGGCACTGACGACCGCGAACTGCGCGGCCCGGTCCATCCGCCGAATCTCCCGCGCGGACAAACCAGCAGCCACCGCGTCGAAGTCCGCCTCCGCCGCGATGCGGGACCGGAACTCCGACGCGTCGAACAGGGTGATCTCCCGCGTGGCGGTGCGCCCGGCGGTGAGCGTGTCCCAGAACGCCTCGCGCCCGACACCACCGGGCGCCACCACACCAACGCCGGTGATCACGGCCTTTCTGGTCACCTCGGTCCCCCGACCTCGGGGTGCGGCTGCTCGGGCGCGGGAATGTCCTCGGTGTCCACGTGCCCCAGCTCGGGTCGCGGCGCGAGCGGCGACAGGTGGAACACGACGTGCGCGTCCTCGTTGCCCACGTTACGAAGCCGGTGCCGCACCCCGATCGGGACGAGCAGCGAGTCGCCCGGACCGAGCAGCACCGGCCCGTCGTCCAGCGACATCTCCAGCTCGCCGCGCACGACGTGCAAGAACTCCTCGGAGTACGGGTGGTAGTGCTCGGCGACGAACTCGCCCTGCGGCAGGTGCAACACACCACCGAAACCGCTGCAGCTGCCAACTGTCTTCGGGCTCAGCGTGACCCGGATGTCACCGCCGCGACGCTTGTTCGGAAACGCGTCCTCGACGTTGACCTTCTTGGACTGGAACGTGGTCACGCGATCCTCCCCTGCTCGGACGTCCAGACGTAGAACGGCGACGCCATCGCGTCCTTCGGCTCCTTCCAGTTCGGGTCGTAGGGCGACACGAAGGAGGTGAGCTTGGTGTTGATGTTCCCGTACAGCGGGTGGCTGCGCGCCTTGTAGAGGTTCGCGTTGATGTCCTCGTCCGCCTCGACCAGGTGGAAGTACAAGTCGTGGAACGAGAACAGCGTCCGCCGGGAGACCCCGATCATGTGCGGCAGCTCGGTGGCGTCGGACTCGGCGAAGACCCCGGCGATCTCCTGTGGGTCAGTGGTTTTCAACCTTGCGACGATCAGCGTGCGGTGCACGACAGGCCTCCCCGGTGTCTTTCGTTACGCGACCGCCGCAGCCTGCCAATCTCGAATGGTGACGCGCTCGAAGCGGTCTCCAGCGCGACTCCAGTGTTTGCGTTGGCTGCCGGTTCCGTGCGTGGTTGCTCGCTTGGCTGCCGGTTCCGTGGTGTTCGGTTGGCTGCCGGTTCCGTGCGTGGTCGCCTTTGTCGGCTGCCGGTGTCGTGGGGCGCTGCGTCTTCCGGGGGCGCCTTCGGCGCCGCGATTGGGGCTTGACTTGGGGCCCCTCACGGCGTGGTGGGCCGGCTCCGCCGGCAGATGCAAGATCTGCCGGCCCAACAAGGGCTACCACGCCGCACCCCAAGTCAAGCCCCAATCGCTTCCGTACGTGCCCACCAAACGCGCCCCACTCTGGGTGCGTGGTCACCTCCGATGCGGTCGCCGAACACGATGCGCGAAGCGCGAGCCACGGGACCAGGACCACAGCGCAACCGGCAGATACAACGGCGCGCGCAGCGCGCAACCAACCGGTGGTGGGCCCCTCCCGTCGCATCGCAGGCGAAGCCCTGCCGCATCCGAGACCCCAGGTCAAGCACGCTTTTCGCTTGACCTGGGGTCTCGGATGTGGCTGCCTCAGGTGCGATGCGACGGGAGGGGCACACCACCCCCACGCAACCCACTACGAAACCGGACCCCAGGGAGGGCCCCTCTTTGAGCTGAGCCGGGGTCCGGGGCGGAGCCCCGAGCACGAAAGCCACCGCGTCAACACAAACGCAACCCACCACGAAAGCCGCCGCGTCACCCCAAACCGGCAGCCGAGTCACCTATACCCGGTGGTATCCGCCGGCTTCCCAGCGTCCTGCACCTCCACGATGTACCGCCAAGCATCAGGCTGCGACCCGTCCACATCAGTAAACCCGTACACCTGAGCCAACTGCCCACTGGACAACGACTGCCCATTCCACCGAGCCACCGAAGGATCCGCAGCGAGAGCCGCCACCGCCCGCCCCACATACGCAGGCGACTCAGAAATCGCAAAGTGCGGCTGGAACCGACAGGCATCCCGCCAGTTCTCTTCAGTAACCCCGAACTCACCGAGCATGAACTCCGACCGCAACCACCCAGGCGTCAACAACACCGCAGTAGCCCCATGCGGCGCCACCTCATGCGCCAGAGCAAACGCCATCCGACTGACCGCCCCCTTGGCCAGGTCGTAGAAGAACGAGTTCCGGTAATTCACGGAGTTGTACTCGTCCGTGCCATCGGTGATCTCCACAACGAGACCACCAGGCTCCTTCAACAACAGCGGCAAAGCAAAGTGGCTGGTAATGGCGTGCGTGTCCACGGCCAGCCGCATGGTGTGCAGCCCAGCCTCCAGGTCGCACTCCCAAACAGCCTTCTGCCACTCCATCTTGGTTGTGCCCCAGATGTCGTTGACGAGCACATGCAACGCCCCCTGCTCGTCCGAGATGCGCGAGACCAAAGCCCGCACCTCCGAAGGCACCAGGTGGTCCACGCGAACCGGAATCCCCTCACCACCAGCGGCAGTGACCAGAGCAGCGGTCTCCTCAATCGTCTCCGGCCGGTTCATCTCGGAGCGCTGCGAACCGGAGCTGCGGCCGGTCACATACACGGTCGCACCCAAGGCGCCCAGCTCCACCGCGATGCCCCGGCCGGCGCCTCGCGTGCCGCCCGCCACCAGTGCGACCTTGCCCGACAACGAATCAGTCATACCAGGCACCGTAGCCCCGATCTCTCAAGCCGGACTTGAGCCGGGCGAGGCACGCTGAGCTGCATGGATGAGCGGACGATGCGCGCCTACCTCGATCGACTCGGCATCGCTTCACCCGAACGAGCTGATCTCGACACGTTGCGGCTGCTGCACCAGCGACACCTCTTCACCGTGCCGTTCGAGAACATCTACACGCGCATCGGCACGCCCGTCGAGCTCGACGAGGACGTGTACGTCGACAAGATCGTCAACAAGCGCCGCGGCGGCGGCTGCTACGAGCTCAACGGCGCGTTCCGGGCACTCCTCGAGAGCCTCGGCTACCGGACCACCATGCTCGGGGCGGCGCCGTTCAAGCCGGACGGCGTACCGATGTTCGCGCTCGACCACCTCGTGCTGCGCGTCGACCTCGACCACCCGTACCTGGTCGACGTCGGCTTCGGCCAGGGCTACGTCTTTCCCATCCAGATGGATACCGACGAGGGCCAGCAGGATCCCGCGGGCACGTTCCGCGTCACCAAGGCCGAGTACGGCGATGTCGACGTGTGGTTCGACGGCAAGCCGAAGTACCGCGTCGAGGAGCACCCGCGGCGGTGGGTGGACTTCATGCCGTCGTGGGAATGGCACCAGGACGCGCCCGAGTCGTTCTGGAACACGATGGACCTGTGCTCGCTCGCCACACCCAAAGGCCGTGTCACGTTGCACGGCAACCGTTTCCTCGAAACCGAGGACGGCGAGACCACAGAGCGCATCCTCCACGACGACGAGCTGCTCGAGGTCTACCGCACGGTGTTCGGCATCGACCTCGAGCAGACGCCGGCTAATCAGCGACGTACTTCCTGAGGTGCTGGGCGGTGAGCGTGTCGGCGGACGCGACCAGCGAAGCAGGTGTGCCGGTGAACACGACCCGGCCGCCGTCGTGACCGGCCCCTGGACCGAGGTCGATCAGCCAGTCGGCGTGTGCCATGACGGCCTGGTGGTGCTCGATCACGATCACCGTGTTGCCCGCGTCGACCAACCGGTCCAGCAACGCCAGCAGCTGGTCGATGTCCGCCAGGTGCAGGCCCGCCGTCGGCTCGTCCAGCACGTAGACGGCGGTACCGGAAGCCATGTGCACGGCCAGCTTCAGCCGTTGCCGCTCGCCGCCGGACAACGTGGTCAGCGGCTGCCCCAGGGACAGGTAGCCCAGACCGACATCGACCAGGCGATCGAGCACGACGCGCACCGCGCCGGACGGGAAGAAGTCACAGGCATCCACAACAGACAGAGCAAGAACCTCGCTGATGTCCTTGCCGCGCAACTTGTATTCCAGCACCGAAGGCGTGTAGCGCTTGCCCTCGCACTCCTCGCACACCGACGAGACACCCGCCATCATCGCGAGATCCGTGTACACCAGGCCCAGGCCCTTGCACGAAGGGCACGCGCCCTCGGAGTTCGCGCTGAACAACGCCGCCTTGACGCCGTTGGCCTTGGCGAACGCCGACCGGATCGAGTCCAGCATGCCCGTGTAGGTCGCGGGGTTGCTGCGCCGCGAGCCGCGGATCGAAGCCTGGTCCACGATGATCACATCGTCCAGAGCGGACAGTGATCCGTGCACCAAGGAAGACTTGCCAGATCCCGCCACACCGGTCACGACCGTCAGTACTCCGAGCGGGATGTCCGCGCTCACGTTGCGCAGGTTGTGCAGCGAAGCCTTCTTGATCGACAGCTTGCCCGAAGCCGAACGCACAGAAGACTTCACCGACACCCGGTGGTCGAGATAACGGCCGGTCACCGTGCCGGACGATCGCAGCCCGGCCACATCGCCTTGATAACAGAGCCGTCCACCCGAAGTACCGGCACCGGGACCCAGGTCGACCACGTGGTCGGCGATCTCGATGGTCTCCGGTTTGTGTTCGACCACGAGGACGGTGTTCCCCTTGTCCCGCAACCGGAGCAGCAGCTCGTTCATCCGCTCGATGTCGTGCGGGTGCAGTCCGACCGTCGGCTCGTCGAACACGTACGTGATGTCCGACAACGCGGAGCCCAGGTGCCGCACCATCTTCACGCGCTGTGCCTCACCGCCGGACAACGTGCCCGACTCGCGGTCCAGCGACAGGTACCCGAGGCCGATCTCGACCAGCGACTCCAGCGTCGAGCTCAGCATCGCGACCATCGGAGCAACACCACGAACACCGCGCAGCCACGCCAGGAGGTCGTCGATCTGCATCGCCGAGCACTGGGCGATGTTCTTGCCCCGGATCTTCGACGACAGAGCCAGCGGATTCAGGCGGGTTCCGTCGCAAGAGCCGCAGTGCGTGAACGTGACGACCTTGTCCACGTACGCGCGCATGTCGGGGCGCATGGAGTCGCGGTCCTTGCTGAGGTAGATGCGCCGCATCTTCACCAGCAGACCCTCGTAGGTCGTCTTGCCGTTGCCCTTCTTCTGCTTGGTGGCCTCACGGTTGAGCAGGTCGTCCCACTCACGAGCACTGAAGTCGCGCAGCTTCTTGTCCGGGTCGAAGTACCCGGACTCGACGATGATCTGCCAGTACCACGAGCCCACACCGGTGTGCGGAGCCGTGATCGCGCCCTCGTTCAACGACAACGAACGGTCGAGGATCCGATCGACGTTGATGTCGGACACGTACCCGCGGCCCTCGCACGCCGGGCACGCGCCCTCGGGCGTGTTGAAGCTGAACGCCGAGGACGTGCCGACGTGCGGCTTTCCCAGGCGGCTGAAGATGATCCGCAACATCGTCTGCGCGTCGGTCGCGGTGCCGACGGTCGAGCGCGAGTTCGTCCCCATGCGCTCCTGGTCGACGATGATCGCCGCGCTGAGGTTGTGCAACGAGTCCACGTCCGGGCGGCCGATCGACGGCAGATAACCCTGGACGTACGCGGTGTACGTCTCGTTGAGCAGCCGGCGCGACTCGGCCGCGATCGTGCCGAACACCAGCGACGACTTCCCCGAGCCGGACACGCCGGTGAACACGGTCAGCTGCCGTTTGGGAATGTCCAGCGAGACGTCGGCCAGGTTGTTGTGCCGGGCGCCGCGCACCTCGATGAAGTCGTGACTCACCGTTCTACCAGCGCCAACACTCTGGTCGGACTCCCCGATCCGCGGACGATGGGCAGCGGGGACGCGATGATCACCGCGCCGGCGGGTGGCAGCAGCGCCAGGTTGCGCAGCTGCGTCAGCCCGTACTTCCCCGCACCATGAAGGTACCAGTGGCACGGGTACGGCGGCTCGAAACCGCCCGCGAGCCCGGCGTCGGTGCCCACGGTCTCGACCCCGACGCCGACGATCGGCGTCTCCTCGGCGAGCCACCGCGCGCACTCGACGGCGATGCCGGGCGTGTGGCCCTCGTTCAGGAAGTTCTCCCGGCCGTCCCACCCCGTGCGGTACAACAACCAGCCCTCGGGCAGCGGGCCGTGCACCGAGACCCACTGCTCCACGTGCGAGCGCCGCAGCAGGAAGTCCGGGTCCGCCGCCGCCTCGGCCGAAAAGTCGAGCACCACCGCGGGACCGACCAGCCGAGCGGGTGGCACCTGGGACACGTCCTGGGATCCCTTGCCGGACAACCAGTGCACGGGCGCGTCGAAGTGCGTGCCGGTGTGCTCGGAGAGCCGGATGTTGTTCCAGTACACGTGTGGCCCGAGCGCGTCGTAGTCGCTGATCACCTCGCGGGAGAACGGCCACGGCTGGCCCCGCTCCGGCGGCAGGTTGATGATCGGTGTCTCCTCGGACAGCGGCGCGGTCAGGTCGATCACCTCGATCGACCCGCTGCTCAGCGCGGCCACCAACCCGGCGAGCACGTCACACCGCCTGGATGTCGTCGCCGTCGACCTTCAGCCCGAACTCGGGCAGCGGCTGCTTCGCCGGGCCGCTGGTGACCGAACCGTCCTTGATCGCGAACACGCTGAAGTGGCACTCGCAGGTGATCTGGCCGTCCTTGACGCTGGTCACCTTGCAGCCCCGGTGTGTGCAGATCGCGCTGAACGCCTTGAACTTTCCCGGTTCCGGCTGACACACCACCACCCCGGCGTCGGGGAAGATCTCCCCGCCACCGACCGGAATGGCCGACACCTTGCCCAGCGGCGTGCCGGAGGGCGGCGGGTCCGCGGTGCGCACGACCTCACCACACCCGGCCGCGGTCGCGGCGATCGCCGCACCGGCCCCGGCGATCACGGCTCGTCTGCTGTATTTCATGGTGCGAGTCCCTTCACGAGGTCGGCTCCGACGATGCCCGCGGCTGCTCGAACGGCACTTGAGAACTCGGTCCCATCACTGCTGGTCGCGGCCAGATGGCCGTCCGGGCGCACCAGCCACCACGACGGCAGCCCGGCGCCGTAGAACCGGTGCAGCGTGTCGTCCTCGGCCACCGCGACCGTGATCTCCGGTGACAGCCCCGAGACACCGTTGGGCACCACGGCGACCAGGTGCACCGGCAGCGCCCACGGCCGCGCCTCCATCGCCGAGACCAGCTCCTCGACCTCGTCCCGGTCGAACGCGACCACGAGACCGATGAACTCGTCGCCCAGCAGGCGCCGCAGCCGCGTCGGCGTGCCGTTGACGTACACGGGACCGTCCGGCGCGAACGCACCGAGCAACGGATGTCCCTTGTGGACGATCGGCGAGTCGGTGTAGTGGTACGGCTCGGCCATCTTGCCGCTGTTCACGTGCTTGCGCGCGATGCCGAGCAACGTCGAGAGGCGCAGCAGCACCGAGCGGGCGAGGCGGCGGACCCGGTTGGGCGGCACCATGAACCGGATGGTGGCCTCGGTGACCCGCAGGTTCTCGCGCGCCGCCGCATAACGTTCATCGTGGTAGGTGTCGAGCAACGAGTCCGGCGCCACCCCGTCGAGCACGAGCGGAATCTTCCACGCGAGGTTGTCGGCGTCCTGGATGCCGCTGTTCATGCCGCGCGACCCGTACGGCGGCAACGCGTGCGCTGCGTCGCCGGCGAAGAACACGCGGCCGACCCGGAACCGGTCGACCACCCGCTGGTGGAACCGATAGGTGCTGACCCAGTCGACCTCGTACGGAATGTCGCCGATGACGCGGCGGACCCGTTCGTCGAACCTGCCGTCAAGACGTTCGGCCTCGATGTCGGCGTCCGGCGGCAGCTGCCAGTCGATGCGCCAGATGTCGTTCGGCTGCGGGTGCATGACGAGCTGCCGGCCGGGGTTGAACGACGGGTCGTAGTGGAAATGCCGCTCCTTGGCCAGCGGCAGCTTCGCCCGGATGTCCGTGATGAGGAACCGATCCTGGTGCGAGTACCCGGTCCAGTCGACTCCGAGAAGCTCGCGCAGTCCACTTCGGACACCGTCGCACGCGATCAGGTACTGGAAGGCGAACTCGCCACCGGCCTGCACGCGCACCAGATCATCGTCCTGCGAGACAGCGGTGACCCGGTGCCCCCACCGCAGGTCGATGGCCGGTTCCGCCTCGGCGGCCTCGACCAGGATCTGCTCGATCCGGTACTGCGAGATGTTGACGAACGGCCCGAACCCGAGCCCGCGCGGGAACCGGGCCGCGCGGATCTCCTGGTTGCGCACGTAGGTCCGTGCGACGGTCCAGGTCACGCCCTCGTCCGCGATCTGCTGCGCGCAGCCGAACTTGTCCAGCACCTCGAGCACGTCGCCCTGGATGAGGCACGCCTTCGAGCCCTGCTTGACCAGGTGCGGGTCGGCCTCCAGCACGACGCTGTGCACGCCGAGGCTCGCCAGTCTCAACGCGGCGACGAGCCCGACCGGGCCGGCACCGACGATCCCGACCGGTGCTGTCATGGTGCCCCCGTTTTCTCGTTGGCCCGGAACACGGGGATGTCACGGACCGCTGCCAGGTAAGGAGTTCCTTCGGTGTAGCCGGTACCGGATGCCTCGCCGAGCATGCGCACGGCGAGCCGGTAGTGGGTCTGCCGCCAGCGCAGCAATGCGCGTTCGAAGGCGTTCATCGCCTCCGCCAACGGTTTCAGCGCGTCCCCGGCCACGACGTCAGAGTCGCAGAGCCTGCTGTAGGCCTCATCGAGCGTCGGCTGACTCCCGAGCACACGGGTCCGCACATCGGGCACCGAGTGGTACGCGGGCGAGTCGACACGGTCGGAGTCGGGCTTGCGGCACAACGACTCCACGAGCTTGTAGTTGCGCGACTGGATCGCGCTCGCGCCCTCGGTGAACTCGCGGAACGTCCGAAACGCCTCGATCTGCATGGTCGCGAGCATCGAGAACAGCGGCGCCGACTCGCGCAACGCGGTCTCACAACTGGTCACGAAGTGCACGGCCCGCTCGATCTCACCCTCGTCCAGTGCCGCGATCGCGCCACGGATCTGCGTCGAGAGCAGCGAGAACGTCGTCTCGAACGCCTGCAACACACGCAGGAACAGGTACTCGTCGTGCATCGTGTAGACGGGCAGGATGCTGAGCTCGACCGCACGCCGTTCGGCGTAGGACATGTCGCCGTACACCGCCGCGCACGCCTGCCGCGCCAGGTCGCCGGGATCGGTGGCGGTGAGCCCGGCGTCGAGCGCCATGCGCTGCAGGGCGGGCCGGATGACCCGCATCCCGTGCCGGAACCGCTTGCCCACGGCCGTCGGGTCCGGCCGCAGCAGCGGCAGCAACGTCGTTCGTCCGTCCAACGCGGACAGCTCGAACCCCAGCGCGTCGCAGACGAGCTGGGCGGTGAGCCGGTCGCACCGGGTCCGGGCGAACGGCGCCTGCTCGACCGGGTCGTCCGGGCCCGGCAGCTGTAACAGCGACAACGCGAGGTAGGTCGGGTAGTCGTACCGCTTGTCCGGCTTGTCCAGCGCGGTGCTCAGGAACGACGCGAGCGTCTGCACGTGCGGCCACGGCCCGCTCAGCTCGGGCAGCATGTCCCGCACCTCGGCGAGCAGCTCCAGCAGCTCCGGTGCGACGAAGTGCTTGCCGACCCCGTGGTACTCGCGGACGACCGCGCCGTACGGGAAGCTCTTGACGGCCGGTGTGCGCAGCCAGGATCTCAACTCGGCGGTGGACATCGCGTCACCGCCCGCTTCGGAGATCGGCCAGCGCGTCGCAGAGTGCGGCCACGTCGTCGGCGTTGTTGTAGTAGTGGAACGACAGCCGCACGAGGTCACCGCGCGGGCTGACCGTGACGCCCCGGCTCGCCAGGCCGCGCGCGACGGCGGCGGGATCGGGGTCGGCCAGCCCGATGTGCGCGCCGCGCTCGGCCGGTGCGTGTATCAGTTCGCCCTGAGCGGTCAGCCGGTCCGCGGCCAGCTCGGTCAGTTGCCGCACGTGCATACGCACCTCCGCGAGGTCGAGCGCTCCGATCAGGCCAAGAGCGGCGTTCGCCGCGTAGCACGCGGGAACCGCCGGGGTGCCGGTCTCGAACCTGGCCGCCGTGCCGGGGAAGTCCAGCGTCCTCGGGTCGAACGCGAACGGGTTCACGCGACCGAACCAGCCGGTGAGCTGCGGAAACCGTTCCGTGTCAGGCGATCTGACGTACAGGAACGCCAGCCCCGGCAGACCGGACACGTACTTCATCGCGCCGCCGACGAGGAAGTCGCAGTCCAGTTCGGACACGTCGACCGGCATGACCCCGACCGCCTGGTACGCGTCCACGAACAGCTGCGCGCCCTGGGGATCCGGCATGGGCATGCGACGGCCGTCCCGGTACGCGACCAGCGGCACGGAGACCAGCCGGGTGTGCTCGTCCGGCTCGGCGTCGAACACGACCTCGGCACCCCGTGGCCGCTGTGCCAGCCACACGTGTGCGATGGACGGAAACTCCACCGGGGATGTGACGATCTTCCACCGTTTCCCGAACTCCATGGTGGAGGCTGCCTGGTAGGCACCGACGGAAGCGTTGGGAACGAGAGCGATCTGGTCGACGTCCGCACCGATCAGCGTCGCGAACCCCTGACGCGCCTGGAGGACCTCGCGTTCGAACGAGGACCACCCGTCACCGGACAGGTCCTCGGCCATGCGCTGCAGCGCGTCGTCGAGGTCGGTGGAACGGGCGCCGAGACTGCAGCTGGCGAGATGGATCCTTCGTTCCAACGCGGGAAAGTGCTTGCGGAACACGGCAGGGGTCATGTCGTGTCACCCATCGGCCCGGTGCGGGTGAGCTCGGTCCGCACGTCCCACAGCTGCGGGAAGAACTTGTGCGCGATGAGCTTGGCGAGCACGTCGACGGGCGTGCCCTGGGTGCCCACGACCTGGTGCCCGATCACGCGCGTCGCCATCTTGTAATGCCGCACGCGCCACAGCGAGATCCGCTCGTCCCACTCGATCATCGCCTCGGCGAGCCGCTGCTCGGCGCTGTCGACCTTGCTGCGGTACAGCTCCGCGAGGTCGATGCCCCGTCGTTCGACGAGGTCGGTGAACACCCGCTCGATGCGCCTGCTGTGCTTCTGCACCGACCGCCAGCCCGGCGAGTCCGCACCGGATCCGTGCCCCAGCACGGTTCTGATGGTCTGGAAGTCCCACGGTGACAGTTCCCGCATCATCTCCAGCTGGTTCGTGACCAGCTCGATCCCCAGCGACGCCCGCTTGAGCAGGCGGATCGCGGTCTCCAGGTTGTCGATCAGGATGCACTCCGCGGCCTCGTGCACCTCCGAGCAGGCGAGCTTCAGCCACAGCTCGGTCGACTGGTGCACGACCTGGAACAGCAGCTCGTCACGATGCACCACCTCGTCCGGCCGGCGCTGCAACGACAGCAAGGCATCGGTCCGCATGTACCTCGCGTAGTCGTCACGGCCCTCGCCGCTCAACACCTGCTGGGAGTAATCCCTCATGGGGCAACGCTAAAAATCTCACGTCTCATCCAGCTCTTCAGCGGGCTCTCAATCCGTTGCCACGGGTTCGGGGCGTGGACACCATTCCCGCCATGCGCACTCGAGCACTGGCACTGGCGACGAGCGCCGTGCTACTACTGCAACCGGTCGTCGCGGTGCCCGCGGCGGCGCACTCCGACGTCCTGGTGATCGGCCACCGCGGCGCGGCCGGGTACCGCCCCGAGCACACCGTGGCGTCCTACTCGCTGGCGGCCCAGATGGGCGCCGACTACATCGAACCCGACCTCGTGTCCACCAAGGACGGCGTGCTGGTCGCGCGGCACGAGAACGAGCTCAGCACGTCCACCGACGTCGCCGCGCATCCCGAGTTCGCGGGACGCCAGACGACCAAGAACATCGACGGCTGGGACATGACCGGCTGGTTCACCGAGGACTTCACGCTCGCCGAGCTCAAGACCCTGCGCGCGCGGGAGAGCCAGCCCGAGCTGCGGCCGGCCAACACGGCCTACGACGGGCGGTACCAGATCCTGACGTTCCAGGAGGTCATCTCGCTGGCCCAGCGGCTGTCCCGGCAGCTCGGCCGGGAGATCGGCATCTATCCGGAGACCAAGCACCCCTCGTACTTCGCGTCGATCGGGCTGCCGCTGGAGCCCGCGCTGGTGCGGACGTTGAACGTGAACGGCCTGAACCGCCGGGGCGCCAAGGTGTTCGTGCAGTCCTTCGAGTCGGACAACCTCAAGGCGTTGAAGAAGCAGCTGCGCGTGCCGCTGATCCAGCTCGTGTGGGATCCGGCGCAGGTCACCCCGGACAAGCTGCGCGAGATCGCCACCTATGCGTACGGCATCGGGCCGCACGTCACCATGGTGATCAACTGGACCGAGGACGGCTCGTTGGGTGCCTCCACCGGGTTGGTGCGCAACGCGCACCGGGCCGGGCTGGCCGTGCACGCGTACACGTTCGCGGTGGAGAACCAGAATCTGCCGACGAACTACCAGAACCGGTTCACCGCATACCTCAAGGCGTACTACCGGGCGGGGATCGACGGCGCCTTCGCGGACAATCCCGACCTGGCCGTGGCGGCCCGGCGCTAAGACCCGCCTGATACGTGCGGTCTCTAGCGTCGGACGCGTGAAACTGCAGCTGACCCGGTCGCGCGTGGTCGCGCTCGCCGCTGCCGTCGTCGTACTGGGCGGCGCGACAGCGGCGTGGGCGTCCGGCGGCAGCGACCCCCAGGCGAAGTACCGCGTCGAGGACGCCTTCATCGACGTCAACGGCGTGTCCCTCGACACGAGCCTCTACCTCCCCGAGCGCACGCCCGCGCCGGCCGTCCTGCTGGCCCACGGTTTCGGTGGCGACAAGCACAGCACCGAGAAGGACGCCAGGGAACTGGCCGACGCGGGCTTGGTCGTCCTCACCTACTCTGCGCGCGGGTTCGGCGAGAGCAACGGCAAGATCGCGCTGAACGACCCGGCCCTCGAAGTCACGGACGCGAGGCAGCTCGTCGACAAGCTCGCGCAACGCAAGGAAGTCCAGCTCGACGGGCCGAACGACCCGCGCATCGCGGTGTCCGGCGCGTCGTACGGCGGCGGTCTGTCGCTGCTCCTCGCGGGCACGGACCGGCGGATCGACGCGCTCGTCCCGGTGATCACCTACAACTCGCTCGCCGAAGGGTTGCTGCCCAACGGGGTCTTCAAGAGCTCGTGGGGTGGTTTCCTCTACTCGATGGGCGTCAACGAGTCCACAGAGGACGTGTGCGGCCGCTTCACCGCCGAGATCTGCAAGGCGTGGACCGAGGTCGCCACGACCGGCACGATGAGCGAGGAGACGCTGAACCTCCTGCGCCGCATCTCGCCCGCATCGACGAACACGGGTGTCACCGCGCCCACGCTCCTGGTTCAGGGCGAGCAGGACACGTTGTTCGGCCTCGACCACGCCGACGCGAACGCCAAGCAGGTCAAGGGGCCCGTGCAGGTCGTGTGGTTCGCCGGTGGCCACGACGGGGCCTATCCCGACGAGAAGCTGCGCGCCCGGATCATCGGGTGGATCCGATACCGGCTGACCGGGCAGGGCGAGAACCCGTTCGGTGCCTTCGAGTACGACGTGCAGGGCAACATCACGCCCGAAGGGGTGCAGTCCGTCCGCACGGTGCGGGTGCCCGACTACCCCGGAGTGCACGGGAACCCCAGGAAACTCCAGCTCAGCGGCGGCGAGCAGACGATCATCACCCCGCCCGGCGGGCTGCCCGCGGCGATCAGCGGCATGCCGGCGTTGAACAGCAGGCTGGCGCAGACACCGATCTCGTCGCTCTTCGGCATGGACCTGCCCGGCCAGCAGGCGACGTTCACCTCGGAGAAGCTGACCGCCCAGCTGCTGGTGGCAGGCTCCGCGACGATCACGCTCAAGGTCTCCGCGGTCGGGACGCCGGGCGACGGCGTGCTGTTCGTCAAGGTGTACGACAAGGATCCCAACGGCAACCGCACGTTGCCCGGCAACGCCGTCGCGCCGATCAAGCTGCCACCGCTGCCGCAGGACGGCTCACCGATCGAGGTCAGCGTGAACCTCGCCGGGATCGTGCGGCCGATCGAGAACGGGCACGAGCTGCAGATCTCCGTCGCCACGACCGACCAGACCTATCGCACGCCGACGACCCCGGCGACCTACCGCGTCTCCCTCGACAGCGTCGAGGTCCCCGTGGTACCCGGTGTGGCAACGGAGTCGCCGTTCCCCGTCGGGCAGCTGCTCGGCATCGCGGGCGTGCTCGTCCTCGCCCTGGTGCTCGCGTGCATCAGGCGCAGGCGGCGCGAGGACGTCGATCCGAACCTCGAGCACACGCCGTTGGTGATCCAGGGACTGGCCAAGTCGTACAAGGGACTCACCGCGGTCGACGGCCTGTCGTTCCGCGTCGAACGCGGGCAGATCCTCGGCCTGCTCGGGCCGAACGGCGCGGGCAAGACCACGACGTTGCGCATGCTGATGGGCCTGATCACGCCGACGAGCGGCACGATCCGCGTGTTCGGCAGCCTGGTGCGGCCCGGTGCGCCGGTGCTCGGCCGGATCGGATGCTTCGTGGAGAGCGCCGGGTTCCTGCCGCACCTGTCCGGCGCGGAGAACCTGCGGTTGTACTGGGCCGCAACGGGAAGAACGCCCGAAGAGGCGCATCTCGAAGAGGCGCTGGAGATCGCGGGCCTCGGTGACGCCATCAAGCGGCGGGTCAAGACGTACAGCCAGGGCATGCGGCAACGGCTCGCGATCGCGCAGGCCATGCTCGGCCTGCCGGACCTGCTCGTGCTCGACGAACCCGCCAACGGCCTCGACCCGCCCCAGATCCACGCCATGCGCGAGGTTCTCAAGCGATACGCCGCCACCGGCCGCACGGTGCTGGTCTCCAGCCACCTGCTGGCCGAGGTCGAACAGACCTGCACGCACGTCGTCGTCATGCACCGCGGACAGGTCATCGCGTCCGGCACGGTCGACGAGATCGCCTCCGCGGGTGGTGCGACGAGCTTCGCGGTCGACCAGCCGGAACTCACGGCGACGACCCTGCGGCAGCTCGGAGTGTCCGATGTGGACATCGAGGACGACGTGGTGCACGCCGACCTGAACGGCGTGGCGTGCGGGCAGGCGATCGCCGCGCTCGTGACCGCCGGGGTGTCGGTCTCCCGAGCGGGACCGCGGGTCCGGCTCGAGGACGCGTTCCTGCAACTGGTCGGAGAGGGATCATGACCCTGGTGCAAGACCGGACGTTGCGTTTCGGCGTCGAGCTCAAACGCCAGCTCAAACGCAGGCGTACCAAGCTGCTCACGGGACTGACCGCGCTGCTCCCGCTGGTGCTGGTGATCGCGTTCGGGTTCGGCGACGCGCCGGACACCGCGAAGCGCGGCGGCACGTTCGCCGACCTGGCGATGGTGTCGGCGCCGAACTTCGTGGTGTTCGGGTTCTACGTCGCCGGCGCCTACCTGCTACCCGTGGTGGTGGCCGTGTTCTTCGGCGAGACGATCGCGTCGGAGGCCTCGTGGTCGTCGCTGAAGTACCTGCTCGCGATCCCGGTGCCGCGCCGGAGACTGTTGCGGCAGAAGGCCTGCGTCGCGGGCGGGCTGTCGGCGTTCACGCTGCTGTTGTTCCCCGCGTGCGCGTTCCTGGTCGGCGTCATCTGGTACGGCGCGGGTGACGCGACCAGTCCGTCGGGCGACGCGGTGCCGTTCGGGAAGTCCGTGGTGGCCCTGTGCATCGCGTCGGCGTACATCGTCGTGCAGCTGTCGTGGGTGGCCGGGCTGGCGCTGTTGCTGTCGGTGTCGATGGACGCCCCGCTCGGCGCGGTCGGCGGTGCCGTGATGGCGGGTGTGCTGTCGCAGATCCTCGACGCGATCACCGCGCTCGGCGACGCGCGGAAGTTCCTGCCGACGCACTACACGTTCTCGTGGATCGACGTGTTCTCGACGAACGTCGACTGGACGGCCATGGCGAACGGTGTGCTGCTGTCGCTGGGCTACTGCCTGGTCCTCACGACGCTGGCCGTGCGCCGGTTCAACCGCAAGGACATCACCAGCTGAGCGGATGCGGGGCGCGGCGGTGCCACACGAGGCCGCCCGCGTCCCCCTCCTCGGGGCTGGTCACCTCGACCACGCGGCCCAGCAGGATCGTGTGGTCACCGCCGTCGCGGACACCGTCGGGCGCGCAGATGATCCGCAGCCGCACGTCGGTCAGCTCGGGCACGGCGCCGTGCCGAACGTTCTGACCGGCGAACCGGTCGATGGGCTTCGCGAACCGGAAAGCCAATTCCTGCTGACCCGGTTCCAGCACGTGCAGGCAAACCCGCTCGGCCGAAACAACGAAGTCGTGGCTGTAATTCGTGCGGTTCAGGCACACGGCCACCAAAGGCGGTCGCGCCGAGACCGAGCACACGGCGTTGACGGTCAGCCCGATCAAGCCACCGTCCGGTGCGTAGCAGGTGAGCACGGTCAACGGTGCGGCGAGCTGGGCCATCGCGTGCCGGAAAGTGTCGGCGTCCACCGAAGGAATTGATAGCTCCACCCTCGCGACGTTAACGAATCGCCGTATCAGCGAACTCTCAAAGAAATGCGTGAGACCGAGGTGAGAGCGGCCCTGCATAGGGTCGTTTTCGGGAGGTATGCGACATGACGGTCACACATACCGGCTGGTCGTTGTCCGATCAGCTGCCGGAGCGGGTTGTGCCCAGCAGCCTGTACGACTCCGACGGCTGGCTGCGCACCTGGGAGACCAACACCATCGAGCAGCGCACGCGCCTGGCGTACGTGAGCGACGAACGCGGCGACGTGCTGCCCCTCTACGAGATCACCTCGTCGCCGTTCTGGCACGGCTACGAGGTCCAGTGCGACCTGGTGGGCCGCTTCGGCAAGCCGATCGTCTTCGCCGGCTCCACCTATTCCATGTACGGCAAGCGCGGGCCCGTGGCGCACGCGCTCGTGCGCGGCGCGTACGAGACCGCGATGGAGTGGATCGGCGACGGTCCCGCCGACGTCCTCGTCGTGCCCAACCTGACCGACGAAGGCGTCGAGGACTGGCTCGCCGTGGCCGGCGAACCGGTCGGGAAAGTGTTGCTGGAACGCACTTACAGCATCGGTGTGCACGGCACGTTCCGCGACCACCTGTGGCGCAACCTCCCCGAGAAGATCCGCAAGGACGTCGAGCGCCGGCTGCGCCGCTCGTCCGAACGCGGGCTGACCATCCGCATGGTCGAAGGCCAGGAGGCGCACGACCTCGTGCGGTTCGCCTACCCGTTGACCGTCGACACCAGCGACAAGAACGACTGGCCCGCCCTGTTCAGCGAGCAGTCCCTCAACGCCATGCTGGACGTGCCCGGCGCGATGCTCGTCGCCGCCGAGATCGGCACCGAGCTGGTGGGCGCGTTCTTCGCGTTCCGGCACGGCGACGAGGTCACGTTCATGTGCGGCGGCGTGAACTACGCCAGCCTCAAGGAGTACAGCACCTACATCGCACTGATGTACGGCTGCACGCGGTGGGCCTACGAGAACGGCATGCGCCGCATCGAGTGGGGCCGCGACAACTACCGGTTCAAGGAGAAGCACGGCCTGACGGGCACCGACCTGTGGGCACTGGTCTACGCGCCTTCGCCGAGACCCGATCTCGCGAAGGCGTTGCGCGGCATGCACGACGTGCTGTCCGCCTACATCGAGGGTGTGTGAATTGCTTTCTGGTCAAGGGCGTGCGGCGCTGCTGCTCATCGCGGTCATCAGCGTCAACGCCTCCTACACGGTCCTCATCCCGTTCGTGCCCTCGCTGGAGGAGCGGGTGGGTGCGGGGCCGCTCGTCATCGCCCTGATGTTCGCGCTCTTCGCGGCCACCAAAGCACTGTTCCAGCCGGTCGGCGGGTGGTGGGTCGACCGCTGGCGGCCGAACGCCGTGGCGTGCGTGTCACTGCTGCTCGCCGCGGTGGGCATCCTGATCACGGCGTTCGCTTCCGACTCGGTGACGTTGCTCGTGGGCCGTTCGGTGTGGGGCGTGGGCGAGGGTCTGGTTTCGCCCGCGCTGTACGCCGGGATGTCCGCGCTGTGCAAGGTGTACGGCATCTCGACAAGTCGGATGATGGGCAACTTCGGGTCGGCCGCGATCGCGGGCTTCCTGCTCGGGCCGCTGATCGCCGGTGTCGCCACACCACTGGGCCTGGAGTCGTTGTTCCTGATCGGCGCCGTGGTGACCGGCGCGACGGCCTTCGGACTGTTGCGCGCGATCCCTCCGTCCACAGTGGAGACAGTTTCGGAGTCGTCCGCTTCGCCGGGTCCGACGGGTAAGCGGTTCTGGCTCTGGGTGCTGATGCTGGGCGCTTTGGACATGTTCACGTCGATCATCTACTCGGCGCTGGAACCGGTGCTGCCGCTGTACCTCAGCGGCGAGCACGACTCGTCGGCGCGCGGGGTGATCTCGATCGTGTTCGCGGTCGGCCTCGCCACCTCGGGCCTGTCGATGTTCGTGCTCGGCCGGTACGCCGAACAGGTGCGGCTGACGACGATGATCCGGGTCGGCCTCGGCCTCCTCGCGGTCGGCCTGGCGGGAACCGCGATCAGCGCGGGTGTCGTCGCGGTCGCGTCGTGGTTCGTGGTGTTCATGGTCGGGTACGCGGCGCTGTTCCTGAGCGCGCGCCGCGGCGTCGTCGAGCTGAAGTCGGCGGCGGGCAAGGCGTTCGGGGTGTTCGGACTGATCTCCGACGTGGGCAGCGTGGTCGGCCCGATCGTCGGCGTCGTGCTGTACGAGCTGACCGGGCGGCTGTCGTTCGTGCTGCTGGGCGCGGTGTCGGGGCTTCTGCTCGCCGTGCTGGTTTTCGTGGTGGTGCCGCAACGCGATGATTGGAGAGAACATGAGCGCTCCCCCGTACCGACTGTGTGACGCGCACGTCGGCGCACATCCGTCCGCCGTGCGGCTGCTGCCCACGTTCGACGTAGACAAGCTGCTGGCGGACCTCAAGGTCCTGGACAGCCACCAGTGGTCGTTGCAGACGACGTTCGAGACCGATGGCCCGGCCGAGCAGGCGGACTTCGACTGGCGCGCGCTGCCGTTGCGCAGCCCCACGGGCAGCGAACTGCGCACCGACCCCGGCGGCGCGGGCCTGGACGACTTCGCCGACACCAAGTGGAAGGCCGAGGCCCCTTACCTGGCCTCGATCCTCGACTCGATCCCGGCGCCGCTGCGGTGCGTCCGGCTGCTGGCCCTGGGCCCCGGCGCGTGCAGCGAGCTGCACTTCGACACGAAGATCGGCTTCCCGTGGGCGAACCTGCGCCTGCACGTGCCGCTGATCACCAACCCCGGCGCGACCCTGCTGATGGACGGCGACCTGCACGTGTGGGAGCCGGGCACGTTCTGGTTCGGCGACTTCTGCCGCATGCACCAGGTGCAGAACACCGGCACCCGCAAGCGGATCCACATGGTCATCGACACGACGCTGACGCCCGAGCTGCTGTCGCTGTTCCCCAGCTCCTTCCTGGACTCCCTGGACGCGTCGGAGATCCTCTACAACCGTCCGGCGGTTCCGCTCACCGAGTCGTACTCGTGTTCGTTCGAGCTGCCCTTGTCGTTCCTGGACTTCGAGGAGGCCTTCGGCGAGTTCACCAAGCCGCAGCCCCGCGTCCAGGCCACTGTGGACGGTGACGTGCTGTCGGTCGACGGCACACCCCGGTTCCGTCTGGTCCACGTCGGCGACGGCGAGTTCCGCTTCACCGGCTGGACCGACGAACGCACCATCCAGATCACGCCGGGCGCGGTCATCCTGCGAACCCGTGAGGGCACGCGGGAGCAGCGCCTGGACGTCCCGGTATCCGTTCGCGTGTAGCACTTTTCGGGAGGCCACGAATGGACGTCGAGATCACGAACGGCCTGGCCACCGGCCTGGTGACCGTCGACGAGGCACTTCACCTCCGGTCACGTCCCGACGTGGACGTGCTGCGGGTGATCGATCCCCCGGCGTCCTCGTGGCCCCTCCTGCGCGCCGCCGGCTACGCGATCCACCCGTCGTGGATCACGTGGCTGGCGCCCGCGTGCGCGTCCGAGGACGCCTTCCTGGCCCGGCTCACGGGCAAGGAGCGCCGCAGTGTCCGTGCGGGGCAACGGTTCGTCGAGTCCGAGGGCATCTCGCTGAAGGTCGTCACTCCCCTTGATGCCCAGTCGTTCGACGCGTTCCTCTCGTTGTACGAACCCCAAATCGCCTCGATGCGGCACGGAGTTCCTTACGCCGCTATGGAACGCGACGAGATCCTCGACTCGGCCGACTCGTACTTCATGGTGCTGGCCTCGTCGGACTCCCTGGTCGGCGCGTGCGTGTGCCGGCTGCGCCCGGACATCTCGACCGTGGTGCTGCGGTTCTGCTCGACGGCGCCCTCCTCGCGGCAGCAACGACTCGTGCGAGCCATGTACATGCAGGTCTTCCAGACGGCGCGCGAGATGGGGTTCCGCGACATCTCCCTGGGCTCCGACCCGGCCCTGTACGGCCACATGGCCAAGCCGGGCCTGTTCACGTTCAAGAGCGCGCTGTCGTTCACGCCGGTGCCCTCGCGTTCATTGGGAACCATGGACGACCCGGACGAGGCGACCCTGGTGCTCCGCCTGTCCGCGCTGACCGACCCTTCACTGCTGGTGTCGTACGCCCCGGACTCCTCGCTGCGCGCCGACGTGTTCAGCTCGGGCGTTGTAGATCCGCGCGCGTACTCCGCTCCCTTCCTGTCCGACGTGGCCGTCGTTCACCCAGAAGGCGCAATGTTGAAGATTTAACTGACGTTGCGTAACGAGGCAGCTTTCGGTTCCGAAAGGCGGGTTGACGCGGCCAGAGCGCTGGCCGACCGAGGGAGGCTTCGCGTGCGCACTCTGGCCGGATACTGGACTTTCCTGGCGTACCCGCTGTTGATCACCGGTGTACTCGCCCTGATCTTCGGGGCGATACCCATGGCCCTGGCGGCGGGCATATTGCTCCTGATCACCCTCGCAGGCTGGCTGGTCGGCACGCTGCGTAACGCATCCTCTCGCCTCGACCGCATCCTGGCTTCGTCATCGCCGACCAACGTCGACGTCGATGTCGCCAGCTGATCCACCCCGCTATGTGGTGCAGGCCGACAGCATCGACACCGTCACCGTGCATCAGCCTCACCGCACGTGGCCGCTCCTCCTGCTGGCACTGGTCCTCTTCGCCGCGGTCGGCGGAATCTGGGGCTGGCAAACGCTTCAAGCCCCGTCGGTCCCCCTGACGGCGTCGATCAGCTACACCCCGGCCGTCGGCTGGGTGGTGCCCTTCCGCGACGACTCGCCGCTGCCGTACGTCGCGCAACCCTCCAACGGCATTCCCGGCCGTGCCGCGTCGTTGAGCATCACCGTGCACGGCCTGACCGACGAGGCCGTGGTGCTGGAAGGCATCCGCCTGGAAACCGTGGCGCGCCGCGCGCCGACGCCTGGCGCCTTCCTGTGGTCCGGCCGGCTCTGCCCGTGCGACGTCGTGCCGATCCGCATGTTCGCCGCCGACCTGGACGGCCTGGACCCCACCCTGAAGTTCTTCGCCGGTGAGAACAACGAGGCCGACTTCCCGTACAAGGTCACGCGTTCCGCGCCCGAGAAGATCGTCGTCAACGTGGCGACCTACTCCGACGAGTTCGAGTGGCGCCTGCACCTGACATGGTCCTCGGGCACGAAGCAGGGCTCGCTGGTGATCGACGACAACGGCCGCCCGTTCCGCCTCACGGCGATGGAGGGCTCGAAGATCTTCTGCCCGGATCCGAAGCTCAACGACATGAGCAAGCGCACCCAGTGGGTCCGCACGACGAAGGAAACGTGCGACCTGAACAGCTAAGACCGCCACCCCACCCCACCACCCACCCCACCCATCCACACCACAGAATGGGCGGCCGAGCGAAGCGAAGGCCGAAGCGGGGGTCCGGGGGCGCAGCGCCCCGGCTGGGGTCTGGGGGCTCGGCCCCCAGAAGACACGATGGAGCGAAGTGGTCTGTGCTCTCCACAGACACACCTCGCCCATTCGCGGAATGGGCGCGGCAGGGATCGAACCTGCGACCGCTCGGGTGTAAACCGAGTGCTCTCCCGCTGAGCTACACGCCCCAGACGCGCCGGGTGTCCCCGGCGCATCGAATTATGCCTTGAGCGACGAGACGGCCTTCTTCCAGGCGTCCTGATCGCGTGCCTCACCCGGTCCGTTCACCTCAGCGAACCGCACCACACCCTCGGTATCGATGAGGAACGTCCCCCGGTTGGCGAACCCGGGACCGTCGTTGAACACGCCGTAAGCCTGCGCGACGGCACCGTGCGGCCAGAAGTCCGACAGCAGCGGGAACGTGTAGCCCTGCTGCGCCGCCCACGCCTTGAGCGAGAACGGGGTGTCGACGGACACACCGATGACCTGGACGTTCTCGTCCTCGTAGACGGCCAGCTCGTCCCGCACCTGGCAGAGCTCGCCCTGGCAGGTCCCGCTGAACGCGAACGGGTAGAACACCAGCAGCACGTTCTTCGAGCCGCGGAACGACGACAGCGTGACAGGCTGCTTGTTGCCGTCGTTGAGCGTGAAGTCCGGGGCCACCGAACCGACCTCGACCGCCATGAACAAACCCTCCAGCAGATGTCAGCAACGAGCTCCCCACACGAATGGGGGAGCCCGTTACCCACCTTAGAGGACGATCAACGCTTGGCCTTCACGGACTTGGGCCACACGAGACGGACGCCGGCCCAATCGTCGGCGACGCTGATGTTGGACGTCTGTGCGAGACCCGCGGTCGGCACTGCTTCGGCGATGTCACTCGGTTCGACGTGTCCGGGGCGGCCGGTCTTCGGCGTCAGCACCCAGATCACCCCGTCCTCCGACAGGACACCGGTCGCGTCCACGAGAGCGTCGACCAGGTCGCCGTCATCCTCTCGCCACCAGAGCAAGACCACGTTGACGGCTTCGTCGGCCTCCTCGTCGAGCAGATCACTACCGATCTGTTCCTCGACGGCGGCCCTCAACGAGTCATCGACGTCCTCGTCCCAGCCCAGTTCCTGGACGACCATGCCCGGTTCGATCCCGAGCTTCTCGGCGACACCGCCCTTGGCGGCGTCTTCCGCGGCGACCACGGCTTTCACTCCTCCAACTACGCAAGAGCGGCAGCCCACCTCGACTGCCGCCAGTTCTGAGTCTTCGGGGAACAGCGAACACTGCCTGCTACCACCTGCGCAACTGTTGACCACGTGACACGCCGCAAACCGACCCCCGGCGTACGTCCCGAAACCCCCATGGTGCACGCTGCACATACCTCTTATCGCGCGCGCGTGAGCGACACGATCCAGAACTACTGATCGGTAGCGGTGCCGGATTCGCCTCCTTGCGACAACGATGGGGGTGCACAGCACCGCGAAAGACAGTCCGAGGAGACACCTTGAGCCCGCAGAACACCGGCCCCGAACGGGTGCGCGTCATCCGTGACGGCCTCGCCGCCCATCTTCCGGACATCGATCCGGAGGAGACCGCGGAGTGGCTCGAATCGTTCGACGCGGTGTTGAAGGGCGGCGGGCAGCAGCGCGCCCGGTACCTGATGCTCAGACTGCTCGAGAAGGCTCGCGAGAACCAGGTCGGCATGCCCGCGCTGACCAGCACGGACTACGTCAACACGATCCCGACCGAGCGCGAGCCGTGGTTCCCCGGTGACGAGGAGACCGAGCGCCGGTACCGCGCGTGGATCCGGTGGAACGCGGCGATGACCGTGCACCGCGCGCAGCGGCCCGGTGTGGGTGTCGGTGGACACATTTCGACGTATGCGTCGAGCGCGAGCCTTTACGAGGTCGGGTTCAACCACTTCTTCCGCGGCAAGAACCACCCCGGCGGCGGCGACCAGGTGTTCATCCAGGGGCACGCGTCGCCCGGTGTGTACGCCCGCGCGTTCCTCGAGGGACGGCTGAGCGAGCACCAGCTCGACGGGTTCCGCCAGGAGTTCTCGCACGCCGGTCCCGGCGGCGGCCTGCCGTCGTACCCGCACCCGCGGCTGATGCCGGACTTCTGGGAGTTCCCCACGGTGTCCATGGGCATCGGCCCGATGAACGCGATCTACCAGGCGCGGTTCAACCGCTACCTGCAGGCCCGCGGCTTCAAGGACACCTCCGACCAGCACGTCTGGGCGTTCCTCGGCGACGGCGAGATGGACGAGCCCGAGTCGCGTGGTCTGCTGCAGCTCGCGGCCAACGAGCAGCTGGACAACCTGACCTTCGTGGTCAACTGCAACCTGCAGCGCCTCGACGGCCCGGTGCGCGGCAACGGCAAGATCATCCAGGAGCTGGAGTCGTTCTTCCGCGGCGCGGGCTGGAACGTCATCAAGGTCATCTGGGGCCGCGAGTGGGACGCGCTGCTGCACGCGGACCGCGACGGCGCCCTGGTCAACCTGATGAACCAGACGCCGGACGGCGACTACCAGACCTACAAGGCGAACGACGGCGCGTACATCAAGGAGCACTTCTTCGGGCGCGACCCGCGCACCAAGGAGCTCGTGGCGCCGATGACCGACGACGAGGTGTGGAACCTCAAGCGCGGCGGTCACGACTACCGCAAGGTCTACGCGGCGTACAAGGCGGCCACCGAGACGGTCGGCCAGCCGACGGTCATCCTCGCCAAGACCATCAAGGGCTACGCGCTCGGCCCGCACTTCGCGGCCCGCAACGCGACGCACCAGATGAAGAAGATGACCCTGGACGACCTCAAGGGCTTCCGGGACAGCCTGCGCATCCCGTTCACCGACGCGCAGCTCGAGGCGGACCCGTACCTGCCGCCGTACTACCACCCCGGCCAGGACGACCCGGCCATCCAGTACCTGCTGGAGCGCCGCCGCCAGCTCGGCGGGTTCGTGCCGGAGCGCCGCACGAAGTCCAAGGCGCTCGTGCTGCCCGGCGACAAGGTCTACGACGGCATCAAGCGCGGCTCCGGCAAGCAGGAGGTCGCGACGACGATGGCGTTCGTGCGGCTCGTCCGCGACCTCGCGAAGGACCCGGAGATCGGCCCGCGCATCGTGCCGATCATCCCGGACGAGGCGCGCACGTTCGGCATGGACTCCATGTTCCCGACGCAGAAGATCTACAACCCGAACGGCCAGGCCTACACCTCGGTCGACGCCAACCTGATGCTGGCGTACAAGGAGTCCGAGCAGGGCCAGATCCTGCACGAGGGCATCAACGAGGCCGGCTCGACGGCGTCGTTCACTGCGGTCGGCACGTCCTACGCCACGCAGGGCGAGCCGATGATCCCGATCTACATCTTCTACTCGATGTTCGGGTTCCAGCGCACCGGTGACGGCCTGTGGGCGGCGGCGGACCAGATGGCGCGCGGCTTCGTGCTCGGTGCCACCGCGGGCCGCACGACGCTGACCGGTGAGGGCCTGCAGCACGCCGACGGCCACTCGCTGCTGCTGGCGCACACCAACCCGGCCGTCGTCGCGTACGACCCGGCGTGGTCGTTCGAGGTCGCGCACATCGTCAAGGACGGTCTGCGCCGGATGTACGGCGAGAACGCCGAGAACGTCTTCTACTACATCACCGTCTACAACGAACCGTATGTGCAGCCGGCCGAGCCGGAGGGCGTGGACGTCGAGGGCATCCTGCGCGGCCTCTACCGCTACCAGGCCGCCCCCGAGGGTGAGGGCCCGCGGGCGCAGATCCTCGGCTCGGGTGTCGGCATGCCGTGGGCGTTGAAGGCCCAGCAGCTGCTGGCCCAGGACTGGGGCGTCTACGCGGACGTGTGGTCCGCCACGTCGTACTCGGAGCTGCGCCGCGACGCCGTCGACACCGACCGGCACAACCTGCTGCACCCGGACGCCGAGCCGCGCGTGCCGTACGTGACGCAGGTGCTGACCGGCGCCCCCGGCCCGGTCGTGGCGGTGTCGGACTGGATGACGGCCGTGCCGGACCTGATCCGCCCGTACGTGCCGACCGACATGACCACGCTCGGCACCGACGGGTTCGGGTTCTCCGACACGCGTCCGGCGGCCCGGCGGTACTTCCTCGTCGACGCCGAGTCCGTGGTCGTGGCGACGCTGCAGGCACTGGCCAAGCGCGGCGAGATCGACCCGGCCAAGGTCGTCGAGGCGGCACGCAAGTACCGCATCGACGACGTTCAGGCCGCGGGTCCGTCCACCTCGGACGCGGGCCTGGCCTAGTTCACACACCGTCGGGGGCCTATTCGCTGCGTTTTACGCAGCGAATAGGCCCCCGACGGCATTCAGCAGTGGGCGATGGGGCGGGCGGCGAGCAGTTCGCCGTCGGCACGGGCGTCGAGCAGGAGCGGGATCAGGGCTCGCATCCCCTGGTTGAGCGGCACGATGCGGTCGCCGCCGCGCATGTACTGCGACCTGATGCCGTGCAACCCGAGTTCGTCCTTGATCTCGGTGTACTGGGCGGCCGTGAGGACGTAGCCGCACGGCGGGTTCGGCTCCACCTGGCCCGGAGTGGGCGCCTGGTTGTCCGCCCCGCCGAAGTACACCGGCCCGGACCGCACGGCCCGGCTGCGGGCGTTGGCGCGCTCGATCTCCGGCCCCTTCTCGGAGACGTACTTCAGCGTCCCGTTCACCGCGAGCAGGTGCGAGTCGACGCGTTTGCGTGGCGTGCCGGTGTCGTTGGTCTCCAGCAACAGTCCCATCGCGTGCTTCAGGCCCGCGGTGTTGCGCAGGATGCGTTCCTGGTGGTCGCCCGCGACCTGGCGGACCGGCTCACCGGTCACCGGGTCCACGTAGATCCCGTAGACGCCGCTGGTGCGCCCGGCGGCCTCGACCGCAGGCTTCACGTACGCGCGGGAAAGCGACTCCGACAGGTCGTGCACGGCCTTGGTGGCGTTGAGGTTGCGCGGCCACAGCCACAGCACGTCCTTGACGTAGTAGGGCTCGCTCGGGCCGAACTCGTGCAGGTCGTGGATCACGTCGGGCCGCCAGTCGCGGATCACCGCCGCGATGGCGCGGGCCTCGGCGGACTTCAGCAGCAGGTGGTCGCGGTTGATGTCGATGCCGCCGGAGTTGGTGCGCGTGTTCGCGACGCGGCCGTCCGGGTTGGCGTTCGGCACGAACAGGTACGTCACGCCGGGGCGGCGCGGGAGGTCGCGCATCGCGATCAGGCACGCCTCGCGGCCCGCCGGTTCGTCGCCGTGCTGGGAGCAGATGAACAGCACGACCGTGCGCGCTCTCGGACCGACCTGGACG
Source organism: Lentzea sp. NBRC 105346 (assembly GCF_030269605.1). Classification (GTDB taxonomy): domain Bacteria; phylum Actinomycetota; class Actinomycetes; order Mycobacteriales; family Pseudonocardiaceae; genus Lentzea. The sequence goes on from NZ_BSTQ01000016.1 coordinate 39,482, forward strand.
AGCTGCACCGGGCGGCCCTGAGCGGTCGTGCCGATGCGTGTGGTCGGGAGGCCGAGGGCCGTCAGGTAGGCCTGTTCCTCGGACTCGGTGGTCCAGTTGCCGGTCTGCTCGAACCCGGTGCGCGGCGGTTCGGCGGCGTGAGCCGGTGTGGCACCGGCGATGATCAGTGCAAAGGCGATCAGGAGTCCCCTCATACGGGAGACGATGCCGCCTGTGTCAACCGTTTCGCGGTCCTGTTCCAGTCGAACCAGCCGTGGATCACCAAACCGGCGAACACCGTGTAGACCAAAGCGCTGAAGTACAGGTGCGACTGGATCTGCAGCGGTACGCCGACCGCGTCGACCGCGAGCCAGACCAGCCAGAACTCGACCAGCCCGAGGCCCTGCAGCGCGAACGCGAGCACGGTGCCCACGAAGATCGCGGCGTCCGGCCACGGCGCCCACGAGGCGTTCAACGCGTCCAGCACCAGCGCGAACGCGACCGTGCCGACGACGAACACCCCGACGATCGCCAGGCGCTCACGAACGGTGCCCTTGCGGACCACGACGCCGAAGATCGGGTCGCGGTGGCGCACCCACGCGTACCAGCCGTAGATCGCGATCAGCCCGACGACGACCTGTCGTGTGGCGAGTCCGCCCAGGCTCGACGACAGGTAGACGACGAAGAGCATCGCCACCGAGACGAGCTGCACCGGCCACGTCCACAGCGAGCGGCGCTGGGCCAGGAACACCACGGCCAGCGCGAGGACCTGCCCGATCAGCTCGGTGTAGGCGATCTTCTTCCCGAAGATCGTCAGACCCACCTCGTACCACACAGCCTGTTCCCCCTCGGTTCAGTCGTTGTACACCGACCGCCCCTACGTTCCCACGCATGTCATCTTCGTTAGCGCTGGCGCTGGTGCCTTTGTTCCTCGCGCCCACCGCCACCCCGGTACTCGAGCCGACCGCTGTGACACAGACGTTCGGCGAGCCCGCGGACGCGGACGACCCCGCGATCTGGGTGAACCCGGCGGACACCGAGCGCAGTGTGGTGCTCGGCACGCTCAAGGAGGGCGGGCTCGCGGCGTTCGACCTGAAGGGCCGCACCATCGGCGTGTACCCCGCGCCGCCCGCGCCGTCGCCGGACGCCAAGCCCGGCCGCTTCAACAACGTCGACGTTCTCGGTGACCTGGCATTCGTCAGCGACCGCGGGCGCGACCGGATCCGGGTGTTCCGCGTGGACGCCTCCGGCGCGCACGACGTGACGAACCCGAAGACCAAGCCGGTGTTCTCCGACGACGAGGACGAGGTCGACGAGCAGCGCAACGTCTACGGCCTGGCCGCGGGCACGGTCGGTGGCCGCGACGTCGTGGTGACGAGCCGTCGCAACGAGACCCGCATCGCGCTGCTGCACGTGGAGAAGGGTCGTCACGTCGACACGAAGGTCGTGTCCACGCTCGACCTGCCGAAGAAGTTCAAGCTGCCCAACGGTTCCACCTGGAAGCCGTGCGAGGAGCCCGGCGACGAGCCGCAGCTCGAGGGCATGGTGATCGACTCGGCCGCGGGCGTGCTGTACGCCGCGCAGGAGGACGTCGGCATCTGGCGGATTCCGTTGCGCGCCAAAGGCTTCGGCTCGCCCGAGCTGGTCGACAAGGTGCGCTCGTTCGGTGCGCCGATGAAGTACGACGAGGCAGGCGAGGAGTGCGTGGCCGACGGCCCGAACCCCGGTTTCGGCGGCCAGTGGCTCGAAGCCGACGCCGAGGGCCTGACGCTGTGGAACGACAAGCTGGTCGCGTCGAGCCAGGGCGACTCGCGGTTCGTGCTGTACCAGCGCAACGGCTTCAAGCCGCTGTCCGACTTCCGGGTCAAGGACGTCGAGCATTCGGACGGCGCCGCCATCGTGACGGGCAAGCTGAACCTGTTCGTCGTGCACGACGGCGAGCGTCCCGACGGAACCGGTTTCGCCTTCCTGCGCTGGTGATTACAGTGCCCGGATGGGGAGTCTGAGCCGGGACGAGCTGAACCGGGCACTGATCGAACGACAGATGCTGCGCGAGCGTGCTCCGTTGAGCGCGCTCGACGCCATCGAGTTCCTGGTGGGGATCCAGGCGCAGGAACCGATGTCGCCCTACGCCGGCCTGTGGTCCCGCATCACGGACTTCTCGTCCGACTCGCTCTCCTCGCTGCTGGAGTCCCGCCAGGCCGTCCGCCTGCTGCTGATGCGCGGCACGATTCACCTGGTCAGCGCCGCGGACTGCGTGGGCCTGCGGCCGTTGACGCAGGTGATCATGGACCGGCACATCGCGTCGCCGATGATCTCGAAGAAGCTCGCGGGCCTCGATCTCGACGAGGTCGTCGGCACCGCGCGCAAGCTGGTCGAGGCGCAGCCGGACACGCTCACCAACATCGGCAAACTCCTGGCCGAGCGCTGGCCCGGTTACGACCCGACGACGTTCGGCCTGCTGCTGCGGTGCGCGTTGCCGGCCGTGCAGATCCCGCCGCGCGGCGTGTGGGGACCGGGACTGCTGAAGCGTCCGGTCTGCACGACCGCCGAGGCGTGGCTCGGCCGGCCGCTGTCGGCGTTCTCCCTTTCGGACGTGGTCCTGCGGTACCTGGCCGCGTTCGGCCCGTCGTCCGTGATGGACATCCAGGCGTGGTGCGGGCTGACGAGGTTGAAGGAAGTCGTCGAAGGCCTGCGGGACCGGCTCGTGACGTTCACCTACGAGGGCCGTGAGCTGTTCGACCTGCCCGACGCACCTCGCCCGCCCGCGGACACGCCGCTGCCGGTGCGGTTCCTGCCGGAGTTCGACAACATCCTGCTGGCGCACGCCGACCGCGGCCGCGTTATCGCCGACGAACACCTGCCGCTGGTCATCGGCGGCAAGCGCACCGTGCTGATCAACGGCTACGTCGGTGCACAGTGGACGTTCAAGTCCGGTGACGTGACCGTCGACTACCTTTCCCCGCAACCGAAGAGCGTCCGCGCCGAGGTCGACGCGGAGGCCGAACGCCTGCAGGAGTTCCTCCGGACATGAACCTCGACGTGAAGTGGCACGCGGGCTGGCCGTCGGCGAAGCACGACCCGGCGCCGCCGATCCAGGTGCACTCCTACGACTCCCGGACGTTCATCCTGCGACAGAACAAGTCGGTGCACTACGAGGCGCCGTTCATGTTCCTGCTGCTGGGCACGCACACGGCGCTGCTGATCGACACGGGTGCGACCGCCGAGGAGGAATACTTCCCGTTGCGGGACACGGTTTCTACGTTGATCGGCGATCGCCGCCTGCAGGTGGTGCACACTCACGCGCACGGCGACCACGTCGCGGGCGACGGCCAGTTCACCGACGTGGTGGCGCCTACTTTGGACGCCGTGATCGAGTTCTTCGGCTTCACGGACTGGCCTTCGAACTCGGCGACGGTCGACCTGGGCGACCGGATCGTCGACGCGATCCCAGGGCCGGGCCACCAGGAGTCCGCGGTGGTGTTCTACGACCGGCAGACCGGGTTGCTCCTCACCGGCGACACGCTCTACCCCGGCCGACTCTACATCTTCGACTGGGACGCGTACGTCGCGACGATCGACCGGCTGATCGCCTTCTGTTCGGTCAACCCGGTGACCCACGTACTCGGCTGCCACATCGAGATGACCACCACGCCGGGCGTCGACTACCCGATCCGCACGACGTACCACCCGTCCGAGCCGCCACTGCAGCTGACCGTCGACCACCTGCGCGCGCTACGCGCGGCGTTGGACGAAACCGCCGGCGCCTACGGCCCGCACCCCTACCCCGACTTCATCGTGCAGCGAATGCACTGAGGGGGCCGCCCTCACGGACGGCCCCCTCAGCGGGTTCCTGCTACTCCGAAGCCGGCGGCATCGGCGTGCCCTGCGGCGGCGTAGGCGTGTTGTCCATGCCGCGCATGCCCGCGCTCACCGGCTGCTCCTGCGACCTGCGAGGCTGCGGCGCGCGACCGGGAGGCGCCTCGGCCTGCATGCGCTGAAGCCAGCCCTCCCACCGCTGCTGCATCGGCCGCACCAGACCGCCACCAACGCCGATGACGATCACGCCGGCGACCGTCGCGAGCACCGCGATCAGAACCGGCATCGTCACCGACACCGCGATGCCCAGCTGGTTCAGCGCCGCGATAACACCCAGCGCCATGATGAAGCCGTACGTGATGCCGCCCAGCATCTTCGTGTATGGCCGCGCACCCAGCGCGCCCTCGACGAGCCCGCGCATGGCCTTGCCGATGGCGGACGCGACCAGCACGAGCACCAGCGCCACGACGATGCGCGGCAGGTACGCGATGACATCGTTCAGCAACGCCGACACGGCGTTCCCGGTGCCGAACACCCCGAAGGCGAGCTGCAGCGCGATGAGCAACACGAAGTAGTAGACGATCTTGACGATCAGCCCGCTAGCGTCGATCGGGGACTGCGCCATAGCGCCGCCGAGGCCCGACTTCTCGACCAGGCGGTCGAAGCCGACCCTCTTCAGCAGGAACTCGACGCCCTTCGAAAGGGCCTTGGCGATGAACCAGCCGACGACCAGGACGAGCAAGAAACCGAGGAGCTTCGGGACGAACGTGGCCACCATGGCCCACGCCTGCCCGAGTCCTTCGGTGATTTGGGAGCCCACGGCGCCCTCCTCGGGTTCGTGTTGCGGTTGTTGTGTAGATCGTTTCGTGGTTCGACACGCCCGGCAACCGCGACACTGTGACACGAAAGGGTGGCTGACGTGGACTTACAGACGATCACCGTCCAGAGTGGAGTGACCGGTGGGGACCGGGGAGATGGAAGCGCCCGGCGCGGTCAACGCGCCGGGCGCTTCCGTTGTTCGGTGCCTTGCCTCGGCCTTGACTGCCGGTTCCGTACACGGTCTTTGGCTGCCGGTTGCGTGCGTGGTCACCTTTTGTCGGCTGCCGGTGTCGTGGGGCGCTGCGTCTTCCGGGGGCGCCTTCGGCGCCGCGATTGGGGCTTGACTTGGAACCTCAGGGGCGCTGTGTTCGATCCCTTCGGGCGGCGTGGTGGGCCGGCTCCGCCGGCAGATGCAAGATCTGCCGGCCCAACAAGGGCTACCACACCGCACCCCAAGTCAAGCCCCAATCGCGTTCCGTACGTGCCCACCAGACGCGCCCCACTCTGGGTGCGTGGTCGCCACCTTGGCTGCCGGTCCCGTGTGTGGTCGCCAGCGTTCGTGCCGGTGCCGTACGTGCCGCCTTCCCGCGCGAGTCTTACCGTCCGGACCCCCGAGTCTTACCGTCCGGCCCCCTGAGTCTGACGCTCCCGCACCCGATGCGCGCGAGTCGTACGTTCCCGACCACCGAGCCGTACCTTCCCGATCTGCGAGTCCTCAACCCAGCCCGCGCGAGCCCACCCATCCCCGCGTGTCGCCCACTCACGCCCCGGCGAGTTGCCCCTTCACCCACCAGCCAAATGCCGACTCAACCCCCGCCCATCCAGATAAGCCTGGATCGACTGCGACAAATCGGCCTGAACGGTCGGCTGCGGCGCCTCCCCATCCTTGGGCACGTCCGGCCGAGCATCCCCAGGACACTCAGAAGTCGACCCAGGCAACACCCCATCGATCAGATACCGATCGACCCGCTCATCCACACACTTGTTCCCACCGCCGTAAAGCCCGTGCTTCCCCTCATCCACAACGGTGATCAGGTTGTTCCCCAACCGGGAAGCCATAGCGGGACCGGACGCGTACTGCGTCTGGGTGTCCCCCTCCGACTGCACGATGACCCCGACCGGGTACCCGTTGCGCAGAACCCGAACAGGGGGCTCCGGCGGCACAAACGAACGGAACGTGCACGTCATAGGCGCCGCCCGGACGATGCCGAACCCGAACGGGTAGCGATCACGGAACGTTCGCATGTCCTCGTAGTAGGTCTCGACATCGGTGGGCCAGTCCGACTCACAGGTCACAGTGTCGAAGACACCGGACCGCAGGTCGGAAATCCCGGTGCGAGCCAACAAGGAAGCCGCCTTGGCACCCTCGACCGCAGGCTTCTCCCCCGCCCGCAGCTTCCCGACGATCGTGGCCAGATCAGACCACAGTGGACGGTAGCGGGCGCCGACACCGACGGCTCCGTCGAAGGACGAACGGTTGTGGTCGCCGATCGGCTTCGTCAGCAACGCCGAAGCCACCTTCTCGACCTCGGTCAGGACCTCGGCAGGAGTCTTCCCCAACGAGAAAGCCCCGTTGCGCTCGGACACCCACGCCGCCCACGCCTCGACGTCGCGGCGGTACGCGACGGCCTGCGCCTTGAACTGGTCGCGCCACACCCACTCCGGATGCACGGACGAGTCGAGCACGCTGCGGTCCAGGCGCGCCGGGAACAGCGTGCCGTAGACGGCGCCCAGGTAGGTCCCGTAGGAGTAGCCGAGGTAGTTGATCTTCGGTTCACCCAGGGCGCCTCGGACGACGTCCATGTCGCGGGCGGTGTTCGCGGTGCTGATGAACTGGCGGATGCCGCCTGCGGAACGAGCGCACGCCTCCTCCGCCTCGCGCGCCTCGGCGGCCCACTTCGGGAAGTCGGCGTCCGCCGGGCGGGAGTCGGGGGTGGCGATGACCGGGGACTCGCGGCAGTTCAGGGCCGTGGAGCCGCCCACGCCGCGCGGGTCGAAGCCGATCAGGTCGTAGACGTCACCGACGGCCGCCTTTTCCAGGAAGACGGGCATGCTCAGGCCTGAGCCTCCGGGACCACCCGGATTGGTGAACAGAACGCCACGCCTGCGGTCCGCCGCGCGGGCCTTCGAGCGGCTGATGACTAGCGAGATGCGGTCGCCGGCGGGCTTGGCGTAGTCGAGGGGTGCGACGAGGGTGGCGCACTCCAGCGCGGAGAGCTTGCCCGAGCACTGCTTCCACTCGACCTTCTGCTGGTAGAACTCGGCGAGCGGATCTGGCGGGTCCGCTGACGCGGTCGTGCTCACCAGCATGAGCGCGACCACACCGATGCCGATTGCCGAAATCCTCCGCAAGACCCAATACCTCCGCGCCGGTGAACCAAATCACCCGCGACGGTATGGCTCCCAAGGGGGCTTTTCAGGTTCTGTCACTCGACCCGGTGACAGCACCTAGGCTGTGGGAATGAGCAGCACAGCCGGGGCGCACGAGGGCACACCTGGGCTGTCCCCGCGCACGATGCGCAAGCTGGAGCGCGCGTCGGGCAACCTGGCCGCGACCAGCGTCGCGGAGATGGAGAACCGGCTGCCCTGGTTCCGGCGCATGCCCGCCGACCAGCGCGCCAGCGTGTTGCTGCTGATCCAGAACGGCGTCGCGGGGTTCGTTTCCTGGCTGCACGACCCCGAGCAGTCGATGAGCCTGAGCGCGGAGGCGTTCCGCAGCGCGCCCAAGGACATCTCCCGCTGGGTCAGCCTGCGGCAGACCGTCGAGCTCGTGCGGATAGCGCTGGAGCTGTTCGAGCAGCAGCTGCCCGTGCTCGCGGGCAACGACCAGGAGCGCATGTTCCTCACCGAGGGCGTCCTGCGGTACGGCCGGGAGATCGCCTTCTCGGCCGCGACCAGCTACGCGGCGGCCGCCGAGGCGCGCGGTGCGTGGGACGCCCGGCTGGAGGCCCTGGTCGTGGACGGGATCGTCCGCGGCGACCCCGAGGAGGCTCTCCTCAGCCGGGCGGCCGCGCTCGGCTGGGACCCCGCCGCCCAGGCGACGGTCGTCGTCGGCAACCCCAACTCGGAGGACCCGCAGGAGATCATCTACGGCGTTCGCAGCAAGGCCGCCCGCCTGGGCCGCGCCGTGCTGCTGAGCGTGCAGGGGTCACGGCTGGTCGTGGTGCTGAGCGGACCGACCGACCCCGTCGAGGAGGTGCTTGCCAAGATCGCCGAGGCGTTCGGCGACGGGCCCGTGGTCGCGGGACCGACGACCGCGAGCCTCGCCGAGGCGCACCGCAGCGCCAGTGACGCGCTCAGCGGGTTGCGGGCCGTGGTCGGCTGGCCGGGTGCGCCCAGGCCGGTGCGATCCGTCGACCTGCTGCCGGAACGGGCGCTGGCGGGTGACCCCGAGGCCGAGTGGCAGCTCGTCGACCGCGTCGCGCGGCCGCTGGAGGACGCGGGCGGGTCGCTGCTGGAGACGGTCGACGCGTTCCTCGAGGTCGGCGGGGTGCTGGAGACCTGCGCACGCAAGCTCTTCGTGCACCCCAACACCGTGCGCTACCGGTTGCGCCGCATCCACGAGCTCACCGGGCGAAACGCCCATGATCCCCGTGACGCTCTGGTGTTGCGCGTCGCACTCAGCGTTGGGCGGCTCGCCCGAGCGCGCGGACTGTGGTGAGAGGCACACCAGTCCGAACGAGTGATTGAGTCGGTTGTCAACAACGCACGACGTCGTGCAACGTTCACAACCAGGTCACTTTTGTAGGGAAGCTACAAAGACGATCGTTGTACTTCGTGGTCTGCGGCATCACTGGGAGCGCACGCGACCAGCTTTAGTGAACGCGTGATCGCACTCCTCGCCCCCGGACAAGGGTCGCAGACGCCCGGCATGCTCACCCCCTGGCTCGAAGTCGAGGGGGCCGAAGAGCAGCTCCGGAAGTGGTCGGAGATCGCGAAGCTCGACCTCGTGCGGCTGGGCACCACCGCGGAGGCCGAGGAGATCGTCGACACCGCGGTCACGCAGCCGCTCGTCGTGGCGTCCGCGCTGCTGGCCTACCACCAGCTGCGCACCCGGATCGACCTCCCCGAGGACGTCATCGTCGCCGGTCACTCCGTCGGTGAGCTCGCCGCCGCGGCGATCGCCGGCGCACTGAGCGCGGACGACGCCGTCGCGCTCGCCGCCACGCGGGGCCGGGAGATGGCCGCCGCGTGCGCCCTCGCGCCGACCGGCATGGCCGCCGTGCTCGGCGGCGAGGAGGCCGACGTGCTCGCTCGCCTCGAGGAGCTGAACCTGGTGCCCGCCAACCGCAACGGCGCGGCGCAGATCGTCGCCGCCGGTCCGCTGGAGGCGCTGACCAAGCTCGCGGAGAACCCGCCGGAGCGCGCCAAGGTGCGGGCGCTCAAGGTCGCGGGCGCGTTCCACACGCAGTACATGGCCCCGGCCGAGGAGGCGCTGCGCCAGCAGGCCGCCGGTCTGGCCACGCACGACCCGGAGAAGGCACTGCTGTCCAACGCCGACGGCGGGTTCGTCACCGACGGCGCCGAGGTGCTGAGCCGCCTCATCGCCCAGGTGACCCGCCCGGTCCGCTGGGACAGCTGCCAGGAGACCCTCGCCGCCAAGAACGTCCGCGCCGTGATCGAGCTGCCCCCGGCGGGCGCGCTCACCGGCCTTGCGAAGCGCACGCTCAAGGGCACCCCCACCCTCGGCCTGAAGACGCCGGCTCAGCTCGACCAGGTCACCGACCTGCTGAACACCGCCGCGGAGGCCGATCAGTGACGCAGTTCAGGATTCCCGTTCCCGTCGCGGGGACCCGAATCATGGGGCTGGGCAGCTACCAGCCCGAGAACGTCGTGAGCAACCACGACCTCGCCGCTCGCATGGACACCAGTGACGAGTGGATCCGCGAACGCGTCGGCATCGTGAACCGCCGCGTCGCCGACAAGGACGAACTGCTCGTCGACATGGCCGTCACCGCCGGTTCGAAGGCGATCGCGGACGCCGGCCTCACCCCGTCCGACATCGGCGCCGTGATCGTCGCCACGTGCACCATGCCGACCCCGATCCCGAACGCCGCCGCGCAGGTCGCCGACCGCATCGGTGTGAAGGAAGCGCCCGCGTTCGACCTGAACGCCGCGTGCGCCGGCTTCTGCTACGCGCTGGGCGTCGCCTCGGACATGGTCCGCGCGGGCACGGCGAAGCACGTGCTGGTGATCGGCGCGGAGAAGCTCTCCGACTGGGTCGACCCGGACGACCGCTCGACGGCGATCATCTTCGCCGACGCCGCGGGCGCCGCGGTCGTGGGCCCGAGCGACGAGGCTCACATCGGCCCCGTTGCCTGGGGCAGCCGAGGCGATCTCGTCGAGGCCATTACGATCAAGGACCGGGTGTCGTTCGTGCACCAGGAGGGCCAGTCGGTCTTCCGGTGGGCGACCACCCAGATCGCACCCGTGGCGCTTCGCGCGGTCGAACTGGCGGGCATCGAGCCGTCCGAAGTGGACGTTTTCGTGCCGCACCAGGCGAACCTGCGAATCGTCGAAGCGGTCGCCAAGCGCCTGCACGCCAAGGGGGCGCGGCAGGACATGGTGATCGCACGAGACATCGTCGAGTCCGGCAACACCTCCTCCGCCTCGATCCCCATGGCACTGGACCACATGAGGGCAGCGGGCGAGATCTCCTCCGGAGATGTGGTGCTGCTGGTCGGATTCGGCGCGGGCCTGTCCTATGCAGGCCAGGTGGTCCGGTGCCCATGAGTATCGATGACGGAAAGGGAACAACAGTGAGCAACGAGGACATCACGAAGGGTCTTGCCGAGATCGTCGAAGAGGTCGCCGGCGTCACCGCTGCCGACGTCACCGTCGACAAGTCCTTCGTGGACGATCTCGACATCGACTCGCTGTCCATGGTCGAGATCGCCGTCCAGGCCGAGGACAAGTTCGGCGTGAAGATCCCGGACGACGAGCTGGCCAACCTCAAGACCGTGGGCGATGCGGTGAACTACATCGCCGCCAACGCATGAGTTCAAACATCGACGTCGTCATCACCGGGCTGGGTGCCACCACCCCGCTCGGTGGTGACGTCACGTCCACCTGGGACGCACTGCTCGCCGGCAAGTCGGGGGTCCGCCCCCTGACCCACGAGTGGGTCGAGAAGTACGACCTGCCGGTGAAGATCGCCTCCCAGCTCGTCGTGGACCCGACCGAGGTGCTGCCTCGCGTCGAGGCCCGGCGGCTGGACCGGTCGGAGCAGGTCGCGGTCGTCGCGTCCCGGCAGGCGTGGGCCGACGCCGGTCACGGCGACGACACCGTCGACAAGCAGCGGCTCGCCGTGATCATCGGCACCGGCATCGGTGGCGCGATCACCCTGCTCACCCAGGACGACCTGCTCGAGCAGCAGGGCCTGCGCAAGGTGTCGCCGCTGACCGTCCCGATGCTGATGCCCAACGGCCCGGCCGCGCACGTCGGTCTCGAGCTGAAGGCTCAGGCCGGTGTGCACGCCCCGGTTTCGGCGTGCGCTTCGGGCGCCGAGGCGATCGCCTGGGCGTTCCGCATGATCAAGTCGGGCGAGGCCGACGTCGTGGTCGCCGGTGGCGCGGAAGCGTGCATCACCGCGATCCCGGTCGCCGGTTTCTCCCAGGCCCGCACGATGAGCACCCGCAACGACGAGCCGGAGAAGGCCTCGCGCCCCTTCGACGTCGGGCGGGACGGCTTCGTGCTCGGTGAAGGCGCCGGTGTCATGGTGCTCGAGCGGGCGGACTTCGCCGAGGCTCGCGGCGCCAAGATCTACGGCCGGCTCGCCGGCATCGGCACCAGTGCCGACGGCTACCACATCACCGCACCGGACCCCGAGGGTGTGGGGCAGTCACGGGCGATCGCCGCGGCATTGCGCAGCGGTGGCATCGACCCGGCCGACGTCGGCCACGTGAACTGCCACGCCACCTCGACCCCGGTCGGCGACGTGGCCGAGACCGTCGCCATTCGCAAGGCCATCGGCGACCACCCGGTGCTGACCGCCCCCAAGGGCGCGCTCGGTCACCTGCTCGGTGCCGCCGGAGCGGTGGAAGCCATCATCACGGTCCTCTCGATCCGTGATGGTGTCGTGCCGCAGACGCTGAACCTGGACAACCTGGACCCCGCGGTTCTGCTCGACGTCGTGGCCGGTGAGCCGCGAAAGGTCAAGCTGGACGCGGCCGTCAACGACTCGTTCGGCTTCGGCGGGCACAACGTCGCGCTCGCCTTCACCCCGGCCTAGTTCGCACTAGGTCGGGGTGAGGCCCCCTCTCTTCTCGTTGAGGAGCTTTCGCGATGACCGCTGCCCTGAAACTGGATCTCGACGCCCGTGACCCCGAGATCCGGCTAGGTTCCCTACTCGACGAGGGCAGCGTCGCCCCACTACAACCGCGTGACGACAGCGGCATGTTCGCGGTTCGCGGTCGCATCAACGGCACCAAGGTCGTCGCCTACTGCAGCGACGCCACGCGCATGGGCGGCGCACTGGGTTCTTCCGGGTGCCGGCACGTGGTCGAGGCGATCGACCTGGCCGTGCGCGAACGCTGCCCGGTGATCGGCGTCTGGCACTCCGGCGGCGCCCGCCTGCCCGAGGGCGTCGAGTCGCTGGACGGCATGGGCCAGATGTTCGCGGCGATGATCCGCGCGTCCGGCCGCATCCCCCAACTCTCAGTCGTAGTCGGACCGGCCGCCGGTGGCGGCGCCTACGGCCCGGCGCTGACCGACCTAGTGATCATGGCGCCGTCCGGCAAGGTCTTCGTGACCGGACCGGACGTGGTCCGCTCGGTGACCGGCGAACAGATCGACATGGACGGCCTCGGCGGTGTCGACGCACACGGCAAGTCCGGCGTGGTGCACGTGACGGCCTCCGACGAGCTCGACGCCTACGCGCGTTGCCGCCGCCTGGTGCGCCTGTTCGCCCAGCCCGGCCTGTTCGAGTCCGTGGCCGACGGTGTCGACCTGCGAGCTTTGCTGCCCGCGTCGCCGCGGCGCGCGTACGACGTGAAGCCGTTGGTGTCGGGGTTGCTGGACTCCGACTCGTTCGAGGAGATCCAGGCGCGCTGGGCGCCGAACATCGTCGTCGGGCTGGGCCGGCTGGGTGGCCGCGCGGTCGGCGTGATCGCGAACAACCCGATCCGCAAGGGCGGCTGCCTCGATTCGCTGTCGGCGGAGAAGGCCGCGCGGTTCGTGCGCATGTGCGACTCGTTCGGCGTGCCGCTGCTGGTGCTCGTGGACGTGCCCGGCTACCTGCCCGGCGTGGGCCAGGAGTGGGGCGGCGTCGTGCGGCGCGGCGCCAAGCTGCTGCACGCGTTCGGCGAGGCCGTGGTGCCGCGCGTGACTCTCGTGCTGCGCAAGTCCTACGGCGGCGCCTACATCGCGATGAACTCTCGGTCTTTGGGTGCCACCCACGTGTTCGCGTGGCCCGACGCCGAGGTCGCCGTCATGGGCGCCAAGGCCGCTGTCGGGATCCTGCACCGCAAGAAGCTGGCCGCGGTGGCTCCGTCGGAACGCGAGGCTCTGCACTCACAGCTGGCCGAGGAGCACTCACGCATCGCGGGTGGTGTCGAGCGCGCCATGTCGATCGGTGTTGTCGACGAGGTGATCGACCCTCGGACGACTCGGCGGCGGCTGGCCGAGGCGCTGGCGGCCGCTCCGGCTGGGCGGGGGGCGCACGCGAATATTCCGCTCTGAGCGTATTTGATCAAGGCTTACGCTTGCGGTGGCTCAAAACTGTCAGACCTCGGCGGTACGCTTAGTGCAATTTGAAGCGCGCGGGGGCAGCTACGGGCGGCGCTCGGGCAGTGCATCTGGCGCGGTGCGTTCGGAGCGGGCGCGGAAGGCAGCAGAGCGCAAGCGGGCGCGGATAGCAGCGGGGCGCGCGAGCGGAAGTGGACAGCAGCGACGGCGTAAGGCGCGGAGACAGCAAGCACGCGCGGCAGCGCCCGGCGTGCGAGGCGCGTGGGCGGCTACGGCGTCACAGCACCGCTCACGCGAGGGCAGCGACGGCGTCAAGCGACGCGAGCGAGCGCCGACGCGAGCAGTCTCAGCGCGCGAGCGGGCTCCAGGCGGGGCGGGAGCGGCCGCGGCGTCAGCGCCGACGCAGACTGTCAGACCCCGCCGGTACGCTGAGGTGAGTGCGGAAGTACGCGGGCAGCGACGGCGTCAGCACCGCTCGCGCTGGGGCAGCCCAACCTCGGCCCCCAGGTCGAGACGCAGCTCCTGGTCCTCCCACACCAGCGGGTAGACCACGCGCCAGCGGATGCAGCCCTCCTGCATGTCCGGCGGCCCCTTCGAGGGGTCCTGGGTGCTGACGAGGTTCATCAGCACCCGCACCCGGTCAGCGGACGCGTCGGACTCGATGCGCTGCACGACGATGCTGCCGTCGCGGGTGGTGGAGTACCCGCTGAGGAACTGGTCGCGGCTGGTCTTGCGGCGCTCCTTCGTGACCGTGGAGCGCCACTTGTCGTAGTCGTGCTCGTTGATCGCGTCGAAGTAGTGCTGCAGCACGGCCTGCACGCGCTGGCTGTCCGGGTGTGCGAACGCGTCCACGCTGAGCCGCACCTCGCCGTCACCGGGCAGGTCCGCGGGCGACACCGACGGGGTGGTCTGCACGATCGGCGAACCCTTGGCCTCCGGTGGCCGTTGGTACAGCTCGCGCACGACCAGGCCCGTGCCCAGCGCCGCACCCGTGATCACCACCACGGCCGGCACCAACCAGCGGCTCGTCCCCATCCTTCGAGCGTAACGGCCCTGGGCGGCCTCCCCGCCGCGAGGTACACGAAATCGCCCATACCGCAGTGCGCGAATCACGTAAACATAGCCTTTTAACCATATTTCAGGTTAAGCATTTTCCAGATTGACGAACTGACGGTTAGTGGCATACGAGATGCAACTTGCATGCAGCCGCACGTTGTTTGCGCGGGAAATTACTGAGCAGTAATCCCATACTCCGAATGAGTACGACCGTAGTAACGAATACCGCCGAAAGGCTCATTCAAACCCGCAATGGATCCCACTTGAGAACTCACCCGACCGGCCCACACACCACGCGCCGTGTTCGACACTTGCACCCACGTAACTATGCATCAGGTTTCACCTGGAATAGACCTGGTAAAGACACTAAACCAAAGTAGAACCAGAGCGTTCCGTTAGGCACGCGAAGCGTCTGAGCACCCCAAATGCCGAAATAGTAAACCTTGCATCCGGGTGATGCGGACCCAAACGCGATCACCCAGAGCGATATACCGGCGAGTAGCGCGAGCCGGAGCCCTCACGATCGGCCCATCCATATAACTCGTACGGCGGATTGGCCATTGCGGACCGATTGTGTGTGAATATGCCGCATCACCAATTGCACGGTGAAAGCGGAGGGGAATTCGGTGGATCTCAGATACGAGGCGTACTGCTTCGCGGACCGGCAGTTCTACGATCTGCAGAACGGTGCCGAATCTGAGCTGCCGAATGACGACTTCTCGCACGTTCTGCCCGATCTGCCCGACAACTGGACCCAGGTCGACCGCAACGTCTGGCGGCACCAGCACCCCAATGGCGTGACCCTGCCCAACCAGGGCTGGAAGATGCACGTCTCGGCCGGTTTGGACAACGCCGAACGCGTGCTCAAGGCCACCTACGCCTACTGCGTCGAGCGCCGGATCCCGTTCAAGTACCTGCGCACGTTGTCGATCGTGCTGGCGCGCAACTCCAAGTACGCGCCCCGCGAGGGCAGCGGCAAGCTGATCACGATCTACCCCGGCGACGAGGCGCAGCTCGAACGGATCTGCACGGAGCTCGGCGAGGTGCTCGCCGGCGAACACGGCGCCTACATCCTGAGCGACCTGCGGTACGGCAAGGGGCCGCTCTACGTGCGCTACGGCGGGTTCGTCGAGCAGTGGCTCGAGGTCGACGGGCAGCAGGTGCTCGCGATCGAGGATGCCGACGGCGTGCTCGTGCCCGACAAGCGCAAGCCCGTGTTCAGCGTTCCGGAGTGGATCAAGCTGCCCGAGTTCCTCGCACCGCACCTCGCCGAGCGCAACTCGGGCGACCGCGACGCGTTCCCGTACGACATCACGAGGTCGCTGCACTTCTCCAACGGCGGCGGCGTCTACCTGGCCACCCGCAAGTCCGACAAGAAGCAGGTGGTGCTCAAGGAAGCACGGCCGCACGCCGGGCTGGACCGTGAGGGCCGCGACGCCGTGGCGCGGCTGGAGCGCGAGCACGAGATCCTCACCCGGCTCGCCGGCACCCCAGGCGTGCCCGAGGTGTACGACCGGTTCTTCGAGTGGGAGCACCTGTTCGTCGCGATGGAGTTCATGCCCGGCATCTCGCTCGGGCAGTGGCTCGGCCAGAACTACCCGTTGACGCACAAGGACGTCACCGACGAGAAGCTCACCAAGTACCGGGAGCGCGCGCTCGCGATGGTCGACCGCGTCGAGCAGCTGATCTCCAGGGTGCACGAACGCGGCGTGATCTTCGGCGACCTGCACACCCTGAACATCCTGGTCGACGAGGACGACTCGGTGTCGCTGATCGACTTCGAGCTCTCCTCGACGATCGAGGACCCGCACCGCCCGACGCTCGGCGCGCCCGGTTTCCAGTCCCCCGCGGACCGGACCGGCTTCGAAATCGACGAGTACCCGCTGGCCGCGTTGCGGCTGTGGCTCTTCCTGCCGCTCAACGCGGTGGTGGAGCTCGCCCCGGCGAAGCTCGCCGAGCACGTCGCCGTGATCAAGCAGAAGTTCGGGCTCGGCGACGAGTACTGCGAGCGGATCCTCACCACGCTCACCCCGCGCGTCGACCCGCCCACCGACACGGGGTTCACGCCGTTCGACGACCCGGAGCCGGACTGGAAGGTCATCCGCAAGTCGATCGCGACGGCGGTGCTCGCCAGCGCGACGCCGCACCGCGAGGACCGGCTGTTCCCCGGCGACATCGAGCAGTTCGAGGTCGGCGGCACGTGCTTCGGCTTCGGCGCCGCCGGGGTACTGCACGCGCTCGCCGAAACCGGCGAGGGCCGCTACCCCGAACACGAGGACTGGCTGGTCAAGGCCGTACTGCGGGACCCGCCGAAGCAGCCCGGATTCTTCACCGGGGCGCACGGCATCGCGTACGTGCTGGAGAACTTCGGACACCACGACGTCGCGACCCAGCTGATCGAGTCATACCCGCCGCTCGTGGAGAAGACCAACGACCACGGGCTCAGCGCGGGTCTCGCGGGCATCGGGCTGAACCTGCTGCACTTCGCCGACACCCGGCGCGATCCGGCGTTCGAGGTGCGGGCGACCGAGCTCGCCGAACGACTGGCGACGCAACTAGCCGCCGCACCCCCGGCCGGCGGCAAGGCGCGGGCCGGACTGCTCCACGGCTGGTCCGGACCCGCGCTGCTCTTCCTCAGGTTGTTCCAGCGCACCGAGGAACGACGCTGGCTGCGACTCAGCGAGCAGGCGCTGGAGCGGGACCTGAGCGAGTGCGACGTCGCGCTGGACGGTTCGCTGCAGGTGCGCGACGGCAACTTCCGGACGCTGCCCTACGTCGACATCGGCGGCGCGGGCATCGCACTGGTGCTCATCGAGCTGGCCAAGGCCGACCCCGAAAACCCCTGTGCGGCAAAGATTCCCGCGCTGCTGAGCGGGTGCACCGGCGAGTTCGTCATCCAGCCGTCGTTCATGCTCGGACGGGCGGGCCTGCTCGCCACGATCGCGCACGAGCTGCGCCGGCGGCCCGACGACCGGCTGAGCCGCGCGCGGGACCACCACCTGACCGCGCTCGGCTGGCACGCCGTGCACTGGGGCGGCGGCATCGCGTTCCCCGGCATCCAGCTGCGGCGGCTCTCCATGGACCTCAACACCGGTGGCGCGGGCATCCTGCTCGCCATCGCGTCCGCTGTGGACGGCACACCACCACTGCCCTTCCTGGGCACCAAGACCCCGGCTCCACCACAGACACCCTCTGTTCTGGGCCGGTAGCAGTAAAAGACCGATCCCTCTATGAAGGAGAAAGTCATGGGTTTCATCCTCGACATGCAGGACCTCGAGACGCCTGAGGCGCCGGCCAACGCGATGGCGTCGGGTGGCGGCGGTGGCGGCGGCAGCACCACCGCGTCCAACGCGTCGCTGCTCCTGCCCTGCAGCCACTCCACCGTGAGCCTGCTGGCCTGCTGACCTGCAGCACACTGAAATGTCGAGGTAGGTGAGCGGCGTAGGCGAAGTACGCCGCTCACCCACCCGATGGGGGTCCGACAGCCATCCCGCTGCCGGGCCCCTTGTCATGATGCGCCCCCAGTTCGGCGGGAGGAACACGGATGGCGAAACCCGGCGACACGCTGCTGGCCTCGGTGGCCCGGCGGGACCACCGGCCGTGGCTGCTCGTGCTCAACGCGGGCGTGGCGACCGCGGCCGGACTGCTGTTCCCCACGGCGCTCGCGAACACCGTGGACATGGCGATCGGCGGCCGGTTCGTCCTCACCACCGTGCTGTGGCTGATGTTGCTGGCGGGCACCGAGATCGTCGGTGACGCCATCGGGATCGTCCTCGCCGCGACGATCACCAGCCGAGCCACCGCGTGGCTGCGGCACCGCCTCTCCAAGCACCTGCTCGCGCTGGGACATCCCGCGCCGTTCCCCGCGGGTGACGCGGTCAGCCGGATGACCGGAGACTGCGCGAACGCGGGCGGCCTCGCCGTGCTGGTGGTCAACATCGGCATCGCGGTCGTGACGTCGTGCGGCGCGATCGTCGCACTCGCCCTGCTCGACTGGCGGCTCGCGGTCGTGTTCGCGGTCAGCGTTCCACTGGCATTGTTGCTGGTCCGCACGCACATGCGGCTCACCGCCGACGACGTCCTCGCCTACCAGGAGGTGTCCGGTGAGGTGTCGGCGCGGCTGCTCGACGCGGTGACCGGTCTGCGCACGATCACCGCGTCCGGCATCGCCTCCCGGGAGACGGCCCGCGTCCTCGAACCGCTGCCACGCCTGCACGCCGCGGGCGGAGGCATGTGGCGCACCCAGGCGAAGATGATGTGGCGCGCGGGGCTCCTGCTGCCCGCCGTGGAGCTCGCCGTGCTCATCGCCGCCGGTTTCGGCGTGATGGCGGGCCGGCTGACCATCGGCGAGGTGCTCGCCGCACTCGGGTACGCGGCGCTGGGCATGGGCGTCATCGGCCAGGTGCCCCAGCTGACCGCACTGGAACGAACCCGCGCCAGCGCGACGCGGCTGGCCGAGGTGCTGGACCGGCCGGTGTCCCGGCGCGAAACCCCCGGACTGCCACCGGGCCCCGGCGAGGTAGTGCTGCGCGGCGCCGGCGTGACCGGTGCGCTGCACGACGTGGACCTGACCATCCCGGCCGGACTGCTGACGGCGGTCGTCGGACGCTCGGGTGCGGGCAAGTCGGCACTGGCCGCCGTGATCGGCGGTCTGTCCGATGTGGACACCGGTGAGGTGCTGGTGGACGGCGTGGCCGTCGAGGCTCTGCCCCGGTCCGCCGTGGGGTACGCGTTCGAACGTCCCACCCTGCTGGGTGCCACGGTCAGTCGTTCCGTCACGTACGGAACCGACGCCACACCGGACGACGTGCGCTCGGCCTGCGTCGCTGCTCAGGTGCACGACGTCGTGATCCGGCTGCCACTGGGATACGACACGCCCATGCAGGACACACCGTTGTCCGGCGGCGAGGCGCAACGACTGGGGCTCGCCCGCGCGATCGTGCGCGCGCCGCGGGTGCTGGTGCTCGACGACGCCACGGCCAGCCTGGACACCGTCACCGAGTCCAAGGTGGACAGTGCCATCACCTCGGAGCTGTCCGGGCGCACCAGGGTCGTGGTGACCCATCGTGCCGCCACGGCGGCGCGCGCCGACCTCGTGGTGTGGCTGGAGGACGGCCGCGTGCGCGGCACCGGCACGCACGACGAGCTGTGGCGCCACGACGGCTATCGCGCTGTTTTCACCGGAGGCGAATAGATGCGGTTCTACCTCTCCGTACTCGCCGGGCACCGGCGCGGTGTGCTGATCCTGCTGGCCTGGTCGGTGCTGGAGGGCGTCCCCGCGTTCCTCGGCGGCCGCCTCGTCGGCCACGCCGTCGACAACGGCTTCGCGGTGGGCAAACCGTGGACCGGTGTCAGCTGGCTGCTGGTGTTCGCCGCGGTCGCGGTGGTCGGCGCCCTGGGCCAGCGCCAGGTGTTCGCCCGGCTGGGCACGGTGGTCGAGCCGATGCGCGACGCGCTGGTGACCGCCGTGGTGCACGGTGTGCTGCACAACCCGGTCTCACACCGCCGCCTGCCGGACGCGAGCGCGGTCGCGCGGATCACCCGGCACGTCGAGGTCGTGCGCGACGCGACGGCCGGGGTGCTGATCCAGGCCCGCGCGCTGGTGGTCACGACGGTCGCCGCGCTGGTCGGCCTCGCCACGACCGCCGGGCCGATCGCCTGGCTGGTGACGATCCCGGTGGCGGCCTCACTCGTGCTGTTCGGCCTGCTGCTGCCCTCACTCGCCCGCAGGCAACGCGACGCCGTGCTCGCCGAGGAGCACACCGCCGAGCAGACGGGCACCGTGCTGACCGGCCTGCGGGACGTCGTGGCGTGCGGCGCGGAAGCCGAGGCGGCACAGGACATCGCGCGCGAGGTCGACCACCAGGCGCGCACGACCGTGCGGGTCGCGTGGTCGAATGCCTTGCGCGGCACGGTGATCGCGCTCGGCGGGCTCCTGCCGGTGGTGCTGCTGCTCTGCATCGCACCCGGCATGGTCGCGCGCGGTTCACTGTCGTCCGGCGCGGTGCTGGCGGCGGTGGTCTATCTGACGCAGAGCGTGCATCCGGCCCTGCGTGGGCTGGCCAACACGACCAGCACGGTGGTGCTCCGGCTGATGGTCGCGCTGCGCCGGCTCGCCGAGGCCGCGCCCACGCCGGTGGAGCAGGACGGCAAGGAGGTGCCCGCCGGCACGGAGGTCACCGTCCGGGGCCTGACGTTCGGCTGGAGCGCGCACGCCGAGCCGGTCGTGCGCGATCTGGACCTGGACCTGCGCCCCGGCGACCACCTCGCGGTGGTCGGGCCCAGCGGCATCGGCAAGTCCACTGTGGCCGGCCTGCTGACCGGGATCATGACGGCCGAGCGGGGCACGATCCTGTTCGGCGGAGTGGCGATGCACCGGGTGACGCCATCGGTGCGCCACCACTCGATCGCGCTGATCCCGCAGGAGGCCTACGTGTTCACCGGGACCGTCCGGGAGAACCTGGCGCTGCTCGCGCCCTGGGCGTCCGATTCCGATCTGGTGGACGCCGTGACGGCCGTGGGCGCCGGTCCCCTGCTGCAACGCCTGGGCGGGCTCGACGCGCGGCTCGGCCACGCGGGCGAGGGTCTTTCCGCTGGTGAGGCGCAACTACTCGCGCTGGCCAGGGTCTACGCGACGAACGCGTCCGTGGTGATCCTCGACGAGGCGACCTCGCACCTCGACCCGGCCGCGGAGGCGCGCGCCGAGCTGGCGTTCGCCGCTCGGGGCGGCATCCTGATCGTGATCGCGCACCGGCTCAGCTCGGCGTTGCGCGCGGACCGGGTGCTGGTCATGGACGGTGGCGCACCGCTGCTCGGTGCGCACGCCGACCTGCTGAAGAGCTCCACTTTGTACGGTCAGCTGATGCTGGCGTGGGATCCCACGCACTCCGACCCCGAGGTCAGCCGACCCGATGGAGCCAGGTGACGGGAGCGCCGTCGCCCGCCCTGCGGAACGGTTCCAGCGCGTCATCCCACGCGGCACCAAGGAGTTCGTCCACGCCGTGCGCGAACGACTCGCCGCCGCGGCTGCGGGCGGCCAGCGCGCGGAGCTGGTCCTCGGACACCACGATGTCGCCGTTCGCGCTGGTGCGGGCATGCCACAGCCCTAGTACGGGCGCGAAACAGAAGCGTTCGCCGTCGGTGCCGGGGGAAGGTTCCTCGGTCACCTCGAAGCGGAGCATGGGCCACGCGCGCAACGCGGCCGCGAGTTTGGCGCCTGTGCCGGAATCTCCGGTCCAGGCGCATTCAGCGCGCAACTGGCCTGGTGCCGCGGGTTGCGCCGCCCATCGGAGGTCCACTCGTTCACCGAGGGTGCCCGAGATCGCCCACTCGACGTGCGGACAGACCGCAGACGGCGACGAGTGGACGTAGACCACGCCACTGGTGCTGCCACGGGTGCTCACTGCTGACCTCCGCTACTCGACGAGGGACGTCTTCCCCTACGGCCTGTCGAGCGAAGCGATCTTCGGTGAAACCCGTTCGCTGCATTCTGCCTTGCCTGGGCGGTTGTCCGCCATAAGAACCAGCACGATCATCACCCGACCGGGTCAGATCCGGGACTTTAGGCCCCGAGAACCCGGCCGGGTGATACGCGATCGTGATCTAGATTGCGTTTACCGCGGCGACGACATCGACTAGGCCCGTACCCTTGTCGAAGCTGGTCACGTACGGACCCACCTGCTGGTACCCGGTTCCGTACTTGTAGGCCGAGGACTTGAGCGCGCGCTCGATGTCCGCGGGCGTCGCGTTCGGACGGGCTTGGAACAACTGTGCGACGATCCCGGTGATGTGCGGGGCCGCCATCGAGGTGCCGCTGATCGTGTTGAACGTGCCGATGTCGAGCAGGCCGGGGCCGTTCTGCGGCTTGAGGCCCGTCGAGCAGATCAGCAGGTACGGCCGGCACGACGACGTGATGTTCTCACCGGGCGCGGAGATGTCCGGCCACGTCGAGGGGTCGGTCTTGAGGCCGCGCGAGGAGAAGTCGGACAGCGTGCCGTTGCGCGTGCCGGTGTCCTGGTCGTTGTAGGACGCCACCGAGATCACGCCCGGAGTCGGGTCCTGGCCGGGCGGGTTGGACAGGTTCGCCGACCCGTCGCCACCGTCGTTGCCGTTCGCCCACACCGTGACGACACCCTCGGCCGCCAGCGCGCGCTGCAGCTTCGCGGTCACCGAGTTCGGGTCGAACCTGCCACCGCCGGACGGGCCGTACGAGTTGTTGATCACCTTGATCGGCGGGCACACGGTCGGCGACACACCCGCGCCGCACGGCGCGTTGTGGTGCTCCAGCACCCAGTTCAACGCCGCGTCGGCGCCGATGATCAGCAGCGCGGCACCCGTGGAGATCACGACGGCCTTGGCGCCGGGCGCCGCGCCGTGGACCACCGGGCCACCCGAGATCTGCACGTCGTTGCCGACCGCGATGCCCGTGACGTGCGTGCCGTGCCCACCGACGGACAGGGTGTCGGTGTCGGTCGACGTCGGCACGTCGACGATGCAGTTCGTCGCACTGCTGTTCTCGTCCAGGCACGTGCTCTTCAGGTTGCGGACGATCTTCGACGAGCCGTCCGGCAGCTTGAACGACGGGTGCGTCGGGTCGACGCCCGAGTCGATGATCGCGACCGAGACGCCGCGGCCGTCGAGGCCGAGCGTGTTGCGCGCCTCCAGGCCGCGCGTCGCGACGTGCGAGGTGGAGCCGAAGAACTTGATCGCCCGGTTGGCCTCGACCTGCGTGACGCCGGGGTTGAGCCGGGCCGAGCTGACCTGGGCCGATGTGCCCCGCGCGGCGACGACACCGATCTTGCGGAAACTGGTGATCTTGGTCAGTCCGGAGTTCTGTACTGCCTGTTCGGCGGAACCGATGTCGGTTGCGTGCACGAACACGGTGTCGAGCGTCAACGCTGACGCGTACGGGGCGGATACGGCCACGAGCGCGGCGGCGAGCAGGGTGGCGCGTTTGTACATGGACCCTCCGTGAACATCGATAGGCAATACACCTAACGAGTGATCCACTATCAGGTGACGGCTGTCACGGATTGTCTCAAGACGCGGATACGACGGCCCGAACACACCCCGTAGCGCTACGGTGACCTGCCTTCACAGAAAGGTGTTGGAGTAGTGAGGCTGATCCGGTTGGGCGCCGAGCCCTCGGCCGTTGGCGCGGACGTGCGGGCCGCGCTGACCACGTGGGGTGTCGGCAACGAGATCGTCGGCGGCGTCGCGCTGCTCGGCGTGCAGCCACCGGACTGCCCTCGCGCGCTCGACGCCGTCGTCGTCCTCCCGCGCGGCGTGCTGGTGATCGTCGGCGTAGACCTGCCCGATCCCGCCGTGCGCCTGGAGGCGCCGCTGGCCGGCCAGTGGAAGATCGACGGCTGGCCGCTGGTGAGCCCGGACGGCACGCCCAACCCGGCGACCGAGGCCGTCGAGGCGGCGACCGCGGTCGCGCACCGCATCCAGGCGATGCGCGCCGAGCCGCTGCCGGTGAGCACGGTCGTCGCGGTCGGCCCGTTCGTGAAGCAGGTGGTCCAGCCGACTGTCGACCTCAACCGCGGCGTCCGCGTGCTGCACCCCAAGCCGACCTCATTGATCTCCGCCGCGCGCGAGCTGGCCACGTCGTCGCTGCCGTGCGGCGTCGAACACGCGGCCCGGCTGCTGGCCGTGCTGTCGCCGACCGGCACGCCGCCGAAGGTCCCCGAGCTGCTCGCCGAAGGGTTCTCGGACGCCGTGACGCCGGACCTGGCGTCCGCGAGCACCATGCTGATCCCAAAGATCACCGACGCCAGACCGAAGGCACGCAAACGCTTGCCGACGACCTTCTCCCAATGGTCGGTGTGGGCGGCCGGCGCGGCGCTAGTCGTGATCCTGGTGGTGTTCGTGCTGGTCATGTCGTTACGCGACGGCGACGACACCGCGTCCGCCACCGCCTCCTCGGCTCCCCCGCCACAACCGACGACGGTCGTCGTGGACGGCACGAGCTTCACTCCCGTCACCGCCCGCAAGGACAACGACTGCGCGGGCCAGGCCTACGGCGACGTGAAGGCGTGGCTGATCGCGAACGAGTGCCGCGACGTCCAGCGCGCGCAGTACGAGACGGCCATCAACGGCAAGAAGGTCACCGTCGTGGTGTCCGCACTGGACGTGGTAGACGGTCCCAGCGCACAGGCGTTCCACGGCGTGATCATGGCCCCCGGCTCCGGCGGCATCAACGGCCTGGACGGAAAACCCTTGGAGCGCGCGGCTTTCACGTCGTCGATCAAGGGCACGCGCGTCTACATCGCCCAGGCGGTCTGGTCCGGCGGTGCGGGCGACCCGACGCTGGACGCGGTCGCGAAGCAGGCACTGCGCCTGCCCGCGCAATAGCCTGGACGCATGATCGGACGACTTCGCTCCGTTGTACTGGACTGCCCCGCCCCGTGGGAGCTGGCCCGCTTCTACCAGGGCGTGCTCGGCGGTGAGTTCCTACCGGGCAGCGACGACACCTGGGTCGTACTCCTGGAACCGGACGGCCGGCGCCTGGCGTTCCAACTGGCCGGCGACTACCGGCCGCCGGTGTTCCCCGACCCGCACGCGTCCCAGCAGTTCCACCTTGACATCCTGGTCGAGGACGTAGACGCCGCCGAACCCCAGGTCCTGGCGCTGGGCGCGAAGCTGGTGCAGCCCAACGACCCCGACCAGTTCCGCGTCTACACCGACCCGGTCGGCCACCCGTTCTGCCTGGTCTGGCTCTAGAGGCCGTACTCCTCCAGCAACCGCAACCAGACCTCGCTGATCGTCGGATACGACGGCACCGCGTGCCACAACCGTTCGACCGGCACCCGCCCGACGATCGCGACGGTCGCCGCGTGCAACAGCTCGGCCACGTCCTGCCCGACGAACGTGACGCCGCTCAGCCTGCCGTCTTCCACGATCATGCGCGCCTTGCCGCGGTACCCGTCAGCATGCAGCGACGACCCGGCAACCGCGATGTCCAGGTCGATCACCTTGCCGTCCGACTCCCGCGAGGTCTTACCGACGGACGCCACCTCGGGGTCGGTGAACACAACCTGCGGCACGGCAACGTGGTCCGCACTGGCCTGCCCCGCCGACCACGGCTCAGGCTCCTCCCCCTTGGCGCGCATGACGATCGCACTACCTACCGCCCGCGCGAGGTACTTACCTTGGTGCGTCAACATGACGCGACCGGTGACGTCACCCGCCGCGTAGAGCCACCTACCGTCCACTCCGGACACAAGCCCGGTGTCGTCAACCGCGAGCGGCTTCCCGTCCTTGGTGTTCGGCCGACGCCCAGTAGCAATGAGAATCCGCTCGCCGCAGACCTCGCGCCCGTCGTCGAGGGTGAGGGTGCCGGGTGCGAGAGCCGTCGCCTTGGCGTTCTGATGGATCTCGACGCCGTCTTCGCGCAGCCCGTCAACCACCATCGGCCCGACGAAGTCTTCGAAGCGCGGCAACGGGTGCTCACCGGAGATGACCAGCTGCACATTGGATCCCAGCCGCGCCCAGGCCTGCGCCATCTCAACGCCGACCACCCCGCCACCGAGCACGACGAGACTCTCCGGCACCTCCTGCGCGGACGTGGCTTCGCGCGACGTCCACACGGGAACGTCGCCGATTCCGTGCAGCGGCGGCATCTTCGGCACACTGCCAGTGCACACGACCACCGCGTGCCGCGCCCGATACAAGTCCCCGCCGACCGTCACCTCGCGCTCGCCGGTCACCTCACCACGACCGCGCACGATCGTGATGTCGTTGTCCTGAGCCCACTTGACCTGGCTGCTGTCGTCCCAGTTCGAGGTGAACTCGTTGCGTCGCTTGAGCACAGCGCCAGCCTGCAGCGGGCCGACCGGTATCCCGGGAACCCGCTGTGCGGCGACGCGAGCGTGTCCGGGCCGCAACAACGCCTTGCTAGGCATGCACGCCCAGTATGAGCACTCACCACCGATCAACTCGGCCTCGATCATGACCGTGCTGAGCCCACCGGCCGCGGTCCGCCCGGCCACGTTCTCGCCAACGGCTCCGCCGCCGAGCACGACGACGTCAACGTCCATACCCTCCAGCCAACTGGCTGGGCACCAAGCCCGCAACCGCGCGGGAACGTACAGCTCAGGGGTCGGGAACGTACGACTCGCGCCACACACGATGCGCGAAGCGCGAGCCACGGAACCAGGACCACAACGCAACCGGCAGCCAAGGAAGCGAGCACGTACGGAACCGGCAGCCAAAGGCGCGCGCAGCGCAAAGAACCACCAGGTGGTGGGCCCCTCCCGTCGCATCGCAGGCGAAGCCCTGCCGCATCCGAGCCCCCAGGTCAAGCACGCTTTTCGCTTGACCTGGGGGCTCGGATGTGGCTGCCTCAGGTGCGATGCGACGGGAGGGGCACACCACCCCAACGCAACCCACTACGAAACGACACCACGGAGGGGCCCCTCTTTGAGCTGAGCCGGGGTCCGGGGCGGAGCCCCGAGCAGGAAACGCACCACGCACGCAACCGGCAGCCAAGGCGCAACCACGCACGGAACCGGCAGCCAAGGAAAGTCAGCGCGTCGCACTAGCAACCCACCACACAAGCCGCCGCGTCGACACAAACCGGCAGCTGAGAAGAGGCCGACCACGCACGAAACCGGCAGCCAGGCCACGCCCCCAAGGGGTCCCCCGACCGGAGCACCCCTTACACATACCCAAGCACAGACCCCCGACAAGATCGGAAATCCAGACCCCAGCGGACCAGACCCCAGCGGACCAGAACCGAGCGGACCAGAACCGAGCGGACCAGAGCCCTGAGATCACAGCACCGGGATCCAGGGCGTCAGGAACCAAGCCACCACGGAACCAGCCGCGTCAGGGATCCAGGATGCTGCCGAGCAGCCGAGACAGTATGTCGTCAGCCGTCCCCAGCACGTGAGCCCGCTCCGCCGCATCCACGCGCTCAGCCAACTTGAACAGCGCATCCGCGGAATGCACCGCAATCCGGAACGTCAGCATGACCGGCCCAGACCCATGCACGCCGAACCGCTCGACGAACATCTCGGCCAACCGCTCAGCCATCAGCTCGTACTGATCGACGCTCGAATCGAGCCGATGACTGTCCAGCATGTCGCTGAACCGCACCCGCCCGAACCCCGGCACCTCGGCGAGCATGCGCAGGTAGATGCCGACGGTCTGGGCCATCGCGTCCCGCCAGTTGTCCGCGACCAGACCGTTGGCGAAGAGCTCCTCCACCTCGTTGAGGTAGGACTCCATGCCGCGCAACGCGAGTGCGTGCACGACCGAGCGTTTGTCGGGAAAGTATTGGTAGAAGGAGCCAATGGGCACACCGGCAACATCGACGATGCGCGCGGTGGTGATGTCGTCGTAGTCGTAGTCGTTCAGCAGGCTCGCACAAGCGTCCAGGATCGCGGTGACTGTAGCCGCGCCCCGTTGTTGCACCGGCTGTCGACGCATCACCCTGGCTAACCTGCCCCTAGCCGGGTCTTCATGCACATGAACATCTTTATGTATACGGACCGGTATGCCCAGCACAGGTTGCCGACAGGTTTCATCAACCGGGATCGCCGCGGCGCTTTCGGTGGACCACCCAAGCGAAGTCCACGACGCAAACCACGACGAGAACCCACAGCACAATCGCCAGCCACCAGAGGCCGGCTCGAGCCGCGAGCACTCCCGCGACGGAGTTGAACACGACGCCGAATCCGGCGAGCCACAACCGCAGCGTCAACGCGCTGCGCGGCGGAGCGGGCGGGGGCAGGTAGCCCGCTGGGTCTCCGGAAGGCACGTCACCCGGTTTCCCGCAGCGGCGGCGGTTCAACCCGGCGCAGCCGCGGCGGCTTGGTGACGTATGGGCGGACCAGGCGCGTTACCGCCAGACCGGGCGCCAGCAGCGGCACGATGGCGGTCAGCACGGCCGCGGTGACGCCGGCGCGCAGCACGTCGCGCGGCATCACGGCGATGCGGTCGACCACGAAGGCACGCCGCCCGGTCACCGACACCAGCGCCAGGACCAGCAGGAACACGCCCATGCTGAGCATCGCCCGGTGCACGGCCGGTTCGTAGCCGGCGGCTTCGCCCGCCACCAGCACCGCCAGCCAGCCGGCCAGGGCGGGCAGCTGCGCGCGTTCGGTGGTCGCGGCCCAGCTCAGGCCGCCGAGCGTGGCGCACCAGATCAGCACGTCGGCGCGGTCGCGGGCCCACGACGAGGCCGCCTCCAGCGGGATGCCGGTCCACGCGACCAGGTCCAACGGGCTCAGCGGCTCGCGCCCGAGCTGCCCGAGGACCCAGGCGAGCGTCCAGACGGAGAGGAGTGCGGCGAGAACGAGCTGCCAGCGCGGCCTGCGCACGGCACAGCGGCACAGGCGGACGAGCTCCGCACGTGTCATGGCTCCAGCCTGCCGTGCGTGGGCCCGGCGGGAACCGGCATCACCCGCCGGCCAGCACAGAAAACCACTATCGGTCGTATCGACATCACACTGAGTGCTAGACAGTTGCGACATCGGATCGTGGGACCTTTTCCTATGCTCTTCACATGAGCATCGATCGGCTACTGCGGCTACCCAGTTACCTGATGCTCCAGCTCGTGAAGGAAGCCCGCCGGCTCACCACCGGTCACCTGCGCGTTCCGCATCTCGCCGTGCTCGCGTGCGTCGCCGATCTCGGGCCGGTCGCGCAGAAAAAGATCAGCGACCGGCTGCGGATCGACGCCAGTGACCTCGTGACGCTGCTCGACGACCTGCAGGACCACGGGTACGTCGATCGCAAAAGGGACGAACGGGACCGGCGGCGCTACTCCGTCGAGCTGACCTCACACGGCAGGCGGGCGCTGTCGCACCGGTTCGACACCGCTGAGCAGCAGGAAGCCGAGCTGCTGGCGCCACTCACGGACCGTGAACGTGACGATCTGCGCACACTACTGCTGAAGGCGTATCTGCATCGCGAGGATTTGCGTGTAGATTAGACAGTCTGCACACGCGTAAGAATCAGGAACAAAAACCTGATAGAACACCGTATCGAGAAATGAGGCACGTTGTCAAGCCCCTCCGATGACCTCCGGATCTCCGAAATGGAACCGGAGCAGGAATACGTGGCCATGTTGTACGGCCGGCTGGACGACCTCCGCGAGCAGACTTCGAAACGCCTCGCCCAATCCCTCCGGCAGAGCGGCGGCACGCCGCAGATGCGGTCGGAGCGGGACACCTCCGTCGCGATGTACACGGACCAATTGGCTCAGTACAGCGCGGTGGAGAACGGCCTCGCGTTCGGCCGGCTCGATTTCCACAACGGTGACCGCTTCTACATCGGCCGGATCGGCCTGTTCGACGAGGACAAGGAATACGAGCCGCTGTTGATGGACTGGCGCGCACCCGCCGCCAGGCCGTTCTACCTCGCGACCGCCGCGTCACCCGACGGCGTGCGCCGGCGCAGGCACATCCGCACGAAGCAGCGGAAGGTCGTCGGGCTCGACGACGAGGTGCTGGACATCAACTCGGCGGACCTCGGCCGCAACGAGGGGCTGACCGGTGAGGCGACGCTGCTCGCCGCGTTGAACGCCACGCGCACCGGTCAGATGAGCGACATCGTCGCGACGATCCAGGCCGAGCAGGACGTGATCATCCGGTCCGAGCTCAACGGGGTCGTCGTCGTGCAGGGCGGTCCCGGCACCGGCAAGACCGCGGTGGCACTGCACCGCGCGGCCTACCTTCTCTACACGCACCGCCGCCAGCTCGCGAAGCGCGGCGTGCTGGTGGTCGGTCCGAACTCGACGTTCCTGCGCTACATCAGCCAGGTGTTGCCGTCGCTGGGGGAAACCGGTGTCCTGCTGTCCACTGTGGGCGAGCTGTTCCCCGGACTGAACGCCACGGGCAAGGAGCCGAGCGAGGTCGCGGCGTTGAAGGGCCGCATCCAGATGGCCGACGTCGTCGCGGCCGCGGTGCGCGACCGCCAGGAGGCGCCGCCGCTCGTCGAGATCCCGTTCGACCAGGACGTGCTGAAGCTCGACCGGCGGGCGATCAGCGACGCGCGCGGCCGGGCCCGCCGGACCAGGCGCGCGCACAACGAGGCGCGCCGCACGTTCGCCCGCGAGGTCATCTCGACGCTCGCCGGCCAGGTCGTGTCGCGGCTCGGCCGGCATCTGCTGGACAAGGCCGACGTCGACGACATCCGGCGCGAGCTGCGCGAGTCGCCCGAGGTGCAGGCGGCGATCGAGCAGCTGTGGCCGGTGCTCACGCCGCAGGCGCTGCTCACCGAGCTGTACTCGAACCCGAAGCGCCTCAACCGCGCGATGTCCAAGTTCACCAAGGAGGAACGCGCACTGATGCAGCGTTCCCCCGGCGCGCCCTGGACCCCGGCCGACGTACCCCTGCTCGACGAGGCCGCGGAGCTGCTCGGTGAGGACGACACCGAGGCCAAGGCCCGCGCGGAACGGCAGCGGCGGCAGGCCATCGAGTACGCGCAGGGTGTGCTGGACATCCTCGACCTCGAGGACGACGCCGACCCCGAGATCCTGATGGCGACCGACCTGATGGACGCCTACCGCCTGGCCGAACGCCACGGCGTGGACCGCTACGAGACGGCCGCCGAGCGCGCGGCCGCCGACCGCACCTGGACGTTCGGGCACATCATCGTCGACGAGGCGCAGGAGCTCTCGGCGATGGCGTGGCGCACGCTGATGCGCCGCTGCCCCAGCAAGTCCATGACCGTGGTCGGCGACATCGCGCAGACCGGCGACATCGGCGGCGCGACGTCGTGGGACGAGGTGCTGTCGCCGTACGTGATGAACCGCTGGCGCCGCACCGAGCTGACGGTCAACTACCGCACGCCGGCGGAGATCATGGAGGTCGCAGCGGACGTGCTCGCGTCGGTGGACCCGGACCTGGTGCCGCCGACGTCGGTGCGGGAAACCGGTGTCGCGCCGTGGGTTGCGCAGGTGGCGTCCTACGCCGCCGAGCTGCCCGCGCTGATCGCCGACGAGGTGGCCGCGGTCGGCGCGGGCAAGGTCGCGGTCATCGTGCCCGCCGCGGAGCTCTCCGCTCTGGGTGCCGCAGTGGTGGCCGCGGTGCCGGGGTCGTCGATGGGCAACGACCTGGAGGAGGCGCAGACCGTCGTGCTCGGGGTGACCGACGCGAAGGGGCTGGAGTTCGACGCCGTGGTGGTCGTGGACCCGGCCGGGATTCTGGCCGAGTCGCCGCGTGGGGCCAACGACCTGTACGTGGCGCTCACCCGTGCCACGCAACGGCTCGGCGTCGTGCACGCGGATGACCTGCCGGACGTGCTGGCGCGGCTCAAGGGCTGACGGCCCCGGAATTGTCAGACCCGCCTGGGAGAATTAAAGCCGGGGGTCCCCCAGGCGGGTGGACGCCCGCGTGAGCGCGGGCGGGGCTACGCGGCCAGCAGGTAGCCCAGGCGGGCCGCGCCGACGCCGAGGGCGATGCTCACCACGACGTTCAGCAGTCCGAACCGGAACTCGCGGCGCTCCAGGAGCCGCACGGTCTCGTAGCCGAACGTGCTGTACGTGGTGAGCCCGCCGCAGAAACCCGTGCCCAGCAACGGCATCCAGGTGCTGCTCGCCCCGGCGAGCAGCCCCAGCAGGAAGCACCCGGCGACGTTGACGGTCAACGTGCCCCACGGGAAGTCGGACGTGTGCCGCGACTGCACGTACCGGTCGGTCAGGTACCGCGCCGGCGCACCCAAAGCCGCCCCAAGAAAGACCATCAGCGCTTCCACAGCACCACCCGCTGTCCGAGGTAGGCGGCCGTGAACGCGCACACCGGGGTGAGCACCAGCAGCCACGAGAGGTCGAGGGCGTAGGCGGAGAACGTGGTGAAGCCGCCCAGAACACCGGTGCCGAGGAACGCGCGCACCCGTGGGGAAGGAGCGGACGCCATCAGCGCGCCGATCAGGAACGACCCGGCGACGTTGATCCCGAAGATCGACCACGGACCGGCCGACAGCAGGTACCGCGCCAGCGCCCCGAGCCCGCCGCCGAGCGAGACCAGCGCGACAAGTCCGAGGGACAGCTCGGTGCGTTGAGCGGGGACATGAAGATCGACATCCGGGTCGATCGCGTCGTCAGGAGGGATCTGCAAGGTGGTCGACCAGGTGATCGAGGGCCTTCAGCGCGCGGACGACGTCGTCGCGTTCGGACGGCTCGAGCTTGCTCAACGCCGAGCCGATGCGCTTCTCGTGTTCCTTCTGCCACACGGCGAGCTGTTCGTGTCCACGGGATGAGACGGACAAGCGGGCGACCCGGCGGTCCTTGGGGTCGCCGCCCCTGATCACGAGGCCTGACTCGATCAGCTGGCTGATCAGCCCGGACACCGTGTTGGGCGCCAGGCGCAGCTCCGCGGCCAGCTCACCGACCTTCATCGGCGGCCGTTCGGCCAGCGTCTGCAACAGCTCTACCTGCGCCATCGGCAACGACTCCCACGGCCAGTCGCTGCGGATGCTCGTCCGCAGCGCGCGGCGCAGCCTGGTGACGACGTCGGTGAGCGTGCGGGCCTCGTCTGACATGCGACAACTCTACTGATCTCGGAAAGTACCTCGGTGTCAGATATAATCTGGGCACGATGAATCTGACGGTCCTGTTCGGCGCATTCATGGGACAGCTCGACGCGAGCATCGTGCCGCTGGCGTACCCCGCGATCGGGGCGCGCTTCAACGCCGGGCAGAGCGTCGAGTGGGTGTCGCTCGCGTACCTGATCACGCTGGTGGCGCTGCTCGTGCCCATCGGCGGCTTCGCGGACAAGGTCGGGCGCAAGGCCGTCTACCTCGGCGGGTTCGCCGTGTTCGCGGGCGCGTCGCTGGCCTGCTGCGCGGCGCCGGCGCTGGAGTGGCTGGTCGCCGCGCGGGTAGTGCAGGCGGTCGGGGCGGCGATGCTGCAGGCCAACAGCGTTGCGCTGATCGTGACGAACGTGCCGCGGGAACGGATGCGCCAGGCCCTCGGCGTGCAGGCCGGGGCGCAGGCACTCGGGCTGGCGCTCGGGCCGTTGCTCGGCGGGGTGCTGGTGGACCGGTACGGCTGGTCCGCGGTGTTCGCGATCAATGTGCCGGTCGGCATCGTGGCGATCGTCGCCGGATGGTTCCTGTTGCCGGACACCAAGGGTGACGGCCGGGTCGAGCTCACGCCGTTGCGCGACGCGCGGGTGATCACCGGGCTGGTGGGTGTGCTCGTCGCCTACGCGGTGATGTTCGCACCGATGGTGGTGCTGCCGTCGACCCTGCGGGAACCGTTGACACGGATCGGTTTGCTGGTCGCCGTGCTCCCGGCCGGGTTCGCGCTGGCCGCGACACTGCTGCCGAAAATGTCAAGGTCGACCGGTATCGCCGTGTCCACAGTGGGCGGACTGTCACTGTTCACCGCACTGCCGCCGGCGGTCTCGTTGCTGACGCTGGGTATCGGCCTCGGCATCGTCGTGCCGGCGAGCAGCAAAGCCGTCATGGCGCGGATTCCGTCGGGCAACGCCGGCATCGGCAGTGGCCTGGTGAACATGGCCCGTGGCATCGGCACGGCGGCGGGTGTGGCGGTGGCGTCGTTACTCGTTCACTCCTTTCAGTGAGCGTTGTTGCGCCGATCGGGCCCATCCCCTGCCGCACGCGTGCACCCGCTCAGTAGCCTGCTGGCATGACTTTGAGCTGGGTGCCCGAAGGTGTCGACACCGGTCTGCCGAGCGCCGCGAGGCTGTACGACTACTTGCTGGGCGGCGGGCACAACTTCGCCGCCGACCGGGCACTCGCCGAGAAGTTCCTGAAGGCACAACCGAACGCGCGCACGATCGCGCGGCTCAACCGGGCGTTCCTGCGTCGCGCGGTGCTGTTCCTGATCGACAACGGGATCCGCCAGTTCCTCGACCTGGGGTCGGGCATCCCGACGGTCGGCAACGTGCACGAGATCGCACAGAAGGCCGATCCGGACGCGCGGGTCGTCTATGTGGACTTCGAGGACGTCGCGGTCGCGCACAGCAGGCTGATCCTGGAGCACGACGACCGCGCGACGATCATCCAGGAGGACATGACCGAGCCGGAGGCCGTGCTGGAGGCGGCCCGCAAGAGCGGGTTGATCGACTTCTCCCAGCCGGTCGGCGTGCTCACCGTCGGCGTCTTCCACTTCGTCTCCCCGGAACGCGACCCCGCGCGGGTGATCGCCGCGTACCGGGACGCCGTCGCACCGGGCAGCTACCTGGCGTTCTCCCAGTTCACCCAGGACCTGCAGCCCGAGGAGATGGCCGGGATCGTCGAGGTCATGAAGAAGAGCATGAACCCGATGTACCCGCGCACGAAGGCGGAGATCTCGGGCCTGTTCTCGGGCTTCGACATCGTGGAACCGGGTGTCGTGCCGTTGCCGTTGTGGCGCCCCGAAGGCCCCAACGACGACGACCCCGCGAAGGCGGGCATCTTCGCGGCGGTCGGCCGCAAGCGGTAGGTCCGTCTCGTCCGGTCCGTCCGGCTAGGCCACGCGGCGTCCGGGACGTACGCTGTGTAACCAGAATGCAACACGACGATCTGGCCAAGGCCTGGGCGCGCGCGATCTCCGCCACCGCGTACGTCCCGCTCTCGCCTGCCGAGCTCGAGGCGCTGTTGCGCGAACTGCTCGACCTGCTGCCCAAAGATCCGGAGACGGTGGCACGCAGGCTTGTCGAGGCGCACGTCGTGGGCCCGGAGTCGTTGCGGCGCACCATCGATCTGCTCCTGCCGGTGTTCGGCCCGGAGCTGCTGGCGAACCTGAGCTCGTGCTACGCGTTCGCGATGCGGCAGGACGCGTTCGACCAGCAGGAACAGATCAAGCTGGCCCTGCTCGCGTCGAAGCGCCACGCGGAACGCACGCTGAAGGTCAGTGAGGCGCGGTTTCGCGAGGTGTTCACGTCGTCCGCGCTGGGCATCGCGATCACCGACTTCTCCGGCATCTGCGTCGAGGCCAACGACACGCTCGCCGAGATCGTCGGCCACGGCTCCCTGGTCGGCCGGTCGCTCTTCGACTTCTTCCACCCGGCCGACGCGCAACACCTGCACCTCGCCTACCGCAAGGTCCGGGAGGGCCTCGTCGACCGGTTCCGGGAGCAGCGCAAGCTGATCCGCCACGACGGCGAACCCGTGTGGGTCTACCTGGCGGGCTCGCTGCTGCACGACGCGGACGGCGTGCCGGCGCACCACGTCACGATGATCGAGGACATCAGCGAGCTGCACCTGTTGCAGAAGAACCTCGACCACCAGCTGCTGCACGACCTGCTGACCGGCCTGTCGAACCGCCAGCGCTTCGTGACGCAACTGGAGAAGCTGCACCTGCGCGGCCCGATCACCTTGTACCACCTGGATCTCGACTCGTTCGCCGTGGTCAACAACGGTCTGGGACACGACGCGGGTGACAAGCTCCTGCGCGAGGTCGCCCGCCGGTTGAACAACGTCGTCCCCGCCGGCGCCGTGCTCGCCCGCATCGGCGGTGACGAGTTCGCCATCGTGAGCCCGGCGGGCAACGTGCCGGAGATGGTGGCGCTGATCCAGGAGGAGCTCACCGAGCCGACCTTTGTGGACGGACACGGCATCGCGCTGTCCGCCAGCATCGGCGTGGTCGACCGGCCCGCACTGGGCACGCCCATCCCCGAGCTGCTGCGCGCGGCCAACTCGGCGCTGCGCGAGGCCAAAGCCCGCGGCAAACGCCAGTGGGCGCTGTACGACGCGCACGCCGACGCCCTGCGCCGTGACCACCACTCCCTGGCCGCCGCGATGCCCGGTGCGGTCGAGAGCGGTGAGCTGGAGATCGCGTACGAACCCGTGCTGAACCTGGCCACCCGCTCCCCGCTCGGCCTGCACGCGCGGCTGCGCTGGGGCACGCTGCACCACGCGCAAACCCTTGCCCTGGCGGAGGAAACGGGCCTCTCGCTGCCCATCGGCCAGTGGCTGCTCCGCGAGGCGTGCCGGTACGCCGCCGAGCACCCGGACGCCCCGATGCTGCACGTGACGCTGAGCGCGCTGCAGTCACGGGACGAGGACCTCGTCGGTCACGTCAAACGCACCCTCGACGAGACCGGCCTGCCGCCCTCCCGGTTGCGGGTCGCACTGAACATCGGGTCCGTCGTAGCCGGCGACGACAACGTGCAGGTGCTCGCCGACAGCGGGATCGCCACCGGGCTCGACGGGTTCCGCGGCGGGTACGACCACCTCGAGCTGCTCGCCGAGCTGCCGGTGCGCGCGGTGCTCGTGCGGGCACCGGTTCCCGCACCGGATTCCGTGCTGCACAAGGCCATCCGCGACATGGTGACCGCCGTGCACGCGCT
Organism: Lentzea sp. NBRC 105346; assembly: GCF_030269605.1. Classification (GTDB taxonomy): domain Bacteria; phylum Actinomycetota; class Actinomycetes; order Mycobacteriales; family Pseudonocardiaceae; genus Lentzea. The sequence goes on from NZ_BSTQ01000016.1 coordinate 76,090, forward strand.
CGGCGCCAAGGTCGTCGTCGACGATGTGGCCTCCGCCGCGGACGCCGACTGGTGGGCCGCCGCGGGCGCCGACGCCGCCTGCCTCAGAGCTGTTTGACGGCCGCCAGCAGCTTGGTGAGCGAGTCCTTGGCGTCGCCGAACAGCAGCGTGGTCTTCGGGTTGTAGAGCAACGTGTTGTCCACGCCCGCGAACCCCGGCCGCATCGACCGCTTCATGAACACCACGGACTTGGCCCGGTCCACGTCGAAGATCGGCATCCCGTAGATCGGCGACGAGGGCTCGTCGCGCGCACCGGGGTTCACCACGTCGTTGGCGCCGACGACCAGCGCGACGTCCACCGACGTGATGCCAGGGTTGATGTCGTCGAGCTCCTTGAGCTGGTCGTACGGCACATCGGCCTCGGCGAGCAGCACGTTCATGTGCCCCGGCATCCGCCCGGCCACCGGGTGGATGCCGTACGACACGGACACCCCTCGTCCCTCCAGCTGCGCCACCAGCTCCCGCGCGGCGTGCTGGGCCTGCGCGACGGCGAGGCCGTAGCCGGGTACGACGACGACGTTGTGCGCGTACCCCAGCAGGATCGCAACGTCCTCGACCGTGCCGGCGCGCACGGTGCGCTGCTCGCCCGACGCGGCAGTCGCGGCGACGGCGGTGAAGGCGCCGAACAGGATGTTCGCCAGCGGCCGGCCCATGGCCTGCGCCATCAGCCGGGTCAGGATGGTGCCGGACGCGCCGACGAGCGTGCCCGCCACGATCAGCAGGGTGTTGGCCAGGACGTAGCCCGAGGCGGCGACCGCGAGACCGGTGAAGGCGTTCAGCAGCGAGATCGCGATCGGGACGTCCGCGCCGCCCACCGGGAGCACGAACAGCACACCGAACGCGAGGCCGGCCAGCGCGAGCAGCACCAGCAGAAACCCCGACGGCACAACGGAAACCGCGACGGCCAGCACCACGGACACGGCCGCGACACCGATCGACAGGATCTGCCCGAACGGCAGCACGACCGGGCGGGACGTCATGAGCTCCTGCAGCTTCAGGAACGTCACCACGCTGCCGGAGAACGACACCGAGCCGATCAGCACGGTGAGCACGGTCGCGATCCGGAACAGAACATCTGGCTCCGTTACGCCCAGGAACTCGGTGAACGCGACCAGCGCGGCCGCGGCGCCACCGACACCGTTGAACAGGGCCACCATCTGCGGGATCGCGGTCATCTTCACCGACCGCGCGGCCGGAATGCCCACGGCCACCCCGAGCACGATCGCGACCACGATCAACAGTCCATTGTGCTCAACACCGTGCACGAACGCCGTGACGACCGCGACCGCCATCCCGGCGGCGCCGAGCAGGTTGCCCGCCCGCGCGTACCGCGGGGTGGACAGGCCCTTCAGCGCGAGGATGAAGCAGAGGGCCGCGACCAGGTAGATCAGCTGGACCGTCATCGCTTGTGCCCCTTGAACATCTCGAGCATCCGGTCGGTCACCACGAAGCCGCCGACCACGTTCACGGTGGCGAGGAAGACGGCGAGCAGCCCGAGCACCAGCTCCAGCCCGGACGTGGCGTGGCCGGTGATCAGGATGGCGCCGACCAGGATCACGCCGTGGATCGCGTTCGCGCCGGACATCAGGGGCGTGTGCAGGATCGTGGACACCTTCGACACGACCTCGAAGCCCACGAAGACGGCCAGCACGAAGATCGTCAGCAGGTCGATCATGGCAGCTCCCTGCGCACCACGCCGTCGTGGGTGAGACAGCACCCGGCGAGCACCTCGTCCTCGAGGTTCACCAGCACGGCGCCGTCGACCATCATCAGCTTCAACAGGTTGACCACGTTGCGCGCGTACAGCTTGCTGGCGTGCACCGGCATGCCGGACGGCATGTTGAGCGCGCCGTGCACCAGCACGTCGCCGATCCAGACGTCCTCGCCCGGCGCCGAGCCCATGACGTTGCCGCCGGACTCCGCGGCCAGGTCGACGACGACCGAGCCGGGAGCCATCGCCTTCAGCATGTCGGTGGTGACGAGCACCGGCGCCTTGCGGCCGGGAACGGCCGCCGTGGTGATCACGATGTCGGACGCGGCGACGTGTTCACCGATCAGATCCCGTTGGCGTTCCAGGAACTCCTCGGACTGCACGGACGCGTAGACGCCGTCCTGCTTCTCCAGGTCGAGCTCCAGGAACTTGGCGCCGAGGCTGCGGACCTCCTCGGCCGCGGCGGCGCGCACGTCGTATGCCTCGACGACGGCACCGAGCCGGCGCGCGGTCGCGATGGCCTGCAGGCCGGCCACACCGGCGCCGAGCACCAGGGCCTTGGCGGGCGGGACCGTGCCCGCGGCCGTCGTGAACATCGGCAGGAAGCGCGGCAGGCGTTCCGCGGCGACCAGCGCGGCGCGGTAGCCGGAGACGAGCGCCTGCGACGACAGGGCGTCCGCGCTCTGCGCTCGGGTGACGCGCGGGAGGAGGTCGAAGCTGAACGACGTGACGCCGCGTTCGGCATAGATCTCGATCAGCTCGCGTTCCGCCAGGGGCAGGAAGCTGACCGTGATGTCGCCGGGCCGCAGTCTTCGGGCTTGGTCAAGGGTTAACGGCTGGACGCTGATGACGACGTTGACATCACCGACGGGATCGTCCGGTGTGACGGTCGCTCCGGCCGCGCGGTAGGCGGCGTCGACCGCGTGCGCGTGGCGTCCCGCACCTTCCTGGACGAGCACGGTGAGTCCCGCTTCCACCAGCGGCGGAACGGTTTCCGGTACACAGGCGACGCGACGCTCGGCGGGCCGCGACTCTGCGGGTGTTCCCACTCTCACAGGACAGACGTTACGGGATCACCGTGACCTGGACCACAGTACTTTCCGCGTGAACCAGGCGGCGGTACCCAGCGCGAGCACCACGACACCGCCGATGACCGACGCGATCGGCAGGCTGAACGCGAGCACCACACAGCCCGCCAGACCGAACGCCGGGACGACCCGTTTACCCAGTGACCAGGCGCTCGCGTTCGCGACGGCGTAGTAGGTGAGGACGCAGAACGACGAGAACCCGATCGCGCCGCGCAGGTCCACCAGCAGCACGAGAGCGATGACGACAAGTCCGACCGCGAGCTCGGCGTGTCGCGGCACCCCGGCGTGCACACGCGCGAGCACTGGCGGCAGATGGCGGTCGCGGGCCATCGCGAGCACGGTCCGCGACACGCCCAGGATCAGCCCGAGCAACGAGCCGAGCGCGGCCAGGCACGCGGACACCCGGATCACCGCGGCGAGCTGCGGTGCCACGCTGACGAGCGGAGCGCTCGAGGAGGCGAGCACGTCCGCGCCCACAGCGCTCAGCGCGGTGAACGCGACGACCGCGTAGACGGCGAGCACGATGCCGAGCGCGAGCGGGATCGCCCGCGGGATCGTGCGTTCCGGATCGCGGACCTCCTCACCGAGCGTCGCGATGCGCGCGTACCCGGCGAACGCGAAGAAGATCAGTCCGGCCGCCTGCAGCACGCCGCCGGCCTTGATCGCGCCGAAGTCGGCGTCGTGCGGGGCGACCGCGACCACGGTTCCCAGGCCCAGCAACGTGATCGTCACGATGATCTTCGTCAGCAGTACGGACTTCTGCACTCCGAACAGGTTCAGAGTGGTCAGTGCGACGACGCCGGCGACCGCGAAGAGCTTCGGGTACCCGGCGTACGCGCCGAACGTCAGCGCCATCGCCGCGCAGCTCGCCGTCTTGCCGACGACGAACCCCCAGCCGGCCAGGTAACCCCAGAACGGGCCGAGGCGTTCGCGTCCGTAGACGTAGGTGCCGCCGGACTCCGGGTAGCGCGCCGCCAGCCAGGCCGACGACATCGCGTTGCAGTACGCCACGAGCCCGGCGATCACGAGCGCCACGAGCAGTCCCGATCCGGCGGCCGCGGCCGCCGGTCCGAACACCGCGAACACCCCGGCGCCGATCATCGAGCCGAGCCCGATGACGACCGCGTCGGTCAGACCGAGCCTGCGCGTGAGTTCCACGCGGACATCTTGTCAGTGCTTCACCGGGCAGCTCGACGGGAAGAAGTTCGGCAGCAGCTCTTCGGTGTCGTAGTACCGGTGGTAGACGGGCGTGATGCCGCCGGACACGGGCGGCACGATCCACGACCAGTCGGCCGGGCAGGTGCGGCCCGCCGCCTCCTCCTTCTTGAGGTGCGTGAGGAAGCGCTGCGACTCGGTGTGGTGGTCGGTGATCGTCACGTTCGCCTGCTGGAACGAGTGCAGCACCGCCCGGTTCAGCTCGACGAGCGCCCGGTCGCGCCACAGCGTCGTCTCCGACGACGTGTCGAGGCCCATCCGTTTCCCGATGTAGGGCAACAGGTCGTAGCGGTCGTGGTCGGCCAGGTTGCGCGCACCGATCTCGGTGCCCATGTACCAGCCGTTGAACGGCGCCGACGGGTAGTCGATGCCGCCGATGCGCAGGCGCATGTTGCTGATCGCGGGCACGGCGTGCCACTTCACGCCGAGACGTTCGAGCCAGTCGAGCTCGGGGTGGGACAGCGGGACCTCCAGCACGGCGTCCTCGGGGACGTCGACCAGGCACGTCTTTCCGTTGTGCTCCACCATCAACGGCAGCACGTCGAACGGACCGCGGTGGGCGGGCGGCTCCCAGCCGCGCTGCACGGCGAGCTCGGTGAGCGCGAGGTTGCGCGCGTCGCCCATGATGCCGCCGTCGGATCCGCGGTACGCGGCGTAGCGGATGATCTGCTCGTTGCGGATGAGCGGCGCGGGCGAACCCGGCTCCTCCGGGGCGAAGATGCTGATGACCGGCCGGATCTTGCCGCCGTTCGTGGCGAGCCGCAGGTGCTCGACGCACTCCTTGGCGACCTCGGTGGGCTCGCTCACCTCACGCAGGTCGCGCACTTTCAGGCTGCGCCAGTACAACCGGCCGATGCAGCGGGCGCTGTTGCGCCACGCGACCCTGGCGCCGTAGGTGAGTTCGGCCGTGGTGTGCCGGTAGGTGCCGGTCGCGGCGATCTCCGCGTGCACCTCGGCGAGTCGGGCTTCCACCTTGCCGATGTCGCCAAATCCAACTTGCACAGCTTCGGCGTGGTGTTGGCGTACGAAGTCCTCCGCTTCCGCGATGTCGAACTCGGCTTCGTTCGGGGTCTCCGTGATCGAGTGCTCGACAAGGGAAGCGGACAGGGACATCACAACAGTCGGGGAGCTCGGGACGGGGGCCATGGCGGGACACCGTAATTGCACATTCGTGGAGCTGGAACCGCCTGTTCGGTTAGCCCAAAACGATCTCTGAAGCGCGTCCGATGCATTGGGTAGGTACTTGATAGTGCAAAGGGGTGACGAGTCCCGCGAAAAAGGGTGGTGTTGAACCGTTATCGCGCCGAGACCGCCCGTTGATCAGTGAGTCACGTCACCGATGGATTCGACCCGATCGGGTGAAGTCGTGGCGCCTGCCAGGCACTGAACCGAGTCATTCCGCGCAGAGCGATGTTCGACGGCAGTGCGCGGAACACGAAATCCCGCATCCCGACGGCGACCGGGTTGCGCAGCTCCAGCCCGAACCGCCCGATCTGCCTTGCGGCGCGGGCGATTCGCTGCGTGCGCGGACGTCGTGCCTGGTCATAACGGGCCAATGCGGACGGTAGTTCGTCATCCGCCACACAGGACGCGAGCACCACCGCGTCCTCCAGTGCCATGCACGCGCCCTGCCCCAGGTACGGCGTCATCGCGTGCGCCGCGTCGCCGAGCAACGCGACTTTGCCCCGAACATAAGTAGGCAATGGAGCCGCCAGTTCGAAAATGTCGTGCCGCAGGATGTTCTCCGTTGCCGCCATCAGCCGCGGAATCGGGTCGTGCCACTTCTCGAAGAGCTCGAACGGGTCGAGGTCGGCGTTGGGCGGCGCGACGGTCGAGACGTACCAGCAGACCCGCCCGTCGCCGAGCGGCAGCACACCACATTCGCCGCCGGGGCCGAGGGTCTGGGCGATCTCCAGGTCTTCGAACGGGCCCGGCGCAACGCCGCGCCACGCGGTCGCCCCGGCGTAGACCGGTTCCGGGAAGTGCGGGAACAGCTGGGCGCGGATCCCGCTGCGGATGCCGTCCGCCGCGACGACCAGGTCGGCGTCGACGCCATCCTGCAAGGTCGCCTTGACGTTGTTGTGCAGGCACTTCGCCGGCAGCGCTTCGAGCAGCGTGCGGTGCAGGTCCGCCCGGTGGATCGCGACGATCTCCTCCTGCCCGACGGCCGGCAGCTTGGCGAGCCAGCGGCCGTCGGCCGCCCGGATGCCGCCGGCGACGCGAGGCGTGCCGAGCCGGCGCACCTCGGCGCCGAGGCCGAGCTCGTCGAGCGCGCGCAGGGCGTTGGGCATCATGCCGATACCGGCTCCGACCTCGCCGAACTCCGGCGCGCGCTCCAGCACGTCGACGTCCCAGCCGACCTTGCGCAGCGCGACGGCCGCCGCGAGACCACCGAGTCCGCCGCCGATCACGATCGCTTTCACGCCCGCCTCCTTCTACAGGTGTAGAGAGGTTCATACTACAGCTGTAGAACGGAAGGGCAAGGGCGTGAGTGGTTTCCGTCGCTATGACGACGGAAACCACTCACGATCCCGATGACGCGCGAGCGGGAGGGCAACAGTGACGGAGCGCCTGGAGCGGCGGCCCCCGATGACCGGGCGCGTGGCGGCACTCGCCGACGCGGCCATTCACCTCGTGGCCACGAAAGGGATGCGCGGCCTCACCCACCGCGCGGTCGACGCACAGGCCGGACTCCCCCAGGGCACGACCTCGGCGTACTTCCGCACCCGCAAGGCGTTGATCGAAGGCCTGGTCCGCCGCCTCGCCGAAGTCGAACAAGCCGAGCTCGAACTGGACCCGGCCGATCTCGCGGGCAGCATCGCCCACGTGCTCGAAGCCTGGCTCACCACGGGTCGCGAACGGACACTCGCCCGGTACGCGTGCATGCTCGAAGCCACGCACCACACCGAGCTGCGCGACATCCTCGTGCACGGCGTGGCGCCGCGGGAACGCGCCGAACAGCTCGTGCAGGCCCTCGGTTCCACGGATCCGAAGCGCGATGGCGCGCACCTCGTGGCGTTCCTGGAGGGCCTGCTCTTCTACAACCTGGTGGGCGCGGGCTCGACGCAGCCGCTGCCCGACCTGAAGTCCGCCGTGGAAAAGGCGTTGCGGCTCTGAGTAGCGTCGGACGCATGGGATTCGGGTACGGGGTCTTCTACCTCTGAGCAGGACGTGACCACAGCACACGTCCTAGTTCACCCATGCCCAGGGGACTCCCATGCGTACCCACGTTCATTTGACGACCGAAGATCTCACCAAGGGATACGACACCGCGCCCGTGCTCAGCGGCGTGACGCTCACCGTCGGCGCCGGTCAGCGGCTCGGCGTGATCGGCGAGAACGGTCGCGGCAAGACCACGTTGCTCCGGCTGCTCGCCGGTGACCTCCCGCCCGACCACGGCACCGTCACCAGGCACGGCAGCGTTTGCCTTGTCACCCAAGAAATGGCCGCCACCGGCACGGTCGGCGACCTGCTCGACGAAGCACTGAAACCCGCCCGCGAAGCACTGTCCGAACTGGATGAAGCGGCGACAACGATCACCGAGGACGAGCAGCGCTTCACCGAGGCACTGGCACACGCCGAGGCGATCGAGGCGTGGGACGCGGAAAGGCGCGCCGATATGGCGTTGAAAAGCCTTGACGCGCAACACGATCGCGCGCGACGGCTGGACGAGCTGTCGGTGGGGCAACGCTACCGCGTGCGGCTGGCGTGCCTGCTCGCCGAACGCGCGGACGTGCTGTTGCTCGACGAACCGACCAATCACCTCGACGAGAACGCCTTGAGGTACCTGGCGGATCGGCTCGCCGAGCACCCCGGCGTGGTGGTGCTGGTGAGCCACGACCGCGCGTTGCTCGACGACGTGTGCACGGCCGTGCTCGACCTCGACCCCACCGCGGACGGCGAACCGCGCCTGCACGGTGGCGGGTACACGGCGTTCAAGGCGGCCAAGAAGGCCGAACGGGCGCGCTGGGAACAGCGGTTTCAGCAGGAGAACGACGAGCACGACCGGCTGGAGGAGCAGGTCGAGAAGGCGAAGTCGCGGCTGGTCGACGGGTGGCGTCCGCCCAAGGGGGCGTTCAAGCACAAGCGGTCGACGCGCGCTCCCAGCAAGGTGCGCAACGTCGCCCGCCGGCTCGCGGAGCTCGGCGAACGCCGGGTGCCACCGCCACCGCCGCCGCTGCGGTTCGCGCCGCCAGACCTGCGAGCCGAAGGCGATCTGCTCAGCGCGACACCGTTCGTCGTGCCGGGGCGGGTCGACTGGGCCGAGCCGCTCGCGCTGTCCGCGGGTGACCGGCTGCTCGTGGTGGGCCCCAACGGTTCCGGCAAGTCGACCGCGCTGAACGTGCTCGCCGGGCTGGTCGCGCCGGCCGAAGGGGCGGTGCACCACCACGGCCGGATCGGTTTGCTGGCACAGGAATCGTCGTTCGACGACGAGACCACCCGAGCGGGTGACGTGTGTCCGCTCGCGGCGGAACTCGGTCTGCTGAGCGGAAAAGACCTCGAAAAGCCCGTCGCGGTGCTGTCGACTGGTCAGCGAAGGAGGCTTTCGCTGGCGTGTCTGCTGATCGCGCGACCGGACGTGCTGCTGCTCGACGAACCGACGAACCACCTGTCGATCACGCTCGTCGACGAGCTGACCGAGGCGCTGCACGCGACCGCGGCCGCGGTCGTCGTGGCGACGCACGACCGTTGGTTTCGCACGGAATGTGCCGGCTGGCGGACGCTGCGCACAAAACTTCCTTCACAGTGTCGTGAAACTTCTGTAGCTTCGAAAGCAGGTCGCTGAGCACTGGGAGGTGTGCGACATGACCGAACTGGTCACCACAGGGCTGCCACTGAAACGTGAAACGCCGTTGGATCCACCCACTGAGCTGCACAAGATCCGCGAGCAGGCGCACGTCAGCCGGATGAGGATGGCCGACGGGCACCTCGGCTGGCTGATCACCGGCCACGCCGAGGTGAGGGCGTTGATGGCGGACAACCGGCTGAGCACCCGGTCGGAAAAACACCATCCGCTGATGGCGTTGCCGAACGGCGACATCCCGGAGCGCCGGGCCGCCGAGCCGGGGATGTTCCTCGGCCAGGACGCGCCGGACCACACGCGGCTGCGCCGGATGCTCACCGGCCAGTTCACGGTGCGGCGGATGAACCAGCTGGCGGCGTGGATCGCGCAGATCGTCGACGAGCAGCTGAAGTCCATGCGGGCGAAGGGTTCGCCGGTCGACCTGGTGGAGGAGTTCGCGCTGCCGGTGCCGTCGCTGGTGATCTGCGAGCTGCTCGGTGTGCCCTACGAGGAGCGCAACCGGTTCCAGGACGACACCGCGAAGATGCTGAACTTCGAGCACGGCTTCCAGGAGATGATGGACGCCAGCCAACGGGTCGTTGACTACGTCGGCGAACTGGTCGCGCGCAAGAAGGTCGAGCCGGGCGAGGACATGCTCAGCGGCCTGCTCGCGGCGGGCGAGGCGACCGACGAGGAAGTCAAGAACATGGGCTTCCTGCTGCTGGTCGCCGGGCACGAGACGACCGCGAACATGCTGGGGCTGGGGACGTTCACGCTGCTGCAGCACCCCGATCAGCTCGAGCTGCTGAAGAACGACCCGTCGCTGATCGACAACGCGGTCGAGGAACTGTTGCGGTACCTGACGATCGTGCACTTCGGCACGATCCGCACCGCGCTGGTGGACTTCGAGTTCCAGGGTCACCAGATCAAGGCGGGCGACACGCTGTCGCTGCACCTGCCCACCGCGAACCGGGACCCGGAGAAGTTCCAGGACCCGGACCGGCTGGACATCCTGCGGCCGGCGACGGGGCACGTCACGTTCGGGCACGGCATCCACCAGTGCCTGGGCCAGCAGCTGGCGCGTATCGAGATGCGAGTCGGGTTCACGGCACTGTTCCGCGAGTTCCCCGACCTGCGGCTCGACGTGCCGGCGTCGGAAGTTCCGATGCGAACGAACATGTCCATCTACGGAGTGCACTCGCTACCAGTAGCGTGGTCGGTATGAGGATTTCGGTCGACCAGACTCGCTGTTGCGGCTCCGGCATGTGCGTTCTGACGGACCCGGAGCTGTTCGATCAGAGCGAGGAGGACGGCACCGTCGTCCTCCTCGAGCCCAACCCGTCCGCGGAGCACGAGGCCACGGCGAAGGAAGCCGCCGGCCTGTGCCCCGCGGGGGCGATCACGGTCACGGACTGAGGGTCTGGTTCCGCGCCAGGTACCCGTTGGCGATCAGCCAGCTCACGTTGAGCGGGCCGTCACCGGGTACCAGGGCGCGGTCCAGCTTCTCCTGCAGTCCGTTGCCGCGCTGCTCGAACCACGGTGCGATCGGGCCTTCCCACACTTTGAAGGCCTTCTTGACCTCGTACGAGTGGTAGTTGCAGCGGTACGCGGGATCGAACGTGTTCAGGCTCTGCGGCGGAATGGACCGGCTCGCGTACGGCGAGCCCTCCGGCGCGAGGAAGGCGCCGAACTCGCTGCCGAAACGGTCCAGATCCTGACCCGGCTTCAGTTCGATCACCCACTTGATGGGCTCGCCCCGGTGGTCCAGCTTGTAGCCGTCCTGCGGCGGGTACTTCCAGCCGTTGTCCCACCACTTGGCCAGGAACGCGGCCGCGTCGAGGTGGCCGAACCGGTGGTAGCCCGCGAGGATCGGGCCGACCGGTCGTTGATAGGGGCGGGGCAGGTTGTTCGGCCCCAGCCTCGAGTCGTTCTGGTAGGCGCCATCGCACAGAGCCGGTGCGGACGCGAGGGCCGGGGTTACGCCACCGAGCAGACCGATGACCGAGACGAAGACAGCCAGCAGTAACCGTTTGCCTGCGAACATCCTGCCATCTTGGCGGATCTTCCCTACGCTGCACAGCATGAACGTCGCGCCGGGCTGGTACCCGGATCAGGCCGACCCGCGGCTCGTGCGGTGGTGGGACGGCTTCCAGTGGACCCCGCACACGCAGCCACGCCAGTCCGGTTTGGAGATGCAGGTCGGCGGCACCGGTCAGGGCCAGGTCCAGCAGCAGGTGCAACGCGCGGGCGTGCAGCAGCCCGTCGCGGGTGGCGGCGGCACGCTGTTCAGCGAGCCCGTGCTCGTCGTCAACCAGAAGGCCAAGCTGATGGAGATGACGAACGAGTACGTCGTCTACGACCAGCACGCCCGACAGATCGGCTCGGTCGCCCAGATCGGCCAGAACGGCGCCACGAAGGCGTTGCGCGCGCTGACGAACCTCGACTCGATGCTCGACGTGAAGCTCGAGGTGCGCGACCTGCGCGGGGTGCCGGTGCTGCGGCTCACCCGCCCCTCGACGATGTGGAAGTCCAAGGTGCTCGTCGAACGCGGTGACGGCATGCCGATCGGCGAGATCCAGCAGGAGAACGTCTGGGGCAAGGTGCGGTTCGCGTTCGTGGCCGGCGGCTACAAGGTCGGCGCCATCCTCGCGGAGAACCTGCGGGCGTGGGACTTCTCCATCCGTGATCACGCCGACCAGGAGGTCGGGCGGATCACCAAGACTTGGCAGGGGTTCGGGAAGGCCTTGTTCACCACCGCGGACAACTACGTCGTGCAGTTGCACCGGCCGCTGCAGGATCCGTTGCTCAGCATGGTAGTCGCGTCCGGGGTCACCGTGGACACCGTGCTCGGGCAGGTGAAGGGGTAAGTGTCCTGAAGGGCACCCTCAGGACACCCCTAGGGAAGCCCGCAGCTCCTCGGCCTCGGCGTGAAACCCGGCCGACCCGAGCACGTCCTCGGCCTCCAGCCAGTGCGCCCGCGCCTCGTCGCCGCGCCCGGCCCGCGCCAGCGCGTCGCCCATGCAGCGCAACGACCGGCCGAGCTCGGGTGGCAGGTTCAGCTCGCCGGAGAGCTCCAACGCCAGCGAGGCCAGCCGCAGGGCCTCGTCGGCCGACGCCTCCAGTTGCGACGACAGCCGCCACACCCAGACCTTGCCGACCCGGTCGTCCTGCTCGTCGAAGAACGTGGACGCCACCAGGAGCTGTTCCACCGCAAGGGAATCCTGCCCCGACCGGATCAGCGTGTCGGCGAGGAACAGCCGGATGTTGGCCGCCATGTCCGGGTCGCCCAGCTTCTCGGCGGCGGCCAGGGAGGCCCGCAGGAAGTCCGCCGACTGGTCGAGCTCGCCGGTGAACTGGTGCAGCCGCCCGAGTTCCAGGGTCGCGGACAGCTCCGAAGCCTCGTCCCCCAACTGCTGCGCGAGGCCGCGGGCCCGGTTCAGGTACTCCTGGGCCGAGGTCAGACCGCCGGCGCGGCGTTCGATGGCGCCCAGTGAACAGAGCACCTCGATCTCGCCGTGCGGGTTGCCCGCGGCGACGAAGCCGGCCATGGCCTCGCGGTGCGCGGCGCGGGCGAGGGGCTCGCGGCCGCCCCACTCGTGCATCCAGCCCTGGCCGTACCAGGCGTAGGCCTCACCCCACTGGTCGCCGGCACGGGCGAACTCCGCCTGTGCCGCGGTGAAGTCCTCCAGGGCCAGCGCGAACTCGTTGCGGCGGCCGCGCAGGATTCCCCGTTGTTGCAACAGGATCGCGCGCGTGCCGCCCTCGGCCAGGCCGAGCGCGGTCTGGTTGATCTCCGCCCAGTCGTCGAACCGGGCGCGCAGGTCGCAGAACGCGCCCGAGCGGATCGCCAGGCCACAGGCTAGGTCGGCGAACCCCAGTGCGGCGCACTGGGTGATCGCCGACTGGATGTTGAGCCACTCGGCGTCGAACCACGCGATGGCATCGCCCTCGAAGTGTTCCAGCGCAAGGGGTTCCAGGCGCAGCGCGGAGTGCGGCACCTCGACGTCCGCGCGCATCACCAGGTCCAGCAAAGCGGTGAACAACGCGTGCAGGGCGGCACCGGATTCGCGGGCCACCTCACGGCCGTAGGCGCGCAGCAGGTCGTGCAGGCGGTACCGGGCCTGGCCGATCGCGTCGCGGCCCGCGTAGTCGACCAGGCGGGCATCGACCAAGGCCTCGACCAGGTCCTCGGCGTCGTCGGAGTCGAGGTCCAGCAGCGGGCCCGCCATCCACGCGGGGAAGTCCGGGAAGTCGAGCATCGCCAGCAGGCCGAAACCACGCTGCAGCTCGGGATCCAGGCCGTTGTAGGTCAACGCCAGGCTGGCCCGCACGTCGAGGTCGCCGACGACGAGCTCGTCGAACCGGCGGCGTTCGTCGGACAACCTGGTCGCCAGCTTCGCCAGCTGCCAGTGCGGGCGCGCCACGAGCCGGGCCGCGCACACCCGCAGCGCCAGCGGCAGGCGGCCGCAGTAGCCCGCGATCGCTTCGGCCGCAACGGGTTCCGCGGTCACCCGCGGGTCGCCGACGGCTGCGGACAACAGCTGCAGCGCGTCCTCGGCGGGCAGCACGTCCAGCGGCACCAGGTGCGCGGCCTCCAGGCCGGCGAGCGCGGCGCGGGACGTGATCAGGGCGGCGCCCGCGGACGTGCCGGGCAGCAGCGGGCGGACCTGGGCCTCGTTGACCGCGTTGTCCAGCACGACCAGCACCCGTCTGTCCGCCAGGCGTTCCCGGTACAGGTCGATCCGGTCCTCCAGCGACGCCGGGATCGCGTTGCCCGCCACGCCCAGGCCGCGCAGCACGCGGTCCAGCGCGGCCGCGGGCTCCACCGGGCGCTGCTCGCCGCCGCGCAGGTTCAGATACAGCTGGCCGTCGGGGAAGCTGTCCCGCACGGCGTGCGCGACGTGCACGGCCAGCGACGTCTTCCCGACTCCGCCGGGGCCGGTGATCGTCCACGTCCCACCGGCGCGCAGACCCTCCACCAAGGTCGATATCTCGTGCGCACGCCCGGTGAAGTCCGCCACGTCCGGCGGCAGCCAGCTCGGACCGGCCGGCGCGGGCGCGGTCAGCACGATCGGCTTCGACGAGCCCTCCAGCACCTCCATGTGCAGGCGGCGCAGGTCGGCGTTCGGGTCGATGCCGAGCTCGTCGGCGAGCACCTCGGAGGCACGCCGGAAGGCATCCAGCGCCTGCGCCTGCTGACCGCCCCGGTGCAACGCCAGCATCAGCTGGTACCAGAACCGTTCGCGCAGCGGGTGTTGCGCGACGAGCGCGCGCAGCTCGTCGACGAGCTGGTCGTGCCGGCCCAGGCGCAGCTCGACGTCGTTGCGGCGTTCGAGGGTCTCCAGGCGCTGCTCGTTCAACCGGGCCGCGTCGCCGTGCTCCAGCCGGTACGACGGCACCTGGTCCAGGGCCGGTCCGCGCCACAGCGCCACCGCCTCGCCGAGCAGCCGGGACTCCTCCTCCGGCGAGGTCGCCTCCTTCGCCGCCGCGCGGAGGTTGCGGAACCGCGCCAGGTCGAACTGGTCGTCCTCGACGTGGATCGAGTAGCCGGTCGGCCACGTCCGCACGATCTGCCGGTCCGCGAGGTCGTCGAGCGACCCGCGCAGGCGCATGGCGTAGGTCTGCAACGTCGCGCGCGCGGCGCCGGGGGCGTCCTCACCCCACAGGTGATCGATCAGCTCGTCCGAGGGGACGGGCGTGTTGGCCCGCATCAGCAACGCCGCGAGCAGCACCCGCTGTTTGGCCGAACGCAGCTCGACCACTCGGCCCGCGTCCAGGACCTGCAGTGATCCGAGTACGCGGAACTCCCAACGACGCCCCATGACGCGATCTAACCACGGGCCTAAATAGTTGAACCCTCAACTGTCAGCGAAGTGTCAGAGCGCTCGTGAATGCTGCCGAAGGCCGGTGCCTACCGCAGGGCGCCGATGAGTGGGCCGGCGGACGGGCCCCCCAGCTTCACGCCGCCCCACGTCGCGCTGCCGGCGAACTGCGCAACCTCTCCGCCAGTTCGCCGGCAGCGCCACCACCCACGAACCGACCGCCGAGCCTCACGCCGCGCCGCGCGCGCTCCCCACGAACTGAGCCAACCTCTCCGCCAGTTCGCCGGCAGCGCGACTACCCGTGAACCGCTCGGCCTCGGCCTTGAGCGGACGCATCCGGTCGCGCGTGCGCACCGAGCGGATCGGCCCGGACAGAGTGATCGCCGACGTGCCGGCGTCGTGCGCGGCCTCGGCGTCGTTGGTCAGCAGGTGGCTCATCGACAGGGCGGCGTAGCGGAACGACTGGCTGCGCGAGCTGTTCGCACCGGCCGTCGAGATCGCCTTGGTCAGCAATGGAATCGCGCTGCGCGCGTACTTCACATCACACGTGCGGGCGAGCTCGGTGTGCACGATCCCGCCGATCGACACGAGGTCGGCCTCGTCGAAGAACCGCGCCCACGGCGGCGCCTCCTCGTCCCCGGCGTTCCAGAACTCCTCCTGCGCGCGGGCGAACTGGCGCAGCGCCTGACGTTCGGCACCCATTTTCGCGAACGCCCACGCCTCGTTGGCGTGCAAAATGCTGACTGCAAGAAGCGATCCGCTTGCTTGCGCGATGGGTAGCCCGCGTTGGAACGAGGCGAGCGCGTCCTCGGCAAGGTCGTAGTGCAGGTGCACCCGGCCCATCCGGTAAAGGATGTCCGCTTCCAGCGCGCTGTTGCCGGCTTTCTTCGCCAGTTCCATCGCGCGCCCGAAATGCGCGTGCGCGGATTCCAGCAACCCGAGGTCGAACGACGCCCAGCCGGCCAGGTTGTGCAGGTCGGCGATGGCCACGCTCAGGCGGTCGCGCACCTGACCTGCGGCGTCGGCGGACATCATCGGCGTCGCCCAGTCGAGCAGCGCGATCGCCGCTTCCCGGCACGACCCGCCGCCATACTCGTGGTCCAGCGTCCGCAGCGCGCCGGTCAGTGTCTCCACGTGCACCACGTCGGCGGTGTCCACACGACCTGGAAACGCGGGCGGATTCGATTCGCCACCGAACATCGCTGATCCTCCTGACGCGCGCCGGGCACCGTTGCTGGGTTCCCCGGTGTACGCCTGTGTATTCGCCGCGCCGGTGCAGCATCCCGCTGTTCCACCCGTTCGGACAGAGCCTTTCGACTCCGACCGCACGGGAAGCCGGGAAACGGCGCGGCCACTGCGACTCTGCAGCGGCCGCGCTTACGATCGTGGATCGATGGCGTGAACCGATAGAGGCCACCCAGGTGGCGCGAAATCTGCCGTCGGTGTTTTCCCCGTGACGGCCGCTCACCGGTTCGGCCTACCGCGTCACCCGGTCACCACACGACGGGTACGCTGGCCGGTCCGTAGGTCAGCATGTCGGTGCGAAACGGCAGGTCCGCCAGCGGTTCCGCGAGGCGCAGTCCGGGGAACCGGGTGAACAGCGAACGCAGCATGATCTGCAGTTCGGCGCGCGCCAGGTTCTGGCCCACGCACTGGTGCGGGCCGAAGCCGAACGCCACGTGTGGCGTGCTCTCCCGGGACAGGTCCAGCCGGTCGGCGTGCGGGCACAGCGCCGGGTCGGAGTTGGCGTAGAGCGACGCGGCCACCCACTCGCCGCCGCGCACCAGCACGTCCCCGACCCGCACGTCCTCGGTCGCGCGCCGCACCAGCCCGCCACCGCCGATGGACACGGTGTGCCGCATCAGCTCCTCCACCACACTGTCCACACGGGACAGATCGGCGCGCAGCAGGTCCAGCTGCTCGGGGTGGTCGAACAGCGTGAGCACGAACAGTCCCATGAAGTTCGAGGTCGTCTCGTGCCCCGCGACGAGCAGCCCGATGGCGAGGAACAGCAGCTCCTCGAGGTCGAAGTCGTAGTCGCCGTTGACCAGCAGCCCGAGCAGGTCGCCGGTGACGCCTTCCGCGCGCTTGCGGTCGACGACCTTCTCCAGCACGCCGCCGAGCTCGGCCGCGGCCTCCTCGTACTCCGCGAGCGTGCTCCGCAGCCCGAGCATCGCCTGCGCGGTGCGCTGGAACAGCGCCTGATGCTCGTGTGGCACGCCGAGCAGTTCGGCGATCACCAGCGACGGCACCGGCAGGCACAGCATCGGCACCAGGTCCGCGGGCGCGCCCGCCCGCTCGATCGCGTCGAGGTGCGTGTCCACGATCTCCTGGATCCGCGGGCGCATCCGGTCGATCCGCTTCACGACCAGCGCCCGCGACACCGGGCGGCGCAGCCGCAGGTGCTCGGCGCCGTCCCGGATGATCATGTTGCCGGGCTGTTCGGCGCCGATGATCGATTCCTCGGTGCGCATCTCCGGCGCGTCGCCGTTCTTGTAGGCGGTGAATCTGCGGTCGGACAACAGCATCCGCACGTCGGCGTAGCGGGTGAACAGCCACGTCTCGACCCCGTTGGGGAAGACCACCTTGCGGGCGCCCTCGGCGGCGATGGCGTCGGTGCCGTCCGGAACCTGCAGCGGGTGCGTGCGATCGATGGGCAGAGGGGACACAACCGAGTCGGTCACAGGGCCTCCAAGAGCTGAACCGTTGCCACCCAAATGATCGAAACGTAGCGCACCGACTACGGAGAGGTAAGTAGAAGCCCTGTCCTCTGGACTGACTGCCACCTCAGCGGAGTGCCGTGCAGCGCCGTCACCAACGACTGGATCACGACCAGGTACATCAACTGCCGGTACACGAGTTGCTGGAGCGGATACGCCCAGAGCGGCCGCAAAGGTTCACCGTCCAGCCGCAGCGCGTAGCCGGCACTGGCCGTCTGCAGCGCGAGGAAGACACCCCACACGGCCAGGGCCGCCGGTGCGTCCGCGACGAAAGTTCCATAGAGCACGTAGAGGTCCATCACCGGTGCGAGCAACGGCAGCAAGAGGTGGAACGCGAGCAGGTACAGCAGCCCGAAGCGGCCCATCCGGCCCGCCTGACCCCGTTCGAACAGGGCCCCGCGGTGCTTCCACATCGCCTGGAAAGTGCCGTAGGACCAGCGGTACCGCTGGCGGTACAGGCCGCGCATGGTGATCGGCGCCTCGGTCCACGCCCGCGCCGCCGGCTGGTAGGCCACCCGCCAGCCCGCGCGGGTGACCGCCATCGTGAGGTCGGTGTCCTCGGCGAGCGTGTCCGCGCTGACGCCGCCGACGTCGCGCAACGCCTCGCGCCGGAACGCCCCGACCGCGCCCGGCACCGTCGGGATGCAGCGCAGCGCGTGCAGGATCTGTCTGTCCAAATTGGACCCTGCGCAGTACTCCAGGTGCTGCCACGTGCCGAGCAGCCCGCGCCGGTTGCCGACCTTGGCGTTGCCCGACACGGCACCGACACCCGCGTCCTTCAACGGCTGCACGAGCGCGCCGATCGTGCCCGGTTCGAAGATCGTGTCGCCGTCGAGCAGGACGAGCACGTCGTACCGCGCCTCGGCGATGCCCGCGTTCAACGCGGCCGGTTTGCCCCGGTTCGGTTGCCGGACCACGCGCACGCCGGGCAGGTTCAGCGCCTCCACGAGGTCGCCGGTGCCGTCGGTCGAGCCGTCGTCCACGACGATCACCTCGACGTCGGCGAGGTGATCGTTGCCCGCGATCGACCGGACCGTCCCGGCGATGTTCACCGCCTCGTTGAACGCGGGCACGATCACCGAGACCGCGGGCGTGATCGTGGTTTCGTCGATCGCCTCACGGCGCAAGCGCCGGTCAGTGTGCGCCAGCCCTAGTTGCATTAACGTGCGGAACAACGCCAGCAGCGCCGCGATACCGATGACCGTGCCGAGGAACACCAGCACAATGCCACCGTTGCGCTGTGACCACGTTGTCACGGCGCCGGTGACCCGTTGCGCGGTGTCCGCCTCGACGAGATCCGGCACCGGCGCGGCGACCGTGGTCCGGTCGAGCAGCGCGCGGGTGATGTCGATCGAGATGCTGCCGGTGTCGTGCAACCGGATCACGCCGTAGCGGTACCTGCCGATCCCCGCGACGATCGTCTCCACGTCCTGCATCGAGCGGTCGCCGCTGTCCAGCTCCTTCGGTGCGCCGACGAGTCGCGTGTGGACACTCAGCGCGCCGGCGAGCGCCGCCTGCGCGTAGGCGAGGTCCAGCGGGTCGCGCCAGTCGCCCTCCTGCCGGAAGCCGTCGATCCCGATGGCGTGCCCCTCGGCGAGGATGCGCCGCGCGATGCCCGGATGCTCGGTGACCTGCCTGCCCAGCACGTAGAAGGTCGCCTTGACGCCGCGTTCGCGCAGCACGTCGAGCAGCCGCGGGGTCCACTTCGGATCCGGGCCGCCGTGGTAGGCCAGCGTCAGCTCGTCGCCGAACGGCACGTGCGTGCCGGGCGGTGGATCCGCCTGCTCTGGCAACGTTGTCGCGTAGCTGTGGAACGACAGCACGCCGAACAGAGTGAGCAGGCCGAGCGTGAGCGAGACCCAGTGGAGGAACGGATTCCTCACCATTGGGCCAGCAGGGTGCTCACGACCAGCACCACGAACGCCAGCAGCCCACCGGCCAGCGCGGCGCTGACGAGCCGCACGCCGGTCCGTCTCCACCCCGTCGCGTCAACGAAGATCTGCACTTCTCTTCTCCCCCAGTTGTCGCAATCCCCTCATGACCGCGACGAGTACCCCCGCACCCACCGCCGCCGCGAGCCACGGGAACCCGTGCACCAGCCACGGCACGGTGTTCCCGGCGAACTGCCGCCTGCTACCCCACAGGTCCTGCTGGCGCCACACCGTGTTCGCCGCCATGAGCACGACGAACACGACCGGTGGCGCCGGTGCCACCACCCACAGCCCGATCCGCCGGACGGTCGTGGCGGCGAAGATCGCCCCCGCCACCAACCAGACGCCGAACGGCCACCCCAGGTTGTCCCCGTCCACCCAGATGCCGACCTGCGCGAAAACGGCCATCACCGCGAGCGCGGCCAGGCTGGGTATCTGCACCCCCACGGCCGACTAGAATAGGCGAGGGGGTGGGGGAAACATGCGCCGACGTGCGCGCGGTCACGGGCTCGTCTTCATTCGTCTCTTATGGATAGTCGTCTGCTCCGCGGTGCTGGTCGTGTCCGGCGTCGCGTGGTCGACCGTGTCCGAGATCGAGACGGGTGTGCAGCGTTCGCACGCCATTCCGGCCGACGCGCCCAGGTCCGCGAACGGCGTCAACATCCTGATCATGGGCCTCACCACGCGGCTCGACCTGGACGGCCGGCCGTTGCCCGACGACCTGCTGGAGCGCATGCGTGCCGGTGAGAGCGACCGCGGCGGCTACAACGCCAACACGCTGATCCTGGTGCACCTGCCGCACGACGGGACCGCGGCCGTCGCGATGTCCGTGCCCCGCGACAACCTGGTGCCGTTGCACGGCGTCTCCGAGGGTCCTGGGGAAGGCAAGATCAAGGAGGCCTACGGGCGCGCCAAGGAGATCGAGGAACGACGGCTGCGCGCCGCGGGCGTCGGTGATCCGCGCGAGCTCGAGTTCGGCGGCCGCGAGGCGGGCCGACGGGCGCAGGTACAGACGGTGTCGGCATTTCTTGGCGCGCCGATCGACCATCTCGTCGAGGTCAGCCTCGTCGGGTTCTTCCACATCGCCGACGCGCTGGGCGGCGTCGACGTGTGCCTCAACCGGGCGGTGCGGGACCGGATGTCGGGCGCGGACTTCCCCGCCGGGCCCCAGCACCTGGACGCGGCACAGGCGCTGTCGTTCGTGCGGCAACGGCACGGCCTGGCCAACGGTGACCTCGACCGGACCCGCCGCGCGCAGGCGTTCCTCGCCTACCTGGGGCAACGCATCCGCAGTGCCGACGTGACCGCCGTGCGCGGGCTGATCGACGCGGCGAAGCAGGACGTGGTGCTGTCCGACGGCCTCGACCTCGTCGCGCTGGCCGAGCACCTGCCGCCGGCGGTCCGGTTCCACACGCTGTCCGTCGAGGGTGGCGCGACCGTCAACGGCCAGGACGTGAACAAGGTCGACCAGGGCAAGGTCCAGGCCGAGGTGGCCGGGATCATCTCCCCCGCCGCGCAGCCACCGGCGACCGTCCCCTGCGTGGACTAGTTGCGGCGCTCGGTCACCCACGTCGCGATCTGCGCACGTGAGGTGAAACCGAGCTTCTGCAGGATGCGCTCGACGTGCCCCTCTGCCGTGCGCCGCGCGATGACCAGCTGCGCCGCGATCTCCTTGTTGCTCATGCCGCCCGCGATGAGGTCGGCGACCTCCTGCTCGCGCCGGGTCAGCGGGGTGTCGTTGCCGATGCGGGCCTCGGCCGGTTCGGGCGGAACGTCACCGATGGCGTAGGTGAGCGCGTCGTCGCGGCTGAGGTCCATGCCCGCCCGGAACGCGAGGCGGAACGCGGCCTCGCCGATCTGCTCGATGGTCGCCGTCTCGCAGTCGCCGTGCGGCGCGCCGAAGTAGCGCGAGCCGAACATCGGGTAGCCGACGGACTGCCAGATCTGGTTGGTGGCGCCGAGCAGCGTCGCGGCCCTGGTGCCGTCACCGCGGGAGGCGGAGATCCAAGCGAGCAGTTCCATCCCGAGCACGATGCCCAGCAGGTCGTTGAACGTCCGCTTGATGCGCAGGCAGTCGCGGCCGAGCTCGTCCGCGTACGCCAGGTCGCCGCGGGCCCAGTGGCACAACGAACGCACGTAGATCGCATAGGCGTAGGCCCACTGTTCGCCGTGTTCCTCGCCTACCGCGCAGGCCTCCTCGCACAGCTTCTCGGCCCGGTCGAAGTCGCCCTGGAACGTCGCGGCGATGGCCAGCTCGATGACGGCGAGCATCGTGTTGCTGTTGACCAGTCCCAGGCTCCGGTAGCGGTTGCGGGCCTCTCCGAAGAGCTGGTCGGCGACGTCCAGGTCGTCGCCGACCAGCGTGGTGCAGGCGAGCTTGTGCGTCGAGTACGCGAGCGAGGCCTCGTCACCGACGTCGCGGCTGTAGCGGCGGCATTCCTCCAGCACGCGCACCGCCGCCGAGAGGTCACCCTGCAGGGTCGCCACATATCCGTTGACCCACAACAACTTCGCGCGCTCGGGGCTCGGTTCGGACGAGGCGGCGAGCGCGCGTTCGAGCCAGTGCCGTCCCTCGGCGAGGAATCCGCAACCGGACCAGTAGAACCACAGCGTGCCCGCGAGGTGCTGGGCGGCGCGCACATCGCCGGAGTCGAAGCAGAAGTCGAGCGCCGCACGAAGATTTGCGTGGTCGAGGCGCGTTCGCGCGAAGATGTTCGGCTGTTGGGGCCCGAACCAGTCGTGTTCGCTCTGCTCGGCCAGCGCGACGAAGTGGTCGCGGTGCCGTTCGCGCAGCACCCGCTCCCGGCCCGCGTCGCGCAGCTTGTCCATGCCGAACTGCCGCAGCGGTTCGAGCAGGCGGTACCGGTCGTGTGGTTCGCGCACCAGCACGGACTTGTCGATGAGCGCCGAAAGCACATCGAGAACGTCCGTGCCGGGCACACCCTCGCCCGCGCAGACGGTCCGCGCCGCACCGAGGTCGAACGATCCGGCGAACACCGACGCGCGCGCCCAGATCGTCTGTTCCGCCCTGGTGCACAGGCGGAAGCTCCAGTCCACGGCGGCGAGCAACGTCTGATGCCGCGGCAGGCCACCACGTTTGCCCGAGGCAAGGACGCGGTATGTGTCGTCCAATCTGGACAGCAGGTGGTCCAGCGTGAGCACGCGCAACCGCACCGCGGCCAGTTCGATCGCGAGCGGGATGCCGCCGAGCAGGTGACACACCTGCGCCACCTGGTCCTGGTTGAACGGCGTGATGGCGAAGTCCGAATCGACAGCGCACGCGCGTTCGGCGAACAGCATCATCGACGGGTAGATCCCGCCCGCGCCCACCGGCAGCGGACGATGTGGATCGGGCAGCGGCAACGGGGACACCACGCGCAGGTGTTCCGCATCGATCCCGAGCCGTTCGCGGCTCGTGGCGAGCACGCGCAGCCTGGGAACCACGCGCAGCAACAGGTCGACGAGATCGGCGCACGCGTCGACGAGGTGCTCGCAGTTGTCCAGGACGATCAGGATGTGCCGGTCGCGCAGGTGTTCGACCAGGACGGTCGTGTGGTTGCGGTCGGTGTCGTCGTGCACGCCCAGCGATTTCAGGAACGTGTGCACGATGAGGTCCGGATCGCTCAGGTCGGCGAGTTCGACTATCCACACACCATCAGGAAAGGCTCGCCTCAGTTCGGCCGCGACGCGGACGGCCAGCCGGGTCTTACCGACTCCCCCGACACCTGACAAGGTGACCAGGCGGGCATCGGCCAGCAACCGCTTGACCTCGGCGACGTCGTGCTTGCGGCCGACGAAGCTAGTTGCGTCAGCAGGCAAATTACCTTTGCGCCCAGGCGGAACCGCAGCACCCACAGCAGAACCCTATGGGCGTCCGATGAGCTGGGGCAACGCGGTCCCCCGGACCGACTAACCGCGCGATACGGGTAGTTACCCCCTAGTGGTGCGTTGTGGTGAAACGCGAGCCTGCCCTCAGTGCCTTGGCTGGAGGACTCATGGGGAACGACGACAGGCTCAGCATCGAGATCCGGGAACAGAACGGCGTGCTCGTGGTGCGGCTGACCGGCAGCCTGGACTGGTCCACGTACCTCAGAGTGCAGGACGTTCTGCTGGACTGCGCCACGCGGGAACTCGTCGGTGTCGTGGTCGAGCTCGACTCGTTGGTGGCCGAATCTCCGGCCCTGCTCGTGGTTTTCGATGTCGTCTGGCTGTCGGCGGCGCGCTGGCCCGGTATCCCGCTGATGCTCGTCGTGTCCGACCACCAGCTCCGGTCCACCCTGGAGGCACGCGGACTGCCACGTCACATTCCGTGCTACCCCAGCACGCAGGCCGCACTGGCCGCCGTCGTCCGGTTGCGCCAGGAGGACCGCGTCGACGCGACGCTGCCGACGTGCCGCTGCCAGCCCCACGTCGCCGAACGCATCACCGAGCGCGCGTGCGAACGCTGGGGAGTCCCGTCGCTGCTGGACGTCGCGCCGCAGGTGGCGGTCGAGCTCGTGAGCCACACCGACGACAAGCAAGCCGTTTCGCTGCTGTTGCGGATGCGCGGCGACAAGATGTCCGTCGCGGTGCGTACCTACTCGAGGCTGGACCTCCGGCAGTGGAACACGATGCGGCGCAACGTCGCATCCATTGCCGTGTGCAACTTCACGATGGGCGAGACGCCGGCCGGTGGCGGGCGGCACGTGATCTGGACCGTGCTGGACGTGCCGGCGGAGATGCCGCGCAGCGTCGGGTTCGTCCCGGATACCGCCTTCACGTATCAGTCGTGAAGCCAGCAGCCCCCGAGCCCGAGCTCTCGGGGGCCGCCGCCTTCACCATCGAAGCGTCGGTCAGGGCGCGCACAGGGGCAGTTCGTCGATCCCGTGCATGGCGGCGATGCTGGTCCGGCAGGCGCGCACGAGCTGCCGGTTGGCGATGGTGTCGGCGCCCCCGCCGCAACTCGGGCAGTAGAGGTGGACGCTGCGCGTGGTCGTCTCGTCGACCGAGACCTCCAGCGGGCGCGCGCACGCGCGGCACCACCGGTGTCCGGTGACGGCGATGACGTGGTCGGGCGCCGAGACGCACTGGTGCAGCCAGCACCGGTGCACCGCGCAGGTGATCCGGGCGTGCGGGTCCAGTCCTAGCTCCTCGGCGAGGTCCTCCGCGGCGAGCACCGCGACCACGGTGGTGGCCTCGTCGGAGTTGACCAATCGGAGATGCCTGCGTCGGGCCATGTCCGCACACTCTCTCAGGGGGTGCTGCAGGGGATACCCGCATTAATACCTGTTTATGCGTCGATTAGGCGAATTCCAGGCGGCGAAGAACAGGCTTCCGCTGGCCTGGGCGTGGGCTTACGCTCGTTTCGACAGCGCGCGGCGCAGAGGTATTCCACATGGCTGATCCTGCGTACTTTCCTCCACCCCACTCCGCTCGCATCGGCATGCCCGACGTAGAGCAGTTGGAGGCCCAGACCAAGGCGCTTCGTTCCGTGGACTACCAGTTCGGCGGCGGCGTCTGCCGCGACGCCGTGGTGGTGCGGATCTATTGGGCACAACAGTTGTTGTCCGCCGAGGCGACCGACCAGGTGCGCCGCAGGCTGTTGAGCGCGGTCGCGGACCTGCACAACCTGGCCGGCTGGACCTCGTTCGACTGCGGCCAGGTGGGGGCCGCCTACCACCATTTCGATCGAGCCCTGGAATTCGCGCGCCATGACGAGGAATTGACGACGAACATCGTTTACCGGCGGGGCCGCGTACATCTGCACCACGGCGCGCCCGGCGACGCGCTCGCCTATTTCCAGCGAAGCGCCCTGTCGCCACTCGCGGCTAGCATCATGCACGCGAACGAGGCCTGGGCGTACGCCCGGCAGAGCCGCGCCGCCGAGGCTGTCCGCGCGCTGGGCAAGGCCCAGGACGCCTTCGAGCGCGCCGACCACGACCACGCGCCGGACTGGGTCCGTTTCCACGACGAGACGGACCTGACCGCCATGATCGGCACCGTCCACGCCGAGCTCGGCGACACCCGCGTCGCCATCCCCGCGCTGCAACGAGCCATCGCGGAGTTCGGCCCCACGATGGCGCGCAGCTGGACGTTCTGCCTGATCTCCCTGGCGTCGTGTCACTTCCTGGACGGCGACATCGACGCCGGCCTGATCGTCGGAAACCAGGCCGTCACGGCCGCCGAGGGCCTGCGCTCCGAACGCGTCTGGGACCGCATCCGCCCCATGGAACACCTCGCCGCCGCGCGCGGCGTGGAACTGGTCGCGCGCCGCCCCTGCCACGAGTAGGACGGTCTTTGCACAACCCGAACATTCGCCCCACAGTGCGCTGATCAACGCCCTCCACAGTGGTCGCCAGACCTACTGGATGGGAGTTGTCATGAAGCGCACAGTGATCGGCCTCCTGGTGGCCGGTATCGCTCTGGCCGGCGCGGGCACGGCGAACGCCGACGAGAGCACGCCCGCACCCGTCACGCTCAGCTCGGAGCAGGTCAAGAAGATCTGCGAGCAGCGCATCCCGCGGGCCGAGGAGCGCGTCAACCGCCTGACGCAGCGGATCAACGGCGGTCCGGACGTCCTCGGCTCCACCGAGAACCTCAAGAAACGCGCCGAGGAGGCGCGCAAGGCCGGTCGTACCGAGCAGGCCGAGCGGCTGGAGACCCGTGCCGGTTGGCGGGCCGGGCACATCGACAAGCTGAACAAGGCCAAGGAGCGGCTGGCGAAGTTCAAGACCGAGCACTGCGGCTACCTGGGCGGCGGCAAGTGAAGCGGTTGATCGCGGTCGTCGCCGTGGTTCTGGCCTGCGCGGCCTGCCAGAGCTCCAATGGTTCCAGCAGTGATATCGACAGCGTCGAGACCACGCTGAACGGCATCGAGGCGGATCTCGACCAGCCGTGACAGCATCTGCACCCGTGGAACGTGGCCTGGTGCTCGTCGTCGAGGACGAGCCTGCGATCTCCGAGCTCGTCTCGCTGTACCTCAAGCGGGACGGGTTCGGGGTGCACGTCGAGTCGGACGGCGCCGCGGGGCTCGCCGCGGCCCGCCGGCTCAAGCCCGTCGCGATCGTCCTCGACGTGGGGCTGCCCGGAGTGAGCGGTATCGACGTGTGCCGCTCACTGCGCGCGGCGGACGACTGGACGCCCGTGCTGTTCGTGACGGCACGCGACGACGAGGTCGACCGGCTGCTCGGCCTCGAGCTGGGGGCCGACGACTACATCACCAAACCGTTCAGCCCGCGCGAGCTGGCCGTGCGGGTGCGAACCGTGCTACGGCGCGCGGCGCGGCCCACGCCGTCGGACGTCCTGGAGATCGGTGCCGTGCGACTCGACGCGGGCCAGCGCCGGGCGTGGGCGGCGGGCGAGGAGGTCTCGTTGACGTCGACGGAGTTCGACCTGCTCGCACACCTGATGCGCAGCCCGCGCCAGGTCTTCTCCCGCGAGCAGCTGCTGAGCTCGGTGTGGGGCTACGAGGCGCTCGGCACGCGCACGGTCGACGTGCACATCGCCCAGCTGCGCGCGAAACTCGGCCCAGCTAGTCCACTTCGGACGGTCCGTGGCGTCGGCTACTCGGCGGACGCCTCGTGAGCCTCGCGGCACGGATCGCCGTGCTGTGCCTGGGAGTCGCGGCCGTGGCGGTGTTCGTCGCCGGTCTCGTCTCGTCCCGGCTCGTGCTGTCCGCGTCACGTGACGTCAGCCGCCAGGTGCTGGCCGACCAGGCCGACGTCGTCAACGGACAGCTCGGCAGGAACATCAGGGACGTGTTGGAGCGCCAAGGAATCGCGGTCGTGACCATCTCCGCGACCGGCGACTTCACCGGCACCGACCAGCAGGCGATCCGGGCCGCGCGCGAGGCGGGCGCGGTCCGGGTCACCCAGGGCGCCGCGGTTCACAGCGGCAGCGGCGGCTATCTCGTCGAGGCCCGCCCGAACGGCAAGGGCGGCTTCGCACTCGTGCAGGAGCCGGAAGTATCGGGCAACGGCCGAAAACTCGTGCGCAACATCCTGTTCGCACTCGGCGTCGGCCTGCTGGTGGCGGCGTTGGCCGGTCTCGCACTGGGCACGGTCCTGTCGCGACCTTTGCGCCGGGTGGCATCGGTCGCCCACGCGATGAGCGACGGCCGCCGCGACCTGCGCGTCGAGGTGTCCGGCCCGGCCGAACTGGCCGAGGTCGCCTCGTCGGTCAACGGCCTGGCGGAGGCGTTGCAGCGCAGCGAATCCCGCCAGCGCGACTTCCTGCTGTCGGTGTCCCACGAGCTGCGCACCCCGCTGACCGCCGTGACGGGCTTCGCCGAGTCCCTGGCCGACGGCGTCGTCACCGGCGCGGACGTCGTCCCGGTCGGCCGCGTGATCCTCGACGAGTCACGCCGCCTCGATCGCCTGGTCACCGACCTGCTCGACCTGGCGCGACTGGGCGCCGACGACTTCCGGCTCGACCTGGCCACCGTCGACCTGGTCCCCCTGGTCCGCGCCGCCTCCGACGTGTGGCACGCGCGCTGCCACGCCCGCGGTGTCACGTTCTCCCTGGAACTCCCCTCCTCGCCGGTGCTCGCGCGGACCGACGCCCGGCGTCTGCGCCAGGTGATCGACGGCCTGCTGGAGAACGCCCTGCGCGTGACGCCGTCGGGCCGGCCGGTCGTGCTGTCACTGACTTCCGTTCTGCAGGTGCGCGACGGCGGCCCTGGCCTGGCCGCCGAGGACTACGCCGTGGCGTTCGACCGCGGCGTGCTGCACCAGCGCTACCAGTCGTCCCGCCCGGTCGGCACCGGCGTCGGTCTCGCCCTGGTACACGGCCTGGTGACGCGCATGGGCGGCACCATCACCGCCGGCCCGGCCCCGGAGGGCGGGGCCGCGTTCACGGTGACGCTCCCTACGGCAACGTGAACGTCTTGGCCACCTGCTGCACGTCGTGCACCTGTCGCAGCCCCTCGTCACTGAGCCCGGCCGCGCTGATCGCGATCATCCCGGCCAGCACCGCCGCCACGACCACCATCCGGCCGCCTCGGTCCGGCGTGCAGACCTTCCCGTCCCTCATGTAGAAATCCGGCACTGCTCCCACCCCCGCCATCGAGCATGAGCCGTGCGGGGTGGTTCACGGGACGGTTCCAAACGACTTCACCCGACCGAACTAGCGCGATTGGGGCAACTTCTTCGAACCACGTTTGGCCGCCGGAGCCGACGGCGGCGGTACAACGGGCCCGATGTCGCCGTCCGGCGCCTCGTCGAGATCCACGATCACGGGCGCGTGGTCACTCGGCCCGGTGCCCTTCCGTACGTGCCGATCCACCCACGCGGCCTTGACCCGATCGGCCACCGGAGCCGACGCCAGCACGAGGTCGATCCGCATCCCGAGGTCCTGGTGGAACATGCCGGCCCGGTAATCCCAGTACGTGAATACGCGCTGGTCCGGCCACCGATCCCGGACAACGTCCTGGAGGCCCAACGCCTGCAGGTCGGCGAGCGCCTGACGCTCGGGTGGAGTGACGTGTGTCTGCCCGATGTAGGCGTCCGGGTCGAACACGTCCGCATCGGTCGGCGCGATGTTCATGTCACCGCACACCACGGCAGCTTCAGGTCCTCGGCCGACGACGTCTTTGAGTGCCGCCAGCCAGGCCAGTTTGTAGTGGTAGTGGTCCGAGTCGGGCGTGCGCCCGTTCGGCACGTACACCGAGTGCACGCGGACGCCACCGCAGGTCGCCGCCACGGCCCGCGCCTCCTGATGCGGAAATCCAGGGCAGTCCTCGAGGCCGACGACCACGTCGTCGAGTCCGACGCGGGACAGGATCGCGACGCCGTTCCACTGGACCTCGCCGGACAGCGCGGCCTCGTAGCCGCGTTCGGCCAGCGCCTCGCCGAGCAGCGCGGTGAACGCGTCGTCGGCGAGTTTGGTCTCCTGCAGGCAGACCACGTCCGGCCGCCGTTGATCCAGCCACGGCAACAGCCGCGGCACGCGTTGCTTGACCGAGTTGACGTTCCAGGTCGCTACCCGCACGAGCCCACACTACGACGGGTCCGCATGAGCGCGCGCAGGATGAGGTGCCCGACGCGGCCGGACGCGATCTCGCCCGGCGTCGCACTGACCGAGATCGCGGCGACGACCTGTCCGCTGTCCTGGTCGAACACGGGCGCGGCGACACAGGAGACGCCGGGGACGTACTCCTCGCGGTCGTACGCCAGGCCGTGGTGGCGCACTTGTTCCAGCTCGGCGTGCAGTGCCTGCGTCGATGTCAGGGTGTTGCGCGTGTAGCGCGGCAACGGCCCGGCGGGCACCGCGCCGTGGGCGAGCAGCACCTTGCCGAGCGCGGTGCTGTGGGCGGGCAGGAGTGCGCCGGTGCGGCTCGGCACCGGGACCGTGTCGCGGTCGGCGAGCTTCTCGACGACCAGCGCGCCGGACTCGGTGGGCAGCGCGAGGTGCACCGCGCCGTTGGTGCTCTTGTAGAGGAAGAGCAGGCTGGGGAACAGGTTCTCGCGCAGTTCGGCCGACGCGTCGGCGCTGCGCCAGGCCGTGCGATACCCGTCGGCGCTGCGCAGCACCGCGCCGTTCTCGGTCAGCATCGTGACCAGCCGGTGGGTGGTGGACTTCGGCAGGCCGGCCTGTCTGGCGAGGTCGGACAGCGCGAGCGTGCGGTCCTGCGCGGACAGCACGCGCAACAGGTGAAACGCCCGTCCCACAAGCGTTGACGGGGCAACGGGAACCGGCACCATGCGCCGATCCTCACCGCCGTGACGGGTCAGCGGTACACGCGGCCCCGACTCATGGCCGAAAGATGCGAGATCGCTCCCACGTCGCGTTCCGCGCGGCGGAACGAACCCCTCGGCTGAAGGGGTGAAGCCAATTGCGACGCATTCCTGTCAGCCGAACCACTCCAGCAGACTCCCGCCGGAATTCACGGACAGGGGAATGAGAAATGACGGACTTGTTGCCCGACCTGTGCGAGCGCGTGCACCGCGGTGGACCCGCCGTCACCGCGCTGAACCCGTTGGAACTGCTGTGGACGCGCAAGGCGATCGCGGGATCGCCGCTGGCCCGGCACGTCGCTTTAGTCACCGGCGGTGGCCCAGAGCCGACCGGTTGGCGGTACGACCCGCAGGCCGCGCGCGCCGAGCTGCGCGACAACCCGGCGGGCCTCGGGCCGGAGTTCGAACCGTGGAACCGCGCGTGCGGCGAAATGGTCGAGCACGCCTGCGCGTTGCTCGACGAGATCAGCCAGGTGCGGCTCGGCGGCGACGGACCGGGCCTCTGGCACACCCCGGTCGAGGTCGGCGACGACTCGGCCGGCGCGATCCTCGCCCAGGCTCGCGCGGGCGCGAACCGCGGCCGCACAACCAAGTCGAACCCGTGGGTCTGCACGAGCCCGCACTGGGCCGCGGTGCTCGACGAGCTCGGTATGGCCGGCGTCGCCTGGTTTCCCACCGTCGCACTGGGTTCGTGGTGGATGTCGCACCTCACGCGTGACTACACCGACTGGCGCGAGGACTACATCTCCGTGCTCAGCTACACGTTCTACTTCGAGTACAACCTCGACAGCGCCGAGTTCGGCAGGTCGCGCGCCGAGCGGATGCTGCATGACCTCAACCGCCTCTGGGACGTCCCAGATCTGCCTTCCGACTTGCGGGCCCGGCGCCTGCACATGGCCGCGTCAATGGCGTTCTTCGACGCCAAGCGCAAACACGAGGGCGCGGTGCGCACACGACCGACCGACGGCCTGACGGCGTGGGTGCACCGCGACCGCGACCGTTGGCGTGACTTCAAAGCGCAGGACAGCGGCGCGTGGGGGCACTACCTGTCGTTCCCCTCGGGCGAGGAGGGCCGCGACGACATGATGCTGACCGGGTTGACCAACGACTGGGTCGACCTGGGGCCGGACCTGCGCAACGACGAGTGCAACCAGAGCGTGCTGGCGCTGACCCGCGGTTCGCTCACCACATCCGCCTTGCTGCAGTGCTACGAGCGCACCGTCTGGATGATGAACGCCCAGCTCACGCCGTCTGCTGACGTGAAGCCCGATCGCTATGCGGCGTGCCTGGGCACGATCGGCACGTGCATGTGGGAGATGTCGAACCACCGGCACGACCTGTGGCGCTACTACCTGATCGGCCTGTCCTCGTGCGCCGAGGCGGTTTCGCGGAACCTGTATCGCGCCTGCCAGCTCGCCGACTGCTACACGCCGGATCTTCAACCGTGCTCACCTGTTCGGGTTTCTTCGATCACCGTGCCGCGGCGTGCTCTTTTGTATGACGTCGTCGTGGCGGACGAGCGGCACATCGGTGAAGTTCTGTTGCACAACGCCGTCTGTTCCGCGGTGGAGAGCGGCCTGCTCCCGATGAGCGTGGTCACCTACGCCTACGTGGTGCCGATGCTGGTTCGTACCGGCAAGATCACTTTTGCTGGTTTTTTGACCTATATGGACAGTGTCTACTGCTCGAACTTCGCTCTTGTCATGCGAGCCGGTCACGCATGCTCGTTCAGCGAGCCGTTCGGCCGTGGCATCGCAGCTCTCGTGTTCGAGCAGTGGTGGTGCGGCATGTACTTCGCCATCGGCCTGGGCAGCCTGATCGAGGCACAGCCGGGCAACGTGGCGAACGACCGGGCGCACTGATGGCGCCGCGCGGGTTGCCACTGCTGGGTCACGTCCTCCAACTGGCCCTGCCCAGCAGACTGCGGTTCATCCAGTCGCTGCGCACACACGGCCCGGTCGTACAGCTGCGCCTGGGCCCCCGGCGCGCGTACGTGCTGACGTCGCCGGAAGCCATGCGCCAGCTACTTCAGGTGCAGGCCAAGAAGTTCACGAAGGGCCGGCTGTTCGAGAAGTCCCGCCCGTTCATCGGCGACGGCGTCCTCACCACGGACGGCGACGTCAACCGCCGCCAGCGACGCGCGATGCAGCCGGCGTTCCACCGACCCCGAATCGCTTCTTACGCCCCACAGATGCAGGCGGTGACCGCACGCCACATCTCGACGTGGCAATCGGGTCAGGTCCTGGACGTGCAACGCGACATGCGCACGTTGGCCGGTTCGCTCATCTCCCACGTGCTGTTCTCCGACGACCTGGCGAGCGAGTTGTCCACGACCGTCGAGGAGGCGCTGCCGATCGTCCAGGCCGGCGTGAACTGGCGCGTGCTAGGCCCCGGCTCGCTGTTCGCCGGCCTGCCCACGCCGGGCAACCGCCGGTTCTCCTCCGCGTGCACCCGTCTGTGGCAAACAACCGACGACCTCATCAAGGCCTACCGTTCGTCCACTGTGGAGCGTTCGGACCTGGTCTCACTACTGATGGCGGCCCCGGACCCGCACACCGGCGGCCCGATGTCGGACACCGAGCTACGCGACGAGATCATCACCATCTTCATCGCGGGCATCGAGACGGTGGCCACCACGATGTCGTGGGCGCTGCACGTACTGTCCACCAGGGACGACATAGCACGCCGACTGGTAGACGTGCCTTACCTGCAGGCGTTCATCAACGAGGTCCTGCGGTACTACACCCCGAACGTGCTGCTGATGCGCAACACCACAGAAGCAGTGGAAATCGAGGGCACTGCTATCCCTCCGGGCGCCGAGGTCCTCTACAGCCCAGCAGCCCTGCACCGCGACCCGTCGTTGTATCCGAACCCCTCACACTTCGATCCCTCACGTTGGCTGCGGCGTGTGGACCTGCCCAAATGCGCGTTCATCCCGTTCGGCATGGGCACACACCGCTGCGTAGGCGACAACCTCGCACTGGCCGAGCTGCAAGTCGTACTCACGACGCTGGTCGCCCAATGGCGTTTCGTTCCGATCACCAAGGTCCGCGAGGTAGCGGCCATCCTCGTCCACCCCTCACCGGGTTTCGCACTGCGTCTGCAGGAGAGGTCATGACGATTCCGCTAGCCCCCAAGGCATTACCGCTGGCGGGCCACGCCATGTCCCTGTTCACCGACCCACTGGGATTCCTGCGCTCGCTGCCTTCCTGTGGTGACCTGGTCCGAATCCGCATCGGCCCGGTAGAGGCCATCGTGATCTGCGATCCGGACCTACTACGCGGCGTCCTGCTGGACGACCGCACGTTCGACCGCGAGGGCCCCATCATCGACGCCGTCCGCGAAGCCGTAGGCGGCGGCATCACCACCGCCCCGCACCGCACCCACCGCCGCCTGCGCAAACTCGCGCAGCCCGCGTTCCACCGCAACCGCATGCCGGGCTACGCCGCCGCCATGACCGCGGAGATCGATGCTGTGACGGCCAGTTGGCGCTCCGGCCAGGTACTCGACGTGCCGACCGAGCTGCTGAACCTGACGATGACGATCATCGCCCGCACGATGTTCTCGGGCTCCCTGCCCGCTGTTGTCGTAAATCAGGCCGTCGAGGATCTGACGACCTTGCTCCGGGGCATGTACCGCAGAACGCTCAGCCCGCCGTGGCTGAACAGGCTCCCCATCCCGGCCAACCGCCGCCACGTCGCCGCCCGTACCCGGATGGAACGCACCATCGCTTCCGTGATCGCTTCCCGGCGGGCCAGCGGTTCTTGTCCGGATGATCTGCTTTCGGCCCTGATCACGGCCCGCGACTCCACTGATGCGTTGACCGATCTCGAGCTTCAGGAGCAGGTGCTGACGTTCTTCGTGTCGGGCTCGGAGACTTCGTCCAACATCATGAGCTGGGCGCTGCACCTGCTGTCTCTATCCCCTGCTCTCGCTGCGCGTGTTCGTGCCGAAGTCGACGCGGTGTTGTCCGGTCCGGCCACGCTGGACGATCTGGCGTCGTTGGAGCTGACGAACCGGGTCATTCTTGAGGTGCTGCGGCTCTATCCGCCGGCCTGGATCCTCAACCGGGTCGTCTCGGCCGACACTTCTTTGGGCGGCCACTCGATTCCCGCCGGCACGACCCTCGTTTACAGCCCATATCTCATCCACCACCGGGCCGATCTCTATCCGTCGCCGTCGCGGTTCGACCCGGACCGGTGGCTTGCCGCTCCGCCGCACCCGTTGACGTTCGTGCCGTTCGGGGGTGGGGCTCGGAAGTGCATCGGGGACCAGTTCGGGGTTGTTGAGGCGACTTTGGTGCTGGCTACCGTGATGCGGCGGTGGGAGTTGGAGCCGGTGGGGCGGGCGGTACGGCCTAGCGCCGCGCTGACGCTGCGGCCCGTTGGTCTGCGAATGCGGCTGAAGCAGCGGTAGACCCGTCGATCACCTATGCGCGGCCTTCGGCGTGCCACGCCGATGTGCCTCGGGCGTGAGGTGACATCCGGTCATAACACCCAGCACGGTGTTGACCGCCGTGCCGAAAGTGATCTGTGCGCCGTCCGGCTTGTCGTAGACGACCTCGTGATCACCTTGTCGCTTCACGATGATCACTGGACTCTTGTGAAAGCCGTAGCCTTCCGCGACCTCCCCGACGATCGCTTCAGCGCGTGGCCACTGGTCGTCTGGCAAGTTGCCTTTCGAAGTCCAACTCGGCAGGTGACGATTCTCGGCATCGTCCAACACGTTGTACTCGTCGCCGCATCCAGCACCACTGCCCTCGCTCATCTGCTCCCACGCGCGGCCGAACTCGGCCGTGAGCCGCTCCCTGATCTTGGTGGTCATCTCCGTGTACGAAGCCACCGCCTGCTCGATGTCGGGCCTCTGCAACACCTTCGCGAAGACCTCGTCCACATCAGAACCTCCACAAGCGGAAACCGTCACGAGCAACGCGACGACCGCTGCTCGCACCGAGTTCCCGCGCCCCCGAACGTTGGTCATCAGCGCCAGCCCCCGTTCCCGATCACTTCACCCATGGCACATGATCGACTATGACGGCCGGTGACCAAGTTCGTGCGTGGCCGATACGGCCGGTCACGACGCACCACCCAGGCGAGTGACCTTCATTGCCTGACCACCCGCACGGGCGTTCACTGCTGGCGCGGCGGCGTTCACCCGACGTGAGGAGCGAACGATGTCACGTATCGCCTCGATTGCCAGCGCCGCCATCCTGATCGCCGCGACCCTGGTCACGACAGCACCGGCCGCCCAAGCCGCCGTCGCCGACGAGACCGTCGTGCAATACGACGAAAACGACTCCCCGGTGGCGTTCAACAACTTCAACCTCAACAACGACCAGGACGGCATCCTGTTCGACGCGCCGGGCGCGACGCATTTCACCTTCACCAACCTGGGCACGGGCGAGGTCGAGTACGCGCAAGGTGTGTCCACCGGCTCCGGCTCCGAGCGCCTCTGCACGGTGACCAGTTCGTTCGCCGATGAGCCGCTCCTGGTACCGATCAACGTCCAGCGCGGCGGACAGGACGACTGCGTCAGGTTCAGGATCAAGTGACCTCACACGGTCACCTTGTCCCTGCTGCCGACTAGCGGGCTTCATTGCTGCGTTTGGCGGATGTTTGCTCGGCGTTTGCCTGAAAACGTTTCAAGGTGGGTTTAGGGGACATTACCGCGGAAGCGGTACGCGCAGCGTTGCATGAGCACGACCAGGTAGGGGCCGAGGAGTTCTGCGGCCGGTACGGATTCGATCGGTTCCGCAATCATCTGATCGCCGACGACGGCCGCCGGTATGGGACACGGGTGATCGCCGCGGCCGCGTACGGCCACCTACCTGGTCGCGCACCACTGTCACCGGATGACGTCGCCGACGAAGACCTGGTGAACCAGACCCTCACGGGTCTGGGATTTGAGGTCAGGGAACAGCGGCCTCCGAAGTGGACCCGTGAAGAGTTGATTTTGGCGTGCTCCCTGCTGTTCGCCAACAACCGGGTGGCGCAACGGGTCACCGACCGGCCGGTGCAGGACCTCGCGTTGTTCCTGCAGCAGCTACCGTTCCACGCCCCACAAGATCGTGGCTTGAACTTCCGATCCGTCAACAGCGTGCAACGCAAGCTGTTCGATCTGATGACCAGATTGCCGGGCTACACAAAGAAGAAGACCCGCGGCGGAACCCTCGACGAACAAATCCTGACCGAGTTCCTCGCTGACGAGGACGGCATGCACAAGCAGGCCGCCGCAATCCGCGCGGAACACACACCGAAGGCGTGGGCGCTGTTTTCTGCCGACGGTGACCGCAAGTACGGCGGTAACAACGGCTACCCGGATGTGCTGGGTTCCAGCTACGTCTACGACAACAAGGTCGGTAACTCCAAGCGGCTCCGCAAAGGCCACGTGATCGTGGTCCGCAACGACGAAGACGCACTCGGTATTGCCCGCGTCAGCCGCATCGAGGAGCAGGATGGGGTGCCCAAGCTACAGCGAGGCTGCCCCAAGCCCGACTGTGGTTCGAAGTTCGATGAACGCAGCAAGCAGCGCCCGAAGTACCGGTGCCGTAAGGATGACTGCCACTTCGAGTTCGACGAGCCGGCCGAAAAGACCGTGGAGGTGACCCAGTACGTCGCCTACTACGGCGGAACGTGGCGGGCACTGGATGGGGCGATCACCGCCGAGGAACTCAAACAAGCATGCACCGACGGAGCCGTGCAGAACGCTATCCGTCCCTTGGATGTCGGCAAGCTCGAAGCCATGCTCGAGCGCGTGGCCGTGCAGCTACCCCCTGAGCTGACCGAGACCAGCACTACCGCGAAGGTGGAGTCCACCCGCCGCAAAGTGACCGACCAGGACGAGCCCGCCACCAGTGATCAAGACAGCGACGGCCGCACCGATGGGCAGGCGCCCACGGGTGGGCGGCGTGAAGTCAGAACCAAAGCCCGCATTGGCCAGAAGCCGTTCCGGAAGGAGCTGATCAAACGCTACGGACACGTCTGTGCTGTCACCGGCCGCGCTCCGGCTGAGGTGCTGCAGGCAGCCCACCTGCGGGACTTCGCCGAACACGAGTCCCACAACCTTGACGAAGGTGTGCTGCTACGCGCCGATGTGCACCTGCTGTTCGACAACAACCTGCTGGCAGTCGACCCCACCACCTGGAAGGTGGTTCTCGCCCCGTCACTGGCTGACTACCCCGACTACACCAAACTGAATGGTGCCGACTTCGCCAAAGGCCCCTGCCCGAAAGCGATCACCGATCACTTCCTGGCCGTCACCGCCACCTGGACGTAGCACGGCCTGTCAGCGCGGCACGTCATTGAGCAGCTCGGCCACCCGAAGATGTCGACTCCCCAAGGCACTCACATGGATCGCTGGGGGCCGCGGGCGGCGAACGCGCGAGACCGGATTAAGTGGTCCGGGAACCAAGTGAGAAAGTGTGGGGGTGATCAAGAGCGTCGTTTGGTTACCCCAACGACGTTCATGTTTGCAGGGCAGATGGGCTCGAACCCACGACCTGACAGATTCTAACTACCCAAAAGTTACACCGCTAAAACGACAAGCTGCGAACAGCAGAAGGCCGAGGGGGATATTCAGGGACATCGGTCGCAACATTGGGCATCAGTCTATAGAAAGAACCACGCACACCTAGCAGCTTGATCAGCTCAGGCGAGTGACGAGAACAGATGATCGACATCTCCATCATCATCCGATCCGTCCCAGCCTCCGCCTCGCCACTCGCCATTGTCGTCCTCATCCGGATACCGCTTTTCGAGCTCGGCCGCGTGACGTTCAACCTCGTTCAGGTAACTTTCGACATCGTCGTCGTAAACGTCAAATCGGCGCAATGCAGCCTTCAATTCGTCGAGTTCGTAGGTCAGACTGTCGAGGTCGTCGAAATCTGTTAGCCACTGAAGCTCGTCTTTAACAAACTCCAAGAACTCATCGCGCACCCAACCTTCATCACCCTTGCCATCTTCGTCGAGCGCCAGCTCGAGATCTCGAAGCCTCACATAGTCGTGCGCAACTTTCAAATTGGCCGAAAACCAGCGGCGCGCTGCATCGACAAGAACGAGCCCTTGCTTGTCGCCGGTAAATACTGCCACATTGCCGCTAATTAGGTTCAGCGCCCAATGCCTGTCACCCTTTCCATTCTTCCAACGCGGAATGAGGCGCCGGCAAACTTCTTGACGAACGTTCCACAGCACAGAGGGCGACCGTTGTTTCGCGATACTCAATGCTATGACAGCGACCCGCTCAAGTGAATCCGACCCGTTTGGAAAACCACTCCAGTCCTTGCCGCTTTCAGCACCGCTTGCGATTACGCGAACCATCGCGTCAAGAAGAGCTTGCGGAGAACGCTTGAACTCGGACACCATCTCGGGGAGAAACAGCTCGCCTCTACGCACGCCATCCGCTTGAACGAACTTCCACAACGTAACTACTTGCGCCGACAACGACGCCCCCTCCACGAACGAAGGAAATATAAAAGCGTTGTCGCGAAGATATCGAAATAGGTAATCGGCGATACCTGGGTTTGCAAACCCAACCATGCGTTGACCATCTCGATTCTCAAACACGTTAATAAATGCGCCATCAAGCAACGTCAGGCCGTTCTGTATCTCCTCCATAGCAGTTGATCCGCCTCGGACTTGATCTCGATAGTACTTCACAGCCGAACGATAACGACCAAGTTCCGACTGCGAATCCAGCGTAAGTAAAACAATAAGCATATCACGAGCAATCTCGCTTAGCTGCTGCGTGAATATATGCCCCCACAGGTCGGTCGGGTTATTAAGGCTCCTCATCATGAATTCAACAAACATACGCCCGGCATCGTCACCACCGTTTGCGATAGCAGAATCGATAATAAGGCGAACTAGCCTAGGGTTGTAGTTGTGATGCGTAATTACCTTTCTGTAAGCCCGACCTTCCAGAAGTGCCTTTCTGGCATCAGCACCCAACTCCGAGAAGTAGATGTGGTTGTACAGTATGTGCGCTCGATGAAACTCACTGTATGACGACAGATCGACAATAAGCTTTGAGTAGTTGATCACCGGTTCACGAAGCAACTCGTAGGTCTGACGGGCAGCAGACAGGATATACTCGCGAGTCGTCATGATCAGGTAGTGGTTAGAACTTCCTTTCACACGGTTAATTAGCGCAAGCAGGCGCGCATCTCCGTTTATCCCAAACTTGTGAGCGAGCGAGTTCTTCCCCAAAAAGTCATCGTACAGAAAGAACTGCTTCTCGCCGCTCCGCCACATCGCGTCTGCTTCGCGAGCGTCCTCGCTTACCCAGATCGGACGATAGCCTTCTTCAATCAAGTTCAATGCGATCATCTCTGCGAGCGTAGTTTTACCCACCCCAGGCGGCCCGCTAATAATACATACCCTACCGTCGTCAAGGATGCTTTGAGCTTTAGCCAAGGCGCGCCCTTGAACGTAATACTTACGCCTGGATTCAATACCCACCAAGAGGTCCTGCGCATGAACAAAGAGGTCATTATGCAGAAGTAACTCAAGCACCGCAACGCTAGTTAGGTACAGCTTGTAGTTACTGCGCTCTACACCTGGATGTTCGTTGAGCAGCATGTCGATGTCATCACATCCGAGAACATGCTCAGGGACCAGCCTCTGCGGGACAAAGAGAGCTGCGGCCTTTTCTTTTCCGCCAGGGGATAAGCAAGCACTTGTCGCAAGCCAATACTCACCCCAGCGCTTGTCTCTAATTTTCGAGGCTTCCCGAGCAAGGGATGAAGAAATTCCAGACCAGCTTTTACCTGGCGAATGCTTACATTGAACTACAATTTCAACCTTCTTCTCAGTTCTGAGCAGGCGAACGTCAATACCGCCATCAGCGCCTGCCGGAAACGACTCAAGTCGCTGCTTCCACTCCGCACCCAAGAGATCCCTGATCAAACATTCAAAGTCGTAAGGAGAGAGCTCCTGATAGTTGCGGCGCGGCATGTACACTCCATGCAAGTGATCGTTTTACCTTGCCAGAACACTCCATGCCAGGTTCCATAGCCCAACGTCTACCATGCAACCGTTCTTGCAGGAGTTTATTCACAGACTAGACTTGCCTCGTGACGGAGCATCCGAGGAATTTAGGTGGAAGGTCCACGACAAGAGGACCATCTACAATAAAAGGGCGGTCAAGGTTGAGCCACCGGGCGGAAACAAGTTCGAACATCATATTTTTCGGCTCGATCATGTGACAGTTGCACATCGGCAGCGGCACCGCCGACGCCCATCAAGTCCCAGCACGCCGACGGATCGAACTGCCGGAACCGCTAGCATCCGTTGTGGATTATCTCGCCGACTACCTCGACGCGAAGCCGGCCGCGCCGCGCCACATGGTGGATAACGCGGCGCAGCGGCTGCTCAACCACTACGTGAACCGGTTGACGACGAACATCACGAGGACCGCTCTCCACCGCAAGGTCGAGGCTCGCAGCTTCGACTGGCATCGAGCAACCGGACAGCTTCGTGACGACACAACTACGAAGCAAGAACGATGCGATTGTGAGCACGGCGTCCCGTGTTCCACGCACGCACAATGAGGGCGTAGCACTGTGCCGTGCGACCGCCCGTGCCGCTCTGTTGAGTGCCACCGGCCGTGGCCAAGGCGATCACATTGTTGTACCACCTGTAGGCGTTACCCTGAGCCTCGATCTTGCGAGCCAGTTCTCGATCATTGATGTCGTCGCCGTGACGTCCGAGGAACTGTCCGATGCCCGAGAGCAGCATCCCGTCCCACGTTTTGTCGCTTCGCCCCCATGCCTCCTCAGCAACAGTCAACGTTCGGTCAAGGATCGACGCCCCGTACTTCTCAGTGATGCGAAGGACACCAGCCACGGCACCGACGGTGTTCGTCGAAGTGCTACCCATCTGAAGCTTGTGGGCAACCAGAACCGCTTCTGTGTCAAGGAAAAGAGGGAGTTCGGCAGTCAAGCCGATGCGGTACTCATCATGAGCGCTAGGGCGGCTGGATTCGCGATTCTTGAACAAGAACAGTGTGGCCTCGTCGGCTTCGGACAAACCATGATGAACCTCGGCGTCCATCTCTGTTGCGCCAGCGAGGCGAGCACCTTCAGTACGAGTCTGGCCGTCCACGATGTAGTCCGTGCCATCGACGCGGCGAGAAATCACGATGGTTCCGGCCGCCTCAGGGACCCACTCAACGGCGATAGTTGCAGCACGACGACGGTTCAGAGTTCGTTGAGCGTTGCGATCGACCTTCAGGTCTGCAATCTTGACCCGCTCATGCGTCACACGGTGCGGGGTCAAGGTATAGGAGTACTTCGACAAGGCAAAAGCCTCGACTCTCTGCGCTTTGGGGGGCGGCCGTGTGGCCTGGGATGCGCGGAGAGGACCCTCTCATATGGAAGCCGCCCGTGTCACGACAATTTGACATAGGATTTTTGAATGGGAGTCGCCGTCGGCGACCTACCCGATTGGACGCCCTGTCTCCAGGACTGGCCCGCTCGTCTAGTACTAGGCCGACGGGTTCCTCCGTCCACTTTGTACGATCGCCGATTTCCCAGGCTCACTTGTGTCCCTTGTGGACAATGCTGACAACGAGCTCTAGCTTCACAGGCGAGCTCTAGCCAGAGTACGAAGGCTTCCGCCTTGACATACCAAAGCTTGGCTGCCGCTCCAGACACAGCCGCATGAGCGGACCGCCCCGGCCGACATGCGCCCATCGGACTCGTCGACATCCGGATGTATGTTAACCACCGGTGCGAGGCCGCCTGAATATCATCGACTCGATCTTCGTTGCAGCGCTTGAAGTTGAGAAGCCGAAGTGGCGCGCTTGCAAGTTAACAGAGGCCACGTCGGCCACAGCTAGCCACCGCTGAAGGCGTGAGGCAGAGCCCGTAGGCTAGCGGTCCTGAGGGGTCACACTTTTGCCCAGATTCCCCACGTCGTCGCACTTCTTGCACTTCACGCGGATGCCGCTCTCGCCGATCACCATGCCGCCGTTGCAGCCGCACACACCCATTTTGACTGGCAGGCCTGGTGGGGCAGGTGGGGCTCGAACCCACGACCTGACGGATTATGAGTCCGCTGCTCTGACCAGCTGAGCTACTGCCCCCTCGCAGCCAGCACAACCGTACTGCTGCGGTGTGGAGGATACCGATCACGCCGAACGGCCCTTGCGCGGGTCCGTGAGGCCCACCACATAGGCTGCGGGCGTGCGTTTGACCCTTCGCGATCTCGAGCCTGCGGACGAGCCACGGGTGTTGCGGCTGTTCGCGGAATGCGACGACTGGTTTCAGGCGGCGACCGGGCACCTGTCGGGGCCGGGGGACGTGCAGAGCCTGTACTACTCGCTGCCCGAGGGGGCCGACTTCGAGCAGAAGCGGCTGCTCGTGGCTGAGGCGCAGGGCGGGATGATCGGGTTCGTCGACCTCCTGCTGCACTACCCCGACGAGCGCAGTGCCGCGATCGGGTGTTTTCTCGTGCCGAGAGAGCTCCGGCGGTGGGGTATCGGGACGGAGATCGCGAACCAGCTGAAGAAGAAGTACCCCGACATCACCAGGGTCACGGCGAGCATCACGGACGACTGGAAACCTGGCACGGAGTTCCTCAAGAAGCAGGGGTTTCAGTTGGACGGGAAGCGGGCCGTGCTGGAGATCGCGCCCAGGTCGGACGGCCGGTAGCCGGACGGGTAGCCGGGGTACGTCCGGTTCTTCGCGGTGGTCAGGCGGAGACGACGCCGCGGCGGTAGGTAGCGGACGACAAAGGCCCGGAGTCGTAGGCCGGAGCGCATCAGACGGCCAACCCACGAGGGCGCCGGGGTGAAGCCGAACGCGGTCAGCATCTGGGGATCCAGCAGTGAGCGGGCCGCGCAAGCGGTCCACGAACGTGGCACCGGGCGGTACCACGAGCAGAACAGGTCTAGCGTGTACTGGCCGATGAGCGCATTGGACTCGGCGTACACGAAATTGGAACGTTCGTAGGCACCCTTGAACGCCAGGAAGTCCTCATAGGACGAAGGGATGTCGCGGATGCCCATCCGCGTGCCCACCGCCCGGTAGTAGTGGAACGCCGCCAGCTGCTCGTGGGATGACAGCGGCCGCCAGCCGTACAACGAGAGCCACGCGATGGGGTCGTAGATGAACGTGGACAGCACGTAGAGCATGTCGTCGTTGCTGATCTGGTACTGGCCGTGCGAGCGGTTGACCACGCGCAGCGCCTCGCGGCCACGGACCGAGTCGTAGCCGTGCTCGAGGACCTCGGCCATCAGGAACGCCGTGTCGTCGTAGCGCTTCTGGGGCCGGCGCTCGAACTCGCCGGTCCGGGCCAGCAGGCGGGAGATCGACGGCACGCAGTAGGTGCGGAACAGAGCGAACTCGAGTGCTCGTGTGTAGTCCCACGGGAACTCGAGACCGGCGGAGATGCGCAGGATCTCCTCGTGGTCGACAACGGGGTCGAGCGCGAGGATGCGGCGAAGGTGGCGGCGGGGCATGTAACCAAAGTGACGCGCCCCACAGGAAAACAAAAGACCCCGACCGCATGACCACCGGCGGCCGAGCGAAGCAAGGCCGAACCGGGGGTCCGGGGGCGGAGCCCCCGGCTGGGGCGTGGGGGCTTGGCCCCCACAAAACACCGAAACGAAAGGCGGCGAGTGCTCGTGGAGAGCACTCGCCGCCTTTCGTTTCGCGCTCCCCCAGCTGGACTCGAACCAGCAACCCTGCGATTAACAGTCGCATGCTCTGCCAATTGAGCTATGGGGGAATGTTCATTTGTGTCACTGTCAGGCTTGGCTCGTCCTGACAGTGGGTAACTCTAGCGCATGCCGGAAACGGGTTCTGTAGGGACCCCCCTAGTAGGGGCAGGATGAACCCTGACCAGGCACGACGAAGGGAGACCGGGAGATGAAGGGCATCTTGATCGGCGCGGCCATCGGCTACGTGCTCGGCGCCAAGGCCGGTCGGGAGCGGTACGACCAGATCGTTCGGGCCTACCACAGGATTGTGGAAAGTCCGGCGGTGCGTAAGGCGGCGGGGACCGCCAAGGACAAGGTGGCCGACACCATCCCGTGGATGCACCAGCACAACGGGCAGGAGCGGCGGGATCCGGTCATTCCGTCGGCGTGACGGGGTCGCCCACCGAGATCACGGCTGGTCGCAGCACTTTCGCGTAGACGCCGAACTTGGGTGCCGCGCGCAGGTACGAGCCGATCATCACGCAACGGACGGCGGGGCCGACTACAGCCAGTTCAGCCTCGCCGACGATCAGTCTGCGGCCGATCCACCCGTCCTCGACCCTCGCGGAACCCGGTGCGTCTACGACCAGGTTCGGCCGGAAGATCGCCCAGTCCGGTGCGGAGATCCAGCGCAGCGACGCCGTGGTGACGAGGTGGATCGGCTGGTCGTCCATGTGAGGGATGTCGCCCTCCGGGGCGACGGTGACCGGTTGGTCCACAACGGACGACACGGCGGCGTCGAGCGGGGCGCCCAGGGGCAGCGTCACGCCTGACGGGAGCGTTACCAGCGGGGCGCCGCCGGCCATGCGCGCGGACATCTCCTGCAGGCGCGGCATGCGCACGAAACGGCGCGTGGTCTTGCCCGAACCGAAGCGGCTCGCCGGGGTGCGCAACGCCCAGTAGCGGTCGTGCACCACGCCGCGCTGGTCGAGCTCGACAGAGGCGAGATCCTCGCCCAGCAACGACTTCACCGGATACCTGGCGCACGCGACGACCC
The DNA here is from genome assembly GCF_030269605.1 of Lentzea sp. NBRC 105346. Lineage (GTDB taxonomy): Bacteria > Actinomycetota > Actinomycetes > Mycobacteriales > Pseudonocardiaceae > Lentzea. The sequence continues at coordinate 120,806 of NZ_BSTQ01000016.1, forward strand.
TCATCGGATGTGCGCCACGACGAAGATGCGGCGGAACGGGAACCACGTCGTGCCGTCTGGGCGCATGGGGTAGGCCTCGCGCAGCAACGGCGCCAGCGCGCCAAGGAAGTCTTTCCACTCGGCATCGTCGAGCGCGGCCCGCACGGGCCGCAGGGCGGTGCCCTTGATCCATTCGAGCACGGGGTCGGGGCCGGACAGCCGTTGCACGTAGGTGGTTTCCCAGGCGTCGACCTCGTGCGACGACAACAGGTCGGCGTACTCGACCGGCGACAGCACCGGCGAGTCGCGGGCCAGCTCGGGCACCAGCGACCGCACCAGGGCGTGCGACTGGCCGTCGAAGTTGCCCGGCACCTGCATCGCCAGCCAGGCGCCCGGCGACAAAGCAGACGCCCACGACGCCAGCAGAGCAGGGTGCGACGGAACCCACTGCAGGACCGCGTTGGTGACGAGCACGTCCGTGTCCGGCTTGGGCTGCCACGTCGTGACGTCGTCGACGACAGCGGGGACGCCCGCGGCGACCGCCGCGGACACCATCTCCGGCGACGAGTCGAAGGCCTCGACCACCGCGGAGGGCCAGCGAAGAGACAAAGCCGAGGTCAGGTGGCCCGGCCCGCAGCCGGCGTCGACCACACGGCGTGGCGACGTGGCACCCACGCGGGCGATCAGCTCGTAGAACGGCCGCGAGCGGTGGTCGGCGAACGCAAGGTACTTCCCCGGATCCCACATGCGACTAACAGTACACGCGTACTGCTAGCGCGACGAGGACAGTTTCGCGGCGACCGATGCCGCGATCGAACTGACCAGGTCCATCGACGTTCCGGGATCGGGGCGGGCCTGCAGCACGATGCCGCGGCCTGGGACCTTGCGCTGCAGGAACCACACGCCGCCACCGGGCAGGTCCTGGCGGTGCCGCGACCTGATCGAACCGGTCACGCGCTCGTGCACGACCTGCGGGATGCGGCCGGGGTCAGGGAGCACGAACCGTTGCGGCGGCTGGTCTTCCAGCAGGTCGACACCGGACACCGTTGAGACGACAGTGGCCTCGACGACGGTCAGGGCGCCGCCGCTCCACGTCGCCTTGCTGATCAGGTGCCACCCCACGCGCCGGCTGTCGGGCAGCCACAGGCCCAGCGGGGTGGCGACCACCAACCCCGAAAAAGCCAGCACGTGTTCGTCAGCTTCCAGCGTCCCGGCGAAGTCGGGGGGCAGTTTGCGCCACCACCTGAGCACCTACAGTCCTCCAACCGCCTGCGAGCCGAGCGCCTTGTGGTACTCCTCCAGGGCGACGAGGTCGCCGAACAGGGCCCGGTACTCGTCGGGTTCCTGCACCGGGGAGATGCGCTGCAGCCGCGACTTGATGTCCGTGATCTGGTTGCCGACGAGCAGTTGCTGCAGCCGGGACAGCACCGAGGAGACGTAGCGGAACTCGTCACCCTCTTTGACCTGCAGCGCTTCCACGGACAGTTCAGAGAGGACGGTCCGCACGGACTGGTGCGCGCAGCGCTGCGAGACGGCATCCACAAAGGACGATCCGGAGAGGCCGGCGGACGCGCCACCGGCCGCGCGGATCGCCTGGTGCAGCTCCAGGTACGCGGGGTGCGTGAACGCCTCGTCCGGCAGCTGGTCGTAGTACGGGCCGGCGATCTCGGGCAGCTGCAGCGCGGACTTCAGCGCCTCCCGCTGGTGCCACAGGCGCGGGTCGCGCGGGTCCGGGCGTGACGGGCCGTCGACCTCGATGCCCAGGGCACCCTGGTTCGGGTCGACCACGGGACGCGGTGCGCGCGGGGCCTTGCCGCCCGAGGTCTCGCGGACGCGGCGCACGACGGCGGCCTCGTCCGGCCAGCCGACCCACCACGCCAGCTTGGTCGCGTAACCGTCCCGCTTGGCGCGGTCCTTGATCTGCGCGACGAACGGGACCATCTTCTTCAACGCCTCGACGCGGCCGTCGACCGAGTCGAGGTCGTAGCTCTGCAGCTGCGTGCGGATGGCGAACTCGATCAACGGGGTGCGCCGGGCGACCAGGTCGCGTACCGCGACCTCGCCCTTGGCCTGGCGCAGCTCGCACGGGTCCATGCCGTCCGGCGCGATCGCGATGTAGGTCTGCGCGGAGAACTGCTGTTCGCCCTCGAACGCCTTCAGCGCGGCCTTCTGCCCCGCCGCGTCGCCGTCGAAGGTGAAGATCACCTCGCCGTTCAGGTCGTCGTCGATCAACAGCCTGCGCAGCACGTTCATGTGCTCCGTGCCGAACGCCGTGCCGCACGACGCGACGGCGGTCATGACGCCGGACAGGTGCATCGCCATCACGTCGGTGTAACCCTCGACGACGACGGCCTGGCGCCGTTTGGCGATCTCCCGCTTGGCGAGGTCGAGGCCGAACAGCACCTGCGACTTCTTGTAGATCGGGCTCTCGCTGGTGTTCAGGTACTTCGCCTGGATCGGGTCGTCGTCGAAGATCCGGCGCGCGCCGAACCCGACGACGTCGCCGCTCAGCTCCCGGATCGGCCACAGCAGCCTGCGGTGGAACCGGTCGATGGGGCCCTGACGGCCCTCCTTGGTGAGCTGCGCCTTGATCAGCTCGGTGAGCTCGAAACCACGGTTCAGCAGGTGCTTGGTCAGCTTGTCCCAGCCACCGGGCGCGAAGCCGCAGCCGAACGTCCGCGCGGCGGCCTCGTCGAACCCGCGCTCGGCGAGGAACTCGCGGGCCTGCAACGCCTCCGGGGAGGACAGCTGCTCGGCGTAGAACTCCTGCGCCGCCTTGTGCGCCTCGAGCAGCCGCGAGCGGGTGCCGCGGTCACGCTGGACCGACGCGCCGCCGCCCTCGTAGGTGAGCTGGATGCCCGCGCGGTCGGCCAGCCGCTCGACGGCCTCGACGAAGCCGAGGTGCTCGATCTTCATCACGAACGCGATGACGTCGCCGCCCTCGCCGCAGCCGAAGCAGTGGAACGTGCCGTGCGTCGGCCGCACGTTGAACGAGGGGGTCTTCTCGTCGTGGAAGGGGCACAGCCCCTTCAACGCGCCGCCACCAGCGGACCGCAGCGACACGTGGTCGCCCACGACCTCGTCGATCCGGCTGCGGTCCCGCACCAGCGCGATGTCGCTTTCCCGGATACGTCCTGCCACGGACCTGAGTCTATAGCTGGCAAACTGGGGGTCGTGACCGCCGCCGCCTTGTTCACCGAGCACCGCTCTCACCTGATCGGTGTGGCCTACCGGCTCACGGGCAGCGTCGCGGACGCCGAGGACGCGGTGCAGGAGGCGTGGTTCAGGTTCACCTCCGCCCAGGGCATCAAGGACGCGCGCGCCTGGCTGACGACCGTGGTCAGCCGCATCTGCCTGGACCGGCTGCGCTCGGCGGCCGTGCGTCGCGAGACCTACGTCGGGTCCTGGCTGCCGGAGCCGTTGATCACCAGCGACGACGACCCGCTCGAGGCCGTCGTGCGCGACGACGGCGTGCGGATGGCGGCGCTGGTCGTGCTCGACCGGCTGACGCCCGAGCAGCGCGTGGCGTTCGTGCTGCACGACGCGTTCTCCGTGCCGTTCGACGAGATCGCGGACGTGCTGACCGTCTCCACCGCCGCGGCGCGCCAGCACGCGTCACGTGCGCGCAAGGCCGTCGCGGAGGCCGACCCGCCGCCGCGAGCCGCCCTCGACGAGCAGCGCGAGGTGCTGGAGAAGTTCATCGCCGCGGTGTCCGCCGGCGACCTGAACGCCGTCATCGAGCTGCTGCACCCGGACGCGGTCGTGGTCGGCGACGGCGGCGGCAAGGTCCGCACCACGGTGAACGTCGTCACCGGCGCGGACAAGGTCGCCCGGTTCATCTTCGGCCTGGTCCGCAAGTACCACGGCGTGCCGCAGGCGACGCCCGCGATGGTCAACGGCGACCTGGGCCTGCTCTACCCCGAACAGGGGGAGGTCGCCGCCCGCGTCACGACGTTCGCGGTGCGCGACGGCAAGGTCGTCGCGATCTACGACCACGCGAATCCGGACAAAATCGGACATGTCAGATTCTGACAACATTCGGAGGCCGAACGGCCGATCGTTCATAACCGAACGACGTACATTGGTCTCAACATCAAGTCTCTAAGGTCATAGTCGGCCGCCTTGTTACACCCCTGATAACCCTGCCGTCGGGTGGAACACGGAGAAAACCGAACATGACCGAAGAGAACCCGTCCCGCCGCGCGTTCATCGCGACCGGCGCGGCGGCCGTCGCACTGACGGCCGTGAGCTCGCCGATCGCCCAGAGCAAGCCGCTGGTCCTCACGCCGCAGTGCGTGGATGACGACGACACCCCGTCCAACATCGAAGGTCCCTACTTCAAGCGCAACTCCCCCGAACGCACCAACCTCCGCACCGCCGGCGTCACCGGTGTCGTGCTGAGCCTGACCGGATTCGTCTACACCCTGAAGTGCCAGCCGATCTCGCACGCCCTGCTCGATTTCTGGCAGGCCGACGACAAAGGCGCTTACGACAATTCCAGCCCGGCCTACAAGATGCGTGGACACCAGTTCACCAACGCCTCCGGCGCCTATGTGCTGGAGACCGTGGTGCCGAAGGACTATCCCGGCCGCACGCCGCACATCCACGTCAAGGTGCAGGCGCCCCACGGCCCGATCCTCACCACGCAGCTGTTCTTCCCGGACAACCTCAAGGCCTACGGCATGAACGTCGCGGCGCTGAACCGCCGCGACCGCTTCATCGACCGTGACTGCGAGGTCGCGCTCGGCCCGCTGGTGGGCAACCGCTACACCGCGAAGTTCGACTTCGTGATCGACACCTGATCACCGGAGGAGCCCAGATAGGGCTGGCACAACACGAGCGCGTTGGCCAGCAGTGACCCGTCGACGTTCCCGCCGGACAGCACGGCCACCGTGTTGCCCGGCGGGATCTCGTCGCGGTGGAACAGGAACGCGGCGGTGCTCACCGCACCGCTGGGTTCCGCCACGAGCCGGTCGCGGGTCGCGAGCGTCCCCACGGCCCGCAGGATCTCCTCCTCGGTGACCGTGATGACGCCGTCGACCAATCGCTCGATGTGCGGCCACGTCGCGGGCGCGGTGGTCGGCGCGCGCAGTGCGTCCGCGATGGTCCGGCCGGTGGCGGCGTGCGACCACTCGACGCGCCTGCCCTCCCGCAGGCTCTGCGCGGTGTCGGCCGCGAGGATCGGTTCGACGCCGATGACCGAAGCGTTGGGTTGCAAGGCTTTCACGGCCGCGGCGACGCCGGCGAGCAAGCCGCCGCCGGACACCGGGACCAGCACGGCCGCGAGGTCGGGAATCTCGTCGGCGATCTCCAGCCCGATCGTGCCCTGCCCGGCGATCACCGCGCGGTCGTCGGACGGTGGCACCAGCACGAGGCCTTCCTCGTCGCGCAAGGATTCGGCGACCTGCCGGAGGTCCGCGCGCGGGACGGACGCGGCACGGGCGCCCAGTGCGCCGATCGCGTCGATCTTGACCGCCGGCGCGTCGTCGGGGACGACGACCGTGGCGCTGGTTCCCGCGAGCTGGGCGGCCAGCGCGACCGCGTGGCCGTGGTTGCCCGACGAGTAGGTCACCACGCCGCGCAGCAGTTCGGGTTCGGAGAGGCCGAGCACCGCGTTGACCGCGCCGCGCACCTTGCAGGAACCGGTGCGCTGCAGGCTTTCCGGTTTGATCCACAGCGTTCTGGACGCGGGCGCCCAGTCGGCCCGGAGCAGCCGCGGGTGCAGCACGTGGTCCGCGATCCGCATCGCGGCGACGCGCACATCGTCGAGCGAGACGAGGTCCGCGCTCACTTTTCTCGCATCCACCGAATACGGTGGCGGAGTCACAGTCACTCCGCCACCATCAACCAACAGTTGATTCAGATCAACCCCCAGATGATCTGACGAAGCGGACAGTACCGCAGGTCGTTCGGACCCTGTCAACCGTTAGTCGACTCACAGCGTCTCAATTCGACTGGCAGTTGAAACCCGATAGGCTCGGCTCCGGACTGGAGGTGTGCCTTGCCTGAAACGGAATCGTCGCTGGCCGAGCGTCTGGACGCGTTGTTCCGCACCAGCCGGCCGGGCAACCGCCGCTGGACCAACGACGAGGTCGCCGAGGCCGTCAAGAAGGCCAACCCGGAGCTGCGCGTCAGCGGGGCCTACCTGTCCGCGCTGCGCACCGGCAAACGTGTGCGCCCGTCCGCGGAGCTGCAGGTGGCGCTGGCGAAGTTCTTCGGCGTCTCGCCCGCCTACTTCTTCGACCCCGACAGCGCGAGCCAGGTCGAGGCCGAGCTGGCCGCACTCGACGAGCTGAGCCAGGCGGGTGTCCGCGGCATCGCGCTGCGAGCGGTCGGTCTGCCCAAGGACAGCCTCGACACGATCACCGCCGTGCTCGACCAGATCCGCAAGCAGCAGGGGTTGCCGCCCGTGCGGGACGACGGGTGAGGATGCGCGACTGGTTCGCCGCCCGGCGCAAGCGCAGGCACCTGCGGGACTTGCGCCGCAGTTGCACCGCCCGCCTGGGCGAGCTCGACCTCGACCACGTCTCCAGCGTGGTCACGCTGTGCGAGAAGCTCAGCAGGCAGCGCGGGCGGCCCATCCACCTGATCCCCGCCGAGCTGAAGTCGGACCACCCCTGCGGCATGTGGATCGCGCTGGAGGGCGTGGACTTCATCGTCTACGAGGCGAACACCAGCAAGCCCCACCAGGAGCACATCATCGCCCACGAACTCGCGCACATGATCTGCTGCCACCGCGGCGGTGCCGCGCTGGACGAGGCGAGCGCGCGCCTGCTGTTCCCGAACCTCGACCCGCGGCTCGTCCAGGACATGCTCCGCCGGACCGGCTACTCCGACGAGCAGGAGCAGGAGGCCGAACTGCTGGCGACCCTGTTGCTGCAGCAGATCACGGCCGCGCAGCACGCGCCCACGGAGGCGATGTCCGTGGTGCGGCGCATCAAGAACTCGCTTTCCTGACATGGTCCCGAAAAAATGACCTCAGCGAAGAACATCCTGTTCGTCTCGTGCGCCGTGCTGTGGTGGATCGCGCTGGCGATCACGCTGACCGGCTTCCGCAAGAAGTCGGCCAACCCCGCGTACCGTGCGCTGCTGGTGGCGTTCGCGTCGAAGGGCATCGCCCTCACACTGGCGCACTCCGCGCTGTTGTCCGGCATCTCCCGGTGGTCCGGGGTGGCGAACCTGGGGATCCTGCTGCAGCACCTGTTCGGCGGCATCGTCTTCACCGCCGCGGTGCTCGTGATCCTCGTGTTCTGGTCCTACCCACCGGAGCGGGCGCGGCGGATGGCGCGGGTGCGCGTCGCGGCCTGCGCGGGCGCGGCCGTGGTGCTGATCCTGTTGTGGGCCATCACGTCGTCGAACCTCACCGGCCGCACGGTCGACTACCTGGTGCAGACGTCGAGCCGCCCGGTCGGCGCGGCGTACCTGCTCGTCTACACCGCGGCGATGGGCATCGGCCTGGTCGAGATCGCGCGCCTGTGCTGGGGTAGCGCTCGCACGACGCGGGAACCGTGGCTGCGACTGGGACTGCAGCTCACCACCATCGGTTCGGCGATCTACCTGATCCACCCGCTCAACCGGGCGGTCTCCGTCATCGCCAAGAAGATGGGCCTCAACCCGCTGGACTGGGAGCCGCTGTCGCTGACCGCCATCGGCGTAGGCACCGTGCTGCTGGTGGTCGGGCTGACGATCCCGGCGTGGGGGCAGTGGCTGCAGGACTACCGGTCGTACCGCCGGATCCGCCCGCTGTGGCTCGCGCTGTACGCGAAGGTTCCGGGTATCGCGCTGGAGCCGCTCGGTTCGCCGTGGGGCGACCTGCGCTACCGGCTGTACCGGATGGTGATCGAGATCCGCGACGGCTGGCGGGCGCTGCGCCCGGCACTGGATCCGGAGGTCGCCTCGCGCGCCGAGGAACAGGGCCGCGCGGCCGGTCGCGACGGCGTGTCGCTGCGCGCTTATGTTGAGGCAGAACAGCTCAAGGCCGCACTGGCGGGCGGGGCGCGTTCGGCAACGCCGGTCGACGCGACCGCCGCCCACCTCGGTGACGACTTCACCGCGGAACTCTCCTGGCTCACCTCCGTCGCCAAGGAATTCCGCTAGCGAACGTGACGTTCAGGGACATAGATGTCCTCAAACGTCACGTTCGCTAGCCGATCGCGCGGACTCGGGTTAGGCGGTCCAGCCAGATTTGGGTGCGCTCTGGGGTGGCGGCGAACTGGGTGAGTAGCTCGGGGTCCGGGGTGGGGGCGGTGCGCGGCACCGGCAGGTAGCCGTCCACCGGGCGGAAGGAGTCGGTGACCACGTCACCCTGCAACAGGCTGAGGGTGCCCAGGCCGCACGCGAAGTCCAACTCCGGCAACGCCCCGGCGAGCGCGAGCTGCGCGGCCAGCCCGACGCTGGTCTCCAGCGCGGACGACACGACGCACGGCAACCCCGTCGCCTCCGCGACCTCGAGCGCCCTGCGCACCCCGCCGAGCGGCGTGCACTTGATCACGGCGACGTCGGCCGCACCCGCCACGGCGGCGGTCTTCGGGTCCGGCGCCAGGCGGATCGCCTCGTCGGCCGCGATCCGCACGTCGGTCTTCCGGCGGACCTCGGCCAGCTCGTCGATCGTGCGGCACGGCTGTTCCACGTACTGCAGACCACCCGCGGCCTTGTTCAGCTGCGTGATCCACGAGACCGCGGTGTCGACGTCCCACACGGCGTTGGCGTCGACCCTGATGTGCCCGTCCGGCCCGAGCGCGTCGCGCACGGCTTCCAGCCGTTCGAGGTCCTCGTGCAACGAGTCGGCGTGGTCGGCCACCTTCACCTTGGCCGTCTGACACCCCGAGCTCGTCACGATCTGATGCGCGCGGTCCGGGCCGACGACGGGCACCGTGCAGTTGATCGGAATCCGGTCGCGGACCGGCTCCGGCCACCCCTCGGTGCACTGCTCGACGGTGGTCTTCAGCCACCGGGCCGAGATCTCGTCGTCGTAGTCGTCGAAGGGGCAGAACTCACCCCAGCCCTTCGGTCCCTCGATCAGCACACCCTCGCGCACCGTGATGCCGCGAAAGCGCGTCTTCATCGGAATCGCGTACACCCGCGCCTGGTCGAAATCCACTACCGCATGCTATCCAGGTTGTTTGGGGCCACGGCGCAGGCTGTGAGGAATCCCTGATCCGTGATGCCGAACGCCGTGTTGAACCGGGCCCGCGAGTTCTCCAGCGCGATCAGATACGTGAGTTCGACGAGCTTCTTGCGGCCCAAGCCGGTCTCGAGTTGGTGGATGAGGTCGTCGGTGACCGTCGGCGGTGTGGCGGTCATCGCGTCCGCCAGTTTGAGGGCCAGACGTTCGGTGTCGGTGTACTTGTCCGAGGTCGCGTAGTCGTCGATCTCCTTGAGCCGGTCGATGTCCAGGCCGGCGTGTTTCTGCAGCATGGCGCCGAAGTCGATGCACCACTCGCAGCCCAGCCGCACCGCGGTCCGGTACTGGACCAGTTCGCCCAAGGCTCCCGTGGTGTTCGGGGTCATGAGCTCGTGGGTCGCGCTGGCCATCAACAGTTTTGGGTGGTGGGCGGCGACCGTCATCGGTTCCGGAACCGCGCCGAACTTCTTCTTCGCGAACCAGTACAGGAGCTTGAGCAGCGGGTTCGCGTTCTTTGGTGGTACTCCGTCGATCCTTGGCATGACCTGTTGACGGGAGGGGCTCCGGAAATGTGACACCTTTGGGTGACTGGGTTGGCTTAGGCCGAATGCCTAGGGTCCATCAGCATGAGCAACGACCTCGTGCTGGAGATCGACCACGAGTCGGCAGGACTGCTCGCCGGAACCCTGCTGGCGGGCGACTCGTGTGCCGTTCCGGTGCGCCATCAGAACGTCAAGCTGCTGCTTTGTGCGCTGCCCGGAGAGAACGGGATGAAGCTCTACCTGCGGCGCAACAGCACCTGACATCCGGGCCAGTCGTCCCCGCGCGACTGGCCACAAGGGACAGATCACGGACAGCCCGTCACCGTGCCACCCAAGTTGTTGGTGGTGCAGGTGTCACTGCCAGAACCGCCATCCACCACGCCGTACGGCTTGACGAGCACCGGCGTCGGGACGAGCAGGATCACGGGTCCGCGGATGACGTCGTCATCGGCACCGCCGAGCACTTCGCCCTCCAGGGCCGAGGTGCCCTTGACCTCGGCGACGATCAGCGTGTCGGAGCCGCCCGCGCCGTCCACCACGCCCGAGTCGACCTTGCCGACCTCGATGGTGTCGTCGCCCGTCCAACCGGTCACGTCAGCGCGCACTCCGCTGCACGCCGTGACCTCGCCGATCTTGAGCGTGTCGTCGCCGGGGCTGCCGCCGACGCGGCCGCACGCCGTGCCGACCTTCACCGTGTCGTTGTCGCGGCCGCCGTCGACGTTGCTGCCGATGCTGGACGTTCCGACCTCGATCAGGTCGGTGTCCTCGTCGCCGAACAACTGACCGTCGACGTTGTCCAGGTACAGCTCGTCGTCGCCGCCGTTGCCCTGCACGATGATGCCGGCGGCGACATTGTCGGCCGTGATCTTGTCGTTGCCGGGGCCGCCCTCGACGTGGGCGACGAAGCCGCCGCCGATGACCAGGAGGACGTCGTTGCCTTCGGCCAGGTTCATCGAATCGACAATGTCGCCGTAACAGACAATGTTGTCATTACCGCTCGTCGGCGCGGCGTTGCAGTTGTTCGCCGCGTGCGCCGGCAGCGCCATGCCCGCCGGTAAGAAAATTGCACTGAGAAGCGCGAGAATTCTGGATCTCCACCCGAACATCAAAGCCTCCAAGACATGCGAAAGACACGGGTTGACCAGGACATTCGCCGCCGAGGCAAGGCTACGCGGGCGTTATGCCACCACGAGCCAGAATCACCCGAACGCGGGATATCGGAAAAGCTAATCTCGCCGGTCGTACTCGGCGAGATAATTCATGAGCATTTCTCGTGATCCTTCATTGTGCAACGCGAGACCGTGTAGCCGGTCGAATATGAGCTGCGCTCGCTGAACCGTTTCGGCGTCGGTGGCGAGCACGAAGTTGGCCAGATAGACCACGGGCGGGTCGTGCAGGTACTGGATCATCGTGTAGTCGAGGCCGAACGCCGCGGAACCACCAGCGGACGCCGGCACGACGCGGATCACGTCGGCCCGGAAGAGCAGGTGCAGCATCTGCTCCTCCATCAGCCGGTCGTCGCCGACGCGGGTGCGCAGGGCGTACTCGTGGATGAAGAAGTCGCACTTGGCGACCACGGTGCGGCGGTCCAGTTCGGGCGCGGGGGCTAGGCCGAGCTGGTGGGCCAGGGCGGCCGCGTACTCCTCGGTGCGCAGCAGTACGGGGATGGTGACGCCGCTGAAGCAGGTGATCCTGACGGCGCCCGCCTCCGCGAGCACGAGGAACTGATCGGCGCCGTGCGTCGTCATGGAGGAACGGTAAGGCGATGATCAAGAACTTGCCCGCTGGAACACGGCACCCTTACGGGTGGACCACTCGCGTCATGAAGTAGATCGCGCCCGAAGCCGCATGCCGCACGAGCAGCAGGAACGGGCGGTCGACCTGGACCACGATCGGGTCGGCCTCGATCTCGACCGACACCATGCGGAACACGGCTGCGGTCGCGGCGGCGCCTTCGAGGCCCTGCTCGTCGACGCGCAGCACGGCCTCGTGGATGACGTCGTCGAGGTACATCCGCGGGTCCGGGGACAGGCCGGAGAAGTCCGCGGAGGGACTGAACAGCGACCAGACTCCCAGCTGTATCAACGCGTCCTTCAGAGAAGCCTTCATCCGGACGTTCAGGCGCGGCATCGACAGGTCGAGCCGGACGAACGAAGAAGCCTCCAGGAACGCCGGGTCGAACTCGGTCAGGTCTGAGTCCGGCAGCAGCACCACGGCCTCTACGCCGGAGGCGGCCGGCAGCACGATCGTCTGCCAGCCGGGGTGGCGGGCGTAGCGGAACTTGGCCGTGACGTTCATGGTCGGCACGTCGCCCACGCCGCGGAACGGACGCGGACCGATGGCGGTAAACGGGTTGAGCCAGCCCACCTTCAGGTACAGGGCGTTGACGATCATCGCGACCGCCGAGGCCGACACCGCACCCGGCGACAGCAGCTCCGGGATCAGGCCGTGCGTGGTCTCGGCGACGTCGGTGTTCACCAGTTTGCGCACGGTCTCGGGGTCGGACGAGAACGGCGCGCTGCGCGCCGAGGACGCCAGGCTGAAGTCCGGGTTCAACACGAGTTCGTCGGACGCCCACAGGGTGTTCGCGACGGACAGTTCGGGGACGTCGGCCGCTGCGGCGAGCAACCCGGAAACCGAGGGGCCGAGCAAAGCCTCCAGCTCGGCACGCGTCTCGCCGCGTGCGGCTTCCATCGCCAGGGCGAGCGCGCTGGCGACCGAGTAGGGCGACCAGCACGCGTCGACTGAAGGATCGGGCGCGGCGACGCGGTGCAGTGCGGTGGCGAACGCCAGGTGCGCTCGATCGGTCACGACCACTCCCCTTATAACGCGGATCCGTACCTTCGAAGCTACGCCAGCGCGTTGTGCCAGGCGACGGCCTGCGCATCGGTCAGCAGCGCCACCTGATCCACAACGACGCGCAACCGGGCCGCGTCGTCCGCGGCCGCGTCGAAAGCAGGCGCGAACGCCGGGTCGAGCCGATCAGGGCGAGCCAGCAAACGTGAGACCAGAGCGGTGATGAGTTCCCGTTGCCGCGCCTGCATCTCCAGCCGCGACGGGTCGCTCATCACGTACCGCACCGCCATCGCCTTCAGCAGCGCGACCTCGGCCGCGACCCGCGGCGGCACCACGAGATCGGCCGCGTAGCGCGTCAACGGACCCTCGCCGTACACATCCCGCGTCGCACCGACGGGTGCGGAGGCGAACCGGCCCACCAGCTCCGAAGTCAGCCGTTTCAACGCCACCTGCGCGTCCAGCGACCCGTCGTACTCGCGCCGCGCCAACGCCGACACCGCGGGCAGCTGCAGGAGCCCATGTGCCGCTTCCTCCAGTGCGGACACGGGTTCGGCCGAGAAGTGCTTCGCGGCCAGCCCGGCGATCGCCGCACGTTCGACCGGCGAGGTGAGCGCCGCCAGGCTGATGCGGTGCGCCAGCACGCCGTCCTCGACGTCGTGCACCGAGTACGCCACGTCGTCCGCCCAGTCCATCACCTGGGCCTCCAGGCAACGGGCGCGATCGGGCGCACCGGCACGTACCCAGGAGAAAACGTCGAGATCGTCGGAGTACACGCCGAACTTCGTGACGCCGAAAGTGCGCGGCCACGGGTACTTGGTCGCCGCGTCGAGTACCGCGCGCGTCAGGTTCAGCCCGCGCGTGGTCTTCGGTTCCAGCCGCACCAGGATCCGCAACGTCTGCGCGTTGCCCTCGAACCCACCGCAGGTCTCGGTCAGCTCGTGCAGCGCGCGTTCGCCGTTGTGCCCGAACGGCGGGTGGCCGATGTCGTGCGCCAGCCCGGCCGTGTCGACGATGTCCGGGTCGCAGCCGAGCTCCTCACCGATGCCGCGGCCGATCTGCGCGACCTCCAGCGAGTGCGTGAGCCGGGTGCGCGGCACACCGGTGACCTCGGCGCCCTCGCCGGGCCCGACCACCTGCGTCTTGCCTGCCAGCCGGCGCAACGCCGCGGAGTGCAGCACACGGGCGCGGTCGCGGGAGAACGGCGATCGGCGCTCCTCGCGAGCACCGGGCAACGCCGAGTCCTTCGGGGACTCGGGCAGCAGCCGCTCGGCGTCGTGATCGGTGTACATCACCCAAGCTTAGGCACGTCGAACGCGTCGACGTGCGACTTCATCAGCCGGTAGTAGAGCAGCGCGCCGGTCTCACGCTTGATGTAGAACCACTGGGTCTCGCGCGTCTGCACGTTCGGGCCGCTGCGGGTCGGCGACGTCCACGCGGCCAGACCGGCGTCCTCCGCCATCGTACGGGCGCGCAGCGAGTGCCACGGGTCGCTGACGATCACCGCGGTCTTGAGCCCCTGCGCCTTGGCGACGTTCGCCGCGGCCCTCAGGCTGCCGAGCGTGTCGCTGCCCTCGCCGACCTCCAGCACGTGATCGGCGGGCACGCCGTGGTCGACGAGCCAGATCTTGCCCGCCTCGCCCTCGGTGTAGTTGTCGCCGGGCTTCTTGCCGCCGGTGGTCGCGATGTAGCTGACCACGCCCTGCCGGTACAGCTTCAGCGTGTGGTTCAGCCGCGCCTCGAGCACGTCCGACGGCACGCCGTTGAACTGCGCCGCGCCCAGCACGATCGCGACGTCCGCGCGCGTCCAGTCGTCCACCCGCGCCACCTGCCAGACGCGGAACGCGGTGCCGCCGACGACCAGCACCGCGACGACTATCGCGCCGAGCACGAGTCTCAGCAGCAGCCGAAGGACTCTGGCCAGAGGTGTCAGAGGGCGGGTCCGCACACCCTGCATGGTTCCAGAAACGCGCGGGTGGCGTTTGACGCCCCTGCAAGGATCAAGGTCATGCCTGCTGAGCAGCCCACCATCCTCGCCACCTCCGGAGGGTGGCGTGCCGGCCACCGCACGAACCTCGAGTTCGGCGAACTGATCCACTTCGCGGTCGAGCTGTCCGGGACGAACAGCCGCCCGAAGCTGTGTCACATCGCCACAGCGAACGGTGATCAACGGACGTTCAACGCACATGTCTCCGAGGCCGGTCAGCTCGCGGGCATCGAGGTGTCGCACCTGAACCTGTTCGTCATGCCGCCCACGACCGACCTGCTCGGTTTCGTGCTGGAGCACGACGTGGTGTGGGTCGGCGGCGGCTCGGTCGCGAACCTGCTCGCCGTGTGGCGGGTGCACGGACTGGACGAGGTGCTCGCCGAGGCGTGGCGCCGGGGTGTGGTGCTCGGCGGCGTGTCGGCCGGGTCGATCTGCTGGCACGCGGGCGGCACGACCGACTCGTTCGGACCCGAGCTGCGGGTCGTGACGAACGGGCTGGCGCTGCTGCCGTACGGCAACGGCGTGCACTACGACTCCGAACCGGGGCGCAGGCCGGCCGTGCAGGCGGCCGTCGCGTCCGGACAACTGCCCACGACCTACTGCACCGACGACGGCGCCGGTCTGCTGTACCGCGGCACCGAACTCGTCGAGGCCGTCACCGAACGGGCCGGTGCCTACGGTTACGTCGTGGCGAAGGACGCGACGGGCGACACGGTCGAGGAGAAGCTCGACACGCGCCGCCTGTAGCTCAGCCGGTCCGCAGCTCGAACTCGGCCACCACACCGGCGTCGCGGAACTGCTGCACCACGTCCTGCTGGGCGTTGGCCATCAGGGCGAACACGGCGTCGGACACGGTCTCCACGCGCATCGGCACGCACGCGTCCGGGGCCTCGGCGACCTGGTGCGCCCGCTTCATCAGCTTGCGCGACTGGCCGACGGTGATCCGGTAGTCGGCGACGAGCCGGTGGCCGCCCGCGCCGCCCCAGCCACCGGACGAGCCCTCGGCGCCCTCGAACGGGTTTCCCCAGTCGGTGTCCTCCTCGGCGCACTGGACGAAGTGGTCCAGCACCTGCCGCAGACCGGCCTGCGCGGCGCGCACGTCGTCCTCGCCGGCCACTCCGCTGACCAGCGCCTGGTAGTCGGACAGGCTCGCCGACAGTGCGGCGACCGCGGCACCCAGTCGATCCACGGAAAACGCCCTTTCCTCGTGCCGCGATGGTCCTCCCGAGCTTATCGGGAGGACCATCGACGACCTGCTATCTCTTGTGGTGCCTGCGGACGATCCGCCGAGCCAGCTGCACCACGGGTTTCCAGACGTAGTGCCTGGTCTCGACGATCTGCCCGCGGCTGTTGCGGTAGTCGACGTGCACGTGGCCGCCCTTGCCGCACGGTCCGCGGTAGGTCGCGCAGCCACCGGACGCCTTGGCGTCCCGGCGGGCCGCTCCGACCGCGGCCTTCCTCGTCGGCCAGATGCGGCCGGAGTCGGTGCCGCGGTACGACGGCGCCCGCATCGCGCAGTTGTGCACGGTCAGGTCGAGACCGTCGGCCTCCACCTGGAACGTGTGCGTGTTCGCGACGTTGAGGTTGTAGACCAGGGTGAACGGCTGCCAGCCGAGCCCTCGCACCGAGGCGACCGCGTGCGTCGCCCCGTCACCGCCCCGCACCCGGTCACCCGTCCGCAGCCGGTCGGCGTCGACCCAACCGCGGCCCTGCACCCAGATCGGGTGGCCGGACGTGGCGGTCAGCACGCCGGGCGTGCTCGGGTCGAGGTCGATGTCGACCAGGTCCTTGGTACCGAAGCCGACGATCACCTCGACGATCGGCTCGGCCTTGGCCTCACCGGTCTCCGGGTTGACCGCGAGCACCAGCTCGCCGGCCACGAGCTCACCGATCGGCTTGGTGGTGCCATCCGCCAGCACGACCGGTGTGTCCGGCGTGAACGAGTTGCGGATCGGACAGCTCGCACCGCGACCGCGGGACACGACCGAGCGCACCGATTTCACCGCGCGAGACGCGAGCTTCGGCACGGCCTTCGACGCGGCCTTCACCGCCCTGATGCCGACCTTCACCGCGGCGCCCGCGCCGACCAGGTTGGCCGCCGCCGTCACCGCCATCTCCGCGGCCTTCGCGTAGTTACCCGTTGCCGCGTAAGCGACCGCGGACACCGCTCCGGCCACGGCCCCGATCGGGCCCGGGATGTACGAGACGACCTCGGCCACCTTGGCCACGACCGACACGAGCTTCTTGAACCAGCCCCACCGGCCGTCGAGGTCGGTGCAGTTGACCGGATCACCCGTGCAGTAGTCGTACGCGGTGGCGTTGCCGCCGTCCTCGGGGTCGACCGACCAGAACCGGCCGGTGCCGGGGTGGTAGAGCCGGACGCCCATGATGAGCACGCCGCCGAGGGCCTCGGCGGAGCGCTGCTTGCCGCCCAGCCAGCCGTAGCGGGCGGTCGCAGCGGCCGGGGTGTCGGCCGACGGCATGCCGTACTCGTCGGTGTCGAGCACGGTCACCGCGCCCAGCTGGGTACCGGACACGGGCACCGTCGCCATGACGTCGCCGTGCAGGTTGGTCAGCTGGAGCGTGACGTCACCGGACAGCGAGGTGGTGAACGCCAGGTCGTTCTCCGGCGAGGAGACGTTGCGCGTGACGTTGTTGTTCTGCGTCACGTCCTCGGCGATCCAGCGCGGCTCGTCCGAGTCCTCGGCGTAGTGGTTGACCTTGGTGACGGCGTTGGCCCACGATCCGTTGACGAGGTGCTCGGTGGCGAACGACCGCTGCCGCAGCTTCGGGTCGATGTTCCACGTCATCCTCGTGTCGGCGGTCTGCTGCGAGCGCACCAGATCGTTGACGTAGAAGGAATTCGTGACACCGCCCGGCGTGGACGTGATGCGACCGAACGCGTCGTAGACGTAGCCCGCGTCGGTCATGCGGTCGGCCGAGTCGTAGGTGTGCGTCTCGGTCGCGGCGGCCTGGGCCTGGTCGTCCGGGCACTCACCCGAGGACGCGCCCGTGCGGGTCGTCTTGCCGGTCCGGTTGGTGCGCCGGTCGAACGCGTAGACCCGCGTGGTGCACAGGCCCGTCGCCGCCGACACGTCCGACACCTTCGTGAGGCGGCCGAGCGTGTCGTAGGCGAACCGCTTGTCCGAGCCCGGACCGGTGTGCCTCAGCCACTGGCCCTGCGTGTTCTCCACGATCGAGCTGGCCGCGATCAGCGTGTTGTCGCTCGCCCGCGAGTACTTCCGCGACACCGGCACACCGGCCGGGTCCAGCTGCAGGTCCATCCGGACCCCGCCGGGCAGGTCCATGCCGACGATCTGCTCGTCCGGGCCGTACCGCGTGGTGATCGTGCCACCGACGCTGTCGGTCACCGAGGTGAGCAGGCCGCGCGGCTCGGCGACCCGGTCGTAGCCGAACGTCTGGGTCGTGCCGAGCGAGTCCGTGATCTTCGACGGCTTGCCGAAGCGGTCGAACTCGGTCTGCGTCCAGGCGCCGTCGGCGTCGGTGTACTTCGCGAGCCTGCCGAGCTTGTCGAACGCCCGCGTGATCTTCGTACCGTCGGCGAACTTGGTGGTGAGCGCGTCACCCGTGTTCGGGTCGTAGTCCGTGCTCACCTCCTGCACGGCGTCACCGAGGTCACCGGTGATCTTCGTGGTGGCCAGGCGGTCGGCGCCGTCGTAGGTGTTGACCGTGGTTCGCGTCTTGCCCGCGACGGTCTCGGTGATCCGCTCCGGTTCACCGAACTTGGTGTACGACTCGATCCGCTTGACCGGCACGTCGCCGACCATGCGCGCCGCGTCGTGCCCGGTGATCGCGCCGGCCGCGCGCACCAGGCACGCCTGGCCCGCCCACTCCGGGCGGTTGCCGCACGACGCGTCGTCGGGGTTGGCGCCCGCGGTGTAGAAGACCGACCGCATGGTGCCCGCGTCCGAGCCGTCCGAGCCGATCTTGCGCGACTCCCTGGCCCGGCCCTGCGCGTCGTACTTCGTCGACGCCTCAAGGGGTTCCGCCGACTCGGCCGCCGTGATGACCTTGGTGGCCTTGCGCAGCTTCCAGCCGGACTCACCGCCCAGCGGCGTGCCGTACTCGTTCTTGTTGACGCGGACGTCCTGGTCGCCGTCCACGCCGACCACCCGCGCAGCGGTCCGCTGCGTGGTCACCAGGTGGTAGGCGGCGCCGTCCGGTTTGCCCTCGTCGTAGGTGCTGGTGCTGATCCCGCGGGCGTTGACCAGCTTGTCCGCGTCGTTGTTCAACGCGATCCGGTGCAGCGGGGCGAGGCTCTCGATCACGTCGATGCCGTCGGCGCTGTACGTGGTGCGCGAGTCGAGCCACGTGGCGCGGGTCTTGCTGTCGTACTGGGCGAGCCCCAGCGTGGCGAGGTCGGTGTCGGCGTTCGGTGACTGCCCGAGTGCCAGCTGCCGGTTGGACGACTCGAGCTTGCGCACGACGTTGCCGAACCGGTCGTACTCGCTGGTGTCGATGAAGCCACCCGGCGTCGCGGTGTTGACCTCCTTGCCGGACGCGTTGAGGTAGTGGATGGTCGCCGCGCGGTAGCCGTCCGCTCCCGGCGCCTGGCCGGTGGCGGTGTTGACCGTCACCGGGTCCTCGGGACCGAAGACCGCGACGGCGTCGGTCGGCGCGTCGGCCTGCGCCCACGACGAGATGGCGTTGCCGTCCATGTCGTGCGGGCCGCCCGCGCCGCGGGTCAGCGGCACGGAGTAGACGATGGTGGACTTGATCTCGCCGTCGACCTCGTCCAGCGAACCGGGACGCAGCGTGTCACGGCGGACCCGCAGCAGCCGGCCGTTGTTGTTGTCGCCGCTGCCCGCGGTGCCGTAGTCGAACTTCCACGGCAGGTCACCGGGATGGCCGACCTCGGTCACGTGCCCGGAGTCGTCGTAGGTGTAGCTCGTCTTCAACGGCGACGCGAGCCGCGGGTCCCAGACCTCGCGCAGCCGGCCCTTGTCGTCGTAGGCGTACCGCGCCACGTCCACTTTGGACACCGTGCCGGTGGCCGGGTCGGTCGTCCAGGCGGCGATGGACTTGATCTGCCCCTTCACGTCGCCGTACGCCGACGCGGTCGCCGTGGTCGTGTCGGCGTACGCGTACTCCAGCACCTCACAGCCACGCGCGGGCGTGGTCGTGGTGCAGTCGCCGATGCCCGGCTCCTGGGGCGCGATCACGCGGTGGATGCGCAGCTGGTCGTCGATGTTGGTGTAGGTGAACCGGTTGACGCCCGCCTGCTCCGGCGGGGTCGCGGTGTCGACCAGGTAGGTGTCCGTGCCCGCCGGCTTGGCGAACGTGGTCACCGAACCGTCCAGTTCGGACAGCCGGTAGATGTCACCTTCCTTGACCAGCGTCAGGTCCTCGGCACCCGGCTCCGGCCAGAACTTCCCGTCCGGCGTGCGGGTGAACCATATCGACGTACCCGGCGCCTGCTCGACCTGGACGGTGTCCTCGTTGGGGAACGTCAGGCGGGTGTAGTCGATGTTCGCCGAGTCGACCTCGGCACCGGTCTCCCACACCGGGCCGAACGGCGCCGTGATCTCGCGCAGCGACAGGTCGTCGAAGTAGACCTTCTTGCCGCTGTTGGGCGCGAACCCGTTGTACAGGCGGATGAACGCCTCGGTCGCGTCGCCCGGCACGGTGAAGTCGAGCGTGAGCTGCTGCCACGCGTCGACCGCGGTCGGGCGGGCCGAGTTCCACTCCTGGTACCCGGCCGGGGTCTTCGCGAACGAGCTGATCTTCAGGCCGCGGCCCCAGTCCGGCGACAGGCCGGTGGCGGCGGGCACGTAGATCCAGCCGGTGACCCGGTAGGTGCGGCCGGCCTTCATGCCCAGGCGCATGCCGGCGTTCATGTCGCCCTCGATCGAGGCGAACGTGTCGCTGTTGTTCCACTGCGAGCTCGGCGGCGCCGTGATCTCCAGCGAGTCCGTGCTGTCGTGGCCGCGCTCGGTGTTGCGCGCGATATTGGCCGTCGGCCCGGTGAACCCGGCGGTGTCCGTGGACACCTTCTGCTGGTTCACGGTCAGCCGCTGGCGCTGCAGCTGGTAGCCCGCCTTCGGGTCGCGCGAGGACGACGTGCGCGACACCGACAGGCCGAACTCCTCGGCGTCGGTCGACGAGATCGAGTAGTCACCGGTGAGCAGGTTGACCGAGCCCGGTCCGACCGAACTGCTCGCCGCGTCGTCCGCGCTCGGGTCGACGACGGCGGTGCGCCACGCCGTGGAGTAGGCGCCCGCGCCCGACGCGTCGGTGGCCATGATCGCCTTGACCTGCACGACACCCGCGGCCTCGCCGAGCGTGTCGACCGCGTTCCACACCGCGAACTCGCCGAACGAGTTGAGCGGCACGAACCCGGCACCCAGCGCGGAACCGTCGGCCTTGGTCAGGTTGGCGGGCGGGATGTCCGACTCGACCGCGGCCCCAGGTCCGCGGCGCCACGCGAACTTCACGTGCGTGAAGGCCGGTTCGCCGTCGACCTGCAGCTGCATGCGCCTCGGCACCCGCACGCCCTCGGCCGGCCGCAGCAACCCGGCACGGCCGACGTGGAAGGTGTACGACGTGATCGCCGAGAGCCGGCCCGACCGGTCCTTGGTGCGGACGTTCAGCGTGTGCTGGCCGTCGGTGGCCGGGGTGATGGACGGCGTGGCCCTGCCGTCCGCGCCCGCGACCGCCTCGGTGGCCGGCACCGCGTCGATCGCCCACAGGTACGAGTGGACGTCGGTGGTGCCGTTGGGAGGCGTGAAGGTGAACGTGCCGGCCTGACCGGCGCCCTTGTGCCACTTGTTGTCGTTCGGGTAGTCCACAGAGGACACGAACGGCGCGCCGGGGTCGACGGTGTCGGTGGTGAACGTCAGCCACTGCACGGTCACGCCGGGGTCGGGCGCGGGGTCGAGACGCCACTTCTGGTTCAGACCGTCGTGCGGCGTGAACGTGATGATCCTGGAGCCGTTGTCGGCGGTGGCGCCGTCGACGTCGAGCGCCTTCTGGTTGTTCTTGGCGATGATCCGGTACTGGCCGTTGCCCAGCCGGTCGGGCCGGAAGCGCTGGCAGTCGTTGGCGTTGCCGGGCATCTGCTTGATGCGCGCGCCGTCGCCACCGCAGTTGTCGACGTCGAGCACCTGGTCGGAGTGCCGCGCGCGGAACATGTAGTAGCCGTCGCCGGTGCCCTGCATGGCGAACCGCTGGCAGCCGCCGCCCCAGTAGTCCCATTGCTGCGAGTAGGTGCCCGCGGCCGTCGAACAGCCGGTGATGTCGAGGGCCTTGCCGGAGTGCACGGGTCTCATGGAGACCCAGCCGTCACCCGCCCAGTCGTTGGCATCGAACGATGTCGCCCGGAACTTGTAGGTCTTGCCGGGTTGCAGCCACCCGTCGGGGACCTTCCAGGTGGCGACGCTGCCCGAGGGGACGCCGAAGACCCAGTAGTCGTTGATCAGGTTGTTGTCGGCGTCGTAGACGTAGAAGACCGCGGTGACGGTGCCGCCGTCGGGGTCGCTGACGCGGAACGACAGCGTCGGCGTCGTCGAGCGCGTGTAGGTCTGGCCGTTCGAGTCGCCGCGGTCGGAGACGTCGAGGCCGGTCGCGGGGTCGGGCCGGGTGTTGTAGTCGACGTTGAGGTGCGGGACCCCGCCGGCCTGCGCCGAGTCGAACTTCTTCCAGGCGTAGTTGTCCTGCTCGTTGGCGGCCTTGGCCATGATGCCGAGGACGTTGGAACCGTTGTCCGCGCCGAGCTGGATCAGGCCGCGGATGTCGCCACTCACCCAGCCGTCGTTGCACGCCGAGCCGTAGCCCTTGGTCTCCGTGCTGGTGGACCAGCGGGTGTACCACGGGGGCTGGTTGCCCCAGTTCGTGCCGGAGTTGATCAGGCCGGTGTCCCAAAGCTCCCAGCCGCGCGCATCGCACGACCACGAGTGCCACTCATAGAGGTACAAGCGGGCGCTGTGGATGCGCCTGCCCTTGAGCTGGCTGACGTCGAAGTTGAAGTAGCTGCGCGCGATGGTCGCGCCACCGTCGAACGTGCCGAGCCGCAGGTCGGTGTCGCCGCCGGTGTCGCGGACCGTGCCGGTCTGGACGTACTTGTCGTACTGCGGGCCGATGTCGACGGCCGGGTCGATGACGACGGGGTACTGGGTGTCCTTGGCCTGCAGGAGGTTCTCGTCGGCGGTGAGCTTCAGCTGACCCGGTGCGACCTCGAGGCCGAGCGGGACGCGCTTGAGCGGGTCACCGGACTTCTCGTTCTTGCGGGCGTCCCACATCTCCGGACGCGGGATGGAGCCGACGACCTCGCCCTTGGCGTTCAGCAGGTCGGTGTTGCCGTCGTCCTTGCGCTTCGCGGTGGCACCCTTGGTGCGCATCGGCAGCGTGAGCTGGACCGGCTTCTTGGGGCGTTCCTTCAGGATCAGGAACTGCTCGAAGCCGGTGCGCGTGGCCTCGACGACGAGGTCGGTGCCGGGCTCGACGTCGGCGTAGGTGGCCTTGCGGCCCTCGAGCTTGGGCTCGGGCAGCTTCCCCGCCCACTGCAACGCCACCTCGGCGTCGCCATAGCGAACGACGGCCAGATCGCGGGTGTTCTGGTCACCGCCGGCCTTGGCGATCACCAGATCACGAGGGTGGGCCTTGGGGGCGATGGTGCCGTCCGCGCGCTTCTCCAGCGTCAGGTCGACCGGGACCCACGCGTCACCGCGCTTGACGCGGATCGGCCCCGCGCTCAGCTCGCTGGTGATCTTGCCGTCCGGGTTGACGAAGGTGGAGACGCTCTCGGTGCGTTCGTTCAGCGCCTCGACCCGGATCTTGTGCAGGGCCGCGGTGGCGCGGGCGGACGGGATGTCCGCGGCCTCGTTGGAGGGCGGAAGCTGTTGCTGCGGCTTGGTTTCCGCGTGCGCCTCGGGTGCCGCGTAGTCGATCGCGACCACGGATCCGGACACTCCGACGAGCAACGCCAGGGCATAAGAAAGGGACCGCACGAGAATGCTCGGTCGGTCCCCGGTTTCGGGCAGAAATGATCTGTGTCTGAACGGCGAATGGGCGCGCGCGAACACACTCCGAGTCATGGTGAAACCCCCAGTCGATCACGGCCACTTCCCCGGCCGCGGAACCTGACGCGGATCTAACGTCATCGCCGAATCCGATTTCTTCAGGTTGTGACCCAGGTCACACCATTCGGCGAGCCTTTCGTTTCACGCCGAAGCTTTGGCGAACCTTCAGCAATCCCTCAGCCACCGGATCTCGACTTCGCGGGTTCGAAGAACGAGCGTTGAGCCGCGTCGTGGAAACGACGCTTCGGGCTGGTCACGGGCCTTTCCGCGGTAGCGCTCGTGACCACCGCCGCACGACAGCACCGCGCCGGCGGATCCTCCTGCCCCGGATCCCGCCGGCGCGCTCGCTGCGGCCAACCGGCACGCCTCAGGGTTTGATCCGCCAGTCCGTCGCGTCGCCGTCGTGCTCCGTGGCATCGGCGAACGACTCGGTGTCCGGCATCGCCCAGCCCAACGGCTTTCCCTTGATCGCGTTGCGCTCGGCGGCGACCGCGTTGGTCATGTCGTCGACCGCGACCGGCGTCCAGGCGATGAAGGCGATGGCGGCGGCCAGTCCCGCCTTGAGGTTCACCGCGACGACAGTGGTCGTGGTGGTGGCCGCGATGCCCTCGGCGGCCCCCGCCGGAGCGCCGACCCCGGTCGCCGTCAGCCCCAGCGCCAGTGCCAGCCCGGCGGCCAGCACGCCCAACGCGATCAGCAGGTTCATGGTGAACTTCTCGACCTGGATGGCGAGGGCGTCCAGCGACGTCTTGAACTGGGTCACCGCCTCCTTGATCTTGCCGAGCTGGGCGACCTGCTGGTCGACCGTCGCGCGGTAGGCGTCGGCGGCATCGCCCGCCCAGTAGTGCGCCTTCGCCGCACCGACGGACTTCGCGATCTCGTCGAGGGTGTTGGCGACCTGCCGCACCCACGCCTCGCCGGTCTCCCGGAGCCGCTGCGCGTCACCGTGCTCGGTCCAGATGTGCCAGATCCACTCCCAGAACTCGGCGACCTTCTTGCCGAGCGTCGCGAGGGCGTCGCCGAGGCTGGCCCGGACCGAGTCCGAAGGGATCCACTGAACCACGGTGTTGGCCCGGTCGAACAGGTTGCGGTACAGGCGATCGACGTCCTTGAGCTTCTCGTCGACCTTGTCCACCAACGGGTTCATCGCTGCGTGCCCTCGATCCGGTGCAGGTTCTCGTACTCTTCGTCCTCATAGGTCTTCGCGGTCGCCATCAGCTGGTTCTGGATCGCGGTGAACCCGTACATCGCCACCTGGAGCGCCTTCTCGACCGACCTGCGGGCGTCGTTGTACCCCTGCACCAACTTGTGTTCCTCGGCGGCGAAGGACATCTCCTTGCTCGTCAGTTCGAGGACGCCGCAGTCGTAGATCGGCCCGCGGAGGTTCGCCGCGGCGTTCTCCCACACGCGAGCGTGCTGGCGCAGCTCGTCGACGCCGACGTAGAAGTTGTCGCTCATACCGCCATCCCCATCCGACGTGCGACCGTCATGAGTTCGTCGATCGCCGGGCTCTGCGGCCTCGGGCTCGCGGGCGCACTGCGGCGGCGAAGTTCCCGCAGCACCTCTTCGAGCTCCGCCGAGACCTCGGTGTGCCGCCTGCTCGCGGCCCAGCCGGAGTCGACGGTCAGCCGGAGGATCTGCCCGGCCTGCGCTTCGCCGTGGACGTGGCCGCCACGGCTCTGCGCGGTCACGGGATGGTCGACGCTCTGCCCGAGCTGGTCGGTGAACGCCTCCAGGTCGGCGAACACCGCGTCGACCAGCCGGATCACGTCCTGCGGCGTCAGTTCGCCCGGCTGGGGCGCCTGCGGGTGGACCGGCTCGGGCGGCGCGCCGGCGAGCGCGTGCTCGGCGGCGAGGGCGGTCGCGTTGCCGGCCGCCGTCAGCACGGCGGTGCCGAGCTCACGTGGATCGATGCGCCGTTCCCACTGCTCGTCCAGCCGCACGGCGAGCACCTCACCCTGCTCTCCGACGATCACTCGTACGGCCTTGGCCGGGTCCGTGCCCGTCAGGCCGTCGGGATCCGGTTCGGCCGGCCGGTCGACCGGCTCGTCGTCGAACAGGTCGACTTCTTCTTCGTAGTCCCAGTCACGCCCAGACCAGTTGCCCACAGCGCCTCCCTTGCCGCGAAGTTATGCGGCGAGGGAGGCGCGGCTACAGCTGAATTCGGGAAACGTTCCGCTCAGCAGCCCAGCAGCCGGGCGGCCAGATACTGCTCGAGCTGGTCCATCGACACGCGCTCCTGCGACATGGTGTCGCGCTCCCGCACGGTCACCGCGAGGTCGGTGAGCGTGTCGAAGTCGACGGTGACGCAGAACGGGGTGCCGATCTCGTCCTGGCGGCGGTACCGGCGGCCGATGGCGCCCGCGTCGTCGAACTCGACGTTCCAGTGCCGGCGCAGGGAAGCGGCGACGTCGCGTGCCTTCGGCGAGAGGTCGGCGTTGCGGGACAACGGGAGCACGGCGACCTTGACCGGGGCCAGGCGGCGGTCCAGCTTCAGCACCACGCGCTTGTCGACGCCGCCCTTGGCGTTGGGCGCCTCGTCCTCGGTGTAGGCCTCGAGCAGGAACGCCATCATCGGGCGGCCGACACCGGCCGCGGGCTCGATGACGAACGGCTTGTAGCGCGAGCCGGACGCCTGGTCGAAGTACGACAGGTCCACACCGGAGTGCTCGGAGTGCGTCGTGAGGTCGAAGTCGGTGCGGTTCGCGATGCCTTCGAGCTCACCCCACTCCTGGCCGCCGAACTGGAAGCGGTACTCGATGTCGACGGTCCGCTTCGAGTAGTGCGACAGCTTCTCCTTCGGGTGCTCGTAGTGCCGCAGGTTCTCCTTGGCGATGCCGAGGTCGTTGTACCAACGGGTGCGCTCGTCGATCCAGTACTGGTGCCACTCTTCGTCCGTGCCCGGCTCGACGAAGAACTCCATCTCCATCTGCTCGAACTCGCGGGTGCGGAAGATGAAGTTGCCCGGCGTGATCTCGTTGCGGAACGACTTGCCGATCTGGCCGATGCCGAACGGCGGCTTCTTGCGTGAGGTCGTCTGCACGTTCAGGAAGTTGGTGAAGATGCCCTGCGCGGTCTCCGGGCGGAGGTAGTGCAGGCCCTCCTCAGTCTCGACCGGACCGAGGTGCGTCTTCAGCAGGCCGTTGAACATGCGCGGCTCGGTGTACTGGCCTCTGGTGCCGCAGTTGGGGCACGGCACGTCGGACACGTCGCCCTCGGCGACCTGCTTGCCGGTGCGCTCGGCGTACTCCTCGGACAGCGTGTCCGCGCGGAACCGCTTGTGGCACGAGTTGCACTCGATCAGCGGGTCGACGAACGCCTCGACGTGACCGGAGGCGACCCACACGTCACGCGGCAGGATGACCGACGAGTCCAGGCCGACGACGTCCTCGCGGCCGCGGACCATGAAGTTCCACCACTGGCGCTTGATGTTGTCCTTCAGCTCGACGCCGAGGGGACCGTAGTCCCAGGCCGACCTGGTACCGCCGTAGATCTCGCCACACGGGTAGACGAAGCCACGGCGCTTGCACAGGCTGACAACGGTCTCGATGCGGTCGGCTGCCAACGGGAACTCCAGGTCGGAAACGGTGTCGGGGGACCGCCAAGACTAACCGTTGGTGACAAACCTCTAATGGGCGACCAGTGGTTTTGCTGCCTACGCTGCCCCCATGGAGGACCGGCTGCGAGAACTCTGGGACTTCGCCGACCTGTCGGCGACCGAAACACGCTTCCGCGAACTGCTGGAGCACACGTCATCCGACGACGAGAAGGCGGAGGTGCTCACCCAGCTCGGGCGGGTGGAGGGCCTGCGCGGGGCGTTCGACGAGGGGCACGCGCTGGTCGACCAGGCCGAGGACCTGGTCACCGCCGACAGCACCGCCCGCGTGCGGGTCCTGCTTGAACGCGGACGGTTGTTCCGCTCGGCCGGTGCGCCCGAGCAGGCGCAACCGCTGTTCATCGCGGCGTTCGTGCTGGCCAGGACACGCGGCGACCTGTTCCTCGCGGCCGACGCCGCGCACATGGCGGCGTTGATCGACGACCCGGAGAAGTGGACCCGCCAGGGGTTGGAGATCGCCGAGAACTCCGACAACGAGCAGGTCAGGCACTGGCTGGGGCCGTTGTACAACAACCTCGGCTGGTACTACTTCGAGAACGAACGCTTCGACGAGGCGCTGGAGGCGTTCGACCGCTGTCCCGAGGGGTACGCGGAGTCCGGCAAGGCCAAGACCCTGAAGGCGCTGGGCAGACCGGAGGAGGCCGCCGAAGCCGCGCAGCGGGCGTTGGACCTGCTGCCGGACGACTCGCCGGACGAGTGGGTCGACGAGATGGAAGCGATCGCTAACGGGGAGTAGCCGGTCCGCCCGCCTCGCCGAGCCGCACGGTGAACGCGTCCTCGGCGAGGAGGCTGACCCGCTCGGTCGTCTCCCCGTCCACGGCCGTGAGCAGCGGTTCGTACATCGCGGGCGCGTCGGTCTCGGCCTCGCTGAGCAACGGGATCACGTGCTCCCGCACGTCGAACGGCGACATCGCGCGCCGGTACGCGACGACCGAGTCGAACTCGGCGGTCAGCACCCAGCGGTCGTCGTCGTCCGTCGAGCGGCTGAGCTGGGCTTTCGTGCAACCGGGCTGCTTGGTGAGGAGCTCCAGCGCCTTCCGCGCGCGGTCGGCGAACGGGCCGGGGTCGGACACGCGGAAACGGCACACCAGCAGCACGGTGCAAGGATGTCACGGTGCCCCAGAACTCCAAACGCACCCTGCTGCCCGGCGACGGTCCCTTCGCACGCGTACCGGCCGCGGCCGTGTTCGTCGTCGTGCTGGGACTGTTCGTCGCGGGCGTGTGGATCGGCGGCGCGGTCGGCGCGGTGCTGCTGGGCGTGCTGATCCTGGGCGCCCTTGCGCTCCTGGCCGCCACGTGGCAGACGCTGACACCCGGAGCGCGGGTGTTGCGGGTGGCAGTCCTGCTCATCCTCGTGTTGATCACACTAGAATTGGTACTGAAAATCCCTACCAGGTGAGGTGCGGCCATGACGGTCCAGTTGCACGGCGAGCACTCACCCGAGCGCCAGGCGGCACCCGTCCCGCCCCGCGCGGCCAGGACCCTGACCGCCGCCGGTGACCTGCTGCGCGCACTGGCCGCCCCGGTGCGCATCGCCATCGTCCTGCAGCTGCAGGAGAGCGACCGGTGCGTGCACGAACTGGTCGAAGCACTGGGCGTCGCGCAGCCGCTCATCAGCCAGCACCTGCGAGTGCTGAAGGCGGCCGGGGTCGTGCACGGCGAGCGCCACGGCCGCGAGGTCGTCTACCGGCTGGTGGACGAACACCTCGCGCACATCGTGGTGGACGCGGTGACGCACGCCGAAGAGAAACTGTGACCGGGGAGAAGTTGTGACCGGACTGAGGTCGACCAAGCAGCGCACGGCGGTCTCGAACCTGCTCGACCAGCTCGACGAGTTCCGCTCGGCACAGGAGCTGCACGAGGAGCTCCGCCGCCGCGGCGAGGGCATCGGGCTGACGACGGTCTACCGGACACTGCAGTCCCTCGCCGAGGCCGGCGAGGTCGACGTGCTGCGCACCGACTCCGGCGAGGCCATCTACCGCCGGTGCTCCGCGCACCACCATCACCACCTGGTGTGCCGCGGCTGCGGCCGCACCGTCGAGGTCGAGGGTCCCGCCGTCGAGAAGTGGGCCGACCGGGTCGCGGCGGAGAACGGTTTCTCCGAGGTCAGTCACACCGTGGAGATCTTCGGCACGTGCGCGGAGTGCGTCGCCAAGCGCTAACCGCGCGAGTCCTCAATTCAGCCCCCGCGAGTCTCCGGTTCAGCCCCGGTGAGTTGTCCGATCGTGCACCCAATGCGGGGCCCGAGTCGCGGACTCGACTGGGCCTGAACTGAGGACTCGCGGGGCTGACCCGACACCCGATCGAGGGGCGCGAACGTACAACTCACGGGGCCGGAACGTAGGACTCGCGGGACTGTCAGACCTCGGCGATACGCTGGAAGACGGGGGGCCGTGGCCCGCGCCTACGACTCGTATTGCTCCGCCGGCACCGCCACCGGCACCGCGTTCTCGACGGTGAAGGTGGGGATGTAGGAGTTCTCCTTGGTGGCGGACTTCGGCACCGCCTTGCCCGTCACCTCCACCCACTGCCCATCCCCGAAACCCGCCTGCAGCCCGGTCAGGTGCACCTTCAGCGGCCGCGCATCCGCCGCACAACAGGAGATCGCGAGCCGCGCCACGTACGTGTGATCCCCCTGCCGCACCAGGAACCCGGTGAGCCGCACGGTCCGCCCATCGAGAGTCCCGGAGTCGTCCCACGCCGTCCGCGTCACGAACTCCGTCAACGAAAGCGGAACCACCTGATCGGAAGGCAGCGCCGAAAACCCACCCCGAGACGTAGTCCGGTTGGTGTCGGAAGAAGTGTTGACCACGTCCACCCCAAGAGCGGGCGGCGAGATCAGGAACACCGCCAGCACGGGCAGCAGCATCAACCAAACAGAGCGCGAAGAGTGCGAGTGCGACGGCACCCGAGCCCCACACACGTCCCGATAGATCGAGAACCCGGCCAGCCCGACCATCACCACCCCGGCGATGACCAGCAGCGGCAGAAACCCCTTCTGCACGTACCGCAGGTACAACCCACTGAAACTGATCTTCAGCAAGGCCCCGCCGAGCAGGATCAGCAGGATGTTCTGCGTCTCGCGCCTCACAGCAACACCACCCCGGTCACCACAGCGCACAAAACCGCCACCACGAAGGTCAGCGGCGCGAACCGCAGAGCGAACGACCGCCCGAAAGCACCGGCCTGCATCGCGATGAGCTTCACGTCAACGGCCGGACCAACAACGAGGAACACCAAGCGCGGCAACAAAGGCAAAGAAGAAAACGACACCGCGACGAAAGCGTCGGCCTCACTGCACAACGCCAGCACCACGGCCAGCAGTCCCATCACGAGGACGCCGAGCACGACCTGACCGCTCAGGGTGTTCATCCACGACACGGGCACGAGCACCTTGAACGCCGCGGCGAACAACCCGCCCAGCACCAGAAACCCACCCGCGTCAACGAGATCGTGCCGCGCCGACTCCAGGAAGACCGCCCAGCGCGACGTCCCCTCGTGC
This sequence comes from Lentzea sp. NBRC 105346, assembly GCF_030269605.1. Classification (GTDB taxonomy): domain Bacteria; phylum Actinomycetota; class Actinomycetes; order Mycobacteriales; family Pseudonocardiaceae; genus Lentzea. The sequence continues at coordinate 151,387 of NZ_BSTQ01000016.1, forward strand.
GAAGGCAACCGCTCCAGAGCCCGAGCGGCAATCCACTCCAGCTTGCCGAACCGCGCCCACAGCCACCCCATCACCACGGCCGTCAAAAGAGAGCCCACGAACCGCGCGACCACCATGAGAGGCGTGTCGTTGAACGCCACAGCCGTCGCGACCAGCACGATCGGGTTCACGGCCGGCGCGGCCAACAAGAAGGTGAGAGCCACCGCGGGCGCGACACCCTGTTGCATCAGGCGACGAGCCACCGGCACCGACGCGCACTCACAACCGGGCAGCGCCACCCCGGCGACGCCCGCGACGGGAACCGCCAGAGCAGAAGAAGAAGGCAACAGCCGGCGCAACAAAGAAGGCGGCACGAAGGCCGCGATCGCACCGCTGATCAGCACGCCCACCACGAGGAACGGCAGCGCCTGCACGCAGATCGCGACGAACACCGTCGACCCCGTGCGCAGCTCGCGCACATCCAGCAGACGCACCAAAGAGGACTGGAAGATCAGCGCGAGCACAAGGATGCCGCACAGCACTTCCAGCGACGTGATCCGGAACCGGGGTCCCGTAGGACGCCGGCCCCGGATCTCGCCGGTGATCGTCATCAGTCCTCGGAGCCGATCAGGCGCCGGTAGGTCCGCTCCATGCCCGCCTTGATCTCCTCGGGCGACGGAGGCTCGGACTCGACCTCCTGCTCCTCGAACTCCTCGTCGTCGGCGTCGTCGAAGTCGACGGGAGTGCCGTTGACCTGCTCCTCTGCCTCGGCGTCCTCCTCGGCCGCGACGCGCAGTTCGGAGATCGTCGCGACGACGTCGTCGGCCGACAGCGCGGGCAGCATCGGCTGGACGACGGCGAGCACGCCGCCCTCATCCAGCGCGACGGCCTCAGCGAGTGCCACCGCGTGGTCGTACTCGTACGGCCCGCAGACGAAGGAGTCCCACTCCTCGCCGCCGGACGGCTCGAACGTCACCACCCACGGGAACTCGTTGACCTCGGACTCCTCGTCCGGTTCGTAGATGATCACGCCACCCATGACTGTCTCCTATAGGGCGAGAAGTTCGCCGCGTACCTGCGACGCGGTCGACACGACGAGCATCAGCAGGGTGCTGAGCGGTTCGGGCTTGAGTCCGTCGGCGGGGAACGCGTACCGCAGCGTCACGTCGGTGCCGCGGTCGGTCCTGATCACCCCGAGCGTGCCGAACATGCCCTGACCGGCGCGTTCGGCCACATAAGCGGAAATATCGCCGGGCAGGTCCCACGCGACGACGCAGGTCAGCGACAGCACGGTCAGCCCGTCCGCCAGCTCCATGCCCTGCACGGCGCACGGCACATCACCGTGGCGGAAGCTCAGCGCGCCGTCGTCATCGACGGCGACGTCGTGGAACAGCTCGAGCGCGGTCCGCGCCGCGTCGAGCGCCTCAGCGGTCGCGTTCACGACACCTCCGCGTCGGGCTTGTCGATGGCACCGCCGAAGCGCCGGTCGCGCTGGGCGTACTGCAGGCACGCGTTCCACAGGTCGCGGCGGTCGAAGTCCGGCCACAGGATGTCCTGGAAGACCAGCTCGGCGTACGCGGACTGCCACAGCATGAAGTTCGACGTCCGCTGCTCGCCGGACGGCCGGATGAACAGATCCACGTCCGGCATCTCGGGCTGGTAGAGGTACCGGGCGATGGTCTTCTCGTCGACCTTCTCGGGGTTGAGCTGCCCCGCCGCCACGAGCCGCGCGATCTCGCGCGCCGCGTCACCGATCTCCGCGCGGCCGCCGTAGTTGATGCACATCGCCAGGTTCAGCACGTCGTTGTCACGCGTGCGCTCCTCGGCGACCTCCAGCTCCTTGATGACGCTGCGCCACAGCCGCGGCCTGCGGCCGGCCCAGCGCACCCGCACGCCCATCTCGTCGAGCTCGTCGGTGCGGTTGTGGATGACGTCGCGGCTGAAGCCCATGATGAAGCGCACCTCTTCGGGGCTGCGCTTCCAGTTCTCCGTGGAGAAGGCGTACAGCGACACCCACTGCACACCGAGCTCGATCGCGCCACGGCACACCTCGACGACCTGGGCCTCGCCGCGCTTGTGCCCCTCGATCCGGGTCAGGCCGCGCTGGTTGGCCCACCGGCCGTTGCCGTCCATCACGATCGCGATGTGCTTCGGCACCAGTTCCTTGGGAATGGCGGGCGGACGGGCGCCGGAGGGATGCGGCTCCGGAGGCTTCGGGGCGCGCTTCTCGCGCTCCGGGGAGCGCTTTCGACGCAGCATGGGGTCAGGCTTTCCTCTCAGCACGACATCGGTACGCCGCACCTTAGCCTTCGGTCGGCTTGGCCCTGCGTTCGACCAACGGCAACGACCGGAGCTGCCGTTCCAGGTGCCACTGCAGGTGGGCCGCGACCAGTCCGCTCGCGTCCCGGCGCGCCAGATGCGGGATCGCGTCGACGACATCCCACTGGCCGTGCAGCAACGCCTGCAGCAGCGCCAACGTGTCACTCGAAGGTGTGGCCGAACCGGGCGGACGGCAGTTCGCGCACACGACGCCGCCCGCCTGCACGCTGAACGCCCGGTGCGGCCCCGGATCGCCGCACTTCGCGCACTCGCTGACCGCGGGCGCCCAGCCGGCGAACGACATCGCGCGCATCAGGAACGCGTCGAGGATCAGCGACGGGTCGCGTTCGGCCGCCGACAACGCCCGCAGCGCACCCGTGACCAGCAGGTACAGCCGGACGACGGGTTCGCCCTCCTCGGCGGTGAGCCGGTCGGCGGTCTCCAGCACCGCGCACGCGGCGGTGTAGCGCTGGTAGTCGTTGACGATGCCGACGCCGAACGCGTCCAGCGTCTGCACCTGGGTCACGATGTCCAGCGAGCGGCCGGGATGGAACTGCACGTCGACATGGCAGAACGGCTCCAGCTTGGCGCCGAACCGCGACGTCGTGCGGCGCACGCCCTTCGCGACGGCGCGCAGCTTGCCGTGCCGCTGGGTGAGGATCGTGATGATCCGGTCGGCCTCGCCGAGTTTCTGCACTCGCAGCACGATTCCGGTGTCGCGGTACAGATTGGCCATGACCTAGAACCCCAGGCGGCGTAGCTGTTTGGGATCGCGCTGCCAGTCCTTGGCGATCTTGATGTGCAGGTCCAGGTACACCCTGGTACCCAGCAGCGCCTCGATGTGCTTGCGCGCCGTCGTGCCGACCTGCTTGAGCCGCTCACCCCGGTGTCCCAGGATGATCGCCTTCTGCGACGGCCGTTCGACGAACACGAACGCGTGGATGTCGATCAGATCGTCGCGGCCCTCGCGCGGCAGCATCTCCTCGACGACGACCGCGATCGAGTGCGGCAGCTCGTCACGCACGCCCTCCAGGGCGGCCTCGCGGATCAGCTCGGCGACCAGCGTCTGCTCGGGCTCGTCGGTCAGGTCGCCGTCCGGGTACAGCGGCGGGCCCTCCGGCAGCTTCTGCAGCAGCAGGTCGCTCAGCTTGTCCACCTGGAACCCGTCCACAGCGGACACCGGGATGATCTCGGCGAACTCCATGACCTGCTGCAACGCGAGCAGCTGTTCCATCACCTGCTGCTGCGACACCAGGTCCGTCTTGGTGACGATGCCGACGACCGGCGTGCGCTTGGCGACCTTCTCCAGCTCCGCGGCGATGAACTTGTCGCCAGGCCCGACCTTCTGGTCGGCCGGGACGCAGAAGCCGACCACGTCGACCTCCGACCACGTCTCCCGGACCAGGTCGTTGAGCCGCTGGCCGAGCAGCGTGCGCGGCCGGTGCAGCCCTGGGGTGTCGACCAGCACGAGCTGGCCGTCCGGCCGGTGCACGATGCCGCGGATCGTGTGCCGGGTGGTCTGCGGCTTGTTGGACGTGATAGCCACCTTCGTGCCCACCAAGGCGTTCGTCAGCGTCGACTTGCCGGCGTTCGGCCGGCCGACGAAGCACGCGAAGCCGGAGCGGTAACCATCCATCCGTCCATTGTCCCCGCCGGCCGCCGCGGACTTTCGGGGGGCCTTCCGGCACTGGTCCGCGCGGGTGTACGAGCGCACGCTGACGGCCGCGTCCCCCGTGACCCGTTCGCACGTTTCGCACAAGGAGGTGCGGCATGTCGAGAGCAGAACTCGAGCGCCTGAACGAAGAAGGCATCGGCGCGTGGGACCGCCACGACACCGACGGTTTCGTGAAGTTGCTGGCCGACGACTTCGTCTGGATCGACGACACCACCCCGGACCCGATGCGCACGGTGGAGGCGGCCCGCGCCTACACCCAGTCCTGGTTCACCGCGTTCCCGGACATGCACATCCGCACGACCAACATGGTGTGTACCGACGACCAGATCGCATGTGAGCTGGAGTTCACCGGCACCAACACCGGCACGCTCGCCATGGGCGGCATGGAGATCCCCCCGACGGGCAAGTCGGTGACCAGCCGCGGGACCTACTTCATCAAGGCGGAGAACGGCAAGATCAAGGAGTTCCACACCCACCCCGACGCCGCGGGCATGATGATGCAGCTCGGCCTGATGGGCCAGCCCGCCTAGACCAGTCGTGAGTGTTTTCCGTCGCCATGACGACGGAAAACACTCACGACCTCACACCTGCTTGCGGAACTCCCCGGACGCGTCAGCCAGGAACACCGGCGCCGACGGGCTCAGGTCCCGCACCGCCGCCAGCGAAGCCGCGTCGACCGCCGAGTCCTCGGTGACCACCGCCGCAGCCTCCAGCGACTCCGCACCGCTCGACACCGCCGCCGCGACGGCGGCCTGCAGCGCGCTCAGCTTCAGCGACGGCAACCAGACCGTGGACGCGTTGTAGGTGCGCCCGTCCTGGTCGCGCACCGCCGCGCCCTCGGCGGCGCCGTTGCGCGCACGCACCGACCGCGCGAGCGTGACCAGCTTGGCGTCCTCGGCGTCGAGCTCACTCATTCTCTGCACTCCCGTTGTTCACCGGGCGCACCAGCACGGTGGTGACGCGTATCCGGCCTCGTTCGTCCTTGCCGCCCTCGGCGCGCATGCGCAACCCGGCGATCTCCGCCTCGGTACCCGGCAGCGGCACGCGGCCCAGCCGCTGGGCCAGCAGCCCGCCGACGGTCTCGACCTCGTGGTCGTCCAGCTCCGTGCCGAACAACGCGTCCAGGTCGTCCACCGGAAGCCGCGCACTGACCCGGACCGCGCCGTCCTCAAGATGCTCGACCGGCGGCCGGTCGTCGGTGTCCGACTCGTCGGTGATCTCGCCCACGATCTCCTCGAGGATGTCCTCGATCGTGAGCACGCCCGCGGTGCCGCCGTACTCGTCGACGACGATCGCCATGTGCTTGCGGGACAGCTGCATCTCGCGCAGCAGGTCCGCGATCGGCTTGGAGTCCGGGATGAACGTCACCGGCCCCATCAGCTCGCCGACGCACTTGGGCGCCTCGTCGTCGGACAACGCCGAGCGCACCAGGTCCTTCATGTTGACCACGCCGAGGATGTCGTCGACGCTCTCGCCGATCACCGGCACGCGCGTGTAGCCCGTACGCAGCGACAACGCCAGCGCCTGCCGCAACGACTTGGCCTGCTCGATCCACACGATCTCGGTGCGCGGCACCATGATCTCGCGCGCGATGGTGTCCCCGAGCTCGAACACCGAGTGGATCATCTCGCGCTCGCCCTCGTCCACGACGCCGCGTTCCTGCGCCATGTCGACGAGCTCGCGCAGCTCCACCTCGGACGAGAACGGTCCCTCGCGGAAGCCCTTGCCCGGCGTGATCGCGTTACCGACGAGGATCAGCAGCTTGGACAGCGGTCCCAGCACCCGGCCCAGCTGCCGGATCGGACCGGCCACGATCAGGCTCACCGCGTACGGGTGCTGCCGGCCGATCGTGCGCGGCCCGACGCCGACCAGCACGTACGACACGACCAGCATGCTGAGCGTCGCGTACAGCGCGGCCAGCCAGTCCGGCTCGACCAGCTTCAGGAACACGCCGGTGACCAGCACCGTCGCCGACAGCTCGCAGAACAACCGGAGCAGCAGCAACAGGTTGACGTGCCGCGGCCGGTCGCCCAGCACGTGCAACAGCTGCCGGGTGCCCCAGCGCCCCTGCCGCTGCAACGCCTCCACGCGGGCGCGCGACACCGTGCCCAGCGCGGCGTCCGCACACGCGAAGACCCCGGCGGCCAGTACGAGAACGGTGGCGAGCACCAGGAGACTGGCGGGGTTCTCGGACATGTCAGGCGTCGGGTTGGGTGGCGATCGGACCGGTGGGCGGATCCTCGTCCAGCCCCACGGCACCCAGCACCTTGTCGTCCGCCGCACGCTGCACCGTGAGCCGCTCGGCCTCGTCCCGCGCCTTGCGGAAGTCCGCGAGGATGCGGTTCTGCAGGGTGAACATCTCGCGTTCCTCGGCGGGCTCGGCGTGGTCGTAGCCGAGCAGGTGCAGCACCCCGTGGACGGTCAGCAGGTGCAGCTCGTCGAGCAACCCGTGCCCGGCCTTCTTGGCCTGGTCCTTGGCGAACGCCGGGCACAGCACGATGTCGCCGAGCAGCGCCGGGCCGAGGCCCGCCGCGTCCGGCCGGCGTGCCGAGTCCAGCTCGTCCATCGGGAAGGCCATGACGTCCGTCGGACCGGGCAGGTCCATCCAGCGCTCGTGCAGGTCGGCCATCACGTCCAGCTCGACGAGCAGCACGGACAGCTCGGCCAGCGGGCTCACACCCATGCGGTCCAGCGCGAACCGGGCGGCGGAGACGATGGAACCCTCGTCGACGCCGACGCCCGACTCGTTGGCGATCTCGATACTCACGCCGCCTATCGTCCCCGTCGCTGGTTCCCCCGGCGCGCACCGGGTCCGTGGTGTCGCCCGTTCTGGTCGATGTTGTCCTGCTCGACCTGCCACTTCTCGTACGCGTCGACGATGTCACCGACCAGGCGGTGGCGCACGACGTCCTGGCTCGTGAGCACCGAGAAGTGCACGTCGTCGACCCCGTCGAGGATCTCCTTGACGATCTTCAGACCGCTGCGCTGCCCGCCGGGCAGGTCGATCTGCGTGATGTCGCCGGTGACCACGATCTTGGAGCCGAAGCCGAGGCGCGTGAGGAACATCTTCATCTGCTCGGGCGTCGTGTTCTGCGCCTCGTCGAGAATGATGAACGCGTCATTCAACGTGTTGTGTGTCAGCAGGTAGTCCTCGGTGACGTACAGCGAGTCCTCCGCCGCCACCTGGATGCACACCGCCTCGGCACGCCCCGCGGGTTCGATGCTGTCGATGAACCGCATGGGGCGGCCGCCGCCACCGGCCGCGTGGTACTTGTCCCGCTTGCGCGGGAGGCGGAACGGCTCGACGCCCTCGGGCAGCCGGATGTCGATGACGTACGCGTCGTGGCGGTAGCCGACCTCACGGCCCTTCGCGAGCCCAGGCTTGCGCCCCTCGGCGACTCGGCATCGCACGTAGGCAACGCCACCGAGCGACCGCACGATCTCGATCACGCCGTCCCGCAGTCGCGGAGACGTGGTCGTGTACTGGATGCGGCACGTGCGGCCGAGCTGGGTGACCGGCCCACCGTCCGTGTCGAGGAGCCCCTGGAGCACACCGAGACGCACCTCGGCCGTGTTGTGCAGGTACTCGTCCGGAATGAACTTCGAATGCGACCGCGTGCCGAGCAGGCCGAGCCGGCGCAGGATCGCAGTAACCGGGTTCTCCAGCGTGATGACGTCTCCCGGCATCCTGAGCCGGTTGATCGTGTAATCGACCTCGCTCTTCCGCCGCACCCCGATGCCCGGCACGCGAACGTCCAGGGCGAGGGCGAGCTCGGGATCCATGGTGGCGAATGTCGGCGTCGTGCTGCCGGTCATGCAGCCATCACCGAGCAGCAGCCCCAGCGCGTACGGGTCCATCGGGACCTCACGCTCCGGGTGACAGACCGGCGCGCTGAGCAGCGGAAGCTCGTACCGCCGCGCGTGCGCCGCACGGAGGTTGCCGATCATCTCCTTGGTCTCGAGCACCCGCCACGGCTTGTTTCGGCGCCGGTCCGACGCCGTCCGCACCGTCCACAGGTGGTCACCGCAGGACAGCGTCGAGCTGCCGTCCTGCGCTGAGACGCGGTAGATGTCCTTCTCGCCCTGCGGGTACACGCCGAGCACCGGCGTCGGCTCACCGTTGGACCCGATGACCAGGTCACCGACCCGCAACGAGCCGATCGGCCGGAAGCCGTCCGGCGTCAGAACCGGCGTGAAGATCGGCTGGGCGCGGCCACGCATGTAGGCCAGCGGCGCGACCTCGATCGTCCCCGCCTGCGTGAGCCGCGGAATCGACTCGGGGTCGACCATGTCGTGCAGCGCGTCGTACAGCGGCCGCAGGTACGGGTCGATCTTCTCGTAGAGCGTGCCCGGCAGGTAGCCGAGCCGCTCCCCCGCCTCCACGGCGGGCCGCGTGAGGATGATCCGGTTGACCTGCTTGGCCTGCAGCGCCTGCACGGCCTTGGCCATCGCGAGGTACGTCTTGCCGGTACCGGCCGGGCCGATGCCGAAGACGATGGTGTTCTTGTCGATCGCGTCGACGTAGTGCTTCTGGTTCAGCGTCTTCGGGCGGATCGTGCGGCCGCGCCGGGAGATGATGTCCAGGCTGAGCACCTCGGCCGGGGACTCCACGGCGTTCGAGGACAGCATCGCGACCGTGCGGCGCACGGTGTCCTGGCCGATCGGCTGGCCACGGCTGGCCAGCGTCACCAGCTCGGTGAAGACGCGTTCGGCGAACGCGACGTCCGCGGGGTCGCCGGACAGGGTGATCTCGTTGCCGCGGACGTGGACGTCCGCGTCGAGCAGCTCCTCCGCGAGCCGGAGGTTCTCGTCACGCGACCCCAGCAGGGTGAGCACCGCACCATCCGGCACGGAGAACCGGGACTGGCCTTCCTTGGTGTTCGTCGTCTCTTCGGCCACGTGGCCTCGGGCTCTCTTCCTGTGGGGATTCGCGTTGTTTCAGGTGCCATCGATGCTAGTCGGGCGGAAAATGGGTGGCTACCGGATTGCTCACGGTGTGTGCTCACCAGTTGTGGAGCTTCGTCAACTCACGGTCGCCGACATACCCGCCTGCATGAACGTCGCGGCGGACCGTAACTGGGCGCACTCGGCGCAGACGTGGCGCTTTCTGCTGGAGCTGGGCACCGGGTGGGGGATGTTCGACGGCGACGAGCTCGCCGGCACGACGGTCGTCACCCCGTACGCGGGCATGTCGGCGATCAGCATGGTGCTCGTCCACTCGCGGTACGAGCGCCAGGGCATCGGCGGCAAGCTCGTGTCGCACGCCCTGGACTCGGGCGTGTCGTGCTTGTACGCCACGAAGTTCGGAAAACCGCTGTACGAACGCCTCGGTTTTCACTCGGTCGGGCAGGCCACCAGGTACTCGGGCGTCTGGCGGGGTGGCGACCTGAACGTGGCGCGGCCCGCGAAGGAAACGGATCTGCCGGACATCATCGCGCTCGACCAGGCCACTTTCGGCGCGGAACGCCCGGAGATGTGGGCGAAGCTGCTCGACTCCACCTGGATCAGCGACCGCGGCGTGATCGCGTCGACCCGCAACAACGACACGCAGATGATCGGCCCGGTGATCGCGTCGTCCCCGATGCACGCACTGGCGTTGATCGCTCAGGTGGCGGACGGCGACGTGCGCGTTCACATCGACAACAACTGGCTGGGCCACCACCTGGACGTGCGGGGCCTGACGCCGGGTGTCAGCTGCGACCTGATGGTGCGCAACGCCGACGAAGTGCCCGGCGACCGATCCCGCTACTTCGCCCCGGTCTCCATGGCCCTGGGTTAGGCGAGCGGACCCATCCGCTTGCCGCCGAGCAGGTGCAGGTGCGCGTGGAAGACGGTCTGACCGGCGTCGGCACCGGTGTTGAACAGCAGCCGGTAGCCGGACTCCGCGATGCCCTCCTCCTGCGCGATCTTGGCCGCGACGACGAACAGGTCGGCCAGACCGGGCGGGTCGGCCGCGAGCTCGGCGGCGTTGGCCGAGTGGGTCTTGGGCACCAGTACGACGTGCGTGGGCGCCTGCGGCGCGATGTCGCGGAACGCGAGCGTCGTCTCGGTCTCGGCGACGACGGTCGCGGGAATCTCGCCGGACACGATGCGGCAGAACAGGCAGTCGCTCATAGCAGCGAAATCTAGTCGGCTCGGGGGAACAGCCGGTCCAGGTGTTCCTCCACAATCGCGATCATGTCGTCGTGCGGCATGTCCTCGGCGCCCTGCTGGTGGTGCAGGTTGAGGCCGTCGATGAGCGCGACGGTGCGCCGGGCCTCCTTGGCGGGGTCGAGGCCGGGCTCCAGCTCACCGGCGTCGCGCGCTTGCCGGAAGACGGCCGCGAACCGGTCGTACAGCGCGTGCGTGCCGGTGCGTTCGAGCTCGTGCAGCCCCGGTTCGACGAGCGCGCGAGGTACGAACGAGATCAGCACGGCGGACTCGGTTTCGCGTTCTTCGTCGAGCGCCAGCAGTTCGTGGGCGATACGGCGGGTGATCTCCCGATGGGGCCGGGTGGTGTCAATCTGTTCGAGGCGTGTGAACAAGCGCCGGAAGGCCATCTGCATCGCGAACCCGAGCAGTGAGTCCTGGGTCGGGAAGTAGTGCCGCAGTGATCCGCTGGACCACCCGGACTCAGCGGCAACAGCCCGCACCGACGCATGGTCGATACCGTCGCGCCGCACTATGCGCCAAACCGCCTCCGCCAGCTCCCGCCGGCGAGCCTCGTGGTCAACCACTTTGGGCACCGACGATTAATAGCACGCCCCCACAAGCCGATCGACCGCCTGACGACACGTCCCCCAAGCCGCCGTCCCAACGTCGATCAACTCCATATGCCCAACACCTTCAAGCACATGCACCTCGGCGCCGGGAAACGAAGTGCTCTGCTCAACGGGCACATCCTCGTCGATCTGACCGTGTACGCAGATGACGGGTTTCCCGATCGGCACCAGCCGCGCAGGCGAAGCGGCCGCATACCGCTCAGGAACCTCGTCAGGCATCCCACCAAGCAACTCAGCAGCACGCTTGGTGATCTGCGGGTGCAGCTCGAAGTCAAGCACCCCAGCCTGCGCAACAGCGCCAATCACCTTGGCACTGTGCTTAGCCGCGTAAACCGCCAAATGCCCACCGGCCGAATGCCCAAGCGCCACAACGGGCCCAAGATCCACAGCATCGACAGCCGCAAGCACATCGTCCATAGTGGACGGCCATCCCCCGCCCCCCTCAACCCGCCGATACTCAATGTTCCAAACGGCATACCCGCGCCCAACAAGATCAACAGCAAGGGGCCGCCCAAGCTCAAGCCCATACCGCTGGTGCCAAAACCCGCCGTGAATGACCACAACGGCCCCACGAGGCTCCAACTCAGGAAGGGTCAACTCACCGAACTGCGAAGGATGATCGCCGTACGCAACACGCTGCACAAACGCAACCTACGCGACAGGAAGCGAAGCCGAAGGCGAGCCCAGGGGGCGAAGGCGAAGCCGAGCCCGAAGGGGGGTCCGGGGGCGAAGCCCGCCGGGCGGGGTTTGGGGGCTGCGCCCCCAAAAAACACCCTTTTCGGCCGGGCGGCGAGTGGCGATGGCGAAGCCGAGCCCGAGCAGCCCGGCCGAAACGAAAAGGGGCGCGTCGCGGGGGAGCCTGGGGGTCGCCCCGCCGCGACGCGCCGACGCCGGACCGAGGGGGGAGGTGTCCGGCGAGTCTTTGGTCTGAAGAGTCGAATCGTCTACTCCGTTTCCGACTAGACCAATGCAACCCCTCAGGCCATCAGCGTAACTCGCTTACCCCGATGTTCGCTAGCCGCTTCTGAAAACCAATCCATCTGAAGTTCACATTCGGGGTGATGCAGGTCACCATCGCTTTGTCAAGGCACCGAGCGCGCCGAGCGCGACTACGCCTGCGGTGGAGGCGCGCAGAACGGTCGTCCCGAGTCGCACAGCCCGCCCACCTGCGGTTGTCAAGGCTGTCAACTCCTCGTCGGTGATTCCGCCCTCTGGGCCGACGACGAGAAGCAGGTCACCCGAAGCGGGCAGCTCGATGTCAGCCAGACGGGTGTTTGCAGACTCATGCAACACGAGCGTGAGGGCGGACTGAGACACCAGCTGAGCCAGTCCTGCGGTGCCGACTGGTTCAGAAACCGTGGGCACTCGGGACCGCCGCGCTTGTTTCGCCGCTTCACGAACCGTGGAGCGCCAGCGGGCGAGGGCCTTGTCGCCGCGTGGGCCCGCCTCCCACTTGGCGATGCAGCGGGAGGCGCGCCACGGGACGACGCCGTCGACGCCGGCTTCGGTGGCGAGCTCGACGGCGAGCTCGCCCCGGTCGCTCTTGATCAACGCCTGGGCCAGGACGACCCGAGGCGACGGCTCGGGCTCGGTCCAGCGCTCGACGACCGACAACTGCAAGGAGTCGCGATCGACGGCGACGATCGAGCACCGCACCAGCGAGCCGGTGCCGTCGGACAGCACCAGTGACTCTCCGGCGCGCAGCCGCCGCACGGTGGCGGCGTGCCGCCCCTCGGGCCCGTCCAGGACAAAGGTGTCCGAAGCGGGCAACGAGGGAACGAGGAAGACGGGCAGGGTCACCGGTGCCCGCGCGAGGCCCGCAGGCGGGAGAACAGGCCTCCGCCGCCCTTGCCGTTGTGCGACAGCGACGGCTCGGTCTCGCCGCGCAGCTCGGCGAGCTCGCGCAGCAGGTCGACCTGCCTGCCGTCCAGGCGCGTGGGCACGACGACGTCGAGGTGCACGTGCAGGTCGCCACGGCCGTCGACGCGGCCGGTGGAGCGCAGCTTCGGCATGCCGAGGCCCTGCAGCACGATCTCGGTGTTCGGCTGGGTGCCGGGGTCGATCTCCAGCTCCTCCTCACCGTCGAGCGTCTTCAACGGCAGGGTGGCGCCGAGTGCCGCCGTGGTCATCGGGATCTGGACCGAGCAGTGCAGGTCGTTGCCATCGCGCTCGAAGATCTCGTGCGGCTGCTCCACGACCTCGACGTAGAGGTCGCCGGCGGGGCCGCCGCCGGAGCCGACCTCGCCCTGGCCGGCGAGCCGGACGCGCATGCCCTCGGCGACACCCGCGGGGATGTTCACCGAGATGGTGCGGCGGGACCGGACGCGGCCCTCGCCCGCGCACTGCTGGCACGGGTCGGGGATGACCTCGCCGAAGCCGTTGCACACCGGGCACGGGCGGGACGTGACGACCTGGCCGAGGAACGAGCGCTGCACGGACTGCACCTCGCCGCGGCCGCCGCAGGTGTCGCAGCGGACCGGCTTGGAGTTGTTCGCGCACCCGGCGCCGTGGCAGCGGTCGCACAGGACGGCCGTGTCGACCGTCAGCTCACGGGTCGTGCCCGCCGCGCACTCCTCGAGGCTCATGTCGAGGCGGATCAGCGCGTCCGAACCGGGCTGCACGCGGCTGCGCGGGCCACGGCCGCCGCCTCCGGTCGTCGCGCCGAAGAAGGCGTCCATGATGTCGCCGAGGCCGAAGCCGGCGAACGGGTCCTGCGCGCGGGCGCCCCCCGACGAGTCGAGCGGGTCGCCGCCCAGGTCGACTACCTGACGCTTCTTGGGGTCCGACAACACCTCGTAGGCGGCCGTCACCTCCTTGAAGCGGGCCTCCTCGTTGGGATTGACGTCCGGGTGCAGCTGCCTCGCGAGTTTGCGATAGGCGCGCTTGATCTCATCCTGTGTGGCGTTCTTCGCCACCCCGAGGATGCCGTAGTAATCCCTGGCCACCGTGTTCGCTTTCATCTCAGTCCACGCAGAAGGTCATCGAGCGGTCAGAATCTCGCCTACGTAGTTGGCAACCGCGCGAACGGCCGCCATGGTTCCCGGATAGTCCATGCGGGTCGGTCCGACGACACCGAGCCCCCCGAGCAGATTGTCCCGGCTGCCGTACCCGATCGACACCACGGACGTGCTGCGCATCTCAGCCGCCTCGTTCTCCTCGCCGATCCGCACGAGGATCGTGCTCGGGTCACGCGAGGCCGCGAGCAGCTTCAGCACCACAACCTGCTCTTCCAACGCTTCCAGCACCTGACGCAACGAGCCGGGGAAGTCCGCGACGTTGCGGGTCAGGTTGGCGGTGCCGCCGAGCACCAGCCGTTCCTCCGGGTGTTCGACCAGAGTCTCTATGAGGACGGTCACGATCCGCAGCGTGACGTCACGCAGCTCGTGCGACACCTCTTCGGGCAGCTCGGCGACCTTCGCGGAGGCCTCCGGAAGCCGCTTTCCCGCCATCGCGGCGTTCAGCATCCCGCGCAGGTTGCGGACGTTCTCCTCGGTGATGATGTCGCCGAGCTCCACGATCCGCTGGTCCACGCGCCCGGTGTCGGTGATCAGCACCAGCATCAGGCGGGACGGCGAGATCGGCAGCACCTCGAGGTGCCGCACGGTGGACCGGCTCAGCGTCGGCACCTGGATGACGGCGACCTGCCTGGTCAGCTGCGCCAGCAGGCGGACGCTGCGGCGCATCACGTCGTCCAGGTCGAGCGCGCCCTCGAGGAAGCTCTTGATGGCCCGCTTCTCCGCGGCGGACAGCGGCTTGACCTCGCTGAGCTTGTCCACGAAGAGGCGGTAGCCCTTGTCGGTCGGGATCCGGCCGGCGCTGGTGTGCGGCTGGGCGATGAAACCCTCTTCCTCCAGCGCGGCCATGTCGTTGCGGACCGTCGCGCTCGACACACCCAGGTTGTGCCGCTCGACCAGCGCCTTCGACCCGACCGGTTCCTGGTTGGACACGTAGTCGGCGACGATCGCGCGCAGCACCTCGAACCGTCGCTCTTCGGCATTCATCGCTTCACCTCCGTGTCCTCACCACGAGTTTACGGTCAGATGTAAACGCGTCAGAACTTCCCCACCGTCTTGACCAGCACCCGTGCCGGTCGTTTCGCTGGGCACGCCGTCGCCCCGGTTGAGTGTGAGGGGTAGGCGCATGCGCAGATTCCTGGGGCTGCTGCTGGGTGTGGCACTGTTGGCGCCTCCTGGGGTCGCTGAGGCCGGTCACCAGGGCATACGCGGCTGGACGATCCTGTCCGACAGTGACGCCGGCGCGGACCAGGTGATCTCGGCGGCGGGGCGGTATCGGGTCAACCACCTGCAGCTGTCGCACGAGGTCGTGATGGACCTGGCCGACGTGCGGGAGCCGAAGAAACAGGCGCAGGTGAATCGCCTCACGGACCTCGCGCACGCGTCCGGGGTCAAGGAGGTCGCCGCCTGGGACCACGCCCTGTACTCGCTGAACTACTACCCCGCGGAGTACCGCACGGGCCCGAACGGCACGATCGACCTGGACAACCCGGCGTTCTGGGAGTGGTTCCGCGCCGACTACCGGCAGATGCTGAACCTGGTGCCGGAGATCGACTCGATCGTCCTGACGTTCATCGAGACCGGCGCCCGCGTGGAGAACCAGTACTCGACGAAGCTCAAGACCGCGTCCGAGAAGCTGGCCTATCTCGTCGACCAGATCGCCTCGGTGCTCGACGAACGCGGCATCCTGCTGTACCTGCGGACGTTCGGCTACTACCCCGCCGAGATGCAGCGCACGATCGACGCGATCAACCTCGTGAAGAGCCAGAAGGTGCGCGTGATGGCGAAGGCCCAGCCGCACGACTTCTTCCTCACGCACCCGATCGACTCGACGGTCAAGGACATCAAGCGGCCCGTGCTGATCGAGTACGACACCACCGGTGAGTACAACGGCCAGGGCAAGATCGCCAACGCGCTGGTCGCCGAGCATGCCGACCGGTTGCGCTACTACCGGAAGCTGCCGAACGTCATCGGTTACGTCGGCCGCACCGACCGGTACGACGAGTCGCGCATCGTCGGCACTCCCACCGAGATCAACCTCTACGCGTTGAAGCGCGCCTCGGAGGGCGCGTCGAACAAGCAGATCTACCTGGAGTTCGCCGCTCGCAAGTACGGGCTGCTCGCCGCGCCGTTCGTGGCGCGCGCGCTGGAGCGGTCGCCGGAGATCATCACGTCGACGCTGTACACGCTGGGCAGCAACTCGGCCAACCACTCGCGGCTGGACTACGACCCGTACTGCTCCAGCTACCACCGCAGCGTCTCCGGCAAGTGGATCGACCCGCCCGTGACGTTCGTGCGGCACGACGTGAACAAGCGGTTCCACTACTGGATCGACGTGGCGAACCACCTGGCGCCGCCGCACTGCAAGACCGACGGCATCCTGCGGCGCGAGGCCGGCTACGTGCTGGACAACGGCTGGGTGACGCCCGGAAACCTGATGACCCGGCCGTTCCTCGACGACCTGAACGTCGAGAAGAACTACGGCGTGCGGCTCGCCGAGGCGTCGTTGCGCGATATCGAAACAGTGCGGAAATTCCTGCGTCCCAACGACTATGAGCAACTGAAGTCGTATTTCGAACGCACCGTGCTGACTGCCAAGCTGCACCGGTCCGTCGCCAAGGCCTACTTCGGCTATCGCATCTACGTCCAGCAGCCGGATATCGAACTGGCTCGGATGATCTGGGAGGGACTCGACGAAGCGAAGACCGTCGCGGAACAAGTGCGGGCGTACCCGGCACCGCCGACCGGGGAATGGAACTGGGTGATCGACGCCGCCCAGGCCGACCTCTACTACAAGCGGATCTCAGAGGGTTGGGACCGCTACTCGAACATCAAGGTGCCTCGACCGTGAGAAAACTGATCAGCGTCCTGCTGGCTTTCGCTTTGCTGCCGGTGGGAGCCGCACAGGCCCAGAAACCTTCCGAGATCCGCGGCTGGACGTTGTTGTCCAACAACGACGCGGGCGACGACCGCACCATCGCGGCCGCGAAGGACTACAAGATCAACCACG
This sequence comes from Lentzea sp. NBRC 105346, assembly GCF_030269605.1. GTDB lineage: Bacteria > Actinomycetota > Actinomycetes > Mycobacteriales > Pseudonocardiaceae > Lentzea. The sequence continues at coordinate 168,145 of NZ_BSTQ01000016.1, forward strand.
TCCAGTTGTCGCACGACATCGTCCATCACCTGCGGCAGCTGAAGGAGTCCCCGGATCGCCGCGCGCGGACGAACCGCCTGACCGACCTGGCGCACGCCTCGGGCATCAAGGAGGTCGCGGTCTGGGACCACGCCCTCTACTCGCTGACGTATTACCCAGCCGAGTACCGCACGGGTCCCGGCGGCACGATCGACCTGGACAACCCGGCGTTCTGGGAGTGGTTCAAGAACGACTACCGCGCGATGCTCGACCTGGCCCCGAAAATCGACTCGGTCGTCCTGACGTTCATCGAAACGGGCGCCCGGATCGAACGCCAGCACTCGACGCGTCTGAAGACCGCGCAGGAGAAGATCGCCTACCTGATCGACCAGATCGCCTCGGTGATCGACGAACGCGGCCTGCTGCTGTATCTGCGGACGTTCGCGTACTTCCCCGAGGAGATGGACAACGTCCTCAAGGCCATCGACCTGGTACAGAACCAGCGCGTCCGCGTGATGGCGAAGGCCCAGCCGCACGACTTCTTCCTGACGCACCCGATCGACGTGACCGTGCCGCGCGTCAAACGTCCCGTGCTGATCGAGTACGACGCCACCGGTGAGTACAACGGCCAGGGCAAGATCGCCGGCGCCTTCGTGGCCGACCACGCCGACCGGCTGCGCCACTATCGCAAGCTGCCCAACGTCATCGGTTACGTCGCGCGCACCGACCGGTTCCAGGACTCACAGATCGTCGGCACGCCGACGGAAGTGAACCTTTACGCGTTGTCGAAGGCTCCGTCGAAGTCGAACTCGCAGATATATCTGGAGTTCTCTGCTAAGAAGTACGGCATCGCGGCCGCGCCTCGGGTGGCTCGGGCGCTGTCGCGGTCGACCGAGATCGTGACGTCGGTGCTGTACACGCTGGGCAACAACAGCGGCGACCACTCGCGGTTGAACTACGACCCGTACTGCCCCGGCTACCACCGCAGCGTGTCCGGCAAGTGGATCGACCCACCCGTGGAGTTCGTCGGGCACGGCGTCGACAAGCGGTACCACTACTGGATCGACGTGGTGAACCACCTGGCGCCGCCGCACTGCAAGCTCGACCCGATCCTGCGCAACGAGACGCCGTACGTGCTGGACAACGGCTGGGTGACGCCGGGCAACCTGATGGAGCCCTCGTACCTCGCCGACGTCGTGACCGAGAAGGACTACGGCGTGCGCCTGGCGCAGGAGTCCCTGGCCGACATCGAGTGCGTTCGCGCCCTGCTGAAGCCCTCGGACTACGCGCAGCTGAAGGCGTACTTCGAGCGGACGGTGCTGACCGCGCGGCTGCACCGGTCGATCGCCAAGGCGTACTTCGGGTACCGGCTCTACATCAAGACGCCGTCGGCGGAGCTGGCCCGCACGATCTGGGCGGGCCTGGACGAGTCCAAGCAGGTGGCCGACGCCATCCGGACGTACCCGTCGCCGCCCGGCAAGGGCGAGTCGGACTGGGTGAGCGACGCCGGGCGCGCCGACACCTACTACCAGCGGATCTCCGAGGGCTGGGACACCTACGGCAACATCAAGGTCCCCCGCCCCTGACCCGATCGAGTGAGCCATGAGGGGAGCCTTCATGGACGTGAGGTCCATGAAGGCTCCCCTCATGGCAAAAGACGGCGGACTACTGCGTCCGCTAGTAACCGTCCGTGATCGGTCAGGACGCAGCGGCCCGAGTCGAGGGGTTCCAGGAGGCCGTCGGCCACGGCCCGGTGGGCCTCGGCCCGCCCCTCGGCGTCCAGCACGTCGAGGGGCAGGCCCTCGGACAGCCGCAACTCCAGCAGCACGCGCTCAACCCGCCGATCCTCGGCCGTCAGGATCTCGCGCCCGGCAGCGGGCGACTTCCCCTCCGCCAGTACCGACGCATACCGCGCCGGGTGCTTCACGTTCCAGAACCGGACGCCGCCGACGTGGCTGTGCGCACCGGGACCGAAGCCCCACCAGTCGGCCCCCTGCCAGTACAGGAGGTTGTGCCGGCACCGCGCCTCGGCGGACCGCGCCCAGTTCGACACCTCGTACCAGTCGAACCCGGCCGACGACAGCGTCGCGTCGATCATCTCGTAGGACGAGGCGAGGACGTCGTCGTCGGGCATCGGCAGCTCGCCGCGCTTGATCCGTCGTGCGAGCCCGGTGCCCTCCTCGACGATCAGGGCGTACGCCGAAACGTGGTCGACGCCGGCGTCGAGCACTGCGTCGAGCGAGGCCTTGAGGTCGACGGGCCGTTCACCCGGCGTGCCGTAGATCAGGTCGAGGTTGACGTGCTCGAACCCCGCGGCGAAGGCCTCGCGGGCGGCGTCGACGGGACGACCAGGCGTGTGAGTCCGGTCCAGGACGCGCAATATATTGGATACTGCACTCTGCATACCGAGCGATACCCGCGTGTACCCGGCCTCCAGGAGGCCGGCGAAGAACGGCGGCGACGTCGACTCCGGGTTCGACTCCGTCGTGACCTCGGCATTGGATGCAATACCCAAAGTATTGCGTACTGCATGCAATATATCGGTCAGTCCGGAAGCGCCCAGCAACGACGGCGTTCCCCCACCGACGAACACGGTCGACGCGGCGGGAACGTCGCCGAGCACGGAGGCGGCGAGGTCGAGTTCGCGGCGCACACCCTCGAGCCACGACGACGGCGACGCCGACGAACCGAGCTCACCGGGCGTGTAGGTGTTGAAGTCGCAGTAGCCGCATCGCGTCGCACAGAACGGGACGTGCACGTAGACGCCGAAGGGCCGATCACCGATCCCGGAGAGCGCGGACGGCGGCAACGAGCCGTCGGACGGGGCGGGTTCACCATCGGGCAACGCGGAGGGCATGCGCCAAGTCTCTCCCAACACCAGAATGGCGGTAGGCAGCGGCCGGTTGTATCTGTCGGTGACAGAACCTTCACGGAGTGAAACCGGCTCTCAATGTCAACTCGCCCAGGTAAATCCCAGCATCCGGTTGGCGGTGGACCACGGTCTGGACGCATGGCACGCTGGGTTCATGCCTTCGACTGGAGTCCGCCTCGTGGCCCGCCGCCACGTCGACTTCCGTCGTGTCTCCAGCGCGATGTGCCGTCTCGAGGCATAACCGCGCGCCGTATTTGTTCCCGTCGGCGCCTGGTGCGCTGACGAGACCCCCACCACGCTCGATCGGGCTCGCACGCGCATCCGGTGCCCAGAAGCACCCGGAGGACGCTGATGGTCCCGCCGCAAACGACCCCACGCGCGAAGCGGCGTCGTGGCGAGGGGCAGTGGGCGCTCGGCTATCGCGAGCCCCTCAACCCCAACGAGCGCAGCAAGAAGGACGACAACCCGCTCAACGTCCGTGCCCGGATCGAGAACATCTACGCGCCCGGTGGATTCGACTCCATCGACCCGGCCGACCTGCGCGGACGGTTCCGCTGGTACGGCCTCTACACCCAGCGCAAGCCCGGCATCGACGGCGGCCGCACCGCCACGTTGGAGCCGGAGGAGCTGGACGACGAGTACTTCATGATGCGGGTGCGCAGCGACGGCGGTGCGCTGTCGACGCAGCAGCTCACGGTCCTCGGCGAGATCTCGCAGACGTACGCGCGCGACACCGCTGACATCACCGACCGGCAGAACATCCAGTACCACTGGATCCGGATCGAGGACGTGCCCACGATCTGGCAGAAGCTGGAGGCCGTCGGGCTCACCACGATGGAGGCGTGCGGCGACAGCCCGCGCGTCATCCTCGGCTCGCCGGTCGCGGGCATCGCCGAGGACGAGATCATCAACGGTCAGCCGGCGATCGACGTCATCCTCGAGCGCTACATCGGCGACCCGCGCTTCTCGAACCTGCCGCGCAAGTTCAAGACCGCCATCTCCGGTCTCCAGGACGTCGCGCACGAGATCCACGACGTCGCGTTCGTCGGCGTCGACCACCCCGAGCACGGGCCTGGCTTCGACCTCTGGGTCGGCGGTGGCCTGTCCACGAACCCGATGCTGGGCAAGCGGCTCGGCACGTGGGTGCCGCTCGACGAGGTGCCGGACGTGTGGGAAGGCGTGATCAGCGTCTTCCGCGACTACGGCTACCGCCGCCTGCGGCACCGCGCGCGCATCAAGTTCCTCGTCGCCGACTGGGGTCCCGAGAAGTTCCGCGAGGTTCTCGAAACCGAGTACCTCAAGCGGAAGCTCATCGACGGTCCCGCGCCCGAGGTGCAGGCCAAGCCGCGCGACCACATCGGCGTGCACCGCCAGAAGGACGGCCTGTTCTACGTCGGCGCGGCGCCGATCGCGGGCCGCGTGTCCGGCTCCACGCTCGTCGAGGTGGCGAAGATCGTTGAACGCGCGGGCAGCGCCCGCGTCCGCCTCACGCCGCAGCAGAAGATCGTCGTGCTCGACGTGCCGGAGCAGGAGATCAAGACGCTCCAGGCGGATCTCGCGAAGCTGGGCCTGCAGACCGAGCCGTCGCCGTGGCGGCGCGGCGTGATGGCGTGCACCGGCATCGAGTTCTGCAAGCTCGCCATCGTCGAGACCAAGGCGCGCGCGAACGAACTTGTCAGCAAGCTGGAGGCGAACCTCGCCGACATCGTCGACGGGGTGACTGCGCCGATCTCGGTGCACATCAACGGCTGCCCGAACTCGTGCGCCCGCATCCAGACCGCGGACATCGGGCTCAAGGGCCAGATCGTCACCGACCACGACGGCAACCAGGTCGAGGGCTTCCAGGTGCACCTCGGCGGCGGCCTCGGCCTCGACGCCGGGTTCGGCCGCAAGCTGCGCGGCCACAAGGTCACCGCGGCCGAGCTGCCCGAGTACGTCGAGCGGGTCGTGCGGAACTTCGTGGCACAGCGCGAAGACGACGAACGGTTCGCCCAGTGGGTCGCTCGCGCGGATGAGGGTGATCTCAAGTGACCGAGCGCGCGACTCCGTTCTACTGCCCGTACTGCGGCGACGAGGACCTGCGGCCGCAGGAGGAGCCCAGCTACTCGTGGCTGTGCTCGGGCTGCCGCCGGGTCTTCAAGGTGCAGTTCGTCGGGCTCAACCTTCCTCAGGGGGTGAAAAGTGAGTGACCTCAAGGAAGACCTGAAGATCATCGCCGAGGCGGCAGCAGCCGAGCTCGCGGACGCGACCGCCATCGAGGCGCTGGAGTGGACCGCGCGGACGTTCGGCAACAGCTTCATCGTCGCGTCGAACATGCAGGACGCGGTGCTGATCGACCTCGCCACAAAGGTGAAGCCGGACATCGACATCCTGTTCCTGGAGACCGGCTACCACTTCCCGGAGACCATCGGCGTGCGTGACGCGGTGGGCACCGTCTACCCGGACGTGCACATCGTGAACGCCGCGGCCGAGCAGTCGGTGGCGGACCAGGAGGCGCAGTTCGGCCTGCTGTACCAGAGCGATCCGGCGCAGTGCTGCCACCTGCGCAAGGTCGTGCCGCTGCGGCGTGAGCTGGCGAAGTACGACGCGTGGGTCACCGGCGTGCGCCGCGTGGACGCGCCGACGCGGGCGAACACGCCGATCGTGCAGTGGGACGAGCGCAACGGGCTGGTGAAGATCAACCCGATCGCGCCGTGGAGCGACGACGAGTTCAACGGCTACCTCCGCGAGCACGGGATCCTCGAGAACCTGTTGGTGCAGGAGGGTTATCCCTCGATCGGCTGCGCGCCGTGCACCGCGAAGCCGCTGCCGGGTCAGGACGCGCGCAGTGGCCGGTGGGCCGGTCTGGCGAAGACGGAATGCGGGTTGCACGGATGACTACTGCTCTGGACACCTTGGGCCGCCTCGAGTCGGAGGCGATCCACATCTTCCGCGAGGTCGCGGGTGAGTTCGACCGGCCGGTGATCCTGTTCTCCGGCGGCAAGGACTCGACCCTGCTGCTGCACCTCGCGATCAAGGCGTTCTGGCCGGCGCCTGTGCCGTTCCCGCTGCTGCACGTGGACACCGGCCACAACTTCGACGAGGTCATCGAGTTCCGCGACCGCGTTGTCGCACAACACGGTCTGCGCCTGGAGGTCGCGAAGGTCCAGGACTGGATCGACGACGGCCGCCTCGAGGAACGTCCGGACGGCACGCGCAACCCGTTGCAGACCGTTCCGCTGCTCGACTCGATCACCGCGCACAAGTTCGACGCGGTGTTCGGCGGCGGTCGGCGGGACGAGGAACGCGCCCGCGCCAAGGAGCGGATCTTCAGCCTGCGCACGGCGTTCGGCCAGTGGGAGCCCAAGCGGCAGCGGCCGGAGCTGTGGAACCTCTACAACGGCAGGCACCGGCCGGGCGAGCACGTGCGGGTGTTCCCGCTGTCCAACTGGACCGAGCTCGACGTGTGGAACTACATCGCCCGCGAGGGCGTGGAGCTGCCGTCGATCTACTACGCGCACGAGCGCGAGGTGTTCCTGCGCGACGGCATGTGGCTCGCCGAGGGCCCGTGGGGCACGGCGCGTGACGGCGAGACGTTGCTGCGCAAGACCGTCCGGTACCGGACGGTCGGCGACGGCTCGTGCACCGGCGCGGTCGAGTCCGACGCCGCCGACATCGAGACCGTCATCGCGGAAGTGGCCGCGTCGCGCCTGACGGAGCGCGGGGCCACGCGGGCGGACGACCGGTTGTCCGAGGCCGCCATGGAAGACCGTAAGCGGGAGGGCTACTTCTAAATGAGCGACCTGTTGAGGCTTGCCACGGCGGGCAGTGTGGACGACGGGAAGTCCACGCTGGTCGGCAGGCTGCTCTACGACACCAAGTCCGTGCTGGCGGACACGCTCGACGCCGTCCACCGGGCGAGCGCCGACCGCGGACTGTCCACTCCGGACCTGTCGCTACTCGTCGACGGCCTGCGCTCGGAACGCGAGCAGGGCATCACGATCGACGTCGCGTACCGGTACTTCGCCACGCCCAAGCGCTCGTTCGTGCTCGCGGACACCCCCGGCCACGTGCAGTACACCCGCAACACGGTGACCGGCGCGTCGACCGCGCAGCTCGCGGTGCTGCTGGTGGACGCACGGCGCGGAGTCGTCGAGCAGACCCGCCGCCACGCCGCGGTGCTGGCCCTGCTCGGCGTGCCGCAACTCGTGCTGGCGGTCAACAAGATCGACCTGGTCGACTACGACGAGGTGACGTTCAACCGGATCGCCAAGGAGTTCACCGCCCACGCGGTCTCGCTCGGCTACGCCGAGGAGAACGTGCTGGAGATCCCGGTCTCCGCGCTCGTCGGCGACAACGTGGTCGAGCGGTCGGCGAACACGCCCTGGTACGCCGGCCCGACCCTGTTGGAGCACCTGGAGAACGTGCCGGTCGAGCCGGACCCGCACGACGCGCCGTTCCGGTTCCCCGTCCAGTACGTGATCCGGCCACGCACCGCCGAGTACCTGGACTACCGCGGCTACGCGGGTCTGGTCGCGGCCGGAACCGTGCAGGTCGGCGACGAGATCGTCGTGCTGCCGTCCGGCATCCGCTCGACCGTCACGAAGATCGACACCGCGGACGGTCCGCTCGACGAGGCCGCCGCCGGTCAGTCGGTGACGCTGCTGCTCGCCGACGACGTGGACATCTCGCGTGGCGACCTGATCGCCGTGGCTAGCGACCAGCCCGAGGTGACCGACGACTTCGATGCCACGCTGTGCTGGCTGTCGGAGAAGCCGCTCAAGCCGGGCGCCCGAGTCCTGGTCAAGCACGGGGCGCGCACCGTGCAGGCCGTGGTCACCGAACTGCGCGCACGGTTCGACGAACAGAAGCTGTCCAGTGTGGACAGCCCTGGCTCGTTGGCGTTGAACGAGATCGGTCGAGTGGCTCTGCGCACGGCAGAGCCGGTTCCGCTGGACGACTACAGCAACAGCCGGCGCACCGGGGCGTTCCTGGTGATCGACGCGAGCGACGGAAGCACGCTCGCCGCCGGACTGGTCGGGGCTCCACTGCCGGTTTTGGACGGCGTGGAGAGCTGTACCGAGGGCGGCGTCACCGCCGCCCCTGACACCCACGCCCTCGTCTCCCCCGGTCCCTGAAAGGTCCCGTCACCGTGAAGTTGAAGCCCGTCCTGGCCGTCGCCCTCGTCGCATTGGCCGCCGTGTCCGGTTGCTCCCGAGCAGGCAGTACCGCTGAAGGTTCCTCGCAGGACAAGGGACCTGCCGCCGAGGTCAGGTTGGGTTACTTCCCCAACGTCACGCACGCCGCCGCGTTGATCGGTGTCGAGAAGGAGCTCTTCAAGAAGGAGCTCGGCAACACCAAGCTCACCACGCAGACGTTCAACGCCGGTCCGGACGAGGTGAACGCGCTGCTCGGCGAGTCGCTCGACATCGCCTACATCGGTTCCGGCCCGGCGATCAACGCCTTCTCGAAGTCCAAGGGCGAGGCGGTCCGGCTGGTCGCGGGCGCCACGTCGGGTGGCGCGCAGCTCGTGGTCCAGCCGGACATCAAGTCGGTCGAAGACCTCAAGGGCAAGACGATCGCGACGCCGCAGCTGGGCAACACACAGGACGTCGCGTTGAAGAAGTGGCTGTCGGACAACAAGCTCACCGACCAGGTCAAGATCACCAACGTGGAGAACGCGCAGGCGCTCGACCTGTTCAAGAAGGGCGAGATCCAGGCCGGCTGGCTGCCGCAGCCGTGGTCGGCGCGACTGGTGAACGACGCGGGCGCGAAGGTCCTGCTCGACGAGAAGACCCTGTGGGAGGGCGGGAAGTTCCCGACCACGGTGATCATCGTGCGGACCAAGTTCCTGCAGGAGCACCCGCAGACCGTCGAGGCCGTGCTGAAGGGCCACCTCGCCGCGATCGACTGGGCCAAGGCCAACTCCGCCGACGCGAAGACGACGGTGAACGCCGCACTGGAGAAGCTGACGTCGAAGAAGCTCGGCGCCGCCGTGCTCGACGCCGCGTGGGACAACATCGAGCTCACGACCGACCCGCAGGCGAAGCTGTTCCCGCGCCTCGCGCAGGACGCGGTGACCGCGGGTGTGGCCAAGGAGGCCGCGAACGTGGCGGGCTTCGAGGACCTGGCCCTGCTCAACAAGATCACCGGATCGACCAAGTAGCCGACGGTTTCGAGGGGAAGGCACACACCATGACCGCCACACTGGAGACCTCCGTCGCTCGGTCCACTGTGGACACCGCGGTGACGCTGTCCGGAGTCAGCAAGGTGTTCGGCCACGGAGCTTCGGCCGTGGCGGCGCTCGACGGGGTCGACCTGCGGGTCGCGCCGGGCGAGTTCGTGTGCCTTCTCGGCGCGTCCGGCTGCGGCAAGAGCACGCTGCTCAACATCGTCGCCGGCCTGGACCACGCCACCGCCGGCGCGCTGGAGCTCAACACGTCCCGCCCGGCCGTGATGTTCCAGGAACCCGCGCTGATGCCCTGGCTCACGGCGGCGCGCAACGTCGAGCTGGCGTTGCGCTTCGCCGGTGTCGGCCGCGCCTCCCGCCGCACCCAGGCCCGCGAGCTGCTCGAGCTGGTGCGCCTGGGTGACGTGGCGGACAAGCGGCCGCACGAGTTGTCCGGCGGCATGCGCCAGCGCGTCGCCCTGGCCCGTGCCCTGGCGTCGACGCTGGCATCCGGTGACGAGCCGGGCCTGCTGCTGATGGACGAGCCGTTCGCCGCGTTGGACGCGATCACCCGCGACGTGCTGCAGGCCGAGCTGCTGCGCGTGTGGGAGACCACGAACACCGCGATCATCTTCGTGACCCACGACGTTCGCGAGGCGGTCCGCCTCGGCCAGCGCGTCGTGCTGCTGTCCTCGCGTCCCGGCCGCGTGGTGCGCGAGTGGTCGCTCGACGGCACCTCGTCGGACGACGTGGTTCAGGACATCAACACCCACCTGCGAAAGGTGATCAGTGGCCACGCCTCATGACACACTCGAGGCCGTCGGTGCCGGCCTGGACGCGCTCGACGCGCCCGTTCAGGCCCGCCGCGCCCCGGCGTGGCAACGCTTCCTGAAGACCGGTGTGCCGCCGATAGTGGCGTTCGTCCTGCTGATCGGCGTGTGGCAGGGACTGTGGGCATCGGCGCTCCTGCCGGAGTTCCAGCTGCCCTCACCGCTGTCGGTGTGGGACGAGCTCGTGGCGTCCGTGTCGTCGGGCGAGGCGTTCTCGATCCTGTGGACCTCGTTGCACCGCGCGGTGTTCGGCTTCATCGCGGCCGTGCTGATCGCCACCCCGCTGGGCCTGCTGGTCGCCAAGGTGCGCGTCGTGCGCGCCGCGATCGGCTCGCTGCTGACCGGTCTGCAGTCGCTGCCGTCCGTCGCGTGGGTCCCCGCCGCGATCCTGTGGTTCGGCGTCACCCCGGCGACGATCTACTTCGTGGTGCTGATGGGTTCCGTCCCGTCGATCGCCAACGGTCTGGTGGCCGGCATCGACCAGATTCCGCCGCTGCTGCCGCGGGTGGGCCGTGCGCTGGGCGCGGGCCGGCTGGCTTCCGCGCGGCACATCCTCCTGCCGGCCGCGCTTCCCGGTTACTTGGCGGGATTGAAGCAGGGCTGGGCGTTCTCGTGGCGCTCGCTGATGGCCGCCGAGATCATCGCGACGTCGCCGCAGCTGGGTGTGGGCCTCGGCCAGTACCTGCACAACGGCTCGTCGTTGAACGACATCAACATGGTGATCGCCGCGATCTTCCTGATCCTGTTGGTGGGCATCGGAATCGAGCTGCTGCTGTTCCGGCCGCTCGAGCGGGCGGTGCTGAAGGCCCGCGGCCTGACGGGGGCTCTGTGAGTCTTCCGTTGATCGCCGTGGCACACGGCAGCCGCGATCCCCGTTCCGCCGCGACCATTCACGCGCTGTTGGACGTCGTGCGGTCCCGGCATCCTTCCTTGGATGTCCGGGCGGCGTTTCTCGACCTGTCCGCGCCTCGGTTGTCTGACGTCCTGCGGTCGCCCGCGGTCGTCGTGCCCTTGTTGCTGGGCAAGGCTTTCCACGCTCGGGTGGACGTGCCCGCCGCGGTTCGCGAGTCGCGCGTCCCGGCGATCATCGCCGATGTGCTCGGGCCTTCCGCCCTGCTGGAGTCGGCCGCGCTGCGCCGCCTGACCTCGGCCGGGGTGTCGTTCGACGACCCCTCCGTGGGTGTCGTGCTCGCCGCCGCCGGTTCCTCGCACGCGCCGGCCAACGAAGCGGTCTTTTCCGTCGCCCGGCGTTGGGAGCGCTCGTCCGGGTGGGCCGGGGTGGAACCGGCGTTCGCTTCGGCTACCACGCCGGACGTGCCCACCGCCATCGCCCGCTTGCGCGCGCGTGGTGCGTCTCGAATCGCGGTGGCGCAATGGTTTCTGGCGCCTGGGTTGTTGCCGGACCGGATCGCGTCGCTGGCCGGAGACGCGGTGATCGCCGAGCCGCTCGGGGCCGACGTCGAGGTGGCGGAGTTGATCGTGCACCGCTACACGGAGGCACTGGCGGAGGACCGCGCGGCCCAGTCCGCATAAGCACCGCGTACAGGATCGGTCACACCACGTGAGATCCTGTTTGGATGCATATGTTCGTCGACGAGACCGAGCGGGGCGGCTACCTCCTCGCTGCCACAGTCGTCGCCCCCTCCGCCCTCCATTCCACCAGGTCGACGATGCGCGGCCTGCTGCTGCCGGGTGAACGACGTGTGCATTTCAAGTCCGAGAAGGACTCCAGGCGGAAATACATCGTGTCGCGCCTTGTCGAGAAGTCATTCGAGGTGATCGCGCTGGCCGTGCCCGCACGGGGCGAGGCAGCCCGCGCAGGCTTGCTGGAGCGATTGGCGGAGGAGGCCATCAACCGGGGCGTCACCAGACTCGTGCTCGACTCGCGGGATCCAGCGGGCAATGGCCGCGACCGCATAGTGCTTGCCCGCACGAAGTTGCGCGACGCCGGCTTGGTGTACGAGCACATTCAGTCGTCGGCTGAGCCAGCCCTCTGGGTGAGCGACGCGGTCGCGTGGTGCCTGGGCGCAGGCGGTGACTGGCACCGGCGCGTCGCACCGATTGTGACCGTGCTGCCGAACAATGCGTGAAAGCGCGAAGCCCAGGCAGCAACCGTCCGGAAGCGCACCTGGGCTCACTTCCCCTCCCTAGTGGGAGAGGCGATGCGCCAATACTAGCACGGTAGAGATGCGCCCAAACGACCCCGCACCACGTGCGACCGAACGGGCGATGTGAACTGTGAAATGTTGACGTGAAACCTACTCATGAGTAGGCAGAGAGTTACGCCGCGGCGCGCTGGATGTCCTCGCCACCTCAACGGGGAGAGGCCATGAAGCTAGCCGGAATCGCAGCCCTCGTACTGGTACCGATGTTGGCGCTGACCTCCCAGGCGTCGGCAGCACCGCACTCGATCGTCTTCAAGGTCAAGGCAACCGCCCTGGGCCAGTCCAGCGAGTTCACCTTCAACCAGGGCCTCGACGCGACGGCGCCGGAGACCGTGGCGCCCAACGGATCCGTCAAGGTCACCATCGACCCCGCGCCCAACCAGATCCCGGCCGAAGCCGGCGGCTACCAGGTCGTCGAGATCAAGAACTTCGTGTTGAAGATGCCCGTACCCGGCAACTCGAAGTTCCAGTCCGCCTCGCTCGAAGGCGGCTCGGGCCTCAACTCCACGCCGACGGTCGGCCTGGAGGGCAACGACGTCGTGCTCAAGGTGCCCGGCCCGCTCAAGGGTGGCGCGGCGTTCGAGCTGCCGACCGTGACGATCAACCTGCAGGCGGGCGGCACCGGCAAGGTCGAGACGAAGCTCGGCGGCACCAGCTATGACGCTCCCGGCCTGACGTTCGTCGCGACGATCATCGCGTTCGGTTTCAAAGTCGACGCCAACGCGGGCGGTTACCCCGACCCGAGCCCGGTCCTCACCAGCACCACGATCAGCTGACCAGGACGGGTGCCCAACCCCCTGCCGGGCACCCGTGGTCGTGAGTGGTCAGAGGGCCTCTGATCACTCACGACCGTGTGGTTAGGCTCTGCCGCATGTTGGTCCACTACGAGGTGCAACGCGGCATCGCGACGATCACGCTGGACTCGCCGTCCAACCGCAACGCCCTGTCCAGGCAGCTGCGGCAGGAACTGCGTGACGGCCTGACCACGGCGATCGAGGACGACGCGGTACGCGTCATCGTCCTGACCCACACCGGCTCGGTGTTCTGCTCGGGCATGGACCTCAAGGAGGCCGCGGGCGCCTCGGCCGAGGACCAGGGCGTCAACGAGTTCCCGGCAATCCTCGAACAGCTCTGGACCAGCCCGAAGCCGGTGGTCGCGGCCCTGAAGGGCCCGGCCCGCGCGGGCGGCGTCGGCATCGTCGCCGCGTGCGACATCGCGGTCGCGGCCAACGAGGCGACGTTCGCGTTCAGTGAGGTCCGCATCGGCGTCGTGCCGGCCGTCATCTCGGTGACCGTGCTCCCCCGCCTCCTGCCGCGCGCCGCGCACGAGCTGTTCCTCACCGGTGAGGCGTTCGACGCGCCACGGGCCGTGCAGATCGGGCTGCTCAACTCGGCGGTGCCCGCGGACCGCGTCGACGACGAGGTGCGCCGCTACACCGACATGCTGGCGCTCGGCGCGCCCAACGCCCTGGCCGCCACCAAGCGGATGCTGCAGGATCCGCGTTCGCACGAGCTCAGCAAGGTCTTCGCGGACATGCTCGAGCTCTCGGCGCAGCACTTCGGCGGGCCGGAGGGGCAGGAGGGCATCGCGGCGTTCCGCGAGAAGCGCAAGCCGAGCTGGGTGCCAAAAAACTAGAACCAGCCCGTGCACTCGATGATGCCGTGCGACGAGCCGCACGCGCGCATCACCTTGCCGTCGTTGCTGAACGGATCGGTGTACTTGGCGTCCCCGGAGTCGATCCGCGTGTAGCCGAGGAACCCCTCGTACTCCGACCCGTCCGGCCGCCGCCGGTCGGTCCAGATCTCCTCGCCGGGCGTCCCGGACGACAGCCGCCCCCAGGCGCATTTCGTCTTGTTGGACGCCCGCAGCTCGACCACGCGCCCCGTCTGCATGACCACGGGGTTGTCGCCGTCTGTTGTGTCGAACGGTGTGAACGCTTCTTCGAAGGTGCAGCCGGGGTCGCCGTCGGCATACGCGGGAACCGGCGCCAAGGAGCCGAGGAGAGCGAGCACCACGGCAGCAGAAAGCTTTCCCATGGCCTCGCACTGTCCACCCGGAAAGGCCCGAGCGCAGCACAAGTCACCGTTCGGTGTGAATCACTTTCAGGATCCTGTCACCCGATACGGCGGTCCGCTTCTGCGCGTCACGGAGCACGTCCTCGACCAGACCGTCCAGAGTGGACTGCACGATCAGCACGTGCTCGCCCTTTTCGAGCCACGACAGGTCAGTAAGGCTGTCGTACAACGCATCCAGGTTGTGCCCGAACCAGTCCGGAAAGGACAGTGCGGCCGCGATCGCCGCGATCTGGGCTTTCCTGCCGTCCGATTGCGCCGCCACGTGTGGGTGGGCGCCGCGGTCACGGGCCCAGAGGAGGGCCTGTTCCGGGGTCATTTGGACACGTCCACGACGACGAAGGACTCGTAGTGGTCGGCCGTGTAGTACACCTCGCGCTGCGACCCGGTGATCAGCCGGCGCGCGCCGCGGTCCGGGCTGCCCGGCGTCGGCACGGTGTACTCCCGGTAGTAGTCGGACTTCTTGGCGGGCAGGCGCTTTTCCCGGTTCTGGAACGTCACCCCGTCGTTGCGCGGGTACGGGAACGGCCCATTGGACTGGATCAGCTTGTAGGTCTTGTCCGCCTCGCCGGGCAACGACGACAGCGCCTTGACCGGCAGGCCCGAGTCCGAGCCGGGCACCGAGGAGGTGACCGCAGGCTTGTCCGGGGCGGATGCCACGTCGCGGACGAACCAGCCGACCACGACCAGCGCGATCAGGCCCACCAGCGCGACGGTGAGGCGACGGCCAGGGCTCACGCGGGAACCTTCTCGGGCTCCGGGATGTCGGCCTCGGGGGCCGCCGGAGTGTCCTTCGCGCCCCAGTCCGCGACGCGGTCGATGAGCCGCGCCACGCCCAGGCAGAGCGGCAGGATCACGACCATCACCACGGGAAACTGCAAGGCGACGGGTAGCTGGACGAGCCACAGCTCGACCCCGTCCCACCACTGCGCCAGCCAATCCACGACCACGAGCCTAGCCTCGTGACCCGAGTCACGGGCTTTCGCCTGGTGAAGGCTCGGTATGTTGCTGGACATGTTCGCCGTTTACGCAGCTGAGCCCAACCGTGAAGACCCGCTCGCGTCGCTCACCATCGGTGAGCGCCCCGAACCGGAGGCACCCGAGGGTTGGGTGCGCGTCGCCGTCAAAGCGGCGAGCCTGAACATGCACGACCTGTGGACGCTGCGCGGCGTCGGCATCAAGCCCGAACAGTTCCCGATGATCCTCGGCTGCGATGGTGCCGGAGTGCTGGAGGACGGCACCGAGGTCGTCCTGCACTCGGTCATCGGCGACCCGGAGTGGTCCGGCGAGGAGACGCTCGACCCCAAGCGCACGCTGCTCACCGAGAAGCACCAGGGCACGTTCGCGGACTACGTCATCGTTCCGAAGCGCAACGCGCTGCCGAAGCCGAAGGGCCTGACCTTCGCCGAGGCCGCCTGCATGGGCACGGCCTGGCTGACGGCGTACCGGATGCTGTTCGTGAAGTCCGGCCTGCGGCCCGGCCAGACGATGCTCGTGCAGGGCGCGTCCGGCGGCGTGTCGACGGCGTTGATCCAGCTCGGCCGCGCCGCGGGCTACCGCGTGTGGGTGACCGGCCGCAGCGAGGAGAAGCGGGCGCTCGCGGAGAACCTCGGCGCGCACGCGACGTTCGAGTCCGGCGCGCGGCTGCCCGAGCGGGTGGACGCGGTGTTCGAGACGGTCGGCAAGGCGACCTGGTCGCACTCCATGAAGGCGCTCAAGCCGGGCGGCATCGTGGTCATCTCCGGCGCCACCAGCGGTGACGCGACGGCCGCCGAGCTGCAGCGGCTGTTCTTCCTGCAGTTGCGGGTCGTCGGTTCGACCATGGGCACGCGCGACGAGCTGGCGGACCTGCTGGCGTTCTGCGAGCTCAACGGCCTGCGCCCCCAGATCGGCACGGAACTGAAGTTCGAAGAGGCCGAGCAGGGTTTCCGCGCCATGCTGGAGGGTGAGACGGCAGGGAAGATCGTCTTCACGCGATAAACAGCCGAATCGCACAAAGCCGCCGCCCGTGATTGGTGCGATCGGACAAACCGCGTGACAGTTGACACGCATAGGTTTCGCCGAGGTCCACTCATCAAGGGAGATGAAGCATGACGACGGCGCAAGGCGTCTTCCGGCGCAAGCCCATCGACCAGATAACAGAGGAAGGCAGCGGCGGGCTCACCCGAACACTCGGTCTGTGGCAGCTGACCGCCATCGGGATCGGCGGCATCATCGGTGCCGGCATCTTCTCGCTGGCCGGCGCCGTCGCGAACAAGACCGCCGGGCCCGCCGTCCTCATCTCGTTCCTGATCGCGGGCATCGCCAGCGCGGCGGCGGCCTTCTCCTATGCGGAGTTCGCCGGCCTCATCCCGAAGGCCGGTTCCGCGTACACCTACGGCTACGCGGTGCTCGGTGAGATCGTCGGCTGGTTCATCGGCTGGGACCTGCTGCTGGAGTACACGGCGATCGTCGCGGTCGTGGCGATCGGCATCAGCGGGTACTTCACCGAACTGCTGAGCCTGCTGAACATCCATCTGCCGCAATGGATGCTCGGCGCGCCCGGCACCGAGGGCGAAGGTGTCGCCGCGGGCACGTACAAGGTGAACCTGTTCGCGGTGATCCTCTGCCTGCTGATCGCGTACGTGCTGAACCTCGGCATGAAGAGCGCGGCGCGGTTCGAGACGACGCTGGTGTACCTCAAGGTCGCGGTCGTCGTCCTCGTGATCGCGGTCGGCGTGTTCCACATCAACACCGACAACTACAACCCGTTCTTCCCGTTCGGGCTGAGTGGTGCTTTCACCGGCGCCGCAACGGTCTTCTTCGCCGTGTTCGGCTACGACGCGATGAGTACGGCCGCCGAGGAGTCCAAGGACTCCCAGCGGCACATGCCGAAGGCGATCATGTACTCGCTGGCGATCTCCATGGTGCTCTACGTCCTCGCCTGCCTCGTGCTGACCGGCATGGTCAACTACCAGAAGGTCGACCCGGAGAGCGCGTTCGCCACGGCGTTCTCGGACGTCGGCCTGCAGTGGCTGGGCATCATCATCAGCGTCGGCGCGATCCTCGGCATCACCACCGTGCTCTTCACGTTCCTCCTGGGCGCCGCGCGCGTGGGCTACTCGATGAGCCGTGACGGCCTGCTGCCCAAATGGTTCTCGAAGACGCACCCGGTGAAGCACGTGCCCAGCCGGATCACCTGGGTGCTCGGCATCGCGTCGGCGATCATCGCGGGCTTCCTGCCCATCGCAGAGGCCGCCGAGCTCACCAACATCGGCATCCTGCTGGCGTTCGTCGTCGTGTGCGTCGCCGTGATCGTGTTGCGCTACAAGCAGCCCGACCTGCCGCGCACGTTCAAGACGCCGGGCATGCCGATCGTGCCGATCATCGGGGTCGTGTTCTCGCTGTGGCTGATCACGTTCCTCGCGCCCGCGACGTGGTTGCGGTTCGCGGTGTGGTTCCTCATCGGCCTGGTCGTCTACTTCACGTACTCGCGGAAGAACTCGGTGCTGGAGAAGACCAACCGGTGACCACGTCCGCGAGCGCGTCGAGTGGCAGCGGGCCGCCGCCGAGCACGAGGTCGTGGAACTCCTTGATGTCGAACCGGTCGCCCATCGCGGCCTCGGCCTGAGCGCGCAGGCGCTGGATCTCCATGCGGCCCACCATGTAGGCCAGCGCCTGCCCCGGCACCTCGATGTACCGGTCGATCTCGGCCTCGATCTCCACCGGCGCCATGACCGTGTTCGTGCGCAGGTAGTCGATCGCGCGCCGGCGCGACCAGCCGAACGCGTGCATGCCGGTGTCGACGACCAGCCGGCCCGCCCGCATCGCGTCCTGGGTGAGCATGCCGAGGCGGGCCACGTCGTCGGAGTAGAGGCCCATCTCGTCGGCGAGCCGCTCGGCGTACAGGCCCCAGCCTTCGAGATAGGCCTCGATGAACGCGTACTTGCGCAGGTCCGGCAGGTCGAGCTGTTGGGCCAGCGCGAGCTGGAAGTGGTGTCCCGGCACGGCTTCGTGGAACGCGACCGCCTCGGCGACCGTGCGGTCCCGTTCGGTCGCGTTCTTGGGGTTCACGAAGTACGTGCCCGGCCGCGTACCGTCGAGCGACGGGTCGACGTAGTACGCGATCGGCGCGGACCCGCGGTCGGCCTCGGGCACGAACGCCACGTGGCAGCTCGACGACGGCAGCTTGCCGAACCATTGCGGCGCAACCTTTTCCGCGCGGACGATGACCCCGCGCGCCTTGTCCATCATCTCCTGCTCGTCGCGCCACCGCAGCGCCGGGTCGGTGCGCAGGCGGTCGAACACCTCGTCCACCGTGCGGAGACCGAAGACGCGCGAACCGATCTCGACGTACTCCTCGCGCAGCTTCGCGATCAGGTCCAGCCCGAGCCGGTGCAGCTCTTCCGGCGTGCGTTTGGTGGTCGTGTAGCGCTCGACGAGCCGGGCGTAGTTGGCCTCGCCCTCGGGCAGCCAGCAGATCCCGGCTTTGTCGTCGTCCCGGCCGACCGGCGCGATCTCGGTACGCAGCACGTCGCGGAACTCGGCCATGGCGGTGCGGACGACGTCCGGGTTCGACGCTTCCCACTGGGCGACCGGGCCCGCGAGGTAGGCGTCGAGCTGCGCGACCGCGTTGTGCACGTGCCTGGTCAGCGGATGCCGGTCGGTGTCGCGCAACCGACCCGCCGCCTGCCGCACGAATGCCGGGACCAGCGGCAGCCGTTTCGTGTTGTCGACCATCGGCAGCAGGGAGAACAGCATCGCGACCGGCGCGCTGAGAGCGTCCGCGACGGTGTGCTCGACCAGCCGCGCGTCGATCGTGGTGATCATCGCGTTGGCCTGCTGCACGATCACCGCGCGCGTGACCGGATCGGTCTCCTCGTCGGCGCGGCCGAGGATCTCGGTGGCACGCCGCCGGTTCGCGCTCTGCGCTGCCACGCTGACGTCCTGAACGCGGTCGTCGTAACCGGGCAGCCCCAGCAGGGCCCCGACGAACGGGTCGTTGTCGAGGAGCAGGATGAACAGTTCGTCCGCGAGGCTCGTCACGGCTTCCTTCTTAGTCGCGAGCGAACCTCGCTGCCACGGATTTGATCGCATCGCGCGCTTCTTGATCCAACCGGCGTACGACGTCCGCCGCGGGCTCCGCGGTCGCCAGCGGATAGGTCGTCCCCGCCCACAGCGACATGACCTCGACGTCACCCGTCGCGCGGACGGGCTTGGTGAGGTGGTGCACGTTCGGGTACGCGGCGGGCGCGTACGGCGAGTTCTCGATCAGGAACCGGTTGACCAGCCCGCGCGCGGGCCGCCCGCTGAACGCGCGCGTCAACGCCGTGCGGCGGGCGCCCTCCAGCAGGGCCTCGCGGTGCGCGGGCTTGGTGCCCGCCTCGGGGCAACCGAGGAACGCCGTGCCGAGCTGGGCCGCCACGGCGCCCGCGGTGAGCACCGCCGCGACGTCCGCGCCGTGCACCAGCCCACCGGTCGCGATCAGCGGCAGGTCCACGCTCGCCGCGACCAGCCTGATCGCGGCGAGCGTCCCGTACAGCTCGCCGCCGCCGGGCGAGATGCCGTCATCGCTGAACGTCCCGCGGTGCGCCCCGGCGTCCGCGCCCTGCACGCACAACGCGTCCGCGCCGACCTGCTGCGCCTGCCGGGCCTCGCTGGGGGTGGTGACCGTGACGACGATCTTCGCCCCGGCCGCGTGCAGCCGGCGCACGTCGTCGGCGTCCGGGAGCCCGAACGTGAACGAGACGACCGGAACGCGTTGCGCCAGCACGAGTTCGAGCTTCGCGCCGTAGTTGTCGTCGTCCCAGCGCGGCTCCCCCGGCTCGACGCCGAACGGCCGCGCCTGCGCGCGCACGCGCTCCTGGTAGCCGGTGAGGTCGGTCGTGGTCCGGGTGCCGGGCACGAACAAATTCACCCCGAAGGGGCGATCGGTGAGGTCGCCCGTTCGCCTGATCTCGTCGGCCAGCGCCTCGACCGTCAGGTAGCCGGCGGCGAGGAAACCGAAGCCGCCCGCGTTGCCGACCTCCGCGACGAGCCGGGGTGTTGACGCTCCTCCCGCCATCGGCGCGGCGATCACGGGCACGGTGAGTGCGTCGAACATGGCCACAACCTAGTTTGACCAGAGGCGGGGTGCTCGATGAACACCCCGCCTCGTGAGTCCCGTCACCTGTCGCGGCAGGGGTTGCCCAGGTTCCGGGTGGTCGTGAGTGGTTTCCGTCGCCATGGCGACGGAAACCACTCACGACCCGGCTACGGCAGGGTGTCCAGGTAGGGGGCCACGGTGTTGGCGAACTGCCAGCCGTTCGACGCGTCCCAGTTGATCGACCACGTCATGGCGCCCCGGATCGCGGGCCAGGTCGTGGACGGCTTGAAAGAACCGCAGTTGCTGCCCCGCGCGAGGCAGTTCAGCGCGTTGTTGACGTTGGACGGCGACTGGTAGCCGCCACCCGCTCCGGACGGCGACGCGGGCAGGCCGAGGCCCACCTGGTCCGGCCGCAGCCCGCCCTGCAGCTGGATGCACGCGAGCGCGGTCAGGAAGTCGACCGAGCCCTGGCCGTAGACCTTCTGGTCGCAGCCGAGCATCGTGCCGGAGTTGTAGTACTGCATGTTGACGATGGTGAGGATGTCCTTGATCGCCAGCGCCAGCTTGAAGTACTCCATGCCGGTGGACTGCATGTCGATCGTCTGCGGCGCCATGGTGATCACGGTGCCGCCGCCGGCGTGGATGCTGCGCAGCGCCTGGCCCATGTAGGTGGAGTTGACGCCGTTCTCCAGGTCGATGTCGACGCCGTTGAAGCCGTAGTTGGAGATCAGCGACTTGACGCTGTTGGCGAAGTTGGTCGCCGACGTGGAGTCGCCGACGCTGATCGTGCCGTTCTGGCCGCCGACCGAGATGATCACCTTCTGGCCGCGGTTCTGCAGGGTCCGGATGTCCGCCTTGAACTGCGCGTCGGTGTAGCCGCCCAGCTGGCTCGACAGACCCGAGTCGAGGGTGAAGGAGACCTGGCCGGGCACGCCGGTGGCGTCCGCGAACGCGACGGCGACGATGTCGTACGTCGTGGGCACGTCTGCGAGCTTCAGGGCGCGGGCGCCGTTGTAGAAGTTCTGCCAGTAGCCGGTGAGGACGTGCTTGGGCAGGCCGGTGTTCGGCGGCGGACCCGTGGTGGTCGTCGTCGTGGTCGTGGTGGTGGTCGTGCTCGTGCTGGTCGTGGTGGGCGGCGTGCCGGGACCGTCGAGGCTCACGTCGTCCGCGTAGTACGTCGGCTGGCCGTACCAGCCGTGCAGGTAGATCGTGACGCTGCTGGCCGAGCCGCTGTTGAAGTCGACCGTCAGCTGGGTGAACGACGACGCGCCCGGTGTCCAGGTGTTCTTCTCCACGCCGCCGGTGACACCGAGGTAGACGTAGCTGCCCTGCACCCACGCGCTGAGCTTGTAGGCCGTGTTCGGTTGCACCGCAACGGTTTGCGAGCACCTGGCGTTGTCCTGGCCCGCGGGCGTGGCGCTGAGCGCGTAGCTGCCCGAACGCTTGGGGCTGGTCACGACGCTCGTGCCGCCGGTACAGGTCCAGCCGCTCGTGTTGCCGGACTCGAACCCGCTGTTCGCCGCGAGGTTCGCGGCGACCGCGTTGCCGTTCAGCACGAGCACCAGACCAGCGCAGGCGAGCAGCGCGGACAGCAGCGCGATCGCTACTCGTCTGGTTCGGGACATGGTCCACCTCCACGAATCATGCGGCGGCCATGTTCCGAGTGCACCAACAATGGACTAGACCACTTCTTTCGGCAAGTGATCGGATGTATTACAGTGCACTCGCTCGCCGCCCCGAGTTGAGGAGTGGCATGCGCATATTCGTCGTCCTGGCTCTGCTGCTGGGCTTGACGACCCCCGCTTCGGCCGCGCCCGCCTGGGTCGCGTCGTGGGGATCGGCTATGCAAACGCCCACGACATCCGATGTCACCGGCACGTCCTACACCGTGCGCAACACCGTCCGGCTGACCGTGGGCGGGTCGGCGGTGCGGGTGCGACTGTCCAACGTGTTCAGCTCGGACGCCGTCGCCGTCGGCCGGGTGACGGTCGCCCCCGGCTCGGGCACCGCTCTGGCCGAGAAGCCGCACAAGGTGTTGTTCTCCGGCCGCACCGCGGTGACGATCCCGCGCGGCAAGGAGCTCGTGTCCGACCCGGTGGCGTTGCGGGTCAAGGAGGACACCGACATCGTGGTGAGCATCTACGTGTCCACCGCGCCTGCCACGCCGACGTACCACCGCAGCGCCCTGCAGTCGAACTACGTGGCCTCAGGCGACCACGCGGCCGACGTCGCGGGCGACGCGTTCACGCAGCGGGTCGGCTCCTGGTACTACCTGTCCGAGGTGTCCGTCGCGGGCTCCGCGGTGCAGGGATCCGTTGTGGCGCTGGGTGATTCCATCACCGACGGCTCCGGCTCCACGGGCGGCCAGCACCGCCGCTGGACCGATGTCCTCGCCCGCCGCACCCCGCTCGGCGTGGTCAACTCGGGCATCAGCGGCAACCAGTTGTTGCGCGACGGCACCTACGGCGTCGCCGGCGTGACCCGTACGCCCCGCGACGTCCTGGCCCGCGCGGGCGTGCGCACCGCGATCGTCCTGGAGGGCATCAACGACATCAAGTCGACCCCAGGGGCGTCGTTCGAGCAGCTACGCGACGGCTATCGGCGGGTGATCTCGCTGGCGCACGAACGCGGCGTCCGCGTCCTGGGCGCCACCATTACGCCGATGGGCGGCTACAAGGGCTACACGGAGCAGCGC
Organism: Lentzea sp. NBRC 105346; assembly: GCF_030269605.1. GTDB lineage: Bacteria > Actinomycetota > Actinomycetes > Mycobacteriales > Pseudonocardiaceae > Lentzea. The sequence goes on from NZ_BSTQ01000016.1 coordinate 190,971, forward strand.
GAAGCCGTACGCTCGGCGGTCAACCAGTGGATCCGCACGTCCGGCGAGTTCGACGGTGTCGTCGACTTCGACGCGGCCGTGCGCGACCCCGCCCGCCCGACCTGGCTGCAGGACGCCTACGCCCGTGACGACCGCCTGCACCTCACGGACGCCGGCTACGAGGCCATGGGGAAGGCGGTCTCGTTGTCGCTGCTCTAGGAGTCGCCCGTGTTCACCCTCGACGACGCGATCCGCATCGCCCGGCACGCCCACGACGGCCAGGTCGACAAGTCCGGCCGGCCCTACATCGGGCATCCGTTGCGCGTGATGGCGTCCGTCGAGGGTGAACACGCCCGCATGGCCGCCGTACTGCACGACGTCATCGAGGACACCCCGATGACGGCTCACTCGTTGCTCGCCGCCGGCTGTCCTCCGGTTGTCGTCGACGCCGTCGTGGCTTTGAGCAAGGTGCCCGGCGAGCCGCAGGAGCAGTACCTGACCCGTGTCGCCGCGAACCCGCTCGCGCTGGTGGTCAAGCACGCCGACATCGCCGACAACATGTCGCCGGTCCGGCTGGCCGCACTCGACCCCGCTCTGCAAGATCGCCTGCGCTCGAAGTACTCCGCCGCGCTCGCCTTCCTCGCCTCGTTGTGACCAAGGTCCCGTCAGAATCGGTACAGATGTACTGAACAGGGAGTATTATGGATTCGTAACCAAAGGAAGGAAGAGATGACCCGCCACACGTTGTCCGTCAAGTCCCTGCGCACGACCATGGCCGACCGCCGCGCGGCGCGCCTGCGTCGGCAGAGCCTGGAGCGGCAGCTGGCCAGCTACACCACCGAGAGCGACCGCCTCGAGCTGGACGCCATCCTCGCCCGGCACTCGGCCGAGGAGACGAGCGAGCTCCGCTCGATCATCAACCGTCAGGCGATGGATCGGCTGATCCGCAGCGCCTGACCGTTGGACCATCACGGCCACCCCGGCAATGCCGCCGAGGGTGGCCTTCGTGTTTCACCAGAGGCGTTTGAGCGTGAGGACGTTGTCCTTGCGCGTCTCCCGCTGCCCCTCCGGCCCGGTGATCTCGCGTTCGACGACCTCGTCGGTCACGACGATCCAGTTGTCGGCGAGCCGGAGGTGGTCGAGAACGTCCTTGGTGGTCGGGAAGTAGTAGTCCTTGTGCTCAGACCACGACGGACCACTCGCGTGACCACCGATGATCAGATGGCCGCCAGGCGCGACCGCCTGCGCGGCCCGCGTGAGGATGCTGTTGCGTTCACCGTCCTCCTCGACGGGCGAGTGCAGGAACTGGGCGCTGACCAGGTCGTACTCCCCCTCGGGAAACGTCACCTTGAGGTCGTGCCGCTCCAGGGCGAGCTCGACGCCGGCGTCAAGAGCGTGCGTGCGGGCACGGTCCAGCGCCACCTGTGACACGTCCACACCAAGAACCCGCCAGCCTCGGCGCGCCAGCCACACGGCGTCGCCGCCCTCGGCACAACCGATGTCCAGCGCGCTGCCGGGCGTGAGGTGCCCGGCCTCACGGACCAGCAGCGGGTTGGGGTTGCCCGACCAGACCTGGTCGCGTTCGGAGTAGAAGCTCTCCCAGAAGTCCTGCGCATCGCTCATACGAAGACCGTGCGCCCTGGGGCGACCAACTCGCAAAGTCTGTTGCCGGAACAGCAACTTTCCGTCAGCGGACCCCCTTACAGCGCTTGGTAAGCGGGTTTTCAGCGCGGCTTCGTAGCTTCGTTCTCACGGAAGCGATCAACGCACATTGGGGAACCATGTTGAAGAGAGCATTGGCCATCGGACTCGCCGTGTTCGCGGCGGGCACAGTGATCAGCACACCGGCGTCCGCCGGCGAGGTCGGCACGACGGACTTCTTCCCGTGCCCGTACACGCCGTACATCGCGCAGGAGCGGTCGGACATGGGCCGGTGGCTCGTGCTGGAGTACTGCTGGTCCACGGACCGTGGTGACTGGATGTACCGGGCCAACATCCGCAGCGGCGTCCAGAACTACGACGAGCTCCGGACGGCCTACTACCCGTATTCCAACGGCAAGTACGTCGACCACTCCTACCGGCAGGCGCCGCAGGACGTCAAGGACGGCCAGATGCCGAACGAGTGGGTGCTGTCCGGGAACGGCGGCCGGGATCTTCAGGCGTGCCTCACGAGCGGTATCACCGGCACCCTCTACTGCACCTGGCCGTAACGACCGGTCTCGCGTGCCCGGCTGAGTGAGCCGGGCACGCACAGCCCGCCGCGTGCTCGCGGATCAGGTCGTGCATCCGGTAGCGCCCGCCTCCGGTCGCCGTCACCAGGTTCGCGTTCACCAACCGATCCAACGCGTCCGCGTCCACCAGCTCGACCGCGGCCGTACGGGAGAAGTCCGGACCGGGCAGCGCACCGAGGGCCCGGTACAGGGCACGGGCCGGTGGGGACAGCCGGGCGAGCGACAGGTCGAACGACGCGCACACGGTGATTTCGCCGCCGCCGAGCCGCAGCCTGGCGGCGGGGGCCGCGCGCAACGCGTCGCAGTAGTCGGCCACGGCCAGGTGCGGGTTGGCACGGAGGTTCGCGGCCGCGATTCGCAGCGCCAGCGGAAACCCGCCGCACACGTCGGCGAGATCGCGCAGTGCGCCGGGTTCCGCCTTTCCCCGCACGCCAAGCAGGGCCACGAGCAGTTCCTCGGCCTCGCCCGCGGTCAATGGAGCGAGCCTGAGCGAGGACGCGCCGTCGGTGACCGCGAGTCCCGGCATGTCGTCCCTGCTGGTGACGATCAAGCCGCACGCCGGGTCGCCGGGCACCAGCGGCCGCACCTGCCCGGCGGATGCCGCGTTGTCCAGCACCACCAGCGTCCGCGTGCCCGACAGCAGGCTGCGGTAGAGGGCGACCTGCTCCCCCTGGTCGGCGGGCACCTGGTGCGGCGCCAGGCCGAGCGTTCGCAGGAACCGCTCCAGCACCAGTCGTGCGGGCAGCGGCTCCTCGCTGGAGAAACCACGCAGGTCCGCGTGCAGCTGTCCGTCCGGATAGCGGTCCCGCGAACCGCGGGCCACGTGCACGGCGAGCGCGGACTTGCCGACTCCCGGCGGGCCGGACAGGACGACCAGCGGAGCTGCCGTCAGGGCGTCGCGGAGCCGTTCGCGATCGCGTGGCCGTCCGACGAACACCGGCACCTCGCACGGGAGCTGCGCCGGGACGACGGGCCGCTCATCGGCGAGCACGGCACGGTGTGCTGCCTGCACCCGCGGATGCGGGGCCGTGCCCAACTCGTCGCGCAGCAGGATCCGGACGCGGTGGTACGCGGCCAGCGCCTCGGCACGGCGTCCGGTGTACCGCAACGCTTCCAGCAGATGAGCCCACGCGATCTCACGCAGCGGGTGGTCGCGCACGACCGCGGTCAGGTCGGCGACGACCTCGTCCGGCCTGCCCAGCGCCAGCGCGAGCTCGGCCCGGCGTTCGACGGCATCGAGCCGCAACTCCTCCAGCCGGGCGCCCTCGGTGCGGTGCAGGAGATCCGAGTCGATGTCGGCCAGCGCGGGTCCACGCCACAACGCCAGCGCACCGGTCAGCGCGGCGTGCTCCTGCTCGGGGTCGGTCGTGGCGCGGGCCCGGCGCAACAGATCGTGAAACTCGGTGACGTCGCACACCGCCACGTCGACCGGCACCACATAGGCGCCTGGACGGGTCTGCACGAGGTGGCCGGCCAGCGCCCGCCGCACCCGGAGAACATGGACCTGCAACGTAGACCGGGCCGAGCCCGGCGGGCTGTCGCCCCACACCGCCTCCGCCAACGCGTCCACGGTGACCGGCGTCCCCTCGGCCAGCAGCAGCGCGGCGAGCACTACTCGCGGCTTGGCGGGCAACGCCGCCGGAGCCTGAAACCCGCCCAGCAGACCGAACTCTTGCTTGGTTCTCACCCGAAACCCCCTTGGGCGCCAACGTATTGGCGTCCAAGGGGGTCGACGATCCTTTTGGCGGGTTCGAACCCGAACGCTACTTCTTGCCCTTGCCCGACGAGTCTTCCGTGGACAGCGCGGCGACGAAGGCCTCCTGCGGCACCTCCACCCGCCCCAAGACCAGCACCGTATCCGCTTCTTGCCAGCCCTACTTCTTGCCCTTGCCCGACGAGTCTTCCGTGGACAGCGCGGCGACGAAGGCCTCCTGCGGCACCTCCACCCGCCCCAAGACCAGCACCGTATCCGCTTCTTGCCAGCCCTACTTCTTGCCCTTGCC
>NZ_BSTQ01000016.1:195279-253258 GCF_030269605.1 Lentzea sp. NBRC 105346
TGCCCGACGAGTCTTCCGTGGACAGCGCGGCGACGAAGGCCTCCTGCGGCACCTCCACCCGCCCCACCATCTTCATCCGCTTCTTGCCTTCCTTCTGCTTCTCGAGCAGCTTCCGCTTACGCGTGATGTCACCGCCGTAGCACTTGGCGAGGACGTCCTTGCGGATGGCGCGGATGGTCTCGCGCGCGATGACGCGCGAACCGATGGCGGCCTGGATGGGCACCTCGAACTGCTGCCGCGGGATCAGCTCACGCAGCTTCGTGGCCATGCGCGTGCCGTACCCGTAGGCGTGGTCCTTGTGGACGATCGCACTGAAAGCGTCCACGGTCTCGCCCTGCAGCAGGATGTCGACCTTGACGAGCTCCGACATCTCCTCGCCGGACTCCTCGTAGTCCAGCGACGCGTACCCGCGCGTGCGGGACTTCAGCGAGTCGAAGAAGTCGAAGATGATCTCGCCGAGGGGCATCGTGTAGCGCAGCTCCACGCGGTCCTCGGACAGGTAGTCCATGCCGCCGAGCTGGCCGCGCTTGGACTGGCAGAGCTCCATGATCGCGCCGATGTAGTCGGACGGCGCGATGATGGTGCACTTCGTCACCGGCTCGTAGACCTCGGCGCGCTTGCCCTCCGGCCAGTCGGACGGGTTGGTCACGATGTGCTCGGCGCCGTCCTCCATGACGACGCGGTACACGACGTTCGGCGCGGTGGAGATCAGGTCCAGGCCGAACTCGCGCTCCAGGCGGTCCCGCGTGATCTCCAGGTGCAGCAGGCCGAGGAAGCCGCAGCGGAAGCCGAAGCCCAGGGCCGCCGAGGTCTCCGGCTCGTAGGTCAGCGCGGCGTCGTTGAGCTGCAGCTTGTCCAACGCCTCGCGCAGCTCCGGGTAGTCGGAGCCGTCGACCGGGTACAGGCCCGAGTAGACCATCGGGCGCGGCTCGCGGTAGCCCGCCAGCGGTTCCGAAGCGCCCTTCTTCTCGGACGTGACGGTGTCGCCGACCTTCGACTGACGGACGTCCTTCACGCCGGTGATCAGGTAGCCGACCTCGCCGACGCCGAGGCCGACCGACGGCTTGGGCTCCGGCGAGATGATGCCGACCTCGAGGATCTCGTGGGTCGCACCCGTCGACATCATCTTGATGCGCTCGCGGGGCGTGATCTTGCCGTCGACCACGCGGATGTAGGTGACGACGCCGCGGTAGGTGTCGTAGACCGAGTCGAAGATCATCGCGCGGGCCGGGGCGTCCGCCTCGCCGACGGGCGGCGGGACCTGCTTGACGACCTCGTTCAGCAGCTCGGCCACACCGAGGCCCGTCTTGGCGGAGACCCGCAGCACGTCCGACGGCTCGCAGCCGACGATGTGCGCGATCTCCTTCGAGTACTTGTCCGGGTCCGCGGCCGGCAGGTCGATCTTGTTGAGCACCGGGATGATGGTGAGGTCGTTCTCCATCGCCAGGTACAGGTTCGCCAGCGTCTGCGCCTCGATGCCCTGCGCGGCGTCCACCAGCAGCACCGCGCCCTCGCACGCCTCCAGCGCCCGCGACACCTCGTAGGTGAAGTCGACGTGGCCCGGCGTGTCGATCATGTGCAGGACGTGGTCCCGGCCGTCGACCTGCCACGGCAGGCGGACGTTCTGGGCCTTGATCGTGATGCCGCGTTCCCGCTCGATATCCATGCGGTCGAGGTACTGCGCGCGCATCGCCCGCTCCTCGACCACGCCGGTGAGCTGCAGCATCCGATCGGCCAGGGTCGACTTGCCGTGGTCGATGTGCGCGATGATGCAGAAGTTCCGGATCAGCTCCGGCGACGTGAACGTCTGGTCGGCGAACGTGCTCACTCAGATTCCTCGGGCAAGCGGGTGGGTGACCTTGCAATGGTCGCACGTCCACACCTGCGCCCGGCACGCAACGGCCTCCCCGGGACACCGGCCGGCGTCTCAGCGGGCGGAGACGTCTCGATTAGCGGTCGGACGAACGCGGGTGGCTAGCTTTCGCAAGTGGGACCGAAAATCGGGAAGGGGTCCTCATGCGAAAGACGTTGTCCGCCCTCATTCTGGTGGCCGCGACGCTTTCTGCCGGTGTCGCACCGGCCGTCGCCGAATCGAACGACGTGCACGTGATGTATTGGCAGAAACGTGGCAGCTACAGCGTGAAGAGCAGCTGCGACAAAGCACGCAACAACCTCATCGGTCTCGGTTATCCGCCGAGCTGGGTGAAGTGCGTGTACGAGAACCCATGGTGGGTCTGCTACCTCTGGGTGAAGTGAGCACCCGCTCGTCGCGCGCCAGGATCGCCTGCTCCAAGCGCTGGAGCTCGGTGCCCGGCTCGATGCCCAGCTCGTCGACGATCACCGAGCGCGCCCTGCGGTAGACGGCGAGGGCGTCGGCCGGGCAGCCGAGGCGGTACAGCGTGATCATCAACTGCCCGCACAGGCGTTCGCGCAACGGGTGCGCGGCGACCAGTTCCTCCAGCGCGTCGATGACGTCCTTGGCGGCGTCACGGGCCAGTTCGGCGTCGATGTAGTCCTCGTAGGCCCGCAGCCGGGCGGTCTCCAGCGCGACCAGCTCCGGCCAGTGGTAACCCAGCTCGGTCAGGTCCACCAGGGCCGGACCGCGCCAGAGGCCGAGCGCCGCGCGGAGGTGCTCGGCCGCCGAGTCGGCCTGTCCGTCCGCCAGCGCCGCCACGCCCTCGGCGGCGTACGCGCGAAAGACGGACAGGTCGACCACTCCCGGCCCGGCGCGCAGCGAGTAACCAGGCCGTTGGGTCAGCAGCATCGGCCCGAGCATCCGGCGCAATGACCAGACCATGTTCTGCATGATGTTGCGCGACGTCCTCGGCGGCCCTTCCGGCCACACGGCCTCGGTGATCCGGCTGGCCGGCACCACCTGGTTCACGTTCAACAGCAATATTCCGAGCAGTGCCCGCTTTTTCGCGCCACCGAGTTTCTGCACACGGCCGCGCATTGTGCATTCCAACGGGCCGAGCACCCGGAACATTATTTCCACGCCAGGCGACGCTAATGCCCGCCCTCGTTGCCAAAGTCCCGTGTGAGCGCAATCACGTGTTGACCTTCGATCTACTAGGATCCGCGCGTGCTTCAGAACGGTGAGGACCCCCGCCCGGCCAAGGGCGCGGTCCGGGAGATCTACGACGCGGCGGACGCCGTCAAGCTCGAGTACGAACCCGCGATGGACGGCGACGCCGATCCCGGCGAGGTCGTGTGGGCCTGGGTTCCCTTCGAGGAGGACCCCGCTCGCGGCAAGGACCGGCCGCTGCTGGTCGTCGGCCGCGCCAACGGTGACCTGGTCGCGCTGATGCTGTCGTCGAAGGAGCCGCGCCACGACTACGTGCAGCTGGGCGCCGGCGCGTGGGACCGCGAGGGCCGCCCGTCCTACCTGCGGCTGGACCGGGTGTTCGCGCTCGACAGCGATGACGACATCCGGCGCGAGGGCGCGGTGCTCGCGCCGGCCGCGTTCGGCCAGGTCGTCGACGCGCTGCGGGAGCGACACGGCTGGCGCTGACGCCCGCCGACAGTCGGTTGTGACGCACTGAGCGACGCCGCTAGAACTGGCTTGATCGTCAGTTCGATGGGGGAACATCGCATGCGTCTGCTCACCTTGTCCGTTGCCGCGCTGCTCCTGGCCGGTGTCGCCACACCGGCCGGGGCGGCGCCACCACCCGAACCGCCGACGGGGTGGAGCTATACCGGGTCACAGCTCGTCTGGACCGCGCCCGGCCCGGTGCCACCCGGCGGCGCCGCGGTCGAGTTCTGGGAGGGCGACCGGCTGCTCGGCCGCCCGCTGCCGTCCGCGGACCTGCGTTCGTTCACCCTGGACGGAGCCGAGATCAGCGGCGCCGGTGAGCTCCAGGTCCGGGCATCGGGCCGGCGGCTGGACGCCGAGGAACCGGTGCGGCCGACGAGCGCGCCGCCTCCCATCCCGGCACCGCTGCCCGCCGGCGAGGTGGACCCCGGCAAGCCCGGCCCGTTCCCCACTCGCACCGGCGAGTACGAGCTGGACCCGATCCAGGTGCCGGGATACGCGGCGCCGATCGAGATGCGCGCGGTGGTCGTCGCCCCGAAAGCCGCGCCCGGCGAACGGCCGCTCGCGCTGTTCCTGCACGGCAGGCACTACACCTGTTACGACGGCGACCACCCCACGATCGCGTGGCCGTGCACCGGGAACGAGCGGCCGGTGCCGAGCCACCGCGGTTACCTCCAGGCGCAGCAACTGCTCGCGTCCCAGGGCTACGTGACCGTGTCCATCTCGGCCAACGGCGTCAACGGACAGGACGCCGCCGATCCCGAGGCCGGAGCGGCGGCCCGGTCGGCGCTGGTCCGCGAACACCTGGCGAGGTGGGCCGGCTGGGCGGGCGCCGGGCGCCGGTCCGCGCCGGACATCGTGCGCACGGCACCGGCCGCCGACCTGTCGTCGGTCCTCCTCATCGGACACTCCCGCGGCGGCGAGGGCGTCAACCGCGCCGCCATCGACAGCATCAGCCCACCACCGGGCGGCGGCGCAGTCCGCTGGAAGATCCGCGGCACGCTGCTGATCGCCCCGACGATCTTCGGCCACAACCCGGCGCCGGACGTGCCGTCCGCGACCATCCTGCCCGGCTGCGACGGCGACGTGAGCGACCTGCAGGGCCAGCAGTACCTGGACGCGACCCGTGGTGTCAGCCGGGGCACCGCACTGCACAGCGCGCTGTACTTCGTGGGCGCGAACCACAACTTCTTCAACACCGAGTGGACGCCGGGCCAGGCGGTGGCCCCGGCGTTCGACGACTTCCCGCCCCAGTCCGGCGACGCGGTGTGCGCACCGGGCAAGCCCACCCGGCTGACCGCGACACAGCAACAGACCGCGGGCGCGACCTACATCGCGGCGGCCGCACGCCTGTTCCTCCGCGGCGACCAGCGCGTGTTGCCGTTGCTCGACGGCTCGGGCGTGCGCGCGCCGTCGGCCGGCCCGGCCCGCGTGCTGAGCCACGCCGTTGGCGGGGCGCGGACCGCGTTCGTCGTCCCGGACGACACGACGACGGCGAGCGGCAGTGCGCGGATGTGCGACCAGGTTCCCGCCAGCGCCACCACCGGCTGTGCGGACGGCGGCAGCTGGCGCACATCACCGCACTTCAACAGGTTCCACGGCATGGCACCGGAATCGGGCCGGCGCGCCGCGGCACTGAGCTGGTCCGCGGAGGGGGTGCCCGCGGTCGTCCGTCCCGGCCGGCCGGTGTCGCTCGCCGGGTCGCGCGATCTGGCGCTGCGGTTGATCGTTCCGCCGAACACCACCGGCAACCGCTTCGACGTGGCGATCATCGACACGAACGGCCGGCGCGCGCAGCTCGGCACGGTGCCGCTCGACGGTCTGCCCGCCACGGAACGCCTCTCCGCCAGGTGGGCACAGGAGGTTCGCGTTCCGTTGTCACGGACGGTCGATCTGGGCGCGGTCGCCGCGCTCGAACTCATCCCGCGCACCGCGAGCGGACAGGCCTGGCTCATCGACGCGTACGGGTGGGACAAGGGACTGCAGGCTCCGCACCCCGCCCGGCTGCCGCGGGTCGACGTGGGCACGTTGACCGTTGAGGAAGGCGACTCCGGTACGCGGACCGTCGAGGTTCCGGTCTCCGTCACGGGCGACGGCCCCGGCGCGGTGCGCCTGTTCGTCAGTGACGAGAAGGGCGCGTTCACCGAGCACATCGCGACCGTCCAACCGGGACAGCACACGATCGAAGTCCCGATGCGGGTCACCGGCAACACCCGGTGGGGTCGCGACCGCCGGCTCGGCGTGCTGGTCAAAGCCGTTCAGGGCACGGTCGTGGGCGGCCACACGGGCGGCCTCACCGTGCACGACGATGATCCGGAACCCACGCTCACGGTCACCCCGATCACCGACCGGGTCACCGAGGGCGGCGTGCTGAAGTGGCGCGTGACGCTGTCCGCCGCGGCCGACGACGCCGTCTTCCGGATCGCCGCACCGCTCGCGCCCGGTGGTCCCGAGCTGTCGAGCACCGACGTCGACGCCCGGTGGTTCCGGCAACGCGCCCACGGGGAGGATCCGCTGCCGTCCCGCCCGCTGTCCGCGACGACGCTGCAGGCGGGCGTGTACATCCCGCCGGGCGAGCTGAGCGCGGAGGTCACCGTGCCGACGGTCGCGGACGCCGAAACTGAAGCGGCCGAACAGGTCCGGCTGCGGCTGGCCCGCTACGACGCCGAGCTGACGGGCACGGTGACCGACCCCGCCTGAGTCAGGCCAGGCGGGTGATCTCCACGGTCACCTCCAGCGCGGACGCGGCGCCGCCCGAGTAGATCCCCTTGAGCGGCGCCACGTCGGCGTAGTCACGGCCCAGCGCGACCCATACGTGCCGCGGCCCGACCGGGATCGCGTTGGTCGGGTCGTAGCCCCACCACCCGCCCGTCCACGCCTCGATCCACGCGTGCGACTCGCCGCGCACGGTCTCCCGCAGCGCGCCGTCCTTCTTGGTGTGCAGGTATCCCGAGACGTACCGCGACGGAATCCCCATGGCGCGCAACAGCACCAGCGTGAGGTGCGCGAAGTCCTGGCAGACGCCCTTGCGTTCCCGCCACGCGTCGACCGCCGAGCTGTGCACGCCGGTGCTGCCCGGCTGGTACTTCAGCTGCTCCCACACCCACTGCGACGCGTCCAGCACAGCGTCCGCGGGTGTCTTGCCCTTCTTCAGATCGCGCGCGACGGACTGCAGCTCGCGGTTGCGCGGCGTGTAGAGCGTCGGTTCCAGGAACTCGGTGTAGCGATCGACCAGCGCCTCGGCCTTGACGTCCTGCCACGACCCGGTCGTCACCGGTTCGATCTCCGCACCCGTCTCCACCACGGACGACGCGACGACCTTGAGCTCCTTGTGCGGGGCGTGCAGGTCGAACGACGTGACCTCGGTGCCCCAGTAGTCGGTGTACCGGTAGGCACGGGTCGCCGGGTTGGTCTCGACGCGCGACACCACGACGTTCTGCCGCCGGTCGCCGCGCGGTGTCAGCCGGGCCTCGTTGTAGGACTGCACGACCGGCGTCTCGTAGCGATAGCCCGTCGTGTGAACGACCCTGACGCGCCACGACATCAGACCACCTCAGCGTTCGTCCAGGCGACCCACGGCGCCGAGTGGAAGTACTGCTTGGACACCGCGTCGCCCACGTCGCGCACGGTCTTCTGCAACGCGCCCAGCCGGCGTGGCAGGTCCTCCAGCAGGTCGTGCGGGCGCAGGAACTCCAGGTCGCTGCGGGCCCGGCCGAGCAGGCGCAACGCCTCCGCGCGTGCGCCGACGCGGACCGACGGCTGGTGGTCGAGCTGCTCCAGGCACGACTCGGCCTGCCGCAGCGCGTGGAAGACCGAACGCGGGAACAGCCGGTCCAGCAACAGGAACTGCACGACGCGGCCCGCGTCCAGCGCACCCCGGTAGGTGCGCAGGTACGTGTCGTGCGCGCCGGCGGACCGCAGCACCGTCACCCAGCCGGGAGAGGACGCCTTGTCACCGACGCGCGCGAGCAGCAACCGCACGATCATGTCGACGCGTTCGACAGAACGTCCGAGCACGAGGAAGCGCCAGCCGTCGTCGCGCGACATCGTGGAGTCCGCGAGACCGGCGAACATCGCCGCACGTTCCTCGACGAACGAGAAGAACGCGTGCGGGCCCATCGTGCGGGCGTAGCGCTGCCGTTCCGCGACGGCGTTCCACATCGCGTTGAGGCACTCCCACATTTCGGTCGAGACGACCTCACGGGCACCGCGCGTGTTCTCTCGCGCGCTGTTGACCGACGCGACGATTGAGGCGGGATTGTCCTTGGAGTACGCGACGAGCTCGGTCAGCGACCACACGTCGAACTGCGCGCCCTCTGGCGGTGTGATGCCCAGGACGTTGAGCAGCTGCCGCGACGTGCGGTCAGGATCGACCGTCGCGTCCTCGAGCAGCTGGTGGACCGAGACGTCGAGGATGCGCGCGGTGTCGTCCGCGCGTTCGACGTAGCGGCCGATCCAGTAGAGGGACTCCGCGTTCCGTGCCAGCATGTCGTCCCCTCACTGCTGCTGTTGCTGTTGTTGCTGGGACGTCGTGAGCTCCGGGCCCTGTTCGGCCGCGAACGCGTCCATGCCCGCGGAGGCGGCCAGGCCGGGTTCGGCGAGCTCACGTTCCACAGTGGACGACTTGGGCGCGAGCACCCAGGTGTCCTTGGAACCGCCACCCTGCGAGGAGTTCACGACGAGGCTGCCCTCCGGCAGCGCCACACGCGTGAGGCCACCCGGCAGGACGAAGACGAAGTTGCCGTCGTTGACCGCGAACGGCCGCAGGTCGACGTGCCGGGGCACCAGCTTGTCGCCGACCTTCGTGGGCACCGTGGACAGCTGCACGACCGGCTGCGCGATCCAGCCGCGCGGGTTGTTCTTGATCCGCTTGCGCAACGCCGTCAGCTCCTTCGCCGACGCGTCCGGCCCGAACACGATGCCGTAACCGCCGGAGCCCTCGACCGGCTTGAGCACCAGCTCGTCGAGCTTGTCCAGCACGTGCGCGCGCTCCTCGGGCAGCCAGCAGCGGAACGTGTCCACGTTGGGCAGCAACGGTTTCTCGCCCAGGTAGTACTGCAGGATCTCGGGCAGATAGGTGTAGACGAGCTTGTCGTCCGCGACGCCGTTGCCCACCGCGTTGGCGATGACAACGTTGCCCGCCCTGGCCGCGTTGAGCAGTCCGGCGATGCCGAGCACCGAGTCCGGCCGGAAGTGCACCGGGTCCAGGAAGTCGTCGTCGATGCGCCGGTAGATCACGTCGACCTGGCGTTCGCCCTCGGTGGTGCGCAGATAGACGAGGTTGTCGCGGCAGAACAGGTCGCGTCCCTCGACGAGCTCGACGCCCATCTGCCGCGCGAGCAGCGAGTGCTCGAAGTACGCCGAGTTCGCGAGACCCGGCGTGAGCACGACGACGTTCGGGTCGGCCGCGTTCGGCGCCGCGGCGTTGCGCAACGCCCGCAGCAGGTGCACCGCGTAGTCACCGACCGCGCGCACCCGGTGCCGGGCGAACAGGTCCGGGAAGACGCGCGCCATCGTGCGGCGGTTCTCCATCACGTAGGACACCCCGGACGGGCAGCGCAGGTTGTCCTCCAGCACGCGGAACGTGCCCTGCTCGTCACGCACGAGGTCCACGCCCGCGACGTGGATGCGGACGCCGTTGGGCGGGTTGATCCCGGCCGCCTCGCGGTGGAAGTGCTCGCATGACGTGATGAGCCGGCGCGGCAGCACCCCGTCGCGGATGATCTGCGCGTCGCCGTAGATGTCCGCGAGGAACATCTCCAGCGCGCGGACCCGTTGGACGATGCCGCGTTCCAGCTTCGTCCACTCCGACGCGGTGAGCACCCGCGGGATGAGGTCGAGCGGGAACGGCCGTTCCTGCCCGGACAGCGAGAACGTGATGCCCTGGTCCACGAACGCGCGCCCCAGTGCCTCCGACCGTGCGGTCAGATCGGCCACCTGGGAGGGCGCGATGGACTCGTACAAAGCCTTGTAAGCCGATCGCACGCCGCCGTTCTCGGCGGTGAACATCTCGTCGTACGCGCCTGCGTGCGGACGCTTCGGATCGAGATACCCGTTGAACAGCTCACCGAGGCGAGGCGCCGCGACCGTGCGGCTCCTGCGCAGTTCCGAAGTGCGAACTCGGCGTTCCATGGTCGACATCTTCACCCCGATGAAGGGTCCAGCGCACTACCCCGAGCGGAGAGAACCCGATTTCAGGGCATTCCCCGATGCGAGTGGCCGTGAGTGGTGGTGCCCTGGAGTCATGACGAATGCGCTGATGAAGGTGTTGGACCAGACGTTCGCCCATCCGTCGGGCCGGCTCGGCGAACTGGGCGGCAAGCTGATGGCGCGGATGAACGCCCCGGTCGAGGAGCAGGTCGTGTCCCTCGCCAAGCCCGCCGCCAACGAGACCGTCCTCGTCATCGGACCCGGACCGGGCGTCGGCCTGCGCGCCGCGGGCACCAGGGCCGCGCTCGCGATCGGCGTCGACCCGTCCGAGACGATGCTCACCGAGGCGCGGCACCGCTGCGCCGACCTCATCGCCGACGGCCGCGTCCAGCTCCGCCACGGCACGGCGGCCGCGACGGGCCAGGACACGGCGTCCGTCGACGTGGTCATCTCGGTCAACAACGTGCGCTTCTGGGAGGACCGCCGCGCCGCGTTCGCGGAGCTCGCCCGCGTGCTGCGGCCGAACGGCAGGCTCGTCGTGTCGATCACGCGCTGGATGCTGCCGATCACCGACCACGAGCTGGTGCAGGAGGCGCTCGCGGCGGGCTTCTCCGACGTGAACGTGGCGCTGCAGCGGTTCCCCGGCCCGGCGCCCGCCGTGCTACAGCTCACTGCGCGAGTCAGCCCGTAGCGGGTGGTCGTCGGGGACCTGGACGAGCACGATGTGCCGCCCGTCCGGGTCGATGAGCCACGCCTCGCGCAGCCCCCACGACTCGGTCTTGGGTGGCCTGATCAGGTGCTCCTCGAGCTCCTTGGCCGCCAGGTCGACGTCGCGGACCTGCAGCCACAGCTGCGTGGCCTCGGTCGGGGCTTCCTTGGCCTTGCCCGACACCTCGAGGAAGCCCTGACCGAGGAAGAACACCGTGCCGCCGGGGAACTCCCGGTAGATCGCGAGTTTCAGCTCGTCCCGATAGAAGGCGGTGGTCTCCGCCGGATCGGCCGACCTGATCAGTATCCGGCTGCTCAGTATCTCCATCTTGGGCATGATGCCCCGCATGGAGCCGAAGTTCTTCCCGACGCCCGCTGACTTCCGCTTATGGCTGAGCGCTCATCACTCGTCGGCGTCCGAACTGCTCGTCGGTTTCTACAAGAAGGACAGCGGCCGGCCGTCCATCACGTGGCCCGAGTCGGTGGACCAGGCGCTGTGCTTCGGCTGGATCGACGGTGTGCGCCGGTCGCTGGGGCCGGACGCGTACACGATCCGGTTCACGCCGCGGAAGGCCGGTTCGCACTGGTCCAACGTGAACATCGCGCGGGTGGCTGAACTGCGTGCCTCGGGGTTGATGACGCCCGCCGGGCTGGCGGCGTTCGAGGCGCGGTCTCCTGAGAGGTCGGGGCGAGCGTCCTTCGAACAGCAGGACGTCGCGCTGCCCTCGTCGTTCGTCGCCGAGTTTCAGGCGGCGGCGGGTGCGTGGGAGTTCTGGTTGGCGCAGCCTCCGGGGTATCGGAAGACTGCCACCTGGTGGGTGATCAGCGCCAAGCGCGAGGAGACGCGGCGCAAACGTTTGGCGACGCTGATCGAGGATTCCGCGAACGGGCTGCGGATCAAGGAGTTGCGCCGATGAGCCAGCGGTTCGTGCCGAAGGGCGGTGGCGGCAGCGACGAGCGCGACGACTCCGACGTCCCGGTCGCGCGGCTGGAACGCGAGTTCTCCATGCTGCCGATCGCCGATGTCGACGACCTGATGCGAGCGCTGGAAGGTCAGCAGATCCAGGTCCTGCCCGGACCGGCGGTCTCCGTGCGTGACGTGTTCGGCCGGGCGCAGCTCGAAACCTCGGGCGAGCCGCCGGTCCCCGTGACGGGACGGCAGGGCCACACCACCCCGTTGTCCGCGGTCACCTCCTGCTACCTCCCCGACGGGCGGACGGTGCTCGTGTCCGCGAGCGAAGGCGGCACGATCCGCCTGTGGGACGCACGCACCCAGGCCGCGCTGCGGGTGGCGGTTCCCGGCGACGCGACGCGTGCGGTCGTGGCGTTCGCGGGACCGGGCGGCTGGCCTTGGATCGCCTCCGGCGGTGACGATGGCAAGGTCCGGTACTGGGATCCCTACCTCGAGCCGCGCGCCCGCCTCGGCCAGGTGGTCACCCGCGGCCTGAGCGACCGGGCGGCCGAGGTGGACCTGCTGGGCCGCGGCGAGTTCACCAGGGCGCTCGGCGACACCCTGCGCAAGCCCGGCACGACCGAGGACTCCGGGCCCGCGGTGATCACGGTCGAAGGCCCGTGGGGTTCGGGGAAGAGCACGGTGCTGAACCTCGTGGCCGGGCAGTTCGGCCGTCCGGTGTTCATCCCGCCGAAGCTGCGGAAACTGACCGTGGCGGCGGCCGATGCCCTGTTGCGCAGCAACACGCCGCCGCCCGAGCTGCCCGCGGCACAGCCGGAATGGATCGAGGCGGCCGGCGAGATCGTCGTCACGTTCAACCCGTGGCAGTACCAGTCGAGCGACCAGGTGTGGGCCGGGCTCGCCCGAGCGATCACCCAGGCCGCGGAACGCGTGCTGGTTCCCACCGCCCTCAGGCGCGAGCGATATTGGTTCGGCTACAACGTGATCCGGGTCGATCGCCGGCATCTGCAGCGCGAGCTCTGGAAGCGGATTCTGTCGCCGTTCCTCAAGGTCGGCGTGCTGGGGCTGGGGCTCTCCGTGGTGTCCCAGCTCGCGAAGTGGCCGGTCCCGTTGCCCGTGCTCCTGGCGATTTCGGTGGCGCCGCTGGCTTTCGGGCTGCTGCACACGGCGGCGCGCTACCTGTTCGCGCGCGCGTCGGCGTTCCTGCCGGGCGAGCTCTTCGCCGGACCCGTGGCGTTCGCCGGTTCCACACCGGATCCGGTGGTCCGCGATCCGTACTACCAGGCCCGCTCCGGCTACCTGTACCTCGTGCAGCACGATGTCCGCGCGGTGCTGAAGGACCTCGAAGCCAGGGGACACCAGCTCATCGTCCTGATCGACGACCTCGACCGCTGCACGCCCCGCACGACCGCGGAGGTGTTCGAGGCGATCAACGTCTTCCTGTCGGGTGCGATGCCGCGCGCCAGGTTCGTCCTCGGCCTCGACCCGACGGTCGTCGCGTCCCATGTGGATCACGCCTACCGCGAACTGGCGGACGCTCGGGTGGTCACGCACCCCGACGACCCGAGCCCCGGCTGGACGTTCCTGCGCAAGCTGGTGCAGCTCCCGATCCGGCTGCCGCTGACCACCGAGGACAGCATCGGCCGCCTGCTGGACGGTCAGCTCGGCCCGGTCGACCAGCCGCACACGACCGGCATCGCCAGACCCCGACGACGCGAGCCGCGGGTGGGCGAGCCGCAGGTGGGCGAGCCCACGACCGTCGCTGCTCCGCCGAAGTCCGTGGACGAAGTCGTAATCGCCATCGAGCGGGATTCGAAGGTGCGGGAGGAACTGCACCGCAGGCTCGCCGCGCAGCCCGAGCACTCGGTGCGCGAGGAGAAGCGGCTGATCAACGTGTGGCAGTTCTACCTGCGCGTGCTCGCGTCGTCGGACGCCGAGCAGGCGTGCCACCTCGTGTCGGTGGCGGAGGTCGTCACGCGGTGGCCCGCCTACCAGCACCTGCTGCGCGGCCACTGGCGTGAGCTGGCCGAGGTGGTGGACGACGACGTGGCGTGGGGCGCTCTGGTCGCGAAGATCGGCTTCCGGCGGGAGGACGAGCGCGCGGCGAAGAACATCCGCGCGCTCCTCCAGGACTGCGACGCCGAGGCCGTCGCCGCGCTGGCCGACCGGCTCCTCTGATCCGTGCAACAAACCGGCGGGTCCGGACGTCTCAGACCGGTTGGCCTGAGTACCTGAGGAGTCGCCGATGACCGGCAACGACAAGAGTTACCGCTGGGTGCTCGCGTTCACCGGGCTCGCCATGTCGATCGTGGTGCACTTCGTCGCCATCCCGCTGCTGCCGACGGCGTTCAAGCTCGCGCTCGACCAGGGGCGAACCGGCACCTACGTCGTGGCGGACGATCCGGCATGTCGCAAGGCGACCTGCCGCACCGACGCGGGCACGTTCACGAGCGACGACGGCACCATACGTCGCGTAGGCGTCCGCATCTCGAGCAATCTGCCCAAGCCGCCGTACAAGGGCGACCGGATCCGTGTGGTGGATGTCGGAGACGCCGAGGTTTACCCGGACGACGGAGAACCGATATGGCTGTATCCGATCCTCATCACGCTTGTGACGTTCGGCGTGACGGTTCTCGCGTTGACGCTGTTGTGGCCCAGCCGGAAGAAAAGGCGGGACCGGCGCACCGGCCCCGCCTGAACCGTCAGGGCGCGTACGGGCCGACGTCCGCCTTCGTCAACGCCTTGCGCGACACCGAGCCGCCGAACTCGTCCGCGCCGACGTCCAACTTGCCGGTGCGGGAGTGCGGGTCGAAGTCGGTGGTGACGTACGGATACGCGCCCACCGCGGCGTCGATCGCCGGACTGCCGGCCGACAGGTGCAACAGTCCGTTGGCGTCCCGCGCCAACCGGGGATCGGCCGAGCGGTAACCGTTGGACGGCATGGCACCGCCGGTGCCACCCCAGATGATGTTGCCCTCGTACTTCACGATCGAGCCGCTGTGCATGCTCACCAGGCCACCGGAGCCCTGGATGACGTTGTTCGCCAGCACGCAGTCCTTCGGCTTGAACGGACCGCCGTCGCTGTCGACCACCGGCCCCGCGCCCAGCAGCGTGTTGAACGCCACCGTCACGCGGTCCGGCCGGTCGTGCAGCTTCGAGGTGGGCCCGCTGTCCGCCTCCTTGCCGGAACCGAACACCATCGCCCTGTCCCTGGTGTTCTCGACGTAGTTGTTGACGATCTTGTGGTCGTTGCCGTGGAACCGGATGCCGGTCTGGAACAACACGTTGCCGTCCACCAGGGTGCGGTGGCCGTGCCGCAGCACGAGGAAACCCCTGCTGTCCCGGATCGTGTTGTACCGCACGACGTTGTCCGACGACTTCACCGAGATCGCCTCGGCGTCGCCGTTCGCCTTCTCGAAGAGGTTGTGCTCCAGCAGGGTGTTGGCGGAGTTCTGCTGCCGGTCGCTGTTGCCGATCCGGACCGACTCACCGCCGTTGCCGCCGTTGAACCTGTGGTTGAAGAAGTAGTTGTGGTGCGCCCACGTCCGCTTCGCAATGCCGCGCGGCGGGCCGCCGACGTGCAGGTACACGCCCTCGTTCGTCCGGTTCTGGAACGTGTTGTGGTCGACTTCGACGTCGTCTCCGTTGACCTCGATCCAGCCGCCCGCGTCGTCCGGGATGACCGGCACGTCGATCTCGAGGTTGTTGCGGGTGATCCGGATCTTCCTCGCATCCACCGGGACGCTGAGCCTGCCCTTGTGCCGCAACGTGAAGCCCTCGATCACGACGTCGCTCACGCCCGAACCGAACACGAAGCCCGCGGACCCGCGGATCTCGGCCTTGCCGACGTGTGCGGCGGCGACCGTGATGCCGGACTTGCGGATCGTGATCGCCTTCGTGGACGTGTAGACGCCGTCCGCCAGTTCGATCCGGTCACCGGGCGAGGCGTTGTCGATCGCCGTCTGCAATGCGGCGAGGCTGGTGACCGGCGCACCGGCGGGCACGGCGATCACCATGCCCGCCAGCAGCAACGCGACCGCGATCATGGCGCGCTCGGGCCGACGTCGGCCTTGGTCAGGGCCTTGCGCGACACCGAGCCGCCGTACTCGTCGGCGCCCACGTCGAGCTTGCCCGAGCGGTCGTGCGGGTCGAAGTCCTTCGTGACGTACGGGTACAGGCCCTGCGCCGCGTCGATCGCGGGGCTGCCCGCGCCGAGGTGGTACAGGCCGTTGGCGTCACGGACCAGCTTCGGGTCGACGGACTTGTAGCCCGACGCCGGAATGCTGCCCGCGGAGCCACCGAACACGATGTTGCCCTCGTACTTGACCGTCGAACCCTGGCGGATGTCGGTCAGGGTGCCCGTGCCCTTGATGATGTTGTTGGACACGATGCAGTCCTTGGGCAGGTACTTGCCGCCGTCGCTGTCGATCACCGCACCGGTGCCGAGGACGGTGTTGAACGCGACCGTGACGCGGTCTGGGCGGTCGTGCTCCTTGGACGTCGGCCCGCTGTCGGCCTCACTGCCCGAACCGAACACGATGGCGCGGTCGCGGGTGTTCTCCACGTAGTTGTTGATGACCTTGTGGTCGTTGCCGTGGAAGCGGATGCCGGTCTGGAACAGGGCGTTGCCCTCGACGACGCTGCGGTTGCCGTGCCGCAGCACGATGAAGCCGCGGCTGTCGCGGATCGTGTTGTAGCGGACGATGTTGTCCGACGACTTGATCGAGATCGCCTCGGAGTCGCCGTCCGCCTTCTCGAACAGGTTCAGCTCGACGATCGCGTTCGCGGACTTCGACTGCTTGTGGCTGTAGCCGAGCCGGATCGACTCGCCGCCGTTCGAGCCCTTGAACTGGTGGTTGTAGAAGAAGTTGTGGTGGATCCACGAGCGCTTGGCGATGTCGCTGCCGGGCCCGGTGATCTGCAGGTACACGCCTTCGTTCGTGCGGTTCTGGAACAGGTTGTGGTCGATCTGGACGTCGTCGGCGCTCACCGAGAGCGACGCGCCGGACTTGTTGCCCGTGTAGGTGTTGCGGGTGATGCGGGTGGCCTTCGCCTCGGGCGGCACGGACATGCCGTCGTTGTTGTCGAAGACGAAGCCCTCCACGACGACGTGCCGCACCTTGCCGAGCTTGATGGCCGACGAGCCGGTGAGCACCACGCCGCCGGTTCGTTGCGCGGCGAGGGTGACACCGGGCTTGTTGATCGTGATGGTCTGGTCCGTCAGCCGGACGCCGTCCGCGACCTCGACCCGTTGGCCGGGCCTCGCGGAGTCGATCGCCGACTGCAGCGCCGACGCGCTGGACACGTGCACGACAGCGGCCGTCGCGGGTGTCTGGACGAGGAAGGACAGGAGAACAGCCGCGCTGAGCGCGACGCAGGGACGGTTCACGCCAACTCCCCACAGAGGATCAGGTAGTTGGCGGCGGTACCCAAAGCTACCGCAGGATGCCTGCGGGTGGGCTAGTGCGAAAGAGCCCGAGTGCCACGTCGAGGGATTTCACGCGCTTCAAATGTGGCACTTCGGCCAGGTCGAACCATGCTGCGAGGTCCGTGCTCCCGTCCGTCTCATTTCGCAATTCGCCACCAACGATCCGGACCTTGTAGAAGATCCGCAACGCGTGGTAATCGCGATCCGGCTCCTCGCGGTGCTCGGAGTCGATGCCCAGCAGCCGTTCGACCTCGACGTCGAACCCCGTCTCCTCCTCCAGCTCGCGGATCACCGCGTCGTGCGGGTGCTCGCCGTGGTCGATGCCGCCGCCGGGCAGGATCCACAACTTCTCGTCCGGGCCGAGCCACCGCGCCAGCAGGATTCGTTCGTCCTGGACACACACGCCGTACGCCGCCACCCGCTGCCGCTGGACCTTCATGCCTGCAGAGCCTAGAAGGCGGGCGGCGTGCGGAGGTGCCAATCGGTGATGTCCTGATAGGCCGCCGCCAGCGAGGCCAGCCGCTGCTCGGTGCGCGGCGGTCCGACCAGCTGGGCGCCCAGCGGCATGCCGGAGGCGCTGAAACCGCAGGGAAAGGCGATGGCGGGCAGTCCCGCGACGCCGGCGGGCACCGTGAACGCCATCAGCACCGCGACGAGCGGCAGACCGTCGATGTGTTCGGCGCCGTGGGGCAGTTCGGGCACCGGCACCGTCGGCATGAGGATGGCGTCCACGCGCTCGAACAGCGTCGCGTACTCGCGCTTGATCGCCGCACGCACCCGTTGGGCGTGCAGGAAGTCCGTGACCGGCACGGCCCGGCCGACCTCCAGGAAGGTCTCGATGTCGGCCGCGAAACCGCCCTGGTGGTCCCGGAACTGGGCGGCGCCCTCCGCGAACTGCAGCACGGACGCGACCGCTCCCGTGATCTCCAGCGACGGCAGCTCGACGGGTTCGATCTGAACGCCCAGCGCACGCATCCGTTTCAGGGCGTCGGCGATGTCAGGGTGCTCGACGACGCCGAGCCGGACGACCCCGGTGTCGATCCGCCGCAGCGGCTCCTGTTCCCCCAGCAGAACCTGGAGCAGCAGCCAGCAGTCCGCCGCGCTGCGCGCCATCGGGCCCACCGTGTCGAACGACGGCGCCAGCGCCATGACGCCATCGCGCGGCACCAGGCCGTGCGTCGGCCGGATCGCCGTGGTGCCACAGAACGCGGACGGCAGACGCAGTGACCCGCCGGTGTCCGTGCCGAGTGCGGCGGGCACCTGCCGGGCGGCCAGCGCGGCCGCACTTCCGCCGGACGAACCCGAGGTCATCCGGGCGGGGTTCCACGGGTTGCGGCTGTGCGGAGTGGACACACCGGCCGCGATCTCGTGCGTCGCGGTCTTGCCGACGAGAATGCCGCCCGCGGCCCGGATTCTCGCCACCACCGTCGCGTCCCAGGGCGCCATGCGGCCTGCGTACACCGCGCTGCCGCGTTCGGTCGCGAGGCCGTTCGTGTCGATCAGATCCTTGACGCCGAAGGGAATTCCGTACAGCGGGCCGCTCGGCCACGCGCCGTCCGCGACGCCCGCCTGTGCCCGTGCCGCGTCCTCGGCGAGCCGGACGAACGCGCCGATGACGTGATCGGTCTCGTGGATGCGAGTGAGACAGGCATCCACCAGTTCCAGCGGGGAGATCTTGCCTTGGCAGATGGCCGCCGCCGCTTCGAGCACGCCGAGCTCGCACGGCTCGACGTCCCGTATCGCGACCGGCAACGGGTCGCCGGACGGCAACAGCCGCGCTTCGGGTTCCGGTGCGTCGTCGGCGCCTTCGACACCGGCGAGGAGCTCGATGGCTCCGGCGAGCAGGGCGCGCGCGACGTCGATCACACCGCAGACCCTACTTGGCGCCGCGCCGAAAAAAGTGATATCACTTAGCTAGTCATTCGATAGACAAAGGGGGCGCCATGAGCGCGACGACGGACAGTGTGGTTCGGATGCCCGCGCCGGTCGTACGGGAACGGAAGGCCAACGACCTGCCGGGGATCGCGATGTTCTTCGCGGGACTGGCGGTGATCGCGGCCGGGGGCTGGATGTTCGCGACCGCCGTGGGCGACGGCTCGGACCCGGAGCCGGGATTCGCCGTGTTCGGCATGCTGGTCGTCATCGCGGGCGTGATCGTGCTGCGCGGACTGTTCACGGTCGCGCCGGGTGAGGCGCGCGTCCTGCAGTTCCTCGGCCGCTACGTGGGCACCGTCCGCTCGGACGGTCTGCGGTGGGCGAACCCGTTCACCACGCGCGAGAAGATCTCGACGCGGATCCGCAACCACGAGACCGCGACGCTGAAGGTCAACGACGCCGACGGCAATCCGATCGAGATCGCCGCCGTGGTGGTGTGGCAGGTCGAGGACACCGCGCGGGCGCGGTTCGAGGTCGACAACTTCGTGAAGTTCGTCGGCATCCAGACGGAGACCGCGGTGCGGCACATCGCGACCAGCTACCCGTACGACAGCCACGAGGAGCACGGCCTGTCGTTGCGGGAGAACGCGGACGAGATCACCGAGACGCTGTCGATCGAGATCGCCGCGCGCGTCGAGTCGGCCGGCGTGCGGGTGATCGAGTCGCGGCTGACCCACCTGGCGTACGCGCCGGAGATCGCCCAGGCCATGCTGCAACGCCAGCAGGCGGGCGCGGTCGTGGCGGCCCGCACCCGGATCGTGGAGGGAGCGGTGGGCATGGTGGAGCTCGCACTGGCCAGGCTGGCCGAGCAGGAGGTCGTGGAGCTGGACGAGGAGCGCAAGGCCGCGATGGTGTCCAACCTGCTGGTCGTGCTGTGCGGCGACCGATCGACCCAGCCCGTCGTCAACACCGGGTCGCTGTACACCTGAGATGGCGGACCGAAAGAGCGTTCTGCTCCGGCTCGACCCGGCCGTGCACGACGCGCTGACCCGGTGGGCGAACGACGAGCTGCGCAGCACCAACGCGCAGATCGAGTTCCTGCTCCGGCGTGCGCTGGCCGACGCGGGACGGCTGCCCAGCGAGGCGAAACAGCAGCCTCGCCGGGGCAGGCCGCCCAAGGGGCAGACCGGCTGACGTGCCGGTTCACCTGCATGAAACCGCTTCCACAAGATTTCCTCCTTTCGGTCCTGTCGGGTGCGTCCGGCCCCACGCCAAGGTGGGTCCGGGCGCCCGGACCGTGGAGGAGAGTTCGCGATGTTTTCCCGCAGGCGCGCCTTGTTCGGCGTGCTCAGCGCAACCGTTCTGATCACCTCTTTGAGTCAGGCCGGCGGCCAGGCGTCCGGTCTCGAGACCTACCGCGACGCCTCCGCTCCGGTGGACCGGCGGGTGGACGACCTGCTCCGGCGGATGACGCTGGAGGAGAAGGCCGGGCAGATGACGCAGATCCGCGTGGGCAAGCTGCGCGGTGACTGCCAGTACGCCAACGGCCCGTTGCGCGACGACTGCATGAAGACCGTGCTGCAGGACGCGCACGTCGGGTCGATCCTGTCCGGCGGTGGCGACTTCCCGGTGGAGAACACGCCGCGCGCGTGGGCCGAGACCACCAACGCCATCCAGAAGTTCGCTCTGGACCACGGCCGGCTGAAGATTCCCGTGCTGTACGGCGCGGACGGCGTGCACGGCCACTCGAACGTGGTGAGCGCGACGATGTTCCCGCACCAGATCGGCTTGGGCGCGACCTGGGACCCGGCACTGCTGGAGCAGCTCGGGCAGTCGACGTCGCGGGCGATGCGCGCGACCGGCGTGTTCTGGAACTTCGCCCCCGTGTCCGACGTCGCCCGCGACACCCGCTGGGGTCGTTACTACGAGACGTACAGCGAAGATCCTTACCTGGCCGGGACTCTGGCCGCCGCCAACGTGCGCGGGCAACAGTCTCATGTGGACGACACGGCGCAGCTGACCGCCACCGCCAAGCACTTCGCGGGCTACTCGCAGCCGTTGAACGGCCACGACCGCTCCCCCGCGCAACTGCCGGTGCGCCTGCTGCAGGACACCTTCCTGCCGTCGTTCCAGGCGCAGTTCGACGCCGGTGTGCGCACCGTGATGATCAACTCCGGGGCGGTCAACGGCGTGCCCGTGCACGCGTCCCGGTTCATGCCGCAGACCGAGCTGCGCGAGCGGATGGGCTTCAAGGGCGTAGCGGTCAGCGACTGGCAGGACATGCGGTATCTGGTCGACCGCTACCACGTGGCGCCGGACTACCGTGCGGCGATCGCGCTTTCGGTGAACGCGGGTGTCGACATGGCGATGGAGCCGTCCAACGCCGGCGAGTTCACCTCGTTGCTGCTGGAGAACGTGCGCAGCGGTGCGGTCTCGCGCGGGCGGATCGACCAGGCCGTGCGGCGGATCCTCCGGTTGAAGTTCGACCTGGGTCTGTTCGAGAAGCCCTTCGTCGATCCTTCCAAGGCGAACGCGATCGTCGACGGCGCGGATCGTGCGCTGGCTCGCTCCGCTGCCTCCGAAGGCACGGTGCTGCTGAAGAACGACGGCGTGCTGCCCCTGTCTTCTGGGGTCCGCAAGCTCGTGGTGACCGGTGAGACCGCCGACGACGCCCGCCGCCAGCTGGGCGGCTGGACCGTCGAGTGGCAGGGCGTGCCGGACGGCTACCCGATCCCGCCTACCGCGACCGTGCTGCAGGGCATCCGCGAGGCTGTTCCTGCTGCTTCGGTCGTGCACGCTCCTACCGTGCCGTTGGCTGTCGCTGAGGCCGCTTCCGCGGACGCGGTGATCGTCGTGCTGGGCGAGAAGCCCGGTGCGGAGGGGCCGGCCGACACCGAGAACCCCGCACTGACCGTTGAACAGCAGGCATGGGTGGACGCGGTCCGCGCGACCGGCAAGCCCGTGGTCGTGGTGCTGCTGACCGGCCGCCCGCAGGTGCTCGGGTCAGTGCTGGGGGCGAACGCCCTGGTCGCCGGCTGGCTGCCAGGATCGGAAGGCGGCCGCGGCATCGCGGACGTGCTGTTCGGCGCCGTCAACCCGTCCGGTCGCCTGCCGGTGTCGTGGCCGAAGGTCGTCGGCGACCAGCCGATGTCCTACGACCAGCTGCCCGGCGCCAACGGCGGCCCGTCGTCCAAGTACGACCCGGCGTTCGCCTTCGGGCACGGCCTCAGCTACACCACTTTTGCCACGTCGGGCCTGTCGGCGTCGGCCGGGACGGTCCGGTTCAGCGTGGCCAATACGGGCTCTCGCGCAGGCACCTTCATCGCGCCGGTCTACGTACATCAGCCGGTCAGCCCGGTGCTGGCGCCGGAGAACCGCCTGGTCGGGTTCGCCCGCGTGACGCTGGCCCCAGGCGAGAAGCGCGACGTTTCGGTGACGTTCGACCTTCGCCAGCTGGCCGTGACCGTCGGCGACGTGGACGCGTCCGGCAAGCGAGAGGTGCCGCGCGGCTCCTACGAGGCTGTGGTGGGCGACGCACGGGCCGGATTCGTGGTCCGCTGAGCTGCCCTGATATCCTTCCTCGGTCGTGCCGCGCGGCGCTCCGTCGTGGAGGAGAACCGCCCGTTTCGCGGGTGGTGCCGAATAAGCGCGGTACGAAACTCCGGTTTCGAACAGACAAGGGTATTCGCATGGCGAACATCAAGTCCCAGCTCAAGCGGATCAAGACCAACGAGAAGGCGCGCCTGCGCAACAAGGCGGTCAAGTCTTCCCTGAAGACGGCGATCCGCAAGTTCCGTGAGGCTGCCGAGGCCGGGGACAAGGACAAGGCGCTCGAGCTGCTGCAGGACGCGTCCCGCAAGCTCGACAAGGCCGCCACCAAGGGTGTCATCCACCCGAACCAGGCCGCCAACAAGAAGTCGGCGATGGCCCTGCGCGCCAACCAGCTCTGAGTTTCCTGAGCTTCTGAAGGGCGTCACCCTCGCGGGTGGCGCCCTTCTTGCTTACCTACGGCCGTGAGCTGCGACGATGCGCAGCACCGCTCGCTCGAGCGCGTACTCCGCGTCGGCCGCTACGCCCTTGACGTCGGCATTCAGGCCCGCGACGACCTGCATCGCGTCGGCCAGGCCCGCCTGGTCCCAGCCGCGCGACTGCTGCTGCGCCTTCTTGATCTTCCATGGGGGCATGCCGAGCTGGCCGGCGAGGCTGAACGGGTCCGCCCGTCCCACCGCCGACACCCGCGCAACCGTCCGCACCGCGTCCGCCAGCGCGTCTGCGACCAGCACGTGCGCGACCCCGAGCTGCATCGCCCAGCGCAACGCCTCCATCGCGCCCGCCCGGTCACCGACCACGGCCTTCTCGGCCACGGCGAACCCGGTGACCTCGGCCTTGCCCTGGTGGTAGCGCCGGATCTCCTCGACCGTCACCTTGCCATCGGTGTCCGCGACCAGCTGCGATGCCGCCGCCGCGAGCTCGCGCAGGTTCGAGCCGACCGCGTCGATCAGCGTCGCCACGGCCTCGGCGTCGATCTTCCCGCCCGCCTGGCGCACCTCGTTGCGGACGAACGCCTCCCGGTCGGCCGGCTTGGTGATCTTCGAGCACTCGGTCACCCGCGCCTTGGCCTTCTTGAGCGCGCCGGGCAGGTCCTTGGCCGCCTTGCTGCGTCCGCCACCGCTGTGCACGACGATCAGCGTGACCCCGTCCGCGGGCGCCTTGATGTAGGAGAGCACCGCGTCCGCGACCTCCTTGCCGATGTCCTGCGCACCCTCCAGGACGATCACCCGCCCCTCCGCGAAGAGCGAGGGACTGACCAGTTCGGCCAGCTCGGGCGGCGTGAGATCGCTCACCTGCACGCGCGTCAGGTCGGCCTGCGGGTCCGCCGCGCGTGCCTCTTCGAGGGCACCCCGGACCGCCCGTTCGACCAGCAACTCCTCCTCGCCGACGACGAGGTGCAAGGGATCCGCAGCACTCACATGGCAGATCCTCCCACGGGCCGTCCGTGTCTCATCTCGTGGACTTCGGTGGCCTGATCGCGAGATCTTGCCGTAGCTTGAATCCCACAACTGAACACCTTCATCCAGAGGGGCAGAGGGATCGGCCCGACGAAGCCCCGGCAACCGGCGTCACGCAACGTGGCGATCACGGTGCCAATTCCGACCCGCCGTGCGGGAAAGATGAGGAGATACCTCGCGATGACTGCTGTCACTGTGCCCTCGAGCACCACCACCTTCGACCTCGGCCCCGCTCGGGCGCTGCTGTGTCGCGAATGTGGCAACGAGACGCCGCTCGCCGCCGAATACGCCTGTCTCGAGTGTTTCGGGCCGCTGGAAGTGGCCTACGACTTCGGCAGGATTCGCCGTGAGGACATCGAATCCGGCCCCCGGTCGATCTGGCGCTACCGCGGCCTGCTCCCTGTTCCGTCCACTGTGGACAACCACCCCAACACCAACCCCGGCGGCACCCGCCTGGTCGAGGCGGACCGCCTCGCCAAGGCGCTGGGCGTGCGCAAGGTGTGGGTGAAGGACGACACCGGCAACCCCACCCACTCCTTCAAGGACCGGGTGGTCGGCGTGGCTCTCGCCGCGGCCCGCGAACTCGGGTTCAAGGTGCTGGCGTGCCCGTCCACCGGCAACCTGGCGAACGCCGTCGCCGCGGCCGCCGCCCGTGCCGGCTGGCAGTCGGTCGTCCTGGTGCCCTCCTCTCTCGAGCGCGCGAAGATCCTCATGACCGCCGTCTACGAAGGCGCGCTGATCGCCGTCGACGGCAACTACGACGACGTCAACCGCCTCGCCCAGGAACTCGCCGCGGAGCACGAGGACTGGGCGTTCGTGAACGTCAACGTCCGCCCGTACTACGCGGAGGGCTCCAAGACCCTCGGCTACGAGGTCGCCGAACAGCTCGGCTGGCGCCTGCCCGACCAGATCGTCGTGCCGATCGCCTCCGGCTCCCAGCTCACCAAGGTGGACAAGGCGTTCCGCGAGCTCGGCCAGCTCGATCTGGTCGACGCCAAGCCGTACCGCGTCTTCGGCGCCCAGGCCACCGGCTGCTCCCCCGTCTCGGCCGCCTTCAAGGAAGGCCACGACGTGGTCCGCCCGGTCCGTCCGGACACCATCGCCCGTTCACTGGCGATCGGCGCCCCGGCCGACGGCCCCTACGTCCTCGACGCCGTCCGCCGCACCAACGGCGCGATCGAGGACGTCACCGACGAAGAGGTCGTCGAGGGCATCAAGCTCCTGGCCCGCACCGAGGGCATCTTCGCCGAGACCGCCGGCGGCGTGACCGTGGCGACCGCGAAGAAGCTGATCGAGACCGGTCAGCTCGACCCCGACGGCGAGACCGTGCTGCTCATCACCGGCGACGGCCTCAAGACGCTCGACGCCCTGGGCGACACCATCGGTCCACGTGCGACGGTCCCACCGTCGGCCGAGGCCGTGATCAACGCCCTGAAGTAGTTCTCACAAGGCGATCTTGTCGGTCCGCTTCCAGCCGGTGTGCTGGAAGCGGCCGAGATCGCGGATCACATGGGGACCGACCTGGTTCACGGTGGTGCGCCAGGCGGTCACCTTCTGCGGCCACGGGGCCTGCGACTTCATCCGGTTGTAGACGTTGGCGTGCCAGGCGTCATCCTCGATGGTGAACTGATCGTCGAACAGTTCCTCGGCCAGCAGCTCGTAGACGTCGTACGGCGACGCGACTTCGGTCGGCGGCAACGCGTCGACGACTGTCGCCTTCCCGGTGATGGCTCTCCCGGTCTTCGTGTTCTCGCAGACGTAGTACGTGAAGCCGGGTATCAGCTCGTCGGTCGGCCATGGTCGGGCCAGGTACTTCGGTTGCCAGAGTGCCCAGCCGAGGTGGCTGTTGTCCTCTTCGGACGGAGCCCACCCGCTGTACAGGTTGATCCACACCGCGGCCATCGTCTTCTTCCTTTCCTGCGAACGATCCGGGCGCCCGGCAGCACGGCCAGGTCGCCGTCCTCATCGGTGCGCAACACCAGCGCACCTTGCTTCCTCAACACGTCGAGCACGTGCGGACTCGGGTGCCCATAACGATTTCCGGCCCCCACGCTCACCAACGCGACCCGCGGACGTACCCGCGCCAGGAACGACGGCAGCGAGTAGCGCGACCCGTGGTGCGGCACCTTCAACACGTCCGCGCTCAGGTCCCGGTCGAGCAGTCCGGCCTGACCCGCCAGCTCGATGTCGCCGGTGAGCAGCACCCGTCCTGCGGCGGTGTATGCCCGCAGCACCAACGAGTAGTCGTTCACCACGGTGTTCGAGTCGCCGATCGCGACCACCGGCCCGCGGCGCGGTCCGATCACCTCCAACTCCAGTCCAGGCCAGGCGAACCGCTCACCGGCCACCGGCTCCACCACGCGCACGCGCTTGGCGCGCGCCTGTCGTTCCACCTCCCGCCAAGCCCAGTCGGGCGCCCGCAACGGCCCCACCGCGATCACCCCGACCGTCCGGTCGGCGAGCACCGCGGACAGCCCGCCCACGTGGTCCGCATGGAGGTGGGTCAGCACGAGCATCGGCACCTCGTGCACTCCAAGTGCCCGCAGACACCCGGCCGCCGCACCGGGATCGGGCCCGGTGTCCACCACGACGGCCTGACCCGGCACCGCCGTCGCAAGCACGACGGCATCCCCCTGACCGACGTCGCACCCGACGACGGCCCACCCGTCCGGCGGCCAGCCCGGCGCGATCCCCCGCAACGGCACCAGTGCGACGAACCCGCCCACCAGCACCGCTATCGCCAGGACCCGCGTCCGCCGCAACCGCAGCACCAGGACCGCGACACCGATCACGACGGCCAGCAGCAGCGCACCCAGCCAGCCCTTCGGCCAGGTGACCGCCGCTCCCGGCACCGCGGCCGCGTGCCTGCCCACACCGAGGAGCCAGTCCACTTCCGGCCCGGCGATCCGCACGAGCAGTTCGGCCACCGCGGGGTGCACCTGCGCCACCACCGCCGCGAGCACGCCCAGCACCGTCGCCGGCGCGACGACCGGCGCGGCCACCAGGTTCGCCCCCACCGCGACCAGGCTGACCTGCCCGGACAGCCCCGCCACGAGCGGCGCGGTAGCAAGGTTCGCCGCCACCGGCACCGCAAGGGCCTCCGCGACACCGACCGGCACGCCCCGATCCCGCATCGCCCGCGCCCATCGCGGCGCGAACAACACCAGCGACGCCGTCGCCACGACCGACAACGCGAACCCCGGCTCGGCGGCGAGCGCCGGGTCGTAGAACACGAGCCCGAGCACCGCGATCGCCAACGCGGACAACGCCGACCGTTCCCGGCCCAGCACCAGCGCGAGCAGCCCCACAGCGCCCATCACCGCGGCCCGCAGCACACTCGGCTCCGGCCCAGCGAGGACAACGAACCCGACGAGCGCCACCATGGCGCCCACGGCACATGTCCTCGGCCCCGCCCGCAGGAAGCGCAGCAGAATCAGGACCGCACCGCACAGGATCGCCAGATTCGCACCGCTGACGGCCAACAGATGCGACAACCCCGCCGTGCGGAACTCGTCCACCACTCTCGGCGACATACCGTCGGTGTCTCCGGCGACGAGTGCCGGCAACAGGCCGGCCGCCTCCGGGTCGAGCACCTCGCTCGCCTTGCGCAATCCGTCGCGAAGCTCCGCCGCGGCACGCTGCCAGACCGGTGCTTCGGTTATGTGTGCCGGCGGACCGCGCACCCGCAGCAGCGCAACTGTCAGGTCGCCTTTCCGTGGCGGGACCAAGGTGCCGCGAACGTCGACCGTCTGGCCGGGGAGCAGGTTTCGCCACCGTTCGGCCGGGGCCAGCACGACCAGCGTCGCGCCCTGCACCTTCGCGAGGAAGACCACCTGCGACACGCCGCCCGGCCTGGCGCCGAAGCCTTCCGTGCGGACGCCGCGCGGCCTCTCGACCACCTCCGCCTGAGCGGTGAGCGGGGCACCTCGTTCCGCGGCCAGCCGCAGCGGGTGGGTGTCGGCGCGGTGGATCTGGCCGCCGATCCAGATCGCCGCGATCGGGCCGCACAGCATCAGGGCTACCGCGCACACTCGGCCGCACCACATGCGGCGGAGGGCGGCCAGTCCGGCTAGGCCGGCCAGTGCGCCTACCGCCAGAGCCGCCGGCCAGCCCAGGTAGAGGCCGGTGAGGGCGATTGCCCAGACCGCCAGGGCTGCCGGGATGAGGCGGGAGTCGACGCTTGTCGCGGATGGGCCTCGTCGCTTCACGCGACCACCGGCCAGTCGGGCGACGCTCGCCTGGGGAAGGCCTGTCGGCTGGGTGGATGAAGTGCGGCGTTGGGTGAGGGCGGGTGAGCGGAATGACGCGCCGCTGGTGACGGATGGGTCGGTGTCGCGGCGCCAGCCTGCCTACGTGCGCGGAGCTGGCCGCAAGGGGCTGCGGTTGGCTGGGCACTAGGTGAGCGGTGCGGCATCCCGGCTGTGGGTGGCCAGGCGTGCATCAAGCGATGCGACACCCGGCTCTCCGGCGACCACCTCAGCGACACGGCCGGAAAGCGCACCATCGCGCCAACAGGTAGGAGTCCGCGCGAGACACCACGCAAGCGCTGTGCGTCGGCGGAGCGACGGTGGGCCGCGGGTTGGACGACGGCGTGCGACACCGGGATGCGGAGGTACGGAGCCACGCGCAGGAGGCCGGCGCCACTGAAGGCGGATGTGCTGCCGACGGATTGGGGGACGCGGCGGGATGTCGTGGGTGGCGGGAGGGTTGTGGGGGCTGAGGCGGGGAGGGTGGGTTGGCTTCGGGGTGGCGTTGCGGTCACGTGTGCACCAGCTCGGTGAGCTTTGCGAGTTTGTTGTCACCGATGCCGTCGATCTCGCGTAGTTGTTCGACCGAGGCGAAAGAGCCGTGGCGCGTTCGCCACGCGACTATTCGTTGTGCGGTTACCGGGCCTACGCCGGGCAGACCGTCCAGTTGGGACTCCGTGGCGGAGTTCAGGTCCAGCTTCTGCTCGGGTGCGGCGCCGCCCTGTGGGGGCGGGACGCCGACTGCGATCTGTTCGCCGTCGGTCACCTTGCGGGCGAGGTTGAGGCCGTGCAGGTCCGTGCCGGGTGCGGCACCGCCGGCGGCGTCCAGGGCGTCGGCCACGCGGGCGCCGCTCGTGACTGTGACCAGGCCGGGTCGCGGCACGGCGCCCACGACGTTGACCACCAGGCGTTCGGGAGCTGGGGTCGAGGCGACCGCGAGGGTGGGCGGGCGTTCTACCGAAGGTGGCTGTTGCCACCACGCCGCCACGCCGATGACCAGGCCCGCGAACGCGACCGCCCACGCGAGCAGGCCGCGTCTGGGCAGGGGGATCCGCAGGCGGGAACGGGAGTGACCGTGTTCGTCGGCGTCTTCGGACTTGGCGAAGACGACCGTGGGGTTGGCTCGGGCCTCGTCGGCCAGGGCGCGGAGGCGGGCTTGGGGCTGGTCCTCTCGGGGGAAGGGCATGGGGGCGACGCTAGGTGGGTGGGTGGCGCGGTGGGGGGCTTGATGATCGAGATGTGGATAAGTCGCGGGGTGTGGATAGGTCGCGATCTTGGGCGGCCTGGGAGGGCGGAATTGTCAGTGGGGTGTGGTAAGGCCGCCCGGCAGGACCACCACGCCCAGCACGCCCGGACCGGTGTGGGCGCCGATCACCGCGCCGACCTCGGAAATGAGGCAGCCGGACGAGCCCGGCAGGCGTTCGTCGAGCCGGGTCGCGAGCTCGGCGGCACGATCCGGCGCGGCCAGGTGATGCACCGCGAGACCGACAGGTCCTGTTCCGGCCGCCGCAACGGCGAGATCCACCAATCGGCCGACGGCGCGCCCCATCGTGCGCACCTTCTCCAACGGCACGATGCGGCCGTCGTCCATGTGCAGCAACGGTTTCACCGCCAGCGCCGTGCCCACCAGAGCGGCCGCGGTACCAATGCGGCCACCACGCCGCAGGAAGTCCAGCGTCTCCACGCAGAAGAACATCCGGGTCTGCACACCGGCCGCGGCGGCGAACACCTCATCAAGCGACTCGCCGCGCTCGACGGCCGCGCACGCGGACAGCACCGCGAACCCGAGCCCCATCCCGGTCGACCGCGAGTCGACGACCCGGATCGCCGCCGGATCCACCTCCTCGGCCGCCAGCCGCGCCGCCTCCCACGTGCCGGAAAGGTCCCGCGAGATGTGCAGCGACACGATCGCGTCGGTCCCGGACGACAACAACGACCGGTAGACCGAGGCCAGCTCGCCCGGTGTCGGCCGCGACGTCGTCACGCGACGGTGCTCCCCCAGCGCGGCCGCAAGCTCGGCTGGACCGAAGTCGACGCCGTCGAGCCGCCCGCTGCCGTCCACCGCCACGTGCAGCGGCACCACGGTGATCGAATGGCGCTGCGCGAACCCCTCCGGCAGGTACGCCGTGGAGTCGGTGACGATGGTGATGCGCACGAGCGACGAGCCTACGGCCCTCACCCTTCGGAGTGACTGACCGCCACGGACCTGATCAGTTCAGCCATGGCGGCACCGACCAGCGCGTGCCCCTCCCAGCCCCAGTGCATCCCATCGGGGTTTCCCTGACCGGAACGCACGTGTGGGCCGATCACCGAGGGCAGATCCAGCAGCGGCACTCCGGCCGACGCTCCCCATGACCGCACCGCCCGCACCGCGGCGGCATGCCCGGTGTGAACACCGCCATACGACGACGCCCGGTGCACGGACGGCACGATGCCGACCACGGGCATGAAGTACTCCAGGTTGCGCACCGATAACACGGAGTCACGCAGGTACTTCACGGTCAGATGCGGCGGCAACGCCACCGGCCGCCCACCAAGCAACCGCGCGAGATGTGGCTGCGCGGAGACATACGTCTGCCGAGCCCACCGACGCAGCCCGTCCGGCCGCACGTACCGCAGCCCCTGCCGCAGGTAGGTGGGCAACGGCGACGGCAACGTGTCCATGCTGCCCACGGCGAACACGATCACGTCCGTGCGCGGCAGCAACGACCACACGCGGGGATCCCCGGTCAACGCCCACCAGGCGTCCCGCGCGGTCCAGCCGAACCCGGCGGCCAGCTCGGCGTGTCCGCCCAAAGCCGAAGCGGCGATGTTGTGCCAAAGACCCGGATGGTCCGCGGGCAGCGGGCCATCCGGGCCGTGAAAGGAAAGCGAGTCCCCCAGGACCAGCAGTCTCAACGCGTGATGCCCGCGTTGTACGACGACAGCCGCCACCGGCCGGCCCGCCGGGTGAACACCGTCCAGTGACAGTTCGAGATGCCGGCGAGCTGGGACCACGTGTCCACCGGCAGATCGAGGATCCGCCCGGTCAACGCGCTGATCAGGCCGCCGTGAGCGCACAGCATGGCGGTACCGGAGAACTCCGAGTCGATCTCCTCGACCACTTCCAGGGCCCGTTTCGCCACGTCGACGCGACTCTCGCCGTCCGGCGGCGTGAACGTGGGGTCGGACCGCCAGATAGCCACCTGACCAGGCCATTCGCGCTCGACCTCGTCGAGCGTCAGGCCCTGCCACTTGCCGAGGTGCGTCTCCCGCAGCCGCTCGTCGATGCGCAACGGCACGTCCACCGTCGAGGTGAACACGGTCGCGGTGTCCCGCGCACGGCGCAGGTCGGACGCCACGACGATCTCGGCCCCGAACCCGGTCAGCACCGGTACGGCGAAGCGCGCCTGGTTGAAGCCCGTCTCGGTGAGCGCCGAGTCCAGGTGACCCTGCATGCGACCGGTCGCGTTGTATTCGGTCTCACCGTGCCGCCACAGCACGAGCCGGCTCAGGGTCATGGCTGCCTCAGGCTTCCGCGGACTGGGGAGCCGCGTCGAACTCGATGCGCGGGCAGTCCTTCCACAGGCGCTCCAGGCCGTAGAAACTGCGCTCCTCGACGTGCTGCACGTGCACCACCACGTCGACGAAGTCCAGCAGCACCCAGCGTCCCTCGCGGGCACCCTCGCGACGCACCGGCTTCGAGCCGGTCTCCCGCATCTTCTCCTCGATGTTGTCGACGATCGCGCCGACCTGCCGCTCGTTGGGAGCGGAGGCGATCACGAACACGTCCGTGATCACCAGCTGGTCGGAGACGTCGAGCACCATCACGTCGTGCGCCTTCTTGTCGGACGCCGCGTTCGCGGCGACCAGCGCCAGCCGTCGTGCCTCGTCGGTGGCTGCCACGTCACTCCTCTGACTTCCGGTGAGCGCGGATACGCCCACACGAGTTAATGAGGGTACCGGCGCCGACCAACTGCGACTTTCCTGGTTTTCCCGGACATGACGAAGCCCACCCCGCACGGGAGGTGGGCCTCGTGGAAAACCTGGTGCCTTACAGCGGCCTGACCTGCTGGGCCTGCGGCCCCTTCTGACCCTGTCCGACCTCGAACTCGACCTTCTGGTTCTCCTCCAGGGAGCGGAAACCCTTCGACTGGATCTCCGAGTAGTGCACGAAGACGTCGGCGCTGCCGTCGTCAGGTGCGATGAACCCGAAGCCCTTTTCGGAGTTGAACCACTTCACGGTGCCTGTAGCCAAAGCCTTGCCTTTCACCAACCGCCAACAACGGGTCGATTGTCGTCCTACGGGGCTCGAAGCGCGAGTGAAATCCACCCGAACGTGGCTCAGGCGTCCGGTTCGCTGTACAGACCGGTCTTGGAGATGTACTGCACGACGCCGTCCGGCACGAGGTACCACACGGGCAGGCCTGCGGACGTACGCGCACGGCAGTCCGTCGACGAGATGGCCATGGCGGGCACCTCGATCAGCGACACCGCGCCTGGCGGCAGGTGGTGGTCGTTGAGCGTGTACCCCGGACGGGTGACACCGATGAAGTGCGCGAGCTCGAACGCCTCGGCCGCGCGGCGCCACGACAGGATCTGCTCCAGGGCGTCCGCGCCGGTGATGAAGAACAGGTCGGCGTCCGGAAACTGCTTCTTGAGGTCCGTGAGCGTGTCCACGGTGTACGTGGGGCCGCCGCGGTCGATGTCGACGCGGCTGACCGAGAACCTCGGGTTGGACGCCGTGGCGATGACCGTCATCAGGTAGCGGTCCTCGGCGGGCGAGACCTCGCGCGTGGACTTCTGCCACGGCTGGCCGGTCGGCACGAAGATCACCCGGTCCAGGTCGAACCGGGCCGCGACCTCACTGGCCGCCACGAGGTGACCGTGGTGGATGGGGTCGAAGGTGCCGCCCATGACGCCGATGCGCATAGCCGATCAGCGTAATGGGCAGCTGGCCGCTCCCTTGGCCAGCTGCCCATTCGCCTTGATCACACTCGGACGGTCCGGGGGGAGGAAGGACCGTTCGAGGCTGCGCGGCTCACCCCGAAGTCGCAGCCGCGCATCCGAGGAACGCGCCCGTCACCCACCCATGACGCGGATATCGAAGATTTTTCTCACCACGTCACGAGCAGCCTGCGCGGGCCGCGGACCAGGGTGCCCTGGCGGAACTCGACGGGTTCGGCGAGCCGCAGCCCAGGGAACCGGCGCAGCAGCGTGCCGATCGCGACCTGCAGCTCCATCCGGGCCAGCTGAGCGCCCAGGCAGAAGTGGATGCCGTGTCCGAACGCCAGGTGATGGCCCGCGTCCCGGTGCAGGTCGAACCGGTCGGCGTGGTCGTAGACGGACTCGTCCCGGTTCGCCGAGGGCACGCTGACCAGCACGGTGTCGCCCTTCGGGATGGTCACGCCACCGATCTCGACGTCCTCGAGCGCCACCCGCGGGAAGCCCGCCCCGCGCCCGAGTGGAATGAACCGAAGCAGCTCCTCGACCGCGGCCGGCAGCAGTTCCGGGTCGGCCCGCAGTGCGGCCAGCTGGTCGGGGTGGTCGAACAGGGTCACCATCGCGTTGCCGATCTGGTTCGCCGTCGTCTCGTGCCCGGCGACCAGCAGCGTCACGCCGAAGACGACCAGCTCCTGCTCACTGAGCCGGTCCTCCTCGTCGCGCGCGAGGACGAGCGCGCCGAACAGGTCGTCCGTCGGCCGCGTGCGGCGGTCCGCCACCAGGTTCCCGATGTAGCCGAGCAGCTTGACCAGCCCGTCCGCGCTCTCCTCCGGGCTGAAGGCGCCCGCGGTGAGCAGCTGCTCGGACCACGTCCGGAA
Source organism: Lentzea sp. NBRC 105346 (assembly GCF_030269605.1). Classification (GTDB taxonomy): domain Bacteria; phylum Actinomycetota; class Actinomycetes; order Mycobacteriales; family Pseudonocardiaceae; genus Lentzea. The sequence goes on from NZ_BSTQ01000016.1 coordinate 228,943, forward strand.
GTCCGTGCGGTCCTCGAACGGCACGCCCAGCAGCTCGCAGATGATCGTGATGGGCAACGGCATGGCGAGGCCCTCGACGAGGTCGGCGGGGTCGTCGAACGCGTCGATCAGCTCGTCGGTGATCTGCTGGGCGCGCGGGCGGAGCTCTTCCATGCGACGCACGGTGAACGCCTTGGACACGAGCCTGCGTAACCGGGTGTGGTCCGGCGGGTCCATGGTCAGCAGCGAACCTCCGACCACGAGGTTCGGCGCCATCCTCGGCACGTCGTTGCCGACGGCCGCCGATCGGCTGAACCGGTGGTCGCTCATCACCGCCTTGGCGTCGTCGTACCGGGTGACGAGCCAGCCCTCGCCACCGTACGGAAAGCGCAGCCGAACTATCGGCTCGTCACGCCGAAGCCGGGCGTAGGTGGGGTCGTGCTTGAGACCGTCCGGCTCGCTGAAGGGGTAGCTCCTCGACATTCACCCGACGTTAGGACTCAAGCGCGCGGGCGCACATGCCCGTCGCCCCAGGCCACCCACTTGGACGAGGTGAGCTCCGAGAGGCCCATCGGTCCGCGCGCGTGCAGCTTCTGGGTGGAAATGCCGATCTCCGCGCCCATGCCGAACTCGGCGCCGTCCGTCCACGCGGTCGAGGCGTTGACGAACACCGCGGCGGCGTCGACCCGTGCGGTGAACTGCCGGGCGGCCCGGACATCGGAGGTCACGATGGCCTCGGTGTGGCCGGAGCCGTGCCGCGCGATGTGCCGCACCGCCTCGTCCAGCGAGCCGACGACCTTCGCCGCGATGTCGAGCGAGAGGTACTCGGTGTCCCAGTCGTCGTCCGTCGCGGCGACGACGCCGTCCTGCTGGGCGAAGCGCTCGTCGCCGTGGATGGTGACCTCGGCGTTCTGCAGCGCCTTGGTGATGCGCGGGACGAACACCTCCGCGACGTCGGCGTGCACGAGCAGCGACTCGGCGGCGTTGCACACGCTGGTGCGCCGCGTCTTGGAGTTGAGGACGATGCTTTCGGCCATGTCGAGGTCGGCGTTCGCGTCAACGTAGACGTGGCAGTTGCCGACACCGGTCTCGATGGTGGGCACGGTGGCCTGCTCGACGACGGCGTTGATGAGGCCGGCGCCGCCGCGCGGGATGACCAGGTCGACGAGGCCGCGTGCGGTGATGAGGTGCGTGACGGACGCGCGGTCGTGGCACGGCAGCAGCTGCACGCAGTCCGCGGGCAGACCGGCCTTCTCCAGCGCGTCGCGCAGCACCGCGACGAGCGCGGTGTTGGAGTGTTCGGCGGTGCTGGAACCCCGCAGCAGCGCGGCGTTTCCGGACTTCAGCGCGAGACCGGCGGCGTCCACGGTGACGTTCGGACGCGCCTCGTAGACCATGCCGACGACGCCCATCGGAACGCGGATCTGGCGCAGTTCCAGACCGTTCGGCAGGATCGAGCCGCGCAGCACCTCGCCGACCGGATCCGCAAGTCCCGCAACGGTTTCCAGTCCCTTGGCCACGCCTTCGACCCGCGCTTCCGTCAACCTGAGCCGGTCGAGGATGTTGTCCGGCAGGCCCGCGGCCTTCCCGGACTCGATGTCCTTCTCGTTGGCCTCGAGGATCTCCGGCGCGCGGCCGCGCAGCGCCGCTGCCATCTCGTGCAGCGCGGCGTCCTTGATCTCACGGGTGGCCAGTACCAGCTCGTCGGCGGCGACGCGGGCACGGCGGGCGGCGGCGTGCACCTGGTCGCGCAGGTCATCGGTCACGCCACACAGCTTACGACCTGCGGCAACACGGAATTGTCAGGGCTGTGTGCAAAGGTGCTTCCCGTGGACGACATCGCACTCCGGGAAATGGCCGAGGAACGCCTGCGGGCCCTTGCGGGTCCCGAGGCGACGCTGCGCGAGGACCAGTGGACCGCCATCCACGCGCTGGTCGCGCTGCGCCGCAGAGCCTTGGTCGTGCAACGCACCGGATGGGGCAAGTCGGCCGTGTACTTCATCGCGACCGCGCTGCTGCGCGAGCTCGGCGAGGGACCGACCGTCATCGTGTCGCCACTACTGGCGTTGATGCGCAACCAGATCGACGCGGCGGCACGGCTCGGCGTGCACGCGGCGACGATCAACTCGGCGAACACCGAGGACTGGGACCACGTCCAGGACCAGGTGACCGCGGGCGAGGTCGACGTGCTCCTGGTGAGTCCGGAACGCCTGAACAACCCGGACTTCCGCGACGCCGTGCTGCCGTCGCTCACCGCGTCCGCGGGGATGCTCGTGGTGGACGAGGCGCACTGCATCTCCGACTGGGGCCACGACTTCCGGCCCGACTACCGGCGGCTGCGCACGTTGCTCACCGAGCTGCCCGCGGGTGTGCCGGTGCTGGCGACCACCGCGACCGCGAACGACCGGGTGGTGCGGGACGTTACCGAGCAGCTCGGGCTCGGGGCGGAGTCGGACACGCTGGTGATGCGCGGGCCGTTGGACCGCGACAGCCTGCATCTGTCCGTGGCGCGGCTGCCGACGGCCGAGGCCCGCCTCGGGTGGCTCGCCGAGCACCTGGAGCGGCTGCCCGGTTCCGGGATCATCTACACGCTGACCGTGGCGCAGACCGACGACGTGGCCTCGTTCCTGCGCGACCGCGGCTACGAGGTGGCGGCGTACTCCGGCCGGACCGAGCAGGCGGATCGGCTGAAGGCCGAAGACGACCTGCTCGCGAACCGGGTCAAGGCGCTCGTGGCGACGTCCGCGCTCGGCATGGGCTTCGACAAGCCGGACCTGGGTTTCGTCGTGCACCTGGGAGCGCCGCAGTCGCCGATCGCGTACTACCAGCAGATCGGTCGTGCGGGTCGTGGTGTCGAACGGGCCGAGGTGCTGCTGCTGCCGGGCCCGGAGGACAAGGACATCTGGGCGTACTTCGCCTCACTGGCGTTCCCGCCGGAGCAGGTGGTCCGGCAGGTGCTGAACGTCCTGAACGACCGTCCACTGTCGACGGCCGCGATCGAGCCGATGGTGGAGCTGTCGCGGTCACGCCTGGAGGTCGTCCTCAAGGTGCTGGACGTCGACGGCGCGGTCCGGCGCGTACGGGGCGGCTGGGTATCGACCGGGCAGCCATGGTCGTACGACGCCGAGCGGTATTCGCGCATCGCGGTGGCCCGCCGCGCCGAGCAGGACGCGATGATCGCCTACCTCGGGACCGACGAGTGCCGTATGCGGTTCCTGCAGCTACAGCTGGACGATCCGCACGCCCGCCCGTGCGGACGCTGTGACAACTGCACCGGCACCCGCGTGTCCACCGAGGTGTCGTCGGCCGCCGCGGGTGCGGCCCGCGATCGCCTGATGCGTCCCGGTGTGGAGATCGCGCCCCGCAAGATGTGGCCGACCGGAATGGCCGCGATCGGGGTGTCGCTCTCCGGGCGCATCAGGGCGGACGAGGTGGCGGAGAACGGCCGCGCGCTGGGCAGGCTCACCGACATCGGCTGGGGCAACCGCCTGCGGACTCTGTTCGCCTCGGCGGATGCGCCGATCCCGGACGACGTGTTCGCCGCGTGCGTCAAGGTGCTCTCCGGGTGGGGCTGGACGGAGCGCCCGGTCGGTGTCGTGACCATCGGGTCGCGCAGCCGCCCGGAGCTGGTCGGCAGCTTCGGTCAGCGGATCGCCACCATCGGCCGGCTTCCGCTGCTGGGCCAGGTGTGGGTCGGCGAGTCGCCGCGTCGGGTGAACAGCGCACAGCGGCTCGCCGGGCTCGTACGGCACACCGAGGGGCCGGACCTTTCCGGCGTCGGCGGTCCCGTCCTGCTGATCGACGACCAGGTCGACACGGGCTGGACCATGACCGTCGCGGCGCGGCTGCTGCGGCAGGCCGGCGCGCCCGCGGTGCTGCCCTTCGCCTTGGGGGTGACGGCCTAGCGAACCTGCGACACAACTGAATCCGGCAAACGCGGCACGACCGAGTCGCTGTGCAGGTAGCGGTCACGCGGATCCGCTGACAAGTAACGCAACCCCGGTGCAGGACGGGGTGGCAGGTCACGACTTCGAACGCCACGCGGCCCCAGCAAACCGAGGCACTCGCGGCATCGCACCCGCAGCACGGACCCACTGACCCGCAACACAACCCCGACGCAGGACGGGGCGGCAGGTCACGACTCCGAACGCCACGCGGCCCCAGCAAACCGACGCACCCGCGGCATCGCATCGCCACCGTCGCGGCATCGCGCCCCGCGCAACGAGACTCGCCCCGCCACGAAACCACCCAGCCGATCACTGCACCCAGCGGCAACGCAGATCCACTGACCAGCAACACAACCCCGATGCAGGACGGGGCGGCAGGTCACGACTCCGAACGCCACGCGGCCCCAGCAAACCGACGCACCCGCGGCATCGCATCGCCGCCGTCGCGGCATCGCGCCCCACACAGCGCGACTCGCGCCGCCACGAAACCACCCAACCGATCACTGCACCCAGCGGCAACCCGGATCCACTGACCGGAAAGACAGCCCCGGTGCAGGACGGAGTGGTCGTAGTGTCTGGCCATGACCCCGGACGTGGTGCGGTTCCGGCAGGCGGACGTGCTGGCGGCGTTGCACCGCCGCTTCGGCCCGGTAGTGCGGCTCGGCCCGTACACGTACCTGCTGGGCCCGGAGGCGAACCGGTTCGTCTTCGCCAACGCGCAGCTGTTCCGCGTCGAGGAGGCGTTCCAGGCACTCGTACCGGTCGACGGTCCGACGTCGCTGATCGTCAGTGACGGCGAGGACCACCGGAGGCGCAGGCGGCTCGTGCAGCCCGCGTTGCACCACCGGCAGATCGCGGGCTACGTGAAGGTCATGGCGGACAACGCCGACGCGACCATCGACGCCTGGCGACCGGGCCAGGTCGTGGACGTCTACCAGGAGTTCCGCGCGGCCATCCGGCGCAGCACGATCCAGTCGCTGTTCGGCCGGCGGCTCGCCGGGGACGCGGAGTTCTTCGGCACGGAACTGCAGGCGCTGCTCGACCTGATCGACCGCAACCCGCCGGTCGTCGCGTGGCTGCGGCGGCTGCGGACGCCGACCTGGCGGCGTGCAATGGCGGCGCGGGCCAGGGTGGACGCGCGGATCTACGCGGAGATCGCGCGGGTGCGTGCCGGTGAGGGCGACGCGGACGACAACGTGCTGTCCACGCTGGTGCACGGCCGCGACGAGGACGGTTGTGCGCTGAGCGACCTGGAGATCAGGGACCAGGCGGTCACGCTGATCGCCGCCGGGTACGAGACGACGAGCGCGGCCATGGCGTGGGCGGTGTTCAGCCTGCTGCGCCACCGGACGGTCTGGGATCGGGCCAAGGCCGAAGTGGACGCCGCGGGCGAAGACCTGAAGCGGTTGCCGTACCTGACCAGTGTGGTCAACGAGACGCTGCGCCTGTACCCACCGGCGGTGGTCTCGGCACGCACCGCTGCCCAGGACTTCGAGTTCGCCGGCAGACGGATCAAGCAGGGCACCTTCCTCCTCTACAGCCCGTACGTCACGCATCGGCTGCCGGACGTCTGGCCGGATCCGCTGCGCTTCGACCCGGACCGCTGGTCCCGGAAGCCGGCGCCGCACGAGTTCCTGCCGTTCGGCGGCGGGCCGCACCGTTGTGTCGGCGCGACGCTGGCGACTACAGAGCTGACGGTGATGCTTGCTCGACTGCTCGCCAGGGCCGAGCTGAAACTCGTGCCGCAGCGCGTGACGCCGACGAGCGTGGCCGCGATGCGCCCGAAGTACGGCGTGCTGGCCGAGGTCACACGATCAGCATGACGAGAGCACCAGCAGACGCCACTGTGCGGACGTGGTTCCACAGCGTCCATCGCGAGAGGTACTCGGGCCAGTACGCATCGTCGGTCCGCTCGAGACGGTTGTTCATCGGCACGTTGACGAACATCGTCAGCAGCAGCGACCCGACGATGTAGAGCAGGCCGCCGATCACGCGCCCGTTGAATACCGCGATGCCGCTCAACACCCCGGTGCCGAGGAACACCAGCAGGAACAAGGGGTTCTGGATCCGCACGTTGACGCGGCGCATCGCCGCGCGCGCAGCATCGGCGGACAGGTCGCGCAGCCCAGGCATCACGGCGGTGGAGAACGAGAAGAACAGCCCGGCCATGAGACCGGACCCGACTGCGGCGAGGAGCGTGATGGTCTGCATGGGTTCACTGTCCAACGTGATCACGGGACCATCAATGACAGTTCATCGCGAAAGCTTGCTCGTTCGTCCAGACTGAAGCCACCCCGGTCTGACCAAGCTGCTGATCGTGTTCTGCGTCGGGCTCGCGCTCTGCCCGGGCGATGACGTCGATCGCGCCCGCGTTGATGAGCGAGCTGTTCCCGACCGAGCTGCGTGGCCTGGGCATCGGCGCCTGGTACAACCTGACGGTCGCGCTCTTCGGCGGCACCGCGCCGCTGGTCATCCAATGGCTCAGCGACGCGTTCTTCTGGTACGTCGCGGGCGGCGCGGTGATCGCGTTCCTGGTGATCCTCACGTTGCCGGAGACCAGGAACGCCGAGCTCACCTAGCGAGCGGCACCAGGTCGTCGGCGTGCACGACCTCGCGGCGCTGCTCCTCCGGCAGGTGGTGGCTGGAGCGGCCGATCAACGACGGCAGCTCGGCGGCGTCGAACCCCGCCACCCCGCGGGCGACGACAGCACCCGTGGTGTCCACCAGTTCGACCACGTCACCGGCCTCGAAGTCTCCGTCGACACCGGTGATGCCGGCTGCGAGCAGGGAACGGCGACGGCCCACGACCGCGGCGACGGCACCGTCGTCGAGGTGCAGCCGGCCGACCGCGTCGGCGGCGTAGCCGAGCCAGAACCGGCGCGCAGACAACCGCGAGCCGCCGGCGGCGAAGGCCGTGCCGACGGAAGCGGACGACAACGCCGCAAGAGCGTCCGAAGCGCCCGCCAACAGCACGGGAATGCCCGCCGCGGAGGCCAGCCGCGCGGCGGCAAGCTTGGACGCCATGCCACCGGTTCCCAGGCCCGAAGCGCCGGACGTACCCGCCGACACACCGTCCACATCGGACGCCGACTGGACCTCGGTGATCCGCGAGGCACCGGGCTTGCGCGGGTCACCGGAGTAGAGAGCGTCCACATCGGACAGCAGGAACAACGCATCGGCGCCGACCAGATGCGCCACGAGGGCGGCGAGCCGGTCGTTGTCACCGAAGCGGATTTCCTCGGTGGCCACGGTGTCGTTCTCGTTCACCACCGGCACGGCGCCCAGCGCCAGCAGCCGCGAGAACGTGCGCTGCGCGTTGCGGTAGTGCGAGCGGCGCACGACGTCGTCCGCGGTCAGCAGCACCTGGCCGACGGTCAGCGAGTAGCGGCCGAACGAGTTGGCGTACGCGTGCGCGAGGGTCAGCTGCCCGACCGACGCGGCGGCCTGCTGCGTGGCCAGGTCACGCGGGCGGCGGGCGATGCCCAGCGGCGCGAGGCCCGCGGCGATCGCGCCCGACGACACGAGCACCACCTGCGAACCCGCGGCCACCCGCGCCGACAGCGCGTCGACCAGGGCGTCGAGCCGGGAGACGTCCAGGCCGCCCGCCGCCGTCGTCAACGACGACGAGCCGACCTTCACCACGATGCGGTTCGCCGAAGCGACCGCCTGCCGAGCCTGTGAGACCACGGGGGCCGTCACTGGTTACTCCTCGTCGAACTCGTAGTCTCCGGGCAGGCGCCGAGCCTTCTTGGCGGCCTTGCGGTCCGCGGCGCCGACGCGCTCGTTGCGCTCCAGCCGGGCGTCCGTGCCACGGCCGGTCATCGTCATCGCGATGCCGGCGGGCGTGGTCGGCTCCCAGTCGAACACCAGGTCGCCGATGGTGACCTGGCAACCGGGCACGGCGCCCAGCTTGACCAGTTCCTCCTCGACGCCCAGGCGGTTGAGCCGGTCCGCGAGGTAGCCGACGGCCTCGTCGTTGGAGAAGTCGGTCTGCTTGATCCACCGCTCGGGCCGGTCGCCCCGCACGATGAAGCCGCCTTCGGTCTCCGGGTCCTCGACCACGGTGAACCCCGCGTCGTCCACGGCGGTCGGCCGCAGCACGATGCGCGTCGCTTCCTTCTCCGGCTGCGCGGCGCGGTACTCGCGCACCACCTCGGCCAGCGCGAACGTCAGCTCGCGCAGACCCTCGCGCGAGGCCGTCGAGATCTCGAACGCGCGCAGGCCGCGCGCCTCGATCTCCGGCTTGACGATGTCCGCGAGGTCGCGAGCGTCCGGAATGTCGATCTTGTTGAGGATCACCACGCGCGGCCGGTCGGCGAGATCGCCGCCGAGCGACGGCGTGTACTGCGCCAGCTCGGCCTCCAGCGCGTCGATGTCCGACAGCGGGTCGCGGCCCTCTTCGAACGTCGCGCAGTCCACGACGTGCGCCAGCACCGCGCAGCGCTCGATGTGCCGCAGGAAGTCGAGGCCGAGGCCCTTGCCGTCCGACGCGCCCGGAATGAGGCCCGGCACGTCGGCCATGGTGAACACGGTCTCGCCCGCGGTGATCACGCCCAGGTTCGGGACGAGCGTGGTGAACGGGTAGTCGGCGATCTTCGGCTTCGCCGCGGAGAGCACGGAGATCAGCGACGACTTGCCCGCCGACGGGAAGCCCAGCAGGCCGACGTCCGCGACGGACTTCAGCTCCAGCACCAGATCGCGGGTCTCGCCGGGCTCGCCGAGCAACGCGAAACCGGGGGCCTTGCGCGCCTTGGACGCCAGCGAGGCGTTGCCCAGACCACCACGGCCACCGGCGGCGGCGATCAGCCGGGTGCCCTCGCCGACCAGGTCGGCCACGACCTCGCCGTCCTCGGTGAGCACCACGGTGCCGTCCGGCACGCGCAGCTCCAGGTCTTCACCGTTCGCGCCATCCCGGTTCGCGCCCGCGCCGGCCTTGCCGTTCGTGGCGGCGGCATGCGGGCGGAAGTGGAAGTCGAGCAGGGTGTGCACCTGCGAGTCGACGACGAGGATCACGTCGCCGCCCTTGCCGCCGTTGCCCCCGTCGGGGCCGCCGAGCGGCTTGAACTTCTCGCGGTGCACCGAAGCACAACCGTTGCCCCCGTTGCCGGCGGCAGCGTGGATCACCACCCGGTCTACGAAGCGGGCCACGGAACTACTTCCTTTCCAACGACACGCAACGAGGGGCGGAGCCGGATGACCGGTCCCGCCCCTCGCTGGGGTGTCTAACTAACGCGCGGAACAGGCCTTCAGACCTGGGCCGGCACGATGTTGACGGTCTTGCGACCACGCTTGGTGCCGAACTCGACCGCACCGGCGGCGAGCGCGAACAGCGTGTCGTCCTTGCCACGGCCGACGTTGACGCCGGGGTGGAACTTGGTGCCGCGCTGGCGGATCAGGATCTCGCCGGCCTTGACGACCTGACCACCGAACCGCTTGACCCCGAGGTACTGCGGGTTGGAGTCACGGCCGTTGCGGGAGCTGGATGCACCCTTTTTGTGTGCCATGAGAAGTCAGGTCCTCACTTACCGGTGATGCCGGTGACCTCGACGCGGGTCAGCTTCTGACGGTGACCCTGGCGCTTGTGGTATCCGGTCTTGTTCTTGAACTTGTGGATGCGGATCTTGGGACCCTTGGTGTGCTCGACGACCTTGCCGGTCACCGAGAACTTCTCCAGGGCCGCCGCGTCAGCGGTCACGTCGGTGCCGTCGACCACGAGCAGTGCCTGGAGGGAGATTTCGGTGCCCGGCTCGCCCTCGAGCTTCTCGACCTCGACGATGTCGCCGACAGCGACCTTGTACTGCTTGCCGCCGGTCTTGACGATCGCGTACATCAGGACGGAAGTCTCCTGCTACTCGATGGTGACGGGCCATGCGCCTCCCCATCAGCAACCGTGTTGATTCCTACTGGCAGCTGAGGGGGCACACGACGGGACCCGCCGGATGACGGGCCACGCAATAGGTTACGGGAGCCGTGCGCCGCCGGGCAAACCGGGGTGCCCGAGGCGACGCTCCGCCTCGGCGAGATGGGACCGCACCAAGCGCGTACCGGCCGCGTCGGCGGGTTGACCTGCCCGCAGTCGCAAGCTTTCCAGCAGCAGACGGCGGGCGACAGTGGCGGCCTCGGCCGAATCGAGCGCCCTCGGTGTGTCTTCTCTCACAAGCCCTCCCCTCGCACCAATGCTGCCACCGAACCGTCCGTCAGCGCAGCCCCGCCGAGGTGCGCGAGGCACCGCGCGGTGCCGATCTCCTCGTCGAGTTCGCGGTACATCCCGAGTGCGCGCGTCCACCGCTTCACGGCCTCCGGGTGCCGGCCACGCCGCCAGCTCGCCACCCCGAGCAGCTCGATCGCGTGCGCCCGCGTGGACCAGTCACCGGCGTCGCTCGCCAGCTCGGCGGCACGCGCCAGGTGTTCGTCGGCCTTGACCGGCTGTGCCTGCCGCAGCCGCAGCACGCCGAGGTTGATCCGCACACACGCCTGTCCGGCCAGGTCGTCGTGCGGCAGCAGGTCGAGCGAGCGGCGCAGCGACCGTTCCGCGGTCTGCAATGAGTCCGCATCGGACCGTTCCAGGTGCAGCAACGCCCACGCGAGCTGCTCGCGTGCCGCGAACGCCGGTACCCGCCGGTCCTCGGCCTCGGCCAGCGCCGACGCGGCCTCGTCGATCCGTCCGGCCATCCGCAGCGCGGTCGACCGGCGCACGGCCGCGAGCGCGCCGACACCGAGGTCGTGCTCACGGTCGGCCGCCGCGGCGAGCGCGTTCGCGACGGCCAGCAGTTCGGCCGCGCGCTGCTCCCGGCTGTGCCAGCCGTCCAACGCGTCCGCGATGCGGCAGACGTCCGCGAACGGCCCCGGCTGCCGCACCAGCTCCAGCAGCAACGCCTCCTCGGCGAGGAACCACTCGCTGGCACGTTCACTGGTCTCCGGCGCCACCAGTTCCAACGCGCGCGCTTCGGCCAGGTCCGCGTAGTACCGCACGAGCCGCGCCAACGGCCGTTGCGCACCACGCTTCTTGCCCTCGGTGCTGTGCTGCACCGCCCGCCGCACCTCCAACGGCATCCGGTACCGCCCCGGCGGCACGTACCGCACGAGGTCGCGGTCGGTCAGCTCGCGCACCGCGTCGTCACCGGACGGCACCAGCGCGGCCACGGCGGCGGGCGGCAACGCGGTCACCGGTAGCCGGGCCAGCGCCTCCATCAGCCGGATCGCGTTGGGCGACAACGATTCCCGGATCCGGCCCAGCACGGCGACGCGCACGCGGAACACGTGCCCCGGAGTGTCCTCAGTGGACTCGACTGCGGCGACGAGCGATGCGAGCGTCCAGTCGCCCTTGAGCTGCAGGGCCACGTCGCGGATCGCCCTGGGCCGGCCGAGACACGCCGCGACCAGCCGGTGCACTAGATGCTCATCGGACCGGTCGACCTTCGCCCAGCCCAGCTCCGCCAGCAGCATCCGCGTGCCGTCCTCCGGGGACAACGGTCCGACCTGCACGGCCTCGTCCGGCCGCACGGCGTCCGCGACCCGTTGCTCACCGGCGATCACGACGGTCGTGTCGCGGCTGCCGACCAGCAGCCAGCGCACCTGGTCCGGTTCGGACACCTCGTCCAGGAACAGCACCGCGGACCGGCCGGCGAGCTCCTCGAACAGCCGGTGCGCGGCGTCGGTCAGCGAGGCGTCGTCGTCGCGGGCGGGCACGTCGAGCTTGAACGCCGACAGCAACCGGCTCACCACGACGCGGACTTCCTCGGGCTCCTCGGACGACCGGCTGCGCATGTCCAGCCGGTACTTCGGGCCGGGCAGCTTGCCGACGACCTCGGCGGCCAGCGCGGACGTGCCGATGTCGCGTGGACCGACGATGGCCACGACGTGGTGCTCGGACGCGCGCCGCACGGCGTCCAGGACCTCGTCGTCGCGGCCGAACAGGCCCGTCGCGGGCGGCTCCCAGTCCAGCGGCGGCGCCGGGGCCGTCGGCTCGATCGACGCACCCGGCGGCCGGTCGCCCTTGCCCCGCCGGACCGCGAGCACCAGCCACACGACCACGCATGCGGCGATCACGACCAGCGTCGGGATCGCGATCGCCTTGCGCACCGCGGGGCTGAGGACCTTGTCCGACACCACGTCGCTGAGCAGCTGCACGGCGATCGCGAACACCAGCGCGGCGAGCACCTTGTACAGGTCGATGCGGGTGAACCGCCGCTTCATCGCGCGCCTCCCGTCAGCCCGCGCACCACGTACCGCCACGTGCAGAGCAGCAGCACGACGGGCACGACGGCGGACAGCACGGCACCGGCGGCAACCGGGCCGATCGACGTCACGAAGTGCCGCGACTGGCCCCACAGCACGACCGACAGCGGCGTCGCGCCGTTGACCAGCAGCCCCACCACGAAGTCGTTCCACACCTGGACGAACTCGAGCACGGCCACCGCGATCGTCGCCGGCGCGGCGTAGCGGATCACGTGCTCGTACGCCGCGCGCCGCCCGACCTCACCCGGCCGCGCGCTCGCCACGAGGTGCGGCGGCGCGGCGACGAGAGCGGCCCGCAGCAGCAACACCGCGAACGGCACGCCCGCGGCGGCGTGCACCAGGATCAACGGCGCCCGCGAGTTCGCCAGCCCGAACTGGCCGAACACCGCGTTCAACGGGTCCGCGTACATCTGCACCGGCACGACGGCGAGCAGGGTCAGCAGCACGACCAGCACCCGCACAACGCGTTGCGGCACATCACCCCAGGCGAGCTGGTGCGCCGCGGGCACGGCCACGAGCAGCACCAGCGCGGTCGCGGTGACCGCGATCAACGCGGTCGACCCCATCGCGTCCGCCAGCCCGTTGCCGAGCACCTCCGTGTAGGAGTCCACGCTCGGCGCGGACCACTTGCCGACGGCGGCGTCCAACGGCGCGCGCAGCGACGTGACCAGCAACGACAGCAGCGGATACGCCCACAGCAGCGCGACCACCACCGCGATCGCGGTGCCCCACCGGCGCCGCGGCCGCGGGTTCTCCACCCGCTCGTCGCGGCGCGGCCACGGGTTGTGCCGCAGTCCCCGCACGCCGACCAGCGCGACCACGGCCACCACTGCGAACAGCACGACCGACAGCGCGGCCGACTCGCCCTCCGTCCGGCCTCCTCGTTCGCGCCACCAGTTGACCGCGACGACGTCGACGTCCGGCTGGATGGAGCCGGGCACCATGACCAGCACCAGGTCGAACAGCCGCACGGCCGCCACCACGACGGTCAGCAGCACGACCGCGGTGACCGGGCGCAGCAGCGGCAGGATCACGGTGCGCAGCTGCCGCCACCGTCCGACGCCCTCGACCTGCGCCACGCGCCGGAGGTCCGGCGGCACGGCGTCGAGTCCGGCGCGGAACAACGCGGCGGCGAAGCCCACCCACGCCCAGACGAACGCCGACGCCAGGACGAGTCCGATCCAGTTCGGTCCGAGCCAGTCCGGCGGGGTGAAGCGCGGCGCGATCGCGTCCTCGGGGATGACCAAGTAGTACCCGGCGTCCGACGTGCCGACGTCCAGCTGGAACACGCCGCCGGGCCCGGTGACGGTCTCCCCCTTGAGCTCGCCGAAGCTCCACGCCGACACGGGAACGCCCGCGAGCGCCCCGGTCGTCGCACGCACGCGTCCGCTGATCCGGCCGCGCTCGGCGGCGGGCGGCGACGTCGGCTCGGTGCCGGTCACCGTGACCCCGACGACCCGCAGATCGGCCACCCCGCCCTGCTGGAACGTGCCCGCCGTGCGCAGGCCGCCGGCGGCGGGCTGCCAGTCGAGCCGGTCCGGCCCGTTCACCGAACTGTCCGGTCGCGCACCGGCCGCGGGAGCCGTGCCTTTCAGCGCGTCGTGCGCCGCGGTCACCAGAGCCGAGACGACGCCGCGGTGTTCGGACGGGTCGTACATCTGCCGGAACGCGATGCCCGCGACGAGCGCCGACACGGCCATCGGCGCGACTAGCACCAGGAGCAGAACCGTTGCGCCCCAACGAACCCGGCGCGTGAGCACGGCGAGTGCGAACCCGCCCGCGGTCACGCCGACCGCGACGAGCACCCACAGCAGGCTGTTGCGCAGCGCCACCCAGGTGTCCGAATCGGACAGTACGTGTCCGTAGCTGCCGAAGCTGATCCACACCGTGTACGCGACGGGCGCGGCCAGCACACCGCCGACGAGCAGCAACGCGGGCAGCCCGAGCAGCCAGCCGAGCGTCGCCCGGCGCGGGTTGCCCGTGACGACCGGCCCGGAGAGCTCGCGGACCGCGAGCTCCAGCTCGAGCGCCGGACCACTTGTTTCAGTGCTCACGCCGCACCCCCGCCGCGATCCGTTCCATCCGCGCCGCGGCGTCCTCGGCAGCAGTGTCCACACCGGACGGATTGCCGCCGACGACGCGCAGGAAGTCCTGCAGCACGCGCCTAAGCCCGTCGCCGATCGCGCCGAGCTGGTCGGCCAGGTCGTACACCAGCGCGCCCTCGGCGTGCCGGACTTCCGCCGCCAGGTCCGCGACTCGGGCGTTCGGGTACGCGGACTGGTCGACGCCGACGTGAACCGACAACATGCCGCCCTCACCGGCCCAGATCCGTTGTGCCTTCGCCTGCGCCAGCCATCGTGCGAGCGCCAGCGCACCCTCGGTCGCGGGCGCGGGCACCACGACGATGTCCGCACCGACCTTCGGCGCGCGGTGGTGGTTGTCGTCGCGCGAGGGGAAGTGGAACCAGTCGAGCCAGCCCGCGGGCAGTCCGGGTTCGGCGTGCCGCGCGATCACCGGGTAGGTGAAGTCGGCGCCCGCGACCATCGCGGCCCGGCCGGGCAGGAAGTGGTCGACGACGGCCCCGTCGCCCTGCGTCAGCAACGCGCCGTCCGCGCCGCCGGAGAGCGTGCCCGGCGGCGCCCACATGCGTCCGACCTCCTGGAACGCCCGGACCACCTCACGCCGCGTCCACCCGGTCGGGTTCTCGACGAGCGCCCGGTACGCCTGGTCGTCCCCGGCGTGCAGCACGTTCTCGAAGAAGTCGCTGAGAATCCACCCGTCCGCCCCGCCGAGCGCGAGCGGCGCCACGCCGCGGTCCGCGAGCCGGGCGTTCAGGGCGAGCCAGTCCGTCCAGCGCTCGGGCGGTTTCTCACCGAACCGGTCGAAGACGTCCTTGCGGTACCAGACGACGGACTTGTTCGCGATCTTGAACGGGATGCCGCGCACGGCGCCGTCGAGCGTCACGATGTCGCGCCACGCCACGGGAAACCGGCCGATCGGGACGAAGGCGTCCAGTGGCGCCAGCTGGGCGCCGTTCTGTCGTACAGCGCCGATCTGGGGCAGCATCACGACGTCCACCGCGCCGCCGCGCCGGGAACCGAGCACCGCGGAGATGTCGTCGCCCAGCGGCACGACTTCGGTGGACAGTCCGCTCTCGGTCTCGAAGACGTCGAGGACCGCGCGGAAGCGGGCGAGTTCCCAGCCGCTCCACGTGACAGCCACGCGCACCGGACCCGTCACCCCGCACCCGACGGCGAGCGCGAGAGGTGCGGCGAGGACCGTTCGACGACGGATCACGCGACCTCCAGCACGGTGTCCGCGAAGCCGATCACCCTGGTTCGGTCGTCGGTGATCACCAGAACAGCCGTGCCGTCGAGCGCGTCGCGCGGGGTCAGCTGCGCCGCCCACGACGGGCGGTCCGCCCGGTCCTCCAGCACCAGCGCGAGCGGTGAACGCAGCAGGGCGCGCGCCAGCCCGACGCGCAGCCGCCGGCCCGCGGTCAGCTCGTGCGGACGCGAGTCCAGCACGTCGAGCAGGCTCAGCTGGGTCGCCGCGGTGCGCAGCTGGCCCCGCAGCTGGTCTTCCCTCATGCCCTCGGCAACGCACCGGCCGTAGAGGATGTTGGCTTTCACGGTGAGATGCGGGAGAAGTCCCCCGTCCGGCGGAACGAGCGCCACCGGTGACGGCACACCTGGCCTGGGCGCGGCGAGCGGGCTCCCGTCGACCAGGACGTCGCCGCCGGCGGGTTCCGCGATGCCCGTGACGACGTCGGCGAGCGCGGTCGCCACAGGATGGGGCAGCACGAGGGCCACCACCTCGTCGAGCTCCACGGTCACGGTCAGCGGCTCGGTCAGGCCGGGCACCCTCAGCGCGCGCAGCTCCAGACCGATCACGCCCTGCACCGTAGCGATGGACATCGGAGGACCTGTGCCGAACGGGCCCGCGCCGCCCGATCGGCCCAAAGCCAGGAGTTGCTATGAGGGGAGCTTTGCCAGCGCTGACCGCTGGCAAAGCTCCCCTCATGGCAATCGAGCCGGGGCGGTGTGCCCCGGCTCGTTCGCTTCTGGTCAGCCCTCCTGGACCGGCGGTCCCGCGGGCCGCGACACGCCGCGGCTCCTGCGGGTGGTGGTGACCACCGGTGCGGGCATTTGGGGTTCGGGCTGCTTCGGCGGCTCGACCAGGGCCACCGGCGCGGGCGCCTCGTGCTTCACGGGCGCACCGGCCGAACGTCGCGCCGCGCGGCGACGGGTGTTCGCCTTCGGCGCGGGCTGCTCGGCAACGACGGGCTCGGTGACGACCGGCTCAGCAGCAACCGGCTCGGCGACGACCGGCTCGGCGACGATGGGCTCCGGCTCGACCTCGGCGGGCGCGGTGTCCGCGACCGGCTCGACGGCGGTGGGTTCGGGCTCGGCCCGCACCTCGGGCTCCGCTACGAGCTGCGGCTCCTCGGCGACCGGCTCGGCGACTGCAGGCGCGACCTCGGCCGCAGCAGCCCCGGCATCTACAGCCCCGGCTTCAGCAGCCTCAGCCACATCAGCCTCGGCCACCTCGGCGTCAGCGACGTCAGCCTCAGCCACCTCGGCTCCGGCGACCTCCGCCTCGGCCTCCTCAGCCTCGTCGTGCGGCACGTGGCCGTTGAGCGGCTGGTCCTCACTCACCACGAGGTCGACCTGCGCACCCGAGTCCCGGCGACGACGGCGACGGCGCTCACGGCGCGTGCCCGTCGGCTCCTGGTCGGCGATCAGCGCGGGCTCGGCGTCCTCGGGCAACGGCTCGACGACGGGCTCGTCGACGACCGTCTCGGTGGCCGCCTCGACCACGGCAGGTGCCTCGGCGGGAGCCTCGCCACCCTTGTTGCGGCGCGACTTGCGGCCGCCCTGCTGCTGTTGCTGCTGCTGGGGCTGGCCGCCACCGCCGCCGTGCGTGTGCACGGGCTCGGTGGACACCAGCACACCGCGGCCACGGCAGTGCTCACACGTGGTGCTGAACGCCTCCAGCAGGCCGGTGCCGACCCGCTTGCGCGTCATCTGCACCAGGCCCAGCGAGGTCACCTCGGCGACCTGGTGACGCGTGCGGTCGCGGCCGAGGCACTCGGTCAGGCGGCGCAGCACCAGGTCGCGGTTCGACTCCAGGACCATGTCGATGAAGTCGATGACGATGATGCCGCCGATGTCGCGCAGCCGGAGCTGGCGGACGATCTCCTCGGCCGACTCCAGGTTGTTCCTGGTGACGGTCTCCTCGAGGTTTCCGCCCGATCCGGTGAACTTGCCGGTGTTGACGTCGATGACCGTCATCGCCTCGGTGCGGTCGATGATCAGGTAGCCACCGGACGGCAGCCAGACCTTGCGGTCCAGCGCCTTCATCAGCTGCTCGTCGATGCGGTACTCGACGAAGGCGTCGTTGTTGCCGACGTGCTTCTTCAGGCGGTCCTGCAGGTCCGGCGCCACGTGGCGGACGTAGCCGTCGATCACGTCCCACGCCTCGTCGCCCTGGACGACGAGCTGCGCGAAGTCCTCGGTGAACAGGTCGCGGACGACCTTCACCAGCAGGTCCGGCTCCTCGTAGAGCAGCGTCGGCGCCTTGGTGGAGGTGCTCTCGGACTTCTCCTTGATGACCTTCCACTGCGCCTGCAGACGCGTGACGTCGCGGCCCAGCTCCTCCTCGGAGATGCCCTCCGAGGCAGTGCGGATGATCACGCCCGCGTCCTCGGGGACGACCCGCTTGAGGATGTCCTTCAGGCGCTTGCGCTCGATGTCCGGCAGCTTGCGGCTGATGCCGGTCGCGCCGCCGCCGGGCACGTACACGAGGAACCGGCCGGGCAGGCTGATCTGCGTGGTCAGGCGGGCGCCCTTGTGGCCGACCGGGTCCTTGGTGACCTGGACGAGCACGCTGTCGCCGCTGGAGAGCGCCTGCTCGATCTTGCGGGACTTGCCCTCGAGACCGGCGGCGTCCCAGTCCACCTCACCGGCGTACAGCACGGCGTTGCGGCCGCGGCCGATGTCGATGAACGCGGCCTCCATGCTCGGCAGCACGTTCTGCACGCGGCCGAGGTAGACGTTGCCCACGATCGAACCGCTGCCCGACGACGTGACGAAGTGCTCGACGAGCACGCCGTCCTCGAGCACGCCGATCTGCGTGCGGTCACCGCGCTGGCGCACGACCATCGTCCGGGCCACGGCCTCGCGGCGGGCCAGGAACTCGGCCTCGGTGAGCACCGGGGCACGGCGGCGGCCGGCCTCGCGGCCGTCGCGGCGGCGCTGGCGCTTGGCCTCCAGGCGCGTCGAGCCGCGGATGCTGCGGACCTCGCTGCGGGCCGCCTCGCTCTGGGCGGCCTCGGTGTCGGCCGCCTTGTCGTCGCGCGCCTCGCGGACGTGCACGACCGTGTTCGGCGGGTCGTCGTCCTGCGCGACGGTCTCGTCGTCGGCGCCCGTCTTGCGGCGGCGGCGACGGCGACGGCGACGGCTCGAGCTGTCCGCGTCGTCCTCGTCGGCCTGCTCCTCGGCCTCGCCGGCCTCCGGCTCGTCCGCGGACTCCTCGGCCTGGTCCTCGGCGCCGCTGTCCTCACCGACGCCCTTGCCCCGGCCACGACCGCGGCGGCCCCGGCGGCGACGGCGACGGCCCTCGCCCTCGTCGTCACCGGCGTCGTCGGCCTGATCGGGCTCTTCGGCGGCGGGCTGGGCCGCGGGCTCCTCCTCCGCCGGCTCCGCGAAGACCGGCTGCGGCTTGGGCCGCTCGACCGGCTGCGGCGGCAGGAACACCGCCGACGGCGCCGCGAAGACGGGGGTGAGCGCGGAGACGTCCCTGGCCGGGACGGCGGGCTCCTCGTAGTCCTCGGTGATCTCGCCGGACTCGATGTCCTCCCAGTTCAGGAGGGTTTCGGCGACCTTCAGCGCGACGTCGCGCGACACGCTGGACTGCGCGCTGCGGACGCTCTCACCGAGGTCCGCGAGCGCGGCGACGATCTCCTTGCTGCTGACGTCCAGCAGCTTCGCCAGCGCGTGCACCCGCAGCTTCGAGGGCAGATCTGCCAGCTCGGGCCGTGCGGATACCACGCTGTTCCCGCCGGCACCGCCGGCGGGCTTGTCAGTGTTCGACATGCAGCTCCTCCACCCCCGGGCGCGTCCTGGTGAGGACGCGGCCGCGCAGGGGCCTCTTTTGTCTCTCTCCGCGCCGCTGCTCGCGGCGGGAATCCTTGCCTCGCGCCGGGTGTGGCCGGGCTCGGCTCACATCTCGGCAGGTCCCGCGACGACGCCGTCAGCGTCGCTCCTGCTCTACTCCTCGTCGGCCGCCGGGGCGCCCTGCGTCGCCGAGGACCCTCTGTCCTGGGCAAACGGGTCGACCAGCCGGCCTTCGTCGTCGAGCCGTCCCTGCGCCATCCGGGTCGCCTTGGCGGGAACCGGTGGCACGAGGTCGGCGACGACATGAAGCGCGTTCAGTACGTCGTCGGGTCGGACGGTAGGCGTTACCTGCCGGACGACCGTCATGAGTATCCCATACGGCTGTGACAATCCGGCCTCATCGTGTCCGGCGTCGCTCGAATGGGCCTCGACGTGCGCCGATATCACGGCCGGTCGCACGTCGATGGTGCGCTTCCCGTCCTTCGTCAGCCGCTCGACCAGCACTTCCTCGCACGCGAGGAACCGGTCGACCGCCGCGCTCAGCTCCTCCGGCGACACGCCGTCGAGCTCGACGCGCCACTCGCTCGCGTCGATGCGCTCCGTGAGGTTGCCGCCCTCGGCCTGCACGACCTCGACCACGTCGATACCGGGCGGCAGGGCCGCGTCCAGCGCCGTGCGCAGCGCCTCCGGGTCGACCCGCTCGACGACCGACACCTCGACGTACTCGGCCTCACTGGCGACGCCGGTCGGCGCGGCACCGACCCACGACACCTTCGGGTGAGGACTGAACCCCTGTGAATAGGCCATCGGCACACCGGCGCGCCGCAGGGCCCGTTCGAAGGTCCGTGCGATGTCGCGGTGCGACGTGAACCGCAGCCTCCCCCGCTTGGTATAGCGAAGGCGCAGCTTCTGCACGGCTGCGGCAGACGGGTTGTTGGGCTGCTGGCGACTCAGTGTTACTCCCTAGATCACCCGATGGGTGTGCAGTCCCATCGGCGCAGGCTGTTGCTCCGCAAGGACGGTACCGTGAACCCGATTCGAAGCGTTCGGCTTGTCTAGATCGTTGCACCTGGCTACCGTCCGGCTGACTGGACGCCTGGCCACCTGGAGGTCCCCCGTGCCTCTGCTCCGTCGCGCGCGGGCGGCAGCGGTAGTGACCGCGCTGCTCGCGGGCGGTTGCCTGGCAGCGTCACTGCCGGCAGGCGCAGAACCCGTCGTTGTCGTCGCCGAGCCCGGCTGCATCCAGCCAGGGCCGACTCTGCGCTACCTGGTGGTGTTCCCCAGGGGTACGACACCGGCGAGCGCCGAGGCGGAGATCGGCACGGCCTGCGGGTTCACGACGGTGTACTACCCGGAGATCGCGGTCGCGGTGGCGACGTCACCGGACCCGAGCTTCCTGAAGCTGATCGGCCCGGACCGCGCGTACAGCGCCCAGGCCGAGCGCACGGGCAAGCGGGCGGAGAAGCGCAAGAAGGACGAGACCGAGCTGCTGTCCGCGAGCGGGATCTCCAGCCGGGCCGCCGAGCAGTGGGACATGGACCTGATCCAGGCTCCCGAGGCGCACCTGGTGTCGACCGGCAGCAAGTCGGTCGTCGTCGGCGTGCTGGACTCCGGTGTCGACCCGAACCACCCCGAACTCGCCGATGCGTTGGCCCCCGAGCTCTCCGCCGGCTGCCTGACCGGCCAGCCGGACCAGGCGGCCGCCGCGTGGTCGCCGACCACCTCCGCGCACGGCACGCACGTCGCGGGCACCATCGCCGCCGCCAACGACGGGCGCGGCGTCACGGGCGTCGCGCCGGGTGTGCGCCTCGCGTCGGTGAAGGTCGTCGACGACGACGGCTACATCCTCCCCGAGTACGCGGTGTGCGGGTTCATGTGGGCCGCGGCCAAGAACATGACCATCACCAACAACAGCTACTTCGTCGACCCGTGGCTGTTCACGTGCCAGAACGAGCCGGGCCAGTCGGTCGTCTACGAGGCCGTGAAGCGCGCGGTCGACTACGCGTCCTCGCGCAACGTCCTCAACGTCGCCGCGGCCGGCAACAACGGCGTCGACCTCACCCGCCCCGGTCACGACACGGCGAGCCCCACGAACGCGGCGGAACCGCGCTCGCGTGGCGTCGACGCCTCGTGCGTCATGCTGCCCGCCCAGCTGCCCAAGGTCGTCGGCGTGTCGTCGGTCTCGTCGACGTCGACGAAGGCCGGCTACAGCTCCTACGGCCTGGGCGCCATCGACGTGACCGCCCCCGGCGGAGACCAGCGCGACAAGCCGGGCTGCGTGCTGTCCACCGTGCCGTCCGGCTACGACTACTCGTGCGGCACGTCGATGGCCACGCCGCACGCCTCCGGCGTGGCGGCGTTGATCGCCTCGACGCACCCCGAGGCGGACGCCGCGTCCGTCGGCAAGATGCTCAACGCGCAGGCCAAGACGGTCGCGTGTCCCGCGGACTACGACCTGAACGGTACGGGCGTCCAGGACGCGTTCTGCACCGGGTACTCCGAGTACAACAGCTTCTACGGGCACGGCATGGTGGACGCGCTCGCGGCGGTCACCAACTAGCTTCGGGTCAGCGCCGGGTTGCGGACCGGCGAGCCCTTGCCGACCGGCGTGATCGGGATCAGGGTCCGGCCGGTCGGCCCGACCTCGATGTCCGTGCCCATTGCCGGGCACACACCGCAGTCGAAGCACGGGGTCCACCGGCAGTCGTCCTGCTCGCGCTCGTCGAGCGCGTCCTGCCAGTCGGCCCAGAGCCATTCCTTGTCCAGCCCCGAGTCCAGGTGGTCCCAGGGCAGCACCTCGAGCTCCTCGCGCTCCCGCGTGGTGAACCAGGCGAGGTCGACGCCGAGCGGTTCGAGGGCCTCGGCGGCCTTGGTCGTCCACCGCTCGTAGGAGAAGTGCTCGGACCAGCCGTCGAACCGTCCGCCGTCGCGCCACACGGCCTCGATGACGTGACCGATGCGCCGGTCACCCCGGCTGAGCAGGCCTTCGATGAGACTGGGCTTGCCGTCGTGGTAGCGCATGCCGATGTTGCGCCCGAGGCTGCGGTCGGTGTTGATCGCTTCCCGCAGCTTCCGGAGGCGGTCGTCCACGGTGTCCGGGTCGCACTGCGGTGCCCACTGGAACGGCGTGTGCGGCTTCGGCACGAATCCGCCGATCGAGATGGTGCAGCGAATGTCCTTGCGGCCACTGGCTTCCCGGCCCGCGCGGATGACGTTCTTGGCCATCTCCGCGATCTGCAGGACATCCTCGTCCTCCTCGGTGGGCAGGCCGCACATGAAGTACAGCTTCACCTGCCGCCACCCGTTGGCGAACGCGGCGGACACCGTCCGGATGAGGTCCTCTTCGGACACCATCTTGTTGATGACGCGGCGAATCCGCTCGCTGCCGCCCTCCGGCGCGAACGTCAGACCCGAGCGCCTTCCGTTGCGGGACAACTCGTTCGCGAGGTCGATGTTGAACGCGTCCACCCGAGTACTCGGCAGGCTGAGGCCCGTGTTCGTGCCCTCGTAGCGGTCCGCGAGGCCCTTGGTGATCTCCGCGATCTCGGAGTGGTCGGCACTGCTCAGGCTCAGCAGCCCGACCTCTTCGAACCCGGTCGCTTCCAGTCCTCTTTGGACCATCGCGCCGATGCCCTCGATGCTGCGTTCGCGGACCGGCCGCGTGATCATGCCCGCCTGGCAGAACCGGCAGCCGCGCGTGCAGCCGCGGAAGATCTCCACGCTCATCCGCTCGTGCACGCTCTCGGCGAGCGGCACCAGCGGCTGCTTCGGATAGGGCCACGCGTCGAGGTCCATCGTGGTCCGCTTGAACACCCGGTACGGCACGCGCTCCCGGTTCGGCACGACGCGCTGAATGCGCCCGTCCGGCAGGTACTCGACGTCGTAGAACCGCGGGATGTACACCCCACCGGTCTCGGCGAGCCGGGTCAGCACCTCGTCGCGCCCGCCGGGGCAGCCCTCGGCCTTCCACTGCTTCACGATCTCGGTGATCTCGAGGACGGCCTCCTCGCCGTCACCGAGGACCGCCGCGTCGATGAAGTCCGCGATCGGCTCGGGGTTGAACGCCGCGTGCCCGCCGGCCACCACGATGGGGTGGTCTTCGGTCCTTTGTTCGGCGTGGATCGGGATACCCGCGAGGTCCAGCGCCGTGAGCATGTTCGTGTATCCCAGCTCCGTGGCGAAGCTGATGCCGAACAGGTCGAACTCGCTCACGGGCCGATGCCCGTCCACGGTGAACTGCGGCACGTCGTGCTCGCGCATCAGCGCTTCCAGGTCCGGCCACACCGCGTAGGTGCGCTCGGCCAGCACGTCCGGCAGCTCGTTGAGGATTTCGTAGAGGATCATGACGCCCTGGTTGGGCAGGCCGACCTCGTACGCGTCCGGGTACATCAGCGCCCAGCGGACCGTGGTCTCGTCCCAGTCCTTGAGGGTCGCGTTGAGCTCCCCGCCGACGTACTGCACCGGCTTGGACACCCTCGGCAGCAGCGGCTCCAACCTGGGGAAAACAGACTCGACACTCACGCCGAACAGGGTAACGGCACGGCCACGGGACAACCGAATTGCGGTCCCGCTCACACCGCCTGCCGGGTGCGGGGTGGGTGAAGGGGCAATTCGCAGGGGTTGGGTGGGCGACACGCGGGGGCTGAACGGGCAACACGCGGGACGAAGTGCGGGAACGTACGGCTCGGGGGTCGGGAACGTACGACTCGCGCGCCAGCGCGAGCCCCGGTACGCACGAGGCGCGGAGCGCGAGCCGATTTGGGTATCGACGGATCAGCGACCGACGAGAGGGTGGGACCAGCGACCGAACCGAAGCGACCACGCACGGGACCGGCAGCCAAGCTGGCGACCACGCACGGGACCGGCAGCCAACGAAGCGACCACGCACGGGACCGGCAGCCAAGCTGGCGACCACGCACGGGACCGGCAGCCAAGCTGGCGACCACGCACGGGACCGGCAGCCAAGCTGGCGACCACGCACGGGACCGGCAGCCAAGCTGGCGACCACGCACGGGACCGGCAGCCAAGCTGGCG
>NZ_BSTQ01000017.1 GCF_030269605.1 Lentzea sp. NBRC 105346
AGGTTACCCACGTGTTACTCACCCGTTCGCCGCTCGTGTACCCCGAAGGGCCTTACCGCTCGACTTGCATGTGTTAAGCACGCCGCCAGCGTTCGTCCTGAGCCAGGATCAAACTCTCCAATAAGGATTATGTTTGATCGCACCGAGCGGAATAAGCTCGGTTCTAGCAATCATTACTCAAAGGAAACCCCTGACGAGGGGTTTCATATTACTGGCTGTGTTTCGGCACGCTGTTGAGTTCTCAAAGAACACGCGCTCACCGCAGCTCATCTCCCTTAGGAGATTTACTTCCGGGGCTTGTGTGCCGCGCCCGTTCCCTCTGTCTTTCCGGGCCCGTTCCGCGCTGGCAGAGAGAAATTTACACGCCGCCCAACCAACATCCAAATCGGGGGGTACTTAAGGCAAACACGCAGGTCAGCACGTGTGCGAACGGCCGAAACGGGCCAAGATCGCCGGACAGTGTGACCGGGACCACTTCAAGATTCTTCAGCGCGGTGCGGACGGCAGGTGCACGGTGACCGACAGACCGCCCCCCGGCACGGCCACTGCCTGCACGTTTCCCCCGTGAGCGGCCACCGCGGCCCGCACGATCGAGAGCCCCAGGCCCGTCCCCGTGTGCGCGGTGCGGTCGCGACCACCCCGGCGGAACGGCTCGAACATCTCGTCCACGCGCTCCGGCGGGATGAACTGCCCGGACGACGACACCCGCAGGAAGGAGCCCTGCGGCCCGCCTTCGGTGACGGTCTCGATCCACCCACCGGGCACGTTGTGCCGCACGGCGTTCTCCAGCAGGTTCCCGGCGATCCGCTCCAGCAGAGCCGGGTCGCCGACCGCGGGGGCGGGCGCGCAGTGGAACACCGCGCGCAGCGAACCGGCCTCGTCCCGCACGGCCTTCCAGGCGCAGTCCACGACGGCGGCCAGGTCGACGGGCTCCCGCACGGCCAGACCGAGCCCGTCCGTGCGCGCCAGCAACAACAGGGCGGACACGAGCTGCTCGGCACGTTCGGACGCCGCGCGCACCACGCCGGCCATGCGCCGCAGTTCGGCCTCGTCGGCATCGGGGTCGGCGAGCGTCACGTCCAGCTCGGTGCGGATGACGGACAACGGGGTGCGCAGCTCGTGCGACGCGTTCGCGACGAACCTCTGTTGCGCGGAGAAGGCGGCCTCGAGCCGGTCGAGCATCGCGTCGAACGTGTCGGCGAGCTCGGCGACCTCGTCGCGCGGCCCCTCCAGCCGCAGCCGTTGCCCCAGCGACTCCGCGGAGAGGCGGCGCGCGGCGTTCGTGACGTCGTGGACCGGGCGCAGCAGGCGGCCGGTGAACGTCCAGGCCAGGATCGCGGCCGCGACGACCATGCAGACGAAGGCGACGACGCCCGCGCGCAACAGGTCGGCGCGCGCCTGCTCGGCGAGCACGGTGTTGAGCACGGAAGCCTCGACGTCGACCCCGTCGACCTTCACCGTGCTCCCGGTCGGGAACTGCGGCGTCGAGTTGAACACGCGGCCGACCAGCACCCACCCCAGCGCGAGCAGCACCGCGCTCACCACTGCCACGAGCCCGGTCGTGAGCAACGTGATGCGGACGCGGAGTCCGGGCCCGCGCCGCCGCAAGCGATCAGTCCTCAGTGGAGCCGTTCCCTGCTGTGGGCACCCGGTAACCGGAGCCGACGACGGTGTCGATGATGCCGGGCTCGCCGAGCTTCTTGCGCAACGTCATGACGGTGACCCGGACGGTGGTGGTGAACGGGTCGGCGTTCTCGTCCCACACCCGCTCCAGCAGTTCCTCGCTGCTCACCACCGACCCCTTGGCCGCGAGCAGCACCTCGAGCACCCCGAACTCCTTGCGGGTGAGCTCGATCGGCACGCCGCCGCGGGACACCGTGCGGCGCGCCGGGTCGAGCTCCACGTCGCGCGCGGACAGCACGGGCGGCGTGGCCGGCGTGGCGCGCCGGGCCAGCGCCCGGACGCGCGCGACCAGTTCGGGGAACGCGAAGGGCTTCGCGAGGTAGTCGTCCGCGCCGAGGCTGAGGCCGGCGACGCGGTCGTCGATCCCCGCGCTGGCGGTGAGCATGATGACCCTGGTCAACGCGCCGGAGACGAGGATCTCCTTGCACAGCTCGTCGCCCGACATGCCGGGCAGGTCACGGTCCAGCACCACCACGTCGTAGCGGGTGACGCTCGACTTCTCGTGCCCGGACTCGCCGTCGTAGGCGACGTCCACGGCCATACCTTCGCGCCGCAGGCCACGCGCGATCGCGTCGGCCAGTGGCACCTCGTCCTCGACTACCAGGATCCGCACGCCTCAACGGTGCCACACGCACCTGAGACCCGCCTTAACGGCACCTTCACGAACGCGCGGACCGGTCCACCACGACGGTCCCGGCCGTCTGCAGCGCCCGCAGCTGCAACAGCGCCGGGTGCTCCTCCGCCAGCCGCGCGGCGTTCAGCAGCGACCGCAAAGCCGCCGTTTCACCGCGCGCCCGCTCCAGCGCCGCCCGCCCCTCGGACGCCGCGACCAGCTCGGCCAAAGCGGCACGCCGCAGCTCACCGGGCATCACGACGTCGCGAACGGCCACGCCGGACACCTCGACCCCCAGCTCGGCCGCGCGAGGACGCACACCGGCCAGCACCTCGGCGGCGATGGCGTCCCGGTCGGCGTCCACGGCGTCGTGCGTCCGGGTGAGGACCGCGCCCCGCAGGGCCAGCTGCACGGCCAGGTACAGCTCGGCGTCAGGGGTGGCGGATGCCATCACGAAGGTGGTCGCCGAAGTCACGGCCCACCGCACGACCACGGTCACGCGCACCAGCACACCGTCGGACGTGGCGACCTCCTGCGCCGCCGGCGTCATCGAGCGGGGACGGATGTCGATGCGGTGCAGCGCGGTCGTCCTGGGCATCTTGTGCTGCCCCGGACCGAGCTCACCGACCAGCACCCCGCGGTCGAACCGGACACCGCGTTCCCACGGCATCAACGTCTGCTTCATCGTCTCCACCCCCGTCCGGAAGTCCCGTGACCACGGCCCCGGCCGGCGGAGCGGTCGGCGGGAGTCCACATGGGACTCGCAGGGCCGAACGCCCCCGTGTGCGACCGGGGCCGTGGCAGTACAGGAATTGAACCTGTTGCTCCGTAGGCAACCACGCACCGCCTCGAACGCGGGACCGGGAACGGAAGTCCGTCCAGGCCGCTCAGCGGTGCGGAGGGAAGAGTAGCCCAGTCACTTCTCCGCGGGCTCGTCGATTTTCGAAGGCTCCTCGATGCGCGCCACCCACTCGGTGACGCGGCGCGCCACGTCCTGGGCGGTGATCCCACACCGGGCGAGCACCTCGCCGCGCGAGCCGTGGTCGTGGAACTGCTGCGGCAGACCGATGTCGCGCAGCGGCACCTCGATGTCCGCGTCGCGCAACGCCATCGCCAGCGCCGAGCCGAAGCCGCCGTGGCGGCCGCCGTCCTCGACGGTGACGACCATCCGGAACGACGACGCCATCTCGACCAGGTCCGGCGACACCGGGTAGATCCAGCGCGGGTCGACGACCGTGACGCCGATGCCCTGGTCCGCCAGCCGCTCGGCGGCCGACAGGCCCAGCTCGCCCAGCGCGCCAACGGTCACCAGCAGGACATCCGAGCCGGACCGGCGCAGCACGTCCACCGAACCGATTCGCTCGACGGCGGGCAGGTCCGCGCCGACGGACGCCTTGGGGTAGCGGATCACGGACGGGGCGTCGGAGATCTCGACCGCCTCGCGCAGCTCCTCGGCCAGCGAGCCCGCGTCGCGTGGTGCGGCGACGTGGATGCCGGGGATCACGCCGAGGATCGACATGTCCCACATGCCGTGGTGCGACGCGCCGTCGGGGCCGGTGACGCCCGCGCGGTCCAGCACGACGGTGACGCCCTGCTTGTGCATGGCGACGTCCATCAGCAGCTGGTCGAACGCGCGGTTGAGGAACGTCGCGTAGACGGCGACGACCGGGTGCAGTCCGCCGATCGCCATGCCCGCAGCGGACGTCAGCGCGTGCTGCTCGGCGATGCCGACGTCGAAGCAGCGGTCCGGGAACGCGTGGGCGAACTGGTCCAGGCCCGTCGGGCCGCGCATCGCCGCGGTGATCGCGACGACGTCGGGACGAGAAGCGCCGATGTCGACCAGTGCGTCGGAGAACACGTGCGTCCACGTGCGCGCAGACGGCTTGATGTCCTCACCGGTGATCGGGTCGATCTGGCCGGTGGCGTGCATCTGGTCGGCCTCGTGGTTCTCGGCGGGCGCGAAGCCGTTGCCCTTGCGGGTCACCGCGTGCACGATCACCGGGCCGCCGAACGCCTTCGCGCGTCGGAGGGCGGACTCCAGCGTGGCCAGGTCGTGGCCGTCGACCGGGCCGATGTACTTCAGGCCGAGGTCCTCGAACATCGCCTGCGGCGCCAGCGCGTCCTTGATGCCGCGCTTGGCGGCGTGCAGCGCGGCGTAGAGCGGCTTGCCGAAGAACGGCGTGTGCTGCAGCGCGCTCTTGCCCTTCTCCAGCAGGTGCTCGTAGCCGGGGCGCAGGCGCAGCGTGGACAGGTGGTCCGCGAGGCCGCCGATGGTCGGCGAGTAGGAGCGGCCGTTGTCGTTGACGACGATCACGACCGGGCGCGTCTTGTCCGCGGCGATGTTGTTCAGCGCCTCCCAGCACATGCCGCCGGTCAGCGCGCCGTCACCGACGACCGCGACGACGTGCTTGCGCGTGCCCTGCAGCTGGGCCGCCTTGGCCAGCCCGTCCGCGTAGGACAGGGCGGTCGACGCGTGGCTGTTCTCCTGCACGTCGTGGTCGCTCTCGGCGCGCGACGGGTAGCCGGACAGGCCGCCCTGCTGGCGCAGCCCGTCGAACGCGTCCCGCCGGCCCGTGACGATCTTGTGCACATAGGACTGGTGACCGGTGTCGAACACGATCGGGTCGTGCGGCGAGTCGAACACCCGGTGCAGCGCCACGGTCAGCTCGACGACACCCAGGTTCGGGCCCAGGTGACCGCCTGTCCGGGAGACCTTCTCGACCAGGAAACCGCGGATCTCACCGCAGAGCTCGCCGAGCTCGGCGTCGGTCATGCGTTTCAGGTCGGCTGGTCCATGCACGGATTCCAGCAGGGTCACCACTCCACCTCACCTCTTCAGACTGCCGGCCAGTCTACGGAGGCCCGGCTGAGACGCGGCTTCAGTCCGTCTCAGGCAACAGCAGGGCGACACACTCCACATGGTGGGTCATCGGGAACGCGTCGAACGCCCGCAGATCCGCCAGCCGGTAGCCCTGCCTGCCGAATTCCGCCACGTCCCGCGCCAGCGCCGCGGGGTCGCACGCCACGTAGACGACCCGCGACGGGGCCCGTCGTGCGACTTCGGCCACAACGGACTGACCAGCGCCTTTGCGTGGCGGGTCGAGCACGACGACGTCCGGGTCCTCGACCGGCAGCTCGCCCGCGACGAGGTTCTCGACCTTGCCGACCATCCAGCCGACCTGGGTGGTGCGGGCCATCGCGATCTGCCCGTCGTGCACCGCGTCCGCCGAGGACTCGACGACCAGCACCTGCCCGGTCTCGCCGACCTGTTTGGCCAGCACCCACGCGAACAGGCCGGCCCCGCCGTACAGGTCCCACGCCCGCTCCCCCGGCTGCGCGGCCGCCCACGACCCCACGACCTGCGCGAACGTCTCCGCGGCCGCGGGGTGGACCTGCCAGAAGCCGTCGGCGGAAACCCGCCACTTTCGGTTCGCACCGAACTCGACCGCCCGCCCGCTGCCGACCCGCCTGCCACGCCGCGGGCGGCGGGTCCGGCGGTCGATCAGCAACTCGCTGACGTGGACGGAGCCCTCGCTGTCGCGCGTGATGGCGAGCTCGGCGTCCGGGGTCCACTTCTCGGCCAGCACCGCGTCCACCAGGCCCGGCGCTGCGATCAGGCACTCGTCGACGGGCAGGACCCGGTGGCTGCGGTGCGGCCGGAAGCCGGGCCGGCCCTCCCGGTCGACGGCCATCCGCACCCGTGTGCGCCAGCCGAGCGGACCGCCGGGCAGCTCCTCGACCGTCACCGTCCAGTCCAGCTTCGCCAGCCGCAGCAACTGTTCCTGCACGACCTGCGCCTTCAACGCGCGCTGCGACTCCCACGACGCGTGCTGCCAGTCGCAGCCGCCGCACTTGCCCGGCCCGGAGAAC
Organism: Lentzea sp. NBRC 105346; assembly: GCF_030269605.1. GTDB lineage: Bacteria > Actinomycetota > Actinomycetes > Mycobacteriales > Pseudonocardiaceae > Lentzea. The sequence continues at coordinate 6,167 of NZ_BSTQ01000017.1, forward strand.
GGGCACGGCGGTTCCACACGATCAGGTGAAGGTTCGAGGATCTCCACGGCGTCCGCGCGGCAGAACGAGCCGCCCTTGTCCTCGGTGACCAGCGCGACGACGCGTTCGCCGGGCAGCGCGTGCCGGACGAACAGCACGCGTCCCTCGTGCCGGGCGACGCAGTGCCCGCCGTGCGCGACCGCGCCGACCTCGACCTCGATGCGCTGACGGAGCCAATTCTCTGTGGTCTTCACCGCTCGTCGAGCCCCCGCCGGATGGCACCGGGCACGACGACGTGCCGGTCCTCCTCGAGCTTCGTGGACGACGCGAGCTGCCACGGCACGCTCGTCACCATCACACCCGGCTGGAACAACAGCCTGCCCTTGAGCCGCAACGCGCTCTGGTTGTGCAACAGCTGCTCCCACCAGTGACCGACGACGTACTCCGGAATGAACACGGTGACAACATCTCGCGGATTGTCCGAACGCACCCGGCGGACGTAGTCGAGCACCGGCTTGGTGATCTCGCGGTAGGGCGACTCGATCACCTTGAGCGGGATCTTGAAGTTCTCCTTGTCCCAGTCGGACACGAGCTTGCGGGTGTCCGCGTCGTCGACATTGACCGTGACCGCCTCCAGCACGTCCGGCCGCGTCGCCTTCGCGTACGACAGCGCGCGCAGCGTCGGCATGTGCAGTTTGGACACCAGCACCATCGCGTGGTTGCGCGCGGGCATCGTGCGGTTGCGCTCCTGCTGGCGCAGTTCCTCCGCGACGGTGTCGTAGTGCTTGCGGATCGCGGTCATCAGCGCGTAGATCGCGGCCATGGCGGCGATCGCGATCCAGGCGCCCTTGGTGAACTTGGTGATCAGCACGACGATCAGCACCGACGCGGTCATCACCAGACCGAACGTGTTGATGGCCTGCGAGCGCCGCATCCTGCGCCGCACGGCCGGGTCCGTTTCCGTTGCCAGCAACCGGTTCCAGTGCCGGATCATGCCGAGCTGGCTCAGGTTGAACGACACGAACACGCCGACGATGTACAGCTGGATCAGCCGGGTCACCTCGGCGTCGAACGCGATCACCAGCACGATCGCGAACACGGCGAGGAAGACGATGCCGTTGCTGAACGCGAGGCGGTCGCCGCGCGTGTGCAGCTGGCGCGGCAGGTAGCGGTCCTGGGCGAGGATCGAGCCCAGCACCGGGAAGCCGTTGAACGCGGTGTTGGCCGCGAGCACCAGGATCAGCGCGGTGACACCGGTCACGAAGTAGAAACCGGGCGGGAAGCCGTTGAACACCGCGCCCGCGATCTGCGCGACCATCGTCTTCTGCTCGTATCCCGGCGGGGCGCTGATGATCTGCTCGGCGGGCAGCTCGGCCATGCGCACGTTCGTCACCTGCGCGAGCACGATCAGGCCCATCAGCATGACGACCGCGATGACGCCCATCAGCAGCAGCGTCGTGGCGGCGTTGCGGGACTTGGGCTTGCGGAACGCGGGCACGCCGTTGCTGATCGCCTCGACACCGGTGAGCGCCGCGCAGCCGGACGAGAACGCGCGCAGCACGAGGAAGACGAACGCGAGGCCCATCAGGTGGTCCTGCTCGGCGCGAATCTCGACTGTCGCGCTCTCGGCCTGCATCGGGTCGCCGAGCACGAAGTACCGCAGCAGGCCCCACGCGATCATGCCGACGATGCCGATCATGAAGGCGTAGGTCGGCACGGCGAAGGCGCTGCCGGACTCACGGATGCCGCGCAGGTTGATCGCGGTCAGGATGATGATCGCGGCGACCGCGAACTCCGCCTTGTGCGTCGCCACGAACGGGAACGCCGAGCCGATGTTCGCCGCCGCGGACGAGATCGAGACCGCGACGGTGAGGATGTAGTCGACCAGCAGCGCGCTGGCGACGGTGAGTCCCGCTCTCCGGCCCAGGTTGACGGTGGCGACCTCGTAGTCGCCGCCGCCGGACGGGTAGGCGTGCACGTTCTGCCGGTAGCTGGCGACGACGGTGAGCATCACGATCACCACCACGAGTCCTACCCACGGTGCCAGCGCGTAGGCACTCAGGCCCGCGACGGACAGCACCAGGAAGATCTCCTCCGGCGCGTACGCGACGGAGGACATGGCGTCCGAGGCGAACACGGGGAGCGCGATGCGCTTGGGCAGCAGGGTGTGCGCGAGGCGGTCACTGCGGAAGGGCCGGCCGACCAGGAGGCGTTTGGCGGCAGTGGCGAGCTTGGACACGGCCAGAGCGTAAGGGGTGCGCCTCAACAGCGTGGAAGGTGCGCGAATATCGATTCCGTGGAGGTGAGGTCACCGGGTTGGAGTAGCGCTGGGTAAGTTCTTCTCAAGCGTCGCCTGAGGAGGCATGTCGTGCACGTGGTGATCATGGGCTGTGGCCGGGTGGGGACGTCCCTGGCCAAGGCCCTGGAGCGACTCGACCACCAGGTGTCGGTGATCGACAAGGACCCGAACTCGTTCCGCAGGCTCGGCGGTGACTTCCACGGCCAGCAGGTCATCGGCAACGGGTTCGACCGGCAGGTGCTGGTCGAGGCCGGGATCGAGCGCGCGGGCGCTTTCGCGGCCGTGTCCAGCGGCGACAACTCCAACATCATCTCCGCGCGGGTCGCGCGCGAGACGTTCGGCGTCGAACACGTCGTCGCGCGGATCTACGACCACAAGCGCGCCGCGGTGTACGAGCGGCTGGGAATCCCGACCGTGGCGACCGTGCCGTGGAGCACCGACCGCTTCCTGCGCATGCTGATCCCCGAGGGCACCGCGTCGGCCTGGCGCGACCCGTCGGGCACCGTCGCGCTGTTCCCGATCGAGCTCAACGAGGAGTGGGTCGGCCACCCCATCACCGAGCTGGAACAGACGATCGGCGCGCGCGTCGCGTTCATCATGCGGTTCGGCGCCGGCGTGCTGCCCGACTCGAAGGCCGTCGTGCAGGCCGACGACCAGATCTATGTCGCCGCGCTGTCCGGCACCGTCACCGACGTCGCGGCCGCCGCGCTGCAGGCACCCGAGGAGAACTGATGCGGATCGCGATCGCCGGCGCGGGCGCCGTTGGCCGTTCCATCGCGCAGGAACTCGTTTCCGCCGGGCACCAGGTGATGCTGATCGAACGGGACCGGACGCACTTCGACCCCGGTGCCGTCGAGCAGGCCGAGTGGGTGCAGGCCGACGCGTGCGAGCTGTCCTCGCTGGAGGACGCCGGGATGCAGCTGTGCGACGTGGTCATCGCCGCCACCGGTGACGACAAGGTCAACCTGGTGGTCTCGCTGCTGGCGAAGACCGAGTTCGCGGTGCGGCGCGTCGTCGCGCGCGTCAACGATCCCGCGAACGAGTGGTTGTTCACCGAGTCCTGGGGTGTCGACGTGGCCGTGTCCACGCCGCGGCTCCTGGCGGCGATGGTCGAGGAGTCCGTGACCGTCGGCGACGTCGTCCGGCTGCTCACCCTGCGGCAGGGACAGGCCAACCTGGTCGAGATCACCCTCGACTCGGCGACGGCCGTGGCCGGTCAGCCGGTGTCGTCGCTGCAGCTGCCCCGCGACGCCGCCCTGGTGACGATCCTGCGCGGCGGGCGGGTGATCGTGCCGCAGCCCGATGACACGCTGGAGAGTGGGGACGAGCTGCTGTTCGTCGCCACCGCGGCGGTGGAGACGGAGATCCGCACCGCGCTGGGTTACTGACTTGATCGGCAAACGCGGCCGGGTCACCGGCCGGATCGGGCCGGGCCTCGTCGGCGAGGTGATGATCTCCGTGCGTGGTGGCGCCGAGGCGTTCTACGCATATCCGGCAGACGAGGACGCCGTGATCGAAATCGGGCAGCAGGTGCTCGTCATCGACTTCGAACCCCCGAGAACTGTCTACGTCCAGAGGTGGCGACCGCTGTAATCTGGCGGTGGTGCGCCGGGAAGCCTGGTCGGCAAATTTTGTTGCCGTGGGAAGGCTTCCTGGCCTTCCCCGTATTTAGGGGGTAGTCAGAAATGGACGAGGTCCTCTTAGTCAGCATCGCCGGCGGCGTGATCGCCGTCCTGCTGTTCCTGTTCCTGCTGCTCCGCATGCTCTGGCGGGTCGCGGAGCCGAACGAGGCGCTGATCATCTCCGGCTTCGGCGCGCGCGGGCGGTCCGAGACCGCGGACAGCATGTCGTTCAAGATCGTCACCGGGAAGGGCGTGCTGATCCTGCCCGGTTTCCAGACCGCGCGGCGGCTGTCGCTGGACACGCGCGTGGCGGACCTGCAGGTCTCCTGCGTGACCAGCCAGGGCATTCCGGTGCACGTCCGGGGCGTGGTGATCTACAAGGTCGGGGACGACTTCGCGTCGATCGCGAACTCGGCCCGGCGGTTCCTCGACCAGCAGGACCGGATGGACGACAAGACGCACTCGCTGTTCGCCGGTCACCTGCGGTCCATCGTCGGCAGCCTGACCATCGAGGACATGCTGCACAACCGCGAGGCGCTGACCGCGCAGGTGCGGCAGTCGTCGGCGGACGAGATGAGCAAGCTCGGCCTCATCGTGGACTCGTTGCAGATCCAGGAGATCGAGGACACCACCGGCTACATCACGAACCTCGGCAAGCCGCACGCGGCCGCGATCGCCGCGTCCGCGCGCATCGCCGAGGCGCAGCGCGACCAGGAGGCCACCGAGGCCGAGCAGGTCGCGAACGCGTTGAAAGCCGCCGCGTGGCGTGACGCGCAGATCAAGTCCGCGTCCTACCAGGCGGAGATCGACCGGGCGAAGGCCCAGTCGCAGCAGTCCGGGCCGCTGGCGCTGGCGACGGCACGCCAGGAGGTCGTCGTGCAGGAGACGCGGGCCGTGCAGCTCGAGGCGGACCTCGCCGAGCAGAAGCTGCAGGCCGAGGTCGTGAAGCCGGCCGACGCGAAGGCGTACCAGACGCGCAAGCTCGCCGACGCCGACCGCGACGCGCGCATCGCGCACGCCGAGGCGCAGGCGAAGGAGATCGAGCTGCGGGCCGCCGCGGACGCGACGCGCGTGAAGACCGAGGCTCAGGCCGAGGCCGAGGCGACCAAGGTGCGTGGTGACGCGGTGGCGACCGCGACCCGTGCGACCGGTGAGGCCGAGGCGGTCGCGGCGAAGGCCCGTGGACTCGCGGCCGCGGAGGCCACGCGGGCGCAGGGTCTCGCCGAGGCCGAGGCGATCAAGGCCAGGTCTGCCGCGCTGGCGGAGAACCCGGACGCGGTCGTCGCGCAGCAGCTCGCCGAACAGTGGCCGGAGATCGTCGAGGCGGCGTCCAAGGCGTTCGGCAACGTCGACCACATGGTCGTCTTCAACGGCGCGGACGGCGTGTCCGACCTGCTCACGAAGGCGTTGTCGATGGGCGGGACCGGGTTCGGCCTGGCCCGTCAGCTGATGGACGCCATGCGTTCCCCGTCATCCGATGATTCGCAGCGGGCGAACGGCGTGCCTCAGGTGAAACTGACGCCCTGAGTATCTGGGTGGACATTCGTGGTACCTACGGTGTGTGACCGCACGAGCTCCCTTCGTAGGCCGCGAAGCCGAACTGTCCCTGGTACTCCGATCGCTGACCGAGCAGCGCGGGGTCGTGCTGCTCGGTGCGGCCGGTGTCGGCAAGTCCCGGCTCGCCGCCGAGGCGGGCACCCGGCTGCGCCGCGCCGGTCGCGGAGTGCGTGACTGCTACGCGACCGTCGCCGCGCGCAACGTGCCCTTCGGTGCGCTGGCCGGACTCGTGCCCGCGGACCTGCGGGGCGGCAACCCGCTGCGCGAGGCCGTCGAGCTGGTCCCGCCGGGCCTGGTGCTCACCGTCGACGACGCCCACCTGCTCGACCAGGCGTCCATCGCGCTGCTGCAGCACCTCGCGCGGCATCGCGACACGACGTTGCTGCTGACCGCGCGCACCATGCCGTGGGACGACGACGAGCTCGTCCGCGTCGAGATCGGCAACCTGACCCGCCAGGAGTCCGACGAGCTCGTCGGCGACCGCGGTGACCGGGCCCGGCTGTGGGCGCGCAGCCGCGGCAACCCGCTATACCTCACGGAGCTGATCCGCGCGGGCACGCTCAGCCCGAAGCTCACCGAGGTGATCAACGCCAACCTGGGCGCCCTCGACTCCGGCCAGCGGCACGCGCTGGAGCTGCTCGCGTACGGCGAACCGCTGGACCTCGACGTGTTCGCCCGCCTGACCACGGACGACGTCGTCAACGAACTGGAGACGCGCGGGCTGATCGCCGTGCACGGCGCGAACGTCCGGCTCAGCCACCCGATGTACGGCGAGCTGCTGCGCGAGACGTGCCCGACGCGCCGCGCGCGGGCGCATCGTCGTGCGCTGGCCGAAGCCCTGCCCGACGACGTGGTGCGGTCGGTGATCTGGCGGCTGGACAGCGACTCTCTTGTTTCGGTCGATGAGCTGGCTCGTGCGGCGGCACAGGCCTGGGAGGTCCGCGACAGCGCGCTGACCGAGCGCCTGTGCCGTGCGGCGGTCGATCGCGGCGGAGCCGTCCAGGTAGGGCCGGTACTGGGTTCCGCGCTGCTCTACGGCCGGGCCGCCGACGAGGCCGACGAGGTACTGGCGGAGATCATGACGTCGGCGACCGACGCCGTGGACCTGGCTCAGCTCGGCGCGTGCCGCGCGTTCAACCTGTTCTTCGGCCTGGGCGACCGCGAGGGCGCCGACGAGGTACTGGACGCCGTCGAGCACCCGGACCTGCCGGACGAGCTGCGCTGGCGGATGCGGATCATGCGGCTGCTGTGGGACGGCCAGTGCGAGCGGGTCGACGTGACCCGCGCGCACCTGGCGGGGTACTTCGCGCTCCCGGACATGCCGCCGTGGGCGACCGTCGCCGGTGAGTACGTGCACGTGCTGTGCGACCTGCAGGGCGGGCGGTACGCGTCCGGCGTCGACCGGCTCGAGGCCCTGCCTCCCGGTGGTTTCGACGACGGCTACATCCGCATGCGCGCGCTGTGCCTGCTGAACTCCGGCCGGATCGCCGACGCTTTCGCGTACGCCACCGAGGTGCGCGCGGAACTGGAGGAGGACCCGCGCAACCTGTACGCCGAGGTCGCGGTGATCAGCGTGCTGAGCCGGTGCGCCCAGCTACGCGGCGACGCCGCTTCGGCCTTGGAGCTGGCGATGTCCGCGACGAACTTCCCCGGCCACCGCCCGATCATCTCGGACCTGATCGCCCTGTGCGAACTGGTCCGCTCCGCGGCGTTGCTGGGCCGCGCCGACCTCGCTGCCGAAGCCCTGCACCTGGCCGAGACCGCGCGCCGCCCGGCGTGGCCGATCAGCGGCCTGCAGGTCGACCTGGCGCGCCCGTGGGCCTTGGCCGCCGCGGGCATGATCGAGGAGGCCGGCGCCGCCGCACTCGCCACTTCGAAGGTCGCCCAGTCCTACGACGCGCTCGGCATCGAGGCCGCGGCCCTGCACGACGCCGCTCGGTTCGGAGTGGACACTTCGGTGCGGCTGGGCGAGCTCGCCGCGGATCTCGGTGATCCACTGACTCTTGCTTTTGCAGCTCATGCGCTCGGGCGGGCTCGTTCGGATGTGGCGGTTCTCGATGACGCTGTCGCGCGGTTCGATTCCTTGGGGGTTGTGTTGCATGCCGCCGAGGCTTTGGCGGAGCGGGTGCGGTTGTGTGGGAACGGCGCCGCCGAGCATCGGTTGATCACGCTTCTTGACGGGTTCTCCGGCGTTGAGTTGTGCACGTTGCGGCGTCGGCCCGCTCGGCGGCTCACGCCGCGGCAGCTGGAGGTGGCGCGGCTCGCGTATGCCGGGATGACCAGCCGGGAGATCGCTGGCCAGCTCAATACTTCCAAGCGGACCGTGGAGAACCACCTGTACGCGGTTTACACGGCTCTGGGGATCAACGGGCGGGCCGAGCTGGGCGCGGCGCTCGCCACCTGATCCACTGGCCACCTGATCCACTGGCCACCTGATCCACTGGCCACCTGAGGTTCGTGCAACCTCGGGGCGGCCTGATCGCGTTCAGTCGTACGGGCGGTCCGCGCGTAACGGTGGTCCGCGCTCGCTCGCGCGGGCGTCCCCTGCCCGCAGGGACCCCCGGTTTTTATTCTTCCAGCCGACACCGACAATTCCGGGCGACCGCGACCAGTTATCCACAACCACGTGACGACAAATTCCACTGCCACGCCCCAGCCGTCAGCCGCCACCATGGCCCCGGCCGTAAGCCGCCACCTCGCCCGGCCGCCAGCCGCCACCAGGTCGCAGCCACGCTCATGCGAGCGTCCCCCGGCCCAAGGGGGACCCCCTGATTCAATTCTTCCAGCTGACACCGACAATTCCGGCGACACCGCCACAGCTACGCCCAAGCTGAACCGGCGCCCCCAACGTGACATGCTCTTGGTCGGGAGGAGTCTGTGATCGACCGACTGCCCCTGATCGGGCGCGACGAGGAACTCCGCAGCGCAGTGCGCGCACTGACGTCCCCGGAGCATCGCGGCGTACTCCTGACCGGCGAACCGGGCGTCGGCAAGTCCCGCCTCGCGGCCGAGGTGCTCGACAAAGTCGGGCGAACGGTCGCGCGGGCCTACGCGACGGTAGCGACGTCGGCGATCCCGTTCGGCGCGCTGGCCTCCCTCATCCCGGCCGACCTGCCCGCGGCCAACCCGTTGCGCGCGGCGGCCGAGCACCTCACGAAGGACCGGCGGCTGGTGCTCGCCGTGGACGACGCGCACCTGCTCGACGAGGCGTCCACCGCGTTGCTGCAGTACCTGGTGCGCCACGACCTGGCCCGCGTGCTGTGCACCGCGCGGCCCGCGTGGCAGGGCCTGGAGCTGGTCACGATCCCCGTGCCCGCACTCAAGCGGGAGCACGCGGACGCGTTGCTCGAAAGCGTCCTGGGCGGGCCGGCCGACTCGGCCACTCGGCATCTCGTGTGGACGAACAGCCAGGGCAACCCGTTGTTCCTCAAGGAACTCGTCGCGGCCGGACAGCACAGCGGCGCGCTCGTGAAGCGGCTCGGCTGGTGCTGGGAGGGACCGCTGGAGCTGTCCGGGCGCCTCGCCGAGGTCGTCGACCACACGCTGGACCGGCTCACACCGGAACGGCGGCGGGCGCTGGAGATCCTCGCGTACGGGGAGCCGCTGGAGCTCGATCTGTGGTCGTCGCTGACGTCACACGACATCGTCGACGAGCTGGAGAGCCAGGGGCTCGTCCGGATCGAGGTGTCCGGGCAGCGCGCCAGGGTGCGGCTCGGGCATCCCTTGTACGGCACCAGGTTGCGCGCCACCTGTCCGACGTTGCGCGCGCGGTCGCATCGGCGGGCGCTCGCCGACGGGCTCGAGGCGTTCGGCGCGCGGCGGCGCGGGGATCTGTTGCGTGTGGTGACGTGGCGGTTGGACAGCGGGTCGAACGCGTCGGCGGAGATGTTGACGCGTGCGGCGCAGCAGGCGCTGACGGCGCAGGACTGGGTGCTCGCGGAACGGTTGTGCCGGCAGGTCGTCGAGCAGGGCGAGGGCAACCGCGTCGGGCTCGTCCATGGGCTCGTGCTGATGTACCAGCGCTCGTGCGAGCAGGCCGAGAAGGTGCTCGCCGAGCTGATGCGCGAGGCGCCGCCGGAGAACCTCGTGCAGCTCGCGAGTACCAGGGCGTTCAACCTGTTCTTCGGGCTCGGCCGGCTCGACGACGCGGTCGCGGTGCTCGACTCGGTCACCGGTGTGCCGCCCGAGTTCGAGGACACGTTGCTCTACATCGGACTGACGTTCGCCCTCGAGTACGCGCCGCTGCCGCTGGTTCGCGCCGGCGCCGAGATGCTCAGCGCCTCGACCGGCTGGGGAGCTGTTGCGGGACAACAGGTTCGCGCGTTCTGCCAGCTGTTCGCTGGTGAACCGGTGGCCGCGCTGGAGTCCGTCAACGACAACGACGCGGGCGTGTCGTCGTGGCGGGACCGGTTTCCCGGACTGCGCAACGGCGCCGAGGGCATCCGCGCCGACAGCCTGCTGCGCGCGGGCGAGCTGGACGACGCGGAGAAACACGCCGCGCAGATGCTCGCCGACGTGCTGGACGAGTCGCGGTGGGCGGTCACCCAGGCGCCGCCGCGGCTGCTGTCGAGCCGGATCGCGCGGCTGCGCGGGCAGGCCGCCACGGCCGTGCGGATGGTCGCCGAGGCCGCGACCGAGTCCGACGCGCTGCTGATGTGGGACGTGCTGATGCTCGCCGAACTGGCGCAGGCCCTCGCGTTGCACGGGGAGGCCGAACGCGCTGAAGGCGTGCTGGACCGGGCGGAGTGCGCGTTGCGGCCCGCGTGGCGGATGGCCGGATTCGCCGTGTCGCAGGCACGTTCGTGGGTGCTCGCCGCGGCGGGACGGGTCGGCGAGGCAGCGGAACAAGCCGTGGCGACCGCCGAGGCCGCGCGAGCGCACGGTGCGCACGGCGACGAGATCGTGGCGCTACACGACGCCGCGCGGTTCGGCGCGGACACCTCCGCCCGGCTCACGGAGCTCGCTTCGACGCGGACGGACCGGCTGACCCAGGCGTACTCGGCGCACGCGAACGCCCGTGCGGCAGGCGATCCGCGGGCGTTGGAGGCGGTGGCGTCGGAGTTCGTGCTATGCGGCGTGCAGCTCTACGCGGCGGAGGCGCTGGCCGAGGCGTCGCGGATGCACCGGATGGCGGGACGGCTGCGCGAGGCCGAACAACTGGCGCGCCAGGTCGGCGTGCTCGCGGCGCGGTTCGACCACGCGACGACGCCGGGTCTCGTGGTGGCGAGCTCGCTCGCGTCGCTCACGCCGCGCCAGCTGGAAATCGCCCGGCTGGCCGTCGCCGGACTCACCAACGCGCAGATCGCCGACCGGCTCACGATCTCCAAGCGGACCGTGGACAACCACCTCCACACGATCTACAACGCGCTCGGACTCACCGGCCGCGACGGCCTGCGCACGATCTTCGGACTCGCATGAGCCGGCCGTTCGTCGGACGGGCCACCGAGGTGCGGGACGTGTTGCGCGCCATGAACGGCGCGGGCGCGGCGCTCATCGGACCACCTGGCACCGGCAAATCGCGGCTGGCGGCCGAGGTCGCCGCCCGCCTCGACGGCACCTGGTGCTATGCGACCGTGGCGACGTCGACGATCCCGTTCGGCGCGTTCGCCGCGCTGCTGCCGCCGGACCTGCCGTCCGGCAACCCCTTGGGGCGCGCGGTCGAGCACCTGCGCGGCCGGCGCGTGCTGATCGTCGACGACGCGCACCTGCTCGACGACGCGTCGGTGGCGTTGCTGCAGCACCTGATCCAGCACTCGCTCGTCAAGGTGCTGCTGACCTCCCGGACCGCCTCGGAGCTCACGTCGTTGCTCACCCGGTTCGACATCGGCGACCTGAGCCGGGCCGCGAGCGACGAGCTGCTCGCCGCGGCACTCGGGCACGTCGACGGGCACACGCGACAGCTGCTGTGGTCGCGCACCGCGGGAAACCCCTTGTACCTCAGGGAGTTGCTCGCTTCCGGGCAGGCGCTCGGCAGGTTGACGGCACACGAGGGCATCTGGTCGTGGCGCGGCCCGATCGACGTCGCGGGCCGGCTCGCCGAGGTGGTGTCGGCGAACCTGGGGCGGCTCGACCCGGATGCCCGCGCGGCGCTGGAGGTGCTGGCGTTCGCCGAGCCGATCGACCTGGACGTCCTCGCTTCCCTCGCCTCCCCGGAGGTGCTCGACGACCTGGAGTCGCGCGGGCTGCTGCGGGTCGAGCCGTCCGGGGTCCGGCTGGGACATCCGTTGTACGGCAGCCTGTTGCGCCGGACATGCCCGACGCTGCGCGCCAAGTCGCACCAGCGCGCGCTGGCCGACCGGCTGGAGTCGTTGGGGCGCCGCGAGGACGTGCCGCGCATCGCGATCTTGCGGCTCGACAGCGACACGCCGACGTCGGTTCCGGTGCTCGCGCGCGCCGCGGAGCAGGCGTGGATGGCCCGCGACGCCGCCTTGGCGGAACGCCTGTGCGAGGCGGCGATCGCCGCGGGTGGGGTCGCCGAGGTCGCCACGATCTACGGCAAGTTGCTGACGTACGCCCGCGCACCCGACGAGGCCGTGGCGGTGCTGGCGCCTCTGCTCGAGTCCACGTCCGACCCCGTGCAACGGGCCCGGCTCGGCGAGGCGCTGGCCTCGATCCTGTTCTTCGGCCTGGCGGACGGCCCGGCGGCCGCCGAGTTGCTGATGTCGCTGGAGGTGCCGTCGCTCCCGGCCGAGACGCGAGACGGGTTGCGGATCATGCGCATCGGACAGCAGGCGCAGTACCTGCCGATGCCGGAAGCGCTTGCGCTGCACGACGAACTGCCGGACAACGTCTACACGCGACACACGCGGGCGCTGTGCCTGCTGCAGCTGGGCCGGATCGCCGAGTCCCTGGAGCTCATCGACTCGTACGAGGAGACGGCCGTCGCGTTGGCCGACCTGGACCCGGCGCTGCTCAACGGGGCCCAGCGGATGCGCTGCTTCGCCCTGATATTCCGCGGCGACTTCGCGGAGGCGGAAACCCTGGCGTCGCGGATCCAGGCCGAGGTCGTGCACGACTCCCGGTGGGCGCTGGCCGAGTCGTCAATCCATGCCATTCTGTCGATCATCGCGCGCATGCGCGGCCACACGGGCCGCGCGGTCCGGCTGGCCCGGGAGGGCGCCCGGATCCGATCCTTCGGCAAGCACCCGCTGATCTTCGACGCGTTGGTCCAGGCGGAGCTCGCCTCCGCACTCGCCATGCACGGCATGATCGAGGAGGCGACCGCCGCGCTCGACCGCGCCGTGGAGGCCTGCCGCCCGTCCTGGGTGCTGACCGGCGCCTCCGTCGAGGTCGCCCGCGCCGTCGTCCTGGCGTCGTCGGGTGACGTGACCGGCGCCGGTGCCGTCGCACTGGCGTCCGCCGACGCGATGCGCGCGATCGGCATGTACGGCAACGAAGTATCCGGGCGGTACACCGCTTTCCGGTTCGGCGTGGACACCGCGGAGCGGCTGACGGAGCTGGCCGATGCCCTGGGTGACCCGATGACGTCGGCCTGCGCCGCCCACGCACGGGCGCGGTCACCCGAGGAGCTCGAGGCGGTGTCCGCGACCTTCGCCGGTCTGGGCGCCACGGTGTACGCCGCCGAGGCCCTCGCCTCCGCCGCCGCGCTGCACCGCCGCGCGGGCCGGGCGCAGGCGGCCTCGCAGGTGTCGGCGCGCCAGGCGTTGCTGATGCGCGACTTCGACGTGGTGCGCACGCCGTTGCTCGCGGCCGGCCGGCTGACGCACCTCACCCCGCGGCAGGCCGAGGTGGCGCAGCTCGCCGCCGCCGGGCTGACCAACCAGCAGATCGCGGACAAGCTGCACACGTCCAAGCGCACCGTGGACAACCACCTGCACGCCGTCTACACCGCGCTGGGCGTCTCCGGGCGGGACGCCCTTCGCGCGATGCTCGAACCCTAGGGTCGTGAGTGGTTTCCGTTGCCAGAGCGACGGAAACCACTCACGACCACCCAGGGCTACGAGCTCTCGCTCGACTTCTGGTCCAGCGTCTTCAGCTCGTCCATGTCAGGCGTCATCAGGTCGTCATAGGTGGCCGCCAGGACCTCCTGCTCCGACCGCGCCGCCTCCTCGCATACGTGCAGGCGCTTGTCGGAGCGCGAACAAGCTGCACACGTCCAACCCCACCGTGGACAACCACCGGCACGCCGTCTACACCGCGCTGAGCGTCTCCGGGCGGGACGCCCCGCGCGCGGTGCTCGAAACCCCTAAGAGCTCTCGCGCGACTTCTGGTCCAGCTTCTTCAGCTCGTCCATGTCAGGCGTCATCAGGTCGTCATAGGTGGCCGCCAGGACCTCCTGCTCCGACCGCGCCGCCTCCTCGCGTTCGTGCAGGCGCTTGTCGGAGCGGCGCACGGCCCACACGGTCGCGACCAGGGCGATGGCCATCAGCGGGTAGCCCATCGCGAGGCGGGCGAAGCCCAGCCAGCCCACCAGGTCCTCGTCGTACAGCCAGCGCTGCACGACGAAGCGGGCCGCGAAGACCGCCGCCCACACCAGGGTCGCGATGTCGTAGTCGCGGATCGAGGCCTTGTCCTGGCGCCACGACATGTCGCGGCCGTTCAGGAACGTCCACACCACGCCCGCGAGCGGCCACCGCACCAGCACCGAGATCAGGAAGGCACTGCCGTAGACGATGCTCTGCCAGATGCCGAAGAGGAAGAAGTCCTTCGCCTCACCGGTGCGGTAGGCGATGAACGCGGCGATGCCGACGCCGAACACGGCGGAGATCGCCGGCTGGACGGTGCCCTTGCGGATCGCCAGCACCACGCCGATCACGATCGAGGCCGCCAGTGCGCTGATCAGGGCCGCGGTGAGGTTGTGGGAGAAGATGTTGACGAGCACGAAGAGCACGACCGGGAGCGACGAGTACAGCATCCCGCTGACGCCGCCCATCTGCTCGAGCAGGGTCGGCTGTGCTTCTTTCTCTGAAGTCATGAAGCGTTCTGCAGTTCGTAGTAGGGGTTGTAGAGCACCTTGCGTCCGTCCCGGACCGCGATCCGGCCGCGGGCCTTGATAGTGCGGCCGGGCTCGATGCCCGCGATGCGACGCCGGCCGAGCCAGACGAGGGTGACGCCCTCGGTGCCGTCGTAGAGTTCGGCCTCGAGGGTGGCCGCGGCGTCTCTCGGGGACAGTTCCACGCTGCGGAGCCTGCCGAGCACGGTGACCTCCTCGCCAGACTTGCAGTCACACGCCCTGACCGCGCCGACGGCCTCTGCTTTTCGCGAGAGGTCGTCCGCGTCCAACTCGGCGACGTCACTGGTCAAGCGACGCACCAGGCGGCGCCAGTAGCCGCTCATCCCCGACTCCACTGTTGCCCGGAGGCCTCGGTTTTGAGGCCCGTATGAGAGTCAGGGTACGCACGGCACCGACAATTCCGGCCGTGGATGCCAGTTGTGCGTGGATGCTGCCCGGAACGGGGTCGGACGAGGTGTTTGTCCGTTCTGTCTTCGCGGAACCGTTGTCGCAGGTCGGGCTGCATCTGCACGCTCCGGCCACGCGCACTGTCGCGGACCACCTGCGCGCACTGGATCACGCTGCCGAACGCCACCCGATCGTGGCCGGCGGCGTCTCACTTGGCGCTCATCTCGCGGCCCTGTGGGCGGCCAGGAATCCCGGCAGGTGCGCTGGGCTGGTCCTGGCCCTGCCCGCGTGGACCGGGCCGTCAGCGGGCGCGCCAGCGGCCTTGGCGGCGGCCTCGAGCGCTGACGTCGTGGCAGCGCACGGCATCACGGCGGCGCTCGCCGATGTGGACGGCTGGCTGAAGATCGAGCTCGACCGGGCGTGGCGGCGGTACGGCGACGGACTGGTCGCGCACTTCCGCGAGGCCGCCGGGAGCGACGCGCCGACGTTCGACGAACTCAGGACCTTGGACATGCCAACGGGAATCGTCGCGTGCACCGACGATCCGGTGCATCCGCTGGAGGTCGCGCGGACGTGGGCCGCGGCCATGCCGCGAGCGGTTCTGCGAACGACGACGTTGAGCGCATTGGGAAACGACCGCGCGTCACTGGGACGCGCGGCCGTCGAAGCGCTGGCCGAAGGTCAGCCCTGCTGAGCCTGGATGTGCCGCGCGATCGCCTCGGGCAGCTCGACCGGCAGCGGGGTCCGCGGCGGCATGGGCTGCTCGCCGCGCACGACCACGGTGCCGCGCACGAGATCGCGCAGTGCCGCGGAGTTGGCCTCGAAGTGCTCCTCGGGACCGGCGGCCACGCCGCGCAGCATCCAGCGGGGGCCGTCGACGCCGACGAACAGGATCTGCACGCCCTGGTTGCGGGCGGTGATCTCCTCGCCCCACTCGCCGTTCTCCCGGTTGATCCGGGCGCCGTCCTCCTTGAGCTGGGCGATCAGCTCGGCGCCGACCTCCTGCCACAGCCCACCGGACTTCGGCGCGGCGAACGCGCTCACGGTCAGCTGGCCGACGGACGTGAGCACGTGGACGGCCCGCACCTCGCCCTGCTGGTCCATCTCGACCTGCAGCTGGGCGCCGTCGGGCACGGGCAGCCGGACGGAGCCGAGGTCCAGCCGCTGCACGCCGTCGCGCGGCGCGTCGGCCACGTCCCACGGGCCGTCGCCGGGGCCCTCGTCGAGCTCCTCGACCTCGGGATCGACGCCCACCGCGCCGGTGGCGTGACGACCGCGCTTGCGGCGCCTTCCGAACATTCCCCTTACCCCTCTCGTGCGAGCACGCCGTGCCCGCCTGTAGAGCCGTACCCGCCCGCCCCGCGCTCGGAGTCCGGGAGGTCGTCGACCTCGCGGAAGAGCGCGTGTTCGACGCGTTGCACGACGAGCTGCGCGATCCGGTCGCCCCGGGACAGGACGATCGGCTCCCGCAGATCATGGTTCACCAGACAGACGCGGATCTCACCGCGGTAGCCGGCGTCGATGGTGCCGGGCGTGTTGACCACGCTGAGGCCTACTCTGGCAGCCAGCCCGGACCTGGGGTGCACGAACCCCGCGAACCCGTCCGGCAGCGCGATCGCGATTCCCGTGCCGACGACCGCCCGTTCACCGGGCTCGATGATCACATCCGAGGTCGTCACGAGGTCGGCGCCCGCGTCGCCGGGACGGGCGTAGGCGGGGAGCGGGACACCCGGATCGAGTCGGGTCAGCAGTACCTCAACGCCGTTGGCCACGGCGCGCGAGATTACCCTGACGACGTGAGCGAGACCGCCGTGACCGCCCCCGAGCACAAAGAACGCCTGTACGTCCCGTGGTGGGGCTGGCTGCTGCCGCTGGCCGCAGGAGTGCTGCTGGCCGCCGAGATCCACATGGGCTTCCCCGGTGTGCGGTCCTGGCTGCCCTATGTCATCACCGTGCCGCTCACGGTCCTGCTGATCCTGCGGATGGGGTCGGCGAAGGTCGAGCTGTCCGGCGGCGAGCTGCGCGTCGGTGAGGCGCACATCCCGGTCGGGCTGCTCGGTGAGGTCGAGGTGTTCACGGCGCAGACGAAGCGCCAGGCGATGGGCCCGAACCTCGACCCGGCGGCGTTCGTCACGCACCGGGGCTGGATCGGGCCGATGCTGCGGGTCCGGGTCAACGACCCGGAGGACCCGACTCCTTACTGGCTCTTCAGCACTCGGCACGCCGAAGAGCTGGCCCAAATGATTCGCGCTCGTTAGAACACGTCTGGGCGCCACCCGTGCGGGTGAGCGCCCAGTCTTGCTTCCCCGACGTGTGAAGACTCAGGCGCAGTCGCGGCAGATGTACTGGCCGTTGACCTCTTCCGCGAGCCTGCTGCGGTGGTGCACCAGGAAGCACTTCGAGCAAGTGAACTCGTCGGCCTGCTTGGGCAGCACCTTGAACGTGAGCTCCTCGCCGGACAAATCCGCGCCCGGGAGCTCGAAGTTCTCCGCAGTCGCGTCCTCGTCGACGTCGACGACTCCGGACTGCGTCTCATTACGCCTCGCCTTCAACTCCTCGAGGGAGTCCTCAGCGAGTTCGTCCGCCTCGCTGCGACGCGGCGCGTCGTAGTCGGTCGCCATCTTTTTCACCCCTGCGGTCTACGGAGACTGTTCGTGTCGCTGGTTAACGTTCCAGCGCCCTCATTTGTGCCCTCCGTCTTCAGTGACGGAGGTCTCGTGCTCGCAACCGGGAGCCAACCCCCTGTTTGTCGACTGTCAGCTTGATCCAACTGCGTGCTGAGCGCGCAGAGGGTAGCTCATTGTCCGGGTGACCCGACATCGGGTTACCCCTTACCGACCGGACGGGTGAAACAACCTCTCTACGCTGGCCCGATACCCTGTGCGCGAGCATGTTCAAACCCATGTGCAACCCAACGCATCGCCGGTAACGTCCTAACAGAGTGCTACCTGGTCGGGTGCGGAGGGTTACGCGCGTCGGGAGCGCGGACATGGCCCGCAACGCATAGGCTGATCACAGCGAAGTACGTAGGTGGCGGTACTACGCCAGGGGAGGTCGGCGCAGGTGGGACCCGCATCCGGAACGCCGTACAAGCGGCGCCGTCCCGTGCCCGCGCTCGTACTGCTGGGATTGCTGTTCGTCTCCTCGATATTCGTGTGGATCCGCGTGTTCGGCAGCGACGCCGACGTGGACGAGGCGATCAAGTGCAATTCCCCCGCTGCCGCCACCGTGACGGACCCGGCCGGCTCGTCCACCCCGGCGCCCCCGCTCGGCACCGTCCTGGGCCACGACGCCCTCGACCGCACGGACCCGGTCCCGGTCGGTGACGTCAACTTCCGCGCGTTCAACGCCTCGACGCAGCGCAACCAGGCGAAGTTCGTCGCGACGACCCTGGCCGAGCTGGGCATGAAGCAGGCGGCCGACTCGGCCAACGACCCGGTCTACCCCGCCGGCGACATGAACTGCCGCGGCCAGATCCGCTTCGGCGCGACTGGCGCGGGCGCGGCCCGCACGCTGAGCCTGATCGAGCCATGCCTGGAACTGGTCCGCGACGACCGCCAGGACGCCACCGTCGACGTCGCGATCGGCCAGAAGTTCGACGAGGTCAAGCCCAACAACGACGCGCGCAAGGTGCTGGACCAGCTGGCGGCGTGGGCCGAGCAGCAGCCGGACCAGCAGGGCGGGCAGGCCGCCGAGGCCGCCAAGCCGACGCTGAACCCGGACAACCTGGCCGCCGCGCGCGACGTGCACTGCTGAACCCAGGCCGTGCCATGAGGGGACCCTTCATGGCGGTCAGCGCTTGGAAAGCTCCCCTCATGGCACGAGGCTCCGCCTAGACCTTGCCGAATCCTGACTCGACGAGCGCGTCGAACAGGTCCCCCGCGATGCCCGGCGCGGCGGCGAACGTCGCGTCGGCGCCCAGCTCAGGCGCCTGACCGGGCAGCTTGACCACGGCCCCGGCCTCGGCGGCGATCAACGCCCCGGCGGCCCAGTCCCAGCGGCCCAGGTTGTGCTCGGCGTAGGCGTCGAGCCAGCCCGCGGCCACGGCACAGAGGTCGAGCGAAGCGGCACCGGCCCGCCGGATGTCGCGCACCCGCGTCGACATGGCCGCCAGCGCGTCCGCCTGCCGCTGCCGCCGTTCCGGCCGGTAGGAGAAGCCGTAGCCGAGCAGCGACAGGCTCAGCTCGGAAGCACCCGACGCCCGCAGACGCCGCCCGTCCAGGAACGCGCCGTGGCCGCGCGCGGCGGTCCAGACGCGGCCCGTCACCGGCTCGATCACGGCCCCGGCGATCGACTCGCCGTCCAGCTGCGCGGCGATCGAGATGGCGTAGAAGGGGAAGCCGTACAGGTAGTTGACCGTGCCGTCGATGGGGTCGACGACCCAGGTGAGGCCGGAGACGACCTCGCCGCCCTCCTCCTCACCGAGCACGTGCTCCCCCGGCCGCAACGTGGCCAGCCGCGACCGGACCAGCTGCTCGGAGGCACGGTCGGCGGCGGTCACGACGTCGGTGGCGGTCGACTTGGTGTCGACATCGGTGACAGCGGTCCGCCGGACGCGCTGGACGAGCTCGGCGGCTTCCTTGCCGATGGCCACTGCGGTGTCGACGAGCGTCCTCGGATCCACGATTTCTTCCTAGTCAGTCACTCACACGGGACTATCGGAGAAGGTCAGGCTAATGTCTGCGCACCACGGTTACTGAATCGAGTAGGAAGGCCAACGGGATGGGCATCACCCGCGGGTTCGGTGTGGACATCGGCGGCTCCGGCATCAAGGGCGGCCTGGTCGATCTCGAGGCGGGCGCACTGGACGGCGAACGCATGCGCATCCCCACGCCCCAGCCGTCCACGCCGGAAGCGGTGGCGGAGGTCGTGGCCGAGATCGTCGAGAAGTTCAACTGGGACGGCCCGGTCGGGGTGACCCTTCCGTGCGTGGTCAAGCACGGTGTGGCGCTGTCGGCGGCGAACGTGGACAAGGGCTGGATCAACACCAACGCCCAGGAGCTCTTCGCCAAGCGGCTCAAGCGCAAGCCCGAGGACATCGTCGTGATGAACGACGCCGACGCGGCCGGCATCGCCGAGATGACCTTCGGCGCGGGCAAGGGACATGAAGGACTGGTCGTCCTGCTCACGTTCGGCACCGGAATCGGCAGCGCGGTGTTCCTCGACGGCCAGCTCGTGCCCAACACCGAGTTCGGTCACCTCGAGGTCGACGGCCACGACGCTGAGTCACGGGCGGCCGCCTCCGTGAAGGAGGAGCAGGACCTGTCGTGGGAGGAGTGGACGCCGCTCGTCTCGCGCTACGTCAACGTCTTGGAGAACCTCATCTGGCCGGATCTTGTCATCGCGGGCGGCGGGGTCAGCAAGAAGGCACACAAGTGGTTGCCATTGCTCAAGGTTCGTACCGAAGTAGTTGCAGCCGCACTCAAGAACGACGCGGGCATCGTCGGCGCCGCGGTCGCCGCCGCGCACGGCATCCACCACTGAACGTTTTTCGTACTCGATCTAGCTGCGGGAACGCCTGGCGACGCGCCCCGAACGGGCTCGGGGCGCAACAACCAGTCACCCACGTCGTTACAATGGAACGGCAACCCGCTGAACAAGATCGGCGGGGAGCTCCCAAGAACTCTGGCGACCGAGGTTTCGCGCCCTCCGGTTTGCCTTGAACGACCGTCGCGAAAGGGCGTACGTGGCAGCCGCAGAAACCGCAACCCGACGCTCCAGCTCCGCCGCGAGCGCCGCCAAGACGACCAAGGCAGCGGCTGAGGAGTCCTCCGAGGAGACCCCGAAGCGCAAGACGGCCGCGAAGAAGCCGGCCGCCGCGAAGACCGCTGCGGGCGCCAAGACCACCAAGGCGCCCCGTAAGACGGCGGCGAAGGCCGCTCCCGCTGATGGGAAGAAGGCGGCCGAGGGCGAGGAGCCCGAGGACATGGAAGGCGCCCCCGGCGCCGAGGACCTGGTCGAGGACGTCGAACTCGTCGACGAGCCCGTCGTGGACGAGCCCGAGGAGGAGGACCCCAAAGCCGAGGGGGACTTCGTCTGGGACGAGGAGGAGTCCGAGGCCCTGCGCCAGGCGCGCAAGGACGCGGAACTCACCGCTTCGGCCGACTCCGTTCGGGCGTACTTGAAGCAGATCGGCAAGGTCGCCCTCCTCAACGCCGAGGAGGAGGTCGAACTCGCCAAGCGCATCGAGGCGGGCCTCTACGCCGCCGAGCGCGTCCGCCGCGCCGAGGACGAGCAGGAGAAGCTCACCCCGCAGCTGCGCCGCGACCTGCGCTGGATCGTCCGCGACGGCGAGCGCGCCAAGAACCACCTGCTCGAGGCCAACCTGCGCCTGGTCGTGTCGCTGGCCAAGCGCTACACCGGCCGCGGCATGGCGTTCCTGGACCTCATCCAGGAAGGCAACCTGGGCCTGATCCGCGCGGTCGAGAAGTTCGACTACACCAAGGGCTACAAGTTCTCCACGTACGCCACCTGGTGGATCCGTCAGGCGATCACCCGCGCGATGGCCGACCAGGCCCGCACCATCCGCATCCCGGTGCACATGGTCGAGGTCATCAACAAGCTCGGCCGCATCCAGCGCGAGCTGCTCCAGGACCTGGGCCGCGAGCCCACCCCGGAGGAGCTGGCCAAGGAGATGGACATCACGCCGGAGAAGGTGCTGGAGATCCAGCAGTACGCGCGTGAGCCCATCTCGCTGGACCAGACGATCGGCGACGAGGGCGACAGCCAGCTCGGTGACTTCATCGAGGACTCCGAGGCCGTGGTGGCCGTGGACGCCGTGTCGTTCACGCTGCTGCAGGACCAGCTCCAGTCCGTGCTCGCGACGCTGTCCGAGCGCGAGGCCGGCGTGGTCCGCCTGCGCTTCGGTCTGACCGACGGCCAGCCGCGCACGCTGGACGAGATCGGCCAGGTCTACGGCGTCACGCGCGAGCGCATCCGCCAGATCGAGTCGAAGACGATGTCCAAGCTGCGCCACCCGTCGCGTTCGCAGGTGCTGCGCGACTACCTGGACTAGGCAGCAACGCTCACGGCTGTGGCCGGTGACCCGCGCGGGTCACCGGCCACAGCCGTTTCGCGAGCCGGTGACACCAGGGCCCCACCGTGCGGCCCATGCACGAGGATTTCGATGACGCGTACACGGAGGCATTGGCCATCGTGGCGAGGCGGGAAGCTGACTCGTCCCTCACGTGGGAAGAGCAGATGCGCTGGCGCAAACGTGGCTTGAACTTGGAGCCGCATTGCCGTGGCGAGGGTGGCCTGTGCCCCAGTTGCGGCGAGCCATGGGAATGCGGTCCGGCAGTTGGCATGGTCGAGGAGATCCAGGCAGCGGATGCCGAGTGATCCCGACATGCTCGACCTCTCGATACCCTTGAGGTGGAGGGTGCCGTTGTGGCTGCGAAGCAGGCTGACACAGGAAGCGAGATCGGCCGGAGGCTGCGGCAGATCCGCCACGCCCGGCGGAAGTCGCTCGCGGTTGTCGCGGGCCTGGCCGGAATCTCCCCCAGCTACCTCTCACGACTCGAGTCAGGCGAGCGGGCCCTCGACCGGCGGTCTCTCATCGTCGCCTTGGCCGCCGCTCTGGAGGTCGCGCCCAGCGAGATCACCGGCACCGCACTCGCGTTTCCGGGTGAGCTCGACGAAGACCGGTCGTTGAACGCGGTCCGCCTCGCACTGCTGGCCGCGAGCATGAACGAGCCCCGCGGTGAGGTCGCGCCGGTCGATGTGCTGCACACACGGGTCGCCGCGCTCATGAACGCGCAGCGGGAGTGCCGCTATGCCGATGTCGGCAGCGAGCTGCCCGGCCTGATCCGTGATCTGCACAGCACCCTCGACTCCGGCCGTGACGTCGAGCGCGTTCGGAGCCTGCTCGCTCTGCTCCACGTGCAGGGCACCATGGCCTGGCTCATGGACATCGGCGCCAGCATGGATCTTGGCTGGCAGGCAGCGACACTCGCTCAGCACGCGGCCGAGGCCGTCGACGACCCGGTGACACACGCGGTGAGCGCGTTCGGCACGGCGTTCGGCCTGCTCGGCGCGGGCGCCTTCGACATGGCATCCAACGTGCTCACCCGACCGGGGGTCGGCACGAACAACCCGGCGGCGAGGTCGGCCAGGGGAATGCTGACGCTCACGTCCTCGCTGGTGGCGGCCGCAAGCGGCGACCGTGCGGGTCAGGTGGCCGCGTTGGAGGAAGCCGAGAACCTCGCAGCCACGGTCCACGATGACGGCGACCCGCTGTGGTTCGGCTTCAATCCCGCGAATGTCGGCGTGTGGAGGATGTCGGTTGCGCTGGAAGCGGGCGATCACGCCGATGCTGCACGGATAGCCGACTCGGTGAACCCGGATGACCTCCCTTCCCCGACTCGCAAGGCGGCGTACTACCGGGACTTCGGTCGCGCGCTGGCCCGGCTGCCCAGGCGACAGGACAACGCCGTGCTGATGCTGCGGCGCGCCGAGCGGATCTCCCCCGCACGCATCCATCGGCACCCGTTCATGCGGTCGGTCATCGCAGAACTGCTGGTCAAGTCTCGTCGCGGCGCCATCGGCCGTGAGCTGCGAGGCATGGCATACCGGGCGGGACTGCCGGTTTAACCCGGTCAGGCGACCTTGCCACGCAGGCAAAAGATCGGGACGCCCCCTTTCTAACGTCGGCGCCATGGTCACACTGATCGACATCGAGACCGCGCTCGCCGAGTTCCCCGAGCTTCAGCACCTGATCGACCTCGTACATGCCGGATGGGTGTTCCTGCCGTCGATGGCGGACGGGGTGGTCACCGCGATGCACGGGGTGCGCATGTGGCCCGGCGGCTGGACCGATGCCGTCCGTGTGCGCCACACGACGGACGCCAAGGCACTGCGCAGCGACTACGACGGCGGCCTCGTCTGGGAACGAAGCGGTTCACTGGCCGACGTCGTCCACGCGCTGATCATGTTGCCCCCACCGGGAACGCCGACGGCGCCACGACTGGTCACGGGCACCGCACCGAAGCCGTGGATGCCGTAGCGGGCGCCGGCTTGTTCCGAAGCCTCGTGCAGGTGATCGAGCGGGCTGCCTACCTGATCGACTTCCACGGGATGCGGCTGTGCAGTCGTGTCGGTCGTGTCAACGACCTACCTGGACTCACGCCACGGCGTGGGGCCCTTCTCACATGTCCGAAAGGTAATGCTCAGACCGCCCTGAGCACGCGTGAGTACGAATGAGTACCCCCATGCTCATGTGGATCCGCGTCACGGAGGACACGATCAGTCTGTGCGCTCGCCGGTGGAGTGCACAGGGGTCGTTCCAGCCACCGGACCAAGGGGGAGCACAGGAGATGGGGAGATCAGTATTGGGCGGCGCGTTCGCGCTGCTGGACAACCTGATGGAGCACGGCGAGCTGGGGCTGAGCCAGCTGGCGGTGAAGTCGGAGATGCCGAAGACGACCGTCCACCGGCTGCTCGACCAGCTGGAGGAGCTCGGGGCCGTCGAGAACGCGCGCGGGCGGTACCGGATCGGGGCGCAGATGTTCCGGTTCGGGCAGGCGTGGGAGCCGTACCCGAACCTGCTGCACGTGGCGCGGCAACCGCTCAGGGCGTTGTCGGCGACGATCCGGACCTCGACGGTGCTGGCCGTGCCGCGCCGGGACCGGGAGCTCGTCGCGGCGGCGAGTGTCGTGCGGGCCGAGGACGTCTTCCGGTTGCGGCCCGGCTCGACGGTGCCGAGTGGGCTGGAGATGGTGAGCGCGCCGGTGCGGTCGCCGTCCAACAGCGTTCTGGGCAACGTGAGCGCGGTGCTGATCGACACGCGCAGCGCCACGGCGGTGAGGGAGGCCGTGGGGCACGCCGCGAGGGCCATCAGTACGGCCCTGCGATAGGAAAGATCACGGCAAGAGGTCCGAATCGTGGGAAGTTCGTGACCATGTTCGCTCTGGGCAGACGAGGGCAAGCGATATCACACCACTGGCAGCACGCAACCGACCGAATGGCACATCTTTGCTGCTCCGCGCGTTGAACCTTGGTCGCGGAATGTACGTGTCAAGACGGTGAACCGGTGGTGTCCGGATGTGTGAACGTGCGACATGCGGGTAAATCACCGAGTGACGCGAGTCGCCACGTACACGGGAACACTGACTATCGCTGGAACGTCTGTCAGAGTGGAGCCAGCGAGCACCGCGCACCAGCCAGGGGCGCTGTGGTCGCAGCTTGGTAAGAGGGCACCTACACGTGGTGCCGGGACGGAGGGAGATTTCCATGACTACCGCGCTCACCCGCCCCGAACTGACCGCTGCCGACCGCTGCGACCGCTGCGGGGCTGCTGCCCAGGTTCGCGCCGTCCTCCAGTCCGGAGGCGAGTTGCTGTTCTGCGGGCACCACGCCCGTGCGCACAGCCAGAAGCTGCGCGAGCTCGCTGCTGAACTGCAGCAGGGCTGAGTTAGGCCACCTCTAGCCGTCCTGGGGCGGGATCCGGAAGGGTCCCGCCCCCTTGCATATCTAGATGGTTCCCAGCACCGGTTCGAACGCCAGCTCGGCGGCCCCGAGCAGCTTCGCGTCCCGTCCCAGCGGCGACGTCACGATCTGGGTTCCCCCAACGGCACGCGACACCAGACTGCGCTGCTGCACTACCGAACTCACCGACGCGACCACGGACGGTGGCAGCGACGTGTAGAGATCCCCCAGCACCACCAGTTCGGGCCCCAGCAGGTTCACCACGTTCACCAGGCCCAGCGCCAGCCACTCGGTGAACCCGTCGAGCTTCGAGACGTCCTCCAACGCTTTCAGCTCCGCGACGACGGCACCACGCGGCGCGTCCTCCGCGAGGCCCAGCGCACGGCACAGCGCCGCCTCGCCCACCTCGGTCTCCCAGCAGCCGTCACAGCCGCAGTAGCAGCGCCGGCCGCCGGGGCGCACGACCATGTGCCCCAGCTCCCCCACGTACCCTCCGGTGCCGCGCAACGGCGATCCGGAGATGATCACGCCACCGCCGACGCCGACGTCCGCGGAGATGTAGACCATGTCCTGCGACGCGCGGGCGGCCCCGCGCACGTGTTCGGCCAGGGCGCCGAGCTCGGAGTCGTTGCCCACCTGCACGGGCAGTTTCAACACGGCCTCGAGCCGCTTCCCCAGTGCCACCGCGGTCCAGTGCAGGTTCGGCGCCTCGTGCACGAGACCGTCGGACCGCCGCACGACGCCGGGCACGGACACCCCGACGCCGACGGCGGTGACGTCGAGTTCGTCGGCCATGAGCTTGGCGGACTCGACGATGTGCGT
This sequence comes from Lentzea sp. NBRC 105346, assembly GCF_030269605.1. GTDB lineage: Bacteria > Actinomycetota > Actinomycetes > Mycobacteriales > Pseudonocardiaceae > Lentzea. The sequence goes on from NZ_BSTQ01000017.1 coordinate 32,232, forward strand.
GATGACCTCGCCCGGATCACGCGTCCGGTGATGCAGGTTCCAGCTGTCGCGGCCGAGGATCTCGCCGCCCAGGCCCACGAAACCCATCGCGACCTGCTCCACCCGCACGTCGATCGCCATGACGACGGCGGCTTGCGGCTGGGGCAGGACGAGCAGCGACGGGCGGCCGGCGCCGCTGCGTTTCGCCGGCACGCGTTCCTCGACGACGCCGTCGCCGGCGAGGCCGTCCACCAGGGCCTTGATCGTGCTGCGGTTGAGCCCGAGCTCGACCGCGAGCGATGCCCTGGTGGACGGTCCGTCCACGTGCAGGCGGCGCAGCAGCGCCGTCCGGTTGTGCCTGCGGATCTCGTCGGGACGAGTGCCGGAGGTCGGTGTCGTCACGACTAGCGCGCGGCGACCGCCGCCCGGCGGCGGGACAACGCGTCGACGCTCGCGGCGAGCAGCAGCACCAGGCCGGTCACGATGAACACCACGGCGGCGGGCTGCTTGAGCAGGCCCATGCCGTTCTGGATGATCGCGAGTACCGCACCACCGATGACGGCGTCCCGCAGCCGGCCCTTGCCGCCGAACAACGAGGTGCCGCCGATGACCGCCGCACCGACCGACAGCAGCAGCGTGTTGCCGCCACCGGCGTTCGGGTCGACCGAGCCGACCTTGGACGAGTACACGATCGCGCCGATCGCGGCCGCCGAGGAGGCGATCACGAAGACGCTCATCCGGATCTGCTCGACGTTGATACCGGCCCGGCGCGCCGCCTCCGTGTTGCCACCGACGGCGTAGATGTGCCGGCCGTAGCTGGTGCGGTCGAGCACGAACGTGCCGATCACGAGCAGCACGAGCACGATCGGCACCACGTACGGCACGCCCTCGATCACGATGAGGTCGGTCGGCGCCCGGTTCTGTGTGAGCGCGAACGTGGCGACCGCCGCCAGCAGCGCGAGGCCACCGATCTTGGCCAGCACCAGCGAGGTCGGCTGGGCCACGAGTCCCTTGCGCAGCCTGGTGAAGTGCCGCGTGAGCACGACCGCCGCGTAACCGCCGACCGCGATGACGCACAGCAGCCACGAGCCCGCGGTGTTCAGGTTTCCGTTGGCCACGTTGAAGATCGTGTCGTCGCGCAGGCCGAGCGTGCCGCCCTGACCGATGAGCTGCAGCACGACGCCGCCCCAGACCAGGAACAGCGCCAGGGTCACGACGAACGACGGGATGCCGACCTTGGCGACGAGGAAGCCCGTGATGGAGCCGATGGCCGCGCCGACGCAGACCGCGAGCAGCATCTCCAGCCACGCGTTCGCCGGCACACCGAGCACGGCGATCAGGAACGCGATCAGCGACAGCACCGCCCCGGCCCAGATCCTCATCAACGACGCGAGCACGATCGCGAGCACCAGCAGGCCGCAGAACACGTAGAACACCGTGTTGCCCATGCCGCCGAGGAGATTGCCATTGTGGATCAGGTGCAGTGCCATCACCGACGCCGTCACACCGGACGCGGTACCGGCCGACAGGTCGATCTCGCCGAGCAGCAGCACGAACACCAGGCCCATCGCGATGATCGTGATGCTGGCGCCCTGCTGGAGCAGGTTGGCGAGGTTGCCGAGGGTGAAGAACGTGTCGGACAACGAGCTGAACACGATGAGCAGCACGACGAGCCCGAGCAACGCGGGCAGCGAACCGAGCTCGCCGCCGCGGACCCTGGCCCAGTAGTCGCGCATCGCCTCACCGGTGGACATGGAGGTCGTGTCGATGCCGAAGTCGGAGATCGCGCCCGGCGCCGGGGTGTCCTGCGAGGGCGTCTCGGTGGTGTTGGTCATGCTGTCCTCTTCGGAACTCATCAGATCGTCGCCGCCTCGGGGCGGGCGATGCCCAGGTCACCGGAACGTCCGGCGGTGATCAGCTCGACCACCTGGCCGTGCGTGACGTCCTTGGATCCGACGACCGCCGCCATCCGGCCGAGGTAGAGACACGCGATGCGGTCGGCGACCTCGAACACGTCGTTCATGTTGTGGCTGATCAGCACGACGCCGAGGCCCTGCTCCGCCAGCCGCCGCACCAGGTCGAGCACCTGGCGCGTCTGCGCGACACCGAGTGCCGCGGTGGGCTCGTCGAGCAGGACGACCTTGCTGTTCCACAGCACGGCCTTGGCGATCGCCACGGTCTGCCGCTGACCACCGGACAGCGACGCGACCTGCGTGCGCACCGACTTGACCGTGCGCACCGACAGCGACGCGAGCGTCTTGCGCGCCGCCTGTTCCATGTCCGTCTCGTCGAGCAGGCCGCCCTTGGTGCGTTCGCGGCCGAGGAACATGTTCTGGACGATGTCGAGGTTGTCGGCCAGTGCGAGGTCCTGGTACACGACCTCGATCCCGAGCGCCGCGGCGTCGCGCGGGCCCTTGATGTGCACCGGCTCGCCCTCGAAAAGGACCTCACCCGAGTCGGACGGGTGGATGCCCGCGATGCACTTGACCAACGTCGACTTGCCCGCGCCGTTGTCGCCGACGAGCGCGGTGACCTCGCCGGGGTTCACGGTGAGGTCGATGTCGTGCAGGACGTGCACGGGACCGAAGCTCTTGTTGATGCCGCGCAGCTCGAGAATCGGCTCGCTCACTGGGTTTCCTCCGTGGCTTCCACGCACCGAGGCGGGGGTGCCTCGCACGCACCCCCGCCTGGCGCAGAGCGTCTGCTACTTGATGCCGAGTTCCGTGCAGGCGGCCTGGGTCTCGCCGGTGCAGATCTCCGACGCCTTCACGAAGCCCGCGTCCACCACGACCTTGACCTTGTCCTTGGTGATCATCTGGGCGGTGAGCAGCACGGACTTGACGTCGCGGTTGCCCTTCGTGTCCTTCGTCGAACCGGAGGCCAGCTTGTCAGCGGCGGCGGTGTCGCCCTTGGCCAGCGCGGCAGCCAGCTTGGCGGCGGCCTCGGCCTCGTCCTTGATCGGCTTGAAGACCGTCATGTACTGGTCACCACGCAGCACGGCCTTCAGGCCGTCCGGAGTGGCGTCCTGACCGGTGACCGGCACCTTGCCGTTCAGGCCGACCTTCTTCAGCACCGTGATCACGGCGCCGGCGAGGCCGTCGTTCGCGGCGACGACGCCGTCGACCTTGCCGCCGTTGCTGGTCAGGATCTGCTCGAAGACCTGGCCGCCCTTCTGGTTGTCCCAGCCGTCGATCGGCTGCGACTGGACCTTCTTCAGGTCACCGGAGGCGTACTTGGCGTCGAGGACCTTGTGCTGCCCCTCGGTGAACAGGGTGGCGTTGTTGTCCGTCGGCGCGCCCTCGATCTCGATGATCTCGGCCGGCTTCTTGCCCGGCACCAGCTTCGCCACACCCTCGACCAGGCCCTGGCCCTGCAGCTCGCCGACCTTCACGTTGTCGAACGAGACGTAGTAGGACGAGGTTCCGCCCAGGTTGAGGCGGTCGTAGTCGATGACCTGGATGCCCTGCGCCTGCGCCTTCTTGGCGACCGAGGCGCCGACCTCGCTGTTCGGCGTAGCGATGATCAGGACCTTGACGCCCGCGTTGATCATGCCGTCCGCGAGGGTGCTGAACTTCTGCACGTCACCCTGGGCGTTCTGGATGTCGGGGTCGAGCCCCTCCTTCTTGAGGGCGGCCTCGAGCAGGGGCTTGTCGAAGCCTTCCCAACGGGCGGAGGTCGCGGTCTCGGGAAGGATGACGCCGACCTTCGCGCCGCCCCCGCCGCCGCTGTTCGAGTTGGTGCTTCCGGAGCCGCCGGAAGACGTGTTGGCACCGCAAGCCGTCATGGCAACGGCAAGGCCGGTGCCGACGGCGATGAGGGCGAGGCTCTTGCTGCGCATCCGCCATCCCTTTCACTGCGTGTGAGCGGAGAATGTTGTGGCGCACAACGTATGCCTGACATGTGGGTGACCGGAACCACACTGTATCGATTAAGTGGCAACAATGCGGTAACTCAAATGGCATCTAGCTACCGTGCGTTAGGGCGACATTACGGACGTGGGAGCGTTTACACGTCGCTCACCACGAACGCAGCGTGGCGATCCGCTCCTCGAGCTGTTCGATGCTCGCCATCGCGGTGGGCGGTCCGCCGCAGTACTCGCGCAGCTGGTTGTGGATCTTGCCGTGCGGCTTCTTGGTCCGGTGGTGGTGCATGGCGACGAGCGAGTTGAGCTCCTTGCGCAACGCCGCCAGCCGCTCCTGCACCGACTGCGGCCGGGCCTGCTGCGGCGCGAGCGGCGACTTGGACTCGGCGCGGGGCTTCGACAGCTGCTCCTCCTGCCGTTGCCGGAGCAGCTGCCGCACCTGGTCCGGTGCGAGCAGGCCCGGCAGCCCGAGGTACTCCTGCTCCTCCTCGGACCCGGCGAACGCCGCGGTGCCGAACGAGGACCCGTCGTAGATCACCTGGTCCAGCTCGGCCGAGGCGCCCAGCGACGTGAAGGCCTTCTCGTCCTCGCCGGGCTCGTCCTTGGTCTGGTTGGCGTCGGCGAGCAGGTCGTCGTCCCAGCCCTCCTTCTCCCGATGCGGCTTGCCGAGCACGTGGTCGCGTTGCTGCTCCAGCTCGGCGGCCAGCTGCAGCAGCACCGGCACGGACGGCAGGAACACCGACGCCGTCTCACCGGGCCGGCGCGCCCGCACGAAGCGCCCGATGGCCTGGGCGAAGAACAACGGCGTCGACGACGACGTGGCGTACACACCCACGGCGAGCCGCGGGACGTCGACGCCCTCGGACACCATCCGGACCGCGATCATCCAGCGTTCCGTGGTGGCCGCGAACTCGGCGATGCGGCCGGAGGCCTTGGGGTCGTCGGACAGCACGACCGTGGCGTCGTGCCCGGTCACGCGCTTGAGCACCGCGGCGTAGGCCTTGGCGGTCTCCTGGTCCGTGGCGATGATCAGGCCGCCGGCGTCCGGGATGCCGTCCTGGCGCTTCAGCGTCAGCCGCTGGTCGGCGGCACGCAGCACGGAGGCCATCCAGTCGCCCGCCGGGTCGAGCGCCGTGCGCCACGCGCGGGCGGTCTGTTCCTGGGTCAGCGGCTCCCCCAGCCGGGCCGAGAACTCCTCGCCCGCCGAGGTGCGCCACGAGGCCTCACCCGAGTAGGCCATGAACAGCACGGGCCGGACGACGCCGTCGCGCAGCGCGTCGGAGTAGCCGTAGGAGTGGTCCGCCTTCGACTTCATGAAGCCGCCCGCGTCCGGTTCGTAGGTGACGAACGGGATCTGCGAGTCGTCGGACCGGAACGGGGTTCCTGTCAGGCACAGCCTGCGCACCGCGGGCGTGAACGCCTCGCGGATCGCATCACCCCACGACTTGGCATCACCACCGTGGTGGATCTCGTCGAGCAGCACCAGCGTCTTGCGGTTCTCGGTGCGCACGCGGTGCAGCGCCGGATGCGCGGCGACCTGGGCGTACGTGACGGCGACACCGTGGTAGTCGCGGGAGGTGACGGCGTTGGTGTTGCGGAAGTTCGAGTCGATCGCGATGCCGGCCTCGGCCGCGGCCTTCGCCCACTGGTGCTTGAGGTGCTCGGTGGGCGTGACGATCGTGACGGCCTCGATCGTGCGGTCGGCGAGCAGTTCGGCGGCGACGCGCAGGCCGAACGTGGTCTTGCCGGCGCCCGGCGTGGCGACGGCCAGGAAGTCCTTCGGCTTGGCGGCGAGGTACTTGGTCAACGCGCGTCGCTGCCATGCCCGCAGCGGCCGGGTCGCGACCTGAACTGTCGAAGCCAATCCGATCCCCTCTATCCAGCGTTTCCGCAGGTAGGCATGCGAATGCCCGCATGACGGCCGACCGTTGCGGGCAACCGAAGCCTACCTGTTGCGAGCGTCGATGCCGCGAAACCGCCCGCCATGCACCATGCTTGACCCTGCGATGGGTTCGCCTGACGACAACAACACGCGCAGCACCGCCCCCAAGGGGCCGCTGCGTCTTGTGGCGCGCACGCTGTCGAAGGCGTGGGAGGGCAACATCTTCTCAGAAGCCGCCGAGGCGGCGTTCTGGCAGACGTTGTCGTTTCCGCCACTTCTGCTCGGTGTGCTGGGTGCGATGGGCTGGCTGGGCGACTGGTTCGGCCAGGAAGTCGTGCGTGCCGTCCAAGAGAAGATCATCGGCTTCAGCCGGACGATCTTCAGCGGGGACGTGGTGAACGGTGTGATCGCGCCGACCGTCCAGGAGATCCTCTCCACGGGCAAGGGCGAGATCGTGTCCGTGGGTTTCCTGATCTCACTGTGGGCGGGGTCGTCGGCGATGTCGTCGTTCGTCGACGCGATCACCGTGGCGCACGGCCAGTACGGCGTGCGCAACGAGCTGTGGCAGCGGATCTTCGCGCTCGGCCTCTACATGGTGTCGCTGATACTCCTGGTGGTCGGGCTGCCCGTGCTGGCGCTCGGCCCGGACCTGATCCCCCAGTTCTTCCCCGGCTCGTGGCAGCCGTTCATCGCGACGTGGGTGGGCCGGTTCTACTACCCCGTCGTCGCGGTGATCCTCGTGCTCGCGCTGGCGACGCTCTACAAGCTGGCGCTGCCGCGGAAGCTGCCGTGGCACCGCGGGCTGCCGGGTGCCGTACTGGCGATGGCCGTGTTCCTGCTGTCGTCGATCGGCCTGCGCGTGTACATCCAGTGGATCACCACCACGGGCTACACCTATGGCGCGCTGGCGACGCCGATCGCGTTCCTGCTGTTCGTGTTCTTCATCGGGCTGGCGATCGTCATCGGCGCGTACTTCAACAGCGCGATCGAGGACATGTGGCCGGCGCACATGACCAAGCGGCAGCGGCGCCGGTGGCGGCGGCTCGAGATGGAGCGGGCGGCGGAGCGTCTGCGCGCCGAGAAGAACGGCCAGGCCAAGGAGTACACCGCGCCCTCACCCGCGGACACACAGCTCACGACGCCGCTGCGCGTGCCACAGCCGAAGGCCGAGCAGCCCGCCGACGTCGAACAATCCACCTAATCCGGACATTGTCAGACCCCCTACGTAAGCTGTCGCCGACAGTCCAACCTGGGGGTTCCACTTGAGCACGAAGCTCAGATCGCTGTGCCTTGCCACCGCTCTGTCGGCGGGCATGATCACCACTCTGGCCACGGGTTCGGCGGGGGCCGCCGAGTCCACCACCTGCAAGCCGACCGTCCGCATCTTCACCATGCAGGCCGACGGCGACCTGTGGGTCTACGAGCACTCCGACCCGGTGAACGGCGGCTTCTCGTGGGCCGGCGCCAAGCAGGTCGGCTGGGGCTGGGGCGGCAAGACGTTCGCCGGCGCCGACGGCCGTCTCTACAACATCACCGACTCGGGTGAACTGCGCCGGCTGCGCTACAACAACGGCGGCTGGGACACGATGCCCGGCGGCGGCCAGTACGAGACGATCGGCTGGGGCTGGCAGCGCTACCTGACGGAGCGCAACAAGATCACCGCGGACGCCGACGGCTCGATCTACACGCTCGAGGGCGACCAGCTGCGCTGGTGGCTCTACGACGAGCCCGGACGCCGGTGGGCCTACGGCAGCGGGCAGGTCGTCGACACCGGCTGGAGCCGGTTCAACTCCATCACGGGCGGCGCGCCCGGCACGCTGCAGGCCCGTGACTCCGCGAACGCGCTGCACCGGTTCCGCTTCCAGCGCAGCACCGACCGCGCGCTCGTCTACGACGGCGTCGACCCGTCGAACGACTGGCGCTCGAGCGGCCAGATCCTGACGCCCGGCGGCGACGTGTACTACGCGGTCCGTCCCGACACCGGTCAGCTGGTCTGGAACCGGCAGACCGAGTCCGACCTGAACTGGGCGGGCGAGAAGGTCGTCGGATACGGCTGGGGCACCGACCACGACGTGACGGCCACGACGACCGACTGCTCGGCCGACCTGCCGATGCCCAACTATCGCTCCGTCGCGGGCAGCGCCGGCGAGATCGCGTCCGTCGCCCTGCCCGCCACCGGTGGCACGCACATCCTGGGCGTCAACGCCATGACCGGCGCTTTCAAGGACCAGTACTCGGCCGAGTCCGGCTGGGCCACGGCGTGGGTGGACGGCCAGTACGTCGGCGTGTCCGACGGTGTCGCGGACGACGAGGTCGGCTCGGCGACGGTCGCGAGCGTTTTCGCGCCGACCGGCGACGTGCTCCTGCACACCGTCTACAAGGACCAGTGGTGGGCGCCGGTGTCCATCAAGGGCGGGATGGAGACGAAGCCGTCGATCTCCCAGCGTTCGGATGGCACGCTCGCCGTCTACGCGACGAGCGGCCGGAAGCTCTTCGTGCGCGAGCAGATCCCCGGCGGCTGGCGGCCGTGGCGGCAGTTCGGCACCGCCGAGTACCCCGCCGAGCTCACGCTGATCACCGATCCCGCGAACTCCTCGATCATCGTGGCACAGACCACCGACGGCACGTACGAGGTGTTCAAGCACTCGCAGGGCGGCCAGCCCACGCGGATCGGGTGGCTGCCCTCCGGCGCGACCGGCAAGGTCGTGCTGAGCGGCGACGGCGGGACCGGTCTCATCGCCTTCGCGCGCAAGGACAACACGCTGATGTTCGTGCGCGGCAACGAGAACGGGTTCGGCTCCAGCTGGACGCCGGTGGCCGACGCGGCGGGCAAGCAGATCACCGGTGAGCAGTTCGGCGCGCACGTCCTCTCCAACGGCTCCACGGTGATCGCCGCGACGGGCGAGGCCGGGCTCCTCGTGTCCGTCTCGACCTCACCCGGCGTTTTCCAGCCGTGGCAGACCATCGCGGCGCCCGACTCGGCGACGAACGCCGGGATCCGGGTCTTCCCGACCAGGTCGGGCGACGTCGCGGTGGTCACGGGCTTCACGGCGGGCAGCCGCAAGCTCTACTCGGCCTCGGTCCCCGCCGACCCGGCCACTTCGCTGCAGTTCACCGGCGGATCGATCAACTGAGCTGGGGGATTCGGAAAATGAACCGGAAACTGAGATCGATCGGCCTGGCGGCGGCGGCCGCGGCCACGCTCACCGCCGTGCCGAGTGGCACCGCGTCCGCCGAGACCACGACCACCTGCAAGCCTGCGGTGAACATCTTCACGATGCAGGCCGACGGCGACCTGTGGCTGTACAAGCACACCGACCCGGTGAACGGAGGCGGCAGCTGGGGCGGCGCCCAGCAGGTCGGCTGGGGCTGGGGCGGCAAGACGTTCGCCGGGAAGGACGGCCGGCTCTACAACATCACCACCGGCGGCGAGCTGCGCAGGCTGCGCTACAACGGCTCGGGCTGGGACACGATGCCCGGCGGCGGCCAGTACGAGACGATCGGCTGGGGCTGGCAGCGCTACCTCACCGAACGCAACAAGATCACCGTCGATGCCGACGGCCAGATCTACACGCTCGAAGGAGACCAGCTGCGTCGCTGGGCCTACAACGAGGAACTGCGCCAGTGGGTGGTCGCCGACCAGGTCATCGACGTGGGCTGGAGCCGGTTCAACATGATCGTCGCCAGCGGCCAGGGCGGGCTGCAGGCGCGCGACGGCTCCGGTGCGCTGCACCGCTTCCGTTTCAAGGGCTTCTACGACCGCTTCCAGACCTACGACGTCATCCCGGCCACCCAGTGGCCTGGCTATGACAAGTTCTTCTCGGCGGGCGGCGACGTGTACTACGCCGTACGCCCCGACACGGGGCAGCTGCTGTGGAACCGGTTCACCGAGGAGGACGCCACCAGCAACTGGCGGACCTCGACCGGCTCGGTGATCGGCTGGGACTGGGGCACGGACGTCGACATCACCGCGACGACCACGGACTGCACCGTGAACTTCGGCGAGTGGGGCGCGGGCGTCCGGAACGACTACGTGCACCCCGCCGCGATCATGACGCCCAACGCGGGCGGCACGCACATCGTGAACATCAACTCCGACAACCGGATCATCGACACGTATTCGACCGGCTCGGGCTGGGCCACCCGCGACTTCGGCCAGAGGTACAGCGGCCCCTCGCGTTCCGTGGTCGTCGATGACACGGGCAGCGCGGTGTTCGCCACAACGAACGTCTCGCTCGGTTCCGTCGAACTGCACACGCTCAAGGGCGACCAGTGGCAGACGCCCACGTTGCTCAAGGGCGGGATGGACTGGACGCCCGCGTTGACGCGCCGGTCCAACGGCACGCTCGCCCTGTACGCCGCGGGTGACTTCTACGAGACCACGCGCGGCCGCTTCTACGTGCGCGAGCAGCAGGCCAACGGCGAGTGGCGGACGTGGCGCCCGTTCGGCAACCGCACCACGAAGTACATCGACAAGCCGGTCGTGATCACCCGTGGCGACGAGACGACCATCGCCATCCAGACCTGGATCGACTCCCAGACCATGGGGCCGCGGGAGTGGTTCCGGCACACGCCCGGCAACCTCCCCGTGCGGATGGGCACGCTCCCCCGCAGCGACGCCCAGGTCGTGTTCAGCCTGGACGGGCGGGGCGGCATCCTGGCCTTCAGCGCTCTGAACGTCGGCGGGACCACGCGGCCGGCCGTGCTCCGGGAGAAGGCGGATCGTTCCGGCTTCGAGGACAACTGGCAGGTCATCGACGGTGAGGGTGGCGATGGGGTCGGGAACGGCGGCGTCGACGCGCTGCTGCTGCCGAACGGCACCGTCGCGTTGTCACGGCTCGACGGGAGCGGCCGGGTGAGCGTGACGACATCGGTCGCGCCGGGCAGTACCCAGTTCCACCCGTGGCGGCTCGTCAGCTCGGGGGACCCGCAGCCGACGTTCGGCTACCCGACGAGTCTCGCGATGACGCGGACGGGTGAGCTCGCGCTCGCCGCGTCGGACAACGGCAGCGATCCCAAGCAGTACCTGTGGACCGCGCCCGTGCCGTCCGATCCGGCGACACCGCCGGCGTTCACCGGCGGCCGGGTCAAGTAGCCGAACGCGCAAACGCCCACGGCACCCGTCTCAAGGGCCGTGGGCGTTTCGTGTTCTCTGGGCTCGGTCGCCGAACGCACGCGGTGCGCGCGGGGCCGCCAGCGTTTCGTGGCCTCAGGGCACTCACCGCACGAGCGACCGCCCACACCACTCGTCTGCGAGACCGCACGCATTCCGCACCCTCAGGCCAACGCCGCCGAACCGGACGCGCAAACGCCCACGGCACCCGCAAGGGAGCCGTGGGCGTGCGAAATCGCTCGGGGCCTACTCGCCCCCGTCGCCACCGCTGGGCAGGTTGTCGTAGATCTTCTTGCACTCGGGGCACACGGGCGAACCGGGCTTCGGCGAGCGCGTAACCGGGAAGACCTCGCCGCACAGCGCCACCACGTGCGTGCCCATGACGGCGCTCTCGGCGATCTTCGCCTTGCGCACGTAGTGGAACATCTTCGGCGTGTCGTCGCCGGTGTGATCGGTGCCCTCCGGCCGGACGTCGACCTCGGGAAGAGTCTGGGTGCTCACCCGTCCAATGTACCTGGGATGATGTCCCCTCGTGACCACCCAGAACTCGACGGCACTGCACATCGCTGAGGAAGTACGCGACGCACTGGCCGGGAACCGGCCGGTCGTGGCGTTGGAGAGCACGATCCTGTCGCACGGGCTGCCCGCGCCGCGCAACCACGCGGTCGGGGTCCGGCTGGAGGAGGTCGTGCGGGCGGCGGGGGCCGTGCCCGCCACGATCGCGGTGCTGGACGGGGTGCCGCACATCGGGTTGAGCGAAAGCCAGCTCGACCGGGTGTGCACCGAGGACCTGCTGAAGCTGTCGAAGCGCGACCTGGGCGCCGCGTACGCGCTGCACAGGAGCGGCGCGACGACGGTGGCCAGCACGACCGCGCTGGCGCACGCCGCGGGCATCCGGGTGTTCGGGACCGGCGGGCTCGGCGGTGTGCACCGCGGCGCGAGCGAGACCTGGGACGTGTCGGCCGACCTGGACGTCGTGGCGGTGACGCCGGTGCTCGTCGTCTGTTCCGGCGTGAAGTCGATCCTGGACATCGGCGCGACGCTCGAGGTCATGGAGACCCGGTCCGTGCCGGTCGTCGGGTACCAGGTCGACAAGTTTCCCGCGTTCTACCGCCGCGAGTCCGAGTTCGACGTGCCGTGGCGCGTGGACGACGCCAAGCAGGCGGCAGCCGTGTTCGCGGCGTCGAACTCCGGGATGCTGCTGGCGAACCCGATTCCGCACGCGTTCGAGATGGCGCAGGAGCTGCACGATCGGCTGCTGGCCGAGGGACTCGAAAAGCTCCGCCAGGGCAACGTGCACGGCAAGGACGTGACGCCCGTGCTGCTGGAGCACTTCCACACCGGCAGCGGTGGCGTGAGCCTCGCTGCGAACGAGGCGCTGGTCGTCAACAACGTGCAGCTGGCCGCCGAGGTGGCCGTGGAGCTGTCCCGGTGAAGAGCATCGTCGTGGTCGGCGACGCCGGGCTGGACGTCGTCGCGAGGCACAAGGGGCCGATCGTGCACGGCGGCGACTCCCGCGCGAAGGTCACGATCGAGCCAGGCGGCGCGGGGGCGAACACGGCGGCCTGGCTCGCGGAGTGCGGCGCGCCGACGATCCTCGTCGCGCGCGTGGGCGCCGACTCCGCCGGACGGCAGGTGCACGCCGAGCTGACGTCGGCGGGCGTGCAGTGCGCGTTCGCGGTGGACGCCGAGGCCTCGACCTGCTGCGTGGTCGTGCTGGTCGACGAGAACGCCCAGCGCAGCATGTTGCCCGACCGCGGCGCGAACGCCCGGTTCTCGCCCGAGGACCTCGACCCCGGCCTGCTCGTCGGCGCGGGGCACCTGCACCTGTCCGGCTACGTGCTGCTCGACGCCACGTCGCGGCCCGCGGGCCTGGCGGTGCTCAGGGCGGCGAAGGCGGCGGGGCTGACGACGTCGGTCGACCCGCAGGCCGCGGCGCTGATCCACTCGGCGGCGGCGTTCCTGGACGACGTGCGCGGCGTGGACTTCCTGCTGCCCAACGCCGACGAGCTGCGGGCGCTGACCGGGTCGTCCGAACCGGCCGCGGCGAAGTCACTGCTCGGCGACGTCGGCGCGGTCGTCCTGACGTCCGGGCCCGACGGCGCGTCGTGGGTGGACGGCGACGAGATCGTCTCCGTGCCCGCCGAGCCCGCGACCTGCGTGGACTCGACCGGCGCCGGCGACGCGTTCGACGCGGGGTTCCTGGCCGCGTGGGCGACCGGGGTGTCCAAACGGGAGGCCCTGCTGGGCGGCGTGCGAGCAGCCGCGCGCGCCGTGAGCATCGTGGGCGCGCAGCCGCCGCGCTGAGTCAGGCGAGCAGGCTCACTGCCCGGCGCAGTGGCGGCACTGCAGGACCGGCGTGCTCTGCCCCGAGGGCGTCCCGTCGGCGAGGGCCGCCGACGTGCCCGCGAAAAGCGCGCCGATCACCAGTGCGGCGGTGACGATCTTCTTCATTGTTTCTCCGTTTCTCCGGGTCGGTTGACCTGGAGAAACGGTAGGAAAAGGCGAGCACGGGCGACTATTCGTAATACCCGCAGCGTTACCCCTCGATGATCGTGGGGTTGCGCTCCTCGATCGCCCGATGCTCGCGTTCGTACCGGTTCGCCCGCTCCGCCTTGCGCGGCGGCCGGTCGTTCGCGATGAGCACGGCCATCCACGGCAACGGCACCGACAGCAGGATGAACCCGAGCGCGAGCCACCAGGTGTGCGCGAAGAACGCCGCCAGGATCAGGCACGGGAAGCGCAGGCTCATCATGATCGCGTACTTGCGCCGCCGGGCGGCGTGCTGCTCCTCGTACGAAGGGGCCGCCTCGGTGATCAACACCGGGGTGTCGTTCCGGTCAGGGCTGCTCACGACACCACCTCCACATCTCACATGGTCCCACGTCCGAGTGACAGTCGCGCCGTCAGGTTGGCGGATAACATCCGCTGGTGGCCGCCCTTGATCGCCTCGTGGACGTGCTCGGCAGCCTGGGCACGCACCTGAGCTGCGCGCCGCGCGGCCGCGACGTCGAGCTGCGCGGCGTCGCACTGCACGATCCCGCCGAACAAACCCCGGCCGCGCCCGACGACGTCCTCCTCGGCCTGGGTACCCCGTCCGTGGCCGCGGCAGTACGGCTCGTGTCGACGACGTCGGCGGCGGCCGTAGTCCTGCACGGCACTCCCCCGCTGGACGAACGTGTAGTGGCCGCGTCCCGCAAGTCCGGTGCCGCCGTGCTGCTCGTCGACCCGTCCGTGCCGTGGGGCCAGGTCGCGTCCGTAGCGCAGACCCTCGTACTGGGCGGACCGCGCTCAGGCGACCTCTTCGCACTGGCCGACGTCATCGCGGGCGTGGTCGGCGGCCCGGTGACTATCGAGGACCAGCAGTCCCGCGTACTCGCCTACTCGTACCGGCAGCAGGACGTAGACCCCGTGCGCATCCAAACCATCCTCGGCCGCCGAGTCCCCGAGGAGGCGCGCCGCGCGCTGGACGAGTTCGGCGTCTTCACCCACCTGGCGTCGACCGACGAACCGATCTTCGTCCCCCGCCTCACCCCGCAACTGGGCAGCCGGCTCGTGGCCGCCGTCCGAGCGGGCCGCGAGCTACTCGGCTCGGTGTGGGTCGAGGTCAACGGCGAGGTCGACCGGACCCGCACCGCCGCCCTGATGGACGGCGCCCGCACCGCCGCGCTGCACCTGCTGCGCGCGCGGGCGTCCACCGACCTCGAACGCCAGGCCGAGGCCGACCTCGTGATCAGCCTGCTGGAGTCCCCCACCCCCGCCACGCTGACCCGGCTGGGCCTGCCCGCGGCGGATCTCCGGGTGATCGCGGTGCAGGCCCACGTAGGCGAGGGCGAACACGGCGCCGCGCTACTCGCCTTCCAGCGCGCCACCGCCGGCTTCGGCTGGTCGCGACCGGGCCGCTCGGCGTTGTTCGGCAACGTCCTCTACACCGTGATCGCGTCCGCGGACGACGCCGTCGACTGGGTGCGCTCCCTGACCCGCGAACTACCGGCCGAAACCGTTGTGCAGGCCGGAATCGGCGGTCCCGCGGACTGCGCATCGCTGCCGACGTCGCGCCAGGAGGCCGACGAGTGCCTGGCACTGTCCGCCGGCGAACCCGTTGTGTACGACCAGGCCTGGGCCCAGGTGCTGCTACGCCGGCTCGCCGCCGCCGCGGACGGCGGCCGCCTCCCGACGCGCGGCCCGGTCGCCGACCTGATCCGCCACGACACCGAGAACGGCACCCAGTACGCGGTGACGTTGCGCGCTTGGCTTGCCGCACAAGGGGATGCGCGCGCGGCGGCCCGTGAGTTGAACGTGCACCCCAACACTTTGCGCTACCGGATGCAGAAGATGTCCGAGGCGACCGACCTGCCGCTGGACGACCCGGAGCAACGCCTCGCGATGGCCATCGCCCTGTCCATCACGCTGAACCGCTGAGCCCGAACCGAATCCGCTCCTCAACGGTCAGCTCCCGCGCTTCACCCTGTCCCAGCAAGGTTTCCGCGTCGAGGCACAGAGTCCACGTCCACAGTTTGCCGTCCGGTGTCATCGCCTGGATCTCGTCCGGGGTGTCCCAGCCGAGCCATGCCACTCCCCACGGCGCTTTGGTGACGCCCAGCTCGTCACCGGATCCGGTGTCCCAGATGCGAATGCCGCCGTCGAAGGTTGCGAGCCTCCGGCCGTCCGGCGACCACGCGAGGCGGCGGATCCTGCTCGTCTGTCGGCGCACGAGCAGACGGACATCGGCAGCAACGTCCCAGAGGTGGATGGACCCCCAGCCGGCGCCCACCGCCAGCTGACTCCCGTCCGGCGACCAGGCCAGGGCCGTCGCCTCGTCGATCGGTTTCGCGACCGCCACCGCCAGGTCGGGCAGGGAGCGCACGTCGACCATGCGGTCGTCGGCCACGGCCAGACTGCCGTGCACCGACCAGGCGAGATGTCGGGTACCCGGTCGCGGCATCGAGAAGACGAGGGCGAACTCGGTTCCCCGTACCGCCCAGACCGTCGTCGACTCACCGCACACCACGAGGTGCTGCCCGTCCACCGACCAGCCGAGGTTCGGGCACACCTCGTCCTTCAGCGGCAGGCGCTGGACGACTTCGCGCGTCGCCGCCGACCATACGACCACCTCGCCGCGGTGTGCCACGGCGATCAGCCCACCCGCCGACCAGGCCACCCCCTCGGGATCCGGCGAGCCGATCAGCACGGCGTTGTCGGCGAGGGTCGTACCGACCAGGCGAGCGTCCGAGTTCTCCTGTGTGATCGCGATGAGCGACCGCCCAGGCCCCCAGGCGGGTGCGCTCACCTCCCCACCCGTCGTGCGCACCACGGCGCCCGTCACGGTGTCCCACAACGTGATTCGTCCGTCAGCCGGATCCGCGATGGCGAGGTGCGGCGTCGAAGGCGACCAGCAGAAGAGCTCGACCTGCCCCTCGACGCGAGCGCTCGAGGTACCGGTCGCGGCATCGAACAACAGACAGACATCCCCGTAGAACCCCTGTGAGACGGCGATTTTCCCACCGTCTGGAGACCAGGAGATCCGCTCCGCCCCTACGACGTCGGCGGCGATCTCACCACCTCCCGCAAGGTCGTAGACCACCAGCGCGGTGGCCACGTCCGACTGCTCGGGCACTCGGCAGACCAGGGCTGCGATGCGCGTGCCGTCCGGCGACCAGGCCACTGCGAGTGAGGGATTTTGCTCGACTACCTGTCGCGTGGTCCACGACGATGTCTCGACGACGACGAGCGCGGACCCGGTCGCCAGCGCGACATGGTTACCGTCCGGCGCCCAGTCGATCGAGTGCACGAGGCCGCCGTCCACGATCTCACCGTCCGGCTCCAGCCCGGCTCCCCACACCTTGACCGGGTCGCGCCACGCCCAGCTGATCAGGCGGGTGCCGTCGCGAGACCAGCGGAGTTTCCTGGTGCTGGCCGAATCCCGCCGTTCGGCCAGCACGCGTCGCTCGTGGCGCGACCAGGCGACGGTCGTGACGCTGTCGTGGAGCACAACCCTGGTCCCGTCGGGCGACACCTCGGCTTTGTCCACATCGGACACCGGCAGCTCGGTCGTGGCGACGAGCTCGCCCGCGCTGTTCCACACACATTCGAGGCCGTCCGCGCCGACGGTCACCAGCCGGGCCTCGCCGGGCAACCAGCCCATCCCGACGATCTTGTCCGTGTGGCCGACCGCGAACCGCTGCCAGGTCGGCTCGGCCTGTAGTCCCCATAGGGTCGTGGTGGCGGCTGGGGTCGCTTGCTCGCGAACGGCCGCCACCGCGATCGTCTTCGCCAGTTCGTTGTCCCGCTCGAAGTGCTGGCGAGCCCACGCCGCTGCGTTGTCCGCCCGATGTCCGGCCGAAAGCTGTTGCTGCGCGTGGGAAGCGGAGACGAAGTTCGCGAGAGCACCATCTGCGGCGACCAGTGCCTCGGCGTCGGCAAGTGCCTGGCCACGCAGGAGGTCATCCGCACGGCCGCTGCGCTCCCACGCAACGGCTTGAGCGCGCAGCCGGTCCAGGTGCCGCAGGCGTTCCTCGTTGAGCTGGATCAGGTCACGCAGCCAGTCCCATTGGCGCAGCAGGGCGTCGTGGGCGAGGTCGAACGCCGTGCCGTCCCGCGTGTCGACCAACAACCGGGCGGCGCGGAACTCCTCGACGACGCGACGACCGGTGGCGTCGAGCTCAACCGCGGGCACGACCCGGCGGGTCGGCTCACGGCCCTCCCAGGAAACGAACTTCAGCAGCGTGGTCTCGATGTCCGCCGAAGCGTGCACGGCCACCAAAGCGTGCAGCACCTCGTCCGCGTGCCTGGCGATCGCGCCGCCCACGCGGCCCGCGCGGTCGTACTCCTCGATAGTGATCAGCCGGTCGCCGCTCGACTCGGTGTAGAGCCGCTGCAGGAGGTGCCCCAGGAGGGGCAACGCGTCGCCGACGGTGGCCTCGGCGACCATCTGCTCGACGAGGCCGTCGTCGAAGGACACGCCCGCGGCGCGTGCCGGGCCGACGATCACCTGGCGCAGCAGGCGCGGCTCCAGAGGGCCGACCGCGAAGGGCACCGCGAACAAGGGGCTGGTGCTGAACTCGCCCAAAGCATCCGGGCGGAGGGCGACCAGGACGTGCAGTGACCGGTGGGCACCCAGCGCGGCCTCGATCAGCCCGGTGAAGAGGCCGGCGTCGGGGACACGCGTCAGGTCTTCCCACTGGTCGACGACGAGCAGGCAGCGGCCGGCGGGGAGCAGCGACAGCAGGTGTGAAGGCGGCCCGCCGCGTGAGGCCTCGTCGCGCAGCAGACGGGCGCAGCGGGCGCGATCGGTGGTGGTGAGGACGCTCGCTACAGCGGCGAACGGATCGGCGCCCGGCTCGACGGGGCCGTACACGGTCCAGCGCGAGCCCAGACCGGCCAGGACACCGGCCTGGATGAGCGACGACTTGCCGGTCCCGGACGGCCCGACGATCGGGATGAACCGGTCGCCCGAACGGGCCAGGCGGTCGAGCAGGGCGCGCGTCTCGGCGTCGCGGCCGAAGAACACGGCGGCGTGCTCGGCGGTGTAGGGCTCCAGTCCGGGGTAGGGGCTGCCGTGCGACCAGGTGCGGTGGCGGCCGGCGAACCAGCGGCGCAGCAGTTCGAAGATCAGGACCAGCAAGATCAGCGCGGGGAGCCATAACCAGGCATAACGGGCGACCGGCTGCAGTGCGCGCGGCCAGTTGTCCGTGGAGCCGGTGATCAGGTTCGTACCGAGGCCGAGGACGACGCCGAGCAGCAGCGGCAGCAGGTCCAGCGGCCGGCGCTCGCGTCGAGTCACCGGCCGAGGGTATCGGCTGAGATGATCTGGCCCGTGCAACCCGATCTCTCCGCCGACCTGTGCGCACGACTGCGCGAGGCGTTCCTGACCGTCGGATACACCGCGGACGGCGTCGTGGACGCCCTCGGGCCGCAGGCGCACGCCGCGCTCGGCCGCAACGAGCCGGAGGCCGCTCGCCGCGCCAGCCGCGACGCCGGTGACCTCGGCGCGCTCATCCGGCTGTTCCTGTTGGGTGATGCCGAACCTGAGGCCGCCAAGATCCTTGGGCTCGACCAGGACCAGACCGCGCAGATCATCACGCGCGAGAACCGGCCGGCGCTCGACATCCGCCCGTACGAGGACAACTGGTGGGTGATCGCGGACCTCGACTCCGACCTGCGCGGCGGCGCGGTGCCCGAGGACCACGTGCTGGGCGTCGGGCACGCGTCGATCAGCCTGGCGCGCGCTACGGCGCGGCGCCCGGTCGGCACGCTGCTCGACCTGGGTACCGGCTGCGGGGTGCAGGCGCTGCACGCGAGCACGCACGCGCGGAAGATCACGGCCACCGACCTGTCCGAGCGGGCGCTCAAGCTCGCCGAGGGCACGTTCCGGATCAACGAGCTGGACGTCGAGCTGCGGCAGGGCGAGTGGTTCGGCCCCGTGCGCAACCGGCGGTTCGACCAGGTCGTGTGCAACCCGCCGTTCGTCGTGGGGCCGCCGCGGGTGGACTACGTGTACCGCGACTCCGGGCTCGGCGGCGATGACGCGTCCGCGTTGGTGATCCGGCAGATGCCGGCGTTCCTCAACGAGGGTGGCGTCGGGCAGCTGCTGGCGTCGTGGCTGCACCTCAAGGGGCAGGACTGGGCGGAGCGGGTTTCCGGTTGGTTGCCGCGCGGCGGCGTGGACGCGTGGTTCGTGCAGCGCGACGTCGCGGATCCCGCCTTGTACGTCGGGACGTGGCTGCGGGACGCGGGCGTGGACCCGAGGTCGGCCGAGGGGCGCGAGAAGGCGGCCGCGTGGCTGGACTGGTTCGCGCAGAACGATGTCGAGGGCGTCGGGTTCGGGTACGTGACGTTGCGGCGCACGGACTTGGAGCACTCCGAGGTGGTATGCGAAGACCTGCGGCACGCCTACGACGACCCGCTGGGGCCGGAGGCGGCGGCGTGGCTGGACCGCGTCGCGTGGCTGCGCGCGCACGGCGGCGAGCTGCTTTCGCAGACGTTCGTCGTGCCGGAAACCGTGCTCCTGGAAGAGGTTTCGCAGCCGGGCGAGGACGGGTGGACGTCGATCGTGCGGCGCCTGCACCGCACGGACGGGCCGGGCTGGCAGCACGAGGTCGACGAGCCGACCGCGAAGCTGCTCGCCGGGTGCCGCGGCGCCCTGCCGCTGGAGGATCTGTTGGCGTTGCTGGAGTTCGCGTACGGCGAGATCGACGTGCAGGCAGCGTTGCCGGTCGTTCGCGACCTCATCAGGCACGGAATGCTGGTGCCCGCGTGAAGGCCGTCGTCGCTCGCGTGACGGAGGCCAGCGTCGTCGTGGAGGGTGAGGTCGTCGGCGCGATCGACGAGCCGGGCCTGCTGGTGCTGCTCGGCGTGCACCACGACGACGGCGAGGACCAGGCCGCCGTGATGGCCCGCAAGCTGCACGAACTGCGGATCCTGCGGGACGAGGAGTCCTGCGCCACGACCGGTGCGCCATTGCTCGTTGTGAGCCAATTCACACTCTACGGAGATGTCCGGAAAGGCCGCCGTCCTTCGTGGACGGCGGCCGCCCGCCCGGAGGTCGCGGAGCCGTTGGTGCAGCGCGTAGTCGACCTGTTGCGCACAAAGGGTGCGCGGGTGGAAACGGGACGTTTCGGAGCCATGATGGCGGTACGGAGCGTGAACGACGGTCCGTTCACGGTGTTGCTGGAAGTCTGATCTCTCAGGCACTTCTCAGCTTTTGTCGCGCAACGGTTGTGACGGCGGCGACGTCTTCAGATCGGGTGGACGGGAACGAATTCGAAATCGTGTCCGTTGACCCAATGACAGCCAGCAAGCGATGGGATCCCGAGCGGGCCCGCCGCCACGGGGCGCAGCGCCGCGCCAGACGCTGAAGCCAAGCCCGCGACAGGGGGAGGGAGATCCATGACCGTCCCGAGCACCTTGGAAGAGCAGGACCTCGACGCACAGGGTCCGGCCGCCGATCTGGTTCGAGTCTACCTGAACGGAATCGGCAAGACGGCCCTGCTCACCGCCGCGGAAGAGGTCGATCTCGCCAAGCGGATCGAAGCAGGCATCTTCGCGCAGCACATGATGGACACGGCCAAGCGCCTGTCCCCCACCCGCCGCGCCGAGCTCGGTGAGCTCGTCCGCGACGGCCGGGTCGCGAAGGACCACCTGCTGAAGGCGAATCTGCGGCTCGTCGTTTCCCTCGCGAAGAGGTACACGGGTCGTGGAATGCCACTGCTCGATCTGATCCAGGAGGGGAACCTGGGCCTGATCCGCGCGGTGGAGAAGTTCGACTACACCAAGGGATTCAAGTTCTCGACTTACGCGACGTGGTGGATCCGTCAGGCCATCACCCGCGGAATGGCGGACCAGGGCCGCACCATTCGCCTTCCCGTTCATCTGGTCGAGCAGGTGAACAAGCTCGCCCGCATCAAGCGCGACCTGCACCAGCAGCTCGGCCGTGAAGCGACGAACGAGGAACTGGCGAAGGAGTCCGGCATCCCGGTCGACAAGGTCGCCGACCTGCTCGACCACGCCCGCGACCCGGTATCGCTGGACATGCCGGTCGGCACGGAGGAGGACGCGCCCCTCGGTGACTTCATCGAGGACTCGGACGCCGCCGACGCCGAGAGCGCCGTCATCTCCGGTCTGCTGCAGGACGACCTGCGGCGCGTGCTCGCCACGCTGGAGCCGCGCGAGCAGGCGGTGATTCGCCTCCGCTACGGCCTGGAGGACGGTCAGCCGCGCACGCTGGACCAGATCGGGAAGCGTTTCGGCCTGTCACGCGAGCGCGTGCGGCAGATCGAACGCGAAGTGATGTCGAAGCTCCGACAGGGTGAGCGAGCCGCGAAGCTGCGTGCTTACGCGAGCTAGCTTTTCTCACCCGTTCGGCAGTGTTGACTTGTGACTCAACTCACGGCACGGTCGGGCGTTACACGGACCACGCGACGCCCGCCACCCCATGTCGTGTCGGACGTCGCACTCGGAGGAAGGTCGGGGCAGCCGGGGGCTGCCCCGGCCTTCCTGCTGTCTGGAGGACTTTGTGTCGTTCTGGGACACACAAGCGGCGACGTTCGACCTCAAGCCCGACCACGGGCTGACCGACCCCGCCGTGCGGGCGGCCTGGGCCGATCTGCTGCTTCCTCTGATCCCGCCCGCCTCGTCGGTCGTCGACCTCGGGTGCGGGACGGGCAGCCTGTCGGAGCTGCTGGCCTCGGCGGGCCACACCGTGCGCGGGCTGGACCTGTCGCAGCGGATGGTCGCGCTGGCGGTCGCGAAAGCCGGGCATCTCGGCGTGAAGTTCCGCCAGGGCGATGCCGCCGAACCGCCGTATCCCCCGGCGTCCTTCGACGTGGTCGTCGCGCGGCACGTGTTGTGGGCGCTGCCGGACCCCGTCGCCGCTCTGGAACGGTGGGTGCGGCTGCTGCGTCCCGGCGGCCGTCTGGTGCTCGTCGAGGGCCGGTGGTCCACCGGGGCCGGGTTGACGGCGGCCGAGTGCGAGGCACTCGTGCTGGGGTGCCGGCGCGAGGCGGTCGTGCGGCGGCTGGACGACCCGGCGTTGTGGGGACGCGAGATCTCCGACGAGCGCTACCTGCTGGTCAGCCCGCGCTGACGCGAATCACATCCGGGCATACCGCGCACCAGTGCAGGACGGGTATACGGTTTCTGAACCCGAACGCACACCGATGGAGTTGTGTCCGCTGTGCCCACCACCTTCGAGTACTCCGACGTCCTTCCGCTCGCGAAGGACACCCACACCGAATACCGCCTGGTCACGTCGGAGGGGGTGAAGGTCGTCGAGGCCGGGGGCCGGAAGTTCCTCGAGATCGCGCCCGAGACGCTCACCCTGCTCGCGAAGGAAGCGATCCGCGACATCCAGCACCTGCTGCGCCCGTCGCACCTCGCCCAGCTGCGCAAGATCGTCGACGACCCAGAGGCCAGCGGCAACGACCGGTTCGTCGCGATGGACCTGCTGCGCAACGCCTGCATCTCCGCGGGCGGCGTGCTGCCGATGTGCCAGGACACCGGCACGGCGATCATCATGGGCAAGCGCACCGAGACCGTCCTCACCGGCGGTGAGGACGAGCAGGCGCTCGCCAAGGGCGTGTTCGACGCCTACCAGGAGCTGAACCTGCGGTACTCGCAGATGGCCCCGGTCACCTTCTGGGACGAGAAGAACACCGGCACCAACCTGCCCGCGCAGATCGAGCTGTTCCACAAGCCCGGCGCGGACCCGGTGTACGAGTTCCTGTTCATGGCCAAGGGCGGCGGCAGCGCCAACAAGACGTTCCTCTACCAGGAGACCAAGGCGCTGCTGAACCCGAAGCGCCTCGCGACGTTCCTGGACGAGAAGCTGCGCTCGTTGGGCACCGCGGCATGCCCGCCCTACCACCTGGCGGTGGTCGTCGGTGGTCTGAGCGCCGAGCAGAACCTGAAGGTCGCCAAGCTGGCGAGCGCCCGGTACCTGGACGACCTGCCGACCGAGGGCTCGCCGCTGGGCCACGCGTTCCGCGACACGGACCTCGAGCAGCAGGTGCTGGAGCTGACGCGCAACTTCGGCATCGGCGCCCAGTTCGGCGGCAAGTACTTCTGCCACGACGTGCGCGTCATCCGACTTCCCCGGCACGGTGCGTCGTGCCCGGTGGGCATCGCGGTGTCCTGCAGCGCCGACCGGCAGGCCAAGGCGAAGATCACCGCTGAGGGCGTGTTCCTGGAGCAGCTGGAGCGCGACCCGGCGCACTTCCTGCCCGAGATCGAGGGCGAGGACCTGTCCGACGAGGTCGTCAAGATCGACCTCAACCTGCCGATGGACGAGATCCGCGCGACGCTCGCCAAGCTGCCCGTGAAGACCCGCGTCTCGCTGACCGGCCCGCTCGTCGTCGCCCGCGACATCGCGCACGCGAAGATCAAGGAACGCCTCGACGCGGGCGAGCCGATGCCGCAGTACCTCAAGGACCACCCGGTCTACTACGCCGGTCCGGCCAAGACGCCCGAGGGCTATGCGTCGGGCAGCTTCGGTCCCACCACGGCCGGTCGTATGGACTCCTACGTCGAACAGTTCCAGGCCGCCGGCGGGTCGCTGGTGATGCTCGCCAAGGGCAACCGGTCCAAGCAGGTGACGAACGCCTGCCAGGAGCACGGCGGCTTCTACCTGGGGTCGATCGGCGGGCCGGCGGCGCGGCTGGCGCAGGACTGCATCCGCAAGGTCGAGGTGCTCGAGTACCCCGAGCTGGGCATGGAGGCGGTCTGGAAGATCGAGGTGGAGGACTTCCCCGCGTTCGTCGTGGTCGACGACAAGGGCAACGACTTCTTCGCCGAGACGTCCGCGCCGACGTTGCAGATCAGCTTCCGCAAGTAACCGGTCGTGAGTGGTTTCCGTCGCTATGGCGACGGAAACCACTCACGACCGTCAGCCGGATTCCTCGCGCGCTTCCAGTACGAGCTGGCGGTCACCGAGTGGCGCGTCCAGGTGCACGGTCAACGGCACCTGCTTCAGCTCCTGCGTACACACGGTCCCGGACGGCTGCCGCGTGATCGTCACCAGTGTGACCTGGACGACCTCGGCGGACTGGCCGGTCACCTCGGCCTTGGCCTCCTTGCAGCCACCGGCCACGCCCCACACCTGGACGTCGCGCCCGTCGTTGAACACGAACGCGTCCCGCCGATAGGTGTCGGACAGCGAGCCGGCGTCGACCTTCTCGCGCGGCACTTCCTTGACGCCCGGAGGCACGACGACCGCGGTGTCGGAGATCGTCACCGGCGGCGTCGGAGCGGGCGGCTTGACCGTGGACGAGCCCACGCCACCGGTGCCGGGCGACGACGTGGGAGACACGCCGGAGGACCCCGATGGCGACCCGCCCGAGCTACAGCCCGCGAGCAGCACCGACGCCAGTGCGAGCACACCCAACAGTCTCATGCGCACCATCCTTGCAGGTGATGCCCGGCCGACGGGGCAGTGTCGGCCGGGCATCCGGGAGGGAGGTCCTACTTCTGTTCCTGGCGAGAAGACAGCACGACCGTCCGGTCACCCAGCGGCTGGTCCAGCGCCACCGTCAGCGGGGGAAATCGGATGTCCATGGTGCACATCTTCTTCTCCAGCGGAAGGGTCTCCAGCAACTCGATCTTCACCGAGGAAGCGTCCTGGGCCAGAACGGAGGCGCTGACCTTGCCGCAGCCGCCTTCCTGACCGATCACGCCGACCGTCTTGCCGTCGCCCTGCGTCCACACCGTCTTGGGGTACTCCGGTGCCAGCGCGGAGGCGTCGACCTTCGACAGCGACACCGGTTTGCCGTCCGGCGGAATCTCACCGGGGGCGATACCAGGAGGCTCGGCAGGCGTGGACGTGCCGAGCGTGGGAGTGCTCCCACCCGCGGACGAACCCGATCCGAGCTGCGCACTGCCGCAGGCGGTCATCACCAGCAGCAGGACGCCAGTGCCAACTACGGTTCCCATGCGTCTCATGTTCAGAGGACGGAACCGCGCTCGGATCGGGTTGCAAAACCGCAATCAACAGTTACCGGGGAAGACCGGCCACCGCCTCACGCAGCGCGTCCAGCCGCGCCGGCGATGCCAGCCCCGCGTGGTACAGGTGGAACTCCCGCACACCGGCGTCCACGTACGCGAGCCACTCCTTCAACAAGGCGGACCCGTCCGCCGGTTTGGGCGGCAGACCCAGCACATAGGCGGCCAGCGGAATGTCCGTCACCGCCTGCAACGCCTGGATCCCCGGCACCGCGACATCGGGCCCCGGCCAGCACATCGTCGTCAGCACGTCGACATCGGCGTCGACACCGCCCGCCACGGAAGCGAACGGGCCGGTGCCCCACGGGTCCGCCGTGACGTGCATGCCAACACGAATGGAAGGCGCCACCGACCGGATGAGCGAAACCAGCGTCTGCCGCAACGAACGCACCACGGACGTACGCACCGACTGAACAGGCTCGGCGAGGTCGCCCAACGCTTCCTCGACGCTGGGCGAACCCCCCTCGACGCCCGCCCGGACCGCCTGCCGCAGAGCATCCGGGTCGGGGTACAACTCGACACACGCGGCGCAGAAGCACAGCGACAGCAGCTTCTGCTGCACCGCGGACCAGTCGGCGCCCTCGGTCTTCTCGTGGTGGCCGCCGTGCACGAAACCCAAGGGGCCACAGGCTTCCAGGATGATCCCATCGGGCTCACCGAGCTCCAGCACCTCGGACACCACGTTGCGCGTGTACTCGACCACGTCGGAATTGGCCGTGCACAACGCGTACGGGTAGCGGTCGCCGAAGGCGTTCACCACGGTCACGTCCGGATGCAGGTCGCCGAGCCGGCTGTTGTGCGTCAGCACCGTCCACGCGTACACCGGCAGACCCGCACCACGCACGGCATCCCGGGCGATGGCGAACGAGTTCGAGTCCACCCAGGACGGTTCCGCGGGAACCAGCCGGCCGAACTTCGACTCGCGCACGGGCAGGTAGAACGCCGCGTGCCGCGCGTCGATCAGCCGGTGCTGGGGGTGAAGCGGCGTCGCGGCGCGGACCGTGTGGTACGACGACGCCAGGGCGATCGCGTCGACACCGAGCGAGGCGTACCGCTCGGCCGCGTCGGGATCACCGATGAGATCCCACGGGTAGGCGTGGGCAACCGTCGTCACCACCGGGGACGCTTCCTCTCGTAGCTCGGGTCGAACTTCTGCATGTAGCCGGTGTCGTCACGAGAGGTGATTCCGCACTTCTCGTAGTTCTCCGCCAGGCGCGCCAACGCGTCCCGGTCGAGCGAGACACCGAGACCGGGGCCCGTCGGCACCCGCAGTGCGCCATCCACAAAGGACAGAACGCCAGGCTCGACCACCTCGTCCGCCGCATTCCACGGGTAATGCGTGTCGCATGCGTAGCTGAGGTTCGGAGTTGCGGACGCCAGGTGCGTCATAGCCGCCAGCGAGATGCCCAGGTGCGAGTTGGAGTGCATGGACAGCCCGATGCCGAACGCCGAGCAGATCGCGCCCAGTTGCCGCGACCGCTGCAGCCCGCCCCAGTAGTGGTGGTCGGACAGGATCACCTGCACCGCGTTCACCTCGACCGACGGCTTGAGGTGCTCGAACGCCACCACACACATGTTGGTGGCCAACGGCATCGGTGCCGAAGCGGCGACCTCGGCCATCCCCGAGATGTCCGGCGTGGGGTCCTCGAGGTACTCCAGGACACCGTCCAGCTCGGCCGCGACCTTCAACGACGTGGCGGGCGACCACGCCGCGTTGGGGTCGAGCCGCAACGGGTGCGTGGGGAACGCCTCGCGCAGCGCGCGGATCGCCTCGATCTCCTGCTCCGGCGGGAAGACACCACCCTTGAGCTTGATCGACCCGAAGCCGTACTCGGAGATCATCTTCTGGGCCTGCGCGACGATGCCCGCGGGGTCGATCGCCTCGCCCCACTCGTCGGGCTCCGCGCCCGGATGCCCGTCCCACTTGTAGAACAGGTAGGCGGAGTACGGCACCGACGACCGGATCGCACCGCCCAGCAGGTCGGACACCGGACGCCCCAGGGCCTGGCCCTGGATGTCCAGGCACGCCACCTCGAACGGCGAGTACACGCGGTCCACGGTGCCCGCGACGCTCAGCTGGCCGGTCAGGCCGTGCTTGTCGGACCCGGACTTGCCGCCCAGCGCGACCGCGACCCGTGAGTGCATCTCGTTCAACGCGAACACATCCAGGCCCACCAGCGAGGGCGCGACCTTGCGCAGCCGCTCCAGGTGCCCGAGATCGCCGTAGGTCTCACCGAGCCCGGAGAACTCGGAGTCCGTGCGAACCTCGACGATCGTGCGCAGCGCCCACGGCTCGTGCACGCCCGCGGAGTTCAGTAGGGGCGGGTCCCGAAAGGCGATCGGCGTGAGGACAATCTCGGTGATCTTCATGCCAGCAGCTTCCTACCGGCGGCGATGATCGTGTCGAGCTGTTCGAGGTGTTCCGGCGTCGGGTCCAGCAGCGGCGGCCGGACGCCACCGACGTCGAGGCCGGACGCACGAACCGCGGCCTTCACGAGCGACACCGCGTAGCCGGGCACCTGGTCGCGCAGCTCGACCAGCGGCTTGAAGAACTCGGTCAGGAACCGTTGCGTCAGCACCGTGTCACCCGAGGTCACCGCGTTGTAGAACGCGAGCGAGATGTCCGGCGCGAAGCAGAACACCGCGGACGAGTACAGGTCGACGCCGATCCCCCGGTACGCGGGCACGGTCAGCTCCGCGGTCGGCAGGCCGTTGAAGAACTGGAACGGCTTGTTCACCTGGGACCGCACCGAGAGCACGACGCGCTGCAGCTGGTCGAGGTCGCCGAGCCCGTCCTTGAAGCCGATCACGGTCGGCAGCGACGCCACCTCGACCGCGGTCTCCGGCGTGAACACGGCGTTGTTGCGCTGGTACACGATGATCGGCAGCTCGGTCGCCGACGCCACCTCGGTCACGTACCGGACGAGCCCGCGCGGCGGGTTCGTCACCAGGTATGGCGGCAGCAGCAGCAAGCCGTCCGCACCGGCACGGGCAGCGGCCAGCGCGAACTTCTTGGCGGCACCAACGGGTCCACCGGCACCGGCGAACACCGGCACGCGGCCCGCGGTGGCCTCGACGGCGACGGCGACGGCACGCTCGAACTCGTCGATCTCGAGAGCGTGGAACTCCCCTGTGCCACAGGCGACGAAGACCGCGCCCGGACCGGCCGAGACGCCGTGCTTGATGTGCTCAGCGAGCACGGACTCGGCGACCGCCCCCTCGGGGTCGAACGGGGTCACCGGGAAGAACAGCACACCATCGAGTTGCATACCAGACACTCATCCCTTGATCGCTCCGGTGGTGATCCCACGCAGGAAGGACTTCTGCAGCGACAGGTACACAAGCAAGCTTGGCACCAGCGCGAGCAACGCACCGGCCAGCACGATGCCCGGACCGACCTGATCGTCGGACCGGAGCGACAGAAGTGCGACCGTGAGCGTGTAATCGGAGGGGTCAGCGGCGACGATCAGGGGGAGCAGGTACTGCTCCCAAATCATGTTGAAGCCGAACACGGCGATGACGCCGAGTGCCGGCCGGCAGAGGGGGAGGATGATCTGCAGGAACACCCGCATCTCCCCGGCACCGTCCACTTTGGCCGCTTCCTCGAGCTCGAGTGGGATCTCCTTCATGAACTCGGTCATGACGAAGATGGAGAAACCCCACGCGCCCAACGGAAGGATCACGCCCAGCAGGGTGCCCTTCAGGCTCACGTGCACCAGCGGTAGGTCTCCGATCACCAGCGACAGCGGGATCGCGATGACCTCCTCCGGCAGCATCATCGTGGTCAGGATCGCGAGCAGCACGATCGCCTGACCACGGAACTTCTTGCGCGCCAGCGCGTACGCGGCGAACACGCTCACCGCGATCTGCAGCAGCAACGCCCCGCCCGCGATGACGAGCGAGTTCGTCAGGTAGTGCCAGATCTTGTTCTGGCCCGCCACCACGAAGTTGATCAGTGATGGGGAGTTCGGGAGGACCGACAGTTTGGTCGGGTCGTGGTTGTTGTCGAACGCGCCGGAGAAGATCACCAGCAGCGGTCCGGTGAAGAAGATCAGCGCACCGGCGCACAACAGGATCCGGATACCACGGGAAAGCCAGGCGTCCCGGGAGGTGTTCCAGCCCAGCGCCGTGTCACAACGGCCCGCGACGCTCATCGCACCTCCCTGGATCGCCGGTAGAGCTGCACGACGAGCGTCAGGGCGAGCGTGATGAGGAACAGCATCACCGAGCCCGCGGAGGCGATGCCGAGCTCGGACTGTTCGAACGCCGTGGTGAACACGCGGGTCATCCACACGTCGGTCGACCCGGCGGGCCCGCCACCGGTCAACACGTAGACCTCGGTGAACACGCGCAGCCCCCGGATGGACGCCAGGGTCAGCAGGATCGTCACGACCGGGCGCAGCGCGGGCAGCGTCACGTGCCGGATCCGTTGCCACGTCGAGGCTCCGTCGATCGCGGCGGCCTCGTACTGCTGCCGGTCGATGCCCGCGAGCCCGGCGATGATCAGCACCATGTCGTACGGCGCGTGCTTCCAGATGCCCACGGCCATCACGGACACCAGCGACTGGTCGGGGCTGTCGATGAACTCCCACGGCCCCAGGCCGATCCACGACAGCGCGGTGTTCACGAAACCGTCGGGCGCCGGGTAGTAGAGCAGCCGCCAGATCTCGCCGATGACCGCGGTCGCGGCCACGACCGGCAGGAACACCGCGGAACGCACGAACCACAGCGACCGCGCGTGACCCTCCAGCAGCAGCGCCAGGAAGAAGCCGAGGAACATCGACCCGAACGTCTGGCCCGCGGCGAGGATCAGCGTGTGCCAGATCGCGGCGGTGAACCGGTCGTCGTCGAAGATCTTGGCGTAGTTCGCGAAGCCGACGAAGAGGTCGCCGAGGAACGGCCGGACCTCGAACATGCTGAGGCGGATGCCCTCCGCCATGGGGATGTACTTGAAGACCAGGAAGATCAGGAAGGCCGGCGTGAGATAAAGCCATGGAACAAAGGTGGCTCCCGTGAGGCGGCGCCGGCGGCGCCGCCTCACGGGGTGGGTTTCGACGGCACCGCCGCCACTAGCCGTCGAGCCCACGTCTTGGGTGTCGCTGAGCGGTTGAACCGCCGTCACTGCGACGCCTTCTGGTTGTCCAGTTCCTTCTTCAGGTTCTCCGCCAGCGCCTTGAGCTCACCCGCTACGTCCGGGCTGCACTTGGCGAAGATGGAGTTGAGCTTCTCGGAGGTCTGCTGCCGGAACGGGGTGAAGTTCGGGACGCTCGGGAACGGCCGCGCCTGGTCGGCGTAGACCTTCGCCGTCGTGTTCCACCGCTCGTCGTTGTAGACCTCTTTGGTGTTCACGTTCTTGTTGACCGACAGGCGCACGACCGGCTGCGGATCGCCCTTCATGCCCGCCTTCTGCGCGTCCGGCGTGATCAGGTACTCGGCGAGCTTCTTCTGCTCGGCCGTCTTCGCGGACCCGGCCATCAGGTAGATGTCCTCGCCCTCACCGAGCACAGTGGACCCGGCCGGCCCCTTCGGGGACTCGATGACCTCGTACTTGTCCTTGCCCAGGGACTTGTCGAACCGGCCGAGCATGTACGGGCCGGTGAGGTAGATGCCGCTCTTGCCGGACTCGAACAGCGGGTGCGCGTCGTTCGTGCTCAACGTCAGCGCGCCCGGCTGGATGACCTTGTCGTCACAGAACAGCTTGCGCAGGTACTCGACGGACTTCACCGACTCCTGCGAGTCGATCGCGACGGAGAACTTGCCGTTGCCCTGGTCCTTCAGGATGTCGCCGCCGCCCTGCCAGATGTAGCTGGCCGCCCACCAGGCGAGGTAGCCGCGGTCGGTGGTGCCGGGTACGAGCATCCCGTACGTGTCGGCCTGGCCGTTGCCGTCCGGGTCGTTCTTGGTGAACGCGTTCGCGAGGTCGGCCAGCTCGTCCCACGTCTTCGGAACCGGCTTGCCGAGCTTCTCGCGCCAGTCCTTGCGGATCAGCGTGATCATGGCCTGCGTCGAGTACGGCACGGCGTAGTACTTGCCGTCCGCGGCCTTCGCGTTGTTCCACGCGCGGTCGACGATGTCGCCGTTGCCCGCGATCGAGCCCTTGTCGACCTCGGTGACCCAGCCCTGCTTGACGAAGTTGCCGAGCGAGCCGGTGTCGTTGATGACGACGTCCGGCAGGTCCTTGGACGCGGCCCGCGCCTGCACCTGCTTGTCGAAGTCCTGGTAGATCGGCTTGTAGTCGACCTTCACGCCGGTCTTGGCCTCGAAGTCCGCGAAGATCTTGGTGTAGACCTTGGCCGTGGCCTCGGTGCTGCGCGTCCAGACCTCAAGGGGCTTGTTGGGGTCCTTGTTGGACGTCGCCGCCGGTGTGGACGAGCCACAACCCGCAACCAGCACAGCGATCGCCGAGACCGCGGTGATCGACCAACGAGGCATCTTCAGGACCGTCCGTTTCACGTATGTGAACTAGGGTCGTACTTGTGAACGTGGTTCAGGACTGTAAGAATCACCACAGCAACGTGTCAAGAGCGTGTTGCGGGTACGTTTCGCAGGAGGCCAGGTGACATCCCCAGCTCGTCCGGGCGCCGTAAAGAGCGCTGACCGAACGGTCGAACTACTCGAGGTTCTCTCGGCTTCCGACCGGCGCCTGACGCTCACCGAGCTGCACCGGGAGCTGAGCTACCCGAAGTCCAGCCTCTACATGCTGCTGCAGACGCTCGTCGCGCGCGGGTGGGTCGAGGTCGACCCCGAGCGCGGCACCTACGGCATCGGCGTGCGCGCCCTGCTGGTCGGTACGTCCTACCTGGACCACGACCCCGTGGTGCGTGCCGCGATCCGCGTGATGGAGCAGGTCCGCCAGGACGTCAACGAGACCGTGCACCTGGCGCGGCTCGACGGACCGGACGTCGTCTACCTGGCCAGCCGTGAGTCCGAGCACCACCTGCGCGTCGTCTCCCGCGTCGGCCGCCGGCTGCCCGCGCACTCCACGTCGCTGGGCAAGGCGCTGCTCGCGACGCGCACGCGCGACGAGGTCGAGCTGATCCTGCCCGCGGAACTGACGGCGCTGACGCCGAACACCGTGATCGACCGCACCGCGTTGCACGACCAGCTCGCGGGCTTCCGGAATGTCGGATATGCCCACGAACGCGAAGAGAACACGCCTGGTCTCGGCTGCTTCGCCGTGGCCCTGCCGTACCGCAATCCCGTGATGGACGCTATGAGTTGCTCGGTGCCGTTGGGCAGACTGGACCCCGACCACGAACGTCAGGTCGTCAGTGCCCTGCTGGACGCCGCCCGAACGATCACCGAGCTTCTCCGCCAGTTCGGTCGCTGAAAAGGTTTACCGACAGACTGTCCAACACGGAGGGGTAACAACCCGTGACCGCACGCATCCTGATCACCGGCGCCGCCGGCGTGGTGGGAACGCTCATGCGTCCCCGTCTCGCGGCGGAGAACCGCGTCCTTCGGCTGCTGGACGTCGCCGAGCTGCCCGCGGCGCGGGACGGCGAGAACGTCGAGCTGCTGCAGGCGTCGGTGACCGACATGGCCGCGATGGAGTCGGCCATGAAGGACGTGGACGCCGTCATCCACCTCGGCGGGCACAGCCTGGAGAACACGTGGGAGAACATCCTGCGGGTCAACATCGACGGCACGCACACCGTGCTGGAGGCGGCCCGCAGGCAGGGCGTCCGGCGGGTGATCCTGGCGTCGTCCAACCACGCCGTCGGCTACGTCGAACGCGCCTCGGGTGAGGCGGGCGACTACCTGTTCCCGCGCCCGGACACCTACTACGGCGTCAGCAAGGTCGCCGTCGAGGCGCTCGGCAGCATGTACGCCGACCGCTACGGCCTCGACGTGATCACCATCCGGATCGGCTCGTGCTTCGAACGGCCGAAGGACGTCCGGATGCTCTCGACCTGGCTCTCCCCCGACGACGGCGCGCGCCTGTTCGAGGCGTGCCTTTCCGTGCCCGCACCGGGTTTCCGGATCGTCTGGGGTGTGTCGGACAACGACCGCCGCTGGTTCTCTTTGGACGAAGCACACGCTCTGGGGTACGAGTCGAAGGACAACTCCGAGGTGTACGCGGCCGAGGTGCTCGCCGAGCACGGTGAGCTCGATCCTTCGTCGTACGCCGCGAAGTACGTGGGTGGCGCCTGGTGCGGCCCCGAGTTCGACACCGCAGTCAAGGAGGCAGGACGTTGAGCAGCGTTGTTCAGGGCTTCAACCCGCGCACCGGGGAGCCGTTCGGTGACGGGGTCCCGAAGACCTCGGACAGCGAGGTCGACCGGATCGCTTCGGCCGCGGCAGCCGCTTTCGGGCCGTGGTCTTCGTTGCCGGCCACCGAACGCGCGGATGTGCTGGACTCGCTTGCGGACGCGCTGGACGCATCGTCCGAGCTGTTGATCACCACGGCCGACACGGAGACGGCACTGGGCGTGCCGCGGCTGACCGTGGAGCTCAAGCGCACCACCAACCAGATCCGGCTGTTCGGCGAGGTGCTGCGCGAGGGCAGCTACGTCGAGGCCACCTTGGACACGGCCAACCCGGACATCATCCCGCCGCGGCCGGTGCTGCGGCGCGTGCTGCGTCCACTCGGGCCGGTCGCGGTGTTCTCCGCGTCCAACTTCCCGTTCGCCTTCTCCGTCGCCGGCGGCGACACGGCGTCCGCGCTGGCGTCGGGTTGTCCCGTTGTGGTGAAGGCACATTCGGCGCACCCGCGGACCTCCGTGGAGACCGCGCGCGTGGTCGCTTCCGTTCTCCCAGAAGGTGTTTTCGGGATCGTCTACGGCACCGAGTCCGGTCGCGCTCTGGTGCAGCACCCGGCGATCAAGGCGGCGGGCTTCACCGGTTCGACCGGCGGCGGGCGGGCTTTGTTCGACCTGGCGCAGGGCCGTCCGGACCCGATCCCGTTCTACGGCGAGCTGGGCAGCGTGAACCCGACGGTGATCCTGCCGGGTGCCGCTACTCCGGACATCGCGGCGGGTTTCGCGCAGTCGCTGACGATGGGCGTCGGCCAGTTCTGCACCAACCCCGGCCTGGTGTTCGCGCCCGCGTCCATCGTGTCCGCACTGGGTGAGGCCGTCGCCGCCTCCGGTGGTGGCGCGATGCTCAACGAGCGCATGTGCGACTCCTACCGCGCGTCGACCGACGCCCTGGCCGCCAGCGACCTGGTGACCGTGGTGTCGACCGGCACGAAGCCGGACGAGGCGTGGGCCGTCGAGCCGCGGCTGTTCACCGTGCCGCTGGAGACGTTCCGCGACAACCTGGAGAAGCTGACCGAGGAGCACTTCGGTCCGGCCGGCATCGTGGTCACCTACTCCGACCCGGCCGATCTGGTCGATGTGCTGCGGCGGCTGCCCGGCACCTTGACCGGCACCGTGCACGCGGCCCCGTCCGATCACGAGGCAGCCGGTGTCATCGCGGAGGCGTTGCGGCACATCGCGGGCCGGCTGATCTTCAACGCGTGGCCGACGGGTGTCGCCGTCGCGTGGGGCCAGCACCACGGCGGTCCGTGGCCGGCGACGACGAACCCGCTGCACACCTCGGTCGGCGCCACGTCGATCCGGCGGTGGATCGCGCCGGTCACCTACCAGTCGTGGCCGGACGAGCTGCTGCCGCCCGAGCTGCAGGACGCCAACCCCCTCAACATCCCCCGCCGCATCGACGGAGTCCTCGGTACCCACTGACCGTTATGGCCACCATGACGGACTTGAGGTCCGTCATGGTGGCCATAACGGTTCCTCAGTGCGGCCGGGACTCGACCAGCCGGCGGACGATCTGGTGGTCGGCGCCGTGGGCGTGGGCCCACGCGGCGGTGATCTCGTCGTACCAACGCAACGCGTCGGCCCGCTGCCCGGTAGCGATGAGGTGCGGCACCAGGTGTGAGAGCGCCTCGAACGTCTCGGGATGCGTGTCCCCCAGCGCGACCCGGCGCGCGAAGAACACCATCAGATAGCACTTTGCCGCGTCACCTCGTTGCCCCGCGGCGGCGTGGGCCTCGGCCAGGCACCACAGAGTGTTCAAGGTGTCACGGTGCTGATCTCCGAGAACCTTGCCCTGCTTCACCCAGGCGGTCCCGAGCCAGCTGATCGCGTCGGCGGTCCGACCGGCCTTGAGGTAGGCGTTGCCTACGTTGCGCGTCGCGAGCAACGTCAGCGGCGCGTCATCGCCCTCGCAGCGCCGATATGTCTCTGCCGCGGTCTGCGCCCACTGGATCCCGTCCGCCACGCGGCCCACCGCGAGGCACGCCGATGCCAGCGCGGACGCGGCGGTCGCGGATTCGATGTGGATCACGCCGTACAGCTTCTGCGTGCCCTTCAACGCGAGGTCCGTCAGTTCGACGGCCTCGTTCGACCGCCCGTCCTGCAGGTAGGCGATGCCCAGTTCGCGCATCGCGCGCAGGGTGCCGGGGTCCATCGTGCCGAACGTCCGCTGCCTCGTCTGCAGCTCCCACTCCAGCATCGGGATCGCTTCGGACGTCCGGCCCGACTTCCGGAACAGTTCCGCGGCCCGGTGCATCACCGCCATCGTGGCCGGGTCCATGTCCCCCAGCACCCGCCGGTGTTCGGCCAGGGATTTCGTGACCCACGGGATCGCCTCCGCGAACCGGTCCGCCTGCACGAGCGCGCTCTCCAGGTGGACCAGCGCGTCGAGCGTGGTGCGGTGGTCCGGGCCGAGCACCGCCACGCAGTCCTCGTACACGGTGTGCGCCAGCGGGATCGCGCGGTCGAACGCGGCGGTCATCACGAGGTGGCCGACCGTCCAGTTCCGCAGGACCAGCAAACCGCGGGTCTCGCTCGGCAGCGGGTCGGCGTTGTGCCGCAGCTCCTCGACGTGCCGGACGAGCTCGTCGCCGAAGACCCGGTGCTGCCAGGCCTGCGCCGGGTCGGGCACGACCCGGACGAGCCGCGCGATCTCCATGTCCAGCACACCCGAGTACCGGCCGTTCGCCTTGAGGTGTTCGCGGACCATCCGTTGCGTCTCCGGGCGGATCACGACCGCGCCCTCGCCGGCGAACTCGATCACCGACGCCTCGTGCAGCGCGGCCAGCTCGCGGCCGACCGCGGCTGGATCCCGCTTCGCGTCGAGAATCCGCCGGTCGACACCGTCCGCCGACAGCACTGCCAGCGTCGCGAGCACCTCGCTCCCGAGGAACGGCTCCACGGCGATCCACTCGGACCCGAACCTGCGGACCCGCTCCAGGTAGGCCGCCGGATCCCAGCCCGCGCGGATCTTCGCCGCGGCCTGGGCGAGCGCCAGCGGCAGGAACCCCAGTTCGGCGGCGAGCTCAAGGGTTCCGCCCGCAGATTGGACGAAACCCAGCGCGGTCTGTTCGTCGAACACCGGCACTTCGACGTTGCGTCCCAGCTCGCCGACCGGCCTGGTGATCACCACCTGGGCCGTGCCCTCGGCAGGCAGATAGGGCGCCACAAGGCCGAGGTCGGCGACGTCGTCGAACACCAGCAACGCCGGGGTCCGCTTGCTCTGCAGGTGATCGCGTACCCGCGCGCCCGCGTCGTCGGTCCGCAGCCCGAGCCGGTCGGCGAGCTGGATCATGCCCGCCAGCAACCGGTCCGCG
Source organism: Lentzea sp. NBRC 105346 (assembly GCF_030269605.1). Classification (GTDB taxonomy): domain Bacteria; phylum Actinomycetota; class Actinomycetes; order Mycobacteriales; family Pseudonocardiaceae; genus Lentzea. Next base: position 69,136 of record NZ_BSTQ01000017.1, read on the forward strand.
GACTCGGCGTTGATCCACGCGACGGTCCAGCCGTCCCGGACCCGCCGCCGCGCGTACTCGGCCGCGACCTGCGTCTTGCCGACGCCCGGCGGTCCGGTGAGCGTGCAGACGCCTGCGTCGTCGAGCACGATTCCGCGCGACTGGAAGTGCGGCGGCTCGTGCGGGATCAGGCCGACGACGACGGGCCCGTCCGGTGGCGGCGCGTGGAAGTGCACGTCGCCGTGGATCGCACCGGCCTGCACCACGTTGTCGGCCTGGCCGCTGAACACGTTCCCGGTCACCGAAATCCCCCTCCGCCCCGGCCTCAGGTTACCGGCTGATCACAGCTCGGAAAGCGCTTTGCTCACACCGAGCGAACTTCCGCCACTGGCGGTAGTTTGTGCGGCGCTATGTCGATCAATGTCTGGCTCGACCGCAGCGAGCAACTCCTGGCGGGTACCGAGATCTACCGCTCCCATCGGAAGTTCACGTGGTGGGACTACACATCCGCGCACAGCAGACTGCTGCTGCGCTGCGACGGCGGCACCGACTGGACCCGGATCGACATCCTGTTCAAGTCGGTCTACGTGATGAAGGTCCGCAGCAACTACAACGGGCTGCACATCCGTTGCGCCACAACGGCCGAGCAGGAGCACATCCAGCGCGACACCCCGGGGATCACCTACTTCGACCCGGCGGAGAGCGAGTTCGACCTCGGGTCGCGGTACTTCATCCTCGACGACGGCAGCGGCGAGCTGGACTACGTCGTCGCGCAGGCCATCGGGTGGCACGAGGACCACGCGCGCGGCGAGCCGAGCTACTTCGCGCAGCACTGCGACACCCCGCCGTGGGCGCGGACCGCGCTGGACGGCGCGAACGGTGGCTTCGACACTCCAATTGCGACGGTCAGCGAGTTCGTCGACACAATCGTGATGCCGGAGCACTCGATACCGGCCGAACGGACGCGCTACCGGTTCATCTACGTCGTCATGGGCCCCGAGCCGCACGCGTACGGCGCGTTCCTCACCCGCGACGAGGCCGAGCGCAACCGGCAGCAGCTGACGCACCGCTACCCGACGGGCCGGTTCACGATCGACGCCACCCCGGTCCGCATCTAGCCTGGAGCACATGCTGGAAGCTCGAAGAATCAGCTTGTGGCGCAGCCAGTACGAGCTCAGCTCGGACGGCACGCGGATCGCGACCTGGCACGACCGGCTGTGGCGCAACGGCGGCACCCTCGAGCTGGAGGGCCGCCGCTACGAGGTGAAGTCGAACCTGTTCGCCACGCGCTACGAGATGACCGACGAGGCGGGCGAGGTCGTCGCCGTCGCGGACCGCATCGGCCGCAAGCGGTGGACCGTCGAGTCGAACGGGCAGCTGTACCGGTTCCGGCGCGCCTCATGGTGGCGGCACGAGGAGCAGCTCCTCGAAGGCGACCAGCCGATCGGTTCGGTGAAGCGGGTGAGCGCGTGGCGCAGTGACGCCGTCGCGGACCTGCCCGGCCTGCCGCTGCCGTTGCAGGTCTTCGTGTTCACCATCGTGCTGACGGCCTGGGACGCCCAGGCGGCCGCCGCGAGCTCTTGACCCTGGAGTGCGGTCCAAGGTTTAGCGTGGATCGCATGAGAGTCGCCGAACTCGCCCGCGAGACGGGAGTGCGGCCGGACACCGTGCGCTACTACGAACGCACGGGCCTGCTCGCCCCGCCGCCGCGCACCGCGTCGGGGTACCGCCAGTACCCCGCGGACGCCGCCGAACGCATCCGGTTCATCCAGGGCTGCCAGCGCCTCGGGCTGCGGCTCAAGGAGATCGCCGAGCTGCTCGCCGTGCGCGACACCGGCGTGTGCCCGTGCGAGCCGGCGGAAACGTTGCTGCACCGGCACATCGCCGAGCTCGACGCCGAGATCCGGCGGCTCTCCGGTCTGCGCGCCGAGCTCGTGCGGATGGTCGGGGCACTCCCAGGGGGTGAGTGCCCCGACATCGCGCCCGGTGTCTGGTGTCCACCGGAGGGAGGTGATCGGGATGGGTGACGACTGCTGCACCGACTGCGGCTGCTGCTAGCCCGCTGACCGGGAGGCGAGGCGCCCGCCTCCTACCGCAGGATCTGCGCCCAGACGTCCCAGTGGTCCGCCGACACCCACGTCAACACGCCCGGCCAGTCCGGCCGTCCGCAGCCGGCGCCGAGCACGGCTCCCGCGACGGTCGCCCACTTCCGGTGCGTCGTGTCTCCCGGCGATTTCGCTTGCGGTGCAACGGACCTAGTGGATGATCTGCGCCAAGATGTCCCGGTAGTGCGTCGACACCCGCGCGTACACGCCCGCCGCGTCCGGCCGGGCACAACCGCGGCCCCACGACGTGATTCCGACGATCTTGCCCCGCACGAGCAGCGGGCCGCCCGAGTCGCCCGCGCACGTGTCCACGCCGCCCTGGGGCACGCCCGCGCAGATCTGAGTCCGCTTGTCGAACGCCCGCAGGTCCGGGCCCGCCGGGTACTGCGCCGCGCACGTCTCGTCGCTGATGAGCGGCACGGTGGCCTTCCGCAGCTGGTCCGACGGCTCGGTGGGCTCGGTCGGTTCCTCGGTGAGGCCCCAGCCGAGCACGGTCGTGGCGGTGCCGGGCCGTTCCCGCCATTTGTCCAGCGGACCCGCGAACGGCACCGGGCGGTACGGCAACGGCTGCTTCAGCGTCATCACGGCGACGTCGTGGCGGCCGTCCTCGTCGTACTTCGGGTGCACCCAGATCTTCTCAACACCGACGACGACGCCCGCGTCGCTCGACCGGACGTCCCGGCGCGCGACGACCTTGTACCCCTCGGGCTTGCGGAACACGCAGTGCGCCGCCGTCAGAACCTTGGCCGGCGCGACGAGGCTGCCACCGCAGAAGAGCTCGTGGTCGTTCTCGGCCGGGGCGAGGTACACCATCCACGGGTAGTCCGCGGTGGACGCCTCCGTTCCGCCGACCACCGTGCCGTGCACGTCATCCGGGTCAGCGGACGCCGTCCCCAGGGGAAGGAGTAGGCCGAGCACGGCTCCCGCGACGGCCGCCCACTTCCGGTTCATCATGTCTCCCGTTGTTCGCTTGCAGTGCAACGGGAATACTGATGGAAACGTGATCAGACCAAAGTGCACAGTCGCAGGGCCGTAGGTAGCTACTCCGTGTCGCAATTGGCGAGCGGGATGTGCGGCCGGTCCTCCGCCTCGATGAACACCGCGATGCCGTCCAGCACCCGCGCGAGCCCGAACTCGAACTCGTCCAAGGGTTTGTCGAATCCGCCGGACAGGTACACGTGGTTCATCATCGGGAACCGGTCCGGCGTGAAGTGCTCGAACACGGTGGTGCGGCTCGCCCACCACGAGTCCTCGGTCTCACCGGACTCCCGCTCGGCGTCCCGCCGGTCGGCCAGCCGCCGGGCGACGCTGTCGACGAAGTAGCCGACGGTCAGGAAGACGGCGTTCATCTCGGCCGCGGTCAGCCCGATGTTCGCCAGGACGGCCAGCGCGGCCTCCATGCTCTCGATCGTGCGTGGGCCGGGCGTGCGCCGGGTGCCGGTGAGCTGCGAGACCCACGGGTGGCGCCGGAACACCGCCCACATGCCGCGGGCATAGCGCTCCAGGCCGTCGCGCCAGCCGCCCTCGGCGAGCTCGGCCTCGCCGATGACGGTGTCGACCATCAGGTCGAGCAGCTCTGACTTGCCCGGCACGTACCGGTAGAGCGACATCGTGGTGAAGCCGAGCACCTCCGCGACCCGCCGCATGGTCAGCGCGCCGAGGCCTTCGGTGTCGGCGACCTCGATGCCGGCCGCCACCACGCGGTCCAGGCTCAACGCGGGTTTGGGCCCACGAGTCGGCTCCGCCTGCGCATCCCACAACAACCGGATGCCGCGCTCCGGGTCCTCCTGCTTCACACCGCTCCCCTCGCTTGACCACCGATCCTAGAACTGTGTATGAAGTACACCGAAGTATACGACGTACACAGTTCTTGGGGGTGGAACGTGGCGGTCTTGGCTGAGGGGCTGCGCAAGACGTTCGACAAGAAGGCGGCGCTGGACGGGATCGACCTGACCGTGCCCGCGGGCACGGTCTGCGGGCTGCTCGGCCCGAACGGCGCGGGCAAGACGACGGCGGTGCGGATCCTCGCGACGCTGCTGCGCCTGGACGGCGGACGGGCCGAGGTGGCCGGGTTCGACGTGGTCCGGGACGCGGCCGAGGTGCGGCGCCGGGTGGGGCTCAACGGTCAGCAGTCCACTGTGGACGCCGTGCTGACCGGGCGAGAGAACCTGGTGATGTGGGGCCGGCTCTATCACCTGTCCCGCAGGCAGGCCGAGCGCCGGGCGGACGAGCTGCTGGAGCAGTTCGGGCTGACGGACGCGGCCGGGAAACGCGCCAAGACGTACTCCGGCGGCATGCGGCGACGCCTGGACCTGGCGTCCAGCTTCATCATGGCGCCGCAGGTGTTGTTCCTCGACGAACCGACGACAGGCCTCGACCCGCGCAACCGCGGCGAGGTGTGGCGGGAGGTGAAGCGCCTCGTCGCGGAGGGCACGACCGTGCTGCTGACGACGCAGTACCTGGACGAGGCCGACCAGCTGGCGGACCAGATCGTCGTGCTGGACAGCGGGAAGGTCGTCGCGGACGGGCCGCCCGACCAGCTGAAGTCGAAGCTGGGCGGGGACCGGATCGAGGTCGTCGTCCGGTCCGCCGGTGACCTGGGTGCGGCGGCCCGGATTCTCGGTGCCGCGGCCGAGGTCGACGCGGACAACTTCCGGGTGAGCGCGGCGGTCGAGGACCGGGTGGCGGCGTTGACGCGCGTGACGCGGGATCTCGCCGACGCCGGTGTCGAGGCGGAGGACATCGCGTTGCGCCGGCCCACTCTCGACGAGGTCTTCCTGACTCTGACCGGGCACAAGGCGGTGGCGGCATGATCTACGCACTGACAGACAGCTGGGTCGTCGCCAAGCGGGACCTGATGCACTGGATCCGTGAACCGGTCCGGGTGTTCGCCGGGATGCTCTACCCGGTCGTGTCCGTGCTGATCTTCGCGTTCGTGTTCGGCAGCGCGATGAGCGTGTACGGCGGCGGCAGCTACCAGGAGTTCCTGTTGCCGGGCATGCTCGGCCAGGCCATCGCGTTCGGCACCGCCGCCACGATGATGGTCGTGTCGCTGGACGCCTCGCGTGGCGTGACGGACCGGTTCCGCGCGTCGCCGATGTCGCAGACCGGGGTCGTGGCCGGGCGCAGCATCGCGGACCTGGTGAACTCGACGCTGGAGATCCTGCTGCTCGTGCTGTGCGGACTGGCCATCGGGTGGCGGTGGCACCTCGGGATCGTGAGCGCACTGGCCGCGGTGGGACTGTTGCTGTGGCTGCGGTTCGCGTTGATCTGGGTCGGTATCTACTTCGGACTGTTGCTCAAGCCCGAGGCGTCCAGCGCGTCGTGGATGGTGCTGTTCCCGTTGACGATGTTCGCGAACACCTTCGTGTCGCCGGAGCTGATGCCCCCGTGGCTGCGACTGGTGTCGGAGTGGAACCCGATCTCGTCGACCGTGGCGGCGTGCCGGGAGCTGTTCGGAAACCCCGGTGTGGGTGGGGACTCCTGGGCCGCGCAGCACGCCGTCCTGCTCGCGATCGTATGGCCGCTGCTGCTGGTGGCGATCTTCTGGCCGCTGTCCGTGCGGCGGTATCGCGACCTCAGCCGCTAGCCGTCTGGACGCGCCGCGCCCCGGCGCGGCGCTCCGCGGCGAGCTCGCTCTTGTAGGCGAAGAAGTCGACCTCGATCGTGTGCCGCTTGGACGTCACGTACCGCTCGTGCAGCTTGCGTCCGTACGCGGCGATCTCGGCGCGCATGTCCTCCTCGGACGGCAACGCGGCGCGTCCCTCGACGATGTCCGCGACCCACTCCGCCTGCGCCTCGGCCAGCGGCATGATCGCTCCCAGCGGCTGGATGAGGCCGAGGAAGTACAGTCCTTTGTGGACAGGATCGACGACCCGGCGGAAGAGCGCGACCTCGTTGTCCCGCACGGGAACCACGTCGTCGTCGAGGAACGGGAACTCGATCTTGTAGCCGGTGCAGTAGACGATGATGTCGACCTGTTCGGTGCTGCCGTCGGCGAACATCACGGTGTCGCCGTCGAGGCGCACGATGTTCGGCTTGACCGCGATGTCGCCGTGGCCGAGGCGGGTGAGCAGGTCGTCGGTCACGGTCGGGTGCGCGTGCAGCACCTTGTGGTCGGGCTGCGGCAGGCCGTAGTCCGTGACCTTGCCGCGCGCGAGCCGCAGCATGAGCTGGAAGCTGAGGCGCTGGAACCAGAACGGCGTCTTGGAGGCGAGCCACGACGTGGTCAGCTCGTCGGTCGGCTTTCCGAACAGGTACTTGGGCACGATGTGCGCGCCGCGCCGCATGGCGAGGAACGTCCGGCGCGCCACGCGGGACGACTCGACCGCGATGTCGCACGCCGAGTTGCCGATGCCGAGCACCAGGACCCGTTTGTCCTCGAGGATCTCGGGCGTCTTGTAGTCGTGCGCGTGCAGCTGCAGACCGGTGAACTCGCCGGGGAACGCGGGTTCGGGCAGGCGCGGCGACCAGTGGTGGCCGTTCGCGACGATCACGTGGTCGTAGTGGTTGGTGATCTCGTTCCCACCGTCGCGCCATCGCGCGGTGACATTGAAACCGTTTTCCTTCGGCTCGACCCTGGTCACCTCGGTGCGGAACGTGATGCGGTCGCGGAACCCGTGGTGCTTCACGAAGTCGTCGAAGTACTCGGCGATCTGGTAGTGGCTCGGGTACGCGGGCAGGTGGTCCGGCATCGGGAAGGACTTGTACTCCATCAGCTGCCGTGAGGTGTTGATGTGCAGCGAGCGGTACGCCGACGACATTCCGTTGTCGTTGAGGTAACGCCAGTTACCCCCGATCTCGGACCCTGTCTCGTAGCAGTCGAACTCGATCCCGCGCGCGTGCAGCACCTGACATGCGGCAATACCCGACGATCCGGCCCCGATCACGCACACCCGAGTCATGTCTCGAAGGTTTCTCATGTCTACCCCCCGATGTCAACCGGACGGTAGGGTCACGGTCGCCGTCGCCGCACCGACCAACGAATAGAGGATCCATGCGTCGGCGGACGGTCACCAGCGCGGTCGCACTGGTACTGGTCGCGGGGTTGTGCGGTGCCGCGGAGGCATCGCCACGAACTCCCGCGCCAGATTCCCCGCATACTGTCACTTTGGTCACGGGCGACAAAGTCGTTCTCGGTGACCAGCCGCGGGTGATCCGCGGACCTGGGCGGGACCGGGTCTCCTTCTACACGTCCAAGCGTGACGGCGAGCTCACCGTGGTGCCGTCCGACGCCGCGCGGCTCGTCGAGGCGGGCCGGCTGGACGAGCGGTTGTTCAACGTCACCGCGCTCGCCCGCGACGGGTTCGACGACCGTCATCGGTCCGATCTGCCACTCATCGTCTCTGGCGGGTTCGCGGCGTCCGTGGTGCGCGAACTGCCCGCGTTGGGCGGTTCGTCCGTGCTGGCGCGCAAGTCCGAACTGGCGTCGTTGTGGCGCACCGGCGGGTTCGACCGGATCTGGCTCAACGGCAAGGCGCACCTCGTCGACGACGTGAGCAACGCGCAGATCGGCGTGCCCGCGGCGTGGCAGGCCGGGTTCACCGGCAAGGGCGTCAAGGTCGCCGATCTCGACGGCGGGTACGACGCGTCGCATCCGGACCTGAAGAACGTGGTGGCCACCAAGGACTTCACCGGTTCGAGCATCAAGGACGGCTACGGGCACGGCACGCACACCGCGTCCACCATCGCCGGCTCGGGTGCCGGATCGAACGGGAAGTACGCCGGTGTCGCGCCGGACGCCTCGCTGCTGATCGGCAAGGTGTGCGAGGACGACGGCGGCTGCCCGGAGGACGCGATCATCGCGGGCATGCAGTGGGCGGCCGACCAGGGCGCGTCGATCGTGAACATGTCGCTGGGCGGCGGGCCGACCGACGGCAAGGACCCGCTTTCGTTGGCGCTCAACAAGATCAGCGCCAAGTCCGGCGCGTTGTTCGTCGTCGCGGCGGGCAACGCCGGTGCGGCGCGCAAGGTCGGCAACCCGGCCGCGGCGGACCTGGCACTGGCCGTGGGCAGCGTGACGAAGCAGGACGAGCTGTCGCGGTTCTCCAGCCAGGGCCCGCGGCTCGTGGACGACGCGATCAAGCCGGACATCGCCTCGCCGGGTTCGGACATCATCGCGGCGCGGGCCAAGGGCACGTCGATGGGCACGCCCGTGAACTCCTTGTACACCAGTGCGAACGGCACGTCGATGGCGACGCCGCACGTGACGGGCGCGGCCGCTTTGCTGTTGCAGCAACACCCTTCGTGGAAGGCGCCCGAGCTCAAGGCGGCGCTGATGAACGCCGCTTCGCCGTTGAAGGACCTGACCGTGTACCAGCAGGGTGCCGGTCGGCTGGACATCGGGCGTGCGGTGTCCTCTCCGGTCCGCGCCTCGGCAGGATCGGTGAACTTCGGGCGTTTCCCGTGGCCCCACAGCACTTCCCCGGTCACGCGGAAGGTGACGTTCTTCAACTCCGGTTCCAGCGCCTCGACTCTCGCCCTGAAGGCGCCGGTGGCGTTGTCGGCGTCGTCGGTCACCGTGCCGGCGGGCGGCAGCGCGTCGGTGGACCTGTCGTTCACGCCGAAGGCGGACGGGCTGCTCAGCGACTGGCTGACCGCAACGGACGGCTCTCTGGTCGTTCGGGTGGCGCTGGGCGCGTCGGTGGAGCCGGAGAGCTACGACGTGACCGTGAAGCGGGAGCTGCGCGGTGAGGTCGACGAGAGCTGGTACGGCGCGCTGGTGAATGTCGACACCGGTGTCTACAACCGGTTGCGGTTCAACGAGGACGGCAGCAAGGAGACGCTGCGGCTGCCCAAGGGCCGCTACGACCTGATCGGGTTCAGCGAGTCCTCCACCAAGGGCAAGCGGTACGCGACGGCGTTGGTGAAGCCCGGCATCGTGGTGTCGTCGAACACGACGGTTCAGGCCGACGAGAACACGGCGAAACCGGTGACCGTCAAGGCGGGCAAGGCCAAGCTCGACTCGTACCAGGCGAGCCTCGTGTTCGGGAACGACAACCTGACGTACGCCTCCTCGGCGGACACGGCGTTCTACGCGACGCCTACCGCCACCCAGGACCGGGTGCTCGGGTTCTCGTTCCGGCCCGTGCTCGTGGACGGGACGTCGGTCTACAACCTGGTGTTCGGCTCGAAGGACCGCGTGCCTTCATCTCTGGCGTTCTCCGCCGGTGAACTGGCCGCGGTGAAAGCGACCTACTACGTGCAGGGGGCGACGACGACGGCGACGCGGTCGGACACGGGCGCGCTGCCGTGGGACGACAGCGGGCTCGGGTACACGGACCTGCCGGTGAAGGTGCCGTCCACGCGGACCGAGTACTACACGCCCGGTGTGACGTGGAAGCAGCAGATGTCGATCTCGGACGGCACGACGGCCGAGTTCCTCACGCACGTGCGCAAGTTCGAGCGCGCCGGGTCGTTCACCAACGAGTGGAACCGGGCGCCGATCGGGCCGATCCCGGACCCGGTGGTGCGCGAGGGGAACGAGATCACCATCGACGTCGCGTTGTTCGCGCCTGGTGACGTGGTGTCGGCCAGCGAGTATGACGGTGTGCTGAACGGCGCGATCAAGGGTACGTCCGAGCTGTCGCGCAACGGTGTCGTGCTCGGGAAGTCGGACACGGCGGGCGGTGGGACGTTCACCGCGACGCCGGGTCCGCTGACGTTGAAGACCTCCGCGACGCGGTCGCAGAAGTTCTCGGTGCTCGGCTCGAAGGTGGACGCGACGTGGACGTTCAACGGCTCGCAGCTGATGTTCATCCGTGCGTCGGGCAAGGTGTCCTCGCGCGGCGTGGCGCCATCGGGTGCGTTCCCGCTGACGCTGCGCGTGGGCGGCAACTCGGGAGCGGTTTCCGGCGTGGAGCTGTCGGTGTCCTACGACGACGGCAAGACCTGGAAGACCGTTCCGGTCACGCAGTCGGGTGACGCCTACTCGGCACAGCTGACGCATCCGGCCGGCAACGGCTTCGTCGGCTTGCGCACTTCGGCAGCGGACGCAAGTGGCAATTCGGTGCGGCAAACCGTCCTGAGGGCGTACCAGTTCGGGCAGTAAGTCCCAAAGTTGTCGGACCCCCCGGCCAAGATGACCTCATGGCAGACGCGATCGTGGCCGAGGGGCTGACAAAGCGGTACGGGTCGGTGGTCGCACTGGACGGCCTCGACCTGGCGGTGCCCGAGGGCACCGTGATGGGCCTGCTCGGTCCCAACGGAGCGGGCAAGACGACCTCCGTGCGGGTGTTCACGACCTTGCTGGAGCCCGACTCGGGCACCGCGCGGGTGGCGGGGCTCGACGTGCGTTCCGACGCCGTCGAGCTCCGCCGCCGGATCGGGTTGTCCGGTCAGTACGCGGCGGTGGACGAGTACCTGACGGGGTTCGAGAACCTCGACATGGTCGGGCGGCTCTACCACCTGGGCCGCACGGCCTCCCGCGACCGTGCCCGCGAGCTGCTCGAGGTGTTCGACCTGGTCGAGGCGGCCGACCGCATGGTCAAGGGCTACTCCGGCGGCATGCGCAGACGCCTGGACCTCGCCGCATCCCTGGTGGCGCGGCCGTCCGTGCTGTTCCTCGACGAGCCGACGACGGGCCTCGACCCGCGGTCGCGCATGGGCATGTGGGACGTCATCGCGGAGCTGGTCGCGGGAGGCACGACGTTGCTGCTGACCACCCAGTACCTGGAGGAGGCCGACCGCCTCGCGGACCGGATCGCCGTGATCGACCACGGCCGCGTGATCGCGCTCGGCACCGCGGACCAGCTCAAGGACCAGGTGGGCGGCGAGCGCCTGGAGCTGACCGTCCGGCAGGCGTCCGACCTCGCGCTGGCGCGGTCGGCGCTGGCCGGGGTGGCGATCAGCGAGATCACCGTCGACGGTCACCAGCTGACCGTCCCGGTGTCCGGCGGCGCATCCGTGCTGGTGGAGGCGATCCGGCTGCTCGACGCCGAGGCCGTGAAAGTGCGCGACGTCGGTCTGCGCCGCCCCACGCTCGACGACGTGTTCCTGGCCCTGACGGGTCACGCGGCTTCTTCCTCGGAGGTCTCCCGGTGACGACTCTCGTGCAGTCCCTCGGCGACGGCGTGGTCATCGCCCGGCGCAACCTGCTCAAGGTCAAGCGCGTGCCGGACCTGATCTTCTTCTCGATCCTGTCGCCGATCATGTTCGTGCTGCTGTTCGGGTACGTGTTCGGCGGGTCGATCGAGATCCCCGGGATGAGCTACCGCGAGTTCCTGATGGCGGGGATCTTCGCGCAGACCGTGATGTTCGGCGCCTCCTTCACCGGTGCCGGCCTGGCCGAGGACATCCAGAAGGGCGTCATCGACCGCTTCCGGTCCCTGCCGATGGCCCGGTCGGCGGTGCTGGTCGGCCGGACGACGTCCGACCTGGTCAACAACATCATGGTGATCACCGTGATGTCCCTGACGGGCCTCGCCGTCGGCTGGCGCGTCCACTCGTCGTTCTGGTCGGCGGCGGCCGGCTTCGCGCTGCTCATGCTGTTCGCCTACGCCTTCTCGTGGGGCATGGCGATCGTCGGCCTGCTGGTACCCAGCCCGGAGGTGTTCAGCAACGCGAGCTTCATGTTCATCTTCCCGCTGTCGTTCCTCGCGAACACCTTCGCCCGCACCGAGACGTTCCCGGCCCCGCTGCGGGTGTTCGCCGAATGGAACCCGGTCTCGTCGATCACCCAGGCGGTCCGCGAACTGTTCGGCAACACCGGTCCGCAACCACCCACGGCATGGCCGCTGCAGCACGCCGTCCTCGCCTCGCTGCTGTGGATCGCGATCCTCCTGGCCGTCTTCGTCCCCCTGGCCATCCGCCAGTACAAACGAGCGGCAGCCCGATGACCGGAACGTGTGATCGACGACATCGTAGATCGCCCATACGTTGAACCGCATGAGAAACCGCCTGACGGCTTTCCTCGCGTCGACGGCCCTGGCCCTCGTCATCGGCGTGCACCCGGCGGCAGCCGAGCCACTTCCGGCACCGGAGATCTTCGCGACCAGCAACACCGCGGTGATCACCGACCCGGACGACCCGCGGCTGAGGACGCGGCTCGTGCGGTTCGACATCGAGGTGCGCGGCATCATCGCGACCAACGGCGGCCGCACCGAACGTTCGACGCTGCTCGACGGCGTGTTCTGGTCGAGCAGCCTGCAGCAGACCACCTACGAGCGGTCCCGCAAGTTCGACGTGCGCGGGCTGAGCTCGGACGGCCTGCACCACGCGGCGGACGTGGTGCGCAAGCAGTACCAGCAGGAGTCGGTGCTCACTTTCGAGTTCCTGCCGAAGATGTCGCCGCGGATCAACGCCGTGCAGGTCGAGGTGCCCGGTGTGACCCCGAAGCAGCTGCGCGACGGACTGGCGAACGACCCGGTGGCGCGCGAGAAGATCGGCGGCGGGTCGGTCACCATGCACGACAAGCTGATCCTCGTCGCCGACCGGGACGACCTGTCGCTCGTGAAGGCGTTCGTCATCAAGATCGGTGGCAACTGGGCGAACTCCACCACACGGCAGGGCGCGTGGGAGTTCGTGTCCACAGTGGAGTGAGGTAATCCGCTCGCGGCCCACGGCACCGCGACCTAGCCTGGTCGCATGGCAGCAACCATCGTCCGCGGACAGAACGTGGACATCCGCATGTGGACTCGACCGGACGAGGTCGAGCCGTTCGCCATGCAGCAGCTCCAGAACATCTCCGCGCTGCCGTGGGCCGTGAAGCACATCGCCGTGATGCCGGACGTGCATTACGGCAAGGGCGCGACGGTCGGATCGGTGATCGCGTTGCGCGACGCCGTCTCCCCCGCGGCCGTCGGCGTGGACATCGGCTGCGGCATGACCGCCGTCCGGACGTCGATCAACGCCGCCGACCTGCCGGAGAGCCTCCGCCGGCTGCGCAGCCGCATCGAGTCGGTCGTGCCGGTCGGCTTCGGGCAGCACCGGGAACCGGCGTTCACCGAGCGCGACGCGCAGGACTGGCAGCGCTTCTGGAAGGCGTTCGACGAGCTCACCCCGGCCGTGAAGGCGCGGGCGGAGAAGGCGCGCAACCAGATGGGCACGCTCGGTGGCGGCAACCACTTCCTGGAGATCTGCCTGGACGAACGGCAGCAGGTGTGGGTGATGCTGCACTCCGGCTCGCGCGGCATCGGCAACGAGCTGGCGCAGCACCACATCTCGGTGGCGCGCACCCTCGCGCACAACGCCGAGCTGCCGGACCCGGACCTCGCGGTGTTCCTCGCGGGCACGCCGGAGATGGCCGAGTACCGCCACGACCTGTACTGGGCTCAGGACTACGCGCGACGCAACCGCGCGGTGATGCTGCGCTTGGTGACGGACGTGTTGCGCACCGAGTTCCCGCACATCGAGTTCGACGAGCCGATCTCGTGTCACCACAACTACGTCGCCGAGGAGACGCACTTCGGCGAGGACGTTCTGGTGACGCGCAAGGGCGCGATCCGCGCCGGCCGCGGCGAGCTGGGCATCATCCCGGGTTCGATGGGCACCGGAAGTTACATCGTGCGGGGACTGGGAAACCCGGACTCGTTCGAGTCGGCGAGCCACGGCGCGGGCCGCCGGATGTCGCGCAACAAGGCCCGCAAGACGTTCACGACCGAGGATCTGCGATCCCAGACCGCTGGGGTGGAGTGCCGCAAGGACTCGGGTGTCGTGGACGAGATTCCGGGCGCCTACAAGGATATCGACACGGTCATCGCAGACCAGTCCGACCTCGTCAAGGTGGTCGCGAAGCTGAAGCAGGTCGTCTGTATCAAGGGCTGAAGTTTGTTCACGCAATGACAGGGAAACCCGGTAGACATCAGATTCCTTTACCGGCCAACGATCTTGGCCAACCAGGAGGTTTCGATGTCTACCGGTGGCGTGATCGTTCTGGTGATCGCGGTGCTGGTCGTGCTCGCTTTGGCGGGTTTCGCCGCCATGAAGTTCGCGCAGCGCAAGCGGCTGCGGGAACGGTTCGGGCCGGAATACGACCGCACCGTCGCCGACAGCGACAACCGGTTCAGCGCGGAAAAGGAGCTCTCCGAGCGCGAGAAGAAGCACTCGGAGTTCGAACTGCGACCGCTTTCGCCCTCCGCGCAGGACAGCTACTCGCGGCACTGGGCGGTGCTGCAGGAACAGTTCGTCAACTCTCCGGAGAAGGCCGTCACGGACGCGGACCGTCTGGTCACGGATCTGATGGCCGAACGGGGATACCCCACCGAGGGTTATGAGGCGCAGCTGAGCGTGCTCTCCGTCGAGCACGCGAAGACGCTCGACCACTACCGCAAGGCGCACGACATCTCCGAACGCCAGGAGATCGGTGAGGCCAGCACGGAGGACCTCAGGATGGCGATGGTCCACTACCGCAGCCTGTTCGAGGACCTGCTCCGCACCGGCTCCCGGAAGGAGAAGAGTGATGTCTGAGCACCGCGCCGTCACCACCGAGGACCTGGCCCAGCAGGATCGGACTCAGGAGACTCCGGAGCGCGACTTCCCGGAGCAGCAGTCCGAGTTCCGTTCCGAGGAGCCCGAGTTCCGTTCCGAGTCGGGGACCGACGAGATTCCCGCGCAGCATGAGCCGGACGACTCCGGCACCATGCGGCAGGACACCCCTGAGCGCACTGATTCTGAGCGAATCGATTCTGGGCGCACCGACTCCGAGCAGCGGACCCCGTTGTTCGACCGCGAAGACACCGACCGGTTCCGGGAGAACTGGCGGTCCCTGCAGACCGACTTCGTCGACGACCCGCAGCAAGCCGTGCGGCAGGCCGACGAGCTGGTCGCCGAGGTCATGCAGACCCTCGCTTCGACGTTCGCCGAACACAAGCGGTCGTTGGAGGAGCAGTGGTCGCGCGGCGGTGAGCCGCAGACCGAGGACCTGAGGCTCGCACTGCAGCAGTACCGCGTGTTCTTCCAGCAGCTGCTGTCCGTCTGAGCCCAACTCCGCAATACCTGGCGCCGTGGCCGTAACAGGTCACGGCGCCGGTGCGCGTCTTTCGCCGGCTTTCGGTCAGCTGGGGAGCTCGCGGATCTCCATCTCCAGCACGTCGATCTCGTCGCTGATGGCCTCGTCGAGCATGTCGTCGAGCAGCCGCCGGCAGTCCGCGGCGCCCCACTTGCTCCGCCCGGCGCCGAACCTCGGCACCTGCTCCCACCACACCGCGGGATTGTTCCAGAACGACCCGGAACCCTGGTCGACGCCCTCCAGGCAGCGCAGGTGTTTGTCGTGGTCGGGCATCGCACGCACGAACTCGATGAAGAACGCCAGGGCGTCGGGATTACTCACCGGAACGGCGCCATAGCCGCGCAGACAGTCCTCGAGCTCGGCGAGGAACTCGGCCTTGAAGGTCACGGCACACCCCGCTCCCTCCGCACCGTTGCGGCATCTGGGTACGTTCCAACAACAGTACCTCCGGGAGTTGTCCGGCAAACGAGTGCGAACGGGCGGTTCCTTCCGGCGTTCTCGGATTTTCTCGTGACCCGCTGTCGATTTCGCTGTTCCGGTTGCGTCACGGACGTAGCCGGATCGGATGCACGGCGTGCACACCTGGTTCGTCGAGATGCTCATCGCCGGGTGAATGCGGCAAGCCGGAAATACCGCCCAATCCTTTGTGGACGGTCAGGACTCGGCGTGCAGGCGCGCGATGAAGCTGAACCGGTCGCCGCGGTAGAGCGAACGGGCGCGTTCGATCGGGTGACCGTCGGTGTCGTAGGAGACTCGGTGCAGCAACAACATCGGCAACGCTGGGTTAGTACCGATGAGCAACGCCTCGCGCGGTGTGGCGAGCACGGTCTCGATGCGTTCCTCGGCGTCGAGGAAGCTCACGCCGAGCTGTTCGGTGAGATGCGCGTAGAGCGACCCGGCCGGGTCGAGCTCCTCGCGCAGCCGGGGGAAACGTATGGCCGAAAGATACGTGGATTCGAGTCCGATGCGTTCCTCATCGGCGATGAGCACGCGTTCGAGGTGGAACACCGGGTCGCCGGGCTCCAGGAGCAGGTCGCGGGCCAGCTGGTCGTCCGCGCGCACCGGCTCGAAGGTGATGACGGTGCGGCACGGCTCGACGCCCTGCCTGCGCATGCCCTCGGTGTAGCTGACGAGCGACAACGGTTGCACGAGTTTCGGCGGTGCGACGAAGGTTCCGCTGCCCTGGCGGCGGATCAGCTTGCCCTCGAGGACGAGCTCGCTCACCGCCTGCCGCAACGTCACCCTGGACACCGAGAATCGTTCGGCGAGCTCCCGCTCCGAGGGCAGGACCGTGCCCTCGCCGAGTGTCTCGACGAGCTCGAACAGCTCGGTCTTCACCGCGTAGTAGCGCGGCACCCGCCCGTGCTCGGGGACCCCGGCACGAACCGGTCTGTCGGCACGGTGGCGTTGAGGCACTGACGGAACGCGGTTCACGTCTTGTGAGCATACGTCACTCACCGTGCGAGCGATCTCACGGTCCGAACTGTTAATCCTTGATCCGCCTAGTCCTTGATTTGCGGCGGGTCCGGAATCTTGTAACCGGAGGAGCCGATGTTGTCCTCGAGCGACTTGCGCCAGGCTCCGCTGCTGATCATCTTGCGCACCGCGCCGACGACCTTCGCCTTGCTGGTCGGGTCGTTGCGGTGCATGCCGATGCCGTACTCCTCCTTGCTGAACGGCGCGCCGACGACGCGCAGCAGCTCGGGGTTCTGGGCGGCGTAGCCGGCGAGGAGGACGTCGTCGGTGGTGACGGCGTCGACGTTGCTCGCGAGCAGGGCGGTGACGCAGTCGCTGAACTTCGCGTACTCGACCAGCTTCACGTCCTTGGCGAACTGGTCCTTGACGTACGCGGCGGAGGTGGAGCCGGCGGTCGAGCAGAGCCGCAGGTCCTTGCTCAGCGACTTCGGGCCCTCGATGCGGTTCTCGTTGAAGCGCACCAGGAGGTCCTGACCGGCGACGAAGTACGGGCCGACGAAGTCGACGAGCTCCTTGCGCTTCTCGGTGATCGAGTAGGTGGAGACGACGAGGTCGACCTCCCCCGAGGTCAGGAGCGTCTCGCGTGAGCCCGTCTGGGCCTCCCGCCAGGTGATGTTGTCCTCGGAGACGCCCAGCTCGTTGGCGATGTACTTGGCGACGTCGACGTCGAAGCCCTTGTACGTGCCGTCGAGGCGGCGCACCGACATGCCCGGCTGGTCGTAGGAGACCGCGATGGTGAGCCGATCGGTGGCGTTGGCCTTGCCGATGAGCGTGGTCTGATCGGAGGAACCGCACGAGGCGAGGAGGAGCAGTGCCGTTGATGTTCCGGCTACCAGGCGAAGGACCGCGGCGGGCGTCATTCTCTCCCTCTTCGACTTGCGTTCGCTGCTTGCGTTCTGCGGGCGTGCGCCGACGCGACTGCATGCGGACGACGTCGTCCGGGTCGAACTCTCGGCGATTCCGGGAAACCTAGGCGGCGATCCGACGTGTGTCCATACCCACGTGCGAATAGAGACAACAGAATCGTTCACTCCGGGTCACCGCAGCCGCCGGGGACCCGCGTCGTGCCGTGACGGCCGCGGCCCCAGGGTGATCTTGGCGCTGCTGACGTAGGCGCCCGCGGCGGAGGCCAGCACGGGTTCCAGCGTGAGGCAGCGGATCTCGGGCAGGTCCTCGGCGAGCGCCGCCAGGCGGAGGATCAGGTCCTGCAGCGCGTCGAGGTCGGCGGGTTCGTCGCCGCGATAGCCGGTGAGCAGCGGGGCGGCCTTCGGTGCGCGGACGAGTGCCGCCGCGTCGGTGTCGGTGAGCGGCACGGCCCGGTACGCGCGGTCGCCGAGGAGATCGCTGACGAGCCCGGAGAGTCCGAACGACACGAGCGTGCCGAACGACGGGTCGTCCTGCAGCCCGAGCGCGCACGAGATTCCCTTGGGCGCCATGCGCTGCACGTACACACCGTCCGAGTCGGACAGTTCGGCGAGATCGGCATACGCCGCGCGGACCGACTCCGCGCCCGCCACGTCGAGGCGCACGCCGACGAGATCGGTGCGGTGGCGCAGGCGTTCGCTGGTGGACTTCATCGCGACCGGGAAACCCAGTTCGACGGCCGCTTCGACGGCCTCGCCCGCGGAGTGCACGATGCGGAACGGCACGACGTCGATGCCGTAGCAGGCGAGCAGGCGCACGGCGGTCTCGTCGTCGATCTGGACCTCGGATTCGTCTTTCAGTGCGGTGTCCACAATGGAGCGTGCGGTCGTGGTGTCGGCGTCGTCGGGCCTGGTGAAGGTTCCCTGCGGCGAGCTTCGCCAGCCGGCGTACCGGGTGGCGCGGGCGAGGGCGAGGGCGGCGCGTTCGGGGCTCGGGTAGCTGGGAATCGAGCCGCGCCCGCTGGGCACGGCCAGCTCGTCGGGGATGCCCTCGACGGCGAGGAACGTGGAGACGATCGGCTTGCTGGTGGCCGCTTCCTTGAGTGCGCGGGCGTAGGCGGTGCCGGGCACCGCGATCGGTGGCACGAAGACGACGACGAGCGAGTCGGTGTCCGCCCGGTCGTGCGCCGCCTGGACGGCCTTGGCGAACTCCTCCGGGTCGGCCTGCGCGCCGACGTCGACGGGGTCGCAGGCCAGTTCGAGGCCTTGCGCGAGGAGCGTGTCGGCGGCGAGGACGCCGATCGCGGTCGAGTTGCCGACGACCGCGACGCGCGGGCCTTTCGGGAGCGGCTGGTGCGCGAGCAGTAGGGCGGTGTCGAACATCTGGGCCAGCGACTCGACCCTGATCACGCCGGCCTGTTCGAACAGCGCCTGGACGCTGGCCTCGTCGACGGGCACACCCGTGGCGGCGAGTGCGGGCATGACCGCGTGCCGTCCGGACTTGACCGCGACGATCGGTTTCGTGCGGCCGAGCCTGCGGGCGAGGCGGGCGAACTTGCGCGGGTTGCCGAAGCTCTCGAGGTAGAGCAGGACGACGTCGGTCGCGGGGTCGGTCTCCCAGTACTGGAGGAGGTCGTTGCCGGAGACGTCGGCGCGGTTGCCCGCGCTCACGAACGTCGACAGGCCGAGTCCCCGGCTCGCCGCGTTCGCGAGGATCGCGGTGCCGAGCGCGCCCGACTGGCAGAAGAACCCGGTGCGGCCCTTTTTCGGGAGCTTCGGCGCCAGGCTCGCGTTGAGCCGGACCTTGGGGTCCATGTTGAGCACACCCAGCGCGTTGGGTCCGACGACGCGCATGCCGTGGGCGCGTGCCTCGGCGGCGAGGCGGCGTTCGGCGCTGAGCCCGTGCGGGCCGGTCTCGCCGAACCCGCTGCTGACCACGACCAGCGCCTTGACGCCTTTCGCGAGGCAGGCGTCCATGACGCCGTCGACGCTCGCGGCGGGCACGGCGACGACGGCGAGGTCGACGTCGTCGGGGATGTCGAGCACCGATGGGTAGGCCCGCACGCCGCGCACGCTGCGGTGTTCGGCGTTGACCGGGTAGACGGGGCCCGCGAAGTCGGCGGTGAGGAGGTTCGTCAGCACTGCGTGCCCGACCTTCGTGTGGTCGGTGGACGCGCCGATGACGGCGACGCTCCTCGGGTGCAGCAGGTTGTGCACGCTACGCGCCTCGGCGGACTGCTCGCGCGCCTTGGTGATGGTGATCGACTCGTCGGTCGGGTCGATCGCGAACTCCAGGTGCAGCACACCCTCCTCGAAGGCGCGTTTGACCTGGTAGCCGGCGTCGCGGAAGACGCGGACCATCTGCCCGTTCTCGGCGAGCACCTCGGCCTCGAACCGGCTCAGCCCGGTCTCCTTGGCGGCCGCGGCGAGGTGTTCGAGCAGGATCGACCCCAGTCCCCTGCCCTGGTGCGCGTCCTCGACGACGAACGCCACCTCGGCCGAGTCGCCGTTGTTCAGCCGGTCGAACCGGCCGACGGCGACGATGTCGTCGCCGAGCAGCGCGATGAGCGCCACCCGGTCGTGGTGGTCGACGGTGGTGAACCGGTCGAGGTCGCGCTGCGGGATGCGCGGGTACGGCCCGAAGTAGCGGAAGTACCGCGTCCGCTCACTCAGCCGGCCGTGGAACTCTCGCAGCTGGTCGGCGTCTTTCGGCGTGATCGGTCTCAGGTGGACGGTGCCCCCGTCGCTGAGGACGACGTCCGCTTCCCAGTGCCGCGGGTAGTCGAAGGGGTCCGACACGTCATCAGTCCCTCGGGTCGTCGGGGTCCAGTCCGTGCAGCGGGAAGACCGCGCGGCGGGTGTCCCGGATGGCCCGGTCGACCGGGTCCTCGGTGTCGCCGCCCCACGGCTGGTGAACAGGGTCGCACCCATCCGACATAGACGCAGGCAACGGCCAGTTCGGCGCGATCCGCGTCGCGTGCGCGACCCACTCGGCGGGCAGCGGCACGTCGGGGTCGACGTCGCGGTCGAGCACGGTCGCCAGCAGGTGCGTCCAGCTCCGCGGCACCACGCGCAGCAACTCGTACCCGCCGCCGCCCAGAGCCAGCCACTTCGCCTGATGCTTGGTGACCGCAGTACGCAATATGCGATATATCGCCCGGTGCCCGTCGACGGACAACCGCAGATCGGCGAGCGGGTCCTCCTTGTGCGTGTCGGCCCCGCACTGCGTGACGATCAGCTGCGGCTCGAACGCGTCGAGCAGCGCGGGCACCGTCGCGTGGAACGCCCGCAACCACCCGCTGTCCGACGTCCCGGCGGGCAACGCGACGTTGACGGCGCTGCCCTCGGCCCCGCCGCCGCCGACCTCGGTCGCCCACCCGGTACCCGGCCACAGGCTCATCGGATGCTGGTGCAACGAGATCGTCATGACGCGCGGGTCGTCCCAGAACGCCGTCTGGACGCCGTCGCCGTGGTGGACGTCGACGTCGACGTACGCGATCCGGTCGAACCCGTTGTCCAGCAGCCACGCGATCGCGACGGCGCAGTCGTTGTAGACGCAGAACCCGGCGGCGTGATCCGGCATGGCATGGTGCAGCCCGCCCGCGATGCTGACCGCCCGATCCACCTCCCCGCTCGCCAGCGCCCGCGCCGCCGCCAGCGAGCCGCCGACGACCAGCGCCGACGCCTCGTGCATCTGGTGGAAGACGGGGTTGTCCGCGGTGCCGAGCCCGTGCCCGACGTCCCAGCCGGCCGTCGGCGCGGCCCGCACCGCGCTCAGGTAGCCGGGCCGATGGACCAGCTCGATCTCCTCGTCGGTCGCCGGCTCGGGGCTGACGACGTCGACACCGTCGAGCACACCGAGCGCGGTGGCCAGCCGGATGGTCAGATCAAGGCGAACGGGGTTCAGCGGGTGGTCACCACCCAGGTCGTACGCGAGAAACGACGAATCCCACACGACACTGACTGGCTTGCCCATGACCGCAACCTACCGACCAATCGGCCTATCGGGTGATCACAGCTTGGTCGCCGATCCCCGATCGCCCGTTTCAGCGACTTAGAGTGACCGCGCTCGGTCGGGGAACCGAACTGTCCGGACAGGGGTCTGAATCCACATGCAACTGCGACTCGCCTCCGCGCTCATCGTGCTGACGCTGGCTCTCGGTGTGACCGGATGCGCCCAGCGCATCGGCGGCACGGCCGTGGCAGGCGCGCAGAAGGAGGTCTCGGAGACGACCTCGTCGAAGAAGCCGACGTCGACCAAGTCGACGGCGCCGACGACGACCAGCAAGTCGTCGAGCGGCTCCGGCGACGTGAAGATCAAGGTCGAGAAGAAGACGACCGGCTACGAGGTCTGCGAGATTCTCAAGCCCGCCGACATCGCCGCCGCCATCGGCGGCAAGGCCAGCGGCAGCGGCTGCGTCCTCAGCACCGAGAACCCCTACGCCGTCGTCAGCGAGATCATCGGCTTCGCCGACGACCTGCCGGCCGACAAGAAGGCGCTCGAGGTCGGCGGCAACACCGCGTGGCAGATCGAAGACAAGGAAGGCGGCTGCAAGGTCGTCATCATGCTCACCGACGACCCGAAGGCCATCACCCCGGCCTACGTGGTCGAGGTGCTCGAGGTCGACGACATCGACTCGTGCGGCATCGCCCTCAAGCTCGCCACCCTCGGCTTCGAACGCCTCCCCAACGCCTGACGCCGCCGTCAGCCGGTCTCGACCTCGCGGTCGAGGGCGCACCAGTTCGACCACGACCCCGCGTACAGGACCGCGGGGTTCTCCGGCGTGGTGATGCCCGCGACCTCGAGCGCGAGCACGACCGACGACGCGGTGACCCCGGATCCGCAGTAGGCGCCGACCGGCTGGTCCGGCTTCACCCCGATCGACTCGAACCGCTCGTCGAGCTCGTCGGACGAAAGCCACCGGCCGCCGTCGCCGACGTGCTCGTTCGACGGCGCGTTCAACGCGCCGGGAATGTGCCCGGCCTTGGGGTCGATCGGCTCCGTCTCACCCCGATACCGCTGCGGCGCCCGCGCGTCGAGCAGGACGCCCTCGCGGGCCAGCGCCGCGGCGCCGTCGGCGTCGACGACCGGCATGTGGCCGGGCCGCACGACGAAGTCCCCCGGCTCCTGGTCGTGCACGTGGTCGGTCACCGGGAACCCCGCCGCCTGCCACGCGGCGAACCCGCCGTCGAGCACGGCGACCTCCCGGCACCCCGCCCACCGCAACAGCCACCACGCGCGGGCCGCGACGGAACCGTCGCCGGCGTCGTAGACCACCACCTGAGCGCCCTCGCGCACGCCAGCGCGCCGCAGCGCCTCCTGCAGCCGGTCCGGGTCGGGCAACGGGTGCCTGCCCGCGGTGCCCGGCGGGTCCGACAACTCGGTGTCGAGGTCGACGTACACCGCGCTCGGAATGTGACTCGCCTCGTAGTCTTGACGACCGGGTGGGCCGCCCAGGCGCCACCGCACGTCGAGCAGGGCGAGGCCGGCTCCCCACTTCATCGCTTCGGCGAGGGTCTCAGGAGTGATCAAGGGGTCCACACGCGCATCCTGCCGAACCCGACGCCCTTGTCCCAGGCAAGACCACCTATGCGACTAACATTGACACCATACGAAGGGGAGCGGGTGTGAACGACCTCATCGACACCACGGAGATGTATCTCCGCACGATCTACGAGCTCGAAGAAGAGGGCGTGGTGCCACTGCGCGCCCGCATCGCCGAGCGCCTGGGCCAGAGCGGCCCGACGGTGAGCCAGACCGTCGGGCGGATGGAGCGCGACGGCCTCGTCGTCGTCGCCGACGACCGCCACCTGGAGCTCACCGAGCAGGGCCGCAACCTCGCGATCGCGGTTATGCGCAAGCACCGGCTCGCCGAGCGCCTCCTGGTCGACATCATCGGCCTCGAGTGGGAGCACGTGCACAGCGAGGCATGCCGCTGGGAGCACGTCATGAGCGAGGCCGTCGAGCGCAAGCTCGTCAAGCTCCTCGGCAACCCGACGACGTCGCCCTACGGCAACCCCATCCCCGGCCTCGACAAGCTCGGCGACGGCGAGCCCGCCCCGCCCGCGGAGGCGGACCTCATCCGCGTCGACGAGGTGGCCCGCCGCGGCGGCGGGCGCGTCGAGGTGCGGCGCATCGCCGAGCACGTCCAGCTCGACCCGGACCTGATGGCGGAGCTGCGCAAGGCCGGCGTCGTGCCAGGCGGCACGGTCGAGATCGACTCGCTCGGCTCGGGCAAGGTCGTGCAGGTCAGGGGCAACGGCAACACCGCCGAGCTCGAGCCGTCGGTGGCGCACGCCGTCCTGGTACTCGCCCGGTGACCTCAGGTCCGCAGACCCCGGCCGCCAAGGCCGCCGGTGAGTTCACGCGCCTGCACGGTCGCGCTCCCGCGGGTGTCTGGTCGGCCCCCGGCCGGGTGAACTTGATCGGCGAGCACACCGACTACAACGACGGCTACGTGCTGCCCTTCGCACTGCCGCACCGCATCGCGGTCGCGGCAGCGCCGCGCGCGGACGGGATGCTGACCGTCAGCACGCTCGGCGACGACGGCGGCTGCCAACACGCCGAGCCCGTCGCCGTGGCCGACCTCGCGCCGGGCGTGGTGTCCGGGTGGGGCGCGTACCCGGCCGGTGTCGCGTGGGTTCTGCGCGACCACGGCGTCCGCACCGGCGCGGACCTGGTGATCGCCGGCGACGTGCCCGCGGGTGCGGGGCTGTCGTCCTCGCACGCGCTGGAGTGCGCCGTCGCGCTGGCGTTGCTCGGGCTCGCCGGCCTGTCGCCCGAGCGGCCCGACATCGCCCGCTGGGTGCAGCGGTCCGAGAACGACTTCGTCGGTGCGCCGACCGGGCTGCTCGACCAGACCGCGTCGCTCATGTGCGTCTCGGCGCACGTGCTGTTCCACGACGTCCGGTCGGGCAAGTCGGAACAGGTGCCGTTCGACGCGGCGGCCAGCGGGCTGGAGGTGCTGGTGATCGACACCCGCGCCAGCCACTCGAACACCGACGGCGGCTATGCCTCCCGGCGCGCGGGCTGCGAACGGGCGGCCGCGCTGCTCGGGATCCCGGCGCTGCGCGACGTGGACGTCACCGAGCTCGCCGAGACGCTGGCCAAGCTCCCCGACGAGCTCCGGCCGCTGGTGCGGCACATCGTCACCGAGAACGACCGGGTGTTGCAGACGGTCGAGCTGCTGCGGGCCGGACGGCTCACCGAGGTCGGGCCGCTGCTGTCCGCCTCCCACGCGTCCCTGCGGGACGACTACCGGGTCTCGTGGAAAGAAGCGGACGTCGCCGTGGAAGCGGCGATGTCGGCGGGCGCGCTCGGGGCGCGGATGATCGGTGGCGGGTTCGGCGGCTCGGCGATCGCGCTCGTGCCGGTGGATCTGCACGACGACGTGGAGCGGGCGGTGGTCGCCGAGTGCGCGGCCCGTTCCCTGACCAGACCACGGCTCTTCACCGCGGTGCCGTCCGCGGGTGCGGGCCGGGACAGCTGATTTCCCAGGAAGGCGAGGAACGCGGTGAAGCTGCTCGTGACGGGTGGTGCCGGCTATGTCGGCAGCGTGTGTGCGGCGCGGTTGCTGGAGGCTGGGCACGAGGTCGTCGTGCTCGACGACCTGTCCACCGGGCACGCGGACGCCGTCCCGGCGGGCGCTCGGTTCATCGAGGGTGACATCGCCGAGGTCATCGGGGACGTCCTCGCAGAAGGCTTCGACGGAGTGCTCCACTTCGCGGCGAAGTCGCTCGTTGGCGAGTCCATGCAGGACCCCGGCAAGTATTGGACGGGCAACGTCCTGACCGCCATTCGTCTGCTTGATGCGATGCACGAACATGGCACTGCGAAGCTCGTCTTCTCGTCGACTGCCGCTACGTACGGCGAGCCGCGGGAGGTGCCGATCCCCGAGACGGCGCCGACCCACCCGACCAACACGTACGGGGCGACGAAGCTCGCGATCGACCATGCGATCACGTCCTACGCCCAGGCGCACGGCATCGCCGCCACGAGCCTGAGGTACTTCAACGTCGCCGGCGCCTACGGGCAGTTCGGCGAGCGGCACGCCGTCGAGACGCACCTCATCCCGATCGTGCTCCAGGTCGCGCTCGGCCAGCGGGAGCACGTGCAGATCTTCGGTGAGGACTGGCCCACCGAGGACGGCACCTGCGTCCGCGACTACATCCACGTCGCCGACCTCGCCGACGCGCACCTCCTGGCGGTGGAGAACGCCGTCGCCGGCGAGCACCGGATCTACAACCTCGGCAACGGCACCGGGTTCTCCGTCAAGCAGGTCATCGACACCTGCCGCGAGGTCACCGGCCACCCGATCCCGGCGATCGTCGCCGAGCGCCGCGCCGGCGACCCGGCCGTGCTCGTCGCCTCCGCCGAGCGGGCCCGCACCGAGCTCGGCTGGAAGCCCGAGCGCGCCGACATCACGGGCATCGTCCGCGACGCATGGGAGTTCACCCGGTCTCGGCAGGGAGCCTGAGTGACAGACTTCGCCTCGCTCGACAGCTTCAACGCCACATCCCGGATCGCCTCGCTCGCCGTGTCCCCCGACGGGGACCGGCTGGTGACGGTGGTGTCGGAGATCGCGCCGGACGGCAAGACGTGGCAGGGCGCGTTGTGGGAGGTCGATCCCCGCGGGGAACGTCCGGCCCGCAGGCTCACCCGGTCGTCCAAGAGCGACTCCAACCCCGTGTTCACGCCGGACGGATCTCTGCTGTTCCTGTCCAAGCGGCCCGATCCGGCCGCCAAACCGGGCGACACGAACGACAAGACCGCCCTCTGGCAGCTGCCGGTGTCCGGCGAGGCCAGTGAGGTGTTCCGGCCCGGCGGCGGGGTCAACCAGGTGCTCGTCGCCCGCGAGGCGGGCACGGTGCTCCTGTCGGCGTCCGCGCACCGGTTCGTGGGCTTCGGGGAGGCCGACGACGCGAAGCGCAAGGCCCGGGAGGACGCGGGGGTCACGGCGATCCTGCACGAGTCCTACCCGGTTCGGTACTGGGACGCCGACCTCGGCCCCGCGTATCCGCGGCTGCTGACCGCGCCGTCCGTGCCGTTCGACTCCCCCGCCGAGCTCACGCCCGACGCCGACGGCCGGATCGACGAGCACCTCGCGATCAGCCCGGACGGCCGCTGGGTCGTCTACGGGCACGAGATCGACGTGAGCGCCTCGTACGGCCGCCGCACGGTGCTGCGCGTCGCCGCCACCGACGGCAGCGACGACCGGGTGCTCGCCGATATCGACGGTCACTCCTTCTACCAGTCGGCGTTCACCCCGGACTCCGCCGCGGTGATCACGGTGCAGGCGCGGGAGTCGACCTACGACTCGCCGACGCGGCACTGGCTCGTCCGGATCGACGTGGCGACCGGCGAGATCACCCCCCTCGCGCCCGACTTCGCGGAGGAGCCGGAGCACCCGGTCGTCAGCCCGGACGGTCGCTCGGTCTTCTTCGTCAGCAGTCACCTCGGGCACCAGCCGGTGTGGCGGCTCGACCTCGCGTCGGGCGAGATCACCAAGCTCACCGTCTCCGGCTCCTATACCGAGGTCCGCGTCGCGCCGGACGGCTCGGCTCTCTTCGCGCTGCGCAGCTCGGTGGACCACCCGCCCCAGCCGGTACGCATGGACCCGTCCACCTCGGACCAGGACCCGGTGCGGCTGCAGGCGCCCGGCGCCGTCGACTCGCTGCCGGGCACCCTGAGCGAGATCTCCGTGACCGTCGAGGACGGCCGGACCGTCCGTGCCTGGCTCGCCCTGCCCGACTCCGACGGGCCCGCGCCGCTCCTGCTCTGGGTGCACGGCGGCCCCGTGATGAGCTGGAACGGGTGGAGCTGGCGCTGGAACCCGTGGCTGATGGTCGCGCGCGGCTACGCCGTGCTCCTGCCCGACCCGGCGTTGTCCACCGGCTACGGCCCGGACTTCATCAAGGCCGGCTGGGGCCGCTGGGGCGGCGCCCCCTACACCGACCTGATGGCCATCACGGACGCGGCCGTGGAGCACCCTGCGATCGACTCGTCGCGGACCGCGGCGATGGGAGGCTCCTTCGGCGGGTACATGGCGAACTGGATCGCCACCCAGACCAGCCGGTTCAAGGCCATCGTCACGCACGCCTCGCTGTGGAACCTCGACGCCTTCACCGGCACCACGGACTCGTCCTTCTACTGGATCCGCGAGATGGGTGACCCGCTCACCCAGCCCGAGCAGATCCGGGCCAACTCGCCGCACCTGCGCGTCGCCGACATCAAGACGCCGATGCTCGTCATCCACGGCGACAAGGACTACCGGGTGCCGATCGGGGAGGGACAGCGGCTCTACTTCGACCTCGTCCGCCACGGGGTCACGGCCAAGTACCTGTACTTCCCCAACGAGAACCACTGGATCCTCACGCCCGGCAACGCCCGGATCTGGTACGAGACGATCTTCGCGTTTCTCGCGGAGCACGTGCTCGAGCAGGGGTGGGAGCGCCCGGAGCTGCTCTGACCTCATTCCTCGTCGCCCGACCGCAACAACCAGGCCGCCTCATCCGCGGCACCCAGCACGAGGTCGCGGATGCGGGCGGGCGCGAGGCCGCAGTCGAACGCCGAGCGGAGCAGCCCGGCCAGGCGGTGTCCCGGACAGGCGGCCTCGGCGGCTTCGATCGCCACGGACGCCAGGCCGCCGTCACCGCGCAGGTAGGCGTTGACGGCGAGCAGGGTGGCCGGTTCGGCTCGCTCGGGCGCGGGACAGCCGCGGGTGAGCTCCAGCCACAACCGTTCGGCCGCCTGTGAC
This sequence comes from Lentzea sp. NBRC 105346, assembly GCF_030269605.1. GTDB lineage: Bacteria > Actinomycetota > Actinomycetes > Mycobacteriales > Pseudonocardiaceae > Lentzea. The sequence continues at coordinate 97,262 of NZ_BSTQ01000017.1, forward strand.
TTGTCTCCGATCGCATATGTCATGCACGCGTCGCGCACGCGGTGATCCGACAGCGCCATCGCGAGCGCGACCACCTCGTCATCGGACAACGGCGTGTCGCGGCCGATGGTGTCCCGCACCAGGCGAATGCCGGCTGCCGTCTCCTTCTGGTGCTCGTCAACGGCCTTGTCCAGCAACTCGGACCTGCGGGTCAGCACGTCGTCTCCCACCGGTTCCACCAGCGCGACGACGTCGGACCGGTCAGCGAACGTGACGTTGCCCGCGGCCGCGCTCGCCGCCGCGAGCGGGGACGTGTTCGGGTCCGGCATGGTTCCGCTGCACTCCGGATCGGCGTAGCAGATCCATGGTTCGCCGGCCTGACACGACCGCACCCAGATCGCGTGCGCCAGCGGTACACCGACCGAGCACAACGCGCTGTGCATCAGGTCGATCAGCTTGGCGTGCGGCGGCTTTCCCGCGGGATCGGCTTTGCCGCCGCCGAACACCATCAGCAGCACGCTGGTCGGCTGCTGCGCGCGAATCGGCATCAGCAGTTGTTCCGCCAGACCGCGGCGATGTCGGGCCAGTGGTATGTCCACACGCAAGGTGAACGTGAGGCTGCTCTGCTGCATGGCCATGACCACCAGCGAGTCGCGGGGGTGGAAGCCGAGCACGTGCGGGACGGAGGCGATGAGGTCCTCGGGGCCTTCCACGTGGACCTCGACCGGGGGCAGGAGTGGGGTCGTCATGGCGACCACTTTGCTCTGCGGGATGGCGCGGAGATGGGCTTTGTTCGCGGGCTGTGGACAACTCGGCGGGTGTGGACAAGTCGAGATCTTGGAGCCGCTTGCGGGCCGGGATTGTCGGTGGGGTGTGGGAGAATTGCAGCAAGGGATCCCCCTTCGCGGGGGACCCCAGCGAGAGCTTGGCAGGACTCCACCGAGGAAGCACAAAAGAGGCGCGGCCACCGAAGTGACCGCGCCCCTCACCAGATCAACAGATCAGCTGACGGCGTGGAACAGAGCGCCCCAGCCGCCGACCACGGGCAGCTTGATCGTCGTCCGCGACAGGTCCAGCGCCAGACCGGCACCGGGCTTGGGCCGCAGCGTGTAGTCGTAGTCGCTGGAGATCAGCACGAACTCGAGCTTGTGCCCCGCCTTGAGCACGTAGTCGTCGGGCACGATCGGCACCTCGACGTCATAGAACTGCCCAGGCGTGATCGGCTTCGTCTTCGCCGGGTCCACCCGGTTCTGCGGGTCGGTCCACCCACGGGTGATCACGGAGGACTTGCCGTCGGGCGCCCGGTCCACCAGCAGCGTCGTCACGTTCGCCGCGGGCCGGTCGAACGCGATCCGCAGCGCCGCCGTCGACTTGCCGGAGATACGGACGTCCTTCTTCACCGCCGGCGACGAGTACGACAACCGGTTCGGCGACGACGGCAGGTCGACGAGCGACTCCGCGGTCTTCGTCGCGTCGTCGGTCAGCTTCTCCACCGCACGCCCCTGGGACCACAGGCCGATACCGCCCTTGGTGGAACCACCGGGCGTCAGCTTCAGCCGCACCTCGGAGGTACCGGGCGCGGGCCACTCGGCCTCGTCGACCCACGACTTGTCCTCACGCTGGATCGTCGCGCGAGGCTCCTTCTCCACACCGTTGTCCTGACCCCACAGGTAGTGGGTGAACCAGCGGTTCAACGTGCGCCGCCACTCGGGCGACCGCAGCGTATCCGGGTCGGTGTGCGCCGACTGGTGCAGCCAGATCTTGTGCTGCACGCCGTACTTCTTCAACGCCGAGTACCACTGCTCGGCGTGCGTCATCTTGACGTTCCAGTCGTTCAGGCCGTGCGCCTCGAGCACGCCGGCCCGGACATTGCGCGCGTCCTTGACGTAGTTGCGCTCGTCCCAGAACTTGCTGTAGTCGCCGGTGATCCGGTCCTGGTCACGCGCAACCTCGGCGATGACCGGCTTGCAGATCTCCCGGTCGGCCCGCGTGTAGACGTACTCGGCGAGCACGTCCTCGTCCTCGCCCTGGAACGTGCCGGGCGCGACGACCGCGCCGTCCGCGCGGTAGTAGTCGTACCAGCTGGAGATCGCCGCGATCGGCACGATCGCCTCCAGCCCGCGGACACCGGTCGACGCGACGGCGTTGGGCAGGGTGCCGTTGTACGACACGCCCATCATGCCGGTCTTGCCGGTCGACCACGCCGCCGTCACCGCGGCGCCCGCCGCGTCACGCGCGGTGGTCCGGCCGTTGAGCCAGTCGACGACCGACTTGGCGCCGATGGTCTCGTTGCGCCCACCCGACGTCGGACAGCCCGTGGACTTGCCCGTACCGAGCGACTCGGCGTAGACGACCGCGTAGCCACGCGAGATGAAGTAGTCCTGGTAACGCGTCGAGATGATCGGCTGCGGGCCGACGGCCGCCTTCAGCCGCTCGTCCTCGGTCGCCTTGCGCACCGCGCCGGTCCGCTTGTCCGGCACGTACAGCTCGACGTCGACGTTGTGGTTCGCCACGTCGTTGCCGCCCGAGAAGTACGGGCTGACCATGTAGACGACGGGGACCTTGAGCCCGCGCTGCGTCGCACCGGGCCGCACGACCTCGGTGTACACCTCGTCGTCCTTGCCGTCACGGTCGCTGTCGACCGGGGCACGGACCCACAGGCTCTCCTTCACCACGTCCTTCGGGTCGAAGACGGGTTGCGCCTCGCCGTCCTTGAACACCGGGCCGTCCTGCGCGAACGCCACCGCAGGGCAGAACGGCAGTGCCAGCACGGCCGCGAGCGTCGCGACTCTTCGTGCACCCCTCACGAGGGACCCCCAAAATGGGCAGTTGAACAGGGATGGACCGCACTTTTCCCTTCGTCCACAAGACATGTCAAGCCATGCCCAAGTCCTATTTGGACAATGATGGAAAACACCCGACGAACGACCCCTTGACCTGAGACCATCAGGCGTGCTCATCTCCGACTTCATCGCCGCGTTGCCGAAAGCCGAACTTCACGTCCACCTGGTCGGCGCGGCAAGCCTCGACACCGTTCTCAGGCTGGCGCGAAACCACCCCGGCGGCCCGGTCCCGACCGATGTGAACGAATTGCGGAAGTTCTACGAGTTCACCGACTTCCGCCATTTCATCGACGTCTACGCCAGGGTCAACGATCTCGTGACAACCGGCGCGGACGTCACCACACTCGTCGAGGGACTCGCCCGGGACGCCGCGCGGAGCAACGTCCGCTACGCCGAGGTGACGGTCAGCGCGACCAGCCACCTGCGGGCCGGTATCGATCCCGAGCAACTCACCGAGGCGCTCGAACGTGGCCGCACGACGGCAGCGGGCCTGGGCGTCGAACTGGCGTGGATCTTCGACATCCCCGGCGTGTGGGACCGCGACTTCGGCCTGACCAGCGCCGACTACGCGATCAAGTACCGACCGGCCGGCTCGGTCGGCTTCGGCCTCGGCGGCTTCGAGGCGGACGCGCCGCGCGCGAAGTTCCGCGAGGCGTTCGAACGCGCCCGCGACGCCGGCTACCGCTGCGTCCCGCACGCGGGCGAGACCACCCCGGCGAGCGAGATCTGGGCGGCGTTGCGCGACCTGCGCGCGGAACGGATCGGCCACGGCGTCAGCGCGGTCACCGACCCCACGCTGTTGAAGCACCTCGCGGACAACGGGATTCCACTGGAAGTGTGCCCGACGTCCAACCTCCGCACGGGCGTAACGAAATCCATCGCCGAGCACCACTTGCCCCGTCTGCTCGACGCGGGCGTGCCGGTGAGCATCAACACCGACGACCCCGGCATGTTCCACACGGACCTCAACCGCGAGTACCTGCTGTGCCACGAGACATTCGGGCTGAGCCGCGAGGAGTTGAAGGATCTGGCGAAGGCCGCGGTGCACGCGTCTTTCGCGTGCGCCGAAACCAAGAGCGCGATCCTGGCGGAGATTGCTACGTTGTAGGCATGGACCTCATGGTGCCCCTGCCCCTCTATGGGGAGGACCATGAGCGCGGCGATCTCGCTTGGTGAGACCTGGACACCACCTCTGTCCACGTCTCATCCAACGAAGGATTCGTCATGCACAAGTTCATCTTCGGGCTGCCCAAGGCGGAGTTGAACGTCCACTTGGTGGGAGCCGCGAGCGCCGACACCGTCCTCACCCTGACTCGCAGGCACCCGTCGGCCGGTGTCCCCACCGACGAGACCGAACTGCGGAAGTTCTACGAGTTCACCGATTTCGATCACTTCGTGGACGTGTACGTGAAGGTCAACAGCCTGGTGCAGACCGGCGAGGACGTGTCGTCGCTGGTCGACGGTCTCGCTGAGGACCTCGCGTTCAACAACGTCCGCTACGCCGAGGTCACGGTGTCCGCAGTCAGCCACATCGACGCGGGCGTCGCACCCGACGAGCTCAAGGAGGCCTTGCAGACCAGCCGCCGGAAAGCGCTCGCCGTCCACGGCGTGCACCTGGCGTGGATCTTCGACATCCCCGGCCTGCGGACGCCCGGCGAGGAACAGGCGACGCTGGACTTCGCGTTGCGCCAACGTCCTGAGGGAACCGTCGCGTTCGGACTCGCGGGCCAGGAGGCGGGCCGCGACCGCGAAAGCTACCGGTGGGCGTTCGACATCGCCCGCGACGCGGGCCTGCACTGCGTCCCGCACGCGGGTGAGATGACCGGCCCGGCCACGATCTGGGCGGCGCTGCGGGCGTTGCGCGCGGAACGAATCGGGCATGGCATCAGTGCGATCGCCGACCCGCCGTTGCTGAAACACCTGGCGGACAACGCGATCCCGCTCGAGGTCTGCCCGACGTCCAACCTGCGCACCAACGTCGTACGCACGCCGCGGGAGCACCCGCTGCCCGCACTACTGGACGCCGGGATCGTCGTCACGCTCAACACCGACGACCCCGGCATGTTCCACACGGACCTGAACAGCGAATACCTGTTCTGCCATCAGGAGTTCGGACTCGGCAGGTCCGAGCTCGCCGACCTCGCGCGCAACAGCGTGACGGCCTCGTTCGCGCCGGACGCCCTCAAAACCCAGCTGCTGACCGAGATCTCAGCTCACACCAAGCAGGGGTCCCCCTGACCGGAGCACCCCTTGCGCGTAGCCAACCACGGGGCACCGACGGTTTCGGTGCCCCGTGGGGCGGTGTTCACTCCCAGCACAACCACGAGGGCAGCGGCTCCGTGTGCAACACGCCCAGCCGCTGGGTGGCGCGGGTCAGCGCCACGTACAGCTCGCTGGGCGACATGCGCTGCGGCTCCGTCACGATGACGACGTCGAACTCGAGTCCCTTCGCCTCCTTGGGAGTGAGGCCGCCGGGTCCGATCACCGCGATCGTGCCCGTGGTGTGCATCTCCAGCTCGGTCTGCACCGCTTCCTCGAGATCGAGAACGAACCGGGACCACGGACGGATCCCGTTGCGCCGCACCGACATCGGCACCACGGCGAACGGGTCGACGACCTCCAGCACTGGCGCCGCTACGTCCATGACCTCACCCGGCGTCCGGTAGTTGATCTCCAGCCGCCGGTACTCGAACCGGGGGTGCACCTCGTCCCAGCCGCGCACACCCGCGGACGACTGGCGTTGCGCCAGGTCGCCCACGACGGTCATGGACTTTGCCGGGCAGCGGCGCATCAGGATGCGCCAGTCCATCGGCGCCAGTTCCTGCGCCTCGTCCACCACGACGTGGCCGTAGGTCCACTGGCGGTCCGCCGACGCGCGTTCGGCGAGGGTCCGGTGGTCGACGACGGTGTGTCGGCCGGTGAGGACGTGGGTGGTCACCCAGTCGACGGTGCGGGTGTAGTCGTCGTCGTACATCTCGTAGTCGTTGTCGAGGATCTGCATCACGCCTTCCGCGTACTCGCGTTCCGCGCGCTCGGTCTCGGCCAGGACGCGTTCGGCGGAACCGTCGGTGCCCAGCAACTCCGCCAGCTCGTCGAGCAGCGGGATGTCGGACACCGTCCACGCGGTGGGGTCGGCGCGGTGCAGGCGCGACATGCCGATGCGGAAGCAGCGGCCCGCGTAGAGGTCCGCGAGCAGCTGCTCGGGCGTGAGCTCGGGCCACAGCTCGTCGACCGCCTGCCGCAACGAGTGGCTGTTCAGCAGCTCGTGTCGGACGTCGGCCTCGATCTCGGCCCAGTCGTACCCGATCAGTTCGACCGCCGGCAGCACCAGTTCCTCGGCGAGCGCGAGGAAGAAGTGCTTGCGCGCGACGTTGTGCGGCAGGTCGAACGACCGCGCCTTCTCCCGCGCGACGGCGGCGACGTAGGCGTCCAGGGGGACCGTCACGTCCTCCAGCTCGATCGGGATCGGGTCCACCGGGACCTGCTGCCGATCGGCGACCGCGGCGTGCAGCGCGTCCAGGATGTGCAGGGATCCCTTGAAGCGCTGCAGTTCGGGCGTGTCCTCCGCCGCGGTGACGACGCCGGGGTAAAGCTCGCCGGGCGTGGCGAACACGACGTCGGTCTCGCCGAGCGACGGGAGCACGTCGCCGATGTAGCGCAGGAATCCGGAGTTCGGGCCGACCACCAGGACGCCCTTGCGCGACAGCCGTTCCCGCTGCACGTACAGCAGGTAGGCGACGCGGTGCAGGGCGACGGCGGTCTTGCCGGTGCCGGGGCCGCCCTCGATCACCAGGACGCCCTGGTGTGGCGAGCGGATGATCTCGTCCTGCTCTGACTGGATCGTCTGCACGATGTCGCGCATGACGCTCGACCGCGGTGCGTCCAATGCCGTCCGCAACGCGGTCATGTCCGACAACAACTCGTCGTCATGGAAATCGCGCAGCTCGCGCCCAGCGGTGTGGAAGTGCCGGCGCAGCACGATCCCCTCCGGGTTCGCGGCGGTCGCCGTGTAGAACCGACGGGCCGCCGGCGCCCGCCAGTCGGTGAGCAGCGGCTCGTATTCCTCGTCGAACAAACCGACGCGGCCCACATATGTGGACTCGCCCGCCTCACCGTCGATCCGGCCGAAGCACAGGCCTTCCTCGGCCGCCTTCAACCTGCTGACCTGCGCCGACCATGTCGAGACGGCCACTTCGCGTTCCCAGCCGCCGCCCTTGCCGCCTTTCAGCGCGCTGTCAAGCTCAGCGGCCGCGTTGTTCCGTTCCTGGTCGAGCTTCTCGTACAAAGAGGTGATTTTCGCCCGTTCATTCGCCAGCACCTTGCCCCCTGTGATAGAATGATGGCCGATCCCCAGGAAAATGAATTCCTGAAACTCTCAACCCTCATTTCTAGCACAATTCAGCCGCGCACTGCACCCTTTGCCAGGTCGGCGATGAAGTTGCGAGCGCCGATGAGGAACACGATGAGCAACGGGATCACCGCGAGCACCGTGCCCGCCATGACCATGCTGTAGTCCGTGTCGTGCGTGCGGTTGAGCTGGCCCAGCGCCACCTGCAGCGTCAGCTCGTCCGGGTCGACGAGCACGACCAGCGGCCACAGGTAGTCGTTCCACACGCTGATGAACGTGTAGATGCCGAGGAACCCGAGCGCCGGCCGCACCACGGGCAGGCCGACGTGCCAGTACTGCCGCAGGAAGCCGCAGCCGTCGAGCCGCGCCGCCTCCAGCAGCTCGTCGTGGACGGCGCCCGCGATGTACTGGCGCATCCAGAAGATGCCGAACGCGTTGATCGTCGCAGGCACGACCAGTGCCTTGAGCGACCCGACCCAGCCGAACTGCGCCATCACCACGAACTGCGGAATCGCCGAGAGCTGCGGCGGGATCATCATCGTCGCCAGGAGCAGCACGAACAGGAACGTCCGGCCCGGGAAGTGGAACTTGGCGAACGTGAAGGCCGCCAGTGAGTCGAACAACAGGACGAGAACGGTCGCGCCCGTCGCGGCCAGGAAGGTGTTCAGCATCGAGCCGAAGAAGTCGATCTCGGTGAACACCTTGCCGACGTTGGTGAGGAGCTCGCCGCCGGGCGTAACGGCCGGCGGGAACTTCAGGATCTCCTCGGTGCTGTTGGTCGCCATGACGACCATCCAGTAGAAGGGGAACAGCGACAGCAGGACGCCGAGCCCCAGGACGCTGTGTTGGATCACTTTGGGGCGCCTCATGCGCGTTCTCCCCTCTGGACGAGCCGCCAGTTGATGATCGAGAACAGCAGCACCACCACGAACAGGCCGACGCCGATCGCCGCGCCGTAGCCGAAGTCGTTGTGCTTGAACGCCTGCTGGTAGAGGTAGAGGACCATGGTCAGGCCCGCCTGGCCCGGCCCGCCTTCCTCGCCGACGAGGATCTGCGCCTCGGTGAACGTCTGCAGGCCGCCGATCGTCGACGCGATCACGGTGAACAGGATCACCGGCTTCATCATCGGGATCACGATGCGCCACAACGTCTGCCAGCGCGACGCACCGTCCACGGTGGCCGCGTCGAACACGTCCGACGAGATGGCCTGCAGGCCGGCCAGGTAGATGATCGCGTTGTACCCGGTCCACTGCCAGACGATCAGTGCCGAGATCGAGACCTTGATGCCCCATTCGCTCGTCAGCCACGGCACCTCGGCGGCGCCGAGGGCGTTGAGCACGGCGTTGAGCAGGCCGAAGTTCGAGCTGAAGATCGATCCGAACACGATCGCCACCGCGACAAGCGACGTCACGCTCGGCACGAAGTAGGCGATCCGGTAGAAGGTCGTGAAGCGCACTGAGGAATGCAGTACGAACGCGATCACCAGGCCCAGGAACAGCGTCGGGACGGTGGAGAGCACCCAGATCTCCAGGGTGTTCACCAGCGACCGCCAGAACACGTCGTCGCTGACGAGGTACCGGAACTGGTCCAGGCCGACGAACCTCATGGCGCCGACGCCGTCCCAGTTCTGGAACGCCAGGTACAGCAGGAACAGCATCGGGAACAGGCCGAAGATCCCGAACAGCAGGAAGAACGGCGAGATCGCGAGGTACTGGGGCAGGTACTTCCTCATGTCAGCCCCACATGGTCGGCGATCCGGCGGGCCCTGCTCTGCGCATCGCGCCACGCCTCCTCGGGTGGTTTGCCCATGGTCTCGACGCTGCTCAACTCCTCGTGGAACGCCCAGGCCAGCCGCACCTCGTACGGACTGAGGTAGGCGATCGGCACCTGTTTCGCGCTCTCGGCGAACGTGTCGACGATGATCTGGCCGCCGAAGAAGTCGTCGGGCTGGCGCAGCTCGGGGCGGGCGAACGTGTCCGGGGTGGACGGGAAGAGGTTGAGGTCGACGAACCCCTGCGTCTGCCGGTCGGGGCTGAGCAACCAGGTGATCACCTCGAACGCCCGCTCGGGTTCGCGGCAGTACTTCGTGATGCCGAGGAACGAGCCGCCGTAGTTCGCCGCGCCGCCCGGCGTCGGCGCGACCCGCCACGCGCCCTTCGAGTCGGGCGCGCCCGACTTCAGGTCGGCCGCCGCCCACGACGCGCCGATCATGCTGGGCACCTTCCCGGTGGTGAGCGCGGCGTTGACGTCCGGGCTGCCGTCCTGCATGCCGGCGTTGATGCCAAGCCGCTGCGCGCGGACCGCCAGGTCCCACGCGTGGCGGACGTGGTCGTCGCCGCCGATGTACCTGCCGCTCTCGTCGACCAGCTGCCGCTTCGACTGCGCCATGGCCATGATGAAGACCATGCGCAGGTTGAGGATCATGAACGCTTCGCGCTTCAGCTCGACGCCGGCGTCGAAGTAGTCGTCCCAGGTGCGCAGCGCGTCGCCGCGGATGCCGAACCGGTCGAAGACGTCGGCGCGGTAAAAGAGGCCGGTCGGGCCGGTGTCGATCGGGAACCCGATCATCTTCCCTTCGGCGGTGCAGCCCTGCTGCCACTTCCAGCCGAGGTACTGCTCGCGCAGCCGGTCGGCGCCGAGGGTCTTCAGGTCGACGAACTCGTCGGCGTTCGGGAAGAACGCCGAAATGTCCTCGCCTTTGAGGCCGGTGATGTCCGGAACGTGGGACCTGCCCGCGAGGTTCGTCATCAGCTTCGACTTGAACGCCGCGCCGACCTGCAACGGCCGCAGTCCGGGGAACCGGTTCGCCGCCTCCTCGAGGACCTTCTCGCTCAGGCCGCCCGACCACATCCAGAGCGTCATGCCGGTGCGGTCCTCGGTGGCGCAGCCGGTGGCGACGAGTCCGGCGAGCGCGAGGAACGTTCTGCGGTTCACAGCTCCTCCAGCCTGGGCGCGGCGAGCGCGCCGCCGACTCGTTGCACCGACAGCGACGCCGCCCGGTTGGCGAACCGGAGCCGTTCGTCGAGCGGCATGCCGGCGAGCGTCGCGTGGACGAACGCGGCGCCGAACACGTCGCCCGCGCCGGTGGTGTCGACGGCGACGACGTCGTCGCCGTCGACGGACGCCTGCTCACCGGAGATGGCGTCGATCGCGACGGCGCCGTCGCGGCCGCGGGTGACGACGGCGATCGGGACGAGCTCGGCGAGCCGGGCGGCGGCGAGCTCGGGCGTGTCGGTGCGGGTGTAGGCCATCGCCTCGACCTCGTTGGGCATGAACGCGTGACAGTGCTTCAGCTGGTCGAGGAGCTCGGGCCGCCACTGCCGGCTCGGATCCCAGCCGACGTCGGCGAAGATCAGGCCGGGCAGGTCGAGGTCCGAGTCGGGGGCGATGTGCACGATCGACGCGGCCGTCGACGGCGGCGTCACGTCGATCAACGGCGGCGGCGCGCCGTGCGTGACGAGTGCGCGGTCGCCGTCGTACGAGAGTGCGACCGTCACGGGCGTCGCCCAGTCGGCGAACTTGCGCGAGCAGCTGAGGTCGACGCCCTCGTCGGCGAGGACGTCCCAGCAGTGCCGGCCGTGGAGGTCGTCGCCGAACGCCGCGGACAGCACGGGCCTCAGGCCGAGGCGGGCGAGCGCGACGGCGAAGTTCGCGATGCCGCCCGGTCCGCTGCCCATGCCGCCGGTCCACACCTCTTCGCCGGGTGTCGGCGGCTTGGGCAGGCCGGTGAAGACGAGGTCGTAGAAGAGCAGTCCGGACAGGTAGACATCGTTGTCCACGCCGCAGCTCCCTTCCCAGGTTGCGCAAGAGATTGCACAAGTCGTGCGCGGGTTGGCAAGAGTTTGCTCAACTTTGCGCGACTTCGGCGGTACGGTGACGGGCATGCTTCCCCAGAGCCGGCGCGACCTGATCCTGCGCACGCTGCGCGCGGACGGTCCGAGTGAGGTGCGGGCGCTCGCCGACAAGCTCGGCGTCAGCCAGGCGACGATCCGCCGGGACCTGGAGCAGCTCGACGCCGAAGGGCGGCTGACGCGGGTGTACGGCGGGGCGATGGCCGTCGAGGACGACCAGGACGACCCGTGGGCCGAGGTCGCGGCCGAGCGCGTCGAGGACAAGGACGCCGTCGCCCGCGCGTGCGCGGACATGATCGAGGACGGCGAGACCGTCCTGCTCGACATAGGCACGACGGCGCACCGGCTCGCCCGGCTGCTGCACGGTCGTTCGATCACGGTCATCACCAGCAACCTCGCCGTCTTCGACGAGCTGCGCGACGACGACGCCGTCGACCTCGTCCTGCTCGGCGGCCTCGTGCGCCGGACCTATCACTCGCTCGTCGGCTACCTCACCGAGGACAACTTGCGACAGGTGCACGCGAACCGGTTGTTCCTGGGGTGCGCGGGCGTGCGCGCCGACGGCGCCGTCATGGACACGACGGTCGTCGAGGTGCCGGTGAAGCGGGCGATGATCAAGGCGGCGGACCGCGTCGTGCTGATGGCCGACGGCGGCAAGTTCCCCGGCGTCGGCATGGCGCGGGTGTGCGGTCCGGAGATCCTCAACGTCGTCGTGACGACGGAGTCGGCCGACCCGCCGACGCGGCGCGCGCTGACCGACGCGGGAGTGGAAGTGGTGGTCGTATGAGGCTGGTCATCCTCGGCGGCGGCGGGTTCCGCGTGCCGCTGGTCTATCGGGCGCTGCTCGCCGACCGCGAACCCGGCCGCGTCACCGAGCTCGTGTTGTACGACCTCGACGCGAAACGCCTCGACGCCATTACCCGTGTCCTACACGATCTCGTCGGCAATATATTGGATGCACCATCCATCACGGCGACGACCGACCTCGACGAGGCGTTGCGCGGCGCCGACTTCGTGTTCTCGGCGATGCGCGTCGGCGGGCTCGATGGACGGGCCGTTGACGAGCGCGTCGCCGCCGACGCGGGCGTCCTCGGGCAGGAGACGGTCGGCGCCGGGGGCATCACGTACGGGTTGCGGACGATTCCGGTCGCCGTCGACGTCGCCCAGCGGATCAAGCGGCTCGCACCCGACGCGTGGGTCATCAACTTCACCAACCCCGCGGGCATGGTCACCGAGGCCATGGCCCGGCACCTCGGCAACCGGGTCATCGGCATCTGCGACTCCCCCGTCGGGCTCGGCCGGCGGGTGGCGCGGGCGCTCGGCGTCGACCTGTCCGAGGCGTGGCTGGACTACGCGGGGCTCAACCACCTGGGCTGGCTGTCCGGTTTTCACGTCGAGGGCGTCGACCGGCTGCCGAAGCTGCTCGCCGACGGCGAAAAGCTCGAGTCGTTCGAGGAGGGCAAGCTCTTCGGCGCGGAGTGGTTGCAGGCGATCGGCGCCGTGCCGAACGAGTACCTGCACTACTACTACTTCAACCGCGAAGCCGTCGCGGCCGGCGCGCAGCGCGGGGCGTTCCTCAAGACCCAGCAGGAGCGGTTCTACGCCGACCCGTCGCTGGAGTCGTGGGAACGGACGCGACTGGAGCGCGAGTCCACCTACATGGCCGAGACGCGCGACGACGAGCGCGACTCGTGCGATCTCGACGGCGGCGGCTACGAGCAGGTCGCGTTGTCGTTGATGCACGCGATCGCGAACGACCGGCAGGCGACGCTGATCCTGAACGTGCCGAACGGCTCCACTCTCGACGCTGTCGACGGCGACGCCGTCGTCGAGGTTCCGAGCGTCGTCACCGCGAACGGTGCGCGGCCCGTATCGGTCAGTCAGATCCCCGGCCACGGCGTCGGCCTCGTCGCGACGATCAAGGCCGTCGAGCGCGCCACGATCGAGGCCGCGCTGTCCGGGGAACGCAAGCACGCGCTCAAGGCGCTCGCGCTGCACCCGCTCGTCGACTCCGTCGCCGTCGCCCGCCGCATCCTCGACACGCACCCCTACCTGTCTGGAGAGTTCCGTGCACGATGACCGGCGGCTGGTGGAGGACCGGCTCACGCGAGCGCTGACGACGAGGATCCAGCCGGCGATCTACTCGGCGTCGACGCCGTTCACGGTCGAGGCGTGGCGCGTGCCCGACGAGCCGATCCCGTTCGCGCAGGCGGTTGCCGACGCCGACTTCCGGCCGTTCGCGATCGGCGACCGGTGGGGTGCGCCGTGGTCGACGACGTGGTTCCGGGTGCGCGCGACGGTGCCGTCGCAGTGGGCCGGCAAGCGCGTCGAGGCCGTCTTCGACCTCGGGTTCGAGGACGCGTGGCCCGGCAACCAGGCCGAAGCGCTCGTCTACCTGCCCGACGGGACGCCGGTCAAAGGCGTCGCGCCGCGGAACAAGCACGTTCCGATATCCAATATATCGGATATTGAATTCTACGTTGAGGCCGCCGCGAACCCGGACATCCTCAAGCACGACTTCCAGCCGACGCCGTTCGGCGACAAGAAGACGGCTCCCCCGGACCTGATGTACCGGCTCGACAAGGCCGAGCTCGCGGTGCTCGACGAGAACGTCTGGCACCTGAGCCTCGACCTCGAGGTCCTCCGGGACCTGATGCTGGAGCTGTCGCTGGACGACCCGCGCAGGCACGAGATCCTGCGGGCGATCGAACGCTCGTTGGACGCACTCGACCCGCACGACGTCAACGGCACCGCAGAAGAAGCGCGGCAGGAACTTGAAGACGTGCTCAGCCGGCCGGCGCACGCGAGCGCGCACACGTTGTCGGCGGTGGGCCACGCGCACATCGACAGCGCCTGGCTGTGGCCGCTCCGGGAGACCGTCCGCAAGGCGTCACGCAGCTTCGCGAACGTCACATGGCTGGCGACGCAGTACCCGGAGTTCGTGTTCGCCGCCTCGCAGGCGCAGCAGTACGACTGGGTCAAGAAGAACCAGCCGGTGATCTACGAACGCATCAAGGAGGCCGTCCGCAACGGACAGTGGCGGCCGGTCGGCGGCATGTGGGTCGAGTCGGACGCGAACCTGCCCGGCGGCGAGGCGCTCGCCCGCCAGATCAGCCACGGCAAGCGCTTCTTCAAGCAAGAGTTCGGGATCGACACCGAAGAGATCTGGCTGCCCGACTCGTTCGGTTACACGGCGGCGTTCCCCCAGCTGGCGAAACTGGCCGGCGCCAAGTGGTTCCTCACGCAGAAGCTGAGCTGGAACCAGACGAACAAGCTGCCGCACCACACCTTCTGGTGGGAGGGCATCGACGGGACGAGGATCTTCACGCACTTCCCGCCGGTCGACACCTACAACGCCGAGATCCTCGGCAAGGAACTGAGCCACGCCGTCCGCAACTACGCCGAGAAGGGCCGCGGCACCCGCTCCCTGCTGCCGTTCGGCTTCGGCGACGGCGGTGGCGGCCCCACCAGGGACATGGTCGAACGCGCCCGCAGGCTGAGGAACCTCGAGGGTTCACCGAAGGTCGAGATCGAGCCCCCGCACGCGTTCTTCGAGAAAGCCCAGCGGGAGTACCCGGACGCGCCGGTGTGGAGCGGCGAGCTGTACCTGGAGTTGCACCGCGCCACGTACACCACGCAATCGCGCACCAAGGCGGGCAACCGCCGCAGCGAGCACCTCCTGCGGGAAGCCGAGCTGTGGGCCGCCACCGCAAACGTCAACACGGGCTTCCAGTACCCGTACGACGAACTCGACGAACTGTGGAAAACCGTGCTGCTGCACCAGTTCCACGACATCCTGCCGGGCAGCTCGATCGCCTGGGTGCACCAGGAGGCCGAGCAGACCTACGCCGACGTCGCGAGCGCACTCGAAAAGATCATCACCACAGCGCAGCAGGAACTGGGCGGCGGCGTGTTCAACGCCAGCCCGAGAAGCCGCAAGGAAGTCACCAGCATCGACGGACAACCGGTCTTCGTCCACGCACCCGCCAACGGCATTGGATCCGTTGTGGACAGTGCAGACCCCGTTCACGTCAACGGAACCACGCTGGACAACGGACTCGTCCGGGTCGAGATCGACGACAACGGCCTCATCACGAGCGTCATCACCGACGGCCGTGAAGTGCTCGCCGGACCAGGCAACCTGCTGCAGCTGCACCCGGACTTCCCGAACTACTGGGACGCCTGGGACATCGACGCCCACTACAAGCGCAAGCACCGGAACCTGACCGAGGCACAACGGATCGAGGTGGTCGACCACGGCCCGCTGATCGGCTCGGTAAAAATCACGAGGCACACGGGCAAGTCGACGATCGTCCAGACGATCCACGTCAAGGCGGGCTCCAAGCGCATCGACATCGAGACCGAGATCGACTGGCACGAGTCGGAGAAGATCCTCAAGGCGGCGTTCCCACTCGACGTGCACGCCGACCGCTCCGCCGCGGAGATCCAGTTCGGGCACGTCTACCGCCCGACGCACACCAACACCAGCTGGGACGCAGCGCGGTTCGAGGTCTACGCGCACCGCTGGGTGCACGTCGCCGAACCGGGCTTCGGAGTCGCTGTCGTCAACGACTCCACCTACGGCCACGACATCAGCCGCGACGGCAACACCACCACGATCCGCCTGAGCCTGGTGCGCGCGCCGCACATCCCGGACCCGCACGCCGACCAGGGCCTGCACAGGTTCACCTACTCACTCCTGCCCGGCGCGGAGATCGAGGACGCGATCACCGAGGGGTACGCGCTCAACCTGCCGTTGCGCGCAACGGCGGGAAGCAGCGAGACGAAACCACTCGCGACCACAAGCCACCCGGCCGTCGTGATCGAGTCGATCAAGCTGGCGGACGACCGGTCCGGCGACGTGATCGTGCGGCTCTACGAGTCACTCGGCGGCCGCGCGACCTTCGACCTCAACACGAGCTTCACCCCGAAAAGTTCCGCTGTGTGCGACCTTCTGGAGAATCCGGTTGACGAGACCGCGCTCGAGGCGATTGCGTTGAGGCCCTTCCAGATCCTCACCCTTCGCCTCACCAGGTAGGACCATGCAGCAGGAACTGAACGACCAGATCTGGCATCCGTTCATCAACGCCTACAGCGCCTGTGACGCCGAGAAGTTCCTGGCGCTCTACAGCCGCGACCTCATCCGCGCCGGCGGCCCGGCGAAGCAGATCATCGGGTACGACCAGTACGCGAAAGAGATCGAGGAGTGGTTCGGCGGCGTCCGGGAACGCGGCAGCTCGATCGCCATCGACTTCCGGTTCCACGAACGGCTCATCGGCGACAAGATCGCGAGCGAGCGCGGCGTGTTCAAGATCGACGCCAAGAAGGCCACCGGCGAGAGCAAGACGTTCTACGGCCGGTTCCACGTGTTCGCGCGCAAGCAGGACGGGCGCTGGCTGATCGTCGCCGACCACGACACCGACGAAGGCGCGACCGCGGAGACGTTCGAGGCGGGTGCCGCACTAGTCTGACCGGCGATGGACACCACACAGACCCGCCGGCTGCCGCTCGCGCTCGGCATCGCCGCCGCCGTGCTCGTGCTCGACCAGGCCACGAAGTTCTGGGCGGAACGCACGCTCGCCGGCCGCGCGCCGATCCCCGTGCTCGGCGAGTTTCTGCAGCTCAGGCTGCTGTACAACCCGGGAGCGGCGTTCTCCATCGGCGCGGGTTCGACGTGGGTCTTCACGATCGTCGCCGCGGCGGCCGTGGTCGTCCTCATCCGATACGTCGCACAACCGCAGCCGAAACTCCGCGTGGTAGTGCTGTCGCTGCTGCTCGGGGGTGCGACGACGCACCTGCTCGACCGGTTGTTCCGTGCCCCCGGCTTCGCGCGGGGGCACGTCGTCGACTTCATCGACTACAACGGGTGGTTTGTCGGCAACGTCGCGGACATCGCGCTCGTCGTCGGCGCCGCCCTGCTCGTCCTGCTGAGCTTCAAGAAAGAGGACGCAACCACGGCCTGAGCTCGACCTTGCCGCCGATCTGGTCGAACTTCGCCTTCAGCTCCGGGGTGACCATCACCAGGTCCCCGTAGAAGCGATCCCCGATCGACATCGCGGAGATCTGGTTCGCCTTGTCCTGCCGCAACGGCTCGATCTTCGCGCCAAGGTCCCGGTGCTCGGCGGTGATCGCGAGCAGCCAGGCGGACGGCGTGCCGCGCGGCCAGCCTGGCCATCGCCGGCACATGTGGGGCCACCCAGTCGGCGAAGGCCTCGGGCACGGTGTTCATACCGTGTCTACCCCGCGCTAGGGGCGTCCGGTTCGGTCCCGCAGCGAAAGTCGCGTCAACTGGTCGGCCCGCCGCGTCGTCTCCGGCAGGCGATACCGCGGCGCCAGGCGCAACACCTCGGCACCCGCCCGGTCCAGGTCGATCCTGTGCCCGACCGACACGAACACCGGCTTCACCCCAGGCTGCGTGCGCAACGCCCGGCCGACGACCTCGCCGTCCAGCACGAGATCGGAAACGGCACCACGCGAGTCGGCCGGCGCCGTGAACGCCCCCATGGGCGTCTTCGCGACACCCACGCTCGGCAGCCCGGTCTCGACCCCGAGGTGGCACGCGAGCCCGAAGCGGCGCGGGTGCGCCACGCCCTGCCCGTCGCACACGAGCAGGTCCGGCCGCACGGACAGCCGGTCCAACGCCCGGACCAGCGACGGCATCTCGCGGAACGCGAACAGGCCCGGCACGTACGGGAAGTCGGTCGTCCCGTGCACGACGACCTCGTCCAGCGGTTCCAAGGACTCGGCGTCCAGAACGACGGCAACGGCCGCGAGCCGGTCGTCGGAGGCATACCCGACGTCGAGGCCCGCGACCGTCCGCACGACAAGATCCGGCTCGGTCGCCGCGATCACCGACGAGCGCAGCCGCTCCTGCAGCGCGATCGCTTCCTCAACCGTCACGCAACCAGTGTGCAGTTCGGCAGGAATGCCGGGTCGGCGGGACCCGTGCGGCCGAGCGCGTTGGTCACCCACTGCCAGACGAGCGGGTGGTTGGGGCTCTGATCGTGCTCGATGGTCGTCAGCGGGCACTTGTCCTGCAGCGTCACGTTGGTGACTCGTTTGCCGACCAGGAACGCGCTGCTGTACGGGATGACGACCTCGTCGGAGACCGTGGTGATCACGGTGTAGTCCGGGCCGTTCACGGTGTCGCCGCCGGCGTTCAGGGTAGTCAGGAAGTCCGAGCCCACCATCTGCTCACGGCACGCCTCGCACACCGTGTACCCGGTCGGGATGGTCAGCGGGTTGGTCGTGCCGTGGTTCGACGGCACGATCCCGACGAGGTCGTCGACCTTGTTGGCGCCACCGAGGAACCTCACGTAGTAGCGGGGCATCATGCCGCCCTGGCTGTGCCCGACGAGGTCGACCTTCCGGGCGCCCGTCGCGGACAGCACGGCGTCGACGAACGGCGCGAGCTGCGCGGCCGAGTCGGCGATCGGGCCGGTGGCGTCGTCGCCGTAGTTCAGCGCGAACACGCAGTACCCGGCGTCGGCGAGGACCGGCGACAGCGTCGACCAGTTCTTCGCCATGTTCTCGAACGTGCCGTGCACCAGCACCACCGGTTCGGGGTGCGCGGCGGACGGCTTGCAGGACCAGTCGTTGGCCCCAGGGGGCGACACGTCGACCACATCGGCCGTGGCCGGAACAGCGAGAGCGAACAACATCAAGACGGCGGCGATGACGGCGCGCACGCATTCCCTTTCGTCACCGCGTCCTCCCACAACCTGCACTGGTCACGCGGTAGGCAGGGAGTGTGAGGAATGGATTAACGTCATGTCAACCGCGGTGACGATCAGGTTTCGTTCAGTGACGGACGGCCGCGAAGTGAGCGGCGAGCAGATCGTCGCCGAAGTCGCCGGAATGACGGCGCCACACGGTGTGCGCGTGGTTGGCCTCGTTCTGCGTGTTGTCGTACTCGATGAGCAGCTCAGGCCCCTGGACGCGGTAGTAGTGCCCCTCACCGCGTCGCGTCGAGCCCTCCCACGAGAAGTGCAGCCGCTCCGGGTCGATCCGCTGGAACTCCTCGTCGGCGAGCTCGAACGCGAGCCGGTCAAGGTAGAACCGGACGATCTCGACGAGCAGGTCGCCCGCGCCCTTGCCGAGCTGGGCCGGGGTGACGCCGACGGGTTCCTGCGGGCGGATCGTGGGCTGGTTGCCGGTGCGGATGTCGTGCGGCGCGGTGTCCGACACGATCGCGAGCCGCCGAGCGGTCGGCCCCATGCGGTCGAGGAGCTCACGCGCGAGCTCCTCCTCGAGCCGCAACGGCTGGCCGACGACGCGTCCCCGGTACGTCACGCGCGCCGGGTTCGCACCGAGGAAGAACGGCGTCGCGGACACCTGTCCCTCGGCGACGACGACGTTGACCGACACGTGGTGTCCCTCGATGCGCCAGCCCCACGGCTCGTCACCGCCGGGCGTGCCGAACAGGACGGTCCAGTAGTCACCGTTGTGCCGGTCGCGGTGGCCGCCCTCGCGGTGGTCGAGCACGTCCTCGAGCGCCATGACCGCCGCGGCCTGCGCGTAGGCGTGCGGGCTGAGCACGGTCGCGAGCATCCCGTGCACGGCCTTGCGCTGGGCCCGCCGGAGATCGCCGAGGACGAGGCCGGCCCGCTCGCCCGGCGTGTATGCCCAGCGGTGCCGCAGTGCGTCGTCGGTGATCGGACGGACCGCGGCCTCGCGCTGGTCGCCGTCGAGTGAGTTGAGGAACCGGCGCGTGGCCTCGGCGACGTCATGCAGCATCATTCGAATTTATAGGCCTTCAGGTTCCGCAGCAGCAGGTAGCAGTTCTGCAGTGAGCCGGACGTGTCACCGAGCGACCGGTAGATCCCCCACTTGGGGCGTAGCCGATCGTCCAGCCAGGTGTCCACGTTCGTCTTCGTCGCGTCGATCACGGTCTGGGTTCCGTTGCGGACGATCCACCGCACGCGGCCGGTGCCGTTGCCGACCTTGATCTCGACCTCGGTGTCGATCCACTTGTTGTGCAACGGCTCCAGGTCGACGTTGCCGACGGTCACGTTGCCCTCGGTGACCTTGAACTCGATCTTCTGGGTGCTGCCGTAGCGGCGCAGCGACATCACGGTGACCGGTGCCGAGCCGAGGCCGGGCATCTTGGTCTGCATGATGTGCGTGAAGCTCGTCGTCGACTTCAGCGAGCTCGGGATGAACATGGAGTAGGTCCACTTCCACGTCTCGCCGTTGAAGATGTCGATGTTCTTGCCGGCCGCCTTCATGCCGCGCACCTCGTTGCGCTGCCGGTCGGTCGATGTGTCGCGGTCCCGTGTGTGCATGTCGAACCGGTAGTCGTTGCCGGACACGTAGATGTGCTTGACGCCGGGGTGCGAGCCCGCGCGGTCGTCCTCGACACCCTCGAACGCGCCGAGACCGTCCTTGTTCGCCTGCGGGCTCCACTTGAGCTGCCAGGAGGCGGCGTGTGCCGCCTCCGATCCCGCCATGAGCAACGGCACCGCGGCCGCCCCACCGATCAACGCCGAACGCCGACTGATCCGCACGCCCGTCTCCTCCCGAGACCGTTGGCGGCGGTTTTGGGAAAAGGTCTATACAACTGCGATCCCATCATCGGCGGCCGATCGTGTCAACGGCCACAGGGCCAACGGCAGCAACACCGCCACGACCAACGCCACGACGTTCCCGATCCGGTCCGCGACCGGCATGTGGTCGAGGTGGTTCAGGTGGAACGCGAGGTGCGGCACCGCGAACGCGACGTACGCGACCAGCGCCGCGCGCACCACCGTCCGTTGTGCCGTCACCGCCGCGAACACCAGCACCGCGCACAGCGACAGGCTCAGCGCGCCGAAGTCGCGCATCAGGTGCTCGTTGTACGGCGGGAACATGGCCACCCAGTGCGTGCCGGGGAACGGCCCGTTGTCGAAGAACGACCGCGGGGCGGCCAGGGCCCATCCGCCGACGAACGCCTGTGCTGCCGCGAGAACGCCTAGTCCAGTCCTGAGGAGTGTCATGCTGATCAGACGACACAGGTCCTCGTGATGTGACCGGAAGTCAGGCGTGACTGCGGATCGGGCCGCCGCTGAACGCCATCATGTCGCCCCACACCTTGGCCACGTCGAGCCGCGCCTCGATGTCGTTTCCGTCGAGCTCGCTGTACGCGCGGTGCAGGTTGCCGACCAGCCGCTCGCTCTCCTGCCACGTGTCGAACCGCGACGCGGCCTTGCCGCGCACCACTTCCAGCGGCGTGCGCCCGGCCGCGTGGCCTTCGCGTGCCAGTGAGTCGACGAACGACGCGTACGCGGAGAGATCGTCGAGCAACGACGTGACCTCGTCGCCGCGGCACACCGGGCCATGGCCGGGCACCAGCACGTCGGGCTCGAGAGCGCGGATCCGTTGCAACGCCTGGGGATATCCGGCGACGCTGCCCTCCGCGAGGAACGGCTGCCCGCCCGAGAAGGCGATGTCGCCGGCGAACAGCACGCGTTGCGCGGGCAGCCACACGACGACGTCGCTGCGCGTGTGCGCCGGGCCCACGTGGTGCAGCTCCACAACGGTCTCACCGAGGTGCAGCGTCAGCGAGCCGGTGAACGTGACGTCCGGCGGGCGCACCTCGATACGGCCGTAGTCCGGTCCGGTGAGGACCTGCGACGCCAGCAAACCCGCCGCGAGCACGTCCTCACGGCACTTCACGTGCCCGATGATCGGCATGTCCGCGGGCATCAGCCAGTTGCCGTACGTGTGGTCGCCGTGGTGATGGGTGTTCACGAGCGCGCGCGGCCGCCGTTCGGTGACGCCCTCGACCGCGGCGAGCAACGCACGGTTGCGCGCCTCGGTCGAGGTCGTGTCCACGAGCACCGCGGACCCGTCGTCGCCGACGACGAGCCCGGTGTTGTTGATCATCCACGACCCGTCGGGCTGGATGTAGGCGTGGGCGCCGGGCGCCACCTCGACCAGTTCAGGCTTCACCCGGCCAAAACTAGCTCGTGACAGCCAGAGTCAGCTGGTGATGTATGCCTGGAGTTGGTCGGAATCGGTTTCCAGCTGGCTGATCCTGCTCTTCACCACGTCACCGATGCTGACGATGCCGACGAGCTCGTCGCCCGAGATCACCGGCACGTGCCGGAACCTGCGCTCGGTCATCACGACGGTCAGGCTGTCCACGGTGTCCGATGGCGAACACGTGAACACATCGGCGGTCATGATCTCCGACACCGGGGCGGACAACAGGTCCGCACCGCGTTCGTTCAACCTGCGCACGATGTCGCGCTCGGACACGATGCCGGCGACACCGCTCCCGCCCACGACGACGATGGCGCCGACGTTGTGCTCCGCGAGCTTTCTGAGCAGCTCGGTCACCGTCGCACCAGGGTCGATCGTTGCGACCGCCGAACCCTTGGTCCGCAACACGTCCGCGATCCTCATGTGGCGCCTCCAGATCCTCACTGCGGTCCGGTGACCTACCCCACCCAGGCTAGAGCGGATCCGGACAGAACGGGAGATCTTGACGCCCGATAGGTGCATGCGAACGGTGCATACCGCAGGTCAGCGCCGCCCGGCGCCTGGTGCAACGCCAGGCGGCCGGACGGCGGGAACGCTCAGCCGCGGCGCCTGACGGCGTACTGGCGCGGCGCCACGACGGGACCGGACCGGCCCCCGCGGTTCTGGACGGGAATCTTCCCGCCGCCACCGTGCTTGGCGGCGCGCCGATCGCGACGGCTGAGCGGAGTCTGGTCCGGAATCTCCGGATTGGGATGTTCTGGGTGCTTGTCCGCAGGCATGCGAAGACCTCCTCGAATTCGAGGCGTGCAAAAGAGCGGCCGGATGGACGGCCGTGAACGACCCGCGAGGGTCACCTGGAGACATGAAGACGCGCGGCAGCGGATGCGCTGCGGGGCGGAGGAAGGACCTGTCAGATCACGTCCACCACGCTAGCGCCGCTGCCGCGCGCCACCAATCGAATTTCTACCTGCGAGAACGCGCCGCGGCGCCGGAGGCGCCGAGCAGGACGAGCACGATCGTCGCGATCGCCCACTTGCGGGTCTTGGTCATCGACGTCGGCTCGGGCGAGGCCGACGCCACGTTCCGCGGTTCCGGCCGCTTGGCGCCCGGCCGGGGCGGAACCAGCTGCGGCGCCACCGACGGCGGCGGCGTGCTCGGCGGCGGCGTGGGCACGGCCGGCTGCGGGGGTGCGGGCGGCTGTGCCGGTTTGGCGGGTTTGGGCGGGGCGGGCGGCACGGGCTGCGCGGGCGGGATGGGGACGTTCGACTTCGGCGGCATCGGCGCGGGCAGGCACCCGGCGCCGTCGACGAACCCGACCGGCGCCGCGCTCGAGACCTCGGCCGGCGTGTACTTGCCGTCGAGTGGCACGCGGTAGAACCGGCTGCGGTGCAGGAACCCGTTGTTCGTCGCGTAGAGGTTGCCCGCGCTGTCGGTGACGACCGCGCCGTAGGTCGACCCGCCGGGCAGGCCCTCGGGTGCACCGACCTTCGTGACCGCGCCGGACACCGGGTCGATCGTGACGATCTTGCCGGGACCGAAGCCCGCGGACGACAGGCCGTACAGCTTGCCGTCCACCGGGTTCACCGCGAAGTCGTCCACCGTGGACCCGAGCCAGCCCGGTTCCAGCCGGACGGTCCGGACGATCGTGAGGTACGTCGGGCTCGCCGGGTCGATGTCGACCGCGTGCAGCTTTCCGCTGTCCCGCAAGTAGAACAGCGTGCCCACGACGGTGCCCGCGCTGACGTCGTCGAACTTGTACCAGGGTGCCCGGATCGCGCCCATGTCCGTGGCCTTGCCCTGCTTGTCCAGCAGCACGATGTGGGCGGGGAACATGTGCCAGTCGTCGCGCTCGCGTGTGGCCAACGCCACTAGCCGGCCGAGCGCGGGCGAGTACCCCAGCGCGTTCACCGCGTAGTCGAGATCGGCCACAGTGGTCACTCCACCGGATGACACGTCGACCCTCACAAGCGTTGCCAGCACACCCGGCGCAGACGCCCTTACCTGAAAGGCCTCGCAGTTCGCCGGTGCGGCATACGCAACGGGGCTGGTCGCGAGGGTAAATAGCGCCAATAGAGACGCACTAGTACACATCGCAACGAAATCCGGTCGCCACCGCATTGGAGCAGCCCCTTGCGACAATCGGGTATTTCTGCCGTCGTTGAGCCGCATTCCCACCTGACCACAATTCATCGGACCGTGCTGTACCGGCCACAGTAGACCGTGGTCTAATCCCACACCAGAAAGGAGCCGAATTGAGTATTTATGTGAACGGCCTGCTCTGGGTTCTCGGAGCGGCTGCGATCTCCTCCGCCTTGGTAGTTGTGACCCGTCGGTTCGGCTCGGAGGACGACCGCGAGAAGACGCTCGGATCGGGCGGCGCGGTGTTCAGCATCGTCGGCGGCCTGCACGCCGTGCTCGTGGCGTTCATCCTGATCTCGCTCTTCGACGGCGCCAACGCCGCCGAGGACGCCGTGAACAAGGAGGCGAACGGACTCGTCGCGGTGAACTGGGCGGCCAAGTCGCTGCCCGAGCCCGCCCGCACGAAGGTCGACGAGCTCGGCAAGCAGTACGTCGGCATCGTGGTCGACGAGGAATGGCCGCGGATGAGCGACGGCGGCGACATCGGCAACAAGGGCTGGGACAAGCTCAACGAGCTGCGCGCGACGATCGCGGACGCCGCCCCCGACGGCGACTGGCAGCTCGACCGCAAGACCGAGGCCGCGAACCAGCTGTGGGACGTCTACCAGGCCCGGCAGGCCCGGCTCGACGCCGCGGGCGGCGGGGTGAACCCGGTCGTCTGGCTGGCGCTGATCATCGGTACGGTTTTGTCGCTGTTGTTCCCGTATCTGTTCGGCGGCCCGAACCTGATCTCGCAGCTGCTCATCACCGTCACCCTGAGTTCGACGTTGATTCTGCTGTTGTTCGCGATCTACCAGATGCAGAACCCGTTCAGTGGTGGAGTTCACATCCCGCCGGACGCGTTCACCGCGGCAATGGACCGGTTGAGTTAGTCAATCGGCTTCCTCTATGGCAGCTTCCTCGATGGCCACGACTTCACCGTCGATGACCATCGGGGAGCTTTCCTCGTTGGTGAAGAACTTGCGCGCGAATGCGCCGACCGCCCTGGTCGAGGCGGCGTCGAAGCCACCGCCGATGACGCCGCCGACCAGTGGAACGCCCTTCGCGAGCGTGGCCCCGGCCTTCTTGCCGCCGTACTTCGCCAGCAAAGCGGCCGCGACGCGTTTGTTGAACTGACCGATGCCGACTTTCTTCAACAGGTCCGTGCCCGCGTTGCCGAGCAGGCACAGCAGGATCGCGGTCTGCACCTCCTCGCTCTCCAGGTCCCGCCCGTAGACGGCGGCGATCGAGGCGATCAGGTGCGTCTGGATCACGTAGGAGGCCGTCACGTTCGTCGGCAGCGTCACCGGCAAGGTGATCAGCCCGCCGAGGTTCGTGACGAACCCCTGTGCGCCCGCGAGCGCGACGTGGTTGCGGATCAGTTGCCTCACCGCGCGGTCCCGGTCGCCCTCGCTCTTGGCGAGGGCGTCGGCCGCGGACTCGCGTGCGCTCTTGAACGGGCCGAACCCGTCGACGCCCACGCGCAGCAGATGGTCGACCAGGCCGGACCCGGCCTTGGCGAGCGCGCCCGGTTCTTCAGCTGACACGTCTCGACATTACCCCGCGACGAGATCGTTAAGCGTCGAGTCGCCGATGCGCGGCGTCGACGGTCTGCTCCAGCAGCACCGCGATCGTCGTCGGCCCCACCCCGCCCGGCACCGGCGTGATCAACCCGGCCCGTCCGGCTGCCTCGTCGTAGGCGACGTCGCCTACGTTGCCGGGGTTGTAGCCCGCGTCGATGACCGTGGCACCGGGCTTGATCCAGTCGCCCCGGACGAACTCCGGCTTGCCGACCGCGGCGACGACGATGTCCGCCGTGCGCACGATCTCCGGCAGGTTCTCGGTCCTGGAGTGGCAGATCGTGACCGTCGCGTTGCGCGCGAGCAGCAGCATCGCGACCGGTTTGCCGAGGATGGGGCTGCGGCCGATGACGACCGCGTGCTTGCCGCTCGGGTCCACGTCGTACGCGTCGAGCAGGCGCATGATCCCGCCGGGCGTGCAGGACGCGAAACCTGGTTCGCCAAAGGACATGGCGGCGAACGAGTGCATCGTGACGCCGTCGACGTCCTTGTGCGGTGCGATCGCCTCGAACGCCGCGCGCTCGTCGATGTGGCCGGGAACGGGGTGCTGCAACAGGATTCCGTGCACCGCCTCGTCCTCGGACAGCGCGGTGATCGCCGCGACGAGCTCCTCGGTGGTGGTCTCCGCGGGCAGTTCGACGAGCCGGGAGTCGATTCCCGCCTTGTGACAACGGTTGCGCTTCATCCGCACGTACGTCACCGAGGCGGGGTCGTCGCCGACGATCACGGTGGCCAGACAGGGTTTGCGGCCCGCACGCTTCTCGTACTCACCCGCGCGTTGTGCCGCACGGCCGACGATGTCGCGCGCGAGTTCGGTTCCGGACATCATGGGCAACTCCCTCTACTTGTCAGAGTTGCCCAGGCGCGCGGCGGGTTCGGCGGGCCGCTTCCCGGTGGTGGTCCACCTCAGGCGCCAGTCACGGCCTCCTCCAGTGTAGAGACCACGCCCGTGGCGCCGTCGACCGTGATGGTGTCGCCGGTCTTGATCCGTGTCACCGCCTCGCGCACGCCGACGACGGCGGGGATGCCGTACTCGCGGGCCACGACCGCGCCGTGCGAGTTGGCGCCGCCCATCTCCATCACCAGGCCGCCCGCCGTGAGGAACAACGGGGTCCAGCCGGGGTCGGTCGACGGCGCGACGAGGATCTCGCCCGGTTCGAGGTGCGCGCCGACCGGGTCCATCACGACGCGGGCGGTGCCGGTGACCGTGCCGGCCGACGCCGGGGTGCCGACGAGGTCGCCCTCCGCGACCGGACCGCGGTGCGCTTCGGGTTCGGTGCCGTCCGACAGCAGCACGCGCGGGATGTGCCTGCGCCGCATCTCACGGTCGTACACCTCGCGACGCTCACCGACCAGCGGGCGCAGATCCCCTTGCGGGGACCGCATTTCCTCGAACGTCAGGAAGAACACGTCGTCGCGCGCGTCGAGCCGGTCCGCCGCGACCAGCTGGTCGCCGATCGCCGAGATCTCCTTCCGCAACCGGCCGAACAACGTGATGATCAGGTACTTCGGGTACTCGCGCAGACCGGCGAGCAACCGCGTGCGCTTCAACGCGAAGCGCACCAGCCACCCGCGGCCGCGGGCCCTCCGTGCCAGCGTCTCGATCATCGCCTCGGCCTCCGCCGCGCCCCGCGCGAACAGGGCGTCCGGCGCCATCGAGTCGTCCTCGAGCTTGAGGTAGTTGCGCACCACGCCGCGGACGTAGGCCGGGTCCTCCGACCAGCGCGGCAGCCCGAGGTCGATCTCCGCGACGGCCCGGTCGCCCCACAACGACATGAACTCGTCGAGGCCGCCGCCGTTCTCGAACTCCTGCCGCGCAACGGGATCGTCGCGCAGCCGCCGGGCGAGATCCCACAGCGCGAGGTCCATCTCGGTGGTGATGTTGTTCGGCAGGCCGCGCAGGATCGTCTGCAGCTCGCCCGGCTTCGTGCGGACGATCTTGCTCACCAGGCCGAGCATCGCGAACCCGACCAGCACGGTCGGCATGATCCGCGGGATCACCGGAATGGTGCACTCGCGCAGCGCCTGCTCGACCGTCATGCCACGCGCGCGGCCGAGCACTTCTTCCTTCAACCGCAACGCCTTCGCCGCCGCCTTCTCCGGGTTCACCAGGGCGCGGACCGCGGTGACCGGGAGGTGGAAGCGCCGTGCGAGCCGCAGCACCCGCTTGATCGCCGGCCACGGCGAGGACTGCGTGACCGTCAGCCGCGGGTCGTCGTGCAGGCTCTTCAGCACCTCGGCCGACCGCGCCTCCATCACCCCGAGGAGTCTGCCGACGAACTCGCGGCCCACCCGGCTGCGCATCACGTTGGTGAAGTCGAAGAAGATCCGCTCCCCTGCCTCGGTGTAGCTCTGTGACTTCGGGTCGCCGACGACGATCTCCAGCGCCGACTTGGCGATCTCCCGGAACGCCGCGCGTCCGGCCGGCGTGATCGGCCGCTCGAGCCCCTGCGCCAGGCTGAAGCAGAAGTAGACGTGGAAGCCTTCCCGGTCCGGCACCGGGAACAGCGTCGTGATCGGCCGCGCCTGGGTGAGGTGCAGCGAGCCGTCGGCGTCGATCGCCCACTCGGTGTCCTGCGGGCTGCCGTAGTACTCCTGCACCCGCGCGCCCAGGTCCGCGAGCTCCAGGATCTGCGCGTCGGTGAGGCACGGCTCTTCGTTCGCCTCGGACGTGACGTGCTCCGTGCCGCCGCCCCGCTTCGAGCGGATCGCGAGCCGCTTGTCCCCCAGGCGCCTTTCGACGATCTCGTTCCCGTCGACGACGAAGTGGTCCGGGTTCACCGCACCCGACACGACGGCCTCACCGAGGCCAGGACTCGCGTCGATGACGACCTGGTCCCGCTTGCCCGTCACGGGGTTCGCGGTGAACATGACGCCCGAGACGGCCGAGTCGACCATCCGCTGGACGACGACCGCGAGGAAGACGCTGCCGTGGTCGATGCCGTTGCTCTCCCGGTAACTCACCGCCCGCTCGGTCCACAGCGACGCCCAGCAGCGGCGCACCGCGTCGAGCACGTCGTCGGCGCCGACGACGTTCAGGAACGTGTCCTGCTGTCCGGCGAAGCTCGCGAACGGCAGGTCCTCCGCGGTGGCGCTGGAGCGCACCGCCACCGGGACGTTCTCGCCGAGCTTCTCGTACTCGGCGACGATCGCCCGCGCGACCTCGTCCGGGACGGGTGCGTTCAGCAGCTGTTCCCTGGCGTGCGCGGGGTCCGCGGTCGTCGCGACCATGCGGTAGGCGTCGGTCGTGACGCAGAACCCCTGCGGGACCGGGAGCCCGGCCTTGGTGAGCTCACCGAGGTTCGCGGCCTTGCCTCCGACGACAGGGAGCATCGTGCCGTCGATGGCGCTGAAGTCGAGGACGAGCGACATGGGTTCCTCCAGACGTGTCTGAACAACACGTTAGGAGCGCGCGACCAAAAACTCAACACGTGATGAATAAATCACTCCGATGGGCGCCGTCGACTGCGACGACGTCGTCGTCGAAGTCGGGATCAGCAGTGATATGCGGCGTGCAGAATGCAATATATTGCGTTCTGCATCCTTAGTCCCAGAGTCGGCCGAACGCGACGAGCTCGTCGCCGTGCTCGATCCGCTCGACCCACTCCTCCGGCCAGGCGTCGGCGCCGTACGCCGCGCCGGCGAACGCACCCGCGAGGCACGCGATCGAGTCGGAGTCACAGGACGTCGTCGCTGCGCGGCCGAGCATGGCGACGACGTCGTCGTCGCGGAACATCAGGAAGCAGTGCAGCGCCGTCGCCAGCGCCTCCTCCGCGATCCAGCCCTCCCCGGTGGCCAGACACGGGTCGACGGCGGGATCGGGATCGGCCGCGACAACGGCGTCGAGCGCGCCCAGGCACTCGTCCCACCCGCGCGCGATGAAGTCGGCGGGGTCGTCGACGCCGGGCCGCTGCCACAGCTCGCCGAGCCACTCGGAGTGGTAGGTCGTCCGCTGGTCGGCGCAACGCTGGCGCAACGCGTCGAGCACGTCGTCCACGGGCATCCCGCCGCGCAGCCAGTGGATCGCGAACGCGGTCAGCTCGCTGGCCGCGAGCGCCGTCGGGTGCCCGTGCGTGAGCGCCGACTGCAGCTGCGCGAGACCGGCCCGGACGGCGTCGTCGATCCGGGTGAGCAGCCCGACCGGTGCGACGCGCATGTTCGCGCCGCATCCCTTGGACGACGTCCCCGTCGATTGGATCCAGGGCAGCCCGTCCGCGAGCTTCTCGCACGCGGCGAGGCACGTCATGCCGGGCGCGCGGTTGTTGTCCGGACTCGCCCACCACTCGACGAAGTGCTGCCGCAACGCTTGCTCTACACGATCAGGCTCGGGCGGAACGTCCCGCAACGCGCGGGCGACCGCCAGGGTCATCTGGGTGTCGTCGGTGATCAGCGCGGGATCGCCGTCGAGCTTCCGCGGCCCCTCGGGCCCGTAACGCGCGACGATCTCGTCGACGGTCATGAACTCGGTGGGCGCGCCGAGGGCGTCGCCGTACGCAAGAGCCAGCAGGCATCCGGTCGCTCGCAGAGACGGGATTTGGCTACTTCCGTACCCGGATCGCCCAGTCCGGCAACGGTTCCCGCGCGGCGAGCCAGTCGTCCGGCGGTCGCCCGACGATCCCGCCGACGATCGCGCCGGTCGTGTCGACATCCCCGCCGGCCTCGACGCACGCGGTGATCGCCGCCCGGAAGTCGAACCGCGTGGCCGCCACCCACAACGCGAACGGCACGGTGTCCTGCGCCGTGACGCGCGACCCGTTGCCCAGCTCATACGCGGCCTCGGCCACCGATTTCGTGAGCAGCGATCGCGCGCGGCGGGTCAACTTGCGGACCTGTCCTCCGGGCAGATGATCGAGAACGGCGTCGAGGAGGTCCGTGGGGCGCGTGCCGTTGAGCCGGGCCATTGTGGCCACCGCCGAAGCGACCGCGATGGCCACGGCACCCGCGATTCCCTCGGGGTGTTGATGAGTGACTTCCGCGGACTTGATCGCTTGCGCGACAACGGTTTTCAGGTCATCGGCGAAGTAGGCACCGAGCGGCGCGACCCGCATGGCGGCGCCGTTGCCGCACGACCCCTGACCGCCGAACGCGGCACCGGCCGCCGAACGCCACGGCACGCCGTCCCGGATCTGGTGCAGGATCACGACGGCACCGGCGCCGTAACCGCGATAGGGCTCGCAGCGGTCCGCGAACTTCCACGCCAGCCGGTCCTGCTCCACCTCACCGTGGTCACGCAATTCGGTGACGAGGTTGCAGGCCATCTCGGTGTCGTCGGTCCACTCCCACGGTCCCGCGGGCGGCCTGCCCGCCACGAGATCGGAAAGCGAGCGGCCGGCCATGAAGAACTGGGCGCCCAGCGCGTCGCCGACGGACAACCCGTCGAGCGAGGAGTACGCGAGATCCAGGCGCGCCCGTGCATGAAGGACGATGCGCATCACCGTCCATCATGCACTGCGGCGCAACGGTTTTTAGCTCGACAGGATCCGGCTCCCGCTCACCGACCAAGCCTCGGCGATCCGATCACCCTCCAGCCGCAGGATGTCGATCCCGCCCGTGGTCACCGACCCCCGCACGTCATCGGTGAGATCGGCCAACCAGCGGCACGCGACATGCGAGCCGTCAAAAATCGGCCCGACGTCCGTGCGGTAACGCAACTCGCGATACCCGGACCGGAAGGAGTCGATGAACCGAGTCAGATCAAGAGGTCCGCGCAAGGAGTCAGTGTCGTCCCGGCCACCGAAGTGAATCCGGAAGGAGGGCGTGAGAATGCGCTGCCCCAGCGCGAGATCGCCGTTCCACATCGCTGTCCAGTCATCCCAGATGGTCATGGACACCAGGGTTCAGCCCGAAGGCGACACCGTCCTGTCGGTGTTCGCGGTCACACCGATGAGCTCGTGCCCGAGCGCGTCGATGTCGCGCAGGTCGATCGGCCGGGCGGGCACGGCCTCGTCGAGCATCGAGGCGTCCCGGATGCGGTCGAACCGGAACCCGCGCACCGCCGACCGCAGCCGGCACCACGCCAGCAGGTACCAGTGCGCTCCGCCGAGATACCCCAGCGGCTCCACCACCCGATCGGTGACGACGTCGTTGCGGTCCGCATAGGACAGTCGCAGCACCCGCCTAAGACCCAAAGCTTCCTGCACCACAGCGGGAACGCCAACAGCAGGCGAAGCCACGAAAACGACCCGCGCGGCCAGTTCGTCGGCGGCGACCACTTCGGACGACGGCATGACGGCGCGCACCTTCTGCAACGCCGAACGCGCGGCCGAGGCGAACGGGCTGCCGGACAACCCGTGCAGGCCGACGGCGAGCGCGGTCGCCTCGGCGGCGGAGAGTGACAGGGGTGGCAGGGTTCGCCGCCGGTCCAGGACGTAGCCGCCCGCGCGGCCGGGCACGGCGTGGATCGGCACGCCGGCCTGTTGCAACGCGAGCAGGTCGCGCTCGATCGTGCGGGTGCTGACCTCGAAGTGCCGGGCGAGCCAAGAGGCACTGCGCGGCCGCGGCGATACCGCCCGGAGTTCCTCTACGAGCGCGTACAGCCGGTCAGTCCGGTTCACAAACTCCCCTGAACAACTCGCAGGCGTCGGCGAAGAACCGCCGGCGCGTCACCCCCAGCCTGCGCAACGCCCGTCCGTGGTCGTACACGACGACGAGCAAGGCGCCGGCGAACAGCACCCACCACACCGCTCTGGCCGCCGCGGGCAGCGGGCCGAGCCGATCGCGGTGGAACGGCACGTGCCGCTCCTCGTCGCTCAGGATACGTCCGGCCACTTCGGTCGTGAGCGGATCACTCGTGCCGTCACGCAACGCCCGGTAGTACCGCAGCGCCACGACTTCCGCGATGAGCAACACCATCAGCTCGAGCCTCAGGCCGAGCGCCCGCCGCAACCGCACGAACACCGTGTCGCTCCAGTGGCTCGCGATCGTGGGCTGCTCAGCGGCATGCAGGAGGTTCTCCAGCATGCGCGCGTGGTTCTGTTCCTCGGCGACGAACAGGCGTGCCGCCCTGCCGTAGGTTCCGGTGCCCGCCTTGGCGATCAGGTTGGCGCCGTCCCCCGCCTCGCCGACCTGGAACCGTTGCACGCTGCGGACTATGTCCGGGTGCATGCTGGCCCCGGCCGCCCAGTCCGGATCACCGGCCCGCGAGCGCCGGCGCGCTTCCGCCTCGAAGTTGTCGACCCACTTGGTGAACACGGTTCGACGATGCCCGACCGATGTGAAGGTTCTGTGCAGAAAGGCCGGGACCCGTGCGGGTCCCGGCCTTCGGTCAACGACGATCAGCTGCAGCCGGACGTGCTGCCGCAGCCCTCGCACAGGTAGCAGGACCCGGCCGGGCGCATCTTGGTGCCGCACGTCATGCACAGCGGCGCGTCGGCCGCCTTGCCGAGGTGCAGCTCCAGCAGCTCGGTCGAGCTGCCCACGGACTTCGGCGCCTCGACGGCCTTCGAAGGTGCAGCCTCCACGGAACCGCGCAGACCCTCGAGGTCCACATCGGACGATCCGCCGCCGTACTCACCGGCCACCTGGGCGGCCCGCTCGTCGGCGGTGAAGATGCCCAGCTGGGCGCGCTTGTCGTAGGGCAGGTAGTCCAGCGCCAACCGGCGGAACAGGTAGTCCAGCACCGAGGTCGCGATGCGGACGTCCGGGTCGTCGGTCATGCCCGCCGGCTCGAAGCGCAGGTTCTGGAACTTCGAGACGTAGAACTCCAGCGGGATGCCGTACTGCAGACCGACCGAGATGGACATGGAGAACGCGTCCATCACACCGGCCAGGGTGGAGCCCTGCTTGCCCAGCTTGACGAAGATCTCGCCGAGGCCGTTGTCCGGGTACGAACCGGCGTGCAGGTAGCCCTCGGCGCCGCCGACCGTGAACGACACCGTCTGCGACGGGCGCTTCTTCGGCAGGCGCTTGCGGACCGGGCGGTACTCGATGACCTTCTCGGACTCGGCGGAGGCCGACGAGGAAGCCGACTTGCCCGCGGACAGCGGCTGGCCGACCTTGCAGTTGTCGCGGTAGATCGCGAGCGCCTTCAGGCCCAGCTTCCAGCCCTGGTAGTAGATCTCCTCGACGTCCTCGACGGTCGCCGTCTCCGGCATGTTGACCGTCTTGGAGATCGCACCCGAGAGGAACGGCTGGGTCGCGGCCATCATGCGCACGTGGCCCATCGGGGCGATGGACCGCTCGCCCATCGCGCAGTCGAACACCTCGTAGTGCTCCTGGCGCAGGCCCGGCGCGTCGACGACGTGGCCGTGCTCGCCGATGTACTCGACGATCGCCTCGATCTGCTCTTCCTGGTAGCCCAACGCCTTCAGCGCGCGCGGCACCGTCTGGTTGACGATCTGCATCGAGCCGCCGCCGACGAGCTTCTTGAACTTGACCAGGGCCAGGTCGGGCTCGATGCCCGTGGTGTCGCAGTCCATCATCAGGCCAATGGTGCCGGTCGGGGCCAGCACGGACGCCTGCGCATTGCGCCACCCGTTGCGGGCGCCGATCTCCAGCGCCTGCTGCCACGCCTCGGTCGCGACCTTGTGCACGGCCGCGTCGTTCGCGTGGTACGTGCGGATCAGGTCGTTGGCGGCGGCGTGCTTGCGCATGACGCGCTGGTGCGGCACGGAGTTGCGGGCGTAGCCCTCGTACGGGCCGACGAACCCGGCGAGCTCCGCGGAACGGCGGTACGAGACACCGGTCATCAGCGAGGTGATGGTCGCGGCGAGCGCGCGGCCGCCCTCGGAGTCGTACGCGTGGCCGGTCGCCATCAGCAGCGCGCCGAGGTTGGCGTAGCCGATGCCGAGCTGGCGGAACTTGCGGGTGGTGTCCGCGATCGGCTCGGTCGGGAAGTCCGCGAAGCAGATCGAGATGTCCATCGCGGTGATGATCAGCTCGACGGCCTTGGCGAACGTGACGGCGTCGAACCTGCCGTCGTCACCGAGGAACTTCATCAGGTTCAGCGACGCGAGGTTGCAGCTGGAGTTGTCCAGGTGCATGTACTCCGAGCACGGGTTGGACGCGGTGATGCGGCCCGACTCGGGGCAGGTGTGCCAGTCGTTGATCGTGTCGTCGTACTGGATGCCGGGGTCGGCGCACTCCCACGCGGCCTTGGCGAGCTTGCCGAACAGCGTCTTGGCGTCGACGCGGTCGATGACCTCACCGGTCTGGCGGGCACGCAGGCCGAAGTCGCTGCCGCTCTCGTAGGCGTGCATGAACTCGTCCGAGACCCGGATCGAGTTGTTCGCGTTCTGGTACTGCACGGACACGATGTCCGCGCCACCGAGGTCCATGTCGAACCCGGCGTCACGCAGCGCACGGATCTTGTCCTCTTCGCGCGCCTTGGTCTCGATGAACTCCTCGACGTCCGGGTGGTCGACGTCGAGCACGACCATCTTGGCCGCCCGGCGGGTCGCGCCACCGGACTTGATGGTGCCCGCGGACGCGTCCGCGCCACGCATGAAGGAGACCGGACCGGAGGCGGTGCCGCCGGAGGACAGCAGCTCCTTCGACGACCGGATCCGGGAGAGGTTGAGTCCGGCGCCGGAGCCGCCCTTGAAGATCAGGCCCTCCTCGCGGTACCAGTTGAGGATCGACTCCATCGTGTCGTCGACCGCGAGGATGAAGCACGCGCTGACCTGCTGCGGCGACGAGGTGCCGACGTTGAACCACACCGGCGAGTTGAAGCTGAACACCTGGTGCAACAGCATGTAGGTGAGCTCGTGCTCGAAGATCTCCGCGTCCTGCTCGGAGGCGAAGTAGCCGTGCTCCTTGCCCGCGCCCACGTAGGTCTTCACCACGCGGTCGATCAGCGCCCGCAGCGACTGCTCCCGCTTGTCGCTGCCCACCGCGCCACGGAAGTACTTGCTGGTGACGATGTTCGTCGCGTTCACCGACCAGAAGTCGGGGAACTCGACGCCGCGCTGCTCGAAGTTCACCGAGCCGTCGCGCCAGTTGGTCATGACGACGTCGCGACGCTCCCAGGTCACCTCGTCGTACGGGTGCGTGCCCTCGGTCGTGTAGACCCGCTGCACCTTGAGCGCCTTCTGACCAGTGTCCTTCTGGCCGGCATCCTTCTGGGCAGCACCGTTGCGCGCGGCTGTCTTCTTGGCTGAGCCGCCGACGGTCTCCGTCACGGTTGGTCCCTCTCCCTCATTCCAAAAGTTTCGAAAGAACATGCGCACTGGGCGGATCACGGCTCCACGTGGTCCGCGCGGGCAGTGCGAAGATCAGAGATCTCCTTCTCGAAGTCCTCGACGGACGAGAAGGAGCGGTAAACGCTCGCGAAGCGCAGGTACGCGACCTCGTCGAGCTCCCGTAGCGGGCCGAGGATCGCCAGCCCCACCTCGTGGCTGGGGATCTCGGCGCATCCGGTCGACCGGATCGACTCTTCCACTCGCTGGGCGAGCTGCTGGAACGCGTCCTCGTCGACCGGCCTGCCCTGGCAGGCCCTGCGCACACCGGTGACGACCTTGTCGCGGCTGAACGGCTCCGTCACCCCGGAGCGCTTGACCACGGCGAGGACGGCTTCCTCGACGGTGGTGAAACGTCGGCCGCAGCCGGCGCAGGAACGACGGCGACGGATCGCCTGGCCGTCCTCGACCTCACGGGAGTCGACCACGCGAGAGTCCGAGTTACGGCAAAAAGGACACCGCACGCCTGCCTCACCCCTTCCCGGCGCAGCACCGACCGCAGCAGCCCCACCGGTCGGGTTACCCACAACCTGTGGACTACTTACAACGGTGTAACCACTAGATGTAGGGGTAGAACCTAGATCGCGACGCAAGAGGTTGCAACTCGACACGGCGTGTCGGGCGACACTCGGATGGAGGAATCCGGGGTGACGTGCGACGACTACGCAGCGATGTGACAACGTCGCGCATCGAGGCGGTGTCCGAGCCTCGTGATATTCCTTGGTTGCATCTTTCGGGTGACTTGAAAACCACGAGGGAGGAAGCCCGTAATGGGGGCTGGGGTGAAGAGGGCTGGGCTACTGGCCCTGCTGGTGGTCGCGAGCAGTGTGCTGACACCGGCGGCGGACGCCGCCACGGGGTCGGCGACCGCCAAGTGCACAGAGGGAGAGTTCAGCGGCAAGTTCACGCTGACCTACGACATCGGGACCGACAAGCTGCGGCTGAAGAGGGGCATCGGCAGCGCCGGGCCGTACATCGGCGACTCGGGTGAGATGCACGTCCGGGTCTTCTACCAGGACGGCCCGACCGAGAACACGGTGCTGCGGAAGTCGGCGACCGGCCTGCGCTCGGACGAGACCGGTTCGGTTCCGGTCGAGGGCACGAAGGTGCCGCGCTCGGCGCGGTCCTTCGTCGTGGTGAAGTTCGCCGACAGCAGCGGCGAGAAGTGCACGGCGAAGAGGGAGCTCCGCTGAGGTATCGCCTGCTCGGACCGGTCACGGTCCTCGGCCCGGACGGGCCCGTGCGCCCGGCCGGGCAGAAGCAGGCGACGGTGCTGGCGGCGTTGCTGCTCAGTCCGGGACGGGTCGTGCCGGAGGACCGGCTGATCGACCTGACCTGGGGTGAGCAGGCGCCGCGCAGCGCCCGCGGCCGGCTGCAGGTACACGTGTCCGACCTGCGCAAGCTGCTCGGCGGCGACGTGATCACGCGGGGCGCCTCCGGCTACTCGATCGAGGTCGCACCGGGCGAACGCGACCTCGACCTGTTCGACGACGCCGTCGCCCGTGCCCGTGAGCTGTCCGGCGACGCCGCGATCGAACGCCTGCGCGAGGCGCTGGACCTCTGGACGGGCACGCCGCTCGACGGGGTGAGCGACGAGCTGGCGGAGCTGGAACGACCGGCGCTGGCCGAACGCCGGCTCGCGGTCGTCGAGGAGCTGCACGACCTGCGGATCGCCGCGGGCCACCACGCCGAGACGGTCGGCGAGCTGCGCAGGCTCGTCGACGAACACCCGTATCGCGAACGTTTGCGCGCGGCGCTGATGCTCGCGCTGCACCGGTGTGGCCGCACCGCCGAGGCACTCGAGGCCTATTCGCAGGGACACGAGCTGCTCGTGTCCGAGCTCGGCATCGAACCCGGACCGGGTCTGCGCGACCTGCAGACCCGGATTCTGCGCGGCGAGGACCAGGCGCCGGTCACTCCGTCCACACCGGTCACGGTCCGGCCGGCCGAACTCCCCTTGGCGGCCAGGGGTTTCGCGGGCCGCGCGACCGAGCTCGCCGCGCTCGACGAGAGCGACGACGGGGTGTGGGTGATCACCGGAACCGCGGGCGTCGGAAAAACCGCCCTCGCGGTGCGGTGGGCGCACACGGCCCGCGACCGCTACCCGGACGGCCAGCTGTACGTGAACCTGCGCGGGTTCGACGCCGACGACGAACCGCTCAGCCCGGCCGCCGCGCTCGCCCAGCTGCTGCGCACGCTCGGCGCGGCACCGTCCGAAACGGACGACCAAAGTGGACTGTTCCGGTCGCTGCTCGCGGACCGGAAAGCGTTGGTGGTACTGGACAACGCTCGTGATGCGGCCCAGGTGCTACCGCTGCTGCCGTCGTCGGGCCGCGTGCTGGTGACCAGCAGGCACCGCCTCGGCGACCTGGTCGCGCGCACCGGCGCCCGGACGATCACGCTGACGCAGCTGCCGGAAACCGACTCGCACGCCCTGCTCGTGTCCGCGCTCGGCGCGGATCGGGTCGCCGCCGAACCCGCGGCCGCCGCCGAGCTCGCCGAGGTGTGCGGGCACCACCCGCTGGCGTTGCGCATCGCCGCGGCCAACGTCGGCACGAGCATCGCCGCCGCCGTGACGGAGCTGCGCGCCGACCCGCTGCTCGCCTTCGACGGCGCGGAACAGAGCGCGGTCGCCACGGCGTTCTCCGTGTCATACCAAGCACTTCCAGCCGGCCAGCAGCGGTTGTTCCGGTTGCTAGGGATCGTGCCTGGAGCGGACTTCACGCCGCACGCCGCGGCCGCGCTGCTCGACACCGACCCCGCGACGGCGACCCGGCTGCTGCGCGGGCTGAGCGCCGCGAACCTGGTCGAGGCCCACGCTCCTGGGCGCTTCCGGTTCCACGACCTGGTCCGCCGCTACGCCGAAGAACGTTTGACGGCAACGGAAACCTCACCGGCCTGGGAAAGGCTGTTCGCCGGCTATCTCGCGATCGCCGACGCCGCGGTCGCACTGCTGGCCAAGCGCATCGTGACGCTCCCCCGCGACGACGAGCCGTTGCCGAGTCCCGTCGGGTTCGCCTCCCAGGCGGAAGCCGTGGCGTGGCTGGACGTCGAGGCCCCGAACCTGGTGGCCGCGCTGCGCCGGGCCGCCGTCACCGGCCCGCGGCCGCAGGTCTGGTACCTGGCGGACGCGGTGCGCCGGTTCTTCCACGACCACGGCCGGCGCGCCGAGTGGCTCGAGCTGGCACCGGTGTTGCTACGGGCGGCACAACAGCACGAGGCATCCGCCGCGGAGGCGTTGGTACGCCTGACGATGGGCGGAGCGGCGTTCCGCGAGGGACGGCACGAGGACGGCGTCACGCACACCGCGGAAGCCGCGCGAGCCAGCCGCGCATGCGGGTGGCGCGAGTGCGAGGCGACCGCGGTGGCGAACCTCGGGTCGATGCTGGAGTGGACCGGCCGGCTCGCCGAGGCCGTAGAGCACAGCCGCCGTGCGATCGAGCTGTTCCGGGAGCTGGGCAACCCGTCCGGTGAGAGTCTGGCGCTGAACTCGTTGAGCTGCCACTACCGGCAGCTGGGCAGGCTCGCCGAGGCCAGAGCGTGCCTGGACGAGTCGGTCGCGTTGTGCCGCAAGGAATCTCTCGCTTTCTGGGAGGCGGCCAACCTGGCCGACCTGGGTTCGGTGCTGCTGGGACTGGGGGATCTGGAGGACGCGGAGCACACGCTGGTGCTGGCGCTGAAGTTGTTCCGCGAACAGGGATCCCGGTTCGGCGAGGCCACCGCGCTCAGCGGGTTGAGCGCGGTGCACCTCGCCCGCGCCGACCGTGATTCCGCGGGGGATGCCGCGGCGGAGGCGCTGGAGCACGCCCGTCAGGACGGCGACCAGCAGGCCGAAGCGGTCGCCTTGCTCGCGCTGGGCCGTGCCACGGCCACCGCGGAACACCTGGTGCGGGCGCGGGAGATCGCGACGCGGTCCGGCCTGCGCGGGCTGGGTGCGGAGATCTCCGCCGCCCTCGCACACGTCGTGGCCGCGAACGACCCCGATGGGGCTCGCCCCCATGCGGCCACCTCCCTCGACGTGGCGCGGGCGGGCGGGTTCCGGCTCCTGGAGGCGGAGGCCCTGATGGCCATCGCCGCCGTGGAGTCGGCCTCCGGTCATCCCGCGCAGGCCGGACACGCGGTGCGGGAGGCCCTGCACATCTGGCGCGACACCGGTCATGTCACCGGCGTCGCACGCGCGACGCGCACCCTGGAGGGCCTGACCGCCCATTCATGAGGCTGGGACGGCCGTGAGCGGGTTGGACGACCACCGCTCACGGCCGGGTCTTCAACTCAGGCGACGCCCGTGTCGGTGTCGCAGTACTTCAGCGGGGCGCCCTTCTCCTTCTGCAGGCACACCTGCAGGTAGACCTTGGTGCCCTCGGGGATCTCGATGTCGTCCGGGAACGAGTCGCAGTTCAGCCGCGGGTCCTGGTGGTGACCGGTGTGGTGCCACAGCTTGCGCTCGTGCGTGACGCCGCCCGTCGTCCAGGTGAGCCGGCCGCGCACGCCCAGGTCGTCGTAGTCGCGGTCGCAGATGCCGAAGTGCTCGCCCTCGGCCTTGAACCACGCCATGCCGCCCTTGGGGTCCGGGTCGTCGCTGTAGACCTCGGTGTCCCTCGACGCGCTGGCGCCCGGTGTCATGGACAGCATCGCGCCGAACGCGAGCGCGGTCGCGAGGACCATTCGAGCCTTGTTCACTGGTTTCCCTTTCGGTTATCGGGGAGTTTTGACGCGGAGCACTCCGGCGAGCGCCTTCTCCGCGAGCGAGGTGTCGGTGAAGTAGTCCCAGCAGCTGCCGCTGGTGTTGGTGCTGCCGCCACTGAGCACGCCCTTGGCGGCCACGCCGCCATCGCTGCGAATCGTGTAGATCGGCGCACCCGAGTCGCCGCCCTGCGTGCATCGGCCGTCGCGGTGCCCCTCGGTGGCGTTGCGCAGCTTCGAGCCGTCGCGGTAGCGGACGGTCACGTTGGTCGAGATGACCTTGTAGCCGCACATCTCGCCGGTGACCTGACCGCTGACGCAGTACCGGTCACCGCCGCCCGAACGGCTGTTCCACTTGCTGGTGACCGCGCGGGAGGCGCTGGAGGTGTGGCCGCCGCGGTACACGCGATAGCTCGACGCCTTGCCGGCGGCCATCTTGATCGTGGAGACGTCGCCGGAGTAGTAGGCCTGGCCGTTCCACTTCACCGAACCCGTGGTGTTGTTCCAGTTGTCCGCGGTGACCTTGCCCAGCAGCCCGTTCGGGTTGTACTCGTTCTGGTTCAACGACGTGCAGTGCCCTGCGGTCAGCAGGTAGGACTTGCCCTGGTGCACCCAGCCGAACGACGTGGTGCAGCCGTCGAAGTACGCGCCGCCGTAGAACGGGCTGGTGTCCGACTGCCGGTTCGCCTTCGGCGCCGGCGCGGTCAGGCCCGGCACCAGGTACAGCGCGACCCGGTCGGAGCCGTACCGAGCGGCAAGTGCCTCCCGCAGTTCCTGCGTCACCGCCGCCGCCTTGACCAGCACACGGTTGTTCGGCGCGTCGACGTACGCCGTGCGCAGCTGTTCGCCGCCCGGCAGATCGGTCCGGTCGAGAACGTCCTGCTGCACCTGGTCGAGCTCGGCGAAGCCGTACTTCACCTTCGGCACCGACGGCCGGGTGATCCACGGCGGATCTACCTGCTGTGCCTGGAAAGCGGCTTCGTCGGGGTTCGCTTCCTCCACCGGCTTGTCCACAACGCCGTCGTCCGGAATGGACCCGTCGTCCGCCCCGAGCTCCTGCTGCGCCTGCGGTGACACGCTCATCGGCGCGCCCGCCGCGTCGAAGGCCGCCTGCGACGCCGTGGCCTTCACCGGGGCGTAGACGATGTCGCCCTTCGCGAACGGCATGGCGAGCTCGGCCGGGTTGGCCAGCGCGCGGTCCATCGCGACGTCGAGCGCGGCGCGGGTGCCCCCGGTCAGCTCCGCCTGGTCTTCGCGCGGGTCGTGGGTGATGACGGCGACCGCGGTGCTCGTCGCGGGCTGGTCACCGGTGATGGCGGCGTGGGCGACGCTCAAGCTGGACAACGAGACCAGGAACGCGAGGCCAGTCGCGATGACGGCGCCTCTCACCGGACCGACTTCGCGGAGAAGTTCGTGCCCGCGAGCTGGGCACCCGGCGCGTAGCGTACGGACCGCGTGCCCCGGCAGTTCCGCTCGGTGTGCAGCGCGACGGCCGTGCTCCCGGTGCCCACCTTGAGCGACCGGACGACGTAGGCGTTGTCCAGCAGCAACGGCCGGACGTTCGTGCAGTCCCGGCCGTTGACCGGGATCTCGAGCTTGTCACCGCGGAAACCCGGCTGCGGCCAGAGGCAGACGGTGTGGTCGGCACACGAGGTGTCCGCTGCCTGTGCGGCGGGTGCGGCGGCGAACATCGCCAGCGCAGCGGCGCCGGTGAACAGCACCGTGCGCAGGTGCTTCGGCATTCTTCCTCCGGAAGTGGTCTGGTCTGTCGGGACGCATCGTCGACAGACCCACTTCCGTGAGGCTTCGGTCTCGCTTCGGTCGGTGTTCTACGGGGTGACACCTGACTGCTGCAGGTACATCAGCCCGAGCACGACGACGGTCAGCATGCTCAGCACGCCGACGGCCACCAGTTCGAGCGTCGACTCGCGCTTGGGCCGCACCTCGCACGACCGTGATTCGCGTTGCGCGACCGCCACCACGGGCCGTGGGCGCGTCGCGGGACGCCGCGGCAGGACGCGCGGACCCGATCGAAGGGGCCGTCCGAGCGCGACGTCGGAGACTTCTTGCCTCGTTCGAACGAGAACCGCCATGACGCCCTCCGATAACTAACGCTGC
Organism: Lentzea sp. NBRC 105346; assembly: GCF_030269605.1. Taxonomy (GTDB): domain Bacteria; phylum Actinomycetota; class Actinomycetes; order Mycobacteriales; family Pseudonocardiaceae; genus Lentzea. Next base: position 139,919 of record NZ_BSTQ01000017.1, read on the forward strand.
AGGTCATCCAGCTTGATCGAACATTGGTTCGATCGAACGTCCGTGCGAATTTGTACCACGGGCAGACGCCGAAATCCACAACACGCCGACACTTAGCTCGAACAGGTGTTTGATCTGCGCGAGAAGTGCGACTACCGTTCCAACCTGAAGATCGACGAACAAAGGACTGGACTGTGGCACGCAAGACGATCGTGAATCCGGACGATGTGCCGCTGACTCCCGCGCGGGTCACGGACATCGCCGGCAACGCGGGCCTCACGCTGCGCCAGCGCAAGGTCCTGGACGTCATCCGCGACTGGGTGGACCGGTTCGGCTACCCGCCGAGCGTGCGGGAGATCGGCGAGGCGGTCGGCCTGACGTCGACGTCGTCGGTCGCCTACCAGCTGCGCGCGCTGGAGCGGAAGGGCTTCCTGCGCCGCGACCCGAACCGCCCGCGCGCGGTGGGGATGCTGCCGAACGAGATCGACCCCGGCCTCGACCCGATGTCCAAGCCGACCCCGGCGTACGTGCCGATGCTCGGCCGCATCGCCGCCGGTGGCCCGATCCTCGCGGAGGAGTCCATCGAGGACGTGTTCCCGTTGCCGCGCGAGATCGTCGGCGAGGGCGAGCTGTTCCTGCTGCGGGTCGTCGGTGACTCGATGGTCGACGCGGCCATCACCGACGGCGACTGGGTCGTGATCCGCAAGCAGCCGACCGCGGACCAGGGCGAGATCGTCGCCGCCATGATCGACGGCGAGGCGACCGTCAAGACGTTCAAGCGCAAGGACGGGCACGTCTGGCTGCTGCCGCACAACGAGGCGTACCAGCCGATCAACGGCGACGAGGCGACGATCCTGGGCAAGGTCGTCACCGTGCTGCGTCGCCTGCCTTAAGGGTCGCGCGGAATGGCTTGCGAAGTGCCATGAGGGGAGCTTCGCAAGCGCTGACCGCTATGAAGGGTCCCCTCATCGCACATCTGCGAGGCCTGCCTACCCGCGCGAACTCTTAGTGCGTTCCGCCGCCCACCAGCTCTCGCCGACCTCGTACATGGTCTGACTGAGGTGCTCGAAGAACCTGGCCATCAGGTCCAGACGCTCGCCCGCGGGCGTCGCCCCGAACAGGGCGGCGCCCTCGCGGCCGACCTCGGCCCACCGGAAGTTCATCCGCGTGCTTGCCAGCCACGCCTGGTACCAGACGTCGGCTCCGACCACGTAGTGCTCGCGACGCGTGCGGGGGTCGCGCGTGCGCTGGATCAGGTCCGTCGTCTCGAGCATCGCCACGGCCTTCGAGATCGAGGCCGGGCTGACCCCGAGCCGCCGCGTCAGCTCCCCCGTGGTCATGCTGCCGCGGTCGCTCATGTGGACACACGCCAGCACCCGTGCCGCGGTCTTCGGGATGCCGGTGTTGATCATCAGCTCGACGAACCGGTCCATGAACTCGCGCTCGGCGCCCGGCGGTGACTCGATGGGTTCGACGGTCGCGGTCCGGCGCGCCCGTTTCGCCGACGCCTGCTGCGCACGGTCGGCGCGGTAGGCGTAGATGCCGCCGTTGCGGTTCACCTCGCGGCTGATCGTCGACGTCGGTCGTTGCAACCGGCGGGCGATCTCGGCGTAGCCCAACCCCTCGCGCAGTCCCGTCGCGATGAACTGGCGGTCCAGCCGCGTCAACCGTCCTCCAGGCACGGAAACAGGGTGCATTAACCCACACGCTGTTGCAACCGATTCGTTGCTGCTACCTGAAACGCAACGTAGCTTTCGGGTCATGGAAACACAGGGGGAACTCCAGCGCATGACCTATCCGGACGGCCACGAGGGCTGGCTCGCCACCGGCCGCTCGGCGGTCCGCGCCGTCCTGTCCGACGACCGGTTCAGCGTCCGGCCCGACCTCATGCACAACCCGTGGGTGGACACGGGTGGCCAGAAGCCGCCGCCTCCGGCGCCCGGCCTGTTCGGCGACATGGACGCGCCCGACCACACCCGCTACCGCAGGCTGCTGACCGGGCAGTTCACCGTCCGCCGGATGCGGCTGCTCGAGGACCGGATCCGGGAGATCACCGCAGACCATCTCGACGCGATGGAGCGCAACGGACCCACGGCCGACCTCATCACGGCGTTCGCGCAGCCGATCCCGGCGCTGACGATCTGCGAACTGCTCGGCGTGCCGTACGAGGACCGGGGTGGGTTCCAGGACGACATTGTCGCCGTCACCGGCAGCATGGTCGACTACGACGCGCTGATGGAGGCGCTGGCCCGGCAGCAGGCGTACATCGGCGAGCTCGTCGTCCGCAAGCGCGCCGAGCCGCAGGACGACCTGATCAGCGGGCTCACCGAGTCGGACCTGACCGACGAGGAGATCGCGAACATGAGCCTGTTCCTGCTCGGCGGCGGGCTCGACACCACGACCAACGTGTTCGCGACCGGTCTGCTCGAACTGCTGCGCGAGCCGGAACGGGTCGAACGGCTGCGCACCGAACCCGAGGTCGTCGTCGAGGAGATCCTGCGGGCGGTGAGCATCATCCCGATGACGGCCCGCAGCGCGCTGGCCGACGTCGAGATCGACGGTCGGCTGGTCCGGGCCGGCGAGACGGTCGCGTTGTCGATCGAGGACGCGAACAAGGACCTGAGCGGAGGCCACGTTTCGTTCGGGCACGGCATCCACCAATGCATCGGGCAGCAGCTCGCCCGTGTGGAGCTCAAGGTCGGGTTCCCGGCGTTGTTCGACCGGTTCCCGAAGCTGCGGCTGGCCGTGGCCGAGTCCGAGCTGCCGTGGCGGCCGCACGCGCTGGTGAGGGGAATTCTCGAGCTGCCGATCGCGTGGGACTAGGCGCGGCGACGCAGCCTGAGGCCGAAGAACAGGGCCAGCGCCAGGACGGTGCCGCCGATGCCGAGCGCGAGCGGCCAGTTGTCCCACGACGAGACGACCTCGGTGCGCGGCTGTGCGGCCGGGGGAACCGTGGTCGTGGTGGTGGGTGGTGGCGGTTTCGCGAGCGCCGCCGCCCCCGCGACCGCGCGGATCGGGGTGCCGGCGCCTTCGGAGGCCGACAGCAGCGTGCCGTCGGGTTCGAACGCGATCGCCTCGCCCTGTGGTTCGTTGGGCAACGGCACCCGCACCGGGTCACCGGACAGCGCCTTGACCAGGTCACCGTCCTGGACCGGGAAGAGGTAGGCGTCGGTGTAGGTGCGCAACGCGACGACGGACCCGTCCTGGGTCTGGGCCGCGCCGGTCACCAGCCGTGAGTCGAGCGTGCCCTCGAGCGGCCCGCCGGGAGTGTCCGTGGACGAGAGCGACACGCGCGCGACCTGTTCCATCGCGACCGGGGCCGCGGCGTTCAACGGCGCCACCGGCCGGTACACGAGCGCGGAACCGAGGGGCTCCTTGGTGATGATGTACGGGGTGCCGGTCTTGTCGAGCAGCAGTGCTTCGGCGTCGTGTTTGCCGTCCGGGTAGGTGAGCCGGAACAGCTGCGCGGAGCCGTTGGGCGACACGACGTGGATCGCGACGGTCTCGCGGGACTTGTTGTTGTCGCCGGTGTCGGCGAGCCACAGCTTGCCGTCCGGTGCGAGGGCCATGTCCTCGACGTCGAACGGGTTCACCGGCGCGGTGATGGTCCGCCTGACGACGCAGTCGCGGCCCATCACCTGGATCTTGATGGTGCCGTCGTCGCTGTCGTCGACGGCGTAGAGGTTCTTGCCGTCAGAAGTGAGCCCGGACAGCTCCTCCGAGCTGACCGGGCACACGTCTACTGGCGGTGGTGGTGCGATCAAGCAGGCGTCCCGTTGACCGAGAACTGCTCCAGCACGCCCGCCAGGTCCGGGCGGACCCGTGCGGACACCAGCGTGCCGTTCTCGGTGTGCTTCTCCGAGAGGACCTCGCCCTCGCGGTGCACCCGCGCGACGACCTCGCCGCGCGCGTACGGCACGAGCGCCTCGACCACGACCTCCGGCCGTGGCACGCGGTTCGCGATGACCGTGCGCAGTTCGTCGATGCCGATGCCGGAGTGCGCCGACACGAACACCGCGTCCGGGAACAGGTGCCGCAGCCGCGCCATGCCGAGCTCGCCGACCGCGTCGATCTTGTTCACCACGAGCAGCTCGGGCGGCATGGGCGCGTCGCGCTTCTCGTTGATCTCCCGCAGCACCTCGCGCACCGCCGTGACCTGCTTCTCCGGCATGCCGTCGGAGCCGTCGACGACGTGGACCAGCAGGTCCGAGTCGGCGACCTCCTCCAGCGTCGACCGGAAGGCCTCGACCAGCTGGTGCGGCAGGTGCCGCACGAACCCGACCGTGTCGGTCAGCGTGTACGCCAGGCCGTCCGGCGTGAGCGCCCGGCGGGTCGTCGGGTCGAGGGTGGCGAACAGCGCGTCCTCCACCAGCACACCCGCGCCCGTCAACGCGTTCAGCAGCGACGACTTGCCCGCGTTGGTGTAGCCCGCGATCGCGACGCTCGGGACCTCGTTCGCCACGCGCTTGCCGCGCTTGGTCTCCCGGATCACGCTCATCGCGGCGATCTCGCGGCGCAGCTTGGAGATGCGCGCGCGGATCCGCCGCCGGTCCGTCTCGATCTTGGTCTCACCGGGACCGCGCAGACCCACACCGCCGTTGCCGCCACCGGCCCGGCCACCGGCCTGCCGGGACAACGTCTCACCCCAACCGCGCAGGCGCGGCATGAGGTACTGCAGCTGGGCCAGTTCGACCTGGGCCTTGCCCTCCTTCGAGGACGTGTGCTGCGCGAAGATGTCCAGGATCAGCGCGGTCCGGTCGATGACCTTGACCTTCAGCTTCTCCTCCAGCTGGCGCAGCTGGCCCGGCGACAGCTCACCGTCGCAGATCACCGTGTCCGCGCCGCTGGACAACACCACGTCACGCAGCTCGGTGACCTTGCCGGAGCCGATGTAGGTCGCGGGATCGGGGCGGTCGCGCCGCTGCACGACGCCCTCCAGCACCTCCGAACCGGCGGTCTCCGCGAGTCGCGCCAGCTCGGCGAGCGAGGCCTCGGAGTCCGCAGCGGTCCCCTCGGTCCACACACCGACCAGCACGACCCGTTCCAGGCGCAGCTGCCGGTACTCGACCTCGGTGACGTCCTCGAGCTCTGTCGAGAGCCCGGCGACCCGGCGAAGCGCGGCACGTTCGGCGAGTTCGAACTCACCGGTGGACAGGTCGTCCCATTCGATGTTTTCCGTCATTTGCCCTTCAGTTTCCCATGGATCGGAGTCACTCCCCCGGATACACCGCGAGGTAGATCGCGACACGGGGGGCTTCCGGATCCGCCGGCTCTTCGGCCAGCTCTCTCATCAACGCTTCGAGACGCCGTTTCAGTTCCTCGGGGTCGGCGTGCACGACCAGCCTGGTCATGTCCACTTCCCCGACGCCGACATCGGCGACCTCGCCCAGGAAAGCGTGCAGCATCGCCTGCCCGACGGCGACCATATTTTCGCTGTTGTCCAGTTCCCAGGAGAGCCCGGTGGATCGATACGGGATCTCCTTGGCCCCCCGGTTGCCCGCTCTAGCCGGCAGGGCCTCCAGGAACCCGGTCGCGACGAGTTTGCGCACGTGGTGCAGCGTCGTGGCGGGGTCCTTCTGGAGCCGATCGGCCAGCTCCTTGTTGGTGAGCGGCCGCTCGTGGGTCAGCCGGATGATGCGCAGCCTCAGGTCTGAACTGAGGGCCGCGACCTCGTCCGGCGTGGACTTTCTCCTGTGCACGGCCCCGAGTGTAAGTGATTGACAGTTTCCAATCACTCGGCGCAGACTGCGTGTCATGGCACTGCGGGGGCACCAGGACTTCAGCCGGTTGTGGACCGGCGAGACCATCAGCCAGTTCGGCGCGATCCTCGGGTACACGGTGTTCCCGCTGCTCGCGGCCCAGTTGCTGCACGCGTCGCCGTTCGAGATGGGGCTGCTCGAGGCGGCGCTGATGAGCGCGTTCCTGGTGATCGGGCTGCCCGCGGGCGTGTGGGTGGACCGGATGCGGCGCCGGCCGTTGATGATCGCGATGGACCTGCTTCGCGCTGCCTTGGTGCTGACCGTGCCGATCGCGTGGTGGCTGGACGCGCTGACGCTGCCGCACCTGATCGTCATGGCGCTGTTCCTGGGCGTGTGCACGGTGTTCTTCGACGTCGCGTACCAGTCGTACCTGCCATCGCTGGTCGGCCGGGACCACCTGGTCGAGGGCAACGCGAAGCTGCAGGCCAGCGCCTCGGTGGTCGAGGTGACCGGGCCGGGGCTCGGCGGTTTCGCGGTGCAGTTCCTGGGCGCGGCGAACGCGGTGCTCGCGACCGGCGTCGGGTACCTGAGCTCGGCGTTCTTCCTGTGGCGGATTCGCGCGGCCGAGCCCACGCCGGTGCGGCACGAGTCGCCGAACCTGGTGCGCGAGGTCCGGGAGGGCCTGGCGTTCGTGTTCTCGAACCGGACGCTGCGGGCGATCGTGGGCTGCACCGGCACCGCGAACCTGTTCAACGGCGTGCGGATGGCCGTGCTCGTGCTGTTCCTGGTGCGCACGCTGGACCTGACGGCGGCGCAGGCGGGCCTGGTGTTCAGCTTCGGCGGGCTCGGCGGTGTGCTCGGTGCGCTGACCGCGACGCGCGTGCAGAAGTGGGTCGGCCAGGCGCGGCTGATCTGGGTGTCGATGGTGGTGACGTCGCCGGCGCCGTTGCTCATGCCGCTCGCGGGGCCGGGGTTGCGGATGGGGTTCGCGCTCGCCTCGGTATTCGTCTTCGGATACGGCGTGATCGTCTACAACATCGCCCAGGTCAGCTATCGGCAGGCGATCTGCCCGGACCACCTGCTCGGCCGGATGAACGCCAGCATCCGCTGGGTCGTGTGGGGCGCGCAGCCGATCGGCGCGCTGGCCGGTGGCGTGATCGGCGAGTGGATCGGCATCGTCGGCACGCTGTGGGTGTCGGCGATCGGCGGAACGCTCGCGAGTCTGTGGGTCGTGCTGTCACCGTTGAGGACGATGCGCGACATACCGGAGATCTCTAGCGTCAAATCCCATGGTTGATACAAGCGTGCTGCGGGACGGGCTCTACTTCGGCGAAGGACCCCGGTGCGGACCCGACGGACGGTTGTTCTACTCCGACTTCTATGCGCACGAGGTCCGCGCGATCGACATCGACACCGGCGACGACGAACTCGTCTGCACGGTCGACGGCCAGCCGTCCGGACTGGGCTGGCTTCCCGACGGCCGCATGCTCGTCGTCTCCATGCTCGACCGCCGCGTGCTGCGCCTGGAACCCACCGGCGAGCTCGTCGAGCACGGCGATATATCGCATATTGCATCCTTCCACGCGAACGACATGCTCGTCGACGACGCCGGCCGCGCCTACGTCGGCAACTTCGGCTTCGACCTGCACGGCCTCATCGACGAGGTCGGCATCCCCGCGCTGCTCGACCCGTCCTACGACCCGCCGGGCGCGTCGCTCGCGCTCATCAGGCCCGACGGCGACGTCGTCGTCGCGGCCGAGGACCTGAAGTTCCCCAACGGCACGGTCCGTATACAGAATGCAGAATCCAATATATTGGTTATCGCCGAGACGATCGCCTTCCGGCTGACGGCGTTCGACGTCGCCGACGACGGCACCCTGTCTAACCGGCGGGTGTGGGCCGACGTCAAGGAACACGGGATCGCCCCCGACGGCACCTGTGCCGACGGCGACGGCATCTGGGTCGCGCCGGCACTGCAGGCGGCGGCGTACCGCGTCACCGAGGGCGGGAAGGTGACGCACCGCGTGGAGACGACGCAGCCGTGCTTCGCCGTCGCCGTCGTCGGCGACACGCTGGTGTGCGTGACGGCGCCCGACTCACATCCGCGGATCGCGGCCGCCGAACGCCAGGGGAAGCTGGAGACCTACCGGATCGAGTCCCACCAGGCCTGATCGAGCTCACCGCGGGCCACCAGCACGGCCGGGCCGGTCAGCGTGGACGTCGTTCCCTCGATCACGACGGTCACCTGACCGCCCAGCACGTCGACGGTCGCCTTGCCGGAGCTCTGGCCGATGCCCCACAGCCAGGACGCGACGGCGGCGACCGTCCCCGTCCCGCAGGACCGGGTCTCGCCCACGCCGCGTTCGTGCACGCGCATGCGCAGGGCGCCCTCGTCGAGGACGTTGACGAACTCGACGTTCACGCCGTGCGGGAACATCGCGGGGTCGTGGCCGGGTGGCACGGTCAGGTCGAACTCGTCGACCGGCACGTCGGTGACGCACGCGAGGTGCGGGTTGCCCATGTCGACGGCGACGCCGGCGAAGCCCCGGCCGTCGACGGCCGCCAGCGAGGCGCCCACGACCTTGGCCGGGCCCATGTCGACCGTCACGGAGCCATCGGGGTGCGTGACGACGGGCTTCTCCCCCGCCCTGGTGTCGACGACGAACTCGCCCTCCGGCTGCAGGCCGGCGTCCACCAGGTACCTGGCGAACACACGCACGCCGTTGCCGCACATCTCGGCGATCGAGCCGTCGGCGTTGCGGTAGTCCATGAACCACTGGCCGGCATCACCTCGCACGACCCGCAGCACGCCGTCCGCGCCGAGACCGCGCTGGCGGTCGCACAGCGCGCGCACGCGGGCGTCGGTCAGGTCCAGCTTGCCTTCGAGGTCGGGCAGGATCACGAAGTCGTTCTCCGTGCCGTGCCCCTTCACGAACTCCACGTGACCAGGTTACTTGCCGCGTCCAAAAGATCTTCGCGGGAGCCGTCGAGCCAGGTGGTCCGGTCGTCCCGCCGGAACCACGAGCGCTGCCTGCGCACGAACCGGCGGGTGGCGCGCTTCGTCTCGGCAACGGCCTCGTCGATCGTGCACTCACCGTCCAATGCGGACAGCACCTGCTGGTACCCGAGCGCGCGGGAGGCGGTCTTGCCGGACCGGAGGTCCGGGAGCAGGCCGCGCACCTCGTCCACCAAACCATCAGCGAACATGAGGTCCACGCGGCGGTCAACGCGCGAGTCCAGTTCGGACACCTCGCGGTCGACCCCGATCAGGATGGTGCCGTAGCGCGCGGGACCGGGTTTCGGGAGCTGAGCGGAGAACGGCTCGCCGGTCAGCTCGATGACCTCCAGCGCACGCACGATCCGGCGGGTGTTGGACGGCAGGATCGCCGCCGCCGCGACCGGGTCCAACGACACGAGCCGCTCGTACAGCACGCCCGCGCCGGCCGAGAGAAGCTCGGCCTCCAACCTGGCCCGGACGGCGTCGTCGGTGCCGGGAAAGCGGAGGTCGTCGAGCACGGCCTGCACGTACAGCCCGGAGCCGCCCGCGAGGATGGGCGGCTTCCCGAGATCCAGCAGCTTCTCGATGACGGCCCGCGTGTCGCGCTGGTAGGCGGCGACCGACGCGGTCTCGGTGACGTCGAGGACGTCGAGCAGGTGGTGCGGCACGCCGCGGCGTTCCGCGAGCGACATCTTCGCGGTGCCGATGTCCATGCCGCGGTAGAGCTGCATGGCGTCGGCGTTGACGACCTCACCGCCGAACCGCAGCGCGAGCGACACGGCCAGGTCGGACTTGCCGGTGGCGGTGGGACCGACGACCGCGATGGGCGTGATCACGAGCGCTCCCACACGGCGACGTGGTAGCCGACGCCGAAGGGCGCGTAGAACTCGGCACGCGTGCACTGCCACGGTCCCGGCACTCCGGCGAGCACCTGCCACGCCGGCACGCCCTGCGCGCCGAGCTCGCGAGCCAGATCGAGGTCGATGGCCAGAATCCCGTCGGTGTCAGAGGTTTTGAGCAGCCGGTGGACGTGCTCGTCGAACGGTCCCGAACGCTCGTCGTTTCCGCCGGGCGAGCGCAAACCATGGCGGATCGAACCGTCGCCCAGTACGAGCAGGCCCACCTCGCCGGGTTCGTCGTCCAGGCGCCGTCCAATTGAGACACATTCGGCCGACGACACGAAACGGGGGACGACTTCGACGTGTGACACCTCGGCTGCGCAGCGTTCCCGCAGCCAGGCCGCCACGAGCACGGGCAGCGGAACATCGGTCGCGGAAGGTCCGTCACCCCCCAGTGACACCTTCACATCGACGCCATAACCGAGAAAAGTTCCGTTCGTGGCAGGTCCGAAGCGTGCTGGACCCGCGTCGTCGACCGCGACGGCGACCCATCGGCGAGGCAGTTCTCCTGCCGCCGCAAGGGTTGCGGCCCGCAGCTCGGCGGTTTCGGCGGCGGCTCCCGCGACCAGTTCGGGGACGAGCAGGGGCGGGTGCGGGACGACCGCGGCACGCGTGATCACGACGAACCAGGCTACCTATCGTGGACTCCCAGTACCGAGTCGAGCTCTGACCTGTTTGAATGCGCGCGGGGTACTGGGGACTATGGAACCCCCGGTACCCGGACGCATCGGCCTCGCCGCTGGCGGGGCGCTCGTGGCTGGCACGGGCACCAGATGGGAGGAAACCGGCGATGTCGGAGCAGGACAGCACACCTTCGGTTGAGGGTGTAGTCGAGGAAACGCCGAAGGAGACCGTGCAGGCGACGCCTCCGGCCGTTCCCGTGGCATCGGACCACCCTGACCGCTGGGGCCGCGTGGACGCGGACGGCACCGTGTACGTGAAGACCGCCGACGGTGAACGCGCGGTCGGCTCGTGGCAGGCCGGTGAGCCGACCGAGGGACTCGCGCACTTCGCCAGGCGGTTCGACGACATCCGCACCGAGGTCGAGCTGCTGGTGACGCGGCTCGAGTCGGGCGCGGGCGACCCCAAGCACGCGATGACGAGCGCCAAGCACGTCAAGGAGACCCTCGCGGAGGCCGCGGTCGTCGGCGACCTCGAGGCGCTCGCGCGGCGCGTCGACCACGTGCTCGCCCGGGCCGAGGTGGGGCTGGAGAAGGCGAAGGAGGCCAAGGAGGCCGCCCGCGCCCAGTCCGTGGCCCGCAAGCAGGCGCTGGTCGAGGAGGCCGAGTCGCTGGCCAACGAGTCGACCCAGTGGAAGGTCGCGGGCGACCGCCTGCGCCAGATCCTCGACGAGTGGAAGACGATCCGCGGTGTCGACCGCAAGACCGACGAGCAGCTCTGGCGCCGGTTCTCCAAGGCCCGCGACGCGTTCAACCGCCGCCGCGGCTCCCACTTCGCGGACCTCGACCGGCAGCGCTCGGTCGCGAAGACCCGCAAGCAGGAGCTGGTCGAGGAGGCCGAGAAGCTCATCGACTCCGACGACTGGGGCCCCACGGCCGGTCGCTACAAGGAGCTGATGGTCGAGTGGAAGGCCGCCGGGCGTGCGCCCAAGGAGGCCGACGACGCCCTCTGGCAGCGCTTCCGCGCCGCCCAGGACGCGTTCTTCCAGAAGCGGTCCGAGGCGTTCTCCGAACGTGACGCCGAGTTCGCGGCCAACGCGAAGCTGAAGGAAGAGCTGCTGGCCGAGGCCGAGCAGATCGACCCGTCGCACGACCTCGAGTCGGCCCGCCAGCACCTGTACAAGATCCAGGAGCGCTGGGACGCCATCGGCAAGGTGCCGCGTGAGCGCATCCGCGAGCTCGAGGGCAAGCTGCGCGCGGTCGAGGAGAAGGTCCGCACGGCCGTCGACGCCCAGTGGCGCCGCTCCGACCCCGAGGCCGAGGCCCGCGTCGCGCAGTTCCGCGAGCGCGTCGAGGAGTTCGAGGCCAAGGCGACCAAAGCACGTGCCGCGGGCGACAAGCGCCGGGCCGAGCAGGCCGAGGCGCAGGCCGCCCAGTGGCGCGAGTGGCTCGCCGCCGCCGAGCAGGCCCTCGCCACCCGCTAGTCAGAAGTGCCGTTAGGGGCACCCTTGCGACATCTGATGTCGCAAGGGTGCCCCTAACGGTCTTACAGGCGTGGCGGACGGGAAGCGGCGATGCGCAGCCACTTCACCAGCAGCACGATCACCGCGATCACGGCCAGCACCAGCCCGAACCCAGGCCCAGGCCCCGGCGTCTTGTTGCTGGTCGTCGTCTGCTGCGACCAGATCGACAGCACGCCGATCACGGACCCGGCGAACAGCCCGAGCGCGCAGACCCAGGCCATCCCCCACCGCCGCGTGACGAGTCCGATCCCGGATCCGAGCACACCCACGACGAGCGCCACGAACACGAACAGCCGGGGCAGGAAGCCGACCAGCGGGTCGCCGAGCAGCACCGAGAGCCCGCGCACCGACCCCACCCACGGCATGATCAGCGACAACAGGATCGCGAGCACCGAGATCGCGATCGTCAGAGCGCCGGCACCGGGGTCGATCCGCCGGGCGACGTCGCGTTCCACCTCGTCGATCTCCTCGCCGTATGCGGCGAGGTCGTCCGGATCGCTCACTGAGCAGCACACCCCGAAACGGCAGGCAGCGGAGCGGGCTTGCCGAAGCCCGGCAGCCCCAGGGACACACCGGGCGTGCGGGGCTTGATCCCCGCCTCGGACCGGTCACCGGCCAGGGTCCGGCGCCACGACCGGACGGTGCCGTCGGCCACCAGGTAGTGCGGCGCCGCGTAGGTCACCTCGGTCTCGATCACGTCGCCGGGCCGGATCGCCAGGTCGCCGGGCGCGAAGTGCACGAGCCGCCCGTCGCGGGCACGGCCGCTCATCCGGTGCGTCTCGGAGTCGCGCTTGCCCTCGCCGGACGCCACGAGCACCTCGACCGTGCGGCCGACCTGTTCGCGGTTCAGCTCGAAGGTGATCTCGTTCTGCAACGCCACCAGGCGGTCGAACCGCTCCTGCACCACGTGCTTGGGCAGCTGGTCCGGCAGCGAGGCCGCGGGCGTGCCAGGGCGCTTCGAGTACTGGAACGTGAAGGCCGACGAGAACCGCGACTGGCGCACCACGTCCAGCGTCGCCTCGAAGTCCGCGTCGGTCTCGCCGGGGAAGCCGACGATGATGTCCGTCGTGATGGCCGCGTCGGGCATGGCCGAGCGAACGCGAGACAGGATGTCCAGGTACTTCGCCGACCGGTACGACCGCCGCATCTCCTTCAGCAGCCGGTCCGAACCGGACTGCAGCGGCATATGCAGCGAGTGGCAGACGTTGGGTGTCTCGGCCATCGCGGTGATCACGTCGTCGGTGAAGTCCTTCGGGTGCGGCGAGGTGAACCGCACGCGCTCCAGGCCCTCGATCGAGCCGCACGACCGCAGCAGCTTGCCGAACGCGTACCGGTCGCCGAACTCGACGCCGTAGGAGTTGACGTTCTGCCCGAGCAGCGTCACCTCCAGCACGCCCTCGGCGACCAGCGCGGACACCTCGGCGAGGATCTCGCCTGGCCGGCGGTCCTTCTCCTTGCCGCGCAGCGACGGCACGATGCAGAACGTGCAGGTGTTGTTGCAGCCGACCGAGATGGACACCCAGCCCGAGTAGGCCGAGTCGCGGCGCGCGGGCAGCGTGGACGGGAACGTCTCCAGCGAGTCGAGGATCTCGACCTGCGCCTCGCGGTTGTGCCGGGCGCGGTCCAGCAGCACCGGCAGCGACCCGATGTTGTGCGTACCGAACACCACGTCCACCCACGGCGCGCGGCGGACGATCTCGCCCTTGTCCTTCTGGGCCAGGCAGCCGCCGACGGCGATCTGCATGTCCGGGTTCGCGGCCTTCAACGGCGCCAGGTGACCGAGCGTGCCGTAGAGCTTGTTGTCGGCGTTCTCGCGGACCGCGCAGGTGTTGAACACGACGACGTCCGCCTGCTCGTCACCCGAAACCGGGGACAAGCCCGCGTCCTCCAGCAGACCGGCGAGGCGCTCGGAGTCGTGCACGTTCATTTGGCAACCGAACGTGCGGATCTGGTAACTGCGGGTCACTGCAACCAACCTTTCGTCGGTGCAAGCGTAGAACGCCCGCGTGCGACGATGCGCGGGTGCTTGGACGTGTACATGCCGCGATGACCTTGCTGGCCGTGGCGGGGACGGTGCTCAGCGGCTGCAGCAGCACGCTGGAGAACGTCAAGCTCACGATGGCCGCGGGCGGGAAGACCGGCGTGTACTACGCACTCGGCAACGCGCTGGCGGACATCTGGAGCGGACGGCTCGGCATCGCGCGGCCGCAGGTCGTCGCGACCGCGGGCTCGGTCGACAACGTCAAACGCCTGGTCAACGGCCAGGCCGACGTGGGGTTCTCGCAGGCCGACGCGACGGACATGGTCGGCGCGGCCAAACTGCGGGCGCTCGCGCGGATGCACGACGACTACCTGCAGATCATCGTCAGGGCGGACGTCCAGGCGAAGACGCTGAGGGAACTCGGCGGGCTGCGCGTCTCCATCGGCGAGCCGAGCTCCGGAGTGGAGCTGATCGCGAACCGCGTGCTGGAGTCCGTGAAGGTCACGCCGAACATCCTGCACCTCAACCTGGAGGCGTCGGCCAGGGCGATGCAGGAGGGCAGGCTCGACGCGTTCTTCTGGTCCGGCGGTCTGCCGACGCCGCAGATCTCCATGCTCACCAAGTCGCTGGGCGTGCGCATGCTCGACCTGAGCGCGGATCTCCCCGCGTTGCTGGAGCAGTACCCCGTCTACGGGTCGGCGACGCTGCCCGCGTCCACCTACGAGCTCACCGGCGGCCCGGTGACGACCTTGGTGGTGCGCAACTTCCTGCTCGCCACTGAGTCCATGTCGGACGAGGTGGCCGAGGCGCTGGTGCGCCAGCTCTTCACCGCGCAGCCGGAGCTCGTCCGGGCGAACTCGGCGGCCCGCACGATCGAGCGGCGCAGCGCCATCGAGACGTCACCGATCCCGCTGCATCCCGGCGCGATGCGCTATTACCGGGACATCAAGGTGTAGGCGCCGCAGGCAGCTCGACAACGACCCGCAGGCCGCCCTCGTCCGGCGACTCCAGCCGGACGGCTCCCTCAACCCGTTCCACGACGAGCCGCACGATCGACAGGCCCAGACCCGATCCGGGCACGTTCTGGTGCGCCGGGCTGCGCCAGAACCGGTCCGTGGCGCGCTCCAGCTCGTCGGGCTGCAAGCCGGGCCCGTGATCGGTCACCGAAAGCCGCACGACGCCGTCGGTGCGACGCACGTCGACGACGACAAGTGTCCCCTCTTGGGTGAATTTCAGGGCGTTGTCGAGCAACGCGTCGAGCACGGTCTCGACGCCGCGCGGCGGCGCGAGCGCGGTGCCGCCGGGTTCGCCGTCCAGGACCAGGTGCACCTCCTTGGCCGCGGCCGCGGCCTGCCAGGCGGACAGCCGCTCGGCGACCGACTGGTCGACGTTCACCGGAACGGGGTCGACCGAGCTGGACTCGGCGCGCGCCATGGCGAGCAGCTCGTCGAGGATCCGGTTCAGCCGGTCGGTCTCCGAAAGCGCTTCCCGCTGGTGCACCTCGGCCTCGAAGTCGACGTGTCCCTCCAGGTTGGACAGTCGGAGTTTCAACGCCGTCAACGGGTTGCGCAGCTGGTGCGACGCGTCGGCGACGAACGCCCGTTGCGCGGCCAGCACGTCGCTCACGTTCACCGCCATCTGGTCGAACGAGCGGCTGAGCTGCCGCAGCTCGGGCGGCCCGTGGTCGGCGTCGACCGGCGGCACGGGCTTGCCCGCGACGACGGCCGCGAGCAGCTTGCCGGTCGCCTCGTCCAGCGCCTGCACCGGCCGCAGCGTCCAGCGCACCACCGGCAGCGCGAGCAGCACCGCGAGCGCCAGCACCAGCAGCGACGCGGCGAGCAGCAACGCCCACCAGCCCAGGATCTCCAGGCGCGTCTTGCCGGTCGGCGAGAACGTCACGACCGCGCCGCGCACCTCGCCGTCCACCAGCACCGGCTCGGCCAGGATCATCTCCGTGGCGCTCCACGGCATGAACAACGGGGGCGCGGACGGCAGCCGTCCCGCGATCGCCTCCTTCACCCGGTCCTGCACCATGGTCTCGGTGAACGGCAGGCCCGCGCGCGACGTCACGAGTGGACGGTCGGGCTTGTCGCGCCCGACGAGGGCGACGCCGATGCCGTAGAGCTCGTCGTAGCGTTCCAGCTCCTCGCGCAGCTGCTGCGGTTTGTCGTCGATCAGCGGCCGCGCGGCCAGTGACGCGAACCGGCTGGTGTCGGTGAGCCGGTCGAGGAACAGCTCCTGCTGCTCCGCGGCCGACACGTTGCGCCCGAGCGGGAGCCCGAGGCCGACCAGCACCAGCACGATCAGCGCCAGCACGACCCCGAGCAGGCGCGACCTCATTGGTTCTGGCCCAGGCGGTACCCGACCCCGCGCACGGTTTCGAGCAACGCCGGGCGGCCGAGCTTCGTGCGCAGCGTGGCGACGTGGACGTCGAGCGTCCGGTTGGCGCCGGACCACGTGCGGCCCCACACCTCGGCCAGGATGCGCTCACGCGTGCACACCGCGCCGCCCGCGGCCATGACCAGGGCGAGCACCTGGAACTCCTTGCGCGACAGCGACACGGCCTCACCCGCGACGGTGACCTCGTGCCGGCCGAGGTCGACCCGCACGTCACCGGTCTGGAAGACCTCGGTGCTCGACGCGCCGACCCCCACCGGGTCGGAGCCGCGCCGCCGCCGCACGGCGTGCACGCGCGCCACGAGCTCGCCGACGTCGTACGGCTTCACCAGATAGTCGTCCGCGCCGGCGTGCAGCCCGAGGATCCGGTCGTCTATTTCTCCGCGAGCTGAGACGACGATTATGGCCACATCGCTGGCCGCACGGATCGCGCGACACAGCGTGACGCCATCGATGTCAGGCAGGCCCAGATCCAGCAGGACGACGTCGATCCCGTTGAGCCGGTCGAGGGTGCCTCTGCCGGTGGCCTGCCGGTCGACGCTGAAACCCCGCCTGGTCAGGGCGGGAAGCAACGCTTCCGCTACCCGATCGTCATCCTCGACGAGCAGCACGCGCACTTTTCGGACCTCCCGGGCAACCGACGTCAGCCTGTGACAGAGTTGAGACCCTAAGTCTTGCTCAATGTCCTGGACTGGTGTGGTGGCACAACTCTAGGTTTCCGCCAGCGCCGACGACCCCCAATATGGAGGACTGGATGACTGCCGCCTCTACCCCGCCGATGATTCGCATGGCGGGTGTGGACAAGTTCTTCGGCCCCCTGCACGTGCTCAAGGACGTGCAGCTGGAAGTGCCGAAGGGGCAGGTCGTGGTCGTGCTGGGGCCGTCGGGTTCCGGCAAGTCGACCCTGTGCCGGACCATCAACCGGCTCGAACCGATCGATTCAGGAACCATCGAGGTCGATGGTCAGCCGCTGCCGGCCGAAGGAAAGGAACTGGCCCGGCTCCGCGCGGATGTCGGCATGGTGTTCCAGTCCTTCAACCTGTTCGCACACAAAACCATCGTCGAAAACGTGATGCTGGCGCCCGTCAAGGTGCGCAAGACCGCGGCCGCCGAGGCCCGCAAGACCGCGATGGAGCTGCTCGAACGAGTCGGCATCGCCAACCAGGCGGAGAAGTTCCCCGCCCAGCTCTCGGGTGGCCAGCAGCAGCGAGCCGCGATCGCCCGCGCGCTCGCGATGCGCCCGAAGGTGATGCTGTTCGACGAGCCGACCTCCGCGCTGGACCCCGAAATGGTCCAGGAGGTGCTGGACGTGATGACGACCCTCGCCAAGGAGGGCATGACCATGCTGGTCGTGACCCACGAGATGGGGTTCGCACGCAAGGCCGCGAACCGGGTCATCTTCATGTCCGACGGCGAGATTGTCGAGGATTCGACCCCGGAAGAGTTCTTCTCGGCGCCGAAGTCCAACCGCGCGAAGGACTTCCTTGGCAAGATCCTGACGCACTGAAGTCCGCTAGCTGAACTGACAAGGCAGGAGAAGGACGATGAGGGTTCGCACCCTTGCGGCGTTGCTGCTGGCAGGTGGTCTCGCCCTGACCGCGTGCGGCAAGGAGGGCACCCCCGGCGACACGGGTGGCTCGACCGGTCTGTTCACGGTCGAGAAGGACGTCAAGGTCGAGGGTTCCCCGACGTTCGACAAGGTCAAGGCGCGGGGCAACCTCATCATCGGCGTCAAGGAAGACCAGCCGGGCCTGGGCTACAAGGACCCGACGACCAACAAGTACAGCGGTTTCGACATCGAGATCGCCAAGCTGATGGCCGCCAAGCTGGGCTTCGCCGAGGACAAGATCCAGTTCAAGACGATCCAGTCCGCCGCGCGCGAGCAGGCGATCATCAACGGTGACATCGACTACTACGTCGGCACCTACACGATCAACGCCGGTCGCAAGGAGAAGGTCGGCTTCGCCGGCCCGTACTTCCAGGCCGGTCAGGACCTGCTGGTGAAGAAGGACAACTCCGACATCACCGGTCCGGACACCCTGAAGGGCAAGAAGGTGTGCTCCGCGACCGGCTCGACGCCGGTGAAGAACCTCAAGGAGAAGGGCCTCGTCGAGCCGGAGAACATCGTCGAGTTCCAGTCCTACTCGCAGTGCGTCCAGAAGCTCCTCGACGGTGAGGTCGTCGCGGTCAGCACCGACGACGCGATCCTCAAGGGCTACGCCTCGCAGGAGCCCGAGAAGCTGAAGGTCGTCGGCAAGACGTTCTCGAACGAGCCGTACGGCATCGGTGTCGCGAAGGACGACAAGGCGCTGCGCACCAAGTTCAACGACGTGCTGCAGGCCGCCTTCGACGACGGCACCTGGCAGAAGATCTACGACGCCACGCTCGGCAAGTCCGGTGCGAAGGCGCAGCACCCGGCTGTTGACCGGTACTGATCGCTGTTCGCGGCCGGTGGACTCGCACGCGGGTTCACCGGCCGCCCCGTTTCCCGGACGGCAAGGAACCCCATGAGCGTTCTCACCAACAACCTGGACCTGTTCCTCAGCGGGTTCGGCACCACGTTGCGGCTCTTCCTCATCTCCGGCGTCCTGTCGCTCGTGCTGGGCACGATCCTGGCGATGCTGCGGGTCAGCCCGGTGCCGGTGTTCCGCGCGGTGGGCACGACGTACGTGACCGTGGTCCGCAACACGCCGCTGACCCTGGTGTTCGTGTTCTTCGTCTTCGCGTACCCGTACCTGGAGATCATCAAGTTCGACTTCTTCACCAGTGCGGTCGTCGCGCTGACGCTGTACACGTCGGCGTTCATCTGCGAGGTCGTGCGCTCCGGCATCAACACCGTGCCGATCGGTCAGGCCGAGGCGTCCCGCGCGCTGGGCCTCACGTTCGGCCAGATGCTCAGCAACATCGTGCTGCCACAGGCGATGCGCTCGGTGGTGCCGCCCATGGTGAGCACGCTGATCGCGTTGCTGAAGAACACCACCGTCGCCGCGGGTTTCTCCGTCGCCGAGGCGGGCCGCATCCGCGACGCGTTGTCCGAGCAGGGTGAGAACGTCCTGGTGGGACTGCTCTGGGTGGCGGCCGGCTTCATCATCCTGGTCATGCCGCTGACGTTGCTGCAGCGGATTCTCGAGAAGCGTTGGAGCGTGGCGCGATGAGCTCCGTCCTGTTCGACATCCCGGGCCCCCGCGCCCGGATGCGCTACCGCACGCTGGCCATCGTCGGCGCCCTGGCGATCGCGGCGCTCGTCGGGTACGTGGTCTACCGCTTCGCGGACACGGGCCAGTTCACGGCCCGCAAGTGGGAGTTCATCCAGTACGAGCAGATCCAGATCGGACTGGTCACGGCGCTCGGCCGGACGTTGAGCGCGTTCGGCCTCGGCGCCGTGCTCGCCATGATCTTCGGTGCGATCTTCGCGGCGGCCCGCCTGTCCGACCACGCGTGGATCCGCACGCCCGCGGCGGTGATCGTCGAGGGCTTCCGCGCGATCCCGCTCGTGATCATGATGTTCTTCTTCTACTACGGCCTGCCTTCGGCCGGCATCAAGATGAGCGCGTTCACGGCCGTCGTGCTGGGCCTGACCCTCTACAACGGATCAGTGCTCGCCGAGGTCTTCCGTGCGGGCATCAACTCGTTGCCGCGCGGGCAGAGCGAGGCCGCGTACGCGCTGGGCATGCGCAAGACCCAGGTGATGGTGCTGGTCCTGCTGCCGCAGGCGTTGCGGGCGATGCTGCCGACCATCGTCAGCCAGCTCGTGGTCTTGTTGAAGGACACCGCGCTCGGCTTCCTCATCACCTACGAGGAGCTGCTCAACTGGGGCCGCCAGCTCGGTTCCCAGCTGCAGTTCGGGCGGCCGTACGTGCCGACGATGCTGACCGTCGCGGCGATCTACATCGGTATGTGCCTGCTGTTGACGTGGTTCGCGAACTACCTGGAGAAGCGCAACCGCCGCAACAAGAAGGTCATCAAGCTCGACAACAACAAGGCCGAGGGAATAGTCCTCGGTGAGTCCATGGGCGCCGGTGTGCCTCCTGGGGCCGGTACTCTCTGACCGGTGTGAAAGGGGCGGCCGAGTGGCCGCCCCTTTTCATATCTAGCGCACCGGCAGCCCCAGCGTGCCGCCGTTGACGGTCACGGGAATCGGCACCACGTTGCCCGCGTAGGCCGCATCACTCGCCGCCACCACGACCCGGATGCTGTGCCCCGCCTGCCACTTCTTCACGACGCCGGGCAGCTCGACGTGCACCGGCTTGGCCGGATCCACCCGAGCCGGCGAGATCAGCCGATGCTGCAACGTGACCGTGCCGTCCGGCGCGACGTCGTAGAGCTTCGCGAACAACACGACCTCGGCCGCCGGCGCGGCGAGGTTCAGGTCGAGCGCCGGCATGCCGACCGTGACGAGGTCCTGCGTGACCGGGACCGTCCACTGTGCGAACGTGCCGGGCCCGTCGATCAACGGCGACAGCTGGTCCGGAATGGACGACTGGAGGGCCGAGGTCTCCGAGTAGCTCGTCGGCACCGGCGCGTTCGTGTACGTCTGGGCGCCGGTCAGCGGGAACTGCCGCGTGGTGCCGACCGGGTAGGTGCCCGAGTCGTACGTCCCGGACCAGTCCTGGAAGTACGCGAAGTCCGGCCCCGTGTTCACGGACGCCTTCTTGAGGTACCGGTCGAACCACGCGAAGTACCGGCCCTCGAGGTAGGCCTCCTCGCCGGGCGCGGGCGCGCTGTCGCTGTGGCCCCACTTCTGCCAGATCATCTTGACCGTCGTGCCCTGCTGCTTGAGCCCGCGGTACGTGGCCGCGGCCTCCTGCAGGTTGAACAGCGTGTCGGCCTGGCCCTGCATCAGCAGCGTGGGGGCCTTGACCTTCGACATGTAGCTCGCGACCGACGCGTGCCGGGCGAACGCCGTGGTCTCGGGCGACGGGTAGCCCTGCAGGAGCAGCTGCGCCATGGCCGCGCACGCCTGGTCGGTGAAGTTGGGGCACCCGACGTTGCGCGCGGGGTCGATCGTGGCGCCGGTGAGGCCGTCGAGGATGCCCTCGCCGAAGAACAGGCCGGACCAGTGTCGCTTGTGGACGCCGGGGCCGCTGCCACCGTTGTTCGGCGCCAGCGAGTACGACAGGTCGTTCCAGGTGATCACCGGGACGAGCGCGTCCACGCGTGGGTCGATGCTCGCCACCGCGAACTGGATCTGCCCGCCGTACGACCCGCCGATCATGCCGACCCTGGGGTCGGTGCCGTCCTTCTTGACGAAGCCGATCTTCGTTCCGTCCTTCGCGGCCTTGGTGCCCGCGAGGAAGTCGACGAGCTGCTTGCCCGCCTTGCCGTCCCAGTCGGGGTCGTCGAGCGTGATCTTGCAGCCGCTGCCGCCGAACCCGAGTCCGGAGTAGCTGAGCACCGCGTACCCGCGGTTCACGAGTTTGGCCGCGATCGCGGCCTGGTCGTCCTTCGACCCGCCGAACCCGTTGGTGGTGAGCACCGCGGGCACCTGGGCGGTCGTGGCCGGCCGGTACAGGTCGGCGACGACGTCGCAGTGCGTGTCGTCGTTGGGCCCCACGACCACGTCGAAATGCAACGTCGTCTTGGACCCCGTGTCGGCGTTCGCCGCTGTCGCGCCCCCGAGCACCAACAGAACAGCCAGCAACCAGCGCACTTCGCCTCCCGAAGCGGGGCCGCTCACCACTGAACGACCTCCGCCCGGTCCAACGATCACTCACCCATCCGGGTTACGACCACGTCGCGCCGTCGACGCCGCCCGAGCCTTCACCATCGGTACCGCGCATGTGGTTCACCTCCCCCAGATATCGAGCCCGGACCAGCCCAGGACGGTGCTGACGACCTCCGGCGTGGTGCCCTCGGTCTGCCGCGTCATGCCGCGGTGCACCAGGCGCACCGCCTCACACTGGTCGGTGCCGTATACCCGGATCAGGTCCGCGGCATTCCCCCGATGACGCACGTAGATCAGCGACTCCGGGTCGTCCGGGTCGCCTTGTACGAACAACCTGAAGCCGGCCGCCACCAGACTCAGCACCGCCGCCGTCTCCACGGGGAAATCACCAGAACTCACAGAAATGACGCTAAGGCTTTGGTCGCTCCGATCGCGACTTTCAGTCGCGGCTCTGCATAAACTCTTCCGCCACTTCCCAAAGGAATGCGGTAGCGTCATCACCAGTAAGCGCATGATCGTAGAAGAAATCGAACAGTTCGAGATGATACTGAACATCTTGCGGCTCGCGCAGCGAGACCGCACCGGAGAACAACTCGGCAACAACCAGGCGATCGTCATAGATGAAGAAGATGTTCAGCGGCCCTCGACGCACCTCTGCGGAGAACGGCAGAATGGCGATGTCAATGTTCGCCCGAGTCGACACCTCTGCCATGTGCGCGACCTGGCGGGCCATGACGCGCTGGTCAACATAGCGCCAGCGAACGGCCTGCTCAGTCATGAGAAATACAAATCTCTTCGACTCGTCGCCAAGAACTCTCTGCGAATCAAGGCGGGCCTGCACCGCCTTCTCCACATCGATGACTGGGGCACTCTTTGCAACCGGCGAAAAGGCCAGCCGCATGTACTCGGGTAGCTGCAGCAGGCCTGTCGGCATGGCCGGCAGGAACTGCTTCACAACCGCCGACGACTCGATGAGCGCCTTGATCTCGTCCTGCATCTTCCACAGGCCCATACTTGCGTAGGCCCGGTAGGACACGTAGTCGATGTTGGCTGCCCGCGCCACCGCGACCAACTCCCGCGCGGCATCAGCAGGCACCTGCAGGGCGCGGAGGATGCGCTCGACATCAGCAACCGAAGGAAGGATCTTTCCGCGTTCGATCCGGCTGATCTTCGACTGGGACATGGCGCATCGGACGGCCAGCCTCTCCCCCGAGAGGCCAGCCGCCTTGCGTAGTTGTCTCAGCGCAGCCGCCAGACCTTCACGGCGCTGTCGCTGTTCGTCAGGCTGAATACTCACTGAATGGGACGGAGTGCTCCAAGGCGTAGTCGCGCCACGCGAGGTACTTCGCCAGATCCGGAGGATTCTCCAGGACCTCTCGGTCGCGGAGAGTGTTGTCGTCATTGAAGTGCAGAAGCAGGACAGTAGACTCGTCGAACAGCCAGAAGTCCAGATCTGGTAGGTCGAGCTCTCGATCGGTGATGTCGACGATTCGATAGTCCTCACCCGCCTTGGTGTTGCGAGGAACACCAATCGTCAACAACCAGCGGGTATAGTCAGTGTACGGACGGCGAACCAGCTTCGCTCGCTGCATAGTCTTGCCAGCGGCAATGTTCGCCGAAACCAGATTCCTCCAGTCCGTCGAGTACTTCATATCGTCGTACGGCTCGCCTCGGAGGAACTTGTTGAAGTTCTCTTGCTCGTTGGGCATGTTGTAAATCTGGCGCGTCTCCAGCCGGAATGCGCTGCGCGTATAGGTCTCGAAGAGGCCGTTACTTGGCGGCATGGTCAGCATCCTTCCAGAGCGGCGAGCGCTTCCCGTACCAAATCCACGGGCAATTCGACCGCTTGCTCCCCGTCGCCGAGCTCCACCTCGGCGACCACGCTCTTCCCCTGGAGCACCAACGTGCCGCGATCGGATGCGTAGATGGTGTCGCATCCGTTCACTTCACATGCCCCTGCCAGCCTGCGAAGGTTGTTCATGACACCGAGAGTGCCACAGTGGACACTGTGGGTAGCAAGCCTCAGTCGCGGATCCGCATAAAGTCGTTCGGACCTGAACGCCGGGACGATCCGGTGGCTATGCCAAGTCCACCGGATCGCCGGCCGTCCGGCTACGAAGACGTCACTCCGTCGCAACCGCCCGAGCCATCCCCATCAGTACCGCGCACGTCCATCACCTCCCCTACCGTCGACCCGAAATCGACGGTAGGGGTTGGAGGATTTCCAAGGTCAGCCACGAAAGGCTCAAGACCGGCGGAAGAGCTTGTTGCCCAGCCACACGATGGGGTCGTACTTGCGGTCCGCCACGCGTTCCTTCATCGGAATGAGCGCGTTGTCGGTGATGTGGATGTGCTCGGGACACACCTCGGAGCAGCACTTGGTGATGTTGCACAACCCGAGCCCGTGCGACTCCTGCGCGGAATCGACGCGGTCCGCCGTGTCCAGCGGATGCATCTCCAGCTCGGCGACCCGCATCAGGAACCGGGGCCCCGCAAAGGCTTCCTTGTTCTCCTCGTGGTCGCGGATGACGTGGCAGGTGTTCTGGCACAGGAAGCACTCGATGCACTTCCGGAACTCCTGCGACCGTTCGACGTCCACCTGCTGCATCCGGTACTCGCCGGGTGCCAGGTCCTTGGGCGGCGTGAACGAGGGGATCTCGCGTGCCTTCGTGTAGTTGAAGGACACGTCGGTCACGAGGTCGCGGATCACCGGGAACGTCCGCATGGGCGTCACGGTGATGACCTCGTCCTCGGTGAAGGTCGACATGCGGGTCATGCACAGCAGCCGCGGCTTGCCGTTGATCTCCGCCGAGCACGAGCCGCACTTGCCCGCCTTGCAGTTCCAGCGCACGGCCAGGTCCGGGGCCTGGGTGGCCTGCAGGCGGTGGATGATGTCGAGGACGACCTCGCCCTCGTTCACCTCGACGGTGAAGTCCTCCAGCGCGCCACCGGTGTCGTCACCCCGCCACACGCGGAACTTGCCCTGGTAGCTCATGACAACTCCTCCGGCGTGAGGTACTTCTCCAGCTCGGCGCGGTCGAACAGGTCCAGCAGGTCCTTGCGGATCGGGATCTGGGCCTGTTCCTCGACGTTCACCCGCGTCCCGTCCAGCGAGCAGACCAGGAGCTTGCGCCGCCAGTCCGCGGACATCGCCGGTGCGTCGTCACGGGTGTGCCCGCCGCGCGACTCCGTTCGCAGCAACGCCGCGCGAGCAACACATTCCGACACCAGCAGCATGTTCCGCAGGTCCAGTGCCAGGTGCCAGCCGGGGTTGAACTGCCGGTGGCCCTCGACGGACAGCGACTGGGCGCGTTCCTTCAGCTTCTCCAGGCGCTCCAACGCCTCCTGCATCTCCGACTCACGACGGATGATGCCGACGAGGTCGTTCATCGACTGCTGCAGCTCCATGTGCAGCGTGTACGGGTTCTCCCCGCCCTCCGCCTGGAACGGCGCCAGCGCGGTCTCCGAGGCCCGCGCCACCGCTTCGTCCGAAACGGACGGACGTTCGGAAAGCCCGCGCACGTAGGAAGCCGCGCCCTCACCGGCGCGACGGCCGAACACCAGGAGGTCGGACAACGAGTTGCCGCCCAGGCGGTTCGAGCCGTGCATGCCGCCGGACACCTCGCCGCACGCGAACAGCCCGTTGACCGACGACGCCGCCGTGTCCGGGTCGACCTCGACGCCACCCATCACGTAGTGGCAGGTCGGGCCGACCTCCATCGGCTGCGCGGTGATGTCCACGTCGGCCAGTTCCTTGAACTGGTGGTGCATCGACGGCAGCCGGCGCCGGATCTCCTCGGCGGGCAGGCGGGTCGAGACGTCGAGGAACACGCCGCCGTGCGGTGACCCGCGCCCGGCCTTGACCTCGGAGTTGATCGCACGGGCGACCTCGTCGCGGGGCAACAGCTCCGGTGGGCGCCGGTTGTTCGCCTGGTCGGTGTACCAGCGGTCGGCTTCCTCCTCGTTGTCCGCGTACTTGTCCTTGAACACCTCGGGGATGTAGTCGAACATGAAGCGCTTGTTCTCGGTGTTGCGCAGCACGCCACCGTCACCGCGGACCGACTCGGTGACGAGGATGCCCTTCACCGAAGGCGGCCAGACCATCCCGGTCGGGTGGAACTGGATGAACTCCATGTTGATCAACTTCGCACCCGCGCGCAGCGCGAGCGCGTGGCCGTCACCCGTGTACTCCCACGAGTTCGACGTGACCTTGAACGACTTGCCGATGCCACCGGTCGCCAGGATCACCGCGGGCGCCTCGAACAGCACGAACCGGCCGGACTCGCGCCAGTAGCCGAAGGCGCCGGCGATCCGGCCCTCCTCGACCACCAGGTCGGTGACGGTGAACTCCTGGAACACGCGCAGGCGTTCCTCGTAGTGGCCGAACTCGGCGAAGTCCTCTTGCTGCAACGACACGATCTTCTGCTGCAGCGTGCGGATCAGCTCGAGCCCCGTGCGGTCGCCGACGTGCGCGAGCCGCGGGTACTCGTGACCGCCGAAGTTGCGCTGCGAGATCTTGCCGTCCTTGGTGCGGTCGAAGAGAGCCCCGTAGGTCTCCAGCTCCCACACCCGTTGCGGCGCCTCCTGCGCGTGCAGCTCCGCCATCCGCCAGTTGTTCAGGAACTTGCCGCCGCGCATGGTGTCGCGGAAGTGCACCTGCCAGCTGTCGGACGAGTTCACGTTGCCCATCGCCGCCGCGATGCCGCCCTCGGCCATCACGGTGTGGGCCTTGCCGAACAACGACTTGCAGAGCACCGCCGTGCGCATGCCGTGCTCACGGGCCTCGATCGCGGCACGCAGACCGGCACCGCCGGCACCGATCACGAGGACGTCGAACGAATGCCGTTCCACCTCGGGCAAAACCACTCCTAGTTGATGATGCGGAGGTCGGAGATCGTCCCCGATGCGACCAGCGCGACGTACAGGTCCGTGAGGCAGACGAACACCAGGGAAGTCCACGCCAGCAACATGTGCCGGTTGTTGAGCTTCGAGACCTGGGTCCACATCCAGTACCGCACGGGATGCTTCGAGAAGTGCTTCAACCGCCCGCCCGCGATGTGCCGGCACGAGTGGCACGACAGCGTGTACGCGCCGAGGAGCCCGACGTTGACGAGCAGGATGATGTTGCCGAGCCCGACACCGGTGCCGAAGGCGACGATCGCGTCGTAGATGTTGATCAGCAGCAGGATCGAGGCCGCGTAGAAGAAGTAGCGGTGCAGGTTCTGCGCGATCAACGGGAACCGCGTCTCACCGGTGTACTTGGTGTGCGGCTCGGCCACGGCGCACGCGGGCGGGGACATCCACGCCGCCCGGTAGTAGGCCTTGCGGTAGTAGTAGCAGGTCACGCGGAACCCGAGCAGGAACGGAAGAATGATCACCGGCGGGGTGAGGAAGCCGGGGAGCTCGGGCAGCGGCCGGCCGAAGTGCGCCGCCGCGGGCAGGCACTCCTCGCTGAGGCACGGGGAGTACATCGGTGTGAGGTAGTGGTACTGGTCGACCCAGTAGTAGTCGCCCTGGAATGTGCGGAACGCCGCGTAGATCGAGATGAGCAGCAGCCCGACGAACGTCGTCAGGGGCGGCAGCCACCACCGGTCAGTGCGCAACGTACGAGCGGCGATTTCTGCCCTCGCCATGCCTCACCTTTCGTTTTTCACAACGCTGTGAACAAACCGTCTGGGTGGAAAGCGACGGCCCCCGCGTCCGGCGGGGGCCGTGAAGACCGCTGGGTCAGGAACCCTGACGGTACCCACCCAGTCCTTCGTCGTCTGCGTCCTTCCAGAGGGACTCGTCGTACGGCGTGTCGGGCACGACGACCACCTCCCGTTCGACCCTCGGAGCCTCGCGCTGGCGCGGTGTGCTGTCGATGTCGACGAGCTCCGTCGCGTCGATGTCCATCCGCTCGACGTCGTTGGCGAGCCGCTGCACCGCCGCCACGTCGCCATATCGGCCGCGCAGCGCGGACACACAGTGGCGCAGCTGGCCGATCACCCGGCGCAGCTCGACGATCTCAGTCGATGTCATGAGGGCACCTCCGTCCCCGTCCCGAGGTCTTGCGGGTCGTGTGCTGCATGCTGCCGTGACACGCGTCACGTGACAAGCACCACAGCCGTCCCAGTTACTGAATCGTTTTTGAAGGACCGGGCCCTCATCACCTACTGTTGCTGCCGTCACGCCAGCCATGGGACGCCAGAGTCGTCGTCCGACCTGTGATCCCCTGGAGAGACGCATGAGCGAACTGCACCCCGTGATCAACGAGGTGACCGCCCGGATCGCCGCGCGCAGCATCGACACCCGTTCGGCCTACTTGCAGCGTGTCGCCCGTGCTCAACAGGACGGCACGTCCCGCACTGGCATGGCCTGCAGCAACCTGGCGCACGGGTTCGCGGGCATCACCGGCGGCGACAAGGAGAAGCTGCGTCAGCTGCGCAGGCCCAACGTCGCGATCGTCTCCTCGTACAACGACATGCTGTCGGCGCACCAGCCGTTGCGGGACTACCCGGCGTGGATCAAGGACGCGGTTCGCTCGAACGGCGGCGTGTCGCAGTTCGCCGGCGGCGTGCCCGCGATGTGCGACGGCATCACCCAGGGCCGTGACGGCATGGAGCTGTCGCTGTTCAGCCGCGATGTGATCGCGATGTCGACGGCGGTGGCGCTGTCGCACGACATGTTCGACGCGACGCTCTTGCTCGGCGTGTGCGACAAGATCGTGCCCGGCATGCTGATCGGCGCACTCTCGTTCGGTCACTTGCCGGCGATCCTCGTGCCCGCCGGCCCGATGGCGTCCGGTTTGTCCAACAAGGAGAAGGCCCGCGTCCGGCAGCTCTACGCCGAGGGCAAGGCCACCCGCGAGGACCTGCTCGAAGCCGAGGCGCAGTCGTACCACTCGCCCGGCACCTGCACGTTCTACGGCACGGCGAACTCGAACCAGATGGTCGTCGAGGTCATGGGCCTGCACCTGCCCGGCGCCTCGTTCGTGCCACCGGGCACCGGGCTGCGTCGCGCGCTCACCGAGCACGCCGGCCGCCGCGCCGTCGAGCTCGCCCGTGAACGGGTGACGCTCGCCGACGTCGTCGACGTCAAGGCGATCGTGAACGGCGTCGTCGCGCTGCTCGCGACCGGCGGCTCGACCAACCACACGATGCACCTCGTCGCGATCGCGGCGGCCGCGGGCATCGAGCTCGCCTGGGACGACTTCGCCGACCTGTCGTCGGTGGTGCCGCTGATCGCCCGCGTCTACCCGAACGGCAGCGCCGACATCAACCACTTCCAGGCCGCGGGCGGCGTCCAGTTCGTCGTCGGCACCCTGCTCGACGCCGGGCTGCTGCACCCCGACGTCCAGACCGTCGCCGGTCCCGGCCTCGACCGCTACCGGCAGGAACCCGCGCTCGTCGACGACGAGCTCGTCTGGCGCGACGGCCCCGGCCGATCCCTGGACACCAATATATTGCGTTCTGCATATCAGCCGTTCGCCGCGGACGGCGGCCTGCGCGTGCTGTCGGGCAACCTCGGCCGCGCCGTCATCAAGGTCTCCGCCGTCGCCGACGACGACCGCGTCGTCGAGGCGCCCGCGCGGGTGTTCACGACGCAGGAGGCGTTCCAGGAGGCCTTCCAGGCGGGCGAGCTCGATCGCGACGTCGTGGTCGTCGTGCGTCAGCAGGGTCCGCAGGCCAACGGCATGCCCGAGCTGCACAAGCTGACGCCGCCGATGGGCGTGCTGATGGACCGGGGCTTCAAGGTCGCGCTCGTCACCGACGGCCGCATGTCCGGCGCGTCGGGCAAGATCCCGGCCGCCATCCAGGTCACCCCCGAAGCCGCCGTCGGCGGCCCGCTCGCGCGCGTCCAGGACGGCGACGTCGTGCGGCTCGACGCCCGGCGGGGCACGCTCGAGGTGTTGGTCGACGCGCGCGAACTCGCGCAGCGACCGCTCGTGGACTTCCCGCCGACCGGCCGCGAGTGGGTCGGCACCGGGCGCGAACTGTTCGGCGCGTTGCGGCGAGCGGTCGGTCCGGCGGATCGTGGTGCCACGGTCTTCGGCCCGATCACCCCTGACCACTTCTTCCAGGAGGTCTGACCCGTGAGCGCCCACCTGCTCGAGCTGTCGCCCGTCATCCCGGTGGTCGTCGTCGACGACGCGGCGCACGCGGTTCCGCTGGCGCAGGCGTTGCTGCGCGGCGGCATCGGCGTGATCGAGCTGACGCTCCGCACGCCCGCCGCGCTGGAGGCGATCGAACGGGTCGCGGCCGAGGTTCCGGACATCGTGATCGGCGCGGGCACGGTCACCGCACCCGAACACGCCGAGCAGGCCGCGAAGGCGGGCGCGAAGTTCCTCGTCACGCCCGGCACGACGGACCGGGTCTTGGACGCCGCCGAGGCGACCGGCCTGCCGTTCCTGCCGGGCGCGGCGACGGTGTCCGAGGTGATGCGGCTGGCCGAACGCGGCCTCACCGCGCTGAAGTTCTTCCCCGCCGAGGCGGCCGGCGGCGTCGACTACCTGAAGTCGATCGGCGGCCCGATCCCGCACGTCCGGTTCTGCCCGACCGGCGGCATCACCCCGGAAACCGCGCCGAACTACCTGAAGCTGCCGAACGTCGGCTGCGTCGGCGGCTCGTGGCTAGCTCCGAAAGACGCATTGGCCGCCGGCGACTGGGCACGAATTGAGACGCTGGCAAAAGCGGCAGCGTCCCTTGTGGGTTAGACCACGCCTGACCCTCAAACCCGCTCGTCAGGCCCATATGAGACGAATTCCCGGGAATACACACCAAGATCACCGTGTCACACTTGCTCGTTGCAAAGACGCACGAGAGGAGCAGGTGTGCCTGTCCAGGAAGCCGACGTCGCGGGTCTGGTTGGCGAGCAGCTGACGCTGTCCGCATTCAACCAGCTTTCCGGAAGTCTCGGTGGCTATTCGTTCGTGAAGGTCGTCGTCGACCGCCAGACGAAGACGATCCACTTCCTGAACAACGCGCGCTACGCGTTTCACGCCTACTACATCGGCGTGGAGATCCTCGGCGTGTCCCAGGAGGACATGCAGGCCCGCATCGACGAGTACAACCAGGGCTTCTACCACGACCCCGACCGGCGCTTCTTCCTCGGCATCCTGTCCATGCACATCCGCGGCGAGAAGCGCATCTTCTCGCTGGAGACCGTCGAGGTCGACACCATGTCGGTCGAGATGATCCGGTTCTTCCACGGCTTCGTGCGCGACCACCTGGACCCCGCGCTGCCGTTGCTGTTCAAGCCGGCGAACCACCTTCAGGAACAGGCCGTCGCGGCGATCCCGGCCGACGAACTGCCGCGCATCCTCGCGCATGAATTGTTCTCCTCCGCGCAGTTCGTCGCCCTGAACCCCGGAAAGGCGCGCGGGCGGCTGCGCGCGTTCCGCACCGAGGACGAGTACCGCAAGAACACGCTCGAGTGGTACGACATCGTCGTCATGCACCGCGTTCCGGACGACATTCCGCGGCTCGCGGGCATCATCAACGCCGAGCACACGACCCCGTTGTCGCACACCAACGTGCTCGCCACCGGCTGGTCCATTCCGAACGCCATCCAGATCGGCGCGTTCGACCTCATCGACCGGGAGAACCTCGACGGCCAGTGGGTCGAGTACGAGGTGTCGGCGGCCGGCGCCAACGTCGGGCTGCGGCTGATCGACGAGCCGGAGGACATCGGCAAACGGCCCGCCTGGTACGCCCAGCGCATCTCGCTGGAGGAGCCCGAGGCCTACGACGTCCCGATCGTCAACCTCGCGCAGATCCGCTACAACGACAGCCACCGCTACGGCACCAAGGCCGCGAACCTCGGCGAGCTGCACCACGTGCTGGCCACCGAGACCCCGCGCCGCCTGCTCGGCTTCTTCCAGGTCCCGCGCCCGCCGCGGGACAACCTCATGCCGTACCTGGCGAAGCTGCTCGACGTTCCGGAGCACGCCGACCTGGTCGCCGCGGCACAGCAGCTGATCGCCAAGCGGGTGCGCGTGCCGCGCGGCATCGCGCTGCCGTTCTCGTTGCAGCAGCGGTTCCTCGAGGGCTCGCCGAAGATCCAGCAGCAGATCGGCAAGCTGAAGATGGCGCTGGAGCTCAACGCCAAGGAGATCGAGCCGCTCTGCGTGGAGCTGCAGCGGATGATCCGCCAGACGCGCGTGCCGGACCGGATCCTGAGCGAGCTGGACACCGCGCTGATCTCGCACCTCGCGGGCGTGCGCAACTTCGTGGTGCGCAGCTCGTCCAACGCCGAGGACCTCGCCGGGTTCTCCGCGGCGGGCATCTACGAGTCGTACAACCACGTCTCCACCGCCGAGAAGATCGTGCAGAGCGTCAAGGAGGTGTGGGCGTCGCTGGTGTCCGCGCGGAGCGTGCGGCTGCGCCAGCAGGCGGGCATCTCGCTGGACGACTGCTTCATGGGCGTCGTCATCCAGGAGCAGGTCGAGGCGGACTTCGGCGGCGTCCTCGTGACGACGAACCCGATGAACCGCAACGACTTCCGCAACGTCTACGTCAACGTCTCGCCGAAGGTCACCGACGTCGTCGACGGTTCGAAGCTGCCGATGCAGTTCCTCTACAGCACCGTCGAGGGCGGCGGCCGCACCGTGTCGCTGGGTGACGCGAAGGAGGACCTGTCCGAGGCCGGGCACGCCCAGCTGCAGCGCCTGGCGATCGTGGGCCGCCTGCTGCAGTCGCACTTCTCGCCGGACTACACGTTCGACTCGCCGGTCGACATCGAGTGGCTCGCCACCGACGAGATCCTCTACGTGCTCCAGCTGCGGCCGTACTCGATCTGATGCTCGGTCTTCGCGTACCGGCGACTCCGGATGTGGCGCGGGCCGTCCGCCTGACGTACGGCTTCCAGTTCTTCTTCGGCCTGCTGCTGTGGGTACCGATCTTCTACGAGTACCAGAAGCAGCTCGGCATGTCCGACGCCGAGATTTTCGGCATCCAGTCGATCTACTACATCGCGTTCTGCCTCATGGAGATCCCGACCGGCATGGTCGCGGACCGCTTCGACTACCGCACCTCGCTGTGGCTCGGCGCGGGCGTGCTCGTGGTGGCGAACATGGTGCCGGTGTTCGCCGGGAACTACACCGGGTTCCTGGTGCACTTCCTGCTGATCGCGCTCGCGCGGTCGCTGATCTCCGGCGCGCAGAGCGCGTACCTGTACGAGTACCTGAACGCGCACAACGCCGGGCACCTCTACCTGAAGGTCGAGGGCGTCGGCCGGTCGTACAGCCTCGTCGGCAAGATCGTGTACTGGCCGGTCATCGGTCTGCTGATGCAGTGGAACATGCCGTCGCCCTACTGGCTCACGGCCATCAACGCGTTCATCGCCGTGGTGTTCGCGCTGAAGCTGCCGCCCATCCCGGGCTGGCAGCGCACCGAAGGCAAGACGTCCAAGCTCCTCGCGGGCGTCGGCGGCGCGTTCTCGGCGTTGAAGTCGTCGCGCTGGTTGCTGCTGCTGATGATCCAGGGCATCGCGATGTTCACCCTGGTGCGGATCATGCAGGTCAACCTGTTCCAGCCGGCGCTCGAGTCGAAGTCCGTGTCGGTCAACTGGTACGGCTCGGTGCTCGCCGCGATGACGATCTTCGAGGCGGTCAGCGCGGCCCGGCCGCACTGGTTGTCGAAGAAGATCGGCCCGGCGCGGTCGGTGTTCCTGCTGACGATCGTGATGGCGCTGTCCATCGGTCTGATCGTGCCCGCGAACGGCATCGTGACGATCGTGCTGCTGTGCCTGTTCTCGGTCACCGCGGGCATGAGCTTCCCGATCCAGAAGAAGCTCCTCAACGACGCGATCCCGGATTCCCGTTACCGGGCAACGCTGTTGTCGATGGAGTCCATCATGGACCGTGCGGTGTGTGCCGTCGTCG
This sequence comes from Lentzea sp. NBRC 105346, assembly GCF_030269605.1. GTDB lineage: Bacteria > Actinomycetota > Actinomycetes > Mycobacteriales > Pseudonocardiaceae > Lentzea. The sequence continues at coordinate 173,543 of NZ_BSTQ01000017.1, forward strand.
CCGTGGCGCTCGGCGCGTACCTCGCCGGTGGGCGGCTCAACGAGTTCCTGCTGCTGTCGTGCTTCGTCAGCGTCGGACTCATGGCCCTGCTCGCGGCACTGCTGCTCGCGGTCAGGACCACAAGGCGGCGACGAGCTCAGCCCGTCCGTTGATACCGAGCTTGCGGTAGACCCCGGACAGGTGGAGCTCCACCGTGCGGCGGGTGAGGTGCAGGGTCTCGGCGATCTGCCGGTTCGTCAGGCCCTGCGCCGCCATCCGCGCGACGCGGTTCTCCTGCTTGGTCAGGCCCTGCATCTGCTCGCCGTCGTCACGCACCTCGTCGCTGGCCAGCTTCGCCAGCGGGTGCGCGCCGCACGACCGCGCCATGTCCAGCGCGCGCCGCAGGTGCGGCATGGCCTCGTCGGGCTTTCCCTTGCGGCGCAGGTGCAGTCCGAGCCAGTAGAGCGCCTGGGCGTGCAGCAGCTTGTGCGGTGACGCGTCGAGTACGTCGCACGCCTCGGCGAGCACCTTCACGTCCTCGGTCGCGATCCCGACGCCGATCAGCGCGATGCCCATGACCTTCGGCGTGCCCCAGCGCTTGGCCAGGTCGAGGTCCTCCTGAGCCACCCGCAACGCCTCGTCGCGGTTGCCGAGCGCGAGGTGCGCGCGCACGACGTGGTGCCGCCACGGCATCAGCGCGGGGTTGTGGATGTCGAGCTGTTCGAGGCGACGGCCGCACTCCAGCAGGTCCTCCAGCGCGCCCTCGGGGTGGCACGACGCGAGCTTGAGCCGGCCGCGCGCGTAGAGGATGTGGCTGTGCTGCAACAGTTCCCCGTCGTGCGCGACGAGCGGCAGAGCCTCGTCGAACTGGCCCATCTCGATGCACACCTCGGCGAGCTTGGCCGAGGCCAGCAACACGGCCGGGCACTCCGGATCGCCGCTCGCGGGCTGCGTGAGAAACGTGTAGGCGCGGGCGAGGTCACCGGTCGCGTGGAACGCGGCGCCACGCGCGATCATGGTCAGCACGCCCTGCCGCAGGTGCGGGTCGTGCGACACGGGCGCGCTGCTCAGCGCACGCCAGAACCGGCCGGTGTGGTCCGGGTGGTCGGTCAGCACGGGCAGCAGGAACGTGAACACGAACGGCTCGCCGAGCACGTCGATCCACTCGCCGTCGAGCGCCTCAAGGGCGTGCTCGACGGCCTCGGTGGCCGAGTCGCCGCGGCGGGAGTTCCCGATGGCCAGCAGCGCGGACCGCGACCGTTGCAACGCCGGGTCCCGCGGGGTCTCACCGATCAGATCATCGTAGTACTTGGCTGCGCAGTGCGCCATCTGCGGCTCACGGCCCGCGGCCATCAGGTAGGTGGCGCACACGATGTGCCACACCAGGTCCCGGTCCTCGGGCATGAGCCGGCCGACGACCAGGATCGCCAGCGACACGGCGAGATGCGCGTCCGAGCGGCTGCACATCCGCAGAATCAGGTTCAGCGCGGTGTGCGCGGCCAGGTGCGGGTCCTCCGCGCGGGCCAGCGCGTCGCGGATCATGTCGCGGCCCTCGGCCGGGTCCATCAGGTGCCGCACGTGGCCGAGCTCGACCTGCACGGCCAGTTTGTCCTCTTCGGACAGATGTTCCTCGAGCGCGCGTTCGAGGTGTTCGACCCGACCGACCTCGCGCAGCACGTCGACGGCCCACGGCAGCCGGACCGAGCGAGCCTTGAGCACGTGGTCGGCGATCCGCTCGTCGGGTGCGTCCGACTCGTAGAGCAGCCAGGCGGCGCGGGCGTGACCGGCGCTGCGGACGGCGACCGGCATGTCGGCGAGGATGCTGTTGCGCACGAACGGCTGCGCGAACGTGAGCGGGTCGGTGTCGGCGAGAATTCCCATGCGCACCAACGGGTCCACCGACGGCAGCACGTCGAACCCCGTAAGCGCCGACAACAGCGCGATGGTCGCGTCCTCGCCGAGCACGGCGGCGGAGCGGACGACCTCGGCGGCCCCGTCGAAGTCTCGCAGCCGCGCGCGCAGCGTCTCGCCGACCGAGGCCGAGCCGGCGGTGCGCACGTCACCGGGTTCGCGCAGCAGCTGGTGCAGCAGGTAGGGGTTGCCCGCGGTGGCCTCGTGCGCCGCTTCGGGGTCCTTGTCGGTGAGCTGACGGACAGCGTCGACATCGAGGCCGCCGAGCTCGATGCGGTGCGGGTCGGCACCGGTGATCTCGGGTAACGAGACCTCGTCCAGCGCCGGATGGCCCTGCGCGACGCAGAGTGCGATGACGACCGGCAGCCGGTCCAGGCGGGGGCGGATGAACGCGACGGCCCGCTTGGACCACGTGTCGGCGAGGTGCACGTCGTCGATGGCGATCAGCAGGGGCGCCTTCTGGACGGTGCCGAGGACCCGCTCGTACAGCTCCTCCAGGTCCAGCTCGTTGTCGAGGCAGGCGGCGAGCTGCCGGACGACGCCGCCGCTGAGGTGGCTCTCCAGCCGGGAGCAGCGGGCGGACCGGGCCTTGAAGCCCAGCTGCTGGGCCTGCGCCGTCATCGCGTCCAGCAGCGCGGTCTTGCCCGCGCCGATGCCGCCCGCGATCACCACGCAGGACGCGGTGCCGCCGACGGCGTCGGTCAGCAGTCCGCGCAGAAAGGACAGTTCGTTCTCACGTCCCACCAGTGGCGTGGTCACCGCAAACGACTCCGATCTTCGGTACCGAAGGGAGCAGGGCTTCGGAGGGCTTCGGATTCCTTCGGTGTGGACCGTAGAGACCTCCGTCACCCGATCGGGCAAACTTACCGAGAGGTAACAGTTCGTGGAACAGCGGAGCAACAGATGATCCTGGACAGGCTGAGGCAGGGCTGGCAGGCCCTGACGCGCCTGCTCACCAGGTCACACATGCCGCAGCTGCGGGATGACAGCGGAATGACCCTGGGCGTCGACCTCGACGACCTGCGGTTGCGTGCCGCCGTTGCCCGCGGCCAGCGACTCCACGACGGACAGCACCGCGGCGACTGCGACGACGAACCCCGCGGCGACGAGCAGCAGGCTTCTCGCGACCTTGCACAGCGGCGCGCGCACCGACATGGCGAGCGCGGCCCTGGCCGAGGGCTCCCGCAGCAGCGGGGCGAAGCTGGAGAACTCGTCCATCTCGCGCTGACAGTCCCCGCACCGGGTTAGGTGCCACTCGAACGCCTCGGCGTCCTCCGGTGCGAGGACGCCGAGGGCGTACGCGGCCACATCATCATGGCGCGTGCCTGACTCCATCTCCCTAGCTCCTGTCCTGCAAAGCCCGGCGGATCGTGTGCATCGCCTTGTACAGCCGGGACTTGACGGTTCCTTCCGGTACCCCCAGAACCAACGCCGCCTCCTTCACCGTGCGACCGAGAACGTACGTTTCGTAGATTGCTTGACGGTGTTCGTCACTCAATTGGCGGATCACATCGGTGATCACCATGACGGAAAGTGTCTGCTCGGTATCGTCGGGCGATTCGGCGATGTCCGGTCTCGTCAATTCGACTTCCTGTGGCCGCGCCTGCCGGCTGCGCCATCCGTCGATGACAATCCGGCGGGCGACGGTGGAAAGCCAGCCACGTAACATGCCCGGTTCCCGAACAAGATTGTCGGAGTTCTGCCAGGCCCTGATCAAAGTCTCCTGGACGACGTCCTCGGTCCACTGCCGGTCGTAGTTGGTCAGACAGAGCACCTGCGAGAAGAGCATCCGCTGGAACTGCCCGTAGAGCAGAGTCAGCAATTCCTCGTCTTGGGCCCCTGAAGCTCTGGCCAGATTTCCCATGGAGCGTGCGACCTCCCCGGAGATCGGAAACGTCTCGCTGCGGGCGGCAGATCCTGAAGCGACGTGTTCCGAAGGCGGAATCAAGCCCACCTTACTACGCGAACACGAAAGCCTCTCGGGTACGTAAATCGGGCCCGAATGGTTCGACTAAAGTTATGTGATCCACGTCACATATTGATCATTGCATCGATCGTGAACCACGGCACCACCAGCACGTATCTCCTTCGAAGGCAGCTCGAAGTCGGGAGGAACGAGCAACCATGGGGCTCCGGGTCACAATCACCGGTTTCTTGGCTTCAGTCACTCTGTGCATTGTCGCCGCCACCTCGGCGAGCGCACAGCAGTCGGAGATCAACAATGCCGACCGAATGTTTCTCATCGCATTACGACAAGCGAACGTCTGGATTCTTCCGACCACTCGTCAGGCCCCCGACCAGACCACCAACGAAACCGTCCGAACGGCCGCCAAGGAACTGTTCGACGCACATTCCCGGCTCGATATCGACATTCTGAAGGCGGCGGGCGACGTCGGCGTCGTGTTGCCGAACGACCCGAGCAACGAACAACAGTCCCGAATTGTCGAACTGGGCGCCCGGACCGGTACCGATCATGACCGCGCGTTCGCGACGACGATTCGCGCCGCCCAGGGCACTCTCCTGGTCCAGGGCGCGAATATCCGGGCGACCACCCGCAACAGCGCGCTGCGCACGCTCGCACATTTGACCGTTCACATGTTGCTGCGCGGAATGCAGACCATCGAGGCCACCGGCCTGGTCGACCCGAAGGCATTCCAGTTGAACGCGAAGAAGGCCGAGGTGAACGCCGTCCGGATAATCGCGGACAACGTCGACCCGGCGGACCGGGAACTGTACGTGAAATTGCGTCAGGACACGTTGTGGCAGGCCCCGATCAGCCGGGAGGCCGCCGACCGCGCCGCCGACAACCGTGTGCGGAACGTGAGCGAGAAGGTCGCCAGGGAACACACCGCCCTGTCGCAGAAGATCTACGACCTCGCCGCGAAGGCGGGCGTCACCCTCCCCGACGAACCGACGGCCGAACAGAAGTCGTGGGCCAACGCGATCTCCAAGAGCTCCGGCCCCGAACTCGACCGCACGTACGCGAACCTGCTGCGCGCCGCCGACGGCTCACTGATCACGGCCGTCGCCGAGTCACGTGCGAGCACGCGGGACAACGCCGTACGCGACCTGGCGGGCAGCTCGCTCGATCTCCTGCTCAACCAGATGACCCTGCTGGAGAGCACCGGCCTCGTCAGCTCCGACTCGCTCTCCGCCGGAGCGCCGGCACCGGCGCCGAAGGCGAGCGCGCAGTCCCCGTCGCCAGTCGAGGAGTCGAGCAACAACGGGGTGCTCACCGGCATCATCGTGCTGATCGTCGCCGCGGCGGGCACGCTCTGGCTCGTCCGAGCCGTCGGCCACCACGGCGAGCACCGGCGTTAGATCCGCTCGAGAGCCTCGGGAATCGAGCCGGCGACCGGCATACCGGTCGCCTCCAGAGCCCGCCGGTTCATCACACCGGTCGCGACGAGCACGCACCGCGCGCCGACGCTGCGCGCCGCCTCGGCGTCGTCGACGACGTCGCCGATGAGGACGGTGTGCTTCGGGTCGACCCGCTGCGCCTCGAGGTGCTCCCCGAGGTGCTCGGCCTTCGACCCGCCGCCGGTGGCGAGCCTCAGCCCGTCGATCCGGTCGAACAGCTCGGTGAGCCCGTACTCCGTGACGAGCGGGACCAGTTCGTCGTGGAACCACATGGACAACAGGGACTGGGTGCGCCCGGACTCACGCCACGCGTGCAGGTGGTCCGGCACTCCCTTGGCGAGCCGGCAGATGGCGAGCAGCTGCCGGTACTCGTCGTGGTACAGCTTGTCGATCCGCGCCCAGTCCTGTTCGGTCAGCTTCGTCTCGAGCAGACGCTCGTAGCACTGCAACAGCGGCCGGCTGAAGATCTCCTGCCAGTACTCCATCGTGATCGGCGCCCGGCCGAAGCCGGCGCACACGTTGTTGACCGCCGCGAGTACCGCGTGGTTGTCGTCGAGGATCGTGCCGTTCCAGTCCCACACGACGTGCTTGATGTCCACGCCGCGACACTACCTTCTGGCACTGGCGTACCAAACTGGTTTCCAGCTGACCAGGTTGACGATCTCGAAGCGGATCGCCTGCCACATGAGGGAAATCACGTTCCGTCCACTCTCCAGGACACTCTGATGTTCCCGTATCGAGTGCCCATCATGATCCATTAGCAAACCTGTCATCGATCCACTCGTCCGGGTGAACGGGTGTCGACGAGCTCGACGATGTGCGCCTCCGTCGGGTCCGGCGCCTCCCACTTGGCGGCGAGCCGGTCGATCACCGTCCGCGGCACGGGTTCGGTCCGCGCACGGTTGCGGGCGTGCAGCGTGGCCGGCGGCGCCTCGAGACCGACGAGCGTGATCCGCGCGTGGTAGCCGGCGGCGAGGCCGATGCAGCGGTCGCGCATCTGACGCGAGATGTTGGTGGCGTTCCAGACGAACGGCCGCTTGGCGCGCAGGTGATCGCGGGCGAGCTCGAACGCTCGCGCGGCAACGGCCCGCTGGTCGCCCGCCGGGTCCGCGCCGAGCTGGTCGCGCACCGCGTCGAGGCTCACGACCGGCCAGTCCGGGCGGTTCTGCGCGATCCAGTGATCCTTGCCGACGCCCGGAAGTCCGGAAAGGACAGTCACATCGACGCGAGTGTCGTCGTACGCCGCGTAGTTCGGATCGCGGCCGGGCGTGCGGAAGTACCGGAACCGTGCATGGTCGCTGGGAAACGTCCTCGGGCGGTCCAGACAGTCCAGCTCACGGCAGTAGTCCCGGTACAGCGCGATGTTCTCGAGCACCTCGGCGGTGTCGCCGCAGACGCGGCCCTCGATGTCCGCGGTGGCGAGGATCGCGAGATCGTCGTTGCGTGCCAGCAGGCTCACGCGGAACGCGATGCGCTCGAGGTCCGGCCGCTCCAAACCCCAGAACGGCACCTGGTGGTGCCGCACGAGTGCGGCGACATGCTCCCGCTGACGGGATGCCACGTCGAGTTCCCACAGGATCCGGCGGGCCAGCAGATCACCCGCTCGCGAGTGGCCGTGCGCGGTGATCCGGTCACCGTCCACCTGGGTGCGGAACGGCTTCGCCGAGTCGTGCAGCAGCACCGCGGCGAACAGCAGCACGCGGTCCTCCTCGGATCGATCGCGCCATTCCCGTTGCCGCGCAAGCGCTTCACACGCCATGCGGGTGTGTGTGGCGACATCTCCCTCGGCATGATGAACGGCGTCCTGCGGCACCCCGTCCAGCTGCCGCACCCACGCGAACTCCTGGTGGATCGCCCGCCAGTCGACCGTCCAGTGCGGCGGCTTCGGGCAGAGCTCCTCAAAGACCCGCATACATCACCGCCGGGTCCGCGAGCCGGTTGGGCAGGATCGGCCGGTCCTGCCAGTGGCTGCCCGAGTCGAGCACCGCGGTGAGGAAGGTCGGCCGCACCCACTTGTAGCGGGCGACGGTCAGGTCGTCCTCCTCGACCTTGATGTACAGGCCTTCCATGTGGTCGTCGGCGTCGGTCTCGCGCTGGGTCCGCTCGGGGTCCAGCCCGTGGGCCCGCGCGGTCTCGGCGAGGGTGTCGCGCCAGTTCGCGGTGCGACACGTCGACGTCGTGACCAGGCTCGTCAGGGCCTTGATGTTCGCCAGCGCGCCTTCGTGCAGCACGGGAACCGACACGACGGGCGTGCCCCGGAGCACTTCCCGGCGCCTCGGTGTCGAGAGAAACTCGTTCGTGGCGCGATCGAGAAGGTCGAACTCGCAGAAGTAGTGCGGCAACGCGTCGTAGAACACGGTGTGCTTGGCGTACAGCCATTCGCCGTACAGCACGTACCGCGTGCCGAGGCTGCGCCACAGGCTGTCGCGGTGCGCCGCGACCCAAGCCTTGAGCTGTGTGAACTGCCGTTCGCGATGCCCGCCCGCCAGGAAGTGACCGCGACTCTGCAGCCGCGGCTCTCCATCGCCGGTGAAGCTGATGCCCGCGTTGGCGCCGTCGAGCTTCTCCTCGACCACGAGGTGCCGCCCCCGGACAGCCGTGAACGGCACCGAGTCGAGGTCCTCGTCGCCCGGCTGGCGGCGGGAGCCCTCGAGGTGCGGCGTCCGCGGGTACTTGAGCAGCATGCCGCCGGTTGTATCCGAAAGCTTCGGGTGAATGCCACGGGTTTTCACACGACCGCGTCGCCCTCACCAGACTTCCGGACGTAGCGGCGTGACTACGATCCGCAACAAGCTGGCACCGGATGCCATTTTCCTGAAAGGAACCCTGCATATGGCACGACGACTTGTCGGCTCCCTGCTGACCGCGGTGGTGGCACTGGCGGTCTGCGCCGCCCCCGCGCAGGCGGCGCCGATCGACTTCACCGGAATCGTGGCGTTGAACAACTGTTCCGGCTCGCTGGTCCGCACCCCGAAGTCGGCGCCCGGTGACCGCGCCCTGGTCATGAGCAACGGCCACTGCGTCAAGTTCATGGGCGCGAACGAGGTGATCGTGAACCAGGCGTCGTCCCGCACGTTCACCCTGCTCACTCCCACCGGCGGCTCGGCGGGCACCCTGCGCGCGGCCAGGCTGGCGTACGCGACGATGAGCGGCACCGACGTCTCGCTCTACCAGCTCAACACCACGTACGCGCAGATCGAGCAGCAGTACAAGATCCGCGCGCTCGAACTGTCCACGACGCACCCTGTAGCCGGCTCGGACATCAAGGTCGTCTCCGGCTACTGGAAGCGGATCTACACCTGCAAGGTCGACGGCTTCGCCTACCAGCTCAAGGAAGCGCAGTGGACCTGGAAGGACTCGATCCGCTACACGCAGTCCTGCAACACCATCGGCGGCACCTCGGGTTCACCGGTCGTCGACGTGGCGGGCGGGAAGGTCGTGGGCGTCAACAACACCGGCAACGAGAGCGGCGAGCGCTGCACGCTGAACAACCCGTGTGAGGTCGACCAGTCCGGTGCCGTGACCGTCCGCAAGGGCACCAACTACGGCCAGGAGACCTTCCACATCAGCGCCTGCTTCGGCCCCGGCACGACGCTGAACCTGTCACTGCCGGGCTGCACGCTCCCGAAACCGCAAAGCTAGAACTGGTCGTCCAGAGCGGTGGTGCGCAGCTCCTCGCGCACCACCCTGAACGCCATCCCCTCGCTGTACCCCTTGCGCGCCAACGCCCCCACGAGCCGACGGATCTTGGTCGTCTCGTCGAGACCGTCCATCGTGCGCAGACGTTTGCGCACGAGGTCGCGAGCGCGAGACTCCTCGGCGTCGGAGTCGACGGCGGCGACGGCTTCCGCCACCACCGCGTCGTCGACTCCCTTGCGCCGCAGCTCCATCGCGAGCGCGCGACGGCCGAGGCCCTGGTGCTCGTGGCGGGAGCGGACCCAGATCTCGGCGAACGCCGCGTCGTCGATCAGGCCGGCGCGGTCGAACTTGCCGAGCACCTCGTCCGCGACGGACTCGGTGATGCCCTTGCGCAGCAACGCGTTGCGCAGCTCCAGCCGAGTGCGCGGCCGGGCGGTGAGCAGCGCGTAGCAGATGTCCTTCGCCCGGCGAGCCTCGGTGTTTGACGGCCGCTGCTCGGCAGACGGCGGCGAGGTCTCCGGGAAGTCGCTCATCCGGGGCGACCTCCCGAACTCCTCTTCAGTCATCAGAACTCGGTCGGCGCCGGAGCCGTGTCGTCGGCGTCGAGCGTCGCGCCGATGCCCAGCTTGTCCTTGATGCGCTTCTCGATCTCGTTCGCGATGTCCGGGTTCTCCAGCAGGAACTTGCGGGCGTTCTCCTTGCCCTGCCCCAGCTGGTCGCCCTCGTAGGTGTACCAGGCACCGGACTTGCGCAGGATGCCCTGGTCGACGCCCATGTCGATGAGCGAGCCCTCACGGCTGACGCCCTTGCCGTACAGGATGTCGAACTCGGCCTGCTTGAACGGCGGCGCGACCTTGTTCTTCACGACCTTGACCCTGGTGCGGTTGCCGACGGGCTCGCCGCCGTCCTTCAGGGTCTCGATGCGGCGCACGTCCAGACGCACGGAGGCGTAGAACTTCAGCGCCTTACCACCGGTCGTGGTCTCCGGGGAGCCGAACATCACGCCGATCTTCTCGCGCAGCTGGTTGATGAAGATCGCGGTCGTGCCGGACGCGTTGAGCGCACCGGTGATCTTGCGCAGCGCCTGGCTCATCAGGCGGGCCTGGAGGCCGACGTGGTTGTCGCCCATCTCGCCCTCGATCTCGGCGCGCGGCACGAGCGCGGCGACCGAGTCGATGACCAGGATGTCCAGCGCGCCGGAGCGGACCAGCATGTCCGCGATCTCCAGCGCCTGCTCACCGGTGTCGGGCTGCGAGACGAGCAGCGCGTCGGTGTCGACGCCCAGCTTCTTCGCATACTCGGGGTCGAGCGCGTGCTCGGCGTCGATGAACGCCGCGATGCCGCCGTTCTTCTGGGCGTTCGCGACCGCGTGCAGCGCGACGGTCGTCTTACCGGAGGACTCCGGGCCGTAGATCTCGACGACCCGGCCGCGCGGCAGACCGCCGATGCCGAGCGCCACGTCCAACGCGATCGCACCGGTCGGGATGACCTCGATCGGAGCGCGGCCCTCTTCGCCGAGCCGCATCACCGAGCCCTTGCCGAACTGCTTGTCGATCTGCGCCAGCGCCAGCTCGAGCGCCTTGTCCCTGTCGGGTGCTGCAGGTGCCACGGATCCACCTCGTCCTGTCTTAGGCCTTTGTTTCGTCATGTTGGACCTGACGCTACGGACAGGGTCTGACAATTTTCGCGAGGCCTGGTTGCGGGCACTACTGTAGCCGAACATCTGTTCGACGGAACAACCGACACGCCATCAGCGCCGATGCTCGGGAACATCGAACGCCTCGCACACCGCGAGCCAGATCTCCTTGGCCGGGATTCCGGCCTCCAGTGCCTGGTCGGCGGTGCGCCCGCCCAGCGAGGACAACACGTGATCATGGGCCAGCATCTCGGCCCTGATCTCACCGAACTCCCCTGCCATCAGCTTCCGGAACATCGTGTTGCGCATCTGTCCCAGACTAGCCAACGGGTCTGCGCAGGGTCACGAAGAGGCAGACCACCAGCAGTGGCAGCGCCGTGAAGCCCACGATCAGCCCGAGCGAGGCGTAGGACCAGGCGGTGACGACGATGCCGGACACCGCGCCACCGACCGCGCCACCGACGTTCATGCACAGGTCGGACAACCCCTGCGCGGCCGGCCGGTCCGCCACCGCGACGGACTCGGTGAGCAGCGCCGAACCGGCGACCAGCCCGGCGGACCAGCCGAAGCCCAGCAACGCGAGTCCCGCCGCGAGCTGCGGCGCCTCGTGTGAGGGCGCCATGCCCGCGATGCCGGACGCGGCGACGACGAGCGCGGCGCCGATCGCGAGGACGGGGATGCGGCCGAGTTTGTCGGCCATCCATCCGAACAGGGGACTCGCCGCGTACATCGCCGCGATGTGCAGGCTGATGACGACGCCGACGACCTTGAGCGACGACCCCGCGTGGTTCATGTGCACCGGCGTCATCGACATGAGGCCGACCATCGCGGTGTGGCACAACGTCATGCCGGCCAGCGCCAGCCGCGCCGCCGGGGTGAGCGTCGCCCACGTGCGCAGCCCGCCGGGCGCGCCACCGCCGCCGCAATGGGACGGCACAACGGGTTTCGCCTCCCGCACGATCACCAGCGGGTCGGGCCGCAACGCCAGGTGCACGGCCAGCGCCGCGGTCGCGAGCACGACGGCGCCCAGGAGGAACGGTCCCGCGCCCACGGGCAGTCCGAACCCCGACGCCACCCGGCCGGCGGGATCGGCGAGGTTGGGCCCGACGACCGCGCCGATCGTGGCCGCCCAGACGACCATGGACAGTTCCCGCGCGCGCCGGTGCGGATGCGCGAGGTCGGTCGCGGCGTATCGCGCGGCGAGGTTCGCGCTGGACGCGCCACCGAACAGCACCAGGGCCGCGAGCAGCAGGATCCACTGCCCGGCGATCACCGCGAGCGCCGCGATCACGGCCCCGAGCGCGCCGAGCCCGTAGCCGAGCACGAGCGCGGGCCGCCGCCCGCGTCGGACGGCGATCCGGGCGGCCAGCAGCGAGATGACCGCCGCGCCGGTGACGGCCGCGGTCTGCGCGAACCCGCCGACGGCGTCGGATCCGGACAGCGCCGCCGCGATCAGGGTGCTGACGGCCAGGCCGATCGCCATGCCCGCCGCACCGAGGACCTGCGTCGCGGTGAGCACGCGCAGCACTCTGCGCTGGACGTGCTCCACCTGCGGCGCGGCCGTCTTCATGATCACGATGGTGGCACGTGACCAGCACGTCTTAATAGAGCCGTCCGGGTCAGGTGCCCGGCTGCACCGTCTTCTCGAAGAAGTCGGCCACGTTGTCGGCGGACAGTTCGGCGTTCTCGCCGTCGCTCTTGGTGAGGATGCCGAACATCGGGCGATCCTTGACGGTGAAGACGAGCACACCGACGCCGTTGTCCGCGGTGGCGCGGTACTGGCCCTCCAGCCCGTTGCCGGTCCAGTCGGCCTCGACGCGGTCGGTGTTGAACGTCTTCACCACGGCCTCGGCGTTGGTGCTCGCGCCGGTAACCGTCTCGGTGAGGATGTACTGGACCGCGTAGCCGTCGCGCACCTGGCACGTCACGACCGTGCCCTTGATCTCGTCCATGCCCGTGACCTGCGCGGACTGGGCGGACTCACACGTCGAGCCGTCCGGCACCGCGCCGGCGAGCTGGCGCAGGCACGGCGTGAAGCCCTTGTCGTCCTGCGTGGTGTTGTCCTTGCAGTCCTGGGCGTCGGGCAGGTTCGGCCTGGTCAGCGCGAACACCGTGCCCACGACGGCGAGCAGCAGGACCACCGCGGCGCCGATCGCGATGAGCGCCTTCTTGTTGTCCTTCTTCGGCGCGGCCTGCTGCTGCGGGAAGTGGAACTGCTGGGGCCCGGTGACCGGGTAGGTGCCGCTGACCGAATACGGCCCGCTCGGCATCTGGTGCGCGCCGGACACGTTCGGGTTCGGCACCTGGTACGAGCCTGACACGTCCGGTTTGACCGGTTCCGTCACGACGGTCGCGGGTTCGACGTGCTTCTTCGCCGGGTCCTCGGCGCGCAGCGTGATGGTGTCCTTGGCGACGACATGCGCGCCCAGCGCCGCGGCGGGCGCGTCGAGCAGCGTCGGCGTGAGCCCCTTGGCCGCGATCATCTGCGCCACCAGCGGAGTCCGGCTCGCCCCGCCGACGAGGCCGACCCCGGCGGGGGTCACGCCCGCAGTGCGGATCACCGACGCCAGCAGGTCGGCGCCGCGGGAGACGTCGCCGCGGATCAGGGCTTCGAGCTCGACGCGCGTGATGGTCACGGCACCGAACGGCTCGGGCATCCGGAGTTCGGTCTGCGGGTGCTGCGACAGGGCTTCCTTGGCCGTGCGGATGGCTTCCTTCAACTCGGCACGTGTGCGCCGGTCGTCGTCGTCCTCCGGGCGAAGGACCTTCATCCAGTCCGCGGGGTGCTGGTGCGCGACCTGCCGTCCGAGGTGGTCGAGCAACGCCTGGTCGACGTCGAGGCCGCCGACGTCGGCGAGTCCGTCGTCGGCGAGCACGGTGAACCCGGCCGGCGTCGCGCCGACGACCGACACGTCGAGCGTGCCCGCGCCGTAGTCGAACACGGCGAGCGCCTGACCCGCGGGCAGGCGCGCGTAGGAGGCGATGGCGACGGGTTCCGGAACAAGCACCAGATCGGGTGACATTCCGGCGAGGCGGGCGGCCGACAGCAGGACGTTGCGCCGGGTCGGCCCCCACTGCGCGGGGTGCGTCAGGCGGATCTCGGTCGGTTCCTCCCGCACCTTTTCCATGAGGTGCGCGAGGATCGCGGCCAGTACGTCGGTGACGGGCACGACCTGGTCGCCGAACGCGATCGTGCCGTCGTCGATGCGGCGTTTGGGCGTGGCCTCGTAGCGGGCGGGGTCGTCGCGGCCGAGTTCTTCGGCCCGCGTGCCGGCGACGAGCGTGCCGTCCTCCGCGCAGTAGACCCCGGACGGCATCGACTCCAGCGGTCTGGGTGGCTGGCCGGGCGTGGTCAGCACCGCGACGGTGGTGGAAGTGCCCAGGTCGACGGACAGGACGGTCACCGTTCTCCCCTCAGAGTTTGTCGTGGTGGACTCTGCCACATCAAAAACTGTCAGACCTCGGGTTCATGATGTGTGCCATGGACGTGTTGGAGGCTTTCTCGCCGGCGACCAGGCAGTGGTTCACCGGGGCTTTCGCCGCGCCCACGCAGGCTCAGACCGGTGCGTGGGCGGCGGCGGCCGCCGGGCAGCACGCGCTGGTCATCGCGCCGACCGGCTCGGGCAAGACGCTGGCCGCCTTTCTGTGGGCGCTGGACCGGCTGGCGTCGGCCCCGAAACCGGCCGAGCCGAAACACCGCTGCCGCGTCCTCTACATATCGCCGTTGAAGGCGCTGGCGGTGGACGTCGAACGCAACCTGCGGGCGCCGCTCGCGGGCATCCGGCAGGCGGCGTTCCGGCTGGGCGCGCCGGAGCCGTCGATCACGGTCGGCATGCGCACCGGCGACACCCCGGCCGAGGAGCGGCGGCTGTTCCAGCGCACCCCGCCGGATGTGCTGGTGACGACGCCGGAGTCGCTGTTCCTGCTGCTCACGTCGTCGGCGCGGGAGTCGTTGCGCGGGGTCGACACGGTGATCGTCGACGAGGTGCACGCCGTGGCGGGCACGAAACGCGGTGCGCATCTGGCGTTGTCCCTGGAGCGGCTGGACGCGTTGCTGCAACGGCCGGCGCAACGCATCGGGCTCTCGGCGACCGTGCGGCCGGTCGAGGAGATCAGCGCGTTCCTGGCGGGCGGGCGGCCGGTGACCGTGGTGCAGCCGAAGACCCCCAAGACCATCGAGGTCGAGGTGGAGGTGCCGGTCGAGGACATGGCTTTGCTGGGTCAGCCGACCGGTGAGGTCTCGGGATCTGCGGCTGGCGCCGAGCAGCGGACGTCGATCTGGCCGTCGGTGGAGCAACGGATCCTGGAGCTGGTGCGGCAGCACCGGTCGACGATCGTGTTCTCGAACTCCCGGCGGCTCGCGGAACGGCTGACGGCACGCTTGAACGAGCTGGCCGAGGAAGCGCGGGAGCTGGAGACGTTCCCGGCGGAGGCCATCGGTCAGTCGGGGCTCACGACTCAGGTGGCCGCGACAGTCGCGCGGGCGCACCACGGCTCGATGTCGCGTGAGCAGCGCACGCAGGTCGAGGAGGACCTGAAGTCGGGGCGGCTGCCATGTGTCGTGGCGACGTCGTCGCTGGAGCTGGGCATCGACATGGGCTCGGTCGACCTGGTCGTACAGGTCGAGGCACCGCCGTCGGTCGCGTCCGGGATGCAGCGCGTCGGCCGGGCGGGGCACCAGGTGGGCGCGATCTCGCGTGGCGTGATGTTCCCGAAGTTCCGCGGCGACCTGGTGTCGTGCGCGGTCGTCGCGGAACGGATGCAGGAGGGCGCGATCGAGGCCGTTCGCTATCCGCGCAACCCGCTGGATGTGTTGGCACAGCACGTTGTCGCGATGGTGGCGATGGAACCGTGGGCGGTCGACGAGGTAGCGGGCCTGGTGCGCAAGGCCGCGCCGTTCGCCGCGCTGCCCGAGTCGGCACTGATCGCGGTGCTGGACATGCTGTCCGGGCGCTATCCGAGCGAGGAGTTCGCCGAGCTGCGGCCGCGGATCACGTGGGACCGCGTCAACGGCGAGCTGCGCGGACGGCCGGGTTCGCAACGGCTCGCGGTGACGTCCGGCGGCACGATCCCCGACCGCGGCCTGTTCACGGTGATGACGCCGCCGTCGGAGAACGGTCCGGGTTCGCGGGTGGGCGAGCTGGACGAGGAGATGGTGTACGAGTCGCGGGTGGGCGACACGTTCCTGCTCGGCACGTCGTCGTGGCGGGTCGAGGACATCACGCACGACCGGGTGATCGTCGTGCCGGCGCCGGGCCAGCCCGCGCGCATGCCGTTCTGGAAGGGCGACGCGCCCGGCCGTCCGCTGGAACTCGGCCGCGCCATGGGGAAGTTCCTGCGTGAAGTGTCCACAATGGAGCCTGATGACGCGCGCTCCCGGGCCTCCGCGGCGGGCCTCGACGCGTGGGCGACGGACAACCTCATCGCGTACCTGGGCGAACAGCGGAAGGCGACCCGGCACGTCCCGAACGACCGGACCGTGCTGGTGGAACGGTTCCGCGACGAGCTGGGCGACTGGCGGCTCGTGGTGCACTCCCCGTTCGGCGCGCAGGTGAACGCGCCGTGGGCGCTGGCGATCGCCGCGCGGCTGCGCGAACGACGGGGCGTCGACGTGCAGTGCGCGCACTCCGACGACGGCATAGTCGTGCGGCTCCCGGATGCCGTCGACCTCGACGGTGCCGAGGTGAAAGCAGCCGCGGAGGACGTGCTGCTCGATCCGGAGGAGGTCGAGCAGATCGTCATCGCCGAGGTGGGCGGCTCGGCGCTGTTCGCCGCCCGGTTCCGTGAGTGCGCGGCGCGGTCGTTGCTGCTGCCGCGCCGCGATCCCCGCAAGCGCACTCCCCTGTGGCAGCAACGGCAACGCTCCGCGCAGCTGCTGTCGGTCGCGGCGAAGTACGAGAGTTTTCCCGTGGTGCTGGAGGCGATACGCGAGTGCCTGCAGGACGTCTACGACGTGCCGGGACTGCGTGAGCTGATGACGGACATCCGGGCGCGCCGGGTGCGGGTGGTCGAGGTGGAGACGCCGACGCCGTCGCCGTTCGCCCGCAGCCTGCTGTTCGGCTACGTGGGCATGTTCCTGTACGAGCTGGACGCGCCGCTGGCCGAACGCCGCGCGGCGGCACTGTCGCTGGACTCGACGCTGCTCGCCGAGCTCCTAGGCTCCGAGGCGATCCGCGAGCTGCTGGACCCGGAGGTCGTCGCCGAGGTCGAGCAAAGCCTGCAGCGCCTGGCCCCGGACCGCCGCGCCCGGCACGCCGAGGACGCCGCGGACCTGTTGCGGTTCCTGGGAGATCTCTCCGACGCCGAGGCGCTGGAGCGCGGAATCCTGCGGGAGTGGCTCGACGACCTGGTCGGTCAGCGCCGCGCGATCCGCGTGCGCATCGCCGGTGAGGAACGGACGGTCGCGATCGAAGACGCGGGCCGGATCCGCGACGCCCTCGGCGTGGCGCTGCCGGTGGGCGTGCCCGAGGCGTTCACCGAACCGGTCCCGGATCCGCTGGGCGATCTGCTGAGCCGGTACGCCCGGACGCACGGCCCGTTCGCGGCCCTCGAGCCGGCCGCGCGCTTCGGCCTGGGCGTGGCCGTGGTGACCGGTGTGCTGGAACGGATGGCTGGCACGGGCCGCCTGGTCCGCGGCGAGCTGCGTCCCGGCGGCACGCACACCGAGTACTGCGACGCCGAGGTGCTCCGCCGGCTGCGCCGCGCCTCGCTGGCCCGCCTGCGCGCCGAGGTCGAGCCGGTGGAACCGGCGGCCCTGGGCCGCTTCCTGCCGACGTGGCACGGCATCGGCCGCCGCCTGCGCACCGCCCCGACCGTCGACGACGTCTTCTCGGTGATCGAGCAGCTGGCCGGATCCCCTTTGCCCGCAAGCGCTTTCGAGACACTGCTGCTGCCCGCGCGCCTGCCCGGCTACTACCCGGCGCTGCTGGACGAGCTCACCGCGTCCGGCGAGGTGACGTGGACGGGCTGCGGCTCGCTGGCGGGCGGTGACGGCTGGATCGCCCTGGCCCCAACGGATGTGGCGGATCTGCTGCTGCCGGACCTGGTTTCCGAGGCGGCCCCGTCATCACCCCTGCACACCGCGGCGCTGGAGGCCTTGTCCGGTGGCGCCCTGTTCTTCCGTCAGGTCGTCGACCGGGTGTCGCTACACGGCCCGATCACGGACGCGGAAGTCGTTGGCGCACTGTGGGATCTGCTGTGGGCAGGCCTGGTCACCAACGACACCCTCGCCCCGCTGCGCGCCCTCGTCGCGGGCGGCGGCACCGCCCACAAACCCCGCCGCGCAACGCCCCGCGGCCGCTACGCACGCCTACGCGCGGCCCGCCCGGACATGCCGTCGCGCACCGGCCCGCCCACGGTCGCCGGCCGCTGGTCCCTCGCGATCATCCCGGCCGAGGACCCCACGCGCCGCGCCCACGCGCGAGCCGAGTCGTTCCTCGAACGCCACGGCGTCCTCACGCGCGGCGCCCTCGACACCGAACGCGTCACCGGCGGCTTCTCCGGCGTGTACCGGGTGCTGCGGGCGATGGAGGAATCCGGCCAGGTGGTCCGCGGCTACGTGGTCGAGGGCCTGGGCGCGGCCCAGTTCGCCGCACGCGGCGCGGTCGACCGGCTGCGAGCCCTGTCCCGCCCACCCGGCCAGGAACACCCAGGCGATCCCGACGCCGTGGTGCTGGCTGCGGCCGACCCGGCCCAGCCGTACGGCGCCGCCCTGCCCTGGCCTGTTCCGACCGGCGAAGGCAAACACCGCCCGGCCCGCAAGGCCGGAGCGCTGACCGTCCTGGTCGACGGCGTCGCCACCCTCTACGTCGAACGCGGCGGCAAGTCCCTGCTGTCGTTCACCGACGACGAACCCACCCTCCGCGCCGCCGCCCACGCCCTGAGCCGAGCCGTCCGCGACGGCTGGCTGGGCCAGCTGGCGGTCCAACGCGCGGACGGCGAGGTCGCCCTGACCTCCCGCCTGGCCACCGTCCTGCAGGAGGCCGGCTTCCGCGCCACCCCGAAAGGACTGCGGCTGCGCGCCTGACCGGTGTCCGCTGCCCCCGCGCGCTTCCTCGTACGCGAGAGCGGCGAACTCGCGAATCGGGACACACATCACCCAATCGTGTGACCCGATAGTTCGAGTCACCACGAATCTACCGCGATTCCCCTGCCCTGGTGTCCGGGTTCGCGAGGTTCACAACCAGAACGCCCGGCCGGGTTCGTCGATCACGTCCAGCAGCGCGGCGGGCGAGGTTTGAGCAGGTACGTCCTGCAGCAGGTGCCAGCGGGTGTTGCGGTCGGGCCAGTACAGCCACCAGCGAGTGCCGTCGTGTCGCAGTTGGGCGATCGGACGCCGAGTCCACTCGGGCCCGAAGTCTTCACGCCATGGCGCGCGGACTTCCAGGATCGTCACGTTCGAGCCGCGCACGGTGTGCTCGACGCGGACCTGATGGCGATAGTGCGCGGGGATGCGCTGCTCGCACCAGCGGGCGATCTGACGCAGGTGGGTGTCCGGGACAGCCATGACGCCGATCGTCGCAGGCGCGGGCGGGCGGCCCGCAGCAGGTTGCGGACCGCGCGCGGCCGGCAGCGGCCCGCAGCGCGAACAGCTCCACGAGCGTCTCCGCGGCAGCACGGATCGCAGCGCACACACCGTTAGACCAGGCCGCACCAATCCGGACCGCGACGCCGGTCCGGCCGCCCGGTCTTAGGCGCGGAAGAGTCCCGCGTAGGCGTCGAGTGCCGGCTGGCCGCCGAGGTGTGCGTAGAGAACGGTCGAGTCACGGGAGATCTCGCCGGTCGACACGAGCTCGATGAGCCCCGCCAGCGACTTCCCCTCGTACACCGGGTCGGTAATCATCGCCTCCAGCCGCGCACCGAGGCGGATGGCGTCCATTGTGGAGTCGTCGGGCACGCCGTAGACGCCCGCGTGGAAGCGCTCGTCGAGCTCGACGTCGGAGTCCTTGATCTCGGTCCCGATCAGCTTGGCCGTGGCGTGCGCGATGCGGGTGATCTGGGCACGCGTCTCCGCGGGTTTCGCGGACGCGTCGATCCCGATGACCCGGCGGTCTCCGGCGAACCCGGCGACCATGCCCGCCTGCGTACTGCCGGTCACCGAGCAGACGATGATCGGGTCGAAGCGCAGGCCGAGCTGCGCTTCCTGCTCGCGCACCTCGTCTGCCCACGAGGCGAACCCGAGTCCGCCCAGCGGGTGGTCCGAAGCGCCCGCGGGGATCGGGTACGGGTTGCCGCCCGCGCGGCGCACGTCCTCGATCGCCTGCTCCCACGCGGGTTTCACACCGATGCCGAAGCCCGCTTCGATGAGCCGTACGTCGGCGCCCATGAGCCGGCTCAACATGATGTTGCCGACCCGGTCGTAGATCACGTCCGGCCAGTCGACCCAGCTTTCCTGCACCAGCACGGCCTTCAGACCGGCGCGGGCAGCGGCCGCGGCGACCTGCCGGGTGTGGTTGGACTGGACGCCGCCGATGGACACCAACGTGTCGCAGCCCTGCGCCAGGGCGTCGGCGACGAGGTACTCCAGCTTGCGGGTCTTGTTGCCGCCGTAGGCCAGGCCGGCGTTGCAGTCTTCGCGCTTGGCCCAGATCCGCGCGCCGCCGAGATGCTTGGTCAGCCGCTCGAGCGGATGCACCGGGGAGGGACCGAACAGCAGCGGGTAACGGTCCATCACATCTCCTCCTTCAGGGTCGCCCAGTTGCGTTCGACGAGTTGTGCCGCAAGTTCGCCGTCCCCGATACGGAAGGCCTCGATGATATCCGCGTGCATCGATACCGAATGGTGTCCGATCGCCGAGGCGAACCGCTGGTGCTCCAGCCGCCGGACCAACGGCAGGTAGCGCTCGATGGTGGCGGCGACGGCGAAGTTGCCGCAGCGGTCGACGGCGACGGAGTGGAACTCGTCGTCGGCGTCGAGTGCAGCGACAATATCCTTTTGTTTTAGAGCTTCCTCGAAGCGCGCGTTCGCGACGCTCATGTCGTCGATGTCGTCGTCGCCCATGACGGCCGAGCGCGCGGCCAGCACGTGCATCGCCTGGACGACGGCGTGCGCGGCGCGCACCGCGTCGGCGTCCAGTGGCGTGACGCGCGTGTAGCTGCCCGGCTTCGCCTCGACGAGGCCCTCGTCGGCCAACCTCGACAACGCCTCCCGCACCGGCGTGCGCGACAACCCGAGACGAGCGGCGAGGTCGACGTCCCTGATTGCGGTGCCCGGTTCCAGGTCGCCGCGGACGATCGCGTCGCGGATCGCCGTGACGGCCTGGTCCTTCAGCAGCGTGCGTCCAATATATTGCATTCTGCATACTGTACGCGGAGTATTAGGCTTTGCATATGGCCCTCCGCGACATCCGGTACCTGGGCGACCCGGTGCTCAGCAGTCCCGCCGATCCGGTCACGAAGTTCGACCGCAACCTCGAAGCGCTGGTCAAAGATCTGCTCGACACCGTCGAACCGCCGGGGCGGGCAGGGCTGGCGGCGCCGCAGATCGGGGTCGGACTCCGGGTGTTCAGTTACGCCGTCGACGGCGACGTCGGATACGTGATCAACCCGGAGATCGTCGAGCTGTCCGGCGAGCTGCAGGAGGGCGACGAGGGCTGTCTGTCGGTACCCGGACTCTGGTACCCCACGACTCGGGCGAAGGAAGCGGTCGTCAAGGGCGTCGACCTGCGCAACGAGCCGGTGACCGTGCAAGGATCGGGCACGATGGCGCGCTGCCTGCAACACGAGACCGACCACCTGGATGGCAGGCTTTACCTGTCCCGGTTGACCCCGGAGCTGCGCAAACGGGCACTGCGCGCGGCTCGCGACTCCGAATGGTTCTGGGCAAGCTGATGCTCGTCGCCGGCATTGACTCATCAACGCAGTCGACCAAGGTCGTCGTGTGCGACGCGGCGACGGGCGTGACGGTCCGCGAAGGGCGCGCGTCCCACCCGGAAGGCACCGAGGTCCCGCCCGCCGCGTGGTGGCAGGCGTTCCAGGAGGCGACGGCCGGCGGTCTGCTCGACGACGTCGAGTGCATCGGTGTCGCCGGCCAGCAGCACGGGCTCGTCGCGCTCGACGGCGACGGCGAACCGGTGCGCGACGCGTTGCTCTGGAACGACACCCGGTCGGCGCGGGCCGCCGCCGACCTCGTCGACGAGCTCGGCGCCGCGACCTGGGCGGAGCGCACCGGCTCGGTGCCGCTGGCCAGCTTCACGATCACCAAGCTGCGCTGGCTCCAGCGTCACGAACCCGACCTCGCGCAACGGGTTCGGTCGGTACTGCTCCCGCACGACTGGCTCGGCTACCGGCTCACCAACCGCATGGCGACGGACCGCGGCGACGCGTCCGGCACCGGCTACTGGTCGCCACAGCACGACCGCTGGGACACCGAGCTGTTGACGCACGCGTTCGGCCGCACCGTCGGACTGCCGACGCTGCTCGCCCCGCACGAACCTCTCGGCCGCACCCAGGACGGGGTGCTGGTGTCCGCGGGCACCGGCGACAACATGGCCGCCGCGCTGGGGCTGGGCATCGAGGTCGGCGACGTCGTCGTGTCGATCGGCACCAGCGGCACGGTGTTCGGCGTGACCGACCGGCCGACCGCCGACCCGGACGGCATCGTGGCCGGGTTCGCCGACGCGACCGGCCGCTTCCTTCCGCTGGTGTGCACGCTCAACGCCGCCCGCGTGCTCACCGCGACCGCGGCGATGCTCGGCGTCGATCTGTCCGAATTGGACAGACTGGCGCTGGCGGCCGAGCCGGGCGCCGAAGGTCTCGACTTCGTGCCGTATCTGGACGGCGAACGCACCCCGAACCTGCCGGACGCGACAGGCACTCTCTCCGGCATGACACGCGGGAACATGACGCCGCGGAACATGGCGCGTGCGGCGGTCGAGGGCATGCTCACCGGTCTCGTCGCGGGCCTGGACGCGTTGCGGGACAACGGGGTGACGACCAGGCGCGTGCTGCTGATCGGTGGTGGCGCCCGCTCACGGGCCGTGCAGGAGATCGCGCCGCTGATCTTCGGCGTGCCGGTGACCGTGCCGGAGCCCGCGGAGTACGTCGCGCTCGGCGCGGCCCGTCAGGCGGCGTGGGCGCTCACGGGCGCCCTGCCCACGTGGCACGCACCCGTTCGGTGAGCGGCGGCGCGTCCTCGGTGCGCAGGAACTCGAGCCACGGTCCGGGTTCGGGACGCACCGAGGCCCAGCCGTCGCCGCTGCGCACCACGGGGTGACCCGACGCCCGCGCGGCCGCGAGCGGGTCCGGCACGTCGATCACGATCGCGGCGACGTCACCGGTGTCCATGTACTCGGGCCGCGGTTCGAGCACGCAGAACTCGTTGCCCTCCGGGTCGCACAACACGACCCACGGCACGTCGCCCTGCCCGATGTCGACGTGCTGCGCGCCGAGTTTCAGGGCCAGCTCGACTATCGCGGCCTGATCCTGCGCCGAGGAGCTCGCGAGATCGAGGTGGATCGGGTTCTTCTCGATCTTCGGGGCGTCGTTCAGCACGAACGTCAGCTCGACGCCGTCGCCCACCAGCTCGGACCAGAAACCGGCCAGTGCCTGAGGATCCGCCGCGTCGAAGGTGATTTCCACACCGAGGAGCGTACTGTCTCGCGCCATGGCGAAGTTGGTCCTCGGCCCGCTGCTGCGACACGTCGGTGACACCACGGCGACGGTCTGGGTGGAGACCGACGAGCGGTGCACGGTGACGGTCGCGGGCCACTCCGTCTCGACGTTCCAGGTGGGCGAGCAGCACTTCGCGCTCGTGCGGCTGCGTGACCTCGGGCCGCGCACCGAGTACGACGTGCGGCTCGACGGCGAGGTCGTCTGGCCGCTGGCCGGCGACCCGTACCCGAAGCCCACGATCCGCACGAAGGACGTCAAACGCATCCTGTTCGGCTCGTGCCGCGCGGCGAAGCACGACGTGGACAAGCTGGGCCGCGACGCGCTCGACGCCTACGCCACCCGGATGGCGCAGAAGCCTGAGGACGAGTGGCCCGACGCGATGCTGCTGCTCGGCGACCAGGTGTACGCCGACGAGCCGACCGACGCGGCGAAGCGGTGGCTGCGCGAGCACCGGCACGGCACGGACGAGCCCGCCGACGAGGTGGTGCATTTCGCGGAGTACGCGCATCTGTACCTGGAGACGTGGTCGGATCCCGAGATCCGCTGGATGATGTCGACGGTCCCCAGTTCGATGATCTTCGACGACCACGACGTGCGCGACGACTGGAACACCTCGTACGTGTGGCGTGAGCACATGAAGGCGAAACCGTGGTGGCGCGACCGGATTCGCGGCGCCTTGTCGTCGTACTGGGTCTACCAGCACATCGGCAACCTCGGTCCGGACGACCTCGACTCCGACCCGCTGTTCAAGCGGGTTCAGGAACACGGCGGCGACGTGCTGCCGTTGCTGGAAGACTTCGCTGAAGAGGCCGACCGGGAGTCCGGCGGGCGCAAGCCGATGCGGTGGAGCTATCGGCGCGACTTCGACCGGATCCGGCTGCTGGTGATCGACACCCGGTCGGGCCGGATCCTGGAGGACGGCCGGCGGTCGATGGTCGGCGACGACGAGTTCGAGTGGATCGAGGAGAACGCAGCCGGCGACTTCGACCACCTGCTGATCGGGTCGTCGCTGCCGTGGCTGATGCCGCACGCGTTGAGCCATTTCCAGTCGCTCAACGAGATCGGCGCCGCCAAGGCCGGCTGGCAGGGCCGGGCGGCCGAGCGGATCCGGCAGGTGCTCGACCTCGAGCACTGGCCGGCGTTCCGTCAGTCGTTCGACCGGTTGACGCGGCTGGTCCAGAAGGCCGCTTCCGGCGTGGAGACGGTCTGCGTGCTGTCCGGCGACGTGCACCACAGTTATGTGGCCGAAGCCGAATTCCCTGTGCGCACAAGGGGGCGCGCGCTGCAACTGGTGTGTTCGCCGGTGCGCAACGAGCCGCCGGGGTTCATGTTGCCGGCGTTCCGGCTGGCGTGGTCACGGACCGCGGCCCGGCTGCTGCGCAAGCTCGCTTCCCTGGCCGGGGTGCCGGAGGACCTGATGAGCTGGCGCAAGCTCACCGGTCCTCACTTCGGCAACTCCGTGGGGTTGCTGGAGTTCGACGGCGACCAGCCGCGGTTCCGGCTGGAAAGCGCTGACGGGCAACAGAAAACGTCCGTCCTACTTGGTCGCGAGCCTTAGCAGCGCCCACATCTGAGCGATCGCGTCGTGGTCGCCGACCGGGCGGGCGTAGGAGTCCGGCAGGCGTCCCCACAGCCAGCGGTACATGGTCATCGGCTCGGCCGACACCTCGGCGTCCGCGATGTCCGCCTCCTCGTCGGACACCCGTGCCGCGGACGATCCCGTGGGACCGCACCGGGCGAGCCAGGTCTGGCCGCCGGAGCGGACCGCGACCGTGCCGTCACGGGTGCCGCGGACGCCGAGCACGGTGAGCTTGTGCGTGAACCACAACGTGAGCACCTCGTCGATACCGTCGAGCGCGACCTCCTCGTCGACCGGGTCGACGGTCAGTCCGGCGGCGGCCTGGATGTCCATGCGGTGCACGGTCGTCTCGTGCATGAAGCGCCGGCCCCAGAAGCCGTAGTTCTCCTGCTCGGGCCACCAGGTGGCGCACGGATCCTCGGGGTCGTGATCTCCGAGCACCTCCAGCAACGCCGCCGCGCTCGCGAGGACGAAGTCCGGCATGTCCTGTCCTTCGGCCGGATACTGTTGCCACACCGTGGGTTCCTCGCCGAGCCTGATCCACTCGAGCCCCAGCCGGTAGCCGCTGGCGACGTGCCGGACGGTCTCGCCGAGATTGAGTCCGGGGCAGGCGGGAATGCCGCGCTCCGGCCGTTGCCCGCGTGCGGAGGAGGCCAGCAGTGCGGCCTCGGAACTGATCACTTCCAGCGCGTTCACTGCCTCGCCTCGTGCATGATCCGGTCGACGATGCGGACGAACGTGTCCGCCTGACGCACCAGGTCATCCGCGGCGCGCGGCGTGACGTGGCGGGTGATTCCGGCGAGCACCGCCGCGCGCGTCGACGACGCCGACGCGAAGAACGCGGCCCACTCGCGCAATTCCGGCGCGATCGAGGCGAGCAGCACCCACGCACTGGTCGGCTTCGCGCGCCCCCGGTGCGGCCGACCCTTGAGCGCCAGAACCGTTGCGGCGCCACGCAAAGCGGCCAGGTACGCGACCGCGAACCGTTCGGCGGGTTCTGGTGTCCGTTCGGCTTCGGCAATGCCCACGCGCGCCTGGCGAAGCAACGCGACGGCCGAAGCGGGCGGGAGTGGCTTATCCGGAATCGGATTCTGGCCAAGGATCGGGAAGTCGATCGAAGCTGACATCTCGGCCTCCTCGTGGCGTCGGTGAACGACGTCTCCGCCGAGGGGAAGCCGGCGGCTCTCGGAGGTGGGGTGCTTCCCCCACCCCACCTCCGAGGCATTGGAAGTTCGAACACACGTTCGAACCAGCCCAGCGTAACTCCTGCCATGGATAATCTTCAACCCGCCCCACCACGTGGGTGACAGCCGTGGTCTGATGGACTCGTGAGCTCCCTGGACCACCCCGGCATCCGCAAGGTCGCCGCGGCCCTCCCCGCGGCCTCGGCCGCCGAGATCGTCGTGCTCGCGGATGCCGTGCGCACCGCGGCCCAGGCCGCCGAAGCCGTCGGCGTGCCCGTCGGCGCCATCGCCAACAGCCTGCTTTTCGCCGCGATCCGCGACGGCGCGGCCGCACCGCTGCTCGTACTGACCTCCGGCGCGCACCGCGCCGACACCGGGCTGATCGCGGAACTCGTCGGCGCCGACAGCATCAAGCGCGCCGATCCCGAATTCGTGCGCGAGCACACCGGTCAGGTCATCGGCGGCGTGTCGCCCGTCGGGCACCCGGCACCGATCGAGACGTTGGTGGACACCGCTTTGGGCGACTACGAGGTCATTTGGGCCGCGGCCGGCCACCCGCACGCCGTGTACCCCACGACGTTCGCCGAGCTCGTCGAGCTCACTGGCGGCACTCCGGCCGTGGTGGCCTCCGCTCTTTCGGGTCGGGCCTCATGACCGCCTCGCCCCGCCTGGAGCGGATCGTCGAGCTGACCGCGCAGGAGCTGAACGCCCGGCTCGCCGAGGCGCTGTCGCTGTACGTCACGGCGATGAACTACCCGCCGGGCACCGTCGAGCAGCGCGCGCCGATGTGGCTCGCGCACATGCTGCGCGAGGACTGGCGGTGCGTCGTCGCGCTAGGCGAACGCGGCGAGCTCGTCGGCATCGGGTACGGCTACCGCGGCGCCGCCGGGCAGTGGTGGCACGAGCAGGTGCGCCGGGGACTCACCACGGTCGCGCCGCCGCCGGTCGTCGAGGAGTGGATGCACGACTACTTCGAGCTGACCGAGCTGCACGTCCTGCCCCGCGCTCAGGGGCGCGGACTCGGCGAGGACCTGCTGCGGCGGCTGCTCGACGGCGTGCACACCAAGCACGTGCTGCTGTCGACGCCCGAGGGTCCGAGCAAGGCCTGGAAGCTGTACCGGCGGGTCGGGTTCGTGGACGTGTTGCGCCACTACCAGTTCACCGGGGATCCGCGGCCGTTCGCCGTGCTCGGTCGACACCTTCCTCTCTGATCGCGGCCCGTTGGCCGGGGTAGCGGCTGCGGGGCCTATCGGTGCCGCGAGGCCTGCGGATTCTGCGAGGCCTGCGGATTCTGCAAGGCCACCGGCTACGCGATGCCACCGGCACGGCAGTGCCCGCCGGTGCCACAGTGCACGTTGATCCTGTGGCCTCATCGGTGCTGCCGCCCACCGGCACTGCAGAGTCTGTCGACACTGCATCGGCCGGTCGGTCACGCCTGACCGCGGGTGCTGATCAGGCTTCACGTACACCGTCGGCCGACCTGGGGCCGCCGGTCGGGTCTGGCGGTCGCCGGTCAGGTCTGGCGGTCGCCGTCGGCCGAGCCTGGTGGCGAGGCCGTCGGCCGGGGCGGTGGCGCAACAAGAACAGTGCCTGCCCTTGCGGCGTCGCGCCGTCGAGCGATTCGATCACCTCAGCCCCGCTACCGAAGCGTGCAGTGCGGCTGAGGCTCCGGCGTCATCGACCGGCTCCGGCGTCCGGCCGCTGCGTGCGGGCCGGGACGGCTGGGGCCGAACGATCAGCCGTGTCCGAACCATAGCGGACCACCCCGACATCGGCCGGAAGTTATCCACAGTCGGCTGGTCAGAGGCCCATACATGCCACTGGGCACAGGCCCGTGCGTGCCTTGATGCTGCCCCCGCGCGCGCTTCCTTGTTGCGCAACGACGGAACGGGCCCAAAAGTTTCGGGGATTGCCGGGTTGGTGGTGCGAACGGGCCGTTCGCACCACCAAGTCCCGACTGACCTGCGGAAATCAGATTTCCGCGAGGCGCTCCCGCAGCGTGTCCAGGCCCATGGAGCCCATCTCGAGGGCCTCCTTGTGGAACCGCTTGAGGTCGAACGAGGAACCGTGCCGCGCACGGGCGTCGTCGCGGGCCGCCAGCCACAGGCGTTCGCCGATCTTGTAGGCCGGGGCCTGGCCCGGCCAGCCGAGGTAGCGGTCGATCTCGTCCCGGACGTGGGCCGCCTCGGAGAGGGTGCGGGTCAGCATGAACTCGAGGCCCAGCTCCGGGGTCCAGCGCTCGCCCTCGTGGAAGCCGGTGCCGCGCGGGATCTCCAGTTCCAGGTGCATGCCGATGTCGATGATCACTCGGGCGGCGCGGAACAGGTGGGCGTCGAGCATGCCCATCAGGTCGCCGTCGTCGTCGAGGTAGCCGAGCTCGCGCATCAGGCGCTCGGAGTAAAGGGCCCAGCCCTCGCCGTGGCCCGACACCCAGCACATCAGGCGCTGGTAGTCGTTCAGGGTCTCCGACTGGTGCACCGCCGTCGCGCACTGGAGGTGGTGGCCGGGAACGCCCTCGTGGTAGACGGTCGAGGTCTCCCGCCAGGTCGGGTACACCTCCTTGTCGTCCGGCACGGACCACCACATGCGGCCGGGACGGCTGAAGTCAGCGGTGGGCGGCGTGTAGTAGGCGCCGACTCCGCCGCCGGGCGGGGCGATTCGGCACTCCAGGGTCATCAGGGCGTCGGGCAGTTCGAAGTGGACGTCGCGCAGGTCCAGCAGGGCCTTGTCGGACAGCTGCTGCATCCAGTCGCGGAACGCGTCCTTGCCGTGGATGTGGTAGCGCGGGTTCTCGTCCAGGGCTCGGCCGACCTCGGTCAGCGAGGCGCCGGGGAGGATGCGGGCGCCGATCTCCTTCATCTCGGCCTCGATGCCGAGGAACTCCTGCCAGCCCCACTCGTAAGCCTCGGCCAGGTCCAGGCGCGAGCCGGTGAAGAAACGTGAACCGAGGCGGTAGCTCTCCTCGCCGACGGCGTCCTTCGCGGGCGCCTTCGGGGCCAGCTCCGTCCGGAGGAACTGGGCGAAGTCGGCGTACGCCTCGGCCGCGGCGCGGGCGCCCGCCTCCAGGTCGGTGCGCAGTGACGTGTCGACGGTCGCCGGCGCGATCAGGGAGGTGAAGAACGACTGGCCGCCGGACAGGCCCGCCCACACCGAGCACTGCTCGGCGACGCGGTTCACCTGGCGGATGGCCGACACCTTGCCGCGGTCGGCGGAACGGGCGAGTGACGCGCGCAGGTTCGCGATCGCGTCGGGCATCGCCGCCAGGCGCTTGGCGATCACCGCCCACTCTTCGGGGGTCTCGGTCGGCATCTGGTCGAAGATGTCGCGCAGGCTCTGCACCGGGCTCGCGATCACGTTCAGCGAGGCTTCGGTCTCGCCCGCCTCGTAGAGCTCGCGCTCCAGTCCGACGCGCTCCAGGAAGACCGCCTTGGCAGCGCTTTCCGAGCGGTCGGCCGGTTCCGCGGCCTCGATCTCCCGCAGCGCACGGGTCACGATCTCCTGCCGTGCGGCGTGCCCGTCCGGCGAGAAATCGGTCAGCTCCTCGTCGTGGCCGGGGATGCCCAGCGCCGTGGCGGTGATCGGGTCCAGGGCCGCATATTCCGCGACGTACTGGTCGCTGATGCCGTGCACAGATGCCATGCATCGCACGCTACAGCGTTAAGAAGGTAGTTAGTTAGCCTCACGACCTCAGGCGCGGACTGCATCGTTGTAGGCGGGCTGGCAGGATGTCCGCCGTGCGTAGATCCTCGGCGCTGCTCGTGCCGGTCTTCCTGCTGCTCGCGTTGTTCTCCCTCAGCGGTTGCGTGCGCGTGTACGCCGCGATGGCCGTGTCCGAGGACGACCGGATCTCCGGCGAGATCGTGGCCGCGACGCCGCCGACGCAGGACAACGACCCCGGACCGCAGCTGAAGGTGCCGCCCGAGCTGGCCAGCCGGGTGACGACTAAGCCGTACCGCGTCGAGACGTACGCCGGGACGCAGCTGTTCTTCAACGGGCTCACGTTCGACGAGATGCGCACGCTCTCGGTCGCGACGAGCTCGTCGAACAGCCGGTACCAGCTGAGCTTCCGGCGTTCCGGCGACCTCGTGACGATGTCGGGTTCGGTCGACCTCAGCCAGGTGCCCGCCGAACGCGCGGACATCCAGGTGAAGATCAGCTTCCCGGGGTCGGTGGTCAACACCAACGGCCGCGAGGAGGAGCAGGGCACGATCGCGTGGTCGCCGAAGCCCGGTCAGGCGTCGATGCTCAGCGCGACCGTGCGGTACGCGGGCTCGGAGTCCACGTCGTTCTTCGGCTGGGCGATGCTGGTCGCCGGACTCACCGCGGGCGCGGCGCTGATCGTCGTGGTGCTCGCGTTGATCGCGCACAAACGCAGTGCCGTGGCCTACTAGGCCCTGGCGGGAACGAGTCCGAGGCGGGCGAGCACCTCTTTCGTCGCCTTGGACCGGTTCATCGTGTAGAAGTGCAGCGCCGGGACGCCTTCGTCGAGCAGCCGCTGGCACATCTCGGTCGCGATGTCGATGCCCGTCGCGCGGAACCCGGCCGGGTCGTCGGTGTACGGCTCCAGGCGTTTGCCCAGGTCGTCGGGCAGCGGGGCGCCGGACAGCTCGACGATCTTGCGCAACGACCGGACGGTCGTCATCGGCATCAGGCCGGGGATCATCGCCGCCGGACAGCCCGCGCCCGCGACGCGGTCGCGCATGCGCAGGAACGGCTCGGGCGCGTGGAACAGCTGCGCGATCGCGTAGTCCGCGCCCGCGTTGAGCTTGCGCACCAGGTACTTGACGTCGTCGTCGAGGTCCATGGAGCGCGGGTGACCGTACGGGAACGCGGCCACGCCGACGCAGAAGTCGCCCAGTTCCCGGACGAGCCGGACGAGCTCCTCCGCGTAGTTAAGACCTTGTGGGTGCGCCACCCACTCGCCCATCGGGTCACCGGGCGGGTCGCCGCGCAGCGCGAGGACGTTGTGCACGCCGACGGCGGCGTACCAGCCGATCACGTTGCGCAGCTCGGCGACGGAGTGGTCGACGGCCGTGAGATGCGCCACGGGCAGCAGCGTCGTCTCCTGCGCCACCCGGCCGGTCGCACGGATCGTGCGGTCGCGGCGCGAGCCGCCGGCGCCGTAGGTGATCGAGACGAACGCGGGGTCGAGCGACTCCAGCTCGCGGATCGCCTTCCAGAGGACCAGCTCATCGGCGGCGTCCCGGGGCGGGAAGAACTCCACGGAGAACTTGATCCCCTCACCGCGCAGCCGCTGCACCACCGACGTCATGCCGCCCAGCCTAGTGGTACGCCCGTCCAGTGGGACTGTAGTCCGGATGGTGGACGCCTACCCGGTCAGCGGGCCCGTGGGGTCTCGGGCGACGATAGGGAACGTGTCCCACCACCCTCTCGACCTAGCGCTGCCCAAGCATGTCGAACACGCGCTGACCGAATACCTCGCCACCCGCCGGGCGTCCGGCGAGGCCATGGACGCGAGCTTCGCGAGCGCCGTCGACGCGCTCGCCGACTTCGTGCTCGGCGGCGGCAAGCGCATCCGGCCGACCTACGCGTGGTGGGGGTGGCGCGGAGCGGGCGGCGACCCGGACGGCCCGCTCGCGCAGGCCGTGCTCACCGCGGTCAGCTCGCTGGAGCTGATCCAGGCGTGCGCGCTGATCCACGACGACCTGATGGACGCCTCCGCCGTGCGGCGCGGGAAGCCCACCGTGCACGTCGCGTTCGCTGCGCGGCACGCCGAGCAGGGCTGGCACGGCGGTTCGGACCGCTTCGGCATGGCCGCGGCCGTCCTGATCGGCGACATCGCGCTGGCCTGGGCCGACGACATGCTGTTCGCCGCCGGGCTGCCGGCCGAGGTGCTGCGGCGGATGAGCGAGCCGTGGCGGGACATGCGCACCGAGATGCTCGCCGGCCAGTACCTCGACGTGCTCACCCAGGCCAAGGGCGACTCGTCCGCGGACGCCGCGCTGCGCATCGACCGGCTGAAGACCGCCGCGTACACCGTCGAACGCCCGCTGCACATGGGTGCCGCGATGGCGGGCGGCTCGCCGGAGCTGATCGCTGGGCTGCGGGCGTTCGGCGCCGACATCGGCGTCGCGTTCCAGCTCCGCGACGACCTCCTCGGCGTCTTCGGCGACCCGGCCGTGACCGGCAAGCCCGCCGGCGACGACCTCGCCGAAGGCAAGCGCACGCTGCTCGTCTCGCTCGGCATGGAGCTGGGCGCGGCCGATATATTGCATTCTGCACTCGGCATGCAGGATATCGACCGCAGCATGGTCGACGAGGTGCGGCGGCAGCTCGTCGCCGTCGGCGCCGTCGACGGCGTCGAGGCGCGCATCGAGGAGCTGACGACGTCGGCGCTCGCGACGTTGTCGTCGACGCCGTTGACCGAACCGGCCGCCGCGAAGCTCTCCGAGCTCGCGATCAGCTCGACCAAGCGGACTTACTGACGACGACGGCGACGACCTCGACAGCCACGGCGCCGATATATTGCATGCTGCATTCCAAAAGCGGAATGCAATATATTGCATCCTCCGGGGTCAGGGTGTCTTGCGCCGCAGGGTGACGGCGCCGAGTACGAGTGCGACGACGGCGCATGCGAGCACGATGAAGAGGTTGCGCAGGAGGGTGCCGTCGACGTCGGAGCTTCGGGTGACGTGGGTCAGGGCGTCGACCGCATAGGAGAGCGGCAGGACGTCGGAGATCCAGTTCAGCACGGTCGCCATCTGGTCGCGCGGCACGAACAGCCCGCACAGCAGCACCTGCGGCATCACGAACGCCGGCATGAACTGCACGGCCTGGAACTCGGTGCGGGCGAACGCCGACGCGAAGAGTCCCATCGCCATGCCGAGCAGGGCGTCGAGGACGGCGATCAGCGTGAGCAGCCCGAGGCCACCCTTGATCTCCAGGCCGAGCCACAGCCACGAGACCGAGGCGGCGACCACGACCTGCAGGATCGCGACGAGGCCGAACGCGATCGCGTAGCCGAGCAGGAGGTCGAGCCGGGCGATCGGCATCGTCATGAGCCGTTCCAGCGTCGTCGTCTGGCGCTCGCGCAGGGTCGTGATCGACGTGACGATGAACATGATCGTGAACGGGAAGATGCCCAGCAGAGCGGGCGCCGCGCGGCTGAACATCGGCTCGGAGTTGAACACGAAACGCAGCAGCACGAGCAGGAACGTCGGCATCAGCACCATCAGTGCCACGGTGCGGCGGTCGTGGCGGAGCTGGGTCAGGATCCGCTGCGCGGTCGCGAGGGTCTTCATCACGCCACCGCCAGCCGGAGGAACGCCTGCTCGAGGTCGTCGGAACCGGTGCGGGCCCGCAGGGCGGCCGGGGTGTCGTCGGCCAGCAGGAGCCCTTCGCGCATGAACAGCAGCCGGTCGCACCGCGCCGCCTCGTCCATGACGTGGCTGGACACGAGCACGGTCCGGCCCTCCTCGGCGAGCGAGTGGAACATCTGCCACAGGTCGCGCCGCAGCACCGGGTCGAGCTCCACGGTCGGCTCGTCGAGCACCAGCACCTGGGGCGAGCCGAGCAGCGCGACGGCGAGACTCGCTCGGGCGAGTTGTCCTCCCGACAGGCTGCCGACCAGTTGATCGCCCTGCGGGACGAGGTCGACGTCCGACAGGACCCGGTCGACGTCGGACGACGGCGCCTCCAGCACGGCGGCGAAGTAGCGCAGGTTCTCCCGCACCGTGAGGTCGGCGTAGACGGCCGGATTCTGGGTCGAATAACCGACCGAACCGGTCACGGACACCGAGCCGGCGGCAATGATCTGCACGCCCACGATCGACCTCAGCAAGGTCGTCTTGCCACACCCACTCGGTCCGATCAGGCCGGTGACGAATCCCGGTGGCACGCTGAAGGTCAGGCCACGCACGACCTCGTTGCCACCGCGAACCACGCGCAGCCCGTCGACCAGGATCGCGAAATTCGACATGCGTTGAGTATGAGGCGGCGTTAACACCTTGTCACTTGCCTGCTGGCACCCGAGTGCGTTGTGCAACGATGTTCCCGCGATGGCAACGACTCCGTCCCTCTCCCGCACGCGCACCACGGCACTCGACGCCGCGCGCGCGAACGCGTATGCCATCCCCGTCCGCACCACGATGCTCGGCGTGCTGGGCGTCGCGCTGGTCGCGATCGGGGGCACCGGGGCGGGCGCCACCCTCAAGCGCGACCCGCTCATCGCGGACACCTCGCTGTCCTGGATCCGCTACGGCCACGGCCAGGATCTCGCCAGCATGCTGCTGTACCTGGGGCTCGGCCTGGTGATCTGGGCGTGGATCCGGCTCGGCCGCCTGGTCCGCTGGGGCCAGGTCTCCAGCTTCGCCGTGCTGGTGGCGGTCGCGGCGTGGACGATGCCGCTGCTGTTCGCGCCGCCGTTGTTCAGCAAGGACATCTACAGCTATCTCGCGCAGGGGCAGCTCGCGCTGACCGGGTTCGACCCGTACGCGGTCGGCCCGTCGGTGCTGCAGAGCACGCTCAGCGAGAACGTCAGCTGGGTGTGGCAGCACACGCCCGCCCCGTACGGGCCGCTGTTCATCCTGGTCGCCAAGGCGATCGTGTGGGCGACCGGCGGGAGCGTCATCGGCGGTGTGGTCGCGATGCGCCTCGCGCTGGCGGTCGGCCTCGCGCTGCTCTGCTGGGCGCTGCCGGGCCTGGCGCGACACCTCGGCGGACGCGGCGACGTCGCCTTGTGGCTGGCCGCGGCCAACCCGTTGATCCTGGTCCACCTCGTCGGCGGCGCGCACAACGATCTGCTGATGGTCGGCCTGATGGCGGCCGGTGTGCTGCTCGTACTCGACCACCGGCACGTCAGCGGCTTCGCACTCGTCGCGCTGGCGTTCTCGGTGAAGGCCACGGCGGTCGTCGTCGTGCCGTTCCTGATCTGGGTGTGGGCCGCACGGCTCGACGGTGACCAGCGCAAGCGGTTCCAGAAGGCGCTCGGCGCCGGGGCCGCGGTGTTCCTCGGCGTGTTCGCGGCGTGCACGCTCGTCGCGGGTGTGGGGCTCGGCTGGATCCCGGCGCTGCGGTCGTCGTCGATGATCGTGAACTGGCTGTCGATCCCGAGCGCGGTCGGCGACTTCGTGCGCATGATCGTCAACTGGTTCGTGCACGTCGACGGCGGCATCTTCATGGGCGTGGCGCGCGCGCTCGGGTCGATCCTGCTGCTGTTCATCGCCTGGCGGCAGTGGCGGGCCGCACGCGAGGGCGGGCCGAACGCGATCCGCTGCGCGGCGATCACGATGCTGGCCGTCGCCCTGCTCTCCCCCGCGACGCTGCCCTGGTACTTCAGCTGGCCCCTTGCGCTCGCCGCCGGGCTCACGTGGACCACGAAGGGCCAGGTGACCGTCGTGCTCGCGTCGGTGTTCCTGCTGCTCGTGACGTTCCCGAACGGCGACACCGCGCTCTACTCGTGGGGGTTCCTGACGCTCGCGCTGGCGGTGTCCGTGCTGGCCGCGCGCTCGCTGGTGAAGCCGGACCCCTTCGGCCTGTCCACTCGATACGAATGAACCTCAACCAGGCGTTCGCGACCTGCCGCCGCATCAACGCCAGGTACGGCAAGACGTTCTTCCTCGCGACCACGCTGCTGCGCCCCGACCAGCGCCCGGCGGTGCACGCCCTGTACGCGTTCGCGAGGTGGGCCGACGAGATCGTCGACGAGGCCGGCCGTGAGCACCGCGGCGAGGAGCTGGACCGGCTGGAACGCCTGCTGGACAAGGAACCCTCGAACGCCGTGCTGCACGCGCTGGCGGACACCACGCGGCGCTACGAGCTCGATCGCGAGCTGTTCACGGACTTCCTGGCGTCGATGCGGATGGACCTGCACGTCACGTCCTACGCCTCGTTCACCGAACTCGGCCGGTACGTGCGCGGCTCGGCCGAGGTGATCGGACTGCAGATGGTGCCCGTCCTCGGCACGGTCGCGCCCAGGGCGGAGGCCGAGCCCTACGCGGCGAAGCTCGGGGTCGCGTTCCAGCTGACGAACTTCCTGCGCGACGTGGGCGAGGACCTCGACCGCGGCCGCGTCTACCTGCCGGCCGACGAACTGGCGGCGTTCGGCGTCGACCGGGACCTGCTCGGCTGGTGCCGGCGCAACAGGCGCCCGGACACGCGGGTGAAGCGGGCGCTGGCGCATCTCGTCGCGCACGCGCACGGGGTCTACCGGGAGGCCGAGCCCGGTATCGCGATGCTGGCGCCGGCGTCGCGGCCGTGTGTGCGGACGGCGTTCACGCTCTACCGCGACATCCTGGAGCTGGTGGACTGCTCGGTGCTCTGGCGGCGCGTCGCGGTGCCGAACGCGCGCAGGCTGGCCGTGGCAGTGCCCGGCGCGGGCCGGGCACTGCTCGCCAAAGTGACTAGATGACTACAACGCCGACGATGTTCGACGTGGCCGAGGCGTACACGCTCGTACCGGGGAAGTAGAGCCGCAGGTCGGCGGACGCGCTGATGGTCAGCCTCGAGGTGAAGGTCGCGTTCGGCTGGCATGACCGCGAGTAGATGTCGGTCCACGCCGTCGCACCGACCCTGACCTGCGCGAAGACAGTGAGGCCCAGCGTCATCTCACGGACTTCGCCCTGAGCGCCCAGCTTGCCCTTGATCTGGAGCTTGTTGCCCTTCTTGAGCTTGACCTGCGCACCACCCGCATCGAGCTCGAGAGTGGTGGGCTTGCCCGACACCGCCGGGGACGCCGAGGCCACGGAAGGCGTGAGCAGCAGCCCGAAGGCCGCCGCGATCGCGATGAACGACCGCACAATCTTGGTGATCATCCTCTAAGTTCAACGGTTCCAGGCGTCCCCCGCTCGGGGAGACGCCTGAAACCAACGCAAAGAGTGAACGGTCAGAATCCGAGGGCTTGAGCCCGCCGCTTTACCTCACGCCCACGGTCTCCGCGCAATGCTTCGATCGGAGTGCCAGGGAGGCTGTCGTCCTCGGTGAACAGCCAGCGCAGGATCTCGTCGGTGGAGAACCCCGAGTCCTTCAGCACGGTGATGGTGCCCGGCAGGCCCTTCACCACGCCTCCGGCGGCGAGGAACTGAGCTGGAACGACGAGAACGCCGTCACGCCGCTCGGCGAGCAGTTGCCCGTCGCGCAGCAGTTGGTGGACCCGGTTCACCCCGAGCCCCAGTCGGTCGGCCACCTCGGGGAGGGTGAGAACCTCCAGGTCGGGGGCCAGTACATCCGCAGCGGCAGGTATCGCACTCACGGGGGTCACGATGCCATAACCGAACTGGGAACGCCCTTCCGCCAACCGGGTCATCCTCGCCTTTACCATCTCGCACTGTGGAGAGGTCGGTTTCGAACTTGATGGGTGGACTGCTCGACCAGCGATACCGGCTGGACGCGGTGCTCGCTCGCGGTGGCATGTCCACCGTTTACCGAGGTCGGGACACTCGCCTCGACCGCCAGATCGCGGTGAAGGTGATGGATCCGTCGCTCTCGAGCGACCCGGCGTTCGTCGCCAGGTTCGAACGCGAGGCGCGCGCGGCCGCACAACTTCATCACCCGGCCGTGGTAGCTGTGCACGACCAGGGCGTCGACGGTGACCAGGTGTACCTGGTGATGGAGCTGATCGACGGCGGCAACCTGCGTGACCTGCTGAACCAGCGCGGCAAGCTCGACCCGTCGATCGCGCTCAGCGTCGTGGGCCCCGTGCTGTCGGCGTTGGGCGTCGCGCATCGCGCCGGGCTCGTGCACCGGGACGTGAAGCCGGAGAACGTGCTGATCGGAACGGGTGGCCAGATCAAGGTCGCCGACTTCGGCCTTGTCCGCGCGGTCGCCGACATCGGTGCGACGAGCGACAGCACCATCCTCGGCACGGTGGCGTACCTGTCACCTGAACAGGTGGAGCGCGGCGTCTCGGATGCGCGCAGTGACGTGTACTCGGCCGGAATCCTGCTCTACGAGGTGCTGACGGGTGAGGCGCCCTACCGTGGCGACACCCCGATCTCGGTGGCCTACCAGCACGTGAACTCCGACGTCCCCGCCATCCCCGGCGTGCCGCTCGCGCTGGACAACCTGGTGCGCAAGGCGACCCGTCGCGACCCGTCGCTGCGGCACCCGGACGCGAACGCGTTCCTGGAGGACCTGGAGCGCGTCGGCGCCGAGCTGGGGCTCACGCCGCAGCCGGTGCCGGTGCCGGGCACGGCGCCCGAGGAGGACCGGACGGTCGTCATGCGCCCGGTGAGCGTCGCGGTCGGCGCGACGCCGCCGTCGGTCGCCGAGGCGACGACGCCGGTGCGGAAACCCGCCACCGCCAACGCGACGAGCGTGATGTCGCGGCCGCAGACGCCGCGCAAGCCGAGGCCCCGGCCGAAGAAGGTCGATCCGGTCGAGGAGGAGCGGCTGCGCAGCAAACGCCGCTTCATCATCTGGACGAGCGTGGTCGCCGTGGTGGCGTTGATCGTCGGCATCTTCTCCTGGTGGCTCGGCAGCGGCCGCTGGACGGCCGTGCCGGACGTCAGCGGGCAGAGCGAGACGAACGCGTCGCAGCTGCTGCGGGACGCGTCGCTGACGGCCATCGTGGTGAAGGAGCCGAGCAACGAGGTGCCGAACGGGCAGGTGCTGCGCACCGACCCCGGCAACGGCACCGAGCTGCTCAAGGGCCAGACCGTGAAGCTCATCGTGTCGCGCGGCAAGCCGGTCGTGCCGTTCGTGAACGTCGGCATCGATGAGGCCGCCGCGATCAGCGAGATCGAGAAGGCCGGCCTGAAGGCGGTCAAGGATCCCGCGAAGGACGCGTTCAGCGACTCGGTGCCGCAGGGCAAGGTCGTCGGTCTCGATCCTCGCCCCGGCACGCAGCTGGACGTCGGCGGCAACGTCACCCTCGTGATGAGCAAGGGCCCGTCGCCGCGCAAGCCGGTGCCGAACGTGACCGGCAAGACGAAGGACGAGGCGTTCCTGGAGATCCAGCGCGCCGGCCTGGAGCCGTTCGAGCTGAAGACCGAGGAGTCCGAGGCCGTCGACAAGGACCGCGTCGTGCGGACCGAGCCGGCCGCGGGCACCGTCGTGACCGGCGGCGACAAGCGCGTCGGCGTCGTCATCTCCAGCGGGTCGGAGACGGTCGAGGTGCCGAACGTGACCGGCCAGAAGATGCGGGACGCGGAGCAGGACCTGGAGAAGCTCGGACTCAAGGTGCGGGCCGAGTTCAACAAGCGCGGGACGTGCGTGAACCAGTCCATCCCGCCGGGCACTCGGGTGCGCAAGGGCACCGAGATCACCA
The DNA here is from genome assembly GCF_030269605.1 of Lentzea sp. NBRC 105346. GTDB lineage: Bacteria > Actinomycetota > Actinomycetes > Mycobacteriales > Pseudonocardiaceae > Lentzea. Next base: position 212,667 of record NZ_BSTQ01000017.1, read on the forward strand.
TCGTCGGCCTGTAAGGAGGTCGTGAGTGCTTTCCGTCGCTATGACGACGGAAAGCACTCACGACCAACCGTTCAGGAGCGGAGCATTTCCGCGACGAGGAACGCCAGCTCCAGCGACTGCTGGGTGTTCAGGCGCGGGTCGCAGGCGGTCTCGTAGCGGCCGGCGAGGTCCGCGTCGGTGATCTCCTGTGCGCCGCCGAGGCACTCGGTGACGTCCTCACCGGTGAGCTCGATGTGGATGCCGCCGGGGTGCGTGCCGAGCCTGCGGTGCACCTCGAAGAAGCCCTGCACCTCGTCGATGATCCGGTCGAAGTGGCGGGTCTTGTAGCCGGTGGACGACTCGTGCGTGTTGCCGTGCATGGGGTCGCACTGCCAGATCACCTGGTGACCGGACGCGGTGACCTTCTCGACGATGGCGGGCAGCACGTCGCGTACCTTGCCGTTGCCCATGCGCGAGATCAGCGTCAGGCGGCCCGGCTGGTTGCGCGGGTCGAGGCGCTCGACGTACTCGACGGCCATCTCCGGTGTCGTCGTCGGGCCGATCTTGAGGCCGATCGGGTTGGACAGCAGCTCGGCGAACGCGATGTGCGCGCCGTCGAGCTGGCGGGTCCGCTCGCCGATCCACAGGAAGTGCGACGACAGGTCGTACAGGCGCGGCTGGTCGCCCGACGTGTCGAGGCGCAGCATGGCGCGCTCGTAGTCGAGCAGCAGCGCCTCGTGCGAAGCGTAGATCTCGGTGCCATGCAACGACTGGTCCGTCACGCCGCACGCGGACATGAAGCGCAGACCGCGGTCGATCTCGCCGGCCAGCGCCTCGTACCGCTCGCCCGCGGGCGAGGTGCGCACGAAGTCGCGGTTCCAGTCGTGCACGCGGTGCAGGTCGGCGAGGCCGGCGCCGGTCAGCGCGCGCAGCAGGTTCATCGCGGCGCCCGCGTTCGCGTACGCGCGGATCAGCCGCGACGGGTCCGGGATGCGCGCTTCGGGCGTGGCGACGAGCGAGTTGACGATGTCGCCGCGGTAGGAGGGCAGGCCGAGCGCGTCGATGTTCGACGAACGCGGCTTGGCGTACTGGCCGGCGATGCGGCCGACCTTCACGACGGGCACGCTCGCGCCGTAGGTCAGCACGACCGCCATCTGCAGCAGGGTCCGGATGTTCGCGCGGATGTGCGGCTCGGTGTTGTCCGCGAACGTCTCAGCGCAGTCACCGCCCTGCAGCAGAAACGCCTGTCCCTGGGCGACCTGTGCGAGTTGTGCCTGCAGCTGGTCGATCTCGGCGGGCACGGTGATCGGCGGAACGCTCTCGAGCACGGTGCGGACCTTGCGCACCTGGTCCGCGTCGGGCCACTCGGGCTGCTGGGCGGCAGGACGCGCGAGGGCGTCGTCGAGCCGCTTGCGCATCTCGGGCGGCAGCGGCGGAAGCTCGGGAAGCGTGTCGATGGGCACGTCCACGGTCCAGTTCACGCTGCTCAGCTTATTCGTTCCACACTGAGAGACGGGTACGGGTCTGCCAGTTCTTGCAGTTACGTGTGAACGAACAACCCCTGCCCAATTGAGATGACGCTGTGCATCATGACCTGATGGACACCACCCGATTGGATGACAGCACCGCGACCCGGTTGCTGTCGACGGCCGTGGCGAACCTCCAGCGTGATCACCCGGTGCACTGGACTCACCTCGTCTCCGATGACTCCGAGCTCGTGCCGCAACGGGTGCTGCACCCTGTTTTCGCCCGGTCGTTCGACTGGCACTCGTGCGTGCACCAGACGTGGCTCGCGGTGCGTCTCTTACGCCTGCGGCCCTCACTGGAGGGTGCTGACTCGGCGCGATCGGTGCTGTCCTCGTTGATCACTCCGGCGAACTGTGCCGTGGAGGCCTCGTTCTTCGCTTCCCGGGCGGGCCGGTTCTGGGAGCGTCCTTACGGGTGGGCGTGGCTGTTGCTGCTCGACGCCGAGTTGCGTACCGGCGGGATGCCCTGGTCGGTGGAGCCCATCGCTTCGGTGCTGCGGGACCGGTGGCTGGAGTGGATCTCCGCCGCGCGGCTGCCCGTGCGGACCGGTACGCACAGCAACACGGCGTTCGCGACGTCTCTGGTGTTCGACGCCGCGCAGGCGGTCGGGGACTTCGAGCTGGCGTCGGCTTGTCTGGAGGCGGCGCTGCGGTGGCATCGGGAGGATGCCGACTACGGCGGGTTCGAGCCCGACGCCGCTGACTTCCTCTCGCCCGCTTTGATGACCGCCGACCTGATGCGGCGCGCGTTGGATGATGTTGACTTCGCCGCTTGGTTTCTGCGGTTCTTGCCTTCGTTGGAGGAGGCGCGGTGGAAGGGGTTGCGGGAGCCGTTCCCCGTTGACGATCCCTCCGACGCCTACGGGTCGCATCTAGCCGGGTTAGCTTTGTCGCGGGCCTGGAACTGGGAGGCGTTGGCCGGGGCTTTGCCGGCTATGCATCGGTATGCCGAGTTGGCGGCTACTGCTGCGGCGGCGCATCGGGAGGCTGGGTGGCGGTACGTGTTCGGGCACGGGTACATGGCCGATCACTGGCTCGGCACGTTCGCCGCTTACCTGGATGTGGGGGCTCTCACCTAGCCGTTTCCGGTCTGCGGAAACTGTCGGTGGTCGGTGGGAGAATTGAAATCGGGGGTCCCCCTGGGCGGGGGGATGCCTGCGTGAGCGTGGGCTGCACGGGCTTGACCTGCGTGAGCGTGGGCTGCACGAGCTTGGCGCGCTTGGCCTGCGTGAGTTTGCTTGCGTGAGCGTGGCCTGCGCGAGCTTGGCGCGCTTGGCCTGCGTGAGTTTGCCTGAGTGAGCATGACCGGTGCGAGCGGCTCGGCTTCCGGTCGGCCGAAATTGTCAGACCCCGCTGGAAGAATAGAAACCGGGGGTCCCCCGAGGGCGGGGGGACGCCTGCGAAGCCGTTCGGTGCGGCGCACACCCCGCGTGAGGTGTGCGCCGCAACCCTGGGATCAGCCGAAGAAGACCTCGGCCTCGGCGTAGCGCTCCAGCGGCACGGTCTTCAGCTCGGCGGTGGCCTCCGCGAGCTTGACGCGCACGATGTCCGTGCCCTTCAGGGCGACCATGACACCGAAGTCGCCGGCCGCGACCGCGTCGACGGCGTGCAGACCGAAGCGGGTCGCGAGCACGCGGTCGTAGGCGGTCGGCGTGCCACCGCGCTGGGTGTGGCCGAGCACGACGGCGCGCGACTCCTTGCCGGTGCGGTCCGCGATCTCCTCGGCCAGCCACTGGCCGACGCCGCCGAGCCGGACGTGACCGAACGCGTCACGCTCGCCCGAGTGCAGGACCTCGGCGCCGCCCTCGGGCATCGCACCCTCGGCGACGACGATGATCGGCGCGAACTCGGCCTCGAACCGGCGCTCCACCCACTCGACGACCTTGTCGACGCTGAACGGGCGCTCCGGCACCAGGATCACGTTGGCGCCGCCCGCGAGGCCCGAGTGCAGCGCGATCCAGCCCGCGTGGCGGCCCATGACCTCGCAGACCAGGGCCCGGTGGTGCGACTCCGCCGTCGTGCGGAGCCGGTCGATCGCCTCGGTCGCGATGTGCACCGCGGTGTCGAAGCCGAAGGTGTAGTCGGTGGCGCCGAGGTCGTTGTCGATCGTCTTCGGCACGCCCACCACGCCGATGCCGTCGTCGGTCAGCCGCTTCGCGACACCGAGGGTGTCCTCGCCGCCGATCGCGATCAGCGCGTCGACCTCGTTCTCGGCGAGTACCTCGCGGATGCGGTCTACGCCGCCGTCCACCTTGTAGGGGTTGGTGCGCGAGGATCCGAGGATCGTGCCGCCGCGCGTGAGGATGTCCTCGACGTTCTTGAGCCCCAACGGTTTCGTCAGGTTCTCGATCGGTCCCTGCCACCCGTTGCGGAACCCGAGGATCTCCCAGCCATGGGTCTCGATGCCCTTGCGGACGACGGCGCGGATGACCGCGTTCAGACCAGGGCAGTCACCACCGCCAGTGAGCACACCGATGCGCATCTGCTAACCCAATCTCTCTGAGTGGTCTGTGTCACCCAGACTTTCATGACCTGGATCGGTGCAGCAATCAGGGGTCTCAATTACCGGACAGTAAACGGCCCGGTCAGCGGATCGGGAAGCCGAGTTTGCGGCGGTGTTCCTCGATGACCTTCCACCGCGCGAGGTTGTGGCGGGCGTCGGCGAGCGCGTCGTGCGCGTCGGACGGCGGGGCGGGCAGCTTCGGCTTGCCGACGTCCTCCCAGCGCTGCCGCAGGTCGCGGGTGAAGCGGGGCAGGGCGCGCGGCAGCGCGGGCATGGCGCCCCACAGCTGCGCCAGCGCGACGTGGTCGTAGGCCGCGAACCACGCCCACAGTTCGACGTCGTCACGGTTGGCCTTGCGGGCGCCCAGGAAGTCGAGCAGGTCCTCGCGGATGCGTTCGCGGCTGCGCCACGCCTTGTTCGACGGCGCGGGCAGCTGGTTGAGGACGTTCGCGCGCACCCACGGGCCGGCCCGGTCCGGGTCGAACTCCGTGGACACGGCGTAGAACTCGCGGCCTTCGGTGTCGACCACCCCGATCGACACCAGGTCGATCGTCACCCCGTCCTCGATGAACTCACAGTCGTAGAAGAACCGCACCGCGCAACCCTAGGCGCGCGGCTCAGCTCGCCTTCGTCGAGGGCAGGCGATCGGCCGCCTGCACCTGCTCGGGGCCGGTCGCCGCCTCCTTGGCCTTGGCCGCGTAGACGTCCACGTACTCCTGACCGGTGAGCTCCATCAGGGCGTACATGATCTCGTCGGTGATCGACCGCAGCACGAACCGGTCGCCGGACAGGCCCGCGTAGCGGGAGAAGTCCAGCGGCTTGCCGATCTTGATGCGGATCGGGTACGGCCGCCACATCTTGGAGCCGATCGGGTTCGCCTTGTCCGTGCCGAACATCGCGACCGGGATGACCGGCGCGCCGGACTCCAGCGCGATCCACGCGACACCGACCTTGCCCTTGTACAGGCGGCTGTCGGGCGAACGGGTGCCCTCGGGGTAGATGCCGAGCAGCTTGCCCTCACGGACGATGCGCACGCCCGTGTCGAGCGCGCCCTGCGCCGCCGAGGCGCTCGACCGGTCGATCGGCACCTGGCCGACACCGGAGAAGAACCACTTCTGCAGCTTGCCCTTGAGACCGGTACCGGTGAAGTACTCGATCTTGGCGGGGAAGGTCACCCGCCGCGAAAGCATCAGCGGCAGGAAGAACGAGTCCGAGACGGCGAGGTGGTTGCTCGCCAGGATGGCCCCGCCCTCCTTCGGGATGTTCTCCGCACCCTCGATGATCTTCGGCTGGAAGAACAGCCGAAGGATGGGCCCCAGGAAGACGTGCTTCATCAACCAGTACAGCACCTTGGGGAGCGCCTCCCTTGACCCGAACCTTGATCCCGCGACCAGCCTACGGAGGTGACCGCACCTCACACAACGAAGACCCACCGGCTATCGGTACGGGCACAACTGGGCCGACTGCCGTAATCCGCAACACATCGGGGCCGTGCAACGATGAGGGGGCTAGGAACGAACAGGACGAGAGGTTCTGGATGAACGGCAGGCGCGACTCGACGGACGGTCCGGAGAACGTCGACGAGGCCTTCGCCGAGATCGTGGCGGGCCTCGAGGCCGAAGGCGTCGGGAAGAACTGGCTGGACCTCGACGAGGCCGCCGACGAGCCGCTGCCCGAGCCCGAGCCCGCGACCACGGAGATCGTCCTCGACGACGAGCCGGACCCCGCCGACGACGACCACTACATCCCGCCGGAGCCCCCGCCGTTCCCCGTGCTGCGGCCCGGCACCATCGCCGCGCTGATGTTGTTCGTGCTCGGCATCGTCCTGCTCGTCGCGCCGGGGGTTTTCGGCCTCGAACCGCGCATCGGCACGCCGCTGGCGCTGGTCGCGTTGTGCACGGGGGTCGGCTGGCTGGTGCTCCGGATGCGCAACACCCCTCCGCCGGATGACGGCGCCCAGGTGTGATCCGTCACTTTGGTAACGACGTGATAACGGCCACGAATCGGTACCTGAACGATTCAGTGCAGGTTACCGTCGGGGCATGGACCAGATGCAGTACATGATGATGGCCCGCGCTCTCGCGACCCTGAACAAGAAGGACGAGGAGCGCCGCGCGGCCCGCGCCCGTCGCCGTCCCCGCATCCTGCGCAAGCTCGCCCGCTAGCGCTCACGTCGCAGGTCTCCGGTCAGCAGGCCCGACGTAAGCAGGGATCTGGAGTGACGCGTCAGCTGCGGCAACGCTGACGCGGGCGTCCCCCCGCCAGGGGGTCCCCCTGCTTTTGATTCTTCCAGACGGCACCGACAGATCCGGGCCCTGAACCGGAGTTATCCACAGGCCGGGTGGGGTGTCGGCAGAACCGGGTCGGAGTTGTCCACAGGCCGGGTTGCCGTCAGTGGCATCGGCACGGCCGGATCCGGGTATGTCTCAGGCGACAAGTCCCCCAACGCCTTGGGAGGAGACATGCCCTGGGTCCGGCGACACCGCCGCCTCGTGCCGTACGGCTGGTTCCGCACCACCAGCGTCCGCAGCCACTACCGCAGGTCGCCCTACGGCGGTTCGATCATCCCCATCGTGGTGGCCCTCGCGGTGATCGTCCTGCTCATCGTGCTGTTCTGAGTCACCGCGACGAGTTGGGGCTCATCTTGCCCACCAGCTCCCGCGCCAGCGTGGCCGCACCGACGATGCCCGCGTCGTCGCCCAGCTGAGCGGTACGAATACGCGCCAGCGGCCGGTGCCCGGCACCGGTGACGACCGCGGCGTACCGCTCGCGGGCATCGTCCAGGAACAGCGGCGCGGACTCCGAGACCCCGCCACCGATCACGACGACCTCCGGGTCGTACACGTCGGCGACCAGCGCCAGGCCCTCCCCCAGCCACTTGGCGAGCTCTGCCAGCGCGCGCTGCGCCAGCGGGTCGCCGTCGCGGGCGGCGCCGGCGACGCGGCGGCCGGTGATCGCGCGCGAGTCGCCCAGCGCCTCGCGGGCCAGGACCGTGGACACACCGGGATGCTTGGCCAGCAGCTCGACGGCCGTCGCGGACAACGCCGTGCCGCTGCAGTAGCGCTCCCAGCAGCCGTGTTTGCCGCACGGGCACGGGCGGCCGTCCGGCACGACCCGCAGGTGTCCCAGCTCCGGTGCCACACCGTGGGCACCGCGGAAGACCTCGCCGTCCAGCAACAGCGCGCCGCCGATGCCGGTGCCGATCGCGACCAGCACCGCGATCTTGGCGCCACGGGCGGCGCCGAAGCGGTGCTCGGCCAGGGCCGCCGCGTTGGCGTCGTGTTCCAGAACCACGGGCAGACCGAGCCGCCCAGCCATGCGGTCGGCCACGTCGGCGTGCCGCCACGCCAGGTGCGGCGCGAACCGCACGGTCCGGCGGTCGGACGCGACGAAGCCCGCGACCGCGAGACCCACGGCGGACACGGTGTGCCGGGACGAGACCTCCTCGACGGCGGCGACGATCGCGTCCTCCAGCGGGCCCTCACCGGCCGGTGTCGGCGCACGGGACGTGTCGATCACGGAACCGCGCGGATCGACGACACCGGCCCGCACGCTCGTCCCGCCGATGTCGACCCCGACGGTCAGCACGGGCCGCTCCGGCGCACCACCGGGATGTGCTGGACCCGCGGCTCACTGGACCCGGACGAGGGCGGCGGCTCGGGCGGAGGGGTGCCCGGCTCGCGCAGGGCGGCCCGCAGCACGGCGATCAGGCCGGCCGCATGCTCGGCCGCCTTCGACGCCAGCTCGGAACGGTCACCGCGCAGCAGGGCCACGCCGTTGCACAACGGGCACCAGCCGCACGTCTCGGGCGTGTGCGCCTCGGGATCGCCCGCCTCGGCGACCTTCTGCAGCCACGGCTGCACCCGCTCGGCCGCGGCGTCGATCAGCAGCCGCAGCTCCTCGGCCAACCTGCCGGTCTCATCACTCACGCCTGATCACCGCATCCAGAGGGCCGGGTCCGGCCGGAACCGCACCGTCACACCAGAGTCGTCCATCTCCGCACCCGTCACGATGCACCGCTTCAGCAGCGACGGCAGCGCGACCAGCTTGCGCCGCCCGTCCACCGTCAGCGCCAGCTCGTCGCCGACGCGCGCCAGGTCCAGTTCGCTGTCGTCGGCCAGCGGCACCGAGATCCGCAGCGAGTACGAGGCGTCGTGACCGCGGCCGCTGCCGGACACCTCCAGCATCTGGCCGCTGGAAGCACCGCCTTCCAACGGGTCCGAGGTCCCGTACAGGCCTGAAGCGACCTCCAGCAGGGCCGGGATGCCGACGGGCTCGGCCGCGCGGTGATCGACCGTCTTCAGCGTCCCGATCCCGGTCAGCGACGCCAGCACGGCGTCCTGCTCGTGCCTGCGGGTGCGCAGCCACGAGGCCGCCGCGCCGCGGGCCGAACCGGGCGACGGGACGAGTCGGTTCGCGATCACGCCGTCCACGTGGATTCCCTGCAGCGCCAACGCGGTCAGCGTGCGGCGCGTCTCGGCCGCGACGACCCGCTCGGGCGTCAGCACGAGCCGGACCGAGGTCCGCGCCGGGTCGGCGAGCATGGTGCGCAACGCCTCCAGGTGCTCGGCCAGCCGCGACAGGGCGTCCGCCGTGGCGTCCCACTTCTCGACGGTCCCCGTGCCCGCGACACCGGCCAGCAGGCCGCGCACGACCCGCCGGTGCGTGGGGAAGAGCCGTTCCAGATAGCCGGCGAACGCCTCGGGCAACGCCAGCAGCCGCAACGTCTCCGCGGTCGGCCCGCAGTCGACGACGACCGTCTCCCAAGGTCCGGACGACGCGAGCCGCTGCACCTCGGCGAGCGCCAGAAGTTCTTCCACACCGGGAAGAACGGTCAGCTCCTCGGCGTCGATCTCATCCACGCCCGCGCCGGCGAGCATCGTGCGCAGGTGGCCGCGCAGCTCGCCCCACGCGTCGTCGACGAGTCCGCGCGGGTCGATCTGGCACGCGTAGAGTCCACCATCCACTTCGGACGGTTTGGCGCCGAGTGTCGTACCGAGCGCGTCACCCAGTGAGTGCGCGGGGTCGGTCGACACGACGAGTGCCTTGCGTCCGGAGGCGGCGAGCCTGGCACCGGTGGCGGCGGCGAGCGTCGTCTTCCCGACGCCGCCCTTGCCGGTGAAGAGGAGGACTCGGCTCAAGCGGAGGTCTCCACGCGCTTCTTGAGCTCCTTGAGCGCGGTGTCGAGGATCATCTTCTCGGCCTTGCGGCGGAACAGACCGATCATCGGGATCACCAGCTGCACGGAGAGCGTGTAGGTGACCTTGGTGCTGCCGGACCCGGTCGGCTCGAGCACGTAGCTGCCGTGCTGCGCCTTCTGCATGGTGCCCTTGACCAGGTCCCAGCTCACCGACAGACGGTCCGGGGACCAGACGTACTTGAGGACGTACTCGTCCTTCACCGGCCCCTGGTCGATGTTGTACTTGACCTGGTCGTCTTCCAGGATCTCGACCTGCTTCACCCCGTTAGCCCAGTCCGGGTACGCGGCGAAGTCCGCGATGACCGCCATGATCTTCTCTGGCGGTGCGTCGATGACGATGGACTGAGTGGACTCGTCGGCCATGCAGGGCAGGTTACCGGGGGTGTCACCAAACCAGGACGTGAGGCTTGCCGCTGCGCTGGAAGTGGCCGACGTTGATGCATTCGGTGAACCCGACGCGTGCCCTGCGGGCGAGCGGCTGGTGCACGTGGCCGAACAACGACCACCGCGGCCGGTCGCGCGCGATCACCTCGAGCGCCGCGTGCGAGCCCCACTCGGGGCGGCGCGCGATCACGTCGTACATGAGCTCGGACACAGCGGGCGGGATGTGCGTGCACAGCACGTCCACGTCGGTGAGCCCCAGCAGCGCCGCGCGCATGTCCTCCTCCGAGCGCAGGTAGGGCCACCACGGCGCGTCGAACCGGCGCACCACGCCACGTGGCAGCAGGCCGCCGCCGACGAACCCGAAGCGCAGGCCGCCGATCTCGGCGACCTCACCGTCCAGGACGTGGACGCCGTCGTGGGCGAAGCGCGGCCACAGGTGCGGACTGTCCACGTTGCCCGGCGTCGCGTACGTCGGGGCGGTCATCGCGGAGAACATCTGGTCGTACTGCTCGAGCACGGCCTCCTCGACGACGGAGGCGGCGTCCTTGAGTCCGTCCCAGAGGGACCGGATGTAGGTCGCGGTGTCGTGCCGGTCCTTCGCCGATCGAGGCGTGCCGCGCCGGAGTTCCGCGAAAACACCTACTTTCTCCGGCCCGAACACGCGTCCGAGAATCCCTCTCGAATGATCGTGGTAGTCGACGAAGTCGATCAGGTCGCCGAGGACCACCAGGGCGTCGGCACCGTCGCCGGCGCGCGCCAGCGCCTCGGCGTTGCCGTGCACATCGGACACAACGTGAACCCGCACACTTCACAACCTAGTTATGAGACGCGGACGGACCAAGATCACCCGGCTGGCGGGCAGCCAGCGGGCCTACCGTCCTCCAGATTCATCTTGAGCTCGAGCGCCACGGTCTTCGCGGCGATCTGGCGACGCCGGACCTCGCGTCGCGCCTGCCGCGCCGTGGGCGCCGGGCCCTGTGGATCAGCGCGGAGGAAGTAGTGCACGACCGTGCCGTCCAGCACCGGTTCCAGCCAGACCTCCATCGTTCCGACCAACGCCCCGCGCACCGTCCAGCGGAGTCCCTCGTTGCCCCTGTCGGCGTAAACATCGAGTTCGAGGTCGGGCCAGTAGGCGCGCCACGAGGCGGGCGCGGCGAACGCGGCGGCGACCACGTTCGGTGGCACGGCCAGGAATGTCTCGTCGACGACGTCCACGCTCGGCATGACGTCAAAAGGTAACGGAAGGGCGTCCCAACCTTTGTATCGCCGGAATCACACGCTAAGTTTCCCGACCAGTAACAAACAACCGTACGGAGGTTGACGTGCGCGAGTTCAGCGTCCCCGCCACCGCCACAGTGGCTCCGGAGGAGAACCTCACCGACATGGTGTGGGCCAACGCGGAGCGCTTCGGCAACACGGTCAGCTTCCGCAGGCGCATCGACGGGACCTGGGTCGACGTCACGGCGCGTGACTTCGCGGCACAGGTGATGGCGGTCGCGAAGGGCCTCATCGCCCTCGGCCTGCAACACGGCGACCGGATCGGCCTGGTTTCGAAGACCCGCTACGAGTGGTCACTGATCGACTACGCCATCTGGGCGGCGGGTGGCATCACCGTCCCGATCTATGAGACGTCCTCGGCCGACCAGATGGAGTGGATCCTCTCCGACTCGGCCGCGAAGGCCGTGTTCGTCGAGACCGCCGGCCACCGCAAGACGCTCGACACGGTCATCGACAAGCTGTCCGAGCTGCGCCACGTGTGGCAGATCGAGGGCAGCGCCGGCGCGATCGACGAGCTGACGGCGCTCGGCAAGGACGTGCCCGACGAGCAGGTCCACTCCCGCAGGCGCGAGGTGCAGGCGGACGAGACGGCGACGCTCGTCTACACGTCGGGCACGACCGGCCGCCCGAAGGGCTGCACGCTCACCCACCGCAACCTGCTGTCCGAGGTGCGGTCGTCGCTGGAGCTGTTCCCGGAGATCCTGGCGGCGGGCAACTCGCTGCTGATCTTCCTGCCGCTCGCGCACATCCTGGCCCGTGCGCTGGCCGTCGCGTGCATCTACTCGCGGGCGACCGTCGGCCACACCGCTGACGTGAAGGACCTGGTCGCGGACCTCGGCACGTTCCGGCCGACGTTCGTGGTCGCCGTGCCGCGCGTGTTCGAGAAGGTCTACAACGGCGCGAAGCAGAAGGCGCACGCGGCGGGCAAGGGCAAGATCTTCGACGCCGCCGAGGCGACCTCCGTCGAGTACAGCCAGTCACTCGACACGGGCGGCCCCGGCCTCGCGCTGCGCCTGAAGCACGCGCTGTTCGACCGCCTCGTCTACGGCAAGCTGCGTGCCGCGCTCGGCGGCCGTTGCATCGCCGCGGTGTCCGGCGGCGCGCCGCTGGGCGACCGGCTCGCGCACTTCTTCCGCGGCGTCGGCATCCCGGTGTTCGAGGGCTACGGCCTCACCGAGACCAGCGCGGCCGCGTGCGTCACCTCGCACGGCGCCTCGAAGGTCGGCACGGTCGGCCGCCCGGTGCCGGGCACGTCGGTGCGCATCGCGGAGGACGGCGAGATCCTGATCAAGGGCCCCATCGTCTTCACCGGCTACTGGAACAACGAGGCCGCCACGAAGGAAGCGCTCGAGGACGGGTGGTTCCACACCGGCGACATCGGTGAGCTCGACGACGAGGGCTTCCTCAAGATCACCGGCCGCAAGAAGGAGATCATCGTCACCGCGGGCGGCAAGAACGTCTCCCCGGCGCAGCTCGAGGACCGGATCCGGGCGCACCCCCTGGTCAGCCAGTGCATGGTCGTCGGCGACAAGCAGCCGTTCATCGGCGCGCTGGTCACCATCGACCCGGAGTTCTTCCCGGCGTGGAAGGAACAGAACGGCAAGCCGGCCTCGGCCGACGTGTCGGACCTGGTGGAGGACGCGGACCTGCTCGCCGAGATCCAGTCGGTGATCGACGACGCCAACAAGTCGGTGTCGAAGGCGGAGGCGATCCGCAAGTTCCGCGTGTTGCCGGTCGACTTCACCGAAGCGGGCGGCGAGATGACGCCTTCGTTGAAGCTGCGCCGCAACGTCGTCGCGACGACGTACGCGGCGGACATCGACGCCATCTACGCCAAGTAAGTGCCGTTAGGGGCACCCTTGCGACATCTGACGTCGCGAGGGTGCCCCTAACGGAACGTCCCCTGACATGCGCGAAAGGCCCAGGGGCACGGCCCCTGGGCCTTTCGACCCCCAGTGTTCGTGATCCGCGAACTCGCGGAACCCGAGAAGCTTGATGCCCGGCCCCCCGACCGGGCAGTAAGAAGATTGCCGTACGGCGCTGTCGTATCGCTGACGCGCCGATGTCACTTCGCGACAGTGCGCGCATAGGCTGTGCAGGCGGGGCACGCAGCGCAGACGTTCACGAGGGGACGGTAATGGGTTCGGGTCCGGAGTTCCGGCTGCTCGGTCCCATGGAGGTGCGCCTCGACGGGCGCGAAGTGGTGCTCCGCGCGGGCAAACACCGGGCGCTGCTGGCGGCCCTGTTGCTCCGTCCCAACCGAACGGTGCTGGTCACGGAGCTGATCGAGCACGTGTGGGGGGACACGCCACCGGCCCGGACGCGCGGCACGTTGCAGACCTACGTCATGCGGCTGCGGCACACGCTGGGCGACCCGGCGCTCATCCGCACGGTCGCGGACGGCTATCAGATCCGCGTCGAGGACTCGCAGCTCGACGTGTACCGGTTCGCCGAAGCGGCGGCGCTGGGACGCGAGGCGGCGCAGAACGGCGACCTGACGGCGGCACGGCAAGCGTTTTCCACGGCTTTGGAACTGTGGCGCGGGCCGGCGTTGTCGGACGTGCCATCCGAGACGCTGCACCAGGAGCACGTGCCGCGGCTGACCGAGCAGCTGATGCAGGTGCACGAGCAGCGCATCGACATCGAGCTGGCGCTGGGCAACCAGGCGGACCTGGTGTCCGAGCTGTTCTCGCTGACCCGCGACCACGCGTTGCGGGAACGGTTCTGGGGCCAGCTGATGCTGGCGCTGTACCGCAGCAGCAGGCAGGCCGAGGCGCTGGAGGCGTTCCGGCAGGTCGGGAAGCTGCTGGGCGACCAGCTCGGCATCGAGCCGAGCGAGGAGCTGCGGGACCTGCACCAGGCGATCCTGGTCGGCGCGCCCGAGATCGCGGCGCCCCGGCCCGCGACCACCGCACCTGCGGAACCCGCGTCAGCGGCGTCAGCGGCGTCGACCCAGCTGCCCACCGACATCCCGGACTTCGTCGGCCGCGCGGAGCACATCCGGCGGTTGAAGGAGTTGATCGCGCCACCGGAATCCACGGCCGTGCCGATCGTGACGCTGTCCGGGCCGGCCGGCGTGGGCAAGACGACCCTCGCGGTGCACGTCGCGCACCGGCTGCGGTCGCGGTTCCCGGACGGCCAGCTGTACGTCGACCTGCGGGGATACGCGCTCGGGCCGGCCGCGGACGGGGTCGACGTGCTGTCGCGGTTCCTGCGCTCGCTGGGCGTGCCGCCGGACGAGATCCCGGCCGACGCGGACGAACAGAGCACGATGTTCCGCTCGCTGCTGGCGGGCCGCCGGATGCTGCTGGTGCTGGACAACGCCTCCGCACCGGACCAGGTGCGGCCGCTGCTGCCCGGCGCGCCGAGCTGCCCGGTGATCGTGACCAGCCGCGACGACCTGCGCGGGCTGATCGCGATGAACGGCGCGCGCACGGTGCCGCTGGAGGCGTTCACGCCGGAGGAGTCCGTCGAGCTGCTGACGAAGGCGCTCGGTCCGGGGGACCACGCGGAGCTCGCCGAGCGGTGCGGGCACCTGCCGCTGGCGCTGCGGGTCGCCGCCGCGTACCTCGCGGGCCGCGAGGACCAGACGATCTCGGGGTCGCCCATCGAGCTGGCGTACGCGGCGCTGCCCGAGCGGCCGCGCCGGCTGTTCCGGCTGCTCAGCCTCATTCCCGGTCCCGACTTCACGGCCGAGGTCGCCTCCGCGCTGGCGGACACCGACGCGGGCGGGCTGCTGGCGGTGCTGGCGATCGCGAACCTCGTCGTGGAGGCGACACCGGGGCGGTTCCGGTTCCACGACGAGTTGCTGCGGTTCTCCGCGCGGCTGCGGGAGACCGAGGACGAGCAGGCGGAGCAGGACGTGGCGTGGTCGCGGCTGCTCGACCACTACGCGCGCTGGGTCAACCGGTGCGCGGAGGTGCTCTACCCCGGTGTCGTGCGGCTGCCGTCGGCGTCGGCGGGCCCGGTGCTGCGGATCTCGTCACCCGAGGAGGCGTTGGGCTGGCTCGACGCCGAGCGCCCGAACCTGATCGCGGCGATCCGCCAGGCGGCCGAGCACGGTCCGGCGGCGATGGCGTGGCGGCTCGCGGACGGCCTGCGCGGCTATCTGTGGATCGGCCAGCACGTCGGCGAGTGGCTCGCGACCGCGCACCACAGCCTGCACGCGGCGCACGAGAACCACCACCGCCCGGCCGAGGCCGCGATGCACGCGAACCTCGGCGCGCTGTACCTGAAGCTGGGCGAGTTCGAGCGGTCCATCGAGCACCACGACCGCGCGGTCGCCCTGTACCGCGAGCTCGGCGACAACGACGCCGAGGCGGGTGTGCTCAACAACCTGGCCCTGGTGCACCGGCGGTCCGGCAACCTGCTGGCCGCCAAGGACACCCTGCTGCGCTCACTGGAGATGCTGCGCGCGAGCGGCACGATCCTGATGGTGCTGTACAACCTCGGGCAGCTCGCCGTCGAGCTCGGCGAACTGGACGAGGCCGTCGAGCACTTCACGTCGGCGCTGCGGCTCGGGCCGGCCGCCGACAGCCACACGTACCTCGGGATGGCGTTGCGGCTCCAGGGTTTCCTCGTGGACGCGCGGCACCACCTGGAGCTGGCGCTCGAGTTGGACAACGTCCCCGAGGGCCTCGCGGAGACGCTGGAGCAGCTGGCCCTGGTGCACCTCGACCTCGGCTCGCCCGACGCCGCTCTCGAACTGGCCACGCAGGCCGTCGGGACGCTCCCGGACGGCAGCGACCAGCAGGTGTCGACGAGCACCCGCATCACGCTCGCCGATGTGCACGTCGCGCGCGGTGACGTCGACTCGGGCGTGGCGTTGTACGAGCAGGCCCTCGCCACCGCGCGCCGCATCGGCTACCACTCCGGCGAGGTGCGGGCGCTGCTCGGGCTCGCGGCCGCGCACCGGGCGCAGGGGTTGCTCGACGCCTCGCGGACCGCGGCCGAGGAGGCGGTGGCGTTGTCCGAGCGGCTCGGATTGCGGGCGCTGGAGCGGCGCGCGCGGTCAGCCGTCGAGCAGGCCTTCTAGGCGGTGCGCGAGCTGGTCCCACCGCCAGTGCTCGCTCACCCACTCCCGACCGGCCCGGCCCATCTTGGCCGCCAGTTCGGGATCCGCCAGGAGGTTCGCGATCGTCTCGGCGACCTGCGGGACATCGCGGCCGTCCACCACGTTGCCGGTGATGCCGTCCTTCACGGTCTCCGGCGCGCCGCCGGACCGGCCCGCGACCACGGGCAGCCCGGTCGCGGACGCCTCCAGGTACACGATGCCGAGCCCCTCGACGTCCAGTCCCCGGCCGCGCGTGCGGCACGGCATCGCGAACACGTCGCCCGCCGCGTAGTGCGCCGGAAGCTCCTCCCACGGCACGGATCCGGTGATGATCACATCCGGAGATGCCATCGACTCCAGGGTCTTGCGGTACGGGCCGCCGCCGACGATCAGCAGTGCCGCGCCGGGCACCCGGCGTTGGATCAACGGCAGGGCCTTGATCAGCACGTCCTGGCCCTTGCGCGGCACCAGCCTGGACACGCAGACGATCGTGGGCCGGTCACCGAGCCCGTGTCGTTCGCGGATCTCCTGACGTGTCACGGGATCCGGCCGGTACAGGTCCGTGTCCACTCCGGACGGAAGGTGCTCCAAAGCGGCCATCGGGCCGAACGCCGCGGAGAACCGGGAACGGGTGTAGCGGCTGACGAACGTGACGACGTCCACACCGGACCCGATGCGGCGCAGCGCCTGACGCGCCACGGGCAGCATCGACCAGCCGACCTCGTGGCCGTGCGTGCACGCGACCGCGCGGCTCACCGGGAGGTGCGGCGCCAGCAGCGCCAGCGGGGCGGCCGCGCCGAACCAGGCGGCGTCGCAGCGTTCGGCGGTGATGATCTCGCGGGCGGTGCGCAGCACGTCCGGCGTCGGCAGCATCAGCGACGTGGGGTGCCGGACGACCTGGAACGGTTGCTGTGCGTCGAACTCCCGCGCGCCCTTCCACTTCGGCGCGTACACGACCAGGTCGTCGTGCGGCAGCCGCGTCGCCAGGGCGTGCAGGTAGGACTGGATGCCGCCCGGCCGGGGCGGGAAGTCATTGGTCACCAGAAGGGTCCGACGCACGACACCCACGCTAGCCGATGGCCTGCCGGAGGAACTCACGCCAGCCCGTGACGTCAATGTCCACTTGGGACTGATGGGACCGGTAGAAGGCCGCGATGTCCTGGTGTTGCGCCAGGTACAGACACAGCGAGTAGGCCTGCTGGTAGGCCAGGTCACGCTTCGGCCCGGCGAAGTCGGTCGGGACCGCGGCGACGTCGGAGGTGAGCAACGGCGCCGCCTGCCGCAGCGACATGCCGCTGCCGTGGAACGCCACGTAGTCCGCGAAGCCCTCGACCAGCCACATCGGCGCGGTGTCGCGCGTGGCCTGACGTGCCGCGACGTGCGTGAACTCGTGCCGGATGAGCACGCGCAGCTCCACCGGGGACAGCGGCGCCGCCTGGTCCGGGTTGATCACCACCCGCTGGCCGGCCGGCGGATCCACGGCGTCCGAGATCGCGATGCCCGCGACGTCGGATAGCACGGGGCCGACGAGTTCGCGCAGTTCATCCGGGTTGTGCGGGATGACGACCGCGACCTTGCGCGGCCAGCCGGAGCCCCACACCTCCGTGACGGCGTCGACCGCCGGGTCGAGCTCGGCGAGCACCCGCGCAGCCAGTGCCTCATCGCCGGGATGGCTGATGACCAGGCCGTTCATCGTTCTGTCGACGCGGATCGGGGCGAAGTCCCACGGCAGAGCCGGCTTGTCGTCGGCGATGTACCACCGGCCGGCGTGTTCGGTGAACCGGAAAGTGAGCGGTTTCGTCGTCGGACGCTGGTCGACGTCGAGCGCGTAGGTGAGGTGGTCGCGGTCGTAGCGCCACGTCGTGATCGGCAACGCCGTGACGTTGCGGAACAGGCGCTGCTGGGCCGCTTTGAACGGCTCCGACGCATCCGGGTCGATGCCGGCGGTGAACATCGCCTCGTTGTGCGTGAGAACGGCTTCGGTGCGCTGGCGCAGCAGCTCGTCGACCGACCTGCCCGCCACCGGCTGGGAAGAACCGGCCAGTAGCAGGACCGCGACCAGCGCACCGAGCAACCGCCTCACGGCGGAAAACTATCCCTCGATGCGGCGGATGACGCTGATGGGTCCGATCGAGTCGATCGGCGCGATCCGCACCGGCACCCCTTCGGTCGACGCGTGCACGGCGTTCTGGTTGTCCACGGCCATCGCGACGTGCGACTGCGACGAGTAGTAGATGATCAGGTCGCCGGGCTGGACGTCGCCCCGCGACACGGCGCGTCCCACCCCGGCCTGGCCGCCGCTGGTGCGCGGGATGCGCATGCCGGCGGCCTCGTACGCCTTCATCGTGAGCCCGGCGCAGTCCCACCAGTCCGGGCCGGTCGCGCCGTAGCGGTAGCCGTCACCGCGCTGCGCCAGCGCGAACGCCAGTGCGGCGCCTGCGGTGCCCGGCGGCACCTTGATGTTGGACATGTCGCCCTTGTCGCCGAGCTTCGCCTTGTCGCCCGCGGACAGCCCGTTCATCGCGGCCTTGACCTCACGGATCTGCGTCTGCAGCTCGGTGTTGCGCTTGTCCAGGTCCGCCCGCAGCTGCTCGGCGGCCTTGGTGGCGTCCGACGCGCGGGTCTGCGCGTCCTGGGCGGACTGGCGGGCCTGGTTCGCCCGGTCGACCGCGCCGGAGAGCTTCGCGAGCGCCTCGGTGTTGTCCGCGGCGAGGATGCCGAGCGCGGACATGCGGTTGAGGAAGTCCTGCTGCGATTCGCTGACCAGCAGCGCGGACAACGAGTTGAACCGGGCGCCCTGGAAGGAGGCCTCGGTGAGCTTGTCGACGTGGACGCGGAAGGTCTCCTCGTCCGCCTTGGCCTGGTCGACGATCCGCTGCGCGGCGCCGACGTCGGCGTTGGCCTTGTCGAGCTCGCCCTTCTTCTTGTCGAGGTCCTCCTGCGCGCGCAGGACGTCCTCGTTGAGCTTGGTGGCCTGCTCGGAGAGCTCGTTGTACTTCTTCAACGCGTCCGCCGCGGTGGCGGGCGGCTGGGCGATCGCGGGAGCGCTGGTCAGCCCGACGGAGGCAACGGCGATGGCGGCGAAGAAGCCGCGCTTGAGTCTGTGAGATGCCACTTTTCTCGGTCCCCTCAGTGTGATCCCGGTCAAGTTACCGGGTGATCCACTTGGGGTCGGATCGGGGTCAGACCCGGCCCAGGCGTGCGAGCAGCACCGCCGAAGGCACCGGGTGGGCGCCCCTGCGGCGCACCGAGTCCGCGACCGCGCGGTCGGACGTGACGACCACGACGGGCCGTCCCTCCGGTTCGGCGGTGACCAGCGCGCGGATGACGTCGTCCGCAAGAACGCCAGGGTCGCTGAACAGCACGCGCACACCCCGCGGCGCGGCGGCCGGGACGGCGACGACGCCCGCGCCGTCGAAGACGAGCGTGACCTCGGCGCCGGTGCGGGCGGCGAGCACGGCGAGCTGGTGCACGAGCCGGTCGCGCTGATCGGACAGCGACAGCTCGGGATAGCCGGTCTTGGTGACGTTGTAGCCGTCCACCACGAGATGCACGGTCGGGAGCGCGAGCAACCGGTCCAGCGCCGCCGGGTCCTCGACGCGCCCCACCGCGCCCTGTGCCGCGCTGGCGCCGCGCACCAGGTCCGCGGGGCGGGGTCCGGTGCCGCCGAGCGCGAGCTCCCGGCGCAGTCCGGTGACGGCCCCGTCGAGCGTGTCGACGAGCAGTGCGAGCCGGACCTCGTCGGCCTGCCGCG
Organism: Lentzea sp. NBRC 105346; assembly: GCF_030269605.1. Classification (GTDB taxonomy): domain Bacteria; phylum Actinomycetota; class Actinomycetes; order Mycobacteriales; family Pseudonocardiaceae; genus Lentzea. Next base: position 232,344 of record NZ_BSTQ01000017.1, read on the forward strand.
CCTCGCGGGCGGACTGCCGGGCCACCTCGGCGTCCGCGATGGCCCGCTGCGCCTTGCTCTTCTCGGCTTCGGCGCGCTCCCGTTCGCGGTCGCGTTCCGCGGTGATCCGCTTGAGCTCCTGCTCGGCGTTGAGTTGCGCCTTCTCCACCTCGGCGGCGGCCGACGCCGCCAGGTCCTTGGCCTCGCGCAGCTTGACGCCCTGTTCCCGCAACCGCTTGCGCAGCCGTTCCAGCTCGACCTCGGCCTCGGCGCGGATCCGCTCGGCGGCATCGTCCAGCATCGCCCGCTCGGTGCGCAGCCGGTCGAGTTCGACTTCGGCGCGTTCCAGTCTCGTGATCGCCGCGTCGCGTTCCGCGCGCAGCGTCGCGTCGCCGACCCGGCGTGACACCAGCTCGACGTAGTGCGGCGCGACCTCCTCGCCCTGCAGCACTGCCGCCGCCGCGGCCGTCACCGGGTCCGGCGACGTGATCTCCAACGTGGACGGCCGGTTCTTGCGCAGCCACTCCACTACGGCCGTTCGGAAGTTCGCCGAATCACGCAGCCCGGCCACGACCTGCGCGCCGCCCAGGCGGGCACGTTTCGTCGGGGCGAACCGGGCCACCGGGCGCAGGCTCTGCGGGACGTCGACCTTGGCCATCTCGCCGAGCGCGTCCGCGCCCAGCTCCGCGAGACGGGTGCGCAGGGGCTCCGGCAGGGCGGCCCAGTCCACAGTGGATTCACCCGGCTCCTCGGGGCCGGGTTGATCGAGGTCGTGGTCGGGCATCGGGTCCTGCACCGCTACAGGCTAGAGCCACCGGCGCGCGGTCAGCGACCCGCTGTCCCGGCGACCCGCCGGTTGAGATGGTTCGCAAGGTCGCGCAGGGCATCCGGCTTCTCTGGTGACCCGGCTCGCGAGGTCGCGATTCCCCAGCGACCTCGCCGCGGGAGCGGAGCGAGCGCCATCCAAAACTGTCAGACCCCGTCGCTAACGTCCACGACATGACCACCCGACCGCCCCTCGACGAGCCCGAGCCACCACCCCAGCGAGGTCGCACTTCCCCGGCGACCTCACCGCCGTCTGCGAAGCAGCGGCGATCAAACACTGCCCCCTCGCCAACGTCCGTGTCGTGTCCGCCCAGCTGACCTTCGACGAGCTCGGAACCCCGTTACGCGACACGACGTTCGTGGTCTTCGACCTGGAGACCACGGGTGGCAGCGCGGCCGAGGACTCGGTGACCGAGATCGGCGCGGTGAAGGTCCGCGGCGGCGTGGTCCTCGGCGAGTTCGCGACGCTCGTCGATCCGGAGCAGGGCATCCCGCCGCAGGTAGTCCAGCTGACCGGAATCACGCAGGCGATGGTGACGGGTGCGCCGCGCCTGGGGTCGGTGCTGCCTGCGTTCCTCGAGTTCGCGGCCGGGGCGGTGCTGGTGGCGCACAACTCCGGTTTCGACGTGGGGTTCATGAAGGCGGCGTGCGAGCGGCACGGCTACCGGTGGCCGAAGCCGTCGGTGGTCTGCACCGTGCGGCTCGCCCGCCGGGTGCTGTCTCGCGACGAGGCGCCCAGCTGCCGGCTCTCGAACCTGGCGGCGTTGTTCGGGGCGCGCACGCCGACGCACCGGGCGCTCGCGGACGCCCGCGCGACGGTGGACGTGCTGCACGCGTTGCTGGAGCGCGTCGGCAATCTGGGTGTGCACTCGCTGGAGGAGCTGCTGGCGTACCTGCCGGAGGTCACGCCCGAGCAGCGCCGGAAACGGTCGCTGGCGGCGCACCTGCCGTCGGCGCCGGGCGTGTACCTGTTCCGGGGACCTTCCGAGGAGGTGTTGTACGTCGGCACGGCGTCGGACCTGCGGCGGCGCGTGCGGCAGTACTTCACGGCCTCGGAGGGCAGGCGCCGGCTCCGCGAAATGGTGGCGCTCGCGGTGCGCGTCGACGGCGTCGAGTGCGCCCATTCGCTGGAGGCCGAGGTGCGCGAGCTGCGGCTGCTGCGCGCGCACCGGCCCGCGTACAACAGGAGGTCCAAGAACCCGCATCACGCCTGGTGGCTGGTGCTGACCGACGAGGCGTACCCGCGCCTGTCCGTCGTCCGGCGCCCGCGCGACGGCGCGCTCGGCCCGTTCCGCACGCAACACGCGGCCACGGCCGCGGCGGACGCGCTGCTCGACGCCGTCCCGCTGCGCGCGTGCAAGCTGAAGATCCCGGCCCACAACCAGCGCGCGTCTCCCTGTGCTCTGGCCGAGCTCGGCCGCTGCCGCGCCCCCTGCGCGGGCCGGCAGTCGGTGGAGGAGTACTCCCCTGCCGTGGCGGCGTTGCGCGACCTGGTGACCGGGCGCAGCGCGGACCCCTTACGCGTGCTCGCTTCGCAGGTGGACCAGCTGTCGGGCGCTCACCGCTTCGAGGAGGCCGCTGTGCGGCGCGACCGCCTCGCCGGGCTCGTGCGCGCTGTCGACCGGGCCCAGCGGCTGTCGGCACTGGCGCAGCTGTCCCAGCTGGTGGCCGCGCGGCCGGACCAGCGGGGTGGCTGGGAGTTCTCGGTGATCCGCTACGGCCGACTGGCCTCGGCCGGGGTGGCGCGGCGCGGTGTGCGGCCGATGCCGGTGGTCGACACGCTGGTGGCCGCTGCCGAGACCGTCATGCCCGCCGCGGGGCCGTTGCGCGGGGCTCCGCCGGAGGAGACCGGGGTGCTGCTGCGGTGGCTCACGCAACCGGGGACGCGGCTCGTATACACCGACGAGCCCTGGGCCTCGCCCGCGTACAGCGCGGCCACGTGGAGTGATTGGGCTGAGCGGGCCGCGTCCGCACGACCTGAGGAGGATCGCTGGCACTGACCCACAACCGAATACAGGCAGCAGCGTGAGGGCTTGCGCGGTCTGCTGAACGAAATGCGGCGGACGTCGCCGAGTTCCTGGAGCGGGAGTTCCCGGACCACTTCGGACTCGCGCGACCGACCGTCAGCGGCCGTCCACTCGCGCCCCCGCCTGCCCGAACACGTGCGGCGAAGCGGAGTCGATGAAGTCCGCCAGGAACCCGCGGCTGAACCCGGTCGCCTCCTCCAGCCGCTGCACGGCCTCGTCGGGCAACGACACGGAGAGCGCGCCGAGGTTCTCGGTCAACTGATCGACGGTCCGCGCCCCGACAATGGGCACCACGGCCCGCGAACGGTGTCGCGTCCACGCGATGGCGACCTGGGAACTGGTGACGCCCAAGTCCGCGGCCACAGACCCGACGGCCGCGGCGACGGCGTGGTCGTGGGCGCTGATCGAGTCCGGGGACACGCGGCCGGTGCCACCCAAGGCGTACTTCCCGGACAGCACGCCACCACCGAGCGGGCTCCACGCGGCGACGCTCATGCCGAACGCCTCGGCCATCGGCAGCATCTCGCGCTCGATGTCGCGGTTCAGCAGGCTGTAGGGCACCTGGAGGCCGGCGAACGGTGTCCAGGAGCGCCACTCGGCGAGGGTGTTCGCGCGCGAGACGACCCAGGCGGGGGCGTCGGAGATGCCGACATAGAGGACCTTGCCCGCTCGGACGGCGTCGTCGAGTGCCCGCATGGTCTCTTCGATGGGCGTGTGCGGGTCCCAGATGTGCACCCAGTAGATGTCCACGTAGTCGGTGCGCAGGCGGCGCAGCGACATTTCCAGTGACGCCACCAGGTTCTTGCGGTGGTTGCCCGCGGCGTTGGGGTCGGTGGCGTCGCGCGTGACGGTGTACTTGGTGGCGAGCACGAAACGGTCGCGCCTGCCCGAGAGCAGGGAACCCACGACCTCCTCGGAGCGGCCGCCGCCGTAATTCACCGCCGTGTCGATGACGTTGCCGCCGGCGTCGGCATAGGTGTCGAGGACGCGGCGGTCCTCGTCGATGTCGCCGAAGGTCATCGCGCCCAAGAACAGCTCGGAGACGCGGAGTCCGGTCCGGCCGAACAGCCGGTATCGCATATCCCCCATGCGGCCAACATTAACGGCTCCGCCCACAGCAGACGGAGCCGTTAAATAGTCAGACGTTAGCCGTGCGCCGGGCGGACGACGTGACCGCGCTGAACAGACCAGCCGCCAGGATTCCGCCGAACACCGGGGCGATCAGGTACACGGGCAACTGTCCCCATGCGACCGGACCGCCGGTGAAGGCGAGCACGACGTCCGGGCCGAACGTGCGCGCCAGGTTCACCGACGCACCCGCCACCGGTCCGAAAGCGACGATCTGGGTGGCCAGCGCCAGGCCGATACCGAGGCCCGTGACATGCCGCGGCGCGGATGGCGACACGGCGAGTGCGAACACGGCCGTCACCAACAGGAACGCACCCAGGGCCTCGGCGACGAACGCCTGGGTGACGCTGACACCGGGAGCGAAGGACGTGGCACCCAGCGACGTGCCGGGGCCGTGGATCACCTGGGCCAGGTACGCGCCGAGCACGCCACCGGCGAGCTGGGCCAGTACGTAGCCGGGGACCTCGCGCCACGGGAGGCGGCCCGTGACGGCCAGTGCGACGGTGACGGTCGGGTTGAAGTGGGCGCCCGACACGGCACCGAACGCGTAGATGCCGACCATGAGCGCCAGGCCGTGCGCCAGGGCGACGGTCAGGAGCGAGTCGGAGACGGCGACGGCGGCGGAGATTCCGAACAGGCAGAGGATCGTGGTGCCAGCCAGCTCGGCCGCCAGCTTGCGGGCATGGGAGTGGTCCACTGGGTACTCGCAATCGGGGAGACGAAAGGAAGCACCCAAGCTCGCAGCAGCACCCGAACCACCGCGATCTGCCGATAGGGCACACTAGCGGTGCTTTCGATACCACCTGCTGAGATGCAAGGAGGACCACCGTGGTCACCGCGATCGTGCTGATCCAGGCCGCCGCCGAGCGCATTCCCGAAGCGGCGCAGGAGATCGCCGACATCGATGGCGTCACCGAGGTGTACTCCTGCGCGGGTGACGTGGACCTGATCGCGATCGTCAAGGTCGCGCAGCACGAGGATCTCGCCGCGCTCGTGCCCGGGAAGATCAGCAAGGTGGCCGGCGTGCTGAACACCGACACGCACATCGCGTTCCGGAGTTACTCGAAGCGAGATGCCGAGGCCGCCTTCGCCATCGGCCTGGATGACGCCTAGTAACCGGGCACGTCACACCAAGGGGCCAGCGCGGGCCACTCCGAAGCACCAATACCGAACGGCCCCCGTGGACGAAAGTCCACGGGGGCCGTTTCAGTACGCGCTGGAGATCAGGGCTGCTTGGGCTTGCCGGCCAGCTGGTCGGCGCGCTCCTCGGAGCTGATCTCGTCCGCCTGGACGCCCTTCTTCTTGCGGGCGTTCTCGAGCGCGATGGTCTCCTCCGGCGGGTCGGGCGTGAACGTGCTGCCCGGCACCGGGTGTCCGGCGGAACCCAGCTTGTTCATCTTCTTCGGCACCGACGCGCCCTGGTACTCCAGCGGAACCGGGTGGCCGTGGTCGTCGACCGGGCCGAGCGGCTGGTGCACCTCGATGAACTCACCGTGCGGCAGGCGCTTGATGATGCCGGTCTCGACACCGTGCTCGAGCACCTCGCGGTCGCCGCGCTGCAGGCCGATGCAGATCCGGTAGGCGACGAAGTACGCCAGCGGCGGCAGCACCAGCAGGCCGATGCGGCCCATCCACGTCGTGGCGTTCAGCGAGATGTTGAACTTCAGGGCGAAGATGTCGTTGCCGCCCATGAGCAGCATGACCATGAAGTACGTGATCGCCATCGAGCCGAGCGCCGTGCGGACGGGCACGTCACGCGGGCGCTGCAGCAGGTTGTGGTGCGCGTAGTCCTTGGTCAGCTTGCGCTCGATCCACGGGTAGACCGCCGCGATACCGGTCAGCAGCGGCAGGCCCAGGATGAACGGCCAGAACGGCGCCGGGACCGTGTAGTTGCCCAGGTAGAGCTCCCACGCGGGCCAGATGCGGACCAGGCCGTCGGTCCAGCCCATGTACCAGTCGGGCTGCGAACCGGCCAGCACCTGGGCCGGGCTGTACGGGCCGAACTGCCAGACCGGGTTGATCTGGAAGACGCCACCCATGATCGCGATGACACCGACGACGATGGCGAAGAAGCCGCCGCCCTTGGCCGCGAACACCGGCATGATGCGCACGCCGACGACGTTCGTCTCCTTGCGCCCGACACCGGGGAACTGGGTGTGCTTCTGGTACCAGACCAGGCCCAGGTGCGCCGCGATCAGGCCGAGCAGGATGCCCGGGATCAGCAGGATGTGCGCGGTGTAGAGCATCGGGATCAGGTCGGTGCCGGGGAACTCGCCGCCGAACAGCAGCCAGTTCAGCCAGGTGCCGATGACCGGGAACGAGATAAGCAGGCCCGCCATGACGCGCAGGCCGGTGCCGGAGAGCAGGTCGTCCGGCAGCGAGTAGCCGAGGAAGCCCTCGATCGCGCCCAGCATGAACAGCAGGATGCCGATGACCCAGTTGATCTCACGCGGCTTGCGGAACGCACCGGTGAAGAAGATCCGGAACATGTGCACGACGATCGCGCCCATGAACAGCAGCGCCGCCCAGTGGTGCACCTGGCGGACGAACAGGCCGCCGCGCGTCTCGAACGAGATGTCGAGCGTGGACGCGAACGCCCGCGACATCTCCATGCCCTTGAGGTTCTCGTAGGTGCCGTTGTACGTCACCTCGGTCATCGAGGGGTCGAAGAACAGCGCCAGGTACGTACCCGACAGCAGCAGCACGATGAAGCTGTACAGCGCGATCTCGCCGAGCAGGAACGACCAGTGCGTCGGGAAGACCTTGTTCAGCTGGTGACGGATCCCCTTGGCGGCGTGGAACCGCTCGTCGGCAGCGTTGGCCGCCGCACCTACGACGCGCGCGGCCGCGTTGGCCGGTTTCGTCGGCGTGGTGATGGCACTCATGACTTCCGCTCCCAGAACGCCGGTCCCACAGCCTCGATGAAGTCGCTGCGGGCAATCAAGTATCCCTCTTCGTCCACAGTGATCGGAAGCTGCGGCAAAGGCCTGGTAGCGGGGCCGAAGCGCGGCTTCGCGTAGTGGAAGACGTCGAACTGCGACTGGTGGCACGGGCACAGCAGCAGACCGGTCTGCTGCTCGAACAGCGACGTCGGGCAGCCGAGGTGCGTGCAGACCTTCGAGTAGGCGTACAGGTCGCCGAAGTTGAAGTCCTCCTGGCCCTGCCGCTTCACCACCGCCTGGTTCGGGCGCAGCCGGATGAGCATGACCGGCGCGTCGGACCGCTTCAGGGCCGCGACCAGCGCGTGCTCGTCACCGCGCTCCGACTCGCGGAACGGGAAGACGGTCTCGAAGCCGCCCGGCTCGATGTCCTCGGGGCGCACCTTCACGATCTCGTGGAAGTTGCCGGTGTGGCGGCGCAGGTAGACCTTCTCGCCGTTCTCCGACTTCCAGCCGGTGTGCCACAGCGAGTTCTTGCTGTCACTGTCCGACCACGGGTTCTTGATCAGCGCGCCCAGCGGCACGGCCGCGACACCCAGGCCGAACACGCCGGCGCCGAGGCCCGCCATGCGGGTGATCAGCTTGCGACGGCCCAGCCCGCTGCGCTCACCGGCATCGGCGAGCTCGGCGACGATCGTCGCGCGGTCGACCTCGGCCGACGGACCGTCGCCGCGCTGCTGCACGGCGACCTCGTCCGGCAGGAACTTCTTCGTGTACAGCACCGCGCCGACGCCGATCGCGAAGATCGACAGACCCATGAACAGGCCGATGAGCGGGTTGTACGCGAGGAACAGCAGGTGCCTGTCGCTGTGCGACGGCTCGTACTGCCAGGGCCAGAACAGGAAGACGCCGAGGAACGCCAGGCCGGACAGCGCGGAGATCGCGAACCAGGTCGCGACAGCGCGCTGGGCGCGGCGCTCGGCCTTCGTGCCGGCGACCGGCCACTTCTCCTCGTAGTGGACCAGCTCGACGCCGTCCAGCTTCGTACCGAGCTTGACCAGCTCGTCGCGGCTCATCTCCGCGAGTTCCTGCTCGCTGGGCAGGTTGGTCGGCTGTTCGCCGCTCATGCCTTGGCTCCGATCCAGAGGGTGACGCCCACGAGAGCGGCGATACCCACGATGAACGCGATGAAGCCCTCCGACACGGGACCGAAGCCGCCGATGGGGTTACCACCGGGGTTGTTGTTCCCGTCCGTGACGGACTTGACGTACGCGATGATGTCCTTCTTCTCGTCCGGCGTCAGCTGACGGTCGCCGAACTTGGGCATGTTCTGCGGACCGGTGAGCATCGCCGTGTAGATCTGCTCTTCCTTGACGCCGTCGAGCGTCGGCGCGAACTTGCCGGACGAGAGCGCGCCACCACGGCCGGTGGCACTGTGGCAGTTGCTGCAGTTCAGGCGGAACAGCTCGCCACCGCGCGCCGGGTTGTCACCGCGCAGCGCCTCACCGGACTCCGCCGGCTTCTTGGGGCCCTGGCCGTTGCCGAGGCTGTCGACGTACGCCATCAGCGCCGCGATCTCCTCGTCGGAGAGCTTGGTCGGCTTGCGCTCGGCCTGCGCCTCCTGCCGCGCCATGGGCATGCGGCCGGTGGAGGTCTGGAAGTAGACGGCCGCGTCGCCGACGCCGACGAGGCTCGGGCCGCGGTCCTTGACGCCCTCGCCACCGCCGCCGTGACACGTCGAGCACGTCTGGCGGTAGATCTCCTCACCCTTCCGCACGAGCGCGGAGTCCTGCTGCGCGGCGGCGGTCTGCGCCTGCGGCGCGAACGCGCTGAACAGCAGGCCCGCGCTGAGCAGGGCGAATCCCAGCGCGAGCAGGCCGGCGACCCGGCGGCGCAGCTTCGTGCGCGCGCGGGACCGTTTCGTGTCCGAATTCGATCGGGCGGTGGTCATGTGTACGGCAACCCTTTGTCAGTTCGGGGGTTCGTGCTGGTGTCAGGGCACGATGTAGATGATGGCGAACAGGCCGATCCAGACGACGTCGACGAAGTGCCAGTAGTACGACACGACGATCGCGGACGTGGCCTGTGCCGGCGTGAACTTGCTCAACTTCGTGCGCACGAGCAGGAAGCCGAACGCGATCAGACCGCCGATGACGTGCAGACCGTGGAACCCGGTGGTCAGGTAGAAGACCGTGCCGTAGGCCGAGCTGGAGATGCTCGTGCCCTCGTGCACCAGGTTGAAGTACTCACCGGCCTGACCACCGACGAAGATCGCGCCCATGATCAGCGTCACGATGTACCACCGGCGCAGACCGAAGACGTCACCGCGCTCGGCGGCGAAGACGCCCCACTGGCAGGTGAACGACGACGCCACGAGGATGATCGTGAACACCGACGCGTACGGGATGTTCAGCTCGGTCGGGTGAGGCGGCCAATGCTCCCCCTCGTTCTGGGCCTTCACCGTGAAGAACATGGCGAAGAGCCCAGCGAAGAACATGAGCTCGCTGGACAGCCACACGATCGTGCCGACGCTGACCATGTTCGGACGGTTCAGCGAGTGCACGCGCTGGCCGATGGAAGGCGCTGCCGTTGTCACGGGACGCATTATTGCTTGCGGTTTTTTGCTCCGCCCATCGGGTCCGGGGCAGATCTTGAGTCTCCTCGATCACACGGAGGGTGAACGGCCGATGGGGTTGCTGAGCCGAATGCGCGATCTCTGGTCGAAGGAACGGCCACCCGAGCTGACGATCGACACTCCGGACCTGGTCGTGGTCGCCTCGGCGTTCGACCCGGCCGAGGCGGATTCGGCCGTGCTGGCGCGCTCCCCCGAGTGGCGCCCGGACGAGCCCGCGGTGCTGCGCCACCACCTCTCGCTGCCCGCTGACCAGGTCGAACGCGCGCGCGAGCTGCTCACACAGGACGACTGGACGTTGCGCTGTGACCTTTCTGAGGGGTCGCCACTCCATGCCGTGCGGGTGCAGAAGCTGGACGCCCTGCACTGCGCGCAGGAACGATCCAGGATGGCGGGCCTGGCCCAGCGGCTCGGCGGCGACGCCCTCGGCTGGGATGCGCTGCAGCCCGCCCGATAACATCGGAAGCGACCTTGGTCACTGATTCGGAGGATCGCGGAGATGAGCACGCAGACCACGAAGATCCTGGTGTTCAGCCACCGGCCCGAGGTGCGTGAGACGATCATCACTGCGGTCGGCCGCCGCCCGGCGCCGGACCTGCCGCGGGTGGACTACATCGAGGCGGGCACGATCGCCGAGGTCCTGTACGAGGTGGACAACGGCTCCGCCGACCTGCTGATCCTCGACGGCGAGGCGCAGCCGACCGGCGGCATGGGCCTGTCCCGCCAGCTCAAGAACGAGATCGACGACTGCCCGCCGACCATCGTCGCGGTCCGCCGCAAGGACGACCGCTGGCTCGCCACCTGGTCGCAGGCCGACGCGGTGCTGGTGCACCCGCTCGACCCGCTGGCCGCCGCCGAGACCGTGGCCGAGGTGCTGCGCAACTCGGCTCTGCCTGTCGTTCAAGGCTGAGGGAGGCGCGTCATGGGGGACCGCACCTGGCCACAGCTGCTGAACCAGCTCATCGACCGCGTCGACCTGTCCGCGGAGGACACGGCGTGGGCGATGGACCAGATCATGTCCGGCGCCGCCTCACCGGCGCAGATCGCGGCCTTCGTGGTCGCGCTGCGGGCCAAGGGCGAGACGCCGGAGGAGGTCGACGGCCTCGCCACGATGATGCTGCAGCACGCCAACCGGTTCACCGTTGACGTGCGCGCGGCCGACATCGTCGGCACCGGTGGCGACCATTCCAATTCGGTGAACATCTCGACGATGGCCGCGATCGTGACGGGTGCGGCGGGCGTGCCGATCGTCAAGCACGGCAACCGGGCCGCGTCGTCGAAGTGCGGCACGGCCGACGTGCTGGAGGCGCTGGGCGTCGCGATCGACCTGCCGCCGGCGGGCGTCGCACGGACGGTGGCCGAGCTGGGCATCGGCTTCTGCTTCGCCCCGGTGTTCCACCCCGGCTTCCGGCACGCGGGCCCGGTGCGCCGCGAGATCGGCATCCCCACGTCGTTCAACCTGCTCGGCCCGCTGACGAACCCGGCGCAGACCACGGTCGGCCTGATCGGCTGTGCCCGCGCCGGCGCGGCGCCGCTGATCGCGGGCGTGTTCGCGCGGCGCGGTCACACGGCGCTGGTCGTGCGCGGCGACGACGGTCTCGACGAGATCACCACCACCACGACCACCTCGGTGTGGGTCGCGGACGGCGGCACCGTGCGGACCGACCGGGTCGACCCGGCGCTGCTGGGCATCAAGCCCGCGACGGCGGAGGATCTGCGCGGCGGCGACGCGGCGTTCAACGCTCAGGTCGTGCGCGATCTGCTGGCGGGGCGCACGGGGTCGGTGCGGGACGCGGTGCTCGTGAACGCGGCGGGTGCGATCGCGGCGCACAGCGGGCTCTCCGGGGATCTGCACGCGGATCTGGCGGCCGCGCTGGGACGTGCGGCCGAGGCGATCGACTCCGGGGCCGCCGCGGCGCTCGTGGACCGCTGGGTGACCCTCTCGACGGAGATCAAGGCGGCTTCCTGACCGAACCCGCCGGAAATCAAGGCGGCTTCCTGACAGAAAACCGGCCCGCGCGTTGGCGGTCGCCACACTCCTCGGCGATTCCCGCCACAGCGGTAACAACGCGGCAACCACGATGCGGGATGCTGGACGCATGGTCCTCTACCCGGTGATGAAGCACGTCGTCGCCCCGACAGCCAGGCTGATCTACCGCCCGACCGTCGAGGGCCTGGAGAACGTCCCTGCGGACGGCGCGGTCATCCTCGCGCCGAACCATCTGTCGTTCATCGACAGCATCGTGCTGCCGATGGTGATCAAGCGCCGGGTGTCGTTCCTCGCCAAGGAGGAGTACTTCGTCGGCAAGGGCGTGAAGGGTGCGCTCAGCCGGTGGTTCTTCAGCTCGCTGGGCCACATCCCGGTGCGGCGCGGCAACGGCCGGGCCGCGCGCGACTCGCTGGACACCGCGAACCAGGTGCTGCTCGACGGCGGTGCGTTCGCGATCTACCCGGAGGGCACCCGGAGCCTCGACGGCAGGCTGCACCGGGGTCGCACCGGCGTGGCGCGCATGGCACTGGAGACCGGGGCTCGCGTGGTGCCGGTGGGCATCATCGGCACGGACAAGGTGCAGCCGGTCGGGAAGAAGCTGCCGCGCATCGTGCCGGTCACGATCCGGTTCGGTGAGCCGCTCGACTTCACGCGCTACGAGGGCATGCAGGACTCGCTGCCCGTGCTGCGCAGCGTCACCGACGAGATCATCTACCGCATCCTGGACCTGTCCGGCCAGGAGTACGTCGACGCGTACCAGAAGACACCCGTCGCGGCCTGAACGCTATGAAGGGAGCTTTCCAAGCGCTGGTGTTTTAACCAGGGGTGAGTTCCCTAACGGGCCGTCGCGTGAGCGGCGGCCCGTTTTGTTGTTTGCTGTCTTGGGTTTGCTGGGCCTGCGTTGTTTGCGGATGACGG
>NZ_BSTQ01000018.1 GCF_030269605.1 Lentzea sp. NBRC 105346
GATCTTGCATCTGCCGGCGGAGCCGGCCCACCACGCCGCGAGGGGCCCCAAGTCAAGCCCCAATCGCACGCGCGAAGCGCGTCCCGGAAGACGCAGCGCCCCACGACACCGGCAGCCAACAAAAGGCCGACCACCCACGCAACCGGCAGCCAAAGATCACGCACGCAACCGGCAGCCAAGGAACCCGGCAGCCGGGCAACCACGCACTCCGACACGTGCGGGCATAGCATCGCGGCATGACCAAGCAGTTCACCCACTTGGACTCCAGCGGTGCTGCCCGCATGGTCGACGTCTCCGGCAAGGAGGCGACCACCCGCACCGCGATCGCCTCCGGCACCCTCCGCACCACTGCCGAAGTGATCGGACTGCTGGGCACCGACGGCCTTCCCAAGGGCGACGCCCTGGCCACTGCCAGGATCGCGGGCATCATGGCGGCGAAACGCACCTGGGAGCTGGTCCCGCTCTGCCACCCGATCGCCCTCTCTAGCGTGAAGGTCGACCTGGAGCTCGCAGAACAAGAGGTCAGGATCACGGCCACGGTCCGCACCAACGACCGCACGGGCGTCGAGATGGAAGCACTGACGGCCGTGTCGGTGGCAGGGCTGACGCTGCACGACATGGTGAAGGCGGTCGACCCGGCGGCGACGATCACCGACGTGCGGGTGGAGCGCAAGGAAGGCGGGAAGTCCGGCCTGTGGGTGAGACCGTGAAAGCAGGCGTCATCACTGCGTCCAACCGCGCTGCGGCGGGTGTGTACCCGGACCGCAGTGGCCCGATCATCGTCGAGTGGCTGAGAGGCCGTGGGTTCGACGTTCAGGAAGCGGCGGTCGTGCCGGACGGGGAGCCGGTGGCTGAAGCGCTCAGAGCGGCCGTGGCCGCGGGGGTGGACGTTGTGATCACCACCGGAGGGACCGGGATCAACCCGACTGATCGGACGCCGGAAGCCACGCGTGAGGTGCTCGACTACGAGGTACCTGGGCTCGCGGACGCCGTGCGCGGCGCTGGGTGGCCGCGTGTGCCCGCGTCGGTGCTGTCGCGGGGCGTGGCGGGGGTTGCGGGGCGCACGCTGGTGGTGAATCTGCCGGGGTCTACCGGCGGCGTGCGGGACGGGTTGGAAGTGCTGGGGCTGGTGTTGGAGCATGCGGTCGACCAGTTGCGTGGAGGTGACCACTCATGACCGTTGTACTGCGGGCCACCGTGACCGAGGAGCCGCTGTCGGTCGAGGAACACGCGAAGCTGGTCGCGGACGCCGCGGCCGGGGCTGTTGTGACGTTCTCCGGGGTCGTGCGCGATCACGACGGGGGGCGGTCCGTGCTCGAGCTCGAGTACCACGGGCACCCGAGCGCGGCGGACATTGTGGCCGAGGTGGCCGAAGAGTTGGCCACGAAATACGAGAAGGTGCGGGCGCTGGCCGTGTCGCACCGGGTCGGGCCGTTGAAGATCGGGGACGTGGCGCTGGCGTGTGCCGTTGCCGCGGAGCACCGCAAGGAAGCGTTCGCGTTGTGCTCGGACCTCGTGGACGAGGTCAAGAAGCGGCTGCCGGTGTGGAAGCGGCAGGTGTTCGCCGACGGCAGCGACGAGTGGGTCAACTGCCCCTGAGCCGCGACGTCATCGCGTTCCACGAGCAGTCAGCTGTCCTCGAGTCGGGCTTTGACCCCGGCAGCGTCCGGGTGGCCGAGGCTCACCAGATTGTCCAGCGCGTGTTGCCAGGCGTCACGGGCGGCGGCGATGTCACCGGTGGCGCGCAGTGCATCGCCGAGGTGGGTGAGGATCGTCGAGCTGTTGAGCAGGTCATTCATTGTGCCGCGCAACTCGAGTGCTTCGCGGAACATCGCGATGGCGAGTTCGTGTTCACCCAGCTTGTGTCTGGCGAATCCGATGCTGTCCAACGTGCTGGCGTGATAAAAGTGGTCGTTGGTCTCCTTGAAGAGTTCGACGGCCTGTTCGCAGCAGATGATCGACTCCTCGTAGCAGCCGAGTTGGGCGTGATCCCACCCCATCGCGTTGAGAGCCTTTGCCTCGCCCTGCTTGTTGCCGGTCGCGCGATAAAGCTGCGCCGCCTTGTTCGAGTGAACCAACGCCGCGTCGAACCGGTCCTCCTGCTCGTACAACCAGCCGAGAGTGCTGTGCGCGCCGGCCTCGAGTTCGAGGTCGTTCAGTCGTTGGTACGCGTCGAGCGCCGAGGCGGCGTGGATGCGGGCCTTGGGGAACGAGCCGAGGCGTGCGTACGCATGACAAGCGATCAGCGCTGAACGCGCCTGTGCGTCGAGATCACCGAGCCGTTCGGCGGCAGCCGTGACGTCCGGTTGGATTCGCGCCCAGTCCTGCCAGTAGCCCGATCGATCGAGAAAGCTCGCGACCGCCCAAGACAGTTGCCACGCTTGGGTGTCTGCTCGGACATCCGCGGCGTGGGTGACCGCGGCCGTCAGCACCGGGCGCTCGATCGCGAACCATGCTCTGGCGTGGTCGGCGTCGGTGAACTCCTCCGGTCTCACACCCTCTTCCGCGGGCTTGAGCTCGATGAAGAAACGGTTCGGGTTGAACAAACTCTCGGCCGCATACGCCGAATGCAGATAATGGTCCAGAACGCGGTGAGTGGCTGCGTGGCGCCCCTCGTCCGGGAGCCCCAGCGCGTATACCCGTAGGAGATCATGGAAGGCGTAGCGGCCAGGGGCGGTCTGCGACAACAGCGCTGACCGGACCAACTCGTCGATCAACGCGGCGGTCTCCATACGAGAGCTGCCACAGAGGCTCGCTGCCGCGTTCAGCGAGATGTCGGGACCACGATGTTCGCCGAGCAGCCGGAATACTCGGGCGGCTGGAGGACTCAGCTGCTGGTACGACCACGAGAACACGGTGCGGACGTCCGTGAGCGGGTCGCCGGTGTCGAGCGCGTCCAGCCGGGCTTGTTCATCCCGCAGTTCTTCCGACAAACCGCTCAGCGCAAAACTGGAGTGCGCGGCGGTGGCGGCTGCGATCGTCAACGCCAGCGGCAGTCGTGCGCAACGGTCGATCAGCTCGGCAAGAGCGTCCGGTTCTACGTCGACTCTCTCCCGGCCGAGGTGGCGAGCCAGGAGAGCGGCGGCGTCCTCCTCGCCGAGTACGTCCAGCACCAATCGGCGTGCGCTGTGCTTCTCTGTCAGTTCGGTCAGTGTGTCGCGGCTGGTGACCACAACCGAGCAACCAGAGCCGGCCGGCAGCAGGGGCAGCACCTGGTCCGCGTCGCGGGCGTTGTCCAGGATGAGCAGGACTCGTTTGCCCGCCATCAGTTCGCGGTAGAGGGCAGCCTGTTGATCAGCACTGTGCGGAATCCGTTCCCTCGGGACCTTGAACGCGTCGAGGAACCCGCGAATCGCCTCCTCGGGCGTCTTCGGCGCGCCGGACGGGTCGAAGCCCCGCAGGTTCACGTAGAGCTGGCCGTCGGGGAACCTGTCCGCGACTCGATGTGCCCAGTGCACCGCCAACGCGGTCTTGCCGATGCCCGGTGTGCCACCGAGTGCCGAGATGACCATCGTGCCGTCTGAGGACGTGAGCATGGCGTCCAGTTCACGCAGTTGCTCAGAGCGCCCGACGAACTGCGAAATGCTGCTTGGGAGCTGACGCGGGACGACTGTGAGTTCGCTTCGGAGCTTTTCGGCAGCAAGCCGTTGCTCGATGAGAGCCACCACGGTTCCACGACGCAGTGTTTCGGACGGCACGTCCGACAGTGGTTCCCCGCGCCACAACTCAAGGGCTCTGGTCAGCAATGCAGACGCGATATGAGCGTCTTTCGCATCCTTTGCCTGTCGCACCCATGCTTTGAACTGAAGGAGGTCGAGGGCATCCTCTGCCACGTCGACCATGTAACCGCCGGGCACCGAACGGATCGAATCTTCACCCAGGACGCGCCGAAGCCGCACCACGCTTTGCTGCAACGCGTTTCGAGTGCGGACATGTGTGGGACCGCCCCACACATGTTCCATGAGCACATTGGTGGGGACCGTGTGGTTGGCCTGTAGCAGCAACGAAGCAAGCATCACTCGGTGCGTGGCCGACCTGATGGTCAGTTCCACACCATCGCGTTCCACGAGCAGTGGTCCGAGCAGTCCGAAGCGAAGGTCCACTACGCGATTCTGTCTGTCGCACCCTTGAAAGGGGTGGAGGCCCTCACCGCCGGGGGGTCGCGGTGAGGGCCTCCACGTCTGGAGCTCAGATCACTTCAGGGTGATCTTGTTACCCGGGAAGATCAGGTCCGGGTTCGTCAGGAACTCCTTGTTCTTCTCGACGATGGCCTGCCAGCCACCCTCGACCTTCTGCTCCTCGGCGATCTTCGACAGCGTGTCGCCGGGCTTGATCTCGTACTCGCCCTTCGGGTTGCTCGTGGAACCCGGAAGAGCGGCGACCGGCGCCGGGGCGGCCTGGCGCTGAGCGGGCGCGGCCTTGCGCTGCGCGGGGGCCGGGGCGGTGCGGGCCGGGGCAGCGGCGCCCGTCAGACCCTTCGGGCCGCAGTTCGGCCACGCGTTGATGCCCTGCGTGCGGAGCACGTTCTCGGCGACGCGGATCTGCTCCTCGCGGGAGGCGTTCGCCGGGTTGCCGGAACCACCGTTGGCGTTCCAGGTGCCCTGCGTGAACTGCAGGCCACCGTAGTAGCCGTTGCCGGTGTTGATCGACCAGTTCTGGCCGGACTCACACTGGGCGACAACGTCCCAGTTGACTGCGGGGGCGGCCTGGGCGGTGCCCATGGCCAGACCCAGCGGAGCACCGGCGATGACACCGGCGACCGCGACCTTGGCGATGCTGCGAGCGGCGGAACCCTGCTTGCCGTGCTTGCCTCGGTTAAGAGCCATTTCCCTCTCGGTCCACCACACCTACGTGCAGGGAACTCGGGTTCGGGGCCCGGTTGTGTTCCCCAGTTCCTGTCCGGCGGGTTCTCTCGCTCGGGATTTGGTCCGGAGGGCCGCTCGGACAGGATTCGGTGTTCGGTCCTCCGGTCTTGCCGTGGTTGGTCGGGGCCAACCGAAGAGCGACGGTACGTAACCGCGAGGCGGCTCGCCAAACAACCTAGGGCGTGACGCACGTCACAGTAACGCTCAGGTAACCCCGAGAATCGCCCCCTTTTTGCAGGTCAGAAAGGCCGTTATCGGCCTGTGGCCTTCCCGAGATTCTTCGGTATCCATCACGCAAAGTGAGGTCTGCGTCACTTCGTTTCGACCATCGGAGACGGCCCGCTCACCATCGGTGGAGTGTCGAAGATCGATGCAGGGCAACTGATCGGGGATGGGAACTACGCCGTCTGCACCAGCACGCCGTAATCCCGCGCCGGCTGCCCGCACGAAGAACTCAGCCGCCGGCGAACGGCGGCAGGACGTCGAGCTCCGCGCCCGCGTGCACGAGGACACCACGGTCGCGCACGGCCACCCCGTCGAGCAGGAAGCTGGAGGCGGCCAGCACCCGGCCGAGGCGCTCGCCGTGTCGCTCGCCGACGACGGCCAGTACGTCCGCGACCGTGACGTCTCCGGTCAGCTCGACGTCCTCGTCGGCGATCCCCGCGGCCGCGCGGGCGCCCGCGAAGTAGCGAACCTTCACCTCATCCTCCGATCGCGCTCATCGGCCGGTCCGGCTGGTGGAAGCCGGCGTCGTTGATGCCGTGCCCCGCCGCCTTGGCCCACGAGTTCGCCCGCCACAGCGAAGCGATCTCGTCATCCGAGGCGCCGCCGCGCAACGCCGCCCGCAGGTCCGTTTCGGACTGGCTGAACAGGCAGTTGCGCACCTGTCCGTCCGACGTGAGCCGGGTGCGGTCGCACGCGGCGCAGAACGGCCTGGTCACCGAGGCGATCACGCCGACCACCGCCGGTCCTCCGTCGACGAGCCATCTTTCCGCAGGCGCCCCACCGCGCGGCGCGGGCTCCGGGGTCAGCGAGAAAGCGGTCGACAGCGACGCCAGGATCTCCGCCGCGGTGATCATGTTCGTGCGGGTCCAGCCGTGCTGCGGGTCCAGCGGCATCTGCTCGATGAACCGCAGCTGGTAGCCGTTGTCCACACAGAACCGAAGCAGCGGCACGGCCTCGTCCTCGTTGACACCGCGCAGCAGTACGGAGTTGACCTTCACCGGCGTGAGGCCGGCCTCGCGTGCGGCCGCCAGTCCGGCGAACACGTCTTCGAGACGGTTGCGCCGGGTCAAGGTCGAGAAACGGGAAGCGGAGAGCGTGTCGAGCGAGATGTTGATCCGGTTGAGCCCGGCCTCCTTCAACGCCCGCGCGCGCCGGTCGAGTCCGATGCCGTTGGTGGTCATGGACATCCGCGGGCGGGGGCGCAGGGCGGCGGTCGCGGCGATCACGTGCTCCAGGCCGCGGCGCAGCAACGGCTCGCCGCCGGTGAAGCGGATGTCCGTGACGCCGAGGAGGGTGACCGCGATCCGCATCAGCCGGACGAGCTCGTCGTCGGTCAGCTGGTCGGACTTGGGCAGCCAGTCCAGGCCCTCGGCGGGCATGCAGTACGTGCACCGGAGGTTGCACCGGTCGGTCAGCGAGACCCGCAGGTCCTTCGCGATCCGTCCGAACCGGTCGACGAGCAGCGGTGTGTCCGGCCGGTCCGACGCCTCGGGGGTGCCGCGAACGACGGGAATGCCCAGATCCACTGCTGTCACCTCTACCAGGGTAATCGCCCGCCTCTTGTGGGGTGTCACTACAAATAGGTCACCCACGATCCGGACGATTGGGTCATCACACAACGATTTCTCTTAGTGGCTAAGATGTTTACCATGGCGCCTGCGAACGAGATCCCGCCGGACGTGCTGGAGCGTTTCTCCTGGTACATGCGTGAGCTGAGCGCGCTGACGGTGATGTTCCACAACCGCGTGGCCGAGCAGATGGGGCTGTCCACGACCGACGAGAAGTGCCTCGACCTGGCCATGCGCGCGGACGGGCCGGTCACCGCCGGCCGGATCGCCGAGCTTTCGGGACTGTCCACCGGTGCCGTCACCGGCGTGATCGACCGGCTGGAACGCGGGGGCTTCGTGCGCCGCGTGCGTGACCCGCACGACCGGCGCAAGGTGCTCGTCGAGATCGTGCCGCAGGACCTGGAGAAGTACGCCCACCTCTTCGACGAGGCGGGCAAGTCGATGGTCGAGGTGCTCGGCCACTTCACCCCCGAGGAACGAGAAGTTCTCGAGAGGTACAACCGCCTGCAGATCGAGACGTTCCGCAGGCGCGTGATCGAGCGTTGATACTTGCTCCATGGCGGAGCAGTGGCACTACCTCATGGACATGGACGGCGTGCTGGTGCACGAGGAGCACCTGATCCCAGGCGCCGACGAGTGGGTCTCCGAGCTGCGCAAGTCGGACACGCCCTTCCTCGTGCTCACCAACAACTCCATCTACACCCCGCGTGATCTGCGGGCACGGCTGCACCGCACGGGCCTGGACATCCCCGAGGAGTCCATCTGGACCTCGGCGCTGGCCACCGCCAGGTTCCTGGACTCCCAGCGCCCGAACGGCTCGGCGTTCGTCATCGGCGAGGCCGGGCTGACCACCGCGCTGCACGAGATCGGCTACGTGCTGACCGACCGCGACCCGGACTACGTCGTGCTCGGCGAGACCCGCACCTACAGCTTCACCGCGATCACCAAGGCCATCCGGCTCGTCGAGGAGGGCGCGAAGTTCATCGCGACCAACCCGGACTCCACCGGTCCCTCACGAGAGGGTTCGCTGCCCGCCACCGGCGCCGTGGCCGCGTTGATCGAGAAGGCGACCGGCCGCGAGCCTTATTACGTGGGCAAGCCCAACCCGTTGATGATGCGGTCCGCGCTGCGGGCGCTGGGGTCGCACTCCGCGCAGGGGATCATGATCGGCGACCGGATGGACACCGACGTGCGGTCCGGCCTGGAAGCGGGGCTGCAGACGATCCTGGTGCTCAGCGGGATCTCGTCCCTTGAGACGGCCGACATGTACCCGTACAAGCCCACGCGGGTCGTCGACTCGATCGCCGACCTGGTCGGGAGCTCGGCCGATCCGTTCTCGGCGACCGCTGAGTAGCGCTCACGACTTCCACATCACATATCGTCGCTTTCGTGGAGACCGATCGACGCCCGTTGTATGTCGTGGGTGACGTGCACGGGCACCTGGCCGAGCTCGCCAGAGCCCTGCACCACGCGAACCTCATCGACTCCGAGGGGTCGTGGTGCGGTGGCGATGCCGAGCTGTGGTTCCTGGGCGACTTCGTCGATCGGGGACCCGACGGCATCGGCGTGATCGAGCTGGTCATGCGGCTGGGCGAGGAGGCCGCCGAGGCGGGCGGCTCGGTGAACTCGCTGATCGGCAACCACGAGGTCCTGCTGCTGGGCATGTACCGGTTCGGCGACGCGCAGGTGCCGGAGAGCCCCGGCCCGCGGTCGTTCGCGCGCAGCTGGCTGCTCAACGGCGGTCTGCGCAGCGACCAGGACCGGCTCACGGACAAGCACATCGAGTGGCTCATCACGCGGCCGGTGCTGAAGCTGGTCGACGACCACCTGCTGATGCACTCGGACACCACCGCCTACCTCGACTGGGGCGAGACGATCGACGAGGTCAACGACGCCGTGGCCGAGGTGCTGGCGTCGGACGACCTCGTCGCGTGGTGGGAGTGCTGGCGCAAGATGACGACGCGCTACGCGTTCCGCGGCGACCAGGGGGCCGAGGTCGTCGGCGAACTGCTGGACGTGCTCGGCGGCGGTTCCGTCGTGCACGGGCACAGCGTGATCGCCGACCAGCTCGGCGTGCCGCCCGAGGAGATCGACGGGCCGTTCCGGTACGCGGACGGGAAGGTCCTGGCCATCGACGCCGGCCTCTACAGCGGCGGTCCCTGTCTGGTTGTGCCCCTGCCCTACGAGGAGTGAACTTGGGGGCATGACCGTCAGTTACTCATCTGGCACTTCCCGAGTTCCGCTGCTCGGCGACACGATCGGCGAGAACTTCGACCGCGCGGTGGCCCGGTTCGGTGACCGCGAGGCGCTGGTCGACCGCACGACCGGCCGCCGGTGGACATACCGCGAGCTCGCCGCGGACGTCACCGCGATCGCGCAGGGCCTGATGAACGAAGGGGTCAAGACCGGCGACCGGGTGGGCATCTGGTCGCCGAACCGCGCCGAGTGGTTCATCGTGCAGTACGCCACCGCCAAGATCGGCGCGATCATGGTCAACGTGAACCCGGCGTACCGGGTGCACGAGCTGGAGTACGTGATCAACCAGTCCGGCATCCACACGCTGATCGCCGCGCGGGAGTTCAAGACCTCCAACTACGCGGAGATGATCGAGCAGGTCAAGCCGAACTGCCCGGCGCTGCGCAACACGATCCTCTTCGACAGTCCGGAGTGGACGGAGCTGCAACAGGTCGCGAAACAGCTGCCGTGGCCGGAGCTCGGCGCCGACGACCCGATCAACATCCAGTACACGTCCGGCACCACGGGCTTCCCCAAGGGCGCGACGCTCAGCCACCACAACATCCTCAACAACGGGTACTTCGTCGGGGAGTTGTGCGGCTACACGGAGAACGACCGGATCTGCGTGCCCGTGCCGTTCTACCACTGCTTCGGCATGGTGATGGGCAACCTCGCGTCGACGAGCCACGGCGCGTGCGTCGTGATCCCGGCGCAGGCGTTCGACCCGGCGAAGACGCTGGAGGCCGTCGCCGAGGAGAAGTGCACGAGCCTCTACGGCGTGCCGACGATGTTCATCGCGATGCTCGACACGGCGGACGACTACGACCTGTCCAGCCTGCGCACCGGGATCATGGCGGGCTCGCCGTGCCCGGTCGAGGTGATGAAGCAGGTGATCGAACGGATGGGCATGCGCGAGGTGTCCATCTGCTACGGCATGACCGAGACGTCACCGGTCAGCACGCAGACCCGCGCCGACGACTCGATCGACCGCCGGGTGTCCACGGTCGGCCGGGTGGGGCCGCACCTGGAGGTCAAGATCGTCGACCCGGAGACCGGGCGGACCGTCCCGCGTGGACAGCCGGGCGAACTGTGCACGCGCGGTTACTCCGTGATGCTGGGGTACTGGAACGAACCCGAGAAGACGGCCGAGGCGATCGACCAGGCGCGGTGGATGCACACCGGCGACCTGGCCGTCATGGACGACGACGATTACGTCAACATCACCGGCCGCATCAAGGACATGGTCATCCGCGGCGGCGAGAACATCTATCCACGCGAGATCGAGGAGTTCCTCTACACGCACCCGGACGTGCTGGACGCCCAGGTGATCGGCGTGCCGGACGTGAAGTACGGCGAGGAGCTCATGGCGTGGGTCCGGATGCGACCGGGCGCGGAGGCGTTGACCGCGGAGGCGTTGAAGGAGTTCTGCGCCGGCAAGCTCGCGCACTACAAGATCCCGCGGTACGTGCATGTGGTCGAGGAGTTCCCGATGACCGTCACGGGCAAGATCCGCAAGGTCGAGATGCGCGCGGAGGCCGTGAAACTGCTGCGCCTCGAGGATGCCGCCCGGACCAGGCATGCCTGACGAAAGACCCTTGTCACTGGGAATGACGAGGCGCACGATTGGGCCATCTGGTTGAAGGAGGCGCCCATGCTCACAGCCACCCGGACCACGACGATGCTGCCCGTGTCCGACCCCGAGCGCGCGAGTCGTTTCTACTCGGACCAGCTCGGGCTCAAGCCGATCATGACGGCGCCGGACGGCACCAGGATCTTCGAGCTCGGCCAGGGCGACGCGCTGGGACTGATGCCTGCGGAAGCCGGTGCGCAGACCAAGCACACCGTCCTCACCTGGGAGGTGTCCGACCTCGAGGGTGAGATCAAGGACCTCGAGGGCAAGGGCGTGAAGTTCGAGGACTACGACCTGCCCGACCTCAAGACGGTCAACCACATCGCGGTCATGGGCAGCGACCGGGCCGCGTGGTTCTGCGACACCGAGGGCAACATCCTGTGCCTGCACCAGCTGCTGGACAACGGTGCCTGACAGCTGATGCGAATGGTCCCCTGCGGGTGCCCCCGACGCCCGCAGGGGACTTTCTCGTTACGGAACCTCGACGATCTCCTTGCCGAGCGGCACGAGTGAGACCGGGATCAGCTTGAAGTTCGCGATCCCCAGCGGGATCCCGATGATCGAGACGCACAGCGCGATGCCGGTCGTCAGGTGCCCCAGCGCGAGCCACCACCCGGCGAAGATGATCCAGATGACGTTGCCCAGCAGCGATCCCGTTCCCGCGCCGGGCTTCGGCACGATCGTGCGACCGAACGGCCACAGCGTGTAGTTCGCGACGCGGAACGCCGCGATGCCCCACGGGATCGTGATGATCAGGATGCAGCAGATCACGCCGGCGAGGGCGTACCCGACGGCCAGCCAGAAGCCGGCGAGCACCAGCCAGACCACGTTCAGAATCAGGCGCATACCCCTATGCTCCCGTACGTGCTGAACTGGGGAGTGATCGCCACGGGTGGCATCGCCCACGCCGTCACGGCCGACATGCGCAAAGTGCCCGGTGTGAACGTTCACGCGGTTTCCTCGCGGATTTTGGGGAAGGCCGAGGAGTTCGCCGCCAAACACGAGATCGAGCGTCCTTACGGCGACTACCGCGCGCTGCTGGCCGATCCCGATGTGGACGTCGTGTACGTGGCCACTCCGCACGCCCAGCACCACGAGGTGACGCTCGCGGCGTTGCGCGCGGGCAAGCACGTCCTGTGCGAGAAGGCGTTCACGCTCACCGCCGCACAGGCGGAGGACCTCGTGGCGGTGGCACGCTCCAGCGGCCTGTTCCTCATGGAAGCCATGTGGACGCGGTTCAACCCGCTGATCCGCCGGCTCCGGTCGTTCGACATCGGCGAGATCCGCACGATCCGCGCCGACTTCGGGTTCGCGCACGACTTCGACCCCGCGGATCGCCTGTGGGCCAAGGAACTGGGTGGCGGCGCGCTGCTCGACCTCGGCGTGTACCCGGTGTCGCTGGCCCACATGTTGCTCGGCGAACCGGAGACCGTCACCGCGCACGGGTCGCTCGCACCGACCGATGTGGACGGTGACGCGGGCCTGCTGCTCGGCTACCCGCACGGCGCGCACGCGTTGCTGACGTGCTCGCTGCGCGCGACGTCCGAGACGAAGGCGACCATCGTCGGTACGCACGGGCGGATCGACATCGCGGATCCGTTCTACAACCCGACGAGCATCGTGGTGAACGGCGTCGAGCACACGTGCCCCGACGGCGGCTACACGCACCAGATCCGCGAGGTCGTCGAACGGATCTCCGCCGGTGACACCGAAAGCCCGGAGATGCCGCTCGACGACTCGCTCGCCGTGATGCGCACGCTCGAGGCGGCGCTGCGGCAGATCGGCGTGGACTACCTCAGCTAGCCGCCAGGGTGGCGCGCGAGACCGTGATGATCGCGTCCATCGCCTGGTCGAGGTCGCCCATCGGCAACAGGAGATGGCTCAACGCGAGGCGCACGGTCGTCTCCGCGCACAGCCGGACGTCGGTGCCGGGAAAGTGGCGGGCGAGGTGTTGTGCGACGACCTCGACCGCCGGCCCGAGCACCGGCATGCCGCGCGTGGTCATCAACGGCAGCAGGTCCTCGGCGTCGGCGCCGGTGAGGATCGCCGACACCAGCCGGTCCTGAGCGGTCTGCTCGAAGGTGAACCGCAGCGCCGACCGCAGCGCCTCGAAGGGTTCACCACCCTGTTCCAGCCGGTCCTGGAACCCCCGCACGTAGTCCGCGGTCCGGTGCGCCGCCACCGCCTGGACCAGGCCTTCCTTGTTGCCGAACTCGTTGTAGACGGTCTGCCTGCTCACCCCGGCGCGGGTGGCGACCTCGATCATGCGCAGACCCTGGAACCCGTGTGCGGCCAGCAACTCCGCGGCTTCGTCGAGTAGAAGCGAGGTGATGTCGCTCACCAGATCAGCTTTACACCTGGTGCGGACTTGTAAAGACGTAAAGTGCCGCATTGTGGTGTTCACCGTTGGCTTCGACCTGGACATGACGCTCATCGATCCGAGACCGGGTATGGCGGCTTGTCTGAACGAGGTGGGCACCCACACCGGGCACGACCTCGACGGCGAGCACTTCGCCGCGAACCTCGGCCCGCCCCTGGACATGATCTACCGCGAGATGGGCGTTCCGGAGGCGGAGATCCCGGACCTCGTCACGTTGTTCCGCTCGCTCTACCCAGAGATCGTCATCCCGCGCACGGTCGCGCTGCCGGGTGCGGCGCAAGCGCTTGCCGCGGTGCGCTCGCTGGGTGGCCGGACGATGGTCGTCACGGGCAAGTACCGCAAGAACGCCGCGCTGCACCTCGAGGCGTTCGGCTGGGAGGTCGACCACCTGTTCGGCGAGCTGTGGTCGACCGGCAAGGCCGAGGCGCTCAAGCTGCACGGTGCGTCGATCTACGTCGGTGACCACGTCGGCGACATGCACGGCGCCCGCGCGGCCGGCGCGCTCGCCGTCGGTGTGCTCACCGGGCCGTGCAGTGCTCAGGAGCTGACCGAGGCCGGCGCGGACATCGTGCTGAACGACCTGACGTCGTTCCCGGAGTGGCTCAGCGCCTCCGTCGCACCGAGCTGAGCACGCCCAGCGCGAGGCCGACCGGAGCGCAGAGCGTCGCCGCCACGTTCAGCCAGACCGGCAGGTCAGAGTGGCCCGTGGCGAACAGCACGAAGACCGCGACGATCGCGAGTACACCGAGGACGAAGAGGCCCACGGCCAGCGGCATCACCTTGTCAGCGGTCATGCACGTGAGCGTAGTCGCGCTAACGGAGGTGCCTTCACGGCGGTGTTCTGGCTACCCTGGTGAGACGCGTCCTGGGTACGCCTGGGGCGCGTTCGTCGTGTGGAACATAGGGAATGGTGAGCACGGTGCCGACCGGCAAGGTCAAGTGGTACGACACGGAGAAGGGCTTCGGCTTCGTCACCCAGGACGGTGGCGAGGACGTCTACGTCCGCAAGTCCGCGCTGCCACCGGGAGTCCAGGGCCTGAAGGCCGGACAGCGCATCGAGTTCGGCATGGCCGAGGGCCGGCGCGGCCCGCAGGCGCTGTCGGTGCGGCTCGTCGACCCCGTTCCCTCGGTCGCCGAGGCGCGGCGCCGACCCGCCGAGGAGCTGCACGGCCTGGTCGAGGACATGATCAAGCTGCTGGAGGCGAAGGTCCAGCCCGACCTGCGCCGCGGCCGCTACCCGGACCGCAAGAACTCGAAGCTCATCGCCGAGGTCGTCCGCGCGGTGGCGCGGGAGCTCGACCCGTAAACCGGGGCCGGGAAGGTACGACTCGGGGGTCGGGAACGTAGGACTCGCGCTGTTAGGGCTCGATGTCGACGATCCACACGCCGCGCGTGGCGAGGCTTCCGTCCGCCAGCACGGCTGCGGCCGCCTCGTGTACCTCGATGCGTACCAGCTGGTTGACCGGCCGAGGCACGGTCACGGTGTACGTGTAGTCCTTGCCGCGGCCGAGGAGCGTCTCGCTCTGCTTGCCGACCAGGTCGCTCTTCGTGGGGCTGACCGGGTCGAGATAGCTGTAGACGACCTCCCACCGGCCGTCGGCCAGCTGACCGGGCACCGAGATCTGCACGGGCTTGCCCGCCGGGACCTTCATCGAGGCGGCCTGCTTCTGGACGCAGTTCCCGCCGCGCAGGTCGCAGTAGTACGACGGCGTGACCCGGATCGTCTTGCCCGCGGCGTAGAAGGTGACCTCGGGGTCGTGCGGCGTGCCGCAGCCGGTCAGAACCAATGCCGCGCAGGCCAGGACAGTCAGAACTCGACGCACGTCGCGAGCCTACGGGGTGACCTGGGCGGGCCTGCGGATCGGGCGGGTGACCAGCTTCACCAGCGAGGTGCCGCGGTGTACCAGCACGGTCTGCGCGACGCCGACCGCGAGCAGCACGGCCATGACGGTGAAACCGAGCCAGAACCACGGCGGCAGCAGCACGCCGAGCGCGCCGCCGAACACCCAGGTCAGCTGCAGGATCGTCTCGGAGCGGCCGAACGCCGACGCGCGTGACTCGTCGGGCAGGTCGTCCTGGATGACCGCGTCGAGGCTGACCTTCGCCAGCGAACTCGCGGTCGCGCCGAGCAGCGCCACGACGGCGGCCGTGGTGAGGCCGGGCAGGATCGCGGCCAGGATGGTGGCCCCGAACGCCGTGGCCACGCAGCCGATCACCACCTCGTCGGGTTTGCCGAAGTGCTGCCGCGCGCCGATCGCGTTGCCTAGGAAGCTGCCGATGCCCGCCGCGGCCGCGATGACACCCAGCAGGAGCAGCTGCTGGAACGGATCGCCCTCGGTCTGCGCGCGCACGACGAACGCGGCGAAGAGCGTCAGGAACCCCGTCAGCATGCGGATGGATCCGTTGCCCCACAACGAGACCACGATGTGCCTGCTGACCGGCACCTTGGCCGGCTTGGGCCGCAGCGAGGCCGGCACCTCGCCCTCTGTGACCTCGACCCACGCCGGAATCCGCATGCACAGCACCGCGTTCACCACGCACAGCACTGCGGTGAACCACAGCGCGCCCGGCGAACCGAAGATCTTCGCGAAGCCCGCGGCGAACGCACCGAACACCGCGCCCGCGGCCAGGCCGAACACGGTCATCCGCGCGTTCGTCTTGGAGAGCGTGATCTCCGGCGGCAGCACGCGTGGCGTGATCGCGGACTTGAGCACGGTGAACGACTTCGACAGCACCATGCTGCCCAGCGCGGCCGGGTACAGCAGCCAGTCGTCGAAGTGCATCGCCATCACGATCGACAACAGGACCCGCAGCAGGCACGACAACGCCAGCGCGATCCGGCGGCCGCGCTGGATCCGGTCCAGCAGCGGGCCGATCACCGGCGCGATCAACGCGAACGGTGCCACCGTGATCAACAGGTACAGCGCGACCTTCGACTTCGACTCGGCGGACGCGGCCGAGAAGAACAGGGTGTTCGCCAGTGCCACGGCCATCGCCGCGTCGGCGGCGTAGTTCATCATCACCGCGTAGGTGACCGACGACATGCCGGACTTCTTGGCGCCGTCGGCGTGGGCCGCCCTGCGGAACGCCGCGACGGCCTGCTGCGAGAGCTGCTTGCCGCGGAACAGCGCGACACGTGTGACGGTCAGTTTCTTCGGCAGCTTCGGGGCCGACACCGGGCCCGTGTCCTGGTCCTCGAGCGGCAACGGCCGGGTGGTGCGGGGCGCCTCGAACCGGTTCTCGTGCACGCGGTGCTGCCGGGGCCGGTACTCGTCGTCCTGCCAGGGATAGCGCTTCGGCTCTCCCTGGTTCCCCCCAGTCCAGCCCCGGTTCCGCGTCACACCTCAATCCTGCCTGACGCCGGTGAACCTCACACGGAAGATGGACGGCCAGTTCTTGCCTGTGACCAGGAACTCGTCGGTGCCGGGGATGGCCGCGATGCCGTTGAGCACGTCCTCCTTCCCAGTGGCTTGCGGGCGCAGCGCCGCGAGGTTGAACGTCGCGGTGACGTTGCCGGTCTTCGGGTCGATCCGGACGATGTCGTCGGTCTGCCACACGTTCGCCCACACGGCGTTGTTGACGCACTCGAGCTCGTTGAGCTCGGTCACCGGCTTGCCATCCCGTGTGACCTGCACGGATCCCGTTTCCTGGAACGTCGCCGCGTCGCGGAACGCGAGCTTCGCGGAGCCGTCGCTCATGATCAGCCGGCTGCCGTCGTGGCAGAGCCCCCAGCCCTCGCCCTCGTACTGGACGCGGCGGGTCTCGGCCAGGGTGGTGCGGTCGCGTTCGATGGCGACGCCGTTGCGCCACGTGATCTGCCAGATGCGCGGCCCGACGACGGTGATGCCCTCGCCGAAGAGCTCCCGCGGCAGATCGACCTTCTTGCGGACCTGGCCGGTCTTCGGGTCGACCGCGCGCATGGTGGACTCGCCTTCCAGGCCGGTTCCCTCGTACAGGACGCCGTCGACGAGTTCAAGCCCCTGGGTGAACGCGCTCGTGTCGTGCGGAATCGTCTCCAGCAGCGTGACCTGCGGCGATGCGGGTTGCTCCGCGGTGCAGGCGGCCGTCAGGGCAAGAGCGAGTAACCAAACGAGGGAGCGCACCCCGTGGAGGGTGGCACGAGTTTTCATCCCGGCGTAGACCTGCGGCACAATTCACCCCGTGACCGCGACGACTTTGCTCACCGACGCCGTTGACCTCGCTCGCGCCGCCGCGCAGGAGGAAGCCGGTGTGGAACGCGTCGGCGCACACGTCGGGGTGCTGACCGAGGACGAGTTCTCGGTGACGCACCTCTTCGAGGCCGAGCACGCGGGATACCGCGGCTGGAACTGGGCGGTGACCGTCGCCTACGCGGGCGAGGGCACGCCGGTGTCGGTCAGCGAGGTCGTGCTGCTCCCCGGCAAGGAGGCGCTCGTCGCGCCTGAGTGGGTGCCGTGGAGTGAGCGCGTGCGGGCCGGTGACCTGGGCGTCGGCGACCTGCTGCCGGCCCGTGAGGACGACCCGCGGCTGATCGAGGCGTACGTCCAGTCCGACGACCCGGCGATCGAGGAGGTCGCGCTGGAGGTCGGCCTCGGCCGGCAGCGCGTGCTCTCGCGTGAGGGCCGGCTCGACGCGGCGGACCGCTGGGCGGCCGGCGAGTTCGGTCCGCGCAGCGACATGGCCCGCAGCGCTCCCGCCCACTGCGGCACCTGCGGCTTCTACACCCGCGTGGCCGGCGCGTTCGGCGCCGCGTTCGGCGTGTGCGCGAACGAGATCGCGCCCGCGGACGGCCACGTCGTGCACGTCGAGTACGGCTGCGGCGCGCACTCCCAGGTCGAGGTCGACATCAGCCCGATGGTGCCGGTCGCCGACCTGGTCTACGACGACGCCCAGCTGGACGTCTCCGAGTGACCGACCCGTTCGGCACCGAAGCCCTCCGCGCTTCGGTGCTCGCCGCGTGGCGCGACTCGCCGACCCGGTTCCGCGAGGACGCCAACGCCGAAGAAGACCTGCGCCTCGGCTCGTACCGGGACCGCCTGCTGGTCGAACTGGCCCAGAACGCCGCCGACGCGGCCGGTTCCTCACCCGCTGTCCTGCGCATCACCCTGGTCGACGGTGAGCTGCGCTTCGCCAACACCGGCACCCCGCTGACCACCGACGGCGTGGCCGCGCTCGCCTCGTTGCGGGCCTCGGCCAAGGCCCATGGCGTCGGCCAGTTCGGTGTCGGTTTCGCGGCCGTGCTCGCGGTGTCCGACGAGCCGCGCATCGTGTCCACGTCCGGTGGCGTCGCGTTCTCGGCCGCGCGGACCCGTGCCGAGGTCCCTGAGCTGGCCGCATCCCGCGACGGCGACGTGCCCGTGCTGCGGCTGGTCTGGCCGTGCGACGAGACGGTTCCCGAGGGCTTCGCGACCGAGGTGCGGCTGCCGTTGAAGGTGGCCGTGTCCCTGTCGGACTTCGAGGCTCAAGCCCCGGACCTGCTGCTGGCGCTGCCCGGCCTGCGCCGGATCGAGATCGGTTCCTCGGCGTGGGAACGCTCGGAGTCGGACGGTGTGGTCACCGTCGGCCCGGCGCGCTGGCTCGTGGAACGCGCGTCCGGCGAGCTTCCCGCTTCGCTGGTGCAGGGCGTCGAACAGCGTCCACAGTGGATGGTGACGTGGGCGTGGCCGCTCGACGGCCCGCTGGGCGACGACGTGTTGCACGCGCCGACCCCGACCGACGAACGTCTTTCCCTGCCGGCGCGCCTGATCGCGACGCTGCCGATCGAGCCTTCGCGCCGCCGGCTCATGCCCGGCGACGCGGCAATGGCCGTGCTGTCCGAGGCCGCGCGGGCCTATCCGTCGCTGGTCTCGCGCCTGCCCGCGCTCGAGCGGACCTCGCTGGTGCCGCTGCCCGGCTTCCCGCTGTCCGAAGTGGACTCACGGCTGCGGTCGCTGCTGCTGGCCGAACTGCGCACTGCCAGCTGGCTTCCTGGGGCGAGCGGGGACTGGATCGCGCCTTCGCGGGCGCGGGTGCTGGACCTCTACTCGGAGGACCTGGTCGAGCTGGTCGAGGACGCCGTCCCGGGGCTGCTCGAAGCCTCACTGTCACTTCCCGAACACGCGCAGGCCCTTGCCGCACTGGAAGTTCCGCGCGTCTCGACCGCCGAGATCGTGGCCGCCCTGTCCGGGGTGGGCGGCGACCCGTCGTGGTGGCGTGACGTGTATGCGGCGTTCGCCCCGCTCGCCGAGTCGTCGTCGGACGTCCGCGAGGCGCTGTCGGCGTTGCCCGTTCCGCTGGCCGACGGACGGCTGGTCACGGGTCCGCGCACGGTGATGATCGCCGCGGATCCGTTGCCGGGCCTGCGAATCGTGCATCCGGACGCCGTGCACCCGCTGCTCACCCGCCTCGGCGCGGTCGAGGCGGACGCCGCCGAACTGCTCGACTCGCCGTCGATGCGCGAGGCCGTGGCCCGCAGCGTCGAGGACGCCCAGGCCGGCCTGGACCCGACCGAGCTGGTCGAGACCGTGCTGTCCCTGGTGGATCGCTCGTTCGGCGACCGCCCGTGGCTGTCCGCGCTGGCACTGCGCTCGGCCGCCGGCGACTGGCACCGCGCCGACGAGCTCATGCTCCCCGACTCACCGCTGGTCGACGTGCTCGAGTCCGGCGCGTTCTCGTTGCTGGACAAGCGAATCGCCGACGCGTGGCCCCGCTCCGCCCTGGTGTCGGTCGGCGTGCTGGACGGTTTCCAGGTCGTGGTGGACGACGCCCCGACCGAGCCGGACCACGACCTGCCCGACGAGGGCTACTGGTGGGACTCGGCGCCCGAACCGCCCGCACGGGTGCTGGGCGTCCGCGACCTCGACCTCGTCACCGACTGGCCCGCGGCGCTCCGTTTGCTGGCCGCGTCACCGGACACCTGGCGCGCGGTCACCGAACCCGACGGCTACACCGGCTGGTGGCTCTCGCGCTACGCGTCACTGGACGGCCGCGCGCCGGGGGAGTGGCGGCTGGCTTCGGCGACGTCGCTGGAAGGCCTGTACGACGCGGTCCCGGACCTCGGCCTGCCGCCGCACGTGCTGACCGCCGTGGGCGTGCGGGACTCGCTGGACGTCCGCGACGAGGACGACGTGGCCGACCTGCTGGACCGGCTGGGCGACCCGTCGCGCACGGTCTCGGAGGCCTTGGTGCTGCGGGCCTACGCGGCGTTGCCGCTGGTCGACGTGGCGCCGCCGGAGAACGTGCGGGTGCTCACGGGCGCGGCCGTTCCCGCCGACGACGTCGTGGTGCTGGACCAGCCGTGGCTGCTGGGTGTGCTGCCGCCGTCGCGGGTGCTGCTGGCCGCGTACTCCGAGGACCTGGCCGAGCTGCTGGACCTGCCGCCGGCCTCCGAGGAGGTCTCCGGCGCTCCGGCCACTGAGGGCGATCCGGTGCCGTGGAGTGAGCTTGGGGCCGTCCGCGTCGCGTGTGAGCTGCTGGAGGTCGAGCTGCCGGACGGGGTCGTGGTCGTGCACGACTCGCTGGTGGTGAACGGGTCCGAGGTCCCGTGGTGGATGGTCGACGGCGTGCCGCACGCGGAGGACACGCCCGAGGGTCTGGCGCGCGCGTTGGCGTGGACGACCGGTCGCTGGGCGGACCGCCACACGTTCGCGGCGCTGATCACGGACCCGACGGCGGCCGTCCTGCTCGGCTAGACGTTTGTGCCGTTAGGGGCACCCTTGCGACGCCAGACGTCCCAAGGGTGCCCCTAACGGCACTAGACGTCTTCGAGCCCGACCTGGGCGGTTCGGGAGCCTCGGCGTGCGGCGCGGCGTTGCCAGCGGAATATTCCATAGCCGATGATCCCAAGCACGCCCCCGGACAGCGTGGTCCACAGCAGGACCGCGTTGCCTCGGTCGAAGAGCAGGACCAGCAGGAACCCGAGGAACCACAGCGCGGTACCCCCGAGCACCACCGGCACCGGATCGGCCAGCGCGTGCGGCAGCGGTGGCGGACTGGGCGGGGAGTCGCGTTCGGACACGTCGTTAGGAGACCAGATGCTGGACGGGTTCTTCAAGATTTCCGAGCGCGGGTCGACCGTGGGTCGTGAGATCCGCGGCGGCGTTGTCACGTTCTTCACGATGGCCTACATCGTGGTGCTCAACCCGCTGATCATCGGCAGCTTCGCGCCGGACGACGCGGGGGCCAAGAAGGACCTGCTCGGCAACATCCTGCCGGTCGGCCAGGTGGCGGCGGTCACCGCACTGGTCGCGGGCGTGATGACCATCCTCTTCGGACTCGTCGCGAACTACCCGTTCGCGATGGCCACGGGCCTGGGCATCAACTCGTTCGTCGCGGTTTCGGTGGCGGCCAAGATGACCTGGCCGGAGGCGATGGGCCTCGTCCTGGTCAACGGCCTGGTCGTGCTGATCCTCGTGGTGACCGGCGTGCGCACGGCCGTGTTCAACGCCGTGCCGAACGAGCTCAAGGCCGCGATCGCCGTCGGCATCGGGTTGTTCATCTGCTTCATCGGGTTCGTGGACGCGGGCTTCGTGCGCCGGCTGCCGGACGCGGCGCACACGACTGTGCCGGTCGGGCTCGGCATCAACGGGTACATCGCCTCGTGGCCGACGCTGGTGTTCGTGCTCGGCCTGGTGGTCACCGGCGTGCTGTTCATCCGCCGGGTGAAGGGCGCGATCCTCATCGGCATCATCAGCTCGGCGGTGCTCGCGATCGTGCTGGAGGCGATCGTCAAGGCCGGGCCGTCCCTCGGTACGAACCCGAAGGGGTGGAACCTCGGGTACCCGGCGTTGCCGGACAAGGTGTTCGGCCTCCCGGACCTGTCGCTGCTCGGTGAGGTGTCGTTCGGCGCGTGGACGCGGGTGCCCGCGCTGACCGCGGCACTGCTGGTGTTCACGCTCGTGCTGACCGACTTCTTCGACACCGTCGGCACGATGACCGGCCTCGGCAAGGAGGCCGGGCTGATCGACAAGGAAGGCCAGCTGCCGAACGTGAGTCGCGCGCTGTTTGTCGACGGGCTCGGCGCGGTCGCGGGTGGTGCGGCGTCCAGCTCGTCCAACACGGTCTACATCGAGTCGGCGTCCGGCATCGCGGAAGGCGCGCGGACCGGCCTCGCGAACGTCGTGACCGGCGTGCTGTTCCTGCTCGCGATGTTCTTCACGCCGCTGTACGAGGTCGTGCCGATCGAGGCGGCCGCGCCGGCGTTGGTGATCGTCGGCGCGCTGATGATGATGCAGATCCGCGAGATCGACTTCGGCGACTTCTCCATCGCGCTGCCCGCCTTCCTCACGATCGTCGTGATGCCGTTCACGTTCTCCATCGCCAACGGCATCGGCGCGGGGTTCGTCAGCTACGTCCTGCTGCGCGCGTTGACCGGCCGGGCCCGCAGCGTCCACCCGCTCATGTGGGTCGTCGCCGCCGCGTTCGTCGTCTACTTCGGCGTCGGGCCGATCCAGTCGGCGCTGGTGTGACGTTCGGCAGGAAACTATTTCGTGAGGTATGCTAAATACGTGGCGGAGACCGAACAGACCGGCCTCGCGAGCAGGCTTCGGCTCGCCGTGGTCCGGCTCAACCGACGACTGCGCGCCCAGCGCACCAACACGTCGGTCTCGCTGACCCAGGTGTCGGCGCTGTCCACCTTGCACAAGTGTGGACCGCTGACGCCCGGTGAGCTCGCGACCAAGGAAGGCGTGCAGCCACCGTCCATGACTCGCGTGATCGCGGCTCTGGAGGACTTCGGCTTCGCCACGCGCCGACCGCACCCGACCGACGGCCGTCAAGCCATCGTCGAGCTCACCACCAGTGGGCTCGCGTATCTGGAAGACGAGATCACGGCACGCGAGGCGTGGCTGGACAAGAGGCTTGCGGAGCTGGCGCCCGAAGAGCGCGAGCTGCTGACACAGGCCGCGGAGATCATCGACAGGATGGCGGGGCAGTAACGACGTGGCCGGTTACGTGGGTGGCGAAAGTTCTTCCAACACAACGCCACCGACGCGTACCGGCATGTTCGGTTCGTTGCGCATCCGCAACTACCGCTTCTACGCGTCCGGCCAGATCATCTCGCTCATGGGCGTGTGGATGCAGCGCATCGCCCAGGACTGGCTGGTCCTCGAACTGTCCAACGGCTCGCCGGTCGCTCTCGGTATCGCGGCTTCGCTGCAGTTTTTACCCGCCATGGGTTTGTCCTTGTGGGGCGGCCTGTTAGCCGACCGCATGGACAAGCGGAAGTTGTTGCTGGGCCTCGAAACCGCCCTCGGCCTGTGTGCCCTGGTGCTCGGCCTGCTGGACGTCACCGGCGTCGTCGTCCTGTGGCAGGTCTACGTTCTCTGTTTCCTGCTCGGTGTTTTCGCCGCTCTCGAGACGCCCGCCCGCCAGTCGTTCGTCGTCGAGATGGTCGGCAAGTCACAGCTGACGAACGCGGTGGCGTTGAACTCGATGATGTTCAACCTGGCCCGCATGGTCGGCCCGGCGGTGGCCGGCCTGATGATCGTCGGTGTCGGCACGGGCTGGGTCTTCCTGATCAACGCCATCAGCTTCGTCGGCGTCGTGCTCGGCCTCTACCTGATGAACCCTGCTGAGTTGCACCGTTCCTCGCCGGTGCCGCGGGAGAAGGGGCAGCTGCTCTCCGGCCTGCGGTACGTCCGAAACCGTCCGGACCTGCTCGTCGTGCTGGTGCTGGTGTTCTTCCTCGCCACGTTCGGCATGAACTTCTACATGACCTTGGCGATCATGGCCCGCAACGTGTTCCGTGGTGAGGCTGACGCCTATGGCCTGCTGTCGACCCTTATCGCGGTCGGCACGCTGGCCGGGGCCACTTTGGCGGCGCGGCGGAAGAAGCCGCGGATGACCGTGTTCATCGGGGCCGCTCTGGTGTTCGGGGTTCTGGAGATCATTTCCGGGTTGATGCCGACGATGCTGACCATGGGGCTCGTGCTGATTCCCGTGGGCGTCGCGATGATGACGGTCAACACCACCGCCAACGCCACCGTGCAGCTGGCCGTTGAACCCGGGATGCGCGGGCGCGTCATGGGGCTCTACATGCTGGTGTTTCTCGGTGGCAATCCCATCGGCGGGCCATTGATGGGGTGGCTTGGCGAGCACGTTCACGGGCGGGCGCCGATCGTGGTCGGCGGGATCGTGTCCGTTGTCGTCGCGCTGGTCGCCTGGGTGATTCTGCGGCGGCGCGGGGACCTGCCGCGGCTGCTGTGGTTCCGGCCGCGCCGTGAGGCGGAAGAGCTCGTGTGACCGCGTGTCTTACCCTCCGGCCCCCTGTGTCTTACGTTCCCGCACCCCGAGTTTTACGTTCCCGCACCTCGGCCTGGTTCGAACGTAAAACTCGGGGGTCCGGACGGTAAGACACAGGGGGCCGGAACGTAAGACTCGCGCGGACTCCGGCGACCGGGTGTGATCTGGAGCATGGTCATCGCGACTGACTGGGTGCGGTTGCTCGTCATCTGCGCGTTCTTCACCGCCGCGGCCGGCGGCGTCGCCTGGTGGGCGCGCCTCGCCACCCCGAAACCGTTCGTCACCGCGGCCCTCCGAGCCGTCCTGCAGCTGGCGGCGGTGAGCGCGGTGATCACCGTCGTCCTCACGCGACTTCCGCTGACCGCCGCGTTCCTGGTCCTCATGGCCGGCGTAGCCACGGCGACGAGTGCGGCACGCACGAAGACCGGCCGGAAGGGCATCTGGGTGGCGGCGGCCATCCTCGCGGGCACGGTCCCGGCGATCACGGCACTGACAGCCAGCGGCCTGGTCCCGATGAAGGGCATCGCGCTGATCCCGATCGGGGGAATTCTGATCGGCGGCGCGATGACCGCCACCACCCTCTCCACGAGGCGAGCCCTGGACACCCTGCGAGACCGTCACGGCGAGTACGAGGCGGCGCTCGCGCTGGG
Organism: Lentzea sp. NBRC 105346; assembly: GCF_030269605.1. GTDB lineage: Bacteria > Actinomycetota > Actinomycetes > Mycobacteriales > Pseudonocardiaceae > Lentzea. The sequence goes on from NZ_BSTQ01000018.1 coordinate 24,753, forward strand.
GTTCACCGACGCGGTGGCGACCAGGGAGCTCATCCGCAAACCGGCGGCCGAAGCGTTGCTGCCGGCGCTGGACCAGACGAGGACGGTGGGCCTCGTCACACTGCCGGGCGCGTTCGTCGGCATGCTGCTGGGCGGCGCGCCGGTGTGGCAGGCGGGCGCGTTGCAGCTGGTAGTGCTGCTCGGGCTGCTCGCCGTGGAGGTCGTGGCGGTGACGACGGTGGTCGAGCTGGTCGCACGGGGAAAGATCAGGCGGGCTTCCCAAGTAGGTGAAGTTAGGCTAACCTAAGGCATGTCGCTTCGTGGTGGGAGCGGCAGTCAGTTCGGGAACAGACGAGGCCCCGCTCCTCGGGCAGGAGCGGGGCCTCGTCGCACGTAAACGAGTTGCGCCGCGACGTACGGTCGAAGACGTGTTGACAGCAAGGAACCTGACGCTGTCGTTCGGTCCGCGGACCGTGATCTCGGAGGTCGATCTCGATGTTTCGCCCGGTGACCGCATCGGCCTGAGCGCGCCGAACGGGGTGGGCAAGTCCACGCTGCTGAAACTCCTGGCCAGTGAGCTGACGCCGGACAGCGGGACGGTCACCGCCACCGGGGCGGTCGCGTACCTCACGCAGGAAACCGAAGTGCGCCAAGGGGAATCGTTGCGCGACCACCTCGCGCGGCGCACCGGCGTCGCCAAAGCCGAGCGGTGGTTGCAGCAGGCCGCGGAGGCCATGGCGACCGGCGGCGGTGAGGACTTCGCGCAGGCGCTGGACCACTGGACTGCCGTCGGTGCGGGGGACTTCGCCGAACGGGCGGACATCGTGTGCGAGAAGCTCGGGCTCGAGGCAGACCTGCTCGACGGCCGTGAGGCGCACGAGCTCTCCGGCGGTCAGGCGGCACGGCTGCGGCTCGCGAGCGTGCTGCTCGCCAAGGCCGACGTGCTGCTGCTCGACGAGCCGACCAACGACCTCGACGGCGCCGGGCTCGACCTGCTGGAGCAGCACGTGCGTGCGTCGAAGGCGGCGATCGTGCTGGTGAGCCACGACCGGGAGTTCCTGGCACGCACCACGACCGCGATCGCCGAGTTGGACGAGTTCACCCACGGCGTCACCGTGTACAACGGCGGGTGGGACGCCTACGTCGAGGAGAAGGCGAACGCGCGGCGGCGCGCGCAGGAGGAGTACGAGACCTACGCGGCCCAGCGCGACCGGCTCACGCAGCGCTCGCGGCAGACGCGTGAGTGGTCGCGGCAAGGGGTGCGGCGCAACGCCAAGTCCGGCGAGACCGACAAGTTCATCCGGTTCTTCAACAAGCAGGGCGCCGAGAACCTGACCCGCAAAGCGTCCATTGTGGATCGCCAGCTGGACCGGCTGGAGGCCGTGGAGCAACCGCGCGAGGCGTGGGAGCTGCGGCTCAGCCTGCCGTCGGCAGGGCGGGGGAGCTCGGCCGTCTTCACGTTGCGCAAGGCCGTCGTCGAACGCGGGGACGTCCGGCTCGGGCCGGTCGACCTGACCATCGGCGCGGGCGAGCGGTGGCGCATCACCGGCCCGAACGGGTCGGGCAAGTCGACGTTGCTCGGCGCGCTGCTCGGCCGGATTCCCCTCCTCGAAGGGGAATGCACGATGGGGCCGGGCGTCGTCGTCGGCGAGGTCGACCAGCTGCGCGCGGAGTTCGCGTCGGACGAGCCGGTGCTGCGCATCGTCGCGTCGGCAACGGGGCTGCAGGACGTGGAGGTGCGCACGCTGCTCGCGAAGTTCCGCCTCGGCGCGGACGCCGTGCTGCGTCCCGCGCGCGAGCTGTCACCGGGAGAGCGCACCCGCGCCGGACTCGCGGTGCTGCAGGCGCGTGGCACGACGTGCCTCGTGCTCGACGAGCCGACCAACCACCTCGATCTGCCCGCGATCGAACAGCTCGAGCAGGCGCTGGACAGCTACGACGGCACGTTGCTGCTGGTCACCCACGACCGCAGGCTCGCCGATGCCGTCCGGGTGGATCACGAGATCAACGTGCCGGACCTGCTCACATTTCCATGAGTTAAGGGTGGAAGATAGGTGGCATGACCACCGAGGACGACTGGCCCGTCGAACAGACCTGGTCGATGCGCAACACCCACTGGCATGCCTATGTGGAGCACACGTCGCTCGACCACGCCTCGCCCCGGCAGGTCCGGTTGGAACGCACCCCCGAGGAGGTGCTCACCAGCCCGGCCGAGGTCGCCGCGTGGCTCGAGGTGAACCTGCGCAGCGCCACCCGCCCGGAGGAGACCGGCAAGAAGCGCGTCAAGGACGAGCGCGACTTCACCGACTCCAACCGCGTCCACGCCTCGCTCGCCTCGCGCGGTGAGTCGATCTACACCGGCGTGAAGGGCGAGCTGACGCTGGCCGTCGAGGCGGTCACCCCGGACGAGTGCCGCATCTCGCACGACGGCGCCGACGTCGCGCCACTGAAGTCTGGACGTCGCCGCTAGATTGACTCCCCAGGGGAACCTGGGGGGTTGATCTGTCGTGGGCAGACGTCTGCTGCAAACGTTCGGCGCGCTCGCCGTCGTCGCTCTTGTCGTTGGGTTCGTGGTCTGGCAGGGGCGTGATGAGCAGCCGCCGCCGTCGGTTGCGCCCGGTGACGTCGTGCTGCAGTACGCCGATGGCTCCGAGCTCGTGCGCATTCCACCGGAGAACACTCCGGCACCGAAGAGTGCGGCGGGGTGGCTGCGCGCGCAGGTGATGGCCGAGCTGGAACTCCATACCCAGGTGACGTTCGCACAGGCCACGGCCGCGAGTGCGATCATCCGCACCACCATCGATCCGAAGCTGCAGCTCGCCGCCGCCTCTGCGGGCGCCGAGGCGATGCGCGGCCTGCCGAACCTCCGGCACTCCGTGACGGCGATCGACCCGGCGAGCGGATCGATCCGCGCGTACTGGCCGGGCGACGACGTCGACTACGCCCGCGGGGTGCTGCGGACGCCGGGCTCGGCGTTCACGCCGATCGTGCTCGCCGCCGCGCTGCGGAGCGGCAAGGCACTGGACACGACATTCGACTGCCGTTCTCCACGCACGATCGGCGCGGTGCAGATCAGGAACCAGGAGCCGGTCGCGCCGCGGTGCACGCTGCGCGAGGCGGCGGAGAGGTCGGTCAACACCGCGATGTACGACCTGGTGGCCAACGACCTCGGCGGACCGAAGGTCGCCGATCTCGCGAAGCGGATCGGAATCCCGGAGACGGTCGAGATCGACGGCTGGATCACGAAGTTGCTGGCGGGTAAGGACGCTGCCGGGCCTGACGCCACCATCGCCCTCGGCGTCGGCGACGCCCAGCTCCGGCCGTTCGACCTGGCCGCCGCGTACTCGACCTTCGCCGCGGACGGCGTGCGGCACCGGCCGCACTTCATCGCCGACGTCCGCGACAGGTCCGGCACGGTGCTCTATCAAGCGGTCGACGACGCGAAACCCGCGATCAGCAAGGAGATCGCCGGTCAGGTGACCGATCTGCTGAAGTCGATCCCGGCCTGTGCGGCCAAGGCCGCGTGCAAGCCGGGCGAAGCCGGGCACCCGGTGAGCGCCGGCGACTACTCCGACGCCTGGATGATCGGCTACACGCCCGCACTCGCCGTCTCGGTGTGGGTCGGCACCGACAAGGGGTCGACGCTGCTGCGGGATGCGAACAACGAGCCGGTCACCGGCACCGGACTCCCGGCGACGATCTGGAAGACCTTCCTCGCCAAGGCGTAGACGGCACGTCTGCAGGTACTACCGACGGGGGTATCGGTAGTACTTGCAGACGTCGGCTCAGCCCACGGGCCAGGTGTGCACCGGCTCGCCGGCGTGCATCAACTCCATGTACCCCTTGAGCATGCCCGCCAGCGCGGCGTCGCGGTCCGCGCCGCGTTCCTCCAGCAGGGCAACGGTTTCGCGTTGCCACGACGAGCCGGTGCGGCGCGCGAGGCAGCGCTGTTCGATCACGCCCAGGTAGCGCTCGCGGACGTCGTCGGAGACGCCGCAGTCACGCAGGCCGTCGTGGGCCATCGGCAGCAGCCTGCGCAGCACCAGTTCGTCCGGCGGGATCCAGCCGATGCCCGGCCAGTACAGCTGGGCGTTCATACCGTGCCGGGCGCCGGTGTAGAGGTTCTCCTCGGCCGCCTGGAACGACATCTGCGTCCATAGTGGACGCTCCTGTGACGTCAACGCCCGTTGTGCGCCATAGAAGAAGGCCGCGTTGGCCAGCATGTCGACCACGGTCGGGCCGGCGGGCAGGACGCGGTTCTCGACCCGCAGGTGCGGCACGCCGTCGACGACGTCGTACACCGGGCGGTTCCAGCGCCAGATCGTGCCGTTGTGCAGGCGCAGCTCGGAAAGTCGTGGTGTGCCACCGGCTTCGAGCACCGTCACCGGGTCCTCGTCGTCGGTCTCCGGCAGCAGGGCCTGGAAGTACCGGGAGTTCTCCTCGAAGAGGTCGAAGATCGACGTGATCCAGCGTTCACCGAACCAGACGCGAGGGCGCACGCCCTGGTTCTTCAGTTCGTCGGGACGGGTGTCGGTCGCCTGCATGAACAACGGGATGCGCGTCTCGTGCCACAACGCCTTGCCCAGCAGGAAAGCCGAGTTCGCCGCGATCGCCACCTGCACGCCCGCGAGGCACTGCGCGGCGTTCCAGTGGTCCGCGAAGTCCGCGGGCTTGACCTGCAGGTGCAGCTGCAGTGAGGTGCAGGCCGCCTCGGGCAGGATCGACTCCGCGTAGCTCAGCAACTTCTCCGGGCCGTGCCCCGGCATCGGGGCGCCCTCCATGTTCAGCACCATCTCCTCGCCGCGGGCGGCGAAGATCTGGTCGTTCAGCAGCGAGTAGCGCGAGCTCTGCGAGAGCCACTTCTTGTCGAAGTGCTTCTCCCGCAACGTCGGCAGCACGCCGATCGCGACGAGGTTCGCGCCGACGTCGTTCGCCTTGCTGTCAGCGGCGTCGAGCGATGTGCGCAGGTCCTCCTCGAGTCCGACGACTTCGTCACCGGCCAGCTCACGCGGTGGCACGTTCAGTTCGAGGTTCTGCTGACCCAGTTCGAGTGTGTACGACGGGTCGTTGATCTTCTCCAGGACCTCGGCGTTGGCCATCGCGGGCCGCATGGCGTCGTCGACGAGATTCAGCTCGATTTCCAACCCCATCTGTTGGCGGGGAAAGGAAAAAGTGTCTTCTGCCAGCATGGTCGCCAGAGCATCCAGGCACCTTTGCATCTTGGTGCGATAACGCTGGCGATCCTCCCTGGTGAACGTGCGGCTGGACAGTTCGCTTCCCATGCCGCTACCCCTTCGGTCGGCGCCGGTAGGCGCGGGCCAGGCGGAAGCTCAAACGTGACACAGCGGTAACGTCGTTTCCATCGTCCAAATCGGTGCTCTCTGTCACATGGGGGTAACAACCAGCGATCATGTGCTGGTCGTGGCTTCGGCGTTCCGCCCTCCGGACTACCCGTGCGTGTTTCCACTTCAGCGGGGGTGCGAAACTTCCGCGGTGGCGGACGTGACCGAGATCAACGACGCGGCGGATCCCCGCCTCGACGACTTCCGCGACCTTTCGACCGCGGACCGCCGTCCGGACCGGCCGGGTGGGCGTGGTCTGGTCATCGCCGAGGGCGTCGTCGTGGTCGAACGGCTCCTCGCCTCGCCGTATCCCGTGCGCGGTCTGCTCGGTGTCCGGCGCCGGATTGAGGCTCTTGACCTCGAAAAACTCGACGTGCCCGCCTATGTTACGTCCGCCGAGGTGATGGCGGAGGTGGTCGGTTTCCACCTCAACCGCGGGGTGCTCGCGGCCGCCGACCGGGCGCCCCAGCCGTCGCTGGACGAACTCGCGTCGAACGCGCGCAGGCTCGCCGTGCTGGAGGGTGTCGGCGACCACGAGAACCTGGGATCGTTGTTCCGCAACGCCGCCGCGCTCGGCATCGACGGCGTCGTGCTCGGACCCGGTTGCAGCGATCCGCTGTATCGACGCAGTGTCCGCGTGTCCATGGGACACGTACTGCGCGTGCCGTTCGCTAGCACGGATCAGTGGCCCGCAGGGCTGAACCTGTTGCGACAAAAGGGTTTTACCGTTGCAGCCCTCACCCCGCGCGCGTCGGCCGCGGGGCTCGCCGACGCGGGCCTGCGCGGCAAGCGCGTCGCGGTGTTGCTCGGATCCGAAGGGCCGGGCCTGACCGACGAGGCCATCGAGGCGGCCGATCTCGCGGTGCGAATCCCGATGGCGGACGGCGTCGACTCGCTCAACGTCGCGACCGCGGGCGCCATTGCCTTCTACGCGTTGCTCTGAGTTCGATACTTTTGGGCTCTTGAGGTCACCCCGAGGAGGGTTCGTGGAGTTGCGTGTCCGGGACGGCCGCGCTGTGCTCGCCGGTCAGGACGACACCGGCGAGCGCGAGGTCGACCCGCACAGCCTGCCGCTCGGCTCCGAACTCGCGGACGCCCTGCACGAGTGGGCCAAGGTCGCGGACGCGGTCGTCCGCACCGAAACCCCGGCGGACGGCGTCGCGACGGCGCTGGTGACCAGACGCGGGCGCCAGCTCGCCGGCCGGCTGGCCGCGGTCATGGGCACCTCGGTCGCCTTCGCGGACCCCGTTACGGGCGAGCTGGTCAGCGTGGACGCGCCCCCGGTCGCCGCGCCGCCGGTCGAGGTCACCCCGGAACCGACCCCGTGGGCCACGGGCCTCACCGTCAGCATCATCACCGCCGCGATCGTCACGGTGACCGTCGTGTCGCTGTCCCTCGGCCTGGGCGAGACGTCGCGCTGGCTCGCGGTCATCGCGAACGTCCTGGTCGTCGGCGGCCTGGCGCCCTCGGTGTGGCTGGGCCGCAGCACGCCCGTGTGGCGCTGGGTGGCCTACGGCGTCGTGACGGGCATCGGCGTCGCGTGGTTCGCGCTGATCCTCACGCTCCTCTGAACGCCTCCGCGGCCCGCTCGAAGTAGTCGAACAGCACCTTCTGCTGTTCGCCGTCGTAGCTCTGGATCACCCCGGCGACCCGCTGCCGCGCGGGTTCCAGCGCGGCGTCCAGCTCCTTGGGCTTGCCGACCTGCTCGACGATCACCTTCCGCCGGTCACCGGGGTCCGGCACCCTGCGCACGTATCCGGCCTGCTCGAGCCGGTCGATGAGCCGCGTCGTGGGCCCGGTCGTCAGCCCCGTGTGCTTCGACAGCTCGCCGGGCGTCATCGGCCCTTCGAGGTCGAGCACGCTCAACGCGTACAGGTCCGTAGCGCCGAGCCCGCACTCCCGTGCTGCCGCCAGCCCGCTCAGCATCACCGCACCCATGTACCGCCGGTAGACCTCGGCCGGTGTTGACATGGCCCCACCCTCTCCGTAATCTCTTCCTCAGAGAAGATAAATCTTCTAGGAAGCAACTTCTTGCTTGAAGATACCACTGATGGGGGTTGGACATGAACGACATCGCGGCGATCAAGGACCTGCTCGACCGGCACCGCGCGGCGTGGGACGCCGGCGACGGGGACGTCTATGCGGCGTCCTGGACGGCCGACGGGACCTACACGACCTGGCTGGGGTCGGCCTACCGGGGGCGGGAGGACATCGGGCGGTCGCACCAGGCGCTGTTCGACAGCTTCCTCAAGGGCACCGTCATGACGCTGCAGGTGCAGGACATCCAGTTCTACGGCTCCGACACGGCCGTGGTCACGAGCCTGGGCGACGTTGGGAAGAAGGTTGTGGGCAAGCCGTCCAAGGTGCAGACGTACACCGTGGTGCGGCAGGACGGCGAGTGGCTGATCGCGGCTTTCCAGAACACGAAGCGGGCAGCGTTGCGCGAGGCGATCTCGTTCAAGCTGCAACCGGCGACGAAGCCGCGTGGCTGAAGTGGTTGTCTCAACTGCAACGGCATCCGTTTAACAACGAGGAACCGTCGGCGTGCTTGTTGAAGGGATCCGGTACATGGGGACGCACGGTGGCGTTGTGTTAAAGTGAGAGCGGTCAAACTAAAATAAGCCCGCTCGGAGATGTTGATGTCAGACGTCAACGGCGATCGCGCGGGGCGGTTCGTCCGGCAGCCTCAAGGTTACCGGGCGTTCATCCCCGCCGACCTGCCGCCGCAGCCGCCGATCATCTTCGACGCGGATCTGGTCAACCTGCTCGGAGCGGCCACGACAGCCTTGGGCCGCCTCGACGGGCTCGCTCGGATGCTGCCCAATCCCGATCTCTTCGTCGCGATGTACGTACGTCGCGAAGCGGTCCTGTCGTCGCAGATCGAGGGCACGCAAAGCACGCTCGACGACGTTCTGACCTACGAGATCAATCCCGACGCCGATCACCTTCCGGGCGACGTCGAAGAGGTCGTCAACTACGTCGACGCCATGAAGTACGGCCTCACACGTCTCGAGTCGTTTCCACTCTGCCTGAGGCTGCTCAGGGAGATCCACGGCATGCTGCTGCGGAACACTCGGGGCGGCGAGAAGATGCCGGGCGAGTTCAGGGTCACTCAGAACTGGATCGGCGCCCCAGGGCCACGTGGTCTTGACGACGCCACGTTCGTCCCGCCGCCACCTCATGAGATGGGCCAGGCGCTCGACAACTTCGAGAGGTTTCTGCACCACAGCGAGCCGCTGCACCCGTTGATCGCCTGCGGCATCGCACATGCGCAGTTCGAGACCATCCACCCGTTTCTGGACGGAAACGGGCGAGTCGGCCGGCTTCTCGTCACGTTCCTGCTGTGTCACGCCGGGGTTGTCAGGCAGCCCTTGCTGTATCTGAGTCACTATCTCAAGCTGCACCGCGCCGAGTACTACGACCGCCTCACGGCCGTCCGCAGGAGTGGGGATTGGGAGGGCTGGCTCCGTTTCTTCCTGCAGGGAGTGGCCTTCGTCGCGGCAGAGGCCGAGGAGACCGCGGGCAGGATCGTCGAGCTGCGCGAACATGTTCGGAAGGAAGTGTCCGACGCGGGCATGCCGGCCTCGACGTTCACCCTCATCGACAAGCTGTTCTACCAGCCGTTGATCAATGTCAACATCGCGGCGGAGTCGCTGGGCAGCTCCTTCGTCACCGCCAACAACATGATCAACCGCCTTTGTGAGCTCGGTGTACTGGTCGAGGTGACGGGTGGAAAACGCAACCGGCGTTTCCGGTTCGACCGCTACCTGGCTTTGTTCGAGTACAGCGGGGAGTTCGTTGATCCGTCGGAGGCGGAGCAGACGCAGAACTAGTCGCTGACCCGACGTCGCGTTCGCGCCACATCCCCAATGGCGCGAACGCGACCGTCTGGCCTTACGCGAGCGAGTCGCGCCAGGCTGTGTGCAGGGCCGCGAAGCGGCCGCGTTCCCCGATGAGCTCCTCCGGCGAACCGTCCTCGACGACCCGGCCACCGTCGAGCACCAGCACGCGGTCGGCGATCAGGACCGTCGACAGGCGGTGCGCGATGATGAACGCCGTCCGGTCGGCCAGCACGGTCTCGAGCGCCGACTGCACCGCGCGCTCCGTCGGGACGTCCAGGCTGGACGTCGCCTCGTCGAGCACCAGCACCGCCGGGTCCGCCAGGAAGGCCCGCGCGAAGGCGACCATCTGGCGTTGACCGGCCGACAGCCGGCCGCCGCGCTTGCGCACGTCGGTGTCGTAACCGTCGGGCAGCGCCGCGATGAACTCGTGCGCGCCGACCTCCGCCGCGGCGGACTCGATCTCGGCGCGCGTGGCGCCGGGACGGCCGAGGCCGATGTTGTCCGCGACCGAGCCGGAGAACAGGAAGTTCTCCTGCGTCACCATCACGACCGCGCGGCGCAGTTCGTCGTCGGCCACCGAGCGCAGGTCGACGCCGTCCAGCGACACCACGCCGGACGTGGGGTCGTAGAACCGCGCGACCAGCTTCGCCAGCGTCGTCTTGCCCGCACCGGTCGCGCCGACGAGCGCCACGGTCTCGCCCGCGGGCACGTGCAGCGAGAACGACGGCAGCACGACGCGGGTGTCCGCGGTGTAGCGGAACTCCACGTCGGAGAACCGCACCTCACCACGCGCGTGGCGCAGCGGCACCGGGGACGCCGGCGGCGGCACCGATGGCTGCTCCTCCAGCAGGCCGGAGATCTTCTCCAGCGCCGCGGAGGCCGACGAGTACGAGTTCGCGAACATCGCCAGCTCGTCGAACGGGTCGTAGAACCGCAGCACATAGAGCGTGAACGCGGCCAGCACGCCCAGTTCCATCGAGCCGTCCGCGACCCGCCACGCGCCCCACGCGAGCACGATCGCCAGCGACACGTTGCCGATCGTGCGGATCGTCGCGATGAACACGGCCATCACGCTCAGCGCGTCGGTGTTCGCGTCGCGGAACTGGGCGTTTAGCCGGGACATGATCTGCGTGTTGCGGGGCTGGCGCCGGAACGCCTGCACCGCGCGGATGCCGTTCATCGTCTCGACGTACTGCACGATGATCTTCGCGATCGCCCCGCGCGTGCCGCGGTAGGCGAGGATCGAGCGGCGGCGGAACCAGCGCCACATGAAGTACACCGGCACGAAGCCCGCCACCACGACCGTCGCCAGCGGCAGGTCCAGCCACAGCAGCACGATCGTGATGCCGATCAGCGACAGGCCCGCGTTGAACAGGCTGTCGAGGCCCTCCTCCACCAGGTCCTGCAACGAGTCCACGTCCGAGGTGAGCCGTGCGATGACCTTGCCGGACGTGTACTTCTCGTGGAAGCCGACCGACAGGCGCTGGGCGTGGCGGAAGATCCGCTGCCGCAGCTCCAGCAGGATGTCCTGGCCGATCCGCCCGGACAGCCGCAGGAACGAGTACCGCAGCACCGTCGTCAGCACCGCGCACACCGCGTACCCGGCCACGCACCACAGCAGGACCGAGTAGTCGCCGCGGGTGGCGGCCGGGATGCCGCGGTCGATCGTCGCCGCGATCAGCAACGGGAACGCGAGCACCGCGATGTTGCCGCACAGCACGGACAACACCGCGAGCGCCGCCTTGCCCACGTGCGGGCGGATCAGCTCGCCGAGCAGCTTGCGTGAGCGCGCCTGGAGCTTCACTCCGACGGCGTGCTCGACGTGTTCGATCTCCTCGGCGGCGACGCCGCGCCACGCCTCTTCCTCGTGTTCGACAACAGGTGTGGTCACGACGCCACCTCCTCTTCAATCAACTCTTCATCCATAGTGGACAAAAGCCTGCGGTATTCCTCGTTGTGCTCCAACAGGTTCCGGTGCGTGCCGACCGCGGCGATCCGCCCGTCGACCAGCATCGCGACCCGGTCGGCCAGCTGGACCGTGGACGGCCGGTGCGCGACGACCAGCGCCGTCACGTCCCGCAGCACGCGCCGCAGCGCCGCCTCGACCTCGGCCTCGGTGTGCACGTCCAGCGCGGACAACGGGTCGTCCAGCACCAGCACCGCCGGCCTGCCGACGACCGCGCGGGCCAGCGCCAGCCGCTGCCGCTGACCGCCGGACAGGGACAGGCCCTGCTCACCGATCCGCGTGTCGAGCGCCCACGGCAGGGCCTCGACGAACTCCTCGGCCTTCGCCACGCGCAACGCCTCGCGCACCCGCTCCTCACCGGCGTCGGGCGCGCCCAGCGCCACGTTCTCCGTGACGCTCGCGGAGAACAGCACCGGTTCCTCGAACGCGGTGCCGACCACGCGGCGCAGGTCGTCCAGCGACAGGTCGCGCACGTCGACGCCGTCGATCGTCACGCGGCCGCCGGACACGTCCGCCAGCCGTGGCACGAGCGCGGTGAGCGTCGTCTTGCCCGAGCCGGTCGCGCCGACCAGCGCCACCGTCTCGCCAGGCCGGATGTCCAGGTCGACACCGCGTAGCACGTCGCGTCCGTCGCCGAACGAGAACCGCACGCCCTCGAACCGCACGTGCCCGGTCACCTTGTCCGGCAACGACTTCGGCGTCTCCGGGGACGTGATCGTCACCGGCTCGTCGAGCACCTCCCAGTACCGCTCGACTGCCGACGCCGTCTGGTTCGTCTCCGCGAGCAGCCAGCCGATCGAGTCGATCGGCCAGCGCAGGTAGGCGCTTACCGTGACCGCGGCGACGAGTGTGCCGACGGTCATCGTGCTTTGCGCGATGCTGACCGAGCCGACCGCGAGCTGACCCGCGATGCTCAGTTCGGGCAACGCGATCAGCACCGCCCACAGCGACGCCAGGATCCGCACCTTCGACAGTTCGGTACCGCGCAGCTCCCGAGCCTGCGCGGCGAACTTCTTCGCCAGCTCGGGGCCGCGCCCGAACGCCTTCAGCACCCGGATCCCGAGCACCGACTCCTCGACCGTCGTCGTCAGGTCGCCCGCCTGGTCCTGCGCCCGCCGCGCGACGACCTTGAACCGCGTCTCGAACAGGTACGAGATCACGATCAGCGGCGCCGCGCAGGCCAGCGCGACGAGGAACAGCCGCGGTGACAGCACCGCCAGGATGGTCATGCCGATCACGACCACCAGCGAGTTCACCACGATGAACACCACGCCGAACGCCACCCAGCGGCGCACGGTCACCAGGTCGTTCGTCGCGCGGGACAGCAGCTGCCCCGACTGCCACCGGTCGTGGAACGAGACGGGAAGTCGTTGCAGGTGGTGGTACATGTCCGCCCGCATGCGCGCCTCGACCTCGGCGGCCGGCCGCGCCACGAGCTTGCGGCGGATGTAGAACAAGAGCGCCTCGCCGATGCCGAGCACGAGCACCCCGGCGATCAGCAGCGGCAGCCGGTCGGTCTCCTTGGAGGTGATAGGTCCGTCGATGATGCGCTGCGTCACGAGCGGGATGGTGATCCCGCACAGCATCGCGGTGATGGTGGCCGCGAACACGACAGCGAGCCGCGCGCGGACGGGCCGCACATACGGCCACAACCTGCGCAGCGTTTTGAGTGTCGAGTTGCCTTGCTCGCTCACGCCGAGATCCCCTCTGGTCCTCACGACTGTAGGAAGGACCACCGACAGTCGGCATCCGGTTTTCTGCCGGTGCGAGCGTCTCGGCTCGACTTAACTAGAGGTCAAGCGCAGTATGAGGAACATGACGACGCGCTACATGCGCACCGAACAGACCATGGCGTTCCCGCACGGCCGCCTGCTCGCCGCGCGCGACGGCCGCGTGTTCGTGCTCGCCCCGGACGGCTGGGATCCGCTGGGCGGGTCGGACCCGCGGCACGCTTCGACGTTGTCGCGCGAGGAGGCGGAGGACTGGTGTGAGCGTGAGGGGTGGGACCTGAACCTGCTCGACGCGCTACCGGCCGACTGACCGCTTGAACGTGAACAGGCCGACGAGCCCGTAGGCGACGGCGGCGAGCAGGGCTTCGGCGTGGTGCCGGTTGGCGAACAGGTTCAGGAACGGCTCGTGGACCTTGAAGTAGAGGCCGAGGCCGAGGAGTACCGGCCCGAGCAGGATGATCGGCCACACCGGACGCACGCCGAACACGCGCAGCAGCGGTCCGGCCAGCACCAGGCTGAGCACCAGCGCCAGCGGCAGGCCGACCAGCACGAGCACCAGGAACGCCGACATGGACGTGTTGTCCAGCCACGACTTGAGCCAGCCGGATTCGTAAGCCCACGTCCAGCCGAGCACGAGGCCCGCGCCGACGACCATTGACAGCACGACGCGGGTGAGCAGCCGGCGTCCGGTCCTACCCGCGGAGACTGGCGTCCTCTCGGTCACGCCGATCACCGTAACGAGCGGTCGCCCACGCGGCCAAGCCACCCGCGATCGCACCGATCAAGAGCCGGTCCAGGTAGAGCGGCAACGGCAGCGAGAACCGCACGAGCCCGTTCCACCCCAGCGCCGTCCAGCCGGCGAGCAGCAGGATCGAGAGCACGACGACCAGCCACGCCGGGCGAACCCCGATCTTGCGCAACGCCACGCCCGCCACCACGGACATCAGCACCATCGCCACCGGCAGCGCCAGCAGGTACCAGCCGAGGCAGCCCCATCCCTCGAGATCGCAGAAGCCGAGCACCACAAGACCGGGTGCGATCACCGCCAGCCAGTAAGCCAGCGCGATGACACCGGCACTCACCAGAACCCTGACCCCCATGGGGCGATGATCGTCGACCGGGCCGCCGTGCGTCATGAGTAGGACTACCCGAACAGCGCGACCAGTGCGAACGAGGCCGCGAACACCACCGGCGCGAGGAACGGGTAGCCGGTCGCGAGCACGACCATCGCCAGCACGGCGATCGCGGTCGCCAGCAGCGCCTGCAGCCACGGCTTGCGGAACTCCAGCGAACGCAGGGCGTACCAGGACAGAAGAAACGCCACGACCGTGAACACCGGGACGGCGATCACGGCCGTGCCGAGGCAGCCGAAGTTGTCGTACGTGCAGACAACTCCGGCTGCGATCAGCTCGAACAGTCCCCACCAGGCAAGACCCAGCAGGGCGCCGATTCCGGCTGCCAAGGGGAGTCGACGACCCACCACAGCGTCACCTGTTCGAGCGGACGCCCAGTAAAACGTCTTCCCACGATGGCACGATGGGGTGGTTCTTCTTCCCCCGCTTCGGAGGGTCCTTGCGGACCGGCTTCTCGGCGGCGGGCTCCGGCTTCGGCGCCGGCTGCTTGGCAGCCGGCTTCGGGGCAGGAGCGGGTGCGGGCTCTGGTTCCGGCTCGGGTTCGGCCGCAACAGGAGCCGCAACGGGAGCCGCAACGGGAGCCGGAGCGGGCTCCGGCTCGGGCAGCGTCTGCTGAACCGGCTCGGCCGCGACCGGAGGGGGAGCGGGAGCCGTGGCAACCGCGACCGGAGCGGGCTCGAGCTCCAGCGCCTGCCGCGCCAGCTGCGTCACCGGACGCACCGTCCGCAACGTGCGGTTCGGCTGCGGGTCCATGAGGTCCACGGCCGCGTCGTCCAGCGCCGTCACGGTGCCGCCCTGCGCGCCGGGGTGGAACGCCCAGTGCGCACGGTTGTCCGATCGGCCCGCCTGCCAGTGCAGCTGCACGACCCACCGGCCGTCCTCGCCACGCCACGAGTCCCACGACACGTCGGTGTACTCCTGGCCGCGCAGGCCGAAGGAATGCGCCACGACCTCGCCCAGCGTCTGCACGTCCGGACCGTCCTCACGGACCGGGTGCGCGCGCTGCGCGAGCTCGGCGGTACGGGACCGCTCCAGCAGAACCGGGTAGGCGAAGCGCTCGACGCGGTGCGCGGGCAGGCCCGAAGCCGCCGAGACCTGCTCGATCGACTCACCGGCCCGGATGCGCGCCTGGATCTCACGCGGCCGCATCTGGGACTCGACCTCGATCTCGATCTGGCCGAGCCGGGTCAGGTCACCGCGCGCCGCGGCACGCAGGCGCTCGTCCGCGGGGAGCTCAAAACGCTCGCCGCGGTTCTCGGGGTCCTCGAGGATGACGGACTTGCCGTCCTCGCTGAGCCCGATGACTCGCAGCGCTCGCATCATGGCCTCCCGGTAATTGCACCTCGCCAGCGGATCACGTTAGGACAACGAGCCTCCCTGGTGTGGGAGGCTCGCCGATATCTCAACGTGATCTTGCCAGTTCACGAGGGCTGTCGCACCTTCGTTTCCCGGAGGTTCACCTCGACGACCAGCCCGCCTCCCCCGTTCGGACGCGCCCGGACGGCACCCTGGTGCGCCCGGACGACCGAACGGACGATCGACAGGCCCAGTCCGGAACCCGAGACACCACCCGTGCGGTCGGCCCGCAGCCGCCGGAAGGGTTCGAAGAGTCCCGGCACCGCGTCGGCGGGCACCACGGGGCCGGTGTTGGTGATCGTGAGCACCTCGTCGAGCCGCACGTCGACGTGCCCGCCGGGCACGTTGTGGACGATCGCGTTGCGCAGCAGGTTGCCGACCAGTTGCTCGAGCAGCACGGGGTCACCCTCGACGACAGAGCGGCGCACGAAGCTCTTGATCTCCACGTCGTGTTCGGCGGCCATGTCCGCGCAGGACTCGATCTCCTCGTCGACGATCCGGTCCAGCCGCACGGGCCCGCGGGTCGCGAGGCCGCGGTCGCTGCGGGCCAGCTGCAGCAGGCCGTCGATCAGCCGCTCGCTGCGTTCGTTCGCGTCGAGCAGGTGCCTGCCGAGCCGCTCCAGCTCGGGTGTGGACTCGGGACCTGCCATCGAGACCTCGATCAGCGTGCGCTGCACGGCCAGCGGGGTGCGCAGCTCGTGGGAGGCGTTGGCCACGAACCGTTTCTGGCTGTCGAACGCGCCCGCGAGCCGGTCCAGCATGCCGTCGAACGTGTCCGCGAGCTCCTTCAGCTCGTCGTCCGGGCCGTCGAGGTTGATCCGCTGGTCCAGTCGCTCGGCCTCCAGCCGGTGCGCGGTCGCGGTGATCGACTGCAGCGGCGCCAGCACGCGTCCGGCGACCACCCATCCCAGCGCCACGGCGAGCAGCGCGGCGACCACGAGCGCCACGATCGACCAGACCAGCAGGCTGTGCAACGCGTCGGCCCGGTACTCGGCGACCACCGTCGTCACCCGGTCCGTGGTCAGCACCGGGTCCAACGGCTCGGCCGCCTGGAAGGCGACGCCGCCCGCGCCGGGCAGGGTCGACGCGACCAGGGCGTAGCAGATCGCGACGAGCGCCGCGCCCGCGATCAGGAACACGCCGCCGTACCAGGCCGTCAGCCTGGTGCGCAGGTTCACGGCCCGAACCGGTAGCCGGCGCCGGGCACGGTCTCGATCACCTGCGGCTGACCGAGCTTGCGGCGCAATGTCATCACCGCCACCCGTACCGCGTTGGTGAACGGGTCGGCGTGCTCGTCCCACGCCTTCTCCAGCAGCTCCTCGGCGCTGACCACGGTCCCTTCCGCGCGCATGAGCACCTCCAGCACGGCGTACTCCTTGGGGGACAACGGAAGGAAGCGCCCGTCCCGCGACGCCTGGTGCCGCGGCAGGTCGAGCACGACGCCGGCGCGTTGCAGCACCGGCTTGAGCGGCGGCCGCGACCGCCGGGCCAGCGCCTGCACCCGTGCGACGAGCTCGGCGAACGCGAACGGCTTCGTCAGGTAGTCGTCCGCGCCCAGCCCGAGCCCGGCGACCCGGTCGTCGATCTCGCCGGACGCGGTGAGCATGAGCACGCGCGTGGCGAGGCCCGCGTCCACGACAGCGCGGCACACGTCGTCGCCGTGCACCAGCGGCAGGTCGCGGTCGAGCACCACGACGTCGTAGTCGTGCACGCCGACGCGTTCCAGCGCCGCGTCACCGTCGTAGCAGACGTCCACCGCCATCGAGAACCGGCGCAGCCCCTCGGCGATGGTGTCCGCGAGCAGCTGTTCGTCCTCGACCACCAGCACGCGCATGGGATCAGTGTCCACTTCACCGGCATAAGCGCCGGATAAAGCTTTTCGCTTAGCGCCCGCAGATCACCCGATCCGTAGACCTGACGCCATGAAATCCACCATCGCGGTAGTCGCGGTGCTGCTGCTGGCCTTGGCCGGCTGCGCCAAAGCACCCGAGAACAAGGTCGCGTCGGTGTCCGGCGACGGCAAAACGACAACTTCCGGCCAGCCCGAGAAGAAGGGCGACGGAAAGATCGACGAGAAGCAGATGCTCGAGTTCACGAAGTGCATGCGTGAACACGGCATCGACATGCCCGATCCCGAGTCCAAGGAGGGCGGCGTCGCCATCCGCATCGAAGGTGGCGTCGACGAGGAGAAGATGAAAGCGGCCGACGAGGCGTGCAAGAAGTTCCTCCCGAACGGCGGTGAGATGCGCAAGCCGACGCCGGAGGAGCAGGACAAGATGCGCCAGCAGGCCAAGTGCATGCGGGACAAGGGGTACGACATGCCCGACCCGGACGCCGAGAAGCCGGGTGCGATGGAGCTGCCGTTCGACGACTCCGAGAAGACCAAGAAGGACATGAAGGAGTGCGGCTTCGAAGGCATGGTGACCCGCAGTGGCTGATCGCACCCGTCTGCTCGTCGCGGGCCTCGTCGCGGCCGTCGTGGTCGGCACCGGATCCGTTGTCGCGGTGACCAGGGTCGCCGCCGACCGCGCCAATGCCGAACCGCCCAAGTCCGAACCCGTGAAGACCGTCCCGGTCACCAAGACCGACCTCGCCGACACGCAGTCCGTGTCCGGCACGCTGGCCTACGGCGCCGAACGCTCGCTGGCCGGTCGCAAGCAGGGCACCGTCACCGGCCTGCCCGCGCAGGGCGCCGTCGTCGATCGCGGCAAGCCGTTGTACTGGGTGGACGCGAAGCCCGTGCCGTTGTTCTACGGTTCGGTCCCGCTGTACCGGGATCTTTCGTCCGGGGTGACGAACGGGCCGGACGTGAAGGTGCTCGAAGAGAACCTGGTGGCGTTGGGGTACACCGGTTTCGGTGATCCGGACGAGAAGTTCACCTACGCCACGGCGACCGCGCTGAAGAAGTGGCAGAAGGCCAACGGGCTGGAGCAGAACGGTGTGCTCGGCCAGGGCGACGTCGTCGTGCAGCCGGGCGCGGTGCGGGTGAGTTCGTTGTCCGCGCAGCTCGGTTCGCCCGCGGGCGGCGAGGTGATGAAGGTGTCCGGCACCGACCGCGCCGTCACCGTCGAGCTGGACATCGCCAAGCAGCGCATGGCCAAACAGGGCGACAAGGTCGGCATCGACATCTCCGGCGGCAAGCCGACGACCGGCACCGTCACGTCGATCACGAAGGTCGCGTCCTCCGACCCCGGCGGCAAGCCGAAGGCGGTCGTGTCGATCGCGGTGGACGACCCCGCCGCGGCCGAAGGGCTGGACTCCGCCTCGGTGTCCGTGGTGTTCACGACCGGATCGAAGAAGGGCGTGCTCGCGGTGCCCGTCGGCGCGCTGCTCGCGCTCGCCGAGGGCGGCTACGCCGTCGAGACCGAGGACCACAGGCTGATCCCGGTCAAGACCGGCCTGTTCGCCAAGGGCTCGGTCGAGGTCTCCGGCGAGGGGCTCTCGGAAGGCCTGAAGGTGGTGACCACGTCGTGATCACGGTCGACCGGGCGAGCCGGACCTATCCCGGTGGTGTGCAGGCGCTGCGCGAGGTCTCGCTGACCGTCGGGGGCGGCGAGATGCTCGCGATCGTCGGGCCGTCCGGCTCGGGGAAGTCCACGCTGCTGCACCTGATGGGGACGCTCGACCGGCCGACCACCGGCCGGGTCGAGGTGGCGGGCCAGGACGTGGCCTCGTTGTCCGACAAGGGTCTGTCGGCGTTGCGGGCCAGCGAGATCGGGTTCGTGTTCCAGCAGTTCTTCCTCACCGACGGGCTGTCCGCGGTGGAGAACGTGGCTTCCGGGCTCGTCTACGCCGGTGTGCCGCGGACGAAGAGACGATCCCTGGCAATGTCCGCTTTGGACAGAGTCGGGCTGCTGCACCGCGCGTTGCACAAGCCGCACGAGCTGTCCGGCGGCGAGAAGCAGCGGGTCGCGATCGCGCGGGCCGTGGCGAACCGGCCGGCCATCGTGCTCGCCGACGAACCGACCGGCAACCTCGACACGCAGACCGGCGCCGGCGTGCTGTCCCTGCTGGGGCAGCTGAACTCCGACGGCACCACGGTCGTGATCATCACGCACGACCGGGATGTCGCGGCACGTGCCTCGCGGCGGATCGAGGTGCGGGACGGGGTGATCGTATGACGTTCACGGACCTCCTGCGCCTCGGCTTCTTCGGGATGCGGACCCGGCCGTTGCGCGCGGTGCTGTCCGCCCTGGGCATCGCGATCGGCATCGCCGCGGTCGTCGCGGTGATCGGGATTCCCGCGTCGAGCGCGCAGTCGTTGCGGGACAAGATGTCCCGGTTGGGCACGAACCTGCTGATGGCCGAGCCCGGCCAGACCTTCGGTGGGCAGAACTCGTTTCTGCCCGACGAGTCGGTGCCGATGGCGCGCCGGATCGGGCCCGTCACGGGCGCTTCGGCGACCGGTGCCGTGTCGGCCAAAGTGCGCCGGTCGGACCTGGTGCCCACATCGGACACGCTCGGCCTGTCGGTGCAGGCCGCACATCCGGATCTGTTGGAGGTGCTGCGCGGCAAGGTGCGGCTCGGTCGGTTCGTGGACACGACGGCGTCCAAGTCCGTCGTGCTGGGATCGACCGCGGCCTCACGGCTGGGCATCGAACGGCTCGGCGTGCAGGTGTGGATCGACGGTCAGTGGTTCACGGTGGTTGGCATCCTCGACCCGATGCCGCTGTCACCCGAGATCGAGCGGTCCGTGCTGGTCTCGTGGGAGACGGCCCGCGCCTCCTTCGGGTTCGACGGGCATCCGTCCACTGTGTACGTGCGGACCACCGACTCGGCCGTCGAGGACGTGCGCAACGTGCTCGGTGCCTCGCTGAACCCCGCGCACGTCAACGAGGTTCGGGTGTCCCGTCCGTCCGAGGCGCTGGAGGCGTCGCGGATCGCGGAGAGCTCCTACAGTTCGCTGTTCCTCGGCCTTGGCGCGGTCGCGCTGCTGGTCGGCGGCGTGGGAGTGGCGAACACGATGGTCATCTCGGTGCTGGAACGGCGCCGGGAGATCGGCCTGCGGCGGGCGCTCGGGGCCACCCGCCGGCAGGTGCGAGGGCAGTTCCTGGCGGAGTCGGTGCTGCTGTCCGGGCTCGGGGGCCTGGTCGGCGTGCTGGCCGGGGTGGCCGTCACCGCCGGGTACTCGGTGTCGCAGAAGTGGCCCGCCGTCATCCCGCTGCCCGCACTGCTGGGCGGCGTGGGTGCGGCGATGCTCGTCGGCATGGTCGCGGGTGTCTATCCCGCAGTCCGTGCCGCCCGCCTCTCACCCACCGAGGCCCTCGCCTAGAACCGTTATGGCCACCTTGACGGACTTGAGGTCCGTGAAGGTGGCCATAACGGCACACCTCAGCTGATCTGGGAGACCACCCAGTCGATGGCCTGGGTCAGGATGGTGACGTCGTCCGGCTCGATCGCCGGGAACATCGCCACGCGCAGCTGGTTCTTGCCGAGCTTGCGGTACGGCTCGGTGTCCACGATCCCGTTGGCGCGCAACACCTTGGCGACCACGGCGGCGTCGACCTCGTCGGAGAAGTTGATCGTGCCGACGACCTGCGACCGGTGCGCGGGGTCCGCGACGTACGGCGTGGTGTACGAGGTCTTCTCGGCCCACGAGTACAGGCGGTCCGAAGAGTCCTTCGTGCGCGCGACGGCCCAGTCGAGGCCACCGTTGCCGTTGATCCAGTCGATCTGGTGCGCCAGCAGGAACAGCGTGGACACCGCGGGGGTGTTGTACGTCTGGTCCTTCGTGGAGTTGTCGAGTGCGGTCGGCAGCGACAGGAACTCCGGCTTCCACCGGCCCGACAGCTCCTCGACGCGCGCGAGCGCCGCGGGCGACATCAGCGCGATCCACAGGCCACCGTCCGAAGCGAACGACTTCTGCGGCGCGAAGTAGTAGACGTCGAAGTCCTCGGCCTTCACCGGCAGGCCACCGGCGCCGGACGTGGCGTCGATCGCGATGAGCGCGTCACCCGAGCCCTCGGGGCGCAGCACGGGCATCGCGACACCGGTGGACGTCTCGTTGTGCGCCCAGCCGACGAGGTCGGCGCCCTCGGCGTAGAACAGCTCGGGCGCGGTGCCCGGCTCGGCCTTGGTGACCAGCGAGTCCTTGAGGAACGGCGCCTCGTTCGTCACCTTTGCGAACTTCGAGGAGAACTCGCCGTTCGTGAAGTGCTGCGCCTGCTCGCGCACCAGCCCGAACGCGGCGGCGTCCCAGAACGCCGTGGTGCCGCCGTTGCCGAGCACCACCTCGTAGCCCTCGGGCAGTGAGAACAGCTCGCGCAGGCCCGCGCGCACGCGTCCGACCAGGTTCTTCACCGGCTTCTGCCGGTGCGACGTGCCGAGCAGCGCGGCGCCCTCGGACGCGAGCGCCTGCACGGCCTCGGGGCGCACCTTGGACGGGCCGCAGCCGAAGCGGCCGTCGGACGGCTGAAGCTCGGCGGGCAGGACCAGTGTGGTCGGATCGGCGGTCTGGGTCATGGGAGACGCCTCCGGGCGGGGTACAGGGGACTACCTGACCGGCGCCGTTGCCGGGGTTCCAGTGTTGCAGCCGGGTGGCAGCGACATGACAGGCGGGTGTCGAGCGTCACGCGGCCAATATTCTAGGTGATTTACGAATTGGCGACTGATGTACTGAAAAGATTGGTCCGAATGCTCGCCTGGTGTGTTTTAACGGGCGGGAGTAGCGTCGTGGGAGCTGGGGGCTTAATGGGGGCTTCTAGTTCTGTGTCCAGCCTTTTGGGGAAAGGCTTTCGGTTATGCGTAAAAGAAGGTTCAGTGCGCTCTTAATCGGATTGTTCGCAGTGGTGACGATGTCGTTCACGTCCGTGACCGCGTCGGCGGCTGCGGACCCGTCTTCGCTGGTCGTGGCACCAAAGCAGGGGGATGTCCACGCGCAGGCCTGGTACCTGTTGCGCAACAACGGGCTGCCCGCCGAGATGTGCCTGGCCAACCACCACCCGGACCTGTTCATGTTCGGGGGATGTACCGGTCAGTATCTCGACCAGTACTGGCAGTGGTTCGGCAACGGTCAGATTCAGAATTTCTTCAGCGGTGCGTGCATTGCGATGCACCCCGGCGGGCGCGTATTCACGCACCCGTGCACACCGGCGTACCAGGATCAGATCTGGCGCAACTACCGCGGGATCGCCGGAATGATCGAGAACACCTATCACGCCGGCTGGTGCATCGCCGCGCACGCCGACGGCGCGGTGTTCGGGTACCCGTGCACGCCCGCGTACGCCGACCAGTACTGGCGCGCCGCCTGAGGCCGTGTCCACCGGTCGGTTGACACCGGTGGTCGATCGCGTGGTCGTCCCGCGGGAACCCCTCGCGGGACGACCATTTTCGACATGAACGCGATCCGAGTCAGGGGCCTTCGCAAGGCCTACAAGGACCACCAGGCGGTGGACGGCGTCGACCTGGACGTCGAGCGGGGCGAGGTGTTCGCGGTCCTCGGCCCGAACGGGGCGGGCAAGACGACGACCGTGGAGATCCTCGAGGGTCACCGCAGGCGGGACGCCGGCGAGGTGCACGTCCTGGGGGACGATCCCGGCAAAGCCGGGCGAACATGGCGGTCGCGCATCGGGATCGTGCTGCAGACCGCGACCGACGCCGCCGAGCTGACCGTCGCCGAGTCCGTGCGGCACTTCGCGAAGTACTACGCCGACCCGCGGCAGCCCGACGAGGTGATCGAGCTCGTCGGCCTGACCGAGAAGGCCAAGTCGCGGGTCCGCACCCTGTCCGGCGGGCAGCGGCGCCGGCTGGACGTGGCGCTCGGCATCATCGGGCGGCCCGAGCTGGTGTTCCTCGACGAGCCGACGACCGGGTTCGACCCGGAGGCGCGCAGGCACTTCTGGACGTTGATCCGCAAGCTCGCCGCCGAGGGCACGACCATCCTGCTGACCACGCACTACCTCGACGAGGCCGAGGCACTGGCCGACCGCGTCGCGGTGCTCGCGAAGGGCCGCATCGTCGCGGAGGGGACGCCGGCGACGCTCGGCGGCAGGCACTCCGCGGACGCGACCGTGCGGTGGACCGACGACCGCGGTCCGCACGAGATCAGCACCAGCGAGCCCACGAAGGTGATCGCCGAGCTGGCCAAGCACGGCGAGCTGGCCGAGCTGACCGTCTCCCGCCCGACCCTCGAAGACGTCTACCTGGAGCTGATCGCATGACCACGGCCACCGCACTGCCCGGCTTGTTCAGCCTCGGCCTCGCGAGGGGTGGGACCGAGCTGCGCGAGTTCTTCCGGCAGCGCGAGAACGTGGTGTTCACGTTCTCGCTGCCGGCGGTGATCATGCTGCTGCTCGGCACGGTCTACGTGAAGCAGCCGATCCAGGGCCAGCTGTTCGCGGCCAGCATGGTCGGCGCGGGCATCATCTCCACGTCGTTCGTGGGACTGGGCATCAGCATCGCGGCCGACCGCGAGGACGGCACGCTCAAGCGCCTGCACGGCACGCCGATGCCGCTCGCGTCGTACTTCATCGGCAAGACGATCCTGGTGCTGGTGTCGAGCCTCGCCGAGGTCGTGCTGCTGCTGGCCGTCGCGTGGCTCCGATTCGACGTCGAGCTCCCGACGGACCCGAAGAAGATCGCCACGTTCGCCTGGGTGTTTCTGCTCGGCGTGATCGCGTGTTCGCTGCTCGGCACCGTGGTGAGCTCACTGGCGAAGTCGACGCGCAGCGCGCCGGCCGTGCTGAACCTGCCGTACATCATCCTGCAGTTCATCTCGGGTGTGTTCATCTCGCCGCTGACCGCGCTGCCGGACTCGCTGCAGATCACGGGCGCGATCTTCCCGCTCAAGTGGGTGTGTCAGGGTTTCCGTTCGGTGTTCGCGTCGGACGAGTACCAGGTGCTGGAGGTGGCGGGGTCGTGGGAGCTCGGAAAGATCGCCTTGGTCCTCGGCGCCTGGTGCGTCGCCGGCCTGCTCCTTGTGACGCGAACGTTCAGGTGGACCAACGACAACCGGTAACCGCGTGGAACTTCCTCTTCGCGGTCACCCAGGTCACAACCGTCGTGATCCTGTGGTTCGACAACACCCCGGTCGCCGCCCGCCTGGCGGCGACCGGGTGTCTCGCGCTGAACGCCCTGTGGTTCGTCTTCTACGGCCGCAGGCTGACCCTGGCGGCGGAGGACAGCTGGCACGGGTTCGTCTACGTCGCCGTCATGTGGATCCCGTTCACCGCGGCGACGTGGTTCACCGGCTCGGCGGCGTTCGCGCTGTTCGGGCTGGTGCCGCAGATCTACATGGTGCTCCCGCTCGCGTGGGCGTTCCCGCCCATGGTGCTGTTCGTGCTGACGCCGACGGTCGTCGAGTACCTGCTGGGCGGCAAGGTCGTCCTGGCACTGCAGTTCGACGCCCTGATCATCGGTTTCTCCCACGCCTTCGGCTGGGCGATCACGCGGATCGCGCACCAGAACGCGCAGCGCGGCGTGTTGCTCGAACAGATCGAGACGCTCACCCGCGAGGCCGAACGCGCCCGGCTTTCCGCCGAGATCCACGACACGCTCGCGCAGGGCTTCACGTCGATCATCACGTTGTTGCAGGCTCGCGAACCCAACGTGGAGTTGGCGTTGCAAACCGCGCGGGAGAACCTGCGTGAGGCGCGGGCTCTGGTCGCCGCTACCGCACCGTCTCCTTTGGACGGAACGTTGGAGGACGCGTTGCGGCGCCTGGTTTCCGGGGTTGAGATAGACGCATCGTTCCGCGTTATCGGTGATGTGCGGGCGTTGCCCACCTCCGTTGAGGTGGTGTTGCTTCGGTCGGCTCAGGAGGCGTTGCACAACGTGCGCAAGCATTCTGAGGCTTCCTCGGTTGCCGTGGTGCTGCAGTTCTTTGCGGACTCGGTGCGTTTGGAGGTGTCTGATGATGGGCGTGGGTTCGGGGACGCGCCCGAAGGGTTCGGGTTGCGGGGGATGCGGGCTCGGTTGGAGCAGGTGGGTGGCAGGCTGACTCTCGGTGGTGGGCCGGGGGCGTCGCTGCTGGTGGAGGTGCCGCTGTGATCAGGATTCTGCTGGTGGACGACCATCCTGTGGTGCGGCAGGGGCTGCGCGGGATGCTTACCGGGGACGATTTGTCCGTGGTGGGGGAGGCGGGGTCCGGGGCTGAGGCACTTGTTGCCGCTGCTGAGTTGTCGCCGGACGTGGTGCTGATGGATTTGCGGATGCCTGGCATGGATGGGGTTGCGGCTACCGCTCAGATTGTGCCTACCGGGCCGCGGGTTCTTGTGCTCACGACGTACGACACGGACTCGGACATCCTGCGCGCGGTCGAGGCTGGCGCCTCCGGTTATCTGCTGAAGGACTCGACGCCTGACGAGCTGATCAACGCCATCCGCGCCTGTGCGCGCGGCGAGACCGTGCTCGCGCCGTCCATGGTGTCCAAGCTCGTCGGTCAGGTGCGCACGCCGCCGCTCTCCGCGCGCGAGGCCGAGGTGCTGCGGCTGGTCGCGCGCGGGCTGTCGAACGCCGAGATCGGCAAGCAGCTGTTCATCAGCGAGGCCACGGTGAAGACGCACCTGTTGCGGATCTTCAACAAGCTGGGCGTGTCGGACCGCACCGCCGCCGTCACGACGGCGATGGACCGCGGGATGCTCTGATCAGGTGAGGCCGTCGAGCAGGCGGCCCACCTCGGCGTGCCGCCGGCCGGACGCGGGCTTGCCGAACGCGTAGAGGAACGGCCACTGCGACGCCCCCTCATAGGGCACCTTGGCGTGCCCGAGTTTCTGCATCAGGCCGTGCGCCATGGTCACCGCGCCCGTCGCGAGGCCGATCGCGGTGAACACGCCGAGCTGCTGGACGAGGACCTCGGTGACGGCGGACGTCAGGCCCGCGCCCGAGACGACACCCTCCAGGCTGCCCGCGATGTCCCGCCAGCCGTCACGCAGCCGGCCGCGGTCGAACTCGTCGCGCAGCCGCCGCACCACGGCGCCCCGCACGCTGTCCGGGGGTAACCGGCTGACGTCCTCGCAGACCGCGGACAGCCACCGGGTGAGCAGCTCGTGGCCCTCGCCGTCGACGAAGCCGTCGAGCGACGACTCGCGCAGCCGGTCGAGGTGCCGCATCAGGTCGAGCACCTGGACGGTCAGGTCGGCGAGCACCTCGGCGTCGTGGTGTTTCGGCGGCGCCGCCGGACCCGGCTCCTGAAGCGTCGACAGCAGCTCGTGAAATCGGCTTTCCTTGCGGGACAGGAAGAACGGTGCCCGTGTCTCGGACATCGCGATCGCGTCGAGGTGGTTGTACGCGGGACGCAGGATGTTGATCGCGAGGTCCCGCGGGTCGGACAGGTACCGGCTCGCGTGCTGGACGACACCGAGGGGTAGCTCGTTCGCGCCGGTGGTCAGCGCCTCGCGCAGCGACTCGATGACCTCCGGATGCTGCTCGACGTGCTCGGTGGCGCGGGTCAGGCCCTGCTCGTCAGGAGCGATCGTGACGCGCCTGCGGCTCGGCGGCAGGCTCTGGTCGTGCAGCGCGATGGACCGGATCGCGGCGTCGACCGTGTGGTCCCAGCGTGCGCCCGGCCAGCGGTGCTCGTCGCGGAACTCCTTGTCCAGCAACCAGTTCTCGCGGCCGATGATGCGGACCGCGCCGCGTTCGACGTAGCGCACGAACGCCTCGGGGGTGATCCGGCACCTCGGGTCGTGCAGCAGCTGGCTCGACGGAGCCCAGAGCACGAGCGGCGAGCTGGTCGCGATGAGCCGGTGCAGGTTCGCGTAGCCGTCCGAGCCGTAGTCGCTGATGTGGCAGAACGTCCGGAAATGCTCATCCATCTTCAGTCGGTCACCCCTCGCGCGACGGAATCCGTCGGATCGTAAGGCTGATCGGAGGCGACGATGATCAGAATTTCGGACTCACCGTCGTTGCGGACGGCGTGCGCCCAGTTCTTCGGCACGGCGACGACCACCGCGCCGTCGCCGGTGAACGTGCGGTGCCGGGCGGGCGTGCCGGGGCCGGTGTCCCAGTGCAGCGACCACGCGCCTCGGTACAGCACGCCGATCAGTTCGTACTTGTGCGCGTGGAAGTGGTTGCCGCGTACATGGCCGGGCCGGATCGTCGCGACGTGCGTGTCGCGGGCGGCGCCGAGCAGCTCCAGGGGGAGCGAGAAGCTCAGCCCGCGGTCATCCGGATGCCCGGCCAGCGGGGTGACGGTCAGCTCTTCGATCACTCGGCAATGGTGGCCCAGCCCTCCACGTCTTCGGGTCGGCGTGGGCCAGGCCCCACGTAGGCCGCGGAAGGACGCACGAGCCGGCCCGTGCGCTTCTGCTCCAGGATGTGCGCCGACCACCCCGCCGTACGCGCGCACGTGAACATCGCGGGCATCATGTGCGGCGGTACCTCGGCGAAGTCGAGAATCACCGCTGCCCAGAACTCCACGTTCGTCTCGATCGCCCGGTCCGGCCGTCGTTCCCGCAGCTCCGCCAGAGCGGCCTGCTCCAAGGCGGCGGCCACCTCGTAGCGCGGGGCGCCCAGTTCCAGACAGGTTCGCCGCAGCACGCGGGCGCGCGGGTCCTCGGCGCGGTACACGCGGTGTCCGAAACCCATCAGGCGTTCGCGGCGGTCGAGGATGCCGCGCACCACGGAGGCAGGGTCGGCGTTCTCGGCCGCCTCGATCATTGGCAGCACGCGAGCCGGGGCGCCGCCGTGCAGTGGGCCGGACATGGCGCCGATCGCGCCCGACATCGAGGCCGCCACGTCCGCGCCCGTCGAGGCGATCACACGCGCGGTGAACGTCGAGGCGTTCAGGCCGTGCTCGGCCGCCGAGACCCAGTAGGCGTCCAAAGCCTTGACGTGCTTGGGATCCGGCTCGTCGCGCCAGCGGGTCAGGAAGCGCTCGGTGACCGTTTTGCACTGGTCGATTCGCGACTGCGGCACGGCTGGGCGGCCGATGCCGCGCGCGGACTGCGCCGCATACGACAAGGCCATGACTGACGCTCGGGCCAGCTGGGCGCGTGCCTCCTCCAGGGAAATGTCCAGCAGCGGCTGGTAGCCCCAGATCGGTGCGACCATCGCCAGCGCCGCCTGGACGTCGACACGGACGTCGCCCGTGTGTACCGGGATGGGGAACGGCTCCGCGGGCGGCAGGCCTGGGCCGAAGCGGCCGTCTACGAGCAACGCCCAGACGTTGCCGAAGCTGACCTTTCCGACCAGGTCCTCGATGTCGACCCCGCGGTAGCGCAGCGCGCCACCGTCACGGTCCGGTTCGGCGATCTCGGTGCGGAAGGCGACCACGCCCTCCAGACCTTCGGCGGCTAGCTGAGTCATGGGTCAACTCAACGCCAGGAGAAACAAGCTGGCAATCCAGAACTCACAATTCCACTCTGCGATAGCGAGCTTTCGCGTGGTAGACCTTTCCCTATGCACCTGACGCCGCACGAACAGGACAAACTCCTGGTGCACGTGGCCGCCGACGTCGCCCGTCGCAGGCTCGAGCGCGGAGTGCTGCTGAACTACCCGGAGGCCGTCGCGCTGATCACCGATCACGTGCTCGAAGGCGCGCGCGACGGGCGCACGGTCAGCGAGTTGATGGAGTCCGGACGCGCTGTGCTGGCACCCGAGCAGGTGCTGGGCGGGGTGCCCGAGATGATCGAGTCCGTGCAGGTCGAGGCTACGTTCCCGGACGGCACGAAGCTCGTCACCGTGCACAGCCCGATCGCGCCCAGTGGGTTCGTGCCCGGTGAGGTCGTCGTCGGCAGCGAGCCCGTCGAGCTGAATCCGGGGCGCGAGAAGCGCACGATGGTCGTCGTCAACACCGGCGACCGGCCCGTGCAGGTCGGCTCGCACTTTCACTTCGCCTCGGTCAACGCCGGGCTGTCGTTCGACCGGGACCAGGCCCACGGGTTCCGGCTCGACATCCCCGCGGGCACCGCTACGCGGTTCGAGCCGGGGGTCGAACGCGAAGTTGTGCTTGTTCCGCTGGCTGGACTTCGACGGGTGCCGGGGTTGCAACGATGATCGATCGCGAACGTTATGCCGAGCTGCTCGGACCGACCGCCGGCGACCGGATTCGGTTGGCGGACACCGACATCTTCATCGAGGTCACCGAGGACCGCAGCCGCGGCGCCGGGTCCGGCGACGAGGTGATCTTCGGTGGTGGCAAGGTCATCCGGGAGTCGATGGGCCAGGGCATGGCAACCCGTGCGGAGGGGGCGCCGGACCTGGTGATCACCGGTGCGGTGATCCTCGACCACTGGGGTGTGGTCAAGGCCGACGTCAGCGTGCGGGACGGCCGCATCGAGAAGATCGGCAAGGCCGGCAACCCCGACACGATGGACGGCGTCGACATCGTGATCGGGCCGTCAACGGAGATCCTGTCCGGCAACGGGAAGATCCTCACCGCGGGCGGCATCGACTGCCACGTGCACTTCATCTGCCCGCAGATCGTGGAGGAGGCGCTGGCGTCCGGCCTCACCACGTTGATCGGCGGCGGCACCGGGCCCGCGGAGGGCACGAAGGCCACGACCGTCACGCCCGGCGCGTGGAACCTCGACCGCATGCTGACCGCGATGGACCACATGCCGGTCAACGTTCTGTTGCTGGGCAAGGGGAACACCGTCCGCGACGACGCGTTGCGCGAACAGTTGATCGGGGGCGCGGGCGGGTTCAAGCTGCACGAGGACTGGGGCACCACGCCCGCCGCGATCGACGCCTGCCTGCGGATCGCCGACGAGTCCGGCGTGCAGGTCGCGATCCACACGGACACGTTGAACGAGGCCGGGTTCCTGGAGTCCACTGTGGACGCCATCGCCGGGCGCAGCATCAACGCCTACCACTCCGAGGGTGCCGGGGGCGGGCACGCGCCGGACATCATCCAGATCGTGTCCGAGCCGAACGTGCTGCCGTCGTCGACGAACCCGACGCGCCCGCACACGGTCAACACGCTCGAAGAGCACCTGGACATGTTGATGGTGTGCCATCACCTGAACCCGTCGGTGCCGGAGGACCTGGCGTTCGCGGAGAGCCGCATCCGGCCGACGACGATCGCGGCCGAGGACCTGCTGCACGACCTGGGCGCGATCTCGATGATCAGCTCCGACTCGCAGGCGATGGGCCGCGTCGGCGAGGTGATCATCCGGACGTGGCAGACCGCGCACGTGATGCTCAAGCGTCGCGGTGAGGACAACTTGAGGGCTCGCCGGTACGTCGCGAAGTACACGATCAACCCGGCCATCGCGCACGGCATCGACGGCGAGGTCGGCTCGGTGGAGCCCGGCAAACTCGCGGACCTCGTGCTGTGGGAACCGAAGTTCTTCGGCGTGCGGCCGTCCGTGGTGCTCAAGGGCGGGTTCATCGCGTGGGGTGCGATGGGCGACGCCAACGCGTCCATCCCGACGCCGCAACCGGTGTTCGCGCGGCCGATGTTCGGTGCGTCGGCGGGTGCCGCGAGCAGCGTGCACTTCGTGTCACAGCAGGCGATCGACGCCGGTATCGCGGACCGCTACGCGCGGCGCGTGCTGCCCGTGTCGAACACGCGGCGGATCACCAAGGCGGACATGGTCCTCAACGACGCCATGCCGTCCGTGCGCGTCGACCCGGACAGCTTCGCCGTGCGCGTCGACGGCGAGCTCGTCGAACCGCAGCCCGCCGTCGAGCTCCCCATGGCCCAGCGCTACTTCCTGTTCTGATGATCACCGCGTTGATGCTCGCCGACTCCCGCTTCCCCGGCGGCGGGCACGTCCACTCGGGCGGGCTGGAGGAGGCGGCCGCGCGCAAGCTCGTGACGGACGAGAAGTCGCTGGAGTCGTTCCTGTACGGGCGTTTGCACACGGCGGGCCTGCTCGCGGCCGGATTCGCCGCCGCGCGTGGCGACCTGGCCGAGTTGGACGCCGAACTCGACGCGCGCACGCCGTCACCCGCGCAAAGGGCCGCGTCACGGGCTCAGGGACGCGGGATGCTGCGGGCCGCACGGCGGGCCTGGCCGTCGCCGCGACTGGACGAGCTGCCGCGCGACCCGCACCACCCCATCGTCGTCGGCGTGCTCGTCGACGATCCGTACGAAGCCGCGCTGACCTGCGCGTACCTGTCCGTGAGCGGCCCGGCGAGCGCGGCGGTGCGGCTGCTCGGACTGGACCCGTTCGGGGTCAACGCGATCGTCGCCGGCCTGTCCGACGACATGCGCGCGGTCGCGCTCGAAGCGACCAAGGAACTGCCCGCCATCGGTTCACCCGCACTCGACCTGCTGGCCGAGGCGCACGACCGTCACCACCAGGAAGAGGTGCGTCTCTTTGGGAGCTGATCACGGCCCGGACCAGCACGATCATCACCACGGACCGACGTTCCGCATCGGCATCGGCGGCCCGGTCGGCAGCGGCAAGACGGCGCTGACCGCGGCGCTGTGCCGCGCGCTGGGCGACCAGCTCAAGCTGGCCGTCGTCACCAACGACATCTACACGACCGAGGACGCCGACTTCCTGCGCAGGGCGGGGGTGCTGGACCCGGCGCGCATCGAGGCCGTGCAGACCGGCTGCTGCCCGCACACCGCGATCCGCGACGACATCACCGCGAACCTCGACGCCGTGGAACGCCTCGAAGAACGATTCCACGGCCTGGACCTGATCATCATCGAGAGCGGCGGCGACAACCTGACCGCGGTGTTCAGCAGGGGACTTGTCGACAAACAGATCTTCGTCGTGGACGTCGCGGGCGGCGACAAGGTGCCGCGCAAGGGCGGCCCCGGCGTGACGACCGCGGACCTGCTGGTGATCAACAAAACCGACCTGGCGCCGCACGTCGGCGCCGACATGGACGTGATGGTGTCGGACGCCCACCGCATGCGCGGGGAGCTGCCGGTGATCACGCAGTCGCTCGTCGAGACGCCCGGCGCTCCCGACGTCGCGAAGTGGGTGCTGGACCAGCTGTGAGGTCATCGGCCCTGCTGACGGTCTCACTGGACGCGCACGGCAACAGCGTCGTGCGCGATCTCCGCTCCCAGGCGCCGCTGACGCTGGTGCCGCACCGCCGCGCGTCCACCGAAGCGCTGGTGCACCTCGTCAGCTCGGTGACCGCGCCCCTGGGCGGCGACGACCTGACGCTGACCGTCCGCGTCGGTGCCGGAGCGCGGCTCGCGTTGCGCGGCGTGGCGGCCACCCTCGCCCTGCCCGGCCACCGGGCGGACGGCAGCCGCACCACGGTGACCTTCGAGGTCGAGGACGGCGCCGCGGTGACCTACCTGCCGGAGCCGACCGTCGTGACGGCTCGGGCGCGCCACGAGGCCGTGCTCTCGGTGTCGCTCGCGCCAACGGCCGTGCTGCGCACACGGGAAGTGTTGGTACTCGGCCGATCCGGTGAGCAACCCGGTGTGCTGGGGACCACGGTGCGGGCGCGCCGCGACGGGAAACCGTTGCTGCACCAGCGGTTGGCGATCGGTGATCCGCGAGTCGCGGCGAGCCCCGCGGGTCTGGCGGGCAAACGCGTGCTCGGCACGGACCTGCGCCTCGACGACTCGGCGTGTTCCACCGCAGGTGGGGAGTGGTGGTCACGCGTTCCGCTGGCTTTCGGAGGTTCACTCGTCACGGTGCTGGCCGACGACGTTGTCACGGCGACACGTGTGCTGGACCACTCGATCGTGGCTGATTGTGAACAACTGTCTCGATCACGTTCTCGATAAAGAACGGAAATCGTACGGACAGTTACGAGTTGGGGTGTTCGTCATCACCGCCCAGGCGGTTCCGTGAACGGCCGTTAGCCCGTACGGTCGCGAGACCGAGGACCACAAGTTCCCGCGCTGGAGGTACACGATGACGGAGACCACGAACATCGCACTGCCGGCGATGCGCGTGTCCTACGAGCAGGGCTCGTTGAGCGAGTCGGAGCTTGCCGCCACGTGGTTCGAGCAGCTGCAGCTGTGGCTGGACGACGCCGCCAACGCGGGGCTGCCGGAGCCCAACGCCATGGTCCTCGCCACCACGGACACCAAAGGCCGCCCGTCCTCCCGCACGGTGCTGTGCAAGGGCATCGACGAGCGCGGCGTCGTGTTCTTCACCAACTACACCTCCAACAAGTCGCACGACCTGATGGCCACGCGGTACGCGTCGGCGACGTTCCCGTGGTTCGGGATGCAGCGCCAGGCGCACGTGCGCGGCACGGTCGAGAAGGTCGGCCCGGTCGAGACCGCCGCGTACTGGGCGTCGCGGCCTCGTGGTTCGCAGATGGGCGCCTGGGCCTCGCCGCAGTCGCGGGTCGTGACCGGGCGGTCCACTTTGGACTCCGCGCTGCACAAGATCGAACGGCAGTTCGCCGACACCGAGCGGATTCCGGTTCCCCCGCACTGGGGCGGGTGGCGGATCCGGCCCGAAGAGGTCGAGTTCTGGCAGGGCCGCCGGGACCGCATGCACGACCGGCTGCGCTTCCGCCTCGGCCGTGACGGCTGGCAGCTGGAGCGAGTAGCGCCCTGATCTCAGGTCTCCCACGAAGCCCCGCGACCGATGGTCGTGGGGCTTCGTGGCGTTCGGCACAACCACGTAAAAGACTTGTTAGTTGTCGTAGGCTAACGATATGGGGACAGTCGGGGAACGCAAGCGCTCGTTGTTCGTGATCGACACCCGGCCGCTGCGGATTCCCGCCTATCGACGCCTGTGGTTGTCGACCATCGTGACCGCCATCGGCAGCCAGCTGACCGCCGTCGCCGTCCCCAAGCAGGTCTTCGACCTCACCGGCTCGTCCGCCTGGGTCGGCGTCGCCGCCGGCGTGGCACTGGTGCCGCTGCTCGTGTTCGGCGTGTGGGGCGGAGCGATCGCCGACACGCGGGACCGGCGCAAGCTGCTGATGGTCACGAACAGCGGGATCGCGGTGGCGAGCGTGCTGCTGTGGCTGCAGGCGGCGCTCAACATCGGGTCGGTGTGGCTGGTCATCGCGCTGCTCGCGCTGCAGCAGACGTTCTTCGCGCTCAACTCGCCCGCCCGGCAGGCCAGCATCCCGCGCCTCGTGCCCGCGGAACTGCTGCCGTCCGCGAGCGCGCTGGGGTCGACCGTCGCGCAGTTCGGGGCGGTGCTCGGGCCGTTGCTCGCCGGGTCGTTGATGCCGGTCGTGGGGCTCTCCACGCTGTACCTGTGGGACGCGCTCGCGCTGTGCGTCACGCTGTGGGCCGTCTTCAAACTGCCGCCGATGCCGCCGCTCAACGGCCAGTCGCGCAGGGCCGGGCTGAAGGACGTCTTCGAGGGGTTCCGGTACCTGGCGTTGCAGAAGGTGCTGCTGGCCAGCTTCCTGCTCGACATCATCGCGATGGTGTTCGGCATGCCGCGCGCGTTGTTCCCCGAGATGGCGCAGGAGACGTTCGGCGACCCGCCCGGCGGCGGGCTGGCGCTCGGCGTGTTGTTCGCGGCCATCCCGATCGGGGCCGTGCTGTGCGGGCTGACCTCGGGGTGGATCGCCAAGGTGTACCGGCATGGCGTCGCCGTGGTGCTCGCCGTGGTCGCGTGGGGCATCGCGGTCATCGGGTTCGGGCTGGCGCACTCGTTGTGGGTGGCGGCGGTGTTCCTGGCGCTCGCCGGTGCCGCGGACATGGTGTCCATGGCGTTCCGCGGGGCGATTCTGCAGTCGGCGGCCACCGACGAGATGCGCGGGCGCATGCAGGGCGTGTTCATCGTCGTGGTGGCCGGCGGGCCGCGCATCGCGGACCTGTTGCACGGCACCACGGGTGCGGTGATCGGTACCTCCGCCGCGGTCGCCTGGGGCGGGGTGCTCGTCGTGATCGCCGCGGTCGTGGCGGCGGTGGCGTTGCCCGCGATCTGGCGCTACCGGCTCAGTTCCGCTGACTCACCTGCGCCGGATCCGGTGGCGTGACCTTGGGGGCGGCGCCCCAGTCGGAGAACGTCGTCGCGGCGCCGTTGACGGTCAGGCGCGTCGGCAGGCGCTGGGCGTCGACGTCGAGGGTGATGGTGTTGTTGTCGACCGCGAAGTTGTAGGTCGTGTTGCCGTCGCGTTCCACCGTGGACTTCAGCGCACCGGTCGCCGCGATGATCTGCAGATGCCCGCCCGCCAGCAGGATCTGGCGCGCCGCGCCGTTGTAGAAGCCGAGCATCGTGGTCGTGAAGTCGTCGGTGTCGGCCCGGTTGAGGCGGACCCACGGCTTGTCCTGAGGCAGCTCGAACGCCGGTGGGAGCATCGCGTAGACCTCGTTGTCCGCGGTGGACACGAACCTCAGCTGCTCCGCCGGTTTGCCGGTCTGCACCACGGCCTTCGTCGTGAGGTCGATGTCGGCGGTCTTGTCACCGGTGATCACGACGATGCCCTCGCCGTCGGGGAACTTCGCGCGGTAGGAGCCCTTGGCGCGGATCTTGTCCGTGAGCTCCTTGGTAACCGACTCGACGGTCTGATTTGTCTGAGGTGCGGGGGTTTGCGAACAACCGGTCAGCAGACCTGCGACCAGCAGCAACACCGTTACACGCACGCAAACTCCCAGGTCGTTGGACTACGCCATCCGAGTGACCCGCGCCACACATGTGGCTCTTCGTCCGGCACAATCCGATGGCATGGCTGAAGCGACCGCGCCGACGGAACAACCGGAGCTGAACCGGGCCATCGGCCCGAAGCTGCTGCTGTTCTTCGTCGTCGGAGACATCCTCGGAACCGGAATCTACGCCCTCACGGGCAACGTGGCGGGCAAGATCGGTGGGGCGCTGTGGCTGCCCTTCCTGCTCGCGTTCGTCGTCGCGTTCCTCACCGCGTTCAGTTACCTCGAACTGGTGGGCAAGTACCCCAGGGCGGCGGGCGCCGCGCTGTACACCAACCGCGCGTTCAAGATCCAGTTCCTGACGTTCATGGTCGCGTTCGCGGTGATGAGCTCCGGCATCACCTCCGCGTCGTCGGCGGCGCTCGCGTTCGGGCGGACGTACCTGCAGGCGGTGATCAAGGAGTTCTTCTCCGACTCGTTCACCGTGTCGGCGACGGTCGTCGCCGTGCTGTTCATGCTGCTCCTCGCGCTGATCAACTACCGGGGCGTGTCGGAGTCGGTCAAGGCGAACGTGGTGCTCACGTGCATCGAGCTGTCCGGTCTGCTCATCGTCATCGGGATCGGCGTCTATGCGATCGCCGTCGGTGACGGCGAACCGGGCCGGCTGACGGAGATCAACCCGCCGGCCGGGCAGAGCGCGCTGCTGGCGGTCACGTCGGCGACGGCGCTCGCGTTCTTCGCGATGGTCGGTTTCGAGGACTCGGTCAACATGGCCGAGGAGTGCCAGGACCCCGTGCGGATCTTCCCGCGCGCGATGCTGTGGGGCATGGTGGCCGCGGCGGCGATCTACGTCATGGTCGCGATCACGTCGTCGTTGCTGATCCCGTCCGACCAGCTGGCGAAGGCGGGCAGCAGCGCGTTGCTGAAGGTCGTCCAGATCGGCGCGCCGTCGTTCCCGCTGTGGGTGTTCTCGCTGATCGGTCTGTTCGCGGTCATCAACTCGGCGTTGATCAACATGCTGATGGCCAGCCGGTTGATCTACGGCATGGCGAACGAGCGCATCATCCCGAAGTTCTTCGCGACGGTGCACCCGTTCCGCCGCACGCCGTGGATCTCCATCATCTTCACCACGGGCATCGCGGTGATCCTGGTGTCCTTCGCCGACATCGCGAAGCTCGGTGGCACGACGTCGTTGCTGCTGCTGATCGTCTTCACCATCGTCAACATCGCGGTTCTGGTGCTGCGCAAGGACAAGGTCGAGCACAAGCACTTCCGCGCGCCGACCTGGGCGCCGGTGGTCGGCGCGATCACCTGTGCGTACCTGGCCATCCCGAAGCTCTCGGGACGACCGTGGGACGACTACGTGATCGGCGGCTTCATGCTCGCCGCCGGCCTCGTCCTGTGGCTGATCAACCGGCTCACGTACGGGAAGACGGAGTTGCACCCGGAGCAACTCGCGAAGTGAGCTCCACCGGGTCGTGGGCGCAGAACACGTCGACCTCGTCGGCGTGTTCCGCCACGAGCCGGCGCAGCCGGTCCTGATTGGACAGCCGCTGCCCGGCGATCACCTGGACCTGCTTCTGGAACACGTTCAGCAACGCCGGGCCCTTCGGCGGTGACGCCATGTCCGCGCGGTGGAAGTACGCGTCGCCCGCGTGCAGCAACCACTTGTCGTCGCCCTTGACCGCGACGCCGGTGTGGCCGCGGGTGTGCCCGATCAACGGGACCAGCAGGATGTCGTCGGGCAGGCCGGGGATGTCGCGCACCGCCTCGAAGCCGAACCAGGGCTCGCCGGTGGCGGTGTGCGTCGCCCAGTTGTCCACGCCCGCGCGCTGCACGGCCGGGTAGCGCTGCTTCTCGTTGCGGGTGACGGGATTGCGCGCCGCGGTGAGCTCGTCGGCCAGGACGTGCACGGTCGCGTGCGGGAAGTCGCGCAGGCCGCCCGAGTGGTCGAAGTCGAGGTGCGTGAGCACGATGTGCCGCACGTCGGTCAGCTCGTAGCCGAGGTCGACCACCTGGTGCGCGGCCGTCTCCTCCATCGCCAGCCGGGGGCGCATGATCGCGCGCACCGCCCACGGCATGTGCTCGCGCGGCTCGAGCACCTCGTGCGTGCCGAAGCCCGTGTCGACCAGGACGAGGCCCTGCTCGGTCTCGACCAGCAGCGAGTGACAGACCATCTCGGCACCGAGCAGCAGCGGGCGCATCGTGCCCAGGTTCAGGTGGCGGACCTTCATGGGCGCGGATTCTCCCCTGAGACCCGTAGGCTTTCGCAACATGTTGGGGATCTCATACGGCGGCTCCAGCGCCGTGATCACGTCCGTCGGCGCCGGCCTGCGGTCCTTCGAGGTCGACGGCGTGCCGTACGTGGAGACATTCGGCCCCGACGAGAAGCCGCCGATGGGCGCGGGCACCGTGCTGGTGCCGTGGCCCAACCGCACCGCGGGCGCGACCTGGTCGTTGTACGGCGCCGAGCAGCATCTCGACGTCACCGAGCCGGCGCGCGGCAACGCCATCCACGGGCTCGTGCGGCGCCGGTCGTGGGACGTCGTCGAGCACATCGGGTCGCTCCTGGTGCTGGAGACGACCATCGAGCCGCAGCCGGGCTGGCCGATCGCGTTGCACACCACGATCAGCTACGCGCTGGACGAGCACGGCCTGACCGTCACGCACGGCGTCAACAACGTCGGCGACGGGCCCACGCCGTTCGGTGTCGGCACCCACCCCTACCCGCGTGCGGGCCACGCCGAGACCGACGACTGCGAGCTGACGCTGGCCGCGACGACCGTGCTCGACCTCGACGCCGAGCGCATGGTGCCGGCCGGTCCTGCGCGGCCCGCCGAGGGTGAACTGGACTTCCGTGCGGGCCGGCCGTTGCGCAACGTCCACCTGGACACGCCGTTCGGCGGCTGCGTGCCGGACACCGACGGGCTCGTGCACCACTTCCTGCGCGGCCCGGCGTCCGGCGTCGAGGTGTGGGCGGACCCGGACTTCCGCTGGGTGCAGGTGTATACCCCGGACGGTTATCCGGGCCGTGGCCGCGCGGTGGCGATCGAGCCCATGACGTGTCCACCGGACGCCCTCAACTCGGGCACGGACCTGATCCATCTCGCGCCGGGTGAGTCGTGGGGCGGCCGGTGGGGCATCCGCCCGATCTAGGGCACCAGCGGCAGGTTCACGTACGAGCCGCGCAGTGACACGGTGATCTCGCCGGACGGGTACGTCGGCCGGTAGTGCGACCAGTCGACGTTGTTGTTGCCGGCGATCACGATGCCGATGCGGTGGCCCTGCTTGAACACGTAGTCCTGTGGCTGCAGCCGCCACGTGATCGTCTCCGTGCGCCCCGGCTCGAGCGGCACGGCGAAGCTCAGCGAGAACCGGTGGGCGGCGTCGATCGTGCCGCGCGAGACGACGTGCAGCGGCGCGGCCCGCGTGACGCGCTCGTAGGCCTGGTAGCAGCCGGTGTCCGGAGCCAGGCCCTCGCCGAAGCAGTTCTCCTTGCCGGGAATCGGCCGCAGGTCCGAGTCCTCGGTCTCGGAGCGGGTGTCCGCGCCGTAGTCGACCAGCAGCGCGCTGATCGGCGTGTTCGGCACGTCGGCCGAGACGCGCAGTGTGATCGACGGCGTGCCGCTCAGCCGCGTGTCCTTCGCGAGCGGTTCGGTGATGTACCGCAGGCGGTGGCCGTCGCTCGCGTCGCCGGCGAGCTCGGTCTGCGACAGCGTGGGCGCGTCGGTGAACGACTGCGGCCCGGTCGCGTAGTCACCGAGGTTGATCTTGCGCGACTTGGTCGGCGCGGGCCAGACCGCGTCCTTCTCCCACACACCGGGGAAGCGTTCGACCTCGACCGCGGGCTCGCGCATGATGCCGGTGTCGACGCCCTTCAACCACTGGTCGAACCAGCGGTGCACGGTCGGCAGGAACTCGGCCGGGCGAAAGCTCTGTGGGCTGGTGTGCTGCGTCTGGGCGAGCCACAGCTTGCGTGGGGCCCGCAGGTTCTCCCACCACTTCGCGAGGTGGCTGACGGTGACGTTCGTGTCGTTGAGCCCGTGGATCGCGAAGACGCTCGCCTTCACCTTCCACGCGTCGTCGACGAAGTTCCGCCGGTCCCAGAAGGCGTTGTAGTCGGCCGTGGTGTCGGCCTGCTTCCGCAGCTCCGCGAGCTCGTCGGCGCATTTTTCGTTACGCAGCAGGCTCCCGCCCGCCAGCATGCCGGGGTGGTCGTCGAACCGGCGCAGGCCGTTGACGCGCGTGTAGTCGTACCAGCTGGAGATGGCCGCGACCGGGACGATCGTCTTGAGGTTCGGCACGTTCGTGGTGGCGACCTGGTTGGCGAGCGTGCCGTCCCAGGACTTGCCGAACATGCCGACGTCGCCGGTGGTCCACTCGGGTTTGATCTCCGTGCCGTCGCGGCCGTACGCCTTGGCGCGCCCGCCGAGCCAGTCGATCACGGCCTTGGCGGCCTGCACCTCGTTCGGGCCGCCGATGTCGATGCAGCCCTCGGAGAACCGCGTGCCGGGCATGTCCGCGACCACGACCGCGTACCCGCGGGGCACGAAGTAGTTGTCGTACATGTACGGGAAGAAGTCCGGGTGGCCGTCGTCCTCGAGGTCCTTGATCCACCCGTCGCCCGGCCGCAGGACGTCCGTGCTCAGCACCGTCGGCTTGTCCGGCGCGTTGTACGGGGACATGCCCATCAGCACCGGGACCTTGTGGGCCGTGCGGGGCCGGATGATGTCGGTGACGATGCGGTCCCTGCGGCCGTCGCCGTCACCGTCGATCGCGGACTCCACGTAGACCGTCTCGCGGATCGCGTCCGCGTACGTCGGCTGGTTCGGCTCCGCTTGGGCGGGTGGCGCCAGGGCGAGGAGCAGCAGCGCTGGTAGTAGTGCCTTCACAAGGACCGATGGTCGCGCTCTCACCGGTCACTTTGGACTATTCGACGATATCGAGACGGTGAGATTTTCTTTCGGTTGTGGACGTTGGATGCTGTCTGTTCGGCGGCTCTTTGTTAGCGTCGCTAACCATGGACATCGCGATCACAGGCGGGTACGTCGTCCCGGTCGACGGCGACCCCATCGACGGCGGCACCGTGCTCATCCAGGACGGCAAGATCGTGGCCGTCGGCCCCTCCTCGTCGGTCGACGTGCCCGAGGGCGTGCGCGTCGTGGACGCGGACGGGTCGTGGGTGCTGCCCGGCTTCGTCGAGGCGCACGGTCACCTGGGCGTGCACGAGGAGGCCGAGGGCTGGGCCGGCCAGGACACCAACGAGATGACCGACCCGCTCGGCGCCCGCATGCGCGCGCTGGACGCGATCAACCCGGCCGACCTGGGCTTCCTCGACGCCCTGTCCGGTGGCGTCACGTCGGTCGTGATCAAGCCCGGCTCCGGCAACCCGATCGGCGGCCAGACCGTGGCGGTGAAGTGCTGGGGCCGCACCGTGGACGAGATGCTGATGCGTGAGCCGGTCAGCGTGAAGTCCGCGCTGGGCGAGAACCCCAAGCGCGTGTACGGCGACCAGAAGAAGCTTCCGTCGACCCGTCAGGGTGTCGCGGCTGTCATCCGGGACGCGTTGACGAAGGCGCAGGACTACAAGGCCCGCCGGGACGAGGCGCGGCGCGACGGGAAAGCGTTCGAGCGGGACAACGCGCTGGAGGTGCTGGTTCGGGTGCTCGATGGTGAGCTGCCTTGGTGTCAGCACGCGCACCGGGCGGACGACATCGCCACCGCTATCCGGCTGTCCGAGGAATTCGGATACAAGCTGATCCTCAACCACGGGACTGAGGCGCACCTCATTGCCGATGTTGTTGCGGCCAAGGGGATTCCGGTCATCATCGGACCGCTGTTCACCACTCGGTCCAAAGTGGAGCTTCGGCAGCGGTCTTTGCGCAACCCCGGGATTCTGGCGCGGGCCGGGGTGGAGCTGGCGATTACGACGGACCACCCGGTCATCCCGATCCACTTCCTGGTGCACCAGGCGACCCTGGCCGTGAAGGAAGGGCTGGACACCGAGACCGCGCTGAAGTCGATCACGACCAACCCCGCGCGGATCATGGGGCTGGACGACCGGGTGGGCGCGTTGAAGCCCGGTCTCGACGGTGACGTCGTGATCTGGTCCGGGGACCCGCTGGACGTGATGAGCCGCGCCGAGCACGTGTTCATCGAGGGCCGCGAGGTCTACAGCTACGACGCCGCACGCGGCGAAGGGGTCGTGACGGACCCCTTCTACCGCGAGTGAGTCACTTCCGCAGCGAGCGGCCGATCACCAGGCGCTGGATCTGGTTCGTGCCCTCGAAGATCTGCAGCACCTTGGCCTCCCGCATGTACCGCTCCACCGGGAAGTCACGGGTGTAGCCCGCGCCGCCGAGCACCTGCACGGCGTCCGTGGTCACCTTCATCGCCGCGTCGGTCGCGACCAGCTTCGCGACCGACGCCGCGCGCTGGAACGGCAGGCCGCGGTCCCGCCGGCGGGCGGCCGCGATGTACGTGGCACGGGCGGACTCGACCGCCGCGGCCATGTCGGCCAGCAGGAACTCCAGGCCCTGGAAGTCGATGATCGCCTTGCCGAACTGGTTGCGGGTCTTGGCGTACGCGACGGCCTCGTCCAGCGCGGCCTGGGCCAGGCCGACGGCACACGCGGCGATGCCGAGCCGTCCGGAGTCCAGTGCCGAGAGGGCGATCTTGAGCCCGTCACCCTCCGCGCCGATCAGGCGGTCGCCGGAGATCCGCACGTTGTCGTAGGTCAGCCCGGCCGTGATCGAGCCGGTGAGGCCCATCTTGCGTTCGGCGGGCAGCGCCGAGAAACCGTCGGCGGCACCGGGTGCCAGGAAGCAGCTGATGCCGCGGCCACCGTCGGGCGAGGTGCGGGCCATCAACGTGTAGAAGTCTGCGACACCGCCGTGCGTGATCCACGCCTTGGTGCCGGTGACGACGTAGTCGGAGCCGTCGCGCACGGCACGGGTGGACAGCGCGGCCGCGTCGGAGCCCGCCTGCGACTCGGACAGGGCGTAGCCGCCGAGTAGCTCGCCGTCCAGCAGCTCGGGCAGCCAGCGGTCCTTCTGCTCGGCCGTGCCGAACGTGGCCAGGCCGTAGCACGACATGACGTGCACGGAGGTGCCGACCGCGACCGACATCCACGCCGAGGCGATCTCCTCCAGCGCCTGCAGGTAGACCTCGTAGGGCTGCTCGCCGCCGCCGTACTGCTCGGGATACGGCAGGCCCAGCAGGCCGCTCTTGCCCAGCAGGTGGAACATCTCGCGCGGGAAGCGGCCCTCCTCCTCGTAGGAGGCGGCACGCGGCGCGAGTTCGTCGCGGGCGATCTCCCTGACCAGCGCGATCAGGTCCTCGGACTCGGTTGTGGGAAGCAGCCGCTCGGCGGGCATCGTCGACCTCCGGTGAGTACTGTCAACAGTACTGTAGGACGTACCAGAGTACTGTTTCCACTAGATGTGGCAGGGTCGTCACTCATGACGAGGTCACTCACGGCTCGGCAGGCCGAGCTGCTCGGCCGGCTGGAGGCGTTGTTCCTCGCCGAGGGCTTCGGTCACTTCACGCTCGACGACCTCGCGGCGCGGCTGCACTGCTCCAAGTCGACGCTCTACGCGCTCGCGGGCAGCAAGGAACAGCTGGCCGTCAAGGTCGTCGGCCGGTACTTCAAAGGTGCCGCCGAACGCATTGAGGAACGCATCGCACCCCTCTCCGACGTGCGCAAACGCGTCGGCAGCTACCTGGCGGGCGCGGCCGAGGAGCTGCGCAAGGCGAGCGAGCGGTTCATCCGGGACGTCGCGGACTTCCCGCCTACGCGGGCGACGTACGAGCGCAACGCGCGGGCGGCGGCCGATCGCATCCGGGAGTTCATCCAGGACGGCGTGAAGCAGGGCGTGTTCCGCGAGGTGCACGCGACGCTGTTCGCCGAGATGGCCGGGCTGCTCATCGAGAGCATCCAGACCGGTGTCCTCACGAAACGGGCGGGTGTTTCCGACGCCGAGGCGTTCACCGCGCTGGGGGAGCTGTTGTTGGATGGGCTCCAGAGAGATAGCCAGAGAGAGCTAAGGGGTCGGGCGTGATCGTGGTGGCTGGTGAGGCACTGGTCGACCTGGTGCCGGTGACCGACGGCGAGCTGGCGGACCTGGCGCCGCGCCTCGGCGGCGGGCCGTACAACGTGGCCGTGGCCGCGGGCCGGCTCGAGGCGCCGGTGAGCTTCCTCAGCCGGGTCTCCACCGACCTGTTCGGCGAGAAGCTCGTCGAACGGCTGCACGCGTCCGGCGTCTCCACCGATCTGGTCCAACGTGGACCGGAGCCGACCACGCTGGCCGTGGTCGGGCTTGCCGACGACGGGTCGGCGCGCTACTCGTTCTACACCGAGGGCACCGCGGACCGGCTCGTCGACGATCCGGGCCCGCTGCCCGAGGGCACGAGGGCGGTGTCGTTCGGCACGCTCTCGCTCGTGCTCGAGCCGGGCGCGACGACGTACGAGAACGTGCTGTGCCGCGAGGCCGAGCGCGGGGTGCTGACCGTCCTCGACCCGAACATCCGGGCCGGGCTCATCCCGGACCCGGACGCCTACCGCCGGCGGTTCCGGGCGTGGCTGCCGGATGTCGGGCTGCTGAAGGTCTCCGTCGAGGACGCGAAGTGGCTCGCCGAGGACGGCGACGTGATCGAGATCGCAGGGGAGTGGCTGCGGCAGGGACCGGCGGCCGTGGTGCTCACCAAGGGCGGCGACGGGCTGGCCGTGCTGACCCCCGAGGGCCTCACCGAAGTGCCGCCGACGAAGGTCGACGTCGTCGACACGATCGGCGCCGGTG
Organism: Lentzea sp. NBRC 105346; assembly: GCF_030269605.1. Lineage (GTDB taxonomy): Bacteria > Actinomycetota > Actinomycetes > Mycobacteriales > Pseudonocardiaceae > Lentzea. The sequence continues at coordinate 69,270 of NZ_BSTQ01000018.1, forward strand.
ACACGGTGCAGGGCGCCCTGCTGGCGTGGCTGCACCACCACGACGCGCTGTCGATCGAGAAAGTACGTGCACTCACAACAAATGAATGGACGCGGGCATTGACCTACGCGGGCGCCGCGGCCGCGATCACGTGTTCCCGGGCGGGTGCCGAACCGCCCTTTGCGAGCGAACTCACCGTCGACTGAGGTGGATAAACGTGAAGAACGGACTACCGTGAGGTAGCACGCTAGACACCGCGCATTCAGATGTGATGCCGGTCCCATCTCACAGAATCGGTTCACGCCGTGGCTGCGAGGCGGGCTTGCCGCCGACTAGCGTGGGAGAACTGACTGGATCCCAACGGGGTGGTCCGACGAGATCGGCTGAACAAGCTGGCCAGCCACCCCGTCCGAGCGTTGAGAGGGACTTGAATGCCCGACGCGACGACTGCGCCGAACGACACCCAGACCGTCGCGCTGCGCCACGGGGGCGGAGAGCTGGAGATGAAGGTCGTACCGGCGACCGAGGGGTCGTCCGGTGTGGATCTCGGAAAACTGTTGGCCACCACCGGACTCGTCACCCTCGACTCCGGTTTCGTCAACACCGCCTCCTGCTCCTCCCAGATCACTTACATCGACGGTGACGCCGGAATTCTGCGTTATCGCGGCTACCCGATCGAGCAGCTGGCGCAGCGGTCCAACTTCATCGAGGTCAGCTACCTGCTGATCTACGGCGAGCTGCCCACCGCCGCTCAGCTCGAGGACTTCTCGCAGAAGATCAGCAGGCACACGCTGCTGCACGAGGACCTCAAGCGCTTCTTCGACGGCTTCCCGCGTGACGCGCACCCCATGCCGGTGCTGTCCTCCGCGGTCTCCGCGCTGTCGACCTTCTACCAGGATTCGCTTTCCCCGTTCGACGCCAACCAGGTCGAGATCTCCACGATCCGCCTGCTGGCGAAGCTGCCGACCATCGCCGCGTACGCGTACAAGAAGTCGGTCGGCCAGCCCTTCCTCTACCCGGACAACAGCCTCGGCCTCGTCGAGAACTTCCTCCGGATGACCTTCGGCTTCCCGGCCGAGGCCTACGACCTCGACCCGGACCTGGTCCGCGCGCTCGACCTGCTGTTCATCCTGCACGCCGACCACGAGCAGAACTGCTCCACGTCGACCGTGCGGCTCGTCGGCTCGTCCGAGGCGAACCTGTTCGCGTCCATCTCCGCGGGCATCAACGCCCTGTTCGGCCCGCTGCACGGCGGCGCGAACAGCGCGGTGCTGGAGATGCTCGAGAAGATCAAGAACGACGGCGGCGACGTGAAGTCGTTCGTCAACAAGGTCAAGAACAAGGAGGACGGCGTCCGCCTGATGGGCTTCGGCCACCGGGTCTACAAGAACTACGACCCGCGTGCCGCGATCATCAAGAAGACGGCCGACGAGATCCTCAACAAGCTCGGCGCCGACGACCAGCTGCTCGACATCGCCAAGCAGCTGGAGGAGACCGCGCTCGCGGACGAGTACTTCATCCAGCGCAAGCTGTACCCGAACGTGGACTTCTACACGGGCCTGATCTACCGCGCGATGGGCTTCCCGACGAAGTTCTTCACCGTGCTGTTCGCGCTCGGCCGGCTCCCCGGCTGGATCGCGCACTGGCGCGAGATGATCAGCGACCCGGCGACCAAGATCGGCCGCCCGCGTCAGGTCTACGTCGGCCCGACCGAGCGGGACTTCGTCTCGATCGAAAACCGCTGACGTTCGTTTTCCGCGAAGCGCGCCCGTTCTGCGGGCGCGCTTCGTGCTTTGTAGGTTCATTTCGTGAACATCGTGTGGTTCCGGCGCGATCTGCGGGTCGCCGATCATCCGGCGATTCTGGCGGCGGCCGAACGCGGTGGGCCCGTGCTCGGGCTCTTCGTGCTCGACGATCGATTGCTGAAACCGTCCGGGAAACCCCGCGTGGATTTCCTGCACAGCTGTCTGCGCGCGTTGGACGAGCTGCTCGGCGGCCGGTTGATGGTCGTGCACGGCGACCCGGTGAAGTCCGTGCCGCGGATCGCCCGCGAGATCGGCGCCTCGGCCGTGCACATCTCCGCGGACTGCGCGCCGTACGGGCGCCGGCGCGACGAAGCGGTCGAGAACGCGTTGGGGGACATCGAGCTCGTCCGCAGCGGCTCGCCCTACGCCGTGACGCCCGGCCGGGTGCGCAAGGGGGACGGCACGCCGTTCAAGGTCTTCACGCCGTTCCGCCGGGCCTGGCTGGAGCACGGCTGGCGCAAGCCCGCCGACACCGATGCCTCCACTGTGGACTGGCTGGAACCGCCGCACAGCAACAGGATTCCCAGCGCTGCGCCGCTGCCGGACGCGATGGCGTTGTGGGCGAGGTTCCGCGACGAACGACTGCTGGACTACGACGAGACACGAGATCGGCCGGACCTGGACGCGACGAGCCGGCTGTCGGCGTTCCTCAAGTTCGGTGTCCTGCACCCGCGCACGCTGCTCGCCGAGTCTGACGGCGCGTTCCGCTCCGAGCTGTGCTGGCGCGAGTTCTACGCGGACGTGCTGTGGCATCGCCCGGAGACCGCGCACCGCAACTACGACGCGAAGTTCGACCGGATGAAGCACGACGACGATCGGGAGCTTTTCCGGGCGTGGCAACAAGGTCGCACCGGATACCCGATCGTCGACGCCGGCATGCGGCAGCTGCTGCGCGAGGGGTTCATGCACAACCGGGTCCGCATGATCGTCGCGAGCTTCCTGGTGAAGGACCTGCACCTGCCGTGGTGGTGGGGCGCGCGGCACTTCATGAACCACCTGGTCGACGGCGACCTCGCGTCGAACCAGCACAACTGGCAGTGGGTCGCGGGCTGCGGCACGGACGCGGCGCCGTTCTACCGGATCTTCAACCCCGAGACCCAGGCGAAGAAGTTCGATCCGGACGGCGACTACGTGCGCAGGTACGCGCCGGACTCCGCGGAGATCGACCCGATCGTGGACCACGCGGTCGAACGCCGGGTGGCGCTCGACCGGTACGCGCAGATCAGGCTTTGAGCGCGTCGCGCAGCTTCACCCGGCTGCCGACGCGCAGCACGGCGTTCGAGTAGACCTTGCCGCCCAGCCAGGTGATCGCGACGATCGCGCCGAGCGCCAGCACGATCGCGACCAGCACCTGCCACGTGGGCGCGACCCCCATCGCCATCCGGCCGGGCATCAGGATCGGCGCGAACGGCGGCAGCATCGACAGCAGCGTGACCGCCGTGCCGGTCGCGTCCTGGATCATCAGGTTGATGCCGAGGACGAACGCGATGATGATCGTCATGCTGATCGGCGTCAGCACCGACTGCAGCTCCTCCTGCCGTGACACGAGCGACGCGGCCGCCGCGAACACCGTGGCGTACAAGAAGAAACCGAGCAGATACCAGAGCACGCCGTTGGCGATCGCGCTGCCACCCATCGAACCGATGTCCAGCACACCCGACGCCGACGACAGCACGAGCCCGGTGCCGCTGATGATGAGCAGCTGCAGCAGGCCGACCGCGCCGAGGCCGAGCACCTTGCCCAGCAACAGCTGCCACGGCCGCAGCGTCGCGAGCAGGATCTCCACCACGCGGCTGGACTTCTCCTCGACGACGCCCTGCGCGACCATCGTCCCGTAGACGATCAACGAGTAGTACAGCAGCGCCGCGACCACGAGCCCGACCGCGAGGCGTTCGACGCGACGCGGGTCGACCGGTTCCAGCGAAGTCACCGTGACGCGGACCTTCTGCAGGTCCTGCGCCACGACCTGCGGGTTGAGCCCGGCCTCGGCGAGCTGCGCGACGATCACCTGCTGGCGCAGCACGTCGTCCACGACGTTGCGCAGCGCCTCGTCGACCTCGTCCTTGACGATCATCCGCAGCGCGGGCGGCGCACCCGTGACGAGCGCGTCGAGGTCGCCCGAGCGGACCTGCCCCTCGGCGTTCTGGTCGGTCGTCACATCCCGCGTCTCGACGTCGATGCCGAGCGCCTTCGCCTTGTCCCGCAACGGATCCGCGAGCTGCACCGCCTGCCCGCTCAGACCCACCACGGCGTGCTGGCCGTGGGAGAACAGGGCGGCCTGCAGCAGCACGTAGCCCGCCAGCACCGCGATGATCACCGCGGTCCCGATCACGAACGACCTGGTGCGGACCTTGGTGACGAACTCGCGCCGCGCCACCAGTGCCACCGACCGGAAGGGAGTCACGCCCGGCGCTCCTCGGTGACCACGTTGCGGAAGAGCTCCATGAGCGACGGGCGTTGCCTGCTGAACTCGTGCACGGGGCCGGTCGCCAGCGCCGCCTGCAGCACGGCCTGGTCGTCGACGCCCTGGTCGAGCTCCAGGACCGTGCGTCCGCCGTCCGACCCGATCACGCGCACCCCGCTCAGTTCCGCAGCCCAGCCGTTGCGCGCCTCGGGCACCTCGACCACGAGCCTGGTCGCGCCGCCCGCGCGCAGCTCGTCAACGGTCCCACACGCCACCAGGGTCCCGTTGCTCACGATGCCGACCCTGTCACACAGACGTTCGACCAGGTCGAGCTGGTGGCTCGAGAACACCACGGGCACGCCTGCGGCGGCCTTCTCCCGCAGGACCCCGCTCATCACGTCCACCGCGACCGGGTCGAGCCCGGAGAACGGCTCGTCGAGCACCAGCACGTCCGGCTCGTGCACCAGCGCCGCGGCGAGCTGGACGCGCTGCTGGTTGCCGAGGCTCAGCTTCTGCACCTCGTCGCCACGGCGGTCGCGCAGGCTCAGCCGCGCGATCCAGTTCTCCGCCGAGCGGTGCGCCTCGTTCGTGCCGAGGCCGTGCAGCTCGGCCAGGTACACGAGCTGGTCGAGCACCTTCATCCGCGGATAGAGCCCGCGCTCCTCGGGCATGTACCCGATTCGGCGACGCGTGTCGAGGTCGATCGGCTTTCCGTTCCACCGCACCTCACCGGAATCGGCGGCGAGCACGCCCAGCGCGATGCGCATGGTCGTCGTCTTCCCGGCGCCGTTGCTTCCGACGAAACCGAACAGCTCGCCGGCCCGAACGTCGAACGACATGTCCTGAAGTGCGACGACCTGCCCGTAGCGCTTGGAGATCCGATCGATCTCCAGCACCCCCTCGGCCACGATTGGATCCTTTCGTTAGCCCGGACGGCGGTATTCGGAACGTAAGTATCGACGATCAGGGAACGAGTGAAACGATACGGGCGTCTACGACGAATCGAACCGGCGAAGGATTCACTCAACGGGGGTGGACATGCAGCCAGACCAGTGGCTGGCGCAGTACGACCAGAAGATCACTGCCGCCAAGCAGAAGTCAGAGCAGGCGCAGTCGCAGCTCGGGGAGGTGGGGGGCAGCGCGGAGTCGCCCGACGGCCTGATCCGGGTCTCGGTGAACGCTTCTGGTGCGCTGACCGGTCTGGACATCAAGCCGGGCGCGCGGGGCATGGATCCCGACCAGATCGCCTCGGCGATCCTCACCGCCGCCACGGCCGCGCAGCGGTCCGCGGCCGGCCGGGTCGTGGAGATCATGACCGAGTTCGTCGGAGAGAGTCCCGCTCTCGACTTCGTCAAGGAGCAGATGCCGCACGGCTACGCGGGTGACGGAACCGACGAGGAAGAACCGGAGTCTGAGTTGAAGCGCAAGGACACGCGCCCGGACGACGACTACTTCACCAACCCGCCGGACGTCATGGCATAGCAGGGGGTAGGGAATGTTCGAAATGTTCAACGTGAGCGTCGAGGAGTTGCGGCAACACGCCGCGACCGTCGACCAGCTCGCGGCCCGCATGCGGACGGCCACGGACACGGCGGACCCGTCCTCGCTCACGACCGAGGCGTTCGGCATCTTCGGCAGCTTCCTCGCGCAGTTCATTCTGCAGGTTGCCGGTAAGTCCCAGGACGGCCTCGGCAACGCGGCCGACTCGATTCAGGACATGTGCGTCGGAATCAAGGAAGTCGCCGAGCTCTACGAGAACGTCGACCTCGACAACGCGTTCGGCTTCACCGGAAAGGCAAGAGGATGAGCGCGCCGGCGACCCAGTCGAAGGGGCCCGACCCCCAGAAGCTCTACAACGACGTCCAGGGGACCGTCTCCGCCGTCGAACGCGGTGACTGGATCAACGCGGGCCTCGGCATCGCGAACACGGCGATGGACATCGTCGGCGTCGCGTCCAACCCGCTGAGCGGTTTCCTCGCGGCCGGCTTCAGCTGGGCCATCGAGCACGTCGACTTCCTGCGTGAGCCGTTCGACGTCCTGCTCGGCAACCCGCAGGCGATCCAGGCGATGGCGGAGAGCTTCAAGTCCGCCGGCGGCCAGGTGCAGACCATCGCGAACGACTACCGCAACGCGGCCGTGCAGCAGACGTCGCTGTGGATGGGCCAGTCCGCCGACAACTACCGCAACGCCGCGTCGAAGCACGCGGGCGGCATGGACTCGCTGTCCAAGGCGTGCAACGGCGTCGCCGCGGCCGTGTCGGGTGCGGGCCAGCTCGTCGCCACCGTCCGCAAGATGGTCATGGACCTGATCTCGCAGGCCGTGGCCGACATGGTCATGAAGATCATCCAGTGGCTGGCGGCGTCGATCTTCACGTTCGGTGCCGCGATCGCCGGCGCCATCGCCGACATCGTCAGCACGGCGTGCAAGTACGCGAAGAAGCTGGCCGACTTCATGTCCAAGCTGGCCGGTTCGCTGAGCAAGCTGATGAACCTGGTGAAGAAGGTCGCGGAGATCGCCAAGATCGCCGAGCAGGTCATCCAGGCCATCTCCTCGCTCGCGCACAAGGCGGCCGGTGGACGTTCCGGCGGCGGTGGCGGTGCGGGACCGCGGGCGTCGGCCGGTGGTCTCGGCATCACCGAGGAGCAGCTCGACCGGGCCTCCCGGGGTGCCGGCACGCGCTACGCGCAGCCCGTCAGCGGTGGCGCGACGGTTCCGTCCGGTGTGGACGCTCCGTACTACAACGGTCCCGGCTCCATCCACGGCGACCCCGGTTACACCGGTGGTGGAGGGTACCAGGGTGGTGGCGGTCAGGTGCACCAGCCGCCTCAGGTCGGCGGTCAGGGCAACTACGGTCCCGGCGGTGGCTATGGCCCTGGTGGGCCTGGTAACTACGGTCCGGGTGGCGGTTACGGGCCTGGTGGGCCTGGCAACTACGGCCCTGGCGGCGGCTACGGGCCTGGTGGTCCCGGTGGTGGTCATGGTCCTGGCGGTGGCTACGGCCCCGGTGGTCCCGGCAACTACAGCCCCGGCGGCGGTCACGTCCCCGGTGGACCCGGTTCGGTCAACGACCCGGGACGCTGGGAGGACGGCCACTACGACAAGAACACCGGCAAGTGGATCGAGGGCCACTTCGAGAAGGGCCACGGCACCACGGGCACGTCCGGTGCGTCGCACGGCGGCACGCCGGTCAGCCGACCGGGTGACTGGTACCGCCCCGGCCCCGACATGGCCGGCGGCGTGCGCCCGGCCGTGATGCCACACGGCGCCGGCCCGGACATGACCACGCACGCCGCGGGCGGCGGCAGCGGCCACCTGCCCGCGGGCGGCCACATGCCGGGTCTCGGCGGCGGTGGTGGTGGCGGTGCCGGCTTCGGTGGCGGCGGCGCCCCCGGTGGCGGCGGCACGGGCCCGTCGATGACGCCCGGCGGCGCGGCAGGCGTCATGCCCACGGGCATGACCGGCGGTGTTCCCGACGGCGGCGGCGCCGGTGGTGGCGCGGCCGGTCGCGGTCCCGCCGGTGGCGCGGCGGCCGGCGGCATGATGGGCGGCATGGGTGCCGCAGGTGGGCACGGCCAGCAGGGCGGTGGCAGCGACCACAAGCGCAAGGTCAAGCTGGAAGGCGAGAAGCTCGTCGACCCGCCCAAGGCCGCAAAGCCGATCATCGGCGAGTAACTTCCTCAACCCGCAACGCAATCAGGGGTCCCCCCGCCAGGGGGACCCCTGTTTTCAACTCTGCCACAAGGGTCTGACAATTCCGGCCGCCCCAAGCCGCCAACGGCCCGTTCACGGCACTTCCCGCCCCTCACACTTCCCGACCCCTGCGGTTCCCCAACCCCAACCTCGCGAGTCCTCAATCCAGCCCCGGCGAGTCCTCAATTCAGCCCCGGCGAGTTTTCACCTCAGCACCCGACGGCTCTCCCACGCAGCCCCGCGTGTCTCGCTCCCAGCCCCCGCGTGTCGCCCTTTCAGCACCGCTGAGTTGTCCGTTCAACCCCTCAAAGCCCGGCCAGCGAACGGCTGACCAGGTCCGCCACGAGCGGCTCCGCCGCCGCCCGCTCCGCCGCCACGAGCCCGATCCGCGTCCGCCGGTCCAGCACGTCGTCCGCGTCCAGCGCACCCTCGTGCCGCACCGCCCACACGACGTCCGCGGCGGTGACACCCGGCGCGACCTCCACCCCCAACTCCGGATCCACTTCGGACAGAGCAGCGACCCGCGCGGCATCCGACGACACCAGGCGCAGCGAGGCGGTCCGGCACGGCCCCGCGGCGAGCCCGACGGCATCGACGGCGTCGGCCGCCATCCGGCGATACGTGGTGAGCTTGCCCCCGACGATCGTGACCACACCGTTCGGCGCGCGCAGGACGGCGTGCCGGCGCGACAGGTCCGCCGTCGAGCCCGGAGCGTCCAGCAGGGGCCGCAGTCCGGCGTAGCTGCCCAGCACGTCGGCGCGCGTCAGAGGTCGTTGCAGCACAGTGGAAGCGGCGTCCAGCAGGAAGTCCACATCGGACTCCGGAACGGGCACCACGTCCGGAACGGGCCAGTCGACCGGTGAGTCGGTGAGTCCGAGGTACACCCGGCCGTTCGGTTGCGGCAGCATCAGGGCGAAACGGTTGCGGCCCACCGGGAACGTCACCGCCGTGCCGACGAAGCCGATCCGGTTGGCGTCCAGGACCAGATGCGAACCCAGTGATGGGCGCAGCCGCACGCTCGGCACCAGGGTGCCGGCCCAGACACCGGACGCGTTGATCACCGCGCGGGCGCGGACGGAGAACGAGGTGCCGGTCAGGCCGTCAACCGCAGTCGCGCCATCACCCGTCAACGTGGTGACGCGGGCGCGCGTGATGATTCGGGCGCCGAAGCCCGCCGCGGTGCGCGCCAGTGCCAGGACCAGGCGCGCATCGTCGATCAGTTGGCCGTCGAAGCTGAGCAGACCGCTGCGCAGGCCCGTCGCGCGCAGGCCCGGTACCAGTGCGAGGGCCTCGACCGGCGATACACGGCGTGGCGGCGGCAGCACCGACGACGGCGTCCGGGCGGCGCGGCGGAGCAGGTCGCCCGCGCGCAGGCCGGCCATGATCTTGAAGCCGTTGTCCTTGCCGTGCAAGGGAAAGAGCATCGGCAGGGCGTGGACGAGGTGGGGTGCGGTCCGAGTCATGAGGATGCCGCGTTCGACCGCACTTTCGTGGGCCAGCGCCACGTCGCCGTGGGCCAGGTAGCGCAGCCCGCCGTGCACCAGCTTGCTGGACCAGCGCGACGTGCCGAACGCCAGGTCGTGCGCCTCCAATAGGCACACGGACAGGCCGCGCGAGGCCGCGTCCAGGGCGACTCCCGTGCCCGTGACGCCGCCGCCGACGACAAGGACGTCGACGACCTCCTCCTGGACGGCGGACAGGTCCGATTCGCGGCGGTGGGCGTTCAGCGACGTGTTCACGGGCGCAGCGCTCCGTCCAGTTGGCGGGCCAGCTCGGCCAGCAGGGAGTCGTGGGTGTGACCGGTCGTCGCCGGGCGGATCGACAGGACCATCGACTGCGCGGTGAGCAGGACGACCCGCGCCTGAACCGCCGCGTCGCCGGTCCGGATCGAACCGTCGGCGTGGCCCGCTCGGATCTGGTCGACCAGGAACTGCTCGACCAGCCGTTGCGTGCTGCCCAGCCGTTCGACGAGGTACGGGAGCATCAGCTCGGCATCGAGGTCGAGGACGCGCTGCATGAGCGGGTTCGCCGTCAGCAGGCGGATCGCGTCCACGGACCGGCTGACCAGCTGCTCGCGCGCGTTGCCCGCGCCCGTGGTCTGCTCGAGCAGCGCGGCGAACTCCCTGGTCATCAAGGCCCTGACCAGGTGGTCCACGTCCGGGAAGCGCCGGTACAAGGTCATCCGGCTGACGTTCGCGCGCTTGGCGACGTCGGTCAGCTTCGTGCGCCGCACGCCCACTTCGAGCACGCAGTCACGGGTGGCGTCCAACAGCGTGTCGTCGCTGTGACGATTAGACGTCATATGTCACACTGTATCAGTGACGCGAGCAAGATGGACCTCAGAGACCACACCGCTGCCGCCGCACGCGCTGGCATGGCTGGGCGAGCGGGTCGGGCTCGGCACACCGCTGGACGAGGCGCCGGTTGTGGCGCCGGAGTCGGAACTGTCCGAGGACGCCTTCGAGGCACTTGAGGCGGTCGCCGAGATCAGTCTCGACGCCGAGGACCGTCTCGGCCGGGCGGGCGGTCTGTCCTATTTGGACCTGCTCAAGCGACGCGGCCACGGCGAGCTCGCGGTGCCGGACGCAGTTGTGCGACCGGCTTCACCGGAAGAGGTCCAGGAGGTGCTGCGCGTCTGCGTGGAGCACGACGTCGCGGTGGTGCCGTTCGGCGGCGGCACGTCGGTTGTCGGCGGCGTGGAGGCGTTGCGTGGTGGCAAGAACGCCGTCATCGCACTCGATCTCGCCCGCCTGGATCGGCTCGTGTCGGTCGACCCGGTGTCGCGCGTCGCCGTGCTGCAGGCGGGCCTGCCCGCGCCCGATGCGGAGAAACTGCTGGGGGAGCACGGTTTCACGCTCGGGCACGTGCCGCAGTCGTTCGAGCGCGCCACCATCGGCGGCTTCGCCGCGACGCGGTCGGCGGGCCAGGCGTCCTCTGGTTACGGGCGGTTCGAGGACATGGTCGAAGGCGTGCGCGTCCAGACGCCCGCGGGCGAGTGGCGGCTGGGCAGCGCGCCCGCGTCGGCGGCCGGACCAGACCTGCGGCAGCTGGTCATCGGCTCCGAGGGCCTGTTCGGCGTGATCACCGAGGTTGCCCTACGAGTCCGTCCGAAACCGGAAAACCCTTGCTACGAAGGGTTCATCGTGGACGGCTGGCAGGCGGGCGAGGCGTTGATCCGCGACCTGGCGCAACGACAGGCCCTGGCCGACGTGACCCGTCTGTCCGATGTGGACGAGACGGAGGTGGCGATCGCGTTGACCGGCGGTCGCAAGGCCGACCTGCTCAACCGGTACGTGAAGCTACGTGGCATCAAGGCACCGTGCCTGGTGATCATGGGCTGGGAAGGCCGTTCCCGCGCCGCGACGATGGCCGCGACCCACGGCCACAAACTGGTCCGGCTAGGTCGCGCGATGGGTGAGGCGTGGCGGCACGGCCGGTTCAACGGCCCGCGCCAGCGCGACGCGCTGCTGGACGCGGGCGTCTGCGTCGAAACGCTGGAGACGGCGACGCACTGGTCCAAGCTCACGCAGCTGCGCTCCGCCGTGCGCGACGCGCTGACCGAATCGCTGGGCGACCCGGTCGTGATGTGCCACATCTCGCACGCATACGAGACCGGTGCGTCGCTCTACTTCACCGTGCTCGTGCCGCGGGATCTTCACGATCCGGTGGCACAGTGGGAACGCGCCAAGACCGCGGCGTGCTCGGCGATCTCCGGACTAGGCACGATCACGCACCACCACGCGGTCGGCCGCGACCACGCGCCGTACCTGCCCGCCGAGATCGGGCCGCTGGGTATCGACGTGCTGCGGTCGGTGAAGTCGACGCTCGATCCCACCGGAATCCTCAACCCTGGCAAACTCGTGTGATGCTGATCCGATCGGTGCGTCCTTGGGGCGGCGAGCTCGTCGACGTGCTGTGCGTCGACGGCGTGATCAAGCAGATCGGCCCGGATCTTGTTTCGGATGACGTGGTCGACGGCAGGGGCGGCGTGCTGCTGCCCGCGTTCGTCGACGCCCACGCACACCTGGACTCGACGCGCCTCGGCCTGCCGTTCCGCCCGCACACCGCGGACGCCACTCTGGCCGGTCTGATCGAGAACGACCGCCAGAACTGGCGTTCGGCCGAACGTTCCGTCGCCGACCGCGCGACCCACACCCTGGGCCGCACCATCGCGGGCGGCGCCACGCGCGTGCGCAGCCACGCCCAGGTCGACGTGGATTCGGGACTGGAGAAGCTCTTCGGCGTGCTCGCCGCCCGCGCGGCACACGCGGATCGGGCCGACGTGCAGGTGGTGGCGTTTCCGCAGTGCGGCATCCTGCGCGAGCAGGGCACCGTGGCACTGTTGGAGGAGGCGCTGCGGTCGGGCGCCGACCTGATCGGTGGTCTCGACCCGGCCGGCTACGACCGCGATCCCGTGCGGCACCTGGACATCGTCTTCGAGCTCGCCTCGAAGCACCAATGCGGTGTGGACATTCACCTGCACGATTCCGGATCGCTCGGCGCCTTCCAGGTTTCGCTGATCTGCGAACGCGTTGCGGCGCTTGGGATGCAGGGCCAGGTGACGATCAGCCACTGCTTCGCCCTGCCCGGCGAAGGACTCGTGTCCCTGCTGGCCGAACACGACGTGGCCGTCACGACCGTCGCGCCCGGCAACCGGGAACCGTTGCCGCTGCGGGATTTGCGGTGGGCCGGCGTGCGGGTCGGGCTCGGTCAGGACGGCATCCGCGACTACTGGTCGCCCTACGGCAACGGCGACATGCTGGACCGCACCTGGCAGTTGGCCTACCGCAACGGGTTCCGGCGCGACTCCGACATCGAGATGTGCGTCGACGTCGCCACGCGCGGCGGTGCGGCAGTTCTCGGCGTCGAGTCGGGTCTCACCGAGGGCTCGCCGGCCGACCTGGTCGTGGTGCCCGGCGACTCGGTGGCCGCCGCGGTGATGGACCGGGCGCCACGCACGCTCGTCGTCCACCGCGGGCGTGTGGTCGCGGCCGACGGCGAGCTGGTCTGAGGCACGCGGCGAGCTGGTCTGAGGCCGCGGCTGACCCCAGGGCCCGCGGCTGACCCGATGGCTGCGGCACCCACGGCTGACCCGGCACCCACGGCTGACCCGATACCGCGGCTGGTCTGTGGTCGCTGCTGACCCGAGGCCGCTGCTGACCTCTGGTCGCCGACGGCGAGCTGGTCTGACGCCGCTAGCGACTGCGTGTGGCGTCGGCGAGCTGGCCTGGTGCTGCTGTCGCTGCACCGCGGTCGCTGCCTCGCCGCTACACCGCCGTCGCGGTCGCTGCCTCGCCGCCGCTGCTACTGCACCGCGGTCACCGCCACGCCGCGGTTGCTGCCCGGCCGCGGTTGCTGCCTCGCCGCTGCCGCTGCACGGCTGATGCCCCACTGCTGCCGCTGCCCCGTCGTCCCCTTACTGCCTCGGTACCGCCGGTGCTGCTGACCTGGGCGTGGACCCGCGTCCCCTCGCGCGCTTCCTTTTGCACTCAAGCGTACTGCCGGGGTCTGACAATTTCGCGACGCTGCACGCTCAGCCCTTGATCAAGTTCACTCGAAGCGAACTGAAAATCCAGGGCCCACGTGGAAGGTAATGCACAGACAGGGGCTCCCAAGGAGGGAGCCCCTGTCCAGAAGAACGAGATCAGGCGAGCTTGACCAGCATCTTGCCGGTGTTCTCACCGCGCAGCAGGCCGAGGAACGCGGCCGGCGCCTGGCGCACGCCACCCTCGACGACGGTCTCGGAGTACTTGAGCTCACCGGAGGCGATCCACGCGCCCATCTCGGCCACGAACTGCGGCTGCAGGGCCTGGTGGTCGCCGACCAGCAGGCCGCGCAGCGTGAGGCGCTTGCCGATCACCTGCACGAGGTTGCGCGGCGCGGCGGGCGGCTCGGTGTCGTTGTACTGGGCGATGGCACCGCAGAGGGCGGCGCGGCCGTGCGGGTTCATCACGGCGATGGCGGCCTCGAGGTGCTCACCGCCGACGTTGTCGAAGTACACGTCGACACCGTTGGGCGCCAAAGCGGACAGCTGCTCCAAAACAGGGCCGTCCTTGTAGTTGAACGCGGCGTCGAAGCCGAGTTCCTCGACCAGGTACTTGACCTTCTCCGGCGAACCGGCGGAGCCGATCACGCGCGAAGCACCCTTAAGGCGGGCGATCTGACCCACCAGCGCACCGACGGCACCCGCGGCGCCGGACACGAAGACGACGTCGCCCTCCTTGAACTCCGCGGTCGCCAGCAGGCCGGCGTACGCGGTCAGGCCGGGCATGCCCAGCACGCCGAGGTACGCACCGAGCGGCGCGATGGCCGGGTCGACCTTGACGGCGTTCGCGGCGTCCAGGACGGCGTACTCCCGCCAGCCGAGGCCGTGCAGCACGTGGTCGCCGGGCTTCAAAGAATCAACAGAAGAAGCCACGACCTCGCCGACCGCTCCACCGTCGAGCGGAGCGCCGATCTGGAACGGCGGGACGTAGGACTTCACGTCGTTCATCCGGCCACGCATGTACGGGTCGACGCTCATCACCAGGTTGCGGACCAGGATCTGGCCCTCACCCGGCTCCGGGACCGAGACCTCGGCGATCTCGAAGTTCTCATCCGTCGGCCAGCCCTGGGGACGGGAGGCGAGGCGGACCTCAAGTGCGGTGCTCGGCACGGTCATCAGTGATCGACCCTTCATGGTGAATACGGAACTGATCGGTACCTGTCCAAACAACCCCGTGGGGAAGGGTGTTCCCACTGTGATCTAACGCTCACGCCCACGCCGGAGCAGCGAACGCTTCTTCTGCAGCGAAGCCTCGAGGGCCTCGTACGCGGCGTCCATCGCGGCGTTGTACTCGCTCTGCGGACGCTGCGGCACGGACTCATCGGGCGAAGGGAAGACGGTCATTCGCAGCCACGTCTCGTTCCACAGCTGCTTCTTCGCGGCCTCCCAGTGCAGCTCCGCGCCGAACCGCACCATCTGCTCGCGCTCGTTGATCTCGGCCACCTGCTCCTGGGAACGGCCCAGTCGCTCGGTGAGCTCGGCGTTGCGTTCGGCGTCACGCGCGCGCATGCGGCGGGTCGCCTCCGTCACGCCCTCGATGATCTCCTTGTAGCGCTCCACGGCCGACATCACCACCGGTTCTTCTTCTGGCGACGGCAGATCGTCAACCAGCCTCAGCACCGCACTCATCCTGTTTCCTCCCCGGTGTCGAACGGGATGACCACCTGTGGTCGTGAGTGTTCGAACCGGTCGAACATCAGGCCGCGCCGCGGTCGGGGTGACCACGCCATGACCTGCTCCGGTCCGAGCGTCAGCAGTTCCTTGCCCTGGACGTCGAAAGCGACCCACGCACCGATGTCGTCGTACACGCCCGGACTCAACGAGTTCTTGAGTCGCTGTACAGCACGCCACCAGCCGAGGATGTGCGTGCGGTTCTCCGGGCCGTGTTTCAAAACGGTGCGCAGACTGTCCACTCCGGACGCCCGAGTGGTGGGGTCCTTCTGTTCGAGCAACGCGTGCGCGGCGTCGACCGCGTACAGCAAGAGGTAGTGCGGCCGGGGTGGGCCCTCGGCCGTACCGGTGATCATCGCGTTGATGCCGCGCGCGGTCTCGTCGACCAGTTCGCGGAAACCGTCGATGCCGATCTCCTGAACCGTGTGGCCGGCGACCTCGAGGCGCTTCGCGGCGTGCTGCGCGAACGGTTTCGCCTCGTCGACCAGGCAGCACAACGTGAACGTCGCCTCGCCCGGTTCGTGTTGCCTGCCAAGGGAAGCGGCGGCTCCACCGAGGACCGCGGCGGCGTCCTCTACGACGGAACCGATGACCGCGATGTTGCGGCCGGGGGTGCGCGCCAGGCGCACCTTCGCCGCGCTGCCCGCCACGTCGATGACCTGGCCGAGCAGCACGGTCGGCGCGGGACCGACATCCGGCGCCAGGTCGAGGAAGTCCGGCAGCTCGTCGAGCACCGGGACCTTGCCGCCGTCGAACAGGATCGGCGGGTGGTCCTTGCGCCAGCGGTTCCACAGCTGGTTCTGCAGGAAGTCGAACGTGCCCTTGGTCGTCGCGTCCGGGATGCGCGCGATCTCGTTGCCCGGCTTCACGCCCGACTCGTGGTTGATCACCGCGTGCCAGCGCGGCAGCTCGACCGCCGCGTCGTTGCCCGGCTCGGCGAGCACGCGGCGCGCCTTCGGCAGCGCGATGCGCACGGTGAACTGGTCGAAGATCGCCGACTTGCCCCAGAAGCCCTCGATGCCGGACACGTCCTGCGACGACAGCACCAGGTGGATGCCCTGCGAACGGCCGCGCCGCGCGACGTCCTCCAGCAGTTGCGTCGCCTGCGCCGTCACCTGGTCGCGTTCCAGGAACAGGTACTGGAACTCGTCGATCACCGCGACGATCCGCGGCCACCGGCTGTCCGGGTCTTCCTGGCGCAGCGACTCCAGCTTGGTGACCTCGTGCTGTTTCGCGGCGTCCGCGCGGCGGCGCATCTCGTCCGCGAGAAACTTCAGCAGCGCCACGCCGAACTCGCGGTCGGTGTTGACGTTCACGCCGACCAGGCGCGCGTGCGGCAGCCAGCTCGGGTCCTTGCGGCCCGGCGCGAACTGCGCGAACGACACGCCCTCCTTGAAGTCCAGCAGGTACAGCTCCAGCTCGTCCGGCGAGTACCGCGACGCGAAGCTGCCCAGCATGGCGTACAGGAAGTTCGTCTTGCCGGAACCCGAAGGGCCGCCGATCAACGCGTGCGGCGAGGTGTCGCCCAGCTGCACGCACACCGGTTCGCCGTCGTCGAACCCGACCGGCGCGATCACGCCGGCGGAGGAGTTCTCCAGCCAGATCGGGTCGGGCACCAGGTCGAGGAACGTGCCCAGGCGGTTGCGCCGCTCCTCGCGCTTCTCCGCGATCGCCGCGCAGGCACGGGGAACGAGCGTGCGCGGCATCGGCGGGTCGAGCGTCACGGTGATGTGCTTGCCGGTCATCGTGCAGGTCGCGGTGCCGTCGGGCCGCAGCTGCAGGGTCTCGATCGGCGAGTTGACCGTCACCGGGATGTCCACGATGAACAGCTGCACGCCGCACGCCAAACCGTTGCGCGCCACGCGTTGCAGCTGCTGCTGGTGTTCTTCGCGCAACGCCTTGCGGTTGCCGAACAGCACGGCGACGTGCCACGGCTCGGTGCGCCTGCCCTCGCCGCTGACCGACCGCACGGTCAGATGCCCGTCCACCAGCACCTTGGTGTGCACGCGCCGGATGTGCTCGGACAGCTCGTCGAGCAGCTCGTGCAGCCGCGCCGGATCGTGCACGGTCAGCAGACCCGCGCGCGTCAACGGGTACAGCCCCGGCAACGAGCCGGTGAGCTGGTTGATGTCCCACACGTGCACGTGCACGAGACCGGGCTGGAAGTGGCTGAGCATGCGCAGCAACAGGTTCTCGACCACGGTGTCGGCCAGCGCGCGACTGTCCGGAGTGGACGAGATGTGCAGGTGCGAGTGGTCGAGCAGCGGGACGGCGACGGGGAACGGCTGCCGCTCCGGCGCGCTCGGCACCACACCGGTGCCGATGCGCCACAGCTCCGGCACGCCCTCGCTGCCGTCGTGCGTGCCGGGGTGGCCGAGCCACGCGGTGTACGGCCAGGACGCCGGCCCGTTGGCGACCTCCTCGACCAGGCCGGTGAGCTGGTCCGGCCCGGACCGCGTCCACTCCTGGAACGCCGCCTCACGGTCGCGCAGCACCTCGGTGAGCCGGTGCGCGAACGCGGGGTTGGCCAACGCCTCCTGGAGCACGGGGTCCCGCAGCGCCTGATCGACGCCCTCGCCGCGCACCATCAGCTCGAACATGTCCTTGGCGCGTTCCTCGGCGAGCAACCGGTGTTCGCGGGAAACGGCGCCCAGCGCGGCCGAGACGGCACGGCGGAACTCGTCGAAGGCCTCCTCGACCTTCCGGCGCCGATCGTCCCGCCTGTTCATCTACAGCTCCACGGAGATGCGTTGGATGCGTTCCAGGGTGGTGACGACGAGCTCGAGCAGCTCCGGGAAGCGTTCCTTGGCCTTCAGGAACTCGGCGGGCAGCAGCGACTCGTGGTGGTTCTCGCTCTGCTCCGCGAGCACCGTGACTGCCTCGTCCAGGTCCTGCTGAGCCCCGCGGACGGCCGCGTACGACTCGCGCAGCTGCTCGCAGACCTGCTCGAGCACGACCTTGACCTCGGCGATGGACGTCATCTCAGAGCCTGGCGTTGATGCCCTCGGCGGACGAGATCCCGGCGCCCAGGAAGTTCTGCAGCTCGCCCACACCTCCGACGACCTGAGCGAAGTGCGCGTTCGTCTGCTCGACGTCGTTCTGCACCGACCCCTGGGTCACCGAGGACAGCAGCGCCTGCGCGTCCTCGGCGAGCGACGCGGCCTGTTGGAGAGCGGCCTGGCTCTGGGTGGCCTTCTCGACCGCCTGGGCAATTGCGGCACGGACCTCTTCGATGCTGGCCATGTCGGCTCCCGACCCTCCAACGGACACGATGAGCGATCACTGGGACCACTCTCAGTAGACATTTTCGCAAATTTTCACAGTTGGGACGAAGGATGCGCTAACTGGGTAGGGCACTTCGGCACACAGTCATGCGTTTGATCTAATGATCAGTTAGCCCAGCGTGCAGATGGTGTCGGCGGACGAGTGAAGATCATCTGAATCGATGTCCCCCGGCTACTGCGCGTGCTTACTCCAAAAGGGGTCGACGCCCGCCCACGCCTCGACCAGGATGCGCTCCGCGCCCGGCACCAACACGTTGATCAGATCGGGGTCGTCGAGCACGGTCCAGGCCGTCGGCGGCTCGCACTGCACGCGCGGCGTGGGGAACCCGTCATCGAGCCGGCGCACGAACGTCCGCACCGCCCGCCCCAGGGCCCCGCTGACGCTGTGGGTGGCCTTCTCGTCGCTCGCCACGGTGATGGCGACGGACCAGCAGCCCGGCTCCTCGTCGGAGGTGTCGCGCGCGTCGACGACGCGGCCCGCCACGCGGCTCACGAGCGGCTCGCAGGCCGCGCGGGCCTGTTGCTCGTCGGCTGCCTCGACGACGATCGTGACCAGCAGCTCAAGGTCCTCAGCGCCCATAACGGGGCGAATTGTCCCGCAGGCCGTCATCGTCAGTTTTGGGGACCTCATGTCGCAAACTGGCCATGACGGTCAGACGA
Source organism: Lentzea sp. NBRC 105346 (assembly GCF_030269605.1). Lineage (GTDB taxonomy): Bacteria > Actinomycetota > Actinomycetes > Mycobacteriales > Pseudonocardiaceae > Lentzea. The sequence continues at coordinate 88,308 of NZ_BSTQ01000018.1, forward strand.
CGCGGTCCACGAAGTCGAGAATCGCCGTGACGGCGTCCGCCGGGTCGAGCAGACCGGGGACGATGTGCTCCTCGAACGCGGCGCCCCGGATCCGGTCCGTCCCCGCCCGCGTGTCGGAGATCGGCACGATCTCGTCGTCGGCGCCGTGCAGCCACAACGTCGGCAGGTCGCCGAGGTGCGGGCCGAAGTTGACCTCGTCGATCAGGTCCGCCAGTTCCTCGGACGCACCGTCCCACATGCCGAGCACCGGCGACACGAGCACGAGCGCCGCCAGGGCGGAACCCTCTTGCTGGGCAAGGCGAACCGCGAGCGGAGCCCCGGTGAAGTGTCCGATGAGGACGACCGGGGCGTCGGCGGAGCGCACCACCGCGGCCACGTCGTCGGCGACGACGACATGGACACCCGCCGCCTCGAGCGGTTCGGCGAAGCCGAAGCCGCCGTTCACGAGTACGGCGAGCCACCGGTCGGACGTCATCTAGGCAGGGTAGAACGCGCTGATCTCGATTCGGCCGCCGCTGCACACCGGGCCGTAGTCCCACGTCAGCGACAGCGGCTTCGTCTCGTCCGGCGGGATCGCGGCCGCTTTGGACGGTTCCGGCTGGCACGGCTTGTCGGCCGGTTCGGAGCCGTTCGGCACGACCGACCAATGCAGGTTGGCGGCGGCGCGGGCGGCCGGCGCCAGCTCCATCGGCGCGGGGCCGGGATCGGTGACGCGTTCGAGCTTCGTCGGCAACGGCGAACCGTCGGCGGCCAGCAGCTGCAGGCCGCTGTAACCGTTCAAAGTGCACGGTTCGGCGCCCTTGTTCGTCACGAAGAACTTGCCGTAGCGGTTGCCCGCACCGGCATCCGTCGGCGTGATCTCTCCACTGAGGACGGACGCGTTGCAGCGGACGATGTCCGGGGCGGCCGAAGAGGAAGTGGTCGGCGGCGGCGTCGAGACCGGAAGGGACGCCGACGTCGCCGGCTGCTGTCTCTGCCCGCAGGCAGTGGCCAGCAGGAGAAGTCCGCACACGAGCAGCCGTCGAGTCATGACGCACCTCCTATCAGGAGGACGCGACAGGCGACCGCCGAGTTGTCCGGGGGAACCCCAAGTTCACCGGATCAGTGGACCCACCCGTCGGGCAGGACCGGCATGTCGCCGACCGGCGAGGTCCACAGGTACGTCCACGCGACCCGGCCGCCCGGCAGCACCACGCGCACGCGGCGGTAGTCGGCGCCCTCGTACTCGTCCAGCAACGGCAGGGCGTCCTCGGGCGAACGCAGCCGCAGCACGAAACCCGGCACACCGGGGCCGCGGCCGGGCCGCAGCGCGGGGTAACCCAGTCCCGTGTCGTGCAGGGTGCCCGGCAGTCGTACCTCTTCAAACGAGCCGGTGACGTGCGGTTCCATCAGGTGCCAAGCGCTTGCGCCCGGCTTCAGGGTGCCGTAGACGAACAGCAGCTCCGGCCAGTCGTCCGCCGACGGGTCGCCGTGCACCTCGGTCACCTCCAGGCCGTCGGTCGACGCGGCCCGGTCGCCGAGGTGGCGGGTGCGCGCCTGGTCGAGCGAGCTGCAGAGCACCATCCTGCCGTTGAACAGCACGGGCATCCGCGCCCGCGACGACCCCGTGTACGCGAGCACCGAGTCCACCACGGCGCCGTTCTGCAGCGTGATGCGGCCGGTGTGCACCCGGACGAGCCGGTAGCGCAGGCCGCGGCCCTCACACCGGTCCAGCACGCGCAGCTGCTCCGGCGTGGCGAACCAGACGGCGTGCTCCTCGGTGTGTCCGGGCAGCGCGGCGAGGGTGGCGGGACGCTGACCGTCCCGCTTGCGCCGGCCGGCGGCCCACACCGCGGCGATGCCCTCGCATTTGGCGCGCAGCACGACGGCGGGACCGGCCAGGCCCAGCTCGTCACGCAACCAGGTGACCTTGGACGGGTTGGCGTTGCTGCCGTACCCGAGCACCGGCATCCGTGCCGAAAGTGGCGGTTCTCCGCGGTCCGCCAGCCATTGGTCCAGATCCACGTTCTCCGGCTCGACCCGCCATCCGGACTCCATGCCGAGGCTCGGTGTCACTGGCCAGCCCGTTTCATCCAGATGGACGAAGCAGTGCTCCGGACGGGTACCCGGATAGGGCTCCGCCGGATGACTGTCGTCCGTGAAAGGTTGGGCCATTGGTCCATTGTCGCAAGATTGAAGCCACTTCCGCTTCCCCTAACCGTTATCCATCCGATCTATAGGGTGAACTCTAGGGAAAACGTGGCCAACTTCACGTGGCAACCGGGTGACTGACCCGATGTTTCGCGTCGTCATATCGGGCTTGGGCGGCCAGAACGGCCTCCGTGTTGCCCTCGATCCACGTGAACAGGGTCGCGACGCAGCCCGCCACCTCTTCGCCCATCCGAGTGAGTGAGTACTCAACATGCGGGGGGATCACGGGGAAGACCTCGCGGTGCACGAGGCCGTCGCGCTCGAGGGTCTGCAACGTCTGCGTGAGCATCTTCTCGCTCACCCCGGTGATCTTGCGGCGCAGCGCGCTGAACCGGAGCGTCTCCGACCGCAGCGCGTGCAGGACGAGCACGCCCCAGCGGCTGGTGACGTGCTCCATGATCGGCCGCGACGGGCAGCCCGTGTCGTAGACGTCGCCGTTCTGCACACTTACCCCTTCGTCAGTACCCCACTTCAAAGTAGGTACTTACCAACAGTTAGCGCAAGCTCCTACGGTCGGGACCATGACGATCCTGATCACCGGCGCGGCCGGTCACTTCGGCGGCGCGGCCGTCCGCCACGTCCTCGAGCGCACCGACGAACGCGTCGTCGTGTCCACGCGCGATCCCCGCAAGGTCGAACACCTGGGGGTCGAGGCACGACCGGGCGACTTCGACGGCGACCTCGACTTCACCGGCGTCGACAAGCTGCTGCTCGTGTCGTCCGAAGGGGACAACGAGACGCGCATCGCCCAGCACGCGAAGGCCGTGGCGGCCGCGCAACGGGCGGGCGTCGGCTTCATCGCCTACACGAGCATCACCGACGCGGACACCTCACCGCTGCTGCTCGCCGAGGTGCACAAGGCGACCGAGGAACGCATCCGTGCCACCGGCATCCCCTTCTCGTTCCTGCGCAACGGCATGTACCACGAGAACTTCCTGCCGCTGCTGCAGGCGGACGAGGTCGCGACGTCGACCGGTGACGGCCGCATCGCGAGCGCGGCCAGGGACGACCTCGCCGAGGCGGCCGCGGTCGTGCTCACCACGACCGGCCACGAGAACAGCGTGTACGAGCTGACCGGGGCGGCGGCGTGGTCGTTCCCCGAGCTCGCGGGCGACCGCTTCAAGTCCGTCACGGACGACGACCTGCGCGCGGCCGGCCTGCCGGAGCTGTTCGTCGTGGACGTGTTCCGGCTAGCCCGCGAAGGCGTGTTCGCGCAGGTGCGGCCGGACCTGGAGAAGCTGCTCGGCCGGACGCCTCAGGGGATCTCTGGGTGAGCCTCCGGGTGCGCGTCCCACCACCGGCGATAGTCGGGGTTGCGGTCGAGCACGGACTGGTAGGCGTCGGCGGCGCACGCGAACACCTCGTGCGCCCGCCCGGCCACCGGTGACTCGCGGCGCGTGGCCACGTAGAGGTCGGTCATCAACGGCATGCCGCGCAGCCGCCGGATGACGATCCCGTCGCCGGTGCGCGACGGCGCGGACGCCAGCGACACGGCGCCGTTCGCGACCAGGCCGCGCGCCATGCCCGCTTCGTTGGTGTGGTGCGTGAGCCGGGGCGTGAAACCGGCGTCGGCACACGCGCGGATCAGGTGCAGCCGGTTGCTCATCTGCTCGGCGGGCGGGGTGACCCAGTCGTGCGAGGCGAGCTGCGCGAGGTCGATCTCGTCCTGGTGCGCCAGCGGGTCGTGCTCGGACACCGCCACGAACTGCGGTTCTGTGACGAGCTTGCGCAGCTCGATCCCGCGCAGCTCACGGCTCTGCATGCCGTCGAAGTACTCGAACATCGCGACGTGGATCTGGCCGGCCAGCAGCTGGTCCACCACCTCGGCGGACGACGACTGGGCGTCCGCGCGCACCTCGGAGACGAGCTTGCGCAGGTTCTCCACGAAGTGCGCGAAGAACAGCATCGGCACGCCACCGACCACCAGCGGACCGTTGCGGCCGGGTTTGGTGGCGGCCACCAGCTGCGTGATCTCGTCCAGCACGAGGCGGGCGGTGCCGAGCACCTGCTTGCCCAGATCCGTTGGGACGCAACCGTTCGGCGAACGGTCGAACAGCGTTCCGCCGACCAGTCGTTCGACGGTGCGCAGCTGGGCGCTGAGCGCGGGCTGGGTGAGACCGAGCCGCGCGGCGGCTCTGGTCACGCTGCCCTCCTCCGCGATCGTCCGGACCGCTCGCAGGTGGCGCAGTTCCAGCTCGGGCATAAGGCCCTTCTATCCCCCTTCTGTATGAGCCGCCACCCGTCGATCGGGTCATAGTTGTGAACACACAGCTCGGAGGCAGCGCCACGCTTGCGGCAGCGAAGGCGCGCCCCTCTCCCCGACGCTACTGCCGCGCGCCCTGCACTGCGCGGCAGTAGCGTCGATGGCATGGCAGTGAAGGACAGCCCGGTCGGCTGGGTTCGCAAGCACATCGATCGCTACGTCGAAACCGCGGGCGAGCAAGGACACGAGTGGCGTCCCGGCGTGACGACGCTGCTGCTCACCACCAAGGGCAGGCGCAGCGGAGAGCCCAGGCGCACCGCGCTCATCTACCAGCCGGACGGCGACCGGCACGTCATCGTCGCCTCCAACGGCGGCTCGAACGGGCATCCGAACTGGTACCTCAACCTGCGGGACAACCCCGAGGTCGAGGTCCAGGTCGGGGCGGAGCGGTTCCGGGCCCACGCGCGCACGGCGAAGGGCGAGGAGCGCGCCCGGTTGTGGGACCTCATGAACGAGATCTGGCCCGACTACACCAACTACCAGCAGCGGACCGACCGCGAGATCCCGGTGGTCGTGCTCGAACGGGTCTAGGCCCCCAGGATCAGCCGGAGGGAAGGTCCTTCGGCTGATCCACCCGAGCCGAGACCGCCATCGTCTTCAGGTTGTCGCGCAGCCACACGTCGACGCCGCCGAGGCGGCCGGTCCACTTCCGCAGGATGGGGTCCTCGGCCTTCACCGCGATCGCGTCGTACCAGAGTTCGACGGCGGCCCACGTGTTGCCGGCCTCCACCTGACCGAAGAACGGCGCGATGGGCGTCGCGGCGATCGCCTTCTGCGTCTCGGTCCACATGTCGAAGACGAACTCGCGTGACTCGGCGATGTCCTTCCTGGTGCCGTAGCGGTGCATGTGGCCACCGACGAAGTGGTCGATGTCGAGCTTCATCAGCTCGTTGTGGGCGCGCAGCACGCCGGGCACGCTGTCCGCGCTTCCGAACGATCGGAACGGCGCCCAGCCGGGGATGGCGACGTCGATCAGCATCGCGAATCGTTGCTGCGGCACGTGGATGATGATGTTGCCGGACTCGTGGTTCGGGCCGGGGTAGCTCAGCACGATCTTCTGGCCACCCGCGTCGATCACGTGGGAGTCGGTGAACGTCACGGTAGGCACGGGGCGTGCGGGGTCCTTGGCCGCGGCGAGGATGCTCGCGGTCTCGGCGTGCCCGACGCGGATCGCGTTGGGGAAGAGGTTCGCCGCGCCGACGTGGTCGCTGTGGCTGTGCGAGTACACGAAGTGCGTCACCGGCTTGTCCGTGACGGACGCGATCGCCTTCGGCAGGCTCGCGGCGTGCCCGGCGGGCGCGTCCAGCACGACCACACCGGTGTCGGTGACGACGAACGCGCTCTGGGCGGGGCCGACCTGCAGCCCGTAGGCGCGGTCGCCGAACCTGGTCAGCCGGTAGCCCTCGGGGCCGAACGGCTGCGGCTTGCTACCCGCCGGGATGGGAGCGAACGTCCGGGTGTTCGGGCCCGCGGGTGACTCGGGCAGCCGCACCTTCTTGCCCGGCCTGGGGTCCTGGCCGTGCAGGTCCGGGTTGAGCGCCAGCAGTTCCTTCCAGCGGTCGATGTTGCCGAGGAAGCGGGTCGCGATCGTTTTCAGCGTGTCGCCGGACTGGGCGACGTAGTACGCGACACCGCGTTTCGTGCTGATGCTCAGGTCCACCGCGTTCGCGGTGCCGACGAACGGGACGCCCGCCGCAGACGCCGCACACACCGCAGACATCACAGACGCCGCGGCACCCCACTTCAGCAGGCTGCGCCGGGTGGGGTTCTCGGAGGGACAGTTGTCGCACACGGTTGCTGGTTCCTCTCGGCTGTGGGCGGCTTGGCCAGAGCGTCGCGGTTCCAGGCGGGCGGCGGGTCGGCGCTGCGGGCGATGCGCGGGTCATCCGAAAGGTTGATGTGCGACTGGGTGAGAGCGCTTTCAGTCGCCCTACACTCACCACCCGGAGGCACCGTGGACACCCAGCGATACGACCGCATCGTGCGGGCAGGTTTCTTCGTCGTGCTCACCGCGTGCACCCTGCGCTACCTGTGGTGGAGCGGGCTGACCAGCGCGGCGCTGCCCGTCGTGGGCTGCGCGGCGGCACTCGGGCTGCTGTTCGCATTCACGCCCGGCCGGGCCGGGCTGGTCGTGCTGGTCGTCGCGTGGGCCGGGCTGACGGCCGTGGCGGCCAGCTTCACCTGGCTCGCCGTGCCGTTGTTCTTCCTGGTGCTCAAGGCGTTCCCGATGCGCGTGGCGCTGGGCCTGATCATCGGGATGGCCGCGTTCGCGGCGCTCGAGGGCACGTTGCACGCGCGGCAGGCGTGGGATCCGAGCCCGGCCGTCGCACCGGTCGCGATCGCGGTCCTGGCGGCTCTGCTGTTCCGGAACCTGCACGAGGCGGGCAAGCTCAGCGAACGCGTCCGGCTGTCCCGCGAGATCCACGACACGCTCGCCCAGGGCCTGTCGAGCGTGCATCTGTTGCTGCAGGCCGCCGACCAGGAGTGGGACGCGGCACCGGGGCCGGCGCGCGAGCACGTCCGGCAGGCCGCGGTCGTCGCCAGGGAGAACCTCGCCGAGGCCCGCCGGTTCGTCCGCGAGCTCGCCCCGCCCGCGCTGGACGGCGGCAGCCTGCCGGAGGCGTTGCGCAACCTGTGCGACGACGTCCGGGTCGTCGGCACGCCGTATCCGCTGCACGTCGACACGGAGATCACCCTGCTGCGGGTCGCGCAGGGCGCACTGGCCAACGCGCGGCAGCACGCCTTCGCGTCACGGGTGGTCGTGACGCTCACGTATCTGAACGGCGAGATCACCCTGGACGTGTGTGACGACGGAGTGGGTTTCGACCCTTCGGTGGGACGCGGCTACGGCCTGCGCGCGACCGAGCAGCGCGTCGAGGCGCTGGGCGGCCGCGTGACCGTGGAGAGCGCGCCCGGTGAGGGCACCGTGCTGGCGGTCTCGGTGCCGGTGCGGAGCGGCTGATGAAGGTGTTGATCGTCGACGACCACCCGGTGGTCCGGGCGGGCCTGCGTGCTCTGTTGTCCGCGACAGGGGAGTTCGACGTCGTCGGTGAGGCGGAGGACGGTGCCACGGCCGTGCGGCTCGCCGCGTCGCTGCGGCCCTGTGTCGTGCTGATGGACCTGCAGCTTGGTTCGGGTGTCGACGGCGTGACCGCGACCCGGCAGATCATGGCGCTGGACTCGCCGCCGAAGGTCGTCGTGCTCACCACCTACGACTCGGACGCCGACATCCTGCGGGCAGTCGAGGCCGGTGCCACCGGGTACCTGCTGAAGGAGTCGCCACCGGAGGAGCTGTTCGCCGCGCTGCGGACGGCCTGGTCCGGCGAGATGGCCCTGTCGCCGCCCGTCGCGTCCCGGATGATGCGGCGCGTGCGGGCGCCACAGCTGGCGTTGTCGCAACGGGAGATCGAGATCCTCGAGCTGATCGCCGCGGGCCGGTCCAACCGGGAGGTCAGCCGGATGCTGTTCATCAGCGAGGCCACGGTGAAGACGCACCTCGCGCACGTCTACGACAAGCTCGGTGTCGACAGCCGGACCGCGGCCGTGAAGGCCGCGGTCGACCGCCGGCTGATCAGATTGTGACCGCTGATCCGGTGACCGTGACGCGGCGGTCCTCGCGGGTCGCGTCGACCTCCAGCCGGCTCGGGCGGCCCATGTCGTAGCCCTGGTGGATGACGAACCGTTGCGGCCCTTCGAGATCACGCAGGTAACCGCCGAACGCGGCCGCCGCGGCACCCGTAGCCGCGTCCTCGACGACACCGCCGACCGGGAACGGGTCGCGCGCGTGCACCAGCTCGGGACTCTCCCTCCAGAACAGGTGCACGGTGGTGAGGTCGTTGGCCAGCATCAGTTCCTTGAGCGCCTCGAAGTCGTAGTCCAGGTCCGCCAGCCGTTCCCGGGACGCCGCCGCGAGCAGCAGGTGCCGGTTGCCGCCGAGCCCGACGTGGATCGGGAAGCTCGGGTCGAGGTCGTTCTCCTTCCACCCCAACGCTTCCAGGGTGCCGGTGACGAGGTCCGGGTCCGCCGGCTCGCTCGTCGTGGGCACACTGGTCAGGCTGGCCGTGCCGTCGCCGGTCGCGACCTCGATGACGCCCGCGGGTGTCCGGAAGATCAACGGACCGGGGCCGACCTCGGCGGCGAGCGCCACCGCGGTCGCGATGGTCGCGTGCCCGCAGAACGCCACCTCGGCGAGCGGGCTGAAGTAGCGCACGTCGTAGGTGCGGTCCTCGACGTGAATGACGAACGCGGTCTCGGAGTAACCGAGGTCCGCCGCGATCGAGAGCATGTGGTCATCGGTCATGCCACTGGCGTCGAGAACGACACCGGCCCGGTTGCCCCCGCTCGGGTCCTTCGTGAAAGCGCTGTACCGCAGGATGCTCATACCCGCGTCAACTCGTAGAAGTGCTGAAGTCTTCCCTCGCCCACGAAGCTGCGCACGTGCCGCATCCCGATCTTGACCATCACGCGCCCGGACGCCCCGTTGCCGTCGATGAACCCGGCGATCACGCGGTCGCTGTGCTCCAGTGCCAGGTCCCGCATCGCGGAGGCGATCGCCGTGGCGACGCCGCGGCCCCAGTGGTTCGGGTCGACCCACCAGCCGATCTCGATGCCCTCGTCGCGGACGGCCATCGAGCCGAGGCCGACGAACTTCTGGTTCTCGATCGCCGCGTGCCAGCCGAACCCGTACTCGGCCCAGCGCGCCAGCGCGCGTTCGTGCCGCTCGGTGGCGTAGCCGAGCGGCCACGGTTTGCCGTCGCCGACGTACTCGACGACGCGCGGGTCCGACGAGAGCCGGACCAGGTCGTCGAAGTACTCGTCCCCCCAAGGCAGTAGCTCCACGGGACCATCCTGCCTGGTGTGCCGTTATGGCCACCATGACTGCGTGGAACGCAGCGAAGGTGGCCTTAACGACACCCTCAGCCGAGGTGGGTCAGCATGCCTTCACAGGAACGGACCACGATCTGGGCGGCGCGCCGGTGGTCGTGCGCCAGATGCGGATCGGACGCCTGCCCCTGCCAGCGGGCGAGCGCGTCGAGCAGCACCTCGCGTTGCTCGTCCGCGGGGGCGTCGTAGTCGAAACCGAGCCGTGCCAGCGAAGTGGTGCCCTCGGCGCCGATGAGCCGCATGGCCTCGGCCTCCAGCTCGGTCGGCAGCTTCGTCCGCCCGCCCTGCAGGGCGGCGACCAGCCGCAGCTCCCGGAAGTCGTGCGCGGACGCGACAGCCCGTTCGAGGTCGGCCATCAGCCGGAACGCCGCCGGGCGGGGTTCCATCCGCAGCACGACGTCGAGGCCGAGCAACGCCGTTCGCGCCTTGAGCACCTCGCGGCGTTCCACGAAGTGGATCGCGATCGAGTCGCGCAGCTCGCCCAGCCCGCTGCGCTGCACCAGCTGGCCCGTCAGCTTCACCGTGGTGTCGAAGCCCTGCCGGATCAGCGCACAGCACAGCCGCACGCCGAACAGCCCGAAGCGGTCCAGCAGCCCCTGCCGCGCCGAGGCCTCCAGGTCCACCGGGAACGACGGGCCGACGAACCGGTCCGCGGACAGCAGGTAGTCCTCCAGCTCCTCGCGTCCCAGCGAGGCCAGCGCGCGCAACGCGACGAACTCGTCCTCGCGCAACGTCCGGGCCGCGACGGCGATCAGGCCGGCGAGCTGGACCACGTTCTGGCACAACGGTTGCACCTGCACGTCCCGCCGCAGCCGGCGCGAGATCTGCTTGGCCGACGACAGCGCGTCGATGCGCCCGCCGCCGATCTCGTCGGCCCGGGCCAGTACGCCGACCGTGTTCACCGCCGCGACGCGCGCGATCGGATGGTCGTGGGCGGACCGCAGGAACTGCAGGTCGTTGTCCCGCAGGTGCCGCATCAGGTACAGCACCGCGTCGGCGTCGCCGAAGATCTGCTCGGGGGTGGCGGACGCGGGCGTGTCGATCAGCACGACGTCGCGCAGCGAGCGGGACGGCCAGTCGACGACCACGCGGTCGATCTTGTCCCACTGTCCGATGTCGACGGTCACGCGCGAGCCGCGGCGCGTGACGGGCACCTCGGACGCGCGCGGGCCGCAAACGACCTGTGCTGCAGCCGTGGAACCGTTGCGGTACCAGGTGAACTCGGGCAGCGGTGAGAACGCGTCGCCGATCAGGGCGTTGACCGCGGTCGACTTGCCGATGCCCTGCACACCGGCGACGGCGACCCGCACGGGTTCGGTGAACCGCTCGGCGTGGGAGCGCAACCACGACGAGGCCCTGGGGCTGTCCCGGTAGATCGCGAGGGCTTCCTGCAGCATCGACCAGACGGCGTGGTCGAGGGTCATGCGCTCAACTCCATCGCGGCGGTCCCGCCGAGGGCCTGCACGCGCTTGTACAACGTCACCAGCTTGTCGAGCTCGCGCCGCGCCTCGCGTTGCCGTTGCTCGCGCTGAGATGCGTCGTCCTGCACGGCCCGCTTGGCGCTGCGGGCGGACTCCAGCAGGGTCTCCTGCAACTCCTCGGCGAGCGTCGCGAAGTGGTTGCGCAGGGAGCGCTGGATGTGCCGGCCGGCGTCGCGGATGTCCTTGCTGAACTTCATGAAGAAGTCGTCGACGTGCTTCTGTGCGGCCGCCTTCGCCGCGGCCTGGCGGCGCTTGAGCCGGGTGTCCGCCTCGTCCTTGATCGTCTTGCCGCCGAACAGGGCGCCCGCGCCGAGCGAGACCACGTTGATCAGCGGCATGCCGGCCAGCGAGGTCACCAGGCCGAACATCAGCACGCCACCGTAGGAGCCGCGCAGACCGGTGAAGAGCTTCTGCGTGATGGTGAACGGCTCGATCTTCGGCTTCTCCAGCTTGCCCACCGGATCGAGCAGGTCCTCGGGCAGCACCGAGCCGGGCAGGATGTCCTCGCGGTACACCGGGAAGTTCTTCGCGACCTTCTCCGCGACCCAGTCCGCGCGTTCCATCAGCCAGGCGAAGTTCGTGGTCGCGGCCTCGTTGAGGTTGTCCTCCAGCCACTGCTCGAACTGCTCCCAGCCGTGCGCCGGATCGGCGTCGTCGAACGTCCGGTCCACCTCGCGCAGGATCTTGCGGGTGCGGTCGCGCAGGTCGTACTCGACGTCGGAGATCAGGTCGGCCATCTCGTCGTTCAGCACGTTCTGCCAGCGCGCGGACCGCCGCCGCAGCTCGTCGACCCGGCGCTGCGCCTCCTGCAACGTGGAGATCGTCGCCTCGGTCTGGCGCGAGTCGTGCGCGGTCAGTTCCTCGCGCAACGGCGTCACCAGCTGGCTGATCGCGGACGACGCGACGACCGACACGGCGCGCCGCGCCAGCAGGTCCGCGCTCGCCACGATGTCGCGCTGCAGGCACGCCAGCAGTTCGGGGAAACCGGACTCGGTGTTGAGCACCTGGTCGTTCGTCTTCGCCGCGCGCAGCCGCAGCGTCGCCGACACCGGCAGCAGCTTCGCCGGAATCCCAGCCCGCGCAAGGTGAGAGCGGTTCCGCTCGACCACCGTGCGCCAGTGCGGCACCAGGTCGATCTTGGTGACGACGACCGTCACGTTCGGGCACGCCGACATGATCTGCTTGAGCAGGGCCAGTTCCGTGGCGGTCAGCTCGCCGGTCGCGTCGGACACCATCAGCACGGCGTCCGCCTGCATCATCGTGGCGAACGTGCTCGCGGTGTGCGCGGACCGCGTGTCGCCGACGCCGGGCGTGTCGATCAACACGAGGCCGCTCGTCAGCAGGGCTCTCGGGATGCCGATCTCGGCCCGCACCAGTTCGCCCGAGTGTGTGGTGCTCACCTGTTTGGTCACCTGCTCGATCGGCACGGCGACACGTTCGGTGGGCGCGTTCATGATCTTGGATCGGGACGAGGCGTTGCGCACCAGTGCGGCCGACGGTGTCTCGGAGTGCTGCACGAACGTCGGCACGGTCGTGGTGACGTCGTCGCCGACCGCGCAGACCGGCGCGTTGATCAGGGCGTTGACCAGCTGGCTCTTGCCCTGCTTGGTCTCGCCGATCACCAGAACGCGCAGCTTGGGGTCCATTTGCTGGGCCCGCTTCTCCCGCAGCCGGGCCTCCAGGTCGGGCCGCCGGTGCGTGACGCAGGCGCCGATCGTCTCGTCGAGCACGTCGAGCCAGGGCGGTGCCATCACCCGACTCAGTGTGCCGTGTTCACCCCGTTGGGTGAAGAGCGGATGCGACAAACCGGCCCCGCCCTGGTGGGCGAGGCCGGTTCGTGGCGCGGCCGGATGGCTCAGAACAGCAGACCCGGAGCTCAGAAGAGCAGGTCAGTGACGCCCAGGTGGTCCACGGCGGGCAGGCCCGCGCCGTGCGCCACATCCGTGACGTTGCCCACGACGTTGCCGACACCGGCCGTGTCGGTCAGGCCGGTGACGGTGTTGAGGGCGCCGGACACGTCGGGCGTGTGGAGGGCGGAGGTGGCGGTGTCGACCACGGTGTTGACGGTGTCGACGCTGTGCACCTCGAAGTTGCCGCTGCCGGAGTGGCCCAGGCCCTCGACCTGCAGCGCGGAGGTGGCGGACACGTTGCCGTCGCCCAGCGCGCCGAGGGCGCTGTGCACGACGCCGTTCACGGTGTCGAGCGCGCCGAGGCTGCCCACGGTGCCCAGGACGGAGTCGGTGCCCGGAACCAGCGAGGTGGCGGTCGCGGCGGTGGAGTTCGCCGTCGCGGTGGCGGTGTCGAACGCGTCGAGCGCGGTGCCGGAGACCGGGGCAACGGTGCTCGTCGCGGTGCCGAAGACGTCGTCGATGATCGAGAAGTCACCGGAGACGGTCGCCTGGCCGGCGCCGAAGACGCCCAGCGTCTCGTTGCCGCCCCAGACGGTCAGGCCCTGGTCGTCGGCCGCGAGCACGCCGGCGGACGAGGTGTTGATGTCGGAGAGGGAGGGCACGCCCGACGAGGTCAGCTGCGCGGCGACCGCCTGCAGCTGGCTGATGGCGCCGAGCGGACCTTCCTCGAGGCCGGGGAGGCCTTCGAGCGAGACACCCTCGACGGCGGGCAGGCCGGCGGGGGTGGCGGGCAGCGTGTCGAGGACCAGCGGGATGACCTGCTGCACGTCGAGCGCGGTGATGTCGGTCAGGCCGGCCTGCTCCAGGGCGCCCTGGGCGTCGAACTCGAACGCGGCCTTGGCGCTCGGGTCGGTGAGCAGGTTCAAAACGAAGTCATGGAGGGTGCTGGGCGACGACGACATCACGGGGAATCTCCTGTGGAAACACGTTTCAAATGGGTGCGACCGACCGTATTGAGATCACCTATAGGTGAGCATCGGGGATCACTCCCAGTAGATCCCCGTTCCCTATTGGGGTGACGCTCGTTGACCCCTTAGGGGATTAGGGGGACAGGTTGAGCGCGGGCGATTCACCCGTGTAGCAAGCACGGCGTTACTGCGAACAGGTGAGGGATCAGCGCGTGCCGTACGTACTCGGGGTCGACGTGGGGAGCACCCATGCGGCCGCCGCCGTCTGCCGGTTGGGGGATGGGCGCCGGGAGGCCGAGATCGCGTTGGTGGTTCCCGCGTTGTTGCAGCTCACGGACGCGGGGTCGTTCTCGGTCGGCGACGTCGACCCCGGCGGCTGGATCGCTCGCGGGTTCCTGCGGCGGGTCGGCGACGAGGTGCCGTTCGTGCTCGGCCCCGAAACCTGCCCGGCCGAGGAGCTGACCGCCCTGATGATCATGTGGATTGCCGGGCAGGTCGCCGCACAGGAGGGTGAGCCTGCACGGCACGTAGCCGTCGTTCACCCGGCCGGGTGGGGCCCCTATCGGAGGAACCTGCTGCACAACGCCCTGCGGCAGGTGGGGGTGGACAACGTCACCCTGTTGCCCGACGCGATCGCCGCCGCCGAGAACCACGCCACGCGCGACCGGGTGCCGGTCGGTAAGACCCTGGCGATCTACGCCATGGGCAGCCACGCGTTCTCCTGCGCCCTGGTCCGGCGCACGCCCGCCCGGACGTTCGAGCTGCTGACCAGCGTCGACGGCGTCGACCACCACACCGGTGCGGACTTCGACGACGCGCTCGCCGCGGTCGTGCGCGGCAAGCTCCCGCGCGACGCGGGCGAGGTGTCCGCCGTCGAGTGCGCACAGGCGAAGGCCGCCCTGTCCACGCACCAGGAGGTCTCGGTGCGCGGCGTCACGGTCACCCAGTCCGACCTCGCCGACGAGATCCGTCCCGCGGTGGACCACTCGGTGCAGACGCTGCTGCGCACGATCGGGCCGGCGACCCCGGACGCGGTGCTGCTCGTCGGCGGCGCGGTGCGCACCCCGGTGATCGTCGAGGCCGTGTCGGACGCGCTGGACTGCCGCGTGCTCGCCGAGGCCGCGCCCGAGACGTCCGTGGTGAAGGGCGCGGCCTACGCGGCGCGGGTACTGGTCGAAGGTCCGGATTCCGAGCCCGAGCCGATCCAGACCTCGGTGCTGGCCCGTACCGATGACGCGGCGCTGCGCTTCCCGGTCGGCGAGATCGCGATCGATCACGAGATCACCGCGCCACCGCCGCGCCCGCCCGTGGACATTCCGCCGATCGACCTGCCCGAACGCCGTTCGGTGAAGCGGGTCGTGCGGGGGCTCAAGCCGGCCGGCATCCGCCGGTCCGGTTCGGACAGTGACAACGACTATGACGACGAGGACGGCCGTTGAGCAGTCGAGCAGGTACCCGGTCGCGGCTCGTGGTGGACGAGCGCACGCGGCAGGCACTGGACAGATTGGGGAACGCCAGTGCGCGCGTGCGCATCGCCCTGGTCGCGCCCGGTGGGTACGGCAAGACAGCCCTGCTCGACGAGATCAGGGCCGACGACGTCACGGTCGTGGACGACGCGCACTTGCTGGACGACGCAGCGCTGCGCCCGTTGCTGAACGAACGACGGGTCGTGGTCGCGTACCGGCCGTGGCCGCGCAGCCAGGTCCTCTCGGAGCTGGCGCGGACCGGGACCGTCCTGTCGCTGCACCCCTTCACGAAGGACCAGGTGCGCGAGTACCTGCCGGGCGCCAACCGCGCGGTGGTCGACTTCGTGCACGCACAGACCGGTGGTGTGCCGCGGTTCGTCGAACGACTGGGCGCGACGACCGAGGTCACCGCGGACATGATCGCCGCGTTCCGCCATGACATCGAGTGGCTGGACGCCGACATGCAGAAGTTCCTGCTCGCCGCCGAGGCGGGCGTGGGGCTGCGGCTGGACCTGCTGAGCGGGTTGCTGGGCAAGGACGTCGACGCGGTCAGCGACCTGATCGAGGAGGGCCGCGCGACCGGCCTGCTCGCCGAGGACGGCACGCTGCACCCGATCGTCGCGCAGGCCGTCGCCGCGCTGAGCCGCACCGAGCGGCGCATCGCCGTGCGGCAGCGGCTCGCCGAGCTGCAGCTGGAGCGCGGCGGCCCGGTGCTCGAGCTCGTGCAACCGTTGCTGGGCAACGGAGGCCTGCCCGCGGCCGTGTTGCAGGCCGCGGCCCGCGAGGCGCTTCCAGTCGACCCGGCGTTGTCCGCGCGGCTGCTCAGCGCCGCCGCGGGTGGCGGCACGCCGGAGCCGGAGGTCGCCGCGCGGTGGGCCACCGCGGCCGCGATGTCCGGTGACCTCGACGCCGCGTTGCGCCTGGCGGACCAGGTGATCAGCGGATCCGAGACCCCGCACCGGCGCACCGCCGCTGAGGTCGCGGCCGTCGCGCTCGCGCACCGCGGCCAGCTGGCGCGCTCGACCGAACTGTTCCGCTGGGCCTCGACGCCGTACGCGCAGGCGTTCGCCGGCATCGGCCTGATCGGCACCGGGCGCCTCGTCACGGAGAACCCGCCGCAGCCGCCGACGTTGCTGGGCGGCGCGGCGGACCTGATGCTGCGCGGCATCCAGCAGTCCGTCACGGGCGCGGAGACCGCGGCACTGTCCACTTTGGTGCGAGCGTCGGGGTTGCTGGAACCGGCGGGCGGCGCGGTGCTGCTGCCGGACAGCCCGGCGGCGCTGGCCGCGCTCGTCGCGGTGCACTGCGGTGAGCCGGGTGTCGCGGAGAGCGTGCTGGACCGCGCGGTCGAGACCGGGACGGGCGGCGTGCTGATGGCCGTGCGGCACCGCCTGTTGCAGGCGTGGCTGCACATGCAGCGCGGCAACCTCGCCGTGGCGCGCGAGTACCTGATGGCCGTGCGCGGGGCGTTCGAGCCGCGCGACTGGATCTTCGCGGTGGCGCTGGAGGTCGGCATCGCCCGGCGCAACAGCGACCTCGCGACGTTGCGCCGCACCTGGGAGCAGGCGTGCGAGGCGGTGCTGCGGCACCCCGTCGACCTGTTCAGCTTCCTGCCGCTCGGCGAGTTCGCCGCGGCCGCGGCCCGCCTGCGGGACCAGGACCGGCTCCAGCCGCACCTGACCGAGGCGGCGGAAGTGTTGCGGCAGCTGGGAAATCCGCCGCTGTGGGCGACCACGCTGCACTGGAGCCTGCTGCACGCGGCGATCATCGACGAGCACCCGGAACGGGCGGAGCAGCACGCGGCGGCACTGGCGGAGAACCGTTCGCACAACCGTTACTGCGCGATCATCTCGTCCGCCGCGGAGAGCTGGCTCGACGTGGTGGCGGGCAAGGTCGACGCGGACCAGGTCGAGGAGGCCGCCCGCGGCCTGCACGCCACCGGCCAGTGGTGGGACGCGGCCCGGCTCGCCGGCCAGGCCGCCATCCGCACGTCCGACCGGCAGGCCATGGTCCGGCTGCTCGACTGCGCGCGGCTGCTGCAGGGCCGCCCGGCGACCACGCGGCGGACGCCGGACAACGAGGTGTCCGTCGTGGTCGAGGACACCGGCAAGTTGAGCGACCGTGAGCGCGAGGTCGCCCAGCTGGTGCTCGAAGGGATGACCTACAAACAGGTGGGTGACCGGCTGTTCATCTCGGCGAAGACCGTCGAGCACCACATGGCGCGGATGCGGCAGCGGCTCGGCAGCACCAGCCGCAGCGACCTGCTGGCCCAGCTGCGGCAGATCGTCGGAGGCTGACGGATTCATCCACAGCTTGTCCACAGGTGCGCGTAACCTGTGGACAGCCGCCTCCACCGCATTGCTCCAATGGGGTTGACCGTTCGGCGGAACTGGCCTCACTCACCGAGACGGCGTATCACCCGTTCGAACGAACGGACGCATCGCGTGCCACTGTGTGGTTTGCTGGCGGTAGGCTTCCGCACCATTGCTCGTAGACCGGGTCAGGTGGAACGAGTGCCGAGGCAGGACGGCATGACGCCGCGCGGGCGTGACGAGCTCGCGCGTGAATGGGCTGTCCTCCTCAGCGCGACCGCATACGTGCCGTTCTCCACCGCCAAGCTCATCAAACAGCTGCGCTCGTTGCTCGATGTCCTTTGCGAGGCAATGCGCGGTGACGCCGAGAAGGCCGCTCAGGTCGGCACGCGCCTGGTCGAACTGCACTGCGTCGGCGCGACGAGCCTGCGCACGACCATCGACGTGCTGTCGAAGTTCCTTCCGTACCAACCGGATCTGGCCGGCATCGAGAACCTGGCCGAGCGGGTCGGACTGGTGATCGGGGCGCTCGCCGCCGGCTACACGGACAAGATGCAGGCGTTCGTCCTCGAACAGCAGGAGAGCGTCAGCCAGGCCCTGGTGCGCGCCAACAAGTCCGCCCAGCTCAACCTGAAGGTGTCCGAGGCGCAGTTCGAGGAGCTCTTCACCTACTCCGCCAGCGGAATCGCGATCATGGACCTCACCGGAAACGTCCAGCGTGCCAACGCCGCGCTCGGCCGCATCCTGCACCGCGAGGTCGAGGACTTCCCCGGTCTGACGCTCGCGGACCTGGTGCAGTCGCAGGACCTGCCGCTGGTCGAGATCGCTCTCACGGAACTGCGGGAGGGCGGCAAGCACCGCGCCGAGGAACGTCCGCGCATGATCGACGGCGACGGCGAGAGCGTCCGGGTCGTGCTGGCGGCGACGTTGCAGCGTGACGTGGACGACGTGCCGGTGCGGTACGTGCTGATGATCGACGACGACAGCCAGCTGACCCTGCTCGGTGGCCAGCTGCAGTACCAGTCGCTGCACGACCCGCTGACCGGCCTGCCGAACCGGCAGTACCTCACGACCCGCATGGAGTCGTTGATGCACGCCGAGCCCGAGCACGGCGTGACCCTGTACCACCTGGACCTCGACGCGTTCTCGGTGATCACCGACGGCCTCGGGCGGCAGATCGGCGACCGCGTGCTGCGGATCGTCGCCGAGCGGCTGTCGACGGTGTTCGCCGAGGAGAAGGCGATGGTGTCGCGGCTGGAGGGCGACGAGTTCGCCGTCCTGGTGGAGAACTCGGCGACGACCCCGGACGTGAACACGATCATCAGCCGCATCGACCACGAGCTGTCCGAAGCCGTGTTCATCGACGGCCACGGCGTGGCGGTGTCCGCGACCATCGGCGTCCTGCCCCGCCTGCCGATCAACACCACGCCCGCGGAGATCCTGCGCACCTCGGACATGACCCTGCGCCGAGCCAAGCGCAGCGGCCGCCGCCAGTGGGGCCTGCACGACGCCACCGCGGACAAGCGCGAGCAGCAGGAGTTCGGGCTGGCCGCGGTCATGCCGGGCGCCTGGGAGTCCGGCGAGATCAGCGTCGTCTACCAACCGGTCGTGGCGCTCGGCGACCAGTCGACCGTGTGCGTCGAGGCCGAGCTGCACTGGGCGCACCGCGACGCCGGGGTCATCCCGCACGACAAGTGCGTCGCCATGGCCGAGCACACCGGCCTGATGCTGCCGCTCGGCGAGTGGGTGCTGCGGCAGGCCGCGGCCGAGGCCGTGCCTCACTCCGGGATGCTCGCCGTCTGCCTGACCGAGTCGATGGCCAACAACCCGGACCTCGTGCGGGACGTCCGGAAGGTGCTCGACGACACCGGTCTGCCCGCCTCACGCCTGCTGCTCGGGTTCCCGGTGCACGTGCTGGCGTCCGACAACGGCGAGGCGGTCGACAACCTTGAGATGATCGCCGACCTCGGCTGCGCGATCGGGGCCCGCGACTTCACCGGGTCGTCCACCGAGGTCGAGCTGGTGCGCGCGCTCGGGGTGAAGGCGGTGCGGATCAAGGGGCGGACCGTCCGGCCCGACCCCCTCATCACCCACGTGCTGCAGGACCTCGTGCGGTTCGTGCATGCGGCCGGTGGGCTGGTGGTGATCGATCCGGTGGAGACCGAGGAGCAGGCGGACTGGTGGCGGTGGATCGGGGCCGACGCGTGTGTCGGCCCGTTGTACTGCCCGGAGCCAGGGGATTCCTGGCCGGTCTAGACGGTCGCTTCCACGGGTTCGGCCGAAGTCGGTGCGTTCTGCCGCTGCGCCAGGTGCACGAGGACGAGGCCGAAGGCGCCGATGATGACGTTCTGCAGGGCCGCGGTCAGACCGTTCCACTGCTCGGACTGCCACATCACGAACCACTCGCCACCGATCGTGATGAAGCCGCCCAGGAACAGGATCACCTGCATCAGCCAGCCGGTCGACGACAGGCGCGCGGCGGTCTGCGTGCGGCCGCGCAGCCACGTGACGAACGCCGACGCCAGCACCAGGGCGGTCAGGGCCTCCCAGGCGATGATCAGGACGTAGACCACGGTGACGATCGCGGGGCTCGTGATGGCCCGCCACATCGTCTTCGGGGACTTGAACGTCGTGTCCATCGCGAGCACGTGCTTGACGAAGGCTTCGTTCGAGCCGTAGTCGGTCACGTTGCCGAACACCACGAGGAGCATGTAGAGCGCGCTGATCCCGGTGAGCACCGTGACGACCGCGTTCAGGCTGCCGACCCTGGCAAGTAGACGCATGGAGTGACCATATCTATCCGCACGGTGGCCGGTAGTCCAATTGGGGCAAGTGTTCACCCCAGGTTTTCTCCGTCAGGACGCCGCCGGTCGTGTCGCAGATGCGCTTGGCCGCGGCGTTGTCGTCCAGGGACCACAGCCGCAGCACGTGGTCGCCACCGCCGCCCGCCACGAGGTCGGCGCGCGGGCTCAGGACCGAGTTGTCGCCGGCGCCGGGGCCGCTGATCGGGGTGGACACGCCGGTCGCCAGGTCCCAGATCCGGACGGTGCTGTCGCCGCTGCCGCTGACCAGCCGGGCGCCGTCGCCGCTGAACGACAGTGAGGCGACACCCTCGTTGTGGCCGGTGAGGGTGCGCAGACGTGAGCCGGAGGCGGTGTCCCACAAGATGATCGTGTGGTCGCCGCTCCCGGTGGCGAGCGTCTTGCCGTCCGGGCTGAACACCGCGCGGTTCACCGGGCCGAGATGGCCGGTCAGCTCGTGGCGGAGCACCGGGCGGACCGGGTCGGCGACGTCCCACAGGCGGACGGTCTGGTCCGCGCTCGCCGTCACCATCGTGGTGCCCGAGAACTCCACCCAGTTGATGTACCCGCGGTGGCCCTTGATCGGCTCACCCACGCGGACCGGGGTGGCCGGCGCGGTGACGTTCCACAGCTGCACGGACATGTCGTCCGAGCCGGTCGCCAGCAGTGTTCCGTCGCCGTTGAACGCCACCGGCGCGGAGTAGCGCGTCTTCAGCGTGATCGGCGACCCGATCGACGCGCGCGTGGCCACGTTCCACAGGCGCACGGTCTTGTCCGCCGATCCGGTCGCCAGGACCTTGCCGTCCGGCCGGAACGCCAGCGACCACACGTCGCCGGTGTGGCCGGTCATCGGGCCGCCGATCGGTTCGGTGGCGGCCACGTCCCACAGCCGGATGGTCTTGTCCGTCGAACCGGTCGCGATCATCGAGCCGTCCGGGGTGAACGCCGGGCGGGTGATGCCGCCGCGGTGGCCGAGCAGCTGGCCGCTCGGCAGGTCCCACAGCCGCACGACGCTGTCCTCGCTGCCCGTGGCCAGGGACCGGCCGTCGGGGCTGAAGCCGACCGCGAACAGGCCGTTCGCCAGCGCGGTCAGCGGCTTGCCCAGCTGCGAGACGTGCTCGGGGTCGGTGACGTTCCACAACCTCACGGCGCTGTCGCTGCCCGCGGCCGCGAGGACGGTGCCGTCCGGGCTGAACTTCACCGACCAGATGCCGCCCGTGTCGTTCGTCAGCGGCAGGCCGAGCGGCTCGGGATGCGCGGGGTCGGCGACCCGCCACACGCGGACGGCGCCGTCCTCGCCGCCGGTGGCGAGCATCGCGCCGTCCGGGCTGTACGCCACCGAGTGCAGGCCGTCGAGGTGCCCGGTGCGGGTCTCGCTCAGCAACGCCCGGTCCGCGACGCGCCACATCCGCAGCGTCATGTCGTCGCCGGTCGACGCGATCGTCCTGCCGTCGGGGGAGAACGCGATCGAGCGCACCTGACCGGTGTGGCCGCGCATCGGCTCGGTGGGCCGCGGCTGCCGTGGATCGGAAACGTCCCACAGCCGCACCGACTTGTCCTCGTTCGCGGTGGCGAGCGTCTTGCCGTCCGGACTGAACTCGATCAGGTAGATCGTGCCGTTGCCACCGGACAGCGGGTCGCCGATGCGTTTCGGGTTCGCCCGGTCGCGCACGTCCCAGAGGATCACCGTGTGGTCGTCGCCCGCGGTGGCGAGCAGCGTGCCGTCGTTGTTCCACACCGCCGAGCTGACCCAGCTCTTGTGGCCGGTCAGGGGACCGCCGAGCGGTTTCGGGTGCGCGCGGTCGCTGACGTCCCACAGGCGCGCGGAGTTGTCGTAGGACGCCGTCGCGAGCGTCTTTCCGTCCGGGCTGAACGACGTCAGGTATACCGCGCCCGTGTGCCCGCGCAGCGGTGTCGCCAGCGGGACGAGCGCGGTGGAGAGCAGGTTCCCGCGCCACGCCGGCTCGTCCGGGCGCATCTGGTGCGCGACGAGGGCGAGCTGCGCGGCCAGCGAGAGGTCGTTGTCCTCCAGGCGGTTCGCCTCGGCGATCACCTTCGAGAACGCCGCGTCGTCGCGTTGCTGCCACACGACCACGCCCGCGGACACCGCGATCAACGCGAACACCAGCACCAGCGACACGGCCGCGCGGCGGAACCACTTCGCCCGGCGCCGCTGCCGTTCCGAGGCGTCCAGGAAGTCCCGCGCGCTCGCGGTGAGGTCCGTCGCGGACGCGGCGGTCTCCAGCCGGGCGCCGCGGTAGAGGAGTGACGAGTCGCGGTCCTGCGCCTCCCAGGTCGCCGCGTCCTCCTCAACCCGTTGCCGCAGCAGGTTTCCCGCGCGGTCCTCGTCGATCCACCCGCGCAGCCGCGGCCACGCGTGCAGCAGCGCCTCGTGGGTGATCTCGACGGTGCCCGCGTCGAGCGTGACGAGCCGGGCCGGCGTCAGCACCTCCAGCGCGGTCTCGGTCGCGGCCGTGTTCCCGGCGCCTTCCAGCAGGTTGCGCCGGGTCGACCGGCGGCGCGTGTCCTGGGTGTCGTCGCCGACCCGGACCAGCCGCAGCAGCAATGACCGCGCCGCCTGCTGACCGGCCGCGTCGAGGTCCGCCCACGCACGTTCCGCGGTCGCGGCGACCGCGCCCTGGATGCCGCCCGCCGCGCGGTAGCCGGCGATCGTCAACCGGCCCGCCTGCCTGCGCTGCCACGTCGCGAGCAGGGCGTGCGACAACAGCGGCAGCGCGCCCGCGTCGTAGGCGTCCGTGCGCCTGTTGTTCTGCACGCCCAGGTCGCGCAGCATCAGGTCGGCCAGTCCCGCCTCCAGCTGCAACCCCGCTGCCTTGGCCGGGCTGCCCACCGCCTCGCGCAGCTCCGCTGTCGTCATCGGGCCGAGCACCATCTGCCGGTCCTGCAACGCCTCGGCCAGCTCCGGGTAGTCCAGGCAGCGGGCGTAGAAGTCCGCGCGGACACCGAGCAGCACGGCCGTCGTCGCGGCCGCCGCGTGCAGCGCCTGGATGAACACCTGCAGCCGGTTCTCGTCCGTGCCGAGGGTGAACGCCTCCTCGAACTGGTCGACGATCACCAGCCGATCGCCGACCGCCACCCGCACATCGGCGGCGAATTCCGTGAAGGTGTCCGCGTCGAGCGCTTTGAGGAACGTCTCCGCGAGCTCCGGAACCTGGAGGATGAATTCCTTCAACGGGTCCGTGCCCGGCGTGAGCACAATGGCGTCCTGCCGCAACGCGGGCAGCACACCGGCTTTCATCAACGACGATTTCCCGGCGCCGGACGCGCCGACGAGCATGACGATTCCGTTGTGCTCGATCCGCTCGAGCAACGCTTTCGTGCTGCGTTCCCGGCCGAAGAACCAGTTGGAGTCCTCGAACCGGAACGCGGCCAATCCCCGATAAGGACAGACCCCGTGCTCGTCGGCGTTCTCCTCGGCGTCGCCGACCGGGCTGGCCAGCGCTTCCTCCCACAGCGAACGCCACGCGTCCAACTCGTAGAGTCCCGGCGTCGCGGGCTGCGGCCGGCGTTTGCGCGCCTCGCCGATCAGCACCTCGAGGACGGCCGAGAGTGCGGTGAAGCGGGCCGGGACGTTGCGGCCGCGGCGCCAGTCGCTCACCCGTTGCGCGGGCACGCGGACCGGGCGGCCCTGCTCGTCGGTCCGGCGGGCGCGCGCCACCGACTCGGTGACCTTCTTCAGCGGTGGGTCGCCCGCCTCCGCGTAGAGCAGCGCGAATCGCTCCGCGAAGACTCCGCGCGGACCCATCCGGCCTCCACCTCGTCGGGGCACCGATCCGGACCGGAAAACCGGCATGACCGCTCTGACCTGCGGACATGTGCACCGGCGATGCCTTGGTGAGGTCAGCCTAACGATGAGGTCTGACAAGCTCGACCGCACGTGCCGGGTTGGGGGAGGCACGCCGACTGGGGGCCGGCTACCGCGGCCGAGGAGCTCTGGGGGTCTCCTCGGCCGCGGCCCCGAGGTCGGCGCCGTGCCTGGAGGGGTGTCAGGCCGCGCCGACGAGCTCCCACAGTTGATCCGCTTCCGGCTCCTTCGGCTGGACCCGGTTGGGGTCCGGCGCATAGGGCTCGGTGGGCAGAGTCTGATAGGTGATCGCGTCCGGCTTCAGTCCGTGCAGCTTCTCGGCGAGATCCGCGAGCTTCGCCAGTGATCCCAGGTCCTCGTCCGTGACGATCGACTTCGTCGCGTCGTCGGCGAGCTCGAACGTCTTCACCGGATCGCCAAGCCAGTTCTCGTTCGCGAGCTTCGCGCTCAACGCCTGCAGGAACTTGTGCTGCTGCTTGATGCGGTTCAAATCGCTGCCGTCGCCGATGCTGTACCGCGTGCGCACGAATGCGAGCGCCTGCTGTCCGTTCAACGTGGTCTTGCCCGCGTCCAACGAAAGCCCGCTCTTCTCGTCGTGAATCGGTTCGTCGATTTCGATCTCGACGCCGCCGATCGCGTCCACGAGCCGGGCGAAACCGGAGAAGTCGATCTGGATGAAATGGTCGATCCGGATCCCGCTCATCGCCTCCACGGTCTTCACCGCGCAGGCCGCGCCACCGGTGGTGAACGCGCTGTTGAACATCACCTTCGAGGCGGGCGGGTTCGTGCCGCACGCCGGCCGCGCGACCATGGTGTCGCGCGGGATGCTGATGACCTTGGCGCGGTCGCCGGCGGCGTTGATGTTGACGACCATCGCCGTGTCGGACCGCCCGTCGTCCTTGCCGAGCACCAGGACGTTGAGCGTCTGGCCCGGAGTCTTCGGCGGCCGCGCCTCGGCGGGCCCGATCTCGTGCTCGAGGTTGACGGTCTGCAGGTTGCCGTCGAGCCGCCAGTAGCCGTAAGCGACGCCGCCCGCCAGCGAGACGACGCCTGCCACGACCGCGACGCCAAGCCAGCGTTTCAAGTGGACGGTTGCCATGACACCGACGGTCCCGGTGCGATGTCCGGGACACGTTCGTGCGATGTCATGGTTCTGCAACAGTGAGCGTGTCGATCATCCAGTCCAGGAAGCGTTCGGTGTCCACGGTCACCGCGTACTTCGCGGGCGTGCGGTCCTTCGCGATGTCCCGGTCGAACGGCGATCCGGGCGCGAGGTACCGCAGGTCGGCGACCAGCTGGCCGCGCGTGTGCCGGCCGGTCAGCTCGATCGCGAACCGCTCCTCGCGGTACGTCGCGAGGTCCGGGTCCAGCATGATCGCGACGGCCAGCGAGTCGTGCGGCACGAACCCCGGCTTGCCCAGGAAGCTCTCGTAGAACGCCGCGTAGAAGCCCACGATGCTGGTCGCGTACGCGGCGATCGGGTTGTTCAGCGCCGCGAGCCGGGCGAGCCACCGGTCGTCGGCGTGCGCCTCCATGGTGACGTCGAGCCCGACGACCGTGAGGTCCGGGAAACCCGCGCCGAGCACGTGGTCGGCGGCCTCCGGGTCGTGCCAGAAGTTCGCCTCGGCGTACGAGGTGATGTTGCCCGGCGCGTTGAGCGCGCCACCCATGACGACGATCCGCTCCAGCAGTTTCGGCAGCTCCGGCTCCAGCTGGAGCGCGAGTGCCACGTTCGTCAGCGGTCCGAGCGCGAGCAGCGTCAGCTCACCAGGGTTCGCGCGGGCCAGCCGCACGATCTGTTCGGCGGCCGACTCGTTCGTCGGTCGCGTGACGGGCTCGGGGCCGGCGAACCCGCCGAGGCCGTCGTCACCGTGCACCGACTCGGCGGTCATGAGCGGCTGGGCGAGCGGCCGTTGCGCGCCGCCCGCGACGGGGATGTGCGTCAGGCCGAGCAGTTCGAGCAGGCGCAGCGTGTTCGCCGTGGCCTGTGGGGCGGGCACGTTGCCGTGCACGGTGCCGATCGCGACGATCTCGGCCTCGGGTGATGCGGCCAGGTTGAAGAGCGCCAAGGCGTCGTCGACGCCGGGGTCCGTGTCCACGATGATCCGCATGCCGCCCAGTCTGCCTCCGGCCGACCGGTGCCGTCGCGTCATTTGGCCATGTCCCAAAGGTCCTGATCGGACTGTTGAAGAACGCGGACACGAACCACACAGGATCTTCAAAAGTTCCCGGCAGCCTGCTGGGCATGACCCGAATCCTGCTGGCAGTGGTGGCGCTGCTCGCGACGGCCGTGCCGTCCGCGTCCGCCAAGCCGCTGCCCGTTGTCGACGTCTTGGTCCTGTACACCCCGAAATCCGTCGAGACCTACGGTGGCCTGGCGCGGTTGCGGGAGATCTCCGCCAAGAACGAGGCCATCACCAACGAGTCGTTCCGCAACAGCAAGGCGAAGGTGCGCGTCCGCGTCGTCGGCCTGGAGCCCGCGCCGGACTACAACCTGGACGGCAAGCCCGAGGCCGACGCGGCGTACGACTACCTGTTCCACAAGCCCGAGTCGGCCGCGGCCTTGCGTGACAAGTACAAGGCGGACGTCATGCACCTGCTCGCCGCCGACGTCGGCGGGTTCTCCAACTCCCAGACGGCGCCCGTGGCGAAGACCAGCCCCGGCGCGGGGAAGATGATGCTGGTCGGCTACGACCGGCCCTACCTGGTGCTCGGTTTCACGCACGAGCTCGGCCACCTGCTCGGCCTGGACCACGACAAGTACGTCGGCGGCGGCCGGTTCCCCGGCTACGAGTGGGCGCGCGGCTATGTGGCGCCGTCGATGAAGTGGCGCACGGTCATGGCGTACGAGGACAAGTGCCGCGACGCGGGCGTCGAGTGCCCGGACATCCCCTATTTCTCCAATCCCTCGCTGACGTACCAGGGTGAACGCCTCGGTCAGCCGAAGGGCTCACCCGAGGAGGCCGACGAGGTGTCGATGCTCGACGAGTCCGCTCCGATCGTGGCGGCGTACCGGTGAGGCGCGCGCTGCTCGCCCTCGCGTTGCTGCTTGCCTTCCCCGCACAGGCGTGGGCGATCTATGGCGGGCAGGAGGCTTCGCAGCCGTACCCGTTCATGGCGTCCGTGCAGTTCAAGACGGGTCATTGGTGTGGCGGCACCTTGATCGCGCCGCAGTGGGTGATGACCGCGAAGCACTGCCTGATCTACGTACCCGATGAGCCCTACCGGCAGGCGCAGCCGTCCGACGTGACGGTCCGCGTCGGCAGCCTCGACCGGTCTTCCGGCGGTGAGCTGGTCGGCGTGACCGAGTTCCGCGTGCACGGTCTGCCGATCCAGCCGAAGCCGACCGACGGCCAGGAGATCCGCGGCACCGACATCGCGTTGCTCAAGCTCGCGCATCCGGTTTCCGTCCAACCAGCCCGGATCGCTTCCTCGCCGGGTGGTCCCGATGTCCGGCTGCTGGGCTGGGGGTACAACTGCCAGCACCCGCGCGGGCACGGGTGCGCCCCGATCCCCGAGCGGCTGCGTGAACTGGACACCGTCACGTTGCCGCGCGAGGGCTGCGTCTCGACGAAGCCTGGGGACAGCAGCATCGCGGACAAGGAGCTCTGCCAGGCGGCGACGGCCCGCGGTGAGACCGTGCGGCCGCACGACTCGGGCAGCCCGATGCTGATCCGCTGCGGCTCGGACTGGCTGGTCATCGGTGTGGCGTCCGGCCCGGTGCAGCAGGGTGCGGACGCGATCAACGGCAAGGGCGACGGTCCGAACATCTACACCGACGCCACGGCCTACCGCTCGTGGATCTCATCGCAAATTGGGTAGTGCTCTTGTGGGCGCCTTCAGGACACTCGAGTCCTGGAGGTGCCCATGAGCGTGCGACGAGCTTCGGTCGAGGACGCGGACGGGATCGCTCGCGTCCACGTGACCACGTGGCAGGTGGCGTACCGCGGTGTGATCGCGGACGAATACCTCGACGCGCTCGATTCTGGCGAGCGTGCCGTCGCGTGGCGCGAGCGGCTGACTGCGGGCGTCGGCACGGTTTTCGTTGCGGTGGAGGAGGAATCGGTCGTCGGTTTCATCGCGGTCGGTCCTTCCCCCGACGAGGACTGCCTCCAGCTGTTCGCCATCTACGTCTTGCCGTCGCACTGGGGCTCCGGCGCGGCCGCCGAGCTGCTGGACGCCGCCGTTGACTCGCGCATGACCGTGTTGTGGACGCTCGCGGACAACCCGCGGGCGCGGCGGTTCTACGAGCGGCACGGGTTCGCGTTCGACGGCGGCACCCAGAACCTGGAGTTCGGTGGGCGAGAGGTCCCGGTGGTCCGCTATCGCCGGGCTTCCGCACCGGGTTCCCTCGTCGCGGAGCGTTAGTCGCGTGACGAGGGAACCCGGCGTCTTCAGCAGCCGGTGATCTTGACGTCGTCCTGCCCCTCGAAGCGCAGGCCGTCGACGGTGCGGCCCATCAGGGTCGCGGTCGTCGAACCGCACGTCAGACCGGTCTTCTTGGTGTCGAACTGGCAAACGAGGTCAACGAGACCGTCATCATTGACGTCCTCGCCGCTGCCGCAGCGGACGAGACTCGCCTCGGTGCCGATGACACCGAAGGTGAGACTCTGCCGATCGACCTGAGTCAACGCGTTGAACTCGGCCGTGGACAGGATCGCGACCGGAACCGCGCCCTCCTTCTTGAGGTTGATCGAGCTCGGGAAGCTGCGCGGCTTGACATCGATCGGCTGCCAGCTGATCGACGCCGTGTCGTTGGCGCGGTCGGTGTCCTCCGGGTGCGGTTCGTTCGCCTTGATCGTGGCCGATGTGCTCACCGTGTGCCTGCGGGCCTCGCTGCAGGACACGGTCCAGTCCTTGGTGAACGTGGCACTCGTGCCCGCGTTGAGGGTCCGTTCGTCCTGCTGGGTTCCCGCCGGCGTGAAGGTGCAGTCGGCGGGCGCGGTGAACCCGATCGTCGTGATGGTTGCGACAGCGTCGGCGGGACCGGCGTTCGCGACCGTCACCTTCGTGGTGCAGTTGAAGTTCTGCATCTGGTACTGCCGCTCGGAGCAGGTGATCCGGATGTCGGCGATCTTCAGGTCGACGCGTTCGAACACCTCGACGGTGTACTTCTCCGCCGTGCCCTTGTTGTTGGCGTCATTGGGATCAATTACGTGCTTGTGGTCCAGCGTCACCTCAGAGGTGGCCGCGAAGTCGTGGAAGCTGCGCTTGTCACACGCCACGTCCCACTTGCTCACGACTGTCGTCGGTTCGCCGATCACGACGTCATCGTGTCTCGGGCTGCCGATCGGCGTGAGCACGCAGTCCTGCGGACCGGTCAGGCCGAGTGTGACGTCGGTCTTCGCCGGACCGTAGTCGCCCGCGTTGGACACCACGGTCGTGACCGTGCATTCGAAGTGATCCCGGACGTAGGTCCGTTGTGCGCAAACGGTGTTCGTGCTGTCGATCCGCACATCCGCTTCGTCGATCACGGCGATGCTGACGGTCGTCGTTCGCTGGTTGCTGGACGTGTCGGGATCCGTCACACCCGGCGTGGTCACGGTCAGCGCGTTGTCGAACCGCATCGGATGATCGCTCGGGTCGAGGCAGGTGACGCCGACGTCGAAGACGACCTCGATCGGCTGTCCCAGCACCAGCCGACGCGTCACCGCCTGCTGCGCCGGTCTGAACGTGCAGTCCGCCGGGCCGCTCGCCGTGATCGTGTCCTGCACGTCGATCACGGGAGCCGGACCGCGGTTCTCTAGCACCGCCCGCACGCGCAACGGGTGTTCCGTGTCGGCGGTCATGTCGACGGGCGGGTCGAGCACCTCGAACGACACCTTCACCGCGTCGGCCTTCGTCTCCACGTTGCCGAAGTCGTTACCGCCGAAGGCGGGGTTGCCGATGCCGATGCCGACATGGACAGCACGCCGTTCCGCGGTGGTGCGGGTCCAGTCGGTCCGGTTCTCCTCGGTGACGGCGTAGTCGCCGGGAAGGTGTCCGTCGAGCCGGAACTCGTAGTACCCGTTGGCGTCCGTGGTCGTCGTGGCCACGTCGCCCAGGCTTTGACCGGCGTCGGAGCGGTCGCGGTGCAGCGTCATGGTCCAGCCGGCGAGACCCGGCTCGTCGGGGTCACGCACGCCGTCGCGGTCGCGGTCGTGGAACTTGTGTCCGCTGATCACCGGAACGGGATTGTCCTTGCGTTGCGAGTAGTTCCCGCACGTGCGGGCGATGAAGCCGTTCCCGAACGTCAGGCTCGGCAACAGGATGTCGAGCTCGCGCTCGTCGTCGGAGAACGCGTCGACGACGTTGTGGAAGACTTCGCTGCCCACAACGCATTTGGTCGCGTCCACACAGATTCCGGACCACCGCTCGTCGCTGTTCGGGTGGAACACGCGGTCGGTCTCGTACGCGTACCAGATGAAGTTCGGGCTGAATCCGCGATCTCCGTAGTAGTCCCGGTGTTGCCAGATGACGTCCCGGCTCAGCAGGTATCCCTTGCCGGGGTCCAGGATGTAGGTGTTCCGCCCGCAGTCCGAGTTGATCATCTGAGCGCCGTTCGTCCAGCACGGGCCGACAGCCTGCGCGGGCGTGGCGAGACCCAGGATCGGTATGGCGGCGGCTGCCGCGATGGTGAGTAGTCGTGCGATTTTCACCCTGCGCCCCCTTAGGGCTCGGGAGCGGCCGCCGTCCGCTGGTTGACCTGGTGCAGGCCATATCGAGCCCCTCGTTCGGGGCCGTTACCCGATCACCCCGCCGGGCCAACGGGAATCCGAATAGTGCTACCGCCGGTACTTCAACAGCACGACCTGACCGTCGAGCGTCCTGGTCTCGACGAGGTCGAACTTGACCGGGTTCGGGAACGTCGGCCGGCCGCCGCCCAGCACGACCGGATGCACGAACACCTGGTACTCGTCGATCATGTCCCGCTCGGTGAGCGCGGCCGCCAGCTCGGAACCGCCGAACAGCAGAAGGTTCTTGTCCCTCGGCAGGTCCTCCGGGCTCTTGACGATCTCGGCGTTCCAGCCGGCCTCCGTGAGCGTCCGGGAGACGACGAGCTTCGGGTACTTCCGCCAGATCGGGGCGAAGCGCAGGTCGTGCGGGTCCTGGGACATCTCCTCGGCCTTGGGCCAGAACCACGACATCATGTCCCAGACCTTGCGCCCGTAGA
This sequence comes from Lentzea sp. NBRC 105346, assembly GCF_030269605.1. Lineage (GTDB taxonomy): Bacteria > Actinomycetota > Actinomycetes > Mycobacteriales > Pseudonocardiaceae > Lentzea. Next base: position 119,502 of record NZ_BSTQ01000018.1, read on the forward strand.
GGAACACGTCGGCGCTCTCGGTGAGCTGGTGCGAGTAGGCGGACATCTCCGGGCCCATCAGGGGCCAGTCGAACTCGCCGTTCGGTCCCTCGATGAAGCCGTCGACGGACTGGTGCACGAAGTGAGTGATCATGTCTCCTCCTGGGTTTGCCGAGGTAGACCGGAACAGCGTTGCGAACTCATCTGTGACCTGCGGCACAGTCTTCCTGGGTGGCCGCTTCAGTGCCGTTGACCGTGACCAAGCGAGGTGCGTTGGTGGTCGGTTACCGTTCCTGACGTGCGGGTCCTGTTCTCGACCACCGCGGGAGCCGGCCACTTCGGCCCGCTGGTGCCGTTCGTCCGCTCGTGCCTTGCAGCCGGTCACGAGGCGATGGTCGCCGCCCCGGCCTCCTTCGAGTCTTCCGTTTCCTCTAGTGGGGCTGCTTTCTGGCCGTTCGGCGCTCCACCACCGGAGGCGATGGCCGCCGTGTTCGGCAGCCTGCCCGAGATGTCGCACGAGGAGGCCAACCGCACGGTCGTAGCGGAGATCTTCGCGCGCCTGGACGCCGCCGCGGCCGTGCCCAGGCTGCTGGAGGCCATCGCGTCGTGGCGCCCGGATCTGGTGATCCGCGAGTCGGCCGAGTACGGCTCACTGGTCGCCGCGGAAGTACATGGAGTGCCGTGCATCCGGGTCAACTCGGGCCTGACCGTCGTCGAGGACCAGATGCTCTCCATGGCATCGTCCAACGTGGACCTGCTGCGCCTGTCGTACGGGCTGCCGGCCGGTCTGCCGGAGACGCCGTACTACACGCTGTTCCCCTCTTCTTTGGAGGAGACCCCGTCTTCCGCCGTCCGGTTCCGCGACCCGGCGTGGGTGCGCTCCACGGCCACCTCTCCGTTCGTCTATGCGACGTTCGGCAGCGTCGCCGGCGGCCTCCCGCATGTCGCTGAGGCCTTTGACAAGGCGTTGGCTGCCTTGGGATCCGTCGATGCCCCGGCGTTGCTGACCACCGGTGGTGCCGACGTTTCGTCTGCGCCTCCCAACGTGCGGGTATCGACCTGGGTCGACCAGACCGCCGTGCTGTCGCGGGCCACCGCGGTCGTGTGCCACGGCGGAGGCGGCTCGACCCTGGGCGCTCTGGCGGCCGGCGTACCTCTGGTCGTCGTGCCGCTGTTCGCGGAGGACCAGTACGTGAACGCGCGCCGGGTCGCCGCTCTCGGCGCCGGCTTGTCCGTCGGCCCTTCGGACATCGGCCCCGCCTTGCGTGAGGTGATGGCCGATCCGTCGTTCGCTACGGCTGCGCGCGCGGTCGCGGCCGGGATCGCCACCCACCCCAGCACGGACACGGCTTTCACATAGAAAAAGAGCCCCGGCGTTGGCCGAGGCTCTTTTTCTATGGATCAGTAGAACAATTCTTCAGATCAGCCGATCAGCCGCGTGCCGCCCCAGCCCCAGCCGCGCTGAGCCGGTTCCCACTGGTTGGTGGAGGTGTTGAGGGTGAACTCGTACAGCCCGCCCTCGACGGCGTCGATCAACAGGAAGTGATTGATGTCGGTACCCGCCAGCAGTCGGACCTGCGAGAAGTTCGTGTCGTTGAACGGGAACTCCTTCAGGCCACCCTCGTCGTACCACTCGGAGAACCGGCCGTCACCCTTGATCTCGAGGAAGTCGAGCGGCGTGCCGCCCAGCCCGGAGATGACGCGAGTGCCGCCCCAGCCCCAGCCGATGGTGCTCTTGCTGAGGACGTTGTTGGCGTCGAACGTCCAGAGCGCGAGGTCACCCTGCTGGTTGATCTCGATGAACTGGTTGCTGGACACGGCGCTCAGCAGCCGGGCGTTGCCCCAGCCCCAGCCGACGACCTGCTCGACGTACCCGCCACCGTTCCACGACCACTTCGAGAGCCGGCCGTCACCCTTGACCTCGACAAAGCTCGTCGAGTTCAGCGACGACACGATCCGCGTGCCGCCCCAGCCCCAGCCACGAACCTCGCCCGAGAAGCTCCCGCCGGACCGCGTCCAGTAGACCAGGTTGCCCGCGCCGTTGACCTCGAGGAACGAGTTCCCGTCGGTCGTCTGCGCCTGGAAGCCCTGCTCGCGCTTGACACCGTTGATCGGCTTGGCGAAGTCGGTGCCCTCCGCACTCGCGGGCACCGCGGTCGCGACGGCAAGCGTCGCCGCGAGGCCCAGAACGGCCTTGACTGCATGCTTGAAACGCATTACTGGCTGCCCCCATCTGTCTAATCAGCCATGCAAAGTGTCGCCATCTTGTCGCGTAGTGGCGGACAGCACAATACTTTTGTGGTCTTGGAGAAACACTTGCGACGCCTGGAGCGATACATGGGGTGCGCCGACCTCCGCCGTCGGTTCGGTGAAGATCAATCGCCGATGAATTGGCCCGGCCGGCGTCTCATTTGAAGGGTTCGTGGATTGCGACGCAGTCCCAGACGAGATCCTGAAGCTCGTACATGACTTCGATGATCTGCTGCTGAACTTCGCCCTCGTATAGGTGCGAGTTCGAGTCGGTCGCAGGCACGATGTCGACGAGGATGTTCGCGCCGAGCCGTGGGATCGAGTCTCGGCCCGCCCATGCCGCCGCGCACGCACCGAGCGCCTCCTTGAGTGCGTTCAAGGCGTCTGCGTCGAGGCCGTCACGACGTCGAAGTCCAAGAACGAAGCGCTCCCAGGTCTGAGCAAGGTCGCTCAGCTCCGGGGTCACCGGATCCCCCTCCACAACCACGCCTGAAAACTACAGCCGCTGACCTGTTTGCGCAGGTCAGCGGCTGTAAATTCACCCGGCGAAAGGTGGTGCCCCAGGCAGGATTCGAACCTGCGACACACGGTTTAGGAAACCGATGCTCTATCCCCTGAGCTACTAGGGCGGACCGGCCCAGTCTAGCGGGCCTGCCAGCGCCGGGACCCGAGCGGGTCCGCTCACCGTCCGTGAGAACGATCGAGACGCGCTGCCGCCGTTGGAGGGAAGTGAGACGGCCCACCTTCCCGCAGGCCGGGGCGTGAGGTAGGGAGGTGCCGTGAGCAGCGGCAGACCTTGGCCTGACATCCGACCTGGCCCGATGGGCGCGTTCGGCGCATGGTGGCGCCGGCGCAGCGACGCGCGCAGGGTTGAGGACTTCACGTACGCGATGCCGCAGTCGTCGCACCAGCAGGAGTTCGAGACGCCGTTGCCGAGTGCGGTGTACGGGCTGGACTTCCAGGTGAAGTTCACCGTCGTCTACCGGCTGGATCTGCACACCGGGCTGCGGCATCACGCGCCGCGCAGCGCCGCGATCAACAGCATCATGCAGCGGGCGCGGGCGATCAGTTCGCAGGCGATGCTGGTGCATCACGCCTCGTTGCAGCATCAGCTCGGGGACGAGCTCGCCGACGAGCGGCAGGTGCCCGACACGCATGTGTGGGCGCGCGCGGAAAGCGTCAAGGTCAGCGTCGACGAGGGTGACCTCGAGATGGCGCGCAAGCATGTCGAGTTGCTGCGGAATTCCACGATCAGGCACGCCGAGCGGGAGCTTGAACGGACCGAGATCCGGTATCTGCGCGATGAGGTGCTGACCGACGTGGGGACCGCCACGATCTGGTGGTTGCAGCGCAACGGGTACCAGGTCGAACGGGCGGTGGAGCTCGCGGGGACGATCAAGGAACTGGTGCGCATCGCGCAGCAGACCAGCGACCCGCACTGGGCCGAGAGCCTGGTCAGCAGCTTCGAGAAAGCCTTGCCGCGGCTGGAGGAAGGGCATCGCCGGGACCTGCGGCAGCACCTCGCCAAGGCGCTGAGCGTGTACGGCGGGAGCTCTGTCGCGGCCGAGTTCGCCGACCAGGTGGGGTTGCCCGCGGGGGAACAGCACCTGAACGGGCACGTCTAGGCTGAGGCGATGACCGACCTTCGTGGCGCCGCCGTCGCCGCCGGCCTCCGCGTGCTCGCCAAGTACACCCCGTTCGCCGAACCGGAGCTGCTCGGCCTCGGCAGAGTCGTCAAGCCGGGGGCCGTGTGCATCGACATCGGGGCCGCGCTGGGGTTGTACACGGTCACGCTCGCGCAGCTCGTCGGTCCACAAGGGACTGTGCACAGCATCGAGCCGCTCGTGTTCGCGCACCCCGCGCTCAGTCAGATTCTGCGGCCGCGCGAAGGGCGGAACATCAAGCGGCACGCCGTCGCGCTCGGCGAGCAGGAGGACGGGCGCGACGTGATGAGCGTGCCCGTGCGGCACGGGAGTCCGGTCACCGGGCGCAGCTTCCTCACGGCCGGCGCCAACGGGCTTGGGTCCAACGAGGAGTTCAGCGACCACATCGAGGTGTTCGTGCGGACGGACACGCTCGACCGGTTCGTGAAGACTAACTCGATCAACCGGCTGGACTTCGTCAAGGCCGACGTCGAGGGCGCCGAGCTGAAGGTGCTCAAGGGCGGCGAGCAGACCATCGAACGGTTCAAGCCGGCGATCCTGCTCGAGATCGAGGAACGGCACGTCGAGCGGTTCGGCTATCGGGCGCAGGACGTCGCCGACTGGCTCGTCGACCGCGGGTACCGGATGAGCATCTGGCACGACGGCGCGTGGCGGCCCGAGGTTCGCGTGAACGACCGGGTGCGCAACTACCTCTTCCAGGTCTAGTGCGGGGTTTCCGGGCGCTCGTGCCCACCGAGGTCTGGTACGAGCTGCTGGAGACCGCGCGACGACGCGACTTCAAGGCCAACGAGCCGCTGCTGCGCGAAGGCGCGCGCGGCTCGTTCCTGCTGGCGCTGCAGGAGGGGCGGGTCGCGGTGCTCAAGAGCGAGCGGCTCGTGGCGTTGCGCGGGCCGGGGGAGTTGGTCGGCGAGATGGCGGCGCTGGACGGCAGCCCCCGGTCCGCCGCGGTCGTCGCGCTCGAACCCTGTGTGGCGTACGAGATCGCGGCCGATCCGTTCCAACGGTTGCTCGCGCGGCATCACGCCGGCAACGCGCTCAGCACCTACCTGGCCGGCAAGGTCCGGCAGTCCGCCGGGCTCGCCACGACCAGGGCGGAGCCGCCGTTGTGGCGTACCGCCGACCTGATCGTCAGGGTCGTCGACCTGGCCGGGCCGGACCACGACGTGGTCCCGATGTCGCAGTCCTGGATCGCCGGGGCGTTCGGCCTGTCCCGCAACGCGATCGGCAAGGCCGTGCACGAGTTGTACGAACGCGGATTCCTCAGCGACACCAACCCGATCCGCGTCGCCGATCTCGAAGGTCTTCGACATCTTGTGACCTGAGTCACAGTCGTGCTGCCACTTTGTGGGCACTCCGAAACACGCCACAGTGCCACGGTGTCGGCATGACAATCCCCGACCTGCCCCCGTACAGCGCCGTCGTGGTCGTCGACATGAAGGACTACAGCGGCCACAAGGGCGCTGACCACCGCATGCTGACCGAGCTGATCCCGGTGGTGCTGGAGCGCACGTTCGCGCTGATCGGCCGCCTGGACATCTGGGAGAACCGCGAGTTCCCCGACAGCACCGGCGATGGCTACGCGATCGGCTTCCCGCCCCAGGTACTGCCGACGTTGATCGGTCCGTTCCTCGACAAGCTGCAGCAGGAACTGGAGTACCAGGACCAGGTGCTGCGCGCGGGCGACCGCAAGACGCGGCTGCGCATGCGAGTCGCGATCACGGTCGGGCCACTGGAGCGGGCGGACGGCGACGGCGACGGCACGGGGAACGCGCGGGTCGAGGCGCATCGGCTGGTCGACGCGGAACCGGTGCGGCGCCTGCTCGACAGCTCCGATCCGGACGTCACGTTCGTCGCCGCGATCCTGTCCGACCGGGTGTACCGCGACGTCGTCGAGGCTGGGTACTCACCGAAGCCCGTGACCCAGTACGTCGCTGCGCCGGCCAGCGTGAAGACCTATAGCGGTAACGCATACCTGCACTGTCCCAAGCCTTCCGGCGACGTTCTGTCGACCGGTTACGCCGAGGCCGAACAGCCCAAGATGCCCGAGAAGAAGAAGGATCGCACGCCGAAGTACAGCAACCACAACGAGTTCTCCGGCACGGCCCACGGCACGGTGATCCAGGCCGGCCGCATCGGCCGCGTGAACCACGACAAGTAGGGGAAATAGAAGAGGACCTCGGCCCCTGGGGGTGGACCGAGGTCCTCTCTCGTGGGGTCTACGAGCCGTAGACCTCAAGTTCGTACAGAGAGTATCCGTAACGAGTGGCGCGCTCGGTACCCGTCATTCGGAGGTATCGCGCGTCCGTTGGTACGAATGACACAACGTCGTCCCCGCCGTTACCCGTTGTGGTGACGTAGACCTGGCGCCAGTTCGTGCCGTCCGAAGAGACCTCGACGCGGTATCCCTTGGCGTACGCGGATTCCCATCGCAACACCGCGCGACCGATCCGTTGCACGCTGCCGAGGTCTATTTGGATCCACTGGTCGTCGCTCCAGTCCGACGCCCACCGCGAGCCGGTGTTGCCGTCCAGGACGTTCAGTGGTGGCAGGGTGTTCCAGCCCTTCTCGTAGCTGGACGCCGTGGCCGTCCGACCTCGGGCGACATTCGTCAGTGACGCTCCACGCCGGGACGGGAACTGCACGACCTGCTGGTAGGTCGGGCGGTTCTGCCAGGTCATCTTGTCCTGCGTGATGCCGCCCATCGCGCGGTGGATGATCGTGTCCGCGCACCACTGGTCGCCCGCGGCGCAGTCCGCGTCACCGGGGTAGACCTGGTTGGCGGGCTTCGCGGCGGCCTGCTTCAGCGTGTCCAGCAGGACCTGGCGGCACGCGGTCAGCACGCCGTTGCCGCAGTAGGTCTGCGGGAACGGGCTCTGCACCTGGTCGCCGAGGACCTTGCGGATGTCCTTGTCGACGTAGCCCCACCAGCCGTACTGGAACGCGGATCCCTTGTGCGGCGTGGCGTTCGGACCGCCATGGGCGTCCGAGGGGGACTCGTCGATCTGCATGGCACCGGCCAGCGCGGTGTAGAGGTCCGTGCCCATCGGCTGGAACTCGGCCTGCACCAGCAGCGGCCACCATGCGTCGAGCACGCGGATCGCCTCTGCGTTGGCGTAGGCCTTGCTGCCCTTGGCCGTCTCCTTGCGCAGCGCGCCGGACCGCACCCAGTCGTCCAGTTTCTGGACGGTCGACGCGAGGGCCGGGTCGGACACGGCCGCGGTCTTGATGACCCGCAACAGGTGCGGCAGCACCTGTTCGCCGCGCAGGTCCGCGACGCCGGCCTCGGCCATCGCCTTGGTCAGCGATGCGCGGGTCACCTTCTTGCCGCTCGTGACGAGAGCTTTCACTCGCGTGTCGAGGAGGTCGCCGCGGTGCACCGACGTGTAGTTGAACCCGCCCGCGGTGTAGCCGGGCGCCGGCTTGTTGTTCCAGGAGATGAAGTAGTCCTGGTTGAGCGCGTTCGGGTGCTGGGCGTACCCCGTGTACTGCGCCGTGTTGAGGTCGGCGTTCCAGCCCTCCCACTCGTAGGCCTGCTGGCCCCAGATCGGCAGGTTGGGGTCCACAGTGGACTTGCGCACCGGGTTGAGGCCCGAGTTGTAGTACGCGGCGTCCTTCGAGTCGACGTAGAGCCAGTTGAACGTGTAGCCGATCTTGGCCACCGTGCGCTGGAAGTCCTGTGCGGACCTCACCGCGGCCGGGTCGTTCAGCTCCTGAAACCCGATGATCGAGTCGACCTCGTGCAGGTACGTGGAACGCAGCGTGGTGTACGCGACCGGCTTGCCGCCGATCGTGCCGCGGTGCGTCACGAGGCCGTACTTCGTGCGCCACATGACCAGCGTGTACGAGCCCTCCTTCGTGCCGTCCGCGACGGTCGGCTTCCAGGAGTTCTTGCGCTCCAGCCGTTCCAGCGGCAGGCACTGGTCGCGCCACTTGTAGGACTGCGACGCCTTCGTCGGCGTGCCACCGTTCGGCTCGCACAGCTCGACGGCGTACGAGTCGATGATGTCCTGACCGGCCGACGTCGCGCTCCACGAGTAGTCGACGCCGCGGCCGAGCTGCACGTACATGCTGACGCCCGCGAACGAGACGCCGCGCGACCGCAGGCCCGGACCGTTGAGCTCCTGCAGCATCAGCAGCTGCGGCGCGAAGTAGCCGGTCTGCGGGCCCCACACGGCGACCGGGTTGCCGGTGTCGGTGTAGGCGCCGGAGACCGCGAGCGCGTTGGACATGCCGTGCCGCGTCGCCAGGTCGGCGGGCAGGACGCCGTCCTCGAACAGGCCGCGCACCTTCTCCTGGTCCGCCGGCGCGGCTACGGCCGTGGTGCCCTGGCCGCCGACCTCGTCGTAGACCATGCGCTCGGGAGTCACGCTGCCCGCGTCCGGCAGCGCGACCCCCTGCGGGTTCGCCGGTGAGGAGGAGTAGGGGAACGACTGTCCGTTGTGGACGGTGTGCACGGCCTCCGGGTCGTTCTGCGCGCGGAACGCGCGCCACACCTGGTCGCCCATGGTGGCGCCGTACTTGTTCTGCGCGGCGAGCTTCACCAGCGCCGACTGGACTTCGCCGCCGCCGCCCGCGCCGAACAGACCGCCGACGACGGAGGCGATCGCGACCATGTCGGTCGCCTTGAACGGCTGGATGTCGTTCCAGTTCGTGATGGAGTCCGCGTGCCCGGTCAGGACGTACTCGCCGGGGAAGTTGCGGTCGTGGACGGACTTCGTCAGGTAGGCGTTGATGCCGTCGATGTAGTCCTTCACGTCCTGCAGCGCCTGCTGACCGCGCGGACCGCTGTTCGCGACGCGGTCGATCTGGGCCTGCAGGTCTGCTTCGGTGTAGGCGATCTGGCTGTAGAAACCCTGTTCCAGCGCGCGGTTGCCGGGTGCGCCGCCGGCGAACCCGCTGAGCGTGCCGCGACCGAGGTGGCGGAACAGGTCCATCAGCCACAACCGGTCCTGGGCGGCGGCGTATCCCGCGCCGAACTCGGTACCGGACCGGGTGGTGCCGTTGATGTGCGCCATGCCGATCTTCTTGTCGCGCACGATCGTCACGTCCGAACGTGGCTTGATCGTGCTCTCGACCTGGTCGGCGGGCACACCGAAGGAGGCGTCGTTGTAGAAGTCGCTGAGCTGCTCGTTCGTCAGGCCGGTGAACCCGGACGACATCGCGTCGTACTTGCCGAGCTGGTCCGCGGCGTGCGCGGGCCGGGTGCCGAACGCCTTGTGCGCCAGGATCTCGGCGAGCGTCGCGTTGCCGTTCTGACCGGGTGGCAGCACATCGCCGCACTGCCCGAGGCAGTAGTCGTCGGCGGTGAACGCGGCTTCTCTCGTGTCCTCGGCCTGCGCGGAACTGATCATCGAAGCGGTGACGGCGGCCGTGGCGAGCAGGGTGACCACGGCACGCCTGTTGGCGGCTCTCCGCATGACCGCAGAGCTCCTCTCCATGCAGGGCTGGTGTGGCGCACGTTACTTTCGGTACGGCACTTTGCGAAAGCCTTTCACGTTCTAATCGTCTGATCGGGCGCTGAATCGATCAGGTGTGGCATCAAGATCGGATGCGGAGGCGAACGTTCCTCATCGGTGTGGCGGCGCTCCCGGTAGCGGGCGGCTCGCCACCCATCCGGACCTGCGAAGACTGGGGTGCGCGGCCGCCTCAGGAGCCGCTCGTTCTCGTCGGGCGGCCGGTCCGGATCCTGATCCACCACACGGCGACCGCGAACTCCGACGACCTGTCGATCGGGCACGCGTACGAGCTGGCGCGGTGGATCCAGGACCTGCACATGGACACCAACGGCTGGGCCGACTCCGGTCAGCACTTCACGATCAGTCGCGGCGGCGTGCTGATGGAGGGCCGGCACGGCAGCCGGGACGCCCTGGAGGCCGGTGATCGCATGGTCGTGGGCGCCCACTGTCCGGGCCAGAACGACCGTGCGATCGGAATCGAGAACGAAGGCATCTACATGGACACGGTGCCGCCACAACAACAGTGGGATTCACTCGTTCAGTTCTGCGCACACGTGTGTGATCGGTACAACATTCCAACCACTGAGATTTTTGGACATCGAGACTTCTTCGTCACTCAGTGTCCCGGTGACGCCCTCTATGCCATGCTCCCGCGCTTACGCAGCGAAGTTGCCGCGCAATTCCGGTAACTGTGAACGTGGACGATCTCCCGGCAAATCTCCTACCACATGATGAGATAACTGAGAATTAACGCGAGCTTGCGTGTTCGTACGCGAAGCTTGCGCCATGTGGGAGCACGGAACGCCAATGCGGGAGGCGTCGTGATCAAGGTTTTGCTGGCCGACGACGAGGATCTCGTTCGCTCGGGCCTCCGCATGATCCTGAGCAGCGTCGGTGACATCGAAGTGGTCGCCGAATGCGACGACGGGCACCTGGTGGCCGACCTGGCGCGCCAGCACCGTCCTCATGTCGTGCTGTTGGACATCCGTATGCGCACCTCGGACGGGCTTGCGGCACTGCGGCGGCTGCGGACGCTGCCCGATCAGCCTCGGGTGTGCATCCTGACCACGTTCGACGTTGACGAGTACGTTTCCGAGGCCTTGCGGCTAGGGGCTTCCGGGTTCCTGTTGAAGGACACCGAGCCTGAGCAGCTGGTCAAGGCGGTGCGGGATCTGGCTCGCGGGGGCGCGGTGCTCGACCCCGGGGTTGCGGCTCGGGTGCTTGCCGCGGTCGCTGACGGAGAGCGGATGGCTGAGCCTGCTCGGCGGTTGCTGTCCTCGCTTTCGGAGCGGGAGCGTGAGGTGCTCGTGCTCATCGGGCAGGGGATGTCGAACGCCGAGATCGGCGGGACTCTTCATCTGTCCGAGGCGACCGTTAAGGGGTATGTGTCCTCGGTGCTGGGGAAGATCGGGGCTGTTAATCGGGTTCAGGCTGCGTTGGTGGCTTATCGCGGCGGGTTGATCGCCTGATCCCGCGCCCTGCTTGTGGGGTTATCCACAGGGATGGGGAGTTGTCCACAGGTTGTGGATTGCGGGCGTGACCTGCGGTTTTGATCGGTAGGATATGCGCAAGGGGTGCCCCGGACGGGGGGACCCCTTGGTGCTTTTGCTGCCGTTTCGTGCGGGCGGGTGCTAGTTCCCGCTGACGATCTCTGGGACTTCCTCGCAGGAGGGTTCGACCTCGACTCTGTTGCGGCCGTGGCGTTTTGCTCGGTACAGGGCCATGTCCGCCGCTGCGAACAGCTGGTCCAGCTTTGCCGGACCCGCTGCCACGCCGATCGACACGGTGGGGCGGCGGGCCGTGCCCAGCACCATCGTCCAGTCGTGGCCGTCCACCGCCGCGCGGATGCGTTCCGCGACCATGGGGCCGATGTCGCGGTCGTTGGAGGCGTCGCCCAGCAGTACTACGAACTCGTCGCCAGCCCAGCGCGCTACCAGGTCGTCGGCCCGGCACTCGCGGCGTAGTAGTTGGGCGATTTCCCGTAGGGCCGCGTCGCCCGCCGCGTGGCCCGCGTCGTCGTTGACTCCCTTGAACCAGTCGACGTCGACCAGGACCAGCCACGGCACTCGGCCGCGGGCGGCGGTGGATTCGAGTAGTGCCTGCGCGGCGCGCTCCAGGCCCAGGCGGTTGGCCAGGCCGGTCAGTGGGTCGCGGGCTGCTGCTTCCTGGGCCGCTACAGCCAGTCGTTGGGCCTGCACCGCGACCCGGCGTTGTTCCAAGGCCTGGCCCAGGCCCTCCTGGAGGGTTTCGGTGGCGGTTCGGCTCGCTGCCACGGAACGGCGTAGTGCGGCGGCTTCGCCTACCGAGTCGCCCAGGGCGGCGCAGATGTCGGCCAGTTCGGTGGAGAAACGGAGGAGAAGAGAGGTGTCGTTGATGCGTTCCGCGTTCGTCACCGCGCGTGAGGCGTAGGTGCGGGCCTCGGCCAGGTTGCCCTGTTCGCGGCGTACTACTGCCAGGACCCAGTTGCCTACCGAGATGCCCCACAGGTCGTCCGCCACGGTCGCCAGGTGGAGGGTTTCGCGGGCTACCTGTTCGGACTTTTCCAGTTCGCCTACGCCGGCCAGTGAGCGGCCGAAGGCGCCCAGCAGGGCTCGGTGCAGGATCTCGTCCTTGACAAGCGCCAGGCCCTCTTCCAGGTAGCCGCGGGCCTCTTCGAAGATCGCTGGGGCGGCCTCGGCCGGGCCGGAGCACGCGCGGAAGTTGAGGAGGCCGCCCACTCGTTGCAGGCACTGGGCGAGGGTGTCGGTGTTGCCCGCGCGGCGGCCTACCTGGACTGAGAGGCGGACCATGTCCAGGGCCGCTCGGCGGTTGCCGATTCCTTCCAGTAGATAGCCGAGGGAGCCCAGGGTCTGGGCTACCGCAGGACTGTCCACGCGGTCGGCCTCCAGGTCGGTCCACCCTTCGGCGGCCAGTTCCAGGGCCAGCGGGATGCGGCCCAAACGCCAGGCCAGAACCGCGCGGTTCACCAGTACGGCGGAGCGCACCCAGCGGTCCACGCCGGGCGACACCTTTGTGACGACCTCGTCGAACAGGCTGTTCGCCTCCGGTAGGCGCCCAGCGTTCAGCAGCGCGCGGACCTCACGGTCCAGTCGCGGAATCTGGCCCGCCACCAGCGGATCGCGCTGTTCCACTCTGTTCTCGACTCCGTTCCGACTCGCCTAGCAGCCGGTTGAGCCCCCACAGGCTACCGGGACGGTCGCGCCCTGTACCGATCGTGGTGCAGGACGTCATCAAGAGGTAGACGATTGCGCCAACCGTGACGTTCCAGATCCGGCGTTTCGGGCAGGTGCCTGACCGGTCCGACGCAGAGCCAGGCGACCGGACGCAGCCGGGACGGGATGTCGAGCAGACGGCGCAGTACGTCCTCCTTGTAGAAGCTCACCCAACCGACCCCGAGGCCCTCGGCGGTGGCCGCGAGCCACAGGTTCTGGATTGCCAGGCACACGGAGTAGAGCCCCGCATCGGCGATGGCGTGACGCCCGAGCACGGCCGGCGAACCGCGGTCCGGGTCGTAGGTGACGACGATGCCGAGGGTCGACTCCATGACACCCTCGACTTTGATACGAGCGAACAGCTCAGCGCGTTCACCCTCGAGTTGGGCGGCGAAGACGCTCCGTTCGGCCTGCACGTGGTCGCGGAACGCGCGGCGCGTGTCCGGGTTGCGCACGAGCACGAAGTCCCACGGCTGGGAAAGCCCGACGCTGGGGGCCGCGTGGGCGGCGTCGAGGATGCGGCGCAGCACGTCGTCGGCGATTTCCTCGCCGGTGAACTCGCCCCTGGTGTCTCGGCGGCGGTGCAACACCTGGTAGAGGTCTGGGCTCATTCGTACGATCGTGCCTCACGCGAAAGCAGTAACTTCATGCCGGTGAGGTGGCGCAAATCTCATCTCAGGCGATAGACCGGTGTGATGCGAAGAATCGGTGGTGGATACGGCTCGGCACTCGGATTCGGATGCGGCGTCGCCGTGACCGTCGCGACGGGGATGTGGCCGGTGCTGGCGCTCATCCTGCTCGTCGCGGTCGTGCTGGTGGTCTCACTGCACACGACGATCGTGGGTGCCGTGCTCGCCGCGCTCCAGTGCTGGGGTTTGTACGCCACGTTTCTCGTTGGGCCAGCCGGGGAGCTCACCTTCTCCGCCGAGATGCGGTGGCTGCTGGCGATCATGGTGCAGCTGGCCGTGCTGGCGACGCTCGCCAGTGCGGCGGTGCGGGTGATGTCCGTTGTGCTGGCCGTGCAGCCCACTCCCGTTCGGCCCTGACTGTCAGACCTGCCTGCTAGCGTCGGATCCGGGCGCTCCTGGGTGTCCGCCTTGGTGGTGGGTGGGCTCCCGGATTCCAGGCTAGCGAGCAGGTCTGACAGTTCCCGCGTTCGTGTGCGGGACTGCTTGGGTCAGCGGCCTTGGGACGGGTAGGGCAGCAGGGCCATTTCGCGCGCGTTCTTGATGGCGGTGGCGATCTGGCGTTGTTGTTGCGGTGTCAGGCCTGTGACGCGGCGGGATCGGATCTTGCCGCGGTCCGAGATGAACTTGCGCAGCAGCGTGGCGTCCTTCCAGTCCACGTGCGTGATGCCTTCCTTCGCGAGCAGGTTCTGCCTGCGCTTCGGCCTGCGGTCGGTCACACCCGCACCCCGTCTCGGCGCAGCTGCGCCACCACCGACTCGATGCCGCGGCGGTCCACGGTCTTCATTCCCTTGGCGGACAACGTAAGCACGACGTACCGGCGTTCCGACGGCAGCCAGTAGCGGCGGCGCTGCGTGTTGGGCAGCCAACGCCGGCGCGTCCTGCGTTGCGAGTGCGAGACGCGGTTGCCGTAGCCCGGCGCGCGGCCGGTCAGCTGGCAGTGACGCACAAGACCTCCTTGAAGATGACATTCATTTTCATCTACAGTAACGCACATGGAAACCGTTGTCGTCATGGTGTCGGGGTTGGCAGACCACGACGTGGCCGCGCGGGTCTGGTTCGACCTGCCTGGATCCGTGCTGGTCAGGCACGACCTGAGCGAGGAGGGCGTGGTTCGCCGGTGGCTCGACGGTGTGGTCACCGAGCTGGAGGCCGGCTGCGTGTCCTGCGCGATTCGCGAGGACATGTTGCGGATCGGCGGCCGGATCGTGTGGCACCTCGACCCGTTGCTCGAACCCGCGGTCGTGCGGCGCGCTCTCGAGGAGAGCGGCGTGCGCGTCGAGTGCGTCATCACCGTGCTCGACGCGGAGAGCTGGCTTGAGGACGCGTTGAGCGACGCCTCGATGGTGACGGATCAGCGCACGGTCGCGCAGGTGGTCGTCGCGCAGGTCGAGGCGGCCGATGTGCTGGTGCTGCAAGGGGAAGCCGACGACCGCACGCTCGCCGTGCTTGACCGGCTCGCGCCCAACGCCGTGCGGTGCACGCCTGAAACCGTTGTGGTGCAACGGGCTTCGCGGCCGAAGCTGATTCCGCTCGTGCCGTCGGACGGCGTGTCGACCGCGGTGTTCACCGCCGATCGGCCGTTTCATCCCGTGCGGCTCAACGACGCGCTCGACGTGTTGCTCGACGGCTCCGTCGTGCGGGCGCGCGGGTGTCTATGGGTTGCCGACGAGCCGGACGTCGCGATGCGGCTGGAGTCCGCGGGATGCGGGCTGCACGTCGGCGAGGCCGGGCCGTGGGGCGGGATGCCCGGTCAGCAGATCGTCGCGATCACGCTCGGGTGTCCCGACTCGCTGGTCGCGACGTTCGAGGAAGCGCTGTTGACGGACGACGAGCTGTCGTTCGTGGAGTCGATCAGGAAGGTCTCATGAAGCAGGGCATTCACCCCGACTATCACCCGGTGGTCTTCCAGGACGCGGCGACGGGCACGGCGTTCCTGACGCGCTCGACCGCGACGTCCGACCGGACGGTCGAGTGGTCCGACGGCAACACCTACCCGCTGATCGCGGTGGACGTCACGGCCGACTCACACCCGTTCTGGACGGGCTCGCAGCGGCTCGTCGACACCGCCGGGCGGGTGGAGAAGTTCAACCGCCGCTACGGGAAGCGGGTGCGCTGATGGCCGTGCCGAAGCGGCGGACGTCCCGGTCGAACACTCGGCATCGGCGGGCGCGGTGGAAGACGGTCGCGCCGGATCTCGTGCCGGTGCGGGCGTTGGACGGGCGCGAGTTGCTGGTGCCGCGGCGGTTGGTCGCCGCGTATCGGCGCGGGCTGCTCTGAGGGCCGGAATTGTCAGACCCTTCTGGGAGAATTGAAAGCAGGGGGTCCCCCTTGGCGGGGGACGCCCGTTTGAGGTTGCTCTAAGGGGCCGGCGCTGCCTGGGGGCCGGCGAGGCTGAACGTGGTCTGACGGCCCGGAATTGTCAGACCCTTCTGGAAGAATCAAAGCAAGGGGTCCCCCTTCGCGGGGGACACCTGTTCGAAGGTGGGCGAGGACCGGCGGGCTGAACGTCGCCGAGGGAACGGGCGTGGTCTAGGGGACCGGCGGGCCCAGCTGGGTCGCCCCGTCCGGTGAGTCGCGCCACTGGACGAACGGGCGATCCAGCTTCCACGCCGAGCCGTCCCAGTCCAGCACGCGAGTCTCGCACGTGTCCAAATTGGACAGAGACTCGAAGAGGTCCACCGACCACGCGAACAGCCGCCGGCACAGCAACCGGATCGTCAGCCCGTGCGACACGATCAGCACGGTCTTCGGATGCGGTTCCTCCAGCAGCAGCCGCACCTGCAGCTCGCTGAGAAACGCAGCGATGCGGTCGTCGACGTCCGCACCTGACTCGCCGTTCGGCAGCCGGAAGAAGAAGTGCCCGAACGCGTGCCGCTGGTGCTTCAGCATCTCCTGCTGCACCGGGTCCTGGAGGTTGCCCCAGTCCTGCTCGCGCAGCCGCGGCTCGGCGACGATCCGTTCGGCCGATACCTCCAGGAGCTCCAGGGTGCGGCGCGTGCGCTTGTACGGCGACACGTACACCGCGACCGGCGACGAGCCGATCAGGGCACGCACCTGGGGGCCGACCGCGCGCGCCTGCCGCTCGCCCAGTGGAGTCAGCGGCAACGCGTGGTCCGGCACCCGGCAGTACGCCAGCTCGTCGACGTTACCGAGGCTCTGCCCGTGCCGCAGGAGGATGATCCGCACACCTCCATCGTGCCGGTAGACCCAACCGGAGCAGCGTTAGAGTGCTGGGCGAGTCGACATCGGGGAGTGCCAACGTGATCAAGTACATCGCTTTGTACCGCAAGCCGGCCGACCCGGAGGGCTTCGACCGGAAGTACTTCGAGACGCACATTCCGATCGCCGAGTCGGTGCCCGGACTCGTCCGCGCCGAGGTCGCGAAGGTCAGCCGCGTGCCCGTCCCCGGCTTCCTCGGCGACACCGAGCTGCACCTCATCGCGGAGCTCTACTTCGAGAACGAGGCCGCGATGAAGGCCGCGTTCAAGACGCCCGAGTGGGCGTCGTCGGGCGCCAACCTCACCGAGATCGGCGGCATGGAGCTCGTCGCGATGTTCACCGCCGAGGTCGTGGCGTGAAGGCCGTCGTCATCGGCGGCGGCACGATGGGTGCGGGCATCGTGCACGTGCTGGTCGCGCACGGCCACGAGGTGACGTTGCGCGAGGAGCCCAGCCGGCTGGAGCACGCGCTGCGCAACGTCCGGGCCTCGCTCGGCAAGGCCGAGGAGAAGGGCAAGCTGGCGAGCGCCGACGAGGCGTTCGCGCACGTCCGGACCGGTGACCTGCCGCAGGATGCCGAGCTGGTCATCGAGGCTGTGCCCGAAAAAGTAGCGCTCAAGCGCACCATCCTGGGTGAGGCCGCAAACGCTTGCCCGAATGCTCTGCTGGCGTCGAACACGTCCAGCCTGTCGATCGCGGAGATCGCCGAAGGGCTGCCGGGCGAGCGCGTGCTCGGCATGCACTTCTTCAACCCCGTGCCGGTCCAGCAGCTGGTGGAGCTCGTCCACCACAAGGGGCTCGACCCGGCCAACCTCGCCAAGGCCCGCACCATCGCGGAGGAGCTGGGCAAGACCGTCATCGAGGTGCGCGACTCGCCGGGGTTCGCCACGTCACGGCTGGGCGTCGCGGTCGGCATGGAAGCGATCCGCATGCTCGAGGAGGGCGTCGCGTCCGCCGAGGACATCGACACCGGCATGACGCTCGGCTACCGCTGGCCGATGGGCCCGCTCAAGCTCACCGACCTGGTCGGGCTCGACGTGCGCCTCGCGATCGCCGAACACCTGGCGCGCGAGCTCGGCCCGCGGTTCGAGCCGCCGCAACTGTTGCGGGACAAGGTGGCGAAGGGCGAGCTGGGCCAGAAGTCCGGGCAGGGCTTCTTCGCATGGTGATCCGCGAGCAGACCGCCGACGACTATGCCGAGGTACAGCGCCTCCGGAAGGTCGCGTTCAGCTCCGTCAGCGAGGACGAACCGCCCATCGAACCCGGCGTGCGCGGGCTGGTCGCCGAGATCGACGGCCGGATCGCGGGCGTGCTCGGCATCGGCGAGTACGCGCAGTTCTTCGGCGGCAGGGCGGTGCCGATGGGCGGCGTCGGCGGCGTGGCCGTCGACCCGTACGCACGGGGCCGCGGCGTCGCGTCCGGCCTGCTCGACGCGGCGTTGCGGGACATGCGTGAACACGGCCAGAGCCTGTCGGTGCTGTACGCGACGGTGCCCGAGCTGTATCGCACGCGCGGCTACGAACGCGCCGGCGTCTACGAGTTCACGAGGCTGCCGATCGACCGGCTGCTCGCCGCGCCGAAGCCCGCGAACCGGCTCGTGGCCCAACCGGCCACACCGGACATGCTCAAGGCGCTGCACGAGTGCTACCTGGGTCTGGCGCGCACGGTGAACGGCATGCTCGACCGCCGCCCGCCGCGCATCGACCTGTCCAAAGTGCTCGGGCTGGACGTCGTCAGTGTCCTGCCCGGCGCGGACGGCGAGCTGCGCGGCTACCTGACCGCGATGCGCCTGCCCAACTCCGCGCTCAAGGTGTTCGACGTCGTTGGCACCGACGCCGACGCGCAACTTTCGTTGCTCGCCGAGCTCAAGTCGTGGCAAGGCACCATCGAGAACCTCGAGGTGCGGATCACCGACCCTGCGCTGCTCGCGTTGTTCACGTCGCAGCAGATGCGGCACGAGGTGTCGACGTGGCTGTGGATGCTCCGCGTGGTCGACCTCCCCGCCGCCATCGCCGCGAGAGGGTGGCCGACGCACCTCCGCGACTTCGTCGTCGACATCGATGTGACCGACGACACTGCGCCCTGGAACGCGGGCAGGCACCGGATTGTCAGCAGAAACGGGGAGATTCGGTGCGAACCGGGCGGCTCCGGAGCGGTCCGGATGCACGCTCGCGCCCTCGGGCCGTGGTACTCGGGCATGTACGACACGCATGCGTTGCGCAGGGCGAACCTGCTCGACGCGGATCCGGCCGACGCCGCCGGCCTTGATCAACTCGTTGGCACGCCAGGGGTTCCGCGACTCGCTGACTTCTTCTGACCGCGTAGCGTGAACCTTCCGTCTCAATCGAACTGAGACGTAACAAGCGGACGTGCGAGTGGCCATGGAACAACAGGCCACTATGGACGGAGAGACACTCGGACCCGAGTTTCTCCGCGACCCCTACCCGACATACGCCCAACTGCGTGCCCACGCCCCGGTCTTCCCCACGATCACGCCGAACGGGATGAAGATCTGGGTCGTCAGCCGCTACGAGGACGCCAAAGTCGTTCTCGCCGACCCGCGGTTCAGCAAGTCAGTGCGTGACGCGGCTCACCTTTTCGACCCGGACACGGTGGAAGCGCGCAACCTCATGTGCCTGCCGCCTTCGTTGCGCGACAACCTGCTCAGTATCGACCCGCCCGACCACACGCGACTGCGCCGGCTCGTCAGCCGCGCGTGCACAGTTCGTCAGGTCGAGGCGTTGAGACCGAGCATCGAACGCATCGTGAACGATTTGCTGGACCGGATGTCCGGCACCTTCGACCTGATGTCCTCGTTCTCGACGCAGCTGCCGGTCAAGGTGATCTGCGCGCTGCTCGGGGTGCCCGAATCGGACAGTCCGGCGCTGCTCGGGTGGACGCAGACCATGGTGTCGCTGTCGGTCGCGCCCGCGGAAACCGTTGCGGCGGACAGCAAAGCGCTGCACGAGTACATCGTGGGCCTGATCGCGGCCAAGCGGGCCAACCCCGCCGACGACCTGATCACCTCACTCATCGCGGTCGGTGAGACGACCGAGGACGAGCTCATCTCGCTGATCGCGGTGATGATCATCGGTGGCTTCGAAACCACTTCGAACCTCCTCGGCAATGCCGTGCTCGCGCTGCTGCAACACCCCGAGCAGCTGCGCGACCTGCGGGAGAACCCCGACCTGATCCGCGGTGCCGTCGAGGAGCTGATCCGCTTCGACGGTCCCACGCACACCTCGACGTTCCGCTACACCACCGAGGATGTCGAGATCGGCGGCACGGTGATCCCCGCCGGTGAGATCGTTTTCGCGTCGCTCATCTCCGCCAACCGCGACGAGCGCGCGTTCCCGGACGGCGACCGGCTCGACGTGCGACGGGACAGCCGCGCGCACCTCGCGTTCGGGCACGGCATCCACTTCTGCATCGGGGCCGCGCTGGCCCGCCTGGAAACCGAGGTCGCACTGGGCGGCCTGCTCGCCCGGTTCCCGCACCTGAGCCTGGCCGTCCCGGCCGAGGAGCTGCAGTGGCGGATGTCGTTGCTCACCCGCGGACTGGAGGCCCTTCCCTTGCACACCGAGCCCCTGACCACCGAGCCCGTGCGGGAAGCGCGGGAACAGCACGCCGTCGACAGGTTCTACGACGTCTACAGCCAGGTCCTGCTCAAGATCTGGGACAGCAACTTCCACTACGGCTACTGGCTTTCCGACGAGGACGAGAGCTCCAACGGCGTCGCCGCGCTGCGGCTCACCGACCTGATGATCGAGAAGATCGACGCCGTGCCCGGCGACCGCGTCCTCGACCTCGGCTGCGGGCTCGGCGAACCCGCGCTGGCGCTGGCCGGCGCGACCGGTGCCGACGTCATCGGCATCTCGATCAACCAGGCCCAGGTCGACGAGGCCAACCGCCGCGCCAACGGCCGCGCCTACTTCGTGTGCGCGGACGCGCTGGACCTCCCGTTCGGCGACCACCACTTCGACTCCGCGTGGGCGTTCGAGTCGCTGCTGCACATGGACCGGCCCAAGGCGTTGCGCGAGCTGGCCCGCGTGGTGCGGCCCGGCGGGCTGATCGTGGTCGCGGACATCGTGCAGCGCGGACCGTTGAGCGAGGAGAGCAAGGCCGCGCTCGGACCGGCGCTGGAGACGTTCGCGCTCAGCCCGGTGCCGATGCTGCACGAGTACCCGGCGCTGCTGGCCGAGGCCGGTCTGGAAGTCCTCGAGCTGCTCAACGTCAGCGACTACACGAAGAAGACCATGCCCCGGCTCGTCGAGGGCGCGACCAAGCACTACGACGAGCTTGTCGCGCAGTTCGGCGACGAGGCCAAGGCGCACCTGGACGTGCTGCTCTCGCCGATCGCGTCACTCCCCGAGTGGGGATATCTCGTGGCAGTTGCCCGAACCGCGTAGCCTGCCCGTTCGTGCTGCTCATCGCGCTGGAAATGATCGGTATCGCGGTGTTCGCGGCGTCCGGCGCGGTCGCGGCGGTGCGCGCGAGGCTCGACGTGTTCGGCGTGATCGTGGTCGCCCTGACGACCGCGCTCGGCGGCGGGATCATCCGGGACGTGCTGCTCGGCGTCCACCCGCCCACGAGCCTGCGGAACTGGCCCTCACTGCTGGTTCCCGCTCTGACCGGACTGATCGTGTTCCGGTTCCACCCGCAGGTCGCCCGGCTGCGCCGCAGCGTGTTGCTGCTGGACGCGGTCGGGCTCGGCCTGTTCGTGACGTCCGGCACGTCGACCGCGCTGCGGCTGGGCGCCCCGCCCTACACGGCCTGCCTGATCGGCATGACCTGCGGAATCGGCGGTGGCGCGCTGCGTGACGTGCTGCTGCGGGAGATCCCGCTGGTGCTGCGCCGGGAGATCTACGCGGTCGCGGCGCTGGTCGGCGCGGTGGTCGTCGCACTCGGGTTCGTGCTGGGCCTGCCCGCCGACCCGGTGGCGCTGCTCGCGTCCGCGCTGATCGTGACGTTGCGCCTGGTCGCGCTGTGGCGGAAGTGGAACGCTCCCGTGGCGAGGGGGCTCGGGGGTTGATCCCGTGGGTTGATCTCGCGGGTTAACACACAACTCACATCCGCACTTGAGGACCTTCTCAGGCGCCTCTCAGGGGGACGAGCAACACTGACGGCATGCGCATCCTCGTTGTCGATGACGACCGGCAGATCCGTGAGTCGCTGCGCCGCTCGCTGCAGTTCAACGGATACCAGGTCGAATGCGCCGGCGACGGCCTGCAGGCGCTGGAGTCGGTGACGTCCCAGCGGCCGGATGCGATGGTCCTCGACGTCATGATGCCGAGGCTGGACGGGCTGGAGGTGTGCCGGCGGCTGCGCAGCACCGGCGACGACCTGCCGATCCTCGTGCTGACCGCGCGTGACGCCGTGAGCGACCGGGTGTCCGGACTGGACGCGGGCGCCGACGACTACCTGCCCAAGCCCTTCGCGCTGGAGGAACTGCTGGCCAGGCTGCGCGCACTGCTGCGCAGGGCGACGACCGACGCCGCCGCCGGGGCCTCCGGACCCGGCACCGTACTGAAGTTCGCCGATCTCGAGCTCGACCCGTCCACCAGGGAGGTGCGTCGCGGCGAGCGTCAGATCAGCCTGACGCGCACCGAGTTCGCACTGCTCGAGCTGCTGCTGGCGCACCCGCGACAGGTGCTCACGCGCAGCCGGATCCTGGAGGACGTGTGGGGGTACGACTTCCCGACATCCGGCAACGCGCTGGAGGTCTACGTCGGCTACTTGCGCCGCAAGACGGAGGCGGACGGCGAGAACCGGCTGATCCACACGGTGCGTGGAGTGGGCTACGTGCTGCGGGAGACGCCTCCGTGACCCTGGCTCCACGGGGCCGGTTCCAGCGCGCCTCCCTGCGCGTCCGCGTCACGTTGCTGGCCGCGTTCTGCGTGGCCGGTGCCGTCGCGCTGGTGTCGCTGGGCGCGTACATGCTCGTCTACAACAGCCTCTACAACTCGGTCGACGAGAACCTGCACACCCGTGCCGCGGCGGCGGTGGCGTCGCCGACCGTCACCGACGATGTGACGAGCCTGCCCGCCGCCTTCCTCGGCGCGGGCGATCTGCGGATCGGCCTGCTGGACGCCGAGGGCAAGCTCGTGTGGCCGAAGTACACGCCGCGTCCGCCGACCAACTCGGACGACCTGCGGGTGGCCAAAGGCGAGCTCGCGGAGAACCTGTGGACTGACCAGGCGACCGACACCCGCGTGATCTCGGTGAAGTACCGCGACGGGTCGGCGATGGTGCTCGCGCAGTCGTTGAAACCGCAGCGCACGACGTTGGCGAAGCTCAGCCTGGTGCTGTTCCTGATCGGCGGCGCCGGCGTGCTGTTCGCGGCGATCGCGGGCACGGCCGTCGCGCGCACGGGTCTGCGGCCGGTGCAGCGGCTGACCGAGGCGACCGAGCGCGTCGCGAACACCGGTGACCTGACGCCGATCCCGGTGTCCGGGGACGACGAGCTCGCGCGGTTGACGCACAGCTTCAACGCCATGCTCGGCGCGGTCGCCGAGTCGCAGGAACGGCAACGCAGGCTCGTCGCGGACGCGGGACACGAGCTGCGCACGCCGTTGACCTCGATGCGGACGAACCTGGAGCTGCTGCTCGCGTCCGAGAACCCGAACCAGCCGACCCTGTCCGACGAGGACAAGGCCGAGATCAACGCCGACATCCGCGGCCAGCTCGACGAGCTGACCACGCTGATCGGCGACCTGGTGGAGCTCGCGCGCGAGGACGCGCCCCAGATGGTGCAGGAGCCGGTCGACCTGGTCGAGGTCGTCGAAAGGGCTTTGGATCGAGCGCGTCGGCGTGCCGCCTCGCTGTCCTTTGACGTGCGGCTCCAACCGTGGACACTTTTGGGTGATTCCAGTGCGCTGGAGCGGGCCGTGTTGAACCTGTTGGACAACGCGGTGAAGTTCAGCCCGGACGGTTCCGTGGTCCGGCTGGAGCTCAGGCAGCTCGGTGACGGCAGCGCGGTGGTCGAGGTCGCGGACTCCGGTCCGGGGATCGCGGACGCCGATCTACCTCACGTTTTCGAACGTTTCTACCGCTCGTCCGAGGCGCGGACCCTGCCGGGATCCGGGCTCGGGCTGGCGATCGTCAAGCAGGCAGCGGCGCGACACGGCGGCACGGCGTACGCGGGCCGAGCGCCCGAAGGCGGCGCCCTGTTCACGTTGCGCCTACCGGGACGTCCGTAAGGTGGCGAGCGTGAGTCATCGTGTGAACGACGAGCCGGGCAGGACACGGCGCTTCCGCTCGTCGGATTCGTCCAGTCCGTCCGCTTCTTCCCCCTCGGAGACCTCGGGCTCCTGGGAGTCGCTCGACGCGCCGTCGGGATCTTCGGGTTCGTCTGGGCGCCTGCCTACGGCCAAGACGAAGAAGAAGCAGCCGTTCTGGCGTGAGGTGCTCGTCATCGCCGTCGTCGCGCTCGCGCTGACCACGGTCATCCAGACGTTCATCGCCAAGGTGTTCGTGATTCCGTCGGGCTCCATGGAGACGACGCTGCACGGGTGCTACGGCTGCGTGAACGACAAGGTGCTGGTCGACAAGGTCACCTTCCTGTTCCGCGACCCGCAGCCCGGTGACGTGATCGTGTTCCGCGGTCCGCCCAACTGGACCGGTGGCCAGGAGCCGCCGAACTTCTTCGTCGGCACCGCGCAGGACATCGGCTCGATCGTCGGCCTGTCGGAACCGTCCGGAACGGACTTCATCAAGCGCGTCATCGCCGTCGGCGGGCAGACCGTCGAGTGCTGCGACGACAAGGGGCGCGTGCTGGTCGACGGCAAGCCGCTCGACGAGCCCTATCTGAATCTGGCCGGTGGTCAGCAGCAGCAGCCGTTCGAGAAGGTGACCGTGCCTGCTGGGCGGCTTTGGGTGATGGGCGATAACCGCAACAACTCGGCGGACTCGCGTAAGCACGGTGACCCGACGCCGGCCGATGGGGCGATTCCGATCGACAACGTGGTGGGTAAGGCTCGGGTGATCGTGATGCCGTTCTCGCGGTGGCAGACGATTACCGATCACAATCCGCAGGGGCGGTGACCGGTTCCGCTGGGCGGTGACTGGCCGGGGTTCTGCTGGGGCGGGCTCTGCTGGGGGCGTGACCGGGGCCTGTAAGTGCGGTGACTGGCCGGGTCCTGCTCGGGCGGTGACTGGCCGGATTGGGCTGGAGCGCGGCCTGCTGGTGCGGTGACTGATCGAGTTCTGCAGGCGCTGTGACCGGCGGGTTCGGCTGGGCCGGTGACCGGCTGGGTTCGGTGGGGGCGCGGCTGTTGGGATGGCGACCGGTCGGGTCCTGCAGGGGTGGTGACCGGTCAGGTTCGGCTGAGGTGGTGACCGGTCGGGTCTTGCTGGGACACTGACCGGGCGGGTCTTGCTGGGTCGGTGTGACTGGTCGAGGCCGGCAGGGCCGTTCGGGGGAAGTTCGATAGCTTGAAAGAGGCGACCAGGGCCGCAGCCCCCGGAATTGTCAGACCCCGCCGGTACGCTGAGTGCAATCGGAAGCGCGCGGGGGGCTCACGACTCCACGAAGTAGCGCGGGATCGGTTCGCTGAGCAGGCGGCGGGTGGTGGCCAGCCCCCAGTCGTCGAGCTGGTCGAGGCCGTCGGAGCTGCCGCGCAGCCCGCCGTACCGCGACACGTGCTCGGCCCACTCCTCGCGCCGCTCGATCTCCGGGCGCGCGACGATGCAGTCGGGATCGTTCACCCAGAACCGCCCGTGCTGGAACGCGCGGGACACGCCGTTCATGGTGGCGCCGAACTGGCTGGGCATGGAGGCGTCGCCGTTGAAGGACTCGTAGGTGGGCGCGATGTCCGGCGAGACCCGCATGGCGTCGAACAGTCCGATCGACGGCAGCTGCGGGGCCCCGCACCCGAGGAGGTACGCGTCGCCGATCGCCGAGCGGATCAGTGACACACCGCTGCGGTAAGCCTCGATCGGGCTGACGTCCTCGTAGCGAACCCCGGGAATCGCGCCCGCGTAGATGAAGTCGATCTTGTGGAAGTCGATGCCCCACGACCCGAACGTTTCGAAGACGGTTCGCAGGTAGTCGCGAGCCCCAGGGTGAGTCGTGTCCAGGGCGTACAAAGACTGGAACCAGTTGTAGCCCGCGGAAACCGGTGTGCCGTCAGGCGAACGCACGAGCCAGTCGGGGTGTTCAAAACGCAGGCGGGAATTCTCGGCCACCAGGAAGGGGGCGGTCCAGATGCCGGCCCGCCGCCCACGGGACCGGATTCGCGAGAAAAGCCCTGGCACGTCAGCGAAACGGCCGGACGGGACGAGCCAGTCGCCGATCTCCGCCTGATACCCGTCGTCGACCTGTACGACATCCACGGGCAGCGAAAGGGAATCCAGCAAAGCCAAATTCGAGTCCACATCGGACTCGGTGACATCGGTGAAGTACTGGTACCAGGAGCACCAGATCGTGGGCGCCGGCCGCGGCACCGGCAGGCCCAGCTTGTCGACCACCTCGTCCGCCCAGTGCGCCAAAGCCAGAGAAACGGAAGAGTCAGTGCGCACGGAGACATCGCCGTTGGCGGACACGATCACCTTGTTGCCGACGAAGTGCGCGCGGATCGACGGGACGGAAACGGTTGGAGAGACGGCGACCACGAGAGAAACGGGCGAACCGTCACCGGGATCGACGGCCAGCAGGCCCTCGCCCCAGAACACGTCCGTGCCCTGGGAGTTCTCGTAGCGATACGAACTGATCCGGTGCGGCTTGTCCACCCAACGGTGCGGCACATCGGAAAGCGCGTAGCCGGTCGACGGTGACCAGGACTGCCAACCTTGCTCGTGCACGCGGGCGCGAGCCGGGTCGACGGTGATCTCGGCAACCGTGCGCATGAACTAGCCTTTCGTGGATCCGAGGGTGAGCCCGCCGACGAACTGGCGCTGCAGCACGAAGAACACGACCAGCGTCGGCAGCGCGACCAGCAGCGAGCCAGCGGCGATCAGGTTGTTGTTGGTGAAGAACGCGCCCTTGAGGTTCTGCAACGCCGAGGTGATCGGCATCTTGTCGCCGGTCTGGATCAGCACCAACGCCCACAGGAAGTCGTTGTAGATCCAGGTGAACTCAAGCGTCGCCAAGGCCGCCAAAACAGGACGGCACAAGGGCAACGTCAACTGCCAGTACTGACGCCACACCGACGCACCGTCCACGCGGGCCGCTTCGGTCAGCTCGTACGGGATCGTCTTCATGTAGTTCGACAGCACGAACGTGCAGAAGCCCGACTGGAACGCGATGTGGATCAGCACCACACCGACCGGGGAGTCGATCAGCGACTCGCTGTCGCTCACCCACAACGGCACCTCGATCAGCCGGTACAGCCGCCACAGTGGCGTCACGATCACCTGCTGCGGCAACAGGTTGCCCGCCGTGAACACCATCAACAGCAGCAGGTTGAACTTGAAGCTGAACCGCGAGACGCCGAACGCCACCATCGACGACAGCAGCAGCGTGATCACCAAAGCCGGAACCGTGATGAGGAACGTGTTCCAGTAGAAGTGCGGCAGGTTGCCGATCTCCCAGGCGTTGCTGAAGTTCTCGAACGTCAACGACTTCGCGATCGAGAAGTAGCCGTTGATCGACGTGTCCTCGTACGTGCGCAGCGATGCGTACACGGCCCACAGCAGCGGCGCCAGCGTGCCGAGGCAGGCGAGTACCAGGAAGGCGTGCGTGGCGACCGTGCCCAGGCTGATCGGTCGCTTGCGCTTCACAGCCACCGCGGCGGTCACGGCCGGTTCTCCTTGCTGAAGGTCTGGTACAGGTACGTGATGATGAAGCCGAGCGAGATCGTCAGCAGGATCACCGCGACCGCGGAACCGCGGCCGATGCGCGAGGCCTCACCGATGATGTTGTCCGTCACCAGCACGGAGAGCAGCTCGAGTCCGTTGCGCCCCTTGTTGATGACGTAGACGATGTCGAACGCGCGCAGCGCCTCGATGACCGTCACCACGAGCACGACGATGTTCACCGGCTTCATCACGGGGAACGTGACGCGGAAGAACGTCTGCCACGCGTTGGCGCCGTCGAGCGCGGCGGCCTCCTTCAACGCGGGGTCCACGGACTTCAAGCCCGCCAAGTACAGCAACATGATGTAGCCGGTGTGCCGCCACGCGGCGGCGACGAGCACCGCGTACAGGTTGATGTCCGTGTCGCCGAGCCAGTCGATCGGCTTGTCGGACAGGCCCAGCAGGCTGTTCAGCAGACCGTCGTCCGGACGGTAGATCAGCTGCCAGATGAAGCCGATCAACGCCAGCGACAGCACCATCGGCAGGTACAGCGCGGACTGGTAGATCCGGCTGAACCGCAGCTGCCGGTCGAGCAGCACGGCCAGCAGCAGGCCGATCGACGTCGGCACGGCGATCAGGAACACCAGCCAGATCAGGTTGTGCTGCACCGCTGGCCAGAAGCGCGGGTAGCTCGTGAAGATGTCGACGTAGTTGCCGACCCCGATCCACTCGATGTCCTCGAACCCGCCGATGCCGTCCCAGGAACTGAACGACAGCGCGATCGACCCGAATGTCGGCACCCACACGAACAGCACGTGCACGAGCGTGGGGATGCCGAGCATGAGGCCCAGCACCAGTTTGTCGGTCTTGGCGAGCGCGGTGGCCCTGGGACCACGCCGACGGGGCGGCGAACCCGGTTGGTCCGCCGCCCGCCTGTCGTCCGCTCGCTGTTGCAGAACGGTCATTTGAAGATGGACTTCGCTTGGTCGGCCATGCCCTTCAGCACGGAGTCGATATCATTGGGGTTCTTGATGAACGCGTTGATGCCGTTAGTGGCCGCGTCCGACGCGAAACCGGGGTCGGTGTCGCGGTCGAGGAACTGCGTGATGTGCTTGGCGCTCTTGATGACCTCGGCCGCCTTCTTCTGCAGCGGCGTGTAGCCCGACGTGTCGGCGGAGGAGTTGGTCGCGACCGCCGTCGGGTCCGCCTTCAGGTACGCCACCTGGGGCTCACCCGTCGACAGGTACTCGAGCAGCTTGAGCGCGCCGTCCTTGTTCGCCGGCTTCTTCGCCATCATGTAGCCGTCGATCGGCGCCTCGACCGTGTCCGTGCCGAACTGCGGGTTGATCTCCGGGAACGGGAAGAAGTCGAGGTCGTCCTGCTCCGCCTTCGGGAACTGCTGCCCCACGAAGGAACCGAGCAGGTACATGCCGGACTTCTTCTGCTGCAACGACTGCGCGGCCTCCTGCCACTCGCGGCCCAGCGCGTTCTCCTGGTGGAACGGCAGCAGCCGCTTCCAGGTGTCGAAGACGTCCTTGACCCGCTTGTCCTGCCAGTCCTCCTTGCCGGCCATGAGGTCGACGTGGAACTGGTAGCCGTTCTGCCGGAAGTTGATCTGGTCGAACGTGCCCATGCTCGGCCAGCCCTGCTTCTGGGCGTGCGCGATCGGAACCAGGCCGTCGGCCTTCATCTTCGTGGCCAGCGCGACGAGCTCGTCGAGCGTCTTCGGGACCGCGTAGCCCTTCTCCTGCCAGAGGCTCTTGCGGTAGAAGATGCCCCACGGGTACTGCGTGAACGGCACGAAGTACTGCTTGCCGTCCGAACCCGTGGACGCCTCCTTGAGCGCGCTCGAGTAGGAGGAGCCGATCTTGCCCCACAGGTCGGTCAGGTCACCGGTGAGGCCCTTGCCCGCGAAGAACCGCATGCGGTACCCGGCGAACCAGGCGAGCACGTCGTCCGGCTTGCCCTGCAGATAGTTGTTGATCTGCTCCTGGTACTGCTCGTGCTGCTTGGTGTTGATGGCGACGGTCAGCCCGCCGGACTTCGCCTCGAAGCCCTTCACGGCCGCGGTGATCGCGTCCTTCGGCACCTGGTCGGACAGGTTGTTGCCGAAGCTGACCGTGTTGGCCGAGGAGCCCGAGCCCGAACCGCCGCCACCACAGGCCGCGAGACCGGGCATCGCGGCGACGCCGGCGCCCGCCAGCATCACCTTGAGCATGGCCCGCCTGCCGAGCAGCGGTAACGGGGTGGAACTGGGCGTGTACCGATCCATCATCGCTCCTACGGGTGACGTCGGCTGTGCCAACCGAACACTGACTCAAACAAAGTTGCGCACAATGTGTCCCCAGCCACACATCCTGTCAAGCCCCGTTACGCAGCTGTTAATCGTGGGTACAGGGCGCATTCGGGCCCACCACGGTGATCCGCCAGCTGATACCGCCGAACAGACCCAAACGGGAAGTCCTGTTTGCTTGTGTTGACGTTGTGGGGGTTTGTCAGCCACCCTTGCGGCCGTGACCAGTTGGCCTACCGGCATGCCCGGCCTCGGCTGGGGTGCCGATTACAACCCCGAGCAGTGGCCTGAGCACGTGTGGGCGGAGGACGTCGAGCTCATGCGGCGGGCCGGCGTGAACCTGGTCAGCGTCGGCATCTTCAGCTGGGCCCGCATCGAGGTGTCGAAGGGCGAGTACCGGTTCGACTGGCTCGATCGAGTGATGGACCTGCTGCACGCGGGCGGCATCCGCGTCGACCTCGCCACCGCGACGGCCGCGCCGCCGCCGTGGCTCACCGCCCAGTACCCGGAGATGCTGCCGGTGCGGGCGGACGGCGTGCGGTTCAGCCACGGCTCGCGCCAGGCGTACTGCCCGACCTCCCCGATCTACCGCGACCGGGCCACCGCGCTCGCCGGCGAGATGGCCGCGCACTACCGCGACCACCCCGCGCTCGCGGCGTGGCACGTCGGCAACGAGTACGGCTGCCACATCCCCAAGTGCTACTGCGACACGTGCGCCGCGTCGTTCCGCGAATGGCTGCGCGCGCGGTACACGCTCGACGAGCTCAACGACGCCTGGTCGACGGCGTTCTGGAGCCAGGGCTACACGGACTGGGCGCAGATCCTGCCGCCGCGCGTCACGCCGACGTTCAGCAACCCCGGCCAGCTGCTCGACTTCGACCGGTTCGCCGACGACGCGCTGCTGGAGCTGTTCAAGGCCGAGCGCGACGTGCTGCGGATGATCACACCGGAAGTGCCGATCACCACGAACTTCATGTCCTACTGGTCGTCCGACGACATGGACTGCTGGAAGTGGGCGCGCGAGGTCGACTTCGTGTCCACCGACCACTACACGCGGCAGGACTGGCCCCGCCGGCACATCGACCTCGCGATGGCCGCGGACATGACGCGCGGCTTCGCGGGCGGACGGCCGTGGCTGCTGATGGAGCACTCGACTTCCGCGGTCAACTGGCAGCCGCGCAACATCGCGAAGCAGCCGGGGGAGATGCGGCGGCACTCGTTCGCGCACGTGGCACACGGGGCCGACGGCACGCTGTTCTTCCAGTGGCGGCAGTCGCGCGGCGGCAGCGAGCGCTACCACTCGGCGATGGTGCCGCACGCGGGCACCGAGACGAAGGTGTACCGCGAGGTCTGTCAGGTCGGCGACGAGTACAAACGGATCGCCGGCGTCGTCGGGTCCACTGTGGACGCCGATGTCGCGGTGATCTACGACTACGAGTCGCGGTTCGCACTGCGGCAGCCCGCCCATCCGACTTCCGCCTTCGAGTACCAGCAGTGCGTGTTCGACTGCTATCAGGCGTTGTGGCAGGCCGGGGTCATGGTCGACTTCGTGGCACCGGGCCAGGATCTGTCGAAGTACAAGCTCGTGGTGGTGCCCGCGTTGTACGCGGTGCGCGACGCTCACGCCCAACTGGTCGCCGACTACGTGGCGGGCGGCGGGCACGTGCTGATGACGTACCTGTCCGGCGTCGCGGACGAGCACTCCCGCGTGCGGCTCGGCGGTTACCCCGGCGCGTTCCGGGACGTCCTGGGCGTCTGGACCGAGGAGTTCTACCCGTTGCACGAGGGCGAAACCGTCGCGCTGGACGACGGTTCGGCCGCCACCGTGTGGACCGAGCACCTGCACGCGCGCGGCGCGTCGGTGATCGCCTCGTACCTGGACGGGCCGTTGCCCGGCGTGCCCGCGGTGACGCGCAACGAGTTCGGCGACGGCGTCGCGTGGTACGTCGCGTGCGGGCTCGATGAGAGCGGTTTCGCCCGGACGGCGGAATCTGCCTTGGCCGAGGCGGGAATCACCCCGATGAACTCCGTCGTGAAGTCCGGAGTGGAGCTCGTGCGACGTCGTGGAGACGTATCGTGGCTCTTCGCCGTCAACCACACCGACACCGACGCGGAGATCGCCGCGTCCGGTGTCGAGGTGTTGTCCGGCGAGCGAGTCTCCGGACGCCTCACCGTGCGGGCCGGGGACGTGGTCGTCCTCAGGGAAGAGGTGTGAGGTGCTGGCACGGCAACGGCAAGCGGTGATTCTGGAGGAGGTCCGGCGGACCGGGGCGGTGCGCGTCAGCGACCTGGTGGTGCGGCTGGGCGTCTCGGACATGACCGTGCGCCGGGACCTCGACGTGCTGGCCTCCCGCGGACTGGTGGAAAAGGTTTACGGCGGCGCGACCTCCGTCGTCGGCCGCAGCACCGACGAGCCGGGCTTCGAGGCGAAGTCCGTGCGCCAGCTGCCGGAGAAGGAGGCGATCGCCGCACAGGCGGCGGGCCTCGTGCGTCCCGGGACCGCGATCGGCCTGTCCGCGGGAACGACCACGTGGACGCTCGCGCGGTTCCTCGACGACATCCCCGACTTAACGGTCGTGACGAACTCGATCCGCGTCGCCGACGTGCTGCAGCAGAGCGGCCGCACCGACCGGACCGTGGTGCTGACCGGCGGCGTGCGTACGCCGTCCGACGCGCTGGTGGGCCCGGTCGCCGTGCAGGCGCTGCGCTCGCTGCACCTGGACGTGGTGTTCCTCGGCGTGCACGGCATGGCCGAACGCTCGGGTTTCACCACGCCGAACCTGAACGAGAGCGAGACCGACCGCGCGCTGGTAGACGCCGCCGGGCGCGTGGTCGTCGTCGCTGATCACACGAAGTGGGGAACCGTGGGCATCTCCACGATCGCCGACCTCGACGAGGCCGACGTGCTCGTGACCGACGAGGGTCTGTCGGCCGACGCGCGCGCGGTGCTCGGCGAGCAGGTCGGTGAGTTGGTGCTGGCCCACGTACCGGGGAGTGGCGAGGAGCTGGCGTGAGGCGTACCGCGGGGAAATTGGCGGACGGCCGGGAGATCATCTATTTCGACGACACGCAGGACGCACCCCCTCGGGTCGCGGTGGACACACGGGACCTCCCGGTGACCCAGCCGCTGTCCGAGGTGCGGCGCGACCCGCTGACGGGCGAATGGGTGGCGATGGCCGCGCACCGGCAGACCCGCACCTACAAACCGCCCGCCGACCTCTGCCCGTTGTGCCCGTCGACACCGGGCCGCCCCACGGAGATCCCCGAGGCCGACTACGACGTCGTCGTCTTCGAGAACCGCTTTCCCTCGCTCGCGCAGGGCGTGCCCGAGCTGCCGTCCACTGTGGACGACATGCCGCTGGTCGCCCGCGCCGCCGGTCACGGCCGCTGCGAGGTCGTGTGCTTCACCTCCGACCACAACACGTCGTTCGGTCAGCTGTCGCCCTCGCGTGTGCGCACGGTCGTCGACGCGTGGGCGGACCGCACGGCCGCGCTGTCCGAGATTCCCGGTGTGGCACAGGTTTTCCCGTTCGAGAACCGCGGCGAGGAGATCGGCGTCACGCTGCACCACCCGCATGGCCAGATCTACGCCTACCCGTTCGTCACGCCGCGCACCACACAGATGCTCGCAGTGGCGTCCGAGTACTTCGCCGAGCACGGCCGTCCGTTGATGGGCGACCTGCTGGCCGCGGAGCTGGCGGCCGGCCGCCGGATCGTGGCGGAGAGCACGCACTGGGTGGCTTACGTGCCCGCCGCCGCGAAGTGGCCGGTCGAGGTGCACGTCGTGCCGCGCCGCCACGTGCCGGACCTAACCGGTCTGTCCGATGTGGAGCGTGACGACTTCGCCACGTTGTATTTGACCGTGCTCGGCAGGCTGGACGCGCTGTACGACCGGCCGTTGCCCTACATCGCGGCGTGGCACCAGGCGCCGGTCGACGTGGGCCGTGACGAGCTGTGGCTGCACCTGCAGGTGTTCTCCGTGCTGCGCACGGCGGACAAGCTGAAGTACCTCGCCGGCTCCGAGTCCGGCATGGAGGTGTGGATCAACGACGTGACCCCGGAGCAGATCGCGGACCGGCTTCGAACGCACAACTGAAACCCAGGTGTGTTTAAGGCTGCTCTCAGGCGTGCACAACACACTATGGGCATGACCGAGAGCAACGAGCCAGCGCCGCAGCCCAACCCGTGGGAGCGAGACGCCGGTCAAGCGGACTCCGGTGCCGGGAAGCAGGGTCCCGCGTCTCCGGAACCCGGCCAGCCGGATCCTTTGCAGGGGGGATCCGGCCAGCCGGGGCAGCAGCCCGAAACCCCGGCTGAGCCGGCGGCGGGAACGCCGGCTCAGCCGGGTACAGATAGCCAGTTCAGTGCCGAAGGCCATGGCCGGACACAGCAGTTCTCCGGCCAGTACTACGCCCCGCCCGGCTACCAGCCCCCGCCCGCCCCGCTCGCGGGCCCCGCCGCACGTGGCAACGGCCGCGCCAAGGTGGTCGCGGGCGTGGCGGCCCTCGTGCTCGCCGTGGGCGGCCTCTCCGGCGCGCTGGGCGGCTACCTCGGCCACCGGTTCGCGACCGAGACCAGCTCGTCGGCGAACGCGCTGAACCAGCCCAAGCCGATCCAGCAGACCGGCAACGTGTCGTCCGGCTCGATCGAGGCCGTCGCCCAGGCCGTGCTGCCGTCCGTGGTCCAGATCCAGGTCACGACCAGTCGTGGCGCGGGCGAGGGCTCGGGCTTCATCACCAGCGCCGACGGCCAGATCGTCACGAACAACCACGTCATCGAGGGCGCCGCGGGCGGTGCCGGTGAGATCAAGGTCGTCTTCCAGGACGGCAGGACCGCCGACGCCAAGATCCTCGGCCGCGACCCGAGCTCCGACGTGGCCGTCATCAAGGCCAACGGGGTGTCCGGCCTGCCGATCGTGCAGCTGGGTAGCTCGTCCGACCTGAAGATCGGCCAGCAGGTCGTGGCGATCGGCTCGCCGTTCGAACTGTCCGGCACGGTGACGTCCGGCATCGTCAGCTCGCTCGACCGGCCCGTGTCCGCCGGCGAGGGCACCAACCGTTCGCAGGCCACCGTGCTGAACGCGATCCAGACCGACGCGGCCATCAACCCCGGCAACTCCGGCGGGCCGCTGGTGAACATGCAGGGCCAGGTCGTGGGCATCAACTCCGCGATCTACAGCCCCAACAACGGTTCCGGCCAGGCCGGTTCGGTCGGCATCGGGTTCGCGATTCCCATCGACCAGGCCCGCCGCACGGCCGACGAGATCGTGAAGACCGGCAAGGCCAAGCAGACCGTGCTCGGCGTGGAGGTCACGCCCGCGGACGGTGGTGGCGCGAAGATCGGGAAGGTCACCGGCGGCGGGGCCGCCGAGAAGGCCGGCCTGAAGGTCGGTGACGTGATCACCAAGTTCGGGAACCGCCGGATCGACTCCTCGGACACGCTCGTCGCCGCGGTGCGCTCCAAGGCGCCCGGTGACCGCGTGACCATCACGTTGTCCGACGGCAAGACCGTGGAAGCCACCCTCGGCGGTGTCGAGGTGGAGTAGTCGGGGGACGTCCGGCCCGGCCGCCGCCGGGGCCGGACGTGACGACACGAGGCCGTGTCCTGCGGGTACTGCCCCACACGCGGGACGCGGTCTCTGCTCGTTCAGTGTGGACTCGCCGCCACTTCGAAACCCAACTGCCCCTAAGGTGATCGGTATGGAACGCAGCGCGCAGCGCCTCGGACGCGCCCTGGTCGTGATCGTGGACGACCGGGTGGCGCATGGCGAGCAGGACGACAACTCAGGCCCACTCGTCACCGAACTGCTCGAGGAAGCAGGCTTCATCGTCGACGGCACCGTTGCGGTCGAGGGTGAGGTGGTCGACATCCGCGCCGCTCTCAACACCGCGGTCATCGGCGGCGTCGACCTCGTGGTGACCGTTGGCGGCACCGGCGTCTCGCCGCGTGACGTCACCCCGGACGCCACACAGGGCGTGCTGGACCGCCCCATCCACGGCATCGCGGAGGCCTTGCGCGCCTCCGGCCTCGCCGCGGGCGCGGTCGACGCGGGCATCTCGCGCGGGCTGGTCGGTGTTTCCGGCAGCACGCTCGTGGTGAACCTGGCCGGGTCGCGCGCCGCCGTTCGCGACGGCATGGCGACCCTCTCGGCACTGGTGCCCTACGTCATCGAACAGCTGTCCGGCCTTGACGAAGAATGATCGGTCTCAGCCTGCCGACGACGCCGCTCGGCGCCGTCGGCTGGCTGAGGTGTTCGGTGAGGTGCTGCCCGAGACCACGTCGGACGAACGCGGTGCGGACTCGGATGACCGCGAGTCCTGGTACAAGGAGAACAAACCCCCTCACCACGGGGACTGACTAGCGCTCGCTCTTCTGCTGCGCGGCCAGCAGGTCCCGGATCTCCTTGAGCACCTCGACGTCCGTCGGCTCCTTCGGGCCGGGCTCCTCGCCCCGCTTGCGGCGCTCCTGGATCTTCTGCAACGGCAGCACCAGGACGAAGTACACCACCGCCGCGATGATCACGAAGTTGATGATCGCGTTGAGCAGGCCGCTGATGTCGACGTACGTCGCGTCCTTGCTGGGGATGATGTTGAACCCGAGGCCCTTGGTCTCGGTGCCGCCGAAGGCGTTGAGCAGCGGCTTGATGATGCTTCCGGTGAAGGCGGTGACGATCGCGGTGAACGCGGTGCCGATGACCACGGCGACCGCCAGGTCCACGACGTTCCCGCGCATCAGGAAGTCCTTGAATCCCTTCAGCACTGTCTTGCTCCTCTATGCAGTTCTTACCGGGGGGCTAGCGGAGAGTAACGGCTACCGGTTGTTCCAGTGACAGCGCCGCCAGTCGTGTTGCATTGCGTCTCGGCAACGCCACCACTACGACCCGGTCGCGAGTCTCTCGGACCGCGGCGTTCTCGGCGAGCACCTGACCGTCCTGGGCGATCACGTCCACCCGGTTACCCGGCCGGACCAGGCCCGCCACGCTCTCGTCGGCGAGCTTCACCGGCACCGCCGCCAGGTCCGGCTCGGCCGGGCCCAGCCGGACGTCCGTGATCGGTTCGCCTTGTCTTGTGGGATTGTTCAACAATCGACCTTGTAGCATTGCGGGATTGTTGAACGATCCGACGATGGCATTGTTGAACGAAACTACAGTCAGATCGTTCAACGAGAGGACGATTCCCGGCGGAAGGTCGCGGGCGGCGGTGACCACGCGGTGGCCGGGATCGGGCCAGAACCCGAGGGTGATCGCGAGCAGCGCGAGGGCGCCGGCGAGGAGTCTGCGCAGGCGGGCGGAGTGCTTGGGGCGGTAGCGGAACAGGGCGCGGACGCGGTCGAGCGGGGTGGCGGAAAGAGTCATGCCCCCGACGCTAGGGGCGCGTCAGAGGCATGAACCGCCGTAATCCACAGCCTGTGGACAACCTCAGGAGGCCTTCGCCGCCGGAGTGCTGCTCTTCGACTCGCTCTTGGTCTCGGTCTTGGCGGCCGGCTTCGACTCCGACGAGGAGCTCTTGCTCGACGAGGACCGGTTGTCGGTGCGGTAGAAACCGCTGCCCTTGAAGACGACACCGACGGCACCGAAGAGCTTGCGCAGCTTGCCCTGGCACTCGGGGCACTCGGTGAGGGAGGCGTCGCTGAACGACTGCACGGCCTCGAACCGGTGCTCACAAGCGGTGCAGGCGTACTGGTACGTAGGCACTGTGTTCGCTCCTCAATCTGGCACTCGACCGGTGTGAGTGCCAACACGATTTTGCGGCACGACATTCCCCGAGCGCAAACCTCACTGGTCGAAGTCACAGCCAGCGCAGGCCGACCGAGGGCGTCAGCACCCCCGTCATCCGCACGTCGTGCGGCTCGCCGGGCAGCGAGTCGACGAACTCCGAGTCCCGGATGACGGCCACCAGCGGTGCCTTGACCTGCGCCAACGACCGGTCGTAGTGCCCGGCGCCGCGGCCGAGGCGCACGCCCGAACGGTCGACCGCGAGTGCGGGCACCAGGATCAGCGAGGCCTCCCGGATGGCCGACGGGCCAAGGCGTGGGCCGGTCGGTTCGAGCAGCTTGAGCGGGCCCGGACGCAGGCTGTCCACACCGGTGAACAGCGCCCACTCCAGCGGTTCCAGGCCCGTCACGACGGGCAGGAGCACCCGGCCCGGCAGGGCGCTGAGCATCTCGACCGACCCCGGCTCGGACCCGACCGGCACATAGGCGCATACCGTCTGGTCTGCGGAAACGTCCAACGCGGCGACGTGGCGGGCGAGCATGGTGGCCTCCAGCGAGCGCACGGAGGCGGGCACGGCGCGACGGGCGGCCAGCAGGCGAGCACGCTCGGTGGCTTTCCGGTCACGAAGATCGGACGTCATGGTGGGTATCCCCGGTTGTGTCGTTAGCATCGCTGCCCATGAGCAGCGCCTTCCAGACCGCAATCGTGCCCGCTGCCGGGCTGGGCACCCGCTTCCTCCCCACGACCAAGGCCGTGCCGAAGGAACTGCTGCCTCTGGTCGACACCCCGGCGATCGAGTACGTCGCCCGTGAGGCGGCCGAGGCGGGCGCCACGAAGCTGGTCATCGTGACGTCGCCGGAGAAGGCGTCCGTCGCGAGCTACTTCGATCCTCAGCCGGAGCTGGAGGCCACGCTCACCGAGCGCGGCAAGGCGGACCTGGTCGAGAAGATCCGGCGTGCTCCGCAGCTGCTGAAGGCGGAGACCGCGATCCAGGAGAAGGCGCTCGGCCTCGGTCACGCCGTCGGCTGCGCCGAAGGCAACCTCACCGGGGACGATGAGGCCGTCGCCGTGCTGCTGCCGGACGACATCGTGCTGCCCACCGGCGTGCTCAAGCGGATGGCCGAGGTGCGCCAGGAGCGGGGCGGCAGCGTCCTGCTGGCGTTCGACATCCCGCGCGAGCAGATCTCCGCCTACGGCGTGTTCGACGTGCGCGAAACCGGTCAGGACGACGTCAAGCAGGTCGTCGGCATGGTGGAGAAGCCCAAGCCGGAGGACGCGCCGTCGACGTTCGCCGCGGCCGGCCGCTACCTGCTCGACCGGGCGATCTTCGACGCGTTGAAGCGCATCACGCCTGGTGCGGGCGGTGAGCTCCAGCTGACCGACGCCATCGCGCTGTTGATCGCCGAGGGGCACCCGGTGCACGTCGTCGTACACGAAGGTGGACGACACGACCTCGGCAATCCCGGAGGTTTCCTCCGAGCTGCGGTTGACTTCGCACTCAACAACCCGGAGTACGGACCCGACCTGCGCGAGTGGTTGCGGGAACGCCTCGACAACTCCTGACGCCGAGGACTCACGACATGAGGTCAGTGGACGAGCAGCTCGCTCGGGTGATCGCCGCCGCGGTGCGGCCGGCACCCGTGCGAGTCGCGATCTCCGAGTCGCAGGGCCTGCTCTGCGCCGAGGAGGTCGTCGCCGAGCGCGCGTTGCCCGGCTTCGACCAGGCTGCCGTCGACGGTTACGCGGTGCGCAGCGTCGACGTGAACGGCGCCGCGGCCGGACCGGTGCAGCTGCCGGTCGTCGGTGAGATCGCGGCCGGGTCCCGCCAGCCGCGCAGACTCCAGCCGGGCCAGGCCGTGCGCGTCGCGACCGGAGCCCCGCTGCCCACGCTGGCCGACGCCGTCGTGCCGCTCGGCTACACCGACGGCCACCACGCCAAGGTCACGATCAACCGCGGCGTGCCGTCCGCCGGGTTCGTCCGCCGCACCGGCGAGGACGTGCAGACCGGTGACGTCGCCGTGCGCCGCGGTGCGTCCATCGGCGCAGCTCAGGTGGGTCTGCTGGCCGCCGTCGGCCGCAACAAGGTGCTCGTGCACCCGCGTCCCCGCGTCTCGGTGATCTCCGTCGGCGAGGAGCTCGTCGACGTCGACCGCACGCCAGGCCAGGGGCAGGTCTACGACGTCAACTCCTACGCCCTGGCCGCCGCCGCGCGGGATGCCGGCGCCGAGGTCAGCCGGGTCGGCATCCAGTCGTCGGACCCGCGCAGGCTGCGCGAGGTGGTCGAAGGCCGGCTGCTGCTGTCCGAGATCGTTGTGATCGCCGGTGGTGTGGGCGGCGTGGTCGGCGACGAGGTCAAGGCCGCGCTGGCCGACCTCGGCGACCTGGACACCACGCGGATCGCCATGCACCCCGGCTCGGCGCAGGGGTTCGGCCGGCTCGGGCCGGACGCCGTGCCGACGTTCCTGCTGCCCGCCAACCCGATGAGCGCGCTGGTCGTGTTCGAGGTGCTGGTCCGGCCGTTGATCAGGGCCGCGCTGGGCAAGAAGAACCCCTACCGCCGGGCCGTCTCCGCGCGGCTGCTGTCGCCGTTGTCGTCGACCAAGAGCCGGCGCGGTTTCCTGCGCGGCCAGCTGCTGCGCGACGCGGACAACGGCGAGTACCTGGTCCAGCCGCTCGGCACGTCCGGTTCGCACCTGCTGGCGTCGCTCGCCGAGGCGAACTGCCTGATCATGATCGACGAGGACGTCACCGAGGTCTCCGTCGGCGAAGAGGTGCTGGTCAGCTTCCTCGCCCAACGGGGATGAACAAGGTCGCCGGGGAACCCGGCAGGCATCCGGGCTGGCCCGCGCGGCTGGGACCGCTGGTCGTGCCCGCCGGGACCGTCGTGCTGCGTGGGCCTCGTCTGTTCGACGCCTCCGCGTGGTCGCGCATCCGGATCAAGGACCGCGAGTACCTCGAGAACTGGGAGCCCACCGCCACCGAGGGCTGGTCGGAGCGCAACGCCGTGCTCTCGTGGCCCGCGCAGTGGTCGTCCCTGCGCTCGATGGCCCGCCGCGGCCTCGCCCTGCCGTTCATGATCGTCGTGGACGGCGAGGTGGCCGGCCAGATCACCGTCGGCAACATCGTGCGCGGCTCGCTGCGTTCGGCGTGGATTGGTTACTGGGTCGCGGCCGACCGGGCGGGCGGCGGCGTCGCCACCGCGTCCGTCGCCATGCTGGTTGACCACGCGTTTTCGGTCGGCGGCCTGCACCGCGTCGAGGCGACCGTCCGGCCGGAGAACGTGGCGAGCCTGCGCGTGCTGAAGAAATCTTCGTTCCGCGAAGAAGGCCTGTTCAAACGTTATCTCGATGTTGCCGGACAGTGGCGCGACCACCTCTGTTTCGCGCTCACCGCAGAGGAGGTACCGGACGGCCTAGTGCGCCGTTTGGTCGCTCGCGGAGAGGCCCGGATTCCCTGACGGCTGCGGCTGGCCGCAGTAATCAGTTCACCCGAAAGTGGGTGATACACCACACTTTGGTACGCACCGCGTTCGGCGTGCCTCCGACACTGGTGTGACTGTTGTGACTAGCGTGGCACTGGTTCAGGGGAGGTGAACGGGGATGCCGAGCTCACTGATCATCGTTGCACTGGTCGTCGCATGGCTGGTCGTCCTCGTTCCCATGGTTGCCCGCAAGCGCCAGGACAACGCGCGCAGCGTGGAGGAGGACTACGACCCCATGCCTGACGCCGAGTACGAGGACTTCGAGGAAGACTTCGACGAGTTCGACGAGCGCCCCTACCGCCCCGGCCGAGGCGGGTACGACCCGGAGACCGCGGCCGTAATCGCCCAGGCCAGATACGCGTTCCGCCGCCGCGTGGTCGCGTTCCTGCTGGTCGCGGCGCTGGCCACCGGCCTCGTCGCGGGCTTCCTGTACCCGGTGGTGTGGTGGGGTCACGCGGCCGTCGACGTGCTGCTCGTCGGCTACCTGACCTACCTGCGCCGCCAGGTGCGCATCGAGGAGGAGATCCGCGCCCGGCGGCAGGCCCGCCTGCAGCAGGTGCGGCGTCGCCGGCCCGAGCCTGAGGCTGGTGTCGTCGAGGAGGAGGTCGCTCCTGCTCCCGTTGCTCCCGAGCCGGTGTTCGAGGAGGAGGTCGCGTCGGTGCTGCCGCCGCAGCCGCGGTTCGAGCACTACGTGCGGCCGGGCACCATCCCGGTCGACGCGGACGACGAGGACCCGATGTTCGTCGAGTTAGACGGACCGGAGAAGTTGCCCTACCGGGGTGCCGTCGGCGCCTAGAGGGGGGTGGTCAAACCGCCCCTCTCTGCACTGCTATAGTTCTCCCGTAACACCGCAAGGGGCTGTAGCACAGTTGGTAGCGCGTCTCGTTCGCATCGAGAAGGTCAGGGGTTCGATTCCCCTCAGCTCCATATCCGCTCAGGAGCGAGGTATGTCGGCAGAAAGCGCCGACCTACCTCGCTCCTAGTGTTTTCTGGGGGCCGAGCCCCCAGACCCCGCGCCGGGGGCAAGCCCCCGGACCCCGTAAGTTGCTCTGTCCTGTTCGGACAACTGGTAATCAGTCGTTGCCCTCTCAATTGCTCGCAGGCTCTGGCCGGATCTCTATACAGTGATCACCACTGGGCTCTACTGGGGGAGCTCTACTGGGGGGCTCCACTGCGTGAGTCAGTGGAAGGACGAGACCAGATGGGTATGAGCAAGATGATCGGCACCGGCCTCGCGGCCGCCGCGCTGGTCAGTGGGACGGCGGTCATGGGGGCGGGGACCGCACAGGCCGCCCCGAAGCCGCAGTGCTGCGGAGTGGTCACCTACGACGGGGTCAACATCCGCACGCAGCCGAACCTTGGCGGAGCGATCGTGGGCCAGGCGCAGGGCGGCGACTCTTTCGTGATGCTGGACGGTGGGTACATCCAGGGTCAGATGATCGAGTGTGACTGGGGCTCCCGGACCGCCTCGTGGGTGCGGATGAGGCTGGACCGCACCGGCGTGGTCGGCTACATCTCGGGTTGCTACTCGACGCCGCTCGACTGATCGCGGGCACCGCGGGATCTTGTGACAAGATCCCGCGGTGCGCTTTATCGCGGATCTGCACATTCATTCGAAGTATTCCAGGGCGTGTAGCAAGGACTGCGACCTCGAGCACCTGACGTGGTGGGCCCGCCGCAAGGGAATCACGCTGGTCGGCACCGGCGACTTCACGCATCCCGCGTGGCACGAACACCTGCGCGACGCCCTCGTGCCGGCCGAACCGGGGCTGTACCGGCTGCGCGACGACCTGGACCGCGACATCAGCCGCACGTTGCCGCCGCGACTGCGCGAAGCGCCCGTGCGGTTCATGCTGTCGGTGGAGATCTCGACGATCTACAAGCGCGACGGCGCCACCCGCAAGGTGCACCACCTGCTCTACGTGCCGGACCTCGAGAAGGCCGCGGGGATCAACCGGGCGCTCGCGAAGATCGGCAACATCGGGTCGGACGGGCGGCCGATTCTCGGCCTCGACAGCCGCGACCTGCTGGAGATCACGCTGGAGCACGGCGGATATCTGGTGCCCGCGCACGTGTGGACGCCGTGGTTCGCCGTGCTGGGCTCGAAGTCCGGCTTCGACGCGATCGAGGACTGCTACGCCGATCTCGCCGACCACGTGTTCGCGGTGGAGACCGGGTTGTCCAGCGATCCCGAGATGAACTGGCGCGTCTCCAGCCTCGACAAGTACACGCTCGT
Source organism: Lentzea sp. NBRC 105346 (assembly GCF_030269605.1). Lineage (GTDB taxonomy): Bacteria > Actinomycetota > Actinomycetes > Mycobacteriales > Pseudonocardiaceae > Lentzea. Next base: position 162,428 of record NZ_BSTQ01000018.1, read on the forward strand.
CAGCAACTCCGACGCGCACTCGCCGCCCGCGCTCGGCCGCGAGGCGACGGTGTTCGACACGGAGCTCGACTACTTCGCCGTCAAGAAGGCGCTGGAGACGCGGGAGGGGCACGCCGGGTCGATCGAGTTCTTTCCCGAGGAGGGGAAGTACCACGTCGACGGGCACCGCAAGTGCGGTGTGCGGATGGAGCCGAAGGAAACGCTGGCGCACAACGGGATCTGCCCGGAGTGCGCCAAGCCGTTGACGGTCGGGGTGCTCAGCCGTGTCGAGGAGCTGGCCGACCGCGACCAGCCCGTCCGGCCCGCCGGCGCCGCGGACTTCACGAGCCTCGTGCCGTTGCCGGAGATCATGAGCGAGATCGTCGGCACCGGGCCGAAGAGCAAGAAGGTGCTCACCGAGATCGACCGGCTGACCGCGGTGCTCGGGCCGGAACTCGATGTGCTGCAACATGTTCCGCTCGACGACATCAGGGCGCAGTCCACCCGGCTCGCCGAGGCGGTCGAACGGTTGCGGCGCGGGCAGGTGATCCGTGACTCCGGCTACGACGGCGAGTACGGCGTGATCCGGTTGTTCGAGCCTGGGGAGCTCAGCGCGCCGTCGTTGTTCGCGGTCGAGGCGCCGGTGCCCGCGAAGCCTGCCTACCAGCCGGTCGAGGTGAAAACCGAAGAGCCGCAACAGGTTCCGGTCGTCGCCGGGCTCGACCCGGAGCAGAGCGTGGCGGCGGAGGCCGGCGAGGGTCCGCTGCTGATCATCGCGGGGCCGGGGACCGGGAAGACGCGCACGCTGACGCACCGCATCGCGCACCTGATCACCGAACGGGGTGTCGCGGCGGAACACTGCCTCGCCATCACGTTCACGCGCCGCGCCGCCGAGGAGATGTCCGAACGGCTGGCGGCGCTGGTGCCCGGCAACGAGATCACCGTCGCGACGTTCCACTCGCTCGGTGTCCGGATTCTGCGCGAGCACCACGAGAAAGTGGGGCTCTCAAAGGACTTCCAGGTCGCGGAGGAGCCGGGACCGGGCGAGGTCGGCTTCGACGACCTGGTGAACCTGCCCGTCCGGTTGCTGGAGGAGAACCCGGAGCTGGTGGAGGCCTATCGCCGTCAGTACCGGTGGATCTCGGTCGACGAGTACCAGGACGTCGACGAGCAGCAGTACCGGCTGCTGCGCCTGCTCGCGCCGCCGGACGGCAACCTCACCGCGATCGGTGACCCGGACCAGGCGATCTACCGGTTCCGCGGCGCGGATGTGCGGTTCTTCCTGCGGTTCCAACAGGATTTCCCGTCCGCGCGCACCGTGCAGCTCACCCGCAACTACCGCTCGAGCCCGCGAATCGTCGACGCGGCCCTGCAGGCCATCTCGCCGTCGACCCTGGTGCCGGGCCGCGAGCTGAAGCCGATGGGCGCCCACGGCGAAGCACCCGTGGGCGTGCACCACGCGGCGTCCGAACAGGCGGAGGCGGCGTTCGTCGCACGCACGATCGAGCAACTCCTCGGCGGCGCTTCCTTCCACTCCCGCGACACCGGCCGCGTCCTCGACGACGGCGCGCACGGGCTCGGCTTCTCCGACTTCGCCGTGCTCTACCGGACCGACCGCCAAGCCCGCGCGATCGTGGACGCGCTGACCGCGGCGGGTCTGCCCGTGCAGAAGCGGTCGCACGACCGCCTGGCCGATCGTCCTGGTGTGCAAAGAATCCTGACCGAGGTGCCGCACCTGCCGGGCTCGGTGGCGGAACGCGTGCGCGCTTCGGCCGCACTCGCACCCGAGGCCGTCGAGCTGCTGATGCCGCTGGCCACGCGGTGTGGCGACGACCTGGCGCGGTTCCTCACCGAGCTCTCGGTGGGTGTCGAGGTGGACGAGTGGGATCCGCGCGCCGACCGCGTTTCGCTGCTCACGCTGCATGCGGCCAAGGGGCTCGAGTTCCCCGTGGTGTTCATCATCGGCTGCGAGGACGGGCTGCTGCCCATGCACTGGGGCGCCTCCGACGCGGATGAGATCGACGAGGAGCGCAGGCTGATGTTCGTCGGTATTACGCGGGCGCAGCGGTTTCTGTACGTCAGTCATGCGGCTGAGCGGTTCGGGCGGTCGGCTCGGCCGTCGCCGTTCCTCGCGGATCTCAGTGGGTATGAGCGGATCGGGCCGGCGGTGCCGCGAAAGAAGAAGGCGGGCACGCAGCTCACCCTCATGTAGGTGCCCTGCCGTTCGACGATGAACCACGACCGCTCGCCGAGAAAAGCATTCACCGTTGTGATCAGCGGGAGCATTGTGTCTGTATCGCTCAAGGCTCAACCGCTGGGGAATAACCGTGAACGCAGCAACACCGGGCTCCTTCCTCACCCACATCGGTGCCGATGACTGGAAATACCTCGTCGAATCCGGTGTGGCGAGGTCGTGTGAACCCAACGAAATGCTGTTCCGGCACGGAGACCCGGCCGGACACGTCCTGCTGGTCGTCGACGGCTGGGTGAAGATCACGATCAACGCGCCGTCCGGGTACGAGGCCGTCCTCGCCATTCGCGGGTGCGGCGACGTGCTGGGGGAGCTGGCGGTGCTGGACGGCCGGGCGCGGTCGGCCAACGTCCGGACGTTGTGCGAGACCAGGGTCGTGCTGCTCGCCGCGGATCGCTTCCTCCACGCGCTCGAGGCGCGGCCTCGTATCGCGATCGCGTTGTTGTCCCACCTGGCCGGTCGTCTGCGCAGGTCGGACAACCGGCGAGTCGAGCAGGCCGCGCACAGCGCGACCGAGCGGCTCGCCGCGTTCCTGCTGCGGCTCGCGGACCAGCAGGGCGCCGTGGTCGCCGAGGGTGTGGAGATCTCGGTGCGACTGTCGCAGCAGGAGATCGCGGGCGCGATCGGTGCCTCCCGTGAAGCCGTGGCCCGCGGGTTGCGCATCCTGCGCGAACGCGAGGTCGTGATCACCCGCAGGCGGCGGCTGGTGATCACCGCTCCGCACGTTCTCGAGTCGATGGCCGCGGACGTGCAATTCGACACAGAAGAACCGTGTTGACCGACATCGCGAGCGTGTTTTGTTCGTAGGAGTCTAAGGCTGCAGTGCATCCTCGAATTCCGTTTCACCGGGAATTCGGTGCGTGCGGAGGTGAGTCATGAGTGACGAGATGAACTTCGCGGCTCGACTGTCCGAATCGGAACTGGCGGAGTTGGGGGGCCGCGGGCGGCAGGTGCGAATCGGCCCTGGGTACTACCTGATGCGCCAGGGCGAGCCCGGCGACTGCATCGTGCTGATCGTGAGCGGCCTCGTGAAGATCGTCCGCTCCGACCACACCGGTGACGAGCGGCTGCTGGGTATCCGCGGGCCGGGAGAGTTGGTCGGTGAGATGGCGTGCATCGACGACCGGCCGAGATCGGCCTCGGTACTGGCCCACACCCTGGTGATCGGGATCAAGATCGCGCGCAACTCGTTCCTCGAGTTCCTCCGGGACCGCTCGAAGGTCGCTTACGAGGTCCTCCGGCAGGGGAGTCTGCGGCTGCGGGAAGCGGAGTCGAAACAGGAGGCTGCGGCGTCCGACAGCGTCGACGTCCGGGTGCTGCGCGAGTTGGTGAGCCTGGCCGGCCGGTTCGGCGGTGACGGGGAGGCGGTGATCCCGCTCTGTCAGCGCGAGCTCGCTCAGCTCGTCTGGGCAGCGGAGGTCACGGTGCAGCGATCGCTGCGGTCGTTGCGCGACCGCCGTCTCGTGAGGACGGAGTACGGGTGCGTCGTCGTCGACTGCGTCGACTGCCTGCGCCGGGCCGCGGCTGAGCCAAATGGGACAGAAGCCGTTCTGGGATGTGGTGGAAGTTCAGGCGAGGACTGATCGTTGACGACCAACCAACCCGTACTCATTGGGGTTTCCCTTGAACCTAGCCCATTTCCGTACCGTGATCAGCTCCGATGTGGTCGCTTCGAGCTCGGGTGACCGGCACCGCCAGCTGCACCTCGACCAAGCCCACGACAAAGTCCTGCGCAGGGCGTTCGACGCGATCCACGCCGTGGAACCGTCGATGGCGGCCTCGTTTCTGCGCGTCGACGGCGACAGCGTGACGATCGTCGCCGAGGCCGCGGTGGCGAGCTCGCGGCTCATCGCCGACTTCATTCTTCGCGAGGTTCTCGTCGCCCTGGAGGACGAGAACCGGTCGAGGGCCGCCGGCTACCGGCTCCGGCTGCGGATGGCGGTGGCGGCCGGTGAGGTCGTGCTCGACCCGCCGCACGTCGCGGGCGACGCGGTGGTGCTGGCCGCCCGGCTGCGCGACTCGCAGGCGCTCCGCGACGCGATGTCCGCTGCCCCACAGCGAAATCTCGGCCTGATCGTGTCCGATCGCGTCTACCAGGACGTGGTCAGTCATGGCGAACGCGGGCTCGGCGCGAAGCGGTTCGACCCGGTTCCGGTGTCGGTCAAGCCCTTCCGCGGACAGGGCTGGATCCACGTTCCGGAGGGTGAGCCGGCGCCTCCGCCCGCCCCGGCTCCGGCCGACCCGCCAGAGCCCGGGAACACGACGGTGCACAACACGTTCCACGCCGAGGTCCACGCCAATCACGCGGTGTTCGGAGTCGTGCAAAGTGGCCGACACTAACCACTGCATCACCGTCCACAACGAGTTCCACGCGGATGTTCACGCGAACCACGCCGGGTTCGGTGCCGGCGGGACAGGTGGTCCCGAACGTCCGCGCCGGATCACCGGCCGGCTGACCGAACCCGACATCGAGCGGATCCGCGAGCACAACGTGGCGCCCGCCTGTCAGGCGGAGGCCGTGCAGGCACTCGCCATCCACCACGTCATCATCATCGAAGGGCCGCGCGGCATCGGTAAACGCGCCGGGGCGGTGGTGGCCCTGCGCGACCGGACGACGGGACCGCTCGTCGTGCTGGACCCGATGTGCACGCCGAGGGACCTGGCCACGCACGAGTACCAGGCGGGCACCGGATATCTGGTGAGCGGCCACGTGGACACGGGCCGCGAGCCGGGCACCGAGCACGGCTGGCTCGTCGTACGCAACGCGGTGCGGGATGCCGGGGCGTACCTCGTCGTCACTCGCCCAACGGGCGCACGGGTCGAGGACATTCCGTCGGTGCGGTGGGAACGACCGCCGCTGGACGAGGTCGTGCGGGCACACCTGGCCGGCGCGGAGCAGGCGGTGGACGAGCTCCTCGCCGCGCTGCCCGCCGACTGCGCCCTGCGCGACATCGCGCGGCTGGCCGAACGGATCGTGGCGGGTGACCCCGTGGCGGTCGCCCTGCAGTACCTGGGCATCGCGCCGGCGGACCGCGTGCGCGCCTGGTTCGACACCGGTCCCTCGGAGCGGGAGATCCTGGAGATCACCGCGGCGGCCTTCCACTCGGGCTGCACGCGGATCGAGTTCGACTCGGTGACGGCCGGCCTCCTGGCCCGGTTCCCCGGTGCCGCGGACATGCAGCGCGGCCCCGGTCCGGACATCGTCGTGATGGACCCAGAGACCGGGACCCACCTGCTGATCGAGGCCAAGTACCGCAAGCGGGTACTCGCCGAACTGAACGACCGGCAGCCCGAGGTCTGGTGGCGAGACGTGCGTGCGTGGCTCGCGGACACCGTGCGCCAGGAGGAGAACCTCTCGATCGCGGGCGCACTCGCCCTGCTCGCGGAGAGCGACGTGGCGGTCGTCGAACGGTCGTACCTGGAGCCCTGGTCTCAAGGCACGCTCGGCCGCAGCGGGCAGGTCACCGCCGTGTTCACGTTGTGGCACATGTGTTTCACCCCCGCCTTGGTGCCGGTCGCGCTGCGCGTCGTCCGCGGCTGGGCGAGCCACGGGTCGAGGGAGCAGCGCCGGACCGCCGCACTCGCGCTGAGCGGTGAGCTGGGCGTGCGGTTTCCCGGCGAGGCCGTGCGCGGCATCCTGGCGTTGCTCGAGCAGGGACCCGAGGCCGACGAGAAGACCTACGCGGACGCGCTGGCGGCCTTGTTCGCCGTGCTCCAGCAGGAGAACGAAGACGGTGCGATCGTGTTCGGCCAGTTGCGGGACCTGGCCGAGCAGGGCGATCGGGATCAGGCGCTGCGGTGCGCGCTGGCCGTGCTGAACATCCACAATGGACCGGACGGCGAGCCGTCGATCAGCGGGCTCCTGCGGGACCAGCCCGAGCACGCCGACCTGGTCGGCGGTCTGTGGCGCGAGCTGATGGACGACGACCGGTTCCGGCACGAAGCCATGAACGCGTTGCTGGACGGCCTCGGTCCGCTGACGCCGGAGCAGAAGGGACGGGTCCAGGGCGGGCTCGCCACCCCGGATTCGGTCGTGGGACGTGCGCCGGACGTCCCGCGGGACGTCCCCCCGCCTCCGCCCGAGGAGGAACCGCGACCGTACCCGGTCGTCACCCAGCGGACGCTCGATCCCGTGCGGCCGCGCCGGTTCCGGTTCGGCAAAGGCCGTCGTGTCCGGGACGAGCTGCCGCGGCCCGCGGCGCACGAGGCACTCGTCTTCCACGTGGACGGCGACCACGTGGCCGACACCGGGCGGCTCGGTCCGGACGACGACGTGGTCGTGCGCGCCACGCACGTCAGCGTCGTGGACGTGCGGCCGGACACGCCGATCGAGGTGCGGGTCGCGATCAGGTCCGCACAGGCCGATCCGTTCATCGCCCTCATCCGGTTCACGTGCTCCGTCGAAGACCCGGCCCTCGTCGTGAAGGACGGGCTCGACGCGCGGAAACGCCTGCACGCCGGCATCTCCCACCATCAGCCCCTGTTCGAGCTCGGGCTCTGCCACCCGCTGTCGCGTCGCGCCGAGGTGCGCCGGGCCGTGTCCGCCCAGCTTCGGGCCCTGTTCGAGGTCAGCCCGGTCGTGCTGCCCGGCATGCGGGCCGCCCTGGCGGGCGTCGAGCTGGTGACACCGAGCGTTCAACTCAAGGAAAACGAATGACCCGCACGCTGCAGCCCGACCTCGAACCATCCCGCCCCGCTCGGCCCGACAGCGTCCTCGGACGGCGAGCCCGCAGGGTCATCGGCGTCCGGGAGGACGTTCTCGACTGGGTGCCCGAGGAACGTCCGCGGTACACCAGGATGGGCGTGATCGTCGTCGTCACCGGTGTCCTCAGTGGACTGTCCATGACGGTGCTGCTGACCCGCATGACCGACATCCCGGTCCTGCTCGTGCCACTCGTGGCCACGTTGTGGGGCCTCGTCATCCTGGCGCTCGACAGCTGGCTCATCTCCAGCACCCACGGCCAGAGCCGGCGCAAGGCCATGCTGTACCTGCCCAGGTTGCTGATCTCGTGCCTGCTGGGCTTCGTCATCGCGGAACCGCTCGTCGTCATGGTGTTCCACCCGGCGATCAACCAGCAGGTGCAGGACAACCGGGCAGCCGACCTGGCCGCGTTCGAAAGCACGTGGCAGCGGTGCAACCCGGCCTCGGGCGAGGTCGTGACCGAGCCCGGCTGCGCGGATCACCGGCTGAGCATCGAGGACTCGAGGGCGGCGTTCCGGTCGCAGCGCGACAACCTCGCCGCCCAGCGGACGAAGATGGCCGACGACGTCAACCGGGACCAGGCGACCTGGAACGAACTGGAGGCGAAGGCCCGCGCCGAATGCCGCGGTGAGCCCGGCGCCGAGACCACCGGCGTTCCGGGGGAAGGTCCCGAATGCACCCGCAACCGGCAGATGGCCGACCGCTTCTGGCAGGACAAGCGGCTCGGTGAGCGCCAGGCGGAACTGGCCGCGGTGGAAGGCGAACTCCGCAAGTTGACCGAGGACGTGAAGCAGGCCGAGAAGTCCTACGGCGCGAGGATCGAGTCGGAGGTCAGGAAGAAGATCGACGACTGGAGGTCGAGCCGAGGCACGACCGGCATCCTCGAGGAGCTCACGGCGCTCGGCCAGCTCTCGAGTCGGAGTGTCCCGGTCCTGATCGGGCAGTGGGTGCTGCGGCTGTTGCTGGTCCTCCTCGACTGCCTGCCCGTGCTGACCAAGTGGATGGGCGGCGCCACCATGTACGACCTGTTGCTCCGCGACCAGCTCGCCGCGGGCAGGCGGATGCACGCCCGGCAGCTCGAGCTGGACGAGGAGTTCGGCACGGTCAGGGCGCGGGCGCGGCACGCGACGAACATCGCGGTCCACCACGAGGTCGTCAACGAGCAGGAGGCCGCGCGTCAACGCGCGAAGGACGAGGAGATCGAGCGCCGGGCCAGGCGATACCGCGGCGACGAACCGGAGTAGGCGGCCGGGTCCGGCGGCGAAGGACCCGGCCGAAGGCTCACTTGGTCGGGACGACGATCACGGTGCCGTGCGCGGTGTCCGGCACCAGCAGGCGGTTGCCGGCCTCGTCGAGGTAGAAGTCGGCGGTACTACTCCGCCCGACGTCCTTGAGCAGCACGACGGGCTTCTCGCCGTCGCGGTCCATCTTCCACACGATGCCGTTGTCGAAGCTGGACACGTAGATGGTCCCGTCGCGGCCCTGCTCGATCCCGTCGGCGCCGCGGAACCCGGTGGCGATGACGGTCTTCGCGCCGGTCATGAGGTTCACCGACACGACGTTGCCGTAGAAGAACTCACCGACCAGCAAAGTCCCCGGCTTCCGAGCGGGTGCGGTGCCGTTGATGACAAGGGTCTTGCGGGACGGGCTGACGACCTCGGTGATCTTGCCGCTCAACGACACGCGGTAGACGCGGGCGAGCGCGGGGATGTCCAGGCCCTGCTGGCTGTCGGTCGGCCAGAGGAAACCGTTGGGGTCGCGCATCTTGGTGCGGGCGCCCATCTCGGTCACGTAGACGCCGTCGGGGGCCGGGGCCGCGTCGTTGAAGAACTCCGCCGGGTGCGGGAACTGGGCCGCCGACGCCAGCAGTTTCCTGGTGCCCTTGGAGTCGATCAGCCAGATCTTGTCCGTGTCGGTGACGACCAGGTGGTTCTGGGTGAACGCCAGGCCGCGCGGGTTGTCCAGGCCGGTGGCGAACGGCTTCACCTCGCCGGTGGCCGGGTTCACGATCCGGATCTCGCCGTCGAGTTTGCCCAGGTCGGGTACGCCCTGGACGGAGACGAAGAACTTGCCGTCCCAGCCCTTCGTGATGCTCTCCGGACGGGGACCGACCGCGATCGTCACGGGCGCCGCCGAGGCGGGGACCGGGACCAACGCGACGGCTGTGGTGATGGTGGCGATCAAGGCCGCGAGTCTCATGGGCGGGAGGCTGCCACGCGCCACACACGCCGACGGCCTACTGAGACACGGTCTGGTCGATCGACAGTGTTACGAAACAGGTTGGTCACGGGGTGCAGCAACTACGGCAACCAATGCGTCTATCTACCCGTAGTCCCAGTATGGCCTGAGTTGACGTGGCGTGAACCGCAGACCAATCACGCACCGTAAGCTTTGACCGCGCCTAGGCTGGGGGTGTACCTGGAGGGTGGTGAGAGGTCGTGGGGCTCGCGGAGTCCTTGCTCACGTGGCTGCACGGCTTCGTCGGTGTGCCCGTATGTCCCGGCGACTGGGTGTGGACCACCACCGCGCTCGGGGCCGTGATCGGCGTGTTCCCGACGGTCGCCGCGCTGATCGCCATCGCGATCAGGCGGGTGGTCGGTAACTCGTACGGGCCGGTTGTCGGGGCGATCTTCGCCATCGTCGGCGTCACCAGCACGTTGGTGCTGCCCTGGCTGATCCTGCGCGACACCACGCGGCTGATGCAGGACCGCGCGCTGGGCGGCATGGAGACGCTGGACAGCACGACCTGCTTCGGCGTCGTCACGCAGGGCCGGTACCTCGTCGACCAGGCGCCGTCGATCATCAACGTGATCCAGCACCCCGGACGCGCGCCGCTGTTCATGGCGGCCGCCGCGGCCATGGTCGTGCTGGCGCTGCTGTGCCTGATCTTCGTGATGCTGCAGGCCGGCTCGGCGTTCCGGCTCGGCCCGAACTGGCCGCGCCGCGTGTTCTGGCCGCCGTTCCTGGTGCTGTTGCTCGCTACGAGTGCACTGCCGGTCACGCTCGTGGGTCACGTACTCCTCGGGTTCTTCCCGATTGCGATAATCGGCTCAATCGTCGTGCGGATTTTCGGGTTGACTACCGCCATGCTGAACCGCCCCGGCCGCGACCGCGACAAGCCACAACCCGCTGCCGCGCGCTCCCCGCAGCCTCCGCCGCTGCCGCAGCACCAGCCCCATCAGCAGCCGGTCAACCACAACAAGCAGTACCCGCCCACGCGGGTGCAGCCGGTGCAACAGACGCCGAACAAGCCGCCGCCGTACCAGCCGGCGCACATCCCGCCGTACCAGCCGGCCCCGATGAACCGGCCCATGACGCCCGTCGTGCAGCCGCCGGTCCAGACCCCGCAGCCGGCGAAGCCGTCGGTATTGGCGGACACGCCTGGGCCGTTGCCGTTCGGGCCGGGGGCGGCCGGCGCGCAGACGCCGGAGCCCGTGCAGAAGTCGGGCAAGGTCTGGAACCCCGGCAACGGGCGGTTCCGGCGCGTCAAGCAGATCGGGTCCGGCGGCTTCGGCACGGTGTGGCTCGCCGTGGACGAGCAGCTCGATCGGACCGTCGCGGTGAAGCTGGCGCACGCGCCGGACAACGAGGCCGAGCAGCGCATGTTGCGTGAGGCCCGCGCGCTCGCGGCGGTGCGGCACCCGAACTGTGTGCGGGTCTACGACATCGTGCAGGACCCGGACGGGCTCGCCCTGGTCATGGAGTACATCGAGGGCAAGTCGCTGTCCGAGGTCGTGCTGAACAACGGCCTGCTGGAGGACGCGATGGCCGCCCGGCTGTGGGCGACCATGGCCGGCGCGCTGGCCGCCGCGCACGAAATCGGCGTGCTGCACCGCGACGTCAAGCCGTCCAATGTGCTCGTCGACCTGCAGGGCAACGCCCATCTGATCGACTTCGGCATCGCGCGGTCCAAGGGCGACAGCACGCTGACCGCGACCGGGATGATGGTCGGCACGCCGGACTTCCTCGCGCCGGAGACCGCGCGCGGTGAGGCGGCGACGCCCGCGTCCGACTCGTGGCAGCTGGCCGCGACGATCAGTTACGCGCTGACCGGGCAGCCGCCGCGCGGGTCGCGGGAGAACCCGATCTCGTCGCTGATGGCCGCGGCACAGGGCGAGCCGTGCACGAAGCTGCCGCAGCGCAGTGCCCATTCGCGACTGTTGCTCGCCGCGCTCGACCCGGACCCGGCCAAGCGGCCGACGCTGCCCGTGGTGCGGGCCGAGCTCGGACGCTGGATCGAGCAGGCCGGCGTCAGCAAGGAAGGTCCGATGACCACCATGATCACCAAGCCGGTTCCGCCGCCAACGCGGCAGATGCCGAATGGGTGAACCGGCGGAAATCCGGTAACAGTCGTTTACCGCTCAACGAAAGTCCTGGTGGCTGAGCCATCGGGCGTCGTTTCGGGTGACGCCTTGCGGAGGGTGGTGAGGCGGTTTCCGCCGATCGCCTCACCACTCACTTACACCTTGCGCAGTCGCCGGACGAGCCAGAACACACCTCCGGCGCCCAGCAGCACCGTCGCGACGATCCAGATCGGCAGCTCCTGGCGAGGCGGATCCACGGGAGTGGTCACCGCAGCGGGTTCAGGCGAGGCCACCGCGGGAACCGGCGGCTTGATGTCGACCCACGTCTTGGCCGCGCCTTCCCATGGTTTGTAGTGCTCGACCGGCTTCACGGAGAGCGTGCCCGGCACGGTCAGCGTGCCGACCTCGTGGTCGGCGAACGGGCCCTGGATGGCGAGTACCCGGTAGCGGCCGGCGGGCAACGTGAAGGCCACCGCGTAATGCGCGGTCTCCCGCAGCGCGACACCGGTGAACTCGTAGGGCTTCCCCCCACCGACGAACCGGAACCCGGTCTTCCCGAGGTCTCCGCCGTACGGATGGTTCCCGTGTTGCAGGACCCAGTACCCGACCGTGTAGGACCTGTCCGCCTCGAACGAGGGCGTCGGGTCGACGTAGGTGACGGCCCAGTTGCCGGCGTGCGCGGCCGGCGTGATCAGCAGCAATGCCAACACCAGCGCAACAATTCTCATGTCGCGGATACACCGGGAACCGATCGGCGGTTCCCGGTGTAGGGAAGGCATCACGGACGACGGCGAAGCGGTGGCGAGAGCGCAGCGGGGTGACCTGGACGCGTACGGCGTGCTGGTCGCCAGGTACAGCGCGCTCGCGCACCGGACGGCGTTCCTGCTCGGGGCGGGACCGGACGCGGCCGACATCGCGCAGGAGGCGTTCGTGAAGGGGTTCCGCAAGCTCGGGACGTTCCGCGAAGGGGCCGCGTTCCGGCCGTGGCTGCTCGCGATCGTCGCCAACGAGACCAAGAACCTGCACCGGTCCCGCAAGCGGCGCAACCTCATGGAGTTGCGCGTGCTGAACACGACCGACCCGGTCGACCACGACGACCCAGCGGACCTGGTCGGCGACTCTAGGCTGCTCGACGCGGTGAAGCGGCTGCCGGAGAAGGACCGGCAGGTCATCACTTGCCGGTACCTGCTCGACCTCACCGAGGCCGAGACCGCTCAGACCCTGAACATCGCCAGGGGAACGGTGAAGTCACGGCTGTCGCGCGCACTCGGGAAGCTGCGGCCGATGGTGGAGGAGGTGGCCCATGATTGAGGACGACCTCCGCGCGCTCGCGGCCACCATCGACGTCCCGCCGGCACCCGACCTCACGGCGCGGGTGCACGCGCGGATCACGCGGCCGAAGCCCAGGAACCGTTTGCTGGTAATGGTTCTGGCGTTGCTGACGGCGTTCGGGATCGCCGTCGCCGTGTCGCCCGCGGTGCGCGCGGGCGTGGTGGAGATCCTCAGGTTCGCCGGCATCGAGTTCCGGTCGCAGGCGCCGCCGAGCACCGCGCCGCCGATCACCGGGGAACGCGAGGCGTCGCTGGCGGACGCGCGCAAGCTCGTGCCGTTCGACGTCCACGTGCCGCCGGCGTTCGCGAACCCGGACAAGGTCACCGTCTACGAAGGACGGTTCATCTCCTTGTCCGCCAACGGAATGCGCCTGGACCAGTTCGACGGCACGATCGACAGCACGTTGGCCAAGATCGTCGGCCAGCAGGACGTCGAACAGCTGCCGGACGGGAGGATCTGGATTCCCCGGCCCCACGAGGTGTTCTACATCGACCGCCGCGGCGAGTGGCATCGCGAGCCGGAGCAGGGCACGGGTAAAACCCTGATCTGGCAACGCGACGCCGTCACGTTCCGGTTGTCCGGCGACTTCACGAAGGAGCAGGCGCTGGAGATCAGCGCCAGCTAGGCAGCCACAGCTCCTGCTGCCAGCGGTCCGGGGTGATCGGGTCGCCGTTGAGGATCGGCCACAGCCACACGAAGTTCGCCACGACGAGGCCGACGTACAGGGCGACGACGAGCAGCCCGGTGCCCCGGCGTTCCTGACCCGCGTTCGCGCGGCCGAGGATCTCGCCCAGCGCCAGCGTGATCATCAGGACGAGGAACGGCGCCATCGGCGTGACATAGAAGAAGTACATCTGCCGGTCGACCTTGAGGAACCACGGCAGCAGGCCCGCCATGTACCCGACGAGCACGGCCGCGTAGCGCCAGTCGTAGCGCCCGAACGCGCGCCACAACGCCCAGCCGATCGCCGGGAACGCCAGCCACCACATCGCCGGCGTGCCGATCAGCATGATCGCGCCGACGCACGACGCCGCGCCGCAGCCCTGCAGCGCGCCCTCGTAGTAGTAGAGCATCGGGCGCAGGCCCATCGGCCACGTCCACGGCTTCGACTCCCACGGGTGCCGGTTCGTCGCCGACGTGACGAGCTCGGTGTGGAACTTGAAGACGACCTTCGCGTTGTACCACAACGACTGCAGCACATCCGGGATCCACCAGACGTCCTGCACCTTGGTGCCGACCACGTGCCGGTCGATGCCCGTCTCGCTGGCCATCCACGGGGTCCAGGTCGCGACGTAGGCGAGGATCGGAATGAGCCCCAGCGCGATCACCGACGGCAGCAGATCCTTCGCCAGCGCGCCCAACCACGGCCGTTCGACACCGGCCGCGCGGCGGGCCGTAGCACTCCACACCAGGCACAGCAGGCCGAACGCGATCATGTACCAGAGCGCGGACCACTTCACGCCGCCCGCGAGGCCCAGCGCCACACCGGCGCCGAAGCGCCACCAGCGGAAGCCCAGCCACGGGCCATAAGGCGAGTTGTCGACAAATCCCTCGCGCACCGCCACGGCCAGGCGCGAGCGCACCTGTTCGCGGTCGACCACCAGGCAGCCGAACGCCACCACGACGAACAGCGCCAGGAAGATGTCGAGCATCCCCATGCGCGACTGGACGTGCGACACGCCGTCCGCGATCAGCAGCACGCCGGCGATCGCGGCGAGCAGGTCGGACCGGGTCAGCCTGCGCGCGATCCGGACGATCAGGAAGATCGTCAACGTGCCCGCGACGGCCGACGCGAAGCGCCAGCCGAGGCCGTCGTAGCCGAAGATGCCCTCGCCGATCGCCATCAGCTGCTTGGCGAACGGCGGGTGCACGATCAGCTCGTAGCCGGGGTTGTCCTCGTAACCCCCGTTGCGCAGCACCTGCGCCGCCTGCGGCACGTAGTGCTTCTCGTCGAAGATCGGGGTGCCCTTGTCCGTCGGGGACCCGAGGTTCCAGAACCGGACGATCGCGCCCAGCAGCGTCACGGCCAGCGTCATCAGCCAGCCGCGCAGGCGGTTGGCCGGCATCGGCTGGTCGAGCTGGGCGGCACGGTCCGTGCGGGGCGCCTCGACGGCTTCGGGCGCCTCGCCTGGCGGTACGAGGACTGTCACGGGGCCGATCGTAGGGTGAACCGTGTGAGCCCCGTATCCGGATCAGGCCGTCTGGTCCTAGCCGCCACGCCGCTGGGCGACATCCGCGACGCTTCGCCTCGCCTGGTCGACGCCCTGGAAACGGCCGACGTGATCGCCGCCGAGGACACCCGGCGGCTGCACTCGCTGGCCGCCGCACTGCAGGTCAAGCCGTCCGGGCGGGTGATCAGCTTCTACGACCAGGTCGAGTCGGCGCGGCTGCCGGGCCTGGTCGAGGCGCTGCACGCGGGCGAGACCGTGCTGCTCGTGACCGACGCCGGCATGCCGAGCGTGTCGGACCCCGGCTACCGGCTCGTCGCCGCGTGCGTGGCCGAGGACATCACGGTCACCTGCCTGCCGGGTCCCTCGGCGGTCACGACCGCGCTGGCCGTCTCCGGGCTGCCGTCCGACCGGTTCGCCTTCGACGGCTTTCCGCCGCGTAAGCAGGGCGAACGCAAGCGCTGGTTCGAGCCGCTGCGGACCGAGCAGCGCACCGTCGTCTTCTTCGAGGCGCCGCACCGGCTCGCCGCCACGTTGGCCGACGCGGTGGAGGTGCTCGGGCCCTCACGACAGGCCGCCGTCTGCCGGGAGCTGACCAAGACCTATGAGGAGGTGCGTCGGGGGACCCTGGCCGAGCTGGCGGCCTGGGCTGTCGAGGGGGCTCGGGGTGAGATCACCGTGGTGCTCGCGCCGGCGCCCCCGTCGGAGAAGCCGGACATGGAGACGCTGGTCGCCGAGGTGAAGCAGCGGGTGGCCGATGGGGAACGGATGAAGTCCGCCGCCGCGGAGGTGGCGGAGGCGGCCGGGGTGAGCAAGAAGGCGCTCTACGACGCCGCGATCAAGTCGTGAGTGGTTTCCGTCGCTATGACGACGGAAACCACTCACGACCCCATGCCGTGGGAAGTCGGTAGCACGGCCTCCGTAGGCTGTTGCGCATGAGTGCCTCCGTACTGACCGCGGTGGCCTGGCCTTATGCCAACGGCCCCCGGCACATCGGTCATGTCTCCGGTTTCGGTGTCCCCTCCGACGTCTTCTCCCGCTACATGCGAATGTCGGGCCACCGGGTGCTCATGGTCAGCGGCACGGACGAGCACGGGACGCCCATCTCGGTGCAGGCCGAGAAGGAGAACCTGACCACCCGCGAGCTCGCGGACAAGTACAACCGCGTGATCGCCGAGGACCTGCAGGGCCTCGGGCTGTCCTACGACCTGTTCACCCGCACGACCACCGGCAACCACTACCAGGTGGTGCAGGAGCTGTTCCTCGCGCTGTGGCGCAACGGCTACGTCATCCCCAAGACCGAGATGGGCGCGATCAGCCCGTCGACCGGCCGCACGCTGCCGGACCGGTTCATCGAGGGCACCTGCCCGCACTGCGGCTACGACGGCGCGCGCGGCGACCAGTGCGACAACTGTGGCCGTCAGCTCGACCCGATCGAGCTGAAGAACCCGCGGTCCAAGGTCAACGGCGAGACGCCGAAGTTCGTCGAGACCGAGCACCTGTTCCTCGACCTGCCGTCGTTCAGCACGGCGCTGGGCGAGTGGCTGCAGAGCCGCACCGAGTGGCGGCCCAACGTGCTGAAGTTCAGCTCGAACCTGATCGACGACCTGCGGCCGCGCGCGATCACGCGCGACCTCGACTGGGGTGTGCCGATCCCGCTCGACGGGTGGCGCGACCAGCCGATGAAGCGGTTCTACGTGTGGTTCGACGCGGTCATCGGCTACCTGAGCGCGAGCGTCGAGTGGGCACGTCGCACCGGCGAGAAGGACGCCTGGAAGGAGTTCTGGACGGGTGACGCCCAGGGCTACTACTTCATGGGCAAGGACAACATCGTCTTCCACTCGCTGATCTGGCCGTCGCTGCTGCTCGGGCAGAACGGCGCGGGCGACAAGGGCGGCGAGCCGGGTGCGTTCGGCACGCTCAACCTGCCGACCGAGGTCGTGTCCAGCGAGTTCCTCACCATGACCGGGTCGAAGTTCTCCACCTCGCGCGGCACGGTCATCTACGTCACGGACTTCCTGCGGGACTTCGGACCGGACGCGCTGCGCTACTTCATCTCGGTCGCCGGCCCGGAGAACCAGGACACCGACTTCACCTGGGACGAGTTCGTCCGCCGGACGAACTTCGAGCTGGCCAACGAGTGGGGCAACCTGGTCAACCGCTCGATCTCGATGGCGCACAAGAACGTCGGCTCCATCCCGAAGGCCACGGCTCTCACCAGCGCGGACCACGAGCTGCTCGCGCAGTCCAAGGCCGCGTTCGACACGGTCGGCGCGCACCTGCGGCGGTCGCGGTTCAAGCAGGCGTCCGGCGAGGCCATGCGGGTCATCAGCGCGGCGAACAAGTACCTGTCCGACCAGGAGCCGTGGAAGCTCAAGGACGACCCGGACCGGCGCGACACCGTGCTGCACACCGCGCTGCAGGTCGTGCAGGACGCGAACACCCTGATGACGCCGTTCCTGCCGCACTCGGCGCAGAAGGTGCACGAGGCGCTGGGCGGCACGGGCGTGTGGGCCGCGCAGCCGGAGATCCGCGAGGTCGACGACCTGGACGTGCCCGAGCGCTCGTACCCCGTCCTGCAGGGCGACTACGCGAACGAACAGGCCGTCTGGGAATCCACGCCGATCGAGGTCGGCCGGCCGCTGGACAAGCCGTCGCCGCTGTTCGCGAAGCTCGACCCCGAGCTCGGCGAGACGGGCCCCGAGTGGGCCCCCATCGTTAAATGACCGATCGTCAGGTGAAAGAGCTGCCACCGGTGCCGGACCGCCTTCCGGCGCCGGTGGTGGACGCCCACACGCATCTCGACGCGTGCGGCGCCACCACGCCCGAGCAGGTCGCCGAGATGCTGGACCGCGCCAACGCGGCCGGCGTCTCGCGGGTGATCACCGTCGCGGACGATCTCGACGCGGCCCGGTGGGCCGCCGAGGCCTCCACGTGGGACCCGCGGGTGTTCGCGGCGGTGGCCGTGCACCCGACCCGGACCGCACAGTTCGGTGACGCCGAGAAGGCCGAGATCGAGAAACTGGCGGCGGGCGAGCGGGTCGTCGCGATCGGCGAGACCGGTTTGGACTATTACTGGGACTACTCGCCGCCTGAGGCCCAGCAGGCCGCTTTCCGTTGGCACATCGAGCTTTCCAAGCGCGCCGGCAAGCCGTTGATGATCCACGACCGGGACGCGCACGACGACATTCTCAAGATCCTCGACGAGGTGGGCGCACCCTCCACTGTGGTCTTCCACTGTTTTTCGGGTGACGCGGAGTTCGCCCGGAAGTGTGTCGACCGCGGGTTCGTCCTGTCGTTCGCCGGGCCGGTGACGTTCCGGAACGCGCGCGCGTTGCGCGAGGCCGCGGTGCTGGTGCCGTCCGACCAGCTGTTGATCGAGACGGACGCGCCGTTCCTCACCCCGCACCCGTTCCGCGGCCGCCCGAACGAGCCCTACTGCGTGGCGTACACGGCACGCGATCTCGCCACGCTGCGTGGTGAAGATGTGAATGATTTCTGCGCGGCGGTCACTCGAACCGCCCAACGGGTCTTTGACCTCGGTGACTCAAATGGTGCGTAGAGCGTTCGGAGCAGCAGGTTGCGCCCCCGATGGTGTAACTGAGGTCACGAATTCTCCCGGGGTGTTTGCGCAACGTCCGCGACCCCGTTACTGTCCCGTGACCGTGCCAGAGACGACGATCTAGTCGCTTCCAGGCACGCCCGCTGTCGGGGCGGGTTCCGAGCCAGACGCGAGAAGACGCCAGACCACGTAGGAGGAGTTGCCGGGAACCTTCGAGCTCAACCTCGAAAGATCACGTCAACACCAAATATGCGGTGGCACTGGGCTTCCGCAATGGAGGTATCAACCCTGTGACGCACGGTAGACAGCCCGAGTCCGAACAGTACGACTTCAACGAGGACACGGACTGGTTCACCCCGGTCGGCACGAAGACTTCCGTCGGCCTGATGGATCACCCGAGCTTTCCCGCCGGTGCGCTGAGCATCACCCCGGCGGACGTGCTCGAGGTACTCGGCCCGGACGCGGACGATCTGCTCGCGACGGCCAACGTCGACGTCGACGAGCTCATCCGGCTCATCAACGCCGAGACGACCGTCATGCCTCCTCTGGTCCTCCCCAAGGAGGAAGAGGAGACCCCCGAGGCTCTCGTGGCCGCCGTCGGCGGCTGGAAGCGCCGGTTCCTCAAGGGCGCCGTCGCGGCCGTCCTGGTGTCCATCTCCGGCGGTGGCGTCACCGCGATGGCGATGGACAAGTCCGTCACCGTCGACATCGACGGCAAGGCGCAGACCGTCCACTCGTTCGACTCGACCGTCGGTGAGATCCTCCAGGAGGAGGGCATCAAGGTCGGCGAGCACGACGCGCTGTCGCCGTCGTTGAACGCCACGGTCTCCGACGGCGGCAAGATCACCCTCGACCGCGGCCGGCTGATCAAGATGAGCGTCGACGGCCAGCAGCGCGAGGACTGGGTCCGCTCGGTCACCGTCGAAGAGGCCGCGAAGCAGCTCGGCGTCAACACCGAGGGCGCGTGGTTCTCCGCGCCCGGTGCGCAGGACGTTCCGCTCGAGGGAATGAACCTCGAGGTCAAGACCCTCAAGACCATCAAGCTGTACGACGGCGCCAAGGACGTCCGCGAGGTCAGGACGACCGCGGTCACCGTCGACGAGCTGATGAAGAACGAGAACCTGACGCTCGGCCCTGAGGACGCGGTCGACGCCGGGCTCGACGTCAAGATCACGAACGGCGCCGAGGTCCACATCAGCCGGACCGGCGTCACCGTGATGAACGCCACCGAGCCGATCGCACCCCCGGTCGAGAAGACCCAGGACCCGAACATGATGCGGGGCGAGCAGAAGGTGCTCGACCCCGGCGAGGCGGGCGAGCAGATCGTCACCTACCGCGTGACGGTCAAGAACGGCAAGGAAGTCTCGCGCGAGAAGCTCGGCGCGAAGGAGACCAAGGCCCCGAAGCCCAAGAAGGTCGTCGAGGGCACCAAGATGCCCCCGGACGGTGCGATCTGGGACAAGCTGGCGCAGTGCGAGGCCGGCGGCAACTGGGCCATCAACACCGGCAACGGCTACTACGGCGGCCTGCAGTTCAACAAGTCCACGTGGGACGCCTACGGCGGCTCGGCCTTCGCGGCCTACCCGCACCAGGCTTCGCGTGAGCAGCAGATCGCCATCGCGACCAAGGTGCGCGACGGCCGTGGCGGCAGCTACTCGGCCTGGCCGGCCTGCTCCAGCAAGCTCGGCCTGCCGTAACCCCCACTTCGAACGACCGTTATGGCCACCTTCACGGACTTCAGGTCCGTGAAGGTGGCCATAACGGTTCTCGGGCTGGGCGGGAGGATGTCGCGAAGTGCCCTGAAGGGCACCCTCAGGGCGTCCGGTGTCCCGAGGGTGCCCTTCAGGGCACTTCACGGGGTGGGAGAATGCCGCGGTGACGTTGCTCGGACCCGCTGATGTGCGCAGGCTCGCCGCCGAGTTGGGCATTCGGCCCACCAAGAAGCTCGGGCAGAACTTCGTGCACGACCCGAACACGGTCCGCCGGATCGTGTCGGCGGCGGAGCTGACCGACGACGACGTCGTGCTCGAGGTGGGACCCGGTCTCGGGTCGCTCACCCTGGCGTTGCTGCCCGCCGCCAAGAGCGTCGTGGCGGTCGAGATCGACCCCGTGCTGGCGCAGCGGCTGCCCGCGACCGCACGTGAGCAGGCGCCGGAGCTGGCGGACCGGCTCAGCGTCGTCCACGCCGACGCGATGAAGGTCACCGCGGACCAGTTGCCGGCGCAGCCGACCGCGCTGGTCGCGAACCTGCCGTACAACGTCGCGGTGCCCGTCGTGCTGCACCTGCTGGCCGAGCTGCCGTCCCTGCGCACCGGCCTGGTCATGGTGCAGGCCGAGGTCGCGGACCGGATGGCGGCCGGCCCCGGCAGTCGCATCTACGGCGTGCCCAGCGTGAAGCTCGCCTGGTACGCCGACGCCCGCAAGGCCGGGCCGGTGGGCCGGAACGTGTTCTGGCCGGTGCCGAACGTCGACTCCGCGCTGGTGGCCTTCACCAGGCGCGCCGAGCCGCTGTCCACTGTGGACCGCGAGCGGCTGTTTTCCCTTGTGGACGCGGCATTCGCACAGCGACGCAAGACGCTGCGAGCGGCGCTCGCCGGGTGGGCCGGCAGCGCCGTGGCGGCCGAGGAGCTGCTGCGCAAGGCCGGGGTCGACCCCGGTGCCCGCGGCGAGCAACTGGCCGTAAGGGACTTCGTCCGGATCGCCGAGGCGTAAGCAAGTGATCTTTCGGCCAGAAGTGTGATATGTCGAACGATCCCATTTTTGGCTTGCGTTCGACTGGTCTGGTCCTGTTCACTTCGAAGTGCCATCCCGAGCGGCCGAGAGACCTGGCTCTACGACGTCGCAGCAACCACCCGCTGGATGCGGGCAGGTGCTACCGCCAGGAGCGATGGAGGAAGAAGTGCCCACTCAGCGAATGCTCACGCGCCGGCGAGTAGTTGACCAGTGCCGCCGTACCGCGTCCGGCTGTCGTCGCCACCTCGTCTAAGGCGCCTTCAACAGTCCTTGTCGTCCACATCGGACGTATCTCGAGCAGGATTCCGGCCAGCACACGCCCTGGGGCGTGCGCCGCCGCGCGCAGTCGTGGGAGCAACGAAGCCATGATCACAGTCGAAAACCTCACCAAGTCCTTCCAGGGTGTCCCGGCGCTCAAGGGCGTCACGCTGGACGTCCAGTCCGGTTCCGTGCTCGGTGTCGTCGGACCCAGCGGAGCGGGCAAGTCCACCCTCGCCCGGTGCGTCGCGCTGCTGGAGCGCCCGGACAGCGGCGCCATCCGCGTCGACGGCACCGACATCACCGCGCTCGGCGGCACCGCGCTGCGCAACGCGCGGCGCCAGATCGGCGTTGTGCCGCAAGGGGACTCGCTGCTGCGGCAGCGCACCGCCGCGGGCAACATCGCGTTGCCGCTGGAGTCCGCAGGCGTGCCCGGACCGCAGCGCCGCACCCGCGTCGGCGAGCTCCTCGACCTCGTCGGCCTGACCGACAAGGCCGGCAGCTACCCCGACCAGCTCTCCGGTGGTCAGCGGCAGCGGATCGCGGTGGCGCGCGCGCTCGCCGCCGGCCCCTCCGTGCTGCTCGCCGACGAGCCGACGTCCGCGCTCGACCCCGAGACCACCGGCTCCGTACTGACCGTCCTGGACCGGGCGCGCGCCGAGCTCGGCGTGACCGTCCTCGTGGTCACCCATGACATGAGCGTCGTCCGGAAGATCTGCGACGACGTCGCCGTGCTCGAGGACGGGCGGGTCGTGGAGAACGGCCGCGTGCTCGACCTCGTCACCGACGCGGCCAGCCGGACCGCGTCCACGCTGCTGCCCGCCGTCGACCAGAACCCGGTGAACGAGAGCGCGTACGACCGCGTCGCGGACGTCGTGCTGATCGGGTTCGCCGCGGTCGGCGCGCTGCTGCCCGAGGCCGCCAACCGGTTCGGCGTCGAGCTGAACCTGCTCGGCGGCGGCTTCACCCGGCTCGGCGAGACGCCGGTCGCGCGGTTCCGCGTGGGCCTCACCGGTGAGCGGGCCGACTCGGCGCTCGAGTGGATCTCCGACGCGGGTGCCGCGGTGCGGCGCACGCTGAAGGGGCCGCAGGGAGTAGCTGCGTGAGGTCTGCAACACCCTGGTCCGACGTGGTCGAACTCCTCGTCGAGGCCACCGGCGAGACGCTGTACATGGTCGGTGTCTCCACCCTGATCGCCACGCTCTTCGGCATTCCGGTCGGCGTCTGGCTGCAGCTCACCTCACCGGGTGGGCTGCGGCCACAGCCGGCCGTGCACCGGATCCTCGGCTTCGTGACCGACCTCGGTCGCTCGATGCCGTTCATCGTGCTGCTGGTCGCGCTGACGTCGGTCACCCGCCTCATCGTGGGCGGGTCGATCGGCAGCAGCGCGGTGATCGTGCCGTTGTCCGTGGGTGCGATCCCGTTCGTCGGCCGGCTCGTGCAGAACATCCTGTCCGAGGTGCACGTGTCGGTCGTCGAGGCGGCCGTCACGACGGGTGCGACGACGGTCAAGATCGTGCGCAGCGTGCTGCTGCGGGAGTCGTTGCCCGCGCTGATCAACGCCATCGGTGTGACCGTGATCGCCTTGATCGGGTACTCCGCGATGGCCGGCGTGATCGGCGGCGGCGGGCTCGGTGACCTCGCGATCCGTGAGGGCTACCAACGGTTCAACGACCGGATCCTGTGGGGCACCGTCGCGTGGCTCGCGGTGCTGACCACGGTTCTCCAGTTCGGTTTTACGCGTGCTGCTCGGGCGTCTGACCGACGCCGGCACGCGGCCATCTGAGTCCTACTCGGGCTGACTCTCTCAAAAGGAACGTAATGCGTATTCGTGCTGCCCTTGTTTCGGCTGCCCTCCTTGCCCTGACAGCGTGCTCCGGGGGCGGTTCGGCCGCCTCCACCGACACGTTGAAGGTGGGCGTCTCGCCCGTCCCGCACGCGCAGATCCTGCGCTACGTCGCGGACACCCTGGCCAAGGACAAGGGCCTGAAGATCGAGGTCGTCGAGTTCACCGACTACGTCCAGCCGAACACGGCGCTGGTGGACGGGTCGCTGGACGCCAACTACTTCCAGACCGTGCCGTACCTGGAGACGTTCAAGCAGCAGAGCGGCGCGAAGGTCGAGTGGATCGCGCCCGTGCACATCGAGCCGCTGGGCGTGTACTCCAAGAAGCACAAGTCGCTGAACGACCTGCCGTCCGGTTCGAAGATCGGTCTCGCCAACGACGCGACGAACGAGGCGCGCGGCCTGCGGTTGCTGGAGGCCAACGGCCTGATCAAGCTGGGTAAGCAGGGCGCGGACGTCTCGGTCCGCGATGTCGCCGAGAACCCGAAGAACCTGCAGTTCGTCACGCTGGAGGCCGCGCAGCTGCCGCGGTCGCTGGAGGACACCGACGCGTCCGTCGTGAACGGCAACTACGCGATCGACGCCGGCCTCAAGCCCGCTTCGGACGCTCTCGTGCTGGAGAAGGCCGAGAACAACCCGAATGCGAACGGCCTGGTCACGCGGGCGGAACTGAAGGATGACGCACGGGTGAGGAAGCTGGCGGAGCTCCTGCAGTCCGCGCAGGTGAAGGAGTACATCACCAAGCAGTTCTCGGGTTCGGTGATCGCGGTCTGACCAGGGGATTACGTGAGGACGGCCGGAACGCCCGTAGGCTGACGTGGTGCTCGCAGTAGTTCCACCCCCGGTCACGGTTCGCGTTCCGGCCAAGGTCAACCTGCACCTGGCCGTCGGAGACGCGCGTCCTGACGGTTACCACGACCTGGTGACGATCTTCCAGGCCCTGTCGCTCGCGGACGAGGTGACCGTCGCGGTGGCCGACGAGCCCGGCGTCGAGGTGCACGGCGAGGGCGCGGACTCGGTGCCCACGGGTGCGTCCAACCTCGCGTGGCGGGCCGTGCGGGTGCTCGCCCAGCACGTCGGCAAGGACCCCGACGACCCGAAGGTCCGGGTCGTGATCCGCAAGAACATCCCGGTCGCCGGGGGCATGGCGGGTGGCAGCGCGGACGCCGCCGCCACGCTGGTCGGCCTCGCCGCGCTGTGGCGGCTGGAGATCAGCCGCGACGAGCTGGCGGGCCTGGCCGCGAAGCTGGGCGCGGACGTGCCGTTCGCGCTCTACGGCGGCACCGCGCTCGGCACCGGCCGCGGCGAGCAGATCGTGCCGGTGCTCGGCAGGCACCAGTTCCACTGGGTGCTCGCGTTCGACCGGCGCGGCCTGTCCACGCCGGACGTCTTCGACGAGCTGGACCGCCTGCGCCGCGAGGGCGACCCGCCGCGCGTGGGTGCCGTCGAGGCGGTCCTGGAGGGCCTTTCCTCCGGCGATCCGCGCCAGCTCGCCCTGTTGCTGGGCAACGACCTGCAGGCCGCGGCCGTCTCGCTGCGCCCGAACCTGCGCCGCACGCTGCGCGCGGGCGTGACCGCGGGTGCCCTGGCCGGCATCGTGTCCGGCTCCGGCCCCACGTGCGCCTTCCTGTGCACCGACGGCGATGCCGCCGTACGAGTGGCCGCCGAACTGGCCGGTGCCGGCGTGTGCCGCACGGTCCGTGTCGCGCAGGGCCCGGTGCCCGGCGCGAAGATCATCTCCACCGACGAGACGCCCCGTCCGATCCCGCCCGAGGTGCACGCCTGATGGCCAACCTGGTCAACCTGGAGTCCGTCTCCAAGTCCTTCGGCGTGCGCCCGTTGCTCGACGCCGTGTCGCTCGGCGTCAACGAGGGCGACCGCATCGGTGTCGTGGGCCTCAACGGTGGCGGCAAGACCACGCTGCTGGAGGTCCTCGCGGGCCTCGAACCCGCGGACGACGGCCGCGTGTCGCGAACCCGCGACCTGCGCATGGCCGTCGTGACGCAGCGAACGGAGCTGCCGCACGGTTCGACCGTGCGCAACGCGGTCATCGACCCGCTCGGACACGACGCGGACCACGAGTGGGCGTCGGACGCCCGCGTCCGGTCCATTTTGGACGGACTCGGAATCTCCGCGCTGGGCCTGGACTCCGTGGTCTCCACGATGTCGGGTGGTGAACGGCAGCGCGTCGCACTGGCCGCGACACTCGTGCGCGAACTGGACCTGATCGTGCTCGACGAGCCGACCAACCACCTCGACGTCGAAGGTGTGCGCTGGCTCGCGTCCCATCTGCTGGCCCGCAAGGGCGCGCTGGTCGTCGTGACGCACGACCGCTGGTTCCTCGACACGGTCTGCAACCGCACCTGGGAAGTCGTGAATGGAGCGGTGGAACAGTACGAGGGCGGCTACGCGGACTGGATCTTCGCGCGCGCCGAGCGGGCCCGGCTCGCCGACACGCTGGAGGAGAAGCGGCGCAACCTGGCGCGCAAGGAACTGGCGTGGCTGCGCCGCGGTGCTCCCGCACGTACTTCCAAGCCCCGCTACCGAATCGAGGCCGCCGAGGCGTTGATCGCGGACGTGCCCGCGCCGCGTGACACCGTCGAGCTGATGGCGTTCGCGAAACGGCGGCTGGGGCGCACGGTCCTGGAGCTGGAGGACGTCACACTGTCCATTCCGGACCGGACTTTGGTGCGCGACCTGACGTGGCGCATCGGTCCGGGCGACCGGGTCGGTCTCGTCGGGGTCAATGGTTCCGGCAAGACGACGTTGCTGCGGTTGCTCGCCGGCGAGCGCGAACCTGAGACAGGCAAACGGATCCAGGGCCAGACGGTGAAGCTCGCGCACCTCTCGCAGGAGCTGCAGGACCTCGACGGGTCCATGCGCGTGCTGGAGGCGATCGAGGAGGTCGCCCGCCGCGTGGTGCTCGGCAAGTACGAGATGTCCGCGTCACAGCTGGGAGAACGGTTCGGGTTCTCCTCGCAGAAGCAGTGGACGCCGGTTGCGGACCTGTCCGGTGGCGAGCGGCGGCGGCTGCAGCTGTGCCGGCTGCTCATGGCCGAGCCCAACGTGCTGCTGCTCGACGAGCCGACCAACGATCTCGACATCGACACGCTGCAGCAGCTGGAGGACCTGCTGGATTCCTGGCCGGGGACTCTGGTGGTCATCTCGCACGACCGGTACCTCGTCGAGCGCGTGTGCGACCAGGTGGTCGCGTTGTTCGGTGACGGCAAGCTGACCTCGTTGCCCGGTGGGATCGAGGAGTACCTCGCGCGGCGGGATGCCTTGAAGGCTGCGGAATCCACTCCGGCCGCGGCGCCCAAGGCTCCGTCGAACGCCGCGGACCAGCGGGCCGCCCGCAAGGAGCTGGCTCGGCTGGAGCGGCGGCTCGAGGTGCTGCACAAGAAGGAAGCCGAGTTGCACAACGCGCTGGCCGAGGCGGCTACGGATCCGGAGAAGCTGCTGTCGCTGGACGCCGAGCTGCGAACCGTACTGGCCGAGCTCGGCGACGTCGAGACTCAGTGGATGGAAGCCGCAGAGGTCGTCGAGGGCTAAGCCATCCGCGAGTCCCACCTTCCCGCAAGGTGAGTCCCACGTTCCCGCACGCGCGAAGGTGGGACACGGGGTGCGGGAAGGTGGGACTCGCGGGTTAGCGACCCCGGCGGCGTAGCTCGGCGGCCAGCATGGGCATCAGCTCGTCGATGAACGAGCTGTCGTAGCCCTGGCCGGTCAGCAGCGAGTACGTGAACTTGGCCTTGGCGACTTCCTCGGACGACGCGCCGAGCATGCCGTCCAGCGCGACGCCGATCTCCTCGAGCATCCGGTCCACCTGGGCCGTGCGGTAGCCGCGCTGGCCGGGTGGGGCGGTCGGGATGCGCAGCTGGCGCAGTTCCTTCCACGAACGGATCGGCTGGATCGAGCGCACCGGGCCCGCCAGCTGTTGTTCGACGCGGGACAGGAAGGCGTCGACCTCCGCCTCGTCGTAGCCGCGTCTGCCGAGCAGCGGGCGGCTGAACCGGGCGTCGCGGATGTCCTTGGCGGTCAGGTTGTCCTTGCCGAGCAGGGTGGCCTCGATGCGGTCGAGGAACGCGTCCACCTGCGACTCCTGGTAGCCGCGCCGGCCGCGGGGCGGGCGGTGAAAGCCGATGTCGCGCACGTCCTGCGCGGTCACCATCGGAGGAGTGACCGGTTTCACAACCGGAGCAGGAGGAGCCACAGGCTTCGCGACCGGAGCCGAAGCACCCGGCGCCGAAGCGGGCCGGGGCGGCGGCACGGGCTGCTGGCGCGGCGGGCGCGGGGGCGGCATCGTCTCGAGCATCACGACGACGAGGTCGAGGAACGTGTCGACGTCCTCCTCGTCGTAGCCGTATGTGCCCGCGGCGGCGGGGCCGAACTCCGCGGTCTGCACCTCCTGGGCCGACAGGTTGTCCTGACCGCGCAGCGTGGCCTCGATACGGTCGAGGAACGCGTCGATCTGGCCCTCGTGGTAGCCCGTGGTGCCGGGACGCGGCTTGTGGAAGCGCACGGCGGCGACGTCTTCGGGGGTCAACCGCATCGCCGGCGTCAGGCGGGACGACGTGGCGTGCGCGCCCTGGGCCGGGGCCAGCGCCTGCTGGCGTTGCGGGGTGGC
This sequence comes from Lentzea sp. NBRC 105346, assembly GCF_030269605.1. Classification (GTDB taxonomy): domain Bacteria; phylum Actinomycetota; class Actinomycetes; order Mycobacteriales; family Pseudonocardiaceae; genus Lentzea. The sequence continues at coordinate 190,189 of NZ_BSTQ01000018.1, forward strand.
GCGCAGGGTGTCGGCGACCAGCTGCATGAACACGTTGACCTCGTTCATGTCGTAGCCGGGGTCGCGGCCCATCGCGCGCTTGAACTTGAGTTTCTGCACGTCCTCGCGGGTCAGGAAGTCCTTGCCGCGCATGGTGTCCTCGACCAGGTCCAGGAACGCGTCGACCTCGCTGGCGTCGTACCCGCGTTCCCCCTGCGGCGGACGGTGGAACGCCACCTGTGCGACGTCCTGAGCGGTCAGCAGAGGCGCCGGGTGAGCCGGCGCTGCGTGCTGCCGTTGTCCGTAGCCGGCCCGATCCACCAATTACCTCCTTGTGCGCTTGTTACGGGGAGTATCGCGTGCAGGGTGGGGTGGTGTTTCGCCCTGACGGAGCAACACTCGCCACTAGGCTCCGAAACCATGAGTCAGTTCGTGGACATGATGCTGGCGACCGCCACCAATGGTCGCGACCGGGGTATCACGACGGGAGAGCCCGCCGCCCCCGTCCGCCGGACCTGGGGTGAGGTGCACGAGCACGCCAAACGCATCGCCGGCGCCCTGGACGTGCCCGCCGGGACCGCCATCGCGGTGCTCGCCGGTGAGCCCGCGTCGATCGCGCCCGCCGTGCAGGCCGCGTGGCTGCGCGGTGGCAGCGTCACCATGCTGCACCAGCCGACCGCCCGCACGGACCTGGCCGAATGGGCCCAGGACACGCTCAAGGTCCTGTCCATGATCGGCTCGACGCTCGTGCTGCTCGGCCGCCCGTTCGACGCGCTCGCGGGCGTCCTCGACGAGCACGGCATCGCTTACCGCAAGATCGACGAGCTCGACGGTGCGCCGATCGCCGAACCTGTTCCCGTCACCGAGGATGCCACGGCGCTGCTGCAGCTAACCAGTGGATCAACGGCGGACCCGAAGGCCGTGCGCATCACGCACGCCAACCTGATGTCGAACGCGCTGGCCATGCGGGAGGCCGCGGCGCTGGATCCCGAGCACGACGTGATGGTGTCGTGGCTGCCGCTGTTCCACGACATGGGCATGGTCGGGTTCCTGACCGTGCCGATGCTGTTCGGGCTCGAGCTGGTGAAGGTCACCCCGGTCGACTTCCTGTCCCGCCCCACGCTCTGGGCCGACCTCATCACCCGGTACAAGGGCACGATCACCGCCGCGCCGAACTTCGCCTACGCGATCGTCGCGCGCCGGCTGGCCAGCTCGGCCGACAGCTTCGACCTGTCCACGCTGCGCCTCGCCCTGAACGGCGCCGAGCCCATCGACCCGGCCGCGGTGAAGTCGTTCACCGACGCGGGCGCGCGGTTCGGGCTGCGCCCGGAGTGCATCCTCGCCGCCTACGGCATGGCCGAGGCCACGCTGGGCGTCGCGTTCGCCCCGTTGTTCAGCGGTCTCACCGTGGACGTCGTGGACGCCGACGAGCTCGAGGCCGGTCGGCGCGCGGTGCCATCTGACACCGGACGCGCGTTCCCGCTCCTGGGACCGCCGCTGCCGGGTCTGGAGGTCGAGGTCGTCGACGACGAGGGCAAGGTGCTCGGCGAACGCGAGGTCGGCGAGCTGAGGGTGCGCGGCGCCGCCGTGACGCCCGGCTACCTCACCGTGGACGGCCCGCTGGCCACGCAGGACGCCGACGGCTGGCTCAACACCGGCGACATCGGCTACGTCGTCGACGGCCAGGTCGTCGTCTGCGGGCGGCGCAAGGACGTGATCATCATGGGCGGCCGCAACATCTACCCGACCGACGTCGAACGGGCGGCCTGTTCCGTCGAGGGCGTGCGCGCCGGCAACGCTGTGGCCGTGCGGCTCGACGCCGGGACGCAACGCGAGCGGTTCGCGGTCGTGGTCGAGTCCCGGCTGGCCGACGACGACGAGGCCGTGCGGGACCTGTCGAAGCAGATCGCGGCGCGGGTCGTGGACGCCGTGGGGCTGCGGCCGTTCGCGGTCGTGGTGCAGCCGCCGGGAACGCTGCCGAAGACGCCGTCGGGCAAGCTCCGGCGTTCCGCGGCGGCCGAGCTGGTCTAGTGGAACTTGTTCTGGGCCGCTTCGAGGCCGTACGCCAGTAGGGCTTCCACGGCGTCGGCGGCCCTGTCGATCTCCAGGGCGAGCTGCTTGCGTTCGACCGTGGAGAAGTCCTTGAGGACGTAGTCCGCCGGGTCCATGCGGCCCGGCGGGCGGTCCACGCCGAAGCGCACGCGCAGATAGTCCTTGGTGCCCAATGACTTCGTGATGGAGCGCAGTCCGTTGTGGCCGTTGTCGCCACCGCCGAGCTTCATCCGGATCGTGGCGAACGGCAGGTCCAGCTCGTCGTGGATCACGATGACGTTCGCGGGCTCGACCTTGAAGAACTTCATCGCACCCGCGACCGGGCCGCCGGAGAGGTTCATGAACGTCTGCGGTTTGGCGAGCACCACCCGGCGTCCGGCCAGCCGGCCCTCGATCAGGGAGGCGCCGCCCTTGGGTGCCTTGAACTTCCCGCCCACGCGGGCGGCGAGCTCGTCGAGCACGAGGAAGCCGATGTTGTGGCGGTTGCCTTCATACCTGGGGCCCGGATTGCCCAGTCCGACCACGAGGGCCAGCTCATCGTCCACGGAACCGCAACTCCTGCTCGATGTCATCCAGCAACGCGTCGACGGCCTGTACCTGGTACCCGCGGTTCAGCAGGCCGGACGTCGTGCTGAACCGGGAGTTCCTGACCTCGTTCGCGGTCATCGCGCCCCGGCCGTCCAGATTGGCCGCGGCGCGGGCGAGGAAGGCGTCGACCTCGCCTCGATCGTATCCGTTCGAGGCGCGGGGCAGCTTCACTGCCAGCAGTTTCTCGCCGTTCTCCAGACCGGTCGGCGGGACGATCCCGTTGCGCAGCTGGTACTCGAGCAACGCGAGGAGGTCGTCGACCTCCTTCTGGTCGTAGCCGTTCGGCACGACCTTGAACACCGCGGTGCGCACGTGGTCCGGGTTGAACCGCATCCGACCGGCCAGCGCGTCGGCGGCGATGTTCAGCACCTGCCGCACCTGGTCCGGGTCGTAGCCGCTGCGGACCGTGCGGAAGGTCGCGGTGCGCACCTCCGTCGGACGAAGGAACGGCTCGCCACCCCCGGAGTCCGGAGGTGGCGAGCCGTCAAATGTGCCCGACGTGATGGGCTCAGCTCTCTTCGGTGGCCTCGGCCGGCTCGGCCGACTCTTCGCCCTCGAGCTGCGCGGCGGTCGGCGCGTCGTTGACGGCCACGACCAGGGCGTCGCCGTCGGTCACCAGGGTGACGCCGGACGGCAGGGTGAGGTCGGAGGCGTGGATCTGGGTGCCGGACGCGGCGCCCTCGATCGAGACCTCGATCTGCTCCGGGATGTGCAGCGCCTCGGCCTCGACCTGGATGGTGGTCAGGTCCTGGTTGACCAGGGTGCCGGACGCGGCCTCGCCGTTGACGACGACCGGGACGTCGACGGTGACCTTCTCGCCGCGCTGGACGAGCAGCAGGTCGACGTGCTCGATGTAGTTCTTGATGGGGTGCGTGGTGACGGTCTTGGTCAGCGCCAGCTCACTACCGCCATCGAGGGCGAGGGTGAGGACGGCGTTGTGACCGTGCTCGCGGACGACACGGGCGAACTCGAGCGCCGGCAGTGCCAGGTGCTGCGGGTCGGAACCGTGGCCGTAGAGCACCGCGGGGATCTTGCCGGCGCGACGGGTACGGCGGGCTGCGCCCTTGCCGAATTCGGTGCGCTGCTCAGCGGCGAGACGGACCTCGGACACGGTGGGGCTCTCCTTACAAGTCTGGCCTTGTACGTCGGGCGGTGCACAAGTTCTGCGGGGGTGGCGGCCTGCGGCGGCGAGCAGCGCGGAACGGAAAACACGCACGGCATCAAGCCGCCGCGTCGATCACGCCGAGCGTGATGCTCGCCCTCGCCGAGGCAACCCGACCAGTGTAGGCCTACGCGTTCATCGGACACCAATCGGGGGTCCACCGATGACTTCCAGGGCCTTTGGCGGTCCACCCGTGCATGGACGAACCGAAGGTGCGCTGGCACGTGACGATGTCGCTGGACGGGTTCATCGCGGGCCCCGACGACGAGATGGACTGGCTGCCTCGCGGTGGCGGCGTGCCCGAGCTCGCGCGGCACGTGATCGACACGACCGGCGCGATCCTGATCGGCCGCCGGATGTACGACAAGTACGCGGCGGGCCGGGTGGGCGGCAAGGAGGGCATCTACGGCGGCGCCTGGCAGGGGCCCGTCCTCGTACTGACCAGGCGGCCGGCGCCGGAGGACGAGGAGTTCGGCTTCGTGGCCGGCACGATCGAGGACGGCGTCAGCGCGGCGTTGAACGCCGCGGACGGCCGGGGGATCGTGATCTTCGGGGCGACGCTCGCGCGCCTGGCGTTCGACGCCGGTCTGGTCGACGAGGTCGTCGTGCACATCGCGCCGGTGTTGCTGGGCGCGGGCATCCGGCTGCCCGACGGTGGGCGCACGTACCTGGAACCGTTGAGCGGCCCCGCCGACCTCCACTATCGGGTGGCCGGAAGGTAAAACACGAGGGGCCGGAGCGTAAGACTCGCGCGAGTCTTACGCTCCGGCCCCCTGTGTCTTACGTTCAGGCGTTGCCGTCGAACAGCGAGGTGACGGAGCCGTCCTCGAAGACCTCCTGGATCACCCGCGCGAGCAGCGGGGCGATGGACAGGACGGTCATCTGCGGGAACCGCTTCTCCGCCGGGATCGGCAGCGTGTCGGTGAAGACGACCTCGCGCGCGCCGCTGTTCGAGAGGCGCTCGGTGGCCGGACCGGACAGGATGCCGTGCGTCGCGGCGATCACGACGTCCTCGGCGCCCTCGGCGAGCAGCTGCTTCACCGCGCCGGCGATGGTGCCGCCGGTGTCGACCATGTCGTCGATCACGATGCAGAGGCGCCCGGCGACGTTGCCGACCACGCGGTTGGAGACGACCTCGTTGGGGCGCAGCGGGTCGCGCGTCTTGTGGATGAACGCGATCGGCGCGCCACCGAGGGTGTCGGCCCACTTCTCGGCCAGCTTCGTGCGGCCCGAGTCGGGGGAGACGACGGTGATGTCGTGGCCCGCGTACTTGCCGCGGATGTGGTCGGCCAGCAGCGGCATCGCCCACAGGTGGTCGACCGGGCCGTCGAAGAAGCCCTGGATCTGCGCCGTGTGCAGGTCGACCGACACCAGCCGGTCCGCGCCCGCGGTCTTGAACAGGTCCGCGACCAGTCGGGCCGAGATCGGCTCACGGCCGCGGTGCTTCTTGTCCTGCCTGCCGTACGGGTAGTACGGCATGATCACCGTGATGCGCTTCGCGGAGGCCCGCTTCAGCGCGTCGACCATGATCAGCTGTTCCATCAGCCACTGGTTGATCGGCGCGGTGTGCGACTGGATGACGAACGCGTCGCAGCCGCGGACGGACTCCTCGAAGCGCACGAAGATCTCGCCGTTGGCGAAGTCGTACGCGGACTGGGGGGTGACGGTGACGTTGAGGTGCTTGGCGACCTCTTCGGTCAGCTCGGGGTAGGCACGTCCGCCGAACAGCATCAGGTTCTTCTTGGGCGTGCCGGGCATCATCGGGTTCACCACGGTCAACGACCTTCCTCTGTTGTCTCGGCATTGTGCTGCTCGAGCGCGGCTTCCGCCGCCTGAGCCGCGGCCGTGCCCGGCCGCCGCTTGATCACCCACTCGTCGAAGTTGCGCTGCGGACCGCCGGAGACGGCCAGCGCACCCGGCGGGATGTTGCGGCGCACGACCGTGCCCGCGCCCGTGTAGACGCCGTCGCCGACGGTCACGGGGGCTACGAACATGTTGTCCGAGCCGGTGCGGCAGTGGGAACCGATGATCGTGCGATGTTTCTGCACGCCGTCGTAGTTCACCGTGACGGACGCAGCCCCGATGTTCGAGCCCTCGCCGATCGTCGCGTCACCGATGTAGGACAGGTGCGGCACCTTGCTGCCCGCGCCGATCTCGGAGTTCTTGACCTCGACGAACGTGCCGATCTTGCCCTTCTCGCCGAGCTGCACGCCGGGGCGCAGGTAGGCGAACGGGCCGACGGACGCGCCCGCGCCGATGTGCGAGTCGCTGCCGTGCGTGCGGATGACCTTGGCGCCCGCGCCGACCGTGACGTTCGACAGCGTGGTGTCCGGGCCGATGGTCGCATTCTCGCCGACGACCGTGCCGGCCTTGAGCTGCACGCCCGGCTCGATCAGCGCGTCGCGGCCGATCTGGACGTCGGCGTCGATCCACGCCGACGACGGGTCGACGAACGTCACGCCGGAGCGCATCCAGCCCTCGACGATCCGGCGGTTCAGCTCGGCGCCCACGGCGGCCAGCTGGACCCGGTCGTTGATGCCCTCGACCAGCCACGGGTCGGACGCGATCAGTGCGCCGACGCGCTTGCCGTCGCCGCGCGCGATGCCCAGCACGTCGGTCAGGTAGAGCTCGCCCTGCGCGTTGTTCGTCGAGATCCGCGAGAGACCGTCGCGCAGCACGGCCGCGTCGAACGCGTAGACGCCCGAGTTGATCTCGGTGATCGCCTGCTCGTCGGGCGTGGCGTCCTTCTGCTCGACGATCTTGACGACCGCGCCGGAGGCGTCCCGCACGATCCGGCCGTAGCCGGTCGGGTTCTCCAGGACGGCGGTCAGCACCGTGATCGCGTTGCCCCGCTCGGCGTGCTCGGCGAGCAGCGCCTTCAGCGTCTCGGTGTCGAGCAGCGGCACGTCGCCGTAGGTGACGAGCACCGTGCCGCCCAGGTCCGCGGGCAGCTCGGCCAGGCCGCAGCCGACCGCGTGCCCGGTGCCCTTCTGCTGGTCCTGGACCGCGACGGTGATCTTGCGGCCGAGCTCGGACGCGACCGAGTCCAGGTGCGTGGTCACCGCGTCCCGCCCGTGACCGACCACCACGGCCAGATGATCGGGGTCGGTGCCGGCGGCGGCGCGTACCGCGTGTTCCACCAACGAACGGCCAGCGATCCGGTGCAGCACCTTTGGTGTCGCTGAACGCATACGGGTGCCTTCACCCGCCGCCAGGACGACCGTGCTGACTCCGCCCACGAGCATCGATGCTCTCCCTAACAGGCTGGTTGTCGACGTGCGACGACCAGCCTAAGCCTCCGTGTCCGCATCTCCCGCCACGGCGGCGACCTGGCACCCGCCCTGACGTTTGGCCACGTACATCGCCGAGTCGGCCCTTGACAGGGCCTGGTTGGCGGATTCCCTCGGCCGGATGGAAATAACGCCGACGGACAGCGTCACCCCACGTGAGAGGTCGAGTGGCAGGTTCGCGACGGCGTCCACCGCACGGCCCAGAGCGGCCTCCGCCGCGGTGAGAGGAGCACCCGGAAGGAGTACGACGAACTCGTCACCGCCGTACCTGGCGACCATGTCGTCGCCCCGCAACGCCTGGCGAAGTGTGCTCGCAATCACCCTGAGGACGTCGTCACCTTCGGCATGCGAGTGCCGGTCGTTCACGCCCTTGAACCCGTCGAGGTCGACCAGCGCGATCGACAGCGGATAGGTCTGGCCGCTGATCAGCTCGGCCATCTTCTCGTCCAGCGCGCGCCGGTTCGGCAGCCCCGTGAGCGGGTCCTGCATCGCCTGCTGCGCGATCGCGCCGTGCGCCCGCGTGAGGCGCTCGTGCTCGCGGCGGGTGTTCAACGTGGCCACGCGCGACTCGCGCATCTGCCACAGCTCCGCCTCCAGCGCCGAGTTGTACGACTGCAGCGCGCTGGCCGTGTGCGGCCCGGACATCCGCGCGTACTCCCGTTCGAGCGAGAGCAGCAGCGTCGGCTCGGACGTGTCGTGCTCCATCTGCGTGAGCGTGTCGCCGAGGACCTTCAACGCGTCGTCCTCGCGCTTCTCGATCACCAGGCACCGCGCGATCGCGATCGCCACGATGATCAGCTCGCGGGCGTACATCGACAGCCCGCGCAACGACCACAGCCGGTCGAGGTGGCCACCGGACGGCGTGGCCAGCGCCTGCGCGGCGCCCAGGATCGGCACCTGCTCGGCGGCGGTGAGGTCGCGCCGTCCGGGGTGCAGCGACTGCCGGAACGGCACCTCGGCGGCCTCGGCGAGCCCCGCGGCGGTGTTGAACTGGGCCTGCGCCTTGTCGTACTCGTCGACCCGCTCCAGCCGCAGACCCCACCCGATGGTGAGCCGGGTGCGGTTGAGCAGGTGCACGAAGATCTGGTGCGGCTGGCCGCTCTCCCACAGCGCGTTGTGCGCGCGGGCCAAAACCTCGTCGGCGAGCTCGTAGACGCCGAGCTGGGTGAGCACGAGCGCGGTGTCCTGCAACGCGCTCGCCAGCAGCTGGTCCCACGTGCGCTTGTCGATCACCGGGTCCGGCGAGATGTCCTCGTCGAGCATCGCGAGCCCGGCCGCGACCTCGGTCAGCGCCTTGTCCTCGGCGTTGCCGAGGAGGAACCGCCTGCCGCGCAACGCCCGCGCGTCGGCCTCCAGCACGAGCAGCCCGTGCCTGCGGCTGTGGGTGAGCAGCTCGTCGAGCTGCGGGTCGGCCATGTCGGTCAGGCCGGGTGTGACGAGGCGCACGATCGCGGCCGCCCGGAGCAGCTGCGCGACGATCCGCGGCTCACCGCGGCTCTGCGCCTCCTCGAGGATGTCGTCGATCTCCGCGGTGGCTTCCAGCTGCCCCTGGAGGTGGCTGCTCTGGGCCACGGCGACGAGTTCGCTCGCGCGGCCGACCAACCACGCGTCCGACATCTCGTGCAGCCGGTGGTCCACGTTGCCCTGCTCGTCGACCGTTTCCTCGGGCAGCGTCACACCTCCCAAGCTGGGCTCCTGCTCCGCCACCAGGATTCGAACCTGGACCATCGGAACCAAAATCCGAGGTGCTGCCTTTACACCATGGCGGAACGGGCGAGGGTCGCTCGCCCGTGCGTCACACATGTTGTCATGAGTAATGGTCAACGTGTCGCGGGACCACTCAACTGGCGGCCTTCCGCAACGTAGCGGGGTCACGACCCTGCGCTAGTCGTCCTGGTCAGCAACTCGGCGAGAGCGCTCTTGCGGGTGTCCCTGGCCAAGTTCTTTCCCGAAATGTGGTCGGCGCGGGTGCCGTCCTAGGGGCCGGTGGTGGTCGTTCTGGTCAGGAAGTCGGCGAGAGCGCTCTTGTAGGTCTCGGTGGCGACGTTCCATCCCGAAGTGTGGTCGGCGCCGGGGATCTCGACGTACTGCATCGGCCAGTTGAGCCGTCCCGCCGCGGTCGCCAGATTCCGGGACGACTGCGTGGGCACGGTTCCATCCGCGGTGCCGTGGAACAGCAGCGTCGGCGGCTTCAGGATCGGCGGATGCTCGACCAGGTCGAACCGGCCGAACTCGATGCCCGCCCGCCAGCCGGACACCAGCTCGGCCACCGGGGTGAGGAACACGGGCACGCCGCGGTTCTCGGCCTGCAGGTCGAGTGTCATCGACCAGTTCGTCACCGGAGAGTCGAGCACCACCCCGACCACCGAAGCGGCCAGCGCGGACTGGCCGAGCGTCTGGCCGACGATCGCGCCGCCCATCGACCAGCCGTAGAGGATCACCTTCTGGGCGCCCTGGCCCTGCGCGTAGCGGATCGCGGACTCAACATCGCGCCACTCGGTGTCGCCGAGGTGGTAGAGCCCGTCCGGCGACTTCGGCGCACCGGCGTCGTTGCGATAAGTGATGGCCAGAACGGGTAGCCCCGCATCATGCAGCTGTGGGATGACGCGCAGCGCCTCCTCGCGCGAGGCCCCCCGGCCGTGGACGGTGATCACCCACGTGGTCGACGCCGCGGGCACGAGCCACGCGGGCGCGTCGCCGAGCTCGGTCGGGATCTTCGCCTCGGTGAAGTCGAGGCCCAGCGCCTGTTTCGGGTCCCCCTCGTAGAGGTCGGTCTCGATGCGGACCCTGGTGCCGTCGGCCGGGGCCGAGCCCTCGAGCAGCGGCCGTTCGACGCGGCCGTTCGCGGTCTTGACGACGTCGCCGACCCTGGCGGTGCCGCCGGTCCACACCAGACCGAACGTGCCGCGCAACGTGGTGAGCTTCGACTCCGCCAGGACGACGTTCTTCCCGTCCGTGCCGAGCGCGGTCTCGGGATAGGTCTTCTGCACTTCCTCCGGCACGAGGAGCTCACCGCTGTAGTACCAGCCGATGACCCCCAGGCCCGCCGTGACCAGCACGATCAGTGCCAGCACGGTGGTGATCGCGATCCTCACGATCTTCCGCTTCCTCATGCGGAAATCATTGCAGTTTCCTGAGAAGTGGCCGTGAGTTCACGCCTGGGTCTAGCGGACAAGGGTGGCCTAACCTACGCTCGCGTAAGTTACGGTTGCGTAGGTAGGCAATCCCCCCGAACCCCGAGGTACCCGTATGACCACGACGATGGACCGGTCCACCGACCAGGGCCCGAAGCCGATGATCGACGGACAGCGCGGCAACGCCGAGCAGATCTCCGTCTACGTTTTCGTCATCGTTCCGTTTCTCGCGCTGTTGGCCGCAGTTCCCTTTGCCTGGGGGTGGGGACTCGGCTGGGTCGATGTGGCCCTCTTCGTCGCCTTCTACTACCTGTCCGGCCTGGGCGTGACGATCGGTTACCACCGGTACTTCACGCACGGCTCGTTCAAGGCCAAGCGGGGGCTCAAGATCGCGCTGGCGATCGCGGGCAGCATGGCGCTGCAGGGCCCGGTCATCGACTGGGTCGCCGACCACCGCCGCCACCACGCGTTCTCCGACCGTGAGGGCGACCCGCACTCGCCGTGGCTGTTCGGCACCGGCGCCAAGGCGCTCGCCAAGGGCTTCTGGCACGCCCACATGGGGTGGCTGTTCGACCGCGACAAGACCAACCACAAGCGGTTCGCGCCCGACCTGATGGCCGACCCGGACCTCGTGTGGGTCGACAAGCTCTTCGTCCTGTGGACCACGCTCTCGCTCGTCCTGCCGGGCATCCTCGGCGGACTGATCACCTGGTCGTTCTGGGGTGGCGTGACGGCGTTCTTCTGGGCGGGCCTGGTCCGCGTCGCGTTCCTGCACCACGTGACGTGGTCGGTGAACTCGATCTGCCACATGGTCGGCGACCGCCCGTTCGCGGCGCGCGACCGTTCGGCCAACGTGTGGGCGCTGGCGATCCTGTCCTTCGGCGAGTCGTGGCACAACCTGCACCACGCCGACCCGACCTCCGCGCGGCACGGCGTGAAGCGCGGCCAGATCGACACCTCGGCGCGGCTGATCTGGATCTTCGAGAAGCTCGGCTGGGCGACGAACGTGCGCTGGCCGAGCGAGCAGCGCCTGGCCAGGATCACGGTCAAGAAATGACCTTTGTAGGGTAGTTCGATGACCAGGGTCCGGATGACGGGTAAGGAACGCCGGGAGCAACTCCTTGACGTCGCCCGGGCCCTCTTCGCCGAGAAGGGGTTCGAGGCCACCTCGATCGAGGAGATCGCGCACCGCGCCGGCGTCTCGAAGCCTGTCGTATACGAGCATTTCGGTGGCAAGGAAGGCATCTACGCGGTCTGCGTCGACCGCGAGATGCAGCGGCTGATGGACCAGATCGTCTCCGCGCTGTCCGGGGGGCATCCGCGCGAGCTGCTGGAACAGGCCGCCATCGCGCTGCTGGACTACATCGAGGGCTCCACCGACGGGTTCCGCATCCTCGTGCGGGACTCGCCGGTCGCCTCGTCCAGTGGCACGTTCTCGTCGTTGCTCAACGACATCGCCTCGCAGGTCGAGCACATACTGGGCCTGCACTTCGCCCGCCAGGGCTACGACCGCAAGCTCGCCGCCCTGTACGCGCAGGCACTGGTGGGCATGGTCGCGCTGACCGGCCAGTGGTGGCTGGAGGTCCGCAAGCCCAAGAAGGACGAGGTCGCCGCGCACCTGGTGAACCTCGCCTGGAAGGGCCTGTCCGCGATGGACCACAAGCCTCGATTGCGCACCCGCCGCTGACCCGGTAGAAAACGTTTACACGCCGCCCTTCCCCCGTTGGAGGCGGTCGTGCGACTTCTGGCCCTGCTGGCGGTACTTCTCTGCTTCTTCGCCCCACCCGCACTAGCCGCGGACGCGATGATCACGCCCGGCGTGCAGTGGAAGGACACGTCCGGCAACCCGATCCAGGCGCACGGCGGCGGCATGATCAAGGTCGGGTCCACCTACTACTGGTTCGGCGAGGACAAGACCGGCACGAGCCAGGGCAACGCGTGGTTCCGCAACGTGCCCTGCTACTCCTCGTCCGACCTGCAGCACTGGAAGTTCGAGGCGAACGTGCTCACCCGGCAGGCGAGCGGGGACCTCGGGCCCAAGCGCGTGATCGAACGCCCGAAGGTCATCTACAACGCCTCGACCAAGCAGTACGTGATGTGGATGCACGTCGACGACGGCGGCCACACGATCACCAAGGTGGGCGTGGCCACCAGTTCCTCTGTGTGCGGGCAGTACAAGTACCTCGGCAGCTTCAAGCCGCAGGGCAACATCAGCCTCGACATCCAGCTCTTCGTCGACGACGACGGTTCCGCGTACTTCTTCGGTGAGGCGCGGGCGGCCGGCGGTCTGCGGCTGTACAAGCTGACGTCCGACTACTTGAAGATCGACAAGCTCGTGTCCGTGCTGGAGGACTACGAGTCGCCCGCGATCTTCAAGCACGACGGCCGCTACTACGTGCTCGGCTCGCACCGCACGGGCTGGCGCACCAACGACAACATGTACACCTCGTCGACGTCGCTGTCGGGCGGCTGGGCGCCGTGGAAGTTGTTCGCGCCCAAGGGATCCAAGACCTACAACTCGCAGACGACGTTCGTGCTGCCGGTGACCGGAACCGCCGGTACGACGTTCATGTTCATGGGCGACCGGTGGCAGCCTTCGAGTCTCGGCACCTCGCCGTACGTGTGGCTGCCGCTGACCGTGTCCGGCACCAGCGTGTCGATGAAGTGGTACGACCGCTGGTACATCGACACCGTGACCGGGAAGTGGCACGCGTAGAGATCTTGGAAGATGTCATGCGCGCATATAGTATGCGTGCATGACATCTTACGAGTTCGAGCACAGCGTCGAAGCCCCGGTGTCCGCCGCGGCCGTGTGGGCGCTCTACAGCGATATCTCCCAGTGGACTTCTTGGGACCAGGGGCTTTCCGAGGTCACATTGGACGGGCCCTTCGAGGCGGGCGTCAGCGGCAAGATGACCATCCCCGGTCAGCCGGCGATCGACTTCACGCTCACGTCGGTCGATCCCGGTCGTGAGTTCACCGACGAGACGCTGTTCAACGGGGCGGTGCTGCGGTTCCGGCACGTGATCGAGCCGGTGCCGGGCGGGGTCCGGGTCACCCACCGGGTGGAGATCACCGGGCCGGGGGCGCGGGAGATGGGCCCGATGGTGACATCGGATGTGCCGGAGGCGATGGAGGCCCTCGTAGCCTTGGCGTCGTGACGCGGTTCGAGGGGCCGGAGGAGAGTCCGGGTTTCCTGCTGTGGCGGGTGACGCTGGCGTGGCAGCGCGCGATGCGGGCCGCGCTGGCGCCGCACGACCTGACGCACGTGCAGTTCGTGCTGCTGGCTTCCCTGTGGTGGCTGGAGAACCACGGCGGCTCACCCAGTCAGCAACGGCTCGCGGCCCAGGCGGGGACGGACTCGATGATGACGTCGCAGGTGCTGCGCAAACTGGAGGATCGCGGACTGCTCACCCGGTCCGTGGATCCCGCGGACAGCCGGGCCCGGCTGCTGTCGCTGACCGCGGCGGGAGAGCGGCTCGTCGGTGCCGCTATGAAGGACGTCGAGGACGCGGACGCCGCCTACTTCGCGAAACTCGGTGAGCCGCAACAGTTCCTGCGCGGTCTGGCCGAGCTTACCCGCGAGTGATGCGCAGCAGCTTGTCGTCGTTGCCGTTGGAACTGGTGACGTAGAGCGAGCCGTCGGGAGCGGCGCGGGCGGCGCGGAGCCGCCCGTACTTGTCGTTGAGCTCGTCGGGGATGGTCACCCCGGTGACCTTGCCCTGTTCGTCGAGGCTGAACACCAGCAGCTTCGAGCCCTTCAACGCGGGCACGGCCAGCATGCCGTCGAAGAACGCCGCGCCGCAGATCGCCTCGGTCGGGCGGCCCGACGACCAGACGGCGGGCACCGCGTCCGGGAACCGTTTGGTGTCGGTCATCGGCACGCTCTCGTCGTACCCGCCCACCGTGCCGCCCTGCGACGGGTCCCAGCCGTAGTTGCCGCCGGCTTTGACGAGGTTGACCTCGTCGTCGACGTCCGGGCCGTGCTCGGTCATGAACACTTGGTCGGTGCCTGGCCGCAGCGCGACGCCCTGGATGTTTCGGTTGCCGTAGGTGTAGATCCGCCGCTCGTTGGCGTTCTGCGAGCTCGCGAACGGGTTGCCGGGCACGCCCTCGCCGGTGTTCAGGTCGATGCGCAGCAGCTTGCCGCCGAGGTTCGTGCGGTCCTGCGCGATGTTGCCCCTGGCGGTGTCGCCGGTGCCGACCAGCAGCGTGCCGTCCGGTGCCAGCGTCGGCCGGCAGCCCGAGTGGCGGCCGCTCGGGTTGACCGGCAGGCCGGTGAGCAGGTCCTTCACCTTCGTGGCCTTGGTGCCGTCGAGTTTGAACGTCACCAGGCGGATGTCGGTTCTCGTGTCGTAGCAGGCGGTGAACTTGCCGGACGTGGCGAAGTCCGGATGCACTACCAGGCCCAGCAGGCCGCCTTCGCCGCGTACGACGACGTCGCTCAGGTCCGCGTCCACTTTGGTCTTCTGGCCACCTCTGACCAGGGTGAAGCGGGCTACGCGTTCGGGGATCAGCATCGAGCCGTCCGGGAGGAAGCCCACGTCCCAGCCGTGCTCCAGGCCGCCGGTGACCTCCTCCACCTTGAGGGTGGTCGACTTGGCGGTGGCGTTCGACGACGACGGTGGGGGTAGTGGCTGCGTCGGGGCCGAGCCGCCCGCGGAGGAGCAGCCGGCCAGCACGAGCAACGACACCGCCACCAGAGTCCGCATGTCTAGAAGTACGCGCTCGGCGCCGTATTGGTTCCGTAAGGCCGCTCGGCCGGGAGGTGCTTGGCCGCCGCTTCGAGGTCGCCGGCGCGCACCAGTCCGTGGATCTCGTGCGCGAGGCCGGTCACGTCGGTGATGCTCACGGTCCAGTCGTGCACGTAGCGCCGCACGGCGTCGCCACGCAGCCCGATCTGGATCGCGCGGTGCTGCTGAGGGCGCAGGTGCAGGTCGCGTTCGGGGTCCCACTGCACGCGCACGTCCGGGTTGCCACCGACCACGCGTGACGACACGGCGTTGGCGACGGCCCAGTCGAACCCGGACCGCAGGATCCGGATCGCGAGCACCCGTTCCTGGCCCTCCTTCAGGCCCCAGCCGCAGCGGTACATCATCCAGAGGAACGACGGCTTGATCCACGTCATCCGCTCGAGCTTGAACGGCGCCACGAACCGTTGCGCGTCCAGCGCCGGCTCCGCGATGTGCGGCGAGTACGCCTGGTAGACCACCACTGACCGATCGTCGTAGTCGGCCCTGATCTCTCTCGTGTTCACCACTCAAGCCTCGGCCGCCGGTCAACCGAGATACGCTGGGTCCCGAGACCCCTCGTCCCAGGCAGGGGTCTGTCTGCGTTTCCGCACACCACGGGGATCTTGATGCCGCTGCTCGGCCTACTCACCGGTGTTCTGTCCGACAAAGCACTCCGCGCCCTGATCGACCAGGCCGGCGTGCCCACCCTCGAACTGGAAGGCCCGCTCGCCGCGCGGCCGCTGGTCACGGCCGCGCTGAGCACGGTCAAGCCGGTGCTCGCGGTCACCGCGACCGGTCGCGAGGCCGAAGAGCTGACGAGTGTCGTCAAGGACCTGATCGGGCCGGACCAGGTGGCGCTGTTCCCGTCGTGGGAGACGCTGCCGCACGAGCGGCTGTCGCCGCGCGCGGACACGGTCGGTGCGCGGCTGCAGATCCTGCGCCGCCTGCGGCACCCCGAAGGCAAGCCGCTGCGAGTCGTGGTGACGACCGTGCGCAGCCTCATCCAGCCGATGGCGCCGGGCCTGGGCGACCTCAAGCCGGTGCACCTGAGGACCGGCGAGGAGCAGGACTTCGAGGAGCTGATCCAGAACCTCACCGAGAACGCCTACACGCGCGTCGACATGGTCGAGAAGCGCGGTGAGTTCGCGGTGCGCGGCGGCATCCTCGACATCTTCCCGCCGACCGCCGAGCACCCGCTGCGCGTCGAGTTCTGGGGCGACGAGGTCAGCGAGATCCGCGCGTTCTCGGTGGCGGACCAGCGCAGTCTCGAACCGGTGTCCGAGTTCGTCGCGCCGCCGTGCCGAGAGCTGCTGCTCACCCAGCAGGTGAAGGACCGGGCGGCGCAGCTCGTCGAGGAGCACGCGAACGACGCGCACCTCGTCGAGATGCTCGACAAGATCTCCAACGGCATCCCGTCGGAGGGCATGGAGGCGCTGATCCCCGCGTTGTGCCCCGGTGAGCTGCAGCTGCTCACGGACGTCGTGCCGCAGGGGACGCACGTGCTGCTCGCCGACCCGGAGAAGATCCGCGCGCGGGCGCACGACCTGGTGCGCACCGGGCAGGAGTTCCTCGAGGCGTCCTGGATGGCCGCCGCGGGCGGGGGCAAGGCGCCGATCGACCTCGGTGCGTCGGCGTACCGCAGCCTCGCCGAGGTCGCGGACAACGCGCGCGACAAGGACCGTCCGTGGTGGACGCTCAGCCAGCTCACCACCGAGGACGCGGACGTCGTCCGGCTGGACTACAAGCCCGTCGAGGCCTACCAGGGCGACATCGACCGGGCGTTCGCCGACCTGCGCGCACACACCGCGACGGGTGGCGCGGCGGTGCTCGTCGTGCCCGGCGCCGGTACCGCGCAACGCGCCGCGGAGCAGCTGGCCGAGGCCGACGTGCCCGCGACGCTCGTGGAGAACCTGCAGGACCCGCCGAAGCAGGGCGTGGTCACGGTCGTGCGCGGTGCGCTCGAGGACGGGTTCGTCATCGCCGACCTCGGGCTCGTGGTGCTCACCGAGACCGACCTCACCGGCGGCCGCGGCGGGACGTCCACAAAGGACATGCGGCGGATGCCGTCGAAGCGGCGCAACGCCGTGGACCCGCTGGCGCTCAAGGCCGGCGACTTCGTGGTGCACGAGCAGCACGGCATCGGCAAGTACGTCGAGATGGTGCAACGCACGGTCGCCGGTGCGACGCGCGAGTACCTCGTGCTCGAATACGCGTCGTCCAAGCGTGGTCAGCCCGGTGACCGGTTGTTCGTGCCGACGGACCAGCTCGACGAGATCAGCAGGTACGTCGGCGGCGAGCTGCCGACGTTGAACAAGCTCGGCGGCAGCGACTGGAAGAACACGAAGTCCAAGGCGCGCAAGGCGGTCAAGCAGATCGCGGCCGAGCTGGTGCAGCTGTACGCGGCCCGTCAGTCGGCGCCGGGCCACGCGTTCGCCCCCGACAGCCCGTGGCAGCGGGAGCTGGAGGACGCGTTCCCGTTCACCGAGACGCAGGACCAGATGGCCGCCATCGACGAGGTCAAGGCGGACATGGAGCGGTCCGTGCCGATGGACCGCGTCATCTGCGGTGACGTCGGCTACGGCAAGACGGAGATCGCGGTCCGCGCGGCGTTCAAGGCGGTGCAGGACGGCAAGCAGGTCGCGGTGCTCGTGCCGACGACCCTGCTGGCGCAGCAGCACCTGAACACGTTCACCGAGCGCATGCGCGCGTTCCCGGTGAACGTCAAGGGACTCAGCCGGTTCACCGATCCCGCCGAGTCGGAGCAGGTGATCGCCGGCCTCGCGGACGGCGAGGTGGACGTCGTCATCGGCACGCACCGCCTGTTGCAGAAAACCGTGCGGTACAAGGACCTGGGCCTCGTGATCGTCGACGAGGAGCAGCGGTTCGGCGTCGAGCACAAGGAACACATCAAGGCGCTGCGCACGCACGTGGACGTGCTGACCATGTCCGCCACGCCGATCCCGCGCACGCTGGAGATGTCGCTGGCGGGCATCCGCGAGATGTCCACGATCCTCACCCCGCCCGAGGAGCGGCACCCGATCCTCACCTACGTCGGCGCGTACGACGACAAGCAGGTGGGCGCGGCGATCCGGCGCGAGCTGATGCGCGACGGCCAGGTCTTCTACGTGCACAACCGGGTCTCGTCGATCGAGCGGGCGGCGAAGCGGATCCGCGAGCTCGTGCCGGAGGCCAGGGTCGTCACCGGGCACGGCCAGATGAACGAGGACAAGCTCGAGCACCTCATCCAGGGGTTCTGGGAACGCGAGTACGACGTGCTCGTCTGCACCACGATCGTCGAGACCGGCCTGGACATCTCCAACGCCAACACGCTGATCGTCGAACGCGGCGACCTGCTCGGCCTCGCGCAGCTGCACCAGCTGCGCGGTCGCGTCGGCCGCGGCCGCGAACGCGGGTATGCGTACTTCCTGTACCCGCCGGAGGCGCCGCTCACCGAGACGGCGCACGACCGGCTCGCCACGATCGCGCAGAACACCGAGCTGGGCGCGGGCATGGCGGTCGCGATGAAGGACCTGGAGATCCGCGGCGCGGGCAACATCCTGGGCGCGGAGCAGTCCGGCCACATCGCGGGCGTCGGGTTCGACCTCTACGTGCGGCTGGTCGGCGAGGCCGTCGAGGCGTTCCGCAAGCACGCCGGCGCGGAGAGCGCCGAGGAAGAGGAGATGGCCGAGGTCCGGGTGGACCTGCCGGTCGACGCGCACATCCCGCACGAGTACGTGC
Organism: Lentzea sp. NBRC 105346; assembly: GCF_030269605.1. Lineage (GTDB taxonomy): Bacteria > Actinomycetota > Actinomycetes > Mycobacteriales > Pseudonocardiaceae > Lentzea. The sequence goes on from NZ_BSTQ01000018.1 coordinate 208,865, forward strand.
CGGGCGAGCGGCTGCGGCTGGAGGCGTACCGCAAGATCGCCGCCGCGCCGGACGCCGCCGCGCTGCAGGCCGTGTGGGACGAGCTCAAGGACCGCTACGGCACGCCGCCCGAGCCGGTCGAACGGCTGCTCGGTGTGGCGCGGTTCCGCCAGGCATGCCGTGCGCACGGGGTCACCGAGGTGATCACGATGGGGCAGAACATCCGGTTCGCGAAGATCGAGCTGCGGGACTCGCAGCTGGTGCGGATGCGCCGGCTGTTCCCGAAGGCCGTCTACAAGGCCGCGATGGGCACGATCACCGTGCCTAGGCCGACGGAGGGAGCGGCGGGCGGCCGAATGGGCGCACCCCAGTTGCGTGATCAGGAACTCCTGGATTGGTGTCAGAAGTTCTTGGAGGCCGTCGTGAGCCCGGTCACGGTGGCGTGAGAGGGTTAGCGACCGTGAGCACTGTTCTGAAGCGTTTCTCGCTGCTCGGTGCTGCTGTGGGCCTGCTTGTCGCGGGCTGCGGCACGGGTCCCGCGCAGGCCGGTTCCGCCGTGATCATCGGCGACACGTCGATCCCGCTGGAGGTCGTCCAGCAACGGCTGGACACCGTCCTGAAGACCGAGCCCGAGGCGCGCAAGCTCCAGGAGCAGGGCAAGCTCGCGCAGGTCGCGAGCGCCATCGTGACGGACGTCGTCCGGCACGAGCTGCTCAAGCGCGCCGCCCAGCAGGAGGGCATCACGGTCGACGAGACCGAGGTGACCAAGACGCTGGAGAACGCGGGCGGCGCCGAGGAGGCCTCCAAGAACAACATCCACGACCCGGCGACGATCCGCGACCTGGTCCGGGACACGCTGATCCAGACCGAGCTGGGCCGCCGCTACATCGACCGGCTCGAGGTCACGATCGACTTCTTCTACACCAAGGACGGTCGCGACGCGATCGCCAAGGCGAAGGAGGTCGCGTCGAACCCGGACAAGATGAAGGAGTTCGTGCGCGACGCCCCGACGAGCGCCGAGGGCGCCCGGCTGGCCGAGCTGGGCAAGGTCGTGCGCACGTCCGAGACCCCGTCGCAGGGCCCGACGCTGCTGTTCGGCACGAAGCCGGGCACGGTCGTCGCGTTCCTGCCGGACCCGGCGAACGCCGAGTGGATGGTCGCCTACATCCAGGACCGCAAGACCAACGCCAAGGCCGGCAGCGGCGCCTCGGCCGAGGAGCTGAACCCGCGCGTGCTCGGCGACACCGGCCTGCGGATCACCCAGTTGATCGCGGACGAGGTGAAGGTCGAGGTCAACCCGCGGTTCGGCCAGTGGGACCCGGCCGTGATGGCCGTCGCGCCGAACGGCGAGGAGAAGTCCGGCTTCGTCGCGGTGGCCAGGAAGTCCACCAAACCGTGATCACCGTCGTCGTCCTGAGCGAACGGCTCGACGCCGTTCTCCCTGCGGCGGCGCTGCCCGCGTTGCGCTCGGCCTCGGCGGTCTACGCCGGGGCCGGCGTGCCGCTGGACTACTGGGCACCCCTCGGGGTGGACGGCCCGGCGCCCGCTTCGCTGCCCGACGGTTCCGTGGTGCTCACGACGGAGCCCGATGCGTATCCGGGTGCTGTCGTGATCTTCACGCCCGAGCCCGCCGGTTCGCGGTTGCTCGACGCGGCCGCGGTGATGGACCGGCTGCGGTCGCCCGGCGGCTGCCCGTGGGACGCCGAGCAGGACCACTCGTCGCTGCGCCAGTACCTGATCGAGGAGACGTACGAGCTCCTGGAAGCCATCGAGGACGGCGACCGTGGCGCGATGCGCGAGGAGCTCGGTGACGTGCTCCTGCAGGTGCTCTTCCACTCGCGGATCGCCGTGGAGCACCCTTCGGACGCTTTCTCCATCGACGACGTGTCCGCGGACCTGGTGGCGAAGCTCGTCGGACGGCACCCGCACGTCTTCGAGGGCCACGACCCGGCCGTGCACGACGCGACCTCGCAGCAGCACCGCTGGGAGGAGCTGAAGCAGGTCGAGAAGAAGCGTGAGTCCAGTGTGGACGGTGTGGCGCTCGGTCAGCCCGCGGTCGCGCTGGCGGCCAAGCTGGTGCAACGGGTTCGTCGAGCTGGTTTCCCGGTGGATCTGTTGCCCGAGGGTGACGACACCGGGGTGACGCTGTTCGCCGTTGCCGCCTTGGCGAAGCTCGCGGGTGAGGATCCCGAGACCGAGCTGCGGGCGATCTGCCGGAGGTTCGTGGCCAACGTGCGCGACGCCGAGTCCAAGGCCCGCGCCGAAGGGATCGAGTCCCTTTCAGCCGAGGACTGGCGCCGCTTCTGGACTGCTACGGAGCGGTGAACGTCACGGTGGACCGCCGCGCGGTCTGCGTGGTTCCGTCGCAGGGGGACGATGCGACGGCGTCGGTCACCTGGATGTAGCTGTAGCCCTTGTAGCGCCCGCCGATGACGGACCCGGTGCGTGAGCTCATGCGTTCACCGGAGTAGCCGACGGTCTTCACGACGGTGCTGTTGGGCGCGTGCTCGTTGTCCCACTTGTAGCGGTAGGACTCCGGGGTGGGGGAGTCGGCGGGAATCGGGCAGGAGAACGTCCCGCGGACCGCGCTCGTGCGCGAGCCCGTGAACGGCATGCCGGACGTCGGCACGCAGAGCAGTTCCTCGGTGGTGGTGCGGTTCGTCGCCCGGAAGGTGTTGCCGAGCGGCGGGTCGTACGTCGTCGTGACCACGCCCGAGCACACGATGATCGGGGCTTCGGCGGCTTGTGCCGGGAGCGCGGGCAACAGCAGAGCGCCTGCGACAGCGGCGATGACGGAGAATCTTCGTCTCATCTTTGCTCCCATTCCTGGGTGAGTGGAAACTCCACCAACGTGATCGAGCGATCACAGTGAGTGTTAACGAGACAAAGACAACGCCACTCGATCGTGTGCCTCACCAACAACAGCTAACGTCGATCACGTGACGTACCTACGGTTCCCGCATCTGCACGGCGATCTCGTTACGTTCGTCGCCGAGGACGACGTGTGGCTAGCCCCGCTCGACGGAGGCCGCGCGTGGCGGGTGAGCGCGGACCAGGTGCCCGTGCGCAACCCGCGGATCTCGCCGGACGGCGCGACGCTGGCGTGGACGAGCAGCGTCGACGGCGCGTACGAGGTGCGCGTGGCACCGGTCGAGGGCGGGCCCGCGACGCGGCTGACGTACTGGGGCAGCCACACCACCGGCGTGCGTGGGTGGACGCCCGACGGCCGGGTGCTCGTGACGAGCGCCGCCGGGCAGGCGAACACGAACCGCAGGCTGGCGCGCGCCGTCCCGATCGACGGCGGGCCGTCCGAGGTGCTGCCGTACGGCTGGGTGGGCGACGCCGGGTACGGGCCGGACGGGCAGGTGGTCGTCACCAGCGTCTACGGCAACGACCCCGCGTGGTGGAAGCGGTACCGCGGTGGCTCGGCGGGCAAGTTGTGGGTCGACGCCACCGGCGACGGCCAGTTCGAACGAATCCTCAAGGACCTCACGTCGTCGCTGACGAGCCCGATGTGGGTCGACGGGCGTATCGCGTTCCTGTCCGATCACGAGGGCGTCGGCTGCGTGTACTCCGTCAACCCCGACGGATCCGGTCTGCAGCGGCTGACCGAGCCCGGCGAGTTCTACGCCCGCGCGGCCAGCACGGACGGGCAGCGGATCGTCTACCAGCAGGGAGGCGAGCTCTGGCTGCTCGACGGCGAGACGCGCAGGCTCGACATCCGGCTCGGCGGGCCGCGCACCGGCCGGCAGCCCAAGCGGCTCAAGGCGGACGGCAACGTCGACTCGATCTGCCCGGACCACACCGGCCGCGCCAGCGCCGTCGAGGTGCAGGGGACCGTGCACTGGGTGACGCACAAGGATGGGCCCGTCCGCGCGCTGACCGAACGCTCGGACGTGCGGGCCCGGCTGCCGCGCGTGGTGGGGGAGACCGACCACGTCGTGTGGGTGACCGACGTGGAGGGCGAGGAGGGGCTGGAGATCTCGCCCGTCGGCGGCGTCGAGCCCGGCAACACGCCGCGGCGCATCGCGGTCGGGCAGCTGGGGCGCGTGATCACGCACGTCGTGTCGCCGGACGGCAGCCGCGTCGCGGTCGCCACGCACGACGGCCGGCTGCTGATCGTCATGGTGTCGTCCGGCGAGGTGCGCGAGGTCGTGTCCAGCGCCAACGGCAACGTCAGCAACCTCGCGTTCTCGCCGGACTCGAGCTGGCTCGCGTGGTCGCATCCGGGACCGAACCCGTTGCGGCACATCCGGATGGTCAACACGACCGACTTGTCCATTGTGGACGTGACGCCGCTGCGGTTCACGGACTTCTCGCCGTCGTTCACCGAGGACGGCAAGTTCCTGGCGTTCCTGAGCGTGCGCAGCTTCGACCCGGTGTACGACGCGCACGTGTTCGACCTGTCGTTCCCGACCGGCTGCCGCCCGCACCTGGTGCCGCTCGCCGCGACCACGCCGTCGCCGTTCGACCCGTTGCACAAGGGGCGCGCGATCGGCGGTGACGACGACAAGGACAAGAAGGACGACGAGGACGGCAAGCCTGCCACCAAGGTCGACCTCGACGGCCTCGCCGACCGCGTGGTGCCGATCCCGGTGCCCGCCGCGCACTACGCGTCGTTGCGGGCGGCCAAGGGCGGCCTGCTGTGGCTGCGCCGGCCGTTGGTCGGAGTGCTCGGAGACAACCTCGCGTCGCCGCAGTCGCGGCCGCCGCGCACGGTGCTGGAGCGGTTCGACCTGACCAAGCTGAAGGCCGAGGTGCTCGCGGACGGCGCCGACGGGTTCGCGGTCAGCGGCGACGGGCAGCGCATGATCGTCGACGACCGCGACGACCTGCGGGTGGTGCCGACGGACAGCAAGGTCGACGACGACTCCAGCGACTGCGTCGAGATCGACCTCTCCCGCATCCGCGTCGTCATCGACCCCGGTCAGCAGTGGCGGCAGGCGTACGCCGAGGCCGGCCGGCTGATGCGCGACCACTTCTGGCGCACGGACATGGGCGGCGTCGACTGGGTGGGCGTGCTCGACCGGTACCGGCCGCTGGTCGACCGGCTCGGCAGCCACGACGACCTCGTCGACCTGCTGTGGGAGGTCCAGGGCGAGCTCGGCACGTCCCACGCGTACGTTTACGGCCGCGGCGGCCGGTCCGACTCGGCGAAACGGCAGGGCCTGCTCGGCGCGGACATCACCCGTGACGACGACGGCGTGTGGCGCGTCAAGCGCGTCATCCCAGGCGAGACCTCGGACCCGGCGGCCCGTTCGCCGCTGGCCGCGCCCGGTGTGGCGGTGCGCGCGGGTGACGCGCTGGTGGCCGTCGACGGGCGTCCGGTCGAGACCCTGGCCGGGCCGGGACCGTTGCTCGTCGGCACCGCGGGCAAGCCGGTCGAGCTGACCGTGCGGCCCGGCGGGGGTGGCGAACCGCGGCGCGTCGTCGTCGTGCCGCTGGACGACGAGGGGCCGTTGCGTTACCACGCGTGGGTCGCCGACCGGCGGGCCCGCGTGCGCGAGCTGTCCGGTGGCCGGGTCGGCTACCTGCACGTTCCGGACATGATGGGCGCCGGCTGGGCGCAGCTGCACCGCGACCTGCGGGTGGAGGTCCAGCAGGAGGGGCTCGTGCTGGACGTGCGCGAGAACGCCGGCGGGCACACGTCCGAGCTGGTCATCGAGAAGCTCGGCCGGCGCGTGCTCGGCTGGTCGGTCGCGCGCGGGTTCACCGCGCCGGACAGCTACCCGTCGGACGCGCCGCGCGGCCCGGTCGTGGCGATCGCGGACGAGTTCGCCGGATCCGACGGCGACATCGTCAACGTGGCCATCAAGGAGCTCGGCCTCGGACCGGTCGTCGGCACGCGGACGTGGGGCGGCGTCATCGGCATCGACATGCGCTACACCCTTGTGGACGGCACTCTCGTCACCCAACCGAGGTACGCGACGTGGTTCGCCGGGCATGGCTGGGGAGTGGAGAACCATGGGGTCGACCCGGATGTCGAGGTGGTGATTACGCCCCAGGACCGGGCCGCGGGGCGCGATCCGCAACTGGAGAAGGCCGTTTCCCTTGTTTTGGAGGCCTTGGAAACCCGTCCGGCTGCTCACCCTCCGGAGTTGCCGCCGCTGCCGTAACCACCCGGTCGTGTGGCTAAAGAACTGATACGCACCGTTCCTTGTGGACGATCAACCAAGTGGAATTGATCGTCGTTCGGGGGTGGGAGCAGTGAGTCATCGTGATGAGCCGCGCAGCGGGCGCGGATGTTTCGGAGCCGTCGTCATCGTGCCGTTTCTGGCACTCGGCGGGATGTTCGCGCTGATCGCGTTGACCGGCACGCCGGAGGACAGCCCCGTCGGGGCCGCTCCGGCGACGCCCCGGCCCACGAACACCAGTCAGTGGTGGACCGAGCCGCTGGACCGGCCGGTCACCGCCACGGAGACCGTGGTCGTGGAGGCCCAGCAGCGCAAGGACATGCGCGGTGCGCTGCTCGCCGCGACGAGCCGCGTGACCATGACGAGCACCGCCACGGCGACCGTCACGGTCATCGAGACCTCGACGCGCTCGCAGCCGACCGGCCGCAACGAGACGACGAAGCCGAAGCCGCCGAACGAGACGAGCGTCGAGCCGACTCAGCCGACCGCGCCCGGCACCGTCTCGTCCACTGTGGAGCCTCCGCCGCCCGCGCCGACGTCGTCCGTCCTGCCGACGTTGCCGCCGGAGCCCTCGCTGCCGGCCGAGCCGCCGTCGGCCGAGCCGCCCGCGACGACCCCGCCGACGCCGCGGTCCGAGACGCCGACGCCGACTCCGGATCCGTCGGTGACGCCGGACCCGTCGTCCGTCACGCCGCCGCCTTCGGCCGTGGAGCCGACCGAGCCGCCAGCCCCTTCCGCGTCAGAGGCTGGTGCCGGGTCGTGAGTGCTTTCCGTTCCCCCGACGACGGGAACCACTCACGACCCTGAGAAACCGCAGCGGGTCCCTTCGATGCCGATTCCGCCCGGCACCGCGGGGACCCGCTGTGGTGTGCGCGTTACTTGAAGAGCGTGTCGCCCCAGTACCCACCGGGCTTCACGCCGGGCGGCACGGCGAAGTGGCCCGACCCGGTGTGCTCGACGTACTCCATCATCTCGTCCTTGCTGGACAAGGCCTGCTGCATAGGCACGAACTGCTTGCGCGAGTCCCGGTTGAAGCCGATGAAGAACAGCCCGGCGTCGAGGTGCCCGAGCCCGTCGCTGCCGTCGGTGAAGTTGTAGCCGCGACGCAGGATCCTGGCCCCGTTCAACGACTCCGGCGACGCGAGGCGGATGTGCGCGACCTCGCCGATGAGCGGCAGCCCGCCCTTGCCGTGCACGTGCAGGTCCGGCTCGTCGAACTCCTTCTCCTGCCCGAGCGGCGCGCCCTCGCCCTTGGTGCGGCCGATGATGCCTTCCTGCTCGGTCAACGAGGTGCGGTCCCAGATCTCGATGTGCATCCGGATGCGCCGCGACACCAGGTACGTGCCGCCGGTCAGCCAGTCCGGGCCGTCGCCCTTCCGCACCCACACGTGCTCGCGCAGCATGTCGGTGTCCTCGGCCTTGATGTTGCGCGTGCCGTCCTTGAACCCGAACAGGTTGCGCGGCGTCACCTGCGACCGTGACGTCGAGGAGGTGCGGCCGAAGCCGAGCTGCGACCAGCGCACCGAGACCGCGCCGAACCCGATCCGGACCAGGTTGCGGATCGCGTGCACGGCGACCTGCGGGTCGTTCGCGCACGCCTGGATGCACAGGTCACCGTTGCTGCGCTTGGGATCCAGCTGGTCCAGCGGGAAGTTCGGCAGGTCGATCAACGCCTCCGGGCGTTGGTCCTTGACGCCGAACCGGTCGTCGAACAGCGACGGCCCGAAGCCGACGGTCAGCGACAGCGCCGACGCAGGCAGATCCAGCGCCTCACCCGTGTCCTTGGGCGGGGCGTCCGGGATGCCGCCGACGGCGCCGTTCTCGTGCGCCTCCTTGCCCGCGGTCATCCGCTCGGCGGCCTTCGTCCACTCGCGCAACAGGTCCACGAGCTCGCTGCGCTTGGTCGTCTTCACGTCCAGCGACACGAAGTGCATGCGGTCCTGTGCGGGCGTGACGATGCCCGCCTGCACGTCACCGTGGAACGGAACCTGCGCCGCGGCGAGGTTCTCGATCTCCGGGTCGGGGCGGCCGGCGAACGCGCCGACCGCGGCACCCGCGCCCGCGAGCGCCGCACCGGCGCCCGCGAGACCCAGCAAACGCCTACGCGGTAATCCAGTCACTTGGCCGCCACCACTTCCGAAACCTTGCTGACCGGCTCGCCGAGCGCGTCGACGGCCTCGGCCAGCGCCTTGACCTCGTCCTGGGTGAGCTCGTTGTAGAGCTTGAAACCGTCACCCTTGCGGTGCTTCTCCAGCGCGGTGTCGACCGCCTTGAACTTGTCGTCCAGCGTCTTGGCGAGCGCGGGGTCCTTGGCATTGATCACCGGGCGCAGCGCGGCGACCGCGGCCTGTGAACCGTCCACGTTGGACCGGAAGTCCCACAGGTCGGTGTGCGAGTAGCGGTCCTCCTCACCGGTGACCTTGCCGGTGGCGACCTCGTCGAGCAGCTCCTTGGCGCCGTTGGCGAGCTGCGTCGGGTTCAGCTCGACCGCCTTCGCCTTGGCGACGATGTCCTTGACGTCGGTCAGCAGCTGGTCGGCGACCTTGGCCGAGTCGTCCTTCAGCCCGTCGACCCAGAGATCCTTCTCCAGGCGGTGGAAGCCGGTCCACTCGGTGCCGGGCTCGACCGTGTCCTCGCGGCCGTCGATCTTCGGGTCGAGGTCGCCGAAGCTCTCCGCGACGGGCTCGATGCGCTCCCAGTAGATGCGCGACACCGGGAACAGCGCCTTGGCGTCGTCGACCTTCTTGTCCTTGACCGCCTTGACGAACTCCTCGGTCTTCACCAGCAGCTGGTCGGCCTGCGAGTTGACGTAGCGCTGGTAGCTCTTGGTGGCCTCGGCGAGCTGGGCGTCGGCGTCGGTCGCCTTCTTGGCGTCACCGGTGACGGTGAACTCGCCGCGGATGCCGTCGCCCTTCATGCCCGGCTTGCAGGCGGTCTGGAACCTGCCCGCCTCGCCGACCTCGACGATCAGCTTGCGGCTCAGGCCGGGGCCGATGTTCTCGACCTCGCCGAGGATGCGGTCGCCCTCGGCATAGAGGTAGAACTCGGTGACCTTGGTGCCCTTGTTCGTGACCTCGAACGTGACGTTGCCGGTGTTCGCGTTGGTCCGCGCCACCTTGCAGGCGTCGTCGGTCGCCTCGACCGCGATGGCGCCGCCCGCGTCCTGCTTGGCATTGCCACCGCACGCCGAGAGCAGGGCGAGCGAACCGATGATGACGAGTGCCTTGCGCACGGGTCTCTCCAGTGTCAGTTGGTTGCGGCGACGCGCGTACGCGGCCGGATCAGGAACAGGGGGAGCACGATCGCGACATAGGTGACCCACGCGATCGCCTGCAGCCACGAGGTCTGCTGCGAGTAGTTGAAGATCCCCTTGAGCAGGGCGCCGTACCAGGACGACTCGGGGATCGTGTCGGTGACGTCGAACGCCAGGCTGTGCAGGCCGGGCAGGAACGCCGCCTCCTGCAGGTCGTGGATGCCGTAGGACAGCACGCCCGCGGCGACGAAGACCAGCAGGGCGCCGGTGATGGTGAAGAACTTGGTGAGGTTGAACCGCACCGCGCCCGCGTACAGCAGCCAGGCCAGCACGATCGACACCGCGATGCCGGCGAGGAACCCGATCAGCGGTTCCGTCGTGCCGCCGCCCGCGCTCTGCACGCTCGAGTAGAAGAACACGGCCGTTTCGAGGCCCTCGCGGCCAACGGACAAAAAGGACACGGTGATTACCGCGAGTGGACCGATGTTCAACGCTTCGTCCAATTTTCCGCGGAGGTCCGCCGCAATCGTGCGGGCCGTCGCGCGCATCCAGAAGATCATTCCGGTGACGAACGCGACCGCGATGATGGACATGACACCGCCGAACAGCTCCTGCTGCTCGAACGTCATGTTCGCGGCGGTGAACGTGATCAGCGCGCCGAAGCCGACGCTCAGCGCGACAGCGGTGCCGACGCCGGCCCACACCCACTTGAGCGCGTGTTTTCGATCGGTCTTGACCAAAAAGGCGACGAGGATGCTCACGACGAGTGCCGCCTCGAGCCCCTCGCGGAGACCGATCAGGCCATTGTTGAGCAACATCGGACCACCTTCACTTTGGATAGGGCAGCCTGAATTTAGGTAAGCCTCCCCTCCGTGTCCAGGCGCCATTGCGGGGGTTTCATCACACGAGCGCGCTAGCCTGGACAGGTGGTCCTCCCCTCGCCGCCGAAGGAGTCCGCAGAGGTAGCCCCGGTTCGCGCACGTCGCGGCGGGGTGGGCAACCTTTTCGGTCGTGTCGCGCTCGTGCTCGTCCTGGTCGCGTTCATCGCGGGCGGGGCGTGGGCGCTCGGCGCGCTGAACCGCAAGGACGTCGATCCACTGGCACCGCCGCCGTTCCTCGTGCCGCTGCAGGAGGTCTCGCCGGGCGCCGCCGCGCCGGGGGCCGCTCAGCTGCCGCAACCGGCCCAGCAGCAGCAAGGCGCCGACCCGGTCGACGAGTGGGCGCGCCGCGTCTCGTCGAAGACGGACATCCCCGTGCGCGCACTCAAGGCGTACGCGCAGGCCGACGTGATCATGCAGTCCCAGGCGCCCGCGTGCCGCATGTCGTGGGCGACGCTGGCCGGAATCGGGCGCGTCGAGTCACACCACGGCTCGATCTTCGGCGCCCGCCTGCAGGACACGGGCCTGCCGTCCAAGCCGATCATCGGGGTGCCGCTGAACGGGTCACCGGGGGTGCGCGCGATCCACGACACCGACGGCGGCGCCTACGACGGCGACACGACGTGGGACCGCGCCGTCGGCCCGATGCAGTTCATCCCCGGCACGTGGCAGCGCTGGGCGCAGCGCGCCGCGGGGGACGGGCTGCAGGCGGACCCTCAGAACATCGACGACGCCGCGCTGACGGCCGCGCGGTACCTGTGCGCGGGTGGACGTGACGTCGGAACCGGGGCAGGGTGGTGGCAGGCGATCATGTCCTACAACAACTCGGTCGAGTACGGCCGCAACGTGTTCAGCGGCGCGGACGCCTACGCGCGCGCCAGCCTGTCCTGAAGGGGGACCATGCGGATCGTCGGCGGAGGCGCTTCCGACGTCGAGCGGTTGAAGCGGATCCAGTCCAGCACCGACGAGTTCACGCGGGCCAACATCCTGGGTCTCGGGCTGCCCGCCTCGGCTTCCTGCCTGGAGCTGGGCGCCGGAGCCGGCGGGGTGGCCGCGTGGCTGGGATCCGAGTACGAGTCCGTGCTCGCGGTGGACATCGACACCTCGGCGCTGGGCTCGTTGCCCGGCAACGTGAAGGTGCTGGAAGCGGACATCACCGCGGCCGACTTCTCGCCCGGCGAGTTCGACCTCGTGCACTGCCGGTTCGTGCTGAGCCACCTCCCGTCGCGCAACGAGGTCGTGCGGCGGGCGGCGTCGTGGTTGCGGCCCGGCGGGTGGCTGGTGCTGACCGAGCCGTTCCACCTCGACACCTCCGCGTCGCCTTCGCCCGCTGTCGCCCGAGTGCTGGAGGCGTACTGGAAGTTCGCGGTGCAGGGTGGGGCGGACCTGCGGTGGTCGCGCCAGATGCCCTACCAGCTGGCCTCGGCGGGCCTGACGGACATCGACTTCGTGGCGCGGCCGGGTTTGCTCGGCGGCGGTGCACGAGACCGCTGGCACGCACTGCTGGCCCCGATCGCCGATCAGCTGGACGTGGCCCAGTCAGACATCGACGAGGTCTTCGCACTCCTGAAACGGGACGACTTCCTGGACATCCCCCAGGTGATCATCGCAGCGTGGGGGCGCCGCCCCTAACGCTATGAAGGGAGCTTTCCAAGCGCTCAGCGCTTGCAAAGCTCCCCCCATGGCAACTCAGCGGTCGCGCTCGACCGCGATTCGTGCGCTGACCTCACCCAGTGCTTCCTGGTACTCGGGCGAGGGGTTCATCGCGGCCGCCATCCGCAGCTGCGCCAGCGCCTCGGGCAGCCGGCTCTGCCGTTGCAGCGTGCGGCCCAGCGCGAACCGGGCGTAGTGGTCGCTCGGGTCCAGGTCCAACACCTTGCGGAACGCCTCCTCGGCGCGCTGCAGCTGCGCCGAACCCAGGTACGCCCGGCCGGCGAGCAGCTGGACGCTCGGGGCGTCCGGTGCCGCCTCGAGCACGACGCGTAGCTCGCGCAACGCCTCCAGTGGCCGCCGGTCGGCCAGCAGCGCCTCGGCCCGGCGGAACGCGTCGAAGGTGCTGTCCGTCATTCGATCAACGCTACCTATCGTTCACAGGTTCTTCGACTGCCGTCCGGATGACAGGACTCGAAGGTGTGGCGGTTCCGAGCCTGCAGGCGACCACTCCGAGCACCAGTCCGGCCAGCACGCCGTAGGTGATCTCCTGGCCGAGCAACGGCCACGCGATCAGCGCCGTCACGGACGGCACCACGCACGACAGGGTCGTCATCCGCGCGGCGCCACCGATGCGCACGCCGACCAGGAACAGCGACGACCCACCCAGCGAGTTGACGACGACCAGCCACACCATGGCGAGCCAGAACCGCGACCAGTCGGTGACGCCCGCGGTCTCGGTGAGCGACAGCAACGCCACCACGGGCACCGACACGAGGTGCTGCACGGCGTTGCCCGAGCGGACGTCGACGTCGCGGCAGAACCGCTGCTGGTACACGCTTCCCGCGACGAACGCGAGCATGCCCAGCACCGTGAAGACCGCTCCGGAACCAGGTGTCCGCAGCCGGTCACCGAGTGCGAACAGCACCGCGGCGACACCGAGCCCGAGGCCGACGAGCTGCCACGGCCCGATGCGCGTGCGGAACACCCGCGCCGCCAGCACCGCGGTGAGCACCGGAGCGCACGAGATCACCAGGGCGGTCACGGCCGCCGGCACGCCGAGCCGCAGTCCCAGGTAGACACCGGAGAACTGGAAGGCCTGGATCAGCAACCCGGCCACGCCGGTGTGCACGAGCGCCCGGCCGCGCGGCCACGGCGCCCGCATGACCACGGCGATCAGCGCCAGCAACGCGGCCGCGATCAGGAAGCGGATCGTCGTCAGCAGGAACGGCGGGGCCACCGCGACCCCGAGCACACCGACGGCGTAGCCGGACGCCCACACGACCACCATGAGCGTGGCGAACCACGCCGGTATGCGCACGTCAGTGCAGCTTTTCCAGCAGTGGTGCGAGCGCCGCGGGCGCCTCGACGTGCACGTTGTGCCCCTGGCCGTCCAGCACCACCGGGCTCGGCACGAACGACGTCAGGTGCGCGGGCGGACCCATGTGGTCGTGTTCGCCCGCCGCCAGCGTCACGCGGGCGCGGCACGCCTGCAGTAGCCCGCGCATGTCCGGCGCGCCGACGGCGAACGCCTTGGCGTCCAACGAGATCTGCCAGCCTTCGTCCACTTCGGTCACACCGTGCTCGATCGGCACCCCGGCCACCTTCGACGCCCGTTCGACGGCGTCGTCGCGGTTGTCGTAGGTCTTCGCGGGCCGTTCGGCGAACGACGCGGCACGCGCGAGATCCTCGTCCGACCACTGAACCTTGATCCCCAGGCCGACCACGGACGACACGGTCACGCCGAACCAGCCCGACGCCAGCGCCAGCCCGACCACACCGCCGAGCGAGTGACCGAGGATCGCCACCGGTTCGCCGGCCGGGATCACCGGCGCGAGGGCGCCGGCGAACGTGCCGAACGAGTACCGCTCGATCGGGTCCGAGCGGCCGTGGCCGGGCAGGTCGGGCACGAGCCAGCTGCCCTCCCAGTGCGGCACCACGTCCCGCCACACCTCGCCGGTCGCGCCGAGTCCGTGCAGCAGCACGAGCAACGGTCCGTCTCCACCGCGTTCAACGTGAATCACGCCAGAATCCCTTTCATGCGGACCGATGCCGAGCTGATCGTCGACCCAGACACGTATACCGCCGAAGTGCCGTATTCCGCACTCGCGAGGCTCCGGAATCGGAACGTTGTCCGGATCGATGGCTTCTGGGCGGTGCTGCGATACGCCGACGTGAAGACGGTCCTGCGCAACCCCGCGTTCTTCTCCAGCCACCGCGGCGCGACGCAGATCCGCGACCCGCAGCCGGACGACCTGGCCTACGTCCAGCGGATGATGCTCAACCAGGACCCGCCGGAGCACACCCGGCTCAGAAAGATGCTGGCCCAGGCGTTCACACCTCGGGCTGTCGGCCTGCTCGAGGAGCAGATCCGGATCTTCGCTCGCACCACGATCGATCGTTTGGGCGGGGACTTCGCCGAGACCGTCGCGGACCTGCCGCTGCTCACGCTGGCCGAGGTGTTCGGCGTCCCGCACCAGGACCGCAAGCTGCTCTACGACTGGAGCAACCGGGTGATCGGCTTCCAGGACGACGAGTACGCGTTCAGCCGCAGCGACACCGCGGGCATGACGGACATGGCCCGGAAGGCACTGGAACTGCGGCCCGACGACGGTCGTGATCCACGGGCCCGCAACGGCATGCCCGACCTGTACGCCTACGCGCACGCGCTCGGCGAGCTCAAGCGGAACGACCCCGGTGACGACGTGATGAGCAACCTGATGCGCCAGGACATCACCATCGAGGAGTTCGAGAACCTGTTCTGGCTGTTCTCCGTCGCGGGTAATGAGACTCTGCGCAACGGCATTCCCGGCGGCATGATCGCCCTGATGCGGCATCCCGACCAGTACGAACGGCTCCGGCAGGACAGGAGCCTGATGGACACGGCCGTCGAGGAGATGCTGCGCTGGTGGACGCCGGTGATGCACTTCCGGCGCACGGCTACCGAGGATGTTGAGCTGTCCGGAACCAAGATCGCCAAGGGGGACAAGGTCGTCGTGTGGTTCTCCAGTGCGAACCGCGACGAGCAGGTGTTCACGAACCCGGACGAGTTCGACATCACACGGAAAGAAGCCGATCACCTGAGCTTCGGGTACGGCCCGCACTTCTGCCTCGGCGCGCACCTCGCACGCACGCAGATGAGAGCGCTCTTCAACGCGGTGTGCGACCTCCCTCACCAACTGCGACCGGCGGGGGAGCCCACGAGACTGAGGTCCAACTTCCAGAACGGCGTCAAACACCTCCCGGTCACCTGGCCCCAGTAGGCTCAGGGCGAGACGACATGCAGCTGAAACAGGGAGCGCAAGTGGCGGTCATCGAGCAGGTCGGAGCGCGGGAGATCCTGGACTCGCGAGGCAACCCCACCGTCGAGGTCGAGGTGGCGCTGGACGACGGCACGCTGGAGCGCGCGGCCGTCCCGTCGGGCGCGTCGACCGGTGAGCACGAGGCGGTCGAGCTGCGCGACGGCGACGCCAAGCGGTACCTGGGCAAGGGTGTCGAGCGCGCGGTCACCGCGGTGCTCGACGAGATCGGGCCCGAGCTGGTCGGCATCGAGGCCGTCGAGCAGCGGGTGGTGGACCAGAAGCTGGTCGACCTGGACGGCACGCCGGACAAGTCGCGGCTCGGCGCGAACGCGATCCTCGGCGTCAGCCTCGCCGTCGCGAAGGCCGCGGCCACCAGCAGCGGGCTGGAGCTGTTCCGCTACGTGGGCGGCCCGAACGCGCACGTGCTGCCGGTGCCGATGCTGAACATCCTCAACGGTGGCGCGCACGCCGACACCGAGGTGGACATCCAGGAGTTCATGATCGCGCCGATCGGCGCCGAGACGTTCCGCGAGGCGCTGCGCTGGGGCGCGGAGGTCTACCACGCGCTGAAGGGCGTGCTGAAGAGCAAGGGCCTCGGCACCGGCCTCGGCGACGAGGGTGGCTTCGCGCCCGCGCTGTCCAGCAACCGGGACGCGCTCGACCTGATCCTGCAGGCGATCGAGAAGGCCGGCTACCGGCCGGGCCGCGACATCGCGCTCGCGCTCGACGTGGCCGCGACCGAGTTCTTCAACGACGGCGCCTACACGTTCGAGAAGACCAAGCGCAGCGCCGAGCAGATGACCGGCTACTACACCGAGTTGGTGAACAGCTACCCGCTGGTGTCCATTGAGGACCCGCTGTCCGAGGACGACTGGGACGGCTGGGTGCAGCTGACCGCCGAGCTGGGCGAGAAGGTCCAGATCGTCGGCGACGACCTGTTCGTCACGAACCCGGAGCGCCTGGAGGAGGGCATCTCCCGCCGCGCCGCCAACGCGCTGCTGGTGAAGGTCAACCAGATCGGCACGCTGTCCGAGACGCTCGACGCGGTGAGCCTGGCCACGTCGTACGGCTACAAGTCGATGATGAGCCACCGGTCCGGCGAGACCGAGGACACCACCATCGCCGACCTGGCCGTCGCGACGGGCGCGGGCCAGATCAAGACCGGTGCCCCGGCCCGTGGCGAGCGCACCGCGAAGTACAACCAGCTGCTGCGCATCGAGGAGAGCCTCGGCGACGCCGCGCGCTACGCGGGCGAGCTGGCGTTCCCCCGGTACACGCCGGAGGCCTGAGATGGCTGAGCGCGGTCACACCCGGCGGCCTCGTCGCGAGGAGAGCGCCCGGACCGAACGCGCTCGCCGCACGCCCCGTCCGAAGGCGTCGCCCCGGCCCGGTGCGGGCACCGGTGGCGCCTTCGGCATGACCGGGACGCGGCGGGCCGCGATGTTCGCGATGGTGCTGTGCGCACTGGCGCTGAGCGTCGCGGTCCCGCTGCGGACCTATCTGTCCCAGCGCGACGAGCTGCGGGAAGTGGCGCAGCAGCAGGAGAAGCTGCGCTCGGACGTGGCCGCGCTGGAACAGCGCAAGGCGCAGCTGAGCGACCCGGCGCAGGTCGAGATCGAGGTGCGCACCCGGTTGCACTACGTGCGGCCGGGGGAGACCCCGTACGTCGTCCAGCTGCCGGGCGACGCACAACGCAAGACGGAAGAGGAGCGGCCGTCGGGCAAGCCGGCGGCGAACAGGTCGTGGTACGAGCAACTGTGGGAATCGGTGACGCACAAGTGACGGTTTCGCAAGAAGATCTCGAAATCGTCGCCAGGCAGCTGGGCCGCACGCCGCGCGGCGCCAGGGCGATCGCGGCGCGCTGCCCGAGCGGGCACCCGTCCGTCGTGCAGACGGATCCGCGACTGCCCGACGGCACGCCGTTCCCGACGCTGTACTACCTCACCTGCCCGAAGCTGAACTCCTTGGTCAGCACCCTGGAAGGCCAGGGGACGATGAAGGAGATGGAGGCCCGGCTCGCCGAGGACGAAGAGCTGGCAAGGGCTTACCAGCGCGCACACGAGCAGTATCTCGCGGAACGTGACGCGATCGACTCGCTGGGTACCCAGGTCACCGCGGGCGGCATGCCGACCCGCGTCAAGTGCCTGCACGTGCATGTCGCGCACGCGCTCGCGAAGGGTCCCGGCGTGAACCCGTTCGGTGACGAGGCGCTGGCCCTGTTGGCCGAATCGTGGCCTGCGGGAGACTGTGTCCAGTTTCGTCAACTGTGAATGGAACCGTACTGGCGCTTAACTCCGTCTTCGGTACACAAGGCCTCGTGACACTGCCTGCTCTTTCCGGCAGGGTGGGTGGTGGCCGACGAGGGGGCGTTCGCCGTAATGGGACGACGGCGCGCCGCGATAGGGCTCTTCGAGAGGTGAGTTTTCCGTGGCACTGCCCAGCAAGCGGCGAGCAAGGCGCAAGACGAGGCTGACGTCGGCTCCGGCCGCACTGTCGGCGCGTCAGCGCGGCTTCGCCGTCGCCGCGTTGGCTGCCATGCTGGCTCCCGCGATCATCACCGGCACCGCGCTCGTCGACTGGGTCAACGTCGCCGGCCGTTCGCCCATCGCCGCCAGCCCCCTCGGGCCCGCCGACGTCTACGCGGCGTTGTCCAGCGGCAAGATCGGCGTGAACGGCAAGCTGGCGGAGTCGGAGGAGCTGAGCGCCGCGCTGCTGCAGGACCTGGCCGACGGCACCCTCAGCCCCGGTGACGACGGCTTCAACGACGTGCCCGACGGCACGCTCGGCATCCCCGGCGTGATGCTCGACGCTTACATGCAGGCCGAGGACAAGATGGCCGACCTCAAGCCGAACTGCCACCTCGACTGGCAGCTGCTGGCCGCGATCGGCCGCATCGAGTCCGGCCACGCGCGCGGCGGCAAGGTCAACGCCAAGGGCGACGCCGTACCGCAGATCCTCGGCCCCGTGCTGGACGGCACCCTCCTCGGCACCGCCAAGGTCATGGACAGCGACAACGGCCGCTGGGACGGCGACAAGACCTACGACCGCGCGGTCGGCCCGATGCAGTTCCTCCCCAGCACCTGGTCGAACATCGGCGCGGACGGCAACGATGACGGCGAGTCGAACCCGAACAACATCTACGACGCGACGCTCACCGCGGGCAAGTACCTCTGCAAGGACGGCTACGACCTGCGCGACATGACGCAGCGCGGCAAGGCCATCTTCAGCTACAACCCGTCCAACGAGTACGTCCGGGACGTGATCAAGTGGGCGAAGGCGTACGCGGCGGGCGTCGAGACGCTGCCGAGCCTGCCGTCGACCGGCAACGACGTGGTGCCGCCGAACGGCACCGGCAACACCACCACGCCGACGAACCCCGGTGACACCGGCAACCAGAACACGCCGGTGAACCCGACCACGACCACGACGACGACGTTCACGGCGATCCCGTGCCCGACCACGACCACGCCGACCACGACGACGTCGACCACCACCGGCACCACCACGTCGACGACGACCACCACCACGACGCCGACGCCGGCCGGTTGCCGCACCACCACGACGACGACCACGACCACGACGACCACCACGACCACGACGGCGAACCCGACGACCACCACGACGACGACCACGACGCCGCCGGCGAACACGCCGTCAACGAACACGCCGTCGACGAACCAGCCGTCGAGCAACACCTCGTCGTCGACCGGTGGCACGACGAACGCGCCGAGCTCGCTGGCGTCGACCACGCCGAGCTGATAACCCCGCCTGCGAAAGAGGAACCGACACATGGCGCGGGTTGCCGCGATCGACTGTGGGACCAACTCGATCCGACTCCTGGTCGCGGACGTGACCAAACGCGACGACGGCACGGTGTGGCTACGCGACGTGCACCGCGAGATGCGGGTCGTCCGGCTGGGACAGGGTGTCGACGCGACCGGGCTGCTCGCGCCGGAGGCCATCGCACGCACGCGTGCGGCGCTGCTCGACTACGCGAACATGTTGCGGCGCAAAGGGGTTGAGGCCGCCCGGATGGTCGCCACATCGGCCACAAGGGACGCGTCCAACCGGGACGACTTCTTCTCGATGACCGAGGAGATCCTCGGCGCGCCCGCCGAAGTGATCAGCGGGGACGAGGAGGCCACGCTGTCGTTCGTCGGCGCCGTCGCGGACATGGACCCCGACGAGGGGCCGTTCCTCGTGTCGGACATCGGCGGCGGCTCGACCGAGCTGGTGCTCGGGTCCGGAATGGAGATGGAGGCCGGCCGGTCGGTGGACGTCGGCTGCGTGCGGCTGACCGAGCGGTGCATCCACACCGATCCGCCGAGCGCGGCCGAGATCGACGAGGCCGCGGGGTTCGTCCGCGAGGCGTTGCACACCGCGTTCCAGACGGTGCCGGTGGAGAAGGCGAGCACGTGGATCGGCGTCGCCGGCACGATCACCACGCTGTCCGCGATCGCCCAGGACCTGCCGGAGTACGACTCCGAACGCATCCATTTGTCCCGGATGTCGCTCGACCAGGTGTACGAGGTCGTCGAGCGCGTTTTGGGGATGACGCACGACGAGCGGGCGGCGATAGGCTCCATGCACCCCGGCCGGGTCGACGTCATCTGCGGTGGGGCGATCGTCGTGCGCACTCTTGCTGAGGAACTGGCTGCGCGCGCAAGTATTTCCGGCCTGGTGGCGAGCGAGCACGACATTCTGGACGGGATAGCGTTTTCCCTGGTCTGAGGCCTCCTTGAGCTTTCGTTGAGCTGATCGTGACTACTTTGTGACCCGGTTCGACATGTGGGTCCACAGGGCACCCGGTTAACGTCCTCTCACGTTTTGGGAGGGCTCAGCCCTTCCTGGTTTGGCGCGCCAGCCACCCGCCGGTGACGCCATGAGGTGGGAGGACGCATGTCGCGATCACGCACGGCTTCCGTTGTAGCCCTTACAGCGACGGTGGCCGTAGTGGCGGCGGGTTGCGGTGACAAGGGCGGCGACCAGGCCGCTTCCAACACCGACGCCGCGATCACGGTGTTCAACACTGAGCCGGAGAACCCGCTGGTCCCAGGCAACACCACCGAGGTCGGTGGCAGCCACGTCCTGGACGCTCTGTTCACCGGTCTCGTCGAGTACAGCGCGGACGACGCGAAGCCCGAGAACGCGCACGCCGAGTCGATCGAGACCAAGGACTCCAAGGTCTTCACGATCAAGCTCAAGAAGGGCTGGAAGTTCCACGACGGCACCCCGGTGACCGCGTCGAGCTACGTCAAGGCCTGGAACTGGACCGCCTACGGGCCGAACGCGACCCAGGGCGCGAGCTTCTTCTCCAACATCGACGGGTACGCCGACGTCCACCCGAAGGACCCGGACGGCGCCGACGGCCCGCAGAAGGCGCCGACGCCCGCGACCAAGGAGATGAAGGGCCTCAAGGTCGTCGACGACAACACCTTCGAGGTCACGCTGTCGGAGCCGTTCTCGGTGTTCCCGGTGACGCTCGGCTACGAGGTCTTCTCGCCGATGCCCGAGGCGTTCTTCACCGACCAGAAGAAGTACGAGGAGGCCCCGGTCGGCAACGGCCCGTTCAAGTGGGCCTCGCGTCAGGTCGGCACCGAGATCAACGTGACGCGCAACGACGACTACCAGGGCAAGGACAAGCCGCACTTCAAGGACCTGAAGTTCAAGGTCTACCAGAGCCGCGAGTCCGCCTACGCCGACATCGTGTCCGGCAGCCTGGACTTCATCGACGAGCTCCCGCCGTCGGCGCTGGCCGGCAAGAAGTACGAGGGCGACCTCGGTGACCGCGTGGTGGAGAAGTCGACGCTGCAGCTGCAGACGATCGCCTTCCCGTTCTACGTGAAGCCGTACGACAACGCCGACCTGCGCAAGGCGATCTCCATGGCGATCAACCGCGAGGAGATCACGCAGAAGATCTTCGAGGGCTCCCGCATCCCGGCCGACGGCTGGGTGCACCCGAGCACCGACGGCTACGTCAAGGACCAGTGCGGCGAGTTCTGCAAGTTCGACGCCGCGAAGGCCAAGGAGTACCTGACCAAGTCGGGCTACACCGGCAAGATCACGCTGCAGTCGAACACGGACGGCGGCCACAAGGAATGGGCCGAGGCGGCCTGCAACAGCATCAAGAACGCCATCGGCCTCGACTGCTCGTTCGCCCCGTCGACGAGCTTCAGCGAGTTCCGCCAGAAGGTGAACGCCCACGAGATGACCGGCATGTACCGCGCCGGTTGGATCGCGGACTACCCGTCGATCGAGAACTGGCTGGCCCCGCTGTACAAGACCGACGCGTCGTCCAACGACGGCCTGTACACGAACCCGAAGTTCGACGCGAAGCTCGCCGAGGCCAACAAGGCGACGTCTACGGCCGAGGCGAACAAGCTGTACCAGGAGGCCGAGAAGATCCTCCACGACGACATGCCGGTGATTCCGCTGTGGACGCAGAAGACCATCGCGGGCAAGTCGTCGCGGCTGAAGGTGGCCAAGATGGACCCGTTCCGCTGGCTGGACATGGCGTCCGTGCAGGTCAGCTGACGAGTCGGCGCTAGCTGGAACCGGCCCGCGGCGGAAACGCTCGCGGGCCGGTTGCGGCGCGACAGGGAGTAAATCGTGGGCCGCTACGTCCTGCGCAGGCTGTTCCAAATGATCCCGGTGTTCATCGGGACGACGTTCCTGATCTATGCCCTGGTGTGGGCCGTGCCCGGTGACCCGTTCGCCGGGAAGTGCGGCGAACGCCCGTGCCCCGACCAGTACGTCTCAGCCATGCGCGCTCAGTTCAACATGGACGACCCGTTGGTCGTCCAGTACGGCAAGTACCTGCTCAACCTGCTGCAGGGTGACTTCGGCAAGACGTTCTCGGGCACCGAGGTCATCGACCGCATCTCGGTGACCTTCCCGGTCACCGTGCGGCTCGCGATCGTCGCGCTGATCATCGAGGCCATCATCGGCATCTCCGCGGGCATCGTGAGCGGCCTGCGCAACCGGGGTTTCCTGGACAGCCTGGTCCTCGTGTCGACGTTGTTCCTCATCTCGCTTCCGGTGTTCGTCACGGGTTCGGTGATCCAGCTGGTGTTCGGCATCCAGCTGGGCTGGATCAGCCCGACCGTCAAGGGCACCGGCTTCGCCGACCTGATCGTTCCCGGCTTCGTGCTGGCCTCGCTGTCGATGGCGTATGTCGCCCGGCTGACGCGCGCCAGCATCGGCGAGTCCCGTCGCGCGGACTACGTGCGCACCGCCAACGCCAAGGGCCTGCCGGTGTCGCGGGTGGTCGGCGTGCACATGCTGCGCAACTCGCTGATCCCGGTGATCACCTTCCTCGGCACGGACCTCGGCGCCTTCATGGGCGGCGCGATCGTGACCGAGGGCATCTTCAACGTGCCCGGCATCGGCGGGCTCATCTACAAGTCCATCCAGACCAAGGAAGGCGTGATGGTCACCGGCCTGGTCACGCTGCTGGTGCTGGTGTACCTGCTGATGACCCTGCTGGTTGACCTGCTGTACGCCGTGCTCGACCCGAGGATTCGCTATGAGTGACCCCACTGCCGCGACTTCCGAGGCGGTCGCCGAGGTAGGTGGCGGCGCCGCGCTCGGCAAGCCGCGCGGCCTGCTCGGTGACGCCTGGCGCGAGTTGCGCGTCCGCCCGTTGTTCTGGATCTCCGTCACGATCATCGCGATCGTGGTGCTGATCGCCCTGTTCCCCGGTCTGTTCACCCACGCGGACCCGAACCTGGGCATCCTGTCGCGCAGCCGCAAACCACCGTCGGGCGAGGCCTGGTTCGGCTATGACACGCAGGGCTACGACGTCTACGCGCGGGCGATCTACGGCACGCGCGCGTCGCTGCTCGTGGGGCTGTTGGCCACGGTCGGAGTGGTGATCCTCGGCTCCGTGTTCGGCATCCTGGCCGGCTTCTACGGCGGCTGGCTCGACGCGGTCCTGTCGCGCATCTCCGACATCTTCGTCGGCATCCCGTTCGTGCTCGGCGCGATCGTCATCCTGACCTCGCTCAACACCGCGGGGAACACGAGTGGCGTGCGCATCGTGACGCTCGTGGTGCTGTCGATCGCCGCGCTGTCGTGGCCGGTGGCGATGCGGATCATGCGGTCCGCCGCGATCACCGCGAAGCAGCAGGACTACGTCAAGGCGGCGCGCGCGTTGGGCGCGAGCCCACGGCGGATCATCGTGCAGCACATGCTGCCCAACTGCCTCGCACCGGTGCTGGTGTACTCGACGATCGCGCTCGGCGCGTTCATCGGTGCGGAGGCGACGTTGTCCTACCTGGGCGTCGGTCTGCGAAACCCGGTGGTGTCGTGGGGCGTGATGATCAATGACGCGAAGGACTACATCCGGGTCGCGCCGCACGCGCTGCTGTTCCCGTCCGCTTTCCTCACCGTGACCGTGCTCGCCTTCGTGATGCTGGGTGACGCGGTGCGGGAGGCTCTCGACCCGAAGCTCAGGTGAGTTGTTGTGGCACTGCTCGAGGTCGAGGACCTGCACGTCGAGTTCCGCACGCGTGACGGCGTCGCGCGCGTGCTCAACGGCGTGAGCTACCACGTCGACGCCGGTGAAACCCTTGCGGTACTTGGTGAATCGGGTTCGGGAAAGTCGGTGACCGCGCAGGCGGTCATGGGCATCCTGGACACGCCGCCCGCGTTCGTCACGCACGGCGAGGTCCGGTTCAAGGACGAGGACCTGCTCAAGATGTCCGACGAGAAGCGTCGCGAGACGCGCGCGTCGGGCATCGCGATGGTGTTCCAGGACGCGCTGTCCGCGCTCAACCCCGTGTTCACCGTGGGGTTCCAGATCGAGGAACAGCTGCGGGTCCGCCGGGGGATGAGCAAGGCCGACGCCCGCAAGCGGGCGATCGAGCTGCTCGACCAGGTCAAGATTCCCAATGCGGCACAACGGGTCCGCGAGTACCCGCACCAGTTCTCGGGTGGCATGCGGCAGCGCGCGATGATCGCGATGTCGCTCGCGCTGGACCCCGAGGTGCTGATCGCCGACGAGCCGACCACCGCGCTCGACGTGACGGTGCAGGCGCAGATCATGGACCTGCTCGCGGAGCTCCAGCGCGAGCGCAAGATGGCGATGATCCTGATCACCCACGACCTGGGCGTCGTCGCCGAGGTCGCGGACCGCATCGCGGTGATGTACGCGGGCCGGATCGTCGAGCAGGCGGACGCGGTGACGTTGTTCCGCACGCCCGGCCACCCGTACACCGCGGCGTTGATGGACTCCATGCCGAGGCTGGACCAGAAGGGCACGGAGCTGAACACCATCAAGGGCCTGCCGCCGAACCTGCTGAAGATCCCGTCCGGCTGCCCGTTCCATCCGCGTTGCCCGCGCAGGCAGGACATCTGCTCGGTCGACGTACCGCGCCAGCACAACCTGGGCCTCGGGCACGTGAGCGCCTGCCACTTCGCCGAGGAGGTCGTCGGTGGCTGAGTTCGATTCCATTCTGGAAGTTCGCGACCTGGTCAAGCACTTCCCGGTCACGCGGGGCGTGCTGTTCAAGTCGACGATCGGGCAAGTGCGGGCCGTCGACGGTGTGTCGTTCGACCTGAAGCGTGGCGAAACCCTTGGCGTGGTGGGCGAATCCGGTTGCGGAAAGTCCACTCTGGCCCAGGTGCTGATGCGCCTCGAGCCGCCGACGTCGGGGTCCGCGCTGTTCGAGGGCGAGGACATCTTCAAGATGAAGGGCGGCGCGCTGCGGCGGTTGCGGCGCAACATCCAGATCGTGCTGCAGGACCCGTACACGTCGCTCAACCCGCGCATGACGGTCGGCGACATCATCGGTGAGCCGTTCGAGATCCACCCCGAGGTGGCGCCGAAGGGTTCGCGGGCCGCGAAGGTCCGCGAACTGCTGGACGTCGTCGGCCTGAACCCGGAGCACATCAACCGGTACCCGCACCAGTTCTCCGGCGGCCAGCGGCAGCGCATCGGCATCGCCCGCGCACTGGCGTTGCGCCCCAAGGTGATCGTCTGCGACGAGCCGGTGTCCGCTCTGGACGTCTCGATCCAGGCGCAGGTGATGAACCTGCTCGGCGACCTGCAGACCGAGTTCGGCCTGTCGTACGTGTTCATCGCGCACGACCTGTCCGTGGTGCGGCACCTGTCCGACCGGGTCGCGGTCATGTACCTCGGCAAGATCGTCGAGATCGGCACCGAGGAGCAGATCTACGAGCACCCGACGCACCCGTACACGCAGGCCCTGCTGTCGGCGGTGCCGGTGCCGGACCCGACGCAGCGCGGCCGGCGCGACGTCATCCGGTTGACCGGTGACGTGCCGTCGCCGATCAACCCGCCTTCGGGCTGCCGGTTCCGGACGCGCTGCTGGAAGGCGCAGGACATCTGCGCCACCGAGGTGCCGGAGCTGGTCGTGCGGGCGGCCGACCATCCATCGGCGTGCCACTTCGCGGAGGAACGCGCGGTCGTCTGAGCTCGCGCTTCCAGGTGCCCCGCCCGGCTTCGGCCGTGCGGGGCACCTGTGTGTTCACCGTGTGCGTCCCCACCCGCTCGGCGGCTTGCCGCCACCCGTCCGGTCTAGTTGCTTACTAACCAAGTAACTGTGGATCTAGTTGGACCCTGCCCCAACGGCGGTATCCCGACGCAATTGCTGCTGACTACTTTTCATCGCGTTCGGTCATCCTTTCCTGGGGAGGTTGCGATGAAGAAACGTCTCATTCTGCTCGCGTTCGGAATAATCGCCGCACTGTTCGCCACCGCAATGCCCGCAAGCGCGTCGTCGGCGGGCCTTTCCGGCTCACTGCGCAAAGGTCAGTGGGTCCATTACGGCACCCAGCGCACCATCAGCGTCAGCGGCACGCACATCTTCGTGAAGAAGACCGACGGCCCGGAGCTCGACGTCAAGTGGCGTCGCTGCGCCGGTGGAGCCGAGGGTTCGCCGGTCCGCCTGCAGAACGCCGACCCGACTCCTCGAATTCGCATCGGGTCGAACTTCCGTTCTGGAACCGTTTTCTGCCTGTCCGCGAAGAGTCATGGCAACAACACCACGGACACGTGGAACGGCACCGTCTGGTGGAATGTGACCTCCTGATTGGAATTGGTGCGGCCGATGAGGTACTTCTGTTTCTTGCTGCTCTTTCTGGCGGGGTGCGGAACCGCCCGGTCGGCCGCACCTTCCACCGTGCTCGACGCCGACGGCTATGCGGCCGAGGTGCGTTCGACCTACCCGAAGATGCGGTGGCCGGCGGACGTCCGGCCCGACCTGGACGCGTTGATCACGGCGACGACGCCGCCGCCGGACGAGGCGATCCAGCCCGGCCTGTCGCGGCAGGTGCTGGGCGTGGTCAACACGTGCGCCTGGTACCGGTCCTGGGACGCCGCGACCGGCCGGGGTGACGCCGAGCAGGCGAAGGCGGGGCTGCGGGTGATCACCGACGTGGTCACGCAGTACCCGCCGGAGGTGGACAGGGCGGGGCGCGACTACGTGCGTGATGCGGCCGCCCACGCCGCGGACGGCAACCCCGACCTGGTCCGCGACTACGTCGAGGCCAACTGCTTCGACACCAAGTGGTCCTCCTAGACGTTCGAGGAGCCGCGGACGAACTTCGCCAGGTCCGCCGACTGGTCGATCCGCGACTGCTCGTGCACGTACATCATGTGACCGGCCGGGTAGTAGGCCGACTCGATGTTCGAGTGCAGCTCCTGCGGGATCGAGAGGTGCGCGACCATGTGCTCGGCCGCGAAGTACGGCGTCGCGCCGTCGTAGTAGCCGAACGCGATGTGCACCTTCAGGTGCGGGTTGGCGCGCATGGCGGCGGCGAGCTTGCCGGCCACGGTCACGTGGGCACCCTCGAACTCCTTGTACGACCAGGGATGCACGGCCCGCGAGATGATCTCGTACGGCAGGTCGTTGTGGTATCCGAGCTCCGCGTTCAGGTAGTGGTTCATCGCCGCGGTGTACGGGCCCATGATCGCGGAGAACGACGGGTCGTCGGTGAGTGCCTCGCGCGCGTAGTCGTTGTCCCAGCCGGAGAACCGGCCGTCCAGCCGGCCGACCGTGCGGCGCTGGTCGCGCAGCAGCTCGGTGAAGAAGCGCAGGTGCTCGATGCGCAGGTTGACGCGGTCGACGTAGTCCTCGGAAAGACCGGTCAGCTTCGCCAGTCTCGCGACGAAACCAGCGCGTTCCTCAGTGGACAGTCGCGATCCGCGCGCGAGGGCGAACGGGTAGTCGCGCGAGGCGAACTCCTCGGACTCGGCGAGCGCCGCGTGCAGGGAACCCTCGATCTTGCCGTGGTAGTGGGCGATCGCGGTGTAGGTCGGCAGGAACAGCGAGTACCCGAGGTCGTGGCCCTCGTTGAACTCCAGCGTCGCGAAGTCGAGCACGGACGAGATGAGCATGAGCCCGTTGAGGAACATGCCGTAGCGCGTCTGCAGGTGCTCGGCGAGCCCGGCCGCGCGCAGCGTGCCGTACGACTCGCCGGCGAGGAACTTCGGCGACATCCAGCGGCCGTTGCGCGAGGTCCACAGCCGGATCACCTCGCCGACGGACTCGATGTCGGTCTGGAAGCCGTGGTAGTCGGCGGGCTTCTCGCCCTTCAGCGCGCGCGAGTAGCCGGTCGACACCGGGTCGATGAACACCAGGTCGCTGTCGGCGAGCAGGGTTTCCGGGTTGTCCGCGATGCCGTACGGCGGCGGGGTCAGCGAGCCGACGTCACCCGACAGCACGCGGCGCGGTCCGAGGAGCCCGAGGTGCAGCCACACGCTGGACGAGCCCGGCCCGCCGTTGAACGCGAACGTCACCGGCCGCTTCGCCGGGTCGGCGTCGTCGAGCGTGTAGGCGGTCACGAAGACCTCGGCCTTCGGCTTGTGCCCGTCGAACGCGCCGTCGGTCAGCACCTCCTCCTTGAGGACCATCCGCCCGGTCGTCGCGGTGTAGTTCAACTTGCGCCGCTTGACGGTGATGCTGTGCTGGGTGGTGACCAGATCATCGGCAGGCGGCGGGGTCGGCTCGGCCTTCGTCTCCTCGGACATGGGAGCGACATTACGGAACTCGACGAGCGAATAACGGCGTGCCGCGCGTGTCCACGCCTGGTGGCATGGCGCGAGGAGGTCGCCCGCGTGAAACGCGCCGCGTTCGCCTCGGAGGAGTACTGGGGCCGCCCGGTGCCGGGCTTCGGCCCGATGGACGCGGCACTGCTGATCGTCGGCCTGGCGCCGGCCGCGCACGGCGCGAACCGCACCGGCCGCATGTTCACCGGCGACCGTTCGGGGGACTTCCTGTACCGGGCGATGTTCAACGTCGGCCTCGCGTCCCAGCCCACCGCCACGCACATCGGCGACGGCCTGACGTTGCACGGCGTGCGGATCACCGCGCCCGTCCACTGCGCGCCACCGGGCAACAAGCCCACGCCGGAGGAGCGGGACAACTGCCGCATGTGGCTCGAGGAGGAGTTCGCGCTGCTCCGGCCCACGCTTCGAGCCGTTCTCGTGCTCGGGGCGTTCGGGTGGAACGCCCTGATGCCGGTCCTGGGCAACCCGCGGCCGCGGCCGAAGTTCGGGCACGGCGTGGAGGTCGAACTGGCCGGGCTGCGCGTGTTCGGCTCGTTCCACGTGAGCCAGCAGAACACGTTCACCGGCCGCCTGACGCCCGCGATGCTCGAGGATGTCCTCCGGCGCGCCAAGGATGCATGCTGATCCCATGAGGGCACGCGTCGGTGTGGTCGTGGCAGCCTTGCTGCTGGTGATCATCGCCGCGCGCGGCCGCTCCCCGGTCGTCTTCCACCCGCCGCCGAAGGACCCGGACGTCCGCGACACCCTCACCCCCGGCCCGCAGGCACCCCAGAGCGACGTGAGCACCGAGGGCAGCGGCGTCCCGTTCCTCATCCTGCTGCTCGTCGTCGCCGGGTTCGTCGTGTTCGGACTGATCGGCATGGCCCTCGCGATCAGCTTCACCCGGCGCCGGACGCGCGGGGAACGCGGTGTGGAGATCGTCGAGCGGGAAACCCCGGCCGCACCGAGCTTCCAGCACCAGGTCGCGCGGGCGTTGATCGAGATCAGGAGCGACCGGCCGCCCAAGGACGCGGTGATCGCGGCCTGGCTCACCCTGGAGGAAGCGCATCCGCGCGAGCCGCACCAGACGCCGACCGAGTTCACGACGACGCTGCCCGCGGACACGAAGACCCTGCGCGAGCTGTACCAGCGGGCCAGGTTCAGCGACGAGCCGATCACCGCGGAGCACGCGAGCCAGGCCGAGCGTGAGCTGGAGCGGATCATCCGGGAGCTGGCATGAGGACGTTGATCGTGCTCGTCACGGCCGTGGCCGCCGGGCTGGCGCTGTGGCGGTTCGGCGCGGATCCGTTGTGGGCCATCGTGCTCGCCGTGCCGCCCGCGGCGCTCGCGCTCGTGGCGACGTACCTGCCGAAGGCGACGGACGTCGTGTGGCTGCCGCCGCCCGAGCCGCCCAGCTCGATCGCCAGCGTGCAGGCCAGCACGCTGGCCACGCGGCTCGCGCAGGCCGCCGGCGACGAGACGCGGTTCCGGGAACGGGTCCAGCCGCGGCTGCGCAAGCTCGGGATCGAGACGAACGTACTGCCGGAGCCGCACGAACTCGCCGAGATGCTCAGGAGAGTCGAGTGACCATCGCGCTCGAAGCCAAGTCCGTGCTCGACGAGGTCGGCAAGGTCGTCGTGGGCCGCGAACGCGCGCTCAGGCTGACCCTCGCCGCCATCCTCGCCGGCGGGCACGTGTTGCTGGAGGACGTGCCGGGCCTGGGCAAGACGCTGATCGCGCGCAGCTTGGCGCAGGCTCTGCACCTCGACTTCAAACGCCTGCAGTGCACGCCCGACCTGCTGCCCGCCGACGTCACCGGCTCGTTCCTCTACGACCCGGCCGGGCGTGACTTCACGTTCCGGCCCGGCCCGGTGTTCACCGGGCTGCTGCTCGCCGACGAGATCAACCGCACGCCGCCGAAGACCCAGTCCGCGCTGCTGGAGGCCATGCAGGAACGGCAGGTCACCGTCGAGGGCCGCACGTTCCCGCTGAAGCGGCCGTTCCACGTGCTGGCCACCGCGAACCCGATCGAGTACGAGGGCACCTACCCGTTGCCCGAGGCGCAGCTCGACCGGTTCCTGCTGCGCATCGACATCGGCTACCCGCCGGTGGACGACGAGGTCGAGGTGCTGCGCCGCCGCATCGCGCGGCAGCGGGAGGAGACCGAGGTTCCGCCCGTCCTCACCGAGAACCGGCTCGACGAGCTGCAACAGGAGCTCGAACGGACCACAGTGGACGATGACGTGCTGCGGTACTGCGTCGACCTGGCACGGGCGACGCGCGGCCACCCGGCGGTCGAGGTCGGCGCGTCACCGCGGGGTGCGCAGGCGCTCGTCCTGGTGTCCCGTGCGCTGGCCACAATGGACGGACGTGCGTACGTGCTTCCCGAGGACGTCAAGGAATGCGCGGTCCCGGCGCTCGCGCACCGGCTCACGCTTCGGCCCGAGACGTGGACGTCGGGCGTCACCGGCACCGAGGTCGTCGAGGAGCTGCTCGGGCAGGTCCCCGGCCCGCCGAGCTCGTGAACAGACCGGCGCGGATCATGCGGGCCCTGGCCGAGAGCCGGGGTGCGCACTGGCACGCGACCGACGCGCTGATCCGCGCCGCGCTGCTCGGCGGCGGGTTCGTCGCCGCGGGGGCGTTGCTGCACCACGCCGGGCTGGTGCTGCTCGGCACGCCGTTGCTGCTCAGCCTCATGTTCGCGAGAAGGCCGACCGGTACGCCTGCCGTGACAGTGAAACCCTTGCCGCGGACGGCCGAACCGGGCACGGCGCACACCGTCGCGGAGGTCGAGCCGGCCGACACGGAACTCGTCGTGGTGCGCCTGCCGGGTGAGACGAAGGCGTTGGCCGCGACCACGGAGCCGATCCCGGTCGAGGTCCGGCGGGACGCCTGGGGACCGGGCGTCGACCTGCGGCTCGACCACCTCTTCGCCGGGCCGGACGCGTTGCACGTCTACGGCCCGATCGTCGGCGTCGAGCACACGCGGACCGTGCTCCCGCCGCTGCAGTACTTCCCGGCCGGGCCGTTGCCCCCGCGCGCGGCGGGGCTGGTCGGCGCGCACCGCTCGCCAAGGCCCGGCGACTCGACCGAGCTGCGCGACATCCGGGCGTTCCAGCCCGGCGACCGGTTGCGCCGCATCGACTGGCGGATCTCCCTGCGCACCGGCGCGTTGCACGTGCGTGAGCGGCACGCCGAGGCCGACGCGGAGATCGTGCTCGCGATCGACACGCGCAGCGACGTCGAGCAGGACGTCGGCCGGTGGGCGGCCGTCACGTACGGCACGACGACCCGGCCCGGCGGCAGCCTCGACCGGGCCGTGCGCACCGCGGCGTCGCTCGCGGCGAGCCACCTGCGGCAGGGCGATCGGGTGTCGCTCGTCGACCTCGGCCGGCCGCAGCTCAACGTGCGGTCGGGCGTCGGCAGGCGGCACCTGCTGCGGTTGCGCAACCAGCTCGTCGTGTGTGCGCGGTCCGCGGGCTGGGCGCAGCGGCCGTTCCTGCCGCACGTGCCCTACGGATCGGTGATCGTGCTGCTGTCGCCGTTCCTGGACGACGCGGTCAGCGAGATCGCGATCCACGCCGCGCGGCGCGGCCACCTCGTGCTCGCCGTGGACACGCTGCCGCAGCCGTTGAAACCGGACACCGAGGAGCCGTGGGGCGAACCGGCCGCGGAGCTGATCGCGGCCGAGCACCGGGTGCGCACGAAGCTCATGGCCCGGCACGGGGTGGTGATCACGCCGTGGTGATCAGGGTCGCCGCCGCGCTCACCTGCCTGGTGATCGCATTGGTACTCAGAGCCAACGGCGTCGGGGCCATCCAGCTGGCGATCTTCGCGGCGCTCGCGGTCGTCACCGTCCTACTGCCCGCCAGCGCCGCCCCGGCGCTGGTGATCGCGTTCGCGGCGGTCGTGATGGTCTTCGCGGACGGCCACCCGTTGCGGCTCGGCGTGCTCCTGCTGATCCCGTTGCTGCACCTCGTGCACATCACGAGCGCGCTGGCCGCCGTGGTGCCGGTCAGAGCGGCGGTCGCAGTGGACGCTCTGAAGGCGCCCGCGCGCCGGTTCGTGATCATCCAGGCGATCGTTCTGGGGCTCGCCGCGGTTGCGAGACTGCTCCCGGACGGGCCGACTCCAGCGCCCGTCGAGGTCCTCGGTCTGGGGGCTTGCGCGGTGGTTCTGGGGATCGTCGCGCTGAGGATCTGAATCGCTTCTCTCAGGGTGTTCGGCATCACCGGGCGACCCGTGTCACAACCGGCCCCGCGAACGCGCGGGAATCGGGTTCCTGGTGCGACGATGTGCGTATGGCTGCTGTTAAGTCGCAACCCACTCGGATCGTGATTGTCGGCGGTGGGTACGTCGGCATGTACACGGCGCTCGGGTTGCAGAAGAAACTGCGATCCGGTGAGGCGTCGGTGACTGTCATCGACCCGCAGCCGCACATGACCTACCAGCCCTTCCTCCCCGAGGCGGCGGCCGGTTCGATCGAGCCGCGCCACGTCGTCGTGCCGCTGCGCAAGGTGCTGAAGCGGTGCCACGTGGTCACCGGCCGCGCCACCCGCATCGAGCACGCGCGCAAGGCCGTGACGGTCGAGCTGTCCGACGGCCACATCGAGGAGTTCGAGTACGACGTGCTCGTCTCCGCGCTGGGCGCCATCTCGCGCACGCTGCCCATCCCGGGCCTCGCCGAGGTCGGCATCGGCATGAAGACCATCGGTGAGGCGATCTACCTCCGCAACCACGTGCTGTCGCGCCTCGACCAGGCCGCGAGCACGAACGATCCGGAGATGCGCAAGCGGCTGCTGAGCTTCGTGGTCATCGGCGGCGGCTTCGCGGGTATCGAGACCCTGGCCGAGCTCGAGGACATGACGCGGTACGCGCTGCGTTACTACGAGGGCCTCAAGCTCGAGGACATGAACTGGGTGCTGGTCGAGGCCGCCGGCCGGATCATGCCCGAGGTGTCCGCCAAGCTCGGCGCGTGGACCGTCGAGCAGCTGGAGAAGCGCGGCATCAAGGTCTACCTCGACACGCGCGTGAAGTCGCTCGAGGGCGGCCACGTCGTGCTCGACGACGGCACCGAGTTCGACTCGGACACCATCATCTGGACGGCCGGCATGAAGGCCAACCCGATGCTGCGCAACACCGATCTGCCGCTCGACGAGCGGGGCCGCGTCCGCTGCACCGCCGCGATGCAGGTGCAGGGCCTGCCCGGCGTCTGGGCCGCGGGTGACTGCTCGGCCGTGCCGGACCTGTCGCGCACCGAAGAGGACCCGACCGCGACCTGTGTGCCGAACGCGCAGCACGCGATCCGCCAGTCCAAGCTGCTGTCGAAGAACATCATCGCGACGCTGCGCGGCAAGGAGCCCAAGGAGTACTTCCACAAGTACCTGGGCGCCGTCGCGGGCCTCGGCCTCTACAAGGGTGTCGCGGACGTCTTCGGCCTGCGTTTCCGCGGCGCGATCGCGTGGTTCATGCACCGCAGCTACCACGTGGCGTTCGTGCCGACCGTGAACCGCAAGCTGCGCGTGCTGATGGACTGGACGCAGGCGCTGTTCTACGGCCGCGAGGTCGTCGCGCTGGGTCAGATCAACGACCCGAAGGACGAGTTCGATCGGGCCGTCAAGAGCTGATCACTGCGGGTGATGGCCCCGCCGCTTGCCTCAATTGGCTCTAGCGGCGGGGCACCCTTATGGCCCAGAGCCGTAACTTGAGCCCCCAATAGGAGTAACCCCGCTGGGGTCGGCTTGACATTGCGTAACGTGAACCAGAAACTACCGCTGGTGCATCACCTGAATGCGTGATCCGCCTGTGTGGGGAGAGAGGTGATCCCGATGTCTCTCGAGGAGCTGGCCGCACAGCTTCGTCGCGGCGAGATCGAGGACCCCGCGTTGGCGCAGTACGCCGCCGAGTACGCCAACGCCGGGAAGTGTTTCCGCAGCAAGAAGGACGATTGACCAGGTCAGCTGAAGGGCGGGGAACAAGCGGAGGCGAAGCCCCGTCCGAAGCTGCGAGACCTCTGTTGCTGCAGGGACAGGACTACCTCTTCCGGTCTCCGCCGAAGTGTCTGGACTTCCAGGAGCAGGTCCACCGGCTCGGCATGGTCGACGAGGGGGACGGCAGTCCTCAACCGTGCGTACTGGTTCTCGCCCGCGCCGCCGACATGGAGATGAACGAGCTCTCCATAGCTCTTGCCGAACGCGGCATCCGAATGGCTCGAATCGACGCCGACCGCTGCCTCGACATCCCCCTCTCGGTCTACACCGACCAGCCGCTGATCGAACTAGACCGCTGGCTGCTGCGCCCCCTGCTGGTGTGGCGCCGCCACTTCGAGCTCTCCGCCCTCCCGGTGGAGCCCGGCACGCTGGCCGGCGCGTACGCCGCGGACCAGTGGGGCTCGGTCGCCAACTGGCTGTCCTCGCGCAGCGACTGGGCCCACGTGAACCCGGCGCGCTCCACCACCCATCTGGACCGCCTGACGCAGCTGTCGGACGCCTCCTCGTTCGGTTTGAGGGTGCCCAGGACCGCCGTCACGACGCGTCCCGGCCGTACCCGGCCGGGCGGTGGCCGTTGCATCGTCAAAACGGCGGGCAGGCACCTCCTGGAGCCCCGTCCGGGCGTGCAGCACGGCCTGTTCCCGCGCCCGCTGGAAACCTCGCGCGCGGGTGGCGTCGCCGAGCCGGCCCCGGTGATCGTCCAGGAGTACGTGCCGTCCGACACCGAGCTGCGCGTGTTCGTCGTGGGCGAGCAGTGCATCGCGTACCAGGTCGACAAGCTCGACCCGGCGCAGCTCTGGGTGGACCCTGATGCGGTGCGCGTCACGCCCACCGTCGTGCCCGCCGGGCTGGCCGACCGCCTGCTGGCGCTGGCCCGCCACTGGCGCGTGCAGGTGGCCGCGTTCGACCTCCTCGTGACGGGCCGCGACCACGTCTTCCTGGAGATCAACGTGAACTGCGACTGGCGCTGGTTCGAGCACCGCGCCTCGGACAACTCGGTGTCCGCCGCGGTGCACGACTGGGTCGCCGATCGCTTCAAAGAACTGCTCGGCGCGGGAAGAGGTCGATCATGACCGCCAATGGCCGCTTACCCGAGTGCGCGGTATAGCGGAACTTGCTGGGCCGTGCGGGCGACTTCCCGCGAACCGCGCACACAAACCGTCGATCAACGCCTAGGCTCCCCGCTGCCCCCGTAGCCCAATCGGTAGAGGCAGGTCCCTTAAAAGGATCACAGTACGGGTTCGAATCCCGTCGGGGGCACTACCGTTCACCACATAGAACCAGCCCCTGACCTGCGAAAGTGAGGTCAGGGGCTGATCTTGTAACTCCCGGTGACTCCCGG
>NZ_BSTQ01000019.1 GCF_030269605.1 Lentzea sp. NBRC 105346
TCCATAGTGTTTCGGTGGTTATAGCGTTGGGGAAACACCCGGTCCCATTCCGAACCCGGTAGTTAAGCCCTTCTGCGCCGATGGTACTGCACTGGTGACGGTGTGGGAGAGTAGGTCGCCGCCGAACTTTACTTCCCTGAAGGGGCTTGCGATGGGGGCACACTAGGAGTGCTCTTGTATCGCAAGCCCCTTTCAGCGTGTCCATAGGAGGATTTGGTGTCTAGGTTCGGGGATCGTCCCGGCGACCGTCAGCGTGGCCAGGGAGACCGACCGCGCCGTTCCGAGGGTGGCCGCTCAGCAGGCGATCGCAAGTTCAGCAACAACGACCGCGGTGGCTCCTACAACCGCGATGACCGCAAGGGTGGCGACGACCGGGGCGAGCGCCGTCCGTTCCGTCGCGACGACCAGGGTGGATACCGCCGGGACGACCGTCCGGCCGGCGACCGCGGTGGCTACCGCTCGCGTGACGACCGCGGTGGGGACCGCCGCGACGACCGTCCCAGCGGCGACCGGGGCGGCTACCGCTCCCGCGACGACCGCGGTGGCGACCGGGGTGGATTCCGCCGTGAGGGCGGTTCCCGCGACGACCGCGGTGGGTTCCGGGGCCGTGACGACCGTGGCGGTTTCCGCCGCGGTGGCTCCTACAACCGCGATGACCGCAAGGGTGGCGACGACCGGGGCGAGCGTCGTCCGTTCCGTCGCGATGACCAGGGCGGATACCGCCGGGACGACCGTCCGGCCGGCGACCGCGGTGGCTACCGCTCGCGCGATGACCGCGGCGCGGACCGTCCCAGTGGTGACCGGGGCGGCTACCGCTCCCGCGATGACCGCGGCGGGGACCGTCCGACAGGTGACCGGGGCGGGTACCGCTCGCGTGACGACCGCGGTGGTTTCCGTTCGCGGGATGACCGTGGCGGCTCGTACAACCGCGATGACCGCGGTGGTGACCGCGGCGGTTTCCGCCGCGACGACCGTCCCGCCGGTGACCGGGGCGGCTACCGCTCCCGCGATGACCGCGGTGGCGACCGGGGTGGCTTCCGCCGCGACGACCGTCCCAGCGGCGACCGTGGTGGTTTCCGCCGTGAGGGCGGTTCCCGTGACGACCGCGGTGGGTACCGCGGCCGCGATGACCGTGGCGGCTCCTACAACCGTGACGACCGCAAGGGTGGCGACGACCGGGGCGAGCGCCGCTCGTTCCGTCGCGATGACCAGGGCGGATACCGCCGGGACGACCGCCCGGCCGGCGACCGCGGTGGCTACCGCTCGCGCGACGACCGGCCCGCCGGTGACCGGGGCGAGCGTCGCTCGTACCGCCGCGACGACGAAGGTGGCTACCGTCGCGAGGACCGCGGTGGCTTCCGTGGTGACGACCGCCGGGACGACCGCGGTGGCTACCGCCGTGACGACCGCCAGCGTGACGACCGCCGCGACCAGCGCAGCCGTGAACGTGCTGCGCGGTTCCAGGAGCGCGCCGCGGAGCAGGACCAGGACAGCACCGTCGAGACCGTTGAGCAGGACGAGACCGCTGCCGTGGTCGAGGCGCCGGCGGCCGAGCTGACCGACGAGCAGGCCGAGGTCGCCGAGGAGACGTCCACCGACGAGGTCGACGAGGACGCCGTCGACAGCGACACGGACGACAACGACGACGCCGACGAGCCCGAGACCCAGGAGCCCGAGACCCAGGAGCCCGTCGCCGCGGAGCCCCAGCAGGACGACGAGCCCGCCCCGGTGCGCGGCCGTGCGCCCGAGCTGCCCGAGGACGCGGACCTGTCGCTGCTCGACCCGGAGATCCGCGGCGAGCTGCGCAGCCTGCCGAAGGGGCTCGCGGAGATCGTGGGCCGGCACCTCGCGGCCGCCGGTCTGCTGATCGACAGCGAGCCCGAGCTGGCGCTCGAGCACGCCCGCCATGCCCGCACGAAGGCGGCGCGCGTCGGCGTCGTGCGCGAAGCGGCCGGCCTGACCGCGTACTACGCGGGCGAGTGGGCCGAGGCGCTGTCCGAGCTGCGGGCCGCGCGGCGCATGACGACCGGCCACGGTCACCTCGCGATCATGGCGGACTGCGAGCGCGCGCTCGGGCGTCCGGAGCGGGCCATCGAGCTCGCCCGAGAGGCCAAGGGCCAGCAGCTGCCCGCCGAGGAGGAGATCGAGCTGCGCATCGTCGCGGCCGGCGCTCGCCGGGACATGGGTCAGCTGGACGCCGCGGTCGTGGCGCTGCAGGGCCCGGACCTCGACCCGAGCAAGCGGACCGAGTTCAGCGCGCGCCTCTTCTACGCCTATGCGGACAACCTGGCCGCGGCCGGGCGTACCGAGGAGGCCGTGAAGTGGTTCCTCAACGCCGCCGAGGCGGACGACGAGGGCGAGACCGACGCGGCCGAGCGTGCGTTCGAGCTGACCGAGGACACGCAGGACGCCGCCGCCGAGAAGGAATGAGCGCCTAGTGAGCGACGAGACGTTGCTGGACCGGTACGACGCGCTGCTGATCGACCTCGACGGCACGGTCTACCGGGGCGGTCAAGCGGTTCCCGGCGCCGCCGAGGCGGTCGCCGAGGCTCGCACGAAGGGCGCGGGCATCCGCTTCGTCACCAACAACGCCTCTCGCTCGCCTCAGTCGGTCGCGGCCCATCTCAACGAGCTGGGCTTCGAGACCGCCGAGGACGAGGTCAGCACGAGCGCCCAGGCGGGCGCCGCGATGGTCGCCGAGCGGGTGCCGCCGGGCACGAAGGTGCTGGTGCTTGGCACGAGCGCCCTGGTCGCGGAGATCGCGGCCCGTGGGCTGGAACCGGTGACCACCGCCGACGCGGAGGCGGTCGTGCAGGGTCTGTCGCAGGACCTCGGCTGGCGTGAGCTGGCCGAGGCCTGCGTGGCCATCCGCAACGGCGCGCTGTGGGTCGCGTGCAACGTCGACCGCACCCTGCCGACCGAGCGCGGGCTGCTGCCCGGCAACGGCGCGATGGTCGCGGCGCTCAAGGCCGCCACCGACGCCGAGCCGCTCGTGGCGGGCAAGCCGGCCACGCCGTTGCTCGAACAGGCGGCGAAGAGCCTGGGCGCCCACCGGCCGCTGGTCGTGGGCGACCGGCTGGACACCGACATCGCGGGTGCGGTGAACGCCGGAATGGACTCGCTGCTCGTGCTCACCGGGGTGTCGACGCGGGCGGAAGCCGACGCATTGCCGGAGGAGTGGCGGCCCACGTATGTCGGCGCCGACCTGTCCGTTCTGCATGGGCTACCGTGAAACCGTGAACTATCCCCTGCCCGGCCCTCCGCCGAACCCGGCGGACGCGATCGAAGGTGCGCTGCAGCGGCTCGAGGGACTCGACAATGTCGAGGTCGCCGAGCACGTCGCGCGGTTCGACGCGGTACACGCGACCCTCACCGACGCGCTGTCCAGCATCGACAAGGTGTGATCCGGTGCCACGCAGGGCTCGGCTCGACGCCGAACTCGTGCGCCGCGGCATGGCCCGGTCGCGCGAGCACGCCAGTCAGCTCGTCGCCGAAGGCCGCGTGACGATCCGCGGCACGGTCGCCACCAAACCGGCGACCGCCGTCGAGACGGACACGGCACTCGTCGTCAAGGAAGACCAGGACGACCCCAAGTGGGCGTCGCGTGGTGCGCACAAGCTCGTCGGAGCCCTGGAAGCGTTCCAGGTGAACCCGGAGCACAAGCGCTGCCTCGACGCCGGCGCATCCACTGGCGGTTTCACCGATGTGCTGCTGCGCAACGGTGCCCGGCAGGTCGTCGCGGCCGATGTCGGGCGGGGTCTGCTCGACTGGAAGCTGCAGACCGACGACCGGGTCGTCGTGAAGGACAAGACCAACGTCCGCAGCCTCACGCCCGAGGACATCGGCGGAAAAGTTGAACTCGTGGTGGCCGATCTCTCGTTTATCTCGTTGAGGCTGGTGCTTCCCGCACTGGCCGCGTGCCTCGACGAGGAGGGCGACCTGCTGCCGATGGTCAAGCCGCAGTTCGAGGTCGGCAAGGAACGGCTCGGCTCCGGCGGTGTCGTGCGCGACCCGGAACTGCGCGCCACCGCCGTCATCGAGGTGATCGAAGCCGCGCAGCAGCTGAACCTGCGGGCGTGTGGCGTCACGGCGAGTCCGCTTCCCGGACCCTCGGGCAACGTCGAATACTTCCTCTGGCTCAGGAAAGGCGATCCGGCCGACGCGGACGTGATCGCCGAGATGGTGCGAACCGCTGTCGCAGAAGGGCCCCAATGAGGGAAATCCTGCTGGTCGTCCACACCGGACACCAGAGCAACGTCGATCTCGCGCGTCAGGTCGCCGGCCGGCTCGCCGTCGGCGGCATCACCGTGCGCGTTCTCGACGAGGAGGCGTCCGACCTCGGACCGTCGTGCTGCACGGCGCTGGTCCCGGCCGACGAGCACGCCGCCGTGGGCACGGAGCTCGTGCTCGTGCTCGGCGGTGACGGAACCCTGTTGCGCGCCGCGGAGCTCGCGGTTCCCGCGGGCATTCCCGTGCTCGGCGTGAACCTCGGCCGCGTCGGCTTCCTCGCCGAGGCGGACTCGGACGCGCTGCACGAGGCGGTCAGCCACGTGCTGGCATCCGACTACTACGTCGAGGAGCGCATGACGCTCGACGTCACGGCGCGGGTGAACGGCGACGTGATCACGCAGACGTGGGCGGTCAACGAGGCCAGCGTCGAGAAGAGCATCCGGGAACGGGTGCTGGAGGTCGTCGTCGAGGTCGACGGCAGGCCGGTGTCGGCGTTCGGCTGCGACGGCGTGCTGTGCGCGACCCCGACCGGGTCGACGGCCTACGCGTTCTCCGCGGGCGGGCCCGTGATGTGGCCGGACGTGCAGGCGCTGCTGGTGGTCCCGAACAACGCGCACGCGCTGTTCGCGCGGCCGCTGGTCGTGTCGCCGAAGTCCGTGGTGGCCTTCGAGGTCGAACCGACCAGCCAGCCCGCGGTGCTGTCCGCGGACGGGCGGCGCACGTTCGAGCTGCCGCCGGGTAGCCGGATCGAGATCGTCGAGGGCAAGCTGCCGCTGAAGGTCGCGCGGCTGCGCAAGGAGCCGTTCACCGACCGGCTCGTCGAGAAGTTCACGTTGCCTGTGAAGGGGTGGCGGGGACCATCGGCAGGCTGATCTCACCGCTGGGCTACGCCGCGTTCGCGAGCAGTGTTTTGCGGGACACCCGCACCCGGCCGAGCGAAAGACTGTCAGGGGAGGCAAGTATCGTTCGCCCTGTGCTGGCCGAGATGCGCATCAAAGGCCTTGGCGTGATCGACGAGGCGACGCTCGAGCTCGATTCCGGGTTCACCGTCGTCACGGGCGAGACCGGGGCGGGCAAGACCATGGTCGTGACGGGGTTGCACCTGCTCGGCGGTGGTCGGGCCGAGGCGTCGCGCGTCCGCACCGGGGCCGACAAGGCGGTCGTCGAAGGCAGATTCCACGCGCCCGCGGGCAGTCCGGCGGCCAAGGTCGCCGACGAGGTGGGTGGCGAGCCGGACGACGACGGCACCGTGATCGCAGTGCGGACCGTCGGGTCGGACGGCCGGTCCCGCGCGCACCTGGGTGGCCGGTCGGTGCCGGTCGGCGTGCTTTCCGAGCTGTCCGAACAACTTCTCGCCGTGCACGGGCAGAACGACCAGCTGAGGTTGTTGCGTCCCACCGAACAGCGCGCGGTCCTGGACCGCTTCGCCGGCGACGACGTGTCCGAGCCGCTCGGCCAGTACCAGCGCATCCGCGAGGAGTGGCTGCGCGTCGCGGCCGAGCTGACCGAGCGCACCGAACGTTCCCGCGAGCTCGCGCGCGAGGCGGACCTGCTGCGCCACGGTCTAGGCGAGATCGACGCGGTCGACCCGAAACCGGGCGAGGACAACGAACTGCACGACGAGGCCCGCCGCCTGGCCGACGCCGACCAGCTCCGCGAGGCGGCGCAGGGCGCGCAGTACGCGGTGAGCGGTGCCGTGGACGGCGACCCGGACAACCCCGGCGCGCTGGGGCTGATCTCCGAGGCGCGGCGCCGGCTGTCCACTTCGGAGGACCCGAAGCTGCGCGAGATGGAGCCCCGCCTGGCCGAGGCCGCGACGCTGCTCGCGGACGTCGGTGCGGAGATCAGCGGCTACCTCGACCACCTGGAGGCCGACCCCGGCCGCCTGGAGCAGGTGCTGCAGCGCCAGGCCGAGCTCAAGGCGTTGACCCGCAAGTACGCCGCGGACATCGACGGCGTCATCGAGTGGGCGACGCAGGCGCGCGAGCGACTCAACGGCCTCGACACGTCCGAGGAGGCTTTGGCCGAACTGGCTTCCCGGCGCGACTCGTTGGCCGTAGAGCTCGCGGCTTACGCCCAGCAGGTGACCGAGGCGCGCCTGGAAGCCGCTTTGGAGCTGGGCAAGGCTGTCACCGAGGAGCTCGACGGCCTGGCGATGCCGCACGCCACGGTCGAGGTAGCGGTCCGCCCGCGCCCGGCCGAGCCCAACGACCCGCACGCCCTGCTGGTCGGCAAGCAGCAGCTGCATGCGGGCAACAGCGGCGTCGACGACGTCGAGCTGCGCCTGATCTCGCACCCCGGCGCCCCCGCGCTGCCCGTGCACAAGGGCGCGTCCGGCGGTGAGCTCTCACGGGTCATGCTGGCCCTCGAGGTCGTGCTGTCGCACTCCGACCCGGTGCCCACCCTGGTGTTCGACGAGGTCGACGCCGGTGTCGGCGGCCGGGCCGCGGTCGAGGTGGGCCGGCGCCTGGCGCGCCTGGCCCGCAGCCACCAGGTCATCGTCGTGACGCACCTGCCGCAGGTGGCGGCGTTCGCCGACCGGCACCTCGTGGTGGACAAGTCGGCCGACGGGACGTTCACCCGCAGCGCCGTGCGCAAGCTCTCCGAGTCGGACCGGGTGATCGAGCTGGCGCGCATGCTGGCCGGCATGGACTCGACCGACACCGGGCGTGCGCACGCCGAGGAGCTGCTGGCGGCGGCGAAGGCGGACAAGGAAACCGCGCCCGTGGTGCGCCGCAAGGGCAAGAAGAAGTCCTAACCGAGGGCGCGGCCACGCATCCATCAGGTGGATGGGTGGGTTCTCGCCAGGTGGATAGGTGGGTTCTCGCCGGGTGAGTCGTACGTTCCCGACCGGTGAGTCGTACGGTCCTACCGCCTGGGTTGTGCGTTCGCCCCGCAGGTCAGGCGTTCGAGCAGCGGGTCATGCGCTCCTAGAGCCCGGTTTTCGCGCATCCCCCATCGCGGCATCCGCGCACCCCACCATGGCATCCGCGCGGCCCTCCGCATGCTCAAGCGGGCGTCCCCCCGACCAGGGGGTCCCCCGTTTTTAATTCTCCCAGAAGGCACCGACAATTCCGGGGCCGTCGGGCACCCACGCCACCTGACACACTGGTGCGGTGATCACTCGCAGGGCACTCGGGTCGGTGCTCGTGGTGGTCGCGGCCGGTCTCGCGGTCGCGGCCAGCTTCATGTTGCTGTACTGGCAGTCGTTCGGCGCCGACATCGGTGGCCTGGAGGGCGGGCAGGGGCCGACGGCCTGGGAGTGGGTCATGGACAACTCCCCGTTCGATCCACAGGTGCACCCGACGCGGTATGGCATCCCGATCGTCGTGGCGGCCGCGCTGCTGGTCGGGTCCGCTGTGCTGGCGTTCCGGTCGCCACGCCTGTCGGTGCTGGCCGCGTTCGTCGCCCCGCTGGGCGCAGCGCTGCTCACCGGGGCGGTGTGGTCTGCGGGCGAGGACGTGCTGAGCGTCCAGAGCTACATCACGGCCGGGGGACCGGCGCCGCCCAACGCGGTCTTCGAGGTCGGGCAGGGGCTGTGGGTGCTCATCGTGGCGTCCGTGACGGCGCTCGCCGGGGCCGCGCTGATGATGCAGCCGCTGCCGCCGCGCGAGAAACCGCAGGTCACGGGGCCGGTGGTGATCCATCGCATCGAGGACGACGAGATCCCTCCTGACGACACGGACACGCCGCCGTACGGTATGCCGCGACAGGAGGACACCTGATGAACCGGGCGACGGCGGCTGCTCTGCTGGCGGTGGGCGTGGTGCTCACGGTCGCGGCGCTCGTGCTGCCGTTGTACTCGTCGGCGTATCCCGGCGGCGTCGAGGTGATCGTCCGGGCCTGGGGCACCGAGATCGTCAACAAGCCGGGGGACTGGCCGCCGGGTGAGCTGTCGCCGCTCTACGCGATTCCGCTGACCGTGACGGCCGCGGCCCTCGCGGCAAGTGTGTTCCTCCGCCGGAGGCTCGCCGCGTACACGGCGCTTGGCGGTGCGGCGGCGCAGGTCGGGGCGGTGGGGATTCTGCTGACGCTGCTTCTCTCGGAGAAGGGGCACGTCGACGAGACGGCTGGACAGTCGTTCTCGCCTGGGATCGGCGTGATGTTGCTGGTCGTGGGCACGGTCGCGGCCGTCGTGGGTGCGATCGCGCTCCAGAGGGAGGCGGCGTGATCCGGCGGATCGCGAGCATCGGCGCGCTCGTCGGGGCGGCCGGCCTCGCGTTGTTCGGGACGACGCGCCCGTTGTCGCACCTCAGCATCGCGCTCACACCGGACGAGCCGCGCAAGGACTTCATCACCACCGGGTGGCGCACGGACTTCGCCGGCACTGTCGACCAGCACAGCCCGCTGTTCGGGGTGCCCGTGGCGGTCGCGGTGCTGGTCATCGCGGTAGCGCTGGCCTGGCCCCGGCAGACGAAACGCCTGGCGTTCGCCGGCAGCGCCCTGCTCGCGGGGGTGCTCGGGATGCTGCTCGTGTACCTCGGCAACGCGATCCGGTTCCACCGCGAGGGCAACCTCGCGATCGACCCCGGTCTGCAGGCCGGGTTCGGTGACGGAGTGTGGTTTCTCGCATCGGCCTTGCTGATCGCAGTGCTGGGAACTGTGCTTCACCCGACTCGGGCACGGCGTGCCTCACCTGTCCCGCGTGCACCGTGAGTCACTATCGGACGCATGAAGCTCTCCGGGTTGCTCAGCCGCTCCAGCACCGAACTGCCTGGCGTCACCGGCGTTGCGCGGGTGGACCGGAAGGCGAGCGACCTGGTGCGCCGGGTCAGTCCCGGCGACGTGGCCGTGTTCGACCTCGTCGACCTCGACCGGCGGACAGCTGAGGCGCTGGTCGCGGCCGAGGTCGTGGGCGTGGTCAACGCGTCGCCGTCGATCTCCGGGCGGTTTCCGAACCTGGGGCCCGAGCTGCTGATCGAGGCGGGCATCCCGCTGATCGACAGCGTCGGCGCCGCGGCGCTGCGGGAGATCAAGGAAGGCACCAAGCTCCGCCTGCACGAAGGCGTCGTCTACGCCGGTGAGCGCGAGCTCGCCAAGGGCATCGAGCAGAACGCCGAGTCCATCGCCGACGCCATGATCGAGGCGAAGGCGGGCATGTCGGCGCAGCTCGAGGCGTTCTCGGCGAACACCATCGAGTTCCTGCGCCGCGAGCGCACGCTGATCCTCGACGGTGTCGGCGTGCCCGAGGTGTACGTGCCGATCCG
The DNA here is from genome assembly GCF_030269605.1 of Lentzea sp. NBRC 105346. Classification (GTDB taxonomy): domain Bacteria; phylum Actinomycetota; class Actinomycetes; order Mycobacteriales; family Pseudonocardiaceae; genus Lentzea. The sequence continues at coordinate 9,438 of NZ_BSTQ01000019.1, forward strand.
CGACCGCCAGGTGCTGGTCGTCGCGGGCGGGCCGTCGCACGCCGAGGAGCTGCGTCGGCTGCGCAAGTACATCCGCGAGTACCGGCCCGTGCTGATCGGCGTCGACACCGGCGCCGACACGCTGCACGACGCCGGGTTCAAGCCGGACATCGTGGTGGGCGACCCCGATGGCATCGGTACGGCGTCTTTGAAGGCTGCGGCCGAGGTCGTCGTCCCCGCGCAGACCGATGGTCACGCGCCCGGCCTCCAGCGGATCCAGGATCTCGGGATCGGCGCGGTGACGTTCCCCGCGTCCGGCAACGCCGAGGACCTCGCACTGCTGCTCGCCGAGGCGCACGGCGCGTCCCTGGTCGTCACGGTCGGCCTGCGCGCGACGCTGCGCGAGTTCCTTGACCGTGGTCACTCGGGTTCGAATCCCTCGACCTTCCTCACCCGGCTCAAGCTCGGCAGCAAGCTCGTCGACGGGGAGGCGGTCGCGACGCTGCACCGCAGCCGGGTCTCGCTCGGCGTGATCGTTCTGCTGGTGGTCGCCGCTGTTGTTGCGATGGTGTCGGCGCTGGCTGTGTCCGGGGTCGGTCAGGCGTACGTCGACATCGCCGTCGACGGCTGGAAAACCGTAGTCGACTGGTTCGGGGGGTTGTTCTCGTGATCTCGCTGCGCTACCACATCGTGTCGATCACGGCTGTGTTCCTGGCGCTCGCCGTGGGCGTGGTGCTCGGGTCTACCGCTATCAGCGGGCGGCTGTTGTCGGGGTTGTCCAACGAGAAGAACACGCTTGGGCAGCAGGTGTCCGATCTGCAGGACGAGCGCAACGCTCTGAACGCCCGGTTGGCCGAGGCTGATCGGTTCGCTTCCTCCGTCGGGCCGCTGGCCGTGAAGGATCGGCTTGCTGAGCGGACCGTCGTGTTGGTCACGACGTCCGATGCGCGGCCTACCGATCGGGATCAGCTCGTTGCGTTGATCAAGGCGGCCGGCGGGATCGTTACTGGCGAGCTGCAGCTCACCGAGTCTTTTTCTGATCCCAACAAGGCTGATCAGTTGCGGGACCTGGTGGCTCGGTTGCAGCCTGCCGGGACTTCGCTGCCTACCGCTGCTGATCCTGGGACTCGGGCTGGTGGGTTGTTCGGGACGCTGCTGTTGTTGAACAAGGACAATCAGCCTCAGGCCTCGGCTGACGAATCTGCCTCGGCTTTGGCTGGGTTGGCCAATGCTGGGTTTGTTCGGGCTACTCAGGGGGTTAAGGCGGCTCAGCTGGCCGTGGTGCTCACCGGTGGGGCTGCCGTGGGGGACTCGGCTGGGGATCGGGCTGCGACCATTGCCCGGTTTGCTACGCAGATGGATCGGTCCGGGGCTGGGACTGTGCTTGCCGGGTCCGACGGGTCGGCTACTGGGTCCGGGGCTATTGGGGTCGTGCGGGCGGATACTGCCGCCACTTCGATTCTGTCTACTGTGGACAATCTTGATACTGCTGCTGGGCGGGTGGTTACTGTGCTCGCTTTGCGGGAGCAGCTGGAGGGGCGGTCGGGGCGGTACGGGGTGGCTGGGAATGCGGAGGCTCCCTCGCCTGCGGCGTAGTCCTGGGCTTCGCGAGTCCTCAGTTCAGCCCGGCGAGTCCTCAGTTCACGCTCTGGGGCGCGAGTCGTACGTTCCCGACCTGTGAGTCGTATGTTCGTGGGGCCTGAGGTGTGCGTTCGTGGGTCCTGAGGTGTGCGTTCGTGGGCTGTGGGTGGTGCGTTCGCGGGCTCCTGATCTTGTCGGTGGTGCGTGCTTGGATATGTGCAAGGGGTGCTTCGCTCGGGGGGACCTCTGGCTTGCCTTTCCCGGTGGTCGCCTTCCTCGGGTGTTGCGTTGTGGTCGCGTTTGCTCGGCTTGCGTTTGTGTTGACGCGGCGGCTTTTGTGGTGGGTCGCTAGTGCGACGCGCTGACTTTCCTTGGCTGCCGGTTGCGTGCGTGGTTGCGCCTTGGCTGTCGGTTGCGTGCGTGGTCGCCTTTTACTGCTCGGGGCTCCGCCCCGGACCCCGGCTCAGCTCAAAGAGGGGCCCTCCCCGTGGTCCGGTTTCGTAGTGGGTCGCCTTGGGGTGGTGGGCCCTCCCGTCGCATCGCACCAGAGGCAGCCACATCCGGGATCCCAGGTCAAGCGAAAAGCGTGCTTGACCTGGGATCCCGGATGCGGCAGGGCGTTCGCCTGCGATGCGACGGGAGGGCCCACCACCCGCTGTGGTGTGCGCTGGCGCGCTGGGCGTGGGGGACTCGCGCTTCGCGCATCGTGGCTCGGCCAAGTGGGTGATGTTTGTCTGTGGGGCTTGGTGCGCTGAGTGACGGGTCTCGTGTTAGCGTTAGGGCCCGTGGACGTGAGGGAGGACCCTCACCGGATGTCACGGGAGCCCCGTTGGTGCAGCAGGCACGTACGACCAAGCACGTCTTCGTCACGGGAGGCGTCGCCTCCTCCCTCGGCAAGGGACTCACCGCCTCCAGCCTCGGCCAGTTGCTCACGTCGCGTGGCCTTCGGGTGACCATGCAGAAGCTGGACCCGTACCTCAACGTCGACCCCGGCACGATGAACCCGTTCCAGCACGGCGAGGTCTTCGTGACCGACGACGGGGCCGAGACGGACCTCGACATCGGCCACTACGAGCGGTTCCTCGCGCGGGACCTGAGCGCCGACGCGAACGTCACCACTGGCCAGGTGTACTCCGAGGTCATCGCCAAGGAGCGGCGCGGGGAGTACCTCGGCGACACGGTGCAGGTGATTCCGCACATCACGGACGAGATCAAGCGGCGGATCCGGGCTATGGCCGAGCCGGACGCCGACGGGGTTACGCCGGACGTCGTCATCACCGAGGTCGGTGGCACCGTCGGTGACATCGAGTCGCTGCCGTTCCTCGAGGCGTGTCGGCAGGTGCGGCACGACGTGGGGCGCGACAACGTGTTCTTTCTGCACGTCAGCCTGGTGCCGTACCTGGCGCCCAGCGGCGAGTTGAAGACCAAGCCGACCCAGCACTCGGTGGCGGCGCTGCGGAACATCGGTATTCAGCCTGACGCGATCGTGTGCCGGGCGGATCGGGAGATTCCGGACGCGCTCAAGCGCAAGATCGGCCTCATGTGTGACGTGGACACGGACGCGGTCGTGGCGGCCGTGGACGCGCCGTCCATCTACGACATCCCCAAGGTGCTGCACGGGGAGGGGCTTGACGCGTACGTCGTGCGGCGGCTTGGGCTGCCGTTCCGTGACGTCGACTGGACGGTGTGGGGCGACCTGCTCGACCGCGTGCACAACCCGTCGGAGACGGTGAAGATCGCGCTGGTCGGCAAGTACGTTGACCTGCCGGACGCGTACCTGAGCGTCACTGAGGCGTTGCGTGCGGGTGGGTTCGCGCATCGCGCCAAGGTTGAGATCAAGTGGGTGCCGTCGGACGAGTGTCAGACCGCTGAAGGTGCGGCGCGCTCGCTTGCCGGGATGGACGGCGTGCTCATTCCCGGCGGGTTCGGGGTGCGCGGTATTGAGGGCAAGATCGGGGCCATTACCTACGCGCGGACGCGTGGCGTGCCGATTCTCGGGTTGTGTCTTGGGTTGCAGTGCATGGTCATTGAGACCGCGCGCAACCTCGCGGGCATTGCGGACGCCAACTCCGCGGAGTTCGAGGAGGGCGGCGCGCCTGTTATCAGCACGATGGCTGACCAGCAGGACGTCATCTCCGGCGAGCGCGACATGGGCGGCACGATGCGGCTCGGCGCGTACGTTGCGAAGCTGACGCCCGGCTCGCAGGTTGCGAACGCCTATGGCGCGAGTGAGGCGTCCGAGCGGCATCGGCACCGGTTCGAGGTGAACAACGCCTACCGCGGCAAGCTCGCTGACGCGGGGCTCGTGTTCTCCGGGGTGTCGCCGGACGGGCGGCTCGTCGAGTTCATCGAGCTGCCGCAGGAGGTGCACCCGTTCTTCGTCGCGACGCAGGCGCACCCGGAGCTCAAGTCGCGGCCCACCAAGCCGCATCCGCTGTTCGCGGCTTTCGTGCGGGCCGCGATCGACTACCGTGTCGCGGAACGTCTTCCGCTCACGGCAGGAGCCAAGTAAGTGAGTGATCGTCACGAGTTCAAGGTCGCCGGCTCGCAGGACGTCCACGTCGGTCGCGTCGTGGCGCTGCGGATCGACGACGTCGAGATGCCCGGCGGGGAGCACGCCAAGCGCGAGATCGTCGAACATCCCGGCGCGGTCGCCGTGGTGGCGCTGGACTCCGAGGGTTACGTGACGTTGATCCACCAGTACCGGCACGCGCTCGGGCGGCGCCTGTGGGAGTTGCCCGCAGGGCTGCTCGACTCGGCCGGGGAGTCCCCCGTGGACGCCGCACGGCGCGAGCTCGGCGAGGAGGTCGGGCTCGCCGCGCAGTGGTGGTCCACGCTTGTGGACGTCGCGGCCTCGCCCGGTTTCACCGACGAGGTCGTGCGGGTGTTCCTCGCGCAGGGACTGTCCGAAGTGGACCGCGATCACCAGGGTGAGGAGGAGGCGGATCTGGAGATCCACCGCTTCCCGCTGTCCGACGCGGTCCGCATGGTGTTCTCGGGCGAGATCGTGAACTCGTCGGCGATCGGCGGCCTGCTCGCCGCTCGCGAGGTGGTCGAGGGCCGGGCGTCCGCCCGGCCCGCCGACGCCCCGTGGCAGGACCGCCCCACCCGCTTCGCCGCCCGCGGCTGAAGTTGATCTTCCATGAGGGGAGCCTTCATGTACCTGAGGTCCATGAAGGCTCCCCTCATGGTTTTTGCCGCCGCGGCGGCGGGCTGCGGGGTGCTGATGTTCGTCAACCCGAACTCGCCGGACTCGTGGTTGCCGCGCTGCCCGTTCAACTGGCTGACCGGGTTGGACTGTCCGGCGTGCGGCTCAACGCGAATGGTCCACGCGTTGCTGCACGGCGACGTCGTGGCGGCGTGGCATTTCAACGCCGTCATGCTCGTCGCCGGGCTGCCGCTGATGGCCTGGCTGTGGCTGCGCTGGTTCAACGCCTCCCGCAAGGGGGAGAAGCAGAAGCCCGTGCCCAAGTCCGTCGGGGTGACGGTCCTGGCCACGGGCCTCGTGTGGATGGTCGTGCGGAACCTAGTCGCGTAGCTTGCGGCCCTGGGCGTCCGTGCCGCCGTTGACCAGGATGATGATCGCGTCGACCAACGCCCAGATGCCGCAACCGCCGCACGTCAGCAGCTGGGCGACCGCGATGCCCGTGTCGCCCATGTAGAAGCGGCCCACGCCGAAGTGGCCGAGGAACAGCTGCAGGATCCCGGCGACGACCTTCGACTTGTCCGACAGCGGCATCCCCGTGAGCGGGTCGTAGCCGTACGGCGCGTAGACGTTCGCCCCGTACCCGGTCGCTCCGTACCCGGTCGTCCCGTAACCAGGCGGGGGAGGGGGCGGCGGAGGCGTCGCGAACCCCGGAGCCGGCGTGTACGGGGGCGGTGGCGGCGGCGCCATCGTCATCGTCGGGAACGGCGGCGGCGTGGGCGGGGCCAGGAACGGCGGGTGCGGGTGCGGCAGGTCGCTGAACAGGTCCGCCAGCTCCTGATATGTCTGCGCTGTGGTCGCGCGGGTGACCCGGTTCTCGTACTCGCTGATGTCGACTCGCCCGGCCGCGAAGTGGTCGTTCAGGGCGTTGATCGCCTCTTCGCGCTGCTGGTTGCCGATTCTGTGGTGCTCGGGTCCGAAAGGTTGCGACACGACGCGGAACGCTATCCGATGCACCGGACCGGTGTGCGGAATACGCTGCGACGATGTTGGTCGGAGTCCCCAAGGAGATCAAGAACCACGAGTACCGGGTCGCCATCACCCCGGCCGGCGTGGTCGAACTGGTGCGCCGCGGGCACGACGTGGTCGTGGAGACCGGCGCCGGTGCCGGATCGTCCTTCCCGGACCAGGACTACGTCGCGGCGGGCGCGCGGATCGCCGCGACCGCCGACGACGTGTGGGCGCGGGCCCAGCTGGTGCTCAAGGTCAAGGAACCGATCGCCGACGAGTACCACCGGATGCGCGCGGATCAGGTGCTCTTCACCTACCTGCACCTCGCGGCCAGTCCCGAGTGCACGAAGGCCATCGCGGACTCCGGTATCACCGCCATCGCCTACGAGACCGTGCAGCTGCCGGACGGCTCGCTGCCCCTGCTCGCCCCGATGAGCGAGATCGCCGGCCGGATGGCTGCCCAGGTCGGCGCGCACTGCCTCGAACGCGCGCAGGGCGGCCGGGGCGTGCTGCTCGGCGGCGCGCCCGGTGTCGCGGCGGGCAAGGTCGTCGTGATCGGCGCCGGTGTCGCCGGGATGAACGCGGCCACCATCGCGCTCGGGCTGCAGGCCGAGGTCGTCGTGCTGGACACCAACGTGAACCGGTTGCGGCAGATCGACTTCACCTACCGGGGACACCTGCAGACGATCACCAGCAACTCCTACGAGGTCGAGAAGGCCTGCCGCTGGGCGGATCTCGTGATCGGCGCGGTGCTCGTGCCGGGCGCGAAGGCGCCGATGCTCGTGAGCAACCGGCTGGTGTCCGAGATGCGACCGGGCAGCGTGCTCGTGGACATCGCGATCGACCAGGGCGGCTGTTTCGAGGATTCCCGTCCGACGACGCACGCCGACCCCACGTACCGCGTGCACGACTCCGTCTTCTACTGCGTCGCGAACATGCCCGGCGCGGTGCCGAACACCTCGACGTGGGCGCTCACCAACGTGACGCTGCCGTACGCGCTCGCGTTGGCGGACAAGGGTTTCGAGGCCGCGATCGCCGATGACCCGGCGCTCGCGAAGGGCGTGAACGCGGTCGGCGGGCGGATCGTCCTGGAAGGCCTGTCGGGGTGATCACCGAAGTCGTCGCCGGTTATCTGGATCATCTCGCGGTCGAGCGCGGCACGGCCCGCAACACTCTCGATTCGTACACCCGCGATCTGCGGCGGTACGAGGAACACCTGGCAGCACAGGGCGTGACGCGCCTCGACGGCGTGAGCGAGCGGCACGTGTCCGAGTTCCTGGCGGCACTGCGGGAAAGCGGGCTCGCCGCGTCGTCCGCGGCCCGGACGCTCGTCGCCGTGCGCGGGCTGCATCGCTTTGCCTGCAAGGAAGGTTTGGTCCCGCACGACGTCGCGCGCGCCGTGCACCCGCCGTCGCCGCCGAAACGGCTGCCGAAGGCGTTACCGGTCGACGACGTCCTCCGGTTGCTCGACACCGTGTCCAACTTGCGGGACAAGGCGTTGCTCGAGTTGCTGTACTCCACCGGAGCGCGCATTTCCGAGGTCGTCGGGCTCGACATCGATGACATCGACGCGGACGAGCGGACCGTCCTCTTGGACGGCAAGGGCGGCAAACAGCGGCTCGTGCCGGTGGGCCGGCCCGCGCTGGCCGCTGTGGACGCTTACTTGGTGAGAGCGCGACCGGCATTGGCCGCCAAGGGACGTGGCACGCCTGCGTTGTTCCTCAACGCGCGCGGCGGTCGACTGTCGCGTCAGTCAGCCTGGCAGGTCCTGAAAACGGCGGCGGAGGACGCCGGAATCCGCTCTCCCGTGTCACCGCACACGTTGCGCCACTCGTTCGCGACTCATCTGCTCGAAGGCGGCGCGGATGTTCGTGTGGTCCAAGAGTTGCTGGGGCATGCGTCCGTTACGACTACTCAGGTCTATACGTTGGTAACAGTTACGACATTGCGCGAGGTTTATGCGACCGCTCACCCACGTGCCACTGGAATGTGAGGCATCCACGGGTACGGTGTAAACGTGCCGAACTTGGACGAGCCGCTCCTCGAGGCGATCGACCTTCCCGCTGTGTTGCACGCGTTGAGTGATCCGACCCGGCTGGCCGTAGTACGGCAGATCCAGGTCGACGGCGAGCGCCTCTGTGGGGCGTTCGAAGTGGGGGTCGCGAAGTCGACGCTGTCACAACACCTGAGGGTGCTCCGGGAGGCCGGGGTGACGAGGACGCGATGCCGGGGCAACCAGCGATGGGTGTCGCTACGGCGCGAAGACCTCGACCGGTTGTTCCCCGGACTGCTCGACGTGGTCCTGTCGGCTGCCGCCCGATCGGATGTACCTGCTTGACCTCGTTGTGGACGTCCTCGGCGAGGCGCGTTGCCGCTGGCATGTGTGCCGCCTAGGCTGCGCCCGGAGAGACGACTACGAGCAGTGAGGTAAGCAGGCCATGTCGACACCCGAGCACGCCGAGCGCTACGCGCAGCGTCCTCCCGTCGACCTCAGCCTGGCGCCCCACGCCGCGCCCGTGGACGACGTCGCCCCCGAGCAGGTGGACGGCGTCGGCCCAGGTGGGCGGCCTCGTAGGTATGCCCCGGAGCCGCCGGCGATCGTGCACCACGGTCCGGCGAGGATCCTCGCGGTCTGCAACCAGAAGGGCGGCGTCGGCAAGACGACGTCCACCATCAACCTCGGTGCGTCGCTCGCCGAGTACGGCCGCCGCGTGCTGCTGGTCGACTTCGACCCGCAGGGCGCGCTGTCGGTCGGCCTCGGCATCCACCCGCACCAGCTCGACCAGACGATCTACAACGTCATCATGGAGAACGACGTCGGCGTGCGGGACGTGATCCGCAAGACCGTCGTCGACGACATGGACCTGCTGCCGTCGAACATCGACCTCTCCGCGGCCGAGATCCAGCTCGTCTCCGAGGTCGGCCGCGAGCACACGCTGGTCCGCACGCTGCGTCCGGTGATCGACCACTACGACTACGTGCTGGTGGACTGCCAGCCCTCGCTCGGCCTGCTCACGGTGAACGCCCTCGCGGCCGCGGACGGAGTGCTCATCCCGCTCGAATGCGAGTTCTTCTCGCTGCGCGGGGTGGCGCTGCTCATCGACACCATCGAGAAGGTCAAGGAACGTTTGAACCCCAAGCTGGAGATCACCGGCATCCTCGCGACGATGTACGACCACCGCACCCTGCACTCCCGCGAGGTGATGGCGCGCGTCGTCGAGGCGTTCGGCGAAGTCGTGTTCGACACCGTCATCAACCGCACCGTGCGTTTCCCGGAGACCACCGTCGCCGGCGAGCCGATCACCCGCTGGGCGCCGCGCTCGGCGGGCGCGCAGGCGTACCGTGCCCTGGCGCGCGAGGTGATCGCCCGGTGAACCGTCGCCCATCACTGCCGGGCGCGGCCGAACTGTTCCGGCTCACCTCGGCTCCTGACGTCTCCGATGTGCCCGCTCCTCCCGCTCAGCGGCGGGGTAGTGGCCGGACCAAACACACCACGAAGATCACCGTCTACGTGTCCGACGAGGAGCTGCTCGCTCTGGAGCAGGCGCGGCTGGAGTTGCGCGGGTCTCATGCGTTGGGTGTGGATCGCGGGCGGATCGTGCGTGAGGCCATTGCGATCGTGCTCGACGACCTCGAGGCTTCCGGCGCCGATTCGTTGCTTGTGCGTAGGTTGCGCGAGCAGTGACAGACGCTCTTCCTGATGACGGCAGATTCAAGGTCAGGCTGACGAACTTCGAAGGCCCGTTCGACCTTCTGCTGCAGCTGATCTCGCAGCACACGCTGGATGTCACCGAGGTGGCGCTGCACCAGGTGACCGATGACTTCATCGCGCATATTCGTGCCATGGGGGAGTCGTGGGATCTCGACGAGACCACCGAGTTCCTGGTCATCGCCGCTACATTGCTGGACCTGAAAGCGGCTCGTCTTCTGCCCGCCGGTGACGTGGAGGACGAGGACGACCTCGCTTTGCTGGAGGCCCGGGATCTGTTGTTCGCCCGGTTGTTGCAGTATCGGGCTTACAAGCAGGTCGCCGCGTTGTTTGCTGAGCTCGAGCAAGGGGCTTATCGGCGATATCCGCGATCCGTGGCTTTGGAGCCTCGGTTCCTCGGGTTGCTGCCTGAGGTGATGCTCGGGGTTACACCGAGTCGCTTTGCCGAGATCGCCGCGGCTGTGTTCCGGCCCAAGCCGCCCAAGACCGTGTCCACTTCGCACATTCACCAGCACCGGGTGTCCGTGCGGGAGCATGCCAACATGCTGCGCTCGCGGCTCTCCTCGTTGGGGACTGCTTCCTTCTCTGACCTGGTGGCCGACTGTTCGTCGACAATGGACGTTGTGGCTCGGTTCCTTGCGCTGCTGGAGTTGTACCGGGAGAAGGTGCTGGCGTTCGAGCAGCCTGATCCGTTGGGGCCGTTGCAGGTGACTTGGGTCGGTGGGGGTTTGGATTCGGCTTCGGTTGAGGCTTCGGAATTTGATGAGGACGAGGAATACGGATGACCGAGCCGACTGAGCGTCCTGAGTCTTCCGGCTCGTGGGACTTCGCCGCTTTGGATGCCGCCGGGGCTGCGCTCGCCGGGCGGGTTGGGGCGCGCGAGGCTGTCTCGGCGTCCGGGGCTCCGGCTGAGGCTGATCTTGAGGCCGCGGGGGCGCCCCCCGGTTCCAGTCTATCGGCGGGGTCTGACAATTCCGGGGCCGCTGACGAGTCCGAGCCCGAACCGGACGAGCCTGAAGTCACCGAGTCTGAACTGGTCGAGCCCGAACCGGTGGCGCCTGAACTGGCCGAGCTCGAATCGGCCGAGTCTGAACTGGCGGCGCCTGAACCGACCGAGCCTGAGTCCGCCGAGCCCGCCGGTGATTCCGATCTTGGTGGCGAGCCCGCGGGGGCGCCCCCCGGTTCCAGCGTATCGACGAGCACCGACAGTTTCGGGCCCGATCAGGGGTCGGCTGCCGAATCTGTGGACAACTCGCCCGAATCCGCCGCCGAGCCGGAGATCGAGCACGCCGAGCCCGAGCCTGAGCACGGTGAGCCTGAGCCCACGCCCGAGCCGGAGTCCGAAGCTCAGCCTGAAACCGAGCCCGCGCCTGAAACCGAGCCCGAACCCGACGCCGAACCCGGCCCCGACCCGGACGAGGCCGCGGTAGCCGCCGCCCTCGAAGCGGCGGAACTGGCCGACGCCAGCCCGGAGGAGATCGAAGACTCGGGCCTCCCGGACCTGACCGAAGACCGCGAGTTCGATGGCGCCCTGGAAAGCGTCCTCCTGGTAGTGGACAGCCCGATCCACGAGGACCAACTCAGCAGCGCCCTCGAACAGCCGGTTAAACGAATCAAGGAAGCACTGCGTAGGATCAGCGACCGGTACACCGAGTCCGGCAGCGGCATCGACCTGCGCAGGGTGGGTGACGGCTGGCGCTTCTACACGCGCGACCGCTTCGCTCCCTTCGTGGAGAAACTGCTGCTGGACGGCCAGCGGGCGAAGCTCACGCGTGCCGCGCTCGAGACGCTCGCGGTCATCGCCTACCGGCAGCCGGTCACGAGGGCTCGTATCGCCGCGGTGCGTGGCGTGAACGTGGACGGCGTCATCCGGACGCTCGTCGCGCGCGGTCTCATTGAAGAGACCGGCACGGACGGCGACACCGGTGGGATCCTGTACCGCACGACCGAACTGTTCCTGGAGCGGTTGGGGCTGCCGTCGCTCGCCGACCTGCCGCCGATCGCTCCCCTGTTGCCCGAAGTGGATGCGATCGACGATGTCTGACCAGGAAGGCGTACGGCTGCAGAAGGTGCTCGCCCAGGCGGGTATCGCGAGCCGCCGCGCCTCGGAGGAACTGATCGCGGAGGGGCGCGTCCAGGTCGACGGCAAAGTCGTCAGGGAACAGGGCCGCAGGATCGACCCACAAACGGCAGTGGTCCACGTCGACGGGGTCCGGGTCCAGATCCGCGAAGACGTCGTCACCATCGCGATGAACAAGCCGCTCGGCGTGCTGTCCACGATGGAGGACGACCTCGGCCGGCCGTGCGTCGGCGACTACGTGCGCAACCGCAAGGAGCGGCTGTTCCACGTCGGGCGGCTCGACGCGGACACCGAAGGGCTGCTGCTGCTCACCAACGACGGCGAGCTCGCGCACCGGCTGATGCACCCGTCGTACAACGTCATGAAGACCTACCTCGCCGAGGTGCCCGGACCGGTCGAGAAGGGCGTCGGCAAGCGGCTCAAGGCCGGGATCGAGCTGGAGGACGGGCCGGTCAAGGTCGACGCGTTCAAGCTCGTCGACTCGATGCCGGGCCGCGCGCTCGTCGAGGTCGTGTTGCACGAGGGGCGCAAGCACATCGTGCGGCGCCTGCTCGACGAGGTCGGGTACCCGGTGCGCAGCCTCGTGCGCACCGCGATCGGTGAGGTGCAGCTGGGCAACCAGCGGCCGGGCTCCATGCGGGTGCTGAACCGGCAGGAGGTCGGCGGGCTCTACAAGCTCGTTGGCCTGTAGGAGCCCCACCGACCCGTGCACCGGCACCGGTTCGGGGCGAGAGTGCCGGTGGTTCTCCCCCTGTACGAGATCAACGCTAGGGCGAACGGGTTGTTCAGCGGCCTTCCATGGACGCTGAACAAAGTTCTCTGAACAATGACGCCGTGCCCAGGCGCGAGCGCCCCCTCGACGCGGGCGAAAGCGAGTTGCTGCAGTTCGCGGCGGATCTGCGCAGGTTGCGGGAGCTTGCGGGAAGTCCTACTTACCGCGAGCTGAGCAAGCGTGCGCACTATTCCGCCGCGGCGCTCTCGGAAGCCGCGGGCGGACGGAAACTGCCGAGCCTGGCCGTCACCATTGCCTACGTACAGGCGTGCGAAGGTGACGCGCAGGAGTGGGAACGTCGGTGGCGCAACACCCTCGTGCACAACGGGCATGGGGACGGGCAGTCACCGTACGTGGGGCTCAAGCCGTTCCAGGCGTCCGACGCCGATCGCTTCTTCGGCCGCGACCGCCTCACCAGCGAACTGCTCGACCTGGTCGCACAGAAGCGGTTCATCGGCGTCTTCGGGGCGTCGGGCGTCGGCAAGTCGAGTGTGCTGAGGGCCGGGCTGATCGCGCGCACGGACCTGCCGGTGCTGCTGTTCACACCGGGCGCGGACCCGCTGGAGGAGTGCGCGATCCAGCTCGCGGCCCAAAGAGACGAGTCGGTCGTCGACATTCGCACGGCCCTGGAAGACCCGAAGAACCTGACCGAACTGGCCGACGGTCTGCTGGTCGTCGTCGACCAGTTCGAAGAGCTGTTCACGCTGTGCCGCGTCGAGCAGCAACGCGAGTGGCTCATCACCGCGCTCACGCACGGGCCGCACGTGGTCATCGGGGTGCGTGCGGACTTCTACGGCCACTGCGCGCGGTATCCCGGACTCGTGGACGCGCTGCGGGGCGGCCAGGTCATGGTCGGCGCGATGAGCGCTGACGAACTGCGGCAGGCCGTCGTCGAACCCGCCGCGCACGCGGGCGCGAAGGTGGAGACCGCGTTGCTCGCGCGGCTCATGTCGGACGCGGCCGGGCAGCCGGCGGTGCTGCCGTTGCTGTCGCACGCGCTCGCCGAGACGTGGGAGCGGCGCGACGGGATGACGCTGACCCTGCACGGATACGAACAGGCCGGCGGCCTGGAATACGCAGTCGCGCACACCGCGCAGACCGTCTACACGGGCTTCGACACCGCCCAACGCAAGCAGGCGCGGGAGATTCTGCTGCGGCTCATCGCGGTCGGCGAGGACACCGAGGACACCAAACGGCGGGTGCGGCGCAGCGAGCTGGGCGACGGCGGCGAGGTGCTCGACCGGCTCGTCGCCGCCCGGCTGCTCACGCTCGACGGCGACGGCGTGGAGCTCGCGCACGAGGCGCTGATCCGGTCGTGGCCGTTGCTACGCCAGTGGATCGAGCAGGACCGTGAAGGCCTGCGCGTGCACCGAACTCTTACCGACGCGGCCGACGCGTGGGAGTCGCTGGAACGCGATCCGGGCGCGCTCTACCGGGGTGTGCGGCTGGAACTGGCCCGTGAGTGGCACGCGCATTCGCACACCGAGCTCAACGAACGCGAACGGGCGTTCCTCGACGCGAGCGAGGCCGCCGACGCCGAGGTCGCCGCGGCCGCTCGCCGAAGAACCAGGCGCGGGCGCCAGCTGATCGCGGTGCTGCTCGTGTTGCTGGTGGTCGCCGTGTCGGCCACGGTCTACGCGTTGCGGGCACAGCAGACCGCGACCGAGGAACGGAACAAGGCGTTGGCGCTCAAGGCGGTCGGCGAGGCCACGGCGTTGCGCGCGAACAACCCGGCGCTCGCGCTGCAGGTCAACCTCGCCGCCTACGAACTGGCGAAGCTGCCGGAAGCCCGCAGCGGCCTGCGCTACGAGGCGTTCACCGGACAGATCCTGCGCAACGCGGGCAGCGAGGTCACCGCGATGGTGCTCAGCCCCACGCAGCAGCTGCTCGTCTCCGGGCACCGGGACGGCACCGTGCTCACCACCGACCTGCGCGACCAGCCCGGCACCCGCGCGTCCGTGCCCGCGACCAAGCACAACAGCGCGGTCGTCGCGATGGCGATCAGCCCGGACGGCCGCACGGTCGTCAGCGCCGACGCCGGCGGCGTGGTCCGCATCGTCGACATCGCGCTCGGCAAACCCAGCGAGATCGGCACCTTCCAGGCGCACGCCGCCGCCGTCACCGCCCTCGCGTTCCGCGGCGACACCCTGGTCACCGCGGGCCAGGACAACGCGGTGAAGGTGTGGGAGGGCGTGCCGAACGCCACGCAGAAGCTCGTCGCCACCTCCACCGACGTCGTCCCGAAGCTGCGGCACCTGGCGTTCGCCCCGGACGGCGCGACCATCGCCGCCGTGACGCTCGGCGGTGACCTGCTGATGGTCGACGTGCGCGCGGACTGGACGCTGCACGTCCGGGCGACCAGGCCACGCGTCGGCACCACGGTGTCGTTCAGCGACACGGGATCGCTGCTCGCGACGGCGAGCGGGAAAGGCGCGAACCTGTGGTCCACCGCGAAACCGGAACAGCTCGCCACCGTGGCCGGCGACGGCGGTCAGGTCTACGCGGCGCTGCTCAGCCGCGAGGGCAACACGCTGGCCACGGCCAACGAGGACGGCAGCACCCGGCTGTGGACGATCACCGATCCGCGTCAGCCGGTGGAGACCGCCCGGCTGATCGGCCACACCGGCCCGGTCACCGCGGTCGCGCTGATGCCGTTGGCGGACACCGTGATCACCGGCGGCGCGGACGGCACGCTGCGGCTCTGGAAGCTCGACGGGCGCGACCGGCTCGACCGCGTGTGCGAGCGAGCCGTGCCGCGGATGACAGCGGATGAGTGGCGGCACTTCTTCCCCGGACTGGACTTCCAGCCGCCGTGCCCGCCCCTGTAGATGGACGGGTGAGCCCTGGGGAAGCTCACCCGCCACGTTTTTCCCCTGCCAACCCCATATCGGACGGTGCCCCCCGACGGCAGCTCGTCCACCACCGAATGTAGGCGGGGTCGATCGGTTTGCCGAGCGTTTCGTGATCGCTCGAAACGTGGATTGCTATGAGGGGAGCTTTGCAAGCGCTGACCGCCATGAAGGGGCCCCTCATTGCAGATGCACGGGTCAGTTCAGCAGCTCCCAGCCGCGCTGGGTCAGGCGGTGTTTGACCGCTCGCCCGTCCCGTTGGGTGCTGACGAACCCCGCGCAGCGCAACGCCGTGGCGTGCTGCGAGGCGGTGGGCAGGCTGATCCCGACGTGCCGCGCGAGGTCCGTGGTGGACCGCTCGGTCGTCAACGCCCGCAGCACCTCGGTCCGCGTCCGCCCCAGAGCGCCCTCGAGGCTGACCTCGGTGGTCTCCGTGGCCGTGACCGGGTAGCACAGGATCGGCTGCGCCCCCGAGAACAGCGCCGCGGCCGGTCCGGCGGCATTCACCGACGGGACGACCAGCAGGCCCCGGCCGTTGAGGTGCACGTCGCCCTCCCACGACGACTCGACGTGCAGCACCGGCGCCTCCCACCGGATCGCCGGGTGCAGTTTCGCCAGCACCGCGCCGAGCCCGTCGGTGAACGCGTGACGCGCGCGGGACCGGATCTCGGCGTCGAACGTCTGCACGGTCTGGTTCCACGCGGGCGCGAGGCGCAGGCGGTGGTAGTTGTGCAACGCCGTCCGCAGCTCCATGCGGGCACGGGCGTCGCCGCGGGCGAACGACCGCAGCCACGGCGACGTCGTCCCCAGCGACGGCAGCCATGAACCCCCGGACGCGGCCTGCAGCACCTCGCCCACCGCGTCCACGAACTTCGGCTGCGGCGACGAGAAGAAATCCGGCACGCCGTGGCTCGGCCGGATCAGCTCGGCGAGCGGTGCGATCGCCGGCAGCATCGCGCGGTCGAAATCGCGGGCCCGTACTCCGAACACGAGTTCAAACATCGGCAACGGCGTTCCCGCGCAGCGCGTGTTCGCCAGGTCCTCCACGCCGAAGTGGATCCGCAAAGTGCGCGTTCCGCCGTTGATAATCACCGGCATCGACGGTAGGCAATGTGTCGACAGCATCTGAAGTCTCTCTCCCCCTGAGACGTGGACTCCCCGTTGGGTGGCGACGTTAGGGCGATCGGGTTGTTCAGTGTCAGGACGTGGACGCTGAACAACGGGGTCTGAACAATGAGAAGGGCGGAGGGGGAGGCGTCTCATGCCACGTGGCGAGCGCCCGCTCGGCGGCGACGGGGGAGCGTTGTCGCAGTTCGCGGGCGATCTGCGCAAGTTGAGGGACCGGGCGGGCAAGCCGTCGTACCGCGAGCTGGCCAGGCTCGCGCACTACTCGGCCACGGCGTTGTCCGAAGCCGCCGGTGGACGGAAGTTGCCCAGTCTGGCGGTGACGCTGGCGTACGTCAGCGCTTGTAACGGCGACGTCGAGGAGTGGGAGTCGCGGTGGCGGGAAATCGCGGCCGAGGAATCCCAGGAGATCGCCGCCGAGTCGCCGTATGTCGGCTTGTTGTCCTTTCAACCGGAGGACGTTGACCGTTTTTTCGGGCGTGAACGCCTGACCGTCGAAGTGGGTCTCGCGGTCCGCGAACGATCTTTCGTGGGTTTGTTCGGCGCTTCCGGATCCGGAAAGTCGTCGGTCCTGCGCGCCGGTCTCGTGCCCCGCCTGAACGCACCCGCCCTGGTGTTCACGCCGGGCCCGCGGCCGCTGGAGGAGTGCGCGACACGGCTGGCCGAGTACACCGGCACCTCGGCGGTCGACCTCAGGGAGGAGCTCGCGCGGGACCCCGCCAACCTGCGCCGGCGGATCGAGCGGCACTGCCCCGGACTCGTGCTGGTCGTCGACCAGTTCGAGGAGGTGTTCACCCAGGCCGCCGAGCCGGAACGGCAGTGGTTGATCAAGGCGCTGACCGGCGCGCCCAAGACCGTGATCGGCGTCCGCGCGGACTTCTACGGGCACTGCGGCAGACATCCCGAGCTGGTGGACGCGCTGCGCGGCGGCCAGGTGCTGGTCGGCCCGATGACGCCGGACGAGCTGCGCCGCGCGATCACCGAACCCGCCGCGCGGCTGGGCGTGAAGGTCGAGACCGCGCTGGTCGCCCGGCTGGTCGCGGACGTCGCCGGGCAGGCCGCCGCGTTGCCATTGGTGTCGCACGCGATGGCCGAGACGTGGCGGCGCAGGCGCGGCATGACGTTGACGCTCACCGCCTACGTGGAGGCGGGCGGCGTCGAACACGCCGTCGCGCGCACCGCCGAGGCGGCGTTCTCCTCGTTGTCCAACGACGAGCAGCGCTGCGCCCGGCTGTTGTTCCTGCGGCTCATCGCGCTCGGCGAGGGCACCGAGGACACGAAACGCCGGGTGCCGCGCGCCGAGCTCGACATCGCCGACTCATTGCTGGATCAGCTGGCCGCCGCCAGGCTGATCTCGCTGGACCGCGAGTCCGCCGAGCTCACCCACGAGGCGCTGATCCGGTCGTGGCCTCGGCTGCGCGACTGGATCGCCGAGAACCGCGACCGCCTGCGGACCCACCGGCAGCTCGTCGACGCCACCGCCGTCTGGGAGGCCGACGGCCGCGACCCCGACGCGCTGTACCGGGGCGTGCGGCTCACGCAGGCCGAGGCGCTCGGCGATCTGATCGGCTGCCGGGAGCGGGAGTTCCTGGACGCGAGCGCCGAGCTGGCCCGCGAGCACCAGGCGGAGGAACGGCGGCACACGCACCGGCTGCACCAGTTCGTCGTGATCCTCGCCGTCGTCGTGCTGCTGCTCGGCGGCACGGCGGTCTACGCGTTCCTCGTGCAGCGCGAGGCGACGAAGGCCGCCGACGCCGCGATGTCGCAACGAGGTGCGCTCGAAGCGACGCTGCGGATGGGATCCGAACCCCATGCCGCCGCCCGCACCGCGCTGGCCGCCTACAGCGCGGCGCCCACGGACCAGGCCCGCGACGCGTTGCTCAGCGCGTATGCCGCGAGCCGCCGGGCGCTGGCCGGACCGCCCGCGACCTTCGGCGGTGCCGCACCCGTCGTCGCGCCGGGCGGAAACTTCCTCGTGGCGCGGGACGGCTCCGGGATCCTGCGGCTGTGGAGCCTGTCCGGGTACAACCTCGTCACCCGCGGCCCGCTGGGTAACGCGAGTGAGCACATCGTGTTCAGCGCGGACGGCCGGTACCTGGCGGTGCACGACGAGAGCTACAACGTGCAGATCTGGGATGTCGGGGATCCCGACCACCCGCGCAGGATCCGCGACATCGCCGGGCCGATGGCCGTGTCCGGCCTCGACCTGGCGACCGGGGTGGTGGTCGCGAACCGCATGATCCGCGATGCCGATGGCAAATGGCAGCCGCGGTCCCCGGCGATGCTCTGGGACCTGCGCGGTCCCGAGCCTGAGCAGATCTTCGTCGGCGGGGACCTCGTCAAGGCCGTCGCGATCCACGGCGACCTGATCGCGGTGGTGCGCAACGACATGCGGGGCGCCGGCTTCTCGGTCGAGCTCCACCGGCTCGGCGGCGGACGCGTGCCGGAGCACCTGTCCTCGGTCACGGCGAAGATCCCGTACTTCGAGGCCGTCACGTTCAGCCCCGGGGGCCGGTTCCTGGTGGTGCAGGGCAACAATCAGGCCGAGGTCTGGGATCTGTCCGATGTGGACACACCGTGGCACTGGCTCGGACCCGCCGACGTGAGCGCCGGGGGGCCGATCGGGTTCGGCGCCGACGACACCACTCTGCTGGCGATGTCCGGCGACGTGCTGCGGCTGTACTCGCTGCGCGATCAGGGACAGCTGCGCGAGCTGGGGACGATCACCAGCACGATGAGCGGCTTCTGGCGGGTGACCGCGCAGTCGCCGACGAGTTTCGTCGCCCAGAGCACCACACCTTCGGGTGGCCTGCTCCTGTTCTCCACCGACGTGGACCAGGTGGTCCGGACGATGTGCGCGGACCCGTTCTACTACGTTTCGGAGGGGGACTGGGCGCGTCTGTTCCCGGACACGCCCAGGAGGTCGGTGTGTCGATGATGGGGGACGTGGGTGCCACGAGGGGAACGGCCGCTCGAGTCCGAGGACAGCGCGCTGCTGCGGTTCGCCGCGGACCTGCGCCGGATGCGGGAGAAGGCGGGCAGCCCGCCGTACCGTGAGCTGGGGCGCAGGGCCCACTACTCGGCCGCGACGCTCTCCGAGGCGGCGGGTGGGCGCAAGCTGCCGACCCTCGCCGTCACGCTGGCCTACGTCACGGCGTGCGGTGGCGACGCCGCCGAGTGGGAGGAGCGCTGGCGCGAGGTCGCGGCGGATCATTACGAACCCGCGGTCGCCGCTGAGTCGCCCTATGCCGGACTGGCCGCCTTCCAGGCGGCCGACGCCGACCGGTTCTTCGGCCGCGAGCAGCTGACCGCGAAACTGCGTGATCTCGTTGCGGCACAACGGTTCGTCGGCGTGTTCGGCGCGTCCGGGTCGGGCAAGTCGTCACTGCTGCGCGCCGGTCTGGTGCCGTCCCTCCCAAATGCGCTGGTGTTCACGCCCACCGCGGACCCGGTCGAGGAGTGCTCGGTCCAGCTGGCCGGGCTGATCGGCGAGTCTCCCGTCACGTTGAAACGCGAGCTCGCCGCCGACCCGGCGAACCTGTGGCTGCGCGTCCGGCAGCACGACCCGTCGCTGGTGCTGGTCGTGGACCAGTTCGAGGAGGTCTTCACCCTCGTGCCGCCCGACGCGCGCGGCTGGTTCATCGCGGCGCTGACCGGCGGGCCACGCGTGGTGCTCGGTGTGCGCGCGGACTTCTACGGCCACTGTGGACGGTTCCCCGAACTCGTGGATGCCTTGGCGGGCAACCAGGTTCTGGTCGGCCCGATGACACCGGACGAGCTGCGCCGCGCGATCGTCGAGCCCGCGACACGGGTGGGCGCCAAGGTGGAGACGGCGCTGGTGACGCGGCTCGTCGCCGACGTGGCCGGGCAGGCCGCCGCGTTGCCGCTGGTGTCGCACGCACTCGTGGAGACGTGGCGTCGCAGGCGTGGAATGACGTTGTCCCTGCAGGGATACGAGGAGGCGGGCGGCGTCGAACACGCGCTGGCGCGCACCGCGGAGTCCGTGTTCGAGAACCTTTCGGCGGTCGAACAGGAACAGGCGCGGCTGTTGTTCCTGCGGCTGATCGCGCTCGGCGAGGGGACCGAGGACACCAAGCGCTGCGTGGTGCGCGGTGAGCTCGACGTCGCGGACTCGTTGCTCGACCACCTCGCGGCCGCGCGGCTCATCACGCTGGACCGCGACTCCGTCGACCTGACGCACGAGGCGCTGATCCGCTCGTGGCCACGCCTGCGCGACTGGATCGCCGAGAACCGCGACCGCCTGCGCATCCACCGCCGGCTGATCGACGCCACCAAGTCGTGGGAGGCGACCGGCCGCGACCCCGACGCCCTCTACCGCGGCGTCCGCCTGGCCCAGGCGAAGGAGCTCGAAGCCGTGCTCAGCGAGCGCGAGAAGGAGTTCCTGCACGAGTCGCTCGACGCCGAGGTCGCCGAGCTGGCCGAGGCGCTGGGCCGTACCCGCAGGTTGCGGCGGCTCGTCGTCGCGTTGGCGGTCGTCGCGGTGTTGCTCGCCGCCAGCACGGTCTTCGCGGTGGTGTCGCAGCTCAACGTGTCGCGGGAACGCAACAACGCGCTCGCACTGCAGGCGGCGGCGCAGGCCCGCGCGCTCGGAGATCGCGAACGACAGACCGCCGCCAAGGTGGCGCTGGCCGGGTACCGGTTCAACCCGACACCCGACAGCCGCGACGCCCTGCTCAGCGCGGCGGCGCGCAGCCGGATGCTGCCGCTTCCGCCGGCAGCCAAGGGACAACCGCTCGGCATGGCCTCCCAGAACGGCGATGTCCTGATACTCGAGCACGAGGACGGCACGAGCTGGCTGTTCAGCGCCGACGCCCGGCCGCGCGCGTCCCTCGGGCAGATCTACGACTTCGGACTGATCAGTGCCGATCGCAAGACGCTGGTCGCGACCAGCCGGGCGGGGGTCAGCGAGCTCTGGGACATCGGCGACCTCGACCACCCGCAGCGTCGCGCGGTTCTGCCGGGCCTGTTCAAGGTGGTCGGACTGAGCGGCGACGGATCGCTCATCCTCGGTTTTCCCGGCCGGTTCGGGGCGACCCCGTCTCCCGCGCCGAGTGCCGACGTGATCGCCGTGCAGTCCACGCCGCCGGCACCGGTCCTGCTCGACGTGCGCGACCTGCGGCAGCCGCGGGAGATCGTCGTGCCGACGACGACCAAGTACTGGGCGTCGCTGCGCCCGGACGGCAAGCAGCTCGCGACGATCAAGGACGTCGACGGGCGGACCGTCGTCGAGTTCTGGCGCATCGAGAACGGCAACGCGGTGCCCGACGGCACTTTGCCCGGCCGGCTCGACTGGGCCGGGCAGGCGAACTACAGCGCCGACGGCCGTTACCTGGTGACCGCGTACGGCAAGTCCGGGACCATCACCTTCTGGTCGCTCGCCGGTGAGACGCCGGTCGAGTGGGCGTCGATCTCCGACGCCGACAAGCACATGAACGTGCTCGCGTTCGGACGTGACGATCGAGTTCTGCTCGCGTACGACGACAAACTCGAGGTGTGGGACGTCCGCAGGAAGGGCTCGCCCACGCGGACCGGCACGCTCGAGGGCTTCGGCGACTTCCCCACCGGCGAGTACCGGCCGGATACCGACGACTTCCTGGTGCGGACATCGCCCGTTCCGCCGCCGAAGTTGTTCCCGCTGGACCTGGATGTGGAGCAGGTCGTCCGGGAGATGTGTGCCAGGGGTGAGGGCGAGCTGTCCGACAGCGAATGGAGCCAGAACCTGCCGGGCGCCGACCCGATCAAGCTGTGTCCGTGACTATTGCTTCAGTGATGACAAAATTCGGTGTCACCGTGTGAACGTGTCCGCACACTCGTTGTGATTGCAAGATCCACTCTCTAGGGTGACCGAGTGCGTGTGTTCGCAAGGGGACTACTGGGCATCGCCGGATTTCTGGTGGTGTGGGAGCTTTTCGCACGCTCCCCATTGGTCCCCGGCGACGCGCTGCCGCCACCGTCCGTGGTGGCGGGGGAATTGTTCACCCAGCTGGGCGATGAAACCTTCCTCCGTCACGTGATCGCGACGGTCCTCGCGCTGCTCATCGCGGTCGTCATCGCCGTCGTGATCGCGGTACCCAGTGGACTCGTGCTGGGCAGCGTGCCCGCGGTGCGGCATGCGACGCGGGCCGTCATCGAGTTCCTGCGCCCGATCCCGTCCGTGGCGCTGATTCCACTGGCGCTGGTCATGCTGGGCTTCGGGCCGGAAACCAAGATCACGCTCGCGGTGTACGCGGCGCTGTGGCCGATCCTGTTCAACACCATTTACGCGCTGGACGAACTGGACCCGTTGCACGTGGACACGGCGCGGGTGTTCGGCTTTGGACGGACGCGCATCCTCCTGCAGGTCGCGTTACCGAGCGCGCTTCCCTTCGTGCTGACGGGAATCCGCCTCGCCGCGACGACCGCGCTGGTGGTGCTGGTCAGCGTGGAGCTGATGTCCGGCGGTGAGATCGGCATCGGCTACTTCATCATGGAGGCGCGCAGCGGTCCCGGTCGCATGGACCAGGTGCTGGTCGGGACGGTCGTCGCCGGCGTGATCGGGGTTGTCGTCAACCAGGGGCTCGAGCGCGTGCAGAAGCGGTGGGTGGCCTGGTGACCGGCTTCCTGCAGCGGTGGACGGTCTTCGGCGGCATCGTCGTGGGGTGGCAGTTGCTGGCGTGGTTCGGTGACAACCCGTTCTTCCCGCCGCCGACGGAAATTCTCACCGCCGCGTGGAACTGGTGGGTACTCGAACCGTCGAACATCACCGAGCACATCCTGCCCAGCATCGGACGTCTGCTCAGCGGATGGCTCATCGCGTCCGCCGTCGGCATCTCGCTCGGGTTGCTGCTGGGCCGGTCCGAGCGCGCGATGCAGTACGCGGGGCCGCTGCTGACGTTTCTGCGCTCGATCCCGCCGCCGGCGCTGGTGCCGGTGTTCCTGTTGCTGTTCAAGACGGGCACGTCGATGCAGCTCGCCACAATCGTTTTCGGCGTGCTGTGGCCGATCCTGCTGAACAGCGTCGACGGCGCCCGCTCGGTGG
This sequence comes from Lentzea sp. NBRC 105346, assembly GCF_030269605.1. Classification (GTDB taxonomy): domain Bacteria; phylum Actinomycetota; class Actinomycetes; order Mycobacteriales; family Pseudonocardiaceae; genus Lentzea. Next base: position 32,728 of record NZ_BSTQ01000019.1, read on the forward strand.
ACGTCACGAAAGTCGACACCTCGGCGGTGTTCCAGATCCCGCGCTCCCAATGGGTTCTGGGCGTTGTGCTGCCCGCGGCGTCTCCGAAGATCTTCGCGGGACTGCGGGTGTCGCTGTCCCTTTCGTTGGTGCTGATGGTGATCTCCGAGCTCGTCGGCACGACCAACGGCATCGGCTCGCAGCTGATGGTGGCGCAGCGCGAGTTCGACTACACGCGCATGTGGGCCGGAATCGTGCTGCTGGGCGCGCTCGGCTACGGACTCAACACCGTGCTGCTCGCGGTGGAACGCAAGGCATTGGCGTGGCAACCGAGGAGTCTGAATGACCAACATGCTTGAGGTGGCCGATCTCGCCCACACCTATGGCGAGCACCAGGCCATCGCGGGTCTGTCGTTCAACGTGGGGGCGGGCGAGCTGGTGTGCGTGGTCGGACCGTCCGGCTGCGGCAAGTCCACCCTGTTGCGCACCATCTCGGGCCTCATCGCCCCCAGCAGCGGGTCGGTTTCCCTGGACGGCGACCACCTCGCCGTGGTCTTCCAGGACTACAGCCGCTCGCTGTTCCCGTGGCTTTCCGTGCAGGGCAACGTCGAGTTCCCCCTCCGCCGGTCCCTGCGTCGCGCTGAGCGGCGCGCACGGGCCCGTGAGGCCCTGTCGTGGGTCGGTTTGGAGGACGTGGGCCGCAAGTACCCGTGGCAGCTTTCCGGCGGCATGCAGCAGCGGGTGGCCATCGCGCGGGCGCTGGCGTACCGGCCTTCGTTGTTGCTGATGGACGAGCCGTTCGCGTCCGTCGACGCGCAGACGCGGTTCGAGCTGGAGGACCTGCTGCTCAAGGTGCGGCGCGAGCACGGTGCGACGGTTCTCGTTGTCACACATGACATTGACGAGTCGGTGTACCTGGGGGACCGGATCCTGGTGCTGTCCGGGTCTCCCGCGCGCCTGGTGGCGGATCTTCGCGTCGACCTGCCCGACGAGCGGGACCAGATCGCGACGCGGACGGACGAGACGTTCGTGGCGTTGCGTTCCAAGGTGGCGCGGCTGCTGAACCTCGGCAAGGCGCCCACTGTGGACATCGAGAAGTGGGCGGCGGCCGAACGTGAGGCGTTGTCCGAGGCCTTGGTCGACCGCTGAACGTAAGACTCGGGGGCCGGAGCGTAAGACTCGCGCGAGTCTTACGCTCCGGCCCCCCGAGTCTTACCTTCCGGCTCCGTGAGTTTTACGTTCGTGCACCGTGGCGTGCCCCTAAGGGCTCCCTAACGGTCTCGTTTGGCTCTGAACTGGGGCGAACTCCCGATGCTCGGGGGAGGTCCGGACCAATACGGTTCGTGACACATCCCCCGAGATCAACCTTCATCAGGAGTTAGGTTCCACATGAGCACCCAGCAGACCACGCTGCACGACTTCACCCTCAACCTGCTCGCGGACCCGGCTGCGCGCCTGGCGTTCCAGCAGGACCCCGAGGGCGTGCTTGGCGACGCCGGTCTGGGCGACATCACCGCGGGCGACGTCTACGACATCCTCCCGCTGGTTCTCGACTCGGCCTCGATCGTCAAGGTCGACGCCGTCGACAAGGTGATCGCCGAGGCCGGCGACATCACCGCCGTCGACCACCTGAAGCTGATCACCGACAACCTGAACGGTGTCGCGCCGGTCACCGACATCGTCGCCACCACGGGCATCACCGCGGTCGTCAAGGACTTCGCGGACGTCAGCGACGTCTCCAGCACCCTCGACGCGGTCGTGCAGCAGAACGACGTCGTCGCCAAGGTGACCGACAACGAGATCATCACCAAGGTCACCGACAACAGCGTCCTGACCAAGGTCACCGACGTGGCGGACGTCGACGTGCACGACATCGACGCCCTCACCGGTGACGTCGTCGCGAAGACCGCCGTGCTCAACGACATCGAGGCCATCACCGGCGACGTCGACGGCACCCTCAAGGCCCACGACCTCGTCAACGTCGGCGACACGGTCGTCCAGGACGTCGCGCAGGTCGGCGACGTGCACGTCGCCGACACCGTTGGTGACATCACCGTCGGCGAGATCGGCCACGTCGGTGACGTGCTCGACGGTGGCGTCGGCAACGGCAACGACATCGACCTGCACTTCTGATTCGCCCCTCCACAGGGAAACCAGCGGGCGCCCGGCTCTGCCCCCGAGCCGGCGTCCGCTGACACAGACGTACGACTCGCCGGGAACAAGCGGCGGCGGCCGGCGAGTCGTACACCCTCCCCCTCCCGCGAGCCCCGTGTGCGTTGTCGTCGGGGGACAACGCACACGGGGCTCACCCGCGTCTCAGGGCCGTTCTCAGGGGCCTACGTAGTTCTCGGCGAACGAGGCCGCGTACGCGGGGGAACTCGCCAGGTGCTCGAGCCTGGCCGCCGCGAGGCGCGCGTGGAACGGGTCGTTCGTCGGCGCGTGGATCATGCCGATCATCCACTGCGAGAACTCCTGAGCCCGCCACACCCGTCGCAGACAGTCATCCGAGTACGTCTTGAGACCGCTCTCATCACCCGTTTGGTAGTAGTCCGAAAGAGCGACGGACAGCAGTGCTGCGTCGTTCATCGCGAGGTTCATGCCCTTGGCGCCGACCGGGGTGATGATGTGAGCTGCGTCACCCAACAGGTACAGCCGGCCGTACGACATGGGCTCCACGACGTGGCTGCGCATGTCCAGCATGCGCTTCTCGATGATCTTGCCGGTGGTCAGCTTCCAGCTGCCATCGGCCAAAGAGAGCCTCTTTTGCAGCTCCATCCAGACGCGGTCATCCGGCCAGTTTTCCACACTTTCGGACGGGTCCACCTGGAGGTAATACCGACTCACCGTCGGGCTTCGCAACATATGTCCGGCAAAACCATCGGGGTGCATCGAGTAAATGATGGCTTTAGTGGACGGCGGGGCCTCCGCAAGAATGGAGAGCCACCCAATTCCATGGTGATGCACAAGTTCCTGAAGAACGCCTGAAGGAATGCTCGGCCGGGACACCCCGTGGAACCCGTCGCACCCCGCCACGAAGTCACAGGAGACCTGCTCGCGGACCCCATCGGCGCTGGTCCAGACCACGCGCGGGGCTACCGAGGCCAGCCCCTGCAGCGAAACGTCACTGACGGAGAACCGGATGTCCCCGCCGCCCTCCAGGAATGCGGCGATGAGGTCGGTTACGACTTCCTGCTGGGGATACACGTAGTGGGTCCGGCCGCCGTACAGATCCGAGTAGGCGACTCGGAAGGCGCGACCGTTCACCCTGAATTCGCAGGCCCCATGCCGGTCGGCCGAGGCGAGCAGCCGGTCGGCCAAACCATGCCTCGCAAGTAACTCTACGGAGCGGTGTTCCAGTACACCCGCACGAGGACGGGTTTCCACCTCGCGTCGACTCGCCTTTTCGAGCACCACGCAGGGGATACCTGACTGCTGAATCAAGTTTGCCAAGGTCAGACCGGCTGGACCTGCTCCGATCACCGCGACGGCGGTCTTCACGCGTTCCCTCCAACCACTAGACACCCTGTGCTTAGATCCTCACCGAAGGTAGTGGATAAGTACCTTCGCGCGTCGGCTGACTGGGGTCTTGCGGAGCAGCGTAATTACTCTGAGTGGCCCTCGGAGGCCGACTCTCCCCCGCAACCGCAAGCGACACCGCTCCGACAGGAGAGTGCTCCCGATGACTCTTAGAGTCAGCCGAACGATCTTGCGCGGCACCGCCTTGGCCGCGCTGCTCGCCCTCGTGACCAGCTGTGGCCTCCTCGGTGGCAAAGAGGACAAACCCGCTGCTCAGAACAACGGGCCGGTGGAGAAATCCAAGATCGTCGTCGGCGTACTGCCCATCCTCGACGTCGCGGCCATCCACGTCGCGAACAAGAAGGGTTACTTCAAGGAGGAGGGGCTCGAAGTCGAGCTCAAAACGATTCAGGGCGGTGCCCAGGCGATCCCCGGCCTGGTCAACGGCGAACTGGACATGAGCTTCGGCAACTGGGTCAGCTTCTTCGCCGCCGAGTCGAAGGGCGCGGCGAAGGCCGTCGACGGGATCAAGCTCGTCGCCGACGGCTACCAGGCCAAACCCGAGATGTTCCTGATCTTGGCGCCGGGTGACTCGGCGATCAAGAGCCCCAAGGACCTCGCGGGCAAGACCGTCGCGGTGAACACGTTCAAGAACATCGCGGAGCTCACCGCGAAGGCGTCTCTCGAGGCGAACAACGTCGACCCGAAGACGGTCACGTTGAAGGAGATGCCGTTCCCCGACATGCAGGCCGCCCTGCAGAACAAGACCGTTGACGCGGCCTTCATGGTCGAGCCGTTCATCTCCCGCGCGCAGCGCATGGCCGGCGCGGTCACGGTGCTCGACACGGCCTCCGGTCCGACCGCGAACATCCCCATCGCGGGCTACGCGACCAGCGGAAAGTTCGCCAAGGAGAACCCGAAGACCGTCGCCGCGTTCCAGCGCGCGATCGTCAAGGGCCAGAAGGACGCCGCGGACCGGCCGACCGTCGAGCCCCTGCTCGTGGAATACGCCAAGGTCGACAAGGAGACCGCCAGCCTCGTGCACTTCGGCGAGTTCCCGACCACGCTGGACGCCACCCGGCTCCAGCGCGTCGCGACCCTGATGAAGACCTACGGGCTGTTGCAGAACGACATGGACGTCAAGCCCATGTTGCTCACTCCCAGCGGCAGTTGACGAACCGAACGCGGGTGGCCTGTGATTATGCCGTGATCAAGGTCACCCGCGTCCGACTGTTGTAAGCCAAGTGAATTATCCGCGCACGGCCGTTTAGCCCTGCCGGTGACTGAATGAATTGTCAACCAGCGTCAATCGTCGTCCGGATGGCGGTATGACAGTGGAGTGCATTACACCAAGATCCACCAGGTTTGCAGGTATTTCTCGGGGCGGGGAGTGTGCTGACCGTGCGCGGTCGTAGGGGCCAGCAGCGCAAGGGCACTGGCGAGACGTTCAGTCGCTTCCGGCTACGCAACTGGAGGTTGCGCAGCAAGCTCGCGGTGGTACTGCTCGTACCGGCGCTGAGCACCGCGACCCTCGCCGGACTGCGACTCAACACCCAGCTCGACGACGTCGAGCTCTTCTCCAAGGTTCAGCGCGAGCTGGCGCTGAGCCAGCAGGCCGAACGGGTCGAGGACGCGCTGCAGACCGAACGCGACTGGGCCGTCCAGTGCGTCGGCGGCGGGCGCGCCAACAACTGTGCCGAGCACGTCACCCGCGCCAGCCGGACCGACGTCGAGCTGGCCAAGTACCGCGACGTCGCCGAGGCGAACACGGCCATCGATCCCGTTGTGGTGCAGACGTTCGACAAGTCGCTGCAGACCCTCGACGGCCTCAGCAACCTGCGCAACACGCTGCTCACCACGAAGTACCCCGACGTGTCGGTGATCAGCGCGTACAACCAGATGATCGAACCGCTGAGCCAGGTGCACCGCGTCGTCGTGAGCAGCCTCAGCGAGTCCGGCGTCACCCCGATCGCCACCGCCGTGCAGAAGCTCTACGCGGCCAAGGAGCAGCTGTCGCAGCAGAACGCGATGCTGGTCTCCGCCGCGCTGCGCAAGGGCTTCGCGCCCGGCCAGGCGGACGGTCTGCGGGCCGCGCAGTCCCGGCTCGACGCGGCGCTCGCCGAGTTCGACGCGGTCGCGGATCAGAACAACCGCCAGCGCTTCCAGGACATCGTGTCGGGCGCATCCGTCGACGGCCGCAACCGGCTGGTGAAGCTCGCGCTCGTGCAGGACGCCGACAAGCAGCCGCTGTCGATCACCGACACCGAGGTGCTCAAGATCGGTGAGGAGACCGCGGGTCTCATCCGCGACGTCCGGACGTTGCTGGAGGAACAGGCGAGCACGACGACCGTGACGCTCGCCGAGGCCGCCCGGCAGTCGGCGTGGCGCGACGCTGCCCTGGTCGCCGTCTCGATGATCATCGCGTTCACCCTGATGATCATCGTGGCGCAGTCGATGATCCGGCCGCTGCGCGTGCTGCGCCGCAGCGCGTTGGACGTCGCGCGCAACCAGCTCCCCGACGCCATCCGCCGCATCCGCACCCACCGCGACCCCGAGCGGGCCGCGCAGGAGGCGATCGTCCCGGTGCCGCTGCACACCACCGAGGAGGTCGGCCAGGTCGCGCGGGCGTTCGACCTCGTGCAACGCGAGGCGGTGCGACTCGCCGTTGAGCAGGTCGCCTTGCGCGCCAACGTCAACGACATGTTCATCAACCTGTCGCGGCGCAGCCAGGCACTGGTGGAGCGGCAGATCAGCGTCATCGACCGGCTCGAGCAAGATGAGCAGGACCCGGACGCGCTGGCCAGCCTGTTCGAGCTGGACCACCTCGCGACGCAGATGCGCCGCAACAGCGAGAACCTCCTGGTGCTCTCCGGCACCACGGTCAACCGGCGCGTCAATCGGCCGGTGGCCGTCAACGAGGTGCTCGGCGCCGCGGTGTCCGAGGTCGAGAAGTACGCGCGCGTGCAGATCGCACCCACGCCGGACCTGATGGTGCAGGGCCGCGTGATCAACGACCTCGCGCACCTCATCGCCGAGCTGCTGGACAACGCCACGGCGTTCTCCAAGCCCAGCACCAAGGTCACCGTGCGCACCATCGAGACCCGGCGCGGCGAGGTCGCGGTGCGCATCCACGACCGCGGTGTCGGCATGCAGGAAGAGGACATCGCCGAGGCCAACGCGAAGCTCGCCGACCCGCCCGAGGTGGACGTGTCGGTGGCCCGCGAGATGGGCCTCTACGTCGTCGGCCAGCTCGCCAAGCGGCACGACATCCGTGTGACGCTGGCGAACAACGACGACATCGAGGGCGGTGTCACCGCGCAGGTCGTGCTGCCGGTCTCCTTGCTGCACAAGGGCGCGGCGCCGGCGTTGCTCACCGACACGCCGTCCAACCAGGGGCTGGAGGGCGTGCCGAAGTGGACGCCGCAGCCCATCGAACTGCCCGCCCCAGAAAAAACGACCGAGTCGACCGGCAGGCACCGCATCGAGGCCTCGCCCGCGTCGGAGCTGTTCGTCGCCCGCACCGAGGCGACCGAGCTCAAGGTCGGGGAGGGCTACGACTACGAGCCGCCCGCCGAACGTCCGGCCGAGCGCGAATCGCACACCGAGACGATGCCGGCGGTCCAGGATCATCTTGGCCAAGAGGACTACCTGGGCGAACCGCTCTCGCGGTGGTTCCAGAACCCGCAGCCGGAAGTCTTCAACGGGTCCATTGAGGACACAACCGTTCAGCCGCCCGTCAGCGTCGACGAGGAGGTACCGCAGGAGCCGGAGACAGTGGCCGGGCTGCCGAAACGGCAGCAGCGAGCGACCGTCGACCACGAGAAGCCCGCACCGGAGACCGTGCCCAAGGCCGTCGCCGACTGGGCCCACTCCGACTGGGGCTCGGCCGACGACGGCTGGCGAGCCGCGGGCGCGCTCGTGTCCGCCGGCATCGAGACGACCGAGAACGGCCTGCCGAAGCGCGTGCCGCGCGCCCGGCTCGTGCCCGGCTCGTCCCCGAAGGCCACCTCACCCGTGCCGGCACTGGCGCCGGCGGGAGCCGGACGGTCGGCCGACCGGCTGCGCGCACGTTTCGCCACGTACCAGAAGGGTGTCCGGCTCGGGCGCGAGTCCCTGGTGGACTCGGCAGTCGGCCACATCCCCGTGATCGCAGAAAGGGAGCACCAGTGACCACCACCTCGGAAGAGCTGGACAACTTCAGCTGGCTGGTCGAGGACTTCGTCAGCCGGGTCGCTGGTGTGGCGCACGCCATTGTGGTGTCGGCCGACGGGCTTCTCCTGGCGACGTCTGACAGACTGCCTCAAGATCGGGCCGAGCAGCTGGCGGCTGTGGCGTCCGGTCTGGTCAGCCTGAACCTCGGAGCGGCGCGCTGCTTCGAGGCGGGTGAGGTGAAGCAGACGGTCGTCGAAATGGAGCGGGGGTACCTCTTCCTCATGTCCATCAGCGACGGATCCTGCCTGGCGGTGCTCGCCGCGCCCAACTGCGACATCGGGCTCATCGGTTACGCGATGACCCGGCTGGTGGAGCGGGTCGGTCTCCAGTTGACGCCGGAGATCCGTGCCCAGCTGCACGTTTCCATGCGAGCCTAAATAGAAGGAAGTTCCCATGAGCAACGGTGCTCCGGGTCGTCCGGGGTCACCTGGCGCCGACCTGTCCGTCGTGTCCGCGAAGATCGTCGTGGCGGGCGGGTTCGGCGTGGGCAAGACGACGTTCGTCGGTTCGGTCTCCGAGATCACGCCGCTGACGACCGAGGCATTGATGACCGAGGCGAGCGTCGGGGTGGACGACCTGTCCGCGATCCCGGACAGGGTCACGACGACGGTGGCGATGGACTTCGGTCGGGTGTCACTCGACCAGGACCTGATCCTGTACCTGTTCGGCACGCCCGGACAGCACCGGTTCTGGTTCATGTGGGACGACCTCGTGCGCGGGGCCATCGGCGCCGTCGTGCTCGTCGACACCCGGAGGCTGACAGACGCGTTCGCGCCGATCGACTTCTTCGAGGACCGCGAGCTGCCGTACGTGGTCGGCGTCAACTGTTTCGACGGCCTCATGCACCATCGTCCCGAGGAAGTGCGCGACGCCTTGACGATCGACCCGTCCGTGCCGATCATTCCCTGTGACGCCCGGAACAGGCAGTCCACCAAGCAGATCCTCATCAACCTCGTGGAGCACGCGCTTCGTCAACCGACGTTGGTCTGATCTGGTTGACGATTGACTCTTCTTGTGCCGCAAGGGATCGGCGATACAGTCGGATCGCAACTCCCTGCGTTGCAAAGGAGATTCTGTTGATCCTGCGCAAGACACTGGCCGTGCTGGCCAGCGCGGCCGCCCTGACCATCGGCCTCGCTGGCACCGCACAGGCGGCACCGAAGGTGCTGTACTACGAGAACAACGCCGCCGAGTTCAAGGCGGCGGTCGACGAAGGCGCCCAGGTTTGGAACGAGGTCGTCAAGAACGTCCGGCTGGCGCCATGGACTGCGGGCAAGCCCAAGAACATCGTGATCGTCGCGGACAACGGCTGGCCTCGCGCCCAACCGGGCTCGCTCGGCAACGGCCGGGTCTGGATGGGCAGGCAGGCCGTGCAACAGGGCCACTACCCGCCCCGCATCGCGGCCCACGAGCTCGGGCACATCCTGGGGCTGCCGGACATCAAGCCGGGTCCGTGCAGCAGCCTGATGTCCGGCGCCAGCGCCGGTACCACCTGCAAGAACAAGTACCCGAACGCGGCTGAGAAGGCGCGCGTCGAACGGGCCTTCGGCGGCAGCCTCGCGGCCTCCGAGACGTCCTGGAACCGCTACTTCATCGAGGTCGGCTGAACGTAAGACACACGGGGCCGGACGGTAAGACTCGCGCGAGTTTTACGCTCCGGCCCCTCGTGTCTTACGTTCCGGACCGGTGAGTTTTACGTTCCCGCCACGAAGTCGACGCCCAGGGCTCGGTGTTCGTCGAGATCGGCCCGGTGGCCGGCGATCACCTGCAGGCCCGCGCCGTGCAGCAGCGGCACCATGAGCGACAACGCCTGGTGCGCAAGACGTTCCGGCGGGGGAGTGGCGAGCCGGACGCCCCACAGCGGGTTGCGGTCCACAGTGGACATACCGGCGAACCCGCCGCCGAACTCGTGCAGCAGCACGCGAACACCCATGTCGTGCAACACTTCCAGGTTCTCCTCGCCGTCCGGCATCGCCCGGACGTCCAGTGCGAGGAACAACGACTGCGGCGGCAACATCGTGTCGCGCAACGTCCGGCGCACGATCGCCGCGAGGTCCGGGTCGCGCGACTGGTCCGGTGACAGCCGCACCAGAACCGGTTCCCCCAAGGAACAAGCGTCGGACAGCACCCAGCGGCCGATCCGCGACGCCAGTCCCAGTGCCTCCGCGTACCGGGCGCACTCGTCGTGCCCGAGCTCGCCCCACCGCAGGTGCGCCTCCTGCGCCAGCGTGGACCCGTCGGCCAGCCGCACCACCGGCCGGTACCGCACCTTGATGTCGCCGCTCTCGAACGCACCGGGCATCGACGCGATCCGCGCGAACCGCGTGCGATCCAGCACGTCCTGCGCCGCGTCGAAGATGCCCCACTGCCGCTTGCCGCCCGCCTCGGCCCGCCGCAACGTGCTGTGCGCACGGCGCAGCAGCGCGGTCGGATCCGTGCCCGCGCCGCCGTGCACGAAACCGATGGACGTCGACACCGCGACGCCGTGCCCGTCGATGAACACCGGCTCGGCGAGCTCGTCGTCGATCAGCTCGGCCAACGCCGACACGTCCGGCGCACCCTCGATCAGCACCACGAACTCGTCGCCGCCGATCCGGGCGATCACCGCGTCCGGCAACGCGTTGCCGAGCCGTTTCGCCACCTCGCGCAACACCGTGTCGCCGGCGCTGTAACCGAGGCCGTCGTTGACGATCGTCACGCTGTCCACGTCCAGGTAGCACAACGTGACCGTTTCGTCGGGCTGCGCCTTGTTGAGGACCTCCTCGAGCCGGTTCACGAAGCTCTGCCGGTTCGGCAGACCGGTCAGGAGGTCCGTGGATGCCTGACGCCGCAACACTTCCCGCAGCATCCGCTGCTCGGTCACGTCCTCCAGCACGGCGACGTAGTACCGCGGGGCGTCGTCGGCACCGCGCAACACCGACAGCACGACGTTCGCCCACACCGTGTCGTCCGGGCCGCGCGTCAGCTGTCTCTCCTGCCGGATCGTCTCCTCGGTGGAGACCAGCAACGTGCGGCAGTCCTTGAACAGCACCGCGAGATCCGGCTCGGCGAACAGCAGCTTCGGCTCGGGCGTCTCGTCGTGCCCCAGCATCTCGGCGAGCGCCGGGTTCGCCTCGACGACCTCGCCCTCCAGGTCGATGATCGCGATGCCCGCACCGGACGCCGTGAACACCTGCGCGAACCGCGCCTCGCTCTCCAGCAGCGACCGCTGCGCGTCCTCGACCGCCTTCAGCAGCGAGTTCTTGACCTTCTCCTGCTCGTCGAACAGCTGGTTGCGCGTCGCCCGCACGTACCCGGCCGCCAGCGCGCCGAGCATCGCCCACCACCGCGGGCCGGATTCGACGCCGCCGAGCACCTCGAGGGAGCGACGAAGGCTGTCCGGCCCGGTGAACCGCGACTTCACCAGCCACTCGCCGACCGCGTCCGCGGCCGAGTAGTCGTCCGCCTCCAGGGCACGCCGAAGCCGGGCGACGTGCTCGTCGAGCGTGCGCGTGATCTTGCCGCGGGACATCGGCGAGTACGCGCTCTCGATCAACACGGTCGCCCACCGGCCGGCAATGCCCGCGGACGAGGTCACTTGGTTACGGCTTCCGGCCCACCGCTGCGTAGAGGTTCGCCTTGCGCGGATCCTCACCGATGTCCTCCGGGGTCTCCGGGCGCCACTCGGGCGTGAAGACGATACCCGGTTCGATGATCTCCAACCCGGCCAGCATGTCACGCACCTGGTCCTTGGTGCGCGGCGTGATCGGCTCCGCCGTCTTGGCGAAGATCTCCTTACCGGCGGCCATCGCGGCGGGCATGCTGTCCGCGGTGAAGTGCGACAGCGCGACGTGGCTGCCGGACGCCAGGCGGTCGGCGTACCTCTGGATGATCTTCCACGGGTCGTCGGCGTCCGGGATGAACTGCAGCACGCCCACGATCAGCAGCGCGACCGGCTGCGAGAAGTCGATCTGCGCCTCGGCCAGCTGCAGAACCTTCTCCGGCTCGCGCAGGTCGCCCAGGACCGCGGTCACGTTCGGCTCGTTCTCCAGCATGAGCTCGGCGTGCGTGATCGCCACGGGCTCGAAGTCCACGTATACAACGCGCGCGTCCGGGTTCGCCTCGTGCGCGACCTCGTGCACGTTGCCGACGGTCGGGATGCCCGACCCGAGGTCCAGGAACTGGGTCATGCCCAGCTTCGACAGCTCGAGAACCACCCTGCGGAGGTAGGACCGGTTGCGGCGGGCCATGTCCCGCACCGGCAGCACCTTGATCAGTTCCTCGGCCGTGCGGCGGTCAGCGTCGAAGTTGTGGCCACCACCCAGCAGATAATCGTAGATCCGGGCCGAGCTCGGAACATCGACGTTGACACCTTCGGGAACCCAGCTGACTTGGTCGACCACTGCAGACACCTGCCACTCTCAAAAGGAATCCTGAGCGGCCTAACCCTACTGGCGGCACATGTAGGCCGAACGAGCTAATTCTGGGCTCACTCTTCCGGGTCCCGTTATAAACAAACCCAATCGGTGAGTATCGAACCGTCCAGGCGGAAACGGATCGGCCCGCGCGGCGGCGGGCCCATCAGGAAGCACCCGAGCTCGTCGGTGTCGGCCTCCTCACCCACGCCGGACGGCGTCAGCAGCTCGACCCGCGCGGAGCGCGGCGGCACCAGCTGACCCGTGATTCCTGCTTCGGTGACCTCGACCTGCAGCGACACGCCGTCCGCGTCGAACACCAGCTGTCGCGCGGTCATCGTGGCGCGCGCCCGCGCCATCAGTTCGTCGTCCAGGACCGAGTCGTAGGAGATGGCCAGCAGCTCGGCGTCGATGGTGCGCCAGGTGAACGCCGCGCGAGCCGCTTCGATGAACTCCGGAGGTACAGATACTTCTTCCGGGTGACCCATCACCGCGTCACGCAGGTCTTCGAGCAGTGACTCGTCACTTTCCCATGCTTGCCGCACCCAACACACCTCCTCTGCCCCCTGCTGGCGATCCCCCGATGAACCTGCCGATCGCGGCCGTCTTGCGCAGCTTGTCCAGGCATCGGATCCGGGTGGGACCGATGCTGCCGATGGGCATGGCGAGCTCTTCGCTGACGGTTTGGTAGCTGGGCGGAGGGTCGCTCATGAGCTTGGTGAGCAGTCGCTGACACTGTTGCGTCAGCTCGCGGAACCCGTCGCGCAACGCCTGCCGGCGTTCCAGTGCGACGAGTTCCTCCTCGAGGTCCACGGGATCCGCGGCGTCGACCGGCTCCTCCGCCGAGAGCGGGTCGTAGAGGTGGGTGCGCTGCTGGACCCGCAGCACGCGCAGGCACTCGTTGCGGGTGGTCGTCATGATCCAGCCGGGCAGTGCCTCCGGCTCGCGCAGCCGTCCGATCTGCTCCACGAGCCGCAGCCACAGCGTCTGGTTCACGTCCGCCGCATCCGCGGGGCGCAGCCGGTGCTTGTAGATCACCGACACCACCAGCGGCGTGTAACGATCCACGATCTCGTTCCACGCCTGCTGGTCGCCCTCGGCCGCCGCGCTCACCAGCGCGGCGATCGGGGATGCAGAGGTCACGTCCACTCCTTGCCGTCACAACATGCGGAGCACCGAGGTGCCCGCCAGATACAACTACTTGATGAAAACCCCGTATCCGGGGTGGAACTCCGGCCCCGAGTACAGGAGCTTGTCGCGTGCCTGCGGCGCCGTCAGGCCGTTGTCCACCATCGTCGCCGCGATACGACCTGAGACGTACGGGGCCGCGAAGCTGGTTCCCGCCCAGTACGCGAAGAGGTCGAACGGCGTCGGCGCCGGCTCACCCGGCAGTTGCCACTCGCCCTTGAGGTAGGTGCTGGTGCGGTTGCCGATCGCGCACAGATCCACCCAGTCGCCGTGGTTGCTGTAGCAGGCCGGGACGATCGAGCCGTCGCCATTCTCCGCGAGCGCCGCCACCGCGACCACCTGGCGGATCGCCGCCGGGTAGCTGCGGCGCGTCGTGCCCTGGTTGCCCGCGGACGCGACGACCACGACGTCGCGCGGCAGCTTGTTGATCGTCGTGCGCATCGGCTCGGACGCCACGTCGTCCTGGGTGAAGCAGCCCAGCGACAGGTTCAGGATGTTGACCGTCGGGCCGAGCGTCGCGATGAGGTTGACGATGGTCTCCTCGTCGCCGATGCCCTGCGGGTCCAGGCCCACCTCGGGGTTGAACCGCACGCCGGGCGCCGCCTGCTCGACCACGCCCGCGACGAACGTGCCGTGCCCACCCTGCAGCGCGAAGAAGTCCGCGTGGTCGTAGGCCAGGTCGATGTCGTCGGCCTCCAGCGCGTACCGGCCCGCGAACCACTCGGGGTGGTCGGTGCTGGCGTTCTTGGAGATGCCGGTGTCGATCACGCCGACGATGACCTTGCTGTACCTCTCGTCCGGCTTCGGCTTCTCCAGCGGCTTCGCCGGCTTCGGCCGGTCGCCGGGGTGGCCGTGCACGTTGCCGCCGTGGCCGACGACGCAGTGGTGCGGCTGCACGAACGGCACGCGCTCGCCGGGCCACGTGCGCGGGTCGCGCAACAGCCGGACGATGCGCGGGATGTCCTCGGGATTCTGCGGGAGGAGCAGGCGCGCCATTCCCGCGAAACCCTTGCCGACTTCGACCACGAAGCCGTTTTCCCGGAGCTTTCGGATCACGCGATCGCGATCCACCTCATTGACCAGTAGCTGTCCCGGACGGAAAAGAAACTCACGTCCCTGTTCAGCGAAAAGACTGACGTTCTCGTCTTTTGCGACATATTCGTCAAATGCTCTATCGTAAAGTTCCGCGCGTTCCCCTGATATCGACACAACGGCCTCACTAGCAGCGTTGACGGGCACCCCGACCGAGCTTGATCAAGCTACCACAGCCGATAAAGTGGCGAGGTGACCGAGTTTTCCGCGGAGGACGCGCTGGAGGCCAGACAGCGCAACCCCCGCGAGGCCATCGAGATGGCACGCTCCGTGCTTCGGCGAACCAGCGATACCGCCGAGGCGTCCACGGCCGAGCGCGCAATCGGGTTGTCCATGCGCGAACTGCACGACTTCGCCGGTTCGTTGCGGCATCTGCGCCGTTCCATCCGGATCGCCGAGTCCGGCGGGCACGCCCGGCTGGCCGCACTCGCGCGGGTTTCCCTCGCATGGGTGTTGTCCTACACGGGCAAGCACACCGAGGCATTGCGCGCCATCGACCTCGCCGTCCCGCAGCTGCGCGGGGAGGACGCCGACCACGCGGTGATGCAACGCGGCGTCGTCTTCCACTACCTCTGCCGGTACGAGGAAGCCCAGCGCGACTACACCGCCGCGATCGAGGGCGCGCGCCGCGCGGGCGACAAGCTCGGCGAGGCCCGCGCCCGCAACAACCGCGGCCTCGTGCGGTCCTACGTCGGCGGTCTGCGCGAGGCAGCGGCGGACTTCGCCGTCGCCGCGTCGTTGTACGAGGCGCTCGGCCAGGACCTCGCCGTCGCCGACGTCTGGTGGAACGCGGGGATCATGGCCACGCGCGGCGGTGACGTGCCGGGCGCGCTGACCAAATTCGACCAGGCCGACGAGGTGTACCGCCGGCTCGACGTGCCGCGGCCGGCGTTGCTCGTGAACCGCCTGGAACTGCTGGTCTCCGTGCCGCTGCTCGACGAGGCCCGCGTCGCCGCCGACCGCGCCATCACCGACCTCCGGTCGCGCAAGCTCTCGTTCGGCCTGTCGGAGGCCCTGTTCTTCCGCGCCCGCGTGGCGCTGCTCGACGGCGAACTGGACGACGCCTCGCGCTACGCGGCCGAGGCGCGCCGCGGGTTCCGGCGCGAGCAGCGGACCCTGTGGGAGGCCGGCGCGCGCTTCCTGGAACTGCACGCCGCCGTCCTGCGCGGCGACCGGACCCCGGCGTTGCGGCTGGCCCTGACCCGCGTGGCCGACGAACTGGACGCGCTGGACTGGCGGCTCCCGGCGCTGGAGGCACGCGTCGACGCCGGTCAGGTCGCCGTCGACCTCGGCCAGCAGAAGCGTGCGGACGAGCAGTTCTCACTGGCCGCGTCGGCGCGCCGACGCGGCCCGGCCGCGTTGCGGGTACACGGCTGGTACGCGGAAGCGTTGCGGCGCAAGCTCTCCGGCGACGTTCGCGGCACGTCGTCCGCTCTCCGACGCGGACTGTCCCTTTTGGACGAGTATCGCGTTTCCCTTGGCGCCACGGAGTTGCGTGCCGTCACCGGCGCGCAGGGCAAGGCCCTGGCCGCCGAGGGCCTGCGCATGGCCGTCGAGTCCGGCCGGGCCGAACGGGTGCTGGCGTGGGCCGAGTCGTGGCGCGCCGGCGCGTTGCGGATGACGCCGGTGTCTCCGCCCGACGACACCCGCCTGGAAGACGCATTGGGTGAGCTGCGCACGGTGTCGGCCGACCTGGAGGCCACCCTGCTCGCGGGGAAACCCGCTTCGGCGCTGCGTGCGCGGGTGGTTCGCCTGGAAGGACGGGTACGCGACCTGACGCGGCAGGTGTCCGGCGGGGGAGCGGTGCACAAGCCGCCGTCGCTGGCCCGGCTGGCGCTCGCCCTGGGTTCGTCGGCGCTGGTCGAGTACGTCCAGTACGACAACTGCTTGCTCGCCGTCGTGGTCGCCGACGGCCACGCGTCGCTGCACCGGCTCGGCCCGGTCGAGGACGCCGTGCGCGAGATCCGCCTGCTGCGCTTCGCCTTGCAACGTTTGGTGACGCTGCCCGAGTCCATGCCGAACCGCTCGGTAGCCAGGGCGTCCGCTTCCCATGCGGCCAAGTTGCTGGCTGCTCGTTTGTTGACCCCGCTGCGCCTCGAAGGCCGTTCGCTCGTCGTCGTGCCGACCGGCGCGTTGAACGGCCTGCCCTGGGCCGTTTTCGGTCAACAGGTGACGGTCGCCCCGTCCGCCACCGTGTGGTTGCGCGCCTCCTCGGAGAGTTTCGCCGGGGGCGCGTCGGTTCTCGCTGCCGGCCCCCGGCTGGACGCCGCGCCCGCCGAGGTCGAGGCGATCAGCGCGCACGTCCCCGACACCAAGGTGCTCGTCGACTCGTCGGCCACCGTGTCCGCAGTCGCGTCCGCGATGGACGGCGCGCGCCTGGCCCACGTCGCCGCGCACGGCAGTTTCCGCGTGGACAACCCGTTGTTCTCCGCTTTGGAGATGGCCGACGGGCCGTTGACCGTCTACGACCTCGAACGCCTGCACACCCCGCCGTCGCTCGTCGTGCTGTCTGCCTGCGACACCGGGCAGTCCGCCGTGCGGCCCGGTGACGAGTTGATGGGGTTCACCGCGGCACTCCTTGGTCTCGGTACCCGCACATTGATCGCGCCGGTCGTGCCCGTGCCGACGTTCGGTACCGCGCCGCTGATGGTGGAGTTGCACCAGAAGCTGGCCGCCGGCGTGAATCCGTCCGAGGCGTTGGCTTCTGTGCAGCGGGACGACGACGACGGCTACGCCGCCGGTGTCGGCTTCGTCTGCTTCGGCGCGGGGTAGTAGAAGGCCTCCATCCACCGCCTTTTCGGGTTGACCTGACGCGTCGGTGTGTTGTTCGGGCGCGAACGCGTCCTACTTTCGTTGCTATGCCACGGAGAAACTCCACGGTCCGAGGCCGCGAGTTCGGCACCGGACTGCGCGCAGCGGTAGGCCGCAGCGGCCTCGGCCATCACATGCTCGCCGACATGCTCGGCTGGGACTACGCCAAGATGTCCGACCTGATGAACGGCAAGGGCGGCACGAGCGAGATCGAGCTGGCTCAGCTGCTCGGCGTGTGCCGCATCAAGCCAGACGAGTGTGCCCACCTGCTCGAACTCTTCCGGGTGTCACGGGAGAAGGGCTGGTGGCAACTCCACGACGGAGTCATGCCGGTCAACGTACGCACGCTCGTCGAACACGAGGACGCGGCGATCGAGCTGATCTTCTGGAGCCTCAACATGATCCCGGGTCTGTTGCAAACGCCCGGCTACATGCGGGCGGTCATGCGGGTGTGGCCTTCCATTCCCCAGGGTGAGATCGAGCTGCGGGTGGACGCGCGCCTCGCGCGGCAGGAGATCCTCGAGCGGGGACGCGTCTGCACCTTCTACGTCCACGAGCAGGTGTTGCGAGCTGAGGTGGGCGGCCGTGAGGTGATGTCCGACCAGCTGCACCACCTGCTGCGGATGCTGGTGCGGCCGCACATCACCCTGCGGGTCGTGCCCGTGTCCATCGGTGCTCACGCCGGTATGGCGGGCTCGTTCCACCTGATGAAGTTCGCGAGGATCCAGCCGGTCGTCCATGTGGAAGGTGAGAACTCCAGCCAGTTTCTGGAGGACACGGCCTCGATCAAGGTTTACACGAACATCTTGGAGTCACTCGATCGGACGGCGTTGGATGCGGAACAATCGAGGAGGTTGATCACGCACCTCGCGACGTAAGGAGTCCCGATGACCGAGTGGCGCAAGAGCAGCTACAGCCCGAACAGCAGCGACTGCGTGGCGGTGGGGCGAGGCGTCGGCATCCGGGACACCAAGGCACCGGCCACCCACCTCCCGGTCAGCCCGTCGGCGTGGGCCGTGTTCCTCAACGCGGCGAAGTCGGGCGCACTCGACCTATCCTGAGGCCGTGGCGTTCGACGAAGGCCTGGCCCACCGGATCCGCGAGACGCTCGGCGACCTCCCGGACCTGGCGGAGAAGCGCATGTTCGGCGGCCTCGCGTTCCTCTGGCACGGAAACATGCTGGTAGGCGTGCGCGGTGACGACCTAATGGTCCGCGTCGCCCCGGAGACGACCGAGGATGCCTTGGCCCAGCCGGGCGCGCGGAGGTTCGACATGACGGGCCGGCCGATGAAGGGCTGGGTCGTGGTCGACGGCAGCGCCGTCTCCGAAGACGAGCAGCTGGCCGACTGGATCGACCGGGCCCGTGACTTCGTCGAGGCGCTGCCGCCGAAGTAGGTCAGAACTTCACCAGGGCGGCCCCGGTGACGAACTCGTAGACGAAGTTGACGAAGAAGAAGCCGAAGAACAGGAAGTTCAGCACCAGGATCACGTAGTGCCACGGCCGCGGCCGGGCCGCGCGCGGCAGCCTCGAGTTGAGGTACATCAGGGCGAACGGGAAGACCAGCGCGCCGAGGTTCGACATGTTCGCCGAGATCTGCACCAGCTCGGTCGGCAGCGCCAGGTGGATGGCGCCGGCGATGATCGCCAAGACGACCAGCATGTAGGGATAGTAGAACCGGCGCGGGTCGCCTTCGATCAACCTCCGCAGGCGGGGTGACGTGGCGTGCGCGGCGTCGGTGAAGTTGCGCACCAGCGCCTCGAAGATACCGAGCTGCGTGGAGAACAGGATCAGCACGCCCACGACGAGCATCAGGTAGAACATGCCCTGCCCATAGGTGGCGCCCAGCTGCGACGCCGCGAACGTCGGCACGTTCGCCGTCGTCGGTTGCTGGCCGCTGGTCGCGACGACGTGTGCCATGAGGACGGTCGGCAGCAGCATGCCGATCATCGCGCCGACGAAGAACACCGCCCACTGGTCGATCAGCAGCAGCCGGTACCAGCGCCGCCACAGCGACGTGTTCTCCGGTGTGTCCAGGAAGGTCACGCCGACCGGGCGTAGTTCCTGCCTGCCGCCGCGCATCCCGGACAGGTAGCCGACGCGGTGGCCCATGCCGTAACCCTTGTCGCGGTAGTGGTTCATCGCGTACCAGTTCAGGCCGGACGCGAGCGCGGTGAACCCGGCGAGGCCGCCGAGCTGCGTGGCGGTGATGCCGGACGGCGGTGCCGCGGGCGTCACGAGACCGCGGACTCCCTCCCACCACACCGATCCCGGCACGATCGCGATGGTGACGGCGAGCAGGATCAGCAGCAGTGTCCCGACGAGGACCCAGTTGGTGAGCTCCAGCGCGCGCGAGACCTTCTTGGCCAGCACGGTGATCAGGAAGACGACGAGCAGCAACCCGATGGCGAGCAGCCGCACGTACTCGATCTCGTCCGGCCTGTGCACGCGTCCGACGATCAACGCGAACAGTCCCTGTCCGGCGCCCGCCGCCCAGCCACCGAAGATGAACGCGAAGTAGAAGACGACGAGTGCGACCGGGACCCAGAACTTCCAGCCCGGTGGCACGCGGCCCCAGCCGACGATCGGGACCTCGCCGGTCGCGACGACGTACCGCGACACCTCGACGTTGTAGAACGTCTGCAGCAGCGCGGACACGGTGATCACCCAGCCGATGCCGACGAAGCCGAACTTCCCGACGGCCTGCGGGCCGAGCAGCCACTCGCCGCTGCCGATGGAGATCCCGAGCGCGATCAGGCTCGGGCCGATGACGAACTGGACGACCTGGAGCGGTCCGAGCTTGCGGACCTTGAACACGTCCTCGGGTTCCGGCAGGTCGGCCACGTCCAGTGGTGGCCTGCTCACTCCGAGCGGGTAGTGGGTTTGCGTCTCCATCGACGACCTCCCAGATGTGGACATTCCAGTGTCCCGAGGATGCCCGCGATCGTGCTACGTCATCTGGGTGATACCTGTAACTCTCTGTGATGTCCACGCGAGACCTCAATACCAACGGGTGAATCGGGGTGTCGCCATGACCGTCCGGCTGGCTTCGTACAACGTCGAGAACCTGTTCCTGCGTGCCAAGGCGCTCAACACGTCCACCTGGGCCGAGGGCCGGCCGGTGCTCCAGGCGTGGGGCCGGTTCAACCGCATCGCGCAGCACGAGAAGTACTCGGAGCGCGACAAGGAACAGATGCTCGAGGACCTGGAGACGTTGAAGATCCTCGTGCCCACCAGGGCGGGGCTCGTCATGACCAAGAAGCCCTTCGACGCCTGGGCGTTGCTGCGCGAGAACAAGGGCGACTTCATCAAGCAGCCGGTCCGGGGTCCCGCCGAGATCGTCGCCAACGGCCGCGGCGACTGGATCGGCTGGGCCGACCTGATCACCGAGAGCGTCGACGAGGTCGCCACCCGCATGACGGCCAAGGTCATCACCGAGCTGGCACCGGACGTCCTCTGCGTCGTCGAGGCGGAGAACCGCCCGGCGTTGGCGCGCTTCAACGAAGAGCTGCTCGACAGCCGCTACGGGCACGCCATGCTCGTCGACGGCAACGATCCGCGCGGCATCGACGTGGGGCTGTTCTGCACCTCCGCGATCGACATCAACTCGGTGTGCAGCCACGTGGACGACGACAACCGGCTGTTCAGCCGGGACTGTCCCGTCTACCGGCTCGGGCTGCCTTCCGGTGAAGAACTCGTCCTGCTGGTCAACCACCTGAAGAGCCAGTCGAGGACCGGCGGCGACCCGGACGCGCTGCGCACCCGGCAGAGCGCCCGCGTCCGCGAGATCTACGACGAGCTGCGCGTGCAAGGCGCTCGCTTCGTCGCCGTGCTGGGTGATCTGAACAAGGGGCCCACCGACGACACGCCGCCCAAGCACCCGACGCTCGAGGCGTTGTTCATGCCCGGCATCGTCGACGCGACGACGATCGACGGGTTCGACCTCGGCCCGAAGCCGGGCACGTTCGAGACGTGCTCACTGCGCAACCGGCTCGACTACATCCTCATGTCGCCCGAGCTCGCCGAGCACGTGACGGGTGGTGGCATCTTCCGGAAAGGCCTGTGGGGCAATCCGAAGAACCAGAACCCGCCACGCGACTGGGAGATCTTCGACGAGATCACCTCGGCCGAGCAGTCGGCGTCCGACCACGCGGCCATCTTCGTCGATCTCGACCTGTGAAGTGCCCTTCAGGGCATCACCTGTCAGGGGGTGGCGGCCAGCGCGTCGTGGGCGAACACCCAGCCGTGACCCGTGGCGTCGGCGCCCCACGTCTCCGTGAGCGGGGCGCCGGCCCGGTGGGTCACCGTGACCGAGCCGGGCTCGATGGGCGTCGCGGACGACTCCAGGATCCGTTCCAGCGCGCCCGGACCCCACGAGGCCGGGTCGTTCAGCACGCCGAAGGTGGCGTCCGCGTTGGACAGTGCCGGGTTCTTCTGCAGCATCAGCGCGACCACACCCGCGACCGCCGGGCTGGAGAACGACGTGCCGCTCATGAACAGGTACTGGAACGGCGCGGACCGGGCGTTGTCCGGCGTGGCCTTCGAGGAGCACGTGCGGACGTTCGTCCTCGACACGACCTGGCCGTCCTTGTAGAGGTTCACGCAGGGGTAGGGCAGCAGCAGGTAGCGGCCGGTGGACACGACGTCCAGGTACTGGCCCGTCTTCTGCCGGGACGAGAAGCCGGCGATGTACACCTCGTCGACGCCGGTCTCGGGGACGTCGCGCAGCCACCACGTCTTGTCGGGATACGGGGTCCACTGCCGCGTCCAGCCGCCCGCGCCGACGGACACGACCGGCTCGTACGCGGCGGGGAAGCCCATGCCCTCGTCGCCCTCGTTGCCCGCGGACGCGACGATCACGACACCGGCCTTGATCGCGGCGTCCAGGGCGGCCTTCTCCACGGCGTCGAGGCCGGGGCCGCCCAGCGACTCGTTGATCACGATCGGCTGGCGCGGGTTGGCCTTCTTCAACGACGTCACGTAGTCGACGCCCGCGTTGATCGCGCTGGGGAAGCAGCCGATCGGCTCGCACACCTTCACCGGGATGACCTTCGCGCCCGGCGCGACGCCCGGCACCCAGTACGTGCCCGGTGAGCCGGTCGCGTAGCCCGTGCCCCAGCCGCCCTCGTTGAGGTCGTCGACGAAGCGGTGGCCGGTGATCGTGGCGGCGGTGGCCATGCCGTGCGGGTCGCTGCCCGCGTCCCACTGTGAAGTGTTCTCGTTGCCGAGCACACCGGAGAACGCGCGTGCCTTGTCGGTGAGGATGTCGCTCTCGACGAAGTAGTCGCGCCAGTTCGGGTAGAAGCCGCTGTCGAGCACGGCCACCCACACGCCCGCGCCCGTCTGTGTGACGTTCTCCAGGTCGACGATGTCGTGCCAGTACGGGGTGCCCGGCAGCGCTGAGGCGCCCGGCGCGCCCGTCGCGGCGAGCCGGCGGGGCGTGTCGGCGTTCACCGAGGTCACGAACGGCAGCGCGCGCACGGCGGCGACCTTGGTGCTGGGGATGGCGGCGGCCGCGCCGCCGAAGTTCACGTAGGCGTGCTTGACCTGGGCACCCGCGGCGCGCAGCTGGTCGAGCTGGGTAGCCGTGAGCGGGGAGGCGCTGCCGATCAGGTAACCCGAGCTGGTGGGGGCGGCGAAGGCCGGAGCGCCGGCGGTAGCCAGCAGCAGGGCGGTGGCCATCGTCAGGAGACGTCGCATGTGGACTCCCGAGAGATCAGCCCCGACCCGCCATCGTTATACGCCGAGTGGCCGTCATCCAAAAGGTCTACGCGGTTGAACCCGACTTTCGGACGTGTTGCGCGGCCGTTCGACTACGTACGGTCCCTTCGGTTTGTCTTTTCACCCGTTAGTGAGGGGGATTCGTGCGAAGAGTTCTGGCCGGAGCGGCCGCTCTCGCGCTGTTGAGCGTGGGCGTCATGCCCGCCGTCGCGGCGCCGGCGCCGGTTGCGCAGCCCAACGACCAGCAGGCGGTGCAGGCGGTCGACGACGAGCTGCCCAACCCGCTGGAGGAGAAGCGCCGGGCGTCGCGCCAGGAGGCGCTCGCCGAGGTGCTCACCGGCGCGGCCACCGCCGAGAAGCGCGGCGCGAGCACCGTCGTCAAGATCGGCAAGGACAGCAAGCAGAAGAAGGACCAGTACGTCGAGCTCAAGCGCGAGAAGGTCGACAAGATCTTCGTCGTGCTCGCCGAGTTCGGCAACGAGCGGCACGCGGACTACCCGGACAAGGACACGGCTCCGAACGTGCCTGGTCCCAAGCGGTTCGACGGTCCGTTGCACAACCAGATCCCGGAGCCCGACCGCACGGTCGACAACACGACGATCTGGAACAAGGACTTCAGCAAGCAGTACTTCCAGGACCTGTACTTCTCGCGCGCCAAGGACGCCAACTCGGTCGCGAACTTCTACGACAAGTCGTCGTCCGGCCGGTACACCGTCGAAGGCACGGTGACCGACTGGGTGAAGGTCAAGTACAACGAGGCCCGCTACGGCCGGTCCAACGGCTTCCCGTGCGCGGGCAGCGTCTGCAACAACTCCGAGCAGCTGGTGCGCGACGCGGTCACGCAGTGGGTCGCGGACCAGAAGGCGGCCGGCAAGACCACCGAGCAGATCAAGGCGGAGCTCTCGTCCTACGACCAGTGGGACCGCTACGACTACGACGGTGACGGCGACTTCAACGAGGCCGACGGCTACATCGACCACTTCCAGATCGTCCACGCGGGTGGCGACCAGGCCGATGGTGACCCGTGGCAGGGCGAGGACGCGATCTGGAGCCACCGCGGCTACGCGTTCAAGAACTACAACACCGGTCCGGGCCACAACAAGCTCGGTGGCGCGCAGATCGGCGACACCGGCATCTGGGCGGGCGACTACACGATGCAGCCGGAGAACGGCGGCGTCAGCGTCTTCGCCCACGAGTTCGGTCACGACCTCGGTCTGCCGGACCACTACGACACCAGCGGTGGCGGCACGAACGGCGTCAACTGGTGGTCGCTGATGGGCCAGACCCGCGTGGGCCTGCCCGGCGAGCCGCCCGGCACGCGTCCCAACGAGTTCTCCGCGTGGGACAAGCTGCAGCTCGGCTGGCTGGACTACGAGATCGGCGTCGCGGGCCAGGAGAAGACGTTCGACCTCGGGCCGCACGAGTACAACTCGCGCAAGGCGCAGGGGCTCGTCGTGGTGCTGCCGGACGTCACCAAGACGTACGACTACGGCACGCCGCTCGCCGGCTCCAAGATGTGGTGGAGCGACAAGGGCAACGACCTCGACAACTCGATGACGACTCCGCTCAACCTGACCGGGAAGTCCACGGCCGCCCTGGCGTTGAAGACGAAGTTCGACATCGAGGAGGACTTCGACTACCTCTACATCGAGGCGTCCAATGAGGACGGCAGCTGGACGCAGCTCGACGGCACCGTCGACGGCAAGCCGTTCATCCGCGACTCCGGCGACGCGCCCGCCATCTCGGGCTCGTCGGGTGGCAAGTGGGTGGACGTCCAGGTTCCGCTGAACGCCTACGCGGGCAAGAACACCAAGCTGCGCTTCGCCTACCGCACCGACGGTGGCCTGGCGATGCAGGGCTTCTTCGCCGACGAGATCGTCGTGACGGCGGACGGTGCCCCGATCCTGCAGGACGGTGCCGAGGCCGCGGGCCCGTGGACGCTCAAGGGCTTCCGCGCCACCGCGGGCAAGGAGACCAAGACGTACGACCAGTTCTACGTGGCGTCCAACCGGACGTACGAGTCGTACGGCTACTACAACAAGACCGGTCCGTACCGCTACAGCTTCCCGGACAAGCCCGACTGGGTGGAGCACTTCCCCTACCAGGACGGCCTGCTGGTGTCGCTGTGGGACACCTCCCACCTCGACAACAACACCAGCGAGCACCCCGGTGAGGGCCTGATCCTCCCGATCGACGCCAACCCGGCGCCGATCTACAACATCGAGGGCAAGATGTGGTCGCCGACCGTCGGTGGCTACGACGCGACGTTCGGCCGGCAGAAGTCGGACTCCTTCACGCTGCACATCAACGGCAAGGAGTCCTACGTCCGCGGCCAGGCGGCGCAGCCGATCTTCGACGACACCAAGCAGTTCTGGTTCGCCGAGCAGCCGACCGCGGGCGTCAAGCTCCCGGCCGTCGGCGTGGGAATCAAGGTGATCTCCCAGGTCGGTACGTCCATGAAGGTGAAGTTGTTCAAGACTCGCTAGTGTTTCGGGCATGACCCCAGCGGACATGCTCGCCGTCGCCGTCGAAGAGGCGCGGATGGGACTCGCCGAAGGCGGAATCCCCATCGGCGCGGCACTCTTCGGCGGCGACGGTTCTTTGTGGGGCCGCGGCCACAACCGCCGCGTGCAGGACGACGACGCGTCCATGCACGCCGAGACCTCCGCGTTCCGGGCCGCTGGGCGCCGCAAGTCCTACCGCGGCACCACCATGGTCACCACGCTGTCGCCCTGCTGGTACTGCAGCGGCCTCGTGCGTCAGTTCGGCATCTCGCACGTCGTGATCGGCGAGGCGCGCACGTTCGTCGGCGGGCACGACTGGCTGGCCGAGCACGGTGTGTCGATCACGCTGCTGGACGACCCCGGGTGTGTGTCCATGATGGAGGAGTTCATCGCCAACCGGCCCGAGCTGTGGCTCGAGGACATCGGCAAGGACTGACCCGGCACACCGGCGTAGCACGGCGAAACACTCGTGACACACGAGTGGATCAAGATTGCCCGGCATGCGGATCGAAGCGGGTGAGCTGCTCCTCCCCGAAGACGTGGTCGCGATCGACGTGCCGATGAGCTGGGCGGGCGAGGTGAGCCACCAGCTGACGTTCGCCGGCCCACTCGGCCCCATCCTCGGCGTCGGCAACCGGTGGCTTTTCCTGGCGCGCTGGGACACGAGACCGCACACGCCGCCGCCGGACGTCCGCTACTGGCGCGACCGGGTGCCCGAAGGGCGCTGGGTGGTGCGGCCGAACGAGACGTTTCCGCTGGTCAGTGTGGTGAGGTGCGCGATTCGCGCGGTCAGCCCGAGTAGCGCTCCACCGCGAGCTCGACGGAGGGCACGATGGTGAACACCGAGTCCAGGCCGGTCGCCTCGATGGGGCGCAGGGGCGCGCGGGTGTCCGCGACCAGGATGAACTCGACGCCCGCGGAGGCGGCGCGTTGCTGACCGACTACCAGGGCCTCGAGGCCGGCCGAACCTAGGAAACGCACGCCGGACAGGTCGATCACCACGGCGCGGTTCGCCTCGACGACGTGTGTGTTGATCGGACTCGTCAGCTCGGCCGTGCTCGTCGTGTCGAGCTCGCCGGACACGTGCAGCACGACGACATCGGTCGCGATCCGGTCTACGACCACGGACGCCAGAGCGGTGGGGTCGGGCACTCCGGGCTCCTTTCCATCAACAACCCACGTTAATCCTGCCGGGCAGCGGTAGCCACCGGCCGCGTAGCGACGAACGCCCGGCGGACCAGGCCTCCATCACGTGCGCGCACAACAGTGCGTGCAATGAATGACATACACCGAAGCCGAACAACACGTCCTCACCGGGTGACATCGCGAGCTGGGCGTACGGGTCGCCCGCCAGGGTCTCGGCCGCGGTGAGGAAGCCGATGAGGGCGTCGACCAGACGCCGGTGCGAGCCGAGCAACGACACGGCGTTCGCGAGGGCCAACGTCGGTGCGGGCATCTCGTCGACCCCCGGCAGCGCGTCGCTGAACAGCACCGAGCCGTAGAAGTCGAGGTCGCGCATCGCCGAGCGGTACGTCCGGCGGGGGCGCCAGAACGACCGGTGCAGCTCCCACTCCGAGAACTGCGCGTCGGTGGACGTGCGCACGGCCGGGGCGTCGACCGCGCCGAGCGCGCGCAGAGCGGTCTCCCAGCGGACCTCCAGGGCGGCGCGGAACTGGGCCAGCGCCGGGTGGCCGTCCCAGCCGGGATGCGCGCCGTCGAAACCGCGGTAGCAGATCCACAGCGACAGCTGCAGGTCGTCGTCCGCCCACACGGGCCGGGTTCCGGTGCTCACGACCAGCGCCGGACGGTCGACGGGCTCGGACCGCAGCAGGGCGGTCAGCGCGGCGCTCGTGTGGCCGCGGGGTGCGGGCAGGCGCATGAGCTACAGGTCCTCACGGGTCTTGGCGATCAGCATGTCCACAAGCGACTCGGCGTCCTTCGCTCGGCGTTGACGGGCCGCGCCACAGCCCTTGTGGCGCAACCACTCCATGTGCCGCTCCACAGTAGACAGTTGATCACGATCCCGCAGGACGGGAGCGCAGTGCTCGATGAGCGTCGCCACGTGTTCGAAGCCGGGGGTCAGCGCGCCGGTGATCGGGTCGGCCAGCAGTCCGTCGACGCCGTCGCGCGCCGCCCGCCAGAACGCCGCGCGCAGCACGGAGTCCTCGACCCATTCCTCGGGCGCGCTGATCACGACGATCGCGCGGATCAGCTCCGCCAGCACGACGGCCTCGTGCGCCTCGATGGGAATGTCCGCCGCCCGCACCTCGACGGTCGGGTGCTTCGCCGACGGCCGGACGTCCCAGTAGACCATCGCCCGGTCGATCAGCGAACCGCACCTGACCAGCGCGTCCACCACGCGGTCGTAGTGCTCGGGCGACGAGAACTCCGGCGGCGGCCCGCTCACCGGCCAGCGCGACCAGATCATCGAACGCCAGCTCGCGTACCCGGTGTCCTCGCCCGCGGCGAACGCCGAGTTCGCGCTCATCGCCAGCAGCACCGGTAACCACGGGCGCAACGCGTTCGACGCGCGGACCGCCTCCGTGCGGTCAGCGACGCCAACGTGCACGTGCAACCCGCACGCGCCCTGGCCGATGATCAGCTTGCGGTGGGAGTACTCGATCCGGTGATAACGCGGGTCGTCCGTACCGGGTGGGGGACCGGCCTCGCCGAGCACCGGCATTCCTGCGGCGACCAACCGGCAGCCGACGGACTCCGCCGCGTCGACGAGCACCCGCCGCGCCGTGCGCACCTGGTGTTCGAGCTCCTCGGGGGTCTCGGCGATCGGGGTCGCGATCTCGATCTGGTACGGGGTGAGCTCGAACTGCACGTCGAACCCCTCGGGAGCGCGCGCCGCGGCGTGGACCTCCTCGGCTCGGCTCACCGGCCGCCGAGTCGCGGGGTCCACCAGCAGGAACTCCTGTTCCACGCCGACCGTGTAGTCGCTCATCGCGAAAGCGGGTACCCGGTGATCATGCGGATGAAACGCAGCGACCCGGCGGGCCCGGGATGGACGAGACGCCGTCGTGGCAAGGGGTTCACGTACCTCGACTCGGCGGGCGACCCACTCGGTGCCAACGATGTCGCGCGGTGCAAGGCGCTCGTGATTCCACCCGCGTGGCGCGAGGTCTGGATCTGCCCCTTCGAGAACGGGCACATCCAGGCCGTCGGCGTCGACGACGCGGGCCGGCGGCAGTACCTGTACCACGAGCGGTGGCGGCAGGAACGCGACGAGGAGAAGTACGACCGCGTGCTGCGCCTGGCACCCAAGCTGCCGGCCTTCCGGGAACAGATCGAGGCGGACATGAAGGGCCGGGGTCGCAAGCGGCGGCTGGCCATCGGTTTGC
The DNA here is from genome assembly GCF_030269605.1 of Lentzea sp. NBRC 105346. GTDB lineage: Bacteria > Actinomycetota > Actinomycetes > Mycobacteriales > Pseudonocardiaceae > Lentzea. The sequence continues at coordinate 61,490 of NZ_BSTQ01000019.1, forward strand.
GCTTGCTCGATCTCGGCATCTTCCGGGTCGGCCACGAGGAGTACGTCGAGGACGGCACCCACGGCGTGGCGACGCTGCTCTGCCGGCACGTGCGGGTCCGGTCGACGAGCGTGTTCTTCTGCTTCCCGGCCAAGAGCGGCGTTGAGGTCGCCCAGGACGTCGACGACCCGGATCTGGCGCGGGCGCTGCGACCGTTGACGCGCGGGCTGGGGGAGGACGACCGCGTGTTCGACCTGACCGCCAACGATCTCAACGACCGGTTCCGCGAGCTGGTCGGCGACGAGTTCTCCGTGAAGGACCTCCGGACCTGGCACGCCACCGTCTACGCCGCCCAAGCGTTTGCGCGCGCGGGCAAACCCAGCAAGCGCGCGGTCAGCCGGGTCATGAAGGAGGTCGCCGAGGAGCTGGGCAACACCCCGGCCGTCGCGCGGAAGTCCTATGTGGATCCACGGCTGGTCGAGCGGTTCGAACGGGGTGAGGTGATCGGGACGCGGGGCGACCCGGAGCGCGCGACGCTCAGGATGCTGAAGCGCTGAGCTTGTCGCACTGTTTCATCCACACGGCGCCCTGCACGGCGGTCATCCCGGCGAACCCGGTCAGCAGGTGCAGCACGTTGCTGGGCACGTTGACGTTGAACACGTTGGTCGCCGGATCGTCGGCGGCGCCGATCCCGAACATGACGAGGTAGAGCCCGGCGAGCAGCACGGCGGCGGTCCCCAGCCGCTTCACCCCCGGCGCGACGATCATGAACGCGACGCCGGTGACGGCGTGCACCAGGTTGGCGAGCGGGTTGACCCGGAGACCCAGCACGGCCGTGTCGGCGTGCCCGGCGAAGTCGGCGAACCCCGTCACGAGGAAGCCGGCGAGGCCCCACAGCAGCAGAAAGCCGCCGGTGCCGAGAGCGAGCACCTGCGGCCAGCGCAGCCGGGAGAAGTTCATGAACTCAGTATTACCATTAGTGTGGCGCCGATCACATCCGAATTCATTCGTCTGCGAACAGGTCGCGACGCAACTGTTCGAGTGACTTCGTGATCAGGCGCGATACGTGCATCTGTGAGATCCCGACCCGGCGCGCGATCTCGGTCTGGGTCATGTGCCCGAAGAACCGCAGCATCACGATCGTGCGCTCGCGGCGGGGGAGCCCGCGCAGCATCGGCTGCAGCGCCTCGTGGATCTCGACACCCTCCAGCGCCGGATCCTCGACCTCGTTGTCCTCCAGCAGGTCGAGCGGTGCGGGGCGGGTGTTGCGCTCGACGCGCAGGCCCTCGTAGACCTCGCGGAGCGGGATGGAGAGGTGCCGGGCGATCTCCGTGGGGGTGGGAGATCGCCCGGTCCGGTGGGTGAGCTCGACCGTCGCGCCGTCGATGGCGTCGCACAGTTCCTTCAACCTGCGCGGTACGCGGATCGCCCAGCACTGATCGCGGAAGTGCCTGCGCACCTCGCCGGTGATCGTCGGCACGGCGAACGACAGGAAGTCGGTCTGCCTGCCGACGTCATATCGGTCGATGGCGTTGAGCAGGCCGACCACCGCGACCTGGGTCAGGTCCTCCAGCGGCTCGCCGCGCTCGGCGAACCGCCGCGCGATGTGCCGCGCGAGCGGCAGGTACTCGCGCACCAGCCGCTCGCGCAGCTCCTGCCTGCATGGCGAGCTGTCCGGCGTGCGCGCCAGCCGTTCGAAGGCGCGCTGTTGGTCGGGCGTCACTCCACGCTCGTCTCAGCTCTGCGGTGGCGGCGAGACGTCACCGCGCCACGCGCCGGTCTCCGAGCCGCGGTTCTCGATGAACTCCTTGAACCTCTTCATGTCCCCGTTGATCCGCTGCTGCACGACGCCGAGCGCCGTGCCCGCCTTCTCGGTCAGCGTGTCGGGGTCGTACTCCATCTGCAGGTGAACGCGGGTGGTCTCGTTGTCGATCCGGTGGAAGGTCACGACGCCGGCCTGCTGCGGACCGTCCGTTGTGCGCCACGCGACTCGTTCGTCGGGGTGCTGCTCGGTGATCTCCGCGTCGAACTCGCGCTGCACGCCACCGATCTTGGTGGTCCAGTGCGTGCGGGTCGGCGTCAGCTGCTGAATGCGCTCGACACCGTCCATGAACGCGGGGAACGACTCGAACTGGGTCCACTGGTTGTAGGCCGTGCTCACCGGGACGTGAACGTCCACCGACTTCTCAATGGTGGTCACGCAAACCTCCTGACTGTCGGTTGCGGTCACCAGAGGGAGTACCCGTGATCAGTCGAACTACACATCGTGTTGAGTCCACAATGGATGGTTACTCTGTGTGGTGAACCAATCGCCATCTGAACATCACAAAACTGCGCAGAGTGGTCGAAACGGCTGTGATCCAGGTCATACTGATCGCCTTCGATCCACGTGGAGGCGCCGGTGCTCGAGGCCAGCAACCTTGAGGTGGTCTACGACGACGTGATGCTGGTGCTCCGAGGCGTGAGCCTGCGGGTGCCCGCCGGGAAGATCGTCGCCCTGCTCGGGGCCAACGGAGCCGGTAAGACGACTCTGTTGCGAGCTCTCTCCGGCCTGCTCGACGTGCACGACGGCAAGGTCACCAAGGGGTCGGTGACGCTCGACGGTGAACCGATCCACCGGCTTCCACCAGCGAAGATAGCGGCATTGGGAGTCAAGCAGGCCCTGGAGGGCAGGCGGATCCTCGCCGAGCTGACCGTCGAGGAGAACCTGCGGGTGGGCGGGCACGTCGCCGCGTCCCGCGTCCGGGAGAACCTCGACCGGATGTACGAGCTGTTCCCGCGGCTGCGCGAGCGGCGAAGACAGTCCGCGGGGTACCTCAGCGGCGGCGAGCAGCAGATGCTCTCGATCGGCCGCGCGCTCATGTCCGACCCGTCCTACCTGCTGCTCGACGAGCCGTCGCTGGGCCTCGCGCCACTGCTCGTGCAGCAGATCCGGGACCTGATCGTGAAGATCAACTCGCTCGGGACGACCGTGTTGCTGGTCGAGCAGAACGCCAGCATGGCGCTGTCGATCGCGGACCACGGGTACGTCATGGAGACCGGCAAGGTCGTGATGGACAAGCCGGCCGCCGAGCTGCTGGCCGACGAGGACGTGCGCGAGTTCTACCTCGGGCTGACCACCGAGTCGTTCCGCTCCGTCAAGCACTACAAGCGGCGGAAGCGGTGGTTGTCGTGAGCGTGGTTCTGGAAGTGTCGAGCATTCGCCTCGCGTTCGAAGGCGTTGTCGCGGTCGACGACGTTTCGTTCAGTGTTGAGCAAGGCGAACTTTTCGCCGTGATCGGGCCGAACGGCGCCGGCAAGACGTCGATCTTCAACGTCCTGTCCGGCGTGTACCGGCCCCAGCAGGGGACCGTGCTCTTCGAAGGACAGTCGCTCGTCGGCATGCGGCCGCACCGGATCGCCGGCCTCGGTCTGGCACGGACGTTCCAGAACATCGAGCTGTTCTCGAACCTGACCGTCGTCGAGAACCTGATGCTCGGGCGGCACAACCACATGCGGTACGGCGCGCTGTCCGCGTTCGTCTGGGCGGGCGGGGCGCGGCGCGAGGAGCTGGCCAACCGCTCCGCGGTCGAGGATGTGATCGACTTCCTGGAGCTCGAGCAGTGGCGCCGGTTCCCGGTCGGGCTGCTGCCGTACGGCGTGCAGAAGCGGGTCGAGCTCGGCCGCGCGCTCGCGATGGAGCCGCGGCTGTTGCTGCTCGACGAGCCGGTGGCCGGCATGAACGTCGAGGAGACCGAGGACATGGCGCGGTTCATCCTCGACATCCGCGAGGAGCTCGGCATCCCGATGGTCATGGTCGAGCACGACATGGGACTGGTCATGGACCTCGCCGACCGCGTGATGGTCATGGACTTCGGCAAGCCGATCCGCACCGGCACGCCGCAGGAGGTCCAGGAGGACCCGGACGTGATCCGGGCGTACCTGGGGGAGCAGCACCGCACCGCCGGAGGTGTCTCGTGACGAAAACCGTCGTGACTCGGGTGCGTGACCGGGCCTCCTCGATGCCGGACCGGGTCGCGTTGCGCGCCAAGGACTTCGGCATCTGGCAGGAGGTGACGTGGGCCCGCTACTGGGCCAATGTCGAACTCGTCGCCCACGCCCTGTTGAAACTCGGAGTCCAACCGGGTGATCGTGTTGCCGTTCACTCAGAGAACCGTCGCGAGTGGCTCTACGCCGACCTCGGCACCGTGGCCGTCCGGGCGATCACCGTCGGGCTGTACCCGACGAACCCGCCGTCCGAGGTCGCCTACCTGCTCGGCCACTCCGGTGCGCGCGTGCTGATCGCCGAGGACCAGGAGCAGGTCGACAAGGTGCTCGCGGTCATCGACGAGCTGCCCGAACTGGAGTGGATCGTCTACCTGGAACCGCGGGGTATCCGGAACCGTTACGAAAACCCGAAGTTGCTCTGGTGGGACGACTTCCTCGCGCTGGGTGCCGCGCACCGCGACGAGTTCCCTGCCGAACTGCCCGCGCGGATGGCCGAAACGTCGCCGGACGACATCATGACGTTGATCTACACGTCCGGCACCACCGGGCCGCCCAAGGGCGCCATGCTGACCGTGGCGAACGTCGAGTTCGCCATCGGCGTCCTGGTGGAGGGCGGTGGGTTCACGTCACCGCCACCGTCCGAAAAGGACATGACGCTGTCGTACCTGCCGCTGTGCCACGTGGCCGAGCGGATCTTCACGACGTGGTTCAGTGCGTCGTCGGGCGTGCAGGTGCACTTCGCGGAGTCGATCGAGACCGTGCAGGCGAACCTGCGCGAGGTGCAGCCGACGATCCTGTTCGGAGTGCCCCGGATCTGGGAGAAGGTCCTGGCGGGGGTGACGATCGGCGTCTCGTCGGCGTCCTGGCTCAAACGGACCTCGACGCGGTTCTGGCTGCGGGTCGCGGACCGGATCGGTGCCGCTCTGGTCGAGTCCGGTGGCAAGCACACCGGTTCGTCTCGACTTCTGTACGGGCTGGGCTGGTTGTTCTGCTTCCGGGCGTTGCGCGCGCGGATCGGGATGCGGCGCGTGCGGTACGCGTCGTCCGGCGCCGCGCCGATCGCGCCCGAGGTGCTGAAGTTCTTCATGGGCATCGGGGTGCCGATGCACGAGGTCTACGGCATGACCGAGAACAGCGCCATCGCCACGGCGAACCGGCCGGGCCGCGTGAAGGTCGGCACGGTCGGCGAGCCGCACGACGGCGTGGAGCTCCGGATCGATCCTGAGACCGGAGAGATCCAGACGCGGCACGCCGGTGTGTTCGCGGGCTACTGGCGTGACACGGAAGCAACTTCCCGTGCCGTGTCGCCGGACGGCTGGTTGCACACCGGCGACGTCGGCGAGTGGGTCGACGGAACGCACGTGAAGATTACCGACCGGATGAAGGACATCATCATCACCGCGGGCGGCAAGAACATCTCGCCGTCCGAACTGGAGAACGCGCTCAAGACCTCGCCGTACATCAAGGAGGCCGTGGTGGTCGGCGACCAGCGCGCGTACCTCACCGCGTTGATCGGCATCGAGTACGAGACGGTCGGGCACTGGGCGCAGCAGCACCGGATTCCGTACACGACCTACCGCGACCTATCCGAGAAACCGGAGGTGCTCAAGCTCGTCCAGGAGATCGTCACCTCGGTCAACTCGCGGTTCGCGTCCGTGGAACAGATCAAGAAGTTCCGCATGTTCCCCAAGGAGCTCGACCACGAGGACGGCGAGCTCACCGCCACCCAGAAGGTGAAACGGTCTGCCCTGCACAAGATGTTCGAGCCGCTGGTGGAGGACATGTATGGGTGAGTTCCTGCAGTCGCTCGTGCGCGGCCTCGGCACCGGGTCGATCTACTCGCTGCTGGCGCTGGGCTTCGTGATCATCTACAAGTCCACGCAGGTGATCAGCTTCGCGCAGCCCGCCTTCATGCTCGCCGGCGCGGTGCTGGTCTCCTATCTGGCTCCGGTAACGGGGTTCTTCGGCGCGGTCGCGGTGGCCGCGGTGATCATCGCGTTCCTGGCGTTGGGTGTGGAACGCACGGTGTTGCGGCCGATGGTCGGCAAGCCGGTGTTCGTGGTCGCGATCATCACGATCGGCGTGGACGTCGTGGTGCGGGTGGTGACGAACGCGTTCATCGGGTTGGAAGTGCGGCAGGTCGGTGATCCCTGGGGACTGTCCACTGTGACTTTCCTCGGGGTCGACGTGCAGTCGCGGTACCTGGTGATGTTCGGGACGACGGCCGTGGTGACCGTCGCGCTGTTCGCGTTCTTCCAGTACTCGCGCGTCGGTCTCGCGATGCGGGCCGTGGCGTACGACCAGGAAGTCGCGCTGGCGCAGGGGATCTCGGTCGGGTCGGTGTTCGCGTTGTCGTGGGCGCTGGCCGGTGGGCTCGCGGCTCTGGCGGGCGTGTTCGTCGCGACCGGTGCCGGGGTCGACCAGCAGCTGTGGATCGTGGCGTTGAAGGCGTTGCCCGCGATCATCCTCGGCGGGCTGGAGTCGTTGGGCGGCGCGGTGATCGGCGGGCTCGCGGTCGGCGTGATCGAGTCTCTTGTCGGTACGTATCAGGGTTCCTTCGCGCCGTGGCTCGGGCCGAACTTCGCTCTTGTGGCGCCGTACGCGTTGATGTTGCTGGTGCTTCTGGTTCGCCCGTACGGGCTGTTCGGCAAGAGGGAGGTCGAGCGGCTGTGAGAGGACGTCCGGAGCTCTACACGTCTTACGCGCAGGACATGGCGTTCCTGAACACGCGGCCGAAACGGATCGCTTCCGGTGCGCTGCTGATCGTGGCTTTGCTGCTGCCGTTCATGATCACCGACGATCTGCTACAGCTGCTCGCGACCGGGTTCGTGGCGGCGATCGGCGCGATCGGGCTGAACATCGTGACCGGATACGCGGGTCAGGTGTCGCTGGGCCACGCGTTCTTCCTCGCGATCGGTGCGTACACGGGTGCGGCGCTGTCCGGGAACCCGAACGGCCGGGTGATCGGGTTCGGCATCACGTCGTTGCCGATCTGGTTGCTGGCCTCAGGATTGGTGGCGGCGTTGTTCGGCGTGCTGGTCGCGCCGCTGGCCGTGCGGTTGCGCGGGTTGTATCTCGCGATCGTGACGCTGGGCCTGGTCTTCCTGGGAGACCACGTCTTCCGGGAGTGGACCGAGCTGACGGGTGGGCCCGGTGTCGGCCGTCCCGCCGCGGTCCCGGAGTTGTTCGGTGTCAGGCTCGATCGCAACAGTGCCTTTTTGACGGGCCCGCAGCAGCTGTACCTGTTGATGTTCGTGCTGCTGGTGATCTTCGGTGTGCTGGCGCGGAACCTGGTCCGGTCGCGGATCGGCCGGGCGTTCGCGGCGGTGCGCGACCGTGACCTGGCCGCGTCGGTGATCGGCGTGGACCTGACGAAGTACAAGGTGCTCGCGTTCGCGATCTCGTCGTTCTACGCGGGTGTCGCGGGCGCGTTGTTGTTCGTGGTGAACGGGTTCTTCGATCCTGGCTCGTTCAGCTTGTTGTTGTCCGTGCAGTACATCGCGATGGTGCTCATTGGCGGCGCGGGCACCATCTCGGGCGCGATCATGGGTGCCCTGTTCATCACGTTGCTGCCACGCATCACCAGGGAGCTGCCCGCGGTGCTGCCGTTCATCAGTGGCGACGCCACCGGGAACTTCACGGTCTTCCAGCTGGAGGCCGTGCTGTACGGGGTGCTGCTGATCGTGTTCCTGATCGTCGAACCACGTGGGTTGTTCGGCATCTGGGTGCGTGTCCGCAACTACTGGCGCACCTGGCCGTTCTCGTACTGAGCAAAGGGAGAAAGCCCATGTCCCCCAGTCGATTGGCGGCAGTGTTCGTCGCGCTGCTCGCACTGGCTTCCTGTCGAAGTGGTGACGGCGCCCAACCCAATGAGGGTAAGGGCGGCATCAAGGTCGACGCCGGCGTCACTTCGGAAGCGTGTCCTCAGGCCAAAGACAAGTCCAAGGGCTGTATCTACCTAGGTACCATCTCGGACCTGACTGAAGGTCCATTCAAGACTCTCGCGGTACCGATCACCGACGCGCAGAAGGCGTTCTGGAAGCGCGTGAACGACCAGGGCGGCATCGGCGGCTACGAGATCGACGTGACGACGTACGTCAAGGACAACAAGTACAACCCGCAGATCCACAACCAGGTCTACCAGGAGATCAAGCCGAAGGTGCTGGCGCTGACCCAGACCCTGGGCTCGCCGACGACCGCGGCGATCCTGCCGGACCTGCAGAACACCTCGCTGGTGTCCGTGCCCGCGTCGTGGACATCGTTGTGGGGCCACGAAGAGGTCGTGCTGGAGTCCGGCACGAACTACTGCATCGAGTCGATGAACTCGGTCGACTACGCGGTGGACAAGATGGGCGTCAAGTCCGTCATGGCCGTGCACTTGGCCGGTGACTACGGCGACGACGCCGCCGCGGGCACCAAGCGCGCCGCCGAGAAGCGCGGCCTGAAGTTCACCGACGTCAAGACCCAGACGGGTCAGGACAACCAGGGCGGCGCGATCGACGCCATCGTGTCCGGCAAGCCGGACCTGGTGATCCTCACCACCGGCCCGACCGACGCGGCCGTGATCGTCGGCCAGACCGCCGCGCGCGGCTTCACCGGCCGCTTCATCGGCACGTCGCCGACGTGGAACCCAGGGCTCCTGAAATCGCCGGCCGCGCCCGCGATCAAGGCGCTGTACATGCAGTCCGCGCCGTGGAAGGCGTGGAACACCGAGTCCGTCGGCCACACCGCTATGCGCGCGGCCCTGCCCGGTGTGACGCCGAATGACGGTTACACCGCGGGCTGGGTGTGGGCGTACCCGTTGAAGGCAGCGCTGCAGAAGGCCGTCGACAACAAGGACCTCACGCGTTCGGGATTGCTGAACGCCGTTCGACAGCTCGACTCGGTCGACTACGAGGGAATGTTGCCGGCCGGTGCGGGCAAGCAGAAGGGCAAGCCCGACGAGAACGTCGTCCGACAGTCGTTGATCTACCGCCCGGATGACGGCGCTCCCACGGGTGTCACCCTGGTGGAGGATTTCTTCACCGGGTCCACCGCGAAGGACTTCAAGTTCGAGAAGCCCTGTTACCAGTGAACGTCACGGGGAGCCACCGGTGTGAGGTGGCTCCCTTTCGTTCCCGCGAACGGGTGAGTTGAGCTGGCCGTCGTTTGATCGCGAAGAGTACGTTGACGTTCGTGCATGTCGAGATCCGTCGTGCGACTGGTGGGTTACGGCTCTTCTTCCGCGAACCGGCTGCTCCGCAGTGGAGCGCCAGGTTGCCGTACCCGCGAGCCGGCCAATTGATCGAAGCCATCAACGGCGCTTGTCCCTGCTCCGTCCCGGAGTTCCGCTACGAGCCTCTCGCCGCGGGCGAGGCGACTCTGGTGTGCGGTGCGTCCGAGGTTCTGCTGGACGCTCTCGACGTGGAGACATTGCGGGACTCGTTACGCGCGCACATGCCGGACCGGATGAGGCCGCTGCCGGGTTAGAGCGGCGCGGGGGAGTTCGCCTCGGGGACCAGGACGCTGGGCGTTCCGGTGCCGTCGGCTGGCACGGCCCACACGTCGTTGACGCCGTCGCTGCGCTGCATGCCGTAGGCGATCGTGTGGTCGTCCAGCCACGCCGGCTGGTCGTCGACACTGCGGGTCTCCGCCGTCGCGGTGACCTTCTTGGTGTCGAGGTCGAGGACGCTCAGGCGCCAGCCCTTCTGTGGGTCGCCGTCGACCGCCGCCTTGTACGCGATGCGCTTGCCGTTCGGCGACAGCGAAGGGCATTCGACATTGTCGAACAGTTGCTTCGTTGTGCGCGCCGCGAAGTCGCCTTCGATCAGAAATCGGTGGCCCCCGGTCGACATTGTCGCGTAGAACCGGTTGTCGTCGTCGGCGAACGTGACGCCCCAGTAGTTGGTGTCGGTCGCCTGGTCGGGCGTGAGTTCTTCGAGACTCCTGACGAGCGTGCCGGTCTTCGTGTCGAGGATGCCCGCGCTGGTGGAGAAACCGTTGGCGGCGTAGGAATGCCCGTCGACGAACAGCGTCCACGCGACCATGCGCCCGCTCTTCGACACGCGGGCGCGGTTGGGGAACCCGGTCAGCGGGATCGTGCGCTGCTCCTTGAGGTTCGCGTCGAGCACGGCCAACTCGCCGGCCTTGAGCGCGCCCACCGGCCGCAGGCACGCGATCGTGCCGCCCGACGCGTACGCGCGGTCACAGCGCTGGTCGGTGATGTCGCGCGGACCGCCGGGATCTTGTCGGTTGACCGTGGAGAGCCGGCCGTTGCTGAGCACCATGAGCTGTTGCCCGGTGACTTTGACGGAGTCCGCGGTCGCCTTCGGGCCGGCGTTCAGCTTGGTGTAGCCGATGGCGACGGCCGCCAGGAGGACGGCCGACACCACGGCGATCACGATCTTCACTTGGTGCTCCTCAGCAGGGCCGCGGTGGCGGTTGCCGCTACGACCACGGCGGCCGCGGCGATCCGGGTCGCGGTCTCCGGTCCCCAGAACTGCCACGCGAGCCCGAAAAGCACGCTCGAACCGAGATAGGCGAGTGCCTGTCCACTTTGGATCAGCGCGATTCCGGTGGTGCGCAGGCGTTCCGGCAGCACCGGTCCCGCCAGCGCCATCAGCACGCCGTCCGTGGCCGCGTAGAAGACGCCGTAGAGGGCGATGACCATGACGACCAACGGCCAGCCGGTAATCGGGCCGTGGATCAGGAGATACGCGACGGCCAGCGCGCCGTAGCCGCAGAGCAGCATCTTCTTACGGCCGATGCGGTCGGCGAGCGCGCCGAGCGGTGCCGCGAGCAGCAGGTAGCCGAGGCTGGTGCCGACCGCGAGCAGCGGGAACCAGCCGATGGTGAGGTTCTCGCGCTTCTGGATGAGCAGGTAGACGAACCCGTCACCGATGGTCGCCATGCCTAGGATGCTCGCGGCGAGAACGAGTTTCTGAACCTTGCGATCCCTGAGCAGACCGAGTTTGAGGCGTTCCTTCGGTGCGGTGACGGCTTGCTTGTCCTGGACGAAGAGGATCAGGACGATGACGCCGAGCGTCGCGATGCAGAAGCTCGTGACGAACACCGAGTCGAACTGCTGGTTCGCCGCGGCGAGCACCGCGAGCGCCACGAGTGGTCCGGCGAACGCGCCGATGCCGTCCATGGCGCGATGCACGCCGAACGCGCGGCCGAGGTCCTTCTCCGGTGTGGACAGGGTGATGAGCGCGTCGCGTGGTGCGGTCCGCAGGCCCTTGCCCGCGCGGTCCGCGGTGATCACGAGGCCGAGGACGGTGGTGGCGTTGCCCGCGGCGAGCAGTCCTAGTTTGGCGACGGCGGAGAGCGCGTATCCGGTGCCCGCCACGGCTTTTCGCTTGGTGGTGCGATCGGCGACGTACCCGCCGACCAGACGCAGGAGTGTGGTGGCGCCGGTGTAGAGGCCGTCGATCACGCCGTACGCGGCGGGGCTGAGCTGGAGTCCGATGACGAGGTACAGCGGCAGGATCGACGCGACCATCTCCGACGACACGTCGGTGATCAGGCTGACCGTGCCGAGCGCGAAGACGTTGCCGCTGATGCCCTTCCAGTTGGTGGTCTTCGGCTTGTCCAATGTGGATAGATACACGCGGCGGCTCCTCCGGGGAACCGTGCCCCCGTTGGTCCGGGGGCACGGCAGCGGGTGTCAGTGACAGTTGGTGGTGCCGCTGTCGGAGTAGCTCTTGCCCGCCTCGGGGACGAACTGCCAGTCGAAACTGTTGCTGTGCAAGGTGAACTTCAGGACGCCGTAGGTGTCGCTGTTGCGCGCCTCGCTGTTGGGCTGGATGGTGCCGAAGGAGTAGTGGCTGGCGCCGCCCATGCCCGCGACGAAGCTGCGGATGCCGCGTGCGGTGTCGAGGCCGCCGGTCGGGTTCATCGGTGCGAACCGCTCGTACTGGTGGTTGTGCCCGGTGATCACCAGGTCGGCGTTGAAGTCGTACAACGCCTGGAAGAGCGGCCGGGTCGAGGTGGACGGCGCGTGGTTGGCGCCGCTGGTGTACAGCGGGTGGTGCCAGTACGCCGCGGTGCAGGGTTTGGTGCTGGCGGCGAGGTCCTGGCGCAGCCACTGCTCCTGCGCGGAACCGGCGGCCATGCTGATGTTGGAGTTGAGGCTGACGATGTGCCAGTTGCCGAGGTCGTAGGAGTAGTAGCCGTTGGCGCCGGCCACTGAGCCGAAGTAGTTGAAGTAACCGGAGGCGCCGCTGGTGTTGTAGTCGTGGTTACCGGGCGACGGCTTGGTACGCGCCTTGTGCCGGCCCCAAGTCGGGTTGTAGTAGGTGTTGAACTCCGTGGTGGTGCCGCTGTCGTAGACGTTGTCGCCCGCGGTGAACACCGTGCCCTGGATGTTGTCCAGGAGCGCCGCGGTGGCGCTGTCGCCGGAACCGGAGTTCGAGATGTCGCCCGCGCCCACGAGCACGGGGTCGCCGCTCGGCGGAGGCGTCGTGGTCGTCGTCGTGGTGCCGGTGGTGATCACCAGCTGCGGCGCGGTGGTGCCGCTTTCCCGGGAGTCGTAGTCGGCACCGTCACTGCTGGTGCTGGTGATGCCGAACGAGAACGTGCCGTTCGCGCTGACCTGGCTCGTGACGTCGACCTCGTACCAGGCGTTGCGCGCGACGCTGCCCAGGGTGCTGATCGTGGCCCCGTCGATCGCGGGCTGGTTGTTCCAGGTGACGCCGGTTTCCGACCACGCGGTGTCGGTCAGCGTCCTGAACGTGCCCCCGTTGGAGCTCTGGGAGCCCGCGACGTCGTCGGTGTGGAGACGCAGCTTGGCGCTCGTCACCGTGCCGCTGACGTTGGTGACGTTGAACTTGAGGAACGTCCGCTTGATCGGCGAGTTGTCCACGCCCAGCTGACCGGACGTGCCGAAGTTCGTTGAGGTTGCGGAGTTGTCGACGTAGGTGTCGGCGGTGGGGGTGAAGGTGGTGGCGGCGGCTTGGCTGTTCGAAGCGATCACGGTGATGGTGGTGGCGGTGAGCACGGCGGCGGCCAGCGTGGGGAGCAGGACCCTACGACCTAACATGCCTGTTCGCTTCCTGTTGCCGGACAAGGGCGACGGAGACGGTGACAGCTCCCGATGATCGCACGGGGGACCTGCGGTGAACACGCGGCGAACTGTCCGGGCTTCGCCCGTTCGGACTCAGAATCGATTTACCGTGTATCTGCCGCGGTTGCCGCTCCTCATGTCCGGCATGTTGGAGGTCCGCTCTCCGCGCTGGCAGTCGGCCGGCGCGTCGCTGGTCGTGCCCGTCGAGTCGTATGCGGGTGCGGGGATCGCAGAGATCCGGTCGCTCACCGATGTCATGGGTTCGGCGGCGCACGCCGTCGGCGCCGGCGCGCGGCGGATCCGCGTTTTTCCCGTGGGAGCCGATGCCGTCGACCTGATTCGGGCTTCGGTGTTCGTGCGGCGGATCGCCGAGGAGTACGCCGTCGACGTCGAGTTCTCGGTCACGACCCGCGCGGCGCTGTTGACGCGCCAGGAGTCGTTTTTGCGAACCTCACCGCTGGTCGTCGAGGCGGATGGAACCGTGGTGCCTTTGTGTGCCGGGATTTCGCGGCGGTACGCGCTCGGTTCGCTGGCGGATTCGCCGCTTTCGGATTTGGTCGCCGCCTGGGATCCGGAGCCGGTGCTGGAACTGTGCCGGGCGGCGTGGCGGCGGGCAGTGGAGCAACCGGGACCGCTGATCTCCTGGCACGACCACCTTTTGCAGGCGTCCACGGAAGCCGAAATCGCCTGCTGACCTCACCCCGTCAGCCGGTCAGCAACCGCGCCGCGGGCCGCGTGTTGATCACCCGATCGGCCTCCACGCCACACTCCTCGGCCCGTGCACACCCGTACCCGAGCCAGTCGAGCTGCCCTGGCGCGTGCGCGTCGCTGTCGATCGAGAACATGCACCCGGCCTCAACGGCCATCCGCAGCAACCGCCGCGGCGGATCCAGCCGTTCGGGCCGCGAGTTGATCTCCACCGCCGTCCCGTGCTCGGCACACGCGGCGAACACCGCGGCGGCGTCGAAAGTGGACTCCGGGCGCCCCTTGCCCACCACCAGCCGGCCGGTGCAGTGCCCGAGGATGTCGACGTGTGGGTTCGCGACCGCGGTCAGCATCCGCTCGGTCATCTCGGCGTGCGGCATGCGGAGTTTCGAGTGGACGCTCGCGACCACGACGTCCAGTCGCTCCAGCAACTCGGGGTCCTGGTCGAGGCTGCCGTCGTCGAGGATGTCGACCTCGATCCCGGTCAGGATCATGAACGGCGCCAGTTCGACGTTCAGCTCGGCGACCACCTCGAGCTGTTTCAGCAGGCGATCCCGGGACAGGCCGTTCGCGACGGTCAGGCGAGGGGAGTGGTCCGTGAGGGCCATCCACTCGTGGCCCAGGTCGCGAGCCGCCTCGGCCATCTCCCGGATGGGGCTGCCGCCGTCCGACCAGTCGGAGTGCGTATGGCAGTCGCCGCGCAGCCGGGCGCGGAGCTCGTCTCCTCCGGCGATCTCCACCTTTCGCAGCTTGTCGAGGTACGCGGGTTCGCGGCCGGCCAGCGCGTCGGCGACGACGCCCGCCGTCGCCTTGCCGATGCCGGCCAGGTCCGTCAGCGAACCCTGCCGCGAGCGACGGGCCACCTCGTCCGGGTCGAGTGAGCCGAGCACCGCCGCGGCCTTGCGGAACGCCTGCACTCGGTAGGTCGGCTCGCCCGCGCGTTCCAGCTGGAACGCGACCTGCCGCAGTGCCCGTAGCGGATCCACGATCCATTCCTACCCGGTGTGGCCGGATTACGCACACCAGTTGTCCACAGGCCCGCGTGCTTCCCGCTTGCCCCCCGCGCGCTTCCTCCTGGCGCAACGATCGGCAGGGCCGGTTCGTTCCGCGAAATCCCGGACCGCGCGAGCGAACGGGCCGTTGACAACCACGAACCCGACAGGGGGCGCGGATTACCGGGCCGCAAGACGGTTTCGCGCCAGGACGACAGTCGGTTTCGTGCCGAACGACATTCTTAAACCATTCTGGTCAGCATCTTTCCGTCTGAATCGATCCCGTAGGAGGGTCGCTTTCGGTGATCCGGCGGCATACATCAAGATGTGCTGCATGTCCCAGCGCGCCCCGTTGAGCTCAGCCGGTTCGAGGAGGAAGCGAAGTAAAGGTGATCTTACTTCGCAGGCCATTCTCGACACGGCCGAACGGCTGCTGGAAACGAAGTCCCTCGACGAGATCGCGGTGGACGAGCTGACTTCGGGCGCGGGCATCTCGCGATCGACCTTCTATTTCCATTTCGAATCACGTGAGGCGGTGCTGTACGCGCTGTCCGAACGCGTTTCCGAAGGCCTCTACGAGTCCGCCGCCATGTGGTTGCGCCGCGGCAGCGAACCCCCGGCGGACTCGATCCGCCGCGCGATCGCCGCGACCGTCGCACTGTGGCGCCAGCACGGGCCGGTTTTGCGCGCGGCCGTTCGCGCTCGAGACACCAACTCGATGATGCGCGACTTCTGGGCGGACGTCGCGCACCGCTTCATCGACTCGACAGCGCAGCAGATCGAGATCGAACGCGCGGCGGGCGTCGCCGTGCCCGGACCGCCCAACGCGCGGATGCTCGCGAACGTGTTGATCAGCATGAACGAGTCCGCCTGCTACAACATGTCGCTCGGCCGGAAGTCGGCGGCGCGCGACCGCGAGCTCGTGGAGACGCTCACCTCGGTGTGGCTCCGCAGTGTGTACGGGGCCTCGGACTAGCGGCCCTCCGGCGGGTGTACGGGGTTTCGCAGCAGATAAGGCGCACGACTTCTGAGTCGACACGGTGTCGATTACTTTCGGCGACATGTCGAGCAATCCGTTCTCCCTGGTAGGCCACGTCGCCCTGGTCACCGGTGGTACCCGCGGCATCGGCCTCGCGACAGCGCGCGGCCTCGCCCGCGCCGGCGCAAGCGTCGCCGTCGTCGCGCGCACCGCCGAGGCGACGAAGACCGTCGTCAGCGACATCGAGCGGGAGTTCGAGGTCGAGGCGCTGCCCATCGTCGCGGACATCAGCCACGAGGACGAGATCCCCGGTGTCGTCGCGAACGTCACCGACCGGTTCGGCCGGATCGACGTCCTGGTCAACAACGCCGGCGCGAGCGCGCCCTTCGCGCCGCTCATCGACGTCACGCCCAAGCTGTTCGACAAGATCATGAACGTCAACGTGAGGGCCCCGCTGTGTCTCACCCGCGCAGCGGTCAAAGCCGGCCTCGGACACGGCGGCGGTTCGGTCGTCAACATCGTGTCCGCGGCCGGCCTCAAGGCCGAGCCGTTCATGGGCCTCTACTCGGCGGCCAAGGCGGCGATGATCAGCGCGACGAAGACGCTCGCGCGCGAGCTCGGCCCACAGGGCATCCGGGTCAACGCCGTCGCGCCCGGAGTGATCAACACAGACTTCTCCAAAGCCATCGTCGAGACGCCCGAGCTGCACCAGAGCGTGATCGCGAAGACGGCACTCGGCCGCGTCGGTGAGGCCGACGAGGTCGCGGGCACCGTCGTGTGGCTCGCGAGCAAGGCGGCGAGCTACACCACGGGATCGATCATCGTCGTCGACGGCGGGACGATCGCATGACGACCGCGGTGGTCACGGGTGGCGGCTCCGGCATCGGCGCCGCCGTGTCGCGCAGGCTCGCGAAGGACGGCCACAGCGTGGTGGTCGCGGACCTCAACGGCGACAATGCCGAACGGATCGCCGACGAGATCGGCGGTGTCGCGATCACGCTCGACGTGACCGACACCGACGCGGTCTACGAAGCACTGCGCCACCGGGAAGTCGACATCCTCGTCAACAACGCGGGCAACTCGCACTTCCAGTTCTTTGTGGACACCACACCCGCGGACTGGGACTTCATCCTCAAGGTCAACCTCGTCGGCGCCATGGCGTGCACGCACGTCGTCCTCAAAGGCATGCAGCAACGCCGCAGCGGCGTGATCGTGAACGTCTCCAGCGAGGCTGGCCGCGGCGGAACCGTTGCGGGAGCGCCTTATTCGGCCGCCAAGGCAGGATTGCTCGGCTTCACCAAGGCGATCGCGATGGAGGCCGCGCGCTACAACGTACGGTGCAACGCCGTCGCGCCCGGCCCCGTAGACACACCGATGTTGCACGGCGAGGCGGCCCACGCTGGTGAACTGGGCAAGCGACTCGCCCAGGCCATGATCGACTCGACCGTGCTGAAGCGCGCGGGCTCCCCGGACGAGATCGCCGGCGCGATCGCGTTCCTGGCGTCCGAGGACGCCTCGTTCATCACCGGGCACACGCTGGCCGTCAGCGGCGGCCTCTCGATGCTGTGAAGGAAACCATGACCATCGAACTCGTCCCGCTCGGCACGATGACCGCGGTGCTGCGCAAACCGTTCGTACTGCCCAAAACGCCCGTCGGCGACCGCCTGGTCTACGAGGTCGAGTCCGGTGACATCGCCGGAGAACGCCTGCGCGGCAAGATGAAGGGCACCTCGACCGCCGACTGGCTGGTCATCGGCCCGGACGGCACGGCGACGCTCGACGTGCGGTCGGTGCTCCAAACCGACGACGGCGCGCTGATCTTCATCCACTACAGCGGTCGCACGGACGTGTCGAAGGGCCCCGGCACGTCGCCGCTCTACGCCGCGCCGTTGTTCGAGACCGGTGACGACCGCTACCGCTGGCTGAACAAGGTCCAGGCCATCGCGAAGGGCCGGCTGGACGGCGCGATGTTGGTATACGAGCTCTTCGAGGTGCGCTAGCGACGATCGGAGGGTTTTCTGACGCGCGAGTCAAGAATACGTTTTCGCCGACGTTGATCGGAGGAAAACGTGCGCAGATCCCGTTGGGGCGCGGCGGCGCTGGCCGCCCCGCTCGCCGCATCACTGTTAGTGACACCCGTCCAAGCCGCAGCTGATCACCCGAAGAACCTCGACTCCTTCTACACCCAGCCGGTCAACTGGGCCGAATGCCCGGCCGGCTGGGTGACCCCGTCCACGGGCGTCGAGTGCGCGACCGTCGTCGTTCCGTTGAACTACAAGAAGCCTGACGACGGCAACCTGGAGATCGCGATCTCCCGGAAGAAGGCCGCCGATCCCGCGCGCCGGCGCGGCATCCTGTTCACCAACCCAGGCGGTCCCGGTGGCAGCGGCCTGCGTCTGGTCAACTGGCTCAACGGCCAGGAGGCGCAACAGGTCTACGACGTCATCGGCATGGACCCGCGCGGCGTCGGCCGGTCGACGAATCTCTTGTGCATCACCACGTCCAGCGACGACGAGTTCCCGACGCGCCCCACCGAGGCACAGCTGTCCAACTGGACGGACTACGCGCGGGCGCAGGAGACGAACTGCCAGCGCGGCGGCGGTGACATGCGCCGGTTCATCAACACGATGAACACCGCGCGCGACATGGACGTCATCCGCGGCGCGCTGGGGGAGAAGAAGCTCAACTACCTGGGCTACTCGTACGGCACGCACCTCGGTTCGGTGTACGGGTCGATGTTCCCGGCGAAGCTCGACCGCTCGGTGCTCGACTCCGCGCTCGACCCCAACAAGACGTGGCACGGTTCCGATCCTGATGTCGTCGACGCCATCGTCTGGAACTTCCGCAAGTGGACCGAGTGGGTCGCCGCGCGCAACAGCACTTACGGCCTGGGTACCACGGCTTCCGCCGTACGCGGCGAGGTCGAGAAGATCGCGCAGCGGCTGGTGTCCGGTCCTTACGGCGGTTACCAGGACCAGTCCGGGTTCGACAACGCCATCGGGCCGGCCACGCGGTACCGCAACACGTGGGCTTCGTTCGCTCGGCACGTTCAGCAGCTCAAGGTCGGGTCCGCTGACCCGGCGCAGACGCACGCCATGACCGCGGCCCTGGCGAAGATGGACATCGAGCCGACCTCGCCTGGGACTTACTACGCCGTTACGTGCGAGTGGGACTGGTCTACCGACGTGCAGTCGTACTACGCGGACATGCGGCGTTACCGGGACAACCACCCGTACGGCGGCACTGTCGAGTATGGCGCGCCGCAGAACTGCACGTTCCGGTCGTTCGAGCGGCCCGAGCTGATTCCGCCGATCACTCGGAAGTATCCGACCGGGTTGGTGATCAACTCCGACGGCGACATTCAGACTCCGTATGCCAACGGGCAGGCGATGGCCGAGCACCTGCGGGAGCCGTTGATCAGTGTGTCCAACTCCGGGATTCACGGGCACTATGCGTTGCGCGGCAACGCTTGTGTGGACAAGCTCGTCAACAAGTATCTGGTGTCCGGCGTGCTGCCGGCTTCGCGGACCACGTGCCCTGGGACCGACGTGGCGGAGAACGTGCAGCCCGGCATCCAGTCGGAGAAGCCGCTGGCCGAGCTGTTCACGGAGATCGCGACGGCCGAGCAGCCGTACTGAACGTAAGACTCAAGGGGCCGGAGGGTAAGACTCGCGCGAGTCTTACCCTCCGGCCCCTTACGTCTTACCTTCCGGCCACCCGTTCAGGTCAGGCGAACCAGGTGCCGCCGCCCGTTTGCTTGTACCCCAACGTCCGGTACACGGCATCGATCAGCGATTGGCCCCGCTCGTTCACCGACAGCCCAGGCCCCTGCCGGTTCATGGTGTACCCGAACGACAGCCGAGCCTTGGGGTCGGCGAACCCGTACGAGCCACCCATCCCGGTGTGCCCGAACGCCTCCTCCGGCACCAGCCAGCCCTCACGGTCGTTCGGTGCCAGGTAAGAGTTGTCGGTGGCCTTCTGGAACCCGAGCCCGAACCGCGAAGGCACCATCACCACGGCGTCGAGGCCGGACACGGAAACGGCCGACATCTGCGGAATCTGTTCCTCGGAAACGAGTCGCACGCCGTTGTACGAACCACCCAAAGCCAGCGGCCGGTACATCCCTGCCAGGCCCCGCGCATTCGAGATGCCACCGATGGCACCCATTTCGGCGGCGTGCGCGGCGCGCGAGTCGGACTCGCCGGGCGCCATGTAGCCGCCGTTGTTGAGCAACATCAGGCCGGGTACCGACTCGGGTTGCGTCAATGCGGTGATGAACAGTGACGGCAGCAGGATTCCGGGCTGCGTCGGGTCCACCGGAATGGTCGGCGCCACGTTCGGCTCGAGATCCTCGGGCAGGCCCAGCCAGAAGTCCAGGCCCAGCGGGCCCGACACCTCCTTCTCGAAGAACTGGCCCAGCGACACGCCGGTCACGCGGCGGACGACCTCGCCGACGAGGAAGCCGAACGTCAGGCCGTGGTAGCCGTGGCGGGTGCCGGGCTCCCACAGCGGGGCGGCGGCGGCCAGCGCGGAGGTCATCACGTCCCAGTCGTAGAACGCGCCCGCGGGCAGCCAGTCGCGCAGCGCCGGCAGACCCACCGAGTGGTTCAGCAGGTGCCTGACCAGCACGTTCTCCTTGCCGTTCCGGGCGAACTCCGGCCAGTAGTAGGAGACCGGCTGGTTCAGGTCCAGCAGCCCGCGCGAGGCGAGGATGTGCGCGGACAGCGCCGTGGCGCCCTTGGTGCACGACCACACGTGCACGACCGTGTCCTCGGTCCACGGGCGTTGCGTGGCGGGGTCGGCTACACCACCCCAGAGATCGACGACGGGTTCACCGTCGATGGTCACGTGGACTGAGGCTCCGACCTCGCCCCGCTCCGCGAAGTTGCGTTCGAATTCTGCGCGCACCTCGCTGAACTGCGGGGCACAGGTTCCCTGGATCGACATTGACCCTCTCCTCGTCCGGGGCTGCGGCGGCGGCCGTCGGTTACAACTGAGAGAACGACATCACTCAGAGGAACCACGGATTAGTAGGGAACACTTAGCGGCTAACGTGTTTGACCTCACACGGACGAACAGGCACACGCTGCGTGTTCGTCTGGGTACGCAAACCGCTACTTGTCGAACAGATACACCCACATGGAAGACTGAGTAACCCACCGCCACGGCTGCCGGGAGGTCATCGTCGACACGCCGATCAGGAATGCGGTGTTGCCGCTCGTTGGACGCGAACCAGAGCTGAAGGCCGTGCTCGACTGCGTCGACCGCGCGCCTGCCACGGGGTTGGTCGCGGTGCGCGTTTCCGGCGAGCCCGGGATCGGCAAGACGAGCCTTCTCGGCGAGCTCGCCCGCCGGCTCCGGGAACGTCGCTACGGCGTGCTCGTGTCGGACTCCGACGTGCTCGGCAGACGCATTCCGTACGGCGCGATCGTGGCGGCGCTGCGCAGTGCCAGCTCGCGCGGCCCGATCGACAAGGTGCGGGCCGAAGCGCTGCAGGCCCTGGACCTCTCCGACGTCGAGGACACCGGCGCGTGGTTCGGCCGCGCGGCCGAACGCTTGGTCCGCGTGCTCACCGAGATGGCGTCGGCGCACCCGACCGCGTTGCTCGTCGACGATCTCGATCACGTCGACGACGACTCTCTCGCGCTGCTCACCCTGGTGCTCCGTCGAGTCTCAGCCGCTCCGCTGGTGCTGGTGGCGGCGAGTCGTTCGCATCCGAACGATGATAACACCGCGGCCGAGGAACTGATCGACCGTTTGGAGCAGCACGCAGAGGTTATGCGGATCGAGCTCGCCCCGCTGACCGGGAGCGATGTCGCCCGCATCGTCGAGGCCGTCCTGGAGACGCCGGTCGACGAGGTGCTCGCCCACGAGGTGCACCAGCGTGCCGACGGCAACCCGTTCTTCGCGACCGAGATCGCCCGATCGCTCAAAGAGCTCGACCTGGTCACGGTCGACGGCAACCGTGCGCGGCTCGCGGTCAGCCCGAACGCCATCCGGCTCACCCGGCGGGAGGCCGTGCTGCGCCGCGTCGCGCCGCTGACCCGCGACAGCCGGGCCGTCGCGCGGGCCGTCGCGGTGTTCCGCCGCGTCCGGCTCGACCAGATCGGCTTGCTCGCGCGCGTCGCCTCACTGCCCGAGGGCACCGTCGTCGAGGCGTTCGACGACCTGTTGCGCGCGGCCATCGTCGTGCGCGACGACGACCAGGGCTACCGGTTCTCGCACGCGCTCGTCGGCGAGGCGCTCTACCAGGAGGTCGGGCCCGCGCAACGCCGCCACCTGCACAGCCTGATCAGCTCGCGGCTGCTGGACGACCGCGAGCAGGGCCTGCCGGTCGACCTGCTGCAGCTGGCCTGGCACCTCGCCGAGTCGGCCGCGCCCGGCGATCTCGTGGCGGTGGGCGTCCTCGCCGAGGCCGCCCAGCTGGCTCGCGGTACCGCGCCCGAGACCGCCGCCGCGCTGTGCGGTCGCGCGCTGCAACTGTTGCCGCGCAACGCACCCGAACGCGCCGAACTGCTCGCGTTGCAGTGCCGCGTGCTCGCGCGGGCGTCCCGGCCGGCCGCCGCGATCGAACCGGGCGAGATCGCCCTGCAGGAGCTGCCGCCGGGCACCGAACGCGGCCGCGTCGCCACCGCGATGATCGCGAGCCTCTTCTCCGTCGGCCGGTTGACCGAGGCCATGGAGCTCGCCGACCGTGAGGTCGAGGCGGGCGAGGTGCCCGCGACGCTGCACGCCCAACGCGCGCTGCTGCTCGTGTTCCACGGCCGCTACGACGACGCGCTCGCCGAAGCGAAGCGGACCGAGACCCTGCCGATCTCCTCGCCCGCCGAGGGGGTCGTGGTCAACGAGCAGCTCGCGATGCTCACGTCGATGCTGTTCCGGCACGACCAGACCATCGAGTACTCGAACCGGGCGTTGCGCGCCTCCGAAGGCCAGCCGGTGCTCGAGTTCCAGGCGCTCGCGGTGTGCGCGTCGACCGGCGCGCTGGCCGGACTGGTGCACGACGCGTCGTGGCGGGTTCGCCGGGCCGAGGAACTGATGGAACAGGTCGGTTCCCACGCCTTCCGCGGCGAGCTCAACACGGCCCGCGTCGCGCTGGACTGGCTCGGCGGGCGCTGGGACGCCGCGCTCGACCGGATCGGCCGGATGGTGCCCGAGCTGGAGGCGAGCCGCGAGGTCATGATGCTCGGGGCCATGCAGGCGATGGAACTGGACATCCGCACCTGGCGCGGTGAGCTCGACGTGGCCGCCCGCCTGGCCGAGCTGAGCCCGCCGACGGCGGCGAACATGTCCCGGCTGCACGCGCTCGCCATGTCCGGTTACCTCATCGCGAAGGGCGACACCGAGCAGGCCCGCGAGCTCATCGACCTGGCCGTCGGAATCCACGTCGAGGCCGCGTACAGCTGCGTGCTGCTCGCCCGCCTGATCGAGCTCGACCTCGAGATGGGCCGGCTCGACGACGCGCGGCGCACGCTCGCCCAGCTGCACGAGGTGTCGGCGACCAGGGTGTCGCCGTGGTCCCGGACCGCGATCCGCAGGGTCACCGGACTGGTCGACCAGGACGTCGACGCGTTGCACAGCGCGATCAACGAGGCCACGACCGGCGGTCTGGAGTTCGAGAAGGCCCGCGCCCAGCTGGCGCTCGGCGAGGTCGACGGGTCCGAGGTCCCGACGCTGGTCGAGGCGTACACGACGTTCCAGCGGCTCGGCGCGCACGGCCTGCGCCGCCAGGCGGGCAACCGGTTGCGCGCGCTCGGCGCCAAGGTGCCGCGCGCCCGGTCGAAGACGCCGGGCCTGCTCACCGAGGCCGAGGAGAACGTCGCCCGACTGGTGCAGCAGGGCATGCGCAACCGCGACATCGCAGCCGCGCTGCACTACAGCCCGCGCACCATCGAGGTCTACCTGTCGCGCATCTACGCCAAGCTGCACGTCTCGTCACGGCTGGAGCTGGCCCGCGTGCTCGACACGATGCACCAGCGCTAGGACGTCGACGCCGGCGGCACGATCTGGCCGAGCGAGGTGCGCACGCCGCCGGACTGGTAGCGCGCCACGGTGTCCGCGAGCTGCTCGCACGCGTGCTCGATAGCGAGGCGCGCGTCGTTGCGCTCCTGGGTGATCGCGGACAGCAGCAACGACGTCAGCGCCACGCTGCCGTTGAACAGCTGCAGCACGAGCATGGTCGTGAGCAGGCCCGCGTTCGGCGCGAAGTACCCGTTCGACGCGGCGAGCACGGCCATCGTCGAAACGATCAACGCGCACGGCGCGGCCAGCGCGTGCTGGAACCGCAGCGCCGCCCAGATGAGCAGCGGGAACACCAGGAAGAGCAGCTTCATCGTCGTCTCGGTCACGAAGTTCGCGACCCCGGTCGTCAGCACGAGGAGCAGGATCGCCTCGAGCAGCCGCTTCGGCGGCGCCACCCGCCACGTGCGCGGCATCGTCAGCAGCAGCGGCGCGAACACCAGCACACCCATCGCGTCGCCGGTCCACCACACCGACCAGGCCACGGGGAACTGGCTCCACGGCAGCGCCCCGGCGAGCTTCAGCGCGCCGACGCCGATCGTCGCGCTGACCGCCATGGCCCCGAGGGCGCCGACGAACACCAGCGCCAACGCGTCGCGCAGCCGGTCGAGCTCCACGCGGAACCCGATGCGTCGCAACAGGTAGACCGCGATGACGGGGGCGAGCGTGTTGCCCGCGGTGATGATGAAGAGGCTCACGATGGTCGGCGACAGCGTCAGGTTGACGGCGAACGCGCCGAGCGCGATGCCCGGCCACATCCGCCAGCCCGCGATCAGCAGGGCCGCGATGCAGATGCCGGTCGGCAGCCACAGCGGGGTGACCTGGTTGCGGACGAGCGCGAGAACGAGTCCAACCTGTGCGGTGGCGTAGTACGCGACTGCCACCGCCAGGATCTTCAGTGCGGTCCTGACCACCGCGTTCGGGCCGGGGGCGTTCACCGATCTCATGCTGCTCCTGCGTCCTGCGACCCGCCAGCGTTAGTTGTCGTGGAAGCCGCACTACTGGCCGGTACGCACCCGACGTTCGATGGATGGATGCGCACAGGCCAGGGGAGCGGTCACGAAACCATTCGGGTCAGCCGATCAGGTGGTACCGAGGTCGTCGGCACCACCGAGGACGGACGCCGCGTGGTGGCGCTCGCGCTCGATTCCCCGGAAGGCGCGACGGTCACCGTATCGGAGCGGCTTGTCTTCCCCGTTTCGACGGGGATAACGGACGGTCAGGCACTCGTCCTGGTGCGGGATGGCACGACGGCGTGGCATCTGCTGCGCACGTGCGCCCACCTGAGGCCGGACGAGTCGATCGTCGTGCACGACGCCATGGGGGGCGTCGGTTCGCTCGCGGTCCAGCTCGCGCGGTCGTTCGGCGCCGGCAAGGTGATCGCCACGGAGACGTCGCAGCTGCGCCGCCGGCGAGCCGTGAAACTGGGCGCCGACATCGCGGTCGAGGCGGGTGTCGAAGGGCTGTGCGAACGGCTGGTCGAGGCCAACGACGGCCGTCAGGTCGACGTCGTACTCGATCCAGGAGGCATGTTCTCCCCGTCTATCGACGCCGTCGCCCCGTTCGGCCGGGTCGTCTGCCACGGCGCCGACCGGGCGGAGTCCGTTGAGCTCAAACGCATCCACGGCGGGTCGCGCGCGGTCATCGGGTTCTGGTTCGCGCACTGCCTCGAACGGCCGGAGATGATCGCCCGTGCACTCAGTGAGCTGTTCGGGTTGACCTCGGCTGGGCGATTGCGTCCCCTTGTGGATGACGACTACTCGTTGACTGAGCCCGGCCGCTGAAGGGGAAGCATGAGGACCGAATACACGACCTGTCCGCTGTGTGAGGCGACCTGCGGGCTCGAGCTCACCATCGAGGGTGACCGCATCACCCGCGTGCGCGGCGACCGGCAGGACGAGTTCAGCAAGGGCTTCATCTGCCCCAAGGGCGCGTCGCTGGGGCAGCTCGACGCGGACCCGGACCGGCTGTCGGCGCCGCTGGTCAAGCGCGACGGCGAGTTCGTCGAGGTCAGCTGGGAAGAGGCGTTCGAGATCATTGATTCTCGGTTGAACGCCTTCGAGGACCGCAACCAGATCGCCATCTACCTGGGCAATCCGGTCGTGCACTCGCTGGCGGGCAGCTTCTACGCCGGGCCGCTGCGCAAGGCGCTTCGGTCGCGCAACGTGTTCACGGCGTCGACCGTCGACCAGATGCCCAAGCACGTGTCGTGCGGGCACATGTACGGCAGCATCTTCTCGATCCCGGTGCCGGACATCGACCGCACCGACTTCATGCTGATCCTGGGCGCGGACCCGTTCTCGTCCAACGGCAGCCTCTGGACCGTTCCGGACGCGCCGGGCCGCCTGAAGGCGCTGCAGAAGCGCGGCGGCTCGTTCGTCGTCGTGGACCCGCGGCGTTCGCGCACCGCGGCCGCGGCCGACCAGCACGTCCCGATCCGGCCCGGCACCGACGTGTTCCTGCTGCTGGCGTTGATCAACGAGCTGTTCGCCTCTTCGCTGGTGTCGCTCGGGCGGCTGGAAGAGCACGTCGTCGGCGTGGAGGACGTGCGCGCGCTGGTCTCGCCGTTCACTCCCGAGGCGGTTGCTTCTCGCTGTGAGGTGCCGGCGGACGTCATCCGTTCGCTGGCGCAGCGGCTGGCTTCGGCCGAACGCGCCGTGGTGTACGGCCGGATCGGCACGACGACCGTGGACTACGGCACGGTCGGCAGCTGGGCGGTCGACGTGCTGAACGTGCTGACCGGCAACCTCGACCGGCCGGGCGGGGCGATGTTCCCGCTGCCCGCGCACTCGCGGCGCGGTTCCGGTACCGGCAGGGGCTTCACGACCGGACGCTGGACGAGTCGCGTGCGCGGCTACCCGGAGATCATGGGCGAGTTCCCGGCCGTCACGCTGGCCGACGAGATCGAGACTCCGGGGCAGGGGCAGGTCCGCGCGCTGATCACGGTCGGTGGCAACCCCGCGTTGTCGCTGCCGAACTCGACGCGCATGGAGGCCGCGCTGTCCTCTTTGGACTTCATGGTCTCGGTGGACCCGTACCTGAACGAGACGACGCGGCATGCCGACGTGATCCTGCCGACGCCGCCCCCGTCCCGTCGCGTGCACTACGACCTGGCGTTCTTCAACAACTCGGTGCGCAACGTCGCGAAGTACTCGCGTGCCGTGATCCCGCTGGAGGACGGTCGGCTCGACGAGACGGACATCTTCTTCCGGCTCATCACGATCCTGTCGGGCATGGGTCCGTCGGCCGACCTGGACGCGCTGGCCTCGATGCAGCTGGCGGCGTTGAAGGAGAAGGCGGGCGTCACCTGGGAGCCGTTCGGTGAGACGCGCGAGGAGCGGCTGCTGGACTTCAAGCTGCGCACCGGCGCGTACGGCATCTCGTTGCAGCAGCTGCTCGACAACCCGCACGGCATCGACCTGGGGCCGTTGTGCGAGCGGATCCCGGAGATCCTGCGCACACCGTCCGGCAAGATCGAGCTGGCCCCTCCGGCGATCGCCGCTGACGTACCGCGCGTGCTGGCCGGTCTGTCCACTGTGGAAGAGGGCATGGTGCTGGTCGGCCGCAGGCACCTGCGCACCAACAACTCGTGGATGCACAACGTGCCGACGCTGGTGAAGGGCAAGCAGCTGTGCACGTTGCTGGTCAACACCTCCGACGCGCGCGAGCTCGGCCTGACCGACGGGGGACAGGCGCAGGTGTCGTCGAGGGTGGGGAAGATCGAGGTCACCGTCGAGGTGACCGACGACATCTCGCGCGGCGTGGTGAGCATGCCGCACGGGTGGGGGCACGACCAACCGGGCACCAGGACGACCGTCGCCCGCGAGCACGCGGGCGTCAACGTCAACCTGCTGACCGACGATCTCCGCTTGGACCCGCTCTCGGGAACCGCCGTGCTCAACGGCACCCGAGTGCAGGTCATGCCCGCCTGACAGTCCCCTTTCTGGTTGAGGAGCCGCCATGACTGCCGGTGTCGTCAGTTCCGTCAAGACCGTCCGCCGCATCGCGGACCTACCGTTCCTTGCCGAGCAGTCGTTCGGTGACCGCGAGGCGTGGCGGTTCAAGGCGGACGGAACATGGCAGTCAAAGTCCTTTGTGGACGTAGCGGAAACGGTGCGCGAACTGGCCTCCGGCCTGGTGCACGCCGGCCTGCACGCGGGCGACCGGGTGTGCGTGCTGGCGAACACCAGGTGGGAGTGGCTCGCGGTCGAGCTGGCCGTGCTGGCAGCCGGCGGCATCGTCGTGCCGATCTACCCGAGCAGCACGCCGGAGGAGATCGCCTGGGTGGCAGGAAACTCGGGCGCCTCCTTCGTCGTCTGTGAGGACGCCGACCAGGTCGCGAAGGTCGAGGAGGTGCGTTCGTCGCTCCCGGACCTGCGGCTGATCATCGTGATCGATCCCGTTGGCGCGCATACCTCTCTGGCCGAGGTGATGGACACCGGCCGCACCAACCCGTTGCCCGACGAGCTGGACGACCGCCGAGCGGCGATCAAGTCGGACGACCCGTCGTTGATCATCTACACCTCGGGCACCACGGGCCCGCCCAAGGGCTGCGTGCTGACGAGCGGCAACTGGATCGCGTTGTGCCGCCTGTGCGAAGAGGTTTCGATCGAGGCGATGGAAGGCGTCACGTACCTCTTCCTGCCGCTGGCACACGTGTTCGCGCAGATCGTCCAGTTCGCGGCCATGTACGCGGGCGGCTCGCTGGCGTTCTTCGGCGGCGACATGAAGGCCATCGTCCCGGAGCTTTCCGAGGTGCGTCCGACCTTCTTGCCTTCCGTCCCACGCATTTTCGAGAAGATCTACACCGTCGCGACCGCCGGAGCCGATCCCGCTCAACTGGCGGGCGCGGTCCAGTTGGGTCTCAAGGTCCGTGCGCTGCAGGCGGCCGGTTCGCCGGTTCCTGCCGAATTGGCTGGTCCTTTCGCTGCTGCCGACGCGATGTTCGCCCGCGTGCGCGCGATCTTCGGCGGCCAGTTGCTGCAGGCGATCTCCGGCGCGGCCCCGATCTCCAAAGAGGTGCTGGAGTTCTTCCACGCGGCGGGCGTGCCCGTGCTGGAGGGCTACGGCATGACCGAGTCCACCGCGATCGGCACGATCAACTCGCTGACCAACTTCAAACTGGGCTCGGTCGGCACCTTCGGCCCGGCGGGCACCGAGGTCTCGATCGCCGAAGACGGCGAGATCCTGTTGCGCGGCCCGCACATCATGGCCGGCTACTGGAAGAACCCTGAGGCGACCGCCGAGACGATCGTCGACGGATGGCTGCACACCGGCGACCTCGGCGAGATCGACGCCGATCGCTTTGTGAAGATCACGGGCCGCAAGAAGGACATCATCATCACCGCGGGCGGCAAGAACATCGCGCCGGCCAACGTGGAGAACGTGCTGCGCCAGTCGCGCTGGATCTCGCACGCGGTCCTGTTCGGAGACCGCCGTCCCTACGTGGTCGCACTGATCACTTTGGACGCCGAGGAGATCGTTCCGTGGGCTGCTTCCCGTGGTCTGCCAACCGATCTTGACGTCCTGGCTTCGCATCCGGACGTAGTTGCTCTTGTGCAGTCCGTTGTGGACGAGGCCAACTCGCATTTCGCCTCGGTGTCGCAGGTGAAGAAGTTCCACATCCTCGGGCGTGACCTGTCCCAGGAGGACGGTGAGCTGACGCCGACGTTGAAGGTGAAGCGCAACGTCGTTCACAAACTTCACGCGCCCCTGTACGACGGCCTGTACAGCTAGCATGTCGAACAACTTCGATGCCGTCGTGCATGAGGTGCTGGTGGAGGGTCTTGACGACTGGGTTCCCATTGATCGGGTGATCGGCAGTGCCTGGGAGGTAGCTCAGCGTTCGGGTGGTGTGCCGGTAGAAACAGCCTCAACGATCATTCGTCTTCTCGTTGAGGGCGGCCAGATGGTTCCCGGGGTGATCGAAGCGAACGGGTTCGAGGCCTGGCGGGGGTCACCTTCCGAACTCGCGACGCGGATCATCCAACAGTGCGAGGAACTGAACTGGGAGCCGTTCGGAGCCGGCTGCTGGCTGGCCAACACTCAAGACGGGGATGTGTCCGCGCGCGACGGTCTGCCCCAGTGAGGTCCTGCGCGGTCCGTTGTGGACGAGGCCAACTCGCATTTCGCCTCGGCGTCGCGGGTGACCGTTGAAGGTGCAGCGCAACGTCACGCACCGCTGTAGGAGGCCTGCACAGCTGACGAAATCTGTGACGCGGTCCGTCTTGCCAAGGCGGGCCGCGTTAGTCATGCTTCCCGTCAGCAAAACTGGGGTCGCGGTTGTCGGGGGGCACGCGCCTGACCTGGGGAGTACACCGTGGCACGCGCCCGAGCGGCGCAGCGCTTCTGCCTGCGCGCGTTGACAACACTGATCTTCTTCGGCCTGCCGGCCACACCGGCGGCGGCGGCTTCTCCGCCTGACGTGCCCACCCAGCTCACTGCGGACGGCAAGGACTGCTCCGCACCGCGGTTCGTTCCGACCCTGACGCCGACGCTGCGCGCCCGGCTCACCGACCCGGACCAGTCCGACACGCTGCGTGCCCGCTTCGAGTGGGACCGCGTCGGCGGCCCGGTCGCGGATGTGCTGGAGCGGGGTCCATACGGGAACGGCAGCACCGCGGACGCCACGCTCCCCGCGGGTGTCCTCGACAAGTCCGAGACGATCGTCGCCACGGCCGACTGGAACCTGGACGGCCGCGCCGACGTGCTGGCCCGCTCCGGCGACGGCCTGTACCTGTTCCCGAACGACGGCACGAAGCTGGGTGAACGCGTCCAACTCGGCACCGGCTGGGCTGGGCTGACCGTCGCGGGCCTCGCGGATCAGAACAAGGACGGCAAGCTCGACGTCATCGCCCGCGACGGCGACGACCTCTACGCCTACCCCGCTCCGTCGCTGGCGCCACGCGTCAAGCTCGGTTCGGGCTTCGGTGGCCTCACGTTCGCCGGCATTCACGGCGCCGACCTATACGCCAAGGACGG
The DNA here is from genome assembly GCF_030269605.1 of Lentzea sp. NBRC 105346. Lineage (GTDB taxonomy): Bacteria > Actinomycetota > Actinomycetes > Mycobacteriales > Pseudonocardiaceae > Lentzea. Next base: position 92,175 of record NZ_BSTQ01000019.1, read on the forward strand.
CGCGGGCGTGCTGTGGCGCTATCCGAACCTGACCGGATCGCGGGCCTTCGCGGGCGCCGGATGGCGCCATCACACGTTCATCGGCGTCGCCGACCGCACGGGCGACGGCCTCCCGGACCTCTTCTCGGAACGCGACGGCGTCCTCTGGCTGTCGTCCGGGCCGTACTTCGGCACCCGGTACCAGCTCGGCACCGGTTGGGCGGGCGTCACCGCGCGGACCATCGCCGGCGCCAACGGCGTGGTCGACGTGATCGCCCAGGCCCGTACGACGTGGCAGCTGCACCCCGGCGTCATCGGTAGCACCCCTGGCGGCCAGCCGCGTGCCGTCGCCAACGTCGGCCTCACCGAGGCCGGCACCTACGTCTACCGCGTCTCCGCAGGTGACGGCACCTCGTGGAGCGCGCCGTCGTCCTGGTGCGAGTTCACCGTGGACATCACCGCGCCTGCGGCACCCGTGGTGACCGGCGACGTGTACAAGCCGTCCGGCTGCGCCCCGGAGGGGTGCGGCGGCGTGGGTGTCGAGGGCACCTTCACCTTCACTAGCAGCTCCGCGGACGTGGTCCGCTTCGACTGGAGCATCGGTACGGACGCCGGCAGCGCCGCACCCGGTACCCCGGTGAAGTGGACGCCGACGTCCAGCGGCCCTCGTAGGATCTCGGTCCGAGCCCTCGACCGAGCGGGTCTGCCCGCAAGTACCGAGTACGACTTCTACGTGGCGGCACCGGCTTCGATCGCGGGTTGCTGGCTGGAGGAGTCCACAACGGACTGCAGCGGCAACGGTCACGACCTGGTCGTGACGGGCACGCTGGCCGAGCGGCCGGGCCGGGTGGTCGGCGGTCAGTCCGCTTACGGCTTCGCCGACGCCGTCGCTTCAACGGGCAAGGTCCTCGCGACGGATCGCAGCTTCGCGGTCACCACCTGGGTCAAGCTGACCGGGGACACCGACCAGACCGTCATCAGCCAGCCGGGCTTCCGCCTCGGCTACGACAGCGCTTCGCACAAGTGGGTGTTCTCGCCGGGTTCGGCGCTGTCCGACGCTCCCGCCGCACCGGGCGCGTGGACGCACTTGATCGGCGTGTACGACGCTGCGCGCCACGAGGCACGCCTGTACGTGAACGGCAAAGCCCAGCAGCCCGTGGCCGCGACCGCGACCGACGCTCCCGGCGACTTCCAGATCGGTAGTGCCTGGCGGGGCGACGTGAGCGAGGTCAAGGTCTGGAATCGCACTCTCACGGCCGCGGAGATCGCCGAGCTGACCACTCCGTGGCGCGTCGGAAAGTGGTTGTTCAACGAGGGCTCGGGCGACACCGCCTACGACTTCTCGCAGTTCTGGCACGACCTCTCGCTCACCGGCGGCGCGGGGTGGGGAGAAGGCTCGACGGGTCCGGGCCTGCGCTTCACCGGTCCGGGATCGGCGGACACCGCGGAACCCGTGCTCTACACCGACCAGTCCTACACCGTGGACGTGTGGGTGAAGCTCGCGGAAGCGGGCACCGCGCGCACCATCGTCGTTCAGCGCGGACCGTCCGAAGTGGACCCGTTCGTGCTGCGCTACGACGGTGCCCGATGGAGTTTCGACGTGTCGACCGCACCGTCCGACCCGACGTGGGCCAGCGCCAAGGCCGATGCCGCGATCGGCACCTGGACCCACCTCACGGCGACCTACGACGCCGCCGCGCGGACCGTGAAGCTGTCCGTCAACGGCGAGCTGAAGAGCACCGTCACCGATGTCACCGCGTGGAACTCGGAAGGAGTGTTCTCGGTGGGCGAATCGTGGCTCGGCGGTATCGACGAGCTGAACGTCTACCAGGGAACGTTGTGAGGGTCGTCCTCGCGATCGTCATCTTCGCGGTCACCGCATGCGGTGCCGACGTACCCGCCGGGCTGGCCGACAAGCTGAAGGCCTGCCCGGCGGATATACCGATTGATCAGGTCGCCACCATTACCAAAGGCCTTGAGGTCACGGAGGCGAAGTCAGATCGCGATGACCGCTGCGTGCTCGTGACCAGCGAGGGCCGAGAGGTGCTCGACATCTGGCTGATGCCTGCCGTGGAGGATGTGTCCAATCTCCACCACCTCCTGGACATGCTCTGCGACCGCGGGCCGAAGGTGGATGGGCCGGAGCACTCGTGTGGGAAGCCCGATGGTGACCAGGTGTTCACCGTCCATGGCGCCGTCGGAAACCGGAGTGTTCGCATCGGCGTGAAGAACATCTCCATAACCGAGGAGATTCGCAGGGCGGCCTTCGGCATCCTCGAGAGGATGCGCGACTGATCAGTACGTCGTGCACAAGGCCCATGCATCCTGTGCAGCCAACCAATTGAGACGCGCCGCGCCGCACCTATGTGGCGCGGCGTGCTGTTATCCGGAGACTTGATCGGTTGTCTCGTAAAGAAGTTTCACGTTTCTGTCTAGTTAGGACGATGGTCTACTCCAAGTAGTTCGACGTGTGCCGCACATCACCCGTTCGGCCTCATTGCTTTTGGCCACAACGGAAGGCATGCTGCGCGGGCACATCGGGTTTGCGTGGTTCGTCGGGGACACGCGCGAATACTGGGGGCTCCACCGTGAGACGCGCCGCGCCGGCGCATGCCTTTGGCGTGCGTACATTTCTGACCATCGTCGCCCTGGCGGCGGGGATGCTCGTTCCACCGTCCGCGGTCGCCGAGCCCGCGTGCACCGAGGCGCAGGACAGCGCACCGGCCGCCATCGAGATGGCGAAGCGGTGCGGCAAACGCGTCGAGATCACCACTCTGCGTTCGGAGAACTCGCAGACGTTCGCGAAACCCGTTGGCGGCTACACCACCGAGCGCTCCGTCGAGCCGCGCTGGGCCCGCAAGCCGGACGGCACGTGGGCCGCGATCGACACGACGCTCCGTAGCGCGAACGGTGTTGTGGCGCCCCAAGCTTCGGCGCTTCCCGTGGAGTTCTCGGCTGGTGGCACGGGCCCCGCCGCACGTCTGCGTGACGGCGACCGCGAACTCGCGATCACCTGGCCGCTCGGCGCACTGCCGAAGCCGACACTGTCCGGTTCGGACGCGACGTACCCCGAGGTGCTGCCCGGTGTCGACCTGAAGCTCACCGCGTCCGCGCTCGGCTTCTCCGAGATCCTGATCGTGAAGACCCGCGAGGCGGCGAAGAACACGAAGCTGGCGACCGTGAAGTTCGGCTTCACCACGAAGAACGTGGCGGCCGCGACGACCGGTACGGGCGGTGTCGAGGCCAAGGACGCCCAGGGCAAGGTCGTCTTCAGTTCCCCGACTCCGCTCATGTGGGACTCGACGCCGGCGTCGGCGGCCGGGTCGATGTCCGTGCAGTCCACGACGACGCCCACGCGACCGGTCGCGATGCCGGTCAGCGTGACGAGCAGCGAACTGTCCGTCACCCCGGACGCGGCGATGATGGCAGACGCGGCGACGCAGTTCCCGATCTACATCGACCCATCGTGGACCGGCAGGCTGTGGAACAGCGGCTGGACCTTGGTGACCAGCAAGTCGGGCATGGCCAACACGGCGTTCTGGCAGGGCGGCGGGTTCCTGCAGAACGCCGGCAACCAGGGGAACGCTGGCACCGGCCTGGTCTGCGACAACCCCGACATCTACGGCAACTGCGGCTCGAGCCCGCTGTACAACGTCCGGTCGTACTTCCAGCTGGACCTGACCGGCGTCAAGGGCAAGGTCATCAACGGCGCCTCGCTGCGCATCCAGCAGCAGTGGGCGTGGACTTGCAACGGCGGTGGCTCGGACGCCGTGGTGCGAGTCAGCGGCAACATCAGCGGTGCCACGACCTGGAACAACCAGCCCAACTGGTGGGGTGACGGCTACTGGGCGTCGGCGCCGGCCAATCACAAATACGGCGCGTCCAACGGGTGCCTCGGAACCGGCGACGTCGAGTTCAACGTGACCGACATGGTCCGGCACGGGGCGACCGACCAGTGGGACGCGCTCACCGTGGTGTTGCACGTCTGGAACGAGGGCACGGTCAACCAGTGGAAGCGCTTCAACGCCTCCACACCGGTGCTTGCCATCGACTACAACACCCCGCCGGGCCAGCCCGCCGACCTGACCGCCGACGCCAAGGCGTGCGCGACCGGCGCGAACCGGCCCTTCGTGCCCACCGCGACCCCGACGCTGCGCGCCCGTGTCAGCGACCCCGACGGCGACTCCCTGACCGCCCGGTTCGAGTGGGCGCGGCTGCGCGAGGACGGCACCTACACGCCGGTCGCCGAGACGAGGGACCAGACCAGCGTGAGCAGTGGCGCCGAAGGGCAGGTGACGCTGCCGTCCGGCGTGCTGGACCACTCCGAGACCATCGTCGGAACCGGCAAATGGGACAACGACTCCTACCCGGACGTCATAGCGCGCGACAGCGGTGGCTACCTGTACCTGTTCCCAGGTGATGGCACCAAGCTGGGCAACCGTATCCTGATCGGCACGGGCTGGAACGGCGTCACCATCGCCGGCGTCGCGGACTGGGACGGCGACGGCAAGCGCGACATCCTCGCCCGCATCGACTCCAGCGGTGAGCTGTACGTGTACCCCGGCGAAGGCACCCGCGCGCCGTCGAACCAGCAGCGCGCGTTGATCGGCACCGGTTTCGGCACCTACGCGTTCGCCGGCGTCGCCGACTTCGACAAGGACGGCAAGTCCGACCTGATCGCCCGCGACGGCGCCGGAACCCTTTGGCTCTACCCAGGCGAGAACAAGCGCTCGCCGTCCAGTCAGGCCCGTGCCCAGATCGGGGCCGGCTTCGGCGCCTACACCTTCCACGGCGTCATCGACCGCACCGGTGACGGCGCACCGGACATCGTCGCCGAATACGGCGACACCCTATGGCTGTATCTCGGCAGCGGCACGCGGGCTCCGTACGGCGGCACCCCGTACCGCTACGACATCGGCTCGGGCTGGACTGGCGCTGTCGGATTGATGACCCCGGACTTCAACGGCGATGGTGCGGTCGACATGGTCGCCCAGCGGCCGGGCCAGGCGAACTGGTTGCTGTACCCCGGTGTTGTCGGCACCGGCTACGGCGGCAACCCGTCGACGGTCGCGTCGGTCGGTCTGACCGAGGGCACCTATGCCTACCGCGCGACGGCGGGCGACTGGCAGCCGCTCTGGGGTCTCACGTCCGGCTGGTGCGAGTTCACGGTCGACGTCACCGCTCCCGCCGCACCCATCGTGTCGGCGACTGTCTACAAGTCACCCGACTGCATCCAAACGGCGTGCGGTTCGCTCGGCGTCGCTGACACGTTCACGTTCTCCAGCACGGCGACCGACGTGGTGAAGTATCGGTGGGGCTTCACCGATCCGCCGTCAATGACGGTGCCCGCAGGTACACCGGTTCGATGGACTCCGCCGACGACCGGTTTCAAGACGCTCTACGTCGAAGCCGTGGATCGCGCAGGCATCAGCAGCTCCCGAATCAGCTATCAGTTCAACGTCGCGAGTCCGACGCTTCCGGTCGGACAGTGGATGAACGACTACGACCCGTCGGCCGACACCAGCGGGAACGGACACGATCTCGCCCTGAACGCGGCCGAGCCCGGTTATCCCAGCCGGGTCCTCGGCGGGCTGCCCGCGGTCGACTTCAACGGCAGCACCGCGAGCAGGGCGACCACCACCAAGGTCCTTGACACCGGCCGTGGCTTCTCGGTCTCGGCCTGGGTACGCCTGTCCGGTGACACGGTCGACCGGACGGTGGTGAGCCAGCAGGGCAGTATCACGTCGGCGTTCCGGCTGGGCTACAACGCCGCTCAACGCAGGTGGGTCTTTGCTCTGGCCGAGTCCGACGTGACCAACGCCGCGCAGCGGTCTGCAGTATCGGACGCACAGGTGACGCCGGGCGTGTGGACTCACCTGACCGGTACTTACGAGACGGCCAACCGCGAGGTTCGGCTCTACGTCGACGGTGCGCTTCAGCAGGCCGTGGGCGTGGTCACCAGCGGTTTCGATGCCGCCGGTGAGCTCTGGGTCGGTGGCAGATGGCACAACGGCGCGACCGTCGAGCCCTGGCTCGGCCAGGTGATCGATGTGAGTGCGTGGAACCGTGCGATCACGCCCGAGGAGGTGGCCGCGCTCGTGCCCGCGGCCGAGGTCGGTGCATGGAAGTTCAACGAGAACCAGGGCTCCACGGCACACGATTCCGGGCAGTTCGCGCACGACCTGACCCTGACGCTGGCTCAGGGAGCGAGCTGGGGACAAGGTCTGAACGGGACTGGCAGCGGTCTGCACCTGAACGGCACCGGATCGGCCAACAGCAGTGAGGCTGTGCTTAACACAGATCAGTCGTTCACCATCGACGTGTGGGCGCTCCTCGCTGAGGCCGGTGCCCAGCGCACGATCGTCGTGCAGCGCGGACCATCGGGAGTGGATCCGTTCGCACTCAAGTACGACGGCACCAAGTGGGTCGCCGAGATGCCCAACGCATCGGAGAATCCGACGACCTGGTGGCGTGTGTCATCGACGGCTGCGGCGCCGGTGAACGACTGGACCCGTTTGACGGTGACCTATGACGCCGCGGCTCGCACCCTCCGCCTATGGACCGATGGCGTGTTGCAGGGCACCGCGACCGGAGTCGTGGGATGGAACTCGAGCGGTGTGCTCTCGGTCGGCCGCGGCAGTGCCGGGGCGTACTGGTACGGCGACATCGATGAGCTGAAGGTCTTCCAAGGATTGCTGGCCCCGACGACGCTGAACGCCGCGCCGCGGACCGGTGCGTCGGTGTCCGGCGACGCCAAGTCCGAGATCATCTCAGTCGACGCGGATGGCAGCGTCAGGGCGTTCCTCAACGTCGATGGGACCTACCCGAATCCCGCACAGACCATCGGCGCAGGTTGGACCGCGGAACGCACCTGGTTCGCCGACATCGACGGCGATGGCAAGACGGAGATCATCACCCTGGATCCGGACTCCACAATTCGCGCCTTCAAGAACCTCAACGGCATGAACGGCTTCCCCTTCGGCGGTGCGGTCACGATCGGCAAGGCGACTTCAACGGATCCGAGCAGGTTGCGCTTCGCGGACGTCGACGGCGACGGCCGCGCGGATCGCGTCTCGATCGACGCGGACGGTCGGGTGCGGGTCTACCGGAACCTGTTCGGGCTGAACGGGTTGGGGCAGTCGACAGCCTTCGCAAGCTCGCCCGTCGAGGTGAAGGTGACAGCGGCGACTCCGGACCGGATCCGGCTCGCCGACATCGACGGTGACCACAGGGCCGAGTTCATCACGATCAACGACGACAAGACCGTCTACGGCTACCGCAACACCGCCGGCCTCGGGTACGGCACCTACGACAGCTACCAGGAGATCGGTTCCGGCTGGACCGCGGACCGCACCCGGTTCGGTGACATCAACGGCGACGGTCGCGCTGAGATCATCGGCCTGCTCGCCGACGGCACGGTCTGGTCGTACCCGAACTTGAACGGTCTCAACGGTTTCCCGTATGGAGACGGTGTCCAGATCGGCTCTGGGTGGAACGAACCCGCACGGGTCTTCTTCGGCTGATCGGTCAATCCGCAGAACTGGAGTTGTGCAATGTCTACTGCCCTTTCCAAGCGTGGAGTGACCGTCGCCCTGGTGGTCTCACTCGCGGCGACGATGGTGGCGGGAACGCCCGCGCTCGCCGCACCGTTCGAGCATCCGAAGCCGCAGAAGGAACGCATCGTTCACGGCGAGAGCCTCACGCCGGGTAAAGCGGAGGAGAAGCGGACCGGTACTCCCTTCAAGGGTGCTGCGGCCACCTGGCCGAAGGCGCGGGTCACCGAGATTGACCCCGGCGCGGTGAGAACCAGTCGAACACCGGAGTTGCCAAGCCCGGTCAAGGTTCTGAGCACGGACAGACAGGGTCAGAAGATCAAGGTTGAGACGTTCGACCGGGCCAAGAGTCTCGCCACCGGTGTGGACGGCGTCGTCTTCCGAGTCTCGGGTGGTAAGGCCAAGATCAGCGTGGACTACTCGTCCTTCCGCTGGGCCTATGGCGGCGACTGGGCGGCGCGCCTGCGCCTGGTGAAGCTGCCCGAATGTGCTCTGTCCACACCGGACAGAGCCGACTGCAAGGGCACTGTGGTGCCCTCGACGAACAACGTGGCGAAGGGAACGATCACGCCCGCCGAGGCGACGTCCGCGGACGGGGCGTTGATGGCGTTGTCGGCAGGCACCTCGAGTGGCTCGGGTTCCTACACCGCGACCAGCCTCTCACCGTCGGCGACGTGGTCGGCCGGGAGCAACACCGGTGGGTTCACCTGGAACTACGACCTCCGTACGCCGCCGGGGCTGAACGGGCCGGCCCCCAAGCTCTCGCTTGGCTACTCCTCAGCGAGCGTCGACGGTCAGATGGCGGCGTCGAACAACCAGCCGTCCTGGGTCGGTGAGGGATTCCAGCTCGGCGCCAGCTTCATCGAGCGTCGCTACAAGCCGTGCGCGGACGACATGGTCAACGGTGCGACGAACACGGTGAAGACCGGTGACCAGTGCTGGGCGACGGAGAATGCGTCGCTGGCGATGGACGCCCATGCCGGTGAGCTGATCAAGGACGCTGGCAACCCGAACCGCTGGCACCTGCGCAGCGACGATGGCACCTTCGTTGAGCGACGCACCGGCGGCGGCGTCACCAATGGCGCCAAGGACAACGAGCACTGGGTCGTCACCACGACCGACGGCACGCAGTACTGGTTCGGTCGCAGTGGCCAGTCGACGCTGACCGTTCCGGTCGCGGGCAACCATTCCGGGGAGCCGTGCGCGGCCGCGACGTTCAAGGACTCGTTCTGCACCCAGGCATACAGGTGGAACCTCGAGTACGTCGTTGATCTTCACGGCAACACGATGACGTACACCTACGAGAAGGAAACCAACAAGTACGCCAAGAACCTGACCGACACGGATGTTGTGTCGTACGACCGTGCGTCGCAGCTGAAGCAGATCGACTACGGCACGCGGGTCGATCGGACCGAGACCGCGCCGATGCAGGTCCTGTTCGGCACGGCTGATCGCTGCCTGAGCGATTGCGGTGTTCACGACGCGACGCACTGGAGCGACGTTCCGTGGGACCAGGCATGCGACACCAGTCCGTGCCGCAACTTCGCCCCTACCTTCTGGACCACGAAGAGGCTCGCCACCGTCACCACGAAGGTCGGCGGCAACCCAGTCGAGAAGTGGACCTTCACGCACTCCTTCCCCGATCCCGGTGACGGCACCCGCGCCGGCCTCTGGCTTGACCGGATCTCCCATGAGGGCCTGGTCGGTCAGTCGACGACCGTGCCGGACATCACGTTCTCCGGTGTGCAGCTGAGCAACCGCGTGGATACCTATTCCGATCAGTACGCGGCAATGAAGTGGTGGCGTCTCGCAACCATCTCCACGGAGACCGGTGGACGTATCAATGTCAACTACTCCGCCCCGGACTGCGTGCCCGGCTCGCGGATGCCGAACCCCAATGCCTTGCAGGACAACAATCTGCGGTGCTACCCGGTCCGATGGACGCCAGAAGGCCACCAGGATCCGATCCTCGACTACTTCCACAAGTACGTCGTCACGGACGTGACCGAGGAAGACCTCACGGGTCGTGCGCCGCACGTCCTCACGAAGTACGACTATGTCGGCGATCCGGCATGGCACTACACGGACGATGACGGCTTCATCAAGGAGGAGTACAAGACCTGGTCCGTCTGGCGCGGCTACGAGAAGGTCAGGACGACTAAGGGCGATCCCGGTGAGCAGACGCTGACCGAGACTCGGTTCTTCCGCGGCATGCACGGCGACAAGCTGCCCTCGGGGACCCGAGACGTGGTGCTACCCGCGATCGCGACAGGTTCCGTTCCCGAGGCCGCAGACGAGGACGCCTTCGCGGGAATGACGCGTGAGGAGATCGTCTACAACGGCCCCGGTGGGGCAGAGGTCTCCGCGACGGTCAACGAGCCGTGGCAGTCGCCGCCGACGGCGAGCCGGACGATCAACGGCTTCACAGTGCACGCGCGTCACGCCAACACCTCGGCCAAACACACCCGCACCACGCTCGACGGTGGCCGCGGCGTCCGAACCACGACCAGCACCAAGGTGTTCGACGACGTCTACGGCATGGCTGTCCGCGCCGAAGATCGCGGAGACGACGCAGTCGCGGGTGACGAGAAGTGTGTGCTCACCGACTACGCCCGGAACACCAGTGCCTGGCTGGTCAGCGCTGTCTCACGCAGCCGCAGGTTCGTGACGGATTGCACGAAGGCGATGCTTCCCCGCGACCAGGACGTCGCGGGCGACGACCGGATGTACTTCGACGGCCAAGCGTTCGGCGTGGCGCCCACGAAGGGTGACGTGACCACGCAGGAGACTCTGAAGTCGGTCAACAACGGCGTGCGGGCCTATATCCCTCAGGCTGTCAGGGAGTTCGACGCATACGGCCGGGTCACCAAACTGACCGATCCCAAGGGCCCCACGAGCACGACCTTCACACCAGCAGCTGGTGGTCCAGTGACGCGGACGGCGGTGACCAACGCGCTCGGCTGGACCATTACCTCGGACCTGCAGCCGGCGTGGAACGTGCCGCTGTCCGTCACGGACTCGAACCAGAAGCGTACGGACATCAGCTACGACGGGTTCGGTCGCACAACGGCGGTGTGGCTCGACGGGCGTCAGACCGAAACCACACCGGCCAGCAAGACGTTCACCTATCTGGTCCGCACGAACGGCCCCGTCACCGTCACCACGAAGACGATCAACCAGGACAACGGTTACGTCACCTCGTACCAGTTGTTCGACGGTCTGCTCCGGCCCCGGCAGACGCAGACATCGGACGCCGCGGGCGGTCCGAACGCGGTCACGACCGACCAGTACTACGACTCGTCCGGTCGCGCGGTACGGACGAACAACCCATACCTGGCGGATGCCGCTCCGGGCACGAACCTGTTCGTGCCCGCGGACACCGTGCCCAGCCAGGCGGCGGTCACCTTCGACGGCACCGGTCGCCCCGTGGAACAGGTTCTCAAGAAGGACGCCCCACCGACGTCTCCCGGCGGCTCAGTGGTCCAGAGGACGACAACGGCCTACGGCGGTGACCGCACCGACGTGACCCCGCCAACCGGCGGCGTCCGCACGTCTACCCTTGTTGACGCGCTCGGTCGCACCTCGGAGCTTCGTCAGTATCACGCCGGAGCGGCCGCGGGCTCGAGTGACCCGTCGACGTTCGACGCCACCAAGTACACCTATGACCTGCAGGACCGGTTGAGGAAGGTGGCGGCACCTTCGGGTCACATCTGGGAGTACGACTACGACGTCCGCGGCCGTCAGGTTCGCACCCTTGACCCCGATCGGGGCACGACCACGTCCACCTACGACGATGCGGATCAGCTGGAGTCCACAACGGATCAACGAGCTGTGACGCTCGCGTACACGTACGACGCGCTCGGCCGCAAGACGAGCGTGCGCGAAGGCTCGACGATCGGGCCGAAGCGCGCCGAGTGGGTCTACGACACCCTGAGCGATGGCACCACGTTGAAGGGCGTGCAGGTCAAGTCGATCCGCTATTCGGGTTCCAACGCCTACATGACGGAGAACCTGCTCTTCGACGGGCACTATCAGCCGACCGAAACCGTGGTCACGATCCCGGCTGCGGAAACAGGCCTGGCGGGCTCGTACAAGTACGTCAACACGTACTACGACGACGGAACTCCTCTCACAACGAGAATTCCCGCCGCCGGCGATCTCCCGATGGAGACGCTGGAGTATCACTATGACGGGCTCGCCAGGCTGCGCTCGGTCAACAGCCTGTACGGGGCAACGGCGGCGACCACTCTGGTCACCGACACCGCGTACACGTCCTTCGGTGAGCTGGCCGGCTACACGCTGCGCAATCAGGGCCGCGGCAAGGTCTCCGTCAACCGCGTCTATGACAAGACAACGAGGCGTCTCGACCAGATGGTGACGTCTCGGGACACCGCGCCCAACGTGCCCGCGGATGTGAGGTACGGCTACGACGACGCCGGCAACGTAACGAAGATCGCGGACGTGGTCAGCGGGGACACGCAGTGTTTCCGTGCGGATCATCTGCGCCGGATGACCGAGGCGTGGACTCCGTCATCGGGCGACTGCGCGGCTGATCCGACGGTTGCCGGTTTGGGTGGTCCGGCGAAGTACTGGCAGTCGTTCGGTTACAACGTCGCGGGTGATCGGACGTCGTTGGTCGAGCACGGCACGTCGGCGGGTGACCGGACGACGACGTACACACCTGTCGTCGGCAAGCACAGTCTGGCGAGTACGTCCACAACGGACAGCACGGGTACGCGAACCGGGTCGTACACCTATGACGAGGTTGGCAATATGCGTACCCGGCCGGTTGCGGCTGGCACGCAGACGATGACGTGGGATCTCGATGGCCGTGTTGCGACGTCGGTGGATTCGACTGGTACGACGTCGTATCTGTATGACGCAGATGGCAACCGGTTGATCCGTCGTGACCCGTCGGGCAAGACGTTGTACTTGCCGGGGCAGGAGCTGCGATACAAGACGTCGGGCGCCAAGAATGCCACGCGGTACTACTCGCACGCGGGCCAGCCGATCGCGGTGCGGACCTCGACGACATTGCAGTGGATGTCGTCGGATCACCACGGTACGGCCGAGCTCACGATCGCTAACACCGATCAGACGGTGCGTCAGCGGCGGATGACGCCGTTCGGGGAGCAGCGTGGCGACAGTTCGTGGTTGGCGTTCCTGGACAAGGGGTTTGTTGGCGGGACGCTGGACAACACCGGGTTGACGCATCTGGGGGCGCGTGAGTACGAGCCGTCCACGGGTCGGTTCGTGTCGGTGGATCCGATCATGGACCTCAAGGATCCGCAGCAGATGCACGGGTACATGTACTCGAACAACAACCCGGTGACCTACAGCGATCCGACTGGGTTGGCTTACTGCGACTACAACGTGTGTCAAGGGGATGGGGGGTATAACCCGAACGGGCCGCAGAACAACCGTGACGGCAAGTGCGTCGTTAACTGTCACAACAAGCACGACAACTACACCAACTACACCCTGGGGAGCGATGCTCCTGCGGGCTGGTCGCCGCCGACCAAGCCGAAATCGTGCTCGTCGAGCGGCTATCCCGCGTCCACACAGTCCTGCGGTGGCACAGGATATGACGGTTCGGGGAGTGCCTACCCGGTTTGCAAGAGTTGCCCGAGCTATTCCACGCCCGAGAAGGTTCATTTCATTTTCGATGCCCTTGGCATGCTGCCGTGGGTGGGCGAGGGTTTCGACGCCATTAACTGTTTTGCATATGGGATCGGCGGGGACTCCGAAAACGCCTCCATGTCTTGTGCTGCCGCGGTGCCGGGCCTCGGTCAGGCCGTCACTGCTTACAAATGGGTCCAGCACTCTGACGAGATAGTCGACATATTCAAAGCTGGTGGCAAATGCTTCAACAGCTTCAGTGGTGACACCTTGGTGCTCATGGCCGACGGTTCGACCGAGCGCATCGACGAGATCAAGGTTGGTGACAAGATCGCCAACAGTCAGCCGGAGAGCGACAAGATCGAGTCTCATGAGGTGCTGATTGTCCATGTCACGGAGGCGGACAAGGAGTACGTCGACCTCACGATCGCCACGCCCGATGGACCGAAGACCATTACCGCGACGGCGCACCACCCGTTCTACAACGCCACCACTCACACTTGGGTCGACGCCAACGTCCTCGTGGCAGGTCAAGAACTCAACACGCCAGGTAATGGACGTGTCGCGATCCTGGCCGCCCGTCACTACGCTGCGACCCTACGCACCTACAATCTCACCATTGACGCCGTCCACACGTACTATGTACTCGCGGGAAATACGCCGGCATTGGTGCATAATTCCAATGTCTGCGGGGGGATCGCACTCGGGCTTAGCGAGGTCGATGGCGATCCGATGGCTCTTCACGGATTTGCGGATGCGGTCGGCGCGAAATCGTACCACGATTGGCCCTCTGCCGGTGATAAATGGGTAAGCGAGTTCAAGGGCTACGTCAATGATGGAAAGACGCCGATCCACTTCAACTTGAATGGTATCGACGATCCGATGTCGGCCGCTCGTACGGGTAGGGGCCTGGATCCGATCTTCGATGGGCATGCGACTGCATGGGAGCTAAGCTACATCCAGGACAACCCTAGCGCGTGGTCTCGCGTGACCTTCTACAGAAACGGAAGCCCCGTTGCCAACCCATTCGGTCCCTGACGAGGAGCCACCACAGCCAGTTGCGAGCCTTCCCATCTCCTTTGATCGGAAGTTTCGGCCGTGGCGATACAGTGTCAGCCATTCGGAGCTCAAGCTGCGAAGCGTCGACACAGCTTCCGTGCGCGATTTCATTGAGGTGACGTTCTACGGCGTCATCGGAATGAAACTGAAAACGGTGTACCAGCCGCTCACTATCGCCATTGCAGAGCCGGCGCAGGTCGAGGAGATGATGAAATTCTCTGGCGTGCGAGAATCTCAAGCCTCGCGTGTTCGTTGCTTGGCGCTGAAGTCGGACGGTGGAGACGGCCTTGTGGCGTGTCTCAGTTACAGCATCTGGTTGCATGCGGGAGGCTCAGATGATGAAGTTTCGAGGGGGTTGAATCAGGAATCCGTGCTGATTCTTAGAACGTAGCCAGGTGTCTATGAGGAGGTGGGTCGGTTTATTAGTATTCGGTAAATCTGAAGGTTTCGGTCATCTTTGCGGCCGGAATACTTGGTCGGTGACGTCGAGGAGTTGCGCGTGTTCCATGGGATTCTCAGATGAGGGCCATTGCGGCGACGCTTGTTCTGCTGGCGGTGGCCGCCTGCGGTGTTGACGTGCCCTCTGCGCTCGCCGACAAGGTTCGGTCGGGCTGTGCCGGTGCAGTGAAGCCGGAGCCCGTTTCGGTGATTATCGAAGGGCTCGAGGTTGAGGACGTGACTGGCGAGTGGTCCCAAGACGGTCCGGTCAACCATTGCTCGGTCCAGGTGCAGGCCGGCGGTGGCAGTCGCAAGGCACTTGAGGTGTCGGTGAACTTTGTGGGTGCGGAAATGGCCGAGAAGCAGCAGCGGCTGCTGTGCCGCGAGCGCAAGGAAGGGCAGCTGATAACCGGACCGGACGGCTCGTGCGGGCTCTTCCTTGCGAAGTCGCGTCGCGAAGGCGTCTCGGGTGGTGACTTCAGTGTCTTCGGTGCTGCGGGCGACTACGCGGTGACGATCACGGCCGCCGGGGTTTCGACCGTGGCCGACGAGGAGGGCAGAGATGCTGCGTTCCGGATCTTCAGTGACCTGCGAGCGTCCGACCAGTTCCGCAAATGATCAGGCGTGTGGCGACAGCCGCTCGTGGCTCAGCAAACCGCCGCTTTGCTTGCGGTGTTTTCGAGATCACTTCGGCCACGTGTCGAACCGAGGAGATCGCGTGAAGTTCAGATCTGTGGCCACCCTGGCGGTTGTGCTCATGTCCGCGGGATGCGGTGTCAACGTGCCCGCCGGGCTTGAGGACAAGCTCAAGGCGTGCCCCGACATGCTCAAGCCTGAGCCGGTCGCGGTCATCACCAAGGGCCTTGAGGTGACCGAGGCGAAACTGGAGCGCGACACGAGGTGCTCGGTCAAGGTGCAGGGTGATCGCACGGTGCTCGACATTGGTCTCATCGCCTATCCCAGCCCGGAGCTGGCAAAGCAGAACACCGGCGCTCTGTGCCGCGGTAGCGAGCTGGACTCGAACCAGTCATGCGAGGTCACCTCACCCGGTGGCGGAAGGTTCATCGTGCACGCCACGGCGGGGCGGTGGGAGGTGCGGGTTGCGGTCTACGAGGTGGAAATAAGCGATGACGTGAAGGACGCCGCGCGCCAGATCCTCAAGAACC
Source organism: Lentzea sp. NBRC 105346 (assembly GCF_030269605.1). GTDB lineage: Bacteria > Actinomycetota > Actinomycetes > Mycobacteriales > Pseudonocardiaceae > Lentzea. Next base: position 107,989 of record NZ_BSTQ01000019.1, read on the forward strand.
TCAGGAGCTCCAGCAAGACCAAGTGATCAGCGGCGCGGGGGAGTGGTCGTCCCCCGCACGATGAGCTGCGTCTCGAGCACCACGTGCGGCACGTCCGTGTTGTCCGAGTCCAGCCAATCCAAAAGCAGGTTCACGGCAGTGCGCCCCGCCGAAGCCACCGGCATAGCGACGGTGGTCAAAGCAGGCGAACAAAGAGCCGCATACGTCAGATCATCGAACCCGGTCACGGAAACATCCCCTGGCACGGAGATCCCACGATCCCGCAACCGAGCCAGAACGCCCAGAGCCATGATGTCGTTGTAAGCGATGATCGCCGTGGTGTCCGCGGCCACGGCGAGATCAGCAGCCTGCAACCCACCCTCATACCGAGGCGCGAACGGCCCAAGATCCACCAGGTCGACCTTGTGCTGCGCCACGGCAGACAGCAGCCCCCGACGGCGCTCCTGGTTCGACCAAGAAGTCCGAGGTCCGTTCAGGTAAGCGATACGGGAATGCCCCAAAGCCACCAGGTGGTCCACGATGGCGTGCATCCCACCAGCGGAATCCATCAGAGCAGCAGGCACCCCAGGCAACCGCCGGTTCAACAACACCAAGGACGTAGCCCCGGCCACCTCGTAAACCTGAGAGTCCTCGAGTCCAGGAGCACACAGAACGACCCCGTCGACCTGCTTCGCCATGGCGTGCACGAGCTTGGCCTCGGCGACGGGGTCCTCGTCCGAGTCGGCGACGAAGACCGCGTAGTCGGCCTGCATGGCCCGAGCCTGGACGGCCTTCAGCACCCCGGTGAAGAAGGGGTTGTCCAGGTCGGGCACGACGATGCCGATGTTGCCCGTCTTGCCGGTGATCAGGCCGCGGGCCGCTCGGTTGGGCTGGTAGCCGAGGTCCGAAGCGGCCGCCAGCACCCGCGACCTGGTCTCCGGGCGGACCAGTTCGGGGGATGTCAGCGCACGCGAAACGGTGGCTACCGACACGTGCGCCCTGCGTGCCACGTCGCGGATGGTGACTGCCACTTCAACCTCACCCTCAGCCAGCTGGATCAATCAATCATGACGCAGGTTCTTTGAGCCTCGTAACTAGCTGTGTCGGGTTCACGAAGCGGAGTGCGACTACCAGTAGTAGCAGCATCGAGCTCGTGTAGATCACGGCCATCGCGTCCACGGTCTGCGTGGCGCGGATGCCGGCCGCCGAGACCGAGTAGAACAGGGACACGACCAGGGTCTCCGAGTCCGGGCCCGCCGTGAGGAACGTCAGCTCGAACATGCCCACGGTCCGGACCAGGACCAAGATCGACGCGGCCAGGATTCCGGGGACCAGCAGTGGCGCCAACACACGAGTAAAGATCGAGAACGTCGAGGCACCGCACATGCGCGCCGCGGACTCGATCTTGGTGTCGATCTGTTCGATGAACGGGGTCATCGTCATGATCACGAACGGGACCGCCGGCACCAGGTTCGCCACGATCACGCCCGTCACGCTGCCCGCCAGGTGGAACTTGTAGAGCACGGTGGCGAGCGGGATGCCGTACGTCATGGGCGGCATCAGGATCGGTAGCAGGAACAGCACGTTCAGCAGCTTCTTGCCGGGGAACTGCCTGCGCGCCAAGGCGTAGGCGGTGGGTACGCCGACCAGCACCGAAATGAGGACCACGGCGACCGCCACCTGGAAGGTCACCAGCAAAACGCTGAACAGGTCGAACTCGCGCCACGCCTCGGTGTACCAGGAGGTGGTGTAGCCCGTGGGCAGCCACGTGTCGAACCACTGGACCGCGAACGAATTCAGCAGGGGTGCGCCGACCACGCCCAGCAGGTTGATCATGAAGAAGATCAACAGGCCCCAGGTGATCCACGCCGCCGGACGCGCCGTCATCCCTTGCCTCCCGTCGCGCCGCGGTACAGGGTTGCCCGCCAGATCAGGACCAGGCCGATCACGACCAACATGACCAGCGCCATCAACATGGCGATCGCCGCTCCCATCGAGTAGTCGAAGTCGCGGAACGCCGTCTCGTACGCGGCGATCGACATCACGTGCGTCTCGCCTGCCGGGTTGCCGACCATGATCGCCGACGGGAAGACCGAGAACGCCAGGACGAACGTCAGGCAGAACGTGATCGCCAGGCCCGGCGCCAGCAGCGGCAGCGTGATGTAGCGGAACCGGTCGCGGCGGGACGCGCCCAGCGTTGCCGCCGCCTGCTCCAGGGACGGATCGATGCCGGACAGGTACGACAGCGTCAGCAGGAACGCGAACGGGAAACCCGTGATGATCAGGGAGAACAGCACTCCCCAGTAGTTGTGCACCAACCGGACGGGCTCGTCGGCGCCCAACGACATCAGGATCCGGTTGAACCAGCCGGCGCGCCCCAGGTACTCGATCAGGCCCTGTGCGGTCAGCACGGTGCCCAGGGTGATCGGGACGACGAGGAGCGTTGTGATCGTGCGCTTGCCACGGAACTTGCCGCGCAGCTGGAACGCGATCGGGATCGACGCCAGCACGTTGATCAACGCGGCGGGCAGGCCCAGCCGCAGCGTGATCCAGATCGTGTCGAACAAGTAGGAGTCGCTGAAGAACCGGATGTAGTTGGCGAACGGCCCGCCGCCGTCCTTCGGCTGGAAGGACAGCTGCAGGCCGTACAGCACGGGGTACAGGAACAGCACCACCACGAAGATCGCACCCGGCACGAGCAGCCACAGCGTCCGGTCCACGCCCTTCTCGGCGAGCCGGTGCTTCAGTGAAGCCTTCTCCAGGACCGCGGTCATGAGAACACCAGCACACGCTCGAGCGGCACCTTCAAGAAGACCTTGTCACCGGGCGCGAGCCGGTTGTTCGTCCGCACGTGCAACTGCTCCCCGGACGACAACCGGGCCTCCACGGCCTGCTCACGCCCGTGGTACTCGACGATCTCCACAGCAGCGGACACCGTGTTGTCCTCGTCAGGCGAGGAAACGACCGTGAAGTCCTCGGGACGAACCGCGGCCACCGCCGCCGCGCCCGCCGGCAGCGACTCGCGGTTCACCCCAGCCAGGCGGACGCCGTCACCCGTGACCACCGCGTGCTCGCCGTTCACGGACTCCACCGTCACCCGCAACATGTTGCGGTAGCCCATGAACCCCGCGACGTACGCGTTGACCGGGTGCGCGTAGACGTCCTCCGGCGAGCCGATCTGCTGCACCTCGCCCGAGCGCAGCACGACCAGGCGGTCGGCGAGAGCCAGCGCCTCCTCCTGGTCGTGCGTCACGTACACCGTCGTCAGGCCCAGCGACTGGTGCAGCCGCCTGATCTCGGTGCGCATCTCCAGGCGCAGCGCCGCGTCCAGATTGGACAGTGGCTCGTCCATGAGCACCAATGGTGGCTCAAGAACGATCGCGCGCGCGATCGCGACACGCTGTTGCTGGCCGCCGGACAGCTGCGCCGGGAACTTGTGCTCGTGCTCGGTCAGCTGGACGAGCCGGATCGCCTCGTCCACCCGCCGGTTGAGCTCCGCCTTGCCCACCTTGCGCATGGACAGGCCGAAGCCGATGTTGCGCCGCACGGACATGTGCGGGAACAACGCGTAGTTCTGGAACACCATGCCGAAGCCGCGCCGCTCCGGCGGCAGCGTGTCGATGCGCTTGCCGTCCATCGTGATCCGACCGCCGGTCAGCGGCAGCAGACCGGCCAGGCAGTTCAGCGCGGTCGACTTGCCGCAGCCGGACGGGCCGAGCAGGGCGACGAACTCGCCACCCTTGATCGTCAGGTCCATGCCGCGCAACGCGACGGTGTCGCCGAAGGCCCGCTGCACCTTGTCGATGTGCAGCTCCGCGAAGCGTTCAGCTTGTGAGTTCACTACTTCGTCTTCCCGCTTCCGACCTCACGGTCCCACTTCTGGAATGCGGCGACCTGTTGCTTGGCGGGCAACGAGGTCTCCTTCGGGTTGCTCTCGATCAGCTTGTCGTACTCGGGCCGGCCGAACTTGGCGAGCGCGTCCTTGGACTCCTGCGGCGCCATGTCGAGCGTGACGTCCTTGACCGCCGGGCCGGGGTAGAAGTAGCCGCGGTCGAACGCCTTCGCCTGCTGCTTCGGCTCCAGCATGAACTTGATCAGCGCCAGGTTCGCCGACAGCACGTCGGCAGACACGCCCTTCGGGATGACCGCGTAGTGCGCGTCCGTGACCCAGTGGAAGCCCTTGAACGTCGAGATCTTCATGCCCTCGGGCACGGTGCCGAGCACGCGCGGGTTGATGTCCCAGCCGGTCGTGGAGGCGACGATCGTGGACGTGCCGTTCGCCAGGTTCTTCATCGTGTCGGTGGTGCCGCCGGGGTAGTAGTCGACGTACTGGCCCAGCTCCTTGAGGTACGCCCACGTCTTGTCCCAGCCGTTCACCGGGTCCTTGGGGTCCTTGTCACCGAGGATGTACGGCAGTCCCATGAGGAACGTCCGGCCGGGACCGGAGTTCGCCGGCTTGGCGTACTGGAACTTCTTCGGGTTGGCCTTCGCCCAGTCCAGCAACTCCTGCGGAGTGGTCGGAGGATTCGGCACCTTCGCCGGGTCGTACTCGAGCAGCGGACCGGCCGGGTAATAGGTGACCGTGACTCCCTGGTTCTCGGCGAGCTTCTGCATCTCGGCCGCGGCCGGCAGGTAGTTCTGCTCGAGGCTGGGGAACTTCGCGGAGTAGTCCGGCAGCAGGTTCAGCACGAGCTTCTGCTCGACGACGGCGGCGAGCCCGTCGGTGCCGGTGAGCACGAGGTGCGTCTGGGACTGACCGGCGTTCTGCTCCGCCTTGAGCTTGCCCGGCATGTCCGGCGCGGTCGCCTTGGTCTTGTTGACTTTGCTGACGATGTCCGGATGGGTCTTCACGAACTCGTCGATCATGCCCTCGGTGAGCTGGAGGTTCCCGGCGACGTCGAGGATGTTCAGTTCGACCGGCTTGGACGGTTTGTCCGGGACGTTCGAGACGGTGTTCTGGGCCGGCGCGCCTGCCGGTGCGCCGCAGGCTGTGGTCGCGACTAGCAGGGCTGGGACGACGAGCTGTAACTTCCTTGTCCAGCGCATCTCGGGCTCCCCTAACTGACTCTGGACCTGGCGCTCGAAAACGTTTACGGTTTTTCTGTAACGGTCGAATGCCTACACCTCAAAGCCCACGTGGTCAACAGTCAGAGGTGAGCATTCCTCCGATGACTGGCCCGCCGCCCCCAGTCGAACAGCAGTGCCGCCGCACAACCCATCCCCCAACGAAAGTGGGAGGCTCCTGTGGCACCCCGTTCACGGCGGTTGCTGGCGAAGTCCAGCATCCTGGCCACCGCGATAGCGGTGGCGGTGACCTCTCTCGTGTCCGCAGCGCCGCAAGCCGCGGCCGCGGACACTCTTCTGTCCCAGGGCAAGCCGACGGCCGAGTCCTCGTCCGGTGGCGCGAACTACGCGCCGAAGAACGCGGTCGACGGCAACTCGGGCACGCGCTGGGCGAGCAAGGCCAACACGGACCCGGCGTGGATCCGCGTCGACCTCGGCGCATCGGTCAACATCAGCCGGGTCAGGCTGCAGTGGGACCTCTCGTGTGCCAAGGCGTACCGCGTCGAGACCTCTGACGACGCCACGGCGTGGACCAGCATCCACAGCACCACCGACGGAAAGGGCGGGGTCGAGGACCTGACGGTCACCGGCCACGGCCGCTACGTCCGCGTGTACGGCACCACGAGATGCCGTACCGGCACGAGCTACGGCTACTCCCTGCAGGAGTTCCAGGTCTTCGGCAACAACATCGACGACCCCGTACCGCCGACGCCGCCGACCAACCTGAAGGCGTCCGAGATCAAGTCGACCTCCGCGAAGCTGACCTGGACGGCGTCGACGGACAACGTCGCCGTCACGTCGTACGAGATCTACAACCAGGGTCAGTTCGTCAAGTCCGTCCCCGCGACGCCGACCTCGACGACGATGACCGGGTTGAAGGCGAACACCCAGTACGGCTTCTACGTCAACGCGAAGGACGCCGCGGGCAACATCTCGCAGGCCTCCAACACGGCCGAGTTCAAGACCCCGCCGGCCGAGGACGACCCGATCCCGCCGACCGCGCCGAAGAACCTGCGGTCGCCGTCGCAGACCGCGAACAGTGTCTCGCTCGCGTGGGACCCGTCCACGGACAACGTCGGAGTCACCCGCTACGAGGTCTACGCGGCCGGTGAGGGCAAGGTCGGCGACTCGACCGGCACCACCGCGACCATCGGCGGCCGTAAGGCGAGCACCGAGTACGCGTTCACCGTCAAGGCGTTCGACGCGGTAGGCAACCCGTCGCCCGCGTCCAACGAGCTGAAGGTCAAGACCAAGTCCGGTGGCGACCAGGTCGGCGCCGTCACGCAGATCGCGACCGACACGGACGTTCCGTGGGGCCTCGCGTTCCTGCCCGACGGCAGCGGCATCTACACCCGCCGCGACGCGCAGGACGTCATCAAGATCACCGCGTCCGGCCAGAAGACCAACCTGGGCAAGGTTCCGGGGGTGTCCGGTACGAACGGTGAGGGCGGTCTGCTCGGTCTCGAGCTGTCGCCGACGTTCGCCGTCGACCACTACGTGTACATCTACCACACGTCCGGCAGTGACAACCGGGTCGTGCGCGCGAAGCTCGAGAACAACGCGTTCTCCGGCTGGCAGACCCTGCTGACCGGCATCCCGCGCAACAAGTTCCACAACGGCGGCCGGCTGCGCTTCGGCCCGGACGGCAAGCTGTACGCGTCCACCGGCGACGGTCAGAACGGCGCCAACGCCCAGAACAAGCAGAACCTGGGCGGCAAGGTCCTGCGCCTCAACCCGGACGGCTCCGCGCCGGCGGACAACCCGTTCATCGGCGAGGGCGGCAACGCGCGCTACGTCTGGTCGTGGGGCCACCGCAACGTGCAGGGGCTGGCGTTCGATTCCCAGGGCCGGTTGTGGGAGGCCGAGCTCGGCAACTCCAACATGGACGAGATCAACCTGATCCAGAAGGGCGGCAACTACGGCTGGCCCAAGTGTGAGGGCACCTCGGGCGACTGCGGCGGCTTCATCGCGCCGAAGAAGACCTTCCCGGTCGGCTCGGCGTCGCCCTCGGGTCTGGCGATCGTCAACGACGTGCTGTTCCTCGCCGCCCTGCGCGGTGAGCGGCTCTACCGGATGACGATCAACGGCTCGTCCATCGGCTCCACCACGCAGCACTTCCAGGGCACCTACGGCCGTCTGCGGACGCCCGAACCCGCCCCGGACGGCTCGCTGTGGGTCACCACGTCCAACGGTGACAAGGACAGCACCGCCAACAACAGCAACACCAAGATCCTCAAGGTGGCGCTGAACTAGCCCGTTCGAGTGAGCCATGAGGGGAGCCTTCATGGACCTGAGGTCCATGAAGGCTCCCCTCATGGCAATCAGAGGGCGTTTGGTTCCGGGTTGGTGCCTGGGCGGGACAGGAACTCGAAGTCGCAGCCCTCGTTGGCCTGGGTGATGTGCTCGTAGTAGAGCGCGCCCCAGCCGCGTTCGAACTTCGGCGCCGGGGGAGTCCACTCGGCACGGCGCCTGGCAAGCTCCTCGTCGGACACTTCCACGTGCAGGATCCGCGCTTCCACGTCCAACGTGACCAGATCGCCGGTGCGGACCAGAGCGAGCGGACCGCCCACGTGCGCCTCGGGCGCGACGTGCAGAACGCAGGCGCCGTAAGAGGTTCCGCTCATCCGCGCGTCCGAGACGCGGACCATGTCGCGCACGCCCTGCTTCAACAGCTTGTCCGGGATCGGCAGCATGCCGTATTCGGGCATGCCCGGTCCGCCCTTCGGCCCGCCGCCCGCGAGGACGATCACCGAGTCGCGGGTGATCTCCAGGTCGGGCGAGTTGATCCGTTGCTGCAAGTCCTTGTATCCCTGGAAGACCACGGCGGGACCGGTGTGCTTCCACAGCTCGGGTTCGGCGGCCACGTACTTGATGACCGCGCCGTCCGGCGCCAGGTTGCCGCGCAGCACCGCGAGGCCGCCCTCGGGCGAGACCGGGTTGTCCAGCGGCCGGATCACGTCGTCGTCGAACACCGCGGCGCCTTCGAGGTCCGCACCGAACGTCCTGCCTGTCACGGTGATCCGGTCGAGGTGCAGCCGTTCGGTGAGCCGCGAGAACAGGCCGCGCAGCCCACCCGCGTAGTAGAAGTCCTCCATCAGGTACTTGCCCGCGGGCTGCACCGACGCCAGCACCGGCGTCACGCGGGACAACCGGTCGAAGTCGTCCAGCGACAACGGAATCCGGCTCCGCCCGGCCATCGCGACGAGGTGGATCAACGAGTTCGTCGACCCGCCCAGCGCCAGGATCGTCGTCACCGCGTCGGTGTACGCCTCCGGCGACAGGATCCGCGACGGCTTGAGGTCCTCGAGCACCATCTCGACGACGCGCGCGCCACTCGCCGCGGCCATCCGGTAATGCGCGGAGTCGACGGCCGGAATCGAAGACGCACCAGGCAGAGTCAGCCCCAGTGCCTCCGCCGCGGAGGTCATCGTCGACGCCGTGCCCATGGTCATGCAGGTGCCGGGGGAGCGGGCGAGACCGGACTCGATCTCGTTCCACTCCTCGTCACCGATGACGCCGGCGCGCTTGTCGTCCCAGAACCGCCACATGTCCGTGCCGCTGGCGAGCTTCTGCCCGCGCCAGTTGCCGCGCAGCATCGGCCCGGCGGGCACGAAGATCACCGGCAGGTCGGCCGAGATCGCGCCCATGAGCAACGCGGGCGTCGTCTTGTCGCAGCCGCCCATGAGCACCGCGCCGTCGACCGGATAGGACCGCAGGATCTCCTCGGTCTCCATCGCGAGCATGTTCCGGTACATCATCGGTGTCGGCTTCTGGTACGTCTCCGACAGCGTGGACACCGGGAACTCGAACGGGAAACCGCCCGCCGCCAGCACGCCGCGTTCGACCTGCTGCGCACGTTCACGCAGATGCATGTGGCACGGGTTGATGCCGCTCCACGTGTTCAGGATCGCGATGATCGGCTTGCCGAGGTGCTCCTCGGCGTTGAGCCCGAGCTGCCGCGCCCGCGCGCGGTGACTGAACTGGCGCAGTGCCTCGCCTTTGAACCACTGCTCGCTGCGAAGTGTCACTTCAGGCTCCACATGGCCAGCAGGTCACCGACCTTCGCACGGTCCTTTTCGGACAGCGGATGGCTCGGCGGCCGGATGTCGCGGCGGCAGAGTCCCAGCTGTGCCAACGCCTCCTTCACCACGGACACGTTGTTCGCGGACTCGTTGGCCGCGCGCATCTCCTCGAACGGCCGGATGAACTCCCACAGTTCCATGGCGGCGCCGAACTCGCCGTTCTTCAGGGAGTTGAACATCTGCACGGAGATCTCCGGCGCGACGTTCGCGAGGCCGCTCGTGAATCCGGTGGCGCCGGTCGCGAAGTAGCCGGGAGCGGACAGCTCGGCGAGCCCGGCGACCCACACGAGCCGGTCGTAGCCCGCGTCGCGCGAGACGGACGCGAAGCGCACCGGGTCCGGCACCGCGTACTTGACGCCGACGACGTTCGGGCATGCGTCCTTGAGCTGTGCGATCTGCGCGCCGCCGATGCGCGGGTTGCGGACGTAGAGGATGACGCTGAGCTCCGGGACCTCCGACGCGATCCGCCGGTGGTACTCGACCCAGCCGTCCAGCGACACGTACGGGTGGACGGGCTGGTGGATCATGATCCCGCTCGCGCCCGCGGCGTCGGCGTACCTGGCGGCCTTGACGGCGGTGTGCACGTCGTGCCCGACGCCCGCGATGATCGTCGCGCGGCCGGCGACGACCTCGGCGGTGATGCTGACCGCCTTCTGCGTCTCCTGCTCGGACAACGCGTAGAACTCGCTCGTGTTGCCGTTCGGCGTGACGACACCGATGCCGCCTTCGACCATCCGGTCGACGATCGCGCCGTACGCCTTCTCGTCGATGGCGCCGTCCTCCGCGAACGGGGTGACGGTGATCGCCACGATTCCGGAGAGCTGGGCGGACACGTCATCGAATGCCATGGGGAAGCTCCTCGATCACTCGGTCGGCGAACGTCTGGATGTGCCTGCGCAGGAGCTCGGCGGCGAGATCGGCCTTGCCCTGCTCGGCGGCGGCGAGGATGGCGCGGTGTTCGGCGGCTTCGTCGTCCCACGTGGGGCAGATGCCCCAGCCCGCGACGGTGATCAACGCGGCCTGGTCGCGCAGCCCGTCCAGAATGTCGATCATCAGCGGGTTGCCGCACCCCTCGTACAGGGCGCGGTGGAACGACCGGTTCGCGAGGCTGCGCTTCGCGAGGTCCTGTGGGTCGGTCAGTGCTTGTCGTGCTTGGTGGAACGACGCTTTGAGCATGATCGACCGGCGCAGCGCCTCCGGCTCGACGAGCATCCGGACGTCGTAGACCGCGTTGGCCATCTCCGCGTCGACGGTCCGCACGGCCGCGCCCTTGTACGGCTCCATGACGACGAGCCCTGATCCGGCGAGCGTCTTCAACGCCTCGCGCACGGGTGTCTTCGAGACGCCCAGGTTTGCGGCGAGGTCCGTTTCCACAAGTGGCTGACCCGGCGTCAGGGATCCGTTGAGAATCGCTTCTTTGATCGATTCCAGAACAAAGTCGGTCCTAGACGCCGGTGGTGCGCCGGTCCGGTCGTACATCATATACGAGACGCTACGGCGCGGCTGTGACGCAGGTCAACCGTCTTGTGACGAAGCGAGATCTTCCCTTCCGGGACCGTTGAACCAACTAACGGCGGGTTCCGTTTTGAAGATGGCGGCCACCACGGCCGCTGGTTTCCACCGAGCTGAACCGAGATCTGCACATGCTGACGGAAGAAATACCGCCGGAGGCCTTCCTGGAGGGCCCGCCGCCGGACGACCTGCTGCTCCAGCGAACGCTGGGCACGGTCCGCGCTGAGCGCTCCCGTGCCGTTCGCCGCCGCGGCAGGCTCGCCGCCGCGACGACGGCGACACTCATCGCGGCGACCCTCGCCGGCGGTGTGTTCCTGGGGCAGGACCTGGGCTCCTCGGGGCCCCGCCTGTTCGCGGGCGGGACTGCCAGCGGGCCACGGATGTCGGTCCAGATGACGAGCACCGACGGCGGCGTCCACCTGGTCGCCACCGTGTCCGGCATCGCCGACGGCGAGAAGTGCTGGCTGGTCGTGCACACGAAGGATGGACGCGCGATCACGGCCGGAAGTTGGCTCTCGCACGATCAGAGCGTCACTTTGCCGGTGTCCGCCATGGTGTCCGGTGACGACGTGTCCGGGGTGAGCGTCGTCTCCGCCGACAAACACCCCTTGGTAACGGCTCACGCAACCGCGTGAGCCGCCCCGCGGGGGGCCGGGTCGCGCGGGGATGCGGCTCGTGGCGGCTGGGGAAGTAGCGGGGGCCGAACCGCGAACTCGCAGGGGCCGAGTTGATGACTCGCGGGGGGCTGACCTGAGGACTCGCGGGGATGGATTGCGGCTCGTGGGGCTGAGGAGTCGCGGGACGAACTCCGGAGTGACGGGTCGAACTGGGGAGTCGCGGGCGCGGGATTGCGGGCTCACGATCTTGTCGGACCCTGGCGGTAGTGTCGGTTCCGGGGCCCTACGGTCCGCCGGCGGTGCGAAGCACCCCCCGCGTCGAGCCTAGCGAGCCGCACCGACAGTTCCGCGAGTCGTACGTTCCGGACCCCCGAGTCGTACCTTCCCGACCCGCGAGTCGTACCTTCCCGACCCGCGAGTCGTACCTTCCCGACCCGCGAGTCGTACCTTCCCGACCCGCGAGCTCGACGTTCCCGTCCGCGAGCGCGCGTGTTGCCCCTTCGGCACCCGCTGTTCCCCGTTCGGCCCCCGTGAGTCGGCCGTTCGCCCCGCGGCCGTTAGGTCGTTCACCAGTTGACGCACTGGATCCGATCGGGTGTATTTCTGACTCTCAACTCAGCTCTACCCGCGTGAACGTGCCGCCTAGTGAGACATCGGCCTGTCTCCGTCATGTCCGGCTTGGCACAGTGTGAGCCGTGGCCGAACCGACCCAGCGCCCTGCCCGCCCGATGACGCTGGTGATCGGTGCTGTCGTCGCACTGGTGGTGGTGGCTGCGGCCGCCGTCCTCGCCGGCACCTCCGAAGGCGCCCAGACGCCCGGCGACGACCAGTACGTGGAGATCGCCGACGTCGCGCAGACGATCACGCCGAAGGTCACCGAGAACGGATCGAGCGGCCAGTACACGATCAGGTGCGGCAGCAACGCCGAACGCCACCTCAACGCCGACAACCCCGTCATGTCCCCCGGCACGCCCGCGGGCGCGCACCACACGCACGAGTACGTGGGCAACTCCTCAGCCGACTACACGTCGACGGACGACAGCCTCGAAAAGGCCAAGAGCACCTGTGACAAGGACCTGAGCTCGTACTTCTGGCCCGTGTTGCGGCTGACCGACGGCGTCGGCCACGACGCGCACGCCCCAGGTGGCGGGGAGCACGGCAACACCGGCGAGGTGGTGCCGCCGAAGAGCGTCACGATCACCTACGTCGGCAACCCCGCCAGCAAGGTGCTGCCGATGCCGCGGTTCCTGCGCATGATCACTGGGGACCCGATGGCGTTGACGCATCAGTACGGCGATCGGGTGCGCGCCAAGTGGAGTTGTAGCGGCCACCAGGATCGGTACACGACCAAGTACCCGCTGTGCGAGAACGGCGAGAGCGTCGTGCGCAGTTACGAGTTCGCCAGCTGCTGGGACGGGGGCAACATCGACAGCGCGTCGCATCGGACGCACATCGTGCACCCGTCGGCGGCTGGAATCTGCCCCGCCAGGACGTTTCCCGTGCCCCAGTTGCGGCTTACGGTGACCTACGACGTCCCGAAGGGGCGTCCCTTCGCGATCGACAGCTTCCCGGAACAGCACCGCGACCCCGCCTCCGATCACGCGATGTACATCAACGTGATGCCGGCGGCGATGATGAACGAGCTGGTCCGGTGCATCAACGAAGGCCGTTCCTGCAGCTCCGCACGGTGATCCGTAGGATCCCCGAAAATCTTTGAACCGAATCGGGACGCCGTTCGTGTCTCGCTTGAGGTCCATGCAGAACGCCCGACCAGAAGATGTTCACGGGCGGGGAGGAGTGGGTGGATGGCGGCTTTGTTCTCCCGGAAACGGGAGACCGCGGCCGACGAGGCGCTGATCCGATCGCTCTACGAAGAGCACGGTCGGGCTCTGCTCGCCTACGCGACGCGGTTGACCGGTGATCGGGCGGCGGCCGAGGACGTCGTCCAAGAGACGCTCGTCCGCGCCTGGCGACACCCAGACGCCCTCGTCAACGGCAAAGGTTCGGTACGTGGCTGGCTGCTCACGGTGGCGCGCAACATCGTCACCGACCGGGTGAGGGCCAAGGCGGCACGTCCGCAGGAGGTGGCCGAGTCCCCGGCTACTCCTCCGATCCAGCGCGACCACGCCGACCAGGTGGTCGACTCGGTCGTCGTGCTGGAGGCGCTCGACCGGCTGTCGTCGGATCACCGCGATGTGCTGATGGAGATCTACTTCCGAGGTCGCAGCGTGACCGAGGCGGCAGAGGCTCTGGGCGTTCCCCCGGGAACGGTAAAGTCAAGATCATATTATGCGTTGCGAGCCCTGAGGGAGACGTTCGTCGGTCAACAGGTCGCACTGAAGGGGGTGGCCGGATGACCACGCAACATGACCCGCAGCTGCTCGGTGCCTACGTTCTAGGGGCACTGGACGAGCAGGAGGTGCGCGAACTGGACGAGCACTTGGCGTCCTGCCCGGACTGCACCCGTGAGCTCGAGGACCTCCGCGCCATGGAGGCCGCGCTCGGCGAGGTGCCGCCCGAGGCCATGCTCGACGGGCCGCCCGAGGGCGGCGATCTGTTGCTGCAGCGCACGCTTCGCCAGGTGCGTCAGGAACGCGGCGGCGTCGCCCGTCGCCGTCAGTTCACCGTCGGCATCGCCGCGGCTGTTGTCGCCGCAGCGGTTCTCGGCGGCGGCGTGTGGATCGGCAAGGGCACGGCGCCCACCGGCGGCGACAACACCGCCCTGCCGACTCAGTCCACCGCACCCGACCCGGCGGGCACCAAGCTCGCCACCGCGACCGACCCGGCGACCGGCGCCTCGCTGACCGTCAAGGTCGTGCCCGCGGCCGGTTGGGTCCGGCTGAACATGCGGGCCGGCGGGATTCCCGAGGGCCAGAAGTGCCGGATCTTCGTCGTGGCGAAGGACGGCAGCCGGCAGGAGGCCGGCAACTGGCTGGTGTCCAAGAAGGGCGCCACCGAGGGCACCAACCTCGACGGCGCCGCGCTGGTCGACCCGAAGGACGTCGCGTCCGTCGAGATCGAGAACTTCGACGGCAAGAAGTTCGTGTCGGCGCCGATCCCGGCCTGACCGCTTGACCGTTATGGCCACCTTGACGGACCTCAGGTCCGCCAAGGTGGCCATAACGGTTTTCAGGGGTGGAGGACGACCTTGCCTGTGGTGGCGCGGGATTCGAGGGCCTCGTGGGCTTTCGCCGCGTCACGAAGGGCGAACGGCTGGTTGATCGACGGGGTGAAGCGACCCGTCTGGAGTGCCTGCAGCGCCTCGGTTTCCAACGGGCGCAGGCCCTTCTTCAACAGTCCCGGTCCCAGTGCGACGGTCGCGGTCAGGCTGTTGCGGTAGAGGATCTCGGTGGAGACCTTCGTGGACGTGCCGGACGCCCAGCCGTAGATGATGATCCGGCCGCCGGGACCGAGCGCCCGCAGCGCCTGGTCACCGATCTCGCCGCCCACACCGTCGAACACGACGGTGAAGTCCTCGAGCGAGTCCAGCTCGGAGTAGTCGTGCTCCAGCTTGCCCTTGCTGGCGAGGCCCACCACTGACGCGCCGACGTTCCACGCCTCCTGCACCAGCAACGCCCCGATGCCGCCCGCCGCGGACAGCACGAGCACGCGGTCCTCCGGCGTGAGCTTGGCGACCTGGAGGATGCCGACCGTCGTGCGACCGGTACCGATCATCGCCACGGCATTGTCGAACGAGACGTCGTCCGGCAACGCGTGCAGCGCCTCGACGTTCGCGACGGCCTTTTCGGCGTACCCGCCGTTGGCCATGCCGAGGTGTGCGACGACGCGCCGGCCGAGCCACTCGGCGGGGCCCTGCGTGACGACACCGGCGACCTCGCGACCCGGTGTCATGGGGAGCTCGGGGTTGCCGAACGCCCCCTTGCGGATGGACGTGTCGACGAGGTGCACCCCGGCGGAGGCGACGTGGATGAGGACCTGGTTCTCGGCCGGCTGAGGATCCGGCACCTCCTCGAAGCGGAGGGTTTCGGCGGGACCGAACTCGTACTGCCTGATGGCGAACATGATCCGACCGTAGGAACTCCACTTAAGTAGAGGTCAAACCGACGGTGGCGTGGATAACACTTGAACGCGTTCAAAAGCTGGGTGTACCGTCAGAGCCATCAACTTGAACACGTTCAAATGGGGGTAACAATGGTTCTCACGTATAGCCTGTACGTCCTGATCAGCGTGGGTTTGACCGTCTGGGTCGGCCACGTGCTGAGCAGCAACGGCAAGGTGTTCCTGATCGACGTCTTCCGCGGCAACGAGGAGCTGGCGGTCACCGTCAACCGGCTGCTCGTGGTCGGCTTCTACCTCGTCAACCTCGGCTTCGTCAGCTGGTACCTGCGCACGACGGACGTCGTCGAGGACCCGCGGCAGGTCTTCGAGACGCTGTCGGTCAAGATCGGCACGGTGCTGCTCGTGCTCGGAATCCTGCACATCACCAACGTGATCGTGCTCGGCAAGATGCGGCGCCGCAGCATCCTCGACACGCAGGCCGAGCCGCCGGTCGCGCCGACCGGGCACACGGTGACGGCATGAGGTACCTGACCGTTCTCTACGACGAGAACTGCGGGTTCTGCCGCCGCGCGGGCCGGTGGCTGCGGATGCAGAACCAGCTCGTGTGGCTCGACCTGGTGCCGGCGGGGTCCGACGCGGCACGCCGGAAGTTCCCCGTTCTGGATCACGAGGCGACGAAGCGAAAGATCACCGTGATCGCGGACAACGGGGACGTCTACACCGGCGACGACGCGTGGCTGGTGTGCCTCTGGGCGCTGCGCGCATGGCGGCCATTGGCGGTCTCGATGTCCAAGCCGGGGCGGGCGCGGTTCGTGCGGGCCGCGGCCGGACTGGCGGACCGGCTGCGAGCGAACAGTCTGGGCGGGGAAAATGATGCTCGTGGATCAACTTGCAACCACGCCCAGTGCGCCTGAGCCGTCCAAGGGGGAACAGACGCGGGCGCTGATCCTCGAGACGGCGCTGCGGCTGTTCAAGGAGAACGGCTACGACCGCACGACCATGCGGGCCATCGCCAAGGAGGCGGGGGTCTCGGTCGGCAACGCCTACTACTACTTCGAGTCCAAGGAACACCTGGTCCAGGGCTTCTATGACCGGATGATCGACCTGCACACACAGGCGAGCCGCTCGATCCTGGCCGACGAGCCGAAGTTCGCGATCCGGCTCGCCGGTGTGCTCGACGCCTGGCTGGAGGTGTCGCAGCCGTACCACGAGTTCGCCGCCCAGTTCTTCAAGAACGCGGCGGACCCGGCGAGCCCGCTGTCGCCGTTCTCCGCGGAGTCGACTCCCGCGCGGGACGCCGGCATCGGGCTCATGCGCAGTGTGCTGCTCGGGTCGACGGCGAAGGTGGACCCGGAGCTGCGCGAGGACCTGCCCGGACTGCTGTGGCTCTACCAGATGGCGATCGTGCTGTTCTGGGTGCACGACAAGTCCGAAGGCGCTTCGAAGACCCGCATGCTGGCGCAGCGCAGCGCGCCGATGATCGCGCGGCTGGTGACGCTGTCCGCGACGCGCGTGTTCCGGCCGATCACCCGTGAGGCCGTGCAGCTGTTCCGGGACATCGGCTGGTTCAAGGCCCGCTGACCAGGGCGAACCCGAAACTGTCGGTGTCGTCTGGAAGAATTGAATCCGGGGGTCCCCCAAGCGGGAGCAGGTGCCGCGAACGTGCCGTTTGGGGACATAGAGGTACCCGGAGGTCACGTTGGCTAGTTGTGCTGTCCTGCGAGGTTGCGAACGGCCCGACACGTAGTCGGATGATCGGGAGAGGGTCTCCGGATTCGGTGTGGATTGCGCATCTGCACCGATGATCGGTGAACGTCGCGGCCCGGTGGGCCGGGCGCTACCGCGACGAGGGCGTGGCAGGCATGGCCGATCGCTCCTCGCGCCCGCACACCAGCCCGCGCCGCACCTCCCGCACGACTCGAGCAAGTGTCAGGCTGATCTGCTGCTACCGGTCATTCCTCTGGCGCGACACCCTTCAACCGCACCCTGCTCGACGAATGGGCCTACGCCCACCCTTACCGATCAGAAACCGAACGCCGCGCAGCTGTTCCGGGACATCGGCTGGTTCAAGGCCCGCTGACCATGGGGAACCCGAAAACTGTCGGTGTCGTCTGGAAGAATTGAAACCGGGGGTCCCCCAGCCGGTTCACCGCACGCGACGCCGCGGGTTCACCGCACGCGACGTCGCGGGGCGCAGGACGAGCGGCCCGCCGGGCGCCGGATGTTCTCCGGCCGCGTCCGCCCCATCCGTTCGCACACCGGCGCCGCCGGAGCGCCGATCGACCGCAGCAGCTCATCGCGGTAAGGGGACGCGTCGACGAGATCGATGAGCAACGTCCGGGCGTACACGAGCAACCCGTGGCCGACCGCGAGCCCGAACGTGTGCCAGCTGCGCAAAGACTGCGGGTCGTCGGTCACCAGCCGCGCCGCCATGGTCGCCTCGGCGGCGTGCAGGACGCCGGACTCGCCGTTGAGGGCGGCCACCGAGGCCTCGGCGAACGTCACGCGCCAGTCGTCGCGCACCGAGCAGGGCAGGTCCGTCTCGTCGATCACGTCCTGGGGCAGCCGGGTCAGGCACGCGATGGCGGTGGCCATGTCGCGGCGGGCGGACCGGTGCGGGCGCCCGGCGCGCAGGTCGTCGAGGAGCTCGACGCCTGCGCGCCAGAGGGCGGAGATCTCGGCGACCGGGAGGGCCTGTCGCGGGTCACCGCCGAGTGCGCCGACGATGAGGGGAGCGAACGTCATGACCTCACCGTGCCCGAACAGTCACTAGGAGAACGCCTGCATCACGTGCTTGACGCGCGTGTAGTCCTCCAGACCGTGCATCGAAAGATCCTTGCCATAACCGGACTGCCCGAACCCGCCGTGCGGCATCTCCGGCGTGATCGGCCCGTGCGTGTTCACCCAGACGACACCGAAGTCGAGCTCGGTGGTGATCCTGTTGGCACGAGCCGAAGAACCGGTCCAGACCGAGGACGCGAGACCCTGCGGAACGCCGTTCGCCAGCGCGACGCCCTCGTCGTCCGACGAGAAGCTCTGCACCGTGATCACCGGCGCGAAGATCTCCTCCTGCACGACCTCGTCGTCCTGTCGCAACCCGGAGATCACGGTGGGGGAGAAGAAGAAACCGCGGTCACCGAACTGCTTACCTCCACAGTGGACTGTTGCGTGTGCGGGCAGCCGGTCCACCAGGCTTTGCACACGGGACAGCTGCGCGGCGCTGTTCAACGGTCCGTAGTCGACACCCGGCGTCTGCGCGGCCGCGGCCTCGGCCAGCGCGGAGACGAACTGGTCGTGAACGGAAGAATGCACCAGCACTCGCGTGGCGGCGGTGCAGTCCTGGCCCGCGTTGTAGTACGCGGCACCGACGACAGCCGGAGCGACAGCCGCCACGTCGATGTCATCGAACACCAGCACCGGGGCGTTGCCGCCCAGCTCCAGGTGTGTGCGCTTCAACGTGGTGGCGGCGCTGCGGGCTACCTCGATGCCCGCCCGCGTGGAACCGGTGATCGACACCATCGCGGGCACCGGGTGCTCGACCAGCAGGCGGCCCGTGTCCCGGTCGCCCAGCACGACGTTGAACACGCCCGGCGGCAGGACTTCGGCGGCGAGCGAGGCCAGCAGAACAGTGGACGACGGCGTGGTGTCGGCCGGCTTCACCACGACGGTGTTGCCCGCCGCGATCGCGGGCGCGATCTTCCACACGGCCATCATCAGCGGGTAGTTCCACGGCGTGATCTGCGCGATCACCCCGACCGGCTCACGCCGCTGGTACGACGTGTGCCCGGCCAGGTACTCGCCGGCCGCGGCGCTGTGCAGCAGGCGCGCGGCACCCGCGAAGAAGCGGATCTGGTCCGCGCACTGGGGAATCTCCTCCTCCAGCACCACGGACCGGATCTTGCCCGTCTCGCGCACCTCGGCGTCCGCGACGAGAGAAGCGTTGGCCTCCAACAGATCCGCGAGCTTCAGCAACGCCGAAGCGCGCTCACCCGGAGTCGTGCGCGACCACACGGCAAAAGCCTTCTCCGCGGCCTGTACCGCAGCGTCGACCTCGGCTTCGCGTGAGACGACGGCGCTGCCGAAGACCTCGCCGGTCGCGGGGTCGACCAGGTCGCTGCCCGCGGCACCGGAAAGGCGCTCGCCGTTGATCACGTTCCCCAGGGTCGTCATCGGTTCTCCAGGTGGGTAGGAGCGAACATCCTCAACACTGCGGGCAGCACTACCACGTGCGGGCCGTCACCGGCCAGCGCCTTCGCCAGGTCCTCGCGCAACGACTCCGGCGTGCTGCGCGTGGCGGGCACGCCGAACGCCTCGGCGAGCGCCACGAAGTCCGGCCGCGCCAGCTCGGTGCCGGTGGCCTGGCCGAACGCGTCGGTCATGTACTCGCGCAGGATGCCGTAGCCGCCGTCGTCGACGATCAGCCACGTCACGCGCGAGTTGTGCTGACGCGCGGTCGCGAGCTCCGGGATGCCGTACATCGCGCCGCCGTCACCGGACACCGCGAGCACCGGCCCGTCGGTCGCCGCCGCGGCACCCAGCGCGGCGGGCAGGCCGTAGCCGAGACCGCCCG
Organism: Lentzea sp. NBRC 105346; assembly: GCF_030269605.1. Lineage (GTDB taxonomy): Bacteria > Actinomycetota > Actinomycetes > Mycobacteriales > Pseudonocardiaceae > Lentzea. Next base: position 127,833 of record NZ_BSTQ01000019.1, read on the forward strand.
CGCCCTGCGCGGAGAACTGCACGCCGCCGCGCGGATCCCACGCCGACCACGCCCAGTACGCGAGGATCGTCATGTCCCAGAACGTCGGCGTCCCGTCCGGCACGGCCGTCCGGACCTTCTCCAGCACGTCGAACTCGAGGTCGAGCTCCTGCTCGTCGAGCCGGGTGCGCACGGCGTCCAGGAGCCCGCGGACCACGGCCTCCGCCCGCCCGTCGGCCTCGCGCGGCGTGACCTCCAGTGCCCGCAGGAACTCGCCCGCGTCGGAGTGGATGCCCAGCCCGGCGTAGTTGGACTCGAGCTTGCCGAGGTCGGCCTCGACGTGGATCACCTGCCCGCGCGGCCGGAACGTCCGGTAGTTGCTGGACAGCTCACCGAGGCCGGAGCCGAGCACGAGCAGCACGTCGGCGTCGGCGAGGAACTCCGTGGTGTGCCAGTCCTCCAGCCACGACTGCGCGGAAAGCGGGTGCTCCCAAGGGAAACAGCCCTTGCCGCCGAACGTCGTCACGACCGGCGCGCGCAGTTTCTCGGCCAGCGCGAGCAGTTCAGCATTGGCACCACAACGGCCGACACCGCCACCGGCGAGGATCACGGGCCGTTCCGCGGAGTCCAGCAGCCGCGCGGCCTCGGCGACGAGCTCCGGCCGCGGTTCCAACACCCTTGAAACCGCCGAAACCCCTTGTACGGGCGGTATTCCGGCCGGGCCGAGCAAGACATCCTGGGGGATCTCCACCCACACCGGGCCGTTCGGGGCCTCGGCGGCGATCGCCCACGCCTCGGCGATCGCGGACGGGATCTGCGACGCCGACCGCACCACACGTGCGTGCTTCACGATGTCGCGGAACGAGGCCAGCTGGTCGGTCAGCTCGTGCAGGTAGCCACCGCGCCTGCCGCCGAGCCCGGCGCACGGGATCTGGCTGCTGATGCCCAGCACCGGCGCGGACGCGGCGGCCGATTCCTGAAGCCCCGCAAGGGTTTGCAGCGCGCCGGGCCCGGTCGAGACGAGCAGCGGCGTGACCTGGCCGGTGACGCGGGCGTGGCCGTCCGCGGCGAACGCGGCGTTGACCTCGGTGCGGCTGCCGACGTAGCGCAGGTCCGAGCGGCCGAGCGCGTCGAACAGGCCGAGCGCGTGCTGGCCGGGAATACCGAACACGGTGTTGGCGCCGAGCGCTGCCAGCGTCTCGACGACGACGTCGCCCCCAGTGCGCGTCACATCGACTCCTTCAACGACATCAGGCTGACCAGGTCGTAGGCCACGTGCGAGGCCGCGACCGACGTGATGTCCGCGTGGTCGTACGCGGGCGCGACCTCGACGACGTCCGCGCCGACCAGGTGCAGACCCGCCAGCCCGCGCAGGATCTCCAGCAGCTCGCGCGAGGTCATGCCGCCCGCCTCGGGCGTGCCGGTGCCGGGCGCGTGCGCCGGGTCCAGCACGTCGATGTCGATCGACACGTACAGCGGGCGGTCGCCGATCCGGTCACGCAGCGCGGATACGGTCTCGTCCACACCGCGGCGCATCACGTCCGACGACGTGACGATGCCGAAGCCGAGGCGGCGGTCGTCCTCCAGGTCGCGCTTGCCGTACAACGGGCCGCGCGTGCCGACGTGCGACAGCGCCGAGGTGTCGAGGATGCCCTCCTCGACCGCGCGGCGGAACGGCGTGCCGTGCGTGTAGGGCTCGTTGAAGTACGTGTCCCACGTGTCGAGGTGCGCGTCGAAGTGCAGCAGCGCCACCGGGCCGTGGATCCGCGACACCGCGCGCAGCAACGGCAGCGCGATGGTGTGGTCACCGCCGATGGTGACCAGCCGCGTCCCATCGGCCTGCATCTCGCCAGCCTGGCCCTCGATGGTCTCGATGGCCTCTCCGATGTGGAAGGGGTTCACCGCGATGTCGCCGCCGTCGACGACCTGGACGTTCTCGAACGGAGACACGTCCAGACCGGGGTTGTACGGCCGCAACAGGCGGGAGGCCTCCCGCACCGCCGCCGGCGCGAAGCGCGCGCCGGGGCGGTAGGAGACTCCGGTGTCGAACGGCACGCCGACCACCGCCACGTCCGCGTGCTCGACCTGGTCCCAGCGGGGCAGGCGGGCGAAGGTGGCGGGTCCGGCATACCGCGGTACGACGGAGGAGTCGACAGGGCCGATCACGAGTTCACCAGTTCCTTTTCGGTACGACTGTTCCAGACTTCCAGAGTCGCGGCGTCCGTCGGCGGGGTGACGAGGCTGACGACGATGTACACGACGAGTGACGCGCCGAGGCTGTAGTAGATGGGGGTGTTGGCCAGCACGCCGTCGATCACCATGAACGCGACCGCGGTGATCGCGCCGACCGCCATGGACGCCATCGCGCCGACGCGGGTGCCGCGCTTCCACACCAGGCCGCCGATGATCGCGACCAGCAGGCCGCCGACCAGGATGTTGTACGCGACGGTCAGCGCGGCGATCACGTCGTTCAACGCCACCGCGATGCCGATCGCGACCACACCGAGCACGAACACCCACACGCGGTTGGAGTGCACGTCCGCACTCTCGGGCTTCTTACCGGTCAGGCGCGGCCAGATGTCGTTGGCGGCGACCGTCGCGGACGCGATCAGGGCACCGGACGACGTGGACATCATCGCGGCCAGCGCGGCGGCGAGCACGAGGCCGCGGACACCGGTCGGCAGCAGGTTCTCGACGATCGTCGCGAACGCCTCGTCCTTCACCGCGATGCCGGGGTACAGCGCCTTGCCCGCGGTACCGATCAACGCGCCGGCGACGGCGTAGACCAGGCAGTACAGGCCGGACGTGATGCCGCCCCACGTCGCCACCTTCGGGGACTTCGCGGTGAACACGCGCTGCCAGATGTCCTGGCCGATCAGCAGGCCGAACACGTAGATCAGCAGGTAGGTGATGATCGTGTCGATGCCGATGGTGCCGATGTCGAACGCGGCGGGGTCGTTGAGGCGCTGCTGGATGCCGTCGAACCCGCCCGCGCTGTAGAGGGCGATGGGCAGCAGCAGGAACAGGATGCCGATCGTCTTGACGATGAACTGGACGATGTCGGTCAGCGTGATCGACCACATGCCGCCGAGCACCGAGTAGAGCACCACGATGCTGCCGCCGATGACGACGCCGACCCACTTGTCGAGTCCGAAGAGGACGTTGAAGATCGTGGAGTACGCGATGGTCGACGTGACCGTCAGCATCAGGGTGTAGCCCCACATCACGACACCGGAGATCGCGCTCGAGTTGCCGCCGTAGCGCAGGTCGAGCATCTCCGAGACGGTGTAGACCTTCAACCGCACGATGCGGCGCGCGAACAGCGCGCTGAGCAGCAGGATGCCGAGGCCGATCGAGAACACCATCCAGGCGCCCGAGATGCCGAACTTGTAGCCGAGGCCGACACCACCGATCGTCGACGCGCCGCCGAGGACGACGGCCGACATCGTGCCGGAGTACATCGCGAAGCCGAGCCTGCGGCCCGCGACGAGGTATTCGCTCTTGCTGGTCGCGCGCCTCATGCCCCACCAGCCCATGCCGACCATGCCGAGCACGTAGGCGGCGATCACCGCGTAGTCGAGTGCCACTCCTGACCTCCTTGGGTTGCAGGTCACACTAGAAATGGCTGGTAGCGCTGGTAAGTGGTTGTTCTGCACAATTGCCAGACCATGGTTGTGCAAACCGTCCCGCTCCGCGCGGTGGTGGCGCGGCCCGAGCTCGGCCTGGCCGTCCTTTGTGGCGGCGACGAGCTCGACCGGCCCGTGCGCTGGGCGCACGTCAGCGAGCTCGCCGACCCGACGCCGTTCCTCGTCGGGCAGGAGCTGCTGATGACGGCCGGCGTGCGGTTCCCAGACGACGTCCCCCGTTATGTCGCCGGTCTGGTGGCGTCCGGGGTGAGCGCGCTGGCGTTCGGCGTGCTGCCGGAGTTCGAGGAGGTGCCGCCGCGCCTCGTCGAGGAGTGCGCCGCGCAGGGCATGCCGCTGGTCGCGGTGCCGCCGGACACGCCGTTCCTCGCGGTGTCGCAGGCGGTCGCGGACGAGCTCGCCGAGCTGCAGAACGCCGAGCTGCGTATGCTCGCCGACTCGCAGCGCGCGTTGACCCGTGCGGCGGTGCGGATCCGGCCGGTCGACGGGACGGTCACGACGCTGGCCGTCGTCCTGGACTGCTGGGCGCTGCTGCTCGACGCGGACGGGGTGGTGCTGGCCCGGTCGGCCCGCGCGCCCGACCCGTCCGGCGAGCTGACGGCCCTCGCGCAGCGGGTGGGTGCGGGGACCGGGCCGCGCAGTGCGGCCACGACGATCGGCGCCGACCACGTGGTGCTCAACCCGGTCGAGCAGGTGTCGCTGCGGCCCGTGATCCTGGTGGTGGGCCGGGAGAACACGCTGTCCGTCGCCGAACGGGCGGTGGTCGCCGTCGCCGTGGCGTTGCTGAGCCTGCTGCGTCGGGACGCGGACACCGCGCGCGGCCAGAGTGCGCGGCTCGCCGCGCGCCTGGTGCTCGGGCTCGCGGCGGACGACCAGCTCGCGCGAGTGCTCGGCTCCTCGTCGTTCCGGGTGATCGCGGGGCGGAGCCTGCGGCGGGGGAGCACGGACTACGAGCTGCTGACCCAGACGCTCGGCACGCCGTTGATCGATCTGGGTGAATCGGACCTCACGGCGGTGATCGCAGCGGGTAACGCTCCGGACCTCGATCGGCTGGCAGATCTGGGCTGGTTGGCGGGCACTAGCGGACCGGTTCCGGCCGCCGAGCTCGCGCAGGCCTTCGCGGAGGCGTCGGCGTTGCTCCGCGCGGCTGTCGCGGCGGGCCGATCGCAGCGCGCCTCCGAGCGCACTTCTGTTTCGTCACTTGTCGACGCGGCGGTCGGGGAGCGGTTCGCGGTGCGGTTGCTGACGCCGTTGTCCGGGCGGCCGGACCTGGTGGAGACCTTGTGCGTGTGGCTCGCGCAGCACGGCAGCTGGGACCGCAGCGCGGCCGTGCTTCGTATCCATCGCAACAGCGTCCGGCACCGGATCGGGCACATCGAACGACTCCTGGGGCTTGACCTCGCGGACGCGTCCGTGCGCGCGGACCTCTGGCACGCCGTCGGCTGGCTGCCGCCGGGCTGGACCGGTTAATTCCTTTGACCCCTTCTTTCGCGGGCGGGATGATTGTTGCCATGACCGCGAAAGGAGGGATCTCGATGACCATCGAACGGAAGTTCTCCGCGAACGACTGGAACGGCGCTCCTGCCAAGCGCGGCCGCGAGCGTTTCCTTGGCCGATCCCTCCTGCGATGACCTGCACAGACAGTATCCGCAGGAGTCGTCGATCAAGGCGGCTCCTTTTTGTTTGACGGCGTATGCGGAAATGTCATGTCCGCATACGCCGCCCAGGCGTGTTCGTTCAGTGGTGAGGACACCGGAATCTCAATCCGGAAACACGGGTTCGACTCCCGTACGCGCTACTCGGCCCGGTCTCAGTGGGGTGGACCGGGCCTCCCCACGTGTCTCTTTCGCTCCACCTGTCAAGGTGGCCTAAAGACGCGTTGCCCCGCTGCCGATCCCCATGTCAGATGGACCCAAAGATTTTCGTGAACTTCGCTCGAACGGCCTAGGGGACGGTTACCCTCTGGTGATGCCTGCGGTCCCTGTCTGCGCACGCTACGAGGTCGACGTCCGTCGGCCCAGTGCCGCACGGATCTACGACTACTACTTGGGCGGCGTGCACAACTTCGCCGTCGACCGCGCGTTCGCCAAACAGGCGGTGCGCATCGAGCCCGAGCTGCCGTTGGTCAGCCGCGCCAACCGGGCGTTCTTACGCCGCGCCGTGCGCCACTGCTACGACGCGGGCGTGCGGCAGTTCCTCGACCTGGGTTCCGGGATCCCGACATGCGGCAGCGTGCACGAGAACGCGCCCGGTGCGCGCGTCGTGTACGTCGACCAGGACCAGACGACCGTGGCGTTCGGCCGGGCCATCCTTCGCGGCGAGCCGGACGCACGCGTCGTCCAGGCGGACTTCCGGTGCCCCGGACGGTTGCTGAACCATCCCGAGATGACCTTGGACCTCGACCAGCCGTTCGCCGTGCTGATGATCGACGTGCTCCGCTACGTCGACGAGGCCAACTGTCCCGCGCAGCTAGTCGCCGCCTATCGGGAAGCCTTGCCGCCCAAGGGTTTCCTGGCCATCTCCCACACCGGTCCGGTCGATTCCTTTGTGGACGGACTGGAGATCGCGGGCGACGGTCCGGTGCGGCTGCTGCACGGCGGGTACGCGGTGGTGGCGAGGCGTTCGTGAGGTTTGTCGGCGTGTCCTGAGGGGTATTCGCGGTGGGTCGAGAACGACCCCCTGGAGGCGTCATGACCCACCGCGTCACTGTGAAGGTCGCCGGGCTGCAGCCCGTGCAGGTGCTCGCGGCGCTGACCGGTATCGCGTTCATCGCGATCGGCGTCGTCGGCTTCACTCGCACGGGTGGTACCGGCAACGACCACGCGTTCGTGCTCGGCTTCGCGGTGAACCCGATGCACAACGCCGTGCACGTCGTCTTCGGTGTGCTGGGGCTGCTGATGGCCATGCGGTCCGGGCTCGCCCGCCTGTACGGCTGGCTGCTGTTCCTCGGCTACGGCGCCGTCTTCGTGTGGGGCCTGATGATCTCCGGCGTGATCACCGTCAACCCGGTGTCGGACCTCGGCAACCCGCTGGCGCTGAACACGAACGACAACTGGCTGCACCTCGGCATCGCCGTCCTGGGTCTCTTCCTGGCCGTGCTTCCCGCGCGCCGCAAGCTGATCGAGGTCGACGAGGCGGACGAGGCCGACGAGCGCCGGGACGTTCCGGAACCCCGCGTCGAGGAGATGGACCCGACGGTATCGCCGCGTCCGGCCACCACGAAGCACACCACGACGGCTCCGAGCCCGGCGGATACGTCGGACACCGAGCGGCTGCCCAAGCAGAAGAAGGACGAGTCCACGCACACGATCAAGTCGTGAACTGATTCCAGGTCGTGAGTGGTTTCCGTTGGTATGGAGACGGAAACCACTCACGATGTCATTCTGGGGCGATGCCGCAGGATCAGGTGCTCGCGGTCGGCTCGGCGCTGGGGGCGCTCGCCCTCGTCGTCTTTCCCGGTGTGTGGCGGGTCAGCCGATACGCCGTCACTGTCGCGCATGAGGGTGGGCACGCGCTCATGGCGGTCGTGACGGGACAGCGGCTCGAGAAGATCACCATGCACGCCTTCACGGGCGGGGCGACCCACATCAAGAATCCCTCGCCGGGCCTGCGGTGGTTCGTCACCGCGCTGGCCGGCTACCCCGCGCCGCCGCTGCTCGGTCTCGGAGCGGCGCATCTGGTGGTGCGTGACCAGGTGCGTCCGATGCTGATGTTGTGCATCGGCCTGCTCGCCGTGACGTTCCTGCACTCGCGCGGCTGGTTCGCGCCTCTCGTCGTCGTCGTGATCGGTGGGCTCGTGTACCTCGCGACCTGGCGGGTGTCCCAGCAGACGAGGGAGGCCATCGGGTACGGCATCGCGTGGTTCCTCCTGATCGGGGGGCTGCGTGCCGTGTCCGTGCTGCACTCGCTACACCGCAGCAAGCAGGGCAAGGGTTCGGACGCCACCGAGCTCAAGGAGCTCACCGCGGTGAGTGCCAGGTTCTGGGTGTTCCTGTTCTACGTTGTGGCGATCGGTGCGCTGTACCTGGGTGGGCGCGTGCTGCTCCATCTGTAGGGCGTGTCAACATCGGGCATGCCAACCCAAGAGCAACTCGTCCTCTGGGGCCCGGCCGCGGCCGCCTTCCTGCTCGTCGTGATCGGCGTTCTGTGGCGGATCAGCCGCAACGTCGTGACCATCGCCCACGAGGGCGGGCACGCGCTCGTCGCGGTGCTCACCGGCCGGCGGCTGACCGGGATCAAGCTGCACAGCGACACCTCGGGGCTCACCGTGTCGCGCGGGCGGCCGACCGGGCCGGGCATGGTGTTCACCGCGATGGCCGGCTACATCGCGCCGTCGCTGCTCGGGCTGGGGTTCGCTCTGCTGGTCGTCGGTGACCAGGTGCGGCTGATGCTGTGGCTGGCGATCGCGTTGCTGCTGGCCGTGCTCGTCATGATCCGCAACGTCTTCGGCGTCATCTCCGTGGTGGTGACGGGCGCGATCCTCGTGTGGGTGTCGTTCTACGCGAGCGACCCGGTGCGCGACGCGTGTGCGTTCGGCTTCTGCTGGTTCCTGCTGCTCGGCGGGGTGCGGCCGGTGTGGGAGCTGCAGGTGAAGCGGTGGAAGCGGCAGGCGCCGAGGTCGGACGCTGACCAGCTGGCGTGGCTGACGCACCTGCCCGCGTTGTTCTGGGTGCTGCTGTTCTTCGCGGTGTCGGTCGGTTCGCTCGTGCTCGGTGGTGGCCTGCTGCTCGGCCGGTGATGGGATACTGGCCTTTTACGGTTCAGACGGAGGGTGAGTCGGTGCTGCGGGGAGATGTCGGGCTGGAACTGGGCCAGCGGGTCGCCACGGCGTTGCGCGCGTCGCTGGGCGTTGAGATCACTCCCGAGGAAGCGCTGCTGCGACCCTCCAACCGCGACGGTGTGGACTACCAGTGCAACGTCGCGATGAGCCTGGCCAAGAAGCTCGGCAAGAACCCGCGTGAGGTCGCCACCGCGATCGTCGGCGCGCTCGACTCGGCGGACGCCGTCGAGGAGCCCGAGATCGCCGGTCCCGGCTTCATCAACCTGACGCTGCGTCGCGAGTGGCTGGAGGAGCAGACGTTCGCGTTGCTGGGCGACGAGCGGCTGGGCGTGCCGGTCGTGGAACGGGCGCGGCGCATCGCGATCGACTACAGCAGCCCGAACGTGGCCAAGGAGATGCACGTCGGCCATCTGCGCTCGACGATCATCGGTGACGCGCTGACGCGCCTGCTGCGGTTCGTCGGCCACGAGGTCATCCCGCACAACCACCTCGGTGACTGGGGCACGCCGTTCGGCATGCTGATCGAGCACCTGGTGGACGTCGGGGTCAACGCCGACCACACGATCAGCGACCTCAACGCGTTCTACCAGGAGGCGCGCAAGAAGTTCGACGCCGATCCGGACTTCGCCACCCGCTCGCGGCAGCGGGTCGTGTCGCTGCAGGGCGGCGACGAGGCCACGCTGGCCCTGTGGCGCGAGCTGGTCGACGAGTCGGCGCGGCACTTCCAGCAGGCGTACGCGACGCTCGGCATCGGGCTCACCGCCGAGGACAACTACGGCGAGAGCTTCTACAACCCGATGCTCGACGCGACCATCGAGGAGCTGGAGCGGCTCGGCCTCACCGAGGTGAGCGACGGCGCGGTGTGCGTGTTCCCCGAGGGCTTCACCAACCGCGACGGCGACCGGCTGCCGTTGATCGTGCGCAAGGGCGACGGCGGCTACGGCTACCCGGCGACCGACCTCGCGACGTTCCTGTACTGGACGCGCGAGCGCAAGGTCGACGATCTCCTCTACGTCGTCGGCACGCCGCAGTCGCAGCACTTCCAGATGATCTTCGCGGTCGCACGGGCCGCGGGTTGGCTGACCGACGCACACACGGCCGTGCACATCGGGTTCGGCTCGATCCTCGGCGAGGACGGCAAGATGTTCCGGACCCGTGCGGGCGGGACGGTCCGGTTGGGCGAGCTGCTGACCGAGGCCGTCGAGCAGTCCGCCCGTGCGATGCCGGAGAAGTCCGAAGTGGACCCCGCGGATCAGCCGAAGGTCGCGCACGCCATCGGAATCGGCGCGGTGAAGTACGCGGACCTGTCCAACGACCGCGAGAAGGACTACGTCTTCACGTGGGACAAGATGCTCGCGAAGACGGGCGACACGTCGGTCTACGCGCAGTACGCCAACGCCCGCGCCCGCTCGATCTCCCGCAAGGTCGGCCGCACGCCGTCGCCTTCCGCGCGGGTGATCCTGGGGGAGCCCGCCGAGCGTGCGCTGGCGTTGAAGCTGCTGCAGCTGCCCGCGGCTGTCGCCTCGGCCGTGGAGGGCTACGCGCCGCACAAGCTGACCGCGTACCTGTTCGAGACGGCCACGGCGTTCTCGACGTTCTACAACGAGTGCCCGGTGAAGGACGCCGCTTCACCCGAACTGCAGGATTCCCGCCTGCTGCTGTCCGAACTGGTGTCCCAGGTGCTCACCCTCGGGCTCTCGCTGCTCGGGATCGAGGCGCCTGATCGGCTCTGAGGTGTTTGGGCAGGCGGAACCGCCGGGTACGCAGTGATCGCAACACCCTGATCCGCCCACTAGAGGGAGTCGCGATGACCTGCACGACCCGCCTGCCCAGGCCGGTGACCGACGTGTGGGACTGGCAGCTCGAAGGACTCTGCCGGGGCCGCAACAGCGCAATCTTCTTCCACCCCGACAACGAACGCGGCTATGCCCGGACCGCGCGGGAGGCCAAGGCGAAGGCGATCTGCCAGCGCTGCCCGGTGCTTGAGCAATGCCGGCAGCACGCGCTGGACGCCCAGGAGCCGTACGGCGTGTGGGGCGGGATGGGGGAGGACGAGCGGCGCCAGATCATCGCCGCCACCCGCCGCCGTCTCCGCATCGCTCCCTAGCCATCGCGACTGCCGTCAGGGGCACCCTTGCGACGTCTGATGTCGCAAGGGTGCCCCTGACGGCACTAGTTCTCCTCGAGGACCTCGCGCAGCTGCCGCAGGGTCTTGGCGAGCAGGCGCGACACGTGCATCTGGGAGATGCCGACCTTCTGGGCGATCTGCGTCTGGGTCATGTTCCCGAAGAACCGCATGATGACGATCTTGCGTTCGCGTTCGGGCAACCGTTGCAGCAACGGGTGCAGCGCCTCCCGCTGTTCGATCATCTCGATCTCGGGGTCCTCGGTGCCGAGCGTGCTGCCCAGCGAGATGGAGGACTCGTCCGACATGAGCATGTCGTCGAGCGAGGCGCTCTGGTAGGCGTTGCCCGCGGCGAGACCCTCGTGGATCTCCTCCCGCGTCATGCCCAGGTGGGTGGCCAGCTCCGAGGGCGTCGGCGCGCGGCCGAGCTGCTGGGAGAGGCGGGCCGTGCCGCTGTTGATCGCGAGGTGCAGTTCCTTGAGGCGCCTGGGCATGCGGACGGACCAGGACGAGTCGCGGAAGTACTTGCGGACCTCGCCCATGATCGTCGGCACGGCGAACGAGAGGAAGTCGCTGCCGCGTTCGGGGTCGAACCGGTCGACCGCGTTGATCAGGCCTACGGTCGCGACCTGCACCAGGTCCTCGTAGGGCTCACCGCGGTGGCCGAAGCGGCGGGCGATGTGCTTGGCCACCGGGAGGTGCGCGGTGACGAGTTCGTCGCGCAGCGCCTCACGCCGCGGGCCTTCCTCGGTCGCGGCCAGCTCGACGAACAGCGGCGCCAGGTGGTCGTAGTCGCCGGAGTCCGAACCAGTCACCCATTCACCGCCCCTGCCGACCGCTTCACCAGGTCGATGTGCACCACGTGACCGTCACCTGTCGACGCGGGATCCACCCACGTGGTCACCGAGTCCACCAGCGCCGTCAGCACCCGCCAGCCGAAGCTCTCCCGGTCCGGCGGCGCCGAGCTGCCGGACGACACCTGTGCGTGCACGTGCACGGCGTCGTCGTTCACGACGAACCGGCACGACAGCACCGCCTTGTGGGCCGCCATCGTGATCAACGTCGAGCAGGTCTCGTCGACCGCCAGCTTCAGGTCCTCGATCGAGTCGAGGTCGAAGTCCTGCCGCATCGCGATGTCCGCTGCGACCGCACGTGCGATCGAGAGCTGCGTTGGATCAGCGGACATCCGGAGTTCGACGCCTTCGTCTTCCAATTGCGACACACCCACCTCGTTGTTGGTTCTCGCGTCGGTCGGCATGGTTCAGCCGTACCCGAATTGATCTCGTTTCACACGTGTACTGGGCCCCGCGTCGGGGAAAACCACCTCTGGGGTGAGGCAACGCCGCCGTTTGGGAGGGCTGTGACGAACGACTTGGCGTTGGAGCTGCCCGCACGTTCGGGCCAGGTGGCCGTAGTCCGGCGACGGATGGCGGCGTGGCTCGATGACGCGGGACTCGACGAGGACGCCGTCGCGAACCTGGTACTCGCCGTCAGCGAGGCCGTGAGCAACGCGGTCGAACACGCGTATGAGGGTCCCACGACGGGCACCGTTCGCGTGCGAGGGGAGGTCACCGACAGTACCGTTTGTGTAGCCGTGAGCGACTTCGGCCGATGGCGCGTTCCGCCCGCCGAGCTCACCAGTCGCGGGCGCGGCCTGCTGCTCATGCGCGAGAACGTCGACCAGGTGCTCGTCGACCGCTCGCCGGCGGGCACGACCGTCACGTTGCGCGTCGAGAACGGCCGCGAGGCGGACGTCGAGGGCCCGCACGCGGCGATCGGCCACGAGGTGCTGGTCCAAGAGGTCTCCGGTGGAGTCGAGGTGATCGTCCGGGGGAACGTGCCGGAACACGCCGGGCCGACGTTGCGGCGCACCCTGACCACGCTCGCGCGCGGGGGTTCCGTGCCGCTGACCGTCGACCTCACCGAGTTCGGCGGCCAGACCGATGGACTCGTGCCGGCTCTCCACGCGGTCGCCGAAGCGGAGTCCGCGGCGGGCAACCGGCTGACGGTGCACGCGCCGGACGGTTCGCCCGTGCGCCGAGCGCTCATGCAGCTGGCGGCGATCCTCGACCTCAGGCGCCGACGGCCTCCTCGACCGTCCGGTGCACGCTGAACACGTCGCCGAGCCCGGTCGCCTCGAGTGGCCGCGTCACCGCCCGTGCGACCGCGACCACGCGCAGGGACACGCCCCGCCGTTTGCTCTGCTGGGACGCCTCGACCAGCACGGCCAGCCCCGCCGAGCCGAGGAACGTGACCCGGCTCAGGTCCAGGACGAGCGTGGCGCCGTCGGTCAGGTGCCGACCGACGGTGGTGCGCAGGTCGGGGGCGGACAGCATGTCGACCTCGCCGGCGACGGAGAGGACGGTGACGCCGTTCTCCTGGTGCCGCACGGTGATGCCGATGAGCTGTTCCGGTCGCGGGTCCGCGTCGTGCGTCAGCTCGACGTTCGGATCCTGCACAGTCACGTCTCTCTCCCTTAGCCGCCAACGAAAGGGAACGTGCCGCAGTTCAACTGCAGCGTGCTCCCCACAGCTCGGACGCGGCTGTTGGCTCAACCGCTGCGAACCCACCGTACGGACGTGCCCCGACGATCACAAGCTGGGTCAGCCGTGCGAGCGAGGCCGCAACTCGTAGAAATTTCCGGGGTCGTCGCGATAAACGAACTCCAGGTCAAGACCCTCGAACTCGGCGAACCACCGGTCCCATGAGAGCGGATCCACCTCGTTGTAGACCGGAAAGTCGAAAGCGGGTCCCGACGTGGGAACCGCCTCTCGTCGTTCAGCCCATTCCCTGATCAGCAAGTGGTCTGTCGTTCGCTGCACGCCCACGGCTTACCCCTGTTCCGGCGATTTCAACCGTCGTGTAACGCCGCCCACAACTGGTGCGCCACGCGCCTCGCCTCCTCGTCGGGCTCGGTCACCGGCGTCACGCCCGTTTCGTCCAGGGTGCCCGAAACCTCCAGCACCAGTGCCGAGCAGAGGTCGCGCAGCTTCACGTTCGCGTGCTGGCTGGCTCTTACGAGCAGTTGGAACGCGTCGCCCCCGGAACACCGCCGGTGCGCCATGAGCAGTCCCTTCGCCTGCTCGATCAGCCGGCGGTGCTGCACCATCGCCAGCATCTGGTCCGCGCGCAGCACCTCGCCCGCGCAGAACTCGACGACGGCCGCGGCCATCGTCACCATCGGCTCGATCTCCTCGACCACGCGCAGGTCGGCCGACTCGGGTGGGTGGTCCAGGTAGACGGTCAGCACCACCGGCCCGTCCGTGCCCCAGCTGCCCGGCACGGCGATCAGGCCGAGGCCCATCACGTCGTCCAGTGTCACGACGCCGTTGGGTGTCGCGTTGAGCAGTTTGCGGACGGCCGGGTCGTGCTCTTTCGCGGCGCCGCGTGCTGTCAGCGGTCCCGTCAGACCGCTCGGCGACCACACGCTCAAGCCGACTCCTGTGCAGCCTTTCAGCTCGTTGCAGAGGTAGTCGACCAACCGCGAGATCAGCTCTGGTCCGAATTTGACCTGGTCCACGTGGGCCAGAGTAGGCCGACCGTTCAGCGCGACCTATGGGCGACGCGGGGTGTGCGGTCGTCTGCGGACGGTGAGCGGCCGGTTCGGCCGGTGGCCGGTTATCCGCTCGGCTTCACCGGTGGGCAACTCGGCGCTTGGAGTGATCCATCGGGCGCGTCAGTTGGAAAACTAGGCGGTGACCTGAACCACATTGGGCCAGAATTCGTTTCCAGGGATAACGCCGGAGCCCCGGCCAACGACATCCCTGACACACGGAGGGATAGCAATGAGAACCGCCACGGAAGCCCAGCCCACGCAGGGGGCGGCCCTGCCTACCGCGCCTTGCAGCGTGGTGTGGAGCAAGGGGCACGCTTACGTGCTCGAGGGTTTCCGGGCTCGGTGGGTCGGGGTGGACGATCGGGGGCGGCCGCACGCTCTCAGTGGTGCTGATCTGCAGCGTCGTGGGTGGTCGCGGACTCGGTCCGCTTGATCTCTTTGCTGGGTTTGCTTTCTTTTTCTGCCGGTTTGTGTTGACGCGGCGGCTTTCGTATTGGGTTGCGTTTGTGTTGACGCGGCGGCTTTCGTGCGCGGGGCTCCGCCCCGGACCCCGGCTCAGCTCAAAGAGGGGCCCTTTCCTGGGTTTCTTTTCGTAGTGGGTCGCCTTGGGGTGGTGGGCCCCTCCCGTCGCATCGCACCAGAGGCAGCCGCAACTGAGCCCCGAGGTCAAGCGAAAAGCGTGCTTGACCTCGGGGCTCAGTTGCGGCAGGGCTTCGCCTGCGATGCGACGGGAGGGGCCCACCACCGGGTGGTTGTGCGCGCTGGCGCGCGCCTCTACCTGCCGGTCCCGTACGTGGTCGCTTCCTTGGCTGCCGGTTCCGTCGTGGTCCTGGTCCCGTGGCTCGCGCTTCGCGCATCGTGTGCGCGAGTCCGCAGCTCAGCCCCGGCGAGTCCTCAGCTCACTCCCCGCGAGTCCTCAACCCAGCTTGGTTGTCGGTCGCCCTCGCTAGCCTGGATACGGGGGCAGCTCATCTCGCCAGCGCGCCGACACACCCCCAGCCGACCGTAGCGCCAGGGGCCGACAATCCCGGCCGCCTCGCGTCGTCCGCAGGGTTCGCGCTTCGCGCATCGTGTGTGTGGCGGGCTCGCGCTTCGCGCATCGCGGCGCGGGGGGTGAGGGTTATGAATCCTTGATCGGCGCGTCATGGTGCTTCGGGCACCTGCCCTAGGTGCGGCGATTACAGTGCGGGTGTGCGCGACCCGGCTGATCGCCTGCTGACCATCCCGAACCTGCTCAGCATTCTGAGGCTGGCTGGTGTCCCGCTGTTCCTTTACCTCTTGCTGGGGCCGGAAGAGGACGGTTGGGCCCTGCTGGTGCTGGTGGGCGCCGGGCTCAGCGACTGGCTCGACGGCAAGCTCGCGCGGTGGTTGAACCAGACCAGTCGGCTCGGGGGGTTGCTCGACCCGGCCGCGGATCGGTTGTACGTGTTCTCCACGCTGCTGGCCTTCGTGATTCGCGACATTATTCCCGTGTGGATCGCGGTCGTGCTCGTGGCGCGGGAGGTTGTGGTCGGCGTCTGCCTGCTGGTGCTGCGGACGCGTGGGTACGGGCCGTTCGAGGTGACGTATCTGGGGAAGGCCGCGACGTTCAACCTGCTGTACGCGTTTCCGCTCCTCCTGCTCGCGCAAGGGGACAACGCGTGGGCGCAGATCGCCCGGCCGTTCGCGTACGCGTTCATCGCTTGGGGTGGCGCGCTTTATCTGTGGTCGGCGGTTCTGTACGTCTACCAGTTTGTGCTGGCCATGCGCCGTCCGGTGTCTCGTGCCTGATCGGGCGTGGAAAGATCACTGTCATACAGGTCCATTAGCAAGGAGCGCAGTTAGGTGATTCCCGAGGAACTCAGGTACACCGAGGAACACGAGTGGGTCGCGCGCACGGGTGAGGACACCGTTCGGATCGGTATCACCGACTATGCGCAGGAGCAGCTCGGCGACGTGGTGTTCGTTCAGCTGCCCGAGATCGGTCAGACCGTGAACAGCGGTGACACGTTGGGCGAGGTCGAGTCGACCAAGAGCGTGTCCGACATCTTCGCCCCGCTCGAGGGTGAGGTCGTGGGTCGTAACGACGCGCTGGACCAGCAGCCCGAGCTGGTGAACTCCGACCCGTACGGCGAAGGCTGGATGGTCGAGATCAAGCTCAGCGACCCCGCCAGTGCCGACGACCTGCTCGACGCGGGTGCTTACAAGGCGTTGGTGGAGAAGGAGTGACGACGATCTTCCGCCGGATCTTCGGCCGGTTGGGGAGCCGCTCCTCGGACGAGAACGCAGGCACGATAGGTTTGCAGGGTCAAGACGGTTCCAGCAGCAGGAGGAGAGCTCAGGTGAGCACGAACGACGGCCCAGGCGTTCCGCCGGAGCAGTCCCCGGAGCGGACCTCCGTCTTCCGGGCTGACTTCCTCGCAGAGGTCGAGGGCGCCGAGGCGCCCGCCCAGGAGCCGGCCGTTGCCGGCGTTGACGCACTTCCCGCCGGTTCCGCGCTGCTCGTGGTCAAGCGTGGTCCCAACGCGGGTTCCCGCTTCCTGCTGGACCGTGACACGACCAGCGCGGGGCGCCACCCGGACAGCGACATCTTTTTGGACGACGTGACGGTGTCGCGTCGCCACGCCGAGTTCCGCAAGGAGAGCGGCGAGTTCGTCGTCATCGACGTCGGCAGCCTCAACGGCACCTACGTCAACCGCGAGCCGGTCGACCAGGCCGTGCTGGCGAACGGTGACGAGGTGCAGATCGGCAAGTTCCGGCTCGTCTTCCTGACCGGGCCGGGATCCGGGGGCCAGGGCTGACCCGGAGGGGACTCAGTATCGGGGCGGTGCTCGCCGAGCTCCGCCCCGAGTTTCCCGAGGTCACCATCTCCAAGATCCGGTTCCTCGAGTCCGAGGGGCTGGTGCACCCGGCTCGTACGTCGTCGGGATACCGGCAGTTCACCTACGCGGACGTGGAGCGGTTGCGTTACGTGCTGGCCGCGCAGCGCGACCGGTACCTGCCGTTGAAAGTCATCCGGGAACAGCTGTCGGCGGCGCGGCCCACCGAGCTTTCCCACGAGAATCTCCTTGCGCAGTCCGCAATCGCGCCCGAACTCCTGGCACAGCTCGAACAGGACGGTCTCGTCCGGCCCGGTGAGAACGGCGGCTATTGCGTCGACGACCTCATCGCGATCCGCACGATCCGGACGATGATGGAGCTCGGTGTCGAAGCGGACCAACTTCGCGCGTTTCGCGCCGCGGCGGACCGGGAAGCCGCGCTCCTGAGGTCGCTCTCAGATCCCGGGACGATCCGGGAAATGTCCAGACTTTCGGCGACGTTGCACTCGTTGCTGGTCAAGGCATGCTTGCGGAACGCGCTGGGGAGTTAGCTTTTCGTTGTGCTCAGCGGTTGAGCACTCGGCCCGCTTGGCGGGTAGCGTCGAACATGTAACGCGGGGGATCCTCGGGAGACGAACCGGGGAGCCCGACACGAACGCCAGAGGGAGGCGAGACCCGATGAGCGAGATGCGCGTCGTCGGCGTGCGGGTGGAGCTGCCCGCGAACCAGCCGATCCTTCTGCTGCGCGAAACCGAGGGTGAGCGCTACCTGCCGATCTGGATCGGCTCCGTCGAGGCCACCGCGATCGCACTCGAACAACAGGGCGTGCGCCCCGCGCGTCCGCTCACCCACGACCTCCTCAAGGACGTCATCGGCGCCCTTGGCCGGCAGCTGGAGCAGGTCCGCATCACCGACCTGCAGGAGGGCACGTTCTTCGCCGAGCTCGTCTTCGACGGCGACATCCGCGTGTCCGCCCGCCCCAGCGACTCGGTGGCCCTCGCGTTGCGCGTCGGCGTGCCGATTCACGCCGAGGAGTCGGTCCTCGCCGAAGCCGGGCTCATCATTCCGGACGAGCAGGAGGACGAGGTCGAGAAGTTCCGCGAGTTCCTCGACTCGGTGTCTCCTGAGGACTTCCGCGGCGCCGACACGTGAGACTTCACCGCGTCTCTTTTGGCGCGTGTGGACACTCGTGCGGCCGTCCCTCGATCGGACTACTGAACGCAACAGCGTCGGCTAAACAGTCACTAAACGTCACGTGAACCTGTTAGTTCGGGTGACGCGGAAAGTTGACTCGTGAGTCGACCCCAGACACTCTCCGCGCGTCGCGTTGACCAGCCCCCATGCCGGTCCTACCGTCGATGACGAGTGAACTGCGACGGTGTGTTCGGTGCTCCGTGGCGGCTTGACGGCCGGTGCGTACGGGCCGTTCGAGGGGAGGCAGGCGTGGTCGAGGAAGCGCCCATCCGGGCCGAATCCGGGCAGCAGGGTGAGCTGTTCCCGGACTCCTCGCTGCCGGACGAACTCGTCGGCTACCGGGGGCCCGCCGCGTGCCAGATCGCCGGTATCACGTACCGGCAGCTCGACTACTGGGCGCGCACGGGACTGGTGGCTCCGACGATAAGGAGTGCACACGGCTCGGGGAGCCAGCGGCTGTACTCGTTCAAGGACATCCTGGTGTTGAAAGTGGTCAAACGACTGCTGGACACCGGCGTCTCGTTGCAGAACATCCGGGTCGCGGTGGACCACCTGCGCCGGCGTGGGGTCCAGGACCTCGCGAAGATCACGTTGTTCAGCGACGGCACCACGGTCTACGAGTGCACCTCGCCCGAGGAGGTCGTCGACCTGCTGCAGGGCGGCCAGGGTGTGTTCGGCATCGCGGTGAGCGGAGCCATGCGGGAGATCAGCGGCACGATCCACGAGTTCCCGGCGGAACGCGCGGACGGGGTCGAGATCGCTCCCATGACCGAGGACGAGCTCAGCAGGCGCCGCCGGGAACGCGCGACGGGCTGAGCGTGCCGTGCTCGGTCTTCTCCCAGACGAACGGTGAGCGGACGAGTTGCCACAGCGCGCGCCACGCCGCGACCCAGTGCAGTGACCAGTAGCCGGGCAGCATGGTGGCGGCCAGGCCGAGTACGGACATGCCACGACGTTTGCCCGCGTACAGCAGCACGGCGCCGTACATCGCCGACGACGTGAGCGTGACCGTACCGATCCACGCGGGCGGTGCGGCGCCGGCCAGGCTCAGCACCGTCGTGAGGGACAGGGCGAAGTAGGACACCGGCGTTCCGCCGACGACACCCAGCAACGACACCAGACCGCGTCCACCGAGCCGCCGCCACGCGTCGCGCGGCTGTCGGGTGTGGACGAGGGTGGTGAGCAGAAAACCTTTGAGCCACCGGGTGCGCTGCCGGATCCACGGCCACGGCCGGTGGACGGCCTCCTCCCATGTGGTCGAGTCGACGAGCTCGATCCGGTGCCCCATGGCGGCACAGCGCATGCCGAGGTCCGCGTCCTCGGTCACGTTCCACGCGTCCCACCCGCCCGCCTCGCGCAGCACCGAGGTCCGGAAGTGGTTGCTCGACCCGCCGAGCGGAATCGGCAGCCGCAACGCGCTCAACCCGTGCAGCATCAGGTCGTAGCGCATCGAGTACTCCATCGCGAACTGCCGGGTGAGCAGGTTCCGCGTGCCGTTGTAGAAGTTCAGCCGCGCCTGCACGCACGCCAGGCCGGCCCCGGAGCGCGCGAAGCGGGCGGCCACCTTGCGCAGCTGGTCGGGTTCCGGTCGGTCCTCGGCGTCGTAGATCACGACGAACTCGCCGCGCGCGAGCATCAACCCGAGGTTGCACGTGCGCGGCTTCGTCTGCGGGGCGCCCGCCGGGATGTTCACGACGCGCACGAACGGAGGCGGATCGGCATCCAGCACGGCCCGTTTCGTCGCGGGATCGTGGTTCTCCACGAGTACCAGCACCTCGAGCCGGTCGTGCGGGTAGTCCATCGCCGCGATGCATCGCACCGTGTCGGCGATCACGGCCTCTTCCCGGTAGGCGGGCACGATGACCGTGTACGACGGCAGCAGCTCGTCGGGCAGTGGCGGATCGGCCGCCTCGGCGGTGCGGCGCGGGATCGCCGAGGCGGCGAGCGCCGTACGCAGGCCGACGAGCACCGTGCCGACGAGGCCCAGGCAGGCGGCGAGCGTTTCGGCGTCGAACAGGAGTCCGGCCACCACGGCGACCGCCAGCAACACCGCGGTCACCTGCTGCCAGCGGGCGAAGCCTAGGCGTGCCGCGAACAGGGGATGGGTGCGGGTGAACTCGTTCGCCATGCGGTCGGCCACGACCTCGGGTGATGTGGCCAGAAGCAACTCTGTTGTCGCAGGGTGCACGACCCAGTTCACGTGCGATGTGGCCGAACGGTTCTCAACTGAGACGTTGACCGCGCCTTGAGGACTTCTCGAATGAACAGCGGGTATCCTTCGCGGGTAGTCGCTGAAGCCACGCGGGAGAGATCGGACCCGTGTCCGGCGCCGAAGGAGCAAGTTCCTCCCCGGGAACCTCTCAGGCACCCAGGACCGCGTGGGTGAGACGCCTCTGGAAAGTGGGCTGAAAATGCCCCGCCGACGGTGAAAGCCCAGTCCGCTGGGTGAACCTCTCAGGCGCCCGGATCGACGGGTACGGACAGAGCGGGGAGGGCACAGCAGCAGTGTGCCCTTGGACCCCGGAGGCTCGTCCATGTCGCAGGACCGCATTCCCCTCGCCGCTCTCGAGCACGGCACCCCCTTCGCCGACCGGCACGTCGGGCCGCGGCCTGCCGAGCTGGCGCGGATCCTCGACGTCATCGGCGTCGGGTCCCTGGAGGAACTGGCGCAGCGCGCCGTTCCCGAGTCCATTCGCGAGCGCGACCTCGTACTGGACCTCCCGGTCCCGGCGACGGAGGCCGAGGCGCTGGCCGAACTGCGTGAGCTCGCGTCCCAGAACCGGCCGATGACGCAGATGATCGGCCTCGGCTACTACGACACGGTCACGCCGGGTGTCATCCTCCGCAACGTCCTCGAGAGCCCCGCCTGGTACACCGCGTACACGCCGTACCAGCCGGAGATCTCCCAGGGCCGCCTGGAAGCACTGCTGAACTTCCAGACGATGGTCGGCGACCTCACCGGCCTGCCCGTCGCCAACGCGTCCATGCTGGACGAGTCGACCGCCGCGGCCGAGGCGATGACGCTGGTGCGCCGCGCGGGACGGTCCAAGTCGAACAAGTTCGTGGTGGACGCGGACACGTTGCCGCAGACGCTGGCCGTCATCGAGACGCGCGCCGAGCCGCTCGGCATCGAGATCGTCGTCGCGGACCTGTCGCAGGGCATCGAGGGCCTGGGCCTGGGCGGTGACTTCTTCGGCGTGCTGCTGTCCTACCCCGGTGACTCCGGTGTCGTGCGGGACCACTCGGGTGTCATCGAGGAGATCCACAAGGCCGGCGCGCAGGCTGTGGTGGCCGCCGACCTGCTGGCGTTGACGCTGCTGCGCCCGCCGGGCGAGATCGGTGCGGACGTCGTCGTCGGCACCACGCAGCGCTTCGGTGTGCCGATCGGCTTCGGCGGCCCGCACGCCGGTTACATGGCCGTGCGTTCCGGTTTGGAGCGCCAGCTGCCCGGCCGTCTCGTCGGTGTCTCCGTCGACGCGGACGGCTCGCTGGCCTACCGCCTGGCGTTGCAGACGCGCGAGCAGCACATCCGCCGCGAGAAGGCGACGTCGAACATCTGCACCGCGCAGGTGCTGCTCGCGGTGATCGCGTCGATGTACGCGGTCTACCACGGTCCCGAGGGCCTGCGCGCGATCGCGACCCGCACGCACCGCATGGCGACCGTGCTCGCGACCGGCCTGTGCGAGGCCGGCATCGAGGTCGTGCACGGCGAGTTCTTCGACACCGTCCGGGTCTCCGTGCCCGGTCAGGCCGCTGTCATCGTCGAGAAGGCGCGCGGGCTCGGCATCAACCTGCGGCTCGTGTCCTCCGACGTCGTCGCGATCGCGTGCGACGAGAAGACCACGCGTGCGGACATCAAGAAGGTCTGGGAGGCGTTCGGCGTCACCGGGTCCGATGTGGACGCCATCGACGCCGACACCGCGGACGGTATTCCGCTCGACCTGCGCCGCACGTCCGACTACCTGACGCACCCGGTGTTCCACGCGCACCGCTCGGAGACCGCGCTGCTGCGTTACCTGCGCGCGTTGTCGGACAAGGACGTCGCGCTCGACCGGAGCATGATCCCGCTGGGCTCGTGCACGATGAAGCTCAACGCCACCGCCGAGATGGAGGCCATCACCTGGCCGGAGTTCTCGGGCCTGCACCCGTTCGCGCCCGTCGAGGACGCCGCCGGGTTGCTGAAGATCGTCGACGACCTGGAGAAGTGGCTGGCCGAGGTCACCGGCTACGACGCGGTCTCGCTGCAGCCCAACGCCGGTTCACAGGGTGAGTTCGCCGGTCTGCTGGCGATCCGCGCGTACCACCGGTCGCGTGGCGAGGACGCCCGCGACATCTGCCTGATCCCGTCGTCCGCGCACGGCACCAATGCCGCGTCGGCGGTCATGGCCGGCATGCGGGTCGTCGTCGTCCGCTGTGACGACAAGGGCAACATCGACCTGGGCCACCTGCGCGAAACCGTTGCGGCGCACCAGGACGACCTCGCCGCCATCATGATCACCTACCCGTCGACGCACGGCGTGTACGAGGACACCGTGCGCGAGGTGTGCGGCCTGGTGCACGACGCGGGCGGCCAGGTGTACGTCGACGGCGCGAACCTCAACGCGCTGATCGGCCTGGCGCAGTACGGGAAGTTCGGCTCGGACGTCTCGCACCTGAACCTGCACAAGACGTTCTGCATCCCGCACGGCGGTGGCGGTCCCGGCGTCGGCCCGATCGGCGTGCGTTCGCACCTGGCGCCGTTCCTGCCGAACCACCCGCTGCAGCCCACCGCGGGCCCCGCTTCCGGTGTCGGCCCGATCTCGGCGGCGCCGTGGGGTTCCGCGTCGATCCTGCCGATCTCGTGGGCGTACGTGCGGATGATGGGCGGCGACGGCCTGCGCCGCGCGACCCTGACGGCCGTGGCGTCCGCGAACTACATCGCGCGCCGGCTCGACGAGCACTACCCGGTGCTCTACACCGGCGAGGGCGGTTTCGTGGCCCACGAGTGCATCCTCGACCTGCGCCCGATCACCAAGGCGACCGGCGTGACCGTGGACGACGTGGCCAAGCGCCTCGCGGACTACGGCCTGCACGCGCCGACGATGTCGTTCCCGGTGGCCGGCACGCTGATGGTCGAGCCGACCGAGTCCGAGGACCTGGCCGAGATCGACCGGTTCATCGACGCGATGATCGCGATCAAGCGGGAGATCGACCGCGTCGGTTCGGGGGAGTGGCCCGTCGAGGACAACCCGCTGCGCAACGCCCCGCACACCGCGGCGTGCGTGACGGTCGGTGAGTGGAACCACCCGTACACGCGTGAAGAGGCCGTCTACCCGGCCGGCACGTCGGCTCCGAAGATCTGGCCGCCGGTGCGCCGGATCGACGGCGCCAAGGGCGACCGCAACCTGGTCTGCTCCTGCCCGCCCCTCGACGCCTACAGTTCGTAAGACACAGGGGGCCGGACGGTAAGACTCGCGCGAGTCTTACCGTCCGGCCCCCTGAGTTTTACGTTCAGCAGCTGGGTCCGGTGGGCATGGGAGCCGGTTTGGCGTTGCTCATCCGCTCATCGGTCCAGTAGCTCGGATCAGGTGAGGTCGCGATCGGGCCCGCGGCGTTGCCCGTCGGAGTGCTCGGTCCGCCGCCGCACTTGGGGCCGGTTTGCAGCGCCACCACCAGCCAGGTGACTCCAGCGACCACGGCCACGACGGCGAGCACGATGACCACGATTCTGCCCATGTCAGCAGGACGTACCTCTCACGTTCTCCGGTTGCACTACATGTTCTTCACGGTGTCGTACAGGCTGCCCGCGGTGTCGTAACTGAAGTACGGGCTCTGCCACTTGTAGACCTGCGCCGGGTCGTTGTTGCGCCAGAACATCCAGCTGTTCACGCCGTTGACGTAGGCCCAGAACGTGGCGCCGTAGTTCTCCAGCCACGGCCCGCCGCTCGCGCCGCCCGTCATGTTGCAGTCCAGCGTCGGGAAGCCGCCCTCGTTGCGCGTGTTGCCCCAGCAGAAGTAGAGCTGGCTGCCGTTGAACGGCGGGTCGGCCGGGTAGCCGAACATGTAGATGCGCAGACCGTATCCGGCGCCCCACTTGATGCCCTGGCCGCCGACGGCGTCGACGATGCGGGTCCCGTTGAGCAGCTGCATGACGACCGCGGCCACGTCGAACGCGCGGTTGGCGTTGTTGATCCACGCCGTCTTCGTCCACTGCTGGTAGGCGCTCCACGTGCCGTACGGCCGGTTGCCGTTGTTGTAGCCGGGCACGAACACCCAGCGGTTGACGTCGAACCAGCCACGGCCGGAGCCGCCGCCGTGCACGCAGTGGCCGGCGGTGAAGACGAGCCGCTTGCCCGCGCTGTTCACCGTGCTGCCGCTGCAGGACCTGTTCTGCCCCAGGTCGTTCACGAAGAACACGCGGCCGGACATGGTGTTCACGTCGGCCTGGGCTTGCAGGTTTTTCGGCGCCACCCCGTCGTGCGTGCCGGACGGCCCTTGTCTCGGCACGGCCTGTGGTCTCGCCGCGGCTTGGGGCAGGTCGGCCGGGATCGCGGACTTCATCCGCTCCGGCGTCCAGTACTCCTGTGCGCTCTGGATGTTCGACGCCGTCTGGGAACCGGCGTTACCGATCGGCGCGGCCTGCGCCGGGCTTGCGACGGCCACCGCCACCGTCCAAGCCGCGAATACAACTATTAATCGCATGGCGGAACAACCTCCGTCGAGGTTCGAATTCAAGGAACGCTCGAACGGTATCGTTTACGGTGTTTTCGTTGTTCCGCCGTTCGTTAGAACGGGACTTCCGTCGAGAGCAGGCCCTCCGCTGGTCCGCGCCCTGACACGGCATTGCAGAAATCGATGGCGTCGAGCTCGATCTCGGGTCCGCCATTGCCCCATTCGCCCCCGGCTGGGCCGGTCAGCCGCAGAGTGAACGGCTTTCCGTGCCGTTCGGCCCATTCCTTCACCACATCGTCGATGAGCAAACCGTCGTGCTCTTTGGTGAGCACGTGTTCCGCCCCGGTCGCCCTGGTGATGTCGACCCGGTGCATCCACGGGTCGCGGGTCATGATCACGTCGTTCAGGAAGCCGAAGCTCCAGGTCTCGTCGCGCCCGTTGACCCGCTGCTTGCCGGGTACCGGAAGGAACCGCGGGGTGCGGCGTCTGCCCTTGACGGCCTTCGGGGTGATCTCCGCGTACTGCTCGATGATCTCCCGCGGCCCGAGGTGCGCGTGCTCCTCGACCTGCAGGGCGGTCAGCGCGTCGATCATCACGCCGCCGCGTCTCGCGGCGATCCTGTTCTGCCGCAGGCCTTCCCGGATCGACGCGGACATCTTCGCCATGCCGAGCAGGTGGGACGCCATGGCCCGCACGTCCCAGCCGGGGCAGGCCGTCGGCTTCTCCCAGTCGCGCGGGCCAAGGCTCCTCAGAAGTTGCAGGAACCGGTCGTACTCCGTTGCGGCCAGCCGGGTTGCGGTCTTCGGGTCGATCTTCGGCGTCCTCATGACTGTCTCCAGACGTTGTCGGCGTACATCTCGATGGCGCGGGGCAGCAGGCGGCGCCACCGGTCGCCGCCGTGGTCGTTGGCGAGCTGGCAGTCGACGAGCCCGCCGGTGATCGCGAGGAACAGGTCGATGTCCGCCTCGTCGGTGATGCCGATCGTCCGCATGGTGCGGTGCAGCAGCGCCATCGTCTCGACGCTGGGCGCGTACGCGCCTTCGCTGGGCACGAAGCCGGGGATCGAGCGCTGGTTCATCAGCTGGTAGCGGGCGAGGTCGGCGACCGAGAAGTCGAAGAAGTGCTCGGCTATCGCTTCGAGGGCCGCGCGCGGGTCGTCCGGCAGGGTCTTGGCGGCCTCGGTCGCTTCGGCGAGGTAGCCCGTCCAGGCGTCGCCGAACATCGCGTCGTAGATGGCGTTCTTCGACTCGAAGTGCGAGTACAGGGACGGTGAGCGCATCCCGATCATGGCCGCCACCTCGCGCAACGTGACCGCGCCGAGGCCGTCGCGGCGCGCGATCTCCCAGGCGGCTTCGACTATTTCCCTTCGGGTGGCCTCACGCCGTTCGGCTTGCCTATCACGATTAGGTAGAGCGCTCATGGTTAGGCACGGTCCGCCTCGGACCGTGCCTTGTCAAGACTTACTCGGTGAAGTCGGTGTCCCGGTGCTTGCCGAACAGGGCGAAGGAGGCGATCCACACGTCCGGATCGCCCTCCCACTCCATGTCCTTGATCTGGTCGGCGCTGCGCCGCCCGCCGATCGCCCGCAGCAGCTCGAACGACGAGGCCGTCAGCGTGCCTTTGGGCTCGCCCGCCCCGACGACGCGCTCACCGTGCTCGAGCACGATCCGCAGCGCGGGCACCTCGTTCTCGCGCATGCGCTTGTCCAGCTGCTGCAACGGTTTGGTCAGCGCGGACCGCACGGCGACGTTCTCCCGTTCACCGGGGGTGTCCAGCGCCGCGCGGAGGTCGTGCTCGTGCATCACGACCTCGGTGATCAGGGTCGAGCCGATGGGCGTGTCGAACAGCGGGGCGGCCAGCTCGCGGTTGGAGCTCCACTCGGCGAACGCGTCGTCGAGCGAGTTGTCGCGGCGGTCGCGCACCTGGCGTTCGCCCCACTCGCCCGACTCGACGCCGTCGAAGCGGCGGTCGACGAAGTCGCGCAGGCCGCCGCCGAGATGAGCCACCACGTCCTTGACCGACCACCCCGGACAGGCGTCGACCGGGAGCGACGCGTCCCGGCCGCGCACCAGGTCCGTGATCCGTTGCTTGGTCTCGTCGTAGATGGCGGCATTGGTCATCGCTACCTCACACGTCGTACTCCAGCGTGAACGTGGCAGTAGTCTCCGCCCACTCGGCGCCGCCCGCACCGCGCATGCCCGCCAGCTCGCCCGAGGCGCCGACGACCTCGAAGCTTCCGGTGACCTTGCCGTCCCGGTAAGCCCCCACGTGCCGCAGCACGAACGTGCCCGACCGCGAGCCGATGCGGCCGGTGATCTCCTCCAGGCCGACGGTCTCGCACGACGTGTCGCTGTCGTACGACATCAGGTAGCGACAGGTGCCTGTGCCCTCGATGTCGCCCGTGTACTTGAACGTCACGACCGCCATGGTCAGCTTCGCGCCGCTCACCTCGGTGTACGGGCGGCCGTCCCACGTCTGCTCGTCCCAGCTCTGCACTTCGATGGTTCCGGTTGCCTTCATGGCGCCCACCATCCAACGAATACCTGACAACATGTGTCAGGTGAAGGCCAGCCGGTTGTTGTCGGTGCTGCTCCTGCTGCAGTCGCGCGGCCGCATGACCGCGCAGGAGCTGGCAGACGAGCTCGAGGTGAGCGTCCGCACGATCTACCGCGACGCCGAGGCGCTGTCGGCGGCGGGCGTGCCCGTGTACGCCGACCGCGGGCCCGCCGGCGGGTACCAGCTGCTCGACGGCTACCGGACGCGGCTGACCGGGTTGACCTCGGAGGAAGCCGAATCGTTGTTCCTCGCCGGGATGCCCGGTCCCGCCGCCGAGCTCGGGCTCGGCACGGTCGTCGCCGCCGCGCAGCTCAAGCTGATGGCCGCGTTGCCGCCGGAGCTGCGGTCGCGGGCGTCGCGCATCCGCGAGCGGTTCCACCTCGACACGCCGTCGTGGTTCCGCGGGCAGGACACCCCGCCGCACCTGGGCGTGATCGCCGAGGCGGTGTGGAACCAGCGGCGGCTGCACCTGCGGTACCAGCGGTGGGGTGGTTCGGCCATCGAGGTGGAACGGGACATCGAGCCGCTCGGCCTCGTGCTGAAGGCCGGGGTCTGGTACTTCGTCGGCGGCCCCGAGCCGCGGACCTACCGGGTGTCGCGGGTGCTTGAACTGAGAGAGCTCGACGAGACCTTCGAACGTCCCGAGGACTTCGACCTCAGTGCATTTTGGACGGCCTGGTCCGAGCGGTTCGAGAGCACGTTGTACGGGGCTCGCGTCCGGGTGCGGATGTCGGCCGAGGGGCTGCGCAAGTCGGGTTACCTGCTGACCGGGCACCAGAGGAGGGTCATCCAGGAGCTCGATCCGAAACCGGGGGAGGAGTTCGGCTTCCCGACCGAGTCGCTCCGCCACGCCCACTCCGACCTGCTGCGACTCGGCGCGGACGTGGAGGTCGTGGCACCCGCCGAACTGCGCGAGCAGATGATGGCGACGATCTCGGCGATGCAGTCCGTCTACGGAGATGGAAAGCTGCGTGCATGGGAGTAGTTCCACTGATCGGGCTCAACAACGGAGTACGGATCCCCCAACTCGGTTTCGGCGTCTTCCAGGTGCCGCAGGACCAGGTCGCGGGCGCGGTGCGGACCGCCCTCGACGCCGGTTACCGGAGCATCGACACGGCTTCGGCGTACGGCAACGAGTCCGGTGTCGGTGACGCGATCGCCGCCACCGACATCCCGCGCGACGAACTCTTCATCACCACGAAGCTGTGGAACTCGGACCAGGGCTACGACTCGACGCTGCGCGCCTTCGAGTCGTCGATGCGCAAGCTGCGCCTGGACGTCCTCGACCTCTACCTCATCCACTGGCCGACGCCTGCGCGCAACCTCTACGTGGACACGTGGAAGGCCTTGGAGAAGCTCTACGCCGACGGCCGCGTGCGCGCCATCGGCGTGTCCAACTTCCACACCGAACACCTGCAGCGGCTGTTCGACTCCTCGGACGTGACGCCCGCGGTCAACCAGATCGAACTGCATCCCCTGCTGGCACAGGAGGAGATGCGCAAGGTGCACGTCACGCACCGCATCGCCACCGAGGCGTGGTCCCCGCTCGCACGCGGCGGGGAGCTGTTGCACGACACCGCTATTCGCGGTCTGGCGGACAAGTACGCCAAGACGCCCGCGCAGATCGTGCTGCGGTGGCACGTTCAGCTCGGGAACGTCGTGATCCCCAAGTCCGTCACGCCGTACCGGATCAAGGAGAACATCGAGGTCTTCGACTTCGAGCTCGCGCCGGACGACATGGCCGTCATCAACGAGCTCGACAACGGGACGCGCACCGGCCCGGATCCGGACCGGTTCAACTCCGCCTGAGTGCCGTCAGGCCTGTTCGGACAGCAGCTGACCCAGGGCCGGCTCGATACCCTTTCCGTCCTCCACGACGGAAAGGGTCCCGCCGGTCGACTTCGCGATGTCGGTCAACGGCTGCCGCTGCGGCTCCGACCCGATCGCGATGAAGCTGATCTGCACGTCGTTCTTCTTGAGTTCCTTCAGCTTGTCCTTCAACGCCTGCAGGTCGATCCCGCCGTCGTTGGGGCCGTCGGTGATCACGACGATCCGGTTGGGCTTGCCCTGCTGGAAGTTCTTCTGCGCCGACTCGTAGGTGGCCGCGAGGCTGCTGTACAGGTGCGTGGCGGACACGGGTTGCAAGGTGTCGATTCCGCGCACGAGGGCATCTCGCTGATCGCCGACCGGTCCGGTCGCGACCACCTGCTTGTAGGCCTTGTCGCCGTCGACGCCCTTCGAGAACTCCCACAGCCCCAGGGAACCCGAGACCGACCGGTCCACCTGCCCCTTCAGCGCCGCCTTGAGCCAGTCGAGCCGGGACCTGCCGTCCCCACCGGGCTCCTTCATGGAGGCGGACACGTCGACCAGAAGCGTCACCACCTGGCCGCCGTTGTCCGCGGTGGCCCACGCGGCGGTGATCTGCTGGGTGGTGTTCTCGTCGGCGGGTACCAGGTACTCGGTCGTCACGGCCCAGCGAACGCCGGGGGACGGGTTCGGGTGTTCCTTCGACGACTCGACGCGCAGGCCGGCTCGCGACAGGGTGCGCTGCTGGTCGGGTTCCATCAGGAACTCACGGAACGCTTGCGCCGCACGGGCTTCCGCCTCGCCGACGCCCTCACCGGCCAGCGCCACGTAGGGGAAGTCGGCGACCGGGGTCGGTCCGCCCGCGGCGACGCCCGACAGCGCCTTCGCCGGGGCCTGGTTGCGCGCCTTGCCCACGTTGTACCGGTAGAGATCGACCTCGAACGCCGGCACCGCGCTGAACCCCGCGCTGTTGACCGCGGGGTTCTCCGCGAGCTTCTGCAGCGCGTCGAAAGTGTTGCCGGAGAAGGAACCCTGCGCCGCGGCGAGCTTGCTCATCGTGGACTTCACCGGCCCCAGGGCCAGCATGTCGGCGGTCACCGGGCCCTTGCCGGTCGGCGAGGCGCCCGCGAGAGCCGACTGGATCGCCTGCGCGGTCGCCGTGTTCAGCGCCGGGTCGGGCATCGCCACGCTGAAGCGGCCCCAGTCCTTCTGGCCGTACTTCTCCCAGCTCGTCACGTCCGGCAGGTCGGTCCACCGGAAGCTGTTGCCCGTCATCAACGCCTGCGCGCCGGCCTCGGGGACCGCGAGCAGCACGGGTGAGGTCGCCACTGACTTCGGGGCGCCACCGAGGAGCGCCCGGTTCTGCGCGGCCAGGCGGTTCGCCCACAGCGAGGAGTCGGGGAGCCACGCGTGCGGCCGGCCGCCGAGCTTGCCCTCGTCCCACGTCGTGGTGAGGCCCTCGACGACGACCTGCGACTCGACTGACTTGACCTCGATCTGGATGCAGTGGTCGTAGACGACCGGTCGGGTGGCGCTCCAGGCCTTGGCCACCTCGACGACCGAGTCGGCGATCGTCGGCGTCGCCGCGATGCGCAGCAGGGCGGGGCCTTCGCTGCAGTTCTTCGCCTGCGCGGCGGCCCGGTCGGCGACGATGCCGCTCACCCAGTTGTAAGCGACGTAGCCGAGGCCGAGCAGGACCACGACCACCACGACGGCAACCGGCCATTTCGCGACTCCGCGCCGCACCTTCGCCCGCAGCGTGCGGTGTCGAGACATCGACTCCCTTTTCTCCGGTGGCCCCCGACGACCGTCCGTCACGCTAACAGGTGAAGAAGTACGGGAAACGTGAAATCAAATACGACGGGCCGAACGGAACCCGCGCGAGTACATACCGCCGTCGTCCAGCAACGATGTGCCACCGAGGTCGCCGAACGTCGGACCGTTGGCCCTTTCCCGGCTGGACACGAACCGGTGATGACCGGTGGAGTCGACGCCGAGGTAGATGCCGGCGTGGTCGAGCTGGTCGTCGGCGTCCTCGACCTCGAAGAAGACCAGGTCACCGGGCTGGAGCACGGCGTAGTCGGTGACGCGCTGCTTGCGGTTGGGCACGAGCACGACGCCCGGTGCGGACTCGGCGATGGCGTACGCCCGGCGCGGCAGTCCCGGTCCGGCGTCGTTGTTGCCGAGCAGCGGGAAGCCGAGCCGGTAGCCGTAGACGATGCGCACGAACCCCGAACAGTCCAGCGCGCCGGAGTGCGCCGGCTTCGGCTTGCGCGTGCCCGCGTCCGGGAACGTCCACGAAACGCCCAGGTAGTCCTGGAAGTCGGACTGCTCCAGCCGGCCGGCGCCGCTCGCCGCGACCGGCCCGAACGCCGCGTCGCCGCGGAACCGCACGGACTTGGCGTCGCTCTCGGCAGGTGCGCCGTCGACGTACTGCATGGCGGTGGCCAGCGCGTCCGGGCTCTGGTCGGCGCGCACGCGGTCCAGCCACGGCCGGAACCATTCAGCCTGCTCGGCACCCGCGACCCACGGCTGGTCGAGCAGCCGTACCCACACCGTCGAGTCGATCTGCGCGGGGGTGAACTTCGGGTCCTTGAAGGTCCGGGCGGGCCCGATGATCGTCGCCGTGCGGGCGCCGTCGGTCAGGGTGGCCACCACGGCACCGCGTTCGTCCCGCACCACCGTCCGGGGCGGCCCGTCCACGCGTTCGAACCGCAATGCCGACGTGGACAAAGCCGGAGCCGGCGAGCTCTGCTCCAGCGGAACGGCTTTCGGCAGGTCCGGCGCCGGTTTACGCGCGCCGATGTAGACGACGGCGGCACCCGAGAGCGCGATCACCGCGACGAGCACGATGATGCGCGCCCAGCGTGGCCACGACTTGCCGTTTCGCCTCATAGCGGCGGCACCAGACCGACGAGCACGCCGCTCATCACGACGCCGTAGCTCACGAAGCTGACCGTCGAGGTCGCGATGATCGTGGCCAGCGGCGGCTGGCGCACGAGCTGGTAGGCGATCAGGCCGGGCACGACGAAGCCGAGCGTCTGGTGGACGAACAGCAGCGGCGCGTTGCGCAGGAAGATCAGGAACAGCGCGCTCTGCAGCAGCACCGCGGTCAGCACGACCGCGGCGAACAGGCGCTTGCCGTACAGGATGACGACGCGCTGCAGCAGCCGTGTGACGCCGTAGGTCAACGCGGTCATCAGCACGATGATCGCGGCGTGCCGGTAGTCGGTCACCAGCGTCAGCGCGAGCCAGCCCGGCGTGATCATGCCGCCCGGCGACAGGTTCGTCGTCAGGTAGCAGACCAGCGAGAACACCAGCCCGATCGCGAGCGCGAGGGTCATGACCCCAGGCAGCATCAACTGGCCGGCGGTGTTCACCGGCGGCTCCTCTCCGGGTCGGCGAGCAGGCGTCGTGGCCGGTACTCAGCTGGTTCCCGAGCTTCCTGGACTTCGAGCGGGTGCAACGCCTCCAGCAGCAGCTCGCCCTGGCCGTGGATGTTGCCGATCGTCACGACGGACGCCTCGTCGCGGATGCCCTCGAACAGCGCTTGTACCAGCTCCCCGGCGGCGCGCCGGCCGCCGAGGTCGACCACGGACCGCTGCCAGTCCGCGTGGATCTCGGTCCGGGCGCTGCGGGTCGGCTCACCGATCAGCAGCACGCGGTCCGGGCCGATGCGCTGGATCAGTGTGCCCATCTGCCCGTTGCGCTCGACGCGATCGGGCCGGCAGTTGATCACGACGTGCAGCGGGCGGGCGATCGCGCCCTGGCCGAGTAGCTGCTCGATGTTCATCAGCGTCGACTCGGGGTCGTTGGCCGCGAACACGTTGGCCAGCCGCACGTGCTTGCGCCCGGACCGGTGGTGCGTCACGGCGAGCACGCCGGGGTCGGGCGGCGCGGACCACATGCCGGCGAGCGCGAGCCTGCGGTTCACCCCGAGCAGCTCGGCGACCTTGAGCGCGATGGCGACGTTCTCCTTGAACGTGATCCAGCCGAACCCGGCCATGTCCTCGTCGGTCACGGATTCCGGGTCCACGGCGATGAGCTCGCAGTTCCGGCGCGCCGCCTGCTCTTTCAGGATGTGCAGGCGATCCTTCTCGGCGGTGACGCAGATGCCGCCGATCGGCATGGACCGGCACAGCGAGCGCGCGACGTCGTCGAGCGTGGGCCCCATCTCGGCGAGGTGGTCCTCGCGGACGTTGCACAGCACGCCGATCGTGGACCGGATCAGCTTGGTCTGGTTGATCTCCTGCAGGTCCGGCATGACCGCCATGCACTCGATCACCAGCGCGTCGGGGTGGTAGGCGGCGGCGCGGCGCACGATGCCGATCTGCTCGACCACGTTGGCGATGCCGAACTTGCGGTAGACCGGCTCCTCGCTGGCGTCGGGGTGGATGAACCGCGCGGCGGTGCCGGTCGTCTTCGCGACCGTCACGAGCCCGCCGCCGCGCAGCGCGCCCGCGCACAGGCGAGTGATCGAGCTCTTGCCGCGGATGCCGTTCACCAGCACCCGTGTCGGGATCCGTTCCAGGTTGGCGTAGTGCCGGCGTTGCTCGAGGATCCCGGCGACGAGCAACGCCAGGCACGCGAGCGCGAACACGGTGAACAGGAAGACCACGGCTCAGCGCCTCGCGGGTTCGTCGATCGCGGGCATCAGCTCGGTCACGTCGGTCGCCGCGCCGCGCGGCCTGCGCACGGACCCGAGCCGGCCGACACCGTCGACCAGCGCCTGGCGGCAGATCTCCAGGCAGCACGCGATCGTGCCGATCTGGTCCTGGCGCTGCGGGAAGATCGTGTCGCCGGTGTGACCGTTGCGCAGCCGGTCCGCCGCGGCCGCGAGCCGGCGCAACGGCCGGACCAGCACCAGGTGGTGCCAGCCGAACAGCAGCAACGCCAGGATCACGCCGACCAGGGCCACGAGCAGCGCGCCGCGTTGCTCGGCGTTGCCCGCGAGATCGAGGGCGCTCGCCGGTTCGGCGGAGACCACCGCCCAGCCGAGCTCGTTGCCATCGCGTTCGAGCGCGCGCGCCGCGACGACGGACCCGGCGTGCACAACGGTCGTCGGCTTGCCCGCGAGGGCGTCGATCGCGCTGGTGCGCAGCCGTTCCGCGGTCAGTTCCTCGAACGCGGTGAAGCCGTGCGTGGACGCGATGGTCTTCAGTTGTGCGTCGACCAGGCGCACCTCGCCGGGTGCGCGGCGGAGCAGGCTCGACAGGTGCTCGATGTCGTACTCCGCGACGACCACGCGCGACCCGTCGCCGAGCGGCGCGAACGCGAAGAGCACCGGAACCGTGCTCGTGGTGTCCTGCAACCGGATGCCCGCGCCTTCCGGCGGAGTGACCTCGCGCAGGCGGGTGCGGCCCGCGCTGAGCAGCGGCTCGCCCTTTCGGTCCACAACGGACACGTTGCGGTAGCGGGACTGCTTGGCCAGCTGTTCGACCGCGGACCCCAGCTTGCCGGCGTCCTGCGTGCCGTTGAGGTGCGCGAACGCGAGCACGTCCCGGAGCCCGTCGTTGAGGCTGCGGCGCACGGCGTCCGCGGTGCCGCCGAGCCGGCTGTGGCTGCCCGCGACGACCGCGTCGGGGACGGCCACATCACCGCGGCCGGCGGTGAGCGCGACCGCGGCCGACCAGCCCAGCACGCCCAGCGCGGCGAGCACGACGGCGATCGACGAGGTGACGCGGCGCGGCCGCTTGACCCGGCGGGTGCGGCGGCGCAACCGGTGCTGGCAGATCAGCACGGCGTCGGCGATCCGGCCCACTTCCTTCGAACGGGTGCGCCTTGGTTCGTGGGCGAGGTCGCCACCCGCCACCCGCAGCACGTCCCGGCGTAGCCGCAGGATCGGCCACACCAGCCAGACGCGGATGAGCGCGAACCCGGTCAGCGCGATGACCACGAGCGCGGCCGCCGGCAGCAGCCCGGGCCAGCGCGACACCGGGTCGGACATCGGCACTTTGAGCGTGGTGGCGACGGTCAGCCCGAGCGCGCCGGAGAGGTTGTCCGAGGCGACCGGCGCGTGCGCGACGAGGGCCGCGCGCTTGTCATCGGCCTTCACGACCGCGTTGCCCGGCTGGTCGGTGCCCGCGGCTCGTTTGAGGAGGTCGCTGGTCTCTTTTGCGGGCGCGGTGCCGCGCGTGGCGACGACCGCGCCGTTGCGGTCGAGCAGCACGAGCCCCTGTTCGAGCTCGCCGTCCAGCGGCGCGAACGGCACCCCGGCCGTCATCGAGGCGACGAGCAGGCCTTTTGGCAGCCGGACCGCGACGACCATGCGCAGCTCGGCGCCGGGCACGGGCGTGACGGACGCGTCCTCGGTCTGCGGAACCGCGTCGACCGGCACCGGCTCGCCGAACGCGGAGACCGTCTGCTTGCCGTCCAGGATCGCCGCCCCACGCCACTGCGGGTGGCTCTTGAGCACGTTCTCGGGTGTGACCGCCGGCGCCGCGGCCGCCGTGCGCAGGTCGTTCACGCCCTGTCCCGCGGTCGCCGCGACGCTGCGCGCGAGCCCCTCGACAAGCCGTTGCTGCGACTCGACGACGGCACCGGGAACCGCGGCATCGTCTTTCGTGCGCAAAAGAAATGCACACAATCCGGCGAGCATGAGGAGCATCACCAGGAGAAGCGCCGACGGTGCTTTCACACCGGCCGGAAATCCGCTCTCCGGGATCTGCCGCTCCAGGTCAGCAGCAGGTCGTCGCTTACGCTTCATCATCTCCCAGCCGATTTACGTCGGCCGAACGGGTGTGCGTCTAAAACATTTGGCCTAATAGCGTGGTCGTCGTCACGTGCAGGGATTCATACAAACGGGGCTAGGGTGCCACACGAATGGTTACGTTGAAAAACGCCCGGCTGAGCCTGCTGATCGTCGCGGTCGGCACGCTGCTTGCTGTCGTGCTGGTGGTACTGCGATCCGGCCCGGCTCCATCGGTCGACGTCGATCCAGATCCCGCGCAGACGCTGGCCTCGTTCACCTTGACGCTGACGCAGGACGCGTCCTACGCGACGCCGCCGTCACCGCGGCGCCTCGGCACCGGCGTGCTCGACGGCTCGACGCCTTCGGGGTTCGCGCGCGCCGAGCACACCGATCCGGCGACGGGCCGGCGCTACGCCGTCGTCTCGTCGGACCGCGGCTGGGGCCTCTACCTGATCGACCTGTCGGCGCCGACGCGCCTGGCGATCGAGGTGCCGCACGCGAACTCCGACCTGGACACCGAGCAGGTGGGCCTGGGCCTGTTCCGCAAGCTGCCCGGCTCGGTCCTGCTGGTCACGGGCACGCACCGCAAGGTCGTCGACGTCGCCCACGAAGAGGACACGGTGTTCAACGCCGTGGCGCGGCTGCTGGCCGAGCGGTCCGTGCCGCAGGTGCAGGTGCACGGGTTCGACGACGAGAGTCTGCCTTCGGCCGACGTCGTGCTGTCGTCCGGCGCCGCGCCCGTGTCTCCGCTGGCACGGGCTGTTTCGTTGGAGGGCTTCGACACGTGCCGGGCGTGGGAGTCGGCGTGCGGGAAGCTCGAGGGGACGAAGAACGTGCAGGGGCAGGACGCCGCTGCGCTCGGTGCGACGTTCCTGCACGTCGAGCTGAGCCGTTCGGTCCGGTCGGGCCGGCTCGACGAGGTGGTCAGCCAGTTGGCGAAGGGGCTGAAACCTTAGTCCGGCGGGGCACCAGGAGTACGAGCGCGGCCGCCGCGGCCAGACCCCACGCGAACCAGCGGTTCATCGCGCCCACCGGGTTGACCTCGCTCGCGGGTTCGACCGAGATCAGTGCCCATCTGAACAGGGAACCGCCGTGCTCGATCGGCCTGGCCGTGACCACCGCGCCGTTGTCCACCTTGGACACCACCTTGCCGCCGAGCGCGGACTGGGCGGCGGCGCGGAACGACTCCTCGACAGGCTGGAGCGTGCCCACACCCTGCTTGGTCGCGATGGTCCGCATGTCCTTGTCGACGAGCCGGACATCGCCTGGAGCACGCCGCAGCAGGTCGACGATGGAGTCGAGGTCGCACTCGGTGACTTGGGTGATGGACTTGTCCCCGGTCCAACCGTGGTAATAGAGCAGGGGGCCTACGCCAGGAACGTCCTCCAGCACGGTCTCCGAGGCGACCGGGAAGTTCCGCCGGGGAAGTTTGGGTGGCTTGCCCGCGGTGAGGACCGTGGCGCCCGTCGCATCGATGAGGGACACCGTGCGGACCTGTTTCTGCTCGGCGATCAGCCGCATCGCCGGATCCAACTCCCTGGGGTCGCCGGTGACCAGGGGCAAGCCGGGGCCGCAGAGGCTGCTTCGCACCGCGTCGGCGATGGGGCTGAGCCGGCTGTTGCTTGCAGCAATGGTCGCACCGGGGAGGTCGGCCGGTTTCGCGGCGATGGTGACCGCGA
This sequence comes from Lentzea sp. NBRC 105346, assembly GCF_030269605.1. Classification (GTDB taxonomy): domain Bacteria; phylum Actinomycetota; class Actinomycetes; order Mycobacteriales; family Pseudonocardiaceae; genus Lentzea. The sequence continues at coordinate 165,292 of NZ_BSTQ01000019.1, forward strand.
TCGCCGCCGACCAGCCCAGGACGGCAATCACGAGAACGATCCGCCACGGGACGAACGCCAGCGGTGCGATCAGCGCGAGGGCGATCGCGGGCACCAGACCGGGCCGCTGAGTGGGGATCGGCGCGTTCACCGAAGCGACGATGGTGTAGCCCTTGAGGAACTCGGACGGGACGGACGCGCGTCCTTCGGCCGTCGAGTGGTCGCCTTTCGCGCCGCGTTTGGCCACGACGTCGCCGTTCTTGTCGAGCAGCCGGAGGCTTTGCTCGAGCTTGTCGTCGACCGGCGCGGACGGCAGTCCGGCGGCCGCGGTGGCGACCAGCAGCCGGCCCTTGCCGGGGACCGCGATCAGCAGCCGCAGCTCGTTGCCTTTGAGCGGGGTGACCGAGAGCTCGCCGGTGGCGGGCAACTGTTCCAGCGGCACCGTGCCGATGGTCTCCGTGACCGGCTGGCGGGTCTCGCCGTCGAGCAACACCGCGCCCAGGTGGTAACGCCCCACCGACTCGATGTTGATCTTGGGCGCGATCGCGTCGACCTGAAGGCGGGTGACGGAGAGGGCGACCGAGTCGGCCGTCGCCTGCGCCAGCTCGTTCGCGAGCTGCTGTTGTGACCTCGTGACGGCGTCCGCCGGCTTGAGCACGAACAGACTGAGGCCTGCGAGCACCAGCAGCAACGCGAACGAGAGCTTTCTCCCCATGGGGGAATAATCATCGACCGGCGGTCGTATCGACGTGCGACGTGCCGCGCGTCACTACGCGACACAGCGAAATGAGACGGTGTCGCAGCGGCTCGGCCCGTTCAGCGAACCTCGACTGTTGCCGGACATATTCCGCCCGGCCCTGCGGATCCTCGATGCGGATCGGCGCGTAGCCGAGTTCTTCGAGGTCATAGGGGCTGGCTTTCATGTCCAGCTCCCGGATTTCCACGGCCAGCTCGAAACAGTCGGCGACCAGCTCCGACGGCGTGGCGGGCTCCAGTTTGTACGCCCATTTGAAGAGGTCCATGTTCCCGTGCAGGCAGCCCGGCTGTTCGTTGCCGGTCTGCGTATCCCGGGTCGGCTGGATTGTGTTGCGCGGCCGGGCGTCCTCGGTGAAGAACCGGAACGCGTCGAAGTGCCCGCACTGGATTTTGGAGTTCTCGACGACCTCGTCGGTTTTCTTTCCGAGCCGCAGCGGCCACGCGTTGTGGCGGACCTGCTCGGGGGTCTGGCGGTACACCATCGCCCACTCGTGCAGCCCGAAGCAGTTCAACCGTGGTTGCCTGGTGAGGGTGGCCGTGAGCAGCGCTTCCACGAACGCGAGCGTCTTGCCGCGGGCTTCGGTGAAGCTCTCCAGGTCGAGCGTGACGCCGTTCTTCGTGGTCTTGTAATGCGGGATCTCTTCGTACTCGGGCGCGTCCTCGAGGACGACGTTCGGTCCGGGGTGCCAGCGCTCGAGGCGGACCGGCCGGTGCGAGTAGTACGTGAAGAGGAAGTCCAGGACCGGGTGCTTCTGCTTCTGCAGCTTGCGTTCCAGGTGCGGCCCGGTCCACTTCCGCATGCGCGCCCGATGCTCTTCGGCGCGCTGCTGCCACGTGTCGCGGGTGAGGACCTCCACGTCCGCCCAGGTTACAGGGGTGGGATCAGCCCGTTGAACGTGCGGCTGCCCTGACAGTGCGGGCACTCGCGCCCGTTGTCGACCGTCCTCGGCGCGCCACCGATGATGGCGAGCGTCGGGCTGGCGATGAACCCCGCGCCGCCGCACAGGTGGCACACCGTCCGGGGCTCGGGCGTGACGGCGAAGAGGTCGTCCTCCTCGTCCTCGAACTCTTCCTCGGCGTCGTCGAAGTCCTCGTCCTCACCCATGGCGCGTGAGGTTACCGGTTGGATAATCGGTGCGTGCCACGTAGCAGCGCTTCCTCGGTGCCCGAGTATCTGGAGTCCTTGTCGGACGCTCAGCGCGACGAGGTTTCTCTCGTCCGCGATGTTCTGCTGGCGCGCATGCCTGCCGGGTTCGAGGAGGGCATGCAGTGGGGGATGATCACGTGGTCCGTGCCGCTGTCGGTGAGCGGTAAGACCTATAACGGGCAGCCGCTCGGGTATGTCTCGCTGGCCGCGCAGAAGAACTACCTGTCGCTGTACCTGATGGGCGTGTATGGGGCGCGGGAGGACGCGTTCCGCTCTGCCTATGCGGGGTCTGGGAAGAAGCTCGACATGGGCAAGAGTTGTGTGCGGTTCCGGCGGGCCTCCGACCTGGCGCTGGACGTGATCGGGGACGAGGTGGCCGGTACGTCGGTGGAGGAGTTCGTGGAGCGGCACCGGTCGGCTAGAGGTTCCGGCTGACCGCCCAGCCGCGCGCGATTCGCGCGAGACGCCGGCGGTGCGGCCTGGGGTCGTTGTGCGCGAGGTGCTCCCACACCCCGGCGAGCGCGACGACGAACTCGTCGGGGACGTCGGCCACCTGATCCTCGGCTTCGGTGGGTGAGTGGCCCGCGATCATCAACCGAGTCGCGAGGAACGCGTCGTCCACCCACGGCGCCCCGGTACGCGCCCATGCCCAGTCGATCACCCGCACCCTGGTGTCGAGCAGGATGTTCAACGGATGCACGTCCGTGTGCAGCAGCGTGTCGCCTTCCGCGAGTTCGAGGGCTCTCGTCCCGAGTTGTTGCCACACCGGCAGTTGGCGCCAGTGTTCGGCAAAGCTCGCGACCTTCGCGGGGCACGGCGTCAGCTTGGCGTGCAGGTCGTGGACGGCGTCGATGACCGGCCGGATGTCGGCGGAACCGGGGGAGAGGTCGGGGTGGCGTCCGGTGATGTGCTCCAGGCCCAGGATCAGCCAGCCGTCTTGCTCGACCGTCCACTGCAGCTTGGGTGCGATGTCAGGGAGGTACGGGTGCACCTCCCTTTCGTTGCGGTGCATCCACGCCATGCGGCCGTTGGCGGCGATCACCTTGCAGAAGAACCTGCCCGCTTCGGCGTCCACGGTGACGGTCATCGCGGAGTTGACGCCACCCGTGACCGGCTCGATTCCGGTGATCTCGCCGATGTGCACCTCGACGGCCCGGCGAACCCCTTCGGGCAGGTCTTCCCAGAGCATGCGGTTCCTCATGCGGCTCGGTATGGCGGGATCGGCGGCGGGTCGTCGTGACATCCGCTCGCGCAGCCGTGGCACTTGTCGGTGTCGCACTTGGAGGTCGCACCCTCCCACAGTTCGGGGTCGACGGCGAAGCCCGAAGCCCCGATTGCCTCGATGGTGTGGTCGAGCGTGGTGCCGCCCGGTCCATCGGTCGGCACGTGGTGAATGAACCGCCCGGCCACACGGTCGCAGAACTCGGCGTAGTCCCGCGTGTAGAGCAGGAACGTGTGCCACCCGACGTCGACCAGCCAGCTCGGCGACAGCGGCGCGCCGGGCCGGTCGGCGCACGCCTTCAGGAACACCAGGGCCTGGTCCATCACGCGTGCTGCGAGAGCCGGCTCGAACCCGTGATCAGCGCTGATCCGATCAGTGAGGCGGTCGAACAGTGCGATCGGCACGAGCGAGCGGCCGAGTCGGTGTGCTTGTTGAACAGTCACGGCGATTCCCTTCGGACGGGCGGTTCCACTCGACGCACCTGGTGCAGCCCGGCGGGCACCGGCTCGCCAGCCAGCTCACGCACGTCTCGCGAGCCTCTTTGATCCGCCGGTGCACCTCGTCGGGATGCTGTGCCATGCGATCAGTGAAGGAGGCTGAGAGCTCTGGCGGCAGTCACAGAAGATGCCTGGTCACGGCCACTTCCGTCGCAGGGGTCCCACTTCCGTCCCACTTGCGAATTCACCCGGTTTGGAGGCTAACGACCGGCTACCGTCAGATGTCGTGGGGAACGTCGCGCTCCGTCGATTGCTCGCCGAGTCCGGCCTGAGCAACGGGGCGCTGGCGCGGGCGATCATCGCGATGGGCGCGAAGGAAGGGCTGCATCTCGCCACCACGACCACCTCGGTGAAGCGCATGCTCGACGGCGCCCAGCCCCGCTGGCCGGTGCCCAGACTCGTGGCGAAAGCCCTGACCATGCGGCTCGGCTACCAGGTCGGTATCGAGGACTGCGGTTTCGTCGACCGAAGTCCGGTCGGCGACACGTTCGACGGCTGCGCTTGTTCGCCGACCGCAGCTGGCACGATCGCCATCGTGGTCGAACTCTCGTGGCGCGACATGAACCGGCGGAACTTCCTCATGGGTTCCGCCTTCACCGCGGCGGCGTTCGCCCAGCCCGCCTGGCTCGCGCTGACCGTGCCGCCCGACCACGACCGGTCACACGAAGGCGGCGCCCGCATCGGCTCGCCGGATGTCGAGGTGCTCAAGTCGATGGTGCGGCAGTTCGAGCTGCTCCACCGGCGGCACGGTGGAGGGGTGTCGCGACCGCACGTGGTGCAGTTCGTTCACCATCAGGCGAGGGCTGCTCTGCACGGTTCTTACTCGGACAAGGTCGGGCGGGAGCTGTACTCGGCTGTCGCACAGGCGACCTGGCTCGCTGGACTGAACACAGTGGACAGTGGGCGGCACGCATTGGGGCAGCGGTACTACACGCAGGCGCTCAACCTCGCGTTGCACGCGGGGGATCGGCTCTACGCGGCCAACGTCCTCGCGGAGATGAGCCGGGTGACCATCGAAGTCGGCCAGGTGAGTGGTGCGGTGAGCGATGCGCAGAACGCCGCTGGACTGGCGCGGTCCGCGCTCCAGGTGGCCAACGGCAGGGCCACCCCGGCGCTCGGCGCGTACCTGCACGCGATCGAAGCGCGTGGGCTGGCCCTCCTCGGCGACGCGAAGGGCACCGCGAAGGCGCTCGATGACGCGCGCCGGTCGTTCGAGCGGGAAGGCGACGAACCGGACTGGATGAGCTTTTACGGCGAGTCCGACCTGATGTCGGACATCGGTCAGTGCTTGCGCGACACGGGTCGGCCGCAGCAGGGCGTCGCGATGCTCGAACGTGCGCTCGCGGGACTGCCAGAGCATCGCGTCACGGCACGCGCGAAGACGCAGATCCACATCGCGGCCGCGTACGTCGAACTGGGTGACTACGACGGAGCTGACCATGTCGCCGGTGAGGCGTTGCAGACGATCGGCGGGCTGTCGTCGTCGCGGATTGTCGAGCGCGTGAAGTCGTTGCGGCGCAGGGCGAACAGGCGGCATGCCGACCTAGACGAGCGGATCGCCGGCTTCTTGGCCTGACCCCGGACCGGGGAGCACGTCGACATTGGTGGCGTGCATGGGTTTGCCGCACTCGGAACACACCAGCTCGACGTGCGCGATCTCCCCGCACGTGTGGTGCCGGTACAGCACCGGTGGACCGTCCGGGGCCAGCCACCGGTCACCCCACCGGACCATGACCATCAGCAGGTCGACGAGTTCGGTGCCCTTCTCGGTCAGCACGTACTCGTAGCGCGGCGGGCGGCTCGAGTACTCCTCGCGCGCGAGCACACCGTGGTCGACGAGCCACCTCAGGCGTTCGGTGAGCACCTTGCGGGAGATGCCGAGCGACTCCTGGAGCTGGTCGAACCGGTTGATGCCCACGTAGACGTTGCGCAGGACCAGGGGGGACCACGGTTCGCCGATGACGTCCATCGTGCGGGCGATCGAGCACGCCATGTCGCCGAAGTTCGTGCGTTGCATGAACTCAGCCTAGAGGGTTCCCTCAGGGAACGGAAGTGAGTACCTTGAGGGAACTTACCGATGGAGGGGTCATGAACCGACCGAGGATCGTCAGCGCGCAGGAGTGGCAGATCGAGCGGGACGCCTTGCTAGTCAAGGAAAAGGAGCTGACGCGGGCGACCGACGCGCTCGCGGCGGCACGGCGCCGGCTGCCGATGGTGCGGCTCGGAAGCTACGAGTTCACCGCGCCCGACGGAACGACGCGGCAGCTGAAGGAACTGTTCGACGGTCAGAAGCAGCTGGTCATCTACCACCACATGCTCGAACCGGGGCAGGACCACGTGTGCGGCGGCTGCGCGGGCTTCACCGACAACCTCGGCGACCCGGTGCACCTCAACGCCCGCGACACGCGGCTGATCCTGATGTCGCGGGCGCCCCAGGACGAGATCGCGAAGGTGCGCGACCGGTTCGGGTGGACGATTCCCTGGTACTCGTCGTACGGCAACGCGTTCAACGACGACATGGGGCTCGGCGGCGGCTTCGGGTTGAGCGTTTTGTTGCGCGACGGAGACGAGGTGTTCCGGACCTACTTCACGAACGGCCGTGGCGTGGACCGATTGCGAATGGACTTCAACCTGCTCGATCTCACGCCATACGGCCGGCAGGAGGTCTGGGAGGACTCGCCCGAAGGTTGGCCGCAGGAGCCGACGTGGTCGCGCGTCCGGCTCAAGGACGAGTACTAGGCCGCAGGTTCTCCGGGCGCACGGGTTCGCCGCAACTTGTGCACACCACGTCCGCGTGCAGCCGCGAGCCGCATGAGTGCTCCCACACGAGCGGCGGCGGGCCCTGTGTGACGTGGCGGTCGCCCCAGTCCAACAGCATCAGCAGCACCTTGTGCAGCTCGCGGCCCGCGTCGGTCAGCACGTACTCGTAGCGCGGCGGGTGCGCCTCGTACTGCTGCTTCTCCAGCACGCCTGCGTCGACGAGCTTGCGCAGACGGACGGCCAGGATGTCGCGGCTCGCGCCGGTGTTCGCGGCGATCTGGTCGAACCGGCGCACGCCGAAGAGCACCTCCCGCAGCGCGAGCAGACTCCAGCGCTCGCCGATCACCTCCAGTGCGTTCGCGATCGAGCAGGTGCGTGCCATGTGACCACGATAGCAGCGGGTTGACTTATCCAACTTAGCTGGTCGATAGTGGGTTGGATTTTCCAACCCACAGGAGCGGCAATGCTGGTCATCGATCGGACGTGGTGGGGCTTCGGGGGCGCGCACGGCGGGCTGCTGGCGGCGTCGGCACTCGCCGCCACGCGGCCACCGGGCAGGCGCGCGCGGGTGCTGACCGTGCACTACCTCGAAGCGGTCGACGATCGGCCGTTGGAGTTCGAGACACGCGTCGAGCGCGAGGGGAGGGGCGCGACCGTCGCGTCGTTCACCGGCGTGCAGGGCGGACGGGCCGCGTTGGTCGGCAGCGCGGTGTTCGGGCCGGAACAGCCGGGGCCGGAGTACGTGGGCACGCCGATGCCGCGCGTACCGCCGCCGCACGAGTGCGACCGGTTCGTGCCGCCGCAGGAGCTCGCCGCGTTCGCGCAACACCTGGAGATCCGTCCTGCGACAAGGGACCTGCCGCTAGCGGGTGGACCGAAGGCCGAACTCGTGGCGTGGATGCGGTTTCTCGACCGCCGGCCGGTGGACGCCGAGGCCGTCGTGGTGCTTGTGGACGCGTTGCCGCCTGCGCTGTACGCGATCTGGACGGCTCCCTTGCCTGTGCCGTCGGCGGAACTGACCGTCCACTTCGGATCCGATGAGCCGGTCGACGGGTGGGTGCTGGTGCGCATCCGCACCGATCACGCGGCCGCGGGCTGGGCCGTCGAGGACGCCGCGGTGTGGGCGGAGAAGGGACGACTACTGGGACTCGCCCGCCAATCCCGGCGCGTGCTGAGAGGAGCATGATGAAGATCGATGGAGCCACGGTCCTGGTCACGGGCGCGAACCGCGGCCTGGGACGCGAGTTCGCCCGGCAATTCGCGCGGCACGGCGCTTCCGTCTGCGCCGGCGCGCGTGATCCGTTGTCCATCACCGATCCGCTGGTGAAGCCGATCCAGCTCGACGTGACCTCTCAGGAGTCCGTGGAAATCGCCGTCCGGGAGGCGGGCGACGTCTCAATTCTGATCAACAACGCGGGTGTGCTCGGGCCGGATCCACGCACGGAAATGGACGTCAACTACTTCGGTCCACTTCGGATGATCGACGCTTTCGCGCCCGTGCTGGCGCGCAACGGCGGGGGAGCGATCGTCAACGTGCTGTCCGTGCTGTCGTTCGTGGGCTGGCCGCGTGCTTCGGGCTACGCGGCCTCCAAAGCCGCGGCGTGGTCGCTTACCAAGTCCACGCGGCAGGCGCTGGCGTCGCAGGGCACGCTGGTCGTGGCCGTTCATGCCGGGTTCATCGACACCGACATGGCGGCCGACGTCGACGCCCCGAAGATCACGCCGGAATCCGTTGTCGCCCAAGTGATCGAGGCACTTGTGCTGGGTCGCGACGAGGTGCTGGCGGACGAGACCAGCCGCGCCGCCAAGGCGGGTCTCGTCGCCTGACTCAACAGCGCTGGTCGGTCCAGCCGCCGACCGCCCCGCGAGCACTTGTCGATGGTGTTCGCGGGCACGCCCCACACTTCCTGCTCGTAGCGCATGTCCTGCCCGTCGCCGTGCGGGATCCCCTCGTGCCCCTTGATCTCCGCGATCAAGTCCGACACGCGGTCCCCTCCCGCCCAGGGGGCCACACCGGCCACTCAGCCACGACGTCTCGACGTTACCGCGGCGGGCGGGTTGTCAAGTGGCTGCGTGAGCCGGCTGTGGACAACTCGCGGCCTGTGGACAGCTCCGGTGCCGAGGCAGTCCGACGGGCGAGTGAGCGCGCAGATCAGCTGTTCAGAAACTCCTCGACGGCCTGTAGCCAGAGCTCCGGCTGGTCGATGTGCGCCATGTGGCCCGCGTCGTCGAGCACCACGCCGTCCGGCGGCGGCGGGAAGATCATGTCGTACCTGCCGTGCAGGAGCAGGATCGGGATGCCGAGCGTCCCCAGCCGGGATGAGGCGTTCTCCGGCCGGGCGGGCGGCAGCCGGCCCTCGAGCCACGGCGCCACCCACTCCGCGGAGAACCGCACTCCGGCCAGAATCCGCAAGTATTCCGGCAGGTTGCGCCACACGTTGGCCGGCGCGCCCGCGAAGGCGGCCGCTCGCGTGAGGGACGGGCCGGTCAGGTACGACGCCCACACCTCGGCCTCGGCCTTGCGCAGCTCGTCGCGCTCGTGCCAGCCCGCGAACGCGTCCGCCGGCACGGGCACGACGCTGCTCGACGCGATGATCAGCTTCCGGACGCGGTGCGGTTCGCGCAGCGTCAGGCGTTGCGCGAGCATGCCACCGTAGGAGAACCCGAGGATGTCGGTCTGCTCGATGCCCAACACGTCCAGCAGCCCGAGCAGGTCGGTGACGGCCAGGTCCGGGGTGTACTCCGCCGCCTTGCCGGACCTGCCGCAGCCGCGGAGATCGGGCATGACGACATGTGCCGGCACCTTGTCCACCGGGGACCGCAGGTAGGTGTGGTCCCAGTCCGGGCCGCCGTGGATCACCAGGAGCGGCCGGTCGCCCACGGACTGTGCGACGAACAGCGACATGTCCGCGGACACCGGGACCGTCGATTCCGTGTACACGGGCTCAGTTGTACTTGACCCGGTACCGCAGGTGGGTGACGTTCTTGCCCTCCACGACGGCCAGCGGGCCTTCGAGCGACACCGGAGACTTCCGCAGCTCCGAGAAGAACGGCGTTCCGCTGCCGAGCAGTACGGGCACCAGGTCGACGTAGATCTCGTCGAGCAGCCCGGCGTCCAGGCACTGCCGGGCGATCGTGCCGCCGTTGACGCCGACGATGCGGTCGCCCGCGTGCGCCTTGGCCTGCGCGACGGCGGACTCGATGCCGTCGGTGACGAACGTGAAGTGCTCGGCGTTCTCCCAGCCGGAGGGCACCGAGTGCGTCACGACGAAGGTGTGCACGCCGAGCGTGTGCTGCCCGCCCCAGCCGGAGGTGAAGTCGAACAGGTGGCGGCCGCAGATCAGCGCGCCGGTCTGGCCGATGTAACCGCTGATCCAGGCGGCCGACTGCGGGGTCACCTTGAACGTCATCTCGGGGTTCGCGGTCGGGACTTCGACCTCGCCGTTCTCGTACCAGTTGAACAGCAGGTCGAAGCCCGACTCGCCGGGACCGGCGATGAACCCGTCCAGGGACATGGAAGCGCTCGTGAAAACTCGTGTCATACCCGTACGTCGATCGGGGACACGAGTTTTCGACAAGCCCTAGTCGAACCTGCGCACGTGCGTGCCGTCGCGGACGGTGCCCACGTACTCCTCGAGCAGGTCCTCCAGGGCGACGACGCCGCGCAGCTCACCGTCGGCGCTCACCGAGCGCGCCAGGTGTGACTGGGCGCGCCGCAGTGCTGCCAGGGCCTCGTCGAGGCGGGCGTCGACCGGAACCTCGGGCAGGCCGCGGATTCGGGTCCGCGGCACCGGGGTTTCCGGAGCCGAGCCGGCCAGGTCCAGCACGTCCTTCACGTGCAGGTAGCCGAGCAGGCTGCCGTTGGAGCGCACCGGGAAACGCGAGAACCCCGTGGACGCAACGACCTGCTCGATCTCGCCCACCGTGGGCGTCGCCGAGACGCAGGTCAGGCGGTCCAGCGGCACCAGCACGTCCGCCACCGTCCGCTCGGCCGACGACAGGGTCTGGGCCAGGCGGCGGTGTTCGGAGTCCTCGAGCAGACCCTCCGAACGGGACTGTCCTATCAGGAGTGCCAGTTCGTCCGGCGTGTACGCGGATTCCAGCTCCTCCACGGGTTCCACGCCGAACCGGCGCAGCACCCACGTGCCCGCATGCGTGAACAGCGACAGGATCGGCGAGATCACGCGGCTGAACGCGTAGTGCACGGGCACCAGCCAGATCGCGGCCCGTTCGGGGCCGGCGATGGCCAGGTTCTTCGGCACCATCTCGCCGAGGATCGTGTGCATCGCGACGACCAGCACCAGGGCCACGGAGAACGCGATGCCGTGGATCAGCGCGGTCGGCAGGCTCAGCGCCTCCAGCGGCGCCTCGATCAGGCCCGCGACGGCGGGTTCGGCGATCGCGCCGAGGCCCAGCGAGCACAGCGTGATGCCCAGCTGGGCGCCCGCGATGAGCAGCGGCAGCTGTTGCGACGCCTTGATCGCCGTGCGGGCGCGGCTGCTGCCTCGCAGGGCCAGAGCTTCCAGGCGGTCGCGGCGCGCGGTGATCACGGCGAACTCGGCGCCGACGAAGAAGGCGTTGCCCGCGAGCAACAACAGGATCGCTAGCAGGCTCATGACGCCACCGCCGTCTCGATGCGAGCGACGCGGAGCTCGGCGACGCGGTGTTTGTCCATCCGCATCACGGTGACGCGCCAGCCGTCCACGCGGATCTCGTCGCCCACGTCCGGGATGCGGCCCAGGCGCGCCAGCACGAGGCCGGCCAGCGTCTCGTAGTCACCGGGCGGCATGGGGAACCCGGTCGCCTCCAGCACCTCATCGTCGCGCAGCAGGCCGGACACCATCCAGCTGTCCTTGCCCAGCGGACGCACGGGTGGCGGCTCGCCGCGGTCGTGCTCGTCGCGCACGTCGCCGACGATCTCCTCGACCACGTCCTCCAGCGTGACCATGCCCGCGGTACCGCCGTACTCGTCGACGACGAGCGCGGTCTGCAGCCCGGACGCGCGCAGCCGGTCGAGCAGCGCGTCGCCCTCCAGCGTCTCCGGCACGGTCTGCACCGGTCGCGTCAGCGCGGACAACGGCGTGGACGCGCGCAACGCGGCGGGCACGCCGAACGCCTGCTTCACGTGCACCATGCCGCGCACCTCGTCGAGGTCGCCGTTGTGCACGGGGAACCGCGAGAAGCCCGTCTGCCGGGCCTTGTCGACCAGGTCGAGCACGGTCGCGTCGGCCCGCAGCGCCTCGACCCGCACGCGCGGCGTCATCAGCTCACCGGCCGTGCGGTCGCCGAACCGCAGTGAGCGGTCCAGCAGCGTCGCCGTGCCGGGGTCGAGGGTGCCGTGCTCGGCGCTGGTGCGGACGAGCGCGCCCAGCTCCTCGGGGGAGCGGGCGGACGCGAGCTCCTCGACCGGTTCGACGCCGAAGCGGCGGACCAGCCAGTTCGCCGAGCCGTTCATCGCGGTGATCAGCCAACGGAAGATCGACGAGAACGCCGCCTGGAACCCGGCGACGGCGCGCGCGGTCTCCAGCGGCTTCGCGATCGCCAGGTTCTTCGGCACCAGCTCGCCGAAGATCATCGACAACGCCGTGGCGATGGCCAGCGCCAACGCCAGGGACAGGCCGCGGGCGAACGACTCGGGCACGCCGATCGCGGTCAGGCCCGGCCGCAGCAGCTCCGCGATCGCGGGCTCGGCGATGTAACCGGTGATCAGGGTGGTCAGCGTGATGGCGAGCTGCGCGCCGGACAGCTGGAACGACAGCGAGCGGTGCGCGCGTTCGATGGTCTTCGCCTTGTTGTCGCCGACCTCGGCGACGTGCTTCTCGACCGTGCTGCGCTCGAGCGCGGTCAGCGAGAACTCGGCGGCGACGGCGACGAAGGTGCCCGCGGTGAGGGCCACCACCGCCAACAGGCCGAGCACGCTCAACAGGACTCCGGTCACCGGCCTGCTCCATCAGCAAGGGGGACCGGATTGGTATGCCAGCCGGGGCCAGTACCCACGGGGACGGCTCAACTCCTCAAGAACTTCAGCTACACGGTCGCCGTGAATTCTAGTTGCTCTGCGTGCTCGCTCTCAGCACTACTTCACCAGCCACTCGTACGGTGCGGGGAACGTCACTCCCGCCGTCCAGCACGAGCCGCGCCGCCTGCTCGCCCATCTCCTCGAGAGGCAGCCGCACGGTGCTCAGCGCGGGCACCGTGTCACGCAGCGTGGGGATGTCGTCGAACCCCGCGATGGAGATGTCCTCGGGTACCCGTACGCCGCGCTCGCGCAACGCGGCCATCGCACCCATCGCCATCACGTCGTTCACGGCGAACACGCAGGTCGCCTTGGTCTTCTTGGCGAGCAGCTCGAGCGCCGCGTCGTAGCCGCCGTCCCTGGTGAACGCGCCGTCGATCACGGTCGGTGCGGCCAGGCCGGCGTCCGCGAGCCCGGCCTTGAACCCGGCCAGCCGGTCGCGCGTCACGACGAGGTCGGCCGGTCCGGCGAGCACCGCGAACCTCTTGTGACCGAGCGCGGCCAGCTCCCTGGCCAGCGCGCGGGCACCCGCCCGGTTGCCCGGAACGACCGTGTCGGTCCCCAGCTTGGCCTGAGACACGCACGCGATGCGGCCGCCGAGCGAGGTGAACGCCTCGATCTCGGAGGCGAGCCGCGCCTGCGCCTTGCGGTCCGTCGTGCGGCTGCCCGCCAGCACGACCGCGCGGGCCCGGTGCGCGCGCAACGTCGACAGCAGCTCGGCCTCGCGGCCCGGCGTGCGGCCGGTCGTGCCGAGCACGACGACGAGGCCCGCGGCCTCGGCCACCTTGGTGACTCCGGCGGCGATCGACGAGAAGTACGGGTCGGTGATGTCGTGCACGACGAGTCCGACCAGTGAGCTCGAGTTACGGGCCAGTGCCTGCGCCGACGCGTTGGCGACGTAGCCGAGCACCTCCGCGGTCATGAGCACGCGGTCACGCAGCTCGTCGCTCACCTGCCGGGTGCTGCCGTTGAGCACGCGGGAGGCCGTCGCCAGCGACACACCCGCCTGCCTGGCCACCTCGGCGAGGGTCACCTGTCGCGCGGACACGACCACCTCCATCTCAGTTGGTGCACGGAGGGTAACTCGCGCAGTGGTTGACGTCCGTGAAGAACCACCCGTAGCGTGGCGGAAAGCGCTTTCCAGCCCAGCGGGAGGATCGCATGGCAGTGCGGACCGTCGGTGTCGCCGTCAACGGGGTCACCGGCCGGATGGGGTACCGCCAGCACCTGGTGCGGTCCCTGCTTCCGTTGCGCGAGCACGGACTCCGGCTCCCGGACGACACCGTGCTGAAGGTCGAGCCGCTGCTCGTCGGCCGCAACGCCGGAAAGCTCAAGGAGATCGCCCAACGGCACGACCTGCCGCGCTGGACCACGGACCTGGACGCCGCCCTGGCCGATCCCGACATCGATGTCTACTTCGACTCGCAAGTCACGTCACGGCACGTGGAAGCGATCTCCGCCGCCATCGCCGCGGGCAAGCACGTCTACACCGAGAAGCCGGTTTCGGAGACCGTCGAGGAGGCTCTGCGGTTGGCTTCGCTGGCGGACGCGGCCGGTGTGCGGCACGGCGTCGTCGCCGACAAGCTGTACCTGCCGGGCATCCGCAAGCTGCGCCGGTTGATCGACGGCGGATTCTTCGGCCGAATCCTGTCGGTGCGCGGCGAGTTCGGCTACTGGGTCTTCGAGGGTGACTGGCAGGCGGCGCAGCGGCCGTCGTGGAACTACCGGGCGGAGGACGGCGGCGGGATCGTCGCCGACATGTTCTGCCACTGGAGTTACTTGCTCGAAGAGCTGTTCGGTTCGGTGGAAGCCGTGACCGCGCGGGCCGTCACGCACATTCCACAGCGGTGGGACGAGAACGGTGTCGCTTACGACGCGACCGCGGACGACGCCGCGTACGCGATCTTCGAACTCGCCGGCGGGGTGATCGCCCAGGTCAACTCCTCGTGGTGCGTGCGGGTGCACCGCGACGAACTGGTCGAGTTCCAGGTGGACGGTACCGAGGGGAGTGCGGTCGCGGGGCTGCGCGAATGCGTCGTGCAGCCCCGCGCCGTCACGCCGCGGCCGGTCTGGAATCCCGATGTTCCCGCCGATGCGGACTTCCGCTCGCAGTGGCAGACCGTGCCGGACAACGACGAGTTCGGGAACGGGTTCAAGGTGCAGTGGGAGGAATTCCTGCGGCACGTTTATGCCGGGGCGCCGTTCCCGCACGACTTCCGCGCGGGTGCCCGAGGGGTGCAGCTGGCGGCGTGCGGGTTGCGGTCTTCGGCGGAGGGGCGGCGGGTCGAGGTGCCTCGTGTCTAGGGAGGTCTTCGCCGCCGCGCACGTCGTCGCCGCCGACGAGAAGACGGTCGACTGGGACGCGACCCTGAGGTTCCGCCACCACCTGTGGGACCTCGGCCTCGGCGTCGCGGAAGCGATGGACACTGCGCAGCGCGGCATGGGCCTCGACTGGCCCACCGCCGCCGAGCTGATCAAGCGCAGCGCCGCCGAGGCGACCGGCCGGATCTGCGCCGGCGTCGGTACCGACCACCTGCGCGGCGAGGTCACGCTCACCGACGTCATCACGGCCTACGAACAGCAGCTCGACGTGGTCCAGGGCGCGGGCGCGCAGCCGGTGCTGATGTGCAGCAGACAACTTGCCGCCACCGCGAAGAGCCCCGAGGACTACGCCAACGTCTACGGCAGGCTGCTCCGAACAACTGACCAGCCCGTGATCTTGCACTGGCTCGGCCCGGCGTTCGACCCGGCGCTCAAGGGCTATTGGGGCGACGAGAACACCGAAGCGGCCACGGACAACTTCCTCGAGATCATCAAGGCCAACTCCGCCAAGATCGACGGCGTCAAGGTCTCGCTGCTCGACGCCGGCCACGAGATCGGGTTGCGCCGAAAGCTCCCGCCAGGAGTCCGCTGCTACACCGGCGACGACTTCAACTACCCGGAACTGATCGAGGGCGACGAGCACGGGTACAGCGACGCGCTGCTCGGCATCTTCGACCCGATCGCGCCGGTCGCGGCCCAGGCGATCAAGGAACTGGACGACAACCCAGCGGAGTTCCGGCGGATCATCGACCCCACGGTTCCGTTGTCGCGGCATCTGTTCAGCGCGCCGACGTACTACTACAAGACGGGCGTCGTCTTCCTCGCCTGGCTGGCCGGGCACCAGGACCACTTCGTCCTGCTCGACGGGCTGCAGACCGCGCGCACCGTCGGCCACCTCGCCGAGGCCAAGCGGCTGGCCGAACTGGCGGGTGTCATCGACCCCGACGAAGCCGACCGGCGGTGGAGCCAGTGGCTGGCCGACTCTCACTGAACCAGGCGACGATCAAGCGCGCGACCGTCAAACAGGCTGTTGATGGGTGCGCGAAGCACGGCGTGCCGTCGATCGGGCTGTGGCGCGAACCGGTCGCCGACGCCGGAATCGAACAGACCAGGAAGCTCGTCCGGCAAGCCGGGCTGCGCGTGTCCTCGTTGTGCCGCGGCGGGTTCCTCACCGACCCGGACAACAAGAACGCGATCGACGACAACAAGAGGGCCATCGACGAGGCGCACACGCTGGGTACCGACACGCTGGTGATGGTGGTCGGCGGCGTGCCCGACCGGGACCTGATCGGCGCACGGCAACGGGTCCAGGACGGCATCGAGGTGCTGACGCCGTACGCCCAGGAAGCCGGCGTCATCCTGGCGCTCGAACCGATGCACCCGATCTTCTGCGCCGACCGCGGCGTGCTCTCGACGTTGAAGCAGGCGCTGGACTGGGCGGAGCGCTTCGACGCGGGCGTGGTCGTCGACGCGGTGCACGTCTGGTGGGACCCGGAGCTCGACGCGCAGATCGAACGGGCGGGCCGGCGGATCGCGAGCTACCAGGTGTGCGACTGGCTGAACCCGTTGCCGCCCGACGTGTTGCTCGGCCGCGCGCTGCCCGGTGACGGGAACATCGACCTCGACCGGCTGACCAGGCACGTCGCGAAAACCGGCTACAGCAAGGACGTGGAGGTCGAGATCTTCAACGCCGACCTGTGGGCGGCGGATCCGGACGAGGTGATCGCAGAGGTGGTCCGCCGGTACCACGCCTTTGTGGAACCGGCTTTGTAGAACCAGCAGCGCCGAAGCCGATCGTCGACGGCGGCGACGATCGACCCCGGCGTTGGTATGTATTAGACGAGATGGAGGGCAGATCGGTTGCAGTCTTCAGCCCACCTTCAGGTACCGGTTCACCCGAACGGCCGAATCCTGTCTGTTCTGATACTTCTTCTGGTCGCGGCCTGTGGTGGTGTAAAAGGCGGTAGCAACGCCGACTATCCGAACCGCGCTGTCCAGTTCACCGTGCCGTTCCCACCGGGCGGCAGCACGGACCTCGTCGGGCGGGCCATCGCGAAGGCGGTGGAGCAGCCGCTGAAGCAGTCCGTGCCGGTCGCCAACAAGCCCGGCGCGAACGGCGCGGTCGGCGGCAAGGAGGTTCTCGCGTCCGCGCCGGACGGCTACAACATCGGGTTGCTCGTGCAGTCGCTGTTCGCGATCACCCCGTTGGCCGTCAAGGACGAGACGGCGATCCAGCTCGACCGGCTGACCATCGTCGCGACGCTGACCACCGAGGACTACGTGCTCGTCGTCAACGCCAACTCGCCGCACAAGACGCTCGAGGACCTGCTGAAGGCGCCCAAGGTCAGCTACGGCACGACCGGCGTCGGTACCGGGGCACAGCTGTCGCAGGCGTTGCTGTTCAAGAGCGCCGGAGCCAACGCGGTCGACGTGCCGTTCGACGGCGGCGCCCCGGCGGTGACCGCAGTGCTCGGCGAGCAGGTCGACGCGATCTCCGCCGCGCCCTCGGAGATCATGCAGCACGTCAAGGCGGGCAAGCTGCGGCCGCTCGCGACGTTCTCCACCAAGCGCAGCGCGTACCTGCCGGACGTGCCGACGGCCCAGGAGAAGGGCCACGACGTCGTGGTCGACCAGCGGCGGTTCGTCGTCGCGCCGCAGGGGCTGCCGGACAACGTGCGGAAGAAGCTCGCCGACGCGTTCGCCGAAGCGCGCAAGGACGCCGGTTACGACAAGTTCCTCAAGGATGCCTACGCCGAACGGTGGGAGGTCTCCGGTGACGAGGCCCGGCAGCACATGAAGGACGCCGGTGCCCGTTATGCGGCGAAGGTCCAGGAGCTCGGCATCAGTCTCGGCAAAAAATGACGCGGCTCGCCGGGGTTCTGCCCGCGCTGCTCGGGCTGCTCGCCGCGTGGGGCGCGATCGCGCTCGGGCTGGGGTCGGTCACCGACCCCGGTCCGGGGCTGTGGCCGTTTGTGACGGCGGTTCTGCTGCTGGGCACCGGCATTGCCATCGCGGTCCGGCCGCCGGACGACACGGAGCCGTTCTGCCGCGGCACGGCCGGCGTGCTGCTCGCGGTGGCCGGTCTCGGGGGATACGCGGCGGTGATCGAGCACGTCGGGTTCGAGATCCCGACCGTGGTGCTGCTGGCGGTGTGGCTGCGGTTCCTCGGTGCCGAGTCGTGGGTCGTGACGGTGGTCGTCGCGCTGCTGGCAACTACCGCGGCGCACCTGTTGTTCATCGCCGGGCTCGGTGTCCCGCTGCCACACCTGTTCGGGGCCTGACGTGTGGTCCGGCTTCGCGGTCGTCTTCGAGCCGCAGAACCTGCTGTACTGCCTGCTCGGCGTCACGCTGGGCATGCTCGTCGGCGTGCTGCCCGGCCTCGGGCCCGCGGCGACGATCGCGATCCTGCTGCCGATCACCTACGACCTGGAACCGGCGCCGGCGATCATCCTGCTGGCCGGGATCTTTTACGGCGCCCAGTACGGCGGCACGATCACGTCCGTCCTGCTGCGGCTGCCCGGCGAGGCCTCGACCGTGGTCACCGTGCTCGACGGGCACGAGCTGGCCAGACAGGGCAGAGCCGGGTCCGCGCTGGGTATCGCCGCGGTCGGGTCGTTCATCGGCGGGACGGCGTCGATCGTGGTGCTGTCGCTCGTGGCGCCGTTCGTCGCGGACTTCGCCCTGAAATTCGGGCCGCCCGAGTACGCGGTGCTCGGCGTGATCGGGATCTTCCTGGTGGCGACGCTCGGAAACGGGTCGCTGGTCAAGGGCATCGCGGCCGCGGCGGCGGGTCTGCTGCTGGCGACGGTCGGGTCCGACCCGATGGTCGGCGCGCCGCGGTTCGTGTTCGGCAGCGACCAGCTCGCGGACGGCATCGACTTCGTGATCGTCGCGATGGGCGTGTTCGGTGTGGGGGAAATCCTCTACAACCTCGAGCACCGGCACCGGGAATCGGCTCGGGTGCCGTCGTTCGGGCGCGCGTGGCCGACCTGGGTGGAGTGGCTGCAGTCGAAGTGGGCGGTGCTGCGCGGGGCGGTCGTCGGGTTCCTGCTCGGCGTGCTGCCCGGTGGTGGCGCGACCATGTCGTCGCTGGTCGCCTACGCCGTGGAGAAGCGGTCGGCTGCCGATCCGTCGCGGTTCGGGCGCGGCGCGATCGAGGGCGTCGCGGGACCGGAGACGGCGAACAACGCGGCTGCAACGTCGTCGTTCATCCCGTTGCTGGTACTGGGTTTGCCGGCCAACGCGACGATGGCCGTGCTGTTCGGGGCGCTGACGCTGCAGGGTGTGCCGCCGGGGCCTTCGCTGATAGACGATCACCCGGACGTGTTCTGGGGCGTGATCGACTCGATGTACATCGGCAACGTGTTCCTGCTGCTGTTCAGCGTGCCGCTGATCGGGATCTTCGTGCGGCTGCTGCGGGTGCGGCCGGGGATCCTGGCGCCACTGACGATGCTGGTCACGATGATCGGCGTCTACAGCATCCGCAACAACGTGTTCGACCTGTTCCTGGTGCTGGGCCTGGGCGTGATCGGCTACGGGATGAAGAAGCTCGGCTTCGAGCCCGGCCCGTTCGTGCTCGCGTTCGTGCTCGGCGACATCCTGGAGTCCGCGTTCCGCCGGTCGATGCGCATGTTCGGCGGCGACCTGACCGGGTTCCTGCACCGCCCGATCGCGGCGAGCCTGCTGGTGTTCCTGGTCGGGTCGGTGGTGGTCGTGAGTGTTTTCCGTCGCTATCGCAACGGAAAACACTCACGACCCTTGCTCAGCCGCCGTTGACCATGCGGTAGACGGTCGGCTTGTGCTTCGGCTTCACGGTCGTGATCTTCAGGACCGCGTCGTACATGGTGCGGCCCAGCTCGGCGCGCGCGGCGACGGCCGGGTGCGAGAACGCGAAGTTCGCGTCGTTGGTCGCCTTGTCGCCGTCGAACTCGCCGGACGCGAAGAGCGAGTAGATCAGGATCGGGCGGCCGTCCGCGCTGAACATCACGCCGGCCTCGTTGCGGCCGTCGTCGAACCAGCCGGCCTTCGTCGCGACGCGGAGCCGCTCGTCGGACGACAGGTTCAGCCGCACGCCGTCGGTGAAGGCGGTCAGCGAGCGCAGCACGTTCAGCAGGTGCTGGGTCGACGCGGGGGACAGCAGCGTGCCGTCCGTCAGCTTCGTCAGCAGCATGTGCATCTCACGCGGCGTCGTGGTGCCGAGGAAGAACCGGTTCGGGTTCGCCACCGGCACGACCTGCGTGTGCACGAAACCCTTGGACTTCAGGATCTCGTTGAGCTCCTTGGCCGGGACGACCAGGCCGCACAGGCGGACCGCGGTGTTGTCCGAGACGGTCAGCAGCGCCGCGAGCGCGTGGCCCACGGTCACCGAGCTCGGGTACGCGCCGTCCAGCGCGAAGATCCCGTCGGTGTCCTGGATGACGATCGACTCGGTGACCTCGACCCGGTCGGTGAGCTTGATCAGGCCACGGTCGACCTTGTCCAGCACCGCGACGGCGACGGCGATCTTGTTGACCGAGTACGCCTCGACGACGCGGTCGGCATCCTCCTCGACGGCGGGCTTCGCGGCGCCGTTCGGGTCGGCGACGGTGATGTACGACGACCAGGTCCCCTTGGCCTTGCGGACCTGTCGCTTGTAGACCTGCGCCACCCGCTTGCGCGAACGCTCTGCGGTGGTGGGGCAACGTTCGATCTCGGGCTCATCCTCGGTCTGGGCCGAGGCGCTACCGGAGCCCAGCACGGCGGTCGCGGCGGCGACGGTTCCCAGGCCGAGCGCGAACCTGCGGTTGATGTTCATGGCGTACATCCAATCAGGTGACGCTGACATCCCTCTGACTAGTTCTGAGATCTTTCGATACGGCCCTAGGCTGGTGATCATGAACGAACGGGTCTTCGTCGTGACCGGGGCTTCGCGCGGAATCGGCGCCGCGACTGCCGCATTGGCTCTGGAGCAGGGCTTTCGCGTGGTACGCGCGTCGCGGTCGGGCGCTGAGGCCCGCGCCGAACGGACCTGGAACGCGCAGTGTGACGTTTCGTCGTGGGAATCGATCTCCGCGCTGGTGTCCCGTGTGGAATCACATTGGGGACGAATCGACGTCATGTTCGCCAATGCGGGCGTCTCGGTGGACACGTCGTTCGTCTCGGACGCCGGCGCGCCGCCTCCGGAGTGGACGGACATGGTCGTCACCAATGTGTGCGGGCCGGCGTTCACCGCGCGCGCCGTGATGCCGGCGTTGCGGCGCAGCGGCGGGCACCTGGTGCTGACCGGCAGCGCGGCCGGGCGCGGCGTGCGGCCGGGGAACCTCTACTCGGCGACGAAGTGGGCGATCACCGGGCTCGCGGAGTCCATTCGGACCGAATGCGTCGGAACCGGTGTGCGCGTCACGTTGCTGCAGCCCGGTCTCGTCGACACCGGCGGCATCCCGGCGTCGCGGGTCAACGATCCGAAGCTCGACGCGTCCGATGTGGCCCGAGCGGTGCTGTACGCGGTGTCGCAGCCGTCCACTGTGGACGTCAACGAGATCCTGATCCGGCCTACGGGTGCTGCTCGGTGAGGACTTTCGAGCACCGGCCCAGCAGTGAGCGCAGCAGCTTGCGCTCCTCGTCGGTGAACTCGGCGGCGAGCCGTCGTTCCACGGCCGCCGCCCGCTCGTCCGCCTGGTCGAAGGCGGCCTGACCCTTCTCCGTCAGCTGCGTCTCCAGCACGTTGCGGTGCCACGGGTGCGGCGTGCGCTCGATCAGGCCCAGCGCGACCAGGTTCTGCAGGATCGTGGTCATCGTCTGCGGCGTGACCAGGCACAGCCGCGCGAGCGCCGCGGCCGAGATGCCGGGGTTCTCACCCAGCATGAGCAGCGCCGCGTACTGCGGCACCGTCAGGCCGGACGGCTTCACCGCGGCGGTCTTGGCCGTCATGAGCTCCTGCTCGACGCGCTTGATGTCGCTGCCGAGCCGTTCGCTCGCGGGCATTCGCATGCGTCTCATCGTACGAACGGCATGAATGCTCGCTCCGACCAAGTGCAATGAGGGGAGCTTTGCAAGCGCTGACCGCCATGAAGGGTCCCCTCATCGCACGCAGAATAAGTGTGTTGATAGTTATCAGAGTTCTGACTACTGTCTGAGTTCGTACCTACCACCTGAGGGGATCACATGCGCAGAAGGACTGTGCTGGTGGCGTTCGCCGCCGCCATCGCGCTGGGGGCCGGCACGGCGTCGGCCATGCCGCGCACGATCGAGGGTTCGGCACCCCAGCTGCACCCGGAGGGCGTGGCGTGGGACGCGACCCGCAACGCGTTCCTCGTCAGCTCCGTCGCCCACGGCACCGTGTCGATCGTCAAGCCGAACGGGCAGGTCAGTCCGCTGGCCAGGATTCCGGTGCAGGCCTCGACCGTCGGGTTGAAGGTCGACCTGCGCCGCAACCGCGTGCTGGTCGCGTACTCGAACAACTTCGACGCGACGGTCCGCTCCGGCCTGGCGATCTTCGACCTGACCACCGGCAGGCAGCTGCACGTGGTGGATCTGGCCGACGACGCGGGGCCGCACCGGGCGAACGACGTCACGGTTGACCCATGGGGCAACGCCTACGTCAGCGACACGGTGTCCGACCGGATCTACCGCGTCGACGTCGCCGGCCACGCCTCAGTGTTCGCGCGCGACCCACGGCTGGGCGGCGAGCTCGGCAACAACGGGCTCGCGTGGCACCCCGGCGGCTACCTGGTCGTCGGGCACTACACCACCGGGAAGCTCTTCAAGGTCACCCGTGACTCGGTGTCCGAAGTGGCGGTTCAGCCGCTGGTCGGCGCGGACGGCATCGCGTTCCGGCCCGACGGCACGCTGCTCGTCGTGACGAACACCCTGGAGTCCAAGGGGCGCAACTCGGTGTTCTCGGTGCGGTCGCGCGACGGCTGGGCGTCGGCTCGGGTAGTCGCCGAGAAGGCGTGGCCGACGACCTCGCCCACGACGATCACCGTGTCGCCGTTCAGTTCGTACGTGGTGACCGGCTACATCGACAAGCTCCTGGCCGGCACTCCGGTCGACGAGTTCCGTCTCGACCGGCTCTGAGATCGGACCGGTGGTCTGGACCACGGTCCAGGCCACCGGTTAGCCTCGGACCGTGTCCCTGCGGTTGCTCTTCGTGATGGCCCTGCTGGTGAGCGCGTGCACTTCGGCGCCACCGCCGGAACCGCCTCCCGTCAGTGAGACGTCGGTGGCGCCGGCCGTCTTCCCGGTGACGGTGAAGCACGAGTTCGGCGAGGTGACCGTGCCGAAGAAACCCGAACGCGTGGTCGCGCTCGGGTGGAACGACGTCGCGCTCGCCAACGTGCTCGACGCGGTCGTCGTCGGAGCGGTGCGCTCGCCCGATCCCGCCTCGCCCAACCTGCCGTACGTCAAGGCGCTGCTCAGCGACGAGGTGCTGACGCTCGATCCGGCGAACCCCGACTTCGGGAAGGTCGCCGCACTGCAGCCCGACCTGATCCTGGCCACCTCCGCCGCCCTCGACGCCGGGAAGTACGCCGAACTGAGCAAGATCGCGCCGACGGTCGCCCGGCCGTCCCCCTCGTCCACAATGGACGAAGACGCCAAGCTCGCCGGTGAGGTTCTCGGGAACCCGGTCGGCGCGCGCAGGCTGGTGGACTCGGCGGACCAGGCCGTGGCGAAGCTCAAGGAGGAGATGCCGCGGGTGGTCGGCAAGACCTACCACTTCGGCGTCGGCGACCCGTCGCCGTTCCTGGAGACACTCGGCCTGCAGCCGGGGGAACCGGGGAGCGCGGCCGTGTGGCTCGACGTGCCGGTCAACGTGGTGCAGTTCCTCAAGGCGCCCAACGTGGTCGGCGTGCAGTGGGCGATCGACGAGGTGAAACCGGCCCTGTCGAAGGTCGCCTAACGGACCTCGTCCAGGAACTCGAGGATCACGCGGTTGACCTCCTCGGGCCGTTCGAGGAACCCGAAGTGCCCGGCGTCGGGGATTTCCGCGTAGCGCGCGCCGGGGATGGCGTCCGCGACCTCGCGCGCCAGATGCGGTGGCAGCACCCGGTCGTCCGCGTATCCGACCACCAGGCACGGAGCGGTGATCTTGCGGTAGTTCGCGAGGTCGCTGGGGATGTCGCCCAGGTCCAGCTGCGCCCGGACGCCGGCGCCGATCTTCGAGCCGCTCAGCTCGAACAGCTCCAGCCAGTCCCGGGACGTGACGGGGTCGGCGAGCGTGCGCGGGGACAGGTTCCGCAGTGCGGTGACCGCCGCGTAGAAGGCGTCCGGCAGCACGACGCCCTGGTCGTACAGCGCGCGCTCGCCGCGGTTCCACATGTCCTGCACCGGATCCCGGCGCGAGTGGGCGGCCAGCATGACCGCGCTGCGCACCAGGTCCGGCCGCGAGTGCGCGAGCTCCTGCGTGATGCGCGAACCGAGGGACGTGCCGATCACGTGGGCCGGTCCGCCGAGGTGCTCGATCAGCGCGGCCGCGTCGGCGACCACGTCGTGGATGGTGAAGCCGTCGGCGCACTCGTCCGTGGGCGGGATGCCGCGGTTGTCGATGGTGGCGACCCGGAAACCGGCCTTGCGCAGGGCGGGCACCTGGTGCATCCGCCAGACCCGGCCGGGACTGCCGGTGCCCATGATCAGCAGGACGAGATCCCCTTCGCCCTCCACCTGGTAGCTCAGCCTGATCCCGTTCAGCTCCACGATTGGCACGCGAGCGAGCGTACCTAGAAGCGGCAGAGCTCCTTGATCCGTTCGGAGTGCTCCGGATACCGCGAACAGAGGTCCCCGGCGTGCCCGAACTCGACGATGTCGTCGGTGTACGGCGGCACGACGACGGTGCCGACGAACGACCACTCACCGCTCGGGCTGCTGCCCTGCCACACGCCCGCGGGGACAATGACCTGCGGGTTCTCCGGGCTCAACACCGGCGTCTCGACGGTGCCGTCCGGGTACAGGAGGATCATCCGCAACGGCGAGCCGGCGTGGAAGTGGTAGATCTCCAGATGCTTCAGGACGTGCATCCCGGAGAAGTCCGGCGTTCGCAACAAGTAGTAAATCGCCGAGACATTTCCGTCTCGATAGGACTGTCCGAAGTACCCGCCCTCGACCGGCAGCTCGGCCAGCCCGAGACTCTCGATGATCCGTTCCGGCGTCACGTCGCCTCCTGCAGACCGTGCACGACCACCATTCCCTTGCCCAGCCTCTTCGCGGTGTACATGGCGGCGTCCGCGCAGCCGAGCATCGAGTCCGCGCTGACCGACGGGTCGTAGCGGTCCTGTTGCGCCGCACCGATGCTGGCGTGCACAACGTGCGTGCGGCCGTAGACCTGGTGCGGCGTCCTGAGTGCGTTCAGCACGCGTTCGCCGAGCTCCTCGGGGTCCGCGCCGTCGACGATGACGCCGAACTCGTCGCCGCCCAGGCGCGCCACGGTGTCCTCGGGGCGCAGGCAGTGCGTCAGCCGCTTGGCGACGTTGCGCAGCACCGCGTCGCCCTCCGCGTGCCCGTAGGAGTCGTTGACCGCCTTGAACCCGTCCACGTCGATGAACAGCAGCACCAACGGCCGGTCTCGGTCGCGTTCCAGCAGCGCGTTGCTCAGGCGTTCGCGGAACAACACCCGGTTCGCGACCCCCGTCAACGGGTCGTGCAGCGCCTCGTGCCGCAGCTGCTCGCGGCTGATCCGCAGCTCGTCGAGCAACCGGACGTTGTCCATCAACGTCAGCAGCTGCCGCACGATCACCAGGAGCACCACGCCCAGGCCGACGTAGATCTCGATCGGGTTCAGCCGCACGCCCGTCGCCGTGCCGACGAGGATGAACAGTCCCGTGACCAGCAACGGCACATACGGCACCAGCAGGTAGAGCATGTCGCCGGTGCGCAGCCGGCCGTCTGCTTTCCGGTGGCCGCGGGCGGTCGGCGCGATCGCGCTGAGGAAGAACATCGGCGGGCACACCATGAACCCGATGTCCGCGACCGGTGGGATCGCGCCCGCGCCCTGGCTGATCAGGAAGGCGAACACCCAGCCGCTGGCCGACTGGCCGATGCCCGCCAGCGCGATGAACAACATCGGCAGGTGCCGGATGCTGCGGTGGGTCCAGCTCGACACCACCAACGACGTGATCGTCACCAGGTAGAGCGCGGGATGCGCGACGACCGTGGCGAAGCCCGGTCCGGACGTGGCCCAGGCGCGGACCATCGACTCCAGCGCGGACACCCAGGTCAGCACGAACAGCGACCCGACCACCACGAGCCCGTCGAGCACGACCACGAACCGGCTGCGCCGGTCGTGCGGCCGGTCGTTGCGGCCGCCGGAGTGCGCCAGCGTGACCACCGCGCACAGGGTGAGGACCGGGACGAGCAGGAAGCCCAGTGGCGCCAGGGTGGACGACGGGAGTTTGACGCCGAGGATCTGCTGGCCCCAGATCCACGCGCTCAGCCCGACCGTGAGGCTGACCATCGCGGCGGTCATCCAGCGGCGCCAGCGGGTTCTTGCCGTCCGGGCGTAGGCGATGAGGGCGGCGACGGCGAAGGCCAGCTGCTCGATCTTGTCGAGCGCGACGCTCGCGTCGTGGGGCAGGACACCGGACGTGACCAGGACGACCGTGGCCACGAGCGCGGCACACACGGCCGCGGCCACTGCGGTGAACCGCCCCAAGGTCACCGCGCCACCTTAGTGACGTCGTCTCGCTACGGCGAACGGTGGTACCCGTTAGTAGCAACCGCCCGGCGGAGTGCCATGAAGGGAGCTTTGCCAGCGCTGACCGCCATGAAGGGTCCCCTCATCGCGTATGTGCGGAGTGTCGGAGGCAGGAGCCGGTGGCCCGCCCAGTAGGGTTCGAACGAGTGTTCGTGAGGAGTGGTTGCGGGTGCGTGTCTTCGGGGTCGACCCCGGTCTGACCCGGTGCGGGTTCGGCGTCGTGGACGGAGGGCCCGGCCGGGCGGTGCGGTGCGTCGCGGTCGACGTGGTGCGCACGCCGGTGGACGCGGACCTCGCCGTGCGGCTGCTGGCGTTGTCGGTGGAGGTCGACCTCTGGCTCGACCGGCACCAGCCCGACGTCGTCGCGATCGAGCGGGTGTTCAGCCAGCACAACGTCCGCACGGCGATGGGCACCGCGCAGGCCAGCGGGGTGGTCGCCCTGGCCGCCGCCAAACGGCGGCTGCCGGTCGTGTTCCACACGCCGAGCGAGGTCAAGGCCGCGGTGACCGGGTCCGGTCGTGCCGACAAGAAGCAGATCACCGCGATGATCACGAAGATCCTCAAGCTGGACGCAGCGCCCAAGCCGGCGGACGCGGCGGACGCGCTGGCCCTGGCGATCTGTCACCACTGGCGGGCGCCCATGCGCACCCGCATGGAAGAGGCCGAACGCAGGGCGCGGGAGATGGCCGAGACGCATCGGGCGAGAATCGCCGCGGCGGCGAAACGAGGAGGTGGCCGGTGATCTCGTCACTGCGCGGGGCCGTACACGCTCAGGTGAGCGGCGACCTGGATGAGCTGTGGAGGTGGCCGGTGATCGGGGTCGTGCGGGCGACGTCGAGCACGTCCGGGCGTCGAGCGGCGGCCTCGGTGGACTGTGGAGGTGGCCGGTGATCTCGTCACTGCGCGGGGCCGTGCAGCACGTCGGGCTGGACCACGTGGTGGTCGAGGTGGGTGGCGTCGGGTTCGCCGTGCAGGCGACGCCGAGCACGCTGGCCACGCTCAGGCGCGGCGAAGAGGCGCATCTGGCGACCGCACTCGTGGTGCGCGAGGACTCGCTGACGCTGTTCGGGTTCGCCGACGTCGAGGCGCGGGAGCTGTTCGGGCTGCTGCAGACGGTCAGCGGCATCGGACCCCGGCTCGCGCTGGCGACGCTGGCGGTGCTCGAACCGGACAAGCTGCGGCAGGCGCTGGCCGAAGGCAACATCACCGTGCTCACGCAGGTGCCCGGCATCGGCAAGAAGGGCGCCGAGCGGCTGATCATCGAGCTGCGCGACAAGGTCGGCGCGCTGCCCACGCCGCACACGCCCGCGGTGAACGGCCAAACGCGGGAGCACGTCGTAGAGGCCTTGCTGGGCCTCGGGTTCCCGGCGAAGTCGGCGGAGTCGACCGTTGACGCGGTGCTCGCGGACAACCCGGACCAGTCGACCAGCGCCGTGCTGCGACGCGCGCTCGCCACGCTGGGGCGCAAGTGAGCGAAGAGGAGCTGTCGCCGTACGCCGTGCCCGCCGAGCGGGACGTCGAGTCGACGCTGCGGCCGCAGGACCTGCACGAGTTCGTCGGGCAGCGCCGGGTGCGCGAGCAGCTGGAGCTCGTGCTGCAGGGCGCGATGCGCCGGGGGACGCCGCCGGACCACGTGTTGCTGAGCGGGCCGCCCGGACTGGGTAAGACCAGCCTCGCGATGATCATTGCCAAGGAGCTCGGCAGCGCCATCAGGATCACCAGTGGCCCGGCGCTGGAACGCGCCGGTGACCTCGCGGCGATGCTGTCGAACCTGGTCGAGGGCGACGTGCTGTTCATCGACGAGATCCACCGGATGGCCCGGCCCGCCGAGGAGATGCTGTACCTCGCGATGGAGGACTTCCGGGTCGACGTCGTCGTCGGCAAGGGGCCGGGTGCGACGAGCATTCCGCTGGACATCGCGCCGTTCACGCTGGTCGGCGCCACGACCAGGTCGGGTGCGCTGACCGGGCCGTTGCGCGACCGGTTCGGGTTCACCGGGCACATGGAGTTCTACGAGGCCGCGGACCTCGACCTGATCGTCAAGCGCAGCGCCAAGATCCTGGGCGTGGACCTGCACGACGACGGCGCGATGGAGATCGCCGGACGGTCGCGCGGCACGCCCCGCATCGCGAACCGGCTGCTGCGGCGCGTGCGGGACTTCGCCGAGGTCAGGGCGGACGGCAGCGTCACGCTGGAGGTCGCCCGGCAGGCGCTCCAGGTGTACGACGTCGACGACCTGGGGCTCGACCGGCTCGACCGCGCGGTGCTCACCGCGCTGGTCAAGTCGTTCGGCGGCGGGCCGGTCGGGGTATCCACTCTCGCGGTCGCGGTGGGGGAGGAACCCACCACGGTCGAGGAGGTGTGTGAGCCCTACCTCGTGCGGGCTGGCATGCTGGCGCGCACGCCGCGTGGGCGCGTGGCGACCCCGGCAGCCTGGATCCATCTGGGCCTGGAGCCGCCCGCCGGTGATCAGCTCTGGTGAGCTGGCAGAATCGGCGCTAGCACCCAGACATATCGGACGTGGAAATCCCTCGCGTCCGCCTGAACGGAGAATGATGAACCTTTCGTCCCTGATGTTCCCGTTGCTGCTGGTGCTGCTCGCCGTGCCGCTGTTCCTCAGCGCTCGCAAGCAGAAGCGCGCGATGGCCGAGCAGCAGCAGCTGCAGAACTCGCTCGCGGCCGGTGACCGCGTCATGACCACGTCGGGCCTCTACGGCACGGTCGCGGACGCCAGCGACGACACCACCATCGACATCGAGATCGCCGACGGTGTCGTCACCACCTGGCTGCGTGCCGCGGTTCGCGAGAAGGTCGCCGACGAGGTCGAAGAGGTCGAGGAGACCGAGACCGAGGACGCGACCCCGGAGAGCGCGGCGCAGATCGCCGAGCCGCTCGAGCACGACGCCAAGAAGTAGGCTCGCGGGACGCGTCTCACCTGGAGTTGGCAACTGTGAACACCGCCAACTCCAGGTAGTGACGCGCAGCTCACGTGGCGCGGGATAGTCTTCGCGCTCGACAACCATCAGCTCTAGGAGACGGACGGATCGTGGCACCTCCGGCCGGGCAAATTCGCCCCGGGAAGTATCTGGCGAGTTTTGTCCTCATCGTGGTCGCGCTTTATGCCCTGGTGTTCTTCACCGGCAACGGTTCGGCCAAGCCCAAGCTCGGAATCGACCTGCAGGGCGGCACGCTCGTCACATTGACGGCACGCCTTCCCGACGGTGGCAAGCCGAGTGACGAATCGCTGAACCGGGCTCGCGGGCTCATCGAGACCCGCGTGAACGGACTCGGTGTTTCGGGCGCCGAGGTCGTGCGCGACGGAACCAACCTCGTCATCACCGTGCCGGGCGCGGACAGCGAAGGCGCGAAGAGCCTCGGCCAGACCGCGTTCCTCGCGTTCCGCAAGGTGCTGGGCCAGCCGATCCCGGCCTCCGCCGGCCAGCAGCAGCAGCCCCAGCCGTCGACGCAGCCGTCGACCCAGCCGTCGGGCTCCGCGAACCCGTCCGCGAGCCAGACCGCCGCTCCGCCGTCGTCCGGCGCTCCGCAGGGCCGCCCGGCGCCCGCGTTGCAGGGCCAGCCGACCACCACGCCGCCGCCGTCCAGCGCGCCGCCCTCGTCGGCCCCGCCGTCCTCGACCCCTCCGGTCGCGCCGGGCACCGACCCGAAGCTCGCGCAGGAGATCCAGGCCGCGAAGATGCTGCGTCAGAGCACGGACCAGCAGGTCCTGCAGCAGGCCGCGTTGATGCTCGACTGCTCGAAGCCCGACCCGCTGATCGGCAACGACGACATCAAGCTGCCGCTCGTCGCGTGTGACCAGAAGGGCGAGTACAAGTACATCCTCGCGCCGGTCGACACCGACGACCCGAGCGTGAAGAAGGACGACTTCTCCACGTTCACCCGCCTGACCGGCCAGGACATCGACAACGCGGTCGCGACGAACAACCGCCAGGGCGCGGGCTACGTCGTGAACCTGTCGTTCAAGTCCGACGGCGGCTCCAAGTGGGGCAAGTTCACTTCGGCCAACGTCAACCAGCCGGTCGCCGTCGTGCTGGACAGCAAGGTCGTCTCGGCGCCGAACATCCAGACCGCGATCCTCGGCGGCAGCACGGAGATCAGCGGCAAGTTCACGCTGAAGGAAGCCGAGAACCTGGCGAACGTGCTGAAGTACGGCTCGCTGCCGCTGTCGTTCTCGACGTCCGAGGCGCTGACCGTCACCCCGACGCTCGGCCTCACCTACATGAAGGCCGGCCTGATCGCCGGTGCCATCGGCCTCGCGCTGGTGTTCGTGTACTGCTTCTTCTACTACCGCCTGCTGGGCATCCTGACGATCGCGTCGCTGGTCTTCTCGGCCTCGATCGTCTACGCGGTGCTCGTGCTGCTGGGCCGCTGGATCGGGTTCACGCTCGACCTGGCCGGTATCGCCGGTTTCATCGTCGCGATCGGTATCACCGCGGACTCGTTCATCGTCTTCTTCGAACGCATCAAGGACGAAGTGCGTGAAGGCCGGACGTTCCGCTCGGCCGTCCCGCGCGCGTGGGTCCGCGCCCGCCGCACGATCCTGTCCGCGGACGCGGTCAGCTTCATCGCCGCCGCGGTGCTGTACCTCATCGCCGTCGGCCAGGTGAAGGGCTTCGCGTTCACCCTGGGCATGTCGACGGTCCTCGACCTCGTGGTCGTGTTCCTCGTGACGCACCCGCTGGTCGCGATGGCCTCGAAGTCCAAGTTCCTGTCCAAGCCGAGCCTGTCCGGTCTCGGTGGCGCGGCCCGTGAAGGTGCCTCCCACCGCGCCAAGCTGCAGGCCAAGCCCGCCGTGAAGGAGGCCTGACGTGAGCGTGTTCTCCCGTCTCTACGTCGGCAACGGCGCGTTCGACATCGTCGGCAAGCGCAAGCGCTGGTACGTGATCTCGGCGCTGGTGCTGCTGACCTGCGTGCTGTCGATCGGCTTCAAGCAGTTCAACCTCGGTATCGACTTCAAGGGCGGCACCAAGGTCCAGATGGCGTCGGTCAGCACGAGCGGCGCGAAGATCGAGGAGCACGCCGTCGCGGACGTGTTCAAGAACGCGCTCGGCCAGGAGCCGGCCGCCGTGCAGACGGTCGGCATCGGTGACTCGGCGAGTATCCAGATCCGGTCGACGACGCTCGACGCCGCCCAGGTGCTGAAGCTCAAGACCGAGCTGGCGAGCAAGCTGAACCCCAAGGGCGGCCAGGGGGCGATCAGCGACAGCGCGGTCAGCGCGTCGTGGGGTGGCGAGATCACCAGCAAGGCGCTCTGGGCGCTCGGGCTGTTCTTCGTCGCGATCGTGATCTTCCTGGCGCTGTACTTCGAGCTGCACATGGCGATCGCGGCGCTCGTCGCGGTGCTGCACGACGTGATCATCACGGCCGGTGTGTACTCGCTGGTCGGCTTCGAGGTCACGCCGGCGACCGTCATCGGTCTGCTGACGATCCTCGGTTTCTCGCTGTACGACACGGTCGTCGTGTTCGACAAGGTCCGGGAGAACACCCGCGGCCTGCTCGGCCTGACGCGCCGCACGTACGCCGAGGCCGCGAACCTGGCGCTGAACCAGACCCTGATGCGGTCGATCAACACCTCGTTGATCGCGCTGCTGCCGGTCATGGGCCTGCTGATCGTCGGTGTCGTGATCCTCGGCGTCGGCACGCTGCAGGACCTCGCGCTGGTGCAGCTCACAGGTATGTTCGTCGGCGCCCTGTCGTCGCTGTTCATCGCCACCCCGATCCTGGTGGACCTGAAGAACCGCGACCCGAAGTACAAGGCGCAGGCCAAGCGCGTCGAGGCGCGTCGCGCCAAGAGCACGGCCGCCGCTTCCACCGAGGTCGAGTCGACCGACGACGAGGCCCTCGACGAGGAGCTGCGCCGCGAGAAGGCACTGGCGGCCGCCGCCTCCGTGCCGTCGCGCACCGCCAAGTCCACCGACAACCGCCGCGGACGCCCCTCCGGGAAGAAGCAGCGTTGAAGCTGGACAAAGCACTGGGACTGATGCGTGAGGTCCCGGACTTCCCCCAGCCGGGGGTGGTCTTCCGGGACCTCACGCCGGTTCTCGCGGACCCGGACGCACTGCGCACCGTGGTCGACGCGCTGCAGGACAAGCTCGCCGAGTCCACCCAGGTCATCGCGGCCATCGAGTCGCGCGGGTTCCTGCTCGGCGCCGCACTCGGCTACGGCTGGCGCTACGGCGTGGTGCCGCTGCGCAAGCCGGGCAAGCTCCCCGTGGTCGCCGACTCCGTCTCGTACGACCTGGAGTACGGCACGGCTACGCTCGAGCTGCCCGCGGACGCCATCCACCCAGGTCAGCACGTCGTCGTCGTGGACGACGTGCTCGCTACCGGTGGCACCGCTGCCGCCGCGTGTGAGCTGGTGGAGCGGGCCGGTGGGATCGTGACCGGGGTGTCCGTCGTGTTGGAGATCGCCGCGCTGAACGGCCGCTCGCGGCTGGCGGGCCGTGAGGTCAGCGCCCTGATGGCGGTCTGATCAGGCGACTCCCCGGCCGGCGTTCACCAGCACCAGCACGACGAAGTAGAACGGCAGTGCCACCACGGCCAGCACCGCGAAGTTCGTGCTCCGCTTCTTGAAGATCAGCCACGTGAACAGCGAAGCCAGCAGGCATGGCACGAGCTGGGAGCCGAGCACCCTGCCGAACGCGTACGCGGACGCGGGCGGACCGGCCAGCACGAACAACACCACGAACATCACGAACGACCAGACGGCGGCGGCCAGGAAGCACAGGCCGTAGGACGTCCTGGCCTGCTGCCGCGGCATCGCGTACTGCGGGACCGGCGGCGCGTACGGGTACTGCGGCCCCGGATATTGCTGCTGCTGATACTGCGGCGCCTGCGGGTACGGCTGGGTGTAGCCGACCTGCTGCGCGGGTGGGTACGGCGAGGGCGGTGGCGTCTGCTCGCCGCTGGGTTCGGTGCTCATGGAAGTTCCCCCAGGATCGATCGAAGCCTGATCGTAAGGGGCCGCATGCCCCGTGTGCACGCCCCGTGAGTGCGGCATTCGTGACCCCCTGCGCTGATCGGCCCAGCGGAACACGGCCAGGCGTTCGCCGTGTGAGCCACGCCGCTCATCGCCCCGGAGGAAGTTTCGCGGGTACAAGCGGGTTATCCTCGGTATCCGTAGACCCGAGGAGCGTGGGTTGAGTCAGGACACAGAACCCGCTACGACGGTTGACCCGAGCAGGGCAGCGCAACCGTCCGCTACCCGGCGTGTGCGCGCCAGGCTCGCGCGCCGGATCACCGCACAGCGTGCGGCGCCCGTGAAGCAGGTTCTCGAGCCGCTCGCCGCCGTACACCGCGACCTCCACCCGAAAGCCGACCTAGCCCTTCTGCAGCACGCGTACGACGTCGCTGAGGAGAAGCACCGGCCGCAACGACGCAAGTCCGGTGACCCGTACATCACGCACCCGCTGGCCGTGGCGACCATCCTGGCCGAGCTGGGCATGGACACCACGACGCTGGTGGCCGCACTGCTGCACGACACGGTCGAGGACACCGACTACTCGCTCAACCAGCTGCGCGAGGACTTCGGCGACGAGGTCGCGCGGCTCGTCGACGGCGTCACCAAGCTGGACAAGGTGAAGCTCGGCGCGGCGGCCGAGGCGGAGACCATCCGCAAGATGGTCATCGCCATGGCGAAGGACCCGCGCGTGCTGGTCATCAAGCTCGCCGACCGGTTGCACAACATGCGCACCATGCGCTTCCTGCCGCCGGAGAAGCAGGCCCGCAAGGCCCGCGAGACGCTCGAGGTCCTGGCGCCCCTCGCCCACCGCCTGGGCATGGCGACGGTCAAGTGGGAGCTGGAGGACCTCGCGTTCGCGATCCTGCAGCCGAAGAAGTACGACGAGATCGTCCGGCTCGTGGCGAACCGCGCGCCCAGCCGCGACACCTACCTGGGGACCGTGATCACCGAGCTGTCGACGCAGCTCGAGGCCGCGCGGATCGGCGGCGATGTCCAGGGCCGGCCGAAGCACTACTACTCGATCAACCAGAAGATGATCGTCCGGGGCCGCGACTTCGACGACATCCACGACCTGGTGGGCGTGCGCATTCTGGTCGACGAGGTCCGCGACTGCTACGCCGCCATGGGCGTCGTGCACGCGTTGTGGCAGCCGATGCCCGGCCGCTTCAAGGACTACATCGCGCAGCCCCGGTTCGGCGTGTACCAGTCGTTGCACACCACCGTGATCGGCCCGGACGGCAAGCCGCTCGAGGTGCAGATCCGCACGCACGAGATGCACCAGCGCGCCGAGTACGGCATCGCCGCGCACTGGCGGTACAAGGAGACGAAGGGCACGCACAACGGCAAGTCCGTCGAGATCGACGAGATGGCCTGGATGCGGCAGCTCCTCGACTGGCAGCGCGAGGCCGCCGACCCCGGCGAGTTCCTCGAGTCGCTGCGCTGGGACCTCGCCGCGCGCGAGATCTTCGTGTTCACGCCGAAGGGCGACGTGCAGACGCTGCCCACGGGCTCAACGCCGGTCGACTTCGCCTACGCCGTGCACACCGAGGTCGGGCACCGTTGCATCGGCGCGCGGGTCAACGGCCGCCTCGTGGCGTTGGAACGCAAGCTGGAGAACGGCGAGGTCGTCGAGATCTTCACCTCGAAGGCCGAGGGCGCGGGCCCGTCCCGCGACTGGCTGTCGTTCGTGGCCTCGCCGCGGGCCAAGGCGAAGATCAAGCAGTGGTTCGCCAAGGAACGCAAGGAAGAGGCGATCGAGCAGGGCAAGGAGGCGATCACGAAGGAGGTAAGGCGAGTTGGCCTGCCCCTCCAACGCCTCGTCTCCGCCGACTCGATGGCCGCACTGGCCAAGGAACTTCACTACCCGGACATGAGCGCGCTGTACGCGGCGGTCGGCGAGGGACACACCTCCGCCCGGCACGTCGTGCAGCGGCTCGTCGCGCAGCTCGGCGGCGTCGAGCACGCCGAGGAGGAGCTGGCCGACCGGGCCACGCCGTCCACGGTCACGCGCCGGCGGGCCACGGGCGACGCGGGTGTGATCGTCAAGGACGCGGGCGACGTGTGGGTCAAGCTGGCCCGCTGCTGCACGCCCGTGCCCGGTGACGACATCCTCGGCTTCGTCACGCGTGGTGGCGGCGTCAGCGTGCACCGCACGGACTGCACGAACGCCGATGACCTGATGGCCTCGCCCGAGCGGCTGCTGGACGTCGAATGGGCGCCGTCGGCCTCGTCGGTGTTCCTCGTCGCGATCCAGGTCGAGGCGCTCGATCGGCACCGGCTGCTCAGCGATGTCACGAAGGTGCTGGCGGACGAGCGGGTCAACATTCTGTCCGCGTCCGTGACGACTTCCCGGGACCGGGTGGCGGTGTCGCGGTTCTCGTTCGAAATGGGCGACCCGAAGCATCTCGGGCACGTGCTGAAGGCCGTGCGCAGCGTCGAAGGTGTTTACGACGTCTATCGGGTTACATCGGCTTCCTGATCGGCGACAGCGAAACGTCAGTACCCCGTGGCAAGCTTCTTGTCACGGGGAAGACAAAAGGGCCCGGCGCTTTCCGAAGCGCCGGGCCCTTTTGCATGCCTTACTGAACGATCGAAGCCTTCTCGATCTTGACTTCCTTGTTCGGCTTGCCGCCACCGGGCGACGGGTCGAACGAGCCGTCGTCGCCGGCCCGCGCGATGTCGTCGATGACCTTCAGGCCGGGCTCGCCGACGCTGCCGAACACGGTGTAGTCGGGGGAGAGGCCCGCCTCGCCGTAGACGATGAAGAACTGGCTGCCGTTCGTGCCCTTCTTCGGGTCCGCCTTGTCCGGGCCCGCGTTCGCCATCGCGAGGTAGCCGCGGCCGTAGGTCAGCTCCGGCCACACCTCGTTGTCGAACTTGTAGCCGGGGCCGCCCTGGCCGGTGCCCGTCGGGTCACCGCACTGCAGCATCTGCAGGCCCTTGGTGGACAGGCGGTGGCACGGCGAGCCGTCGAAGTAGCCCTGCTTGATGAGCGACTCGAAGCTGTTCACGGCACACGGTGCGAGCGCGCGGTCCAGCGTGATCGGCACCTCGCCCTGGCCCAGCTTCAGCGTGGCGTTGACGGTGCCGGTGGCGGGCACGTCCGCGGTGCCGGGCAGGTTGACCTGCTTCGCCGGGTTCTCTTCCTTGCGGTACTCGCAGCTCACCTTCTCCGCGAGCGGGGTCGGCCGCTTGGCCAGCGGCTTGATCTCCGTCGGGATGGTGATGGGCGCCGGGGGCGTCGTCTCGGAGGCCGCCGCGTCGCCGCTGCTGAAGTCGTGCGTGGCGAGGAAGTACACGCCGCCGGCGATGAGCACCACGGCCAGACCGGTGGCGATGATCGCGACGGTACGCCGCTTCTTCGCCCGCTCCTGTCGGCGGACGAGTTGGCGCTCCAGCTTGCGCTTGGCGGCCGCGCGGCGCTGCTCGTTGTTCGGCACGTGCTCCCTCCCCAGGGATGATGCGTACACACGGGTGGTCGGCTGCGAAGTCTAGGGCCTGCGCATATGAGCTTTGTGTGGTGGCTAGGCTTGGGGCGAACAGGGAGGTGTTTCTGGTGCTCGTGATCGGGTTCCCGGCCGGAGCTCTGCAGGCGAACTGCTACCTGCTGGCCGCCGGTGAGGGCGAGCCCTGCGTCATCGTCGACCCCGGTCAGGACGCCGAGGAGCCGATTCGCGAGGCCATCCGCAAGCACCGGCTGTCCCCGGTCGCCGTGCTGCTCACGCACGGTCACTTCGATCACACCTTCTCGGTCACGCCCGTCTGTGACGGCAACGACATCCCCGCGTGGATCCACCCGGACGACCGCGCCATGCTCAACGACCCGCTGCTGGGCCTGAGCAACGAGTCGCGGGCGTTCTTCGGCGGCATCGAGATGCGCGAACCGCGCGAGGTGCGGTCGCTGGACGACGGTGTGGATCTCGACATCGCGGGCCTTGGCATCACCGTCGACCACGCGCCGGGCCATACCGGCGGGTCGGTGATGTTCCGCTCCGGCACCGAGGAGGGCGGCCGCCTGTGCATCACGGGCGACGTGCTGTTCGCCGGATCCATCGGACGTACCGACCTGCCCGGTGGTGACCACCGCAAGATGCTCACGTCGTTGCGCGACAAAGTGCTGCCGCTGCCCGACGACACGGTGGTCCTGCCCGGCCACGGACCGACGACGACCATTGGCCGTGAGCGCGCCACGAACCCGTTCCTGGTTCAGCTCGGTGACGCTCCGGCCGCCCCTCACCGAGGACTGTAGAAACCGTGTTTTCCGCGCCCAAGGGCATTCCCGAGTACTTCCCGCCGACCTCCGCGTCCTTCCTCGCCGTCCGTGACACGCTGGCCGAGTCCGCGAAGCGCGCCGGGTACGGCTACATCGAGCTGCCGATCTTCGAAGACACCTCGCTGTTCAAGCGGGGCGTCGGTGAGTCGACCGACGTGGTCACGAAGGAGATGTACACCTTCGAAGACCGTGGCGAGCGGTCCGTCACGCTGCGCCCCGAGGGCACCGCGGGCGTCATGCGGTCGGTGATCGAACACGGCCTCGACCGCGGCCAGCTGCCCGTGAAGCTCTTCTACGCGGGTCCGTTCTTCCGCTACGAGCGCCCGCAGGCCGGCCGCTACCGGCAGCTGCAGCAGCTGGGTGTCGAGGCGATCGGCGTGGACGACCCGGCGCTGGACGCCGAGGTGATCGCGATCGCGGACGCCGGGTTCCGCGCTCTGGGACTCGCCGGGTTCCGGCTGGAGCTGACGTCGCTCGGTGACTCCCAGTGCCGTCCGGCCTATCGGTCGCTTCTGCAGGAGTTCCTGTTCAAGCTGCCGCTCGACGAGGACACCCGCCGCCGCGCCGAGGTGAACCCGTTGCGCGTGCTCGACGACAAGCGCGCCGAGGTACGCGAGCTGGTCGCCGAGGCGCCGCTGATGGTGGATCACCTGTGCGACGAGTGCCGTGCGCACTACGAGGCCGTGAAGGGCTATCTGACCGAGCTCGGTGTGAAGTTCACCGAGAACCCGCGCATGGTCCGCGGCCTGGACTACTACACGAAGACGACCTTCGAGTTCGTGCACGACGGTCTCGGCTCGCAGTCCGGCATCGGCGGCGGAGGCCGCTACGACGGTCTGATGGAGGAGCTGGGCGGCCAGTCGCTGTCCGGCGTCGGCTTCGGGCTCGGCGTGGACCGCACGCTGCTCGCCTGCCAGGCGGAGGGCCTGACGCCCGGTGATGTCGCGCGCTGCGACGTGTTCTGCGTGCCGCTCGGTGACGCGGCGAAGGCCCGGCTGGTCTCGATCGCGGGGGCGCTGCGCGCGGCGGGCGTGCGGGTGGACCTCGCGTACGGCGGCCGCGGCCTGAAGGGCGCCATGAAGGCGGCCGACAAGTCTGGTGCGCGGTTCGCGCTGGTGCTCGGTGAGCGTGACCTCGCGGAGGGCACGATCGGGCTCAAGGAGCTCGCCACGGGCGAGCAGCGTTCCGTGCCGCTGGCCGACGTCGTGACGGCCGTCCAGGACGCGCTGTGAGCTCTGAGCCGTCCGCAGAGAAGCTGCCTCTGGACCTGCTCGACCCCTCCACGGTGCGCAAACGCGCCCGCATGGTCGCGATCGGCGCCGCCATGGTCGCCGCGGCGTTCGGCGCCGTGGTCGGCCTGGTCGGCGGCCGCGTCGCGGGCCTGATCGCGGCCGGCGTCGTGGCGTTGCCCTTACTGCTGCTCGCGACGTCCGAGGCCCGGCGCCACGTCTGGCTGCAGGGCACGACCGTGTACGTGCGGGCGTTCGGCACGCGCCTGGTGGACCTGCGCACGGCCACGCAGCTCGACCTGCTGGTGACCGACATGCGCGGCAGCCGGACCGTCGGCCTGTTCGTGCGCGGTGGCGGCAAGGCGATCAACGTCGCTCTCGCCATCTACGCCGGCACCGGTGGCCGTGAGCAGGGCATCTATCCGCTGCGCAAGCTCGCGGACGCGCTCGCTTCGCGTGGTGACACGCCGGGGCTGGTGTTCTCCGAGCTGCTGGTGGCCCAGCTGCGGGCCGAGGCCCGTGGGCTGGCGGCGGCGGAACGGCCGTTGTACCGGCTGGGGTCGCTGGCGCCCACGGGACGGATGGCGCAGAAGCTGACGCCGGACGCGGTGTCGAAGTTCGTCAGCTCGTTGGACTAGGTGCCGTTAAGGCCACCTTCACTGCGTTCAGCGCAGCCAATGTGGCCTTAACGGCACGTCACGCCTGGTGGACGTGGGCGGGCAGCGGCTGCGACGTATGCGGCTCGCAGCTCATCCATGACCTTGTCGGGCTCCGTTCGCAGTCTTGCGGGCAAGGTCTGTAGTAACACGATTCCTGCGGCGACGTATCTCGTGTTGCGGGCAACGGTCCTGGCGTAGTCGTCTGAGCGGTAGTGGAACGCCTTCGAATCAATCTCCCAAGCCAGTGCGACATCGTCCCACCAGGCGTCTGGCCTGCCCAGATATTGGTCGTTCGGGTCGTAGATAGGCTTGTTCCACATTGCCATGGGCAGCTTCGAACGCTTCGCCAGCTCAGCGGCATCCTTCTCGGCGACGGACCTGAGCTCCGTGATTTCCGACAGGATTCTCCTCGGCATGGCGGTCCCTCGAGGACTACCCGCTTCTATCTCATGGCTCAGTTGTTCGGGACTACATCCCCCTATCTGGATCGCGTCGATCAACAGCTGGGTGATTTGGTCTGCGATCCTCATCCGTCGGCATGCGTCGACAACTGCACGTGCCTTGGGAGCGAGCGGGACTGTGCCCTGTGGCCAGGGCTGCGGGAGCCTTTGAGTGCGTTCTACAGTGAGGAAACCACGGCTCTGGATCTTGTGCCCATGTGGCACAAGAACATGTACGACATCGCTATGTGGAACGCGAAGGTTGTACCGGCGACATGCCTCGGTCCCGGTGATCATCGCCAAGGGGCCGGCGTATACGAGGGCTGCCTGAACCATCTGATCTCGTGTCGGTGGACCGTTCTGCATCATGATTACGCCAGGCAGCATCCAGCGCCATGGGCCGCCTGCGAGGCAACGCCGATAGGTGGTTGAACTGGGAACACCCGACTCTTCAAGTGCGGCGACGCGCACGATTCCGAGTTGGCTGCGTTCTCGTAGAACTTCGGTCTGGCCAAGCCATCGTCCTCGTTTCACGAGCCCAGCGTGCCCTTGCGATGCCCCGCAGAAAACGACGCGCGT
The DNA here is from genome assembly GCF_030269605.1 of Lentzea sp. NBRC 105346. GTDB lineage: Bacteria > Actinomycetota > Actinomycetes > Mycobacteriales > Pseudonocardiaceae > Lentzea. Next base: position 205,815 of record NZ_BSTQ01000019.1, read on the forward strand.
TGGTCAACGGCCCGTTCACAGCACGAATCGCCAGTGGTGTGCCGTTATGGCCACCTTTACTGCGCTCAACGCAGTGAAGGTGGCCATAACGGCACACTAGACGCCCCAGGTGCCCGTCGGCGGGGCGGGGGAGTGGGTCGCCGTCTCGTCCGTCGTGGGCAGCGCACCGCCGATGAACCGGATGAGCTCGGTGCCGTGCTCGACGCGGCCCTGGAACGGGTCACCGGCGGTCGCCCGGACCAGCTGCTGCAGTGGCAAAGCCGTGTGCGAGCCGAGGATCACGAAGTTGCCGAACCGGCGGCCCCGGAACACGGCGGGCTCAGCCATCGCGCACACGTGCGGGAACACGGCCGCGACGGTCGCGCACTGGGCGCGGGCGAACGTCAGCGGGCCGCCGTCGCCGATGTTGGCCGCATAGATCCCGTCGGACCGCAGGGCGCGATCGGCCAGCCCCACGTACTCCATCGACGTCAGGTGCGCGGGCGTGCGGGCGCCGGCGAAGACGTCGGACACGACGAGGTCGAACGAGTCCGGCCGCGCGCGGGCGAGCACCGCCCGCGCGTCGCCCGTGCTGATCCGCACGCCCTTTGGTACCGGCAGCGACCGGCGCAGGAAGGCGATCAGCCCGGCGTCGATCTCGGCGACCTGCTGGGTCGTGCGGGGCAGCGTGGCGGCGATGTAGCGGGCGAGGGTGAGAGCGCCACCACCGAGATGCAACACCGAAGTCGGCGCGGTCAGGTCGATCACGTGGCCGAGGCGCCGCACGTACTCGAACTCGAGGTACGTCGGATCGTCCAGGTCCACATGGGACTGTGGGGTTCCGTTGACCCGCAACGTCCACGAGTTTCGGCCACCGAGATCCGGCACCAGCTCGGCGACGCCGGAATCGATCGGTTCGCTCACGGTCTCCGACTCGCGCCGCTGCCTGCCCACGACGCTATTGTCTCACCGTGCAGATCGCGGCTTCCGTGCTCGTCGCCCTCGTGGCGCTTATCCACGTCTACATCCTCGTGCTGGAGATGTTCCTCTGGGACACCCCGCGCGGGCAGAAGGCGTTCGGCCTCACGCCCGAGTTCGCCAAGGAGTCCAAGGCGCTCGCGGCGAACCAGGGCCTCTACAACGGTTTCCTGGCCGCCGGACTGGTGTACGGGCTGGTCCGCCAGGACTTCGGCGCCACCGTGCTCTTCCTCGTGTTCGTGATCATCGCCGGGATCTACGGCACGCTCACCGCGAGCCGGAAGATCCTGTTCGTCCAGGTTCTGCCCGGCGCCGTCGCCCTGGCTGCGGTGCTGCTGGCCGGGTAGGGCGGCGCCACGGTCCCTTGTCCGGGTCGTAGCCGGTGAACAGGTCGCCCTCGATCCGGTTGGGTTTCTTGGGCACCTCGGGCTCTGAGGGTTCTGAGGGTTCTGCGGGCTCTGCGGGTTCTGCGGGTTCCGGCACGTCCTGCTGAGCGGCCACGATCGCGGCGAGGGCCGTCGTGATCGGGATGGCCGCGACCAGGCCGATGCTGCCCACCAGCGTGCGGACGATCTCCTGGGCGACCTGCTGGGCAGTGAGGATCTCGGTCAGCGACCGTCCGGAGATCGAGAACGCCAGCAGCACCGGCAGCGCGGCACCCGCGTAGGCCATGACGAGCGTGTTCACGACCGACGACATGTGGTCGCGCCCGATCCGGAATCCGGCGGCGAACAGCTCGCGCGCCGACAGCTTCGCGTTCGCCCGCCGCAGCTCCCAGACGGCGCTGGTCTGCGTGACCGTCACGTCGTCCAGCACGCCCAGCGCACCGATGATCGCGCCCGCGAGCAGCAACCCGCGGGTGTCCAGCGGCGTGCCGAGCACGGTGACGAGGTTGACCGTGTCCTCGTCGAGGCCGGTCAGCTTCGACGCCCACGAGAACAGCGCCCCGAGCACCCCGATCAGCGCGAGGCTGACGAGTGTTCCCAGCACCGCGGTCGACGTGCGCGCCGAGATGCCGTGCGTCAGGTAGAGGACCGCGAACATGATCAGCCCCGCGCCGACGATCGCCACGGTCAGCGGGCTTTCGCCGGCGAGGATCGCGGGCAGGATGAAGATCGTCAGCACGAGGAAGCTGAGCACCAGCGCGCCCAGCGCCTTCAGGCCGTGCCATCGGCCCAGCGCGATCACCGCGAACGCGAACAGCACCCCGAGGACGAGCAGCGGCCAGCCACGTTGGAAGTCGACCAGCTGGTAGGACTCGGCCAGCTGCGGCTGGCTGCCGGAGTACGACAGCACGACCTCGTCGCCCACCGAGAACTTCGGTGCCGCCGGACTCTTCGGGAACGGTACGGGCACGCTCTGCCCGGCCGCGTCCCCGTCGGTCATCTTGACCGTGATCCCGATGCAGTTCTCACCGCACGCGCCGTCCACGATCGCGGTGACCACGCCACGCACCGGGATCTGGTGCAGGCCGACGTCCGCGCCCTTCTTCTGGTCGTGCCCCCACGGGTACAGCAGGATCGCGCCGACGACCGTCGCCGCCACGATCGGCAGCAGGAGGATCGTCAGCAGGCGACGCACCCGCGCCGAAGCGGGTTCGGCGGCCGCGTGACTGTGCCCGTGTCCGTGTCCCACGGGCGCCATCCTCCCCCATCCGGGTCAGCGGGCGCCGACGGCGGTGAACTTGAGCCCCTCCGGTTCCAGCATGATCGACGTCACCGGGCGCAGCGGGGGACCCTCCAGTCGCAGCCGTACCCGGACCAAGCCCAGGCGACCAGCCGCGGCGCCGCCGTCGGGCGGGTCCGTCACGACGTAGGAGTACGGCACGAACCGCACGACCGGGCCGAACCGCATGATGGACAGCCCGGCCGAAGGCGGGATCAGAGGCAGCGCGAACGCGGAACGGCCGAAAACGTTCCGCTCAGAGGACCCCAACGGGTGACCTGTGCACCTTGACCCATGTTCGAACATGTGTTCGAATCGAACATGTGCGATGGGACGGGCAGAAGGTCGAGGCAGAACCGCAGCTGGCCCTCCCGGGGTTACCGGGACTGGTGCGCAGCGTACGAACCCCTGAGTTCGCGGACGTGGTGTTCCACGAGGTCCGCGCCAAGTCCGTGTTGAACAAGGTCCCTGGGGAGGGACTGCCGTTCAACTGGTCGGTGAACCCGTACCGCGGCTGTTCACACGCCTGCACGTACTGCCTGGCGGGGGACACGCCGGTGCTGATGGCGGACGGCCGGACGAAACCGATCTCCGAGCTGCGGGAGGGCGACGAGATCTACGGCACCGAGCTGACCGGCAACTACCGCCGGTACGTGCGAACGACCGTCGAGGCGCATTGGGAGACGCGGAAACGCGCGTTCCGTGTGACGCTGGAGGACGGGACGCAGCTGGTCAGCAGCGGTGACCACCGGTTCCTCACCGACCGCGGCTGGAAGCACGTCGTCGGCGGCACGTGCGGCTCCGGTCGCCGCCCGCACCTCACGACGGGCAACAAGCTCATGGGCACCGGCTGGTTCGCGCCGCAGCCCGAGATCACCGACGACTACCGCCGCGGCTACCTGCGCGGCATGGTCGGCGACGCGCGCGAGTTCCGCATCCCGCTGGCCGACGTCGAAGCGATGGACCGAGTGCAGGAGTACCTCGATGACCTCGGGGTGCAAGAGGGGGTGGGATTTCTGGACCACGTGCGAGAGCTCGCACGGTGGCAGATAGCCCCGAACGACGACTGGCTCAAGGGTTTCCTCGCGGGCGCGTTCGACTTCAACGGCACGTGCTCCCGCAGCATCCTGCGCATGTCCAGCCGCAGCGCGACGATCATCGAGGCGATCAGCATCGCGTTGAAGCACTTCGACTTCGACTTCGCCATCGAGGATCTGAAGCGCCGCAAGGGAATGCGCGTCATCCGGCTGCGCGGTGGCCTGCGCGCGAACATGCGGTTCTTCCACTTCACCGACCCGGCGATCACGCGTAAGCGCGACATCGACGGCGTGGCGATCAAGTCGGCGGAACCGCTGGGCGTCCGGTCCATTGAGGACCTGGGCGAGGAGGTGACGTTGTACGACATCACCACCGGCACCGGCGACTTCATCGCGAACGGTGTGGTGTCGCACAACTGCTTCGCCCGCAACACCCACACGTACCTCGACATGGACGCCGGTCACGACTTCGACTCCCAGGTCATCGTCAAGATCAACGCACCGGAGGTGCTCGCCAAGCAGCTGCGATCCAGTAAGTGGTCGCGCGAACACGTCGCGATGGGCACGAACACGGACCCGTACCAGCGGGCCGAGGGCCGCTACGCCCTGATGCCAGGGATCATCAGGGCGTTGGCGGACTCGGGGACGCCGTTCTCCATCCTCACCAAGGGCACGCTGCTGTCGCGCGACCTGCCGTTGCTGACCGAGGCGGCCAAGTCCGTCCCGGTGGGCATCGGGGTGTCGCTGGCCCTGTTGGAACGCGACCTGCACAAGACCCTCGAACCCGGCACGCCCACCCCGGCCGCCCGCCTGGATCTGGTGCGCAAGGTTCGCGAGGCTGGATTGCCGTGCGGTGTGTTCGTCGCGCCGGTGCTGCCGGGGCTCACGGATTCCGTGGAGCAGCTGGACTTCCTGTTCGGCGAGATCGCCAGGGCCGGCGCCACTGGTGTCACGCCGTTGCCGCTGCACCTGCGGCCCGGCGCGCGCGAGTGGTTCATGAAGTGGCTCGCCGGGTGGTATCCCGACCTGGTCGACGGCTACAAGTCGTTGTACGGCAAGGGAAGTTATGTCGACAAGCGGTATCGCGAGTGGTTCTCCGCGCGCGTGAAACCGTTGCTGGCCAAGCATGATCTGCTACCCAAGGCGCCGACGCGCGTGGTGCCAGGGGATCCGGACGGCGTGTGGCCCGACGGCGCGCTGCCGTCCGGAATCCCCTCACCGCGCGTGGCGCAGGAACAGCTGATGCTGCTTTAGTTGCGTCCGTGACGCTCGTTCTGCCACCCCGGCTCACCGCTTCCGCTGAAGCCATCCGCGACGCGGCGCGCCGTCGTGGGCTCACCACGGTCCAGCTGCCGACGTTCGATGTGCCCGGCGACCTGCGGGCGACGAACCTGCACGCGGGCCCGTCGTTCGCCGACGTGGTGGCGCCCAAGCTCGGCATCGTGCTGCTCGAAGCACCGGCGGGCTGGCTGACCGAGCTTCCTGGAGAGCTCACCCGCCGCGACGTCCGGTTGACGCCGATCGGGGAGGCGTACGCGATCAGGCATCCGGTGTTCGTGAAGTCCCCCAACGACAAGAGCATCAAGGCGATGATCTATGCCGACGGCAGCAGGCTGCCGGGGCCCGATGCCGTGGAGCGGGACACGCCGGTGCTCGTGAGCGAGGTCGTCCGGTTCGACGCCGAGTACCGGCTCCATGTGCTGGACGGATCCGTCGTCGCGGCCAGCAGATACGCCGAGGACGGCCGGCTCAGCCTGGGTACGGACACCGTGGACGCCGAGAAGTTCGGCGCGGACGTCCTCGCGGCGACGACGTTGCCGAGCGCGATCGTGGTGGACGTGGGCCGCATCGGCGGCGACTGGGCGGTCATCGAGGCGAACGCCGCGTGGGCGAGCGGCTGTTACGTGTCCGACCCGGACCGGGTGCTGGACGTCGTGCTGCGAGCGGCGGGCCCGGCGGCCGCGGTCGGTGACCACGACCGCCGGTTCCTGAGGAACTAGCTCCAGCCGCCCTGGACCATCGTCTGGAACTTCCAGTCGCCGCCGACCCGGACGAGCAGGTCCCCGTACTTCACCGGCACCCCGTTGATCGTGCCCTCGGTGATCACGAACACCAGGTTGTCGTTGATGAAGTGCGGCGTGCGCACCGACTCCATCTTCACCTCGCCGCCGACCTGAGCCCCCATGTCCCGCACGAACTGCTCCCGGTCCCACGACACGGCACCGCCGTCGGACACCGCGTTGATCGGGAACAACGCCATGTCGGCCATCGCCTCGACGTCACCGGCCACGGCCAGCGCGTCCCACCGCTCGAACCACTCTTCAACGCTCATGCCGTACACCATACGGTACAAAATACGGTGCTAGACCGAACAGTCGAGTGGCGCGTACTCCAAATGTTCGAGAAGGTGTCGCTCATGACCGGATTCGGGGCGGTTCCGGATGAGCTGCAGGCGGCGGCCAAGCGCATTGGCGACACGGTGGGGCAGGCCACCGACTGCGGGTGGAACGGGCCGAGCGGGGACTACGGGCACCCCGGCGTGATGTCGGGCTGGGAGCAGTTCATCCGCGACATGGAGAAGCACATCAAGGACCTGGTGGGCAAGGCCGAGGAGTTCGGTGGCGGGCTCGTCGACGCCGCACGCGAGTACCTGGACACCGACGACCAGGCGGGCATCGACTTCGGCCAGGTCGGCGAGGGACTCGGGATCGGTGCGTCGGGGATCATGAACCCCGACGTCGCGAGGCGGCTCAACCCCGACTGGACCCCACCGCCACTGGACAAAAGGTTCCCCAGCGGAGATGAAGGGCCGATCTTCTGATGGCGGGCGAACTGGGGTCGACGACCAACCCGAAGGACCTGATCCCCGGCGAACCCGAGGTGATCTCGAACGACCTGCGCGGGCTCGTCACGAACATCCAGAAGCTCGGGCCGATCAGCCAGGGGCTCGGCAACATCGATCCGTTCGGCTGGACCGGCAAGGCGAGCGACGCGTTCCGCGACATCTTCCGCCAGGAGCCGCCCAAGTGGGAGGCGGCGATCGAGACCGCGGGCAAGAGCGGCCAGGCGCTCGCGGACTACGCCGACACCCTGACGTGGGGCCAGAAGGAAGCCCAGCGCGCGATCGAGATGTACCTGCAGGCCGAGGCCGCGAGCCGGTCCGCGCAGGCGAACTACGACTCGATGGTCGCCGCCGGCGCGACGCCGATCATGCCGTTCCAGGACCCCGGCGCCGGCGCGGCGAACGAGGCGCAGGCCGTGCTCGACAACGCCCGCAAGATCGTCCAGGCGGCCGGTGGCGAGGTGGCGATCGCGCTCGGCTTCGAACCCGACGGTGAGGGCGGGTTCAAGAAGAAGGGCGGCGAACGCGAGTGGGGCGCGGGCACCGACCGTCCCGAGGGCAAAGAGGGCTGGCACAAGGGCAAGGGCGGCAAGAGCTACGAGAAGGGCTGGGGCGGCGAGCAGTCCGGCGGCCTGATGACCGACCTGATCGGCGACACCCTCAAGAGCCTCGGCATCGAACTGCCTGAGGCGTCGTGGGAGGGCAAGGCCGAGGTCGAGTGGCTCAAGGGCGAGCTCGGCGGCGAGTTCGACGGCGGCTGGGTGACCGGCAGCGGCAAGCTGGAGGGTTCGCTGCTCGGCGCGGGTGCCGAGGCCAGCGCCTCGATCGGGCCGCTGGGTATGACGGCCGCCGCGAGTGCCGAGGCGTATCTCGCGAAGGGCCACGCGGAGGGCGAGCTGAAGTTCGGCGACCACGCGGGCGTGTCCGGCAGCGCGGACGCCATGATCGGCGCCGAGGCCAAGGCCGACGCCACCGTCGGCTGGCTGGGCGCGCAGGGCAGCGCGGAGGCGTTCGCCGGTGCGCGGGTCGAAGGTGAGGCGAGCGCCGAGGTCGCCGGTATCGGCGCCGGTGTGCACGGCGAGGCGTGGGCGGGTGTCGGCGCCGAGGCCAGCGGGCAGTTCGGTATGGGCGACGACGGCAAGTTCCACGTCGGTGCTTCGGTTGGCGTGGCACTGGGTGTCGGTGGCAAGGTCGGTTTCGACTTCACCGTCGACCCCGGTGCGGTCGCCGACACCATCTCGGACGTGGCGGACGACGTCGGCGAGGTCGCAGCGGATGTCGGGCGAGGTGTCGCCAACGCGGCCGAAAGCGTGGGCAAGGGCATCGGCAACGCGGCGTCCGCTGTCGGCGACTTCCTGGGTTTCTAAAGGAGAAGCATGGTTACCACGATTCCGGTGCCGATCCAGTTCTCGCTGCCGGACGGCTGGCGTTCAGCACCACCGGACGAGGTCGGTGTGCCCGAGGCGGCGTTCGTCGCGCTGCACCCGGCGACGAGCCAGGGGTTCACCGCGAACATCACCATCACAGGCGAGGAACGCTCGGCCGACGTGCCGCTAGAGGACATCGCCGCGGACGCCGCCGCGAAACTCGAAGCGGCCACCGGCATGGTCCAGATCGGCAGGCAGAGCACCATGGGCTCGCCGGAGAACCCGGCGTTGACACAGGCCGTGCGCACGCGCATCAAGGTGAACGGCGAGCCGCGCGACGTGGTGCAGCTGCAAGTGTTCCTCGGCATGCAGAACGCGGACGACGCGTCGCGCCGCGCCGTGCTGCACATCGCCCTGACCGCGACGCCCGAACAGTTCGAGAAGGTCATCGGCGACTTCCAGAAGTTCCTCAAGACGATCAAGCCGGAGCAGGGGGTGGCCCAGTGAGCGAGACCGCCGACGCCCTGATGCGTCGCATCGAGTCCATCGACACGATGGCCGCGGACAACCGCGCCCGCGCCGAGTCGTTCCAGCGCATGTCCGAGGAGCTCAAGGAAACGACGGGCCGTGCCGTCTCCGACGACGGCATCGTGACGGTCGTGGCGTCCTCGGACGGCGCGGTCAAGTCCGTGGTCTTCGCCGACGGTTTTGCGGGGTTGTCTGCTTCCGTTCTGTCGGCCTCCACGTTGCACACCATCGCCCGAGCCCGAGCCGACGCGGCCCGCGCGCAGGCCGAGGTCGTCCGCCGAGGTTTGGGTGACACCGAACTGCTTGATCGAGTACTGAACTCCTCTGCCACCATGTTCGGCGACGAGCGTGCGCAGGATCCCGGCCCGTCGTCGGTTCCGGCGCCTACGCCTCGGCGTGCTGCGCACGATGATGAGGGAGAGTTCAGCGTGTTCAAGAACAACAGGTCCGCCTGGTGAGTCTTGCTCTTGGCCTGACTATCGCCATCGGTGGTTGCCTGCTGGTTGGTGCTGGTCTCGTGTGGATGGTTGTGTGGCTGCGACGCGACTACTCGCAGTCCGAGGCCGAGTTCATGGCGCTGCTGCAGGAGGAGTGCGCTCGGCGCAGCTGGCAGTTCGAGGAACGTAACGACGCCTACGCGGATTGGTTCTCATCGTTGCCGCGCGTGCCGTACGTTGGGATTCCGGATCCGTTGTGGATCAACCCTCGGGCTGCTGGGGCGCGGAACATCGTTACCGGGGTGTATCGCGGGCGGCGGTTCATCGCGGCTCAGTTCCAGGTCTACCAGGTGAATCCGGCTATCGACGGGAACTGGTGGACCTATGTTCGGGTGCACATGCCTGCGCCCCGGCCTGGGCTCGTGGTGAAGAAGGTCGTCGGTCCTACCAATGCGGTGAACCGCGCGTTGGGGTGGGACCACGCCTCGTACGGCGATCCGGAGTTTGATCGGCGGTTTGAGGTGTCTGCCGATGATCAGCGGTTCGCTGCCGATGTGTTGCATACGCGGATGCAGCGGTTTCTGGTGGATGAGCAGCGGCCGTTCCGCGGTTTGGTGATGGTTGGTGACGTGATCGATGTGGTGGGGGATCAGCAGAACGAGCACCGTGATCCGCGGCAGTTGATTCCGGCGCTGGATTTGCGGTGCGACATTCTTGATCTGGTGCCGGATACCGTGTGGGCTCACTGAGCGTTCGGGATTGTCGGACCCCTGTGGTTGGGTATGTGCAAGGGGTGCTTCTTGCGGGGGACCCCTGCGGGCTTGCGTTTGTGTTGACGCGGCGGTTTCCGTAGTGGGTCGCTAGTGCGACGCGCTGACTTTTCTTGGCTGCCGGTTCCGTGCGCGGTTGCGCCTTGGCTGCCGGTTGCGTGCGTGGTCGCCTTTTACTGCTCGGGGCTCCGCCCCGGACCCCGGCTCAGCTCAAAGAGGGGCCCAGCCGTGGTGTCGTTTCGTAGTGGGTCGCCTTGGGGTGGTGTGCCCCTCCCGTCGCATCGCACCAGAGGCAGCCACATCCGAGACCCCAGGTCAAGCGAAAAGCGTGCTTGACCTGGGGTCTCGGATGCGGCAGGGCTTCGCCTGCGATGCGACGGGAGGGGCCCACCACCTGGTGGTTATGCGCGCTGGCGCGCGCGGGTGGGGCGCTCGCTTCGCATCGCTCGTCGTCGGGATCTGCGACTGCATCGAAGGTGACCACGCACCCAGAGTGGGGCGCGTCTGGTGACCCACTACGAAAGCGATTGGGGCTTGACTTGGGGTGCGGTGTGGTAGCCCTTGTTGGGCCGGCAGATCTTGCATCTGCCGGCGGAGCCGGCCCACCACGCCGCGAGGGGCCCCAAGTCAAGCCCCAATCGCGGCGCCGAAGGCGCCCCCGGAAGACGCAGCGCCCCACGACACGCAAGCACCGTGGCACGCAAAAACGCCAGCGCCCCACGACACCGCCAGACCCGTGGCACGCAACAAAAGCCGGCGCCCCCACGACACCGCCAGACCCGTGGCACGCAACAAACGCCAGCGCCCCACGACACCGCAAGACCCGTGGCCACCCAATCGCCAGTTACAAGCAGGCTTGACTGTTTGTTTCTCGGAGAGAAGACTCCGGAGCGTGGAGACGCGGCAGAGACAGGCCGACCGCACGCGCGAGACCAAGCGGAAGCTGATGGAGGCGACCGTCGAGTGCCTGGTGGAGCGTGGCTGGTCGGGCACCACGACCACGCTCGTCGCCGAACGCGCCGGCGTGTCCAGAGGTGCGCAGCTGCACCACTTCCGGACTCGCGGCGAGCTGGTGGCCGCAGCGGTCGAGTACGTGGGCGCGGAGAGCGTTGAGCAGCTGAAACGCCGGGCCGGGCAGGCCAACGGCAGCACCGAGGCCGTGGTCGCGATGATCGCGGACTTCTACGCCAGCGACCTGTTCACCGCCGCGCTCGAACTCTGGGTGGCCGCCCGCACCGACCCGGAGCTCAAACCGACCGTCAGAGACCTGCAGACCCGGCTGGGGCGCGAGACCCACAAGCTCGCATTGGATCTGCTCAAGGCCGACGAGTCGAAGCCGGGCGTCAGGGAGTCGGTGCAGGCCACGCTCGACCTCGTTCGCGGGCTCGCGCTCGCCAACCAGCTCACCGACGACAGGAAGCGCCGCGCGCACATCGTGCGGCAGTGGGCACGGATGCTGGAGGCCCAACTGTGATCACGCAAGTTCTCGCCGACCTGCGCGCCGAGAGTCAGGAGCTCGACGATCTCGTTGCCGCGCAACAGGACTGGACGATCCCGACCCCGGCTACCGGGTGGACCATCGCCCACCAGATCGCGCATCTGATGTGGACGGACCGGGCGGCCATCCTTGCCATCACCGACCCCGAGGGGTTCCAGGCGCAGCCGCTCACCCCCGACCTGGTCGACAAAACGGCCGAAGAGGGTACGAAAGACCCGAAGCTGCTCACGAGTTGGCGCGAGGCACGTGAAGAGCTCGCGAGCAAACTGGAGACCACGCAGGGCAAGATCGTCTGGTTCGGGCCGCCGATGAGCCCCACCTCGATGGCTACCGCGCGGCTCATGGAGACCTGGGCGCACGGCCAGGACGTCGCGGACGCACTGAAAATCGAGCGCAAGCCGACTGACCGGCTCAAGCATGTGGCGCACCTTGGGGTGCGCACGATCGGGTTCGCCTTTCTGCTCAACGGGAAGACGCCGCCCACCGAGGAAGTCCGCGTCGAGCTGATCGGGCCGAACGGCGACCTGTGGACGTGGGGGCCCGAGGACGCTGCCAACCGGATCACCGGGCCTGCGCTGGACTTCTGCTTCCTCGTTACCCAGCGCCGCAACCGCAAGGAGCTGAACCTCCAAGCTCAAGGACCGGTCGCCGAAGAGTGGATGCCGATCGCGCAAGCGTTCGCGGGGCCTCCCGGAGGCGGCCGGTGATCCGGGTCGGCAACGCGTCCGGCTTCTACGGCGACCGGATCGGCGCGGTCCGGGAGATGCTGGAGGGCGGCGAGCTCGACGTCCTCACCGGTGACTACCTCGCCGAGTTGACCATGCTGATCCTGGGGCGCGACAAGCTCAAGGATCCGAACACGGGGTACGCGAAGACGTTCCTCAAGCAGATGGAGGACTGCCTCGGGCTCGCGATCGACAAAGGGGTCAAGATCGTCACCAACGCCGGCGGGCTCAACCCCGAAGGGCTGGCGCGAGCCCTGCAAGGCCAAGCCAAGGTCGCCTACGTGACCGGTGACGATGTGAAGGACCGGTTCCCGGAGGCGTTGACGGCCAACGCGTACCTGGGTGCGTTCGACATTGCCGAATGCCTTTCGGCAGGGGCGGACGTTGTCGTCACTGGGCGCGTTACGGACGCTAGCCTCGTGGTGGGGCCCGCGATTGCGCACTACGGCTGGGAGAAAACGGACTACGACCGGCTCGCCGGAGCGACGGTTGCGGGGCACGTCCTGGAGTGCGGCACGCAGGCGACCGGTGGCAACTACTCGTTCTTCACCGAGATCGACGCGACCAACTCCGGCTTCCCGATCGCGGAGATCGATGAGGATGGCAGCTGCCTGATCACCAAGCATGAGGGCACCGGCGGTGCGGTCACCGTCGACACCGTCACCGCCCAGCTGCTCTACGAGATCGGCGCACCCGCATACCTGGGGCCGGACGTCACCACGCACTTCGACACGATCCGGCTCGACCAGGAGACCAGGGGCGTTCGGATCAGCGGCACCAAGGGCAGCCCGCCGCCGGACACGATCAAGGTCTGCCTCAACACGCTCGGCGGCTTCAGGAACAGTGTCACGTTCGTCCTCTGTGGACTCGATATCGACGCGAAGGCCGCCCTCCTCAAGAACCAGATGAACCAAGAGGACATCACCTGGACGCTCGCCCGCACCGACAAGGACGACGCGGACACCGAAGAGACCGCAAGCGCTTTCCTGCACGCCACGATCAAGACCCCGGATCCCAAGCAGGCCAAGGCGTTCGCGCGGAAGGCGATCGAGCTGGCGCTGGCCAGCTACCCCGGCTTCCACGTCACCGCGATTCCCGGCGACGGCACGCCGTTCGGCGTCTACAAGGCCGCGTACGTGCCGAAACACACCGTGAACCCGAAGGCGGTGCTGCTGTGAGGAAACCACTGGGCACGATCGCGGGTGCGCGGAGTGGTGACAAAGGCGGCGACGCAAACGTTGGCGTGTGGGTACGAACCGACGCCGCCTACGCGTGGCTGCGCGAGTACCTGACCGTCGAGAAACTCAAGGAACTGCTGCCCGAGGCCACCACCGTAGACCGGTACGAGCTGCCGAACCTGAAGGCCCTCAACTTCGTGCTGCACGGGCTGCTCGGTGAAGGCGTCGCGAGCTCGACGCGGTTCGACCCGCAGGCCAAGGCGCTCGGCGAGTGGCTGCGTGCCCGGCACGTCGACATCCCCGAGGAGCTGTTGTGATCGCGCGGGACCTCTTCGAGGAACGAACAGAACTGCGGCAGCTCGTCCGCGACTTCACGCGGAAGGAGATCGTCCCGCACCTCGACCAGTGGGAACGTGACGGCGAGCTGCCGCGTGAGCTGCACAAGAAGGCGGCCGCACTCGGGCTCCTGGGGATCGGGCACGAGGACGGCGACCTGATCGACTCGCTGACCGTTACCGAGGAGATCATCCAGGCGGGCGGCTCGTCGGGTGTGATCGCCGGGCTGTTCACGCACGGCATCGCGATTCCGCACATCCTCGACGCCGGCAGCCCGGATCTGGTCGAGCGGTTCGCGAAGCCCGCGATGGCCGGCAACCTCATTGGTAGCCTCGCGGTCACCGAGCCGGACGGCGGCAGCGACGTCGCGGCCATCCAGACGAGAGCCGTCAGGGATGGCGACCACTACGTCGTCAACGGCACCAAGACCTACATCACGTCCGGCTGCCGCGCGGACTTCGTCACGACGGCCGTGCGCACCGGCGAACCCGGATACAAGGGTGTCAGTCTGCTGGTGATCGAGAAGGGCACGCCCGGCTTCACCGTGCAGCGCAAGCTGGAGAAGATGGGCTGGCACTGCTCGGACACCGCCGAGCTGTCCTTTGTGGATGTAAAAGTGCCCGCGCGGAACCTGGTCGGCGAAGAGAACGCCGGGTTCGCGCTGATCATGCGGCAGTTCCAGGTCGAGCGGGTCACGATGGCCGTCGAGGCGTACGCGACCGCGCAGCGCTGCCTGGATCTGACCGTGGGCTGGACGCGGATGCGCCAGACGTTCGGCAGGCCGTTGATCACGCGGCAGGTGGTCAGCCACAAGCTCGCCGAGATGGCACAACGGATCGACCTTGCCCGGACCTACACCCGCGAGGTCGCGGTCCGTGTGATGCGCGGCGAGGAGTGCACCGCGGAGGTCTGCTTCGCGAAGAACGCCGCGGTGGACGCGTGCTCGTTCGTGGTCGACGCGGCGGTGCAGCTGCACGGCGGGTTCGGCTACATGCGCGACGCCGAGGTGGAACGGCACTACCGCGACGCACGAATTCTGGGCATCGGTGGCGGAGCGAACGAGGTCATGACCGAGCTGGCGGCACGGCGATTGGGGTACACGGAATGAGCCGGGCAGAGATGCTCGAGAAGCTGGACGCTCTCGACAAAGACCACGCCAAGGCGTTGGCCGGTGGTGGGCCGAAGTACGTTGAGCGGCACCACAAGCGCGGCAAGCTGCTGGCTCGCGAACGCATCGAGCTGCTGGTCGACCAGGACAGTCCGTTCCTGGAGCTGTCGCCGCTCGCGGCGTGGGGCACCGACTACCCGGTGGGCGGCAGCGTCGTCACCGGCCTCGGCGTCGTCGAGGGCGTCGAGTGCCTGATCGTCGCCAGCGACCCGACCGTGCGCGGTGGTGCCTCGAACCCGTACAGCCTGCGCAAGACGTTGCGCGCCAACGACATCGCGCTGCAGAACCGGTTGCCGGTGATCAGCCTGATCGAGTCGGGCGGTGCGGACCTGCCGTCGCAGAGCGAGATCTTCATCCCCGGCGGGCGGGTGTTCCGCGACCTGACCAGGTTGTCCGCCGCGGGCATCCCGACGATCACCACGGTGTTCGGCAACGCGACCGCGGGCGGCGCGTACGTGCCGGGCATGTCCGACTACGTGATCATGATCAAGGAACGCTCGAAGGTGTTCCTCGCCGGCCCGCCGCTGGTCAAGATGGCGACCGGTGAGGAGGCCGACGACGAATCCCTTGGTGGCGCGACGATGCACGGCACGGTCAGCGGCCTCGCGGACTTCGTCGCCGAGGACGAGGTCGACGCGATCCGGCTGGCCCGGCGGTGCGTCGCGCGGCTGAACTGGCGCAAGCAGGGACCGGCCCCGGCCGAGGTCGAGGAGCCGTTGTTCGACGCCGAGGACCTGCTCGACATCGTGCCGACCGACCTGCGCGTGCCGTTCGACCCGCGTGAGGTGATCAAGCGGATCGTGGACGGCTCGAAGTTCGACGAGTTCAAGCCCGCGTACGGGTCGAGCCTCGTCACCGGCTGGGCGCGGCTGCACGGCTACCCGATCGGCATCCTGGCGAACGCGCGTGGCGTGCTGTTCAGCGAGGAGTCGCAGAAGGCGACGCAGTTCATCCAGCTCGCCAACGCGAGTGACACGCCCTTGCTGTTCCTGCAGAACACGACCGGCTACATGGTCGGCGCGCAGTACGAGCAGGGCGGCATCGTCAAGCACGGCTCGATGATGATCAACGCGGTGTCGAACAGCCGCGTGCCGCACCTGACCGTCACGATGGGCGCCTCCTACGGCGCGGGCAACTACGGCATGTGCGGCCGGGCGTACGACCCGCGGTTCCTGTTCACCTGGCCCAACGCGAAGTCCGCGGTCATGGGACCGGCGCAGCTCGCCGGCGTGCTGTCGATCGTCGGACGGCAGGCCGCCGCGGCGAAGGGGCAGCCGTACAACGAGGAGCACGACGCGGCGATGCGCCAGATGGTCGAGGCGCAGATCGAGGAACAGTCGCTCGCGCAGTTCCTGTCCGGGAAGCTCTACGACGACGGGGTGATCGACCCGCGCGACACCCGGACCGTGCTCGGTATCTGCCTTTCGGCCGTCCACAGTGGACCTGTCAAGGGCGCCGAGGGCTTCGGCGTCTTCCGGATGTGATCACGTGATTCAGACGTTGTTGATCGCCAACCGCGGCGAGATCGCATGCCGGATCATCCGGACGTGCCGCGACCTGGGCATCCGCACGGTCGCCGTGTTCTCGGACCCGGACGCCGACATGCCGCACGTGAAGCTGGCCGACGCGTCCGTGCGGCTGCCGGGTGCTTCGCCCGCCGAGACATACCTGCGTGCCGACCTGATCGTCGAGGCGGCTCGGCAGGCGGGCGCGGATGCCGTGCACCCCGGATACGGCTTCCTGTCGGAGAACGCGGACTTCCCGCGTGCCGTGGCCGCCGCCGGGCTCACCTGGGTGGGGCCGACCTGTGAGGCCATCGAGGCGATGGGTTCCAAGGTGGCGGCCAAGAAGCGCATGGCCGCGGCCGGAGTGCCGGTGCTGCCGGAGCTCGATCCCGAGACCGTGACGTCGTTCCCGGTGCTCATCAAGGCCTCCGCCGGCGGTGGTGGACGCGGTATGCGGATCGTGCGGTCGGCCGCCGAGTTGCCCGACGCGCTGGCGTCCGCCCGGCGTGAGGCCGAGTCGGCGTTCGGTGACGCGACGGTGTTCTGCGAGCCGTTGCTGGAACGGGCGCGGCACGTCGAGGTGCAGGTGCTCGCCGACAAGCACGGCACGGTGTGGACGCTGGGGGAGCGCGAGTGCTCGATCCAGCGCCGGCACCAGAAGATCATCGAGGAGACGCCGTCGCCGGCGGTTTCTCCCGAGGTGCGCAAGCGGTTGTTCGAGGCGGCTGTCGCGGCGGCCGAATCGATCGGCTACGTCAGCGCCGGGACCGTCGAGTTCATGCTCCAGGGCGACGAGTTCTACTTCCTGGAGGTCAACACGCGCCTGCAGGTCGAACACCCGGTGACCGAGCTCGTGTACGGCATCGACCTCGTCGAGTGGCAGCTGCGGATCGCCGAGGGCGAGCCACTGCCGGAGCTGCCGGCACCGAACGGGCACGCGATCGAGGCCCGTGTCTACGCCGAGGATCCCGCGCACGACTGGCGGCCCGCTTCCGGTGTGCTGCACCGGTTCGAGGTGCCCGGCGATGTCCGCGTCGACAGCGGTGTCGAGGACGGCTCCGTGGTGTCCGTGCACTACGACCCGATGCTCGCGAAGGTCATCGCGTGGGCGCCCAACCGGGCTGCCGCGGCACGCAAGCTCGCCGGGGCGTTGGCCGGTTCGAAGATCCACGGGCTCGTGACGAACCGGACTCTGCTGGTGGACATCCTGCGGCATCCCGCTTTCGTCTCGGGCCAGACGCACACCGGGTTCCTCACCGAGCACTCGTTCGACACCGCCATCGCCCCCAAGCCGTTCGCGCTGGCCGCGGCCCTGGCGCAGGCGGCCTCTCGCAGGGTGGGCGCGCTGCCGCTCGGCTGGCGCAACCTGCGGTCGCAGCAGCCGAAGGCTCGCTATCTGTTCGGCGACGAGGTGATCGAGGTCGAGTACGACCCGGCGCAGGCGTCTTCGGACGTGGTGCTGGACCTGGGCGGTGTGCGGACGCGCTTTTCCGTTGCGGTGTACGGGGATGTGGTCGAGGTCGACTCGCCGCTCGGCTCGGTGACGCTGCGCGTGGTGCCACGATTCCCGTCGCCGGAGTCGGTGCTCGCGCCCGGCGCCCTGGTCGCGCCGATGCCCGGAAACGTCGTGCGCGTATCGGTTTCCGCCGGGCAGTCGGTGGCCGCGGGGGACGAGCTGATCGTGCTCGAAGCGATGAAGATGGAACACCGTGTGCTCGCGCCCGCGGCCGGCGTGGTGTCGGAACTCCTTGTCGCGCAGGGAAAGCAAGTCAACGCCGGTGATGTGCTCGTGGTCGTGGAGGAATCATGACGAACTTCGTCGAGAGTGAAGAGCGCATCGCGTTGCGCAAGGCGGTCGCCGACCTGGGTGCGCGCTACGGCCACGACTACTTCGTGGCGAAGGCGCGGGCGGGGGAGAAGACGACCGAGCTGTGGGCGGACGCCGGAAAGCACGGCTACCTCGGCGTCGCGGTGCCGGAGGAGTACGGCGGTGGCGGTGGTGGCATCGGTGACCTGGCGGCGGTGTGCGAGGAGCTGGCCGCGGCCGGTTGCCCGCTGCTGCTGATGGTCGTGTCGCCGGCGATCTGCGCGACCGTGATCGCGCGGTTCGGCACCGAGGACCAGAAGCAGCGGTGGCTGCCCGGTTTCGCGGACGGGTCGGTCAAGATGGCCTTCGCGATCACCGAGCCCGACGCCGGGTCCAACGCGCACAAGCTGAAGACACGCGTGCGGCGCGACGGTGATGAGTGGGTCCTGAACGGCGGCAAGTACTACATCTCCGGGGTCGACGAGGTCGACGCCGTGATGGTGGTGGCCGTCCAGTCGACGGGACCGGTCCTGGTGATCGTGCCGGTTTCCGCCGAGGGGTTCACCTATCAGGAGATCCCGATGGATCTCGTGTCGCCGGAGAAGCAGTTCACCCTGTTCTTCGACGACGTGCGCCTGCCGTCGGACGCCGTCGTGGGCTCGCCGGACCACGGGCTGCAGCAGATCTTCGCGGGGCTCAACCCGGAGCGGATCATGGCCGCGTCGTTCGCCACGGGTGTCGCGCGGCGAGCCCTGGACAAGGCTTCCGCCTACGCCCGTGAGCGGAACGTGTGGGACGCGCCGATCGGCGCGCATCAGGGGCTGGCGCATCCGCTGGCGCAGCGGGCGATCGAGACCGAGCTGGCACGGGTGATGACGCAGAAGGCCGCCGCCTTGTATGACGCGGGGCTCGACCGGGAGGCCGGTGAGGCGGCCAACATGGCCAAGTACGCCGCGGGTGAGGCCGTCGCCGGTGCGGTGGACCAGGCGATCCAGGTGCATGGCGGTAACGGCCTGTCGGCGGAGTTCGGGCTGGCGTCGTTGCTGGCGGCCTCACGGGTGTCGCGGATCGCTCCCGTCAGCCGGGAGATGATCCTCAACTTCGTGGCTCAGCACACGCTCAAGCTGCCGCGCTCGTACTGACCTCCGGTGGCCGCCGGGCGAGCGGGGCCGCACAATCGCGGGATGGCGAGTGCGGAGCGGCACGACGTCGTCGTCATCGGAGGCGGTCAGGCCGGCCTCGCGATGAGCGCCGTGCTGCGGGAGCGCGGCCGGGAGCACGTCGTGCTGGAACGGCGGCGCGTCGCCGAGCGCTGGCAGACCGAGCGGTGGGACTCGCTGCGGTTCCAGTTCCCGAACTGGGCGCTGGAACTGCCCGGCCAGACCTACAAAGGGGATGCCCCGGACGACTTCGCCCACTACCGGGAGATCGTCGCCTTCCTGCAGGAGTATGCGGCCGGGGCGCCCGTCCGTGAGCACACCGAGGTCGTCGGGCTGGCCGAGGACGGTGACGGCTTCGTCGTGTCACTCAAGGAAGGGGCGTTGCGCGCCAGGCAGGTCGTCGTCGCCACCGGACCGTTCCACCGCCCGGCGTTCCCGCGGTTCGACATCCCGCCGTCCGTGCTGCAGACCGATCCGACGCGCTATCGGAACCCCGCCGACCTCCCAGAGGGCGCGGTGCTCGTCGTGGGCAGCGGGGCGTCCGGCTTCCAGATCGCCGACGAGCTGCGGATGGCCGGGCGGCGGGTGTTCCTGTCGGTCAGCAGGCACAAGCGCGTCCCGAGGCGGTTCCGGGGCAAGGACATGTACTGGTGGCTGGGGGAGCTGGGCCGCTGGACGCAGACCATCGACAGCTTCCCGGACCGCGTGTACCCGCCGTCGACCGTCGTCACCGGGGTGAACGGCGGCTACGACGTCGACGTCCGGCGGCTCGCCGCCGACGGCGTCACGGTGGTCGGCAGAGTCCTCGGCGCGTCCGGCGACACCTTGGCGATCCGGCCCAACGCCAACCAGATCCTCGACGAGGCCGACCAGTCGTTCGACGCGTTCATGAAAGCGGCGTGCGAGTTGCTGGGCGAGCAACCGGAAGAGGTCGCACACCTGCCCGGTGTCGAGGAGGTCGAGTCGCTGGACCTCAGCGGAATCGGCACGATCATCTGGGCGACCGGCTACGCCTACGACTACGGGTGGCTGAAGATGTCCGTGTTCGACGGGCGCGGGCGGCCCGTGCAGCAGCGTGGCGTCACACCGCGGCCGGGGCTCTACTTCCTCGGGTTGCACTGGATGCACACGTTCAAGTCGGGACTGCTCGCCGGCGTCGGTGCGGACGCCGAGTACGTCGCCGATCAGATGTCCCGATAAACACGATACGAAAGTTGTTGTGGATTCACTTGCGTGCGGTGATCGATTCACCATTCCCAGCGCATGCCGAACACACCCGGACCGAAGTCCAGTGCTACCGCGTGCACATATCCCCACGTGTCGACGAACGCCGGTCGTGCACCGCCGAGCACGCCTTCACCGACGCCGGTGGCGAACTGTTCGCACCGCGCCGGCGGGTGTTCGCGCGGGAATTTGATCTCCAGCACGTAGTCCTGGACGCGGTTCGGGAAGCGGCGGAAGTGGGTGTGCTCCGAGGCACCCAGCGGGTACGTCAGCTCGTACTCGATGGCGACGGTGGAGCCCTCGTCGAGCGGGCTGTCGAACAGCAGCTCGGCGATCAGCACGCCGTTGGTGCGTTCGCGGGCGACCCGGCCGACGCGGCACGCGCGCAGCGCCGTCACCTCCGGCAACGCGGAACCCGTGTCGTGGCACAGGATCCAGCGGTCGACCCCGGCCGTGTCGGCGTGCATCACCAGGCGGGAACGCACGGTGCGCACGGCACCCGAGGAGTCGGTCTCGACGCGGTCGTGCTGGCCGGTCAGCGTCAACCCCGAGCCGTCCCACGCGGCGCGCGGGAGCGGTGGCTGCGGCCGGGCCCGGCCGCGGGGGCGTGGTGGGCCGAGCAGCCTGCTCAGCGAGCCGGGCGGCACGTCGAGCACGTCCTCCAGCTGGGCCAGCGCGGCGAGTGACTCCGGACGTTCCGGTCTGCGGCGGCCGGACTGCCAGTAGCTGAGGGCGGTGATGCTGATCGGGGCGCCGCGCAGTCTCAGCTTGTGCTGCAGGCGCTCCAGGCTGAGTCCTCTGACCTGGATCGCGGCGCGCAACGCCTCCGCGAACGGACCGGTCACGAGCAGGTCTGCCAACTCCTCGCGAGGCGGGTAAATGGTGAGCATCACCCCTCCGTTTCGCCAGGGCCAAGACGGGAACGTACCGGCTGAAAAGACCGTGCGGTACAGCCGATCGGCGGTTTTCCCATCAATGAAAAGTCGGAAATCTTGTTGTCTGTCGAACTATTCAGCCGCCAATGGTCTCGATTGGATCCCTGCAACCTGCGAGGCAAGGACGAGGCGAATGCGCAAGACAGCATCCCTGCTCTGCTCCGCCGTCATCGGCACGGCACTCACCATGGTCGCGATGCCCGCACAAGCGGCCGAGGGCACGATCCTCTCCACCGCCGGCGCGGAAGTCGTGCCCGGTAGTTACATCGTCAAGATGCGTGAAGGCGTTCTCACGGCGAGCGCGACCGGTCTGGCCGCCAAGTTCGGCGGAGAGGTCGGGTTCACGTATCCGAACGTTTTCAAGGGTTTCTCGGTCAAGATGTCCGAGCGCCAGGCGAAGCGGCTCGCCGCGGACCCGGCCGTCGAGTACGTCGAGACGGACCAGGTGGTCCAGGTCGAGGCCACCCAGCCGAACCCGCCGTCGTGGGGAATCGACCGCATCGACCAGAAGAACCTGCCGCTGGACCAGAAGTACACCTACAACTCGACCGGCAAGGGCGTGAACGCCTACGTCATCGACACGGGTGTGCGCATCTCGCACAAGACGTTCGGCGGCCGCGCGGTCAACGGCCGTGACTGCGTCGAGAACGACAACGTGGCGCAGGACGGCCACGGTCACGGCACGCACGTCGCGGGCACCATCGCGGGCACCGAGTACGGCGTCGCGAAACAGGCCACGATCGTTGCCGTGCGCGTGCTGAACAACCAGGGCAGCGGCACCACCGCCGGTGTCATCTGCGGCATCGAGTGGGTCGGCACGAACCACAAGAAGCCGGCCGTGGCGAACATGTCGCTCGGCGGCGGCGCGCAGACCTCGCTCGACCAGGCCGTGCGCAGCGCCATCCTCAAGGGCGTCACGTTCGGCATCGCGGCGGGCAACAGCAACGCCAACGCCAACGGCTTCTCCCCGGCTCGCGTGTCCGAGGCGATCACGGTCGGCGCCACCGAGCGCACCGACGCCCGTGCGTCGTACTCGAACTTCGGCGCCGTGCTCGACGTGTTCGCGCCGGGTTCGGGCATCACGTCGTCGTGGAACACCAGTGACACGGCCACGAACACCATCTCCGGCACCTCCATGGCGACGCCGCACGTCGTCGGTGTCGTGGCCAGGTACCTGCAGGGCAACTTCAACAACACGCCCGCGCAGGTGCAGGCGGCGATCGTCGCCGCGGCGACGCCGGGCAAGGTCGGCAACCCCGGAGCGGGCTCGCCGAACCGTTTGCTGTTCCTCGCACCCACGTCCTGATCCCTTTCCATTCGAACGGCCCCGGCTCCTCCTGAGCCGGGGCCGTTTCCCCTGTGGTGAAAGGAAGACCATGAGATCCCTGCTGACAGTCGCCGTCCTGACGGCAGCGGTCGTCGTCACGCCTGCCGACGCCGCGACATCCCGCTACATCGTGGTGTTGAAACAGGGCGCGGTCTCCACGTTCAGCGGAGCCGTCGACCACCGGTACTCCAATGTTTTCAACGGGTTCAGCGCGCGCATGACAACAACACGGGCGCGGCAGCTCGCCGCCGACCCGAACGTGTCGCATGTGGAGCGTGACCAGATCGTGCACGCGCTCTCCGTGCAGTACAACCCGCCGTGGGGCCTGGACCGCATCGACCAGCGCAAGCTGCCCCTCGACCAGCGGTACGCCTACACCAGCACCGGACGCGGCGTGAACGTCTACGTCGTCGACACCGGCATCCGCAAGACGCACGTCGACTTCGGCGGCCGCGCCCGTGACGGCTGGGACTTCGTCGACAACGACCCGGTCGCCGACGACGGGAACGGCCACGGCACGCACGTCGCCGCGATCGCGGTGGGCACCAAGTACGGCGTCGCGAAGCAGGCGACGGTGTACGGCGTGAAGGTGCTGGGCGCCAACGGAAGCGGCACGACGGCTGGGGTCATCGCGGGCATCGACTGGGTGACTCGCAATGCCATCAAGCCCGCGGTCGCGAACCTGTCGCTCGGTGGCCCGAAGTCAGTGGTTCTTGACGCGGCGATAACCAAGTCCATCCAGTCCGGCATCACCTACACGGCCGCGGCGGGCGGCAGCAACTCCGACGCGGGCAACTTCTCGCCGTGCAGCGTCAAGGAAGCGATTTGCGTGGGGGCGCTCACACAGACCGACACAAAGGCGCCTTTCTCCAACTTCGGCCCCGCCGTTGACATTTGGGCGCCAGGTGTGAACATCCCGTCGGCATGGAACACGAATGACACCGCCACCGCCACATTGAGCGGTGGATCGATGGCGGCACCGCATGCGGCCGGTGTCGCGGCCAGGTTCCTGCAGTTCAACGGCACGGCGACGCCCGCTCAGGTGGAGAGCGCTCTCATTAACATAGGGACGCCGGGAACGCCACCCGTCAACCGGATCCTTTACTGGCCACCTATTGAAATCGGCTGAGTCAATGCTGTCCATTCCTTAAGATCGCTTGCGCTGGAACCGGGTTGTCTCGTTAGTCTCCTGTCGTTCGTCCCCTGCAAAACCCTGCAACGAACGGAAATCGCACAATGCGTGAGACGCGAATGACCCGGTTCCTGGCCGGGATCGGCGTGACCACGGTCGCGCTGTCAGTCCTGTTCGCACCTGGCGCTTCCGCCGCCGTGGGCGAGATCAAGGCCGCCGACGCGGCCGAGAAGGTTCCGGGCAGCTTCATCGTGAAGCTCAAGGACGGCAACACCACCTCCGCGGGCCAGCTGGCGTCCCGCTTCGGTGCGCGCATCGAGCGGAACTACAGCGCTCTCAACGGTTTCAACGTGAAGCTGTCCGAGGCGCAGGCCCGTCGGCTCGCCGCCGACCCGGCGGTCGAGTACGTCGAGCAGGACCAGGTCGTGCACGTCGAGGCGACCCAGACCAACCCGCCGTCGTGGGGCCTCGACCGGATCGACCAGACGTCGTTGCCGCTCAACAGCTCCTACAGCTACACCTCGACCGGCAGCGGCGTGACCGCGTACGTCATCGACACCGGCGTGCGGATCTCGCACAGCACGTTCGGCGGCCGTGCGCGCAACGGTTACGACTTCGTCGACAACGACAGCGTGGCGCAGGACGGCAACGGCCACGGCACGCACGTCGCGGGCACCATCGCCGGTTCGCAGTACGGCGTCGCCAAGGGCGCGAGCATCGTGGGCGTCCGCGTGCTCGACAACTCCGGCAGTGGCACCACCGCCGGCGTCGTCAACGGCATCGACTGGGTGGCGAAGAACGCCGTCAAGCCGGCCGTCGCCAACCTGTCGCTCGGTGGCGGCGCCTCCACCGCGATCGACACCGCGGTGCGCAACGCCATCGCGGCCGGCGTGACCTTCGCGGTCGCGGCGGGCAACAGCAACGCCAACGCCTCGGCGTACTCCCCGGCCCGCGTGTCGGAGGCGATCACGGTCGGCGCGACGACGTCCACGGACGCCCGCGCGTCGTACTCGAACTACGGTTCGGTGCTGGACATCTTCGCGCCCGGCTCGTCGATCACGTCCGCGTGGAACACCGGCGACAGCGCCACGAACACCATCTCGGGCACGTCGATGGCGACCCCGCACGTGGCGGGCGCGGCGGCGCGGTACCTGTCCACCCACAAGTCGGCGACCCCGGCGCAGGTGGCCTCGTACCTCACGTCGACCGCCGTGTCGGGCAAGGTGACCAGCCCCGGCACCGGTTCGCCGAACCGGCTGCTGTACCTGGCTCCTTCTGCCTGATGAAGTGAAATGAAGCCCTGGCAGCCACCCGCTGCCAGGGCTTCACCCTTGCGCGATCCCCAGCGCGCTGACGAACAGGCCGACGACCAGCGCGACGCCGATCCACGGCCAGTAGGCGCGCGGGCCGTTCGGAGTGCGGATCCACGTGGCGAGGCTCGTGGCGACGAGGATCGGGATCGGGCCGAACAGCATCAGCATCATCGGCAGCTGCCCGTACGCGCACGCGCCGGTGGTCGCACCGGCGGCGCACGACTGGGTCGGCGTGAACGCCATGATGCCCAGCACCATCGCGAAGGCGACCGTGAAGAACAGCGCCACCATGCCGACGACGGTCAGGAAGATCCGCATGCGGGCAGGCTAGTGGTCGAGCGTCAAGCACGCCCGTGATTGCTATGGGGGGAGCTTTCCAAGCGCTGACCGCTTGCTGGTGTTTTAACCGGGAAGCTCCTGATCTTTGACATGGGCACGGCCACCGCTTGATCATTTTCGGGTTCCGTCCAAAGAACTCGATCATGACAAGTGGTGGCCGTGGCTCATAGTCTGCCCGATC
>NZ_BSTQ01000020.1 GCF_030269605.1 Lentzea sp. NBRC 105346
GCATCCGAGACCCCAGGTCAAGCACGCTTTTCGCTTGACCTGGGGTCTCGGATGTGGCTGCCTCAGGTGCGATGCGACGGGAGGGGCCCACCACCCCAACGCAACCCACTACGAAACGACACCACGGAGGGGCCCCTCTTTGAGCTGAGCCGGGGTCCGGGGCGGAGCCCCGAGCAGTAAAAGGCGACCACGCACGAAACCGGCAGCCAAGGCGCAACCACGCACGAACCCGGCAGCCAAGAAAAGTCAGCGAGTCACACGACGCAACCCACCACACAAGCCGCCGCGTCAACACAAACGCAAGCCGACCGGCAACGCCACGGCCCCAACAATCCCGGCCCCCGCTCGGCGCCCCCCACGCGAGTCCTCACTTCAGCACCTGCGAGTCCTCAGCCCAGCAGCGCGTCCACGAATGCCTCGGGCTGGAACGGCGCCAAGTGGTCCGCCCCTTCACCAAGCCCAACCAACTTGACCGGCACCCCCAACTCGCGCTGCACCTGGAACACGATGCCGCCCTTGGCGGTCCCGTCCAGCTTGGTGAGCACGATCCCGGTGATGTTCACGACCTCGGCGAACACCCGAGCCTGAGTGAGCCCGTTCTGCCCGGTAGTGGCATCGAGCACCAGCAGCACCTCGTCAACCACGGCCTGCTTCTCGACCACCCGCTTGACCTTGCCGAGCTCATCCATGAGCCCGGTCTTGGTGTGCAGCCGGCCAGCGGTGTCGATCAACACGGTGTCGACCCCGAGATCCATCCCCTTCTTCACGGAGTCGAACGCCACGGACGCGGGGTCACCCCCCTCGGGCCCGCGCACGGTGTCCGCACCAACCCGCTTACCCCAGGTCTCCAACTGATCAGCAGCAGCGGCGCGGAACGTGTCCGCAGCACCCAGCAGCACTGTGCGCCCGTCAGCCACCAAAACTCGGGCGAGCTTGCCAGTCGTAGTCGTCTTACCGACGCCGTTGACACCGACCACCAGAACCACCGCAGGCTTGCCGGAATGCGGCAGCGCGTGCACGGACCGGTCCATCTCAGGGTGCAGCGCCTCGACCAGCACCGAACGCAGCACGGACCGGGCCTCGTCAGCCGAGCGCACGCCGCGTGAAGCCAGTTCCGAGCGCAGCGAAGACACGATCTCCAGGGACGTCGCCGCGCCCAGGTCCGCCATCAGCAGGGTGTCCTCGACGTCGGTCCACGAGTCCTCGTCCAGGTCGCCCGCGCCGAGCAGGCCGAGCAGGCCCTGGCCGAGCGTGGAACGCGAGCGCGACAGGCGGGAGCGCAGGCGCTCCAGGCGGCCCGCGGTGGGTTCGATCTCCTCGACCTCGGAGGCGGCCTCCGGCAGGTCGACCTCGACGAAGCCGCGCTTGACCGAGTCGCGCGGGACCGAGGCGTCGTCGCCCACGCCGGGCTGGCCGTCGACCTCCGGGCGGTCTTCGACGGGGTGCACCGGCTTCTCCGGGGCGGCGAAGGTGACGCCCGAGTCGGCCTGGTAGCCGGACTTGGTCTCCTTCTTCGCCTCGGTCAGGCTGATCCGCCTGCGGCGGGTCAGCACGACACCGGTCACCAGCGCGGCCAGCAGGACCACCGCGACGATGACAACGATCAAGATCAGAGACGACGTCGACACGCGGTCATCCTTTCACGGACCAATACGTGACCCCTCAACTACATAGCGAACAATCCGGCAAAGATTTAACCTACGTACTTGCGTCGGACATCTGTGTGGAATAGACCACAGGTCGTGAGGGTGATCGGACTGATCTCGGGGACCTCGATGGACGGCATCGACGTGGCCGTCGCCGACCTGTCCATAACGGGCGACCTGGTCGAGCTCGTGCCGGTGGAACACGCCGAGCACCCGTTTCCCGAGGACCTGCGGCCGCTGCCGCGCGAGCTGGCCGGGATGTGCGAGCTGGACACGCGGCTGGGTCAGGCGTTCGGCGACGTCGCGGCGGGATATCTGCCCGCGGACCTGGTGTGCTCGCTGGGGCAGACGGTGCACCACGAGATCTACGACGGGAAGTGCCTCGGCACGCTGCAGCTCGGGCAGCCCGCGTGGATCGCCGAACGGACGGGCCTGCCGGTGGTGAGCGACCTGCGTACGCGTGACGTGGCGGCGGGCGGGCAGGGGGCGCCGCTGGCGAGCACGCTCGACGCGTTGTGGCTCGGCGAGCTGGCCCGAAGCACCGGGAAGCCGGCGGTGGCGTTGAACATCGGCGGCATCGCGAACATCACCGTGGTCTCCCCCGGCGAACCGACGATCGCCTACGACACGGGGCCCGGCAACGCGTTGCTGGACGCGGCCATGGAGGTGCTCTCCGGCGGACGGGTCCGCCAGGACACCGACGGGGAGTTCGCCGCGCGCGGCAAGGTGCGGCCGGAGATCCTCGCCAAGCTGGCCGGCGACCCGTACTACGCGGAGAAGCCGCCCAAGTCGACCGGCAAGGAGTACTTCAACGCCGAGTACCTCACCCTCGCCGGACTGCCCACCACCCAGGCCGAGGACCTGCTCGCCACGCTCACCGAGCTGACCGCGGTGACGGTCGCGGACGCCTGCCGTTCCCACGGCGCGGGCGTCGTGGTCGCGTCCGGAGGCGGCCTGCGCAACCCGGTGCTGGCCAAGGCACTCGAACGGGCGCTGCACCCGATCCCGTTGCGCAGCAGCGACTCCCTGGGGCTGCCCCGCGACGGCAAGGAGGCCTACCTCGCCGCACTGCTGGGATTCCTGACATGGCACGGTGTTCCGGCCAACACACCCAGCGCGACCGGCGCGTCCGGTCCACGACTACTCGGCAGCATCACCCCTGGGGCCGCGCCGCTGCGGCTGCCCGAGCCGGTGACGACCGCTGTGACCAGACTGCGTATCGGAGGAACAAGTGCGCGCTCTTGACCTCGCCATCATCGCCCTGTTCCTGGTGGGCATGCCGTTGCTCGGCGTGTGGATCGGCGGACGGCAGAAGTCGGCGACGGACTACTTCGTCAGCGAGAGCAAGATCTCCTGGTGGGTGGTGTGCCTCTCGGTCGTGTCCGCGGAGACGTCCACGCTGACCGTGCTGAGCGTGCCGGTCGTGGCGTACCTGGCGACACCGGCGCAGGGCGGCATGACGTACCTGACGCTCGCGCTCGGGTACATCGTCGGCCGGATCGTCGTGTCGTTCGTGTTGCTGCCCAAGTACATCGCGGGCGACCTCGTGACGGCGTACGCCTTCCTCGGCAAGCGCTACGGCGACGGGATGCGCGCGACCGCGTCGGTGACGTTCCTGTTCACCCGCCTGCTCGCGGACGGCATCCGGCTCTTCGCCACGGCGATCCCGATCAAGGTCGTGCTCGCCGCGTACGGCGTCAGCGCGGGGTACTGGACGATCGTGGTCGTCCTCGGCCTGGCGATGGTCTTCTACAGCTTCTTCGGCGGCGTGCGCGCGGTCGTGTGGGTCGACGCGATCCAGATGCTCTGGTACGTGCTCGGCGGAGTCGGCGTGATCTGGGTGCTCGCGGGCAAACTGCCCGACGGCTGGTTCGGCAAGGCCTTCGACGCCAACAAGTTCCAGATCCTCGACTTCACCTCGTCGCCGCTGACGGGCGCCTACCCGTTCCTGGCGGCGTTCTTCGGCGGCGCGTTGCTGTCGATGGCGTCGCACGGCGCGGACCAGCTGATCGTGCAGCGGCTGATGGCGACGCGGGACGTGAAGGCGTCGCAGAAGGCGTTGATCGCCAGCGGTGTCGTGGTGTTCCTGCAGTTCGCGTTCTTCCTGTTCATCGGCGTGATGATGTGGGCGTTCTACAAGGGCGTCGATCCGGTGAAGGATCTGAAGCTCAACAACAAGGACGAGCTGTTCGCGCACTTCATCGTCACCGAGTTGCCGAGCGGTGTCTCAGGCTTCGTGATCGCGGGCATCCTGGCGGCGGCACTCAGTTCTTCCTTGGGCGCCTTGGCCTCCTCGACCGTCACGGACGTCTACGAACGGATCCGCAAGACGCCGATGACCGACGAGGAACGGCTCAAGCACGGCCGCGTGTGGACGCTGGTGTGGGCCGGTCTGCTCATCGTGTGCGCCGGGCTGTTCGCGTCGGGCAACGCGAAGACGTCGGACCCGATCGTGGTGCAAGCGCTCGGCATCGCCGGCTACACCTACGGCGCGCTGCTCGGCGCGTTCCTGCTCGGGCTGATCTTCAAGAAGGCCAGTCAGTCCGACGCGATCATCGCGTTCGTGACGACCGTGCTGGTCGTGGGTTTCGTGATCCTCGGCGTGAAGTTCGTCGGTGACGCGCAGACGCTCACGATCGACTTCAGCCGGGCCAACGCCGCGAAGAAGGTCCTGTCGCTGTCCGGCTGGTGGAACACGCCGCTCGGCGTGGCGGTCACGCTGATCGTCGGTGGACTGCTGTCTTTGCGGCACAAGCCGCGGCGGCCCGATGTCGAGGAGGCCGCCGCGGCTCAGGCGGCCTAGGACGCGTGTCGGTAGGCGACTAGTTCCAGGTGCAGGCGGAACCCGAGGCGGCCGAACATGCGCCGGCTGGACTCGTTGCCCGCCAGGATCGACGCGGCGGCCTGCGGCCGGGCGCCCTGGTCGCAGGCGAGCTTCCACAGCAGCTCGGTGACGAGCTGGGCGCCGATGCCCTGACCGCGCGCGTCCGGTTCGACGGCGACGAAGTCGACGTAGTACTCCTCGGGCTGCGCCTTGCCGCCCGCGTACCCGAGGACGCGTTGACCGTCCATCGCGACGACGACCGTGCGGTTCTTGGTGCCGTCGACGAGCTGGCGCCCGGACATGTAGGAGTGCGGGAAACATCGCTCGTGCAACACGGCGACGGCCTCGTGAACCGCCGGATCCGTTGGCAGCACGCGCATTTCGTGGGTGGCGGAGTAGTTGGCGTCGCGCAGCAACAGAGTGCGCAGCGCGCCGTTGTCGAGTAGGTAGATGCTGCTGGCTTTCCCGGCGGTGAAGCCGTGGCGTTGCGCGAACGCGGCGAGCCGGCGGTGGTTCGTGTGTCCGTAGAGTTCGTGGTCGGTGATGTCGTCGAGGATCTCCCGCGCCTTGACGAAGAGCGCGTCGGCCGTCTGGTCCCAGATCCGGCTGCCCGCCGGATGGTTGAGGGGTACGTCGACGAACGGCCCGTGCAGCCACGCCCGGCGCAGCTTGGAGTCGATCTCCACGCTGAGGAACCCCGCGAGCCGGCCCGACTCGTCGGTCGCCACTACGGAACACGACGACCAGTCGGGTTCGAACTCGGCGAGCTCCTCGGAGAGGGCTTCGACGGTCTCACCGAGGTAGCCGATGTGGTGCGCGGTGTCGGCCTGGAGCCGGACGAGCAGCGCCAGCGCGGCACTGAGATCGCCCGGTTCGGCGAAACGGATGTCGTACATGTCGGAATAGTCGCCCGCCGGGCACCAGGAAGCGAGAGAGTTTTCACCCATGGACACGACGTGCCTGATCCGGACCCTTGACCTGTGCGTTTCGCATCTCTCTTCGCTGGACGACGACTGGTCGGTTCAGATCCCCGGCCTGGACTGGACTGTCGCGCAAGCGGTCGCGCACCTCGCGGAAGGGCTGCTCTGGTACGCCACGGACTTCGTGGCCGGCCCCACCGAGCTCTCGACTCTGGACCCGAATGTGAAGCCGGACGCGACGCCCGCCGACCTCGTGCGGAGCGTCTCGGTCTACGGGACGGTGCTCGTGCGGATGCTGGAGTCATCACCGCCGGACACCGTCGGCTGGCATCCGTACGGCCTCGCCGACGCGTCCGGGTTCGCCGCCATGGGCTGCGACGAGCTACTCGTACACACCTACGACGCCTCCGTCAGGGTTCCGTTCACTCCCCCGGCCGACATCGCGGCGCTGACCGTGGCGCGACTGTTTCCCGATGCGCCGACCGGGCACGAGCCCTGGGAGACCCTGCTTTGGTGCAACGGGCGGATCGCATTGGGCGATCTTCCCCGCCGGGAACGCTGGCGCTGGTCGCTGTCGTGAGTGGTTTCCGTCGCTATGACGACGGAAACCACTCACGACCCTGCACCGCCCACAGGCCCTCACCTCCCCGGTCCACCCCTCTCGACGGAGTACGGCCGCGACTTCATGTGCGACTGAGCACGGGTCCCGATGCACGTCGTGCCAGCCGTAGGTGAGGCGTGCCCGGCCCTTCAACTCAGCCGCGTTGTCCCGACGGCGATCACGAAAGGCGACTCCAGGAATCGCGTGGTACTCCTTGCCGTCCAAGCGGACGGTCAGAGCGATACCAAGATGGTCATACGTGACGTCCTCGAACAGAGTGCGTCCATCGACCGCGAACGGCGTCTGCCGCTGTGCACTCGGAAGGTCATGTGCGAGTTCGACGCGAGTCAGGTACTCGTACTCCAGAGCGGACGTCGCGCCATCGGCGAACGCAGCTGCGGCTTCCTCAAGCGCCTTGCGGTACCGACGGGGCTTACGCACCTGCATCTCGTGCATAAGCTGACCGACCGGCAGCCCAGCCCGGCCGGCAAGCGACACCAATGTCAGTCGAGCCTCGCCCTCGGTGGGCTCCGCCACAGCGAGATCCACGACCGTGGCGGCGACGATCGTACGGGGCATCGGCTCGAGCTCGACACGGATGAACCGAAACGCCCGAGAACGGTGAAGTTGCACGAATGGCGGCTTTGAGATCGCTGAACACGTGTACGGCACTGTCACATGCACGGGTCCCCCATCAGACGGCTTCAGAAAACCCCATTCCTCAGCGGCTGTCCGATGGCTGAGGGCAGCCGGCTCGCCCGCGTGCAGCAACGCGGCTTTCAGCTGAGCATCACGGGGCAATGCACCGGTGAAGCAGGCGTACACGTTGCGTAGCACGTGTTGCCAGCGACGGGCTCTCACGTGCGCCCGCCATTGCGCCTCGGTGACGCCACCACTGATGAGCTGTGCAGTACTAGCCAGGCCGAACTTGTCAAACGGCTCCTCAAAGGTCATGAGTACAAGCTGGCCTGAGACGCACGGTCGCGGCTTGGGGGCGGAGCGATCTGTGGATAAGTGGGAACTGTCGTGAGTGGTTTCCGTCGCTATGACGACGGAAACCACTCACGACCCTCTTCCTGGGGGTCCTAGGGTCGAGGCATGACGATCGACATCCCGTTCGCCGACGCGTTCCAGATCGATCCGTCTCCGATGTGGGCGCGGCTACGGGAGGAGCAACCGATCGCCCGCGTCCGCACGCTCGCGGGCGCCGAGGTGTGGCTCGTGGCGCGGTACGCCGACGTGCGGTTCGTGCTGGCGGACCCGCGGTTCTCCCGCGCGGCCGTGGTCAAGGACGGCGCACCGCGGGTGGCGCTCGCGAAGCCGTTGCCGAGCAGCCTCACGACCACCGACCCGCCCGAGCACACGAGACTGCGCCGGCTGGTGTCGCCGGTCTTCGCGCACCGGCGGATCGAGCAGACCAGACCGTGGATCCGGAAGCTGGCCGAGGAGCTGGCCGAGGACGTGGCAAGAGCCGGTGACGGCGCGGACCTGCGGGAGCTGTTCGCGTTGCCGTTACCGATCCAGGTGATCTGCGAGCTGCTCGGCGTGCCGTACGAGGACCGCGACCGGTTCCGCGAGTGGACCGAGCTCGGGTACAGCATGTCACCGGGCGACCGCGAGCGCGTCGACACCGCGATGACGGACATGCAGGCCTACATGGCCGGGCTGAACACCACGGGACTGCTGGGCGAACTGGCCGCTGAGCTGAGTCACGACGAGCTGGTGGCGTTCGGCGTCAACCTGCTGGTGGCCGGGCACGAGACGTCCGCGAACCAGATCGCGTCGTGCGTGGCGACGTTGCTGCGGTTCGACCTCTGGGAGGGGCTCACCGACTTCGAGTTGGCCGTCGAGGAACTGTTGCGCTACAACAGGTTCAGCGAGGTCGGCCAGCTGCGGGTGGCGATCGAGGACGTCGAGGTCGCAGGACAGCTCGTCCGCGAGGGCGAGGGCGTGATGGCCGCGTTGAACGCCGCCAACCGCGACCCGCGGGCGTTCGAAGATCCCGACGAGCTGGATCTCGGGAGACAAAGCAACCAGCACCTGTCGTTCGGCGCCGGACCGCACTTCTGCCTGGGTGCGCAGCTGGCCCGGATCGAGCTGCAGGAGTCGTTGCGGGCGCTGCGAACACGGTTCCCGCACCTGAAGCTCGCCAAGCCCGCTGAGGAGCTGGAGTGGCGCAGGGTGCTCGTGAGCGGACTCGCCGAGCTGCCGGTGGTGCTGGGATGAACTACACCTATGTCCACAGTGGACAACGACCGTACTTCAACCTGTTCACCCGCAACGGGGTCGAGGTGACCGGCGTTCGCCCGCCCGACCACCCGTGGCACACCGGCCTGTCACTGGCGATCGCACACGTCGGCGCGGCGAACTTCTGGGGCGGCCCGACGTTCGTGCGCAACCAGGGTTACGTGCAGCTGCCCAACAACGGGACGATGCGGCACGACGGGTTCGACCACCGCACGGTGGAGGGCTTCCGCGAACGGCTGACGTGGCTCACCGAGCCGGGCGAGCACGTGGCGTCGGAGATCCGCACGGTCGAGACCTCGACGAACGCCGACCACTGGTCCCTCGACTTCGCCACGGAGATCCGCAACACGACCACGACCCCGCTGATCTTCGGCAGCCCGACGACCAACGGCCGGCCGGACGCGGGCTACGGCGGTCTGCTGTGGCGCGGCCCCGCGTCGTTCACGGGTGGACGAGTCCTGGGCGCCCGAATGGGTGAGTTTTCCCGGTGGCTCGCGTTCGTCACCCCGCAGGCCACGCTGGTGTTCCTCGCACCCACTCCGACCTGCTGGTTCGTCCGCTCCGAACCCTTCGCGGCGGTATGCCCTGCACCGTTCTTCCACGAGGAGGTGGCGCTGGCCGCGAACGCCGTGCTGCGGCTCCGCTACCGGGTGGTGATCGCGGACGGCGCATGGGACGAGCACCGAATTCGGGCTTGCAGGCCACCTGAGGGTGGGGGACTCTTCTCACGTGAGTGAGGAAACGATCCAACTCGATCTCGACGAATCCGGGGTGGCTGTCGACCTTCCCATGCCGGCGAACCAGCGGGACCAAGTCCAAGGTGTCCCGTATCGGCCGGTCGGTTTCCGTGACGACGACCTGCCCACCGCACTTGAACGTGCAGCGGCCTGGCTGCGTGACACCCAGGAATGGCTGGGCGAACCGGTGGACGTGATCGCGATCCACCTGGATTACGACGATACGCAGGGTGCCCCCTACTACGACCTCAAGCTGCTCTGCAACGACGAGGACCTCGCGGGTGTGCCCAGGGTCATCCGGAACCACGAGAGCACGGCTACCGGCCAGTAACTTTTCCCGCTACCGTTCTGTCCCATGGCAGAACTCGTGTATCCCCCGGTGATCGGTCTCGCCAAGACGATGTTCCGGGTGCTGGACCTGCGGATCGAGATCGAGGGGCCGGAGCACATCCCCGGCTCCGGCGGAGCCGTGCTGGCGTCCAACCACGTCAGCTACCTCGATTTCATCTTCGCGGGTTACGGCGCACGGCCATCGGGCAGGCTGACCCGGTTCATGGCGAAGCACGAGATCTTCGCGAACCGGATCGCGGGCCCGCTGATGCGGGGGATGCACCACATTCCCGTCGACCGGAGCGCCGGCCAGGCGTCCTACCAGCAGGCACTGGCCGCGCTCCGCTCCGGCGAGGTCGTCGGGATCTTCCCCGAGGCCACGATCAGCCGTTCGTTCACGGTCAAGGAGATCAAGTCCGGCGCCAACCGCCTCGCGCACGAGGCCGGTGTGCCGTTGATCCCCGTCGCCCTGTGGGGCACACAGCGCCTGTGGACCAAGGGGCGCCCGAAGAACCTGACGCAGCGCCACGTTCCGGTCAAGATCCTGATCGGTGAGCCCATGGAGCCCTCCCCCGGCGACTCCGGTGACGCGCTGCTGCGCAAGAAGATGCAGGAGCTCCTCGACCGCGCCCAGTCGTCCTACCCGGACGACGGCACCGGCCAGTGGTGGCAGCCCGTGCACCTCGGTGGCACGGCTCCCACGCCGGAAGAGGCGCGGGAGCTCGACCGCCACCGCTGACCAGCGAACGTGATGTTGAGAGACATAGATGTCCTCAAACGTCACGTTCGCTAGCCGATGTAGTCCGCCAGGTGCTGGCCGGTGAGGGTTGGGCGGGTGGCGACCAGGTCGGCTGGGGTGCCCTCGAACACGATTCGGCCGCCGTCGTGGCCCGCGCCAGGCCCGAGGTCGATGATCCAGTCGGCGTGCGCCATCACGGCCTGGTGGTGCTCGATGACGATGACCGACTTGCCGCCGTCGACGAGCCGGTCGAGCAGCCCGAGCAGGTGTTCGACGTCGGCCAGGTGCAGGCCGTTGGTCGGCTCGTCGAGGACGTAAACGCCGCCCTTCTCGGCCATGTGGGTGGCCAGCTTGAGCCGCTGCCGCTCGCCGCCGGACAACGTGGTGAGCGGCTGGCCGATGGTGAGGTAGCCGAGCCCCACGGCGACGAGCCGTTCGAGGACGGCATGTGCGGCAGGAGTGCGCGCGTCGCCTTCCGCGAAGAACCGCTCGGCCTCGGTCACCGACATCGCGAGCACCTCGCTGATGTCGCGGCCACCGAGGTGGTACTCGAGCACGCCCGCGTCGAACCGCTTGCCCTCGCACACGTCACAGGTGGTGGCGACGCTCGCCATGATCGCCAGGTCGGTGTAGATGACGCCCGCGCCGTTGCAGTTCGGGCAGGCGCCCTCGGAGTTGGCGCTGAACAGGGCCGGCTTCACGCCGTTGGCCTTG
Organism: Lentzea sp. NBRC 105346; assembly: GCF_030269605.1. GTDB lineage: Bacteria > Actinomycetota > Actinomycetes > Mycobacteriales > Pseudonocardiaceae > Lentzea. Next base: position 10,759 of record NZ_BSTQ01000020.1, read on the forward strand.
GCGAACGCCTTGCGGATCGGTTCCAGCAGGCCGGTGTAGGTCGCCGGGTTGCTGCGCCGCGAGCCGCGGATCGGGGTCTGGTCGACCGTGACGACGCCCTCCCGCTTCGACACCGAGCCGTGGATCAGCGAGCTCTTGCCCGAGCCCGCCACGCCGGTGATGACGGTGAGCACGCCGAGCGGGATGTCGACGTCGACGTTCTTCAGGTTGTGCGTGTTCGCGCCACGCACTTCGAGCACGCCGGTCCGAGCGCGCACGGACGACTTCAGCGACGCCCGGTCGTCCAGGTGGCGCCCGGTGATCGTGCCGCTGGCCCGCAGGCCCTCGACGGTGCCCTCGAACATCACCTGGCCGCCCGCGGCGCCCGCGCCGGGTCCGAGGTCGACGACGTGGTCGGCGATCCCGATCGTCTCGGGCTTGTGCTCCACGACCAGCACCGTGTTGCCCTTGTCCCGCAGGCGCCCCAGCAGTGAGTTCATCCGCTGGATGTCGTGCGGGTGCATGCCGATCGTGGGCTCGTCGAAGACGTAGGTGACGTCGGTGAGCGCCGACCCGAGGTGGCGGATCATCTTGGTGCGCTGCGCCTCGCCGCCGGAGAGCGTGCCGGTCGCCCGGTTGAGGCTGAGGTAGCCGAGCCCGATCTCGACGAACGAGTCGAGCGCGTGCCCGAGCTTCGCGAGCAGCGGCGCGACGGACGGTTCCTTCAGCCCCCGCACCCACTCCGCGAGGTCGCTGATCTGCATGGCGCACGCGTCGGCGATGTTGATCTTCTTGATCTTCGACGACCGGGCCAGCTCGCTCAGCCGCGTGCCGTCGCAGTCGGGACACGTCGAGAACGTCGCGATCCGCTCCACGAACGCGCGGATGTGCGGCTGCAGAGCGTCGATGTCCTTGGACAGGAACGACTTCTGGATCTGCGGGACGAGCCCCGCGTAGGTCAGGTTGATGCCCTCGACCTTGATCTTGGTCGGCTCCTTGTAGAGCAGGTCGTGCAGCTGCTTCTTGGTGAACTTCTTGATCGGCTTGTCCGGGTCGAAGAAGCCGGAGCCCCGGTAGATGCGGCCGTACCAGCCGTCCATGCTGTAGCCGGGGATGGTGATCGCGCCCTCGTTGAGCGACTTCTCCTCGTCGTAGACCTGGGTCAGGTCGATGTCGTTGATCGAGCCACGGCCCTCACACCGCGGGCACATGCCGCCCGTGATGCTGAAGCTGCGCCGCTCCTTGATCTTCTGCCCGGCCTTCTCCACCGTGACCGCGCCCGCGCCGCTGATCGACGCGACGTTGAACGAGAACGCCTGCGCCGACCCGATGTGCGGCTTGCCGAGCCGGCTGAACAGGATGCGCAGCATCGCGTTCGCGTCGGTGGCCGTGCCGACCGTGGACCGGGGGTCGGACCCGATCCGCTGCTGGTCGACGATGATCGCCGTGGTCAGCCCGTCGAGCACGTCGACGTCCGGCCGCGCCAGTGTCGGCATGAAGCCCTGCACGAAGGTGCTGTAGGTCTCGTTGATCATCCGCTGCGACTCGGCGGCGATCGTGTCGAACACCAGCGAGCTCTTGCCAGAGCCGGAGACTCCGGTGAACACCGTCAGGCGCCGCTTCGGGATCTCGATGCTGACGTCCTTGAGGTTGTTCTCGCGGGCGCCGTGCACACGGATCAGGTCGTGGCTGTCGGCGACGTGCTTGCTCATCGGAGTCTCTCCCTCACTTGTCCTGCACGAGGCCCAGAACGTTGCCGTCGGCGTCGGTGAAGGTCGCCACCAGCCGGCCGCCCCCGACGTTGCGCGGGGCCTCGTGCACGGCGGCACCCGCCGCGGTCACCTCGGCCAGCTTCGCCTCGATGTCGTCCACGTGCCAGTAGGCGACCGGTCCGGTCATCTTGCTGCCCGGCACCAGCCCGATGTGCTGGCCGGCCACGTCGAAGCCGACGTAGTAGTCGCTGTCGGCCTGCGGCTGGATGCCGAGCAGCGCGATGTACACGTCCTTGGCTTTCGCCAGGTCAGAGACGGGGTGCAGTACGGTTTTGATGCCCTGTGTGTCTGTCATGGCGGCAACATTATGTGCGGCTCGGGAACCTCGCTTCTCGATTCCTGATCGCCTTCGCTGCCGGGTCGGTCAGGCCTCCACCGGCGCGGCGGCCGGCTCGTCCGCGGCAGCGGGTTCCGGGTCCGCGGCAACGGGCTCCGGCTCGTTGTCCGCCCGCGAGCGCAGCCGCTGCGAGATCACCTGGCTGATGCCGTCACCTCGCATGGAGACGCCGTACAGCGCGTCGGCGATCTCCATGGTCGGCTTCTGGTGCGTGATGATCAGCAGCTGCGACCGTTCCCGCAGCTGCTCGAACAACGAGATCAGGCGGTGCAGGTTGGTGTCGTCCAACGCCGCCTCGACCTCGTCCATCACGTAGAAGGGCGAGGGGCGGGCGCGGAAGATCGCCACCAGCATCGCGACGGCCGCGAGGGACTTCTCGCCACCGGACAGCAGCGACAGCCGCTTGACCTTCTTGCCGGGCGGCCGGGCTTCGAGCTCGATGCCCGTGGTCAGCATGTCCTCGGGCTCGGTGAGGATCAGCCGGCCCTCGCCGCCGGGGAACAGGACCTTGAAGACGATCTCGAACTCACGGGCCACGTCCTCGTAGGCGGACGTGAAGACCTCGAGGATCTTGTCGTCCACCTCCTTCACGACGGTCAGCAGGTCGCGCCGCGTGGCCTTGATGTCCTCGAGCTGGTTGGAGAGGAACTTGTAGCGCTCCTCCAGCGCCGCGAACTCCTCCAGCGCCAGCGGGTTGACCTTGCCCAGCGTGGACAGGTCGCGTTCGGCGCGCTTGGCACGGCGGGCCTGGGTGTCGCGGTCGTACGGCACCGGCTGCGGAGCCGTGACGTCCTCGCCACGCTCCTTGGCCGCCTCGTACTCGGACATCTCCTGCGCGGACGGCGGCACGAGGACGTCGGGGCCGTACTCGGCCACGAGGTCGTCGAGACCCATGCCGAAGTCCTCGGCGATCTTGGTCTCGAGCTGCTCGATGCGCATCCGCTGCTCGGCCCGCAGCACCTCGTCGCGGTGCACGGCGTCGGTCAGCTTCTCCAGCTCGGTGGACATCTCGCGCACGAGGCCGCGCACCTGGGTCAGCAGCAGTTCGCGCTGGGCGCGGCGTTCCTGGGCGACGTCACGTTCCCGCGCGGCGCGCTGCAGCGAGACCTCGATGCGCGCCAGCGCGATCTCGCCGCCGTCGACGACGGCCTGGGCGACGGTCGCGCCACGACGGCGGGCGGCCATGGCTCGGGACGCGCGTTCGCGGGCCTCGCGCTCGGCGCGGGCGGCGCGGCGCAGGCCGTCCGCCTTGCCCTGCAACGCGCGGAAACGTTCCTCGGCGGTGCGCAGCACGAGCCGGGCGTCCATCTCGGCCTGGCGTGCGCCGGCAAGCTCGTTCGAGAGCTGGTCGCGGTGCTCGGTGTCGGGCTCGTCCTCGAGGGTCTGCTCCTCCTCGGCCATGAGCAGCCGCTCCTCCAGCTCGCCGAGCTGGAGCAAAGCCTCTTCGCGCGACTGTTCCACCTTCAAGCGCTGACCGCGGATGCGTTCGACCTCGGCCTCCGCGGACCGCACGGCCGCGGCCATGCGGTTGAGGCGCTCACCGGAGCGGGCCTGGCGGACCTTGGCCTCCTGCTGCGCGTCCTTGAGGGCACCGACCTCGGCGCGGCGCGCCTGCTGCTCGGCCCGCGCGCCCTCCAGGGCGGCGGAGGCGTGTTCCAACTCGCGTTCGGCGGCGGCCAGGGCCTGCTCGGCCTCGTCGACCGCGGCCTGCACCTCGATGACGCTCTGCGAACGCTGCGAGCCGCCGATCGCCCAGTCCGGGCCGAAGATGTCGCCCTCACGCGTCACCGCGCGAACGGACAACGACTGTGCGGCCTCCAGCGAGTCGACCACGGCCACCCGGTCGAGCGCCTTGTACAGCGCCGGGCGCAACGCCTCGGGCGCGTGCACGACCTCGACGGCCCACCTCGCGCCGTAAGGCAGGGAGCCCCAGGCAGAGGTGTCCACAGTGGACCCAGAGGAACCGATGAGGACACCGGCGCGGCCGGCGTCCTTCTCCTTCAACAGCTTCAGCGCCGCGAGCGCGTCGGAGCCGGACGAGACCGCGACGGCGTCGGCGATCGGGCCCAGCGCGGCGGCGAGCGCGACCTCGTAGCCGGGGTCGACGGTCAGCAACGCGGCGACGGAACCGAGCAGGCCGGGGATCTGCGCACCGGCCGCCAGCAGCGCGCCGGCGCCGTCCTTGCGGGTCAGGCCGAGCGACAACGCCTCGACGCGCGCCTTCCACGACGCGATGTCGCGTTCCGCGGTGCGTTCGGCCTTCACAAGCTCCTCGACGCGCGCCTTGGCCGCGTCGTTGGCCTGCACGGCGTGCCGGTGGCGTTCGTCGAGGCCCTGGTCGTCCTCGTCCTCGGTGCCGGTGACCTCGCGCGCCTCGGCCAGTTCCTGGGCGGCGAACTCCTGGCGTTCGACGGCCTCGGCCAGCGAAACGGACAGCCGCTCGATCTCCTCGGCGGTCGCGTTCGTCTTGCTGCGCAACGCCTCCACCTGACCGGAGAGCCGGGCGAGGCCCTCGCGGCGGTCGGCGATCGCGCGCACGGCGGCGATGTGCGCCTTCTCGGCGGCGGAGACCATGCGCTCCAGTTCGGACCGCGTCTCGACGGCCTCGGCCAGCGCGATGCGCGCCTCGGTCACGCCCTCCTGAAGCTCCAGCTCCGTCTGGGCGATCTCCTCGGCCTCGGCCTCCAGCTGCTCGGGGTCGCGGCCACCGCGCGGTGCCTCGACCTCGGCGGACAGGTGGCGGGCGCGTTCGACGGCGAGCCGCACGGTGCCGCGGAGGCGTTCCTCCAAAGCGGACAGCCGGTACCAAGTGTCCTGCGCGGCCTGGAGCTTGGGCGCGTCGGCCGCGACCATCTCCTCGAGCTCGTTCTGCTGGTACTGCGCGGCCTGCAACGACTTCTCGACCTCGCCGCGGCGGACGCGGGCCTGCGCCTCGTCGGCCTCTTCCTGGGCGAGCGCGTCCCGTTGCGTCACGAGGTCGTCGGCGAGCAGGCGCAACCGTGAGTCGCGCAGCTCGGCCTGGACGACCTGTGCGCGCCGGGCGATCTCGGCCTGCTTGCCGAGCGGCTTGAGCTGGCGGCGCAGCTCGGCGGTGAGGTCGGTGAGGCGGGTGAGGTTCGCCTGCATCGCCTCGAGCTTGCGCAGCGCCTTTTCCTTGCGCTTGCGGTGTTTCAGGACGCCGGCGGCCTCTTCGATGTAGGCGCGGCGCTCCTCGGGCTTGGACTCCAGAATGGACGCGAGCTGGCCCTGGCCGACCATGACGTGCATCTCGCGGCCGAGGCCGCAGTCGCTCAGCAGCTCCTGAATGTCCATCAGGCGGCACGAGTTGCCGTTGATCTCGTACTCGGTCGCGCCCTCGCGGAACATCCGGCGGGTGATCGACACCTCGGTGTACTCGATCGGCAGCGCGCCGTCCGAGTTGTCGATCGTCAGCGTCACCTCGGCGCGACCGAGCGGCGCGCGGCCGGACGTGCCAGCGAAGATGACGTCCTCCATCTTGCCGCCGCGCAGGTCCCTGGCGCCCTGCGTGCCCATCACCCACTTCAGCGCGTCGAGCACGTTGGACTTGCCGGACCCGTTGGGGCCGACAACACAGGTGATGCCCGGCTCGAAGCGGAGCGTGGTAGCCGAGGCGAAGGATTTGAAGCCCTTCAGCGTCAGGCTCTTGAGATGCACGCGGGGGAGGGTACCCAATGAGCGTGATTCGATGCGGGAGGCGGGCCGCTGACCAGCATGATCAGCGCTTTAACGTCACCAGTATGCGGTCGTCGACCATGACCTCCATATGGTCGATGGCGTCGAGCTGGAACGACGTGGAGCCCGGCACGGTCTCGCCGTCGGCGGTGGACGTTCCCCACCACCCACCTATCTCACGCTGGCCTTTCTTGTCGTGGACCAGCAGTTTGCACCGCGACCCGAGCGGGACGTCGTGCAAGCTCAGCCGGATCTCGGTGCCCCACGACCGGGTAATCATCTGCGCGGACGCCGACACGCCGGTGTTCGCGTCGCTCGCCGCCCACGTGGGCCCAGGTGACGGACGCAACAGCACGACGACTGTGGCGAGCGCCACAACAACGGCTATGGCGGTGGCCAGCAGCAACCGCCTCTTGCGCGGCTTGGGCGCGACAGTGGGCAGGTCGTCCAGGTTCTCGACGTCGTCGGGGGTGAGCCGGCCGAGCAGGCCGGGCAGGGGCGCGAGCCGCAGCATCTCCGCCCGGCACGTGTCGCAGCCGCCGAGGTGCCGTTCGAACGCGGACCGTTCGCGCAGGTCGAGCGACCCGAAGAGGTAGGCGCCGACGTCGAGCGCGTGCGTGCAGGTCATGACTCGGTCACCCCCCGTTCCTCCAAGGCGTCGCGCAGCGCCCGCAGGGCGTAGAAGCAACGCGACTTCACCGTGCCCGGCGGGACACCGAGCACCTTCGCGGTCTCCGCCACCGTGCGGCGGCGGTAGTACAGCTCCACGACGACCGCCCGGTGCTCCTTGCTCAACCCGCGCAGCGCGTCCGCGATCTGCCACACCTGCAGCACGTGCTCGACCTCGTCGGACACGGGCGGCAGGTCGGCGGGCTCGATCGGCACCTCGGTGGCCTTCGCGCCGCGCCTGCGGTAGCCGGAGATCACGAGGTTGCGCGCCACCGTGTACAGCCAGGGCGCGGCCTCGTCCGGTTTCAGCTCGTCGTGGTGCCGCCACGCCCTCAGCAGCGTCTCCTGAACGACGTCCTCGGCCTGCTGGTAGTCGTTGTCCACCAGCTTGAGGACGTAGCTCAGCAAGGGACCGCGCCAGCGGTCGTAGAGCTGGATGAGGACGTCTTCGGCGGAGTCCACGACCTCTTACTACGCCACTTCGCGGCCGAACGGTTCAGCGCTCGATAAACCCGGTCAATCCGCCGCGCGCCTCGGTCCACCGCTCGACAACGGTGTCGACCCGGCCGGGCGTTTCACCCGATCGGAGAGCCTCCAGCAGCCGTTTGCACGCTTCCTCGGATCCTTCGGCGACCACCTCGACGCGGCCGTCCCGCAGGTTCGACGCGCTGCCGACGAGCCCGAGCTCCAACGCCCGCGCCCGCGTCCACCACCGGAAACCGACGCCCTGGACGTATCCGCGCACCCACGCGTTCAGTCGAACATCCACCCCCGAATGGTCCCCCAGTCACTTGACGTGATTTCCGGGGCACGTAGCGATGTCACCCATTAGTGGTACGGTCCCCAGCCGTGAGTGCCCGAAGCCTGTTATTCGGACTTCTGATCGGCGCGGCTGGCGCGACCGGACTCGCCTTCACCAACTCGGCGGCCCTCGGCATCGGACCAGCGGCACAGGAGTCGACCGACGCAGCGACCCAGTTCGGTTCCGGCAACGCCGCCGCCCCAGGCAGACACTCCACTTCTTCTTCCCCGGCTGCCGCTCCCACCACCAAGAGCTCCTCCAGCACCGCTCCCACCACGACCACCACGGTCCCGCCGACGACCACGGTTCCGCCCACCACCACCGCGCCCCCGACCACGACGGCCAAGCCCGTGAACCGGTCGGCGGAGCAGCAGGTGCTCACCCTGGTCAACAAGGAGCGTTCCGACGCCGGCTGCAAGCCCGTCGTGCTCGACGACCGGATCACCACGGCGGCGCAGGCGCACAGCACCGACATGGCGTCCCGCGACTACTTCTCGCACGACACCCCCGAGGGCATCGACTTCGCCGAGCGCATGAAGGACGCCGGCTACGCCAGCCCCGGCGGCGAGAACATCGCGATGGGTCAGAAGACGGCCGACCAGGTCATGAAGGACTGGATGAACTCCCCCGGCCACCGGCGCAACATCCTCGACTGCTCGTTCACCGCCATGGGCGTCGGCCTCGACACCCGTGGCAGCTACTGGACGCAGGACTTCGGCCGCTGAGTTCAAGGAGACAACCGCGTGTACGAAAGCCCGGAACCTGACGCGCGCTCGCGCTTCCGCGGGACGCCCCAGGTGATCCTCGCCGTGTCCGGCGTCGTGGTGGCGACGATCTTCGCCGCCGTGGCGTCCATCGCGGCCGGGTCGTCCGCGCAGCCCGCGGCCCCGCAACCCCGCAAGGACATCGTCGCCAGGGACACCCTGAGCTTCCCGTCCGTCTCGACGTCGACGTCGACGACCCCGTCGGTCACCGACACCACCACGTCGACCACGACGGACGCACCGACGCCGACGACCACCAAGAAGGCCACTCGGGTCACCACGATCACGCGCCCGGACGGCACGACGACGACGGTGACGACCGAGGAGCCGACCCAGCCCACGCAGCCGACGAAGCCCACGTCGTCGTCGACCACGACCACCACGACCACCACCACGACGACGACCACGACCACCACGACGACGGAGCCGGGCCAGCCGGGCTGAACGACTGAGTCGGCTCTGGGTGACGTCCGTCACCTTGTTGTGACTGAGCGTCACTCGAACGTGTGGCGCAACTGAGGCCGACGTTCGGATCAGCCGATAACTCGAACGCAAGACCATCCGACCGGGTTTCCCACGAGGAGATGGTGTGTTCGAGGAAGATCATCCGCAGTCACCTTCGGCTCCGAAGAAGAAGGTGTCGACGGTCGTCATGCTGGCCGCGGGCGGCGTCGTCGTCGCCACGATGTTCGCCACCGTCGCGACGATGCTCGCGAAGGACGGCCAGCAGGCGAACCCCCACCCGAAGGCCGAGGTCGCGGAGACCATCACGTCGGCCAGCGTCGCCCCGGACGGGAGCACGTCCACCGTGATCGTCACGGTGTCGACGGCCGCTTCGTCGAGTGGCGCCGCCAAGGCCGACGCCGACCGCAGGCAGCTGTCGCGGCCCGAGGACCAGAAGCCTCAGCAACCCGTGCAGCCCAAGCCCCAGCAGCCCACGGCCGAGCCGACGATCACGACGACGCCGCAGAGCAACCCGCCCACGTCGTGGACGCCGCCGACCAGCAGCTCGTCGAGCGCGCCGACGACGACCACGTCAACGACGACCACCACGACGCCGCCGACGACCAAGCCCTGATCAACGGCCGAGTACGACCACGAAAATCACGAACGCCGCCAGGAACGGCCCCTCCTCCAGAGCGGTGATCCACGTGCGGGCGTCCTCGACCGACAGCAGACCCGCGGAGGCGGCCCGGAGAGCGTTGCGGCTCAGGCCGAGCACGAGGTCCGCTTCGGCGAACGACCGGAACACCGGCGCGATCGTCGACACGTCGAGCACCTCGAGCCCGGCCGACGATGCCGCCGGGCCGCAGCACCCGGCGAATCTCCGCCAGCACCAACGCGGGGTCGGACACCTGGTGCAGCAGGCGGTCGACATGCACCCTCCAGCACGGTGTGGCCGGGCCACAGATCGAGCGCGACACGGACGGCCTGCTTGTAGTCGTGGCGAGCGACGGTGTCCAGGTACGTGATCGTGTCCATGAACCGGACAAGCTCGACCGTGTGAAGGAACTGTCCAGGTCACTTGCCGGACGTCGGCTTGCCCACGTCGGTCGTGCTCTTCAACGCGTTGATCTTGCTGGACAGGTTCGGGTCGAGCCACCACATGAGCGACAGCAGCGGCCACACCACGTACAGCACTACGGAGAACTCGACGGGCGCGTCGAACACGCCACGCCCCTGCGCGAGCTGGTAGCCGGCGAGCGCCAGCGGCGGCACGAGCACGATCAACGCACCCCGCAGCACGACGACCAGGCGGTTGCGCAGCACGCGGGCGGCCGATTCGGGCTTCTGCCGGGGCAGGTCACCCCACCGGCCCTCGCACGCGATGAGCACCATCTCGCCGAGCACCGACCGCAGCCGGTCCCAGCCCTCCTCGGTCGGCCGCACGACGAGGCGTTTCAACGCGCGCACGGCGGCGACGGGTTCGGCGATCAGGGCCTGGAACTCCTCGACACCACCGGGCCGGGTGCGTTTTGACCGCACCACCGGCTCGCTCAGCGCGTTGCCCAGCCCGGACGCGACGGCGTCGAGCAGTTCGAGGCAGCGCGCCCGATTCGTGTGCTCGATGAGCCACGGCGGGTAGTCCAGCAGGTCGAGCAGCTCGGAGAGGTCGTGCACGAGCCCGGCCACAGGGGTGCGCCGCCGCGCGGCGTTGCCCATCGCCCGGACCGCCCACTCGAAGGCGAAGAAGACGCCCAGAATGAACCAGCACAGAACCAGCGCCATCGCGACGGCGGTCAGCAGCAGGTAGCCGAAGAACGCCACGCCCACCGGCCGGCCGCCGGTGGCGAACAGCAGCCAGCCGATGCCCACCGCGTCGAGGAAGCTGAGCACCGAAACGGTGCGGGCGATGTTGCGGTCGGTCTCGATCGACCCCAGCGCCGCGAAGATCGCCACGGCGAACGCCAAGGTGAGACCGACCCAAATGCCGTACGCCGCGGCGTCGGCCGAACGGCTCACCAGCCGCGACAACAGGATCGGGCCGAAAGCCAGCGAAGACAGCAGCGCCGCCGCGAGCACGAAGCCCGCGACGGGTTCGGCGGCCTGGTCGACGGCGTTCGCCTGCGAGTTGCGCCGGTCCAGCTCACGCAGCCGCGCGCGCAACCGCAGCGGCACCTGGTCTGGCGCGAGCCATCGCTCGACGGGCTTGCGGGGCGAGCCCCACGCGCTTTCCACCCGGTCGAACCAGCCCATGCTGAGCCGACGGTGCCACGTGGTCTTGCGCAGCCAGTCCGCCGCGCCCTTGTGGTCGGGGTCGATCACCCGGACCTCGTTCAGCCGGTCCGCCGCCGTGCGGTACCGGCGTTCGTCGATCGCGCACCAGCCCAGCTCGGCCAGCAGCTCCGCGTCGCCCGGATACCGCTCGACGAACTCGGCCGCCTCCTCCTCGGCGAGGTCGACGCAGCCGACCCGGCGCAACGTGGCCACCCGCCCGACGCAGCCGTACGGCCCGGCGTCGGTGAAGTGCCTCAACGCTTTCTCGTGCCGGAACGCGTCCAGCTCCGTCCAGCCGAGCGCCTCGCTGGCCCACGTGAACCGCGGGCACCGCTCCAGCACGCCGGTCAGCACCTGCCGCGCTTCGTCGACACGGCCCTGGTACAGCAGGATGTGCCCCTCGGTCACCTGGGCGCGCAGCATGTGCGGATCGAGCGTCCGTGCGTGCCGGGCTTCCGCGAGCGCCTTGGTCTGATCGCTCGACACCAACTGCCACGCAAGGGTGTTGCACAACGACGGCGAGTTCTCGGCGGGTAGCCGGTCGGGGTATCCGCCGGTCCAATGCGCACCTTCGATCGCGCTGGGGCTGCCCGGATCAAGTCGCAGCACCGCGTGAAACGCCTGGTTCGTGTCGGCCTTGGCCGCCACCACCTCGGCCGCCGGAAGAGTGCGCCGCCGGAAGTCCGCCAGCCACGCGGCCTCGATCCCCGTCTGCACCTCGTTCGCACCGCGCCGCCTCAGCTGCCCGACCGCGCGTTCCGCAGTGTCGAACGCCTCCAAGTGCCGCGCGACGAACGACGTCGCGAACAGCGCTTCGACGTCGTCCGGCACGGTCGCGAGCACCTCCAGCGCGCCTTCGAGGTCCCACTCGTCGACCAGGCACCACGCCCGTTCGACGATCAGGCTCGGGTGATCATCGGAGAGCAGCGCTCGTGCCTCGTCCAGCCGCCACGCCATCCGGTGCGCGGTGGCCAGACCACGGACCGCGGGCATGCCGAGCTTCAGCGCCGCCGTGAAGTGCTCGACCGCGAGATCGCAGTCCCGATGCGACGATCCGAACTGGATGCCCAGGTGGACCGGGTCGTCCCGCCGGCCGAGCGCGATCACGCCACTGGCCAGCCGGGTCGCCGGATGATCGGGGCCCCCATTGGACAGCAGCTGCTCGGCCTCGGCGTACCGGCGCTTCGCCCACAACGTGCGCACGCGACCGCCGACGGCCTCCGGCGAGTCGCCGTCGAACAAGGCGAGCGCCTTCTCGAAGTCGAGCGTCCGCAGCGCCTCTTCCGCGATCACATCCGTCAGAATCCACTTCGTCAGAGCTCGAAGCGATAGCCCATTCCGGGCTCGGTGAGCAGATGCCGCGGCCGGGCGGGGTCCGGTTCCAGCTTGCGCCGCAGCTGCGCGAGGTACACCCGCAGGTAGTGGGTCTCCTTCGCGTACGCGGGACCCCACACGTCCTGGAGCAGCTGTTTCTGCGCGACGAGCTTGCCGCGGTTGCGCACCAGGATCTCGAGCAGTCCCCACTCGGTGGGCGTCAGGTGCACCTCGGCGCCGTCCCGCAGCACCTTCTTCGCCGCCAGGTCGACCACGAACGACGACGTCTCGACCACCGGCTCGTCCACCGCGCCGACCGCCGACCTGCGCACGGCCGCGCGCAGCCGGGCGAGCAGCTCGTCCATGCCGAACGGCTTGGTCACGTAGTCGTCCGCGCCGGCGTCGAGCGCCTCGACCTTGTCCGTCGAGTCGGTGCGCGCGGACAGCACGATGATCGGCACGGTCGTCCAGCCGCGCAGCCCGGCGATCACGTCCACGCCGGAGATGTCCGGCAGGCCGAGGTCGAGCACCACGACCTCCGGCTTGCCGTCGGCGGCCAGGCGCAGCGCCTCGTTGCCGGTCGCCGCAGTCTGCACCTCGTAACCGCGGGCGGACAGGTTGATCCGCAACGCCCGCAGGATCTGCGGTTCGTCGTCGACCACCAGGACCTTCGTCATTCCTTCTCCTCGCAGGCGGGCATCGAGATGACGACCGTCAGCCCGCCGCCCGGTGTGTCCTCGGCCCTGATCTTGCCGCCCATCGCCTCGGTGAAGCCCTTCGCCACGCTCAGCCCCAGCCCGACACCGCTCGCGGCGGCCCCCAACCGTTGGAACGGCACGAAGATCTCCTCCGCTGCACCGCGCGGCAGCCCCGGCCCGTGGTCGACGATCCGCAGCTCCACCACCGAGGCGTGCTCGGACGCCCGCACCGTCACCGGCCCGGCTCCGTGCCGCAGCGCGTTGTCCACGACGTTGGCGATCACGCGTTCCAGCAGTCCGATGTCGGCACGGATCAACGGCAGCGACTCGGGCACGTCGACCGCGACGTCGCCCAGTCCGCGCAACGCCAGCGCCACCACCTCGTAGCAGGCGACCTCGCGGAACACCGGCTCGACGGCCCCGGTCGCCAGGCGGGACGAGTCGAGCAGGTTGCCGACCAGCCCGGTCAGCCGGTCCGCGGACTCCTCCACGGTCTCCAGCAGCTCGGCGATGTCCACTGTGGACAGCGGGAGCGACGGGTCGCGCAGGCTGCCGACCGCCGCCTTGATCGACGTCAGCGGCGTGCGCAGGTCGTGCCCGACGGCCGAGAGCAACGCGGTGCGCAGCTCGTTGCGCGACGCCCGCCGCTCGGCCTCGGCCGCCTGGTCGGCCATCCGCTGCTGGCGCAACGCGAGCAGCGCCTGTCCCGCCGCCGCTTCGAGCACGCGGCGGTCCGACGCGGGCAACGACCGTCCGCGCAACGCGAGGTGCACCTCCGGCGTCACGGCCACGTCGACGTCCGCGTCGTCCGGATCGGCGCTCGGCTGCGCGCCGACGCCAGCGACGCGCCGCCACCCGCCGTCGGAGCGCTCCAGCAACGCGGCCGAGCCGACGCCGAAGTTCTCGCGGACGTCGTTCAGCAGCCGCGCCAACGGATGCGGATGCGTCAAGACCGTGCGCGCGTACGACGCGAGCAGCGTCGCCTCCGTGCGCGCTCTCGCCGCCTGCTCCGCCAGCCGCGCGGCGCGGTCGACCACCAGTGCCACCGACACCGCCACGATGATCATCGCGACGAACGTGACGACGTTCTCCTGCGCGGCGATCGTGAGCGTGTAGTACGGCTCGGTGAAGAAGAAGTTCAGCAGCAACGCGCTCAGCAGTGCGCCGGTGAGCGACGGGCCGAGGCCGCCGACGATCGCGACGACCAGCGTCACCAGCAGGTAGCCGATCACGTTCGTGGACAGGATCAGCTGGTCGCGGAAGGTGACGCCGGCGAACGTCACCAGCGCGGGTCCCAGCACCGCCAGCGCCCAGCCGGCCAGCAGTCGCGACCGGCGCAACGGGCTCGGTTCCCCCCGTCCCCGCCAGCCACCCCCCGCCTCCTCGTGCGTGACCATGTGGACGTCGATCGCGCCGGAATCCCGCACGACCGCCGCGCCGATGCCCCCGGAGAACAACCGGGAGCGCCGGGTCGTGCCGAGGACGAGCTGCGTCGCGTTCACGCCACGCGCGAACTCCAGCAGTGCCGTCGGGACGTCGTCGCCCACCACGGTGTGGAACGTGGCGCCGAGGTCCTCGGCGAGCTTGCGGCACCGGGAGATCGACTGCGGATCCGCGCCCGCGAGCCCGTCCCCTCTCAACACGTGCAGCACCAGGAGATCGCCGCCCGCGCGCGTGGCGATGCGCACGGCGCGGCGGATCAGCGTCTCGCTCTCCGGCCCACCGGTGACGGCGACGACGACGCGTTCGCGGGTCTCCCAGGTGTCGGTGATGTCCTGCTCGGCCCGGTACCGCCGCAGCGCCTCGTCGACCTGGTCCGCCACCCAGAGCAGGGCCAGCTCGCGCAGCGCGGTCAGGTTCCCGACGCGGAAGTAGTTGGCGAGCGCGGCATCGACCTTGTCGGCGGCGTAGACGTTGCCGTGCGCGAGCCGGCGCCGCAGTGCCTCGGGCGTGATGTCGACGAGCTCGACCTGTTCGGCGCGCCGGACGATCTCGTCCGGCACCGTCTCCCGCTGGGTGACGCCGGTGATCCGCTGCACGACGTCGTTCATCGACTCGAGGTGCTGCACGTTGACCGTCGACAGCACGTCGATTCCCGCGTCGAGGAGCTCCTCGACGTCCTGCCACCGCTTGGCGTTGCGCGAACCGGGCGCGTTCGTGTGCGCGAGCTCGTCGACGATCGCCACCTGCGGTCTGCGTGCGAGCACGGCGTCGACGTCCAGTTCCGTCAACTCGACGCCGCGGTGCCGCGTGCGCCGCACCGGCACGGCTTCCAGCCCGGCGAGCAGCTCGGCCGTCTTCGCCCGGCCGTGCGTCTCGACATAACCGACGACGACGTCCGTGCCGCGGCCGCGCCGCCGGTGCGCCTCGCCGAGCGCGGCGAAGGTCTTGCCGACGCCGGGCGCCGCGCCGAGGTAGATCCGCAGCTCCCCGCGTCTCGTGGTGGCATTCACGTGATCAGTGTGCCCGCCGCAGGAGGAGTAGTCCGATCAGCGGCATGCAGTACTCCTCTCACTTCACCACGATCTACGCCCCATGCCTCCGTTCGGGTTGCAATGATCTACGCTTAACGCTGTTTACCTGCAGATTTGCGCTGATCTGACGCGCGGCGTGACGTTACTCTCCCCTCACTGGTCCAGGCGGCATCCAATCGGGCGATCGGCAATTGGCGGATAGCGCGCGGAGCGTAAATAGGGGAAAGTTCCAAGGTTCGTGTCCCAATTCGGACAATCACATGCGCGTGCGGAGAAACGATGCCCACCACCGTCACCAACCACGAAGCCTTGCAACTCGTGGTGGCCGTGCACCGGCTGGTGCGAAGTCTTCGACAGGCCGCGCCGGCCCGTCGATTGCAACCCACTCAGTTATTGGTGCTCTCCGAGCTGAGCGCTCACGGCCCGATGCGGATCGGTGAGATAGCGGTACGTGCGCTGTGCTCGCAGCCGACCGCGACCACGGTCGTGACCAGCCTGGAGTCCAGCGGCCTCGTCCGGCGAGAACCGGATGCGGCCGACGGAAGGGCCACTATCGTCGCGCTCACGGAACTCGGTCGCGACACGATCCTGTCGCTCGCTCACGGCGAAGCCGAACTGTTGGGTGAAAGAATGGCCGAACTTTCGCCGGACGACAGAGAATTGCTGCGTTCGGCCATGCCGATATTGCGGCAACTGGCCGAACCCAGCGAAAGCAGGTAGAGAGCGGGGCCCCCGACCGGCCCCGCTCTCTTGTTTCACTTGCTGGGTGACGGCGGCGCCACTGACGACGACGAAGGCGGTGCCGACGACGACGTAGGCGGCTCGGACGACGCCGGTGGCGGCTGGGAAATCGACGGCGGGATCGTCACACACTGCCCGTTCTGCCAGTCGATCTTCGGCCGCGGATATTTGTTCGCCGGGATCACCGGCTCGGCGTTCGGACAGCGCTGCCCGCCAACGTCCGGCGCGTTGATCGCCTTGCCGTCCTGGTCGAACAACAGCACGCCCTCGAGCGGCTTCCCGTTCGAGTCGAACGGATAGATGTTCTCGTAACGCTCCTGGTAGACCTGGTACGACGGATACGAGTTGCTGGACAACCGCACCGAGTCCGCCGCGATGTCGATCAACCCAAGAATGACCGCCGCAGCAAGCGCGCTGGCAGGCAACGTCACCCACAACCACCGCCGGTCGCTCTTCGACTTGGGCCCGCCGTAAAACGCCGCTGCCGCAAGCGCCACCACCAGCACGAACGCCAGCAGGTCCCGCCGCGTCATCAACACGGCCGCGAGCACCAGCAACAACGTCCGCAGCAGCCACCAAGCGGGCTGCAACGAGCGCAGGTACGCGAGCGCCTTCCCAGCAGGCGTGTCCACCGGCTGGTTGAGCAGCTCCTTGGCCTTCTGCACCTCCGGCAGCGCCCGAACCTTAGCCAGCTCCGGCCCCTGCTCGTGAATCAGCGCGAACGAGAGCGCCAGCACGATCGCGGGCAGAATCAGCGGTTCTGGATCCCGCACCGACACGGTCCCCGCAAGCACCGTGAACACCACGGCCGCAGCAAACCCCCACACCGCGATCCGCGACTTGGTCAGCTTGCCAGTGATCTTGTGCTTCTTGATCACCTCGGTCCGAGCCGGATACCCAGCCGCAGTCCGCAACTCCTGGGCATACGCCTCAGGCGACCCAAGCCGCTGCTCGAGCGTCTCCCCTTCGCCAAGCTCGGCCGCGATCTCCGAGACGTGCGCCTCGACATCCTCCATGATCTCCGCGACCTCGGCCGGCGGCAGGTCCGCGAGCGCCGCGCGCATCCCGGCCAGGTAGCCCTCCACCCCGAGCCGCGCCTGCTGCGTGTTCATGCGACCTCCCCGAGCAGGCCGTTCAACGTGCTCGCGAACGACCGCCACGTCTTCCCCGACTCGGCCAGGCGCACCCTGCCCGGCTCGTTGATGCTGTAGTACTTGCGGTGCGGGCCCTCTTCGCTGGGCACCACGTACGAGGTGAGCAAACCAGCGTTGTAGAGGCGACGCAGCGTGCCGTACACGGACGCGTCACCCACGTCGTTGAGCCCCCCGCTACGCAGCCTCCGCACCACGTCGTAGCCGTACCCGTCCTCCTTGCGCAGCACGGCAAGGACGGCGAGGTCCAGCACCCCCTTCAAGAGCTGACTAGTGTCCATCCACTCACTCCCCGCTGTTGTGCCGTGGACACTACTACGCAATCCACAGTACTGTCGAACGCGTAGTGCCGCCCGTAACCGAGTCGAGATTTCGCAGGTGGACGAGCGTCAGGCATAGGGGCTCGAACCCCAGGCCCGCGCGCAGCGCGCAAAACCCCCAGGTGGTGGGCCCCTCCCGTCGCATCGCAGGCGAACGCCCTGCCGCATCCGAGACCCCAGGTCAAGCACGCTTTTCGCTTGACCTGGGGTCTCGGATGTGGCTGCCTCAGGTGCGATGCGACGGGAGGGGCACACCACCCCAACGCAACCCACTACGAAACCGGACCACCCAGGGCCCCTCTTTGAGCTGAGCCGGGGTCCGGGGCGGAGCCCCGAGCACGAAAGCCACCGCGTCAACACAAACGCAACCCACCACGAAAGCCGCCGCGTCAACACAACAGGCAGCCACAACCCAGGAGCCGGAGACAAGTAGGGCCAGGCTGGGGGCGCCGAGGCACGGGAACGTACAACTCAGGGGTCGGGAACGTAGGACTCACGGGTCCGGAACGTAGGACTCGCGCCGGCTAGCGAGGCGTGAGCGGCGTACGCGAAGACCGGACCCACTTCAAAACCGCAGGCCAAGCCCCATACCCGGCATCAGTGTTGATATGCCCGGCCCCAGGCAGCACATCAACCGTAATCCGCAACGCCTCAGCCAGAGACTTGGCATCGGCAAGCGAGCAGTACGGATCCCCATCCCCCACCACGAGCCGAGTCTCACGCGCGGCGCGACGCAAACCATCCGGGTCCAGCGGCGGAGGCAGGAACGACTTGAGCGCAGGCTCCGGATGATCCAAAGCCGGAGGCGCCACCAACAACACCCGATCAACCTGCCGGGCAACCTCACGACCAGCGTGATGCAGCCACAGATGGCACCCGAGCGAGTGGGCCACCACCACCCGTTCAACACCGCGCGGGGCGGCCTCAAGATGGTTGGAGAGCTCGTCCAGCCACACCCCGAGCTCCGGAGCGTCCGGCGAACTGAACGTCGGATAGTCGACCTGAGCGCCGTGGCGGGCGAGTTCGCCCGCCAGCCAGCTCTGCCAGTGCTCCGGACCCGAACCGGTCCACCCGTGGATCAGGAGCACATGCGGCAGCGACACGTCAGGCGGACTTCTCGCGACGCTCCCGGCGCGAAGGCTGGCGAGCCACGATCGTCGGGTTCACGTTTTCCTTGACCGTCTGCTCGGTGATAACGACCTTGGCCACGTCACTGCGGCTGGGAATGTCGTACATCACCGGCAGCAGGACCTCTTCCATGATCGCCCGAAGCCCACGAGCACCGGTACCACGGAGAATCGCCTGGTCGGCGACCGCCTCAAGAGCGGTCTTCGTGAACTCCAGCTCCACGCCGTCCATCTCGAACAGCTTCTGGTACTGCTTGACCAGCGCGTTCTTCGGCTCGGTCAGGATCTGGACCAGCGACGGCTTGTCGAGGTTCGTCACCGAGGCGACCATCGGCAGGCGGCCGATGAACTCGGGGATCAGGCCGAACTTGATCAGGTCCTCGGGCATCGAGTCGGCGAAGAAGTCCGCCGCGTCGATCTCGGCCTTCGTGCGCACCTCGGCGCCGAAGCCGAGGCCGCGCTTGCCGACCCGGTCCTGGATGATCTTCTCGAGGCCCGCGAAGGCGCCCGCCACGATGAACAGGACGTTCGTCGTGTCGATCTGGATGAACTCCTGGTGCGGGTGCTTGCGGCCGCCCTGCGGGGGCACCGACGCCGTCGTGCCCTCCAGGATCTTCAGCAGGGCCTGCTGCACGCCCTCGCCCGACACGTCGCGGGTGATCGACGGGTTTTCACTCTTCCGAGCGATCTTGTCGACCTCGTCGATGTAGATGATCCCGGTCTCGGCGCGCTTGACGTCGTAGTCCGCGGCCTGGATGAGCTTGAGCAGGATGTTCTCGACGTCTTCACCGACGTAGCCGGCCTCGGTCAACGCGGTCGCGTCGGCGATGGCGAACGGCACGTTCAGCATCTTCGCGAGCGTTTGGGCCAGATAGGTCTTGCCGCATCCGGTGGGGCCGAGCATGAGGATGTTCGACTTCGCCAGCTCGACGCCGTCGTCACGGCCCTCGCGCCCGCGGTCACCTGCCTGGATGCGCTTGTAGTGGTTGTAGACGGCGACGGAGAGGGTCCGCTTCGCGTCGCTCTGCCCGATGACGTACTGGTCGAGGAACTCGTGGATCTCGGCGGGCTTCGGCAGCTCGTCGAGCTTCACGTCGCCGGCTTCGGCCAGCTCCTCCTCGATGATCTCGTTGCAGAGATCGATGCACTCATCGCAGATGTAGACGCCGGGGCCGGCGATGAGTTTCTTTACCTGCTTCTGGCTCTTTCCGCAGAAAGAGCACTTCAGCAAGTCGCCGCCGTCACCGATACGCGCCATGACCGCTGACCTATGTCCCCTCCGGCACACACCTGCTGAGTGCGCCTGACTGACTTGCTGTGGCATGTCCCACTGGGTGTGGGTCCCGCCTGTGTTCTCCTGACGGTACCTGGCCGACCCCGCTCAGCGGGAGGACCAGCGTCCCCCCGACACGCCGACGATGCCAGTAAACCGTGTCGATCGGCGTGTCGGATGGGCCGTTCGTGGGGTCTGGGGTGTCCCCGGACCAACACGGGCGGCGGGGCGAGGCGAGCGCTCTTCGCGAGCACACCCCGCCCCTCCGCCGTCCTCAGGATTTGGCTGAGAGCTTGCGGTACGGCAACACGGAGTCCACGATGCCGTATTCCTTGGCCTCCTCCGCCGTGAGGATCCGGTCGCGCTCGATGGACTCGCGGACCTCCTCGGCGGTGCGGTTCGTGTGCCGCGCGAGGGTGGTCTCCATGAGCCGGCGGACGCGCTGGATCTCGTTGGACTGGATCTCCAGGTCGGAGACCTGACCGTACGCGCCCTCCATCGAGGGCTGGTGGATGAGGATCCGGGCGTTCGGCAGCGCGTGCCGCTTGCCGGGCGTGCCGGCCGCGAGCAGCACGGCCGCGGCCGAGGCGGCCTGGCCGAGGCAGTACGTCTGGATGTCCGGGCGGACGAACTGCATGGTGTCGTAGATGGCCATCAGCGAGGTGAACGAGCCACCCGGCGAGTTGATGTACATCAGGATGTCGCGGTCCGGGTCCTCCGACTCGAGGACCAGCAGCTGCGCCATCACGTCGTTGGCCGAAGCGTCGTCAACCTGCACGCCGAGGAAGATGATGCGCTCCTCGAACAGCTTGTTGTACGGGTTCGACTCCTTCATGCCGTAGCTCGTGCGCTCGACGAAGGACGGCAGCACGTAGCGGGACTGCGGCGCGTGGAACTGGCTCACTTGATGTCTCCTACTGGTGTGCGGCCGGTCAGTTGTTGCTGTTGCCCACCGAGGCCCTGGTGACGACCTTGTCCACGAAGCCGTACTCCAGTGCCTCCTGCGCGGTGAACCAACGGTCGCGGTCCGAGTCGGCGATGATTCGCTCGACCGGCTGACCGGTGTGCTCGGCGATCAGCTCGGCCATCTCGCGCTTGGTGCGCGTGAGCATGTCCGCCTGGATCGCGATGTCCGCGGCGGTACCACCGACGCCGGCGGACGGCTGGTGCATGAGGATCCGGGCGTGCGGCAGCGCGTGCCGCTTGCCGGGAGCACCCGCGGAGAGCAGGAACTGCCCCATCGACGCCGCCAGGCCCATCGCGTACGTGGCCACGTCCGGCTCGATGAGCTGCATCGTGTCGAAAATGGCCATGCCCGCGGTGACCGAACCACCGGGCGAGTTGATGTAGAGCGTGATGTCCTTCTCGGGGTCCTCAGCGGCCAGGAGCAGCAGCTGAGCGGTGATCTGGTTGGCGATGCCCTCTTCGACCTGGGATCCCAGCACGATGATCCGCTCGCGGAGCAGCCGCTCGTACACCGAGTCGGTGAGGTTCATCCCCGCGGTGGCCGACCGCATCTCGGGCGTCGGGAAGGAGTGCTGCGTCACGGTTGCCTGCCTAACTCCAATGGAAAGACTCTGAATCTCTGACAACGACCCTAACGAAAGCAGGCGGCGTCTTCGTCCCGACACCGCCTGCGTTCGCTCAGGGCTTTACTCCTGGTCGCCCGCGTCCTGCTTGGACTCACCGAAGAGCTCGTCGAGGTCGAGCTTGTTGCCCGACTCGTCGGTCACCGTGGCCTGGCGCACGACCGACGCCAGCGCCTTGCCGCGGCGCACGTCGGCGAAGATGGCGCCGAGCTGGCCGGACTGCTGGGCCCGCTGGACGTACTCGTCCGGGCTGATGCCGAAGCGCTGGGCCTGGTAGATGATCCGCTCGGTGAGCTCGGCGTCGGTGACGTTCAGCTGCTCGGCGTCCGCGATGGAGTCCAGCACCAGCTGGGTCTTCACGGCCTGCTCGGCGGCCTTGCGCAGCTCGGCGTCGAACTCCTCCTGGGTCTGGCCCTGCTCGGCCAGCCACTCGGCGAACTTCGCGTCGTCGTGCTCGAACGCGTGCACGGCGTCGTGCTTACGGGCGTCGACCTCGCCCTGGACGATGGCCTCGGGCAGCGGGACCTCGGTGGTCTCCAGCAGCGCCTCGAGGACCTTGTCGCGGGCCTGCACGCCCTGCTGCATCTTCTTGACGCGGCCGAGGCGGGTGCGCAGGTCGCCCTTCAGCTCGTCCAGCGTGTCGAACTCGCTGGCCAGCTGAGCGAACTCGTCGTCGAGCTCGGGGAGCTGACGCTCCTTGACCGTGTTCAGGACCACGGACACCTCGGCCTCGCGGCCGGTGTGCTCGCCGGCGACCAGCGTGGTGGTGAAGGTCTTGGTCTCGCCCTCCGACGCGCCGATCAGGGCGTCGTCGATGCCCTCGACGAGCTGGCCGGAGCCGATCTCGTAGGACAGGCCGGTGGTGCGGGCCTCCTCGACCTCCTCGCCGTCGACCGTGGCGGACAGGTCGACGATGACGAAGTCACCGGTCTCGGCCGGGCGCTTGACGCCGGTCAGCGTGCCGAAGCGGGCGCGGAGCTCGTCGAGCTGCTTGTCGACGTCCTCGTCGGTCACCTGCTGCTCGTCGACCGTGACGGACAGCTCACCGAACGCGGGGACGGTGATCTCGGGACGCACGTCGACCTCGGCGGTGAACGCCAGCGTCTCGCCGTCCTCGATCTTGGTCACCTCGAAGTCGGGACGACCGAGGGTGCGGACCTCACCGCTGTTGACGGCCTCCAGGTACTTGGCCGGGATGGCCTCCTGGATGACCTCGTCGAGCACGGGGGCCCGACCGATGCGGCTCTCCAGCACGCGCGCGGGCGCCTTGCCGGGCCGGAAACCAGGGATGCGGACCTGCTTGGCGAGCTTCCGGTACGCGCGGTCGAAGTTCGACTTGAGCTCGTCGAACGGCACCTCGACGTTGATCCGGACCCTCGTCGGGCTCAGGTGCTCGACGGTGCTCTTCAACGTGGACTCCTCGATACGAACAGGACGTGCGGAACAGCCGGTACCGCCAGTTGGGGCGCGCCGGATTCCGGACGAGTCTAGGCGAGACCCGCTGTGTGACCGCCGCCACCCCTGCCTGACAACAGGTAAGGGCTCCTCGGGAGACCGCCGAGTCGATACGGTCGAACGACGATCACAACGAATCTGGGGGATTCGATGTCACGCCTGATCGCGGCGGCGGCTGCCGCTGCCCTGCTGACGACCATCATCGCTGTGCCGGCCCAAGCCGGCGAGGACTCGAGAGCCACCACCGTCCTCTACTCGCTCCACCTGGATCGACCGATGTCGCGCGAAGAGGTCCGGCTGGACGCCACCGCAGACCATCCGGCCGACGAGTACCGCGGCACTCTCGAGACCGGCTTCACGAATGCCCACCCCGGCTGGAACCTGAAGCTGGCCCACGCCGACGGGTCCGGCGTCACCGGCATCGCCCGGCACACCAGCGTGGATGCCGCCGCGTTCGCCGGCACGACCCTGTCGCTCAGCGACGACCACGGCGAGTTCCTCGTGCTCGGCAAGCTGACGAACTCCGTGTTCTGCGCGCTCACCGGCGGCGAGGACCGCGTCCGGGAGAGCGCCGGCCTGAAGCTGTTGCTGCGCAACGCGAACGGTGTCCTGGAAGAGGTCGACGCGGGCGTCGAGACGCACGACATGCCCGCCGTGGCGGCCGGTGACTCGCCGTGGCAGGAGCCGCGTGCGACCAAGGTCTACCTGACCAAGGCCACTCGAGGCCTCGTCGCGGACTACCTTCCCGGCGACTACCGCCAGGTGACCGGCCGCTTCCTGATGATCGACCAGACCGACGCGGACGGCCGATCCCACACGTTCACCTTCCTCGTCGGAGTCGTCGCCTGCCAGGGCTGACCGTCAACACCTCTGGGGTAGTCACATGAAACGCACGATCACCGCCGCGCTCACCACGGGCGCCGCACTGCTGTCGCTCACCGCTCCGGCCCTCGCGGGCGGGAGCGGTGCCGCGACCTCCGCCCCCTACCTGCTCGGCGAGGAGGGCGTCGCCGTGGCGGCTTCCGCACCCGGCGAGCTGGCCGAGTACGCGGAGGCGTCGCGCAGCGGCATCGCGCAGTCGCTGCCCGGCTGGCGCGTCGACCTGACCGACGCGCACGCGGTTGCCGCCGTCACGACCGGGAAGACCCAGGCGGGCTCGTCCGGCCGGTTCGCGCTGACCGACATGTCGGCCAACGGCTGGTCGGCGACGCCGTTCCTGGTGGTCGACTTCCCGGAGCACGCGGTGTCCTGCACGCCCGATGGTCCACATCGGACTGAATCGGGCACTCCGGACGTGTCGGTACGGCGCGAGCACCTGACGAAGGTCGACCCGTCCGCCGGGGCCGTCACCATCGACGGCGTCGGCTCCGGTGACGGCAAGAGCCGTGGTTCCGCGAAGATCGAGGTGACCCCGGTGCAGTCGGCCCGGCAGCTGGCCGGCTTCCCGAAGTTCGCCCGCTTCACTGAGGCGGCCGTGACCGGATATCGCGTGACGATCACCGAGCACGGCACCGCGCACACGTTCCTGGTGGGAGCGTCCGCGGCGAGCTGCTGACGGATTCAGCCCTTGGTGGCGCCGCCGGTCAGTCCCTTCACGAACTGCTTCTGCAGAGCCAGGTAGAAGATCAGGACGGGGAGGGTGGCGAGCGCCATCAGGGCGAACACGCTGCCCAGATCGGCCTGGTACTGCCCGATCGACCGGTAGATGCCGGTGGTGATGGTGGTCCCCTGCGACGGCCCGAGGATGATCAGCGGGTCGATGAAGTCGTTCCAGATCCACACACCCAGGAAGATCATCACCGAGGCCGTGGCCGGCCGCAGCAGCGGGAACACGATGCGCCAGAACACCTGCGACCGCGACGCCCCGTCGAGCACCGCCGCCTCCTCCAGCTCCACGGGCACACCGCGGATGAAGCCGGTGAAGACGAACACCCCGAACGGCACGTAGTAGCCGACGTTGAACAACACCAGGCCCTGCAGCGTCGCCATGAGACCGGCGATGCGCAGCACGTCGGAGATCGGGATCAGGATCACCTGCGGCGGGATCATCAAGCCCGCCAGCAGGACCAGCGTCAGCACCCGCGTCCACGTCCGGCGCGTGCGCGCCAGGTAGTGCCCGAGCATCGCGGACAGCACGATCAGCACGATCACGGACAGCACGGTCACCACGATGCTGTTCGTGAGCGACACCCAGAACAGCTGGTCCGGCCGGGTCAGCACCGAGACCACGTTGTCCAAAGTGGGCGGTACCGGCAGCGTCGCGGGCGACGACGCGATCTTCCCGCCCTGCTTGAACACGTTGACCAGCACCAGGTACAGCGGCACGAAGAAGATCGCGCCCACGACCAGCGCCACCGAGGGGCGTACCCACCTCACAGGTCGACCTCCCTGCGCTGCAACAGCTTCAGCACGACCGCGGTCACCACGGCGACGATCAGCAGCATCACGATGGCCATCGCCGAGGCGTAGCCGACGTGGTTGGCGTCGAACCCGGTCGCCAGCACGTTGAACGCGATCGTCGCCGTGGCACCGGCGCCGGGGCCGCCGTTGGTGATCACCTTGACGTAGTCGTAGGTCTTGAACGCGGAGATGAGCAGCACCACCGTGTTGATCGTCAACGACGGCGCGAGCAGCGGCCACGTGACCGCGCGGAACCGGCGCACCGGCCCGGCGCCGTCGATCTGCGCGGCCTCCAGGAGCTCCTGGGGCACGCCCTGCAGCCCCGCCAGGTAGACCACGACACAGAACCCGAGCATCTGCCAGCACACGATGGACGCCAGCGAGTAGAGCGCCACGTCCGGGTCGGACAGCCAGCCCGGCGGGTTCTCGACACCGAGGAACCGCAGGAAGGTGTTGAGCGGCCCCTCGTTGTCCAGCAACCGCGACCAGATGATGCTGACGACCACCGAGCTGAGGATCACCGGCGTGAAAAACACGCTGCGCAGCGCGTTGTAGAGCCAGCCGGGCCGGTCGAGCAGCAGCGCGACGCCGAGGCCGAGCGCGTTGGGCACCACGACGACGATCACGGTCAGGATCGACGTGACCTTCAGCGCGGTGAGGAACTCCTTGTCCTGGAACAACAGGAAGTAGTTCTCCCAGCCGACGTAGGAGATCGGCGGGTTGAACGGGTTGTAGTTCGTCAGGCTGTACCAGAACGAGATGACGATCGGCGCCAGCACGAAGCAGACGTAGATCAGCACGCCGGGCGCGCCGAAGGACAGGAAGTGCCAGACCTTCGGCCACACGTGCCGTCGTCTGTGCGGAGCCGGTGGTACGGGGCGGGGTACGCCGGAGGAGGTCGGCGCACCCCGCTCTTTCAGTTGCGTCAACGCGCCTTGTTCCATTCCGTGTCGAGGAACGCGGCCACGTCCGCAACGGACTTGCGTCCGGTGATGAGGTCCTGCGCCGCCTGGTCGACCTTGTCGGTCATGCCGGGCAGCAGGCCGTCGTCCGCGGTCTCCCAGCGGAACGTGTGGACGACGGCGTTCTCCTTGACGGCGTCCTCATACAGCTTGTACCCGGCCTTGAAGACGGGGCCCGTGTCGGCGGGCGGCGTGTAGCCCTTGATCGCCGGGAACAGCCCGTCCGCCTTGACCGACTGGTCGAGCTGCGTCTTGTCGAGCTGGAACGCGAGCGCGAACTTCTTGGCGGCACTGAGGTTCTTGGCGTTCGCGCTGACGATCATGCCGCCGCCGGTGTAGGCGGGGACGATCAGCTTGCCGTCGGCGGTCGGGAAGTTGAAGACGCCGATGTCGAACGCGGGCTTCTTGGTGTCGGCGTTGGCCGCGAACCAGTTGCCCATCGGGTACATCGCACCCTTGCCGTCGAGGAACGCCTGCTCGGTGGCGGCGTAGTCCCGCGACACGCTGGCCTTGTCGATGTAGCCCTTGTTGGCGAGGTCCGCGAACTTGGTCAGCGCGGCCTGGAAGTCCGCGTCCGCGAACTTGACCTTGTCCTCGCGGCGCTGGGTCATCCAGTCCTTGTTCTTGCCGTAGAGGTCGGTGCTCACGATGCCCGCGAGGATCATCGACGACGCGAAACCGTCCTTGCCGCCGCCGATGACGAACGGCGTGGTGCCCTTGGCCTTCAGCTTCTCCGCCGCCGCCAGCAGCTCGTCCCAGGTCTTGGGCTCGCCGGTGACCCCGGCGTCCGCGAAGAGCTTCTTGTTGTAGTAGATCGGCGGGATCGTCTGGGTGTTCGCGGGCAGCTGGAAGTACTTGCCCTTGATCGGGTTGGCCGTCGGGAACTGGAAGTCCTTGAGCTCGTCGGGGTTCCACGCGTAGAGCTCGCCGGCCTCGGCGAAGCCCGCGGGTGTCACGGCGATCATCACGTCGGGGAACTGCCCGGACTGCAGCAGCTGCTTGGCGTACGCGGTCCGGCCGTCCGCGGTCGGGGCGACCAGCTTCTTGACCTTGATCTCCGGGTGCTTGTCGGTGACCCGCTTGATCGCCGCGTTCCAGTAGTCGGGCGTGAGGTTCGGCGTCTCGAAGGTGAGGAAGCTGATCTCCTCACCGCCCCCGGAGGTCCCGCCCGCGTCGCTCTTGACCTGACAGCCGGCGAGCCCGACGGCGAGCAACACCGCCGCGGTGAGCGTTGCAACCCTTTTCATGGCCCGAACTCCTCTGTTCGTGACACCTGTCACCCCAACCGGGTGGATTGCATCCGATGTCTAGGCCACTGTCAACGGCCTTTTGCCCCTCTGAGGGGTGAGTTCGGCCGGAGACCTCCGATCTGTGCTGCGTCGATCACGCTGCCCAACCGACCAACTACGCACCGTCGTTCAGCCGAGCAGAGATCACTCATTCGGCCTAACAAAGTCGCTGTGGACACCTGTCGAAATTGCCTAGTATTGGGTGAACCAGCTCCGCCGTAACAAAGGGATGAGTACGAACGAGACATCGTCGTCAGAGTTCTCTCACGACCGCCGTGGACAAGGTGACGACGAGTTGAAGGCCGCAGTTCCGCTACTCATCCCACTGCGATGTTGACGTTGTGACGGCACGCGACATCGAGGACCGCACCGCATCGCACCGTTGGGGCACATACATGGAGACACGCCAACTTCTAGCGTTCACCACCGTGGTTCAAACCGGCAGCTTCACCAAGGCCGCAGCGCAACTCAATTGCTCTCAGCCCACTATCACGACACGCATCAAGGCACTCGAGGAGGGACTCGGAGTAACACTATTCCGAAGACTCCCCCGGGGTATCCAGATGACATCGGCGGGTGTCGAACTGCTGCCCTTCGCGCGAAACATCATCAGCCTCACCGAAAAAGCGCGAAAAGCCATAACGATGAACGGCGAACCACATGGAAAAGTCGTCATCGGCTCCGCTCAGAGTCTGACCGACTACCGTCTGTTACCGCTGATCGAGTACATGTGCTGGCGATACCCCAGCGTCCAGCTGTCGCTGCACTCCCGGAACGCGCTGAGCAACCTCGCGGCGGTCCGCGACGGCCACCTCGACTGCGCGTTCTTCGTCGGCCCCATCGAGCCGCGTGACGGTCTGGAGACCACCGTGCTCTGCCCCGAGCCGATGGTGCTGGTGAGCGGTCCGAACCACATGCTGACGCAACGCTCGGAGATCACCGACGACGAGCTCACCCGGTGCACGGTCATTCGGGCGGAGAACGGCGCTTCGTATCACGAGCTGTTCGAACAGGCCCTCGGCCTGGACGATGCGGAAAGCCGCACGCCCCAACTGGAACTCGACTCCGTGGACGCCGCGAAACGCGCGGCCGCCGCCGGTCTCGGCGTGGCGTTGATGCCCGAGGTCGCCGTGGCCGCCGAACTGGCCGACGGCCGGTTGGTGCGCCTGCCGTGGTCGCCGCCGTTCCGCGTCTACACGCAGTTCGGGTGGCGCCAGGACAACTCGACCAACCCCGCGATCACCGCACTCGTGTCCGCCGCCGCCCAGGTGGTCAGCGACCAGGTCGCCTCGCTCACCTGAAGTTTCACAACCAGCCGCGGCGGGCCGCCTCGACACCCGCCGCGAACCTGGACTCGACGCCCAGCGTCGCGAGGATCGTGGCCACATGTCGGCGCACGGTCCGCACGTTGATGCCGAGCGCACGGGCGATCGCCGCGTCCTTGTGCCCGGCGGCCTGCAACTCCAGCACCGCCATCTCCTTCGGCGACAACGGGTTCGCCGAATCGAGCGGCCCGCCGCGCTCCCACACCAGCTCGAACCAGGTCCGCAGCACCTGCACCAACGCCGGCGCACGCACCAGCAACGCCCCGGACGAAAGCCGCACCAGTGCGACGTCGTCCCCGATCCGCAGCGCGGCGAGTGAGCCCGGGAAGAACCGCTGCTCCTCCCCCAGTTCCCGCGATGCCTCGATGATCTGCCGCCCCAGCGGGCTGCGCAGACACGAGCTCGCGTAGACGACGCGGTACCGCACACCAGGCGCGGTGTTGGGCGTGAGCGGCAACGGCACGGACGTCAGCGACGGATCGTGTGTGGCGAGAGCGAACTCGCAGGCGTCGGCCCGAGCCCGGATCAGCACCTCGCTCGCGGTCCGCTTGATCGCCTGCGGATCGGTGAGCACCTCGAACTCACCCGCGGGCAGGTCGTCCTCGTGCATGGCCTCGAGCAGGGCATTGCGCACCACGGCCTGACGTTCGGCGAGGTCGGCGGCGAACCGCGCCAGCAGCCCGTCGCACACGACCTCCGGCAGCACCGCCACGACCATCCCCGGATGACACGGGCTGCGGGTCGCCAGACCGGCGGCGAGCAGCTCGGCGGACGACGGACCGGCGGGCTGCGGACCCGAAGTCACCAACCGCCGGTACAGCGCCTCGGCCGAAGGTGAGACGCCCAGGCTCACAGCCATCCCCTCCGCGCGGCCTCGACGCCGGCGGCCAGCCGGGTGTCCGCACCCAGCTCGGTCATGATCGCCGCGATGTGGGCACGGACCGTGCGGATGCTGCGCCCGGTGGCCGACGCGACGGCCGCGTCGTCGAGACCGGCGGCCATCAGCTCCAGGATCTGGTCCCGCAGGGGCGCTGTGGCGCGGTCCCACAACTGGCCGAACAACTCCGCCATCCCGGCCGCGAGGCCGGATCGGACGAGCAGTCCACGCTCCGGCGACCATGCTAGGAGAGCGCTCTCACGATCCGCGACGCGCAGCAGCACAGGAAGCTGTTCGCGCAGGACGCGATGTCCGACCGGCTCCTCGGAGGGGAACCACGCGGGCAGCACGTCGAGCACCTCCTCCGCGTCCAGCAGTGAACGAGACGCGGCGAGCACGTCGGTCACGAAATCCACGTCGGACGAAGCCGGCGCGGTTGGCTTGCGGCGCAACGAGTTCAGCTCGGTCACGGCCGCGAGGAGCTCCGCGTGCGCCCGCATCGTGGCGTCGTGGGTATCGGCCAGA
Organism: Lentzea sp. NBRC 105346; assembly: GCF_030269605.1. Lineage (GTDB taxonomy): Bacteria > Actinomycetota > Actinomycetes > Mycobacteriales > Pseudonocardiaceae > Lentzea. The sequence continues at coordinate 41,013 of NZ_BSTQ01000020.1, forward strand.
AGGGTGCCGAACGCCTGCAGCTTCATGCTCATGTCCACCTTTGCGCTTGTGCGGCCGGCGGGCGGTACGCATGGATTGGTCTACACCAAGCAGCCTTGGGAGGACACCACATGCTCGCCGTTGTGGCCGCACTGCTCCTGTCGAGCGCCCCGATCGTCAGCCCGGCCCACTCCGGGCCCGCACCAGAGGCCCACCAGTACCGGATCGGGATCCAGCAGCAGAAGCGCGCGGTGGCGACCCTGACCACGCATGTCGTGGCCCGGACCGGCAAGCCGGTGGAGAACACCGGGCACGCGATCAACATCAGAACCGGCGACGGCGACTTCCTCTCGTTCGACGGCGACACGGCCAAGACGCAATTGGAGCCCGGCACCTACGACGTCAGCGTGTTGTCGGTGACCACGGCCGCGGACGGCGCCACGGAGATCGCGGCGGTGACGAACCGCCAGGTCGAGGTGACGGCCGGCGGCGGCGAGACGACGGTCGACGCCCGCCCTGCGAGGCCGGTGACCGCGAAGGTCGACCGGCCGGGCGCGACCGTCGTCGATTCCTCGGTGACCGTGGCGGGCATCGCGGCCGACCAGGGCCTGGTGAACACCTACTTCACCGGGGCGAAGGGGCGCGTGTTCGCGGTGCCGAACAAGCCGGTGCCGGACCGCAAGCAGGTGTTCGTCTACCGGCCGACGCTGGGCGGGCCTGGGCTGCGCTACCACCTGGTTCACGTCAGTGAATCCCTGCCCGATGCGCCGGTCTACTACACGCCGGACCGGAAGCTCGCGCGGTTCGACACCACGTACTACGCGCAGGGCCTGGCCGTGAAGGGCACCGAGGGCAACAACGGCCAGCCCGCGGCCGTGCCCGGTCTGTCCTTCTTCCGGTTCGTGGACCTGGACTTCCCGTCCGCACGCACCGAGTACTACACCGCGGACCCGAGCGTGACGTGGCTGAACTTCCGCGCCCTGGGCGGCGAGTCCGCCTACACCCGCACCCCCTTCACGCCGGGCCGGAGCCGGTCGACCTGGTTCCGCCCGCCCGTCGGCGTGGCGTGGGGCTCGATCACGCGCAGCGGTGACCAGTTGAACGTGAACGTGCAGCCGTTCGCGCCGTCCGACGGCAAGCGCTATCCCAACGCGTTCGGCGCCGGTGACCCCGGCAAGACCGTGCTGTTCAAGGACGGCAAGGAGATCGGCGCCGCCGAGACCGTCGGCACCGCGGACTTAACGCTGCCGCAGGGGCCGGGCACGTACACGTTGCGCACCAGCGGAACGCGCGAAGTCGACTACTCCAACCTCAACACGACCGTGGTCGCCGAGTGGACCTTCACCGACGTGCCGAAGGCGCTCATCAGCCTCGGTGTCAACGGGCTCAGCCGACTGGGCCAGGTCCGCACCGGCAGCAACCACGAACTGACGTTGGCCGCCGACCCACAAGCGGGTACGACGGTCACGCCGGCAGGTGTTCCCTCGCTGGAAGTCTCGTACGACGACGGCAAATCATGGCGGCGTGTCTCCGTCGGGTGGGGCGCGCAGCGGGGGAACGCCTGGCTGGTTGAGCCGGACGCGAAGGGGTTCGTCTCACTGCGGGTGTCGGCGAACTTCACCGACGGCTCGAAGTTCACCGAGACCCTGATCCACGCCTACGAGCTGATCTGAGCCGTGCTGGCCCGCGGGACCAGCACGGGCGTGGTGTCCTCGGTGTCCGTCGGCCGGGCACCGGACAGCACGGCCAGCAACGCCCGAGCCGCCCTGGCGCCGAACGCGAACGTGTCGCGCGTCAGGGCGGTGAGCGGCGGGTGGATCAGGCGGCACAGCGGTGAGTCGTCGAAGGCCACAATGGACAGTTCGGCGGGCACCGCGACGCCCAGCTCCGCCGCGACACCCGCTCCCGCCACGGCCATCACGTCGTTGTCGTACACGATGGCGGTGGGCCGTTGCGCGCCGGTGAGCAGCTCACGGGTCGCGGCGGCTCCGCGTTCGTCGGTGTAGTCGGCGGACACGATCACCCCGCCCGGAGCGGCGGCTTGGAAGGCGGCGTCGCGGCGTGCGGTGTGCAGCAACGACGGCAGCCCGGCGACGCGCGCGATCCGCTTGTGCCCCAACGAGAGCAGGTACGACACCACGGAGGTCATCGCCTTGGCGTCGTCCGCCCACACGGACGTCAGGTTGCCGTGATGGCCGGCGCCACCGACCACCACCGCGGGCAGGCCCAGCGACTCGACCAGCGGCACGCGCGGGTCGTCGACGCGTAAGTCGACGAGGAACACCCCGTCGACGCGGTGTTCGGCCCACCACCGCCGGTACAGCTCGATCTCGGCCTCGTGCGAGTCGACCACCTGCAACAACAACGCCATCGACAGCTCGGCCTGGATCCCCGCGATGAGCTGGAAGAAGAACGACTCCGCGCCCAGCGTCCGCGCCGGCCGTGCCAGCACCAGCCCCACCGCGTCGGCCGAAGCGGACGACAGCGCGCGGGCCGTGGACGACGGCCGGTACCCCAGTGAAGACGCCACCGACAGCACCCGCTCGCGGGTCGCGTCGGACACGCCGGGCCGCCCGTTCAGGGCCAGCGAGACCGCCCCCTTGGACACGCCCGCACGTGTGGCGATGTCCTTGATCGTCGGGCGTTTCACGGGGAGTCACCTGTCCTGTTCCAGACAACAAGTCGATCGGAGGGTAGCTAGAGATAAACCGGTTTAGCTACGTTCCCGGCCAGGAGGTGGCAGTCAATGGAGACGACGCGGCGGACGTTCCTCATCGGCTTGACGACCCTCCCCCTCGCGGGGTGCGGGCTGGGTGGCCAGCAGCAGGGCGGTGGTGCGGTCACCGGCGAGATCAAGGGCGAGATCACGTTCCAGACCTGGGCGTTGAAGCCCAAGTACACCGACTACGTCAACGGCGTGGTCGAGGCGTTCCAGAAGCAGCATCCGGGCACGACCGTGAAGTGGGTCGACCAGCCGGCGGACGGGTACCTGCAGAAGGTCATGGCCGACGCGTCGGCGGGCAGCCTGCCCGACGTGATCAACGTGCCGCCCGACCTCAGCTTCCCGCTGGCCAAGAAGGGCCAGCTGGTGAACCTCGACGAGGCGCTGAAAGAAGCCAAGGGCGACTACCTGGAGAACGCCTGGACCGCGTTCGAGATCCCCGGCAAGGGCGGCTGCTACGGCTTCCCGTGGTACCTCAACACCGGGCCGATCTTCTACAACAAGGCGCTGTTCCAGCAGGCCGGGCTCGACCCGAACAAGCCCCCGACGACGTTCCAGGAGCTGGAGCAGCAGGCGGTGCAGCTCGCCCAGCGCACCAAGGTACCCATGCTCGCCCAGACGCCGACGATCGTCGACTTCGCGTTGTACGGCGTGAAGCTGCTCAGCGACAACGGCGAGTCGTTCGTGTTCAACGAACCCAAGGGCGTCGAGTTCCTGGAGACCGCCAAGCGGATGTACGACGCCGGCGCCTTCGTCCCCGAGGCGCTCACCCAGAACTACACCGGCGCGGGCGCGAAGTTCATGGCGCAGCAGACCGCACTGCAACCCGGCAGCGCCTACGACCTCGGCAAGTTCAAGACCGACGCGCCGTCGTTGTACGCGAACATCGGCATCGCCAAGCCCATCACGAACACCGGGCACGCCGCGATGTTCCTGCACGGCGTGAGCGTTCCCTCGTCGTCGAAGAACAAGCCGACGGCGCTGGCGTTCGGCCGCTTCGTGACCAATGCGGAGAACCAGCTGAAGTTCGCCAAGCTGGCCACGATCTTCCCGTCCACCAAGGGATCGATGAACGACCCGTACTTCACCACCGAGGACGGCACGGACGAGGCGCGCGTGCGCGTCGCGGCGGCCAAGCAGCTCGGTGACGCGGTCAACTACACGCCCGTGCAGTTCAGCTCACAGATGCAGGAGACGCTGCGCCAGCAGGTCGCGGACGTGATGCTCGGCAAGAAGCCGGCGAAGCAGGCCCTGGACGAGACTGTCGCCGAATGCAACCGGCTGCTTAAGTGACGCACCGCCCGTACACGCCGTGGCTGTTCCTGTTGCCAGGACTGGCCGTCGTCCTCATGTTCACCATGTTCCCGTTCCTGAACATGATCGTGCTCGCGTTCACCGACGCGGACGCGCTGGGCGGCGGTCAGTTCACCGGTGTGGACAACTTCCTGCGGATGACGCAGGACCCGAAGTTCTGGACCGCGGTCCGCAACAGCTTCCTGTACCTGTGCGGTGTGGTGCCTCCGTTGGTGCTGCTGCCGTTGCTGCTCGCGATGCTGGTGCGCAGGAAGGTTCCGGGCATCACCTTCTTCCGCACCGCGTTCTTCACGCCGGTGATCGCCTCGGCGGTCGTCGTCGGCCTGATCTGGACGTGGCTGCTGGACAGCCGGGGCCTGGTGAACAACGTCGTCGAGACGCTCGGCGGTACGCCGATCCCCTTCCTGACCGACTCCACGTTGCTGCTGATCAGCGCGATGCTGGTGACGGTGTGGAAGGGCCTCGGCTACTACATGATCATCTACTTGGCGGCGCTGGCGAACGTGCCGAACGACCTGCACGAGGCCGCGCAGGTCGACGGCGCCGGTCCGGTCCGGCGGTTCTTCAGCGTCACCGTGCCCGCGCTGCGGCCGACCATGGTGCTGGTCGCGGCGCTGTCCGCGGTCAACGGGTTCCGCGTGTTCGCCGAGATCTACCTGCTGTCCGGCGGGTCCGGCGGGCCGGGTGGCGCGTCGACCACGCTCGTGATGCTCATCCAGCAGACCGGTACCGGGCTCACCGGTGAGGTCGGCTACGCGTCCGCGTTGTCGTTGATCCTCTTCATCGTGACGCTCGGGCTGTTGCTGATCACGTTGCGGCTCAACCGGAAGGAGGATGCCCTGTGAAACTTCTTGGCCGGTACGTGTTGTTGCTGGGAGTCTTCGCGCTCACCATCGGGCCCTTCCTCTGGCAGCTGTCGACGTCGCTGAAGGGACCGGGTGAGGACGTCTACCGGCCGGACTTCGTGCCGTCGGACCCGACGCTCGCCAACTACGCCGGCGTCGCGGAGGTCGTGCCGGTGTGGACGTTCGCGGCGAACTCCCTGCTGGTGGCCCTCGTCAACGTTGTCTGCAACTGTCTGGGCGCCGCGATGGCGGGATATGCGCTGGCGCGGTTGAAGTTCCGCGGGCGACGGTTGGCGGGCCTCGTGTTCGCGGCGTCGATCCTGGTGCCGTTCGAGACGATCCTGATCTCGCTGTTCCTCGTGATGCGCTCCCTCGGGCTGACCAACACGCTGACCGCGGTGGTACTGCCCGGTTCGATCGCCGCGCTGAACGTCCTGTTGCTGCGCAACGCCTTTCTCGCCCTGCCCGGTGAGGTCGAGGAGGCGGCGATCATCGACGGCGCGAACGCGTGGCAGCGGTTCGTGCGGATCGCGCTGCCGTCCGTGCGCGGGACGCTGGTGGTCGTCGCGCTGTTCTCGTTCATGTTCAGCTGGGACGACTTCCTGTGGCCGCTGGTCGTGCTGAGCGACCCGGACAAGTACACGCTGACCATCGGCCTGGCGTACCTGCAGGGCACGTTCTTCCAGAACCAGCGGCTCGTCGCCGCGGGGACGATCATCGCCGTCGCGCCCCTCATCCTGCTGTTCCTGTTGTTGCAGAAGCACTTCTTCCGAGGTGTGGGCGAAGGTGCCCTGAAAGGCTGAACATGCGCTTTGGCGTGAACTACACCCCGTCCGTCGGCTGGTTCCACCACTGGCTCGACTTCGACCTCGACGACGTCAAGGCCGATTTCGCGGCGATCGCCGGACTGGGCCTCGACCACGTGCGGGTGTTCCCGCTGTGGCCGGTGTTCCAGCCCAACCGCGGTCTGGTCCGTCCGCGGGCGATCGAGCAGCTGCGGTCGATGGTCGACGCGGCCGCCGAGCAGGGCCTCGACGTGCAGGTCGACGCCTTGCAGGGCCACCTGTCGAGCTTCGACTTCTACCCGTCGTGGGTGCAGACCTGGCACAAGCGCAACATGTTCACCGATCCCGAGGCGATCGAGGGGCAGGCGTTCTACGTCCGCACACTCGCATCCGCCTTGCAGGACAAGCGGAACTTCCTCGGGCTGACCCTGGGCAACGAGGTCAACCTGCTCACCGAGTCGCACCCGTGCACGTCCGACGAGGCCGGGGCGTGGATCGACACGCTGCTCGAGGCGGCCGGCCCCGGCGCGGTGCACTCGGAGTACGACGCGGTCTGGTACGAGGACGATCACCCGTTCCTGCCGGAGCACGCGGCGCGCAAGGGCGCGATGACGACCGTGCACTCGTGGGTGTTCAACGGCACCGCCCAGCGGTACGGGCCGATGAGCGTGGAGAGCGTGCACCACGCCGAGTACCTGGTGGAGCTGGCGAAGGCGTGGGCCGTCGATCCGGCGCGGCCGGTGTGGCTGCAGGAGGTCGGCGCGGCCCAGCCCGAGATCAGTGCGGAACAAGCTCCGGAATTCGCGGAGCAAACGCTTGCGAACGTGCTGACGTGCGGTGATCTATGGGGCGTTACGTGGTGGTGCTCGTTCGACGTGAGTAGGTCTCTGGTCGACTTCCCGGAACGCGAGTACGAACTGGGGTTGATGACGAGTGAGCGCAAGGTGAAGCCGCTGGGCGAGGTGATCGCGCGGTTCGCGGCCGGCACTGCGTCCAATTCTTTGGGCCACGAGCCGGCGATGCGGACGCCTTTGAAACTGCCGGGCAAACGGTCCGCGTGGGGACCCGGCGGAGTGTTCTTCGACGAGTGGATGAGCCTCGCGCGCGATGGCGTGCGCGCGTCGATCGAGCTGGGGTGAGGACGGCATGCACGACGAACGCACGCTGCTCGAGGAGCGGCTGAACCGCACGCTGAAGGAGCGCATCCGGCCCGCCCTGTACGGCGAGTCAGTGCCGCTGACGCTGGAGGTGTGGAACGCACCGGACGAGCCCGTGCCGGTCGCGGAAGCGCTTGCGGCGCAGTACGTCCCGGCCCAGGTCGGCGACTCGTGGGGACCGCCGTGGGGCACGAGCTGGTTCCGCATGTCGGGCCGCGTGCCCGACACGTGGCGGGACAAGCAGGTCGAGGCCGTGATCGATCTCGGGTTCACCCACCCCGGCCCCGGATTCCAGGCCGAGGGGCTCGCCTACACGCCGGACGGTGTGCCGATCAAGGGCATCGAGCCGCGCAACACGTACATCCCTGTCGACGGTGACGAGGTGCTGTTCTACCTCGAAGCCGCGGGCAACCCGACGATCCTGGACTTCCACCCGTTCCTGCCGACCCAGCTGGGCGACAAGGAGACCGCGGGCACCGACCCGTTGTACAAGATCCTGCGCGCGGACCTCGCGGTGTTCCAGCCCGAGGTCTGGCACCTGATCCTCGACATCGAGGTGCTGCAGGGTCTGATGAAGGAGCTGCAGGACCACGACCCGCGCCGGCACAAGATCCTGCGGGCGCTGGACAAGGCGATGGACCGGCTCGACGTGCAGAACGTCGCGGCCTCGGGTTCGTATGCACGCGACGCACTCGTCCACGTGTTGTCGCTGAAGGCGTCGGCCTCGGCACACAAGATCTCCGCGGTCGGGCACGCGCACATCGACTCGGCGTGGCTGTGGCCGTTGCGCGAGACGGTCCGCAAGTGCGCGCGGACGTTCTCGAACGTCACCGCCCTGATGGACCAGTACCCGGATTTCGTGTTCGCCTGTTCGCAGGCGCAGCAGTACGCGTGGATGAAGGAACATCACCCGCACGTCTTCGACCGCATCAAAGCGAAAGTGGCGAACGGGCAGTTCGTGCCGGTCGGCGGCATGTGGGTCGAGTCGGACACGAACATGCCCGGCGGTGAGGCGATGGCCCGCCAGCTGGTGCACGGCAAGCGGTTCTTCCTCGACGAGTTCGGCGTCGAGACGTTCGAGGTGTGGCTGCCGGACTCGTTCGGTTACAGCGCCGCGCTCCCCCAGCTGATCAAGCTGTCCGGGTCGCGCTGGTTCCTCACGCAGAAGCTGTCGTGGAACCAGATCAACAAGTTCCCGCACCACACGTTCTGGTGGGAGGGCATCGACGGGACGCGGATCTTCACCCACTTCCCGCCGGTCGACACCTACAACTCCTCGCTGTCCGGCGAGGAACTGGCCCGCGCGTCACGGCAGTTCGCCGAGCACGCCGACGCGTCGCGGTCGCTGGTGCCGTTCGGGTACGGCGACGGCGGCGGCGGTCCGACCCGCGAGATGATGGAGACCGCGCACCGGGTCGCGGACCTGGAGGGTTCGCCGACCGTCACGGTCGAGGCGCCGCTGAAGTTCTTCGCCACGGCGGAGGAGGAGTATCCGAACGCGCCGGTGTGGGCGGGTGAGCTCTATCTGGAGAAGCACCGCGCCACGTACACCACGCAGGCGAAGACCAAGCAGGGCAACCGGCGCAGCGAGCACCTGTTGCGCGAGGCCGAACACTGGTGCACGGCAGCGGCGTTGAACGGCTTCGACTACCCGTACGAACAGCTCGACGCGCTGTGGAAGACCGTGCTGCTGCACCAGTTCCACGACATCCTGCCGGGCTCGTCGATCGCGTGGGTGCACCGCGAGGCCGAGGAGACCTACGCCAGGGTCGCGACGGAGCTGGACGGGATCACTTCCGCCGCGATCTCGTCGCTCGCAGGACCCGGTGAGTCCGAGGTCGTCTTCGACGTGCTCGGCGACCGGCAGCGCGGCGCGTTCGTCGATGGCCACGAAGGCGTGCTGGACAACGGGATCCTGCGCGTCACCGTCGACCGGCACGGCCTGCTGACGTCGATCTACGACTACCAGAGCGGGCGGGAGATCATCGCGCCGAGCGGTGCGGGCAACCTGCCGCAGCTGCACGCGGACACGCCGAACCAGTGGGACGCCTGGGACATCGATCCGTTCTACCGCAACAGCAAGGCCGATCTCGTGCCGGACGACCGGCTCGACGGCGGTCCTGGAATCGTGGTGCAGCAGAAGTTCGGCGCGTCCACGATGACGCAGCGGATCTCGTTGCGCGAGGGTTCGCGGCAGGTCGACTTCGAGACCGAGGTCGACTGGCACGAGTGCGAGAAGCTGCTGAAGATCGCGTTCCCGCTGGACCTGCGGGCCGAGGCGTCGACGGCGGAGACCCAGTTCGGGCACCTGCACCGGCCGATCCACACGAACACGTCGTGGGAGAACGCCAAGTTCGAGATCTGCGCGCACCGGTGGCTGCATGTCGGTGAACCGGGTTTCGGCGTGGCGATCGTGAACGACTCGACGTACGGCCACGACGTCACGCGAACCACCCGCCCGGACGGCGGCACCACGACCACCGTGCGCCTGTCGCTGCTACGCGCGCCGCGGTTCCCGGATCCGGAGACCGACCAGGGCGAGCACCGGTTCCGCTACTCGCTCGTCGTGGGCGGCATCCCGGAGGCGATCGACGCCGGGTACCGCATCAACCTGCCGCCGCGCGTCGTGCGCGGCTCTTCAGCTGTGGAACCGTTGGTAACGCTGGACAATCCGGCGGTTCGGGTCGAGGCCGTGAAGCTGGCCGACGACCGGTCGGGCGACGTCGTCGTCCGGCTCTACGAGGCGCACGGCGGTCGTGCCCACGCCTCGCTGCGCACGTCGTTCCCGTTCACCCGGATCCAGGAGACCGACCTGCTCGAACGGCCCCTTGGTGATTTGTCGGGTGACCTGACGTTGCGCCCGTTCCAAGTGATCACCCTGCGAATCACTCCGGAAGGCAAGTCATGAGAAAGGTATTTCTCGCACTCTTACTGGTGTTGTTGGCTGCTCCCCCTGCTCAGGCGGCCACCTCGAAGCGGACGGTCGTCTACTACCAGACCCAGTACAGCCAGGGCAGCACCGGCACGTACGTGTCACCGCTGCCGCTGGGCGGGCGCGCGACGGACGTGCTCGTCGCGGCGATCCACCTGGATCCCAACAGCGTCGTGCACCTCAACGACCACCCGCCGGAGCACCCGCGGTACACGCAGATGTGGAAGGACCTGGCGTCCCTGCAGTCCCGCGGGGTCAACGTGATCGGCATGCTCGGCGGTGCCGCACAGGGCAGCTTCCAGCGGTTGCAGAACGACTTCGGCACCTACTACCCGTTGCTGCGGAACCTCGTCAGCAAGTACAAGCTCAACGGCATCGACCTCGACGTCGAGGAGCGCGTGTCGCTGGCGAGCATCGAGCGCGTGATCGACGCCCTGAAGGCGGACTTCGGGTCCGGCTTCATCGTGACGCTGTCGCCGGTGGCGTCGGCGTTGTGGGGCGGCGGGAACCTGTCCGGGTTCAACTACGAGCAGCTCTACCGCGACCGCGGGTCGAAGATCTCGTGGTTCCACGGACAGTTCTACAACGGCTGGGGCAACGCCTCCAACGGCAACGACTACACGCGGATCATCAACCGCGGCGTCATCCCGCAGAACAAGGTCGTCATGGCCACGCTGACCAACTCGGCGAACGGCGGATCGGGCTACGTGCCGATCTCGACGTTGCGGACGACGGTCCGGTCGTTGATCGGGAAGTACCCGACGTTCGGCGGCGTGGCCGGCTGGGAGTACTTCAACTCCCTGCCGGGTGGCACCTCAGCTCCCTGGCAGTGGGCGTCCGAGGTGACCGCGATGCAGAAGTAAGGGGTCTCGCACCCAGCCCTTAGGTGATCTCCCGATGTAAGGGACCACCCCTCAGGACGAACCTCATGGTCAGCGAGAAACGACCTGAGGAGTGAGTCAGAGATGGAATGGACGCCCGAAGCCATCAAGGCGGAGATGGACTACCGGCAGCGGGCCCTGCGTGAGGACGCGCGCCGCGTGCAGGAGCTCTACCGCAGCGGGTACCGCCCGCGCTCGTGGTGGCACCGGATGACACATCGGCACGAGCCGCAGGTACCTGCGGCCTAGCCGGGGGTGGTCGTGAGTGGTTTCCGTCGTCGGGGCGACGGAAACCACTCACGACCTTTTGTCACTTGGGCAGCCAGGCCTTGACCTTGTCCTGGTTCGCCTCGACCCACTTCTTCGCCGCGTCCGCGGCAGACAGCTTGTCCTCGGCGATGTACTTCGCGACCGTGTTCTGGTCCTCGTTCGTCCACTGGAAGTTCTTCACCAGCTGGTAGGCGGGCGAGTTCGAGTCGGCGAACTTCTTCGACACGATCTTGTCGAGGTCGTAGTCCGGGTAGTCGCAGGCGACCTTCTCGGCGTCCGCGTCGCAGCCGGCCTTGTACTCGGGCAGCTTGACCTTGACCAGTTTGATCTCGTTGAGCAGCCACTGCGGTGAGTAGAAGTAGCCGATGACCGGCTTCTTGTCCTTCTCCGCCTGGCGGAACGCCGTGATCAGCGCCTGCTCGCTGCCGCCGTAGACGACCTTGTAGTTCAGGTTGAGGTTCTTGACCAGGGCCTCGTCGTTGGTCACGAACGACGGGTCGCCGTCGAGCAGCTGGCCCTTGTCACCGGACTCCGACGTCTTGAACATGTCCGCGTACTTGTTGAGGTTGTTCCAGTCCGTGATGTCCGGGTGCTCCTTGGCGAGCCACGGCGGCACGTACCAGCCGATCTGGCCCTTCACGCCGGTCGAGCCGGCCGCGACGGCGGTCTTCTGCTCGTCGATGTACTTCTTGCGCAGGTCGTCGTGGCCCCAGTTCTCGACGACCGCGTCGACCTCGCCGGTGCCGAAGCCCTGCCAGGCCACCTCTTCCTTGAGCTCCTTCTTGGTGACCTTGCAGCCCAGGTTCTTCTCGGCGACGTAGGCCAGCACGGCGGCGTTCGCCTCGTAGCCGACCCACGGGTTCACCGCGAGGTTGAACGTCCCGCAGTCGCCGGTCTTGCCCGCGCCCGCGCTGTCGCCGACCTTCGCGCCGGAACACCCCGCCAGCGCGAGTGCCCCCGCAAGCAGTGTTGCGGCGATCGCGCTATGCCTTGCCACCACGAACCTCCTCGTTGTCCCACCGTTTCGCGGCCGCCTGCGTGAGGCGGTCGAGCATCACGCCGAGCACGACGATCGCCACGCCGGCCGCGAGTCCCTTGCCGTACAGATTCGACTGCGAGAACCCGGCCACGACGTCGTAGCCGAGCGCCCCCGCGCCGACGAGGCCGCCGACGACGACCATGGACAGCACGTAGATCAGCCCCTGGTTGGCGGCGAGCGCGAGCGCCCGGCGTGCCATCGGCAGCTGCACCTTGGTGATCGTCTGCCAGGAGCTCGAGCCCATCGCGGTCGCGGCCTCGACCGTCGTCGCCGACACGTGGCGCACACCGTCCGCGACGATCTTGATCGCGACGGGAGCGGCGAACACGACGGCCGCGATGATCGCGGTGAACCGGCTGGCCGAGAACAACGCCAGGAACGGCACCAGGTAGACGAAGGCGGGCATGACCTGGCCCGCGTCGAGCACCGGCCGGATGATCCGGTCGGCCCGCCGGCTGCGGCCCATCCACACGCCGACCACGATGCCGAGCACCATCACGACCACCGTCGCCACCAGCGTGGACGCGAGCGTGATCATGCTGTCCTGCCACAGGCCGGTCGCGACGAGCAGCGCCAGGCACACCGCGGTGACGATGGCGCTGCGGACACCGCCGATGACGAAGCTCAGCGCGACGATCACCGCGGCGACGAGCCACCACGGCGACTCGGACAGCAGGGCCTGCAACGGGTTGATCAGCACCGACGTGGTGAAGTCCTTGAACCCGTTGGTGATCACCGGGAACGTGTCCTGCACCCACTCGGTGATGACCGTCGTGCCCTTGCGGATGGAACTGCCGATCTCGACGTCCGACGGGAACTCCGCCGCCCACACGTACGTGTAGGAGAACCAGATCGCGACGAGAGTGGCGACACCGCCGCCGAGCAGCACCGGTTTGGGCGGCTTCCGGCGTTGGTTCTGGTTCGCCGCCGCCGTGGTCACGCGGTCCAGGACGATCGCGAGCACCACGATCGCGAGGCCGGCGTTGAACGCCGTGCCGACGTCCAGCGTCTGCAACGCCTTCACGACCGTCTTGCCGAGGCCCGGTGCGTCGATCAGCGCGGCGATGGTGACCATCGACAGTGCGGCCATGATCGTCTGGTTGACGCCCAGGATGATGGTCCTGCGCGCGGACGGCAGCAGCACCTTGGTGAGCGTCTGTTTCGTCGTCGCGCCAAGGGATTCGCTCGCCTCGACCGTGTCGTGCGGCACCTCACGGATCGCGTGCGCGGTGATCCGGATCGCCGGCGGCGCGGCGTAGATCAGCGTCGCGATCGTCGCGCTCGCCGGTCCGATCAGGAAGAACAGCGTGAGCGGTGCGAGGTAGACGAACGTCGGCATCGTCTGCATGAAGTCGAGCACCGGCGTGATCCACCGGTTGAACCGGTTGGACAGGCCCGCCCAGATGCCCAGCGGGATCCCGATCAGCAACGAGATCAGCACGGCCGCCAGCGTGAGCGCCAGCGTGTCCATGCTCTCCTGCCACAAGCCCTGCAAACCCAGGAAGACGAAGCCACCCATGGCGAGCAGCGCGGGCCGCCAGCCCGCGACCGCGGCGGAGACGTAGCCGACGAGCGCGACGACGCCGAGCCAGCCGATCACCGGAACCGGCCGGCCGAAGCCCGGTTGCGCGATCAGAGCCTGGATGAACGTGACGAACTCGTCGATGACGAGCCTGATCTCGTTGAAGAAGAACAGGAACAGCGGGTTGCTGTTGCGGCTCGCGCCGACCGCGTCGTTGAGCTCGTTGACCCAGCGGTGCAACGGGGTGAGCGCGGACGCGTCGAGCGGCAGCGTGGCGAGGTTGCGGAACAGCAGCCACAGCACTAGCCAGCCGACGATGATGCCGCCGACGATGATCGCCTTGCGGGGCGTCTTGCGTTCGAGGGTGAGTGCGGCCATCAGGCTTCTCCGGCGACGACGCCGAGGATCTCCTCGTCCGCTACGACGCCCAGCAGTTCACCGTTCTCGACAACCTTCACCGGTTTGTCGGCGGACAGCACGCTGCGGACCGCCTCGCGCACCACGGTGTCCGGACTCAGCTCCGGCCCGTCGAGCACGTCGTCGGACGTCGGCGGCCGCATGATCCACTTGAGCGTGAGAACGTTGCTGCGCGGCACGTCTTTGACGAAATCCTTGACGTAGTCGTCCGCGGGTGCGCCGACGAGCTCGTCGCCCGAACCGACCTGGACCACCTCGCCGTCGCGCATGATCAGGATGCGGTCGCCGAGCTTGAGCGCCTCGGACAGGTCGTGGGTGATGAAGACCATGGTCTTGCCGACCTCGCGGTGCAGGCGGATGACCTCGTTCTGCATGTCCCGGCGAATCAGCGGGTCCAGCGCCGAGAAAGGTTCGTCGAAGAACAAAACGTCCGGGTCACCGGCGAGTGCGCGCGCGAGTCCGACGCGCTGCTGCATGCCGCCGGAGAGCTGGTCCGGATACGACTTCTCGTTTCCGGTCAGCCCGACGAGATCGATGACCTCCTGTGCGCGCTGCAGCCGTTGACCCTTTTGAACGCCACAGATCTCCAGCCCGTATGCCACGTTGTCGACGACCGTGCGATGCGGCAGGAGACCGAAGTGCTGGAACACCATGGAGAACTTGTTCCGCCGGAGTTCGCGCAACCGTTTCGCGTCCGCGTCGAGGATGTTCTCGCCCTCGATGGTGATCTGCCCCGCGGTGGGTTCGACCAGGCGCGTCAAACAGCGGACGAGTGTGGACTTCCCGGAGCCCGAGAGCCCCATGACGACGAACATCTCGCCGGGCGCGACCTCGAAGTCCACCCCTCTGACGGCCGCGACGCAGCCCGTGCGTTCCCGCAGCTCGTTTCTGCCGAGTCCCTTGAGCTCGTTCGAACGGACGATGTCGGCGGCCTTCGTGCCGAACACCTTCCAAAGGTCCCGAACCGAGATCACGGGATCCACAGTCACCCTCTCGTGCTTGTTGCGGACAGCGCGAACTGTTTCTCGATGCGCGACAGCATTGACGTTCGCACGAGTGCGGTCAAGGGCTCGTACGGACTAGTCCACTGTGGACATATGATCATCCCATGACTAACGAGCCCCTTGACTACCAGCGCGTAATGCCTAATAAGCTCCGCTCGCGCGCTAAACAGTTCGGCCCCCGATGAGGAGCGAAGTACGTTGTTAGCCCCGAGGACCGCACTCGTGATGGTCGCCGTTTTGACACTTGCCGGTTGTAGCGGCTCAACGTCAGGACAGTCCCGTCCCAGCTCCACCTCCCCGTCGGAGCCGTGCGGTTCGATCACCATCGCGGTGAACCCCTGGGTCGGCTACGAGGCGAACGCCGCGGTCGTCGCCTATCTCGCCGAGAAGCGGCTGGGCTGCAAGGTCACGAAGAAGGAAGTCGACGAGCAGACCGCGTGGCAGGGCCTCGCGAACGGCGACATCGACGTGATCCTGGAGAACTGGGGCCACGAGGACCTGAAGCAGAAGTACATCGACGAACAACGCGTCGCCGTGCGAGTCGGTTCGTCGGGCAACAAGGGCGTGATCGGCTGGTACGTCCCGCCGTGGATGAAGAAGCAGTACCCGGACATCACCGACTACCGGAACCTCAACAAGTACGCGCAGATGTTCCGCACCTCGGAGTCCGGCGACAAGGGCCAGGTACTCGACGGCGACCCGTCCTACGTCACGAACGACGAGGCGCTGGTCAAGAACCTCGGGCTCAACTACAAGGTCGTCTACGCGGGCAGCGAGACCGCGCTGATCAAGGCATTCCGCCAGGCCGAGGAGAAGAAGACCGAACTGATCGGCTACTTCTTCGAGCCACAGTGGCTGCACCTGGACATCGAACTGGTCAAGGTCAACCTGCCCGACCACGTCCCGGGCTGCGACGTCGACGTCGCCAAGGTCGCCTGCGACTACCCGCGCTACGAGCTGGACAAGATCGCGTCCAAGAAGTTCGCCGACGCCGGCGGTCCCGCGTACAACCTCGTGAAGCAGTTCCAGTGGAGCAACGAGGAACAGAACACCGTGGCGTCGTTCATCGCGAAGTACAAGATGACGCCGGACGAGGCGGCCAAGCGCTGGGTCGAGGCGAACCCGGACCGTGTCGACGACTGGCTCACCAAAGCGAAGCCGTGAGGTCGTCGGCGAAGGTTTCGAGCATCGGCAGCCCTTCGATTCTCGCCCGCATGTCGTGGTGTCGTGGCACGTTCTCAATGGCCTTGGCCAGTTTCGCCGGCGTGAGGCCGGCGGCGTCCACCTTGCTACCGAGGCCGAGTTCTTCGATGCGCGCGGCGTTGGCGGGTTGATCGGCGAACAACGGCACCGCGACCATGGGCACACCGACCTCCAGAGCTTCCCGCACCCCGCCGAACCCAGCGTGCGTCAGGAACACCTCACACGCGCCGAGCAGTTTCCTCTGGTTGACGAATCCCTCGAGGAGCACCTTGTCCGGCCTCGGCCCGCGCCACCTGGCCAGCATCTCGTCGCTACCCAGCGCTACAACGGCCTTGGTGTCCAACTCCCCCAGTGCTTCGACCGTGATCTCCATCAGCCGGGAATCCTTGCCCAGCAACCAATGCGTGGTCGAGCCGAAGCTCGCGAGGATGAACGGCTCCTCGGTTGTCCTGCAGGCGCCGGGCACCCGGTAGGACCGCCGCGTCGGCGGGCTGTCGGGGTACCACTCCTCTGGCAGCAGCCCGGCGACGAGCTTCGCCTTGCTGGTCAGCCCCAACTCCTGCTCCGCACGCCTCAGCTGGCCGATCATCGGTGCGATGTCGACCATGGCGTGCGGCAGCCCGAGTGCCTCCGCGGCCACAATCGCGCCGTACTCGTTGGTCTCCCTCACGATCACGTCGGGCCGCCACCTCGTCGCGGCGTCGATCAGGTTGTTCGCGAACGCCAGCGTCATCCCCTTGTCGAACAAGGGAAGCTCCAGCGGCCCGGTGATCTCCGGTCGCCACACCGGCTTCGGCGTGCCGACCTGTCCGGGTGCCATCGCGTCCGGCAGCACGAGCACGTCGACATCCAGCGACTCCTCGACAGCCCGGCCGGTTGCGATCGCGACCTCATGGCCTCTGGCCTGCAACGCCTTGGAAATGGGGAGCATCACCGGTAGCAGGTGTGACGGGATGGGCAGCCCGGTCAGCAACACTCTCATTCACCCAGCACAACAGCGTGGGTGTGCCGGAGACAACGAACGTTCCACTGAGCGAATGGCCTCCGGGGTGTTTGTTCCTCCCGGAGGCCTGTTCTGTTCAGTCGAAGTCACGCCCGGCGATCGCCACGAAGAGCTCGACGACACCGGCGTACTTGGCGTGCCTACGAACGACGACCTCCTCGGCGAAGCAGGCCGCCGCGAGTACCTCGGCTTCCTCCGCGATGTCGTACACGTCGAGACCGGCCGGGCAGAACAGCAACATCTTGACGCCGCCCGGTTTCAACGACGTCCACAGGATGCCCGGCAGCCGCCCGTGCGACGTGCAGATCCGCGCCTGCACGAACGCCGACCGCAGCCGGTGCTGCACGAGAACGCACCAGAAACGACCGCTGAGGAACCGGCGGGCCGCAGGCCACTGGGTTCCGGTGATGACTCCGAGGACCGCGACTCCACCGACTCCGAGCGGTCCGGAGAACCAGCCGAGCCAGTGGAGCGCGAGCGGCACAACGATGAGGAGCGCGAGCTCGTATCGCCACCGCCACAACAACAAGAGGATGTTCGCCCGTCGTGGACGGGCCATGTGGATGGCAAGGACGGCCGCCTGCCGCTGCGTCAACCGACTTCTCATGACGGACCTCCCGCGAGATCCACGTCGGCCGCGGCACACGTGTGCCGGTCGCGGACAGCGTCCCACCGCGGATCGCGGTAGACCCGGCCCCATCCGGACTGCTTGCGGTAGCTGTTCCAGCCGCGCTTGCGCGCGCGCTCATCCTCAGCGGCGAACAGCCGGTCGAGCAGTCGCTGAATCAGACTTGAGCTGTATAAGACCTCTTTCCTGGGCCTATCATCGTTCATTGTGTGCCCCTCGATTCGCGCTGGTATGGGGGTTGGACACACGCCTGCGAAGATCACGGCCCAGGAGTGGGAGCCCGCACGAGCGGGCGAGGCCGTCCCGCAGGCCGGAACGGGCCCGCTGAGACGACAGTCCCGCGGAGCGGCACGACAATGCGCGGCAAACGACGGCGGTCAGTGTAGGGTTGCCTGGTTCTCATGTCCGACCACCGCCCTACACCTGTAGGTAGGAGAGATGTCAAGCGCTGACACTAAGCCTACATCGGTAGGTGGCGTCGGACCAGAGCCGGACGCTGAGCGGGTGACGCCCGCGGACTTCGGCGAGGAGCTGAAGCGGTGGCGACTGCAGCGCAAGGTCACGCAGGCACAGACCGCGCGCGCGGTCTCCGTCAGCCGGGCGACCATCGCGCAGTGGGAAACCGGCACGCATCTGCCGTCGGCGGAGAACGCACGACTGCTCGACATCCACCTGAACGCCGGTCAGAAGCTGGTCGTACTGGCGGAGAAGGCACGGGGACCGCAACGCCAGCGAGCCCCCCACATGTTGGTGGCAGCCGGAGAGATCTCCGTACAGGAAGCGTTCCGCAAGGTGGGCCAGGCTCTCGCCGCCGAGCTCATGTTCGACGAAGAAGGCAGGCCCGCGGGCTGGCGGCATAACCTCCAGCAGAAAGACGCGCCACGAACCGCGTTGAGTACCGCCTACGGGATCAAGGCCTTGTTGATCGTGGGTGATCCCCACGTCGACCTGCATGCGTTGGAGCACAACCTGCGGCACATGCGCGCGGGGTCCGGTGGCTGGCTGCGGCAGTATCAGCAGGAACCACGCCCCGAGATCACGGCGACGGTGCTGGACGCGCTCTTCCGAATTGGCACGCCGCTGTCAGTCGACGAGGCGCTGTCGCTGATGAAGGACTCGATGGACGGGTTCAGCCGAACCAGGCCCTTCGTCCTTTCGAACGTTCTCCAGACGGTCAACCGGTTGCGTCCCGACTCTCCCCTCGCCGCTTCACTGGTCGAAGACCTGTTGAAGACCAGGAGAGACTTCGGCGGCGTACTGTTGTGGCCGGAGAAGCAGGAGCCAGGTCTCGCGATACACATGCAGGAACCATCGGTCGTGCACACCGCACGGGCGCTGGTTGCGTTGCAGTCCTCAATGCACACTCAGGACAATCCTGAACTGCAGGATGCGGTAGCGCAGGCGACGAGTTGGCTGGTCGACCAGTCCGACGACAACGGCGTCTACGAAGAACTCGTACGTTCCCACCTCACCATCAGGCACTTCACCTCCGCCTGGGTGGCTCTGGCCCTGGCCTCTTCCAGCCCTTCTCAAGTGCCGGTCGAGCGGCTCAGTGCTGCATTGAAGGTGATGTGGAGCCGCTACGACCCCGATCTCGGTCTGTGGGCGTGGGGGAACGGGGACCTACCGATCTGGATGACGCACAACGCTGTGGCCGCATTGCAGGCCACGGCATACGCCCATCTCAGTTCAGGTCTGTGACCCTCGGAGAAACAATTGACCCGAACTGCCTTGGGCAGTCGCACCGCCGTTGACGTTGCGCTGTACTCAGACGTGTCGGACCTGCGGCACCGCCTGTGCCGGCTCATCGAGGACACCTCGCGCCTCGCGTCCTGGTTCGACGAACTGCGCGACGACACGGTGGCCGTGGCCAGCCGCTCATACTGGCACCCCAACGGTTTCGCGAAGATCGTGCTGGATCCCGCCCAGCGCGTCCGGCTGCACGTGTGGCCGGAGTCGAACGCGCCCCGGCTCGGAGAGTCCAATCCGCACAGCCATCGGTGGGACTTCGCGTCGACCGTGCTGACCGGTGAAGGTCTGCACACGGTGGAGTACGCCGAATCCTCCGGAGGTATGAGCTACCACCGGTACCACTACGGCGCCGACCCGAACGACCGCGCCCGTCTGGTCGCCGACGCCCCAGTGGAACTGACCGCGGTCCGCAGCCCGTTCATCCGACGTGGCCAGATCTACACGTGCGACACATCGGTGATCCACACCGTGCGCCCGGCCGGCGATGCGCTCACCGCGACACTGGTGTTGCAAGGCCCGCAGAAGACATCGACGACGGCTGTCTACCTGATGCCAGGAACCAGCGAGGACCAGCCCAACGGCGTACTGACACCGGATGACTTCCTGGCGCTGTCCGGTGCCGTGCTCGAGAGAATGGGTGTCGCCCCATGAGCCTGTTCCGAGCACGGCACGGTGTGCTCACCGACCACGACATCCACCGTGCACTGAACAAGGGTGACTTGGTCGTCGACCCGTTCTCTGCCGACATGGTCCGGCCGGCTGCGCTGAGCCTGCGCCTCGGCCAAGAGGCCTACACGCTGGTGCCCACGGGCCCCGTGGACACGGCCCGCCATGACACCTACCCGTCGCTGCTGGCGAAGGAACTGGACGACCACGGCCGCCTGGCCATTGGCCCCGGTGAGGTGGTGCTGGCGGCCACGTTGGAACGCATCGCAATCTCAACGCGCCTGGTCGGCGTGCTGGACGGCATCTCGGACCTGGCCCGGCTGGGCATCAGTGTCGTGCTGTCGTCCCAAGTCAGCCCAGGCTTTGGCGCCGGAGAGGGCGCGATCATCACGTTGGAGATCGTGTCGAGGCTGCAGGAGACCGTGCACCTCCACCCAGGTACCCGGATCTGCAACCTGATGCTGTTCAAGGCCAGCCGATCAGCTCTGCGTTCCTACACCGAAATGCCACACAACTACTCCCGAGACGTCGTGATCTCGCCTTCCCGTCTGGCCGATCACCATGTCTGACCAGGAGCTGAAGGACATGGGTGAGCGCCGCATAGTCGCGGAGCTGCTCGCCCCTCGATACCGCGACGTCATCGGGTTCGGCGACGACTGCGCCGTGCTGACCGACGACCTGGTCGTCACCACCGACACCTGCCCCACACCGTTGGTCCGCCAACTGGGCTATGAGGACCTGTATTACGCAGGTTGGCTACTAGCCACCATCAACCTGTCGGACCTGGCCGCAGCAGGCGCCCACCCGCTAGGCCTGGTGGTCAACTACACCCTGCCCGCAGCACTTCCGGTGTCGCAGTTCGAACGCCTGGTGGACGGCGTGGACGACTGCGCCGCATTGCACGGCACTCGTGTCACCGGCGGCGACTTGCGCGACGGTCCAACGGTGCATTTGACGGCGACCGCAATCGGCCGCTGCGCCCCCGGCGGCCGACTGAGCAGACGCGGAGCCCGAGAGGGCGATCGGCTCATGTTGATCGGCTCCCCCGGCTGGCTGTGGGCGGCAGTACTCGTCCACGAGGGCCACGCATCGCTGTCCATGGACGACACCCAGACCCTCCGCGAGCGTGCCTGCAAACCGCAGGCCCAACTGAAAGCCGGCCAGCTACTCGCATCCGAGCGCCTGGCAACGTCAGCCATGGACGTGTCCGACGGCCTGTACGCGAGCGTCCGCAGCATCTGCGAAACGAACGAACTGGGTGCCTTGATGGCCCCTGACATCGAACTCGACCCACTGCTGATGAAAGTGTGCTCGCAGGCAGGCCTCAGACCGTTCTCCCTGGCGGAAACGTGGGGCGACTGGAGCCTGCTGGTGACCGTACGCCCCGAACACGTGCACCGAACCCAGGCCCTGCTGGCAGCCTTATCCATAGAAGCCCGTGAGATCGGCGTCCTGACACCTCTTGCCGAGGGCATCCGCCGTGGCGACCCACAGACCCCATGGAATGGCATCGCCCAAGAACGCTTCTCGAAGCGGTCGTGGCACGGCACCACGATGGCGGACCTGCTCACAGACCTGCTGAAATGATCCGTGTCCTGTGCCCGCAATTCGCGGGCACAGAACCCAACCGTCGGGGCGACAGGATTTGAACCTGCGACCCCCCGCTCCCAAAGCGGTGAGCAGTGAGCGCTGTGCTTACGTATGGAATCCCCAGGATATCGCTGAGCGCAAATCCCCCAGTTGGGGTGTCTGAGAACGATCACACCAGGCGCAGGAACGGGCGCGGCTGCTCGGGCAGCGTCGGCACCTCGTACTCGGCGCCGACGGCGATCTCTCCCCCGGCCCACCCGGTACCTCCGTCGTCGCGTTCGACCACGGTTCTCCCTCTGCACAGGGCCTCGATGCCGCTCTGCATGAGGAACATGGCCTCGTCGAGCGGCAGTCCGAGTTGGATGTAGACCGTGTTGGTCTCGCGGTCGATGATGGCCGGCACCTCGAGGTCCTCGATGAGTTCAACGGCGATGCGGCGGATCTGGTGTAGCGCTGCGTACCCCCGAGCAACCAGGGCGGCAGAGGCAGAGTCTGCAGTGGTCACGTGGGCCTTACCGTCAGCGATCTAGTTCACGTTACAACGAATATCTATCGATCACCTGTTCGGAGCAACTTAGCTAACGGAACTATTTAGGCGCGTCGCGCTGGCCGCCCGTATGCGTCTAGGATCGCCCGCCCTCGCCCTTCTTGCGCCGCGCCGGCTTCTTCGCGCCAACGACCTCGAACCGGCCGGGCTGCTCGGCGACCTTTTCGAGAGTGGGCGCGGGGCGCGCACCGGTCTTGATGCGTCGTTCAACCTCGGCAAGCAGCTGTTCGTCGGACAGTGTTCCCGCCGGGCTGTGAACGACCTTGGCCTTGGCTTCCTCGGGTGTGAGAATGCCCGCGGCGACGACCACCTCGAGCAGCGGTCTGCCGATGGCGTGCGCGACTGGCCGCAGGTTCTCGACGGACGGCGTCGTCTGTCCGGAGATCCATCGGCTGATGATGGCTTGGCTGACGCCAGCCTCTAGTCCGAGCTGGGTGATGTTCCAGCCCTTACGGTCCATGTGCCCTTTGAGGTAAGGGCCAAAGGTCCCCCGATCTTGGTCCATGCATACAGCGTACTTGCATGCATGCATACGTGCACAGCCCTGAACCGGTATTGGAACCAAACGTCCTAATTGCACGCGTGTGACTTCTTGCATGCACGTATGCATTCGTATAACGTGCATGCATGCAGCCGACCACCTCCCCCGCAAGACCGAAGCCGGTCCGCATCCGCCGCGACGTCCTCACCGAGCACCGGACCGCGGCCGGCATCAACTCCGACGCTGAGCTCGCCAAGCGCATGGGCGTCGCCCCCTCGACGGTTCACCGCGTGCTGACGCACCAGGTCGAGCCGTCGGCCCGCTTCATCAAGGGCGTGCTGGACGTGCTGACCGACGCCAGCTTCGCGGACTTGTTCGGCGACGAGCCCGAGACCAGCTCGTCATGACCCAGATGTGCGGAAGCCCCGCGGTCGCCGGAGACCAATCCGGGCGGCGGGGCTTCCAGGAGACGACTCACCCGACCAGGAGTGAACCGATGACCACAGCATACGACACGGGTGTGTCCCGTACGGACCTCGCTGAGGCGGAGGCGTTGTCGCGCCTGCACAGCTACCTCCGCGTGGATGTGAAGGCCGACCCGACCGTGCCCGAGGGGCAGTGCGAGTGGTGCGGCAACGTCGGCGCGCTGACGAGGAACCGCGTCACCGCGATCCCGAACCCGCACGAGACGACGGCGACGTTCGAGGAACTGTGCTGCCACCACTGCTTGAAGTCCGTTGTGGACAGCGCGGTTGAGGCGCACTGGTCGAAGGCCGGGCGCGACGTGCTGGTGGAGGTGGCGCTGTGAACTGGCTCGTCGTCTTCACGGGCACGTACGCGGTGCTGCTGCTGGTCGGTTTCGTCTGCGCGGCGTTCGGCGCGGCGATCGACAACCACGACGAGATCCTGCGCAACGAGTTGGGGGACAAGAGATGAGCCGCACCAGAGTCCCCGGCCTGCAGGACGTCGTGCGAGTGAAGGACGGCACGGTCCTGCCCGACGGCCGCGACGTCTCGGGCCTGCTGTTGACGGTCACGGGCACGCACGTCGCGTACTGCCTGGAACCGGCCGACATGACCGAGGTCGACGCCACGGAGTGGACCGGGGACAAGCCGATTCATCTGCTGGCGTCCCAAGTGGACGTTATGACGCCGCCGCGATGAACACGAACTTCCCGGACGAGCTGGAGATCGCGCGCATCGTCCGTGACCACTTCGCGCGCCACGCCGACCACCTTGACCACATCTGCTTCGAGGAGCACCTGTGACGCTGGGAACCGCCGAGCACGTCGGCACCTTCGACGCCGGTTCGCCCGAGTGGCACGCCGCCCGCGCGAACACGATCACCGGGAGCCGCATCGCTGCGGTGATGGGGTTTAGCCCGTGGGAGTCGCGTTTCTCGTTGTGGCACCGCATGGCGGGCATGGTCGCGGACGAGGTCGAGAACGACCTGATGCGCTGGGGAAAGCTGCTGGAGCCCGTGATCTTGGGCGAGTACGCCCGCGAACACGACCTCTCCCTAAACACGCGGCCGGGAACCTGGCGGAACACCGCACGTGCGTGGCAGGTAGCGAACGTAGACGCGCTCGGACCACGCATCGTCGAGGCGAAGTACTCGCCGATGAACGACGGCTGGGGTGAGCCGGGAACCGATCAGATCCCGGTCTACTACCGGGCGCAGTGCCTCTGGTACCTCGACACGTTCGGTGGCCCCGCGCAGGGTTTCGAGCGCGTCGACGTCGCCGTGTTCTTCGGAGTCACCGGATACGCCGAGTACCACGTGGACTACTCGGCGGACGAGTGCAGGCTGATGCGCAACGAGGCGCGCGCCTTCCTGGAGACCCTCCCGAAGGGGCAGAACCCCGGTGTCCGGCCGGACATCGACGCGCACAGCTCGACCTATGCGGTGCTACGCGAGCTCCACCCCGAAATCGACGACGAGGCGATCGAGGTGCCGGACGACGTTGCCGTGCCGTACCTGGACGCGATCGCCGCGCTGAAGAGCGCCACCGAGGAGCGGGAACGCACTGCGGGCGTCCTGCTCGACGCCATGGGCAGCGCGCGCCGGGCAGTCCACAACGGACAACAGATCGCGATGCGGATTCCCGGCCGCGACGGCAAACCGCCATACCTCAAGCACACCCCGAAGAAGGCCACCGGCCAGAAAGTGAGCGCTGCAGCATGACCGAGACCATCACCTCCGCCGTCGCGACGCGCGACAACACGCCTGGCGGCCTGGTCAAGCAGTACAGCGAGAGTTTCACCGCGGTGCTGCCGTCGCACGTGAAGCCGGACACCTGGGTGCGTCTCGCGCAGGGCGCGCTGAAGAAGGGAAAGCGGGTCGCGGCGCCCGGCGGCGGCTCGTGCACCGAACTGGAACTCGCGGCCACCAACAACCCCGGCGTGTTCCTGGCGTCGCTGTTGGAGTCCGCGCGCCTCGGGTTGGAGCCCGGCACGGAGCAGTACTACCTCACGCCGCGCAAGGTGAAGGGCAGGCTGGAGATCCTCGGGATCGTCGGCTACCAGGGCTACATCGAGTTGATGTTCCGGGCGGGCGCGATCTCGTCGGTGGTCGCCGAGTGCGTGTACGGCGGCGACGAGTTCGAGTACCAGCCGGGCGTCCACGAGCGGCCGCTGCACCGGATCGATTGGGACGCCGAGGACCGTGGGCGTCTGCGGCTGGTCTACGCCTACGCAGTGATGAAGGACGGCGCTACGTCGAAGGTCGTGGTGCTGAACAAGGCCGCCATCGAGAAGATCAAGGCTTCGTCGCAGGGGGCGAACTCCGAGTACTCGCCGTGGGTGAAGCACGAGGCCTCGATGTGGCTGAAGTCCGCGGTGCGCCAGCTCGCCAAGTGGGTGCCGACGTCGGCCGAGTACATGCGAGAGCAGCTGCGCGCAGCGCAGGAGGTTGCCGCCGAACAGCGCCCGGCCGACTTCGCGCCGGGAGTCGAGACCGACGGCGAGCCCGCCGACCTTTCGCACCTGCCGGTCGTCGACGACGGGGTCATCGACGGCGAAGTGGTCGACGAGTGAGTTCCCCGGCGGACATGCCGCAGCGGCGGCCGGTGCACACCTACCGGCCGCCGCTGGAGAAACGCTCGCCTGCCCCGCCGATCCGCTGGCACTGCCGCAAGAAGCAGTACCCGGACCAGGAAGCCGCGGACGCCGCGCTCGGCGAGGTCTGGTCGCGGGTGACCGGCCGCCAGCTCGAAGCCCACGCCTACCGCTGCCGGAAGCACGGCGACCACGAGGTGTGGCACCTCACCAAGCAAGACCAGGACGGACAGGAGGCTGTGTCGTGAAGCGGAAAGACGCGCCGCCGGACGACTGGGTGGACGAGGAGATCGTCGACCGCGCCATCGGCCGCGCACTCAACTGGACGATCCGCGAAGCCGAGCGCTTCCAGGTTCCCCGACCGCTCACGCCGGCCGAACGGCGCGCGGTCGCCGAGCGGTTGGCGGCCCGTGGTTTGGGCGCGCACTACTTGATGAGGGCCTGCCGGATCACCGGCACGAACGCCAAGCAACTACTGCAGGAAGTGACGGCCGCATGACCGCAAAGCCGATCGAGGGCCGGACGTGGACCGGCCGCGCCACCAACAACACCGTCGCCGCGAACAGTCTCGTGCTGGAGGAGACGTCGAGGGACGATGAGGCGATCAACGTGTGGGTGGCCGCGCCGGATGACGGTCCGAGCGTGCAGCTCACGGCTGCGCAGGCGCGGGAGTTGTCCCGCGACCTGGTGAAGCGCGCGGACCGTATCGACCCGCCGAAGCGCCGCCGCTGGGTCGATACTCCGCGTACTCCCGAGGCCATCCTCGCCGCGTTCCTGTCGGATGCCAACAAGGCGACCGAGGAGGTCTGGGAAGACCCGCCCAGCGAGATCGACGTGTCGTGGATGCGCAGCATGGCGGTCGTCGACAACTTCACGTTGGTGGTCCTGCTGACCGAGCTGATGGCCGCCGCGCCGCACCGTGCGCAGGTTGTTGCGCGGGTGCTGTACGACGCGTGGGAAGACGGCGGGTCCATCCACGAGTGGATCTGGGAGTGGCACGAGAAGCACTCGAAGGGCCAGCCGATCGGCCTCGACCCGGCGCTTGTGCTGGAGCTGGAAGTCGAGAGACCGGAGGAGTATCGGTGACCGCGCCCAAGGACGAGTTCGCCGAGTCCCTGATCCCAGCCGCACCGCTTGTCCCGCCGTACGCCGCGCCGAAGAACCCCGACCCGTACGACAGCGACATCGAGCCCGTCGTCGGCGGCCGTGTCCGCGTGAACGTCTCGGGATGGGCCTACTGGAGTGTGTGGCTCGACGTCGAGTCCTACGTGGAGTGGATGGGCGACACGAACACCGCGCTCCAGCCGTCCGAATGCATTGCTGTCGCCCGCCGCCTGATCGTGGCCGCGGTCGTGTGCTGGTGGAAGCGCCTGCCCGACCAGCTGCGAGGGCGCTTGCGCTCGATGAAGGAGATGCGCCGTGGCTGAGACGTCCGCGCTGTTCGACGAGCCTGATCGGATCGACCTGTGGACCGCGTTCCCGCCCCGGCTCGTGCAGGCCAGCCAGTTCCACGACGGCCTTCGCTGGCTGCACGTCGGCGAGGACGGCGAGACGTTCGTGGCCCTCGGACACCCGGACGCCGGGCGGATCGTCGAGGTCGCCCGATTCCGGTGCGGCATGTGGGACAACGACATCGACCCGACGACGTTCGAGCAGACCTGGGCGCGGTTCCTCACCCACTGCCCCGACCATCTCGCCCAGCACACGGACGGTTGCACCTGGTGCGAGCTCATCCAGTTCGACGACGAGTGGTGGCTCGACTGGTCCAAACCGGACGGTCGGCCGCTCGACCACAACGCCAGCACGCCGGGGTACTTCCCGGTCACCATCTGGGAGGTAATCCAGTGACAGCCGCACTTCGAAGCGTTGGCGGTAGGTCCGAGATCGACAGCCTGATCGAGCGCATCAAGAACACTGCCCGCGACCTGGAGCGCGCCAGCCGCGACGTGGAACACGCCGCGGACGAGGCGGTCTGCGCCGCCGAAGACGTGCGCGCCGCCGCTCGCGGCGAGATCGACGAGGCGCACTTGCAGAAGACGGTCCGTGAACTCGCCGAGCTGGTCGTCGGTCTGCACAACGACACCCACGCCGGACTCGTCCGCTGGTGCGAGCACGAGGTCTGCCGCAAAGCGTGGGAGGTGCTGTCATGACGGACCAACTTGAACTGGCGTACGCCGACCGGCACGCCGGACAAGAGGCCAACCTCGCCGCCGGAACCGCCGGCCACCGCGACGACCGCGCCGTCGTCGAGCTCGCCGTCGCGACGTGCGCCCGCAGCGGCGCGGCGTTCACCGCGGACACCGTGCACCGGCTCGTCGCCACCGTGCGTCCCAACGGATACGACCGCAACCTCGTGTCGTCGGTGATGGGCGTGTGGGCCTCCAGCCACCGCATCGTCCGCGATGTCGAGGCCGGGCTCGCACCGTCCCGCAACCGGTCCCGCAAGGGCAGCAAGAACTCTTGGTGGCGCGGCAACCGGCAGCACGACGCCACCAAGGAGGCATCGTGAGCAGGGCCAACATCATCGCCACGTTCGCGGTGTACGCCGGGACCACCGTTGAGTTCGAGCTCGACGTCGAGGGCATGACTGACCAGGAGATCGCGGAAGCAGTCGAGGCAGCGTCCGGCGACCACATCGACACCCGGCTGTGCCACCAGTGCGCGCACAACGTCGTCGACCCAGAGGCCCAAGAACTGACGGGGCTGACGGTCGACGGCCGCGACATCGAGCTGACCGAGGAGGACTGACGTGCCCCGCCTGATGTCCGTCGCGTTCACCGAGGACGCCGTGCGCAACCGCACCAAGACCGTCACCCGCCGCAAGGGGTGGCAGTTCCTCAAGCCGGGTGACCGGCTCACCCTGTGCCGCAAGGTCATGGGCCGCAAGCCCGACGAGCCGCTCGTCCGCATCGCCGAAGTCGAGGTCGTCACTGTCGTCCGCGAACGCCTCGACCTGCTCGTGCTCTGGTTCGACGGCTACGGCGCACGCGAAATGGCCAAGGAAGGCTTCCCTGGCATGGATCCCGCCGAGTTCGTCGAGCGGTTCTTCGTCGAAGCGCAAGGCATCGGCCACAGCGACACCGTCACCCGAATCGAGTGGCGGTACCTCGACGAGGCCGCGCCGTTACCCGACACGGCGCCCTGACCCCTGCCCACCAGCGGGCCGCGCCAACTCCCCCTCGGCGCGGCCCGCACAAGCGTTTCCACAGAACGGAGTCCACAATGGATCCCGAGCAGTACCTCGACGCACTCGTCCCGCTCGCGCTGCGGCTCGTCGTCGCCGTGCACGACGAAGGCCCCGACGCCACCACGGCCGCGCTCACCGCCATCAACGCACTCCCCCAGCCCGACAACGGCGTGCACCCGGCGACCGCGCTCATCGTCACCCTCGCCGCCATGGTCGATCCGCGACGGTCGCACGCCGACCTCCTCGGCTGGGTCCGGAAACTCGACCCGATCCCGCCACCCGACTACCCCGTCGGCAACACCCTGCTGATCGAGCTCGGCATCAGCGGCGCCGTCCCCGCCGCCGCCCTCACCGACGACGAAGCCGCCCAAGTCGCCGCCGCCCTCGTCGACCGCGGCTGGGCGGAGAACGAGATCCGCGACCACATGCGCGCCGAGTGGGCCGACATCCGCCGCTGGGTCGCCGCCGCCCGCCAGCGCAACCGCAGAAAGGCCGCCGCATGATCGGAGACGACTGGGGCCCCGACACCCCAGCATGGATGAAGTCCGCGCTCTGCCGCGAAACCGACCCGGACGCGTTCTACCCCGACAAGGGTGGATCCACGGTGTGGGCGAAACGCGTCTGCGGCAACTGCCCCGTCCGCGCCGAATGCCTCGAACACGCCCTCCAGCACAACGAGAAGCACGGCGTGTGGGGCGGCCTCACCGAACGACAGCGCCGCCGCCTCCAAGAACGACGGCGACACGACAACCCGATCATCGACCAGCCCGACGACAACACCGCGGCCTGACCAACCGCCTCCAGCCCCACCTCCCCACCGCCGATGGAGGCACCAGCGTGACCCTGTCCTACCGCGCCGCCGGGCTCCTCGCCCACCTGCGCACCCTGCCGCCCGGCCCCATCCGGACGGCCGAACTCGCACGCCCCGAACACCGCGAAGGCCGCGACGCCGTACGCGCCACCCTCCGCGAGCTGGCCGCCGCCGGCCACGTCGAAACCCGCCGACAGCAGGACGACACCGGCCATTGGCGAACGGAAACCCACCTGGTCACACCGGAAACGGAAAAGCCGGGCCCGGCCACCACCGTGGACACAAACCCCCAGGTCCAGCCGGAAACGGAAAACCCGGCGCCGGACCAACCGAAGCCGGGAAAGCCGTTCCCGGTCCAGAGCGAGTTTCCGCAGGTCACACCGGAAACGGATTCACCGGCGCCGGAAAAGCCGGTCCCAAGTACTTGTACTCCCGTAGGGAGTACAAGCTCCAGTACCAGCGTGGTTAACAACAGCCAGTCGGACGCTTCGCGTCCTCCCGCGCGCGCACGTACACGCGAGCGCGTGAGCGCCGCCCAACTCGCCGCCACCGCCTCCAAGCCCGAAGCGTGGCGGCTCGTCGCCGCATGGGCCGACACCCTCGACGAGCCCATCCTCACCCCCGACCGACGCGAACTGGCGAAGCACGTCGACACCCTGCTCGCCCAAGGCGCCACCCTCCCCACCCTCCGAGTAGCCCTCGACCTCTGGGCCACCCAAGGCCGCACCCCCAACTACCTCCCCCACGCGTACCGCGAAGCCTCACGAGCAGCCCGACAAGCAGCCTCAGACGAGCGCGGCGCGGTGGACGTCCCGGGGTCGCGTGTGCGTGGGCGCGACTCGGCGCCGCGTTCGGCGCGCGGGGAGAAGGTCCGCGGCTGGCTGGCCGTGGACGACGAGCAGCCCGAGCCTGGCGCGTTCCTGCGCATGATCGAAGGAGGCAAGCGTGACGCGGGATGAGCTGAAGGTCCTGATGGCGACAGCTGCGAGCGTGGACCCGTACTTCCCGGCGGCCGACAGCGACGTGCTGGACGCCTGGCACATGATCGTGGGTGATGTTCCGGCCAAGGTGGCGGCCGAGGCGTTCCGGGCGCACTACCGGGCGACGAACGAGACGATCCGCCCGCACGACATCGTCGAGGTGTACCGGGCGCGCCGTCAGCACGAGCTCGAGGAGCGGGACCGCCCGGCGCCGGCGTCGTCTCCGGAGCAGATCCGGGCAGGGGTGGATCGGGCGATCGCGGCCCTGGCGCAGCAGAAGGCGTTGAAGGCGGGCGAGGAGCCACACATGGCGGTAGCGCTCGCCGAGGGTGAAGCCGCGGTCCGGCGGGAGTACCGGACGCGGCCGTGCTCGTACTGCAAGGCACGTGAGGGACAGCCATGTGTGGACGGCAAGGGCAGGCCGTTGACGAAGACGCCGGCGCACCCGTCACGCATGTCCGCGGCCGAGGTGGCTGCGCGCGCGCCGATGCCGGTTCGGATTCAGGGCGACGAGCGGGGTTCTTCTCGTACCTGATGTCTTGCATGCATGCATGCATGGTGATAGCGTGCATGCATCACCTCCGGTGACACCAAGCTTCAGGAGACGACATGCAGACCTCCACCAGCCGCCCGACCAGCGGCGAACCGTCCAGCTACTCGCTCGCGATCCTGCTCGGACTCGGCGCGAAGAACGCCGACCCGCTGCGCCCCGGCCACGTGTACGAGGGCACCGCCGACCCGGCCCGCGTCGCCAAGCGGCGCGCCAAGAACCGCGTCGCCCGCGCCTCGCGCCGCATCAACCGGAAGCGGGCCGCGAGATGACGAAGCCGAAGCACAACCCGCTCCGCCACGACCTGCTCGCCGTTGGCGCGATGCTCGCCCTGCCGGTGATCGAGTGGTGGGACGACCGCACCCGCACCGAACGCGCGGCCGCCGCGCTGCGCGTCGTGATCGTCGCCGTGTGCGTGGCCGCCGTCGTGTTCCTGTCCGGCTGCGGACCCGCGAAGCAGCCGATCGAGGGCGTCGACAAGGGCAGCGTGCCGTTCAGCTCGAACCAGGCGGTGGCGGCATGAGCCAGGACCTCAAGCGCGCCCGCGAAATGTCGCAGGCCGTCGTCGACGAAGCGACCGCGGACATGCCCGCCCAGCACCCGAGCCAGCGACTCGCCGACGAGATGGCGACCGGATTCCGCGCGCTGGCCAAGCTGTTCGAGGTCAACCCGGCGCTCGCCGAACTCGCCCGGTACTCGTCCTTCGACCGGATCATGGTGTGCCTCGGCAGCAGCGACGAACCGGTCACCGCGATGGCCGACTTCGTCCGCGCCGCCAAGGCGCACGGAGCGAAGATCAGCAAGTCGGGCAACGAGAAGTGGTTCAACGTCGACCTCACGTTCGGCTGCGTCGGCCTGCACGTCTACGCCGCCCGTGACGAGGTGTGCGAGCGCGTCGTTGTCGGCACCCGCGAGGTCGTCGAAGAGGTGCCCGACCCCGAAGCGCTGGCCGCCGTCCCGACCACGACCGTGACGCGCACCGAGGAGATCGTCGAGTGGCAGTGCAAGCCGCTGCTCGCCGGTGGGGCGGTGACCAAGTGACCGGGCCCGAGCACTACCGCGAAGCCGAGCAGCTTCTCGCCTACATCGAAGACGGTGCCTACCGCGACCGGATGCACCTCTCGGAGGCGGCAGAGCACTCGATCGCCGCCCGCGCCCAGGTGCACGCGACGCTCGCGCTCGCCGCCGCAACCGCGCTCGCCGGGGAACGCCTCCCGTTCGGCGACTTCGCCGCCTGGAACGAAGTCGCCGGCGTGCCCGCGCCGAACACCAAGGCGGTGAACGGCCGTGGCTAACTTCCACGAGTACCCCCTGAGCGCCGTCGTCGCACAGGTCCGCGGCGACGTCAACAACCACTTGGGCGAGACGAGCTGGCACGTCGACCACGACGGCATCCTCCACGTCCTCCACGTGACCGACGACGACACCGAGCGGTTGACGTTCCGCCTCGTTCAGGTGGAGCAGGTCTGGCAGGAGGTCGACCGTGGCTGACGTCCAGATCCCGCGCGAGGCCGTCGAAGCCGCTGCTCGCGTCGTGCTCAAGGGATTTGACGACTCGACACCGATGGAGCAGCACTGGGCGCGCGAGGGCGCCGTTGCCATGCTCAACGCCTCCGCGCCATTCATCGCCGCCGCCGTGCTGGAGCACACGGCCCAGAGGTTCATGAACGACCTCAACGAGATGTTCGAGGACGACGAGGTCATCGCGGGACCGGTCGCCGAGACCTATCTGGACGAAGTGAAGAAGCTCCGCGCACGCGCCGCCGAACTGCGGGGTGCCGAGTGAGCGCGCGCGTGCGGGGCATGGACCTCGGCGTCACACCCGACGAGCCCGAACCCGAGGAGTACGAGCACGGGCAGATCGTCGTGTGGAACACCGCCGCCGGACCGATCGACATGGTGTTCCTCGGGCAAGACGACGACGGATGGGTCGAGCTCGTGTCCGAGACCGGACAGACCGGTGTCGTCGTGTCCGAACGCGAGGTGAGTCCGCAGTGAGCGCGCACCGTGGGCCGGTGATCCGGTGCGTCTGCTGTGGACGCACCGGCAATCACGCCGCGCGCGGACTCGTTGACGCCTGCTACGCCCGGCACAAGAAGCACGACACGCTCCACCGGTTCCGCCGCCGCTACCAGGTCGTGGCCGACACCGTCGAGGAGTACGCCTTCCTGAGCGAGCTGGGGTTGGACGACACCCAGATCGCTGCCCGCCTGGGCATCAGCGGCGACGCCCTGAAGTACGCGCTGGGGCGTGCCGCGTGACCGCCGTGCTCGAGGTGATGCCCGCGGACCACGCCGAGTGGATCCGCGGGCACGCCTGGACCGGCGTCATGCGCAAGACGTTCCGCGACGTGCCCGGCGCGTTCCTCACATGCGCCTGCCAGTACGGCCTTACCGACTGGTGCAAGACCGACCGGCACGACCGCTGCCGCCGAGGCGTGCCGCTGCCGACACCCGAAACCTGCGTGCGGTCGGCCGGCGGAAAGCACGAGGCCATGTTCGACGAGCCGCTGTTCCACCGGTCCGTGTCGGCGACCGGCGGTCAGCGGGTGTTCGAGGCGTTCGTGTGGCTGGCGGATCGGGTGTGCCGCTGGGTGTGCCCGTGCGGCTGCCACGGCCCGCGCGAGCACCTGACCCGACCGGTGCAGACCGACCTGTTCGCGCCACCGTCCACGAGGGAGGTCGCGGCATGACCGCGCCACAGCCCAAGCCCGAGCCGGTCATGCCGATCGACTGGTTCCGGCGCTGCCCCGGCGGCGGCACCGTCTTCGTTCGCCCCACCACCCCGCAACCGTCCACGGAGGACACAGTGCCCGACGAGCAGATCCTCGCCGTCGCAGCGAAGACCGCCCGCGACCGTGGCGACATCGAGCGCGCCGAGCGCTTCGAGACCGCCGCCCGCGACCACGAGCGGTGGCCCTGCGCCGCTCGCCAGCACGGCCGGACATGCACTGCCGTGAAGAACGCCCGGAAGTTCCTCGCCAACTGCGGCATCGAGGTGGACGGCGACGCTCCGGCGTTCATCGAGCAGCCGATGCCCACCCCGAACGGCCACCCGTCCATTCAGTCCCTCGTCCGCGCCGACCTCGAAGCACGCGAGCAGGTCGGCATCCAGCGGTACGGCACCGCCCTCCAGCCCCACAACGGGCGCGACGCGTTGCGCGACCTGTACGAGGAACTCCTCGACGGCGCCTGCTACGTCAAGCAGAAGATGGTCGAGGAGAGCATCGCCCGCGCTCGGGTCGTCAGCGAGGTGTGCGACCAGATCGCCGAGACGCTCCGCCAGCACCTGCTCCCGCCGGTGACGGGCCGCGAAGCGAACGAGCAGGAGGCGCTGTACACCGCGCTGGTCAAGGTCTTCGGCGACGCGCTCCTCGCGGCGACGGAGGCCAGCGACTCGGCGCCGAACCTGGCCGCGCTCGCCGAGAAGCCGCGCCTATACAACAGGGTCGAGCGGGACGCGCCGCGTGTGCCGTCACCGATCGAGGTCGAACCGTTTCCCAAGGTCGGCCAGCGAGTGCACGGGACCGACCTCGACGGCCGCAGCGTGACCGGCAAGCTCAACGGCTTTTTCGCGTGGAGCAACGACGCGCAGAAGAACGTGCGTGCCAACGTCGAACTCGACGACGGCTTCGTCACGACCGTGCACACCGACTCGCTGCGAGCGTCGCGATGAGCACCCCGTGCCGCCGCGCCGTGTGCACCAGCCACACATTCAGGTGGCTTGGCGACTGGTGCGGCCCCATCTGCCAGTGGCTCGACCTCGGCGAGTCCGGTGTGGACCTCGGGTCGATCGCGTTCCTTTCGCTGAGGACCACGGTCCGCAAGACCGATCCCGACCTGGTCACCCCGTACCTGCCGCAGCCGGTGCTGGCCGCCGTGCCGGACCAGGCTCCCGCACCGGAGCCGGCCGCGGTCGCCGTGCTGGATCCGCCTGCGGTGCAGGTTGTGCCCGAACCGCTGCAGCGCCGCACGATCCGCGCTCTCGTCAGGAAGTGGGTGCTCGGCTGATGTTCGATCCCGACCTGTTCACCGAGGAGAACTCGTTCGCGCTGCTCGGCTTGGCGTGCGGCAAGTGCGGTTTGCCGGGCTGGCGGCACAACCCGCGTCGAGGGTTGACCTCGCATGTGGTGAAGAGCGTCAACCCCTGCTCCACCAAGCCCCCGCAGCCCAACCCCTTCCTTGCGATCCAGGTAGGTGAATGATGGGACGCTGGTCCAGCGGTGCCGAACCCCAGTACCTGACCGTCGAGCAGGCAACCGCGAACCTGCCGCGCTACTACGGGATCCCCGTCATGTGGATCGGGGAGCGCGGCAAAGGCATCGGCGTAGCGATCACCGACGACATGCGCCGCGGGCTGGCCGCCCTGCACGCCATGGGCCGCCACGACCTCGGCTCGCCGGTTCGCATCGAGAAGTACGTAGGACCGACCTGGCTGCGATTCCAGTGGTTCAGCGACCCCGAGAACTGGTACACGTTCGATGGCAAGCCGGAAGACCCCAACGCCGTCCGCGCAGTGTGGGCGTGGGCGCTGGAGCCGTACCGGCCGAAGGCGGGTGCAACCCAGTGACCGCGGTCGTGGGTGCGGTGTACGAGCTGCCGCTGCCGCTCCTCCCCCGCCAGTGGAACGGCACCCCCGTCCCGCCGCTCTCCGCGAACGACCGCTTCCACTGGCGCAAGGAAGCACAGCTGAAACGCCTCGTCCGGCACAAGGCGAAGACGGCCGCCGAGCACCTCGGCGCGTGCGGACACCTGCGGGTGCAGTTGCACTACGCGACCGGCGACAACCGTGGCCGGCGCGACCCAGCGAACCTGTGCGCCACCTCGAAACCCGCGATCGACGGGTTGGTGGACGCGGGCCTGGTGCCGGACGACAACCCGGAGTTCGTCACCGAGCTGATGCCGGTGATCCACCTCGGCGCCGACCTTCCCCGGCGCCTCTGGCTCGAACTGGAGGTGACCGCGTGAAGGGCTCGACGTTGCCGGACTCGTTCCTGGAACTGCGGAATTGGGCCTACCTGTTCGTCGCTATCGCCACCGGTCACGACTTGCTCGACGTCGTGCGCGATCCGGCCCGCTCGTTCAACTGGGTGGCGCTCGCCCTCGACCTCGTGCTCGCCGCCATGTTCGCCGCAGACCTCGCGGTCGCCTACCTCGAGGTGCGCAACCCGACCTTGTCCATCGACGACGAGGAAGTGACCCCGTGATTTGGATCTGCATCGCCCTGGCCATCGCGGTGATCGTGCTCGGCTGGCTGGCGTTCGAGTACGAGCGGGCGCTCAAGAGCCTGAAGAAGACCGTCGCCGACCTGGCAGGGCACCAGAGGGTCATGAACGAGCTGGCGGGCAAGGCCCTTGCGCACAACGACAGCGCGATCCAGGAACTGCGCGAGGGGTTCCTGAACCTGCAGCCGTGGATGGTCGCGGTCGGCCAGCAGTTCGGTTGGGACGCGAACGCGGAAACCGAACCGGACCCGAAGGGGTGAGGCGCGTGGTCACGCTGCTCGGGTTCCTCGTGATCGCGCTGATGCTGCTCGGCGCCTACAACGCCCTCTTCGGCCAGCACGAGCCCGAGCAGCTCCCCGCCGTCGACCGCGACCCTGCGCCTGACTCCGATCTCCTCGCTTGGTGCGCCGAGCACCCCGACCAGACGACCGCGCCCGACACCTTGGAGGACCAGTGACCCTCGCCGAACGCCTCCTGTGCGCTGCCCGCGCCGCCGTCGACTCACCCGCGCCCCGGCTCGAAGGGTCGGTGAACGGGTCGCAGATCCTCCGCAACGCCCAGCATCACCGGGCCCGCGCCGCCACGATCGCCGTGCTACGCGAGCTCGCCGAGCAGCGCCTCGGGCCCGCCGATCCCGAACGGATGCAGCAGTGGCTCACCGCGCTGGCCGCCGAAGTCGAGCAGCTCGACTTTGAGCCGAATCAGTGGTTCACCAAGCCCGCCGAGGTCACCGAGCACCGAGCGGACGTCGTACCGATCCGGCCTCGCAATGGGCTCTCGCTGGCGGGCGCGTACGTGGACGAGATCGCGTCGTTCAAGTGGGAGGGCTCGTGACGGCCGTCGAGCTGCCGCGCATCCCGTGGCGCGTGCCGGACTGGCACGCGGACAGCGCGTGCCGCCTGTTCCCCGAACTCGACTGGGTGGAGGCCAAGCCCGGTTCGGCGCAGGCGTTCGCGTGCCGGATCGTGTGCGCGGCCTGCCCTGTTCGCTGGCAGTGCGCCGAGGACGCGCTCAAGCGCGGGGAGCCGCACGGCATCAGCGGCGGCCTCGACAAGCAAGACCGCAAGGCGTTGGCCCGCGAGTACGGGTTCCCGCCGCCTACCGTGTTGCCGGACCACGGCACGAACGCCCGCCGGGTCAAGCACGGATGCGACTGCGTGCCCTGCAAAGCGGCCCACGCCCTGTACGAGCGGGAACGCCGGGCCCGCAAGCGTGCCCGCGCCGTGTGGTCCGGCCCGCTGCTGGTGCTCGTCGTGCCGTACAAGGCTGGCCGGGGCCGGATCGCCCGGCCCGGTCAACTGCTGCTGCCGCTCGACCTGCCGACACCGGCCGGTGCCGAGCGAGAGCCCGTCAGCGAGCCCGTCAGCGAGCCTGCCTTACCCGCCGCAGCCTGAGGAGAACTGTGCCACCCGAGGACGACGTGCTCGTCAAATTCCTGCGCCACGCCGCGTACGGGCCGCCCGGCGACCTGCTCATCGTCACGCGATGCCGCCGAGGCCGTGTCGACGAGGTAGCAGAGATCGCGTCCCTGCTCGGCGCCGACAACGTCCGGTGCAGACACGGCGAACAGATCGAGTTCTTCGGCAGGCGAGTGCTCCTCTGCAACGACGACGAACCGATCCGCTTGCGCGGCATGACCCTTGCGGGCGCGCTCATTACCGCCGACGCACAGCTAGAGCAGCGGTTCGAGGACGAGCTGCGACACCGCTGCATCAAGCCTGGCGCACCGATCTTCAGAGCCTGAGAGGATGACCGACGTGACCGAGCTGGTCGAATGGAAGCCGGACTGGAGCGTGCACCCCGGCGAGACACTGCGCGAGACCCTCCAGGAGCGCGGGCTGACACAGCTTGCCTGCGCGACGCTGATCGGCCGTACCCCGCAGGTCGTGAACCAGATCATCAACGGCAAAAAGAGCATCACCGCCGACACGGCGCTCGACCTCGAACACGGCCTCGGCATCAGCGCGGAGTTCTGGGTCAGGTTGCAAGCCGACTACGACCTCAGCGTGGCGAGGCAGCGCCGGGCGCGCACGTCCACTTGACACGGAATCGAACAGGTGTGCGAGACTGCGGCGCCCGGCCGGTGAGGGAAGCGCTGGCCGGGCACCACCCGCAGGAGGCACGCATGCCACCCACCCCGCCGCCCATGGTCGACCAGATCATCCCCCGCACCCTCGCACTCCTCGCCGAACGGCAGAACGAGATCGAACGGCTCGGCAGCATGCGCACACCGATCACCGCCCCCCACCTCGTCCAGACGCTTGACCTGTGCAAACAGCTCCTGGAGACGCGCGACCAGTAGGGTGACAGCGGGGCCTGACCGTCCGGGGTGTGCCGCCCCCGCAGCAACGCATGCCGGACGACCAGCGCGCCGAGGTAGCCGACTACATCCGCGCGCACGCAGGCACGCCCGACGGAACCGTCCGGGCGATCGCCGCCCGCTTCGGCTGCTCCAAAACCACCGTCGGCCGCATCGCCGACCAGCACGGCCTGTCCGACGCCTGGTCCGAAGCCACCGACCGCACCGCCGCGGCCACCGCCGCACGCGCCGCCTACGTCGCCGCCCAGCGCGCCGCACTCCAGGAAGACCTGCTCGACACCGCGGCCGACCTCCTCGACAGGCTGCACGACCGAGTCACCCACCTGAACGTCGTCAAGGCACCCGGCGAGTTCGCCGGCGAATACGTCGAGAAGACCGAACTACCGTCCGGGCCCGGCGACTGGCGGCAGACCATGCAAGCCGTCCAACTCGCCAGCTCGCAGGCCGTCGCCCTCGCCAAGCTCGACAACGAGAACACCACCACCGCCTCGGTGACCGGCCTCCTCGACGCGTTCATGGAAGACCTGCAGGCCGACCGCGAAGCCCGCGAGCCGGGCGAGCAGCCGCCGGACGGTGAACCGTGATCCGACTCGTCGTCGACCTGTTCGGGCTCCGCCTCGCCGTGAAGCTCACCCGCCCCGACCACGGGCCCGCGGTCGTCTCCAACACGGCCACCGACCTCGAGGACGAGAGCGACTTCGGGTTCCGGCCCGCCGAGATCGACGCCCACACGGACACCGGTTGATCACGCACGCGCGGCTGTCCACCAAGCAGAAGGACAGCATCCTCGACGCCGTCTGCCGCATCAACCTGTGGGAAGGGGCAATCAGGTCTGGCAAGACCATCGCCTCGATCCTTGCGTGGCTGCTGTACGTGCGGAACGCCCCGCCCGGCCCGCTAGCGATCATCGGCAAGACCCGCGACTCCATCGGGCGCAACGTCCTCGACGTCATCGCCGACATCGCGCCCGGCGCCATCGTGTTCAACCGCGGCGCCCCTACCTGCCGCATCCTCGGCAGGCTCGTGCACGTCATCGGCGCCAACGACGCCAAAGCGGAGAAGGTGCTCCGCGGCCTCACCCTCGCCGGTGCCTACGTAGACGAGGTCACCGTCATCCCCGAAGGGTTCTTCCGGCAGCTCCTCGGACGTCTCTCCGTGCCGGGCGCCAAGTTGTTCGGCACGACGAACCCGGACACGCCGAGCCACTGGTTGATGAAGGACTTCATCAAGAAGCTGACGCTCCCCGTCGGCGACCCGGACCGGCCCGACATGGTGTCGTTCCACTTCGAGCTCACCGACAACCCCGGCCTCGAACCGGACTACGTGGCCGGCCTGATGGCAGAGTTCACCGGCCTGTGGTTCCTGCGATTCATCCGCGGCCTGTGGGTCGCGGCCGAGGGCGCGATCTACTCCATGCTCGAGGAGCAGAAGCACACCAGGCCCGCACCGCCCAAAGACCGGTGGCAGGCCGCGCTCGTCGGCATCGACTTCGGCACGAGCAATCCCACGCACGCCCTCCTCGTCGTGCTCGCCGCCGACGAGGAGGGCGAGCTCGGGCTCTACGTGGTCGCCGAGTGGGAACACGACGGCCGCGCCAAGGGCCAGCTGTCGACCGCCCAGCAGTCCGACCGGCTGATGAAGTGGGCCGCGCCGCTGCTCGCCGACACCGGCCTCGACCCCATCGTCGTGCTCGACCCCTCAGCGGCCCCGCTGCGCGTGCAGATGCGCGCCGACGGCTGGCCCGGCCTGCGATCCGCCGACAACCGAGTGGACGTCGGCCTGCAGGCCGTCGCGTCACTGTTCGCGGGCGCCCGCCTGTTCATCGACCCGGTCGCGTGCCCGGTGCTGTGGGACCAGCTGTGCGGCTACGTGTGGGACGAGAAAGCGCTCGTCGAGCGCGGCATCGAGCAGCCCGTGAAGCTGAACGATCACGGCTGCGACGCCCTCCGCTACGCCATCATGGCGGCCCGGATGATCTGGCGCGTCTGGCTCCCCGCGCTCGCCGCCGAAGACACTAGGCAGGCTGCGTAGGCGAACCCTCGTCACGCTTCGCTGGCGTCGTGCGCACGAACAGCCCGCCGGCCGTCGTCAGCACGCCGACGCCGAGCAGCCCCCACGACCAGCCCTGCCGGGTGCTGACCGCGCTGTCGCACGTCGTGCGCCAGTTGTCCGGCGCGCCGATGGGCTTCTCGCTGACCATGCCGAACCCGTTGCCGCACTCGATGCTCTCGATGATGAGGCTGTCGGACGCGAGCGTGACCGGGAACAGCAGCGCGAAGAACCCGACCACGGCGAGCACGCCGCCGGTGATCGCGATGTAGAGGCGCGGGGACATCCGATTCCCTCCCAGAAGTCGTCTCCCAAGCAAGTCGTGCCGATCTCACGACGCGTTACCGGTGACAGCCGTTGCCCACGTTGGCCAAGTGCACCCGCTCGGCGCAACACGCCGAGCCTCGTGCCCGGCTCAGTGGCCTAGTAGGGGAAGCCTGGACGGTCCGTAAGTTGGGGGCCTGCGGTTCGCCGCAGCGGGTTCGAATCCCGTCGGGTACACGACGAGCACCGCCCACGTTCGATGGTGACACGTCACCACGAGCGTGGGCGGTGTGCTGATCGAGCCCGGAAGCCAGTGGCCGCCCCCAGGGCATTGGAAGATCCGCCACTACTGGCAGTCCTGGAGTGCCTACTGGAGTGGCGACCTGGCCGCGCTCAAAACCTACGGCTCGTGCACCGCGCCCGGCGGCTACTGGGCGCGCATGAAGGCCAAGCCCGGCAACCGCGAGATCCACGTCCCCATCGCTGCCGACATCGCCCGCACCTCCGCCGAACTCGTTGCCGGCGACACCCCGGTGATCGACTGGGAGGACCAGCAGGCCGAAACCGCGGACAGTTCGAACGGGAACGCGCCGCGGCGGAAGAGCCCGCTTCAGGACACGTGGGACAACATCGCGCAAACCATCGGCTGGGCCAACAAACTGCTGCAGGGCGCCGAGATCGGCTCGCCGATCGGCGGCTGGTACCTGCGGGCCGCGTGGGACGAGCGGCTGGGCAAGCGTCCGCTGCTCACCGTTGTACGCGGCGACGAGGCCCTGCCCATGTTCCTGTTCGACGAACTGATCGCCGTGACGTTCGTTCAGGAGCTCGACGCGCCGCAGGGCTGGAAGACGCGCAGCGACGGCGAGGTGTTCCGCTGGCTGGAGCACCACGAGCCCGGCCAGATCCGCCACGAGCTGTGGCTCGGTTCGACGTCGAACGTGGGCGACCCGCTGCCGCTTACAGAGCACCCGACCACCGCCGGGTTCCTACCGGTGATCGACACCTCGACGGTTCGACCCAACGGCATCCTCGTCGAGCACGTGCCCAACGACTTGCCGATGACGCTTGACGTGCTCCCGCTCGGGCGCTCCGACCTTCAGGGTGTCGAGACGCTGCTTGACGCGCTCGACGAGGCCATGGCGTCGTGGATGCAGGACATTGAGCTGGCCAAGGCGCGGATCCTCGCGTCGAAGGAGATGCTCGACCCGGTCACGCGCGCGAACACCAGCAGCGGCGCGGCCACCGGGTTCTTCGGAAGCATGTTTGGCCGGCGCGAGAACACCAACCCGGCGCGAGCGTTCGACACGGACGCGAAGGTCTTCACCCCGCTGGAGATGCCCGCCGAGGACGGCGGCAAGGTCGCGCCGATCACCCTCGTGCAGTTCGCGATCCGCTTCCAAGAGCACGAAGCCACGGTGCTGCAGCTCATCGAGCAGATCGTCAGCCGGGCTGGGTACGCGCCACAGACGTTCGGCATGCACGTCGAGGGCCAGTTGAGCGGCACGGCGATGCGCCGCCGCGAGCAGAAGTCCTACCGCACCCGCGACCGGAAGCGCCGCTACATGCGGCCTGCGCTCGAGCGGATCGCCGAGACCCTGATGCTGCTGAACGCGGTCCTCAACCCAGATGCGCCGCGGCCAACGCAGCGGCCGACGCTGGTGTGGCGAGAGACCGACCAGTCCGACCCGCTGGAGATGGCGCAGGTCGTCGAGCTGCTGTCGCGTGCCCGTGCCGCGTCGAAGGAAGTGCTGGTGAAGGCCGCTCACCCCGAGTGGGACGACACCCAGGTCGGGGAAGAGGTCAAGCGGCTGATGGCGGAGGACGCCGGGATGATGGCTCCAGCCCCGACGGGGTTCGAGTCGCCGGTCGGCCCCGTCCCGCAGGGCAACGGCGTGCCGTCCCCGAACGCCGGGCCGCAGGGGTAGCCCGTGAAGGGCGTCAACCCCGCCGACGCCTACCGCGTCCTGAAGACCCTGACCGATGTGTGGGATGCCGCGTCGGAGCGGATGCTCACCACGGTGACGAGACGCCTCGCGCGCGGCGTTACCGAACCCGGCTGGGCCGAAAACAAGTCCCGCGAGGTCTTGCTCGTGCGCGCCGAGCTTCGCGGCATCGTCGAGCAGCACCTCGCCGCGGGGCTCGAAGACCGGGCGACCGCTGCGTTGGAGGAGGCGTACGGGATCGGGGCGAAGGTCGCCGAGCGGCTGGACCAGACGTCGATCGAGACGGACGTGTCGCGTGTGGTCCGGCTGGCGGCGATGTTCGTGCAGCGGCTGCGCGGCACGTTCGTGCCGGTGACCCGGTCGCATGAGGACGTGTTCACGCGTGCGATTGGCGACACCGAGCTGCTGATGCAGACCGGCACCATCGTCCGCCGCGAGGCGGTCGCCGAGGCCGTCGACCGGCTCATCACGTCCGGTGTGGACAGGTTCCGCGCTGAGGATGGGAAGCAGTGGCACCTCGACTC
Source organism: Lentzea sp. NBRC 105346 (assembly GCF_030269605.1). Taxonomy (GTDB): domain Bacteria; phylum Actinomycetota; class Actinomycetes; order Mycobacteriales; family Pseudonocardiaceae; genus Lentzea. Next base: position 84,658 of record NZ_BSTQ01000020.1, read on the forward strand.
GTACGTGCGGATGGCCGGCAGGACCATGGCGCAGCAGGCCGCGGTCGAGGGCCAGCTGGATGGCATGGTGGCCCGCGGCCGGGACCTGATCGTGGTGTCCGATTCGGCGCGTGAGTGCGCGTTGTGCCGACCGTGGGAGGGCAAACTCCTGTCAATCACGGGTGCGTCGGTGGGCGAGGTGATCGACGGACACGAGGTCGAGTCCACTGTGGCCCTTGCTCGTGCGGCCGGCCTGTGGCACCCGAACTGCACGCATCGCGGCGACATGTTCACGCCCGGCCTGACGCTGATCTCCGAGCCGCAGGAGAACCCGGCAGGCTACGCCGAGGCGCAGAACCTGCGGCGGATGGAGCGCCACATGCGGCAGCTGAAGCGGCAGCTCGCCGCGGTGCAGCAACTCGGCGACACCCAGGCGGCGCGGCGGTTGCGGCAGAGGATCCGGGCGTACGGGCATCGGATCGAGGAGTATGCGACCGCGACCGGCCAGAACCGGCGCCGCGAGCGCGAGCGACCCGTCGGCGGATGACACGCGCTCGGCACGGTCGCAGCATGAGCGCACTCACCGACGGGGTTCCGCCCGTTCCCGTACCCAGCATCGGCCGCATCGTCCACTACCGACTGTCCGAGCATGACGCCGAGGCGATCACCGCGGCCCGCAACAACTCGGAGGGTCGCGACCGTGGCAACGTGGTCGTCGCTGGCCAGTCGTATCCGGCGACCGTCGTGCGGACCTTCGGAGGGCACGCCGCGAACCTGCAGGTGCACCTGGACGGCACCGACACCTACTGGGCGACCTCGCGCGTGCCCGGCGAGGACAACGGTCAGTGGTGCTGGCCCGCGCGCGTCTGATCGAGAGGTGACAGCGTGCCGTGACCCTCGCGGTCATGGCACGCACCCTCATCGCGAAGATCGACACCACCCGCTCCGGCGGCGAGCCCCCCATGACCAACGTCGATGCCGCGGCAAGTCCGAACGGCATGTACTTCCCGTGGACCGAGACCGCCCGGCTGCTCGTGCAGACCGGCGGCACCGCCACCAACGTCACCGTCGATGTCGCGACTCAGGTGGACGGTCTGGACCCGGCCAACCGGGTCGTCGCGGTCGCCGCCACTACGCCCGTCGGCAACATCATGGGTCCGTGGGGACCGGAGTACCGGCAGGCCGACGGCAACGTGTACGTCAACTTCTCGTCGGCGACCAACGCCAAGGTGTGCGTCATCGACTGAGGCGGGACGGCCGCGAGTGGTGACACGTCCGGCTGATTGTGCCGGACGTGACCCAACCGAACCCCGCAGCGCCCCCGGCCCCGACCGGCGGCGACCCCAACCCGCCCGCGCCGACGTCGCAGCCTCCGGCGGCCCCGCCTGTCCCGACGCCTCCCGTGAACCCGCCCGCGCCGCAGCCGACTCCGCCCACGCCGAGCGGCCAGCAGGGCGACGGGAAGACGTTCACGCAGGCCGACCTCGACCGCATCATCAATGAGCGGCTGGAGAAGGCGCAGAAGTCCTGGCAGGCGCAGCAGACCGATCAGATGAAGAAGCTCGCCGAGGTGTTCGGCTGGCAGGACCCCAACGCCACCCCTGATCCGGCGAAGATGCTGGAGCAGGCGCAGCAGCAGGCGACCGCGCACCAGCAGCGCGCCGACCTAGCCGACGCCAAGGCTCTCGCACTCGCAGCTGGCGTGAAGCCCGAACGCGTCGACCTGTTCCTGCGCGTGGTCGACGTGGCCGGCGCGTTGAAGGACGTCGACCGCTCGCAGGGCGACTCGGTCACAGCCGCGCTGAAGTCTGCCGTGGACGGTGCGCTGACCGCGGCGCCTGAGTTCAAGGGCGCGCCCGCGTTGCCCGGCTCATCAGGCGGGGACCGGTTGGCGCCGAACGGGAAGCGGCAGTGGACGCGCGCCGAGATTGAGGGCATGTCACAGAAGGACTTGCTCGCCAACCACGACGAGATCGCGGCCGCCATGGCTGAGGGTCGCGTCACGTTCTGACCACCGTGGCCGGACTGGTGACACCGTCCGGCCACGGTCACGTCTGGAGGTAACCCCGGCTACTCCACCGGGACACGGAGGTATCCGCCCGAACTCCGCGGGCTCGCCAGAAGACCGAGCCACGCCAGGAGGAAACCACCGTGGCCATCGACCGGTTCATCCCCCAGTTCTGGGCCACGCAGCTCCTCGTCGCGCTGCGCAAGGCTCTCGTCTACGGCGGCCCGATGGTCGTCAATCGGGACTACGAGGGCGAGATCAGCGGCGCGGGCGACACCGTGCGCATCACCTCGATCTCGGACCCGACGATCGGTACCTACGTGCCGAACAGCACGACCATCGTTCCCGAGGAACTGACCGACGCGCAGCGCGCCCTGGTCGTCGACCAGGCCAAGTACTTCGCCTTTAAGGTCGACGACGTCAACGCGCGTCAGGCCGCCGGCAATGTGATCCCGCAGGCCGTGCGGCGCGCCGCGTACAAGCTCGCCGATCAGGTCGACCAGTACATCGCGGCGATGTACACGGGCGTGCCGACGGCCAACGTCGTTCCGGCGGTCACCATCGACACGTCGAACCCCGCGTCGTGGGCGACCGAGGCGGCGCGGGCGTACAACGACGTCCTCATTCCGCTGAAGGTCACGCTCGACCAGGCGAACGTGCCGAAGGAGGGCCGCTACTGCATCGTGCCGCCCATCTTCGAGGGTGTCCTGCTGCGCGACGACCGTTTCGTGCGCGCCGACGCCGCCGGCACCACCGAGGGTCTGCGCAACGGCTTCACCGGTCGCATCGCGGGCTTCGACGTGATGGTCTCCAACAACACCCCGGTCCCCGGCGCGAACCAGAACGTGATCACGGCGGGCACGAACATCGCCATCACGCTGGCCGAGCAGATCAACAAGACCGAGGCGTACCGGCCGGAGTCCAGCTTCTCGGACGCGGTGAAGGGCCTGGCGCTGTACGGCGCGAAGCTCATCCGCCCCGAGGGCCTGGCGAGCTGCACCGTCACCACCGGCTGATAAGGAGAGCCCCCAGTCATGGCACGCACAGCAGTTCCGTACAGCTCGTTCGTCGGCAACGGCAACCTCGCCGACCCGGCGGGCACGAACGGCGACCCGACCAACGGTCACACGATCGCCGCGGCCAAGCCCGAGCGGACCATGCTCCGCGTCAACAACACCTCGGGTGCCTCGAAGAACGTCACCATCAAGGCGGGCACCTACCCGCCCGCGTGGGCCGCTGGTCAGGGTGACCTGGTCGTGGCCGTCGGTGCGACGTCGACGCAGTGGATCGGCCCGCTTGAGTCGGGCCGGTTCCTCCAGTCCGACGGTTCGCTGTCGATCGACCTGGGTGCATCGTTCACCGGCACGGTGACGGCGTTCCTGGCGCCGAAGGCGGTTTGATCATGTCGGCTGAGGTCGGCTACTTCCAGGGCTCGGGCGGCGTCATCTGGCGGATGGCGCTGCCACTGCCCGAGGTCTACGCGGATCAGGTGCGCAAGCACGAGCTCAAGCGAGTCAGCGGCCCGGATGACCCGACGCCGTTCGTCGAGCCTGTCGAGCCCGTCGAGGAGAAGCCGCTCACCCCGAAGGAGCGGATTCAGGCCGACGCTGCGGCACTCGGGTTGTCCACGGACGGCACGGTCGCCGAGATCACGGCCCGCATCGATGCGCATGTCACCGACCTGCTGAAGCAGGCTGGCGAACTCGGCATCGACGCCAACGAGCTGCCGGCGGTCGAGCTGGCCAAGGCGATCGAGGCGAAGCTCGCCGAGTGAGACCGGGCGCCCTGGGTCGGCAGCGGGTCGCGCTGACTGCGGGGAAGGTGGGCCTACGGGCCCAGGGTGCCCACCCACCTCGTACACACTCGTCTGGGAGGATCCGGTCATGCCGTGGCTTGCGCACGCCGAGGACGCCCCGGACACCCACAAGATGTGGGCGGATCCGGGCAGCGCTCATGAGGCGTCCCTGCGCGCGGTCGGCTGGCGCCACGAGGTGCCGGCGCCCGGCCCGGTCCTCCTAACCGAGGATGAGTCCGAGGACGAAGGCGGGCAGGATCCGCCCAGCGAGCAGCACGACACGATCGAGCAGCCCCCGCCTGCCAAGCCGCCGATGCCTCCCGGCGTCGCGCTGAAGCGGAAGCGGGACCGAAATGCCTGAGTGGATCACGAGCCTGACGGTCGGGCAGATTGCCGTAGTCGTCGGTGGCGCTGGTCTGGTGCTGGGCTTGATCGTGAAGGCGTGGAAGGCGGTTCGGCCCGTGTGGGTCGGGGTCCGCGACTTCCTGGACGACTGGCGCGGCGAGCCGGGCCGCGACGGTGTGCCCGAGCGGCACGGTGTGATGAAGCGGCTCGCCACGATCGAAGCCGACGGCGCGGCCACACGGCAGCGGGTGAAGGACATCGAGCACGAGCTGCATCCGAACTCGGGTTCGTCGTTGCGGGATCAGGTGGACGGCATCCGCAAGCAGCTGACGGAGCACATCGCCCAGCAGCAGGGGTGACACCCCGGCCTCAGCGTCTGGGGCATGCCCGCAGTTATCGCGACCGGCCTCGACTACTCCGCGCGTCGCCTGTCCGGCGCGTCGATCAAGGCGGCTGGCTACAAGTTCGTCAACCGCTACCTGTGGTTCCCCGGCCAGGGTCATCCGTGGCTGACGGCTGACGAGTTCGCCGACCTCGCTGCGAACGACATCGAGGTCCATGCGATCTACGAGCAGAACACCAACGACCCGGCCGGCGGCTGGGACGCGGGCGTGCGCATGGCCACCCAGGCGGTCGCCTCGGCGAAGGCAGCGAATCTGCCGCAGGGTCACACGATCTGGATGTGCTCGGACGCGTGGCTGTCGACGCACCGGATTCCGGTCGCGACCGCCATGTCCTTTCTGGACGGCGCACGCTCGGTCATCAACCCGGCGGGCTTCCTCACCGGAGCGTACGGGTTCCAGGACTTCGTGTATGCGGCACAGGACGGCGAGCACGCCGACCGGTTCTGGCTGTGCGGCGCCGAATCTGGCGTGCGCGACGGCATCCACCACTACCAGTGGAACAACGGGCGCGTCTTCGTGGACGGCCTGGAGTGCGACCTGAACAAGCAGTACATCCCCATGCTGGAGGACGACGACATGGCACTGCTCGACGAGAAGATCGCGGTGCGTGCCGCTGACGGCAGCATCGTGAAGAACCCGGACGGCTCCGACAAGTTCGTGACGGTCCGGACGATCCTGGAGTGGCTGGGCAACGAGTTCAACGCCACTCGTGCCGTCGCCGCCGAGCCGATCGACTACGACAAGCTCGCCGACGAGATCGCCGAGCGCGTCGGCGCCCTGGACGGTGTCACGGCCGCCGAGGCGAAGTCCATCGCCGTCGGCGTAGTCAACAACGCTCGCGTTCGGTTCCAGGACTCGACCGCTGGCGGTGGCCAGTGATCCGCCCCAAGACCGAGGCCGCCGTCCGCGCGCTGCGGACCCTCGTGCAGAACCTCGCGGTCGACGTCGCCGTCGCCGTCGTGGTCGCCGTGTCCCCGCTCGTCGTCGGTACCCAGCTGGACTGGCGGCTCATCGCCGTGACCGCGGGCAAGACCGCGCTCGCGACCGCTGTTTCGTTCGCGCACCGGAAGCTCGACGAGCTGCGCGCCAAGAACACCGAGGGCTGATCCATGCCGCTGCCCGGAAACGTCTCCCTCGTCACGGTTACGGGTACGTTCGTGTTCCCGGACGACACCTATCCGACCGGCACGGTCGAGTTCCGTGTCGCCGGTGACCCGTGGCTGAAGGACGCAGGCGCTGACACCACCATCCTGCCGAAGACGGTGTCGTGCTCTGTGAACGGGGCCGGGCAGATCGTCGGGCCCGCCGGTGCCGTTGGTGCTGGCGGGGTGGGCGTGAAGCTTCCCGCAACGGACGACACCGACCTTGCGCCCAACGGGTTCGTCTACAACGTGACGCTGAAGTTCGGCGGGCTGCCCGAGAAGACGTACAGCATCGCGCTGCCCGCGACACCGTCCACGGTGGACTTGGCCGACCTGGCGCCGGTGACCCCCGTCGGCGGCGGCGCGGGCCTCGTACTGAGTGTGAACGGGAAGAGCCCCGACGGGTCGGGACTGGTCACCTTGGTACCCGGCGACATCGGGGCCATCTCCCAGGCCGCGGCCGATGCCCGTTACCGGCCGGCGCCCGTTGCGCTGACGGATCAGGCGACGCTCACCACGGATGCGTCGCTGTCGAGCGTTTTCCGTGTGACTCTGGGCGGGAACCGCACGCTGGCGAACCCGACAAACCCGTTCGACGGGCAGGTCGTCGAGTGGCACTTTGTGCAGGACACCGTTGGCGGCAGAGGGATCTCCCTCGGGGACAAGTTCCGCTTGCCCGCGGACCTGCCCGCGGTCAACCTGTCTGCGGGCGCGGGCGCGCGAGACGTCCTCACCGCCGAGTACGTGTCCGGTTCGGACATTTGGCTCATCAAGGACCTCAAGCGCTACAGCGCGACCCCCGCGCAGCTCGCCCCCGGCGAGCGCGCCGGAACGAACAACGTCGGCTACCTCGGCGACATTGCAGCCTTGACGGTGCTGAACATCGGCGACCCCACGCCGTCGGGCAGCTTCTGGGACGGACCGGTGCTGAGGGTCAACACCGACGACTTCGTCCTCGACGGCTACTTGGTGAACGCCGGGATCGACATCTACAACGACGGCGCCATCGTCAAGAACTGCGTCGTGGACGTGCCGGCCGGGCTCGGAATTATCTACGGCATCAACTCCCGCTCGGGCGAACTGACCGTGCAGGACACCACCGTGATCGGCCCGTCGGACGGCTCGGCGGCGATCGCCGTGTTCGACACGTCGTCCACGTTCGGCACCATCAAGCGCTGCGACCTGTCCGGCTTCGAGGACGGGATCGTGTGCAAGGGCGCGACCCTGGTGTCGCAGTGCTACATCCACGATCTCGACCTCGACCCGTCCGCGCACGCCGACCTGATCCAGTACTACGGCGGCACGGGCCTCACGGTGGAGCACTGCTACCTCGCCAACGAGGACGTCGCCGCGGGCAACGCGCCTGCGGGCAACGGTCAGAATTCGTGCATCACGCTGGACACGCCGAGCGGCAGCACCACCGCCAACCCGACGATCAACAACTGCTTTATGCGCGGCGGGGTGTACTACTTCCGCTGCGAAGAGCTCTCGGGCACACCGGACGGTGTGATCACCGGCCTGAGCGCGACGAACAACAACTTCGGCAGCGTCGTCGCTCCCGCCTCGGGCGAGATCGCCGTGGTGGTCACGTCCATCACCGCGTGGTCGAACAACCGCAAGTCGGACAACACGCTCATCCCGTCGCCGTAAGGAGGACCGATGATCTGGGCAACCGTCGCCGAGGTCCGTGACTACCTCCAAGACGACGACGTGATCCCCACGTCCACACAGGACGAAGCCGTGCAGCGGATGATCGACCGGGTGTCGCGCACGCTCGGATCCAAGGTGATCCGCTGGCCCGTCCTCGACAGTGAGACCGACCGCGCCTCAGACGAAGAGCAGCGCAAGCACATCATCGCTGCTATCGCCGAGACCGTGAAGGCACGATACGAGGCGGTGGCGCTCGAGCAGGCGCTCGGCGGCGCGGGCAACGTGGAGGTTATCGCGGGGGGTGGATCGATCACCGCGGGCAAGCTGTCCGTCTCGGGCGGCTCGCGGTCCGGCAGCGGCGCGAAGATCGGTAAGTCTGCGGATCGGGTGCCGATCGAGGCGTACGAGGCGATGCAGGACGCGGACCTGATCGGCGGGAGCTCGCCGTCATGGTGATGAAGCTGCTCGGCGCGCTGATCCCGGCCCCGCACACTGTCAAGCATCGGGCGCAGCTGGACGACGCCGGGGACGGCGCGCGCTGGGCCTCGGCTGTGGACGTGGCGGGTTGCCGCATCGAGCGGTCGTCTCGCCAGTACCAGAACGCCGATGGCCGAGTGGTGACGCTCACCGCCATGGTGTGGATGCCCGCGATGCCCGAGGTGAAGGTCGGCGACCGGCTGGTCCTGGACGGCAACGAGCGGCGCGTCGAGAAGATCGACGAGTTGGTCGACCTGGAAGGCAACGTGATGCACCGCGAAGTCTGGACCGCGTGATGGCGGACAAGGACTTCCTGGTGCTGCTCGACGAGATCGAGGAGAACGCCGACGACGCTGCCGAGGCCGCGGTTCGGGATGTCACCGAGGAGGCGCTGGCGGACACCCGGAAGGTCGTTCCGTACCAGGAGGGCGACCTGTCGCGCGCCGGCCACACGACGGTGAACCAGATCGGTAGCGGCGCCGAGGGAAAGATCGATTTCGATATCGTGTATGCCCGCTATCAGGAGCTGCGCGAGGACCTGACGCACCAGGATCAGGGTCAGGCGCACTACCTCGGCGGCACGCTGCGTCTGAACTCCGAACGCTACCTCGACCACCTGGGCGCAAGGTTCTTCGAAGAACTCGGGTGACACCTGGCCGCGAGTCTCGCGGCGTGCTGTCAAAGGCGCTCGCGTTGCATCTCGCGTCGCTCGGGCTCGTCCGCTACCCGGCCGACCAGCCCGGCTCTGCTGTGCGGTGCTACGTCGAAGACATGCCGGGCGACGCGCCCGACAACCTCGTGCTCATCCGTTCCCAGCAAGGGTTTCCGGCCACTGACATCAGCGGCTATGAGAACCCCGAGCTGGAGATCATGCGCCGTACCGCGGCTGATGCCGGTGTCCAAGCTGGATTCGACGGCGCCCAGGTGCTTCGTCGAGCCATCAAGGACGACGGCCAGATCGTGTGGGCCCCTGGAACCGAGCACGAGGTGCACATCGCCCTCGTCAACGCCGACGCCACGCCAACCCGCAAGGGCGTGGACCCGAAAGGACGGCCGGTCTGGTCGTTCTCCGTCCAGACCCACGCCTTGGAGGCACAACCGTGACCGCCATCAAGAAGCGCATCGCCCGGTTCAACCGACTGGAGGTCGACACCGGCCCCGAGGGCGCCCCGAACTTCGTGATCGTCAAGGGCCTCTCGAAGATCGAGATGCCGTTGTCCGAGACCGAGGTCGACGTCTCGGACTTCGACTCGGAGGGCTGGGACGCGTCGCTCACCACGCACCGCGGCTGGTCGATCAACGTCGAGGGCTTCGACGGCTTCACCGGCCCGAACGAGGCACAGGTCGACGACCCCGGTCAGCTGCAGCTGAAGACCAAGGGCCAGCAGACCGGACCGGACGCCTACGTCAACGTGCGCTTCTACCGCACGGACAACAACAAGGGCTTCACCGGTCGCGTCACCGTCAACTGGGGCGGCGCGGGCGGCGGCGTCAAGGACGCCGAGCCGTTCAAGGCCACCCTCAAGGGCGACGGCGTGCTGTCGGCCTACACCGCCCCCTGATCGGAGCTAGCGCGTGACCACCTTCCCCGAACTCCGCTCGTTCAAGTCCGAAGTGGACGGCGAGCGGCTGACACTGCCCATCGGCAGCAACGAGTACTCGTTCTCCAAGCGCATCTCGATGCGGGCCGGTCTTGCGCTCGCCGAGGCGCGCGTGCACGCGAAGGAGATCGCCGAGGCGGCCCACGAGGGCCGCGAAGACGAGATCGACCTGACGCAGCCGGGGTTCACCGCCATCAGCGAACAGCAGATGATGCGGGACCTGATCGGCGACCAGTGGGACCGCATGCTCGGCGACGGCGTCACCGAGGACGAGTTCCGCCACGTGTACATGACCCTGTTCACGTGGCACATGGTCGGCGAAGAGGCTGCGAAGCTGGTGTGGACGAACGAGCTGGACGTCGAGGGTGATGCTCGCCCCCCAGCCCGCTCCGCGTCGCGAGCGCGGACGACATCCCGGAGTTCCTCGACGAAGAAGCCGTCCGCGAGATCCGCGGCGAAGGCTCCTCGTCGCTCGACTGGCGGGACTTCCTCGAGGCGTGGGACCTGATCGAGGCGGACTTTCAGCGCGAGTACCCCGGCATCGACATCTCGACGGCGGAGGTTCTCGACGGCAAGTCGTGGCGGTGGTTCACGACCCGCTTGTTCGGGTTGTCGCTGGAGTCGCGCACGTGGCAGAAGCTGATCGGGCCAGCGCAGCAGCAGGCAGACGAGGCAAGCTCGGACGACGTCGATAGCCTGTACGGCATCGACCGTGAGTGACACGAGGCCCGCAGGGTTTCGGCTGTGACCACGACGGTCGGCCACATCCGCGGCATCATCACGGGCGACACCAGCGGCCTGAAGGCCGCTACTCGCGATGCCCGCAAGGACGCCCGCGAGATGAAGGCGGACGTCGAGCGGCAGAAGCCGGACATCGACGCCAACGAGAAGCCGTTCGTCGCCGCTGTCGCCCGCGCCGAGGCCGCGAAGAACGCACTCGACGACAAGATCCGCAAGACCATCACGACGCTGGAGGCGAACCTCCAGAAGGCCGGCGACGCGGAGGAAACCGCGCTCGGCAGGATCCGGGTCGCACAGGCCGCGCTCGACGCCGTGCGGGACAAGAGCCCCGAGGCCACGGACCGCATCACTGCGGCCGAGGAGCGGCTCGCCAAGGCGCAGCGGGACCTCATCGCGATCCAACGCGACACGTCGGTGATGACGGATCGGCTCGCCCAGCAGAGGCTGAAGCTCGTCGCCGTCGAGGACCAGCTCGCCGCCGAACGCGAAGAGGCCGCGCGCACCGCGTCAAAGGCAGCCGACGCCGAGGAGGAGGTCGCCGACGGGGCGGACAAGTCGGCCAAGGCCAACGACAAAGCCGCGTCGTCCACAGCGAAGCACACGAGCGCGCTCAACAAGCTGACGATCGCCCTGTTCGCCTCGCACGGCGCCATGCTGGCCGGCGGCCTCGTCGCCGGGGCTGCGGTCGCGGCGCTGCCTGTGGCCGCGGTGGCGGCGGCGGCTGTGCTGCTGTCGTCGAACCAGCGAGTCGCCAACAGCTACACGAACCTTGCGGCCGTCGTGGTGGATGGCGCCCGCGAGATGGCGGCGCCGCTCGAGGACGACTTGGTGCACGCGTCGGAGGAGCTCGCGACGACGTGGATGCGGCTCAAGGGGCCGATGGCGAGCATCTTCTCCGACTCGCAGCCCGCGGTCCGCGAGCTGTCGCGCGGGGTGAATGAGTTCGCGCTGAACGCCGTACCGGGCATGGCAGACGCGGTGCACCGGTCCGAGCCGGTAATGATCGGGTGGCGAAAGCTGTTCGCGGACACCGGCGCGGGCATCGGCGACTTCTTCCGCAACATCAGCAGCGACACGCAGTCGACCGGCCGGAACATCGAGGCCTTCGGCCAGATCATCCGCACCGTGCTGGCCGCGGCCGGGAATCTACTGCAGCAGCTGTCGTCGAACTTCGCACCGCACGCCGCCCAGTTCGCCCTCGTGTTCCAGCAGATCATGGACGTGGTGACGAAGTTCGCCGCTGGCGCCCTGCCAGTCCTGTCCGATGCGCTCGGCGTGACGCTGGACGTGCTGCAGGCCGTGCTGTCCGTTGTGGAGCCGATCTCGGGTGCGCTGGGCTCGATGACCGGCGTCATCCTGACGGCCGCGGCCGCGTGGAAGGTGTACAGCGCGGCCATCATGCTCGTGTCGAAGGTGCCACTGGCATCGGCGCTCACCGCGAGCACCGCGGCGGCCGCGCCAGCCGGCGGGATCCTGGCGCGGCTGGGGCTCGGCGCTTCGGGCGCGGCGGCAGGGGCGACGGCGCTCACGGGTGCCTTGTCGCCGCTGGGGATCGCGTTGGGCGCGACCGGGCTCATCATGGGCGCCTATCTGCTGGAGCAGCAGAAGATCGACCGGGGCGCGGATGCGTTCGCCCAGGGCATCCTGAAGGGCGGGGACGCGGCCCGCAAGACGGTCGACGACTACGCCGCGCTGCAGAACGGGCTCGCCGCGCTGATCAAGAAGCGGGACGACTATCTGAAGGCGCAGGGCGCGTCACCGGACGACGCGAACCTTGGCCAGATGAACGACCAGATCGCCGCGATGACAGCGAACGTCACGCGAGCGACCGAGAAGTGGAACGAGTACCTTGCCTCGGTCGGCCCGGTCGAGCGGGCGCAGGCACAGCTGAACCTGGCGATCGCCCGACACGGCAAGGACTCGCCCGAAGCGGCGCGCGCGGCCGCGATCTACCGCGACGAGGTGCAGAAGCAGGAGGCCGCGTCGCGGGCCGCTTCGGACGCGGTGAAGACCCACACCGACCGTGTCGCCGACCAGCTGTCGATGATGCTGCAGGCGGCTGGCGCGAGCGTCAGCTATGACGCGGCGCTGCTGTCGCTGGAGTCGGCGCAGAAGAACCTCAACCAGGCGATCAAGGAGCACGGTCCGACGTCGCTGGAGGCGCGCACCGCGGACAACCAGTACCAGCAGCAGTTGTTGCTGACGGTTGACGCGCTCGGCAAGAAGGTCGCTGCGGAGAACGAAGGCAAGTCGGCTGCCGAGATCTCGACGCTGGTCACCCAGGCGCAGTACGGGGAGATCCTGCGGCTTGCCGCGGCGGCCGGGGACAACGCGCCCGCCGCTCTCACGAAGATGATCAGCCACATGGACGGTGCCACGTTGGCCGCGATGGGCGTCACGGTCAGGGTGAACGAGGCCGGGGACGCGATCATCACGATGCCGGACGGCAAAGAGGTCAAGATCACCGGCGACAACGCCAAGGCCATGGCGGCGATCGCCGAGGTGAACGCGGCCGCGGTCCGCGAGAAGACCTTGTACCTGAATATCATCACCCGCGCCGACAAGCCCGCCGTCGACTGGTTGACGGGCGGCCTGAACGATGGCGGTTGGGTGCCGGGCAGCGGACCGGACGAAGACGACCGGCTCGTCCCGTTGACGTCCAAGGAGTTCGTCGTCAACCGGCGTGCCGCTGCGAAATGGGGCCCGTTCCTGGAGGCCATCAACAAGGCCAACGGCGGCGACGTGAAGCTGCCGGACTCCGTCATGTCCCGCGTACCGGATCTTGCGGTGTCGAGCCCGTCGATTCCGACCCCGCGTGCCGCGCGCAGCTCGGGCGGCGGCGAGTTCGGCGGCGGCATGTCGTCCAGTCCGGCCAAGGTTGACAACCGCCAGTTCCACTTCCACGAGGTCAAGAGCCTGCCGTCGAAGAAGTGGCTGCGGGACACGTTGGACGACATCGAGCGAGGGGTGTACTGATGGCCCGCGAGCTGCGATGGATTCCGCCCGTCCACACCGGACTCGACCCGATCGTGCTCACCGACCGGGCGGCCGGCTACCGCGTCGGCAAGGGCACGCGCGGGCTGGGGGCGGTGCAGCGGCAGCTCGTCACCGCGGACTCGCCGTGGGTGGACGGCACGGAAGCGGAGGACGACTACGCGCTGCCCACTACGGTGCTGCTGCCGATGATGGTGTGGGCAGCAACGCGTGACGAGTTCCTGGCGAAGATTCGGAACCTCCATGCCGCGATGCGCACCCGCAAGCCGGGCCGCGTGCTCGTGCCCGGCGAGCTCGAGCTCGCGCAGGCCGATGGGAGAAGGTTCCGCCTGCGGTGCCTGTACGAGGGCGGGCTGCCGGACGAGGAGACGCTGGAGACCGGCGGCGACACGAACTGGGTGCGGTTCTTCCTGCGCCTGTTCGCGCCGGACCCGTACTGGTACTCGGCTATCGCGAAGACCCTGTCGTGGGTCTTCTCGGCGCCGACCGCGTTCCTCGGCAACCCGTTCCTACCGATGAACATCAGCGCCTCGCAGGTGATCGGCGCCGCGTCGATCACGAACGACGGCACCGAGGACGCCTACGGCACGTGGCGCGTGACCGGCCCCGGCACGGCGCTGATCCTCACCAACCCCGACTCGGGCGAGGTGCTGCAGGTCAACGGATCCATCCCGGTCGGGCAGGTGCTGACGATCGTCACCCAGCCCGACCAGGCGAGCATCAGCATCGAACCCGCGGGCACCGACTGGTGGCCGAACCTCGCCGACGGCAGCACGTTGTGGAAGATCCCGCCGGGCGTGACGTCCGTGAGCCTCGCACTCACCGGCGCGAGCTCTGGTAGCCAGATCGACCTTGAGTTCTTCGAGCGGTTCGGTGCGCCGTGGTGAGCGGGCTGGCTGAGGCGCCGATCGCCTACCCGATCGACCCGTCCGGCAACCGGCGGGCGCCGATCCTGTACCGGCGGGCGTCGCTCGTGCCGCGGCACCTCCGTCGCGGCCAGTGGTCCGTGACAGCGAAACTCACCGCGAGGACGGCGCAAATCGGCCCCGGCTGGCGTGTGGTGTTCGACGGTGGGCCGGAATCTGGTTTTGGCGGGCCGGTGCGCCGGATCGAGATCGAGATGGGCGACGAGTCTGGTGCGCGGCTCCAGCCGAGGATCACTCTGTCCGGTCCGGACGACATGTGCGTCATCGACGAAGCCGAGGCCTATCCGGATCCCGCGAACCTCGCCACAGCACAGGGTGCGCAGGCGTACGACGTGCGCACCGGTACGGCCAGCGGGGTCATCCTCGCCTACATCGCCCGCAACATCGGCCACCTCGCCATCGCCTCGCGCGTCACACCGTCGTTCAACACCAACATCCCCGACCCGAACGTCGGCATCTCGGTGTCCGGCAAGGCCAGGTTTTCCCCTCTCCTGGAGGAGATCGTGCGGCCGCTGGCGGAGAAGGCCGGCCTGAGGGTGTGGGTGACCTCGACGACCTCGGGCGCCCGAACCCTCCACATCGGAGAGGTCGTCGACCGCACCGGCGCGGCCCGCTTCTCCGTCGACCTTGGCAACCTGAAGAAGCTGAAGTACACGCTGAATGCTCCCGAGGCCACCGTCGTGATCGGCGGCGGCCGTGGCGAGGAGACGGCCCGCGAGTTCGTGCTGCAGAAGGACGACGCGGCGATCAGCGCGTGGGGAAGAATCGAGGCGTTCTACGACTACCGTGCAGCGTCTGGCACCGACTCTGGTGCCGAGTTGACGGCTGGCACGGCGAAGAAGCTCGCCGACTCCGCCGCGGTCGAGCAGGTCGAAGTGATCCCCGTCGATACCGATCGCCTGCGGTACGGCGTCGACTATCAGATCGGCGATCAGGTGCTGGTTGAGGTCGGCGGGGGCACCGGACTCGTTCTCCCAGCGCCGATCCTGGAGACCGAAATCACGATCGAGCGGACCGGCAACAAGAAGCTCGTGACCGTCCAGCCGAAGATCGGAAACCTCTCGACCGGGCCAGGAAGGAAGACTCAGCAACAGATCGCCGACCTGCTATTGAGGATCAGCAGGCTCGAACGCAGGTGACACGAGCCGCTGATCGTGGCAGTCGTGACGGAGTCCTCCTACCCGTACGACGCTGGCGCCGGAACCGCGGTCAGTGAGGAACTCTGGCGCGCCATGGCGAAGCTGTGGCTTCCGTCCGGCGTCATCGGCTCATCGACCCGCGACGTCAACGACCTTTCGTTGAAGGCCACGCTCGGATCTGGTGGCGCTGGTGGCATCTTCCAGTTGCCCGCAGGCGAGGCGTACGTCGCCGGCATCAAGTACACCAACGACGCCACGCTCAACAAGACGGCCAGCGCCAACACGAACACGCAGCCGCGCATCGACCGGCTCGCCCTGAAGCTGGACACGACGGCGAACACCTGCTCGGCGGTGATCGTGGAGGGCACCCCGGCAGCGTCGCCGGTTTCGCCGACGCTGCCGGACACGAGCGCGGTCATCCACTTGCCGCTGTTCCGCGCCACGTGCCCCGGCTCGGCGTCGGCACAGAACTACAGCGGCCTGGTCGACGAGAGGCTGTTCGTCGGCCGCCGCAGCTACATCGGCCCGAGCTCGGCGGCTGGTGTGGCCGGGGTCGGCGGGTTTCAGCACGGCGACGAGTGGATCCAGACCGACACGCGCGATCGGCTGCTGCGGCTCAACGGGACGTGGGTCGGCGGACGCGACCGCATCTGGACGGCTGTACCGGGCAACACGACGGGCACCGAGCCGATCTCGGCGGGCGCCTCGAAGACGTACGGGTCAATCACGATCCCGGCGCAGTTGTACGCCTACCAGGTCACCTTCGACTGCCACATCCAGGTCTCAGGTCTGGATCCCGGCAGCTATGCCGAGGTGAAGATCCGCGAGGACGATGCGACGGCGGGGACGGTTCGCGCCGAGGGCAGCGGCCCGTGCGTCGCTGGGCTGGACGCGGTGATTGCGTTGCCGGGCACGAAGCCGGTCACCGTCGCGGCCGGCGTGGCGAAGACTTGGTACTTGCGCGTGTTCGCGGCGGACTCTGGCTTCTTCAGCTGGACGACCTTGGACAACTGGTTCACGGCGAAGACGTTCCCGGTCTGGTAGAACGCGATCGGCCCCCGGCGATACCTGCGCCGGGGGCCGATCTGTGTTGGGCGTCAGCTGGTCTTCACCACGGTGAGGAACCTCGTCCACTGGCTGACGGGGACGACGACCGGTTCGCCCTGGTTTTTGCTGTCCCAGATGCCAACCATCGGGCCGCTGTGGGCGACCTCGACGCAGTTGTTGCCGCCGTCAGACCGAGTTGACTTTTTCCGCTGACCCCATTTCTCGCTTGTCATGCCTCCTCCGTGTCCCGAGTTGCTGGATGCGCGTACGGAGGATCCTCGCAGACTCGCTCGGGTCCGCTGCGTCGTACAGGGTCTCGAACCGGCCCTCGTACAGCATCGCCTCGTCCGGCTCGGTGATCACGTTCGATGTGGTCGCCACCTCGAGGTAGACCTGCGTGATGTTGGGGTTGGCCAGCCGGAAGATGTTGCACGCGAACCCGAGTAGCGGGTGCAGGCCGTAGGTCCAGGGCAGGATTCGGAGGTCGGCGGAGGGCACGTCGTGCATCACGGTTTCGAGGTGCTCCAGCTGTTCGCGGGCGGCGTCGGCGTCGGCTGGTAGCCGGTGCAGGGCGGATTCGCCGAGCACGATGCGGACCCGCGGGGCGTCGGGTTTGGTGAGTATTCCGCCGCGTTCGAGCCGGGCGGCGAGCCGATCCTCAAGGTCGTCGGGTTTCGCGCGGGACAGGAGGTCGCGGGCGTAGCCGGGTGTCTGGCACACGGCCGGGATGAGCGCTTCGTCGTAGTAGTCGAACTCCTGTGCGGCTTGCTCGAGCAGGACGATCGGTCGGGCCCACTCCGCGACGTGCGATACGCGGGCGCGTTTTCTGGCCCGTTCTGCCAGTTCGAGTAGGGCGTCGAGCTCGGTCTCGGTGAGCTTGTACTGGTCAGCGAGCATGTGGAGCTCGGCGGGCGTGACGCCTCGGATGCCGCGTTCGACCCGTTCGCACTTGCCCGCGTACCAGCCGAGACGCCGGTTGGCGTCGACCTGCTCGGGGCCGATGCCGGCGCGCTCGCGATAGATCTCAAGCTGCTTCCCGAGCTGCTGTAGCAGCGGGTTGGGCAGGGCCACTGGCTCTCCTTCGTGTGCGTCTGCGTCGTCTCCATCCTGCCGCCTGGTCGGCGGCGGCACGAATCCCCCGATCGGAGAATCGCTATCTGTCTACAGACAGTTGTACCTTGGACAGGTCGCGCCGACCTACCTGGGTTGCTCAGGATGCGCTGGTCGGACGCGTCGGGCGGTGGGCCGGCTGTCTCCCGGCTCACCGTTCCATGAGCGTCTTGGAGGTGCACGGTGGCCACGCAGGGCCCGAATGCGGGCGTGGTGATGTTGGCGGGTGTCGCTGTTGTGGCGACGGTGTTTCTGCTGGTGTGTGCCGTGGTGCTGCTGAGATGCGAGTTGGAGCGGCGCGCCGAGGTGCGTGCCGCGCAGGAGGGCCTTGCGGGTCGGGATCGGCGGCGTGTTCCGGCCCGCCACCGGCTGGCCGATCAACCTCCGCACGGGGTAGGCCAGCAGTCGCCTGCAGCGGCCGAGGTCGCCTTTCCCTCGGTGGTGGCTGTGGCGGCAAAGCCGTCTGCGACGACCGGAGTGTCCTCTCCACCTCCGGTCGTCGCGGCGGTCCACGAGCATCGGAGGGCGTCGTGAGCCGGTTGTGGACACCAGGCGGCAGCTTCCCGGACCGGGAAGCCGGCGGATTGCTACATCCGGACATGCCGGACCGTCAGCGGATCGCGTGGGACGCGTATGACGAGATCGACGACGCGTTGAAGGACAACGATCCGGACGCGGCGGCGGCGCGTTTGGCTCAGGTGATGCGGGAGCACGGTCGCGAGCTGCATGACCTGGTGCTGCAGATGATCCAGGAGGAGAAGGGGATGCTCCTGCCTTGGTACGCGTACGGCAACGATTCACCCGAACAGCCGAGTTCCTGATGGCGTCTCACGTCGTTAAGTCCGTTATGGGTAGTTGCTTGCGCAATCACCTAACGCGCCGGGGCGGGCTCGGAGCGTGACCGCTCCGATCGTTTGGTGGCACGTTCAAGAGGACGGCGCCTCACACGCGTTCAACCGCTTCACCATCGGTCACCCCGGCGCGATGTGGCAGACCCTCTGCCACATGAACGTGTTTGCCTTCCGGGTCGAGCGAGAAGACCGCGGCCCGAAGTGCCTGGCGTGCCGAATGCTGACTGGCGGCTCTAGCCGGCCCTCCGGCGGCGCGCCGCCGCCGACTTCGCAGCCATCCTGAGGAAGTGCGCCTTGCGGGCCGCCTTGGCGCGCTGAGCACGTTCCTCGGGCGGCAGAACACCGTCCGGGTCTACCTGGCGCTCGAAGCGGTCGTCCGCGGCCTTGCGGGCCGCAGCGGTGCGTGCGGCCCGGTTGCTGGTGTTGGCCCACGAGGTGTGGGCGGCGATCTGCGCGCGGAGGATGCGCTGTGCCGGGGTCATGGTCGTCTCCATGGCCCCGAGCACAGCGCTCCCGTGTCACCTCACAGCCGGTCTCCCAGGTTGAGTTCACGCGCGTGCTGGTGCGCCACCTCGTCGGCAGCCGCGTCACCGTAGTGGCCGACCATCGCGTCGCTCTTCCAGCCGAAGATGCGTTTCATGCTGGTGGTGTCGCCGCCGTTCTTCCGCCACGCTACGGCCGCTGTGTGGCGCCACCGGTGGGCGTGCAGGTTGTTGCCCTTGCCGTTCATGCCGAGCCGCTCGCCACGCCGTCGCAGCATGATCTTGATGCCGTTGGCCTGCAGGTGTCCGCGGCTGCGGTCGCCGAGCCACAGCCACGGCAGATGGGCGGTCTTCGCTCGATTGCGGACCCGCAGGTAGCGGGAGATCGCCTGTCCGGTCTTGGGGCTGAACGGCACGCTGCGCGGCTTGCGCCCCTTGCCGAGTACGTGGATCACGTCGAGGTCGAGGTCGACGTCTTCTTTCTTGAGGTTCGCGATCTCGGAGAGTCGGCAGCCGGTGTCGAACAGGAGCCGGATGATCGCGGTGTCGCGGCGCGAGATCAGGTCGTTGCCCTTGCACTGGTCGAGCACCGCCTTCGTCACGTCGTCGGCGACGAGCGGGATCGACTTCTTCGGGACGATCGGCGGCTTCACCTTGTCCATCGGTGACCGGCTGCGTTCCTCCTCGGCGACGAGCCAGTTGAAGAACGTGCACACGGAGCGGTGCCAGGTGTGGGTGTTGCCGGGGCTCGTGCGCTCCAGCATGTCGGCTTGGAACTCGCGGAGCGCGCCGGCCTCGATATCGCACGGCCCGAGTTCGTCGTGGCCGTCGTCAGCGAGTCGTGCGCTGTTGTCGTTGAGCCAGTCGACGAGTTGCCGGACGGCGCGTTCGTAGACCTCGATGGTGTTGTCGGACTTGTTGTCGGCCTTGAGGGCGCGGAGCCACTCGCGTTTGAGGTCGTTCCACTCGGCGAGTGCGGGGTTCTCTGCCATGCTCGAAACACTCCAGTTGGGGTGTCACCGAGCGCTGTGCTCATCGATTGGTTTGCCCTGACCAACCTTCATAGCTGGTCAGGGCTACTGGTCGGGGCGACAGGATTTGAACCTGCGACCCCCCGCTCCCAAAGCGGGTGCGCTACCAAACTGCGCCACGCCCCGGTCATAGGTAGCTTAGCGCGACACGCTAAGCTGTTTACGCACCCACCCCGGTGGGTGCGTGCGGGTGTAGCTCAATGGTAGAGCCCCAGCCTTCCAAGCTGGTCATGCGGGTTCGATTCCCGTCACCCGCTCCAGTTCATTCTTGCTGGTAGAGCGCTTAGAGACCGTCCCTCGTGGACGGTCTTTCTGGTTTTGTCGATCTTCCGTGCCCCTCGCGTGCCCCTCGTGCCCGTTGCCGGTGACCTGAGCGACCATCGACTCGATACCGGCCGCGATGTTCTTGCCCCGTTCCTCACGAGCGTGGAGGTAGATCAGCGCGGCGCGAGTCGAGCTGTGCCCCATCCGATCCATCAACTCACGCAGGGTCGCCCCGGTCTCCGCAGCCAGCGTGTTCCCCGTGTGCCGGAGGTCGTGCAAGTGCACGTCCGGGATGCCCGCCGCGATCCGAGCCGCGTTCCAGATGTTCCAGAAATTGTTCCGCTTCGGCCGGCCACCCTTCGGTCCGACGAACACCCACGCATCTGGGTCCGCGTCGACGAACGCATCCAGGTGCCACTGAATCTCGGACACGAGGAACGGTGGCAGCGTGACCGGCCGCTTGCTCTTGGCCTTGGGATCGTCCTCGAACAGCGGTCCCGAGTCCGGCTGGACGGTCTGGCGATCGACCCGCACCACGCAGTACCTGTGCTCTCCGTCGTCGAGGACGGAGAAGTCACCCCGACGAAGGCCGACCATCTCCGCGAACCGCAGACTTCCGAACGTCGCGAGCAGCACCACCAGGCGGTAACGCTCCTGAATCTCTTGCGCTGCCTTGAAAACCTGTTCGAGCGTCGCGGTAGGACGCTCTGGGCTGTCCTCCTTGCCGCCGCCTTTGATCGTGCACGGGTTGTGCTTCAACAGCCGTCTTTCTTCCACCCTTAATAGCTTGCTGACTCGTTCGAGTGTCCACGTCGTTGTCGGGTCGTTGGCGAGCTTCGGCTTGTCGGGCTTCGGCTGTACTGCTGAATTCAGCTATATGGGATCAAGGCGCGCCGCCGGCGGCGGCGCGCTGTGCCCGTCACCTTGGCACCGCGTCCACGTCCATCCCGGCCTGCCAGGCTCCCGCTCCGCTCCGCCTGGCGGCCGGGCGGCGCGGCACAGCTGGCCCCCGACAGCGCCACCGCCGACGGCGCGCCAGACCACGGACCAACTGTCGGCCCACGCCAGCCGGGACGATCGCGCGGACGGTCACCGCGGATTGGCTGGGCGCGGCGATCGACGCCCGTCGACGCTCCGCGCCAACGGCCACCGAGCTAGCGTTACTACAGGGAGGCGCAGTGGACGCGATCAGCAGATACCTGGACCTCGTGGATGAGATCAGGCAGCGGGACCCCAGTCAGCGCGAGGGACAGGCGCACTACAACGCGTTGCGCATGGGTTGGCCACACCTGGAAGCACAAGTGGTCGGCACCGATCGGGACTGCTACAGCTCCGACCGTGCCCTACCCGCGTTTCTCACATGGGTTGAGCAGGTCTTGACGAACAATGAGCGTCACCCCAACACGCCATGATCAGTCACGGCCAGCGACACCGCGTCAAGACTGGAACGCGTGTCTTGACCCGGCGCCACTGTCCACGAGATCGGCTTCGTGTCGGGATGATGCCCGCGGACTGGCTGGGCACACGACAACGCCGCCCGTGCCCCTCGCGTGCCCCACCTCAGGATCAACAGTGGTAAACAGAGGGCACGAACGGTCAAGATCCGCGCGAAGCAGCAGC
This sequence comes from Lentzea sp. NBRC 105346, assembly GCF_030269605.1. Lineage (GTDB taxonomy): Bacteria > Actinomycetota > Actinomycetes > Mycobacteriales > Pseudonocardiaceae > Lentzea. The sequence continues at coordinate 106,264 of NZ_BSTQ01000020.1, forward strand.
TCAGAGGCTTAGCAGGTCAGCGCCATGATCACTGCCAGACCTTCCAAGCTGGTCATGCGGGTTCGATTCCCGTCACCCGCTCCACCACATTCTCGCTGGTAGAGCACTTGCAGACCGTCCTCCGTGGACCGGTCCTCCGCGGATCACGGCGCTGCGCGCGGTGGAATCAAGCGTCTCCACACCGCCAGACCACCACCGGGAATGCTAACGATCAGCATGCCGTCCGGCCGGTCGCGGTCCACGGCTCGTATCGGCCGTCGGGCGCAACCCGCAGTAGTCGACCATTGCCGAACACCATCCGCAGTCCACCGGACTTGAACGCAACAGCCAGCTTCACCTCGGTGTTGAACAGCGACAGCCCGGCGGCCACGTCCTGCTGCTCGGGAATCATCTCGACCTTCTCCGGGTTGGCGCCCGCGCCGACCCAGCCGAGCGTCGCCGGGCTGCTGATCCGTACCGCACCCTTGTCGTCGAGGTTCAGACCGAACGCGAAGTCCACCTGGACCTGGGTGACCGTCAGACCGCGGAACGGCAGGATCCAACGGTCCTCATGCTCGGTCAGAGCCGGTGCATCGCTCGCCCAGCCCTCTTGCCGTTTCGAATCGAGGACACGACAAGCGATGTAGTGCTTTCACCACACCTAGCCATTCATGGAAGCGCTCTCCGCCCTGGAGCTCTACCTTGGTTCCAGTCCAGACGGGAGCCCTGCACATGACCGTCCGCAAGCTCGCCGCGGCATTACTGATCGTCCTCGCGGCCACCCTGGTCACCACGGGTACGGAGGGCTCCACCAGCACCCAGGTCGCCGAACCCGGCACGCCCTGGCACTAGAAGGAGCCCACGATGCGCAAACTGTTCGCAGTCCTGCTCGCCCTCGCTGTCATGGCCGCGACGCACGCCACCGCCCTCGCCAGTACGCAAGCTCCCTGGAACTAAGGGGTGTACGGCGGCGCGACGCCCCAGCCCCAGCGGGGAACCGGGGCGCCGCGCACCGGCGACGCACCGGGGGCGGAGTTCGACACCGCCAGGCGCGTGCCCCACTCCAGGTAGCTGACGAAAGCCGCGCGGAACTCGGGGTCCGCGGGCAGCCCCACGAGATCGGCGGCGTCCTGCATCAGGTTCACCCAGCGGCGCCGCTGAGGCTCGGTGATCGCTTTGCCCAGGTGGTGCGACAGCATGGTGTCGTAGCCGCCGCGCGAAGCCGAATACTCCGCCGGCCCGCCGAAGACCTCGCCCAGCCACAAGGCGACATAGCGGGGATGCGACGGGTCCATGTGGACGAACAGCGGCGACAGCAGCGGGTCGACAACGACCAGCTCGTAGAAAGCGGAAGTCAGGCGCAGCAACGCATCGGCGCCGCCGGCCCACGAGTACAGCGTCGGCTCCACGACAAGTCCCCCAAACCACAAGTTGATGTACGGGGAACAGATCAGCACCAACGTGCGTACGGTGCAAGTACGCACTTTTTGGTGAGGAGCCCAAGATGTATCGCTGTCCGGTCGAACTGACGCTCGACGTCATCGGCGGCAAGTGGCGGGCGGTGATCCTCGCGCACCTCAAGGAGGGCGTGCACACGTACGGCGCGCTCAGGCGCAAGGTGCCGGACATCAGCGAGAAGATGTTCGTGCAGCGCCTCAACGAGCTCCGCGAAGCCGGGCTCGTCACGCGACGTGAGAACAAGCCGCACGTCGAGTACGAGCTCACCGAGGAAGGGCAGAGCCTCGCGCCCGTGCTCCAGGCCCTCTACGACTGGGGACTTCTCCGAAGATGGGAACCCGCATCGCTGAAAGAAATCTCCGACCTGTTCGCCGGATATCCGCACCCGTGGTGGGTCGCGGGCGGGATGGCCATCGAGCTCGCCGTCGGGCGGAGTTTCCGGGAGCACGGGGACATCGACGTCGTGGTGCTCAGGAAGGATCAGCTAGAAGCACAACAACTGCTCAAGGGGTGGGAGCTGTGGGCCGCTGATCCGCCGGGCACGCTGAGGCCGTGGCGGGACGGGGAGGCGTTGCCGGAGGACGTGCACGACGTGTGGTGCCGGCCGTCCCCCGACGCGCCCTGGCGGCTGCAGATCATCATCGACGAGAGTGACGGCGACATGTGGGTGTCGCGGCGGGATCCGGCGATCAGGAAGCCGCTCGGTGAGGTGGTGCGACGCGGGACCGTGCCGTACCTCGCGCCCGAGGTGCAGCTCCACCTCAAGGCCGACAAACCGCGGCCCAAGGATCAGCTGGACTTCGAGATGGCCTGGCCGCTGCTGGAGGACGACCAACGACGGTGGCTCCGCCAGGTCCTCCCGAAGGAACATCCCTGGCGGTCCACAAAGGTGTAGTACTTCCCCTTAAACTAAAGTGCACATGGGAGCGCTCTCCAATCGAACCTCTACCTTGGGTTCAGTCCACTTCAGACGGGAGCCCTGCCCATGTTGATCCGCAAGGTCGTCACCGCTGTCGCGATCGTCCTCGCCGTCGTTGCAGCCGGAAGCATTCCCGGGCACCAGACCACCGAGACGGCCTGCTGCACGGGAACGCCCTGGCACTGACTAGGCCGACCGGATGCCCACCTGAGTCCGCTCGAACGACGGCTGCGACACCTCATCGAGCACGGCCAGTGCGAAGTCCGAGTAGGACAGAGTGTCCGACGGATCCACCGCACCGATTCCGTATCTCCCAACGGGTTCACCGCCGAAGTTCCCCACCGGGCTCATGACCAGCCAGTCCACCAAAGAGGAACGCAACACGTCGACCCCGGCGGAGTGCCCCAGGCAGAACGGCTTGTGCTCCGCCGGGAACGACGGCGTGTCGATCAACCGCACGCCGGGTGATACCTCGAGCAGCGGGTAGATGCCGACCACGATGATCCGCCGCACACCCGAGGCGACCAACTCACGAGCCGCGAAGGAATAGAACTCGAAAGGGTCTGCCGCGGCGTCGTACACCGCGCTGATCGCCACGTCGTACCCCGCGGCGAGCGAGGCCGACAGGCCTGGGTTGCGGCCGACACCGGTCACCTCATGTCCTCGGCGAGAGGCCTCAGCCACCAGCGAACGCCCCGCCTGACCACCCGATCCGAATATCACGATCTTTGCCATGCACCCACGCTAAGCTGGGCATATCGGGTTACCGCAACGATACTGGGGGCCACCTGTGGAGACGTGCCCGAGCAAAACGCTGCCGGTCAGGGTCGGCGACAAGTGGACCGCGATGATCGTCCGCAACCTCGAGAGCGGGCCGAAGAGGTTCACCGAACTCAAAGAACACGGCATCACGCCGAAGGTGCTCACCGAGACGCTGCGCGCCATGCAGCGCGACGGCCTCATCGAGCGCACCGAGTTCGACGAGCTGCCGCCGCGCGTGGAGTACCAGCTCACAAGCCTCGGGCGCGCAGTGAAAGAGCTGCTGGACCACACTTGCGCGTGGACGCGCGAGCACCTGCCGGAGATCCTTGCGGCGCGGGAGGCGAACCATGCGGGCACGGCTTGAGCAGATCGTCATCGACAGCAACGACCCGGCGCTGCTCGTGCGGTTCTGGGCCGAGTTGCTCGGGGGTGAGCCGGTCGACCGCGCGCACAACTGGTCGCACGTGGAGCCGCCGGACGGCGTCCGGATGTCGTTTCAGCCGGTGCCCGAGCACAAGACGACCAAGAACCGGTTGCACCTCGACCTCGAGGTCGAGGACATCGAAGCCGCTGTCGTGAAGGCCGTGAGCCTTGGTGCGCAACGGGAAGGCGTCGTCGTCACGGACGAGCAGGGCAGCTTCCAGGTCATGCGGGACCCGGAAGGCAACGAGTTCTGCTTCGTCAGGGACTGAACGCGCGCCAGAGCGCCTCGCCGAACTTGACCGCCAGCAGGACCATGAGCAGGCCGATGGTGAAGGTGACCAGGCAGCGCACGATGACCACGAGCTTCGCGCCCTTCATCGGCCACCTCGAGACGGATCGGTTCAACAAGGGCTCTCAGGATTACCGGCCGGTTGCCCCACCAACAACGGCCATCGAGTCGATTTCGCTTCGCCCGATCGCCGATGCGGACACGGTGTGCACGTGTGGGCTAACCGTATGGAAATACGGTCGCGCGGCACCGGCTACCGGCGTACAACCAGCGATATGGGCGACTCGACGCTGAGCATCCGGACTCTCACGTACGACGACTTCCCCGCGCTGTCCAAGGTCCTCGCGGCGGCGTTCCAGAGCGAGTTCAAGGAAGAGAACGCCGAACGCGAGCGCAGGATCCTCGAGCCGGACCGCACGCACGGCATCTTCGACGGTGACGAGATGATCGGCGTCGGCGGCATTCTCACCCGCGACCTGACGCTGCCGGGTGCGATGCCCACGCCGGCCGCCGCGGTCACCGCCGTCGGCGTCAAACCGGGGCATCGGCGTCGCGGTGTCGCCAGCCTCCTCATGCGGACCCAGCTGCACGGGCTGCACGAGGAGAACAAGGAAGCCATCGCGATTCTCTGGGCGTCCGAGGGCTCCATCTACGGCCGCTTCGGCTACGGCATCGCCGCCGAGGTCGCGATGATGTCGATCCCGCACCAGGCGCCGTTCCGGCCCGAGGTCAAGGTGGACGACCGGCGCATCCGGGAGGTCACCCGCGACGAGGCGATGCCGGTCATGCGGGAGCTGCACGATCGGGTGAGGCGTGCCCGCACCGGATGGCTGAACCGCGTCGAGGGATCCTGGTTGTTCCACCTCGGCGACGAGGAGTCGGACCGCGACGGGCTCACGTCGTACCGCTACGCGCTGCACCCGCGGGGGTACACGGTCTACCGCGTCAAGCACGACTGGCAGACGCGCGGCCCGCGCAACGAGCTGCACGTGCGCGAGATCGTCGCGGAGACCGACGAGGCGTACGCCGCGCTGTACCGGCACCTGCTCGACATGGACCTCGCGGGCGAGGTGAAGTACTTCACCGCCTCCGACGACCCGATCACGCACATGATCGTGAACGCGCGGACCGCGTTGCGCGAACGCACGGACTCGCTGTGGGTGCGCATCGCCGACGTCGAACGCGCGCTGCCGCAACGCCGCTATCAGTCCGATGTGGACTACGTGCTGCAGCTGTCCGACGAGTTCTGCCCGTGGAACCAGGGCAAATGGCGGTTCACGACGAAGTCCGGCGAGGCCGTTGTGCAGCGCACCACGGACGAACCCGACGTCGCGCTGGACATCTCGGTGCTCGGGTCGGTGTTCCTCGGCGGGCCCCGGCTGAGTGTGTTCGCGCGGGCACAGCGCGTGCGCGAGTGCACGCCGGGTGCGGTGAGCGCGCTGTCCGCGGCGTTCCTCGACGAGCGTGAGCCGCACTGCCCCGAGGTGTTCTAGGGAACCTCCGGAGTAGCGTCCTCGTTGACCGGACATCTACTCCGGGAGGGATCGTGGCCACAGCCGTCGTGCTGATCGCACTGCTCATCCTCGTGGTCGGGGGCGGGATCTACCTCGCGAAGAAGAGCGCCGACCGCAGAGCACATGAGCTGGAGGACGCCAAGGCGGAGGCACGACGCTGGGTCGAACGCCTCGGCGGGCAGGTCATGAGCCTGATCGGCACGGACGTCGCGTCGAAGCAGGCACTGGCCGACGCGTCGGAGCGGTTCACCGCGGCGGGCGGTCAGATGGACCAGGTGAAGACCGTGCAGCAGGCGCGGCTCGTCACCGAGACGGCCATGGAGGGCCTGCACTACGTGCGCGCCGCGCGTGAGGCGATGGGCATGGACCCCGGTCCCACGCTGCCCGACACCTCCGGACGCAACCAGGCCGGCCGGGTGTCCGAGGACCGCCAGGTCACCGTCGAGGGCCACGCCTACGCCGCCTCACCGCACGCCGGTTCGGCCACGCCGCACTACTACCCCGGCGGCATGGTCGCGGGCCGGCCGGTGCCGCAGGGCTGGTACAGCGAGCCGTGGTGGAAGCCCGCGCTCGTGGCCGGCGCGTGGGGCGTCGGCTCGTTCCTGCTGATGGACGCCATGTTCTCCGGCATGCACGGCTTCGACGCCTACGACGGCGGCATGGGCGACATGGGCATGGGGATCGGCGACGACTTCGGCGGGTTCGACGGCGCGGGCGACATGGACTTCGGCGGATTCGACTTCTAAGGCTGGCAGGTCGGGCACCAGTAGAGGTTGCGGCCGGCCAAGGTCGCCTGCGCGACCGGAGTTCCGCAGATCAGGCACGGCATCCCGGCGCGGCGGTACACGTAGACCTCACCGCCGTGCCGGTCCTGCCGCGGCGCGCGGCCGGTCACCTCGGGCAGGTGCTCGGGCCGCACGGTGTCGATCCGGCCGACGCGAACGCCGTCCTTCATCAGGAACACGAGATCGGCCCACATCGCGTCCCACAACGACCGGCTCACGCGAAGACCCGGAAGCTGCGGGTTCACGTTGTGCCGGAACAACACCTCGGCGCGGTACACGTTGCCCACGCCCGCGACGAGTTTCTGGTCCATCAGCAACGCCGCGATCGACACGCGTGAACGCGAGATGCGCGCGAAGGCGGCATCGGGGTCGGCGTCACGCCGCAACGGGTCCGCGCCGAGCCGCGCGCGAACAGCCGAAACCTCTTCGAGAGTCAGGATCTCGCACGTGTTGGGCCCGCGCAGATCCGTCCAGTGCGTGGCCCCGACCATCCGCATGCGCACCTGGCCGACCGGCGCGAGCACCGGCAGCTTCTCCTCGGTGAACGTCCCGTAGAGCCCCAGATGCACGTGCACCACGGCATCCGGCCCGTAGATGTGGAAGAGGTGCTTGCCGTGCGCCTCGGCGCGCTTCAGCACCCGTCCGTCCACAAGGGACGGTGTGAACCGGCCCTGCGGACTGGACACCGAGACTTCCTTGCCCGCGTACCGGCGCTGGTGCAGCTTTGCGAGCCGGTGCAGCGTATGACCTTCAGGCACTGATCAATCCTCGAAGTACTGGCCCAGCAGAACAGCGGAACGCCCGTCGACCACACCGAGCACGGCGGTCAGACCGGCGAGCTGCCTGCCCAGGTCGAACGAACGGGGCTCGCCGAGACGTTCCAAACCCCGCGCGATGGCCGCGGCCAGGTCGTCCGCGACGTGCGGCAGCGTGTGGTCGTCCAATGCGAGCGCCAGGTGCTCACCGAAGTAGAACTCGTCGCACCGCAACACCATTCCGTGCACGGCGTCGACGCGTCGCTGCACGGTCCCGTTGCGCACGGCGTGCGCCCGGCTGCCCGCGACGGCCTCGGCGAGGCGCGGATACCAGTCGATCTCCGTGCCCATCGCCACGACCGCGGCGACCCCGCAGTAGCCCGCCGAGTTGCCCATGGCGGCCAACGCCCGCATGGCGGACATCCGACGCGGCACCTCGGCCGCGTCGTCGATGACCAGCGCGACTAACTCGGCCTCGGTCAAGGCAGTTCGGGGGCGACGCCGGTGCGCTCATACGTGTCGAGCAGCCCGATGCGGCGGGCGTGCCGACCACCCTCGAACGGCGTGGCGAGGAACGCCTCGACGATCTCGAACGCCTCCTCGGTCGTGTGCATGCGGGCGCCGAGGCCGATCAGCTGGGCGTTGTTGTGCTGCCGCGCGAGTTGCGCGGTCTCCACGTTGTACGCCAGCGCGGCCCGCGCGCCACGCACCTTGTTCGCGGCGATCTGCTCGCCGTTGCCGGAACCGCCGATGACGATGCCGAGGCTGCCCTCGTCCTCGACCACCCGGCGGGCGGCCTCGATGCAGAACGGCGGGTAGTCGTCGTTGGCGTCGTAGGCGGCCGGGCCGACGTCGATCACCTCGTGGCCCTGGCTCGCCAGGTGCTTTGCGAGGTGGCCCTTCAGCTCGAAGCCGGCGTGGTCTGCTCCCAGGTAAACGCGCACGTCACGAGTCTGACACGCTGGGCGTCGTGTTCGGCCAGGAGGGGTACCGGCTGCGGCTGGAATGGGGTCCGGAGGGCGTGACGGCGCTCTCCGGCTGTGACGTGCTGATCATCGTCGACGTGCTGTCGTTCACCACATCGGTCGACCTGGTGGTGGGCAACGGCGGCCAGGTGCGGCCATCTCGCTGGCATGAAGGGGTTCGCACGCAAAGACCCGCGACGCTCGTCAACGCCACCGGGCTCGTGGAGCTGCCGTCACCCAACGGATCGAACCTGTGTGCGCTGGCGGCCCAGACCGGCAAGCACGTGCTGGCGGGCTGCCTGCGCAACGCCGAAGCCGTCGCCAGGAAGGCGAGCGAACTGGGCGAGACGATCGGCGTGATCCCCGCCGGCGAACGCTGGGGGCTCGACATCCGCGAGGAGGGCACCCGCGAGTTCGGCCCGTTGCGGCCGTGCGTCGAGGACTACCTGGGCGCGGGCGCGATCCTCGACGCCCTCAGCGGCAACGCTTCCCCCGAGGCGCGGCTGGCCGCGGACGCCTACCGGTTCACCGACGTGCGCGCGGCCGTCCTGTCGTGCGTGTCCGGCCGGGAACTGATCGAGTACGGGCACGGCGCGGACGTGGGTCTGGCGCTGGAACAGGGCGTGTCGAAGGCCGCGCCGACGCTGGTGGACGGGGTGCTTCGGTGATCGAAATCGCAACCGGCGTGTTCGTGAAACGACACGAGGAGCTCGACCTCAACCTGGGACTCGTCGTCGGCGACCGGGAGTGCCTGGTGATCGACACCGGGTTGAACGACGCCTTCGCCGCCGACGTGCGGAAGATCACGCCGCTGCCCTGGCGGGTGGTGCTGACCCACAACCACTGGGACCACGTGCTGGGCACGCCCGCGTTCCTCCCGTGCGAGATCTGGGCGCACGAGAACTGCACGGTCGACGAGGAGATCCTCCTGGGCGACGCGAAGAACTACCCGGAGCTGATCCCGGTCGACCCGGTGCTGGTCCCGCCGACCCATACCTTCAAGAACCACAAGAAATTCGACCTGGGCGGACGCACGGTCGAGCTGCACCACTTCGGCCCGTCGCACACGAGTCACGACGTCGTGGTGCACGTGCCGGACGTGGACGTGGTGTTCGCGGGCGACGTCGTGGAGATCGGCGCGCCCGTGCAGTTCGGGCCCGACGCGACCCCGGAGAACTGGCCGAACGTGATCGAACAGATCAAGCGGCTAGCCCCCGCGATGGTCGTGCCGGGCCACGGAACGCCTACCGCTGAATGGACTTGACCTCGCAGAACTCGTCCAGCCCGAACCGGCCGAACTCGCGGCCGTTGCCGGACTGCCGGTACCCGCCGAACGGCGCGCTGGTGTTGAACGCGGCCGCGTTGATGTCGACCTGACCGGTGCGCAGCCGGCGCGCGACCCGCATGGCCCGGTCGGTGTCGGCGGAGAACACGCCGCCGGCGAGCCCGTAGATCGTCGAGTTCGCGATGCGCACCGCGTCGTCCTCGTCGGTGTACGGCATGACCGAGAGCACCGGCCCGAAGATCTCCTCCTGGGCGATGGTCATCTCGGGCTTGACGCCACCGAACACCGTGGGCGCGACGTAGAAACCGCGCTCCAATGGCGCATCCGGGCCACCCTGCGCGAGCTGAGCACCTTCCTCGACGCCCTGCCGGATGTAGCCGACGACGCGGTCGCGTTGCGCGGCGGAGACGGCCGGGCCGATGCGCGTGGTGGCCTCGGCCGGGTCGGCCGACTGGTACTTGGCGGCCGCGGCGGCGGCCAGCGCAACGGCCTCGTCGTGCTGGGAAGCCGGCACGAGCAGGCGGGTCCAGGCGCTGCACGCCTGGCCGTTGTTCATGAACGCGTTGGCCACCGCGATCTTCACCGCGCGGCCGAGGTCGGCGTCGTCGAGCACGATGCATGCGGACTTGCCGCCCAGCTCCAGGGCGACGCGCTTGACCGTGGCCGACGCGACCTCGGAGACGCGGCGACCGGCGCGCGTGGAGCCGGTGAACGAGACCATGTCGACGTCCGGATGCGCGGCCAGCGCCTCACCCACGACCGGGCCCGTGCCGTGCACCAACGAGAACACGCCGGCCGGCACGACCGCCGAGATCACCTCGGCCAGGATGTTCGCGGTGAACGGCGCGAGCTCGCTGGGCTTGAGCACCACGGTGTTGCCCGCGGCGAGCGCGGGGACGACCTTCGCGACCATCTGCTGCAGCGGGAAGTTCCACGGCGTGATCGCCGCGACGACACCGATCGGCTCGCGCAGCACCAGCGAGTTGCCGATCTCCTCGCCGTCGAAGTAGCCGCCCTCGATCACCTCGGCGATGCCGCGCGCGATGCTGATCGGGTTGGGCACCTGCACCTTCTGCGCGAACGTCAGCGGCGTGCCCATCTCGCGGCTCATCGTGGCCGCCAGCTCGTCGGCACGGGCTTCGAGACCGTCCGCGATCGCGTGCACGATCTTCAGCCGCTCGTCGACCGAGGTCTGTGACCACGCCGGGAACGCCGCGACGGCGGCGGCCACCGCTGTGTCGACGTCAGCGGGTGTGCCCTCCGGCACGGTGCCGATGACTTCCTCGGTGGCGGGGTTGACGACCTCGATCACTCCAAACCTCCCTGTCGTGAGTGTTTTCCGTCGCTATGACGACGGAAAACACTCACGACCCTAACCCTCAGGAGAAGTCGAGCTCGCCCGTGCGGGTCCGCTTCAGCTCGAAGAAGTACGGGTAGCCGGCCAGCAGGCGGGCGCCGTCGAAGATCTTGCCGGCGTCCTCGCCGCGCGGGATCTTCGTCAGCACCGGGCCGAAGAACGCGACGCCGTCGACGTGGATGGTCGGGGTGCCGACCTCCATGCCCACCGGGTCCATGCCGCGGTGGTGGCTCGCGCGCAGCTCCTCGTCGTACTCGGTCGAGGTCGCCGCGTCGGCCAGCTCGGCGGGCAGGTCGGCGTCCTCCAGCGCGAGCTTGATGACCTCCGTGCGGTCCTTGTTGCCCTCGTTGTGGAACCGGGTGCCCATCGCGGTGTACAGCTTCGGCAGCACCTCGTTGCCGAACCGCTGCTCGGCCGCGATCAGCACGCGGACCGGCCCCCAGGCCGTCTTCAACAGCTCCTTGTACTGCTCGGAGAGTTCGTCCCTGCCCTCGTTGAGCACGGACAGGCTCATCACGTGGAACTTCAGGTCGATGTCCCGGACCTTCTCGACCTCCAGGATCCACCTGGAGGTGATCCAGGCGAACGGACAAACGGGGTCGAAGTAGAAGTCGACCCTCGCCTTGTCAGCCATGCGTGCCCCTAACGTCACCGTCTGTGGGGTTTATCCCCCATATTGCGCAACCAGATCACCGCGCCATCTCTTCCCGGGACGCGGTTCCGTGATTGGATGCGACTGTCATACCCATTCCCGACGACGTCAGCGCGCAACCACGCGCGCGACAGACGAGGTGACCAGTGGCGGCGCCCAACCTCACCCGCGACCAGGCACAGCAACGCGCTGAGCTGCTGGAAGTGGAGTCCTACCGGATCGAGCTGGACCTGACCGACGGCGGCGGAAAGCCCGGTTCGGACACGTTCCGCTCCACCACGACTGTGACCTTCCGCAGTCGGACTCCGGGGGCTTCCTCCTGGATCGACATCGTGGCGGCGACCGTCCACCGGGCCGTGCTCAACGGCGCGGAGCTGGACGTGTCCGGCTACCGCGAGGAGGACGGCGTCGTACTCGACGGCCTCGCCGAGGTGAACGAGCTCACGATCGAGGCCGACTGCCGGTACATGAACACCGGCGAGGGCCTGCACCGGTTCGTCGACCCGGTCGACGGCGGCGTGTACCTCTACTCACAGTTCGAGACGGCCGACGCGAAGCGCATGTTCGCGTGCTTCGACCAGCCGGACCTCAAGTCGGTCTACGACCTTCGCGTGGTGGCCCCGACCGACTGGAAGGTCATCTCCAACTCCGCGATCGTGTCCACTGAGGACGGTCCCGGCGGCGCGGACGCGCACACGTTCGCGACGACGAAACCGATGTCGACGTACCTGGTCGCGCTGGTCGCCGGCCCGTACGCCGAGTGGCGCGACTCCTACGTCGAGGGTGACCTGACGATCCCGCTCGGCATCTACTGCCGTGCTTCGCTCGCGTCGTCGATGGACCACGAGCGGCTGTTCACCGAGACCAAGCAGGGTTTCGGGTTCTTCCACAAGGCGTTCGGCGTGCCGTACCCGTTCGGCAAGTACGACCAGTGCTTCGTGCCGGAGTTCAACGCGGGCGCGATGGAGAACGCCGGCTGCGTGACGTTCCTGGAGGACTACGTCTTCCGCAGCCGCGTCACCCGGTCGCTGTACGAGCGGCGCTGCGAGACCGTGCTGCACGAGATGGCGCACATGTGGTTCGGCGACCTGGTCACCATGCGCTGGTGGGACGACCTGTGGCTGAACGAGTCATTCGCGACGTGGGCGTCGGTGCTCGCGCAGGCCGAGGCCACCGAGTACAAGCACGCCTGGACGACGTTCGCGAAGGTCGAGAAGTCCTGGGCGTACCGCCAGGACCAGCTGCCGTCCACGCATCCCGTCGCGTGTGACATTCCGGACCTGCAGGCGGTCGAGGTCAACTTCGACGGCATCACCTACGCCAAGGGCGCTTCGGTGCTCAAGCAGCTCGTGGCGTACGTGGGCCTGGACAACTTCCTCGCGTCGCTGCGCGTGTACTTCGCCAAGCACGCGTGGGGCAACGCGACGCTCGCGGACCTGCTTTCGGCGTTGGAAGAGGCCTCCGGCCGCGACCTGTCGTGGTGGAGCGCGCAGTGGCTGGAGACGACCGGCCTGAACCTGTTGCGCCCCAAGTTCTCCGTGGACGCCTCCGGGAAGTTCACCGAGTTCGCCGTGCTGCAGGGCGGCGCCCGTCCGGGTGCCGGCGAACTGCGCACGCACCGCCTGGCGATCGGCATCTACGACGCGAACGGCGACGGCAAGCTCGTCCGGATGCACCGCGTCGAGCTCGACGTCACCGGCGACCGCACCGAGGTGCCGGAGCTCGTCGGCGTGCACCGCGGCAAGATCGTCCTGGTCAACGACGACGACCTGACGTACTGCACGATGCGCCTCGACCCGGACTCGCTGGCCGCGCTGATCGACCACATCGCCGACATCGCCGAGCCGCTGCCGCGCACCCTGTGCTGGTCGGCCGCGTGGGAGATGACGCGCGAGGCCGAGCTGAAGGCCCGCGACTTCGTGAACCTGGTGCTCGGCGGCCTGCACGCCGAGAGCGAGGTCAGCGTCGTACAGCGCCTGCTGCTCCAGGCGCAGACCGCCCTGTCGTCCTACAGCGACACCTCGTGGCGCGACGAGGGCTGGCGCCGGTTCGTCACGAAGACCCTCGAGCTGGCCCAGGCCGCGCCCGCGGGCTCGGACCACCAGCTGGCGTTCGTCAACGCGCTCACGTCGTCCGTTCTGGACTCCTCGACGCTGGACGTGCTGCGCGGCTGGTACGACGGCACGTCCGTACTGGAGGGCCTGGAGATCGACACGGACCTCCGCTGGCGGCTGCTGCACGCCCTCGCCGCGCACGGTGCCGCGGACCTCGCGGAGATCGAGGCCGAGGAGCAGCGCGACCCCACCGCCACCGGCCGCCGCCGCGCCGAGCAGGCGCGCGCGCTGCGTCCGACCCAGGCCGCCAAGGACGAGGCGTGGGACCGCGCGGTGAACGACGATGAGCTGCCCAACGCGGTCAGCGAGGCGATCATCGCGGGCATCCCGCACCCAGGCCAGAAGGAGCTGCTGGCGCCGTACGTCGAGCGCTACTTCGGTGATGTGTCGGGCGTGTGGGACCGCCGTTCGTCCGAGCGCGCACAGTCGATGGTCGTCGGGCTGTTCCCCGCGTGGTCGATCGCGAAGTCGACCGTCGAGGCCGCCGACAAGTGGCTGGCGGGCGACCACCCGCCGGCGCTGCGCCGGCTCGTGTCGGAGGGCCGGGCGGGCATCGTCCGCGCGCTCGCCGCGCAGGAGTTCGACCGCTCGTGAGCCTGTCGTGTCGTCTCTGGTTGTGCTGACCAGGGACGACACGACGTAAGTCGCCTGGTCTTACCGATTGTCGTACACTGGGTTCATGTCCATCACGTTCCGTCCCGATTCGGAGACCGAACAGGCCCTCGCGGAACTCACCGCGGACGGCCGCTCGGTGTCCGCCGCGATCCGCGAGGCCGTGCTCGCCGCCGCGCGAGCCAAGGCCGAGGAACGCCTGCGCGCCGAAGCCCTTGCGCTGGCGGCGGATCCGGACGATGTCGCCGAGGCGCGTGCCGTGCTCGCCGACCTGGAGCCGTTGCGTGCGTGGTGAGATCTACCGGCTGCGCGCTCCTCGCGACGCCAAGGGGCACGAGCAGCGCGGCGCCCGCTACGCCGTTGTGGTGCAGTCCGATCTGTTGCCGTTGAGCACGTGGCTGGTGGCTCCGACGTCCACCTCGGCGCGGGCGGCGTCGTTCCGGCCGGAGATCGAGCTCGACGGACAGCCGACACGAGTCCTGGTCGAGCAGACGACCGCCGTGGACCCGCAGCGCCTCGGCGAGCTCGCCGGAAGGCTTGCGCTGCACGAAATGAACGAGATCGACGCGGCGCTGCGGGTGGTACTCGGCCTGAACTGACCGCTCGTAGACCGCATCGTTATGAGGAAGCCTCACCAGCTATCACCGCTGGTGGGGCTCTTCTCATAGTGCCGCTATGACGCCGCTGTGACCCGGCTATGAGCCTGCTGTGAGCGCCCCGCAGCACAGTCACCCCGTGCCCGGATTGCCCGGATCGGAGTGAAGGGGCCTCGGCAATGATGCGATGGATCGTCGGGTCGAGCCAGAAGTACCGCCGCCTCGTGCTGGCGGTCGCGGTCGCCCTGATGGCGTTCGGCTTCGTGCAGCTCCGCGACGCGACTGTGGAGGCTCTGCCGGAGTTCGGACCGGTACGGGTCGATGTCCAGGTCGAAGCCCTCGGGTTGTCGGCCGAGGAGGTCGAGAACCTCATCACCAACCCGATGGAGAACGAGTTCTTCAACGGGATCCCGTGGCTGCAGAAACTCGAGTCGCGCAACGTCCCCGGCCTCAGCTCGATGGAGATGACCTTCGAGCCGGGCACGGACCCGATCCGGGCCCGCCAGGTCGTGCAGGAGCGCCTCACCATGGTGCCCGCGCTGCCCGCGGCCTCGTCGAAGCCGCCGCTGGTCATCCAGCCGCTCAGCAGCACCGGCCGCGTGATGATGGTCGGCCTGACGTCCAAGGACAAGTCGCTGATCGACATGTCGCTGCTGTCCCGCTGGACGATCACCCCGCGGCTGCTCAGCGTGCCGGGCGTGGCGAACGTGACCATCTTCGGCTTCCGCGACCGGCAGCTGCAGGTGCAGGTGGACCCGGCGAAGCTGGCCGAGAAGGCCGTGACGCTGGACCAGGTCCTGCGCACGTCGGCCAACGCGTTGTGGGTGTCGCCGCTGACGTTCGTCGAGGCGTCCACACCGGGGCTGGGCGGCTTCGTCGACACGCGCAACCAGCGCATCGAGGTCCAGCACAACCAGCCGATCAAGACCGCCGCGCAGCTGGGTGAGGTGACGGTCCAGGGCGCCGAGGACCGCGGCGTGAAGCTCGCCGACGTGGCGTCGATCGTCGAGGACCACCAGCTGCTCATCGGTGACGCGGTCGTCAACGACCAGCCCAGCCTCATGCTCGTCGTGGAACGGTTCCCCGGCACCAGCGTCACCGACGTGACCAACCGGGTCGAGCAGGCGCTGAACGACCTGCGTCCCGGTCTGCCGGGCGTGCAGATGGACACCACGATCTACCGGCCCGCGTCGTTCATCGAGAAGATGAAGAACAACCTGGCGACGTCGTTGATCGCCGGCGCGATCCTGCTCCTGCTGGCACTCGCCGCGTTCCTGTTCAACTGGCGCACCGCGCTGGTGAGCGTGGCGACCGTCGCGATGTCGGTGTCGGCGACCGTGCTGGTGCTGCAGTGGTTCGGGATCCCGCTCAACATGATGACCTTGGCGGGCCTGGTCGCGGCGTTGGTGGTGCTGGTCGACGACGCGGTCGTCGGTGTGGACAACGTCCGGCAGCGGTTGCGGGAACGGCGTGACACCGAGGAGACGTCGGCCCTCGACGTGATCCGGGACGCGATCATCGAGGTGCGCGGCCCGCTGTTCGTCGCCGCCGTGATCGTCGCGGTGTCGACGGTGCCGCTGCTCGTGCTCGACGCGGTCCGCGGCGCGCTGCTCACGCCGATCGCCGTGGCGTTCCTGATCGCGACCACGGTGTCCCTGCTCGTCGCGCTGACGTTCGCGCCGGTGCTCGCCTCGGTGCTGCTGGCAGGCGACTCGTTGCGGCACCGGCCGTCGCCCGTCGCCGCGTGGCTCGAACGCGGTTACGCCGCCGCGATCGCCGGACTGTTGCGGTTCCGCGCGGTGTCGTTCGCGCTGGCCGGTGTGCTGCTGCTGGCGGGCGTGGCCGTGCTGCCGCTGCTCGCGTCCCGGCCGCTGACCCCGGCGTTGCAGGAACGCGACCTGCTGATCGCGTGGGAGGCCGCACCCGGAGCGTCCCGCGGCGAGATGAACCGGATCACCGGCGCGCTCACCAGCGAGCTGCGGGCGACGCCGGGCGTGCGCAACGCCGGCGCGCACACCGGACGCGCGATCGCCTCGGACCAGATCGTCAACATCAACTCCGGTGAGGTCTGGCTGAGCATCGCCCCCGATGCCGACTACGAGCGCACGTTCAACGCGGTGAAGGAGATCGTCGAGGGCTATCCGGGAATCCGGAGCAACGTCCTGACGTACTCCGACCGCCAGGTCCGCGACCAGGTCAGCCGGGGCACGACCGACGACCTCGTCGTCCGGATCTACGGCCAGGACTACGGCGTGCTGAACGACAAGGCGAACGAGGTCCTCGCACTCGTCAAGGGCGTCGAAGGCGTGGCCGACCCGCGGATCAACGCGACCGAGGTCCAGCCGACCTTGGAGATCGAGGTCTTCGTCGACAAGGCCGCCGCGTTCGGCCTCAAGCCGGGTGACGTCCGCAGGCAGGCCGCGACGCTGGTGTCGGCGACGGTGGCGGGCAACCTGTTCGACGAGCAGAAGGTGTTCGAGGTCGTGGTCTGGGGCAGGCCCGAGCTGCGGCAGAACCCGAACACGATCAAGAACATGCTGATCGACGCACCGGTCGGCGGACCTGAGGGCGGGCCGACGCAGGTCAAGCTCAGCGACGTCGCGGACGTCCGGGTGTCGCCGAAGCCGGCGATGATCACGCACGACCAGGTGTCGCGCAAGGTCGACGTCGTGGCCAACGTGCGCGGCCGTTCGCTGGCCGATGTCACCAAGGCCGTGTCCGATCGGGTCAAGGGCGTCGCGTTCCCGCGAGAGCACCACCTCGAGGTGCTCGGCGACAGCCAGGTCCGGGCAGCCGCGGACTTCCGCATCTGGACCTACGTGGCGGGCGCGGCGATCCTGATCTACTTCCTGCTCCAGGCCGGCCTGCGCAGCTGGCGCATGGCGACGCTGCTCTACCTGTTGCTGCCGGTGGCGGCTTCGGGTGGCCTGCTCGTGGCCGCGCTCGACCGGACGCACCAGTCGGCCGCCTCGCTGGCCGGTCTGCTGGCGGTGCTCGCGGTCGCCGTGCGCACCGGAATGGTCCAGCTCAAGCAGTACGAGCAGCTCAACGCCGGCAACGCGGAGCTCGTCGCCCGCGGTGCGCGGGAGCGGTTCACGCCGGCCGTGACCGGTCTGCTCGCCGCCGCGGTGGCCCTCGTGCCGATGGTCGTCATCGGGGTCGTTGCCGGACTCGAGGTCCTGACGCCACTGGCGTTGATCATCCTGGGCGGCCTGGTCACCACAGCGCTGGTGAACCTCTTCATCCTGCCCGGTCTCTACCTGCAGTTCGCGCCGAAGGAGAAGGCAGATGTCTAGCAGGCGATGGGTCGTCGTGGCCCTGGTCGTCCTCGGCCTGGGCGCGGCGGGATGCGCCGCCCCGGCGTCGTCGACGAAGACCACCGCGCCCGAGAAGCCCGCCAAGGTCGAGGCCATCGCGGGCAAGAGCGTCAAGAGCGTCACGCTGACCGAACAGGCGGAGAAGCGGGTCGGCCTCGACACGGTCCAGATCGCCGCGGGGGCCGGTGGGACCACCGTGCCCTACGCCGCCGTCCTCTACACGCCGGACGGCAAGACGTGGGTCTACACCGTCGCCGGCACGCGCAGCTATGTCCGGGAACAGGTCGTGATCGCCTCGGTGACCGGTGCCACGGGTGACGTGGCGGTCCTGTCCCAGAGCCCCGCCGTGGGCACGACGATCGTCAAGACGGGTCTCATCGAGCTGTACGGAGCCGAACTCGGCGTCGGAAAGTAGCCCACCATGATGCGCTGGATCATCGGTACGAGCCTGAAGCTGAAGTTCCTGGTGGTCGTCGGAGCGTCGATGCTGATGTTCTTCGGCATCCTGCAGATCAAGGACATGTCGATCGACGCCTTCCCCGAGTTCGCGCCGCCACGGGTGGAAGTGCAGACCCTGTGCAGCGGTCTGTCCGCGCGCGATGTCGAGGAGCTCGTCTCGGTCCCGCTGGAGCAGGGTCTCAACGGGATCGAGGGACTGACGGCCATGCGGTCCAAGTCCGTGTCCCAGCTGTCGTCGATCGTGATGATCTTTTCGCCGGGAACGGACCTGATGCGGGCAAGGCTGCTGATCCAGGAGCGCCTCAACGTGATCACGCCGCGCCTGCCGCGGTGGGCGAACTCGCCGTTCATGATCCAGCCGTTGTCGTCGACCAGCCGTGCCATGAAGATCGGCATATCGCAGGCCGACAAGTCCGACGACGCGCACGTCCAGATGGCGTTGCTGACGTACTGGACATTGCGGCCGCGCCTGATGCGTGTGCCGGGCGTGGCGAACGCGGCGATCTGGGGTGATCGCTGGCACGTCAAGCAGGCCCTGGTCGACACCGACAAGATGAAGCAGCACAACGTCACGATGCAACAGGTGCTCGAATCCGCCGGCAACGCCGTCGACGTGGGGCAGCTGAAGTTCAAGGGCGGCTTCGAGATCGGCACCGGCGGCTATGTCGACACCGCCAACAACCGGTTCCCGGTGCAGCACCAGCTGCCCCACCTGACCGGGCAGCAACTGGCCGAGATCCCGATCGAGACCCCGCCCGGCACGCCGCGGGTCTACCTGAAGGACGTGGCCGAGATCCGCGACGACATCATGCCGCCGTCGCTGCTCAACGGCGACGCCGTCATCAACGACGGGCCGGGCATCATGGTGATCATCGAGAAGCTGCCGTGGGCCAACACGTTGGACGTCACCAAGGGCGTCGAGGCGGCGATCAAGGAGTTCCAGCCGGGCGCACAGGGCCTGCAGATCGACACCGAGATCTTCCGGCCCGCCACGTTCATCGAGACCTCGGTGAACAACCTGGGCCGGGCGATGCTGATCGGCTTCGGCCTGGTCGTCCTGATCCTGATCTTCTTCCTGTTCGAGTGGCGCGTGGCGTTGATCAGCGCGATCACCATCCCGCTTTCCCTGGTGGCGGCAGGACTTGTCCTCAACGCGATGGGCGCGACGATCAACGTGATGATCCTGGCCGGCCTGGTGATCGCGCTGGGCGTGCTGGTGGACGACGCGATCATCGACATCGAGAACATCGTGCGCCGAATACGGCAACATCGCCTGGAAGGCAGCGACAGGTCGACGGCGTCGATCGTCCTGGAGGCCTCGATCGAGGTCCGCGGCCCGATCGTGCACGCGACGATGATCATCCTGATGTCGACGCTGCCGGTGTTCCTGCTCGGCGGCCTGACCGGCGCGTTCTTCCGGCCGCTCGCGTTCGCCTACGGGTTGTCGATCCTGGCGTCCCTGTTGGTGGCGTTGACGGTCATCCCGGCGCTGGCGTTGATCCTGCTGCGCAACGCGCCGATCGAGAAGCACACCTCACCGTTGGTGCGCTGGCTGCAGAGGGGCTACACCGCGCTGCTGGGCCGGGTCGTGAAGCGGGCCAAGGTGGCGTACGCCGTGGTGGCGCTGGTGATGGTCGCGGGCATCGCGATCGTGCCCCTGCTGGGGCAGAACCTGTTCCCGGCGTTCAAGGAACGCGACTTCCTGATGCACTGGGTGACGCAGCCGGGCACTTCCCGCGAGGAGATGGTCCGCATCACCCAGCAGGCCAGCAAGGAGCTGCGGGCCATTCCGGGTGTGCGCAACTTCGGCGCGCACATCGGCCAGGGCACGCTGGCCGACGAGATCGTCGGCCTGAACTTCACGGAGAACTGGATCAGCATCTCCCCCGACGTCGACTACGACAAGACGGTGGCCGCGATCCAACAGGTCGTCAACGGCTATCCCGGTCTGCAACGCGATGTGCAGACGTATCTCAAGGAACGCACGAAGGAAGTGCTGGCCGGGTCGAGCGACGCCATCACGATCCGGATCTACGGCGACAACCTGGATGTCATGCGGGAGAAGGCGAACGAGGTCAAGGAGCTCATCGCCGGGGTGCCAGGGGTCAAGGAAGAACACGTGACCCTGCAGGCGAACATCCCGCAGATCGCGGTCGAGGTCGACCTGAAGAAGGCGTCGCAGTACGGCATCTCGCCCGGTGAGGTGCGCCGGATCGCGTCGGCGTACATCTCCAGCGAGGAAGCGGGTGACATCTGGCGCAACGGCAAGAACACCGAGGTCCACGTGTGGAGCCAGCCGAAGGCCCGGCTCAGCGTCGAGAGCGTGAAGGCGATGCTGATGGACGCCGCCGACGGCCGCAAGGTCCCGATCGGTGACCTCGCGTCGGTCAAGCTGGTGTCGACGCCCAACCAGATCCTGCGTGAGGACGGCTCCCGGCGCATCGACGTCGGCGCCAACATCGAGGAGGGCGCCGCGCTCATCGCGACGGCCGAGGCGGTCAAGGCGAAGCTGGCCCAGGTGCAGTTCCCGGCGGGCTACCACGCCGAGCTGCTCGGTGAGTACAAGGAGGCCACCGCGGCGCAGGACCGGCTGCTGCTGTTCGCCGGCGTGGCCCTGCTGGGCATCCTGGTGATCCTGGTGACCGCGTTCAACAGCTGGCGGCTCGCGCTGCTCGTGCTGCTGACGTTGCCGATGGCGTTGGTGGGCGGTGTGTTCGGCGCCTGGACGACCGGCGGGATCCTCTCGCTCGGCTCACTGGTCGGCTTCTTCACGGTGCTGGGCATCGCCGCGCGCAACGGCATCCTGATGATCAACCACTTCCAGCACCTGGAACGCGAGGAGGGCGTCGAGTTCGGGCCCGCCCTGGTGTTGCAGGGCGCTCGCGAGCGGTTGGCACCGATCCTGATGACGTCGCTCGCGGCCGGTCTCGCGCTGGTGCCGCTGGCGGTGGCGGGGAACCTGCCGGGTCACGAGATCGAGCACCCGATGGCCATCGTCATCATCGGCGGCCTGGTCACCTCAACCCTGCTGAACCTCTTCGTAACCCCGTCCCTGTACCTCCGCTTCGCCAAGCGCCGCGAACGCCCAGCGAAGCCCACCCCCGAACCCACCCCAGCCTGAAGGTAAGACTCGGGGGTCCGGACCGTAAGACTCGCGCGAGTTTTACGTTCCGGACCTCCGTGTCTTACGTTCCCGCCCCCTGAGTTTTACGTTCAGGATGTGGCGTGGATGCGGCGGCGGACGCCGTATGCGGCTGCGCCCAGGAGCAGCGGGACGATCAGGGCGATCGGCAGTGCACCGCCCGCACTCAGGGTGCGGCGGCCGGCGATCTCGACGTGAACCGGCGGGCTGACGGCGAGCGGGCCGCCGGACCCGTTGGGCATCACGACGGTGTAGACGTTGAAGATGCCCGCGTTGACGGCCTGGACGTCCCACTCGACGGTCGTGCTCTCCCCCGGTCCCAGCGCGTCGATCGACTGGGTGGGCTGCGCCGTCCAGTCCTCGAGGTCGACGTAGACGTCGTTGAGCGACGCGACGTTGAGGTGCGCGATGAGCTTGCCCGTGGATTCGGCGCCGGTGTTCGTGACGGTCGACCGGATGTTGATGAACGCGCCGACGCTGTTGTCGACCCGATTCCGCTCGACCTGCACGGACACGTCCGCGGCCGCCGCCGGGGCCAGCACCAGCAGCAGTGCGGACACGATGAACACCAGTCTCATTCGGATCCAACCCCTCCCTTGAGCCGGACGATCCGCGGACCCGCCACGGCCAGCGCGACCAACGCCCCGGCCACCGCCACGACGGGCGAGATGAGGTACGTGAGGTCCTGCGTCCACGTGTGCCCCTTGAGCAGGACCAGCTGGATGTAGTGCATGCCGGCCGTCACCGGGTTGACCCGAACCAGGAAGTCGCCGACGGATGACGTGGGCATGGCGGGCAGCTGCGTCGGCGCGAACAGCGCCAGCATCAGGAACAGGCTGACCGCGAGGCTCACCTTGTTCGAGCTCGCCAGCGCGCTGATCAGCAACCCGATCGCGGCCATCGCCAATGCCAGCAGCGTGCCGATCACGAGGCTCAGCAGCAAAGCCTTACCCACCACCGCAACACCACGGCCGAGCACCCACACGTACGGGACGCTGACGAGGAAAGCCGCTCCCCACAACGACATCGCGGCCACGACCTTGCCCAGCACGATCGAGCCACGCGATATCGGCGTCAGCAGCAGGCTCTCCAGCGTGCCGCGTTCGCGTTCCCCGCTGATCGCGTCCGCGGCGACGACGAGCGTGAGCAGAACGCCGACCGCGACCGCGATCTGGACGACCAGGTTCACCGACTCGCGCTGTTCGAGGAAGTTCAGGATCTGGTTGGTGGCGGCCAGATACGTGACGACGCTCAGCAGCACGCTGTAGGCGAACAGCAGCACCGGTCCGCGTCCGCCGAACCACAGGTCGCGCGACTCCTGCCGCGCCACGATCGGCGCGGCCGCCGTCATGACGCACCGCCTCTCGTCAGCGCGAGGAACGCGTCGCTCAGCCGCGTGCCCTCGATCTCGAACGACAGCACGGGAATCCCCGCGTTCAGGACCGCCGCGAGCGCCTTGTTCATCCCGTCGGTCGCCGTGAGCACGACGACGTCCCGGCGGTCGTCCGGGGTCACGGTCACGCCGGGCACGGCCGCGAGAACCTCCTTCGCCCTGGGCACCTCACCCGGTGGCACGCGCAGCCGCCCGGACTGGCGGTTGGCGTCCGCGCTCGTCACGTCGGCGACCGTGCCGGCCGAGATCACCTTGCCCCGGTCGAGGATCAGCACGGCCGAGCACACCTGTTCGACCTCGGGCAGCGTGTGCGTGGAAAGCACGATGGTCGTGCCGTGCGCTTCGGCGATAGTGCGTACAAGAGTGAGAATTTCCTTTTGCCCGGCCGGATCGAGACCAAGCGTTGGTTCGTCGAGGAACACAACAGCCGGGTCGTTCACCAACGCGCGAGCGATTCCGAGTCGTTGCCGCATTCCCCGGCTGTAGGTGGCGATCCGGGTGTTGGCCCGCTCGGTGAGCCCGACCTGGCCGAGCAACCGGACCGCGGTCCGCTTCGCGTCATCACGCGAACAGCCGAACAGCCGAGCGTGATAGGTCAGGTATTCCAGTCCGGTCTGGTGCCCCGGATAGCCGGAGCTCTCGGGCAGCACGCCGATGCGGGCCCGGATGTCCGCCGGCCGGCTGCTCGGGACTCCCGCGACCTCGAAGTCGCCCGCGGTCGGTGGCAGGACGGTCGACAACATCCTGATGGTGGTGGTCTTCCCGGCCCCGTTCGGGCCGAGCAGTCCGATCACCTCCCCCTCATGCGCGGTGAAGCTGACCGACTCGACGGCGGTTCGGGAACCGAACCACTTCGACAACTCACGCGCCTCGAGAGTCACGCCTGGCATGGCATCCCCTCCTCAGTCGGAGCATTGCCATCACCAGACCAGACGCAGATTAGAGCCCGATAAGAAATAGGGTCCAAAGGCCTTCTACCTGCAGCGACGACCCGCACACGATGCGTGACTCACACCAACGCCGCGAAACATTGGGCGCCTTTGGGCGATTTAAGGGTGCATGGACCCCGCCGGGAGGGGGGCGCTGTGGAGTTTCGGCTACTGGGCGCCGTGGAGGCCTGGGCACAGAAACTACAACTTGATCTGGGACCTCGGAAACAACGATTCGCGTTCGCCATCCTCGCGTTGAATGCGAATAAGTTGGTTCCCGTAGAGCGTCTCGTCGACCTGACGTGGCCGTCGCAGCCGCCGCGGACCGCACATCACGCGATCCATGTCCGCGTGTCGAACCTGCGCGGCACGATCGGTCAGGCCCGCACGGGCCACAACGACGCCGACATCGTCACACGAGGCTCGGCGTACATGCTGAAGGTCAACCCGTTGTGCATCGACGCGCACCGGTTCCGCGCCGTGGTCGCCGGAGCGCGCCAGGAGGCCGACGACATCGTGCGGGTGCCGTTGCTGCGGCACGCCCTCACGATGTGGCACGGCCCGCCGCTGGCCGACGTCGCCACCCCGGACGTCGCGGCCGTGCTCTGCCAGGGTCTGGAAGAGGCACGGCTGTCGGCGTTGGAGGAGTGCCTCGACGCCGAACTGCGGCTGGCCCGGCACAACACCGTCGTCGACGAACTGACCGAGCTCGCCGCGCTGTACCCGTTCCGGCAACGCCTGCAAGCGCAACTGATGCTCGCGCTGTACCGATGCGGCCGCGTCACCGACGCGCTCGACGCCTACCGCCTGGCCCGCGGCCGGCTGGCCGACGAGCTGGCGCTGGAACCGGAGTCGCGGCTCACCGACCTGCAACGCGCGATCCTGCGCGCCGACCCGTCACTGGACGCACCACACCCGAAGCTGTCGCCCGCGCGAACCCAGCTGCCGCACGAGATCTGGTCGTTCCTGCCGACCGCCCCGGACTCCGACGAGGTCACCGTCCAGGCCCGCGAGCTGACCAAGGTGTTCGGCGGGCGAACCGCCGTGGACTCGATCAGCTTCATTGCTCGCAAGGGTGAAGTGCTCGGCCTGCTCGGCCCCAGGGGTTCGGGCAAGACGACCATCATCCGGATGCTCTCGACGTTGCTCACGCCGTCGTCCGGCGAGTTCTCCGTGGCGGGTGTGCCGGGGACCGATGTCGTCGAGGTCCGAAGACGCATCGGCGTGCTGCCGGAGAACGCCGGATATCCGGGCCAGCAAACGGGATCGCAGTTCCTGACGTACCACGGCCGGCTGTTCGGCCTGCCCCTCGTCGAGGCGGAGGACAACGCGGTCCGGCTACTGGGTCTGGTCGGGCTCACCGATCAGGCGAACCTGCGCATATCGACCTACAGTCGAGGTATGCGGCAGCGCCTGGGCATAGCCCGTGCGTTGGTCAACGACCCGGCCGTCGTCTTCTTGGACGAACCCGTTCTAGGGCTCGACCTGGCGGGCCGGCAGGACATCCTTGCGCTCATCCGCACCATCGCCGAGTCGCGCGGCACGACGATCGTCCTTTCGACACACTCGCTGCCGGAGGCCGAACAGCTCTGCACCGGCGTCCTCTTGCTGGACAAGGGAAAACTGGTCTCGTCGAAGGTGTCGTCGTGACCACCGCGGGCCGAGTACTGGTCGTCGAGGACGAGACGTCCCTCGCGTCGGCCCTGGCCGACGGCCTGCGCCAGGACGGCTTCGACGTGGAGACCGTGCACGACGGCATGCTCGCCCTGGACGCGAGCCTCAACCGCCCGTTCGACGTGATCGTCCTCGACCTGATGCTGCCGGGCCTAGCGGGCCTGGACGTGTGCGCCCAGATCCGCCGCGCGGGCATCGACGTCCCGGTGCTGGTCCTCACGGCCCGCCGAGGCGAACTGGACCAGCTGCGAGCGTTGCGCATCGGCGCCGACGACTTCCTCTCGAAACCCTTCTCCTACCGCGTTTTAGTGGCGCGCCTGCACGCGTTGCTACGCCGCTCGGGCCCCCGCCGCTCCGACGTACTGGCGGCAGGAGATCTCGTCCTGGATCGCGTTTCCCGCCGTTGCCGCCGCGACTCTTCCGTGATCGACCTGACCCCGCGCGAGTTCAGCCTGCTGGAGCTCCTGATGTCCCGAGCAGGCCAAGTCGTGTCGAAACGCCTTGCGCTGGACGAGGTCTGGGACGCGGCCATGCCCGACGACTCGAACGTCCTGGAGGTCTACGTCGCCTACCTCCGCCGCAAGATCGACCTCCCGTTCGGCAGGCACGCGATCCGCACCGTACGTGGCTCCGGCTACTCATTGGACCCCCATGGCGGCTAAGGGAGTCCGCGTCCGCCTGACCGCCCTGGCGGTCCTGGTCGTCGGCGTGGGCTTCGCCGTCGGCGGCACGGCGGCGGTCTTCCTGGTCCGTTCCCAATTAACATCGATCGCTTCGACCGAAGCGTTGACCCGCGCTTCGTCGGCCGCGTCCTCCGGCGCGCTTCCCTCGTTCTCCCAAGAGGTTTCCCGCGACGGCACCGTCCTCCGGTCGAGCCCGGACCTGACCGGCGTCCGTCTGCTGGCCCTCTGGCCGTCCAACGGCCCGGTGACCGGGACAACCCGTCTCCCCAACGGCGACTACCACGCTGTCGCCGGTGTGTTGATCTCGGCGGATCGCGCGCTTTATTCGTCCGTTTCTCTGGAACACGTCGAGGAAGGCGCCGAAGCCACGACGTACGCGTTGCTGAGCACCGTGCCCTTTCTGCTGGTCGCCGTGGCCGGCACGGCGTGGCTCCTGGTCGGCCGCGCCCTGCGCCCGGTCGAGTCGATCCGGGCCCAGGTAGCCGAGATCACCGCGTCGCAACTGGACCGCCGGGTGCCCGAACCTCCGTCGGGCGACGAGATAAGCCGCCTCGCCCACACCATGAACGAGATGCTCGGCCGCCTGGAACAGGCCCACGACCTGCAACGCCGCTTCGCCGCCGACGCCGCCCACGAACTCCGCACACCCCTGGCGGCCCTGCAGACCCGCCTCGAAGTCGGTCTCGCCCACCCGTCTGCGACGGACTGGGTGGCATTGGCTTCGGAGCTGCACCGCGAGAGCTCCCGCCTGACGTCGCTCGCGGAGGAACTCCTGGTACTCGCGCGTTCCGACGGCGCCGCCGCTGATCCCGAATGGGTCGATCTCGACGAGATCGTGCTCTCCGAGATCGAGGCGACCCGGTCCCGTGGTGCGGACGTATCCCTGTCGCCGTTCTCCGCCGCGCGCCTGCGGGGGCATGCGTCCGAGCTGCGCCGGGTGGTGCGCAACCTGCTGGTGAACGCCGAGCGGCACGCCCGTTCACGGATCACCGTCGGGTTGGTCGCTGGTTCGGACTTCGCGGAACTCGTGGTGGCCGATGACGGGCCTGGGGTGCCTTTATCCGAGCGGGAGCTGGTGTTCGAGCGGTTTTATCGGCTGCAGCCCGCCCGCGATCGGGATTCCGGTGGCGCCGGGCTCGGGCTCGCCATAGTGCGCGAGGTCGTGGCACAGCACGGCGGCCGGGTGTGGCTGGCAGACGGTTCGAGCTTCCACGTCCGTCTGCCCATCGCCGACACATAGCTACTTCGCGAGCGCGGCGGCCGCAATGGGTGAAACAACAGTGAGGCCCTTCTCCGCCTCGGCCCGTCCCTTTGCCGTCGCCACCTGCACACCGGCCACGAACGGGCCGCGAACCACGATCGCCCAGCACGTCCCGGCACCGCTCGCCTGCGACTCACACCACGCGATCTGACCATCCGTGCCGGCCGTCTTCGGCAGCGTGACCTCGCCGTTGACCGTCACTGTGGCCTTCTGCTCGGTCCACGTTTCGACGTAGGACCCGCAGGAGATCAGTTTGCGCAGATCATCGATGATTCCGTCGGGCTTGGCCACATCGAGATGCGTGACGCTCGCCCTGACCACGCTGCCTGCCATGTACCACTGTTTGCCGCTCTTCTTGGTGACAGATCTGTTGGCCGGGCTATCACCGCCGCAGGTCGTCGTCAGGACCTTGCCTCCGTCCTTGTTTTCCTTGAACGTCCCGTCGACAGCGTCGAACGCGTTGTCGGGGAGGATCGCTGCGTTGACCTTTTGCTCCACCTCGGCAGGGGTCAGCTTTGGGGGCGTGCTAGTTGTCGTAGTCGTTCTTGTGGTGGCGGTCGAGCTACTGCTCACGACGGGAGCCACTGTTCCATCCGAACAACCCGCAACCGCAATAACAACCAACATTCCAAACAAAACACGCTTCACCACGAACGCCAATCTACCGCCAATTCGATCAACATCCTTCAATCTCCAGCGCGCCAAGCAGCGCAACTGCCCGCCTGACCGCTCGAAGTCACCATGATCACAGCCCACTGGCGGACTATGCGCTTAACAGGTCAAACTCACGACGAGCTTAATGGGTCCAGTTTTATCGAGCAACCAAGCAGATCAGCGGCCTCCAACATCATGCTTCGCAGACTCAAATCTGCCCCGCGCGAATACGATCATCGCTTCGAGCGCAGCAACCTCGAGCTCATAATCAACGTTTATGCACAGCGCGCCGGAGGGGTCATCATCCCGATGTGCGATGGCCACACTGGAACCACTCAACGCAACGAATTAAAGACCTTCAGCATCCACATCGACACACCGACTGAAGTAACTCGATACTCCACGCCCGAGAAGGTTATTACCTCGATTGCCGCACCGTCTCCTGTCACGTCAGCACCACAACCGCTCCGCTCAACGATCGCCGCGCTTCGATGCCACCCAACAGAAGCGTGTCCACGCTCCTCCAGCTCGGCCTCTATCTACCGCGCGGATCGTGTTCGGATTCGTGAGTAGAGTAAGTAAGGGCGCTTCTCATGAGAAACGCCCTTAATCCAACTATTTAGGCCATGGCGTGACCCCCTCTTCCGCATACAGGCACTCGAGCCTCCGGTGAGCCCGGACCGCGAACTCGATGCCGTCCCGCGGAGTATCGCCTAACCTCCAAACCAACCCCGACGCATAGGCGACCAAGGCGCCCGAGCTGCCCAAGTACACATGGGAATAGCTAAGCCACCAGCCGACTGGGAACAATTCCTCGCCCAGCACGGCTCCGATTCTTTGCGCCTCGTCGACGTGCCTTGAGCCCACACCAATTGGGTCAATCAACAGCGGCTCGCTGTTGACAAAGTTCACCCCCTGCTCATTGAGCGGATCAATGCGCAGGTCTAGCACATTGGTCAGCAGCTCCATCGCGAGCGGAGTTGCCCGGTATCCCACTTTCGTCAAACGCGAAAGAGTGCCCACTATGTCCGCCGTGCGACCGGGATACCAACCAGACGCGACCAAAGCCTTCAGCACGTCCGGATGTGACGATTCGAGATTCAGCTCACCCGACGACATTGATGAACAACCCTCTCAGCGTGCGACTACATGCTCCGCAGGGCCGGGCCAGACTGCCATGAGCCCCCTTGGCGGTATCACTCACATGAACCACGGTCATCGAACCACCTCGGATCGCGTCTGGTCCCTCTGCGGCATAGGCCTTCGCAAGGCACTGCATCTCCGCGCAACCCAGGTGAGGATGGTCGAACGACGCGAGTTCGTCGGCCATTCCGTCCGGGATGCTCGTCCGGGACTTGTTGTGCGCACGATATCTCTCGCCGGAAGGTGATGTGTACTCTGCGGCGAAGTCGCCGCCCTCGATCTCCGCACGGTCGGCCTCAGCGAGCAGTTCGTCGGACGGTCCGCAGTTGTGAACAAGGACCTCCGAGTCGCCGATCTCCACGTGGTAAGTGTGTACTCCGGCGATGGTCAGGTCGTAAACCGGCTGAACCTGGGCGTAGTGCTCAATATCAGAAACGAACGCGGGCTTGCCGTCAGCCGAGCGCAGCTGTTCCCCAGGTTTGATCGATCCGATAGCAGCGAACCGACCTTGCGACTTGACCCATACCGGGTGCCATGACGTGGCCTCGACTGAATCTCCGCCCACGGTCAGTCGCGTCATCGTGCCTTCGATGTGCACGATCGTGCCCACCACCGCACGATCAGACGTCTCACCGGTCTTGGGATCGGTGGCTTTGACCTTGTCGCCGATCTTTATCGCTGAGATCGGCTTACTCGAACCATCGGCCATCAACACACGCGTGGCACCGACGAAGCTGTGCAGCTCGGGACAGCCCCCACCGCCACGACGACGGAGTTTCTCCATCGCCTTGGTGGCGATCTCCTCAGCTCGCGCGGCGATCTTCGCGACTTTGCGCAGCAACGACTGCGCCCGGTCGATCACCTTCGCCATCGACGCAACAGCCTTCACGGCCTTATAGCCAGCTTCGAGAACCTTGCCGACCTTGCCCCACGGCACCAGGTTCATCACCAGCCCACCACAGGCCATGATGTCGCCCTTGGTGAAGCAATCCATGATGTCGTTGAACCCGGAGATGTCCTTCAAGAGGTCCCAGGCGACCTCCTTGATGATGTCCCACTTCGTCTTGTGGGCATTCAAAAGCGCCTGCTGATACTCCTCCCAACTAACCCCCTCCGCGGCCAACCCCTCTCGGAGGGCGTTGTCCTTCGCCGCCTGCTGCTGTTGAAGCTCCTTCGCCAGCTTCGAACCAGGCCACTGCCCCTCATTGATGTCCCACTGCTGCGTACCAGGCTTCGCGTTGTTGAAACCGCACTTGACCCCGTCCGGACCACAGTTGGAGTACAGACCCGTGGGGTCCGAGAACGTCACTGGGCTGTTGTTGCTGTACGCGTACCCGTTCATCTGCTGCGGATCGTTGTTGTCCACGATCGGATCCGCCGACAAGAACCGGCCTATGGAAGCGTCATACAACCGCGCACCAACACGAGTCAGACCCGACTCCTCATTGGTGCCACCGACAAAGCCCTTGCGATCCGGCCACTCGGAAGGCGCCGGACCACGCAGCGCACCGAACGGCGTCTGCCGACGCGTCAACGCCTGCAGATTGCCCGCCGTCACCGACACGATGTTCGTTCCCTGGTGATCACTCACCAACCACTTCAGACCGCTCACACTGTTGCGAAGAGCAACGGTCTGCCCGGCGTGCGAGTAGTACCGCGTCCACGTCGGCGTCGACGTACCCGCGGCGAGGTGGATCTCCTCACCGAACACGTACAACGTCGTGCCCGAAGGCTCACGCGCGATCAGACGCGAACCATCCGCGTCGTAGAGGTATGTGGAAGCCTTGCCGTCGGCGTTGGTCACCTTCGACACGTGGCCCTCGACGTCGTAGTCCAGCTTCTGGTCGTTGCCGGAGATCTTGCGCAACGTCGTGTTGCCGGACTTGTCGTAGTCGAACGTGTCCTGCGACGTGCCGTTCGGGCCCGCCGTGTCGACCTGCCGGACCGTGTGCGGCTGGGCCGCGCCGGGAGCCGGGTAGGTGAAGGTGTTCGTCGTGTCGCCGGCCGTTGTGTGCTGGGTCTGGGTCTTGCGGTTGCCGGTGACGTCGAACGTCCACGACATCCAGTAGGGGGCCGGGCCACCCAACGCCGTCACCGAACGCGCCGCACCACAATCACCTGACGACGGCGTCCACGCCTCCGACAGACGACGCAGGTAGTCATAGGAGAAGCACTGGATGTCCTGCTGGCCGCCCTGCGGGATATCAGCGACCTTGAGGATGTTGCCTGCCGCGTCGTAGGAGTAGTTGCGGTCCGAGATATCGGCACCGGTGGTCGTTTCCGGATGGACGATCGTCCGGCTCAGCCTGCGCGTCCCTGTTTCGTACACATTGGTTACTTCCAGATTGCTCGTGCTCGTCGCGTGGTCGAACTGCAGCAAGCTGATCTCGCCATACTCCGTGTACTCGGTCGCGGAGACGTACACGTCCTTGCCCGTGAGCGTGGTCGGCAGACCCAGCTTGTTGTACTGGGAGATGACCGTCTCCGTCGGGACGATCGTGTTGCCGCCGGACCTGACGGGCACGTACGTGATGTCGTTGATCTTGCCGGTGTACCTGTACTTGTTGACGATCTCGTAGCTCGTGCCGAGCACGCCTTCGGTCGTCGGGATCGTGACCTTCTCGCCCTTGGGACGACCCGCGGCGTCATACCCGGTCACTTTCCGCACGTACGCCTGGCCGTCGACCCACCTGCGGGACAGCGTCAGGAGACCACGCCCGTTCAGAGCACCGTTCGCGTCGATCGACGTGTCGTACTCCCACTCGGCGAGCTTGGTGCCTGTGTCCGACCCGTCGAACATCGCCTTCTTGCGGCCGAGCTCGTCGTACGTGTACGCGAGGGTGCGGCCCCGGCCGTCCGTCGATGTGCGGATCATTCCGGCCGGGTAGTAGGCCGTCGTGCTGTGTCCGGCGTCCGGGTCGTCCGTGCTGACCTTCCGGCCGCGCAGGTCGTAGCCGTACTTCCAGATGTTGCCGGCGGGGTCGGTCACCGTCTCGAGCTGACCGGCCGGCGTGTACGAGTACTTCGTCGTGTCGAACGCGCTGCCCAGCCCCGCGTGGTACTGCCGCTTCTCGACCGTGCGGCCCTGCGCGTTGTTGATGACGGTTGTCGCGGGAGAGCCGGCAGGAGGCGTGATGTGGACCCTGTCACCGCCATAGCGGGTCGACGTGCGCCACTGCTCCTGGTCGAACTTCCTGTAGATCGACTCCTTGGGCCTGCCCATGTCGTCGAACTCGGTGAGCGTCACGTTGGGTACTTCGACGTCGATCGCACCGGCCAGCGTCCCGCCGGGTGCCTCGTTGTTCCAGAAGGCGCCACGTTGCTTGAAGACCAAGCCTCGCGTGTCGTAGAAGGTGTCGGAGATCAGCCGGCCCCCCTCCAACCCCGGCGACAAGGTCTGCGTTTGGCGCTCTCGCATGAGACCGTCGTACAGCGTGTAGGACGACAGGTACGTCGCGTCGTCCTGCAACTGCTTCGCCTCGACAACGCTGGGCTTGTCGGTGTTGTAGGTGTAGACGAACTCTGCGTCCGGCTTCGAGGTCTCCTTGGGGTGGCCAGGGGTCCATGCCCTGACGAGTCGGCCAAGCGCGTCGTACTCGAGGTCCGCACGCCGTCCGTTCGCGTCGACCGACGCGATCGAGGCACCCCAAGCCGGCTCGACGAAGCCCCTGCTGACGTGGTTCAACGCGTTCGTACTGGTGATCTGCTTCAGCGGCCCGAACGCAGGGGTGTACTCGGTAGTCGTCTTGCTGCCGTTGGAGTCCACGACCTCCTTGGGCCTGCCGTAGTCGTCGAACGTCGAGGTCGACGCGGTGATGAAGTGCTGGCCGGAGCCGTCCCACGAGTCGAGGACCTCCGCCTTGGTGATGTCGCCCTTCACCGGAGCAGCACCGAAGGCCTGCCCGTCGAACGAGGACTTCGCGAGCGAGAGAATCGTGGTCGGCGACGAGAACACCCAGCACGAGCCCTTGACCGTCTCCACCTGCGATGCGTATGTCAGCATCCAGGCGGCGTCGTTACGCGCGAACGAGCTGCGCGTGCACGTTTCATCGCCGGTCACCGCGACGTCGCCCTGGTCCTCGGTCGACGTCGCGATGCCGAACTCGTTGAACCTCTTCACGACTTTGGTCCGGCGCCACTGACCGTCCTCCAGCAGCGTGCGGCCGCGGACCGCCTCGATGCCACTGAGCATGGCCTGCTCACCGTCGGCGCCGGTCGCCGTCGGCGATGGGCTCACCCACGGGTCGTTGACCGAGGCCGACACCAGCTTGCCGCCCTCGTACTGCCGCGTCTCCCGGACGAAGCCCTGCCATCTGGGCTTGTCCTGGACCACTTCGCCCTCGCTGTTGGACACCGACACGTCGCGGGTCCCGTTCGGCATCTTGTCGCCGTGCATGCCGCGCAGGTAAAGCGTCTCGCTCACGGACTGCGGACCAGACGGGTCACCACGGACCGTGCGGACCGTGCCGTAACCGCGCCACTGCGACCAGGTCCTGCGCTCCGGCTCGGCGAAGTCGTTCTCGTCGAAGTGCCATGCCGGGGCATCCAGGTAGTCGTAGTGGGTCTTGATCAGTGCTGATGCACCCGTGCGGTCGTCGTCGGTGACGTCCGTGACGATGTATTTGTGGAAGTAGTCCAGGACCGGGTCCTTGTCACCGTCCGGCGTCCACCAGGTCGGATAGCACCGCAGGTTGTTGGCCTCGAGCGCGGATGGGGACGGCATGCGGGAACCTGGAACACAATCCGGCTCGCTGTACTTGATCT
This sequence comes from Lentzea sp. NBRC 105346, assembly GCF_030269605.1. Taxonomy (GTDB): domain Bacteria; phylum Actinomycetota; class Actinomycetes; order Mycobacteriales; family Pseudonocardiaceae; genus Lentzea. The sequence goes on from NZ_BSTQ01000020.1 coordinate 140,148, forward strand.
CCGTGAGACCGCCGGTTTCGTTGATCACGCGGGTGACCCGATAGCGGGTCAACGGCAAGCGGCCGTCGGGCTCCCGCGGGTCTACTCGATTGCCCTTGGCTTCCCGGTGGAACGTGGTCGCCGGAAGGGTGATCGTGCCGCCAACATGTCCTGTATGGACAATCGATGTCAGGTTCAGCGCGGGCGACGTTCCGTCACCAGTACCCGGGAAGTCCTGGGTCAGGGCCCACGAGTCGACGTCGTTGAAACCACCGCTGCCGTCGCCGACCTGCGTCTTGATCTTCGTCAGCCGCTTCGTGGTGAAGAACGTCGGCGTCATGCGCAACGTGCACTGCTCGCCGGCCTTGCAGATCTGGTCGGCGGGCACGTCCGGCCACGCCCAGGCCGTGGAGGGGTTCAGTTGGTCGGGCTGACACGTGATCGCGCCGCTCGGGAAGCAGCGTTCCGCGGTCTCGAACACGACACGCGCACCGGCCGAGCCGTAGATGTTGTCGCCACGCAGGCCGTATTCGATCCGGTCCAGGTAACCGCCACGGACGTACTCGGTCCCCTTCGCGGCATCCGCGTTGCGGCCGTAGAAGTTCTTCTCCGCCTGGTAGTAGTACGACGTGACGTTGCCGTGCGGGTCGATCGAGTAGTCGACGTTCCAGCGATACGCCTGCTGGCACCAGGACGCATCGAACGTGCTCTGGTTACACGGCTCGCCGCCGTTGTTGCCGAACACCGGCTGGGTCCACGCGGACGCCGTCTCGGGCTTTCCTGAACTCCAGCCGGGCAACCTGTTCAGACCGAGGAAGTACTGGGTGCCGTCGGTCGTGGTGACCTTCCAGAACTCGCCGTCGTTGTCACCGTTCGTGGCACCGGTGAAGCGCTCGATGCGAGCGCTGTCGTCGTTCTTGGGACGCCACGCCCCGGTGTCCTTGTCCTTCACCAACTCACCGGAGACACCGGCCAGGCTGATCGTCGCGTTGTCCGTCGCCCAGCACTGATCACCGGTCTTGGTCTGGCCGTTGTTGCCGCCCAGGTCCAGGCCGCACGGCTTGTACCGCCGCTCGATGAAGCCGCCAGGCGCCAAGTCCCAGCCATCACCCACGATGGAGGCCTGGTTGTTGGTCGCCGAGATACGCCCGTCGAGACTCTGCGCCGAGTAGCCCAGCGACACCGTCGGCGTCCCGCCACCGATCGCCGGCGGCATCCGCAACGGATAGCCGAACGTGAAGTCACCCGACCCGGTTCCGGCGGTCCACGAGCCCGCAGCGGCGAGTGACGTGGCGGCGAAGGAACCGTTGCCGCTCGACGGAGCCGCGGCAGCAGCCAGGACGAGCTGGCCGGACTCACCGCTCTCCGCCTTGCTCACGCCAGCAGGAGCCATCGTCATGTCGCCGGAGACGGTGCGCGCCTTCGGGTCGTTCTTCCCGTCCGCCAGAGGTGTAGCGCGACGGCATTCCGACTTGTCGGGAGTAGTGAGGGCACACGCCGGGAGCGCCACCAGCTTGAGTCGCGACGCGTAGTCACCGCCGAAGGCAGGCGCGAAGGACCCATAATCCACATCCAGCCGCAGCGGCACGGACGCGGCGCCATCCACGTTCGAGACAGTGAACACGAAGCCGTTGAGCCCCAACGCCTTCGCTTCGTTCTGCCCCTTCACCTTCACCCGAACCTTGCCGGGCTTCGCCGCCGCGGTGGCAACATCCGCCTTGCGGCTTACCTTCACCGGGCCGGCCTTCGCCTGCGCCTTCTGCTGAGCACCCGCCAGGTCGACGTCGTTCTGCGTCTCGGCGGGCCACGCGGGCGGATCGAGCTTTTTGATCACCGCCTTTGCTGCCGGATCCTCGGGCAGTGGGCGCACTGGGACCGGGCTGGTCGGAACCGACTTCTCCTTCTGCAACTCCGGCCGTTGCCGACCCGAGCCGTTGACCGGCGCGGCCGCCGCGCTCTGCCCCCAGGCGAACAGCGTCAGCACGATGCCGAGCGCGATGATCCTTCTGGACGCGGGCCTTCCACCGCTGCTCACTACAACCCCCTGCTAAAGAAAGAAAGAAATGGAAGAAACCGCTCGATCAGTAGTGATTGGTCGCCGAGTACAGCTGTTCGATTTCGCTGAGGGTGAGCACACCCGAATAGATCCGGGCATCGTCCAGGTCACCCTTCCACCAGTCCGAGCCGTGCCCTTCCCAGGTGCCACGGCCGACGAGGAACGGACCGGATGCGTTGAAGGTGGTCAGGCCTTTTCCATCGGTGTTCATGAAGGCACTCTGCTTGACCCCGTTGACATACAAGGCGATCGTCCCGTCGACCGCGTCATAGGAGGCGGCCAGGTGCACCCATGTGTCGGCTTCCGCTGCCTGGTCGGACAGTGCGAACCGGCTACCCGCGCTGGTCGGTGACTCGGTCAGCAGTAGCCCCCACTTACCCCATTCGGATCGATAGCCGAGCATGAAGGGCGAGAACTTGGCGTCGCCCATGCCGACCGCGGCTCGCGGGCCGCCGTCCAACCCGCTGTGCCGGACCCATGCGGAGACCGTGAAGGATCGGTCGGTGCGCAGTGTCGCGGGCCGAGGTCCGACCACCTCACCGGTGGAGGAGTCGTCGTAGTGCAGCCACTTCTCCTCACCGACGGGGTTCGGGTTGACGTCGGTCGGATCGACCGGTTTTGCCGCCCACGTCACGCCACCACCGAGAGTCCCGTTCTGACCACTCACGTCGTCCTTCGTAACGGTCCCGGTGAGCTCATCGAGCCCATATCGCGCACGGAGAACAACCAGGTTGTTGTGCTGGGCGGCTTCAGTCGCGCTGAGCACCCGGTCCCAGACCTGAACGTGGTCGACCGTGCCGGCGAAGTAACTACCACGCGATGAATCCCATTTGCCCGCGCCGACCAGCAGTGGTCCGCCGGCGTTCCACAGCGTCGCGTCGGCTGCTCCTTCAAGCTTTCCGTTGACGTACAAGGAAAGTTTGTGACTGTTCGGCTCGTAGGTACCCAACAGGTGCGTCCAGGCACCGAGTTGAGGCGATGCCGCCGACTCCGCCCGGATCGCCGGAGTTCCGTTGGCATCCGACTGCCCAGCGCTGAACGTCCAGCGATCACGGTCCTTCGAGTACTCGAGGAGGAAGCCGCTGGCGCGCAGGCCTTCCTGGCTCACCGCGGTCGACCACAAGTTGGTGTTGTCGAGCTTCACCCACGCCGACACCGAGAACGCGCGCGACGTGTCGATGATCGGACCCGACGTGGCCGAATACGCCGAACTACCGTTGCCTGCCTGCCCGTTGCCCGAGTAAGCACTGCCGAAGGCCGCGTTGCCGGCCAACGTGAGCGGATGGTTCCGGCCACTCGTGTCGGCAGCGGTGGTTCCGCTCTTCTCGTCAAGCAACCAAGCCCCGACGGGACCCGCCGGGTCGGCGACGTTGAACTTGTACGTCACAGGCTCGGCGAGCCGGTTGCCGGCACGATCGATCGCCTGCACGTACAACATGTTCGTGCCGCCTCGCGTCGGTGTGATCGGCACGACGACCTTGCCGTCCGCGGTCTTGACATCGACGCGGGTCCCGACCGTGCCGCTGTTCAGCGCCCAGGCGTAGTGGTCGATGTCCATTTTGCCGTTCAGGCCGGTGTTGCCGTTCGGTGTGATCGTGAAGTTGCCTGTCCGGCCGACGGGCCCGCCGGGTCCCGTCTGCGGAAAGTCGGTGGAGACGACCGTCGGCGCGTTCGGAGCGACGCTGTCCACCTCGAACTCACAGAGAGCCGACCAGCTGCTGCTCTCGTAATCGCCGGACCACATCTGCCACGTGTAGATGCCGTCCTCAGAGATCCATCTCGACAGCGGCCTGGCCCTGGCGAACGAGCCGGAGGGGATGTTCCCGTCGGCGGCCTCCTGGCCGCCCCACGTGTAGTTGGTGGAAGTTCCCTTGTATACGCGGAACCCCGCGTTCATCGTGCCTTCGTCCAGATCGGACACTCGGGCACGCATTTCCGGAGTGCGGGTGAAGACCGCGGGCCGGCTTTCACCGACGCGGCACGGCAGGGCGTCCGCACCGTTCGGGCCCCATCCCTCCATGCCCAGGTCGGTGGGCGTGTTCGGAATGGTGTTGTAGTGCACCTCGAGGAACGGGTTGAGATCGAACCGGCGCCACGACGCGTCCAGCGAGCTCTCTTCCTTCGCTTTCAGCATGAAGGTGGCATAACTCTGGTTCGTGTCGGCGATGTGCCTGACCGCCTTCGTCGCATCGAACTCCGCGAGGCCGTTGGTCTGGCAATAGGGGACGTTGTTCACCGTGTTGTTGTCGGACAGCGAGTACGCCCACGCGGGCTGGTTGTTCCAGGTCGTGTTCTCGTCGATCCCGTTGGTCAGCCACAGTTCGGTGGCTGTCGCCTCCGCGCAGTGATGGCTGTGGATGACCTTGGCGTTGAGCTTCGCCCAATGAATGACTCGGCTGTGCAGCGACCAGGTGTTCATCGCGATGTATGTGCGCGAGATGCCGTTCTGTGTCGCGCCGAGCGAGTACGCGTTGAGGTAGCCGGCCTTCAGGTCACCGAGCTGGCCGTCGGTGTGATCGTAGTTGCGCGCGTTCGCCCACTCCGGTGGCGACTGCACCACCGCGTGGTGTGCTTTGGTGCAGGTGTTGCAGTAGTAGTCCGGATCCAGCCGGACCGGGTACCTGGTACTCGGGTCGGCCAGGAACGCCTGGTTCGGCGTGATCGAGACGGTGTTGCTGCCGACCTCGACGGCCATCACCGCGCGCCGCGTGTCCTGCGACGAGTCCACCATGGTCGACGCGTCGCCGCCGAAAACCTGCTGACCGGCAGCGTTGGTGACCACCAGGCTCTCCGCACGCGGCTGGTCGGACGCCGCGCTCGGCGTCGTGGTCTTGCTGATGGTGACGTTCTTCGTGTGCGACTTGAAGGTGACCTTCGTCAGCTTCGGGTTCCTCGCCGCCTCGGGCGTCTTCACCACGAGCGACTGGGAGAACCCGGTGAGGGCGGCCTTCAGTTCCAGGTCGACGCCCGGCAGGATCTCGGGATACGTGGCGGTCGAACCGGAGATCCGCACGGCGGGCAGATCGGTGTCCCAACCGAAGCCGACCTCCGCGGTGTCCTTGACCAGCTTGGCCACGGGGCCGCGCACCGCCGATCCCGCACCGCCCGCGGTGAACGCCATGGTGACCGGCGCGGCCTTCGGCGCCACCGTGCCGTCTCCGCGCTGCACGAGCGTCAGGTCGACGGCGGCCCATGCCCCGTTCTGCTTGACCCGCACGGGAAGCGTGTAGTCGACCAGGGTCCGCGAACCGTCCGGGTTCGCGGTGACCTGGGCGGTCTCGGTCGTTTCCGACGAGATCACGATCGGCTTGCCGCTTTCCGCGGCGAGCCGTTCGGCGGTCGCCGCATCGGCTACCTCGTTGGGCACCGGACTCTCGGCCGCCGCCACCGACGGCGTCAGACAACCTGTCAAAACGATCACGGCGGTAGCCGCCGTGCTGAACGCGCGCAGGACTGAGCCCCGCGTTGCCGCGGACGAACGCATGCGTTGTGCCCCCCTGAGCCGGTAATCCGGCTCCCCCCTAGACCTGGTCCCCCGACCGTGCCGAAAGCACTATCCCGACAGTCCGCCCGGTTGGGAATGCTGCCGAACGGAGTAACTTCGTCACTCTACGCACAGTAGGTGACCAGCGTCATACAAGTGTCCGTGCGTCTGGAGCGGCCGCCGCGATGGGCGCGACAACGGAAAGCCCTTTCTCGGCCTCGGCGCGTTTCACCGAGCTCACCGATCCCTGACCTTCTGGTGCTTCGAGTTCTTCGCCATCGCGGCCGCCCCGACCCACGTCCTCAGACAGCCGGTCAAAACGATCGCGGCGGTTGCCGCCGTGCCGAATGTGCGCAGGACTGAGCCCCGCGATCTCGCGGACGAACGCATTTGTTGCTCCCCAGAGCCGGATCTCACCCGGCGGGTTCCGAACGGTCCCACCGACCGTCGCCGGAGCACTATCCCCCCGGTTCGCAGGAATGCGTATGCCGCCATTCGGAGCAACTTCGCACAGTCACGAACGGCCAGGCGTGCGACGTCACGCATCGTCTACATCTCTTGGTGGACAACCGAAGTCCGCTTCCGGTCTGACTCCGGCAAAGCACCCTTGTGCTCTGCTGGTCCTCGCTACCGTCGGGGCCTCGTTCTACCTCAAGGGGGAAGAGATGAACGATCGACGAGTGTTGGCGGTGCTCATAAAAGCCGGTGACACGACACTGAACCGGCCGCTCGGGGTGGGTGGCCTGGTCAACGAGAACGTCGCGCTGGTCGCACTGGACGAGAAGGCCGAGCTGGGGCGGTTGAACGAGCTGGAGGTGCTCGTCACGCCCGTGCCGCTGCAGGACGGTGAAGAGGTCGAACGGATCCGGCCCGAGAGGCTGATGGTCGCGAAGCTGACCGGAGCCAAAGAGACGTTCGCCGCGATCCGGCTGATGCACCCGTCGCGCTACCGGCCGGGATGTCCGTCGTTCACCAAACCGGCGTTGCAAAAGGCGATGGCCGAGGAGAACGACATCTGGCTCGGGGCGCAGCGGGTCACCGCGCTCGGGGCCCGGATGTCGGAGGACGAGGTCACGAAGGCTTTGGAGAACGCGCTGGCCGCCGAGGAGGCGTACCACGTGCGCAACTTCCAGTCGCTCACGGACCTGACCGCGGCCGAACTGACGGCGAACTGCTTCATCAATTGCTCGGAGTCGTGCCGGCGTTGACTCGAGGAGAATGCGGATGAAGGGTCGGCTGAGGGACATGGCTCTGGCCACGGCCCTGTTCGCGTTCGACGTCTTCGGGTTCTGGGCACCGGCGCCCTGGCTGTGGATCGCGCTGGGGGCCGGCGCGCCGCTCGCGTTGTGCTGGCGCCGGGTGCATCCGCGCGCGGTGTTCTTCATCGTGTGGGCGCACACGGTGGGGTTGCTGGCTTTCATGCCCGTGCCGGGGCCGCGGCCCACGTTCGTCATGCTGCTCGCGTTGTACACGGTGGCGGCCTATTCGACGAAGTTGTGGTCGTTCGTCGGGCTGGCCGCCTCGGTGGTGCCCGCCGCGCTCTACATCTGGCGCGAGACCAAGCTCGCGGAGCCGGGGCACGGGATAGACGCGTTGGCCGCGACCGGTGTCTTCTACCTCGTCGTCTACCTGGCCACGTGGGCGATCGCGCGGTTGCGGGCTCAGCACCGCGTGTTCGTGCTGGAGTCGCAACGGCGGGAGGAGGCGGAGGCGTTTCTCGCCGTTGCGGCGGAACGGAATCGCATCGCGGCCGAGCTGCACGACATCGTGGCGCACTCGGTGACGGTCATGGTGTTGCAGGCCGCCGGGGCGCGCGGGAAGGACATCAGTCCGGAGACCGACCGGGCGCTGACGAACATCGAGCAGGCCGGGCAGCAGGCGATGGTGGAGCTGCGCCGGCTGCTCAAGCTGGTGCAGGAGGGTGAGCAGCGGACGTTCCAGCCCGCGCCTGGCGTGCATCAGATCGGCGGGCTCGTCGAGGTGATCCGGTCGGCCGGGCCGTCCGTCGAGCTGCACCAGGAGGGGCCGCCGGCCGAGCTCACGCCTAGTGTGGATCTTGCCGCGTACCGCGTGGTGCAGGAGGCGTTGACGAACGTGGCGAAGCACGCGGGGGCGCACGCGCACGCCGTGGTGACGATGCGGTGGGAAACGGACCATCTCGTCATCGAGGTGCGGGACAATGGGCGTTGCGAACCGGTCGTGGCGGCTCTCTCCACCGGACACGGGCTGAGCAAGCTGCGGGAACGCGTCCAGTCCGCGTGCGGAACGTTGTCGGCGGGGCCGGTGGGGGACGGCGGGTTCCTCGTGAAGGCCACCCTGCCGACGCAACGGGGGGACGGAGCCGATGACGATCCGGGTGTTGGTGGCGGATGACCAGGACCTCGTGCGCGAGGGCATCGGGATGCTGCTGCAGCGCGAGGAGGGCATCGAGGTCGTCGGCGACGCGCGCAACGGGCACGAGGCCGTCGCGAAGGCGCGCGAGCTGCAGCCCGACATCGTGCTGATGGACGTGCGGATGCCCGAGCTCGACGGCGTCTCCGCCACGAGCGTGATCACCGCGGACGACTTCTCGGCGGACCCGGACCGGCCGATCAAGGTGCTGGTGCTGACCACGTACAACGTCGGCGCGGCGGTGCGCGACGCGCTGCGCAAGGGCGCGTCGGGGTTTCTGCTCAAGGACCGCGCCAGCACGGATCTCATGGCCGCGGTCAAGGTCGTCGCCCGCGGCGAGGCGTGGCTGGACCCGGCCGTCACGCTGGATCTCATCGCCGAACTGAGGGCCGTGCCGGAGTCGACGTTCGCGGCGCGCGACCGGCTCGGTCAGCTGACGCCGCGAGAGGCCGAGGTGCTCACGCACATCGCCCGCGGCATGTCGAACTCCGAGATCGCGCAACGGCTGGTGCTCGGCGAGGCGACGGTCAAGACGCACGTCGGCCGGATCCTGATGAAGCTGGACCTGCGCGACCGGGCACAGGCGGTCGCCGTCGCGTACCAGAGCGGGCTGGTCCGGGTCACCGGACTGGACTAACTACTCCCCCAGGCGGACGCGCGAAATCCGATCTGAGGTTGACGCGCCGTGAGCCACCGTCGGGAAAGCATGTCGGTGGGGGGAGGAACCAGGAGGTCAGTGCCCGGCTGCGGGGCCGGTAACGCTGACCTCCTGCCACCCGTTCACGAACGCGGTGCGCGACCCGCCTGGTCGGTCAGCATGCGCAGGCCGCTGACGAGACCACCCGCGAGGTCGCCCTCCTTGAAGGACGCGACCATGCTCATCACGGCGAGCTTGGCGCCACGGTCGGGGAGCCTGCGGTGCGACTCCTCGCCGGTGACGATCTCTACGGCGCGCTCGCCCGGCGACACCGCGACGAGCACGGCGTTGGCGGGGTGCGCGGTCTGCGAGTGCAGCTCCTCGGCGCGGGCGCGGGTGTCCTTGCCCAGCTCACCCAGGTACACGCTGAATTCGAGGCCGGTCGTGCGGCTCGACAGCGTCAGCGCCTCGTCCAGGGCGGCCAGCTGGGTCGGCGAGAACGGCAGCTCCGGGGCGTGCGGCTCGTACATCTTCGCGACGGACAGGCGACCGCTGTTGGTGATCACCTCTCCGATCCCGAGCTCGCGGTTCGGGTCGACCTTCTCGATCTCACCAGTTGCCACGGGCACCTCCCCTGGCCGTCCGTCCACCTTCGACGGTGACGGGCTCGGACGAGTGCGCACGGTTCAACCCGGCGGGGTTGGCACTCCACCACACGGGGGCGTAGCCCCACTCCTGCCCCGGCCGGTACCGGGGAATCCGGGTGGCCTTGGGCCTCAGCGTCAGCAGCATGATCACGCCGTAGATGGCCAGCGGGATCAGCGCGAAGACGAGGACGGTCTCCACGATGGTCACGGGCGGTACGGTAGCCGACTTCACCCGTGCGCGAGCGGCCGGGCCAGCGTGATCGCGGTCAACATCATCGCGAGGCCCTGGGGTGACTGGTCTGCGACCGAATTTCGACGCGCCGCCTGACAGATCTGTCGTGACGAATATCACGTTCCACCACTTCAAGCGTCACACACCGTGTTCATACCGGCTAGTAGAGGCAGTGAGCGCTCTCGTGCGGCGCAGCGGTTACACCCGGTAGGCCTTCACCCGGACGGCGGCGAACGGGTGCCGGTTTGGGGTCTTGTCCCTGGAACAACCGGCTTCTAGCTTTTCACCTATACGGGTCTTGCGCACCCGCCTGACCGTCCTGGAGGACACAAAATGTTGACGACGAACCGCCCCCAGGCATGCCTTCTCACCCTTCCGACGTACAAGGACGATTCAGTGCGTATTACGGCTAGTGACTCCGTTCGCATCACTGCGGGTGACTCCGTTCGGATCACTGCGGGCGATTCGGTGCGGATCACGGCGGGCGACTCGGTCAGGATCACGGCTGGCGACTCGGTCAGGATCACGTGCGGCGACAGCGTCCGGATCACCATGGACGACTCGGTGCGCATCACCATGGGCGACAGCGTCCGCATCACGATGGACGATTCCGTGCGGATCACCGCCGGGGACAGCGTCCGCATCACGGCCGGCGACTCCGTGCGCATCACTGCGGGTGACAGCGTCCGCATCACGTGCGACGACGACTCGGTCCGCATCACGGCTGAGGACTCCGTGCGCATCACCATGAACGACAGCGTGCGCATCACGATGGGCGACAGCGTCCGCATCACGGCCCGCCGGGAAGAACTCGCCCTGGCGGCCTGACAAAGGTCAGGCCGCGGGCTCGCCCAGGTACGGCAACCACTGCGGGTCGGCCTCCGCCACACCCGCCAGCAGCCTCCAATGCGGACCCCGCGGCGCCGCGGGCACCACGCGCAGCCGCCAACCCAACTCGGACAGCAACTTGTCCGCCTTGCGGTGGTTGCACTTCGCGCAGCACGCGACGCAGTTGGTCCAGGTGTGAGGCCCGCCGCGAGAGCGCGGCACCACGTGGTCGATGGTCTCGGCGCGACCGCCGCAGTAAGCGCAGCGATAGCGGTCGCGGTGCATCAGCCCGGCGCGCGTCAGCGGGACGCGGCCGCGGTACGGGACACGCACGTAGTTGCTCAGCCGGATCACGGACGGCACGAGGACCTCGGACGTCGAGGAGTGCAGGACGAGCCCGGCGGGGTCACCGTGCACGACCTCGGCCTTTCCGCAGACCACCAGCACGACCGCGCGACGAAGAGAGAGCGCGGTCAGCGGTTCGAACGTGGCGTTGAGCAGGAGTACTTTGCGTCTTCCCCAGGGGAAGACGACCGGGGTATGACCGGCACCTCCCCCATCGCGATCCCCATCCGGCACGGCGTGCACAGAAGACTTATTTCGGCCAGAGGGGATCACCGGCGCTGTCCCACCCGTTACGGGGGCGCCGATAGGGGTCGGTTGTCGGTCTGGCACGCGACCACCTCCACCGGTTCAGCCATAGCAGACCACAGATCACCCTCAAAAATCACGTGTGATACGTGACGCGTCATGGATGTGTGATCGAAACCTGCGTGAACAGCTCCCTATCGGAGATGGTTTTCATCACCCGCTACCCTTGACAAGGTGACCGAGGCACCTTCTACATCCCGTCCGGCGACGATCACGTACCCGTCGGCGGAGCGGCTCAACCTGGTCGAGCATCTGCACGGACGCGCCGTGGCCGACCCTTATCGCTGGCTGGAGGACGCGGGCGACCCGCGCACCGAGGCCTGGTCGGCGGCGCAGGACGGGCTCACCAGGTCGTGGCTGGACGCGATGCCCGGCCGTAAACGCCTCGGCACGCGGCTGCGTGAGCTGATGCGCACCGGTTCGGTGTCGACGCCGACCTGGCGCGCCGGCCGGGCGTTCTTCACCCGGCGCGGCCCCGAGCAGGACCATCCGGTCGTCTATCTGCGTGAACCGGACGGCACGGAGCGCGTACTCCTCGATGTGAGCGAGCTCGACCCGTCCGGCAAGACCACTCTGGACGGCTGGTCGCCCAGCCTCGAAGGCACGCGCCTGGCCTACCAGGTGTCGGTCGGCGGCAACGAGCACTCGTTGCTGCACGTCATCGACGTGGACAGCGGCGAGCTCATCGAGGGCCCGATCGACCGCTGCCGCTACTCCCCCATCGGCTGGCTGCCCGGCGGCGAGGAGTTCTTCTACGTCCGCCAGCTCGATCCGGCGCTGCTGCCCGACGACGAGAAGCTGTTCCACCGTCGCGTGTGGCGCCACCACGTCGGCACGGACCCGGCGACGGACGTCAACGTCCTCGGCGACGGCCTCGACCACACCTATTACTACGGCCTCAACCTGTCGCACGACGGCCGGTGGCTCGTCGTCAACGGCGCGCCCGGCACGGTCCGCCGTGACTCGGTGTGGATCGCGGACCTGCATGGAACCGGAGAACTGCGCCAGGTCATCTCGGCCGACGACGGCGCGCAGTGCTCGGCGTTCGTCGCCCGTGACGGCCGGCTCTACCTGCACACCTCGCTGGGCGCGCCGCGGTTCCGGATCTGCGTGGCGGATCCCAGGACGCCGACCGAGTGGACCGAGATCGTCAGCGAGGAGCCGGACTCCGTGCTGGACGGGGTGCGCTGGCTGAACGGCAAGCTCGCGGTGCTGCGCACGCGGCACGCGGTGTCCGAACTGCACCTGCACTCGCCGTCCGGCGAGTACCTGGGCGAGATCACGTTGCCCGGCATGGGCTCCGTGCACGGCATGTCCGTTGTGGACGCCGCGACGCCGCACTCGCAGGACTCCCTGTGGGTGGGCTGGACGGACTTCGTCACGCCGCTGTCGGTGTTCCGCTTCTCCTTGTCCAGCGGGAAGACCGAGCTCGCCGAGGCCGCGCCGGGCCGCATCGCGCTGCCGCGCGTCACCACGCAGCAGATCTCGTACGCGTCGCTGGACGGCACGACCGTGCGCATGTTCGTCGTGTCCGGCGAGCAGAAGCCCGATCTGCCCCGCCCTACGTTGCTGACCGGCTACGGCGGCTTCGCGATCGGCCGCGGTCCCGGCTACTCCGCGACCACGCTGGCCTGGGTCGAGGCCGGCGGCGTGTGGGTGCACGTCTCGTTGCGCGGCGGCGACGAGGAGGGCGAGGAGTGGCACCAGGCGGGCATGCGCGACAAGAAGCAGAACGTGTTCGACGACTTCCACGCGGCCGCCGAACGCCTGGTGCGCGACGGGTGGACGACGCCGCAGCAGCTCGCGATCATGGGCGGCTCCAACGGCGGCCTGCTCGTCGGCGCGGCGCTCACGCAACGCCCGGAGCTGTACGCGGCAGTGGTGTGTTCAGCCCCACTGCTGGACATGGTGCGCTACGAGAAGTTCCTGCTCGGCCGCCTGTGGGCCGAGGAGTACGGCAGCGCAAGCGTTTCCGAGGAGCTCGGGTGGTTGTTGTCCTACTCTCCGTACCACCGCGTGCGGCCGGATGTTGAGTACCCTTCGGTGCTGTTCACGGTGTTCGAGTCGGATTCCCGTGTGGACCCCAACCACGCCCGGAAGATGTGCGCCGCGTTGCAACACGCGAGCACGAGTGATCCGACCAAGCACCCCGTGCTCATCCGCCGCGAGACCGAGGTCGGTCACGCGGGCCGGTCGGTGAGCCGGACGGTCGCTCTCGCCGTGGACCAGCTGACGTTTCTCGCGAATGCCACCGGCATGGAGTTGTGAGCCGGGGGTCGACTGGAAGGGGTTTCGAAGGCGTGGCCACCGATCTGCAGCAGCAGTCGACGGAAGCTTTGACCTGGATCGAGCAGAACGGTCCCAAGATGCTCGAGGGGTCCATCCGGATCGCGCTGATCGTGTTGATCGCACTGATCCTGCGCGCGGTGCTGCACAAGATCATCACCCGGCTGACCGGCGGCGCCAGGCAGGGCAAGAAGCCCGGCCTGCTCAAGCCGCTGAAGGAACGCGCGCCTCAGGCGTTGGGCGCGCTGGTGTCGGAGCGGCGTGAACAGCGGGCCAAGACCATCGGCTCGGTGTTGAAGTCGGTCATCACGATCCTGGTGTTCGGTGTGGCGTTCATCCAGATCCTCACGGAGCTGGGGATGAACGTCGCGCCGATCCTGACCTCGGCGGGAATCCTCGGCGTCGCCGTCGGTTTCGGCGCCCAGAACCTGGTGAAGGACTTCCTGTCCGGCATGTTCATGATGCTGGAGGACCAGTACGGCGTCGGTGACGTCGTCGACCTCGGCCCCGCGACCGGCACCGTTGAGGCGGTCGCCCTGCGCACCACGACGATCCGCGACACCAACGGAACCGTCTGGTACGTGCGCAACGGCGAGATCCTGCGGGTCGGCAACTCCAGCCAAGGCTTCGCGGTCGCGGTCGTCGACCTGCCGCTCGGCTACGGCGCCAACCTGGCGGAGGCCTCGCAGGTCATGGAGAAGGTCGCGCGCGCGGTCACCGAGAAGGAGCCGCTGTCCAACGACGTGACCGCCAAGCCCGAGGTGCTCGGTGTGGAGAAGGTCACGCCGGAGGGCATCACGATGCGGGTGACCGTGAAGACGCGGCCCGGCCGCCAGTGGGCGGTACAGCGCGCGCTGCGCGCCCAGCTGATGCCCGCGCTGGAAGAGGCCGGTCTCAAGCCCCCGCACAAGCCCTAGTGAGACGACTGTTTGCGGGGGCGGCCTGCGCGGCCGCCCCCGCGTCAGTCAGGATGGTTGCGTGGGCAATCCCGAGAACTTCTTCGAACAGGTAGGCGGCGAGGAGACCTTCCACCGCATCGTGGCTCGCTTCTACAAGGAAGTGAAGGCCGATGAGGTGCTCCTGCCGCTGTACCCCGAGGAGGATCTCGGCCCCGCCGAGGAGCGGCTGCGGCTGTTCCTGATGCAGTACTGGGGCGGCCCGCACACGTACTCCGACCGCCGCGGGCACCCGCGGCTGCGCATGCGGCACGCCCCGTTCAAGATCGGTCCCATTGAACGGGACGCCTGGCTGCGATGCATGCGAATCGCCGTCGACGAGGCCGGCCTGCCCGAGGCGCGGCGCGACCAGCTCTGGGAGTACCTGGAGATGGCCGCGAACAGCCTGATGAACTCGTGGACCTGACCGCTCGTCACCCGTTCGGGTAATAACGACGCGATTCGAATGGCAGGATGACCCCCCGTGCGACGATCCTCCGACCTCAGCCCTGAGATCGCCGAAGAGTCCGCCTGGTGGCTGGATGCCGTGTTCTACCAGGTCTACGTGCGTTCCTTCGCCGACTCCAACGGTGACGGCGTCGGCGACCTGGATGGCATCCGGTCCCGCCTCGGTTACCTCGAACTGCTCGGCGTCGACGCCCTGTGGCTGACGCCGTTTTACCGCTCCCCGATGGCGGACCACGGCTACGACGTGTCCGATCCGCGTGATGTCGACCCGCTGTTCGGCGACCTGGCGGCGTTCGACCGCCTGGTGGCCGACGCGCACGAGCACAACATCCGCGTGACCGTCGACCTCGTGCCGAACCACACCAGCAACCAGCACATCTGGTTCCAGCAGGCACTGGCGTCCCCGCCCGGCAGCCCCGAGCGCGCCCGATACATCTTCCGCGAGGGCCGCGGCTACGACGGTTCGCAGCCGCCGAACAACTGGCCCTCGATCTTCGGCGGCCCGGCGTGGACGCGGGTCGCGGACGGCCAGTGGTATCTGCACCTCTTCGCGCCGCAGCAGCCGGACCTCAACTGGGAGCACCCCGAGGTGCGCCAGGACCTGGAGCAGACGCTGCGGTTCTGGCTGGACCGCGGCGTGGACGGCTTCCGCATCGACGTCGCCCACGGCATGGCCAAGCCGGACGGCCTGCCGGACATGGAGCTGCACCCCGGTTCGTCGTCCGCGGTGCTGGTCGACGATGCCGACGACCCGCGGTTCGACAACGAGGGCGTGCACGACATCCACCGCATGATCCGCAAGGTCATGGACGGCTACCCCGGCACGATGGCCGTCGGCGAGATCTGGGTGAAGGACGACCAGCGGTTCGCCCAGTACGTCCGTCCCGACGAGCTGCACCTCGGGTTCAACTTCCGGCTCGTCGAGGCTTCGTACGACGCCGATTCGATCCGTTCCGCGATCGAGCACTCGCTCGGCGCGGTGGCCGGGATCGCTCCGGCCACCTGGACGCTCTCCAACCACGACGTGGTCCGCCACGTCACGCGGTACGGCGACGGCGCCGCCGGGGTGCAGCGCGCCCGCGCGATGGCGCTGGTCGAGCTGGCGCTGCCGGGCGTGATCTACCTGTACAACGGCGAGGAACTGGGCCTGCCCAACGTCGAGCTGCCGGACTGGGCCCTGCAGGACCCGACGTGGGAGCGCTCGGGCCGGACCGAACGCGGCCGCGACGGCTGCCGGGTGCCGATCCCGTGGGAGGGCGGCACGCCGCCGTTCGGCTTCTCCACGACGGCCAACACCTGGCTGCCGCAGCCCAACGAGTGGGGCGGCTTCACCGCCGAGGCCCAGCTGGAGGATCCGGGCTCGATGCTCTCCCTGTACCGGGAGGCGCTGGAGCACCGGAAGACCAATCCGGCGTTCGCGGGCGACGAGCTCGAGTGGTACGGCGCGCCTCCCGGCTGCTTCGCGTTCCGGCGCAAGGGCGGCGGGCTGATCTGCGCGCTGAACACGTCCGGTGCGTCGGTTCCGCTGCCGCCCGGTCAGGTGCTGCTGTCGTCCGGCCCGATGGACGGCGACCAGCTGCCCCCGGACACCGCGGTCTGGCTGGTCTGACAACGACAAAACCCGGGAAGGGCAGCCCCCACCCTTCCCGGGGGGCGACCCCGGCTCCAGTCTACCGACAAAACCGCAGGTCAAGGGACCGTTCGGCGATCTGTGGACAACTCGCGATCAAGAAACGCGTTCGTCGGCGGCGTTCTGGCGGACCTCCGGGATCAGCACGATCCCGAAGACGATGGTGAGCGCCGCGACCTGTGCCAGGGCCACCCACAGGCCCAGCGGCACGGTCGCGAGCGCCGCCACCGCCCCGATGGCCCGTCGCCGGACGGGCCCGATCCGCAGCACCCACCGGAAAGCCACCTCGCCGAGCAGGAACAACGCCACGCCGCCGGCCAGTGCCAACGCGGCGGCCGGCTTCAGGTGGTCCGTGGCGTGCCCGATGGTCTTCTTCACGCCGACGGCGAGCACCACGATTCCCAGCAGGATCGGCGCGTGCGCCCACCCGTACGCGGCCAGCGCTTTGCGCGCCCGCTCTGTGGGCGGAACAAGGGACAACTGACGTTCGGCGATCTCGTCCTGGTTGCCGCCGAAGTAGCTCCACCAGAACTGGTAGGCGAGCACGAGCCCAAACGCTACGGCGAGTACGAGCCCGCCGTTCACCGGCAGTCCCGCGGCCCCGACGCCGATCGCGACGATCGACTCGCCGAGCGCGACGATCACGACGAGCCCGTGCCGTTCGACGAAGTGCCCCGGCCGGATCTGGATGTTGCGCTGCTGCGGGTTCACGTACGGCGTCAGCACCATCACCAGCAATGCGACCAGGTAGGCCGCGTACCGGTAGGGCGTGGGCAGGAACCCGCCTGCCAGCACGATGATCGCCGAGCCGAGGTTGAACACGGAGAGCCGCCGCATCCCCTCCGCGGAACCCGGTCCGCCGTGGGTGACGAACAGTCCGGAGTGGACCAGGTTCACGATGAGGTACCCGATGCCGAAGGCCACGCCGGAGCCGCCGAAGGCGTCCGGAATCGCCAGTGCGATCAGCAGGAAGCCGCCCATGCCGATCATGAGCAACGTCCGGCGGACGGGCGTGTCCGGCGCGACGGCGTTGGTGAGCCACGCGTAGCCGCCGTACATCCAGAGGATCACCATGAGCATCAGGACGACCCTGGCGAGGCCGCGCAGCGTCGTGTCGTCCGCCAGCAACGCCGTCAGCTGCGTCAGCGTGAAGACGAAGACCAGGTCGAAGAACAACTCCAGCGTGGTGACCCGGTACTCGGGCTCGCTTTCGGACACGAGCGCAACTGTAGATAACTCGCTTGCTTTCGCTTGTCAGGATGAGAGCCGTGACGAGAGGCGTGTTCGCGGTACTCGCGGCGGCGGTGTTGTTCGGCACGACGGGTACCGCCCAGGAGCTGGGCCCCGGAGGCCTCGACCCGCTGGCCGTCGGCGCGATCCGCGTCGTCATCGCCGGCGTCGTGCTCCTCGCGCTGGCCGCGGCGCTCGGCGCCTACAAGGGCACCCGCCCGTCGGCAACGCTCGTGCTCATCGGCGCGGTCGGTGTCGTGCTCTACCAGCTGGGCTTCTTCACCGGCGTCCGGCTCGGTGGTGTCGCGATCGGCACGGTCGTCGCACTCGGGTCCGGGCCCGTGTGGGCGGGCATCGTCGAGTGGCGCAGGCCGTCGCCGCAGTGGATCGCCGCGACGGTGCTCGCGATCGCAGGTGTTGCAGTGCTCACCGGCGGCGGCACGACGTCCCTGCTCGGCATCGCCGCCTCGCTCACGGCGGGCCTCGGCTACGGCCTCTACACGGTCACCGGCAGCAAGCTGATCGCGCAGGGACAACGGTCCTACGGCGCGATGGGCCTGATGTTCGGCGCCGGTGCGGTTCTCCTGGCGCCGGTGCTCGCGTTGAGGTGGCCCGGTGGCCTCGACAGCACGCCCGGCATGACCGTCGCGCTGTACCTCGCGCTCGTTCCGACAGTCGTCGCGTACCTGTTGTTCGGTGCGGGCCTGAAGGTTCTGCCCGCAGCGACGGTCGCGACGCTGACGCTCGCCGAACCGGTCGTCGCGACCACGCTGGGCGTGGTCGTGCTCGGCGAGGCGCTCACCGCGAACACCGTCATCGGCGCGCTGCTCGTACTGGGCGGCCTGAGCCTGCTCGCGCTCAGACCAGCAGGGGCAGCATCGAGTGCCGGCGGCGCACCACCGCGCCGTAGCGGGCGTCGATCCGCAGCCACGAATCCGTCGCGATGACGCGCACGTCGCCCTCGTCGCCGAGGAAACCCATGCCGGACAACGCGAACAGGCAGCGCAGCGGGATCTTCACGTCCAGTCCGGACCCGCTCACGGTCAGCACGGTCTGATCGAGCAACGACGCCGGCGGCGTGCCTTGCGGGCCGGTGTTCTCCCGCGCGACGGCGACGCCCTCGTCGGCGAGCTTCGACACGACCTCGACCGGCAGCCGGTCGACCAGCGACCAGCCCTCGGCGGGCGGCAGCGCCGAACGCCACATCAGGTCCTTCGCCGGACCGGGGTCGATCACCTCGCCGCGCATCACGGCGAGACCGGTCAGCAGGTCGTTGCCGCCGACCGTGACATCGCTCGGCGTCACCTTGCCCTGGACCGTGCGCGTGGCGAGCGTGTCGAACGGCGTGGCGACCCACGCGTCCAACAGGTCCGTTCCAGCGCGTTCCCGCAGCCGCACCACGGCCTGGCCCTCGAGCCGCACCGCGCGCGCGACGAACGCGCCGAGGTCGTCTCGCTCGGCCGCGTCGGCCAACACCAGCTCAGGCACCATTACCTCCGGCCCGGAAGCCCGCGAGGAAGTCCCGCTCGGGCTCGGTCAACGCCCGCGGATACCCGGCAGCGACGTTGTACGGCACCATCATGGTCTCCGCCTTCGTCGTCACCTGGAACTCCGCCGTGGGCCCGCCGCGCACCACGTAGTCCAGCGTGAACGACGCCGCCCGCATCTCCCGCACGGACAGCTCGACGCGGATGTCCTCACCGTTGAACACCAACGGCTTCAGGTACTGCACGGCCAGCTTGGCAACGACCATACCCGCGAGCATGTCCTTGACCCCGTGGCGTTCCGCCTCGGCGTACAGCAGGGCGATCCGGGCCTCTTCGAGCAGCGTCACCGTTTTCGCGTTGTTGATGTGGCCGTACGCATCCATGTCCGACCACCGCGGACGCACACTCGTGACGAAGACACCCATGGGGCGACCCTATCTATTGCTAATACCACGTTACGAGCGAGTCCACCTCGGCTTTGAGCGGACGTTGCGGTATGGGGCCGAACGGCGTCAGGTCGATGATCTTGCCGCGCCGCGTCCACGTGCCGCGCACCTCGCCGTTGACCAGCACGTGCGGGGTGAGGAAGCCGCCGCCGGTCTGGATCGCGGACACGTGTTCGGCCGCCAGGTGCGCGCTGCGGTCGCGGTACCCGAGCAGGAACGGGTCGAAGTGGCCGAGCAGCCGCACGCACGGTTCCGCCGGCTCGAACTCGGGCAGCTCCGCCGGGAACACCTCGCGGACCTGTTTGAGCGGCAACCCGCTCCACGTCGCGAAGTCCTCGGCCGTCGCGGGGCCGTACGCGTCCATATAACGCCGGACGAGCTCCGGCAGGCCGTGCTTCAGCTTGGGGGTGCCCAGCAGTTCGTAAGAGTCGTCGCCCGCGGTGATGATCCCGAGATTCGCCGCGTAGCCCAGCAGATGCGGCGTCATCTGTCCTTCGAGCCGGATGCCGCGCTCACCGAGCCGTCGCACGATCTCCTTGCGGCCCAACGGTTCCACGAGGATATCGCGCAGCTGGTCGATCGCCCTGGCGCAGAAGTCGTCGTCGAGACCGAGCTGCATCCGCCTTCTGCGGCCCTTTTCGGCATTGACCGGACCGAGCAGCGTCACGATCCAGCCGACATCCTCACGCGCGATGAGGTGCAACGTGCCGCGCATCGCCCACGTGCGGACGAGCGCTCCACTCGCGACCGCGTCGTCGAAGTCCTGTGGTGTCAAGGAGTTCGTTCGTGCTCGCACCGCGAGCCGCGCGGCCTTCAGGTCCTGGGCCTGGAGCGCGACGATGCCGCGCACCAGATCCGTGACGGAACCGGGCGGGCGGTCAAGGCGTTGCGCTTTGATGCGCGCGGCCCTGACCGCCGCCGGATCCATTTACCGGACCATGCTCCGCACCTGCCGCGCGGCGACGGACAGCGTGGCGAGATCCAGCGCGTGCACGCGGTTGATCTCCTCCAGCGCTGCCCGCGACCGGGCGAGGCGCGAGGCGTTGGCCTGCTCCCACTTCGCGATCTTCTCCTCGGCGGTGTCGCCGGGGTCGCTGTTGCGCAGCACGTCGATCGCGATCGCGCGCAACGACGAGTAGAAGTCGTCGCGCAGTGCCAGCCGGGCCAGCGCGTGCCAGCGGTTGCCGCGCTCCAGGCTCGTCACCGAGTCCAGCATGTGGTCGATGTCGAGGTGGTCGGAGAGCGCGAAGTACAGCTCGGCGGTCTCCCGGTGCGTGCGCTCCGGGCCCATGCCCGCGCCCACGCCGACCTCGCGTTCGGCCAGTTCGGCGACCTCGACGACATCCAGGAGCCCGTACATGTACAGCAGCGCGGCGACCTCACGGGCCAGGTCCGCCGGCACACCGAATCCGATGAGCCGGTCCGCCTTACCCGCTACGACGTCCTTCTCCTTGCCCCGCAACAACTCCAGGGCGGCCGGAGACAGCTCCTCGACCACGCCGCGGAAGCGGTTGATCGTGGAACCGACGGGCAGCGGCTGCGGCCGGTTGGACAGCAGCCAGCGCGACGCGCGGTCGAGCAGGCGCCGGGTCTCCAGCACCATCTCGTCCTGCACACCGGTCGGCACCACGTTGTCCAGCGCCTCGATCTCGCGCCAGATCCGCGGCAGGTCGTACACCGCGGTCACCACGGCGTACGAACGCACGGCGTCGGTGGCCGACGCGCTCATCTCCTCGGCGAGCCGGAAGGCGTAGGAGATGCCGCCGCCGTCGACGAC
The DNA here is from genome assembly GCF_030269605.1 of Lentzea sp. NBRC 105346. Lineage (GTDB taxonomy): Bacteria > Actinomycetota > Actinomycetes > Mycobacteriales > Pseudonocardiaceae > Lentzea. The sequence continues at coordinate 161,312 of NZ_BSTQ01000020.1, forward strand.
CTCGTTCACCACGACCGTCGTGATGATCTCCTTCGCCAGCGGGTGGTTCGGGATCGCGTCGCCGAACCGTTCCCGCAGCAGGCTTGGGAAGTACGTGGGCAGCAGATTCTTGAACGTGTCGATCGTCGGCAGGTCGCTCGCGAGCACCTGCTCCTTGAGGTCGAGCTTGGTGTGCGCGAGCAGCGTCGCCAGTTCCGGCGACGTCAGTCCGTCGCCGTTCTTCTCCAGCTCCTTGAACCCGGCGTTGCTCGGCAGCGCCTCCAGCTCGCGGTTGAGGTCGCAGCGCTCCACGAGATCCGCGACGAGCCGGGCGTGCACCGACACCATCGGCGCCGCGTGCGCCCGGCTGACGCCGAGGACGTTGTTCTGCGAGTAGTTGTCCGCGAGGACGAGCTCGCCGACCTCGTCGGTCATCTCGGCGAGGACCTCGTTGCGCTGCTGCTGGTCCAGCTTGCCCTCGCGGACCAGCTGGTCGAGCAGGATCTTGATGTTGACCTCGTGGTCGGAGCAGTCGACACCGGCCGAGTTGTCGAGCGCGTCGGTGTTGACCTTGCCGCCGGTGCGCGCGAACTCGATGCGGCCGCGCTGGGTCAGGCCCAGGTTGCCGCCCTCGCCTACGACCTTCACGCGCAGGTCGGAGCCGTTGACGCGGATCGCGTCGTTGGCCTTGTCGCCGACCTCGGCGTGCGACTCGGTCGACGCCTTGACGTACGTGCCGATGCCGCCGTTCCACAGCAGGTCGACCGGCGCGAGCAGGATCGCCTTCTTCAGCTCCGGCGGAGACAGCTTCTCGACGTTCTCGGGCAGGCCGAGGGCCTCGCGGGCCTGCGGGCTCAGCGGGATCGACTTGGCGCTGAGCGGGAAGACGCCGCCGCCCTCGCTGATGAGCTCGCGGTTGTAGTCGTCCCACGACGAGCGGCCGAGGTTGAACAGCCGGACCCGCTCGGCGAACGACGTCGCCGCGACCGGGTTCGGGTCGATGAAGATGTGCCGGTGGTCGAACGCGGCCACGAGCCGGATGTGCTCGGACAGCATCATGCCGTTGCCGAACACGTCACCGGACATGTCGCCGATGCCGACGACCGTGAACTCTTCGGACTGGGTGTCGGTGCCGAGCTCGCGGAAGGCGCGCTTCACGCTCTCCCACGCGCCCTTGGCGGTGATGCCCATGCCCTTGTGGTCGTAGCCGACCGAGCCACCGGAAGCGAACGCGTCGCCCAGCCAGAAGCCGTAGCTCTGCGACACGCCGTTCGCGATGTCGGAGAACGTCGCGGTGCCCTTGTCCGCCGCGACGACGAGGTAGGTGTCGTCGCCGTCGTACCGCACGACCTGCGGCGCCGGGATGACCTCGCCCTGGATCAGGTTGTCGGTCAGGTCCAGCAGGCCGGAGATGAACATCTTGTAGCAGGCGATGCCCTCCGACATGAAGTTCTCGCGGTCGATGCCGGGGTCGCCCGTCGCCGGGATCGGGCGCTTCACGACGAAGCCGCCCTTCGCGCCGACCGGCACGATCACGGCGTTCTTCACCGCCTGCGCCTTGACCAGGCCGAGCACCTCGGTGCGGAAGTCCTCGCGCCGGTCCGACCAGCGCAGGCCACCGCGCGCGACGGAGCCGAAGCGCAGGTGCACGCCCTCGACCCGCGGCGAGTACACGAAGATCTCGAACCGCGGCCGCGGCTGCGGCAGGTCCGGGATCGCCTGCGGGTTGAGCTTCACGGCCAGGTACGGCCGCGCGTTGCCCGCCGCGTCGCGGTAGAAGTAGTTCGTCCGCAGCGTGGCGTTGATCAGCGTCAGCAGGCTGCGCAGGATGCGGTCCGCGTCGAGGCTCGTGACGTCGTCGATCAGCTTGCCGATGTCACTGTTGAGGTGGTCCGTGCGACTCGCGCGGGTACCGGCGTCGAGTGCCGGGTCGAACCGCGCCTCGAACAGGTCGACCAGCGCGTTCGCCACCTGCGTGTGCCCGAGGACGGCGTCCTCGATGTAGTCCTGGCTGTAGGGCGTGCCCGCCTGCCGCAGGTACTTGGCGTACGCGCGCAGCATCGCGGCCTGCTGCCAGGTGAGTCCGGCCTGCAGCACGAGCGAGTTGAACCGGTCGACCTCGGCCTCGCCGCGCCACACGGCGGCGAACGCGTTCTGGAACCGCTCGCGGACGCTCTCCAGGTCCGTCGTGCTGATCTGGTCGAGCGTCGCCTGGTCGATGCGCAGGCCGAAGTCGTAGATCCAGCACTGCACGCCGTCTTCGCGGGTGACCTCGTACGGCCGTTCGTCGACGACGATCACGCCCATGCGCTGCAGCATCGGCAGCACGTCCGACAGCGTGATGCCGGAGCCGGCGAGGAAGAGCTTGAACCGCCGCTCCCCCGGCTCGGCCTCGTCCGGCACGTAGAAGACCATGTCGAGGTCGCCCTCGGCGAGCGCCTCGATCCGCTTGAAGTCGCCGAGCCCGGTGGCCGCGGAGAAGTCCTCCTTGTAGGCCTCGGGGAAGATCGCGGCGAACCGCTGGCCCTGCTCGTTGGCGGACTCGGCGCCCAGCGCACCGGTGTCGGCGAGCACTTCCTCGACCATGCGGTCGTCCCAGCTGCGCACCGCCTCCGCGAGCTTGTTCTGGATCGCCGCGGTGTCCGGCTCGATCGTGCGCGCCGGGTCCGTGTGCACCATGAAGTGCACGCGGGCCAGCGCGGACTCGCCGATGCGCGCGGAGTACTCGAGGTTGATGCCGCCGAGCTCGGCGAGCAGCACCTCCTGCATCGCGAGGCGACTGGTCGTCGTGTACCGGTCGCGCGGCAGGTAGACCAGGCACGAGAAGAAGCGGCCGTACGGGTCGCGGCGCAGGAACAGCCGCAGGCGGCGACGTTCGGCGAGCGCGATGACGCCCGTCGTCGTCTGGTACAGCGTCTCCGCGTTGACCGAGAACAGCTCGGTGCGCGGGTAGTTCTGGATCACCTCGAGCATCCGCTGGCCCGAGTACGACTGCATCGGGAAGCCGGCCCGGTGGATCACGTCGCGCACCCGGCGCTCGATCACCGGGATGTCCAGCACGTCCTCGTGCAGCGCGCTCGTGCTGAACACGCCGAGGAACCGGTGCTCACCGCTGACGTTGCCCTCGTCGTCGAACGTCTTCACGCCCACGTAGTACGGGTAGACGCTGCGGTGCACGCTGCTCTGCGCGCTCGCCTGCGTGAGCACGAGCAGCTCGGGGCTGAGCGCCTGCGCGCCCGCGTCGGGCCCGGCGGTGAGGCTGCGCGCCGCGAGGCTGTCCTGCCGCAACACGCCCAGACCGCTCGCGAGCACCGCGCGCAGCGCGTGGTCGCCGTCCTCGCGCACCAGCTCGTACTGCCGGTATCCGAGGAACGTGAAGTGCCCGCGCGCGAGCCAGCGCAGCAGGTTCGCGCCGTCGACCGTCTCCTCGGTGCCCTTCTTCTCGAGCTCGTCGGCGAGCTGGAGCGCCGTGCTCGCCATCTTCTCGGTGTCCTCGACGACCTCGCGCACGTCGGTGAGCACCGCGTGCAGCTTCGTCTCGAGCTCGCGCGCCCGGTCCGGGTCCGTGATGAGGTCGACCTCGACGTACATCCACGACTCGGCGAGCGTGTCCGCCGGCGGCTCGGCGGGGTCGGCGTGCGGCAGGACCTCCTGCAGCTGCCCGGTCACCGGGTCGCGCCGCACCACGACGATCGGGTGCACGACGCGCTGCACCTGCACCCCGCCGCGAGTCAGCTCGCTGGCGACGCTGTCCACCAGGTACGGCATGTCGTCCGTGACGACCTGGACGACCGTGACGGGACACTGCCAGCCGTCGTGCGCCCTGGTCGGGTTCAGAATGCGCACGTTGGCCCGGCCGGGAACCCTGGTCTCGGCAAGCTGGTAGTTCGACCGCACCGCACCGACCAGGTCGACCGGGTCGTCGTCGTTGACTTCCTCGGCGGGGACGTGGCGGTAGAAAAGGCGGATGAGGTCGGCGAGCTCGGGGGCATTGGCGGCGGCCCGTTCGATCAACTCGTCACGGACCTGCTCGGGACTGGCCGTTGGACTCCCCTCAGCGGGGGCGTCGGTTCGGATCGGGGCTCCAGTCGAGGTCATCTTCAGGCGACTCCACGCTATCCGGCACCTCTGTGTGCCGGGTCCGGCTCCACCCTAGAGGGGTTCATGCCGTTCACCGGTAAGGGGTTGAGCAGTTCTTAACCTCTGAATCGTGGGCTGAATCGAGTCAACGGCTCGATCATGAGCTGGGCAGCGTCCATCCGCCATACGACTCGCCGACGGGCCGGATCGGACCCGTGGTTTCGGGGTCCGGCGTCTCAACAGGCCGGATCGGCCCGGTCTTCTCCGGGTCGGTTTGCTGCTCTTCCTGGCGGCCCGTTTCGTACGCGACGAGGGCCTCGGCCAGGAGCTCGGCGAGGCTCATCTCGCTGTCCTTGCGCTTCGGCTTCGCCGGTTCTTCCGGTTCGTCCTCGATGTCCGCCGGGCTCAGGAACTGGTTCGACACCAGGTCCGGTTGGGGCGGGACCTCGTCCGGGATGGGTACGTCCGGGACCTCGTCCGGGACTGGCTGGTCCGGGACCGGTTCCGGGACCGGCTGGGGCTGCGGTTGCTTCGGGCGTGGTGGCTCCGGGTCCGGTTCCGGTTCGCGTTCCGGTGGGGCTGGGATTCTGAGGTCTGGGGTCGCGTACGGCGCGTGGACGTAGGCGAGGTCTCCGGGGTCTGATTGCGGTTCCGGGGTGGGGACCTGGGGCTCGGTCTCGCTCGGTGACGGCTGCACCACGGGGGTGTCGAAGGTGAACGGCGATGGCTCGGCGGCGGGTTCGGCCGGGACGCCAAAGCTGAACGGCGCCGCTTCGGGCGTCGACTCCGCCGGGATGCCAAAGCTGAACGGCGCCGGTTTGCTCGTCGGCTCGGCACCGGTGTCGAAGCCAGACGGCGCCGGCTTCGGGGCGTCGAGACCCCACGACGACTGCGGGGCCGCAGGGGTATCAAAACTGAAGGGCTGCGGCGAGTCCGCCGGCTTGTCCGCGGACTCAGCCGCGGACTCGAAACCGAACGGCGATTCCGAGGCAGCGGGTTCCGCACGGGAATCGAAGCTGAACGGCTGCGGCGGGTCCGCAGGGCTGTCGAAGCCGAACGGCGACGGCACCTCAAAGCCGAAGGGCTCCGGCTTGTCCGCGGGCTCAGCCGGGGCGTCGAAGCTGAAGGGAGCGGGCACTTCCACCGGCGGCGCGAAGTCCGGCGGGGGGTCGAAGCTGAACGGCGGGGTGGCGGGCTCTTCTGCCGGCGGCGCGGGTTCCGGGGTGTCGCGCCCGAACGCCGCGGCCAGACCGGGCGAGTACGAAGCCGGCTCGTCGGCCCAGTCGCGGGAAAACGCAGCGGCCAGCCCCGAGGACTCGGCGTCGGCGGGCGGGCCGTAGTCCGGAGCGGCTCCCCGGCCGAACGCGGCCGCCAAGCCGCTCCCGGCACCGAAGCTCGGCTCGGTGGAAGCATCCGGGGTCGATTCCGCGAACGTCTCGCGGCCGAAAGCGGCCGCCAGCCCCGGCGACCGAGGCGGCAGGTCGGACTCGGCCGGCTCCTGACCGAACGCCGCTCCCAGCCCAGGCGACCGAGGCGGCACGTCACCATGCGGCTCAGCCGGCTCCTGACCGAGCGCCGACTCCCGACCGAACGCCGCACCCAGCCCCGACGACCGAGGCGACAGGTCACCATGCGGCTCAGCCGGCTCCTGACCGAGCGCCAGCTCCCGGCCGAAGGTCGCACCCAGCCCCGGAGACCTGGTCGGCAGATCGACGTGCGGCTCGGCCGGTTCCTGGCCGAACGCCGTCGGGTACGCCGAGCGCGGCGGGCGGGGCGGTAGGTCGTCAGGCGTCGCCGTCGTCGGTTCGAAGAAGTTCTGCCCCAGTGGTTCTCGGGCGGGTGGTTGCTCCTCGGGCTCGGCGTGCGAGCCGTGGTGCGTTGAGGCGTCGACCCGCCACTGCTGCGGGTTCGCGTCTTCGTCGGGTTCCGGCGCCCGGCGTCTGCCGCCCTCGCGCAGACCCGCCGCCTTGAGCATGTCCAGCACGCTCTCCGGCTGCTTCGGCGCTTCGGGGGCGGGCTCGGCGGCTGGAGGTTCGGGCTGCGGAGTCTCGTCCTCGATGTCACCCGCGGCCACTCGGGCCGCGCGGCGGCGGCCGCTGATCATCGCGCCCGCGGACGCGATGAGGCCTGCGGCGGGGACTGTGCGGTCGGACGGTTGCTGATCCACCGGATCGGATGCCTTGTCCTCGGGGTCGCCGAACGGCTGGACCATGCGCCAGCGGTCTGCCGCGTGCGCACGTGCCGCCGACAATCCTTCCACGGTCATGTCTTCGGCAGCACGGCGGACTCGCTTGACCTTCAGGCCGTCACCTTTGCGCACCTGCACCGGACGCCACTGGCGCAGCTGCTGCTTGAGCTCCGCCGGCAACGTCGGGTCGAGGCGCGGCGGGCCGCCGTCGGCGCGCAGCAGGTCCGCCAGCTGCTGGTGCAGGCTCGCCGGCTCGCGGTGCACGCCGGAGAACTCCGCGGCGAGCCGGGCCCGCACCGTGTAGACGGCGCGCGCCCTGCGGCGTTCCGCGGCGTGCGCGGCCCGCAGGTTCGTCAACGCCTCCGCGAGTTCGCCGGACACCTCATGCACGTGCGCGAGGGCCAGCAGGCTTTCCGCCAGCAACGTGTCCAGCTGGTGTCGTTCGGCGCTGGCGGCGGCTTCCCGCAGCATCTCGCGCGCCATCACGACCCGGCCCGCGGGCAGGTGCACACGGGTCGCCAGCGCCAGGCGTAGCCAGCCCGACGTGGACGCCGACGGCGCGCGCACAGGTCGTTCGAGCAGAGGCGTGCCCGTCGCGCTCGCCTCAGCAAGTTGCTGAGCGTCCATCAACGCGCAGACCAGCTCGAGGGTGAGCCGGCCGCGCGCCTGTCCGCTGTCCGCGCCCGCGGTGGCCTGGTCGAGCAGCTCCAGACCTTCGCGCGCGGCCTCGATCGCGGCGGGCAGGTCACCCCACCGCCGCAGCTGGGCTGCCGACACCGCGCGGAGCAGTGCCCGTAGCAACAACGCCGTGTCCGGGTCGAGGACGGTGTCGGCCGCGTACAGCCGATCCGCCTCCTTGAGCGCGTGCGCCGGCTCGTCACCGCGCCCGACGGTGACTATGCACTCGCTCGCCTCGACCAGCGCCGCGGCCCGCAGGCCGTACGGCACGCCCTCGGCCTCCAGCACCGGCCGCACCGCGGCGAACCCGGTCAGCGGCGCGCCGACCGACCGGGCACACCCGGCGAGCTCGATGCGGAGCAACCACGCGGTCTGCTGCTCGCCCGCGGCCTCGGCGGCCTTGAGCGCGTCCAGTGCGCGGTCGGCGATCCGGACCCCGCGGCCGATCCGGTTGCTGGCGAACACCACCAGCGCCTCGGCCTTGAGCCGGTCGCTCTCGTCGAGGCCGGCGGGAGCGAGCGCGAGTACGCGCTCGCCGAGCACCAGAGCCAACTCCGGTGCCCGCCAACGCAGCCGCCAGGCGGGCACGATCAACGTGCTCACCTCGACGTCCACCTGCGTGTCGCCCCGCGCCGCCACGAGTTGACGCGCCTCAGTCGCGTGTCAGCTTGCGATACGTGACCCGATGCGGCCTCGCGGCCTCGGCTCCCAATCGTTCGATCTTGTTCTTCTCGTAGCCCTCGAAGTTGCCCTCGAACCAGTACCACTGGGACGGGTTCTCGTCGGTGCCCTCCCACGCGAGGATGTGGGTGGCCACCCGGTCGAGGAACCAGCGGTCGTGGGAGATGACCACGGCGCAGCCAGGGAACTGCTCGAGCGCGTTCTCCATCGAGCTGAGGGTCTCGACGTCGAGGTCGTTGGTCGGCTCGTCGAGCAGGATCAGGTTGCCGCCCTGCTTGAGCGTCATCGCCAGGTTCAGCCGGTTGCGCTCACCACCGGAGAGCACGCCCGCCGGCTTCTGCTGGTCCGGCCCCTTGAAGCCGAACGCGCTGACATACGCGCGCGACGGCATCTCGACGTTGCCGACGTGGATGTAGTCGAGCCCACCGGACACGACCTCCCACACGTTCTTCTTGGGGTCGATACCCGCGCGGTTCTGGTCGACATAGGACAGTTTGACCGTCTCGCCGATCTTCACCGTGCCGTCGTCCGGCTGCTCGAGGCCGACGATGGTCTTGAACAGGGTCGTCTTTCCGACACCGTTCGGACCGATGACGCCCACGATGCCGTTGCGCGGCAACGTGAACGAAAGGCCGTCGATGAGCACCCGGTCGCCGAAGCCCTTCTTCAGCTTGTCGACCTCGACCACGACGTTGCCCAGACGCGGGCCCGGCGGGATCTGGATCTCCTCGAAGTCGAGCTTGCGGGTCTTCTCCGCCTCAGCCGCCATCTCCTCGTAGCGTCCGAGACGAGCCTTGGACTTGGCCTGACGCGCCTTGGCGCCGGACCGCACCCACTCCAGCTCGTCCTTCAGCCGCTTCTGCAGCTTCTGGTCCTTCTTGCCCTGGACCGCGAGGCGCTCGGCCTTCTTCTCCAGGTAGGTGGAGTAGTTGCCCTCGTACGGGTGGGCCTGGCCGCGGTCGAGCTCCAGAATCCACTCGGCGAGGTTGTCCAGGAAGTACCGGTCGTGGGTGACGGCGAGGACGGCACCCGAGTAGTTCGCGAGGTGCTGCTCCAGCCACAGGACGCTTTCCGCGTCCAGGTGGTTGGTGGGCTCGTCCAGCAGCAGCAGGTCGGGCTTGCTGAGCAGCAGCTTGCACAGCGCGACCCGGCGTCGCTCACCACCGGAGAGAACCTTGACGTCCGCGTCCGGCGGCGGGCACCGCAGGGCGTCCATCGCCTGCTCGAGCTGCGAGTCGAGGTCCCACGCGTCCGCGTGGTCGAGCTCCTCCTGGAGCTTGCCCATCTCCTCCATCAGCTCGTCGGAGTAGTCGGTCGCCATCAGCTCGGCGATCTCGTTGAAACGGTCGAGCTTGACCTTGATCTCGCCAAGGCCCTCCTCGACGTTGCCCAGGACGGTCTTGTCCTCGTTGAGCGGCGGTTCCTGCTGCAGGATGCCCACGGTGTAGCCCGGAGACAGGTAGGCCTCGCCGTTGCCCGGCGTGTCCAGCCCCGCCATGATCTTGAGCACGCTCGACTTGCCGGCGCCGTTGGGACCGACGACACCGATCTTCGCGCCGGGGTAGAACATGATCGTGACGTCATCGAGGATGACCTTGTCCCCGTGCGCCTTGCGCACCTTTTTCATGGTGTAGATGAACTCGGCCATGGCCGCGATCGTAGAGCGGTGCCTTCGGGCTCCTGACCTCGGTCGGCTGTGCACCCCCGGATCGAGCGTCACGTCGTTGCGTGACCAGCCCGTTTCCGTTCGAAGATGAACGAACCTCGCCGACCGGCCCTCACCGGCGCCGATCTTCGACCTTCCCTCCTTCGCGATTCGCTGTGCGTGCACATCATGTCCGGACGCCCCGCCGGATCGGGTGCGTTCCGCCGGACCGGCCCGCGGATTTTCGTTCGGCCGGCCCGGCGGCGCGCCGCGCCTTCTGACGTCGGCCGCGCCCGTCCCGTTCCACCTGCCGGCCCAGGCGAAACCAGGAGGTGCGTGGGATCCGATCAGAATGGCGTCAACTGCGGTTCGGCCCCAGCCGCGGCCACGCTTTCCTCCTCGGTGCGCGGCGCGACGATCTCGGGCATGGAACCGAGCGAGCGGCACCGGCTGAGGTCGACGCCCATCGCGGTCGCCTCGATCTCGTAGAACTGCCGTCGCACGCCATCCGCTTCGCTGGATTTCTGGCGAAGCCTGCCATGTACAACCACCGGATCGCCCTTGGCGAGGGTCGCTCGGGCGTTGTCGGCCATCCGGCGCCAGCAGGTGACGCCCAGGAACAACTGGTCACCGTCGACCCACTCACTCGTCTCGCGGTTGTAGCGACGTTCCGTGGAGACGATGCGGAAGTTGGCGAGACTGATCGAGCCGTCACCGACCTGCCGGTGCACGACGTCCGTGATGACAGTGCCAACGATGGTGACCGGCGTTTCGTTCCAAGGCATGACGCCCTCCTCTGGGTGTGGGGTGCTGGGGTCCCACCCTGCACCGGGGCGATCGCCGGAACCGGGGTGAGCTGCGAAGTTGTGGATAACTCGCGGGTTGTGGACAAGTCGCGATCTTCAGGGCCCCGATCGCGCGGAATTGTCGGACCGGTGTGGTACGGCGAGATGAGTGAGTGCTCACTCATTGACATGAGTGAGCACTCACTCATAAACTTGGAGCCGTGTCCGAGGAACCACGCCGCCGCCGCGCACCCGCCATGAGCCCGGAGGACCGCCGAGAGGCGATCGTCCACGCGGCTCTGCCGCTGGTGATCAAGGACGGCACAAACGTCACGACCAGTCAGATCGCCGCCGCCGCGGGCATCGCGGAGGGGACGGTCTTCCGCGTCTTCAAGGACAAGCAGGAGCTGCTCGCCACTTGCGTCAGCGAGGCGCTGAAGTCCGATGTGGAGATCGAGCGAATCCGGAAGATCGACCACGACCAGCCGCTGAACGCCCGGCTGACGGAGTCGATCAACGCGGTGCGGGAGTACCTCGACCGCATGTGGGGCGTCATGAGCGCCCTGCGCGACACGGGCTACCAGCCACCCGCGCACAAGCTGGGCGAGGAGAAGGGACCGCCGCTCGAGATGCGCCGGCTTTCCGAGGCGGTCGCGGAACTGTTCGCCGACGAGCCCGTGCGGGTCAAACCCGAACACGCCGCCCGGCTGTTCCTCGGGCTCGTGTTCACCAACCGCATGCAGGGCAGGGGTCTCGGCGAGGTGGTCGCCGAACCGACGGAGCTCGTGGAGCTTTTCCTGCACGGCGCACTGAAAAGAGGGGGAAACGATGAGTGAGCTGATGATCGAGGCCACCGACGTGAGCAAGTCGTTCGGTGACGTGCGTGCGCTCGACGGCGTCAGCATCGCGGTGCCCAAGGGCAGCGTGCTCGGTCTGCTCGGCCACAACGGCGCGGGGAAGACGACGCTGGTCAACGTGCTGACGACGATGCTGCCGCCGACCAGTGGCGAGGCGCGCGTCGCCGGGTTCGACGTGGTCCACCAGAGCTACAAGGTGCGCAGCCGCATCGGGCTGACCGGGCAGTTCGCGTCGGTCGACGAGGCGCTGAGCGGGTTCGACAACCTCGTGCTGATCGCCCGGCTGCTCGGCGCGAGCAAGCGCCAGGCCCGCGACCGCGCGGACGAACTGCTCGAGCAGTTCGACCTGACGGATGCGGCGAAGCGTCCCGCGAAGACGTACTCGGGCGGCATGCGCCGCCGGCTCGACCTGGCGTCCAGCCTGGTCGGACGGCCTGAGGTGCTGTTCCTGGACGAGCCGACCACCGGCCTCGACCCGGCCAGCAGGCTCGGCGTGTGGGAGACCGTCGAGAAGCTCGTGTCGGACGGCACCACCGTGCTGCTCACGACGCAGTACCTCGACGAGGCCGACCGCCTGGCCGACTCGATCACCGTGCTGTCCCAGGGCAAGGTCGTCGCGGCCGGCACGAGCGCGGAGCTCAAGGCGCAGGTCGGCCAGCGCACGGTGACCGTCACGCTCGACTCGGTGTCCGAAGTGGACACCGCGGTCGAGGCGCTGACCGGCATCGGCATGCATCCGGTGGCCGAGGGCCGCACGATCACGACGCCCGTGACGGCGTCACGCGAGCTCGCGAACGTGGTGCGCGCACTCGACGAGCGCGGCTTGGAACCGCACGACATCGCGCTGGGCGAGCCGACCCTGGACGACGTCTACATGGCGCTGGCCGCCGCATAAGAGGGGGATATCGATGGCGACTTTGACGTGGCAGGGCAGCAGCTACCTCACGCAGGTGAAGGTGCTGACCGGCCGTTCACTGCGAAAGTTCGTGAACTCACCCGCACTGATCTTCTTCAGCATCCTGCAGCCGGTGATCATGCTGACCCTGTTCAGCCAGATCTTCAGCAGCATCACCGCGACCGCGAACTTCGCGCCGGGCATGACGTACGTCAACTATCTGCTGCCCGCGATCCTGGTGAACACGGCCATGCAGTCGTCGCTGCAGTCCGGCGTCGGCCTGGTGACCGACATGAAGGACGGCGTGATCGCGCGGTTCCGTTCACTGCCGATCCGGCTCAGCACGATCCTGTTGGCACGCAACCTGTCGGACTTGGTGCGCGTCGCCGGTCAGCTGTTGCTGATGATCACGTTCGGCGTGCTCGTCTACGGGTTCAACCCGGCGGGTGGTGTACTCGGGACGCTGGCCGCCCTGGGCCTCGCGCTCGTGGTCGGCTGGGGCCTGAGCTGGCTGTTCCTGGCGATCGGGTCGTGGCTGCGCAACGCGGAGCTGATGCAGACCATCGGCTTCCTGGCGATGTTCCCGCTGATGTTCGCCTCCAGCGCGTTCGTGCCGATCCAGGGCCTGCCCGGCTGGCTGCAGGTGGTCGCGAAGGTCAACCCGCTGACCTACGCGGTCGACGCGGCACGCAGCCTCGCGCTCGCCCAGCCGGTGACCGGCGTGATCGGCGCGCTGACGACGAGCCTCGGGATCGCCGTGGTCTGCGCGGTCATCGCGATCAGGGGTTTCCGCCGCCCGCTTTAGAGTCGCGCTCAGCAAGGATCCGGAGCATCGCGTTGTAGGCCGCGAGGTCGGCGTCGTTGTCGGCGTCGGCCTTGCGGTCCAACCGCCGGGCGTCGCGGTCGTCGGACCGCGCCCACTGCACGAGCAACGCGACCATCACGACGAGCAGCGGCAACTCCCCCGCCGCCCACGCGATGCCGCCGCCCAACCGCTGTTCCTCCAACAGGTTCTGGGTCCACGGCAGCGCGAGCGAGCGGTAGAAGTTCTCACCGATCACGTTCTGCGAGCTCATCAGCACCACGCCGAAGAACGCGTGGAACGGGATCGACGCGAACAGCAAACCCAGGCGTCCCAACGGAGGCAGCCGGTTCGGCGCCGGGTCGATGCCGATCACCGGCCAGTAGAAGACGTAGCCGACGAGCAGGAAGTGGGCGTTCATCGCCAGGTGCGCCCAGTGGTACGGCAACGCCGAGTCGAACAGGCCCGAGAAGTACAAGGCGTAGAAGGAACCCACGAACAACGCCAGCGCCACACCGGGGTTCGTCAGGAACCGCGCCACCGGCGAGTGGACGAACGCCAGCAGCCACTCGCGCGGCCCAGGCGGATTCTCCTTGCCCGCGGCGGGAAGCGCACGCAGCGCCAACGTCACGGGACCACCGAGCACCAGCAGGATCGGCGCCAGCATGGACAGCAGCATGTGCGCTTCCATGTGGACGCTGAACATCGCCGGCGCGTACCGGCCGATCCCCGACGACGTGGCGAACAGCACCGTCAGGCACCCGCACAGCCACGCGATCGTCCGGCCCACCGGCCACGAGTCGCCGCGCTGCCGCAACCGGCGCACGCCCGCCAGGTAGAGGCCCGCGAGCACCAGCGCCGCCGTGCCGAAGATCAGGTCGAACCGCCAGTCGAACAGGATGCGCCCCACCGTCGGCGCACCGCCGAGGTCGTACCCGATCAGCAACTCGACCGTGCTCGGCGTCGGCCGGGCGTCACCCGGCGGCGGCGTGCGGCTCAACGCGGTCGCAAGGCCGATCGTCAGCATCATCACCAGGATCTCGACGCCGGCGAGCTTCAGCAGCGCGTTCGGCGCGCCACCGACGACCTGCTTGACGCCACGTTCCCGTTGGAAGTAACCGATGACGCCGAGCAGGATCAGGCAGGCGGTCTTGCCAAGCAGCAGCCAGCCGTAAGTCGAGGTGAAGAGGTCCGTGAACGTCACGCGCACGAAGGCGTTGACCACGCCCGAGATCGCCATGACGATCCAGCACACCAGCGCCAGCCTGGAGAACCTCGTCGTCGCGAGCGCGAGGTGATCACCACCGCGCCGGCCGTGCTGCAGCAACGCGATGAGCCCGCCCACCCACAGCGCCGCGGCGACGAGGTGGAACAGCAGGCTGTTCGTGGCGAGGTCGTGCGAGCCGCCCGAGGACGAGTGACCGGTCACCGCGACCGGGATGAGCGCGAAGACGGCGAGGAAGAACAGCGCGGCCGTCCAGCCCCACGACAGCACGAGCCGGCAGCCGAGCGCGATCAGGCTCACGATCACTGCGGTGATCGCCCACGCTTTCGCCTGCTCGATCAGGCCCGCGGTCTGGATCAGCTCAGCGAGGTCGAACAGCTCCGTGACGGGCTGGCCGACGGCGTCCGCGGTCGTGTACGGCACGGAGAGCACCGCTCCCAGCAGCCACAGCAGCGCCGACCACCCGGCCATGCGCAGCCCGCCGTAGCCGTCCGCGGCCAGCATGCCGGACTCCTGCGGTGGCACGAGGAACGCCGCGAGCAACAGTGATCCGATGCACAACACCGCGCCGGTCTCGGTGAGCACACGGACGATCAGCAGCCCGAACTGCTGGTTGCCGGACAGGGTGCTCAAGCCGGCCGCCATCAGCGCGGCGATGGCGAAACCGCAGATTAGGAGCGGGATCAGACCGGTGCGCTTCATTGCCACGTCTGGAGCGTACGCAACCTCTACTGTTGATCCACGTGAGCCGTTCTCGTCCGCTTCTGCTCCTGCTCGCCCTCGTGTTGTCCGGCTGCGCGTACTCGATCCAGGGTGACGCCGTGCCGGGTCCGTTGCCCTCGTCGTCCACGGACCCCGAGGCGCCGAAGATCCCCTCGACACGCAAGGTCGCCGACGTCGACCCGTGCACGCTGTTGTCCAAGGACGACCTCAAGTCGCTCGGCGCCCCGAAGGCGGACCCGCAGAGACAGGACCAGCGGATCCCGCAGTCCTGCCAGTTCAGCATGAACGGCGGCACGGTCGTCGCCGCGATCTACCTCCCGTACGCGGAGACGAAGAAGAAGCAGTCGCTCGGCCGTGAGGTGTTCGTCGAGAAGTACTCGACGTGGCTGACCTGCACCCAGCAGGGCCCGGACATGGTGTGCACGGCGGTCGTCGCCGTTCAGCCGGAGAAGTCCTTGCTAGTGGCGCTCGCGCTGCAGGGCGCCTCGGAGGACAAGGTCACGGCGACGTTGACGCCGCTGGCGTCGGCGGCCCTGGCCCGCCTGCCCGCGGCCTGACGCGCCAGCCACGCCGCCGGGATCATCAACGCGATGATGCCGCTGACGATGCCGAGCGCGACCTCGAGCGAGGTGGCGTGGGCCAGCCCGCCGACCAGCGGCGGGCCGATGAGGAACCCGAGATAGGCGATCGTCGTCACGAGGCCCAGTTCTCGTTCCCCACCCGTGCCGTCCGCGCGCTTGCCCGACTCGCTGGCGAGGTCCATCACGACGGGGAACGCGAAGGCGAGCCCCAGTCCGGCCAGGCCGAACCCGAGGTAACCGGCCGCCGGGGCCGGGATGAGCACCGCCAACGCCAGACCGGTCGCCGCGACCGCCCCGCCGGCCGCGAGCAGCCGGTGTGGACCGAGCCTGCGCTGGATGGGTTCGCCGAAGAGCCGCGCGACGGCCATCGTGACCGAGAAGCCCGCGTAGGCGTAGGCGGCCGCCGCGTCGTTCATGCCGCGTTCCTCGACGAGGAAGAGCGCGGACCAGTCCGCTGAAGCGCCTTCGGCAATGGCCGAGCACAGGGCGACGAGCGCGAGCAGCCAGAGGACCGGGCTTTTGAGGACGGGTGTCCTGGCTTCCGTTGTGTGGCGGTCGCCGACCCCACCCGGCGCGAACCTGGCGATGCTCAGCAGCATCACGAGTCCGATCGCGGCGGCCACCAGGAAGTGGCGCATCGGGCTCCACTGGAGCTGGGCGGCTCCGGCCGCGCCGAGTGAGCCGATCAGTCCGCCGAAGCTGAAGCCTGCGTGGAACTGCGGCATCAGCGGTCGCTGCAACGCGCGGACCACGACCACCGCGGCGACGTTCATCGACACGTCGACCGTCGCCACCGTGGAGCCCAGGAAGAACAGCGCGATGCCCAGCTGCAGCGGCGCGTTCGCCAGCGCGAGTGCCGGCAGGGCGATGGTGCTGAGCACGCTGCTGCCGAGCATGAACGGCCTCGACCCGTAGGTCGCGCAGAGCCGTGCCGCGATCGGGGCCGTGATCGCCAGGCCGGTGCTCGCGCCGAGCAACGCCAGCCCGAGCGTGGCCTCGTTCGCCCCGACCTGCGCGGCGAGCGCGGGGACGCGTGCGGCCCACGTGCCGAACACGAAGCCGTTCAGCACGAACACGACGAACACAGCGAGTCGAGGCATGCATCCAGACTGACTGAAGCGCTTCAGTTCCGTCCAGTCTTTTAAGGTGTGTCCGTGGACTCGGATCGACCGCGCAGGCCGACGCTGGACACCGTCGCCTCCGCAGTCGGGGTGTCTCGCGCGACGGTCTCGAACGCCTACAACCGGCCCGACCAGCTGTCGGCGTCGCTGCGTACGCGCATCCTGGAGACCGCACGCTCCCTGGGTTACGCCGGCCCGGACCCGGTGGCCCGCAGCCTGGCGACCCGCCAGAACCTGGCCGTCGGCGTGATGCTGCCGCAGTCGCTGTCCGGCGCGTTCTCCGATCCGGCGCTGTCGATCGTGCTCGACGGCCTGTCGTCCATGCTCGACGACCACAGCCTGGTACTGATGCCCGGCGGCCCCAGTCCCTCGATGGTGGCCCGAGCCCAGGCCGACGTGCTGGTCGCCTACTCCCTGCCGTCGGCCGCGGCCGCCTTCGACGCGGTCGGCCCGCGCGGCCTGGTGGTGATCGACCAACCCGTGCTGCCAGGCGTTCCCCGAGTGTTCATCGACGACTACGCCGGTGCCCGTTCGGCGGCGGCCCACCTGCTCGCTTTGGGCCACAGGCGGTTCGGCATCCTGACGTTCGCGCTTCACCCGGACGGGTTCCGAGGACCGGCTCTCGGTTTGCGCCGTTCGGACATCCCCTTCCGCGTCAGCCACGACCGCCTCACCGGCTACCTCGACACTTTGGAGAATGGCGGTGTCACACCGGAGAATGTCCCGGTGTGGGAGGCGAGCGGCAGTGACCGCGAACTCGGACGCGAAGGGGCGCGGTGGATGTTGACCCGCAGCCCCCGCCCGAGCGCCTTGCTGTGCGCGTCGGACCAGCTGGCGTTCGGCGCCCTGCAGGCCGCACGTGATCTCGGCCTGTCGGTACCGGGCGATCTGTCCGTCGTCGGCTTCGACGACGTCCCGGAAGCCTCGGTGTCCGACCCACCGTTGACTACTGTGCGTCAACCCCTGGCCGAGAAGGGCCGTCTTGCGGGCCGTTTGGCCCTGACGTTACTGGCAGGTGCCAGACCGCCGCGCCCAGCGCGGCTCGACGTTTCCCTCGTCTCGAGAGCGTCGTGCGCCCCTAAGAAGTGATACGCGTCACGTTTAGACCGTTTTGATCACTCTTTTGGGCGCAGGCCGGAAACGGTCGATCGACTCCGGACGATGTGTCCGATGGAGGGGGCACCACCGCTACGGCGTGTGGTCACCAACTCCGCAAGCCTCCGTAGCTCAGTGGAGAGAGCGAGGGACTTCTAATCCCGAGGTCGCAGGTTCGAATCCTGCCGGGGGCACCAAAGACGAAGGCGATTCGTGTTCGCGGAATGCGCGGACCGGGTCGCCTTTGGGTGTTTTCTGGGGGCCGAGCCCCCAGACCCCAGCCGGGGGCAAGCCCCCGGACCCCGTAGGTGGCCGGGACCGTCTGCATGTTGCTCCGGCGGGGGCAAGCCCCTGGACCCCATCCAGGGTCGGGACCGTCCGTACGCGGCCCCTACCGATGTAGCGATGGCCGGCCAGTCAGTCGTGTAGCGATTTCGGGTGCGCGGGTTCTTCTGCGGCAACACGAGTTGTCGGGTGGCGACGTTCGCCGAGCAGGTCGATGACCTGACCGCTAGGCATGCTCGCCGAACCTCGTCGCGCCGCACGGTGTTGGAGCACATCTGGCTAGCGCTGACCCGCCGGGCAGAGTCGCGTTTAGCAGCCAAGCTGGGGCTCGCGGCGAGCCGGGGCACGTTGCTGCGGCTAGTGCACGCGTTGCCAGATCCCGAGATGGGGACGGTAAAGGTGTTCGGTGTCGACGACTCGCGATCGCGCGTGGCCGCAACTACGCGACGTGCCATTCGACGCGGTCACCCATCGCCGTGTCGATGTGCTCCCCAGCCGTAGAGCCACCACCCCGACCACGTGGCTGCGTGAGCACGCGGGGAGTAGTCCGCTGGGACGGCTCGGCCACCTACACCGAGGCGATCCGCCAGGCCGCCCGCAAGCGGTGCAGGTGTGACACGCCGCCGTAACGTCCGCATAGATCGCCAAGGTCCAAGTTGTCCGCGTGTTCTGCCAGCTGGCATCAGCGATTCGACACTGGGGTAGCCACCGCAACTCAGAGATGCTACATTTCCCTCACAAGAGAAGGAGGAGTACGGTGAGGTCGATCCACCTGCCCGATCACGACTACGAGCGCGTCGCCCTCCTGGCCCGCGCTTGGGAGATCTCGGAAGGAGAGGTTGTGCGACGTCTTCTCGACAGGTTCCTTCAACCACCCCCGCCGGCTGCGACTGGCGATGCTTCGGCCGCCGACACGGTAGCCATATATGCAGACTACGAAGGGCAACACATCGAAGCGATCTTTCACCGCGCCACGAAACGCGTAGACATCACCGACGGCGTGCTTGCCGGCCGCTCGTTCAAGAGCCCGAGCGGCGCAGCAATCGGAGTCGTACGGGCGCTCAACCCGAACGTGCACCCCAACCGCAATGGCTGGTCGTTCTGGTTCCTCAAGGCGAACGGCGAAGCACTCCAAAGCATGAGGCATGAGTAGCAAATCGTAGTACCTCCGCACGGCGAGGGCCCTGGATGTCACTAGCACCCAGGGCCCTCGTCATGCATTCAACACCAGCTCGTGCAATCACGCCGAGATCACCGCCATCGCAGCCAACGACGCTCACGGGGATGATCGCCGACGCCTACGAACTCACCCACCAGTGCCCGTGCCTGCGACGTCCCGGACGTACACCGGTCCGGCTACTCGTACGGCGTCGGCGTCGACTGGCACGCGAGGCCTCCGAATTCCTGAGGGGCCAAGGACTTCGGCGCCACATCGTCATCGGCTCACCGAGTACCAGATCGCCCAAGCTCGGTTCACCTCGTCCAGCAGAACTGCAAGCTTGGGGAACTCGTCATCGAGCATGTCCCAGTCGCAACTAAGTGCACCATCCACCAACGCGGTCCACGCATGTACGAAGTGCTCGATGGCCTGTTGGACGTGGTTCACATACGCGGTAACGTGCCGAACTTGCCTCGCACTGCGCTGAGCCTCAATCTCTGCCTGCTCATCCGGCATGCGCCGCACGAACGGGGACGACAGGGGAACTGGGCCGCGATCGGGATCCAACACCCCGACGCCTCGGTGGTGGAGTCCGACGGTGCTGAGAAGCAGGCTCTCGAACTCACTCCGCTCAGCGCTTCCCGCTAGATCCCTGAAGTCCTGGACGACCAGTTCAAGATCGCCCCCACGGTCCGAAGTCAGCCGCGCGGCGAGCCATCTCGCCTGGTCCGCGACGTGCCTGAGCCGGGCGGTGCGCGTCTCCCACTCTGTGATCAACGTGTTGGTGTCGTCCTGCACCTCTTCATCAGACTGCGAAGCCTCGTCTTCCTGCTCCTGTTCTGGAGACATCCAATGGTTCCCTTCGAGGTCGACACGCGTGTCGATCATTGTGCCCGGCTAGGGATGTTGACGACGGCAACCTCGATGCCGGAGTTCCGAAGAGCCATCACCGCCTGCAGCAACGAAACCTGAGCGAAGGTGAACAGGTTGTCCACAGTGAGCGGCTTGCCGCTCTTGAGGGAAATGGCGTAGACGACCTTCTTCGGCATGAAGTCGTCTCCGACCAGGTGTTGGGGATTCTGCCCGCGCACCTTTGCGAGAAGCTTGCGTCGCGCGTCGCCGTCCAACCTCAGCGCATCTGCCGACACCCTCCCCTGCGCGAAGAGGTGGTTGAGCGGTGCAGTGGACTCGGCGCGCTTCACGTGGACGAGCTCGTTGCCCGAGCCGAAGAGATCACAAGCCTCAAAGCCGTGCGGATGCAGCTCGGACTTGATGAGGGCCCGATCCAGACACACGAATCCATGCTTGGCGGCCTCCTCGTTGTACGCCTTCTCATCCACGAGATCCGCGGTCCAGTCGATCAGTGACGGCCCGGTGGAGCCCTTCAGCAGTTCGTCGACCTGACTTCGGATTGTTTCCAGGTGACGATCACCAACTTCGTACCAGCGGCCCTCGTGGTAGAAGAAGTGGCTGGTTCCGAGCGAGACTTCCGCGGCCAGCCACTTGTTGGCCGGAATCCTTGGACTCGCGACGTTCTCACCATCGACGTCCCGGCACATCTGGATGTAGCCATCGGTGAGCGCAGGCAGACGCTCACCCTCAGGCATGCGCCGCGTCTTCGCCAGAATGTGCTCAAGGTCCAGCTCCCGAACGGACTCCCGTCGTGAGCCTGCCTTGAGCCAGAACGACATCGCACCATCCTCTTCGTCCAGGAGAGTCGTGGGCACAGTCACCGCGATGCTGCCGCGCGTCGGGTCTACGAGCAGCAAGTCGAGACGACGGTCGAGCTCACGCCTGCGCTCGTCCTGGGGCTTCAGCGGACGAACCCTCGAGATGGCGTCGAACTCGGGCGCCGGTGACTGAGTGGTCGCGATGCGATTGATTTCGGCGAGATCCGCAAGGAAGTCGTCGGGCTCCGAACCGAGATGGATCTTGAGGGCGTCGGTACCTGAGATCTGCACCGACTGCTTCCGCCCCTTGCTCAGCGTGAGTGAGGTCTCGCCCAGCTTGCCCGCGAGCCTGCTGACGACCTCTCCGTACTCCTCGATACCGAATCCGTGGATGTGCTGGTCCTGGGCAGCGGACTTCCGGTCGGTGCGCCCACGCGCGTCCATCATGCTGTGGGTTACTTGGCGAACAGCATCGGGTTTGAGAACCCGCAGCGCGAAGCCGAACCCGAAGCCGGACACCACGCGGGACTGATCAAGCAATAGGTGTCCCATGCCGTACGCGACGGCGAACACCGTGGTCTCGATCGGTACAACAAGGACGCCCGCCGCCGTCTTGTTCTCCACCGCCGGGCACGCTTCGGTGAGGCGGCAAACAGCATCGGCCCACTCCGGCGGACGATCCCGGCCGATCACGCCGGCGTACAAGAGCGCTGGGGTGGTACCGACGAGCACGTCCTGAACCTCGAAATCGTGGTCTCGCTCGTACTTGAGGTTCAGCGCGTCGCGCAGCGGCGCCTTGGCCGACAGATCGTCCTGCAGCAGGTAGACCGTGCTCCGCCGCGTAGCCGGCTTGGTCGTCATGGGCTCTCTCCTTGCATCCGTTCGTGGTGTGCAAGGAGCAGGTTGCCCGAACATGGGCAGCAGACCGCCGAATCTGCTGATATCCCCTGTTATCAATGTCCGCGCTCGCGATATGCTGCCGCCCTGAATAGAGTCGAACTCGCTGTAGTTCAAGACCGAAGGGGGCGAAACGATGCGATCGACCCCTGATTCCCCCATGGTCACGCTCTCCGAGATCGCCTCCATGGCGCAGGTCAAGCGCCCTGTCGTCTCGACTTGGCGGCGGCGGCACGTGGACTTCCCGGCGCCCGTCCGACTGGATAGCGACCTGCGTTTTCACGGCCACGAGGTGGTGGACTGGCTGGTCACCAGAGGACTGGGCAATGCGGACGCAACCCAGCTTCGAGCTGAGCTCGCCCTGCACAGCATCGCGACACACTCGGCCCGATTCGGCGCGCGAACGGTCATCGAAGTCGTCAGCAGCTTGCTGTGCTTGCGCCACCTTGACGAGATGCCCTTGCTTCCAAACGGCCTCCGAGGTGGTCCGACGGATCCGGAAGAAACCTGGAGGACGCTGCGTCAACGGGGCGAACGAATGGACCCGGATGACGAACTTCTGCTTCGCGAACTGCGCTCCACCGAGGGTTCTGCCCTAGCGCTTGCGGGCCTTGCTGACGACCTGGTCGAAGCCGCGTACACCGACGCGGGTGCGTTTGAGTGGCTGCTGACATCACGTGCTCGCCTCTCTGTGCCCGAGCTTGCCGCCGACGCGCTCACGCCGGAGCTGCGGCCCCTACTCGCCCAGCTAGTCGATTCGCAGTTGGCGGGCGAACACAGGGGACCCCTCACGGTCGCGGATCCCCATGCCCGCGGAGGGGACCTGCTGGCAGCGTTAGTTCGTGCGATCGACGATCAGACTCAGATCCGTGTGCTCGCCGCAGAACCTGAGGAGTGGCTCGCCCGGCTCACCCGCCGCCGCCTGCTGATCGGTGGCGTCGACGAACTGAACCTCGATGTGCAGATCGGCACCGAACTCGAGGAACGGCTGGCGGCCCCGGATGTGATCGTCACCCGACTCCCCTATCAGGCCGGGGAACGCCGTTCAAAGCTGACTGTGCTGGAGGAGATCGAGAAGATCGGCGATTTGCTCGGCCCTGGCTGCACCGCCATCGTCATCGGTCCCGCTGACGCCCTTGTCGACGCGCTGCCCGGCACCGACGAGGCCCGGCTGCGGTCTGACCTGCTCCGCAGCGGCATCCTCGAGACCGTCGTCAACCTGCCCGGCGGCATGAGCCCATATCGGCCTGGCTATCGCAGCGCCCTTTGGGTACTAACTCGAGAGCCAACTGCTCCCACTCGCGGTTACGTACTGGTCTCCGACATCGGCTCCCAGCCGTTCGACGAACGGGTACGAACCCGGCTGGCCGAGGACATCGTGTTGTGGCGCACCGAAGGATTCCGCCGCGACGGGCACGATCCACGCTATGGCCGCATAGTCCCAGTCGCGCAGCTTGACATCACGTTCGGCCACGCGCTCATCCCACCGGGGCCACCACCCTCCGCGCTCCTGGCCCAAACGGTGATGGAGCGGCCCGCTTTGATCGCCGAAGCGGAAGGTCGGCTCGAACAGGCCGACTTGAAGGCAAGACGACATGTCGATGAGCATGGTCACCTGCGTGGAAAGGTCGTCCGGCGTGTAGCCGAACAACCCTCGATGGCCACTATCGGTTCACTCATCGCGTTAGGGCGCCTGGAGAAGATCAAGGGTAACCGTCTCGATCCTCAGCACATCGGCTCCGAGGGCCATCACAAGGTGCTCGGCCCCGAGGAGGTGCGCGGTGACAGCCCGTTCGGTGCGCGACGTATTGACCGTGTTGTCCTGGCAGGGATGTACGAACGCGCCGGCCTTACCGAGCCTGGCGACATCGTCTATACGACGACGCCTCACTTCGGCGCGGAGGTCGACCACGACGGCTTCTCGGTCGTCGCCTTCCCGGCTCGGGTGCTCCGCGTCAACCCGTATGCGGTGCGCCCGCTGACGCCACGCGTCCTTGCCGCGCTGCTCAACGCGGCCAGAAACACCGGCCGCAGCCCCAGCGCGGTTCGCGCGGCGCAGCGACTGGAAGACTTCGTGATCCCAGATCTGGACCCGGCGGAGGTCAAACGTTTCGACGGCTTGCTCGCAGAGATCGAGCAACGACAGGAACTCCTGCGTACGCAAGACGAAGCGCTCGCTGAAGTCCGCAGCCTGACCATCGCCGGCATTGCAGACGGCACCCTGACCATCGACCGCCCGTAGTTGTGCCCCGACCACACGGAACCTAGAGGAAGAGGAACGATGCCTCCGCGTAAGCGAGCTGGCAACGGCCAAGGCGAACTGCCTGGCATGTCCAGCACGAAGGAGATCCAGGACATCCTGTGGAAGGCCGCGGACAAGCTACGTGGCTCCATGGACGCCGCCCAGTACAAGGAGTTCGTCCTCAGCCTGGTCTTCCTCAAATACGTCTCCGACGCGTTCGCCGAACGACGCGCCCAGATCGCCGAGAGTCTGACCGACATCCCCGAGCAACGCCGCGAGGCGTTCCTCGACGACCGGGACGAGTACGTCAGCGAGAACGTCTTCTGGGTTCCGCCAACTGCCCGCTGGAAGTACATCGCCGACAACGCGGCAAGCGCGGAAGGCGGCGTCGGCAAGCTCCTTGACGATGGCTTGGACGAGGTGATGAAGGCCAACCCGTCCCTCACTGGCGTTCTCGTCAAGATCTTCAACAGGGACAACGTCGACAAGAAGCGCCTCAAGGAACTCGTTGACCTCATCAGCGATGCGCGCTTCGCCGGTCACGGTGATCGCCCGGCCCAGGACGTTCTCGGAGAGGTCTACGAGTACTTCCTGGAGCGGTTTGCCCGCGCTGAGGGCAAGCGCGCCGGCGAGTTCTACACACCCGCAAGCGTGGTGCGGCTGCTGGTGGAGGTCCTCGAACCGTACGAGGGCCGGGTGTACGACCCGTGCTGCGGTTCAGGTGGCATGTTCGTGCAGGCGGGCAAGTTCGTCACCGCGCACGCCGGTCGCGACCACAGCCACGACATCGCGGTGTATGGGCAGGAAGCCAACGAGCGCACGTGGCGCCTGGCGAAGATGAACCTCGCCATCCACGGCATGGATCCCAAGGGCGTCGGTGACCGCTGGGCCGACACCTTCGACGATGACAAGTTGCCGGACCTCAAGGCCGACTTCGTCATGGCCAATCCGCCGTTCAACATGTCCGACTGGGCGCGGAAGGCCGACGACAAGCGGTGGCGCTTCGGCACGCCTCCGCAGTCCAACGCCAACTACGCCTGGTTGCAGCACATTGTTTCCAAGCTTGGTGAGCGCGGTAGCGCTGGCGTCGTATTGTCTAACGGTTCGATGTCCTCCAAGCAGTCTGGCGAGGGCGAGATCCGCGCAGCCCTGGTCGAGGCCGACCTGGTGGCGTGCATGGTGGCACTCCCCTCCAACCTGTTCCGCACCACTGCGATTCCCGCTTGTCTGTGGTTCCTCACGAAGGACAAGACCCCTCAAGGTGCCAAAGCACTCGCCGACCGTCGAGGTGAGGTGCTTTTCATCGACGCCCGAAGCCTAGGCAAAATGGTCGACCGCACCGAACGAATTTTGACCGACGAGGACCTTGCGAAGATCGCCGACACGTACCACGCGTGGCGCGGCACAAAGTCCGCCAAAACCAAGCGCATCAGCTACCAAGACGTGCCAGGGTTTTGCTACTCCGCAAGGATGGAGGAGATTGCGAAACATGACCATGTGCTCACACCTGGCCGGTACGTAGGCGCAACGGAGGTCAACGAAGATCTAGACTCCGAGCCAGTCGAGGAGCGCATCGCGCGGCTAACCAAGGAACTCTTCGAGCAACTCGATGAGTCAGTCCGACTCGACGCCATTGTTCGCGATCAGCTGGGGAGGATCAATGGCTAGGGTCGAGACGCAGACAGGTGGACGCGCCGCGACGACCGGCGTAATTGCGGGCCGCTGGGCACTAAGCGTAGGAAACCCAGGTACACCGACCGCGTCCGGATTTACATGGGTTCAACTCTCAGAGATTGCCAGGCTTGAAAGTGGGCACACGCCTAGCCGC
This sequence comes from Lentzea sp. NBRC 105346, assembly GCF_030269605.1. GTDB lineage: Bacteria > Actinomycetota > Actinomycetes > Mycobacteriales > Pseudonocardiaceae > Lentzea. The sequence goes on from NZ_BSTQ01000020.1 coordinate 186,728, forward strand.
AGAAGGCCCGAATACTGGGACGGAGATATCCCATGGGTCGGCATTCGAGACGCAACAGCAAACCATGGGCGCACAATAACTTCAACAACGCAGTCAATTACCAAAGAGGGTCTCGCCAACTCATCTGCAAGACTACTTCCAACTAACACCGTATGTTTGTCACGCACAGCCTCGGTCGGCTATGTCGTAACCATTGGCACCCCTATGGCAACAAGCCAGGATTTTGTCAATTGGATCTGCGGACCTCAGATATCACATAAATACCTACACTACATCCTCATGTCCGAACAGGATTCCGTTCGACGGTTCGCACACGGAACCACCCACCAGACGGTCTATTACCCAGAAGCAAAGGCCTTCCATGTCTGCATCCCCGAACGCACTGAACAGGATGCCACAGTAGCCCTACTCGGCGCACTGGACGACAAGATCGAGAACAATAAAGCTATCGCCAGCATTGCCAACAAACTCGCTCGAACGAAGATGGTGAAATTGTGGCAAGATCATAATCTTGGCTCACTTACCAAGGAATCGCCAATCCTTCCACCAGGCTGGACGCGAACAACCCTAGGCGCCCTATGCGCCACAGGTGGTGGCGGAATTCAGACCGGACCATTTGGCAGCCAGCTACATGCTTCTGACTACGTTGAGTCTGGCACCCCAAGCGTGATGCCTCAGAACATCGGCGACAACATAATCACCGAAGACGGCATAGCGCGCGTATCTCTTCACGACATCAATCGCCTTTCGAAATACCTCCTGCAGGAGGGGGATATTGTGTACTCGCGCCGAGGCGATGTTAAACGGCGATCATTGGTCCGACCACATGAATCTGGATGGCTCTGCGGAACAGGATGCCTTCGAGTGCGGACAGGGGCGTCAGTAGAACCACTATTCATGAGCCACTACCTGGGAGAGCCAGAGGTTCAAGAATGGATTCTTCAGCGGGCCATTGGAGCGACCATGCCGAATCTTAACACGTCCATTATGAGTGAACTTCCCGTAACGCTGCCGCCTCGCGAGGTCAGGCAACGATTCACCGATGAGCTATCGGCTGTCGATGCGCGGGCCACACACGGGCTCCACGAGAATCGGATCCTTGTCGATCTTCGCGACACACTGCTCCCACAGCTCATGTCTGGCAAGCTGCGTATCCGGGATGCAGAGCGGATCGTTGAGGACGCCGTATGAACACCAGCGACGGCAGAATGACTGAGGCTGTTTGGGAGCACGACGCTTTAGACGAGCTCTGTGAGCTTGCCTGGGTGGTGAAGGCTGGCAAGGACATCGCCCCCGGCTCCGGCGGCCGGGCAACATGGGACGACCTGATCCTCCATGACGAACTCTGCGCCGCGATCGAGCGGCTCAACCCTGCACTGCCGCCGAATGCAGTTCGGGAAGCGCTGAACATCGCCACAACACCGAGGTCCCGTGAAGCGCTGCCGGAGAACAAGCAGGCCCACGAGTACCTGACATCCGGCATTCACGCCGTCACCTACACCGACGAGTTCGGGGCGGAGCACACTCCCACGATCCGTCTAGTAGACCTGCGCCGGCCGGAGGCGAACACATACCATGCTGTCAACCAGGTCACAGTTGTCGACGGCGACCACGCGCGGCGATTCGACATCGTGCTCTACGTCAACGGCCTGCCGCTCGCCGTCATCGAGTTGAAGAGTGCGGCCGACGAGCACGCCACTCTCAAGGATGCGCACGCGCAGCTGTGTACCTACAAGGACGAGTTCCCCATCGCGTTCCGCTACAACGTACTGTGCCTGATCTCGGACGGGATCACCGCCAAGTACGGCACGCCGTTCACACCCTACGAGCACTTTGCGCCATGGAACGTCGACGACGATGGAAAGCGCATTGATACCAACGCACCGGACCACGACGGTGTCGAGGCATTGTTCCTTGCGCTACATGGACTTTTCACCCACCACAGGTTCTTGTCCCTGGCCGAGAACTTCGTCAACTTCATCCCGGCTGGAAAGCGCATCGCCAAGCCTCACCAGTACCACGCGGTATTGAAAGCTGTCGCCGCGATTGTCGAGGCATCTCGCACCACCGGTCAGGCGGGTGTGGTCTGGCACACTCAAGGCTCCGGCAAGTCGGAAGAGATGGTGTGCGTGTGCGCGCTCGCCGCGAAGCACCCGGCGCTCAACAACCCCACCATCGTTGTGGTCACTGACAGGAACGATCTCGACGATCAGTTGCACTCCACCTTCAAAGACAGCGAGACGCTGCTTGGCCAGACTCCGACCAAGGTAGACACACGAGAAGATCTCCGCCGGGAGCTGATGAACCGCCGGACCGGCGGCATTATCTTCACGACGTTGCAGAAGTTCGGGCGTACCAAGGAGGAACGGGAAGCCGGCGCGGACCACCCGCTGCTCTCCGATCGGCGCAACATCCTCGTCATCGTCGATGAAGCGCACCGCAGTCACTACGACAGCCTGGACGGCTACGCCCGTCATCTGCGCGACGCCTTGCCGTACGCCACGCTCCTCGCGTTCACCGGAACTCCGCTGACGAAAGCCGATGCCAACACGCGTGAGGTTTTCGGTGCGGGCAAAGACTACATCGACGTCTACGACCTCAAGCGCGCCGTCGACGACGAAGCCACCGTGCGCGTGTATCACGAGCCGCGCCTCATTCCGGTCTCGTTGCCTCCGGACGTCGATCCCGACACCATCGACGAACAGGCCGACGCCCTGACGGCCGACATGGACGACGCTGAGCGCCGCCGGGCCATGCGCTACGCGATCCAGATGAGCAACGTGTATGGCGCACCCGATCGGATTGAGACTCTGGCCAAAGACCTTGTCGCCCACTGGGAACAACGCTCCAAGCTGATGCGCCCGCAAATCGGCGGGCCGGGCAAGGCGATGATCGTCTGCGTCAGTCGCGAAGTCTGTGTCAAGGTCTTCGACGCCCTCGCCAAGGAACTGCCGTCCGAGTGGGTGAACGACTCCGTGGACAAGGGCAAGATGAAGATCGTCTTCCACGGTGATCCAAGCGACCCTGCACACCTGCGGAAGCACGCCTTGCGACCGTCGCAGCACAAGACGGTTCAGGGCCGCGCCAGAAATTCGGAGGATGAACTAGAGCTGCTCATCGTCCACTCGATGTTGCTCACAGGGTACGACGCCCCACCGATCCACACTCTCTACATGGACCGGCCCATGCAGGGCGCGAACCTCATGCAGGCCTTGGCGAGGGTCAACCGCCGGTTCCGCGGCAAGCAGGACGGCCTACTCGTCGGCTACGCGCCGCTGACCGAGAACCTCAAGAAGGCCCTCGTCGAGTACACCCCGAGCGATCAGGAGGATCAGACGCTCGGCCGCGACGTCGAACGCGCCATCACCGAGGTTCGCAACGAGCACAGCGTAATTTGCGGTCAGCTCGCCGGGGTCGACTGGCGGTCACTGCTCGCCGACACGTCCAACCCCAAGTCGCGCATCCGCGCTCTGCGTCTCGTTGCCAACTATCTGCGGGACCCGCGTACTCCAGGCAATCAGATCGAAGCCGGCGCGAAGACGCTCGCCAATCGCTTCCGCGAGAGTGCCACCCGCTTGGAGCGGTTCCATCGGCTGTGTGCGATGAGCCGGGACATCTCGGAACGCTTCAGCGACCTGGACAACTGGCGTCGCGACATCGCCTTCTTTGTCGAGGTGCGAGCATGGATGGTCAAGCTTGACGCCGCGGATCGGGAGGCGAGCGGCAAGCCGGTAGCCGCCGAGGTCAACCTGTACCTGTCGCAGCTGGCGGCCTCTGTCGTCGACGCCGAGGAGATCACGGATCTGTACGCCGAGGCTGGTATTGGACGCCTTGACCTCGCCCGACTCAATGAGGAAGCCCTGCGCAAGCTTCAAGCCTCGGAAACACCCCACCTGGCTGCTGAAGCCCTGCGTCGCCTCATCGAGCAGAAGATGCGGGAGGTGACCAAGCACAACATCGTTCGCAGGGAGAGCTTCGCCGAACGTCTCGAGGACCTCATGATCCGCTACATGAGGGAGCAGCTCACCAGCGCTGAAATGATCGCCGAGTTGGTCGCCATGGCGAAGGAGGTTTCCGCGGACGCTCGGCGCGGCGAACGGTTCGATCCACCGCTCAACCACGCCGAGTTGGCGTTCTACGACGCCGTCGCGCATCAGGGCATGGCACAAGCTCTGATGGGAGACGACGTACTCGCAGACATAGCACGCGCATTGGTCGCGGACATTCGCAAGAACCTCAGCATCGACTGGCTCTCCCGCGAACCGGTGCGCGCCAAGCTGCGCACCCGTATCCGTCGCCTGCTGGCCAAGTTCGACTACCCACCCGACGAGGAGCGTGAGGCGGTCGACCTGGTCATCAAACAGATGGAGACGTTCGCCAACGAGTGGGCGCCAGAGGCGCCATAGGGGTCGCAGACGCCGCTCCCGTCTGCGACCGTGTCCGGTTCCCGCGCGCACGACCGACCACAGGTGTGCGGCGTAAGGCCCGGCGGCTGACGTGGTCACAGAAACGATGCACACTGACGAGCCGGCGAGGTCGACGCCGTTGAGCGAGTCAAGCAAGCGGTGTGGTGGCCTCCGCTGCACCACGACTGCGCCCACCGAAACGAGGCAACCCATCAGACTCAGCCCGACCGCGGCGCCTGGCCGGCCGATGGTCAGGGCAAGGAACGCCGAGATACCGAAGCCGACCACGAACCAGAGCAGTCCGGCTGCGCGCGATGCAGCGTGCGCGCGGTGGTAAGTCGAGCTTTCCTCCTCAAGCGGCCGTGGCTTGCTTCGCGTTCGACGGGTGCGACTCCGCAGATGACAGCAGCTCCTTGCTCGATCAGGTACGCCACGCTGAGTACCTCTTCGGTGCGTGGCCATGCGACGTGGCCTGGACTGGACACATCGCGTCAGACCTGACCCCACGATCGTGGTCCTTGCGAGCGCGCGGGTTTATGTCTGTGGATGCACGCTCGGTCCAGCGATCGCGGTGGCACCGTCCGGCAGCAAGGGAATCGCCTTCTCCAAGGGACACAAGCTGTTTCGGAGTCCCTCGATACCAGGCAGGGCAGGGCAAACGTGATCTGACCTCGACAGACCATCTGAGGCAGCGACGAAACGGCTCGGCCAAAGGCCCTTCCCGGTCGTGCGAGCGGCTAAACACTTGAGCGACAACAAGGACGACACGCCATCCGTTCCGGTGAATCCTTGTCATCGAGCGCCGTTGAGGGCGGTTAGGAGGTGGAATGTACCCGTCCCCCTGAAAGGTCTTTCCCGATGACCTCGTTCTCCCCTTCACACCTGGATGTGATCGAGCGGCGGTTCGTGGCGATGACGACTGGCCCGAACCCGTTGACGCTTGACTGCGCGACGCTCGGTTGCGGCCTGCCTGTGGAAGTAATGCCGTTGGACCAGGTCCGGGTGCTGTTGCTCAAGCGGCGTACGAGTTGGGTGACCAAGAACGCGGTGTGGCAGGAGTTGGTCAAGCGGGCTCACGCGACGCCGGAGCCGTGGACCACGGTGGCGGCGGGAATGATGATTCCTGGGCTCAAGCACATCGCGGGCAAACTCGGCGATCGTTTCCCCGGTGACCGCAGCGATCTCGACTCCGAGATCCTCGAGGGATTCCTGCAAGCACTCGACGTCGCGGACGCGCGGGCCCAGAAGATCTATGCGCAGCTCTATTGGGCTGCGTTCCGTCGCGGCCACGAAACATGCAACCGCGAGATGCGGCTGGCGATCTCTCGCTCGGAACTCACCGAGAGCATCAGCGACCTCCGCCCCACCGGTGGACATCCAGACCTCGTCCTCGCCGAGGCGATGCTCTCCGGTGTGGTCACACCGCAGGAAGCTGACCTCGTCTCCGATGTGATGATCGATCACGACGATCGCTCCACCGCAGCAAAGCGGCTCGGCTTGAGCCGCCACCAGGTGGCGTGCCAGCTCAACAGCGCCTCGCGGCACCTCGTCGACTATCTGCTCAGCGGATCGTCCCGACCGGCAGCATGACCGTGGTTGCCGTACTGCGCGCTCCACGTTGGCATGCACACGCCGCGTGTCGAAACACAGCCGACCGCGCCGGCTGGATTGACGCCGAACCGGACAGCAACAGCTCGATCATGTGCAAGGAGGTCTGTCGCACCTGTCCAGTACGCCTGACCTGCGCTCTTACCGCACTGGTCCACGGCGAACGAGAAGGAGTGTGGGGCGGCATGGACAAGGCTGATCGCACAGCTCTGATGATCATCGGCCGCGACAAGGTCGCCTGATCTCATCAACGGCGGGCGGCTCCGCCTGGTATCAGCAGATTCGAGTGGTACTTCGATCAAGTGACAGGCGGTGTTCGACCACCAGTTGTCCACTCACTGAACCGCTGATCGAAGCTGTTCCCATCTGTTGTGTGCCCTGCCGGGGGCACCAGATCGATCAAGCGTTTGTGCACGTCAGTCCTGTTCCCCTGCTGAGAGCCATCAAGGCAGACAGGCAGAAAACCGCAGGTCAGAACGGTGTTGTATGTGCCCTCTGGGGGCACATACAACACTGAGGCACTACCCCGGCCTCCAGAGCATCCCAACGCCGTCGTGGTGCGAAGGACCATCGGCGTCAACACGAGTGCCCACCGGTTGAGTCAACCGGTGGGCACTGCTGTCCAGTTCGCCTGGTCAGCAATTCGGGCTGGCGGTTCATCGTGCCGGGTGGCGTAGCGGTGCCCCGGCGTCGTGCAGGTGGCGGAGTACCTGGACGTAGGAGCGGCGCAGCGTGGTTTTGCTGTAGGGGATGCCGTGCCGGAGGCAGAAGTTCTCGATGAGGGGTTGTGCGCGCCGCAGGTTGGGACGGGGCATGTGCGGGTAGAGGTGGTGCTCGATCTGGTGGTTGAGGCCGCCGAGCAGGGCGTCGACCCACCGTCCGCCGGTGACGTTGCGGGAGGTCAGCACCTGCTTGTGGAGATGGTCGAGGCGCTGACCGTTGGCGATGATGGGCATGCCCTTGTGGTTGGGTGCGAACGAGCAGCCCAGATAGATGCCCATCAGGCCCTGGTGCACAGCGATGAACAGGACTGCCTTCACCGGTGACAGCACGAGGAACACGGCCGTCAGGTAGGCGGCCACCGGCAGGATCTGGAAAGCTGCTTCCCTCCACGGGTTGCGCAGTTCGTTGCGGCACAACGCGACCAGTCCGGAGATGCGCAGCACGACTGCCTCGGCGAGCAGCAGTGGAAAGAACAGGAACGCCTGGTGTTTGGTGATCCAGCTGTACAGCCCGCGTTTCTGGGTGGCCTGTGCGCGGCTGAACGCGAGGGCGTGGATCTCGATGTCGGGGTCGTGGTCCTCGTGGTTGGGGTTGGCGTGGTGGCGGTTGTGCTTGGCGACCCACCACTGGTAGCTGATGCCGGTGAGGCTGCCGTGCAGGTGCCCGACGACGTTGTTGTGGCGGTGGCTGTGGAAGATCTGCCGGTGTCCCGCGTCATGGCCGATGAACGCCAGTTGTGTTGAGGCCACGGCCAGGACGGCTGCCGTGAGCATTTGCCACCAGGAGTCGCCCAGCATCGCGAACGTCACGGCGATCGCGCCGAGCAGCAGCGCGTTGACCGCCATCCGCAGGAGGTAGTAGCCGCGTCGGCGGTTCAGCAGGCCGGCAGCCCTGAGTTCCTTGGTGAGGCGGGCGAAGTCGCTGCCGCGAGGGCGGTCAGCCGTGTCTGTCAGGACGTCGTGCGTTGAGGTCATGTACCTGCTCCGGGGGTGGCCGCGGTGAGCCGTTGTGGGTTTCACTTCTCGGCTTCGGTGTCCAGGCCGGGTTCGTCCGGGCCGGACTCCTCGGGTTGGCTGGTGTGCACGTCGGCGGGTGACACGTGTTCGTCGGCCTCGCTGCGCAGGGAGCGGATCGCGGAGTTGAGCACCGCCAGCAGGGGAACGGCGAGCAGTGCGCCTGCGATGCCTGCGACGAGCAGGCCTGCTGCGATGGCCAGCACCACGGCGAGCGGGTGCAGCTTCACCGCGCGTCCGAGCAGGAACGGTTGCAGGATGTGGCTTTCCAGCTGGTTCACCGCGATGACGATGCTCAGGACGATCACCGCGGTCAGAGGGCCGTTCGCGACGAGTGCGATGAGGACGGCGACGGCACCGGCCACCACCGCGCCGAAGATGGGGACGAACGCGCAGATGAACACCAGCGCCGCCAGCGGAACCGCCAGGGGTACGCGCAGCACGGCCAGTCCGATGCCGATGCCGATCGCGTCCACCACCGCGACGGCTCCGGTGGCGCGGACGTAGCTGACCAGTGCGGCAAGGCTGCGCCGGCCCGCGACGTCGACCCGCCTGCGGGGTCCGTCGGGAACGACGCGGATGAGGAACTGCCAGATCCGGGGACCGTCGTAGAGGAGGAACGCGAGCGCGAACAGCACCAGCAGCATCTCGGCGAGGGTCTCGCCGACTGTCGCGGCGGTGGTGATGGCGCCCGTCGTGATGCCGGACTGGTTGTCCTGCAACGTTTTCACGATCCGGTCGGCGAAGTCGCGCAGCTGCGTCTCGCTCAGCTGCAGCGGGCCGTCGACGAGCCAGGCGGAGATCGCGTCGATGCTGCGGGCCAGTTGCGCTGCCAGGTCCGGAATGCCGTTGACGAAGGTCACCACGACGAACGTCAGCATCCCGCCGAGCACGAGCAGCCCGCCCACCAGCACCAGCGCGGTGGCGAGACCTCGGGGAACCCGGTGCGCCACCAGGAAACCGACGGCCGGTGCGAGCAGGGCGGCCAGCAGCAGCGCGATCGCAAGCGGCACGACGAGTGCCGCCAACTTGCCGAAGATGACACCGACGACGTAGAGCGCCGCGACCACGACGAGAAAGCGCCAGCTCAGCGCTGCGCTGACCCGCAGCACAGCGGGAATCAGGCTTCGTTCGGGCGGCACGTCACCGCGGTCGGTGCTCACCAACGCCTCCAGTGTCGATTTCCGACGCCGGGGTCTGGGGTCATCGGTGAGTCGGCAGGTGGCTGCCTGTCTCTGCTCGGATTTCCCTGCCGCGCCGGGCGCAAACCCGGCTGGGGCAGTAGGCGCTCGCGAACCACTCACTGCTCGGTCAGAGTGTCCTGAACCAGCTTGAGCCTGCGCTCGTACAGGGACACGAAAGTCGATGCTGTCATCTCTTCTCACTCTCTCTGGGCCGTGGTACTCGGGTCTGGAGGGCCGTCGAAGTGAACAGGTCCTCGACGGGGTCGGTGTTGTCGCGGTGTGCGGCGCGCATCATCGCTTCATGTCCACGGTGTGGGCCGGCTTGGTCCAGAACCCGTCGAGCCGGACCCGGATGCCGTTGGCGGCGGGACGATGGATTGGTGAGTGGCCGGCGTCATGCCGGACTCCAGTCTCGGCCGGAGAAAACGGCCGGTTCAGGTTTCGCCGAGTACAGCCTGAGCTTGACCGCTCAGGTGCGAGATGTTCTCGACAAAATCAACCATACACCGTTCCACTTGCGATCGACTGAAACGTCTCGCGTTGTTCGTGTCGTCGGTGGGCACCTGCGAAGCTTCAGTCGCGACACCACCGATCGATCCGTTCTCCCTGCTAGATGCCCTGTGACGGGTCCGATGCGGGACGGCGCTGTGTCGCTGGGTGGCCGGAGGGTTGCCATCGCCGGATTCTCATGTGAATTTCAGGTGATAGTGCGCGCGGGTGATATAGAGTATGCGAAAGAGATTATTTCGACGTTTTCAGGTTTGCGGCTGAGGCCAGCTTCCAGCTCGTTCGTCGGGCAGTCGGTTCGCCTTGGTCATGAGGAGAGATTTCAGTGAGCACCGTCAGCGACAGCGCATGAACGCAACTCCCCAAGATGCTTCAGTGATCGCACAGCGACTGCACCTCGCCGCCGGCTTCCACTCGTCCGAACGCGACTGGGTCGTGGATCGCCTGGCCGCGCTCGGTTCCCGTCTGCGGTCATACCGCGACGACGAGATCGAACTGGAGATCAGCCTCAAGGACCGCAAGGGCGCCGAGCAGCGCGTCATGCTGCAGTGCTGGATCAACCACAACCATCGCCTGCACCTCGTCGCCACCTCGTCCCAGCGGGAGCTTCCCGCGGCGCTCAACGAGGTCCGCGACGAACTGATCCGTCAGGTCGGCGAGACCAAGACCCGCACCGAGCCGCGCAGCAACCGCGCGCTGCGGTCCGTCCCGACACCGCCCGAGCTCGGCTAGCGGCACAGGCGCCGGGGTGCCAGCCACTGCCGATCCATAATGGACGATACGGAAGAAGCAGCATGTCGTGAGGTGGCGAGGTCGTCATCGCGAACTTCGGCTTCAGCACGGGACGCGAAGAAAGTCGGAACCATGATGAACCAGAACGTGTCGCGCCCCGAAACGGTGGACGAGCTGTTCAGTCACCCCGAAGAACACCACTCACTCGCAAAACCCGGTTCCCCCGACGAGCAGCTGTCCTGCGCGAACCTGTTCCTCGAACCTGTGCAGGCACCGCGAAAGGACAGCCTGAACCACCGGTAAGTCATTGACCGGCAACAGCAGCGCACACTCCACAAAGGATTGGCAAGCGCATGCCCGACACTCGTGAAGGCGCGGAAGCCGTCGCCCAGCGCCTACACCTCGCCACCGGATTTCTCTCATCCGAACGCGGCTGGGTCTCGGAACGCCTGGCCGCGCTCGGCCGGAGGTTGCGGTCATTCCGCAACGGCGAGGTCGATCTGGAAATCAGCCTGAAGGACCGTCAGGGCGCGAACCAGCGAGTCACCCTGGAATGCTGGATCAACTGCCGGCCTCGCCTGCACTTCGTCGCCACGTCCTCGTCGCGCGATCTGCCCGCGGCGCTGGGCGAGGTTCGCAACGAGCTGATCCGGCAGGTCGACGAGGCCGAGACGCGCACTGATCCACGCAGCAACCGCACACTGAGGTTGGTGCCCGGACTACCCGACGGCGACTAGGACCACGTGGCCGGCACGGATGCTCAGACGGTTGACGTCCAGACGTGCTGAGCGGGGCGGCGCAGACACCCTGCGGCCGGCTGTGCCTTCAAGCCTCGTCACCGCCAGGCCGGGGCGCAGTCCTCCTCCGCGTGGACGACCATCGACTCCAGCCGCGGACCGCCGAACGTGGTGGCCATCGCGACATCGGCGGCGTCTCTGCCGCGGCCGATGACCACACGACCCTTGCGGGGCGCGTTGTTACGCGGGTCGAACGTCCACCAGCGGTCACCCAGCCAGACTTCCATCCACGCCGCGAAGTCCATCGGTGCCCCGTCCGGCGACACGCCAGATCGGGCAGGTAGCCGAAGACGTACCGGGCGGGGATGTTGAGGCGCGCGGCAGAAGGAGATCGCCAGGTGTGCGAAGTCTCGGCAGACCCCGATGCCGGTGGCGTTGACGTCCGCGGCGGTGGACAGCGCGGTGGACTGCGGCCCGTCCCCGCACCGCTCGAACTCGGCCAGAGGCGTGCTGGCGCGTGGTGCGGCTGTGTGCGGAGTAGCGTTGGAATCATCGATGGACCTGCAGGCGTAGAAGAACACCCCGCGATGGGTTCTGCTCGGGTCAGCGGGAGGATCCTGGCGGGCGCCGCCGTGATGTCGGCCGTTCTCGTGCTGCTCGCGGCAGTCCTGGCGATAGTGCTCGGTGTCTCAGAGGCCGGCGGGGCGCTGCTGGGTGTTCTCGGGTGGCTGGTCGCATTGGCGGCGCGACTGCCGGTGCTCGGCTCCGCTCGCAGGCTTCGAGATCCTGAACGCAGCCGCGCGATCCTCGCGGCAACCTCAGCGGTCACGGACGAAGGCGTCCGGCTCGCGCTCGTGCTGGTCGTCGTCAGTGGATCCGCTTCCGCGCTCTGGGCGGGCTTTGGTTGGGCGCTGGCAGAACTCGTTTTCGTCGTCGCCACGCGGCTGGCGCAGTTCAGGTGGCCCATCGGACGCGAAGCGGCGGAACAGCTGAGGTCGCAGGGTGGGTTCATCAGCACCCATCCCGCACATAGTGGTGTCCGTGGCATCACGGCGACCTCGTTCCACCTCGGCGCCACGCTGCTGCTGGCCGCAGGACTGTGGTGGGTGTTGGTCACCGCTTCCGCACACGCCGCGGTGAACCTGGTGTGCGCCCGATGGGCTCGCCGGCGACTGGTATCAGTCGAACTCTTCAGCGCGGTGGTGAGCGCGGCCTTGTTGGCCGCCGGACTGGCAGCTGCTGACTTGCCCTGAATGTGCGAGAACGCACAACTGCCTCGCGAGACAGTTCCTTTGAGGCAAAGAAGAACTGTTCACCTCCAGGAAACCCGCGCAACCGGTACCTACGGTTACGTAGGCGTAGGTTGAAGGCGTCCAGGCCTGTGTGCCGGCAGCGGTCGGCGCGGTCGAGATCGACCCGTAGGAGCAGCGCATGACGACGACCGAGCGGCTGACCGAGTGCGACATCGACGAGTTCGGCCTTGAGCTGGACCGGATCCGTGACGAGGTGATAGCCGCCCGAGGTGAGGACGACGCGCGGTACATCCGGCGGGTGATCGCCGTTCAGAGGGGCTTGGAGGCAGGCGGGCGGGCACTGCTGTTCGTGTCGATCCTGCCGCCGGCCTGGCTCGCGGGCACAGCGGTGCTGGCCACCGCCAAGATCCTCGAGAACATGGAAATCGGCCACAACGTGTTGCACGGTCAGTGGGACTGGATGTGCGACCCCAAGATCCACTCCACCACCTGGGAGTGGGACTTCGCGACCCCGGCGAAGGCGTGGCAGCACTCGCACAACTTCGTGCATCACACCTACACCAACGTGCTCGGCAAGGATCGCGACATCGGCTACAGCGCGCTGCGCATCCACCCGGAGCAGCCGTGGCATCCCGTCTACCTCGCGCAGCCGTTCTACAACGTGGCGCTCGCGATGCTCTTCGAGTGGGGTATCACGATCTACGACGTCGAGCTCGAACGGGCCTGGCGGGGCGAGAAGAGCTGGCGCGAGGCGCTGACCCAGTTGCGCGGTGTCCTCGGCAAGGCCGGCCGTCAGGTGATCAAGGACTACGTCGCGTTCCCGCTGCTGTCGGGCCCGTCGTTCCTGCCGACGTTGCTCGCGAACCTGACGGCGAACACGATCCGCAACGTGTGGACGCACATGATCATCTTCTGCGGTCACTTCCCTGATGGCACAGTGGTTTTCACCGAGGACCAGCTCGACGGCGAGAGCCGCGGCGAGTGGTACCTGCGTCAGCTGGCGGGGTCGGCGAACATCGACGGCGGCGCGTTGTTCCACCTCATGACCGGCAACCTCAGTCACCAGATCGAGCATCACCTGTTCCCGGACCTGCCGAGCAACCGGTACGCCGAGATCGCGCCGCGGGTGCGCGCGCTCTGCGAACGCTTCGGCCTGCCGTACACCACCGGGCCGCTGCTACGGCAGACCGCCAGCGTGTGGAAGCGCGTGCTGAGGCTGGCTTTCCCCGGTCAGGGCGGCGATCAGGCCACGCAGTGACGTGGTCGCCAGGCCGATCGAGGCGTCGCTCGCGCCGTAGGGGATCACCAGCGTGTCGTCGTGCAGCAGGACGCCGCAGGAGTAGACGACGTTGGGCACGTAGCCGTCGCGTTCGGTGGCGGTGGGCAGCAGCAGCGGTTCGGGCAGGGTCGCCAGCACCGCCCCCGCAAGACCGGGACTGGCGGACCCGAGCAGTTCGAGGAGTTCTGCGGCAGCAGCCCGGCCGTCAACGGAACCCACGTCCACTTCCAGGCTGGTCGAACCGCCTGTATTGGCTTCCCTAAGCCTGGCGGGAGCAGTACAGCGACTTCGTCGAGGCCGTCATCGGGCTCAATGGCCAGTCCTCCTACTGAACCGCGACCACCACGCGCCGAGCTCGGCCCTCGTGCTCAGGCCGAGCTTGGTGCGGACGTTGTCCACATGGGACTCGACCGTGCGTTCGGTGATCCGCAGGCGGGCCGCGATCTGCTTGCTGGAACGGCCTTCCGCCACGAACCGCACCACGTCGCGTTCGCGCGGCGTCAGCGGGCCGAGGGGAACGGCCAACGCGTAGGCCACGACCTCGTCCTCGGTCAACGGCGCCGCGAAAGAGCTGGGAACCTGAGCGAGAGCTTCGCGGACGCGTTGGTCCCACGGATCCACCGCACGCGGCGGCATTCCCCAGTCGAGCCGCAGTCTCGCGGTCGCCGCACCCAGCCGGGCGGCCCGTCCGCAGTCACCCCGAAGGGCGGCGACCACGGCCAGGCCCTCCACCGAGTGGATCTTGCGGGCCAGGTGGGACGTCTCGAACCGCAGGGCGTCCAGGAAGTACGACTCCGCCGCGGAAAGGTCGCCCGACTCCAGGGCGAGGGTGCCCGCGCTGTGCAGTGCTCCGACTCGCAGCCAGGGTTCGCGCGCCGACAGACACGCGGGCAGGCACTCCTCCAGACAAGCGGAGGCCTCATCCAGGTCACCGGCGTGCAGGGCGATGTAGGCGAGGTTGTGCAGGCACACGGCCAGGTCGAACGGACGGCCGAACCGGCGGGCGAGCGACAGCGCTGAGCGGGCGTTGACGGCGGCGGCCGGCGCGTCACCTGCGGCGAGGAGCGCACCGGCCAGGCGGCTGGTCGAGCGGATCAGCGCGACGCCCGAGTCGAGTGAACAAGCCGAAGTCGCCAGCGATACCGCGCGCGGGCCGTCGCCGACGTCGGTGGCGAGTACGGCGGCCTGGGCCAGGACCGTACTGCGGTGCGGGCCGTCCACGTCGAGCAACGGGTCGAGCAGCGCACGACCGAGAGTGAACTGGCCGCGTTCGCGCCAGCAGGCCGCCAACGCGGCGGCCAGCAGCGGCGTAAAAGAGGGATCCCAGTGTAGAGCCGCCAGCAGGTTGTCGCGTTCGGCGTCCAACGGGGCCAGCACATCCAGCGTCGGGAACGCCTGGGAGGCATAAGTGGAAGCCAGGGAGGCCAACCAGGCGACGACTTGATCACGGGTGGCGGAAAGTTCACCACGAGCGACCAGTTGCTCGTGCGCGAACAGACGGATCGACTCCAGCTGCCGGAACCGGCTGCCGGAAGCGACCACCAGGGACTTGGCCGCCAGGCTGTCGACCAGGTCGGCCGACCCGAGCACGACGTCCGCGCCGAAACCGCCGGGCAGCACGGAAAGGCGGCGGAACAAGGCCTGTTCGGCCGGGTCCAGCAGGTCGTAGCTCCAGCCGATCGTGCTGCGCAGATCTCGATGCCTGGGCTCGCCGCGTTCGTTCACGAGCAGGGTGAAGCGGTCCTGCAGACGCTCCAGGATCTCGCTGATCCCCAGGAAGCCCGCGCGCGTCGCCGCCAGTTCGATGGACAACGGGTGACAGTCCAGCTCCGTGCAGATCCGCGACACCGCCGGGCTGAACGGGACCGCGCCACCAGCGCGTTCGACGAACAGTCGGGCGGCGTCGGGCACTGGTAGCGGGCCGAGCCGCAGCAGGGCCTCACCCGGCACGTCCAGGGCCTCGCGGCTCGTGGCGAGCACGGTGAGATCGGCGCACCGGGTCAGCAGAGCCACGACGAAGGGCGCGACAAAGTCCACCAAGTGCTCACAGTTGTCGAGCACCAGCAACGCCTTCCGGCCGCGCAACGCGACCTCGACGGCCTCCGAAGGGCAACCGATCACCGCTGCGACCGTGGACGGCAGCAGGCCGGGATCGGTCAACGGCGCGAGGTCGACCCAGTAGGAGTCCGAGGCGAACTCGCGCGCCAACCGCGTCTTGCCCGCACCGCCGGGGCCGTGCAAGGTGACCAGCCTGGACGTCCGGCACAGCTCCGCCAGCCTCGCCAGCTCCGCACCTCGCCCCACCAGCGTCATGGCAGATGCGCGGCGGTCCAGGCCGCGAGCTGGGCACGGGTGCGCAGCCGCAGGCGTTTCCTCATGTCACGCAAGCAGGTCTCCAACGAACGCTCGCTCATTCGCAGCCGAGCCGCGATCTGCCGGTTGCTGTGTCCCAGCGCGACCAGTCGTGCCACCGCGATCTCGCGTTCGGACAGCTCCGTCGGCCCGGCGACCATGGCGTCGGTGATCGCGAACTCGACGGCACCATGCCGTGCGATCTCCGCGCCATCCAGCTCTGCCTGACGAAAGGCGGCGGGCGACAAGCCCGAACGGGCCAGCGCGAGCGTCGCCGCGCGTTGGCGGTCGCCGGTCGCCTCGCGGCCGAGCTTGCGGTCGTGCCGGGCCGACTCGGCGACGGCATCCAACCTGACCGCGCGCACGAACCGGCGTTGCCTCGCGGCCACGGCGGCCAGGCCTTCCAGCGACTCGATCGCGGTGACCGGGAGCGCGTCCGCGCGGCCGTCGCGCGGGTATCGCTCCAGTGCTTCGCGGAAGTGCTTGTCCGCCAACGACACCTCGTCGCGCGCCAGCGCCAGCGCGCCGGCCGAGTGCAGCCACTCCGGCGGCACCGGGTGCGGGGAGTGTTCGCGGTACAACGGCAGGCACTGCTCCATCAGCGCGGCGGCCTCGTCCGCGTGCCCGCACTGCAGCAGCTGATAGGCCTGGTTGTGCAGGCACACCGCGCGGTCGAGCGGGTTCGTGAGCGACGGCGCCAGCGCGAGCGCCCGTCGGGCCGTGATGAACGCCTGATCGCGCGCACCGACCGCCAGCTGGGCGTTTCCCAATGCGCTCAACGCCTTCACCAGGCGGACCGGGTGGCCGCCCGATTCGAGTTCGACGGCCTCGGCGGCCAGTGACGCCGCGTGGGCGTGGTCGCCCGCGGAGATGACGAGGTTCGCCGCGGTGACGAGCGCCGTGGAGCGGTCCGGGTGGTCGGGGCCTGCCGCGTCCAGTGCGGCCAGCATCATCGCCGAACCGTCGGAGACGTAACCGTGCTGCCGCCAGCACCGGCCCAGCGCCGTGGCCAGCGCCAGATGCCGGTCGTCACCGCGCAACGCGGCCCATTCCACCACCGCGGCCAGGTTGTCCCGTTCCGCGTCGAGCGGAGCCAGTTCCTCGTAGCAGTGCAGCATGCCGTCGCCGACGAGCGGCCGCGCCAGACCGAGCAAGTAGGCCGCCAGCCGGTCGTAGGTCTCGTCCTCCTCGACCGCGGCGCGCAGCTTGTCCAACCCGTACAGGCGGATCGACTCCAGCTGGCGGAACCGCGGTCCGGGCACGACCAGCGACCTGGATTCCAGCCCCGACAACACGTCCAGCACATCGTCCACATCGGACACCGCCGCAGCGGTCGCCATGCTGAACCCGCCGACGAGCACGGACAGCCGGCGCAGCACCGCCTGCTCGTCCGGCTCGAGGAGGTCGTAGCTCCACTCGATGGTGGTGCGCAGGTCGCGGTGCCTGCGGGCGGCGGTGCGCGGCCCGGACGTGAGCAGCCCGAACCGGTCGGCCAGTCGCGAGCGGATCTCCGCGACTCCGAACAACCGGATCCGCCGGGCGGCCAGCTCGATCGCGAGCGGCATGCCGTCGAGCTCGGCGCAGATGGCCGCGACGTCCGCGAAGTTGTCGTTGGTGAGCTCGAAGTCCGGCGAGCTGGCGGTGGCGCGTTCGACGAACAACTGGACCGCGTCCTCGACCGGCAGCTCGCCGATACGCACGACGACCTCGCCCGGTATCTCCAGCGACTCGCGGGTGGTGGCCACGACCCGCAACGAAGGGCACCGGCGCAGCAAGGCCGTGACGACCTGCGCGGCCGAAACGACGAGGTGCTCGCAGTTGTCGAGCACGAGCAGGCAAGGGTCGCGGGACAACGCCTCCGCGACCGTGTCGAGCACCGGACGGCCGATCTCCTCGACGATCCCGAGCGCGTCCGCGACGGTCCGGGCGACGAGCGCGGGGGTCGTCACGGGCGCGAGCTCGACGAAGTGCGCGGGCGTGCGCAACCGCGTGGCGAGCTCGACGGACAACCGCGTCTTGCCCGCTCCCCCAGGACCGAGCAGCGTGACGAGCCGGTACCGGCCGAGCAGCGACTCCAGCTCGGCGAGGTCACGTTCCCGGCCGACGAACGCGTCCAGGGCCGCGGGCAGGGACGGAACGGCAATCGGCGCAACGGGTTCCGCCCGGCGGCGGTATGCGCGCTGGCGACACGTGGCGGAGCAGTACCTGGCGGGTCTTCCGGTGCGGTGTCCGGTCAGCGCGGCACCGCAGACCTCACACCGCTCCCCCGAAGCGGACATCGACCCCCGCTCCTCGTGACCGGTCGACAACGAGCGTTCCTCATGTCATACCGGCCCGCGAGGCATCGGGGCAATACCACGTGACCGAGCGGTAATGTGCGACGACTGTCTACATAGGACTTGTCAGCCCCCGGTCGGCCAGCGCGGACCGCATGGCACGCAGCGCGTAGTACTTGCGGGACTTCACCGTTCCTGCCGGAACGCCCAGCGCACCGGCCGCGTCGGCGACGCTCGCACCCCGGAAGTACAGCTCCGCGATGACCTCGCGATGATCAGTGGAAAGGCCCGAGAACACGTCCGAAACGACCATCGCGGCCATCGTCCGCTCGGACGAGTCGGACACCCGCACCGCCCAGTCCGGCACGTCTCCCCCGACCTCGACGGGCCGGTTGAGCCGCTTGCGGTGCCGGTCGATGACCTGCCGTCTGGCGACCTTGAGCAGCCAGCGCCGGAACGTCGGCCCGGACACGTCGAGGCCGCTCGCGTTCTGCCACGCCCGCACGGCGGTCTCCTGGACGATATCGGCGGCGGCGTGCCGGTCACCCTCCAGCAGCTTGGTGACGTACCGCTCGAGCGCGCGGCCGTGGTTGTCGTAGATCGTCCGCATCAGTTCGTTCGTCGTCATGCCTTCAGCCTGGGCAAACAGCCCGCGCGAGACATCGGGGGAATCCGGCGCGAGTTGCGTGACACGCGGCGTGACGAAACCTCGAACGATCTTCGAGCCGCAGGCTCCGGGTCCGTGTACTCTGGTCCATATATCCGGAAGCGAGTAACCCATGGCCCGATACCGAAGGTCGAACCCGCTGGCGCTGGCGGTGCTGGCGCAGCTGTGGGAACGGCCGCAGCACCCGTACGAGGTGGCGACCACGCTGCGGGAACGCCACAAGGACACCAGCGTCAAGCTCAACTACGGCTCGCTGTACACCGTGGTCGACTCCTTGGAGCAGCACGGTTTCATCGAGGCGCTCGAGGCGCGCCGCGAAGGCGGCAGACCCGAGCGCACGGTCTACGGGCTCACCGAGGACGGGCGGGAGGAGCTCTACAGCTGGTTGCGCGACCTGATCGGGCAGCCCGTGAAGGAGTACCCGCGGTTCGAGGCCGGGGTGTCGTTGATCGGCATCATCGAGCCGGACGAGGTCGTCGTGCTGCTGCGGCGACGCGCAGAGCTGCTGCGGCAGGAGATCGACGCGCTCGGCGGCACCACGGAGATGCTGATGGAGATGGGGCTGCCCGCGTTGAGCTGGATCGAGCTGTCCTACCGGACGGCGATCACGCGGGCCGAGCTGGAGTGGGTCGAGCAGCTCGTCACGGCCATCGAGAACGACGCGATCGACGGAATCGAGCAGTGGCGCGAATGGCACAGCGGTGACGCGCCGCCGGGGTCGATCGTCAGCGAGAAGTTCAGCAAGAAGAAGTGACTCCCGGCGCGGTGCTGCAACACCGCGCCGGGAGTACGGCAATCCGAACGAGGTCCAGTGTGGGCCGTACGTCCGAGATATCGCATTTCGAGGATACGGCCCCTGCTGGGCTGCCACCGAGGAAGGCAGTCCATGAAGATCCTGGTAACCGGCGCCACCGGCAACGTGGGGCGCTTCATCGTCGACGAGCTGCTGGCGGGCGGGCACGAGGTCCGTGCGTTCACCCGCAAGCCGGAGACCGCGAACCTGCCCGAGGGTGCCGAGGTGTTCGGCGGCGACCTGGGCAACGAGGCGGACGTCAAGGCCGCCCTGGAGGGGGTCGACAAGGTCCACCTCTTCCTGAACAACAGCGCCGCGCCCGGCCAGCACCAGATGGTCGCGAAGACCATCGCGGAGGCGGGGATCCCGCACATCGTCGCGCTGTCGTCCGCGTCGGCCGGCGGTGACCCGAACAACCTGATCGCGCAGGTCCACCTGTCCGCCGAGGCCGCCGTGCGCGACTCCGGCGTGGCGTACACGTTCCTGCGGCCGGGCGGCTACCACTCGAACGCCTTCGAGTGGATCGAGTCGATCAAGAACGAAGGCGTCGTGCGCGCGCCGTTCGGCTTCGTCAAGCGGCCGGACGTCGACCCGCGCGACATCGCGTCGGTCGCGGTAGCCTCGCTGACCGGCGAGGGGCATGAGAACAAGATCTACCCGCTGAGCGGCCCGATCGAGGAGTCCACCGCCGAGCGCGTGGCGATCCTCGCGAAGGTCCTCGGCCGGGAGATCCGCTTCGAGGACATCCCCGAAGAGGTCTACGCGCAGATGATGGCGCAGTGGATGCCGGCCGAGGCGGTCGCCGCGCTGGTCGACCTGACCAAGCAGGCCGGGCAGAAGAAGCCGGGTGAGCTGCTCTGGTCGACGGTGCAGGACGTCACCGCTCGTGCGCCGATCAGCTTCGAGCAGTGGGCGATCGACAACAAGGACGCTTTCGCCTAGAACGCTATGGGGGGAGCTTTCCAAGCGCTGGTGTTTTAACCGGGAAGCTCCTGATCTTTGACATGAGCACGGCCACCGCTTGATCATTTTCGGGTTCCGTCCAAAGAACTCGATCATGACAAGTGGTGGCCGTGGCTCATAGTCTGCCCG
>NZ_BSTQ01000021.1 GCF_030269605.1 Lentzea sp. NBRC 105346
GTCCATAACACAAATCTACCGCAAGATCACAATTAAACGGCCAACCTTGCAATGGAGACCACTATCGAGTGAAAAATAAAACTACGGAACTCCAGCCACCTCATCCCAGCCACGCCCGCAACCGCACGAAACAACGCAAGTCTGGAACGGATCGGGACCACGACGGCAGCCAACCACCGTCTCGGTACGTTGGCATTTTCGTGCGGGACAGGCGCCCTAGCGCCTGGCCCGCACGAAAATGCCAACGTGTCGCGGCGCAGCCGCGTCCAAAGCCCAACCGAATCAGGCCACCGCGACGATCACTTCCAGTTCGACCGGTGCGCCCATGGGCAGTTCGGCCACCCCGATCGCGGACCGCGCGTGCTTGCCCGCGGCCCCGAACACCTCCTCCAGCAACTCCGACGCCCCGTTGATCACCGCGGGCTGGCCGGTGAACCCGGCGGAGGAGGCGACGAACCCGAGCACCTTGACCACCTCGACGACGGAGTCGATGCCCACCTCCTTGTCGATCACGGCGAGGGCATTGATCGCGCACGCGCGGGCGAGCCCCTGTGCGCGTGCCACGTCGACCTCGTCGCCCACCTTGCCGGTGGTTCGCAGAACTCCTTCCTCATAGGGCATCTGCCCGGAGGTGAAGACCAGGTTGCCCACCTTCTTCGCCGGCACGTACACCGCGGTCGGCGGCACGACCGGTGGCAGCACGATGTCCAGCTCGGCCAGTCGTCGGCTCGCGCTCATTGCTCTCCCTCTCGTTGTCCCGCAACACGTTCCACCCACTCGGCCACCGCGAACATCCGGCGGTCGTCGGCGGCGACCAGCTGCAACCCCACCGGCAGACCCCTGGCCGGCAGCGGCAGGCTCCAGGCCGGATGCCCGGTCACGTTGGCCATCCGGTTGTTGCGCAGCAACAGGTCCCGCACCGACTGCCAGCCGCCGGCGACCTGGGCCTCCGCCGCGAGCAGGGCCGGGGCCGAGATCGGCACCGTCGGCAGGACCACAGCGTCCACAGTGGACAGCACGTGGCCGGTCTCCGCGGTGAGCGTCGCGGCCAGGTCGTGGGCGAGAACGTAGCGCCAGCCGGGCACGTCGGCGGCGGCCTCCAACCGTTCCCGCACATCCGGCTGGTAGTTGAAGGCCTGGGCCGGGAAGGTCGCGGCGTGGACGGCGGCAGCCTCCGGGCGCTGCAGGTCCAGCGAGGCGGTGACGAAGCGCGACCACTCCGGTAGCCGCACCTCGACCAGCTCCGCACCGGCGTCGGTCAGCCTGCCGAGCGCCGCGTCGTAGGCGGCGGCGACCTCGGCCGCCAGGTCCAGCGGTTCGGGGTTGGTCAGCACGCCGAGCCGGGGTGGTGCGGGCGGTTCGGGCGGCCCGGAGCCACCGCCGCCCAAAACCTCGATCGCGTACCGCGCGTCGGCGACCGACCTCGTGAGCACACCGGCGTGGTCGAGGCTGGGCGACAGCGGGAAGATCCCGTCGAGCGGCAGGGTGTGGCGGGCGGGTTTGGCGCCGACGACCCCGCACAGCGCCGCCGGGATGCGCACCGAACCGGCGGTGTCGGTGCCCAGCGCCAGCGGGACGACGCCAGCGGCGACCGCGGCCGCGGAGCCGGAGCTCGAACCGCCGGTGATGCGCGCCGGGTCGCGCGGGTTGCGGCACGGTCCCTCGGCGTTGGACGTACCCGTGCAGCCGTAGGCGAACTCGTGGGTGTGGCTCAGCCCGATGATCACCGCGCCGGCCGCCCGCGCGCGCCACACGATCTCGGCGTCGGCGGTGGCGACCCGGTCGGCGAAGACCCGCGAGCCGCAGCGGTACGGCATACCTGCCACCGGGATGATCTCCTTGACCAGCAACGGCACTCCGGCCAGTGCGCCTTCCCGTTCTCGCGCCACCTTCTCGGCGGCCTGCCGGGCGCGATCGGCGTCCAGGTGGACGACGGCGCCGAGGTTCGCCGTCTCCAGCGCCCGGCACACCGCGACGTACGCGAGCTCGACCGGGTCGAGCCGGCCTTCGCGAACCCCTTGCGCGATCTCGCGAATCGAGTCGTTCATGCCGGAACCACGACGGGGTCTGCCGGGCGGAAGTCGACCTTCGCCCGTGGGTTGACGAACACCATCGCGACCATGCCCACGACGCAGGCGATGCCCGCGCCGACGAACATCGCGCCGTAGCCGTGGTCGGCGACCAGGACGCCGGTCAGCGTCGGCGCCAGGATCGTCGCGATGTTGGCGAAGAAGTGCATGATGCCGCTGAACGTGCCGGCCCGCGCGGCCGCGACGTCGACGACCACGGCCCAGTAGACCGTGTCCGGCAGGAAGTTCAGCGCGTTGCCGACCGCGATCAGCGCCAGCACCGCGGCCGGGCTGTGGACCAGCGGGATGCACAGGAACACCGCGCCGGTCAGGGCCAGGCTGGCCACCGCGAGCCAGGAACGCGCGATCCGCAGGTCGCCCGTGCGCGCGGCGAGCCAGTCCGACAGCCGCCCGCCGAGCAGGACGGTCACGCACGCGCCGATCCACGGCACCATGCCGAGGTACCACAACGAGGACAGCTTGAAGCCGAACTCGTCCTCCAGGTACTTCGGGGTCCAGGTCAGCAGCAGGAAGTTGACGTAGAGGAACGCGAAGAAACCGATGGTGTTCGCGATCAGCGTGCGGCTGCCGAAGAACAGCCGCCACGACTCGCGGCCGAGTGGTTTGCCAGTCGGCATCGCGGTCCCACCGGTGAGCAACTCGCGTTCGGGCGGCCCGACCCGCGGGTTGTCCTGCGGCCGGTCGGTGAACACCCGGATCCACACCACGACCCACAGCAGCCCGAGGCTCCCCAGCAGCACGAACATGACGCGCCAGCTGCCGATGGACAGCAGTGCCACCGCGATCGGCGCGGTGAGCAGCGCGCCCAGCGGGGTGCCGAGCAGGCCGAGGCCGGTGGCGATGCCGCGTTCGCGCGGTGCGGCCCACACCGCCAGCGACCGGTTGATCGTCGCGAACGCAGGACCTTCGGCGAGCCCGAAGAGGACCCGGAACACCGCGAAGCCGAGCAGCGCGGATCCGCCGAGCACGGCGACGCCGAACTGGCCGGCGAACACCATGCCGATCTCCAGCACCGACCAGGCGGTACCCGACACCACCCACATCCACTTCGGACCTCTGGCGTCGGCCAGGGCACCTCCGAAGAGCGCGCCGACCATGTAGCCGTAGCCGAAGTAGCCGAGCACTGCGCCCCACGCGGCCTTGTCCAGGCCGAACTCGGCGGTGATCGGCCCGGACGCGTACGAGATGGCGCCGCGGTCGACGTAGTTGATGATCGCCATCACGGCCATCAGCGCCATGACCGCATACCTGTAGTCGCGCACCGGCACACCTTCCACGGGGTCGGGGTCCTGTCGTGCAATCGATTGCGCGCAATCGATTGCACGGACGATAGGCGGGGTGGCGTTCCGGG
Organism: Lentzea sp. NBRC 105346; assembly: GCF_030269605.1. Classification (GTDB taxonomy): domain Bacteria; phylum Actinomycetota; class Actinomycetes; order Mycobacteriales; family Pseudonocardiaceae; genus Lentzea. Next base: position 3,442 of record NZ_BSTQ01000021.1, read on the forward strand.
TCAAGGCGTTGGGGAGATCCCTATGATGACGGCCGTGGAGAGCTCCGGTCGCCGTCGGGTGACACTCGACGACGTCGCACAACGGGCCGGCGTGCACAAATCGACGGTGTCGCGGGCGTTGCGGTCTGCCAGCTCGGATCCGCGCGTGGCGAGGATCCGCGAGGTGGCCGAGGAGCTGGGCTGGACACCGGACCTGATCGCGGCCGGACTGCGCAACCAGCAGATGCGGTCGATCGGGGTGCTGGTGCCGCGGCTGACCGACGTGGTGCTCGCGACGATCTTCGAAGGCATCGACGACACGCTGTCACAGCAGGGCTGGCAGGCGGTCGTGGTGAGCACCTGGGACGAGCCCGAGGTGCAACGGCGGCGGGCGCGGCTGTTGCTCGGCCACCGGGTCGACGGCCTGATCGTGGCCGATGCGCGTGATGACGAGCCGTACATGGTGGACATCGCCGGCCGCGGTGTGCCGGTGCTGCTGGTCAACCGCTCCTACCCCGGTTTCGTGTCGGTCACCTGTGACGACGAGCTGGGCGGGCGGCTGGCCGCCGAACACCTCGTCGGACTCGGGCATACGCGACTGGGCGTGGTGGCGGGCATGCCGTACGCGGTGAGCCTCTCCAACCGCGTACGCGGATTCCGGGCGGCGGCACGGGAACGCGGCGTCGAGGTGAGCGACGACCTGGTGGTGCCGTCGACGATCTATCCGTCGGCGGGCCGCGAGGCCGGGACCCGGTTGCTGGACCTGCCGGATCCGCCGACCGCGTTCTTCGTCGTCAACGACGCGGCCGCGATCGGTCTGCTGGGCCTGTTGCGGGAGCGGGGACTCACCCCTGGCGTGGACGTGAGTGTGGTGGGGTTCAACGACATTCCGGAGGCGGCCGAGCTGCACGTACCGCTGACGACCGTGCGCAACCCGATGCGGGAGATGGGCGCGCTCGCCGCGAACGAGGCGCTGCGGATGATCAGCGGTCAGCCGGTGACGAGCCGGACCCTGCGTCCCGAGCTGGTGGTGCGGGCGAGTACCGGACCTCGCTGAAGAGGTCTCCGTACTCGGCTACCCGGTCGAGGACCTCGTCGGCGGTGAACACGAGCTCGGCGGCGTCGCGGCAGTCGCGCACCTCGTCCCACGTGAGCGGGGTCGAGACCATCGGCTCGTGACCGCCGCACAGTGAGTAGGGCGCGATGGTCGGGTCGGCGTTCCATTCGATCAGGACCTTGTCGTCGTGGTACGCCTTGGCGTAGGTCTCCCCCGGCGTGCGTGCCCAGATGTGAAGTCCTTGGGAGCCCGAGGTTTTCACGACCGGGACGAGGCCGTCGCCGGTGAGGACGTCGTACAGCCGTTCGGCGGCGCGACAGCAGTCGACGATCGACGCGCCGGGGCCCGGTTCGAGGCCGAGCACGAGCAGGTCGTCATCGATCGTCCATTGTGGAAGATGAAGCTCGACGGTGCCCTGGTTGACGGCCCACACCAGGGCGGGGAGATCGTCGATCAGCGCGTACTCGACGCCGGAGCGGCGCACCGTGCGCAGCCAACCGGGTGCCTCGCCGGGGACCGTGACCGGTCTCCCACGCAGGTGCGGCAGGAGCACGGGTGCGACGCGGCTGTAGTAGTTGATGACCTCGCCCTTGGTGAACCCGTCCGGGTACAGCACTTTGTCCAGATCGGACAGCACGAGGCGGCGTTCGCCGACGCGCACGGTGATCCGGGTCGGTTCGGCCGGCTCCGGCCGGGGTTCGCCGGCCTGTGGGGCGATCACCTCGGCGGGACTCTTGTCGGGACGCAGGCCGCGCCACGACGTGCCGCGCAGCCGTCCGGCGCCGCGGGTGAACTGCCGGAACCGCACCTCACCGACGAGCACGGGCTCGACCCACCGGGCGCGGACGACGTCCTCGCGTGGAGGCGTGGTGGCGAACGGGTGGGTCCGGCGTTCGAGTTTCTCCAGCCGGGCCTGGAGATCGGCGCGGTCGCGTTCGCTGAACCCGGTGCCGACATCGCCGATGTAGACCAGCTCCCCGGTGGCCGGGTCGTGTGCACCGAGCAACATCCCGCCGAGCGTCCCGGTGAAGGACCGCTGGCCCGGCTTCCATCCGCACACAATGACCTCCCGCGTCTGCACGAGCGGGTGTTTGAGCCAGGCGTCGGTCCGTTTCCCCGGCGTGTAGAGCGAGTCGCGGCGTTTGGCGACCAGCCCTTCCAGTCCATCGACGGCCACGCGGCCCAGGAGCTGCTCGGGTGTGGTGCGGTCGGCGGCGAGCTCGTCGAAGGTGAACGCCCGCACCACCGCGACGAGGTACGGGTCGGGCATCGGGAGGCTGGTGAGCAGGCGGCGGCGTTCGTCGTAGGGTTCGCCGAGCAGCATGCGATCGCCGAGCCGGAGCAGGTCGAACGCGAGGTAGCGGACCGGCACGTCCTCGATGGCGCCGCGGTGTTTCTGGTAGCGGCCGCGGCGGGCCTGCAGCAGTTCGAAGTCGATCTGCCCGGCCTCGTTGTAGACGACGATCTCGCCGTCGAGGACCGCGGCGCGCCCGTCGAGCGCCTCGGTGAGGACGCCGGTGACCGTGCGGAACTCGTTGGTGAAGTCGATGCCGTTGCGGCTGGTCAGCACGGTGGTGCCGTCGGGTGCGACGCGCATCGCCGCGCGGAAGCCGTCCAGTTTGTACTCGTACGCCCACGGCGGCCCGGACCGCAGCCGGCCGCCGTCCGGTTTCGCCAGCATGGGTTCGACCCAGGCGGGCACCGGGCCGGGGCGCACCATGGCGACCTCCGTCCTCCCGGTCGGCGTTTCTCAGTGACCAGGAATTCGAAGGTAACCCGAACGGCGTAGTGCTGCTCAGGGCACCGCCGGAGCGCAGTTGTCCCGGACGACCTCCCAGACCTGCTCGGCCGTGGTCAGGGTCAGCGCGTGGTGGGCGATGGCGACGCACGTCGTGTGGTCGAGGCGGCGGATCGTGGCGCGGACCAGGTCCAGGTGCCCTGGCGCCGCGGACAGCACGTCGCAGCCGAGACCGGCCAGCAGTGGCACGACGAGCGGGTGCGCGGCGGCGTCGCCGCACACCGATACGCGCTGGCGGTGCCGATGGGCCGCGGCCACTGTGTCGGCGATGGCGCGCAGCACCGCCGGGTGGGCGGCGAGCTGCGGGGTCAGGGCCGGGCTGCGCCGGTCGAGGCCCAGGATCTGACCCGTGAGGTCGTTGGTACCGATGGACAGGAAGTCGGCGCACGGCGCGATGTCCGTCACCGCGGCCACCGCCTCCGGTAGCTCGATCATCGCGCCCAGCGGTGGTGGGCTCACCCCGAGGTCGAGCGCGACGCGGGTGAGGATGTGCCGGCACGCGTTCAGCTCGGCGGCCGACGCCACCATCGGGATCATGATGCGCAGCACGCAGTCGGCGCCGGTGGTGAGGATGGCGCGGAACTGGCGGGCGAACGCTTCCGGCTCGGCCAGCATGAGCGGCAGTCCCCGGCCTAGCCGGCCACCGCCGGCCAGGAACGGGGGCAGCTTGTCGTCGGCGTAGTCGAGGGTGCGCACGGTGACCGGACGGCCCGCCAGGGCCCGCAGGACCGGGCGCAGAACCGCGCTGTGCTGGGCCTCGGTCGGCCATTCGGTCGCGTCGAGGAACGGCAGTTCCGTGCGCAGCAGGCCCACACCATCGGCGTTCGCGGTGATCGCGGCACGGGCGTCGACGGCCGTGGCGATGTTGGCGCGCAACGTGACCACGTGGCCGTCGGGTGTCTCGGCCGGCAGGTGACGTTCGGCGGCCAGTGCCTCCCGGCGGTGCCGGGCGGCGCTCATCGCCTCGCCGGCGGCGGTCTGCTCGGCGGGGCTCGGGTTGATGACGACCCTGCCGTGCTCACCGTCCACTGTGACCGGTGCGCCGTCGGCGTGCTCCAGCACCTCCGGGTGCACGCCGACGAGCAGCGGGATGCCCAGCGACCGCGCCACGATCGCCGCGTGGGAGTTGAACCCGCCGGTGACCGACACCGCCGCGGCGACGGGAACCGTGGGCTCCAGCAGGTCGGCCGCGCCGATCTCGCCGGCCACCAGGACCACCGGCAGGTCGGCGCCGACGGGCTGCGCGTGCCCGTGCAGGCGGGCGATGACCCGCTTGCCGACCTGGCGGACGTCGGCCGCGCGTTCGGCCAGGGTCGGGTCCGCCAGGGCGGCGAGCGCGGCGGCATGGTGGTCGACCGCGTGTCGCACGGCGAGCGCCAGAGGAAGTCCGCGCTGGGCGTGCTCGACAGCGAGCCGCCGCAGGTCGGTGTCCATCGCGAGATAGCTGATGACCTCGACGATGTCGGCGTCCTCGGCGCGGCCGTCCGCGCGGAGCCGGTCCGAAGTGGACAGCAGGTCGGCGGAGACGGCCTGGAACGCCTCGGTGATCTGGGTGACCGGGTTGCCCAGGACGTTCCACGGCAGTGCGGTGTCCTGGGGCCGGTCGGTGCGGTGCAGCACGCCGACGGCGGTGCCGGGACTCGCGGCGCGGCCGGAGAAGCGGAGTCTGGTCACGGAACGACCACCTCCCCGAGGATCAACGCCGCGGACGTCGCGCGTGCGGTACCAGGGCTCGCGGCGCACCTGGGGAAACAGTGTCTGGTCACGGAACGACCACCTCCCCGAGGATCAACGCCGCGGACGTCGCGCGTGAACAGTGTCTGGTCATCTGCCCGCCACCGCCCCGGCCAGCGCGGCGAAGATCAGCGCGGTGGACGTCGCGCCGGGGTCCTGGTGCCCGATGCTGCGCGGGCCGAGGTAGGAGGCCCGGCCCTTGCGCGCCTGCAGCGGAATCGTGGAGTGCGCGCCCTCGTCCGCGGCCTTGGCGGCGTCCGCGGCCGCCGACGCGAGATCGGCTCCGTGGAACAGCGCCTCCTCGAACGCGGACACGGCCGGCGCGAGCGCGTCGAGCATCGTCTTGTCACCGAGGGTGGCGGCGCCGAGCTGCGTGACGGCGGCGGTCGCCGCGTGCAGTGCCTCGACCAGTTCGCGCGGAGTCACCGTCGCGTCGGTGAGCGTCTTTCCCGCGGCCCGGAAAGCAGCCCCGTACAAGGGACCCGACGCACCGCCCACAGTGGACATGAGCGTCGAGCCGGTCTTGGTCAGCACCTCGCCGACCGTGCCCGCCTGAAAGTCCTCGAGCGCGGCGAGCACGGCGGTGAAGCCGCGGGACATGTTGGCGCCGTGGTCGGCGTCGCCGATCGCGGCGTCCAACTGGGTCAGCTGGTCGCGGTGCTCCTCGACCGCCGAGGCGACGGCCCGGATCCACGCACTGGCCATGGCGACGTCCACCGAATCCTCCTCGATGCGGATGACAATGCCGCCATCGTGCCCCGCGAACTGGTGGTGCGCCATCAGGTCCCCCACCGCAGGGCCGGCGTCGCCACGGGTGCAGCCCACAGCTCGAGCATCTCCTCGTCGGCGCGGCAGACGGTGATCGACACACCGGCCATGTCGAGGCTGGTGACGTAGTCGCCGACCAGGCTCGCCGCGATGGGCACGCCCTGGCCCGCGAGCACCGCGGCCACCTCGCCCGCCACCACGTACAGCTCGATCAGCGGCGTGCCGCCGAGACCGTTGACGAGCACGATCGCCTTGTCCCCCGCCGCCATCGGCTGGTCCCGCAGGATCGCGTCCATCGCGATGCCCACGAGGTCCTTGGCGGGCTGGAGCTTCCCGCGGCTGCGGCCGGGTTCACCGTGGATGCCCACACCGATCTCGATCTCGTCCTCGGGCAGGTCGAAACCGGGCCTGCCCGCGGACGGTGTCGTACAGGCGGTGAGCGCGATGGCGAACGACCGGGACGCGGCGTTGACCTTCTCCGCCATCTCGGCGACCTTGTTCAGATCCGCGCCCCGGTCCGCGAGCGCGCCCGCGATCTTCTCGACGAACAGGGTGGCGCCGGTGCCGCGCCGGCCCGCCGTCCACGTGGAGTCCTGCACCGCAACGTCGTCGTCGACCAGCACGGTGCGCACCGTGACGCCCTCGTCGGCGGCCAGCTCGGCCGCGAGCTGGAAGTTCATCACGTCACCGGTGTAGTTCTTGACCACGAACAACACCCCGGCGCCGCCGTCGACGGCCTTGGCCGCGGCGAGGACCTGGTCGGGCACCGGGGAGGTGAAGACCTCACCGGGGCAGGCGGCGTCGAGCATGCCGGGGCCGACGAACCCGCCGTGCAGCGGCTCGTGGCCCGAGCCGCCGCCGGACACCAGCGCGACCTTGCCCGCTTTGGGCGCGTCCGCGCGCACGATGAGGCGGTGGTCGAAGTCGACCCGCAGTTCCGGGTGGACGGCGGCGATTCCGGTGAGCGCGTCGGTCAGCACCGACTCCGGCGTGTTGATCAGCTTCTTCACGACAGGGCTCCTTCGACCTGCTGGGGCGCTTCCGAGACGGCACGCCGGGTGGTGGCGACGAGGTGGTACACGGCGGCCGCGGCGAGCCCGCCTGCGATCTCCGCGATCACGTAGACGGAGAACTGTTCCCAGTGGACGGTCCCGCCGAACAGCTGCCCGGTGAACATCGGGCCGAACGTGCGGGCCGGGTTGATGGACGCACCGGTCGCCGGGGCGATCGGGATGATGATCGCGAACACCGCGAGCCCGATGGCGAGGCCGGCGAACCCCTGCGGCGCGCGCTTGTCGATCGCACCGAACACCACCAGCACGAGCAGGAAGGTGCCGATCGCCTCGGCGGTGAACGCCTGCCCCATGCCCACACTCGGGGTGTAGGCGGCGATGCCGAGTCCGACGTCGACCGCCTTGTGGCCCAGTACGGCGACGATGGCGCCCGCGCCGACCGCCGCGCCCACGAGCTGGGCGGCGACATAACCGGGAACCTGCCGCCACGGCATCCGGCCGGTCGCGGCCAGCGCCAGCGTGACCGCCGGGTTGATCTGGCAGCCGGACACGTGACCGATGGTGTGCACCATCGCGATGACCGCGGTGGCGAAGGCCAGCGAGATCATGCCCAGCTGGGCCATGGTGAACGGCGCGTCGCCGCCCACGATCAGCGTCGCGGGGACCGACCCGACGCCGATGAAGACCAGGATCGCCGTGCCGAGCGCCTCGGCGAACAGAGCCTGCGGGAAAGTGTTTTCAGCCATGCGGGACGCCCGCAACAGTGCGGGCGCTCACCTCCTCGGCGGGAGAGGGACGACCACCGGACAGTCTTGCTGAACGGCGTTCGTTATTACCGAACGAGAGGAAGGTAAGCGTGGCCCAGGTCACTGTCAAGAGGCGTTCAGAGGTCAGGTGAGGGCGCGGGCGAGCGGAGCGCGACCGGCGCCCAGCTCACGGGACAACTGACGCGCGACCTCCCGCACGTTCACGGCCATGTCCTGGCTCTGATCAGCGGCGATCAGCCGCTCCACCGGGCCGATGACGCCGATCGCACCGGCCAGGCCCGACCGGTCGAACACCGGCGCGGCGATCCCGGCGTCGCCCAGCGTGGACTCCTGGTCCTCCTGGGCATAGCCGGCCGAACGCACCTGGTCGAGCTGGGCCGCCAGCGCCGCCGGATCGGTGACACTGTGCCCGGTCAGCGGCGTGAGCGGGCCGGCGAGCAGCTCCGCCTGCTGCTCGTCGGGCAGGAAGGCCACGATCGCCTTGCCCAGCGCGCACGTGTGCCACGGGATGCTCGCCCCGACCTCGAGGATCTGCACCGCACCCTCCGGCCGGAACGCGTGGTGCACCACCAGCACGTGATCCCCGGTCAGCACCGCGACCCAGACCGCCTCGTTGGCCCTGGTGGCGAGCAGGTCTGCCCAGGTCAGCGACCGCATCCGCAGTTCGTGGGTCTCCAGGAAGGCGTTGCCGAGCGTCAGCACGCCGGGCCCGAGCACGTACTTGCCGGTCTGCCGGTCCTGCGCGACCAGCCCCTCGACCTCCAGCGTGCGCAGCAGCGCGTGCACCGTGGGCTTGGCGATCCCGATCCGGTCCGCCAGTTCGGCCAGGCCGAGCCGCGGTCCTCCCGCGCTCAGCAGCCGCAGGATCTGCACCGCCCGCTGCACCGACTGGACCACGGCTACCTCAATTCAGTATTGCTGAATGGTGTTCAGCATGACAGCATCCCGTTCATGCAACCAGTGGGGATCGTACTCGTGTCGCACAGTGCCGAGCTGGCATCCGGGCTGCGCATGTTGCTCGGCCAGCTCGGCGTCGCCCCGGAGTCGGTCATCGCGGCGGGCGGCACCGCCGACGGACGGATCGGCACCAGCTACGACGCCATCGCCGCCGCGATCAAGCACGCCGACCAGGGCAGCGGCGTGGTCGTCCTGCCCGACCTGGGCAGCTCGGTCATCACCGCCCGCGCGGTGCTGGAGGACCACGGCCACGCGGGCGTGATCCTCGTGGACGCCCCCTTCGTCGAGGGCGCGGTCGCCGCCGCCGTGACCGCCGCGACCGGCGCAGATCTCACCACGGTCACCACCGCCGCACAGGAGGCCCGCCATGCCACCAAGTTCTGACCCGACCCTCGACATCGTGCTTCCCGCGCACCTGCACGCCCGGCCCGCGGGCCGGCTCGCCAGGGCCGCCGCCGAACTGGGCTGCCGGCTGGAGATCACGCACGACGGCCGGACCGTCGACGCGACCGGCATCCTCGGCATCCTGGGCCTCGGCGCCACCGCCGGCGCCACCGTCACGATCCGCGCCACCGGCGACGGCGCCCAGCAGGCCGTCGACGACATCGCACAACTGCTGCGCTCCATCGACTGAAACCGGGCACGATGGAAACGTGACCGACTACGACGCCGGCGTGGCGTTGCTGCGCAGGCTGGGCGCGACCGACCGGCCAGCCGTCCTGGACCTGTTCGCCGCCGTGGGAGCCGAGGACTTCGGCGCCGAGGCCGTGGCGTTCGTCTATGGCGGCGTGTACCAGCGCCCGCAGCTGTCGTTGCGGCGACGCCAGCTGGTCACCGTCGCCGTGCTGGCCACCCTCGGCTACGCACAGGCGCAGCTGGACTTCCATCGCGCGGCCGCCCTCGAAGTCGGCTGCACGCAAGAGGAGATCGACGCCGCGGAATCCAGTATGGACGATCCGCTGCTGCGGCTCGCCGTGCTCATCGCACGCGGCGGGCTGGCGCCGGAGCTGGTGGAAGTGGCCCGGCGCCTCGATCGCCAGGAGGCGGTGGAGGTCATCCTGCACACCGCGATCTACGCCGGGTTCCCCGCGGCGCTCAACGCACTGACCATGCTGGCCCGTGCGGACTAGTCAGAGCTCCAGCACGAACTCCGCGCAGCACGCGCGGTCACAGGGCCACGCGTCACCGCACTCGGCGCACCGGCCGGTGGCGGGAACGTGGGCCTCGAGCACGGCGACGGCGCGTTCGCGGTAGCGCTCCAGGCTCGTCCCCCACTCCTCACGAGGTGAAGCGGTACTGGTCATGGTCATCAATCCTTGGGCCGCATGAACTGTCAGCATCAAGAGTGCACCCGCGGGACCACGGATGTCCCCAGAAAGCCGGAAATTGTCCAGACCGGGACAGCGGGCTATGACCGTTTCCTGTATCGGTCCAGCGCCCGATCGACCAGGGCACCAGCGGCGCCCAGGTAGCGGGCCGGGTCGAGCAGATCGTCCAGGGGCAACGGCACGTCGACGTGCTCCGCGAGCACCTCACGCAGCGGCTTTCCCGTCCGCGCCGCCTCGGCCGTCACCGCACCGAGCAGCTTCTTCGCGTTCGCCTTGCCCAGCACCGGGGCGAGCGCGACGTTGAGCCGTTCGCTCACGATCGCCCCCTGCCCCATGTCCACATTGGACGCCATGCGTGCCGGGTAAACCTCGAGCCCCTCGGCCAGCTCCGCCGCGGTGTGCGCGGCGCCGCCGACCAGCCGCAACGCCTCGCGCAACGGCTGCCACTCGGCGTGCCACGCCCCCGCCGGCCGCTCGTCCTCGGCGACCATGCTCTGCGCCAGCACGCTGGTCAGCGCCGGCACCTGCCGCGCGGCGGTCAGGATCAGCGTCGCCAGCACCGGGTTGCGCTTCTGCGGCATCGCCGAGGAGGCACCCCGGCCCTCGGCCGCGGGCTCGGCCACCTCGCCGATCTCGGTGCGGGACAGCACCTGCACGTCCACGGCCAGCTTGCCCAGCGCCCCGGACACGAACTGCAGCACCGCGGCCACGTCCACGATCGGCGTGCGCAGCGTGTGCCACGGCAGCACCGGCACCGCGAGCCCCAGCTCCCCGGCGAACGGCTCCAGCAGCGGCAGCCCACCGTCGAGCCCTTCGAGGGCCCCGTACTCGGCGTAGGCGGCCATGGTGCCGGCCGCACCGCCCAGGCAGGCGGGCAGGACAAGGGCGTCGATCCGGTCCAGCGCGTCCAGCACCAGCTGCAGCCACCCGGCCGCCTTGAGGCCGAACGTGGTGGGCACGGCGTGCTGGGTGAGCGTCCGGCCGGCCACGACGGTGTCGCGGTGCTCGGACGCCAGCGTCGCCAGAGCGTCGGCGACCCGGTGCAGGTCGCCCGTGACCAGGCTCAGCGCGCGGGACACCACGAGCATCGTGGCCGTGTCCAGGATGTCCTGGCTGGTCGAGCCGCGATGCACGTATTCCGCGGCCTCGGGCGGGAGCAACGCGGTGAGCGCCGGCACGAACGCCACCACGGGGTTCGCCGCGGCGCGCGACCGGTGGGCCAGGTCGACGAGGTCGAGCCGCGCGGGGTCGACGGCGGAGATCGCCTCGGCGGCCGCGGCCGGGATCACGCCGAGGCGGGCCTGTGCCCTGGCCAGGGCGCCCTCGACGTCGACCATCGCCCGCAGCCACGCCCGGTCGTCGACCTCGCGTTCGACCGGGGTGCCGGCCCAGGTCGGGGCCAGTATCCCGGAATCGATCTCCGCCACCGCGCTCCTCCTCATCCCACCGGAATCGACCTCAGCCACGCCCGCTCACCGGCCTCACCCTCGACCGGCCAACCGGCCCAGGCAGGTGGCGAGCAATCCCGAACCGATATCCGCCACCGCGTTCCGCCACATTCAGCCAGAACCGACCGCAGCCACGCCCGCTCACCCTCGACCGGCGAAGCGGTCCAGGCAGGGGCGGAGTGACCCGGACTCCACCAGCCCATAGTCGGCCAGCGCAGCGTCGATATCCGCCACCCGCGCCCCCTCATCCCGCCAGGCTCGCCAGATCCGGCACCGCGCACCGCAGCACCGCACGGGCGATCGCGTCGGAGTCCTCCAGGGTCACGGACCCCACCCCCGGCCGAATCCCCGCCGCCGTAACCCAATGTACGTATTCCGTAGGCACGCCGTAGGCGAAGCGGTTCGGGTGCACCCGTCCGGCGGCGTCGATCATCCGGTACGGCCGCTCCGTCACCGCCAGCCCGCCGCTGTCGAACGGGTCCGCGCCCTCATCAGGAATGCGATAGGTGCTGCACTGCCCGGTGGCCAGCAGGTACCGCAGCAGCGGGTTCGTGCTGCGGGACAGGTCGATGTCCGGAATACGCGCCTCGATCAGCGTCGTCACCGACACCGGCGGGGCGGGCACCGACGCGGCGTCCACCTGGAACGCGGCGTCGCCGGTCCGCACCCGCATACCGGGCCCGACCACCCGCAGCACCCCGGCCTCGAGCAACGCCACCATCTCCTCGATGCGGCGCAGCGGCGGCCCAATGGACAGGAACGCGTTGAGCGGCGTGTACCAGCGCGCCAGCTCGTCGCGGTAGGACGCACCGGTGATGCCACCATGGTCCACCGCGAGCCGGATCTCGTTGCGCAGATCCCGCAACACGTCCAGGGCCGCCTTCAGCGGACTGTCCACATTGCCCAATCGGGCCTCCTGCGCGTCGTTGCGCAGGTACTCGAGCAGCCACCGGTGGAAGTCGGCATGATCGGCGAAATGCATGTCGCCGTGGGGCTTCGCGACACGCGACCAGTCCCAGAGCTCCGTGACGCCGTACTCGGCGAGCAGGTCGCGGTCGTCGCGGCCGGCGTGCAGCAACATCCGGTGCCGCCGGGCGAAGTCCGGCCGGCCCACCAGGGTCTCGTAGTAGACCGAGCGGACCTCCTTGTCCACCAACGGCCAGATGTCGCGCATGAACCGGATCCCGCCGCGCGCCCGCAGCCGCTCCACCACCTCGGGGGTCAGGAACCGCGGGTGGTGCCGACCGGCGGCGCCCTTCTGGTTCTCACCACGGGCGTGGTGCGGCACACCGCGCCGCGAGCCCGCGAACAGCACGGGTTCGCGGCCGCTCGGGTGGTACACCAGGCCTGACGGTCCCGGTGTGAACCGGCCGCCGCGGCCCTCGGTGAGCAGCGCGAGGTAGTCGAAGAAGTTCAACCCCATGCCGCGCAACGCCACGCGCTCCCCCGGTTCGATCCGGGACAGGTCCACGTCAGCTGGGTTGCTCGGCGGCAGGTAGCGCAGCCCGTGCCGGTCGGCGAAGTCGCGCAGCCCGCGCTCCTGCTCGGTCAGCACGACCGGGCCGTGGCCGAGCGCGAGCACGACCGCGTCGAGATCGTCCACTGTGGACCCACTGCGCAGGGTGACCGACTGGCGCCCGTCGGGCTGGTCGGTCAGCGTGACCGCGGTGCCCTGGTGCACCACGACCTTCACGTCGTCCTGTGCGACGAGCCGGGCGAACACCCATTCCAGGTAGCGCCCGTACATCGCGCGGGTCGGGTACTCGTCCGGCCCGAGCTCGGGGTAGGCCCACTCGTACAGGCTCGGGCCGGTGACGATCGGGCCCTCGCAGTCCACGCTGTCGTCGGTGAACAGGCTCACCTGCGAGGCGACCGTGTTCATCAGCAGGTGCCCGGACTGGTCGGTGCGCCACACCGATCCGGCGCCGGGCGGGTACGGGTCGATCAGGTGCACCTCGACCCCGGGTTCGGAGCGGTTGGCGCAGATCCGTTCCAGAACGGAGGTTCCGCGCGGTCCCGCGCCGATGATGCAGATCCGCATGTCAGACCTTCCACTCCCGCCAGCTGGAGACCGACGGCTTCCAGCCCAGCTCTTCCCGCGCCCGCTGGTTGCTCGCCCCGCGCGCCGCGGTGTGCTGGTGCACGGTGAACCAGCCGAGCAGCCGCGCGGCCAGTTCCTCGGCGACCACACGGGGTTCCGGGCCGCCGGTCAGCTGGGCCCAGTGCGGCAGCCACGTCCGGGCCGCGGCGGGCTCGTCGTCGACGATGTTGAACACTCCGGTGGCGTCCTGCGCCACCGCGTGCGCGGCAGCCGATGCGGCGTCGCGCACGTGTAGGAACGAGGTGATGCCGGTGCCCTGACCGGCCAGCGGTGACCGGCCGGCCCGCAGCGCGGTCCCGAACGGGCCGTCCAGGTCGTAACCGGTGCCCGGCCCGTACAACATGCCGTAGCGCAGCACGATCCCGTTGCGCCCCAGCACGATCCGCTCCAGCTCGGCGATCGCCCGCACCGTGGCCGCCCACGACTCGTCGGGAGCGTCGAGGTACAGCGGCGCCCGCTCGTCGAGCACCTCGCCGCCACCGGGACTGGTGGCGAACGCGATGCTCTGCGCGACGAACCGCCGCACCCCGCACTCCGCCGCCGCCTCCGCCAGGTGCGCGGTGCCCTCGGCCCGCAGCCGCGCGGTGCGGGCGAACGCGTCTGCGCCCCGCAGCGCGGTCGCTTGATGCACCACGGCTTCCGGTCGCGCGTCGGCCACCGCCTTCCGCGTGGCCGCCCGGTCCAGCAGGTCGGCGACCACCACCTGGTCGGCCTCGACCACGGCGTCCGAGTCGCGGACCAAAGCCGTCACGTGATGCCCGTCCGCGGACAGCATCGGGACCAGGAGCCGGCCGATCACCCCGGTCGCGCCGGTGACCAGTACCCGCATGGTCACCTCCCCGCGACGCGCATCAGCAGCCGGCACGCCGGGTCGCCGTGCCGCAGGCATCCGGTGGCGCGGTTCTCGGTCAGCCGCACCCCGAGCCCGTCGGACCAGCCGGCGTGGATCTCCGTGCACGGGCACTGATATCCATCCAGAGAACCGGCCATCCGAACCATGACGACCGCGAAGTTCTGCCGCATGGTCAGCTCCAGCAGCTCGTCGTCGAGCGCCTCCACGCCGCCATCTCGCAGCTCCGCGGGGAACATGATGTCCGCGCACCGCTCGTACAGCTCGGCCAGCTGCTTCGAATCGGCCGTCGCGATGTCCACAGTGGACGACTTCGCGACCTGCTTGCCGACCCTGGTGGCCACGAACCGCAACGCCTCGGCGTTGATCTCGTTCGCCACGTCCTGGCCGAACCGCTTCGCCACCCCCTGGTACCAGCGCGCGTCGTGCAGCCACCAGAGCCGGTAGACCTCCATCGGCCGCAAGGTCAGCTCCCCTGCTCGGCGCGGGCGACCAGCTCACGGGCGCGCTCACGCATGACCCGCTTGAGCACCTTGCCGGTCACCCCGGTCGACACGTCCGCGCTGTCCATCCGCAGCGCCCGCGTGATCGGCGGGAACCCCTTCGCGGTCAGGACTTCGTTGACCCACGCGGTCAGATCGGCCGGTTCGACCGCGTCGGCGGTGAACTGCAGCAGCGCGTAGGCGTCGGCGATCCCGTCACCGTCCCAGTCGGCCCGCACACCCTCCTCGGCGATCGCGGTCACCGTGCAGTCGACCAGCTCCGGCCGGTTCGCCAGCAGCAGCTCCTCGGTGCGGGTGCTGAACACGACACCGGCCGCGGTCCGGATCGCGTCGGGCGCCCGGTCCAGGTGGTAGAAGTTGCCCTCCTCGTCCTGCACCGCGAGGTCACCGGTCAGCCAGTAGCCACCGAGCCGCAGCTTGTGCCACGTCAGGGTGTCGTTCCAGTAGCCGGGGGTCAGCGTCGGCGACTTCACGCCCAGCCGGCCCACCTCGCCGGGCGGCAGCGGAACCCCGTCCTCGGACAGCACCGCGGCCTGCGCGAAGCTGATCGGCTTGCCGATACAGCGCCCATAGGACGCGCTGCCGGGCTTGTGCCCGTTGTGGAAGATCGAGTACCCGGTCTCCGAGGAACCCAGCCCGTCGGTGAACACCGAGCCCGGGACCCGGACCGGCTTGAAGTCCGGGCCGATCTCCTCGTGGCTGCCCTGCGCCACCAGCACCCGGATGTGGGCCTCGTGCGCGGCGTCACCGGTGTTGTAGTAGGCCTCGATGCTCGACATGTCCCGCTTGGACAGGTCGGACGTGGCGATCTGCCCGTACGTGCCGGAGAAGCCGAACACCGTGGTGGGCTTGAACTTCTCGATGGCGTCGAGCACGTCCTCGCCGTTCTGGCTGGACTGCAGGTACACCGGCGAGCCCAGCAGCAGGCCGAACATCATCACCGACATGGCCGCGTTGTGGTTGCCGGGCAAGGCCACCAGCAGCCGGCCCATCGACCCGCCGACCGACAGCTTCAACCGGTGCAGCTGCGCGTAGAGCAGGGTCTGGTGGGTGTGCGGCACGGCCTTCGGCATGCCGGTAGTGCCGGACGAGTGCGAGATGATGATCGGGTCCGTCTGGTCGTGCCGGTACGGGAACCGCGCCGGCAGCCGCTCGGCGTAGTCCGGCGTCACGTCCGCCGCGGTCACCACGAACCCGAGCTCGCCCCCGGCGTGCGTCTCGTAGCGCGCCTCGTCGGTGATCACGCCGGACGCGCCCTGCCTGCGGATGTACTCGCGGGCGATCTCCGGGCGCAGGCGCGCGTTGGTGAACGACGGGATCGCGCCCAGTGAGCTCAACGCCATGAAGTTGACGGCGAACTCGGTGCTGGACGCGGTGTGCACGCCGACCACGTCCCGCGGTCCGATGCCCTTGGCGTGGTAGAAGCCGGCGTACGCGCGCACCGCCCGGTCGAGCTCGCCGAGCGTGAGCACCTCGGGATGGCTGCCGTCGGGAGCGCGCCAGGTCCCGTCGGTCCACAGCACCTGCGTGTCCAACGGCCGGCCGTAGGCGATGACCCGGTGCAGCACGTTGCCGGCGCCGAGCTCGGCGTCGTCGTTGATCCGGCGCCGTTCCTCTTTGGTGATCACGTTTCCTCCGGGTGGGGTTCCAGCAGCTGGGCGACCGCGACGTCGTGGGCGGGCGGGTCGGTCCCCAGCAGGGCATGGGCGCGGGCGGTACGCGGGTTGGGCGCCAGCTCCACTGCCAGCGTCAGCACCGCGTCGAGGTCGTCCACGGCGAGCAGCAGTTCGGCGGCCGCCAGCAGCTCACCGGCGGGATCGTCCGTTGTGGACAGTGCGAGCAACGGGCCGGTGATGCCCAGGTCCGTGCTGAGCCTGCCGAGCACCGCGTTCGCGGTGGCCTGCATGAACAACAGCGGGTTGTGCACCTGGCCGGACACCATTCGCTCGCTGGCCAGGTCAGTGGTCGTGGCGTCACCCATCAGGCTGACCAGCACCACACCGAGCCGGTCGCCGGGGATGTCCTGTCCCGCCAGGCAGGTCATCGCCACGTGGTAGAGCAGTGGGTTGAAGGAGGACTCCACGAAACCGGTCACCGGCGGCAGCTCCACCGGGCCGTCCAGCTTGGCGCTCGCTCGGACTCTGGTCTTCACACGCGCTCCAGCAGCATCGCGGTGTTCATCCCGCCGAACGCGGCGTTCAGCGTGAGCACCCGCCGCAACGGCACCTCGCGCGGGCCCTCGGTCACGTAGTCCAGGTCGCACAACGGGTCCGCGCGCCGGTAGCCGGCGGTCGGCGGCACGACGCCGTCGCGCAGGGCCAGCAGCGAGATCACGAACTCGACCGCGCCGGAGGCCTCCAGCATGTGCCCGGTCGTGCTCTTCGTCGAGCTGGCGACCGTGCCCGGCCCGAACACCGCGCGCAGACCGTTGGTCTCCGCGCTGTCGTTGAACGGAGTGCCGGTGCCGTGCGCGTTCACGTAGTCCACAGAGGACACTCCGGCCCGCCGCAGCGCCTGCGTGGCGGCGCTCGCCATGCCGCGGCCCTCGGGATGCGGCTTCGCCACGTGGTGCGCGTCGGAGGCGACGCCCCAGCCGGCGTACCGGGCCAGGACCTCCGCACCCCGGCGCCGGGCCGACGCGGCGCTCTCCAGCACGACCGCGGCCACCCCGTCCCCGAGCAGCAACCCCGTGCGGTCCGCGGAGAACGGCCGCACCGCGCCGTCCTTGGCCAGCGCCCGGCCGGAGTCGAACTTCGCGTGGTTCTCCTCCTCGACCAGGTAGGCGCCCGCGCACAGCACGACGTCCGCGAGCCCCGCCCGGACCATCCGCCACCCGTGGATCAGCGCACTGGCCGAGGCGACGCAGGCGTTGCTGAACGCCACCGCTCGCCCGGTCAGGCCGAACCGGTCGGCCAGCTCCCGGGCCATGCGGGCGGGCACGCTGCCGGTGAGCCCGGCATCCGTCCCGTCCCGCCAGAACCCGGTGATCGCCGTCCAGTCGCCGGCCGAACCGAGCAGCACCGCCGCCGGCGTCCCAGGTTCGACCCCGGCCATCCGCAGCGCGTCGCCCGCGCAGTCCGCGAGCACCTCCCGCAGCACCGGGGTGCCGGCCGAGGCGGCCGTCATCGGCGTGCGGTAGGGCGCGGGGTCGAACCGGGTGGCCGGCGCGAACGCGGGAACACCCGCGAACACGCCGTCCCGCAACGACACCGCCCCGCGCCCGAAGGCGGTGTGCACGCCGAACCCGGTCACGACAACGTCGTCGGATAAAGGATCCGCGTCGGTCATCGCGCTACCTCGACGTTGAGGTAGTCGACGATCCCGGCCACCGACGAGAACCGCTCCAGGTCCTCGTCGCTCGGGTCGACCCGCAGCCCGAACCGGACCTCGACCTGGTGCAGCAACCAGACCAGCGCCATCGAGTCGAGCACGATCGGCGCGTCGTCGCCCAGGTCGGCGGGCAGGTCCCCGAACACCTTGCGGTCGGCCAGCAGCTCCCGCACGGCGTCCGCGGTGATCATGCCGCGGCTGCCCGGCGCTTCAGGATGTCGTCGACCAGCTGGCCCAGCGTCATCGACCCGATCGCCTCGATGTCGGTGTCCGGGATCTTCACGTCGTACTCCCGCTCCAGCCGCAGCATGAGCTCGACCAGGCTGAGCGACTCGAGGTCGATCCCGCCGGTGCCGATCGGGCTGTCGTCGGTGAGCGCGTCGGTGTCCACGAACAGGTTCATCTCCTGCACCAACGTGGTGACCACGAACTCGCGGACGTCGTTGCTCTGCACGGTGCTGGTCATGCGGCACCCTTCCTCGCTGAACTGGTTTGGGGGGAGAACTGGTGGTCAATTCGTGGCCGCGCGCAGCACACTGCGTTCGCGGATGAGCTTTCCGTTGCTGGTCCGCGGCAACGTGGGCAGCACCCACACCGCCTTGGGCAGCTTGAAGTCGGCCAGGTGGTCGCGGCACCACACGATGAGGTCCTCGGCCGCCAGCTTCTCGTCCACAGTGGACACATAGGCCTCGATCGCGTCGCCGTGCACCAGCACGGCCTCGTTGATCGCCGGATGACGGCCGAGCACGGCCTCCACCTCGGTCAGGTCCACCTTGAGCCCGCCGACCACGACCAGTGAGTCGCCCCGGCCGCGCAACCGCAGCAGCCCGTCGGCGTCGAGCTCGGCGCGGTCCCGCGTGCGCAGCCAGCCGTCGACGTACCGCTCCTGGCCGTCGCTGGTCAGGTACGGGTTCTCCGGCAGCGCCACCTCGACCTCACCCGCCGCGATGCGCAACCGGACACCGGGCGCGGGCGGCCCGACCGCGGGCCTGGTGGCGCCGCTGACGTCCATCGCGATCACACCGGTCTCCGTGGTCCCGTAGGACTCGCCGACCGGGACGCCGTAGACCTCACGGAACCGCTCAGCGGTCTCCGGCGGCATCAGCTCGCCACCGGAGACCGCCGACCGCAACGCCGGCAGGGACGGCGAATGCGGCATGGACCCCAGCAAGTCGTAGTGGAACGGCACGCCGAAGATCACGTTGACCTCGTGGTCACGGGCCGCGTTGACGATGTCGGTGGCCGACACCTTCGGCGCGAACACCACCTCGGCCCCGGCGTGCAGCGAGTGCAGCAGACCGGCGATCAGGCCGAAGCTGTGCGCGGTGGAGCTGAGCAGCAGCAGCCGCTCACCCTCACCGGGCATCCCCGGGATCTTGCTGAACCGCTCGATCTCCTCGGCGATGGACGCCTCGGTGCGGCCGATCACTTTCGGCAGCCCGGTGGATCCCGAGCTGAACTGCACCAGCCGGTGCGCGGTCAGCGCTTGCCTACCGTCCGCGCGCTTCTCGGTCACCGCCTCGTGCCGTGACCGGAAGTTCAGCCGGTACCAGCCCGGACCGCCGGCCCGCACCGTGTACTGCGGCCGGCACAACGCGAACAGCGCGTCCACCTCGGCCGGCTTGAGGCGGTGGTCGATCAGCATCACCTGGGCGCCCAGGCGCCACAACGCGAGCAGCACCTCGACCTGGGTGAAGCTCGGCGGCACCTGCAGGGCGACCGAGGTGCCCGGCCCGATCCCGTTGGCGGAGAACAACGCGGCCTCGTGCGACACCGCGTCCCACATCTCCCCGTGTGTCACGACCTGCTCGCCCGCCACCAGATAAGGCAGATCGTCGGGGTGGCGGCCGAGCAGTTCCCGCACCAGTCGCATGACGATCACGTCTCCTTGCAGAACTCACCGATGGGGTAGCCGACGTGCCGCTTGTCGGTCGCGATGTACCCGAGCAACTCGTCGCCGGGCTGCAGCTCCGTAACGTTGCGGACCTTCCCGCCCGGCCCGAGGACGCGCACGTGCCAGTCGTCCTGCAGCGTCAGGCTGACCGCGACGCCCTCCGGGGACTGCGCCCTGATCGTCAGCAGCGGGCGGGACTCGAGCTTCGCCCGGCCGACGACGATCCGGCGGGTCTTGCCCTCGGCGTTGACCGCGAGGGTGACGCTGCCGGAGTGCAGCTCGCTCAGGTAGTTCGTGCGGTTGTCCGGCCCGAGAACGTAGGAGTGCAGGGCACCCGCGTTCACCCGGAACGGACGGGTCGGCATGTACGGCAACGGATGCGTCTCGCTGCAGCACAGGATGAAACCGGAGGAGTAGGAGCCGACGAGGATGCCCTCGTCCTCCTCGAAGTGGCTGCACGTGTCCACACAGACCCGGTCGCCGAGTCCGTTGTGCTCGATCGACTCCACGGTCAGCGTGGACAGCTCGAGGTCGCGCGTGCCCGCCTCCAGCAGCCGCGCCAGCGAGAACACGTCGGTGGCGTCGCGCGGTGCCAGCATCAGGCCGTCGGAGCCGTGCTCCAGCACGTCCAGCACGATCCCGGCCTCTTCCAGGTCGGAGACCACGCAGATCAGCTGCCCCTTGGCGCCGTCCGCGGCCGCGATCACGATCTCCAGCGGGATCTTGGTCGGGTCGACGAAGCTGACGATCGTGTACGGCAGGTTCGCGGCCGCCACGCACGCCAGCTTGAGCGTGCGGTCGTCGCGGACCTCCACGAAGACCGCACCCGAGTGCCGTTCGGCGATCAGGCGGTCCAGCTGCTCGGCGTCCGTCACCTCGGTGGTGACCAGGTCGACGCCCTCGTGGTCGGCGGGGATCTGGTTGCCCAGCAACACCTTCGTCACCGTCGGCGGGAGCCCGGCCAGCACCTCGGGCCGGTCGGCGACCACACCGTGCACTCGGGCGTGCACCGCGGCGGCCAGCACGGCCTCCAGCTGCGGTCCGGCAACGGTACGGAGATCGATCCATGCGAATTTCACGCGGCACCTGCACCTGTCGTCATCGGAGAGTGGTTGGGGGTGACCTGCGGGTGCAGCACGGCCGCCAGCCGGCACACCACGGACAGCGGGTTGGGCGACGAGAAGATCCGGCGGCCCACGGCCAGGCCGGCACACCCCGCGGACAGCGCGTCGCGGGCGTACTCGGCCAGCGCGATGCCGTCCGGGTCGTGCGCGGGCGGCCCGCCCGCGGCCAGCACCGGGATCGGGCAGCTGGCGGTGACGTCGGCCATCCGTTCGACCGGGTACGCCATCGACGTCTTCACCAGGTCCGCGCCCAGATCGGCGGCGATGTTCACCACGTGCGCCAGGGTTCGCGAGTCCCGCGGGTCGTGGATGCGGGGACCGCGGGCGTAGATCATCGCGATGAGCGGGATGTTCCACGCCTGGCACGAGCTCGCCACGGCACCCAGGTCCGCCAGCTGTTTCGACTCGGTGTCCGAGCCGACGTTGACGTGCACGCTCACCGCGTCCGCCCCGAGGCGCAGCGCGTCCTCGGCGTCACCGACCAGCACCTTGGCGTGCTCGTCGGCGGCGTGCGGAGTCCCGGCGCTCAGGTGCACCACCAGCGCGGTGTCATCCAGCAGCTCCGGCTTGATCGCCCGGAACCGTCCCTTGTGGACGATGATGGCGTCGGCGCCGCCGAGAACCAGGTCCCGGATCAGCTCGTCCCACTCATGGTTCGCCACCACCGGCCCGTCGGACACGCTGTGGTCCAGCGGCACGAACAGATACCTGCCGTCCGCCGGCCTCGACAACCGCCGCAGGCGAAGCGCTTTACCCGTGTCAGCCACGTCGGTCCTTCCCGTTGTCGCTCGACACGATTCTTTCCAGCAAATACGAGAGCCGACCACTATCAGGTGGCGATAACCCGGCAGTTATAAGTTGTCCCGAACCATAACGCGACGTATCAATAGCGTCTGAATTGGCGTATCAACAGGATCACCCATGTGCCAATGCTGTCAGTTCTCTATCGCAGGACCAGCATGGTCAATACCATGTGGTCAGATACGACACCGAAGTTGCCGGGTTTCTTCCGTGCGTCGGACTATTGGAGGGAACATGCAAAGTCCGGTCCAGATTGCAATCGCCTACCATAGCGGAACTGGGCAAACCGCTAAATTCGCGGCGGCGGTGCACGAAGGGGCGAGTTCGGTAACCGGATGCGAGTCGGTGTTGATTCCGGTCGACTCGATGGACGAGCCCGAATGGGCCACCCTGGACGCGGCCGACGCGATCATCTTCGGCTCCCCCACCTACATGGGCGGCGCCTCGGCGGCGTTCCACGGCTTCGCCGAGGCCACCTCCCGGCGCTGGATGCGGCAGAGCTGGCAGGACAAGCTGGCGGCCGGGTTCACGAACTCCGGCTCCAAGGCGGGCGACAAGTCCTCCACCCTCGCCTACTTCGCGACGCTCGCCGCCCAGCACGGGATGACCTGGGTCAACCTCGGCCTGCTGCCCGGCTGGAACCGGGTGCACGCCAGTGAGCACGACCTGAACCGCCTGGGCTTCCACAGCGGCGCGGCAGCGCAGTCCAATGTGGACTCACGCGAGGTGCACGCCGCCGACCTGGCCACCGCCGCGCACCTGGGCCGGCGCGTGGCCGAGCAGGCACTCGTCCTGGCCGCCGGTCGCGCCGCCCTGGCGCCGGCCCGGTGACCAGGGGGTGAGAAGTGCAAGTCGAGTTACGACACCTCCAGGTGGTGCTGTCGGTCGCCCAGGCGGGCAGCATCAACCGGGCGGCCGCGCAGCTGCGGATCGCGCAGTCCGGGCTCACCGCCCAGCTGCAGCGCATCGAGCAGGAGTTCGGCGGCCCGCTGTTCACCCGCAACCCCGGCGGGGTGGCGCTGACCGAGCTGGGCGAGCACGTGATCGGCCGGGCCCGAGACCTGCTCGGTCAGTTCGACGAGCTGATCGAGACCTCGCGGCTGCTGGCGCACACCGACCGGCCGGCCGCGCAGGTGTTCGTGGTCGGGCCGCTCGGACCGGTGGTCACGATGCTCGCCGCCGCGGTGCGCGACGCCCTGCCCGACCGTGAGCAGTCCAGCCTCCTCGCCCACACCACGGAGGCGCTCACCAAGGCGCTGCGCTCGTCCGAGTTCGACATCGGCGTCGTTCCGGAGATGATCGCGGTGACCATGCCGTTGCCCGCCGGTCTGCGCACGCGCCCGCTCGTCGACGAGCCCGCCCACATCGGGCTCGTCGCCTCGCACCCGCTGGCCGAACGCCCCGAGCTGACGCTGGCCGAGCTCGCCGGGCAGGACTGGGTGGTGCCCGAGGAGAAACTCTCCGGGCTCGGCGCCTCCCTGCGGCTGGCGTGCGAGGAGGCCGGCTACACCCCGCGGTGCCGGCACACCGGCGCCGACCTCGCCACCGCGCTGATGATCGTGCGCTCCGGAGCGGCGATCGGCGCGTTCTACCCCACCGGCGTGCACACGCCCGGAATCGTGCTGCGGCCGCTGACGGGCACCCCGGTGCGGCGCCGGCTGGTGCTCGTGTGGCGCGAGGACTCCCCGGTCGCCGCCGTCGTCGACCACCTGCACGACGACGTGGTGAAACGGCACCGCTCGCTGCTGCCCTGACGAATGCTCGTGAATTGGAGGAGACCCGATGGCCAATCACGTTCAGGTCGAAACCGGACGACGGTCCACATGGCGGTGGGTCATCGCCGTTCTGGTCGTGGCACAGACGCTCGTGTGGGTCAACAACGCGATCCTGAACGTTGCGTTGAAGACGCTCGCCGATCCGGTCGCCGGGCTCGGCGCGACTCCGGGTGAACTCGAGTGGGCGCTCAGCTCGTACACGCTCGTTTTCGCGGCGGCGACGTTCTCCGGCGGCGCACTCGGCGACCGGTACGGGCCGCGGCGCATTCTTCGGATCGGTTTGTCCGTTTTCGTCGTCGCGTCTCTGCTGGCCGCCTTTTCCACCACCGCGACAATGTTGGTGGTGGCGCGCGCGATCCTCGGTTTCGGAGCCGCGCTGCTGACCCCGGCGACACTCTCGCTCGTCGTCCGCTCCTCCCCCGCGGCCGACCGCCCGCGCGGTATCGCGATCTGGGCTTCGGCCACCGGCGTCGCCGTCGCCGTCGGGCCGATCGCGGGCGGCGCGCTGCTGGAGATGTACGGCTGGTCGGCGGTCTTCCTGCTCAACGTGCCGATCGCGCTGCTGTGCCTGGGCGGTATCGCGGCGGTCGTGCCGGAGTTCCGCGAGGGAGCGACGCGACGCCTCGACCTGGCCGGGCTCGCGCTCTCGTTCACCGGGCTGTTCCTCGTGGTGTACGGCGTGATCCGCGGCGGCGAGTGGTGGTGGCCGGTGCTCGCCGGGGTGGGAGTGCTGGCGGCGTTCGCGATCGGCCAGCTGCGGTCGGCCGAACCGAGCTTCGACGTGCGGCTGTTCCGCCGGCGGGAGTTCGCGGGCGGCAGCCTCAGCCTGGTGCTGACGTTCTCCGCCTTGGCCGGACAGCTCTTCTACGTCGTGTTCTACCTGCAGAGCCTGCGTGAACTGACGCCGCTGCAGGCGGGTCTGGCGATCACGCCGGCGTCGGTGGGAATCATCATCGGCAGCCAGCTCACGCCCGCGCTCGTGCGGCGGTGGGGCACCAGGCGGGTCGTCGCGGCCGGGATGCTGGTCGCGGGCGGCACGTACGCCGGCTACGTGTTCTTCGGGACGGACACCCCGCTGATCTGGTTCGAGGTGCTGCTGCTCGTGCAGGGACTCGGTATGGGCTGGGTGACCTCGCCCACCACGTCGGCGATGCTCGACGCGCTGCCCAAGGAACGCAGCGGCGCCGGTTCGGCGATCAACACCGTGCTGCGGCCGGTCGGCATGACGCTCGGGGTGGCCGTGTTCGGCTCGATCCTGACCGCGTCGTACCGCACCGAGATCGAACCCACGCTGACCCACCTGTCCGTTGCGCGACAGGCCGCGGTCCGGGTGTCGGCCGAGGCGGCGAGGGTCGCGGCACCGGACCTCGCCACCGAGATCAACGAGGCGTTCCTGCGGGCCATGCACAGCACCGCGCTGTGGGCGTTCGCGCTGTCGTTGTGCGGGGTCGCGCTGGTCGTGGCGTGCTTGCGGGACCGGGCCACGAGCTAACCTGGTGCCCGTGACCACCGATCCACGCCTGCGCGAGCTGGCCCTGCTGCGCCGCGTCCGCGACCGGATCGACCGCGACTACGCGCAGCCGCTCGACGTCGAGGCGCTGGCGCGCGGCGTGCACCTGTCGGCCGGGCACCTGAGCCGCGCGTTCCGCGCCGCCTACGGCGAGTCGCCCTACAGCTACCTGATGACGCGCCGCATCGAGCGCGCCATGACCCTGCTGCGCCGCGGCGACATGTCGGTCACCGACGTCTGCTTCGAGGTGGGCTGCTCGTCGCTGGGCACGTTCAGCACCCGGTTCTCCGAACTGGTCGGCATGTCGCCGAGTGCCTACAAGCGCCTGGCCGCCTCGGCGGAGGTCGACATGCCCGGCTGCGTCGTCAAGGCGGTCACGCGTCCGATCAGGAATCGAGAAGCGACGCCGCCGGGCCGCGGTTAACGTCACCGGCATGACCCTCATCATCCACTCGACGTTCCTGCCCACCGACGACCCGGACTCCTCGCTCGCGTTCTACCGCGACGCGCTCGGGTTCGAGGTGCGCAAGGAGGTCAACTTCAACGGCATGCGCTGGATCACCGTCGGTCCCGCGGACCAGCCGCAGACGTCGATCGTGCTCTACCCGCCCAACGCCGACCCCGGCATCACCGAGGACGAGAGCCGCACCATCGCCGAGCTGATGGCGAAGGGCTGCTTCGCGTCCATTGTGCTCGGTACGTCCGATCTGGCGGGTGTGTTCGAACGGGTCGAGGCCAGCGGCGCCGAGGTCGTGCAGGAGCCCGCGGACCAGCCCTACGGCGTGCGCGACTGCGCGTTCCGCGACCCTGCCGGGAACATGGTTCGTATCAACCAGCTCACCTAGTCGCCGAGCATCCGCCTCAGCAGATCCCGCAACTGACGCCGGTCGGCCGCGCCCAGCGCGGCCAACGGTTCCGCCGCGAACCGCAACGCCCCCCGGAACTCCAGGGCCAGCCGTCGCCCCTCCTCGGTCGCGACGATGTACTTCACCCGCCGGTCCCGCTCGTCGGGCCGCCGCTCCACCAGCCCGCGCGCCTGCAGCCGGTCGATGATCCCGGTGACGTTGGACCGCTCCGACCCGAGCTTCGAGGCGATGACGTGCATGGGCTGCGGCTCGTCGAGCGCGGCCAGCACCTTGGCCTGGATGGACGTCAGGTCCCGCGCGGCCGCCGCCTGCTCGTACTCCTTGGTGTAGCGGTCGACGATCTGGGCGAAGAGCGCCACGACCTCGGTGCTGACCTTGTCCATGACGAGCATCATAGTTGACGACATGAACTATCTCCAGGCACACTAGTTCATGTCAATAACCATCATGGACATGAACTGAGGCAGACCATGGTCGTACTCGTCACCGGCACGTCGTCCGGCATCGGCCTCGCCACCGCGGTCCAGGCCGCGAAGGCAGGACACCAGGTGGTGGCCACGATGCGCGACACCTCGCGCGCCGGCGCCCTGCGCGCCGCGGCACCAGACATCGACGTCCGGCGGCTCGACGTGACCGACGGCGACTCCATCACCGCCGCGATCGACGGCGTCATCGCCGAATACGGCCGTCTGGACGCCGTGGTCAACAACGCGGGCGCCGGGCACATCGGCACGGTCGAGACCGACTCCGTCGACAACTTCCGCAAGGTCATGGAGACCAACTTCTTCGGCGTCGTCCAGGTCACCAAGGCCGCGATGCCGCACCTGCGCGCCAGCCGCGGCCGGCTGATCACCGTCACCAGCGTCGGCGGCGTCGTCGGGCAGCCGTTCAACGAGGCGTACTGCGCCGCCAAGTTCGCGGTCGAGGGCATGATGGAGAGCCTCGCACCCGTTGCCGCGCAACAGGGTGTGACCGTCACCGTCGTTGAGCCCGGCGCGGTCGCCAGCGAGTTCGTCGCCAACGTCGGCGTCGACCGCGAGACCGTCCTCGAGACGGCCGGGCCGTACGCCGCCGAGCTCAAGGCCTACCTCTCGCGCACCGGCACGTCGTTCGCCGGCGCCCAGACCTCCGACGAGGCCGCCGCGACCGTGCTCGCCGCGCTGACCGACGAGCACCCGCCGTTCCGCATGCAGACGTCCGATTGGGCGAAGCGGTTCACCGGTTTGAAGCTGTCCGATCTGGACGGCTCGGCCGTACAGGACTTGACCACCACGTGGATCTCCTGACACCACGCTAAGTTCTCGCCCCAGCCACGCGGAGGGGGACGGGAATGCCGGAAGTGCTGGCCGGGTTGCTCAACGGACCGGCGGCCGAGCTCTACCAACGGTTGCTGTCGGCGGGCCGGCTGCGCATCGCCGACCACCCGGAGCTCGCCGGGTCACCGGATCTCGACGAGCTCATCGACGCCGGGTTCGCGCGCAGGCGGTTCGTCGGTGAACCGGTGATCGTGCCGGTCGAACCGTCCCGCGCGGTCGACCAGGCGCTGATCAGCGTGCAGCGGCGGATGCTCGACCAGCACCGAATGATCGTGCGGGTCCGTGAGCAGATGCACGAGCTTCAACGGTCCTACGCGGCCGGCGCCGACAGCGACGCCGTCCGCGTCTACACCGACCCGGCCGAGATCGGCGCGCTCTCGGTGGAACTGTGCCTGTCCGCCGAACGCGAGTTCTCCAACCTCGAGACCGAGCACTACCGCAACCCGCCCGACGGCCGGTCGGCCAAGGTGCCGCCGGCCGAGGTGCTCGACCGCGGGGTCCGGTTCCGCAACATCTACTCGCGGCCCGTGCTGGACCTGCCGTTCGCCGGCGAGATGGTCCGCCGGTGCGCGGAGGGCGGCTGGCAGCTGCGGGTGCTGCCCGAGCTGCCGATGAAGATGGTCCTGGTCGACGACCGCGCGGCGCTGCTGCCGCTCGACCCGACCGGCATGGAGGGCGCCGTACTGGTGCGGGCGCCGGTCATCGTGTCCGCGCTGCGCATGTACTTCGAGCTGTTGTGGAACCGCGCCCTGCCGTTGCACGACGGCGGCGTGGAGAGCAAGTTCTCCCCCACCCAGCGCGGCGTGCTGCGGCTGATGATCGGCGGGATGACCGACGCCGCGATCGCCCGCCACCTCGACGTGAGCGAACGGACCGTGCGCCGGCACATCTCCGCCGCGCTCGAACTGCTCGGGGTGGACAACCGGATCACCGCGACCGCCGTCATCGTGCGCGACGGCTGGCTCGACCACTAGGGCTTGCCCACACACTGCCATTCGACCGGGCCCTGCCCGTTCGGCGTGTAGTCACCGGCGAAGACCAGCCGGTACCCGCCGCCGGTCTCCTCGTCGACCTGCCACGTGCGGCCAAGCTTGGCGCAGCTGACCGGAACCACGTCGGCCAGCCGTCCGGTCGTGGTGACGGTCCACGCCGAGGTCGGGTACTTCTGCCCCAGGTCGAACGGCACCGCCCGCGCCGGGTCCACAGTGGACGGAGCGGTGATGCGGATCCGGAACTTGCCGAGCTCGCCCGGCCACACGCTCACCACGCCCGGATCCGTCCCGTCGATCCCGGCGAACCCGTCCTCGGTCCGTCCCAGCAGCCTGCTGCCCTCGGGCAGTACGCCGACCTTCTCCTCGCGCCACCGCACCCACCGGCGCACGGTGCCGGACGGGTCCGTGCCGTAGACGACGTCCGGTTCCGGGGAGATCAGCGACGTGAACCCGCGCCAGTCGGCCGGCGAAACCTGCTGCCACGACTGGAGATCGGCCGACTCGTGCAGCGTGCCGTCGGTCGCCGAGACGCGGTAGAACACGCCCCGGTCGTACCGCGTGCCGGACCAGAACACTGTGGACACATCGGCCCAGCCGGTCGTGGCGACGACCCGTTCGTTCATCCAGCGCGACTCGGTGCGGTTGGCGTCCAGGCAGAACGTGTGCCGCACGAGGCCACCGTCGTTCGTGACCGCGTACACCTGGCGCTCCCACAACCCGCACGGGGTCGACGGATCGGCGAGCGCGGGCGTTCCGAGAAGGCACAGGGCGAGGATCAGTACGAGGCAACGACGCATTTCTGCACAGTAAAGGCGCAAAAGCCGTGGTGGACGACCGGATCCGGCCAGTGACCGAATCCGGTCAGCGCCGGGTGTCCGGGAGCGGACATTGGCCGGTCGTGCCCTTATGCGGCAAGGGATCGCGCTGCCAGCGTTGCGGCACCCGGACAGCCGGGAACCGAAGAAACCAGGAGACGAACCATGCGCAACAGACTCGTGCGCGGACTGGCCCTCGCCGCCGGGCTGGCGATCACCGCCCTGTCCACGGCGACGGCCACCGCCGCACCCGCCGCCGGCACCGCCGCCGTCAGGATCCAGAGCCTCCCCGGCGCGTTCTACGCCGAAGCGATCAACCGCAACAGCGGCAAGTGCGTCAACGTGGCGCACGGTTCCGGCGACAACGGCGCGTGGATCCAGCAGTTCCACTGCGACCACACGCCCGCGGCGAAGTTCCTGTTCATCGGGAACGGTGACGGCTACTACGAGATCCAGAACCAGAACAGCCGCAAGTGCGTCGACGTCGAGTGGGGCGGCGGCTGGAACGGCGCGCGCACGCAGCAGTTCAACTGCAACGGCAGCCTGACCCAGCAGTACCGGATCGTCGAGCTCGGCAACGGTTACGTCAACTTCGTCAACCGGTTCAGCGGCCGGTGCATCGACGTGCCGCACGCCAGCACGGACGACTGGGTGATCCTCAACATCTGGGACTGCGTCGGCGGCGCGACCGAGCAGCAGTTCCGCCTCAACATCGGTTGACCCGGTGAGAACCGTTATGGCCACCTTCACGGACTTGAGGTCCGTGAAGGTGGCCATAACGGTCAGCCCACGCGGTAGGTGACGTGGGTGACCTTCGGCGAGGCGATCACCCGGATCGGTTCCAGGACGGGGTTGCCGACGTTCTCCAGCAGGCGCTCCCCCGAACCGAGGCAGATCGGCGAGATGTGCAGGGTGAGCTCGTCGAGCAGCCCGGCCCGCAGATACTGCTGGACCGCCTGCGCGCCACCCGCGATCGCGACCATCTTGTCGCCGGCCGCGGCCTTGGCTTGCGAAAGCGCCGACTCGATTCCGTCGGTGACGAAGTGGTACGTGGTGCCGCCCGGCATCTTCACCGGCTCACGCGGGTAGTGGGTCAGCACGAAAACGGGCGCGTGGTACGGCGGATCCTCGCCCCACCAGCCGGTCCACGACTCCTCCCAGGGGCCGGGACCGCCGCCGAACATGTTGCGGCCCATGATGAAGGCGCCGATCCCGCCGAGGATCTCGTCGACCATGTCGTCGTCCGGGGTGCGCTCACCCCCGTCCTTGCGCCAGGTGGACGTTTCGACCATCCACTGGTGCAGGTCCTCGCCGCCCTCGCCGAGGGGGTTCTCGGGGCTCTGGTTCGGGCCGGCGACGAAGCCGTCAACGGATACGGTGATGTGGCACGTTGTCTTGGTCATGCACCAGTAGACCGCCACCAGCTCCGAAACTCATCGGGGCAGGGCTGAAGCGGCAGAAGTTTCGCGGCGACCTGGGCGAACGCGCCGCTCACGACGCTCGTGCACTGCGGCCCCGTGAAGGGCGCGTCGGCGTCCGGAGCGTCGGATAATCGGGCCCACGCCGCCCAGCGCTCGTCCCACGCCTGCACCACGTCCAGATGGCCGCCGGGCAGGAACCGGGTCAGGTGCACCCCCGTGACCTGCCCGGTGGTTCCCAGCAGCGGCAGCCACCGAAAACCGCCTTCTTTGCGAAGACGCTCGATCAGCTCCGCGCCAGTCATCTTTCTCTCCGTATTGGGGTTCAGCCGGTGCGACGTCTCGGGGTTTCCGCCGCACCGGCTGAGGTCGGGTCAGGCCACTGCCGGTGAGTGCTGGGCGGCCAGCTCTTCCAGTGCGGCCGCGCGGTAGGCCTTGACCGCCGCGTCGCGCGCGGCGGGAGTCCAGCCGAGGGGGCCGCTGATCAGGTCCGCGACCTGGTCGAGTGCGGCGATCCCGCGGCAGGGGTGTTCGATCGCGATCCGGGTGCGCCGGCACAGCACGTCGTCGAGGTCGAGCGCGCCCTCGTGGGTGACGGCGTAGACGACCTCGGCCGCGAGGTACTCGCCCGCCGCCTCGATCGGGGCCGCCAGCGCCCGGTCGTGCTCGATCATCGCCAGCAGGTCGGTGGTGGCCGAGCCGTACCGGTTGAGCAGATGCTCCACTGTGGACACCGGTAGGCCCGCACGTGCGGCGATGCCCGCCCGGTCGGCCCACAGCTCCTGGTAGCCCACGGCACCGCAGATCGGCAGCCGGTCGGTCAGCGACGGCGCCACCGCCTGACCGAGCCCGTGGGCCGCAGCGTCCACGACATCGGCCGCCATGACCCGGTACGTCGTGTACTTGCCGCCCGCGATGACGAAGTAGCCGGGTTCCGGCTCGGCGACCGCGTGTTCCCGGGACAGCTTCGCCGTCTCACCGGAGGCACCGTCCAGCAACGGACGCAGGCCCGCGTAGCTGCCGACGATGTCGTCCAGGGTCAGCGGGTCGCGCAGCACGGCGTTGACGTGCTGCAGCAGGTACTCGATGTCCTCCGACGTCACCGTGGGGCCTGCGGGGTCGTCCTCCCACGGCGTGTCGGTGGTGCCGATGATCCAGTAGCTGCCCCACGGGATCACGAACAGCACGCTCTTCTCGGTGCGCGTGATCAGGCCGGTGCCGAGCTCGATGCGTTCGCGCGGCACCAGCAGGTGCACGCCCTTGGACATCCGGACGCGGAACGGCACGTCCTGGCTCAGCTCACCGGTCCACACGCCCGTCGCGCCGATCACCCGGCGCGCCCGCACCTCGTGCGTCTGACCGGACAACACGTCCTGCACGCGGGCGCCGGTCACCACACCGTCGGTGCGCACCAGAGCGGTGGCCTTGACCCGGCTCAGCACCGTGGCGCCGTGCTGGGCGGCGGTGCGCACGATGGCCGTGGCGAACCGCGCGTCGTCCATCTGGGCGTCGAAGTAGCGCACCGCGCCGGTCAGGGCGTCCGGCCGCAACGCCGGCGCCACCTCCAGCGCCTTGCGGCGCGACAGGTGCCGGTGCATCGGCAGCGCGCCCGCACCGCCGATGCTGTCGTACAGCAGCACGCCCGCGCCGACGTACGCCCGTTCCCACGCGCTGTTCAACGGGAACAGGAACGGCACCGGCCGCACGAGGTGCGGCGCCAGGCGGCGCAACAGCAGGCCGCGTTCCTTGAGCGCCTCGCGGACCAGCTTGAAGTCCCGCTGCTCCAGATAACGCAACCCGCCGTGGATGAGCTTGCTGGACCGGCTCGACGTGCCCGCCGCCCAGTCGTGGGCTTCGACCAGCGCGACCTGCAGGCCGCGCGAGGCCGCGTCCAGGGCGGCGCCCGCGCCGACCACGCCGCCACCGATGACGAGAACGTCGAACTCGGTGTCGTCGAGTGAGGTCAGCGCCGCGGCCCGCCGAGCCGGATCCAGCCTTGCGAACACCAGGTGCTCCTTTCGTTCCTAGCGGACGTCGTCGTCGACCCAGTCGAACGACTTGGTGACTGCCTTCTTCCAGTTCCGGTACACGCGTTCACGCTCGGCCGCGTCCAGCTCCGGCTGCCAGCGCTTGTCCTCGGCCCAGTTCGCGCGCAGCTCGTCCAGGCCCTTCCAGTAGCCCACCGCGAGCCCGGCCGCGTACGCCGCACCGAGCGCGGTGGTCTCCGCGACCTTCGGCCGCACCACGGGAACGTCGAGGATGTCGGCCTGGAACTGCATGAGCAGCTCGTTCGCGACCATGCCGCCGTCGACCTTCAGCTCGGTCAGCGGGACACCGGAGTCGGCGTTCATCGCGTCCAGCACCTCGCGGGTCTGGAACGCCGTCGCCTCCAGCACGGCACGGGCCAGGTGGCCCTTGTTGACGAACCTCGTGAGGCCCACGACCGCGCCACGGGCGTCCGCCCGCCAGTACGGCGCGAACAGACCGGAGAACGCCGGCACGAAGTACGCGCCACCGTTGTCCTCCACCGACCGCGCCAGCGTCTCGATCTCCGGAGCCGACCCGATGATGCCGAGGTTGTCGCGCAACCACTGCACCAGCGAACCGGTGACCGCGATCGAGCCCTCGAGGGCGTAAACAGGGGCCTCATCGCCGATCTTGTAGCAGACCGTGGTCAGCAGGCCGTTCTTCGACGCGACCTTCTCGGTACCGGTGTTGAGCAACATGAAGTTGCCGGTGCCGTAGGTGTTCTTCGCGGTGCCGGGCTCGTAGCAGGCCTGGCCGAACGTCGCGGCCTGCTGGTCGCCCAGGATGCCCGCGATCGGCACGCCCTTGAGCACACCGCCCGGACCGCCGGTGCCGTAGACCTCCGAAGAGGAACGGATCTCCGGCAGCATCGACAGCGGGATGCCCATCTCGGCGGCGATCTCCGCGTCCCACTGCAGCGTGTCGAGGTCCATCAGCATGGTCCGCGACGCGTTGGTCACGTCGGTGGCGTGCACACCGCCGTTGGGGCCACCCGTGAGGTTCCACAGCGTCCACGTGTCGGTGTTGCCGAACAACAGGTCACCGGCCTCGGCCCGCTCGCGCGCGCCCTCGACGTTGTCGAGGATCCAGCGGATCTTGGGGCCGGAGAAGTAGGTCGCCAGCGGCAGGCCCACCTTCTCGCGGTACCGCTCGGCGCCTCCGCCGAGGGCGCCGAGCTCCTCGACGATCGCCTGGGTGCGGGTGTCCTGCCAGACGATCGCGTTGTACACCGGCTCACCGGTGTTCTTGTCCCATACGACCGCGGTCTCGCGCT
The DNA here is from genome assembly GCF_030269605.1 of Lentzea sp. NBRC 105346. Taxonomy (GTDB): domain Bacteria; phylum Actinomycetota; class Actinomycetes; order Mycobacteriales; family Pseudonocardiaceae; genus Lentzea. The sequence goes on from NZ_BSTQ01000021.1 coordinate 36,887, forward strand.
GGTTGGTGATGCCGACGGCGGCGAGGTCGCCGGTGTTGAGGTCCGCGGTGGCCAGGGCCTGGCCGATGACGAACCGGGTGTTCTCCGAGATCTCCTTCGGGTCGTGCTCCACCCACCCGGCGCGCGGGAAGATCTGCTCGTGCTCCTTCTGTCCCACCGACACGATCGAGCCGGAGTGGTCGAAGATGATCGCCCGCGTGCTGGTCGTGCCCTGGTCGACGGCGAGAACGTACTGGGTCATCCTGCGTCCTTTCGAGGAGTGGTCAGAACACGAGCTGGGAGATCACACCGGCCAGGGCGCCGCCGACGAGCGGGCCGACCACCGGCACCCACGCGTAGCCCCAGTCGGAGTCCTTCACGGGCTTCTCCGGTCCGGGGTTGGCGTCGTCACTGCGCGCACCCACTCCGACACCGACCGCGACGGAAGCCTTGTAGTGCAACGGCAACAGCGCGTGTGCGATGCGCGGGCCGAGGTCACGGGCCGGGTTGATCGCGTAGCCGGTCGGACCACCGAGCGAGGCGCCGATACCGACGACGAGCAGCGCCGCGGCCAGCGGGCCGAGCTGGTTCGGGGTGTGCCCGAACGCCAGGATCACGAACACCAGCACGAAGGTGCCGATGATCTCAGTGACCAGGTTCCAGCTGTAGCTGCGGATCTCCGGGCCGGTGGAGAACACGCCGAGCTTCTTGGTCTCGTCCGGCTCCTCGTCGAAGTGCTTCTTGTACGCGAGGAAGGCACCGCATGCGCCGAGGAAGGCGCCGAGCATCTGGCCTGCTACATAGACGATCGTCGCCATGGCGGTGACGGGGACACCGGGGGCGAACTCCTTACCACCGCTGGTGATGATGCCCAGCGTGACCGCGGGGTTGAGATGGGCGCCGGACTTGTACGCCACGAACACACCCGCGAAGACGGCGAGCCCCCAGCCGAAGTTGATCAGCAGCCAACCGCCGTCGATCCCTTTTGACTTGGTGAGCAGCACGTTCGCCACGACACCGGCACCCAGCAACAGGAGTGTTCCGGTTCCGAGGACCTCGCTGACGAAGACTTCTCCGAGACCCACGCTTCCTCCATTCGTCCTTGAACGGCCGTGCGCTCACGCTCTGCGACTTCCGGTGAGCGAGGCGGAACGTAGCTTCGGCGTAATCCACCGTTCAACAGGAGCTGTTCGACAATGTCGACACCGTGACCCCGGCCACACCCGACCTGCGGGTAGGTACGGGCGGCCGACAAGGCCTTCCTGGGGTTTTTGCGTGCTCAAGCGGTTCGGTACGTGTTCGACATTGCCGACAACGACCCGCTCGATTACGTTCCCAGCCGTGCCGGGTCCCATCCAGTCGATCGAACGCGCCGCCGCGATGCTGCGGCTGCTGGCGCGCGGCTCGGGTCACCACGGTCTCACGGAGATCTCGGATTCGCTGGGTCTGCCGCGGGGCACCGCGCACGGGATCCTGCGCACCCTGCAACGGGTCGAGTTCGTCGAACAGGACCGGGCGACCGGCCGTTACCGCCTCGGTGCGGCCCTGTTGCACCTCGGCACCAGCTACCTCGACGCCAACGAGCTGCGGTCCCGGTCGATCAACTGGGCGGACACGCTCGCCGCGCGCAGTGGCCAGGCCGTCCGGATCGGCATGCACCTCGACGGCGCCGTGCTCGTCGTGCACCACGTGTTCCGGCCCGACGACACGATGCAGACCCTCGGCATCGGCGCCATGCTGCCGCTGCACGCCACCGCGCTCGGCAAGGTGCTCGCCGCCTACGACCCCGACCTGTCCGCGGCGATCCGCAGCCGCGAGCTGACGTCGCTGACCCGCCGCACCATCGTGCGGCCGGCGGCGCTGGAACGGGTGCTGGCCGAGGTGCGGTCGGCGGGCTGGGCCGGTGAGGCCGAGGAGTACATGCCGGGCGAGGCCAGCATCGCCGCGCCCATCCGAATACCCGGCGGCCTCGTCGTGGGAGCGATGGGAATATCCGGTGCCGTGGACCGGATATGCGACACCGCGGGCCGCCCGCGGCCCGCACTCGTGAGTCAGGTGTTGCAGGCCGCCGAGGCCGTGACCCGCGCGCTCGCCGCCGAGAGTTGAGGTCCTCGCAGAACTTCCGCCGCCACAGCAAGGGACTCCTGACCATGGTTCAACGGTTCGTCATGGCGATCGACCAGGGAACCACGTCGACGCGCTGCATCCTGTTCGACCACAACGCCCGCCTGGTCTCCGTCGCCCAGCGCGAACACCGCCAGCACCACCCCCGGCCCGGCTGGGTCGAGCAGGACGCCGTCGAGATCTGGCGCAACGTCGACCGGATCATGCCGCAGGCGCTACGCGACGCCGGGATCTCCGCCGACCAGGTGGCGGCGCTGGGCATCACGAACCAGCGCGAGACGGCCGTCGTGTGGGACCGGCACACCGGTGTCCCCGTGGGGCGGGCGATCACGTGGGAGGACATCCGCACCGAGTCGCTCATCGCCGAACTGGAGGCCCGGCCGGGCATCGACCAGGTCCGCGACCGCTGCGGCCTCCCGCTCGCGACCTACTTCTCCGCGCCCAAGCTGAAGTGGTTGCTGGACAACGTTTCCGGTCTGCGCGACCGCGCGGAACGCGGCGACGTCCTGTTCGGCACCATGGACAGCTGGCTGATCTGGAACCTCACCGGCGGTGTCCACGGTGGACTGCACGTCACGGACGTGACGAACGCGTCGCGCACGATGCTGATGAACCTCAGCACCCAGAAATGGGATCCGGAGCTGCTGGCGTTCTTCGACATCCCGCAGCAGATGCTGCCGGAGATCCGGCCGTCGACCGAGATCCGCGGCCGGACCGTGCGCGTCGTGCCCGGCATCGAGATCGCCGCCGCGCTCGGCGACCAGCAGGCGGCGCTGTTCGGTCAGACGTGCTTTGCCAAGGGCGACACCAAGTGCACGTACGGCACCGGCAGCTTCCTGTTGATGAACACCGGCAACACGCTCGTCCGGTCGCAGCACGGCCTGCTGACGACGATCGGTTACCAGCTCGGCGGCGAGCCCGCGACGTACGCGCTGGAGGGGTCGATCGCCGTCACCGGTTCGCTGGTGCAGTGGTTCCGCGACAACCTGGGCCTGATCCACACGGCTCCCGAGATCGAAACCTTGGCCCGTACCGTGAAGGACAACGGCGGGTGCTACATCGTGCCCGCGTTCTCCGGACTGTTCGCTCCGCACTGGCTGCCGCGGGCCCGCGGTCTCGTCGTCGGGCTCACCTCCTACATCACCAAGGGACACCTGGCGCGCGCGGCGCTCGAGGCGACCGCGTGGCAGACGCGTGAGGTCGTCGACGCCATGAACGCCGACCTCGGCGTGCCCGCGCAGCGGTTGCGAGTGGACGGTGGCATGACCGCCGACCACCTGCTGATGCAGTTCATCGCCGACGTTCTCGACGTGCCCGTCATGCGCCCGCTGGTCGCCGAGACCGTGTCGCTCGGCGCCGCCTACGCCGCCGGTCTCGCCGTCGGATACTGGCCGGATCTCGAGGGTCTGCGCCGCAACTGGCACCTCGCCGCCCGGTGGACGCCACAGATGGACCCGGCGCACCGCGACGAGGAGTACGCGAACTGGAAGCGGGCCGTCGAGCTGACGTTCGCCTGGGCCAAGTCGGGACGGAAGACGAACTAGCTGCCGCGGACGTCACAGCAAAGAACGTTGCGGCGTCCGCCTCGTCACGCTATCTTGGGGTCATCCCCCTGTGGATGTTGGCGATTGCCTCCCACAGGATCCTCACGCCGCAGCGCCCCCCTTTCGTGGCGCGCGTCGCGCATCTCGGTTCCGTGTTTGACCACGGACCGCTTCTGTCCGGAAAGGACACAACCCCATCATGACCGCAACATTGTTACCAGCAAACGAAAAAACCGAGGTGCCGACGCCAGTCAGCGGCATCCTCGACATCCGAGACCACAACGCTTACCTCCGCACTCGCGGCTACCTGCCCGGCCCGGACGACGTGTTCGTGCCACAGTCACTGGTTGCGCGCCTCGGCCTGCGCCGGGGCGACCTGATCACCGGCACCGCCGGCATCGCGAAGGGCAAACGCCGGCCGTTGGTGCGGGTCGACGAGGTCAACGGCCACGCGCATGCCTTGGGACGCCCCGAATTCAACGACCTGATGCCCGTGCACCCGACCGAGCGACTCCGGCTGGAGACCCGCCCCGACGATCTGACCACCCGCGTCATCGACCTGGTGATGCCCGTCGGCAAGGGCCAGCGCGCACTGATCGTCGCGCCACCGAAGGCGGGCAAAACCACTGTGCTGCAAGCGATCGCGCACGGCATCAGCAAGAACAACCCGGAGTGCCACCTGATCGTGGTGCTGGTCGGGGAACGTCCCGAGGAGGTCACCGACATGCGCCGCGGTGTGCCCGGCGAGATCATCGCCTCGACGTTCGACCAGTCCCCCGCCGACCACATCGCGATCGCCGAGCTGGCCATCGAACGGGCCAAGCGCCTGGTCGAGGACGGCCGGGACGTGGTGGTGCTGCTCGACTCCCTGACGCGGCTCGGCCGTGCCTACAACCTGGCCGCGCCCGCGTCCGGCCGGATCCTGTCCGGCGGCGTGGACTCCAGCGCGCTGCTGCCGCCCAAGCGGTTCCTCGGCGCGGCCCGCAACGTCGAGGGCGGCGGCTCACTGACCATCTTCGCCACCGCGCTCGTGGAGACCGGTTCCGCGGGCGACACGCTGATCTTCGAGGAGTACAAGGCCACCGGCAACGCCGAGCTGAAACTCGACCGCAGGCTCGCGGGCAAGCGCGTCTTCCCGGCCGTCGACATCGACCAGTCCGGCACCCGCCGCGACGACCTCCTGCTGTCGCCTGAGGAGCTGGCCATCACCCAGACGCTGCGCCGCGCGCTCGACGGCCGCGACATCGACGTACTGCTCGACGGTCTGCGCAAGACCCGCACGAACCACGAGTTCCTGACCGGGCTCAGCCGCTAGCGAGCACGCCCCGTGCGGCCGTCAGCAACGTGCGCGCCTCGGGCAGTTCGCCGTACAAGAGGTGTTCGGCCGCGGCCTGTGCACACGCGACGGCCTGCGGAGCCCCGTTTGCCCTGGTGAGCGCCACGCGCAGGAGGTCGAGCGCCCGTTGGGTGCCGCCGTCGCCGGGCGAGTCGGCCCGGATCTCGGCCAGCGCCTCGCGCAGGGCCACATCCAGGTCGCCGGTGGGGTTCCGGCGCGGGCGTCTTCGCGGCTCGTCCGTCGGGGCGGCCGGCTCTGCTCTCGCCATGCGCGACGAGTACCCCGATCGGCGCAGTTCAACCTCGGCGCGCCCACGCCCGCACGCAGCTCGCCCAGCATCTGCCCAACCTCACGGCACGCGCGGCGTCAGCGGCGGCGTCGGCCCACGCGTGGCCGCGCACAGCCCGTCCAGCAACCCCTCGCCTCAGGTCCGCCTGCCGACACCAGTGCGCAGCTCGCCCTCGACGCGCGACATCAATGGCGATGCCGGCCCACCCGCGCCCGCACGCAACCCGTCCAGCAACCCTTCGCCTCAGGGTCGGCTACCCACGCCAGTGCGCAGCTCACCGAGCCGCCCACCCTCAACCCGCGGCGTCAACGGCGGAGTCGGCCCACCCGTGCCGTCACGCAGCCCGTCCAACAACTCCTCAACCGCCTCGGTAGCGGTGAACCGCGGCACCCACCCGAGCTCGGCCCGCGCCCGCCCGGCATCCATCACCGGCAGCCGCAACATGGCGTCGAACAGGTCCGGATCCGCGGGCACCGCGTGCAGATGCCAGGCAGCGGCCAGCGGTACGCGCAAAGCCCACCGCGGCAGCCGCACAGTCCGCGCGCCGAGGATCCGAGCGAGCACCGGAGCGTCGAGAACGGGTTCCACCGCGAGATTGAACGCGCCGCGAACATCCTGAGTGGCCGCCAGCAGGTAGGCCGAAGCGGCATCGTCGGTGTGCATCGCCTGGATCCGCAACCCGTCCACGTCGGGCACCACCGGAACGTGCCGGGTGATGCCGCCGGGGAACAGTGGCCCGAGGAACAACCGGCGCTGCTCGGCGGCCGACTCCCGTTTGAGCAGGAACGCGGGCCGCATCCGCACCACGCGTACCGACGGGTGCCGCGGCTCGAACGCGTCGAGGTAGCGCTCCAGGTACGCCTTCTCCCTGGTGTAGGACGCGGCGGGCCAGCCGTGGGTCGGCCAGCTCTCGGTGACCGCGCGGTCCTTCGGGCCGGGCGAGTAGGCGCCGACCGACGAGGCGTACACCAGCGCGGGCACCTGGGTGCGGGCCACCGACTCGAAGACCCGGATGCCACCCAGCACGTTCGTCCGCCACGTCGTCACCGGGTCCCGCGCCGGCTGCAGCAGCCAGGCGAGGTGGATCACCACGTCGGCTCCACCCACCAACGGGTCGAGGTCGGCCACGCCGATGTCCGCCTCGGCCCACTCGAGTTTGGGACACGACCACGAGGGCTTGCGGCGCGCCAGCCCGAGGATCGAGCCGACGGCCGGCTCCGAGCTGAGCGCCCGCACCACGCTCGTGCCCACGTTGCCACTGGCCCCCGTCACCACGATCCGCAGGTTCATGCCACTCGGCTACCCGCGTCCGGGCACGTCAACCTCACCATTCGACCGGCAACGACCTCAGCCCAGGGATCAGTTGCCCCTCGACGAATTCGAGGGAATCCGGCGGCACCGCGAACCGCAGCCGCCGCGCGAGCGCGCCCATCGCCACCCGCAGCTCCATCCGGGCGAGCTGAGCGCCCACGCACGCCCGATTGAACGTGGCGAACCGTGCCGTCGTCAGTGTTCCGGCGATCAGCCCGGTGTGGCTGGTTCGTCATGGCTGCCTCGCACCTCTCGAATACGTGTCCACAGTGGACTTGGCGGCGCATTCATGGTGATCTTCCCGCTACCACGGTCGCCTCCGATGGCTACCAACGACAACCGCGAACACCGCCGTTACGGCACGACGTATGCGCACATCCCTTGCCGCACATCGGCAGCCTGCCCACAATCGACAGCGTGTCTGCCTCTCGCGCCTGCCTTCATTGCGGCACAACGGTTCCCGCTGAGACAGCCCAGCCGGGCCGCAAGCGCCGCTACTGCTCGGACGCCTGTCGTCAGGGGGCGTACCGGCAACGTTTTCATCCAGGTAAGAGCCACGCCCCGCTGCCGGCCGGGGCGATGCGGCCGCCCGTCCACATCGACCGGTTTGTCGGGCGCGACGAGGAACTCGCGCAACTGGAACAACTGCTCGGCGCCAATCGGGTCGTGACCGTGATCGGAGCGCCGGGTTGCGGGAAGAGCCGGCTGGCGGCCGAGTTCGCCCGGCGCATCGGATCCCGCCGCCGCGTGCTGTGGTTCGACGCCGCGCAACCCGGTCAGGTGGGCGCGCTGAGCCGGCTCGCCTCCGGCACCCCGACCGGCGAAGCCGACCTGGTGGTGCTGGACGACTGCGAGGCACACGTCGCGACCCTGGCGCGCGCCGTCGACAAGTGGTCGGCCGGCGACCGTGAGATCGGTTTCCTGGTCACCAGCAGGGAGAAGCTGCGGTTGCCAGACGAGGTCGTGGTCGAGCTCGACGGACTCGGCCACGCGGCCGCGGAGCTGTTCGGCGATCGGGCGAACCGTGGTCCCGCGACCACGCCCGCCATCGAGTCGGTGTGCGACCGGCTGGACGGCAACCCGCTCGCGGTCGAGCTCTGCGCCCAGTTCGCGCGGGTGTTCCCACCGGAGGAGATCCTGACCGTGCTCGAACCCAGCCTGCCCCTGCTCACCGTGGGACACCGGACCGCGCGCGAACGGCACCGTTCCTTCCGGTCCGCCCTGGACGTGAGCCATCGCCTGCTGACCGCCGACGAGCGGATCACGTTGCGCCGGCTGGCGGTGCTGTCCGGAGACTTCGGTCCCACCGAGGCCGCCGCCGTCTGCGCCGACATCTCCGAGCTCGTGCCCCGGATCGGCAGGCTGCTCACCACGTTGCGGGAGAAGTCGCTGCTGTTGCCGGCGCTGGGCCCGGAATCCGGCTACCGCATGGCGAAGATGATGCGCGAGTACGCCACCGAGCACCTCCGTGAGGCCGGCGACGAACAGCTCGCCGTCGACAACCTCGTCGAGTGGCTCGCGCTGATGGCGGACGAGCTCACCCGTGCCGTGGTGGTGTCACCGGCTCTGCTGGCCGTGCTCACCAGGCGGCTCGACGACCTGACCCACGCGCAGCAGTGGGCGGTCGAACACGGCGATGATCGCGGCGTCCCGCTCTGCACCGCCATCGCGGCAGTGCTCATCGAGCGGTTCGAGTTCGCGCGCGCCGGAGAGCTGGTGCAGGCCGCGTTGCGCGACGCACCCGACCGGCCACTGCCGCATGTCCAGGCCGCGCGGATCGCCAGCGGCCTCAGCGACCACGAGGACGCGCTGCGCCATGCCGCGCGCGCGTATGCGGCGGCCGAGCAGTGTGAGAGCCGGCCGATGCTGGCGGCCGCGTTGCTGGAGACCGGCCGCGCGCGGCTGCGGCGCGGCGAGTTCACCGCGGCCGAGGCCTGCCTGTCCCGCGGCGCCCACCTGAGCGACCTGCTCGATCAACCGCAGGGCGTCGCGGCGGCGTGGGAGAGCATGGCCCTGCTCGGGTTGTGGCGCGGCGACCTCGCCGACGCCGCGATCGTCGCCGCACGCACGGTCGCGGCTTACCACGAGCTGGGCGACGACATGGCGCTCGTCCGGGCACAACGGCTGTCGGCGGAAATCGCGCGGCGCAGCGGCGCCCCGGCGCCGTTCGGCCACGCCGTCCCGGACCAGCCCGGCCGGCAGAGCCGCGTGCCGGCCGCGTTGAGCAGCCGGCAGCGGCGGATCCTCGAGCTGGTCGGCGAGGGCCGGACGAACGGCCAGATCGCCCGCGCGTGCGGGGTCTCGGACCGGACCGTGGTCAACGAGCTCGCTCGCGCCAGGGCCGTGCTCGGCCTGCGGTCCCGGACGGAGCTCGCCGCGTGGGCGCGCCGCCGGTCGCCGCTAGGACCGGCCGGTGAGCTCATCCGCGCCGATGACGGGCGGAGCGGGTGAGGGTGTGAACTGCGCGGCCATGACGGCCCGCTGCCGATAGGCCCGCTGGCGACACGCGTTGGAGCAGTACCGCGTTGTGCGGCGATGCGCCATGCGTACCAAGAACGGCGGTCCGGCACGTCAGGGAACACCACACATCGCGTCTCAACCCGCGACGATGCCCCGCTCGATCGCCCCGGTCGCGAACGCGATGAGGTCCGCGGGCCGCACCCGGCTCGTCCGCGAGCCCTGCAACAACAGGTCGTCGGCGAGACCGATCAACGAGTCCCACACCCAGTGCGGCAGCGCCGGATCGTCGAGAAGCGTCTGCCCCGCGGCCTCGGCGGTCTCGGCAAGTGTCCGCGCCAAAGCGGTGATCGTCTTGCGATAAACCTTCACCGAACCGGTGGCCTCCTTGCCCCGCCGGCCACCCGCCAGCACCTTGGCCTCCCACTGCGCGGCCGACCGGCCGAACCGCCGCCACAGCTCGGTCACCTGCGGCTCGATCTCGCGCAGCACACCCGCGATGCCGAGCCCGCGGTCCACCTCCGCGAGCGTGCGGCGCAGGTCGTCGAGCCGCCGCTCCATCAGTGCGGCGAACACGTCCTCTTTGCCGTCGAAGTACTGGTAGACGGTCCCGGAGCTGACACCCGCGCCGACCGCGATGGCGCGCATGGTCAGGCCGGCGTACCCGTGCTCCTCGAGGATCAGTTCGGCCGACGACAGGATGTCCCGGCGCCTGCCCTCCGCGTCGCCCCACGCCGTGGTCTGCTCCGTACTCACCCGTGAAGCCTACATTGAACAACGTTCAGAAGCATATTGAACGTTGTTCGGTTTGGTTGCTACGGTGCCGGTATGCGTTGGAGGAGGTACGCGTGAACCACCTCGATCGGCTGGAGGCCGACAGCATCGACATCTTCCGCGAGGCGGTCGCGGAGAGCGAACGGCCGGTGCTGCTGTACTCGATCGGCAAGGACAGCTCGGTGCTGCTCCACTTGGCACGCAAGGCGTTCTACCCGTCGAAGCCGCCGTTCCCGTTGCTGCACGTGGACACCACGTGGAAGTTCCGTGAGATGATCGAGTTCCGCGACCGGACCGCGCGGGAGCTCGGGCTGGAGCTCATCGTGCACCGCAACCCGGAGTGCGTGGCGCTGGGCATCAACCCGTTCGACCACGGCTCGGCGCGGCACACCGACCTCTGGAAGACGCAGGGACTCCGGCAGGCGCTCGACAAGCACCGGTTCGACGTGGCGTTCGGCGGCGCGCGGCGTGACGAGGAGGCGTCCCGTGCCAAGGAGCGGGTGTTCTCCTTCCGCACCAGGCAACATCGGTGGGATCCGAAGAACCAGCGTCCGGAGCTGTGGCGGCTCTACAACACGCGGGTCGCGCCCGGCGAGAGCATCCGGGTGTTCCCGCTGTCGAACTGGACCGAGCTGGACGTCTGGTGTTACGTCGAACGCGAGCGGATTCCCGTGGTGCCGCTGTACTTCGCGAAGGAACGGCCCGTGGTCGACCGCGACGGCGCGCTGATCATGGTGGATGACGACCGCATGCCGCTCACCGAAGCGCCCCGGCAAGAACTGGTCCGGTTCCGCACGCTCGGCTGCTATCCGCTGACCGGTGCCGTCCGGAGCACCGCGCGGACCGTCCCGGAGATCATCGAGGAGATGCGCGCCGCGACGACCTCCGAGCGGCAGGGCCGGGTGATCGACCACGACCAGAGCGGGTCCATGGAACGCAAGAAGCAGGAGGGCTACTTCTGATGGAACTCCTGCGGTTCATCACCTGCGGCAGCGTGGACGACGGCAAGAGCACGCTGATCGGCCGGCTCTTGTACGAGTCCAAGCTGCTCTACACCGACCATCTCGCCGCGCTCGAAGCCGACTCGAAGCGCGTCGGCACCCGCGGCGACGACCTCGACTTCGCGTTGCTGGTCGACGGTCTGGCCGCCGAACGCGAGCAGGGCATCACCATCGACGTCGCGCATCGGTTCTTCGCCACCGAGGCCCGGCGGTTCATCGTCGCGGACACGCCGGGCCACGAGCAGTACACCCGCAACATGGTCACCGGGGCGTCCACGGCGGACGCCGCGGTGATCCTGCTCGACGCGCGCAAGGGCGTGCTCGCCCAGACCCGCAGGCACGCGCACATCGTTTCGCTGCTGGGCATCCGGCATGTCGCGCTCGCCGTGAACAAGCTGGACCTCGTCGGTTACTCCAAGGAGATCTTCGACAAGATCTGCGGGGAGTTCACCGCACTCGGCCTGGACTTCGCCGAGGTGACCTGTGTGCCGATGTCGGCGACCGACGGTGTCAACGTGGTCGGCCGCAGCGAGCTCACTCCTTGGTACGACGGGAAGTCCCTGCTGCAGTGGCTGGAGTCGGTCGAGATCGACGAAGCACCGGACGGGCCGTCGCGGTTCCTGGTGCAGTGGGTCAACCGGCCGGACGCCGACTTCCGCGGCTACTCCGGGCGCGTGCTGCGCGGAACGTTGCGCAAGGGCGACCCGGTCCGCGTGCTGCCCGGCGACCGGGAGTCCGTTGTGGACCGGATCGTCACCATGGACGGCGACCTGGCCGAGGCACCGACCGGGACGTCCGTGACCGTGGTGCTCGCCGACGAGGTGGACGTCAGCCGCGGTGACGTGCTCGCCGCCGCCGAGGACCCGCCCGGCACCGCCGACACGTTCCAGGCACACCTGGTCTGGATGGACGAGTCCGGCCTGCTGCCAGGCCGGCAATACCTGGCCAAGATCGGCGCCCGGACGGTCAACGTCACCATCGAGAAACCGTTACAGCTCAACGAGATCGCCGTCGCCGACGTGCACTTCGACACGCCCGTGCCGTTCGAGACCTATCGCACCAACCGCGATCTCGGGTCGTTCGTCGTGCTCGACCGGCTGACCAACGCCACCGTCGGCGCCGGCATGATCGACTGTGCGCTGCGCCGCTCGGCCAACGTGCGGTGGCAGACGCTGACCGTGGACAAGCGGGCCCGCGCCGAACGCAACGGGCACCGGCCGTGCGTCGTCTGGCTCACCGGACTGTCCGGCGCGGGCAAGTCGACCATCGCCGACCTCGTCGAGAAGACGCTGCACGCCGAAGGCAGGCACACCTTCCTGCTGGACGGCGACAACGTGCGGCACGGGCTGAACTCCGACCTCGGGTTCACCGACGCCGACCGCGTGGAGAACATCCGCCGCATCGCCGAGGTGGCCGCGCTGATGGTCCAGGCCGGGCTGATCGTGCTGGTCTCGTTCATCTCGCCGTTCCGCGCCGAACGCGCGCTCGCCAGGGACCTGGTCGAGGAGAACGAGTTCTGCGAGGTCTTCGTCGACACCCCCCTTTCCGTCGCCGAGCAACGCGACCCGAAGGGCCTCTACGCGCGCGCCCGGCGCGGCGAGCTGGCCAACTTCACCGGCATCGACTCGCCTTACGAGCCACCGGAGAACCCCGAGATCCGGCTGGACACCACGGCGCTCAGTCCGGAGGTCGCGGCAGGTGTCGTGGTCGCGAAACTCCGGGCGCTCGGCATCTGTTGAACGTTGTTCGAAATCCGCTATGTTCACTAGAACACGTTCTAACCGGGAGGTCGGCGTGTCGGAGCCGTGGTCACAGTTCTGCCAGGCGCTGGAGCGCGCGGGCCAGGTCATCCTGTCCGACCAGGCCCCCGACACTCCCCTGGACCGCGCGGAGGGCTTCCGCTACCTCGCCCGGCTGACCCGCGAAATGCTCTATTCGTGCGTGGACAACGCCGATCCCGACTTCCCGCGGTTCCACGAGCTCGACCTCGTCAAGATCGGCGCGGACAACCCCGACAACGTCTACCTGTCCGCGAACATCCGGGGTGACCGGACCTACCGGATCACCGGTGAGCGGGGCACCATCGCGTACTTCAGCATCGGCTCCAAGGCCAACCGCTACGCCAAGGACGGCACCATGGCGTCCACCGGCGAGCTGTCCGACGCCGACCTCGTGGTTGATGCTGACGGCACGGTCGAGATCATCGCGAGCGCGACTCGGCAGGGCCGTAACTGGCTGCCGCTCGCCCCGGACTCGACCGGCCTGGTGGTGCGGCAGACGTACCTGGACCGGGAGACCGAGACGCCCGGACGGTGGCACATCGAGCAGGTCGGCGGCCCCGCCGAACCGGCGCACCTCACGCCCGAGTTCCTCGCCAAGGCGCTGCAGCGGGCGGCGTTGTCCGTGCACGGCACCGCGGCCACCTTCGCGCACTGGACCGAGACGTTCATGACCAGACCGAACGAGCTGCCCGACTTCGGGCAGGACATGTTCCAGCGGGCCGGCGGCGACCCGGAGATCTTCTACCTGCACGGCTACTGGTCGCTGGGCTCTGGCGAGGCCTGGGTGATCGAGACCGACGTACCGGACTGCCCGTACTGGAACTTCCAGCTGGACAACTGGTGGATGGAGTCGCTGGACCACCGGCGCCGGATCTCCGTCAACAAGCACACGGCGGTGCTCGACGCCGACGGCCGCCTGATGATCGTGGTGGCCGAACGCGATCCCGGTGTCGGCAACTGGATCGACACGTGCGGCCACACCTCGGGCACGGCCTTGCTGCGCTGGCTCGGCGCCACCGAACACCCGATCCCGAAGTGCCGTGTCGTGCCACTGGAGGACCTCCGATGACGTTGAACGTCGAAGAACTGCTCGGGAAAGCGTGCGCGAAGACCGGGCTGACCGAGTTCGGCGACGACTGGTTCCGCGAACCGCTGGACGTGCTGGTCACGAGCCTCAACACCGAGGCCGACCTGTCGCCGCTGGGCCTGGAGCTCACCCGCCACCGGCTGACCGCGCTGCTAGCCGACCGGCTGCGGCTGCGCGCGCTGCAACGCGAACACCCGGAGATCCTCGCGACCGAGATACGGGTCGCCGCTGAGATCTGCGGCCTGCCGCGCACCGGCTCCACCCTGCTGCACCGGCTGCTCGCCGCGTCACCCCAGCTCACCTCGACGCTGTCATGGGAGGTCGCCTACCCGATCCCGTTCCCCGGCGAGGGCCCGGACGCGGCCGAACGCAAACGCCGCGCCCAGGAGCGGATGCGGATGTTCGAAGAGCTCTCCCCCGCGTTCCGCGACATCCACACCGTCGTGTGGGACGGCCCGGAGGAGGACGTGATCCTGCTGGACCGGACGTTCGTGTCGATGAGCTACGACACCTTCTACCGGATCCCCGGCTACGGCGACTGGCTGCGCGCCGCCGACCAGAGCAAGGCCTACGCCGAACTACGCGAATGGCTGCAGGTGTTGCAGTGGCAGAACCCTGCACGCGGCCCGTGGGTGCTCAAGTCGCCCCACCACCTGACCGCGGTGGACACCGTGCTGGACACGTTCGCCGACTGCAAGATCGTCATGACCCACCGTTCACCCGTCAAGGCGGTCCCCTCGTTCGCCTCGATGGTGCAGACGATGTCCTTGCAGTACAGCGAAACCGTCGATCCGATCCATCTTGGACAGTACTGGTCAGGCCGGTTCGCCGCGACCCTGCGTTCGTTCTCCCGCGCCCGCGCGGCCCGGCCCGAGCGGTTCGTCGACGTGCACTTCGCGGACACGGTCAGCAAGCCGATCGAGGTCGCCCGCCGGGTGCTCGGCGAACTCGGCCTGACCCCATCCGCGGCCGACGACGCGGCCTTCGCGGCGTATCTGGAACAGAACCGCACCGAACGGCACGGCTCGCATTCCTACACCCCGCAGGACTTCGGGCTCTCCGAAACACAACTGGCCGAGGACTTCGCGTTCTACACGGAGGAGTACCTGTGATGCTGGACGACGAGGTCGTGGTGATCACCGGAGTCGGCCCCGGCCTGGGCAGCAAGCTGGCGCTGCGCGCCGCCGCCCAAGGCGCCAAGGTCGTCATGGCCGCACGCTCGACCGAGGTCATGACACAGGCGGAGAAGGAGGTCGCGAACGCGGGCGGCGAGGCTGTCGGCGTGTCGTGCGACGTGCGCAAGCCGGACGACGTGGCCCGGCTGGTGGACACCGCGCTGGACCGGTTCGGCACCATCACCGGACTGGTCAACTCGGCGTTCGGACACGCCGGGTTCACCGACCTGCTGGACACGCCGGAGAAGGCGATCCGCCGATCGCTCGACATCACCCTGTTCGGCGCCCTCAACGTCACCCGCGCGGTGGTGCCGCACATGAAGGCCGCCGGCCGTGGTTCGATCGTCAACATCGGCACGATGACCACCCGCAAGCCCAGCCGCGGCGAGGGTGGGTACGCGGTGCCGAAGGCGGCGATGGCCACCGCTACCCAGTACCTGGCGCTGGAGCTCGGCTCGCACGGCATCCGGGCCAACCACGTGATCATGGGCTGGTTGGATGGGCCCAGCGTGCGGTTCTACATCAAGATGAAGGCGGAGAACCGCGGCGTGCCCGAGCAGGAGATCTACGACGAGGTTGCCGGCCGTATTCCGCTCGGCCGGATTCCAACTGACGACGCGTGTACCGGTGCGGTGCTGTTCCTGTTGTCCCGCAACGCTTCTGAGATTACCGGCGCTACGCTGGACGTCAACGGCGGGGAGTACATGCCGTGAGCCACGTCGTCGAGTCGGTCGTCGTTGAGATCGATGCGCCCGCGGCGTTTGTGTGGGACGTGCTGGTCGACTACGCGAACTATCCACAGTGGAATCCGTACACGTTGAAGGTTGACACCACGCTGGGGGTGGGCGATCCCATCGATCTCACGCTGCCCAACCCGGATGGGAGTGCTGGGACGTTCGTCAGCCGGGAGTACATCCGGGTCGTTGAGCCGCCTCGGCTGCTGCGTTACGACACCGGTGACACTTTTCCTGGCCTGCTTGGGACTCGCGATCAGCGGATCACCTCGTTGGGCTCGGATCGGTGCCGCTACCACACTTGCGAGACGTTTACTGGCAAGTACGCGGACGCTGTGATGGCCACGCAGGGCGCTTGGGTGAAGCGGGGGTTCGACGCTGTGGCCCATGCGTTGCGGGATCGTGTACTTGCCTTGCGGTTGGCGTTGTAGACCTGGGCGTCGGTTTCGTGGTCCGGGGCGATAGCGATCTGGGGCGGGGCGCTGCGGTGGTCCGGATTGCGATTGGGGCTTGACTTGAGACCTCATTGGCCCTGTGCCTAATTCTGGGCAGAGGCGCTGGCGGGCTCAAACGGGCAGAGGTGAAACGCCCGCGCCGCCGAGTGTAGCGCCTCGCACCCCAAGTCAAGCCCCAATCGCGAGCTACCCACCAGACGCGCCCCTCTACCTGTCAGTGGTGTTTGAGGTGCTCTGTACCCGTGGTGTCGCAAGGCTTCTCGCACCCGTGGTGTCCGAGGAGCCCAGAGTCCTGGTTTCGCGAGCCCTAGAACTCCTCGTCGAACGATACTGTGCCGCTCACCGCTACCTGATACGCCGACACCCGGCGTTCGAAGAAGTTCGACAGCTCCTGCACGTCCTGCAGCTCCATGAACGCGAACGGGTTCCTCGAGCCGTAGATCGGCTCGATCCCCAGCACCTGCAGCCGCCGGTCGGCGACGTGCTCCAGATACGACCGCATGTCGGCCACCGACATGCCCGCCACACCGCCCTCCAGCAGGTCCTCCGCGAACTGGACCTCCGCGTCCACCGCCTCGCGCAGCATCTCCCGCACCTGCTCGTGCAAAGCCGAGTCGAACAGGTCCGGCTCCTCGCGGCGCACCGTGTCGACGACGTCGAAGGCGAACGCCATGTGCATCGACTCGTCGCGGAACACCCAGTTGGTCCCGGAGGCGAGTCCGTTCAGCAGCCCGCGCGAGCGCAGGAAGTAGACGTACGCGAAGGCGCCGTAGAAGAACAGGCCCTCGATGCACGCGGCGAAGCAGATCAGGTTCAGCAGGAAAGACCGGCGGTCCTCGCGCGTCTCCAGGCGCGTCAGGGAAGAGATCGAGTCGATCCACTTGTAGCAGAACTCGGCCTTGGCGCGGATCGACGGGATCGTCTCCACCGCGGCGAACGCCTCGGCGCGCTCGTTCTCGTCGGGGAGATAGGTGTCGAGCAGTGTCAAGTAAAACTGGACGTGCACGGCCTCCTCGAACAGCTGCCGCGACAGGTAGAGCCGGGCCTCCGGCGCGTTCACGTGCTCGTAGAGGTTGAGCACCAGGTTGTTCGCGACGATCGTGTCGCCGGTCGCGAAGAACGCCACGAGGCGGTTCACCAGGTGCCGCTCGGCGGACGAGAGCTTCCCGAGGTCGGCTAGATCGCTGTGCAGGTCGACCTCTTCGACGGTCCACGTGTTCTTGATCGCGTCACGGAAGCGTTCGTAGAACAGCGGGTAGCGCATGGGGCGCAACGTGAGGTCCATGCCGGGGTCGAGCAGGGCGTGCTGGCGGGCGGTGTTCTCTAGCGTGGTCACTGGCAGGCCTCACAGGACTCGGGGTTTTCCAGGGAGCAGGCGACTGCCGCGGGCACGGTCGCCTGCTGGATGCGCGTCGCCGGACGGGAGCGCAGGTAGTACGTGGTCTTCAGCCCGGCTTTCCAGGCGTAGAGGTACATCGAGGAGAGTTTCCCGATCGTCGGCGACGCGACGAACAGGTTCAGCGACTGGCTCTGGTCGATGTACGGGCCGCGCGCGGCGGCCAGTTCGATCAACGACTTCTGTGGCAGTTCCCAGGCCGTGCGGAACAACGAGCGGACGTCGTCGGGCAGCTCTACCAGTCCCTGCACGGAACCGTCGGCCTGCTTGAGGCGCGCCCGGATCTCCCCGGTCCACAGGCCGCGGGACTTCAGCTCCCGCACCAGGTACGAGTTGATCTGCAGGAACTCGCCGGAGAGCGTCTCGCGCTTGAAGGTGTTGGACACCTGCGGCTCGATGCACTCGAAGCAGCCCGCGATCGACGCGATCGTGGCCGTCGGCGCGACCGCGATCAGCAGCGAGTTGCGCAGGCCGTGCTCGGCGATGCGCTCGCGCACGGCGGCCCACCGCTCGGTCTGCGTGGGCGTGACGCCCCACAGGTCGGGCTGCAGATCCCCCTGTGCGGCACGGGTTTGCGCGTACGCGGGGTGCGCGCCCGCCGACTCCGCCAGCGACGCCGACGACTCCAGTGCGGTGAGGTAGATCTCCTCGGCGATGCGGGTCGACAGCTCCCGCGCCTGCGGTGAGTCGAACGGCAGGCGCAGCTTGAAGAACACGTCCTGCAAGCCCATGACGCCGAGCCCGACCGGCCGCCAGCGCGGGTTGCTGCGCGCCGCCTGTTCCGTCGGGTAGTAGTTGATGTCGATCACGCGGTCGAGGAAGACCACGGCCGTGCGAACGGTGGCGCGCAGGCGGTCCCAGTCGATATGGCCATCAGCGACGTGCGCGCCCAGGTTGACCGAACCCAGGTTGCACACCGCGGTCTCGGAATCACTGGTGACCTCGAGGATCTCGGTGCACAGGTTGGACAGGTGCACCACGTTGCCCGGCTCGGCGGTCTGGTTGCAGGTGCGGTTCGCGGTGTCCTTGAACGTCATCCAGCCGTTGCCCGTCTGCGCCAGCGTGCGGACCATCCGTCCATAAAGGTCACGCGCCTTGACCGTGCGGACCGCCCGGCCCGCCTCCTCGGCGGCGCGGTAGGCGTCGTCGAACGCCGGACCCCACAGGTCGACCAGCTCGGGTACCTCGTCCGGGTCGAACAGCGACCAGTCGGCGTCCGCCTCGACGCGGCGCATGAACTCGTCCGGGATCCAGTTGGCCAGGTTGAGGTTGTGCGTACGGCGCGCGTCCTCGCCGGTGTTGTCGCGCAGCTCCAGGAACTCCTCGATGTCCGGGTGCCACGTCTCCAGGTACACGCACGCCGCGCCCTTGCGGCGGCCGCCCTGGTTCACCGCCGACACCGAGGCGTCCAGCGTGCGCAGCCACGGCACGATGCCGTTGGAGTGCCCGTTCGTGCCGCGGATCAGCGCGCCGCGCGACCGCACGCGCGACCACTGCACGCCGATGCCACCCGCGAACTTCGACAGCCGCGCGATCTGCGCGTACCGCTCGTAGATGGACTCCAGCTCGTCGCGCGGCGAGTCCAGCAGGTAGCACGACGACATCTGGGTGTGCACGGTGCCGGAGTTGAACAGCGTCGGCGAGCTGGGCAGATACGCCAGCGACGACATCAGCCGGTAGAAGTCGATCGCCTCGGTCGCGGTGTGCGACAGGCCGCACGCCACGCGCAGCAGCCAGTACTGCGGCTGCTCGATCACCGCTCGCCGCGCCGGGTGACGCAGCAGGTAGCGGTCGTAGACCGTCCGCAGGCCGAAGTACTCGAACCTCCGGTCGGCGTCCAGGTCGATCGCGTCGTCCAGCTTGCGGGCGTTGGCGGCCACGAACTTCGCGGTCGCGTCCCCGATGAGCCCTTCGGCGTGCCCGAGCGCGATGCTCTGGCTGAACGACTGGACGCCCTGCCTGCGAACTTCCTTCTCGATGTACGCGGCGAGCAGGCCGGCGGCGAGCTTGGAGTACTCGGGTTCCTCGGCGACGAGCGCCGCGGCCGTCTGGATCGACAGCCGGTCCAGTTCCTCGGTGGTGGCGCCGTCGTACAGACCGCTGATCGTCTTGGTCGCGACCCGCAGCGGGTCGATCTCCTTGAGATGGACGGCACAGCGCTGCACCGCGCGCACGATCTTGTTGACGTCAACGGGTTCCAGGGCGCCGTTTCGCTTGCGCACCCGCATCGTGCCCGAATTGAACACTGTCGTCGTGTCGACGACCGTCACAGCTCTCTCCTCGCGAGCTCGGCGACACCGAGAGCAGCGAGGAGTAGACGGGCGCGCGCGACCGCCACGTCCTCCCGCCCTCCCTCGGGGCCGCGGACGCCCGCACGCGGACGCGTGCGGGGTGCTGGCAGGTCTTCGGACTCACGGGCGGGCCTTCTCAGGCGCCTACCGGCCGTCGCTTCCCAGACTCCACGTCCAGTGCTCAGTTGACGGCTTTCGTTCCCGTTCACCGCTGCGGGGCAGTCCCGGATTCACACCGGGTTCCCTCTTGCGACGACCGATCTGGATGATCGGCCGAACCAGCTCGCGAGCACAATACATGGCGTCGCGGAGCGATCATGCACCTACATGTTGTGCGCGTGTCGCCCGGTTGGAGCAACCGGGCGACACGGCGGATTTCACGCGGTGATCAGGGACAGGCCGAACTCGTCCAGGATCGGGTTGACCGGCTGGAACCACGTCTTGCCGCCCCCGGAGCAGTCGCCGTAGCCACCGGATGTCACGCCCTGCGCCTCGTTGCCGGACAGCCACGAGCCGCCGGAGTCGCCGCCCTCGGCACACACGCTCGTGCCGGTCATGTGATAGACCGTGCCCTCCGCGTAGTTGATCGTGTCGTCCTTCGACTCGACGTAACCGCAGTGCATTCCGGACGTCGAACCGGACCGGCAGATGCTCGCGCCGATCGGCGCCTCCTGCGATCCGTAGACGTAGTAGGCGTAACCGTCGTAGCCGTACACCAGCGGCTGCAGCGTCACGCCGTCAACGGTCCGCACGAAACCCATGTCACGCGTGGGGAAGATGGACCGCTCGACGTTCCCGAGGTCCTCGCCGTCGTGGTTCGTGGCGTGGTCGCCGGGACTGCCGCAGTGCCCGGCGGTGACGAACCCGCCCTCGACGGCGAACCCGATCGAGCAGCGCCAGGAGTTGTTGACGTAGTAAGGAAGTGCGCCCATGACCTCAGCGAGCGGGCGCGGCTTCGGCGGGGTCCGCTGGACCTGGATCGCCGGGTCGATCTCCTTCGCCTTGGCGATGAACGCCTCGGCACCGGGAGCGTTGTTGGTGATGCGCAGGACGACCGCGTTGGCGCGCACGTCGACGTTCCAGCTCCCCTCGGGAGCGTTGTCGATCCGGTCGACGCGGTTCTTGATCTCGGTGAGCGCCCGCTCGCTGCGGGCGACCGTGCGCACCTCGGCGCCCGGTAGCTCGACGGCCTTTGTGGACTGCACGACCAGTCTTCCGGTTGTGCTGTCGAACCACGCGCCGCCGAAGTGGTCGCCCAGTGCGGCACGGGCGGTCTGTTCGGTCTTGGCGGCCTTGGCCTCCTGGGCCAGCCGCAGGGTCACCTGGGCCGGGGTGAGGCCCAGGTCGCGTCGCATCGCCTCCGCGAGGGCCGGAGAGACGATGCGCGCCTTCGGCTCCGCCGCGTGGGCGGGAACCGCGAATGACAACGTTGTCAAAGCTGCGAGCAGAGCGGTGATCACCTTGGGTTTCATGCGCCACTTCCCCGTCGTGCCGCGGCGGCACTTCAAACGCTAGTGCCGATGCGCGCAGGGGAAACCGCTGTTCGGCGCACGAACTTTCACCCCGCCGGGGTGAGGTCCGCGCCCCGGCTCCCACGACACCGTTCAAGTACGACTCGGACGAAAGGGAGCGACATGGCAACGCTGACGGTCTGGAAGTTCGACAGCGCCACGGCGGCGGGCGAGACCATCGACGCGCTCGAGATCCTGGCGAAGCAGGAGCTCATCACCCTGCACGACGCGGCCACCGTGTCGTGGCCGCCGAACGCCAAGAAGCCGAAGACGCGGCAGCTGCGCAACCTCGCCGGCACCGCGGCGCTGGGCGGCATGTTCTGGGGAATGCTGTTCGGGCTGATCTTCCTGGTGCCGTTCCTCGGCGCCGCCATCGGCGCGGCGACCGGCGCGATCGCCGGGTCGATGACCGACGTCGGGATCGACGACGACTTCATCAAGGCGGTCCGCAAGGAGGTCGTGCCGGGGACGTCTGCGCTGTTCCTGTTGTCCAGCGATGCCGTGCTGGACAAGGTCAAGACCGCGCTGGACGACCTCGGGTACCGGCCGCAGCTGATCCAGTCCAACCTGTCCGAGGCGCAGGAGGCCGCGCTGCGCGAGATGCTCGCCGAGGCGTGACGCTCAGCCCGTGACCTGGTCGACGAAGCACCATCGCCACGTCTCCCCCGGCTCGACCGAACGGATCACCGGGTGGCCGGCGGCCGCGGCGTGCCTGCTGGCGTGCTTCTGCGGCGACGAGTCGCAGCAGCCGACCTTTCCGCACTCCAGGCACTTGCGCAGGTGGACCCATCCGGTGCCCTGGGCCAGGCAGTCCTCGCACCCGTCGTCGGTGCTCGCGGCCGGTTCCGGGCCGAGGTCGGCGAGGTGCGCGCACACGTTGGTAGTCACGGGAATGACCGTAGCCGGTAGCGGTGCTTGACTGACGGCATGACGACACCCGACAGAGTCGCGCGTCCCGCCATCCTCACGGTGGACGACGATCCCGCCGTGTCCAGGGCGGTGGCGCGCGACCTGCGCCGTCGGTACGGCGAGCACTACCGCATCGTGCGGTCGGAGTCCGGCGCGCAGGCCCTGGAGGCGTTGCGGGAGATCAGGTTGCGCGGCGAGGAGGTCGCGGCGCTGCTGGCGGACTACCGCATGCCGCAGATGAGCGGCATCGAGTTCCTCGAAGCGGCGATGGACGTGTTCCCGCTCGCGCGGCGGGTGCTGCTGACCGCGTACGCCGACACCGACGCCGCGATCGCGGCGATCAACGTGGTGGACCTCGACCACTACCTGCTCAAGCCGTGGGACCCGCCGGAGGAGAAGCTCTATCCGGTGCTCGACGAGCAGCTGCAGGCGTGGTCGGTGACCGACCGGCAGCCCGCGCGGCAGGTCCGGGTGATCGGGCACCGGTGGTCGCCGCGGTCCTACGAGGTTCGCGACTTCCTGGCCCGCAACTCGGTGCCGTTCCGCTGGCACGCCCTGGACGAGGGCGACTGCGAGGCGGCGCGGCTGCTCGCCGCGGCGGAGCACGACGGCAGCCGGCTGCCGGTCGTCGTGACCACCGATGGCGACGCGCTCGTCGACCCGTCCGACGCGGAGCTGGCCGCGCGGGTGGGTCTGAGCACCCAGCCGTCCGCCGAGTTCTACGACCTCATCGTGATCGGCGGCGGGCCGGCCGGTCTCGGTGCCGCGGTGTACGGCGGGTCCGAGGGGCTGCGGACCGTCCTCGTGGAACGACTGGCGACCGGCGGTCAGGCCGGGACCAGCAGCCGGATCGAGAACTATCTCGGTTTCCCCGACGGCGTATCCGGCGAGCAGCTCACTGAACGCGCGCGCCGGCAGGCGTTGAAGTTCGGCGTGGAGATGCTCACCACGCGCGACGTCGTCGGACTTGAACGGCGGGGCGGGGCGAGGGTGGTGCGCTTCGGCGACGGCACGGAGATCTCGGCGCACACGGTCATCCTCGCGACCGGGGTGTCGTACCGGATGCTCGACTGTCCCGGACTCGACCGGCTGACGGGCCGCGGCGTCTTCTACGGCGCGTCGACCACCGAGGGGCCGAGCTGCGCCGGACAGGACGTGTACCTCGTCGGCGGCGCCAACTCCGCGGGCCAGGCGGCCGTCTACTTCTCCCGGCACGCCAGGCGGGTCGTGCTCGTCGTGCGCGGCGACTCGCTGGAGCGCACGATGTCGCAGTACCTGATCGACCAGCTCGCCCGGATCGGCAACGTCGAGGTGCGCACCTGCACGGAGGTCGTCGCCGGCGACGGCGCGGACCACCTGGAGTCGTTGACGTTGCAGCACAACAAGACCGGCGAGACTCAGGTGGTGCCCGCGTCGTGGCTGTTCTGCTTCATCGGCGCGGCGCCCCGCACGGACTGGCTCGGCAACGCGGTGGCCCGTGACGACCGCGGTTTCGTGCTGGCGGGCCCGGATCTCGGGACACCCGCCGGGTGGGAGCTCGACCGCGCCCCCTACCACCTGGAGACCAGCCTGCCCGGCGTGTTCGTCGCCGGTGACGTTCGCGCCGACTCCGTGAAGCGGGTGGCGTCCGCGGTCGGCGAGGGCGCGATGGCCGTGACGCTCGTGCACCGCTACCTGGAGAAGTCATGACGCCCGACGAACTGCGCTCGCTGTTCCTCTTCGAGCACCTCGGCGACGACCAGCTCGCCTGGCTGGCCGAGCACGGGCACATCGAGACCAGGTCCGCGGGCACTGTCGTGCTCGCCGAAGGAGACCCGGCGACGTGTTTCTTCGTGCTGCTCGAAGGCACGGTCGCGTTGAGCCGCAACGTCGGCGGCCAGCGCGTCGAGACCAACCGCACGGACCACCGCGGGTCGTACTTCGGCGCCACCCAGGCGTACCTGGAGGCCGACGTCACGACCTACCAGATGACCGTCGAGTCGATCACCGACACGCGGATGTACCAGCTGCCCGCGGACGAGTTCGGCGCGATCGTGCGCGAGTGGTTCCCGATGGCCATGCACCTGCTGGAGGGCCTGTTCTACGGCATGCAGAACACCCAGCGGATCCTCGGCCAGCGGGAACGCCTGCTGGCGCTGGGATCGCTCTCCGCGGGCCTGACCCACGAGCTCAACAACCCCGCCGCGGCCGCGGTGCGTGCGACCGCGGCGTTGCGCGAACGGGTCGCCGGGATGCGGCACAAGCTCGCGATGCTGGCGTCCGGCGCGATCGACGCCGAGGTGCTGCCGAGCCTGGTGAAGCTGCAGGAGGCCGCGGTCGAGCGGGTCGCGAAGGCGCCTCGGCTCGGCCCGATGGAGGCCAGTGACGCCGAGGACGAGGTCGGCGACTGGCTGGACGCGCACGGCGTGACGGCGGGCTGGGACCTGGCGCCGATCCTGGTCGCGGGCGGCCTGGACGTCGAGTGGCTGCAAGACGCTCTGGGCGAATGCCCGGTCGCGGCAAAGGACCCGGCACTCCGTTGGCTCGGCTACACGGTCGAGACCGAGATGCTGATGAACGAGATCGAGGAGGCCACCACCCGAGTGTCCACTTTGGTCGGTGCGGCCAAGCAGTACTCCCAGATGGACCGCGCGCCGTTCCAGGTGGTCGACGTGCATGAGCTGCTCGACTCGACGCTCGTCATGTTCGGCGGCAAGCTCAGCGCTATCCAGGTGGTCAAGTCGTATGACCGTTCACTGCCACCGATTCCGGCCTACGCCGCCGAGCTCAACCAGGTGTGGACGAACCTGATCGACAACGCCCTGCAGGCCATGGACGGCGGCGGAACGCTGACCGTGCGGACGTTCCGCGAGAACGACTCGGCGGTGATCGAGATCGGCGACACCGGCACCGGCATCCCGCCGGAGGTGAAGCCCCGAATCTTCGAGCCGTTCTTCACGACGAAGGCGGTCGGCCAGGGCACCGGCCTCGGCCTGGACATCTCGTGGCGGATCGTGGTCAACAAGCACCAGGGCGACATCCGCGTCGAGTCCGCGCCGGGCGACACGCGTTTCCAGGTGGTTCTCCCCATGGGTTGACGCAACCGTTCAGTTGCCATAGTGTCGCAACCAACGGGTTGCCATACTGTGGAGGTTGTCATGGGTTTTCCTGATCGCATCGAGCGGACCGTCGACGTCGCGCACCCGCCGGCCAAGGTGTGGGCGGCACTCACCACCGCCGAGGGGCTCGCGTCCTGGTTCGGCAACACCGCGACCATCGACCTGCGTCCGGGCGGCGCGGCGCGCATGACGTGGACCGAGGGACACGTGGCCGAGATGCGGGTGGAACGGGTCGAGGAGCCGTCGGTCTTCGGGTTCACCTGGCACATCTACGGCCTGCCCGAGGACGACCCGCGGCGCACCTACGTCGAGTTCACGCTCGCACCGACCGGCACCGGGACCCGCCTGACGGTCGTCGAGTCCGGCTTCGCCCAGCTGCCCGACGACATGCACGACAAGGCGTTCAACGGCAACACCGACGGCTGGCGCAGCGAGCTCGGCGAACTCGTCGCGTACCTCGATGCGGCCTGACGCCGAGGCGGTCGCCGAGCAGGTCTTCATCGCCCTCGCCGACCCGAGCCGGCGCGGCATCCTGGCCGCGCTGGCCGCGGGCGGGCCCGCGACGGCAACCGACCTCGCCGACCGGCTGCCGATCACGCGGCAGGCGATCGCCAAACACCTCGCCCTGCTCGCCGAAGCCGGACTGGTGACGGCCGAGCCCGGCGAACGGCGGCGCGTGCGGTACCGGCTGCGCTCGGCGCCGATGCAGGTGGCACAACAGTTCCTGGCCGCGCTGGCGCGCGACTGGGACGGCCCGCTCGCCGCGTTGCGGGAGCACCTCGACCAGAAAGGCGGACACGATGATGAAAACGCCCCCGATCGTCTCGGCTGAGGACTGGGAAGCGGCGCGGGCGGAACTGCTCGTGCGCGAGAAGGAGGTCACCCGAGCGAAGGACGCGCTGGCCGCCGAGCGGCGCCGGATGCCTTGGCTCGCGGTGGAGAAGCAGTACTTCTTCGACGGCCCGCGCGGCCGGGTGAGCCTGCCGGAGTTGTTCGAGGGACGCCGCCAGCTGATCGTCTACCGCGCGTTCCTCGAACCCGGCGTGTTCGGCTGGCCCGACCACGCGTGCCGCGGCTGTTCCCTGGTGGCGGACCAGGTCGCGGACGTCGCCCACCTCAACGCCCGCGACACCACGCTCGTCTTCGTGTCGCGGGCGCCGCAACCGGACATCTCACGCGTGAAGGCGCGAATGGGCTGGACGATGCCCTGGTACACGATGACCGACTCGTTCGACGCCGACTTCGGTGTGGACGAATGGCACGGCACCAACGTGTTCTTCCGGTCCGACGATCGGGTGTTCCGCACGTACTTCATCAACAACCGCGGCGACGAGGCGATGGGCGGCACCTGGAGCTATCTCGACCTCACGCCGCTGGGGCGGCAGGAGAACTGGGAGGACTCGCCTTCGGGCTACCCGCAGTCCGCGCCGTACGCGTGGTGGAACTGGCACGACGCATACGAGAATCAAGCCTCTGGCCAGACCAGTTCCCAGGTCTCGTCGCCGTAGAGGGACTCGTACCGGAACCCCAGCCGCAACCTCGTGGTGAGCAGCTCGGCGAACTCGGCGTGAGCGCGGCTGTCGTAGTCCGGCACCCTCAGGAGGAACTCTCGGTATCCGACCTCAAGGATCGAGCCGGTCGTGAACGTCGCGGCGGACGGGCGCCACTCGGTCAGGGTGTCGCGCACCTGGTCCATCGCCGCTTTCCCGAACCTGCCGACTCGTGTCCCGTCGAGCTCGACCCACGAGTCCGTGATGACCGCCGGGCCGATGCCGACGTTGGACAGCACGAGTCCGGCCGTGTCGCTGACATGAAACCTGGCGCCCATCTGCAGGACCGGGCGGACCAGCTTCCGGTTGTGCAGCCGGGTGGCGCGCGCCTGGCTGTACGAGATCCACAGTGCCAGCGCCGCAATTACGGTCGCCGCCACGGACGTGACCAAGCTCGCCACGTGGCATCCCCTCTCATCGATGTCGATCAGTGTTCTGGACGTCCCAGCACACACCGTCGCCGCAGCTCACACCCCCGGAACCGTCCCAGCGTCCCAGAATGCGCCGAACCCGTTGTCAGCCGCGACAACCGAAGGCCACCCTCTCCCCTGCGATCACCACGGGGAAAGGGGAAAACCGTGCGAGCAAGAAAACTCTTGGCGCAACTGGCAGTGGCCGGTCTCGTCATCGGGGGCATGACAGTAGCGGCGCCGGCCGCCCACGCGGACTCCAGCGCGTGCAACCAGGCGTTCGCGGACGTCCCAGGTGAGGTCGAGTACAACGGCAACGGCCGTGACGTGAACCTGCCCGCGACGCTGCATGGCAAGAAGGTCCACCTGAAGAACGGCCGGGCGTTCAACCAGTCCTACGCGACGGTGGACAACCCGAGCCGCGGCGACATCATCTCGATCGACCGCGCCACCGACTCCGACAAGCTCAACACCACCAAGAAGTGGTGGCGGACCGACGAGATCCGCGGCTGGGAGTACTGCCAGGCGAACACCGATTCCAAGTGGCGAACGCCGACCATGAACAACTGGCATCGGCCGATGCGGGTCTGCCTGCGGCACAACGGGGCACTGCAGTGCTCCAACATCTGGTACGCCGACCAGAGCTGACCGCGCCGGGGGCGAGTGGGTCACGGTTCGATACCAACCAAGCGTCTGCTTGGGTGAATCACGTCGGATCTTCTCGCCCCTGAACCGATCAGGTGTGTACCGTTCGCCCACATGCGTTGCAGGACTGCCCTTGTGGCGCTAGTGGCATGTGCGCTGATCGCAGGCTGTGGAAGCAGGCTGACGGCCGATCAGCGCGCGGCACTCGCCGCACCCCAGGGCGCAGCAGGCGAAGCACAACCGGGCACCCCTGCCGAAGACGGCACGGTGCCCGGCGACAACGGCACGCCGGGATCGACGGGTGACGCGAAACCGGCCCAAGGTCAGACACCGCCCGGCAGCATCGCGTCCGGATGCAGCGGAACCGGTGGCGCCACGGACAAAGGCGTCACCGCGGGCGAGATCACCATCGCCAACATCTCCGACATCAGCGGGCCGGTGCCGGGACTTTTCCAGTCCGCACAACAGGCGACGAAGGCGTTCGTCGAGTACTTCAACGCCACGCAGGGCGCGATCTGCGGCCGCAAGCTGAAGCTCGTGTCGTTCGACTCGCGCACGGACAGCGGCGGCGACCAGCAGGCCACCACGCAGGCGTGCGAGCAGGCGTTCGCGCTCGTGGGTTCGATGTCGGCGTTCGACCAGGGCGGTGGACCGGCCGCGGCCGGGTGCGGCATCCCGGACCTGCGGGCGTCCACGGTCACCGCGCAGCGGCAACGCACCGCGGTGACCTACGGCGTCGCGTCGAACCAGGTGAACCTCGTGTCGTCGGCGATGCCCGACCTCGTGAAGGCGAGTTATCCCGACACCGTGGGCAAAGCCGCGTTCCTGTACCTCAACGCGGACGCCAGCGCGCAGAACGCCCGCAGTTTCCAGAAGGCGGCCGAGGCCCGCGGGTTCACGTTCGTCTACACGCAGGCCATCGACATCGCCGACGTCAACTACGCGCCGTATGTCGCGCAGCTCAAGGAGAAGGGCGCGCGGATCGTGTACTGGGTCGGCTCGGCGCAGTACGCGGTGCGGCTGCAGCAGGCCATGCGACAGCAGGGGTACACACCGGACGCGTTCGTCACGGATCCGACCGCGTACGACCCGCAGTACGTGCGGCAGGGCGGCGCGGCCGTCGACGGCACCGTGGTGTTCACCAACGCCGCGTTGTTCGAAGAGGCCAACGCGCAGCAGAAGCTGTACCGGGAGTGGCTCGCCCGCGTCGCGCCCGGTGCGGCGCCGAGCTACTTCGGCATGTTCGCCTGGGCCGCCGCGCGGTTGTTCGTGCAGCTGGCGGTGAAGATCGGGCCGCAGCTCACGCGCAAGGCCATGCTCGACGCGATCAGAGGTGTGCACGACTACACGGGTGAAGGACTGGTCGCGCCCCAGGATGTTGGGGGCAAACGAACTTCGGCGTGCATGTCGCTGGTCCGGCTGAAAGGCGGGGCGTGGGCGAGGCTGGCGCCGGCGTCGGGCTACTCGTGCGGCAGCCTGATCGACACCGGGGTCGGCGGATGACGGCCCTGCTGGCGTACACGATCTTCGGGCTGGTGACCGGCGGCGCGTACGCCGTCGTCGCCGGCGGGCTCGTGCTGACCTACAGCACCTCCAAGGTGTTCAACGTCGGGCACGGCGCGATCGGCATGGTGATGGCCTTCCTGTACTGGGAGCTCGCCGAGAACCGCGGCCTGCCGCAGTGGCTCGCCCTGCTGATCGTGGTCGGCGGCTGCGCGCCGGTGTTCGGGCTGCTGGTCGAACGGTTCGTGATGCGCAGGCTCGCGGGCGCGCCCGTCGGCGTCACACTGGTGGCGGGCGTGGGCATCCTGGTCGGGCTGATCGGCGCGGCGCAGGTGATCTGGCCGCCCGCGGCCCGGCCCGTCCGGCCGTTCCTCGATCGGTACGGCGTCCACATCGGACAGTCGTTCGTCAGCGGGCACGATCTGGTGACGCTCGCCTGTGCGATCGCGGTCGCCGCCGGGCTGTACCTGCTGCTCAACCGCACCCGCACCGGGCTGGCGATGCGCGCGTGCGTGGACGCCCCGGAGTTGGCCGCGCTCTACGGCATCCGGCCGCACCGGCTGTCGGCGCTCAGCTGGGCGATCGGCTCGGCGCTGGCCGCGCTCGGCGGCATCCTGCTGACCCCGGTGGTGCAGCTGGACTACGTGACGATGACGCTGCTGGTGATCACCGCGTACACCGCGGCGTTGGTGGGACGGCTGCGCAGCCTGCCGTGGACGTTCGCGGGCGCGCTCGTACTGGGTCTCGTGCAGTCCTACGCCGTGGCGTACCTGCCGTCGTCGCAGTTCTGGATCTCCTTCCGCGCGGCGATTCCCGCGCTGTTGCTGTTCCTCGTACTGCTCGCACTCCCCCAGTCGCCGCTGCGGATCGGTGGCGTGCGCGGCTCGCGCGGGGTGGCCGTGCCGTCAGCAGGCCTGACCGCGCTCGGGGCCGCCGGACTGCTCGCCGTGGTGCTGGTGCTCGCCCTGCTCGTCGACAACACCGTCGCCGGGCAGCTCGCGCTGGCCCTGGTGTTCGGCATCGTGCTGCTGTCGATGGTGCTGCTCACCGGGTACGGCGGCGTGGTGTCGCTGGGGCAGTTCACGTTCGTCGGGGTGGGCGCGGTGACCGTGGCGCGGCTGGGCACCGCGTCACCGTGGGCGTTGCTACTGGGCGCGCTCGTGTCCGGCGCGGTCGGCGCGCTGGTCGCGTTGCCCGCACTACGCGTGCGCGGGTTGTACCTCGCGCTGGCCACGCTGGGGTTCGCGCAGCTGATGGACAAGCTCGTGCTGCAGTCCCCGATCGCGTTCGGGGTGCGCGGCAGCCTGCAGGTGCCCCGCCTGGTCTCCTCTGCGCAGGCTCAACTGCTGCTCGCGGCCGTGATGTTCGCGCTCGTCGGAGCGGGCGTGCTCGCGGTGCGGCGCGGCCGGCTCGGGCGGCGGCTGATCGCGGTCAAGGACAGTCCCGCGGCGTGCGCGACGCTGGGGGTGAACGTGCGCTGGATCAGGGTCGGCGTGTTCGCGTTGTCGGCCGCCATCGCGGGGCTCGCGGGCGGACTGTTCGCCCAGCTGCGGGAAACCGTGGCGGCGAGCGACTTCCAGCTGTTCAACAACCTGCCGCTGCTGCTGTTCGCGGTGATCGCCGGCGTCACGTCGGTGACCGGCGCGCTGGTCGGCGGAGTGCTCCTGATGATGCTTCCCGTGCTGCAGAGCGGGTTTCCGGCGCTGGCCGGCGTGGCGGTGGTGCTGCTCGGCGTCGCCGCGGCCGGACTGGCCCGCGACCCGAACGGGCTGGTGAGCTGGATCTTCCGCGCGTGGCGGCCGGCATGAGCACCCTGCTGGTCGACGGCGTGACGGTCCGCTTCGGCGAGGTGATCGCGGTCGACGACGTCACGTTCTCCGTCGGCACCGGCGTGACCGGGTTGATCGGCCCGAACGGCGCGGGCAAGACGACGCTGTTCGACGTCGTCAGCGGGCTGCGCCGCCCGTCGTCGGGCCGGGTGCTGCTCGACGGTCACGACGTGACGGCGAAGGGACCGCACCAGCGGTCGCGGCTCGGGGTGGCCCGGACGTTCCAGCGACTCGAGGTGTTCGGATCGCTGACGGTGTGGGAGAACGTGGTGGTGGCGCTGGAAAGCCGCCGCCGGCCCGCCCGGCTCGCCGACGACCTGCTGGACCGGGTGGGGATCGGTGAGTTCGCCGGGCGGCAGGCGGACGCCGTGCCGACCGGTGCCGCGCGGCTGCTGGAACTGGCCCGCGCGCTGGCCACCGACCCGCAACTGTTGCTGCTCGACGAACCGTCCTCCGGGCTGGACCGGCAGGAGACCGACGCGTTCGGCGCGCTGCTGCGTGAACTCACCGCCGAGGGGCGCGCGGTCGTGCTGGTCGAGCACGACATGGACCTCGTGATGGGCTACTGCGACCACGTGCACGTGCTGAACCTGGGCCGCCTGCTCGCGTCCGGCACACCGGACGAGATCCGGGCGCACGACGGCGTTCGGGAGGCGTACCTCGGATGATCGAGCTGACCGATGTGCACGCCGGTTACGGCCGGATCGAAGTGCTGCGCGGTGTCGATCTCCACGTCCCGCGCGGCACGGTGACCGCGCTGCTGGGACCGAACGGCGCGGGCAAGTCCACCCTCGTCAAAGTCCTCAGTGGACAGTTGCGAGCCACGTCGGGTCACGTGCACCTCGGTGGCGTGCACGTCAACGACGCGGCGCCGCACGACCTCGCGCGGGCGGGGCTGTGCACGATCCCGGAGGGCCGGGCGATCTTCCCCAACCTCACGGTCGCGGAGAACCTGCGGCTCATGCGCGGTGATCCCGGCATCGTGTACGACCGGTTCCCGAAGCTGCGCATCCGCCGCAACCAGCTGGCGGGCTCGATGTCCGGCGGCGAGCAGCAGATGCTCGCGTTCTCCCGCGCGCTGATCACCGATCCCGCGGTGCTGGTCATCGACGAACTGTCGATGGGGCTCGCGCCGGTCATCGTCGCCGAGCTGTACGACGTCGTGCGGGAGCTGGCCGACGAGGGGGTCACGATGCTGATCGTGGAGCAGTTCGCCGAGACGGCAAGCGCCGTCGCCGACCAGGTCGTCGTCCTCAAACACGGCGAGATCGCGGACGACGATCTGGCCACTGTCTACTTCGGAGGATCGGAATGAGGTACACGATAGCGATCCTGCTGGTCCTCCTCTCCCCCGCGCCCGCACACGCCGATGTCGGCGGGTTCACGCTCAACGCGCACGCGACGCCCGTGTCGGTGCTGCTGCACACCGACCTGATCCCGGTGCCCGCCGAACCCCAGGGCGAAGTGCATGTGTCGTACACGCAGACCGAGCTCGGGTCCGGCCCGATCGGCCGGTCGCTGGCGAGCTCGCTGTGGCCGGGCGCCGCCGTCGGCACCGGGTTGCCGCAGATGCTGGGCTTCGCGTACCCGGTGCAGGCCAACGCCGCGCACCCCGGTGGCCCGGCGGACGAGACGAAGTCCGGGATGCGCACCCACGCCGACGCCGCGCGGGTCGACTCGGCCGCGGGGGCGCAGCAGGAGGTTCCGTTCCTGCTGACCACGGACGGTCTGGCGTCGAGCAGCACCAGTGTGGTGACAGGCACCGAGGCCAGGTCCACCGCCGTGTCGTCGGCGGGGACTATCACGCTGCTGTCCGGGCTGATCAAGCTGTCCGGGGTGTGGTTCGAGTCGGTCGCCGTGAGCAACGGGGTCCGCGGCACGGGCACCAGCGCGTTCTCGATCGCGGCGTTCACCGTGGCGGGCCAGAACTTTCCGGTCAAGGCGCCGGGTGAGGTGCCCGACGGTCTGCTGAAGGCGTTGGAACCGCTGGGGGTCACGCTGACGTGGCCGAAGGCGGAGACGAAGATCGAGGGCACCTCGGCGACGTCGGCGAGCCGGGGGCTGGTGCTCACCGTGGACGTGCTGGCGTTGCGCAACAAGCTCGGCCTCGGCGGAATCCTCGACGGCGTCGTGGCCCCGTTGCTGCCGAAGGAACTGGCGCCGCTGCTGAACCCCTTGCGCAAGATGGAGTTCGTCGTCGGCGACACCGCGGCCGCCGCGAACGCCTCCCCCGGCGCGGGCGCACTGCCCCCACCCGCAGCGCAGGTTCCGGCAGCTCCACCACCGGCCGCGGTGCCTCCCGCCTCGGCCGGCACGCCGCCGGTCGCCGGGATCGCACCTCCCAAGGCGTCCACCCCGGCCCGCGCGTCCCGTTCCACACCACGGTCGCTGCTCGACTTTCCCGGTGTGCCCGCACTTCTCGTCGTGGCCGGCCTCGGGGTCGCCGCCGCGGGCGCGCAAGGCCTGCGTTCGCTGGGCGGGTTCCTGCTCGGCGGCGCTCCCTGTCCGTCCGGACATCCCACCGGTGTCCCCGACCTGCGCAACGGGTGAACCATGACCATCCACGACCACCGCCGCGCCCGCCTGCGGGCCGGGCTCGGCCTCGTCGGCACGCTGCTGATGGCGTGCGGGATCGCCGCGATCGGCTTCGCCTGGTGGGGCACCGCGCACACCGGCTACGTGTTCGAGCAGATCCCGTACCTGGTGTCGGGCGGGCTGCTCGGGCTCGGCCTGATCGGTGTCGGCGGCTTCCTGTACTTCGGCTCGTGGCTGACCAAACTCATGGAGGAACAACGGCAGACCGCGCAGGCGTTGCGGACGTTGCTGGAAGAGCGTTCCTAACGGCCCCCGAGCACGCGCGCCAATGCGACGACGGGGTTTCCCCGCAGCGTCACGGCCGGAGGCGCTGTGCCCGGCGGCACGCGCACCCGCAGCGCCCCCGGCATCGACCGGAACGTGAGTGGGACAGGAAGCCGGGCCGCCTCGCCGTCGATCGCGACGTCCAGCTCGCCGTGCCCTGAACGCACCACGAACTCCGGCGCGGTCCACGCGCGGTAGCGGGGCTTGCCGCGCGTCGTGACCATGACGATGCCGAGCACACCGCGGTCGAGCCGGCCCCGCGTGCCGTCCAGCCGGTAGGGGCCGTTGGACACCAGCAGGACATCCGCCGGCAGATCCTCGTCGAACCGCAGGTCGAACGAGTCGGCACGGGGCCCGAGCAGCTCGGGCAACAGGTCCGCGGCGGTGGCCGCCTTCGCCTCCCGGTACCCGCTCGACCGCACGACCGAGGCGTACACGCCGAGCGACGCGTTGTTCACGAACACCCGGTCGCCGAGCGCGGCGAGGTCCACCCGGTACTCGACGGCGTCGCCGAACGCGGCGAGAGCGGCCGCGACGTCGTCGCGGTCCAACCCGAGGTCGAGCGCGAAATGGTTGCGGGTGCCCGCCGGTACGCACACGAACGGAATGTCGTGGCGCCGCGCGACATCGGCGACCAGTCCCAACGACCCGTCGCCGCCCGCCATCCCGAGCACGTCCGCGTCCAGGGCCGCCCGCTCGGCCAGGTCGCGCAGGTCGTCGCCCGGACCCAGCACGATCGCACGGACGCCGAACTCGCGGGCTCTGCGTGCGAGCTCGAACCGTTCGGCCTTCCCACCCCCGGACCGCGGGTTCATCAGCAGAACGCCGCCACGGGCCGGACCCACCCGC
This sequence comes from Lentzea sp. NBRC 105346, assembly GCF_030269605.1. Taxonomy (GTDB): domain Bacteria; phylum Actinomycetota; class Actinomycetes; order Mycobacteriales; family Pseudonocardiaceae; genus Lentzea. The sequence goes on from NZ_BSTQ01000021.1 coordinate 71,784, forward strand.
GTGGTGCCAGTGTGGTCGCGGCCGAGCGCGAACCGGGCCGCGGCGATGGACAGCGCGAGCAGCCCGACCACGATGGCGAGCACCAGGAACGCCCGCAGGTCCGGCAGCGCGATGAGGCCGGCCAGCGCGAGCGCGGCGGCCACGAAGGCCACCACCCGTCGCGCTCCTCTGCGCACAAGCCCCATCCAGCACGTCACGAGTGCGACCGCGATCAGCAGCAGGGCCACCGCGAGCTGAACCGGATGCAGCGCACTGATGATCACGGCGATGACGGCGGCGGCGAACGCCAGCAGCGAACCAGCCGCTGCCGCGCGTTGAGCGATGGTGGCCATGATCCAACCCTGTGCCACCGCATCGCGTTCGGCTTCACCTGATGCGGAGGAGGTTTCCGGGGTACCGCCCGCCGATGATGCCGAGATGACGATCACGCGCCAGGAGCGCGCCGCGCGGGGAAAGGCGGCCCGGACGACCGCGCCCCGGTCCAGTCACGCGGAGTTCACCCGCGACGCGAACCCGTTGCAGCTCCTCGAAAGCCAGGACGCCACGCGGGTTCCTTCGCTGCTGCCGATCCGGTACGGCCGGATGGCCGCCTCACCCTTCGCCTACTTCCGCGGCGCGGCCCTGCCGATGGCCAGTGACCTCGCGGGCACCCCGGCGACCGGCTTCACCGTGCAGGCGTGTGGTGACGCCCATCTGCTGAACTTCGGGGCGTTCGCCTCACCGGAACGCAGGCTCGTCTTCGACATCAACGACTTCGACGAGACCGTGCCCGGTCCGTGGGAGTGGGACGTCAAACGACTTGCCGCGAGCCTGGATATCGCCTGCCGCCACAACGAGTTCTCGGCCCGGCAGTGCCGGACGACGGTGGCCGGCGCGGTCGCCGAGTACCGGCGGGCGATGCGCGAGTTCGCCACGAGCCCCGCTCTCGATGTGTGGTACGCCCACGCCGACGTGGACCTTCTGAACGCGACCCCCGCTCTGCGCGACCACCTCGCGAAGGCCCGCAAGCGGGACAACCTCGGATCGTTGCGCCGGTTCGCGACGACCGACGGCGGCGCCGTCCGGATCGCGCCCGATCCGCCCATCGTGCTGCCGCTGGGAGACCTGGACTCGGCGGATCTGCGGGTCCGGCTGGAGCAGCTGCTCGAGGCTTACCGGGCCACCCTGGTCCCGGAGCGACGCGTGCTGCTGGACCGCTACCGGCTGGTCGACATGGCGCACAAGGTAGTCGGGGTCGGCAGCGTGGGCACCCGCTGCTGGATGCTGCTGCTACTCGGCAAGGACGACGACGATCCCCTGTTCCTGCAGGCGAAAGAGGCGAGCCGGTCGGTGCTGGAACCGTTCGCCGGGCGCAGCCGCTACGCCAACGCGGGGCGCCGCGTGGTCGTCGGCCAGCGGATGATGCAGACCGTCAGCGACATCCTGCTCGGATGGGTGCGCGCGACCGGTTTCGACGGCCGCACAAGGGACTTCTACCTGCGGCAACTGCGGGACTGGAAGAGCTCGGCGAACGTCGAGGCGATGAAGCCCCAGGATCTGCACAGCTACGGCCGCCTGTGCGCGTGGACGCTGGCCCGCGCCCACGCGCGCACCGGAGACGACATCGCGATCGCGGCCTACCTCGGTTCGAGCGCGGCCTTCGACCAGGCGGCAGCCGAGTTCGCTCGGGTCTACGCCGACCAGAACGAACTCGACCACAGCGCCCTGTGCGAGGCGATCACCGCCGGACGCGTGGTGGCCGACACCGGCCACTGACGCTGTCAGGCCACCGGTTCGGCCGGCGAGACCTCGACGCGCTTCGGCCGTTCGAACCGTCCGTGCACCTCTTGTCCGACGGCGGCCGGTCCCACGACCACGGGCAGCTGATAGGGCTCAGCGGCTTCGAGGTCCACCTGGTAGCCGATGTCGATGAGGCTTCCGGCGGTCAGGCTGCTGATGGCGTTGCCGACCCCACCGATCCGGCTGGTCATGAGCTCGGTCCGGAACACCGACTCCCGCCAGTGGCTGTCGCGCGAACCGGGCCCGCCGTCGTTCTCGACCGGCACGGCCTGCGGCTGCTCGTCCGGGCGCAAGTGTCCATATTGGACCATAGCGACACGCCCGGTGAACCGCGGGTCGGTGCCACCGACTCCGGTCAGCAGGCCCATCTCCTCCCACATGGTGCCGATCCCCAGCACGTGCCCCATCTCGTGGGTGATCACGTCGAGAAGCGTGCCCTCGTCCTCCATCTGTCTGAGGTCCGCGGTGTCGAACCGCATGATCCCCTTGCACGGCAGGCCACCCACGCGCACGTGGGTCGGTCCGGCCTCGCCGAGAATCTGGCCGGGCCCGTCGATCTCTGCGCCCTCGGCCAGGATCAGCACATCGTCGATGACCTCGCCGTCCACCACGACCTCGGGCAGGTCGCCGACGATGAGCCGGGCCCAGCGGTCCGCCGCGCGGGCGAACGCCTCCTGCTGACTCGGCGTGAGGCCGCCGACGAACCGGACGGTGATGACGAACGGCGACGTCGTCGCGGCCACCTCCAGCGCTCGACCGGCGTCGGCGCGGGCTTCGTAGATGTCGGGCATGATCTTCCCCTGTCCAGACGAACGGATGCGTGTGTTCATCCGATGCCTCCAGGTCGGACCGACGTACAGGCGTCACCCGTTCAGCCCAACGGACAGGTACCGGTGTCCGCCGGTCGAGGCAGCGTCGCGGACGGCGGTGGCGGCGTGCCGTCGAGCCACCGCTCGAGCGCCTCGAATGCGCTCCGGTGGCACGGTGCGAGTGGCCGCAACCGATCCGGGTAGACGTCCACCAGCCCGTCCACGTGCGTGCCCTGTTCAACACGGTAGTACCGATGCTGGTGCCCTCGGGTCATCGCGGCGTAGACGTCCGAGTCACGGCTGATCGGCAGCAACACGTCGTACGTGCCGTGCAACGTGATCAGCGGCTTTTTCAACCGGCCGCTCAACGCGATCGGCGCGACGGCCGGACCGGCGATCGAACGCCGGGCGGCATAGTCGTAGTCGGCGTCGCACGCCGGGCTGCCCGGCACGCAGAACGGGACGCCCGCCTCCAGCGGCCCGTCGAAACCGGGATCGAGCTCCTCGCGGTAGATCCGCTGCGTGAGGTCCCAGTAGTAGCGGTAGTGGTAGTCCCACAGGAACTCGCTGCCCGCCGGGAACTCGGCCGCGACGAGGTCGGCGTGGGCTCGCTCGTCTCCGGCGAGATAGGCGGGGTACGCCCGCAACGCCGGCGGCAGGAACGTCAGCAGGTTCGGCCCCGGCACCGTCCACAAAGTACCTTCCCAGTCCACGCCACCGTCGTAGAGCCATGGCCGGTTCTCCAGCTGCCAGCGCACGAGGTAGCCGCCGTTGGACAGCCCGGTGGCGATGGTCCGGTGCGGCGGCCGGCCGTACCGTTGCGCCACCACAGCTTTCGCCGCGATCGTGAGCTGCGTCAGGCGCCGGTTCCACTCCTCGATCGCCGCGCCGTCGCGGTAGAACCGCACGCCGGTGTTGCCCTTGTCCGTGGCGGCGAAGGCGTAACCACGCGCCAGCACCCAGTCCCCGATCGCGCGATCGTTGGCGTACTGCTCCCGCACACCGGGCGAGCCGGTGACGACGAGCCCGCCGTTCCAGCGGTCCGGCAGCCGCAGCACGAACTGCGAGTCGTGCAGCCAGCCGTGGTTTGTGTTGGTAGTCGAGGAATCCGGGAAGTAGCCGTCGACCTGGATTCCCGGAACTCCGCTCGGCGTTGGCAGCGCGGCGCTCGTCAGCCCCGCCCAGTCCGCCGGATCGGTGTGCCCGGACGCGACCGTGCCCGTGGTCGTCAGGTCACCGAGGCACACCTGTTGCTGATACGCCGCACCCGGCACGTTGACGGGCGCGCAATGTCGCACGTCGGCAGGCGCGATGACGGCAAGAGTCAAGACGAGCAGCACGCACCACATGCCGGGGAACGTATTGCCGCTCACGTCAGCGCGACACGGTTCCCAGCCACACAAGACGGTGCGCGGATGTGGGGCGAACCCCCATGGTCACGGCAGCTCGGCGGGAAACGCGTACCAGCGCACGGCCAGCTGCCTGGTGGCGGCGGTCGGCTCCGGGTGCAGCAGGCAGTACCGCGTGACCAGCTCGCCGTACTCGGCGTCGAACCGAGCCAGCTCGGCCTCGGTCAGGTTCATCCCCGCACGACTCCCCTGTGCCCACGGCCCGAACTCGTCCCGATGCGCGGCGGCCCACGACAGCAGTTCCAACTCCCGGTCGTACTTGGCGTCCATGTAGCGCTCGTACTCCAGTCGTTCCTCGGCGCCCATCGCGGTCACGTCGGGGCGCCGCAGGTCGAGCGGCGCGAACCGCCACCGACCGTCCCGCCCTTTCCGGACGTGTCCCGCGGCCGCGAGCGCTCGCAGGTCGTCGGCGACCGGGCGGTCCAGTGCCGCGGCGAGCTCCTCGGTGCTGGCCGGGCCTTCGGCGAGCGCGGTGGTGAGCGGCCGCAACTCGGTGTGCAGCTTGATGTCGGTGCCGTTCAACTCCCGGCTCGGCATGCCACCGACGAGCAGCGTGCGCGCGTGCATCGCCAGCAACGCCGCGATCGGCAGCTCCGCGCACACCGCCATCAGCACGCTGATCCACGAGTCCGGCTCGCCCCAGCTCAGCACCACGTCGAACCACGCGTCACAACCCAACAGCGCGGCCGTGGCGGCCAACAGTCCTACCGCTGCCCGGCTGCGTTTTGCGCCCAGCCACGCGGCGCCGGCGAAGCACGCCACCAGTGCCAGGTCGAAGCCCACCCAGGCGAGCCTCCACTGCCCCTCGTGCCGGACGGGCAGCGTGAGGCCCAGATACGCCGTCCACGGCAGCAGGACTACGGCGGCTGACGCTACGAACAACAGGAGTACACGGCGAGACACATGATCGACGCTAGCGCGTGTCGGCCGGGGATGTCGTTGTGGATCGCGGGGAGTTCGGGTTTGGCTTTGGACGCGGCTGCGCCGCGACACGTTGGCATTTTCGCGCGGCCACGGCGCAAGGGCGCCGCGTCCGCGCGAAAATGCCAACGTACCGAAGTCTGTGGCTGGTTGCCGTCATGCCCCAGACACCGCCCAGACTTGCGTAGTTTGGTGCGGTTGCGGGCGTGGCCGGGATGAGTGGCTTGAGTTTCGTCGTTTGTTTTTTAGAACGGCGGATCAGTCGGGAAGCCGGCCAGAACCGGTTCCGGTTCCCGTACATAGGTCTTGCCTGAGGGCGCCTTGAAGATGAAGTGCCCGGGAATCGGCTGGGTCACCGCCCAATTGCTCTTGTGCTTCAACCGATGATGATGCTTGCAGAACGGGCACAGGTTGCACGCCGCCGTCGGACCGTCGGGATAGGGCACCGTGTGGTCGAGTTCGCAGCGCTGCGCGGGCATCATGCAGCCCGGCTGACGGCACGTCTGATCACGCGCCCAGAGGAACCGGCGTAGATGCTCCGGCGGGCGGTACGTGCTGGTGCCGACGTCGAGCAGCATCCCGGACTGCGGATCGGTCAACAGCCGCCGCCACGTCGAGTCGCCCGCGAGCTCGCGCGCCAGCTCGGCGCTGATCGGGCCGTAACCTGCCAACTCACCAGGGTGATCATCCAAGCCCATCAAGGTCGTGGAGGAGACGGTGACGTTCAGGTTGACCTTCACGCTCGGGGTGTGGTCGGGCGTGGCCAGCAGCATGTCCGCGACCACGTCCGCGCGGCGCTGGCTCAACGTCCGCGTGTCACCAGGGAACTTCGCCGCACGGGCCAACTTGTCCACCCGATGCGCAGCCGCAATACCGCGATCGGCCGGGAGCCAGGCGAACAGTTTCACCATGTCGTCGACGCGCTCCTCGATCCCGGCGATCCGCTCCGCCTTCCTGGCCTCCCGCCGCTCGGCACAGCCCTCCGGGTCCACCGCCATCACTATCCGCTGCAACGACCGCCGCAGCTGGGTACTGGTCTGCCCCGGCGCCTTGACCAACGCCCGCTCCTCGACCTCCGCGGCCTGGTCGGCGGTGAGCCGGTGGGTGTAGTTGAACAGGATCTTCGCCTTATAGGAGTCGATCTCCCCGGCCTGCAGGGCGTCGACCGTGCGGGGCAGCTTGGTGACGGTCTCCCGCGCGACCAGCAACTGATCCTCGGCCCACTTCGAGGTCCACTTCATCGCCGCGACGATCTCCGCCGCCGCGAACTCATCGTCGGCGGTGCCGATGGCGAAGTCGGCAAGCTGACGCAATAGCCGAGCCTGCCAGTAATCAACTTGCTTTTGCATGAACAGCATATTGTCGATAGCCGCCGCTCGGTCCATAGCACAAATCTACCGCAAGATCACAATTAAACGACCCACCTTGCAATGGAGACCACTATCGAGTGAAAAATCAAACAACGAAACACAAGCCACACACCCCAGCCACGCCCGCAACCGCACCAAACAACGCAAGTCTGGACAGGATCGGGACCCACCACAAAAGCCAACCACAGACTTCGGTACGTTGGCATTTTCGCGCGGACGCGGCGCCCTAGCGCCGTGGCCGCGCGAAAATGCCAACGTGTCGCGGCGCAGCCGCGTCCAAAGCCCAAAGCAACTACGCTTCGCTCGCGAGCGACCACTGCGCGTTCCTGGCAACAGGCCTTCCCGTGTGGACGGTAGGCGACGATCACCCCGACAAGGGCGGCCACTGGCCATCCGGCTGGGGCAAGCGACCCAGCGATCCGGCACACGCGAAGACAAAGGCCAACAAGCTACTCGCGAACATCCCAAAGATGATTCCCGTGTACGCACACCGCTACCTACCCGCAGGCCGCGACACGTCCGCCCACCCGGTCCTGTCCATCCACAGCCTGCACGACACGATCGTCTACGGCCTGGACCTGGCGGACTACATCGACCAGGAGTTCCGCACAGCCGAGGTTAGCGCGCCCTTCTGGCGTGACTACATCTAAGAAGGGCGCGCCACCCCATCAGTCGTTGCCCGCCTCCAACGCAGCGGCATCGAGCAACTCGTCCGCAGCCGAAACCACGCCCCGAGAAGCAATCGCCTCAGCGCCACCGTCAGGCATGGTCCCGATCAACTTCGTCGGCTCAACCTGAGGCTCGGTGATCAAGGCGGAGTGCCGGTTACCAACCATCCCCAGCCCGGCGAACAACTCCAGCTTCGCCCGAGAGTCAGCGATGTCGAGGTTGCGCATGGTCAACTGACCAATCCGGTCAACGGGCCCGAACGCCGAGTCCTCGGTCCGCTCCATCGACAGCTTGTCCGGGTGGTAGCTGAACGCGGGCCCAGTGGTGTCGAGGATCGAGTAGTCGTCACCGCGACGCAGGCGCAACGTAACCGAGCCGGTAATGGCAGCCCCAACCCACCGCTGCAAAGCCTCACGCAGCATCAGGGACTGAGGGTCGAGCCACCGCCCCTCGTACATCAACCGACCAAGACGGCGGCCATCGTTGTGGTACGCGGCGAGCGTGTCCTCGTTGTGGATGGCGTTGACCAGCCGCTCGTAGGCGATGTGCAGCAGGGCCATGCCGGGCGCCTCGTAGATGCCGCGGCTCTTGGCCTCGATCACCCGGTTCTCGATCTGGTCGGACATGCCCAGGCCGTGCCGCCCGCCGATCGCGTTGGCCTCCAGCACCAGGTCGACCGCGGACGCGAACTCCTTGCCGTTGATCGCAATGGGACGGCCCTGCTCGAACGTCAGCGTGACGTCCTCGGCCGGGATCTCGACCGACTGGTCCCAGAACCGCACGCCCATGATCGGCTCGACGATCTCGATGCCCTCGTTGAGCAGCTCCAGGGACTTGGCCTCGTGCGTCGCGCCCCAGATGTTCGCGTCGGTCGAGTACGCCTTCTCGGTCGACGCGCGGTACGGGAGGTCACGCTCGAGCAGCCACTCGGACATCTCCTTGCGGCCGCCGAGCTCCCCGACGAAGTGGGCGTCCAGCCACGGCTTGTAGATCCGCAGCGACGGGTTGGCCAGCAGGCCGTAGCGGTAGAACCGCTCGATGTCGTTGCCCTTGTAGGTCGAACCGTCGCCCCAGATCTGGACGTCGTCGTCGAGCATCGCCCGCACGAGCATCGTGCCCGTCACGGCACGGCCGAGCGGCGTGGTGTTGAAGTACGCGCGGCCGCCGGAGCGGATGTGGAACGCCCCGCAGGCCAGTGCCGCGAGGCCCTCCTCCACGAGCGCGGCCCGGCAGTCGACCAGGCGCGCGAGCTCGGCGCCGTAGGCCTCGGCGCGGCCCGGCACCGAGGCGATGTCGGGCTCGTCGTACTGGCCGATGTCAGCGGTGTACGTGCACGGCACCGCGCCCTTCTCACGCATCCACGCGACCGCCACCGAGGTGTCGAGGCCACCGGAGAAGGCGATGCCGACGCGTTCGCCGGCGGGGAGGGAAGTCAGCACTTTGGACACGGTTGGAATTATGCACGATTATGTATGAACATGCACGTCCGGGTTCACTCAACCGGGCGGACCTGCGGCGGAGCGGCCGGGCGGGCCCGAACAACGCACTAGCGTCGATCATGTGTCGCTGGAAGCCCTCACCACTCCCCGTTCCGCGCGTGACGTGCTCGAGTGGACCAGGCTGACGGTCACACCGCACCTCCAGGCGGCCGTCGCCGGGCTCGACGCGGCCAGCAGGCGCATCGCCGAATACCAGTTCGAACACGGCTCCTACCTCCGGTCCGCGCTCACCGTGCTCGCGGCCGAGGCCGTCGGCGGCACGGCCGACCCCCGGATCGTGACCGCCATCGAACTGGCCCACGTGCACTGTGAGCTGCACGACGACGTGGTACACGAGACGCGCCGCGGACAGGCCACCGCGTGGAGCCACTACGGCCTCGAGTCGACCGTCGAAACGGCCGACGAGCTGCTGGAGATCGCGTTTCACCTGCTGGCGGGCAACGGGCGGGCGGTGCGCATGCTCAACACCGCCCTGCTCGCCGTCGTGGACGGCGTGATCGAGGACGCGGAAACCGAAACGCCCGGCCCACCGGACCTGGCGGCCTGCGTCCGCCGGGCCACGTCGGCCGGCGCGCTGATGGCGTGCGCGTGCGCGATGGGGACGTTGTCCGGCGGGGGCAGCCGCGCGCAGGTCGAGCACCTGCGGGCGTTCGGCGGACACGTCGGCCTGGTGTACCAGCACGTCGAGGACCTGGTCGGCATCTGGGGTGAGCCGCGCTACGCGGACCTGCACCGGCGCCGCAGGTCGCTGCCCGTGGTGGCGGCGATGACGTCCGGCACCAGGGAAGGGCGCGACCTCAAGACGTTGTACCTGGCCGACGAGCCGATGGACGCGCAACGGGCGGCCGACCTGGTCGACGCCGCGGGCGGGCGCACGTGGAGCCTGCACGAGATCGACGGTCTGCTCGTGCGCGCGCTGCAGCGCCTGCGAGCGGCCGAACCGGGCGCGAAGGCCGCGGACGAGCTGTTCGCCCTGGCCCGCCACGCCGCGCGGCACGACCACTGAACTAGTGTCGGTCCACATTCGACTGGGGAGGTACCGGGATGTGGGGCCGACGCAAGACACCCGCGCGCAGACTCGCGGAAGCGGCCGGATTCAAGTGGGCGGGCGACGGGCCCGACCACGACATCATGGCGTTCCAGGTGTGCGGCCGGGCCGCGAACGTGCTGCCCGCGTTCGCGGCCGTCGCCGAGGAGCTGGCCGCGGACGAGGCGAACTACGAGCTGCTCCGGGGAGTCCTGGAGAACGTGCAGAACCTCGCCTCGCACGGCCTGCCGGAGTTCCACACGCCGGACGAGATCGTCGCGGTGCTCGGGCCACGCTGTACCGAGTACTGGAAGGCCATCGCCACGTTCTGGGACGCGGTCGCCGAGTGGCAGACCGACCGGGAGTCCAGCGAGGGCATCCGCGGCCTGCAGAACGAAGAGCTGCGCCTGATGTTGTGGCCCACCAAGCGGAGCCTCGCCGACGGCACGTGCGTGGGGCTCGCCGACGCCGTGCGGTTCGAGAAGGCCGGCGGTGAGCCCATTCCCGGACACAGCCACATCATGGCGGCACTGGAGCGCTTCGAGCGTTAGGTTCCGTTCATGACCGAGACACCGGACATCAAGCCGCGCAGCCGCGACGTCACCGACGGACTCGAGCGCACCGCCGCGCGCGGCATGCTCCGGGCCGTCGGCATGGGCGACGACGACTGGGCGAAACCGCAGATCGGCGTCGCGTCGTCGTGGAACGAGATCACGCCGTGCAACCTGTCGCTGGACCGGCTCGCGAAGGCGAGCAAGGACGGCGTCCACGCCGCGGGCGGCTACCCGCTGGAGTTCGGCACGATCTCGGTGTCCGACGGCATCTCCATGGGCCACGAGGGCATGCACTTCTCGCTGGTCTCGCGCGAGGTGATCGCGGACAGCGTGGAGACCGTCATGCAGGCCGAGCGGCTGGACGGCTCGGTGCTGCTCGCGGGCTGCGACAAGTCGCTGCCGGGCATGCTGATGGCGGCGGCCCGGCTCGACCTCGCGAGCGTGTTCCTCTACGCGGGCTCGATCCTGCCCGGCCAGGTCAAGCTGTCGGACGGCAGCGAGCGCGAGGTCACGATCATCGACGCCTTCGAGGCGGTCGGCGCCTGCGCCAGGGGTTTGATGAGCCGCGAGGACGTCGACCTGATCGAGCGCGCGATCTGCCCCGGTGAGGGCGCGTGCGGCGGCATGTACACGGCGAACACCATGGCCAGCGCGGCCGAGGCGCTGGGGATGTCGCTGCCCGGCAGCGCCGCTCCCCCGGCGACCGACCGGCGGCGCGACGGGTTCGCCCGGCGCTCCGGTCAGGCCGTGGTCGAGATGCTGCGCCGCGGCATCACCGCGCGGCAGATCATGACGCGCGAGGCGTTCGAGAACGCGATCGCCGTCGTCATGGCGTTCGGCGGCTCCACGAACGCGGTGCTGCACCTGCTCGCCATCGCGCACGAGGCGTCGGTCCCGCTGACCCTGGACGACTTCACGAAGATCGGCGCGCGGGTGCCGCACCTGGCCGACGTGAAACCGTTCGGCCGGCACGTGATGACCGACGTCGACCGCATCGGCGGCGTGCCGGTCGTGATGAAGGCGCTGCTCGACGCGGGGCTGCTGCACGGCGACTGCCTCACCGTCACCGGCCGCACCGTCGCCGAGAACCTGGCCGACATCGCGCCGCCGGACCCGGACGGCACGGTGTTGCGCGCACTGAGCGAGCCGATCCACCGCACCGGCGGCATCACGATCCTGCGCGGCTCGCTGGCCCCCGACGGCGCCGTGGTGAAGTCCGCCGGGTTCGACTCGGACGTCTTCACCGGCACCGCCAGGGTGTTCGACCGCGAACGCGCCGCGATGGACGCCCTGGAGGACGGCACGATCACCGCGGGCGACGTGGTCGTCATCCGCTACGAGGGCCCCAAGGGCGGGCCGGGGATGCGCGAGATGCTCGCCATCACCGCGGCGATCAAGGGCGCCGGGCTCGGCAAGGACGTCCTGCTGCTCACCGACGGCCGGTTCTCCGGCGGCACCACCGGACTGTGCGTCGGCCATGTCGCCCCCGAGGCGGCGGACGGCGGGCCGATCGCGTTCGTCCGCGACGGCGACCAGATCACCCTCGACGTCGCCCGTGGGACGTTGGACGTCGACGCCGATCTGGCCGCCCGCCGCGAGGGCTGGGCGCCGCTGCCCGCCCGGTACCAGCGGGGTGTGCTGGCCAAGTACGCCAAGCTGGTCGGCTCGGCCTCCCAGGGAGCCGTCTGCGACTAGGTGCTATGGGGGGAGCTTTCCAAGCGCCCAGCGCTTGGAAAGCTCCCCCCATAGCAACCACCGCTAGCTGAGGCCCCAGGGCTTGCCCGGCGTGGAGATCTTCACCGGTGCGACGGTCAGGTCGGGCACCGGCCCGTCCGGATGAACCACCGCCGTCTCGCCCGCGGCCAGGGTGATCTCGATGACCTCGCCGTCGACCCGCTTCCACGGCACCGGCTTACCGTCCGGAGTGGACACAGCGAGCTTGCCCGCGATGCCCGGCTTCACCCGCAGCGGCTCGCCGGCGAGGCTGCGCACGGACACCCAGGAGGTCTTGCCACCGCGGCGCACCGCGCTGACCGTGAACGCGCCCTGCGCCAGGAACTTGTCGACCGTGACGTCCTGCCAAGCCGACGGAATGGCCGGGAACACGCGAATCACGCCGCCCCAGCTCTGGCACAGCATGTCCAGCAACGACTGTGAAGCCGACAGCGGCGTCTCGACGACCGGGCCGGCCTCGGCGTACATCGTGTTGGCCGTGGCCGGGAACCGTGTGGTGGGGTCGAAGAACTTCAGCAGGTATTCCAACGCCTGATCACCGCGACCCATCATCGCGGAGATCGACGCGGCGCCGGTGTAGCTGTACCCGCGGTGCGCGCCCTGCAGGCTGTGCCAGTGCTTGAGCGACTTCTCGATCAGCTCGCGGTTCTCGTGCTGGTCCCAGTTCATCAGGTACAGCGGGTAGATCATCAGCAGGTGCGAGTAGTGCCGGTGCGACTTCGCGTACGGCACGCCCGCGCCGATCATCAGGCCCGTCGAGTCGACCGGGTACGGCGTCAGGTCGCGCAGCACCGTCTTCCACCGCGGGATCAGCGGGTCGTTGATCTTGAGGCGGGCGGCAGCGTCGAGCAGGGCCTGGCAGCCCCAGCGGATCAGGGCCAGGTCGAAGTTGCAGTCCGGCGCGGCGCCGTACTCCGGCGACAGCGTCGACGGCAGGTGCAGCTTGCCGTCCGACCCCGTGGTCAGGAAGCGCAGGTAGTAATTGATCGCGCGGCGCAACAACGGGAACACGGTGTCGCGCAATAGGTTTATGTCCATCGTGTGCCGATAGGACAGCCACGCGTTGTGCAGCGTCCACGGCAGGTTTCCAACCTCAGCGCCACTTCCGGGCTTGCCGAGATAGTTGCCCTTCAACCCGGTGCGGTCCGTACTCCTACCGACACCGGCGCAGTCGTCCTGGTACTCCGGCCGGACGTTCTTGATCATCTGGTCGATGTTGTCGCGCAACGTGGTGCTCAGCGCGTCCAGTTCGAGGTGGTTCGAGCCGTGGATGAGCCAGTACTCGAGCTGGATGTTGAGGTTCCACCACACCGCGGGCCACGGCGTCTGCTCCAGCCACGGGCCACAGGTCGCCATCACCGTGCCGCCCGCGCGGGTGCCCGACGCCGCCTTGTAGAGCTGGATCCAGTGGAAGCTCTGCAGGCGCTGGTCCGGAATGGACACGAAGCTGCGCCGGTAGAAGTTCTGCCACCACGACCGATGCGACTGCTCCAGCGCGGGCACGCCATCGGCCCGTGCCTTCCGCACGGCGTCCAACGCCTTCGTCGAGGCGTTCGTGCCGGGGAACGTGTGCGCCACCGAGAGGAACAGCGTCCGCGAGTCCTGCCCGTACGCGGTCGCCGTCCGGCCGCCCGCGGCGAGCGGCTGCTCGACGAGCTTCTCCTGACCGGAGGTCTTCGTCGTGAACGCCGGGTTCTTCACGTAACCGGACGGCGGCTCCTCGCTCTTCGAGCGAGGGCTGATCGCCTCCTCGGGGTGGAACACCCAGCGGACCTTCTCACCGCCGCTGGCCTTGGCATCCGCGACGAACACCGACCGGGTGCTGTGGATGAACGCCCGGAACTCGATCTTGCCGCTGCTGGTCGTGACGGTGCCGCGCAGCTCGGCGTCCCACAGGCTCAGCCGCCAGTCGACGCCGGTGATCGTGCCGACCGGTTCCAGCGTCAGGTGCCCGACGGGCAGCCGGCACACGCCCCAGCCGCTGCCGAACTGCGGCCGGTGGTCCTGCACCTCGGCGTGCTGCACGCTGAACCGGATCGCGTTGCGGTCCGGCTCCTTGCGCACGATCGACCCGAGGCGCCCATCACCGAGGAACGGCCCCTGTTGCCACTCGGTCGGCAGCTTCTTCCAGATCAGGTCCTGCTCGGCGAGGAACGCCGCCCAGTCCAGTCCCGCCCGAGCCTCCGGGGCCTGCTCGGCGGCGACAGCCGGACGAACCGCGGTGGCCGCCACCGCCGCGACCGTGGATCCGACGACGAAGCTCCGCCGCGACACCTCATGGGACATCTACGCCTCCGTTGGCTCGATCGCGCCAGACTGTAGCGACCAGACCTCCGATGTGTGAAGAGTCTTTGGTTCAGTCCACTGGACAACTCGGGTGGTCATGACTGCATCAGTCAACTAGTCATCGGAGGTACGGCCGCGCGAAATACTGGCGCGGTGACGACAGCCCGCGCCCACGACGGCACCCGGATCGCCTACCAGCGGCGAGGCAGCGGCCGGCCGCTGGTGCTGCTGGCCGGGCAGGCCAACAACCACACGTGGTGGGACCGGGTCCGGGACGACTTCCCCGGCACCATCACACTCGACTGGCGCGGCACGGGTGACAGCGACAAACCGGACATGCCGTACTCCACGCGCGGGTTCGCGCGGGACGTGATCGCCGTGCTCGACGATCTCGGCATCGAGACCGCCGACATCTACGGCACGTCCATGGGCGGCCGGGTCGCCCAGTGGGTCGCCGCCGACCATCCCTCACGCGTGCGGCGTCTGATCCTTGGCTGCACCTCGCCCGGCGGCCCGCACGCCGTGGAGCGGTCCAACGAGATCCGGCGCGCGTTGATCGGTCCCGGCGCCAACGAGGTGCTCGAAGAGCTCATGTACACGCCGGAATGGCGGAAGGAGAACCCCGGCCCGTACACGGTGCTGGGCGACCCCGGCCTGCTGCCGCACGCGCGCAAGCACCACCTGCTGGCCAGTAATGGCCACGACGCGTGGGACGCGCTGCCGCGGATCACCGCGCCGACCCTGATCCTGCACGGCACCGAGGACCAGATGGCGCCCGTGGCCAACGCTTCGCTACTGGCCCAACGGATTCCACACGCCGAGGTGCACCTGTTCCCCGGCGCCCGGCACGCCTACTTCGACGAGTGCCGGCCCGCGGCCAGTGAACTGGTAAGGGATTTCCTCGGTTAGTCAACCGACTCAAGTCGGTAGCCCCAGGCCCGATCACCACCTTACGTTCGCCAGATGCGCAGACGTGACTTTCTCGCCGCGGCGGCCGGCATCGCGGCAGTGGCGGCCAACCCCGCCGGCGCCCTGGCGGCCACGAAGCAGCGGCCCGGCGCGTCCGCGCTCCCCGACCTGGGTCTGGGCGATCTTCCCGTCGTGGCACGGGTCCGCGCGCGGCGAGCGCTGGAACACCTGAAGGTGCTCAGCGACCGGATCGGTCCCCGCATCGGCGGCACCGAGTCCGAGCACCGGGCGCGCGACTACCTGGTCGACGTACTGCGCGGCCTGCGCTACGACGTGACCACGCAGCCGTTCACCGTGCCGGACAAGTACCTCGCCGACATCGTCGTGCCGGACGGGCGCAGCTTCCAGTCCGGCGCGTCGAAGTCCGGTGCGCTGGGAAAAACTGTGCGCGCGCCGTTCGTCGATGTCGGCGACGGCTCGCAACTGCCCGACCTGACGGGCAGGATCGCGCTGTTCGTCAACGCGCCGGCCGGGGACGGTCCGACGCTGCGGGCGGTGGAACGCGGCGCGGTGGCCGTGCTGCTCGGCCGCGTGTCGACGACCGCGAACAAGTCGCCCGCCTTCTCGCCCGTGCTGACCCAGACGGTCGGCGTTCCGGTGCTGGGAATCGCCCAGGTGCACGTGGAACGGCTGCGCGCACTCGGCGCCGCCGAGCTGGCGATCACCACCACGCTGCACGCGAACCTCACGTCGTACAACGTGATCGCAGACCGGCGCGCCACGTTCCCCAACCGGGACGACAAGGTCGTCATGATCAGCGCCCACTACGACAGCGTGCCCGGCTCACCGGGGGCCAACGACGACGGCAGCGGCACCGTCCTGTGCCTGGAACTGGCACGGGTGCTGCGGCACCTGCCGACGCACAAGGCGATCCGGTTCGCGCTGTGGGGTTCCGAGGAGCAGGGGCTGCTCGGGTCCCGCTACCACGTCGGACAGCTGACCGGACCGGACATCACCCGCATCGCCGGGGTGTTCCAGAACGACATGGTCGCCACCAGCCACGACCCCGCCACGGCCTACTGGCTGCTGTCCGTGGACGGCAAGGACAACGCCACCACCCGTGAAGTCGCCGAGGCGGCGAAGCGCCTCGGCTACGACCCGCGCGTACACGGCCCGGTGGTGCGCGGCTCGAGCGACCACGTGCCGTTCCACGAGAAGGGCATCCCGGCGGCGAACTTCAGCTGGCGTGGCGAAGGCGGTCCCGCCCAACTGGAGCCGATCTACCACACGCCGGAGGACACGATCGCGGCCAACATCAGCCTGGAACGCCTCCAGGTGTCGCTGGAACTGATCGGCGCGGCGGCGTACCGGCTGGCGGCCACGCGGTAGCGCATCTTTACGTTCCCTTAGGACGCTCCCTCTCGGCTGTGACCGGCGACACAGCTAGCGTCCGAAGGACCATCAA
Source organism: Lentzea sp. NBRC 105346 (assembly GCF_030269605.1). GTDB lineage: Bacteria > Actinomycetota > Actinomycetes > Mycobacteriales > Pseudonocardiaceae > Lentzea. Next base: position 88,215 of record NZ_BSTQ01000021.1, read on the forward strand.
CGTCCAGGGGGACCTCGAAATGCGTCGCCGAACACTCAGCATGATCGCGCTCTCACTGGTCGCGGCCGGATGTGCACCGAGTCCCGCACATTCCGGCACCGCGACCACTGTGGGCAGCTGCGAGGCGAGCGCGCAGAGCATCAAGATCGCCACCGGTAACGCGGGTGGCGTCTACCACGCGCTCGGCGGCGCACTCGCCAAGTTGATCAGCGGCAACACGCGGATCACGGCGACCAGCGCGGAGACCGGCGCGTCCGTGCAGAACATCCAGGAGCTCACCGCGGGCAAGTACGACGTGGCGTTCTCGCTGGCCGACACCGCGGCGGACGCCGTCGCGGGTACCGGGGCCTTCGCCGGCGGACCGCAGAAGATCCAGGCGCTCACCCGCATCTACCCGAACTACACGCAGGTGGTGGTGCGCAAGGACGCCGGGATCGACGACATCGCCGGGATGCGGGGCAAGCGCATCTCCACCGGGTCCCCGAAGTCCGGCACCGAGGTCGTGGCCAACCGGTTGCTGAAGGCGGCCGGCCTCAACCCGGACACCGACGTGCAGGCGGCGCACCTCGGTCTCGCCGAGACCGCCACGGGCATGGCCGACGGCAGCCTCGACGGTCTCATCTGGTCCGGCGGCCTGCCCACGACGCAGCTCGCCGACCTCACGAAGTCCTTGAAGGGCAAGGTGAAGTTCCTCGACGTGCTGCCGTTGCTCGACGGGCTCAAGAAGATCAGCCCCGTGTACGACGACGGGGTCATCCCCGCGGCCACCTACGGCCAGCCAGCGGACATTCCGACCATCGTCGTGCCGAACATGTTGCTGGTGCGCGAGGACTTCCCGGCGCCCAGCGCGTGCGCCATCACGACGTTGATCTTCACGCGCGGCGAGGAGCTGGAAAAGGCGCACCCGGCCGCCAAGGACATCACCATGGACAAGGCACCGCAGACGGATCCGGTTCCGCTGCACCCCGGCTCCAAGCGCGCCCTCGGCGACTGACGCGATACTGAGCGGCGTGACGACCCGAGAACCACGTCTTGAGATCGAATACTGCACGCAGTGCCGGTGGTTGCTCCGCGCCGCCTGGACGGCACAGGAACTGCTCACCACGTTCAGCACCGAACTCGGTGAGGTCGCCCTGATCCCCGGCACCGGCGGCGTGTTCGACATCCGGCTCGCGGGCGAGACCATCTGGTCGCGCAAGGAGAACGACGGATTCCCGGACCTCGCCCCGCTCAAGCAGCTGGTCCGGGACCGCATCGCACCCGGCCGCGCACTCGGCCACACCGACCGGCGATAGCTACTTCGGACTGACCACCTTGTCCTGCCGGGCCCGCAACCTCGCACCCAGCTTCGACATCACCGTGAAGTAGTGCGTGGGTGCGATGCGCGCGAGCGCGTCGAACACGTAGGCGTCCGGCCCCACCAGAATCCGCGACTTCCCGCGCTCCACCCCGTGCTGGATGATCTCGGCCGCCTTGTCCGGCGTCGTCAGGGTGATCGCCTCGAACTGCGCCGCGATCTCCTCGTGCGTCCGCCCGCGCCCCTCGGGATCGTGGCGGATGCGCGCGTTGCGCACGATGTTGGTGCGGATACCGCCCGGATGCACGGTCACCGCACCGACTCCGGTGCCGAGCAGCTCCTGGCGCAGCGCGTCGGTGAACCCGCGGACGGCGAACTTCGAGGCGCAGTAAGCACTCTGGTGCGGCATCCCGAGCAGGCCGTACACGCTGGACGTGTTCACGATGACGCCGGAGCCCTGCTCTTTCAAAATCGGCAGGAACGCGCGCGTCCCGTTGACCACACCCCAGAAGTTGATCGAGAACAGCCACGAGTCGTCCTCGGGCACGGCGTCCGCGACGGTCGAAGCCGTTGTCACACCGGCGTTGTTGAACACCGCGGCCAGCGGCGCGGGCAGCCACGCGCGCACCTCGTCGGCGAACCGGAGCTGATCGGCGGCGTCGCTGACGTCGAGCACCCTGCTCAGCACCGGGCCGCTCAACGACGACGCCGTCTCGGCCAGACCGGTGGCATCGACGTCGGCGATGGCGACCGGGGAACCGAGGCGGGACAACCGTTGCGCGAGGCTGCGGCCGATTCCGGACGCGGCGCCGGTGATCATCACCGGGTGGCCGGCGATCTTACGGGGTGGTCGAGGCATCGGTCCTCCTGCTGGCCGACGAGGTGCGGGCGGTCCGGCGGTGCACGATCGCGCGGCCGCCTTTGGCCGGGGCGTTGGCGACACCACGCGACCTCCAGCGTTCCGCAGGTTCCCCGGTCGGCGCCAGGGTGAGATCACGAAGGATGGTGCGCAGCACGACGTTCATCTCCATGGTCGCGAACGCCGCGCCGAGACACCGCCGAACGCCGCCACCGAACGGAATCCACTGGTAGAGATCCGGCCGGACGCCGACGAACCGGTACGGATCGAACGTCCGGGCGTTCGGGAAGACCGAATCGTCGTCGTGCAGCAGCCCGATGCTGACCAGCACGACATAACCTTTCGGCACGGTCCAGCGGCCCAGCCGGAAACCGTCGGCGCGGACCTGGCGACCCACGAAGTCGATCACCGGCCGGGTGCGCTGCACCTCGAGGATCGTCGCGTCCAGCAACGTGCTGCCACCCGAGTCCACCTCGTCGACCAGCTCGCGCAGCAGCGAAGGGTGGCGGCGCAGTCGTTCGACGGCCCACGCCAGGGTCGTCGCGGTCGTCTCGTGCCCGGCCGCGAGCAGCGTCAGCAGCTGGTCCGCGATGTCACGATGGCTCATCGCCGAACCGTCGTCGTAGCGGCTCTGCAGCATCATCGCCAGGATGTCGTCCCGGTCGTCAAGACCGTCAATTTTGCTAATCAGCCGCTCGACGATGGCGTCATAGGAACGGCGCAACGCCCAGAACCTGCGCCATCCGATCCCGCCGCGAGGCAACGGCAGCACGGCGAGCCACGAACCGAGGTTGATCAGGCGCGGTAACAGCTCCCGCAGTTCCGAGAACTCCGCGCCCTCCGCGCCGAACACCGCGCGCAGGATGACGTTCAGGGTGATCCGAGTCATCGACGGCAGCGTCGCGAAGGCCTCGCCGTGCGGCCACGTCGCCACCTCGCGTTCGGTCTCCTCCTCGACGATCCGCTCGTAGGCGGCGAGCCTTCGGCCGTGGAACGGCGGGGTGAGCAGCTTGCGCTGCCTGCGGTGCTCCTCCCCCACCAGGGCGAAGATCGAACCAGGCCCGAGCACCCGGCCGAGGTTGCGGTCCATCTTGTCCGCGACCTCGGGACCGGACAGGAACAGCTGCTTGATCTCGGCCGGATCGCTGATCACCAGCGCGCGGCCGAACGTCGGAACGTTGATGGTGAACGAGTCCCCGAAGCGCTCGCGCATTCGCGGGATTCCGCGTCGCGGATGGGTCAGCGCGTAGGCGGCCTGCAGGAACCGCGGAGCGGATGGACCAGGCGGAAGTGTCGTCATCGACTATCACCATCCCGTGGTACGCCAGCGTACCAACCTGACGGTACGCCGATGTACCATTCGGCTCAAGAGCGGGAGAGGCAATATCGTGATCACCGTGCCGTCACCGACCACCACCGACCACCGGCGGCGGCTGCTCGACGGGCTGGCCGCGTCGATCGAGGAGAACGGCTACCGCCGCACGACGGTCGCCGACATCGTGCGGTACGCCCGCACCTCGCGGCGGACCTTCTACCAGTACTTCTCCGACAAGGAAGCCTGCCTCGTCGCGCTGCACCGGCACACGGCGACCCAGATGGTCGAGCAGATCTCCGGCGCCGTGGACTCCGCGGCCCCGTGGCGTGACCAGGTGCGCCAGGCGGTCGAGGCGTGGATCGCGTGCACGGAGGCACGGCCGGCGATCACGCTCAGCTGGATCCGCGAGGTGCCGTCGCTCGGCACGTCGGCCCGCGACCTGCAGCGCGACATCATGGAGTCGTTCATCGACATGATCCAGACGCTGACCGCGACCCCGGCCTGGCGCGAGGCGCGCACCACCCCGGTGCCCCGGCCGCTCGCGATCATGCTGCTCGGCGGCCTGCGCGAGCTGACCGCGACGACCGTCGAGGACGGCAGGCGGATCAGGGACAACGCCGAACTCGCGGTCGCCGCGAGCATCACCCTGCTCGGCCCGATGCAGTAAGGTCTATACCACCGCCGCGTCATGCCACTTTGGAGGCTTGATGGTCACGCGGCGCGCGTTTCTGCTGGGTGCGTCCACCCTTCCGCTCATCGGGGCCGCCCCGGCGTCCCCGCTCGACATCGGCCGGAGCGCCGCGGACTACTGGATCCGCACGGCCAGCCTCGGCGGCAACGACTGGCAGGACGCCACCCTGCACAGCGGGGTCATGGCCCTCTACCGCGCGACCGGCGCGACCAAGTACCGCGACTACACGCTCAGCTGGGCGAACAAGCACAACTTCAGGCTGAAGACGGGCAGCAGGCCGCACTTCGCCGACTACCAGGCGGCCGGGCAGCCCTACCTCGACCTGTACGAGGACAAGCCCGAACCGCGCCGGATCGAGGCGATCACCAAGGAGATCAACGCGACGATCGCCACTGGAAAAACTGATTACTGGACCTGGGTCGACGCCCTGCACATGGCGATGCCGGTCTTCGCCCGCCTCGGCCACGCCGACTACGGCGACAAGCTCTACAAGTGGACCCGCGCCCGGCTGTGGGACAACGGCCTCTGGTGGCGGGACAGCAAGTACGTGAACAAGAACGTCTACTGGTCGCGCGGCAACGGCTGGGCGATCGCGGCGCTGGCCAAGACGCTGGACGTGCTGCCCGCGTCGTCGCCGTACCGGGCGTCGTACGTGGCGGACCTCCGCGCGATGGCCGGCCGGTTGGCCCAGGTCCAGCGCTCGGACGGGTTCTGGAACGTCAATCTCGGCGACCCGAAGAACTATCCCGGCCCGGAGACGAGCGGCACGGCGTTCTTCACCTACGGCCTGGCCTGGGGTGTGCGCACCGGCGTGCTCGACGCGGCCACCTACCGGCCCGTCGCGCTGCGCGGCTGGGACGGCATGGTCAAGACGGCGCTGCACCAGTCCGGCAAGCTCGGATACGTGCAGGGACAGGGACAACAGCCGTCCGACCACCAGCCGGTCGGCCGCGACGACACGGCCAACTTCGGTGTCGGCGCGTTCCTGCTCGCCGCCACGCAGGTGGCGCGCATCTGAGTTCACCTCCGGTTCGCGTGTACGTCACGCGACCGATGTCTCACCGCAACGCCTCCGGAAGGGTCTGTGGTGCGGGCACCTCGAAGGTCCCGTACCGCAGAGCCTGGCGTGCGGGTGCGCCCCGACGCCCCGCGCGCTGGGCTGGTCACTGCGCTCGACGTTTCTGAGCGGGAGGACCCCTTTGATGAGCACCACCACGCATCCAGACCTGTTGGTGGCCAAGGCTCAGTACGAAACCTCGTTCGGCTGGCGCGTCGAGGTGGACAGCGGGCACGGACGGCTGGTGATGCGGGCGGGCTGGGACCTCGACGCCGTCATCCTGCCCGCCCGCCTCGCCCACCGCGCCCTCGCGGAGCTCCGGTTCACGATGCTGGAAGGGCCGGTCGTGGCCACCCCGGGCGGCCAGTGGCTGACGTTCCTGACGACGCTCGCCGCCACCCGCCAGCCGACCCTGCCGCTCGAACTCCGGCGCTCGAAAGCGCAGGCCGTGCCGCGCGGCGGCCAGGTCGTCCTACCTCAGACCCCGTCCACCCGCACCGACATCCGCGACTGGCAGTGGGTCGTCGCACCCCGCCAGCACCGCTCCCCGCCACCCTGGTGCACCGTCATCGCCGCGGCCCGGCGCGCTGCGCGCTGGTGAGTCCACAAAGGACTGACCGACCGTGTGAGAGGCTGTCGGCATGAGCAAACGGCTGTCGATCGGACTGGGCCTGTTACTGGCCCTGGTCGGGGCGGTGTGGACCTTCCAGGGGCTCGGCTACCTGGAGGGCAGCTTCATGACCGGTCAGAAGCTGTGGACCGCCATCGGCCTGCTGTGCGTCGGCGGCGGCCTCTGGCTGCTCGTCGCGGGCATCCGGCGCGAATAGCCACAGTGGACGTTTCAATCCGGTCACGATGCCTGTTAGTACAAATTCGGTTTCACTGCAAGGGGTTCCGCTAGGGCGGTGCTTCGATCAGTATGTCGCGGGTGCACAGTACGGTCCGGAAGCCGAGAGCGGAAGCACCCGGAGACTTGACCCTGCCCGCGGCCCAGCGCGGCGACGAGCACGCGTTCCGCGTGCTCTACCGAGCGACTCAGCCGAAACTGTTGCGATACCTGCGGGTTCTCGTCGGGCCGGCGGACGCCGAGGACGTGGCATCGGACGCGTGGCTGCACATCGCCCGTGATTTGACGAACTTCAAGGGCGACCTGGACGGGTTCCGCGCGTGGGCGACGACGATCGCGCGAAATCGTGCGATGGATCATTTGCGCAGGCGGCAGCGGCGGCCGGTGGTGGACGGCGCCGAGGAGCTCCTCGACTCACCGGCCCGCGAGAACACCGCCGAAGAGGCGATGGACGCCGTCGCCACCGACGCGGCGCTGGCGTTGATCGCGCGGCTGCCGAAAGACCAGGCGGAGGCCGTCCTGTTGCGCGTGGTCATGGGCCTCGACGCGAAGGCCGCCGCCGAGGTGCTCGGCAAGCGTCCCGGAGCGGTGCGCACGGCCGCGCACCGCGGGTTGCGCAAGCTCCAGGAATACCTGGATTCACCAGGGAGAACATCCCGAGAGTGACACTTTCGACGGGTACGGCGCTGAAGGACATGAGATGAGCACGAACCGCATCGGACGACGCACCGCTGAGCGACTGCTCCGCGGGCTGCCGCGGACCGGTCCGGACCGCCTGGACGACTTGCTCGCCGCGGCGGCCGCACCGGCCCGCGAGAGCGAGCTGTCCGGTGAGGGCGCCGCCATGGCGGCGTTCCGAAGTGCTCAGCTCGCTCCTGCGACGCACCCCCGGAGACGCTCGATGATCAAGATCGGACTGGCGAAACTGTTGACGGCCAAGGCCGCCGCCGTCGCCGTGGTGGCCGCCGGCGGCATCGCCGTGGCGGCCGCGGCGGGCGGTCTGCCCGGACCGGACAACGACGCACCCAAGCCCCAGCACGGCAACCAGGTCGTCGAGCACACCGGCAACGGTGAAAAGCCTGCCACCAAAGAGAAGGGCAACGGCGACAACCCGTCCCCGTCACCCTCGCTCAAGGGCCAGTGCCAGGCCTACACCGCGGGCGCGGGCGAAGACCACGGCAAGAAGCGCGACAACCCGTCGTTCGCCGCACTGGCCGCCGCCGCGGGCGGCGAGGACAAGGTGGACACGTTCTGCGCCGACCTGCTCGCGGACAAGCCCGGGAAGACCGATCCCGGGAAGTCCGACGAGCACCAGAAGGACAAGCCCAACCGCTGACATTCGGCGCCCCTGACTCTCCCCAGGGGTTTCGCCGGTTCCGGGACGGGCGGCGGCTGCTCCCCCACCCGCCGCCGCCCGTCCACCCCCAGACCTGGAGTGGCCATGTTCGAGGCGTGTCCGCACACCATCTCGGCCGGCAGCTTCCTGCTCGGACTGCTCACCGACGAGGAGACCTCCGAGTTCCGTCAGCACAGCGCGAGGTGCGTGCACTGTCAGTGGGAGATCATCGAGCTGATGCCGGGCGCGTTGTTCCTCGAGGAGCTCAAGGCCCGCAAGCGCGCCGCTAGCCTGCCTGAACCAGCACCGTGCACCAGATCTCGTTCTGGTCGCCAATGCCACAGTCGGCGATCTCGCCGTCGCGGATCTTCGTCCACACGCCCGCCGACCGCCAATGCCAGGTGCCCACGCGAGTGAACCGCTCGTGGTAGCCCCAGTTGTTGAACGTGAAGGCGTCGACGTCGTAACCGGTGCCGTTGCCGCCGCGCACCCCGTTGCCCATCGACAACTGGTTGCACGGCGCGTGCCAGAAGTTGCTGCCGGTGCCGCCGTCGCGGTTCCACACGTCGCAGAAGCCTGAACCGCTGCCCAGTGTCGTCGTGTAGTACATCGTCCGGCCGGTCCGGTTCTTCACCGCGCCGCAGAAGCGGCCGGTGCAGTTGCCCGCCTGCGCGGCGGGCGCCTCGACGACCGTGATGCCGGTCGCGACGGCGAGCGCGGTGGTGATCGTCGCGACCGCACGGCCCAAGCGCCTGTTCATCTTTCCCCCTCCTGAATCGGCCTGCGCGGGGCAGCCTCAGCCGCTTCACCAAGTAGGTCAAGGCAATCCGGCGTTTCTGGGACGCTGGGACGCGGACGCGTCCCTGAGCTGGGGGTTCTCCGGCGGCTGGGACGCGCGTGGACCGCCGGCTCTGGGGTCGCCCGACCCGCGCGAGCGGAGAAGACTCTGCTGACATGCATTCCGTCGGCATTGTGCTGCACCCGCGACGCGACTCCGCGGCGGCGGTCGAGGCCATGCTGGGCTGGGCGACCGGCCGCGGCATCGAGGTCCTCGGCATCGGCGCCGAGATCGAACGGCTGAACTGCGCGGCGACCGCCGTGCCCGCCGACGAGCTCGGCAGAAGGTCCGACCTGGTGGTCAGCCTGGGCGGTGACGGCACGATGCTGCGGGCGATGCGGCTGGCCGACGGGCAGCGCGCCCCGGTGCTCGGCGTCAACCTCGGCAAGCTCGGCTTCCTGGCCGAGGTCGACGTGCCGGAACTACCCGGCGCGTTGTCCGCGATCGACGACCACGCGTTCACGCTCGAACCCCGCCTCGCCGTGGACGCCGTCCTCAATGGACAGACACTCACCGCGTTCAACGACGTCGCAGTGGTGCGGGTGCCCGGCGACGGCAGCGCGGTGGTGGCGGTGCGCGTCGCGGGCCAGCGGTTCGTCAGCTACGCGGCCGACGCGGTCGTCGTCGCCACCCCGACCGGCTCGACCGCGTACAGCTTCTCGGCGGGCGGCCCGATCACCAGCCCCAACGTCGAGGCGCTGCTGGTCACGCCCGCCGCGCCACACTCCGCGTACAGCCGGGGCGTGGTGCTGTCCGTGCACGACACCCTCGACCTGGACATCCTGCCGGGCAGCGGGCGGCTGGCCGTCGAGGTGGACGGTCAGATCGGCGGCTACGCCTCGCCCGGCGACCGGATCGAGCTGCTGGCCCGGCCCGGCGCGGCCCGTGTGGTCCGCCTCGGCATGACGACGTTCTACCAGCGTGCCCGGCGCAAGCTGCGCCTCACCGACTCAGCGGAGATCGCGGAGTAGCAACCTGATCAGGTGACTTGCCAATGGGTAATGAAAACCACTATCAATAGTGGTGACCGTTCGTCCGCCCAGTGGAGGTCCGCCCATGTCGCTGCACGTTCCCGCCGACCTGCTCGAACGCGCCGAACGCGGCCCGGTCGACGACGCCGCGTTCGTCGCCTGTGTTCGCGAGTCGCTCCCCTACGCGTGGGAGGTGATCAGCGGTGTGGCGGCGGAACTCGAAGCGGGCGGGGACTTCGCCGACCACGAGATCCCGCCGCCCACCGAGACCGACCGCGGCCAGCTGCTGCGGGCGCTGGCGTCCGACGCGATCCGCGGCGGCCTGGAACGCCACTTCGGGGTGAAGCTGGCGTTCCAGAACTGCCACCGCGTCGCGGCGTTCCGTCCGTCCGCTGTGGACGGTGAGCGCTACCGCGCGTTCGTCTCGCCACGCGGCCAGCTGCTGAACCAGAGCCCGGAGCTCAGGAACTGCTGACCACCAGCACGGCACTGTGCGCGGGCACGTCGACCACGGTCTTCGTGCCCGACACGGTCACCGCCTTCGGCGCCGGCTTGAACTCGGCGCTCCCGCTGACGTTCGACCCGGCGATCGTGATCGCCGTGGAGTCCAGCGCGGGCGCGGTCAGCAGGTAGACGCTCGCCTTGCTCGCGTTCGACGGCAACGTGATGGTCGCGTTGACCGCGGAGGCGCTCTTGTTGTTGACGAACGCGTTGTTCCCGATGCCCCATGCGGTGATGTCGGTTCCACCGGTCACGGTCGCGGCGTGGTACGCACCGCTCCCGGCCAGCTTCCACAGCAGCTCACCGTAGTAGACGCCCTGCACCCCAACGGGTTTGAGACCCGAGTGCTTGATCGGCGAGTAGTGCAGCGGGAACTGCGTGGACGTGCCGCCGTGGAAGTTCACGCCCGAGCCCTGCCGTGACGCGATGCCGGACATGAAGTCGAGCGACCAGAGCGCCGCGGCCTGCACGTCGCTCACGCCGGCGGCGCCGCCGTGGAAGTACGAGTTCGCCTCGGTGACGCGCCACTGCGGGATCCCGTTGGCGGACCGGGCCTTCTGCATCGCCTTCTCGGCGTTGGGCAGCCGTCCGGACGAGTTGGACGCGAGCATGTCCGGGATCGACGCGTTGGTGTTCTTGGCGATGTACAGGTGCGTGGAGATGATCTTCAGGCTGTTCTTCTTCTGGTTCTTGGCGAACTCGTCCACCCACGTGGTCTTGTTGGCCTCACCCGGACCGTCGAACTTCGCGCCCGGCACCTTCGCCTTGATCGCCTTCGTGAACGAGGTGAACTTCGCCTCGTACTCGGCCTCGGTCTTGAAGTAGACGTTCGGCTCGTTGCCGATCTCGAACGCGATCAGGGCACCGCCCAGCGCCTTCGCGGCGAACTGTGCCTCGTCGGCGGCGTTCGACGCGGTGTTCGTCTTGAGGTTGATGCCGTAGATGACCTTCCAGCCGGTCGCCTTGACGAACGCGGCCAGCCTGGTCACGTCGGGTGGCGCGACCTCCTTCTCGGAGCCGCCCGAGCCCTTGGGGTTCCAGCTGGTCATGTCGACGAGGTTGCCGCCGAGGCGCAGCACGCTCGGACCGAGCAGCCGGAAGAGGCTGATCAGGTCGGATGACTTCGGGTCGAACATCCCCGCTCCGACGCGGTCCTTCTCATAGCTGAAACCGGCGAACCCGGTGGCGACCTGACTGTTGCTCGCCGGGTCTACTGAGACGGTTATCGCAGGTGCGGCCGTTGCCGATGCACCACCGAAGACGATCAGCGACAGGACTGTCGCGAGCACCGCTGCTCGACGCATGGAGATTCCTTCCACTCCTCGGCGGCGGCCCGTCGCACTATAGATCGGATGAATCAACCATGTAAACGCGCTCGTGAGTGATTAGGAGGGCTATGGCCCTCCTAATCACTCACGAGGATCGGGTCAGCTCAGGTTCACGCCCGTGTCGTCGATGACGAAGGACGTCTGCAGTGAGCCGTCCTCGACGCCGGTGAACTTGATGGTGACGGTCTGGCCGGCGAACGCGGACAGGTCGATCGTCTTCAGCACGTAGCCGCTCGCCTTGTTCAGGTTCGAGTAGGTGGCCAGCGTGGTGGTGCCCGCCGTGACGGTCAGCTTGTCGTAGGCGGTGCTGGTGGTCGTCTCATTGCTGTCGATGTGCAGGTAGAACGTGAGCGACGCCTTGCAGCCCGCCGGGATCGTCACCGACTGGGACAGCGAGTCGGTGTGGCTGCTGCCGTAGCCGTCGAGCCACGCGCTCCAGGTGCCACCGTGCGCGGCCTGGCCGTCAGCGGAGTGCTGGCCGATCACGCCGCTGCTGGCGGTCCACACCGTGTTGCCGGACTCGAAGCCGGGGTTGCCGAGCTTCTGGCCGGAGCAGCCGCCGGTGGTGCCGACCGTCCAGGTGAACGACGCGGACCCGCTCTTGCTCGTGCTGTCGGTCGCGGTGACCGTGACGTTCGACGTGCCCGCGGTCGACGGGGTGCCGGAGATCGTGCCGGTGCCGGAGTTGATCGACAGACCGGCGGGCAGGCCGGTGGCGGACCAGGTGTACGGCGCGGTGCCGCCGCTGGCCGACAGCGGCAGGTTCACCGCGCTGCCGACGGCGCTGGACTGGTTGCCGGGGTTGGCGACCGTGACGGTGCCGGTCGCACTGCAGGTCGGGTCGGCCGTCTGGGCGGGCACGCTGACCGCGTCCCAGGCCGCCTTGACCGTGTTGAACTCCGTGCAGCTACCGGGGAAGAGGTTCTTCGCCGCGGTCAGCGTCCACGTCCGGTACTTGAGGTAGGAGCTGCTGGAGGTCTTGAGCAGCATCGCGTTGTAGAAGATCTTGGCTGCGGACTGCACGCCGATGCCGGTGACGGACGAGCTGTTGCACGTGGTGCTGGCCGGCTGGCCGTTCGTCGGGTTGGATCCGTTGGCCAGCAGGTAGAACCAGTGGTTGCCGGGTCCGGCGGCCGCGTGCACCTCGGTGCTCGGAATGGAGCTCGAGTAGCAGTTGGGGTGCCCCTTCGCCGACGGGTTGTACATGTTGCGGATCGGGCCCTGGCCGACGAGGTTGATCTGCTCGCCCACCAGGAAGTCCGGCACGTCGTACGGCGAGGGCTCGTTGGCGAACGCCTCGGTCACCGCGCCGAAGACGTCGGCGACGAACTCCTGCGTACCCGCGCCCGAGATGCCGCCCGGCGTGTGGTCGTCGATGCCGTGGCCGAACTCGTGCGCCACGACGTCGATCGAGCTGATCCACTGGTTGGCGTTGTTGTGTCCGATCTGGACCTGGCTGCCGTCGTAGTACGCGTTGACGTCGTTGAGGCCCACGCGAACCGGCCAGCCGTTGCCCGCACCGTCGAACCCGTTGCGGCCCAGCCACTGCGAAAGCATCTTGTTCTCGGTCTCGACGGCGAACAACGCGTCGACGCAACCCGTCTCGCGGTTCGTGGCGTTGCCGTTGCCCCACGCGTCGTCGGAGCCGGTGAACGTCGTGTTGTTGGCCGCGTCCTGACAGGCGACGGCGCTCGTCGGGTCCTTCAGGGAGTACGTGCCGCCCGACTGCGTCGTGGCGATCTGCACCGGGTTCGGGCCGTTCCACGCGCTGGTGCCGGTGCCGTGCAGGACGTGCTCCTGCTTGTGCAGCACCTTGCCGTCCAGCGCGTCCACGACGACGTCGAGCTTGCTCGGTCCCTCGGAGTCGCGGCCGACGACCTGGACCTTCCAGCCAAGCCGTGGCGTGGCGCCCAGCGCGTAGACGACCTGGTCGATGCCGTTGACACCGTCCACAGTGGCCAGCTGCCCGCGGGCGACCGACTCGGCCTTCGCCTTGTCCACGGTCGGGTTCGTGCTGGGCAGGTTGATCGTCACGTCCTGCCCGACCGAGGTGCCGAGCACCTGTCCGGTCGAGTTGGTGGCCACGACGAAGTCACCGCCGACGACCTGGAGTCCCTTGTACGTACGGGTGTACGGGACGTACTTGAGCCCGTTCGTCGCCGAGATCACCCCGTGCCGCACGAACGCGTCGTCCGAGCTCGCGTGCAGCGCGGCCGGCTTGCTGTCGACCAGGCCGGCGGCCGCGTCGACGGCCATCGCCTCGGCCGTCTGCACGCCAGTGGTCGTCGGCTGTGCCTGCGCGGTCGCGGTGAAGAGTCCGGCGACCATCACGGCGGTGGCACATAAGACGGTTCTTTGTCGCATCGATGTTTCTCCCTCAGGCAGGGCGAACGGCGGCCCTCGGTTTGCAGGGGAAGGCCGCGTCCGGAAGAGGTGATCAGCGAGAGAAGGATCCGTTCCCACGTGCCAGAAGAACAACAGAAACTTCGCGCTAACTTATTAACAGCGCGCGATTGTCCCTTTTGGAAACCGACGGGGGTTTTCGCACCAATTGCCGCCGTGTCGCATGGGCCCGTTCGTTGTCGGCCAGTAGGCTCCGGGCATGGCGACCGGCGGCAGCAGGAAGGTGCGCGCCGCCCGCAAGCGCAAGCGGCGGATGGCCCGCGTCGAGCACGATCTCTCCGACGCGCAGTGGGATGCGCTCAAGGCCGCCTGGGGCGGCTGCGCCTACTGCGGCGCGCCCGCCCGGTCACTCCAGAAGGACTGCGTGCTGGCGTTGTCGCGGGGTGGGCGGTACACGCTCGACAACATCGTGCCCGCGTGCGGGCCGTGCAACGCCAGCAAGTGCAACGCCGAGGTCACCGGGTGGTTGCGGCGCAAACGACTGGACGAGCGAGCGTTCCTGCTGCGCCACCACGAGATCAACGCGGAGCTGGCGAACCGCTTCCCCGTCGGTTCAGTCGGCGACTAGAACCGTCCCGGACCGGTCCAGCGACCTGAACAGCGATCGCGTCTGGGCCAGGCTGCGCTCTCGCTGCCTGCGCACCAGCCACCGGCCAGGCGCCACGCCGGTCCCGCCGTGCTCCGGATGCACCAGGTAGACGGGCGCGGAGTTCTCGAACACGGCAATAGCCAGCCCCAGCCGATCGTGGAGCTGATCGGACCATCGGCACGTGTCCGGGTCGGCGACGAGCGTGTGCGGGTTGTTGCCCCCGGCGCCGCGGATGAGCTCGACTCCGCCGGGTGGCAGGTCGCGCGGGTTCAGGAAGGTCACGTCGGTCAGGTCCAGCGGGATGACGATCAGGTCGCCCTGCGCCTGCAGGCCGTCGATCACCGGGATGGTGACCTGTCGTTCCAGGTGGTCCAGCGCCGCCGTGCCGGACCGGTCGAGCAGTTCTGCGAGATTCATGTGATCACCTTTGAAGGTCAGGTCCGACGCTGAAGCCGGGCGTACTGGGCACCGGTGAGCCCGTACGTCCATCCGGCCGCGTCGAGCGGGTGGTCGAAGTGGGATGGGACGAACAGCCCGTAGCGGCGACGCGTGCCGTCGCGTTCCAGTGAGCCGTTCACGGCGAGCAGCAGTCGCGTTTGGACACTCCAGAACTCCGCCGGCAGGTCGTAGAGCCGGAGCACGCTGCCGGGGTTACCCGGATCCGGGGACTGGCTCACGAGCTCCATCCCGGCACCTTCGATGAAGGCGCCCCAGCCGATGTGCTCGATGGCGCAGCGCCGAACCTCGACGTTGCGCTCCGCGATGATCCGGTCCACCGCAGGCGCCTCGACCACCCAGTCCGGCACCGGCGTGCCATGCCACGCGTAGTGCGCCGAGCCGTCCGGGAACTCGATCGCCCTGCCGTGCAAGCGGAACTCGTCATACGCGGTACCTGGCACCGGTTCGACGCGGATCGCGGACGGCCGCTCGGCGAGCACGCACACGTCCTCGCGCGGCCACCACCAGCCGCAGGTGCGGGCGAGCGTCGCCCACAGCTCCAGCTGAGCGGAGTCCTCCGGGCTGTACTCCACACCGAGGGCCCGCCGGAACACGTCGTAATGCGCGATCCAGGCGGCCTCGTGCTGCCCGTACCAGTGGATGCCCAGCACCCCTGGCAGGTCCTGGCGGATCCGCCGGGTGAGGCCCTCCAGTTGTGGCGCCAGGACGTTGCGGATTCCCCGGTGCAGCAAGGTGACCAGATCGCCGCCCTGCCGCAGTTCCGCGATGGGATCGGGTGGAGGTTCGTGCGAGCGCCACCACGGATCCGGGTCCTGGGGAATGTGCTCGTCGAGTCGTCCTCGCAGCGAGCACAACAGGTTCGCGAGCTCGCTCTCCAAGGGGACGAAACCGTTGTGCGAGTACGCATTGACCGATGGCGGCACGAGCGGCGCCGCAGCCGAGGGTGCGCCGGTCCAGTCGAACCGGGGCTTCGGCCTGCCCGCCAATGCATACAGGGTGGTGATGGCGCGCTCGGCGGCCTCGCGGTCCGCCGGTGCCGCGCGCAGGGCGTGGCCCTGCCATTCGTTGCGAATCTCGACAGCCTCGAACCACAGATCGAGGGAACGAGCCGGATCACTGACGCGCCGGGACTCTCGCCGGCGGCGTGCGCTCATCGCGCGAGGGCGGTAACGCCCTTTCGATCAGACGACATGCGGGCAATGATCACAGGCTTGCGGCCGTCTAGTCAACCTCGAATTCCTACGGTAAAGATCACCGCCCGTCGCCTGCCGAAGGGCGCTCACAACGCTTGTGTTTACCCAAAAGGGCGGTCGGAGCGTCCCTATCCCGACAACCGACGGCCAAGTCACTAGTGCGGCCGAGGCTCGGGGGCGATACGAGAAGCAAGGGTCGTCGATACACCCACCGACTTCGCTGGTTCGGCTCCGCCGCGGATGTCATGGTCGATCCAGCTCTTCCCTTCCGCGGCGATGCCTTCCAGGATGTGCAGGGTGTGCGCAAACCCGGCCGAGTCAAGGCTTGTCTCAGACAGCGCTGCGGGACTTTCACCCTCGAGACGCCCCGTTTCAGGCTCTACGACCCGGATGCTCCGCGAGGGTCCGTTGAACAACGTGAGCTCCAGAGTGCAACTGGCGGCACCTTCCTCGACCACCTGGACTGAAGAGACCGCGTCGAATCGGTAGTTGCTCCGTTCCTGGCTTGTTTGCTCGACCCGCGCGAAGTCGAGCTCCGAACTCACCTCCCGCACCCCGTCCTGTGTGATCAGGAACAGTCGGATGTCGTACTTCGAATAGCGCCATGGACCTTTCTCCACACGTGCCCGCTTGTAGTTCTTCGCAGGCGCCTGCAGGAAGGCATGAGTGATGACCTCTCGCCACACGAGCCCGTAGTGACGCAGCGCCGCTTCGAGGAGCATGGTCTTGTCACAGTGGAGCCAAGCTTCCATCTCCCGCTCGGACGGACGCGTGTCCTCCAACTTCTTCTTCCACTTCGCATACGCGTCACGACGTGCTGCCATCTGCCGGTCGTACTCTCTTTGGTCCTCGATGAACCGTCTGCCCTCACTGACAATGCGGAACCAGCGCCGGATCGCGGCTCGCGCCGCGACCACTGTCACGATCATCGCTGCCACTGAGAAGATCCGATCCAAGATGACTTCCGTTGCGAGCACTGCTGTGGCCGCAACACCGAGCGAAGCCAACGCGAGGACAAGGACCGCGACCGTGAATCGTACCTTCGTGGCACGGCCGGTCCGGTAACTCTCGCGATGCTCCAACAGCGTGCCCCGCTCCCAGCGCTTCCTGACATCACCAACGAGGTGCCGGATGAGCCAGTTGACGCGGTCAACGGAGATCTTGCTGTCCTGGTACAGCTCCACGACCTCGTCCCGCAGTGTCACGCGAATCCCCGCGGTGTCGGTCAGCCACTGTTCGCGGTTCACGCCTTCCGGTACATACTTGCCGAAGTAGTAGGTGAACGATTGATCGACCCGGCTTGCGAACTTCGTGTTGAGCGCTCGGGGTCGCCTCCGACGTCCGGCATGATCACGTTCCTTGAGCGCCATCCGCTCGGACCGATAGCACCACTCGAACCCGGCCTGAGCCGCTACATACCCGGAGATGACGACGAACGCGCACGCAAGCAAGGGAACCGGCCCTCCCGGCCAGACCACCCGGCACAGGTAGCCGAAGGCGAGAACGACAAGCACAGAGCAGCCCGTTGCCACCGCCCAGTCACCTGGAACCGTCCTCACGTCCACTGGGGGCCGAGCCTTCGGGCCGATGGGTGCGGGGTGGAAGTACGCCCACACTCGGTTCTGCCGGTCATTCGCGAAGCGGGCTGCCTCAGCCCGCTGGCGTGTCTCGGCCCATAGCGTGTCCTTCATCCCACCCGTGATGACGAGGTCCAGATGACGGACGATCTCGTTCCGCTGAGGAGAGGGCAGAGCGTGCAGGCGCTCCAACGCGGATCCACAGTTGCGGTCCGAGTCCTGCAACCGGTTCAGCAGTTCGCACATCGCCAGGAGCGCGTCTTTCCAGCCGTCGTCCGCTTGGTCGTGGGCCAGCTCGGCGACATGCTCCAACTGATGGCGCTCAGCTGGATTGAGATCGCGCAACGATCGCTTGCTGAGCAAGGCGAGCATCTGGTGGAACCGCACCTCGCCGTTGTCGAAACCGGACGCGATGGCTTCGGTGATCAAATCCCGTGCCCGAAGTGGAACCCCATCCGCCAGGAAACGCAAACCGACTTTGTACTTCTCTTCTGGTGAGGCGTCCTGGAGCACTTGGTAGACGGTGGAGTTGTGCACGCACGAGGCCTGGATGCCAACGGTCGTCCCTGGCCCTGCGGTGTTGGCGACCGACTCGTTGGCGGGTTCGGATTCCATCAGGAGAGCCCGTTCGCCGCAGCGATGAGTGTCCCGATCTTCGTCGCCAGCTCGGCGACCTCCGCAATCAAACCGCGCAACCGCTTGAGCGCCAGTACCACCTTGCTCTGCCGCTCCGGCACGTTCTCCTTCAACGCAGTACTCGCGATGTCGAGTTCGGCCGTCGCCGCGGCGTAGGTCCCGTCGTCAAGCTGTCCGGCAGACCGGCTGCGTGCCAGTGCATCGCGGAAGACCGCCAACTCTCGCTCGAGGTCTGCCGCGGTGAATGCTTGAGGTGTGCCACCCATCACCACCGTGCTGCCGGTCACCCGCGCGGCTTGGATCCCCACCATTCCCGAAGCGATGTTGGTGATGTTCCCGTGGTGCTTCGGTTCCCCGGCCTCACGCATGGCGTGTTCCTCCTGTTGTCCCATCAGCTCTGCAGCTAGCCGCACTGCGAACGCCGCCGCGTTGGCGGCGGCCACCGGCTGCCACGCGGTGTCCCCAGCACTGTCTTTGGTGCCGTCCGCACGATCACTGATGCCGCGAATGATGGCCACTGGAGCGCCGCTCAGATGACCGGCCTGCGCCACTCCGGCCGCTTCCATCTCGATCGCTAGCGCGTCGTTGAAATGCTCCCGGATCCACCGGGCCTCGCTGGAGATCCGTGAGTTCTGCACGATCTCGCCTGCCGCGATTGCTCCGAAGTGGACATTCGGATTGGTATTCGTGTCGTCGGCCCAGTCGCCGGTCCGTCCGATGTGGGCCGCGAGTTGGGCGATCTCGTGTGCGATCTCCCAAACGCGGGGGCGCGCTTTGAGTCCATCGTCCTCGCTCGTGCCACCGTGATAGGCGTAGACATGTGTGGCCACCACGACGTCGCCGAGCGGCGTGCCCCACAGCGCACCGGCGACACCGACGAACAACACCGCTGTCGGCTTGAAGCACTGGATCGCCCGCTCGGCAAGAACCGCCGCGGAGTGGTTGCCCTTACCTGTCAACCCCAGCACCACCCGGCAATGCGTACCTCGCAACGTGCCGACTTCGAATCGGGTGCCTCGCTCGTGCACGTGCACCTGAGGATCTACCAACCTTCGCCGCACCGCCTGGTACTCGAGGTTCAGAGCGGTCAGCATCACCACGGCGTTGTCGTTCACTGGTCCCCTCATTCGTCGTCACAGGTCGGGCCGGGTAATCGGCGGCTGCAACGTCCTTCGCACGCCGGCCCTGAACAAGCGGGCCGGCCGCCCCTTTGTCGTTCTGCGATCCGGGCCGGCCTCCGCGATGAAACCGGGCACACCCTGGACCTTGCGATAGAAGTTCCGCGGATCGAGCCCGACACCCCACACCGCCTCGTAGACCTGCTGCAACTCGGCGATCGTGAACGTGTCGCCGCAGAACGCGGTCGCGAGTGACGTGTGCTCGAGCTTGGCACGGGCCCGCTCCACACCGTCCGCGACGATCTGGTCATGGTCGAAGGCAAGCCGCAATCGTCCGGCGATCACGGCGTCGACCGGTTGCCAGCTCGCGCCGGACGCGTCGGTACCGGCGACCGGCTCAGGGAGCCCTGGTGCGATGGCCAGGTAAGCGATCGACACAACCCGACCGCGGGGATCGCGACCGGGTGTTCCGTAGGCCCCCAGCTGCTCGAGATACAGGCTCGTGCCATCGAGGTCCGCCTCCTCACGCAGCTCACGGTGGGCCGCGGCCAAGATGTCCTCTTCGGCGTTGTTCAGAAAGCCGCCCGGTAGCGCCCGGCGACCGAGGTATGGCTCGACACCTCGTTCCACGAGCAAGACGTGCAGCTCTCCGGCCCGCAACGTGAGGATCACGAGATCGACCGCGAGTAACACCGCCGGAGGCGACCAGGACTGTTTGGGCACAGACCGAACATAGCTTACTGTCACTCTGACAGTAAGCGTCCGTTCGAGTGGGAGCGTTCGTACTCAGATCGGTCAATGGCGTCCAGCCGTACCAGTCGCGGTCGCTCGACTCGTGGCTCGCGTTGCCTGGGTGCACTCAACGATTCAGGTGGCGAAGCGGGCGTTCGCCCGCCCCACAGGTCGTCATCGGACGGTCACACCGCGCCAATCTGGTCGAGCCTTGCGACAAGGTCGGTCAGCGCCTGCCCCAGCGGCAGGTCCACCCGGACGGTCGCGTGCTCGTCCCCGCGCGTCTCCCCGCGGTTGACGATCAGCACCGGCACCCCGGCGGCCGCGGCCCGCCGGACGAACCGCAGCCCGGACATCACGGCGAGCGAGGACCCCAGCACCAGCAGGGCACGCGCCGAGTCGACGAGCCGGTAGCACTCCGCCACCCGAGGCGGCGGCACGTTCTCGCCGAAGAACACGACGTCCGGCTTCAGCACACCACCGCAGGAAGAACAGTCCGCGACCCGGAACGAGGCCACCAGGTCCGCGGCCAGGTCGACGTCGCCGTCCGGGTTGACCCGGTCCGGCGTGACGTCGAAGCCGGGATTGAGCGAGCGCAACGTCCGGTCGAGCGAGGCACGGGAGCTGAAACGCCTGCAGGACAGGCAGACGACCCGGCTGAGCGCACCGTGCAGCTCCACCACGTCCGAAGTGCCCGCGGCCTGGTGCAGGCCGTCGACGTTCTGGGTGATGACGCCGGCGAGGTGCCCCCGTTCAGCCAACGAGGTGACGGCGCGGTGGCCGTCGTTGGGACGCGCGGCGGCGATGGTGCGCCAGCCGAGGTGGCTGCGCGCCCAGTACCGCTGCCGGCTCGAGGCGCTGCCGACGAACTCGTCGTAGGTCATCGGGGTGTGCCGCCGCAGGCTGCCGCGCGCGCCGCGGTAGTCGGGGATCCCGGACTCGGTGGACAGGCCGGCGCCGCTGAGCACCACCACGCCGCCCGACGCCACGTGCGACGCCAGCTCGCCCACGTCCGTCGTGCGCGGCAGTGGCGGACCCGAGGGTGACCAGGTCAGCGTGGGCCGTGTTCGCATCAGGCCAGGATACGTTTACGCGCGGACTGGAGGTTCGATCATGGTCGAGTTGGCGGGGTTCGAGCGGTCAATGTTGCACCACGGCGGCTACACGCACGACGTCTACCGGGCCGGGACCGGGCCCGCCGTGCTCGTCCTGCACGAGATGCCGGGGATCCATCCGGGCGTCGTGGAGTTCGCTCAACGGTTGATCGCCGAGGGGTACACGACATATCTGCCCTCGTTGGTCGGACGGCCGGGCGAGCCGCTCGGCACCGGGGCGATCATCCGGTCCGCGGCACGCGCGTGCGTCGCCAGGGAGTTCCGGCTGCTGACCGACGGAACCAGCCGCGTGACCACCTGGCTGCGGGCGTTGGCCGCGAAGGCGTTCGACGAGTGCGGCGGCGTCGGCGTGGTCGGCATGTGCTTCAGCGGCGGGTTCGCTCTCGCCGCCGCGCTCGAACCCGCGGTCACCGCGGCCGTGATGAGCCAGCCGTCGCTGCCCGCCACGAAACGCGGCCGGGGCGCCCTCGGCCTGGATCCCGCTGACCGCGAACGGATTCAGCAGCGCGCGCAGGACGGCCTGTGCGTGCTCGGACTGCGCTTCAGCCACGACAAGCTGTCGCCGCCGGAGCGGTTCGAGACGTTGCGCGCGACGCTCGGCGAGGCGTTCGACTGCATGGAGATCGACTCGTCGCCCGGAAACCCGCACGGCATCCCGGAGAACGCGCACTCCGTGCTCACGGTCGAGCTCGTCGACGAGGCCGGGCACCCTACGCGCGAGGCACTGGACCGCGTGCTCGCGCTCTTCCGCGCCCAGCTACGCCACTGAACTGGGCGGGATCGCCGACCCGCGCAGCACGTGCTCCACGATGGCCTGGTCGATGACCTCGTCGGTCAGCGCCCACGGCACGCCGCCGACGAGCAGCCGCGCGGAGAGCCGCACGACCAGCCGGGGCACGCGCGACCATCTCGACACACCGGGCACGCGGCGCATCCCGTGTGGCTGCAACACGAGTCCCAACGGGACTTGACGAATCAGCTCAACCACATCGGCCGGCATCCGTTGCGGCACCACCCATGCGTTCGCGGCGGCGATCCGCACCGGCACACCGTCCGGATGCGCCCACAGCTCACCCCTGCGACGCAACAAGGGCAGGCCTTCGTCAACGTCCAGTTCGGTGGCTTCCGGATAGGGAACGGGCCTGGTTCGCGTGTCCAGCAAGCGATGTGTGACATCGTTACGCTCGACTCCGTGCATGGCGAGCCAGGCGCTCAAGGCCAGGATCAGGCTGTTGCTGTTGTGCGCCAGCGTGATCAGACTCCGCATGCCCGCTTCGAGGTCGGCGGTGCTCAGCCCCATGGGGTCCTCCCGTGGTCGACGGCGAATCCCGCTCACAGGGTGAGGTCGGCCAGGGTGGACGGTCGAGAGTCCGTATGCGACAAGTGGGACACGATCCCGCCAACATCCCGCACCGGCCTGGAATATTCGGCCGATCAGCCGGTTACGGCCGCGCGCGTTCGGCCTTCGTGACGTGGAACGGGATGCCCTGCTGGCACGTGGTCATCGTGCCGGGCGCCGGCGTTCCCTCCACCACGACCTCCGCGCCCGCGACCACCACGTCGTGGTCGCCGCCGAGCAGGAGGTAGCCGTTCAACAGCAGGCAGCCCGCCTCGACCCCTGCCTCCACTGTGCCGTGCAAAGTCATCTGAGCCCGCGTTCCGGTCGTTGTGGGTACTGTCGTAGTCGTGGTCGTCACAACAGTGGCGTTCCGAGGAGGAGGGGGCTCCGTCCGGGCGCACGCGGCGAGCACGAGCACCGCACAACAGATGATCACCCACATGGGAGACCTCCTCTCCCCTGCATTGTCGTCCAGGGAGAAGGGCCATGACAGTGGAACACGAACCCGAGCGGCTCAAGGGCAACGCGCTGGTCGAGCGGGTCAAGCAGCTCATCCACGAGGGCAACGTCCGGCGCATCCTGATCAAGAACGACAAGGGTGACACCGTGATGGAGGTTCCGGTGACGGCCGGCGTGGTGGCCGCGATCGCCGCGCCCGTGGTGACGGCGATCGGCGCGATCGCCGCGCTTGCCGCCGAATGGACCATCGAGGTCCAGCACAAGGCCGAGTAGTCACCGCGGGAAGTCGCGGAACGCCTCCAGCAGCCGGTCCCGCGTCTCGCCGGACAGGGAGGACTCGGGCAGCTCCCCCAGTTCGGCGATGGTCAGCCGGAACTGGTCGAGGTACCGCTCGCAACCGGGGCACTCGGCGAGGTGATCGACGAAGGCACGTTCGGTCGCCTCGTCGAGCGCTCCGTCCAGGAACGCGGTGACGAGTTCGACGAACTCCGCACACGTCATCGGTAGTACTCCTCGATCCGCGCCCGTACGAAGGCGCGTCCGCGGTGCAGCAGCACGCGCTGGTTGGCGGTCGAGATCTCCAGCAACGCGCACACCTCCTCCGCCGAATGCCCTTCCACGTCCCGCAACGTCACGACGATCCGCTGCCGCGTGGGCAGCTCCCCGAGTGCCCGGCCGACGACCTGGCGAAACTCGCCGTCGAGGACCCACGGCTCGGGAAAGTCCCGCCAGTGCCCGGGATAGTCGTCACCGGGCCCGCGGAACCGCTCCGGGTCGACGGTCGGCCCGGCGTCGCTCCACGGGACGGTGCGCTGCTCACGTACACCCCGCTTCTTCGCGGTGTTGACCAGGATCCGGTACACCCACGTGCGCAGCGACGAGTTCCCCTGGAAACCCGCGACGCCGCGGATGACGGCGAGCCACGTGTCCTGCACGACGTCCTCGGCCGAGGCGTCGGTGGACACGAACGACCTGGCCAGCCGCAGCATCGACGCCGACCAGCTGTCCAGCAGCCGCGCGAACGTCGCCTCGTCACCGGACCGGAGTCCGGCGACGAGCACGTCGTCCGCGGGCAGCACCCACGGGAATCTACCGGTACTCGGGGTTGTCGAAGTCGTAGCGACATCCCGCGTCCCACCCCGCGCGCTGGTTTCCGTGCGCCGGTATCCCGCCCGCGTCCTTCAGCATCCTGGCCAGGTGCAGCAGGTTCCACGTCATGAACGTCGTGTTGCGGTTGGTGAAGTCGTTCTCCGGACCACCCGATCCGGGGTCCAGATAGGACGGCCCCGGCCCGGCCTCGCCGATCCAGCCCGCGTCGGCCTGCGGCGGGATCGTGTAGCCCAGGTGCTGCAGGCTGTAGAGGATGTTCTGCGCGCAGTGCTTCACCCCGTCCTCGTTGCCCGTGATGAGGCATCCGCCCACCCTGCCGTAGTAGGCGTACTGGCCGGCGTCGTTGAGCAGGTGCGAGCACGCGTAGAGCCGCTCGATGACCTGCTTGGTGACGGAACTGTTGTCCCCGAGCCAGATCGGGCCCGCGATCACGAGGATCTCGGCGGCCAGCACCTTCTCGTAGATCTCCGGCCACGCGTCGGTCGCCCAGCCGTGTTCGCGCATGTCCGGCCACACGCCGACGGCGATGTCGTGGTCGATCGCGCGCAGCACCTCGACCTGGACGCCCTGCTTCTCCATGATCGCTCTACTGAGGTCGACCAGACCCTCGGTGTGACTGCGCTCGGGCGAGCGCTTCAGCGTGCAGTTGATGAACAACGCCTTGAGGTCGCTGTAGTCGGTCACGAGAAACGCTCCTTCACAAGAGTTCGGCGTCCTGTTCGACGCACAACAAAGCGGGTCCTTCGGTGGCGAAGAGCTCGGTCATCGCCTCGTCGAGCTGGTCGCGCCGGTCGACGTGGATGCCGGTCGCGCCGCAGATCCGGGCGTAGGCCGCCCAGTCGGGGTTGTGCAGTGACGTGTGCCAGACCGGGTAGTCCTCGGCCAGCTGCTCCTTGCTGATCTTGCCGAGGCTGTTGTTGTTCAACAGCACGTGCTTGATTCCGATCCCGTACTTCACCGCCGTGGTCAGCTCGGCGGCGTACTGGCCGAACCCGCCGTCTCCCGTCACGGCGACGATCGGGCGGCCGGGCGCGGCGGCCCACGCGCCGATCGCGGCCGGGTAGCCGAAGCCGATCGACCCGAGGTAGCCGGACATGAGCACCGGCTGGCCCTTGGACTCCAGGTAGCGGCCGAGCGAGTACGCGTGGTTGCCGACGTCCACGGTCACGACCGCGTCCGCGCTCAGGTGCTGTGACAGCGCGGCGAACACCGCCGCCGCGGGCACGCCACGTCCGCGGTCGTCGGCGGCGCGCCGGGCCTTCTCGTGCCGCCAGATGTCCCACCGGGCGGCCACGTCGGGCCGCTGGTCGGTCGACTTCACCTCGTCCAGCACGTCCAGCAGGGCGGTCAGGGTCAGCGCCGCGTCGCCCAGCACGTCCGCGGTGACCGCGTCGAAGCGGCCGATCGCGGTGTGGTCGTCGTCGATCTGCACGATCGGCTTGTACGGCGCGATGCCCGTGTGGTTGGCGAACGAGGCGCCGACCACGACGAGCAGGTCGGACTCGTTCATCAGCCAGCTCGCCACCGGCGTGCCGCTGCGGCCGAGCACACCGCCGGCCAGCGGGTGCGAGTCGGCGACGAGGCCCTTGGCCTTGAACGTGGTCAGCACGGGCGCGTTCAGCCGTTCCGCGAGCATCCGCACCTCCGTGCGGGCCGCCCACGCCCCGTGCCCGGCGATGAACACCGGCCGGCGAGCGTCACGGATGAGCGCCGCGGCCCTGGACAACGCCGCGTCGTCCGGCCGCGTCCGGCGGTCCGACAGCCGGCCGTCCGGCGTGGCGGCACGGGCGTCGGACGGCAGCACCTGCACCTCGTCCGGCAGCACCAGGTGCGCGACACCGCGTCCGTCGATCGCGCGCTTCACCGCCAGTGCGGCCAGCTCCGCGTGATCGCTTCCACTGTGGACGGTCGTGGTGGACACCGAGACGTCCTTGAAGACCGCGGACAGGTCGACGTCCTGGAACGCGCCACGCCCGAGCACCTTGGACGGCACCTGCCCGGAGATCGCCACGACGGGCGCCTGGTCGAGCTTGGCGTC
Source organism: Lentzea sp. NBRC 105346 (assembly GCF_030269605.1). Taxonomy (GTDB): domain Bacteria; phylum Actinomycetota; class Actinomycetes; order Mycobacteriales; family Pseudonocardiaceae; genus Lentzea. The sequence continues at coordinate 114,023 of NZ_BSTQ01000021.1, forward strand.
GTAGAGACCCGTGAGCAGGTTGGTCGACCCCGGTCCGGCGATCGCGAAGCACGCGGCGGGCCGGCCGGTGAGCTTGCCGTACGCGCTGGCGGCGAACGCGGCGGCACCCTCGTGCCGGATTCCGACGTAGGTCAGCTCGCCGCGGGCCTCCGCTCGTCGCAGCGCCTCGGCGAACCCGAGGTTCGAGTGGCCGACCATGCCGAACACGTGCGTCACGCCGTGCGCGACGAGCGTCTCGACCATGACGTCCGCGACGCTGCGCGGGCGCTTTTCCAACTCGGGCAGCTCGACGTACACACCGTCCGGGCGTTCCTCGACCGGGTACGACGTCACCCCGTCGGAGAAGCCCTCGGGCGGCTTGCCGGTCAACGGGTGGTAGTCGTACCCGTGCCAGGGACAGCGCAGCCAGCCCTTCTCGATCGCGCCCTCCCCGAGCGGGCCACCCTGGTGCGGGCACCGGTTCTCCAACGCCCCCAGCCCGGCGCCGCACCGCGACAACGCGACGGTGCGTCCGTCAACGACGACACTGCGCACCCGCCCGTCCGCGGGTACGTCGGCGGGATCGACCCGATGCCACGACATGTAACGCCTCCTCGGTCGGCGGACACTGAACACTCAGTTCCGCGAGAACCGACGGGCGTTACACGAGGAGACGAGATGACTTTCGAGGCCACCCGCCGAGCACTGCACGGCGTCGCCGAACTGGTGCTCGCCGGACCCCAGTACGAGCGCAGCGGCACCATCCGGCTGCGCGTCACGCCGGGCGGCTTCGGCACCGTCGCCGAGCCGGACCTGCGCGTCGACGGCGACCAGCTGGTCACGGGCGGTCTGCGGCTGCCGTTGAAGGGCACGCCGGCCGAGCTCGCCGACGCCGCCGGGATCCGCGCCCGGCAGCTCACGGACGTCTACCACGACGGGTCGGGTTTCGCGCTCGACGAGACCCTGGAGATCGACGAGCAGTCGGCAAAGCGGATCGCCGACGCGTTCGCGCGCGGTGAGAAGGCGTTGCGCGAGTTCGCGCCGGACCAGACGCCGGTGCTGTGGCCGGAGCACTTCGACCTCGGCATCACCCTCGACGAGGTCAACTACGGCATCTCCCCCGGTGACGCCCACATCGCCGAGCCCTACGCATACGTCGGCCCGTGGACGCCGCGCACGGGCCCGTTCTGGAACGTGTCGTTCGGCGCCGCGCACCCGCTGTCGGAACTGGACTCGATCGCGGACTTCTTCCGCGAAGGCCGGTCGTCGTGAACGCCGTCGACGAGTGGCTGGACGCCAAGGCGCATCCGCTCGACGCCACGATGCGGCGGGCCCGCGAGGTGATCCTGGGCGCCGACAGCCGGGTCACCGAGTCCATCAAGTGGCAGACGCCCACGTTCGCGTTCAAGGGCAACATCGCGAGCTTCAACCCGTCGAAGAACCTCGTGAGCATCATGTTCCACCGCGGCGCCGAGATCCCCGGTGACCATCCGCGACTGGAGGGTGACGGAAAGCTGGTCCGCACCATGCGTTTCCACGACCTCGCCGAGCTCGAGGCCGGCGAGGCCGACCTGGTCGCGGTCGTCAAGGCCTGGTGCGACTGGAAGGCGTAACGCCCGCCGAGATCGCCTCGACGGACCTGAGTGGAGCGAAACCAACTCAGGGACGGTCCACCATGCCTCGACAACATCGTGTCATGACCATGTCGGCCGCGGGTTTACTCGTACTCGCGGTCAGCACACCCGCATCGGCGGTGGTCGCACCGCTCAGCCAGGCCAGCGGCGCCAGCGCGTTCGCCGTGAACTGCAACGGCGCTCCGCAAGGCGGCACCACCTTCCCGAACTCGGAGGTGGAGCCGTTCGTCGGCGTCAACCCCACCAACTCCCAGAACCTCATCGGCGTCTACCAGCAGGACCGCATCTCGACCGGCGGCGCCAACGGCCTCGGCACCAGCGTCTCCGCCAACGGTGGCGCCAGCTGGACGCAGCTCGGCGTCGGCGCCCTGCCGCGGTTCACCCGCTGTGCGGGCGCGGCGCCGGGCAGTGTCGGCGACTACGAGCGCGCCACCGACCCATGGATCACGTTCGGCGCGAACGGCCGCGCCTACCAGATGAGCCTGTCGTTCAACGACACCCGCGACCTCAAGAACGCGATGCTCGTGAGCAGGTCGAACGACGGCGGCCTCACCTGGGACACGCCCAAGGAACTGATCGTCGACACGGATCCGCACGTGTTCAACGACAAGAACTCGATGACCGCGGACCCGTTCAACGCGAGGAACGTCTACGGCGTCTGGGACCGGCTGGTCTTCCCGAACGCTCGCGCGGGCGGGCAGTCGTTCCTGACCGCGGCGGCGTTCACCGGCCCGACGTACTTCACCCGGACCACGAACGGCGGCGCGTCGTGGGAGCCGGCGCGCAACATCTTCGACCCCGGCCAGAACGACCAGACCATCGGCAACCAGATCGCGGTGACCGGTCAGGGAGCGCTGGTCAACATCATGACGGTGTTCCGCAACGACAACTCCGAGGGCCGCAAGGGCGGCACGGTGTCGGTGCTGCGGTCGACCGACAAGGGCGCGACCTGGAGCGGTGAGATCCCGGTCGGCCGCCTGGGCACGGTCGGCGTGCGGGATCCGCGCGACGGCGCGGACGTGCGCACCGGCGACATCATCCCGTCGATCGCCACCGACCCGCGGCCCGGCCACAACGAGGTCTACGCCGTCTGGCAGGACGCCCGGTGGAACGGCTTCCAGCGCGACCAGATCGCGTTCTCGAAGTCGGCCGACGGCGGCCTGACGTGGTCGCCGGCGGTGCGGATCAACGCGGTCGGCACGACGCAGGCATTCACCGCGGCCATCGCGGTAGACGCCGCCGGCAACATCGCGGTCACGCACTACGACTTCCGCAACGACACGACCGCCAGCACGTCGCTCGACACCGACGTGTGGGTGCTCCGGTCGAGCAACGGAGGCGCCTCGTGGAGCGAGGAGCGCGTGACCCCGTCGTCGTTCGACATGCGCCAGGCACCGTTCGCCCGCGGCTTCTTCGTCGGTGACTACGAGGGTCTGGCCGCGACGGGTGAGACGTTCAAGCCGTTCTTCACGATGTCCAACCCTGCGACCGACACGTTCGGCACGACCGTCTCGGCACCGTTCCCGCCGCAGACGATCACGCCCGAAGCGTCGCCGCCGGGGCTGCCGAACTCGGCCTTCCCAGTGCAGCGCGGGAGGCCCTCACCGGCCTGACGTTTTCTCCGGTACGAGGCGCAGCCGCGTCCAGGACTAGCCTGTCGGCCGTGGGACTGTTCACGGTGGACGAAGCACGCGACGAGCTGGCCCGGCTGCGCCCGGTACTGGACGAGTTCATCAGCCTGCGAGCCGACGCGGCCGAGCTGGCCGCGGCACTGCAAGGCGGCGAGACCCAGCTGGGTGGCCTGCCCGAGTGGAAAGCCGCCCAGGCACGACTGGACGAGCTGATGGAGACGATCCAGGCAACCGGCGCCGAACTGAAGGGCTGGGCTCCGCTCCTCGTAGACTTCCCCGCCGAACTCGACGGCGTCCCGGTCCTCCTGTGCTGGCTGGAGGGCGACCCGGAACTGACCTGGTACCACCGCACGGACCTGGGCTTCCCCGGACGCCGCCGGATCCCGGCATGAGCGCGGGCCGCATACTCGGAACCAACATCCGAGCGGTCCGCGAACAGCGCGGCCTGTCACTGTCCGAACTGGCCCGTCGCTCGAAGATCGCCAAAGGCACCCTCTCCCAGCTGGAGAACGGAACCGGCAACCCGACGATCGAAACCGTGTTCAGTTTGTCGAACGCCCTGGACGTGCCGGTCTCCGAACTCCTGACCGAACGAACGCCGCCGGACGTAGTGCTGATCCGCGCGCAGGACGTCGACGTGCTGTCCAGCAACGCCGTGGACCTGCGGCTGATGCGCAGGATGGACATCGGCACCACCGTCCTGGAGATGTACGAACAGCGCGTGCGCCCAGGCGCCACCCAGCACTCCGAAGGCCATCCAGGCAAGGAACATGTGCTGGTCACGTCCGGTCGGCTCAAGGTCGGCCCGCCGGACGCACCGTACGAACTCGGCCCCGGCGACTACGTCTGCTTCCCCGGTGACACCCCGCACATCTACGAGACCGTTGACGGTCCCGTCACCTCGGTGCTGGTGTTGGAGTACCCGAGGCACTAAGGTCGCCTGCGTTCACTTTAATGAACGGCGGTGAGGCGAGATGCACCCGGACGTCGTGGTCGTGGGAGCGGGCATCATCGGTGCCGCGTGCGCCGAGGCGCTCACCGCGCGCGGCCTCCGCGTCACCGTGCTCGACCGCGGGCCGGTCGCGTCCGGCACGAGCGCCGCCGGCGAGGGCAACGTGCTGGTGTCGGACAAGGAACCCGGACCCGAGCTCGACCTCGCGGTCGCCTCTCGCGAACGCTGGTCCGTCCTCGTGCACGAACTGCGCGAGGAGACCGGGCGAGACGTCGAATGGGAGGAGAAGGGCGGCCTGGTCGTCGCGACCACCCCGCGAGCTCGAGAACCGCTAGAAGAATTCGCCGACCGACAACGCCGAGCCGGCGTCGACGCCTGCGAGATAACGCCCGAAGAGGCGCGCGAACTCGAACCGCATCTCAACCCCGAGCTCACCGCCGCGGTGCACTACCTCGACGACGCACAGCTGAACCCGGTCAAGGCGACGCTCGCCCTGCTCGAAGCCGCGAAACGCCGTGGCGGCACGGTACTGCCGCACACCGAAGTGTCCACAACAGACGGTCGAACCACCGTCACAAGCAACGGCACGATCCAATCAACAGCGGTGATCAACGCGTGCGGCCCTTGGGCAGACCGGTTCGGCGTGAACGTCCGACCACGGCGAGGCGTCGTGCTGGTGACCGTGCCGATGCCGGACATGGTGCGACACAAGGTGTACGACGCGGACTACGTCGGCGCGGCAGCGAGTGACGACGCCGGCCTGCAGACCTCCGGCGTCGTCGAGTCCACCCAGGCGGGCACGATCCTCATCGGCTCCACCAGGCAACGGGTCGGCTTCGACGAACGGATCGAGCCGGCAACGCTGAAAGTGTTGGCACAGCAGGCGATCGCGTTGTTCCCCATGCTCAGTGCTGTGCCGGTGATGCGCGCATACTGCGGCTTCCGCCCGTACACACCGGACCACCTGCCGATCATCGGGCCCGATCCGCGCACCCCAGGTCTGTGGCACGCCACCGGCCACGAAGGCGCGGGCATCGGGCTGGCGGCGGCGACCGGGCGGCTGATCGCGGAGCTGATCACCGGCGAGAACCCGCACGTGGACCCGCACCCGTTCCGCGTGGACCGACCGGCGGTGCCGGCATGAAGGTCACCGTGGACGGCGAAGAGATCACGACGACACCCCGGACGATCAGCGCGCTCTTGCTCGAACGACAGCAGCACCACGGCCTGTTCTGCGGCATCGGGGTGTGCTTCGGTTGCCTGGTGGAGGTCAACGGCACACCGGAAGTCCGTGCGTGCCAACGCGCTCTCGCCGAGGGCGACGACGTGCGGACGCACCGATGAGGGTCGTCGTAGTGGGCGCGGGACCGGCGGGCATGGCGGCCGCACGGACCGCCGCGGACGCCGGCGCAGAGGTGGTCCTGGTCGACGCGGAACCCGCGGCCGGTGGGCAGTATCTGCGCGGCGCGGTCACGTTCACACATCCCGGCGTCACCCTGGAAACGAACGCCGAAGCCTGGACCGTCCATGGCAACACGCTGTTCCTCAAGGGATCCCGAACCATCACCTTCGTCGCGCTGGTGCTCGCGACCGGCGCGCACGACCGCGTCCTGCCGTTCCCCGGCTGGACCGAACCGGGTGTCGTCACGGCCGGCGCGGCGCAGGCGTTGGCGAAACAGGGCGTCGCGATCGGCAAACGGGTGATCGTCGCCGGCACCGGCCCGTTCCTCCTGCCGGTCGCGGACACGCTCATGAAACTGGGCGTGGACGTCATCGGTGTGTACGAGGCGGGCAGCCCGCTCAGCTGGCTGCGCGAACCCCGAGCGCTCCTGGCCGGATGGCGCAAGATCGCCGAACTGTTCCGCTACCGCAAGGTGTTCCCGCGCTACCGCATCCGCACCGCGGTGGTAGCGAAGGACAAGAACGAGGTCACGGTCGCGCGCCTCGACCGGCACTGGCGGCCGCGCGTCACCCGCAAGATCACCGTCGACGCGGTGTGCGTCGGCTTCGGGTTCCTGCCGCGCCACGACCTCGCTGCGCACTGCGACCTCGACAACGGCTTCGTCAAGGTGAACGAACGCCAGGCAACGTCGACAGAGAACATCTACGCGGCCGGGGAGATCACCGGCATCGGCGGCGCGGACCTGGCCGAGGCCGAGGGCATCGTCGCCGGGGCAGCCGCGGCGGGCCGCGAGCCGACGGAACAGGAACTCCGCCGCGTGCGCCGGGGACGAACGTTCGCCGCGGGCCTCGCCCGAGCACACGCGCCCCGCGACGGCTGGCGGACCTGGCTAGCCCCGGACACGACGATCTGCCGCTGCGAGCGCGTGCCGCTCGAAGCCCTGACGCAGGCCGACGGCATGCGGGCGTTGAAACTCAGCAGCCGCGTCGCCATGGGCCGCTGCCAGGGCCGGATGTGCGGCCACCTCGTGCAGGAGCTGACCGGCATTCCGTTCACCACCAAGCGAATCATCGCCACGCCCATCCCCCTGGGCGAACTCGCCGCACTGGAGGAGCCATGGAACGACTCGACGGCGTGATCGTCGCGACCGCGCTGCCCTACGCGGAGGATCCGCGGGCACCGGCCGGGCTGCGGCCCGACCTCGACCGGTACGCCGAGCACTGCCGGTGGCTCATCGAGAACGGGTGCCGCGGTGTCGGGCCGAACGGCTCGCTCGGCGAGTACTCCTCCCTCACCGACGCCGAACGCCGGGCGGTGGCGAAGATCGCGATCGAAGCGACCGAAGGCGTAGTCGTCGTGGGCGTGCACGGCGCGGGTGCGCACCAGGCGCGGCACTGGGCCGAACTCGCTGCGGAGGACGGCGCCGACGGCGTCCTTTGCTTGCCGCCGACGATGTATCGCGCAAGTAAAACTGAGATCGTGCACCACTTCCAGGAGGTGGCGAAGGCCGGACTGCCGATCATGGTCTACAACAACCCGATCGACACCAAGGTCGACCTCACCCCGGACCTGGTAGCGGAGCTCGCGGACATCGAACAGGTCGTCGCGGTCAAGGAGTTCTCCGGCGACGTACGGCGCGTGCTCGCGATCCGCGAGGCGGCACCTCGCCTCACCGTCGTCGCCGGCGCGGACGACGTCGTGCTGGAGAGCCTGCTGATGGGCGCGACCGGCTGGTTCGCCGGGTTCCCGAACGTCTTCCCTGCCGAGTGCGCACGGCTGTTCTCGTTGGCGTTCAAGGGGGACGTCGCCGAAGCGCGGAAGCTCTACGAACCGATGGTCGCGGCGTTCCGCTGGGACTCGCGCACCGAGTTCGTCCAGGCGATCAAGCACGGCATGGACTTCGTCGGCCGCTACGGCGGCCCGTGCCGACCGCCGCGCGGCCCGTTGTCCGCCGAACACCGAGCCCTGCTCGACGCCGATCTCCGCAAGGCCACGGAGGTGTGAAGTGCACGCGTCGCGTTACTTCAGCGCCGTCGACTCGCACACCGAGGGCATGCCGACGCGCGTGATCACGGGTGGCGTCGGCGTGATCCCGGGCGCGACCATGGCCGATCGGAGGCGACATTTCGTCGAGCACCTCGACCACATCCGGCAGCTCCTGATCAACGAACCGCGCGGCCACTCCGCGATGAGCGGCGCGATCCTGCAGCCGCCTGCCCGCGACGACGCCGACTGGGGTGTGCTGTTCATCGAGGTGTCCGGCTGCCTGCCGATGTGCGGGCACGGCACGATCGGCGTGGCGACCGTGCTGGTGGAAACCGGAATGGTCGAGACGACGGAACCCGTCACCACGGTCCGGCTGGACACCCCCGCCGGGCTGGTACGAGTTGACTACGACACGCGCACCCGGCAGGTGACCCTGCAGAACGTGCCCGCCTACGCGCACGAGCTCGACGCCGTCGTCGACGTACCAGGCATCGGCGAGGTTCGCTACGACATGGCCTACGGCGGCAACTTCTACGCCATCCTGGCGCTGGAGCAGCTCGGCATTCCGTTCGACCGCAAGGAAAAAGACCGGATCCTGAGCGCCGGACTGTCAATCATGGACGCGATCAACGCGGCGAACCGGCCCGTGCACGTCGCCGATCCCACGATCTCCGGTTGCAAGCACGTGCAGTTCACCGCACCCGGAACCGGCGGCGCCGACTCGCGCAACGCGATGGCGATCCATCCCGGCTGGTTCGACCGATCCCCTTGCGGCACCGGCACATGCGCCCGCATGGCACAACTGCATGCACGCGGTGAGCTGGGCCTGAACCAGGACTTCGTGAACGAGTCGTTCATCGGCACGCGGTTCACCGGCCGGTTGGTCGAGGAGACGAGGCTCGGTGACAAAATTGCCGTTGTGCCGACGGTGTCCGGGCGGGCGTGGATCACCGGCATGGCCCAGTACCTGCTCGACCCGACCGACCCGTTCCCGCGCGGCTTCGAGCTATGACCGGTCCGGCCGCCGGATCGCGGCGACCGGACCTTGTCCAGAAATCCAACACAGCGAGCTAGAAGTCGAACACCGCTCCGGTGTGGGCGGCCAGCACGCACGAGTTGGGGAACGTGCGGGTCTGCGAAACCCATTCACCGCGCCAGAACCCGACCATCCGCGCCTCGACGGGGGCGTAGATCATCGGGCACGGCCGGTCCTTGCCGGACAGCGCGGCGAGGTCGCCACTCACGGCGGCGAGCTGCGCGCACGCGGCGGCAGACCGGGGGTGCTCGTCACGGCCGCTGCAGTCGAGCCACGTCACCTTCACGCGGTAGTCGTCCACTTCGGAGGCGTGCGTGCTCAGCACGAGCCCCGTAGGACCGGCCGGCGCGGCCTGCGCCGCCCCGGCGACCGCGAAGAAGGAAAAGAAGAATGCAGCAATCGCGACAATCCGCGAATTCATCGGAAAGGTCCTCCTGAGACCTGGACAACAATGCGGCCGGATCAGCCGCCGAGGAAATGTTGCCACAGCGGAAGCCCTGCTCCGACGTGCAAGGCGTCACAGTGCGAACGCGAACGAATACGCCGACAGTGTGAATGCACATGGCCGGTACTGCGGTATTCCCGCGCATTTCGCATTCACCGTGGCCGTGCGCGTCAATAAGTCAGCCGCGGGCGTACCTATCCGTTCGGCGGGTTGACCGAACCCACTGGTGCCGCAAGGGTTCTGGCACACCCTGCACCAGGAGGTTCCGTGACGAAGAAGCTCCTCTCCCTGCTCGGCGCGGTTCTGCTCGTCGCACTTGTACCGGGAACGGCGTGGGCCGACCCACCGCAGGCGTTACCGGAGAACCACACCGCCGCCGAAGGCAAGTGGCAGCCCGCGTTCGACTACGACACCGATGGCTGCTACCCGACCCCCGCGATCGGCCCCACCGGCACCGTCGCACCCGGACTGAAGAACTCGGGCGCACTCAACGGCAACTGCCGCGACCGGTCCGATCTGGACAACACCAACTCGTACTCGCGCTCCAAGTGCGACAACGGCTGGTGCGCCTACCTGTACGACCTGTACTTCGAGAAGGACCAGGCGGTGCCGGGCCTCGACTGCTGCGGGCACCGGCACGACATCGAGCACGTCATCGTCTGGGTCAGCAACGACCAGGCGCAGTACGTGTCCACGTCCGCGCACGGCAACTTCTCGACATACCCACGTGACCGGGTCGCATGGGAGGGCTCCCACCCGAAGATCGTCTACCACAAGGACGGGTGGAGCACGCACTGCTTCCGGCTCGCCGGGATGACGGAGACGCCGGAGAACCACTACGGCACGTGGCAGTACCCGGACCTGGTCGGCTGGGACCACTTCCCGGCCGGGATCCGCGACATCCTGGTGCGGGCGGACTTCGGCAGCGCGAGTCTGGCGATCAAGGACGGCTCGTTCGAGTACAACCTCGGCAAGGCCAAGCCGGCGGGCATCCCCTTCAACCCCAACGCCTGACGCTATGGGGGGAGCTTTCCAAGCGCTCAGCGCTTGGAAAGCTCCCCCCATGGCAATCAGCGCTCGCCGAGCTGCCACTCCGGACGGACGTAGTGGCAGGTGTAGCCGTTGGGGTAGCGCTCCAGGTAGTCCTGGTGCTCCGGCTCCGCCTCCCAGAAGTCGCTCGCCGCGGTCACCTCGGTGACGACCTTGCCCGGCCACTTGCCGGACGCGTCGACGTCCGCGATGGTCGCCTCGGCGACCTGCTTCTGCTCGTCGGTGTCGTAGAAGATCGCCGACCGGTAGCTGGCGCCGATGTCGTTGCCCTGCCGGTTGCGCGTCGTCGGGTCGTGGATCTGGAAGAAGAACTCCAGGACCTGCCGGTAGGTCAATTTCTCCTCGTCGAAGACGATCTCGATCGCCTCGGCGTGGCTGCCGTGGTTCCGGTAGGTCGCGTTCGGGACGTCGCCGCCGGTGTAGCCCACGCGGGTGGAGACGACGCCGGGGTGGCGGCGGAAGAGGTCTTGCATGCCCCAGAAGCAGCCACCGGCAAGAACAGCCCGCTCGGTCACAGTCACTCCTCTGATCGATGTCCACTCAGCCCAACGTCCGGGGCACCCCGGTTCATCCCCGATCCAGCCGCGCGGCCCTGAGACGCAGGTAACGCTGCCGCGGCACGCTGGCCGTCCGCCTCGCCGCCTCCACGTACGAGGCGCGCGCCGCGACCGGGTCGCCCGCCAGCTCCAGCAGGTGGGCGCGCACCGCGTGCAGCCGGTGGTCGTCCGCGAGCCGGTCGTCCAGCAGGCCGAGACCGGCCTCGGGACCGTCGACCATAGCGACCGCCACGGCGTGGTTGAGCGACACCACGGGGTTGTCGTCGAGCCGAAGCAGCACCTCGTACAACGCCCTGATCTGCGGCCAGTCCGTGTCCTCCGCCGACGGCGCCTCGTCGTGGAGCGCGGCGATGGCCGCCTGCACCTGGTACGGGCCGGGCTCGCGCCGCGGCAGTGCCTCCTCGACCAGCGCGATCCCCTCGGCGATCAGGTCCTTGGACCACAGCTCGCGGTCCTGCTCGGCCATCGGGACCAGTTCACCCGCGGGTCCCGTCCGCGCCGGCCGGCGGGCATCGGTGAGCAGCATCAACGCGAGCAGCCCGGTCACCTCGGCGTCCTCGGGCATCAGGTGGTGCACGATGCGCGTCAGCCGGATCGCCTCGGCGGACAGCTCGACGCGCTGCAACCGCGGCCCGGCCGTGGCAGCGTAGCCCTCGTTGAAGATCAGGTACAGCACGTGCAGCACCGCGCCGAGCCGGTCGTCGCGCGGCATGGCGAACGGCAGGCCCTTCATGCGCTGCTTGGCGCGGCTGATGCGCCGGGCCATGGTCGCCTCGGGCACGAGGAACGCGCGGGCGATCTCCTGCGTCGTCAGACCGCCGACCGCGCGCAACGTCAAAGCGATCTGCGACGCCGGCGACAACGCCGGGTGGCAGCACAGGAACAGCAGGATCAACGTGTCGTCCGCGTCGGGCCCCGGCTCGGGCACGGGCCAGCGCGCGACGTGGTCCTCGCGCTCGCGGCGCGCCTGCTCGTTGCGCAGCAGATCGGTCAACCGGCGCGCGGCGACCGTGACCAGCCACGCCTTGGGGTTGTCCGGCAGCGGTGGCCACTTCGTCGCGGCGGCGAGCAACGCCTCCTGCACGGCGTCCTCGGCGAGGTCGAAGTGGCCGTACCGCCGCACGACCGCGCCGAGGACCTGCGGCGCGAGCGTGCGCAGCAGGTCCTCGACCCCCCTGTCAGGCATCCAGCTCCTCGGCGCCGCCGATCGGCCGGATGTCGACGTACCACTCGCGCCCCAGCTGCGCGCCCTCCGGATGCGGCGTGTCCGCGAGCTTCGCGGCGATCTCCGTGGCCCGGTCGAAGCTCGCGCAGTCGACGATCGTGTACCCGGCGAGCACCTCGGCGGTCTCGGGGTACGGCCCGTCCGTCACGACGGGCACGCCCTCGCGCACCTGGACGCGCCGCGCGTGCACCGGGGCGCCGAGGCCCTGGGCGTCGACGAACTCACCGGACTCGACGAGCTCGTTGTTCCACTCCCCCATGAACTTGTGCAGGGCCATCAGGTCGTCGGGCGTCCAGCTCGCGAGCATGTCGTAGTCCTGCTGGGACCCGAACATCATGATCATGTACTTCACGATCTCTCCCATCCTCCGGCGGGTGCTTCACCAGAGATGTCGAGGCCGCCGCCGCGTTCCGGACATCACCGCCGGTGAGTTTCGTACATCCGCCCGGCCACCACGACTCCGGACGCGAACGTGATCGCCGCGACCACCCACACCGCGGTCCGCAGCCCGTACAGGTCGGCGACCACACCGGCCAGCAACGCGCCGACCGCGAACCCGCCGTCCCGCCACAGCCGGTACACACCGACGGCCCGAGCCCGCCAGCTCGGGTGCGCGACGTCGCCGATCGCGGCGAGCAGCGTCGGATAGACCATCGCGGTGCCCGCACCGAGCAGCACGGCAGCCAGCGCCCACATCCCGAACGACGAAGCAACCGCGACCACGGCGAGCGCGAAGGCCTGCACGAGCATTCCCGAAGTGATCAACCCCTTGCGCCCCAGGCGATCCGACAGCGGACCGGTCACCAGCTGCCCGAAGCCCCACACGGCCGGATACAGCGCGACGAGCACGCCGATCTGCCGCAGCGAAAGCCCGGCGGTCGCGAACAACACCGGGAACAGGCCCCACGCCAGACCGTCGTTGAGGTTGTTGACCATGCCCGCCTGGCTCGCGGCCGACAGCGCGGGTTCGCGGAAGCTCGTGCGCACGAGGACTTCCCGGTTGGTGATCGACTCGAACGTGCGGGCCTCGAACCGGGCGTGCTCGTGGGTCTCGCGGACGAGAACCAGCGACAGCCCCAGGCCCACCGCGACGTAGGACAGGCCGAGCAGGAACGGCGCGGGGCGCAGGCCGTGGCGGGCCGCGAGGTAGCCGGTGATCAGCGCGGTCATCGCGACCGCGATGTACCCGGCGGCCTCGTTGAGCCCCATGGCGAGGCCGCGCCGGGCGGGACCGGCCAGGTCGATCTTCATGATCACCGTGGTGGACCACGCGAGGCCCTGGTTCACGCCGAGCAGGACGTTGGCGAACACCACCCAGCCCCAGTGCGGCGCCCAGATCAGCAGCAACGGCACGGGGATCGCGACCAGCCAGCCCGCGAGGAGCACAGGTTTGCGGCCGAAGCGGTCCGACCACGTGCCGGCGAAGTAGTTCGTCGCAGCCTTCGTCAGTCCGAACGCGAGGATGTAGGTGAGCGCGGCGCTGTAGGCGACCAGGTGGAACTCGCGTTCGGCGAGCAGCGGCAGGACCGTGCGCTCCTGCCCGAGCACGCCGCCCACCATCGCGTTGACCGCGACCAGTAGCGAGAACTGCGCGAGGTTGGCGCGCAGCCCCAGCCCGATGCCGGTCATGCCTGCCGCAGCACGGCGAGGTCGCGGTGACCCGCGCGTTCGAGGATGCTGGCACCGCTCATGGCCCGTTCGCCGTGTGCGCACATCACCACGGTGGGCTCCTTCGACAGCTCCCGGCCGGGGAGCTCGCCGAGCTCGACGTGGACGGCTCCGGGGACGTGGCCCGCCGCGTACTCCCTGTCCTGGCGGACGTCCAGCACACGTTCGCCGTTCAACTCGGCGACGAGCCTGGTGCGGGCGAGGTCGCCGGTCCACTGCGACAAGGGAAACTCTCCGCTCAGGTCGTAGCCGATCTTCGCGGCCTGCCAGGCGATCTCGGCCGGGTCCTGGTCGTCCCCGCGGACGATCACGACCGGCCGGTCGGCGGGCACCAGCCAGCCCAGCCAGCTGGCGAACGACGGGCGCAGCGCGATCGACAGGGATCCGGGCACATGCCCGGCGGCGAACTCGGTGATCGGCCGGGTGTCGACCACGACCGCGTCCGCGGGAATCTCGCCCAACGGGGCCAGCCTGACACCGTCGAGCAGGGCCGCGCCGCACCGGTTGAGCTCGGGCAGCCGGCCGAAGTAGGCGGGGTAGCTGCCGAGCGAACCGAGCAGTTCCGCGACGAACGCGTCCTCGGACTCCGCGCGCAGCAACGAGTTCGTCGCCTTCTCCCGGCCGATCGTGCTGATCCGCTCGGCACCTGGTGGCGCGGAGCAGAACGACCCGGCACCGTGGGTCGGCCAGACGGTTGTTTCCTCCGGCAGCGTCGCGAGCCGTTGCAGCGACGAGAACTGCTGGCGCGCAAGGATTTCGGTCTGGTCCGGTGCGACGAGGTCGGTCCGGGCGGCCGAGCCGACGATCAGCGAGCCGCCGGTGAACACGCCGGCTGGGCGGTCGCCGTCGAGCAACAGGAACGACACGTGCTCATGCGTGTGTCCCGGAGTCGCGAGGACGCGCAGCCGCAGGCCACCGAGATCGACCTCGTCACCGTCGTGCAGCCCGACGTGCTCGAACTCCCGCTCCCCCGCGGCCGACGCCAGGACTTGAGCCCCCTCGGTCGCCGCGAGCTGAAGGGCGCCGGACAGGAAGTCCGCATGCAGGTGAGTGTCCGCCGCGAACGCCAGGCGCCATCCGCGATGGGCCGCGATCCGGTGCACTTCCCGCAGGTCACGGCTCACGTCGACGGCGAGCGCGCGGCCGTCGCCGAGGTCCACGAGGTACGCGGAGTTGCCGAGTCCTTCGTCCACGAGCGGCACGACGTCCATGTCCTACAATATTCCACGAATGATTGGAGGACGCTATGGGAGATCGGGCGGCCAAGACCGCGCTGTTCGAGCAGTTCGCACGCGTGACCAAGGCGCTGGCCAGCGGAAAGCGCCTGGAGCTGGTGGACCTGCTGGCCCAGGGTGAACGCACGGTCGACTCGCTCGCGAAGGCCGCGAACCTCGGGCTGTCCACGGCGTCCGCACACCTGCAGACCCTCAAGCACGCCCACCTCGTCACCACCCGCCGCGAGGGCACGAAGATCTACTACCGCCTAGCGGGTGACGACGTCGCGGCGTTGTTCGCGCTGGTCCGCTCGGTCGCCCAGGACCGGCTGGCCGACCTCGAGACCGCGCGCTCCGCGTACCTCGGACCGGACGACACCGGCTACGTGACGCGCGAGGAGCTGCTGCGGCGCGCGCGGTCCGGGACCGTCACGGTGCTCGACGTGCGGCCGGCCGAGGAGTACGCGGCGGGGCACATCCCCGGCGCGATGTCCGTGCCGCTGGCGGATTTGACTGACCGGCTCGCGGAGATTCCAGCCGACCAGGACATCGTCGCCTACTGCCGCGGCGCCTACTGCGTGCTCGCGCACGACGCGGTCCGGCTGCTCACCGCGGAGGGCCGCGCGGCTCGCAGGCTGGTCGACGGCATGCTCGAATGGCGGCTCGCCGAACTTCCGGTCGCAATCTGATCGAGCCGTGTCGAGATCGGGCGGGTTCGATCGTCTTCACCTCGACGACGAGAGGACCGCGATGTACTACATGCTGCTGATCTACGAATGCACCGACCGTCCGCAGCCCGGTGACCCCGGCTTCGAGCAGGCGCTCGAGCGGGTCAACGCCTACGCCGACGAGTGCCGCAGGCGGGGCGTGTTCGTGGCGGGCGACCCGTTGAAGAAGGCGAGCACGGCGACGACCGTGCGGGTGCGGGAGGGCAAGACGATGCTCACCGACGGGCCGTTCGCCGAGACCCACGAGCATCTGGGCGGGTACTACATCTTCGACTGCCGCAACCTCGACGAGGCGCTCGAGCTGGCCGCGATGTGCCCGATGGCGCAGACCGGGTCGATCGAGGTACGGCCGCTCGACCACATCCCGGGCCTCACCCACGGCGTGGCATGACCGATCTCGCGGCCGCCGCGGTCGAGCGGGTCTACCGCGAGCACCGCGCCCGGATGCTCGCCGCACTGGTGCGGGTGCTCGGCGACTTCGAGCTAGCCGAGGACGCCCTCCAGGAGGCGTGCTCCCAGGCGTTGCGCAAGTGGCCCCGCTCGGCCGTGCCGGACGACCCGCTGGCCTGGCTGCTGACCGTCGCCCGCAACCACGCGATCGACCGCGTCCGGCACGCGGCGATGGCGCGCACCAAGCTGGAGCCGCCGCGGGAAGTGGTGCCGATGAACGACAAGCAGCTGATCGACATCGGCGACGAGCGCCTGAGCCTGATCTTCACGTGCTGCCACCCGGCCCTGGCCGAGGAGGCGCGCGTGGCGCTCACCCTGCAGGCGGTCGTAGGCCTGACCGCGGCCCAGATCGCGCGGGCGTTCCTGGTCGGCGAGTCCACTCTGGCCCAACGGCTGGTGCGCGCGAAGCGCAAGATCCGCGACGCCGGGATCACCCTCGAGGTCCCGGCGGATCACCTGCTGCCCGAACGGCTGTCCGGCGTGCTCGCGGTGGTGTACCTGATCTTCACCCAGGGCTACACGACGCGCGACTCTTCGCTGCGTCAGGAGGCGATCCGGCTGGGCAAGCTGGTCGCGTCGCTCATGCCCGACGAACCCGAGGCGATCGGCCTGGTCGCGTTGCTACTCCTCCACGACTCGCGCAGCGCCACCCGCTACACGGACTCGGGTGACGTGGTGCTGCTGGAGGACCAGGACCGGTCGCGCTGGGACTTCGCCTCGATCGACGAGGGCGTCCGGCTGCTGGATCGCGCGCTGCGGTTCGGCACACCGGGTCCGTACCAGCTGCAGGCGGCGATCGCGGCGGTGCACACGCAGACACCGCCCAACTGGTCCCGGATCGCCGCGCTGTACAACGACTTGCTGATGCTGGCACCGACGCCGGTGGTGGCGCTGAACCACGCGGTCGCCGTTGCGATGGCGGACGGTCCGGCGCTCGGGCTCGCGTTGATCGACGAGATCTCGGACCTCGACCACTATCACCTGCTGCACGCCGCCCGTGCGGACCTGCTTCGGCGCCTGGATCGCCTGGACGAGGCCGCCGACGCGTACCGCCGTGCCCAGTCGCTGGCTACCGACCCCGCGGACCGGCGCTTCCTGGCCGGCCGGTCGCTCGAACTCGGAAATCGTTGAAGTTGGCTGTCGAGTTCGTCCTTGGCCGCTCGTCCTTGGTGCGTCAGATCGCATCTTGGTGAAGGGACACGGTCATGCCTGGAGAGGTCAACTGGTTCGAGCTGCCCGCCGAGGACACCGCGCGGGCTCGTGAGTTCTACGGCCGGCTGTTCGGCTGGCAGACCAGCGAGATGGGTGGCGACTACCACGTCGTCACCAACGGTGCCGCTGGGGCGATCGCCGCGCGCGACGCTCAGTTGACGCAGCCCCGGCTTTACTTCCACACCACCGACATCGAGGCGTCGGTCAAGCTGATCGCTTCGCTCGGCGGGAAGAGCGAGGACGTGCAGTCCGTGCCCGACGTTGGGCGGATCGCGCACTGCCAGGACGATCAGGGCACGCCGTTCAGCCTGTACGAGCCGGCCTGATTCAACGGACCGCGGGTGGCGCGCGTCTGGTTGGCATGGGCCACCTCGAAGCCAGACGTCGCGCCTACCGCGAGCGGGTGCGTGCGGAGTACCCGGAGTCGGCTGAACCCCTCTGGGCTGAGGAACACACTGGCGTTGTGTGGCTGGCGATCGGGTTCCTGCTCGGCGGTGTTGCGGTTGCGGCGTTCGCGGCCGACCTCGTTGACGTCTGGTTCGATCGACTCTTCTGCGGGCCTGGCGGATGCTATCCGTTGCTTTTGACGCTGTCGGGGTGGGCGTTCGCCGCGTTGCCTCTGGCCGCATGCGTTGTGGCGCCTCGGTATGCGGTGCACGTTTGTGCGTTCTTGCTCGGCTTCCTTGGTTGCTACTTCTGGACTGGGGCGGCTGATCATCCGTGGCAGGACTCGTTGTGGCCCTTGCCGGTTACCTACTTCGTGGTGTTTCTGCTTGCCGCGCCTGGTAGTTGGGGGCTTGCCTGGTTGTTCGCTCGGACGTCGAGGGCTCGGTTGGCTGTCGCTGCTGCGTTTCACTGGGTGCTGTTGGCTGGGATCATCGTGTGGTTGGCCTAGTTGGGCTTTGACGCGGCTGCGCCGCGACACGTTGGCATTTTCGCGCACGCCCGGCGCTAGGGCGCCGGGCGTGCGCGAAAATGCCAACGTACCGAGACGGTGGTTGGCTGCCGTCGTGGTCCCGATCCTGTCCAGACTTGCGTTCGTTCGGTGCGGTTGCGGGCGTGGTCGCCATGAGGTGGCTTGAGTTGGCACCGTTTTTCCCATGCGTCAGCTCACCATGTGCAGTGGGTTGCGTCTCGGCTGCCGTAGCGGGTCGAGGAACGCCGGTGGGATGAAGTACGGGATCCCGTTGAGCAGCTTCACTTCCCAGTCGCTCTGGTGGATCAAGTCGTGATGTCGTCGGCAGAGCAGCACGCCGTTGTGCAGGCTCGTCTTGCCGCCATCGGCCCAATGCTTGATGTGGTGGCCTTCGCAGTGCCGTGGCGGCCGGTCGCAGCCCGGGAAGGCACAGCCCCGGTCTCTCGCGACGAGCGCTCGGCGTAGGCCGCTGTTGAACAGCCTGGCCTTGCGGCCGACGTTCAGGGGTTGCGAGCGGCTGCCCATCACGATCGGGATGACGCCTGCTTCGCAGGCGAGTTTGCGGAGTTGCTTGACCGGGATGTGTTCCTGGTTGTCCAGCACCGCCTGACCCACGTTGGCCTTGAGGTCGTCGTAGGAGACGGTGACGGCCATGGTGACGGTCTCGCCGCCGTGCTCGGGCAGTACGTCCGCGCGCAGCACCAGGTTGATCAGTTCGGCGAACGCGTCGCCCTGCCGCTCGACCAGGCTGCGTGGATCCGGGCCCTCCGGACCGGCCGGATGCGGCTTGGCCAGCGGGTCCAGCGCGGCCCGGAACGCCGCGCCGATCACCGGGTCGACATCGCCCCAGAACCTCAGGCGACCGCGCTGATCGCGCAGCACCACCTTGTTGACCGGCGGCTCCGGCTCCTTGTCGACCGGTTCCTCGTCGTTCTGGAACATGCCGTAGACCAGCCGCTTGCCGAGCTTGCGGGTGATGCGCGGCTCGTAGTCCCGGCCGAACTCGACGACCAGCCGCTCCACTTCGGCAGCCTGCTCCGCCGGGGCATCCACCGGAAGGCTCTTCATCACCTCGGCGACCGCCGCCACGTGCTCCTCGGTCAGCTGCCCCTCGGCCATCGCCTCGGCGGTGGCGGGCAGCTTCGGCTCGATCTCGGCCCCGGACGGCCCGACCTGAGCAGTGAGCAGCCGCGCGGTGGCCACCTTTGCCTGGGAGAATTTGGTGTCCCATTGCACCAGGTGCTTGAACACCTGAGCCAAGTCCTTGTGGCCCAATTCGGCGGCCAGGCCGCGTCGATCCATCTCACCGATGAAGCGCAGCTTCATCTCCGCACGCACCCGATCCTCACGCTCCATGTCGACGAACCTGCGAAGCAGTTCGTCGTTGGAGAGAAGAGCAAGGCGTTGATCGCTCACGTGTTCGACTCTACCGCAAGATCACAACCAAAAGGGCCGTCTACCTGCGAAAACAAGCCACACGATCGGGTGAACCTCTTTCAAAAACGATCAAAACGCAAGCCACCTCATGGCGACCACCCACGCAACCGCACAACACGAACGCAAGTCTGGAACGGATCAGGACCACAACGGCGGCCAACCACCGTCTCGGTACGTTGGCATTTTCGCGCGGACGCGGCGCCCTAGCGCCGTGGCCGCGCGAAAATGCCAACGTGTCGCGGCGCAGCCGCGTCCAAGGCTCATCCGGCCGACCGCAGGAACGCCAACACGGCTGCCACCCGACGATGCACAGGCTCATCCGCAAGCCCAAGCTTGGAGAAGATCGAGTTGACGTGCTTCTCCACGGTCGACGAGGACAGGTGCAGAGCCCGCTCGATCCCGGTATTCGTCTTCCCCTGCGCCATCTCCCGCAACACGTCCAGTTCCCGGGCCGTCAACGACCCCAGCGGCGAGGCAGCAGCCCGAGTCCGCCGAGCCACCAGAGCCTCGACAACAAGCGGGTCGATAAACGACCCACCACGAGCCACCTCCCGCAAAGCCCGCACGAGATCCTCAAGATCGCCCAAACGATCCTTCAGCAGATAGGCCAACCCAGCAGTCCCGTTGCACAACAGGGCAAAGGCGTAACTCTCATCGGTGTGCTGAGACAACACGGCCACACCGATCGAAGGATGCTCGGCCCGGATCGAGTGCGCGGCCTCGATGCCCTCCATGTGATGACCGGGCGGCATCCGAATGTCGGTCAGCACAACCTGAGGCCGGAACCGCCGGACAGCATCATGCAGCTCGGAAGCGGACCCCACGGCGGCGAGCACCTCAACCTCCCCGGAGTCCTCCAACAACCGCCGAGTCCCCTCGCGGACCAGGTAGTTGTCCTCGGCGATCACCACACGCAGGAGTTCACTCACAAGGCAGCTCCGCAAGCACTCGGGTCCCCGACGAGCCGGACAGGGTCAAGGATCCCCCCAGCGCCTCCACGCGGTCACGGAGATTGGTAAGCCCGTGCCCGTTGCCGGACCCGAGCCCAACACCCGAATCCTGCACCGAAACCTCCAGCCGTCCATCCACAGCAGACAAAGACACCACGGCATCCGAAGCACCCGAGTGCTTGACCACGTTGGTAAGCGCCTCGCACACAACGAAGTACGCAGCACCTTCCACGTCGGGGCCCAAGCGTCGATCCCGCAGCTCCGGCGAAGCGTTCACGGTGACGGTCAACGGCAGCCGATCAGCACGTGCCTCGACGGCAGCCACCAGACCACGGTCGCTGAGCACCGGCGGATGGATGCCATGGGCGAGCTCGCGCAGGTCCGCCAGGAGCTCGCGAGTATCGGACTGCAGCTCATCGAGCACGTCACCGACCGGACGCGCTCCACGCAGAAGCTGGTTACGCGCCAAGCGGAGTTTCATGATCAGAGCGACGACCTGTTGTTGGGCACCGTCGTGGATGTCGCGCTCGATGCGCCGACGCTCCTCGTCCTGCGCGGTAACGATGCGAGTACGCGACAAAGCGAGCTCGTCGACCTGGGCGGCAAGGCGGGCGGTCAGCTGGACGTTCGAAATAGCGGTCGCCGCCTGCCGCGCCAGGGTGACCAGCAGCTCGCGGTCGGCCGGGCCGTAGCCGCCTTCCTTGGAGCCGCACTCGATCCGGCCGGCCACTGACCCCAGCGGCACGGACAGCACCGGATCCCCCGAGACGACACCGGCGACGGCAGAGGTGCTCGGCAGCGCCACTCGGACCCATGACGCCGCTAGTCCTTTGTGGACTGTCTCGGCCAGGCGCGGCAGCAGCTCCCCCAGCTCAACCGTCTGCTCCAAAGCCGCGCCGAACCGGGTGACCAGCTCGTAGCGGTTGACCCGCTCGCCGAACACCAGGCGGTTGGCGACCCGTTCGAGATACTTGCGCAACGGCTGGAACGCGGCCGCCGCCACGATGGTCAGCACGACGGCCAGCTCGACCGGGATCTGGTCACCGAGCGCCAGGCCCGGCGCGACGCTCAGTCCGATGTAGACGGCCGCGATCGCCAGCGACAGCAGGCCGAACGCCACCGACCGGCGCACGACCAGGTCGATGTCGTACAGCCGGTGCCGCACGATCCCGACGACCACGCTCACCGGCACCATCAGGAGGAAGACGATCGAGATCCCGCCGAACAGCTGCACCCACAGGGGCCGTTCGGGGAACCGGCTGGCGAGCGCCTCCTCCAGCCCGAAGCTCACGATCAGGCCGATCGTCACGTACATGAGCAGCCGCATACGCGCCCGCTGCTCGGCGTCCGCCTGCAAGAACCGCACGAACAGCACGCTGACCAGCACCGCCGCGCCGTAGTAGCTCAGGTACAGGTCGGCCAGTGGCCCGCCGAGCGGTGCCAGCCAGGGCACGAAGAACGGGCTCGGCACCACCGGCGGCGTCGGGAGGAGATAGACGTCGATCGCCAGGTTCGGGGCGGTGATCAGCAACAACGGCGGCATGGCGAGGTGCAGCCACACGGCCCGCAGCGCCCAGCGCTGCCACGTCCGCTCCACCACGCCGTCCGGGAACGACGCCAGCAGGAGCACGGCCGAGATCAGCGCCAGCATCCCGGTGTACTGGTAGATCAGGTTGGCCCACCAGAACCACCGGCCCGGGCCGTTCGACTCGAACGCCCGCTGGATCGGGATCTCGACGCCCGCGTTCACGGCCAGTGCGGTACTCATCAACAGCATCCGGCGGGCCTGCGGGTGGTCGGGGCGCTTTCGCGCCAGCCACACGCCGACGACGAACAGCGGCAGGATGCCGAGCGCCACCCAGCTCAGTCCGGCCACGGTCCCGTGCGGGCCGGCGGCCTCCCCGAGCCGCAAGCCGATCGCGACCGCCAGCCCGGCACCGCCCAGCGCGGTGCCGGCATACCACGCGATGCGGGGCCAGGAGGGCACGACGGAATTGTGTGCCCACCACGATCCATCGCGCCACGGGGACAACCCCCACCCAGACCCCGCGGAAAACCGCCAGACGGCTGTGCGACCGGACCGCGTTCCCGCGCGACGGACGAAACCAGACCATTTCCGGCGAGAGAGGAAGTGGTGGTCATGAAGGTGATGCGCAGGCTGATGCGGATGGGCAACTCGCTCGGCGTCTCGCTCTACCGCCGGTCACACGGCCGCATCAACGGCAGCGGGAGGGGTCTGCCGGTGCTGCTGCTGACCGTGCCGGGCAGGCGGAGCGGGCAGCCGCACACGGTCCCGGTCGTGTACATGGAGCACGACGGCGCCCACCTCGTGATGGGCTCCGGCGGCGGGTCGAAGCCCGAGCCGCAGTGGATGCGCAACCTGCGGGCCGCGTCCAACGCCACGATCCAGATCCGTGACGACGTCCGCGAGGTCACGCCGCACGTGCCCACGGGCGCGGAGCGCGACCGCCTGTGGCACGACGTGGTCCTCGCCCGCGCGCCGTTCTTCGCCGACTACGAGCGCAAGTCCGGCCGCACGATCTCGGTCGGGGTGCTGCGATGAGCGCGCGGACGTGGGCGGTGGCCGCCGGGATCGCCGGGCTGTTCGCGAACCTCTCGCTGGTGCTGTTCTTCGCCATCGACCAGCCGTGGCGGCCGCAGCCGTATGGGACGGGCTGGCTCGGTCCGGTGAACGACATGCTCGTCGTGATCCAGTTCGCGCTGCTCGTTCCGGTGGCGGTCGCGCTCCGGCGCGGTGCGGCGATCGCCGTGCCGGCGATGGCCGCGGTGGTCGCGCTGCAGCTGTTGCTGATCGTCGGCGTGCTGTCCTTCGAGGTCGAGGTGATCCCCGTGGTCGCCTGTTTCGCGGTCGCCGTCGGGTGGGCGTTCGTCGTGAGCAGGCGCGCCGGACTGCCGCGCCCGGCCGCCCGGCTCGGCACCGCCGTCTCGGTCGGCTACCTCGCGGGCCTCGCGATCGTGCTGCTCGCGCTGCTGCTGCCGTGGGGATCGACCGCCCAATGGATCGTGCTGGCCGTCGGGGGACTCATCGGAATCTTCGGCTACGTCGGCTTCGGCGTCTGGCCGCTGTGGCTGTTCAAGGAGGAGAGATGATCACCGACACCGTCGCGCCCGAGGTCGTGCTTCCAGGACCACGCAAGTCGTTGCGGGCACTGCGGATCGTCGCCGCGGTGTGCGGCGTGTCCGCGGTCGCCCAGCCCATGCTGGCCGGGCTGTACCTCAGCGGCGTCATCGACGCGCTGTTCCCCCACGGCCGCAACGGCGACGCCATCAGCGTGTTCACGCTCATCCAGCTGATCACCGCGATCATCTTCGTGTGGCGGGGCCACGGCCGGCGGTGGCCGTTGTGGGCCTCACTCGCGATCTTCCTCGCCGTGATGGTGCAGATGCCGCTCGGCATCGAGGGCATCGTCGCGCTGCACGTGCCACTGGGCGTGTCGATCGTGGTCAGCCAGGTGCTGTTCACCGTGTGGGTGTTCCGCGCGGACGCGGGCAGGCGGCGGTCATGACCCTCTCGCGACGCGGTTTCCTGGGAGCGCTGGGCATCTCCGCGCTCGGCGTGTCCAGCTTCGGCGGCGCGCTGCTCCCGGCCGGGCAGACCGCACAGTTGCTGCGCAGCCGGGCGCGGCTGCCCGAACCGTTCACGGTGCCGCTGACGATCCCGCCGCCCGCCCGGCAGATCGCCACCGATCACTACGAGATCGTGCAGCGAGCCGAGTCGTTGGAGATCCTGCCCGGCCTGCGCACCCCGGTACTGACGTACGACGGCCACTTCCCGGGACCGACCGTGGTGAGCCGCCGCGGCCGCGCGATCACCGTGACGCATCGCAACGAACTGGACGTGCCGACCGTCGTGCATCTGCACGGCGGCCACACGCCCGCCGAGAGCGACGGCTTCCCGACCGACCTCCTCATGCCGGTTTCGGGCGCGCACCAAGGGCATGCGATGCACGGCGGCGGCATCATCGCTCACGGCACGCGGGACTACGTGTATCCGTGCGACCAGCCGGCGGCGACGCTCTGGTACCACGACCACCGGATGGACTTCACCGGCCCGCAGGTCTACCGCGGGCTCGCCGGGTTCCACCTCGTGCACGACGACGAGGAGGACGCGCTGCCGTTGCCGAAGGGCGAGCGCGACCTCCCGTTGATGATCACCGACCGCGCGTTCGCCGAGGACGGCTCGCTGCTCTACCCGTCGCGCGGTCCTGAGGTACCAG
The DNA here is from genome assembly GCF_030269605.1 of Lentzea sp. NBRC 105346. Classification (GTDB taxonomy): domain Bacteria; phylum Actinomycetota; class Actinomycetes; order Mycobacteriales; family Pseudonocardiaceae; genus Lentzea. The sequence continues at coordinate 138,733 of NZ_BSTQ01000021.1, forward strand.
GCGTCACCGAGGAGTACATGGAGGGAGTCCTCGGTGACGTCATCCTCGTGAACGGCAGGCCGTGGCCGGTACTGGAGGTCGACGCGGCGCGCTATCGGCTCCGTTTGCTCAACGCCTCCAACGCGCGCCGCTACCGGTTGACCGGCCTGCCGTTCACCCAGATCGGCTCCGACGGCGGCCTGCTCGAACACCCCGTGTCGCTGAACGAAGTGCTGATCGCACCGGGCGAGCGGGTCGACGTCGTCGCCGACTTCTCCGGCCTGGCAGCCGGCACCGAGGTGATCGTCCACAACGGACTGGGCAGCGGAACCACCGCGCAGGTCATGAAGTTCCGCGTGACCCGCCGGGTCCAGGACGACAGCCGAGTGCCGGACGTGCTCACCCGGTTCGAACGCCTGGACCCCGCGAAGGCGGTCCGCACCCGCGACTGGCGGTTCGGCCGTGGCAAGCACGGCGGCGGTGACAACCACGGCTGGCTGGTCAACGACCGGCCGTTCGACCCCTACCGCGCGGACGCGACGGTCCGGCTGGGTGAGGTGGAGATCTGGCGGTTCAGCACCGACCTCCACCACCCCGTGCACGTGCACCTGAACCCGTTCCAGGTCGTCTCGTCGTCACGAAGCGAGCCGCCCGTGGGGTGGAAGGACACCGTGAACCTGGGCCCGGCCGAACACGTCGAGGTGGCCGTCCGGTTCACCGACCACGCGGGCAGGTTCCTGGTGCACTGCCACAACCTCGAGCACGAGGACATGGCGATGATGGCGAGCTACGACACCGTCTGACCCGGCCGGTGGATGCCGAAGGTCCACTCGAAGCCCTCGGGGTCCAGGACGCGGAACCGGTAGTTGAACGGCGTGGTCTCGGGCTTCCACACGACGGTCGCCCCGGCGTCGACCGCCCGCGCGAACACCGCGTCGACGGCGGCCTCGTCGGCGACCGAGAGGTAGAGCCCGAGCCCGCTCGTGTCGCCCTTGCGCGGCGCGCGCTCGTAGCCGTCACGGTCGGAGAACACGATGATCGCGGCGTCACCACGCCGCAACTCCGCGTGCGCGACACCGCCCTGCTCGTCGGGGAAGCGCGAGGTGGTCTCGAATCCGAAGGCGTCGCCGAGCCAGTCGATGGCGGTGCCGGCGTCGCGGTAACCGATGTATGCGTTCAGTTGAGTCATGACCCGAGCATTTCGGGCGAAGCGGTCAGTTCCCGACCTGAATTCATCTCGGCCGTGGCACGGAACGGAGAACTCACCTGAAACGTCCCTTCGACAAAGGCGATAGGTGAGCTAGCGTCCCGCCGTCGAAGGGAGCCGTCGTGACCGACCGCGGCGATCGGATCGTGAGCGTCCTGCAGGACGCGTTCGAAGTGCTGATGCTGGCCGACCCGGCCGCGTTCCGGCACAAGTTCCGCAAGATGGCGGCCTCGCCCTGGGCCTTCTACCGCGGCAGCGCGTGCCTGTTCTACGCCGACATGGCCGGCGAGCCCGACGAGTGGGCCGACGACCGGACGGGCCGGGTGTGGATCCAGGGCGACCTGCACGCCGAGAACTTCGGCACGTACATGGACTCCGAAGGCACGCTCGTGTTCGACGTCAACGACTTCGACGAGGCGTACGTCGGGGCGTTCACGTGGGACCTCAAGCGGTTCGCGGCGAGCATGGCGCTGCTCGGCTGGCGCAAGGCGTTGCCGGACAGCGTGATCAAGGACCTGATCCGCACCTACATCGCCGCCTACATCGCCCAGGTACGAACTTTCGCGGAGAAGCCGGGCGACGAGCTGTTCAGCCTCCGCCTGGACACGACTGACGGCGTGCTGCGCCGGGTGCTGCAACGAGCGCGGCTGGCCACCAGGGTCGGCCTGCTCGACGAGAAGACCATGATCGTCGACTTCGAGCGGGTGTTCCGCCGCGACAGATCGGGCACGCGGGACGTCCCGGACAACGAACGCGCGCGCGTCGAGGAGGCCTTCGCGGCGTATCTCGACACCATCCCCAGCGGCAAGCGCGCCACCAGCAGCCTCACCTACGCGGTCAAGGACGTGGTGGGGCGCAGCGGGTTCGGCATCGGCTCGGCCGGGCTGCCCGCGTACAACGTGCTCGTCGAGGGCCGATCGCAGGCGCTGGAGAACGACGTCGTGCTGTCCATGAAGCAGGCCAACGTCGCGGCGCCCAGCCGGATCGTGCACGACGACTACATCCGCCGGTACTTCACCGACCACGGGCACCGCACCGCAGTGTCCCAACGCGCGCTGCAGGCGCACGCCGACCCGTGGCTCGGCCACACGCAGATCGACGGCGTGGGCTACATCGTGTCAGAGCTGTCGCCCTATCTGTCCGATTTGGACTGGTCCGATCTGACCGAGCCGGCCGACATGCTGCCGGTGCTCGGCTACCTCGGCCGCGCGACCGCCAAGATGCACTGCGTCGCCGACTCGGACTCGTCGCAGACACTGGTCGGGTTCCAGGTCGAGGAGGCCATCGCGGCCGCGATCGGGGGCCGCGACCAGGAGTTCACCGACTGGATCGTCGAGTTCGCCCTGCGCTACGCCGCCCAGACGCGCGAGGACCACGAGCTGTTCGTCGACGCGTTCCGCGAGGGCCGGATCAAGGGCGTGGACGCGACCGCCTAGTCCGCCGAGGCATGACCGGGCCGGTCAGGCGCCACTAACTGTTCGTGAACGCGTTCCGCGCAGGGCGGATCAAAGGCGTGGACGCGACCGCCTAGTCACGCCGACCACGACCAGCAGCACCAAGCCGCGCAGACAAATGCGGCGTGGCCGGGCCGGTCAGGCGCCACGAACTCTTCCTGAACGCGTTCCGCGAGGGGCGGATCAAGGGCGTGGACGCGACCGCCTAGTCACGCCGACCACGACCAGCAGCACCAGACCGAGCAGACACATCCCGAAACTGATGGCGTAGGTCGACCGGAACCCCAGCACCTGCGCCACCCCCAACAGCGGCCCGGCGATCATGCCGCCCGCGGTAGCCGAATTGGTGAACACCGTGGTGGCGTGGCCGGGCCGGTCGGGCGCGAGGCTCTGGAAGTACGAGATGCCGACGCCCATGATCGCGGAGATGCCCGCGGCGTGCAGCAGCTGCAACGCGGCGACGTGCCAGATGTTCTGGGTCAGCAGCATGGTGACGTGGTACGTCACCGCGATCGCCCCGCCGGCGAGCACGATGCGGTGCAGGTCGCCCCGGCGCGCCAGCATGCCCAGCCCCAGCATCATGGGGATCTCCAGCGCCGCGCACAGCCCGAGCACGAGGCCGGCTTCGCCCTCCGTGCCACGCAGCACCTCGATGACGAACAACGGCAGGCCGGACACCGCTAGCGCCGTGGAACCCTGCAGGAATGTGAACGACGTGGCGGCCAGGAGCATCCCGCCGCCGCCTTCGTTCGACAATGTCGGCGCCCGTTCGACATCGGGCAACGTGGCCGCGAGACCGGCGACGAGCGCGTAGAGCAACGCCGTCACGACGTAGAGGCCGGTGAAGCCTGCGAGGCTCACGATCAGTGCCGCGAGCGGCGGCCCGGCCACCCAGGCGACCGAGATCAGCGTGCGCAGGACGCTGACCACCATCGACTCGCCGGCGAGCTGCCGTCCGTACGCGAAGAGCTGCGGCAGCAGCGACGAGGCGATCGCGACGAACGTGACCGACGCGGCGAGCAGGATCCAGTAGTCGCGCAGTACGGCGAACAGGGCGTACCCGAGCAGGCCGGCGAGGCCGCCCAGGATCATCACGCGCCGCCGTTGCACGCGGGTGTCGGAGAGCTTGCCGATGATCGTGCTCGCGACCACCGACGCGACCGGCGAGAGGAACATGAACGTGCCGAGCGCGAGCGGCGAGACGCCGACTTCGCGCGTGAGGAACAGCGAGCCGAACGGCAGCGCGAACGCCGTCGACACCCCGATGACCACGCTGATCACCGCGAGCTGGAGCACGGACCTCGTGCGGAAAGGGTTCTCGCGAGTCAGCGTCACGCCCCGCATCGTGCAACCTGACCCATCAGTCAGGAAACATAGTTTCCCAATATGCGAGCTAAACCACTGCGGTGACCACGGTGGCGGTATAGCGCATGGTGAAGTCGCCGATGTCCATGCTTTTCAGCAGCTCCGCCTGCTGGTTCGGCGTGAGCTGAGAGAACCCGCCCATCGTGGGCACCTGGTCCAGCCACTCGGCACGGGTGTAGGGACGCTCCCACTCGAACTCCCAGTACTCGGGTTCGCCGAGCCCCATCCCTTCGGCGGCCCTGCGGGCCAGCGCGCCGTACCCGTCACCGGACGGCGCCACGCCGATCACCCGGTGGAAGACCGCGATGCACTCGGGCGGCAGGTGGAAGGCGTTCCAGAACACGGCGAGCCGGCCGCCAGGCCGCAGCGCCTCCTTCGCCTTGGCCGCGCCCGCGACGGGGTGGATCCAGTGCCATGTCTGACCGGAGATCACCAGGTCGAACGTGCGTCCGGCGGGATCCCAGTCCTCGAACCGAGCGACCTCGACGTCCACCCCGGTGCCCCGAGCGAACGACGCCATCCGTTCGTCGATCTCGACACCGAGCACCGTGCATCCGGCCTTCGCGAACTGCCGCGCGGCGATGCCGGTGCCGCAGCCGACGTCGAGCACGTCGCGCCCCGGACTGGCGGCGATGATCCGGTCGACCATCGCGTCCGGATAGCTGGGCCGGGTCCGGTCGTAGCGCTCGGGATCCTCGCCGAACGACGAAGCCCAGCTCCGCGCCTGCGCGGAGTCGGGCGAAAGTAAAGTGGGCATGCGCCCACGGTAGTGGGCAAGCGCCCACTCGACAAGAGGAGTTCGTGGTGCCGACCGGGGTCGCCCTGCGCGACGTGCGCGAGCAGCTGTTCGCCGCCGCCGATCGAATCCTGCTGCGCGACGGCCCCAGCGCGTTGACGAGCCGGGCGGTCACCACGGAGGCCGGCTGCGCGAAAGGCGTGCTGCACAAGCACTTCGCCGATTTCGACGACTTCCTCGCCGAGTTCGTGCTGGCTCGGGTCGACCGGATGGACCCACAGGCCGCCGCCCTGCGCGAGGTCGCGGGTGACGGCACGGTCGAGGACAACCTCACCGACGCGCTGATCGCGTTGTTCGGCTCGGTCGCCGTCGCGATCGTCGCCCTCGTGACGTTCCGCGACGAGCTGCGCGCCCGCCTGCGCCGGTCGCTGCCCGCCGGGGTCCCGGTGCTGACCGAGGCGGCGACCATGATCGGGGACTACCTGTTCACCGAACGCGATCTGGGACGCATCGCCGCGGACGCCGACGTCCACACGTTGTCCGCCATGCTGATCGGGTCCGCCCACCTGCTGTTCGCCGACCGGGACGGCCCCGCGCCGGAACGCGACGCCGTCCGCAAGGTCGTCGGCGCGGTGATCAGCTCCGCTGGACGGGAACCAGGGTCCGGCCGTTGAGCGGCTGCGGCTCGCGCGCGTTGCCGGCCGGGAACACGGCCTGGAACCGGGCGATCGTCTCGGGCGTCACGGTGATCGGCGAGGTCAGGTACCACGCCACGCCCTCGGTGAACGGCGCGGTCGTCAGGGATCCGTTGTAGTGCAACGTGATCCGGACCGGCGACAGCAGCCGGTTCAGGTCGATCGGCGGCACGTGCACCGGCTCGCCGCACTCGGGCGCGAGCTTCGCGAGCGCCTCGTCGACGGCCGACCGCGGCCCGCCGAGCAGCGGAACGCCGATCACCAGCAGCTTGCCCGCGGCGCTGCGGTGCACCAGGTGCATCTCCAGCGGCGTCGACCGCCCGGCGAAGCGGTGCTCGGACGGCGTGTGGAAGTGGAACTGCACGAGCTCGTACCGCACGCCGGCCACGGTCACGTGCCCGGCGCCGGGCTCGACCTCGGCCTCCTCGGTCTCCTCGTGGTGGCGGGTGGTGCAGCCGGATGGGCTCGCGGCGTCCTTACGGATGTACTTCAGCTCCAACGCCGAACGCCCGTAGTCGACGTCCAGCTTCGGCTCTCTCGGGTCGAGTCGGACCGATCCCGGCGTGACATCGACGGGACTCTGGGCGGGAAGCGCGGATTCGGCGGTCGCGGTGAATCCGGCGGTGAGAAGCAGGGATAAGAACAGGGATAACTTGAGCTTCATCGGGCCACTGTTCACCCGGTCGAGCTACGCAGGAAATACCCTGTGAGCACGCTCTCACAAAGACTGTGGTTTTCCCCAGACCAGTGCGGTGCAGACGACCAGAACGACTGCCAGGCCCAGGAAGCCGGCGTCCAGCGACAGCGCGACCGCGATCGCGCCGACGAGCAGCGGGCCGCCCGCGTCGCCGAGCTCGCGGCCCACCTCGGCCGCGCCCATCGTCTGCCCCAAGCGCGATTCCGGCGTACCGGAGGCGAGCTGGGCGAACGCCAGCGGCGTGGCCAGGCCGACGCCGGTACCGATGAACACCGCAGCGGCCAGCACACCGAGAAAACCAGGGACCAACGCGGCCAGAACCATCCCCAATGCGGTCACAACAAGGCCGCCCGCCAAACCCGTGCGATCACCCAGCCGTCCGGCATCGCGCGCCCGGCCGGCCCACGGTTGCACCAGCGCGGAACACAGCGACAGCACGGACACCGCGGCACCCGTCACCACCGGCGTGAGCCCGGTATTCGCGACCGGCAGGAAGCCGACGCCGACGGCCAGCGCGGCGGTGGTCGCCGCGAGCACGACGGTCGGACGCACGAAGCTCGGCTGCGACAGGCGGCGCGCCAGGTCCACGACGGTCTGCCGGGCGCGCGGCAACGGCGGCACCGCGGGCACGACCGCGAACGCCCACAACGCCACCACCAGCGCGAGCGCGGCCAGGGTGCCGAACAGCAGCGGATAGCCGCCCGCCGTGATCAGCACGCCACCCAGCAGCGGCCCGAGCGTGTACCCGAGGCTCTTCCACGCCCCATAACCGCCGAAGGCCCGGCCGATCCGCCGCGGTGACAACCGGGCGACCAACGCTCCGGCCGCGGGCGAGAACGCCGCCGCGGCAGCGCCCTGACCGAGTCGCGCGACGCCGACCAGCGCCGGGTTTCCAGCGAGCACGAAGACAAAAGAAGCGAGCGCGAACGCGAGCAGGCCGCCCAGCAGAACCGGGCGAGGGCCGATCCGGTCGGCGAGCGACCCGAAGACGGGTTTGAGGACCACCTCGGCGCCGTCGTACAACGCCAGCAACAGGCCGAGCGTCAGCAGGGATCCGGTCGTGTACGACCCGAGGTTGGCGGCGATGCTGTGCGCGCCGAACGCGGTGACGAAACCGGCGGCGTACAGCGGTCTCAGGACTGCCGCCACCGATGCACCTCCAACGCGACGCCTACGTTCACCAGATTGTCCTCGACCGGCACCGGCAGCAGGCGCGACGCCCGCGCCAACCGGCGCAGCAACGTGTTGCGGTGCGTGTACGTCCGGGTGGCCGCGTGCGTCGCGTTGCAACCGGAGGCGACGTAGGCGCGCACCGCCTCGATCACGTCCGGGTCCGCGGACAACAGGTCGCCGAGGGTGCGTTTGACGAACCGGTCCGCGCGCTCGGCATCCGCCGTGAGCAGGGCGACGAGCTCGACCTCGTCGTGCGTCGCGAGCTGTTGCGGCGACGCCAGCCTGGCCAGCATGCGCTGCACCGTGAGCGCGTCGAGGTGGCTGCGCCGGAAGCCGTCCGCGTCCTGGCCGCTGGAGCCGAGCGCGACGCGCGCCGCCGGAAAGCGCGCGACCTCTGTGCGGAGAAAGACAACGTCCGGGGCGCCGGGCACCCAGATCCACCGGGTGGCGGCGCTGGCGAGCACGGTCAGCGCGGATCCCGAGCCGAGCAGGTCCGCCACGCGGTCGAGGTCACCGGACGACTCCGGGTCGTCGCTCCACACGATCGCGGCCGTGTGCGGCCCGGAGAGGCGGTAGCCGAGGCGTTGCTCGGCGCGGGCGGCCGAGATCGGCGCGCCGTCCAGCAGCAGCGTCACCGTCTCCAGCCGTTCGGCGTGCGTGCCGCGCGTCAGCTGTTCGCGTTCCTTCCCCATCTGCACCGAGATCGCGGCCACCGTGTCGTCCACGAACGCGGCGATCGACCGGCACGACACGTCGACCAGCTCCCGCAGTTCCTCGGGGTCGGACGTGAGCGAGAACGCGATCTGCATCCACAGCCGCAACGCGACGCCCTGCCCGGAGCGGTAGGCGTCCAGCGCGGACTCGTCGAGACCGCGGCGGATGAGGTCACGGGCGAACGCCAGCGGCGCCTCTCCGAGGTCGGCCGGCACGCGCTCCCCCGGCGCCCGGATGTTGGCCGACGCCCAGCCCAGCAGGTTGGATCGGTTGGTGCGCTTGGTCGCCGCCGCGAGCACCGGGTCCTCGGCGATCTGCTGCCGGTTCGGCCCGGACAACGTCGCCTCGTCCAGCTCGGCCAGCCACTCCGCGGGCGGGTCGAGCGCTATCTCGGCGCCCCGCCTGATCAGTTCGCGGACCCGCCGCGACGGCCGTTCCCAAGACATGGTGCATATTGCACCACAGAAGGCCTATCCAGGTGCACTTCGTGCTGGACCGCAAACGTGAAGGAGCGTCACGATGGAGGTGTTCCGCGAACGTGAGGAGCCGGTGCATGACTGACTTCGACGTCCTCATCGTCGGCGCCGGGATCTCCGGCCTCGGCGCCGCGTACTACCTGCGGCGCGAGCACCCGCACAAGACGTTCGCGATCCTCGAGGCGCGCGGGGCGATCGGCGGCACCTGGGACCTGTTCCGCTACCCCGGTATCCGCTCGGACTCGGACCTGCACACGTTCGGCTACGAGTTCAAGCCGTGGCGGGCGAAGGAGGCGATCGCCGGGGCGGACAAGATCCTCGCCTACCTGCACGAGACGGTCGAGGAACACGGCCTCGGCGACGCGATCCGCTTCCACACCAAGGCGATCGCCGCCGAATGGTCGTCCAGGGAGGCGCACTGGACGGTCGAGATCGAGCGGAACGGCGAGCGCTCCACGCTCAGCTGCCGGTGGTTGTTCTGCGCGGGCGGCTACTACCGTTACGACGAGGGCTTCACGCCGCATTTCGAGGGCCGGGAACGGTTCCAAGGACAGATCATCCACCCGCAGCACTGGCCCGAGGACCTCGACTACGCCGGCAAGCACGTGCTGGTGATCGGCAGCGGCGCGACGGCCGTGACGATCGTGCCCGCGATGGCCGAGGCGGCCGGGCACGTGACCATGCTGCAGCGCACTCCGACGTACATCATGCCGGTCCCGGCGAAGGACCCGATCGCCAACGGGCTGCGCAGGCTGTTCCGCGAAGACCGCGCCTACGCCTTGATCCGGCGCAAGAACATCCTGCAGCAGCAACTGATCTGGCGGTTCTCCCAGCGGTTCCCGAACGCGGCGCGCCGGCTCATCCGGCGGTTCAACGCGAAGCTGCTGCCCGAGGGCTATCCGGTCGACGAGCACTTCAACCCGCCCTACAACCCCTGGGACCAACGGCTTTGCGTCGTGCCCGACGGCGACCTGTTCACGGCGATCAGCCGCGGCAAGGCGTCCGTCGTGACCGACCGGATCACGACGTTCACCGAGACCGGCGTGCGGCTCGAGTCCGGCCGCGACCTCGAAGCGGACATCATCGTGACCGCGACCGGACTCAACGTGCAGGCGTTCGGCGGCATGACGCTGACCGTCGACGGCGCCGAGGTGAGCCTCCCGGACACGTTGGCTTACAAGGGCATGATGCTGTCCGGCGTGCCGAACTTCGCCTACGCCATCGGCTACACGAACTCGTCATGGACGCTCAAGGTCGGCCTGCTGTGCGAGCACTTCTGCCGGCTGCTCGCGCACATGGACGAGCACGGCTACGACACCGCGCGCCCGGTCGTCGCCGACCCGGACGCGCCGACCCGCCCGTTCCTCGACTTCGGCGCCGGCTACATCAAACGCGTCGTGGACCAGCTGCCGAGGCAGGGCGGCCGGGCGCCTTGGCTGACGTCGATGAACTACTTCAGCGACGTGAAGCTGTTGCGCCGCCTGCCGGTCGAGGACGACGAGCTGCGGTTGTCCCGCGCCGAGGTCCTGCGTTAGCTGAAGATCGCCGGGTCGCTGACGCCGGGCGCACCCGTCTCGACGTGCCCGGCGAACCGCCGCAGATACCCGCTGTCCTCTGCGGACACCACGGTCACGTCGTACCACCGCTTCGACGCGGTCAGGTCGATCGTGCGGGTCACGTTCGACCCCTGCCCGACCGTGACCGTCTGCGTGCCACCGTATGCGTTCGTGATCTTCAGGTGCCGGACCGGACCGGGGTTGGTGAACCGGAGCACCAGGTTCCCGCTCTGATAGCGAGCGGTCACCTCGGCCGCCGGCGCGCTTCCGTGGAACTCGCGAAGAAACCCGTTCGGACCGTGCACGGTCAGGTCGTAGACACCGTTGGAATACAACGTGTTCCAGGTGTCCGACAGCTGCTTGCCCGCCTCGGTCGTGTACGTCCACGGACCGTCGCCGCGGTTGCGCGCGGTGATGTAGAACTGCGCCCCCGCCTTCGCGCCGCCGCTGACGGTCAGCGTGATCTTGCCGCCGTTCACCGACGCGTCGGCGATCGGCGCATACGGCAACGGCCGGGTGCGCCTGCTCCCCGGTTCCTGCTTCGGCATCGACGGGTTCACCGGCGGCGTCGGCACGTAGTCGGGGTGCCGCTCGCGGTCCGGCGGCTCGTAGCCGCGGGTGTCCGGCAGCGTAACGAAACTCGTGTTCGTGGCGGTGAAGTCGAACGCGGACGTGAGGTCGCCACAGATCGCGCGCCGCCACGGCGAGATGTTCGGCTCGTGCACCCCGAACCGCCGCTCGACGAACCGGATGATCGACGTGTGGTCGAACACCTCCGAGCACGTGTAACCGCCCCGGCTCCATGGCGAGACCACGAGCATCGGCACCCGCTGCCCGAGCCCGTACGGTCCCGGCACGTACGAGAGGCTGCCGCCGTACAGCTCGGTGCTGACGTCCGTTGTGGACAGTCCCTGCGAGGCCGACGCCGGCGGGTACGGCGGCACGACGTGGTCGAAGAAGCCGTCGTTCTCGTCGTAGGTGATGAACAGCGCGGTCCTGGCCCACACGCTCGGGTTCGACGTCAGCGCGTCGAGCACCTTGGCGATGTACCAGGCGCCGTAGTTCGCCGGCCAGTTCGGGTGCTCGGTGTACGCCTCAGGCGCCACGATCCAGGACACCTTCGGCAGCCGGTTGTTCTTCACGTCGTTGCGCAGGATGTCGAACAGCGTGCCGCCGGCCTTGATGTTCGTGCCGGTGCGCGCCTTCTCGTAGAGCGCGTCGCCGGGCTTGGCGTTGCGGTAGTTGTCGAAGTACAGCAACGAGTTGTCGCCGTAGTTGCCACGGTAGGCGTCGGAGATCCAGCCCCAGCTGCCCTTGGCGTCGAGCCCGTCACCGACGTCCTGGTAGATCTTCCACGACACGCCGGCCTGCTCGAGCCGTTCGGGGTAGGTGCGCCAGCCGTACCCCTTCTCGTCGTTGCCCAGCACCGGGCCGCCGCCCGTGCCGTCGTTGCCCGTGTAGCCGGTCCACATGTAGTACCGGTTCGGGTCGGTCGCGCCGATGAACGAGCAGTGGTAGGCGTCGCAGATCGTGAAGGCGTCGGCGAGCGCGTAGTGGAACGGGATGTCGCCGCGGTTCAGGTACGCCATGGTGGTGGCGGTCTTCGCGGGCACCCACTTGTCGTACCGGCCGCCGTTCCACGCGAGGTGGCCGCCGTTCCAGTCGTGGTTGAGGTCCTGCAGGAACTGCATGCCCATGTCGTCGGCGGTCGGATGGAACGGCAGCACGTCCCGCACACCGTCCGACTGGTGCCATACGGACTTTCCGCTCGGCAGCGTCACCGGCCGCGGGTCCCCGAACCCGCGCACGCCGCGCAGCGTCCCGAAGTAGTGGTCGAACGACCGGTTCTCCTGCATGAGCACGACGATGTGCTCGACGTCGTCGATCGTGCCGGTCCTCGTGGCGGGCGCGATCTCCGCGGCCCGCGCGATGCTCTCCGACAGCGCCGTGAACGCGGTGGCGGCGGCACCCAGTCGCAGAAACTGACGGCGGTTGACCCCAGGCATGGCTGACTCCCTCGGCAGCGGCTCAGGAGTCAGATGTCACCCGTCGGTGGAGAACATCCGGCGATGTGCTGGTCAAGCCCGAACGAACTCGGGGTGACCTTCAGTGTTCGGCGGACAGAATGGCGTCGAGCATCCCCGGATACAGCGCGTCGAGGTCGTCCCGGCGCAACGTCGCGATGCGGGACGTGCCCTCGGGCGTCACGCGGATGACACCCGCCTCACGCAGCGTGCGGATGTGATGGGTGCGCGTCGACTTGGTGACCGGCAGGTCGATCGCCCCGCAGGCGCACCCCGTGCCGATCCGGTTCATCTCCCTGACCAGGTGCAACCGCACCGGGTCGGCGAGCGCGTGCAGCACCGCCTCGATCCGGATGTCGGCACGGTCGGGATGCGGCAACGCGTCACTCATGGTGCCCATAGTACGAGAACTCTCGTAGTTCGATAATTCTCGTAGTACGGTGTCCATCGTACTAACGACTTAGGGGGCACCTTGTCACGGATCCACCTGCTCGCCGCCGGAGCGTTCGCCGTCGGCACGAGCGGCTACATAGTCACCGGCGTCCTGCCCGCCGTGAGCCGGGAGCTCGACGTCTCCCCCGCCGCCGCGGGCCAGCTGGTCACCGCGTTCGCCATCGCCTACGCGATCGCCTCACCCGTGCTGGCCGTCCTCACCGGACGGTGGGAGCGGCGCTCACTCCTGATCGCGGCGCTGGTCCTCAGCGCGGCCGGCAACGCGATGGCCGCCGTCGCGCCCACCTACTCGTGGTTGCTCGGCGCCCGCGTGATCAGCGCGCTCGGCGCCGCCGCGTTCACCCCGGTCGCCACGGCGGTCGCCACCGTGCTCGCCCCGCCCGACCACCGCGGCCGCGCCGTCGCGACGGTGTTCGGCGGCCTCACGTTCGCGCTGATCGTGGGCGTGCCGCTGGGCAACATCCTCGGTGAGCGCATCGGTTACCAGGGCGTTTTCGCGGTGGTCGCACTCGTGTCGTTGCTCGGCGCGGCCGCGATCCAGCTCGGTGTGCCCCGCGTAGCCGCGCCGCCGTTCGCGGGCCTGCGTGAACGGTTCGCCGCCGCGCGCGACCGGCGCGTGCTGCTGGTGCTCGGCATGACCGTGCTGGGCTGCCTGGCGGCGTTCAGCGTGTTCACCTACATCGCGCCGATCCTGGCTTCCGTCGCGCACGTGCAGGGCTTCACGATCAGCGCGTTGCTGCTGGTCTACGGGGTGGGTGGCGCGATCGGCAACACGCTCGGCGGCCGCGTCGCGGACCGCTGGGGCAGCCGCACGCCGTTGTTGGTGATCTTCGCCGTGTTCATCGTGGTGCTGGCGACGTTGCCGCTGACGGCCGTTTCCGCCGTGAGCGCCGGGTTCGTCATGTTCGTGTGGGGCCTGTTCACGTGGTCGGTGAACCCGCCGATCCAGAACTGGCTGATCGAGCTGGCGCCGAGGGAGTCGAGCGGACTCCTGTTGTCCGTCAACGCTTCCGCGATCTACCTCGGGGTTGGCCTGTCGGGCGTGTTCGGCGGCCTGGTGATCAGCAACACCAGCCTGCTCGCGCTGCCGCCGATCGCGGCGCTGGTCGCGCTCGGCGCCTTGGGTCTGCTGCTGGCCCAGCCGCTAGACGCGGCGCGCCCACGTCACGATGAACATCTCGCCGAACATGCAGCCTGATCCCGCGTTGGCCGGGCGGTAGCCGGTCACAACCACCTCGGCTCCAGGACGCACAACGGCCCGATCGTTCACGAACAGCGTGTAGGTCTGACCGTCCACCTCCATCGCGAGGCAACTCTCGACCCCCTCGCGGACCACCCCGTGCAGCGTCTCGGCCGGGGTGCACGACGCGAAGCCGAGCAAGAGCACCACGAACACCGCGCGCCACATCGGTCCATCATCGACGGTCGCCCGCCACGGGTGAAGACGCCGCCCGGCGGCTTCGGCGACGGTGATCGGGTGCTCGTTCCGCTCGCACTCGCGCAGTTCATCTGCAGCTTCGCCGGCTCGAACATGAACGTGATGATCAACGACATCAGTGCGGACCTGGACACCGACGTGCACGGTGTCCAACTGGCCATCACGATCTTCCTGGTCGTGATGGCCGCGCTGATGGTGCCAGGCGGCAAGCTGACCGACCGGTGGGGCCGCAAACGCTGCTTCACGCTGGGCCTCGTGCTGTACGGCATCGGCGCGGTGCTCAGCGCTGTCGCACCGGGCCTCCCGGTGCTCATCCTCGGCAACTCGATCCTCGAGGGCATCGGCACCGCGCTGCTGATCCCGCCCGTCTACATCCTCACCACGGTGCACTTCGCCGCCGGTTCACGCGCCCGCGCGTTCGGCGTGATCAGCGCGATGGGCGGGGTGGGCGCGGCGACGGGTCCGTTGATCGGCGGGCTGATCACGTCGGCGATCAGCTGGCGCGCGGCCTTCGTCTTCCAGGCCGCGATAGTCGCATTGATCGCGTGGATGGCACGCAAGATCGTCGACCCGATCCCGGCCGACCCGACCCGTCCGTTCGACCTGAAGGGCGCGGTGCTGTCGGCCGCCGGGCTGGTCCTGATCGTCGTCGGAATCCTGGCGGCGGACGACAACCTGTGGCTCTTCCTGGGGCTGATCGGTCTTGGATTCGTTGTCCTGGCCCGGTTCTTCCACACCATGCGCACGCGGTCCGACCCGCTGCTGTCGCCGGACCTGTTCCGCAACCGCACGGCGAACCTCGGGCTCGTCACGCAACACGTGCAGTGGTTGCTGCTCATGGGAATCTCGTTCGTCGTCGCCACCTACTTCCAGGTCATCCACGGCTACAGCGCCGTCCACACCGGACTCATCTTCACCTCGGCGACCGCGGGCATCCTGGTGTCCTCGCTCGCCGCCGGGCCGCTCACGCGACGGTTCCAGCAGCGGAACCTCATCGTGGCCGGATTCCTCGTCACCTTCACGGGCATCGTCTTGCTGCTGACCGTCCGGTCGGTGGCGTGGCCGGGACTGCTGGTGATCGGGCTGGGGCTGGGTGGGATGCTCACCCCGTCCGTCAACGTCGTGCAGTCGAGCTTTCCGGAGGCGCGGCAGGGCGAGATCTCCGGTGTGTCGCGCAGCGTTTCCAACCTCGGGTCGGCGCTCGGTACGGCCATCGCGGGCACCGTCCTCGTGGCCGGGTTGACCGACCACGACTACGCGTTGGCTCTCGTCGTCCTGGCCGTCATGGGTGTGGTCGGTCTGGTGGGGGCCTTGCGGTTGCCGGTCACGCGGGCTTGATGTTCAGGTTGCGGTGGAACACGTTTGCCGGGTCGTAGGACGCCTTGATCTCGCGCAGCAGTTGGTAGTCGGCCGCGCTGTAGGCCGTTTCCACTGCAGACGGGTCGTGCAGGAAGTTGAGGAACGAGCCGCCGGTGGCGTGGGGCCAGAGGCGCTCGGCCGCTTCGTCGGGGCCGTCGACGATGATCGAGAACGGGACGTTGCGGTGGCCCGCCGGGCCTTCGCCTCTCGTCATCGCGCCGCCCCAGTACCGGATCTCGACTGCGGCGGACTCGGCCGCCACTTTGAGGATGGTGTCGATGTCGGGTAGCTCGTTGAACAGTTCGAAGTGTCGTGGGGCGGTGCCCGGCACGGGTTGTTCCGAGAACGCGTCCGCCACGCCCAGCGGTTTGAGGGCCTTCCGCGCCGCATGCGCGTCACCGAGGTAGGTGGCGCGGACCGCTACGTGCTCGGCCGTGAGGGCGATGGTGCACGTCAGTTCTTCGGGCATGATCGGTGCGTAGGCCCGGAACCTGGCCAGGATGTCGGCCGCCTGCTCGCTGGGGAACAGCGCCTGGCCTGCATACACCTCGTCTACCGGATGCAGTCGGACCTCCATCGACGTGACGACGCCGAAGTTGCCACCACCGCCGCGCAGTGCCCAGAACAGGTCTGGGTTGTGGTCGTGTGTCGCGGTCACGGCCTCGCCGTCTGCCGTGACGAGGTCTGCGCGGAGGAGGTTGTCCGCGCCGAAGCCGTACTTGCGGGACATTGCTCCCAGGCCGCCGCCCATCGTGAATCCGGCTACGCCGACGCTCGCGTGTGAGCCAGATACCGGGGCCAGGCCGAATGGGGCGGCTGCCTTGAGGACATCAGCCCACACCGCTCCGGCGCCGATCCTGGCGATTCTGCGGTCCGGGTCTACCAGGACGGATTTGATCGCGGACGTTTTTAGCAGTAGGCCACCGTCGGAGGGGACGTGGGTGCCGTGTCCTGTGGATTGGATCGCTATCGGTAGGTCGTTGTTGCGTGCCCACGTGACTGCGGCTTGGACGTCGGCCGTGTTGATTGCCTCGACGATGATGGCGGGGGTTGCGTTGAAGGCCGGGTTGAGCGTGGCGCGTTGGGTGTCGTAGGCGGTGTCGCCTGGGCGGTGGATGTTGCCCTGGACTGTGGCGTAGCTGCTGGTGCGGGCTGGCTGGGTCATCGTGGGGCGCCTTCCGTGGGTGGTCGTTACCCCTGCGTCGAACGGGCCCGCCCTCGTTCGACAGTTGTGCGGTCCTGGCTTCGACGCGGCTGCGCCGCGACACGTTGGCATTTTCGCGCGGCCACGGCGCTAGGGCGCCGCGTCCGCGCGAAAATGCCAACGTACCGAAAAGATGGCTGGCTTTTGTTGTGGGTCCCGATCCTGCCCAGACTTGCGTCGTTTGCTGCGGTTGCGGGCTTGGCCGGGATGAGTGGCTTGAGTTTCGTTGTTTTTTAAAAAAGTACGAAACTTCAGCCACTCATCCCGGCCACCTATGCAACCGCACATCAACATCGAAAGTCTGGAAAGGATCGGGACCACGACGGCAGCCAGCCATCTTTTATCGTTACGTTGGCATTTTTGTGCGGGACAGGCGCCCTAGCGCCTGGCCCGCACAAAAATGCCAACGTGTCGCGGCGCAGCCGCGTCCAAAGCCAACCGGTAGCATCCCCGCGTGACCTACGAAGATCCATTCGACCACCTCGACGCCGCCTCCCTGCCCGAGCGGCAGCAGCACATCCTCGTGGCAATCCGCGACTGGGTGGTCCGACATGGATACTCGCCGAGCACGCGAGAGATCGGCGAAGCGGTGGGCCTGAAGTCCCCCTCAACGGTCTCCAAGCACCTGGCCGCCCTAGAAGACAAGGGCTTCCTCAAGCGAGGCGCAACCATCACCCGCCCCATGGACGTCCGCCTGTTCCTGACCGACACGAAGCGCGAGCCGGACGGCGACTCGGTGTCCGTACCGGTCGTCGGCGACATCGCGGCCGGCACCCCGATCTCCGCGGTAGAGCACGTAGACGACATGATCACGCTGCCCCGAGGCCTCACGGGCCGGGGCACGGTCTTCGGCCTACGCGTCCGAGGCGACTCGATGATCGACGCGGCGATCTGCGACGGCGACATCGTCGTGGTGCGCCAGCAGTCCGAAGCGCATTCGGGCCAGATCGTCGCCGCGATGATCGACGAAGAGGCGACCGTCAAGGTCTACCGCAAGCGCAACGGCCACGTGTACCTGGAACCACGCAACGAGAACTACGACGTCATCGACGGCGACCACGCCGTGATCCTGGGCATCGTCGTCTCGGTCCTGCGCTCCATGTGACTCAGTACTGGATGTAGTGCTTGATCTCAGCCGCTCGCGATGAACCAGCGAACCGCGACACGAGGTGCAGCGCCATATCGATGCCCGCGGACACCCCGGCGGCGGTGATCACGTCACCGTCGTCGACGAACCGGTCGTCCGGGCGCACCTCGATGGTGGGATCGAGCACCTCCAGGAACTCCAGCGTCGCCCAGTGCGAAGTGGCCGGGCGGTCGGTCAACAGCCCAGCAGCGGCGAAGACCAGTGACCCGGTGCAAACGCTGGTCATCAGCGGCGCCGCAGACCGCACCCAGTCGAGGTGCTCCTCGTCCTTCACCAGCACCTCGGTGCCCTCACCGCCGGGATGCACGATCACGTCCCAAGCCGGAGCTGAAGAAAACGAGTAGTCCGGTGTAAGGACCATGCCCTTCGCGCACGTCACGGGTGAACCGCCGGACGACACCGTGGCCACGCGGAAACCGTCGCCGGGATGCTGCTGCGTCCACGCGGCGAGCACCTCCCAGGGACCGACGACGTCGAGCTCCTCGACGCGGTCGAACAGCAGGATGCCGATGTTCTGGGTCATGGAGCAACGAAAGCACCGAGCGGTTACGTAACCGGCCGGGAACCGCGCGTCCCTAGCGTTCGGCGCCATGAGCAGCCCGAAGATCGTCGCCATCCACGGTTCCGAGCGCAACCACGGCAACACGGCCGACGTGCTGGAGTTCGTCGGCAAGGTGCTCGCGGCACGCGGGGCCGAGCTGGAGGTCGTCCGGCTCGGCGATCTGCGCATGTCGCCCTGCGGGCCGTGCGGTGACTGCAACTCCCGCACGGTCCCATGCGCTCTCCAGGACGACATCCCCAAGGTCGTGGAACAGATGGCGAGCGCCGACGGGATCCTCTACACCGCACCGGTGCACGGTTTCGGCACCGGCGCGTTGATGCAGGCGTTCATCGAACGCTCGGGCGTCGGGTTCATGCGGTTCGACCGGCCGCTGACGAACAAGGTCGGTGGCGTGATCGTCATCGGCCGGCGGTACAGCCACGCCGAGGTCTACAACCATCTCGTCACCAACGTGCTGCTCAACCGCATGGTGCTGGTCGGCAGCGGGTTCCCGGCGATCGTCTACGGCAACCAGCCGGGGGATGTGCTGCACGACGACGAGGGGCTGCAGATGGTCGAGCGCATGGTGAACCGGATGGTGGACATGATCCACGTGTTGCGCGAGCACCGCGAGCTCACCGGGCGCGACGGCCTCGACACCGAGCTGGCCAACGAGCGCGACGACAAGTGGTTCGCCGCGCGTCAGTCCCCGATCGGATGAGCCCATGGACCACGCCGAGCTGTGCCGCCGCTACTACGCCCACGAACTGTCCCAAGTGGACCTGCAACAGTGGCATGCCGAACGACTGGACATCGTGCTGCGCCACGTACGGGAGAAGTCGCCGTTCTACAAGGAACATCTGAAGGACGACCTGCCGTTCACCACCAAGGCCGACCTCCGCCGCGAGCTGCACAACGTGCTCAGCGGCGACGTCAGCGAAGCGGCGATCTACTACGAGACGACCGGCACGACGGGCACTCCCACGCCATGTCCACGCAGCGCCAAGGACATCGAGTGGAGCAACCTGCACGTCGAGCGATCGTGGCGGCACATGTTCGCGCACCACTTCGGCGAGCGCATGCCGGTCATCGGGCTGATGGGCCCGTCCGAGCTGTACGCGTTCGGCGACACGTTCGGCGACGTCGCGCAACGCATGAGCGCGTGTCATGCCAAGATCTGGCCGGAGTCGAGCCGGGTGGGTTTCGCGAAGGCGTTGCGGCTCATCAAGGAGCTCAACGTCGAGGTGATCGCGTGCGCGCCCACGTTGTGCCTCAACCTCGCGAAGGCCGCTCTGCACCACGGATATCGACTCGAAGACCTCCCCATCAAGCTCTTCCTCGTGCTGGGCGAGATCTGCACACCCGAGTTCGCCGCCAACGTAAGGTCGATCTGGGGTGCCGACGTCCTCCCCGGCCTCTACGGCTCGCAAGAGGCACTCGCCATCGCGACCGGCTGCGTGCGCAACCGCCTGCACCTGTCCGAACCCAACTACCTGGTCGAGGTGCTGGACTCCGACCCGAGCGGCGCCGGCGAGCTGTGCCTGACCATGCTGATCGACGGCATCAAACCGTTGATCCGTTACCGCACCGGCGACCTGGTCCGCGTCGGCGGATCGTGTGACTGCGGCATGCCCGGCCGTGTCGTCGAGGTGATCGGCCGCGTGGATGACCGAATCTCGTTGGGCGACGGTCAGTTCCAGCCCGCGGAGATCGAGTCCGCGATCCTCCAGAACGTCACCGGCTGCCTCGGCTACCAGGTCGAGATCGACGAGGGCGACCGCGTGACGGTCCGGCTCGACCTGCTCGACGGCAACGAAACCCTGGTGCGACAAGGAATCGTCTCACGGCTGCGCACGCGGTTCGGGGTAGGTGCGGACATCGCGGTCGACGCCGAGCTGGATCCGATCACCAACACCGGCGCCTTCGTCAGCTGGAAGGCCGCGCGCATCAAGGACAACCGGACCGCACCGGACCACGTCGTCGAAGCGGCCCGCGCGGCCGCCGCACGGCACTCGTACACCACCTGATTCGGGAGGCCGCGATGGTGTCGACGGAACGCAGGGCGCTACCGGCACTCGACCCGCTCACCGCGTACCTGGCACTAGCCGAGCGGTTCGGCGAGGACGAGGTCTACCTGCTCGAATCGCCGTCCGGACCGGCCACCGACCGACGCCAGGCGGTGGTCGGCTTCGGTGTGCTGCTGACCATCTCGGTAACCGGGACCGATGTCAGCATCACCGGCGAACCGGCAGTGGTGTCCGCAGTGCGAAACCGGATCTCCGCCGGACTCACCGACCGCCGCCACCTGTGGGAACTGCTGCGCTGCGCGCAGAGCGCGTTCCCCGAGATCGCGGACCTGGGCTTCCTGTCGTTCTTCGGCTACGACACCGCGCACTACGTAGAGGACCTGCCGCGCACCATCCCGGACTCCTTCGACGCGCCGGACGTGTGCGTGGTGCTGCACCGCGGCCGCATCCGGATCCCGGTGGACGGCGAAGCCGAACTGATCGTCCACCACAGCGACCTGTGGCCCGACCTGGAGCCTGATGTCGTTGTCGACGCGCTCTCGATCACTCGCTTCGAGCACGACACGCCCGTCCCGCAGGCTGTATGCCACGACGAGACCGACGAGCCCACCTTCCGCCGCAACGTGCGCAAGGCGTTGGACCACATCGCGATCGGCGACATCTACCAGGTGCAGATCGGGCACGAGCTGCGCATCACCAGCCCACTCGCGCCAGCCGAGGTCTACCGCCGGCTACGCGACCGCAACCCGTCCCCGTACATGTACCTGGCCCGGTTCGCCGGGCACACGGTAATCGGCGCGAGCCCGGAACTGTTCGTGCGCTTCGAGGACGGCGTCGCGACCATGCGACCGATCGCGGGCACGATCCCGCTGGACGCCGGGCCAGCGGCGGCCGCGCGGCTACGCGCCGACCCGAAGGAGATCGCCGAGCACGTGATGCTGGTCGACCTGTGCCGCAACGACATCGGCCGGGTCTGCGACCGCGACACACTCGACGTGCCAGACATGCTGGTAGTCGACCGGTACTCGCACGTCGCACATCTGGTGTCGACCGTGGTCGGCCGGGTGTCCGATGTGGACGCCTACGAGGTCGTGCGCGCACTCTTCCCGTCCGGCACGATGACCGGCGCACCGAAGATCCGCGCCATGGAGATCATCGAGTCGATCGAGACCAGCCGTCGCGGCCTCTACGCCGGGGCGTTGGGGCTCATCGACTTCGACGGGACCGTGAACCTCGCATTGTGCATCCGCAGCCTGACGCACCGGGGCGACACCTACCGCACCAGGGCGTCCGCCGGCGTCGTCGCGGACTCCGATCCGGGCGCCGAGTGGCGCGAGACGCTGGCCAAGATGAGTGCCGCCTACTGGGCGGTGACCGGGAAGGAGCTGGTCCCGTGAGGACCCTGGTGGTCGACGCCTACGACAGTTTCGTGCACATCATCCGGCAGTACCTCGAGACTCTCGACGCCCAGCCGATCGTCATCCGCTCCAACGAGCTGACGCACGCCGACGTGTGCGCGATGAGCCCGGACCTGATCGTCCTCGGCCCCGGTCCAGGCCACCCGTCAGCGTCCGGGCACGTCGAGCTCGTGCACCGGTTCGCCGACGAGGTCCCGATGCTCGGCGTGTGCCTTGGCCACCAGGCCATCGGGCTCGCGCATGGCGCCGAGGTCCGGCCCGCCACGCACCTCGTGCACGGCAAGACCAGCCCGGTGCGGCACGACGGGGACGGCGTGTTCCACGGCCTGCCCAGCCCGTTCGAGGCCACCCGCTACCACTCCCTGATCGTCGTTTCGGAGTCCGTTCCCGACGCTCTCGAGGTGACCGCTCACGCCGAGGACGACGGCTACGTGATGGGCCTGCGGCACCGCACCCTGCCGCTCGAGTCCGTGCAGTTCCATCCGGAGAGCATCACGACGGACCACGGCCTGCGCCTGTTCGGCAACTTCGTCAGCACCTGGGCGGCACAACGGATCGCATAACAAAATACAGCCCCGCACCCGGAAAGTTGTATTCAGCGGTCTATACCACAGACCATGGAATAGTCATCTCAATAGGCCGAACATGTCGCACACTCGACATCGCACCTGATAGCGTCGCCGCCCTCCGAAATCCTTCATCGCAATACCTCCTCCAGGAGAACGGTGTCCGAGGAAAATACATCAGCGACTGATACTGGCCAAAATATGGCCTATTCCCTGCGTGTCGAGAGCGCGAACAGCGGGCAGATCGTCGTCGGCGAGAACAACATCGTGATCAACGCCGCGGACGGTTCGTCGATCACATTGCACGAAGGCCGCCCACCTGTCGTCCGGAAACGCACCAGGCCTGTGGCGCGCCCCCTGCCCAGGCGTGGCCCGAACCTGATCGGCCGTGACGACGAGCTCGACCGGATCGATCGGGCCGTCGCCGAGGGCAGGCCGGTGCGCGTTTCGGGGCCGCCTGGCTGCGGAAAGTCGGCGTTGTTGCGTCATGTCGCGCTCCGGCGGGCGGCGTCGGGTGAGGACGTGGTGTTCCTTTCCGCGGCGGGACTCGATCCGCGCGACCTGGTGCAGGAGTTGTTCCAGGCCTGCTATGACGCGGACGACTACCTGCCGGACCCGGATCGGCTGCGGCGACTCATGGGGTCGATCAAAGCCGTTGTGGTAGTCGACGATTTCGACGGCTCGCCCGAGGATGCCGCCGCACTGTTGGACGCCTGCCCAGCTTGTGACGTGATTGTCGCTTCCCGACGTCCAGGCGCATTCGCGGGCGGAACCGCGATAGTTCTGGAAGGGCTGAGTCAGGCGGACTCTTCGGCCTTGCTCACGGCGGAACTGGGCCGATCGTTGCTGCCGGACGAGACCGGTCCCGCGGAGCAACTGTGGCAGACATCCGGGGGCTGTCCGCTCGCATTGGTCCAGGCGGTAGCCGCGCTGAAATCATCCGCAAGGCTCACACTCGACGCCACTCCGCCGGTGCTGGCGTCCGCCCTGGCTTCCCGCCTTACCGAACCTGCTCGGCGCACGTTGTCCCTGTTGGCGGCACTGACGGATGTCGAGGTTCCGGACGCCTGCCTGATCGCGTTGGCAGCAGGGGATTCCGCACTCGCGGAACTCCGCGACGCCCGGCTGCTCGCATCCGGCCCGGTCGGCCACCGCGTGGCGGGCGACCTGGCCGTGCTCGTCGCCGAGCAGGTCGCCGCGAGGCCGAACCCGGAGACACTCGCCGCCGAGCTCGTCACGTGGATGCGTGGTCGTGCGACCTTGCGGGACATCGCCGATGCCGGCCCCGTCATCCTGCAGGTGCTCCGCCTGTGTACAGCACAGGAACAGCACGCCGCCGTCGTGACACTGGCCCGTATCACCGCGCCGGTTCTGCAGCGCACCTTGCGTTGGGGCGGCTGGCGTGAGGTGCTGGCGCTCGGTCGCACATCCTCGCAACGGATCGGCTCCGCGGCCGATGAGGCGTACTTCGCACAGGAAGACACGATTCGCCGGAAAGCCCTGGGCGTGGGGCTGGCCACGGGAGCGGCGATCGGCGGCGCGTACTCGGCCGCGACCAGCGGCGCGACGACCACGGGTTCAAGGACGAACGGCCCCGCGGACACCATGAGATCAGGGCCCACCGCACCAGCCGTCGTGGGCACCGCCGCCGCGGCGATCACGGTCGCCGCGATTGTCGGCGCCGTCGCGCTGGCAGGCGAATCAGGCCCCCGCAGCACCGAAACCGTCGCGCGGGCCACCACCGTTCCGACTACGACGAGGCCGATTCCGACGCCGCCCACGTCGGTTCGCGTGATCGCGGGACCGACGACCACACCGCCTCCCGTATTCGATCAGCAGCCGACGAACGAACCTACGATCGGCACACCGGGCTGCGCCGGCGGCGGTGCCCCGGAACCGCTCGAGTTCGAGACCGTTCCGGTCGGCCGGACGAGCGTGGTGCCATGGACGTTCACTCTCGGCACCTGCTGGCCACCGGAGGGCGCGAACACGGCGGCGATGCGGATCGAGGGGCAAGGCTTCACCTTCACGCGGAACCCGGCGACGTGCCCGAGCCCGCTTCCCCGCTTCGGCTCGTGCGATGTGGACATCACGTTCCGGCCGGTCGCGGGAAGAACGGACTACACCGCATTGCTTTTCGTGCCCGAGATGGGCGCTCCGAACAAGGGCGCCGAGCAGCCACTCCACGGCCAGGCGGCGACGTCCCCGAGCTCCAAACCGCAGAACACCACATCGGGCACACCCACCTCGTGAATCGGAGGAGACCCATGAAGCACGACAACCGTCTCGACATCCACATCGACGGCGACGTCAGCGGACAGATCATCGCGGGCGACAACAACACCGTCATCCGTGGGAGCGGCACCGCTCGCGAACGATCTGACAGCCACAACTCGGCCACGGGCTCCACCACCGGCCACAGCATGCAGGCCGGAACGATCAGCGGGGACGTCCACTTCCACCAGGCCGCCGATGACGCGGCCGGGCAGGATTCATGAGCGGTTCCATGGGACGACTTCCGCTTGCGATGCACCGTGCGATCCTCATCGTGGACGTCGAAGGGTTCAGCGATCGGCGCAGGACGCACTCGCATCAGATGGCCGTACGAGATGGCATGTACCGGGTGTTGCGTGAGGCGTTCTCCCGTTCGCGGATTCCCTGGGACGACTGCTACCGAGAGGATCGCGGCGACGGCGTGCTGATCCTGGTCCCCCCAGAGGTGCCCAAGAGCCTGCTGACCGGGCCCTTGCCCGGTGCGATCGTGGCGGGCCTGCGCAGGCACAACGCGGTGAGCTGCCCCGAGGCGCGGATGAGGCTTCGCCTGGCCGTGCACGCGGGCGAGGTTCTCCAGGACGACACCGGCGTGGTGGGCTCGGCCGTCATCCACGCCTTTCGCCTGAGTGATGTGCGGGCGTTGAAATCCGCGCTCGCCGGCTCGCCGGGAGTGCTCGCGGTCGTGGTGTCGGACTGGATCTACCACGAGGTCGTGCGGCACAACCCGGCGATCATGCCGGACGACTACCGGGAGATCCAGGTCGCGGAAAAAGAAGCACGGGCGACAGCATGGATCCACATTCCCGATCACCCGGCCGGCCGGCCCGACGTGATTCGTCCGGGACGCGGCCTGCAGACACTGCCGCCGTCGGTGTGGGCGTCGGCGGAGGTTCGGGAAGCGGCCTGCCTCGGTGTCGTCGGCTCGATTGTCGCGACCGCACGCCGGGCACACGGCCTCACCCAGGCCCGGCTCGGCGCGATGGCAGGTCTTTCGAAACACGCGATCGGCCGCCTCGAGGCTCACGGCGGCCGCGTGCACGACATACGTGTCCTGCGCACGCTTCAGCGAGTACTCGGCATCCCTGCCCACCTGCTCGGTCTCACGGACCAGGCCGTGCTGGTCCGTCCCCAGGCCGCACAACAACTGTTGGGCGAAGTTCCCAGCGCACACGCGTCCGTCGCGGTCGATGGCCACGCGCTGCTCTCGCTGTTGTCGATCGACCCGACGACCACCCATCACCTCCTCGTCCTGCGCCGCGTGGTCAACGACGCGGACAACTACGGCCGCCCCGCGGCGCTCAAGCCCACGGTTCGTGAACTCTGCGAGTTCACCGACCGGCTTCGGCGGTCGGCATCGGGAGAGTTCCGGCGACAACTGCTCGCGGTCGGTGCGGTGTACGCGGAGTTCTACGGCTGGCTCCACGAACAGACGCACGACCTGCGTGAAGCGACGTACTGGACCACGCAGGCGCTGCAGCAGGCACAGGCGGCCGACGATCCGGATGCGATCGCGTACGCAACTGTGCGCATGGCCGAACTCGCCGCGTTGGAAGAGGACAACGATCGCGTGATGGGGCTCTTGCGGGCCGCGAAGCAGACCAGCGGGGTGAGTCCCGTGGTGCGGGCCATGCTGCTGCGGCAGGAGGCGTCCGCGCTGTCCCGTGCTGGTGACCGGTCCTGTATGAACACCCTCGACGAAGCGAAGAAGCTGGTCGGGAATCGGCAGATGAGCAACGCGGACGAGTACGAGATCGGATACTGCTTCACCGAGCGGCACCTCGACGTGCAGCGGGGCGCTTGCCTGCTCCGGCTGGGCGAGCTGGACGAGGCGATCATCCACTACGAGCACCTTCGCTGGGGCAACGTCTGTCAGTGGGAACGAGGCGTGCACACCGCGAAGCTCGCCGTCGCCCATGCCTTCGCCGGCGACCTCGAGCAAACCGTCCTCATCGCGTCCGAAGCGTTGGAGCTGGCACGCAGCACCGGATCCACAGTGATCACCAGGGAGCTGCGGGCACTCGCCCCCTGGATCACCGACCCGAAAATCGCCGAAGTCGCCGAGAACGCGAATGTGCTGCACGCGAATCAGGCGCGCACCTGACCGTCACACCACCCGCACGGGCATGTGCTTGGTTCCTAGCATGAAGTTCGACCGCAGCCGCTCGATCGGGCCATCCAACTCGAACCGGATGCCACGCTCACGAAGCAGGTCGAACAGGATGGTGACCTCCTGACGCGCCACGGTCTGCCCGATGCACCGGTGGTTGCCCACACCGAACGCGATGTGGTGGTTCGGCGTGCGCGTCACGTCGAACCTATCCGCGCGATCGAACACCTCCTCATCCCGATTCGCCGACGCGTTCCACAACGTGAGCTTGGAACCCGCCGCGATCGGCACGCCGCGGATGACCACGTCACGGGTCGCGGTCCGCTGCACGTAGGCGTTGGTCGAAGTCCACCGCAGAATCTCATCCACAGCGGTGGGCAGCACCTCAGGAGAGGCGTAGAACCGATCAGCCTCACCAGGGAACTCGGCAAACGCCGCCACCCCAGCACAGGCGGTATACGGCGTAGTCTCGTTTCCACCAACGACAACGTTGAGGCAGTTGTACAGAATCTGAGCGTCACTCATCGGATACCCGTTGATGCACGAGTTGAGCAACATGGTGACCAGGTCGTGCCCAGGCCGATCCTTACGCGAGTCGGCAAGCTCAGCGAGGAAGTCGAAGATCTCCACCTGCGCGGTCACCAACGCGAGGTCACCGTCGTTGTACTCGCCATCCTCGGACCCAATCATGTTGCGGGTCAAGGCGAGCAGATAGTGAGCGTCCTCAGCGGACAACCCGAACATCGCCGCGAGCACACCGGCAGGCAGCTCCGGCGCCACGTCAACGGCAAAATCGCCACCACCATCGGCCACGATCCGCGAAAGCGCCCGGTCGGCATACAACCGCACACTCTCACCGATCAACGCGAGCATCGAGTTGGCGAACCCCTGCTTGACCTGCTGGCGCAACAACCGGTGCTCAGGTGGATCAGCACAGATCAGCATCTGCCCGGTAGCACTGTCCTGCGCGCTACCGAACGAGCCGCCCATGACAGTGCCCTGCTCGGAACTGAAGGTACCGGGATCGACGTACACATCGTGGATGTCGGCGTACCTGGTCAACGACCAGAACCCGCCGTCCGGCGAAGGGTTCCAGTGCACCGGCTCATTGGCACGAAGGTATGCCCACACCGCATGCGGGTCGCCGTGCACGAACAGGTCGGTGTCAGTGAGATCGACGAGACCGGCGGTCACGAGATCAGCACCTCCTCACGGGTGCGGTCGACGAGCGCGGCGAGTTCTGAGAGCTCGCTCGACTCGAACACCGCGCGCGGCTTGAGGGTTACGCCGAGTTCCTTGCGCACCAACGAACGGACGCGCACGGCCAGCAGTGAGTGGCCGCCCAGCACGAAGAAGTCGTCGTGCACGCCGACGTGCTCGACGGTCAGCAGGCGCTCCCACAGGTCGGCCAGGTACTGCTCGGTCTCGGTGCGCGGGGCCACGTAGTCGGGACGTTGCCGCATGCGGCTGGACGCGGTGTGCCCGAGGTCCTCCCAGTCGCGCTTGCCGTGTGCGTCGGTGGGCATCGCTGGCAGCACGATGAACTCGCTCGGCACCAGGAAATCCGCCACCCGCTGTGAAAGGTCGGCGCGCAGTTCTCGCAGCGACAACGTATCCACGGCGGGCACGAGGAAGGCGACGAGTCGCTTGTCCCCCGGCTCGCCCACCGCGATGACCGCGGCCTCGCGGACGTCCGAGTTGGCGCAGATGGCGCGTTCGACCTCGCCGGGCTCGACCCGGTAGCCGCGGATCTTGACTTGCGTGTCGACGCGGCCCAGGTACTCCAGCACGCCGTCGCCGCGGTCGCGCACCCGGTCGCCCGTGCGGTACATCGCACCGCCGTCGGCGGCGAACGGGTCCGGTACGAACTTGTCCGCGGTCAGTTCCGGGCGGTTCAGGTAGCCGCGGCTCACACCCGCGCCGCCGACGTACAGCTCGCCCGGCGAGCCGACCGGGACCTGCTTGAAGTCCTCGTCCAGCACATACAGGTGGTAGCCGGCGAAAGCGGATCCGATCGGCACGCTCTCGGCGTCGTCGGGAACGGACTTCACCTCGTACGCGGTGCACGCTGTGGTCGTCTCGGCCGGGCCGTAGAGGTTGAACAGGCGTCCGGAGAACTTGCTCGCCAGCAGGTCACGGCACGACGACGGGAGCAGCACGTCGCCGCCGGAGTGCAGGATTCGCAAGGGGGCGAAGGAATCCCGGTCGACCTTGACCGCGTGGTTGATCGCGATCGCGGGCGCCAGCATCACGGTGATCTTGCGGCGCTTCAGCTCGCGCTGCAAATCGGACTCCAGCAGCTCGGGGATCGACGGCAGCACGACGAGCTCGGCGCCCGCGGCGAGCGTGCACCAGATCTCGAAGTTGGCCGGGTCGAACGAGATGCTGGCGACCTGCGCGGTGCGGTCGTCCGGAGACATCTCGGGCAGCGCGGGGTTCAGCGTGAACGCGACCAGCTGGCGGTGCTCCAGCACGATCGCCTTCGGCTGCCCCGTCGAGCCGGACGTGTAGAGCACGCACGCGGCGTCGGACGGGCTCGGCGACGGCAGCGAACCACCCGTGGCCGGTTCGTCGCGGTAGTGCAGGACCTCGACGTCCGGCAGGTCCGCGGCCAGGTCCGGGTGGGTGATCACCAGGCGCACGCGGCCCTCGGTGATCATGTAGTCGCGCCGGCCGTCGGCGTAGCGCGTGTCGATCGGCAGGTACGCGGCACCGGCTTTCAGCACGCCGAGCACGGCCACCACGACGTCCACGCCGCGTCGCAGGTGCACCGCGACCCGGTCCTCCCGGCCGACACCGAGCGCGACCAGCCGGTGGGCCAGCCGGTCGGACCGGGCGTCCAGCTCGGAATAGGACAGCCGCTGGTCGTCGTCGCTGACCGCGGCGGCCTCGGGGTGGTGCCGCACGCTGTGCGCGAACAGTTCCACGAGCGTCTTGCTGCTCACGATTTCCCTCATTCCTTGAAGTCCCGGGCGATGACGTCGCGAAGTTCCGCCGGCGCGCCGAGGAAGTCGAAGAAGTCGCCCTTGAGCACGTGATGGGTCACGTCGCCGTACTCCTTCCACTCCCCCATGTGGCTGTGCGGCACGATGGTGTCGTCGGCCCATCCGACCGTCGTGATCGGACAGTGCAACGGCCGGGCGGGTGGGGCGTACTCGAAGGCCATGTCGATGTCGTTGCGCAGCACGCCGACGGACAGTTCCAGCAACTCCGGCAGCGGGTCGGGGTCGCCGAGCCTGATGGCGATCGCGCGCAGTTCGTCGACCAGCTGCTCGTCGGTCATGCTCGGGTGGAACGGCTTGGAGATCCCGAGGTACGGCACGTACGACGAGGAGACGAAGAGCCGGTTCGGCTTGCGCTCCAACCGGTCCGCGACCGCGTGCGCGAGCAGTGCGCCCATGCAGTGGCCGAAGAAGGCGAACGGCCGGTCGAGATACGGTTCGAGCGCCGACGCTGCTTCCGTCCCGAACGTGTCGAAGTCGGTGTAGGCGGCGTCCCGCATCCGGTTCTCCCGGCCGGGCAGCTGCACCGGGCAGATCTCGATGTCGCCGATCCGGCCCGGCCAGCCGCGGAACGCCGCGGCGCCCACGCCCGCGAACGGGAAGCAGAACAACCGTTTCGTGGCGTCCGGATCGGGTTCCAGCAGCAACCAGCGTCCCATCGATCACTCCATTCGCATGTCGCGCCACAGCTCGGCCACCTGGTTCAGGCACGCCTGTTTGGTGCCGGAGAACCCGGTCGGGCGCCATCCCTCGGGCACGGCGATGTCCGTGGGCCAGATGCTGAATCGGCCCTCGTCGTTCACCACGACCCGGAAGAACAAGTCGCAGCTCGCCGGTGCCATGTGACCTCCCGAACCCGCGTGGCCGTCGAAGTTAGGAACGGCGGGTTAGCGCGGGGTTATGCGGTTCCGGGTCGTAACTCCGGTCTAACTGGGCGTCCGTAGCTTGCGTTGCTCACGCACTCTCGGAGGGACGCATGTCGCACCGAACCAAGTGGCTGCTGCGCAATCCGGCACCGGACGCCGAGGCGCGCCTGTTCTGTCTGCCGTACAGCGGGGTCGGCGCGTCGGTGTTCCGCCGCTGGCCGACGCACATCGGCCCGCTCGAGGTCGTTCCGCTGCAGCTGCCGGGCCGCGAGAACCGCATCGGGCAGCCCGGCTACCGGGACTTCCCCACGTTCGCCAAGGACGCCGCCGAGGCGCTGGAGCCGTACCTGGACCGCCCGTACGCGGTGTTCGGGCACTGCATGGGCGCGATCCTGGCGCACGCGCTGGTCACCGAACTGCCCGAGCCGCAACGGCTTTACGTGTCGTCGTCGCGGGTGCCGCACTGGGCGCCGGACCGGCGGTACCGCATGCCGGCGCCGGGATCGGTGGGCGTCTACCACCCGTCGATGACCGAGGAGCAGCTCGCGGCCGAGGTCAGCCGCGTGGCCCGCACGGTCGGTGGCGCCGACCTGCATCCGGACCTCGTGCCGCTGGCGTTGCGCGTGCTGCGCGGCGACCTGGAGATGTGCTTCGGCTACGCGCCGCCGTTGACGCCGACCGGCTGCCCGATCAGCACGATCGGCTGGACCGACGACGCCGACGTGTCGCCGGACGAGATGGGAGTCTGGCAGGAGGTCGCGCCGACGACGCACCACGTGCTGCCGGGAGACAAGTTGACGTTCCTCGAGGCCCCTGCCGAGCTGCAGGAGCTCATCGAGAAGGACTTCAGGGGCTGACCATGACTCAGGACATCGAACGCTCGTTGCGCGACCACGCCTCCGTGGGCTCGGCCGCGGTCACCGTCGAGGACGACCGCGTGGTGGCCTTCGTGGTACCCGCGGCGGAAAGCCTGTCGCTGCGCGAGCTGCGCACCGCCCTGGCCGACACGCCGGACGAGTTCGTGGTGCTGCCCGCGCTGCCGCTGGCCGGTGACGGCACCCCGGACTGGGCCGAGCTGTCCCGGTCGCGCGGCGACCTGCGACGCCGGCGGCAGCCGTACGTGGCGCCACGCAACGACATGGAGCGCTACCTCGCCGGGCTGTGGGAGGACCTGCTCGGTGTCGAGGACATCGGCGCCGACGACGATTTCTTCACCCTCGGCGGTCATTCCCTGCTGGCCGTGCGGATCCGCATGCGCCTGCAACGCGACCACGGCGTCACCGTGCCGCCGGAGGTGCTGTTCGAGAACAGCGTGCTGCACGAACAGGCCGCCGTCGTCGAGAGCATGCGGGAGGCGTGAGATGACCCTGGCCCTCGACCTCACCGACCGGGTGCTGCACTCGACCGAGGACCTCTCGGAGTTCTGGCGGGACCTGCGCCACAACAATCCCGTGCACTGGCTGGATCCCACTGACGGCGGCCCCGGCTTCTGGGTTCTGACCACCTACGAGCACGTCAGCGCGGTCTACCGCGACACCAAGCACTTCACGTCCGAACGCGGCAACGTGATGGACGCCCTGCGCGCGGGCGGCGACTCCGCCGCCAAACGGATGCTGTCGCTCACCGACGGCCCCCGGCACGCGGGCATCCGCTCGATCCTGATGAAGACGTTCTCCAAACGTGGTGTCGAACAGGTCGGCACCCGCATCCGGTCGGTCGCCCGTTCGCTGGTCGAGTCGGCGCTCGCGGCCGGCGAGTGCGACTTCGCCAAGGACGTTGCCGCGCCCATCCCGTTGATGGCGATCTGCGACCTGCTAGGTGTTCCGGAGGAAGACCGGTGGCGCATCTTCGACCTCACGTCGTCGATGGTCGCCTCCGAGACGCCCGACCACACGCAGAAGGACGCGTGGCGCAACAAGAACGAGGTGCTGTTCTACTTCGCCAACATGGCCGAGGGTCGCCGCGTCGAGCCGCGCGACGACATCGTCAGTCTCCTGACCGCGGCACAGATCGAGAACGCCGGGCTCACCGAGGACGAGATCATCTTCAACTGCTACAGCCTGATCCTCGGTGGCGGCGAGACCACGCGGATGTCCATCGGCGGCGCGGTTCTCGCGCTCATCCAGAACCCGTCGCAGTGGCAGGCGCTGAAGTCCGGTGCCGTGTCGATCGATTCGGCCGTCGAGGAGGTGCTGCGGTGGACCACACCGTCCATGCACATGGCTCGCACGGCACTCTCGGACGTCGAGATCGGCGGAAAGCTGATCCGGGCCGGTGACATCGTCACGTTGTGGAACGTGTCCGCCAACCGCGACGAGACGGTGTTCGACTCACCCGACACGTTCGACCTGGCGCGCACGCCCAACAAGCACGTCACCCTCGGCGGAGGATCGCACTTCTGCCTGGGCGCGCACCTGGCGCGGCTGGAGATCAACGCCGTGCTGACCGCGTTGCGGGACATGGTGTCCGGGATGGAGCTCGCCGGCGAACCCCGGCGGATCTACTCGAACTTCCTCGGCGGCGTGTGCCACGTCCCGGTCTCGCTGCGTTAGTGCTCCGGGTGGTCCAGCACCGACTTCACCGAGGCGAGCAGGGCCCTGGTGTCGACCACGCCGGTGGTCACCAGGGCCTGCTCCAGCGCGTTCAGCCAGTACTCGTAGTAGTTGTAGGGCTGGGTGGGATCGCGGTCCTCGATCGCGCGCACGAGCTGGACGCGGAAGTCGTCCCACTCCAGCGCACCGGACTCGGCCAGCGCGACGGCGAGCCCGAAAGCCCTGCTCTCCCAAGGGGACTGGAACACCAGCTCGCCGTTGCTCCGCGGCACCGCGGGAAGTTCGAGCTTCACAGCACGGCCACCCCCACCATCGACTCCCGGGTCACGATCCCGGCGAGCCGTTCCTCGTCCCAGTCCTCGGTGCCCGCCGGCCGTTGCGGCACGGTGAAATACCGCATCTCCGCGCTGGAGTCCTGCACCCGGATCTCGACGTCTTCCCCGAGCACCACCCCGAAGTCCTCGGCGAGCACGACGCGCGGTTCGGCCACCATGCGGGCTCGATATTCGGGGCTCTTGTACCAGTTGGGCGGAATTCCCAGCACCGGCCACGGATAGCAGGAGCACAGCGTGCACACGACGACGTTGTGCACCTCGGGCGTGTTCTCGACCGCGACCAGCTTCTCCCCCTGCAGCCCGCCGATGTCGAGCTCCCAGCAGGCGGCCGTGGCGTCGGCCAGCAGACGTTGCTTGAAATCCGGATTCGTCCACGCGTGGGCCACCACCCGCGCCCCCAGCAGCGGACCGATCTCGGACTCGTAGACCTCCACGATCCGGTCCACGGTGTCCGTTCCGATCAGGCCGCGCTCGACGAGCAGCGCCTCCAGGGCCTTCACCCGAGCGCGTAGCTCGGCTTCGTCCGTCACGAACCCTCCCCAGGCTCTTCGAGGTAGCTCTCCCAGACGTCCACGCGTACCTCGTGGTCTCCTTTTCCCCACAAATCCAGTGCGCTAAACCCGACGCTGTAGGTGTGTTCCGGATTCTCGCCGTCGTGGTGGGCATTGGTGTCCGGCAGCACGAACGCCGGGTCGACCCGCCGCACCACGCCCACATGTCCGCGCACATAGGCCGGCAACCGCGTGTGACCAGGCCTGACAACCGAAACGGCCCGAACTCGTGAGCCGACCTCGAAAAGCGGCGGCGCGGCAACGGTCCGGTCCAGCGAAGCGCCGAACTCGAGGGTGTCCTGAAAGAGCTCGAACAACTCGGGCCGCGGTTTTCCCCTGATCTCGCCAGGATCACTGACCCGATCCCGCAGGACATCGGCATCCAGCACCCCGAGCTCGGTCAGGTTCGTCTCCAGCGCGACGAGCCACTGTTCGAAGTAGCCGGACGACCGGTAGGCCTCGGGAGACATGCGTTCGCGTGCATGGCGGTTCTCGTCGCGGTTGAACAGGCCGATGGTCGACGCGGCCATGGTGAGGCCGAAGACCTTGCGTTCCCAGTCCGCACCGAACAACGGATCGTCCGGTGAGAACCGGACGGGACCGAAGCCGGGAACACCGCCGAGGTCGTGGGGACCGTCCATAGCGCCATCGTGGCAAGCGGCGGTTACGTGCCGAGTCCGATCCGGTCCTGCTCGGTCAGCCACACGTCGTCCAGGCCGGTGAGGCCCTCGCGGAACGCCGCCAGCAGCTCGGGCAACAGCGAGTGGGCGCGGCCGCGCGGCCACACCAGCGACCATGGGTAGGCCGGCGTCGGGTCGACGATGTAGACGACTTTCGTCCGATCAGCGGACGGCATCTCCATCCGGCTGCCGACCAGCGTCGCGACCTCGGGCCGCACGCCGATCTCGTCGACCAGGTAGTCCAGGCTCAGCGACGGTCCGGAGAAGTCCAGGTCCAGGTCCCACGCCGAGGCGAACTGGCGCAGGAAGTCGGCCCACTCGCCCACCGCGCCGCCGATCGGCACCCACAGCGGCACGCCACGCAGGTCCGGCAGGCGGATGGTGTCGGCGGCGGCCAGTGGGTGTTGCGTGCTGACCAGCAGCGCGAGCGGTTCCAGCAACACAAGCCGGTGGTCCACCTCCGCCAGGTTGGCCGCCGGCAGGGAATGGACGCGGCCGAACGCGGCATCGGCCTCGCCGTTGCGCAGCGCGGGCAGGGCGTTGGGCAGGCCGTGCCGCATGCTCACCTCGATCGGCAGGTCGTCGAGGCGGCGCAGGGCGTGCCGGACTAGCCGCATCGGCGCCAGTCGTTCGTCCAGCACGTCGATCCGGACGGTCCGCCGGACGGACTTGATGGACGCAACAGCGGCGTCGGCGGCGGCCAGCGCTTCGATCGCGTGGGGCAGGAACTGTTCGCCGATCGAGGTGAGTTCCACCTTCTGGGTGGTTCGGTCGAACAGCCGTGCGCCCAGCGACTCCTCAAGTTTTCCGACTCGCTTGGAAAGCGCTTGCTGGCTCACGAAAAGGCGTTCCGCGGCCCGTCCGAAGTGCAGTTCTTCGGCCGCGGCGACGAACGCCCTCACCTGCGCCATGTCCAGTTCCACCTGCTTCATCTTGCGTCACAACCGTTGGTTGTCAAGCCAGGAGTGGACGTTGTTGGACCGGGGAACCCCATCGGTTGTTTCCTGGGATAGACCCGTTTTCGAGTCCCTATGGAGTCCGTCATGTCCACTGTGGAGAATCGTAGCCGCGAGAGGGTGAGCAACGCCCCCGAGGCGAATCCTCGCCGGTGGCAAGCACTCGCCGTACTGGCACTGGTCCAGTTCATGATCGTCATCGACAACACGATCGTGAACATCGCCCTGCCGTCCATTCGCAACGACCTGGGAACCTCTCAAGCGGGTCTCGCCTG
Source organism: Lentzea sp. NBRC 105346 (assembly GCF_030269605.1). Taxonomy (GTDB): domain Bacteria; phylum Actinomycetota; class Actinomycetes; order Mycobacteriales; family Pseudonocardiaceae; genus Lentzea. Next base: position 174,560 of record NZ_BSTQ01000021.1, read on the forward strand.
GGTGGTCAACGGATACCTGCTGACCGCCGGTGGCCTGCTGTTGCTCGGCGGCCGGGTCGCGGATCTGCTGGGGCGCAAGAAGATCTTCGTCGTCGGTACCGCGATATTCGCGATCGCGTCGCTCACCAGCGGTTCGGCGTGGAACTCGGAAGTGCTGATCGTCAGCCGCTTCCTGCAGGGCGTCGGTGAGGCACTGGCCTCGCCCGCGGCGCTCGCGTTGATCGTCCTGATGTTCACCACGCCGAAGGAGCGCGCGAAGGCGCTCGGCATCTGGGGTGGACTGGCCGGCATCGGCGCCACCGTCGGTGTGCTGCTGTCCGGTGTGATCGTCGACCTGGCCAACTGGCGCTGGGTGTTCTTCATCAACCTGCCGGTCGCCGCGATCGCGCTGGCGTTGTGCGCCAAGCTCGTCCATGATGCGCCCGCGGAGGGCGGTAAGCGCAAGCTCGACGTCCCCGGTGGACTGCTGGTCACCGGTGGTCTGATCCTGGTCGTCAACGGTCTGCTGCGCGCCGCCGAGCACCCGTGGGGCAGCTTCGGCGTGTGGGGTTCCTTCATCGCCGGTTTCGTGCTGCTGGGCCTGTTCGCCGTGGTCGAGTCGCGCACCGCGGACCCGATGATGCCGCTGCGGTTCTTCGCGAACCGCACGCGTGTGTCGGCGAACGTCACGACGATCCTGCTGACCAGCGCCATGGCGGCGATGTTCTTCATCGTCACGCTGTACGTGCAGCAGGTGCTGGGCTACTCGCCGCTGCAGTCCGGTCTGGCCTACATCCCGTTCTGCATCGCGTTCATGCCGGGCATGATCGTGTCGACGCAGCTCGTGACGCGGTTCGGCCCGAAGACCGCCATCATCGTCGGCTTCGTGGTGAGCGCCGCGGGCATGCTGCTGCTGGCCCGCATCGACGCGCAGGGTTCGTTCTGGGGCCAGCTGGTCCCGGCGACCGTGGTGCTCGCGTTCGGTCTGGCCATCGGCCTGCCGGCGTTGCAGAACGCCGCGCTGCACGAGCTGTCCGGTGCGGACGCCGGCCTCGGCTCCGGTGTGCAGACTTCCGTGCAGCAGCTCGGTAGTGCGCTCGGCCTGGCCGTGCTGACGACGATCGCGCTCAACCACGCGACGGCGAGTGGCCTGCCGCAGAACGAGGCCATCGTGTCCGGTTACCGGTTCGCGTTCGTCATCGCGGCGATCGTGCTGGCCGTCGGTGCCGGTCTGGTGGCGGCCTTCATGCAGAAGGTGAAGGCGCCCGAAACCCCGGCCGTCCCCGTCTGACCCGTTTCGTACCGTTAAGGCCACCTTTACTGCGTCTGACGCAGTAAAGGTGGCCTTAACGGCATGCAGCCCGGTAGATGGTGGCGATGTCCGTGGCGGTGGCGGGGAAGCGCCAGTTTGCGCGGACCGGGCCATAGTGGAGGGCTTCCTGGGCGAGGCCGTCGGGATCGTCGATGTGGAGGTTGCGCGGGACGTCCAGGCGGTCGAGCAATGCCGTGAGTCCATCCGCGAACTGTTCAGCGCCAAGACATTCCGCCAGCTCGGCGTCCCGCCGCTCCTGCACGTGCCGGCTCGCCCGCAGCACGGCCGGCGCGACCAGCACGTTGGCGATCCCGTGCACGATCCCGTATCGGGACGTCAGCGGGTAGCCCAGCGCGTGCACAAGCCCCGCGTTGGCCTGCGCCATCGCGAGGTTCGCCTGCAGGCAACCGAGGGCCAGCTCTTCCCGACCCATCACTGGCAACGCCGCCGCGATGCGCCGCACGCCCGGCAACGCCATCGCGTCGCTGAACGGGGTAGCCGCCCGCGCCAGGTACGCCTCGGCGCCGTGCATCAACGCGTCCAGCGCACAGGCCACCGTGGCGTCATCAGGCAACGTCACAGCCAACTCGGGGTCGATAACCACGGCCCGTGGCACGACGCACGCGCCGCTCACGGCGTGTCGCTTCGAACCATCGGTCACGACCGCATGCGACGACACCTCGCCACCGCTGCCCGGAGTGGTCGGCACGACGATGAGCGGCAGGGCCGGCCCGTGCACCTTGTCCAGCCCGTAGATATCCGGCAGCGGCACGTCCATCGCGTGCAACGCCACTGCCGCCTTGGCGACATCGATGACGCTGCCACCGCCGACGGCGACCACGCCGTCCACATCGGCCAACGCCGACGCACACGCCGTGATCTGGTCGGGAGTCGGTTGGTGGGCAACGAAAACCTCGGCATCCAGTCCGAGCCGGTCCACAACGCCGGCGGCGAGCACGCCGTGGTCGGTGACCACGAGTGCTCGCCGCACGTCGCACTCCCGCAGGGAGTCCGTTATCTGGCTGATGGATCCGGCGCCGAACCGCACACTGGGCGGCAGGCGCAGCCTCATCGCACCCTCTCGAATCCACTGATCGCCCAGTCCAGCGCGGTCAGGATGTCGAACACCGGCACCGGCAGGCTCGGCCGCACGTCGTCCAGCACGGCGGGCAGCATCGTGCACTCGCACACGACCGCGCCGAGCGAGGGTTCACGCGCGATCATGTCCTCGACCGCCGAGAGCAGGTCGCGCCGCATCTGCTCACGCAGTGAAGGCGTGACCTCCTTGGTCCGCAGGAACTCGAGCCAAGACTCGTGTTCGCCGACCCCGCCGAGCACGACCGGCACGTCCGCGGAGCTCCAGCCGCTGGCCAGGTAGTTGCGCTCCCCCACCGCCGAGGTGAAGAACGTCAGCACACCGACCGGCCGGTCGCCGACCAACCGCCGGACCGCGGGCACCAGCGTCAACGCCGACGTCACCACGGGCACGTTCACCGCCGCGGAGAGTTCCTTCTGCAGCAACGCGATCAGCCCGCAGTTCGCGGTGATCACGGTGGCGCCCGCCGCCTCGAGCGATCGCGCCGCCTCGACATACAGCGGCAGCATCTCGAACGCTTCCTCGGGGCTGAGCGGCGTGCGAGAGCCCCGGACGACGTGCCGGATGACCGGGTACGGGAAGGTCTCGGCGGACGCCATGCATCCCGGCACGTCGGCCATCTTCCCTTCCAGCATCAGAATCCCTAGGACAGCCACGCCCGCACCTCCCGCTCGATCCCGGCGGCGTCCAGCCCGTGGCGGCGCAGCTGTTCGCCGTAGTCACCGATCTCCTTGACGAACGCGTCCGGCAGCCCGACCATCCGCAACGGCACCGGTGCGTCCTCGGCCAGCACCTCGGCGACCGCACTGCCGAGCCCGCCGATCGTCGAGTGCTCCTCGACCGTGACCACCCGGCCCGTCTCACGGGCACAGCGCACGAGCAGGTCCCGGTCGATCGGCTTGATCGTCGGCATGTCCACGACCCGCGCGTCACCGAGCAGTGAAGCGGCCTTTAGCACCTCGGGCACGATCGTCACGCCACACGTGACGATCGTCAGCGAGCCACCCTCCCGCAGCACGCGGCCGCGACCGATCTCGAACGGCTCGTGCGCGTCGTACACCTGGGGTCCCGGCTCTACGCCGAGACGCAGATACACCGGCGCACCCAGTGCGAACGCGGCCTTCGTCGCGTCGTAGGCCTGCACGGCGTCCGCGGGTGCGATCACGGTCAGGTTCGGCAGCGACCGCGCCACGGACACGTCCTCGATCGCGTGGTGCGTCGGCCCGGAGAACCCGGCCGCGATGCCGGTGAACATGCCCGCGATCACCACCGGCGCCCGGTGGTAGCAGATGTCCAGCCGCACCTGCTCGGCCGCGCGCATCAGCGCGAACGTGCCGAACGTGTTGAGGAACGGGCGTTTCCCGCTCATCGCCAGCCCCGCGGCGGCGCCGACCGCGCTCGCCTCGGCGATGCCGAAGTCGAGGAACCGGTCGGGCATCTCCTCGCGGAACTTCAGCCCCCAGCAGTCGCCGAGGTCCGCCTCGACCGACATGACCCGCGGGTCCTCCAAAGCGAGATCCAGCTGCGCCATCCGGCACGCCTCGAACGCCGTCGTAACAGCCGGGTCGAAACGCAGCCCCTCCCGGAGATCGGCCAGCGCCGTCATCGCACACCTCCCAGTTCGCGCAGCGCCTGCGCCTTCAGGTCCTCGGAGAGGTGCCCGTAGTGCCACGTGTTGGTGTTCTCGGAGAACGACAACCCCTTGCCCTTGACCGTTTTCGCGATCACGCACGTCGGACGCCCCCACGTGAGCGGCACCTCGTGCAGCACGTTGGACAGCTCGCCGATGTCGTGCCCGTCGACCTCGACGGTCGCCCAGCCGAACGCACGCCACTTGTCGGCGAACGGCTCCAGCGCCATGATCTCCTCGGTCGGCCCGTCCTCCTGGATGCCGTTGCGGTCGACGATCACGACGAGGTTGTCGAGCCGGTAGTGCGCGGCGGCCATCGCGGCCTCCCAGATGGAGCCCTCCTGGCACTCGCCGTCACCGACGATCACGAACACCCGGACGTCCGAGTCGGCCATCGCGAGGCCGACCCCGACCGGCAGGCCGTGGCCGAGCGAACCGGTGGCCAGCTCGACACCAGGGATACCGGTGTGCGGGTGGCCTGCGAGCCGGCTGCCGGACTTCTTGTAGGTGTCCAGTTCGGACACCGGGAAGAACCCCGCCTCCGCCAGCGCCGCGTAGTAGGCGGCACTCGAGTGGCCCTTGCTGAAGATCAGCCGGTCCCGTTGCGGATCATCGGGGTTCGCCGGGTCCACGCGCAGCACTCCGTCGAAGTACAGCGTCGTCAGGATCTCCACCGCCGACATCGAGCCGCCGACGTGCGCGCCCGGCGAGTCGGCGGCGAGGTGCACGATGTGCTCGCGCAACGTCCTTGCCTTCGCTGAAAGATCGTTCACCATTGTGGGTTCCTCCCATGAGCCGCCCGCAACAGCGAACGGTTGATCTTCGAGGTGGGGGTCATCGGCAGCCGGTCGACCACGGTCACGTGATGCGGCACCTTGAACGCGGCCAGGCGCGTGCGGCACCACGCCAGCACCGAGTCGGAACACAACCGCCGGCCCGGCAACGGCACCACGAACGCGGAAACGTCCTCATCGGACAGTTCGCCGGGCACCCCGACGACCGCGCTCAGCAGCACGTCCGGGTGTTCGGACAGGGCCTCCTCGACCTCGGCCGGGTCGATGTTCTCGCCACGCCTGCGGATCACGTCGGTACGCCGCCGGGCGAAGTGCACGTGCCCGTCCGCGCTCATCCAGCCCAGATCCCCGGTGCCGAACCAGTCGGTACACGAACGTTGCGGCGCCCGGTGGTAACCCCGCATCACGCCGGGTCCGCGGACCTGGATCTCGCCAACCTCGCCGAGAGCCGCCGCCACCCGCACCTCGGCGGGCGGCAGCGCGGTGCCAAGCGATCCCGGTCGCGGCCTCAACGGATCCGTGCACAACACCGTGTTCGTCTCGGACATCCCGTAGCCCTCGACCACGGTCACGCCGAACCGTTCGGTGAACGCCCGCGCGACGTCGGGCCGGGCGCCGCCGCCGTAGACCATGCGGAGGGGGTGGTCCGGCGGCGGCTGGTTCGGGGTGCGCAGGATGAGCGTGAGCATCTCGCCGAGGTGGCGGAACACCGTCGCACCGAAGTTCTCGACCTGGCCCCAGAAACCCGAGGCGCTGAACTTCGGCGTGATGCCGAGCGAGGCGCCGGCCTGCAAAGCGCTCACGGCGAATGACTGCCCGGCCATGTGGAACAACGGCAGGCACGCGAGCAGCCGGTCGTCCGCGCACAGGCCGACCCGCGAGACGAACGCCGGGGCCGGCGCGGTGTACGACGTGTGGCTGAGCACGCAGCCCTTCGGCTTCCCCGTGGTGCCGGACGTGTAGAGCAGGGTCACCGGATCGTCTGCTGAGACTAGGCCGGACGGCGCCGAAACGCTCCGAGCGGTCAGCACCGGATCATCGAACCGCTCGACGACCAGCACGGCTCCCGAGTGCTCCAGCAACGGCCGCAGCTCGGCTTCGCGCAACGCCGGGTTCAGCGGCACGAACACCGCGCCCAGCCGCGCACACGCCAGCCACAGCGTCAGCAGCTCGGGCGAGTTCGGCAGCACGGCGGCCACCGCCCGTCCCCGGCCGACTCCCCGCTCCCGCAACGCGTGCGCGCATCCGTTGACGCGCAAGGCGAAATCGGCATAGGAGACGTCCGGGTTCAGCAGCAGCCGCCGCGTGCCGTGCCGGTCGACGGCGGCGTCGAAGAGGGCGCCGAGCGTCATGACCGGCTCCGCTCCAGCACGTATGTCGGCGGCGCACCGCGTTCGTGCAGGCGCAGGCCGACCGCCCGGTAGCCGCGCGCGAGGTAGCCGCCGAGCAGCGCCCGGCTCTCGTGCCGCCACGCCATCGCCAGCTCACGGTCCCGTGCGCTGATCGCGTACACGTCCCACGGCACCTTGAGCAGCACGGTCCGGTCGTCGCAGTCCTTTGTGGACCACGCGGGAACCGGCAGTCCACCGCGGTCGAAGCGGATGTCGTTGACCGGTGTGCCGCCACCCTGGTCGCGTTGCCGGGGCACCGGCGGCACGTGCCACGCCACGAGCAGGCGGTCGGTCTCCAGGCCGGCGTTGAGGCCCATGCCGACGCCGTACGCGTTCTCCACGTAGTCGATGCCGACCGCGCCGAGCTTGTTGAGGTTGAACACGACATTGCGGCCCGAGAGCGGGTCGAACGTCCACGTGATCAGCCGGAACCCGTGCCGGGCGGCGAGCCGGGCCTGGTACTGCTTGAGCTGGTAGCCCAGGCCGAGGTTCTGGAACTCCGGCGCGACCGCGGCGAGTACCGAGCACTGCTTGACCTCGCCGTCTGCCGTGATGCCGGGGAACGAGAAGACGAACCCGGCGAGCTCGTCGCCGTGGAACGCGCCGAGCACGAACCCGCCGTTCTCCTGCGCGGTCACCATGTCCAGCAACGGCACGCGGGCGATGTCGCCCTCACCCCAGATCCGGCGTTGCAGCTCCTCGCACGCCAGATACTCGAGGTGGCCGTGGATGCGGCGCAGGAGGATCCGTTCTGTGCCGAGGGCGACCACCTCGCTCTCGACCTGGATCGGTGTGATCGTCATGGCAGCTCCGCGAGTTCCAGGCCCACGACCCGGCCGAGGCGGTCCAGCCCCTCGGTCAGCAGGTCGACGGGGCGGGCGTACGAGATCCGGACGTAGCCGGGCGCGCCGAACACGTCGCCGGGCATGAGCAGCAACCGTTCCCGGTCGAGCAGCTCGTTGCACAGGTCCCACGACGGCCGGTCCACCTGGCAGCACACGTACGGCGTGCCCTGCGGTTCGATGGGCCGCAGCTGGGGGAATCCACCCGCCCAGTCCGCGAACACCCGCCAGCCGTCGGCCAGCCGCTGCCGGTACTCGGCGAGGTAGGTCTCACGGCGGCGCAGCACCGCGAGGCCGAGGTCCTCCAGCAGCGGCGAGTTGCTGATCGTCGTGTAACGCCGGTAGTTCACGCACTTCTCGACGATCTCGGACGGACCGACCAGCCAGCCGAGCCGCAGCCCCGGGAATCCGTACACTTTGGACAACGAGCTGACCGAGACCGAGCCGGGCACGTGGTGCACGACGCTGCGGTCGAAGTCGGTCAGGTACTCCTCGTCGTTGACCACCAGCGTGTCGCGGAACGGCGCCAACTGGTCGTCGGTGAACGTGAGTCCGGTCGGGTTGTGCGGGCTGTTGAGCACGACCATGCGCGTCTTCTCGCTGACTGCCGCGGCCGTCCTGACGCCTCCGTGCACATCGAGATCACCGAGGTCGTACTCGACGGTCTTCGTGGTGGCACCGAAGCGTTTCGGCAGGTCGAGGGTCTGCTGCCAGCCCGGCGTGCGGGCGACGACCTCGTCACCGGGTTCGAGCAGCGCGGCGTAGAGCAGGTACAACGCCTCCTGCGCGCCGTGTGTGATCAGCACGTTCTCCGGGTTCGTCCGGTACAGCTCCGCGACCGCTTCACGGACCTTGTGCGCGCCGCGGTCGATGTCGTAGCCGGCCTTGGTGGTCATCTCGGCGAGCAGCGGCTCGACGCTGTGCGACTCCATGCCGCTGACCGCGAGGTCGACGTCGTACCGGCCGGCGGCCACGTCGAACAGCCACTCCTGCGACCGGTAGGCGGGAACAGTCATCAGCGCAACCTCCTTCTACGACCGCAGGCGCTGCAGCGCGGCGGCGACCTCGTCGTCGGACATCTCCTCGACGGCCCGTTCCAGGTCATCCCCCTGATCGGGTGCGTCGCCGGGGTGTTCCTCGATCACCTTCGCGAGCGTGGCGACCGTGCTGGCCTGGAAGAGCTCCATGACGGTGATCCGCGAACCGAGGTGCTCGTTGATGTCGGCCACCAGCTCGGTGGCGAGGAACGAGTGGCCGCCGAGCCCGAAGAAGTCGTCGTCGCGGTGGATCGCGTCGACCTCGAGCCGCCCGGCCCACAACCGGATGAGCTCGTCCTCCAGCGGCGAGACCTCCTCCGGTCCATGCCTCTGTTCGGGGATGTTCTCCTCGGGCTCCCAGTCCGGCAGTTCCGGTGTCGGCAATTCGGCCAGACTGTGATCGGGGTTCTGCACCGCGGCGGCGAGAATCTCCTGGTACGCCCGGCAGATCTGCTCCGCGCTGCTTCGCTCGATCCAGTCCGCGTTGTACTCGAACCGCGCGCCGAGCCCCTCGATCTTCTCGTCGAGCACCAGCTCGAAGTCGAACCGCACGGTGTCGTTGGACATGCCGTCCACGCGCATCCGGGCGTCGCCGAACCTGCTCTCGCCGCGCATCAGCGGTGTGCCGCCGTAGCTGAAGATGGTCTGCGTGATGGGGTTGGACTGGCCGTCCCGCGCGGGCCGCACGACCTCGACGAGCTTGCCGAACGGCAGGTCCTGGTGCTGCAACGCGTCGAACGTCACCTCGCGGACGCGGTCCACCAGCTCGCCGAACGTGCTCACGTCGAGCTTGGTCCGCAGCACAACGGTGTTCGTCAACGATCCGGCGACCTGCTCGAACTCGGACCGGTCGCGCCCGGCGAGCGGGGTGGCGACCGCGATGTCGTCCCGGCCGCTCAGGCGCATCAGCAGCACCTGGTAGGTCGCGAGCAGCACCATGAACGGCGACGCGCCACGGTCCTTCGCGAGCTGGCCGATCTTCGCATTGACGCTCGGCGGGACCTGGAAGTTGATTGTGCGACCGTTGAGCCCCGGTCGCTTGGGCCGGTCGTAGGACAGGCCGAGCCCGGCATAGCCCTGGACCTGCTCACGCCAGTACGTCAGGAGCTCTTCGATCCGCTCGTCGGTGAGCCACTGCCGTTGCCACGCCGCGAAGTCGCCGAACTGGACCGGGTCGGGGTCGAGCGGCTTGCCGCTGTACGCCGCGGCGAGTTCCCCGACGATCACGCCGATCGAGCCGCCGTCCGCGATGGCGTGCGAGGCGATCCACACCAGCACATGCCGCTTTTCCGAGAGCTTGATCAGCTCTGCGGTCCACAGTGGACCTTCTTCGAGATCGAAGACCGTGCGCGCGAGGTCGAAGATGCGCGATCCGGCGAACACGTCCGGGTCCTCGTAGCCGCTGAGGTCGTTGACCGTCGGCTTCAACGGCTGGTGCGGATGCACGATCTGCCGCAGACCCTCGGGCGTTGCCTTGAGCGTGGTGCGCAGCACGTCATGCCGCCGCACGACCTCGTTGATCGCACCGGTGAGCGCCTCGACGTCGAGCGGTCCGTCCAGTTCGAAGCGGAACGGCACGTTGTAGTTCGGCACACCGGGCGTCAGCCGGCTCAGGAACCACAGCTGCTCCTGTGCGAACGACGCGGGGATCGGCCCACTCGGGTCAACGCGCGGAACCTTGCGTTCTGGGGCCGGCCGGTCCTGACGGGCCTTCGCGACCAGCCGCGCTCGCTGCTCCGGCGTCAACCGGGCGAGCTTCGCAACAGGATCTGACACGGTTCCCACCTCCAGTCGTCGCAGCAGCTTCGCCAGCCACGCCGCACGGCGTGGGATGTCCGCGAGCACCACGCGTTCGTCGATCGCGTGCGCGCCACCGCCGTCGGCGCCGAGCCCGTCGATCGTGGGCACGCCGGCGGCCGCGGTGATGTTCCCGTCGCTCACGCCGCCGACCGCCATCTCGGTCAGATCCCAGTCGGCACAGGCACGAGCGGCCTCCACGAGCTCGGCGACGGCGTCCGTACGTTCCATCGGCACGCGGTGCACGCCGCCCGTGACCCGCACCGACGCGCGGTCGTCGACCGCGGTCAGGGCCCGGATCGCCTCGTCCACGCGCGTGCCCTCGGCCGCGGTCCAGAAGCGGGTCTCGAACTGGGCGCTCGCCTGCGCGGCCACGACGTTGCGGCCGGTGCCGCCGGCGATCGTGCCGACGTTCACCGTCGTGTCGCCGCTGCTCAACGCCGCGAGCGCGGTGACCTGATGGCCGAGCTCGACGGCGGCGTTCACGCCGATCGCGAAGTCGAGCCCGGGATGCGCGGCCCGTCCGGTGACGTCGAGCGTGTACATGCCGATGCCCTTGCGGCGCGTCTTCAGCGAACCGCCGGGACCACACGGCTCCAGCACCATCGCACAACGGCTGCGGGCAGCCTCGCGCATGATGATGTCCTGCGAGCCGGGACTACCCAGCTCCTCGTCCGCGTTCAGCAGCACGGTGACGTCGAGGTCACCGGCCTTCTCCAGCGCCATGACGATCTGGACGAGCCCGGCCTTCATGTCGTATACACCAGGACCGGTCGCGATGCCGTCCTCGACGGTGTACGGACGGTCCTTCAGCGTTCCCTTGGGCCACACCGTGTCCACGTGACCGAGCAGCAGGATCGGCTTACGTTGAGCACCGAACCGCGCGATCAGCACGGGCGTGCCGGTCGATCCGGTACATCGCTCGACCCGCCCACCGGCCTGGGCAAGCAGGTCGCCGAGCACGTCCTGCACGGCGAGACAGCCGAAGTGGTCGGACGACGGCGACTCCAGTTCCACCAGGCGTTGCAACAGGTTCATCGCAACCTCCCCATGATCGCGGAGAACACGTCCGAGACCGCGAGCCCGTGCAGGTCGAGGATCTCGTCGTACTCGTCGCTGCGGGTGCAGAAGATGTCCGGGACGCCGAACCGCAGTACCGGCACCGGCGCGTGTTCCAGCACCACGCCGGCGACCGCGCTGCCGAGGCCGCCCATGACGTTGTGGTCCTCGTAGGTGACGACCAGGCCGGTCTCGCGGGCGGCGGCCACGATCGCGTCGGTGTCGAGTGGCTTGATCGTGTGCATGTTCAGCACGCGGCAGGAGATTCCTTTGGTGGCAAGGCGTTCCGCGACCCGCACCGCGCGTGGCACGATCTCGCAGCCGGTCGCGATGATCGTGACGTCGCCACCCTCGCGCAACGTCACGGCCTTGCCGACCTCGAAGTCGTACTCGCCGGAGTACACCATCGGCGTGTTGCCGCGGCTGGCCCGCAGGTACACCGGGCCTTTGATGTCCGCGGCGGCCTTCGTCGCCAGGTAGGCCTCGTAGGCGTCGGCGGGCGAGAGCACGGTGAAGCCCGGCAACGCGCGCGTCACCGCGATGTCCTCCATGCTGTGGTGCGTCGGGCCGGCGAACCCGCCCGACAGCCCGGTGTAGTAGCCGACGACCTTGACGTTCGCCTTCGGGTACGACAGGTCGACCCGCAGCTGCTCACACGCCCGCATGGTCGCGAAGACCGCGAACGTGTTGACGTACGGGATGCGTCCGGACATCGACAGCCCGGCGGCGACCCCGAACAGGTCCGCCTCGGCGATGCCGATCTGCTTGTACCGCTCGGGAAACTCGGTCCCGAACGGCACCGACGGCAGCGCCAGGTCGTTCTCCAGCGAGTAGACCCGCTCGTCGGACCGCGCCAGCTCGAGCTGCGCCACGCGGCACGTGGTGCGGCTGGACGTGCCGTGCTCGGCGACCCAGGTGTCCAGTGTCATGACGACCTCGCAAGTGCGGTGTGCAGGATTCGCCGGGTGTCCTCGGCGGTGACCGGGACGGGGTTGAGCCCGAGGTGGAAGCCGTCCGCCTGGACCTTCTCCACGAGGGCGGGCACGTCTTTCTCGGTCACGCCGATCCCGGTCAGCGTGGGAATCGGGAGCCCGGCGATCAGCTCCCGCACCGCCTCGATGCCCGCCCGGCCCAGCGACAAGGCGTCGTCGGACCGTGAGGGCACATTGAGCGCACGGGCGACGGCCGCGTACCGGTCCGGCATGTGCGGCAGGTTGTGCTCCATGGCGTCCGCGAGGAACAACGCGACACCTACTCCGTGATGCACGTCGAACAACGCGTTGACGGCGTGCGCGAACGCGTGGTCCGCCGCGCCACCGCCCTTCATCGAGATCCCGGCGGTGAGCGCGCCGGTCATCATCTGGTCCCGCGATCGAAGGTCGCCGCTCTCCACCGCCTCGGGCAGGGACCGCGAGATGAGCGAGATCGCGTGCAACGCCATCGCGTCGGCCAGCGGCTGCGACTCGACGCTCGTGTACGCGCCGATCGCGTGGGCCAGCGCGTCGATGCCGGACGCCGCCGTCGGCCCGGCGGGCAGCGTGAGCGTCAGCTTCGGGTCGCACAACGCCACCTGCGCGGGCACCGCGACGACGTGCATCTTGAACTGCCGCGCACTGTCGGTGATGATCGCGCCCGCGACGACCTCGCTGCCGGTGCCCGCGGTCGTCGGCACTTGGACCAGCGGCGGAGGTGTGCCGGCGACCTCGCGAGCACCGTCCTCATAGGACACGATCGTGCCGCCGTCGGCGACGATCACGGCCGCGGACTTCGCCACGTCCAGCGAGCTGCCGCCGCCGACGCCGATGATCCCGTCGCAGCCGAGGGCCCGGTAGGTGTCGGCGGCTTGGGCGACGTGCTGCTCACTGGGGTTGGTGCGCAGGTCGGAGAAGACCGTGTACGCGATCCCGGCGTCCTTGACGGACTTCAGCACCGGGTCGATCACGCCGGCGTCGAGCACGCCCTGGTCGGTGACGAGGAGCGCGTGCCGCACGCCGAGGTCCCGCAGCGCGTCGCCCGCCTTGGTCGCCACGCCGGGCCCGTAGTGAATATGGGGGACGAGGTGGAAGAAGTTCACCACAACCTGCTTTCCCGCTGCCACGGCTCGACGTAGTCGATCGTCGAGGCGTACTCACGCAGCTCATCGATGTTCGAGAGGACCTTGGTGAACGCGTCGCGGTAGCGCTCGACCGAATCCGGGTCGCGGAACGACGCCATGCACAGGCGTTTGCCGACGACCAGGGAGGAGCGGATCACCTGCAGCGTCGCCGGGTAGTCCTCCTGCCGGTAGCTCCGCGTCGACTTGCCGCACGTCCACGGACACCCGCCGCCATAGCCGATCCGTTGCTGGAACAGGGTCTGCCCCGGCAGCGGCCGCGTCTGGTACTCCCCCACCGGAATGCCCTCGGCCAGCAACGAATCGTGCACGGCCTGGCGGAACACCCCGTCCGGCAGCCCGGCCACCGACCCGTCCAGCAGCACGCGGAAGTGGTGGTAGACGTGCGTGCGGTCGTCGGGCACATACGGCGGCACGACACCGGGCACGTCCGCGAGCGCCTTGGTCAACGCCCGCGCGCCCTCCTGCACCTGCGCGGTGTAGCCGTCGAGCCGCTCGATTTGGGTGCTGGTGAACGCGGCCACGACCCCGCTGAGCCGGTAGTTCCAGCCCATCGTGTGGGCGTTGTAGTCGCGGTGGCCGTCCGCGCCGACCGTCTCGCCGAACATCTTCACCGCGTCCGCCCGGTTGCGGAGGTCAGCCGACGACGTCGTCAGTAGGCCGCCTTCGCCAGCGGTGGCGAGGTTCTTGCCCGCCATGATGCTGAACGCGGCGAGGTCGCCGAGCGACCCGGTGCGCTTTCCGTTGTAGGTGGCGGCGTGCGCCTGTGCGGCGTCCTCGATGACGACGAGATCGTGCTGGCGGGCGAACTGCCTGATCGGGTCCATGTCGGCGGGCAGGCCGTGCAGGTGCACCGCGATGATCGCCTTGGTGCGGTCGGTGAGGTGTTGCGCGAGCTGGGTTGGGTCGATCGTGAACGTGCGCGGGTCGACGTCGACGAACACCGGGACGCCCTGGTGGTGCAGCACGCACGACGCCGACGCGAGGAAGCTCAGCGCGGGCACGAGCACCTCGTCACCCGGTCCGACACCCGCGGCGGCGACCGCGGCATGCAGCGCGGCGGTGCCGCTGTTGACCGCGAGGCAGTGGTCTGCGCCGACGTAGTCCGCCCACTGGCGTTCCAGTGCGGGTACGCGCGTGTCGTTCATCCAGCTGAGCTGTCCACTGAGGAGGGTGTCGGTGACGGCCTGCACATCCGCTGGTTCCACTACCGGCCAACGGGTTTCGTCGACGCCCTGTGGCGCGATTTGGGGGCCACCGAGCACCGCGAGCGTGCTCATGTGATCACCTGCAGCTCGCGCGGAACGCGCTTGTCGGTGAGCACCTCGCAACCGGTCTCGGTGACGACGACGGTCTCGCTGAACCCGACGTGGCCGTTGAGCTCGGGCACGATCAGCGACGGCACGAGGTGGAACACCATGTTCGGCTGCAACACGGTCTCGTCGCCGGGGTGCAGGTTCATGATGTGGCTCTCGTTCCAGCCCGGCGGGTAACACACGCCGATCGAGTAGCCGGTCTCGTGCGTGTGGTCGCCGAACCCGTGCGCGAGGATCGCCTTGCGTGCCGCCGCGTCCACGTCACCGGAGGTCGCACCGGCCTTGATCGTGGCGATCGCCGTCTCCAGCGCGTCGATCACGGCGTCCGCGCGCTTGGTGACGCTGTCCGGTGGCGTGCCGAGGAAAGCGGTGCGCATGTTGGCCGCGCTGTACCGCTTGACGCAGCCGGAGAACTCGAGGAAGACGATGTCGCCGTCGCGCAGCTCGCGGCCTTCCCACGTGCCGTGCGGCAGGCCGGAACGTTCGCCGCTGATCACGTACGGCGGGCTGCCGGGATACTCGCTGCCGTGCCGCAGGGTGGCCGCGTACACGGCGGCGGCCACGTCGTTCTCGGTCTTGCCGGGCCGCGACTCGTGCAGGGCCTCGACCATGCCGGCCATCGCGGCGGTCGCGGCCTGGCGGATGAAGCCGAGCTCGGTGTCGGACTTGACCAGCCGAGCGGACTCGACGAGCCCGCTGCCGTCCACCCACCTGACGTTGGGCACGGACTCGGTGAGCTTCCGGTAGGTGCGGATCGGGAAGAAGTAGCCGCCCTCCTCGATGGAGAGCGTCTTGCCTTCGACGTTCAGGCCGCGCACGGCGTCGACCGTGACCTCGATCGGGTCGTCGGTGACGGTGTAGTCGACGTGCTTGTCCAGCCACGACAGGCGTTCGACGTTGATCCGCTCCTCGCGGTACGTCAGCAACAGGGGCTCGTCGTCGATCGGCACCATCAGCACCTGGTACATGTAGTAGCCCAGGGTGGTGTAGCCGGTCAGGTAGTAGATGTTCTCCGGAACGCTGACCAGGGCGACGTCCACTCCCCGCTCGGCCATTCCCTTGCGCACGGTGTCCAGCCGCCCCCGGTACTCGTCGAGGGTGAACGCCAGGTTCTCGTTGTCGCGCATGCCAGCCTTCCCTTTTAGCTTGTGCTGAACTCGAGAAAGTTGTGCCGCGGCCCGTCACGCCGCACGAACTGCTCGTCCCGCCACTCCCACACCCAGCCGGAGCCGCGGCGTCCGCCGTAGGGCGCGAGCGGCTGCCTTCTGCGGTGCGACAGCCAGGTCTCCTCGACGAACACCTGGCCGTGGCTCTGCGCGAGCCGTTCCGCCACGCCCTCGACGCGCCCGAACGCCGTGGCGGACAGCCCGTACGGCGAGTCCTCCGCTCTTTCGAGTGCCTCGCGGATCGAACCGACCCGCTGGATCGCGATGACCGGACCGAACGTCTCCTCACGCATCACCGACATCCGGTGATCCGCGCCGGCCACCACCACCGGTGGCACGAGTGTGCGAGGCTCTCCGTTGACCGTGATCTGTTTGGTCAACCCGGTGTTGACCACCACCGCACCCTTGGCGACGGCGTCGTTGATCTGCGCCTCCACCCGTTGTGCCACAACGGGATCGAGCGGCCCGATGTCCGTCTCCGCATCTCCGGGGTCACCGGCCTTCCTCGCGCGTGCGAGGTCGATGACGCGTTCGACGAAGTCGTCGTACGCAGCGGATACGACGTAGAACCGCTCGGGCGAGGTGCACGCCTGCCCGGCGTTGAACATGCTCGCCTCGACGGCGTGCTTGGCCGCTTCGTCCACAAGGGATGGGCAGAGCACCAGGAACGGGTCCTTTCCGGGCCCTTCGAAGATGAACTTCGTGCGGTTGGTCCGCGCGAGCTTCTCGTACTCGCGCGCCCACGCGTCGTCGCCGAACACCATGAGCGCGTCGCTCTGCCGCATGGCCTCGTCGATGAACCGGCTGCCGCCCTGGTCGACGAACTCCGCCGCCTCCCCCACCAGCGCGTGCAGGATCTCTGCCCAGGCGCGGCGCTTGCGCGGCAGGCGAACCAGCGTGCGGTTGCCCGCGAGGTGCGAGGCCGCGATCGTCGCGAGGGGGTTGCTGAGGATCGCGTTGCCGGGCAACGCGAGCGCTACCCGGCCCAGCGCCCTGCGGCCGGCGAGCCGCGGGGTGACGTGGGCGAAGCTCTCCAAGCGGCTCGCGGCCAGCGCGAGATCCGCCCGGATGACGCTGCGCGGGAAGGGCAGCAGGCGTGCGGCGGCGTCCTCCAGGTCGGCCGCGCGATCCAGGACCCGTTGACAGATCGTGGAGATGACATCCAAACGGGTAGCCGTGTCCAACGTTGGACTCACGACCACCACCTCCTCCCACAGCTCTCGCCGGAAGGTAGGAGCGCCAAGTTAGCCATGAGTTATGGACCGTTATGGCCACCATGACGGACCTCAAGTCCGCGAAGGTGGCCATAACGGCCCATAACCAACCCCTAACTCGGGGCGCTTACGTTGCGCCGCACTGGTATCCGTGTGCGGAAAGGGTGGATTCGTCGTGCAGGAGTACTTCCACGAGCTCGTGGCGCAGGCGGCCCGCCGCGATCCCCGCGCGATCGCCGTCGAGCAGACCAGGGCCGGACAGAAAGCCGAGCTGGACTTCGCGCACCTCGACGGGTTCGCCAACCGGCTCGCGCAGCACCTGCGCGGGCTCGGTGTCACGGCGGGCGACCGGGTGGGCCTGTGCCTGGAGCGCAGCACCGCGAGCCTGGTGGCGCAGCTGGCGATCTTCAAGCTGGGCGCTGCCGTCGTGCTGCTGGACCCCGAGTACCCCGAGGCGCGGCTGGCGTTCATGCTCGACAACGCCGAGGCCGTCGCGCTCGTCACCCGCGACGAGCTGCTCGACCGCATCTCGCTCGACCGGGACTTCCCCGTTGTGCTGACCGACGGCGACGAGTGGCGCAACGCCCCTGAGGTCGATCCCGAGGTAACCGTTGACGACGACACGGTCTGCCACGTCGCCTACACGTCGGGCTCCACCGGTGTGCCCAAGGCGGTCCTGCTCCGCCACGGTCCACTCAGGACGCTCGTGAAAACCCTGATCGACCAATGCGGTATGACGGAAGGCATCCGCGGGACCTGGCTCTCCTCCCCCGGCGCCGGCCTGGTCGAGGTCGACTGCTTCCCGATCCTCGCCGCGGGCGGCACGGTGTGCATCCCCGAGTCCGACATCGCCGCGAAGGCCGACGCCCTCAAGGACTGGCTGGTGGAGGAGGAGATCACCCACGCGTTGCTGCTCACCGCCACCGCGGAACGCACGTGGAACCTCGCCTGGCCGCCGCGCGCGAAGCTGCGCAACGTCCGCATCGCGGGTGAACGCCTCAGGTCGTGGCCTCCGGACCACCTGCCGTTCGAGGTCGTCAACGTCTACGGCTCATCCGAGGCGACGGTCGTGACGACCTGCAACCTGTCCGCCATCGGCCGCACCCTCACCGAGGACGAGAAGGCACACCGCGCGCCCCCGGTCGGGCAACCCGTGCCGGGCGTGCGGGTCCACGTGTTGAACGACGAGTTCCAGCCCGTCGACACCGGCACTCCCGGCGAGCTCTTCGTGTCCGGCGCGAGCCTGTCGCAGGGCTACCTGAACCGGCCCGAGGCCAACGACGAGAAGTTTCTGGAGAACCCGCTCGAAGACGACCCGAACCCGGTGCTGTACCGGACCGGTGACGTCGCCCGGCGGTGGCCGGACGGGACCATCGAGGTCGTCGGCCGCACGGACAACGAGGTGAAGATCCGCGGTTACCGCGTGCACCTCGGCGAGGTGGAGTCCGTGCTGTCCCAGCAGCCCGGCGTGAAGCAGTGCGCCGTCACCGCGCAGGAGCACGTGGAGGGCGAACGCCGGCTCATCGGGTACATCGAGGCCGACAAGACGGCGCCGCCGCTGCTCAACGCGGTGCGCCGCGCACTCAAGCAACAGCTGCCGCATTTCATGGTCCCGGCCGTGCTGGTGGTCGTCGACGACATGCCGATCTCCGCGAACGGCAAGATCGACCGCGCCGCCCTGCCGGCGCCGCCGCGCACACGGCCCGACCTCGACGTCGAGTTCGTGGAACCGCGCGACGACCGCGAGCGGGTACTGACGAACCTGTGGAGCGACGTCCTCGCGATCGACGAGATCGGTGTGCTGGACAACTTCTTCGACCTCGGCGGCGATTCGCTCAGCGCCATCCGGCTCCTCACGCGGATCACCGAGGAGCTCAACGTCGAACTGGGCCTGACCGTCCTGGTGGAGAACCCCAGCGTCGCGCAGCTGGCCCGCAAGGTGGAGACCGGCGTGCCGCCCGAGGAGTTCCCGGTGATCACCGCGGACGGCAACCGCTACGAGCCGTTCCCGCTCACCGAGACGCAGCAGGCGCTGTGGATCGGCCGCGGCGACGCGGTCGACTTCGGCAACGTCGGCTGTCACGGCTACTTCGAGTGGGAACGCGACGGGCTCGACGTCGACCGGTTCCAGGCCGCGTGGCGCAAGCTGGTGCAGCGGCACGACATGCTGCGCGCGATCGTGCTGCCCGACGGCACGCAGAAGGTGCTTCCGGTGACGGATGGCGACGACATCCGCGTGACCGACCTGCGCGACGCCGACGACGCCGAGGCACAGGCGCTCGCCACCCGCGAGGAGATGTCGCACCAGGTCATCGACTCCGACCGGTGGCCGCTCTACGACATCCGGCTCAGCCTGCTGCCCGGCGACAAGGTGCGCCTGCACTTCGGCATCGACCTGCTGATCATGGACGCGTGGAGCGCGTTCCAGGTGCTCTTCCCCGACCTGATCGAGCTGTACGAGGACCCGGACGCCGAGCTGCCGCCGTTGGACATCACCTTCCGCGACTACGTGCTGCAGTCGAAGGCGGCGCTGCAGAACTCCGAGGCCTACCGCAGGTCGCGCGAGTACTGGGTGTCGCGCGTGCCGAACCTGCCCGCCGCGCCGGACCTGCCGCTGGTCACGAACCCGAAGGGCGAGGTCAAGTTCGACCGGCGCGCCCACGACGTGCTGCCCGGCGAGTGGAACACGTTGAAGGAGCGCGCGAAGAAGGCGGGCGTCACGCCGTCCGGCATCCTCGTCGCGGCGTTCGCCGAGGTGCTGCGGACGTGGTGCAAGAACGACCGCTTCACGATCAACTTCCCGATCTTCGACCGGCTGCCGATGCACGAGAACATCGACCGGCTGCTCGGCGACTTCACCAACACGCTGCTCGTCGCGGTCGAGAAGACCGACGGCACGTTCGCCGAACGCGCCAAGGACATCCAGGAACAGATGTGGAGCGACCTGGAGCACCGGCACTTCAACGGCGTGCAGGTGCTGCGGGAACTGTTGCGGCAGCAGCAGTTCGCCGGGCTGCGGCCGGCCATGCCGATCGTCGTCACGAGCCTGCTCGGCCACCCGCCGCGCCGCCAGGTCTCCGCGCTGGGCCGCGAGACCCACGGCATCTCCCAGACACCGCAGGTGCTGCTGGACTTCCAGATCCGCGAGATCGACGGGATCCTGCACTTCAAGTGGGACTTCCTGGACGCGATGTTCCCCGAGGGTCTGATCGACGCGATGTTCAGCGCCTACGTGCGGTTGATCGAGCGGTTGATCCACGACGAGGCGCAGTGGCACGTCGAGCAGCCGCAGCTCGTGCCCGCGGAACAGCTGGCCTTGCGCGCCGAGGTGAACCGCACGGCCGCCGAGGTGCCTTCGAAACTCCTGCACGAACTGCTGCCCGAGTCCGAAGCGCCCGCCGTGATCGCGACCGACGGCACGCTCACGTTCAACGAACTGCGCGGATACGCGAACCGGATCGGCCGTGGCCTGCGGGAGGCCGGTGCCCAGCCGAACGAGCTGGTCGCCGTCGTGATGGAGAAGGGCTGGGAGCAGTACGCGGCCGCATACGGCGTGCTGGCGTCCGGAGCTGCCTATCTGCCGATCGACCCGACCGTGCCGGACGAACGACTGCGCTTCCTGCTCCAGGACGGCGAGGTGCGGTTCGTGCTGACCCAGCCGGGCCGGCGCGACATCCCGGACGCGTTCACGATCCACGATTTCGACGAGGTCCCGGACGAGAAGCTGGAGAGCGTCCAGCAGAACACCGATCTCGCCTACGTGATCTATACGTCCGGCTCGACCGGCAGGCCCAAGGGGGTCATGGTCGACCACCTCGGCGTCGTGAACATGTTGTCCGACATCAACAACCGGCTCGGCGTCGGACCGGACGACCGTGCGTTCGCGATCTCCGGGCTGCACTTCGACCTGTCCGTGTACGACCTGTTCGGCGTGCTCGCCGCGGGTGGCTGCGCGGTCGTGCCGGAGCAGAACGAACGCCCCGACCCCGCGCACTGGCTGGACCTGGTGCGGCGGCACGGCGTCACGTTCTGGAACTCGGTGCCGGCGCTCGTGGAACTGTTGGCGGACAACGCCTCGCCCGGTGATCTCGACTCGCTGCGCACGGTCGTCATGGCCGGCGACTGGATCCCGTTGACGCTCCCGGACCGCCTGCGTTCGTTGGCACCGGACGTGCGGGTGATCGGTTCCGGCGGCCCGACCGAGACGATCTGCTGGTCGGTGGTCAACCCCATCGGCGAGGTCTCGCCGGACTGGACGTCCATCCCGTACGGCAAGCCCATGACCAACCACCGCTACCACGTGCTCGACCAGCGCTGGCAGGACCGCCCGACGTGGGTGCCCGGCCAGATCGTGGTCGGCAGCGACGTCGGCCTCGCGCACGGCTACTGGCGCGACGACGAGCGGACCAGGGAGAAGTTCTTCCGCCTGCCGTCCACCGGCGAACGGGTCTACGCGACCGGCGACCTCGGCCGGTACCTGCCGGACGGCAACATCGAGATCCTCGGCCGCGACGACTTCCAGGTGCAGGTCAACGGGCACCGCATCGAGCTCGGCGAGATCGAGTCGACCGCCGAACGTCACCCGGACGTGCAGTCGTGCGTCGTGGTCGCCCCGGACTCGGCCAGTGGCGCTCGTCGCCTGGTCTGCTTCGTGGTCGGGTCGGCCGAGATCGGTGACTTCCTTCGCGAGCACCTGCCCGCGTACATGGTGCCGCAGGACATCCGCGCGCTCGACGAGTTCCCCTTGACCGGCAACGGAAAGGTCGACCGGCTCGCGCTCACGTCGATGGCCGGAGTGGTCGAGACGTCCGTCGATTCGATGTGCGGTCCGTTGGAGGCGCTGGTGACCGGTGTGTGCGCCGAGGTGCTGGAGCTCGAGGCGGTCGGCCCGCACGACAACTTCTTCCAGCTGGGCGGCGACTCGCTGACCGGGACGCGGTTCGCGAGCAAGCTCAACGAGACGTTCGACTCGGCGCTGTCCGTGCGGGACGTGTTCACCACGCCGACGTGCGCGCAGATCGCGGCCACGCTGGCCACCGACCCGCGGATCGTCGATTTCGCACAGGCGATCGCGGATCTGGCCGAACTGGAGGAGGAAGGCGTTCCCGTCGCCGGGAACTGAACCCTCTCGCAGGCGGTCCTCACATGTCGGTGAGGACCGCTTTCGCGACTTCGCCTCGCTGACCGTCGAGGTAGAAGTGCCCGCCGTCGAACAGCCGCAGCCGGAACGGACCGCTCGTGTGGTCCGCCCAGGCCGCCAGCGTCGCGGACGGCACCTCGTCGTCGGTCAGGCCGCCGTACGCCGCGATCCCGCACGGCAGCGGTGGTTGTGGCGAGTACCGGTAGGTCTCGACGACCTCGAAGTCCGCGCGCAACGTCGGCAGGAACATCTCCAGCAGCTCGGGATCGGCCAGCAGCGCCTCGGGCGTGCCGCTGTAGCCGCGCAACCGTTCGACCAACCGCTCCCACGGCAGGTCGTGCACGAACTCGTAGCCCGGCGGATACGGCACGTGCGGCGCGGGCCGCCCGGAGACGATCAACCGGTCGGGCAGCCGTCGCGCGGTGCGGCGCAGGTGTCTGGCCAGCTCGAACGCCACCAGCGCGCCCATGCTGTGCCCGAAGAACACGAGCCGGCGCTCGCCGACGTCGAGGGTGTCGGCCAGCTCCTCGGCGACCGCGGGCACGAGCTCGGCCAGCTTGCGGTGCGGTGGTTCGGCGATCCGCGCCTCGCGGCCGGGCAGCCGCACGATCACCAGCTCGGCGTGCGGTGCGAGCAGCGGCGCGAACGCCCGGAAGCTCGCGGCGCCGGACCCGGCGTTGGGAAAGCAGACGACGCGCGTCGGCGCGTCCGGATTCTCCTGCGGTGTCAACACGTTCATCGTGCGGGTGTAGCGCGGACCGGTTACGTAACCCGCGCCGAACCCCGGTCGGACACGCTGGCTCGCGTGACTCTGTCCGACGAACGACGCGAACTCCTCCGGTTGCTGGCGGCGCGCAAACCCACGACGCCCGGCCAGCTCCGGTTCTGGCGGCTGCACCAGCGGGATCCGCGGGATCCGGCGTACAGCTGGCCGTGGGCGGTGCGCCTGCCGTCACCCGTGGACGTGGCGCGGCTGCGGCGGGCGCTGGACACCGTGCTCGCCCGGCACGAGCTGCTGACCTCGTGCTTCTCCGCGGACGACGACGGACTGTGGCAGACGGCGTGCGGCGGCCCGGAGCTGCGGATGCTCGACGCGGACGTACAGACCGCGCTGCGTGCGGACAACGAGCTGCCGTTCCGGCTCGACGCGGAGCCGCCGATCCGGGTCACGCTGCTACCCGGCGACGTGCTGCTGGTGAACGTGCACAACATCGCCAACGACGGCTGGTCGATGCGCGTCTTCCTGGACGACCTGATGCGTGCCTACACCGGTTCGGCACTCCCGGAACCGACGCTGCAGTACCACGAACACGCCGCGCGGCAACGGAAATGGCTCGACGGACCGGAAGCCGCCCGCCAGCTCGCGTACTGGGAGCGGCGGCTCGACGGGCTGGAGATCCGCAACGGGACATCGTCTCAGTCCACTGTGGAACGAGTGCGGATTCCACGCGAGACGGCCGAAGCGGTGCGCGAGCTGGGCCGAAAGTGTAAGGCGACGCCGTTCATGACGTTGTTCGGGCTCTTCGCCGGGATGCACGACCAGAAGGAGATCGCGATCGGCACGTCGGTGTCCGGCCGCACACCGGAGGTCGAGCGCACCATCGGGTACTTCGTCAACCGGATCGTGCTGCGGATGAACACGCGCGGCTCGGTCGAGGACGTCGTCGGCCGCGCTCGCACCATGGCGCTGGAGGCGTTCGCCCACTCGGCCGTGCCGTTCGAGCACCTCGTGGAACGCCTGTACCCCAACGAGTACCTGACGCCCGCGCCGCTGGTCGACGTGATGTTCGTGCTCGACTCACCGCGCGGGCCCGTGATCGAACCGGAGTACCGGACGTCGAAGTTCACGCTGGTCGTGAACGTGCAGCCGGTCGAGGACGGCCTCGTCGTCGAGGCGCACCACCCGTCGGGCGCGTCGCACGGCGTGCTGCGGGACTACGCCCAACTGCTGAAAGGCCTGACCACATGAGCGGGATCATTCCGAGCGAGACATGCGCTTCGCGGCCGCCGGCCCGCCCACGGCACGCCCGTCCGACGCCATCGAACTGCTGAAAGGCCTGACCACATGATCGTCATCATGCTGAGCGAGGCGTGCGCGCCCGTCGACCGCCGCCGGATCATCGACACCGTGCAGTTCGCGGGTACCGGGCTGCGCGTGCACACGCCGGCCCTGCTGTCGCTCTCCGGTGACCACAAGAAGATCGCCGCCCTGCTCGCCGACGAGCCGTGCGTCCTGGACGTGGCGAAGCTACCCGCCGCCTACCCGCGGTCCGCGCGCCTCAAGGGCCGGCCGCGCACCACGCCGGTCCCCCTCGGCAACGCCGACGTCGGCGAGGACTTCACGGTGATCGCGGGCCCGTGTTCGGTGGAGAACCGCAGCCAGCTGCTGACCATCGCGGGTGCCGTCAAGGCCGCCGGGGCGCACGCGTTGCGGGCCGGGGCATTCAAGCCGCGCACGTCGCCGTACTCCTTTCATGGCCTGGGCGTGCCGGGCCTGCGGCTGCTCGCCGAGGCACGCGAGCTGACCGGCCTGCCGGTGGTGACCGAGGTGGTCGACGTGCGCGACATCGAGGTCGTCGCCGAGCACGTCGACATGATCCAGATCGGCGCACGCAACATGCAGAACTACACGCTGCTGCGCGAGGCCGGCCGCACCCGCGTGCCGGTGCTGATGAAACGGGGTCTGTCCGCGTCCGTCGACGAGACGCTGCTCGCGTCGGAGTACCTGCTGGACGGCGGCAACGAGCAGGTCGTGCTGTGCGAGCGCGGGATCCGGACGTTCGAGTCGAGCTACCGGTTCACTTTGGACCTGGGCGCGGTCGCGGTGCTGAAGGAACGCACGCACCTGCCGGTGATCGTCGACCCGAGTCACGCTGCGGGAGCCAGTGGCAGGGTGGTGCCACTGGCTTTGGCCGCGGCTGCGGTCGGGGCGGACGGGATCATAGTTGAAAGTCACCACGACCCGGCGGCCGCGTTGTGCGATGGTGCGCAAGCGTTGCCGGTCGGTGACCTGCCGGACCTGATGTCCCGGCTCGTGCACGCCTGCACCGCCGCAGGACGATCACTGCGGTTCGAGACCGGTGATCAGGTTCGCGGCGGCGGCCTTCTTGATCGCGTCCACTCGTGACACGGCGTCGAGCTTCGCGTAGATGTTCGTGAGGTGCCGTTTCACCGTGCCCTCGCTGATGAACAGCGCCGACGCGATCTGCGCGTTGCTCATCGCCTTCGCCACCAGCCGCAGCACGTCCAGCTCCCGCGCGGAGAGCGGGCTTTCCCGTACGTCGGGCGGTTCGAGGGCGTCCATGGTTTCGCGCGGAATGGAAAGGACGACGTTCTCGCGGTTGCGGCTGACCGAACGCACCGCGGCGACGAGCTGTTCGCGGGCGATGTTCTTGACCAGGTAGGCCGCGGCGCCGGTCTGCAGCAGATCGCGGACGACGCCCGCGCTGTCGTGCATGGTCAGGATGATCACGTTGATGTCGGGATGCGACTCCCGCAGCCGCTGGATCACGGCCTTGGCGCCCGGACCGGGCATCTCGACGTCGAGCAGCACGACGTCGGGGTGGTGCCGGTCGACGAGCTCGATCGCCTCGTCGCCGCTGGAGCCCTCACCGACGACCTCGAAGTCGGGGTCGGTCGAGAGCAGTTCGCGCAGACCCTCGCGGAACAGGGTGTGGTCGTCCGCGAGCACGATGCGGACGGTCATGCGTCGTCCAGCCAGGGCAGGGACACCGTGACCGTGGTGCCCTCGCCGAGCACGCTCGTCACGGACAGCGTGCCGCCGAGCAGTTCCACACGTTCGCGCATCGACTCGAGCCCGATGCCGGATGCCAGACCCAGCTTATGGGTGTCGAACCCGCAGCCGTCGTCGCGCACGACCGCCTGCAGCTGACCGCCGGTGGCATCGATCTCGACGTCGACCCGTTTCGGGCCGGCGTGCAGCAACGCGTTTCGGGCCGCCTCGCGCAGCACCAGGTACAGCTCCTCGACGACCTCGGACGGCAGGTTCGTCACGTCGCCCGTCACGGTCACGGTGTGGGTCATGCCGAACGGCGCGTGCGCGTCCAGGTAGTTGCAGAGCGCGACCTCCAGGCCGCCGGCCTCGGCGGCGGACTCGCGCAACTCGGTGGCCAGGTGTCTGATCACGTCGAACGCGTCGTTGAGCACGTCCTGCGCGGCCTTGAGCTTCGCCCGCGCCCGGTCCGGGTCCTGCGTCACGTACACGTCGTGCAGCTGCAGATGCTGCAGCGCGTTGCCGACGGAGTGCGCGACCCGGTCGTGCAGCTCGCGGGCGATGCGGTGCCGTTCGTCCTCATGCGAGCTGTTGACCTTCTTCAGCAGGTAGCTCGCGTAGGCCACCGAGCCCTGCGCGATGCGCGCCATGATCGACCGGTGCAGCGCCCGGCTCGCCTCGAGCACCTCGGGTTCGCCGTGCCCGGACCGGTGCAGCTCCTCGACCACGACGGGGAGGGTGACCTCGAACAACGCGACGGCGGCGCGCACCGATTCGAGGGGATGAATGGCGTGCCCGGCCCGGTTCGCACCGATCTCGCCGCTCAGCACGGGCTGCGGCTCGGCCGGACAATGCGCGACCGCGGCGGCGACGTCCGAGAGCACGGTCGCCGACTGCTGGACCAGCTGCTCGCGTACGTCCGGCAGCACAATGAGCGGACTGCGTTCTCGCCTAAGTCTTGCGGTAAACGCTTCGGCTACTTCTTGATGGACTTCTGCGCGGAACCCCGGACGCCGCCCCGTTAATCGACCGTCGGTCACCGCTGCCCTCCCCCCGGAACAGCCCGTGCTCATCTCGTCACGGTGTGTGATATCGCGTTCTGCTCTAGTCACACTAACATCGCGGATTGCCAATTCAAGATCATGGAGAGCATTAGTGTCAGATGTGCGCAGTACTGCGTAATCATGAAGACTCGGTATGGGCGCCGACGGCGGAAGCGATCCCCGTGACTCATCGGAGCGGCCGCCACGATTGCGAGGACCACCGAACCCGCGCACACGACCATCCCAACCGGTGCGAGCGCGGGCACCCACATCAGACTGGCGCCGAGAAATCCCCATCCGACCGCGCTCGCCGCAATGGCCATGATGATGCGCGCGGCGCGGTCACCAAGCACGACGGGCAACGTCCGCCGCCCGGCGACGCGGTCCCCGTCGACGTCCGAGAGATCCTTTGTCGCACCACCGCACCCCATCCACAGCGACATCGCTCCCCCGAACACGAGCAGCGACGGTCCAATGTGGCCGGCGCCCGTCGCGGTCCAGCCGGCCAGATAGGTGAGGCTGCCCAACATTACGACAGCGCCGAAGAATCCCGGCACATTCCCCTTTAGTGGGAACGGTCCCATCGAGTAGGCGTACCCGATGCCGAGCTGGAGCACGACCAGCAGGCACACCCACGGTGAGATCAACGCGGCGACGCAGAGCGACGCCGTGCACAGCACCCCGACGATCGCGCCGGCCGCGCGCACCGGCAGCAGGCCGGACGCAATCGGCCGCTCCGATCCGTTCTCGCGATCCTCGACGATGTCCGCGATGCCGTTCATGACGTACACAGCCCACATGGCGGCCACCCAGCACGCCAATACCGCGAACCCAGTCGGCCAAACTGCTCCATTGGCGTGAAAATCGGCGAGCAGCGCACCACAGGTGAACCGCAGAGCGAAGATGCCCTGCACCACCGGGCGTGCTTCCAGCCAACTCAGCCGAATATGTTTGAGCGTAACCCTTTCAGCTACTCTGGTTTTCTCTGCCAAGATCATGCCGACCCCCTGGATACAGGCCTTCTTGGACACTCGAAGCCTATCGGTAGAATCGGCTGGCGCCACCCGGGACGTCTTTGACAAAACGAACTACGACCAAGGTGGTAGTGCGACTACGACCTTCTGGACATCCCAGCTTTTCCCGGCTCGTTCCACTTGTTCGGACCGTGACGACCGCCATATTGTCGAGTCAAAAGCCGAGCTGCGGGGAAAGGCGTCGACAATGCTTCAGGAAAACACGGTCACGGCAAGGTTCTTCGGTGATTTCTCCGTGCGGGTCGACGGTCGCCCGGTCGAGCGCTGGCGGGCGGGCAAGGCGCGCAACCTGTTCCAGTACCTGCTGGTCAACCGAGGCCGCGTGGTGCCGAGGGACAAGCTCTACCAGGTGCTCTGGCCGACGCAGGAATGGTCGCCGACCGGCAGCTCCCTCAAAGTCGCCATGCACGGCGTGCGCCAGGTGCTGCAGTCCCTGCCGCGCGTTTCCGGGCCGCCGGCGGTCGAAATCGTCAACCGCGACCACGGTTACCTGCTCAAGGCCCACGACGTGTGGCTGGACCTCGACGAGTTCTCGATCGCCATAGACGCCGCGCGCGCCGCCGAAATCGCGGGCGACCACGACACCGCACATCGGGAGTACACGCGCGCGGTAGACCTGTACTGCGGCGACTTCCTGGCCGTCGAGTCCGCCGACTGGATCGACGAGCAGCGGGCGTGCAGCAAGGCGCTCGTCCTGCGCGCCCTGCACTACCTGCGCGCGGACGCGCTGCGGCGCGGCGACCACGTCGCCGTCGTGCGGCTGTGCCAGCGTCTGCTGATGGTCGACCCGTACCAGGAGGAGCTCTACCAGACGTTGATGGTCGTGCACGGCAAGCAGGGCGAGCTGGGCCAGGTCCAGTTCTGGTACGACATCTGCCTGCGCCGCCTGCACGAGGAGCTCGACGTAGAGCCCACCGACACCACCTACCGGATCTTCGCGCGCGCCGTCCGCGGCGAGCTGCGCGAGCGGACGCGACTGCACCTGGTCGCCTGACCTCGAGGAGAAGCCATGGAACCCGAGGAACCGGACACTGTGGATGTCCCGCATCAGATGACAGATCTGGAGGCCTGGGCGCTGTCGGGCCACCTGCTGGGCGCCGAGATGGAGAACGACCCGCACATCCTGCGCGGCCTAGAATAGTCTTATGTGGACGGTGGTGGCGGCCACCGTCCAGTCAGCGACCGAGCCCCGCGCCGCCGTTAACCCCGATGACCTGACCGGTGATGTGACCGGCCTCGGCCGCGGCGAGGAAAGTCACCGCCGCGGCGACATCGGCCGGAGTGCCCGCCCGCCCGTTGGCCGGGTTCCCGACCAGCTTCTTGCGGCGTTCCTCGGACAACGTCCCGCCGAAGAACTCGGTCTCCTCGGTAACGCCAGGCGACACGACGTTCGCAGTAATCCCACGCCCTCCGAGCTGAAACGCCAACTCCGCAGTCCACGCTTCGAGCGCCGCCTTGGCCGGCCCGTAGCTGCTGGAACCCCGGCGCGCCGCAATCGAACCGATCGTGATCACCCGCGCATGGTCCGCCAGCCGCGGTTCGAGCGCGGTCGTCACGAGCACGGCGCTGAGCACATTGGACTCGAAGTTGGCCAGCCAGAGGTTCCGCACGTCCGCGAGCCCCTCAGGCGTGGGCAGCCGCCGGGTCATGTTGCCGCCCGCGTTGTTGACGAGCACGTCGACGCGCTCCGGCAACTCGGCCAGCGCCTTCTCCACCTCCTCCGGCGCACTGGCGTCGAACACCACCGGCCTCGCTCCAATCTCGGCCGCCGTCTCGGTGAGCACGCCGGCCCGCCGACCCGTGATCACGACGTCCAACCCTTGCTCGACCAGTCGTGCGGAAACCGCTTTCCCAATGCCGGTGCCGCCACCGGTCACCACAGCTGTTCTAGTCATGGATGCTTGATATCAACAAACCTGGGCCCGCAGAAAGCGATCTCGGAAACTGTGCTCCTAGGATGAGCGGTGTGACGGACACGGCGAAGCCCCGCATCGAGGAGGTAGCGCGCGTAGCCGGCGTGTCCAAGTCCACCGTCTCCCGCGTGATCAACGGCGAGCAGTACGTCAGCGCGCGAGCCCGCAACGCGGTACACGAGGCAATCGCCCAGCTGGGCTACAGCCCAAACCAGGCCGCCCGCTCGCTGGCAGGCAACCGAGCGAACGCGATCGCACTGGTCGTGTCCGAACAGGGCAGCCGCGTACTCAGCGACCCGTTCTTCGCCAGCGTGCTGCGCGGGGTGCACGCCGAACTCACCGGCCGGCGCATCCAGCTGTTGCTGATGATGAGCCAGCCTGCGGACAACATTGACCTCGTGGCTTACCTCAGCGGTGGTCACGTCGACGGTGCGCTGCTGGTCAGCCTGCATGGCGCGGACCCGCTGGTGGCCATGCTCACCGGTATTAGGTTGCCTGTTGTTGCATGCGGTCGGCCGCTCGGTGGGTCCGTGCCGTTCGTGGATGCCGACAACTTCAACGGTGGGTTGGAAGCTGGGCGGCATCTGGTGTCGCTCGGGCGGCGGCGGGTGGCGACCATCGCTGGGCCTCGGGATATGGCTGTTGGGATGGATCGGCTCAGCGGGTGGCGGCGGGCGATGAGTGAGGCTCGGTTGGCCGATGACCTCGTTCAGGAGGCGGATTTCACGCCTGAGAGCGGGGCTCGGGCCATGGCTTCGCTGCTTGAGCGGGAGCCTGAGCTCGACGCTGTGTTCGTGGCTGCGGACATCATGGCGCTCGGGGCGTTGCAGGTGCTGCACGCTCGGGGGCTTCGGGTGCCTTCGGATGTCGCGATCGTTGGGTTTGATGACTCCGTTCTTGCTTCTACGGCTACGCCGCCGCTCACGACTGTGCGGCAGGACGTTGAGCAGCTCGGTCGCACGATGACGTGGCGGTTGTTGGCTGAGCTGGCGGGTGAGCCTGATCTGCCGCCTTCGCTCCTGCTGCCCACGTCGCTGGTCCATCGCGCCTCTGCCTGACCTGGGAACGCTCCCAGGTTTGTGGCTTGTACGGGTTGTCTTTGGCCGCCGGTTCCGTGCGTGGTCGTTCTTTGGTCGGCTGCCGGTGTCGTGGGGCGCTGCGTCTTCCGGGACGCGCTTCGCGCGTGCGATTGGGGCTTGACTTGGGGCCCCTCGCGGCGTGGTGGGCCGGCTCCGCCGGCAGATGCAAGATCTGCCGGC
>NZ_BSTQ01000022.1 GCF_030269605.1 Lentzea sp. NBRC 105346
ACCAGACGTCGAGCGTGAAGGTCAACCTCAACGTCACCGTCTCCTCGACGACTCTGATGGGCCTGGATGATCACCCCGGCGAACTGCAGGGCTACGGCCCGATCAGCGCCGAACTCGCCCGCGAGCTCGCGGGCGACTCGACCTGGCGGCGACTGCTCACTGACCCGCAGTCCGGCATGCTGCTGGATGTCGGCACCAGCACCTACCGGCCGCCGGAGCATCTACGCCGGTTCCTCTGGGCGCGCGATCAGACCTGCCGCCAGCCGGGCTGCATGATGCCCGCGCAACGCTGCGAACTCGACCACACCGTGCCCTACCCCGACGGCCCCACGGCTGCGTGCAACCTGTGCCCGTTCTGCAAGCACCATCATCGGCTCAAGCACAAGAGCAACTGGGCGGTCACCCAGCCGATCCCCGGACGCTTCATCTTCAAGGCCCCGTCGGGAAAGGTGTACGTCCGCGAACCGGAACCGGTCCTGGCCGGCTTCCCGACCGATCCGCCATTCTAAAAAAACAAACAACGAAACTCGGGCCACACACCCCAGCCACGCTGGCAACCGCACCAAAATTACGCAAGTCTGGGCGGTGTCTGGGGCACGACGGCAGCCAACCACAGACCTCGGTACGTTGGCATTTTCGCGCGGACGCGGCGCCCTAGCGCCGTGGCCGCGCGAAAATGCCAACGTGTCGCGGCGCAGCCGCGTGAGATTACTTAGTCGTGGTCGGGTTGCCCGGTCAGGCGGTGATCCGCCGCGTGGACGGCCTCCAGCAGCAGTCGCCGGACGTGTCCGCCGCGGGCGCGGTAGAGGGACCGTCTGCCGTCGCGGCGGACCGACACCAGTCCCGCGAGCCGCAGCTTGGCCAGGTGCTGGGACACCGCGGGCCGGGCGATCCCGACCGCGTGCGCGACCGTCGTCACGTCGTACTCCTGGCCGCACAACAGCCACAACACGCGCAACCGGGTCGCGTCGGCGAGCATCCGGAACCCGTCGACGGCGGCCTCGACGTGGGCGCCAGAGGGTAGCTGTTGCCAGTCTTGCGTTGTTGCAACGTCGTCGCGTGCGTACATGTGCACATATAGTGCCACCATGCTCGCCGTACTGCACGGCCGGACCTACCGGCATCTGTTCGGAGCGCAGGTCATCGCTCTGACCGGCTCCGGGCTGGCGACCGTCGCGCTGGGCCTGCTGGCGTACGAGCTCGCCGGACCGCGCGCGGGTGCCGTGCTCGGCACCGCGCTGGCGATCAAGATGGTCGCGTACGTGACGGTCGCCCCGATCGCGGCCGCGCTGCTCGGCGGGCTGTCTCGACGGGCCGTCCTCGTGGCGCTCGACCTCGTGCGGGCCGGGGTGGCCGTGGCACTGCCGTGGGCCGGCGAGGTCTGGCAGATCTACGTCCTGATCTTCCTGTTGCAGGCCGCATCGGCCGCATTCACCCCGCTCTTCCAGGCGACCATCCCGGACGTGCTGACCGACGAGCGCGACTACACCAGGGCGCTCACGTTGTCGCGGATGGCCTACGACCTCGAGGGGCTGCTGAGCCCGGCGCTCGCCGCCGCGGCGCTGACCGTGCTGGGCTTCCACGACCTGTTCCTCGGCACCGCCGCCGGGTTCGCCGCCTCCGCCCTGCTTGTGGTCTCGGTGCTGCTGCCGCGCAACACCCCGGCCCCGCGCCCAGCGACGACGCGGGGAATCCGGATCTACCTAGCGACGCCACGGCTGCGCGGCCTGCTCGCCGCGCATCTCGCCGCCGCGGCCGCCGGTTCCATGGTGCTGGTCAACACCGTCGGCTACGTCCGCGACGTGCTGCACCGCGACGCGCCGGATGTGGCGATCGCGTTGGGCGCCAACGGGATCGGGTCACTGGCGGCCGCGGTGGTGTTGCCGCGGCTGCTGGATCGGGTGCCCGATCGCGTCGTCGTGGTCCGGGCCGTCGCCGCACTGGTGGTCCTGCTGTTCACCGGCACGATGGTCGCTGGGACATGGCCGATGCTGCTCGTGCTGTGGACGCTGATCGGCGCCGCGTGCACGTTCGCACTCACTCCCGGAGCCCGGCTGCTGCGCCGCTCGGCCTCGCCGGACGACCGGGCCGCGGTGTTCGCCGCGGACTTCGCGTTGTCGCACACCTGCTGGCTGGTCTGTTATCCGCTCGCGGGGTGGCTTGCCAGTGCCGCGAGCATGACGACCGCGTTCGCCGTGCTCGGCGTGATTGCTGCCGGGGCGTTGATGATCGCGAGGCGGGTGTGGGTTTCGGACACCGCGAAATCCGTCGCGGTACCGGCCGGCCGCCGCTAGCTTGCGAATGGTGGATCTCTTCTCACGGTCGTGGGCCGCGTTGCGCGCGGCGGTCGCGGAGCTTCCGGACGACGCCTTCGCCGAACCGTCCGGCTGCGCCGGGTGGCTGGTGCGGGACCTGGTGTGCCACCTGGTGATCGACGCGCAGGACGTGCTGATCACGCTGGTGACCCCGGCCGAGTCGGAACCGACCCACGACGCCGTGACCTACTGGAAGGTGTCCGGCACCCCGCCCACCGGCGACGACCCGCTCGACGCGCTGATCGTCCGGCTCGCCGCCGCCTACGAGGATCCGGCGCTGCTGAAGTTCCACCTCGACGACGTCGGTTCCGCCGCCGGTCGTGCCGCCGCCCTCGCCGACCCCGCCCTGCGCGTGAGCACCCAGGACATGGTGCTCACCGCGGGCGACTATCTCTCCGCGTACGTCCTGGAGTGGACCCTGCACCACCTCGACCTGATCGAGCACCTGCCGGGCGTGGCCGGACCGCCCGCCGAGTGCCTCGCCCGGTCCCGCGCGATGCTCGAGCAGATCGCCGGGGCCGCGTTCCCCGCTTCGTGGTCCGACGAGGACGTGCTGCTGGTCGGCACTGGAAGGCGTGCGGCGACCGACTCCGAGTCGGACGTGAAGATCCCGATCGTGCTCGGCTGAAAGCGCTACTTCCGGCTCCTGTATCTCAGTTCGCCACGTGAGAGCGTTCCCGGCGATCGAGAGGGGGAGGCCATGTCCAAGTTGCTCACAGCCGTGCTCACCGCCGGTCTACTTGGGACCGGCACGCCTGCGAGCGCGGCTCAGGTGCCGGTTCCGACGCTGACGTGGACGGACTGCGCCGACGGGTTCCAGTGCGCGAAGGCCGAGATGCCGCTCGACTACCGCCGTCCCGGTGGGGAGAAGATCACGCTCGGGCTGACTCGCAAGCCGGCCACCGATCCAGCCCGGCGGATCGGCTCCCTGTTCCTGAACCCTGGCGGTCCCGGCGGCGGTACGGACTGGCTGGTCCGTGGCTTCGCCAAGTGGGGACCGCCGGAGCTCGCGGCCCGGTTCGACCTCATCGGCTTCGATCCACGAGGTGTCAAGCGCAGCGAACCGCTCGCCTGCCAGTCGCAGACCGAGTACGCGCAGGCGTGGTCGCAGGCGACCAGCCGGCCCACCAAGGACTCGTTCGACCGCGCGGTGCGGCAGGGCAAGGAGTTCGCCGACGCCTGCGGCCGGGCGAGCGCCCGGATCCTGCCGTTCGTCGGCACCGAGTACGTCGCCCGCGACATGGACCTGCTGCGTCGCGCGGTCGGCGACAGCAAGCTGAACTACCTCGGCTTCTCGTTCGGCACGTACATCGGCACGGTGTACGCGAACCTGTTCCCGAAGAACATCCGCGTGCTCGCTCTGGACGGCGCGTACAACCCGCAGACCTACGCGAACCGGCCGTACGAGTACGACCTCGGCCAGTTCAAGGCCGTGGAGGCCGCGCTGGGCCGGTTCTTCGACTGGTGCAAGGCCACCACCGACAAGTGCTCGTTCGGTGCGCGCGACCCGCGCTCGGCGTTCGTCAAGCTGCAGAAGGATTTGGACGCCGACCCGGTCCGCGACGCTTCCGGCGGGTTCGTGGGCAACGGCGCCACGGTCACCTACAACGTCATGTCCTCTTTGGGCGGTGGGAAGTACGCCTGGCCCTACATCGCACAGGGGCTCGCCGACGCGCAGCTCCGGACAGGTGAGCTACTTGAAGTGCCGGCTGCGGACTACCTCGCGGCCAACACCTCGGTCGAGTGCGCGGACCGGGCGTTCCCCGCGTACCAGCTGCAGGCCCGCCTGCGGATCGCGTCGGACGCGGCCCCGCTGACCGGACCGGCGCTGGCGTACGCGGTGCCGAGCTACGACCACGCGCACGCCACGGGCTGCACCCAGTGGCCGGTGCGGTCAAGGTCCCGGTTCGCCGGACCGTTCCACGCACCCGGCACGCCGCCGATCCTGGTCGTGGGCAACACCGGCGACCCGGACACCCCGTACGAGGACTCCGTGGCGCTGGCGAGGATCCTGCGCAACGGTCACCTGCTCACCTACCGCGGTGAGGGGCACACCGGGTACTTCCAGAGCGAGAAGTGCGTCGCGGACAAGATCACGGCGTACCTCCTGGACGGCACCCCACCGGCCGAGGGCACCGTCTGCGCGGACTGACGCGGTTACGCCAGCCAGTCCCGCAGACCGATGCGGCCCAGCTCGGCACCCTCGCCGGGCAGCAACGAGTCCTGCTCCAGCAGTGTCCCGAAGTACGGCGCCCGCGGGTCGGCGATCACCTCACGTTCGTCGGCCCGCGCGGTGAGCACGGTCCGGACCCACGTCGCCATGCCCAGGACGTCGGGCCCGGCCACCTCGAGCGTGCCACCGAGCGGTGAACCCGCCGCGGTCCGCGCGACGAAGGCGGCGACCTCCTCGGCCGCGATCGGCCGCACCCCCGCGTCGGGCAGCCGCACTGTGCCGCCGGACGTGGCCGAGTCGGCGACCGCGCCCGCGAACTCCAGGAACTGGGTGGCGCGGACGAGCGAGTACGGCAGCCCGCCCTCCTCGATCAGGTTCTCCTGCACCACCTTCGCCCGCAGGTACCCGGAGTCCGGCAACCGGTCGGCGCCCACCACCGACAACGCGACGAAGTGACCGACCCCGGCGTCGGTGCCTGCCGCGACCAGATTCGACGTCGCCGTGCGGAAGAACGACATGACGTCGTCGTCGGCGAACGACGGCGAGTTCGACACATCGACCAACACGTCCGCACCCACGAGCACCTCTTTCAAGCCCTCGCCGGTGAGGGTGTCGACACCGCTCGCCGGCGAGGCGGGCACGGCGTCGTGGCCGTGTTCGCGCAGCCGCGTCACCACCTGCGAGCCGATCAGACCGGTGCCGCCGACAACCACGATCCTCATCATCAGTCCCATCGTCAGCCGCCCCACGCGGAGCGGGTCGTCAGCTAGGACAAGACAGAACGCCGATCTGTGACAGCACACATCACCCACATCGGATGGAGCCGAGCTTCGCGGGGTTCAGCTGCCACAACACCTGGTCGATGCCGGATGCCGACGCGGTCACCGTCACCACCCCGAAGACCTCGCCGTCGCGTCGCAGCACCGCCGCAACCTGCCCGTTGACCGAGGCGAACGTCACCTCGGCACCCGTCCAGAAGCTCGCCGAGTACGCCCGGACGACCTTCGCCACGGTGAGCGCGCCCACCAACGGCACCCGCGCGGCGCGCACCACACCGCCACCGTCGGAGTAGCTCACCACGTCCGCGCTGAACAGCTCCTCCAGCGCGGCGAGGTCACCGGCCTGGGCCGCGGCCACGAACGCGGTCAGCAACCGCCGCTGCTCGGCCGCGTCGACCGGCGCGCGGCGTTCCCCGGCGAGCCGCTTGCGGGCCCGGCTGACCAGCTGCCGGCTCGCGACCTCGCTGGTTCGCACGATCTCGGCGATCTGCTCGTACGGGTAGTCGAACGCCTCCCGCAGCACGTACGCGGCCCGTTCCGCCGGGGTCAGCCGTTCCAGCAACAGCAGCACGGCCAGCTCCAGCACCGCACCACGCTCGGCACCCAGCTGCGGATCCGCGGACGTGTCCACCGGTTCCGGCAGCCACGGTCCCGCGTAGGTCTCGTGCCGCGCCCGCGCGCTCTGGCTCACGTTGATGGCCATCCGCGTGATCGCGGTCGACAGGTACGCCTCCGGTTTGTCCACAGTGGACCGATCGACCACCTGCCAGCGCGCCCAGAGGTCCTGCACGAGGTCCTCGGCGTCCTGCGCGCTGCCCAGCATGCGGTAGGCGATCCCGAACAGCCTCGGGCGCAGGGCCGCGAACTCGGCGGCGGCGCGGCCGAGCTCGTCGGCTACCAGGTCAGGCCCTCGAGGTCGAGGGTCTGCTGGTGCGGCCCGCCGGTGAACGAGCTGGTGAGCAACCCGGCCGAGCGGCAACGGCCGCAGCTCACCGGTGACGTGGTCGCCTTGAACCGGGTGAAGTCCCAGCTGCCGGTGCCGACGTGGCAGCCGGGACCCGGCACCTCCAGGCCGAGCCACGCCTGCATCCGCACGGCGTGCACCACGTCCGAGCCGTCGAGATAACCGTTGAGCCGGCCCGCGAACCGGGCTCGTGCCTGCGCTGCGGGTTCGGCGAGGGCTTCCTGCAGGGCGGACGTCATGAACCCGATTCAACCAGGAGGACCGGGCCGGACGCGGCTCATCCGCGTGGCGCGTCAGAATACTGCTCTCTATAACTTCAGTGTTGACCGAAAAGAAGCATCTCGGCGTGGCCACCCAAGTGCCGTCACGAAAAGCAAACCCGCCAGGACGATGAAGGCGGCGGCGACCGACGTGGCCACCACAACCGGCGCCAGCAGCACCGGTGCGGCGAACTGGCCGAGGAAGCTCGCGCTCGCGGCACCGGCCAGGGCACGGCCGCGCGCGGCGGGAGACACGGCCTCGCCGATCAGGGAAGTGGCCAGGGGGAACGCGATGCCCATGCCCAGCCCGAAGAGTATCGGGCCGCCGAAGAGCAGCCGGGGATCGGACGCGACGCCGAGCACGACGAACGCGAGCGTCCACAGCGCCAAACAACCCCGCAGCACCAAGACGTCACGGAACCGGGCCCGCACCCGAGCGAACAGCAGCCCGGCCAACCCGCCCGCGAGCGCGAGAGCCATGGGATACCAGGAGATCGCGAACGGGCCGAGCCCGCCGAGCCGTTGCGGCAACAGCACCGCGATCGCATAGAGCAGCACGTTGTTGAGGAACAGCAACAGGTACAACGACATCGGCGCCCGTTCGCGAGGCGGAACAATGGACGGGCGGGTGTCCGGCAGCACGACCATGGCGATCACCGCGAGCGGCAGCGCCACCAGATACAGGGCGAACGGCGCGTGCCAGGACAGCTCGCCGAGCGCGCCGCCGAGCAGGGGGAACACCACGCCGCCCGCCATGGTCGCGGTGCCGCGCAGGCCCATCATCCGGTCGCGAAGTGCACCGGACCAGCACGCGACCAGTGCGACAGTGGCGCCGGTGAACACGAACGCGAGGCTGAGCCCGAACAGCACACGCACGAAGATCAGCCACGGGTAGGAGTCGACGACCAGGCCGGCGCCACCGGCCAGGCCATAACCGAGTAGGCCCAAGGCGAACGGTCGGCGCACGCCCCAGCGATCGATCGCCCGGCCGGCGAGCGGAGCCGCGGCCGCCACGGCGAGCGCGTGCACCGTGACGGCGATGCCCGCTGCGCCGGAACCGACCCGCAGGTCCGTGCGCAGCAGGACGATCACCGGGACGATCGCCGTCCCCGCCATCACCCCGAGCGTCGAGGCGGCGAGGACCAGCAACCGGGTCACGTCCAGGGCGCCAGCGGGTACCAGGGGATGACGCCGCGGAACTGCAGCATGCGCACGTCCCAGTAGAAGATCGTGAAGACGCCGGTCAGGATGAGCGCGCCCGCGGTGATCGGCAACGCCCGCGCGGCCAGCCACCCACGCAGCCTGCCGCCCGCGACGTTGAGCAGGAGCAGCAGCAACGCCATGACGAGGATGTTGC
The DNA here is from genome assembly GCF_030269605.1 of Lentzea sp. NBRC 105346. Classification (GTDB taxonomy): domain Bacteria; phylum Actinomycetota; class Actinomycetes; order Mycobacteriales; family Pseudonocardiaceae; genus Lentzea. Next base: position 7,849 of record NZ_BSTQ01000022.1, read on the forward strand.
CGACCGACTGCAGCACGAACGCAAAGGCGCCATACAAGGGGTTGCCGCTCTCGGCCGCGGCGCGGAAGAGCTGGCGGAACAACGGCCACGGTCGGCCGATCAAGAACCCGCCGATCAACGCGCCGAGGAACACCAGACGGGCCCGCGGAAGCCGTGCGAACGGGTCGCGCACCAGGCCCAGTTGCGCGAGCCCAAGATAGGTCAGCGACACCCCGATGATCCCGAACACGACCATGGACTGGATGTTGCGGGCGGTCAGTTCCCCGAGCGGCGCCCGGTCCGCGTTGAACTGCGGCATGCGCGTGCCGACGAGGCTGACGACCACGCCGTAGGCCGCCGACACGGCCACCATGCCCGCGGCCAGCCATTTCAACGGGTCCAGCGTCGCCATCAGCCGCCGCCACCGGCCGCCCTCGCCGCCGAGCATCGGTGCCATGGCGCCGAACACCGCGACGTTGCAGCCGGTGAACGTGCCCGCGAGGCCCGACGCGAAGGCGAAGAACACACCGGCGGCGATCCCGGTGATCGGCTGCTTCGGGTCGTGGCCGAGCATCGCGCCGGCGACGTTGCCGCCGATCGTGGTGTCGACGAACTGCGCGGACCAGATTGTGGTGAGGAGGAAACCGAGAACCGCGCTGATGACCACGATCCTGCGGGTGTTGGTGGGTGTCTCGACCTGGTGTGCCATCAGTGCCGTCCTGCGGGGAGATGAACGACGAACGGGTCGGTGTTGCCTTCGATGCCCCAGCGGCCGCCGGAGACGCCGAGCCCGCTGGACTTGGATCCGGCGAACGGCTCGCCGAAGTCCATCCGCATGTGCTCGTTGACCCACGCGGTGCCGCATTCGAGCCGGCCGGCGACGTCGGCCGCCTGGTCGAGGTCGGTGCCCCACACCGAGCCGCACAGCCCGAACGACGTGTCGTTCGCCAGGTCGACAGCTTCGTCCACAGTGGAACAACGGACGATCGGAAGGGCCGGGCCGAACTGCTCCTCGTCGACGATCCGCATCCCGTTGCGGGCCTCGGTGAGGATGGCCGGGGCGAAGAAGTTGCCCGGCCGGTCGACCGGGCCGCCGGTGAGGACACGGGCGCCGTGCTGCCCGGCCTGCTCGACCAGTTCGGTCACCCGGCGCAGCTGTGGCCGGTTGTTGACCGGGCCGATGTGCGTGGCGGGGTCGAGCCCGTCGCCGACGACGACCTGTTTCGCCCGTTCGGTCAACGCCTCCACCAGCGCGTCGTGGACGTCGCTCACGGCGTAGACCCGCTTGACCGACATGCAGATCTGCCCGCAGTTGGCGAAGACGCTCCAGAACAGCTTGTCCGCGATCGCGGCCACGTCGGCGTCCGGCAGCACGATCGCGGGATCGTTGCCGCCGAGCTCCAGGGTGAGCCGCTTCAGGTCGCGAGCCGCGACGGACGCCACCTCGCTGCCGGTGTCGACCGAGCCGGTGAAGTTGACCTTCCGGATGCCGGGGTGTGCGACCAGGTGCCTGCCGAGGTCGTCGCCGCCGGTGAGCACGGTCAGCACGCCGGGCGGCAGGACCTCGGCGAACAATCGTCCGATGTGGAGGGTGGTGAGCGGGGTGTGCGGTGACGGCTTGAGCACCACCGTGTTCCCGGCCGCGAGCGCGGGCGCGATCTTCGCGATGGCCAGCTGCACGGGAAAGTTCCACGGCGTGATCGCGGCGACCGGGCCGAGCGGCCGCCTGCGCACCTCGATGCGTTCGTGCTCGTTGTCGGTGAGCACCAGCGGTTCGACGACCAGGTCGGCGAAGTACTGGAAGCGGGCCTTGGCCCGGGTCAGCTCCGCCTCGGCCTCGCGCAGTGGCTTGCCCTGTTCGAGCGTCAGCATCCGCGCGAGGCCGGTGGTGATGGCCGCCGCACACGCCTGCAGGAAGGGCGTCCGGTCGGTGGACCGCCAGGACGTCCACGCGGCGGTGGCCACGCGTACCGCGGCGTCCACATCGGGCGGTCCCTGGTCGGGCACGTGGTCGAACACCTGGCCGGTCGCGGGGTTCTCGACGGCGAGCATCTCAGTCGACTCCCATGATCCGCGACGGGTTGACCGAGCTGGTCTCGTGCACCTCGTCGTCGGTGAGCCCGAACGCTCGCATGTGCGCCCGCAGCAGCCGCAACGCCTCGACGGTGTTCGGGAACAGCGGCTCGCCCGCGTCGCTGGACAGCGTCACGTGGTGGGTGCCGAGTGCCTGAATGGTGAGGCACATCTCGGCCGGGTCCACGCCGAGCAACGGTGAGATCTCGTCGTAGGTGAAGTTCATGTAGATGCCCGCCGAGGTCAGCTCGCGCATCTCCTCCAGTGACAGGTCGAGGAACGGGCTGAACGGGTGGTCCACCACGGCCTTGGTGATGCCGAACGTCCGCACCGCGTCGGCCATCTCCCAGATCTCAGCGTGCGTGGCGTGCGCGAACGAGATCATCACGTCGTGGTCGGCGGCCATCCGGAAGACCTCGCGGTACTCCGGTTTGAGCCTGCCGCGCTCGTCGAGCGTGTAGTGGCCGACCTTCAGGGCCTTCTCCCACGGCAGCGGGTCGGCCCACACGTTGGGCTCCTCGCCCCACCACGCGCTCATGCCGCCGACCTTGCTCAGCGTGTTGGCGCTGCGGAACACCGGCATCCAGATCGCGTTGATCCCGGCATCGAGCTGCTTGCGTGCCTGCTCGTCGACGGAAAGACCCATCGTGTCGGTGGCGATCCACCCGGACCACAGCCGGGTCGGCTCGATGCCGGTCTCGTCGCACCACTTCCGCAGCTTCTGGTCGACGTCGCGGACGGCCGCGAGCGGACCGTCGTGCTTGCCGCGCCACACGATGCTCTTCATCAGCAGGCCCTTGACCCCGCTGGCCGAGGCGAGCTGGGCGATCGCGAGCCCGTCCTGCTGGCCCTCGTGGGCGTGGCAGTGGATGTCGACCGCACCCTCGACGCCGTACACCGCGGGTGGCACGAGCACCTCGCCGCGATAGCCCATGCGGGCCTTGTAGGACGACAGGAACCGGTCGTGCGGCGCATTGTTCTTGCGGCGCAGACGGAACTCCGCCAAGTACTCCTCTTGTTCGTCCATCTCATCCAACGGAGGCCTCCACGAGTGGTTTGCCGGTCGTCTCCATCCCCGTGCGCCACAGGACGAACGCGGCGATCGCGGCGGGTGCGGCACAGATCAGCGCCACGGACTCGAGTGCGGGTGCGGTGGTGACGAGGACCGGGCCGAGCAGCCCGCCCGCCTTGGTCGAGGCGGCGGCGAACCCGCTGCCGGTGGCGCGCAACGAGGTCGGGTACACCTCGGCGGCGTAGGGGGAGAGCATCGCGACCATGCCGGTGAAACACGCCAGCAGCCCGCTGACCAGTGCGATGAAGAGCCACCCGCTCTGCGCGCCCACCACGGCGAACAGCACGAGCGACGCCGCCGATCCCGCGCAGTACACCAGCATCGAACCTCTGCTGCTCCACCGCGCGTACAGCCATGCGGCGACCGCCGTCGCGGGCAGGGCCAGCAGCGAGGCGATGAACAGCATCCGGCTCGCCTTGACCCCGGACTCCTCCAGGAAGATCGGCAGGAACGTCACGAAGCCCCAGTTGATGATGCCCCAGCCCAGGCCGTAGCTGAGGATGCCGACCGTGCGCAGCCGGTAGGCGTCACCGAGCAACGTCCGGACGCGCGATCCGTTTTCCTCGAGGGCGACCGGTGCGTCCGCGGGGACGGCTCGCACGCCGTACCGCGCCATCACGACGGCGGCCTCCTCGTCGCGCCCGTTCGCGATGAGGAACCGGGGCGACTCGGGAATCCACCGGCTGAGCACGATCAGCAGCAACCCGGTCGGCAGCCCCAGCAGCCACAGCGAGCGCCAGCTGAACAACGGGACCAGCAGCGTGGCCGCACCGGACGCCACGAGGTAGCCGGCGGCCGCGCCGAGCCCGCTCTGCAGCACCAGCAGCCAGCCGCGGTGCTTCGCGGGCATGGTCTCGGACATGAGCGCGTAGACGATCGGGAGCAGGCCGCCCGCGGACAGGCCCATGGCGAAGCACATCACCATGTTCCAGCCGAACGACGGCATGAACCCGCACACCGCCGTGCCCACGTACATCAGGGCGGACAACAGGATCGTGGCCCGGCGCCCGATGACGTCGCCGAGATAGCCCCACAGGATCGAGCCGGCGACCGTGCCGCACAACGCCACGAACGGGAACATCGCGACCTGCGGCTTCGTCAGCCCGTACTCGGCGGCCATGCCGGGCACGGTGAACCCGAGCGACGCCGGTTTCATCGTGTCGATCACCAGCGCGACGAACAGCACCAGCACGAGCAGCTTGTGTGCCCGGCTGAGCGGTGCCTCGTCCAGGGCCCCGAACCGCAGCCCTGTTGTTGTTCGGACCGCGCGAGGTGGCAGCAGACCCCACACCGCGATCCCCGTGCCCACTACGAGCAGCACCATGCCGAGCGACATGGCGAGCCCCATGTCCATGTGCGCCATGCGGAAGTTGTGCTCGGCCGACATCAGATAGCTGGGCACGTGCAGGAACACTCCGGCCAGCACGAGGACCGAGCCGATCCAGAACGCGTGTCTTCTCACAGTGGCCGCCCTTGGGAGTCGTGGGTCTCGAAGTACCGTTCCGCGAGCCGGAGTTTGCGGGCGTGCAGGACCATCGCGGTGCCCAGCACGAGCTGCACGATCCCGCGCGTCAGGTCCTCGAAGCGGTCGCGCACCCGCAGGTACGCGAGTGCCATGCGGGCCGGCCGCACGGCGTCGCGTGGCTGGAGCAGGCACGGCCCGCGGTTGGGGAGCGGGCGTTCGTGCGCGGCGGTCGAGCTGAGCTCGTATCGGGCGAGCACCTCGCGGGCCACCGCACGCATCGTCGGCGGGACGATGCCCTTGGCGGGACAGGGCCGGTTCGCGGTGACGCCGAACGGGATGTGGTTCTGGCGCGACGCCGACTGGAACGCCACGTAGTCGAACAGCAGCACCGACCCGGCCGGCAGCGTGACCCCCTCGTCGACCTTGATCTCGGCGGACGTGATCCGGTGGGCGATGCCGAACAGCGGCCAGCGCCACATCGTCTCGGAGATCACCTCGTCCAGCAGTTCCGGCTCGTCACGCACCCGGCGTTGGGTGTCGGGCTGCTGCGCCAGGGCCAGCAGCAGGTGCGCCATCGCCTCGGACGACTGCACGACCGCCGTGTTGAAGAACGTGCCCTGCAACCAGAACACCTGCTCGTCCGGGGTCAGCGACGCGGGCAGCGGCACGACCGGGTTCCGGCCGCGCAGGTACGACGTGAGCGCCCGCCTGCGGTCCATGTGCCGCAGCCGCGTGCACTTGAGCGAGCCGACGACGTCCTCGGCGTTGGCGACGATGAGGTCGCGGGCGCGCCGCGGGCACGGTGTGCCGAACACGAGCTCGTAGTAGAACTCGGCCCAGATCGGCATCATCTCGTCGCGCAACCGGACCAGGCGTAACCGGACCGGGTGTTCGTCCAGCACGCGCCCGGCGACCTCGGCGGCGAGCTTCTCGCTGTCCCGTAACGGTTTCGCGAGGAACCGCCGGGTGCAGCGGGCGACCTCGTCGTAGCGGAATCCCGGTTCGAGGTGCTCCTGGTGGACCTCGGGTCCGGGCGCGAGCCAGTACCAGAACAGGTCCGACAGTCCGGCGCCCCGGCTGCGCCCGGTGGCGGCGGGGTGTGCGTAGAGCTTGTGGAAGTGCTCGACGCCGACGAGGTCGCCGGGGATGCGCACGCCTTCGGTGCCGTTGACCCGCTCGAAGATCTTGTTGCGCAGCCGGGTCAGCATCACGTCACCTGGATCAGCTCGGACTTCGCCGCGGCGGGGGAGTCGCAGCCGCACAGCGTCAGCGCGTTGGCCAGCTCGGTGCGCAGCAGCTCCAGGACGCGCGAGACGCCCGCTTCGCCGTCGGCGGCGAGACCCCAGACGACCGGGCGGCCCACGGCGACGGCCGCCGCGCCCAGTGCCAGCGCCTTCACCACGTCGGTGCCGCGGCGGACGCCGCCGTCGAGCAGGATGGGGATCCGGCCGTCGACCTCCTCCGCGATGAACGGCAGCTGCCCGATGGTGGCGGGCGTGGTGTCGAGCTGGCGGCCGCCGTGGTTGGACACGATCAGCGCGTCCACCCCGTGCTCGACCGCGAGCCGCGCGTCGGCGTGGTGCAGCACGCCTTTGAGCACGATCGGCAGCGGCGTGATCTTGCGCAACCACTCGACGTGCTGCCACGAGATCGCCGGCGACAGCACGACGTTGCGCACCTCGCCGTCCTGCTCGCGCAGGTTCGGGCACTTCATCCCGTCCGGCAGCTGATGGAAGTCGTTGCGGTCGTTGCGCTCGTTGCGGCCCAGCGCGGGGGAGTCGCAGGTGAGCACGATCGCCCGGCACCCGGCGGCCTCCGCCCGGCGCACGATCGCTTCGGTGAACCCGAGGTCGGGCTGCAGGTACAGCTGGAACCACAGGTTCGGTTCGAGGTCGGCGGCCGTCTTGCGGGACTCGGCCGCGATGTCCTCGATCGGCACCGTGGACAGCATCGCGGCGATCATGATCACGCCCTGGGTGGCCGCCGCCCGTGCGGTGGCCAGCTCGCCGTCGGCGTGCGCGAGCCGGTGGAACGCCGTGGGCGCCAACAGGATCGGCATCGAGGTGTGGCAGCCGAGCACGGTGACGTCGAGCCGGGGCTCACCGGCGCCGCGCAGGATCCGTGGCACCAGCTCGAGCCGCCGGAACGCCTCCTCGTTGGCGCGCAACGTGATCTCGTCCTGTGCGCCGCTGGCGAAGTAGTCGTGCCGGACCGGGTCGAGCGCGGCGCGCGCCAGTGCCTCGAACTCGCGGACATTGACCGGACCGTTCATTTCACCGCCTCTGCCACGAGTTCCACGATGGGTTTGCGGTGCTCGACTTCGTCGGTCCAGTCGTTGTCCACGTGCTCCGGCAGATGTGTCACGGACACCAGCTCGCCATCGCGGTAGTGCCGCACGACCGGGTGCACGTAAGGACTCTCGTGAGCCGGGTCGGCCTCCCACTCGCGGCCCGCGTCGACGTCGAACGGGTCGATCACCTTGTGCGCCCGGCCGTACTCCAGCGAGACGGCGAGCGCCGACCCGTCGACGAACTCGGGCACGAGGTCGAGCGGTATCTCCTCGAAGTGCTCGGCGCGGCCGTCGCGGAACACCACCAGGTCGCTGAGGTACCCGTACTGCTGCCACAACGCCGAGCTGCGGTTGAGCCGGGCCAGCAGGGCGTCGGCCACCTCGTCCGGCTCGATGCTCCGGCGTGGCCACGGCACGCCCTCGTACCGCTGCTCCAGAACCTTGTGCAGCGCGCGGATCCCGTAGCGGAAGCCGTGGATGAACGCGCTGGTGTACTTCTTGAAGTCGCGCGACTGCGTGAGCGTGCCCGCGAAGTACAGGTCCGGCACCGAGACGGACTCCCAGTGCGCGGTGAGCTCGGGGAACCGGTCGTTGATCGTCCGCTGTGGCCGCGCGCTGTCCGCGAAGATCGAGGCGTCCATCTGGAAGCCGGTGCAGGTGATCACGCGGTCGTAGGACAGGGTGACCGTCTTGGGCCGCCGCGCGTAGGTGAGCGTGACGTCGTATCCGTTGTCCGTGCGGACGATGCGGTCGACAGTGGCGTCCAGCACCAGGTTCTGCGACTTGAGCTGGTAGGTGTCCAGGAAGTTGTTGTTCACCGCGCGCAGGTGGCCGATGAAGTGGGTGCGCCAGGCGAACTTCAGCGAGCTCGGCCCGAGCACGTGGATGAGCGCGGCCTTCGGCACGATGTGGTCGGCGGTCTCGAACGCCGAGTTGCCCTTGCCGATGATCAGCACGCGCTGGGCGGTGAAGTCGTCGGCGTCCAGCGTGACGTCGTGGTAGAACTCGGTCGTCTCGACGCCGGGGATGCTTGGTACGTAAGGCTTGCTCGGTCCCGTCGCGACGACGACCCGCTTCGCCTCGAACACCTCACCATCCGCGGTCGTCACCCGGAACGGGCCCGCTGGGTCCGGCCTCGCCACCTCGGTCACCCGGCTGCCGCACCGCACCCGCACGCGTCGCGCGAAGTCGGCGAGATAGCGCACATAGACGTCCGCGTGCGGGAAGTACTCGTCGGTGTACTTCGTGAAGAGCAGGTCCGGATCGTCGCTGAGCAGCGAGTTCCAGTCCATGCGCAGGTTGAGCTCGGGGTCGGTCCACCCGGTGTTCGGCTTGTTGATCGAGATCATCCTGCGGTGCCGGGGAAACGTTGTGTAGAAGGCGCCCGGCGTGTCCGCGGCCTCCAGGACGAGGTAGTCGCGCCCCGCCTTCTCCAGGTAGTAGCCGAGCTGCAGACCGGCCGGTCCCGCTCCGATCACCAAGTAGTCCATGCGGCTCCCTTGATCACGACGAAATGGGGTGCCCGGAAATGAAATCGAATTCGAGCGTATTACCGGTGGTTCGGATTTGAACTACTGCGCGCAGAGCAATCTGTTCTCGCATGCGCATCAGGGAAAGACGACGTTCGGCCGGTTGCGACAGCCTGGCGACAGTTTTCGTTACTAAATGCCTCGTCCGTTCGTGTGTATGAACCTGCCATATGGGACGGAGTGCACTGATGGTGGCGAGAGCGCGGCCATCCGAGTGGTTCCGGTTCTGCAGATTCATCGGTGAGTGCTAGTTTCCGAGACGAGATCTCCGGCGAATTAACGCAATTCGGGATTTCTGTGTTTCTGCTGTCGAGCAGGAGGATTCAATGACGATTCCGACCGAACCGATCGGTAGCATTCCCCGGCCCGCGTCGCTGCTCACGGCCCTGGGGGACCACGCGGCCGGGCGCATCGGCGACGACGGACTCGCCGCACAGGTGTCCGACGCGATCGCCGACACGCTGAAGCGGTTCGCGGAGACCGGGTCGCCGGTCGTCACCGACGGCGAACAGGGCAAACCCAGCTTCGTGACCTATCCGATCAGCGGCTCGGCGAACCTGGGGGAGGGTGGCGTCACCATCCCGTTCGAGGACGGCCACACCCGTCAGCTGCCCACCCTCGCAAGTGGACCGTTCCGCTACGCGACCTACGCCGCCCGGTACCTGAACGCCGCACGGCAGCACACCGACCTGCCGGTGAAACAGCCGGTGATCGCGCCCTCGGCGCTGAGCCTGCTGTACCCGCCCGGCGGTGTCGACGGGTACCCGCGCGAGCAGTTCCTGGAAGACCTGATCAACGAGAGCGAGCGGGACATCCGCAGCAGCCTCGACGCCGGCGCGCACTCGGTGCAGCTGGACTTCACCGAGGGGCGGCTGTCGCTCAAGCTCGACCCGTCGAAAGGCGTGCTGCGCGACTTCGTCGCGCTGAACAACACCGTCCTGGACAGGTTCTCCGACGAGGAACGCGCGCGGATCGGCGTGCACACCTGCCCCGGCGGCGACCTCGACTCGACGCACAGTCTCGACATCGACTACGCCGAGCTGCTGCCCGAGCTCTTCCGGCTGAACGCGGGCAACTTCTACGTCCAGCTCGCCAGCGAGCCGGACCGGCGGCGGGTGCTGGAGATCATCCGGGACTACTCCCAGGACCACCAGCGGGTGTTCGTCGGCGTGATCGACCCGATCGACCCGCGGGTGGAGACGCCCGAGGAGGTCCGCGACCGGGTGCTCGAGGCGGCCGAATACGTGCCGGTCGACCGGCTGGGCACGTGCGACGACTGCGGGTTCTCCCCGTTCGCCGACGACACGTCGACCTCGCGTGACACGGCGTTCGCGAAGATCGCCGCACGGGTGGAGGGGACCCTGCTGGCGGCTGAACAGCTGGGCGTCTAGATCACCACATTGCTCGGGTCCGACCGGATGTTGGTTAGCCTATCCTTCGTTCGGTCGGATCATCGAGGAATGCGAGGTACCGCCGGTGGCGGTGGTCGAGGAGGGCGCGCGTGCCGTCGCCGCGACCAACGCGCGCCGCGGCTGGTGGCTGCTGGGCTGCGTGGCGCTGCTCGTGGTGGTCTGCGCCCTGAGCCTCGTGTTCGGCGCGAAGGACATCGACCTCGCCACGGTGTGGAACGCCTTGTGGCGCAACACCGGCGCTTACGACCACAACATCATCACCGAACAGCGCATCCCGCGGACCGTGCTCGGGCTGCTCACCGGCGCGGCGCTGGGCGTGTCCGGTGCGGTCATCCAGGCGGTGACCCGCAACCCGCTCGCCGACACCCAGGTGCTCGGGCTCAACGCCGGGGCCGGGCTGTTCGTGGTGTTCGCCATCGGCACCCTCGGGCTGACCGGCATCTGGTCCTACCTGTGGTTCGCCTTCCTCGGCGTCGCGGTGGCCGGCACGGCCGTCTACGCGCTGGGCTCGGTCGGCCGCGGCGGTGGCACGCCGATCCGGCTGACCCTCGCCGGCATCGCGCTCGGCGCGGTGATGGAAGGCGTGTCGTCCGGGATCCGGCTGGTCCGGCCGCGCGCGTTCGACTATCTGCGGTTCTGGGACGCGGGAGCGCTCTCCGGCCGGCCGATGGGCATCGCGGTGGCGATCGCGCCGTTCGTCGGGGCCGGGCTGGTGCTCGCGCTGCTGGTGGCGCGGTCGTTGAACGCGGTCGCGCTGGGCGACGACCTGGCGCGTTCGCTCGGCGCCAACGTGATCCGGACGCGGCTGCTGTCCGTGCTGTCGGTGACGCTGCTCGCCGGTGCGGCGACGGCGGCGGCCGGGCCGATCGGGTTCGTCGGGCTGATGGTGCCGCACGCGGTGCGCTGGCTGGTGGGGCCGGACCAGCGATGGATCCTCGCGTTCACCATGGTGTGCGGCCCGATTCTGATGCTGTGCGCGGACATCGCCGGCCGGCTCGTGCTGCCTCAGGCCGAGCTCGCCGTCGGGATCGTCACCGCGTTCGCCGGCGCGCCCGTGCTGATCTGGCTGGTGCGCCGCACGAAGGCGGTCGCTCCATGAACAAGGTGGACTTCGGGCATCGCGTTCTGGTGCTGCGCATGGGATCCGTGCTGTCGCTGCGGCTGGGCGTGCGGCCGCTGGTGGTTGCCGCGCTGCTGATCGGTATCGCGGCGGTGGCCGTGTGGCTGGGGCTGACGACCGGCGAGTTCGAGGTCAGCACGGACGAGGTGCTGGCCGCGCTGGGCGGTGACGGGCCGCGGGCCGTGCGGCTCGTCGTGGTGCAGTGGCGGCTGCCGCGGATCCTGCTGGCGTTGATCCTCGGCGCGGCCCTTGGGCTGAGCGGCGGGATTTTCCAGGCGTTGACGAAGAACCCGCTGGGCAGTCCCGACGTGATCGGGTTCAACGTCGGCGCGTACAGCGGCGTTCTCGTGTCCATGGCTGCGATCGGCACCGGGTATCCGGAGAAGGTGGCCGGCGCGCTGGTCGGGGGACTGGCGACCGCGGCGGCGGTGTACCTGTTCGCGTACCGGCGCGGGGTGCAGGGTTTCCGGTTGATCATCGTGGGCATCGCGATCAGCGCGGTGCTCGCGTCGGTCAACCAGTGGTTCATCATGAAGTTCCGGCTCAGCGCGGCACTCGCGGCCGCGACCTGGTACCAGGGCAGCCTCAACAAACTCGGCTGGGACCAGGTGTGGCCGGCGCTCGTCGTGATCGGCCTGCTGGGTGCGGTCCTCATCGGAATGGGGCCGCGGCTGCGGATGCTCGAGCTGGGCGACGACGCGGCCGCCGCGCTCGGCGTCGGGGTGGAGCAGGCGCGGGCCGGCTACCTCGTGGTCGGCGTGGCCCTGGGTGCCGCCGCGACCGCGACCGCCGGGCCGATCGCGTTCGTCGCGCTCGCGGCGCCGCAGGTGGGGCGGTGGCTGGTGCGGTCGGCCGGGATCTCGTTGACCGCGTCGGCGACGACCGGTGCGGTGCTGCTGGCGGTCAGCGACTGGCTGGCCCAGCGGTTGTTCATGCCGACGCAGCTGCCGGTCGGCGTGATCACCGTGTCGTTCGGTGGCGCGTACCTGGTCTGGCTGCTCGTGCGCCAGGCGCGGATGTCGTGAGGAGTTCTTTGTGAACAGGTTGCGGGCCGACGACATCACGGTCGGGTATGGACGCCGCCCGATCAGCGAGCGGCTCAGCGTGACCGTGCCGGACGGCCGGTTCACGGTGATCATCGGGCCGAACGCGTGCGGCAAGTCCACGTTGCTGCGCGCGCTGGCGCGGTTGCTGCGGCCCAGCGAGGGCCTGGTGCTGTTGGACGGCAAGGACATCCACGCCCAACCGGCGAAGGACGTGGCGCGCAGGCTGGGGCTGCTGCCGCAGTCGTCGATCGCGCCGGAGGGCATCACCGTCGCGGAACTCGTTGCGCGGGGCCGGTTTCCGCACCAGAAGCTGATCCGGCAGTGGTCACCCGCCGACGAGGCCGCGGTCGCGACCGCCCTGACGGTGACCGGGGTCGCGGAGCTCTCCGGGCGGCAGGTCGACACGCTGTCGGGCGGGCAGCGGCAGCGGGTGTGGGTCGCGATGGTGCTGGCTCAGGAGACGCCGATCGTGCTGCTCGACGAGCCCACGACGTTCCTCGACATCGCGCACCAGATCGAGCTGCTCGACCTGTGCCGCCGGCTCAACCGGGACCAGGGCACGACGATGGTCGCGGTGCTGCACGACCTCAACCAGGCGTGCCGCTACGCCGACCACGTGATCGTGATGAAGGACGGCGCGATCGTCGCCGAAGGCGAGCCCGGCGAGATCGTCACCGCCGAGCTGGTCGCGGCCGTGTTCGGCCTGCGCAGCCGGATCATCCCGGACCCCGAGACGGGAACACCGATGGTGATCCCCCGCGCCACGGCTCTGATAGGTTAGCCTAACCTTATCGGTGTCGTGGTGGAGGAGACAGGGTGTCCAGCAACCCGTTCGACGACGAGAACGGCACGTTCCACGTGCTGGTGAACGACGAGGAACAGCACTCGTTGTGGCCCACCTTCGCCGCCGTGCCCGAGGGCTGGCGCATCGTCCTCGAGGCCAAGTCGAGGCAGGAGTGCCTGGACTACGTCGAGCAGAACTGGGTCGACCTGCGGCCCAAGAGCCTGCGCGACCACATGGCCGCGCACTGACGCATGCGCTCGCCGACACGATCCCGTGCGGGATCGGCCATTCTGCTGCGCACGATCACCCGCAACGCCCGGCGGCTCACGCTCGGGTCGGTGCTGATCTGCCTGTTCAACGGGTACGAGGCGCTCGTGCCGATCCTGGTCGGCTTCCTGATCGACCGGGTGATCGCCGGCGGCGACGTGCTGTTCCTGCTGTTGGGGATCGGCGCACTCGGTCTGCTGATCCTGGTGCAGGGCATCAACTACCGGCTCGGCGCGCGCCAGCTGATGCTCGCCATCGCCGAGGAGGGCCACCTGCTGCGGGGCGAGGTCACCGCGAAGGTCCTCGACCCGCGCGGCATCCGCACCGACCGGCGCACCGGTGAGCTGCTGTCGGTGTCCACCAACGACACCGACCAGACCTCGTACGTCCTGGACTACGTGCCGCGGGTGGCGGGCTCGGTGACCATGGCCGTGATCGGCGCGGTCACCCTGCTCGTGATCGACGTCCCGCTGGGACTCGCCGTGCTCATCGGCACGCCGGTCGTGTTGCTGGTGCTGCAGTTCAGCTCTCCGCTGATCACCAAGCGCGTGGCCGTGCAGCAGGAACGCGCCGGCGAGGCCACCGCCCTGGCCACGGATCTCGTGAGCGGCCTGCGTCCGTTGCGCGGTATCCGGGCCGAGGAGGCCGCGCGCCGGCGGTACCACGTCGTCAGCAGGCACTCGCTCGACGCGGCCGTGCACGCCGCCCGGACCCAAGGTGCCTACAAGGCCGCGTCCAGCACATTGTCGGCGTTGCTGGCGTGCGGTATCGCGTTGCTGGCCTGCTGGTTCGCGCTGCGCGGCCGGATCAGCGTCGGCGAGTGCATCATCGTGATCGGGATGGCCCAGGTGCTGATCGAGCCGTTCAGCCTGCTGGCGATCATCCCTTCCTGGGTGGCAGAGGCGCGGGCCTCCGCGGACCGGGTTGCTTCCGTGTTGAGTTCGCCGGTTCTTCTGCCGTCCTCGGGTGCTTGTTTCGGTGGTGCCGGGCTTACGTTGGATTCGCTGGAGTACGCGTCGTTGCGTGGGCTCGACCTGACCGTGCGGCCAGGTGAGTTCCTCGGGGTCGTCGCGCAGCAGGCGGAGGACGGTGACGCGCTCGGCCGGGTGCTGGCGGTGCGGGTCGGGCCTTCCGACTACGCCGGCTCGGTTTCGTTGGACGGACAACGGTTGGACGCGATCGAGGCTCGCGGGGTGGTGCTGGTCGAGCCGCACCACACCGATCTGTTCAGCGGGACGTTGCGGGACAACCTGTTGCCGGACGGTTGTTCTCGGGAACTGGCTGGGGCGCTGGTCGCTTCGGCGGCGGACCAGGTGGTTTCGTTGCACGGCTTGGAGCATCAGGTGACCGAGCGGGGTGCGAGTCTGTCCGGTGGGCAGCGGCAACGGATCGCGCTCGCGCGGGCGTTGCTGGCGGAACCGCCGATTCTGGTGTTGCGGGACCCGACCACGGCGGTGGATGCGGTGACCGAACACGCCATCGCGCAAGGGATTCGGGAGTTTCGGCGGGATCTGACGACCGTGGTGATCACCAGCAGTCCGGTGTTGCTGGCGGCGGCGGACCGCGTGGTCCTGCTGGATGGGGGACGAGTGGTCGCCGAGGGCACGCCTGGGGAACTCGTTGCCACGTCCGAGGACTACCGCAGGGCGGTGCTTCGCTGATGTCTACTGTGGACAAACTTCCCGTCGCCAGCGGCGCGCGCGCCTGGTCCTGGCTCTGGCGCGAAGTCACCCGCCGACCCGCCGAGCTCACCGTCACCCTCCTCGTCGGCCTGATCGGCGCGGCCGCTTTGGTCGTCCCGGTCGACGCACTCGGCGTGCTGATCGACCGAGTGCGCGAGCAAGCACCGGCGTCAACCCTGGTGCCGATCTCGATCGTCATCGTGGTGAGCGCAGTCCTTGGCGGTCTGGCCTCGGGCCTGTTCACCTTCCTGCTCGGACGCCTCGGCGGCCGCGTGCTGGCGGTAGCCCGCGAGTCGACGGTGGCGCGGGCGTTGCTGCTCCCGTCGACGACTTTGGAACGCGTCGGCAAGGGTGACCTGCTGTCGCGGGTGAGTGCGGACGTCGCCGCGGTCGACAAGGCCGTCTCCGACATCATCCCGACGATGCTCGCGTCGTTCCTGCTCGGCGTGCTGAGCCTGGGCGGGCTGACTGCGCTGGACTGGCGGCTCGGACTCACCGGACTGGTCGCCGTACCGATCTACGTCGTGGCGCTGCGGTGGTACCTGCGCCGCGCGGCGCCCGGTTATGCCGAGCAGCGAGAGGCGATCGCCGACCGGTCGCAGCTGATGGTGGAGAGCATGCAGGGCGTCCGCACGGTGCACGCCTACCGCGTCGAAGAGCTGCACCTGGGCCGGATCGACGTCGCGTCGGCGCGGTCGCGGGACGTGTCGGTGCGGGTGTTCACGTTGTTCACGCGGTTCGTCGGGCGGGTCAACCTCGCCGAGTTCTGTGGCCTGGCCTCGATTCTCGCGGTCGGCTTCCTGCTGGTGCGCGACGGTTCGGCGACGGTGGGGCAGATCTCGGCCGCCGCGGTGTTGTTCCTGCGGCTGTTCGCGCCGATCGCGTCGCTGCTCTACACGTTCGACGAGGCGCAGGCGGCCGGGGCGAGCCTCGCCCGGCTGGTCGGGGTGATCACGATGCCCGAACCGGAACGCGCCACCGTTCGGAACAACGTGGACTCGTCGTTGGAACTGAAGAACGTGCGGTTCAGCTACGACGGCACGACCGACGTGCTGCACGGGGTGAGCCTGCGGATCGAACCGGGGGAGCGGGTCGCCGTCGTCGGATCCACCGGCGCGGGCAAGACGACCGTCGCCGCCATCGCCGCCGGAAACCTGCGGGCGTACAGCGGTGATGTCGTGGTGCACGACCGCGTTGCCATTGTCAGTCAAGAGGTTCACGTGTTCGCGGGACCGCTTTTGGAGGACCTCCGTCTGGCGAAACCTGGTGCGACGCGCGAGGAGGTCTCGAGTGCGCTCGCGACTGTTGGCGCGCTGGAGTGGGTCGAGGGGCTGCCCGAGGGGCTGGACACCGTCGTCGGCGAGGGTGGGCACGACCTGACCTCCGCCCAGGCGCAACAGCTCGCGCTGGCGCGGTTGGTGCTGCTCGACCCGGCGGTGGCGATCCTCGACGAGGCGACCGCGGAGGCGGGCAGCCTCGGTGCCAGGGCACTGGAGGAGTCGGCCGCGGCGGCGACCCGTGGCCGCACGACGCTCGTAGTGGCGCACCGGCTTACCCAGGCGGCGCAAGCGGATCGGGTCATCGTGCTGGAACACGGCCGGATCGTCGAGGAGGGCACGCACGCGGAGCTGGTGGACGCCGGTGGCCGGTACGCGCAGCTGTGGGCGTCGTGGGACACGCTTTCCGATCAACAAAGGGTAGGCTAACCTAAGTTCGTGCTGCGGACCATCGAGAACTGGAATGACGCAAGCCTGCCCGCGCGGACCACCACGGTCCCAGCGATGTTCCACGCGCAGGCCCGGCGGACCCCGGAGGCGCTCGCGCTCGTCGCGGGCGGCGTTCGGCTCACCTACGCCGAACTGTCCACAAAGGTCAGCCAGGTCGCGCGGGCGTTACGCGCCACGGGGCTGGCGCCCGAAGAGGTCGTCGCGATCGAGCTGCCGCGGTCGGCCGAGATGGTGGTCGCGGTGCTGGCGACGATGGTCGCCGGTGGCGCGTTCGTGCCCGTCGACCCGGCGTGGCCCGCCGAACGACGTGAGCAGGTCAAGGCCGACGCGGGCGTCCGCATCTCCCTTGATCTGGAGGCGGTCCGGCAAGTGGACGGGCCGGGCGACCCACTCGAGCTGGACATCGAGCCCGGCCGGCTCGCCTACGTCATCTTCACCTCGGGTTCCACCGGCCGCCCCAAGGGTGCGATGATCCGCCACGAGGCGATCTGTGAACGACTGCGCTGGCAGGTCGAGGAGATCCTCAAGTTCGGCCCCGGCGACGCCTCGCTGTTCAAGGCGCCACTGTCGTTCGACATCTCGGTCAACGAGATCCTGCTGCCGCTGGTGTCCGGTGGCTACGTCGTGGTAGCCGAGCCGGGCGGGGAACGCGACCCGCAGTACCTGCTGGACCTGATCGCGACCGAGGGCGTCACGTTCGTTTACCTGGTGTCCTCGATGCTCGACGTGCTGCTGGAGCTGGCGCGCGGCGCGGACCTGCTGCTCGGTCTCAAACACGTGTGGTGCGGCGGGGAAGTGCTGACGCCGGAGCTGTTCGAGCGGTTCCGCGGTCAGCTCACCACTACCCTGTACCACGGCTACGGCCCGGCCGAGGCCACGATCGGCGTCTCGCACGTCATCTACGCCGACACCGCGGAACGCATCGCCACGTCGATCGGCCGGCCCAACCCGCACACCCAGCTCTACGTCCTCGACGACGCGCTGAACCCGTTGCCGCCCGGCGAGACCGGCGAACTGTACGCGGCTGGTTTCCTGCTGGGACGCGGATACGTGCGCTCGCCGGGACTCACCGCGGCGCGGTTCGTGGCGAACCCGTTCGGTGCACCGGGTTCCCGCCTGTACCGCACGGGCGACCTCGTGCGCTGGTGCGGTGACGGAACGCTCGAGTTCGTCGGCCGGGCCGACAACCAGGTCAAGATCCGCGGCATGCGCCTGGAGCTGGAGGAGGTCGAGGCGGCGCTCGCCACGCATCCGCTGGTGCGTCAAGCGGTCGTGACCGTGCACCGCAGCACCGCCGGTGCCCAGCAGCTCGTCGGCTACGTGCTCGCGGACGCCGTGCCGGACGACCTCGCGCCGTGGTGTGCGTCGCGGCTGCCCGAGTACATGGTGCCGAGTCACTTCGTGGCGTTGCCGTCGTTCCCGTTGACGGCCAACGGAAAGGTGGACCGCCGCTCCCTGCCTTCGCCGGTCATGGTGCAGAGCACGAGCCGCGCAGCGTCGTCCCCGGTCGAACGCGCGCTGTGCGAGATCTTTACGGCGGTGCTCGGCCGTCCCGTTGGCGCCGACGACGACTTCTTCGCGCTCGGCGGCGACAGCATCGTGGCCATCGGCGTCGTGCGGCAGGCGCGATCCGCCGGGTTCGCGGTGCGGGTGCGGGACCTGTTCGCCTTGCGCACGCCCGCTGCGCTGGCCGCCGTGGTCCAGCCCGTCTCCGCCACTGTGGCCGTGGACGGCGTCGGCGACGTGCCGGTCACGCCGGTGCTGGCGTGGCTCAACGAGGTCGGCTCAGGCATGGACGGGTTCTTCCAGTCCGTGACCGTGCCGACGCCACCTGGGTTGACGCGGCAGCAGCTGGAGTCGTCGATCGACGCCTTGCTGGCCACGCACGACATGCTGCGCGCCCGGTTCGACGGGACCGCGCTGGTCGTGGCGCCCGTGGGTGCGGTGACGGCTCTTGACGTCCTGAACGCGGCGCCACTCGACCCGAGCGCCGGGCGCATGGTGCGGATGACGTGGCAGGACAACGCCCTGACCCTGGTGCTGCACCACGTGATCGTCGACGGCGTCTCGCTGCACATCCTCGCCGAGGACCTGCGCGCCGCGTGGGAGGGCACCGCGCCGCAGCCGGTGCCGACGTCGTTCCGCCAGTGGGCGACCGCCTTGCGCGAGGCGACTCTCTCAGGTGCCTTCGCCGATGAGGAACCGTTCTGGCTTGAGGCCGTCGCTGCGGCCGAACCTTTTCTCGGGGAACTGGACCCGGCACGCCACATTGTCGCCACCGAACGGACCGTCACCGTCTCGGTCGCACCGGACGTCTCGCAGCGGCTGCTCACCGACGTGCCCGCCGCCATCCACGGCGGGGTCAACGACGTCCTGGTCGCCGGGCTGCTGCTCGCGTTGAAACAGTGGCGCGGCATGGACCGCGTCGTGCTGGAGCTGGAGGGGCACGGCCGCGAGGAGGTCGTCGACGTCGACCTCTCCCGCACGGTCGGCTGGTTCACGACCCTCTATCCGGTCCCGCTGCGCGTCGACACCGACGACGTCGCGGCACTGGTGAAGTCGGTCAAGGAACAGCTGCGTGCGGTGCCGCGCAACGGCATCGGTTACGGCGCCCTGCGCTACCTGGGTTCTTCACCGCGGCCCGACCTCGCGGTCGCACCGCAGGTGTTGTTCAACTACCTCGGCCGGTTCGACTCCGACGTCGTCGAGGAGCGCGACCCGCGGATGCCGCTGCCGCGCGTACTGGAGATCAACTCGATCGCGGTGGACTCGTCGCTGCGTGCCACGTTCAGCTGGCCGGGCGCGGTGCTGGCGGAGAGCGACGTGCGGGAGCTGGCGGCACTGTGGGTGCAGGCGTTGCACGCCATCGCATCCAGTGACGTCGTCGGGCACACGCCGTCGGACTTCCCGCTCGTACGAGTGTCGCAAGTGGACGTTGATCGGTGGCGGCCGCGGGACGTGCTGCCGCTGACGCCGTTGCAGGATGGGCTCTACTTTCACGCCACGTTCGGCGGCACTGACCCGTATGTGGTGCAGCAGTTGGTCGAGCTCACCGGTCCGTTGGACGCCTCGCGCCTGCGCCGCGCCGCCGATCGCGTTGTTGAACGTCACCCGCAGCTCGGGGCCGCGTTCGTCAGTGGTTCTGACGGTCAGGTCGTTGCCGTGCTCGGTGAGCCGCCGCGGGTGCCTTGGCGGGTCGAGGAGAACGCCGATGTCGACGAGGTTGCCGCGCGGGAACGGGCGCTGCCGTTTGATTTGGCTGTGCCGCCGGCCATGCGGTACGTCCTGGTGCGGCTGAGCGCTACGCGGCACGTGCTGATCCAGACGGTGCACCACATCGTCGCCGATGGGTGGTCGGTGCCGCTGGTGCTCCGGGAGTTGATGGCGCTCTACGAGGGTGTCGAGCTGCCGAAGCCGGTGGCGTACAAGGGGTTTCTCGCGCAGCGGCGGGACGTCGAGGCTTCGCTCGCTGCTTGGGAGGGGGTGTTGGAGGGCATCGGTGAACCGACCCGCCTCGCCGACGCGCTCGCGCCGGTGGAGGGGAGAGGGGTCGGTGGGCAGCGGCAGGAGGCGCCAGGTGTCGAGGCGCTCGCGCCCGCCCCAGGCGCCGGTTTCGGCCGGCAGCGCCGAGAGCTTCCAGGCATCGAAGAGTGGGCCCGGCAACAGGGCCTGACCGTCGGCGCCGTGATCGCCGGGGCGTGGGGCATCCTCCTCGGCCACGTCACCGGCCGCCGCGACGTCACCTTCGGCCTCACGGTGTCCGGGCGCGGCGGCGACCTGCCCGGCATCGACGACATCGTCGGCCTCCTGATCAACACCGTCCCGGCCGTCATCCACGGCGACGATCTCCACGGGTTCGCCCGCACACTGGCCGACGCCATGGAGCACGAACACGTCCCCCTCGCCGCCCTGCAGCAGCGGCTCGGCGTGGACGAACTGTTCGACACCCTCGTCGTCATCGAGAACTACCCCACGGTCGACAACCTCTCCGCCGGCGACCTCGCCATCACCGGCATGGACGTCATCGAGGCCCCGCACTACCCGGCGACGCTGATGGTCAAGCCAGGGGAGCAGCTCGAGGTGCTCCTCACCCACGACCAGGCCGTGGTCAGCCCGGACGACGCCGCCCGACTGCTCGACCAGTACGCGCGAGTCCTCCAAGCGCTCGTCGACGACGAGCCGATCTCGCTGGTGTCCGACACCCAACGGGCATGGCTCACCAGCGCGGCCAATGGTGGTGCACCAGACACGACGCCGGTGACCGAACTCATCGCGGCACACAACCCGGAACGCACGGCGTTGATCGCCGGGGACCGTACGGTCACCTACGCCGAGCTGATGGAGCGTTCCGGGAAGGTCGCCGGGGCGCTCAAGAATCTCGGCGTCGAGCGCGGCGACATCGTCGCGGTCGCCACCAGCCGGTCGGCCGACATGGCCATCGCGCTGCTCGGCGTCATGCGCGCCGGGGCCGCCTACCTGCCGGTCGACCCCGGATACCCGGCCGCGCGCGTGGAGTTCATGCTCACCGACTCCCGCCCGGCACTCGTGCTGGTCGACGACGGCTCGGCGCGCGCCTTGTCCGCACACGACGTGCGCAACGTCCGCGAGCTCGACGGTCCCACAACCGATGTCGCGGTTACGCCGGACGACGCCGTGTCCGTGGTGTACACATCGGGTTCCACCGGACGCCCCAAGGCGGTCGTCGGCACGCACGGCGGCCTCTCGAACCGCCTGGCGTGGGCCAAGAACACCTGGGACGCCGACGTCCGGCTGGCCAAGAGCTCGCTGAGCTTCATCGACGGCACCACCGAGCTGCTCGGCGGTCTGGCCGCCGGCGCCACCATGGTCATCGCCGAGGGCAACGAGATCGTTGACCTGGTCGAACGGTCGGGCGCGCAGCAGCTGCTGGCGGTGCCGAGCCTGGCCGCGGTGCTGGCCGACTCGCCGCTCGGAAACCTCCGCAGGTGGATTCTCAGCGGCGAAGCGCTCGACGGCGCGTGTGTCCGGAAGCTGCGCAAAGCGTCGCCGGAAGCGGAGATCGTCAACTCCTACGGCTCGTCCGAGGTCGTCGGCGACGTGCTGGCCACCGTGGTGCACGGCGAACCGGCGGTCGTCCCGCTTGGCACGCCGGTGCCCGGTGTCCGCGTTCACGTCCTCGACGCGCGGTTGAACCCGGCCGCACCCGGTGCGGTCGGCGAGATCTACGTGGGCGGCGTGCAGCTCGCCCGCGGCTACCTCGGCCAAAGTGGACAGACGGCGCTGCGGTTCGTCGCCGATCCGTTCGGCATGCCGGGAGACCGCCTTTATCGCACCGGCGACCGCGGGCGGTGGAACGCCGACGGTCAGGTCGAGTTCCTCGGCCGCGCCGACGACCAGGTGAAGATCAACGGCTACCGCGTCGAGCTCGCCGAGCTGGAGTCCGCGCTGCTGCGCCGCAACGAGATCGTCGATGCGGTCGCCGCCGTGCGTGGCGAGGCGGGCAGCGGGCAGTCGCTGCACGCCTATGTCGTCGGCGACGTCGAACCGCAGGTCGTGCTCGCCGCGTTGCGGGCAGAGCTGCCCGGCCACCTCGTGCCCGCGACGATCACCGTGCTGGATCGCCTGCCCACGTTGCCCAACGGCAAGCGCGACCGCGGGAACCTGCCCGAACCGGCGGCCGCCGGCACCACGACCCGGCCGCGCACCGACCGCGAAGCCACCATCTGCGCGCTGGTCGCGGAGGTCGTCGGCGTGCCGGACATCGGCGTGGACGACGACTTCTTCGCGATCGGCGGCGACAGCATCCGGGCGATCCGCCTGGTGAACCGGCTCGCCGCGCACGACATCCGACTCACCCCACAGGACATCTTCCGCATGCGTACGGTCGCCGCCATCGAAGCCCACCTGCCCGCACTGGACGACGATCCGGAGGCACTGGGCACGGTCGCCCTGCTGCCGATCGTTGAACGCTGGTGCGAGACGGACACCTCCGGGTTCCGGCGGCGCGTGCTGGCCGCACTCCCGTTTGACACCAACGAAACAGCGGTCAAAGCCGCGGTGCGCGCGGTGGTCGCCCATCACGCCGGGCTGCGGTTGCGGATCACCGGCGACGACGACCTGCTCGACCTGGAGACCACGGCCGAGGGCGGCGATCTGCTCGACGTCACCCTGCTGGCGCCCAACCAGGTTCGCCTGGAAGCGCCCGCGCTGGTCGCCGACGGCACGGCGTTGATGATCGTCATGGACGACATCGCGAGCGTGCTCGCGGGACGGTCGCTGCCCGAGCGCACGACGTCGTTGCGCCGATACGCCCGTCAGGTCGTGGAAGGCGCGCACGACCGGCTCGGCGAGCTGGACCACTGGAAGGCGGTCACGCAGCCGGGCGCCGAGCTGCTGCCGGACTTCCTCGGCGGCGATGACATCGTCACGCACCGGTTCCGCCTAGGCACAGGAATCACCGAAGAGATCGCCCTCGCCGCACTGCGGGCCGTGGCCGGTGACGTGCTGGTCGACGTCGAACGCACCACACGTGACGCTGCCACGGCCCGCACGGTCGGCGAGTGCTCGATGATCGTCCCCGTCCGGCTCGGCACGCCCGACAACGCGCCGGACCAGGGAATCGGTTACGGCGTATTGCGGTACTGCCACGCCCGCGCCAGCCGGGTGCTGGCCCGTGGCGCACAGGCCCAGGTGCTGCTGAAGCTGCGCGGGATCGCGCACCGGCCCAATGGGTGGGCGCCACTCGCCGTCGACTCCGACGCCGACCCGTTCCTCGGCGACCAGTACGCCGTCGAGCTGGACCTGCAGTCCACAAAGGACGGGGTGATAGCCACGGTTCGCCAGGTCACCGATCAGTTCGATGCCGAAGCATGGCGTCGAGCACTGACCGAGTCGGTCCCGTTGCGGTCGGTGGAGCTGACGGCCGACGAGGTCGACCGGGTCGTCGTGGCCGCCGGGGGAGCGGTCGAGGAGATCTGGGGACTGTCCCCGCTGCAGCAGGGCGTCTACTACCAAGCCGCGTTCGACAGCGGGGCCACCTACATCGCGCAGAACGTCTTCGACTTCGACCGCCGCATCGACGTCGATGCGATGACGCTGGCACTGAAGGCATTGCTGCGTCGGCATCCCGTGCTGCGGGCCGGGTTCGTCAGCGACGACCTGCCAGTTGTCGTGCAGTTCATTGCGCCGGAGCCGCCGGTGGAAGTCCGAGTCGTCGAGAATGCCGACGTTGCCGCGGTGATGAAGGCCGACCACGAGACGCCGTTCGACCTCACCCGGCCGCCGCTGCTGCGGATGACCGTCATCCGGCTGCCCGAAGGCCGCGACAAACTGCTGCTGACCAGCCACTTCCTGCTGTGGGACGGCTGGTCGCGCGAGCTGGTGCTGCGGGAGCTGTTCGCGCTGTACGACTCGCGCGGCGAGCGGGGCGTGCTGCCCACCGGCCGGGCCTTCCCCGATTACCTCGACTGGCTGTCCACACAGGACACCGAGAAGTCGATCGCGGCCTGGCGCGAGGCGCTGGCCGGGATCACCGAGCCGACGATCGTGGTGCCGGAGGCGACCGGCCGCGACCCGATCCTGTCCGACCGCATCCTCACCGCCCTGCCCGCCGACCTCACTGCCCGGCTCACCGACCGCGCCCGGCAGGGCGGCGTCACGCTGAACTCACTGTTCACCGTTGCGCTCGGCCTGGTACTCGGCCGCGAGACCGGCCGCGCGGACGTCGTGTTCGGCACGACCGTCGCCGGAAGGCCCACCGACCTGGCCGGTATCGACGAGGTCATCGGCCTGTTCCTCAACACCGTGCCCGCCCGCGTCGCCCCCGGCCCAGGGACCACTGTGCTCGACCTGGCGCTGACCGCGCAGAACGATCGGCTCGACCTGGCGCCGCACGAGTACCTCGGGCTTGGCGAGATCCACCGGGCCGCGGGCCACGACCAGCTCTTCGACACGTTGTACGTGCTGCAGAACTTCCTCGCCGACGGCACGTTCACCGATCTGGAACGGGCACAGGGCATCGTCGGCGTCGAGTACGTCGACACCACCCACTACCCGCTCACCTGGGTGCTGACGCCCGGTGCCAACCTGCGGATCAAGCTCGAGTACCGGCCCGATGTCGTGACCGAGACGCGGGCACAGGGGTTGGTCGACCGGTTCCGCGCGGTGCTCGAACAGCTCGCCGAGGGGCTGCACACCCCGGTCGCGCAGCTGGACCTCACGCTGCCCGGCGATCGCGACGCGTTGGCGGGGAAGGAGAACCAGATCGGCACGGCCAGCATCGCCGACCTGCTCGCCGAACGCGCCTCCGAATGTCGGGACGAGATCGCCCTGGTTTTCGGTGACCAGAGGCTGACCTATGCCGAACTGGATGAGCGCGTCAACCACATGACCCGACTGCTGCTCGCGCACGGCGCCGGGCCCGAGGTCGTCGTGGCGCTGGCGTTGCCGCGGTCGATCGACATGGTCGTGGCGTTGTTCGCGGTGCTGCGCTCCGGCGCCGCCTACCTGCCGCTCGAACTCGACCACCCCGTCGAACGCCTCGCGGGCATGATCGCCGACGCCCGGCCGAAGCTGTTGCTGCGCACCGCATCGGGTCCCGAGCTCGACGCCACCACGATCGTGCTGGACACGGTCGACCTCGACGAGTACCCCGGCGATCCGCTCCCGAGAGGCACCGTCAGGCTCGACCACGCCGCGTACGTGATCTACACGTCCGGTTCGACCGGCAAGCCCAAGGGCGTCGTCACGCCGTACGCCGGCCTGACGAACATGCAGCTCAACCACCGCGCCGAGATCTTCGACCCGACGGTCCGCCGCGCCGGGCGGCGGCTGCGCATCGCGCACACCGTGTCGTTCTCCTTCGACATGTCGTGGGAGGAGCTGCTCTGGCTGGTCGAGGGCCACGAGGTGCACATCTGCGACGAGGAACTGCGGCGCGACGCGACCGCTCTTGTCGCCTACTGCCAGACCCACCGCATCGACGTCATCAACGTGACGCCGACCTACGCCCACCACCTCTTCGAGGAAGGCCTGCTCGACCCAGCGGCCCACCCGCCGTGCCAGGTGCTGCTCGGTGGCGAGGCGGTCAGCGAGGCCGTATGGACCCGGCTGCGTGAACCGGACGGCCCGCGCGGCTACAACCTTTACGGCCCCACCGAATACACCATCAACACCCTCGGCGCGGGCACGGACGACAGCCCCACGTCCACGGTCGGCAAGCCGATCTGGAACACGCGGGCCTACGTGCTCGACGCGTGGCTGCGGCCGGTGCCGCTCGGTGTCGCCGGCGAGCTGTACATCGCGGGCGCGGGCCTGGCCAGGGGATACCTGCACGCGACCGGGCTGACCTCGGCGCGGTTCGTGGCGAACCCGTTCGAACCCGGTGGACGCATGTACCGCACCGGCGACCTCGTCCGGGAACGCCCGGACGGCAACCTCGACTTCCTCGGCCGCAGCGACGACCAGGTGAAGATCCGCGGTCACCGCGTCGAGCTGGGCGAGGTCGAGGCGGTGCTGTCCGCGCTGCCCGAGGTGCGGCAGGCGGCCGTGATCGCGCGCACCGACTCGGTCGTCACCGGACTCAAGAAGCTGATCGCCTACGTCGTCCCGGCCGGTGAGGTGTCGTTGCCGGAGCTGCGGGCCGCGCTGGCCGAGCGTCTGCCGGACTACATGGTGCCGTCCCTGTTCGGCGTCGTGGACGCGCTTCCGCTGACCGTCAACGGAAAACTCGACGTCGCCGCCCTGCCCGAGCCCGTCGCGCCGTCGGCCGGTACCCAGCAGGGTCCGCGCGACCAACGGGAACGCGCGCTGTGCGGCATCTACGCCGAGGTGCTCGGCCTGCCGTCCGTCGGTATCGACGACGATTTCTTCGCACTCGGCGGCGACAGCATCTCCTCGATCGCGGTGTCCGGCCGCGCCCGCCGGGCCGGTCTGGGGATCACGCCGCGCGACGTCTTCCGCCGCCGCAGTGTCCGGGCGCTGGTGGCGGCAACTGCGGTCGTACAGCGCGAGACCATTGTGGACGATGGAGTCGGCACGATCAGCCTCACGCCGATGCTCGCCGAGACGTTGCACGCCCGCACCCCGCTGACGGGCTTCTACCAGGCGATGCGGTTCCGCACGCCGGTCGGGATGACCCGTGCGCAGCTGGACACCGTGCTGCAGGCCCTGGTCGATCGGCACGACCTGTTGCGCGCGAAGCTCGACCGCGACGGCGACGACTGGTCGCTCGTGGTTCCGCCTCCGGGCGAGCGGACGTTCGATGGTGAACTTGATCCGGATAACGGCGTGATGCTGCGGGCGCTCTGGGAGAACGACGAGCTGCTGCTGGAAATCCACCACCTGGTGGTGGACGGCGTCTCGTGGCGCATCATCGGCGAGGACCTCGCCGACGCGTGGCGTGCCGTCCAGAGTGGGCGGGAGCCGGACCTCGCGCCGGTACCTACCTCGTTCCGTGCCTGGTCGCGAATCGTTTCCGGTGCGGTGGAACGGTTCCGTGCCGAGGCGGGCCACTGGCGTTCGGTACTGGACACCCCGGATCCCGCACTGGGATCGCGGCCGGTCGACCCGGCGGTCGACACCGCCGCCACCGTGCGATCGATCACGGTTTCGTTGCCCGCCGACGTCAGCGCGGCGCTCGTGTCCACCACGCCCGCCTCGATGTACGGCGGCGTGAACGACGTGCTCCTGACCGGGTTCGCGGTCGCGCTGAACGAATGGCGCTCGCGTGGGGACGCCGTGGTGCTGCTGCTGGAGGGCCACGGCCGCGATGCCGAGGTGTTCGGCGCCGACCTGGACCTGTCCCGGACGATCGGCTGGTTCACCAACATCCACCCGGTCCGCATCGACCCCGGCGTGACCGACCTGGCCACCGCTGCCAAGGCGGTCAAGGAACAGCTGCGTGCCGTCCCGTCGAAGGGGCTCGGCTACGGCATGCTGCGCCACCTCGACCGGACCCTCGACGGACCCGCGCCGCAGATCCTGTTCAACTACCTCGGCCGGTTCGACGGCGGCGCGACCGGCGAGTGGGCGCCGGTCGGCCCGCTGCGGGAGGCCGTCGACCCGGCGAACCCGGCCATGGCGTTGGAGGTCAACGCCATGGTCCAGGACGGTGTCTTCACCGCGACCCTGGCGTGGCCGTCGGGGATCCTCGTGCAGTCCGAAGTGGACGATCTGGCCGAGCGCTGGATGGCGGTGCTGACGGCGTTGACCGAGGCCGATCTCGCCGGGCACACCCCGTCGGACTTCCCGCTCGTCATGCTGACCCAGGACGATGTCGACGCGCTCGGCGACGTGCGGGACGTCCTGCCGCTGCTGCCGTTGCAGCAGGGCATGTACTTCCACGCCTCGTTCGCCGAACACGACACCTATGTCGTCCAACAGGTCGCGGAGCTCACCGGCCCGCTGGACCCGGACCGGCTGCGTCGCGCTGTGGAAGCGATGGTGCGCAGGCACGACGCGTTGCGGGTCTGCTTCCGTGAGCTCGGCGACGGCCGGGTGGTCCAGGTCGTCCTGGACGACGTGACGGTGCCGTGGCAGGCGTTGCGGGCCACACCCGAGGAACTCGCGGAGTTCTGTGCCGCGGAGTTGGCGAAGCCGTTTGATCTGGCCGTTGCGCCGGTGCTGCGCTACGCCGTGGTGTCGTTGAGCGAGACCGAACACCGGCTCGTCGAGACCATGCACCACATCGCGGCCGACGGCTGGTCCTACCCGCTGATGTTCAACGACGTGATCGAGGCCTACGAACGCGACGGCGACCTGCCCGCCCCGGCGGTGACCTTCCGCGACCACGTCGAGACGATCGTGTCGCGCGACCCGGCCGAGGCCCGCGAGACGTGGGCCCGCGCGCTGGCGGACGTCCACGAGGGCACGCGCCTGGTCCCGGTCGAGGCGAGCGACGTCGTGTCCCGGCACGACAGCGTCACCCGCGCGATCCCTGCGGTGGACGGGCTCGCGCGCCGGCACGGCGTCACGGTCAGCACGATCGTGCACGCCGCCTGGGGTCTGCTGCTGGGCCGGTTGCTCGGCCGCGATCAGGTGGTGTTCGGTTCCACGGTCTCCGGCCGCGGCGGTGAGCTGCCCGGTGTCGAGTCCGTCGTCGGACTGCTGATCAACACCGTGCCGGTGCCGATGTCGTGGGCACCGAACGACACCCTCGGCGACGTACTGACCCGGTTGCAGCATCAGCAGGCCGACGTGCTGGACGCGCAACAGGTCGGCCTCGCCGAGCTGGCGCGGATGACCGGTGTGCGGGAGCTGTTCGACACCGTCGTGGTGGTCGAGAACTTCCCCGCGGTGCGGGAGAACGACAAGCCCGGACTGGCCGTGCGCGGCTTCACCGGCACCGACTCGCCGCACTATCCGGTGTCGCTCGTGGCGTTCCCCGGCGAGGAACTGCTCCTGGAGATCAAGTACGACGTGGAGCTTGTCGGGGAGGCGGCCGCCCGGCGGTTGCTCGACCAGGTTGCGCTGATCGTCAAGGCGTTCGCCGACGACCTTGGTTCCACGGTGGCGGGGTTGGTCGTGAGTGGTTTCCGTCGTCATAGCGACGGAAACCACTCACGAGTATCCGGCACGCTGGTAGACGCCTTCCGTCCCGCGAACCCGGACGCCGTCGCCATCGCCGGTGCGTTCACCTACCGCGAGCTCGACGAGGTCTCGAACCGGCTCGCGCGCGAGCTGATCGCGCGCGGTGTCCGGACCGAGTCGCGGGTCGCGATCTCGATGCGCCGAGGCCCGGACCTGATCGTCGCGATGCTCGGTGTGCTCAAGGCCGGTGGCTGTTACGTGCCCGTTGACACGAGCGCGCCCGCCGAGCGGCTGGCCTACATCCTGGCCGACTCCGAACCGGTCTGCCTGATCGCCGACACGTTGATCGACTCTGCTGTGCCGGTGATAGCGCTGGACGAGCTGCCCGCGCATTCGACCGAGCCGGTCGGACCGGTGGGACTTACGGCGGACAACGCGGCGTACGTCATCTACACCTCGGGGTCGACCGGCAAGCCCAAGGGCGTCACGGTGACTCACCGGAACGTCCGGACCTTGTTGGCCGCCGCCGAGGAGGTGTTCGACTTCGACGCGTCGGACGTGTGGACCCTGTTCCACTCCTACGCGTTCGACTTCTCGGTGTGGGAGCTGTGGGGACCGCTGCTGACCGGTGGCCGGCTGGTGATCGTCGACCACGACACGGCTCGCGACCCGCAGCGGTTCCACGAGCTGCTGCGGACCGAGGGCGTGACGGTTCTTTCCCAGACGCCGTCGGCGTTCTACCCGCTGGTCGAGGCCGACCGCTCAGCCGAACCATTGGCGTTGCGGTACGTCGTGTTCGGTGGCGAGGCGCTGGACGTGGCGCGGCTGGCGCCGTGGTTCGAGCGGTACGGCGACGACGCGCCGCGGCTGGTCAACATGTACGGCATCACCGAGACCTGCGTGCACGTGTCGTTCCGCGAGCTGCGCGCGACGGACACCGACAGTGTGATCGGCGGACCGTTGCCCAGCCTCGGGATCCACCTGCTCGACCACTATCTGCGGCCGGTCCCGCCCGGTGTGGCGGGGGAGATCTACGTGTCCGGCGACCAGCTCGCCCGCGGCTACCTCGGCCGGGCCGGGCTGAGCGCCACGCGGTTCGTGGCCAACCCGTTCGGACCGGGCCGGCTGTACCGGTCCGGCGACCTGGCGCGGTGGACCGACGACGGCGACCTCGTCTACCTGGGCCGATCGGACCAGCAGGTCAAGATCCGCGGCTACCGGATCGAGCTCGGGGAGATCGAGGCGGCGCTGCTCGCGTTGCCCGAGGTGGCCAACGCGGCGGTCACCGTACGGGACCAGCGGCTGGTCGGTTACCTCGTCACTCGGTCCACTGTGGACACAGAGGTCGTGCGCGAGACGTTGGCACGGACGTTGCCGGACTACATGGTGCCGAAGGCGTTCGTGACGCTGGACGCGCTGCCGTTGACGGTCAACGGCAAGCTCGACCGCGACGCACTGCCCGAACCCACGCGAAAGGTCACGCAGCAGGCCTCGGCCGATCCGGTCGTCGAGGCGCTGCAGACGTTGTTCGCCGAGGTGATAGGCCTGGACGGCGCCGGGGCGGACGACGACTTCTTCACCCTCGGCGGCGACAGCATCATCGCCATCCAGCTGGTCAACCGCGCCCGGCGGCAGGGGCTGAAGATCACGCCGCGCGACGTGTTCGTGCACCGCACCCCGGCCGCACTGGCGGCCCTCGGACAGACCACAGAAGCGGTGGTCGTCCCGTCGGACGGCGTCGGCGAGATCATGCCGATGCCGATCGTGCAACGGCTGGCCGAACTGGGTGGCCGGATCAACCGGCACAACCAGGCCGAGCTGATCCGCACCCCGGCGGACATGACCGCGCCGGAGATCCAGCGCCGCGTGGACGCACTCGTCGCCCGGCACGACGCGTTGCGGCTGCGACTGAGCCGGCCCGCGCCGACGTTGTGGTCTCTGGAAACCGTCGCCGAGTTCACCCACACCGTGCGGGTGGTCGACGCGATCGGTCTCGACGGCGACGCGTTCGAGGCGTTGATCCTGGCCGAGTCCGACGCCGCGACCGACCGGCTCGACCCGGACACCGGCGCGGTGCTGTCCCCGGTCTGGTTCGACCGCGGGTCCGAACAGGGCCGGTTGCTGCTGGTGGCACACCACCTCGTCGTGGACGGCGTGTCCTGGCACATCCTGCTCGACGACCTGCGCGACGGTCCCGGCCCGGCCGGCACGTCGGTGCGTGCCTACGCGAAGCTGTTGCACGAGCAGGCGAGCGGGTCGGCCCGGCTCGCGGAGTTCGCGCACTGGAACGAGGTCACGGCTCCCGGCGGTGAGCTCGACCCCGCGAAGCACCCGGTCGGCCTGACCGTTGGCGGTACCCGTGATCACGTGCTCAAGGTGCCCGCCGAGATCACCCTGCCACTGCTCACGACCGTGCCCGCGGCCGTCAAAGCGGACATCACCGACGTCCTGGTCACCGGGTTGCGCATGGCAGTCACCCGCTGGCGGACCGAACGCGGCGCCGACGACACGGCGCTGGTGCTCGACCTGGAGCGGCATGGCCGCGAGCAGCTGACCGATGACGTCGACCTGTCGCGCACGGTCGGCTGGTTCACCGCCATCGCTCCGGTCCGCCTGCCCGCGGTGACCACCATCAAGGAGGTGAAGGACAGGCTCGGCGCCGCGCCTGACAACGGCATCGGCTATGGCCTGCTGCGGTACTGCAACGCTCGCACGGCGGCGGTGCTGGCTCATGCGGGCAGTCCGCAGGTGCTGTTCAACTACCTCGGCCGTTTCCCCGCGAGTACCGGCGAGGACTGGGAGTCCGCGCCGGAACCGTTGTCCACCAAGCCCGATCCAGATCTCGGCACGCCGTACCTGCTCGAGATCAACGCGCTGTGCCGGGACACCCCGGCCGGCCCAGAGTTGGAAGCCGTCCTCACCTACACCGACGACGGTGTCGGCCTCAACGGCGTGACCGCGCTCGCCGACGCGTGGGCTGGCGCACTGCGTGACCTGGCGACCGCCGAACACCGGATCACGCCGGACCTGATCACACTGACACCGGCCGAGATCGACCGCGCGACCGGCGCCACCGACGTCGCGGTGTGCGACATCTGGCCGCTGTCCCCGTTGCAGGACGGCCTGTTCTTCCAGGCCGGCCTGGCGGGCGACGCGGACGTGTACGTGGCGCAGAACGCCTTCGACTTCGCGGGACGACTGGATGCCGACGCGTTGTCCAGGGCGTTCGCCGCGGTGCTCGAACGGCATCCGGCGACGCGGCTCGGCTTCACCGCCGAGGGGCTGCCCCGGCCGGTGGCGTTGGTCGGAGCCGATCTGGACGCGCGGGTCGCCGTGATCGAGTCCACTGTGGAGGGTCTTGCCGAGCTGATGGCCGCCGACCGGCGGGCTCCGTTCGACCTGGCCCGCCCGCCGCTGTGCCGGCTGACCGTCGTGCGGCTGCCCGAGCACGACCGGCTGCTGCTCACCTACCACATGCTGCTGTGGGACGGCTGGTCGCGCGAACTCGTGCTGCGCGACCTGTTCGGCCACTACGCGGGCCGCACCGAACCGCTGCCCCGCGCGTCGTTCCCGGACTACCTGCGCTGGCTGGACCGGCAGGACGCCGACGCGTCCCGCAAGGCGTGGTCGGACGCGTTCGCCGGGCTCACCGAGCCGACCGTGCTCTACCCGGCCGCCGCCGGCACCGAGCCGGTGCTCGCCACCAGCCTTTCGTTCCAGCTCTCCACGACCGACACCGAGCGGCTGAACACGGTGGTGCGGCAGGGCGGAGTAACCCTCAACGCCGTGCTGAGCACCGCGCTCGCCGTGGTGCTCGGGCACGCTTCGGGGCGCGACGAGGCCTCGTTCGGCATCACGGTCGCGGGCCGCCCCACCGAGCTCGACGGCATCGACGAGGTCGTGGGCGTCTTCCTCAACACCGTGCCCGCGACGGTCCGGATGGCGCCCGGCGAACCGGTGTCCACCGTGGTCCGCCGGGTGCAGGCCGACCGGGTCGACCTGATGGCCCACGACTACCTCGGACTCGGCGACATCCAGCGGGCGATCGGCCGCGGACCGTTGTTCGACAACCTGTACGTGCTGCAGAACTTCCTCGACGACGACACGTTCACCGACCTCGAGGCCATGCACGGCATCACCGGTGTGGAGCACGCCGACGCGACGCACTACCCGCTCACCTGGGTGGCGACTCCCGGCCGCCAGCTGCGCGTGCGTCTGGAGTACCGCGCGGACGTGGTGCCCGCCGCCGAGGCGGAGGCTCTGCTGGCGCGGCTGGAGTCCGTGCTGCACCAGGTGATCGCCGACATCGACACCCCGGTCGGTGCGCTGGTGCTCGCGTCGTCGCCGGCGCCTGCCGGAAAGTCCAGCCCGATCGGCGAGGCGACAATCTCCGACCTGCTGGCCGAACAGGCCGCGGGGACACCGGACGCGCTCGCGCTGACGTTCGAGGACCGGACGCTGACCTACGCCGAGCTCGACGCGTCAGTGAACCGCATGGCCAGGTTGCTGCAGGAGCACGGCGCCGGGCCCGAGGTGATCATCGGCCTGGCCGTGCCGCGGTCGATCGAGATGGTGGTGGCGCTGTTCGCGGTGCTGCGGGCCGGGGCCGCCTACCTGCCGCTGGAGCTCGACCACCCGGACGACCGCCTGCACGACATGCTCGCCGACGCCGCACCCCGGCTCGTACTGTCCACATCGGACGTCGCGCACCGGTTCCCCGGCGCGGTGTGTATCGACACCATTGATTTGTCGGGATTCAGCGCTGCCCCGGTTCCCAGACCGGCGGGGCTGACGCTCGAACACTCGGCGTACGTGATCTACACGTCCGGTTCGACCGGGCGGCCCAAGGGTGTCGTCACGCCGTATCGCGGCCTGACCAACATGCAGCTCAACCACCGCGAGGCGATCTTCGGCCCGACCGTGGCCGCCGCGGGCGGGCGCATCCTCACCATCGCGCACACCGTGTCGTTCTCCTTCGACATGTCGTGGGAGGAGCTGCTGTGGCTGGTCGAGGGCCACCACGTGCACATCTGCGACGAGCAGCTGCGCCGCGACGCACTCGAGTTGGTCGCCTACATCGATCGCCATCGCGTGGACGTGATCAACGTGACGCCGACCTACGCCCAGCACCTGCTCGACGCCGGACTGCTGGACGGGTACCGGCCCGCCCTGGTGCTGCTCGGTGGTGAGGCCGTGCCGCAAGGATTGTGGGAGGTGTTGCGGGACACCGAGGGCGTCACCGCGTACAACCTCTACGGTCCGACCGAGTACACGATCAACACTATGGGCGCGGGCACTCTGGACAGCGCCACCGCGACCGTCGGCGTCCCGATCTGGAACACCGTGGGCCACGTGCTGGACCCGTGGCTGCGGCCGGTGCCCGCCGGGGTGACCGGCGAGCTCTACATCAGCGGAACCGGTCTGGCGCGGGGATATCTGCACCGGGCGGGGCTCACCGCGGCGCGGTTCGTGGCCAACCCGTTCGGGCCTGGCCGGTTGTACCGCACGGGCGACCTCGTCCGCGTGCGGCCCGACGGCAACCTGGACTTCCTCGGCCGCACCGACGACCAGGTGAAGATCCGCGGTTACCGGATCGAGCTCGGCGAGGTCGAGGCGGCGGTCGCGCGGCAGCCCGGGGTGCGGCAATGCGCCGTGCTGGCGCTGTCCGACCCGCCTCGGCTGGCCGCCTATCTGGTCGGTGACGCGGCGCCGGAGACGGTTCAGCACTCGCTGAAGTCCGTGCTTCCCGGCTACATGGTGCCGACCGCGTGGGCGGTCGTGCCGGCGTTGCCGCTGACGGTCAACGGCAAGCTCGACACCGCCGCGCTGCCGCCAGCTTCGTCCGTGGCCGTGTCTTCGCGATCGGCTTCCTCGGACACCGAACTCACGCTATGCGCGTTGTTCGGCGAGACGCTCGGGGTGGACGACTTCGGTGTCGAGGACGACTTCTTCGACCGCGGCGGCCACTCGCTGGTCGCGATCCGGCTGCTCGGCCGGGTCCGGGCAGCGCTTGGCGGGGACGTCTCCCTGCGCACCCTGTTCGACGCGCGCACTCCGGAACGTCTCGCGGTGGCGTTGCCGGGTGCCAGTGCTTTGCCCGCGCTGGTCGCGGGACCGCGTCCTCCCCGGTTGCCGTTGTCGGCGGCTCAGGAACGGTTGTGGTTGCTGCAACAGGTCGATCCTGGTTCGACCGCCTACAGCTATCCGCTGCTGGTGCGCCTGAACGGTGCCGTCGATGTCGATGTGCTGCGTTTGGCACTGTCCGATGTGGTCGGTCGGCACGAGGTGCTGCGCACCCAGATCACCGACGAGCCCGCGCAACGGATCCTCGACCCGCAACCGGTCGAGGTCTCGGTCGTGCGGGGTCCGGTGTCCGACGTGATCTCCGACGCGCTGGCCACGCCGATCGCGCTCTCCTCGGGGCTGCCGATCCGGTGCACGGTGGTCTCGGATGGTTCCGACACGGTGTTGGTACTTGTGCTCCACCACATCGCCATGGACGAGTGGTCCGACCGGCCGTTCCTCGCCGATCTCGACACCGCCTACGCGGCCCGGCTGCGCGGGGAGGCGCCGGGGTGGGATCCGTTGCCCGTCCAGTACGCCGACTACGCGCTCTGGCACGCCGCGGTGCTCGATTCACGCTTCTCGACCGAACGCGACTTCTGGCGGACGTACCTGGCCGGTCTGCCGGAGGAGATCACCCCGCCCGCGGATGGTGGCCGCGGTGGCCGTGCGGGCGCGGTGTCCGTCGACCTGCCGCCGTCGATGATCGAGCCGTTGCGCTCGGTGGCGAAGGCGGAGTCGGCGAGCCTCTTCATGGCGCTGCACACCGGTCTGGCCGTCCTCTTGTCGCGGCTGGGCGCGGGGGAGGACGTGCCGATCGGCAGCCCAACATCGGGCCGGACCGACGCTGCGCTCAACGACCTCGTCGGGTTCTTCGTCAACACAGTGGTGCTGCGGGCCGACCTGTCCGGCTCACCGTCCTTTGTGGAGTTGCTGCGCCGCGTGCGGGAGGCCGACCTGGCCGCGTTCGAGCACGCGACGCTGCCGTTCCAGCAGGTTGTGGAGATCGTCAACCCGGTGCGCGTCGCCGGGCGCAACCCGTTGTTCCAGGTCATGCTCGGTTACCACCATCGCGCGTCGGGCGGTGACACGCTCCTGGGGCTTCCGGTTGGTGAGGCGCCTGGGTTCGAGGCCGATCCGAAGGTCGACCTCAACGTCACGTTCGTCGATGGCGGGCCCAGCGTGGAGCTGACGCTGGAGTACGACTCGGCGCGGTTCACCGCCGCGACGGCACAGCGGATGGTGGAACGGCTGGTGGCCGTGCTGGCCGCGTTCGCCGCCGATCCGACCCAGCCGGTGCATGCCGTGGACGTGTTCTCCGCCGCTGACTCTGCGGATGTGGCGCGGTTCCGGTCCGGCGGACCGTTGGGTGAGGTTGGGGAGCCGTGGTTTGTGCGGTTCCGTTCGCGCGCGATGGCGACGCCTGGTGCGGTGGCCTGTGAGTTCGGCGACCGGGTGCTGACGTACGGCGAGTTGGACGGGTTGTCCGACGCCGTGGCCGCGATGCTGGTGCGCCGCGGGGTTGGTGCGGGGGACCTGGTCGGGCTGGCGATGCCGCGCACCGCTGACTTGGTGGTGGCGCTGCTCGGGGTGGCCAAGACCGGGGCCGCGTATCTGCCGCTGGACCCGGCGTTCCCGGAGGATCGGCTGCGGTTCATGGTGGAGGACGCGGAGCCCGCAGTTGTGTTGAAAGACCTCGACGACATCGAGCCGATGCCGTTCTCGCCGGTCGTACCCGACCCGTCGGCTCCCGCGTACGTGATCTACACGTCCGGTTCCACCGGCCGCCCCAAGGGCGTCGTGGTGCCCCACAGCGCGCTGGCGGCGTTCCTCGCAGCCGCCCCGCCGATCGCCGCGCAGGACCGGCTGCTGGCCGTGACCACCCTGTCCTTCGACATCGCGGTGCTCGAACTGATGGCCCCACTGGCCGCCGGTGCCCGAGTCGTGCTGGCGTCGGCCGACGAGGTGCGCGACCCGCGCCTGCTCGCCGAGAAGGACTTCACCGTCATGCAGGCCACGCCGTCGCTGTGGTCGGCGCTGCTCGAATCGTCCGAAGTGGACCTGTCGGGCGTGCGGGCACTGGTCGGCGGCGAGGCGTTGCCACCGGAGCTGGCCCGCACCCTGGCGTCGCGCGCGGCGAGCGTGACCAACCTCTACGGGCCGACCGAAGTGACAGTGTGGGCAACGTCTTCCTCGGTCGACGGGACCCGTCCGACGATCGGCCGGCCGTTCGCCGGAACCAGCGCGTACGTGCTGGACTCGGCTCTGCGGCCGGTGCCGCCAGGAGTGGTGGGGGAGTTGTACCTCGCGGGCGACCAGGTGGCCACCGGTTACCTCGGGCGACCGGGGCTGACCGCATCGCGGTTCGTCGCGTGCCCGGCCGGCGGCCGGATGTACCGCACCGGGGACCTGGCCCGGTGGGACTCGGCCGGACTGCTGCACTTCATCGGCCGCGCCGATCACCAGGTGAAGGTGCGGGGCTTCCGCATCGAGCTGGGCGAGATCGAGGCCGTCGCCGCCGAGCACCCCGGCGTCACCCGTGCGGTGGCGACCGTGCGCGGCGACCGGGTGCTGCTCTACGTGACAGGGTCCGCCGATTCGCTGGTGCCGTACCTGGCGGAGCGACTGCCCGCCTACATGGTCCCGGCTGTCCTGGAGCTGCCCGAGATCCCGTTGACGCCCAATGGAAAGGTGGACCGCGCGGCGCTGCCCGACATCGCGGTGGCTGCTGGCCGGGAGCCCGGTACGCCGCTCGAAGCCACGCTGTGCACGGTGTTCGCCGAGGTGCTCGGGCGTGACGAAGTCGGTGTCGACGACGACTTCTTCGCGCTGGGCGGGCATTCGCTGCTGCTGGTCCGGCTCGCGACGGCGTTGCGGCGGGAACTGTCCGTGGAGTTGCCGGTGGCCCGGCTGTTCGCGGCGGCCACCCCTGCCGCGCTGGCGAGGTTGATCGACTCCGGCGCGGGAGTCGATTCGATGGCACCTCTGGTGCAGTTGCGGACCGGGACCCGGCCGCCGCTGTTCTGCGTCCACCCGGCGAGCGGGTTGAGCTGGCAGTTCGCCGCGCTCAAGCGGTATCTGCCGGACGACATCCCGCTCTACGGCCTGCAGTCGCCGTTGCTGAGCCGCACCACGCACCTGCCGGTCACCATGACGGAGCTGGCCGACGAGTACACCGCGCGGATCACGTCGGTCGCACCGTCCGGTCCGATCCGGCTGGTGGGATGGTCTTTCGGTGGCGCGATCGCGCACATGGTCGGCGTGCGGCTGCGCGCGCTCGGCCGCACTGTGAGCTTCCTCGGCATGCTGGACGCACGGGCCGAACCCGTTGCCCTGACAGGGGAGTGGGACGGCCCGGCGGCGATCGCCGGGCTGCTTGCCGAGATGGGCTGCGAGGTTCCGGCTGCGCTGACGGTCGCGGAGGCGGTGCCGTTCGTGCGCTCGCTCGGTGGTGGTGTGGCGGCGCTGGACGAGGCGCAGATCGCCCGTGTGTTGGAGAACTATCTGGCCAGTGACCGGATGCTGGCGCAGGCCCGATACGACGTGTTCGACGGGGACGTGCTCTTCGTGGACGCGACCGTGCCGGAGCAGGGCTTCACCACACCCGCGTCGCCGGGTTGGCGCGAGCATGTGTCCGGTGCGCTGCGCGTGGTCGAGGTGGCGTGCCGGCACTCGGAGTTGCTGGAGCCGCACGCGCTGACCATCATCGGCCCCCTGATCGCCTCCGCCCTGTCGGACTGATCGATACCGTTAAGGCCACCTTCACTGCGCTGAACGCAGTGAAGGTGGCCTTAACGGCAATCCTTTCGTCAGTTCAGGTCGGCGACCTTGGTTTCGGGCTTGCCGTCCACGGCGTTGGCCAGCTGTGGAACGAGTTTGTCGAGCGCGTACAGCAACGCGTTCGGCCCGCTGTAGGACAGCGCGCCGGCCAGCGGCGTGTCGAACGTCGTGTACAGCGTGCGGTCGGTCTGGACGACCGGCAGGCCGGCGAACGCGCTCGACTGCAGCATGATGGCCTTGGTGGCGCCGTTGACGAACAGCACGTCGCGGTTGAGCACGTCAAGCCGTTCCTCGCTCAACTCGGCCGACTCGGACTGCGCGGCGAAACCGAGCGCGTCGAACAGCGCGCGCCGCGGGTCCTTGGCCGGGATGAGGTAGTGCTGGCCGTTCTCGGGGCCGTAGTCCTCGACGAGCACCTTGCCGGCGAACTCGGGGTGGGCCTTGCGCGCCTCCTCGATCTTGCCCTTCACCTTGTCCACCAACGCCTGCGCCTCGGTCTGCTTGCCGAGCGCCTTGCCGATGGTCAGGGTCTGCACGTCCCACGGGGTCTGCTCGTCCGGATAGTCCTTGGACTGCACGACGGTCGGCGCGATCTCGGTGAGCTTGTCGTAGGTCTGCTGGTCGATGGTCTCGTAGATCGCCAGGATCAGGTCCGGCTTCTGCGCGAGGATCGCCTCGAAGTTGATCTCACCGGAGAACGTGGTCACGCCCTTGCCGCCGGTGGCGTCCTTGACCCACGGCAGCGTGTTGTAGGAGTCGAACCAGGCGCGGGTGCTGACCGGTGTGACTCCCAGTGCCAGCACGAAGTCCTGGTCGTTCCAGCCGACCGTCACCACGCGCTGCGGCTTGGCGGGGATCTTCGTCGAGCCGAACTTGTGCTCGATCGTGACGGGGCCACTCGCGGCGTCGGGCTGGTCGCTCTTCGACGAGCAGCCGGCGAGCGCGGCGGCGACGACTCCGGCGGCGGCCAGCAGCGCCCACCTTCGCGTGGTCCTGCGATCCATCTGAACTCCTTAACCGAGGCGGGTTGCCGAGGATGGAGATTAGGTTAGGCTAACCTTGTCTGGCAACCGCTTCCCGGAAGGACGATCCATGCAGCGCACACTGCTCGGCGGCAAGATTCATCGGGCGACCGTGACGCAGGCCGACCTGCACTACGTCGGCTCCATCACGATCGACAAGACCCTGATGGACTCCGCCGACCTGGTGGAGGGCGAGCTCGTCCACGTGGTCGACATCGACAACGGTGCCCGGCTCACCACGTATGTCATCGAGGGGCCAGCGGATAGTGGTGTCATCGGCATCAACGGTGCCGCGGCCCGACTGGTGGCTCCCGGCGACCTGGTGATCATCATGTCGTTCCAGCAGGTTGAGGAAGCCGAGCGGGCAACGCATCGGCCGCGCGTTGTGCACGTCGACCGGGACAACCGGATCGTGGCGCTCGGGTCGGACCCGGCGGAGCCCGTGCCCGGTGCTGAGGGGCAGATGTCCGGCGCGGTTGACGAACGTGTGGTCGTGCCGGTCTGACCAGGTCCTGGCGCGATCGGGGAGCCCGCGATCGCGCCAACCTGATCCGGTGCCGCCGTCACAGGCCGGCGGCACCGGATCACTTTCATGGCCGAGCCGTCAGATATCCGCCCATAGCGCGGAAAAACTCCGTGGCGGCGTGCTCGGTCCCGTCGTCGGTCCGCACCCGCTGGATCACCAGCCCGCGGTTCGTACCACGGCGGGCGTCGGCGCCCGCGACGATGACGACCCCGTCTCCCTCGCGGATGAACACGCGACCGGGAGTCCCGCCGTAGCACGCCGAAGACAGCGCGGCCCGCACGATCCGGATGCGCTCGCCGCGGTAATGGGTGAACGCGTTGGGGTACGGGTCGGACTGGGCGCGCACGAGCCGTTCGATGTCCTCCGCCGACCAGCTCCAGTCGATGCGGCTGTCCTCAATGGACCGCTTGTGGAAGAAGCTTGCGCGGGAACGATCCTGCGCGGTCAGCACCGCGCGGCCGGACTCGATGAGGTCCAGCGCGTCGGTCGTGATCGGCCCGATCAGGTCCACGGTGCGGTGGAACAGGTCGGTGACGGTGTCCGTGGGGCCGATGGGAATCGCGCGCTGCAGCACGATGTCGCCCGCGTCGAGCTCGGCGTCCATCATGTGTGCGGTGACGCCGACCTCCGGCTCGCCGTTGATCAGGGCCCAGATCAGCGGCGAGAAACCCGCGTACGCCGGCAGCAGCGAGTCGTGCACGTTCAGGGTGCCGTGCTTGGGAAGCGTGAAGATCTCCGGCGGGATCCAGGTGCGCCAGTTGTTGGCGACGATGATGTCCGGCTCGGCTTCCTTGAGGCGCAGCATCATCTCCTCGTCGCCGGGCCGGTTGCGGATGAGGACCGGAACGCCGTGCTCCTCGGCCAGTTCGGCCACCGAGTCGGACCAGATCTTCTCGTATGCGTGGTCGCTCTTGGGATGGGTGACGACCAGAACCACCTCGTGGTCCGAGGCGAGCAGGGCCTGCAGGGTGCGATGACCCCACGTCTGGTAGCCGAACATGACGACCCGCACGAGTCTCCTCCGTCGCGATGGGGTGGGGTTGACAGACCCGGCAAGTAAAGCAAGGCTAACCTAATCTCGCAACGAGAGGGGCGCCATGACCGACGCGGTATACGACCTCGTCGGAGTGGGCCTCGACGCGGAACTGATCGACCTGTCCCGTGTCGTGGAGGCAAGATCCTGCAGTCCATTGTGGACCATCGTCGCGGTCGCCGCGGCTCACACCGCGTCGAGCAGCTTCTCCAGCGTGATCGGCAGTTCCCGGACCCGGACCCCGGTGGCGTGGTACACGGCGTTCGCGATCGCCCCGGCTACGCCGACGATGCCGAGCTCGCCGATGCCCCGCGCCCCGAGCCCGCTGATCAGGGGATCGGGATGGTCGAGGAACCGCACGTCGATCGGCGGGATGTCGGCGTGGACCGGCACGAGGTAGGACCCGAGGTTGCCGTTGGCGAACCGCGCGGTCGCCTGGTCGACCTCGGTCGCCTCCAGCAGGGCCTGCCCGATGCCCATCACCACCGCGCCCTGGATCTGGCTGCGCGCGGCCTTGACGTTGACGATCGTGCCCGCGTCGACATAAGTCAGCCAGCGCGTCACCCTGGGCTCGCCGGTCCATCTGTGCACCCGGACCTCACAGAAGTGCGCGCCGAACGAGCGGAACGCGTGGTCCGGGTCCGTCAGCTTCGGGGATGTGCCAACGGCTTCGACGCTGCCGACGTCGCACGTCGTGAGCAGGGTGCCGAAGCTCATCGTGAGGCCGCCGGACGAGATGCTGCCGTCCCGATACACGACCTCCTTGCCGTAGAAGGGCGACTTCTCGTTGGTGGTGGCCAGCTTGACGATCTCCGCGCGCGCCGCCTGCGCCGCGACCTGAACGGCCGGGCCGTTGGTGCACGTCGAGTTCGACCCGCCCG
The DNA here is from genome assembly GCF_030269605.1 of Lentzea sp. NBRC 105346. Taxonomy (GTDB): domain Bacteria; phylum Actinomycetota; class Actinomycetes; order Mycobacteriales; family Pseudonocardiaceae; genus Lentzea. The sequence goes on from NZ_BSTQ01000022.1 coordinate 50,107, forward strand.
CGTTCGCGGCGGTGGGCGACGCGGAGTCGCCGAGTTCCGGCCGGACTCGGGTGACCGGGATGCCGAGGACGTCCGCGGCGAGGATGGCGAACACCGTGTACTGGCCGGTGCCGAGGTCCGCCGCCGTGCCGGACACCGTCGCCGTGCCGTCCGCGTGCAGCCGCACCTTGGTGCTCGCCTGCCCGCGGGACGCGCCGTAGGTCGCGGTTCCCATGCCCGTCCCGACCAGCCAGTCGCCCTCGACGGTCGCGCGCGGTTTCGCCGGACGGGCGTTCCAGCCGAACTCCTCGGCCCCGCGCCGGTAGCACTCGTCGAGATGCTTGCTGGACCAGGCCTTCCCGGTGTTGGGCACGACCGTCGCGTAGTTCTTCAGCCGCAACGCGATCGGGTCCATGCCGAGCTGCCCGGCGAGCTCGTCCATCGCGCTCTCCAGCGCGAACGAGCCGTTCGCCTCACCCGGCGCCCGCATCACCGTCGCCGCACCGAGGTTCATCGGCATGGTGGTCTTGCTGGTGCGGATGTTGGGAGACGCATAGGTGGTGAGCGTCCAGTTCGCCACCGACTCGGACCAGTTGCCCGCCAACGACTTTCCGGACACGCCGTCGTTGCTGATCGCGGTCAGCGTGCCGTCCGCGGTGCACGCCAGCGAGATCGTCTGCTTCGTCATCGGGCGGTGCCCGGCTACGGCGAACACCTGCTCGCGCGACAGCACGGCCTTCACCGGCCGGCCCAGCGCCTTCGCGGCGGCGCACGCCAGCGGCACCTGCGCCCAGTTGCCCCACTTGCCGCCGAAGCCGCCGCCCACGTGCGGGCTGAACACGTGGATCTTCGCGGCGTCGATGCCGAGCGTCTCGGACAGCCGCCGCACCACGAGCACCACGCCCTGGGTGACGGTGTAGACGGTCAGGTGGTCGCCGTTCCAGGCCGCCACCGTGGCGTGCGGTTCCATCGCGCAGTGGTGCTGCACCGGCGTCGAGTAGGTCGCGGTGAACGTGACGTCGCCCGCGTTGAACGCCTGGGCGAACGACGACACGCCGTCGGCGAGCACGGTGTCGGGCTGCTCGTCGGTCTGCTCCACGTGGGTCGCGGCGAGCGCGGCCGTCACCGGCGGTTGCTGCTCGTAGGTCGCCCTGACCAACGTGGCGGCGTCGCGGGCCTGTTCGAACGACTCGGCGACGACGAACCCGATGGGCTGCCCGAAGTAGCGGACTTCCTTGTCCTGCAACGGCGGGATGCGCTCGTCGTTCTGCTCCTGCCCGTAGGCGAACAGCTTGAGCGGGTTGAACGGCGTGTACACCGCGAGCACGCCGGGGGAGGCGGCCGCCGCGGCCGTGTCCATGCCGGTGACCACGCCCCGGCCGACGGTGCTCGTGACGAGGTAGCCGTAGGCGAGGCCGGGCGGGTTGTTGTCCGCGGCGTACGGGGCCGCACCGGTGACCTTCAGGCGCCCGTCGACCCGGTCAACTGATTTTCCGATCGGCGTCATCGCGCACCCGCCGCGTCGATCAGCGCGCGGACGATCGTCCGCTTCAGCAACGTCACCTTGAAAGCGTTCTGCGCCAACGGCCGTGCTCCGTCCACAGCGGACTGGGCGGCGTCGGCGAAAGTCTGTTCCAGCGCCGGGCTGCCCTGGAGCGCGTCCTCGACGGCGCGCAGCCGCCACGGCCGCGTGCCCACCCCGCCCGCGGCGATCCGGGCGTCGAGCACCACGCCGCGCCGGACGTTCAGCGCCACCGCGACGGAGGTGAGCGCGAACTCGTACGACTGCCGGTCACGGATCTTGAGGTACGTCGACCGGCGTGCCCACGGCAGCAACGGCACCGCCACGTCGACGATCAGCTCGCCGGGCCGCAGCTGGTTCTCGGTCTCGGGAGTGCTTCCGGGCAGCAGGTAGAACTTCTCCAACGGGACCGTGCGCTCGCCGTCCGGGCCGCGCAGCCGCACCTCCGCGTCCAGGGCGACGAGCGCCACCGCCAGATCGCTGGCGTGGGTGGCGACGCAGGAGTCGCTGGTCCCCAGGATCGCGTGCGTGCGGTTGACTCCGGTCTGCGCGGGACATCCGCTGCCCGGCTGCCGCTTGTTGCACGGCGACGCGGTGTCGCGGAAGTAGTCGCATCGCGTGCGCTGCAACAGGTTCCCGCCGATGCTGGCCATGTTGCGCAGCTGTGCCGATGCGCTTTGCAACAGCGCCCGGGAGATCACCGGGTAGACGATGGGGTGCGCGGCCACCGCGCTCATCCGCTCGAGCGCGCCGATCCGCAGGAACCCGCCGTGCACCCGAATCCCGCGCAACGGCAGGAGGTTGACGTCGATGACGTGATCGGGCGTCACGACTTCGAGTTTCATCAGGTCGACCAGGGTGGTGCCGCCGGCGAGGAACGCCGAGCCCGGCTTCGTCAGACGCAACGCCTCGTCGACGCCGTTCGGCCTCGCGTAGTCGAAGGCCTTCATGACCGGCCCGCCTGTGCCTGCTTGATCGCGTCCAGGATGTTGGGGTAGGCGCCGCAGCGGCAGATGTTGCCGGACATCGCCTCCCGGATCTCGTCGTCCGTGCGCACCGTGCCGTCCCCGACGACGGCGACCGCCGACATGATCTGGCCGGACGTGCAGAACCCGCACTGGAACCCGTCGTGGTTGATGAACGCCTGCTGCACCGGATGGAGCTCGTCGCCGTCCGCGATGCCCTCGATCGTGGTGACCTTCTTGTCCTGCAACGACACCGCGAGCGTCAGGCACGACAGCACGCGCCGGTCGTCGACATGGACCGTGCATGCGCCGCACTGGCCGCGGTCGCAGCCCTTCTTGGTACCGGTGAGGTTCAGCCGCTCGCGCAGGGCGTCGAGCAGCGTCACCCGCGGGTCGAGGCTGAGCTTCTTCCGCTCGCCGTTGACCGAGAACGCCACGTCGACCAGGCCGTCAGTGCGTGGTTGCTCGGTAATGGGTGCGGCAGCGGCGATCGACGGTCTCATCGCCACACCGGCGGACACCGCCGCCGCCTGCCCGAAGAACCGCCGCCTGGACAGGTCAGACTCGTTGGGTGCCATGTGATCTCCCCGTGTTCCGAGGGTCACATAAGCAGCACCGATCCGATGAGTCAATGCGCCAAGCTGCCGAATCTGGCCGGTAGTGCTTGTTTGGCACCGTATACATCCGATGTTTTTGGCCGCGTAACCGATGCGGTCGTCCTGCGATAGGTAGTGATGGACGAACTGGTGGTGGTGACCGGTGCGACGGGCCGGCAGGGTGGCGCGGTCGCCCGGCACCTGCTCGCGGCCGGCTGGCGGGTGCGGGCGCTGACCCGTGACCCGGATTCGGCTTCGGCACGGCGGCTCGCGGCGGCCGGAGCCGAGATGGTCCGTGCGGACATGGCCGACATCGCCTCGCTGCGCCCGGCGTTCGCCGGGGCGCACGGCGTGTTCAGCGTGCAGAACCCGATGATCAGCGGACTAGACGCGGAGGTCCGGCAGGGCCGCGCGGTCGGCGACGCCGCGGCCGAGGCGGGCGTGCGGCACGTTGTGTACGGATCGGCCGGTGTCGGGCGAAGCGGGACCGGGGTCGGCCAGTGGGAGTCCAAGCTGGTGGTGCGGGACCACCTGGAGTCGCTCGGGCTGCCGCTCACGGTGTTGCGACCGACGGCGTTCATGGAACTGATGACCGACAAGGACTTCTATCCGCCGGTCTCGATGTGGCACCTGATGCCGAAGCTGATCGGCGGTGACCGGCCGTTGCCGTGGTTGTGCGCCGACGACCTGGGCGCGGTCGCGGCGCGGGCGTTCGCCGAACCGGAGCGGTTCGTCGGCGCGGACCTCGCCCTGGCGTCCGACGTGCGGACCCTCGACGAGTGCCGCGAGCTGTGGCGCGAGGTCTTCGGCCGCCCGCCGCGGAGGTTCCCGATGCCGGTGTGGCTGTTCGAGCGGTTCACCGGCAAGGACCTGACGGCCATGTGGCGGTGGCTGCACGAGAACCCGGTCGAGATCGACCCGGCCGTCACCCGGTCGATCGTGCCTACCGCGCGGACGGTCCGCGAGTGGCTGTCCGTCAGGTGAGCCAGTCGAGTGCTTCGCCGGCGCGGTCGAGGACCGAGATGTGGCCGTCACCCGGACTGAGCCACAGCTCCGCGTCCGGGCATTGCCCGGCCAGCCACGCGCTGTGCGCGGCGGGGATCATCCGGTCCTCGTCGCCGTGCACGAGCAGCACTGGGGCGGTGATCTCCGCCAGATCGCAACCCCAGGGCCGGACGTAGGCGAGGTCGTCGTCGATCAGCCCGCCGGGGCCGGCGGCGAGCGCTGGGGTGACGACCGCGTTCAACCAGTCCTGCGAACCGGAGAGCGCCGCGAAGTCCGCAGTGGTGAACACGTCGGGATCGAACTCCGCCGATGCCTCGTACTTCTCCTTGGCCGCCCGTCCCTCGGCGGCCGCCCGCAGCGAGGCCGTTGTGCCCGAGGCCATCCCGGCGAACCAGTCGAGCCCGACCGCGTCGAACGGTGCGACCGCGGCCAGTGCCGCCACGGCGACGACGCGATCACCCAGCAGTGCGGCACAGGCGAGGGCGTGCGAGGCGCCGCCGGAATGGCCCATGACCGCGAACCGGTCGATGCCCAGGGCGTCGGCCACCGCGACCGCGTACGCGGCCGCGGAACCGATGGTGCGTCCGGGATCCGGGGTCGAGGTGCCGTAGGCGGGCCGGTCGTAGGACACCCAGCGGACGTCGGGCCGCAGGAGCGGCGCGGGCGGCGTGCCGAGGTTCGGTGTGCCGTGGTGCCACAACACGGTGAGCCGGGCGGATTTCGGCCCGATGTCGTAGATGTGCAGGTCCGGGTCAGTCATCGAGCAACCGCCATGCGGTGAGGGCGAGCTTGGCTCGCGTGGGTTCGGTGGGGTCGATGCCCGCAGTCTTCCCGATCCTTTACAGAGTGAACTGTTGAGGACATATCGATTCCGAAAATTGGTCTAGAACTCTGCTAGCTTGCCCGGAATGAGGGCATTCGCCAGGACGTTCGTGAGCCTCCTGCTGGTGTGTCTGCTCGGTCCGGGAGCAATGGCGACCGCCGCACCGGGTTGCGAGTGCGACACCCCGTCGATCGACCGGCTGCAGCAGTGGCTGGCCTCCGGCGAGGGCACGACCGTGCCGGCGACCGGCAGCCTGCTCGTCCGCGAAGGCCCCAAGTACGCCGCGAAGGTCACGTTCCTCAACGCCGAGTGGCATGTGGTCGTCGTGTGGCTGGGCAACAAGTTCGAGGCGCAGGCCGACCTGTCGAAGTCGCGCGGCTTCTGGATGACCTACAGCGCGACCGACGACCTCTACGTCCAGCTGCGCCCGGCCTCGCACTGGAGCGGCGGGAACAAGTGGCTCACGAAGGTCCCGTCGACCGGCGGGAAGATCGTGCACCGGTGGTTCAGCTTCGCGCCGGACAAGTGGACGACGCTGCCCGAGCTCGGCAAGCCCGACTACTCCCTGGCCTCCGCGCTGACCGAGGCGCGCGGCCTGGTGTTCGTCGGCAAGACCGCGAACCGGATCGAGTTCCGCGGCCTGCGGATCGACGGCTACCGGCCGCCGTGCCTGTGAGCCGTTCCGCTGAGCGGTTGACCGCTACCTTGCATTGATGCCCAGGGAATACAACGGCAGCATGGACACTTCCCGGCACCCGGTCGACCAGGTGCTGCCGCCCACCCGGCTCGCACTGCTCGGCCTGCAGCACGTGCTGGCGATGTACACCGGTTGTGTCACGGTGCCGCTGGTGTTCGGCGCGGCCGCCGGGCTCGACACGTCCACGATCGGCCTGCTCGTCAACGCCGACCTGTTGGTGGCGGGCCTGATCACGTTGCTGCAGGCGCTCGGCATCGGGCGGGTGCTCGGCATCCGGCTGCCCGTCGTGGCCGGCGCGACGTTCACCGCGGTCACGCCGATGATCCTCATCGCCGGTCAGTACGGGGTCCAGGCCGTGTACGGGTCGATGATCGCGGCCGGGCTGTTCGGGATCCTGGTGGCCGTGCCGTTCGCGCGTGCCGTGCGGTTCTTCCCGCCGGTCGTCACGGGTTCGGTCATCACGGTCATCGGGCTGTCCCTGATCGGTGTGGCCGCCGGGCTGATTGCGGGAGTGGATCCCACGGCGGCGGACTACGCGGCTCCTCGTCGGCTGGTGCTGGCCGCGGGCATCGTGCTGCTCATCGTCCTGATCGCCCGGTTCGCCAGGGGAGTGCTCGCGCAGCTGGGTGTGCTGCTCGGCCTCGTCGGCGGGACGCTGGCCGCGATCGCCTTGGGAATGACCGACTTCTCGTCGGTCAGCAGCGCTTCCTGGCTCGGCATCACCACGCCGTTTCACTTCGGAGCGCCGCAGTTCCCGGTGGCCGCGGTCGTCTCGATGTGCGTCGTGATGCTGGTGACGTTCACCGAATCCACCGCCGACATGCTCGCCGTCGGCGAGATGACCGGTCGGCCGGTCACCCCGCGAGACCTGGCCCGCGGACTCGCCGCCGAAGGCGTGTCCGGTGTGCTCGGCGGGGTCATGAACGGCTTCCTGGACACCGTGTTCGGGCAGAACGTGGGGCTCGTCGGCATCACCAAGGTCCGCAGCCGCTACGTCGCCGCGACCGCTGGCGGGATCTTGGTGTTGCTTGGACTTGCGCCGAAGCTCGGCGAGGTCGTCGCCTCGCTGCCGGGGCCCGTGGTCGGTGCGGCCGGGCTGGTCATGTTCGCCACCGTGACGGCCATCGGCATCAACATCCTGCGCGCCGTGGATTTCGACGACACGGGCAACCTGTTGATCGTCGCCGTGTCCATCGGGGTCGGCATGTTGCCAGTTGTGGCGCCGAAGATCTATCACACGTTTCCGGCTTGGGCTCAGGTGATCGGGGGCAGCGCGATTACCAGTGCGGCGCTGGTGTCGTTCCTGCTGAACGTTCTGTTCAACCACACTGCCAGGCGTCGGAGTCCTGTTTGATTACGCGGCTGCGCCGCGGTACGTTGGCATTTTCGCGCGGCCACGGCGCTAGGGCGCCGCGTCCGCGCGAAAATGCCAACGTACCGAAGTCTGTGGTTGGCTTTTGTGGTGGGTCCTGATCCGTTCCAGACTTGCGTTGCTTGGTGCGGTTGTGTGGGTGGTCGGGATGAGGTGGCTGAAGTTTCGTTGTTTGATTTTCACTCGATAGTGGTCTCCATTGCGGGGTTGGCCGTTTAATTGTGATCTTGCGGTAGATTTGTGCTATGGACCGAGCGGCGGCTATCGACAATATGCTGTTCATACAAAAGCAAGTTGATTACTGGCAGGCCCAGCTATTGCGTCAGCTTGCCGACTTCGCCATCGGTACCGCCGACGACGAATTCGCGGCGGCGGAGATTGTCGCGGCGATGAAGTGGACCTCGAAGTGGGCCGAGGATCAGTTGCTGGTGGCGCGGGAGACGGTCACCAAGCTGCCCCGCACGGTCGACGCCCTGCAGGCGGGGGAGATCGACTCCTATAAGGCGAAGATCTTGTTCAACTACACCCACCGGCTCACCGCCGACCAGGCCGCGGAGGTCGAGGAGCGGGCGTTGGTCAAGGCGCCGGGACAGACCAGTACCCAGCTGCGGCGGTCGCTGCAGCGCATCGTGATGGCGGTGGACCCCGAGGGGTGCGCCGAGCGGCGGGAGGCGCGCAAGGCCGAGCGGATCGCCGGGATCGAGGAGCGGGTCGACGACATGGTGAAGCTGTTCGCCTGGCTGCCCGCCGACCGCGGTATCGCGGCTGCGCATCGGGTCGACAAGCTCGCCCGTGCGGCGAAGTTTCCCGGTGACACGCGCACGCTCAGCCAGCGCCGCGCCGACGTGGTCGCCGACATGCTCCTCGCGACGCCCGACCAGACCTCCTCCGTGAAGGTCAACCTGAACGTCACCGTCTCCTCGACCACCCTGATGGGACTGGATGATCATCCCGGTGAGCTGGTGGGTTACGGCCCGATCAGCGCCGAACTCGCCCGCGAGCTCGCGGGCGACTCGACGTGGCGGCGACTGCTCACTGACCCGCAGTCGGGGATGCTGCTGGATGTCGGCACCAGCACGTATCGGCCGCCGGAGCATCTGCGCCGGTTCCTGTGGGCGCGTGATCAGACGTGCCGTCAGCCGGGCTGCATGATGCCCGCGCAGCGCTGCGAACTTGACCACACGGTGCCCTATCCCGACGGTCCGACGGCGGCGTGCAACCTGTGCCCGTTCTGCAAGCATCATCATCGGTTGAAGCACAAGAGCAATTGGGCGGTGACTCAGCCGATTCCCGGGCGGTTCATCTTCAAGGCCCCGTCGGGAAAGGTGTACGTGCGCGAACCGGAACCGGTGCTGGCTGGCTTCCCGACCGATCCGCCGTTCTAAAATAAACGACGAAACTCGGGCCACACCTCCCGGCCATGCCCGCAACCGCACCAAAATTACGCAAGTCTGGGCGGTGTCTGGGGCACGACGGCAGCCAACCACAGACTTCGGTACGTTGGCATTTTCGCGCGGACGCGGCGCCCTAGCGCCGTGGCCGCGCGAAAATGCCAACGTGTCGCGGCGCAGCCGCGTCCAAATACCCGAGCGGATCGCCCATCGGTAGCCTGCGCGTGTGGCTGAGACCCAGGACGAAGTGCAGCTGATCGCGGATGGCTTCGGGCGTGCGCGCTGGCCTCGCCGATGTCAACGGCAAGCCCCACTACTTCCAGGGCTACGACTACAACCACGCTGACGAAGCCGACGAGTACAGCGTCTGGCCCGCGAGCGACGCGGCGGTGGAGCTGGAGCGCGAGCAGTGGGCCCGCTACGACGAACTGGACCTGCTGCTGAAGCAGTACCGGCAGGTGCCGGACGACGCGAGGCGACTGGTGGGCGAGGTGCGGTTCGATGCCGGCGCCCGGCACCGGGCCGAGGGTGTGGATTACTGGTTCCGATGGCGTCCAAGCAGGCGAGACCGCCGTTGATCCTTACGATCTACGGCTGGAGTACTAAGCGGGTGCGGCAACCCGATCAGCCAGCGCGCTGAGCGACCGGTGCGTGGCGTCCACGGCGGCAAGGCGTTCACCGAGGTTGGCCGACAACGCCCGCACGACCGGGTCATCGGGCCCACGCCGGCCACGGATCTCGGCGATCCGCTCCTCCACGGTGACCGGACGACCCTGCGGATCAGTGGTCATGTCGCAGTACCACAGCGCGTCACGGACCGGCCCACGCTCGTCGTGGAACGCCCCCAACTCACCAGCCAGCCCGACCTCGGCGGCGACCGCGGCGGCACCGGAGTGGTGGGCGACCAGCCCGCACACCCGTGGCGACACGCCTTGGCGGGCCAGGAACCGGGCGCCGTCGAGCGAATGCAACCCGGTCTCCACCACCTCGGCCGCGTAACCGATGTCGTGCAGCCACGCGGCCGCGATCAGCACCGGCCGGTCCCGCAACGCCAGGACGTGCGCGACCTGTTCCGCGCGACGCGCCACCCCGCTGGTGTGGGCCCAGCGGCGGGGGAGCTCACGCGCGAGCAGCCGATGGGCGGTGCGGCGGGCCCAGACCAGGCCGAACCCACCGCTCGGACCCGCGGCGAAACTCTCCGCGTTGGCCGTGGCCTGCGCCCGGACCGCCCGTTCGACTAGCAGCGGCACGAAATCCGGCACCCGCGCCCCGGCGAACCGCGCGCGGGCCCGCGCGACCCACTCGTGCACGAGGGTCGGCGGTACCCGGTCCTGTTCGTGGACGAGGCGGGCCTCGAGTCGGGCGATCTGCTCGTCGACGTCACACCGCAGCACCCCCGCAGTCTGCCTTGCGCCGGGCCGCGCACCAAGAGGCCGTCAGCGAACGACGCCGTCCGTGCCGAGCCGGGAGAGCACGGAACGCAGCCCCACCACCAGCTCGTCGGCGGTGGCCTGGTCCAGGATCAACGGCGGCGCGACGATCAGCGAGTGCGGGTTGGTGCGCACGATGATGCCCGCGTCCTCGCGCAACGCGTCGGCGACCCGCAGCGTGCTGCCCGGCGGCAGGTCCGTCCGCACGTCCTTGTCCGACACGAGCTGCACCGCCAGCATCATCCCGAGCTGCCGGACGTCACCGACCGCGGGCAGGTCGAGCAGCGTCCGCAGCCCGGCGCCGAGGTGCGCGCCGACCTCGACCGCGTTGTCCAGCAGGCGCTCGCGTTCGATGATGTCGAGGTTGGCCAACGCCACGGCGCACGCGGTGGGATGCCCGGTGTAGGTGTAGCCGATCGGGAACCCGTTGCCGGACGAGATGACGTCCGCAACCGGCGAGCTGACCAGCACGGCACCGTGCGGCACATAGCCGGACGTGATGCCCTTGGCCGTCACGAGGATGTCCGGCACCACCCCGAAGTGCTCGGCGCCGAACCACCGCCCGGTGCGCCCGAACGCGGTGACGACCTCGTCGAAGATCAGCAGAATCCCGTTGCGCCGCAGCACTTCCGCGATGCGCGGCCAGTAGTCGGCCGGCGGCACGACCGCGCCGTACCCGCCCATCACCGGTTCGCCGATCATCGCGGCGATCCGGTGTGCGCCGAGCTGGTCGATGGTCTTCTCCAGCTCCCGCACGCAGAAGTCGGTCGGGTCGTCACCGCCGAAGAGCTCGCGTTGGTACGGGTGCGGCGGCGTGAGCAGGGCGACGTCCGGCACGACCGGGCCGAACCCCGCCTGGTAGACCGGGGATCCGGACACACTGCCGCTGCCGTAACCGATGCCGTGGTACGCGCTGTGCCGCGACAGCAGCCAGGTGCGGTCAGTATGTCCCTGCCGGTGGTGGAAGAACCGCGCCATGCGCAGGGCGATCTCGTTGCCCTCCGCGCCACCGCTGGTGAAGAACACCCGGTCCAGGCCGTCCGGCGCGAGTGAGACCAGTCGCGTGGCGAGCTCGACGGCCTTGTCGTTGGTGATCGTGCCCCACGTGTGGAAGCACGCCAGGGAACGCATCTGCGCGGCAGCGGCCTCGGCGAGCTCAGTTCTGCCGTGACCGACCTGCATCAGACCGAGTACCGCGGAAGCGTCGAGGTACGAACGCCCGTCGGCGTCCCGGACCCGGACACCGTTGCCGCTGACCAGAACCGTGCGGTCGGTTCGATCCTCAGGCAGCAGCGGATGCATCAGCGTGGCGCGATCCCGCTCGACCAGGCTGGAGAGCAGTGCGGTCATGATCAGTGCCGCGGTTCGAAGTCGACGACGTCACCGGCGCGCTCGCCGCCGGAGAGCTGGCCGTTGCGGTCGGTGCGGATGTAGACGCGGTGCAGCCACCGGTCGTGGCCGTCCCAGCGCGGCGTGAACGGCGTGCGGGCGTGCGTGGTCCGGAAGTTGTCGATGATCAGGACATCACCGGGCACGAGGTACACCGCCTCGGTGACCTCGTCGAGCGCCTTCGACAGCGCCTCGACGGCCTCGACGTCGTGCGGGAACTTCGGCGTGAGCAGCTCCCGGTCGTAACCGAGGTAGACGTCGTCCTTGTCGCCGTACAACGGTTTCACGTCGGCGATCGCGCCCGGATCCTCGACACCGCCGCGGAACGCGACGTCGACCTCGCACGGGACCGGCCGGTCGAAGAGCCACTCGCGGACGTCCTTGGACAGCAACGGAACCGCGTTGCGCACCGACGCCACCAGGGTGGCCGCGCGGCGCTCGTGGTCCGCGCGCGAGCACGCCAGCATCACGTAGTTGGGCTGCAGCGTGTGGTACGCCATCTCGGTGTGGAACTCGAGCAGCGTCTCGGAGGTCTCCGACGACAGGTGGTGGGCGCCCGGCGACGGGTACACGTCGTGGAAGACCGTGCCGTAACGCAGTTCGCGATAGCCGGTGTGCAGGCCGAGCCGGCGGCCGAAGATCGCGAGCATGGCCTCCATCGTCAACAGGGGCCGGTCGGTCGGAGCCGGGGTGCTGGTGGGGGTCGGCGGCAGGTCGGCGTCGTCCTCGACGGGCAGGCCGCGCAGCACCAGATGACCGTCCTGGCTGCCGTGCGCGTTGAAGTCGTCGAGTGCCCGAGCGATCTCGGCGGGCAACTGGTCGGCCGCGGCCTTCGCGATGTGCAGGAACCCGTGCAGGTCGGCGCGCGGCACCTGGGGCAGCTGCCGGGCCAGCGTGCGCAGTTGCGCCGAGTACGCGGTGCAGTCGAGGACGGTCATGACGGCTTCCTTTCCGATGCACGGGATCGTGCGTACTGGTAGAGCAGCTCGGCACCGATCTCGGTGGCGAGGATCGAGGTGATGCCGCCGTGGTCGTAGAGCGGCGAGACCTCCATGACGTCGAACCCGGTGAGCCGCAGGTCGCCGGTCGCGCGCAGCAACGCCAGCAGCTCGCGGGACGACAGCCCGCCGGGAGCGGGGGTTCCGGTGCCCGGCGCGAACGCCGGATCCACCACGTCGATGTCGACCGACACGTACAACGGCGCGTCACCGACGGTTTCGCGGACGAACCGGGTGCAGTCCGCGATGCCGAGCTGGGTGAACTCGTCGGCGGTGACGATGTGCACGCCGTTGTCGCGGGCGTAGTCGAGCGAGTCGGGCCGCGGGTTGTGGCCGCGGATGCCGAGCTGCACCATCCGCCGTGGGTCGACCAGCTTCTCCTCGATGGCGTGCCGGAACGGCGTGCCGTGGTGGTACTCCCCGCCGTAGAACGCGGGATTGGTGTCGGAGTGCGCGTCGAGATGCAACACCGCCAGCGGGCCGTGTTTTCCCGCGGTGGCGCGCAATGCCGCCAGCGTCATGGAGTGGTCACCGCCGAGCATGAGGAACGCGGCGTTGTCCCGCAGCAGCACCTCGAGCCGGCGTTGCGCGGTCTCCATGGCGACGTTCATGTTGAACGGCGTCAGGTCGATATCGCCCGCGTCCGCACAGCGGATCAGGTCGAACGTGCCGGGCCCGCGGTCGATGCCCACGCCGTGGATGAGCCCCGACTCGGCCCGGATCGCTCGCGGACCGAAGCGGGCGCCCGGCCGGTAGCTGGCGCCCGAGTCGTAGGGCGCTCCGATGACGACGACGTCATAGCCGGACGGATCGGTGTCGTGCGGCAGACGCATGAACGTGGGGATCTGCGCGTACCGGGGCGAGATCGTGGTGTCTACCCGTTCCACCTGTGCTCCTTTCACGCCACCGGCTGGAAGTGGTTGCGGGCGACCTCGTCCACCACGGCCATGAGGTCGACCTCGTCCGGGTGCCTGCCCTCCGCGACGACCTGGCCGAACAGCTCGCGGACCACGAGGTGCTTGGCCTGGTGCACCCGGTCGGCCGGCAGACCGGCGCCGGTGAGCAGCGCGGTGAACCCGGTGGTCGTGCCGGAGCCCTCGTGCACGCCGAGCTTCGGCCGCAGCACCGTGGGCAGCGGCAACATGTCGCCCATCGCCGCGCGCAGCACCCACTTGTCCCGCCCGTAGCGGCGTTTCAGACCGGCCTCCAGCCCGGTGAGGGCGTCGAGCACCTCGCGGTCCCAGAACGGATGCGTGGACCAGTGGCCGCCGATCGCCGACAGCACCGGCGTCATCTCGTTGAGCCCGTCGAACGTGGCCATGTCGCGCGCGACCGCGGTGTCCAGCTCCGGCAGCCGGTCCTCGCGGTGCATGCCGCCCAGCGGGATGTCCGCGCCGTAGCCGGTCAGGATCCGCCTCCCCGGCCCGTTCAGGCCGAGGTAGAGCGTGGTCAACGGCAACAGGTACTCGATGATGTCGGGATCGGTGGACTCGGACGCCCAGATCGCGTGCGGCAGCCTGCGCAGAAGATCCTCCGTGGACACAGTCAGTTCACTGTGGACGGATCGCAGGTGTTCCGCGACAACGCGTGCCTCGGCGAACTCGTTGTTGTCCGTCGTGCCCATCGACACGGTGTCGATCGGCCCGCGCACCGCCTGAGCGGCCAGCGCGGCGACACTGGAGGAGTCGATCCCGCCGGAGATCACCACCAGCGGCGTGCAGGAGCCGATGCGTGACCGCACGGCGTGGTCGAGCGTCCTTCGCACGAGCTCGACCGCCTCGTCCTCTGGCAGGATCCGGCGCGACAGGGGCGGGGTCCACGTGCGGTGGACGGTCCCGGCGCCGGAACCGACGTCCAGTTCCAGCACCGAGCCCGCGGGAACCTGGCGGATGCCGGGCAGGGCGTGGATCTGGCGCCCGAGTGCCGGCATCGGATGCCGGGTGGTCACCGTGATGGCCTTGGCCTCGGTCGCCGCGGTGATCCGGCCGCGCACGGCGTTGAGATACAGCGGCACCGAGCCGGCGTGGTCGGTGGCCAGCAGGGCGCGCCGGCCCAGGAGGCCGAACGCCGCGAAACGTCCGTTGAGCAGCCGGAACGCGTGGACGCCGTACAGCTCGACGAGCGCGAGGACGAGTCCCGCGTCGGTGTCCGGGATGTCGTCGCCGGGCAGCAACGACCGCAGCTGGTCGCCGTTGTGGAGCTCTCCGGCGAGGACCAGCGTCGCGCCGCGCCGGCGGGCGACGGCGCCTTGAGGTGTTCCCGAGTGGACCAGCGTGGCGCACAGCCGCGTCCCGCTCGCGTTGTCCTCGACCTCGGTCAGCGCGCCGAGCGAGGCGAACATCGGGACGGGGTTGAAGACCGCGTCCGGTCCGGCGGACACCAGGAATCCCGTGGCGGGAGGCAGAGTGCTCATGTCAGACAGCCAGGGCGCCGAAGCCGCCGGTCTGGAAGTCGTACGTCACCGGCACCTCGATGAGGAACGGCCGGCCCAGGCCCACGCCCTTGCGCAGCGCGGCGAGCAGCTCCTCGCGGCTGGCGGCCTTCACCGCCTCGACGCCGTTGGCGCGGGCCAGTTCGGTGAAGTCGACACCGGTGAACTTCACCGCCGGCTGGTGCGAGCGCTTGTGGCCGAGGTTCTGGTAGAGCTCGATCAGCCCGTTGGTGTCGTTGTTGACGACCACCGTGACGATCGGCAGGTTCAGCCGCGCGATGGTCTCCAGGTCGGCGCTGTTGGAGTGGAACCCGCCGTCGCCCGCGATCAGGAACGTCGGCTGACCCGGACGCGCCAGCTGGGCGCCGATCGCGGCGGGGATGCCGTAGCCGAAGCTGGAGCAGCCCGCCGAGGTGAGGAACCCGAACGGCTGGTCGGCGCGCGCGAACAGCACGCCGTAGTGCCGGAAGAACCCGATGTCGGACACGATCGTGCCCTCGCCGTCCTCCGCGCTCTCGCTCATCACGGTGTTCATCGCGTCCATGACCTGGTGGACCCGCATGCCGTCGGCGTAGGTCTCGGGGTCGGCCAGGAACTCGGCGATCCGGTCCCGCAACGCCGAGATGTCGTGCGGCGTCTTGGCGGACACGTCTGTGCTGGCGGCGTCCAGATACTCCACAAAGGACAGCACGTCGGCGACCACGTCCACGTCCGGCTGGTAGACCCGCGGGATCGGGTTGACCGTCGGCGAGACGCGGACGGTCTTCTTCTCGATGCCGCGCTGCCACATCGACGGCCGGAGGTCCTCGGCGTAGTCGTAGCCGAGCGTCAGGATGAGGTCCACCGAGCCGAACATCGTCTCCAGGGCGGGGAACGACAGGATGCCGTCCATGTAGCCGGTGACCGCGCCGTAGTTCAGCTCGTGCCCGTGCGGCAGCACCCCCTTGGCGATGTAGGTGGTGATCACCGGGATCCGCAGCCGCTCGGCCAGGGCGCGGATCGCGGGCACGGCACCGGAGCGGATCGCCGACGCGCCGACCACGAGCACGGGGTGCTCGGCCCCGCGCAGCAGTTCCGCGGCCTGTGCGGCGGCGTCCTCCCAGTCCTTCGCCACCGCGCCGATCGGCCGCTCCGGGGTCCTGGCCGGCGGGTGCTGCAGCGAGGGGTCGACGTCGGCGCCGAGGAGGTCCACCGGCAGCGACAGGAAGCTCGGCCCGACCGGCTCGGTCATCGCGGCGCCGATCGCGGAGTCCACCAGGTCGGTGATCTCGTTGGGACGCTGCAGTTCCGCCGCGTACTTGGTCATCGGGCGCATCACCGCGACCGAGTCGAGGCACTGGTGGGTGTCGTTGGGGAAGATGTCGTGCGACTCGGACTGCGCGGCCAGCGCGATCACCGGGGAACGGTCCAAAATGGACGTCGCGACGCCGGTCGACAGGTTCGTCATGCCGGGGCCGAGGGTGGCCCAGCAGGCCTGCGGCTTGCCGGTGATCCGGGCCAGGACGTCGGCCGCCACACCGGCGGTGAACTCGTGCCGCGTGAGCACGAAGTCGAGACCCGGTACCTCGTCGAACAGGATCGACGCGGCTTCCCGTCCCACCACACCGAAGACGGTCTCGATACCGTGATCACGCAGGCGCTGGAGCAGAGCACGGGCGGTGGAGTTGGCGCTGGGGGTGCTGGACACTCGCGACATGACGGTCTCCCTCGGCTCAATGGCTTCCCGGTCCGACTGTGCGCCGGGCCACTTGCGACGGGACTGACGGATTCCTTGTGACACAACACAAGCCGTGCACAAGGTGGGCCGGCATGACAAACGCCCGACAGGTCTGGCAGACCTGCCGGGCGTTTCGCGAGTGCGTCAGTTGCCTACAAGCTCCATAAGAAACGGTGCGTAGCGTTCGCCGTACACGTCACCGGGCGCGACCGCCGCCTCGATCTCCGCCAGCTCGGCGGGGGAGAGCTCCACCAGTGCGGCGGCCAGGTTCTCCGCCAGATGGTCCCGCCGGGCGGTGCCGGGAATCGGGACCACGTCGTCACCCTGGTGGTGCACCCAGGCGAGGGCAAGCTGAGCGAGGGTGAGCCCGTGCCGCCGCGCGGGGGGCCGCAGCCGCTCGAGGATCGCGAGGTTGCGCGGCAGGTTGTCCGCGGAGAACCGGGGCAGGGTGTGCCGGAAGTCCTCGGGCCGGCCGGGGTCGGCGACCTGCCCGGCCAGGAAACCGCGGCCCAGCGGGCAGCAGGCGACGATGCCGATCCCGAGCTCACGGCACGTGCCCACGATGTCGGTCTCGATGTCCCGGCTCCACAACGACCATTCGCTCTGCACCGCGGTCACCGGGAAAACACTGTGGGCCCGGCGAATGGTGTCCGCACCGACCTCGGCCAGGCACACGTGCCGCACCTTGCCCGCGGCGACGAGCTCGCCCAGCGCCCCCATCGTTTCGGCCACGTCCTCGCCGGGAGCGAACCAGTGCTTGGTGTACAGGTCGATGTGGTCGATACCCAGCCTGCGCAGGGACTCGTCGCACTGCCGGCGCAGATAGTCCCGGTCCCCGCGCACACCGAGGAACTCGCCGGTGTGCGAGCGTTCCAGGCCCGCCTTGGTCGCGATCAGCACCTCGTCGCGCCGCCCGGCGACGGCCGTGCCGAGCACCCACTCGCCCTCGCCCGGCAGCAGGCCCTGGATGTCGGCCGTGTCGAGCATCGCGACACCGCGGTCGATCGCCTCGTGGACGGTGGCGATCGCCTCGGCCCGGTCGGACGCACCGTAGAAGGAGCTCATGCTCAGGCAGCCGAGGCCTTGCGCCGCAACGGTCAGTGGGCCGAGCCGGCGAGTGGGGAGGTCAGCAAGGGGCACGGTTGACCTCCATCGCGTCGATCTCGTGCCGGATCACGTCCCGCACCAGCGGATGTGCCACGCGGACGCGGCGCGGAACACCCCGGCTCATCCGCAGCAGCCCGCTCTGCGCAGCGACCCGGATCGTCTCGTCGGAAACGGTGAGGTCCGCGGGCGGAACGCCGTCGTCGGCCGTGGAGCACACGTCGAGCGCGAGCCTGACCTCCGGCGGCACCGAGGACAGCCGTTCCAGGATTACGTCGTGCAGCCCGCTGGGCACGAACGTCCGCACCTCCTCGGCCCCCGCGCCGGCGGGCAGGTTGCGCACGAGGTCGAGCACGAAATACGGGTTGCCGAGGGTGCGTTCGTACAGCGCCGCGCCCACCTCGGCCGTGATCGTGCCACCTCCGGCCGCGCTGACCAGCTCGGCGGTGGCCGTTCGGTCGAGGCCGGTGAGCCGGATCGCCTCGACGACCGGCTGCTGTTCCAGGACCGCGAGGGTGACGCGCAGGTCGGCGTCGTAGGCGATCCGGAACGTGCGGAAGGTCGTGATCAGCAGCACCTTGGCCCCGGCGAGCTGCCGGGCGACGAACCGGAGCATCGCGAGCGAGCACCGGTCCGCCCACTGGAAGTCCTCCAGCGCGATCACCAGCGGCCGATCGGCGAAGTGGCACAGTGCCCGGCTGATCGCCTCGTGCACCTCGAACGCCGTGGGTGCGGTGTGCGTGGTGTCCAGGTCGGGACCGGGCCGCAGTTCGGGCAACAGGAACGCGAGCGTCGCACGGACGTCCGTGGGCAGCCGCCGCATCGCGTCCGGCCGCAGGGTGGCGAGCTGCCGGAGCACCTGCGTCCACGGCCAGTACGCGGGCATGCCGTCCGCCTGCGGGCAGTACACCGACACGAGGTCGGCGCCGTCCTGGCTGTCGGCCCGGCAGTCCTTGCGCAGCTCCTCGACGAGCCACGTCTTGCCCACCCCGGCCTCACCGGTCACCAGCGCGATCCGGCCCTCACCGCCGCGCGCGGTGTCCAGCAGGTCGTTGAGCCGGCGCAGCTCGGTCTCCCGGCCGTGCCGCGGGTCGTGGTCCGGGACGACGCTCAGCCTGGGGGACCGCGGACTGGGCACCCTCGGCCGGTTGGCGTCCGGCCGGAGCGCCGGGTCGTGCCGGATGATCTGGGCGTGCACGCGTTGCAGGTCGGGCCCGACGTCGGCGCCGAGCTCGTCGGCCAGCAGCCGGCGCGTCCGGTCGAACGTGTGCAGCGCGTCGGCCTGCCGACCGGCCCGGTATTGGGCCCGCATCAGCAGTCCCACCAGCCGTTCCCGCGTCGGGTTGCGCGCGCTCTCGTACTCCAGGGTGGGCAGCACCTCGTGGTCGCGGTCCAGAGCGAACGCCGTGGCGGCCAGCTGTTCGACCGCGGTGAGGCGCACGCGCTCGAGCCGGACGACCTCCTGCCGGACGAACTCGTAGTCGGTGAGGTCCTCGTACGGCGGCGCGGTCCACATGGCGAGCGCCGAGGTCAGCAACGAGAACGCCTCGTCATGGGGCGCCGTGAGCCCCTGCTCGACCAGCCGCTCGAAGCGGGTCGCGTCGGTGTGCTCGGGCGGCACGACCAGCCGGTACCCCGGCGCGCGGTGGGAGAGCGAGACACCGGGGTGCGTCAGCAGCCCGCGCAGCCGGGACACGTACGACTGGAGCGTGGCGGTCGCGCACGCCGGCGGGGCGGTGCCCCAGATCCCTTCGATCAGCGCTGCGGTCGAGACGATCTTGCCGGCGTTGATGACCAGCATCGCGAGCACGGCCCGGCGGCGTGGAGGACCTAACTCGACGTCGCCGTCGGAGAACCTCGGTGTCAGCGGCCCGAACACCGAAATGTGCGCCGCGTCGTGAATTCCGAATGTCGTCCCGTCTATGACTCGAACCGCGTTGCTGCGCATGTGAACCCTTCGTTCGCCGGATTCGCCCGCGGGTATTTCCGCAGCGCCGACGCGAAAAACGCCGTCAATCGATCTCTAATTCGAGAATTGAATCGAGTATTGCACGGGCGATGTGGGGTGTCCATTGGGGTGTTCCCTATGAGTGATGCTCGGTTACCGCTCCGTGGAATCGCCCCAGACGACCCGCATACGCCACGATTTTCGTAACGTTATGCGAGTCGTCGGAGGTGTTCCCAGGCGTTCCCGGTTGGACGGTTCCCGGTCCGTGTCCAGGCGAAACGCGCTCTTTCGGTGAACTGTCATCGTTGCTGCGAATGGTGCATCGCGGGTGGCGTGACGAATTCGGTGAATCCGATCAACGGCAACGCCCCTTGATGCAGGACGCCGAGGCGCTGCGTCGCGCGGGTCAGGGCGACGTAGAGCTCGGCCGCGCCACGCGGGCCGTCGGCGAGGATCCGCTCCGGTTCGACGACGAGAACGGCGTCGTACTCCAGTCCTTTCGTCTCCGCCGCGGGCACGGTGCCCGGCACGCCGGGCGGTCCGATCACGACGCTGGTGCCTTCGCGATCGGCCTCGTCGCGGACGAACTCCGCGATGGCTTCACCCAGTTCCTCCTCGGAGACCTGCCTGGACCACGGCCGGACGCCGGAGGAGCGGACCGACTCCGGTGGCTGGACTCCGGGCGCGAACTCGGCGAGCAGCGCCGCGGCGACGCTCATGATCTCCGCCGGGGTGCGGTAGTTGACCGTGAGCGAGAGGTAGACCCAGCGGCCGGGCACGTACGGGTCCAGCATCTGCGCCCACGACGTCGCGCCGGCCACCGACCGGCGCTGGGCCAGGTCGCCGACGACGGTGAACGACCGGTTCGGGCAGCGCCGCATCAGCACCCGCCAGTCCATTTCGGACAGTTCCTGCGCCTCGTCGACCACGACGTGCCGGTAGGTCCAGTTCCGGTCCGCGGCGGCCCGTTCGACCAGGTCACGGGTGTCGCGCTCCTCGAAGCGCTCGGCCAGGTCCTCGGCGTAGAGCAGGTCGGTGGCGAAGAGGTGGTCCTCGTCGTCCATCGAGTCCTGGCGGCCGACCAGGCTGTCCAGCACGGCCTCGGCGTACTCGGCCTGCGTCTTGCGCTCCCGTTCGGCGGCCTTGTGGTCCGGCGGGTCACCGCCAAGCAGGTCCACCAACTCGTCGAGCAACGGCACGTCGGACACCGTCCAGGCCGTGCCGTCCGCGCGCCACAACGCCTCGTCGGCGCCGGCCGCTTTCAGTCGTTCGCGAGACGTGTACAGCTCGGCCAGCACAGTTTCTGGCGTCAGGACCGGCCAGAGCTGGTCGAGCGCGGCGGTGAACCGGTCGTTCAGCGCGAGCTCGGCGATCAGGTCCTTGCGCACCCGCTCCCAGGCGTCGCGGTCGGACCGGTTCAGCCAGCCCTTGCCGACCCGGCCGATCGTCCGCTCGGTGAGGACGTAGGTGATGATCTCGGTGAACACCGTGCGGGCCTCGTTGTGCGGCAACCCGCTGTCGCGCGCCTCCTGTCGCGCCCACTCCGCGGTGTCCGCGTCGATCCGCGTCGACACTCCGCCCAGCTCGACTTCGATCGGCTGCTCCGGCAGCCGCTGCCGGTCGGCGATCGCGGCCTTGAGCACGTCGAGGATCTGCAGCGAACCCTTGAGCCGGGCGGCCTCCGGCCCGTCCTCGGCGGTGACGTGCAGGCCGGGCACGAAGCCGCCGGGCGTCGTGAACACCACGTCGGACTCGCCCAGCGACGGCAGCACGCGGCCGATGTGGTTGAGGAACGCCGGGTTGGGCCCGACCACGAGCACGCCGTGGCGTTCCATCCGCTCCCGCTGCGTGTAGAGCAGGTACGCGACGCGGTGCAGCGCCACCACGGTCTTGCCGGTGCCGGGGCCGCCCTCGATCACCAGCACGCCGGGGTGCTCGTGCCGGATGATCGCGTCCTGCTCGGCCTGGATCGTCGCGACGATGTCGCGCATGCCCTCGCCACGCGGCGCGTTGACCGCCGCGAGCAGGGCGGTGTCCCCATGTTCGTGCCCGTCCGTTTTGCCGAACACCTCGTCGGTGAAGTCGGCGATCCGCCGCCCACGCGTGAGGAACTGGCGGCGCCGGCGCATGGCCTCCGGGTTCGCGCCGGTGGCGATGTAGAACGGGCGCGCCGCCGGTGCCCGCCAGTCGAGCAGCACCGGTTCGTAGTCGTTCTCCTGGTCGAACAGGCCGATCCGGCCGATGTAGGAACGTTCGCCCGTCACCGAGTCCAGCCGGCCGAAGCACAACCCGTTGTCGGCCACGTTCAGCCGCTTCAGCTCCTTGGCCCGCGCGCGCACCTCGTCATCGCGTTCCAGGATCGTCCCGCCGTTTCCGCGCAGCGCCGCGCGGTACTCGCCCTTCACCCGCGCGCGCTCCTCGTCGAGCCGCACGTAGAGCCCGGCCACGTGGCTCTGCTCGGACCGCAATTCGTCTTCGTACTCGCGATTTGACACTTGCCCCCCACGGCGGCTAATCTGAATGTATATCCGGCGGGTTGTCCATGAGGTTGTGGACAGCGCGCCTTTTTTGTTGACCGCGGAATTGTGCGGTACGACCGGGCTCTTGCCACAAGTCCCCCGGTGCGTTATACGTTGAAGAGGGAACTTCTGTTCTCACCTCTCCCAGTCGATGTCGGCGTAGATCGCCGCGTGGTCCGACGCCGCGTGCACCTCGCTGGTGAGCGTGTCATAGATGTCCCAGCGGTCGTGGGTGCGGTTGCCGCGCCAGACGCCCTTGCGGAACACGCCGCCACCGGTGGCCTTCGCGAACAGCTCGGGTGAGAGCAGCACGTAGTCAATCTTGCTTTGAGCGCGGTGCGCTCGAACAACGGCCGCAACGCCTCGCTCGCGGGGTGGTCGTTGAGGTACGACTCCCGCGGTAGCGGACCCTCAGGTAAGCCGATCATCGCGTTCGGCGGCAACCGGATTCACCTGTTCGGCGCGCTCAGCAGGTGACCACGTGACCGCTGCGCGGTTCGGCCCGCCCCGCGAGCACTTCCAGCCACACCTGCGCCAGCTCGTCCGGCCCGTGGTGCGCCACCACGTCGACCCAGTCGACGGCACGCGCGGCGAACCGCTGCCACGCGTCGCTGAACCGCCGCTCGAGCCCGTCGGCACCCCAGTCGCCGATCCGCTTGCGCATCTGGTCGGGTGCGAAGAAGAACTCGCCACCACCGGCGGACCGCACCTGGTGCGTCAGCCCGATCACGATGTCCCGGACGAGGTTCTCTCCGAGCTGCTTTCGTACCGCGGCCCGCACGTCGCCGTCACCGGCGAAGTCGAGGTACACAGTGCGTTGGGGCTTGAGCGCGGCCGTGGAGTACGCCGCCACGGTGTCGTAGCAGCCAAGCGATTCGGTGAACGCGACGTTGCGCGGCGACGTGAGTCCGACGACCCGGATCCCGGCCTCCTGCAACAGGAACGCCGTGCCGTAGGCGGTCTTGCTCGACGCCGAGGACACGACGACCACGTCGAACTCGGCCTCGCTCAGTAGGTCCGCGAGCAGGAACGACGTGTAGAACAGCGGCCGGTACAGCACCTGCAGGTCCTCGTCGTCGCCGCTCGCCAGGGTGTAGCGGTTGTAGGCCGGCGGCAGGTCCTGCCGATGCGCGGTGCCGTCGACGAACCCGCCCGCGGTGACCCGCTCCGGCCGCACGACCAGGTGCGAGGCCATCGGCAGGTAGCCATAGATCCGGCTGCCCACGGCCACGCCGTCAGCCGCCGAGTCCACGACCTCGGCGAAACCCCACACGGGCACGATGCCGCGGCCCTCGTCCCCAGGAAAGAAGTTCCAGTAGCGGAGGTCGTCGCCGAGCACGCCGTACGTGACGTTGTTGGCCGTGACGCCCACCTTGTCGACCCGCAGCAGCACCTCGCCCGGTTCCACGGACGGTGTGGCAGCGCGCACCACCTCGACGTCGGCCAGATCCTTGCGCCCCACCTGCACGGTCCATGATCCATCAGCCATACGAGCATCCTGGCACTTATCCGGCGGGATAGGTGTGGATCTCCGTCGCCTTCAGCGAGACCCACAGTGTGGTGCCGGGCTGCAGTCGCAGGTCGGCGACCGTCGCGGTGGTGATGTCGGCGACCACGGCGGGGGAGCCGTCGAGCTCCACGCGGGTGGTGTGGGCGTGCTGCTCGATGCCGGCGACGGTGGCGGGCCAGGTGTTGCGCGGGCTTCCCGATGGCTTGTCGGGGAACAGGCTGACGGCCGTTGGCGGGAACACGACGTGCACCGGCCCGGTGGCGGGCTCGGCGACGGTCAGCGTGCCGCCGTCGTCGAGGCGGATGGTCGTGTCGTCCGCCAACCCGCGGTAGAAGTTGAGCCCGACGAGGTTGGCCACGTAGTCGGTGCGCGGCTGGCGGACCACGTCCTTCGGCGTACCCTGCTGCACGACCCGGCCGTGTTCGAGGATGACGAGCCGGTCGGCGAGCACCATCGCGTCGAGCGGGTCGTGGGTGACGAGCAGGGTGTGACCGGGGTAGTCCCGCAGGTGCCGCGCGAGCTCGGACCGCACACGCAACCGGGTGCTCGCGTCCAGTGCCGCCAGAGGTTCGTCGAGCAGCAGCAGCTCCGGGTCGGTGGCCAGGGCGCGGGCGAGCGCGACGCGCTGGGCCTGACCGCCGGACAGCGTGCGGGGCTTGGCCTTCGCGAACCCGGCGAGGCCGACCTGCTCGAGCCGTTGTGCGGCAACGACGTTGGCGTCGGCCTTGCGTACACCTCGGGCGCGCGGTCCGAACGCGACGTTGTCGAGTGCCGTCATGTGGGCGAAGAGCAGGTAGTCCTGGAACACCACGCCGATCGGTCGCCGCTCGGCGGGCAGACCGTCCCAAGTGGACCCGTTGTGCCGGACGCGGCCGCCGGCGTCCAGTCCGGCGAGGGCGCGCAGGGCGGTGGTCTTGCCCGCGCCGTTGGGGCCGAGCAACGCGACGACCTCACCGGCCTCGATGGTGAGGTCGAGCTCCAGCGTGAAAGTCCCACGGGTGACGCGGAGTTCGGCGTGCAGGGTCATGTCGGCCCGCTGATCCACCGGTCGCGCAACCCGGCGAGTACGGCGATGGAGACGAGCAGCAGCACGATGCTGAGCACGATCGCCGCGTCGGGATCCGTCTCCAGCGCGAGGTAGACGGCCAGCGGCATGGTGGTGGTCCTGCCGGGGAAGTTGCCGGCGAAGGTGATCGTCGCGCCGAACTCGCCGAGAGCACGGGCCCAGCACAACACCGTGCCCGCGACGACCCCCGGCATCACGGACGGCAACGTCACCCGGCGGAACGTCAGCCATCGCGAGGCGCCGAGCGTGGCCGCCGCCTCCTCGAACCGCGGATCCGCCGCGCGCAGTGCCCCTTCGACCGAGATGACCAGGAACGGCATCGCCACGAACGCCTCCGCGAGCACCACTCCGGTCGTGGTGAACGGAAGCGTGACACCGAACCACTCGTCGAGGTACTGGCCCACGAGCCCGCGCCGGCCGAGGACGAGCAGTAGCGCGACACCGCCCACGACCGGCGGCAACACCAGCGGAACCGTGATGAGCGCCCGGAGAATCCCGCGGCCGGGCAGGTCGCCGCGGGCGAGCAGCCACGCGAGCGGAACCCCGAGCAGCAGGCACACGATCGTGGCCAGGCTCGCGGTGATGAGTGACAACCGCAGTGCCTCCCCGACCTCCGCGCTGAGCAGCTGCCGCGGCAGGTCCGCCCACGGCGCCCGCACCAGCAGGCCCGCCAGCGGGACGAGCAGGAAGGCGACCCCCGCCAGTGCGGGCAGCAGGAGGACGGCGGGTGGCTTCGTCACGGCGCGGTGAAACCCGCCTCGGCGAGCACCTTGCGGCCCTGTTCCGACAACACGAAGTCGACGAACGCCTTGGCGGCCCCGGCGTTGGGCGCCTTGGCGAGCGGGGCGATCGGGTACTCGTTGACGGCCTTGTCCGCCTCGGGGAAGTCCTTGCCCTCCACGGAATCGCCGGCCGACTTGACGTCCGTGCGGTAGACGAGCGCCGCGTCGACCTCACCGAGCCGCACCTTGGTGAGCACGGCCTTCACGTCCTGCTCGAGCGTGTCCGGCGCGGCGGTGATCTTGGCCGCCTCGAACACCTTCTTCGCCGCCGCACCGCACGGCACCTGCTCGGCGCACAGCGCGATCTTCAGCCCAGGGTTGCCGAAGTCTGCCAGCCCGCTGACCTTGCCGGGGTTGCCCTTGGGTACCGCGATCTGCAGCGTGTTCTTGACGAACGTCGCCGGGCTCGCCGTGACGGCCCCGCTGTCGGTCACCTGCTTCATGTTCGCCGGCGCCGCGGACGCGAACACGTCGACCGGCGCGCCCTGGTTGATCTGCTGCGCCAGCGCGGAGCTGCCCGCGAAGTTGAACTTGACCTTCGCGCCGGGGTTCTTCGCCTCGAAGTCCTTGCCCAGCTTGGTGAACGACTCCGTGAGCGAGGCCGCGGCGAAAACCGTGATCTCGCCGGTCGTGGGCTGCTTCGCGGCGCACCCCACCAGTGTGAGGGCCGTGACGACCGCGAGCAGTCTCCGCATGTTCAGGCCTCCGGGATCTCGACGACCACGTGGGTGGACTTGATCGAGGCGACCGCGACGCTGCCGACCTCCAGGCCGAGCTCGTCCGCGGACTCGCGGCTCATCAGCGACACGATGCGGAACGGGCCGGCCTGCATGTCGACCTGCGCCATCACGCCGTCCTTCACGACGCGCGTGACGATGCCCTTCATCCGGTTGCGAGCCGAGGCCGCCACCGTCGCGCCCGGCTCGGCGGTCTCGGTGAGGTGCTGCGCGAACGCCGCGAGCTCGGCGCCCTCGACGGCTTTGCGGCCGTTGTCGAGCACCACGGAGCTCAGGCGCCCCTGGTCGATCCACCGGCGCACCGTGTCGTCGCTGACCCCGAGCAGCGCGGCGGCCTCGCTGATCCGCAGATTCGGCATGAAGTGGATTCTATGTCCGCGCTCACGGAGTTGCTACCGGGGTGCACGTCGCGTTCGCGGGTGTCGTGAAAATCGGTTTCCGCGTCCGCACGGGATCCCTGGGCCCTTGCGCGATCTGGGCGCGATCTGGGCAGAGCTCTCGCCAATGTTGATCTGCCTGCCGGGAGGGCAGGCGTGATCGAAGGAGAGGGAGCTCATGGAGTTCAGGAAAGTGGCGATCGGGACCGCCGTCATCGGGGCGGTCGTCCTCGGCGGCATCGGCGTCGCGTCCGCCGGCGCGCAGGCCGAGCCCTGCACGCCCGACCGGGTCTGCATCTACAAGGACAACAACTACATCGGCCGGTTCGGCGTTCGCGAGCCGCTCAAGCCGACGTACAACGTGTCGTCCAGGTACGACAACCTGATGTCGTCGTGGAAGAACCTGACGAACGTCGACGCGCGCTGGTACCACAACCGCGACGGTGGCGGTCGGTGCGTGACGATGCTCGCGGGCCATTCGGACAACGACATCAACACCCGGGACGACAACGAGCTCTCGTCGTGGAACACCCAGGGTAGGTGCTGACATGTCCTCCCGGTTGCTCGTGGTCGAGAACGTGAGCCGCTCGTTCGTCTCCGCCGCCGAGACCGTTCACGCGGTGCGGGAGGTGAACCTGACAGCGCGCGCGGGGGAGTTCGTGTGCGTCACGGGGGCGAGTGGCTCGGGCAAGTCCACGCTGGTCAACCTGATCACGGGACTCGACACCGCGGACTCCGGGAGGATTCTCGTCGAGCAGGCCGACCTCGGCCTGCTCGACGAGCGGCGGCGTACGCGGCTGCGGCTGGACACGATCGGCGTGGTCTTCCAGGACCACAACCTGATCGAGGAGTTCACCGCGCTGGAGAACGTCGCGCTGCCGCTGGAAGCGCGCAAGCTCGATCCCAGCGAGGCCCGGAAACAGCTCGGCCGCGTGGGCATGGCAGACCTTGCACACCGGCGCCCGCGGAACCTGTCCGGTGGGCAGCGGCAGCGGGTCGGCATCGCGCGGGCGTTGGTCGGCGGGCGGCGCGTTCTCGTGGCCGACGAGCCGACCGGGGCGCTCGACTCCCGCGGCTCGCGCGAGTTGTTCGAGCTGATCAGGTCGTTGTGCGACGACGGCGTGCTGGCCATCGTGTGTTCGCACGACCCGATGTGCCGGGAGGTCGCGGACACCGTGTACGAGATGGCCGACGGCAGGCTGCGAAGCATGGTGCCGGCATGAGGTTGATGCGCAACCGGACGCTGACGTGGTCGTCAGCGCTGATGTTCGTGACGGCGGCGGTGCTGGTCGGCCTGTTCATCACCGTCAAGGCGTTCGCGCTCACGCCCGAGCAGGTCGCCGAGCGCGACCTCGGCCGGTTCGACGCGAAGGTCGACACGGAAGAGTCACTGGCCGGCAGCATGGTCGCACTGTCCTCATTGGACATCCGGCCGCCGGTGGTCGACGCACCCGCCACGAAGTACGTCGAGATGGACTGGACGGCTGACCCATTTCCCGCCCGCTATCAGCTCGTGAGCGGACGCTGGCCAAGCCGGCCGAACGAAGTGGTCGTGAACAACAACCACAAACTGCCCACCGGGCTGCGGAGTGTCGGCGTGGTGCGCGACCGGTTCTCCGGCTGGAACACGATTCTCGCCGCACCCGGCACCTGGGCGACGCTCGGGACCGGCGGTGTGACCCGCACGGTGTACTGGAACGGGCCCGCGGCGGCGGGCGACGCGCTGGGCACGGTCGTCACCCGCGACAGCCACGAACCGCGGTCGTGGATCGAACGCTTCCCGCTGGCGTACTGGATTCCGGCGCTGACCCTGCCGTTGCTGACCGTACTGGCGATCTTCGGGCTGACCCTGGCGTGGGCCCGGCGCACGAGAACGCTGCTGCACGCGATCGGGGTGCGCCAGACGTCCGTCGCGATTGCGGCGACCGCGTGGACGATGATCTGGACCGTCCTCGGCTCGGCTGCCGGGGTCGGCATCGGGCTCGTCGTGCGGGCGATCATCGCGCGGGACCGCGTCGAACCCCTCTCGCCTCTGCCCGGCCTGACCGAACCTGTGTCGCAGATCTTGGTGTGCACCTTGGCCGCCTGCGCTTTGTACTTCAGGGCGAAGACACCAGCGGGAACCGCGAGCACGGCCCGTCGGTGCCTGGCGATCCTGCTCGGCGGAGTGATCGTTCTCCAGGTCGCGCAGACCGGGGGCGTCGTGGGTGCCATGCTGCTCACCGCGACCGTCGGCGCCGTGGTGTTGCTGCTCGCGCCGGACGTCGTGCGGTACCTCGCGGGTCTGCTGCCGCAACGCGATCCACGGCTGCGGCTCGGTGGGAACCAGTTGCGTGCGCGTGGCGCGTCCGCGGTCGCCGTGCTGACCGCGGCGCTCGCCCCGGCACTGGCGATGATCACGTTCTTGGCCACGGACATCGCGAACCAGGAGGCCAAGGCGATTCCCGACGCGGCGCCGCACCAGATCGTCGTGAGTGGACGCAACGGCATCGGGTACGCGCCGCCGCCGGAGGTGGTCGCCGCGGTCACCACCAAGATCTCCGGACCCGTGATCCGCACCCGGTACCTCGCGGATCGGCGGCTCCTCGTCGTCGATCGGGTCGAAGACGTTGCCGCGCTGGACAATCGCACGCTCACCCCGGC
The DNA here is from genome assembly GCF_030269605.1 of Lentzea sp. NBRC 105346. Taxonomy (GTDB): domain Bacteria; phylum Actinomycetota; class Actinomycetes; order Mycobacteriales; family Pseudonocardiaceae; genus Lentzea. Next base: position 79,108 of record NZ_BSTQ01000022.1, read on the forward strand.
CGAGACGGACGGACTGAACCGGGGCCGGATCCTCACCTTCACCGACCCGACCTGGCAGGCGACTGTGTCCGGGGTGATGCTCGGGGACGTCACCGACGGCACACCCGCGGCCGTCGTGTTCGTGAACGTGCCCGACGACGACGCCATCAAGGCGCAGCAGGCCGTGCTGGATGCCGGGCTGGGGCACGGTTTCGTGCTGAGGCATCGGCCGCCGGAGCCGGGGTTCGTCCCGGCGTCGCTGACCGCGGTCGCCCTGGGGCTGGCGCTGATCGCGGTCCTCAGCGCGGCGGCGGTGGCCAGGGCACGGGCACGGGCGTTGCGCGGGTACGCGGGGCGGCTGAGCGCGATCGGACTGAGCCGGCGGTGGATCCGTCAGGTGCTGCTCGTCGAGAGCGGGGTGGCCGCCGGGGTGAGCGTGGTGCTCGCCTGCGTGATCGCGATCCCACCGATGGCGCTGGCCGGGATGAGCCTGCGCGTGCCGTGGGACCAGGCCGGGCTGCTCGCCGGGGTCTTCGTCCTCGTGGCACTGGCGTCCGGGACGCGTATGTCCATTGTCGACGGATGTATTTCGTTGCGGGATTCCCACTTGTGACCGCGTGATCGCAACCTATGCTGCACGCCGTGACCGATGCGACGGGAATGCTGGTTGCCCAAAGGTACCGTCTGGCGCGCGTGATCGGCGCCGGCGGGATGGGGCGCGTCTGGCTCGGCCAGGACGAGCTCATCGGCCGGGAGGTGGCGATCAAGGAGCTGCTGCTGCCCGCCGGGCTCGACGCCGAACAGCGGGCGATGCTGTGCCACCGCGCGATGCGGGAGGCGCAGCTGGCCGGCCGGCTCAACCACCCCGGCATCGTCACCGTGCACGACGTGGTCGAGTTCAACGGCACGCCGATGATCGTGATGGAGTTCGTCCGCGGCGGGTCGCTGTCCGACGCGATCAAGGCTCGGGGCGGCCTGCCCGTCGACGAGGTGGCGCGCATCGGCACGGCCGTGCTCAACGCGTTGCGGGTCGCCCACGAGGCCGGGATCGTGCACCGCGACCTGAAGCCCGCCAACGTGTTGCTGTCCGGCGAGCGGGTGGTGATCACGGACTTCGGCATCGCGCGGCTGACCGGCGACGTCCAGCTCACCACGTCCGGATCGATCGTGGGAACGCCCTCGTACATGGCGCCCGAGCAGGGGACCGGGGCGCCGATCACGCCCGCGACCGACCTGTGGTCGCTGGGCGCCACGCTCTACGCGGCGGTGGAGGGCCGGCCGCCCTTCGAGGGCCCGGACTTCATGTCGACGTTGTCGGCGCTGCTCACCAGGGATCCGGCGCCGCCCCAGCGCGCCGGACGCCTCACCCCGTTGCTGCAGGCCCTGCTCCGCAAGAACCCCGCCGAACGCGCGACGGCCGAGCAGGCCGCACACCTCCTGGCCGGCACCGGGACTCCGTTGCCCGCCAAGCAAGGCGTGCCCCGGCGCACGCTGCTGTTCGCGGGCGGCGGCGCGCTCGCGGCGATCGGTATCTCCGCGGCGGCGTGGGTGCTGTGGCCGAACGGCTCCGGCGAGGCCGCCGGTCCGAACCGCAACGACGACAACGCGGCGGCCAAGGGTGGTGCGGCCGAACAGAGCAACACGAGCACGCCGGCCGAGCCCGGCAAACCGGTCGAGATCACCGAGCACATCCAGCTGATCGGGCACAACGAGGAGGTCACGTCGATCGCCTTCAGCCCCGACGGCAAGCTGCTCGCGAGCGGTGACGGCGAACGCAACGACGGGCCGGTGGTCCGCTTGTGGGACGCGGCGACCGGCAAGCAGATCACCACGCTGGTCGGCCCGCACGGCACCGGCGGCGCCTCCGCGAACGCCGTGGCGTTCAGCCCGGACGGCAAATTGCTGGCGGCGGGCGGCAACCGCCTCGGCGACAGCACGATGCTGTGGAACGTCGCGGACCGGCAGTTGGTCGGCCCGCTCGACGAGAGCCGTTCCATCATGAAGTGCCTGGTCTTCAGCCCGGACGGCAAGATCGTCGCCGGGGTGACCCACACCGGCGGCATCAAGATCTGGGACGTGGCGAGCCGCAAGGTCAAGATCGGCCTGCCCGACGGCGACGGCGGCCGCAACGTGGTCTTCAGCCCGGACGGCAAGCTGCTGGCCAACGGCGGCACCAAGGGCACGGAGGTCCGGCTGTCCGACCCGGCGACCGGCAAGACCATCAGTACCATCACCGACGCGACCGGCAGCGACGTGTCCTTCTCACCGGACAGCCGGACGCTCGCGGTCCCCGACGCCGACGGCAAGAACAGCATGCAGCTCTGGGACGTCGCCACCGGCAAGAGCAAGGCCGTCTTCGACCGCACCGAGGACATCACGCTCGCGTCCGTCCTGTTCAGCCCGGACGGCAAGACCGTCGCCGCCTGGGGGCTCGGCAACGTCATCCAGCTCTGGGACATCGCGACCAAGCAGGTCCGCGCCGTGCTGATCGGTGCCGCGGGCAACGTGAACACGGTCGTGTTCGACGCCAAGGGAACCCGGCTCGCCGCCGGTGGCGACGACAAGGCGATCAGGATCTGGAAGCTCTGAGCGCCGGTCCGATCCAGCGGCGGACGAGCGCTCGCAGCTCGTCGTCGGTGAGCGCGGGCGTCGACGGGTACCGCAGGAACGACAGGAACAGCCGCATCAGGAGCTCGGCGAGCCCCTCGAGGTCGTCGTCGGTGACACCGGCGGCGGCCCAGTCGACCGGCACGTTGCGCAGAATCCGTGCGCCGAGGGCGAACGACTGAGGCGAGGCGACCGCGTCCGTGAAGAAGTCGGACTCACCCGCCTGCAGCAACAGGCCGAGGTAGGGCTCCTCGGGGACGGTCCGCACGCCGAACACGACGGACTCCACCGCGACCTCGGCGGGGCTGTGGAACTGCGCCAGGTGGCGTTCCATCCGCCCGGCGAACTCCTCGACGCCCGCGATGGCCACCGCGCTCAGGATGTCCGCCAGGCGCGGGAAGTAGCGGTACACGGTCTGCCGTGTCACGCCGGCCTCGGCGGCGACGTCGGACAGGCTGGTCTTGGCGAGCCCGAACCGGTCGATGCACGCCGTCGCGGCCTCGACGATCCGGCGGCGCGCCTCGTACTCGGTGCCGGGCGGGTTGCCCTGCCATCCGTGGTGCCCCATGCGTTCCATCATCCCCGAGCAGGGACAGGCGCCCTCCGGCGGTTCAGCACGGTCAGCACCGCACCCGCGCCGATGAAGCACGCGAGCGCGTAGAGGCCGCTGCCGATCGGGACGGGCAGCGCGCCGATCCAGCACACCGCCAGCCCGCCCAGGTAGATCGGCGGATACCAGCGCGCGAAGGCGGACAACGACTCCTCCGGCGTCGCCTTCGAAATGATCCAGGCACCCGCCAGCCACACCAGCGCCAGCTCAATGCCGATCACCCAAGCCTGCGCGGTGGTGTTGCCTTCGAAGAGGCTCGACGGGATTCCGGCGATCGCCATGGTCGGCGGGGTGAGCACCCCGGCCACCAGGAGGCCCATCGCCAACGACCGCTGAACCAGTCGCACTACCAGATATGTCAGCGCTCCCAGCGATACGGACGCGAACAGCAGCATGCTGGTCATCGGCACCGACTCCAGCGCCGGGTGGTTCACGATGTGGTTGTCCGGGTTCCACGCCCACCACTTGAGCTGCGGTCCGATGTGGTCGAAGACCTCGTAGAACAGCTGGCACACGAAGGCGACGGTCACCGCACCGGCCGCCGCGCTCCGGCGGAAGATCCCCAGCGAGCGCACGACCTCGTAGGCGAGTCCGGTGATCATCGGATAGAACGCCACGATGTAGAGCGGCAACCGGTCCCACATGAACTGAACGGTGAACTGGTTGTGGGCGAAGATGAAGCCGTAGATCCGGTCGAGGCCGAACCACTCCGGGAAGTACAGCGGTGGTTCGGTGACGAAGAGGTAGACCAGCGAGGCCCACCACAGCGCCAGGTTGACCGGATCACCGGCGCGGTAGCGGCGCACCGCGTGCACCAGCGCGAACACGGCGCCGCCGATGACGATCAGCTCGAGCAGCGGCATCGTCCAGTGCGCGAGGTCCCAGGGCGCGCGGACCGAGACCACGGGCGCGACGTCGTGGCAGTCGAACCCGAGACCGCGCGTGACAGCCTCGGCCTCGGGCCCGCAGTCGGTGCTCATCGCACGGCCGCCGCGGCGGGGGAGTAGTCGGTCGCCGGCGGGTCGACCTGCGGATCGAAGCCGAACGGAACGCGGTGCCGGCCCAGCGCGGTGCGGATGCGGTAGCGCAGCAGTCCGGCGATCACCCGCGGGTTGGTCATCATGTCGCCCAGCGACTCGTCGAGGTTGAACACCTTGGCGAAGTGCTCGTCGACCACCGGGTCCTCGCGGGCGGCGCCGACGATGAAGCTGAACGCCGGGCCGGACACGGCCGCGATGATCCGCCGCCGCCACTCGGGCGGCTTCTCCGTGCCCACCGCGCATTCGTAGCCCTGGTCCCTGGCCATCGCCAGCCGCCATGGCACGTTGAGCGCTTTGCGTTGTGCCGCAAGGAAACGCGAGTAGAACCGAGGTTCGAGGGACGTCGTCCGCGAGAGGTGTTCGCGCAGCAGCAGTGCCGAGATCGCCGCGGAACTGATGCCCTGCCCGTAGAACGGGTTGAACGCGCAGATCGAGTCGCCGATGAACACGAGTCCTTCGGGCGGCGTCCGCCACCGGTCGTAGCGGCGCCACTTGTTGCCGGTCGACCGGGTCAGGTGCACCTCCGAGGTGGGGGAGCACCGGTCCATCGCGGTCGAGAACAACGGCGTGCGCACCCGGCGGGCCGCCTCGACGAAAGCGTCGGTGGTGCGCGGCATGTCGAGTCCCCACGAGCCCATGCAGGCGATCGCGCGGTTGCCCTCGATCGGGAAGAAGTTGACGAGGAAGTCGTGCTCGTCCGGGTGCTTCCCCTTGTCCGGCGTCGGCATGATCACGAGGTGCTGCCACCACCAGGCCTCGGGCCGGTCCGCGGGCAGCTCGTACCACCGTGAGGTGTAGGTGACCTTGGCGTCGAGGGTCCGCACCTCGGGCTCGGGCCACCCGGCCGCCACGAGCCAGCTGCTCACCGACGAGCCGCGACCCATCGCGTCCACCACGAAGTCAGCGATTTTCTCCTCGTCATCGAAACCGACTCCGGTGACCCTTTGGGAGTGCGTGCTCAGGGCGTTGACCGTGACGCCTTCGCGGATCGTGACGTTCGGCAGCTCGCGCACCTTGTCGCGCAACACCCGTTCGATGAGGATCCGCGAGCCGTAGACCATGGTCATCGCGCTGCGTTTGCGCGCCGACCAGCCCTCGCCGTCGAGGTAGGCGGCGTCCATGGACGGCATGAGGTGCAGTCCGCCCGCGGCGATGAGGTCGGCTTCGAACCGGGGGAACAGCGCGCCGATCGCGCGCCGGCCCGAGTTCAGCAGGAAGTGCGGGTGCTTGCTCTGCGGCACGCCGCGCCGGTGCTCGGCCTGTGCGGGCAGCTCGTCACGCTCAAGGACGAGGACTTCTTCGAAGTACGGGGCGAGCGCCCCCGCGGTACAGAGGCCGGCGGCGCTGCCACCCAGGACGACGGCGGTCTTGCCGAGGTGCACTCGGACCAACTCCCCACGTCGATCATACAAATGTGCCTTGAATGTATGAATGACTTTGGGGTGTGTCAAGGAACCCATTGCCCGCCAACGCTTGTGGCAACACCATGACGTCGCTCTGACAAGTTCTTCACAGTTTCCCGACAGGCTGCCGCCATGAAGCTGCTCGCGCTGCTCGTGGCGATGACGACTCTCACTCCAGCTGCGGCCGCGGACCCCGTTCGCACCGCGGAGTACGACGTGACACCGGATCTCGCCGCCGTGGTCCACTACCCGCGCGACGTCACGCGCGGCTCGCACCCGCTGGTCGTGCTGCTGCACGGGTTCTTCGCCAAGTGCGCCGACCGGCGGCCGGACGCGAGCTACCAGGACCTGTACGGGTGGCCGTGCAAACCCGGCATCGAGCAGGTGCCGAGCTACCACGGATACGACTACCTGGCCCGTTCGCTGGCCCGCGCGGGGTTCGTCGTCGTTTCGGTCAACGCCAACCACATCTCGTCCGCCTCACCGGACGAGTTCGCCGACCGGGCCGCGTTGATCGACGCGCACCTGCGGCTGTGGCAGGAGGTGTCGTCGTCGGGCCGCGGGGCGCTGTCGCCTCAGTTCGCTGAGTTCCGCGGGCATGTCGACCTGAACCGGGTCGGCGTGCTGGGCCATTCGAAGGGCGGGCGCGGTGCGGTGCGGCATTCGGCCGACGGGTACCGGGACTGGCCGGCCGGTGTTCAGGTGAAGGCCGTCGTGGCGCTGGAGCCGATCATCAGCGGCGGGGGCGACTCGGTGATCTCGGACATTCCGTTCCTGACCGTGATCGGCGGCTGCGACAAGGTCAGCAACCCGGACGCGAACGACTACTTCTCTGATGCTGCCGCGCACAACGTCGTGCCCGTGCACCGGTTGATGGTGCAGGGCGCCAACCACAACTTCTTCAACACCGTGTGGTCGCCGTCGAGCGGGCAGGTCACCGCCGAGGACGACGCCGTGGCCACCCGGCCCGGCTACTGCGAGGCACTGCGGGCCGATGAGAAGCAGCTCGGCGAACGGCAACAGCGCGACGCCGGGGTCCTGTACCTGTCGGCGTTCTTCCGGCGGTACCTCAACGGCGAGACGCGGTTCGATCCGCTGCTGAGCGGGACGGAGCGGCCGTTGCCGTATGCGGTGGCCGAGGTCGACCAGCCGTGATCACGCCACCCCCGCGGCGATCAGCTGCCGCCAGATCTCGCCCTGGTCAACCACCTCCACACCGAGCTTCTCCGCCTTCGTGAGTTTCGAAGCGCCCACGTCCGCCCCGGTGATCAGCATGTCCGTGTTGGCCGACACCGACGACGCGGCCGTCGCGCCCGCCTGCTCGCACAGCCGCTGGAAGGTCGGGCGGGGAACCTTCTCGCCCGACCGCGGATCGCTGATCGCCCCGGTGATCACCACGGTCTTCCCGGCCAACGGGGCGTCCGACGCGACGACGGGCGGCAGGTCCTCGTCGCGCACGTCCAGCGAGACACCGAGCTCCCGCAGCCGTTCCAGCTCAGGGCGCAGGCGGGTCAGGTGCTCCACCAGGGAGGCGGCGACCTTCGGCCCGATGTCCTCGACCGCCACGAGCCGTTCCTCGCCCGCGTCGGCGACCTCCTCGAGCGAGCCGAACCCCGCGCGGCACAGCCGGGCCGCGGTGCCCTCGGACGCCATCGGGATCGCGAACCCGATCAGCGCCCGGCGCAGCCCCACCCCGCGGCTGGCGTCGATCGATTCGATCATGCGCGTCGCCGAGACGTCGCCGATGCGGTCGAACTCCAGCAACCGCTCCTTGGTCAGCCGGTAGAAGTCCGACGGCCGCTCGAGGATCCCGGCCTCGGCCAGCCGTTCGATCCACACCCCGCCGATGGCGTCGATGTCCGCGGCCGCGCGCGACGCCCAGTGGATCAGCCGCCGCACGGTCTGGGCGGGGCAGGCGACGTTGGTGCAGAACAGCTCGCGGCTGTTGCCCTGCTCGGTCAGCGGCTGCCCGCACGACGGGCACTCGCTCGGCGGCACGATCGCGCGTTCCTTGCCGGTGCGCTTCGAGGCGTCGAGCACGCCCGCGACGAACGGGATCACGTCGCCCGCGCGGCGCACCAGCACGGTGTCGCCGATCTTGATGCCGCGGGCACGGATCACCTCCTGGTTGGCCAGTGTCGCGCGGGTGACGGTCGTGCCGCCCACGAACACCGGTTCCAGGTGTGCGACCGGGGCGATCTTGCCGGTCTTGCCGACATCCCAGACGACGTCGGCCAGCACGGTCGTCTTCTCCTCCGCGGCGAACTTGAACGCCAGCGCGCCGCGCGGCGAGCTGGACCGCGTCCCGGCCGCCGCGAAGGCGTCGCGGTCGGCCAGCCGCAGCACCGCGCCGTCCAGGTCGTAGTCGAGCTCGTTGCGCTGCTGTTCGATCTCGGTGATCACCGCCTGCGCCGCGGCCGCGTCGGAGCAGTGCCGCATGTCCGCGGCGCTGAACCCGAGCGCGCGCAGGCCCTGCTCCACATCGGTCTCGCCGCTGTCGGGATCCGTGGCCAGGTCGAACGCGAAGAAGAACAGCCGCCGCTCGGCGACGGTTGCGGGATCCTTCGCCCGCAACGTGCCCGCGGCCGCGCCACGCGGGTTGATCAGCGGCTTGTCCGGGTGCTTCTGGTTGTAGGCGGCGAACGTCGACCGCAGCATCACGGCCTCACCGCGCACCTCGACCCGCCCCGGCGCGTCGATCCGGTCCGGCACCCCGTCGACCAGCGCCCGCACGAGGAACGTCACGTCGTCGCCGGTCGTGCCGTCTCCGCGGGTGACCGCGCGCTTGAGCCGCCCGTTCTCGTAGACCAGCGCGAGCGACAGTCCGTCCAGCTTCGGCATGACCACCACCGGCTGACCGGGGAACCGGTCGAAGAACGCCGCGACCTGCTCGGGCCGCGTCGCCTTCTCCAGCGACAGCATCGGCCGCGAGTGGCGCACCGGCGCGTGCAGCACGCCCGGTGCGCCCACCTGCTCCAGCGGGTTCGGATCGGGCGTCAGCTCCGGGTTGGCCTCGATCAGCCCCCGCAGCTCGTCCTCGATCGCGTCGTACTCGGCGTCCGCCACCAGGGGTTCGCCCTGGTAGTAGGCCTCACGCAGTTGCGTGACGCGGTCGGCCAGCTCCTGAATGCGTGCCCCAGTGTCCACAGCGGACCACGCTACCCGCGGGCACCGACAGGATCGACGACCCGGCTCACGATCCACGCGTGTTTGCCCACCTGCCGCACGCGCTCGAACCCGAAGTCCTCGAACAGCTCCACGGTCGCGCTGTACAGGAACCGGCCCTGCGCCTCGCGTCCGGCGGTCACCTCGGGAATGGCCTCGACGAGCCCGCCGCCCGCCCGCGCGATCTGGTCGAGCGCGCCTGCCAGCGCGGTTCGCGCCACGCCCTGGCCCCGGTGTTTGGTGTCGACGTAGAAGCAGGTGATCCGCCAGTCCGGCAGAGGTGGCGCGTCCTTCTCGTACTCACGCCGATGCTTGATGCGTGGCAGCTCCTCGGGACTGCCGTACTGGCACCACCCCTGCGCGACGCCGTCGTCGTCCAGGACGAGCGCGGCGTGCGCGCGGCCGGTCCGCACGCGGTCCTCCTTGGCCGTGCGGTGGTCGACCTCCGGCTGGCGGCACTCCGGATGCCAGCCGATGCACCAGCAGCCGCCGAAGATTCCGTTGTTGCGCTCGACGAGCTCGGCGAACCGATCCCACGTCGAGGCGTCGAGAGATGTGGCCGTGTACGGCATCTTCAGTCCGTTGTGGTCAGATCGGCCAGGATGCGGGCGAGCTCCTCCGGTTTGGTGACCATGGGCCAGTGGCCGGAGTCGATGTCGACCATCTCGACGTGCTTGGCGTTCTTCAGCTCCGGAACCTCGCCGTTGTCGATCCACTTCTGTGCCTGGGCCGGGGAGAACTCCGGGCAGACGAGCGCGACCGGCACGTCGAACCGGCGTTCGTCGCTGAGCCGCACTACGCCTTTGGCCACGCCTTCCGGTACCGGGATCGCCTCGGCCGCGAAGCGTTGCCTGGTCTGCTCGTCCAGGTCGGCGGAGTCCGGTCCCTCGAACGGGTCCCAGCCGGGGAACGGCATGGCGCCGTCCACGATCTCGAAGAAGTCGGCGTACGGCTTGCCGTCGCCCGTGGGGAAGCCGCCGATTAGCGCGATCTTGGCGATCCGGTCCGGCCTCGCGTCGGCGGCCAGCCATGCCAGGGTGCAGGCCGCTGAGTGCCCCACCAGCAGCGGTTTGTCTTTCGCTTGGTCCACTGCGGCCAGGACTACCGCCAGTTGGTCGTCCAGCGTGGCGGTCGGGTTGCCGTCACCCTGGCCCGGCAGGGTTAGCGGGATCGGGCGGTGGCCTCGCTCCCTCAGGGCGGCGGCGACTTCGTCCCAGACTGACTGTCCGTTCAGCCAGAGGCCGGCGGCTAGCAGGATGTCCACGATCAGGCTCCGTTCTGCGGTGCGGCTGGGGTCACACTAGGACGGATTCCGGACGTTCCGCTTCCGGTACTCGTCCGGGTTGTGGACGCGGCTGCGCCGCGACACGTTGGCATTTTCGTGCGGGCCAGGCGCTAGGGCGCCTGTCCCGCACGAAAATGCCAACGTACCGATACGGTGGTTGGTTGCCGTCGTGGTCCCGATCCGTTCCAGACTTGCGTTGTTTCGTGCGGTTGCGTGGGTGGCTGGGATGAGGTGGCTGGAGTTTCGTTGTTTGTTTTTTCACTCGATAGTGGTCTCCGCTGCAGGAATAGCTGTTTAATTGTGATCTTGCGGTAGATTTGTGCTATGGACCGAGCGGTGGCTATCGACAACATGCTGTTCATACAAAAGCAAGTTGATTATTGGCAGGCCCAGCTATTGCGTCAGCTGGCCGACTTTGCCATCGGTACCGCCGACGACGAATTCGCGGCGGCGGAGATTGTCGCGGCGATGAAGTGGACTTCGAAGTGGGCCGAGGATCAGTTGCTGGTGGCGCGGGAGACCGTGACCAAGCTGCCCCGCACGGTCGACGCCTTGCAGGCCGGGGAGATCGACTCCTATAAGGCGAAGATCCTGTTCAACTACACCCACCGGCTCACCAGCGACCAGGCCGCTCGAGTCGAGGAGCGGGCGTTGGTCAAGGCGCCGGGACAGACCAGTACTCAGTTGCGCCGGTCGTTGCAGCGGATCGTGATGGCGGTGGACCCGGAGGGCTGCGCGGAGCGGCGGGAGGCGCGCAAGGCGGAGCGGATCGCGGGGATCGAGGAGCGGGTAGATGACATGGTGAAGCTGTTCGCCTGGCTCCCGGCGGATCGCGGTATTGCCGCTGCGCATCGGGTGGACAAGCTCGCCCGTGCGGCGAAGTTCCCCGGTGACACGCGGACGTTGAGCCAGCGCCGGGCCGACGTGGTCGCGGACATGCTCCTCGCGACGCCCGACCACACCCCGAGCGTGAAGGTCAACCTCAACGTCACCGTCTCCTCGACGACGCTGATGGGTCTGGATGATCATCCCGGTGAGTTGCAGGGCTACGGCCCGATCAGCGCCGAACTCGCCCGTGAGCTTGCGGGCGACTCGACCTGGCGTCGACTGCTGACCGACCCGCAGTCCGGCATGCTGCTCGACGTCGGCACCAGCACCTACCGCCCGCCGGAGCATCTGCGCCGGTTCCTGTGGGCGCGTGATCAGACCTGCCGTCAGCCGGGCTGCATGATGCCCGCGCAGCGCTGCGAACTCGACCACACGGTGCCCTATCCCGACGGCCCGACGGCGGCGTGCAATCTGTGCCCGTTCTGCAAGCATCATCATCGCTTGAAGCACAAGAGCAACTGGGCGGTGACCCAGCCGATTCCCGGCCGCTTCATCTTCAAGGCGCCCTCAGGCAAGACCTATGTGCGGGAACCGGAACCGGTCCTGGCTGGCTTCCCGGCCGATCCGCCCTTCTAAATCAAAAATCAAACAACGAAACTCAAGCCACTCATCCCGGCCACGCCCGCAACCGCACCAAAGCTACGCAAGTCTGGGCGGTGTCTGGGGCACGACGGCAGCCAGCCACGGACTTCGGTACGTTGGCATTTTCGCGCGGACGCGGCGCCCTAGCGCCGTGGCCGCGCGAAAATGCCAACGTGTCGCGGCGCAGCCGCGTCCAAAGCCCAATCAGGCCTCGCGGTTGAACAACCTCTTCGCCCAGAGGTAGCCAACGAGCGTGATAACCACACCCCACCCAAGCGCGATAACGGCGTTGTTCCCGATGGGCGTACCCATCAGCAGCCCGCGCAGAGTCTCGATGAACGGCGTGAACGGCTGGTACTCGGCGAACCACCGCAACACGGTAGGCATCGAGTCGGTGGGGACAAACCCGCTGCCGAGGAACGGAAGCAGCACCAGCGGCATACCGACGTTGCTAGCCCCCTCGACGGTCTTGCTGGCAAGCCCGAGCGCCACGGCCAGCCAGACGAACGCGAAGCTCATCAGCACCAGCACCCCGGTGAGTGCGAGCCAGCCGCCGAAGCCAGCCGTTGGCCGGAACCCGATGAGCAAAGCGACAGCGATGACGGCGGTGATCCCGAGCATCGCCTGGATGACGCTCCCGACGACGTGTCCGGTCAGGACGGACACACGGGCGATGGCCATAGTGCGGAACCGGGCGACGATCCCTTCGGTCATATCCATGGCCACCGAGATCGAAGTGCCCTGGACCGCGGACATGATCGTCATCAGGATGATCGCGGGCGTCACGTAGTTGACGTACTCCGCCCGTCCGCCGGAAGGACCGCCGATGCCGGCGCCGAGCGTGCCGCCGAAGACGAAGACGAACAGCAACAGGAAGATGATCGGCATGCCGACCAGCAGCACGGTCATCGACGGGTAGCGCAGCATCCGCTTGAGATTGCGGCGCAGCATGGTCGCCGAGTCGGTGAGGGCGAGCGTCATGGTGCTCATCGGGTCGTCACCTTCTGTTCGGTGAGGGCGAGGAAGACGTCGTCGAGGTCTGGGGTGTGCACGGACAGTTCGTCGACCTCGATGGCCTGGCCGTCGAGCAGATCGATGAGGCCCTTCAACGCGCGGAGGCTGCCGTCGCTGGGCACCCGCAGGGCGAGCGCGTCGCTCTCGCGTGACGCCTCGCGGAGCAGCCGTTCGGCCATGTCGAGCCCGTGCTGGTCGGCGAACCGCAGGCGGACGTGCCCGCCCGGGATGCGGCGCTTCAGCTCGTCCGGGGTGCCCTCGGCGACCAGGCGGCCGTGGTCGAGGACCGCGATCCGGTCGGCCAGCTCGTCGGCCTCGTCCAGGTACTGCGTGGTGAGGAAGATGGTGACACCGCTGGAAACCAGCTCCCGGACGATCTGCCACATGGCGCGACGGCTGCGCGGGTCCAGGCCGGTCGTCGGCTCGTCGAGGAAGATCACGCTCGGGCTGCCGACCAGGGTCATCGCCAGGTCGAGGCGCCGCCGCATACCTCCGGAGTAGGCCGAGGCGGGTTTCTTCGCGGCGTCGACGAGGTCGAACTGCTCTAGGAGTTCGGCGGCGCGCCGCCGGCGGTCCCGCCGGGGCAGGTGGTGCAGGTCCGCCATCAGGAGCAGGTTCTCCTCGCCGGTGAGCAGGTTGTCCACCGCCGAGAACTGGCCGGTCACGCCGATCGACGCGCGGACCGCGTCGGGTTCGCTCGCGAGGTCGTGGCCGGCTATCCGGACGGCACCGGCATCGGCACTGAGCAAAGTGGACAGAATGTTCACCGTCGTGGTCTTGCCGGCGCCGTTCGCCCCCAGCAACGAGAATACGTTTCCCCGCTTGACGTTCAGGTCGAGACCGTCGAGGACGAGGTGGTCACCGAAGGACTTGCGCAGTCCGGTGACGGTGATCGCGAATGTCATGATCTTCCCCTCTCAGGACCGGCGGATCGTGATGTCGCCGTAGGACGTGCGCCCGCGGACCTCGACGGTCTCGGCGGCGTCTCCGGGCGAGGTGGCGTCCTCCATCAGGTTGCGCACCTTGCCGAACGAGGTGTTCACCTCGAGCCAGGCGGCGGTGCCGTCGGCGATGCCGATCTCGAGGTCACCCATGGCGGTGCCGATCTCGACCGAACCGCGGACCACCTCGCCGAGGCGGATGTTGCCGTTGGCCGTCTTCACCTCGACGCCGGCGCCCGCGTGTTCGACGGCGATGTCGCCGTTCGCGCTGCGTGCCCGGACCGGACCGGTGACCGCGTCCACGTCGATGGCTCCGTTGGAGTTCTTGATGACCGCGGTGCCGTCGACCTGGCCGAGGCGGACCTTGCCGGAGCCGGTGTGGATCTCGGCGTTGCCCGTGACCGCGCCCGCGGTCACGTGACCCGCCGACGTGCGCAGGCGCAGTGCGCCGGTCCGCTCCACGTGCAGGTCACCGGCGGAGGTCTTGTAGCCGAGCTCCCCGAGCCGGCCGGTGGTGGCCAGGTCGCCGATCTGCACGTCGCCCGACACCTGGGAGCCGGACGGCAGGTCGATCGACACGTCGACCGACCGGGTCTTCTTGGAGAAGTCGAACGCGCGGAACCGCGGTCCCTTGACGGTGAGCACGCCGTTGGCGAACTCGACCTGGACCTGTTGCGCGGCCTTGACATCCGACTCGTCGGAGTCGTCCGTCGGGCGCACGTCCACGACGGTGTCGGTGCGGTCGCTCGCGGCGATCCGAAGGTTGCCGGCGCCGAGGTCGATCGTGACGGCGATCGGCTCGGGAGTGGCGAATTCAGGCATGGCTGTCCCCTCAGTTCAGGTGGTTCAGGTGTCCCCGCAGGTCGGGGAAGTGGTGTGGTGAAAGCGGTTCGGTGCTAACGCACCCAGCCGGTGAAGTGCTGCTTGCTCCGCTGGCCGCCGCCGGGTTGCTCGGTCCGGCTGGGCGTCTGCAGTGCGGCCGTCGCGGCCCGGACCAGCCAGGCGTTGACCGAGCGGCCCTCCTTGGCCGCGGCCTCCTCGACCGCCGCCTTCAGCTGTTCCGGCAGGCGCACGTTGATGCGTGCGGCGGGACCGTCCTCGGCGAACTGCGGCGCGCTGTCCACAGTGGACTCCTGGGTGGGCGCCGCTGCGGCCGGTCCGGCGGGCGGCGGGGTGACGACGAAGTTCGGGTCGCGTCCACGCAGGCGCAGCTCCACCGAGCCGGGCGCGAGGTCCTGGGTGATCTCGTCCGCGGCTGCGGACAGCGCGTCCAGCAGGGTCATCCGGATCGCCGACTCGAGCGAACCGGTCAGGCGCTCGACCAGTGCTCGGGGTTCCTCGCCACCGGCTTCGGCGAGCGTGGCGAACTCACGGCCGAGGTTGCTCACATACGTGGTCAAGTCCATGGCACCACTGTGGCACACATGTGGCACCACTGCAAGCCAACATGGCACATCAATGGCGCCAACGTGGCGCTTTACTTCTTCGGCACGATGGTGACAGGTACGCTGACCTGCGCTGATCCGGTGGTGCCAGTGATGGTGCCATTGCTCGCTTTCGGACCGGCCAGCAGGCGCAGGACGAACGTCACCGACTCGCCCGGTGCCAGTTCGCGCCCGGAAGAACAAGTCACCGTGTCCTTGCCCGCCGGGCACCCGACCGAACCCGCCGTGGTGTTGCCCGGCCCGACCGTCTTGAGGTCGTCGGGCAGGGACACCGTCAGCGTGACCGGCGCCGACGGTGCCGAGCCGGTGTTGCTGACCGTGATGGACAGTTCCGATGGCGGGCCGCCGGTGTGCGTGGTGAACCCAGGCGGTGCCTTCGCGTCCAGCACGGGCGTCCCGAGGGGCGTGGTGATCGTCGTGGCACCCGGCGTGGTGAGCGTCGGCCCCGTGACCGTCGGGGTGCCGGCGGACGTGCCGCTGCGGACCGGCGTCGCCGTGCTGCTCGACGCGGGAGGTTGCGCGGCCGCGCTGGGAGCGGTGGAGGGGACGGGCCCGCCCGCTGTCCCCAGTGCGACAACGATGACGAAGGCGGTCGTCGAGGCCGCCGCACCGACGACCATGGGCGTCGTCGCGGCGACGGAGGCGCTCGCCTTGGCCGTCGCGGCCAGGTAACCGGCGGTGCCCGCGCCGAGCACGATCGGCGCGACGACACCGCGCAGCGCGCCGTTGACGTCGGCCAGCTCGGTGGCCAGCGCCCGGCAGGTCGCGCAGCCGTCCAGATGCGCGTCGAGCTGTGCCGACTCACGGCCGGTGAGGCCACCACGGGTCCAGGCGCCCAGCCGGGCGACGGTGGCCCGGCAACGGTCGGCGGGCCGGTCGCCCACGTGCGCCTGGAGGTAGGCCTTGCGCAGCCCCTCACGGGCCCGGTGCGCCATCGCGGAGACGCCGTTGGGCGTCAGGCCGAACACCGGCGCGAGCTCGTTCGGTGAGCGGCCTTCGATCGCGGTGTGCCACAACACGTTCTGCCAGCGCTCGGGCAGGCTGGCGAACGCCTTCGCGACCAGCGTCCGATCCAGCTCCGCGACCGCTGTGTCGTGGAACGGCTGGCTGGTCACCTGCTCGGCGCCGGGAACGTCCGTTACGTCGCCCGCCAGCTCGAGCCGGCGGTCCCGCCGGTAGCGGTCGTAGGCGGTGTGGCGCACCGCGGTGAGCAGGTAGGGCCGGAACGCCGAGTCGGGACCGCCACCCGCGCGCAGGGTGACGAGCACCTTGGCGAAGGCGTCCGACACCAGGTCGTCGGCCTCGATCGGCGACCGGGACAGCTGCATGGCCAGGTTCTGCGCGGCCCGCACGTGGCGCTCGTAGAGCCCGCCGTAGGCGTGCACGGTCCCGCCGCGCACGGCCTCGATCAGCTCCGCGTCCGACGACAGGTGCGGCGGTCCCGACGCCGACCCGTCGTCGGCGTCGAGGAGCGCGCGGGCGAGGCCGGCACGCATCGTGACCGGGTCCGCGGTACGCCACCACCGCGCTTCGCGTTCGTCCGGATGCCCGAACAAAGGGCTCGCCGCCTTCTGAATGCCAACAATATGAGCGTTCTGCGGCTGCTCACCTTGCCATGGACATCGCCGCTGGTCGCGTGGCCGATTCCACACTGCACGACGTGTCGGTACCCCGTTGCGCCTTAGGGAGCAGGGCGATGGTCCGGTCGTTCGATCAGGCCGGGCACGGCGAACGCGTCAACCGTTGTAGCCGGAGAAGATCCGGGCGAACTCGTAGGGCTGCTGCGCGATGTTCGTGCAGCGGTACAGGGCGCCGTTGCACGCGTTGGCGTCGCGGCCCTGTTCCCAGAACGAGAGCATGCCCAGGTGCACCGAGCTCGCGAAGCTCACGAGCGCGCGGGCGTCCTTCTGGTAGAAGATCTCGTTCTGCGAGTCGTTCACGCCCAACATCGGGGTGACGCCGATCTTCTTCCAGGCCGCCGAGTCCGTCAGCCCGTACACCGACTTCACCTGGGCCTGCGTGGCCCTGGCCGCGGCGATCGCCTTGGCGCCCTGGTCACCGGGCCCCTGGTAGTAGTCCATCGCCATGACGTTGACCAGGTCCAGGTTCACCCCGGCGTTCTTGGCCGACTTCACCACGTTCACGCCGTCCTGCGTGAGCCCGCTGGGCAGGACCGGCAGGGTGAGCGAGATCTTCAGGCCGGGGTGGCGGTCCTGGAGGATCTTCAACGCCTGCGACCGGCGCGCCACCGTCGTCGGGTCGGCGACGGCGGCCCCCTCGATGTCGAAGTCGACGTACTTCAGCGAGTACGCGTTGACCACGGCGTCGTACTCGTTGGCCAGCGTCGTCGGCGTCGTGCAGTAGTAGGCCAGTTCGATGCCGGACGCACCGCCGAAGGAGATCTTCACGTCGCCGCCGGCCGCCCGGATCTTGGCGATCTCCTCCTTCTGCCACCCCGTCCTGGGGTCGTAGGCGCCGAACCAGCTGGCCTTGCAGCCGTACGAGGTGACGAAGCCGAGGGTGAAGCTCTTCACGCCTCCCTTACTGGCCATTGTGGACAGAACGGGCGACGGCCAGGCGCCCATGTCCACGTAGGGAGCGACCGATGACGCCGTCGCCGCCTGACTCGTGCCTACCGGCAGGGTCGTGATCGCCAACGCGGCGATCAGGCCGATCTTGAACAGCCTTCGCATGACGAACCTCCTCAGGTGCAGGGTGTGAGGTGGGTCATCATTGGTATAGACCATCACTCGGAGAAAGACCAGCCCAGTGGGAAGCGAGTTGATCGTCCAGAGTGGAGGGGAAGCGGAGTCCGCACGCTCTCCCCACTTCAACATATAGCGCACCGGGGGGCTTGCGGCAAGACCCGGGGTGTGCTTCAGAATTCCCGGCCGAACGCCTTTGACGTGCGGAAATGGGGGACCTGGTAGTGCGTGTGCTGTTGACGACGTGGGGATCGCGCGGGGATGTCGAGCCGCTGGCGGCGCTGGCGGTGGCGTTGCGGGAACTGGGTGCGGACGCGCGGGTGTGCGCTCCGCCGGACGACGATTTCGCGGTGCTGCTGGCGCGGGCCGGCGTGCCGCATGTGCCGATGGGCCCTTCGGTGCGTTCGGTGGTCGAGAACCCGAAGCCGGACGCGTTCCAGCTCGCTCCGCAGCTGGTCGCCTCGCGGTTCGAAACGTTGCTGGAGGTGGCGGAGGAGGGCTGTGACGCGCTGCTGGCGACCGGCCTGATGCCCGCGGGGGTACCGGACGTGGCCGAGAAACTGGGCATCCACTACGTGCTCGCGACGTTCCACCTGCTCGGGCTGCCGTCGCGGCACCGCCCTCCGGGCAGGCGGCCGGGCACACCGTCGCCGGACGACGAGACCGACAACCGGGTGCTGTGGGAACAGGACGCCCAGCGGGTCAACGCCCTGTACGGCCCGGCGCTGAACAGCCATCGGGCGGCGATCGGCCTGCCGCCGGTGAACAACGTCCGCGACCACGTCCTGACCGGTCGGCCGTGGCTGGCGGCGGACCCGGTGCTGTGCCCGCCGCAGGGGGAGACGGACCTCGACCTCGTGCAGACCGGGGCGTGGATCCTGCCCGACGACCGGCCGCTGCCGGACGACCTGGTGGCGTTCCTGGACGCCGGCGACCCACCGGTGTACGTGGGCTTCGGCAGCATGGCCGCGCACACCCCGAAGGACATCGCCGAGGTGGCCATCGACGCGGTCCGTTCGCAGGGGCGCCGCGTCGTGCTCGCGCGAGGCTGGGCCGGCCTGACCGCGGTCGACTCCGAGGACTGCCTCGTCATCGGGGAGGTCAACCAGCAGGCGTTGTTCCGCAGGGTGGCGGCGGTCGTGCACCACGGCGGCGCGGGCACCACCGCGACGGCGGCTCGGGCCGGGGCCCCGCAGGTGATCCTGCCGCACATCGCGGACCAGCCTTACTGGGCCGGTCGCGTGGCCGACTTGGGCATCGGTGCGGCCGCGACCGTCGACACGCTGTCCGCCGCGCTCGCCACGGCCCTGGCTCCCGAGACCGCCGCCCGCGCCATCGACGTGGCCGGTCAGGTGCGGGGCGATGGAGCGATGGTGGCCGCGAAGCTGCTTCTCGAGGAAGCCAGGTAGCGCACCGGAGCGAACGTGACGTTCAGGGACATCCATGTCCCCCGACGTCACGTTCGCTCCGCTGCGCTCCCGGATTTTCGGAGCGCCGAAATTCCGGCACGTCTCCACCCGTCGCCCGAGCCGCACAATCAACACATTCCGCCGCATCCATGGTTTCCCTGCCCCATGTCCTGAACAGGAGAGGTAATGCGGCTCAAGTTGTTGAGCGTGATCGTCGGAGCGATGCTCGTGACCGGCCTCGGCACGGCCACCCAGGCGCAGGCGACCGACGTGCAGCCGAACATCATCGGTGGGTCCACCGTGCCGGAAGGCGGCGCTCCGTGGGGTGCCCAGGTCAACGTGGGCGGAGGCTTCTGCTCCGGCTCCGTGATCGGCCCGCTGTGGGTGATGACCGCCGCCCACTGCGGTCGCGGCGGCAGCGTGCGCGTGGGCAGCCAGCGGCTCGGTCAGGGCCGGAGCATCCGGGTCGTGCAGGACTTCACCAACGGTGACGTGGCGCTGAAGAAGCTGGCGTCGCCGGCCAACATCAGCAAGTACCTGCCGTACGCCGCGACACCACCGCCGATGGGCGCCACCGTGCAGATCTACGGCTGGGGCGGCATCTCCGCGCCCGGCGGACCGCTGGCCCAGTCGATCAAGACGGCGAACCTGCGCGTGGTCGCGATCGGCAACACGATCAACGGTGCTCCGATCAACGGTCAGGCCTACTTCGGTGACTCCGGTGGGCCGATGGTCTACAACGGACAGGAGATCGGGACCTGCACCGGCCCCGTCGGCGGCGGGTCGGACCCGTCGAAGCTGACGGTGGCGTACCAGAACATTCCGCGGCGGGCCGCCTGGGTGCAGCAGACGACCGGGATTCGCCCAGGAGGCAAGTAAGCACAAGGGCGGGCGAATCCGTCGTCGCCCGCCACCGTGTTAGGTTGATTCTGCACCACAACCGAACACCTCTGCCCGTGATGGGGAAGCCGGTCGAACTCCGGCACTGTCGCGCAACCGTGGGCCACGTCCAGTGGCGAGTCGGGATACCAGCCGGGCGGAGTTGATCATCCGACCCGCTGTCGCGAGAAGCAGGGGTGACCACCGGTCTCCTCCTTCATGCAGCACAAGGAGGAGAAATGAAAAGGCGCTCTGCCGTTCTGGCGTCCGTCGCCGGTCTGATCGTGGCCATCGCCCCTGACGCACACGCCATCGACCGCACCAAGGGCTATCCCGGATTCTGCAAGGACGACAACGGCGTGACCGTCGTGGTCGACTTCCAGCAACTGGGCGGCACGACCATCGTGCGCTGCAACCCGGCGACGAGCCGCGGCACCGGGCTGGACGCGTTGAAAGGCGCGGGGTTCCAGGTCGAGGGCAATCAGCGGTTTGGTGAATCACTCATCTGCCGCGTGGAGAACCGTCCCTCGGCCACGGAGACGATCCCGATCACCGGCCGGAACGACTACCGCGAGCCGTGCGCCGACATGCCTCCTGCGGGCGCGTACTGGTCGTACTTTCACTCCGGGAACAACTGCGGGTGGGAGGTCAGCCAGTCGGGTCCGAAGGACCGCGACTTCGTCCGCGGCGGGTTCGAGGGCTGGTCGTTCTCGTTGAACGCCAAGGCGGACTCCAACACGACGCCGAGGATCGCGCCGGTGCGGCCGGGCACCGAGAACCGGCCGTGCGACGTCGTCACGAGCACCAAGCCCGACCCGAAGCAGAACGTGGAGTTCACCGGCGGCGAGAAGACCGAGGCGATCAAGCAGAAGTCGAGCGACTTCGCGCCGTGGGCCGCGGGCGCAGTCGTGCTCGTGCTGGCGGTGGCCGGTTTCCTCGTTGCACGCAGGCGCAAGCAGAAGTCTTGATGGCGGGGTACTTCCTGCCGCGCGACCTGCACCCGGGCGCGTGGTGGGTGTGGGCGCTGGGGCTCGCGGTCGCGGCGACCCGCACGACGAACCCGTGGCTTTTGCTCACGATCGTGGCGGTCGCGGGGTTCGTCGTGGTCGCGCGGCGCGCGGAAGCACCGTGGGCGCTGGCGTTCCGGCTCTACCTGTACCTGGGCGTGATGATCATCGCGGTTCGGGTGTTCTTCCGCTTCGTGTTCGGCGGCGCGGAGGGATCGACGATCATCCTGCGGCTGCCGGAGATCCCGCTTGCGGGCATCCGGCTGTTCGGGGACGTGTCGGCGGAGTCGTTGCTGGGCGGACTCTACGACGGGCTGCGGCTGGCGGCGATGGTGATCTGCCTGGGCGCCGCGAACGCCCTGGCGAACCCGAAGCGGCTGCTCAAGGCGATGCCGCCGGCCCTGTACGAGGTGGGCACGGCGGTGATCGTGGCGCTGTCGGTGTTCCCGCAGCTCGCGGAGAGCGCGGTGCGGGTACGCCGCGCCCGCCGGTTGCGTGGCGGCTCGGGCCGGCGGATGCGGGTGCTGCAGACGATCATGATCCCGGTGCTCGAGGACGCGCTGTCGCGGTCGCTGCAGCTCGCGGCGTCGATGGACTCGCGCGGGTACGGCCGGGCCGGTCTGGTCGAGGCCCGTGCCCGGATGTGGACGGGCCTGATGATGATCGCCGGTTTGCTCGGCGTGTGCGTCGGCGTCTACTCCACTTTGGACGGTTCGACGCCGCGCTACCTCGCCACGCCAGTGTTAATAGGCGGGACAATCCTCGCGCTGGCCGGGTTCTGGCTGGCGGGTAAACGGGTGCGGCGCAGCCGGTACCGGCCGGACCGCTGGCGGCTGCCGGAGCTCGTCGTCGCGGCGAGCGGCCTGGGGGTCGCGGTGGTGCTGTTCGTGAGCTCCAGCTTCAACCCGATGAACCCGTCGCTGATCGACCTGTCCTGGCCGGCGCTGTCGTGGGAACCGCTGGCCGGCGTGCTGATCGGCGTGCTCCCCGCGTTCCTCACCCCGGTCCCCGAACCAGCAGCACTGGAAGTCGCATGATCGAACTCAACCGCGTCGGCTTCACCTACGACGGGCAGGCCACGCCCGTGCTGTCCGACGTCTCGCTGTCCGTCGGCGAGGGCGAGCTGGTGCTGTTCGCGGGCCAGACCGGCGCGGGCAAGTCGACCCTGCTCGGCACGATCAACGGCCTCGTCCCGCACTTCACCGGCGGCCATCTCAGCGGTGACGTGTCGGTCTCGGGGGTGTCGACGAGCTCCCGGCCACCGCGCGAGTTCGCGCATCTGGTCGGGGTCGTGGGGCAGGACCCGCTGGCCGGGTTCGTTGCCGACACGGTCGAGGAGGAGCTCGCGTACGGCATGGAACAACTGGCTCTGTCGCCACAGGTGATGCGCCGCCGCGTCGAGGAGACCCTGGACCTGCTGGGCATCGCGGACCTGCGCCGCCGCGCCCTGCGCACGTTGTCCGGCGGTCAGCAGCAACGCGTCGCCATCGGTGCGGTCCTGACCACCCACCCTCGCGTCCTCGTGCTGGACGAACCGACGTCCGCGCTGGACCCGACCGCGGCCGAGGACGTGCTCGCCACGCTGGCCCGCCTGGTCGAGGACCTCGGCACGACCGTGCTGATGGCCGAGCACCGGATGGAACGCGTGATCCCGTTCGCGGACCGGATGGTGTACGTGCCGGGCACCGGCGGGATCGTCGACGGGACACCGGCGGAGGTGTTGCTCGACACGCCGATCGCCCCGCCGATCGTCCACTTGGGACGGTTGTTGGGCTGGGACCCGTTGCCCATGACGGTCCGCGAGGCGCGCCGCAAGAAACTGACGCTGGGGCCACCGCCGGTCAGGTCGGTGACAGTGGGGGAGCGGTTGCTGACCGCATCTGGTGTCGTCGTGCGCTACGGCCCCAAGGTGGCGGTGCGCGGCGTGGACCTCGACCTGCACGAGGGCGAGGTGCTGGCGATGATGGGGCGCAACGGTTCCGGCAAGTCGTCGCTGCTCTGGGCGGTGCAGGGATCCGGTCCGCGCCAGGGTGGTTCGGTGCGCGTCGGGTCGGCGGACCCACAGTCGTTGAGTAGCGCGGAGGCCCGCAGGCTCGTGGGCATGGTGCCCCAGACGGCGTCAGACCTGCTGTACCTGCAGACGGTCGAGGCCGAGTGCGCGGCGGCGGACGCCGAGTCCGGTGCCGCGCAAGGAAGTTGTTGCGCGCTGCTGGATCGCCTGGCACCGGGCATCTCCCGATCGGCGCACCCGCGTGACCTGTCGGAGGGACAACGCCTGGCGCTCGTGCTGGCCGTGCAACTGTCGGCGGCACCACGGATCATGCTGCTCGACGAACCGACCCGCGGCCTCGACTACGCCGCGAAGGCCGCGCTGGCGTCGATGATCGCGGCACTGGCCGCCGAGGGACGCGCGATCGTCGTGGCGACACACGACGTCGAGTTCGTCGCCACCATCGCGCATCGCGTCGTGGTCATGGCCGAGGGCGAGATCGTGTCCGACGGCCCGGCCGCGGAGGTGCTCGGCGGTTCGCCCGCGTTCGCGCCGCAGATCACCAAGATCCTGGGCGGGCCGTGGCTGACCGTGGACGACGTACGCGCGGCGGTGGCCCGGTGAACGTCGGCCGTCGTTCGGCCGCAGTCCTCACGCTGGCGTCCGTCGCGAGCCTGATGATGTTCGTGTGGCCACTGCTGGTCCGCGTGGAGTCGCAGTCGACGCAGCACGGCACGGACGCGCCGTTCGTGTTCATCGGCATCCTGCCGATCCTGATCATCGTGGTGCTGGCGGAGCTGTCCGAGGGCGGCATGGACTCCAAGGCGCTCGCGATGCTCGGGGTGCTGTCGGCGGTGAACGCCGCCCTGCGTCCGCTGGGTACCGGCACCGCGGGCATCGAGCTGGTGTTCTTCCTGCTCGTGCTGTCCGGCCGGGTGTTCGGTCCGGGGTTCGGTTATGTGCTGGGCTGCACGTCGATGTTCGCCTCGGCGTTGCTGACGGCGGGCGTCGGGCCGTGGCTGCCGGCCCAGATGATGTGCTCGGCGTGGATCGGCATGGGCGCCGGGCTGCTGCCGCGGCGGGTGCGCGGCAAGGCCGAGATCGCGATGCTCGCCGGGTACGGCATCGTCGTGGCGTACCTGTTCGGGTTCCTGATGAACCTGTGGTTCTGGCCGTTCATCACCAACGCCGACGGCCACATCTCCTATGTGCCGGGCGCCCCGGTGCTGGAGAACCTGCACCGGTTCGTCGTCTACACGCTGCTGACCACGACCGCCGGGTGGGACACCGGCCGTGCGATCACCAACGCCGTCGCCATCCTCGTGCTCGGCCCCGCGGTGCTGACAACGTTGCGTCGCGCGTCCCGCAAGGCATCGTTCGCCTCAGTCCGGTAGCAGCGGCACCGAGAAACCCGTGTCGCGGCCGAGCAACGCCGCTCGGGTCACCGCCGACGTGCCGAAGCGGTCCCGCACATGGTCCAGCGCCGTGTCCAGCGCGCCCGGCTCGTGCTCGTCGAACGGCAGCATCAGCTGGATCGCGTCGTCGTTGCCGAGGTTGGCCAGCGACACGCCCAGCAACGTGATGCCGCGGCTCGTGATCAGGGGCATCGCGGCCGCGAGCAGCAGTCTCGCCGTCGTCAGCAGTACCTCGGTGTCGTCGGTCGGATGCGGCAACGTGTGCGACCGCGTCGCACGGGTGAAGTCGGCGAAGCGCAGGCGCAGCACCACCGTCCGGCACCCGCGGTGAGCGGAGCGCAGGCGGCGCGAGGTGCGGTCGATGAGTGAGGCGAGGATGGCATCCAGATCGTCCGGCGTGCGCGGTTTGCGCCCCAGCGCCCGTTGCGAGCCGATCGAACGGCGGCGCCGGCCCACCTGCACCGGGCGCGGGTCGCGGTTGTGCGCCAACGCGTGCAGGTGCCGGCCGGCCCCGGTGCCGAGCATCGCGACCAGCACGCTCTCGCCCAGACCCGCGACGTGGCCGACCGTGTGGATGCCCCGGTCGTGCAGCTTCGCGGCGGTCACCTCGCCGACACCCCACAGCCGCTCGACCGGCAACGGGTGGAGGAACTCCAGTTCCCGGTCCGCGGGCACGACCAGCAGCCCGTCGGGCTTGGCCACCCCGCTCGCGACCTTGGCCAGGAACTTCGTCCTGGCCACCCCGACGGTGATCGGCAGGCCGACCCGCTCGAGCACCTTGGCACGTAGCTGCGCGGCGATCAGCTCCGGCGGGCCGACGATCCTGCCCAGGCCGCCGACGTCCAGGAACGCCTCGTCGATCGAAATGCCCTCGACCAGCGGTGTCGTGTCACGGAACACCTCGAAGACCGCCTTGCTCGCGGCCGAGTACGCCTCCATCCGCGGCGGCACGACGATCGCGTGCGGACACAGGCGCAGCGCCCGCGCACCGCCCATCGCGGTGCGCACCCCGAGGCGTTTGGCCTCGTAGCTCGCCGCCAGCACCACGCCACCACCCACGATCACCGGGCGGCCCCGCAACCGCGGGTCGTCGCGCTGCTCGACCGACGCATAGAACGCGTCCAGGTCGGCGTGCAATATCGGCGTAGTGCTCACGAACATATGTTCGCATCGACCGTCGTGGTGTGCGGAAACTTTCTGGCGTTGAATGAGGCGATGCTGGACCTGAGCCCGAAGCCGGGTGACCTGGAGCCGATCGAGACCGCGTCGGTGGACGAGCTACGCGCGGTGCAGCTCGAACGGCTGCGCTGGTCGGTCCGGCACGCCTACGACCACGTGCCGCACTACCGCGCCGCGTTCGACGCGCGAGGTGTCCACCCGGACGACGTGAAGACGCTGGCGGACCTGGCGAAGCTGCCGTTCACCGCGAAGGCGGACCTGCGCGACAACTACCCGTTCGGGATGTTCGCCGTGCCGCGCGACGAGGTGGTGCGCGTGCACGCGTCGTCGGGTACGACCGGCCGCCCGACCGTGGTCGGCTACACCCGCGACGACCTGGACATGTGGGCGAGCGTCATGGCACGAAGCATCCGCGCCGCGGGCGGCCGGGCCGGTCACATCGTGCACAACGCCTACGGCTACGGCCTGTTCACCGGTGGGCTCGGCGCGCACGCCGGTGCGGAACGACTGGGCTGCACCGTGGTTCCGGTGTCCGGCGGCATGACTGAACGCCAGGTCCAGCTGATCCGCGACTTCGAGCCCGACATCATCATGGTCACCCCGTCCTACATGCTGTCGATCATCGACGAGCTGGAGCGGCAGGGGATCGACCCGCGTGCGACCTCGTTGAAGGTCGGCATCTTCGGCGCCGAGCCGTGGACCAACGACATGCGCCTGGAGATGGAGCGGCGCCTGGACATGCACGCCGTGGACATCTACGGCCTGTCCGAGGTGATCGGGCCCGGTGTCGCCAGTGAGTGCGTGGAGTCCAAGGACGGCCTGCACGTGTGGGAGGACCACTTCTACCCGGAGATCGTCGACCCGGTCACCGGCGAGGTCCTGCCCGACGGCGAGGAGGGCGAGCTCGTCTTCACCTCGCTCACCAAGCAGGCGATGCCGGTCATCCGCTACCGCACGCGCGACCTGACTCGCCTACTGCCGGGGACCGCGCGCACGATGCGGCGCATCGAGAAGATCACCGGCCGCACCGACGACATGATCATCCTGCGCGGCGTGAACCTGTTCCCGACGCAGATCGAGGAGCTGATCCTGCGGGTGCCCGAGCTGTCACCGCACTTCCAGTGCGTCCTGAGCCGCACGGGCAACCTGGACGACCTGACCGTCGTCGTCGAGCACCGGGAGCACGCGGTCGCCGGCGACGCGGGTGCCGTGCTGCAGCGGCTGGTGAAGAACTCGATCGGCGTCACGGTGGCCGTGGACGTGGTCGGACCCGGTGGGATCGAGCGGTCGGTGGGCAAGATGAAGCGCATCGTGGACCGCCGGCCGAAGCGTTAGCCCAGTACTCGCAACGGTGTTCCGGCGGCGAACGCGTGGATGTCTTCCACGGCCTCGCGGAAGTAGGTGCGGTAGTTGCCGTCGGTCACGTAGCCCAGGTGCGGGGTGGCCAGCACGTTGGGCAGCGTGCGCAACGGATGGTCCGCTGGCAGCGGCTCCTGCTCGAACACGTCCAGCCCGGCACTGGCGATCCGGTTGGCGCTCAATGCCTCGATCAACGCGTCCTGCTCGACGATCGCCGCACGCGAGGTGTTGACGAGGAACGCGCTGGGCCGCATGTGCCGCAACGCGTCGGCGTCGATCAGTCCGCGGGTGCGGTCGCCGAGCACGAGGTGGACGGACACGACGTCGCTCTCGGCGAGGAGCTTCTCCTTGCTCGGCGCGAGCCGGACCCCTTCGGCGTCCGTGCGGTCCGCGGTGAGGTTCTGGCTCCACGCCACGACGTCCATGCCGAACGCTGCACCGACCCGCGCGACCTTCACCCCGATCTTGCCGAACCCCAGCAGCCCCAGCGTCTTCCCCGCGAGACCGGTGCCGATCGTGCTCTGCCACGGACCGTTCTCGCGGAAGGAGTTGTTCTCCCGCACCAGGTTCCGGGCGAGCCCGAGAATCAACGCCCAGGTCAGCTCGACCGGCGGCTCCGACGTGCTCGCCGTGCCGCACACGGTGACCCCGTTTGCACGGGCGGCGTCGAGGTCGATCGACGCGTTGCGCATGCCGCTGGTGACCAGCAGCCGCAACGCCGGCAGCCGTTCGAACAACGCGGCGGTGAACGGCGTGCGTTCCCGCATGATCACCACGACCTCGGCGTCGCCGATCGCCTCCACCAGGGCGTCGCCCTCGAGGTGCTCACGGCAGGTGGTGACGTCGATGCCGCTCCAGTCGGCCAGCTCCGTCGCCACACCCTGGTAGTCGTCCAGCACCACGCACCTCATGATCGCCACTCTACGTTTTGACACGATGGTCCGGTGATCTTTTCCAGGCTGGTCGTGCCGCTGCTGAGCATGTGGTTCTTCGGAAACCTCTACGAGCAGATCGTGTGGAATCCGCAGCTGCCGGCCGACCCGCGGCCGGGCTCGCTCGTCGGCGTGTTCGCCGCGGGCAGCCCGATCTACTACTACCTGCCATGGGGTCCGCTCGGCGTCGTGCTCGCGGTCGTCACACGTGCTCCGTGGCCGGCGCTTGGGTGTCTCGCGGTGTCGGTCATGGCGAAGATTCTGCTGATCACGCAGGTCAACCCGGTGTTCCGCGACGCCGCCGTGACCCGAGCCGTCGTGCACGACCACGCCGTGCTCTGGGCGTTCGGCAACGGCGTCGTCGTCGTCTCGGTGGCGGTCGCGATCCTGCTGATCCAGCGCGCTCGGCCGATCGGCTCTGCCCGCCGATGACCGGCCGTGGAACCGTTGGTAACCATGGGTTACGGAAGAGTCCTGGTCTTCACCATCGCCCTGGCGACACTCGCCATCCCGTCGGTCGCGGCACCCGCCGAGACCGAGACGGCCGCCTACGCCGTGAGCGGCGTGCGGACCGTCGAGCAACGCGGCCAGATCACCCGCATCGGTGCCGCGATCGATGTTGTCGAGGAGCACGGGGTCGTCGTGGTCACCGCGACCGCGGCCGAAGTCCGTGCCATGAAAGTACAAGGGTTCGGCGTGCAGGAGGTGCCCAAGCGCACCGACAAGGCGGCGGCGCCGTTCGACTTCCCGCCGAAGGACGCCAACTACCACAACTACGGGGAGATGACCGCAGAGATCAACCAGGCGGTCGCCAAGTACCCGAACCTGATCACCAAGACCGTCATCGGCAGGTCCTACCAGAACCGCGACATCGTCGCGCTCAAGATCAGCGACAACGTCGCGACCGACGAGAACGAGCCCGAGGTGCTGTTCACCGCGCACCAGCACGCGCGCGAGCACCTGACCGTCGAGATGGCGCTGTACCTGGTCAAGCTGTTCACCGAGAGCACCGAGCCGCGGGTGCGCGACCTGGTGAACACCCGCGAGATCTGGATCGTGCCCGACGTCAACCCTGATGGCGGCGAGTACGACATCGCGACCGGCAGCTACCGGAGCTGGCGCAAGAACCGGCAGCCGAACGCGGGGTCCACGGCCATCGGCACGGACCTCAACCGCAACTGGTCCTACAAGTGGGGCTGCTGCGGCGGTTCGAGCGGCAGCCCGAGCAGCGACACCTACCGCGGCGCGCGGGCCGAGTCGGCGCCCGAGGTGAAGGTCGTCGCGGACTTCGTGCGCGGCCGCGTCGTCGGCGGGAAGCAGCAGATCAAGGCTTCGATCGACTTCCACACCTTCAGCGAGCTCGTGATGTGGCCGTTCGGCTGGACCTACGACGACGTCGCGCCCGGCATGACGAAGGACCAGCGGGACACGTTCGCCACGATCGGGCAGTCCATGGCCCGCACCAACGGGTACACGCCGCAGCAGGCCAGCGACCTCTACATCACGGACGGCTCGATCCGCGACTGGCTGTGGGGCTCGCAGGGCGTCTTCTCCTACACGTTCGAGATGTATCCCGGTTCGAACGGCAGCGGCGGCTTCTACCCGCCGGACGAGGTGATCCCGGCGCAGACGGCGCGCAACAAGGAGGCCGTGCTGCAGCTGCTCGACCGGGCCGACTGCCCGTACGAGGCGATCGGCAAACAACAGCAGTACTGCTCGAACTGATCGGCCGGCCGACGCCGGAATTCCAGCCGCATGCTGGAATTCCGGCGTTGCGTATCAATTCGCAAATGTCGGACAGGTCGAATTTTCAGAATGTCTCGGATAGTCGCCGGGTCGGCACCATGGTGATAGTGGTGCTGGACGCATTCGCCGCATCCATGGATTCCCTGCCCATGTCCTGAACTGAGGAGTAGTAATGCGGCTCAAGGTGTTAAGTGTGATTATCGGAGCGACCCTCGCGGCCGGTCTCGGCGCAGCCCCGCCGTCCCAGGCGAGCGAGCCGTCGGACGTGAACGCCAACATCATCGGTGGTACGACCGTTCCGGAAGGAGGCGCCCCCTGGGGTGCGCAGGTCAACTCGGGCGGCTTCTGCTCGGGTGCCGTGATCGCCCCCCTGTGGGTGCTCACCG
Source organism: Lentzea sp. NBRC 105346 (assembly GCF_030269605.1). GTDB lineage: Bacteria > Actinomycetota > Actinomycetes > Mycobacteriales > Pseudonocardiaceae > Lentzea. Next base: position 109,074 of record NZ_BSTQ01000022.1, read on the forward strand.
CCGCGCACTGCGGTCGCGGTGGCAGCGTCAAGGTGGGTAGCCAGAAGCTCGGTGCGGGCACGAGCATTCGGGTCGTGCAGGACTTCACCAACGGCGACATGGCGCTGAAGAAGCTGGCCTCACCAGCCAATATCGCCAAGTACATGCCGTACTCGGCCACGGTCCCGCCCATCGGGGCCACCGTGCAGATCTACGGCTGGGGCGGCATCGGCGGACCGGGTAGCCCGCTGGCCAAGTCGATCAAGACCGCGGACGTGCGGGTGGTCGCGACCAGCGGAACGATCAACGTGGCTCCCGGCAACGGCCAGGCCTACAAGGGCGACTCCGGTGGCCCGGTGGTCCACAACGGCCGCGTGGTCGGCACCTGCACCGGCCCGATCGGCGGTGGCGACCCGTCGAAACTGACGGTGAGGTACCAGAGTGTTCCTCAGCGTGCCGCCTGGATTCAGCAGACGACCGGAATCAAGCCCGCCGCGTAATTGCACGACGTTTTCTGTCATTAATGCAACAGAATATGGTTCGGTTATTTCGCCGGGATCGCGAGCGCCAGAGTGAGTTCGAGGACTCGTTGTGGCGAATCGAGATCCGGGAAAAGGTCGCGCAGTAGTCCCATGCGGTACCGCACGGTCTGAGGATGTACGAACAGGGACGCTGCCACGTCCTCCCTGCGGCCGTGGTGCAGCAGCCACGCCCGCAGCGTCTCCTCCAGCCGTCGCGCGGAGTTGGGCCGCAGGTCCCGTAGTGGCGCGAGGGCGCGTGCGCGCAGGTCGGCGTACGCGTCCTCGTCGGCGCTCAGGACCAGGTCGACCAGATGGTCGTCGGTGTCGCGGATGTCCGGGGACAACGCGCGCGCCCGCACGGCCCGCGCGTAGGACGCCGACGCCCGCGTCCACGGCCGGCTCGGTCCGACGACGGCGGCGCGGTCGGTCAGCTGCCGCAGGAGATGTGCCCGATCGGCGTCGGGCACCAGCAGCACCGCGGTGGCGTCCGGCAGGTCGTCGAGCACCAGCGTGCCGGGGTCGAGCAACCGGTACGCGGGGCGGGCCTGCGCGGACGGCAGCAGAACCACGGTCAACGAGCCGGGCGGGGACCACTTGGCCTGGTCCGCCGCGGCGAGCAGCGTCTCCTCACCGGCGCCGGCCAGCAGTTTGCGTGCGAGTTGTTCGAGGTCGCGTTCGTGCGCCCGGCCCCGGACGGCCAGCTCGTCGGCGTGCCCGGCGGCGCTGGCCGCGGACAGCTCGTCGATGTAGGCGAACGTCAGCTCGGCGAACTTCGCCACCTCCTCGGCCGGCAGGCCCGCCGCGACCGCTCCGGTGGCCAGGCCCCGCCACGCCACCCGCGCGCCGACCCGGTACGCGCTGAGCAGGGCGTCCATCGAACGGCCGTCGCGCACCTCGCCGCGGCCGAGCTCGTACGCGGCCTCGCCGGCGTCGCCTCCCGTGGCCAGGCCGCCGGCCAGGTCGAGGTAGTGCCCGAGGGCGGTCCGCACCGCCCGGCGGATCGTGGCGCCCATCCGCCCCTGCAGGGCGTTCGCGTAGCTCGGCACCTCGTCGATGATCGCCTCGACGACCTCGTCCGCGGTCACCTTGAGCACGGCCCGCAACGCACTGACGGTCGTCTCATTCAGGGCCAGCTCAGCTGCCCCTCGCACGGTTCGGCTCATGGTTTTTGTTCCTCGCGAACAAGATGTGACCTACAGATTCACGTCCTACGGTCAGGACTTTACGCCAGGACACAAAGCAAGCTGGAGTCATGACGAACACCGCCCTCCGCAGCAGGGCGTGGAAACTGCTGGAGCTGGTCACGACGCCACTGCTGCCGTCGGACTACCTCGACCTGGTGAACCCCCTCCGGGCAGGTGCCGACCTGCGCGGCCGCGTCGAGGCCGTGCACCCCGAGACCGGTGACGCGGCCACCATCGTGATCAAGCCGGGCCGCGGCTGGCGCGGACACGTCGCCGGGCAATACGTCCGCGTTGGCGTCGACGTCGACGGCGTGCGCCTGTGGCGGGCCTACTCGGTCACGTCACCGCGCGACCGCGCCGACGGCCGCATCACGATCACGGTCAAGGCGATGCCGGACGGCAAGGTGAGCAACCACCTGGTCCGCAAGATCAAGCCGGGCACGGTCATCCAGCTCGACCAGGCGACCGGCGACTTCGTGCAGCCGGCCGACAAGCCCGCCAAGGTCCTCTTCCTGACCGCGGGCAGCGGCATCACACCCGTCATGGGCATGCTGCGCGACAGCTCGTTCGACGACGCCGTCCTGGTCCACTCCGCGCCGAAGCCGCAGGACGTGATCTTCCGCGCCGACCTGCACGACCTCGCGGCCGACGAGGCGCTGCGCCTCATCGAGCTGCACACCGACACCCAGGGCATGCTCGACATCGCCCGCCTCGACGACCTGGTGCCCGACTGGGCCGAGCGCGAGACCTGGGCGTGTGGCCCGGCCGGCCTGCTCGACGCCGCCGAGGAGCACTGGGCCAGGCACGGCATCGCCGACCGCCTGCACACGGAACGGTTCCGCCCGAGCGTCGTCGTCGCCGGTGACGGCGGCGAGGTCACGTTCAGCACCACCGGCAAGACCGTCGACGCCGACGGCGCCACGCCGTTGCTGGACGTCGGCGAGGAGGCCGGCGTGCTGATGCCGTCCGGCTGCCGGATGGGCATCTGCTTCGGCTGCGTCACGCCACTGAAGGCCGGCGCCGTCCGCGACCTGCGCACCGGCGAGATCACCGAGGCCGAGCCCGGCGTCCTCATCCAGACCTGTGTGTCCGCCGCGGCGGGCCCCTGCGACATCGAACGTTAGGACGACATGACCGCCATCGACCCCACCGCCCACCTGACCGCCGCGCAGATCGAGGAGCTCGGCCGCGAGCTCGACGCGATCCGCGACGAGGTGATGGCCAGCCGTGGTGAGCGCGACGCCGCGTACATCCGCAAGGTCATCTCGGTGCAGCGCAAGCTCGAGCTGGCCAGCCGGGCCGTCCTGCTGTTCTCGCTCTTCCCGCCCGCGTGGCTGATCGGTACCGCCGGCCTGTCCGTGGCGAAGATCCTGGAGAACATGGAGATCGGCCACAACGTCCTGCACGGCCAGTGGGACTGGATGCGCGACCCGAAGATCCACTCCACCACGTGGGAGTGGGACCACGTCTCGCCCGCCGACCAGTGGAAGCACTCCCACAACGAGCTGCACCACACCTACACCAACGTGATCGGCAAGGACAACGACCTCGGCTACGGCATCATGCGCGTGGACGAGGACCAGAAGTGGCAGCCGATGCACCTCGGCCAGCCGCTGTGGAACTTCATCAACGCGTGCTTCTTCGAGTACGGCATCGCCGCGTACGACCTCGAGCTCGGCAAGAACCTGCACAAGCGCCGCCGCAACCGCCCCGAGTTCCGCGCGCGGGCCAAGGCGGTCGGCCGCAAGATCCGCAAGCAGGTGCTCAAGGACTACGTGATCCACCCGCTGCTGTCCGGCCCGTCGTTCCTCACCACGCTCGCCGCGACGTTCACCGCGAACCTGGTCCGCAACCTGTGGACGCACTCGGTGATCATGTGCGGTCACTTCCCCGAGGGCGTGCAGGTCTTCGAGCGGCGCTCCATCGAGGGCGAGACGCGCGGCCAGTGGTACCTGCGGCAGATGATGGGCTCTGCGAACATCAGCGGCAGCAAGCTGATGCACATCATGACCGGCAACCTGTCGCACCAGATCGAGCACCACCTGTTCCCCGACCTGCCGAGCAACCGGTACGCCGAGGTCGCGGTGAAGGTGCGCGGGCTGTTCGACAAGTACGAGCTGCAGTACGTCACCGGGTCGCTGCCCAGGCAGGTGTTCTCTGCGTGGCGCAAGGTCTTCCGCCTCTCGCTGCCGAACAAGAAGGTCAAGACCCCGGAGCCCGAGCGGGAGCTCGTCGCCGCCTGAAACCGGTAATTGTTCGGACCTTTCGGCCGTACCGGCGACACCGCCGGATTCGGTGAGATCCGTTCGTAGGGCCCGCCCGTTGTATCCCTGCTGCTGGACCGGGCCCTCCGACGGAGGATCTCATGCGAAGGGTCATCCTCGTCGCGGCCACCCTGCTGACGGCCGCGACGATCATCACGCCCACCGCTCACGCGGCGCCTGCCGCGATCACCGAGACGGTGTATGTCGAGTCCACAATAGACAGTGACACGGACGGCAAGCCGGACCGGATCGCCGCGGACGTGATGCGTCCGGACGCGGCCGGGAAGGTGCCGATCGTCATGGAGGCCAGCCCCTACTACGGGCTGGGTGAAGAGCTGGCGACGAACGCGCCGCGCGGCTTCAAGCGGTGGTACGACGAGTACTTCGTGCCGCGCGGCTACGCCGTGGTCGAGGTGGAGATGCAAGGCACCTCGCGCTCGACCGGCTGCCCGACCACCGGCGGCCCCGAGGACACCGCGAGCGTCCGCGCGGTCGTGGACTGGCTCAACGGCCGCGCCAAGGCGTTCTACGCCGACGGCCGGCCCGCGGTCGCGAGCTGGAGCACCGGCAACGTCGGCATGCTCGGTGTCTCCTACAACGGAACCCTGCCCAACGCCGCCGCGGCGGCCGGCATCCCCGGCGTCAAGACGATCGTGCCGATCGCGGCGATCTCCAGCTGGTACGAGTACTCCCGCGACCAGGGCATCGGCTACAGCGGCCACACCAACAACTACGAGACCTGGCTCGCCAACTACGTGATCAGCGCCGCGCAGAAGCCGAAGTGCCAGGCGGTCCTCGACCGGCTGGCCCGCGAGGACGGCGACGAAAGTTACGACTACTCCGCCTTCTGGAAGGCCCGCGACTACCGCCGGACGGCCCAGAACGTGACCGCGTCGGTCTTCGTCGTCCACGGCCAGGCCGACTGGAACGTCAAGACCTCGCACTTCGGCCGCTGGTGGCAGGAGCTCGCCGACCGCAACGTGCCGCGCAAGATCTGGCTGCACCGAGGCGGCCACCTGGACCCGATCTCGATCCGCCAGGCCGAATGGCAGCGCGTGATGGGTCTGTGGATGGACTACTGGCTCAAGGGCATCGACAACGGCATCATGCGCGAGCCGATGGCCGACATCCAGCGCCCCAACGGGTCCTGGGAGCAGCACGCCTCCTGGCCGCAGCCGGGCACCAAGGACACCACCCTGTTCTTCGGCCCGGCGGCCGGCGGGTTCGCCGGTTCGCTGACCGCCGCACCCACCGGTACCGGTCAGACGCAACGCCTGGCGGACAACACGAACCTCACCGAGTCCGCCATGATGGCCAACCCCGAGGTGCCTGACGCGCGCCGGCTCGTCTACGTGACGGCGCCGCTGAAGCAAGCCGCCAGGCTGTCCGGCGAAGTCCGCCTGACCGCCCGAGTCGCGTCGAACCGCGCCTCGACTCCGCTCACAGCGTTGCTGGTGGACTACGGTCCGAGCACCCAGGCCACGATGACCGACCGCACGCCCCTGCAGTTGTCGACCGAGACCTGTACGCAGTCGGACCTGCGGGACCGCACGGGATGCGCCCGGCCGCCCAAGGTCTCGGTGCGCGCGGTCACGGCGACCATGCTGTCCCGCGGTGCCATCGACGCCAAGAACCGCGAGTCGCTGGAGGCACCGATTCCTTTGCCTGCCAATGGAACCGTGGACGTCACCTGGCGGATGCACGCCAAGGACGCCGTCATCCCGGCCGGGCACCGGATCGGCATCGTGATCGTGACCAACCACAGCGGCTACATCGGCCGGGACACCGGGGCCGCCGGCCTCGCGCTGGACCTGTCGTTGGGCATCAGCAAGGCCGTGCTGCCGGTCGTGGGGGGAGTGGTGACCACCTGACGCCGGGCGCCGCCAGTTCCGGGCACCGATGGAGCAACGGGTAACATCACTCGTTCGCTGTCTTGTGGACGCCTCCGGCCTCGCCGACGGTCAACCCGTTGCCGAGAGTCGGAGGCTGTCCCGGTGCGGAACCTGTTGAGCCGGGTGAACTCCACGACCGCCCTGCTGGCGGCGCTCGCCGCTACGCTGGCGTTGACGGCGGTAGCGATGTCCGGGCGGCTCAACGACTTTCGAGCCGCGCAGGTCGCCATCGACGCGGTGTCGGACGCTCAGGACGTGCAACGGCAGATCCATGACCTGCAGCGCGAACGCGGCATGGAAATGCTGGCCGCGGCGACGGCCGGCCGGTCACCGCCGACGGCCGAGTTCCAGGAGGTCACCGACCGCATCTCGTTGCTCGGCCAGCAGATCAGCGGCTTCGACCGCATCGGCGACCCCACGCTGCGGCAGGCTGTTCGCGCGCTCGAGACGGTGGCTCACATCAAGGAGGCGACGGCGCAGCTGCGCGGCCTGCTCAGCGGCGTGTTCGCGGCGGGAACCTTCACGGCGGACGAGGCGACCCGGTTCGTCGCCATCCGCACCAACCGGCAGGACCGCCTCGCGGACTTCGACCGGTTGACGACCGGCGACCAACGGGCCGTACTCCACTCGGTTCTGGACAGCGATGCGGCGGCGGAGGCGGGTGGTTACGAAACCCGCGCGCTGCACGCGCTGCACGACCAGGGCCGGCTGGAGGTGGATCCCAGGGTTTGGTGGAACGTCGCCACCAAGGTCGTCGATGAGCTGCGGGAGGCGCAGATGTCGCTCGGCCGCACCATCACCGAACAAGCACAGCGGCTGCAAGGCGCCTCCGCACGCGGCCTCGCGTTGTGTCTGGCGGCCGGGCTGGCAACGGGTGGTGCGGAGTTCCTGCTATACACCCGGCGCGGGCGACGGCGACAGCCGGTCGATCCGGGCACGACGCTGCTGACCGGCGCGACCGCGGGGGAGACGTGGCAGCTGTTCGCCCGCGAGGCGGCCGGCCTCACGAGTTCGGCGGGTGTGGTGGTCCTGAGGTCGGAGGGGTCCGCGCGATCGCTGGTCGCCTCGGCGGGCCCGGCCGCCGAGGAGTTGGAAAGGCTGTGGCCCGCCATCGAGGACAGTTGGGTCACGGCTGCCATGGCCGGTGATGTGCCGTTGGTGCTGGACGATCTGGGCGACCGGCTGCGGGGTTCGTTCGGGCCGGCGGTGCTGGTGCCCCTGCGCGTCGGGGCGGGCGTTCACGCCTTGCTGGTGTGCGTCCGAGAGCCGCAAGCCGCTCGGTTCACCGACGAGGAGGCCGACGACGCGGCCGCGTTCGCCGATCAGGCCGCGCGTGCGGTGATGGTGGCCGAGAACCAGGAGGCGCAGCGCAGGAAGGACGTGTTCGCCGACCGCGACCGCATCGCCCGCAATCTCTACGACCGGGTCATCCACGCGATCGTCGGCATGGGGATGAACCTGGAGGGCGTGCTCAGCGCCATCACGGACTCGCGCGTACGTATCCGCGTGTACAACGTGATCGCTCAGCTGGACCGGACGGTGCGGCAGTTGCGCGCCATGGTGTTCGAACTGCAGGACGTGGACCCGACGGAGTCGTTGCGCCATCGGCTGGTGAAGGCCGTCACCGAGCTCGTCGACGGCGACGACATCATCCTGGAGGTCAGCATCAACGGCAACGAGAAGGGACTCACTCCCGCCGACGTGGTAGCCGCCATCGAGTTGGTGGTGCGTAACGTGGTCACGTCCGCACTTCGGCGGGCGAGCCCTGCCGAAGTGGACGTGACGATCGACTTCGGCCAGGTGCTGAGAGTCGTGGTGTCCCATGACGACACCGGCGCACCGGGCCTCGGACGTGACGAGATGGTCGACCTCAGGAAGAGCGTCGCCCTCCTCGGTGGGGTCCTGTCCGAATCCGTTGACACGGAAAGGGGTCTCCGGTTGATCTGCGAGTTACCCCTGCCCCCGTCACCCGAGTGATCAGCCGGTCTCGTCCTCCGCCGCGAGCAGCTCCTGCAGTTCCCGCACGGCCTCGGTCAGCCGGTCGGCGAAGCCGTACATCTGTTCCGACACGGCTCGCGGCGTGCTGAGGTAGACGTTGAAGCGATCGGGCAGCAGCACGTAGGCAACGCCGATGCACTTGTTGCTCGTCGCACCGAAGCCGAAGTACTGGATGTTGACCGACGGCGCCGAACTGGTGCTCAGATAATCGTCGCGCATGATCAGCCAGCCGGGCGTCTCGTACAGCGAGAGCGGCTCCGTCACCCCCAGCTCAGCACCGCGCCGCTTCTGGATCAGCTGCAGTTCCCACAGGTGCTGCTCGGGCGCGTCCCCGACCGAGCACTCCCTGGCCCGCTCGATGTGCTTGTTCGCGGCGGCTCGGAACGCCGCCCTGCGGGTGGCCGCGTCCGTGCCGGGATCGTCCATAATGGACACGAACTCCAGCACCTCGGGCGTCACCACGCGCATCGCCTCGGTGCGACCGTTCTGGTACTGCCGGGTGGCGATCGACTCGTACGTGGTGCCGACGAGTCCCTTGGCCCGGTGGTGCGCCAGCTGGTACGCCATCTGCACGAAGCCGTCCGGTGACATCCGCAGCTCCTTGGCGCGGTCCCGGCCGAAGTTCTCGTACGACAGGGTGACCGTCGCGGTGTCCGCCGCGTATTGCGCGAACGCGCCGGCCGCCGCCTGCACGTCGTCGCGCAGCTCGTCGGAGAGCACGAACTCGATCGGCTCGATCGCGGGCAGACCCTGCGCCGTGGCACCCGACGTGCGGAGGTGCTCCTCGGTCGGCGTGCCCAGCATCGAGTCGACGAAGCTCAGGATGGTGGTGCCGTCGAGTTCGCAGTGCTCGACGTTGATGCCCGCCCGGCCGTCCGCGAAGACGATCAGCGTGACGGCCTTGTCGAACCACCGGTTGCCGCTGTCGCCGTGCAGGAGCTGGTCGCAGGCCGCGAGCGTGTCCGCCGGGGCGAAATCCTCCAGCGCCACGCAGAAGAGTGCGGTCTCGATGGTGTCGAGCGCCTCGGCGTTGCCCGCGAGAAGCTGCTGCCTGCTGGCCGCCCACTCGGCGCGTGCCTTGGTTGTGAGGTGCCCGGCCGGGTGCGTGGCCCGCACCGCGCCGGCCTTCGCGATCGCCTGCAGGCCACCGACGAGGTCGTCGATGTCGTGCGGCTGACCGTCCGGGCCGAACACGTCCATCCGGAAGGCGTTGCCGCGGAAGAACACGACGATGTGCCGGGCCGTGGACGGGAACTGCGTGCGGGCGGTGTCCTGCACGGCGTGGGGAATCCTGGTGGCGGAGAACAGGAACTTGTTCTGCACCATGGACTGCGGAACCCCGCGCTGCAGGATCGGTGGCACGAGCTCGGCGTCGAGCCGCACCTTGTAGGCGACGGCCGCGGCGATGAGTGCCGCCGCGCGCTGCTCCTGGCTCCGACCGGTGTCCTGGAACAGGAAGAAGAAGTTCGCGTTGAGCGCGATGCGGTCGCGGCGGCCCAGGTACCGGGTCGGCCAGAACTGGTCGAGCCAGCTGCGCACGCCGTCCTGCGCGTTGTAGTCCTCGAGCGCCGCGTGCAGCGTGCGGGCCGGGCTGTCCGGTTCGAGGAACTCCGCGACGGCGGACCTGGTGGTCTCCAGCTCGTCCGCGGTCAGCAGTGGGGCACACCAGCCGAGGAACCGCTCGCAGCTGTCCTCCAGCGTGGGCAGGGGCACGCGCGGCAGCCGGTCCTCGTTGCCGAAAGTACGCGTGGACCACACCTCGCCGTTGTTCACGGTCACCTCAGATTCGCCCGTTGGAAGGTTTCCAGGAAACGCGGGGCCGTGCCGTCGCGCGGACCCGATATGTGGAGCTGAGCGTAGAACCAGCCGTCGGTCTCCAGGCCGGTCGGATCAACCCCCACGCCGGACAGCGTGTCGAGCACGCGGGACTGCTCCTCGGCCGAGATGAACCGGCGCTGCCGGAACACGCCGTCGAGCCGGATCGTGTCGTACCCCAGGCCGGACAAGCGTTCCTCGATCGCGTCGAACGGGAACATCCTGAGCACGAAATGCGCCATCCACGGAGAGCGGTTGCTGCTGGCGACGACCCGCGACAGCGTGCTCGCCCCGACGTAGCCCAGGCTGCCGGTCGAGACGACCAGATCGGTGTCCGCCAGCCAGGCCTGCTGACCGGTCGTGGGTTCGGACCGTTCGAGATCGGCGTGCACGGTGTCGTCGAGGAACCCGGCCTGCCGGGCGTAGGACAGCGCGGGCTCCGAGATGTCGAGGCCCACGAACCGGGCGCGCGCCCCGGTCCGGGTACGGACCAGCTCGCGGTCACTGGCCAGCAGCGCGGCGCGGCTCAGGTCGTCGGCGTCGCAGTAGCGGTCGTACAGGTCGTCCATCGTCACGTCGCACCGCAGCAGCGCGGCGTTGATGCCGTAGGAGCTGCCGATGTCGACCACCTGTGGCGTGTCGACCTGTCGTGCCTCGCGGTACTCGTCGATCAGCGCGGCGAAGTACGGCTTGGCCAACTGGGGGATCTGGTAGTCGAGGCCGCGCAGCGCGGAGAAGTACGCGCGCGGATCGGGCTGGGTGTAGATGTGGTCGAGCGTCACTTTCCCAGTGGCGTCGAATCGCACGTGTCTCCCTAGTCCAGTCGTTCGTCGACCCGCACGGCGTTGTCCTCCGCCGCGAGGTGCTCGGGCAGCACCCGGCCGAACAGCTGCCGCGTCCGCGCCACACTGCCGATGACCCCCGGCCGCTCGCTGTAGGCGAAGATCACCGTGTGCCGCGCCCGGTCTCCGTGGACGGTGCTCACCTGGTGCAGTGAGTATCGGCCCTTGAACAACTGGAGGTCGCCGACACGCAGCCGCAGCCCCCGAACGAGGTCCTCACCCCGTCCGGTCAGCACCGCCCGCACGTCGTCGAGGTTCTCCGTGGCGGCCGACCGGATGTTCGGGCAGTATTGGAACTCGCCGCCCGCCTCCGGCTGCTGGGTCAGCATGCTCACGGTGAACTCGTTGGTGTCGAAGTGCCACGGATGCGCCTTGCCGGGCGGAATCACGTTCAGGACGAGACCGGACAGCGGGTCGGCCAGTTCGTGCAGTTTCGGCAGCTCGAAACAGGCGGCGACAAACCGCTGGAACACCTCGCTGGTGTAGAGCCGGTGGATGATCGCGTCGCGGGGAATGCGGTCGCGCGCCACGAACGCGTTACCGCGTTCCATTGTGATGCGACCGGGGTGGTCCGCTGGCAGCGGCGTGTCGATGGCGATGTTGTACGCGTTCACCGTCTCGACGTCGTAATACGCCAGGGGAGCGATGTCCGCGCATTCCCGGCGCAAGTCCGCGTGCCTGGCCGGGAGAATGAAATCGGGCAGGACGGTGCAGCCGACGGTGTGCAGTTCCTGGCGGGTCCGCGAAACGACGTCTTCCCACGCCGCACTGCCCGGTTCGGTCAGCGGATAATCCGCCACGTTGACGACGTCGTCGAACATCCCACCTCCGTTGTCGGGGATTGAGACAGTCTGTTCAACTGAATCGACACCGCGAAGCCATTTGTGAGATGAGCCACGACGCGCATTCGGCGGTATTCAATTACTCCATTCCCGGCCTACCCGTCGTCGGGGATCACCTGACCGTTACTACGAACAGGTGATGTTCAGGGTTTGCTTGGACATCTGACCGCCCGCGCACGGCATACCGGGTGGACGGTGAGCCGGGGCCCGGTGGAGTGAGGTGATCGTGACCAGTGCGAGTGCTCGCGGCCGGCTGGATGGCGACCTCGTCGCGTTCCACGATCTCCACCGCGTGAAGTTCTTGCAGTATGCGCCAGTTGCGCGGCCTGTCCCGGCACGACGCGGAGGACGTGGTCAGCGAAACGTTCGTTGCGCTGTACCGGAGGCGTTCGGCGCTGCGGGCCGCCGAGGTCCCGGAGGCGTTCGCGTTCAAGGTCCTGGGCGACGCACTGAAGGACTTCTGGCGCCGACGAATCCGCCACCCTTCGCTGGTCGGCGAGATCGAGGACCGGCCCGTACCTGACGAAGTGGCGGGTGTCGTCGCACGGCTGGACTTCCAGCGCCTGTTGTCCGGACTGCCCGACCGGCAGGCGGAGTGTCTGGCGCTGTACGCCCTGCTCGAGTAGAAGACCGCGGACATCGCGCGGTACCTGGGCATCAGTGAGTCGGCGGTGCGGTCGAACATCTCCCTGGCCCGGCAACGACTCGAGGTCATGAGCCGAACGGAGGTGACGCGGTGACGTTCGACGAGATGGTGCGACGCGTCGCGGCCGATCTGGACGAGCGGTATGCCGACTACGACCTGGGCGCGGCCCGTGAGGACGTGGAGCGGCGCGTGTCCGCGAGCGAACGAACGCGGACGACCTTCGATAACTTCGTGATCGCGCAGCTGCCGTCGTTGCTGGCGTACGCGACCTCGCTGACCGGCGACCGGCATCTGGCCGAAGACCTGGTCCAGGATGTACTGCTGCGTGCACTGGAGCACTGGGATCGCATTGGCGGCGTCGACGCCGCTGACTATGTCGAGCGCCTGATGGCGGCCAGTTACCTGTCGCCACGCCAGCGTCAAGCAGCTCATGACACCGACGCTTCCGAGTCCGAGAGCCTGGACATCCTGCTACGGCGGATGGCACACCTGTCCGACGAACAACGGGCCGCCATCATGCTCGGCCTTGACGCCGCCGTTCGCAGCCACAGGCCCGGCTTCCGCGCGACAATCCGCCTCGGCGAGTCCGCGTCCAGGGCGGATCTGCCATGAAGGACACCGGCCAGGCGTACCCGCACGGCCTCGTCGGCTACGTGGTGGCCGACGACGGCCGCACCCGCAACGCGGTGCTGTTACTGCGCTGGGCCCTCGCGGGAATCGTGCTGGTCGTCCTGGTCCTGGCGGCCGCGGTCGTCGTACTCGCCGCGCACGCGCCGAGCGCCGCGTGGCTGTTCGGCGGGCTGTCCGCGGTCGCCTCCGGCGGCGTGGCCCTGAGGGCGCGCCGCCGGCGTTGAACGGCTCAGGCCTTGTCCCGCGCGGCGATCGCGGCGAGGTCGGCGACCCGGATGATGTTGCCCCCAGCACCCCAAGTGCCCTCCGGCTGCTCACGGAAGAGGACCCACACGCGGCCCGCGTCATCAGCGGGAAGTCCAGCCGCCGCAAGCACGAGCTGAGTCGCCTCCTCGACCAGACCGGCCTTCCGCTTGTCGGACAACGCACCCTGCGGCACGGTCACGTCCACCCGGAACCGGGGCGCGTCGTCGGCCAGCGTCGCCTGCGCGCCGGCGGGAAGCTCGTGCAGGTAGGTCCACGCGTTGGCGCGGAAGAACGCCGAGTCCGGCGCGCCCTCCCAGCGCAGCAGCGCGGCGGCGAGCTCGCTCTGGATCTTCTCGCGTCCGCCGGCCGTCAGTGCGCCCTCGGGTGCGGTCAACTCGATCATCGGCATGGCGGCTCTCCTTGGGTTATGACGGGTGTTATAACGAAACGTACGTTATGCTATGACGATCGTTATAGTCAACCGAGGACGCCCGATGACCCAGTCACGCCAACAGCTCGTCGCCGGAGCGGCGGACATGCTCCGGCGCCGGGGGCTCAACGCGACGAGCATCCGTGAGGTCGCGAAACACGCCCAGGCGCCGCTGGGGTCGACCTATCACTACTTCCCGGGCGGCAAGCAGCAGCTCGCCACCGAGGCCGTGCGCTGGGCGAGCGACACCGTCGCCGAAATCCTGCGCGCGAAGCTGAAGGCCGGGCCCGTCGACGGGCTGCGCGGGTTCCTCGCCCTGTGGCGCGAGATCATCACCGGCAACGACTTCGAGGCGGGGTGCACGGTCGTCGCGGTGTCCATCGAGGCGGACAGCACGGCACTCGCCGCGGCCGCCGACGCCTTCAGCACGTGGGAAGAGATCCTCGCCGACTCGCTGCGAAGCCACGGTGCCGAGAACGCAGAACAGCTCGCCACCCTGATCGTGGCGTCCGTCGAGGGCGCCGTCGTGCTCTGCCGCGCTCAGCGCAGCGCGGTCCCGCTCGAGCGCGTCGGCGCCCAGCTCGAAGACCTGGTGCGCGCGGCGACGCGCTAGCCCAGCACGAGGTCGGCCGCCAGGCGCATCTGGTGGTCGAAGTACTCCTCGCGCGCCTCGATCACGTTGTTGAGCTGACCGAACAACTCGAAGCTCACCGCGCCGAACAGGTGGATCCAGCCGACCGTGCCGCGGGCCAGCAACGCCGACGGCACGTCCGGCAGGGTCGACTCCCGCAGCCGGTCGAGGTCGGTCCGCACGCCGTCGGGCAGTGAGTCGGGACCGGGATCGCTGAGCAGGCCGCGAGAAACACCGTCCTCAAGAATCCGGATCAAGGTCAGCGGCGTCCGAGACGCGGCCGCGATCGTGTCCTGCGGCGCCGCGTAACCGGGCACCGGGCTGCCGAAGAGCAGCGCGTACTCGGCCGGGTTGGCCAGCGCCCACCGCCGCACCCCGTGGCACGCGGCCAGCCATCGGCCGCGCAGGTCCGCGCGGTCCTCGACCGTGTCGTCGGCCTGCTCGACCGCGGCGCCGAGCGCGTTGTAGGCGTCCATGATCAACGCGGTCAGCAGGTCGTCGCGGCTGGGGAAATACCGGTAGATCGCCGACGAGACCATGCCCATGTCCCTGGCGACCGCGCGCAGCGACAGGTTCGCGCCGTCGGAGGCCAGGTGCTTGCGGGCGATCGCCTTGATCTCGTCGATCATCTCGGCGCGGACGCGCGCCCGGATGGAGCCGGCTGCCATGGGCGAGATTGTTGCACACATTCGAGAGCACTGCTCTTGACTCGACGCCAAGCGGGTGCTCTGATGAGAGAGCACTGCTCTCGTCATGCAAGGAGTTCCCATGTCAACGCACGTGATCGTCGGCGCGGGCGCCGTTGGATCCGCCACCGCGACCCTGCTGGCCGAGCGCGGTGAGCGGGTTCGGATCGTGAGCCGCCGCGGCGCAGGCCCCGAGCACCCTGGGGTCGAGCGGATCGCCGCGGACGCCACCGACGCGGAAGGCCTGACCGGTCTCGCCGAGGGGGCCGTCGCTCTCTACAACTGCGCGAACCCGCAGTACCACCGGTGGCCGACCGACTGGCCTCCGCTCGCGTCGGCGCTGCTCACGGCCGCCGAACGCACCGGAGCGGTCCTCGCCACCACGAGCAACCTGTACGGATACGGCGAGGTGACCGGCCCGATCACCGAGTCGACCCCGCTCGCCGCCACGCACCCGAAGCTCCGCCTCCGCGCGGACATGTGGCGCGACGCCTTGCGTGCGCACGAAGCGGGCCGGATCCGGGCCACCGAGGTGCGCGGCAGTGACTACATCCAGGCAAACTCGATCCTGACCTTCGCGCTGGGCAAGCCGCTGCTCGCCGGGAAACGGGCCTACTCACCGGCCGCGCTCGACGTGCCGCACAGCTGGACGTCGATCAACGACGTGGCGGCGCTGCTGGTCGCCGCCGCCGGGGACGAGCGGGCGTGGGGCAAGGCGTGGCACGTGCCGACGGAGGCGCCGCTGACCATCCGTGAGCTCGCGACCCGGTTCACCGAGGCTGCTGGGGTCGCGGCGCCGAAGCTGTCGGCCATCCCGTACCCGGTGCTGTGGACGGTCGGGCTGTTCTCGCCGATGGTGCGTGAGCTTCGCGCCACGCACTACCAGTTCGCGCGGCCGTTCGTCCTCGACTCGACCGCGGCGACTGCGACGTTCGGCCTCAAGCCGCAGCCGATCGACGAGTCGCTGCGCGAGACCGCCCACCTGTTGTCCTAGTGGTGGCACGGCCGTGGCACATCCGCGTCACGCCGTTGAGGTATGGGAGACAAGAGGGGGAATGTTCGGCTGGTCGGCGCGGTCGCGCTGAACGGGGTGGAGGTGAGTGGCCGCGAGGCACGGACCTTGCTGGGGCTGCTCGGTGCGGCCGGAGGACCGGTCGGCATCGACGCGATCGGCGACGAGTTGCGGACGGACGTCGCCAGGGTGGTCAGGCGGCTGCGGGCCGAGTTCGGACCGGACGTGATCGCCGGTGGCCGGCGCGGCTACCGGCTCGGGGACGGGATCGAGGTGGACCTGCACCGGGCGGCCTACCTTGTCGGGCAGGCGGAAACCGCGCTGGGCAACGGTTTTCCGCACGCGGGGTCGCGAGCCGTCGAGCAGGTGCTGGAGCTGATCGGTGGCCGTCCGGTGCTCGCCGAGCACCCCAGGGCCGAGTGGGCCGAGCGGGCTCGCGCCCGGCAGGCCGAACTGCTGCGCCGGGCATGGCACACGGGTGCGAGTTGTGCGCTGCAGGAACGGGATCCCGCGCGGGCGCGGACGTTGGCCGAGGCCGCGATCGTCGCGGATCCGTTCGACGAACGCGCCTACGGCATCCTGACGCACGCCTGCATCGCCGCTGGCGAGCCTGCCGGCGCTCTGCTCGCCCATGAGTGCCTGCACGCCAGGCTCGTCGCCGAGCTCGACACCCTTCGGCGGGTCGCGATTCCGGCATGACGTCAGGAAGTTCGCTCCACCTGCCACTCACGGGAGGAGGGCGTGTAGCGGCAGACCGCACCGGTGGTGATCGCCGCGCGCAGTTCGCCGCCGAGCACCGGATCGTGCTCGGTGATCGCGTCCAGGGCCCGCTTGATGGCCTTGCGCACGGCGGTGCGCGCCCGTTCCGGCGTGGACGCGAAGCCGCGGACCCGGCCGCCGAGCCCCATCGCACGCGCGAGCTCGGCGGCCACGGCGTCGCGTTCCGACTGCAACCGTTGTGCCTTCAAGGGATCCGAGGTATCGGCGATGGCTTCGTCGAGATCGCGGACGCGGTGCCGGTAGGCGTCGATGGCCGCGTCGTCGAGCAGGTCGTGCCGGCTGTCCAGCACGGCCGCGCCGACCAGATCGACGGCCGTGACCTCCCGGCCGGGCTGTTGCAGCAGCCGGGCCAGGTAGTCGAAGCCGATCAGGTCGGGCAGGCCGGCGCCGCGCACCGTCCAGCCCGCATCCCTGCTCCACCTCAGGACCGCGGGAGTCGGGGCCAGGGCATTGGCTTTCGCGGTCCATTCACGCACGCGTTCCGGCATGTCCAACGCGCTCGCGTCGTTCACCGCCTGGGCGAGCAGGGCGCGGGCCCGTGCGA
Organism: Lentzea sp. NBRC 105346; assembly: GCF_030269605.1. Classification (GTDB taxonomy): domain Bacteria; phylum Actinomycetota; class Actinomycetes; order Mycobacteriales; family Pseudonocardiaceae; genus Lentzea. The sequence continues at coordinate 126,016 of NZ_BSTQ01000022.1, forward strand.
GATCGCCCGGTCTGGCGCGGGCGACGAGCGCCTCGGCGAGCCGCGCCCGGCTGAGCGCGGTCGCGGGCCGGTGGTCGAGTCGCAGGTTGGCGACGACGGCCTGGTCCAGGTGTTCGACCGCGGCGGCCGGATCCCCGGCGACCAGCGCGGCGAGACCGAGGGCGCCGGAGACCGATCCCAGGCAGCACACCGCGAGCGACACCGTGACCGGCAGATCGGCGAACGGCCCCAGCAGCCGGGCGATCTCGGCGGCGAGCGCGGGATCGTTCAGCAGCGCGGCGGCCTCGACGAGCACCGCCATCGCGGCGAGCCAGGTGCTCGACTTCGGCAGGGCGGCCAATCCGATGTCGAGCAACGGGGTCAGTGCCGCCCGCGCCTCGAGCATCCGGCCGTTGCGGGCGAGCACCATCACCGCCGACGCGCGGAAGCCGTACTCGCCCACCGCGAGAGTCGCCGAGGCCAGGGTGTTCGTGACGAGGTCGGCCAGCTCGGCGTCCCGGCCCTGCAGCCACCGGATGTTGAGCAGCTGCGCGGCGTAGTAGCCGACGGCGTCGGAGTCGCCGACCTCCAGACCGAGCTGCAGGCAGTGCTCCGCTGCCGGTTCGGCCTCGGCGAACCGGCCGGCCCGGATCAGCCGCATCACGTCCATGCACGCCACGATGTAGGCGGTGCTGGTCACGCCCAGCGCGGCCGACCGCTGGCGCAGTTCGGTCAGCGATCGTCCCGCCGCCGGATCGCCGAGCAGATACAGGTCCGCGGTGCGCCACAACAGGCCGAATAACGCCAGGATCCCGTCACCGGCCGCCGACGCCGCCGTGATCTGTTCCTCGGCGAGCGACAGCCGCATCGCCGCGTGCTCCGGGCTCAGCAAAGCGTGGTGGGTCAACGAAAGCGCGTCGGCCACCGCGTGCGGGTCTCCGGTGGTGCGGGTCCGGTCCAGCGCGTCGAGCACCTCGGGGACCGGTGCTCCTTCGTAGACGGCTTCGGCGGCGAGGCGCACCGCGAGCCGGCAGCGCAGCGACCGCTCGTGTTCCGGCAACGCGGCCAGCGCGGCCCGTTGCCGCGCCAGCACGCGGGCCCGGACCGCCGCGTTGCGGTACTCGTGCACCCAGACGCCACCCAGTCCGAGCACGGCTCGCGCGGTCAGCACGGGATCGCCGGTCCGTTCGGCGGCGTCGGTCGCCTCGTCGAACCTCTCGCGTGCCTGGCTGAGCCGTCCGCAGGCGAGGACCGCGTCGGCGTGTTCGACCAGCAGTTCGGCGCGGTCGGGCAGGTCGAGGCGGTGCCGCGCCAGCGCCGCCGCCCGGCCGAGCAGGTCCGCGGCCCGTTCGTAGGCGTAACCCCTGCGCAGCGACTCGGCGGCCGCCCGGCAGGCGGTGACCGCGATCTCGACGTCGGCGTCGGACCGAATGGCCGCCGCGAGCGCGTGGTGGGCGATCCGCTCCGGGTTGCCCGTCAGGACGGCGGCGGCGCGGGCGTGCGCGTCGAGCCGTTCCACCGTGTCGAACTGCTTGAGTGCGGCGTCGCGGACGAGATCGTGGCAGGCGTACCCGTTCGGCGTCAGGTCGACGAGTCCCGAGTCCGCGGCGGCGATGAGCGCCTGGAGAACCTCGGTTGGCGAACGGTCGGCGAGGCTCGCGATCTCACCGACCGATCCGTCGACGCCGAGCAGGGCCGCGAACGCGAGGATCCGGCGGTGCGGTGGCGTCAGCCGGGTCAACGCCTCGGTGATGGCGTGTTCCAGAGTGGCCGGGCCGGACCCGGTCCAGCCGAGGTCGACCGCGCGGGCCAGGTGCAACGGGCTGCCGCCGGTGACCCGCAACAGGGTCGTGGCGGTTGTCCGGTCCGGACTCGGCTGCCCGTGCGCGTCGAGCAGGGCCGTCACGTCGTTGATGTCGAAGGACCGCAGGGCGATCGTGGTCGCGCCGCTCACCGGGCTGTTCTCGCGGGTGACCAGCACCAGGACCAGTGGGAGCCGATCGAGCGCACCGGCCAGGAACCTGGTCAGCAGCAGAGCGCTCTCATCGGCGTAGTGCACGTCGTCGATGACGACCATGGTCGGCTGGTGCGCACGGGCTTCGGCGACCACATCGGCCACGGCCGCGAACCGTGCGAACCGTTCGGGGTCGACGGCGTCGCTGCCGGAGTCGGCGGCCAGCAGGTTCGAGCAGGCCGGCCCGGCCAGCGCGGGCAGCACCACGGTCCACGGCCACAACGCGGGCGCGCCACCGTGCGGCCAGCATCGGCCCCACGTCACCTCGAAGCCGTCGTGCTGGGCCGCGGCCGACGCCTGTTCGCAGAACCAGGTCTTGCCGACGCCCGCCTCACCGGTGACCACGACGAGCTGGAGGCGTCCCCGCCTCGCCCTCGTTCTGGCGGCGGCCAGCACCTCGAGCTCATGACTACGACCGACGAAGACCCCTGGCACTCCGGCAAGTCTGCCGCATCGACCTCAGATCAGGGCACGGATTGCGCGTTCGAACCCGATGACGTGCTTGGCCGCGAGCTCTGAGGCCTTCTTGCCGTCGCCCTCGACGATGGCGGTCAGCAGCGGGACGTGTTCGCCGACGTGACCGGCCATTCCGGACAACCGCGGGAGGAAGACGCACCAGATCCGGGTGGCCAGGTTGTCGTAGGAGATCAGGGTGTTCTCGAGGAACGGGTTGTGCACGCACCGGTAGATCGCGCGGTGCACCCCGACGTCCGCACGGAGCAGCTCCGTGTTGTCGCCCGACGGCGCCGTGTCCAGCTGGGAGCGCAGCTCGGTCAACGCGGCGCGGTCGTCCGCGGTAGCCCGTTCGGCCGCAGCCGCCGCGGCGAGTGGTTCCAGGGTCCGGCGGACCTCGGAGATGTGCGAGAGGTCGGAGATGTTCACGTCGGTGGCGAACGTGCCGCGGCGCGGGAACGCGACCACGAGCCGTTCCTGCTCCAGCCGTTTCAACGCCTCGCGGATCGGGGTGCGGCCGACGCCGAGCTCGGTGCGCAGCCGCTCCTCGTTGATCGGCTCGCCCGGCTTGATCTCCAGCATCACCAGGCGATCGCGCAACGCCGCATACGCCTGCTCCGTGAGTGAAACGGCGTCGTTGACCGGAGTGTTCACGTGAACTACGTTACTACGCAGACTGATATATCAGTAGATGACCAGCTTCGCTGGAGGCGTCGCGCATGCAGCTGCCCGAGCACCCGGACTTCCTGTGGGACGACCCGGAACCGAAGGCCTCCTACGACGTGGTGATCGTCGGCGGCGGAGGGCACGGCCTCGCCACCGCCTACTACCTGGCCAAGGTTCACGGCATCAGGAACGTGGCGGTGCTGGAGAAGGGCTGGCTGGCCGGCGGCAACATGGCCCGCAACACCACGATCATCCGGTCCAACTACCTGTGGGACGAGAGCTCCGGCATCTACGAGCACTCGCTGAAACTGTGGGAAGGGCTGGAGGAGGACCTCGGCTATCCCATCCTGTTCGACCAGCGCGGCGTGCTGAACCTCGCGCACAGCCTGCAGGACGTGCGCGACAGCGTGCGGCGGGTCAACGCCAACCGGCTCAACGGCATCGACGCCGAATGGGTGGATCCCCAGGGTGTCAAGGAGATCTGCCCCATCGTCAACGTCTCGCCGGACGTGCGCTATCCCGTGCTGGGCGCGACCTACCAGCCGCGCGCGGGCATCGCCAAGCACGACTACGTGGCCTGGGGCTATGCGCGTGCCGCGCACGCGATGGGCGTTGATCTGATCCAGAACTGCGAGGTCACCGGCCTGGAGACTGCCGGCGGCCGGATCACCGCGGTCGAGACCTCCCGCGGCCGCATCGCCGCCGGTCGCGTCGGGCTGTGCGCGGCGGGCCACAGTTCGGTGCTCGCTGCGATGGTGGGCCTCAGGTTGCCTTTGGCCTCACATCCGTTGCAGGCCTTGGTTTCCGAGCTTTTGGAGCCCGTGCACCCGACGGTCGTGATGTCCAACGCGGTGCACGTCTACGTCTCCCAGGCGCACAAGGGCGAACTCGTGATGGGCGCGGGCATCGACAGCTACAACGGTTACGGCCAGCGGGGTTCGTTCCACATCATCGAGCAGCAGATGGCGGCCGCACTGGAGCTGTTCCCGGTGTTCGCCCGCGCCCACTTGCTGCGGACGTGGGCGGGCATCGTCGATGTCTCGCCGGACGCGTCGCCGATCGTCGGCCTTACTCCGGTCGGCGGGCTGTACCTGAACTGCGGCTGGGGGACCGGCGGGTTCAAGGCCACGCCAGGTGTCGGCGACTGCTTCGCGCACACCATCGCCCACGACAAGCCGCACCCGTTCAACGAGCCGTTCACCCTCGAGCGCTTCACCACCGGCGCACTCGTCGACGAGCACGGCGCCGCCGCCGTCGCGCACTGAGATCTTCTTGGGGAGCTGACATGCAACTCATCCCGTGTCCGTGGTGCGGACCGCGCGAGGAAGCGGAGTTCCACTACGGCGGCCAGGCCCACGTCGCCTACCCGTCGGACCCGTCCGCGCTGTCGGACGAGGAATGGGCGCAGTACGTGTTCTTCCGGGACAACCCGAGCGGGCCGTTCGCCGAGCGCTGGAGCCACAGCGCCGGGTGCCGGCGGTGGTTCAACGCCGTCCGAGACACCCGCACCCACGACCTGCTCGCCGTGTACCGCGTGGGCGAGCCGATGCCGGAGGTGGCGTCGTGAACTTTCGCACGCCCACGGGTGGCACGATCGACCGGAACACCTTGCTGCACTTCACCTTCAACGGTGAGGGTTTTACCGGACATTCTGGTGACACGCTCGCGTCGGCGTTGCTCGCTCATGGTGTGCACGAGATCGGCAGCAGCGTGAAGTTCGGCCGGCCGCGCGGCATCGTCGCGGCGGGGTCCGAGGATCCGACCTCGTTGGTGCAGATCGAAACGCCGTTCCCCGAACCCATGCTGCTCGCGACGACCGTTGAGCTCTACGAAGGCCTGGAGGCACGCGGCCTCGCCGGGCAGGGTCGGCTGGCTTCCATTTCGGATCCGGCGCGGTACGACGCCAAGCATGAGCACTGTGACGTGTTGGTTGTAGGTGCCGGTCCCGCCGGTCTCGTGGCCGCCCTGACCGCCGCTCGCAGCGGTGCGCGCGTGGTGCTCGTGGACGAGCAGAACCAGGCCGGCGGCGCGTTGCTGGGCGTCGACGAGTATCTCGACGACCGGCCGTCCGCCTCGTGGGTCGCCGACATCGTTGCCGAACTGAAGAGCACGCCGGGCGTGCTGGTGCTGGAGCGCACCACGGCGTTCGGCATGTACCAGGACGGGTTCGTGCTCGCGCTGCAGAAGCGCACCGACCACCTGGGTTTCGCGGCGCCCGCTTCCGTTGCCCGGCAACGGGTGTGGCGGATCCGGACGAAGCAGACCGTGCTCACGACCGGCGCCCACGAACGCCCGGTCGTGTTCCCGGACAACGACCGGCCCGGCATCATGCTGGCGTCGGCCGCCCGCACGTTCCTGCACCGCTACGGCGTGCTGGTCGGCTCGCGTGCCGTCGTGTTCACCACCAACGACAGCGCGTACTGCGCGGCGATCAATCTCGCCGAGTCCGGTGTGGACGTTCCGCTGATCGTCGACGCCCGCCCGGAGGCGCCCGCGCGGCTGGCCACGGAATGTGCCGCGCGGGGGATCGAGGTGCGTGCGGGGCAGGTGGTCACCGGAACCGAGGGCGAGGGACGAGTGACCGGCGTGCACGTCGCGGGCGCCACCGTCGCTTGCGACACCTTGCTCGTCTCCGGCGGCTGGAACCCCGTCGTCAGCTTGTTCAGCCAGGCCCGCGGAAAACTTCGCTACGACGCGGAACTCGGCGCGTTCGTACCGGGGGAGGAGCTTGGTTCCGTCCGCGTCGCAGGCTCCGCGACCGGCGAGCTCGACCTCGCCTCGTGCGTGCGGCAGGGGCGTGAAGCCGGTTCGGCGGCTGTTGTCGCGGCCGGGTTCTCTTCTCGCGGTCAGGTACCGCTGCCGGTGTCCGACTCGCGCTGCACGTCGCGGTCCGGCCTGGTGCTGTGGCGCGTACCCGGCGACGAGGACACGAGTTTCGTTGACCTGCAACGGGATGCGACCGTGTCCGACGTGCTGCGCGCGACCGGCGCCGGCCTGCGTTCGTTGGAACACATCAAGCGCTACACCACCATCGGCACCGCCCACGACCAGGGCAAGACGTCCGGCATGATCGCCGCGGGTATCGTCGCCGAGGCGCTGGGCGTGGAGCCGGCCGACCAGCGGCCGACGACGTTCCGCCCGCCCTACACCTCGGTGTCCTTCGCGGCGCTGGCCGGCCGCGATCGCGGCGCGCTGCACGACCCGGTGCGTGTAACGGCGATTCACCCGTGGCACGTCGCGCACGGCGCGCTGTTCGAGAACGTCGGGCAGTGGAAGCGCCCGTGGTACTACCCGCAACCGGGCGAGGACCTGCACACGGCAGTGCTACGCGAATGCCGTGCCGCGCGCTCGGGCGTCGCGATGATGGACGGCTCGACGCTGGGCAAGATCGACGTGCAGGGCAGCGACGCGGGCAAGTTCCTCGACATGCTCTACACGAACATGATGAGCACGCTGAAGGTCGGCCGGATCCGCTACGGCGTCATGTGCGGCGTCGACGGCATGGTGATCGACGACGGCACCGTGATCCGGGTCGGCGAGGAGCGGTACCTGGTCACCACGACCACCGGCAACGCCGCGAAGATCCTCGACTGGATGGAGGAGTGGCTGCAGACGGAGTGGCCACACCTGGACGTCCACTGCACCTCGGTCACCGACCACTGGGCCACGATCCCGTTGGTGGGCCCCAAATCCCGGGACGTTCTCGCTGCGGTGGCGCCTGATCTGGACGTGAGCAACGAGGCGTTCGAGTTCATGACGTGGCGCGACACCCAGGTGGCGGGCGTCCCCGCGCGCGTGTGCCGCATCAGCTTCTCCGGCGAACTGGCCTACGAGATCAACGTGACCGCCTGGCACGGCCTGGCCGTGTGGGAGACGCTCATGGCGGCCGGGGCGCCGTTCGGGATCACGCCGTACGGCACCGAAACCATGCACGTGCTGCGTGCCGAGAAGGGCTACCCGATCATCGGCCAGGAGACCGACGCGACGGTCACGCCCCACGACCTGGGCATGTCGTGGGCCGTGTCGAAGAAGAAGCCCGACTTCATCGGCAAGCGCTCGTTCGCCCGCGCGGAGAACCAGCGCGCGGACCGCAAGCAGCTGGTCGGCCTGCTGCCGGTGGACCCGTCGGTGCTGCTGCCCGAAGGGGCTCAGATCATCTCCTCGGACCACCTGCCCGAGCCGCCGGTCCGGATGCTCGGCCACGTCACCTCCAGCTATCCCAGCGCCGCGCTCGGCCGCACGTTCGCCCTGGCTCTCGTCAGGTCGGGGCACTCGCGCATCGGCGAGACCCTTTACGTGCCTGTCTCGGACGCGCTCGTGCCTGTCACCGTCACCGATTCCGTGCTGTACGACAAGGAAGGAACCCGTCGTGACGGCTGAGTTGGTCAGCCCGCTGGCCGCCTGGACCTCCCGGCTTCCGTCGACCGTTTCGGAGCGACCCTTCCTTTCACAGCTCACCGTTCGCTCGTCGGACACCGCGGCGATGGGTTCGGTGCTGGGTGTCGCATTCCCGTCCAGGCCCTGCACCTTCACCGAGGGCTCCGGCCGGTTCGGGGACGTTTCGGTGTTGTGGCTGGGGCCGGACGAGTACCTTGTCGTGGCGGAGCCTGGTCTGCAGGTCCCGATCGAGGAGGGTCTTCGTGCCTGCAAGGGATCCGTTGTGGACACTTCGGCGCAGCGCACGACTCTTGTCCTGGAAGGGCCGCACGTCCGGGACGTGCTCGCTCACGGATGTTCCGTGGACCTGCACCCGGCTGCGGCTCCCGTCGGCACTTGCGTGCAGACGTTGCTCGCCAGGACGGGGATCATCCTGCAGGTGACGGGCGCGGACACGTTCACGCTGCTGGTGCGTTCGTCGTTCGCCGAGTATCTGGCGGCGTGGCTGTGTGACGCGTCCGTGGAGTACGGGTTGTTGGGAGAGACTCCTGTCACTGGCCGTCCACAAGGCCACCGCTGATCGTTAGCATGGCTGGCCATGCGCGCCGTGTTCCCCGGCTCCTTCGACCCTGCCACGCAGGGCCACCTGGACGTGGCGCGCCGGGCCGCGGGCATGTTCGACGAAGTCGTCATGTGCGTCCTGACCAACCCGAGGAAGACCGGCCGTCTTCCGCTCGCCGAACGACTGGCCCTGCTGACCGACATGACCAGCGACCTGGCCAACGTCACGGTGGACTCCAGCACCGGCCGGCTCCTGGTCGACTACTGCCGCGGGGCGGGTATCGACGTGATCGTGCGAGGAACGCGCAGCGTTGGCGACCTCGAGCACGAGCTGCCGATGGCGCAGATGAACCGTCACCTGACCGGCATCGAAACGCTCTTCGTCCCGACGACGCCCGCGTACGCGTACATCTCGTCAACCCTGATCGCGGCGACGGCCGCTCCGGCATACTCGCGGGATGCCTGAGGATCTTTCGCTTTCCGACCATCAATGGGGCCTGCGGGCAAAGTTTCTGGCCGCGTCGACGGTGCCGGCGCCCCAACCGTGGCGTCCAGCCGACTCCCACGTGATCGCTGTCGGCGGGCTGCTAGGCGTTGGTTTCGCCACGGATCGCGGCCGCGATCTGCTGTTGGTGGCGTCCACGCGCGGGCTTGGGCTGTTCGACACCGTCACCGGTTCGCGCCTCGCCCGCGACCCCGAACCTGATTCGGGTTGGCCGGACGACAACGACCTGACGTGCCAGGGAATCGGGCCGATCGCGCGGCGTCGCGTGCCGATGGCCGGGCTGGCCGGCGGCGGTCTGCACACCGGCACCGCGGGTTGGTCGGTGGACGTCGTCAGCCCGGACTGGCCGAACGAGCGGGTGCTGTTGTCCACCGGGAGTCCGTACACCGGTGGGGCACACGGCGAGACCTGGTGGCACATCTTCCATTCCCGCCACTCCGAACTGCGTGCGGCCGGGTTCTCCCCGTCCGGGGCGACGCTCGTGGTGGCGACGAGCAGCGACATCAACCTATGGACCAGGGCCTGACCGCAGACCGGAGCATTTCCGATGATCTCGGAGGAGTGGCGGACGTGCACGAGCTGAATGTTGCGCTGAACGAGTCGACGGTCGTCGGGTTGCGGCAACGCCCGGATGGCAGCGTCGTGTTGCTGCTCCAGGTGCTCGCGCTGTCCGCGGACCGCCTGATCGACCCGGATGCCCGGCGCGCGATCGTCCTGTCCGGACCGTCACGGTCACGGATTCTGTTGCGGCGTCAGGGCTCCGACTTCGGCCCGGTGATCCCGCTGGCCGACTTCGACGCGGTGGAGGAGTTCTTCGCCTCCGTCGCGCTGTACAACTCGATGTACGGGTGGGAGTTCCTGGACAACCCCAACCTGGTCCAGGACTGGCCTGCCGAGGTCAGCCTCGACGTGACACACCGGGACACGCCCGCCGAGCACACCCTGTACTGGTTCAACGAGGTCGGCGTGACCGTCGAGGACGGATATCGGCTCTACTGCATCGAAGGTGTCGTCGAGTACGACGAGCTGACGGTGGAGCGGTTCGACGGCACCCCCGTGCCGGTCGACGAGTTCACCGCTGCCGGGAAGCGGTGGTGGGAGGCGTTCTACGGCGGCGATCCGCGTGCCGACGAGGTGCAGCGCGCTGTCAACGAGTCGCCGGCGTGGCGGTGACGGGTTCGCAGATGTCGCGCTCATGCCGCTGAGGGCGTTGATGCAGGAACCCGACACCTCCCGTCGAGGCGTGAGTTCCCCGGACCCGGCCCGGCTCGAACGGGCTGCCACCCCCACCATGCGACGGGCAGGACGCACCCTTACCGGGTAGATGCGCCTTGGGCGGGCTCGTTGCGATGGTAGGTCCGAGACACCTGCCGCGGCGACCGGCTTTCGCCCGCAGTGATCCGTACGCTCATGCCGCTGACCGTACGGCTCAAGCACTCATGCCCATGAGCGGACATTGGCACCGCTCTTGGGAGTTGACCTGCAGCTTGGCCTTGACGAACACCTCGGTGGACAGTGAGGCCGCGCGACGCACTCGTCATAGGGTCAACCCAGGGCCTTTGAAGACCTCGTTGGTATGCCAGTCGACGTGCGCGGCGGCTGGCAACGACGTGCCGGGGCGTGGACGCAGCGGGCGTCCGTGCAGCTCGTAGACGGACTGCCCGGCGGTGGTCCGGCTGGTGAACCTCGACGACACGATGATCCGCAGGTCGTCGCCGAGACCCAGGACTCCACGGTCGAACAGCTTGTGGTGCAACGAACACAGTGCCAGCCCATTGTCCACGGCATCGGGTCCACCGAAGGTGAACCAGCGCACGTGCGCCGCCTCGATACCAACGGTGGCCGCGCCGAGCTGGCCGTCGAATCCGCAGAACGCACATTGCCGATCCCACGCCTCCAGGATGGCAACCGGCCACGAACCCCGCCGGCGCCGCCGGGCCGTGTAACCGTCGGCCGCACCGAGGATCGCGTCGGGATCAAGACCGACCGCCATCAACACGTCCGGTGCGATGGTCGGGGGAAACTCGGACTCGACCAGTTGCCTCGCCGCCGCGGCGGCGAGGCCCGCGTCGCGCAGGGCCTGTTCGAGCAGTGGTTCCAACCGTCCGACCACCGCGTTGGCCGCCAGCGGCTGCACGCGGTCCATCGGCACATCCGCGTTCAGCGTCCAGATCCCGTCCGAACGCAGTCGTGTGAACGGGTACGCCGCGCTCTGCGCGGGCTGTGTGGCGGACGGCGGGCCGTAGTCCCGGATCAGATCCGCCAGTTTCGTGGCGGCGGTAGCCCAGGAGATCTCGCTCGTTCCGGTAGCCGACAACTGTCCCAACGCGAGCAACACCAACAACGGCTTGTGCGGCGACCGCGTCCCGCCCTGCTGGTGTTGCCGCAACGAGGACAGACGAGCCAGTACCTCGTTCTGCTGATCGACCACGCCGTGAATCATGACCGACCGCCGCTGACAGAAGGACAGCGTGGTGACGACGCAGCGTTCGCCTTCGCTATGCTCATCCTCCTGACCTGGGGGTATGCGTGTTCAAACGATTCGTGACACTGACGATTGCCGGCGTGCTGGCGGCGTGTTCAACGCAGGACGTACCTCCTGCGACGTCCACGGCACCCTCCACGACCTCGGTGACCGACAAGTGGAACGCGCTGGAGCTCAAGGCGAAGTCCGCGCTCGCCCCCAAAGACGCGTTCGGTCCCAGCGGCCCGTGGAAAGAAGACCGGCCGATGACCGAGCGCAGAGGTGCCGCCGAGGTGCTCCGTCTGTGCGGTCCGGTCCAGGTCGAACCAGGATGGGCGGTGTCCCAGGGACGGCTGTGGGTCGGGGAACTCGTGAACGTCAACCAGTACGTGCACGCGTTGTCCGACGTCCACGCACGCGACCTGGTCGAGAAGATCAGGAGCACGGCAAGGACCTGTCCGAAACACGTCCCGCGCGACGGCAAACCTGAACGCGTCGTCAGTCCCGACGCAGACATACCCGCCCCTGCCGGACTCGATGACTTCTACGCCTACTGCGAGACAGCCAACGACCCCGAACCCGGAGTGCACCACTGCCTGGCGGCCCTGGCCCACAACGACCTGCTCGTCACTACAAGCGGCTGGGGATACGCAGAAGACTTCGCCACCGCACGCGCGTCCGCGTTGAACCAGCTACGGCAGGCGGTTCCCGTCGTGGCCGGCGCAGTACTCGCCGTCTGAAGCACCGACAGGCTCAGCACTGCCTCGAGGGCGTCGAACAAGCACACCATTCACGGTGCTCGTCGGAGCATCGATACGCACCACGGATCAGGCTCCACTAGCGCGATGGGTCGCGATGGTCTCGCCTCGAAGCAACCGAGTGATCCAAAACTCGCGAACGTCCTGCTCTGCCGATGTGCGTGGCCCAGGCATCGATGAAGCGTCTGCTGAAGCGGCCAGGCTCGAGCGCTCAGCAGAGGCGTCTCGCCTGCGGTTCGACTGCGTCGGACCTTGATGGTCACGGCCTGCGGATGTGCCGCGACCTGCTGGCGATGACGTTGCCGCCGGCTTGCACAGCAATCCGACTGTGACCGCGCTCCCGGCGGTGCCGATCAGGGAGGACAGCACCCGTGGCGTTCAGGCGGCGGTGTCCGGCCCGGTCGCGGTGGTGTCGAAGGCGGGCAGTGGCCGGTTGCAGATCTCGTGGGCTTCGGCCGCGGTGAGGCCGAGCATGCGCAGCAGGTCCTCGGTCACGCGGTCCGTTGCCGCGGCGTCGTCGCGCTCGGGCTGACGGTGTAGCAGGTGACCGAGGCAGAGAGCGGCCCCGGCGATCGTGACCATGGTGAGTTCGGTGTCTCCGACGGTGAAGCGGCCGGCGCGCACAGCGGCCTCGATGTCGCGGCGGGCACGGGGAGCCAGTCCGCTCTCCGAGGTGGCGAGTTCGAGCCCGTAGTGCAGGAGGACCTTGCTGAGTTCTGGGTGTCTCCGGTGCAGGCGCCCGGTCAGCCGGAAGCTCTGAGCGAAGACCTGTGCCGGGTCGTCGAGGCCGGTTGTCAGCTCGTCGAGCAGGGCCCCGTGCGTGTCGAGGGCGTCCTCGACCGCGGCCTGGTAGAGCTGCTCCTTCGTCTCGAAGTGGTTGTAGAACGACCCCATGCCGACGTCCGCGGCCTGGGTGATCTCCAGGATCGGCACCGCGGTCTTCCCCTCCGCGATGAGCGCCTGGGCCGCTCGGATCAGGGCTGCGCGGGTGCGCGCCTTGCGCCGGTCCAGTCGGCTCGGAGCGTGCTCCGGCATCCGTGCTCCTGTCTCAGCTGGTCGTTCCCGCATCGTAGCCCATCGCGTCACTGTTGAGGAAATCGTCAGAACCTCTTGACTGACGATATGCTCCTAACTGACGATATCGTCATCAACGTGGATGGAGGGAGCAGCCGTGGGAGATCCGCACAGCGGGCTGCACAGCGAGCAGGGCGCGCTCGCGGGCGAGCACCCCGGCCGGGCCGCGAACCCGGTGATCAAGGTGCACGACCTGGCCTGGCTGGAGTTCGAGAAGCCGGACCTGGAGCGGGCGGAGGTGTTCGCCCAGGCCTTCGGGTTCACCACCGTGCTCAGCACCAGGCACGAGCTGTACCTGCGGGGCACCGATGCCGGCGCGCCGTGCGTGCTCATCCGCAAGGGGCCTCGGTCGAAGTTCCTCGGGCCGGCGTTCCTGGCCGCAACGTCGGGCGACGTCCTGCGGCTGGCCGAAGCCACCGGGCGGCCGGTCGCCGCGTTGCCCGACAGGCTGGGCGGTGTCGTCGTCGACCTGCCCGACCCGAGCGGCCTGCGCGTCCGGGTCGTCTCGGACACCCATGAGCTGCCCGCGCTGCCGCCGCAGGACCCGCACGTGCTCAACCTCGGCCACGAGGTCCGGCGGGTCAACGCCACCCAGCGGCCGCCTCGGGCCCCGGCACTGGTGCAGCGGCTGGGGCACGTCGTGCTGCAGACGACCCGCTACCGCGAGGCGCTGGACTGGTACCTGCAGCACCTCGGGCTGATCGTCAGCGACTTCATGTACTACCCAGGGCAGCGCGAGCGCGGGCCGGTGATGAGCTTCATCCGGTGCGACCGCGGTGCCACGCCGGCCGACCACCACACGCTGGCCATGGTTCTCGGCCCGGCCGACCGCTACGTGCACTCCGCCTACCAGGTGGCCGACCTCGACACGCTGGCCGCCGGTGGTGAGTACCTGCGCGAGCACGGCTACCACCGCTCGTGGGGCATCGGGCGGCACATTCAGGGCAGCCAGCTCTTCGACTACTGGCGCGACCCGGACGGGTTCCTGGTCGAGCACTTCAGCGACGGAGACCTGTTCGACAACACCCTCGAGCCCGGCTGGGCCCCGATGACCGCCTCCGGGCTGGCCCAGTGGGGGCCGCCCGCCACCGCCGACTTCCTTGGCGTCAAGCCGGGCAAGCAATCCCTGCGCGAACTGCGTGCGGTGTTCTCCGCGCTGCGCGAGGACAACGAGTTCGATGCCCAGCGCCTGTTGGGCCTGCTGAAAGTGGCCCGCTCATGAGCCTGACCGTCCTGCGCACCGCCGACGCCTGGTATGTCGCCACTCCACCGGGGGCGGCGAAGATTTCCACGGCAGCGAAGACCACCGCGGAACTGCTCGGCGACCGTGCGGCGATCACCGCCGCGGCCGGCTCCGCGGACACCGTGCCGGTGGCGTCGCTCGAGCTGGTCTCCCCGGTCACCGCGCCCTGCCGAGTGGTCGCCCAGATGACCAACTTCGCCTCGCACGTCTCCGATGCCGGGATGGATCCGGAAACCGTGCCGTTGACGTTCTTCCGCAAGGCGTCCGGGTCGATCAGCGGCCCGTTCGACGACGTCGTCAAACCGCCGCACGTGCGCCTGCTCGACTACGAGGTGGAGATCGGCCTGGTCATCGGCCGGGAGATCCCGATCGGTACCGGGATCACCGCCGTGGGCGAGTACGTCGGGGGTCTGGTGGTGACCAACGACGTGTCAGCCCGCGACATCCAGCTGCCCCAGACCCAGTTCTACGAGGCCAAGTCGTACCCGACGTTCACCCCGGTCGGGCCTGCCCTCGTGCTCCTGGACGCCGACGAGCTGAAGCGGTTCGCCGACCTGCGGCTGCGGCTTTCGGTCAATGGTTCGGTGCGCCAGAACGCGGTCGTCGGCGACGACATGATCTACCGCCCGCTTGAGGCCCTGCAGGCCTTGACCCGCTTCCAGCGGTTGGATCCCGGCGATCTGGTGCTGACCGGGACCCCGGCCGGTACCGCGCTGTCCGCACCGCCGAAGGTCGTGGAGAAGATCGCGGCGCTGCTGCCTCCGGCACTGAAGTGGAAGCTGTTCTTCAAGGGACAGGCGAAGAACGCGAAGTACCTGGCCGATGGCGACGTCGTCGAGGCGACAGTCGCCACCGACGACAGTGCCCTCGATCTCGGCACCCAGCGCACGGTCGTGAGGTACCGGCGATGAGCGGCGCTTCGCTGTGGCCGCGCTACGCCGAACCGGCCGATCTGGCCGCGATCGAGGCGGTCCCGCTCGCCGGACGCAACCTGCCGGAGTCGACGTACGCCCTGCTCCGGCGCGCCGCCGCGGGGTTGCCGGACCGTCCGGCCACCACTGTGCTGCCCGACGCCGCGCGGTGGCGCGAACCGGTCCGGCGCACCTTCACCGAGCTGCTCGCTGACGTCCATCGCTACGCGAACCTGCTGCGGGAACTCGGGATCCGGCGTGGTGACGCGGTCGCCCTGATGTCGCCCAACTGCACCGACCTGATTCCGGCGACCCTGGCCGCCCAGCTCGCCGGCGTCGCGGCACCGCTCAACGGCGGCCTGTCCCGCGAACACCTCGGCAAGCTGCTCCGCCTGTCCGGGGCGCGGGTGCTGATCACCGCCGGCCCGGAGCTCGCGCCGGAGGCCTGGGACACCGCACAGGCGTTCGCTCCGCACCTGGACGCGCTTCTCGTGCTGCGCCCGACCGGCGCGGCAGGCGAACCCGCCGCGCTGCCCGCCCTCGACGGCGTGCGCGTGGGCTACCTCGCCGACCTCGCTGCCGACCACGACGCCTCCGACTTCGACGGTGAACCGCCGGTGGCGTCGGATCTGGCCGCGTTGTTCCACACCGGCGGCACGACCGGGGCGCCGAAGCTGGCCGCGCACACGCACGCCAACGAGGTCGCCGACGCGTGGATGATCGCGGCGAACTCGCTGCTCGACGTCGGCTCGGTGGTCTTCGCGGCGCTGCCGCTGTTCCACGTCAACGCGCTGGTGGTCACGCTGCTCGCGCCGTTGTTCAAGGGCCAGCACGCGGTGTGGGCCAGCCCGCTCGGCTACCGCGAACCCGCCTTGTACGGGCAGTTCTGGAAGATCGTCGAACACCACCGGATCACCGCGATGAGCGCGGTCCCGACCGTGTACGCGGTCCTCGCGCAGTGCCCGGTCGACGCCGACATCACCAGCCTGCGTTACGCCATGGTCGGCGCCTCGCCGCTGCCCTCCGCCGTGCGCCAGAGCTTCCAAGCCCACACCGGCGTCACGCTGATCGAGGGCTACGGGCTCACCGAAGCCACCTGCGCCAGCGCCCGCAGCTTCCCCGACGACCCGCGTCCCGGCACCGTCGGCCAGCGCCTGCCCTACCAGCGGATGAAGGTCGTCCACCCGGAAACGGGGGACGAGCTGCCCCGCGGCGAGACAGGCGTGCTGGCCATCAACGGCCCCACCGTGTTCCCCGGCTACGTCGTCGGACGGGACCGCAACGGATACGTCCTGGACGGTCTCGGCAAACTCCGCGACGGCTGGCTGGACACCGGCGACCTGGCCCGCGTCGACGCCGAGGGGTTCGTGTCCCTGGCCGGCCGGGCCAAGGACCTCATCATCCGCGGCGGGCACAACATCGACCCGGCGATGATCGAAGACGCCCTGCTGGCCCACCCGCAGGTGACCGCGGCTGGTGCGGTCGGCCGCCCCGACGAGCACTCCGGCGAGGTGCCCGTCGCCTACGTGACCCTCACTCCCGCTGCCACGGCGACCGAGGCGGACCTGCTGACCTGGGCCGCCGGCCGCGTCCCCGAGCGCGCCGCCGCGCCGAAGGCCGTCACGGTGCTCGACGCGCTGCCCGTGACCGCCGTCGGCAAGCCCTACAAGCTCGCCCTGCGCGCCGACGCCACCCGCCGAGCGATCGCCGAGGCGCTCGCCCCGTTCGACGGCGTGACCGTCGACGCGGTGATCGAGGACGGAACCGTGCTCGCCGCCGTCACCCTTCCGTCCGAAGTAGACGAACCGAAGGTGGCAGCAACTCTTGCCCGCTACACCGTGCCCACGCGTCTGACATTCCAGGGAAACCCATGACCGTCCTGATCGTCCTGTCCGTCCTCGCGGCGGTCGTCTTCTTCCTTTTCGGTGCGGCCAAGCTGTTCGCGCTCGCCCCCATGCGGGAACGCGCTGCCCACGCCGGGTTCTCCGTCACCGCCTACCGAGGCATCGGCGCGCTGGAGATCGCCGGAGCCGCCGGGATCCTGCTCGGATTGGCCGTGCCGGCGCTCGGCATCCTGGCCGCCGTCGGCCTGCTCCTCCTGCTCGCCGGCGCCCTCATCACGCACGTGCGCAACCGGGACAGTGGCCGCGACGTCGTGCCGGCGCTGGTCTGCGCGGTGCTCGTCGCCGGCTACCTCGTGACCCTCGGGGTGTCGCCGTGAAGGTGCCCGTCGTCATCGTCGGCGCGGGCCCGACCGGGCTGACCGCCGCGGCGCTGCTCGGCCGGCACGGCGTCGAGTGCCTGGTGCTCGAGCGGTGGGCGTCGGTCTACCCGCAGCCCCGCGCGGTGCACCTGGACGACGAGGTGCACCGCATCCTCGGGCACCTCGGGCTGGCCGGGGAGTTCGCCGCCATCTCGTGGCCCTGCCACGGGTTGCGGCTGCTCGACCCGGACCTGCGGGTGCTGGCCGAGTTCCACCGTTCCCCAGGTACCGGGCGCCACGGCTACCCGGAGGCGAACATGTTCGACCAACCCGACCTGGAACACCTGCTCCGTGCCCACCTGGAGACGATCGGCACGGTCGCCCTGCGCGGCAACACCGAGGTCACCGATATTCGGCAGGACAGGACCGGCGTGCAGGTCGAAGTGACCGACCGCGGCACCGGTGCGCGGGAGGCGATCCACGCGGACTACGTGCTGGGTTGCGACGGCGCCAACAGCCTCGTCAGGTCGGCGATCGGCGCGACGATGGCGGACCTGAAGTTCGAGCAGCGCTGGCTCGTGGTGGACGTCGCCACCACCGCCGACCTCGGCCAGTGGGAAGGTGTGCACCAGGTCTGCGACCCTGCCCGCGCCGCGACCTACATGCGGATCGGGAAAACCCGCTACCGCTGGGAATTTCGGCTGCTGCCGGGGGAGACTGCCGACGACTTCGGCCACCTCGACCGGCTGCACCCGCTGATCACGCCGTGGACTCAGGACATCCCGCCCGGCGACCTGGAGATCGTCCGAGTCGCCGAGTACACCTTCCGCGCGCGGATCGCGGACCGGTGGCGCGACCGCAGGGTGTTCCTGCTCGGCGACGCCGCCCACCTCACCCCACCGTTCATCGGGCAGGGCATGGGAGCCGGCCTGCGCGACGCGGCCAATCTCGCCTGGAAACTCGCCGGGGTTCTCGACGGGACCCTGTCCGCGAGCGCGCTCGACACCTACGAGGCCGAACGCAAGCCGCACACCCGCGCCATGATCCGGCGAGCCGTGCTGATCGGCAAGGCCATGACCGAAGGCGGCCGGTTCGGCGACATCATCCGCCGGGTGGTCGCACCGCGCCTGAACGGCCGCGCCCTCGACAGCGCGACACCCGCACTGCACCGCACGGACCTGGTCGCGCGGCCCCGCTTCGGGCGGTCCCTGGTGGGCCGGCTGTGCCCCAACGTCCTTCTCGACGCCGGAACCCGCTTAGACGACGTCGCCGGCGGCCGCTTCGCCGTCGTTACGGCGGACATCCCGTCGGAGAGCGAACGCGCGATCATCGAGGAGCGCGGCGCGGTCCTCGTCACCACCCGGCAGTCCGGCGAGCTGCACCGGTGGCTCCGGGCCGGCGCCGCCATCGTCCGTCCGGACGGCACGGTGCTGAGCTCGAGCAACAGCCTCTCCCAGATCGTGCCGAGGTTCACCGCGGTCCTCCGCTGAACGTGACAAGGAGCAACCTTGCGCCGACGTCACAACCGGCTTTCCCGTGGCACGAGGCGGCCGAAATCGTCGACGCCGCGCTCGCCCGGCGCACCGTCGACGGCGTCGAGGTCGCGGCCGCACTGCCCATGTCGGTGGTCCCCACCTCGTCGGTGGCCGGCGGAGGGACGGGAGAACCTGCTGCGCTGGGGCGCCGCCACCTTCGACGTCCTCGGCCCCCTGAACGGCCAGGCGATGCACGGCATCAAGATCGCCGCATCCACGGTGTGGCCTGACCAGCACGGACGGAGTTTCGGCAAGCACAACGCCCGTGGACATGGTTCAGCTTGCCATCGAGGCTGCTGGGGGACAGAGGGTCATCCCGTTAGGGCGACAGCTGGGTTGGACGTGGCGAAGAGGCTGTCGAACACCCGGACACGGTCGAAAGACAGGGCGTGCTCGCGTGCTCGGTCCGCCATGAGTCGCCGTTCCTCGGCTGACATGTCGAGCACCACCCGGTCGATCGCAGCGGCGATGTGGTTGGTGTTCCCGGCCTCGACGAGGATCGCCGTCCCGCCCACCGCTTCGCCGACGCCTCCGGTGGTGGTCGTGATCACCGGCCCGCCGCCTGCGAGCATCTTCTCGGTCAGCGCGATGCCGAAGGTCTCGACGAAGTCCGGTTCGGGCTTGGTTGGCAGCGCGTACACGGCGCAGCCGTTCATCAGCAGCGGCTTTTCCTCGTCCTCCACGTCGGTGAGGAAGAGGATCCGGTCGTTGTGCCGAGTGATCGCCTGGACGTGCTCCAGTTCGGGGCCGTTACCGGCGACCACGAGCTTCAGCCGTGACTGCGCCTGGCACTGGGCGAACGCGTCCACCAGGTCGTAGATGCCTTTGGCCCGTGTCACCCGCGACAGGAACAACACGTACCCGTCGCGTTCCAGGCCGCGTCGCTTCAGGGCGGTTTCCACGAGCGCCGGATCGAGGTCGAGGTATGCCGAAGTGTCGATCGGCGGGTAGCTGACCGATATCCGGCGCACGCACTGGCGGGCGAACCGGGTGCCGCAGTGCGTGTCGACGGCCTCTGCGCAGGCGATGATCTCCTGCCTCGTGTACTCCGAGACGGCGATCACCTGGTCGTTGGCGAGGAACCGGGTGAACAGGACCACGGCTGCCCCGAATCGACCCTCGCGCAGGCACGAGCGAATCACGTTCGTGACGTCCGAGCCGACCGCCTTCGCGATGGTGTGGACGTCAGGTGCGTAACCGGCCGCGCGTGCCGCGTCTACGGCGTCGCGCACCACGGCGTCGTGGGGAGCGAGGTACATCGACACGCATGTGGTCGGGACCGGCTCGGCGAGCAGTTCGACCAGGCGTCCCGTCAGCCCGGCCAGGTATCGGCCATCGGGTACTCGGTAGTCGCCGACCGGCTCGGGCCGCTCCACGGTGATGCTCTCGCTGTAGGGCATGATCCGGTCCAGCGGCTTGAGCGGCAGGCCTGCCGCCTGTAGCACGGGTATCGGCCAGGTCAGTAGCCGGACGTCGTCGAAGCCGCGGGTGAGCGCGACCTCGGCCAGGTTGCGGGCTTCCCCGGAGTGACCGCAGATGACTGGGTCGGCCCGGACCACGATGACGAGACGGCGGCTTGGCCTGCTCATGTGCGAGCCCCCTTTCCGAGCGGGTCGGACACTGATGGCGGCAGGATCTTGCGTCCCCACTCCGAGGGGTATGGGCCGAGTTCGAGCAGCAGCCGGCCGCCGGCGTGGACGTCGGTTGCGCGCAGATGCGCCGCGTCCAGTGGTCTGCCGTTCAGCTGGGCGGACTGCACGTACTGAGGCGGCGGGTCCGCGTCCAACCCGTCGGAACTGATGGCCGTCTCGCGGTGTCCCCGCGTCTCGATCACGAAGTCGCGGTCCCCGAGGTGCAGCGTGGCGCGGCTGAAGGCGGGCGCGTTGACGAGGAACAGGTTCTGCCCGGAGACCGGAAACAGACCGAGCGAGGCCCACACGTACCAGGAGCTCAGCCCACCCGAGTCGTCGTTGCCCGGCAGGCCGCCGGGACCGGTGCCGAACTGCCAGGTCAGCGCCGCGTGCACGATCTCGGCTGTGCGGTCCGGCCGAGCAGCGTAGTGGTAGGACCACGGCGCTTCCATGTCCGGCTCGTTGTTCAGCCCCTCGAACCGGTTCAGCAGGTAGCCGGCCGCCATCTCCGCCGGGTCGGGTCGCTTACCGGGCTGCACCACACGCGGGGCGCCGTAGCCGAAGAACGCGTCGAGTGTGCTGACGAAAGCTTCGTTCCCACCGACCATCGCGATTCTCGCGGCCATGTCGTGCAGCAGCCGGAACGAGTAGTTCCATTTGCCGCCTTCGTAGAACGACGAGTCGAGCAGCAGGCCGGTGTCCGGATCGAACGCGTTGGACCACAGGCGGCTTCGCGCGTCGAGGTCGTTGGCGAGCTGGACGTCGTTCAGGCTCCGGGCGACGCCGGAGGTGCAGTGGCAGGCGTAGGCGAGGTCGAGCGTATGCGAGATCGGGTGCACAACGCCGTGCTCGTAGAAGTCTTCGCCGTACATCCGGCGCAGGTCGTCGTACATGTGCACCAGCGCCCAGGTCCAGTCCAGGTCGCCGAGGCCGAGGGCGTGCACGTCGGCCAGCGCCGTGTGGACCAACGCGCTCGCTTGCCGGAAGAACCTGTCCGCGCCGCGAGCCATCCGATATCCGATGGGGAAGTTGCCTTCCTCCTCACAGACCCGGATCAGTGACTCCAGGAGATCGACCGCGCGGTCCGGGCAGATGGCGATGAGCAACGGCAGCTGGGTCTTGTAGATGTCCCACATCGTGCAGATGTCGAACACGAAGGGCCCGGAGGACGGCCAGAACGGGCTCTCGTCGTCGGCGAAGCACGGCTTGATCAGCGAGTGGTACAGGGCCGTCGCGAACACCTGCCGCCTGGCGGGTGACCCGCCGTCGACCTCCACCCGGCCCACGTGGTCGCGCCACCGAGCCCTGGTCTGCGCCCGGACGGCGTCGAACGCCGGCGCCCCCTCACCGCACTCGCGAGACAGGTTCTCCCGAGCCTGTTCACAGCCGCGCAGCGAGAATCCGATCTGGATCTCGACACTCTGCCCGGCGGTGGTGGGGCCCATGTAGAGCAGCCCGAACGGGCGCAACGTGGTCTGCCTGATGCGGTCGAAGTCGAGCCGCGTGCCACCCTCGATCAGCCGACGGTCATGCCAGAGCATCTGCCGCCAGCCCGGACTGTCGACCTTGATGTACACCGACAGCGGCACGCCTTCAACGACCACCGTTCCCTGGGCGCGGCCGTTGCCAAGGCTTTCCACATGCGCCCGCAGCGGCACCGTGCGGCCGAGGTCGATCGCCAGCCCGCCGCAGGACAGGTCGACGACGATCCGCGCGCTGCGATGCTCGGGAAAGGCGTAGCGGTGGACGGCGACCTTGGCGCCGACCGTGACCTCGCATCGAATGCCGGTGTCCAGAGTGGCCGCGTAGTACCCGGCTTCGGCGGTCTCGTCGTGCAGCGGCCAGGCCTGCCCGAGGACGTCCAGCTGCTGCACCATCGGGGTCACCCGCACGTAGTTGTAGTACTTCCGTATCGCACCGGTACCGGACTGTTGGAAGTGGGTGAAACCGGACGCCTGCAGCCGATCGAACAGCTCCTCCGGCTGACCCTCCGTGTTCTTCATGTAGAGGCCGTATCCGGTGGGATAGGCACCGGAGTACGCGCAGGCAGACACCATGCCGAGCGGGGACGTCGCGCCGGGGTGGGTGTTGCCGACCTGCGCTTTCGGCCACCACCAAGTGGCCGCCAGCCCCTGCGCCGCAGGCAGTGAGGTGGCAGCTGTTCCGATGAAAGGATCAATCTCGTCCAGGATGACGCGACACTATGTCAGCGCGGGCACCACGTTGGTTTCAGCGACATGAACATGTGGCCAGGTACGCGGAGGTGGTCGCGTCGTGGCGTGGCAGTGCGCTTGGTCCGGTCCTCGGCGCGTCAACGTGTCGGAGTGGTCGGCGCCCAGCACCCGCTCACGATCGGCGAGCACCGCCTCGAACAGCGGGACCGCCTTACACCCGGCCCAGATCACCCACCGACCGGTAAGCGTTGTTCCGTGAGATCAACGTGTTCGGGTGGTCCGGACCAAGAAGTCGTTCGTAGGCAACCAACGTGGCCCTATCCGCCTCGTTCTGGCGCGCCTGCACCGAATTGCAAGCAGGGATGTAGGCCATTGGCTTGTCTCACGCCAGCTCGCACCATGGCCGAAGGGTGCGGCCCTCACCTCTACCTCGAGCACCTCGGCGGCGCCCGCTGCCGACTCATCAACCCCAGAAACGGGCACATGCCAGACGAACATCCGACCATGCCGATGAGAGGACGCAAGCCTCCTGGTCGCAACCGCGCGGTCCGGCCACGGACTGAGAGCCCGTTGTCTATACCTTGCTTGCCACCACCATGTAGTTCTCGGCCTCAGGGTTGAACGTGCTCAGTTCCGTCTGGAGTCCGACCCGGTGCAACTCGACTTCGAGTTCTTCGTATCGGTAGGGCCAGCTCGACAGCAGTTCCGAGCGGGCAAGAACCGACCCAGCCGTGTCCACTTGCGCGATCGCAATCTCGATGTGGTGCTCGTCCTCCCAGTTCGGCGCAATGTCCCAGCGGTAGACCACGACGGCATCGCGACCGCTCCGGCGGACGAGTCGGTCACTGATGTCCAGTCGGGAACCTCTGGCCCTCACGAGTTCCCACGTGCGGGAGGTGAGTACCAAGCGCCCGCCACGGCGCAGAAGCCGTGACATCGACTCCAGAGCAGCAACTCTGCCTCGCGCGCCCTCGGCATGGTGCAGCGAGTTGCCAACGCAGAACACCATGTCGAAGGTGTCGTCATCGAAATGGTCGGGCAACTCTTGCCAGTCCGCCCGCACTGTCCGGACAGATGCCCTGAACTCCTCAGACAACTCCGCAGTCCGACGAACCATCGCTTCGCTGGCGTCAGTTGCGACAACGTGCATGCCAAGACCCGCCAGGCCAACCGCCAACTGTCCGGTCCCGCACGAACAATCGAGGACATGAGCGTTCGACGGCAGGAGACTGAGGACGTCATCGAACGACGAAGCGAACTCGGCCGGAGTCAGCTTTGCATCTGAGATGAGCCACTCGTACACCTCGGCAAGCGCGTTATAGCCACTCACCACTACTACCTCCGTCACGCGGCAGACTCACGGTGCCATCAGTACATCAGCGGGGTAAGTCGGTCACCAGTGGTTTTCGCAAGGGCAACGCGTCCGCGCATGCCGCGTAGCGCGCGCAAGCTGAACCGGCCCGTCCGTTGGGAGACCTTCGGGCGGGCCGGTCTCGTTCGGAACGCGCTGTCATGCCGCCGAGCGGACGGTGTTAGCTGAAGCGGCGAACACCACAAATGCAGCGCGGACAAGCCGCGTACCACTGCCCCGCCGGGCACGGCTTGTTGCGGGTGTGGCCGGACACGAACGCACCGGTCGGCGTCAGCCTCGTCTGCACCAAGTGCGGGCACCGCATCGCCGGTGACACCACACTGATCGAGTTGGCCGCGAACACGGCGCCCGATATGGATCCCGAGCCGGTGCCGATCGTGCGACTGCCAGACGGAACCGTTCCACAAGGCCTTCGCCCGGACAGCGCCGTGCGCACAACCGGCTGGCTGCAGCTCGGCAAACTTCCCGTCAGCTCTGGGTTCTGGGCAGCTGCGGCGGCGTTCTGCGCCACCGCACCGCTCTACCCGTGGCTGCCCTTCGTCGCGACGCCGCTCGGGTACCTGGCGTGGAAGCAGTACACCACCCACTGGTTGCCCGCATCGCAAGCAGTGAACATGCGTCGGACTGCGGCCGAGGAACTCAACCCCGGACAACACGTCCGCCTGTACGGCACGGCCGGCCCCGTCGGCGAGGTAGGTGCGGTCGGCGCTGACGCTCAAGGGCAGATCCGGCTGCGCATGGTTGGCGGCACAGAGATCATCAGGCGCCCCGGACAACGAGTGTGGCAGGCCGACCTGCGGAACTGACGATCGGCGTCAGGTAGGTGGTCGCCCAGTCGTGGCGGCAGGCTCGATCACGAGGTTCGACACCTCCACGCACGCTTCGGCAGGCTGGCTCCAGCCGCTGATAGCTGTGGGCGTCACCGGGCTCGATGGCCACTTTGGTGGCGGCCGATGTGGACACCGAGCCGACAAGGCCCAGTCCGCATTCGTGATCGCGTTCCGGCACGGTGTTCTCCCACCCAGGCCATGTCCATGGACAGACCGAGCGGTAGTTGCTCAGTCAGGTCGTACCTGACCGGCGTGCCTCGGTGTTGGCCACGTCGATCCTGTAGCCGACTGTGTAGCGCCGTCGAAGCCGGCTCGGGCGATCCCAGGCTCAATGATCTTGGCAAGCGTGACCTGTGAACAAGGTCGCTCTCGCGGCTACACGAAGTGACAATGGCACTGTCGTGACCGGTCGGATGGCGCCGACAGGCCCGTTGGTCATGTCGGCGGACTGTTGTCTCCTGTGTCCACGACACCACCATATCGGTCTATAGTGGACTCTCGCTCCTGTCAACAGGTTGACGCGGAACGGGTTTACGCTGAGCCCCATCCGTCCGGTAGCCGAGGGCGCAGATCGGGCAGCGGGGATCCGCGGCGGACGGATTGCGCTGCTGCAGCCACTGCACCAGTTCCTCGGCGGACACGCGTCGGCTGATGCGCGTCTTCGACCACAGCGCTTCCGTGATCCGGTCCAGATCACCGCGCATCGGGCCGTGCCATGTTCACGCGACACCCGCACACCGTACTGAGCGCGCACTCCTTCGTCCCCGATGACGACGCGGTCCTGGCCGAGACCCGGTTAGCCGACTGGCTGAGCCGCTCGACGGCGTGGGCGGCACGACCGTGACCGGTGGGCGCGACCGGGAGCGCGAGGCCGAGGCCGAAGTGACGCTGACGGAGGCGAGTCACCCCGGCGAGGTGATGCGCGAACCGATCACGGACTGGAGGGTCGACCCGACGGACGCCGAACGCTACGAGGTCGGGCTCCGCAGCCTGCTCGGTGCGGTCGACGTCGAAACGGAACGGCAGAGTAGGGAGGAGGACGTCGTCACGGTCGCCAACCCGCTGCGCAGTGGCGGGCGCGTCCCACGCGCTCAGCGTGTCGAACCCCGACGTGGTCGCGGCGTCGATCCTCGACGCGATCCAGGGCACCGCCCGGTGACCGAGCCGCGGTGGCCGCGCCCCTCCCCCCACATGACGCCGGCACCACGGGTCTCCAGGGCGCGACGCCACCGCGGCCCATCGACTGGTTCGCGTGTCACCACCGCAGAGCAGCCGAGAAGATTGGTCATGGTGCTCGAAACACGCAGTCTCATCGATCCGCGACCGTCCGAGAACGTCCAGCTCGACCCCGCCCTCGCGGTCTTCCAAGCGGAGCGGCAACGCCTGTTCCGAATCGCCCACCGGATCTTGGGCAGCGTGACCGAGACCGAGGACGTCATCCAGGACGTGTGGCTGCGCCGGCCACGCGTGGACCACCGGGCCATCGACAACTCCTCGGCGTTCCTCGCGACTGTGGCCGGCCGGGCCACCATCAACGTCGTGCAGAGCGCGACGAGCCGTCACGAGTTCACCACGGCGTCGTGCCCGGAGCAGGTGGACGTCGCCGCCGACCCGGCGACGAGACTGGAGCGCACCGAGACGGCCGAGTTCATCGTCCGGGTTCTCCTGGAGCGGGCCAACCCCTCCGAACAGGCCGCGTACCTGCTGCGCAGAGGG
The DNA here is from genome assembly GCF_030269605.1 of Lentzea sp. NBRC 105346. Taxonomy (GTDB): domain Bacteria; phylum Actinomycetota; class Actinomycetes; order Mycobacteriales; family Pseudonocardiaceae; genus Lentzea. The sequence continues at coordinate 152,482 of NZ_BSTQ01000022.1, forward strand.
TTCGGTTATCCCTACCTAGGGGTCGCACAGGTCCTGCACCTCGGCCAGGCCAATACCAGGCAACTGATCCGGCGGGCGCACTTCAGAATCCGCCCCGGACCGGTCAACAAGGACGCGCACCAGCGCCTCGTCCTCACCACCGACATGCGGCGCGGGTCGTTGTCACCAACCCGGCTCCCCGTCCGGTCTTCGTCAGAGGCCGTGCCCGCTCCCTTCTCGAGAACCAAGACGAGCCCAACATGAGCACCAGTTCCGTGCGTGAGGTGATGAAGCCTCCGACGACCACGATCGAACCGGACGGCCACCTGGCCGCAGCCGCATATCTGATGAAGCACAACCACGACTCGGCCCTCGTCGTGGTCACCGACGACACCCGCGAACCCGTCGCGATGATCACCGAGGCCGACATCACCAGGGCGGTGGCGCGAGGGCGGAACCTCGAGGACACGCGTATCCGCCAGGTCGTCACAACCAAGCCGGTGACCGTCCAGGCCGATACCTCCGTCCAGCACGCGATCCACTTGATGCTGGCGGAAGGCGTCCAACACCTGCCGGTTGTCGAAGGCCGGAGGCTCGTCGGAATGGTCGAGCTCGCCGACCTGTGCCGGGCGAACCTGATGTGGCTGGTGTGAGGAACTGCGCGACCTTAGTCACAGACCGGCGCACAGAGCCGGCGAGCACGAAACATACGGAGGCACCAATGAAGGCAATCGTCGCGACGGACCAGGCCGCGGAAGCAGCCGGGATCACACTCGCGGAGCGGCCTGAGCCGACGCCGGCGATCAACGACGTCATCGTCGAAGTCCACGCGTCGGGCTTCGTCCCCGCGGAGTGGGAATGGCCCTCGACGTGGGTCGATCGCTCCGGTCACGATCGAGCCCCGGCGATCATCGGCCACGAGTTCGCCGGAGTGGTGTCCTCCCTCGGCTACGGCACGACGGGACTCTCGCTCGGACAGCGGGTGTTCGGGATCACGGACTGGCACCGCGATGGAACCCTGGCCGAGTACGCGGCCGTGGAGGCACGCAACCTTGCGCCGCTGCGGGGGAACGTCGACTTCACGGTGGGTGCGAGCCTGCCGATCTCCGGCCTGACCGCGTGGCAGGGCCTCTTCCAGCACGGTCGTCTTCAGGCGGGGCAGAGCGTCCTCGCACACGGCGCCGCCGGCGCGGTCGGGTCCGTGGTGACGCAGCTCGCCCAGGAGTTCGGCGCCTACGTCATCGGTACCGGGCGCGCGGCGGACCGCCAGGCGGCGCTCGACTTCGGCGCGAACGAGTTCCTCGACCTCGACCACGAGAATCTCGACGACGTCGGCGGGGTCGACCTGGTCTTCGATGTCATCGGCGGTGACATCCAACGGCGCTCGGCGAGCATCATCCGGCCTGGTGGGACCCTGGTGACGGTGCTCGGGCCCGCGCAGGCTCGCCCTGTCGACGGCCTCGCGATCGACTTCGTCGTCGAGTCCGTTCCGAGTCAGCTCGCGGAGATCGTCGACCGGGTGCGCGACGGGAGCCTTCGCACGCACATCGGAACCGTCGCGACCCTCGACGACGCCGTCCCTGCGCTTAACCCGACCGAGCGGCGCAAGGGCAAGACCGTGATTCGCGTGCGCCCTGAGCGCTCTGGAACAGGCCGATAGCGCCGTCATGCCACCGACCGGACTACTCGTCACCGCGCCGGGGCGCCCTGCCGGAAGCGTCGTCCGCCAGACCTTCGGCCGAAATCACCCAGCCAGCACACCGCAACTCCCGCCAGCTCCATGGCGGACACGCCCGCCCTCTCCACCTGGGCCACCACCCTTACCGATGGCGGGACCGCACACCTCGGGCGGGACGTCGGCGTGGACGTTGATCCGGCACACGCGCGCAGGCGGTCAATTCCCTGTCTCGACCATGGCTGTCGGCACCGCGGTAGCGTCTACTGGAACCTATGGGAATCGTCTCTCGCGGCTTTGCCGGTCGGCGTAAATCGCCAGACGTCACGCTGCCGCCTGGGCAGTATCTGACCGAGGATTTCCCCGTGCTGACTGCCGGGCCGACCCCGCGCGTGCCGTCCGATCGGTGGGAGTTCACGGTCACTACCGAGACCGGGCAGCGGCACACCTGGTCGTGGCAGCAGATGATGGCGTTGCCGGCGGAAACGATCACGGTGGACCTGCACTGTGTGACCAAGTGGTCGAAGCTGGGCACGCACTGGCAGGGCGTCTCCCTGGACACGCTGCTGGCGGAGGTGGAGACGGCGGCGGACTACGCGCTGGCCCAGTGCTACGGCGGCTACACCACCAACCTGCCACTGGAGGACCTGCTCGACGGACAGGCGTGGGTGGCGTATCGCTATGACGATGAGGATCTGGCCGCCGAGCATGGTGGGCCGGCCAGGTTGCTAGTGCCGCATCTGTACTTCTGGAAGTCGGCCAAGTGGGTCCGTGGGATCCAGTTGCTGCTGGAAGATGAGCCAGGTTTCTGGGAGACAGCGGGCTATCACGACTACGGAGACCCATGGCGGGAGCAGCGGTATCAGGGCGACTGACCTGGCGGGTGGCCGAGTTGGCCGAGGCCCGCCAGCAGACCCACAACGCGCGCAGCCTGGTGTTCGACGTGCCGGGTTGGCCGGGACACCTGCCGGGACAGCATGTCGATGTGCGGCTGACCGCCGAGGACGGCTACTCGGTGCAGCGCAGCTATTCGATCGCGTCGACGGTCGACGGCAATCGGGTGGAGCTGAGCGTGCAGCGCGTGCCCGGCGGCGAGGTGTCGCCATACCTGTGTGACGTGCTCGAGATGGGCGACGCGGTGGAGTTGCGCGGCCCCGTGGGCGGCTACTTCGTGTGGCGGCCGGCCGACCCGGCGCCGGTACTGCTGGTAGGCGGCGGGTCGGGAATCGCGCCGCTGATGGCGATGGTGCGTACTCGGGCCGCGCTGGGCAGCCGCGTGCCGTTCCGGCTGGTGTACTCGGTGCGCACGCCCGAGGACGTGTACTTCGCCGACGAGCTGCGCCGACGCGTGCGTGACGACGCCGGCCTCGACGTCCGGCTGGTCTACACCCGGCGAGCCCCTGCGGAGGCAACGGAGCCCGTCGGCCGCGTGAGCGTGGCAACCCTCAACACGCACGGCTGGCTGGCCGAGTTCGCCCCTAACTGTTTCGTGTGCGGGTCGACCGGCTTCGTCGAGACGGTGGCCGACATCCTCGTGGCGCTGGGTCACGACCCTCGACGTGTCCGCACCGAACGCTTCGGACCCAGTGCGCCGCAACGCACCCAGCCGGACCGATGACAGGAGGCCAGAGATGAGCAACGACTACGTCGACGGCAACGCGCTCGCGGGGGATCTCCAGGAGATCTTCGCGATGGACATGACGGCGGCGACGGGACGATGTGCGGGGTGCGGGTACCGGGGCGCCGTGGCGACCTTGCGTGTCTACCAGCGCGCTCCGGGGCTGGTGGCCCGTTGCCCGAGCTGCGAGAAGGTGGTGCTGCGGGTGGTGCGTGGACCGGACCGGGCGTGGCTGGACCTGCGCGGCACGCTGAACCTGGAGATCCCCCTACCGTCTTGATCAGAACGCCACGCCCACTGGCGTTAGCGCGGTGACGGCAGGGGGGCCGATCGGACTTGTCCACCTGGCTACCCCATTCCACGCGACAAGTAACAGCTGGGATCACCTCCTCGATCTTTCCGACATGAGACGTCGTGGCGGCGCGGCATGCGGCTGCGAACACGCACTGCGCCGCCTGGCCGTCGTGTTCGGAGCGCTGTCGGTCGTCCATGCGGCAGTGGCGGTCCGGGACACCGCGCCCTGGGCCGTCGTGGCCGCCCTGTTCTTCGTGACGGCTGTCATGATCTTGGAGCGCGCGCCTGGCCGAAACCTCGCCAGCGGCCGACAAGCCGTAGATCGCCGTACCGACGACGGCCCAACGATCCTGCCGAGCGGCACCAGCGCCGGTCTCGCGTCGAGTACCTATGGAACCGGTCGCTTGTCTACCTCCTCCAACTCACGTCGTCGTTGGAGGGAACGACAGTGCTGAGGACGTTGGCCGGAGTCGTGGCGATCCTGATCTCGGCATGCGGAGGTGCTGACGGCGGCACACCACCCCGAACGTCCGACGCACAGACGAAGCCCGATCTCACCAGAGTTGTCGTCCTGCACGCGACGCTGCAACTGACCACGACCACTTCGTTGATCACGCGATACCCCAAGTACTCAGGACTTGGCTATGGGAGGCGTGTTCACGCCTGCCCGGAGCGCACCGTCCGGTGCCGCGGCGGAGTACCGGCGGATCAGTACCCCGTCGTGGCATTGATCCGCGAGCGCGTGCGCGAAGAGGTCAGCCCCGCAGCGGTATGACCGCGAGTTCTTCCCAACGGAACTGAAACAGATCGGCGTCCACCAGCACATCCACCAGCCGCACCGTGTCGACAGTGAGCGTGGCGCGGAGATCCGTGGCGCCGCGCAACCTGCCCGCGATGACGCCCGAGTCCCCGTCACCTGTGGCGTAGGCGAGGGTGATGTGCGGGCGGCCGTTGGAGTACTGGACCTTGTCCTCGCCGAACACGCCGGCGGCCGCGCTCCGCACGCGGTCGACCAGGTTCCGGAAGTCCCGATCGGGGACCAGGTCTAGTGCGATGGTGCTGCGGCCCGCGATCGCCGGACCGGCGGACAGCGTGAACGCGGGCAGCTCCGCGAGCGTCTGCTGAAGCCTGTTCGCCAGTTCAGCGCGCTGTTCGGCCGTCACGTCGCGCGCTGGGATGTCGTCGATCACCATGACCGTTGAATGCAGCCACTCGTCTGGTTGCCGGGCCACACAGTCGAGGTCCTCGATGACGTCGCGGTAGGCGTCGGCCAGCGGTTTGATCTCGGTCGGGTCGGGGACGAAGTAGACGTGCAGCTTCGTCCAGTCCTCAGGCCAGCGCCGTTTGAGTTGATCAACCATGGACGTGTCCACGGCAGTCCATGATGTCGAACGCCGGGTTGGCCGCTCGACGCAGGCCGCCTCGAACTTCGAGCTGTTCACCGGCCGTGCCTCGCCCCTCGCTGGAGCTGTCGGTTGCACCAGTTACTCGTAGTCGCGGGCGCCCTTGAGAGCTTCCGCCATGATGGCCCATGGATTGTCCGGTATCGGCCGGTCGGTGTTGGCGTAGTGGTTCTCAATGGAGGCGAGTAGCGCGGAAAGGGTTTCCAGGTACCGGTCGAGCTCGAGATTCTCCCAAGCCGGATCGGTTCGCAGCTGCCTCACCAGGTCGTCGAGTGTGCCCAGCACCGTGTCCCGGCCGGAGAGCGGATTTCCACCAGTCATGATCGACCACCATCTCACGCCAACCGTGATGCGCATGCCACCGTAGACCTGTGTCTGATTTCTCTTGGCGATGAGCTCACCGCGAGTGTTGGGCCTCGAGCACGACCGGGAGATCCTCACCTACGTCGAGGGCGACGTGCCGGTAGACCCGCGCTGGCAACCAGGACGCGGACACCGCTTACCCCCGTACGCCACAACGGAACAGCCCTCGTCGGCGCGGCGACGCTGCTGCGCCGGCTACACACCGCCGCGGCGGGATTCGAGCCGGCCGTCACCGACTACCGGTTACACCCTCATCCCCACGCGCAGGGCAAATCGTCTCGCACGGCGACCTCGGCCCGTGGAACACGGTGTACCGCAACGGTGTTCCGGTGGCGTTCATCGACTTCGACGGCCTCGCTGCGGTTGACGCGCTGCTGATCCACGTGGTGCGCACTGTGGTGTACGTCGTCAGGGATGTGAGGTCTGTGCTCGCCGCAGCCTGGGAACGGCTGACTCAGTCGCCCCATCGGGGCCGCGTTGACCGCACCGAGCACCTTGCAGCGCTGGTTATCGACGAACTACTCGACCTGATCGCCGGCGGCGACCGTGCCCGTGGTGTCGCAGGTACCGGCCGACACCGGCACTGTGCCGCGGTCGGCTCACCCGGCATGCCTGGACATCTCCGTGATGCACGCGGCCCGAAACGTGTGATGTTGGGGGTGACGGCGGGTGATGCGAGCGTGCGAGCCGCGCAAATGACTGCGGGGAGTGGCGAAAACTCACTCTCCTGGTACTACGAAGGGCTGGTATCGGCGCCTTGTCGGTGAAACGTTGACAGAGGGTGAAAATGCGGCCGATGGTGCGCGTGGCGCGAATTCTATTTGGTGGTCACGATGGCGCATGTGAGGGGGCACATCCGATAGGAGTGCAAACATGTTTATAGGATTCACGAGGGCCGTTGCGGCGATTGTCGCCGGTAGCATGCTCATGCTGTCGGGGGTGACCATGGCGACCGCGGACACCGCGTCGCAGGCGCGGCAGGCCGCAGCGAAAGTGCAGACAATGCATGATCAGCTGCAGAGCGCCCTCGAGGCCGAGGATTTCGCCGGCATCTCTGATCGCCTCGACCAGCTGCGTCCGGTCCTGGACAGCATTGCAGGTCAGCCGGGGTTCGACAGCTCCATGGACGAGCTGCGTGAAGCGAAGCTGGCCTCCGCCGAGCTGGACGCGAAGATCGAAGAGGCGGAGATGGCGATGCTGTCGAATCCGATCGAGATGATCACCGGCCTGGTGCAGGGCCTGCTGAAGACGCTGCTCGGGCTGGTCGGCAGCCTGCTCGGCGGCGGTCTACCGGTGCGCACCTGACAATTATTTGGTCTGAAATCTTTCGCTGTTCCGCATTTCGCGGCGCTTTCACTGGGTCCGCCTGCCGATAAGGCGGTGTTGGCGCAGGCGGTGAGGCCGGAGTTCTGGGATCTCGCCGTCTGCGCCGATCGGCTCAAAGTCCCGACACCATAAAACAATGGTAGCGCATGCCGAATCGCTCGGCGGCGCGGACGTTGGACCTCCCCAAAGGCCCGGTGTGAGTGCCACTCTCATGCCGCTGAGCGGCGTTGCTCAGCGCCCATGCCGATCACCGGGCCTGCGCGCCGCTCGTCCCGGCGGACCGGTCAGGATTCGTGACCGTTCAGCTGTCGGGCCGCGCCGTGGTGGAAAGAGATCGACTCGGCCAGGGGGATGACCTTGCGTGACACACTTGAGAGGTCTTTACCCTCGAGGCTCCATGGTGGTGGCCAGGTGTGGATGCCGTGGTCGGTCCGGACCGAGGCAACCTCCTGCTGCCAGCCTGGCCATCGCAGGGTGTCGTAGAACCGGTCGAGCACGCCGTCGATCTCCGCGATGTCCAAATCGCCGCCCGGCACGCCGATCCACGTACCACCATGCGATACGACCGCGCACGCAAGAACGTCGACCGCCATCCCAACTACATCCTCGCCGCCTACAAGGCCTCAGCCACCTGACACACGAAACGACCAACCTGGAGCCTTGGGCGTAGCGCCTGCCAACGAAGTCTCATGTCGCCACGAACATGCTGGTCTGATCGGTAACAGACCCCTAGAGTCGGCCGCGGGGGTGGTTTCGTGGAGTTCCACGATGTGGTCCGCAGGCGCCGAATGGTGCGCGAGTTCACCGAGGAGCCGGTGTCCGATGAGAGCGTCCGGCGGATCATGGACAACGCGGTGCGGTGCCCGTCGGCAGGCTACTCACAGGGCCAGGCATTCCTGGTGCTGCAGGGCGAAGATGCGAAGCGGTTCGTGACCGAATTCGGCTCGTGGACCGTCGAGTCCGTGCGCACGGCGCAGGTCATCGTGATCCCGTTCGCGGTGAAGGACGCGTACCTCGAGCGGTACTCCAGGCCGGACAAGATCGATAGCGGCCTGGACGTCGAGGAGAACTGGCCGGTGCCGTACTGGTACATCGACACCGGTATGGCCGTGTTGCTGACCCTGCAGACCGCGGTCGACGAAGGCCTGGGTGCGGTGTACTTCGGTATCGGTGCCGATCAGTGGGACGACCTGCGTGCCGCGTACGGCGTGCCCGAGACACACGAGCCGGTCGGCGCGATCGCGATCGGGCACACCGCCGAGGCGGACGCCGACAAGTCGTGGATGAAGCGGCGACGGCTCGACCGCTCCGAGACGGTCCACTTCGGACATTGGTAAGCCACCCGCCGGCCCAACGCACGCTCATGCCGCTGACACTGACCGGCGTTGCTCAGCGCGCGCTCATGTCCTCGAGCTACCGGAGGAACGCCGCGTCGTCAAAGCCCATGTCACGCATCTTCCCGTGGGAGAAGACAACCATCATCTCGTCGCCCAGGACGAACACGCGTTGCATCTCCGGTGCCTGTGGGATGGCAGCGACAAACCACACTGCACCCGCCAGGAAGTCGACACGAAGTGCCGTCGGTACGTCCACAACGCGCGGTACCGGTCCCAAGGACTCCCGGACTCGACATGCGGCCCGACCCGCTGCGGGCCCTCGTCACCCAAGACGAGATGGTCTTCGATCCTGTCGTGGAAGACTTCGACGCCGTATGGGTAGAAAGTGTTGGTCCAGGTCACCGTCACCGGCCCCACGTCGGTACTGAGCCCAACGCCCATGACAGCGTGATGCGCCCCTCAGAGAGCGGCTCATCCGCAGGCGACGGCCGAGCCCGATGGGGCACGGGCTGTCAGGGACGGTTGTGCACGAACCACGCGTCACCGGCGGCCAAGGCGACCGCGACCTCCCACTGGCTCAGGTCGAGGTTCGGGGCGAGCGCCTTGAGCTGGCCGGCCGCGGTCCACGCCTCATCACCCGGCGCCGGGCGACGGCCCACCTGGAACTGCAGCATGGTGCCCCACGACGCGACCAGGCGGGCGTCCCACCGGTGATGCCACTGCGCCAGCACCTCGGCGAGCTTCTGCTGGTACTCCGGGGTCAGCGCACCGAAGAAGTCCACCCAGTACCCCGAACTGCGGACGTCGCTGGTCGGCAGCAACATGAGCAGGACGCTGTCAGGCGTGTACCAGTAGTCGGTCTGCGTCACGAACCCCACGCTGCCCAGCACCTGGGCGTACAGGTTGGGGTCGGCGAGTACTCGGTCGTACAGCGCTCGCTCCAGCGCCGGGCGTGAAGTCGGCAGCGCCACATCCGGCACCAGAGCCGTCAGGTCGACGCCGGCCATGCCACGGGCGTAGTACTCGATTTCGCCCTGGTCGCCCTCGTCGTCCTCGCTGTAGTGGCGGTAGGTCAGCCAGGGGTCGGAAGACTCGGCCGCCGCCACGAACGCCTGCAGTTCCGACTCCGACGGACCCGGCTCGGGCTCGGGCCGGGTCAGCGTGTCGCCGAAGTCGTCGGTGACCATGACGGGGCGGCGTCCGATGACCGGCACCAGGGCGTCGGCGGCCTGCCAGGCCTCGTGCAGGCGGTTGGGGTCGATGTCGGCGACGAGGACGGTGCCCGAGGGGCCGTGCTCGATCGGCAGGCCGGCCAGTGGCGTGCCGGCGAACGCCGCTTCGATTCGGTCGAGATCGTTTCGCACCGGGACAGTGTGTCCGATCATCGACGTGACGCGGCGTGGAATGGGCGGGTCCACGATCGGCGGCGGTTGAGGATCGCCGGCCACGAAATGGTGATCGTCAGCTAGCCGCGGAGGCGTTCGAGACCGTTCAGGAGCAGGTCGAGGGTGAACTCGAACTCGACCTGGCTGTCGCACCAACCCAGCGTGGGGTCGGTGCTGTCGTGGACCTCGGCCGCCACCATGGCGGTCAGGTGCGGCAGGGCCTCGGCCATCGCGGCGAAGTCTGCCTCCGCGGCGTCGGCCTCCATGCTCCCGCCGGCCGACGCCGGGCTGAAGATCTCCTGCGCGAACCCGAGCGGCAGGCTCCCGAACGCGTGCAGCGCCCGGTGGGCGAGGTGGTACGAGAACCCGGCATCGACGAGCGTGGCGACGATCTCGTCGTAGTAGGCGTACACGTCGGCGGGGATGGTCCGGCGCGTGGCCAGCAGCCCAGGCGCCCACGGGTGACGCAGCATGACGTCACGCGCCGCGAGGAACCGCTGCCGCAGCCGCGTACGCCAGTCACCGCCACTCGTGTCGATGCGGGCGAACTCGGCGATCACGGTCTCGACCACGCCGTCGAGCAGGGCCTCTTTGTCGCGCAGGTGGTAGTAGAGCGACATGGCCTCGACGTGGAGTTCGGCGGCGAGGCGGCGCATCGTCAGCGCCTGGATCCCGTGCGTATCGGCCAGAACGACCGCCGCGGCCAGCACGCGCTGACGGCTGAGCGGCTGCCTGGACGCCTTCACCGATCTCCTCACTCTTGTCCGCATCTCACCTTACAACGTAAGGTCACCTTACAACGTAAGAAACCGCTCGGATCCGATCGCACCGCCCGCGAAGGAGCCACCATGCACGCGCTGATCCGCACCGCCCGCACGACCGGACTGCTCTACCTCGGCCTCGCCATCACCGGCTTACTCGGTTTCCTGCTCGTCCGGCCGCAACTCTTTGCCGCCGACAACCCCGGCGCGACACTCGCCAACCTGGTCGAGCACGAATCGCTCGCCCGCGTCGGCGTCGCCGTCGAGCTGCTCATCGTCGTCACCCAAGCCCTCGCCGCGGTGTGGTTCTACCGCCTGTTCCGCACGACGGCCCCGCTTGCCGCCGGCGGTATCGCCGCCTTCGGCCTCGTCAACGCGGTCGCGATCCTCGTCAACGCGGCCCTGCTGGCCACCGCGGTCCAGATCGCGATCGACCCGATCGGAGACGCGGCAGCCACCGTCCAGCTCCTGTACCTGGTCAGCGGGAACCTGTGGGGCGTGGGAGCGCTGTTCTTCGGCCTGTGGCTCATCCCCATGGGCCGGTGCGTACTCCGCTCGGGCTGGATGCCCCGCACCCTTGGCTGGATCCTCATCGGCGGCGGCATCGCATACCTGCTCGGCGCGTTCGCCAGATATCTCGCCCCCGGCGTGCCGTTCGTCGCCGACACTCTCGCCTTTCCCGCGACCGTGGGCGAGTTGTGGATGGTCGGGTACCTGCTCGTCCGCGGCGTCCGCCGCGAGGCACTGCACCAAGCACCGCCAACCGTGCTCACGCCAACGCCGGCGGCGAGCTGAACATGGCCGTTCCTGCCGCCGAATCGGTGATCTTGATTTACCACACGTGAGCGCTCTCCGTAACGTCGGCGTCACTTGACGCTACGGAGGGCTGATGGGCGACGGCTCGATCGTGCTGATCACCGATCACAGTTCGACCGAGGGCAGTGCCGATGTGCTGGCCGCGGCGGTCCGCCGCCTCACCGGCCGCACCCCGGTCCACGTCGATGCCCGGCACTTCCTGCCCGGCAACGACGGGAAGGTCGGCGGCGAAAACGGTGAGCTCCGGCTGTCGGCTGCCGGCGAAGAGGTCACGCCGGATGCCGTGATCGTCTACGAGATTCCGCCGCACGGCCGGCGCGCGTTCGAGCCGTTCCAGCGGGAGCTGTGGCGGCACGGGATCCGGTCGCACGCCACCGAGGCGTGGCGGTGGGCGACGGAGAAGGACCTGATGGTGCGGCGGTTCGTGCGCGATGGGGTGCCGCACATGCCGACGCGGTGCGGGCCGTGGCGGGACGCGGCGCATCTGTGCGGTGACTTCGAGGAGCTGGGCGGTGATGTGTGGCTTCGCCCGGCGGTCGGCGCGGGCGGGGATGACGTGTTCCGGGTGACGGCGGTCGAGGATCTTGTCCAAGTGGCAGGTGCCAGAGGCACCTGGTTGATGTCCAAGGACGCGGCCAACGTCAACGCCGACGGGCTCCGCCATCAGTTCCGGGTGGTGGTGCTGGGTGGCGAGGTCGTGCGGGTGTGTGAACACGTGCAGAAGGACGAGTTCGCGACGTGCAACGAGGTGCGGGGCGCGGTGTCCACGGTGCTGGATCCGGGGGAGCTGCCGGAGCACCTCGCGGAGCTGGCCGTCAGGGCGGCGCGGTCGGTGGGACTGAGTTTCGCCGGGGTGGACCTGGCGGCGGAGCACGGCGGGGTGGTGTTCGAGGTGAACGTGCATCCGGCGTTCGGCGCGGACCGGGGGTTGGAGACGATGGCGATCCCGTATGTCCGGGAGCAGATCACGCCCAGATCCGGGAGGCGTAGGCGAGGAAGTTGCCGCCCATGATTTTGGCGATGCGCTCCTCCCGGAAACCCCGCTGCTCGAGCAGCCGGACGAGCTGCCTGAACTGGTCCACGCCGCGCAGGTCGACGACGAACGGCAGCGCACCGAGCTCGCCCGCGGCGCCCGCCCCGGCGTCGGCGCGCTCGGCCTGCTGCACGGCCAGGCGGGTGCGGTAGGCGTCGAGGTCGTCGACGGTGGTGATCGGGCCGTCGGTGCCGATGCCGACGGCGTCCTCGCCGCACACGTCCACGGCGTGCACGATGTGCTCGACCACGTCGGCCGCGCGGGCGTCGCCGGAGAGCGCCAGGAACGGCATGAAGTAGATGCCGACGAAGCCGCCCCGGTCCGCGACCAGCCGGAGTTCCTCGTCGGTCTTGTTGCGCGGCAGGTCGGTGAGGGCGCGGCAGCCCGTGTGGTTGATGGAGACCGGCTGCCTGGAGGCGCGGGTCGCCTGCAGGCACGTCTGCCGGCCGCTGTGGGACAGGTCGACCATGAGGCTGTGGTCGTTCAGGGCCGCGATCGTCGAGTGGCCGAGATCGGTCAAGCCGAGGTTCTCCGGCGCCATCGAGCCGCCGCCCAGGTGGTTGGCCTGGTTGTAGGTCAACTGAATGACGCGGACACCGCGGTCGGCAAAGAACGGGACGCGCTCGGCGTCGACGGCGACGGCGTTCTGGAAGCCGTAGATCACGCCGATCCGGCCCTCGGTGTGGGCCCGCCGGAGGTCGGCGGCGGACCGGACCTGGAGCAGGTGGTCGGAGTGGGTCGCGATGAGGCCGTCCCACAGGTCCAGCTCGCGCAACGTGTGCGTGTACGGGTCGAAGTCGCCCCAGGTGTAGCCGATGGTGATGTTGACGGCGGTGAGGCCGGACGCCTTCGCCTCGCTCAGGACGCGGTCGTCGATGATGACGTCATCGACGTTCGGGTTCGTCAGCTCACCCAGAGCATTGATGATCACGTTTCGATCCTGTTCGTCAGCTGTTGCCCAGCGTCTCCACGGCGATGCGGACCTCCCGGTCCGCGTACGCCATGACGTCGGCCAGCGCGGCTTCATTCTGCTTGATGAGCTCGCGCTGGTAGCCGGTCTCGACGGCGAGCATGACGCCCGCGACGTTGGTCCGCAGTTTGCACTCCACGTCGGCGCGCGCCACGACCGTCTCCTGTGGAGTGATCGACGGAGTGCGCCAGCGCGGGTCGTTCGCGGCGGCGGACGGGTCCGGGTAGTGAAACCCCCGGTCCGCCATGCAGGAGCTCCACGCCGCGAACACCCGGTGGACGCGCTCGTCGGACCGGGTCCGGCCGTACGACTCCCACTGCAGGCGTTGCGGCAGCCCGGCCTGGATCCGCTCGATGCCGGGTTTGAGGATCCGCATGGCCTCGCCGACACAGCCGCCCTGGGGCACCGGCCCGCCGTGGAACGCGACCTCACCGAGCCAGACCGCCTTCACCTCCGCGGGCAACGGAGGTCGTCGCGGTACCGGGGGAGTCGCGGGGTGGTAGGCCTCGGCCGCGTCGAGGCTCGTGTACCGCCGGGCGTTCGAGACCGGTTCGGGCGTGGGGTCCCCCTCCCACCTCAACCCGAAGCGGCGCATGCAGCGGTCGCCCACGACGTCGGCGGCCCGGTCGAGCAGCGCACGGTGCTCGGCGGTGTGCAGGTAGCGGTCCAGCGGCAGCACGATGTCCGCGCCCGTCCGCACCACCGGCGCGGTCGCGACCGGTGGTGCCGGAGTGGCGCAGGCGGTGAGCAGCAGGAGAAGCGTGCACCACCTGATCATCGGGTCACCCGAAGCAGTGGCCGCTGATGGTGTTGTCGAACCCCTTGGTGGCGAGGTTCCCGTAGAACCAGCTCGCGTCCGCCGTGACCTGACCCTTGCGCAGGAACAGGAGGTGGAACGCCGTGAAGTCGCACTGGGGTTGGGGATCGCGGTACGCCCTGGCCACGAGGTCCGGGTCGTAGTTGGCCGCGCTGCTGGCCGTGTTGTCGATCCGGACGTTCGTACCGGCGTAGACGAGATTGCCGTAGGAGGGTGTGTGTTGCACCATGCTCGCGGCCAGGCCCGTGAAGTTCGTGCCGTCCCAGATGGCGAACGCTCCGGGTGCCATGCTGGTCGATGGGACCGCGTTCGCCGCCGCGGGCACCACCAGCGTCGCCGCGAGCGCGAGTGCCGCCGCTGCGAGGACTTTCATGACTCTCATGTCGACTCCAATCTCGGGGATGCGGAGTCAACCGGTCGCCTGTGGAAGAACTGTTGGAGCTCGGTTGGAACGATTCCGGTCGCACGGCAGACGGAAAGCGCTTCCCGCGCCGACCTCGCCGCGTCCTGGGGGCGCCCGAGGTCCAGCTGGACGACCGCGAGCAGGGCCAGCGCCCGGCCCTCCAGAGCGCGATAGCCGATCTCGCAGGTGGTCTCCACCGCCCGGCGCGCGGTGGACTCGGCCTCGGGCAGCTCGTGGCGGCCGCGGTGCGCGGTGGCCAGGCCGAGCAGCGCCTGCGCCTTCGGGTAGGCGTTGCCGGACTCCTCTGCGAGGTCGAGCGCCTGCCGGTGCCCCTGGACAGCCGCGCGGTATCGGCCGATTCGCTCGTACACCGTGGACAACGTGTTCAGCGCGTTGGCCTCGACGCGCCGGTCGCGGATGTCGCGGGCCAGGTCCAGCGCGGTACGGGCGAGGTCGAGCGCGCGGCCGGGATCGCCGAGGTCGAGGTGGATCCCGGCGAGCACCCGGCAGGTGTCGGCCTCGCCGCCGCGGTCGCCGGACTCCCGGTAGAGGTCCAGTGATCTGGTGCCGTGCCCGGCGGCCCGGTCCAGCTCGCCCAGGTCGTGGCAGACCTCGGCGAGGTTGCCGAGACACGCCGCCTCGGCGCTGCGGGAACCGATGTCGCGGAACAGGATCAGCGCGCGGCCGAGGTGGTCCGCCGCGTCCGCGAGCCGGCCCAGGTGGCGGTAGGCGAGACCGAGGCTGCCGAGGCTGAGTGCCTGCCCGGCGGTCTGGCCCGCCCGTTCGTACAACGCGAGCGCGCGGGTGTAGTGGTCGGCGGCGTCACGGAGCCGGCCCATCGGCCAATAGACGTTGCCGAGGTTCCGCAGCAACGCGGCCTGCCCGTCGGTCCAGTGCGCCCGCTGGGCGAGGCCGAGTCCGGCCGTGTAGTGCCCGACGGCCTCCGGGTACCGGCTGAGCCGCTGGTGCGCGTCGCCGAGGCTGAGCCGCGCCGCGGCCTGCGCGGTCAGGTCACCGGCCGCGGTCGCCGCGTCGAGCCCGGCCTCGGCGACCGTCAGCCAGTCGACGGTGTGCATCCGGGCCATCAGGTAGCCGCGCAACGCGTCGGCGAGCAGCCAGGCGGGTGGACCACCCGCCGGCGTGACGGCGGCGACCAGGTTCGGGCGTTCGTCGTCGAGCCACGCCAACGCCTCCGCGGGCTCACCGAACACGTCCTCTGTGTCCACGGGCAGAAACAGCATGTGCGGGTACAGCACTCGCGTGGCGGCGTGGGCGGTGCGTACGTACCAGTGGTGCAGCCGTCGCGACGCCGCGTCGCGGTCCGCGGTCCGTTCGCCGTGCTGTGCCGCGTAGGCCCGGAGCAGGTCGTGGAAGGTATAGCGGCCGGGCGCGTGCTGCGCGAGCAGGTGCGCCGCCGCGAGCCGGTCCAGGGACGTCCCCGCCTCACTCGCGCCGATCCCGGCCAAAGCGGCGGCCGCGTCCTGGGTCACGTCCGGGCCGGGCACCAGTCCGAGCAATGCGAACACCCGTTGCGCCGCAACGGGAAGTGTCGCGTAGGACAGGTCGAACGCGGCCCGCACGGCCGCGCGGTCGTCGCCCGCCACGGACAGCTCCGCGAGGCGGTTGCCCTCGGCGAGCGCGGCGGCGAACCCGGCCACCGTGCGCCACGGCTGGTCGGCCAGGTTCGCCGCGGCGATCCGCAACGCCAGCGGCAGCAACGCGCACACGCGAGCCAGTTCGCCGGTCGCGTCCGGCTCGGCCTCGACGCGTTCCCGGCCGATGATCCTGGCCAGCAGCACCGCGGCCTCGTCCGGCGCGAGGACGTCCAGCGTGACGCGATGCGCGCCGTCGAGCGCGACGAGCCCGTTGAGCTTGTCGCGGCTGGTCACCAGCACGAGGCAGCCCGCGCCGCCGGGCAGCAGCGGGCGCACCTGGTCCGGGTTGCGGGCGTTGTCCAGCAGGATCAGCATCCGGCGATCCGCGAGGAGCGTCCGGTACAACGCCGCGGCCTGCTCGACGTCGACGGGAATCTCCTCGGCCGCGACGCCCATGGCCCGCAGGAACCCGACGAGCGCGTCGATCGGCCGCATCGGCGGTGCGGGCGCGAACCCGCGCAGGTTCACGTACAGCTGGCCGTCCGCGAAGCGCTCCCGCACGCGATGCGCCCAATGCACGGCCAGGGCGGTCTTGCCGACCCCCGCGGTCCCGTCGATCGCGGTGACGACGACCGTGCCCGCGCCGAGCCGCGAGTCGAGCTCCTTGAGCTGCTCGTCGCGCCCGGTGAACGTGGCGATCGCGGCGGGCAGCTGGGCCGGGACCGGCGCCGGTCCCGGCTCCGCAGGGGCGTCTCCGGCGAGGATCGCGCGATGGATCTCCTGGACCTCGGCACTCGGCTCGACCCCGAGCTGGTCGACCAGGACCTGGCGCAGATCCCGGTACGCGGCGAGCGCGTCGGCCTGTCTGCCCGCCGCGTGCAGCGCGCGGATCAGCTGCGCCCACCGGCGTTCCCGCAGCGGCTGCGCGCCGACGAGTGCCCGCAGTTCGCCGGCCAGGTCGTGGTGCCTGCCGAGCCGCAGGTCGGCGTCGATGCGATCCTCGAGCACGGTCTGGCGGCGTTCCTCCAGCTCCCGCGCCCAGGTCTGGCAGGACTCCGCGGTCACGCCGTCCAGCGCCGGGCCGCGCCACAACTCCAGTGCCTCGGCCAGCAGCGCCGAGGCTCCGGCGTCATCACTGCCCGCCGCCGCCGCGACGAGCTCGTCGAACCGGTCGGCGTCGACCTCGCCGGGCAGCACCCGCAGCAGGTAGCCGGGCTGGCTGGTGAGCAGCCGGTCGCCGGGCAGCACGCGGCGCAGCCGACGCACGCACCCCTGCAGCAACCGGCGCGCGGCAGGCGGCGGATCGGTGTGCCACAGCTCGCCGACCAGCCGGTCGGCCGACACGACGCGGTTGGCGTCCACGAGCAGCACGGCGAGCAGCGCGCGTTGCTGCGGTCCCCCCACGGACACCGGACGATCGTCGTCCCAGACCTCCAGCGGGCCCAGGATCCGGAACTGCATTCGGCCGAGTATTCACGACGTTCCGGGTGCGCCATACCGGCTTACGGGCTAGTCGTGCGGCCGCAAACCGTTGTGGGAGCGCGGACAACGACTGTCCACAGAGGATCCGAGGTGGCCGCCGGTTACTCGGTCGTCGGCTTGGGCGCCCACGCGATGAAGTTCGCGAAGACGCCGCCGAGGATCACGAAGCCCAGCATGCCGCCGACCACCCAGTGCGCCTGGTCGTTGTCGGCCAGAGCGGCGTCGACGACCTTGCCGTTCCGCAGGTCGTAGCGGACCGTCACGCGATCACCCGGGTGGCGGGCCGGTCCGTTCTCCGACAGGGTCGCGACCTGCTTCGAGCCGTCCGGCAGCGGGTACTCGACCTTGACCGAGTAGCTCTTTCCCGACCGCAGCCGCTCCTGGACGATCCCGTCCGAACTGGCCCAGGACTTCTGCTCGGCCGACGACTTGAGCACGAACACCAGGCCCGCGATCGCTCCCACCAGCACGATCCCGGCCACGATGCGGCCGGTCCGCGACTTCACCGACTTCGCCACTACGCCTCCTCCGCACACGACATCGCCACATCGGTCCCGAATGTGACAGGGGGACGAAAGTCCCGACCCGGCCGGGCCCCGCGGCCGCTGTGACGGCCCCCTCGGGAAAGGACGGTTGAAGGGACGAGTCGGAACCGGGAGGCGGGACTTCGATGAACACCGTGACGCTCAAACAGGTGGATGCCTGGTGGCGAGCGGCGAACTACCTTTCCGTCGGACAGATCTACTTGCTGGACAACCCGTTGCTGACCGAGCCACTGGAGCCGGCTCACGTGAAGCCGCGGCTGCTCGGCCACTGGGGGACGGTGCCTGGCCTGACACTCACCTACGCGCACCTCAACCGCGCGATAGTCACCCGTGGCGTGCGGGCGTTGTTCGTCGCCGGACCAGGACATGGCGCCGCCGGTCTGAACGCCGCCGCCTGGCTGGAAGGCACTTACTCCGAGCTGTACCCGGAGGTGTCCCGCGACGCCGAGGGGATGCGCAGGCTGTTCCGGCAGTTCTCGTTCCCCGGCGGCATTCCCAGCCACGCGTCGGCGCACCTGCCGGGATCCATCCACGAGGGCGGGGAGCTGGGGTACTCGCTCGCGCACGCGACCGGTGCCGCGCTGGACAATCCGGGACTGGTCGTGGCGTGCGTGATCGGCGACGGCGAGGCCGAGACCGGTCCGCTGGCGACCAGCTGGCACGCGCCGTCGATGCTGCACCCGCGACGCGACGGCGTGGTGCTGCCGATCCTGCACCTCAACGGTTACAAGATCGCGAACCCGACCCTGTTGTCCCGCCTGCCCGAGGAGGACCTGGCACAGCTGCTGCGCGGGTTCGGGTGGCGGCCGATCGAGGTCCGCGGCTGCGACCCGATCGACGTGCACACCGAGTACGCGGCGGCACTGGACCACGCCTTCGACCTCATCGCCGAGGGCGGGCCGCGGCCGATGATCCTGCTGCGCACGCCGAAGGGCTGGACGGGACCGCCCGAGCTGGAGGGGAGCTGGCGGTCGCACCAGGTGCCGATCACCGACGTGCGGCGGCATCCGGAACGGCTGGCGGACCTGGAGAAGTGGATGCGGTCCTACCGGCCGGAGGAGTTGTTCACCGGGAACGGTGTTCCGCTGGTCAACGGACATCCGCGCGGCGACGGGCGGATGAGCGCCAGCCCGCACGCGCACGGCCTGACCCAGCGTGATCTTCGCCTGCCCGCGCTCGAACGGCACCTGATCGACGGTCCGGTGATCGCCGAGTCGACGCGGGTGCTGGGCGGATATCTGCGGGATGCCATGCGGCTCAACGACGACAACCTCTTGTACTTCTCACCGGACGAGCACGCCTCCAACCGCCTCGACGCGGTGTTCGAGGTGACCGGGCGGCGCTGGCAGCTGCCCGTCTCGCCGGCCGACGACCACCTCGACCCCGAGGGACGCGTGCTGGAGGTCCTGTCCGAGCACCTCTGCCAGGGCTGGCTGGAGGGCTACCTGCTGACCGGCAGGCACGGGCTGCTGTCGTCGTACGAGGCGTTCGCGCACATCGTCGACTCGATGGTCGCCCAGCACGCCAAGTGGCTGCACACGGCGGCCGAAATCCCTTGGCGCAGACCGATTCCGAGCCTCAACTACCTGCTGACCTCGCACGTGTGGCGGCAGGACCACAACGGTGCCTCGCACCAGGATCCCGGGTTCATCGACCACGTCCTGAACAAGCGGCCGGAGTTCGTCCGCGTCTACCTGCCGCCGGACGCGAACTGCCTGCTCGCCGTCGCCGACCACTGCCTGCGCTCCCGCGGCCTGGTGAACGTGATCGTCGCGGGCAAGCAGCCCGCGTTGCAGTACCTCGGGCCGGACGAGGCCGTGGCGCACTGCGCCCAGGGCATCGGGGTGTGGAGCTGGGCGAGCTCCGATGTGGACGGTGAACCGGACGTCGTGCTCGCGTGCGCGGGCGATGTGCCCACTCAGGAGACCCTGGCCGCGGTGGACGTTCTGTGCGCGCTCGTGCCGGACCTGCGGGTGCGCGTCGTGAACGTGGTGGACCTCGCGACGCTCGCCTCACCCGAGCACCACCCGCACGGCATCGACGACGATGCCTACGAGGCCATCTTCACGAGCCACGCGCCGGTGATCTTCGCCTACCACGGCTACCCGTGGCTGATCCACCGCCTGACCTATCGGCGACCGGGTCACGACCTGATGCACGTGCACGGGTTCCACGAGAACGGCACGACCACGACGCCGTTCGACATGGTGGTGCTCAACGAGCTGGACCGGTTCCACCTCGCGCTGGCGGCGCTGCGGCGGGTGCCGCGGCTGGCCGACCGGCTCGGGCACCTGCGCCAGCACCTGCTCGACCGGCTCGCCGTGCACCACGAGCACATCCGGCGGACCGGCGAGGACCTGCCGGAGATCCGGGAGTGGCGGTTCACGCGTCCACGTGATGGTTCGGCGTGATCAGCAGGTCGGAGACAGCACGCCGGGGCGTCGCGGGCACCGGCGTGCTGAACCCGATGCGCAGCACGGTCTGCGGCACCAGCATGCCGCCCAGCGCACGGCGCAGCTCGTCGCGGACGGACTTCACCTCGACCGGCTGGGACATGAACGACGCGGACAGGCCGTGCGTGGTCGCGGTGAGCAGGACGCGCTGCATCGCCTGGCCCGCCTGCAGTTCACCGAGGTCGCTGTCGTAGAACGAGCACAGCACCACGACGAGCGGGTCGGACTCGTAGTCCTTGCCGGGCAGGCGGTCGGAGGCCTGGAAGTCGCGGAACGTCCACTCGTCCTGCGGTTCGGGGCGCACCCCGGCGGAGGCGGGCGGAATGCCGTCGGTGGCGTCCGGGCGGTGTCCGGTGAACGCCGCCAGCTCGGCCAGCACACCCGTGTCGTCGAGCTGGATGCGGTGGGCTCGCTGGACGAGCTCCTTGACCCGCGCGCGCTCTTCACGCGTGGCGACGACGTGCAGCCAGGAGCGTTCACGTTCGGCCGCGCGCACCAGTGCCCTGCGCTGCCGCACCTCGACGCGTGCCTCGTGGAACGGGCGGCGGTTGGTCCGGCGCGCGGGCACGGCCTGCAGCAGGGCCCGCATCTCCTCGTCGGGGACGAGCGTGCCGCCGCGGCGGACGATCGCGAGCGCGCCCGGAGCCTCCGCGCCCGGAACGAGGGTCACGAGCGGGCGCACGCCGAATCCCTGCAGCGCCATGCGCAGGTTGAACAGGGCGGCGCCGCAGGACAGGCGCAGCTCACGGGCCTCCGGGTCGGTGGCGGCGAGCTTGCGCTCGAGGTCGGCGTACAGCTCGATGCGGTCCGGGAGGACCCGGAATCGCCAAGGCTGGGTGTTGTGCACGGACGGCGCGAGTGCCGCGGCCGTGAGCACGGCCTCCACTTGCTCCGGCCGGAGGCCCAGTGCCGCGGTCAGCTCGGTCATCACTCGTTCACCCCATTGCGTAAAGCCTGGTCAGTCGCTGTCCCCTACCACTGTCCGGGTGAGCCACAAGCGGTCCCACCGCCGAAGGTCCCGACCTGACCGGGACTGCTTGGCGATGCAACCAACCCGTGGAAAGCTTGATCCGTGGCCGGTTCAGCAGAGAGTCCCCAGCGCACCCTCCTGGGTGGCCTGCGACTCGACGACCTGCTCGACGAGATGCGTGAGCGACTCGCCGAGATAGGTTCGACGCGGGACAAGATGCAGGGCCTGCTGGACGCGGTCCTGGCGGTGGGGGCCGGCCTCGAACTGGACTCCACACTGCAGCGCATCGTCCAAGCGGCGGTGGACCTCGTGGGTGCCCGCTACGGGGCGCTGGGTGTGCTGGGGCAGCGGGACAACCTGTCGCAGTTCGTCTATGTCGGCATCGACGCCGAGACGCGCGCCAGCATGGGGCATCTGCCCGAGGGCAAGGGGCTGCTGGGCCTGTTGATCAAGGATCCGCGGGCGATCCGGGTGCACGATCTCGCGGAGCACGCCGCGTCCGTCGGCTTTCCGCCGAACCACCCGCCGATGCACAGCTTCCTCGGGGTGCCGGTGCGGGTGCGCAACGAGGTGTTCGGCAACCTCTACATGACCGAGAAGACCAACGGCGAGGACTTCACGGCCGACGACGAGGTGGTGCTGGAAGCCCTGGCCGCCGCGGCGGGTGTGGCGATCGAGAACGCCCGGCTGTTCGAGCGGTCGAAGATGCGCGAACGGTGGCTGGAGGCCACTGCGGAGATCAACTCCCAGCTGCTGGGCGGCGGCTCGGCCGAGGACGCCCTGCGGCTGATAGCGCAGCGGTCGGTGGAGCTGGCGTCCGGCTGTTGCGTGGTGGTGCTGCTGGCCGACTCGCCCGACGGCCGCCTGCGCCCCGCGGCGGAGGCCGGCCAGCACGTCATCGAGGGCGTGTTCGACCCGGCCGGAACCGTGCTCGGCGAGGTGCTGGAGTCGGGCGCACCCGCTCTGGTCGAGGATGTGGACGGCGTGTTCGGCAGCGAGTCGATCGAGCCCGGCGCCGCGGTGATAGTGCCGCTGCGGGTCGGCTCGGCGGTCACCGGACTGCTGGTCGCGGTACGGGAGAAGGGAGCCGTGCCGTTCGGGCCGGACCTGATGCCGTTGCTGGCGTCGCTGGCCGACCAGGCGGTGGTCGCGCTGCAGTTCGCGGAGAACCAGCGGGCGCGGCGGCTCGTGGACGTGCTGGAGGACCGCGACCGGATCGCCCGCGACCTGCACGACCACGTGATCCAGCGGCTGTTCGCCACCGGGATGAGCCTGCAGGGCGCGTTGACGTGGGCCACCCACCCCGAAGTGCGCAAACGGGTGTCGAAGGCGGTGAACCAGCTGGACGAGACCGTGCTGGAGATCCGGACGTCGATCTTCGACCTGCAGGCCGCCGACGACGACACCGGGCTGCGGCGCAGGCTGCTGGACATCGTCGCGGAATTGACCGAGGGCGCGCCGTTGACGCCCACGGTGCGGATGAGCGGCACGATCGACAACCTCGTTCCCGACCACATCGGTGAGCAGGCCGAGGCGGTCGTGCGCGAGACGGTGAGCAACGCGTTGCGGCACGCGCACGCCTCGGAGTTGACGCTCACCGTGGAGGCGGGCGACGCGCTGGTGATCTCGATGGTGGACAACGGGCTCGGCATGCCGAAGCAGGTCGCGCGCAGCGGTCTGCGCAACCTGTCCGAACGCGCTTCGGCGTTCGGCGGGACGATGACCGTCGAGGGCGAACCGGGCGGCGGCACCCGCGTGACGTGGCAGGTGCCGCTCGACTGACTACCCCTCCTCGGTGAAGGGCTGGGGTTTGTTCAGTTTGGACGCCAGTACGGCGGCCTGCGTGCGGCGCTCGAGCCCGAGCTTCGCGAGCAGGTGCGAGACGTAGTTCTTCACGGTCTTCTCCGCGAGGAACATCTTGTCCGCGATCTGCTTGTTCGTCAGGCCCTCGCCGATCAGGTCGAGCACGGTACGCTCCTGGTCGGTGAGCATGCGCACGGGGTCGCCCTGCTCGCGCTCCCGGCGGATCCGGTTGAGCAGCGCCGAAGTCGACCGGGCGTCCAAAAGGGACTGTCCCGCGGCGATGGTCTTGACCGCGGTGGTGAGGTCGGAGCCGACGATGCGTTTGAGCACGAACCCGGACGCGCCGGCCATGATGGCGTTGAACAGCGCCTCGTCGTCGGTGAACGACGTCAGCATGAGGCACTTCAGCTCGGGCATCCGGCTGCGCAGCTCACGGCAGAGCTCGATGCCGTTGCCGTCCGGCAGCCGCACGTCGAGCACCGCCACGTCCGGGTTCATGGCCGGGATCAGGGTGAGCGCCTCGGTGACCGAGCCGGCCTCGCCGACGACTTCGAGGTCCTCGGAGGCGCTGAGCAGTTCCCTGATGCCGACGCGGACCACCTCGTGGTCGTCGACCAGGAAGACACGCGAAACCACCACAACCACCTCTCCACGTTCGGTTCGGTTCGACGATCTCTCACCGCGCCGATTCGCCACAGGGACGAAAGACTCTGCTCACCGGGCCCGGAGGGACTTGCGAACCCGTTCGAACTCCTCGGTGTCGATCTCGCCCCTGGCCAGCCGTTCCTCGAGGATACGAGTCGCGGAGTCGTCGTGCCCGATGCCCGCGGGCCGGCGCAGCAGCACGACGATCAAGGCGGCCAGGCCACCCCAGAACAGCAGCATGGTCAGGCCCATCATCGCGAAACCACCCCAGCCCATCGGGGTTCCGTAGTACCAGTGCATCGCAACCTCCTTGTTCACTCCGGCTCCAGGCTGGAACGCCGTGCGGGGTGCCGCGCAGAGTCGAAGGGCCCGTACCGGGCGAGCCTGTCCGCCCTGTTCGGGCCGGTATGCGCGGCGGAATGGTCGATATATGCGTTGGAGTGCCGCGGAGGCGGCGGAAATCGTTGAGGCCGCGCGGAACGCGCCCGTCCACAGTGCGGCGAAGCCGTGGGTGCTGGAGCTGCACGGCCGGTCGGTCTACCTCTACGAGGTCCCGCAGAGGCCGAAGGGAATCTTTTCCGGGCACGACCCGCTGGGCCTGGACCGGCTGCTGTCGTGTGGCGCCGCGCTGGAACACATCGTGCTCGCCATCCGGGTCGCCGGGTGGCACGCGAAAGTCGTGTTCCCGCACGACCACGCGAACCCCGATCTGCTGGCGGTCGTACGCGCGGACGTGCGTGAGCGGCCGACTCCGGCGGAACTCGACTGCCACCGCGCGATCCGGTCGCCGGACGCCACCGGCGGCGGCGACGCGCGGCGGCTGGTGGTGGCCAACCGCTGGGCGGGTACCGAACTGCACCCGCTCGACGCGGACACGCTCGTCGTGCTGACCGTCGACGACCGGCGTTCGGACCACGTGCGGGGCGGGGCCGCGTTGCAGGCCGCCCTGCTGGCCGGCCGTTCCGCCGGAGTGGCGGTGCGTCCGGTGATCCACCTGATGCACCGCGCGGAGTGGCGGGCCGGGCTGATCGAGCGGCACGACCTGGCCGGCTTCCCGCAGGCCCTGGTGTCCGTCGGTGCGAAGGACCTCGCCGAAAAAGTCCCGACAGCGGCGGGACCTACGACCGCTTCGGCCGACGAGGCGCGTTCCTAGCGTTGATCGTGGAAGGGAGATGCGCCATGCGTGCTCGCGACATCATGACCAGCCCGGTGATCACGGTGACACCGGCCGTTCCAGTGCGGGGTGCGGCCGCGTTGCTCGTGTCGCACGGGTTCACCTCGCTGCCCGTGGTCGACGACGAGCGGCGCCTGATCGGCATCGTGACCGAGGCGGATCTGTTGCGCGGCAAGTACTTCGAGGAGAACGCCGGTACCGTCGCGGACGTCATGACGTCACCGGTCGAGGCGATGGACTCCGCCACGCCCGCCGACATGATCGCCCGCGTGATGATCGACGACCGCGTGCGGTGCCTGCCGATCGTGGACGGTTCCCGTGTGGTCGGCGTGGTGACCCGGCGGGACCTGGTCCGCGCCATCGCCCGGACCGACACGGCGGTCGCCTCGGACGTGCAGCGGATGCTCGACGTGTACGGCGGCGGTCGCAAGTGGACGGTCACCGTTCTCGACGGTGAGGTCGCCATCGGCACGGACTTCACCGACGACGAGACCACCCGCGTGCTGACCGCGCTCGCCGAGTCCGTGCCGGGCGTGATGCGGGTTCGCGTGCTGACAGGAGGAAAGCGATGAAGGGACCCGCCGCCCCGGTCGTGGTCGGTGTCGACGGCTCGTCGTCGGCACTCGCCGCGGTCAAGTGGGCCGCCGACGAATGCGCCCGCCACCACGCGCCGCTGCGCCTGGTGCACGGATACCTGTTGCCCACCAGGGGATACCCGGAGATCGTGATGGCCGGCAACGAGATCCGGCACGCGATCGAGGCACAGGCCCACGCCTGGCTCGCCGAGGCTCGTGCGGCCGCCCGAGCCGCCGCCCCGGATATCGAGATCACCACATCCGTGGTGTTCTCCGGCGCGGTCGGCCTGCTGGTCGAGGAGTCGCGGTCGGCGCGGCTGATGGTGATCGGGTCGCAGGGGCTGGGCAACGTCACCGGGCTGATCGTGGGCTCGACCGCGCTGGCGCTGGCGTCGCACGGGAAGTGCCCGCTCGTCGTGTATCGGGGAACGCCCGTGCCGGACGGTCCCGTCGTCGTCGGGGTGGACGGTTCGCCGACCAGTGAGGCCGCCGTCGCGTTCGCCTTCGAGGCCGCGTCCATGCGTGGTGCCGACCTGACGGCGATCATGTCGTGGCAGGACTTCATGGTGGACAGCCAGTACAACGTGTCGCGGCTCGCGCTGGACTGGGCGCAGGTCGAGGAGGACGAGCGGCGGCTGCTGGCGCAGCGGCTGGCCGGGTGGCAGGAGAAGTACCCCGACGTCACCGTGCACCGGATCGTGCTGCGGGACCGGCCGGTGCGGGCGTTGATGCGGTATGCCGCCGAGGCGCTGCTGCTGGTCGTCGGGAGTCACGGGCGCGGCGGTTTCGCCGGCATGCTGCTCGGCTCCACCAGCCAGGCGCTGGTCTACCACTCGCCCTGCCCGCTGGCGATCGTGCGTGCCTGAGGGAATTGCTATGGGGGGAGCTTTCCCAGCGCTGGTGTTTTAACCAGGGGTGAGTTCCCTAGCGGGCCGTCGCGTGAGCGGCGGCCCGTTTGTTGTTTGCTGTCTTGGGTTTGCTGGGCCTGCGTTGTTTGCGGATGACGGGGTGTCGGGGGGCGGG
>NZ_BSTQ01000023.1 GCF_030269605.1 Lentzea sp. NBRC 105346
GGCAGACTATGAGCCACGGCCACCACTTGTCATGATCGAGTTCTTTGGACGGAACCCGAAAATGATCAAGCGGTGGCCGTGCCCATGTCAAAGATCAGGAGCTTCCCGGTTAAAACACCAGCAAGCGCTGGGCGCTTGGAAAGCTCCCCCCATAGCAACAGCACTATCCGAAAAGGACTAATCCTCGAAGTCGCCGGCCGCGCGCCGGACCTTCGACAGCAGGTCGGTGAGCTGCTCGGTCTGCCGGTCGGTCAACCCCTTCAACCCGAGGTTGACGGAGATGACGGCCTCGGTGGCCGCTTCCCGGCGTTCCCGCCCCGCGTCGGTGATCTCGACGAGCGTCGTGCGCCGGTCGGTCGGATGCGGGATGCGCTTGACCAGCCCGTCGGACTCCAGCCGGTCGACGATGTTGGTCACGCTCGTGGGGTGCAGCTGCAACCGTTCGCCCATGACGCGCATGGGCAGGCTCCCAGCCCGTGAGAAGTACAGCAGCACCAACGCCTCGAAGCGGGCGAACGTCAGGCCGTGCGGTTTGAGGGCGGCGTCGACAGCGGACTGGATGATCTGCTGGACTCGCATCACGCTCGTGACGGCGGCCATGGCGCCGGAGGGGCCGACGCGCTCGTCCCACAGCTCCGCCGCGCGGGCGATGGGGTCGAACGGCAGCGGCTGTGACGTCATGAGGCCCAAAGCTACCAGTGGGTACCAGGGAGGCAGTTGTGCTCGTCGCGTTCAGTGTCAGCCCGCTCGGCGGGGAGTCCGACGGGGTGGCCGAGGCGGTCGCGGAAGCGGTGCGGGTGGTCCGGGAGTCCGGGCTGCCGAATGAGACGAACGCGATGTTCACTTTGATCGAGGGTGAGTGGGACGAGGTGATGGCCGTCGTGAAGCGCGCGACCGAGGTTGTGCAGGCCACGGCCCCGCGGGTGGCCCTCGTGCTCAAGGCGGACATCCGTCCCGGCCACACCGGACAGATCAAGGCGAAGGTGGAACGACTTGAGGCGCACCTGAACGACACGCCATAGTGCTGTGCCGTACTTTTAGGCCAGCCGCCGCCGTCGGGAACGTTGACGTGCGGAGGTCCCCGTGAGACTCGTGGCAGCCCTGCTGCTCACCCTGCTGGTCATCGCGCCGAAGGCGCAGGCGGCGCCCAAGTGGGAGAACATCGGTCCCAATGGGACGGGTGGGCGCCTGGCGTTCAGCAAGTCCCGTGTGTACGTCCTGCCGGGGGCGGGACAGCACGTCTTCCGGTCCGACGACCGCGGCCGGTCGTGGAGCCAGGGCGGCTACTTCCCCGGTGACGGGCTGCGTGGCAACGCGATCACGGCCGATCCGAACCAGCCGGACATCGTCTTCGTGGCCGGGTACGTCGGTGGCGGTGGCGCGGGGGCGATCCTGCGCAGCGCGGACGGCGGCCGGACGTTCAAGTCCGTGTTGGACACGCCGTCCGGTGTGGAGGACGTCGCCGTCGGGGCGGTGTCGTACGCGTCGGCCGAGGAGGGCGTGTACCGCAGCACGGACGGCGTGAAGTGGGAGCTGATGCCCGGTTCGCCGCCGAAGTCGGGCGACCTGCAGCTCGTCGGCGCCGACCTGTTCGTGGCGGCCGGTGACCTGTACGTGCTGCGCGACGGGGTGTGGGCGAAGTCCACGACCGCGACCGACTACGTGAGCGCGCAGAAGGACAACGTGCTCGCGCGCGACTTCAGTGCGGGCGTGCAGCTGTCGACGGACCGCGGGCGCACGTGGCGGGACGTCAAGGGCCCGTGGTCGGGCTGGACGATCTTCGCGGGGCTGACCGCGAACGGGCAGATCCAGGTGCAGACGCTCGACGGGCACTTCGTCAGCCGTGACCTCGGCAAGACGTGGCTGCGCACGACCGCGCTGGAGACCGTCGACGTCTACGACGACCTCGGCAGCTTCACCGACGACCCGTCGATCCAGGTCGTCGCGGCCGCGGGTGGCGTCTACACCACGCGCGACGCGTTCACGTTCACCCGCATCGGCGTGCCCGGCACCGACGTGTTGTCGCTGGCCGCCACCGGCTCGAAGCTGATCGCGGGCACGACTGTCGGGTCGTTCCAGACGACGCTGCCCGGCTCGCGGCAGGAGTGGGGTTTCGACGGCAAGGCGCCCGCGGTGATCGGCAACAAGATCGGTGCGCTCGCGGTACAGGCGCCCGGTGTGGTGCTGCGCGGCCGCAATGCCTACAAGGGCTCGCAGGACTACATCTACCTGGAGAAGTCGGTCGACTCGGGCAAGACGTGGACCACGCTGACCTCGGTCGCCGGCAACACGCGATCCATCTCCATCGACCCGGTCAAGCCGAACCGCGTGTACGTCGGTGCCTATCTCGTCGACTGCTTCTACGTCTCCGAGGACGGCGGGCTGACCCTGCTGCCGCGCATCCACCGGTTCCTGCGCGGCGTGAAGTCCGTCGCGGCGGACTCCGGCGGCGTGTGGGTCGGTGACGTCGGCGGGCTCTACCGGAGCACCGACGGCGGCGTCACGTTGACGAAGGTCCTCGACGCAGGAGTCAACGCCGTGCTGGTCGACCCGCGCGACGCGCACCACGTCGTCGTGCTCGGCAACACGTCGGTCTTCACGTCGTTCGACGGCAAGACGTTCACCGAGACGCGCGACGTGACCAAGGAGCGGCTTGCGGCGGTCGCGATCGCCTCGAACGGCGTGCTGTACGCGGCGTCGCGGACGTTCTCCGGCACGACCGGGCCCGGCGTGCTGCGTTCGGTGAACGGCGGGCGCACGTGGTCGTCGCTCGGCGGCCCGAACGAGGGCATCGACTCGCTGCTCGTGTCGCCGGACGGCCGGTGGCTGTTCGCGGGAACCCAGTCCGGAAGCGTGCATCGGCGTGCGTTGAGGTGAATCATCGCGGGGGTGGATCCCCGTCAGATGTGGTTTCGCTACGAGCCTTATCACGACGTCACGTACTTCACGCCCGAGTCGCGTGCCGCGACCGACGAGCTGGGGTGCAAGGGCGGATGGATGGGCTATTTCGGGATGCGGGCCGCACCCCTGGGTGCGGCCTCGCCCGAGCTCGTGACCGCGGTCTTCTACAACTTCGCGCCGCGCATGGTGCACCGTGCGCTACCTGACGCCTGGGCGGTCGCGTCTCCCGACGAGTTCCTGGAGACGCGGCTGCTCGGCGCCGACCGCGCGTTGCGACGGATGCTGGGTGACGTGTCGGGCCTCGAGGAGGCGGCCTCGCTCGCGCGTGAGGCCGCGCTGCTCGCCCCGATCGCCGGACGGCCGCTGGCCGCGGCGAACCGGGCCCTGCCGTGGCCGTCCGAGCCGCACCTCGTGCTGTGGCACGCGTGCACGATCCTGCGCGAGTCGCGCGGCGACGGTCACGTGGCCGCACTGGTCGCCGCCGGCATCGGCCCGCTGCAGGCGTTGGTGCTGTACGCGGCCGCGCACGGCCTCGATCCCGCGTACATGCGCGCGGCCCGTGGTTGGACGGAGGAGGAGTGGGACGCGACTTCTTCTTCGGGTGACCTGGCGGTCGTGGAACGTGCCACGGACCTGGCCGCCCGCGAGCCGTGGGACACCTTCGGCCACGACAGGACCGTGCGGCTGGCGAAGCTCCTGGAGCCGCTGGCACTGCGAATCGCGTCGCAGAACGAGGCGATGCGGGTTAACCCGATGGCCCTGGACCCGGTCCGGGAACTGGCCGTGCCAGGATGGAACACGTGACAAGGCCTGACCCTCGCAAGACCGCAGCTCTGTCCGCCGCGCTCTCCGGTGCCGTCGACCTGGGCGCACTGAAGGCCCGCGCCGAGGCCGCCGCGCGCCAACCGGCCGCCTCCGCCTCTGCCTCGAACGGTGCCGCCGCCGGCCAGGTGCCGTGGATCGTCGACGTCACCGAGGCCACGTTCCAGGCCGTGGTGGAACAGTCGTTGCAGGTCCCGGTAGTCGTGCACCTGGGTGCGTCGTACAGCCCCGAGTCGCAGCAGCTGGCCACCTCGCTCGAGAAGCTCGCGCAGGTCAGCGGTGGCGCGTGGATCTTCGCGCGCGTCGACCTGGAGCAGGCGCCGCGCATCGGCCAGGCGTTCGGCGTCCAGTCGGTGCCGACCGTGGTCGCCATCGCCGCCGGTCAGCCCATCGACGCCTTCGCGGGCCCGCTCGGCGACCCCGAGCTCAAGCAGTGGATCGCCCGCCTGCTCGACGCCCTGCGCGACCGCCTGCCGGGCATCCGTGCCGGTGAGGCCAACGCGGGCGCCGTCCCGGCCGACGAGGAGCCGCCGGAGGACCCGCGTTTCGTGGCCGCCGAGGAGGCGTTCGAGCAGGGCGACTACGCCGGTGCGCAGGCCGCCTACGAGCAGATCCTCGCCTCGGAGCCGTCCAACGAGCTCGCCAAGGCAGGCCTCGCCCAGGTCAAGTTCGCGGCCCGCGCCGAGGCCGTCGACCCGTCCGTGGTCGCGTGCGCCGACGCCGCCCCGGACGACATCGACGCGCAGCTCGCGGCCGCCGACGCGCAGATCGCCGCGCAGCAGGTGGAGGAGGCGTTCAAGCGTCTCGTGGACACCGTGCGGCGCGTGTTCGGCGATGATCGTGACCGCGTGCGCGAGCACCTGGTCGGGCTGTTCGAGCTGTTCCCGTCGGACGACCCACGCGTCGCGGCGGCCCGGCGCAACCTGGCGAGCGCCCTGTTCTGAGTTCCGGCCGATGCGGTCCAGGTCGACTCCGTTGACCTGGACCCTTTGGGCTGCGCCCCCCGGTTTCCAGCCTACCGATGGGGTCTGACAGTTCCGCGAGTCGTACGTTCCCGCCCCGTGTGTCGTACGTTCCCGCCCCCTGAGTTGTACGTTCCCGCCCCCCGATCGTGAGCTCCCAAGTCCCGATCGTGCGTTCCCACCCAGACCCGCGGGCCCGAACGGACAGTTCAGAGGTGTCGAGTGGGCAACTCACCAGGGCTGAATGTCCCACTCGCGCCAGGTGGGACCCGCCGGACAAGTAGGGTTCGGCCCCATGGGGTTCGTTCGTCTCACCGCGGCGGTGGCCGCGCTCTCGATGCTCTGCGCGTGCAGCTCGGTCGTCGAGGGCACACCGAGAGGCGAGCGGCCCGACCCGACGAAGGTCGCCGGACTGGACATCACCACGGGCGACAGCGGACCGAAGAAGGGCGTGCCCGACGCCGACCTGCACGTCGAGAACGGCGACGGCGGCGAGATGGACCGGCTGGCGATCAACACGCTCGCCGACGTGCAGGAGTTCTGGACCGCGGAGCTGCCCGCGCAGTTCGGGGGTAAGGCGTTCGAGCCGGTGAAGCGGCTGGTGTCGTACGACTCGACGGGTAAGGGCGTCGAAGTCTGCAAGATCGACACCGCGGGCGTCGCGAACGCGTTCTACTGCTCGCTCGACGACAGCATCACGTGGGATCGCGGCGATCTGCTGCCGATGTTGAACGACTCGTTCGGCCCGCTCGCCGTGGTGACCGTGCTGGCGCACGAGATGGGCCACGCCGTTCAGTACAAGCTCGGGTCCGCCTCCGGCATCACGCAGAACACGCCGTCGATCGTGAAGGAACAGCAGGCCGACTGCTACGCGGGCACGTTCTTCCGGTGGATGGCGGAGGACAAGGCCAAGCACTTCCAGATCTCGACCGGGCCGGGGCTGAACAAGGTCCTGCAGACGATGTTCTTCATCCGCGACTCGGCCGGCCAGTCGTTCGAGAAGCAGGGGGCGCACGGCAGCGCCTTCGACCGCGTGTCGGCGTTCCAGTTCGGGTTCGCGCGCGGCGCCAAGAGGTGTGCCGACATCGACGAGGCCGAGATCCAGCAGCGCATCACCGAGCGAAAGTTCGACCCCAAGGACACCGACACCGGGCAGGGGCGCGGCAACGCCAAGGTCGACAGCGAGCAGTACCTGCAGGCGCTGGAACGGAGTCTGCGCGAGGCCTACAAGTCGTCCGGCGCCACGTTCCCCGCCCTCGACCGGGCCGGCACCAACGAGTGCAACGACGCCAAGACGACGAACCCCGCGTCCTTCTGCCCGGCCAGCAACCAGGTGGGGCTCGACCTTCCCGGACTGGTGCGCGTCGGCACGCCACCGAAGAAGGGACAGAAGGGCGGCATCGGCGACTTCGCCGCGTTCGCCGTCATCGCGTCACGCTTTTCGCTGTCCATTCAGAAGGCGACCGGGTTCCGGCTCGACGACGAGGCCGCCGGGCAGCGGACCGCGTGCCTCACCGGGGCGTGGGCGGGCGAGACGAACAAGCCGACCGCGGAGCTCAAGCTGTCGCCGGGTGATCTGGACGAGGCGGTCGCGGAGTTGCTGGCGGACAACAGTTTGATCGCTGCGGACGTCAACGGGCAGACCGTCCCGTCGGGCTTCGCCCGGGTCGAGGCCTTCGGGGACGGGTTCTTCGGCGGGTCCAGCACCTGCGTGCGGAAGTACTCGAACTAGGACACACCGCACTTCTTGGCGCCCTCGAAGACGCCCACGCGGAACACGGCCACGCGCTGGAACCCCGGCTCCAGCGCCGAACCACCGGAGCTGTCCCGCGCCGCGAAGTTGTACTCCAGCAACACGTTCACGGCCTCGTCCATGTCACCGGGTGACAACCCGAAGCCGTCCTTACGCGCCAGCACCGTGCCCGTGTAGGCGCCGGCCAGGCACAACGCCGAACGAGCGGCCTCGTCTCCGGAGACCGGCTTGCCCAGCACGGCCAGCTCGGCCATGCCGTAGCGGGACGCGAGCAGCACGCCGGTCGCGTAGTCGCCCAGTTCCTTGTGCAGCTCGGGCAACGTCTGCTTCACGTCGACCTTGATGGTCTTGTCGGACGGGCAGTACGCGACCGGTCCTTGATCACCGGAACAGGTCGGCTCCTCCTGCGACGCCTCCGCCTTCGGTGCGGTGTAAGTCTTTCCGAGCTGCTGGGCCAGCGCTTCGTAGAACTTGTTGAGGTCCGGCGTGATCGACTCGAGCATGTCGGAGAACGGCAGGTTGCCGCCGCGCGCGCGGTCGTCGATGTTGGTGAACGCCGCCTGCGTGAAGACCCGGTTCTGCACGGTCATCGCGGCGCAGAACTTCGAGCCCTGCTGGTAGCCGTCCTGGAACGCGGCCACGCGGTCGAACGCGCTGCCGTGCGCCTGCGCGTCCGTGGGCGAGGTGCCGACCGGGTCGCGGAACGTGATCAGCGCGCCGAGCGCCGAGTCGAGGGTGTCGCTGCCGATGTCCAGGTGCGGCGCCTGGCCGTCGTTGACCCACTTGATGAACGAGCCGGCGAAGCAGTCGGCCATGGCCTCGGTGAGGATCGTCGGGAACCGGTCCGGCTCGCGGCGTTCCGCCTCGGGCGTGATGCCCATGCGGCGCTGCACGGCGTGGCCCATCTCGTGCGCCAGCACGATCACGACCGCGGCCTGGCCGAACTTGTCCTCCAGTACCGGCAGCAGCGCCGTGCGGTCCCACGCGATCGCGTCCGCGGCGGGACAGTAGAAAGCGTTGCCTTCGACGTCCGAGGCTTTCTCCGTACACGGTGGGGGTTTCGCCGAATTGTCCGAAGTGTCGACCGAGTAGTAACCGCCGGTCAGCTTCTGCCACGGTTTGCCGAAGGTCGACTTGAAGGCGTCCGTCCAGTACTGCTCGATGTCCGTGAGCGCCGTCGCGGCCAGCTGGTCGATCCGGCCGCCGTCGGTGCCGCGCACCTCGGTCGTGCTCGAGCCCTCGTTGCGCACGACCTTCGCGGCGGTCGGCCGCCCTGGTATCGCGGTGGAGCATCCCGCGACGACGAGTGCCAGCACGACCAGCAACGCGATCTTCGACTGCCGCATCACCCTATTGTGCAGTGTGCGGCCCGGCCTGGCTGGTGTGTTCGGCGGCATGTTAGGGCCAACGTGTCCGGCGTCGCTCCGGTTCACCGCCACGGGTGATGACGATCGTCGGAACCTCACTCAGTGCGTTGTCTGAACCTTTGCGCGGTCTTGACGCGATAAATCCGATCGCAGGCGCGGTCGACGAACGAATTCACTCGGCTGGGTATCACCCGTAACGGGGATGAACGCGCGGGTAATGCGCTCACTTCAAATATATGTTTCACGTCCCATTTTCGTTGTTCCCACCGGAGCAGGGAGTCCTCCTGTGAAGAGATTGCTGTCCACAGTGGTCACGACCGCGCTCGTCGCCGGAGTAGCCCTGTTCGGTGCCGCCGCGACAGCGGTCGCCGCACAAGATCCGCCGGCCGGCTGTGTCGGCGGCGTCCTGTCCAATCCGAGCGTCGACCAGACGACGACGGGATCCGAGGGCGGCGCGCCGACCGGTTACACCTTCGTCCCCGCGGCCAACGTGCCGAGCGGGACGCCGAACAGCAAGAAGCCTCGGCTGTACACGGACGACACCTACACCCAGGACGGCTCCTTCTACGCGCTGATCGCCACGCCGGACAACCAGGTGTCCATGGCGTACGAGGAGGCGCCCGCGATCCCCGGCGGCGTCTACGACCTCTCGGTGTGGACCGGCACGCACGACACCGGCCAGGACAACATCACCGGCATCAAGTTCTACGACGCCAACGGTGTCCAGGTTGGACAGACCTACAGCCAGCAGGTCACCCACGACGTCGACGACGACCGGAAGCTCGGCCGGCAGAACCTGTACGGCATGGTGGCGCCCGCGAACGCCGCCAAGGTCCGGTTCTACGCCCAGACCAACTTCAACTGGATCAAGTGGGACTGCGTGTACCTCCGCGTCTCCGCCTACACCATCCTGAAGGAGGTGCAGGACCCCGCGACCGGCAACTGGCTGGACGCCGACGCCGTCGCGGGTTCGCCGGGCAGCAACAACCCGGCGCCGGCCGCGATCCCGGCCGGTGGCACGGCCAACTACCGGATCACGGTGAAGAACGTCGGCACCGAACAGCTGACCGGAATCACCGTCAACGATCCGTGGTGCACCGCGGGACTCGACACAGCCGCGTTCTCGTTGAACGGCGGCGCGAGCAAGGTGCTCACCTGCAGCCACGCAGGGGTACAGGTAGCGGACAGCGGGCACATCAACACGGCGACCGCGTCGAACGTGAAGTACTGGAACGGAAATCTGCCCAACAAGTCCGAGACCGCCGCGATCACGGTGACCCCGCCGCCCGCGAACAACAAGGTCGGCGACTACGTCTGGGTGGACACCAACAACAACGGTCTGCAGGACGATGGCGAGCCCGGCGTCCCGAACGTCACGGTGAAGCTGAGCGACGGCAAGACCACGACCACGGACGCGAACGGCAAGTACCTGTTCGACCAGCTGCCGGACGGCAAGTACTCCGTCTGCTTCGACCTCGGCACTCTGTCCGGCCAGTACGCCGGGTACGTGCCGACCAAGCCGGACGCGGGTGACGACGCCAAGGACTCCGACGCGGACGCGAAGGGCTGCACGCCGGAGACGACGCTGGGGCCGGACAAGCGCGAGGACCTGACGCTCGACCTGGGCATCGTGCCGCCGGTCAACAACAAGGTCGGCGACTACGTCTGGGTCGACAACAACCGCAACGGTCTGCAGGACGCCGACGAGCCGGGTGTCGACGGCGTGCCGGTGAAGCTGAGCACCGGCGCGACCACGACGACCGCGCAGGGCGGCAAGTACCTGTTCGACAAGCTGCCCGACGGCAAGTACTCCGTCTGCTTCGACCTGAAGAACCTTCCGGCGCAGTACGCGGGTTACCTCGCGACGAAGCCTGATGCGGGCGACGACACCAAGGACTCCGATGCGAATGCCGACGGCTGCACGCCGGAGACGACGCTCGGACCGGACAAGCGCGAGGACATGACCCTCGACGCCGGTATCCGCCCGCCGAACCGCCTCGGTGACTTCGTGTGGGTGGACAACAACCGCAACGGTCTGCAGGACGCGGACGAGCCCGGCGTTCCCGATGTGACCGTCAAGCTGAACACCGGCGCGACGACGAAGACGGACGCGAACGGCAAGTACATCTTCGAGAAGCTGCCGGACGCGACCTACACGGTCTGCTTCGACCTGGCCAACCTGCCCGCGCAGTACGCGGGTTACCTGGCCACGAAGCCGGACGCGGGATCCGACGACGCAAAGGACTCGGACGCCGGAGCCGACGGCTGCGCGCCCGCGACGTCGCTCGGCCCGGAGAAGCCCGAGGACCTGACGCTCGACGCGGGTATCCGGCCGCCGAACAAGCTCGGCGACTACGTGTGGATCGACACCAACAAGAACGGTCTGCAGGACGACGGCGAACCGCCGGTGCCCGGCGTGACCGTGAAGCTCGGTGACAAGACCACGACCACCGACGCGCAGGGCAAGTACGTCTTCGACAAGCTGCCCGACGGCGACTACACGGTCTGCTTCGACCTGAAGGCGTTGCCGCAGCAGTACGCGGACTACGTTGCCACGAAGACGAATGCGGGAGATGACGCCAAGGACTCCGACGCCGACCCGGCCACGGGTTGCGCGCCGAAGACCACGCTCGGCATCGACAACCCGGAGGACCTGACCATCGACCTCGGTCTGGTTCCGCCGGTGAACCGCCTCGGCGACTACGTGTGGGTGGATGTCAACAAGGACGGCTTGCAGGACGCCTCTGACATCCCGGTCGAGGGTGTCACGGTCAAGCTGAACACCGGCGCGACCACGACGACCGACGCACAGGGCAAGTACCTGTTCGACAACCTGCCCGACGGCTCGTACTCGGTGTGCTTCGACATCAAGAACCTGCCCGCGAAGTACGCGGACTACGTGGTGACGAAGCAGAACGCCGGTGACGACGCCAAGGACAGTGACGCGGACCCGGCCACGGGCTGCACGGCGACCACGACGCTGGGCGTCGGCAAGCGTGAGGACCTGACGCTCGACCTGGGTCTCGTCGCGCCGCCGAACAAGCTCGGCGACTACGTGTGGGTCGACCTCAACAAGAACGGTGTGCAGGACAACGGCGAACCCGGTGTCCCGAACGTGCCGGTCAAGCTGAGCGACGGCAAGACCACGACCACCGACGCCAACGGCAAGTACGTGTTCGACAACCTGCCGGACGGCAAGTACTCGGTGTGCTTCGGACCGATGCCCGCGCAGTACGCGGACTTCCAGTTCACCAAGCCCAATGCGGGTGACGACGGGGTGGACTCGGACGCCGACCCGGCGACCGGGTGCACGCCGGAGGTCGAGTTGGGTGTCGGCAAGCGGGAGAACCTGACGCTCGACGCGGGTATCTCGGCCCCGGTGAACCGCCTCGGCGACTACGTGTGGGTGGACAGCAACAAGAACGGCCTGCAGGACGCCGGCGAGAAGCCGGTGCCCGGTATGCCGGTCAAGCTGAACACCGGCCAGTCGACGACGACGGACGCCGGCGGCAAGTACCTCTTCGAGGACCTGCCGGACGGCACGTACACCGTCTGCTTCGGACCGATGCCAAAGGACTACGCCGACTACGCGTTCACCAAGCCGAACGCGGGCGATGACACCAAGGACTCCGACGCCGACGACAAGGGTTGCGCGGAGCCGGTCACGCTGGGCGTGGGCAAGCGGGAGAACCTGACCGTCGACGCCGGCATCGTGGCGCCGCCGAACAGGATCGGTGACCTGGTGTGGTTCGACAAGAACCGCAACGGGCTCCAGGACGACGGCGAGCCCGGCGTCCCCGGTGTCACCGTGAAGCTCAGCGACGGCACCACCACGAAGACCGACGCCGACGGCCGGTACCTGTTCCCGGACATCCCGGACGGCACCTACAAGGTGTGCTTCGACATGAACGCACTGCCAGGTGAGTACGCCGGGTACCTCGCGACGAAGCCCAACGCCGGCGACGACGCCAGGGACTCCGATGTGGACGGTGCGACCGGGTGCACGCCGCCGGTGACGGTCGGTGTGGGCAAGCGGGAGAACCTGACCCTGGATCTCGGCATCGTGCCGCCGACGAACCGCCTCGGCGACTTCGTCTGGTACGACGACAACTCCAACGGGATCCAGGACCCGAAGGAGCCCGGTGTGCCGAACCTGCCGGTGTACCTGCAGGACGGCAACGGCAAGCCGGTTGCGTCCACCAAGACCGACTCCGACGGCAAGTACCTGTTCACCGACCTGCCCGACGGTGAGTACAAGGTCTGCTTCAACGCCGACCCGAGGTCGGGCCTGGTGGCCGGTCGCAAGCTGACCAAGGCCAACGTGGGCGAGGACGGCCGCGACTCCGACGCCGACCCAGCGACCGGATGCACGCCGGTCGTCAAGCTCGGCAAGGACAAGCGGGTGGACCTGACGCTCGACGCGGGTCTGCTGCCCAAGCCGCTCGCCGCCACGGGCGCGTCGGTCTGGGGCCTCCTCGCGGCGGGGCTCGCCCTGCTGCTGGGTGGTGCGGCTCTGGTCCTGACGGGACGTCGCCGCCGCGAGTCCTGATGTAGGTGCCGTCATGGCCACCTTCACGGACCTCAGGTCCGTGAAGGTGGCCATAACGGTCTTCTCACCCGAACGGTGGGCACCGGCGTGGGTGAGTGTCCACTGTGTACTCGCGGGTTGGCGACTCTCCGTTGATGACGACGCCGCTAATGTGTGGCGTGTCGATCGGACATATCGCACTCTCATTTACGGAATGTGGTTATTGCTTGTGGTAAACGGGTGGGTTTGAGGCAGTTAATTCACCCGTTGTAGTGACAATGCGTTATCCCTCAGTGATCGCGAACCTTCGATAGTGCAAATAAAGTGTCGTTTTGCGAAATTCCCGCAGTGAGTCCCCGTCCTGCTGCACAAGGAGCGTCTTCTCGTGAAACGACCACTTGCCGCCGCGCTGGCAGCCTTGGTGGCCGCCTCGTCCGCGGTGGCGATGCCCGTCCAAGCGAACGCCGGACCAGGCGACGGCACGCTGACTGTCAAAGTCGTGCGTGACGTCAACGGCAACGGGACGTACGAGCAGGCGCTCGAGGTGGGTGTCGCCGGCGCGAGCGTGCTCGTGACAGACCCCGCGGGCGCCACCGCGGCCGGCACCACCGACGCCGCCGGTTCGGTGGCCGTCGGCCTCGGCTCGGTCACCGGCGGCAAGTACCGGGTGCAGGTCAGCCCGCCCGCCGGCAGTGTCCTGCAGCCCGCCCCCGCGGGCGCGGGGCTCGAGAGCAACACGATGTTCGTGGACGTCTCCGGCGGCAAGAACGTCACCGTCACCACGGGCCTGTGGAACCCCGCCGATTACTGCCAGGCCAACCCGACCCTGGTCACCGCCTGCCAGCGCGCCACCCGCAAGCGCGACGGCAGCAGCAACGTGGACAACGGTTCGCGCTCGCTGGTGAGCTTCCCGTTCACCCAGCGCGGCGACGCCGACGCGACGCAGATCGCGAACCAGGGCCAGACCGGCTCGGTCTACGGCATCGGCTACCGCAAGCAGGACAAGCGGATCTTCTCCGCCGCGTTGGCCAAGCGGCTCACCAACTACGGTCCCGCCGGACCGGGTGGCATCTACGTGACCCCTGCGGGCGGTGGTGCCACGACGACGTTCGCCACCGTGCCCAACGCGGGCACCGGTGCGCATAACCACGGCACCAACTTCGACGGGCCGTTCTTCCCGTTCGTCGGCAAGCAGGCGCTCGGTGACCTCGACGTCACCGAGGACGGCAGCGAGCTCTACGTCGTCAACCTGAACGACAAGAAGCTCTACGCCTACGACGCGACCGGCGCGACCGCCAGTGCCCCCAAGGGTTCCTGGGCGATCCCCGGCACCGCGTGCGCCAACGCCGCCGACTGGCGGCCGGGCGCGCTCGGCATCCGCGACGGCAAGATCTACGTCGGTGGTGTCTGCTCGGCGCAGTCGTCCCGCAACGTCGCCGACCTCAAGGCGGTCGTGATGACGTTCGCCGGTGGCACGTTCAGCGCGCCGGTGCTCGCCAAGACGCTGAACTTCCAGCGCGGCATGGCCAAGGAAACCCGGCCGAACAGCAACAAGTGGTACCCCTGGACGGACAACTGGGACCAGACCGAGGTCGACGACAAGCACGAGACCTACCCGTCGCCGTTCCTGACCGACATCGGCATCGAGAACGACGGCGACCTGGTCCTCGACTTCCGCGACCGGTTCGGCGACCAGGGTGGCTACAAGATCCCCGCGCCGGACGGCTCCGGCGGCGAGCACGAGACCATGACCGGCGGTGACCTCAACCGGGCGTGCCTCGTCAACGGCGCCTTCGTCTGGGAGGGCACCTCTGCGGCCTGCCCGGACAACCAGACCGCCTCCAACGGCGGCAGCGAGCCCGCCAGCGTGGTCGAGTACTACCCCGGTGAGTTCTACGCGAACTCGGAAGGCCTCGGTCAGCACCAGGAGACCTCGCAGGGTGGTCTCGCGCTGGTCTACGGCCAGCAGCGGATGCCCGCGATCGTTCTCGACCCGGTGGCCGTGCGGTCCGGCGGTGTCGGCTGGTTCGATCGCACCACGGGTGACATGCAGAACCCGCAGCACAGCAACAGCTACCAGATCTCCAAGCTGGAGAACGACCCCGAGGGCTGGGGCAAGGCGAACGGCCTCGGCGACCTCGAGGCGCTGTGCGACCTGGCCCCGGTGCAGATCGGTAACCGCGTCTGGTTCGACACCGACGGCGACGGCATCCAGGACGGCGACGAGCCCGCGGTCGCGGGTGTGAAGGTCACCGCCACGCCGTGTGCCGGTGGTGCCGCACTGGGCACGAAGACCACGAACGCCAAGGGTGAGTACTACTTCGGCGCCGCGGACGGTCTGAAGGCCGAGACCTGTTACAACCTCGCCTTCGACTACAGCGCGGTGAACACGGCGACACTGCCGGGCGCTCCGGCCGCGGCCGATCTCAAGTGGACGGTCAAGGAGGCCGGGCCCGACCGGGTTCCGGACTCCAATGTGGACGCCGCGGGCAAGGCCTCGGTGACCACCGGCAAGGCCGGCACCGCCGACCACACCATCGACGCCGGCATCGTCGCGAAGATCACCAACAAGCTCGGTGACTTCGTGTGGATCGACACGAACCGCAACGACGTGCAGGACTCCGGTGAGCCGGGCGTCCAGGGCGTGACCGTGGTGCTCAAGGACGGCAGCGGCAACCCGATCGGATCGCCGAAGCAGACCGACGCCTCCGGCAAGTACCTGTTCGACCAGCTCGCGGACGGCACCTACAAGGTGTGCTTCGACCTGTCGACGCTGCCCGCGCAGTACGCCGGGTACGTC
This sequence comes from Lentzea sp. NBRC 105346, assembly GCF_030269605.1. Classification (GTDB taxonomy): domain Bacteria; phylum Actinomycetota; class Actinomycetes; order Mycobacteriales; family Pseudonocardiaceae; genus Lentzea. The sequence continues at coordinate 15,134 of NZ_BSTQ01000023.1, forward strand.
TACACGACGAAGGACGCACCGAGCGACGACGCCAAGGACTCCGACGCCGATCCGGCGGACGGCTGTACGCCGCCGACGACGCTCGGGCCGCAGAAGCGCGAGGACCTGACGCTCGACGCGGGTCTCGTGCCGCCGAACAACAAGCTCGGCGACTACACGTGGGTCGACAACAACCGCAACGGCCTGCAGGACGACGGCGAACCGCCGGTGCCCGGCGTGACCGTCACGCTGAAGGACGGCACGGGCGCCACGGTCGGCTCGCCGAAGACGACGGACGCGCAAGGCAAGTACCTGTTCGACCAGCTGCCGGACGGCACCTACCAGGTGTGCTTCGACTTCTCGACCGCACCGGCCGAGTTCCAGGACTACCTGCTGACGAAGCCGAACGCCGGCGATGACGCGAAGGACTCCGACGCCGATCCGGCGACGAAGTGCAGCGCCACCACCACACTCGGCCCGAACAAGCGTGAGGACCTCACGCTCGACGCGGGCATCCGGCCGCCGAACAAGCTCGGCGACTACGTGTGGATCGACACCAACAAGAACGGTCTGCAGGACGACGGCGAACCGCCGGTGCCCGGTGTGACCGTGAAGCTGAGCGACGGCAAGACCACGACCACCGACGCGCAGGGCAAGTACGTCTTCGACAAGCTGCCCGACGGTGACTACACGGTCTGCTTCGACATCGCGAACATGCCGGCCCCGGTGGCCGACTACCAGGTGACGAAGCCCGCCGCCGGCGACCCGGCCAAGGACTCCGACGCGGACCCGGCCACGGGCTGCGCGCCGAAGACCACGCTGGGCATCGACAAGCCGGAGGATCTGACCATCGACATGGGTCTGATCCCGCCGGTGAACCGCCTCGGCGACTACGTGTGGATCGACGTCAACAAGGATGGTCTGCAGGACGGCTCGGACATCCCGGTCGAGGGCGTGACGGTGAAGCTGAACACCGGCGCGACCACGAAGACGGATGCCCAGGGCAAGTACCTGTTCACCGACCTGCCGGACGGCACCTACACGGTGTGCTTCGACATCGCGAACCTGCCGGACGCGGTGAAGGACTACAAGGTCACCACGAAGGATGCCGGTGACGACGCCAAGGACTCCGACGCCGATCCGGCGACGGGTTGTGTGCCGCCCACGACGCTGGGCACCGGGAAGCGTGAGGACCTGACCCTCGACATGGGTCTGGTCTCCCCGCCGAACAAGCTCGGTGACTTCGTGTGGGTCGACGCCAACCGCAACGGTGTCCAGGACGCCGGCGAAGCGCCGGTGCCGGGTGTCTCGGTGACGTTGAAGGACGGCAGCGGCAACCCGGTCGGCCAGCCGGTCGTGACGGACGCGCAGGGCAAGTACCTGTTCGACAACCTGCCGGACGGCACGTACTCGGTCTGCTTCGACATGGCGAAGCTGCCCGCGCCGTACACGGCGTACCTGCCGACGCGTCCGGACGCCGGTGGCGACGACGCGAAGGACTCGGACGCGGGTGCCGACGGCTGCACGCCGCCGACCTCGCTCGGGTCGGCCAAGCGTGAGGACATCACGCTGGACGCGGGTATCCGGCCGCCGAACAAGCTGGGCGACTTCGTGTGGGTCGACACCAACAAGAACGGCATCCAGGATCCGGGCGAGCCGGGTGTGCCGGGTGTGACCGTGAAGGTGGGCGACAAGACCACCACCACGGACCCGAACGGCAAGTACGAGTTCCCGGACCTGCCGGACGGCGAGTACCAGGTGTGCTTCGACATCGCCAACATGCCCGCGCAGTACGCGGACTACCAGGTGACGAAGCCGAACGCCGGTGACGACGGTGTGGATTCGGACGCGGACCCGGCCACGGGCTGCGCGCCGAAGGTCACGTTGAACGTGGACAAGCCGGAGGATCCGACGATCGACATGGGTCTGATCTCGCCGGTGAACCGCCTCGGTGACTACGTGTGGATCGACGTCAACAACGACGGTCTGCAGGACGCCACCGACAAGCCGGTCGAGGGCGTGACCGCCAAGCTGCTCGACGGGACGGGCAAGGAGCTCGGTACCACCAAGACCGACGCTTCGGGCAAGTACCTGTTCGACAACCTGGCGGACGGCACCTACAAGGTCTGCTTCGACCTCAAGGCGTTGCCGGCCGCGGTCGCCGACTACAAGGTGACCAAGCAGGACGCCGGTGACGACGCCAAGGACTCGGACGCGGGTGCGGACGGTTGCACGGCGACGACCACGCTCGGGACGGGCAAGCGTGAGGACCTGACGCTGGACATGGGTCTGGTCTCCCCGCCGAACCGCCTCGGTGACTACGTGTGGGTCGACACCAACAAGAACGGTGTGCAGGACTCCGGCGAGCCCGGTGTGCCCGGTGTTCCGGTCAAGTTGAGTGACGGCAAGACGACGGTTACCGACCCGCAGGGCAAGTACATCTTCGAGAACCTGCCCGACGGCAAGTACTCCGTGTGCTTCGGTCCGATGCCGGCGCAGTACGCCGACTACCAGTACACGAAGCCCAACGCGGGCGACGACGGTGTGGACTCGGACGCCGATCCGGCGACCGGCTGCACGCCGGAGGTCGAGCTGGGCACCGGCAAGCGCGAGAACCTGACGCTCGACGCGGGTATCTCGGCCCCGGTGAACCGCCTCGGTGACTACGTGTGGATCGACGCCAACAAGAACGGGCTGCAGGACGCCGGTGAGAAGCCGGTGCCCGACGTGCCCGTGAAGCTGAGCAACGGCGCCACGACGAAGACGGACGCTTCCGGTAAGTACCTGTTCTCGGATCTTCCGGACGGGACTTACTCGGTCTGCTTCGGCCCGATGCCGGCGGCGGTCGCCGACTACACGTTCACCAAGCCGAACGCGGGCGCCGACGCGACCGACTCGGATGCCGATCCGGCCACCGGGTGCACGCTGACCACGACCCTCGGTGTGGGCAAGCGTGAGGACCTGACGCTGGACGCGGGCATTTTCGCGCCGGAGAACTACATCGGCGACCTGGTGTGGTCGGACAAGAACCGCAACGGTCTGCAGGATCCGGACGAGCCCGGCCTGCCGGGTGTGCCGGTGCGCCTGTACGACCCGTCCGGCAAGCCGGTCGGCGACCCGGTGAAGACCGGGCCGGACGGCAAGTACGCGTTCGACGACATCCCGGACGGCACCTACAAGGTGTGCTTCGAGATGGGCGCGCTGCCTGGTGACTACGCCGGTTACCTCGCGACCAAGCCGAACGCGGGTGACGACGCGAAGGACTCCGATGTGGATCCGGCTTCCGGGTGCACGCCGCCGGTGACGGTCGGCGTGGGCAAGCGGGTCGACCACACCGTGGACCTGGGCATCGTCTCGCCGATGAACCGCGTTGGTGACTTCGTCTGGTACGACGACAACTCCAACGGTCTGCAGGACCCCAACGAGCCGGGCGTGCCTGGTCTCCCGGTGTACCTGCAGGACGGCAACGGCAAGCCGGTGGCGTCCACCAAGACCGACAAGGACGGCAAGTACCTGTTCACCGACCTGCCCGACGGTGAGTACAAGGTCTGCTTCAACGCCGATCCGAAGACGGGCCTGGTGGCCGGCCGCAAGCTGACCAAGCCGAACGCCGGTGACGACGGTAAGGACTCCGACGCCGATCCCGTCTCGGGCTGCACGCACGTCGTGAAGCTCGGCCGGGACAAGCGGGTGGACCTGACGCTCGACGCGGGTCTGCTGCCCAAGCCGGTCACGGCCCAGCCGCCGCTCGCCTCCACGGGTGCGACGATCTGGGGCTTCCTCGGGGCCGCGCTCAGCTTGTTGCTGGCCGGTGCGTTCCTGCTCCTGATGGGCAGGCGCCGCCGGGAGTCCTGATTTAGTGCCGTTAAGGCCACCATCACTGCGCTCAACGCAGTGATGGTGGCCTTAACGGTGTTTCAGCCGAGCGGTTGTGAGTTGAGGGCCAGGTCGAAGTCCTCGGAACCGGGGTTCGACTTGACCACGCACGCGTGGAACAGGAAGTTGCCCGACGGCGGCACCGTCTGGCTGACGTTGCGCCCGGTCGTCTGGAAGACGAGCTGTGGCGCGCTCTGTGAGGACACCGAGAAGACCTGCCAGGTCAGGTCGGCGTTGCCGTTGGTGAAGCCGGAGATCTGCACGCCCTCCGCACTGCTCGGGGAGAGTGGGCCCACACACGTGGTGGCGCCCCGCACGATGGTGCCGAAAGCGCGTTTCTGGTCGATGGACGTAGTGGTCTGCGCGGAGGCGACCGCGGCGCTGCCGGTGAGCACGACGCCGACGACCGCCAGCCAGCTGGCCAGTCGTTTCACCGTTACCCCCTCGGGGAGTTCGTGTCGGCGCCTCGACGCTAGACCCGCGCGATTGGGCTGTTGGTGGGACGTTCGGCCGATCTCCAGGCACCCGTTGGCCTTTCGGTGCGACTCTGATTGGAGGGAGCGCAAACGGAGGGGGAATCCACATGCGTTATCGACCGATGGACACCGACCCTGCTGACCCGCGTCTTGGCCGGTATGTGCCGGACGACTGGCGTCACGTCGACAGCTATCCGCTGAGTGCCCTGGAGGCGCCGCCGACCCGCGTGCCCGTGGTGATCGGCGTCAACTGGTACGCCGAGATGGACAAGCCGGCGAAGGACGAGCGGTCCGGTGAGCTGTTCCTCGCGCGGGACAAGAAGCTGAGCCGCATCCGGGGCGGGCACTGCGTGTGCCTCGAGCCCGGCGAGGGACCGGACCAGACGGAGTGGCAGAAGTTCTACGACCAGGGGCAGGAGGGCGCCTGCGTCGGGTTCGGGTGGTCGCGCGCCATGTCGATCCTCAACGGCGGGAAGTACGCCGCGCGCTGGTTGTGGTCGCGGGCAAAGGAGAAGGACGAGTGGCCGGAGACCAAGCCCGGTGACAACGAGGGCACGTCGGTGCGCGCGGCCGGCGAGCAGCTGGTGGCGCTCGGGCACGTGCCGTGGCAGGAGTCGTATGCGGCGGACGACTACCAGAAGCGGTTCGGGTACAAAGCCGAGGCACAGCACGGGATCGCGGCGTTCCGGTGGGCCAAGACCGTGGACGAGGTGCACGCCGTGCTCGGCAACAAGCGGGCTGACGAACTCGGTGCCGTGCCGATCCTCAACTCGTGGGGCACCGGTTACCCGATCCGGGTGTGGCTGCCCGACGAGGTGTTCGCGCGGTTGATCAGCGAGGACGGCGAGATCGCCGTCCCCACCGACCGCTAGCGAACGTGACGTTCGGGGACATAGAAGTCCCTGAACGTCACGTTCGCTGGTCGGTCAGATCGCTTCGGTGGGTTTGTCGGTGGCGGACCGAGGTGGCTCGGGGCGGGCGATTTCGGAAGGGGCGGGCCGCTCGGCGCCGGTGCCCAGTGGCTCGGCCTCGGCGATCTCCGAGGGGTCGGGCCACTCGGCCGCCAGGGCCTCCTCGGCCGCCGCCGGGGTTGCCTCGACCGTGGGCGTGGGCTCGTGCTCCGGCATCAGGTAGAGCACGCCGGCCGGCGGGAGCTGCAGGACCGCCGACGCCGGGCGGCCGTGCCACGGCTTCTCCTCGGCGACCACGCCGCCCATGTTGCCGACCCCGGAACCGCCGTACACCGCGGCATCGGTGTTCACGACCTCGCGCCAGCGTCCGGCGAGCGGCAGACCCACGCGGTAGTCGTGGTGTGGCATGCCGGAGAAGTTGGCGACACAGGCGAGCACGGAGCCGTCCTCGCCGATCCGCAGGAACGACAACACGTTGCCGCCGGAGTCGTTGGCGTCGATCCACGAGAACCCGTGCGGCGTCACGTCCGCGGAGTACAGCGCGGGCGACGAGCGGTACACGGAGTTCAGGTCGCGCATCAGGGACTGAATTCCGGCGTGCAAAGGCTGATCCGTGAGGTGCCAGTCCAGCGAACGCGACTCGGACCACTCCTGCTGCTGACCGAACTCGCCGCCCATGAACAGCAGCTGCTTGCCGGGGTGCGCCCACATGAACGCCAGCAACGAGCGCACGCCGGCGGCCTTGTTCCAGTCGTCGCCGGGCATCCGGCCCCATAGCGAGCCCTTGCCGTGCACTACCTCGTCGTGCGACAGCGGCAGCACGAAGTTCTCGCTCCACGCGTACACCAGCGAGAACGTCATCTCGTTGTGGTGGTACGACCGGTGAATGGGTTCGCGCGACAGGTAGTGCAGCGTGTCGTGCATCCAGCCCATGTTCCACTTGAAGCCGAACCCGAGGCCGCCCAGGTGCGTCGGCCGCGTCACGCCGGGCCACGCGGTGGACTCCTCGGCGACCATCACGACACCGGGGTGGCGCCGGTAGACGGTCGCGTTGAGCTCCTGCAGGAACCGCACCGCGTCGAGGTTCTCGCGGCCGCCGAACTCGTTGGGCAGCCAACCGCCGTCCGGGCGGGAGTAGTCGAGGTAGAGCATCGACGCGACGGCGTCCACGCGCAGGCCGTCGAGGTGGAACTCCTCGATCCAGTACAGGGCGTTGGCCACGAGGAAGTTGCGGACCTCGTTGCGGCCGAAGTCGAAGACGTACGTGCCCCAGTCGAGCTGCTCGCCGCGGCGCGGGTCCGCGTGCTCGTAGAGCGGCGTGCCGTCGAACCGCGCCAGGGCCCACTCGTCCTTCGGGAAGTGCGCGGGCACCCAGTCGACGATCACGCCGATTCCGGCCTGGTGCAACGTGTCCACGAAGTGCCGGAAGTCGTCCGGCGAGCCGAAGCGGGACGTCGGCGCGTAGTACGACGTCACCTGGTAGCCCCACGAACCGCCGAACGGGTGCTCGGCGACGGGCAGTAGCTCCACGTGCGTGAAGCCCAGGTCCTTCACGTACTCGGCGAGCTGAACGGCCAGCTCCCGGTACCCGAGACCGGGCCGCCACGAGCCGAGGTGCACCTCGTAGATCGACATCGCCGCGCCCGCCCACTGCGTGGCCTCGCGCCGCGTCTCCCACTCCGCGTCGCGCCAGCGGTAGGTCGACTGCGTCACGACCGACGCGGTCGCCGGGGGAGTCTCGGTGGCGAACGCCAGCGGGTCGGCCTTCTCGTGCCAGCGGCCGTCCTTGCCGAGAATCCGGAACTTGTAACGGGATCCGACCGGCACGTTCGGGATGAAGATCTCCCAGACGCCCGAGGAACCCATGGAGCGCAACGGGTTCGCGCGGCCGTCCCAGCCGTCGAAGTCACCGGTGACGCGCACGCCGTTCGCGTTCGGCGCCCACACGGAGAACGAGACGCCCGAGACCGCACCGGTCGGTGTGTCGTACGTGCGCACGTGCGCGCCCAGTACGTCCCAGAGCCGCTCGTGACGGCCCTCGCCGATCAGGTGCAGGTCCAGCTCGCCGACGGTGGGCAGCCAGCGGTACGGGTCGTCGACCTCGACGAGGTTGCCGTGGTAGTCGATCTCCAGTCGGTAGTCGCCGGGATGTTCGGGCAGCTCGCCCTCGAACAGGCCCTCGCGCAACCGGGAGAGCTCGATGCGCTTGTCGCCGGCCAGCACGGCGACCGACGCGGCCCCCGGCCGGAACGCGCGGGCGACGACCTTGTCGCCGACGTGGTGCACACCCAGCACCGAGTGCGGGTCGTGGTGCGATCCCGCCAGGATCCGATCCAGGTCGTTCACGTCACTCGCCTCCACTGGTGATCCGGGCGATCGACGACAGCGGGATCGTCAACCACTCCGGCCGGTTCGCGTGCTCGTACGCGACCTCGTATACCGCCTTGTCCAGCTCGAACGCCTTCAACAGGTACTCGTTCGCGCGCGGGTCGGCGGCCACCTCCGCGTAGCCGTCGCAGAACGCCGTGCGGTTGCGCTTCGCCCACTCCAGCGCGCGGTAGGCGAGCTGGTCGTCGTCCTGGCCCACCAGCATCTGGTGTGCCGCGTAGTCGAAGGATCGCAGCATTCCGGCCACGTCGCGCAACGGCGAGCGCATCGCCAGGCGTTCGGACATCGGCGCCGCGGGCTCGCCCTCGAAGTCGATCAGCAGCCAGCCCTGCACGGTCCGCAGCACCTGACCCAGGTGCAGGTCGCCGTGGATGTGCTGGATCGGCACGTCGCCGATGTGCTCGCGGGCCTGTTCGAACGTCGCCCGCAACGCGGCCTCGTGCTCGCCCAGCTCCGGCACCGACCGCAGCACACTGTCCAAACGGGACTGCATGCCCGCGATGGCAGCCGCGATCTCCTCGGCCCCCGCGGTCTGGGTGCCGAGCGCGCGTGCCAGGTCGGCGTGCACGGACGCGACCGCGTTGCCGAGGCGGCAGGCCTCGGCGGCGAAGTCGCCGCCGACCTCGTCGGCGTGCAGGTCGGCCTCGGCCATCAGGTCGCGCACGCTCGTGGTGGCCATGGCCCAGCCCTCGACGGCGTCCGGCATGTACTCCTGCAGCATGCCCAGCGTCACCGGCGTGCCGTCGAGATCGGTGCTGATCGACCCGAGCGGCTGCGCGATGTGCGTGCTGCCCGCCTGCCGCAACGCGCGGTGCAGCACCAGGTCCGGGTTCTCGCCCGGCGACAGCTTGCGGAACAGCTTCAGGATGTACTGCTGGCCGTAGATCACCGAGGTGTTGGACTGCTCGACGCCGATCGGCCGGCCGCGCAGTTCCGTGCGCAGCTCGGTGTCCGGCTCGTGCGCGAACACGAGGTCGCCGACGCGCTCGCCGCGCGCCATCAGGTCGAGCAGCACGCCGTTGAGCTCCGGGTCGGCCGCCGAGTCGAACTGCTCGGCGTGCTCGGACACCAGCAGCTGGTACGGCGAGGACCGGTCGTCCTGCTCGACCTCGACGATCACGTGCACCAGGTCGTCGCTCAGCACCGTCGTCCGAAGTGGACGGACGGCGGTGACGTGCCGGTCCTTGCCCCCGAACCAGCGCAGGTTCGGCAACAGGTCGGGCAGCGCGGTGACCAGCTTCTCCACGAGTTCCGTCGGTTCGATCATCCGCATCACCTAGACCTCGGTTCGGCGTCGTCTCCCGCTTCGACCAGCTGGAACCAGTAGAAGCCGTGGCCGGGCAGGGTGAGCAGGTAGGGCAGCTCGCCGACGGTCGGGAACCGTACGCCACCGGTCAGCTCCAGCGGCGTGCTCTCCCGGTGCTCGGACAGGTCCAGCTCGACCGGTTGCGGGAACCGGGACAGGTTGTTCACGCACAACACGATGTCCTCGCGCCCGTCGGGCCGCTTCCACCGGCGTTTGTACGCGAGCACGCTCGGGTTCGAGCCGCCCAGCTCACTGAAGTCGCCCTCGGCGAACGCATGGTGCTGCTTGCGGATCCCGATCATGTGCCGGGTCCAGTTCAGCAGCGACGACGTGTTGTTCAGTTGCGCCTCGACGTTGAGGCCCTGGTACCCGTACACCGGGTCCATGATCACCGGCAGGTAGATGCGGCCGGGGTCGCAGTTGGAGAAACCGGCGTTGCGGTCCGGTGTCCACTGCATCGGTGTGCGCACCGCGTCGCGGTCACCGAGCCAGATGTTGTCGCCCATGCCGATCTCGTCGCCGTAGTACAGGACGGGCGAGCCCGGCAGTGACAACAGCAGCGCGGTGAACAGCTCCTGCTGGTTGCGGTCGTTCTCCAGCAGCGGGGCGAGCCTTCGGCGGATGCCGATGTTCGCCTTCATCCGCGGGTCCTTGGCGTACTCCGCGTACATGTAGTCGCGCTCTTCGTCCGTGACCATCTCGAGCGTCAGCTCGTCGTGGTTGCGCAGGAAGATGCCCCACTGGCAGTTCTCCGGGATGGCCGGCGTCTGCGCCAGGATCTCCGAGATCGGGAACCGCGACTCGCGCCGCACCGCCATGAAGATGCGCGGCATCAACGGGAAGTGGAACGCCATGTGGCACTCGTCGCCGCCGACCTCCGCGTCACCGAAGTACTCGACGACGTCGGACGGCCACTGGTTCGCCTCGGCGAGCAGCACGCGGCCGGGGTACTCGTCGTCGACGACCTTGCGGCAGCGCTTGAGGAACTCGTGCGTGCGCGGCAGGTTCTCGCAGTTCGTGCCCTCCTGTTCGAACAGGTAGGGCACGGCGTCGAGCCGGAAGCCGTCGATGCCGAGGTCCAGCCAGAACCGCAGCACGTCCAGCATCGCCTCCTGCACGTGCTGGTTCTCGAAGTTGAGGTCCGGCTGGTGGCTGAAGAACCGGTGCCAGAAGAACTGGCCGCGCACCGGGTCGTAGGTCCAGTTCGACGTCTCGGTGTCGACGAAGATGATCCGCGCGTCGGCATAGCGCGAGTCGTCGTCGCTCCACACGTAGTAGTCGCCGTAGGGCCCGTCCGGGTCCTGCCGCGACTGCTGGAACCACGGGTGCGCGTCGCTGGTGTGGTTGAGCACCAGGTCGGTGATCACGCGGATGCCCCGGCGGTGCGCCTCCTCCAGCAGGTACACGAAGTCGTCGACGGTGCCGAACTCCGGCAGCACCGCGCGGAAGTCGCTGATGTCGTACCCGCCGTCGCGCAGCGGCGAGGCGTAGAACGGCGGCAGCCACAGGCAGTCCACGCCGAGCCACTCGAGGTAGTCCAAGCGGCTGGCGAGCCCTCTGAGGTCGCCGGTGCCGTCACCGTTCGAGTCGCTGAACGCGCGGACCAGCACCTCGTAGAAAACGGCGCCCTTGTACCAGCTCAGGTCGCGCGGGACGGCCTTCGCGGACTGGAAGTCCTCCGCCTGCGGCTCGGTCAGCAGACCGCCGGCCGTGATCGCCTCGCCGGTGTGCGGGATCCCCTCCAGGCCGAGGGCAGCGTCGGGACGGGTTTCATCGACCATTGTGTTCCCACCTCGTCGGGGGCGGTTTGTACACCTAGCTGAATCGGCGCTGCAGGCTCACGACATGTGCCACGGCGCGCCACGGTTCGAGGCGGATGTAGTTGGCCTGGCCCCAGTCCCACGCCTCACCGGTGACCTCGTCGTGCGCGATCAGGCGTTCATGCCAGTCGAAGCCGAGGTCGGGCAGGTCGAGCCACAGGGTGCCCTCCTGTGGTCCATGGGGGTCGAGGCTGACCACGACGACGACGGTGTCGCCGGTCTCGGGGTCGCGTTTGGAGTACGCGATCAGCGCGTCGTTCTCGACGTGCTGGAACTTGAGCGTGCGCATCTGCTGCAACGCCGGGTGCGCGCGCCGGACGTGGTTGAGCTTGCGCAGCCACGGTTCCAGCGACCGCCCGTCGTGCAACGCCCGCGCGAAGTCCCGCGGCCGCAGCTGGTACTTCTCGGAGTTGAGGTACTCCTCGCTGCCCGGCTTGACGGCCTCGTGCTCGAACAGCTCGTAGCCGGAGTACACACCCCATGACGGCGCCATCGTCGCGGCGAGCGCGGCGCGGATCGCGAACATGCCCGGCCCGCCGTGCTGCAGCGACTCGTGCAGGATGTCCGGCGTGTTCACGAAGAGGTTCGGCCGCGCCTCGTCCCAGTGGTCGCGGTGGTCCTCACCGAACTCGATCAGCTCCTGCTTGCCCGTCCGCCACGTGAAGTACGTGTAGCTCTGGGTGAAGCCGAGCTTCGCGAGGCCGTAGAGCCGCGCCGGCCGGGTGAACGCCTCGCTGAGGAACAGCACGTCCGGGTAGGCGTCCTTGACCGTCCAGATGAGCCACTGCCAGAAGTCCGGCGGCTTGGTGTGCGGGTTGTCGACCCGGAAGATCCGCACCCCGAGCTCGACCCAGTGCAACACCACGCGGAGGATCTCGTTGTAGAGGCCCTGCGGGTCGTTGTCGAAGTTGATCGGGTAGATGTCCTGGTACTTCTTCGGCGGGTTCTCCGCGTACATGATCGTGCCGTCGGGCCGCGTGGTGAACCACTCCGGGTGCTTGAGCACCCACGGGTGGTCCGGCGCGCACTGCAGCGCGAAGTCCAGCGCCACCTCGAGCCCGAGTTCGGTGGCCTTCGCGACGAACGCCTCGAAGTCCTCCTGCGTGCCGAGGTCCGGGTGGATCGCGTCGTGCCCGCCCTCGTCCGCGCCGATCGCCCACGGCGACCCGACGTCGTCCGGCCCGGCGACGAGCGTGTTGTTGGGCCCCTTGCGGTTCACCCGGCCGACCGGATGGATCGGCGGCAGGTACGCGACGTCGAACCCCATCGCCGCGACGCGCTCGAGCTCCTTGGCGGCCGTGGCGAACGTGCCGTGGATGGCCTGCCCGGTCTCGTCGATGCCGCCGGTGCTGCGCGGGAAGAACTCGTACCAGGACCCGAACGCCGCGCGCTTGCGGTCGCACCAGATCTTGTGCGTCTTGCCCTTGGTGATGAGCTCCCTGACGGGGTGCTCGAACATGATCTTCTGCACGTCGTCGGCGAGGGCCGGGGCGACGCGCTCGTTGAGCGGACGATCTTCGTCCCGCAGTGCCGTCGCCGCGTTCGTGAGCAGTGCTCGTTCCTTGCGGCGGTCGGGCCTGCGAGCGACACGGTCGAGCAGCCGCGCGCCGATCTCCAGGTCGTTGGCGAGCTCACCGGGCCCCTGCCCGGCCGCGATCTTGACCTCGACGGCGTGCCGCCACGTGCCCCACGGGTCGCTCCACGCGTCCACGCGGAACGTCCACGGCCCCTCGGCGTCCGGAACGATCACCGCGCCCCAGCGGTCCAGCCCGATCCCGACCTCGCTCATCCGGGTCTGTCTCGCGACCCGGTCGTCCGGCCCGCGCCACGTGACCGTCGCGGCGAGCTTGTCGTGCCCCTCGCGCCAGACCGTCGCCTGAACCGGAACGTGTTCCCCGACAACGGCTTTGGCCGGATACCGGCCTCCGCTGACCGCGGGGGAGACGTCGTCGATGCCGAGCCGTCCGCTCATGCGCAGCGCCCCTCTCGCCGTGTTTGTGCCAATCCTGCCTTGCTCGATCCAGCAGGCCTTCATCGGGGGAGGCCGTCTTCTGTTCGTACCCCGTCCTAGTCGATCGCACACCCTTGGTCGTCACGTGTCCAGGGGAGGTCTCGAAAACTGGTGACGACGATTCCGGAGGAGGGGCGGAACGTGCGAGATCCTCATGTCAGGCGTGCGGCCGAAGATCGCCCCGGAGCAGGCGTGGGGGCGGTACCGTGCCGGTGTGGACGAGTCGCGGGACGTTGATCGACGGCGCCTTCAGCGCGACGAGCTGCTCGCGTCGATCGTGGCCGAGGACGCGGACCTCCTCGAACGCCTGGCCCGGTGATCGATCCGCCCCTCAGAGGCGGCGTGCGGCGCGCAGCACCAGCCCCGTGTCGTCGGTCAACGCCGGCCCAGCCGTCTTCTTCCGGCTGGCGATCAAACTCGGCCGCCCGGCCCGATCGAGCCCGGTGAAGATCCCGACCAGGTCAGCCTCCCCCTGCCCCCGCACGGACACCCCGAAAAACAGCAGGTCACCGGGCTGCAGCACGAGCCGCTCGGGCGCCACAGCCGTCCCGAGCGAGGCCATCTCCTTGAGCGACCGAGGCAGCCCCGGCCCGGACGAACCGCGCAACGGATACCCGAGCCGATACCCGTAGACGAGCCGCACGAACCCGGCCGGATCGACCGTCCCGTACTGGTCCGGCGCAGGAGTGGCGGTCGTCCCGTCCGGGAAGGTCCAGTTCACCCCGAGGTAGTCGGTGAAGTCGCCCTTGCCGAACGCCGCGTCGCCGCGGAACCGCACGGCCTTGCCGTCGGTGGCAGAAACCGCGCCCTCGAGGTACTGGGCCGCGACGGCGAGTACGTCGTCGGAGCGGTCGGCGAGCGCGCGGTCCAGCCAGGGGCGGAACCAGTCCTGTTTGTCCAGGTCACGCTGCCACGGCTGGGGCAGTAGCCGGACCCACGACGGGGTCGTGGCGACCGCGCGGGGGCGGGCCGGTTCGGCGAAGGTGCGCGCCGGTCCGATGAGGACGGCCGTGCGGGCGCCGTCGGTGAACGTCGCCACGATCGCGCCGCGGTCGTCGCGGACGACTGTGCGTGCGGGGGCGGTCAGGCGTTCGTAGCGGTAGGCCCTGGCCGGTTCGGGCAGGCTGCGGATGCGGGCGACGGCCTCGTGCCCCGACCGTTCCTGGTCGTGGGTGACGGCGAGGTAGCCGACGGCCGCGCCGGATGAAGCGATCACCACAGAGACGACGGCCAGGTGCAGCAGACGCATGATGAAACCCCTCAGACCGTCGGGACCATGCCGACGAGCACACCGCTCACCAGCACGCCGTAGGTGACGAGGCTGACCGCCCCGGTCGCGATCACGGTCGCGGCGGGCGGTTGCCGCACCAGTTGGTAGGCGATCAGGCCCGGCACCACGAACCCGAGCGTCTCGTGCACGTAGAGCAGCGGGTAGTCGTTCTGGATGAGGATGAACAACGAGGTCTGCAGCAGCACGCTCAACAGCACCACGGCCGCGAACAGGCGCTTGCCGTAGAGGATCACGGCGCGCTGCAGCCCCTTCGTGCCGACGTAGGTCAGCGCGGTCATCAGCACCACGATCGCCGCGCGCCGGTAGTCCTCGACCATCGTCAGCGCCAGCCAGCCCGGGGTGATCATGCCGCCGGGCGAGAGGTTGGACGTGAGGTAGCACGTCAGCGAGAACAGCAGGCCCAGCGCCAGGCCGAGTGCCGCCACCTCGGGCTGCAGGCTGCCACTGATCATCGGGTACTCCCCAGTCGGTCGAGCTCCGCCAGCAGCACTTCGCCCTGGCCGTGGATGTTGCCGATGGCGGCGAGCGACACGTCGGTGCCGCCTTCCAGCACCCCGCGTAGCAGCTCAGCAGGTGGACGCCGGCCGCCCAGATCGAGCACGCGGTCCTGCCACTCGCCGGGGATCGCGGCGAACGCGCTGCGCGTCGGCTCGCCGATGAGGATCACGCGGGCGGGGTCGAGTCGCGGGATCAGCGCGCCCATCTGGCCGTTGCGTTCCACCCGGTCCGGGCGGCAGTTGATCACCACGTGCAGCGGCTGGCGGATGGCGCCGCGGGAGAGTAGGAGCTCGATGTTCATCAGCGTCGACTCGGGGTCGTTGGCCGCGAACACGTTCGCGAACCGCACCTGCCGGTCCTCGACGGCGTACCGGTGCACCCGCAGCACGCCGGGGTCCGGCGGCGCGGCCCACATGCCCGCGATCGCGTCCGCCCGCGACACCCCGCACAGCGAGGCCACGGCGATCGCGATCGCCACGTTCTCCTTGAACGTGATCCAGCTGAACCCGCTCATCTCCTCGTCGGTCACGGTCGAGGGGTCCACCGCGATCAGCTCGCACCGCCGCGCGCGCGCCTCCGCGCGCAGGATGTCCAGGCGCTCAACCTCCGCTGTGACGCACACGCCGCCGACCGGCATGGACCGGCACAGCGACCGCGCCACGTCGTCGAGTGTCGGGCCCATCTCCGCGAGGTGGTCCTCGCGCACGTTGCACAGCACGCCGATGGTCGAGTGGATCAGCTTGGTCTGGTTGATCTCCTGCAGGTCCGGCGCGACGGCCATGCACTCCATGACCAGCGCGTCCGGCTCGTACGCGGCCGCGCGTCGCACGATGCCGATCTGCTCGACGATGTTGGCGATGCCGAACTTGCGGTACACCGGTTCCTCGGTGGCGTCGGGGTGGATGAACCGGGCCGCGGTGCCGGTGGTCTTCGCGACCGTGACCAGCCCGCCGCCGCGCAGCGCGCCCGCGCACAACCGTGTGATCGAGCTCTTGCCCCGGATGCCGTTGACCAGGATGCGGAACCGGATGCGCCGGATGTTCACGTAGTGCCTGCGCTGCTCGACGAGCCCCGAGACCAGCAACACCAGGCACGTGACCAGGTAGACCGCGTGCAGGAAGCGCATTCACTGCCCCTTAGCGTTCCGGAGGGTGCCGTTATGGCCACCATCACGGACCTCAGGTCCGTGATGGTGGCCATAACGGTCTTTCGCTTGCCGGTGGAGTTCGAGGCAGCGGGCGACGGTGCCGATCTCGTCGGGGCGCTGCGGGTAGATGACCGTGCGGGTGTCACCGGCGGCGAAGCGGTCCGCGACCGACGCGAGCCGGCGCAGCGGCAGCACCAGGACCAGCAGGTGCCAGCCGAGCATCCCGAGCGCGACGACGGCCGCCACCAGCGCGGCCAGCCACGCGCCGCGCCGGATGTGGTTGCCGGGCAACGGGAGCTGGCTCACCGGCTGCTCGATGACGACCGTCCACTGCAGCTCGTTGGTCGCCTGCGAGCCGTAGATCGCGGCGGCCGCGACCACGGACAGCCGGCCGTCGACCTCGTGCACGGCGGGCTCGGCGGCGCCGTGCATGGCGCTGGTCACGCTGCGCCGCAACGGTTCCGCGGTCAACTCCTCGTACGCGCGGAAACCGACGGTCGCGGCGACCGTGCGCAGACCCGAGTCGACGAGCCGGCCCACGCCACCCGGCTTGCGGGCCAGGGCGGACAGCTTCACCACGTCCAGTTCGCCGATCACCACGTGCTTGCCGTCGGCGAGCTGGGCCGCGGCGTAGATGATCGGCACCCGGCCCGCGGTGTCCTGCTGGTGCAGGCCGAACCCGTCGGGCGGCGGTTGCTCGGCGCGCAAAGGCTTGCGGCCCGCCCGCGCCAGTATCACGCCCTGCGGGTCGATGACGTACACGCTGCGGTAGCGCGGGTGGCGCGCGGACATCTCCTGCAGCACCGGGTCGAGCTCGTCGGTGTCGGTGATCCGCGCGGCCATCGCCCGCAGGTCGGTCAGGCTCTGCTGCAGGCTGCGGCGCAACGTGTGCGCGGTGTTCGCGGCGAGGCTCTGGGTGATCTCCACCGCCTGTTGCGGTACGCGCACCTCCTGCCTGCCCAGCGTCCACAGCACCCCGCCGGACCAGCCGATCAGGACGAGGAACGCGAGGACGACCGCGACCAGTGCCGAACACCGGCCGGGCGGGCCCGTCGCGCCGAACGCGCCCGCGATGCGGCGGGTCTCCGAGATCCGGTACCGGCGGCCCGGCCAGGACTGTCCGGATGCGACGGTCATCGCGTCGCGGCGCAACCGCCGGACCGGCCGCACCAGGCCTCCGCCGATCAGCAACGCGACCACGAGCGTCACTCCGAGCAGCGAAAGAGCGGGCCACAGGCCGCCCACCGTGACCGCGTCGTCGTCCGGTGGCGTGGCGCCGGACAGCAGCACGGAGATGCCAAGCCGGGCCTTGGCCGTGCCCGTCGTCACCGGCGAGTAGGCGACGATCGGCACGACGGCGCGCCCATCCGCCAGCGCCTGCTCGGCGCCGACCAGGTGGCCGCCTGTTCCGGACGTGGCGGCAGCGGCGGCCCGCGTGATCAGCTCATCGCCGGCGCTGGAACCGATCACCTCACCGCCGTCGGTCGCCAGCAGCACCGTGGACGGCAGCCGCAGGCTGTCCACGGCGGGCGCGGGGACGGCGAGGTCCATCGACATGATCACGAGCCGGTCGGTGCCGGTCAGCACGTCGGCGATCACCGTCTGCACGCCACCGTCGTGATCGGCCACCACGCGCACCGCGGACCCGGTGACCTCGCCGATGGCCAGCGACTCGATCGGCACGGCCTCACCGGCGGACGCCAGCAGCTTCCCCGACGACCGGTTGACCACGGCCAGCCCACGCGACCGCGGGGTGTTCTTCGCGAAGAACTCGATGGTCTGGTCCGTGCCGTAGTCGGGCCGGACGCCGTAGCGCCGCACGGCCGCCGCCAGGTCGCCCGCGGCCTCCCGCACCGACTCGCCGACCGAGCGCGCGAGGTTCTCCGCGAACCACTGGTGCGAGCTGGCGACGACCTCCACCGACGAGCCGTCCTGGTGACCACCGAGCCGGACCCCGCAGAACACCGCGAGCGACAGCAGCGCCACCACGGTCACGGCCAGCGGAACCCTTGCGCCCGAAGGAAAACCAGCTTCGGTGAGTGGCCGGCTCATAGCTCGGTGCTCCTCCACATCGCAGTGACGGGACGACTACGCACTGTGGTTGCGCGAGTGCATGGCACAACCGTTGACAGAATTGGAGATCCGTCTCAGGACGCCTGGCGCACGAGCGCCGAGAGGGTTCTCGGTCGCACGTCGTTGTTGCGCGCCAGCGTGAAATCGCCGAACGAGCCGGTCATCCCGTCGGCGCCGCGCCATTCCACGAACCGCACGTCGTCGAGGTCCAGCGACGCGCTCTGCCGGTCCGGCCGCTCCTGCAGCCCGGCGTACAGCATGATCATGTTCCCGTCACCCTCGGCGGTGTCCAGGTCGGCTGTGGACAGGTCGATGCTCACCTGGTGCCAGCCGCCGTCCGGCGGCACCTCGACCGCACGCGTGATCGTCGTGAGCAACGTCGACGTCGGATCCTCGGTCGGGTTGCTGTCGTCGAAGTGGTAGACGCCGAACCGGAAGTACGCGGTGCTCGCCGCCGAACCGCGCACGACCGCCCGCATCGAGTAGGAGGGCGCCGGATCCAGCGGCCGGGTGTCGGCGCCGAACAGCCGGTGCCTGGGCAACGCGATCCGCGCCACCGCACGCGTCTGCACGGACTTGCCGGGCGCCGCGGTGAGGTGCAGGAACCGGCGGCCCTGCGGGGTGGGGCCGGTCTGCGCGCTCTCGGCGCTGCTGTCGGTCGTCCAGTGCGTCGCCGAGTCGACCTGCCCGTCGGCGGTCTCGTCCTCGAACCGGCCCCACCCGAACAGGTCACGGCCCAGCTCGACGCCGGCGCCACCGGTCGGGCGGGTCAGCGCGCCGGGCGGTGTGCCGAGATCGAGCACACCCGGTGGCACGACGAGGTCTTTGGCCGTGTCCGCGGGCGCCGTCGCCGTGATCCGGCCGGTGTTGTGCTCGAACACCACCTGGCCCGGCACGGTGTCCTCGGGCTGCGGCCGGGGGAACGCGCGGACCGCGCCGGTGCGGTCCCGGTCGGTCGCGGCCGGGCGCATGCCGCGCTCCCAGATCCGGCCGAGCACCTGCCGCGCCGCGTCACCGGTCAGCGGGACCGGCCGGTACCCGACGAGCTCCAGCGGCAGCAGCCTCGCCTCGAGCAGCCGGGGGCCGTCCCACACGGTCCGCAGGATCGCGCTGGAGAACGTGGCGAGGAAGTTCTGGTCGAACACGAAGTTGCCGAGGCTGTAGACGATCAGCCTGCCCTTGTACCACTCGACGCCCTGCAGGACGTGCGGGTGATGGCCGACCACGATGCTCGCTCCGGCGTCGATCGCCGCGTGCGCGATCGCGCGCACGTTGTCCGAAGCGGAGTCCTGGAACTGAAAGCCCGCGTGCAGCTGGACGACGACGACCTGGTGTTGTTTGGACAGTTCCGCGACCTGCGCCGGTGAGGACACCGCGTCCCACGCGGCGGCGCCGCCGTGCCCGCGCCGGGCGACCCAGTCCTGCAGCTCGGGGTACACCTGCACCAGCGACCCCCAGAGCGCCGCGCGGTCGGCTTTCGGCTCGGCGCGCTGGAACTCCTGCCACGCCTGGCCGATGCGTCTGGGCTTCGTCGGCACGTGGACGCCGGCGCCGCTGAACCCCCAGGTGCGCTGCTCGTACTGCCAGGCGTTGTCGGGCGACGCGGGCGTCCCGCTCGTCGGGTAGGCGCGGTTGACGAAGTCACCGTCCACACTGGTGAAACCGGCGACCGCGAGGCTCGTGCCGTTGACCGTCGTGCGGAACGGCACCGCGGCGCCCTCCGCGGTCACGTCGGCGCCGACCATGCCGATCCCGGCCTTGGTCAGCGCGGCCCTGGTGTCGGTGATGCCCTGCTCCAGGAAGTCGCGCGAGTGGTTGTTCGCCAGCACCGCGCAGTCGACGCCGAGCTTGCGCAACCCGGCCGTCGTCGCCGTGGCGGACTTGAGGATGAACCGCTTCTGCGGGTAGGCCGCGTTCGCGGGCAGGTCGCTGACGACGCTCTCCAGGTTGACCGTGCGCAGGTCGGCGGCCGAGAACATGGGCGCCACGGCCGACACCACCTGCTCGGCACCCCGCTCGGGCGCGGACTCCGGGATCAGCGGCGAGCCCTGCTCCGGTGCCGCGTACCGGCGTCCGAACATCACGTCGCCCGCCGAGTGCATCGCGAACCGGGTCCGGTCGAAGAGCCGCACCTCGACCGTGCGGCCGGCGTCGGCCCAGCCCAGCGGCACCGGTTCGGCGAGGTGGCCCGGTGCGCGCACCACGGCGAGCACGGGTCCGCGCAGCACCGGCGTGCGCATGGTCGCGCCGCTGACCTGGACCGGTGTGCTGTCCGCGCCGAGTCCGTGCAGCTCGGCCGAAGCGCCGGTGACCTCGGCGCCGTTCTCACCGACGGCGTGCAGCGCGACCGAGAAACCGGCCGCCGGTCCGGCCGGGCAGCCGGCGCAGCCACCGCCGGCGTTGAGGACACGGAAGGCCACGACCAGGCCGAAGATCAGGCAGACCACCAGGCCGACGACGAGCAGTACCGGCCGGGCGAACCCCAGACGCCTCATCTCACCCACCAAGACTCGACTCTCAGTTCGGGCGACGGACTTTCATTCGTACTCGCATGATCTTGATGACGGATCAGCCTGGAGTAGGTACTCCACAGGCCACCCGGCGAGACCATTGCCGACGGCTGGCGGGGGTCGCTTTGTGTAGGCTCGCGCACACCCGCGAAGGTTTTCGCAGGTCGCGGGCTTCGTCGTCTTGATCGGTTCTGCAATTCGTTGCAGGCTTGGCCGGGAATCTTGTCGGGCCCGCATAGGTGGGAGATAAGGTCGCTCGCCATGCGAGCACTTCGCCGGTTCACCGTCCGAGCCAGCCTGCCCGAGTCCCTCTCCGCGCTGGCCACGCTCGCCACCAACCTGCGCTGGACGTGGCATCCACCGACGCAGGACCTCTTCTCCTCGATCGACCCGAAGGTCTGGTCCGAGACTGGTGGCGATCCGCTGCGCCTGCTGTCCGTGGTCGACGCGGGGCGGCTCGAGACACTGGCTCGGGACGAACAGTTCCTCCTCCGCGTCCGGGCGCTGGCCGACGACCTCGACCGGTACGTCACCGGGCCACGCTGGTACCAGCGGCGCCAGGACGAGATCCAGCAACGGCGGGAGCACGGCGTCGGCGACGACAAGCCGTTGCCCACGGCCGTCGCGTACTTCTCGATGGAGTTCGGCGTGCACGAGGCGCTGCCGAACTACTCCGGCGGCCTCGGCATCCTCGCCGGTGACCACCTCAAGGCGGCGAGCGACCTCGGCGTGCCGCTGATCGCGGTCGGCCTGCTCTACCGGTCCGGCTACTTCCGGCAGTCGCTGTCGCTGGACGGCTGGCAGATCGAGCACTACCCGGTCCTCGACCCGCGCGGCCTGCCGCTGGAGCTGCTCACCGAGCCCTCCGGCCTGCCGCTGCTCGTGCACGTCAACATGCCCGGCGGCCGCGTCCTGCGGGCGAAGGTGTGGAAGGCCCAGGTGGGCCGCATCCCGTTGCTGCTGCTGGACTCCGACGTCGAGACGAACGACGAGGACCTGCGCGGCGTCACCGACCGGCTCTACGGCGGCGACCAGGGCCACCGCATCCGCCAGGAGATCCTGGCCGGCATCGGCGGTGTGCGTGCCGTGCGCACGTTCTGCGAGCTCACCGGGCACGCGCAGCCCGAGGTGTTCCACACCAACGAGGGCCACGCCGGGTTCCTCGGCCTGGAGCGGATCCGCGAGTACATCACCAACGACGGCCTCGACTTCGACCAGGCGCTGGCCGCATCGCGGGCCGGTGCCGTCTTCACCACGCACACCCCGGTGCCCGCCGGCATCGACCGCTTCCCGGTCGACCTGGTGCAGCACTACTTCGGCGACGAGCAGCTCGTCCCCGGCGTGAACACGCAGCGGATCCTCGCGCTCGGCGCCGAGGACAACCCCGGCATGTTCAACATGGCGCACATGGGCCTGCGGCTCGCACAGCGCGCGAACGGCGTGTCCAGGCTGCACGGTGAGGTCAGCCGCGACATGTTCCGCGGCCTGTGGCCGGGCTTCGACACGACCGAGGTGCCGATTGGCTCGGTGACCAACGGCGTGCACGGGCCGACGTGGGCGGCGACCGAGATCAGCAAGCTGCTCGGCGGGTCCGATGCGGACACCGCGTCGACCAACACCGGCTTCGGCTCGTTCGAGCCGGTCACCGACAAGCTGCTGTGGGAGCTGCGCTGCCAGCTGCGCGAGCGGCTCGTCAACGAGGTCCGGCGGCGGCTGCGCGAGTCGTGGCTGCAGCGCGGCGCGTCGGCGCTGGAGCTCGGCTGGACCGGCTCGGTGTTCGACCCCGAGGTGCTGACCGTCGGCTTCGCCCGGCGCGTGCCGACGTACAAGCGGCTCACGCTGATGCTGCGCGACCCGGAGCGGCTGCGGTCGTTGCTGCTGCACCCCGAGCGGCCCGTGCAGCTGGTCGTCGCCGGCAAGTCGCACCCCGCCGACGACGGCGGCAAGGCGCTGATCCAGCAGATCGTCCGCTACGCCGACGAGGCGGGTGTGCGGCACCGGATCGTGTTCCTGCCCGACTACGACATGTCCATGGCCCGGTACCTGTACTGGGGCTGCGACGTGTGGCTGAACAACCCGATGCGCCCGCTGGAGGCGTGCGGCACGTCCGGCATGAAGGCCGCGCTGAACGGCGGGCTCAACCTGTCCATTCGCGACGGCTGGTGGGACGAGCTGTACGACGGCAGCAACGGCTGGGCCATCCCGACCGCCGACGGCGTCGCCGACCCGATCCGCCGCGACGACCTGGAGGCCAACGCGCTCTACGAGCTGCTCGGCTCCCAGGTGGCGCCACTGTTCTACGACCGCGGCGAGGACGGCGTGCCGACCCGCTGGATGTCGATGGTGCGGCACACGCTCGCCTCGCTCGGCCCGGTGGTCCAGGCGTCGCGCATGGTCCGCGAGTACGTCGAGACCTACTACGCGCCCGCGGCCGCGTCCGCGCGGACCGTGGTGGGCGAGGGCTACCGCGGCGCCAAGGAGCTGTCGGCGTACCGGCACCGCCTGCGCGCGTCGTGGACCCGCGTGCGCGTGCTCGACAGCGACCTCGCCATCACCGGGCCCGCCGTTCCGGTGCTCGGCGCGCCCGTGCACGTCACCGCGCGGGTCGAGCTGGCCGGCCTGGAGCCGTCCGAAGTGGACGTCCAGGTGGTGCTGGGCAAGGTCGGCGACAGTGACGAGCTGTACGACCTCGTGTCGCACCCGATGCACTACGCGGGCAACGGCAACTACGAGGTCGACGTGCCGTTGCCGCACGCCGGAACCCTCGGCTACACCGTGCGCGTGCTGCCCCGGCACAACCTGCTGGCCACGCCCGCGGAACTCGGTCGCGTCGTACTGGCGTCTTGAGATCAACTCAGGGCATCCGGTTCGCTGGTTTGAAGCGGACTGGATGCCCTGATCCGTCTATCTTGCGGGTTGTGCGGTAACCGCAAGTTACCTGGCTCGTGCTTGCGTGCTCTTTCGTGCCCTTCCCTCATTCGCATGAAACCGATTCGTTCGGGTGATTTCTCTATCTCCGCTGGTAGACATGGGTATGCGGGCATACGCTCTGTCGCATGGAATGAGCAGATACCGGCATTTAAGGTCGGTTTATCTGAAATGCGCACGGATGAAAGCAGGTAGCCGTGAAGAAAACAGTTACCGTAATCTCGCTCGTCGCAGTGATGTTTACCGCCTCGGTTGTCCCCGCCGCCTCGACGCCTGACCGCGATGATCCACCCGCTGCCTGCGCCGGACTGGTGACCCAGCTCGTCGACACCTTGAAGAAAGTGATCGGCTCGCTCACGGCGATCCCGCCGAATCCGGGCAACGCTGCTGCGCCGCTTGGGGACATCCTCGGGGTGTTGACCGCGTTGCAGGGCGCCAAGTGTTTGCCTACGCCGCCGGTTAGTGCTCCTGCCGGGTTGCCCGTGCCTGCTGGTGCGTCCTCGGACGTTGCTTGGCAGGGGCCGGAGGAGTGCCTGCCCGTTGTCATGAGTCTGTTCTCCAACGTCTTCGGGCTGCTCGGCAAGGTGTTGCCGGGGGCTGGGCTGCCGGATCCGACCAAGCTGTTGTCGCTGGTTACGGATTTGTTGAAGACGCTTACCGACGCACTGCAGAAGTGCGGTCTGCCTGCGCCGCCGGGTGGTCTCCCGACGGTGCCGGGCTTGCCTGGTCTGCCTACCTGACGCGGGGTAGGGAAAGGGGTCGCTCTCTCTCGTGGGGGCGGCCCCTTTCTCTTTGGGGGCGTGGCTGCCGGTTTGTGTTGACGCGGCGGCTTTCGTGGGTGGTCCGGTTTGTGTTGACGCGCTGACTTTCCTTGGCTGCCGGTTGGGTGCGTGGTTGCGCCTTGGCTGCCGGTTTCGTGCGTGGTGCGTTTCCTGCTCGGGGCTCCGCCCCGGACCCCGGCTCAGCTCAAAGAGGGGCCCACCACCTGGTGGTTGTGTGCGCTGGCGCGCGGTTAGCTGATCGACAGCCTTGCGTTTGTGGTTGCCACGCGCGGTAGCCAGCCTGCCAGGGCGTGCGCTTCCGCCATGATTTCGCGGGCTTTCTTGTTGTTCCCGGCCGCCATGTGCGCTTTCGCGACTGTGGTCAGGTCGTCGGCGCGGTCCACTGCCTGGTGGCTCGACTCCGCAGCGCGGTTGCCCAGTTCGATCGCCGTGTCCGTGTCGCCTTCCAGCAACGCGATCAGGGCCAGCGTGCCGTGTGCGCGGTAGGTGGGATAACCGGCTTCCAGCGCGCCCGTGAGCGTGCTGCGGGCCGTGGCGATGCCGATCTCCGCCGGAAGCTGGCCGGACTCGACCGCCAGCGCGGCCAGCCCAGCCGTCGTCGCCATTACGAATGCGATCTCCCTCGGGGTGAGACCGTCCCTGCCCGCGAGGGTTGTGATCAGGCCCAGTGCCTCGGCGTGGCGGCCGCTGACGGACATCGTCGTGACCTTGAGCCCGATGACCGTCACCAGTTCGGGGTGCGTGGTGGCCAGCTCGTCCGCGATCCGTCCGGCGGTGTCCAAGTCCCCGGCGTTGAACGCCTCGATGGCCCGCGTGACGTGCGGCGCCGCTTCCAGCTCTGCCAGTTCGCGCCCGGCCAGCCGGGGCAGCGCGAAGACGTACCAGCCCGCGGAGGTGTTGCCCGGACGGCGAACGGGGATCAGCTCGTTGAGCAGTGTGGCGGTGGCACCCAGGGCTAGCCCCTTGCCGACGTCGGCGCCGGTGGTGAGCCACAGGGTGCCCGCGGTCGCGGTCGCGATCACCGCCGAGAAGATGCCCGCGCCCACCATTCGGCCGCGCACCGGAGTTCGTTCGCCGGTGATGCCGACCGCGGTGAGGATCGGGATCGAGCGCAGGACTACGCGGCGCCTGGCCGAGGTCCACTCCTTGATCACGCCGCCTACGCCGATGATCACGTGGTTCACCCGGAGTCCGAAGAGGACGGCTCCGATGAACAACCCCAGCTGGAACGCCGCCAGCTCCACCAGCAGTCCGGCCAGCGCGCCGGCGAGACTTGCGAAACCCGGCGCCCACACGAGCGACCCTACGACGACCAGCGCCGCCGACCCCCACCTCACATACCTCACGGCAACGAGACGCTACCGGCCCGCGTCCGGTTCCGTGGTGCGGTTGGGGCCACCTTCACCGGGGTGAAGGTGGCCCGGACTTCACCGGATGGCGGGGACCGTGTCGACCGAGGCCTGGAGGGAGCGCATCAGGTTCGGCACGGTGTCCGGCAGGCGCTTGCCCATGATCTGGGCGGTCTGCTCCCAGCCGTCCAGCACGCGCAGGAAGAACCGGGGTGACTTGCGGGCCAGTTCCATCACGCTGTCCGGCACTGAGGTGAAACCGGCCCACTCCGCCGCCTGCACCTCCTGCAGGAACCTGACCGCCTCCGTGGTGCTCGGGTCGCTGCCGCAGCCGGCGAACGTGCAGCCCTCCGGCGCGCCCGGACCCAGTTGCAGCGCGGCCAGGTTGTCCTCGGGGTTGACGATCAGGCCTACGTCCACCGAGGTCGGTGTGGGCGCGACGTAGTCGCCGGCGGGCTGGCCCGCGGCGTGCATGATCAGCTTGAAGAACTCGTACTCGATGCGGCCCGGCTGGCTGGAGGTCGCGGCCGTCGTCAGGTCGCCCACGTCGGTGCGGCTCGGTGTCCACATCAGACTGCCGGACGAGCGCGTGACCACCATGTGCAGTTTCGGCAGGACGAACACGAACTGGCCGTGGAAACCGGCCGAGAAGTACATGTCCGGGGGTGCGCTGCTGATCATGTGGCCCTCGTTGGTGGCTTCGGCGAAGCCTGAGGCGTTGACCCAGTACGCACCCGAGTTGACCCACGTCAGGTAGCCGTAGGCGGGGTTGGCCTTCGTGCCGGTGTGCAGCTTGCGGAGGTAGCCGCTGGAGATCAGGCGTTTGCCGGCTACGACGCCGTCGTTGGTGAAGAGCTCGCCGAAGCGGCGGAACTGGTCGCCGGGCAGGAACAGGTGCGCCCAGCCCTCGGTGTGGCCCGCGCGGTCGCGCAGCCAGAACCACTTGTCGCGCGGGATGCCCAGTGGGGTGAAGAACTCCCGTTGCGCGAACTCCTGCAGGTCCTCACCGACCGCCTGCTCCACGACGTACGCGAGGACCGTCGGCCCGGTCTGGTCGTAGCGGAAGTACGTGCCGGGCTCGTGGTCGATCGGCAGCGACATGAACTCCGCGATGCGGTCGGGCATCTCCGGGTTGAGCTCGCGGGACCAGTTCATGTGCACGCCGCTGGTCTGGGTCAGCAGGTGCTCGATCGTGATCGCGCGGTGCGCCTCGTCGCCGAGACCGGGCGGCAGGTACTTGCCGATGGGGTCGCTGACCTGCAGCTTCCCCAGCGTGACGGCCCGGCCGGTGAGCAGCGCGGTGACCGTCTTCGTCTGGCTCCAGTTGTTGCCCGCGAGGTCGCCCAGCACCGGGTCGTAGACGCCCTTCCCGACCTGGCAGCCGTCCCGGTACACCTGGACGGTCTCGGACCCGTTGACGCTCAACAGGTTCAGGGCGTGGTCCAGGAGAACGGAATCGAGCCCCGCCTGCGCGGGAGTGCAGACGGGGCTCGAGGTTTCGGCGGTGGCGGCGGTATTGCTCGCGGCGACGAGCGCGGTGAGGGTGATCGCCAGCATCGTGAGCTTCATGGCGGCAGAGTTAAGACGCCGTTCGGCTCACCACCCTGTAGTGCTTTCTCAGCAACTTAGGTGACAGCCTGGGAACCGCCCTCGCGAATCGGCAGACCGGCCGCCCGCCACGCGCGGAAGCCGCCGATGAGGTCGGTCGCCTGCTTCAGCCCGATGCGCTTCAGGTCGCGCGCGGCGAGGCTGGACGAGTACCCCTCGTTGCACACGACGACGACGGGCGTGTCGGCGGTGAAACCGGGCAGCCGCCAGTTGCCGGTCGGGTCGAGCCGCCACTCCAGCACGATCCGCTCGACGATCACGGACCCCTCGATCTCACCCTCGGCGAGCCGGTTGTGGTGCGGCCGGATGTCGACGATCAGGCCGCCCTCGCGGCGCAGTTCGTCCGCTTGTTCGGGGGTGACCCGGTCGATCTCGGCACGGGCATCCTCGAGGAACTCTTCGACGCTCACGGACCCTCCAGGTCAGCCAGAATGCGCAGCTCGGACAACGGTAGGCGCTGCGCGGGCAGCGGGGGGATCTCCGCGGGGATGTCCAGCAGACTGCGGTACTCGCGGGTCGGCACCAGCGGCGGCGAGTAGGCGTGCACGGTCGCCGCGCCGCGCGTGCCGAGGTTGCGCACCTGGTGCGCGCGCCCGGAGCCGAACCCGATCGCGTCGCCGGTGACTCGCGTGACCGTGCGCACCGGGCCCGAGGGGTAGCGGTAGTCCTCGGTGAGCTCGCCGGTGAGGACGGTGAAGCTGCCGGCCGCGCCGCCGTGGTCGTGCGGCTCGGTGCCCTGGCCGGGCAGCCAGCTCAGCAGCCACAGCTCGACGCCCTCGGTGAGCCCGAGGCGTTGCCACCATCGTTGTTCGGGCACGTAGTCGAGGATCTCGAGCAGCGGTGTGGTCAGTTCGGTCGCGACGGTGGCCGTGAGCTCACGCAGCTCACGCGGCGTCCAGAGGTCGCGTTCCGGGTGGATGATGTCGCGCAGGAGCTGGACGTCCAGCGCGGGATGCAGGTCGGCTCCGAGCAAAGTGGTCACGGGTGCGCTCCATGATGGCTACGACTGCTGGGGTAGCGATCGGCGGCGCGAGAAGTCAGCGCCGCGGGCGGCTACACGCGCTCGACGCGACCAGGAGCAGGTCGATCGGGCGGTTGGACCAGAGAAGAGCCACGAGCGCATGGTGGCACGGGTGTGTCCGCCTCGGCCAGCGCTCCCATGGGATGGACACAAACGTTGCGCTGTCCGGTGGATGTGCACCTCAATCGGTGTCTCGATTGGAGAATACGTCTTCGGATTCACCCCACCGCGGTGAATCCGAAGACGTAGTGGTCGTCCTCCCGTTCGATCACCCACAGCCGCACGATGCCCCGGCACCCGGCGGTCCGCGAGATCACCCGGCCGTTGAGCATCGCGACCCGGCTGACCACCACCGGTGGGTCGAACCGCACGTGCGCGTCCTCCGGCCAGGTGCGTTCCACCAACTCCGTCGCGAGCCGTTGCGCCTCCGCCAGTGGGTCAGCTCCCCTCGGGATCATCCACTGGAGCGGCACGGCCTGGATCGTGCTGGTCGCCGGGGACTCCCGTGGTGCGGTCTCCCGCCCGCGGGCGAGCGTCACCACGACCAGACTGATCGTCACGAAGACCAGTGCCACGCCGATCACGGTCTGGTTGTTGACGTGGATGCCGCCGTGGACGGTGCGCGCCTGTGCGGCGACCTCCGCGCTGCCGCTGAGGTCGTTGTGGCAGGCCGGGCCTGCCGCTTCGCGCTCCGCCATCCCGTCCCCTCGATGCCGTTCCACATCCGTGAATACGCCCGGATGCTGAGACCAACGGCAGGGAATCCTGAGACGTTCCTGAGCTGGTCATGAGGTGCCGCAGGGGTGCGGGATCGTGTCTCAGCGCGGCATCCGCAACAGGACAAGCGACCGCGACTCCAGCGTGAGCTTGGCGCCGGGCCGCAGCGGCGTCGGGTCCACGGGCGTGCCGTCGAGCGTGGTCGTGTCGAGGTACGGCTCGAACGCCGAGCCGTACTGCGCGGCGGGCAGCGTGACCACGACCGGCTCGGCCCCGGAGTGCATGAGCAGCAGCCACGAGTGGTCGGAGATCAGCTCACCGTCGCGCGTGCGGGACAGACAGTTCGAGCCGTCGATGAACATCCCGAGGGTGCGGCGGCCCTCGTCGAACCAGTCGGTCTCGGCCATCTCCTCGCCGTCCGGGCGGAACCACACCAGGTCCGGGTTGCCCGACGGCGTGGTGCGGCCCTCGAAGAACTCCGGCTGGCGCAGCGCGGGGGACGTGGCGCGCACGTCGATCACCCGGCGGGCGAACGCGAGCAGTTCGCCGGGATCGCCCCACCGCACCCAGGACACCTCGTCGTCCAGGCAGTACGGGTTGTTGTTGCCGCCCTGCGTGCGCCACATCTCGTCGCCGCCGACGAGCATCGGCGTGCCGGTCGACAGGACCAGCGTCGCCAGCAGGTTGCGGGCCTGGCGGGCCCGCAGCGTCAGCACGGCGGGATCGGTCGTGTCGCCCTCGGCGCCGCAGTTCCAGGAGCGGTTGTCGTCCGTGCCGTCGCGGTTGTCCTCGCCGTTGCCGAGGTTGTGCTTCGTGTTGTACGACACGAGATCGCGCAGCGTGAACCCGTCGTGCGCGGTGATGAAGTTGATCGACTGCCACGGCCGGCGCAGGTCGTCGGCGTAGAGGTCGGAAGACCCGGAGAGGCGGTAGGCGAGGTCGCGCACGCCGGTGTGGCCGCGCCAGTAGTCGCGCACGGTGTCGCGGTACCGGCCGTTCCACTCGGCCCACTGCACCCCGAAGTCGCCTACGCGGTAGCCGTCGCCGGTCGCGTCCCACGGCTCGGCGATCAGCTTGGCGCGGCACAGCACCGGGTCGGTGGTGATGGCCGTGAGCAACGCCGAGTCGCGGTCGAAGAACCCGCCGCGCGGCCGGCCCATCGTGGACGCCAGGTCGAACCGGAAACCGTCCACGCCGAGCTCGGTGACCCAGTACCGCAGCGAGTCCGTCACCAGCCGCACCACCTGCGGCGACCCCGCGTCGAGAGTGTTGCCGCACCCGGTGATGTCGACCGTGCTGCCGCCACCGGCGTGCAGGTAGTAGCCGGGCGCGTCGAACCCGCGGTAGCACAGCGTCGGGCCGTCCGGCCCGCCTTCGCAGGTGTGGTTGTAGACGACGTCGATGATCACCTCGATGCCCGCGGCGTGCAGGGCCGCGACCATCGTGCGGAACTCCTGGATCTCCCGCCCCGGCTCGGAGGCGTACGCCGCGTGCGGCGCGAAGTACCCGAGCGGCGAGTACCCCCAGAAGTTCGACCGGCCGCGCCGCAGCAGCGAAGGCTCGTCCTGGAACGCCTGCACGGGCAGCAGCTCGACCGACGTCACGCCGAGCCGCACCAGGTGCTCAATCACCGCCGGATGCGCCAGCCCGAGGTACGTCCCCCGCAGCCGCGCGGGCACGTCCGGGTGCAGTCGCGTGAACCCGCGCACGTGCAGCTCGTAGATCACCGCCTCTTCGAACGGCACCTCCGGCTTCACCCCGGTGTCCGCCCCGCCCGGCGACGACACGACGGACAACGGCACGCTGCCCAGCGAGTCGGCACTCGACGCCGGCCCGTGCATCGGGTCGCCGACGTACCCGAGCGCCGCGTCGAGGTCCGTCACCTTGCCGGTGATCTGCGTCGCATACGGGTCCACCAGGAGCTTCGCCGGGTTGCACCGCAGCCCGCGCCGCGGGTCGTACGGCCCGTGCACCCGGTACCCGTACCGCTGACCCGGCGTGACGCCGGGCACGAGCCCGTGCCACACCCCGAACGTCCGCTCGGTGAGCTCGATCCGCTTCTCCGACCCGTCGTCCGAGATCAGGCACACCTCGACCGCGTCGGCCACCGACGATGTGACCGCGAACCGCACGCCACCGTCCTCGGCGTGGGCGCCCAGCGGGAACGGGCGGCCTGCGAGGACTTCGGACGGTGAGTCGGCCATACCTCCGATCTTGTCATCCCGCACCGACAATCTGGGCGTTGATAACCCCACTGGACGGTCGGTCGAAGGGCTTCGGAAACAATGGGGCCGTGGCGGACGTCGACGTGACAGATCTGGTCGTGCACATGGCGGGCGTAGCGGTCCGCCGGGGAAAGAACACCCTGGTCGGCAACATCGACTGGGCGGTGGAGCTGGACGAGCGCTGGGTGGTCCTGGGCCCCAACGGCGCGGGCAAGACGACCCTGCTCAGGCTGGCCAGCGCGGAGCTGCACCCGACCAAGGGCAAGGTGCACCTGCTGGGCGAACGCCTGGGCAAGACGGACGTCCAGGAGCTCAAGCCGCGCATCGGCCTGTGCTCGGCCGCTTTGAACGGCCGCATCCCCGGTGACGAGACGGTCGTCGACCTGGTGGTCAGCGCCGGGTACGCGGTGCTCGGCCGCTGGCGCGAGGAGTACGGCAAGCTCGACACGGACCGGGCCAGGGAGCTGCTCGGCTCGCTCGGCATCGCGCACCTCGCCGACCGCACGTTCGGCACCCTGTCCGAAGGCGAGCGCAAGCGCACGCTCATCGCCCGCGCCCTGATGACCGACCCCGAGATGCTGCTGCTCGACGAGCCGGCCGCGGGTCTCGACCTGGGTGGCCGCGAGGACCTCGTCGCCAAGCTGTCGGAGCTGGCCATGGATCCCGACGCGCCCGCGACCGTGCTGGTCACGCACCATGTCGAGGAGATCCCGCCGGGTTACACGCACGCCCTGCTGCTGCGTGAGGGCAGCATCGTCGCGCAGGGCCTGCTGGACGACGTCCTGACCGAGGACAACCTGTCGAAAACCTTCGCCCAGGACCTGGAGCTGACCCGTTCCGGGGACCGATTCTTCGCCCGCCGCCGCCCCTGACCCGCGCGAGTCTTACGTTCCGGACCCCCGTGTCTTACCTTCCCGCACTTTGACGGGGTCGGAACGTAAGACACGAGGGGCCGGACGGTAAGACTCGCGCGCTCCCCGGCCTCGAACGGCCGGGGTTACCGGCGGGTAGTGTGCACGCGGAAGCTCAACGAGGAGGACACGCCGTGGCTGAGTTCGTGAGGCTCGAGGTCGAGGACGGGATCGGCACGATCCGCCTGGATCGCCCCCCGATGAACGCCCTGAACCGCCAGGTGCAGACCGAGCTCGCGGCCGCCGCCAAGGAGGCGACCGACCGTGCCGACGTGTACGCGGTGATCGTCTACGGCGGCGAGAAGGTGTTCGCGGCCGGCGCCGACGTCAAGGAGTTCGCGACCATCTCGCACGCCGAGATGACCTTGCGGGCCAAGGGACTCAGCGACGCGCTGGGTGCCCTCGCGAACGTGCCGAAGCCGACGGTCGCGGCCATCACCGGCTACGCGCTGGGCGGCGGGTTCGAGGTCGCGCTCGGCTGTGACCGGCGGATCGCGGGCGACAACGCCAAGCTGGGCCAGCCCGAGATGCTGCTGGGCCTGATCCCGGGCGGTGGCGGCACGCAGCGGCTCGCCCGGCTGATCGGCCCGTCGAAGACCAAGGACCTGATCTACACCGGCCGGTTCGTCACCGCCGAGGAAGCCCTCAAGATCGGCATGATCGACGAGGTCGTGGCGCCGGACGACGTGTATGAGGCCGCGAAGCGGTGGGCCAAGCAGTTCGTCAACGGCCCGGTGCTCGCGCTGGCCGCCGCCAAGGCCGCCATCGACGGCGGGCTGGACACGGACCTCGAGAGCGGTCTGAAGCTGGAGAGTCACCTGTTCGCGATGCTCTTCGCCACCGAGGACAAGAAGTCCGGTGTCGAGTCGTTCATCGCCAACGGTCCCGGAAAGGCCAAGTTCAGTGGCAACTGACCCCGCACCTCACCCGCACGCCAGCGCCGAGGAAGTCGAAGCGGCGTACAAGGACCCCAAGCTCGCCAACGTGCTGTACCACGACTGGGAAGCCGGCACGTACGACGAGAAGTGGTCGATCTCCTACGACGACCGCTGCATCACGTACGCGGTGGACCGCTTCAAGGCCGTCGCGGGCGACACCGGCCCGTACGAGCACGCGCTGGAACTGGGCTGCGGCACGGGTTTCTTCCTGCTGAACCTGATGCAGGGTGACGTGATCAAGAAGGGCAGCGTCACCGACCTCTCGCCCGGCATGGTCGAGGTCGCACTGCGCAACGCCCAGCACCTCGGCCTGGACGTCGACGGCCGGGTCGCGGACGCCGAGCGGATCCCGTACGACGACAACACCTTCGACCTCGTCGTCGGGCACGCCGTGCTGCACCACATCCCGGACGTCGAGGCGGCGATGCGCGAGGTGCAGCGGGTGCTCAAGCCGGGCGGCAAGTTCGTGTTCGCGGGCGACCCGACGAACATCGGCAACTTCTACGCGCGCAAGCTCGGCCAGGCGACCTGGTGGCTGACCACCAACGTCACCAAGGCCATCCCGGCGCTCAACGACTGGCGCCGCCCGCAGGAGGAGCTCGACGAGTCGTCCCGCGCCGCCGCGCTGGAGGCCGTCGTCGACCTGCACACGTTCGATCCGGGTGACCTGGAGAAGACGGCCCGCAGGGCGGGCGCGGTCGAGGTCAGGGCCGTCACCGACGAGCTCACCGCCGCGCTGTTCGGCTGGCCGGTGCGCACGTTCGAGGCCGCGGTGCCGCGCGAGAAGCTCGGCTTCAGCTGGGCGATGTTCGCCTACCGCACGTGGCAGAACCTGTCCTGGGTGGACCAGAACGTGTTCGCCAAGGTGCTGCCGCGCGAGGTCTTCTACAACGTCTCGGTGACGGGCAAGAAGCCTGCCAAGAGGGACTAACACAGCGTGGGCTACAGCTTCACTTTGGACGACGTGGCGTACCTGCGCTCCGAAGCCGGGTGCGCCGCGTTGTCCGAGGTCGCCGCGCTGCCGCTGACCCCGCGGACGCGGCTGCACGACATCGAACGGGCGCGGAAGATCACCGACCGGTTCGCCGCGGTCGTCGAGACCGTGCTGCTGCGCCGCAAAGCCGAGTCCAAAGTGGACAGCGCGGGCGACTGGCTGTTCACCGACGACGCCCTCCAGCAGGCGACGGCGACGCCGGTGGCGAAACACCGCGCGCGACGGTTCGCCGGACGCGACGTGCACGACGTGACGTGCTCGATCGGCGCGGACCTGAAACAGCTCGGCGAGGTCGCGAACCGCTGCATCGGTTCGGACCTCGATCCCGTCCGATTGGCCATGGCGCGCAACAACTGTGATCTGCCGCTGGTGCGGGCGGACGCACTGCGGCCGGTCACGAGGGGCACGGCCGTCACGGCGGACCCCGCGCGCCGCGACTCGGCGGGCCGCCGCACGTGGCACCCAGCGGACTTCGTGCCGCCGTTGGACGAACTGGCTGACACGTATCAGAACTCCGATCTCGCGGTGAAGTGCGCGCCGGGCATCGACTTCGCCGTCGCGCCCTGGGCGGACGAGATCGAGCTCGTGTCGCTCGACGGGCAGGTCCGCGAGGCGTGCCTGTGGACGAGAGGCCTTGCGACACAAGGGGTTTCGCGCCGCGCGACCGTCTTGCACGGACAGCGCGAGTGGACGATCACCGACGCCGAACCGGACGACTGCCCGGTGCGCGAGCCCGGTCAGTGGATCATCGACCCGGACGGTGCGGTCGTGCGCGCGGGCCTAGTACGGCACTACGCGGCGCGCCACGGGCTGTGGCAGCTCGACGAACGCATCGCCTATCTCACCGGCGACGCGCCGCCGCCGGGCATCCGCGCCTTCAAGGTCGTCGAGCACGGCCACTACGCGGAGAAGGCTCTGCGCGCGCTGCTGCGGAAGCACGACGTCGGCCGCCTCGAGATTCTGGTGCGTGGGCTCGACGTCGACCCCAACACGCTGCGCAAACGTCTCAAGCTCGCCGGCTCGGACGAAGCGACCGTGGTGCTGACCCGCATCGGACACCGGCCAACCGCCTTCCTGTGCGAAGCCGTACGAGTGCATGAGAGCGCTCTCTGACCCCGGAATACTACGTAGTGGATACGCGCTGGCACCAGGCGTAATCTTCGAGCCAGCCCCCAGTGCCGCCGCCTCGCTGTGAGCAAGAGGCGCCATGCCCAAATGCATGCGGTCAACGAGGATCGCAGTGCTGTGTTGGGACCGTTTGACGGGCGACGCGATCGCCAGCTGGCTCGACGCGTTGCCCGGCTGGCTCGTCGTGGGCTCGACCGTCACCGTCGACGACCTGATCCTGCTGTGCCGTCTGCGTCCACCGGATGTCGCGCTGTGCCAGCTCGAACCGGTCGAGGTCGGCCTGCCGCGGTTGCTCAGCCGCAAGCTCCCCGAGCTGCACGTGATCGCGCTGAGCCCGGCGTCGCGCGACGAGGACGTGGTGCGGCTGCGCGAAGCCGGTGCGCACCAGGTGGTCTGTCTGCGCGGTGGCCTGGCTTCGTTGCGCGGCGCGCTGGACCGCGCGTGGTGCGGGCGGGCGCCCCGGTCGGCTTCCGGCGCCCTGACCGATCGCGAACTGGAGGTGCTGGCACTGGTGTGCGCGGGCCTCACCGCGTCGCAACTCGGCGAAACACTGCGGCTCAGCCCGCACACGGTCGTCAACTACAAGCGCCGGATCTTCGGCAAGCTGGGCGTGCAGAGCCGCGCGCAGGCCGCCGCCGAGGTCGCGCGGCTCGGGCTGGTGCGGCCGAACGGCCGGGTCGTGGGAGCGCGGACAAGCCCGGACGGACTACCGGAACTGACGCATCGCGACGCGGACATCCTCGAATCCATCGCTCGCGGCGACTCCGTCCGGCAGACCGCGCAAGCGCTTGGTATAGCGGTGAAAACGGTTGAGGCCGAACAAAGACAGCTCTTCTTCAAGCTGCGCGTGCACAATCGCGCGCAGGCGCTGGCCGAGGCGCGTCGGCTCGGACTCGTGGACACCTAAGAGTTTCGTGTCCCCCTAGGACTTCTTCGTCCGTGCCGGACCGGTCATTGGTCTGAACAATCCCGGCCATGGGACATCTGAATAGGAGGA
Organism: Lentzea sp. NBRC 105346; assembly: GCF_030269605.1. GTDB lineage: Bacteria > Actinomycetota > Actinomycetes > Mycobacteriales > Pseudonocardiaceae > Lentzea. The sequence goes on from NZ_BSTQ01000023.1 coordinate 51,018, forward strand.
ATTTCCTGGGCGGCGTCGGCGCTGGTGCCATCGCGCTGCACGCCACTCCAGCCGTAGCGGATCCGCCGGCCGCTCCGACCTCGCCGCGGTTCTTCGGCCGGATGTTCAAGCTCGCCCCGTTCGCCGACAACACCCCGCGCGTGCAGGAGGCACTGCGGGCGATGGGCGCGCCGGGTGGGCTGCTGGACGCGAAGGATCCGTTGCACGAAGGGCCGATCCGGCTCATCACCAACCCCGAACTGAGCCCGAACAACCGGGACAACCCGTTCCACACCGCGGGCACGACGTTCCTCGGCCAGTTCATCGACCACGACTTCACGTTCGACATGCACTCGAAGCTGGCCGTGCCCGCCACGCCCGAGCAGTCGCCGAACACGAGAAACCCCACCCTGTCACTGGATTCCGTGTACGGCGCCGGCCCCATCGGAAGTCCGCAGCTGTACGAAACGAGCGACCGCGCCAAGTTGCGCGTGGAGAGCGGCGGCGCGTTCGAGGACGTGCCGCGCCGGTCCGACGGCGTCGCGATCATCGCCGATCCGCGCAACGATGAGAACATGATCATCTCGGGGCTGCAGGCCGCGTTCATCAAGTTCCACAACAACGTCGTGGACCGGCTGCGGTCGCAGGCCGTGCCGAACGACCGCGTGTTCGCCGAGGCGCAACGGCTCGTCGTGTGGCACTACCAGTGGATCGTGCGGCACGAGTTCATGCCGCAGGTGGTCGGCCACGGCATCACCGAGGACATCTTCGCCAACGGCCGGAGGTTCTTCAAACCCCGGCCAGGACAGCACTTCATGCCCGTCGAGTTCCAGGGCGCGTGCTACCGGTTCGGGCACAGCATGGTGCGTCCCTCCTACCGGGCGAACCTCAAGGGCGATGCGAACGGCCAGCCGTTCTTCGGGTTCATCTTCGACCCGGCGGGCGAGGGCCAGGCCGACCCGGTCGACCTGCGCGGCGGACGGAGGGCGCGCAGGCGGTTCATCGGGTGGCAGACGTTCTTCGACTTCGGCGACGGCCAGGTGAAGCCGAACAAGCGGATCGACACGAAGATCTCCACGCCGCTGTTCAAGCTGCCGCTCGGCGCGATCGCGGACGGCAGCCCGCCGACCGCGTTGCCGCAGCGGAACCTGTTGCGGCACTTGACGTGGTCGCTGCCGTCGGGTCAGTCGATCGCCAAGGCGATGGGGATTCCCGTGCTCACCGCGGACATCTTCCCCGAGCTGAAGCAGTTCGGCGTCGGCCTCGACGCCAGCACTCCGCTTTGGTACTACACGTTGAAGGAAGCCGAGTTCCTCGGCGACGGCATCTCGCTGGCCGGCATGGGCGCCCGGCTGGTCGGTGAGGTCTTCGCCGGCATGCTGCAGCTGGACCCTGACTCGTACCTCTCCCAGAACCCGAACTGGAAACCGACCCTGCCCAGCCGCACCCCCGGCACCTTCAAGATGGTCGACCTCCTCACGTTCGCCAAGGTCGACCCCACCAGCCGCGGCCAGTAAGACCGTTAAGGCCACCTTCACTGCGTTGAGCGCAGTGAAGGTGGCCTTAACGGCACACCGTGCTAGGCGGTGGCTACCGCGAAGACGTGCAGGTCCTCGTCGGTGGGCAGCGTGATGCTCTTGAGCTGCTTGCCGTCGGGGACGACGAACGTCTTCGTGGCGAAGATGTGCGTCGCCACCTTCTCGTTGCCGCCGCCGGACTCGTTGCGGTACGGCGTGTTCGCGATGATCACGTTGCCGTACGACGGGGCCTGCCCGCCGCCGCCGAGCGTCCAGTCGCTGAACCCGATGTCGACGGTCGCCGTGGTGCCGTCGGTGAACGTCACCGTGGCCGTCTTCGTGCGGGCACCGTTCGTGGCCGCACCGATGAACGACAGCTTCGTGCCGGTCAGGGCGAGCACCTGACCGTTGGCGGTCGCGTTGTCGGGCCGGCCCGCGGGCGAGTTCGGCCACGCGAACGACAGGCCGTCCACCGTCGACGTCTCACCCGGCTTCAGGCCGGCCGCGGCGAGCGCCTGCTTCGAGTAGCTGTAGCCGCCGCCGTCGAAGTCCGCGTCACCGGTCTCGTCGTCGGAGATGCCGACGTTGTTGACCGCCGCGAGGAGGCTGCCCACGGGAGCGACCTTGACGACCCACGGGATCACGACGGGCTTCGCGCCCTCGACGTTCACCGTCACGGTCACCGGGTAGAAGCCCTGTGCCGTCCCGGCGGACGCGGTGATCGTGATGTCCGACGGCACCGGCCCGGTCGCCGGGCTGAACGTCAGCGCCTCCGGCCCGGAGATCGTGTACGTGGCCTTCGGGTCACCGTCGTACAGCTTGGTCTTCGTGATCTTCGCGGTCAGCGACGACCCCGGCGCGACCGACGGGCTGTTCGGCTGCACCTCCAGGAAGTACGGCTGGTCGTGCTTGATCGGCTGCTCGCCCTCGCGGAACGACGGCGGCGCGTCCGACGCCCCCGCGCCCCACGACTTGTTCGGCGTGGTCCCGAGCGCGAAGTCCAGCCTGCCGCCGTTCTCCACAAAGGACTCCGGCAGCCAGGTCTTCGTCGTGGCGCGGCCGTTGACCTTCAACGACTGCACGTACTTCGCGTTCGCCGACGCCTGCGGCGCGTTGATGACGATGTCCTTGCCGCGCCCGCGGTTGACCTTCACCGACGTGAACAGCGGGCTGCCGACCACCAGCTCGGCGCGCGCGGGCACCTGCGGGTACAGGCCGATCGCGGCGAACACGAACCACGACGACATGGCGCCGAGGTCGTCGTTGCCGGGGATGCCGCCGGACTGCGTGTTCCACAACGTGTTGACGACCTCGCGCACGGTCTCCTGCGCCTTGTACGGCTGGCCGGTGTAGTTGTAGATCCACGGCACGTTCAGCGACGGCTCGTTGTCCAGTTCGGACTTCTCGCCGCCCTTCTTCGACAACGCCCAGCTGCCGTCGGCGTTGTGGAAGAAGTCGTCCAGCCGCTTGTTCACCCGTTCCGGGCCGCCCATCTCCGCGACGAGCCCGGCGATGTTGTGCGGCACCATCCAGGTGTACTGCGCGCTGCTGCCCTCGACGAACCCGTTACCGGTGCCGGGCGTGAAGTTCGGCGCCCACGTGCCGTCGGCGTTGCGGTTGCGGATGTAGCCACCCGTCGAGTGCGCGACCGGGTCGTAGTTGTTCTGCCACCACTGGGCCCGCTCCTGGAACTCCTTGGCGGTCCTGCGATCGCCGGTCCGTGCGGCGAGCTGGCTGATCGCGAAGTCGGCGCCGGACATCTCCAGCGTCTCCGCCGCGCCGCCCCACGCGTTGGAGATCGACGGCATGTAGTGCAGCTTCAGGTACTTGTCGAGCGACGGCCGCTGCCCGACGGACATGACCGCCCAGCCGTCCTTGCTGAGGTCGAGCTTGGTCGGGTTCTTGGCCGCCTTCACCAGTGACTGCAACGAGGTCCGCACGTCGAACCGGTCGCCGCCGAACGCGAGGATGCCCGCAAGCGATTGCGTGGACGGGTCGCCGTTCATCACGTGCGTGGTGCCGCTGTTGTGCGTCCAGCGGTCCCACACGCCCTCGTTCTGCTCGGCCTGGTTCAGCAGCGACTGCGCGATGTCCGAGCCGATCTCCGGTTCGAGCAGCGTCACGAGCTGCAGCTGCGAGCGGTACACGTCCCAGCCGGAGAACGTGCCGTACTGCGCCTTCTGCCGATACCTGTTGATCCGGTGGACCTTGCCGTCCATGCCCCAGTACTGGCCGTTGACGTCGCTGAACAGGTTCGGGTGCAGCAACGCGTGGTACAGCGCGGTGTAGAACTTGGTGCGCTCGTCATCGGAGCCGCCGCCGACCTCGATGCGCCTGAGCTGCTTCTGCCACGCGATGTAGGCGTTGTCGCGCAGGTCCTCGAACGCCTTGCCGGTGTTCTCCGCCTTGAGATTGGCTTTGGCGTTCTCCTGGCTCACATAGGAGATGCCGACCCGCATCCCGACCTTTGAGCCGGGCGCGAAGCCGAGGTACGCGCCGGATCCCTTGCCCAGCACGGGCCAGCCGTTGGTGCCGTAGGTCGTGCCGCCCTTCGACGACGTGCCACCGGGGGTGACAACGTTGTCCTCGTACGTGCCGACCTCGGTGAACGGCTGGTCGAACTCCGCCACGAAGTGCAGCGTGTAGTAGGACTTGCGGCCGACCTGGTTGATGTAGCCGCAGAAGTTGCCGGCGGTGACGCTGCCGCTCACGGTGCGGTTCGCCTGGTCGATCGTCGTCTGCGCGTCGCTCGACCCGACCTGCGACTTGGACGTGTTGATCAGCACGGTGGCCGGCTTGTCCGCGGGGAACGTGAACCTGCCCGCACCGGTGCGTTCGGTGGCGGTGAGCTCGACTTGGGCGCCGGACTTGAGCTTCACGTCGTAACGGCCGGGCTTGCCGACCTCGTCGGCGTGGGCGAAGTCGCTGGCGTAGACCTCGTCCTTCGCGTCGGTGGTCGGCGACGTGGTGACCGTGCCGACGTGCGGGAAGATCGGGATGTCGCCGGATCCGCCCGCACAGCCCGTGCCGGACATGTGCGTGAGGCTGAAGCCCCTCGTGCGGGTGGCGTCGTACCGATACCCGCCGGGTGCCGCGGCGCGCAGGGTGTTGCCGCGGGTGCCTTCGGGGCTGAACGAGAACATGCCGAACGGCAGGACCGCGCCGGGGAAGACGTTGCCCAGGTTCGTGGTCCCGATGAACGGGTTGACGTGTGCCGCGGGATCCGGCACCACCTGGACCTGCGGTTGCGCCATGGCAGGGACCGCGCCGCTCAACGCGAGCGCGGCTGTCACAGTTGTGATCAGGACGCTTCTTCGCTGCATGGCGCGGACCCTACTTAGCGTCGCCGCCCAACCCCAGACCGTGAGTCGATCCTGTCGTCAACCGGACAACCGCTTTCCGAGAAGCGCCTTCAAAGCTTCCCAATCCGTGGACTCCGCGACCTCCACCTGGTGTTTCCCGTCGACCAGGGCACCCGTGTCCTCGACGTCGAGCAGGTGCGTTCGCGTGGTGAGCGTGCCCGGCCAGATCGCCTCGGCGACGGCCACCGCGTCGTGGATCAGGATTCCGTCCTGGCCTGTGCGGCCGTGCAGATGCCGCCGGTATTGGGGTGTGAACGAGTTCAGCACCGGGTCGAGCGTGTCCAGCCACGGGCCGTCGGCCAGGCACTGCCGGGTGAGGTTGATCGGCACGACCAGCGGGTTGGTTCGGAGGACCCGGCTCGCGGATTGTGGGTCGCTCCAGAAGTTGAACTCCGCCGTCTCTGTGACGTTGCCCTGGCCGATGCCGCCGCCCATGACGATCAGCCGCTTGATGTGGGTGCCGGTGTCGAGGAGGCGGGCGATGTTGGTCAGTGGGCCGATGGCCGCGACCGTGGCGTCCGGGTATTCCTTCAGCTTGGTTTTCAGGAAGGTCACGGCATCGCGTTCGTCCAGCTCATCGTGCTCGGGCAACGTGTGCGCCAGGCCCGACAGGCCGTCCTCGCCGTGTACCTCCCTGGCGTCCCGTGCCGGTCCGGCCGCGCCCTTGGCCACCGGGACGTCGGTGCGGCCCAGGTGGGCGAGCAGGCGCTGGGCGTTGCGGGTCGTCTGCTCGACGTCGACGTTGCCGAACACCGTGGTGACGCCGATCAGGTCGACCTCGGGGGAGCGGGCGGCCAGGGCCAGCGCGAAGGCGTCGTCCACGCCGGGGTCGGTGTCGATGAGAAGCGGAATCGCCATGAAGTTAGGGTGCCCGCATGACCAGCATGTGGGGCGCTCCCGTGTGGACCAGATGGCGGAGATCACGCCGCGACCCGATGCAAGCGCGCTTCCTGACCCTGGCGTCACTGCGCTGGGTGCTGCGCCACCGCGCGTACACGCCGTGGTACCTCGTCCGCTACTGGAGGCTGCTCAAGTTCCGCCTGCTCAACCCGCACGTGGTGCTCAAGGGCATGGTCTTCTTCGGGAAGAACGTGGACATCATGTGCCGCCCCGGCTACGGCCGCCTGGAGATCGGGCGCTGGGTGCACATCGGCGACGGCAACGCCATCCGGTGCCACGAGGGAAGCCTGCGGATCGGTGACAAGGCCGTGTTCGGCAAGGACAACACGGTCAACTGCTACCTCGACATCGAGATCGGCGCGGCCACGCTCGTCGCGGACTGGGTCTACATCTGCGACTTCGACCACGTCACCGCGGACATCAACCTGCCGATCAAGGACCAGGGGATCGTCAAGTCACCCGTGCGGATCGGTCCCGACTGCTGGCTCGGCGCCAAGGTCACCGTGCTCAAGGGCACGCGCGTGGGGCGCGGGTGCGTCCTCGGGGCGCACGCGGTCGTGCGCGGGGACGTGCCGGACTTCAAGATCGCGGTCGGCGCGCCTGCCCGCGTGGTGCGGGATCGGCGCGCCGACTACGAGGCCGACGCTCAGCGGCGGGCCGACATCGCGGACATGGCGCGCAAGGCCAAGGAGGCGCTCGCCAAGTCGCTCAACGGACAGGCAGCAGATCGGGGCGCTTCGGCTTGAAGCCGTCGCCCGGCGAGCGGCCGATCAGGCGGTTGCGCAGCCGCGTGTAGGCGACCGGCAGGACCTGCGTGCGCAGCCAGTCCCAGTGATCCAGCAGCGAAGCCGGCGCGGCCTGGCCGGGCAGCGGCGCCAGCCACTCCGCCGGGAACGGCACGTCCAGCGCGGACAGCAGGTGGCCGGCCAGGCGCAGGTGGCCGAGCGTCGACAGGTGCAGGCGGTCCGGGCCGAAGTAGCGCGAGTCGTGCACGCAGTCGTCGGCCCACACGTCGACCAGCACCGCGTCGTAGCGCGCGGCGGCGTCGCGGACCGCGTCGTTCAAAGCCTGGATCCGCGGGCGCATGCGCCAGCCGAACGGCATGCGGCGCGAGATGTCGCTCAACGTGAAGACCGCGACCGTGGGCGCCAGCTCGGTGGCCTTGCGCACGGCCACGTCGACGCGCCGGGTCACCTCAAGCGTGTTGTACCCGTGCGACATCAGGTCGTTGCCGCCGCCGAACAGCGCGATCAGGTCGGGCCGCAACGTCGCGGCGACCGGCATCTGCTCGGCGGTGATCTGGTCGAGGCGGCGTCCGCGCACGCCGAGGTTGGCGTACTGCTCGGCCATCAGCTCGGCCGCGAAGTCCGCCCACCCGCGGTAGACGCCATCAGGCTGCAAGTCGTCCAGACCCTCGGTGCAGCTGTCCCCGAGGGCCACGAAGCGTTGGTATCTCATTCAGTTCCCAGTAACCCGGCGTTCACGTAGCCGGGCACTGTAGCGGGTCTAGATGAACAACCATGGGTGCCGTTATGGCCACCTTTACTGCGTTCAGCGCAGTGAAGGTGGCCATAACGGCACCTCTTAGATGAACGCGTTGCCCGTCGCGATCTTGGGGCGGCCCAGCGGCGGGTGCTCCATCACCGACGCGCGCGCGTACACCTCAGCGGTGTCCGCGGCGATCTTCGCCCAGTCGAAGTCCGTCGCCAGCCGGGCCTTCGCGGCCTTGGCGCGACGCAGGGCGGCCGGTCGGTCCGACAACACTTTGCGCACGGCACGGGCCAGGCCGTCGATGTCACCGGGTGCGAAGGACAGACCGGTCTCACCGTCCAGCACGACCTCGCCGAGCCCACCCGCGGTCGACGCGACCAACGGCGTGCCGGCCGCGGCCGCCTCCAGGGCCACGATCCCGAACGGCTCGTACTTCGACGGCAGGACAACGGCGTCGGCTGCGGACAGCAACGCAGCCAGCGACCGGTCCGGCAGGTGCCCGGCGAAGTGCACCGCCCGCAGCACCTTGTGCTTGCGCGCCTGCTCGGTCAGCCACTGCTTCTGCGACCCGTCACCGGCCACGACGACGCGCGCGCCACGGTGGTGCCGCCGCACGCGGGGCAGCGCGGCGATCAGGTCCTGCACGCCCTTCTCCCACTCCAGCCGGCCGAAGAACAGCAGCAGCGGGTCGCCGTGCGGGCTGTACTCCTTGCGGGCGGCGGCGACGTCACGCGGCCGCACGCGCCAGCCGTGCGGCTCGATCCCGTTGTGCAGCACGGTGATCGTCGAACTGTCCACTTCGAACAGATGCGCGACCTCGAGACGCATCGCCGAGGAGCACGTGATCAGTGAGTCGGCGCGGTTCGCCAGCCACCACTCCACCGAGTGCACCTGCTGGTTCAACGGATGCGACAGCCAGCCGCTGTGCCGCCCGGCCTCGGTCGCGTGGATCGTCGCCACCAGCGGCACGCCGTAGGCCTCGGACAGCGCCACGGCCGGGTGCGTGACCAGCCAGTCGTGCGCGTGCACCACGTCGGGCCGCCAGTTCAGCGCCAGGCCCGCGCGGGTCATCGCGTGGCCCATGGCGAGCGTCCACGCGACGAGGTCCTTCTCGAACACCAGGTGCGCCGGGTCCTCCGCGACGCGCACGAGCCGCACGCCTTCGGACACCAGGTCCGTCGTCGGGTGCGTGATCGCGTCACTGCCCGACGGCTGACGGCACAGCACGACGACCTCGTGCCCCTGAGACGCCAGTTGTGTCGCGAGTGCATGCACGTGCCGACCGAGCCCGCCGACGACCACGGGCGGGTATTCCCAAGACAGCATCAGGATGCGCATGCAAGTCCTCTCGCGTCGAGGTGGCCGAACGGCCCGTCGGCGGCGCGCAGTTCAACTGCTCGCTGGTGGCCGCGCCCCGCCCGCACCAGCGCCGCCAGCTCGCTGAACCGGTCGCTGTGGATCTTCGCGCGGTACCGGGCGTAGTCCGCGGCCGAGTCCTTCGTGACCATGAACGCCCAGTCGCTCGACAGCGCCAGCAACGCCTCGCGCACCGCCTGGTCGAGCACCGGATCCCTGGTGTCACCGTCGAACGACAGCTCCAGGAGTTCCCGCTGCACCTGAGTGTTCAGAGAAACGATGTCCGCGACCTGCGCGCCGTCCCAGACGCGCCAGTCCTTGCCACTGCCCCACGACGAGGCGGGCAGCTCGATCGGCGTGCCGACGTGCCCGGCCTCGATCGCACCGCGCAACGTGGTCACGTGCACGCCGGCCAAAGGCAGGGCGCGCAGCACGGCTTCGAGCCACTGCGGACCCTCGTGCCACCAGTGCCCGTACAGCTCGGTGTCGTACGCCGCGACGACGAGCCCGCCGTCGATGGCGCGCAGCCGGCGCACGACGGTGTCGACGAAGTCGGCGACGTGGCGTTCCAAAGCCTCCGCGGCCAAAGCGGGTTCGTAGGGCCGCTTCTCGTGCGGCGCCACGTGTTTGCCGGTCACCCGCGCGGGCTTCAGACCGGTGGGGTGGTCGTAGGTGTGGAAGTCGCGGTACGCGGCGTCGCCGGGATAGCCGACCTTGGGCGACCACACGCGGTAGGACACCTCGAGGTCACGCGCGAAGGCGAGCACATCGGAAGAACCGACGGGTCGCGCCGCCGAGGTGTCGCCGTGCATCGCGGGTCCGTCGACCATGAACCGCTGGACGCCTGCCCGCGCGTAGTCGTGCTCCATGCCGGGCGAGTAACCGCATTCCGGCGCCCAGATCCCCTCGGGCGCCCGGCCGACCCGTAACGCGGTGTCCGCCAGGCCGGTGTCTAACGCGAACGCGCGGACGCGCGGGTCGAGCAACGGCTGGAAAGGGTGCGTCGCCGGCCCGCCGAGCAGCTCGATGGTGCCGGTGTCCACCAAGGACCGCAGCAGCGGCGAGAACCCGTGCCGCCAGTGCGTTTCGAACTGCGATAGCGCCCACGTCGACGCGCGGTGCTCGTAGGCGGACAGCTCGCGCAGCCGGGAACCGGCGTACTGGGCGCGCAGGTGCCAGTTGCCCAGCCAGTCGTGCACGCCGCGCAGGCAGTACGGGTCGTCGAGCTGCGCGGCCAGCACCGGCGTGACGCCCAGCGTCAGCACGTCGGTGCGGCCCTCGTCGGCGAACCGCCGCAGCATGTCCACGACCGGAAGGTAGGAGTGCGCCCACGCCTGGTACAGCCACTCCTCACCGACCGGCCACGTGCCGTGGTGCGCCAGCCACGGGAGATGGCTGTGCAGCACCAGGCAGAACGTCCCCTCCGACTTCACGGGCGCACCGCCACGGAGACCAGGTCCAAAGAGGTGTCGAGGTCGCGCGTCGTGATCTCGAAGTCGGCGCACGTCACCGACTCGACTGCGGCCAGCAGTTCCGCGGGCCACGGTTCACCGGACACGGCGACCTCCACCTGCCGTTCGATGATCTCTCCGTCCAGCAGGGACTCCAGCCGCGGACCGTGCCGCAGCCCGGCGAGCAGTTCGACGGTGAAGCCCGCCTCGACGAGGAGATCGTTGAGCTCGGAGGGTGCCAGCTCGCGCGTGTGGAACGGGTTCAGCGGCTTGTCCAGACCGGGCGAGAACGTCAGCCGGTTCGGCGTCGTGACGATCAGCCGGCCGCCGGGGCGCAGCACGCGGAAGCACTCGGCGAGGAAACCCTCCTGATCCCACAGGTGCTCGATGACCTGCAGGTTCGCCACGACGTCCACACTGGAGCCCGCGATCGGGAGCGACGCCAGGTTGCCGCGCAGCACGTCGAGCGACGGGTACTTCCCAGCAACGTGTGCCGCCGTCAGCTCGTCGTAGTCGAGAGCGATGACCCGCCGCGCCGCGCGGCGGATGAGCTGAGCCCCGTAGCCCTCGCCGCAGCCCGCCTCCAGAACGACCGCGTCCGTGCAGTGGCCGAGCAGGTCGAGGTACGCCACCTCGTGGCGGCGGAACCAATAATTTTCCTCGGCGATCCCGGGGACGGTCCGCTCGCCGGTCAGTGGCAAAGTCACTCGCGCAGGTTACTCGTCGGTAGTGTCCGGTCAGAAGGGGGAGACGGTCACGGCCAGCGCGCCGGGACCGAGGTTGGCGCCCAGCGTGGCGCTCACCTGGGTGAGCACGAACTCGCGTGCGTGCGGGATGCGGGTGCGCAGCTCGGCCAGCGCCTGCTCCGACCGTTCCTCGGCGGCGAAGTGCTCGACCGCGATGTCGACCTGCTTGTCCTTCGCGAGCTCGACGGCCTGGTCGACGAGCCGGGACAACGCGCGGTCCGGGCCGAAGACCCGGCCGAACGGCGCCAGCTCCCCGTCGTTGACCGTGAAGAGCGACTTGCGCGGCAGTGCCTTGCCGATCATCTTGGCCGTGCCGCTGACCTGGCCGATCCGGTGCAGGTAGGCGAGGTCGTCCACGTAGATCAGCACCTTGGCGTTGCGTCCCCGCTGCTCGGCGACGCCCCGGACGTGGTTGACGTTGCCACCTGTCTGAGCGATGCGCGCGGCCGCCATCGCCGCGAAACCGAGCGTCATGCCGGACGAGTGCGAGTCGACGATGTGCACCGGCACGCGGGCCTTCGCGGCGGCCGCCTTCGCCGAGTCGGCCGCGGGGGACAGGTGCGGGGTGACGTGCACCGAGACGATCGTGTCCGCGCCCTTGGCCCACGCGTCCTGGTACGCCCAGAAGAAGGCGTCGGGTGCCGGCGGCTGGGTGGTGATCGGCACCTCCGCACGCATCGCCGCGAGGAGGCGCTCGGTGGGAACGTAGGCCTCGTCGATCAGGTCCTTGCCGATCTGCAGCTGCATCGGCACGGTGATGATCTCGAACCGCTCCGCCAGTGAGGCGGGTAGTGACGCTGTGGAGTCGGTGACTACGGCGACGCGTGGGGACACAGGCAAGAAGGTTAACGATGTGTGATCGTCATGGCCACCAACGAACGATGGCAATTCGTGTGATGTTTGGCGGAGTGGTCGCAATGCGTGAACAGCGAACGCGGCGAGTGTTCAACCCGAAATTGCCGAGAGCTTGACACAATCGGGTGACCGCCGGTCGCGTTCTGTTGATCTTCTTGATCGGTGTTTCTGCTGGAAACACTGGACATTCGCCGTGTTACGCACTTGCGAAGGCAACGATTCGGCCGTTGGTTGGTGCTAGATCACGTCGGTATCCTCGCCCAATCTTCTCCAGGGTGAGGTGGCCATGGGTGCAAAAGAGCAGGAGATAGTTCCGCTGCACGCTGGTTTCGACGTTGTCTACCGAGGATTTCACCGACGTCAGGTCATCGACCACATCGAGAATCTCGAAGAGCAGCTCCGGTTCACCAGCATGGACCGCGCCGAGGCGCTGGCCCAGTCGGCGGATCTGCGCAAGCTGCTCGAGTCGACCCGCAGTGAGCTCGACGAGGCCCGGACCCGCATCGGGCGGCTCGAGGCCTCACCGGTCACGCACGCCGGCGCCACCGAGCGCATGCATCGCATGCTGCGACTCGCCGAGGACGAGGCCGCCGAGCTGCGCCTGCAGGCCGATCGCGACGTCGCGGACCTGCGGCAGCGCGTCGAGGCCGAGCTCACCGAGCTGCGTGCGCGGGCCGTGCGCGAGGCGACCGAGATCCGCGGTGAGGCCGAGGCCGAGGCGCATCGGCTGCACCAGGCGTGTGCCAGTCGCGCGGCGCAACTCGACCAGCGTGAGGTCGACCTGGAACGCCGCAGTTCCGATCTCGAGGCGCAGCACGCCCAGCGCGCGACGCAGGTCGAGGAGGAATGTGCGGCGGCGATGAAGCAGGCGCAGGACGACGCGAACCGATTGCTGCGGGAGACCGCGGAACAGTGCAACCGGCTCGAACTCGAATCGGAGCACAAGCGCGAGAAGGCGCAGCAGATCTTCGACGAGACCATCACGCGCCGGACCAATGAGATCACCGCGCATCTGGCCGAGCAGGAAAAGCTCGCGAAGGCGCGCGCGGAGTTCGTCGTGAAGCTCGCCTGCCGCGAGGCCCAACGCCGTATTGCGGAGATCCAGGAGAAATCCGAGGAGCTCAAGGAACTGCGGCGCACGGTGCAGTCTCAGCTCGCGTCCGCGCGGGCCGCGTTGTCGATGGCCGCGGAACGCGTCGGGCCGATGATCCCCGAACAAGTGACCGCGCAGGAACAAGTGGCCGCTTCGTGAACAGATCGTGGATTCCGCTCGCCGTCGGGGTCGTGCTGGTTCCGGCGGCGCTGACGGCGTTCGGTTTCACCGTCTACGGCGATGAGCTGACGCACTACGACGGAGCCACGATCACCGCGCCACGCATCGCCGTCGCTCCGGCGGTGGTGCTGGAGGAGAAGCCGCCCGCGGCGCTGCCGCCGTCACCGCAGGCGGTGCAGCGCAGCGTGTCGGGTGTGTTCGCCGCGCACGCGGTCAAGGGCATCACGTTCGCACCGGGTACGACGGAGTTCGTGGGTCGCGGTGGAGATGTGCAGCGTGCGGTCGGTGCCGCGCTGCGGCCGGTGACGACCGCGGCGGTCACGCTGGTCGCGCACGCCTGGAACGGCGAGACCGCGTCGCATCGCTGCGACGTGCTCGCGATGGAACGTGCCGGTCTGGTGCGCGACTACCTGCTGCGGCAGGGCGTGCCGCCCGGATCGATAAGAACGAGAGTCGTCGTCGACCCCGTCTGGGGCCCACCGTCGGAAGGCGGACCCCAGGTCGACGTCATCGTGTCGTAGGAGCCGCAATGGGTGGGGCTGTCGGGATCGTCTTCGGGTTGTGCGTCCTGTCGTTCACCGCGGGCGCCGCGTTGATGTACGTGGTGATGCGGCGCAGGGAGGAACCGCAGGCCGGGTTATCGCAACCGGTCGCGGAGCCCGCGCCACCGGCCGAGGAACAGCTGGAGCTGCGGTGGCAGGACGTCGAGATCGAGTACGACTCGAAGCCGATCCACCGCAACCCGGTCGTGGGCATGCAGCCCGAGCCGGATGTCGAGGCCGAGCCGGTCGAGCCCGAGGTCGAGGTCGAGCCTGAGGTCGTGGCCGAGGTCGAACCGGAGCCCGAACCCGAGCCGGAGCCGCAGCCGGTCGAGGAGGCGAAGCCGGTCCTCCCCGTGCAGCACGAGTTCCGTGAGCGCTACCTGCGCACGTTCGAGGCGGCGCGCCGCCGGGCCTCGGCGAGCGACAACTAGACCGGTGAGACGGTGATGCCGAGCGCGCCCGGTCCCACGTGCGCGCCGATCGCCGAGCTGACCTGGGTGAGCATGAACTGCCGCACGTTCGGCACGCTGCGCCGCAACCGGCTCAGCAGCTTCGCCGCGGGTTCCGCCGAGTCGAAGTGCTCGACCGCGATGTCGACGGGGTCGTTGCCCGCCTTCTTCACCGCGATGTCGAGCATCTTGTTCAGCGCGCGTTCCGAGCCGCGGGCCCGGTCCAGCGGGGTGATCTGCGAGCCGGACATGGTGAGCAGCGGCTTGACCGAGAGCGCGGATCCGACCAGGTGCGCGGCAGCGCCGATGCGCCCGCCGCGGCGCAGGAACTCCAGCGTGTCGACGTAGATCAGCTCGGTGGACCGGTCCGACCGGCGGGTCGCGGTCTCGAGCACTCGTTCCACGCCGAGGCCGGCCTCGGCGATCTTCGCGGCGGCGATCACGGCGTAGCCGATGCTCATGCCACACGTGTGGGTGTCCACCACATGGACGGGCACGCCGACCTTCGCGGCGGCCGCACGTGCCGCGTTGCACGTCTCGGACAGCGCCGACGACAGGTGGATCGAGATGATCGTGCGGGCGCCGTACGCGACCAGCTCGCGGTAGGTCTGATAGAACGCCATCGGGTCCGGCGGGCTCGTGGCGACCGGCAGGTTCGCGCGCATGGCCGAGACCAGTTGCGGCACCGGGATTCTCGCCTCGTCGTCGATGTGGTCGCCGATTCTGACCTGAAGCTGCACCACTTCGATGCCGAACCGATCAGCGAGATCGGCCGGGATGCAAGAGGTGGAGTCGGTCACAATAGCTACCCGCCGGTACATAACCTGGGACTGTAGTCGCCCGATTGGCGTACGTCTTGATTGGCCTTGCACGATGGGTGAGAACCGTCACGCTAGCTATGTGCTTGCTGGCGTTTGCGCCGCTGCTACTGGCGGGTAACATCCGGGTGATGGCAGGGTCATGAATACCCGGTGATGCGGCTACATACAGTCCTTCCAAACGAAGATGGCTGCACAGTGCATCGCCGCCCGTCCGCAGGAGGTCGAAGAGGACCTATGAACATTGTTGTCCTGGTCAAGCAGGTGCCTGACACCTGGTCCGAGCGCAAGCTCACCGACGCCGACCACACCCTTGACCGCGAGTCCGCGGACGCCGTGCTCGACGAGATCAACGAGCGTGCCGTCGAAGAGGCGCTGCAGCTGCAGGAAGCCCACGGCGGCGAGGTGACCGTCATCGCGATGGGCCCGGACCGTGCCACCGACGCCATCCGCAAGGCGCTGTCCATGGGCGCCGACAAGGCGATCCACGTCTCCGACGAGGCGCTGCACGGTTCCGACGTGCTGACCACCGCGAAGGTGCTCGCCAAGGCGATCGGCACCGTCGAGGGTGTCGACCTGGTCATCGCGGGTAACGAGGCCACCGACGGCCGCGCCGGCGCCGTCCCGGCGATCCTGGCCGAGCTGCTCGGCCTGCCGCAGGTCACCCAGCTGCGCAAGGTCACGGTCGAGGGTGGCGTCGTCAAGGGCGAGCGCGAGACCGACGAGGGTGTCGCCTTCCTCGAGGCGTCGCTCCCCGCGGTCGTCAGCGTCACGGAGAAGATCAACGAGCCGCGGTACCCGTCGTTCAAGGGCATCATGGCCGCGAAGAAGAAGCCGGTGACCACCCTGACCGTGGCCGACCTCGGGGTCGACGCCGCTTCGGTGGGTCTGTCCGGCGCTTGGTCGAACGTGCTGGAGGCGGCCCCGAAGCCGCCGCGCAGTGCGGGTCAGCGGGTCGAGGACTCGGGTGACGGTGGTCAGAAGATCGCCGAGTACCTGGTCGGCCAGAAGCTCATCTGAAGGCGAGGAGGGAACAAATGTCTGAAGTCCTGGTCCTCGTCGACCACGTCGACGGTGACGTCAAGAAGGTCACCTTTGAGCTGCTATCCGCCGCGCGCCGTCTCGGCGAGCCGTCCGCGGTGGTGGTCGGTCAGCCCGGCACCGCGGCCAAGGTGAGGGAGTCCCTCGGCCGCTTCGGCGCCGCGAAGGTCTACGCCGTCGAGTCCGACGACGCGGTCAACTTCCTGGTGACCCCGAAGGTCGACGCCCTCGCGGCGCTCGCCTCGGGTGCGGCCGCCGTCCTGGTCTCCGCGACCGTGGAGGGCAAGGAGGTCGCCGGCCGGCTGGCCGCGCGCATCGGCTCCGGTCTGCTCGTCGACGTCGTCGACATTCTCGAAGATGGTGTCGGCGTCCAGTCGATCTTCGGTGGCTCGTTCATCGTGAAGTCGAAGGTCGGCACCGGCACTCCGGTCATCACCGTGCGCCCCGGTGGCGTGGAGGCCTCCGAGGCCCCCGGCGATGCCGTGCTCGACGAGTCCGTGTCCGTCACCGTGGACCCTGCCAAGTCCGCACGCGTGACCGGTCGCGAGGCCGTCGTCGGTGGCGACCGCCCGGAGCTCACCGAGGCGTCGGTCGTCGTCTCCGGTGGCCGTGGCGTCGGCTCGGCCGAGCAGTTCTCGGTCGTGGAGGCGCTGGCGGACTCGCTGGGTGCCGCGGTCGGTGCCTCGCGTGCCGCCGTCGACTCCGGCTACTACCCGCACCAGTTCCAGGTCGGCCAGACCGGTAAGACGGTCTCGCCGCAGCTGTACATCGCGCTGGGCATCTCGGGCGCGATCCAGCACCGGGCGGGCATGCAGACCTCGAAGACGATCGTCGCGGTCAACAAGGACCCCGAGGCGCCGATCTTCGAGATCGCCGACTTCGGTGTGGTGGGCGACCTGTTCAACGTCGCCCCGCAGCTCACCGAGGAAGTCAGCAAGCGCAAGGGCTGAGCCCGGCTGCTTGGATGAAGGCCACCCCGGCGCACGCCGGGGTGGCCTTCGCGTTCGGGGGGACAAGTGAGCTTCACCGTGCGGGACTTCGGGGTGGACGACGACGACATCTACACCGTCGGCGTCGCTGAACTGCCGGACGGCGGCGGCAGGCAGCTGCTGTTCATGACCAGCGAGGACGACGTCGATGACGCCGACCAGGGCATGGACACGTACTGCATCACCGATGAACGCGGCGCGTGTGTCTACGGCGGCGTACGACGAGCGGACCTCAGCGGGAACGTGCTGCGGCTGGAACTCACCGACCAGGCCGCTCGAGACCTCCAAGTGGACCCGGTGGTGGAACTCGTGCTGGAGCTCGAACCCGTGCGCCGGGAGGCGTTGCGCGCCGCGTTGCCGCGTGTGCTCTCGTTCGGCAGGCAGGCGTTTCGCCCGGAGCTGACTGGCGACTTCGGCTAGCGCCCGCATCGAATAAGCCAGCAAGCGCAAGGGCTGACCCCCAGGTTCGACCGTTATGGCCACCATCGCGGACTTGAGGTCCGTGATGGTGGCCATAACGGCTTTTCAGACCACCGCGGGTTCCTCGTCTTCCGTTAGGAACCCGCCCGACTGGTGGTGCCAGAGCCGGGCGTAGGTGCCCTGGCGCGCCAGCAGCTCGTCGTGCGTGCCCTGCTCGACGATCTCACCGCGGTCGAGCACGACCAGCCGGTCCATCCGCACGACCGTGCTGAGCCGGTGCGCGACCACGATCGCGGTGCGTCCGTCCATCAGCTGCCACAACGCTTCCTGCACCAGGATCTCGCTCTCCGAGTCCAATGCGCTGGTGGCCTCGTCGAGCAACAGGATCGGCGCGTCCCGCAGGATCGCGCGGGCCAGGGCGACGCGCTGCCGCTGACCGCCGGACAGCTTGATGCCGCGCTCGCCGACCAGCGTGCCGAACCCGTCCGGCAGCCCCTCGGCGAACTCCGTGACGTGCGCGGCGCGGGCGGCGGCGAGCACCTCGGCCTCGGTGGCGCCGGGCCGGGCGAACGCGATGTTGTCGTGCAGGGTCCGGTGGAACATGGCCGGCTCCTGCGGCACGTACGCGATCAGGCCGCGCAGGTCCTTCTGTCGCAGCCGGGCAATGTCCTGGCCGCCCACGAGGATCCGGCCGCCGTCGATGTCCATGAGCCGCAACAACAACCGGGTCAGGGTCGTCTTGCCGCCGCCGGACCGGCCGACGAGGCCGATCTTCGTGCCGGACGGGATGTCCAGGTCCAGACCGCGGAACAACGCGTTCCCGCCGTCGTGCGTGAAGTTCACCCGCTCGAACCGGACGTGCGCGCCCGACACCCGCAACGGTTCCGGCGAAGAAACATCCACCACGGTCGGCGGGTCGAGCAGCAGCTCGGTGAACTGCGCCGCCTCGGTCAGCGAGCTCTCCATGCGGCGGTAGATCTGGTTGAACTCGAACATGATCCGCGTCGCGCTGGTGTAGTAGGTGAACGCGACCATGATCGCCTCCACGCCTAGCCCGCCGCTGAGCCACACCGCCAGCAGGAGGCCCAGCGAGTTGGTCAGCACGGACAGCGGCGCCACCACGGCGTCGATGCGCAGGTTGCCGTAGTCCCACGACCGCATCGCGAGCCGGCGCTGCTCGGCGACCCGCTTCCGGTGCTCGGCGGCCTCACGCTCCTCCGCGGCGAACGCCCGCACGGTGTCCATGTTCGACAACGTGTCCGCGACGTGCCCGGACACCCGAGCGATCGCGGCCTCGCGCTCGTCGACCAGCTCCTGCCGGCGGCGGATCAGCGGCGCGATGACCAGACCCGTGAGCGCGATGAGGCCTACCAGGACCAGCACGAGCACCGGCGAGTAGCCCCAGAGGATCACGCACGCGAAGCCGAGCGGCACCAGGTTCGCCAGCACCGAGAACGCCAGCGTGTCCACGAACTCCTCGAACCGCGACGCGAAGCTCAGCACCCGCTTGGTGAGCGAGCCCGCGAAGTTGTCGTGGAAGAACGCCGCGTCCTTCGCCAGCAGCTCGTCCATGCCGGTGATGGCCAGCTGCTCGATGCCGCGGCCGTCCGTGCGGTTCAGGCAGTGGATGCCGATCCGCCACAGGATCTCCGCCAGCAGCATCAGGCCGGCGAACCCGAGCACGTACGGCAGGACGGTGTCGAAGCCCGTGTCCCCGCCGTTGGCGAGGTGGCCGACCAGCGACGCGACCACGAGCGGAGCCAGGTAGTTCAGACAGGTGTTGCCCAGCGCGGGCATCAGCAACGCGGGTACGGCTACGATTCGTTGCCGCTTGAGTTCACGGCCGTAGTAACGCAGTGCCAGTAGTAGTGATCTTTTCCGGGCATGCGACGTCCCGGTATCCACGGTCAACCCACCCCTCCCGAGCGATCCCGGGGTCCATGGTGGCGCAGGCGGGCGGCCGTCAGCGAGCGAATATCGGGCGGGGTCCACTGTGGACCATTCCGTATCGGATGGAATGGGTCTTCACTCGCTTGCCGTAGCAGCGTTACCGGCACGGGTTGCGTGATCTCTGCTATGCCGCAGTGGTTCCGGGGGATCCGGTCGTACTCGATCGAAGGATGGTGGTTGCTCCGGCACCGTCCGTACGTTCGGCGAGTGTGTGGGACGTCGTACTGGTAGTCGGAGGGACCGCGCTGGCGGTCACCATCGCCGTGCTCGTGATCGACCGCGTCGTACCGGTGTCGCGGCGGTTGCCCTACAACGAGCTGTCGGGCCACTTCTTCGCGGCCGTCGGCGCGTTCTACGCCGTGTTGCTCGCGTTCGTCGTCGTGGCCGTGTGGGAGGACATGAACGCGGCCAAGGACAACACCTACGTCGAGGCGAACGCGTTGCCGGGCCTGTACTTCAGCTCGACGCAGTTCGAACCGGCGCAGCGCGCGGAGTTCCAGGGCGCCGCCGTCACGTACGCGCGAGCCGTGATCGCCGACGAATGGCCGCGGCTGGCCCATGGCGAGCCGAGCCCGCAGGTCGAGGACGCGGCCAAGCGCATGCGCAAGGCGCTGCTGCAGCTCGATCCCCAGACCCCCAAGCAGGAGGCGCTGTACGGCGCGATGATCGAACGCGTCAACGTGATCAACAGTGCCCGGCGGGACCGGCTCAACGAGGCCAGGCCGTCGATCCCCGGCTACCTGTGGTTCGGGTTGATCATCGGTGGTGTGCTGGTCATCGGGATCGCCTTGTTCTTCGGTGCGCCCAAACCACTGCCGCACGCGCTCATGGTGATCACGCTCGCGATGCTCGTCGCCGGATCCCTGTACTACGCGCACCTGATGGACCACCCGTTCGCGGGGACCACGACCGTCACACCGGACGCGTTCCGCGTGGCGTTGAAACAGATGGGTCAGCCGGTCGAGTAGTAGGAGGATTGCGATGTCGTTGCGCGCGTTGCTGATCGTGGCCCTGCTGGCATTCGGGCTGCCCGTCTCCGCATCCGCCGAACCGTCCACACTGGAGCTGTTCGCCAAACGCAGCTTCCTGTCGCTGCCCGCGGTGCCCGCCGTCGGCGCGGGCTTCGTCGGCGGCGGTGAGCTGCTCGACGCGGCCGGCGCCAAGGTCGGCGACGGCGACACCTACTGCGGGATCGTCCGCGTCACCACGGACATCCCGCCCGCCGTCATCGCGCAGTGCACCTCGGTGTACCGGCTCAAGGACGGCGAGCTGCACCTGTCCAGCCTGCGCACCTACCGGCCGGTCGCACTCGCCTTCGACGACTGTGTGGTCGCGGTGATCGGCGGCACCGGGGCGTACTCGACCGCCCGCGGTGACGGGAAGTTCACCAAACTCACCGACCCGGACCGGGCCTACAAGGTGTCGTTGACGATCAGCTGACCGGTGACCGGGGCGTACCGGGTGCGCTGGTTCGACACGATCATCAGCTCCGGGCCCGCTCGCCACTGCCCGCCCGCGAGGGCGACGGTGGCGACGCCCGGAGCCGGTCCGTTCGTCCAGTCCAGCCGGCCCGCGACCGTCTCCAGGTTGGTGTGCCGCAGGTTGTGCGCGATCTCGGCCTTGTCCGTGCTCATGACATGGCTTGCCACCTCGAAGAGCGCGCGGGCGAGGCCGAGCGGCTGTAACCACGGCCGGTTGGTCGCCTTCTCGTAGGACGCCGCCAGCTCGTGACCACCGGTCGTGTGGTGCGGCGTCCAGGAAACGATCGTCGCCACGTTGACGAGACCGTGCTTCGCGACCCCGAACGGGTAGGTCAGCCAGCGCGAGCACGTGATCAGCTTCGGCTTGACCCTGAGCCGCGCCAGGTCCTCGGCGGTCGGCGCGCCGGTGATCACGTCCACGCCGGAGAAGTCCGGGACCGCGCCGGTGTCCTCGCGGTAGCCGGGGTCGACGAGGTGGTGGCCGCGCTCCCGTGCGACCGGGGCGAACCACCGGCGGGACGCCTCGCCCTGCGGACCGTCGTTCCACAGACAGCCGACCGTGCACGCCGGCGCCACCTGTTCCCACATGTCCGCGAAGACCGTGGCGATGTCGTCGAGACCCCAGCAGAAGTGGAACGACCAGCGCGGGTCGCGGTCGCCGAGCCACACCTGCCACGGCAGCACCGTCGACAGGCACGGGGTGCGCAGCCGTTCGCACGTCTCCGCGACCGCGGGAACCGTGTCGGTGCCGCCCAGGGTGAGGATCAGGGATGCCTTGTCCTGCAAGATGAGTTGCGACGCTGCACGTCGCGCACCGGCGGCGGTGGAGTGACTGTCCCGTAAGACCATCTCGTGTTCACCGAACGTTCGCGCCACGTACTCCAGGGGGCTGCCGAGCAGAGCCAGCCGTCCAGTGTGCGCGAGTACCACACCGATTCGCATCGCGGCATTGTCCCGGTAACCGGACGGGCGACGAGAGCGCCCGCCCTTAACCCATCTGCCACTGAGGCGTCATCGGTTTGACCTGCTGGGCTTTGCCGGATTCAAGTCAACCTCAAGTCATGACGCAGCCGGAACTGCTAGTCAGCACCCCGCACCAGCAGGGGACGGACGCACCCCGCTACTCCCTTCTCGTCGCCCGTGACAGCGAAGAGGTCGTCGCCGCGCAGAGACTGCGCCACGACGTGTTCGCCGGTGAGATGGGCGCGACGCTGCACTCGAGCGTGCCCGGCCTGGACGTCGACGAGTTCGACGAGCACTGCGACCACCTCGTCGTCCGCGACGACCGCAACGGTGACATCGTCGGCACGTACCGGATGCTGCCGCCCGAGCGGGCGCAGGAGGCCGGAAAGCTCTACTCGGAGACCGAGTTCGACCTGACGAACCTCGCCGCGCTGCGGCCCGCGATGGTCGAGACCGGACGGTCGTGCGTCCACCCCGACCACCGCAACGGTGCCGTCGTCAGCCTCGTGTGGGCGGGTCTCGCGCGGTACATGCTGCTGTCCGGGCACGCGCACCTCGTCGGCTGCGCGTCGGTGCCGCTGACCGACGGCGGCAGCTTCGCCGCGGGCGTGTGGGACACGGTGCACGCCAAGCACTACGCGCCCGAGGAGTTCCGGGTCCACCCGCTGAACCCCTGGCAGGTGGACCAGGTCGAACGTCCCGAGCGGACGGTGCTGCCCCCGCTGCTCAAGGGCTATTTGCGCCTCGGTGCGCAGGTGTGCGGCCGGCCGGCGCTGGACGCGGACTTCGGCGTGGCGGACCTGTTCATCCTGCTCAGCATGGACCGCATCGACCAGCGGTACCTGAAGTTCTTCCTGGGTGAGACATCGTGAGCCACGCCTGGATGCCCACTTCGCCGTGCGGCGACGGGTGTGTGGGCGGGCAGGTGCCGCAGGTCGGCAAGGTCCGGCAGGTGTGGCGCGCGTTCGCCGCGGTGACGATGATCCTGTGCGGTGTCTTCCTGCTGCTCGGCATCGCCGTCACCCGCGGGCGCACGCGGGAAACGTTGGTGCGCAACTGGTTCCACGCCGTGCTGCGCGGCTTCGGCGCGCGGTTGAAGGTGCACGGGCCCAAGCGGTTCCAGGAGACGCGCGGCCGCGGTGTGCTCGTGGTGGCCAACCACGTGTCCTGGTTGGACGAGCTGGCGATCGACGCGGTGCAGCCGATCCGGATCGTCGCCAAGCGCGACATCAAGGACTGGCCGGTCCTCGGGCCGATCATCACGTCCGCGCGCACGGTGTACCTCGACCGCGAGCGGCTGCGGCTGCTGCCGGGGACCGTGCGCGAACTGTCGGACGCGCTGCGCGAAGGCGCCGCCGTCGGCATCCACGCCGAGGGCACCACGTGGTGCGGGCTGGCCGGTGGGCGGTACAAGCCGGCGCTGTTCCAGGCCGCGCTGGACGCCGGTGTGCCGGTGCGGCCGATCGTGCTGCGCTACCGGGTCGGCGAGCGGACCACGACCCACCCGGCGTTCGTGGGCAGCGACACCCTGGTCGACTCGATCAAACGGGTGCTGAGCCTGAAAGGCCTGGTCGTCGAGGTGCACGTGCTCGACGAGATCGCGCCCGGACGTGCGTCGACCCGGCGTGAGCTGGCCGCGCTCGCCGAATCACAGGCAAATCGCTTGACCTCCAGCGGGCTTGAGGTTGAACGATCTGAGCGTGACTCTCACCGCGCAGCAACCAGCACGCCTTTGGGCGCCTGAGAAACGCTGGCCCACGACGGGGCTCGTCCTGCTCGTCACCCTGCTGGCCTTCGAGGCCATGGGCGTCGGCACGGCGATGCCCCGCATGGTCATGGAACTGCACGGCGAGAGCCTGTACGCCTGGCCGTTCATCACGTTCATGGCGTCATCGCTGGTCGGCACGGTGTTCTCCGGCCGGCTCTCGGACCTGCGCGGACCGCGGCCCGCGGTGCTGATCGGTGTCGGCCTGTTCCTCGCCGGCCTGGTCGTCGCGGGCACCGCCGACTCGATGACGCTGCTGCTCATCGGCCGCGTGCTGCAGGGGCTCGGTGCCGGAACGCAGGTAGTCGCGATCTACGTGCTGATCGCCGCCGTCTACCCCGACTCCGACCATCCCGCCGCGTTCGGCGCGCTCGCGGCCGCCTGGGTCGTGCCGGGACTCGTCGGCCCGACGCTGGCCGGGTGGCTCACCGAGCACCTGACGTGGCGCCTGGTGTTCCTCGGCCTGGTGCCACTCGTGCTGCTCGGGTTCCTGCTGTTGCTGCCCGTTCTGCGGAGGTTGCCGCTCCACACGGCCAGCCCGCCCGCTCGCCGGTTCCTGCCGCTGGCCGCCGTGTCGGCCGCCGCCGGTGTGGCCGGTCTTTCGTGGGCCATGCAGCACCGCGTGTGGTGGTTGGGGCTGCTGTCGCTGGTGATGTTGGGTGCGGCTGTGCGGGTGTTGCTGCCCGCCGGCACCCTGCAGGCCCGGCGCGGGTTGCCGGTGACCGTCCTCGCCCGCGGGTTGCTCGGCGGCACGTTCTTCGCGGTCGAGGCGTTCGTCCCGCTGACGCTGACGGTCGTGCACGGGTACTCGCCGTTCGCGGCGGGCATTCCGCTCACCATGGGTGCCGTCGGCTGGTCCCTCTCCGCGATGTGGCAGGGGCGGCACACCGAGATCCCGCGGCAGACGCTCGTGCGGTGGGGGTTCGTGCTGGTCAGCATCGGGCTCGCGGCTGTGACGCTCATCGCGCCCGCCTGGGGACCGGCGTGGGCGACCGCGCTGATCTGGGGCGTCACCGGCATGGGCATGGGCATCGGGATGTCGAGCGTCAGCGTGCTCGTGCTGGGTGCGTCGACCGAGGCCGACCGGGGGTTCAACTCGGCCGCGGTGCAGATCAGCGACCAGATGGGCGCCGCTTTGTTCGCCGGAGTGGGCGGCGTGCTGGTGGTCGCTACCGCACCAACGGTGGGTGTGATCGTTCTTTCGCTGCTCATGGCGGGTATCGCGCTGATGGGAGCGATTCTGACCGGACCCAGGTGTCGAGATACCCTTGTTACCTGATGGCTTATCTCGACCACGCTGCAACGACGCCGATGCTGCCCGAAGCGGTGGCGGCGATGACCGAGGCGTTGTCCAATCCGGGCAACGCCTCGTCGCTGCACACCTCCGGGCGCAAGGCGCGGCGCGCGGTCGAAGAAGCGCGTGAGGACATCGCCGACGCGCTGGGCGCACGGCCGTCCGAGGTGATCTTCACCGGCGGCGGCACCGAGTCCGACAACCTCGCGGTCAAGGGCATCTACTGGGCGCGCGGCCGGAAGCGGATCCTCGCCTCGGCCGTCGAGCACCACGCCGTGCTGGACGCCGTCGAGTGGCTGGGCGCGCAGGGCGCCGAGGTAACCTGGCTGGAGACCGACCGGCACGGGCGGGTGCACCCCGAGGTGCTCGCGGACGCGATCGACGACGACGTCGCGCTGGTCACGGCGATGTGGGCGAACAACGAGGTCGGCACGATCAACCCGGTGTTCGACCTGGCCGCGGTCGCGCTGGAGCACGGCGTGCCGTTCCACACCGACGCGGTGCAGGCGGTCGGCGCGGTGCCGGTGGACTTCGCCTCGTCCGGCGCCTCGGCGCTGACGATGACCGGCCACAAGGTCGGCGGCCCCTACGGCGTCGGCGTGCTGCTGCTGGCGCGTGACGTGCCGTGCACGCCGTTGCTGCACGGCGGTGGCCAGGAGCGCGACGTGCGGTCCGGCACCCTGGACGTGCCCTCGATCATCGGCCTCGCGACCGCCGTCCGGCACGCCGTCGACGAGCAGGAGACGCGTGCCCGGGAACTGAGCGACCTGCGCGACGAGCTGATCCGCTCGGTGCGGGCCGTCGTCCCGGACGTGATCGTCAACGGCGACCCGGTGGACCGGCTGCCCGGCAACGCGCACCTGACGTTCCCCGGCTGCGAGGGCGACAGCCTGTTGATGTTGCTGGACGCGCGCGGCATCGAGTGCTCGACCGGCTCGGCGTGCACCGCCGGTGTCGCCCAGCCGAGCCACGTGCTGCTCGCGATGGGGGTCGAACCCGAACTGGCCCGCGGATCGCTGCGGTTCTCGCTGGGCCACACCTCGACGATCAACGACGTGCGCGAGCTCGCCGAGGCCATCGGCCCGGTCGTGGAGCGCGCGCGCAATGCCGGCCTCGCGGGGATGCGGCGTTCTCGGAAGGTGGTGTCACCGTGAGGGTCCTCGCGGCGATGAGCGGCGGCGTCGACAGCGCCGTCGCGGCAGCCCGCGCGGTCGACGCGGGACACGACGTCACGGGCGTGCACCTCGCACTGTCCGCCAAGCCCGGCACTCTGCGCACGGGCGCCCGCGGCTGCTGCACGATCGAGGATGCCCACGACGCGCGCCGCGCCGCCGACCTGATGGGCATCCCGTTCTACGTCTGGGACTTCGCCGAGCGCTTCACCGAGGACGTCGTCGAGGACTTCGTCGCCGAGTACGCCGCCGGCCGCACCCCGAACCCGTGCCTGCGCTGCAACGAGCGCATCAAGTTCGAGGCGTTGCTGGACAAGGCGATCGCGCTCGGGTTCGACGCGGTCTGCACCGGCCACTACGCCCGGCTGGCCACTGTGGACGGACGGCTGGAGCTGCGCCGGTCCGCGGACATCGGGAAGGACCAGTCCTACGTGCTCGCGTCGCTGACGCACGAGCAGCTGTCGCACGCGATGTTCCCGTTGGGGGACACCACGAAGGATCTCGTCCGGGTCGAGGCGCAGTCCCGTGGCCTGTCGGTGGCGAAGAAGCCGGACAGCCACGACATCTGCTTCATCCCGGACGGCGACACGCAGAAGTTCCTCGCGAATCGCCTGGAGACCAAGCCGGGTCTGCTGATCGACGACGAGACGGGTGCCGTGCTCGGCAGGCACGCGGGCGTGCACGAGTTCACCGTCGGCCAGCGCAAGGGCCTCGGCATCGACGCTCCCGCCCCGGACGGCCGGCCGCGGTACGTGCTGTCGCTGGAGCCCGTGTCCGGCAACGTGCGCGTCGGCGCCGCGGAGAAGCTGGCGGTCTCGGAGATCGTCGCTGAGACCCCGGTGTCACATGTCGAACTCGATGGGCCCGTGGAGTGTGTCGCGCAGGTGCGCGCGCACGGCGGCACCGCGCCCGCGGTCGCCGAGCTGGTGAACGATGAACTGCTGGTGCACCTGCGGGAGCCGCTGCGCGGTGTCGCACCGGGGCAGGCGGTCGCGATCTACCGGCCGGACGATGCGGGTGACCTGGTCCTGGCGAGCGCCACGATCTCCTCGACCGGCTGACGTTCGCGGCGGAGCTGAAACGTTCGCCGACGAAGCTGCGATGCAGCTTGTGTGCCCCATCACAACCAAAGCGGTCACCCGGACGTAGCCCGTCGCGTTACGACCTTGGCGGCCAAGCTGGTTCATCCGTCCGCTCAGGTGCTCTCGGCCGAGCAGCACGCGCGGCTCAAGGCCGAGGCCAGGACCTGCTACTGGTTGACCATCGACCACTGCGCGGAAAGCACCGCGTGGCAGGAACTTCACCTGCGCGTCCTCGACCTGGTGCGCCAGATCGACGAGCTCGACCCGCGACGCGAGGTGCACATCCCGGGCCAGCTCACTCCACAACGGATGATCGACATCAGCCCGTTCTACCCGGCGTGACGACGTCCGCTCGGCGGTGGTGGGGGCGGGGGCGGCTCACTGCTGGCCGTGGACGTGGCGGCCGAAGCCGTTGTGGTGACGGGTGGCGCCACGGTCGTGGTCGGTTCGGCGCGGGGCGCCACGGTCGTCGTCGGCGCGGCCGAAGAGACCGGTACACCAGCGGCGGGTGCGGCTCCGGAGCGGCTCGCGGACGTCGTCGGCCTGCCTGCCGTTGAGTGATGAGGCGCGGTGGTGCCCTCGATCCGGCGCTCCTGCGGGGCGTGCGGCGCGGCCGGGGTGGGCGTCGGTGAGGTAGGAGCGTCGCCCGGTGACCCGGACGACCGATCGGGCCACGACGTGGCCGCCAGCGCCGCGGCACCCAGGACCACCAGGCCCGCGGCACCGAGCAGAATGCGCGGCCGCTTACGCCGCCGCACGGACGTGGTGGTCAGCGGAGCCGTCAAGACAACCGGGCGCGTCGGTGGTGCGGCCCGCCCGGCCGGTGGCTGGGCGGCGAGCGCGGCGCCGGTCGCGACCGAGGTGTGCTGGTCGGTGTCGACGGCGACGGGCCGGCCGAGTTCCTCGGAGATCAGTTGCGTGACCAGCGGAATCCGGGACGAGCCGCCGACGAGCAGCACCGCGGCGAGGTCGTCGGCGTCGAGCCCGGAGGAACGGACGGTGCGGCGCAACGCCTCCAGCGTGTCGGTCAGCGCCGGGCGGATCATGTGCTCGAACTCGGACCGCGTGAGCCGGACCTGGCTGCGTGCCGAGGGAAGCAGCACCGGGATCTGGACCTCGGTGTCGGACGACAGCGCCTCCTTCGCCTCGGTGCACTCGCGGCGCAGCCGGGCGACGGTGGAGAGCGTGACCGGGTCCTCGGGGTCGAGCGAGTCCAGGTCGGCGCAGGCGCGGACGTGTTCGAAGACCAGCTCGTCGAAGTCGATGCCGCCGAGCCGTTCGATGCCCTCCGGCCGGCCGAGCAGCTCGAAGCCCTCGGACTCGGTGCGCCGGAGCACGGCGGCGTCGAAGGTGCCGCCGCCCAGGTCGTAGACGGCGACCGCGCGACCTGGCTCGATCCGTTGTGCCGACGCGTAGTTGAGCGCGGCGGCCTCGGGTTCGGTCAGGAACACCACGTCGTCGAGGCCGACCTCCGCGAGGCCCTCGGCGAGCAGCGCCCGCTTGTGCGGGCCCCAGCCGGCGGGGTGGGTGATCGCGACCCGGCCGGGCGGCTCGCCCTCGCGTTCGGTCACCCGGTCCACCACCCAGCTCGCCAGCTCGGCGGTGAGTTCGTGGGCATGCCACGCCTGGTCACGGAACATCATCGGGGTCGGGTCGCCGATGCGGCGTTTGAACTCCCGCGCGACCCGCTCGGGGTCGGTGACCGCCCGGCGTTCGGCGGCCTCACCGACCAGGACGTTGCCCTCGGCGGCGAGGTAGAGCACCGAGGCGACCGACGCCGACCGGGTTCCGAGCGCCACCACCTCGGCGGGCCGATCCGGCCGGTGCACGGCGGCGGCGGTGAACGTCGTGCCCAGGTCGACACCCAGCTGATAGACCACGGCGCGCACATTAGCAACAATTCACCGCAAAACAGCAATCCCCTAGTGCCCCTATTGCGCACCCGCGATCCCCGTCACTCAATCGAGTGGTGAGGTATGTTGCTCAGCCCTGAGCGACAACCCGTGGAATTCGGAGCGATCACCGATGGCTAGGCTTCGCCGCGGTCCTAGCGTTCCTACCGCCGGACTTGGTGTCCGGCGTGCATTAACGACGCTGAGCGACCTAGAGGAGAAGACAAGCGCCATGACCAGCCTGCTGGAATTCATTCTCAACCTGCTGCGCGATCCCGTGATGCAGGAGCAGTTCAAAGCAAACCCCCAGCAGGCTCTGCGGGATCACGGGTTCGACGAGGTCTGTGCCCAGGACGTGCACGACGCGTTGCCGCTGGTGGTGGACAACGTGCAGGTCAGTGGGCCGGGCGGTGGACTCCCGGCGGCGCAGCCGGGCGAGGACCACCTCGAGGTCGCGATCCGGCAGATCGACCACATCGTCAACAACTATTCCTATACCGACAGTCACGACACTTACGCGGACTATTCGGTGAACCAGACCATCTGGACGCAGGGCGACGTCAACCAGTCGTTCGACAACGACATGGACAGTGACACGATCGTGGTATCCGACAGCACGGTGGTCAACGGCGACGAGAACGTCGTCGGCGACGACTCGACGCAGGTGGACGTTCACTCGTTCGGTCGCGGTGACGTGTCGGTCAACACCGGAAGCAATTCCGAAACCGATTCGCACAACACGGTCGACGAGGTCAGTACGACCGATTCCCACGATGTCACTCACCAGGCGCCGGTCCACAACATCGAGCACGACGTGGTCCACGAGAACGTGCACGAGGTGACGATCGACCACACCCACCAGCACGGCCTGGTCAACGTGGACGACGCCCTGAACGACCTCGACGTGCTGAGCGACAACGACGTCGACGTGCTCAACGGCCTGCACCTGTAGTCAGCCCGCATCACCCGGTCCCCTACCCGGTCCGGCGCTGTCGCGCGCCGGGCCGGGCGACCGAACCCAAAGGGAGTCGCATTGTCGGTATCCGCTGCGATCGAGGTCGTCGACGTCGCGTTCCAGGCGGCCGTTGCCTACGGGCGCGCCGACTTCGGCGACCGGCTGCGCCAGACCAGGTGCAGGCTGACCGAGGACGGCGTCCGGGTGCTCGTCGTCGGCGAGTTCAAGCAGGGCAAGAGCCACCTGGTCAACGCGCTGATCAACGCCTCGGTGTGCCCGGTCGACGACGACATCGCCACGTGCGTGCCGACCGTGGTGCGGTTCGCCGAGGAACCGTCCGCGATGCTGGTCCGCACCACCACCGGTGAAGCGCCGGCCGAGGGCAAGGCGGTCCCGGTCGACCGGATCGCCGACTACGTCTGCGATCCCGCGAACCGGCAGGGCGCCAGCCACGCAGAGGTGGGCGTGCCGCGCACCCTGCTCGCCGGCGGGCTGATCCTGGTGGACACGCCGGGAGTCGCCGGCCTCGCGTCGTTGCACGGCGCCGCTACGCTCGCCGCGCTGCCGCTGGCGGACGCCGTCGTGTTCGTGTCCGACGCCGGCTCGGAGTACACCGCGGCGGAGATCGAGTTCCTGACGCACGCGGCGCAGGTGTGCCCGAACATCGTGTGCGCGTTGACGAAGACCGACCTGCACCCGCACTGGCGGCGGATCGCCGACCTCGACCGCGCGCACCTCGCGGACGCCGGGCTGGACGCCGACGTCGTGCCCGTCTCGTCGACGCTGCGCATGCACGCCGTGCGCACCAACGACCACATGCTCAACACGGAGTCCGGTTTCCCGGTCCTGATCGGACATCTGCGCGACCGCATCGGCGGCGAGGCGGGGCAGCTCGCGTGCCGCTCGGCCGCACACGACGTGCTGACGATCACCGAGCAGCTGACGGCGACGATGCGCGCGCAGCTGTCCGCGTACCAGGGCGGCGGCGCGTCGGACGGGCTGATCCGCGAGCTCGAATGCGCGCAGCTGCGGGCGGACCGGCTGCGGCAGCGGTCGTCACGCTGGCAGCAGACGCTCAGCGACGGCATCGCCGACCTGATCTCCGACGTCGAGTACGACCTGCGGGACCGGATGCGCCAGATCGGCCGCGACGCCGAACGTGAGATCGACGAGGCGGACCCGGCGGCGGTCGAGGACCGGTTCGCCGCGTGGCTGCAGCAACAGGTCTCCGGCGCGGCGTCGGCGAACTTCGTGTGGGCGATGGACCGCGCCCAGTGGCTGGCCGGCCAGGTCGCCGAGCACTTCGCCGAGGACGGCGGGAAGGTGCTGCCGGACCTGTCCGACATCGACTTCATGACCATGACCGGCTCCATCGACGCGATCGAGCTGCCGCGCGACGAGAAACTCAAGCTGGGCAACAAGTTGCTCCTCGGCATGCGCGGCGGGTACGGCGGCACGCTGATGTTCGGCATGGCGGGCACCCTGGTCGGGATGGCGCTGCTGAACCCGTTGTCCATCGCCGCCGGTCTGCTGCTAGGTGGCCGAACCGTCCGCGACGAACGCAAACGCCTCATGCAGCGCAAGCAGATGGAGGCCAAGAGCGCCGTCCGCCGCCATCTAGACGACGTGATCTTCCAGTTGGGCAAGGAATCCAGGGACATGCTCCGCGAGGTGCAACGCAGGTTGCGCGACCACTTCACCACCCAGGCCGAGGAGCTGCAGCGCTCGGTCAACGACTCGCTGCAGGCGGCGCAGAACGCCTTGCGCACCAACGAGGAGGAGAGCCGGCGCGCCATTCTTGACTTGAAGGCGGAGCTGGAACGGATCGCCGCGCTGGAGGAGATGGCGCGCGAACTGACGTCCTCCCGGGAGCTGGTGGCGCGATGAACACCAAGACCGGACTGGGCGCCGCCGTCCGCGCCGTGATGCGCCGCGCGATCAGGGAATACCGCGACAGCCCAGACACCGTCGCGTACCTGGAACGACACCTGGAGCGGATGGACGAACCGCTGCGAGTCGCCATCGCCGGCCGGGTGAAGGCGGGCAAGTCGACGTTGCTCAACGCGTTGGTGGGCGAGGAGATCGCCGCGACGGACGCAGGCGAGTGCACGCGTGCCGTCACGTGGTACCGCGACGCGAAGAGCCCGAAGATCACCGCGCACCTGGTGGACGCGCCCTCGCGGGACCTGCCGATCCAGCGCCGCGAAGGCGCGCTGCGCATCGACCTGAGCGGCACGTGGGCGGACCGCGTAGACCGCGTGGTCGTCGACTGGCCGTCGCAACACCTGCGCACCATGACCCTCATCGACACGCCGGGCCTGGAATCTTTGTCCACGGAGATCTCGGCGCGCACGGCCGACTTCCTCTCCGGCGACGAGGAACCGGCCGAGGCCGACGCGGTCATCTACCTGATGCGGCACCTGCACTCGGCGAACGTGCGGTTCCTGGAGTCGTTCTACGACCAGGGCATCGCGCGGGCGACGCCGGTGAACACCATCGCGGTGCTGTCGCGGGCCGACGAGATCGGCGCGGGCCGCATGGACGCCCTGATGTCCGCCCGCCGCATCGCCCGCCGGTACTGCGCGGACGAGAAGCTGCGCGCCCTGTGCCAGACCGTCGTGCCCGTCGCGGGCCTATTGGCCCAGGCGGCCAGGACCATGCGCCAGGCCGAGTTCAACACTTTCGTGGAACTCGTGGCGTCTCGTCGTGCCGATGTCGAGGCTGCCTTGTTGTCCGCGGACCGGTTCAAGCGGTACGACGGCCTGCAGCCGTGGGAGAGCGAGGACCTGCTCAACCGGTTCGGAATGTGCGGCGTCCGGCTGGCCGTGACCCTGGTGCGGCAGGGGTTCGACGACCCGCAGCGGTTGTCCGAGGAGCTCGTGCGGCGCAGCGGGCTCGGCACGTTGACCGAGGTGCTCAACGCCCAGTTCACCGAGCGCACCGAGCTGCTGAAGGCGCGATCCGCGTTGCTGGCTTTGGACGTGGTGCTCTCGCGTGTGCCGCGTCCGGAGACCCAGTCGCTGGTCGTCGAGGTGGAGCGGATCATCGCCGGGGCGCACGAGTTCGCCGAGCTCCGGCTGCTCAGCTCGTTGCGGCTGGGCACGTTGAAGCTGCCGGCCGAGTCGCTGGCCGAGGCCGAGCGGCTGCTCGGCGGACTGGGCGCGGGTCCGTCGACGCGGCTCGGCCTCGGCGTGCACGCGAGTACGGGGGAGCAGCGCAACGCTGCGCTGGATGCGGTGAGCCGGTGGCGGCGCCGGCTGGAGAACCCCTTGTCCAGCCTGGCGATGGCGGACGCTTCGCGGGTGATCATCCGGTCCTGCGAGGGTGTGCTGGCGGACCTGGAGGACTGAACTCAGAGGTCCCCCGGCTCGGGGGACCCCCGGTTTTTACTCTGCCACAAGGGTCTGACAATTCCGGCCCCGGCCGCGGCGAACGGGCCGTTCACGACATCAGCAGCGTCCGCAGGTGCGTGAAGAGTTCCGACCGCGTCGCACATCCGAGCCGCCGGCGCATCTTCGCCACATGATGCTCAACGGTCTTCGCCGAAATGAACAGCCGCTCCCCGATCTGCTTGTAGGTCAACCCGGTCACAACCAGCTCGGCCACCTCCCGCTCCCGCCCACTGAGCGGAGTCCCAAGCAGTTCCCCAGGCGAAGCCTCCGCAGGCGGATCGGGCGTCAAACTCCGCGCACACCCGAGCAGCGAACTCATGGTCGCCCGATCCCGACACCGGATCGCAGCCTGCCCAGCCAGCCGCGCCCCGTCCCACCCACGCCCCGACGACCACAGACCACGTGCAGCCTGTGAGACGGCGACCGGGTCGATGTCACAGGCCAGCACGCGCAGCCACACGCGGGCCGCGTCAGCGAGCACGGGGTCCGTCAGCAACGCGGCGTACCGGTTCGCATCCGCCGGGGACTCGGCAACGATGGCGGCCTGCAGCAGCGACCAGTGCAGCGGCCCAGCCCAGAACGCCGGCCGACCTAGGTCGTCAAGCAGCCGTTCGGCATCAACCACGTGCGCCGCGGTCCAAGCCCGCTCTCCAACGCGAGCCGCACCAATCGCCAGCTCTCCCAACGCGAACAACATGTACAGATCCACGCTGTGGTGCAGCACGGCCTCACGGGCCCGGCCCCAAGCGGTGGCCAGCGCCGCCGCGTCACCCGCCCGCCGCGCGATGGCGACACCGAGGGCCCCGGCGATCAGTTCGTCGCGGGGTTCGAGTGGACCGGACAGGAGCATCGCCCGCGACCGAGCGAGATCGCCCTTGAGCATGACGATCCACGCCCGCAGCAGCCGGTGTCGAAAAAGATCGTTGCCCAGCACGGACTCCGCCACGGCCAGCTCTCCACAGTGGAGCGCGGCGATCGCAGCCAGCGAAGCCGGGTCGTCGGTGAGCAACGCGGTGTCACCGGCCGGTCCGAGCAACGCGGCCGCGCGCGTGAGCCGGGACAGGGCCGCGGCCGGCGCACCTGTCACCGTGTCGAGAAGCCCTTCCGCCACCAACTGTGCGGCGCCGCCCAGCAACGTCGGGCCACAGCGGCCGGCCAGAAATACGTCCTGTGCTTCCCCGAGAGCGCCCGTCCCGAGCAACGCCGGCACGGCCACGAAAGCGTGCTCTCCCAACGCGGGCACACCGAGCCACCGGTAGAGGTCGGCGCCACGGCCCAGCATGCCGCGCCGCGCCAGCACGGCGGCCGCCACCATGACCGCGCGCGGGCGGTCCGGCGCGTCCGGCGTGCGGATCACCTGGTCCGCGAACCGCAGGGCGGCGTCGAGATCCCCGTCGAGCGCGGCCGTCTCGGCGCGGCGGGCCAGCATCGGGCGGGTCTGCGTGGCCGGCGTGAGCTGGAGCACCGCCGAGCGTGCCAACGGGATCAGCGCGCCGGTGTCGGTGAGCAGACCGGTCGCGAGCGCGCCCTCGCACGCGGGTGCGTCGACGCCGACCGCCTTGGCCACCAGCACCTCCCGCACCGCCGGTTCCAGGCAGTCCAGCGTGTGCCGGAACTGCTCCACCAGGCTGGGCGGGATCACCGCGGGACCCGTCAGGTCGCCGTCGCGCACCTGTCCGCTGTCGTGCAGTGCGGCGATGAACCGGTCCACCAGCGTCGGCATGCCGTCCGTCTGCTCGAACAGGAAGGCCACGAGCGACTCGGACGGCGTGCCGAGCACCGCTTCCGCGCGAGCCGCCACACCGAGACGATCGAGCCGGCCCAGCACTACCGGTGGGCGGCACCGGCCGAGCACCGCTCCCAACGCGCTCAGCGCGGACGGGCGGGGCCATGGGCGGTAGGCGACCACCAGCCGGTGTTCCCGCGTCACGGCCAGCCTGCGCAGGTTGTCCAGCGTCGGGTCGTCCAGCTCGTGGGCATCGTCCACCAGGAGCACGGCCGAGGTGTCCTCTGTGTACTCACGTGCCACCTGGACGCCCGCTGAACGGTAGAGCGTGGCCAAGGCGTCCAGCATCGCGGACTTGCCGGTGCCACCCTGGCCCACCACCGCGGCTACCAGCGGGGCGTGCGGATCGGCTGAGACGTCACGACAAAGCCGGTGCGCCGGCAATCGGTCCTCCTGAGGTTGATCGTCTCCCCGACGCTCTAGGAGGTATCGGCGGCTGCCGCGGAATCTTTAGCTCAACCCACTGATCACCGCGGAAACGACGACCGCCACCACGTACACACCGGACACAGCCGCCACGACGCGCGTACGTCGCGCCTCCGTCAACGGCGTGAACGTCAGCACCCACGCCAGCAACGGCAACAGCAGCACGCCGTGCATCGCGACGCCGTGCGCGAGCTTCCACGTCCCGGCCGTCGCGTAGGCGATGTCATGCCCCTCGGTCAGCGTCAGCACCACACCACGGGCGATCATCACCGCGCCGAACACCATGGCGGCCAGGAACGTCAGCGACCCCACCCGCACGGCGAGCGTCATGGACGGCGTCAGGTGCCGCGCCCGCAACGCCGCCACCACGATCCACACCACCGTGAAGATGATCAGCCCGCCGCCGACGGCGAGGCTGCGCGCCACGAGCGCGTCGAACGGCGTCTCGTCGTTGAAATGCGACGGCACCTTCCGCCACGCCTGCAGGGTGATCAGGAGCACCTCCATCACCGAGGCGAACGTGAAGATCCCCAGCACCCACGACTTGACGCGCAGCAGCCCGCTGACCCACGCGACGGTCGCCAGCGTGATGCCGAACGACACGCCGAACGTCACGGCCTTTCGCCACGACACCGGGCCCTCCCACGGCCCACCGTCCACGAAGAACACGACGAGGTGGAACAACCCGCTCACGAAGAGCACCACGCTGATCCAGTACGCGACTTTCCTCATGCACCACAGCGTTGAGCCGAACACCCAAAAAAGCGTCAGCGTCAGACGGGCACCCGCGTACGCAATCTGACGTACGGCCTAGGCAGGCACCCATTCGCTGTTGGCGCCGCAGAGGATCACGCACGGCAGGTCGCCCGGCACGTCCCCCTTCAGGAACGCGGCGAACGCCACGGCCGACGCGGGCTCGACGGCCAGCCGGAACTCCTCCCACAGCCGGTCGCGCGCGGCCAGCAGCTCGTCATCGGTCACGAGCACCGACCGCACGTTGTGCGACTGCAGGATCCGCAGCGGAACCTCGCCCGCCTGGGTCGCACCCAGTGCCGACGCGGCGACCGAGTCCACCGGTGACGCGACCGGTTTACCTGCGGCCAAGGCGTTGTGCATCGCGCAGCAACCCGAAGGTTCCACGGCCACGATGAGCCGTCCGCCGGACGCCAGGGCGGCACCGGCGACCAGGCCGCCACCACCGACGGCGACCGCGATCGCGTCCACGGCGGGCACGTCGGCGACGATCTCTTCGGTGACCGTGCGCTGGCCGGCGATCACGTCCGGGTCGTTGTAGGCCTCCAGGAACACCGGCCCGAACTCGCGCGCGGCGGCTGCGGCCTCCGCGTAGGTGGCGCCGTGCCGGATCAGCTTCGCGCCGGCCGCCTCGATGCGGCGCGTCTTCGACTCGGGCGCGGTGACCGGCACGAACACGGTCGCGTGCACGCCGAGCAGTTGCGCGGCGCGGGCGACGCCCAGGCCGTGGTTGCCGCCGGACGCCGTGACGACCTCGGCCGGGTTGTCGAGCGACAGCAGCTTGTTCAGGGCGCCGCGGATCTTGAACGAGCCGGTGAGCTGGAGGTGCTCCAGCTTGAACACGAGCGGGCGGCCGTCGACGACGGCATGCATGACCGGCGTGCGGCGGATGTAGGGGCGGATGCTCATGCCACCAGCTTCCACACGAACTGCGCCAGCGTCACCAGACCGAGCAGGAAACACACCACGACGAGCGTGCCGCCCAACATCACCAGCACGCACGTCAGCCACGACGTCTCCTCGCGCGGGGTGGCGTCGAGCTCGTGCTGCAGCTGGATCTGCGCCTCCAGATGTAACGCGGCGAGCCGCGAGCGCGCAGTGTCCGTCGGCGCGTCCTCGAGCGTGCCGAACCAGCCCAGCGAGTTCAGCCGCACCGCGGGCTTGCGGTAGGCGCGCTCGAACGCGATGGCCTCCTCGGGATCGCGTTCGTCGGACAGGTAGTCCCATCGGCCGGCCTGCGCCGGTTGGCCGAGCACCCGGTACACCTCGGCGAGCCGGCGGCGCAGATCCAGCCGGTGCGGATACGTCCCGACCAGGCCGGCCAGGCGCTGCCGGGCGCGCAGAACGCTCGCGAGGTCACCCCGCCGCAGCTCTTCCGCGGCCCTGTCGAGCGTCTGCTCTACCGGCATGGGCAACAGTGTCGCAAACGCGACTACGGTCCACCCTGTGATCGTCCTATACCTGCTGGTGTTCGGTCTCGCTTGGTGGCTCGGCCTCTATCTGGTCGTACGCGACTGGACGAAACCGTTGCTGTGGTGGGCGGGTGGCGGGCTCGTCGCGTTCGCCGCGGCCGTCGTGTGGCCCGTGCCCGCACTGGTCTGCGTGCCCGCGCTCGCGTGGACCGGCGTGATCCTGTGCCTGCTGGGCGCCAGGTGGTGGATTTACGCCGTGGTGCCCGTGTTCGCGCTGGCGCTCTGGGTGCCGTGGATCGTGCTCGTCCCGCTGGCGATCGCGTTCGCGCTCGCGCTGCGTTCCAAGGTGTTCCTGTCACTCGTCACGGTGATGTTCGGTCTCGGTGCGGGTGCATTCCTGCTCCAACTGTTGCCACCCGTGTGGTCGCTCCCCCTGATCGGGGTTGACCTGATCGTGCTCGGTGTAGTCGTCGCGGTGACCGACGCCGTCGAGGCGGGCGAGGCGATCCGCGCGGACATGGTTCGTTCGCTCGTCGTCTCGGTGCTCACGGCGGCGCTGTTCGGCGGTCAGGTCGCGCTGTTCCTCCGGCCGGGCATGGAACCGCTCTTGTACGGAACCGTGGCGGCGGCGATCGCCGTGCAGGTGCTCGCGTCGCCGATCGCGAGCGCGGTCGACCGGCTCGCGGTGCCGCGTGTCGCCGCCGAACGCGCCGAGCTGCGCGAGGCCGCGGACGCGTTGCCCCGCCGCGCCCCGAGCACGCTCGACGGCATCGGCGCGGACGAGTTCGCCCGCCTCACCCGGCGCGCGCTGACCCACTACGGCGACCTCGGCAAGCTCGTCGCGTCACCGCTGACCGCGCTGCCGTCGATCGACCAGGCGTTGCCGCCGCTGGAACGCGCGGCCGAGTTGAAAAGACTGCTGCTGAAAAGCATTCTCCGGCTCAAACCGCGCACCGGTGACTTCGGCACGAGCGATGAATGGCGGCACTACAACGCGCTCTACTTCTACTACGTCGCCGGAATCCGCCCGTATTCGGTACGGACGAAACGCGCGGACCTCGATCCGGTCGCGAAGCAGGCGTTGTCGTGGTTCGTCACGCAGGTGCCCGAGCGGACGCTGCACAACTGGCAGAACGCCGCCGCACGCCTGGTCGCGGCCGATCTGATGGCAGGTGTTGGCAGCGTTTGACGTGGTGCTGGCAGTGATCGGCGGCCCATCGTCGAGCCATGTTGAAATTCGCACTGAAACTCGATGGCATCGCTTCCGGCGCACTGGGCCTGCTCGCCCTGCTGATCCGTCCCGCGGTCGGTTATCCGCAGGCTTTCCTGATCGGGATCGGCGCATTCCTCGTCTGCTACGGCACGTTCGCGTTCTGGCTCGGCACGCGTCCTTCGCCGGACCGCAGGCTCGTCCTGCTGGTCATTGTCGGCAACGCGTTGTGGGTGGCCGACAGCGTCGTCGCCCTGGAGTGGTTCCCGCTGAACGGGTGGGGCGTCGCGCTGACGATCGCTCAGGCGCTCGCGGTCGCCGGCTTCATCACGCTGCAGATCATCGGCCTGCGCCGATTCAACTCTTCAGCGTCCGGCTCCGCCCGCGGAACTCGGCCACGATCTCCGCACCCCGCCGCACCGTGATGTCGTAGATCCCGCTGCGGCCGAACAGGGTCCGCTCGACGGCCTCGGCCTCCAGCAGGTCCCCGGTGTGCACGGGCAGGATGAAGTCGATCTCGGCGGTCGCCGCGACGGTGACCGCCCCCGGCTTGTTGCACGCGCAGGCGAACGCCGTGTCCGCCAACAGGAAGACGTACCCGCCGTGCGCGATGCCGTGGCCGTTGATCATCAGGTCGGTGACGGGCATGGTGAGCTTCGCGTAGCCGTCGCGCAGCTCCACCGGCGTGATGCCGAGGGCGTTGGACGCCACGTCCGCGGCCAGCATCTCAGCAGGTCCATCCATTCCGGTAACTGTAATCACCCTGAAGGTGGTGTCACCCAGCGTGGTAGCCGACTTACCGTCCGAGGTGATTGCTTGCTCAACCCACGTGGAGGTCGTCGTCATGGGTGGTTGCTCGTGCTGTAGTTCCTGCACCGGTCCTAGCTGCGGCTGCTGCGGGGCTTGCTAGACGGTTGAACGAAGGACCGGCCGGTGCCAGCCAGGCGCCGGCCGTTGTCGTGTGTCGTGGAAGTGGAACGACGTGCAACCCGCTCGCGCTGCGGCCCCGTCCTGTGGCCGGAACCGAGGGGGAAGCATGACGACCAAGATCGTGGCCGCGCTGGCGTGCGGTGTCCTGATGACGGCGTGTGGTGCTCCTGAAC
The DNA here is from genome assembly GCF_030269605.1 of Lentzea sp. NBRC 105346. Taxonomy (GTDB): domain Bacteria; phylum Actinomycetota; class Actinomycetes; order Mycobacteriales; family Pseudonocardiaceae; genus Lentzea. Next base: position 90,843 of record NZ_BSTQ01000023.1, read on the forward strand.
GTGCCCAACCGCAACCAGAGGCGCCCGCCGCAGCCCCACAGCAAATCGACGTGCTCACCCACTGCGGGCTCGAGTACGTCCGGTTCGACGGCCGGGTCTGGCGCGCCGAGACACCGCAGCCGGAGCCGAAGGTCCGGCCGGACGAGCAGGGCGTGACCGCGTACACCGGATACACCCACGGCACGATCACCGTGGTCGACCAGGACACGGCGCGCTTCACGTTCGACGAGAAGCGCTACGACGCACTCGTGCACGAGCTCGTGCTGCGGCCGGCGGCTCAGGAACCGCCGCTCTGCGACTAGACGAAGGCCCAGCCGTGGGACGGAAGATCCGCGGCTGGGCCTTCATCGGCAGGGGCGATCAGCCCGTGTAGGCCTTGAAAATGTTGGTGAACTCCCATGTCGACTGCGAGATCCCGCTGCACGACGGGGAAACCGACCCGTTCGGGCAACCGCCGTTGTCCCGCCCGACCGACCAGAAGCCGATCCGGTTGACGTGGTTGGTCTGCGCGTAGGCGAGCACCTTGCGCGCGTCGGCCTGCGTGGTGGTCATCCCCGTGTCGTTCTTGCCGATCATCGGGGTGAGACCGAGGCGGGCCTTGAGTTGCGCGTCCGACTGGGACGGCCAGATCTGCTTCATCTGCCCGACCGTGGCGTTCGCGGCCGCGACCATCGCGTCACCCCAGTTGCCGGTGTAACCGAAGTTCATCAGCATCGGGTTCACGATCACGTTGACCCCGCGCGCGGCGGCGTCCTGGATGATCTGCACCGAGAACGGGTCCATGCCGTAGTCCTGGCCCTGGATCCGCATCGTGTAGCTGACCGTGGTGCCGCGGGTGTCCTGCAGCTTCTTCAACGCCGTGTTGACGGTCGCCGTGGGGATCGACGCCTCTACGTCCACGTCCAGGCTGTTGCTGCCGACCGCGTCCAGCACCGCGGCGTAGGCGTTGTAGAGCGCGTCGGACGTGCCGCAGACGTTCTCCAGGTACGGCCCCATCGCGCCGCCGGTCGCGACGATCACGCTGCCGCCCTTGGCGCGCAACGCGTTGACGTCGTTGATGATCCGCGAGTCCTTGAGGTCGACCGTGCCGCCCCACTTCGGGTCGCAGCCCAGGCTGCTGCCGAGCGCGAACGCCAGCGTGAACACCTTCTGCCCGGTCGCGTCGGCGGTCGACGCCAGCGACGGCGTGGGCATCGTGATGTCGATGTACGGCGCCACGCGAGCGCTCCCACCGGACGGTGGCGGCACGGAAGTCGTTGTCGTGGTTGACGTCGTGGTGCTGGGCGGCGTCGTGTCAGTGCACGCGACGCCGTTCAGCTTGCAGTTCGACGGCAGGCCCGACCCGTTGACGATGAAACCGAAGCTCGCCGACGCGCCGGCCGCGACGTTGCCGTTGTACTCGCGGTTGGTGAACGTGTGGTGGTTGCCGCTGCTGGACAGCAGGGCGTCCCAGTACGAGCCGGGCGTGCTGCCCGCGGGCAGGTCGAACTCGAGCTTCCAGCCCGACAGCGCGGACGTGCCCGCGGTGATCGTGTACTTGCCCTGGTAGGCGCCACTCCACGTGGCGTCCTGGCTGAACGTCGCCGTCGGGCCGGCGGCCGCACCCGCGGGAGCGATCACCACGAGTGCGGTGACCAGGGCGGCGGCGGCAGCACTCGCGGCGAGGAGTGCGGATCGGGACATGAGCCCTCCGAAGTGCAGGGGAGTTCGTGGTGTGAGAACGCGGGGCGCGTCGCGTTCCCACACCACGTGCAGGGGGTGCCAACACTCAGCACCTGCTCAGTCACGGTAAGTGGCCTAGACCACATCGTCAATGGGTCTAGACCTTTTCTGTCTTCCGGACAGTGCGAGACTTTCCGGGTGCATGGAGCAACTGGCATCGGTTCACTGCCCGGAACGGACCCCGACGAGGCGGCGCGGATCGTCGTCGGGGAGCTGCCAGATCTGCCGCACCTGGCGGAGCTGCCGGCGAGGGGCGTCGGCGCGGACCTGATCGGGCGCACGGCGGGGTTGCTCGTCGACCTCGCGGTCGAGGTCGTCACGTCCGGCTACCGCGTCACCGCGAAGCCCGGCAAGGACCACCGGCGGGCCGTCGACCTGCTGCGCCGCGACCTCGACGCGTTCGAGGAGGCGCTGGAACGCGCGGGTGCGCAGCCCTCGGTGGTGAAGGTGCAGGCCGCCGGGCCGTGGACGCTCACCGCGGGCATCGAGCTGATGCGCGGCCACCGCGTGCTCACCGACCGTGGCGCGCTCAAGGAGTTCGCCGAGTCGCTCACCGAGGGGCTGCGGCAGCACGTGCGGGAGGTCGCCAAGCGGACCGGCGCGAAGGTCGTGGTGCAGCTGGACGAACCGGGCCTGCCCGCGGTGCTGAACGGCCTGCTGCCGACGCCGTCGAAGCTCGGCACCGTGCCGCCGGTGCCCGAACCCGAGGCGAGGGCGTTGCTCGCGGGCGTGATCGACGGGTTCGAGGACGTCATCGTGCACTGCTGCGCGCCCAAGCCGCCGCTGACGTTGCTGCGCGAGGCGGGTGCCTCCGCGATCGCGTTCGACGCGACGTTGATCAAGGGCACGGACAGTCTCGACGAGCTCGGTGAAACTTTCGAGGCCGGTACGCGGCTGCTGCTCGGGCTGGTGCCGAGCACCGATCCCGGACGGCCGGTGACGCTCAAGGAGGTCGCGGCGCCCGCGTTCGAGCTGGTCGACCGGCTGGGTTTCCCCAGGTCAACGCTGGCCGAGCAGGCGATCCCGACGCCGACGTGTGGCCTGGCGGGCGCGAAGCAGTCCTGGGTTATGCGTGCTTTGTCGCTTTCCCGTGACCTGGCCTCCGCCTTTTCGGAACCTCCCGAGGGCTGGTGATGTCCGATTCCGGCGGCTAATCTCCCTGCCACTATTAGGTAAGTTTCTTAACCGTAGGCCTGCCGCCGGGGCCGGAAACGGGGAGATTCCATGCGCTTCAGACGAACGGCCTTCGCCGTCGTGCTCGCCGCCATGGTCGTCACGTCCGCGCCCGCGGGTGCGGCTCCGGCCGGACACATCCGGCTGGATCAGGTCGGCTACGGCATCGGCGAGTCGAAGCAGGCGTACCTGCTCGGAGGCCAGGCCGGAGCCAAGTTCTCGGTGGTCGACTCCGCGGGTCGGACGGTGTTGTCGGGCAAGGTCGGCGCGAGCCTCGGCGGGTGGAGCGAGAAGTTCTCCGCCGTGTACCCGATCGACTTCAGCAAGGTCAGCGTGCCCGGCACGTACCGCGTGAAGGTCGGCGCCACGACGTCGCCCGCGTTCAAGATCGACACTCAGAACCGGCTGCTCTCGCCGGTCGCGCACAACACCGTCGAGTTCTTCCAGGCGCAGCGCGACGGCCGCGACGTCATCCCCGGCCGCCTGAACCGGCAGAAGTCGCACCTCACCGATGCCCAGGCGTCCGTCTACGAGACGCCGATCTTCAAGGGCGAGGGCGGCGACGAGATCGCGGCGCCGCTCAAGGCGACCGGCACGAAGATCGACGTCGAGGGCGGCTGGTTCGACGCGGGCGACTTCGTGAAGTTCACGCACGCCAGCTCGTACTCCGTCGCGTCGCTCTTCCTCGCCGAGCGCGGCCGCGCGAACGCCGCGGTGGACGCCGAGGCGAAGTTCGGGCTCAAGTGGCTCGACAAGGTGTGGGACGAGCGCGCCGGCGTGCTCTACGCCCAGGTCGGCATCGGCACCGGCAGTGAGGAGTTCGGGTTCGTCGGCGACCACGACGTGTGGCGCCTGCCCGAGGCCGACGACAAGCTGAACGTGAAGCCGGGCGACAGCGAGTACTTCATCAAGTACCGGCCGGTCTTCGCGGCGAACAAGGCGGGCGAGAAGATCAGCCCGAACCTGGTCGGCCGCGTCACCGCGTCGTTCGCGCTGGCCGCGCAGCTGGAGGCATCGCGCAATCCGGGTCTGGCCTGCCAGTACCTGGAGAAGGCGGCGAAGCTGTTCGCCCTGGCGAAGACCACGGATGTGGGCGAGCTCGTGACGGCGTTCCCGCACGCCTACTACCCCGAGGACTCGTGGGCCGACGACATGGAGTTCGGTGCCACCCAGCTCGCGCTGGCCGCGAAGGCGCTGAAGGACTCGCGCGCCACCAAGTGGGCTCGCGAGGCCACGCACTGGGCGTCGGTGTACCTGGCCAGCGGGGACAAGGACACGCTGAACGTCTACAACACCAGCGCGCTGGGGCACTACGACCTGGCCCGGCTGGTGCGCGCGGGCGTTCCCGGCGCCGAGGTGACCGAGGCGCAGCTCGTCGGTGACCTGCGCCGGCAGCTGCAGCAGGGACTGGACGCGTCGGCCGCGTCGCCGTTCCGCACCGCGGCGAAGGTCGACGACTTCGACGCCGCGTCGCGTTCGTTCGGCTTCGTCGCGACCGCCGAGCTGTACCAGAAGCTCACCGGTGACAAGAAGTTCGACGCGTTCGGCACGCAGCAGCGTGGCTTCACGCTGGGCTCCAACGCGTGGGGCACGACGCTGATCGTGGGCGTCGGCTCGAAGTTCCCGGAGTGCCCGCACCACCAGGCCGCGAACCTGGCCGGCTCGCCCAACGGCGGGCAGAAGGTGCTGGTGGGTGCCGTGATCAACGGACCGAACAACGCCGAGTACTTCGAGGACCTCGGCGAGATGCCCGCGGGTTCGGTGCCGTGCACCAAGCCGTACACCAAGGAGTTCGACTCGAAGACCTCGGTGTTCGCCGACGACCTCCGGTCGTGGCCGAGCTCCGAGCCCGCGATCGACTTCACGGCGACCGCGGTGCTGGGCTTCTCGTTGACGGCTCAGAACTAGAGCCGGTTGAACGGCTCCGCGTAACGGAACGCGCCGCTGGGCACCTCGTCGGAGGTGCCCAGCGGTCGTACCTGGAAGTGCGGGTCCCACTCCGCGACCGGCGGCGTGATGCCGAACTCGCGGGCGAGCCTGAAGCCGTAGCGGGAGTAGTAGTCCGGGCTGCCGAGCAGCACGATGACCTTCTCGTTCATCGCCTCCGCGGCGCCGATCACGCTGTGCATCAACGCCTTGCCCACGCCCTGCCGCTGGTGGTCCGGGTGCACGCTCAGCGGTCCCAGCCCGAGCGCCGGAACGTCGCCGACGTACCCGCGCGTGCAGACGACGTGGCCGATCACTCCGTCGGCGACGAGCGAGAGCTCCGGGATCCAGCCCTCGTCGGCGCGTAGCCACTCGATCAGTTGAACTTCGGGACCCGCTTTGAAAGCAGCCGAGGTCACGGCCGTGATGGCGTCGATGTCGGACGGGCGTTCCCGGCGGATCAGCATCCGCGCATTTAACCTCCGGACCGTGCGGGAGGGCATCAGAAATACGGCGGCCGCCGCCGTCGTCGGGGTGGTCGTCGTCGGGGTGTACAGCCTGGTCAGCAGGCCTGCGGAGGATCCCGTGCCGCGGGCGGCGGACTCGTTGATCCTCACCGACTACTCGAAGGGGCGCGCGGGCGACTGCGTGCGGTTCTCCGGGCCGGGGGAGGACGACCTCGGGGTGTCGGTGATCGACTGCGCGGGTGAGCGCGCGTCGTTGCGGATCGGGGCGGTGCTGTCCACTTCGGCCGGTGAGTGCCCGTCGGGCCGGTACAAGTTGTTGCGGGACACGAGGCACGACGCGTCGCTGTGCCTGTTGCCCAACGCGCGTGAGGGTGACTGCTTCAAGCTCGACGTGCGCAACGTGCAGAGGTCGGTGGTGGCGAAGGTCGACTGCGCGCTCGCGGACGTGCGCGTACTGCCCTTCCAGGAGAACTGCGCGCCCGCGTTGCGGTACGCGGAGCCTAAGGTGGTGTTGTGCCTGGGGAAGCCGTGATGCCGTTCGAGAGCGCCGCCGAGTGGGAGGCGTGGCTCGCGGAGCACCACGCTTCGGCACGGGAGCTCTGGATCAAGTTCGCGCGCAAGGGTTCCGGCATCCCGTCGGTCACCTACGACGAGGTGATCGAGATCGCGCTCTGCTACGGGTGGATCGACGGGCAGGTGCGGTCGTTCGACGAGCGCTACTTCCTGCAGCGCTACACGCCGCGGACCGCGCGCAGCAAGTGGTCGAAGATCAACTGTGGGCGCGCCGAGGAGCTGATCGCCGCGGGCCGGATGCGGCCCGCCGGCCTGGAGCAGGTCGAGCGCGCCAAGGCCGACGGCAGGTGGGACGCCGCCTACTCGGGGCCCGCGACGATCGAGGTTCACCCCGATCTGCAGGCGGCACTGGACGCGAACCCGGCCGCCGCGTCGTTCTTCGCCACGTTGGACAGTCGCAACCGGTACGCGATCCTGTTCCGCACACAGGACGCGAAGAAGCCGGAAACGCGGGCGCGGAGGATCGCGAAGTTCGTTCTCATGCTGGAGAAGGGTGAGAAGCTCTACCCATGAGTTGGTTCCGTCGTCGGCGTTCTCCGGAAGTGCCCGCTGTTCACCTGCCCAACCCCGCGGAGGCCGCGGAGCGGTTCTGGGAGCGGTGGCAGGACCTGCTGCCGGTGCTCAGCGCGTCGCTGGGCGAGGGCGAGACGCACCGCGTCGAGGAGGACATCCGCGCGTTGGTCGCGGAGCTGCACCCGGACCTGACGTGCTCGCTGGAGCAGGGCCACATCTCGATGTACGCGCTGGTCGTGACCGGTCAGGAGGACCCGCGGCTGCGGCCGTACACCGACGCGTGGATCTCGCTCGCGCCGCCTTCGGACATGGTGTGGGAGTTCCACGACTCGGTCCCGCCGGTGCCGGACCCGATGCTCGTGACGATCAACCTTGGTGAGCGCAAGATCGCGCTGGCGGACTTCCGGATCGTGGCGCAGGTGGACGGTGACGTCGTGGACGTGGCCGTGTACCACCCGGCGCTGGCCTCACTCGACGAGGCCGCGCGGCGCACGATGACGTTCCTGCCGCTGGACGTGACGCTCGGTGAGCGGCTGGCCGGTGAGCGGCTGCGGCGCGTGGAGACGGCTGATTTGGAACCGGCTGAAACGATCAGCCTGCTCGAGTTGCGCTCACTCGTCCGTGAGCTGGGCTCTTAGCCGAAAACTGTCAGACCCCCTCACTAAACTGACCCCCGTGAGCACCGAAAGCGTCGAAGACGTCCCCGCCGCAGTGCGTGACCGGCATGCCGCGCTGGCCGAGGAGGTCCGGGGGCACCAGTTCCGCTACTACGTCCTCGACTCGCCGACCGTCACGGACGGCGAGTTCGATGTGCTGCTGCGCGAGCTGCAGGCGTTGGAGGACGAGCATCCGGGGCTCGCGACGCCCGACTCGCCGACGCAGAAGGTGGGCGGCACGTTCTCGACCGAGTTCCGCGCGGTCGACCACCTGGAGCGGATGCTCAGCCTGGACAACGTGTTCTCGCTGGACGAGCTGCGGACGTGGTTCGAACGGGTGGAGAAGGAGGTCGGCGCGGGCACGCACTACCTGTGCGAGCTGAAGATCGACGGCCTGGCGATCAACCTGCTGTACGAGAACGGGCGGCTCACCCGTGCGCTGACCAGGGGCGACGGCCGCACCGGTGAGGACGTGACGCTGAACGTCCGCACGCTGCGGGACGTGCCTGAGGTGCTGACCGCGTCTCCGGAGTTCCCGATCCCCGCGGTGGTCGAGGTGCGCGGTGAGGTGTTCTTCGCGGTAGAGGACTTCCTCGCCCTGAACGCGTCCCTGGTGGAGGCGGGCAAGCCGCCGTTCGCGAACCCGCGCAACACGGCGGCGGGATCGTTGCGCCAGAAGGACCCCAAGGTCACCGCGTCACGCAAGCTGCGCATGATCTGCCACGGCATCGGCAAGCGCGAGGGCTTCGAGCTGGACCGGCAGTCTTCCGCCTACGAGGCCCTTCGGGCCTGGGGCCTGCCGGTGTCGTCGCACACGAAGGTGCTGACGTCGTACGAAGAGGTCAGCAAGCATGTCGAGTACTGGGGCGGCCACCGCCACGACGCGGTGCACGAGATCGACGGCGTAGTGATCAAGGTCGACGAGGTGTCGCTGCAACGCCGCCTGGGCACGACGTCGCGCGCCCCGCGCTGGGCCATCGCCTACAAGTACCCGCCGGAAGAGGCGACCACGACGTTGCTGGACATCCAGGTCCAGGTGGGCCGCACGGGCCGCGTCACTCCGTTCGCCGTCATGGAACCCGTGAAGGTCGCGGGCTCCACGGTCGCGCGGGCGACTTTGCACAACGCATCGGAGGTCAAGCGCAAGGGCGTGCTGATCGGCGACCGCATCGTGATCCGCAAGGCGGGTGACGTGATCCCCGAGGTGCTCGGCCCGGTGATGGAGCTGCGTCCCGCTGATGCTCGTGAGTTCGTGATGCCGCTGGTGTGCCCGTCCTGTGGTCACCAGCTGCGCCCGATGAAGGAGGGCGACGTCGACATCCGTTGCCCGAACGCGGCCGGGTGTCCGGGACAGCTGAAGGAGCGGCTCGCGTACCTGGGCAGCCGGTCGGCGCTGGACATCGAGGTGCTCGGCTACGAGGCCGCGGCCGCGATCGTCGAGTCCCCCGTGTACTCCGACGAGGGTGACCTGTTCTCTCTCGATGCGGATTCGTTGAAGCAGATCGAGCTGTTCCGCACCAAGGCGGGGGAGCTGTCGGCCAACGCGGTCAAGTTCCTGGAGAACCTGGAGACCGTCAAGTCACGTCCTCTGTGGAGGGTTCTGGTCGCCCTCTCCATCCGTCATGTCGGCCCGACCGCGGCCCGTGCCCTGGCCCTCGAGTTCGGTTCGATGGACGCGATCCTGTCGGCTTCGGAGGAGTCTCTGGCCGCGGCCGAAGGGGTTGGTCCGACGATCGCTGCCGCAGTGATGGAGTGGCGCGAAACCCCGTGGCGTCAGGAGATCGTCGCCAAGTGGCGTGCTGCTGGGGTGCGGATGGAGGACGAGCGTGACTCGTCCATCACCCGGAACCTCGAGGGCCTGTCGATTGTGGTCACCGGCTCGTTGCAGGAGTTCTCGCGCGATTCGGCGAAGGAGGCGATCCTGGCTCGCGGGGGGAAGGCGGCCGGGTCGGTCTCCAAGAAGACCGCCTTCGTCGTGGTCGGGGACGCTCCTGGGTCCAAGTACGACAAGGCTGTTCAGCTGAAGGTGCCGGTGTTGGACGAGGCGGGCTTCCAGGTCCTGCTGTCGGATGGCCCTGACGCGGCGCTCGCGGTAGCCGTGGTGGGGGAGTCGTAGTTTTCGCTTGCCCGGCTGCCGGTTTCGTGCGCGGTCTTTGGCTGCCGGTTGCGTGCGTGGTTGCTTGTTTGGCTGCCGGTTCCGTACGTGCCCACCTTCGGCGCGGTCGCCGATCCCGGAGCTGTCGGTCCCCCTCGCTAGCCTGGATACGGGGGCAGCTCACAACCCTCGCGCGCCGACACACCCCCAGCCGACCGTAGCGCCAGCCCCCGACAATCCGGGCTTCGCACCACATCCCCGCTCCGGCGCGAGTCTTACGTTCTCGCCCCCCGCGTCTTACGCTCCCGCCCCGTCCGCGCGAGTCGTACGTTCCCGCCCCGTCCGCGCGAGTCGTACGTTCCCCCGCGAGCCGTACCCTCCCTCACCGCACCCCACGTTCCCGCGCGAGTCCTCAACTCACCCCGGCGAGTCCTCAACTCACGCGATTCCACACCCCAGCCCGGCGCGCCCCTCAACCCTCGCGTGTTGCCCCCTCAACCCCGCCGAGTTGCCCATCCACGCTCCCCAAACGGGAGCCCCCGGCCTCCACAATCCGAGCCCGCAGCACCCGATCCCGCCCAGCGTGCTCATACAACAACTCGACCAGCGCCTCAGCCGACAGCGACCCCAAAACCGACCGCAACTCGACGTCCTCGGCATCGGGAGGCGGAACCGACCCACCCCGGTCAAGCAACACGAGCCCAACAGCCACGCAGTGCTTGCAGAAGAACCCCTCAACCCCATGCGGGCACGAGCACTCCCCAACCAACTGCGTCGAGCTCCACGAAAGAGACACGGTGTAGTCCCGCACGCAAGCGGCCACGTGCCGGCTGTGTACGTGCAGGTCACGCACGGCGTCGCGGTAGGTCAGGCCGCGCCAGTACGACTTGGCACCCGCGCGGTGCAGCAGGAGGTCGGTGGTGAGCGTCGACATGCCGTCATCCAACCGGGTGACGGCATGTCGGCAAAAAACAGAGCTCAGCCCGCGTGCTTCTCCATGTCCAGGAGCATCACGGCCGCGCGGTAGTGCTTGTTCGTGGCCAGGTCGCGGACCGTCTTGATGTTGAACGCGGCCTTGAGGTGTTCCGCGTCGCCCGCGCTGACGCCTGCCAGGGCGTCTACGGGGGCGTCGAGGATCTCCTTCAGGGGCTTGTCCTCGTAGGCCTTGTCGAGCAGGGCGTCCAGGTTCACCGAGAGTGCCATGATCACTTCTTCCGTGAGGAACAAAGGACCTACCCGATTGTGGTGCCGACGGGCGACCCTCGCAGGTTCACCCTGCCGCAACCCCGCAACCTGTGGTTTCGTAAAACGTGTGCTGCAAGCCTGCCTGAACGGCGCGCGCCGGCCCGGCGCGCACCCCTCGCTTCCGGTCACGCCGGAGCGGCTGGCCGAGGACGCGGTCGCCGTTGCCGAGCTTGGTGTGACGAGTGTTCACCTGCACCCGCGCGACGTCGTGGGGGCCGAGGTGCTGGCTGGGCCGGAGGTGGCGACCACGGTCGCGACCGTGAGAGCCGCGGCGCCCGCGTTGGAGATCGGGGTGACGACCGCGGCGGCGATCGAGCCGAACCCGTATCGGCGCACCGAGCTGATCAGGAGCTGGGCGCCGCTTGCGGCTGGGCGGCCGGACATCGCCAGCGTCAACGTGCACGAAGGCGGCTGGCTGGACGTCGCGAAGATCCTTTACGACGCCGGGATCGGCATTGAGCTGGGGGTGTTCCACCTGCAGGCCGCGCGCAGGCTCCAGCACTCCGAGCTGCCGCCTGGGACGGTCCGCATTCTGGCCGAGGTGCGGCCGGACAAGGCCGACCCGATCAGCGAGGCTGAGGCGTTGCTGTGCGAGTTGGAGCCGTTCGGGCTGCCGATTCTGCTGCACGGCGAGGGCGACAGCGCGTGGCCCGTGCTGACGTACGCGGCACGGCTGGAGCTCGACACCCGCATCGGGTTGGAGGACACGCTGACGCTGCCGGACGGCACGCCGGCCAAGGACAACTCGGCGCTCGTCGCCCAGGCCCGCCGCACCCAGCGGGCCCTGGCACCGAGCTGAACTACCCTCGGAGATCGATTCCATGGGGGTGGTGACCGATGACGGCCGTGTTGGCCGCACGACAGCACTGGTGCCGCCAGGGCGAGCGCATTCTGTGGATGCGTGAGCACAGCAGCTACCAGACGAAATACGACGTCGACGGGCTCGACGAGAAGGGCAACCCGCGGAAGAGCATGGTGTCGCGGGCCTTGCGCGCGACCGCCATCGGCGTCGTTGGCACGGTCGCCGCGATCGACTATCTCGCGAGCGACGACGATGCCGGCTCTGAAGGTGGCGCGACCACGGCCCCGATCCGGACGTGGATCTTCGGCAGCGGGCCGGACTGCCTGGCCGCACGGGCCGCGCGGCCGTGGACGCACCGGAACCTGCCCGGCTGGGTGGGCGTGCCCGGTTGGTGGACGCTCACGCCCGGCCGGTTCGCGTTCCTGACCACCGCCGAGGCGGTCGCCGAGCTGGCCAAGGGCGAGAAGGGCCTGCTGGGCAACGCCGCGCACCTCACGGCTGGCGTGGCGATGGCGTTCGTCGAAGTGGCGAAGGGTGAGTACCCGGCGGGGAAACCGGTCGAGTTTCCCGAGATGGTGCCCGCGTTCGAGTTCGACCGGAACCAGATCTCGGGGATCGGCCCGGTGGTGCGGGAGGAGTCGAGGAAGGACAAGCCCACCGTGCTGCGAGTCTCCCTTGTGGACGGTTCGGGGTTCGATCTCGAGGCGCGGGGCGACATCCTGCGGTTCACCAGCGGAGGGTGACCGGTGCTCGAAGAGTGGATGAGGGACCGGCCCGAGGAGCGGTTCCAGCACATCTGGCGGCACGAAGGGCACCTGCTGGGCCTGGTCGGCGGCACGCTGAGCGCGCCGTTCGAGCCCAAGGGCGAGGTGCCCGTGTGCACGGCGAAACCGCCCAAGTGGCCGTTGCCGAGCACGCTGGTGAGCGAAGGTCGTTTCCTCGACGACGAGTGGGTGTACGACCCGTCGCTGGCCGGCCGGGTGATCGCCAACGACTACGAGGCGCTCGCGGTGAAAGTCGCCGAGCACCTGATCACGGGCAACGGCAAGACCGTGCTGATCGTGACCGGCCAGCGGATCGCGGTGATCATCCAGGAGCGCTACACGCGCGAGGAGAAGTCGCTGCTCAACCGGTTCCGCAAGACCGACGACGAGGACACCGGCAAGAAGCCCGTCGTGTGGTGGCAGGCCGGCCGCTCCGTGATCAGAGACCTGCCCGAGGTGCGCTACGGCCGGGAGCTGGGCAGGCCCAAGCGGTTCCGGACCGTCGTGTTCACCGACGGGTCCGCGCTCGAACTGGCGAAAGGCGACGACTGGTAAGTCAGTCGGGTAGCACGACCGCGACGATCCCGGCCAGGTGCGCCAGGCGCGCCACCTCGGCGGCACGGAACATCGGGCCGCCGGGACGGCCGACGACCAGCACCCGGTCGGGCTTACCCAAAGGAGTGGCGGCCAGCTCGGTCCCGAGCTCGCGCCACGGCTCCGGCACCCACTCCTCCTCGCCATCGAGCACGGTGGCGCGTTCGAGCGGGAACCACGGCGGGTTGACCATGCGCGTCTCCGGCGCTGCCGAGGACGACGACAGGCGCGTCAGCCCGCCGCCCGACGACGCCACGACGACCGCCCAGCCCGCCCGGATGATCTTCGGAACGCCCTCGGTGAAGACCTCGAGGCCCTTCTGCGGCTCCTCGGCGATGTCCTCCACCAGCTCCAGCTCGCGGTGGGTGTCGAGGATGCCCGCGTAGGGGCGCACGGCGTCCACCTCGACGCCGTCGATCGACTCCGCAGCGGTGATCAGGGTGTCCGGCAGCCGGCCCGACGGCAGCTCGACGACCAGGTCGTCTATGGCGACACCGGCGCCCCGTTCCACGACGTCGACGCTCAATATGTCCGCCCCGATCGCTCCGAGTGCCGTCGCGACCGCGCCGAGGGTGCCTGGACGGTCCGGGAGCTGGACCCGGATCAGGAACGACAAGGTGAACGCCTCCTGGTCAGCCATGTGGGCGTGGTCGTGAGTCCACAACCGGCCGCTGATTGTCGCAGACGCAGCATGCCTTTTTGACCCGCTGTCCGCGTTGCGGAACGGTTAAGTTGACCGCCCGCTCGGTAACCCGTTCGAAGAGCATCCTGACCTGCCAATAGACTCGCGGGGTCCCCAATCCGATACCCGACCCACGGGGGTTGACAGGAGTGCCCAGCATCTCCCGCGACGAGGTCGCGCACCTGGCCAAGCTGGCCAGGCTGGCCGTAACCGAGGACGAGCTCGACTTGTTCGCCGGCCAGCTCGACGTGATCCTCCAGTCGGTCGCGACCGTCGGCGACATCGCCACCGCCGACATCCCGCCGACGTCGCACGCCGTTCCGCTGACCAACGTCTTCCGCGAGGACGTGGTCCGTCCGAGCCTCGGTCAGCAGCAGGCGCTCTCCGGCGCTCCTGAGGCCGAAGACGGCCGGTTCCGCGTTCCCCGCATCCTGGGTGAGGAAGCATGATTCGCCACACTGCCGCCGAGCTGGCCCAGAAGATCCACAGCGGCGAGGTCACCGCGGTCGAGGTCGCGCAGGCGCACCTGGGCCGCATCGCCGAGGTCGACGGCAAGGTGAACGCCTTCCTGCACGTCGACACCGAGGGCGCGCTGGCCGCGGCCCAGAAGGTCGACGACGACGTCAAGGCCGGTCGCCCGGTCGCGTCGCCGCTCGCCGGTGTGCCGCTCGCGCTGAAGGACGTCCTCACCACCGAAGGCATCCCGACCACGGTCGGGTCCAAGATCCTCGAGGGGTGGATCCCGCCGTACGACGCGACGGTCACCCGCAAGCTCAAGGAGGCCGGGGTCGTCATCCTCGGCAAGACGAACATGGACGAGTTCGCGATGGGCTCGTCCACCGAGAACTCCGCCTACGGCCCCACGCACAACCCGTGGGACCTCGACCGGATCCCCGGCGGCTCCGGTGGTGGCTCGTCCGCCGCGCTCGCCGCGTACGAGGCGCCGCTCGCGATCGGCACCGACACCGGTGGCTCGATCCGCCAGCCCGGCGCCGTCACCGGCACGGTCGGAGTGAAGCCGACCTACGGCGGCGTGTCGCGCTACGGCCTGGTGGCGTTCTCCAGCTCGCTCGACCAGGCCGGTCCGTGCACGCGCTCGGTGCTCGACGCCGCGTTGCTGCACGAGATCATCGGCGGCTACGACGAGATGGACTCCACCTCGATCAACGCGCCGGTCCCGCCGGTCGTCGCGGCCGCGCGCGAAGGTGCGAAGGGCGACCTGAGCGGCGTGCGCATCGGTGTCGTCACGCAGTTCAGCGGCGAGGGCTACCAGCAGGGCGTGCTGCGCAGCTTCGAGGCGGCCGTGTCGCAGCTCAAGGAGCTCGGCGCGGAGATCGCCGACGTGTCGTGCCCGAGCTTCGACTACGCGCTGCCCGCGTACTACCTCATCGCGCCGAGCGAGTGCTCGTCGAACCTCGCCCGGTTCGACGCGATGCGCTACGGCCTGCGCGTCGGCGACGACGGCACGCGCAGCACCGAGGAGGTCATGTCGCTGACCCGCGAGGCCGGCTTCGGCCCGGAGGTCAAGCGCCGCATCATGATCGGCACGTACGCGCTCTCGTCCGGTTACTACGACGCGTACTACGGCTCGGCGCAGAAGGTCCGCACGCTCATCTCGCGGGACTTCGAGAAGGCGTTCGGGCAGTTCGACGTGCTGATCTCGCCGACGACGCCGACCACGGCGTTCAAGATCGGCGAGCGCGCGAACGACCCGATGGCGATGTACAAGGCCGACCTGTGCACGATCCCGGCCAACCTCGCCGGAAACGCCGCCATGAGCGTCCCCAGTGGACTGTCCGATGAGGACGGCCTGCCGGTGGGTCTGCAGATCATGGCCCCGGCGCTGCAGGACCACCGCATGTACCGCGTCGCGGCGGCGTACGAGGCGGCGCGCGGTCCGATCGGG
Organism: Lentzea sp. NBRC 105346; assembly: GCF_030269605.1. Classification (GTDB taxonomy): domain Bacteria; phylum Actinomycetota; class Actinomycetes; order Mycobacteriales; family Pseudonocardiaceae; genus Lentzea. The sequence continues at coordinate 105,961 of NZ_BSTQ01000023.1, forward strand.
GGTGCGTCGCTGTGAGGAAGGCGAAGGGGCTGTTCGGCATCGTGAGCTCCGTGGCCGCGGGTGCGGGCGCGTTCTCGAGCTTCAAGGCAGCCCGTGAGGACAAGGACAAGCTGGCGCTGGCAAACGCGATCGCGAGCCTCGCCGTGGCGATCACCGGTGCGGCGCTGGCCGTGCGCGGTCTGCGGAAGGACTCGGAATGACTGCGCTGACCGAGCTGATGGACTACGACGAGGTCGTCGAGAAGTACGACCCGGTGCTGGGCCTCGAGGTCCACGTCGAGCTGCACACCAACACGAAGATGTTCTGCGGCTGCGCGAACCTCTTCGGCGGTGAGCCGAACACGCACACCTGCCCGACGTGCCTGGGCCTGCCGGGCTCGCTGCCGGTCGTCAACGGCAAGGCGGTCGAGTCCGCGATCCGCATCGGCCTCGCGCTGAACTGCGAGATCGCCGAGTGGTGCCGGTTCGCCCGGAAGAACTACTTCTACCCGGACATGCCGAAGAACTTCCAGACGTCGCAGTACGACGAGCCGATCGCCTTCAACGGCTGGCTCGACGTGACGCTGGACGACGGCGAGGTCATCCGGGTCGAGATCGAGCGCGCGCACATGGAGGAGGACACGGGCAAGTCGCTGCACGTCGGCGGCGCGACCGGTCGCATCCACGGCGCGGAGCACTCGCTGCTCGACTACAACCGCGCGGGCGTGCCGCTGATCGAGATCGTCACGAAGATGATCCCGAACACCGGCCGGCGTGCCCCCGAGGTGGCCCGCGCATACGTCACCGCGCTGCGCGACCTGCTCAAGGCGCTCGACGTGTCCGACGTCCGCATGGACCAGGGCTCGCTGCGCTGCGACGCGAACGTGTCGCTGTCGCCCAAGACCACGGGCGAGCTCGGCACGCGCACGGAGACGAAGAACGTCAACTCCCTGCGCAGCGTCGAGCGCGCCGTGCGGTTCGAGATGACGCGTCAGGCGGCGGTTCTGGAAGCCGGTGGCAAGGTCACCCAGGAGACCCGGCATTTCGACGAGTCCTCCGGTTCGACCTCTTCCGGTCGTACCAAGGAGACCGCCGAGGACTACCGGTACTTCCCGGAGCCCGACCTCGTCCCGATCGCGCCGTCGCGCGAGTGGGTCGAGGAGCTGCGCGGCACGCTGCCGGAGCTGCCGTGGGAGCGCCGCGCGCGCATCCAGAAGGAGTGGAACCTCACCGACGAGGTGCTGCGCGACCTGGTCAACGCCGGTGCGCTGGACCTGATCGCGGCGACCGTCGAGGCCGGTTCCTCGCCCGACGAGGCCCGCTCGTGGTGGGTGTCCTACCTGGCGCAGCAGGCCAACACGCGCGGTATCGAGCTGTCCGAGCTGCCGATCACGCCCGCGCAGGTCGCGCGCGTGATCGAGCTGGTCAACTCGGGTGCGCTGACGAACAAGCTCGCCCGTGAGGCCGTGAACGGCGTGCTTGAAGGCGAGGGTTCGCCCGACGAGGTCGTCGCCTCACGCGGCCTGCAGGTCGTGTCCGACGACTCCGCGCTGGAGAAGGCGGTCGACGACGCGCTGGCGGCGCAGCCGGACGTCGCGCAGAAGATCCGCGACGGCAAGGTCCAGGCCGCGGGCGCGATCATCGGTGCGGTCATGAAGGCCATGAAGGGCCAGGCGGACGCCGCGCGCGTCCGTGAGATCGTCATCGCCCGCTGCTCGTAGCGCTCGGCCCGGCTGGTGCTACGTGCACCAGCCGGGCTCGGCGATGTCTCGCAACGGGAGCGTGCCTCCGGACCGGGTCCGGGCATGGTCCGGCGCTGACCTCCCAGCGCAGCTCCTGTGCGTCGAACCCCCCCGGCTAGGCCGATCGGGCGATGCTGTTCCGATTTGTGAAGCCTGGGTGCGTCCACCTGTGTAACGCTTGCCCCTGTTGGCGGATATGGGGGTAGACGTCAACCACCCAAGGTGATCAACAGTAGTCCAAAAGAGGGGGGAATCTCAGATGACTACGACTGAGCGCAAGGGCACCGGCGACGAGCCGGAGGACCGCAGCATCCTCGACGTGGTGAAGGACGTGATCGAGGACGTCTTCCACCACGACCACAAGCACGATCACGAGGCCGAGGACGAGCAGAAGAACCCGGCTGACCCAAAGAAGGACCCGGATCAGCCCGAACCGGACCCGTGCTGCGGGCCACCCATCCATTACTGAGCGCCGCGCGCCCAGTGATCACGGTCCGTCAACCAGGCGACGTCGGGTTGGCGGACCGCATTTCGTTGTGTGTATGTGGTGAGATGCACCCATGCGTGCCTCTGTCGTCGATCGAGCACGCGAGTTGCTCAACCGAGGCTCGGCCGCGACTGCTGCCTACCGGTATCCGACAGCGATTCGCACGCTCCGCCGCGGATTGAGCCTGCTCGATCGCGAGCAGACTGATCCCGCGCGGCACGAGGTACGCGCACAGTTGCTGAGGTTCCTGGCCGCCTGTGTCGGTGAGACCGTCGGCCTGAGCGCCGCGGTCGTCCACCTCGACGAGGCCAGGACGGAAGCCAAGGCTGTCCCCGACCGCGAGGCCAGCGCACTGCTCACCGCATTGATCGACTACAGCCACGGTGTGCTCGTGATGCGGTCCGGTCAACCCGAGCGGTCCGTGGCGATGATCAGTGCCCTGGTCGATCACCTCGAGGCGCGCTCCGATGTGGAGGAAGACCCACGCCTCATTCACCTGCTCATGATGGCGCTGACCAGCCGGAGCTACGCGACCGGCGCGATTCGGCGGCGCGACGAGGCCACCCGCGACCTGGAGCGCGTTATCACGGTCGCGCAGCAACGCGATCTTCCACTGTGGCACGGCTGGGGCATGTACGGGCTCGGCAATCTGCACAAACAGTGCGGCGAGCTGGTCGAGGCGTTGCGCTGCTACGACGAAACCGAACGCGTCTTCCCCGACATGGACTTTGGCCTTCTGGCCCGCCTTCGGTTCGACCAGGCCGAAGCCATGCTGATGATCGGCCTATCCGACGAGGCGGCCAAGTACCTGGACGAAGCGTTGCCCGTCATGCGGCAGCAGCGTTTCGGACAGGAGCTGGCCGAGGTCGAGATGCTGCGCGCGACGGCGGCGCTGCAGGACGGCGAGCTGGACCTCGCCAGGAGGATGGCGCGGGCGTCATACCGGAAGCTGTTGCGCCGCAAGAGCACCTGGGCCTTGATGGCCGCGCTGATCATGTTGTGGGCCGATGGCAGGCACGCGCTGGAAACCGGCCGGATCCCGGTGTCGCTGGTGGAGCGGGCGTTGCAGCTCAGCGACCAGCTGGGCGACAACCACCTGGTCGACGAGTCCCGCTTGGCGCGTCTGTTCGCCGCCCGGCTGCAGATCCGCCGTCGACGGTTGGCCGAGGCGGAGGAATTGCTGGCTCAGATGCCTGGCCCGCGCGCCGTCACGCCCATCGACCACCGCATGCAGCGCCGGCTGTGCTTGGCGGAACTCGCGGTGGCGAAGGGAAACCTGCGCAGTGCGTTGATCCACGCGAAGCTGGGACTGGGTGAGCTGGGCCGGGTCCGCGACCGCATGGGCGGTCTCGAACTGGTGTCCGCGACCGCCGTGCACGGGCGCGAGCTGGGTGAGCTGGCGATCAGGTTGGTGTTGCAGGGCAACAACGCGCGCCGTCTGTTCAACTGGCTGGAGCTGACCCGTGCGCAGAGCTACCGGTATGAGCCTCTGGAGTCCATTGAGGACTCAGAGATCGCGCAACGCCTGTCCGACGTACGGCAGCTGAGCCGAATCCTGTTGCGCGCCAGGCTGAACGGCGAGCCGAGCGCGGACCTCCAAGCGCAGCTGACCAGGGCCCTGCGCGAAATGAACCGCCTCGGCTGGCGCGAACACAAATGGGGCAAGCCGCGCCCGATCGCGGGAGTCGCCGAGGTCCTCGCAGCACTGGGCGACCGAGCGATGGTCAACTTCGTCGCGTCCGACGGCGAGATGATCGCCGTGGTGCTGGCCGGTGGCGTCGTGCGCATGCGCAGGCTGGGGTCGGCGCAGGACGCGTTCGACGCCGCGCAGAAACTGCACTTCGACCTCAACGCACTAGCCCCGGATCACCTGCCCGCGCCGCTGGCCGAGGTGATCGGCGCGTCGGCCCGTCGTGAGGCGGGCAAGCTCGACGCTCAACTGATCCAGCCGCTGGCCGACCTGGTTGGCTCGCGCGAGCTCGTGTTCGTCCCGACCGGCGCTTTGTACGCGGTGCCTTGGGGTGTGCTGCCGTCGTTGCACGGCAGGCCCACGGTGACTGTCCCGTCCGCGACGACGTGGCTCGCGGCGGCCGGCAGCGGTCAGGCCGCGGCCCGGACCGTGCTGCTGGTGCACGGGCCGGGCCTGGACTTCGCGGAGGGCGAGATCGATCGCCTGGCCGCGCACCACGAAACGGCCACGGTCCTGAAGGGCGATGCGGCGACCACGGCGGCGGTGCTCTACCGCCTCGACGGCGCCGACCTGGTGCACATCGCCGCCCACGGCGAGCACGAGCCGGAGAACGCCCTCTTCTCCCGCCTGGAACTCGTCGACGGGCCGATCTTCGCGCACGAACTGGGCCGCCTGCGCAAACCTCCCGCGCGTGTGGTGCTCGCCGCGTGCGAGTTGGCGCTGAACCGGATCCGGCCGGGTGACGAGGCCCTCGGGTTCGCGGGCGCCATGCTCGCCGGCGGGACACGGACCGTGGTCGCCGTGACCAGCAAGGTCGGGGATGAGGCTTCCGCGGCTGCGATGGGTGACTACCACCGGGCGCTCGCGGCGGGGGCGGCGCCCGCGGTGGCGCTGGCGGAGGCGATGGCGAAGGACCCCTACCGGCGGCCGTTCGTGTGCCTCGGGTTCGGGTAGGCCTGCCCGGCTTTGCCTGCCTGTGCTGAAGGCACGCTGCCCCCGCGCGCTTCCTATTTCGCTCAAGCGTACCGCCGGGGTCTGACAATTCCGCGGCTCCGTGCCTGGTCGCCGCTCGCCTGTGGACAACTTTTCGCGGGGTTCACCGAGGGCGGAAACCGGTAGCGCTCCCATACCACGGCAGGAAGGCGTAGGCCGATCGGCGGCCCCATAAAGGGCTAGGCCGTTCGAGTGGTTGTACGTCTTTCATCCATGTGAACACACTGCTCACGCGTGATTTGCGTCCAAACCGCGATCGCGGTTAGTGAACTTCTCTCGCTTGCGAGAGCCGTTCTGTGCCACTCTTGGTCTAGACCCAGTTGACAGTTTGTCAGCGGGCCAATTTCTTGACCGAGGGGAATTGGCCACGGTCTCCGCGGCCGCTCAGGGGGTGAGGCCGGGGTTGCCGTGTCCATGCCGATGGCCCGCTGGCCGGCGACGAGCCGACCGGCGGGCCATCGTGCGATTCGCGGGGCCGTGAAGGCGTCGCGAGGGGGTTCGAACAGCACCCGCGTAACGAAAAGTGTGAACGCCAAGGGCCATTCGCTCGCTAGACGATAGTTGACTGACCGATTAGTCAGATGCCATGCGTAGCACCCTGTTGGCCACGCTGGTCGCGATGACAGCCGCGCTGGTCGTGCCGGCGTCCGGAACCGCCCAGCCAGCCCCGCCGCACCACGGCCGCGGCGAGGAGCCCGGCAACGGCATCGAGCGCAACGAGATCGCCGCACTCGATCCGCCGACCGCTCTGCAAACCGCCAGCCAGAACAAGCCCGGTAAGTACCAGGGCTATCCGCGCAAGACCGACCTGCGCGTGTACCCGACGGACCCCGCCGACAAGTCGATCAAGCTCGGACTCGCGCCGTACCACGCGATCGCGCCGAAGCTGAACGCGTTGCAACAGCAGAGCGACCGGGTGAGCGTCGAGGTCGTCGGGCAGTCCGGACTCGGGCGCGACCTCTACCTCGTCACCCTCACCGCACCCGAGAGCCCGGCGCAGACCCGGCAGCAGGAGCGTTGGCGCGCCCGGATCGAAGAAGGACACAAAGCGCCGAGTCTGTACAAGGCGCCGATCTGGATCAACAACAACATCCACGGCAACGAGTGGGAGGGCACCGACGGCGCGCTGCGCGTGATCGAGTACCTGGCGACCTCACAACAACAGAACGTCAAAGATCTCCTGCGCCGCAGCAGGATCTACTTCAACGTCACCGCGAACCCGGACGGCCGCGTCGCCGGGCAGCGGCAGAACGCGAGCGGGTTCGACCTCAACCGGGACTTCGCCACCAGTTCGCAGACCGAGAACCGGGTCATGCGCGACATTGTCGAACGCACGCAGCCGCTGATGATGCTCGACGAGCACGGGTACGTGGAGAACACGCTCATCGAGCCGACCACGCCGCCGCACGGGCAGAACTACGACTTCGACCTCTACATCAAGCACGGCTACGCCAACGGCCTCGCGATGGAGGCGAAGGTCAAGGCGCTGGGCCACCCCGAGACCGCGAAGCCGGAGATCCCGTTCCGCGACTACGAGCCCGGCGTGTGGGACGGCTGGGCGCCGATCTACACCGCGCAGTACGCGATGTACCACGGCGCGATCTCGTACACGATCGAGATTCCGCAGAACGTCAACGGATCCGACTACGACAACCTGCCGAAGGAGGAACTGCAGCGGCGCAGCCGGATCAACACCGACGTCGTCGAGTCGACGATCAAGACGACCATCGGCTACGTCGACGACCACCGCAACGAGCTGATCGCCAACCAGGCCGAGATGTTCCGGCGCGGCGCCGCGGGCGAGCCGCAGCGGGAGATTCCGGACGGGTTCGTGCCCGGCTTCGGGCCGGAGGACCGCTACCGCACGGAGTTCCCGCGCGCGTATGTGCTCACGCCCGAGCGATCGCCCGCCGCTACGGCTCGGCTCGTCGACCACCTGATCGCCCACGACGTCCGGGTGAAACGGGCCGACGCGCCGTTCTCGTTGGGCGGCAAGCGATACGACGCCGGGACGTACGTCGTCGACATGCATCAACCCAAGCGCGCGCTGGCGAACGTCATGCTCGAGGCGGGTAGCGACATCTCGGCCAAGGTGCCGGTGATGTACGACATCTCGGGCTGGAGCCACCGGCTGCTCTGGGGTGCCTCGGTCGACATCGTCAAGTCCGGGCCGCTGTACTTCCGCGGCCGTGAGGTGGCCGCCGCGTCGCCGACCGGTGGTGTCGACGCGCCTCCTGGACGCGACCTCGCCCTCACGCTCAACGACCCCAAGGACGTCAGCGCCGTCAACGACCTGCTCGCCCGCGGCATCGAGCTGCGGCGCCAGGACGACGGCACGGTGGTCGTCCCGGCGAGTGCCCGCGTGCAGGCGATCGAGGTCGCCGACCGGTACGGCGTCCGGTTCACCGCGGCCGCACAGAACGGTGGCAAACCGTTGCAGCGCAAGGTGCTCGCGGCGGCGGTCAGCCCGGACGAGCTGAAGGCGTTGCGGGACCTCGGTTTCGAGGTGCGGCCGGTGTCCACCGCCGTGCTGAACGCCGGATTCGACTGGTCCCGGATCGACGTGCTCATGGTGTCGTCGGGCCTGCGGTACGAGCAGCTCAACGCGAACGCCAAGGCGTCGCTGGAGGCGTTCCTGCAACGTGGCGGTGTCGTCACGCGAGGCGCCACGGGCGGCCGGTTCAACGTCGAGGCCAAGCTGCTCGCCGCCAAGCCGGTGGCCGGCTGGGAGGACGCGAACGGTGTCATCAGCGTGGTCAACGGCACGGGTCCGGTCGGCACCGGCGCACTCGCCACCTCGTTCGTCTACGCCCCGCAGTGGTTCACCGACCTCGGCACCGGCGTGAACATCGAGCAGCGCTACGCCGACCACCCGCTGATCGCCGGGCACTGGCGGGCGCGCGCGGACGGCTCCGGTGGCCAGGCCGCCGCGGCCGGTCAGGCGGTCGTCGTCTCCGGCACGTCAGCCAACGGCACGCGCGCCGTGCTGTTCGGCACGGAACCGATGTTCCGCGACCACCCCAAGGGCCTGTACGCACAGGTCGCGCGCGCCATCTTCTGGTCGGGCTCGCGCTAGGCGATTGCTATGGGGGGAGCTTTCCAAGCGCTGACCGCTTGGAAAGCTCCCCCCATAGCGTTCAGTCCTTCTGGGCGCTGGGGTTGCTCGTCCGGACGATGATCGCGACGCGGTCGTCGGACGAGACGGTCTTGCCGCCGGTCTTGTTCACGGTCCCGACCAGCGACGCCTCGTCGTTGAGCATCTCCATCGGTCCGAGCATGCCGTACCCCGTGTCCGCCATGATGATCTCCGGCTTGCCGGTGAAGCTGCCGTCCGGACCCATCGGCAGCTGCACCACGCCGGGGGACTTGCTCATCGCCGCGGACATCATGTTCGACTGCGCGGAACAACCGGCGATGCCGGGCTTGTCCGGCCACGTCCACGCCGGGTTGCCGAGCGCCTTGCCCGCCTCGATCCGGTAGAGCACGTCGGCGGCCGGCGTCCAGTCGGTGACCCACACCTTGGTGGTGTCCGCGGACACGCACAGCCCGCCGGGCAGCCGCAAGCCGCTGGTGAGCACCCGCGAGCCCGCGGTCGGGTTGCCCTGGGCGGGGTTGCCCTGGCCGTCGATGCGCAACACCTTGCCCGCCAGCGAGTTCGGGTCCGCGGCGAGAGCGGGGTTGCCCGCGTCACCGGTCGCGACCAGCAGGGCGCCCTTGCGGTCGCTGGCCAGCACACCGCGGTTGCCGCTGGGGCCGCGCGGGATGCCGGTCAGGATCGGCTTCGGCTGGTCACCGGGCGCGAGGCGCAGCACGCGGTTGTCGGTCGGCGTCGTGACGTACACGTAGACCAGTTGGTCCTCCGCGAACGTCGCGGACAGCGCGAGCCCGGACAGGCCGCCGTCGGAGGAGGCGTCCACGGGAATCGTCGCGATGACCACCGGGTCCACGTTGCGCGCGACCTTGAGCAGCCGGCCCGTGGTGCGTTCCGTCGCGTACGCGGTGACCGTGCCCTGCGAGTCCGCGCCGATCATCGCGACACCGGACACCGGGCTGAGGCACGTCGCGATCACCATCGCGTCGAAGTCCTTGCAGCCCTGCGGCGGCGGCACGCTCTGCTGCGTCTGGCCGGGCTGGCGCTGGCCGGGCGCGGGCGTGAACTCGCCGGGCAGCTCCGGTTTCGGACCGGCCTGCGGCGTCAGCTGCTGCTGGGGAGTCCAGCTGGTGGGCGGCGGTTCCTCGGGCAGGTTCGTACATCCGGCTGCCAGAAGGCAGACGGCCAGCAACGCGATGAGACGAACCACGTGATCCAGGCTAGGTGTGATCCCGTGAGACGTGGGTGAACAGGTCCGAGACCGCCCAGTCCACCGCGTCGGCCCGCTGGTGGAGCAAGGCCAGCTCGTCCGCCACGACCTGCGGAGCCTCCAGCGGCAGGTAGTGGCTGCACGGCAGCAGCCGGAACCGGGCCTGCGGCAACGCGCCGACCGCCTCGGACATCGACTCCGTCGTGGCCAGCACGTCGTCCTTGCCCGCGAGGACGGTCACCGGGATCCGCAACCCGCTCAGGTCCTGGCGCGGCGCCTGGCCGAGCGCGAGCGCCAGCGTGAAGTACCACCGCCAGTCGTGCCGCAGGAACGGCGCGATCGCGGCCTTCACGTCCTCGGGATCACTCGACGGCTTGATCACGCCACTGTGCCTGAGCAGGAACGACGTCACGTCGGTGACCGGCATCCGGTGCAGCACGGAGTCCAGTACCGGCCCCGCCGCGCGCAGCAGCCTCGTGCCGGTCAGACCGATCGAACGGCGCAGCCGGGACGGCAGCAGCGGCAGCATGCCCTCGAACGAGTCACCGGGCGCGCCCGCGACGAGCATCAGCCCGGACACGCGCTCGGGGTGCCTGCGCGCCAGCTCGGCGGCGATGGTGACGCCCATCGACCAGCCCAGCACGACGCACCGGTCGATCCCGGCGTCGTCCAGCGTGGCGAGCGCGTCGTCGACGTGATCGGCCAACGTGATGCGCGTCTCATCGCTCGGGCGGTCCGACCCCATCGTGCCGCGCATGTACCAGCTGATCACGTGCGCCTGGTCGAGCAGCGCCGGCCACGACTCGGGCCCGGAGCCGACACCGGGGCAGAGCAGCACCACGGGGCCGTCCGCGTCGGTGCGCCAGACCCTGATCTTGGTGCCGTCGGAGGAGATGACCTCATGCTCCCGCATGCGCGTAAGTCTGCCGTACGGTGCAGGGGTGACGCTCACCGTGCTCGTACCCGACGAATTCGGCGTCGAGAAGCTGTCCGGCGTGGACGGAGTCCGGCCCGTTCGCTACACGCCTGGAGAGCCCTTTCCGCCTGAGGCCGCCGAAGCCGAGGTGCTGGTGCCCAAGTTCCTCGCGGGCACGGATCCGCGTGAAGTGTTCGCGCGGCTGCCGAAGTTGCGGCTCGTGCAGCTGCTGTCCGCGGGCGCGGAGAACTTCGTCGGCCGCGTGCCCGAGGGCGTGCTGCTGTCAACGTGTCGCGGCGCGCACGGCGGCAGCACCGCGGAGTGGGCGATCGGCGCGCTCCTCGCGATATATCGAGACTTCTTCGCGTTCGAGCGGGCGCGCGTCGACGGCCGGTGGGACTACCACTACACCGACACGTTGCAGGACAAGAAGGTTCTCGTCGTCGGCGCGGGCGACCTCGGCGAGCAGTTCCGGCGGCGGCTGGAGCCGTTCGACGCCACGGCGACCCTGGTCGGCCGCACCGCGCGCGACGGCGTGCACGGCGTGGACGAGCTGCCGAATCTGCTCGGCTCGTTCGACGCGGTCGTCGTCTTCACGCCGCTGACCGAGGAGACCGTGCGGCTGGTCGACGCCAAGTTCCTCTCGTCGATGAAGGACGGCGCGATCCTCGTCAACGGCGCGCGCGGCCCGGTCGTCGACACGGATGCATTGGTGGCGGAACTGATGTCGGGACGGCTGCGCGCGGCGCTGGACGTCACCGACCCGGAGCCGCTGCCCGAGGATCATCCACTGTGGACGGCGCCCGGACTGTTCCTGACGCCGCACGTGGCGGGCAGCTGCGAGGGCAACATGCGGCGCGCTTATTCCATTGTCGTCTCGGAAATATCGCGATTCGCGGCCGGACAGTCGCCCCAAAACCTGGTCAACGGGCTGTATTAGACCGTTCGGAGCAACTGAAGCTGCCGATCGGACCTGTTGGACCACTGGCGGGTCTCCTAGCGTGCGGGCCGTGGCTACTCACGACGACCGCTCGACGAAGACGAGCGCGTTTACCGACGAAACCGCCTACTCGTCGGGCGTGCACCACTTCGACGACGGCACGCAGTCCTACGACTCGAAGACCAAGTCGTTCGACAACAGCGGCTACACGCCGCTGACGACGTCGTCCGTTGTGGACACTCGCGACGACGACCTGTTCGACGACGAGCGAACCCCGTTCAGATGGACGGCGGGCCCCGACATCGGCCTGCTGGTGCTGCGCGCGGTGCTCGGTGGTGTCTTCGTGCTGCACGGACTGCAGAAGGTCTTCGGCATGTTCGGCGGCCCCGGCATCGACGGCTTCGCGCAGTTCCTGGAGAAGTCGGGCTTCCGCGAGGCGAGAATCCTCGCGTGGGTCACGGGCGTGACCGAGCTCGCCGGCGGTGGCCTGCTGGTGCTCGGGCTCTTCACGCCGCTGGCCGCGGCGGGCCTGCTCGCGGTGATGGCCAACGTGATCGCCATGAAGTACCGCGGCGGGTTCTTCGCGCCCAACGGCGTCGAGCTCGAACTGGTGCTGGCGGCGGCGGCCTTCGGTGTGCTGTTCGCCGGTCCGGGTCGGGCGGCGCTGGACTACAACCGTTCGTGGTTCCGGCACCCGGTGCTGTCCGGGTTCCTGTGCCTGTTGATCGGCGGTGGTGGCGCGGCCGTAACCCTGTTGGTGTTCCGCTAGCGTTCTGGTTCGTGAACAAGCGTGTGACGGGCGCCCTGATCCAGCTGGCTCTGCTGGTGGTCGGGGTGCCCGTCGTCTATCTCGTGTCTCTTCCGCTGGGGCTGTCGGCGCGGTCGCTGCTGCCGCCGATCGGACTGCTGGCGGGGCTGATCATCGCGGGCTTGATCGTCAAGAAGACGGACCAGCCGGTCAGCGGACCGCTGACCGGCTGGGTGGTGTTTCTGACCTGCGTGGCGCTGGCGCTGTCGATCTAACGCGCAGGTGATCGACTCGCGCGATTGGGCTGCGCCCCCCGGTATCCAGCGTACCGACGGGGTCTGACAATCCCGCGAGTCCTACGTTCCCGCCCCGCGAGTCCCACGTTCCCGCCCCGCGAGTCCCACGTTCCAGCCCCGCGAGTCCCACGTTCCCGCACCGTGAGTCGTACGTTCCCGCCCGGTAAGTCGTACGTTACCGACCCCCTGGGACACCGCCCAGGGGGTCGCATTCGATCGCTCTACCGGTTCGGGTCGCGCACCGCGCCCGTGGACGCGTCGGTCGCCATCCGCGCGTACGCCCGCAGCGCGCCGGTGACCGGTCGCACCCGGTCCTTCGGCTGCCACGGCCGCTCGGACGCCTCCATCTTGGCGCGGCGCTCGGCCAGCACCTCGTCGTCCACCAGCAGTTCCAGCTTCCGCTCGTGCACGTCGATCAGGATCCGGTCGCCGTCCTCGACGAGCCCGATCACGCCACCACCGGCCGCCTCCGGCGAGACGTGGCCGATCGACAGGCCCGAGGTGCCGCCGGAGAACCGGCCGTCGGTGATCAGCGCACACTTCTTGCCGAGGCCCGCGCCCTTGAGGAACGCCGTGGGGTGCAGCATCTCCTGCATGCCGGGACCACCCGCCGGGCCCTCGTAACGCACCACGAGCACGTCACCGGCCTGGATCTCCTTGTTCAGGATCACCGAGACCGCCTGCTCCTGTGACTCCACGACCCGCGCGGGCCCTTCGAAGCGCCACAGGTCCTCGTCGATGCCCGCCGCCTTGATGATCGCGCCGCGCTCGGCGATGTTGCCGCGCAGCACGGCCAGGCCGCCGTCCTTGGTGTAGGCGTGCTCGACGTCGCGGATGCAGCCGCCGGCCGCATCCGTGTCCAAAGAGGACCAGCGGTTCGAGGTCGAGAACGCCTCCGTCGTGCGCACGCCACCCGGCGCGGCGTGGAACAGCTCAACGGCCTTCTCCGACGGCTCCGAAGCGCGGATGTCCCACTCGGCGAGCCACTCCTCCAACGACGGGCTGTGCACCGACCAGACATCGCGGTTCAGCAGGCCGGCCCGGTCGAGTTCGCCCAGCAGAGCCGGGATTCCGCCAGCGCGGTGCACGTCCTCCATGTGGTAGTCGGAGTTCGGCGACACCTTGGACAGGCACGGCACGCGGCGCGACAGGTCGTCGATGTCCTGCAGGGTGAAGTCGATCTCGCCTTCCTGCGCGGCGGCGAGGATGTGCAGCACGGTGTTCGTCGAGCCGCCCATCGCCATGTCCAGCGCCATGGCGTTCTCGAACGCCTTGCGGGACGCGATCGACCGCGGCAGCACGGAAGAGTCGTCCTCCGAGTACCAGCGGCGGCACAGGTCGACGATCACGCGACCGGCCTCGGAGAACAGCTCGCGGCGCGCGGCGTGCGTGGCCAGCGTGGAACCGTTGCCCGGCAACGAAAGGCCGAGCGCCTCGGTGAGGCAGTTCATCGAGTTCGCGGTGAACATGCCGGAGCACGAGCCGCACGTGGGGCACGCGGAGCGCTCGACCTCGGTCAGACCGGACTCGTCCACGTCCGGAGAGGCCGACGCGGAGATCGCGGTGATGAGGTCGGTCGGCGCGACGGCGACGCCCTCGACGACGACGGCCTTGCCCGCCTCCATCGGTCCGCCCGAGACGAAGACGACCGGGATGTTGAGGCGCATCGCGGCGTTGAGCATGCCGGGCGTGATCTTGTCGCAGTTCGAGATGCAGACGATCGCGTCGGCCTGGTGCGCGTTGACCATGTACTCGACGGAGTCCGCGATGATCTCGCGCGAGGGCAGCGAGTAGAGCATGCCGCTGTGGCCCATGGCGATGCCGTCGTCGACCGCGATCGTGTGGAACTCGCGCGGCACGCCACCCGCCTCGCGCACGGCCTCGGCCACGATGTCACCGAGATCGCGCAGGTGTACGTGGCCCGGCACGAATTGCGTGTAGGAGTTGGCGATCGCGATGATGGGCTTGCCGAAGTCACCGTCGGTCATGCCGGTCGCGCGCCAGAGCGCGCGGGCGCCGGCGGCGTTGCGGCCGTGGGTGGTCGTGCGAGAGCGGAGCTGAGGCACTGCTCCTCCAGATTCACTTCAAACAAAAGGCGCGAGGCGTCCAGATCATGGACGTCCAAAAGCGTGTGTCAGTCTCGAAGCGGTGCCGCAAGGTTACTCGGCCGCAGAGCCGCGGACACCAGTAGACCTGCTAGTACCAGCGTGATGACGTGCACAACCGTGCACCACAGGCAGATCTTGCCGATCAGCAGCACCTCGGCGGCGACCAGGTAGACGACCATCAGCACGCCGACGCCGATCCCGACCAGACGCACCGCGCCGAGGGCGGGAACTCGCCACGCGAAGGGGAGCGTGAGCACGGTCATCCCGGCGAAGAACGCGAGCCCGAGGAACGCGACCGGGATGCCGAACAGCTCGGACCACTTGCTCGTGGTGACCGTGGCGCAGTCGATGACCGCGCTCTCAGAGCAGACGAGCGCCTCGGCGTTGAAGTGCGCGTACGTCATGTACGCGGACACGAGCAGGCCCGCGATGGACAGCCAGAGACAGAGCCGAGCGATCACTCCTCCGAAGATACGGGCTCCTCGGTTACCTCTGCGTCAGGCTCGGCCGTGGGATCGGGAACACGCCCACCGCTCACGAGGGACAGCGCGGGCAGGTGGATGAAGCGCACGGCGGGCAGCTTCACCTCGGAGTCGTCCGTGCGCACGGCCGCGAGCCAGCCCTTTTGTGCGACACGGATGGACTTCACGTCCGTCCACGGGAGTACGGTCGAGCCGAACGTGGTCCGAACTAGGAGTTTCTCCGGGTCGACCGTCGTACGGTTGCGCAGAACCCACCATGCCAGCCCGAGTGGCACGACGTAGAGGGCCTGCGTACCGGGCGCGAGCCAGGCGACAGGGGTGATGCAGATTGCCACCATACCCACCGCTAGCAGCGCCGTTGCCGGAATCCGAAAGACGATCCTCTTCACTCGAAAGATTGTTCCACGTCCACGATCCGGGATTTCCGTCTCGCAGAGTTGACGCGCCGACACGCACGGGGATAACGTCCCCGCCATGCAGCGCACGCTCGTTCTCGTACTTCTCAGGCGCGTCGACGCCTGAGCCGAACAAGCTGCGTCGACGCGCGACCCTCGTACGACCCACTCGGGTTGTCGAGGGTTTTTTCGTGTCCGGACCCCGAACCCACGAGGCAAAGAGATGACCAGCGCACCATCGCGACAGGCCCAAGAGCCCCCGTCGCCCCGGCCGGGCCCCCGGCCCAAACCGGCTCCGCCGAGTGGCGCCCCGATTCGCGTCACCGGAGCACAGTCGCTCGTCCGCTCGCTCGAAGCGGTTGGCTGCGAAGTGGTCTTCGGCATTCCCGGCGGGACGATCCTCCCCGCCTACGACCCGCTGCTCGACTCCACGAAGGTCCGGCACATCCTCGTCCGCCACGAGCAGGGCGCGGGACACGCGGCGACCGGTTACGCCCAGGCGACCGGCAAGGTCGGCGTCTGCATGGCCACCTCCGGTCCCGGTGCGACGAACCTCGTGACCCCGCTCGCCGACGCGCACATGGACTCCGTGCCCGTCGTCGCCATCACCGGCCAGCAGACGCGGGCCCTGATCGGCACGGACGCCTTCCAGGAGGCGGACATCTGCGGCATCACCATGCCGATCACCAAGCACAACTTCCTCGTCACCGACCCGGCGGAGATCCCGCGGGCGATCGCCGAGGCGTTCCACCTGGCGTCGACGGGCCGACCGGGCCCGGTGCTGGTGGACATCCCCAAGGACGTGCTGCAGGAGACCACGAGCTTCTCCTGGCCGCCCGAACTGCGCCTGCCCGGCTACCGGCCGACGACCCGGCCGCACGGCAAGCAGGTCCGCGAGGCCGCGAAGCTGATCGTCGGCGCCCGCCGGCCCGTGCTCTACGTCGGCGGCGGCGTGATCAAGGCGGACGCGCACGCCGAACTGCTGCGCCTCGCCGAGGAGACCGGCATCCCGGTCGTCACGACGCTGATGGCGCGCGGCGCGTTCCCGGACTCGCACCCGCAGCACTACGGCATGCCCGGCATGCACGGCACGGTCGCGGCCGTTGCGGCCATGCAGAAGTCGGACCTCCTCGTCGCGCTGGGTGCCCGGTTCGACGACCGCGTGACCGGCCAGCTGTCGACGTTCGCGCCGGACGCCCAGATCGTGCACGCGGACATCGACCCGGCCGAGATCTCCAAGAACCGGCGCGCCGACGTCCCGATCGTCGGTGACTGCAAGGAGATCATCACCGAGCTGATCGACGCGGTGCGGACCGAGAAGGAGAACCGGGCCAAGCCGGTCGACCTGTCCGAGTGGATCAAGACGCTCGACGACATCCGCGGCACGTTCCCGCTCGGCTACGACTGGCCGGAGGACGGCACGCTCTCGCCGCAGTACGTGATCGAGCGCATCGGCCAACTGTCCCCTTCGGACACCATCTACACCGCGGGCGTCGGCCAGCACCAGATGTGGGCGGCCCAGTTCATCAAGTACGAGAACCCCCGCACGTGGATCAACTCCGGCGGCCTCGGCACGATGGGCTACGCGGTCCCGGCCGCGATGGGCATCAAGGCCGGCATGCCGGACCAGGTCTGCTGGGCGATCGACGGCGACGGCTGCTTCCAGATGACCAACCAGGAACTGGCCACGTGCGCGATCGAGGGCATCCCGGTCAAGATCGCCGTCATCAACAACGGCAACCTGGGCATGGTCCGCCAGTGGCAGAACCTGTTCTACGGCGAGCGGTACTCCAACACCGACCTCGGTACGCACAAGCACCGCATCCCGGACTTCAAGCTGCTCGCCGAGGCGCTCGGCTGTGTCGGCCTGCGCGCGGAGTCGCGGGACGAGGTCGACGCCGTGATCCAGCAGGCGCTGGAGATCAACGACCGGCCGGTCGTCATCGACTTCGTCGTCGGCAAGGACGCCCAGGTGTGGCCGATGGTCGCAGCCGGCACCGGCAACTCCGAGATCATGGCCGCACGCGGCATCCGCCCCCTGTTCGACGAGGATCTGTGATGACTCGCCACACCCTGAGCGTTCTGGTCGAGGACAAGCCCGGTGTCCTCGCCCGCGTCGCCGGCCTGTTCTCCCGGCGCGGCTTCAACATCGAGTCG
This sequence comes from Lentzea sp. NBRC 105346, assembly GCF_030269605.1. GTDB lineage: Bacteria > Actinomycetota > Actinomycetes > Mycobacteriales > Pseudonocardiaceae > Lentzea. The sequence goes on from NZ_BSTQ01000023.1 coordinate 123,194, forward strand.
CTCGCCGTCGGCCGCACCGAGTACCCCGACATCTCCCGGATGACGATCGTCGTCTCCGTGGACGAACTGCCACTGGAGCAGGTCACCAAGCAGCTCAACAAGCTGGTGAACGTCATCAAGATCGTCGAGCTCGAGCCGTCCGCGTCCGTGCAGCGACAGCTCCTGCTCGTCAAGGTTCGTGCGGACGCCACCGTCCGTTCACAGGTCCTCGAGACCGTGCAGTTGTTCCGCGCGAAGGTCGTCGACGTATCGCCCGAGGCGGTCACCGTCGAGGCCACCGGCACGTCTGAGAAGCTCGACGCGCTGCTGCGGATGCTGGAGCCCTACGGGCTCCGCGAGATCGTCCAGTCCGGCATGGTCGCCATCGGCCGTGGCGCTCGTTCCATCACCGCCACCGCGGTGCGTTGATTACCTGAGAGGAAATACCTGTGAGCGTCGAGATCTTCTACGACGACGATGCCGACCTGAGCATCATCCAGGGCCGCAAGGTCGCCGTGATCGGTTACGGCAGCCAGGGCCACGCCCACGCGCTGTCGCTGCGCGACTCGGGCGTCGAGGTCCGCATCGGTCTGCAGGAGGGCTCCAAGTCGCGCGCCAAGGCCGAGGAGGAGGGCCTCGAGGTCGGAACGCCGGCCGAGGTCTCCGCGTGGGCCGACGTGATCATGATCCTGGCGCCGGACACCGCGCAGCGGCACATCTACGCCAACGAGATCGCGGCCAACCTTTCCGAGGGTGACGCCCTGTTCTTCGGCCACGGCTTCAACATCCGCTACGGCCTGATCACCGTTCCGTCCGGTGTGGACGTCGCCATGGTCGCCCCGAAGGGCCCCGGCCACCTCGTGCGCCGCCAGTTCGTCGACGGCAAGGGCGTGCCCGCCCTGATCGCGGTCGAGCAGGACGCGTCCGGCAACGCCCAGGCGCTGGCCCTGTCCTACGCCAAGGGCATCGGCGGCACCCGTGCCGGCGTCATCAAGACGACGTTCAAGGAAGAGACCGAGACGGACCTCTTCGGCGAGCAGGCCGTCCTCTGTGGTGGCGCCTCCGCGCTGGTGCAGGCGGGCTTCGAGGTGCTCACCGAGGCGGGCTACGCCCCCGAGGTCGCGTACTTCGAGTGCCTGCACGAGCTCAAGCTGATCGTCGACCTCATGTACGAGGGCGGCATCGCGCGCATGCGTTACTCCATTTCGGACACCGCCGAGTACGGCGACGTCACCCGTGGCCCGCGCGTCATCACGCCCGCGGTCAAGGAGGAGATGCGCAAGATTCTCGCCGAGATCCAGGACGGCCGCTTCGCGCAGGAGTGGGTCTCCGAGGACGACGCCGGCCGCCCGAACTACAAGAAGCTCCAGGCGGAGGGCGAGCAGCACCCGATCGAGGAGGTCGGCAAGAAGCTGCGCGACCTCATGTCGTGGGTGGACCGTCCCATCACCGAGACGGCCTGAGTCTTTCCGCTGGATTGGACTTTTTTCCGGGGAAGGCCCGTGGCGCGCGTGTGACGCGCCGCGGGCCTTCCCGTTTGCCTAGGGCAGGTCCAGGTGGGCCGACACATCGTCGTCGAAGAAGCCCGCGTTCAGATTGATCGTCTTCGTGTCAATGCTGAATCCGACGTCGAGCAGCGGATCGGCACTCGCGGCGCCGGCTCCGAGGGCGAGGGCCCCTGCCGTCATTGCGGTCACGGCCAACATTCGAATCATGAGCGCACCTCGTCAATTCGGGCGAATCTCACTATTTCGGCAGTCGGCGATGCTAGGGGCGCCTTCGGTACGCGGCCACTCGGATCCGCTAGCTTCACTCGCATGACCGACAGTGCTGACAGCGCGCCGATCTACGACGACAAGGCCCACGTCCGCGGCCACCTGGACCTGAGCAAAGCCGAGTGGCTGCGCAGCGAGGAGGGCGACCCGGACGACGAGCACGTCGAGATCGCCTTCGTCGAGCACACCGACGAGAAGACGTACGTGGCGATGCGGAACTCCAAGCATCCGGAAGGTCCGGTCCTGGTCTTCACCATGGCCGAGTGGGACGCGTTCGTGGCCGGCGCCAAGGACGGGGAGTTCGACGAGCCCTGGTGACCCGCGAGTCCCACCCTCGTGCACCCCGAGTCCCACATTCCGGCAGCCCGGAATGTGGGACTCGCGCTGTTGGAGGGTGGGACTCGCGGTGAGCTGGGCCACCCTGGGTAAAACCCGGCACACCCGCTGATTAGACTCGTTAACAGTCCGGACACATTGCGGTGCCCGGTCGGCGCGGGATTCGCGAACGACCGTTCCGCGCCTCACCACCTTCCGAATCATGGGAGCGATGTCCGTGACCAACACGAGCCGACCCGTTGTCCTGATCGCCGAGAAGCTCGCTCCGTCCGTGCTCGACGTGCTCGGCGACGGGGTCGAAGTGCGCCACGTCGACGGCACCGACCGCCCGGCGCTGCTCGAGGCCGTCGCCGACGCCGACGCGCTGCTCGTGCGGTCCGCCACCAAGGTCGACGCCGAGGTGTTCGGGGCGACCCGCAAGCTGAAGGTCGTCGCCCGCGCCGGCGTTGGCCTCGACAACGTCGAGGTGCCCGCGGCGACGCAGAACGGCGTCATGGTGGTGAACGCGCCGACGTCCAACATCGTCAGCGCCGCCGAGCACGCCCTCGCGCTGCTGCTGAGCGTGGCGCGGCAGATCCCGGCCGCCGACCGCAGCCTGCAGGGCGGCGAGTGGAAGCGCAGCTCGTTCAACGGCGTCGAGCTGAACGGCAAGACCGTCGGCGTCGTGGGCCTCGGCAAGATCGGCCAGCTGTTCACGGCCCGCGTCCAGGCGTTCGGCACCAACGTCATCGCGTACGACCCCTACGTGAGCGCCCAGCGCGCCACGCAGCTCGGCGTCGAGCTCGTCAGCCTCGAGGAGCTGCTGGAGCGCGCGGACGCGATCAGCATCCACCTGCCGAAGACGCCGGAGACCAAGGGCCTCATCGGCTCCGAGCAGCTCGCGAAGGCCAAGCGGGGCGTGATCATCGTCAACGCCGCGCGCGGCGGCCTGATCGACGAGGACGCGCTCGCGCAGGCGATCACCGACGGCATCGTCGGCGGCGCGGGCGTCGACGTGTTCGCGACCGAGCCCACCACGTCCAGCCCGCTGTTCGGGCTGCCGAACGTGGTCGTGACGCCGCACCTCGGCGCGTCCACCGGCGAGGCGCAGGACCGCGCGGGCACGGACGTCGCGCGCAGCGTGAAGCTCGCGCTCGCCGGCGAGTTCGTTCCGGACGCGGTGAACGTCCAGGGCGGCGGCGTGGTCGGCGAGGAGGTGCGCCCGTACCTGCCGCTCGTGCAGAAGCTCGGCACCGTCCTCAGTGCACTGTCCTCGAAGGCGCCGGCCGCGGTTCACATCGAGGTGCGCGGTGAGCTGTCCAATGAGGACGTCACGGTGCTGCCGCTCGCCGCACTGCGCGGCGTTTTCTCCAGCGTGGTCGAGTCGCAGGTGACCTTCGTCAACGCGCCGCGGCTCGCCGAGGACCTCGGCGTGGACGTGCAGCTGGTGCGTGAGCCGGAGAGCCCGAACCACCGCAGCGTCGTCAGGGTGCGCGCGGTGCACGCGGACGGCACGCAGCACAGCGTTTCCGGCACCATCAGCGGTATCGCTCAGGTCGAGAAGCTCGTCGAGATCAACGGACGGTCCTTCGACATCCGCGCCGAGGGCCACGTGCTGCTGCTCGAGTACCCGGACCGGCCGGGCGTCATGGGCACCGTCGGCACGCTGCTCGGCGAGGCCGGCGTGAACGTCGAGGCCGCGCAGATCAGCCAGACCAAGGACGGCGCGGACGCGTTCATGCTCCTGCGCGTCGACCGTCCTGTTGACACGGCCGTGCTCGACCCGATCGGAGCAGCCGTGGGCGCCCGCACGGTGCGTGCGGTTGATTTCGGCTGACAGGTAACGGAAACACCCTACGATGGGAGGGAGCCGATCGGCCCCTCCCATCATCATTAATTAGCCTGATTGGCGCAGTTCCTCAAGCAAGATAGAGGATTAGCGTCCTCGGTTTGTGAACCGAACTCGTCTCGCGGTGGTCGCTGCCATCACCGCGCTTTTGATAGACCCCGCGAGCGCGTCAGCGCAAGACGCCCCGCTCGCCAGAAGCCAACCCACCGCCCACGGTCTGGACGCGAAAGCGCTGGCGCTGAAGGTCTCGCCGCGACTGGCGAAAGCGGGCAAGGTCACCGCTTTCGTCGAGCTGGAGAGCAAGCCCGCTGTCGACGCGTTCACGGAAAAGCAAAGCCAGGGCAAAGAAGCGGCCAAGCAGGCCGCGAAGGACGCCCGCAACGAGACGAAGAGCAAGGCCGACCAGGTGGTCGGCCAACTGCGCGTCGCGGACAACGGCACGAAGGAACTGTTCCGCACCACGAACGGTGTTCCCGGTGTCGTCGTGAGCGCCGACGCGAAGAAGGTGCGTGAGCTCGCCTCACGCCCGGACGTGAAGTCCGTCTACCCGGTGGTGCCCAAGAAGCGCACCAACTCCAACGCCGTGCAGCTGACCAAGACGCTCAACGCGTGGCAGCAGTACGGCAAGCTCGGCGACGACATGCGCGTCGGCATCATCGACACCGGCGTCGACTACACGCACGCGAACTTCGGCGGCCCCGGCACGCCGGAGGCGTTCAAGGCGGTCGACCCGCTGAAGGCCGACCCGAAGTACTTCCCGACGGCCAAGGTCGTCGGCGGCTACGACTTCGCGGGCGAGGAGTACGACGGCGCGGACCCGAACTCGGTGCCGAAGCCGGACAACAACCCGATCGACTGTGAGGGCCACGGCTCGCACGTCGCGGGCACCGCGGCGGGCTTCGGCGTCAACGCCGACGGTTCGACGTTCAAGGGCGACTACACCAAGCTCGACGGCAAGACGCTCGACGCGATGCGCATCGGCCCCGGCACCGCGCCGAAGGCGCTGCTGTACTCGCTGAAGGTGTTCGGCTGCGAGGGTTCGACGAACGTCACGGGCCAGGCGCTGGACTGGTCGCTCGACCCCGACGGCGACGGTGACTTCTCCGACCACCTCGACGTGGTCAACCTGTCGCTGGGCAGCGACTACGGCGCTCCGGACGACCCGGACAGCCTGTTCGTCAAGAAGCTCTACAAGAACGGCGTGCTGAGCGTCTTCTCCGCGGGCAACGGCGGCGATCTCTACGACGTCGGCGGCTCGCCGGGCGCGACGCCCGAGGCGCTGACGGTCGCCAGCGTGCGCGACGCCTACGTGCTGCGCGACGCGGCCGAGGTTGTCGGCCAGGGCGTGAAGCCCGGTCAGTACAGCCAGAACTACACCGGCTACCCGACGCTGGACCTGACCAAGCCGGTCGTGGCGCTGACGCAGGCGGGCAACGCCGACGGCTGCCTGCCGTTCACCGAGCAGATCGGTGGCAAGTTCGTCTGGCTGGAGTGGGACGACAACGACGCGACGCGCCGCTGCGGTTCGGGCGCCCGCACCAACAACGCGCAGGCCGCCGGCGCGGCCGGTGTCGTGCTCTCGTCCAATTTGGACAACTTCGCCGCCGGTATCGCCGGCAACGCGGGCATCCCGGTGTTCCAGTTCACCGGCACCGCGACCGCGCAGGTGCGGCCGCTGCTGCAGGCGGGCACGCTGCAGGTCCACATGGCGGGCAACCTGCGCACCTCGCTGCCGACGTACGACAAGAAGCTCGACGACACCCCGAGCACCTTCACCTCCCGCGGCAACCGCAACCTCGCGGTGAAGCCGGACGTGGCGGCGCCCGGTGACACCATCACCTCCACGCTCGTCGGCAGCGGCAACGGCCGCCTGACGATCAGCGGCACCTCGATGGCGGCCCCGCACACCACGGGTATCGCGACCCTCGTGCGCCAGGCCCACCCGGACTGGTCGCTCGAAGAGGTCAAGGCCGCGATCATGAACACCGCCGGCGCGGACGTGAAGCAGGACGGCAAGACCTACGCGCCCAACCGCGTCGGTGCCGGCCGGATCGACGGCAAGGCCGCGCTGGACAACCAGGTCCTGGCGTTCGTGCAGGACGACCCGTCGTACGTCAGCGCGAGCTTCGGCGTCGTCGAGGTCTCGAAGCCGGTGTCGCTCACCAAGACCATCAAGGTCGAGAACAAGAGCACCAAGTGGGTCGACTACAACGTCGGCTACGAGGCGCTGACCACGATCCCCGGCGTGAGCTACCAGCTCTCGACGAACACCGTGCGGCTCAGCCCGAAGGGCATCGCGCGCGTGCAGGTCACGCTGAAGATCGACAACCCGGCCGCGCTGCGCAAGACGATCGACCCCACCATGGTGACGACGCAGCTCGACGTGCCGCGCCAGTTCCTGGCCGACGCGTCCGGCCGCGTGGTGCTCACGCCGAAGTCCGGTTCGTCGGTGGCGCTGAAGGTGCCCGTGTACTCGGCCCCGAAGCCCGTCGCGAACATCTCCACCGCGGGCAGCATCCGCTTCCGCGGCACGGACAAGCAGGCCGTGCTGAACCTCAACGGCCGCGGCATCGACCAGGGCTCGGGCGCGCAGGCGTACCGCTCGCTGGTCAGCGTGCTCGAGCTGCAGGCCAAGTCCCCGCGCCTGCCGCGGTGCAAGGCGAACGTCACGGAGAACTGCACCCTGAACGACACGGCCAAGGGCGGTGACCTGCGCTACGTCGGCGCCGCGTCGACCGCGCCGCTGGCCAAGGCGCAGGGCAAGCCGGAGGAGTCGCTGCTCGCGTTCGGCATCGCGACCTGGGGTGACTGGTACAACCTCGGCGTCAACACGATCCCGTTCGTCGACATCGACGTGAACGGTGACGGCACGCCGGACTTCGAGACCTACGCGACCCGGTTGACCGACACCGACCTGCTGGTCGCCACGACGGTCAACCTCGCCAGCGGCGCCACCGTGGACATCCAGTCCGTGAACGGCCTGTTCGGCGACGTCGACACGAACACGTTCGACACGAACGTCATCGTGCTGCCGGTCTCGCTGGTCTCGCTCGGCATCGACCCGACCAAGGACACCGCGCGACTGTCCTACACGGCCGGTTCCACCGGCTACTACCGCGCGCCGGGCAACGCGAACGGCCTGATCGACGTGATCGACCGGTCGCTGTCGTTCGACCCGCTGAAGCCGGGCCTGTGGGCGCAGGGTGGCGGCGACGCCGCGCTGTCCTACCTGGCGCGGCCGGGCACGGCCCTCGTCGTCAACCGCGACGCGGCCGCGCTGGCGGCGGACAAGGCCGAGGGTCTGCTCGTCCTGAACCACCACAACGCCCGAGGTGACCGTGCCTCGGTCGTCGAGGTGCGGGCCCCGAGGCCGAACGCCTCATAACCGTTCCGTTCACCCTTGACGCGGCCCGGTTCCTACGGTCGAGTGACACTCGACAGTGGGGACTGGGCCGTGTGGGTGTCCCGCAGTACGGGAGACATCACCCCAGAAGGGTGTCCGCCATGCGGCGCAGGGTCCCGATGCCGGTAACCTTTCGCGAAGTAAAGGGTCCCGGAGAAGAACAGGGACTGACACCTGGGAGGTGTGTGGATGCGGCTCGCAGTGATCCCAGGAGACGGGATCGGGCCCGAGGTCGTCGCCGAGGCGTTGAAGGTGCTCGGCGAGGTCGTTCCGGCGGCCGAAATCACCCGCTACGACCTCGGCGCGGCGCGCTGGCACGCCACGGGAGAGTTGTTGCCTGAGTCCGTGCTCGGCGAGCTACGCCAGCACGACGCGATCCTGCTCGGCGCGGTCGGAGATCCGTCGGTGCCGAGTGGAATCCTGGAGCGCGGCCTGTTGCTGCGACTCCGGTTCGAACTCGACCACCACGTGAACCTCCGGCCGGCCCGGCTCTATCCCGGCGTGCGTTCGCCGATCGCGGATCCGCCGGAGATCGACATGGTGGTGGTGCGCGAGGGCACCGAGGGTCCGTACGCGGGCAACGGTGGCCTGCTGCGCAAGGACACCCCGCACGAGATCGCCACCGAGGTGTCCATCAACACCTCGTTCGGCGTCGAGCGCGTGGTGCGTGACGCGTTCGCCCGCGCGGCGGCCCGTCCGCGCAGGCACCTGACGCTCGTCCACAAGACCAACGTGCTCACGCACGCCGGTTCGTTGTGGTCGCGCGTGGTCGAAGAGGTGTCGTTGCAGCATCCCGACGTGACCGTCGCGTACCAGCACGTCGACGCGGCGACCATCCACATGGTCACCGACCCGTCGCGGTACGACGTGATCGTCACCGACAACCTGTTCGGCGACATCCTCACGGACCTGGCGGCCGCCGTGACCGGCGGTATCGGCCTGGCGGCGTCGGGCAACCTGGACGTGACGCGGCGCAACCCGTCGATGTTCGAGCCGGTGCACGGTTCCGCGCCGGACATCGCCGGCCAGGGCATCGCGGACCCGACGGCCGCCGTGCTGTCGGTCGCCCTGCTGCTCGACCACCTGGGCGAGCACGAGGCGTCCCGCCGCATCGAGGCCTCCGTGGCGTTCGACCTGGCGACGCGCGACCACGCCTCGCCGGGCGCGACCTACGCGATCGGCGACCGCCTGGCGGCGCTGGTCTCGTCGAACGTCCGCACGGGCTGACGTTCATACCGTCAAGGCCACCTTTACAACGTTCAACGTTGTAAAGGTGGCCTTGACGGCTTTTCGGGCCCGTTGAGATGACACGTTCGAGTGATCGCTTGTCTCAGGTCGTGGGAGGGCCCTTCCGCCCCTTGGTGAGCTGTGGCAGAGTCCGGGCCATGGCTTCGTTCGCCGCCATCATTATCGACGAGCGCGTCGGGTAAGTGCTTCCCCAAGCACCCGACGCGCAGACCTCTCGCATCCGCGGGGGGTCTTTTTGTTTGTCCTGATGGGAGAAACCGATGACCGGCCCGAGTGACGAGTTCCACGTCTACGACACGACGTTGCGCGATGGCGCGCAGCGTGAGGGGATCTCCTACTCGGTCACGGACAAGCTCGCCGTAGCCAAGCTGCTGGACGGCCTCGGCGTCGGTTTCATCGAGGGCGGCTGGCCCGGTGCGCTGCCGAAGGACACCGAGTTCTTCGCCCGCGCCGCCGCCGGCGACCTCCCGCTCAAGCACGCGCAGCTCGTCGCGTTCGGAGCGACGCGCAAGGCCGGTGTGAAGGTCGAGGAGGACCCGCAGGTGCGGGCGCTCCTCGACTCGCAGGCGCCGGTCGTCACGCTCGTCGCGAAGTCGGATCTCCGGCACATCGAGCGCGCGTTGCGCACGGATGTGACCGAGAACCTGGCCATGGTGCGCGACACCGTGCGGTTCCTCGTGGACAACGGCAGGCGTGTCTTCCTCGACGCGGAGCACTTCTTCGACGGCTACGCGTTCGACCCGGACACCTCGCTGAGGGTTCTCGAGTCCGCTGTGGAGGGTGGCGCGGACGTCGTCGTGCTGTGCGACACGAACGGCGGCCAGCTGCCGCTCGGTCTCGCCGAGACGGTCGCGGAAGTGATCGGGAAGACCGGCTTCCGCGTGGGCATCCACTGCCAGGACGACACGTCCTGCGCCGTGGCCAACAGCGTCGCCGCCGTGCAGGCCGGCGCGACGCACGTGCAGTGCACTGCGAATGGATACGGCGAACGCGCGGGCAACGCGGACCTGTTCGCCGTACTGGGAAACCTCGTGACCAAGCTCGGCATGGACGTGCTCCCGACCGGGGCACTGGCCGAGCTCACCCGTGTCTCCCATGCGCTTGCCGAGATCGCGAACCTCGCACCCGACACCCACCAGGCTTACGTCGGGTCGTCAGCATTCGCCCACAAGGCGGGTCTGCACGCGAGCGCGATCAAGGTCGATCCGGAGCTGTACAACCACATCGATCCGGAGACCGTCGGCAACGACATGCGGGTGCTGGTCACCGAGATGGCCGGTCGGGCGAGTCTGGAACTCAAGGGACGTGAGTTCGGGCTCGACCTGACCGGCCGGTCAGCGGAAGTCGGCAGCGCGCTGCGGCGCGTGAAGGAGCTGGAGGCCAAGGGCTGGTCCTTCGAGGCCGCCGACGCGTCGCTGGAGTTGTTGCTGCGCGACGAGCTGTCTTCATTGGACAGTGCGCCGTTTTCCCTGGAGTCCTACCGGGTGGTGCTCGACCACCGGTCGGACGGCGTGATCGTGTCCGAGGCAACCGTGAAGGTGCACGTGAACGGCGAGCGGGTGATCGCGACCGCCGAGGGCAACGGCCCCGTGCACGCGCTGGACGCCGCGCTGCGCAAGGCGCTGCTGCCGCATCTGTCCTGGTTGGACAGTGTCGAGCTGGCCGACTACAAGGTGCGCATCCTCACCGAGCACCCCGGCACGGACGCCGTGACGCGCGTGCTCGTCGAGTCGACCGACGGCGAGCGCGAGTGGACCACCGTGGGCGTGCACGGCAACATCGTCGAGGCGAGCTGGCTGGCGTTGTGCGACGCGCTGGTGCACAAGGCGATGCGTTCGGTGTCTAGGGTGTAGTACGTGCGCATCGCTCGAATCGCTCATCCAGAAGGTGTGGCCTTCGTCGCAGTACACGGCGAGGAGGCCGCCGAGATCGCCGAACACCCCTTCGGCTCACCGACCTTCACCGGTCGCAAGTGGCCGCTGGCGGACGTCCGGCTGCTCGCCCCGATCCTCCCGACCAAGATCCTCGGCATCGGCCGCAACTACGCCGACCACGCCAAGGAGCTCGGCAACGAGGTCCCCGAGAACCCGTTGATGTTCTTCAAGCCCAACACGTCCGTCATCGGCCCGAACGCGGAGATCAAACTGCCCGCGGTCTCCGAGCGGGTCGACTTCGAGGGCGAGCTGGCGGTGGTGATCGGCCAGCCGTGCCGCGAGGTGACGCCGGCCCGCGCCCGCGACGTGATCATGGGCTACACGATCGCCAACGACGTCACCGCGCGGGACCTGCAGAAGTCCGACGGCCAGTGGACCCGCGCGAAGGGCTTCGACACGTTCTGCCCGCTCGGCCCGTGGATCGAGACGGAGTTCGACCCGTCCGACGTCCGCGTCACGACCACGTTGGACGGCGCCGTCTTGCAAGACGGCCGTACTTCTTCGATGGTGCACGACATCCCGTCACTGATCGCGTACGTCTCGTCGGTGATGACCTTGCTGCCGGGTGACGTGATTCTCACCGGGACACCCGCGGGGGTCGGACCGATGCGGGCCGGACAGACGGTTTCGGTGACTGTGGACGGACTCGGCACGCTCACCAATCCGGTCGCAAACAGGTAGACGTTCGGAGCAATCCGCGCTCCTGCTGTTAACGCGGCGGGTACCCGCGAGTAGCTTCCCGTCTCCATGACGGAGCTCGCGGGTACCCGTGCGCTGCTCGTCGACGGTTCGCAGCTCATCACCGAGGGACTGCGGATCTCGCTGCACCGCACCCAACTCTTCCGCGTTGTCGGCATCGCACACAACGCGGCCGATGCCGCGCGGTCTCTTCGGTCTGTCTCGGTCGACCTCGTTGTTACCGACTTCGACGTGCCTGGGGCTGGGCCTCTGCGGACTGTGCGTGACGTGTTGTCGCATCAGCCTCGGGCTCGGGTTGTGGTCTTGTCCAATGCGGACTGTCCGCACTGGGCTCGGGCGGCGCTCGACGCCGGGGCTGCTGCCTATCTGTTGAAGACGACTCCGTTGGCTGAGCTGTTGCCGTTGATCGCTGGGGTGGTGCGGGGGGCTTCTCCGACTATCGACTCTCGGCTTGGGGCCTTGGCTTCGTTGCCTGCTCGGATGCCGCCGCCGGCTGCTTTGGGGCGGTTGTCTGCTCGGGAGTTCGATGTGTTGGTTGAGATGGCTAAGGGGATGGACAACGCTCGGATTGCGCATCGGTTGTTCATCAGTCATGACACGGTGAAGACGCACGTCAAGGCTATTTTGCGGAAGTTGGAGGCTCGGGATCGGGCTCACGCCGTGGCCATGGTGCTGGGATCTTCTTCTCGCTTGGAGCGCGTGTCGACTGGGTGACGCGGTGGCTTTCGTGGTGGCTTTCCTTGGCTGCCGGTTTGGTGCGTGGTCGCCTTTTACTGCTCGGGGCTCCGCCCCGGACCCCGGCTCAGCTCAAAGAGGGGCCGCCTCCGGGGGTTTCGTTTCGTAGTGGGTCGCGTTGGGGTGGCGGGCCCCTCCCGTCGCATCGCACCTGAGGCAGCCACATCCGAGACCCCAGGTCAAGCGAAAAGCGTGCTTGACCTGGGGTCTCGGATGCGGCAGGGCTTCGCCTGCGATGCGACGGGAGGGGCCCACCACCGGTTGGTTGCGCGCTGCGCGCGCGGTTGTAGCTGCCGGTGCCGTCGTGGTCCTGGTCCCGTGGCTCGCGCTTCGCGCATCGTGTGTGGCGCGAGTCGTACGTTCCCGACCCCCGAGCCGTACGTTCCCGCCGCCGCGACCGCGCGAGTCCTCAATTCGACCCCGGCGAGTCCTCAACTAAGCCCCGCGAGTCCCACCTTCGCGCACCCCGAGTCCCACCTTCGCGCACCCCGAGTCCCACCTTCGCGCACCCCGAGTCCCACCTTCGCGCACCCCGAGTCCCGTCTCCGTGCGCGCGAGTCTTACGTTCCCGCACCCCGCGTCTCAGTTCCCGCACCCAGAACCCGCTGGCCCCACCCAGAACCGCTGGCCCCCCGGAACTGTCGGTCCCCCGGAACTGTCGGTCCCCCGGAACTGTCGGTCCCCCGGAACTGTCGGTCCCCCTCGCTAGCCTGGATACGGGGGCAGCTCACATCCGCCGCGCGCCGACACACCCCCAGCCGACCGTAGCGCCAGCCTCCGACAATCCCGGCCTCCCACCACATCCCGCTCCCCGCGATCCCCGCTCCGCGCGAGTCGTACGTTCTCGACCTCCGAGCCGTACGTTCCCGACCGGTGAGCTGTACGTTCCCGCACCCCGAGCCTGGGCTACGTTCGCTTGATGCGTTCCGGCGCGCGGCGGGCGAACGCCGGGGCGTGTTCTGGGCGTAGGCCGATCGCCACCATGTAGCTCGGAATCACCTGCAGGAACGGGAAGCGCTGCATCACCCTGATCGGCAAAGGAATCTTGCTCGTCCCCACGAAGCCCGCCGCGCCGTTCAAGGCACGGCTCAGGAACGCGTTCTGGATGAACCGTTGCACGTTCTGCGTGACGGCTGTGGGCAGCCACCTGCGGCGGCGCACACGGGACAGCATTGCTGGGGTGGCTCGGCCTTCACGTAGGGGCTTCGCCAGCAACGTGGCGGCGGCTACCGCGTCCTGGATTGCCAGGTTGATGCCGACGCCGCCGATGGGGGACATGGCGTGCGCGGCGTCGCCGATGCACAGTAGGCCGTTGCGGTGCCACTGGCGTAGGCGGTCTAGCTTCACGGTTAGCAGCTTCACGTCGTCGAGTGACTCGACGGTTTCCATGCGGTCTTCCAGCCAGGGAACCAGAGCGGCTACGCGGCGGCGGAAGGACTCGATGCCCTCGGCTCGCATTTGCTGGTCCATGCCTTTGCGGATCAGCATGGCGATTTGGAAGTAGTCGCCGCGGTTGATCAGGACCAGGCCCGCGCCCTGGCCGAAGCGGCCTGTGGCGCCGTTGGGTTCGCCGGCGAAGCGCGGGACGCGGAACCACCAGACGTCCATGGGGACGCCGAACTCGTGTACCGGGAGGCCGGCCTCCTTGCGCACCATGGAATAGCGGCCGTCGGCGGCCACTACGAGGTCCGTGGCGATCTCGCCGGTTTCGCCCTGGCGCGTGCGGTACTTGACGCCGGTGATGCGGTCGCCCTGGCGTTGCAGGCCCGTCACCTCCGTTTCCATGCGGAGGGTGAAGGTTGGTTCGGTGCGCGCCGCGTCGGCGATCAGGTCCAGGAAGTCCCATTGCGGCACGAAAGCGATGTGCTTGTGCGGGCCCGGAAGCCTCGTCATGTCGCCGATGGTCACCGGGCCGCTGTCCAGCAGCACCTGAGCCTTGTCGACGATCTGGTGCGGCACCTCGGCGAACGACGGGCCCAGGCCCAGTTCGTCCAGCAGCGTCAACGTCGAGGCGTGCACCGTGTCGCCGCGGAAGTCGCGCAGGAAGTCCGCGTGCTTCTCCAGCACCGTGACCTCAACGCCGCCCCTGGCCAGCAACAACCCCAGTATCAAGCCCGCGGGGCCGCCGCCCGCGATCAACACCGTCGTCCTTTCCATGGTCCCCTCTTTTCATCATGTGTTGAATAACTACAGAGTGCTCCTCCGGGGCTTGGGCGTCAAGTGCCGTTACCCTGAACGGGTGGTGATGTTGCCTCGTATAGTCCTCTTTGGACGGTCTGGTACCCGAGGCACGAATTGGACACCTTCAGGTGCGTAGTGAGACGACGGCGCGTAAGGTGTCGCGCCCGTCGTACTGCCTACTGGGACACGGTGGGTCCGTCTCGGTAAGAACGCTCGATCGGGCGATTGCTCTTGGCGCTCAGAGCAGTCTGACTAGTTCGTTTGGGCTCTCAAGGGTTCCTTGATCGTGCAAGGACCCACAGGAATCACCTCGTTAGCCGAATCGGACGAGGGCTCCGCGCACCTAGCCTCACGGGGTGACAACTGCGTCCCCGACTTTCACGCGTAAGAGAACCGGCGAGATCCGCGCTGTCTGCCTGGACGTCGACGACACACTTGTCGACTACAGCACTTCATCGCGCGCGGCGTTGGCTTCGATGGTCGGTAACGCCGACGCCTGGTCGTTGTGGCAGCGGATCACTGACGACCACGTGTCGCGGCAGCTCGCCGGTGAACTCGAGTACGAGTCGATGCGCAACATCAGGACGCAGGCCTTCTTCGCCGCCCTGGGCGAGGAGCTCTCGCTGGAGGAGGCGACCCGCCGCGAGCTCGGCCGCCAGGAGGTCCTCACCGCCGGCTGGTGCCTCTTCCCGGACGCGATCCCGACCCTCGACTGGTTGCGCGCCGCCGGACTGCCCATCGCCGCCATCAGCAACGCCTCCGGCCGTCACCAGCGTGTGAAGATCGCGCAGCTGGGGCTCGCCGAGTACTTCGACACCGTCCTGATCGCCGGCGAGGTCGGCTGCGCCAAGCCGGACCGCGTGATCTTCCACACCGCGTGCCTCGCGCTGGGAGTGCCGCCGGGTGACACGGTTCACGTCGGCGACCGGCTGCACGCCGACGCCATCGGCGCGCGCGACGCGGGGATGCACGGCGTGTGGATCAACCGGCTCGGACCGCAGGGCGGCACGCTGCCCGCCGGATTGTCGACGATCAGCAGCCTCGCGGAACTGCCCGAGCTGCTCGTGTGCGAGCTGTCCACCGCCACCGCCTGAGACCTCCGGAGACCGGCCCTCACCAGGACAGATGCTCCTTGGTGGGGGCCGATTTCACGTTCGGGGGACCCGTGGTCTAGTATTTCTCCCGGCACGAACGAGAGGCGCCCGCAAGGGAAGCTGATCAGGAAAGCCATTGGGGTATGGTGTAATTGGCAGCACGACTGATTCTGGTTCAGTTAGTCTAGGTTCGAGTCCTGGTACCCCAGCCACAGAGGCTAAAAACCACTGTGGTAGAGTACAGAACAGCAAAACAGAACAAGATGTTCTAGGGCCCCGTCGTCTAGCGGCCTAGGACGCCGCCCTCTCAAGGCGGTAGCGAGGGTTCGAATCCCTTCGGGGCTACAGAGGTGGGAGAGGCCTGTCACGGTGGTGCCGTGACCAGGCCTCTTTCGCTTTTATTTTGGGGGGCCGAGCCCCCCATGCCCCCCACGTTGCGAGGCTTCGCCTCGCTGGGCTTGCCTTCGGCGTCGCCCCCAGGCCTGGCTGACCGGCCTGGGGGGAAGCTCCATTTCGTCGATTCTTTAAAGGCGCGCTTGTAGGGCTTCTGCTGCTGCCAAAAGATCTGCTGCCCACCTTGCGCCGGGGCGGCGGCCCATTCGGTCGATTGGGCCGGAAACCGATACTGCGGCTACAACCGTGCCCGCGCTGTCTCGGACTGGGGCGCTTACCGAAGCTACGCCTGGTTCGCGTTCTGCGACGCTTTGCGCCCAGCCGCGGCGGCGGACCTCCAGGAGGGTGCGTTCGCCGTATACGGCGTCCGCGAGGACTGCGCGTTGCGTGCCCAGGTCGCTCCACGCCGCCAAGACCTTGGCGCCCGAGCCGGCGGTCATGGGGAGTCGCGCGCCGATCGGCACTGTGTCGCGCAGGCCTGACGGGGGTTCGGCGGCCGAGACGCATACGCGTTGCATGCCGTCCCGGCGGTAGAGCTGCACGCTCTCACCGGTGATGTCGCGCAGGCGTGGCAGCACCGAGGAAGCCGCGTCGAGCAAGGGGTCCGTCGCCCCGCCCGCCAGCTCCGCCAGTGCCGCGCCCGGACGCCATCGGCCGTCGGAACCGCGGCGCAGCAACCGATGCACCTCGAGTCCCACCGCCAACCGGTGCGCGGTCGCACGAGGCAGGCCCGTCCGATTGCACAACTCGGCGAGCCCACACGGATCCTTCGCTACGGCGTTCAACACGGCCACGGCCTTGTCCAGCACGCCGATCCCGCTATGCTGTCCCACAAGCCGATACTAACTTCCCAGCAAGTGAGAAGTCCAGATCTGTCGGCAGTCCAGATCTTGGGAGTGGATGATGAGCGGCACGCTCGCGGAGAAGGTGTGGGAAGCACACGTGGTGCGCCATGGCACTGGCGCGGAACCCGATCTGCTCTACATCGATCTCCATCTCCTCCATGAAGTGACCAGCCCGCAGGCGTTCGACGGGCTGCGGCTCGCGGGTCGCAAGGTGCGGCGCACGGACCTGACGATCGCCACCGAGGACCACAACGTCCCGACCGTCGACATCGACAAGCCGATCGCGGACCCCATCTCGCGCACGCAGGTCGAGACGCTTCGCCGCAACTGCGCGGAGTTCGGTGTCCGGCTGCACCCGATGGGTGACGCAGAGCAGGGCATCGTCCACGTCGTGGGCCCGCAGCTCGGCCTGACGCAGCCCGGAATGACCGTGGTGTGCGGCGACAGCCACACGTCCACGCACGGCGCTTTCGGCGCGCTGGCGTTCGGCATCGGCACGTCCGAGGTGGAGCACGTGCTCGCCACCCAGACGCTTCCGTTGCGTCCGTTCAAGACGATGGCCATCAACGTGGACGGCTCGCTCAAGCCGGGCGTCACGGCGAAGGACATCATCCTCGCCGTCATCGCGAAAATCGGTACCGGCGGCGGACAGGGCTACGTGCTGGAGTACCGGGGGAGCGCGATCGAGGCGCTGTCCATGGAAGCGCGGATGACGGTGTGCAACATGTCGATCGAGGCCGGTGCGCGCGCGGGAATGATCGCGCCCGACCAGACGACTTTCGACTACATCGAAGGCCGTCCGCACGCGCCGTCCGGAGCGGACTGGGACGCCGCGGTGGCGTACTGGAAGACGCTGCGCACCGACGACGACGCGAAGTTCGACGCCGAGGTCCACATCGACGCCGACGAGCTCACCCCCTTCGTCACCTGGGGAACCAACCCCGGTCAGGGACTCCCGCTCGGCGCGGCCGTGCCAGACCCCGCCTCGATCCCCGACGAGAACGAGCGCGTCGCCGCCGAGAAGGCGCTGACGTACATGGGCTTGGAGCCGGGCACGCCACTGCGTGACATCCAGGTCGACACCGTCTTCCTGGGTTCGTGCACGAACGGGCGTATCGAGGACCTGCGCGCCGCCGCGGACGTCCTGCGCGGCAAGCACGTCGCCAGCGGGGTGCGGATGCTCGTGGTACCGGGCTCCATGCGCGTGCGCGCGCAGGCCGAAGAGGAGGGCCTGGACAAGGTCTTCCTCGACGCTGGCGCCGAGTGGCGCCAGGCGGGCTGCTCGATGTGTCTTGGCATGAACCCGGATCAGCTCAAGCCGGGCGAGCGCAGCGCCTCGACCTCCAACCGCAACTTCGAGGGCAGGCAGGGCAAGGGCGGTCGCACCCACCTCGTCTCGCCGCTCGTGGCGGCCGCGACGGCCGTCCGAGGCACGCTGTCCGCCCCCGCAGACCTGGAGAACTGACGATGGAAGCCTTCACCTCCCACACCGGCGTCGGCGTGCCGCTGCGCAGGTCCAACGTGGACACCGACCAGATCATCCCGGCGGTGTACCTGAAGCGGGTGACGCGTACCGGTTTCGAGGACGGTCTCTTCGCCGCGTGGCGCGGTGACGAGCACTTCGTGCTCAATCTGGAACCGTTCAAGGCGGGCAGCGTCCTCGTTGCGGGCGCTGACTTCGGCACCGGATCGTCCCGTGAGCACGCCGTCTGGGCGTTGATGGACTACGGCTTCCGGGTAGTCATCTCCTCGCGTTTCGCCGACATCTTCCGGGGTAACGCGGGCAAGCAGGGACTCGTGGCGGCGCAGTGCGACCAGCAGCATGTCGAGTTGCTGTGGAAGCTCCTCGAGGCGGAGCCGGGTACCGAGGTGACCGTCGACCTCACCGACAAGACCGTCCGTGCCAAGGACTTGGTCGCGCCATTTGAGATCGACGACTACACCCGTTGGCGCCTCTTGGAGGGCCTCGACGACATCGCGCTGACCCTTCGGCACGGCGACGAGATCGGCCGTTTCGAGGGCGGTCGTCAGAGTTGGCTGCCCACAACCGATCCGCTTCCGACGGTCTGAACAGGGGCCGGATTCCCCTCTGATGAGGCCGGAATCCGGCGTCCTTGTCCCTCGTAAGGGCGCAATTAGCCACGCCACAACGAAAAATCTGGCGTGGCGATTGGTATTTCTTGCCATTTGGGCCTACCGTTGCGTTCTAGTCGGCCTGAACTTGGGCCGTGAGCGTCCTGGGAGGGACTGAAGGTGAACAAGGCCCAGCTCATCGAGGCGCTCGCCGAGCGCCTGGGAGACAAGAAGACCGCGGGTGCTGCTGTTGACGGCATCGTCGATGTCATCGTGCGGAGCGTCAACAAGGGCGAGAAGGTCAACATCACGGGCTTCGGTGTCTTCGAGAAGCGCGCACGCGCCGCTCGCACCGCGCGCAACCCGCGCACGGGTGAGACCGTGAAGGTCAAGAAGACCAACGTGCCCGCGTTCCGCCCTGGCTCGACGTTCAAGGACGTCATCAGCGGTGCGAAGAAGCTGCCGAAGGCTGTTGCGGCCAAGCCGGCTGCCCGTCCGGCCGCCGCCGCGGCCGCGAAGCCCGCTGCTGCCAAGGCTCCGGCGACGCGCAGCACCACCACGCGTGCGACCACCACCCGCACTCGTACGGCCGCTGCGGCCACCAAGGCTCCGGCAACGCGCCGGACCACGACGGCCGCCGCCAAGCCGGCTGCCAAGGCCACCGCCACGAAGGCGGCGGCCAAGCCGGCTGCGAAGGCCACCGCCACCAAGGCGGCGGCGAAGCCGGCCGCGAAGCGCACCACGGCCGCGAAGACGACCGCGGCTGCCAAGCCCGCGGCCAAGGCTGCGGCGAAGCCGGCGGCTCGTAAGACGGCCGCCAAGAAGAAGTGAGTGCGCTGCCTGTCTGACTAGGCAGTAACAGCGGAAGGGCCCCGGTGTGCGCACACCGGGGCCCTTCCGCTTTGTTTTACGTAACGCCCGAACCCCGCGTGTTGCCCATTCAGCCCCGCCGAGTCGTCCTCTCGGCACCCCGGAACCGGTGCTACGGACGGGGTAGCGCGGAGGCGATGTAATGGGCGGAAACCAGGGTTGGCCAGCGCGAAGGCGAGTCCGAAGTGGACCACGTGCCGAACGGACGGGTGAAGGCCAGCATCCACACGGAACCCTTCTTGCACGGAATCTCGGAAAGCCGGATTCCGCCCATGTCCGCAAGGGTTCCGACGACGGACGGGATCACGCCGCCCTGCGACGACACGACGGCCCGGCCCTCGTCGGCCGCGATCTCCAGCAGGCGCACCAGACCGGCGTCCTGATCGGGCCAGTAGCCCTCCTCGGCCAGCCGCGGCTCCAAGACGGTGTCCACCGCGAGATCGTCCGCCACGGCCGCCACGGTGTCCACACAGCGCACCCTGGGAGCCGCGTGCACACGCGTGGGGCACCACAACGGCAAGAGTGAACGAAGGCCTGCCGCCTGCCGCCAACCGGCCTCGCTCAACGGCCTGAGATCGTCGTCTCCGGACCATTCGGAGCGCTTGCCGGCCTTGGCGTGCCGCACCAGCAGAACGACCGCCAGATCGGCCGGCAGGCGGGCGAACTCCGCCACCACGGCCCGATCGGCCGCGTACGACAGCAGGGAAGGCGCCTCCGCGAGGGAGACCCACTGGAGTGAGTCCACCTCGTTGTTCGGCACGAAAGACCCCGAAACCGCCTCGGCGGCGAAGTAATGGACATCCTTCGGGCGACCACGATCGACGTACGACACCGTTTGCAGGAACCGGCCCAGCACACACGCGTAACCGGTTTCCTCGGAAATCTCCCGGACCGCGCACGCCGGGACCGTCTCGCCCGCGTCGAGCTTTCCCTTGGGCAACGACCAGTCGTCGTACCGCTGCCGATGCACGACGGCGATCTCGACATCACCATCGGCGTCACGCCACAGGACCGCTCCCGCGGCCACGATCACATCCGACACGCTCAGCCCAACGCCCCGTGTTTGCGCAACAGTTCCATTTGGTGGTCGCGGACCTGCGTGCCGTCCGATGGCGCCGGCTCCCATTCACCGTCCGAACGCAGCACCCAGCACCGCGTCGACGGGGACAGAGCCGAGTCGAACATCTCCTCCAGCTGCGCGGTCAGCCGCGGGTCCGTCACGCGCACCTGCACCTCGACGCGACGGTCCAGGTTGCGGTGCATCATGTCCGCGCTGCCGATCCAGTGCTCGTCGCAGCCGACGAAGTGGAACACCCGCGAGTGCTCCAGGAACCGCCCGAGGATCGACCGCACGCGGATGTTCTCGGACAGTCCCTTGATACCCGGTTTCAACGCGCAGATGCCGCGCACCACGACGTCGACGGGCACACCGGCCTGCGAGGCGCGGTACAGCGCGTCGATCACCTGCTCGTCCACGAGCGAGTTCACCTTGATGCGCACACCGGACGCGTCACCGGCACGGGCGTGCTCGATCTCCCGCTCGATCCGCTCCACGATCCCCTTGCGAACCCCGTACGGGGCAACGAGGAGGCTGCGGTACTCGTCCTGACGGGCATATCCGGTCAGCACGTTGAACAGGTCCGTGAGGTCCGCGCCGATCGTCGGTTCCGCCGTCAGCAGGCCGACGTCCTCGTACAACCGGGCCGTCTTCGGGTTGTAGTTGCCGGTGCCGATGTGGCAGTAACGGCGGATCGTCGATCCCTCCTGCCGCACCACCAGCGCCGTCTTGCAGTGCGTCTTCAACCCCATCAGGCCGTACACGACGTGCACGCCGGCCTTCTCCAGAGCTCGCGCCCACTTGATGTTCGCCTGCTCGTCGAAGCGCGCCTTGATCTCCACCAGCGCCACGACCTGCTTGCCCGCCTCGGCCGCGTCGATGAGCGCGTCCACGATGGGCGAGTCACCGGACGTCCGGTACAGCGTCTGCTTGATGGCGAGCACGTGCGGGTCGGCCGCGGCCTGCTCGATGAACCGCTGCACCGAGGTGGAGAACGAGTCGTACGGGTGGTGCACCAGCACGTCGCCCTCGCGCAGCGTCGCGAACACGCTCTTGGGCGTCTCGCGTTCGCCGAACGCCGGGTGCGTCGCGGGCACGAACGCCGGGTCCTTCAACTGCTTGCGGTCCACGCCGTACAACTGCCACAAACACGACAGATCCAGCAGGCCGGGCACGGTCACCACGTCGTGCGGGTCGACCTCCAGCTCGCGCAACAGCCGTTCGAGCATGTCCTCGGTCATGTCGTCGGCGACTTCCAGCCGCACCGGCGGGCCGAACCGCCGCCGCGCCAGCTCGCGTTCCAACGCCTGCAACAGGTCCTCGTCGCGGTCCTCCTCGACCTCGAGGTCCGCGTTGCGCGTCACCCGGAACGCATGGGACTCGATGACCTCCATGCCCGCGAAGAGCTCACCCAGATGCGCGGTGATGAGTTCTTCCAACGGCAGGAAGGTCGCCGACGACGACGTCCGGTCCGCCTCCACGCGCACGAGCCGCGGCACGTTGTCCGGCACCTTCACGCGGGCGAACCTCTCGCCGCCGCCCTCGGGGTCCCGCACGGTCACCGCGAGGTTCAGCGAGAGACCGGAGATATAAGGAAAGGGGTGCGCCGCGTCGACGGCGAGCGGCGTCAGCACCGGGAAGACCTGGTCGGTGAAGTAGTTCGACATCCGCAGCCGGTCGTAGTCCGTGAGGTCGCCCCACGTCACGATGCTGATCCGGTGTTCCTCCAGGCCCGGCCGGACGTGGTCGAGGAACGCGCGGGCGTGCTGCTCCACCAGCTCCTGCGTGCGCTTGGAGATCCCGGCCAGCTGCTCGCGCGGGGTGAGACCGTCCGCGCTGCGCACGGTGAGGCCGGTGTCGTCGCGGCGCTTCAGGCCGGCGACGCGGACCATGTAGAACTCGTCGAGGTTCGACGCGAAGATGGCGAGGAACTTCGCCCGCTCGAGCAGCGGTTGCGAGTTGTCCTCGGCGAGCGCCAGCACGCGGGCGTTGAAGTCCAACCAGGACAGTTCCCGGTTGAAGTACCGGTCGTCGGGCATGTCCGTGAGCGCGGTTCCGGACGTCACCGCCGGGGGAGCGGACGGGATCGCGCGCGGCGAGGTCGTCCCACTGGCCTCAGGCGTCTCGGCAGGCGCTGCTTTCGCACGCGTGGTGGACGCGCGCCGAGTCGCGGCCCGCGGCTGCGGCTGCCGTCGCGGGGTGACCGCCGGCTTGGTCCGCGCGCGGCGTTTGGGGGTCGCCTTGCCGTCGTTGTTCTCCGTGCTCACGCGATGCATTCTTCCGCACTATCGGCCGTGACGCTCCTGCCGCGAACGACGAGACGGTGAACTCCTCGTCACAGAACCGGCCGGTGAACGGCGATCACCACGCCATCGGGCGTACGTTCAAGGGTCACCCGTTGACCGGGACGCAGCATCCGCCAGCCACCCGCGGTGACCGATTCGGCCGAGACGTCGACCAACACGCCGTCGTCGCGCAGCACCGTCGCGGAGCCGTCCGCGTTGAACCGCTCGACGGTCGCCTGTTCCGACATGGGAAGAACGGTAGACGATCGAAGGGTGGTCGCCGCGCGGAGAGCCGCACCACGCTCGGTTCATGAAAGTACTCACCACGATGACGGCGGCCGCGCTCATCGCGCTGGCCGTCCAGGCACCTTCGGCGGCGGCGGCCGAACGTGCCGAGCGACCTCAACTGGCGGCGGCGGCCAAGAACGTGAAGCTGCGGGCCGCGTTACCCGGAACCGAACGGGCGATCTCCATCGCCTTCATGGACTACGGCGGCAAGGACGTCGCGTTCGTGAGCGGTCAGTTCGGGCTCAAGTCGTTCGACGTCACCGACCTCGACCACCCGAAGCTCCTCGACCACCTCACCAACTCCGAGCTCGCGCTCCCCGGTGACGACCCGAGCAAGGGGTTCTGGGAGAACGAGGACGTCAACGTCGACCCGAGACGAAAACTCGTCTTCATGGCGCGCGAGTCGTCCACGTTCGGCAAGAACAAGCCGGTCGGCACCTACCTGCTGTCGGCGCAGAACCCGGCGGACCTGAAGAAGATCTCCTTCCAGGAGCTGCCCACCGGCCACATCACGTCGTGCGTCAACGACTGCGACTACCTGTGGACGACCGGCTTCGACGGCTCTTCCGAGAAACGCGGAAAGGTCTACGTCACCGACATTCGCGACCCCAAGAACCCGAAACTCCTGCCGGTGTCGGTGGATCCGCGGGGCAAACCGGGCAGCAACCTGGTGACGCACGATGTTCAGGTCGACGCCGCGGGTGTCGCGTGGGTCGCGGGTGACGGGGGCACCCGCGGCTACTGGACCCGTGGAACGCACAAGGATCCGTTGACCGGCCAAGTACGTGAGGCGACCGCGGCCAATCCCGTGCCCTACGCGGGCGGTGGCGTGCCGAAGCTCGACATGCCGAGCGGGTTCACGCACAACTCGCTGCGTCCCGTCGGCGCGACCGAGGCGGACGGACCGGTGCCCACACCGCAGAACCCGGCGGGCAGCCTGCTGTTGCACACCGAGGAGTCCTTCGGGTCGTCCACGTGCAAGGACGAGGGCCGGTTCGTCATCTCGTCGTTGAAGGGCACGGAGAACGGCGAGGGCTGGGGCGACCGGCCGAAGAAGATGAAGACCGTCGGCATCTGGAGCCCGGACGACCAGGAGGGGACGCTCCCCGGCAACGTCGAGTGCTCCGCGCACTACTTCGACGTGAAGAACCGGATCGTCGCCTACTCCTGGTACCAGCAGGGAACCCGGTTCCTCGACATCTCCAACCCCGCCCGGCCGATCCAGATCGGCTACTGGCGGCCCGAGGGAGCGGTCTCGTGGGCGCCGTACTGGCACCGTGACAGTGTTTTCGTCGCGGACAACGAACGCGGCGTCGAGATCGTGCAGCTGACGCGGGAGGCGTTTGCCGCGCAGGCGAGCGGTACCAACGTCCAGCTCGTCGGTCAGCCGGCGACCGTCCGGAAGCTGCCGAAGCAACGGTCGCCGTACGTGCCGAGCCCGGTGTACGGCCGGGCCTGTCCGATGATCAGCAGGCAGGGGGCGTGCGGTCCCGGTTCCTGCTGCTGATCCCAGCCGGTTGGACCAGACCTTCGGAGGGTGGTCGCCGCGTGCACGACCAAGCCACGCTCTGCTCATGAAGGTTCTCGCAACGTTGACAGCAAGTCTGTTGCTGGCACTCACCGTTCAGGGCACCTCGGCGGCGGCGGCCGAGGGCGCTCAGGACAAGGTCGAGAAGCCACGACTCCAGGCGGCGGCCAAGAACGTCCGGCTGCGCACGGTGCTGCCCGGTACCGAGCGGGCCATCTCGATCGCGTTCGCCGAGTACGGGCGCAAGGACGTCGCGTTCGTCAGCGGTGAGTTCGGGCTCAAGACGTTCGACGTGACCGACGCGGACAACCCGAAGTTCCTCGACCACCTGACCAAGCAGGAGATGGCGCTGCCCGGCGACGATCCGTCGCAGCGCTTCTGGGAGAACGAGGACATCAACGTCGACCCGACGCGCAAGCTCGCGTTCCTCGCGCGCGAGGTGAACTCGTTCGGCCGCGCGCTGCCGGGCGACCGGCCGACGGGCACGTACATCATCTCGGCGGTCGACCCGGCGGACCTGAAGGTGCTGACGTTCCACCGGGAGAGCACCGGCCACACGACGACGTGCATCAACGATTGCCAGTTCCTGTGGACGGCCGGTCGTGACCGCACGGACGCGAAGACGGGCCGGATCTTCGTCATCGACATCCGCGACCCGCGCAACCCCAAGGAGCTGCCGGTCGGCCTCGACCAGCGCGGCCTCAAGGGTGAAGGCAAGATCACGCACGACGTGCAGGTCGACGCACAGGGCATCGCGTGGGTGGCCGGCGACGACGGCACGCGCGGCTACTGGACCGAGGGGTGGCACAAGGATCCGCTGACCGGGAAGTACCGCCGCGCCACGGCGATCGACCCGGTGCCGTATGCGGGCGGCAACGTGCCGAAGATCGACATGCCGACGCGGTTCACGCACAACTCGTTCCGGCCGGTCGGCAAGACCCTGCGCGACGGCCCGAAGCCGACGCGCGAGAACCCGGCGGGCAGCCTGGTGCTGCACACCGAGGAGGCGTTCGGCTCGAACACCTGCAAGGACCAGGGCCGGTTCGTCATCTCGTCGTTGCAGGGCACGGAGAACGGCGAGGGCTGGTCCGGCAAGGAGATGAAGACCGTCGGCGTGTGGAGCCCGGACGACCAGGAGGGCACGATCCCCGGTGACGTCACGTGTTCCGCGCACTACTTCGACGTGAGCAAGCGGATCGTCGCCTACTCCTGGTACGAGCAGGGCACGCGGTTCCTCGACATCTCCAACCCGGCCAAGCCGATCCAGATCGCGTACTGGCGGCCGGACGCGGCGGTCTCGTGGGCACCCTACTGGCACAAGGACAACGTGTTCGTCGCCGACCTCGCGCGCGGCGTGGAGATCCTGACGCTGACCAAGGACGCCTACGCGGCCCAGGACAGCGGCGTAGGCGTCACGCTCACCACGGCGTACGCCAAGGAGAAGGTCAGGGACGGCGGCCGGCAGCGCCTGCCGCTCGCCCCTGATCCCGACTACGGCTGGGCCTGCCCGATGGTCGCCAATCGCGAAGGCGGCTGCGGCGAGGGCGAAGCCTGCTGCTGATGCCTGACCCTCCTACGGGCGATGACCTGTCGCCCGTAGGAGATCATCGGCACCTCGACGGTCTTGTAGAGCAGGCTCGCGAGAACCAGACCGAGTGCGGTCACCGTGATCGCCTGAAATATCCCGGAAAGTTCCGGCACCGCGAGCGCGATCGCCGTCGCGGAGATCGTCTGCACCAGATAGAGCGAGTACGAACGTTCGCCCACAAACTGCAGCGGGCGCATCGACAGGAATTTCTGAACCGGCCCGTTCGCGATCAACGCGGGCAGCAGCAGGAACATACCGGCGCTGTAGACCGGAATCACCAGCACGTGACCGGGGATTGTGCCGAACGAGCCGAGGAAACCGCAGATCGGCTTCACCGCGAGGTGCAGCCCGACGAAACCAATTGAGACGATCACGCTGACGACGGGATTCGTCAGCGGGCGCAGCAGAGCGAATCCGCGCGAGCTGTGCATCACCAGTGCGAGCGCGCATCCGGTGAGGATCGAGAAGTAGTGCATCGGCCAGCCGCCGTTGGGATGTGTCAGCGTGAAGCCGGCCAGTGCGGCGGCGACGATCATGCCGAGCGCCGCGACCGAGAGGCGGCGCTTGATCGCCACGACGCCGACGAGCACCACGAGCAGCGGCCAGACCAGGTAGAACTTCTGCTCCACGCCGAGCGACCAGGACTGCGCGTAGGCGTTGCCGGGCGCGAACTCGTTGAGGAACGTCAGGTAGTACGGCAGTGCCTTGCCCACGCCGTTGTCGTGGAAGAGGCCCGCGAGGCTGCCCGCGACGGTGACGGCGAGCAACACGAAGTACACCGGAAGAATGCGGAACGCCCGGCGCAGATAGAACTCCGGCAACGAGATCCGGCCCGTTCTCCGCTCTTCGCGCAGCATGAGTGTCGTGATCAGGAAACCGCTGAGCACGAAGAACATCTGGACGCCAATCCACCCCTGCAGCCAATCCGGGCCGCCGTAGTGGAAGAACACGACCATCACCGCGGCGAACGCGCGCAGGCCGTCCAGAGCAGGAAATCGGCGCAACGCCAGGTAGTCGGCGTGCGTCAGGGAACTCATGTGCGTGGAACTCCTCGCAGGGTGCAGTCGGGGTACAGACGTAAAGGTGCCGACCCTGCAGGAGAAGTTGCTCGGTTTGGTTATTTAGTGGCTGAGATCACGATCACTTTTGAGGTTTGCTCACCTAATCCGAGACCGCTCGCGACGCGCAGATCCTCGGGTGTGTCCACATCGCACCGCAGCGTCGGCCACGGCCCCAGCAGCGGCGTTGCGCCACTCGAAACGTGCTTTGCGGCGCTGTCTTCGCCGAACCGCGGGTCGAGGTCCGCGTTCGGCGCCGCGAGCAGCAGGGTCGTGCCGGTGTTCTGGCGGTCCGGGACGAACGCGCGCCGTCGCCCGGCGAGTTCGATGGCGGCGGCGAGCTCTTCGGGTCGCAGTGCGGGGAGGTCCGCCTGCAGTGCGCCCACGCGCGGTGAACCGAGCGCTTGTGCGCCGTGACGCAGGGCGGCGTTGAGGCCTGGCTGGGGCGGTTCCGGGATGGACTCCACGCCCAGTGCGGCCATCTCGGCGGCCACGGCCGGGTCCGATGTGACGGCGAACACGCGTCTCACGCCCTCGGCCCGGAGTGCCGCCGACACGGTGTCGAGGGCGAGGGCGAGCGCCAGGGCGGCGTGGGTCACCGGATCACCGGTGGCACCGGCCAGCCTGGTTTTGGCCCGGTCGAGCGTTTTGACCGGGACCACGAGGTCCACTTCGTCGCGCACGTGGCCATACTCCCTGATGCTCCGATAGGCCATGTCCGACGGATCCTGGTCGATGAGAGTCACGGGCGAGCGGTCCGGAGGCGGTGCCGCCGAAGTGGCCTCATACCGGGCGTATTCGGCCGCTTCGGCGGTGCCGCCTCCGGGCCCCTCGGCCGCGACTATCGCGGGCGAGGATCCGTCGGACATGGCCTAGTGTGGCCGCAGGTCGTCAGCGTATGGAGGAGTGACCACGTGGCTAGGGAGAAGGGTGGTTTCTGGGTCGGAGTCGCCGCGGCGATCGTCTACCCGATGGCCGCCGTGCTCGGACGGCACCGCATCCAGAACGGTGACCGGATCCCACGCACCGGGCCGGTGCTGATCGTGATCAACCACATCTCCCACCTGGACCCGTGCTACGACGCGGTGTTCGTGCACAAGAACGGGCGGGTGCCGCACTTCTTCGCGAAGCACAGCCTGTGGAACGTGCCGGTGATGGGCGCGATCCTGCGCGGCGCGAAGCAGATCCCGGTCTACCGGGGCACCGCCGACGCGCGGAAGAGCCTGTTCGAGGCCAACCGGGCGGTCGAGGAGGGCCAGGCCATCGTGATCTACCCGGAGGGCACGATCACCAAGGACCCGGCGGGCTGGCCGATGAACTCGCGCACCGGCGTGGCCCGGCTCGCGCTCGACCACGACGTCCCGGTGATCCCCGTCGCGCGCTGGGGCACGCTGGACCTCTACAACCACTACGAGAAGCGCTTCCGGCCGTTCCCGCGCAAGACCATCACGCACCGGGTGGGCGAGCCGATCGACCTGTCGGAGTTCCGGGGGCGCGAGGAGTCGATCACCTTGCTGCGCGAGGTGACGAACGTGATGATGAACAGGGTGAAGGAGCTGCTCGCGGAGATCCGCGAGGAGCAGGCGCCCGAAGGTTTCTACAGCCCGAGGAAGAGCTGACCATGGCCGTTGAGCGTGTTGCGGTGCTGGGCGCCGGTTCCTGGGGCACCACCTTCGCGAAGGTGGTCGCGGACTCCGGGCCGGATGTGGCGTTGTGGGCCCGGCGCGAGGAGGTCGCGTCCGCGATCACGGCCACGCGCACCAACCCGGACTACCTGCCGGGTGTCTCGTTGCCCGCGAACCTCGTCGCGACCTCGGATCCCGCGAAGGCGCTGGACGGCGCCCAGGCGGTCATCCTGGCCGTGCCGTCGCAGACGTTGCGCGCGAACCTGACGGGCTGGCGGGACCTGCTGCCCGCCGACGCAACTTTGGTTTCACTGGCCAAGGGCGTCGAGCTGGGCACGTTGAAGCGGATGAGCGAGGTGATCCGCGAGGTCGCCGCCGTCGACGAGTCACAGGTCGCCGTCGTGTCCGGTCCGAACCTGGCCAAGGAGATCGCGGCCGAGCAGCCGACCGCGACCGTCATCGCGTGCACGGACCACGACCGCGCGGTCGACCTGCAGCACGCGTGCTCCAATAGCTACTTCCGGCCGTACACCAACACCGACGTCGTCGGCTGTGAGCTCGGCGGCGCGTGCAAGAACGTGATCGCGCTGGCGTGCGGCATGGCTGCCGGACTCGGGTTCGGCGACAACACCATGGCCTCGATCATCACGCGCGGCCTCGCCGAGACCGCGCGGCTGGGTGCCGCCCTCGGCGCGGACCCGCTGACGTTCGCCGGACTGGCCGGCCTCGGTGACCTCGTCGCGACGTGCGCGTCGCCGTTGTCCCGCAACCGTTCGTTCGGTGAGCGCCTGGGGCGTGGCGAGTCGCTCGCGCAGGCGCAGGAGGCGACGCACGGCCAGGTCGCCGAGGGCGTGAAGTCGTGCTCGTCGATCCGCTCGCTCGCCGCTCAGGTCGGCGTGGACATGCCGATCACCGACGGCGTGCACATGGTGTGCCACGACGGTCTGTCCGCACGCGACCTCGGTGCGGCACTGCTGGGGCGGGAGCGCAAGGCCGAGCGTCAGTGACGCTGGGGGATGGCACACGGGTCGTCCACACCGGACCTTCGTCGCCGGGGTCGCCACTGGCGGCCTCGGTGTACCGGTTGGGCGGTGAGGACACCTATGGCCGTCCGCACAACGCGACCTGGCGTGACCTGGAGTCCGCACTGGGCTCTTTGGACGGTGGCGAGTGCGTGCTGTTCCCGTCCGGGATGGCGGCGATCTCGGCGTTGTTCCGCGTCCTGCTGTCCACAGGGGACACTCTCGTGCTGCCGTCGGACGGGTACTTCCTGACGCGCCGGCTGGCTTCCACCTACTCCGTTGTGGAGGTTCCGACCGCCGGGCCATATCCGTCTTTCGACGGTGTGCGGCTGGTGTTGCTCGAGTCGCCGTCCAACCCCGGTCTGAACGTCTGCGACATCGCTTCGCTTGCTGCCGAGGCTCATGCCGCGGGGGCACTGGTGGCGGTGGACAACACGACCGCGACGCCGTTGGGGCAGCGGCCGTTGGAGCTCGGCGCGGACATCGTGGTGGCGTCGGACACCAAGGCGGTCGCCGGGCATTCCGATGTCGTGCTCGGGCACGTGTCCGTTGTGGACGCCTCGCTGGCTGAACGGTTGCGCGACGAGCGGACGTTGTCGGGTGCGATCCCCGGTCCGTTCGAGGCATGGCTCGCGCATCGCGGACTCGGCACTTTGGACCTTCGGCTCGCGCGTCAGGCTCAGAACGCCGCTGCGTTGTACGAGGCAATGTCCGGGAAGGTGTCCGGGCTGCGCTGGCCGGGAGCTCCCGAGGATCCCGCCTACCTGCTCGCGGCTCAGCAGATGCGGCGCTTCAACGGCGTGCTGACGTTCGAACTGCCCTCGGTCGCCGCTGTTGATCGGTTCCTCGCGGCCTCGGAGTTGGTGGCGGCGGCGACGTCGTTCGGCGGGCTGCACTCGTCGCTCGACCGGCGGGCGCAGTGGGGGGATCCGGTTCCCGAGGGCCTGTGCCGGTTCTCCGCGGGGTGCGAGGACCCGGCCGACCTGGTGGCCGATGTGCTCCGGGCCCTGTCCCACGCTCTGGGATCGGATTGACCCGTCGCCGGGTCTTCGGGAGCATTTGTCTCGTGTCTTTTCGCGCGATGATCGACGGACGGGGTCACATCGACCTCCGTCTGGTCTGTAGCGCGCTCTGTCCTGCCTGGTGATAGCCCCGCCTTCGTTGCTCATCACCCCTTGGTAAGGACTTTCTCCGATGTTCGCCGTGCCTGAGAACACCGTTGCTCTGCCTTCGTCCGCTGTCGCCGTGCACCCGGTGCGGGTCGCGCTGCAGGTCGCGCTCGACCGTGACCGGTGGAAGCACCTGCTGCGCTACGACCCCGAAGAGCGCTTCTCCACGTTGATCGAGAAGACCGACGACCAGGAGATCTGGCTCATGAGCTGGCTGCCCGGCCAGACCGCGACCCTGCATGACCACGCCCAGACGACCGGGGCGTTCACCGTGGTCAGCGGCGTGCTGACCGAGGTGGTGACCACCCGGATCCAGGTCGTGCACCAGCTCGTGGAGGGTCAGTCGCGCGTGTGGGGGCCCGGCTACGTGCACCAGGTGCGCAACGACGGCACGGACCCCGCGATCTCCATCCACGTGTACCGCCACGGCACGCGGGCGATGAACGCCTACCGGTACGACCCGGTCACCGGCCCCGTTCGCTGACGTGCGCGGGCACGTCGTGGCTGGTCGCGTCGTCGGAGATCGGTGACCCCCACGTCGTGTGCAGCGGCAGCACGCCGGCCCACACGGCGTCGGCGGCGAGGTCCTCGGGCTCCTCACCGGGACCACCCTCGCGCACCTTCACGGAAGCCTCGGTCAGGTCGATCGCCAGCACCGCGGTCTTGGCGATCTCCTTCTTGTTGGGGTTGCGGGCGTAATCCCAGGATCCCGGCGACACGTGGTCGACGATCGCGCGCAGCCCGAGCTCGACGTCCTCCGCGAGCTCGGCGGTGCCGTGAACGACCGCGCTGCGGTAGTTCATCGAGTGGTGGAACACCGACCGCGAGTAGACGACCCCGTCGACCAGCGTGACGGCGACGCAGACCGGCTTCCCGGCGATCAGCTCGCGCAACGACCGCGCGCCCGTGGAACCATGCAGGTAGAGGGTGTTGCCGTGTCGGCCGTAGGCCGTCGGCAGCACCACGGGGGCACCATCGACTTCGACCGCGAGGTGGCAGATGAGCCCGGCGTCGAGGATCTCGTAGAGCCTCGAGCGTTCGGTGACGGCACGATGCTTGCCGCGCTGGACCGTGCTGCGTGCGGTGGGTGAGAGTGTCGTCATGGGTATCACTTTCCGGTGAGAAGTGGCATCCTGAAATAGCCAATTTCGCGCTAGTTGAGAAGGCCACTTGTGGAGCTGCCGATCACGCTCGACCGCGAGTCCGCCGAACCGCTGGCCGTCCAGCTCGCGGACGCCCTGCGCAGCGCCGCGGCCGACGGGCGGTTGCGCAGCGGCGACCGCCTGCCGTCGACCCGCGCGCTGGCCGACCGCCTCAGCGTGAGTCGCACGGTCACCGCCGCCGCGTACGAGCAGCTGCACGCGGAGGGCTGGATCGCGGGTCGCCACGGCTCCGGCACGTACGTCACCACAACTCCGCCTGGCGTATTGCGCAAACGAACCCGCAAGCAGTCACAACCGGCCGAGGAGCCCGAGATCGTCGACCTCGCGCCGGGCGCGCCGTGGGCGGGCGGCCTGGACCGTGCCGCGTGGCGCCGGGCGTGGCGGGCGGCGGCCGACGTCGCGCCGCTGTCCCGGCCGTTCCGCGCGGGCCTGCCCGAGTACCGGGAGGCGATCGCGGAACACCTGCTGCGCCACCGCGGCCTCGCACTCGGCGACGACCCCGTCCTCGCCACCGGCGGCACCACCGCCGCGCTGACCGAGCTGGCAGCCGCCGTGTTGCAGCGCGGCGACAAGATCGCCGTGGAGGAACCCGGCTACCAGCGTGCCGTGTCGACGTTCAAGGCCGCCGGTCTGAAGGTGCTGCCCGCGTTGGTCGACGAGGAGGGCCTGCTCGTCGAGGCCGTACCGCCCGGTGTGCGCGCCGTCTACTGCTCGCCGGCACACCAGTACCCACTCGGCGGCCGCATGTCGGCGGGCCGGCGGGTGGCTCTCGTCGAACGCGCCCGGCGCGACGGCTGGCTCGTCATCGAGGACGACTACGACGGCGAGCTGCGCTACGACGTCGCGCCGTTGCCGTTGCTCGCCGCGCTGGCGCCGGACGTCGTCGTACACCTCGGCACGACGTCGAAGATCCTCACGCCCACGCTCGGCACGGGCTGGATGGTGGCGCCCGAACCGATCGCCGCCCAGGTCCTCGGCCACCGCGACCGCACCGGCACCAGTCCGGCCGCGGCGGGCCAGCGGGTACTCGTCGAGCTGGCGCGCAACGGCGATCTCGGGCGGCACCTGCGAAAGCTGCGCCGCGAGCTGTCCGAACGCCGAGCGCTGCTCGTCGAGGCGTTCACCGACGCGGGCATCAAGGTGCTCGGCGACGACGCGGGCGCGCACATCGTCGTGCCGGTGCCGGACGCGGAGACCGAGCAGCGGCTGCTCAAGGCCGCCGAGAACCGCGGGCTGCGGCTGGACGGGCTCGGCAGGCACCACGTGAACCGGCCCAAGGTGCATGGCATGGCCGTGGGGTACAGCGCCTGTTCGCGTGAGCAGCTGATAGCCGCTTTGCCGGTACTGGTGGAGCTGCTGCGGTCATAGTCTTTTCGGTGCCGTCGCATGACTCAGAAAGGCCTGTCATGCACGTGCTGGCAACAATCGCGATCGTGCTGGCGACGGTCGTCCCTCCGGGTGAGAAGGTCACGATCGACGTCGTCACCGTCAACGGCACCGGCTGTCCACGTGGCAGCGCCGTGGTCGCCGTCTCGCCGGACAACACCGCGTTCACCCTCAACCTCGAGGAGATGGTCGCCGCGGCCGGCAAGCTCGCCCGGCCGGGAGACGCGCGCAGGTCGTGCACGTTCAACCTGCGCATGCGTGCCACGGGCGGATACGAGCTCGGCATCGAGCGCGCCGTCTACCGCGGCTGGGGCCAGATCGAGCGGGGCGCGGTCGGGACGGCTCGCCCGCAGCACTATTTCCAGGGCTCGCCAGGCCTGCCCGGTATGCCCCGGCGGTTCCCCGGACCGTTCAGCGACGACTGGGAGATCACCGACGACACCCCGAGGGAACCGTCGTGCGATACACCGCGCAACCTTGTCGTCACGATTGAGCTCGGGATGAGCGCGGGGACCTCGGACCCGAAGACCACCAGCTATCTCGGAATGGGCAGCTCCGACGGGTCATTGCCGACCGTGTACCGCCTGTTGTGGAAGCGCTGCCCGTAGGGACCCGTTAGCCCATCCGGGTAGGGTCGGGCGCTATGACGGATGGGACGCAGCGCAAGACGAGGGTCGCCGTGGTGTTCGGCGGCCGCAGCTCCGAGCACACGATCTCGTGCGTGTCGGCGGGGAGCGTGCTGTCCCACCTGGACCGGGACCGGTTCGAGGTGGTGCCGGTCGGCATCACCCCGGAAGGCGGCTGGGTACTCGGATCGGGTGACACCAAGGCGCTGGAGATGGGCGGCCGAAACCTCCCGACGGTCCGCTCGCTCGGCGAGCTGACCCCGGTCGAGCCGGGCACCGCCCTGACGGACGTCGACGTCGTCTTCCCGGTGCTGCACGGCGCGTGGGGCGAGGACGGCACCATCCAGGGCCTGCTGGAGCTCGCGAACCTGCCCTACGTCGGCCCCGGCGTCCTCGCCAGCGCGATGGCGATGGACAAGGCGTTCGCCAAGCGCGTCCTCGCGGCCGCGGGCCTGCCGGTCGGCACCTTCTCGGTGCTGGAACGCACTTCGTCGACGTTGTCGCTGGACGAGCGCTCACGCCTGGGGCTGCCGGTCTTCGTGAAGCCCGCGCGCGCCGGTTCGTCGGTCGGCATCTCGAAGGTCAAGGACTGGGCGGACCTCGACGCCGCCATCGCCTACGCCCGCCAGACCGACCCCAAGGTCATCATCGAGGCGGCCGTGACCGGCCGCGAGATCGAGTGCGGCGTGCTGGAGTTCCCCGACGGCCGGGTCGAGGCGTCGCTGCCCGCCGAGCTGCGGATCGTCGGCGAGGGCGTCGACTGGTACGACTTCGACGCCAAGTACCTCGACGACGTCTGCGAGTTCGACATCCCGGCGAAGCTCGACGACGAGCTCACCGCGCAGCTGCGCGCCATGGCGGTCACGGCGTTCCACGCGCTCGACTGCCAGGGACTGTCCAGGGTGGACTTCTTCGTCAGCGACGCGGGTGAGCTGGTGATCAACGAGGTGAACACCATGCCCGGCTTCACGCCGATCTCCATGTACCCGCGGATGTGGGCGGAGACGGGCGTGGACTATGCGACGTTGCTCACCACGTTGATCGACACGGCACTCGCTCGGGGCACGGGCCTGCGCTGAGTTGCTATGGGGGGAGCTTTCCAAGCGCTGACCGCTTGGAAAGCTCCCCCCATGCAACGGTCGGGAATGTACGGCTCGTGGGTCGGGAATGTACGGCTCGTGGGTCGGGAACGTACGGCTCATGGGTCGGGAACGTACGACTCGCGGGGCGGGAACGTACGACTCGCGGGATTGTCGGACCCCGGCGATACGCTGGATACCGGGGGCCGGAGGCCAAGCCGACCTTGTGGATCTTGGGGTTACGGCGTCGTCTTGACGGGCGCCTTCGGCAGCAGGTCGCGGATCGTCGTCGACACGTCCTGCAGCGGACCCGTCCCCGCGTCGCCCGGCACGGTCAACGCCACGTACACGGGCCGGTCGACCACGTACCAGGTAGCCGCACCGGACCCGTCGACGACAAGCCAAGTCACGTCCGAGATCACGCGCAGCTCGGACGTCGGCGACAGCTCCGAAGGACGGTTCAGCCCGCACCGCAGCACGACCGGATCGTGTTGAGCGTCACCCCAGGCGACGGCACCGACCGGCGCGGGGGAGGCGATCTCCCGGCGCGGCAGCATGTCCTTACCGGACGGCAGGCCGACCGGGAGCTTGTCGACCAGTGTCGTGCACTCCGGTGAGGCGGCGGCGGGCGCGTCGACCGTCACCAGCGCCAGTGGGCCCGAGCGGCCGGCCTCGTCCGACGGCGGAGTCGAAGAGGTTCCGAGTACGAGTCCGAGCGCGGCGACACCGGCGGCGAGCAGCACGGCGAGCCCGACCGCTACGGCGATCAGCGGCCGGGACAGCACCGAAGTGGATTCCTGTGTCACCCGGCTATGACAGCACGGGCTAGAGGTGCACCACCGGGCAGGTCAGTGTCCGGGTGATGCCCTCCACGTTCTGGATGCGGGCGACCACGAGCTGGCCCAGCTGGTCGACGGTGTCGGCCTCGGCGCGGACGATGACGTCGTACGGGCCGGTGACGTCCTCGGCCGTCGTGACCCCGGCGATGCCGGAGATTTCGGAGGCGACTGCAGCGGCCTTGCCGACCTCGGTCTGGATGAGGATGTATGCGTGCACCACGGCGTGCCCCTTCGTCGCGACAGGTTTGGTCGGGGTAGGAACGTGTCACGCAACGTACCCCAGTTGGGGTTCCGAATGCTCAGATTGGGAGGCAACTTTGCGTCCGGAGCCGCCGCACGACGCGGAGACGGTCGCCGATGTGGGTGAGTTCCATCTCATCCACCGGGTGACGACCGGTCGGGCGCAGCCCCCCACCACGCTGCTCGGCCCCGGTGACGACGCGGCCATCGTCGCCGTGCCGGACGGGCGGGTCGTGGCCTCCACTGACGTGCTCGTCGAGGGTGTCCACTTCAGACTCGACTGGTCTACTCCCGAGCAGGTGGGCCGGAAAGCGGCCGCCGTGAACCTCGCGGACATCGTCGCGATGGGCGCGCTGCCGTCCGCCTTGCTCGTCGGTTTCGCGTGCCCGCCGGACACCCCGGCGACGGTCGTGGACGGCATCATGTCCGGCCTCTGGGCGGAGGCCGCGGTCGCCGGCGCGGGCGTCGTCGGCGGGGACATGGTGAGCTCGGCGACGTTGGTGATCTCCATCACCGCTTTGGGGGACATGAACGGTCTGGAGCCCGTCACGCGGTCCGGTGCGCTCATCGGCGACGTCGTCGCGGTGTGCGGGAGGCTCGGCTGGGCGGCGGCCGGACTGGCTGTGCTCAGCCGCGGGTTCCGCTCTCCCGTGGGCATCGTCGCCGCGCAGCGCACGCCCGAACCGCCGTACCCGGCCGGCCCGCAGGCGGCCGCGGCGGGCGCGACGTCCATGATCGACGTGAGCGACGGGCTGCTCGCCGACCTCGGCCACATCGCGGAAGCCTCGGGCGTCGCGATCGACATCCGCACCGAGCTGCTCCAGGTGCACCCGCGTCTGCTGGACGTCGCGTCGGCGCTCGGCGCGGACGCGCGCCACTGGACGTTGACCGGTGGCGAGGATCACGCGCTGGCGGCCACGTTCCCCGGCCCGAAGGCCGTGCCCGAGGACTGGACGACCATCGGCACCGTGCGGGCGGGCAGCGGCGTGACCGTCGACGGCCGGATCTACGAAAAACCTCCTGGCTGGGAGCACTGGCGGACGTAGACTGGTGGATGTGGAACTATACGAGAGAGCGTATAACCATCCAGACTCGGCGAAGCTCATCGCGGAGCTTCAGCAGGTGTTCGTCGTCCGCTACGGCAGTGAGGACGTCACGCCCGTCGACCCCGCCCAGTTCGCCGCGCCGAACGGCTACTTCGCGGTCGGCTACCTCGACGAGGTCCCCATCGCGTGCGGCGGCTGGCGCGCCCGGCCCGAGATGGGCGCGGCCGAGATCAAACGCATGTACGTCGTCGAAGCCTTCCAGGGACGCGGGCTCTCTCGCACGTTCCTCGCGCACCTCGAGGCGACCGCGAAAAACGCGGGTCACTCGCGGATGATCCTCGAGACCGGCACCAAGCAGCCCGAGGCGATCGGCCTCTACGAGTCCAGCGGATACGCCGAGATCGAGAAGTTCGGTGTGTACAAGGACGAACCGGAAAGCGTTTGTTACGGCAAGGACCTGTAGGTTCGCCGTATGGCCATCTATGCACTCGGGGAGTACGAACCGCAGATCCATCCGGA
This sequence comes from Lentzea sp. NBRC 105346, assembly GCF_030269605.1. Lineage (GTDB taxonomy): Bacteria > Actinomycetota > Actinomycetes > Mycobacteriales > Pseudonocardiaceae > Lentzea. Next base: position 161,105 of record NZ_BSTQ01000023.1, read on the forward strand.
GGCCTATGTGCACCCGGATGCGACCGTCATCGGTGACGTGCGGATCGGCGCGTTCTCCTCGGTATGGCCACAGGCCGTGCTGCGCGGCGACTACGGGCGCATCGAGATCGGCGAGCGCACCAGCGTCCAGGACGGCACGGTGATCCACTGCACCGAGGTGCACCCGGTGCACATCGGCTCGTCCTGCGTGATCGGCCACAACGTGCACATCGAGGGCGCCACCATTGGCGACGACTGCCTGATCGCGTCGGGTTCGGTGGTGCTCAACGGTTCCATCGTCGGCAACGGCGCCATCCTCGGCGCCGGCGCCGTGATGTCGTTCGACGGACGTCTGCCCGAACGCTCGATGGCCCTGGGCGTGCCCGCGCGGGTGCGCGAAGGCCATGTCGTGCCGGAAAAGGCGTGGAGTTTCATCGTCGAGAAATACGTCTCCAACATTGAGGTGTACCGCTCGGGATTGCGCAGGCTCGACTGAGTAGGGTTCTCCGCCGTGGCAAAACCTCTCGCTGAGATCGTCGACCCCGGCTGGGCGGAAGCACTTGCCCCGGTCGAAGACCGCATCACGGCCATGGGCGAGTTCCTGCGCGCCGAGGTCGCCGCGGGCCGCACCTACCTGCCGGCCGGCGAGAACGTGCTGCGGGCGTTCAAGCAGCCGTTCCACCAGGTGCGCGTGCTGATCGTGGGCCAGGACCCGTACCCGACGCCCGGCCACGCCGTCGGCCTGTCGTTCTCGGTGGCGCCCGAGGTCCGGCCGCTGCCGAAGTCCTTGGTCAACATCTTCAACGAGTACGCCAAGGATCTCGGGCATCCGTTGCCCGCCAACGGAGATCTCACCCCGTGGTCCGAGCGCGGCGTGCTGTTGCTGAACAGGGCGCTGACCGTCCAGCCCGGCAAGCCCAACGCGCACCAGGGCAAGGGCTGGGAAGAGGTGACGGAGCAGGCGATCCGTGCGCTCGCCGCGCGGGACGCGCCGCTCGTGTCGATCCTGTGGGGCCGCAACGCGCGCAACCTGCGTCCGCTCCTGGACCCGTTGCCGTGCATCGAGTCCGCGCACCCGTCGCCGCTGTCCGCCCACGCCGGGTTCTTCGGGTCACGGCCGTTCAGCCGCGCCAACGAACTGCTGGAGAAGCAGGGCGCGGAGCCGATCGACTGGAAGCTCCCGTAGTTCACCGCCCGCGAAATCCAATGTGGTCCGGTGGCGCTCGTCAGTAGCGTCGCTGGACATGTGGGGGAAGCGCGACCTGTCGCTGGTCGTCAGCGGCGCTGTGGTGACCGAGTTCGGCAACGCGATCACGATGATCGTCCTGCTGCTGTGGGCGACGCCGATCAGCCCGCTGCTCGTCGCGGGCGTCCTGATCGCCGAACTGCTGCCGATCGCACTGGGCGCCCCGGTCGCGGGCTGGCTGGTCGACCGGTTCCCCAACCGCAGGCTGATCATCCTGACGCTCCTGGCCCAGGGCGCCGCAACGGCCGTGATCGCCGCGGTCGTGGGCAACCCGGTCCTCGTCCTGGCCCTGGTGTTCGTCTCGGGCTGCGGCCGGGCGATCACTGCGCCCGCGATGTCGGCTCTGATTCCGCACGTCGCGGGCGAGGAGAACTCGACCAGGGCCTACGCCTGGATGGGCACCGGCCGCAGCCTGGGTCTGCTCACGGGCGCCACGGGAGGCGCACTGCTCGCCGGTCAGGTCGGGTACGGCCCGGCCATGCTCATCGACGGCGGCACGTTCGTGATCTACGCCCTGATCCTGACGCTCGTCAGAGCCGAACGCCGGGGCGACCACGAGCAGCGTCCGAGTGCGCTGGCGGGTATCCGGCATGTCCGCACGGACAAGGTCCTCCTGGCGGGCATCAGCGGCCTGGCGATGTTCATCGGCTGCATCGTGGTGATCAACGTCGCAGACCCGGCCTACGTCCGGTACGTGCTCAACGGCGACGAGTTCACGCTGGGCGCGCTGCAGTCGTGCTGGATGGTCGGTGTCATCGCGGGCAACCGCATCGCGGCGCGACTCAGGACCGAGCACCAGGTCACGAGCTGGCTGGGCTGGGCGGGAGTGGGCATCGGTGTCGCGGTCTGCATCCCGGCGGCCGTGCCGCACGTGGCCGCGAGCGCGATCGGCTGGCTGCTCGGTGGCACCTGCAACGGCATCGACAACGTCACGGAGAAGGCGCTGGTCCGCATGCGCACGCCCGACGAGATGCGCGGACGCGTGTTCGCGGCGGTCAGCTCGGTGACGAACGCGGCCAACCTGCTCGGCACGGCGGCCGGTGGCCTGTTGATGCTGGTCATGGGCCCGCGATGGGTGTTCGCGATCGGCGGCGCGGGCGCGATCGTGACCGGGATCGCCTGCCTGATCATGGTCCGGAAAGCAAAAAGCCCGGCCGAAGCCGGGCTTCTCACGTCTTAGGCACTGGCCTCAGCCGCGAACGACCTTGCCGGCCTTCAGGCACGAGGTGCACACGTTCAGCCGCTGGCGCTGCGAGGACGAGACCTTCGCGCGCACGGACTGGATGTTCGGGTTCCAGCGGCGGTTCGTCTTCCGCTGGGAGTGCGAAACCGAATGGCCGAAGCCCGGCCCCTTGCCACAGACGTCGCACACGGCAGCCACGTCAGCCACTCCTTCATAAAGATTGCTGGTGTCTCACGCCCCGGTGGGCGCGCAAGCGTGCACAAGCCTCAACCGGGCACGGCAACCCAGCAAGGGTAGCCGGTGGCCTCCACGCAGACCAAACCGGGTGGATACTCTCCCCGCCATGCACGATCTGGATGCGGTGGCGGTGCGGCGGTGGGCGGACGCGTGCGTCCGGTCCTTGGACGCGAATCGTGAGGCCATCGACCAGATCAACGTCTTCCCCGTCCCCGACGGTGACACGGGGACGAACCTGCTGCACACGATGCAGTCCGCCTTGGACGCTCTGCTCCGGGCGCCCCTGACCACGGTCGGCGAGGCGCTGTCCGCGCTGGCCAAGGGGGCGCTGCAGGGAGCGCGCGGCAACTCGGGCGTGATCCTGTCGCAGGTGCTCAGAGGCCTCGCGGAGGCCGTTCAGAACACCAACGAGGTCACCGGCACGGCGTTGAAGAAAGCGCTCACCAGGGCCGACGAGCTGGCCACGGCCGCCGTCTCCAACCCTGTCGCGGGAACCGTCCTCAGCGTGCTTCACGCGACCGCCGAGGCCGCCAACGAGACCGACACGGACGACCTCGACCAGATCGTCGTGGTCGCGGCCAAGGCGGCCGCCAAGGCCCTGGCCGAGACACCGCGCCAGCTCGCCGTGCTGGCCAAGGCCGGGGTGGTCGACGCAGGTGGGCGGGGCCTCGTTGTGTTGTTGGACACACTGGCCGCCGTCGTGACCGGCACGGAGGTCGAGACACCGCCGCAGAGCGTCGTGCCCAGGACCATCGAGAGCCTGACCACCGCGCGCGAGGCCGGGTCCACCGAGTTCGAGTACGAGGTCATGTACCTGCTCGACGGCGCGGACGACACCGAGCAGCTCAAGCGCGACCTGTGCCAGCTCGGCGACTGCGTCTCGGTCGTCGGGGACGGCGCCGGGCTGTGGACCGTGCACGTGCACTGCAACGACATCGGCGCGGCCGTCGAGAGCGGCGTGCGGGCCGGGCGGCCGCATCGGATCACCGTGCAGCGGTTCGCGGACCAGATCGAGGCGCAGGCGTCCCGGTTCGTGAAGGACCGCGCGATCCTCGTGCTGGCCAGCGGTGCGGTCGACCTGTTCCGCGCCGAGGGCGCCGCCGTCGTCGACCTCGCGCACGACATCACGGCGAACGACCTGCTCAGCGCCATCGTCGGCACGCGGGCGCGGCACGTCGCGATCCTGCCCGGCGACCCGGACGTGCGCGACGAGCTCGACGAGGCCGTCGCCTACGCGGGCGCGGCCGGTCAGGACGTCGTCGTCGTGCCGACGGCCTCACCGGTGCAGGCGCTGGCCGCACTCGCCGTGCACGACCCGAACCGGCGCGCGGGCGACGACGTCGTCGCGATGGCCGAGGCCTCGGCCGCCACCCGGCGCGGCGAGCTCAGCGTGTCCGAGAACGAGGCCATCACGTGGGTCGGCCGCTGCCAGCCCGGTGACCTGCTCGGCATGCTCGACGGCGAGGTCGTGCTCATCGAGCCGGGACCGCCGTCGCCGGAGAACCTCAGCGACCTCGCGTGCCGGCTCGTCGACCGGATGCTCGCCGGCGGTGGCGAACTGGTCACGCTGATCCTGGGCGAGGCGTGCCCAGAGGGCCTCGTCGACGTGTTGGAGGACCATCTGCGGGTCACCCATCCGGAGGTGGAAGTGACCGCGTATCCGGGTGGCCAGCCGGACGCCGTGATTTTTGTCGGTGTCGAGTAGTACAAAGGCAGCGATGATCTCCTTCGACGACAAGCTGCAGCCGTTGCTCGGCAAGAAGAGCGCCGACGCACTGGAGACCGGCCTCGGCATCACGACGGTCGGCGACCTGCTGCGCCACTACCCGCGTCGCTACGACGAGCGCGGCAAGCTCACCGAGATCGCGTCGCTGGAGCTCGACGAGCACGTCACCGTGCAGGCCAAGGTCAATAAGTGCACCAAGCGGCGGATGAAGAGCCGGCACGGGCACATGACCGAGGCGGTCATCACGGACGGCACTAGCGAACTGCACCTCGTCTTCTTCGGCGGCCCGGCGCACTCGGCGGAGAAGGAGCTGCTGCCCGGCACGAAGGCGATGTTCGCGGGCAAGGTCGGTCAGTTCCGCAACAAGCTGCAGCTCGCGCACCCGGCCTTCGAGATCCTCACCGAGGACTCGTCGGGGTCGGACTTCCTGAAGGCCTTCCTGCCCGTCTACCCGGCGTCGCAGCAGATCAACACGTGGAACATCGAGAACTGCGTCAAGCAGCTGCTGGAGGTGTGGGACGGCGTCGCCACCGATCCGCTTCCGGAGGAGCTGCGCGAACGCCACGAGCTGATCGGGCTCGAGAAGGCGTTGCGGGCGATCCACCGCCCGGAGAGCTGGGCGGAGATCTCGCTCGCGCGCAAGCGGTTGAAGTGGGACGAGGCGCTCGCCGTCCAGCTCGCCCTGGCGCAGCGCCGCAAGTCCGCCGGTGCGCGACCGGCTCCGTCGTGCGCCCCGAAGAAGGGCGGAATCCTCGACGCGTTCGACGCGCGGTTGCCGTTCAAGCTCACCAACGGGCAGGTCGAGGTGGGCGAGCAGATCGCGCACGACATCACCGTGACGCACCCGATGAACCGCCTCCTGCAAGGAGAAGTCGGCTCGGGAAAAACCATGGTGGCTCTTAGAGCAATGCTCCAGGTCGTCGACTCGGGCCGCCAGGCCGCGATGCTCGCCCCCACGGAAGTCCTTGCGGCACAACACGCCCGCTCGTTGCGCGAGATGCTCGGCGACCTGGCGGAGGCGGGTCAGCTGGGCGGCGCGGAGAACGCGACGCGCGTGACGTTGCTGACGGGTTCGATGAACACGGCGCAACGCAAGCAGGCGCTGCTGGACATCATGACCGGCGAGGCGGGCATCGTCGTCGGCACGCACGCGATCATCCAGGAGAAGGTGGAGTTCCACTCGCTGGCGCTGGTCGTCGTCGACGAGCAGCACCGCTTCGGCGTCGAGCAACGCGACGCGCTGCGGGCCCGTGCGGGCAAGGAGAACCCGCACGTGCTGGTGATGACCGCGACCCCGATCCCGCGCACGGTCGCGATGACGGTCTACGGCGACCTCGAGGTCTCCGCGCTGCGCGAACTGCCGCAGGGGCGCTCGCCGATCAAGACGTCCGTGGTGCCCGCCAAGGACAAGCCCGCGTGGCTGGACCGGGCGTTCGCGCGGGTGCGTGAGGAGGTCGCCAAGGGGCATCAGGCGTACTTCGTGTGCCCGCGCATCGGCGACGGCGACAATGGCGACAGCGACGAGGAAGAACCGCCGGCCGAGGACGGCTCGGAGAACAAGCGCCCGCCGCTGTCGGTCGTCGACGTGGCGAACGCGCTGGTCGCGGGCCCGTTGAAGGGGCTGCGCGTCGAGATCCTGCACGGCCGCATGCCGTCGGACGAGAAGGACGCCGTCATGCGCGCCTTCGCGGCGAACGAGGTGAACGTGCTCGTGGCGACGACGGTCGTCGAGGTCGGCGTGAACGTCCCGAACGCCACCGTCATGGCCATCATGGACGCCGACCGCTTCGGCGTGAGCCAGCTGCACCAGCTGCGCGGCCGCGTCGGCCGGGGCAGCGCGCCGGGGCTGTGCCTGCTCGTCACCGACATGCCCGAGATGACGACGACCATGGAACGCCTGCGCGCGGTCGAGTCCACTTTGGACGGCTTCGAGCTCGCCGAGCTGGACCTGCGGTTGCGCCGCGAGGGCGACATCCTCGGGGCCGCGCAGTCCGGCAAGCGGTCGGCGTTGAAGATGCTGTCGCTGCTGGAGGACGTGGACGTTATTGCTGCCTCACGGGTGGAGGCGCAGGAGTTCGTGGACGACGACCCGGACCTGAAGAAGCAGCCGGGCCTGGCGTCGATGGTGGCCGCACTGTTGACCGATGAACGCGCGGAGTTCCTGGTAAAGGCTTAATCCCACCCGATTGGGGAAAGGGTTTGGACCCGGTCCATGACCTAGCTTCGCCCCATGACTTGTATACCTTCCACCGCGTACAGCCGGGATCTCGGTGACGAGCTGCGGCGCCTGCGGGAGACGCACACCAAGTTCACCGGCCGGTGGATGGGACACCTCGTCGGGTGGGACCAGAGCAAGATCTCCAACGTCGAGAACGGCAAGGTGCGCGCGAGCGAGATCGACCTCGTGCAGTACCTCACTGCCTGCGGCAAGGACCGCGAGTTCATCGACGACTTCCTGAACCGCTACCGCAACGCCTTCGACAGCTACTTCGTGCAGGTGCCCGAGAACCTGCGCACGATGTCGATGGCTGAGGCGACGGCCAACAAGATCACCGGTTTCTACATGGTGGCGATCCCTGGCCTGTTGCAGACAGAGGACTATGCGCGCGAGTTGTTCAGGTGCCGCAACGGGGTGCCTCTCGACAAGATCGAGAGGGCCGTCCGCTTCCGGATGGACCGGCAGGCGATCCTGCAGCGCCACGATCGGCCCGCATGCACCTTCTTCGTGCATGAGTTGGCTCTGCGGATGAGGGTTGGCGGCCATCGCTTGATGGAGGAGCAGTACTGCAGGCTGATGCACCACACGCATTCGATCCGCATCGTGCCGCTCTCCAGCGGACCTGCAGGCGCCCTCAATGCAAGTTACGTGCTCTGGCAGTACGAGAAGGCTAACCCTGTGGCATTCAGCGAGAGTGATCTCGCCAAGGTGTTCGCGCAGGACGAGGCGGCAATCAACCGGTGTAAGGCGATCTTCGAGCGGCTGGATACCGTGGCGTTGGGTGAGGGACAATCGCGGAGCCTGCTGACGGATCTCGTCAGCCGATCGCGAGAGGGCCTCAATGCCACAGGACTTCGTTTGGCGTAAGAGCAGCTACAGCAGCGGTAGCAGCGAAGACAGCGAATGCCTGGAGGTCGCGTTCGCAGACGCTGTGCACGTGCGGGACTCCAAGAACGCCGCTGGACCCGAGCTCGGCTTCTCGGAGGCGTCTTGGCGTGCCTTCGTCACTCGACTCTGAGGCCTGGCCGCGCGGCAGCCTGCTCGCCGGTCTGTCGCCGAAGATGCAGGCGGTCGTCCTGGAGCTGGGCACGCCGGTTATGTTCGGCTCCCATCACGTGCTGCTCCGCGAGGGTGAACGCTCCACGCACGTGATCCTGCTGGTCGACGGCTTCGTGAAAGTCACGGCCACCACCCAGGAGGGCAGGCTCGCCCTCCTGGCCATCCGGGTCGGCGGCGAGATCGTCGGCGAGCTGGGCAGCCTCGACGACCAGCCGCGCTCGGCGGACGTCACGACCGTCGGCCGGGTTCACGGCCGCGTGATCACGCAGGCCGACTTCCGTCGTTGTCTGGCCGAACACGCCGAGATCGCGCTCGCCGTCGCTCGCAACGTCGGTCAGAAGCTCCGCTGGGCCACGCGACGGCGAATCGACTTCGCGGGCCTCGAGGTGAAGGTCCGCCTGGCCCGCGTCCTGGTCGAGCTGGCCGCGCGGTACGGCCGCGACACCGCCGACGGCCTGATGATCGACCTCGAACTCACCCAGCCGGAGCTCGCGGCCCTGGTGGGCGCCGCCGAGCCGACCATCCACAAAGCACTGGCCGAGCTGCGCCGCAGAGGCGTGATCGAGACCAGGTACCGCTGCACGGTCGTGCGCGACCTGGTGGCGTTGTGCGCCGCCGCGGGCGTGGATCCACCCTGATCCCGTCCTATTACGGGGTTTGGCCGCGCGAGATGTGGCGCACTGGGACCCATGACGGTGGTGATGTGCGCGGCGTGGCCCGCCACCAGCCTGTTGAGCAGGCTGAACGGCCAGGCGCGGGTGGCGTTGCTGGGGTTGGGGACACCGATCGGTTACCGGGCCCGGCAGGTGGTGTTCCGGTCAGGGGAGTGGGCCAGGCACGCGGTACTGCTGCTCGGCGGCGTCGCGACGCAGGTCGTGGACGACGTGCCGGTCGCCGTGCTCGGCACGGGGGACCTGATCGAGCACCGGCCCCGCGTGGACGTGGTCGCCTGCGTTCCGCTGCAGGCCAGGCTGATCCACTCCGAACAGCTGCTGCGGTTCCTGCACCGCCACCCGGACGCGTGCGTCGAGGTCGCGCGATCGCTCGCCGCGCGCCTGCACCAGGCGCAGCTGCGGCACGCCGACGGGTTGACGTGCCCGCCGTCGGTGCGGGTCGCGCGAGTGCTGCTCGACGTGGCCGAGCGGTTCGGCGAGGTGCCGCTGAGCCAGTCCGAGGTGAGCGGGCTCGCCGGGGTGGCGTTGCGCACCGCGGAGAAGGCGTTGCAGGACATGGAGAACCGCGGTCTCGTGGAACGCTGCTACCGGCGGATCGTGATCACCGACCTGCCCGGTCTCCGCGTCACGGCGGCCCCAGTTTCGTCAGGTCCAGCGCTTCACGCGTCAGACTGAACCCGTCCGGCGGCACGGACTTCGGCGAGGCGAGCCAGCCGCCCTTGTCACGCGGCCGCGAGCTGAGCTCGCCGTCGATCAGCAGCGAGACGTAGCAGCCGTAGTCGATGGCGAACCCGTCGTACAGCGTGCCGGGCGTCTTGTGGTCGACGATGCCTCGCTTGAGCACGTGCAGCAGCCGCGCGTCGTACAGCTCGTCGATCGTCTCGTGCCGCATGCAGGCCAGTTGGTCGACGACGAACGTGCGGGACCGCCGGCGACCGACGACCTCGTCGACTAGCAGCCGCAACATGTGCCTCGCCGAGGAGTTCTCGCTGATCGCGGTCTGCTTGTCGCGCATGTACCAGTCGCGCGCGGCACGCCGGACGTCGGCCATCGCGATCGGCTCGTTGTGCGCGTGCTGCGCGGCGAGCGCGGCGATGTTGATCGCATCGCGCGGCACCCCCTCGGCGGCGCGGACGAGCTCGTTGAACGCGTTGCGGCGGAACAGGTCTTCGACGAACGCCTCCGCGCTCGCCGGCTTGCCGACCACCGACGGTAGCCGCGACGACGCGTGGTTGAAGAACAGCTCGGCGAAGAACTCGCGGGCGCCGCTGCGCTGCTGATCGAACATGAGGAAGTCGTCGAGGCTGACGGCACTCGCCGCGTCGGCGCCGACCTCGATGCCGACGTAGTCGCCCGCCGCGCCGGGCTCACTGAACCGCGACCGGCGTTCGATGGCCGCGATCTTCACGGTGATGCCCGCGGTCGGCAGCACGCTGCGGCGCAACAGATCCGCGAGCAACGGCTGCAGGTCCAGCGGAATCGAGCTCCACTCGTCCAGCAGCAGCCACAACCGCCGCTGTCCCAGCGCCCGCGTGATTCCCCGGAGCGCTCGGCTCAGCGGCCCGAACACGATGTGGTGCCGTTCGACGCCGGTGCGCCGGGTGCGACTCTCCGCGCTGAACGTCTCCCGGCTGCTCAACCCGGCCTTCGGCCGGTGACTGAGCTCGATACCGTGTTCGGTCGACGCCGAGCCGCCGACGCGCGTCTCCTGTTCGACCTGTCCGACGACCTCGACGACGGTCGCGGCCTCGGCCAGCGTGTCGAGCGCTTCGAGCAGTTTCGTCTCGTCCCCGATGTCGCGTTCGGACGCGGCCGTCAGCAGTTCCTCGTGCACCGCCTCGAGCGTGTCGACGAGCAGATGCGTCCCCCTGGTCGAAGCGCTGACGGCGACGTCGCCGTACATGCCGCCGGCCGAGCCGATGGTGCGCAGGTCGAGGTAGACGGCCACGTCGCCGGTGCGTTCGACCAGGTCGCTGAGGAAGTGCAACGCGTGCGTCTTCCCGGTGCCGCGGCGCCCGTACAGGATCTGGTGGTCGGCCGAGTGCAGCATCGCCGCGAAGCTGCCCGCCGCGACGTACGTTGACGCGAGCGTGTACCTGTCCGTGCTTTCCGCACGCCTCGGAATGCGCATCAGCGCTTGGTTGAGGTGCTTCTGCCGCATCATCGCCTTCGAGCGTTCCCCCTGCGTCCCGGTGACGCAGCCACCGGTCGGGTTACTTCGGGCGTGTCAGCGCGTCCGTTGTGTCCGGATCGGCCCTACGTTGCTGCGCGTGCGCTGCATGATCATCGCTCTGGTGCTGCTGCTCCTCGCGCCTCCGGCGTCCGCCGCGTCCGCGAAACCGTTGAGTGGCGGGGAGTCCCGCTACCCGCACGCCATCCGGCTGGCTCACGGCCGGTTCGCCGGTGACGTCGTGGTGAGCGTGAACAACTGGCGGGAGACACAGATCTACCGCGGACGGCGCTCCTTCAAGCTGGTCGCGAAGTTCACTGATCCCGAGGCCGCTGCTTCGTCGATGTGTTGTGCGCACATCTACGAGTTGCCTTCTCGCGTGGGTGCGTTGCCTGCGGGGACGTTGCTGTGGGCGGGCAGCACCGGGTTCAAGGACGTCGGCATGTCGTTGCGCGTGTGGCGTTCGCTCGACGGCGGCTCGTCGTGGTCCTTCTTGTCGACGTGCGCCTCTTCTTCCGGTGGCATCTGGGAGCCGGAGTTGTCCGTGGACGCTTCGGGTCGCCTGGTGTGCCACTTCGCCGACGAGGAGGACTGGCGGACGCACAGCCAGGTGCTGTCCCGGACGTTCTCGGTCGACGGTGTCTCGTGGTCGGCGAAGACTTACACGGTCGCCGTGCAGCCGCGTGGGTATCGGCCGGGGATGGCGCACGTGCGGCGGTTGCCCGGTGGGTCGTACTTCATGACCTATGAGATTTGCGGGCAGCGGGATCAGTACTTCTGTTCGTCGTTCTTCCGGACCTCTGCTGACGGGTGGGACTGGGGTTCGCCGGATTTCCCTGGTACGCCTTTGCGTAGTCGGGAGGGGCGGTACTTTGCGCACACGCCTTCGATTGCGCTCGGGCCTGGTGGGCGGTTGGTGTTGACCGGGCAGATGCTGATGCACCCTTCCGGGAAGGTCGATTCCTTGAACGGGGCTCGGTTGTTCATCAACGACCGGGGTGGGGCTGGGGAGTGGTACGAGGCTCCGGCTCCTGTGCCGGTGCCTTCCGCTCGGGATGTGAACTGTCCGAATTACCATCCGGCTCTGGTTGTGGCTGGGAATGGGGAGTCGGTGCTGGAGTTTGCCAGCGACTACGACTCGAGTGGGTTGTGCGTGACGCGGTATGCGAGTGGGCCGTTGCCTGCGGTGGGGCAGGGGTAGCGGCCCGTCGGCTGCCGGTTTGTGTTGACGCGGTGGCTTTTGTGGTGGGTTGCGTTTGTGTTGACGCGGCGGCTTTCGTGCTCGGGGCTCCGCCCCGGACCCCGGCTCAGCTCAAAGAGGGGCCCTTGGGTGGTTT
>NZ_BSTQ01000024.1 GCF_030269605.1 Lentzea sp. NBRC 105346
TGCCCGCTGGTGCCCAGCTGTCGCTGCGTGGCGAGGCTGTGGTGACCGAGGTGGCTCGGGCCGACGGCGGCACGCCGGGCGTGTTCTCGAAGACGCCCGGCAAGGCCGAGAAGGTGCACATCAAGGCGAAGAGCACCAAGACCGGCAAGGACGTCGGCTTCACCGTCGACCCCGCGGCAACGCCGAAGCAGGCACCGCAGGCAAGTGTCGCGGAGCCCGGCATGAGCACGCAGTCGGACATGCAGGCGACGGCCAACCAGGACATGAGCGACGAGGCGGCCACCTGCGCGATCAAGCGCAACGACCTGGGCAAGCAGGTCTACCAGCCCAAGCCCAAGCAGGTCGAATGGGCGGCGAACTGGGCGGTCTACGGTCTGCTGGAGGACAAGGTGGTGCGGCCCGCGGGCTGGCACAACAACGGCCTGGACTTCTCCTACAACCTGCAGAAGCCGGGGATGCTCGAGTCGCTCCCGCTCAGGGGCGGTGGCCGGGTCCCGGTCCAGGTCCTGCTCGGCGTCCTCGGTCAGGAGTCGAACCTCTGGCAGGCCAGCAGGCTCGTGCTGCCCGGTGAGTACGCCAACCCGCTGGTCGGCAACTTCTACGGCAACGACATCTACAACAGGAACACGGCCGACGACTGGATCGTCAACTTCGCCAAGGCCGACTGCGGGTACGGCGTGTCGCAGACGACCGACGGCATGCGGCTTGCCGGCCGTGAGGGCGACCACCCGAAGGCACGTCCCTACGGGCAGCAGGTCATCATCGCCACGGACTACGCGGCGAACGTCGCGGCGGGTCTGCAGATCCTGCAGAACAAGTGGAACGAACTGCAGGACGCCGGCGTCCGGATGAACAACAACGACCCCAGCAGACTGGAGAACTGGTTCGGCGCTGTCTGGGCCTACAACTCCGGTTACCACCAGCCCGGCGAGGCGGGGTCGGACGGCGCCTACGGCCTCGGCTGGGGCAACAACCCCGCCAACGCCCGGTACCCGGCGGACCGGAAGGACTTCGGGCGTTACCCGACCGACTTCGCCCGGCCACAGCAGTGGCCCTACCCCGAGAAGGTGATGGGTTTCGCCGCGAACCCGCCGTCGACCTTCGAGGACGCGACCACCGAGGTTCGGTTCTTCAACGCCGCGACGTGGAACGGCGACCCGGAACTGGACATCACCGATCCGGGGAACCCGGAGTACCGCAGGAGGGCCGTCAAGCCTGACATCGACACCTTCTGCAAGCAGGCGGACAACCAGTGCGACAAGAACTGGAAGAACCTGCCGAACGCACCCGATGTGATCGGCGAACCTCCCAGCAAGTGCGGGCACACGAACGCCGCGGGCCAGTACGACCTGAAGTGCTGGTGGCACGGTTCGGCGACGTGGAAGCCGGACTGCGAGGAGTCGTGCGCCTACGAGAGCTTCCGGTACCGCCGCCCGGACGTCGAGGTGGAGCCTGCCGACGGCATCAGCTCGCAGCCGACGTGCGGCGGCGCGAACCTGCCCGGTGACGCGAGCGTGGTGGACGACGTCGACGCCGACACCAAGCCGGCGTTCGACGACACCAGGGCGAACCACCCGACGTGCCTGCGGGCGGATCTCGACCGCAACGGCACGTTCAACATCGAGTTCGCCAAGGACACGTACGGCGAGGAACCGGCGCGCATGGACCTGCACCAGGCCACCAGCGCTTACGGCGGCCACATGTGGTTCAGCCACGCCTGGGGTGACGACGACGACGGCAAGAAGCTGAGGATGACGGCCACCTGGACGTCGGGCCGTACGTTCACGATGCCGATGAAGGTGTGGGTGCATCAGCCCGCTCGATCGCAGAAGACCCTGGGACGGCTGGACTACACGGTTTACACGGCGGACGGCCCACTCCAGGTGACCGCTCCGTACCCCGACGAGTACACCCCGACGCCGCTGAACTGGGTGGAGCTCGGCACGTTCAGGTTCACGGACAAGCCCAAGGTCTCGCTCAGCAACTGGAACGCCGACGGCAACGGCCGGGAGGTCCCGTTCGACGCGGTCGCGTTCGTACCGGGGGCGGGCAACTGGGGTGACAACAACATCGCCAAGATCATCAACAAGAACAGCGGACGGTGCCTGGCCGAGAGCCCGCCCGGTGCGTCCGGCAAGGTCTACGCGATCCAGAAGGCGTGCACCGACCAGTTCACGGACAACTGGACGTTCCGCCTCATCAAGGTCCAGATGAGGGGGAGTGCCGAGGGGCCCAAGGCGCACTACACCTACAAGATCGTGAACCGCGTCAGCGGTTCCTGTATCAGCGCCACGGAGTTCCCGTCCGTGCGCCTCGGTGGTTGCTCAGGCGTGTCCTCATCCCTGCTGTGGGAGACCGAGTTCGGGTTCATGGCCGATGACAAACCGATCCAGAACATCCAGAGCCTCGCGCACAAGGGAAAGATCGAACTGCTCTCCATCGCGAACTGTTCCAAGGAGGACGACGGGAGCGCGCAGGTGATCGACTCCTACCCCGACCCCAACGGGGATCCACTCGGAACGCAGCCGGGCTGCAAGCCTGACGAGACGTCCTGGGATTGGAACATCGCCAGGCAAGGTTCCTGACCGGATAGGAGTGACACCATCGCCGGCCGCTGCTCGTGCAGCGGCCGGCGATGTGTTTCACCGGTCACCGACGGATCGGGCGGACCGCCTCGACGCCACGGCTCGCCGGATCATCGAGCTCCCAGTCCACCTAGCCCTTGCCGGGCAACACCGGGCACGTGTCGCCGCACCCCATGGTGACCACGACATCGGTAGCGCGAAGCGTGTCGTCGGTCCACTTCCGCGCCGAACCGCCGGAGAGCGCCACGGCGCGATCGCCCGCGAGGTGGCGGAAGAAGCCCATCGCCATCTGCGACCGGCCGGCGTTGTGCACGCACAGGAAGAGCACGGCTGGTGTCATGTGCGCATGATCCTGCGCTCGGTACTCCTGTTCGTGCTCGCCGCGCTGGCGGAGATCGGCGGCGCCTGGCTCGTGTGGCAGGGGTTCCGCGAGCACAGGGGACTGCTGTGGATCGCGGCCGGCGTCCTCGCGCTCGGCGCCTACGGGTTCGTGGCGACCTTCCAGCCGGACCCGCACTTCGGCCGCATCCTCGCCGCCTACGGGGGCGTCTTCGTGGCCGGCTCGCTCGCGTGGGGCGTGCTCGTCGACGGCTTCCGGCCGGACCGCTGGGACTACGTCGGCGCCGTGGTGTGCCTGGTCGGGGTAGGTCTGATCATGTACGCCCCGCGCGGCTAGGCGCTAGAATCGCGCCGATCCGGGGGAGGGAGAGGCGATGACACATCCATCCCTCGCCCAGAAGCTCACCGACCTGTTCGAGGTCGTCCGGCCCAGCCCGGAGCGCGAGTACCGCAACACCGAGGTGGCGGACGCGCTGGCGGCCATGGGCATCAAGGTCACGCCGACGCAGATCGCGAACCTGCGCAGCGGCAAGCAGGACAACCCCTCCGCCCGTCTCAGGGACGGCCTGGCGCGGTTCTTCAACGTGCCGCTGGAGTACCTGGCCGATCCGGTCGAGGAGCCCGAGCGCCCCATCGAGAACGCCATCGGCTGGCAGAACGCGCGGCAGCTGGCGGTGGCCGTGCAACGCATGCTGTCGTCGATCGGCAACGACCTGGACGGGCTGCCGCAGTCGGCGGTCGACTGCCTGACCAACCTCGCGGGCGCGCCGGACGGCACGCTGTCGATCACCGAGCTCGCGAAGCTCAGCGACGTCACCACCGCGACGGCGAGCCGCATCGTGACGCAGCTCGTCGAACGCGGGCTGGTGGTGCGCGTGCTGCCGCGCGAGGACGACAAGGACCGGCGGTTCCGGCGCGTGCGGATCACCGACGAGACGCGCGACCTGGTCGGGCACTACTACGAGCTGCAGCCCGAGCATCAACTCAAGTTGTTCGGGCAGTTCAGCGCGGAGGAGCTGGAGATCGCCGCCAGGGTGTTCGGCGTCGTCACCGAGATCGCGCACGACCGGGCGGACGCCATTCAGAGCGACCGCGAGCAACCGCGGGCGACCAACCGGGACGCCGGTTAGCCGACGTCGTTCTCCGAGTCGGAACCACGGCCCGTCTGGATCGACGAGGCGCGGTCGTGCGCGATCCGCGTGACGACCGAGAACACCTTTGCCGCGATGGCCAGCTCCTCGTCGCTGAACTGGTCGAACCACTCGAGGTTGTGCGGCTGCAGCGCGTAGTAGCCGATGATCATCTGACGGGCGGTGCCGGTGATCTGGACGCGGCGCCTGCGCCGGTCCTCGCCCTCGCGGGGCAGGACCCGCACGACGAGGTTGCTGTCCACCAGCTCGGTCACGGTCCGCGCGGCCGTCTCGGGGCTGATGTCGCCCAGCTCGGCGATCTCCTTGATGGTCAGCGTGCCGTCGGCCGACTTCGTGAGGTTCGTCAGACAGTCCACAGCGGACTGACCGAGCCCGTCCAGGTCGTTGCCGATCGACGCCCACATGCGGCGCACGGCCAGGGCGAGGTCGCAGACGTGCTTCGCCCACAACTGCTTCTGAAGATCTGCTCGTTCCACGTTTCCCCCAGGACTTCGCTTCAGGTGCGCAACACTACCGGGTATGACTGACCTGGGGCCCTTCATCCGGACGACGAGCGACGTGCCTTTGGTGCCGTTTCTCGGCCTGACCAACCAGTTCACGCTGCCGGCCGAGGCGACGGGCGGCGCGCTCACGCTCATCGACGCCGGCACGATTCGGAAGAACTTCTCCCCGCCGCTGCACCACCACCTGACCGAGCACGAGGTGTTCCTCGTGACGAGCGGGGTGGTCGACTTCGCCTGTGGTGACACGCGGACGACGGTCGAGGGCAGCGGCGCCGCGTTCCTGCCCGCCGGGCGGCCGCACTCGTTCCGCGTCGTCGAGGACGCGCGGATCTACGTGATCACCGTGCCGAGCGGGGCCGAGCCCGCCGGCGACTTCGAGCGGTTCGTGCACGACGTGAGCGCCGCGGGCGGTGACCTCCAGGCCGTCGCCGAGCTGGGTGAACGGCACCGCATCCCGATCGTCGGACCGCCGCTTGCGGAGTGAACAAGTTTCCTGATGCACGGATCGGCGCCAGAAACTGTCGGCCATTAGAGTGAATGGACCAAGCGTGGCTCAACTCTAGTTCAGTAGACTGGTAGACATGTGGTGGCGGTGGGGTCACCGGAACTGGGGGGCGACGATGACCGTTGGTTCAGTCGGGGGGTGCGGTGGCCTCACCGTCGAGTGGAAGGGCGCGGCCGCGCGCGATCACGTGAGGTCGGCGGCCGCCTCGGGCCAGCGCGGGTACTGAAACTCGAAGCCCGCGTCGAGCAGCACGCCGGGCACCACGAAACGGCTCTTCAGCAGTAGTTCGGGGTCCGAGCGCAGTGCGAACGCGCCGAGCGAGGCCATCCACGCGGTGGCGGGCAGGCCGAACGGCATGCCGCACGCTCGGCGCAGCGCACGGACGAAGTCGCGCTGTGGCAACGGATTCGGCGCCGCCAGGTTGACCGGACCGCTGATCTCGTTCTCCAGCAAGAACTCCACGGCAAGCACGAAATCCAGCCAGTGCAGCCACGACATGTACTGCCTGCCGCCGGCGGCCGGTCCGCCGAGCCCGAGCCGGGCCATGCGGCGCAGCACGTCGAACGCGCCGCCCCGGCCGGGCGCCATCACGATCGCGGTCCGCAGCGCGACCTTGCGGACACCCGGAAGATCGGCGTCCGACATGGCCCGTTCCCACGCGGTGGCGATGTCCACGCTGAACCGCCAGTAGCCCGGCACGTCCGGCTCGTGGCCGCCGATCATGCCGGTCGCCTCGTCGTTCGGCTGGTCGAAGCGGTGCGCGTAGATGGTCGCGGTGCTCATCTGCAGCCACACCGGAGGCGGCGCGGAAGCCTGCGCCAGAGCCGCGCCGACCGCCCGCGCCGAGTCCACCCGCGACGCCATCATCTCGGTGAGGTTGTTCTTGGTGTACCGGCAGCTCACGCTGCGCCCGGCCAGGTTGACGACCGCGGCGGCGCCGTCGATCTCGGCAGCCCACGGGCCGGGCGTCCGGCCGTCCCAGCGCACGTGCCGGACGCCGTCACGCACTCCCTCGAAGCCGCGGCCGAGCACGACGACCTCGTGCCCGCGCGCGGCCAGTGACCTGCTCAGAAAAGTACCGATGTGACCGGACCCGCCGGGTATCACGATCTTGCCGACATCCCCCATGAACCGACGGTAACACCGAATTTGAACGCGTTCAACTAGACGTGCGCGCTAGCGTCGGCGGATGGAGGGTTACGGGTTCAACCTCGCGCTCGTCGGTGTGCTGATCCTGCTCAACGCGGTGTTCGCGGGCAGCGAGATGGCCCTGATCTCCTTGCGGGAGGGGCAGATCCGCCAGCTGGAGCGCGAGGGCAAGCGCACGCTGGTCCGGCTGACCCGCGACCCGAACCGGTTCCTCGCGACCATCCAGATCGGCATCACGCTGGCCGGCTTCCTGGCCAGCGCGACGGCCGCGGTCTCGCTGGCGGAACCGGTCAAACCGTTGCTGGGTTTCCTCGGCACCGCGGCCGACGCGACGGCGGTCGCGATCATCACGGTCGTCCTCACGTTCGTCACGCTGGTGTTCGGCGAGCTGGCGCCGAAGCGGCTCGCCATGCAGTACGCGCTGCGCTGGGCGCAGATCGTCGCGAAGCCGCTGGACCTGCTGTCCACGGTCTCGCGGCCCGCGGTGTGGCTGCTCAGCGTCTCGACGAACCTCGTCGTGCGGACCTTCGGCGGCAACCCGAACGCCGACCCCGAGCAGATGTCACCGGACGAGCTGCGCGAGCTCGTCGCGAGCCAGCGCGGGCTCAACGCCGAGCAGCGGATCATCATCAGCGGGGCGCTGGAGATCCACGAACGGCGCCTGCGCGAGGTCTTCGTGCCACGCCGGGCGGTGTTCACGCTGCAGACGGACCTGCCCGTGCCCGAGGCGCGGCGCACGCTCATCGAGACCGGGCACTCGCGCGCTCCCGTCGTGCGGGACGGCCATCTCGACGACGTGATCGGCATCGTGCACGTCCGCGACCTGTTCGACGACGACGCGAACCTCGCCGACCTGTCCCGCCCGCCCGTGCTCTTCCCGGACTCGCTGCGCGTCGCGGACGCCCTGCGCAGGTTCAAGGCCGAACGCGAGCAGTTCGCGCTCGTCGTCGACGAGCACGGCGCGGTCGAAGGTGTCGTCACTATGGAGGACCTGCTCGAGGAGGTCGTCGGCGAGATCTACGACGAGACCGACCGCGACATCATCAGCCTGCGGCGGGAACGCGACGGCTCGATGGTGCTGCCCGGCACGTTCCCGATGCACGACCTGTCCGACATCGGCGTCGAGCTGACCGAGGTGCCCGACGTGGACTTCACCACGGTCGCCGGGCTGGTCCTGGCCATGCTCGGCCGGATCCCCGAGGAACCGGGAGACGAGGTCGCCGTGGACGGCTGGTCGGTCGAGGTGCTGGAGGTCGACCACCACGCGATCACGAAGGTG
This sequence comes from Lentzea sp. NBRC 105346, assembly GCF_030269605.1. GTDB lineage: Bacteria > Actinomycetota > Actinomycetes > Mycobacteriales > Pseudonocardiaceae > Lentzea. The sequence continues at coordinate 7,512 of NZ_BSTQ01000024.1, forward strand.
CGGCTGCGACGGTCAGAGTGACCTGACCCAGCGCGCCGAAGTCGGCGGTCACCACGTCACCGCGGCGCACCGGGACCTGCACCACGGCACCGGTGATCACCAGGTCGCCCTCCTGCAGGCGTTCCCCGACGGACTCGAGGATCCGCCCGACGGACGTGACCCGGTCCAGCACGTCGGAAGGAATCGGCGCACTGGCCCGCACCTCGCCGTTCACCAGTAGGCGCACCGTATCCGCGACCTGCTCCGCCGGAGCCCCGAGCGCGAACGCGCGGTGGAACACGTTGTCCGCCACGATCTGCGGCGCCTCGTCGGTCCCGCTCAGGTCGACGATCTCCAACGCGGGGGAGAAGGCAAGGTCCGGGCCCACGGTCACGGCGATCTCCGCGTCGGCGTGCAGCTCCTCGCCGTCGCGCGGCACGTAGGTCTGGCCGGGCGAGAGCTGGCTCTCCGAGGTCAGGTGCCCGACGACGATCCCGTCGCCGATCCGTTCCCGTTGGCCCGCACCGACTTTCCAGCCGACGCGCCACGCCCCTCGGCGGAGCGCGGCGCGTTGCTGTTCCAGCTGGGCGGAGAGTGCGGTGCTCAATGACGTCACCGCACAGAGATACCCGTTCTCAGTTCTTCTTCACCTGGTTCAACCGGGTGATGACCGCGCCGCCGTCCTTCGGGCCGGTCGACTGGCAGGCGGTCGCCCAGTCGAAGCGGCTGCAGGCGTTCGACTGCGCCACGATGTCCTGCTCGTTGTTCCAGCCGTACCCGATGATCTTGCCCGCCGGGGAGACCCAGGTCGCGGTGACCGGGTTGTAGGCGAACCAGAGCAGGTTGCCGCTGGTCTGGTCGACGGCGTAGAACACCTCGCCGCCGGGCGAGCTGAGGTTCTTCAGGTTCTGCCAGCCGGTGGTGACCTGCGTCGTCGGCTGGACCCACGTCGCCGTCGCGTTGGTCCACCAGTCGATGTGGTAGCGGTACACCGTGCCGGCCGCGTTCCGGGCGTACACGACGCCACGGCTGGTCGCGACGATGGCGTTGTACTGCGTGAACCCGGTGTCGAGCAGCGCGCCGAGCACGGCCCACTGGTTGGTGCCGAAGTCGTAGTACCACGCCTTCAGCTCGCCGTTCGGCTCCAGCGTGTAGATCACGCCGTCCTCGTCCACCGAGATCCGGTTGCGGGTCGACGCGGACGAGTAGGACCAGCCCTGGCCGATCACCGCGTAGCCGCTGCCGCCGATCGGGTCCCACTTGGCGCCGTTGTAGTGCAACAGCCTCAGTTCACCACCGGTGGTGATGCAGAACATGTAGCCGCTGGGGCCCGCGAGCACGCGCCCCTGCCAGCCGTTGCCCACCTGGTAGTTCTTGCCCCAGGTGAAGTCACCGGTCGTGGGCTTCTTGTGCTCGAACAACCACAGCCGGCCGTCCGTGTGCACCGGGTACAACGGCGCGACGCTGTAGCGGGCTGTCAGTGTCGTGCTGGGTCCTGGCATGTCTGTCTTCGCTCCCCGAACTGTTCGTCAACGTGGCGGCGCCCCTCGGCGAGTACACCGAGGGGCGGAGATGGATGCAGGGCTAGTTCTTCTTCACCTGGTTCAACCGGGTGATCACCGCCCCGCCATCCTTCGGGCCGGTCGACTGGCAGGCGGTCGCCCACGGGAAGCGGCTGCACGCGTTGGACTGCACGACGACGTCCTGCTCGCTGTTCCACCCACTGCCGATGATCTTGCCCGAGGCGGACTTCCACGCCTTCGTCACCGGGTTGTAGCTGTACCAGAGCAGGTTGCCGTTCGAGGAGTTCACCGCATAGAAGACCTCCCCGCCGGGCGAGCTGAAGTTCTTCAGGTTCTGCCAGCCTGTGGTGACCTGGGTCGTGGGCCGCACCCACGTCGCCGTCGCGGTGGTCCACCAGTCGATGTAGTAGCGGAACACCGTGCCGGCCGTGGTGCGCGCGTACACGACGCCACGGCTGGTCGCGATGATCGCGTTGTACTGCGTCAGTCCCGTGTCCAGCAGTGCGCCCTGTACCGCCCACTGTTTGGTCGCGAAGTTGTAGTAGTGCGCCTTCAGGTTACCTGAAGTGTCCAATGTGTACAGAACTCCGTCCTCGTCGACGGAGATCCGGTACCGGGTGCTCGCCGCGGTGTGGGACCAGCCCTGGCCGAGCACCGCGTACTCGTTGCCGTTGAACAGGTCCCAGTAGGCGCCGTTGAAGTGCAGCAGCCTCAGCTCACCGCCGGTGGTGATGCTGAACATGTAGCCGCTGGGGCCCGCGAGCACGCGGCCCTGCCAGCCGGCGCCGATCTGGTACGCCTCGCCCCACGCGAACGTGCCGGTGGTGGGAGTGCTGTGCTCGAACAGGTACAGGTCGCCCGCCGTGTCACACGGATAGACCGGAGCGAGGCCGTACCGAGCGCTCAAGGTCGTGCTTGGTGCTGGCATGTCTCACATCCGTTCAGCTGTTCAACAGGGCCGTGGCGGCGTCCAGGAGGGTCTTCTCGGTCGTGCCGGCGACGGCGCCGGCCGCCGAGTACGCCAGCGGGCAGGCGTAGGCGTAGAACGAGGTCCAGGTGCCGGGGCCGGACATCGTGTTGTCGTCGGTCCAGCCCGCCTCGTAGCCGAAGTGCTTGGTCTCGCCGGCCTTCAGGGTGTCGTTGCCCGCCACGTAGCCCTCGCACTCGTTGGCGTAGGCCATGACCCACAGGTTCCCCGCGAACGCGGCCTTGAGCGCCACCTCGTACCGGCTGAGCACCTCGTGGCCGAGCGCGAGGACGGTCAGGCCGCCCATGTGCCAGCGCTGGATCGGCATGTTCATCCAGCGCGGCACGCCCACGCCCTGCAGTTGCTGGACCATCACCGCGGCGTGCCGGTACGCGGTGTCGTCCGGCGGGTACGTGTCGAGCCGCGCCGAGTACTTGTCGCGGGTCTGGATCACCGCGGCCGGGTCGCCGAGGTCGACCATCAGCGGCAGCTTGACCTCGGTGAAGCCGGTGCTGAACGGTCCGGTGACCGCGGTCCAGCCGGTCGTGTTGACCATGTTGACGACCTTGTTGCCCAGTTGCGCGCCGAGGGTCGTGACCTGGCTGGGCTGGTGCGGGTCGTTCGGCTCCTGGTCGCCCGCGGTGCCCTGGAAGAACAACGCGGGCACGCCGAGCGCCGAGGTGATCGTGTCCGTCGCGGCACCGGGGTAGTCGCTGCAGAACACGCGGTCGTTGCCCCTGGACACGGGGTGGCACGCGTAGCCGAACAGCACGGCGAACGGGCTGTTGTCGCTGGACTTCCGCGCGAGCAGGGCGGACACGGTGCTGAGCACGGTGCCGGCTTCCGCGCGGTTGTACCCGATGGTCGTGGTGCCCGTCTTGTACCACAGCGTGACCGGCGTGCGGCCCAGCGCGACGGTCTGCTGGACGAGCTGCACCAGCTGGTTGACGAAGACGGTGGTGGTGCCTTCGATCGCGTTGATGTCCGCGGGCGTCAGGCCCATCATGATGTACGGCTCGGGCCGCGTGGTGCCGATCATCGGCCCGGAGTGGGTGTGGCTCGCGATCATCATGAAGTTCGCGGTGTTGTTGCCCACCAGGGACAACACCTGGGATCTGATCGCCTGGTGCACGTATGCGGGGATGCTGACGACGTCGACGCGCAGCAGCACCTTCACGCCGGCGCCGTCGTCGAACACGACGCACTGGGCGCGCAGCCTGCGGTCCACCTGGCCCTGGTTGCCACGCGGCGAGCCGGCGTACCCGCCCATCCACAGGCTGGGGTAGGGCGGCGCGGTCGGGGTGTAGTCCAAGGTCTTGACGGCCATGGAGATGGGCATCGCTGGTTCCTCCGGCGGTTCAGGCGGTCTCGACGTACGCGACGCAGGTCGGCTTGTACGAGTCGGGGGTCGACAGGGCGTTGTCCGGCTTGCCGGTCGAGGTGTCCGCGGAGGTGGTCTTGCGGTTCTCCTTGTCGATCACGTAGGTGCGCGCGCCGTCCTTGCTGAGCGTCAGCGGGCCGTTCGCGCGGGCGTTGTCGGACTGGGTGACGATCCGGTTCGCCTGCACGTTCACCGTGGCGAGCACGGCGGGCTTGCTGTTGCCCGTGTAGAGGCTGACGACCGCCAGCACCTGGCCGGGGTGCAGCGCGAGACCGCCGGGGCGGCCCGGCAGGTCGGTCTTGCCGCCGGCGTTGCCGTTGCGCAGGTCGTAGGTGACCAGCTCGCGCGGCGCCGCCGCGAAGAGCCTGGATCCCTTGTCGTCCACCGCGAGGAACAGCGGCGTCTGCTCGGTCTTGATGGTCCCGGCGACCTCGTTCCTGGCCGTGTCGATCACCGAGATGCCCTTGGCGCGCTCGTCCGCGACGAACAGGCGGGTGCCGTCCGGCGTGATGGCGAGCCGCTGGGGCAGCAGGCCGGCCTCGATCCGGGCGCGCACCTCGCCGGACGCGGCGTCGACCACGACGACGTGCCCGCGGGATCCACCCGCCGCGCTGGAGCCGGTCGCGACGTAGACCAGCTTGCCGTCGGGCGAGAGGACCGGCGCGGTCGCGAACCCGCCGACCTCGAACTCGGCGGTGACCTTGCCGGCCGCGACGTCGACGACGCTCAGGCCGGGGCCGAACTGCTGAGCCACGTAGGCGCTGCGGCCGTCCGCGGTGCTCGTGATGCCGTTGGGCTGGCCGCTCAGGGCGACCGACGCCGGCGTGCCCGTGAAACCGGGGTCGGCCAGCTGGAGGAACCCGCCTCCGAAATGATCAACGCTACCGATCAGCAACGTCTTGCGGCCGGCCGCGGCGAGCGCGGGGCTCGCGAACAGGCTCTGGCCGACGACACCGGCAGCGGCACCCCCCAAAGCGGCGGCCAACAACGTGCGTCGGGAAAGCGGACGCGCTTCGTTCGTCATGCCGCTGATCCCCCTCCTCGTCGAACTCGATTGGTTCGTGATTCGACGTGAGGGACGCGCGTGTTATCACCGGGTGTGACCAGCGAGAAGGCTGTGACCGACTTGTTGCAAATTAACACTTAGGGTGGTCGTCAGTTCACTACAACCGTCTGAGCTGGGCTGTTCGGCCTATTCGTCAGAGGACTGTTAATGGGACTTTGTGCCCTGTTCACGGTCTTCAGGCCGTTGTATAAGCCCGATTGTCACGGAGAGTTAAGACGTTATAGCTCGATGACGGTGCCGTCCGGCGGCACTTCGACGCCCGCTTCGCGGAGCTTCGCCGACTCGGCCGACTCGGGGTCGAGCACCGGGTTCGTGTTGTTCAGGTGGGTGTAGATCCGCCGCACGTGCGGATGCCGCCGCAGCTCCGGCAGGCTCAGCGTGATCGGCAGGTGGCCCATCGCGGCCTGGCCGGACGAGCTGCCGGTCGCCGAGCCCATTTCGGACGCCGCGTAGAACGTGCCGTCGAGCAGCACGCAGTCCGCCCCGGCGACGACGTCGTCGAAACCCGCCGGCCACGATGCGAGGCAGGGCGCGTACACCAGCACGCCGCCGGTCGCCGGGTCCTCGATCCGGTACGCGACCACCCAGTGGCCGCCGATCTCCGAATTACGGGTGTACTTCGGACGCTTGCCGCTGATCGGGATCGCCGTGACGGTCAGTCCGCCGGTGAGCTCGAACGGTTGTTCCGGGTCGACCTGCCGCCAGGCCCAGGGCGAGTAGCCGTCCAGCACGGACTTCAGGTCGAACGACTCGCTCAGCGCGTGCCGCACGGTCGCCGGCGCGTACACGGTGAGGTCCGCGCCGCCGCGCAGCGTCAGCAGGCCGAGCGTGTGGTCCAGCTCGGCGTCGGTGAACAGCGCGCCGCGCAACGGGGTGTCGCGCGGGCCCGGTCCGGGGGTGAGCAGCGGGGTCGACGTGATCTGCGTGCGGATGTCGGGGGAGGCGTTGACGAGCCACCAGTCCGTGCCGTTGCCGCTGACCGCGAGGCAGTCCTGCGACCGCGGCGCCAACCGTCCGGAGTGGACACCCGCGCACATCGCGCACGCGCAGTTCCACTGGGGGAAGCCGCCGCCGGCCGTGGTGCCGAGCAGAATCGCCTTCACCCGCCGATCCTCCGCATCGCCATCGCGGGCACGATCTCGGGGGTCATCTCGGTCTCCAGGATCAGATCCACCTTGGGGGACAACGGGCGCACGGGGTCGGTGTTCGCGGTCAGTTGTAACGACTGGCAGCGGTATCCGCCGCCGGCCGTGGTGCCGAGGAGAACCGCCTTCACCCGCCGATCCTCCGCATCGCCATGGCGGGCACGACCTCGGGTGTCATCTCGGTCTCCAGGATCAGATCCACCTTGGACCGGTTGGGGGACAACGAGCACACCGGGTCGGTGTTCGCCGCGTCACCGGTCAGCTGGAAGGCCTGGCAGCGGCAGCCACCGAAGTCGATCTCCTTGCGCGGGCAGCTCCGGCACGGATCGCGCATCCACTCGAAGCCGCGGAACGCGTTGAACGACTCGGAGTGGTACCAGATGTCGTGCAACGAGGAGTCCCGCACGTTCTCGATCTTGAGCGAAGTGATCACGGTCGCCGCCGGGCAGGGCAGCACGTCGCCGTTCGGGGCGACGGTCAGCTGCCGCGCGCCCCAGCCGTACATGCACGGCTTCGGGTGCGCCTCGTGGTAGTCGGCGATGACATAGACGATCTCCATCCGGCCGCGCAGCCGCTCCTGGGCGGCGTGCACGATCGGGTCGGCGTGCGCCAGCTGTTCCTTGGTGGGCAACAGGACCGCGCGGTTGCGCAGCGCCCAGCCGTAGTACTGGGTGTTGGCGAGCTCCAGCCGTTCCGCGCCCATCTCCTCGGCCATCGCGATGACGCCGGCGATGTTGTCGAGGTTCTGCCGGTGCAGGACCGTGTTGACGGTCAACGGCAGGCCCTCCTCGCGGACGTACGCGGCCGCCTCGATCTTGCGGTCGAACGCCTTGATGCCCGCGATGCGGTCGTTGCCCTCGCGGGTGGCGTCCTGCAGCGAGAGCTGTACGTGGTCGACGCCGCGTTCGGCGAGGTCGTGCAGCCGTTCCCGCGACAGGCCGACGCCGGAGGTCACCAGGTTCACGTAGCAGCCGAGGCTGTTGGCATGTGTGACGAGCTCGGGCAGGTCCTTGCGCGCCAGCGGCTCCCCGCCGGACAGGTGGATCTGCAGCGCGCCGAGCGAGCGCGCCTGGTCGAACACGCGGCGCCAGTCCTCCGTGGACAGCTCGGCCTCGCGGTGCACGAGTTCGAGGGGGTTCGAGCAGTACCCGCACTGCAGCGGGCACCGGTGGGTCAGCTCGGCGAGCAGTCCGAACGGGGCCTCAGCCGTCGGTGACATCGATGTCGACCACCCTTCGGGCGACGAGCCGCTCGACGAGTTCCGCCACGTCGGCCGGCTCGACGCCGTCGAATTCCTCCGCCAGGCGCAAAGCGATGTCGCCGACGGTCGTCTTGCCGTCGCACAGGTTCACCACGGACGCGGCGGTCTCGTTGAGCACGAGCACGCCTTCGGGGAACAGCACGACGTGGCTGCCCCGGATCTGGTCGAAGGTGCATTTCACACCTCGCCGGATCCGGGGAACGGCCTGCAGTGAGCTCACGGTTTGCCCTTGCCCGAGTAGTAGTCGACGGCGTCGAGGACCGCGCGCAGCACGTCGCACTTGAACGACAGCGCGGCGATCGCCTTCTCCTGCTGCTCTCTTGTGACGCAGTGCTCGACGACCAGGTCCAATGTGGACTTTCCTTCGCCGGCGACGGCCTTGATGCGCGAGGTGAAGTAGGCGAAGCCCTCCTCGGCGATCCACGGGTACTGCTCCCGCAGTGCCGCGAGCCGCTTGCGCATCAACGCACCGGAGAACATCTCGGTCAGGCCGGAGGCGACCGCCTCGACCCAGGGCTTGGTGCGGGCGAAGGTGACGTAGGCGTCGACCGCGAACCTGGTGCCGGGCAACACGTGCCGCTCGTCGAGCACCTCTTCGCGGGTCAGTCCGACGGCCTCGGCGAGACGGAGCCAGTTCTCCGCACCACCCTCGCCGGGTTGGGTGCCGTCGTGCCAGATGATCCGTTCGCGCCACTGCCTTCGGACGTCCGGCAGCGGGCAGTTGGAGAGGATCGCGGCGTCCTTCTGGGCGATGCAACGCTGGTAGTACCAGCGGTTCGCGGCCCACGCCTGCAGTTCGTGCTTGCTGAGGCTGCCCTCGTGCATCCTCAGGTGGAACGGGTGGCTGTCCCAGTACCGGGGGGCAAGGGCGCGCAGTTCGGCGACGAAGTCGTCCGGAGCTGCAAGGGTCATGGCGGACTCCTCGGCAGGGAAGGTCTGAACCGGGGTCCCCTCTTCGGTTCGGGGACCCCGGCTACGTGCTCACGTCAGCTGCGCGCGGCGTAAGCCGTGACCTCCATAGGAGTGTCGAAGTCACGGAAGTCGGGCTTCACCCAGACACGCTTCTCGGTGACCGTCTCGGTAACTGGCATTGCGCAACTCCTCGGGTCGTGTGCAGGACTGCTCATTGGGCAGCCCTCAGTACTCCGTGGGGCGCGGCGGCAAGCAACACGTTAGGTCCTCTAACCTTCGCTGCGCTAGACCGTACATAAAGTTACCTAAAGTCATCGGATGCTTAACCCTTTGGGTGGTACGTCCGCAACTACGCTCTGTGCTTGAGTCGGGATTGCCCCTCTTGTGACGTAAGTCATGAACTTTCGTTACGAGCGCTTCGCCGCCGCAACGACGCGGAGTTGGAGGGTGAGCACATGGGTGCTCGTCGTACTGCGTTCGCAAGCGTCCTGGCGCTGGCGGTCGGCACCTTCGTGGGACCGACGGCCCTGGCCGCCGGCGATGACGTCGAGCCGATGGCCATCAAGCAGATCGCCAGCGGACTGAAGCAAGCCTGGGGTCTGGACTTCCTGCCTGACGGGACCGGTGTCTTCACGCAGAAGGACGCCAAGACGGTCAGCACGATCACGAAGGACGGCAAGGTCACCAAGATCGCGGACATTCCCGGGGTCAGCGTGACCAAGGAGGCCGGCCTGCTGGGGATCGCCGTGTCGCCGGACTTCGCGACCGACAAGACCCTGTTCATCTACTACACGACCGGGAGCGACAACCGGATCGCGAAGCTCCCGTACGGCAGCTCGACGCCGCAGCCGATCGTGACCGGCATCCCGCGCGGCTCGCAGTTCCACCACGGCGGCCGGCTCGAGTTCGGACCGGACGGCTTCCTGTACGCCGGCACCGGTGACGGTCAGAACGGCGGCAACGCCCAGAACAAGAGTTCCTTGGGCGGCAAGGTGCTGCGCATGACCAAGGACGGCAAGCCCGCGCCGGGCAACCCGTTCAACTCGCTGGTCTACTCCTACGGCCACCGCAACGTGCAGGGCCTGGCCTGGGTCGGCAGCACGCTCTACGTGTCGGACATCGGTGCCAGCAAGGTCGACGAGCTGAACAAGATCGAGGCCGGCAAGAACTACGGCTGGCCGACGTGTGAGGGTTCGTGCAGCAACCCGAACTTCGTCAACCCGGTGAAGCAGTGGCCGACGTCGTCGGCGACGCCGAGCGGCCTCGCGTCGTTCAACGGCAAGCTGTACATGGCATCGCTCAAGGGCGGTACGTACAAACTGGACACCAGCGGAAACGGCGGCAAGATCTACACGAACCTCGGCCGGACGCGCGCTGAGGAAGACGGCCCGGACAACTCACTGTGGGTAGTCACGCCGGGCGGAATCTACATCGCCGACGGTAACTGACCGTAGCCCGCGGCGCTCCGCGTCTCGACCGCTCGTAGGCGCGGAGCGCCGCACCCCTCCGATGACTGTTGTGTACCACTGCGTTCTGTGATTGCATCGCTACGCCCCGATCCGCCGCCGCCAAACGAGCGGACCTGGAGGAGAGCACATGCGTGCTCGCCGATTCGCGGTCGCGGCCCTCGGCGCCGCGGCTGTTGTGTCATTCGGCGTTGGGCCGGCCGTCGCACAGGACGGACCTTCGGCGCAGGCCGTGCGGACCATCGCCACCAAGCTCGATATCCCCTGGGACATCGAGTTCGCACCCGACGGCAGCGGTATCTTCACCGAGCGGGACACCCGGAAGATCAAGAAGATCAAGGGTACGACGATCACCACCCTCGACACCGTCTCGGAAGCCTCGACGACGGGCGGTGAGGGCGGCCTGCTCGGGCTCGCGTTGTCGAAGACGTTCGCGACCGACAACACGGTGTTCATCTACTACTCGACCGGTAGCGACAACCGCATCGCCAAGAAGAAGCTGGGCAGCCCGGCGCAGCCGATCGTGACCGGAATCCCGAGGAACCGCTACCACAACGGCGGCGGTCTCGAGTTCGGTCCGGACGGCTTCCTGTACGCCACCACCGGTGACGGCCAGAACAAGGCCAACGCGCAGAACAAGAACTCGCTCGGCGGCAAGATCCTTCGCTTCGACACCAACGGAAAGGCCGCGCCGGGCAACCCGTTCAACTCGCTGGTCTACTCCTACGGTCACCGCAACGTCCAGGGCATCACGTGGGTCGGCACCACCGCGTACGCCACGGAGTTCGGCGACGCCAAGACCGACGAGCTGAACAAGATCGAGGCGGGCAAGAACTACGGCTGGCCCAACTGTGAGGGCCCGTGCAACACGCCCGGCTACACGAACCCCGTGAAGTCGTGGAGCAACAAGGAGGCCGGCCCGGCCGGCATCGGTTTCTACAAGGGCGCGCTGTACATCGGCGCGGTCACCGGCAAGCGGGTGTGGAAGGTGCCGGTGAACGGCGCCTCGCTCGGCAACCCGCAGTCCGTCTTCACCGGCTACGGCCGGGTCCGTGCGGTCGCCCCTGCCCCGGACGGAACCCTGTGGCTCGGAACGTCCAACCAGGACAACAACGGTTCGCCCGGTGCCACGGACGACCGGATCCTGTCGACTGACGGCTGATCTGCGCTAGTTGCGTGCTGCGGGCATCCGGCGGAACTGTTCCAGTACCGCCGGATCCTGCAGCTGCATCCACTGAATCACCTCGGTGTAGGTGGCGCAGACCGTCTCCGGCTTGCCGCACACCTCGTCCATGTACTGCTCCACCGCGGTGGAGAACGCCCCGCCCGCCCACTCGTTGAAGTGGTTGCCGATCACGATCGGCGCGCGGTTTCCGTTGAGCGCCGCCGTGTACACCGACCGGTAGGTGTCGACGACGATCTGCGTGAACTCGGCCGTGCGCGCGTTGTCGTCCTTGGCGCCGTTGAGCGCGTACCAGAGGTTGAAGTCCATCATCACGACCTGCTTGCCCAGTGCGGGCACTCTCACCTCGGGCATGGGGAACTCCCACATTCCGTCCACAACGGACGGCCACTGGACGCCGAGGCTCACGTGGCTCGTGTCGTAGGCCAGGCCGTGGCCGAGCATCGCCGGGAACGCCTGCTTCCAGTCGCCTTCCAGGCACGGCGTTCTGCCGCCGCGCACGGCGTCCGGCGGCAGGTTCAGCCCCGCGGCGCGCGCCTTGTCGAGGATGCGGCGGAACGAGTCGAGCTCGGCGTTCCAGTCCGCGGTCTGCCAGCGTCCGACCGAGGGCTCGTCGCCGGTGCAGTAGTGGCCGTTGTAGTGCGTGCCGATCTCGTGCCCGTCGGCGATCACGTCGTTGAGGTACTTGATGCGGTTCGCGACGTCCTGCCGCGACCCGCCGAACCCGATGGACGAGTAACCGCGCTGATGGCCGGGACCGGTGTAGTCGTTGGCGTCCTGGTCCGCGACGAGGTACACACCGGACAGCAGACCGGTGACGTGCGCGCCCTTCCGCTTCGTCAGCGGCAGCACGCGATCCCAGTGTTCCTTCGACGCGGCGCCGTCGAACGAGAACAGCACGAACTGCGGCGGCTTCTCACCCGGCGCGAGCTTGCGCATCCACGGCTGGTTGCCCGATCCGGCCGGGACCGTCGGCGTGGGACCGGTGTTCTTCGGCGACGGCAGGCGCGGGGCCATGGGTAACGGCGAGGACTCCTGTGTGGTCTGTTCCGGCTCGCCGCCGACGAACATCAACAGGATGAGGGTCAGTGAGAGCGCGACCCCCGTGCTCAACCATGCCCAGCGCTTCACATAAGGGGAAGACTCGCCGTCACCCGAAAGGGTTGCTTCAACCCTGTGTTTGATTCCTAGAGGGGGTCGGCGATCACAACGCGGTTCGCCTCGTACCCGCTCTGGCCGCCGATCCACTGTCCGCCGCAGGTCACGAGCACGAGCCGGTGCGCGCCGCGCGGTCCGAAGAGCTCGAGCGCCCGGTTGGGCAGATCGTTCTTGTTGATCGTCAGGACCTGCGAGACCTTGAACGTGAACTGCTTGCCCGCGCTGTCGGCGACGGTGATCTCGCGCCCGACCGCCGCGCGCCACAGTTCGGCGAACGGGCCCTTGGCGCCCTTCCAGTCGACGTGTCCGGCGAGGACGGTCGCGCCTTCCTTGCCGGTGAGCTCGGCGCCCCACCAGGTGGCCTCGCCGATGCCGTCCGGGACGGGCAGCACGCCGTTGACGACCTCGCGGCGCACGAGCGTCGCGGTGCCGCCCTCGGGCAGCTTCACCGTGCCGGGCTTGGGTTTCTCCTGCGGTGGTGCGGCCTTCTGCTGTTCACCCTTGATCCGGGCGCCGCCGACGAGTCCCGTCAGGTCGGCGCCGCGGCCGGTGGCGAGGCTGTCGCCGATCGGGCCCGCGGGCACGACCGGGACCTCGTCGCCCAGCGCTTTGCCGAGGACGATCTCGGGCTTGGACGTGGCGACCAGCGCGCCGGTGGCGAGGATCCCCGCCACCAGCGCGCCGGTCAGGAACGCCTTGGAACTCACTGCCTGCGCCACACCAGGAAGCCGGCCAGGGCGGCAACCGCCACCACGAGGCTGCCGACACCGAGGATCAGGCCACCGCGCAGCTCGGTGCTGAAGGAGGCCGTGGCCACCGGGGTCTGGCCGTTCGCACCTGCCGGGATGGTGCTCGGGACCTTCGGCTTGTTCGGCTTGTTCAGCACCTCGAGCGCGAGCGTCTGGCCCGGCTCGACCTTGCCGCACGCGGCCGGCGGTGCCTTCGGGTCGAAGAACTCCTCATAACCCTTGGGCGCCGCGACCTCGATGATGCAGATCTCCTGCGGGGTGCGCAGGTCCGGGATCGCGACGGTGCCGTCCTCCCCGGTCTGCAGCACGATCGGCTTGCCGTCCGTGCCGACGAGCTGCGTGTCGTCCTGCTTGAGCGCGGGCGCGACCTTGTCCGCACCGGTGACGCGCAGCGCGACGCCCGCGATGGCCTTCTTCGTCTCCGAGTCCAGCTTGGTGATCTTCACCGCACCGGGCGCGGTCTTCGCGGTCGTCCCGGCGTTCGCGGGCAGCTTCTTCTCGCCGCCGGTCGTGACGATGCGCTGCATGTTGTCGGTCGTCGTCGGCACATGCACGACCGGCCGGTCGGCCGGGCTGTCCGCGACGATCGCGAGCGCGGGCTTCGGGCCCGTCGGGATGACGCTGACCTTCAGCGCCGAGCCGTCGGCGGGCGTGGTGAGCGTGCCCGTCGTCGACCCGTCCTCGAGCTTGGCGTCGGTGAGCGTGAACGAGACCGGGGCGCTCGGGACGCCCTTCTGGTTGGCCTTCAGCAGCTGCACGGTCCACTCACCGGCGGTGCCGATCACCTGCGGGGTGGCCGGCGCCTTCGCCTGCAGCGTCCACGGGCCGCGGTTGGCCTCGGCGTCCGCCTTCAACCGGCCGACGGCGTCGCGGACGACCTGCGGCAGGTTGTTGAAGTAGAACTCGGCGTTGTACGCCAGGAACTTCGGGTCGGTCGTGTCGTAGCGCAGCTGGTTGTGCGGGAAGGCGGTCCAGCTGTGCAGCAGGTGCGCCAGTGCCGCGGCCTCTTCGGGAGCCTTGGTCGTGGTGTAGCGCAGCAGCAGATAGGAGATGTTGGCGGCGATCTCGGGGGCGAGCTTCGCGCCGCCCTTGGTGAGCAGTTCGTCACCGTCCTTGTAGGGGACGGCGCTGTCGGGGGCGGGCAGCGCGTACTGGACGCACCAGACCTGCTTGCCCTGCCAGATGTAGGAGCCGTGCCACTCCGACCCGGTCGGGGCGTTCGGCTGCAGCGCGCCCGCGTTGAAGCCGATTCCCTTGACGCCGACCGCGTCCGCCGCCGCGGGGGCGGTCAGCAGGGCCAGCCCTGCCACCACCATCGCGCCGGCAAGTCGTTTCCAGCCCATCGCTGATCTTGATCCCCTCTGACCTGTGGGTTTCCGGATGCGAGACTGGCCTTCCCCCACATTGGGGACAAGCCGCCACAGGGGGGAAGTGTGTGGTCACTCTCGGTGTGAATGTGATTGGAATGTGACGAGGGTTACTCACTTTGGGACCGACACGCCGCGACACGCCGCCATCTCATTACGCTCCGGAGTTATTGCATGTTGCGGTACATGTGATCTCCCTCGCGGGTAAAGTCCCTTTTACCGACGGGGGAACCGGGCGCACAGCAGGTTCGTTGAACCCGTGACGGCGTCAGATACGCCAATCCAGGAGGACGAGGTGCGTTCCACCAGCAACCCGGCTTTCCGGAACCTGCCGACAAGCGGTGGGTACGGAAGCTACGCAGGCTTCGGCCAGCCGCAGGAAGCGTACGGCTACCAGCAGGCCCCGCCGCTGGCCGGCGAGCGGCCGATGACGATCGACGACGTCGTCACCAAGACGGCGATCACGCTCGGCGTGGTCGCGGTCGGTGCCGTCGCGACGTACCTGACCAAGGCTTACGCGCTCGCGTTTCCGGCGGCCATCGTCGGTCTCGTGCTCGCCTTGATCATCATCTTCAAGCGCACGCCCAGCCCCGCGCTGGTCATCAGCTACGCCGTCGCCGAGGGCATCTTCCTCGGTGGCATCAGCGGCATCATCGGTCGTGCCCTCGACAACGTGGTGCCGGGCAACGGGATCGCGGTCATCGGGCAGGCCGTGATCGGCACTCTCGGTGTGTTCGGCGGCATGCTCGTCGTTTACAAGACCGGCGCGGTGCGGGTCACTCCCAAGTTCACCAAGTGGATCGTTGGGGCGATCATCGGTGTCGGCGTGCTCATGCTGTTCAACCTGATCGCATCGTTCTTCGTTTCCGGTGGGATCGGGCTGCGGGACGGTGGGCCGCTCGCCATCGTGTTCTCGCTCGTTTGCATCGGGTTGGCGGCGTTCTCGTTCTTGATCGACTTTGATGCTGCCGATCAGGCTATTCGGGCCGGCGTGCCGGCCAAGTACTCGTGGCAGATCGCCTTCGGACTGACGGTCACGCTCGTGTGGCTGTACACCGAGATCCTGCGGCTGCTGTCGTACTTCAACTCCGACTGATCGTTGCTTGCTTAGGCGCCCCTCGGCTTCGGCCGGGGGGCGTTTTGCGTTGCGTTTGTGTTGACGCGGCGGCTTTCGTGGTGGGTCGCGTTTGTGTTGACGCGCTGACTTTCCTTGGCTGCCGGTTCCGTGCGTGGTTGCGCCTTGGCTGCCGGTTTCGTGCGTGGTCGCCTTTTACTGCTCGGGGCTCCGCCCCGGACCCCGGCTCAGCTCAAAGAGGGGCCCATGGGTGGTTTCGTTTCGTAGTGGGTTGCGTTGGGGTGGTGTGCCCCTCCCGTCGCATCGCACCAGAGGCAGCCACAACTGAGCCCCGAGGTCAAGCGAAAAGCGTGCTTGACCTCGGGGCTCAGTTGCGGCAGGGCTTCGCCTGCGATGCGACGGGAGGGGCCCACCACCTGGTGGTTTCCTGCGCTGGCGCGCAGGTGAGGGCTCGCTCGCTTCGCATCGCGAGTCCCACGTTCCTGCACCCCGAGTCCTACGTTCCCGGGGCCTCGCGCTTCGCGCATCGTGTGCGCGAGTCGCAATTCAGCCCGCGTGTTGCCCGCTCAGCCCCGCTGAGTTGTCCTTTCAGGCGACAAAAAAGGGGCTAACCCCTTGTGGGGCGCCCCTAGCTCCTCCAGCGGACCTCTTCTGGGAGTTCCGTTCCTACTTTGATCAAGCAGGTCGTGCAGAGTTGTCCGTGTTGCTCGCGCTCGACCCGTTCCTGGGGGACCGAGTGTTCGCACACCGCTTCGTAGTAGCCGCGTGCCGCGTCGTGTGCCTGGTCTATGGCGAAGGCGTGGCATCGCAGGTCGTATCCGCTGTGCCACCACACATATGGCATGTCCGACCCTCCTTGCTCACCGGTAGGGACGGACTCCCACGCGTGTGATGACGCCGGTTGCGGCGAATAACGTCATCGGCACCTGAGAGGGTGTGCGAGTACCTCCGATCGGGTGGTACTCGCACACCTGTCAAAAGACCGTCAGGACAAACGCTCCAGGACCATCGCCATGCCCTGGCCGCCGCCGACACACATCGTTTCCAGACCGAACTGCTTGTCGTGGAACTGCAGTGAGTTGATCAAAGTGGTGGTGATTCGGGCGCCCGTCATGCCGAACGGGTGGCCTACCGCGATGGCGCCACCGTTGACGTTCAGCTTGTCCAGGTCGATGCCCAGGTCCTGGTACGAGGGGATTACCTGGGCCGCGAACGCCTCGTTGATCTCGACCAGGTCGATGTCGTTGATCGACAGGCCGGCCAGGGCGAGGGCTCGCTTGGAGGCCTCTACCGGGCCCAGGCCCATGATCTCCGGGGACAGGCCCGAGACGCCCGTCGACACGATGCGGGCCAGCGGGGTGATGCCCAGTTCGCGGGCCTTCACGTCGGACATGATCACTAGGGCTGCGGCGCCGTCGTTGAGGGGGCAGCAGTTGCCTGCGTTCACTCGGCCGTTGGGGCGGAAGACCGGCTTCAGGCCCGAGACCGCCTCGTACGTGACGCCTGGGCGGGGGCCGTCGTCGGAGGAGACCACCGTGCCGTCGGGGAGGGTTACCGGGGTGATCTCGCGCGCCCAGAAGCCGTTGGCGATGGCCTTTTCCGCGAGGTTCTGCGAGCGGACGCCGAACTGGTCCATCTCCTCGCGCGAGATTCCCTTGGCCAGGGCCAGGTTCTCGGCGGTCTGGCCCATCGCGATGTAGATGTCCGGCACACCACCGGACGTGCGCGGGTCCTCCCACGTCGTCGCGCCGGCCTCGGCGGTCGACGCGGTGCGGGCCTCGGCGTCTGCGAAGAGCGGGTTGTGGGTGTCCGGCCACGAGTCCGACGAACCCTTGGCGAAGCGCGACACGGTTTCCACGCCCGCGCTGATGAAGACGTCGCCCTCGCCCGCCTTGATGGCGTGCAGCGCCATGCGGGTCGTCTGGAGCGAGGACGCGCAGTAACGCGTCACGGTGGTGCCGGGCAGTTCGTCGTGGCCCAGGAGAACGGAGACCACGCGCGCCATGTTGAAGCCCTGTTCGCCGCCGGGCAGGCCGCAGCCGAGCATCAGGTCGTCGATCTGCGCCGGGTCCAGTTGCGGGACCTTGTCCAGCGCCGCCTTGACCATCTGCGCGGCCAGGTCGTCGGGGCGGACCTCCTTGAGCGAACCCTTGCCCGCCCGGCCGATGGGCGAACGGGCGGCAGAGACGATGACGGCCTCGGGCATTGCGAAACTCCTTCGTTTCACCGCATCAGGTGTGCGCAGCCTAGTTAACGCCGGTTCAGGCGCACACGTGATGTCAGACTCCCGCGGCGGCGCACACCGGGGCGAGGAGTACCGCTACCGCGGCGGCGTAGCCGACCGCGCTGGGGTGGAAGCGGTCGCGGCTGAAGTAGTCGGCCGGGCGCGCCACGAACTCGGGGGACAGGAGTTCCGCCAGGCCGACTGGGGTGCCGCCCGCCTTGAAGACCTCGGCGCGTTGGGCTCGGGCCAGGCGCAGGCTGTACTGACGCGCGACGGTGCGCAACGGTTGGGCGATCGGCAGGACCGAGCCCAGGTCCGGGCACGTTGCGACGACTACGCCCGCGCCCGCGGCGCGCAGGCGGGCCACCTGGGAGCCGAGCAGGCGGGCCGACTCCGCGATCGACATGCGGGTGGTCACGTCGTTCGCGCCGATCACGATCAGGGCGACGGTCGGGGGAGACTCCAGGACCACGTCCACCTGCCGCGGCAGGTCGCGGGTGGTCGAGCCGCTGACCGCCAGCGTGTCCAGGCGCACCGGGCGGCCCGCCTCCTCGGCCAGGCCCGTGGCCAGCAGGACGCCGGGGAGCTGTTCGAACGTCTCCACGCCGACGCCGACGCCCATGGAGTCGCCCAGCACGGCGAGGTGCAGTGGCTCACCGGTGCCTGTGCCGAACAGGCCGTTCGCGGCCGGCGCCAGATGCTCCAGCACGCCGATCGCCAGCCTCGCGCGCCTGCCCTGCTCGGTGAGCAGGCCGAAGAGCGCGCCCGACAAACCTCCCACCGCGCCGAGCGCCATCACCGCCGCGCGTACCTGCCGTAGTCCGGGCATCCGAACCACCCCCTTACTGCAGTGAATCGTCACAACCGCCGTTCGAATTAACCTCAGAGGTCACTAGGGTTAGGCTTCGTTTCGGTATCTCGGGGATTGGGAAGGAAGACCGGTGGAGTACGTCGAGCACGTCGTGGACCTGGTCGGCAACACGCCGCTGGTGAGGCTCAACTCGCTGACGGACGGCATGTCGCCGCTCGTGCTCGCGAAGGTCGAGTACCTCAATCCCGGTGGAAGCGTGAAGGACCGGATCGCGCTGCGCATGGTCGAGGCCGCTGAACGGGACGGTTTGCTCAAGCCGGGCGGCACGATCGTGGAGCCCACGTCCGGCAACACCGGTGTCGGCCTCGCGCTCGTCGCGCAGCGCAAGGGCTACAAGTGCGTGTTCGTCTGCCCGGACAAGGTCAGCGAGGACAAGCGCAACGTCCTGAAGGCCTACGGCGCCGAGGTCGTGGTGTGCCCGACCGCCGTCGCGCCGGAGCACCCCGACTCCTACTACAACGTCAGCGACCGGCTGGTCCGTGAGATCCCCGGTGCGTGGAAGCCGAACCAGTACGCGAACCCGGAGAACCCGGCGTCGCACTACTTCCAGACGGGCCCGGAGATCTGGCGGCAGACCGAGGGCAGGATCACGCACTTCGTCGCCGGCGTCGGCACCGGCGGCACGATCAGCGGCACCGGCAAGTACCTCAAGGAGGTCTCGGACGGTCGCGTGCAGATCATCGGTGCGGACCCCGAGGGCTCCGTGTACTCCGGCGGCACCGGGCGGCCGTACCTCGTCGAGGGCGTCGGCGAGGACTTCTGGCCGGAGACCTACGACAAGACCATCTGCGACCAGATCGTCGAGGTGTCCGACGCGGACTCGTTCGACATCACGCGCCGGCTCGCCCGCGAGGAGGGGCTGCTCGTCGGCGGCTCGTGCGGCATGGCGGCCGCGGCGGCGTTGCGCGTCGCGCGCGACCTCGGCCCGGACGACGTCGTCGTGGTGCTGCTGCCGGACGGTGGCCGCGGCTACCTGTCCAAGGTCTTCAACGACCGGTGGATGTCGTCGTACGGCTTCCTGCCGCCGGACTCGACCGGCGCCACCGTCGGCGACGTGTTGCGGCGCAAGGGCGGCAAGCTTCCCGACCTGGTGCACACGCACCCGCACGAGACGGTCGGTGACGCGGTCGCGATCCTGCGCGAGTTCGGCGTCTCGCAGATGCCGGTCGTGAACGCCGAGCCGCCGGTGATGGCGGCCGAGGTCTCGGGCGCGGTCAACGAGCGGGACCTGCTCGACGCGCTGTTCACCGGCAAGGCGCAGCTGTCGGACCGGCTCGACAAGCACATGTCCCCGCCGCTGCCCACGATCGGTGCGGGCGAGGCGGTCGGCGTCGCGATGAACGCACTGTCCCATGCGGACGGTGCTCTGGTGCTGGAGGACGGAAAGCCCGCCGGCGTCGTGACCCGCCAGGACATTCTGGGCTTCTTGGCTGGTCGCTGAGCGTCCTCACGGGTGCGTCCGATAGCGTGATGCCGACTCACTAGCCACAACGGCCCAGCCAAGGGGGTTGGAAACCGGATGAACGCTCCGCAGCCGCCAGGAAACCAGCAATTCGGCGGTCAGCCGCAGCAGGACCAGGCGGACAAGACGCAGGTGGTGCCACAGGGCGGGCAGCCGCCTGCCACTCCGCCGGCGGACGCGACTCAGGTCGTCGCCCCCGGCGCCACTCCTGCGGCTCCCCAGCCCAACGCGGACGCCACCCAGGTCGTCAGCCCAGGCCAGGTGCCTCCCGCAGCGGCGGCCAACCCGTACGGCCAGCCCCAGACGCCGGGCTCCGGCGGCTTCCCGGCCCAGGGGCCGGGTTCGGGCGGGTTCCCCGCCCAGCAGCCGCCGGCCTACGGTCAGCCGCAGTCGAACCCGTACGGCCAGCCGCAGGCGCAGCAGCCCTACGGTCAGCCGCAGTCCAACCCGTACGGCCAGCCGCAGCAGCCGTACGGACAGCCGCAGCAGCCGGCCTATGGCGCACAGCCTGGCTACGGCCAGCCGCCTTACGGCGCGCAGCCGGGTTACGGCATGCCGGGTGCGTTCCCGCCGCCGCCCACCGGCTACGCGGAGTGGGGCTCGCGCCTCGTCGCCGGCCTGGTCGACTACGTCGCGCCGGGTGTGGTGTTCGGTCTGCTCCTCGGTATCGCCGGCGCGACCGGTGAGCCGTCGCTCGTCTTCATCCTCATGGCGATCGGCTACCTCGGCCTGATCGGTTTCCAGGTTTACAACTCCTGGTACCTCGCGGGCACGACCGGACAGTCGTTCGGCAAGAAGATCGCGAAGATCAAGCTGATCAAGGAGGACACGGGCCAGCCGGTCGGCTTCGGCAACGCCTTCGTCCGCCACCTCTGCCACATCGTCGACGGCCTGCCCTGCTACGCGGGTTTCTTCGCCCCCTTGTGGGAGCCGAAGAAGCAGACCTGGGCGGACAAGATCATGGGCACCATCGTGGTCAACGCCCCGGAGACGCCGGGTGGCTACGGCCAGCCGCCGTTCGGTGGTCAGCCGGGCTACGGCCAGCCGCCGCAGCAGCCGCAGTCCAACCCGTACGGCCAGCCACAGCAGGGCGGCTACGGCCAGCCCCAGCAGTGGTAGTTCGTTGAGCTATGCGCATCCTCCGCACCAGCCCCCGGCCCCGTGGCCGGGGGCTGGTCCGGTGAAACCCCCGAGTCCACTCACCGCGTCCCTCGCGGGCATGGGCGCCATCGTCGCGGCGGCCTTCCACGCGCTGGGCCTGCTGATGTTCTGGATGGACGCGCGGATCTTCAAGTTCACGCTCGACCAGCCGCCGGTCATCATCGGCCTGGTCCTGCAGCTGCTGAGCGTGCTCGTGCTCGGCATCGGCGGCGCCATGCTCATCGCACGGGCGGCCGCGGGCCGGTTCCTGGTGCCGCTGGGCGCGCTGCTCGTCGTGCTGCAGCTGGTGCTGGCGATCGGCCAGGCCGCCCCGTTCTTCTCCCGGCAGCTGCTGTTCCACGTCGGCTACCTGTCGGACTGGGCGCTCGGCGTCGTGCTGTGCGCCCTGGTCGCGGCGGTGCTGGCGATCCTGCCGTCGACCGGTGCGTACATCGCCACCAAGAAGCCGAAGCAGCAGCCCGGATTCCCGCCACCTGGATTCCCGCCGCCCGGAAATCCGCAATCGGGGTACGGGCCGCCACGTCAGTGGTAATACTCGCGCGGTGAGCTACCCCCAGCCGCCCTACCCGCAGCAGCCCCAGTGGGGGCCGCCGGGGCCCGCGTTCCCGAAGCCGCCCTCCAAGGGCACGACGATCACCGCCGCGATCCTCGCGCTGATCTCCGGCCTGCTGTCGAGCGTCTTCCAGGTGACCTCTCTGGTGCGACTGGGAGAGTTCCTCACCACCGCGCTCGGCGAGCCCGGATTCCTCGTGCCCTTCGGACTGGGCGTGCTCGCCACCATCCTGCAGCTGCTCGGCGCGATCATGTTGTTCGCGCGCGTGGGCGCGGGCCGGTTCCTGGTGCTCGCGGCACCGGTCATCGCACTCGGGCTGATCGCGTGGAACGCCGTCGGCTACGGGTTCCTCGGCCTGACGCCCGCGACGCTGCTGCTCCTGGTGCTCGACATCTCCGCGGCAGTGCTCGCGATCGTGCCGCCGACCGGTCGCTGGATCGCGGCGAAGAAGCAGCCGCCGCCCGGATTCCAGCAGCCGGGTCCTCCGCCACCGGGATACCAGCAGCCCGGTCCGCCGCCACCCGGATATCAACAGCCGGGTCCTCCACCACCCGGATACCAGCAGCCGGGCAACCCGCATCCGGGATACGGGCCGCCTCAGTGGTAACACTCGCGCGGTGAATTACTCCCAGCGGCCGCAGTACCCATCACCGCCCGGCCGGTGGATCGCGGCGAAGAAACAGCCGCATCACGGTTTTCCCCCACCGCTACCGGGATATCAGCAACCGGGATACGGGCCGCCACCGCACTGGTGATACTCGCGCGGTGACCGAGCACACACCCGCGCCAGGCGCGACACCGACCCAGGGCACCACCATCGCCGCGGCGATCCTCGCGCTGATCGCCGGACTCAACGCGGGATCGCAGGCGTTGACCTGGATCTACATCTTCAACGGTGGCCCGATGCCGACCGCGGCGGCGCCCGGCACCGAAACCGTCGAGCGTGGTCCGGCCTGGACCCTGATCGCGGCCGGGTTCGCGGTGGAAGCGGTGAGCGCGCTGTTGCTGATCCTCGGCGCGATCCTGCTGTTCGCGCGGAGAACGGCGGGCAGGTACGTCACGCTCGCCGGCATGCTGCTGGTGGTGGGCGCCGCGGTCGCGCGGATGTTCATGATGGCGATGTCCGGTATGCCCGGAACCGGGTCCGGGCTCATCGCCTTCGATTTCGTCGGCCTCGGGCTGCCGATCGCGGCGGGCGTGCTGGCGATGCTGCCGTCGACCGGCCGCTGGATCGCGGCGAAGTAGCAGCAGCCGCAGCCCGGTTTCCCGCCACCGCCGGCCGGATATCAGCAGCCGGGCTACGGCCCGCCGCCCCAGTGGTGATAATCGCGTGGTGAGCCATCCCCAGCCGCCTTATCCGCAGCAGCCCCAGTGGGGCCCGCCCGCACCGACGCCCCCTTCTCGGGGGACGGCGGTCGCCGCAGGTGTGCTCGCCCTGGTCGCCGGTCTGTTCGGCGCGGGCGATCTCATCAGATTCCTGGTCAGCGTTCGCGAGTACCTGGGCGGCGTCTTCCAGCAGCCGACGTTCCTCGTGTCCATCGCGCTGCAGGTGCTCGCGGTGATCCTGCTGCTGATCGGCGGGATCATGCTCTTCGCGCGTGCGGGCGCCGGGCGGTTCCTGGTGGTCGCGGGCGCGGTGTGCGTGCTCGGTCTGGTGGCGTGGAGCATCATCAGCATCGGCGTTGCCGTGCTCGACCTGAGTGCGCTCGCGGTCCCGCTGTTCGCGGTGCTCGCGTCCGTGCTCGCGCTGCTGCCGTCGACCGGACAGTGGATCGCGGCGAAGAAACAGCCGCCTCACGGTTTCCCGCCACCGCCGCCCGGATACCACCAGCCGGGTTACCCGCCACCCGGATACCAGCAGCCGGGAGCCCAGCAGCCGGGATACGGTCCGCCTCGGCAGTGGTGAGTACTCTCATGGAATGACGGACAGCACTGCCCCGTACGGCTTCGCGACCAGGGCCATTCACGCAGGCCAGGAGCCGGACCCGACGACCGGGTCGGTCATCGTGCCCATCCACGCGACGTCCACGTATGCGCAGGACGGCGTGGGCGGACTGCGCCAGGGCTACGAGTACTCGCGCACCGGCAACCCCACGCGGACCGCGCTGGAGGAGTGCCTCGCCTCGCTGGAGCGCGGCAGGCACGGGCGCGCCTTCTCGTCCGGCATGGGCGCGACCGACACGGCCATCCGCGCGCTGTGCCGTCCCGGCGACCACATCGTCATCCCGAACGACGCCTACGGCGGCACGTTCCGGCTGATCGACAAGGTCTTCAAGCTGTGGGGCATCGAGCACACGCCGGTGGCGCTGTCGGACGTCGACGCCGTGCGCGCCGCGATCCGCCCGAACACCAAGGTCGTGTGGGTCGAGACGCCGACCAACCCGCTGCTGAACATCGCGGACATCGCCGCCCTCGCCGAGGTCGCGCACCACGCGGGCGCCAAGCTGGTGGTGGACAACACCTTCGCCTCGCCCGCGCTGCAGACGCCGCTGGAGCTCGGCGCCGACGTCGTGCTGCACTCGACGACCAAGTACGTCGGTGGTCACTCCGACGTCGTCGGCGGCGCGCTGATCACGTCGGACAGTGAGCTGGACGCCGCGTTCGGCTTCCTGCAGAACGGCGCGGGCGCGGTGCCCGGCCCGTTCGACGCGTTCCTCACGTTGCGCGGCATCAAGACCCTCGAGCTGCGCATGGAGAAGCACTCCGACAACGCCGAGCTGGTCGTCGAGGCGCTGGTCAAGCACCCGAAGGTGACGAAGGTGCTCTACCCCGGCCTGCCGGCGCACCCCGGCCACGAGGTCGCGGCGAAGCAGATGCGCCGGTTCGGCGGCATGATCTCGTTCACCGTGGCCGGCGGCGAGGAGGCGGCGCTGGCCGTGTGCTCGCGCACGAAGCTGTTCACGCTGGCCGAGTCGCTCGGCGGCGTCGAGTCGCTGATCGAGCACCCCGGCAAGATGACCCACGCGTCGACCGCGGGGTCCATGCTCGAGGTCCCGTCCGACCTGGTTCGGATCTCCGTCGGCATCGAGTCCGGCGACGACCTGGTCGCGGACCTGCTCGAGGCCCTCGCCTAGGGAGCTGTGGCCGCGCCGAACCGGTTGATGTTGTCCGCCTCAGCCGTCGGCGCGGCCGGCAGGTCACGGCCGTTGACGCAGCCACCGGTGAACTCCAGGCCGGTGCTCGTCCGCACGAAGGAGCCGACCTCGTCGCAGCCCGCGTGCGCCACGGTGAAAAACGCCGCGCCGGTCAGCGCCGCAGCCGTGGTCACGGCTCCGACCAGCGGTACTACCGCGGCTACGCGTCGCGCGAGCGCCATGCCACCTCCCCAAGATGTAAGGTCCCCGTTTGGCAGGGTACCCGTCACCTCAGGGGTGGTGGCGATCAGCCAGCATGACGATCTCACCCTGCTCGTTCAGAACGATCTTGGTTCCGTAGTGGCTCGCCATGCCCAGGTACTCCGCCCGCGTGCACGCGAGCGCTCCCACGCCCTCCGCGTCGAGCGTCACGCCCTTGGGTTCGCCGCACTCCAGCGGGTGGTAGAACTTCACGTCCGGCGCGAGCTCCGCGGTCTCGTGCTGTGTGCCTTCGATGGGCTGGACGACGCCGTTGTCCGGCCCGCCGGACACGATCTTGCCCGTGATCCAGGTGACCTTGCCGTCGTCGATCGAGCTGATCATCGCGACGTCGACCGTGCGCGCGCCCTTGGGCTTGTCGTCGACCGGCTTCTTCTCGGGCGTCTTCGGTGCCGAGGAATCCGAGGCCGGGGATGACGAACTCGTCGGCGCAGGCTTCGGGGTGCTGGTCGGCGCCGCCTTCGGCGTTCCGCACGCGGAAAGCACCAGGACGGCGCCGACGAGCAGCAGAGATCCCTTGATGAACTTCACGACTTCCCCCACGGGTGAGCGGTTGCCGTCAACCTAGGTGTGGGGGTGGCCGGGAGTCGTGTCCTGTTCCGACAGTCGGATCACGGGTGGTAGCGATCGGCCATCTTGACGATCTCGCCCTGCTCGTTGAAGAAGATCTTCGTGTCGCGGTGGCCGCCCGCCGCGTTCTGGTATTCGTCGGCCGAGCACTCGTACGTCCCCAGACCCTCGGCGTCCAGCGACGGCGACTCGGACTCGTCGCAGCCCATCGGGGTGAGGAACTTCGCGCCCGCCGCGAACGACGCCTCCTCCGGCTGTGCGCCTTCGACGGGGACGACCATCACGTTGTTGGTCTCCGCGGGCACGATCTTGCCCGGCACCCAGGTGACCCTGGCGCCCTTGTGGATGCTCTGGACGATCGCGACGTCGACCGTGCGCGGGTCCTTCGGCTTGACCTCGATGGTCTTGTTCTCCGGCGTCTTCACGGCAGCCGAGGGCGTGCTGGACGCGACGGTCGGGGTGCCGGTCGGCGTCGGCGCCGCCGTGCTGGTTCCGCATGCGGACAGCAGCACGGCAGCGCCTGCGAGCAGCAGAGATCCCTTGATGAACTTCATGACTTCCCCCAGGTAAGCGTTGTTTCGCCTACCTAGACGCAGGGTTCGGTCAGAGGTTGCCCCGGCGTTCCTGCTCCCGCTCGATCGCCTCGAACAGGGCCTTGAAGTTGCCCTTGCCGAAGCCGAGCGAGCCGTGCCGTTCGATCAGCTCGTAGAACACCGTGGGCCGGTCGCCGATCGGCTTGGTGAAGATCTGCAGCAGGTAGCCGTCCTCGTCGCGGTCGACCAGGATGCGGTGCTGCTTGAGCACCTCGATCGGCACGCGGACCTCGCCGATGCGCGCCCGCAGCTCCGGGTCGTCGTAGTAGGAGTCCGGGGTGTCCAGGAACTCGACGCCCGACGCCCGCATGGACTCGACCGTGCGCACGATGTCGTTGGTGGCCAACGCGATGTGCTGCACGCCCGCGCCCTCGTAGAACTCGAGGTACTCGTCGATCTGCGACTTCTTCTTCGCGATCGCGGGCTCGTTGAGCGGGAACTTGACCCGGTGGTTGCCGTTGGAGACGACCTTGCTCATCAGCGCCGAGTAGTCGGTCGCGATGTCGTCGCCCACGAACTCCGCCATGTTCACGAAGCCCATGACGCGGTTGTACCACTCGACCCAGTAGTCCATCTTGCCGAGCTCGACGTTGCCGACGCAGTGGTCGATCGCCTGGAACAGGCGCTTCGGCGCACCGGCGGGACGCACGACGGTGGACGTCCGCGCGACGTAGCCCGGCAGGTAGGGGCCGTCGTAGCGGGAGCGGTCGACGAGCGTGTGGCGGGTCTCGCCGTAGGTCGCGATCGCGGCCATCCGCACGGTGCCGAACTCGTCGCTGACCTCGTACGGCTCGTCCAGCACGGTCGCACCCTGGGCGCGGGCGTGCTCGACGCAGCGGTCGACGTCCTCGACCTCCAGCGCCAGGTCCACGACGCCGTCGCCGTGCTTGCGGTGGTGGTCGAGCAGTGGGCTGCCCGGCCGCACGCCGCCGTTGATCACGAAGCGGGCGGAGCCCGACTTCAGCACGAAGGACTTGTAGTCACGCTGCCCGGTCTCGGGACCGGCGTAGGCGACCAGTTCCATGCCGAACGCCACCTGGTACAGCCAGGCGGTCTGCGTGGCGTTGCCCGCGACGAACACCACGGCGTCCATGGCGCGCACGGGGAAGGGGTCCTTGGTCGCGTCGTAGTCGACCAGTCCCACGAGCTGCCGGAGCTGGTCGTAGCTCACGTCGTCAAGCTGCTGAGTCATGTGGAAAAGCATGAATCGACCGGACAGGCTGAGCAACAGTCGCTCATTTTGCTATACAAGTTGTACAGTGATCTATGCCTAGCGATCAGCAGAGTGAACACTCTGACCAGCCGTTGGACTCCCTCGACGCGAGGCTGCTCCTGCTGCTCACCGACGAACCCCGGCTCGGGGTGCTCGAATGCTCCCGCCGGCTGGGCGTCGCCCGCGGAACGGTCCAGGCCCGGCTCGACCGTTTGGTGGCGAAAGGCGTGCTCACGGGGTTCCCGCCGGCGCTCGACCTGGCCGCGATGGGCTACGGCCTGACGGCGTTCGCGGTCCTGGAGATCGCGCAGGGCCGGCGGCAGGAGGTGTCGGACGGGCTCGCCGCCATCAACGAGGTGTGCGAGGTCCACGCGACGACCGGGCAAGGCGACCTCTTCGTGCGCATGGTGGCGCGGTCCAACGCGGATCTGCAGCGGGTGATCGACGAGATGGTCGACGTGCCCGGCGTGCAGCGCCTGTCGACGTCGATCGCGCTGTCGACTCCGGTGCCCCCACGGGTGCGGCCGCTGCTGGAACGCACCACCTGAAGGTCACGCGGGAGCCCCGCGATGCATGACATGCATCGCGGGGCTCCCGCGTGACAGTCAAACCATGACTAAGGGGCGGCCACCCGGTTCGGTGGCCGCCCCTTGAAGTCGTGTGGGTCAGGCCGAGTACGGCACCGCCTTGATCAGTGTGACCTTCTGGACGCTGCCGTTCGGCAGCTCGTACTCGACGGTCTCGCCGTCCTTCGCGCCGAGCAGGGCCTTGCCGAGCGGCGACGCGGGGGAGTAGACCTCGATGCCGCCGTGCGCACCCTCCTCGCGGGTGGCCAGCAGGAACGTCTCGCTCTCGTCGTCACCCTCGTAGCGAACGGTGAGCACAGTCCCCGGTGCCGCGACGCCCTTGGTGGTCGGCGCCTCGCCGACCTTGGCGGACTGCAGGAGCTCGTGGAGCTGGCGAATGCGAGCTTCCTGCTTGCCCTGCTCCTCACGGGCGGCGTGGTAACCGCCGTTCTCGCGGAGGTCACCCTCCTCCCGGCGGGCGTTGATCTCGGCAGCCATGACCGGGCGATTCGCAATGAGCTCGTCCAGCTCGTGCTTGAGCCGGTCGTAGGCCTCCTGGGTCAGCCAGGTCACCTGGGTGTCGCTCACGGTCACCAACTCCTCGTCTTGCTTCCAGGCCCACCTGTGCGGGCTGGCAGTTCCCGGACGCTCGGCCCGGAACGGAAAAACACGGCCCGCGCGGGGGCCGTGCTGAGCGTCAAGAGTAACACGTGGACAACGTTCAGCGACGGCGATTTGTTCCCGAGGCCGCCGCTAAACCCGCAGATCACCCGCTTGGCCGCTAGGGCGTGGACAAATATGCGGGAACCTGGTAGGAGCACCCGAACACCTCGCCGGTGACCGGGGGCTTGCTGCTGTGCAAAACAGTTGTCTCGCGGACGATCGAATTTCCGGGAGGAACCAGAACTTCTCGTCTTCCGGCTTCGTCGCCGTCCTTCGAACGCGCCCGGATGATGCAAACCGCGGGCCGTTCCGGGGTGTCCCGGGAAACCTCGAATGTGACCTTCACCGAACCGTCGTCGATGATCTCGAACGACGTCTGTTTGGCCTCGATCGGTTTGGTGCCGAGATTCCGATACCCCACGAACGCGACCACCAGGCCGACCAGCAGTGCTACGGAGAGTAATGTCCAGCGCTGCCAGCGTTTGATCGTCCGCCTGGCGCCGTACCGGCCCTCCGGAAGTGCGCGTTCTGCCACTTTCACGCGCCCTCCTGGTCGTGAGGAACAATGACGGTCGACGCTCGGTTGTGAGTGTCGCAGAGCCGGGTGTTCAAGGAGGACCGCGGGGGTCATGGTCGAGAAGCTGCGCCTGATGGCAGTGCACGCGCACCCTGATGACGAGTCGAGCAAGGGTGCCGCCACCATGGCCCGCTACGTCGCCGAAGGTCATGAGGTGATGGTCGTGACCTGTACGGGTGGGGAAGCGGGCAGCATCCTCAACCCGGCGATGGACCGGCCCGAGGTCCTGGAGAACATGACCGAGATCCGCCGTCAGGAGATGGCGGAGGCGGCCAAGATCCTCGGCATCCAGCACCGCTGGCTCGGCTTCGTGGACTCGGGCCTGCCGGAGGGCGACCCGAAGCCGCCGCTGCCCGAGGGCTGCTTCGCGCTGGTGCCGCTGGAGGAGTCCGTCCCGGCGCTGGTCCAGGTGATCCGCGAGTTCCGCCCGCACGTGATCGTCACCTACGACGAGAACGGCGGCTACCCGCACCCGGACCACATCCGCACGCACGAGATCTCGATCCCGGCGTTCGACGACGCCGGCGACCCGGAGAAGTACCCGGAGCTCGGCGAACCGTGGCAGCCGCTGAAGCTGTACTACTCGCACGGTTTCTCGCGCGCGAAGCTGACGGCGTTCCACGAGGCCCTGGAGGCCCGCGGCATCGAGTCGCCGTACGCCGAGTGGCTCGCGAACTGGGATCCGTCCCGCCCCGACGTGATCGACCGCGTCACCACGCGCGTCGAGTGCGCCGACTACTTCCACCTGCGTGACGAGGCGCTGAAGGCGCACGCCACGCAGATCGACCCGGACAGCCGCTGGTTCATCGTGCCGCTCGACGTGCAACGCGAGGTGTGGCCGACCGAGGAGTACGAGCTCGCGCGTTCGCTGGTCGACAGCACGCTGCCCGAGGACGACCTGTTCGCGGGCGTTCGGGAGAAGGTGAACGCGTGAACGCGTGGACCGACACGGTGGCCATGGTGGTGCAGCCGTCCACCCCGCCGTCGGAGAAGGACAAGGGCGGTCAGGGGGAGGACTTCGGCAAGTCCTCGCCGCTGGGCCTGCTCGTGCTGGTGTTGTTCTTCATCGCGGTGTTCTTCCTGGTCCGCTCGATGACTAAGCACCTCAAGCGGGTGCCGGAGTCGTTCGACGAGCAGCCCGATACCAAGTCCGACTAGCCTTTCTCGCCGTGGACGAACTGCGCTCGCTGGACATTCCCTGGTGGATCGGGGGCAGTCGCGCGTTGGAGCGGTTCACCGCGGTTCGCCGGCCGCACCCGGACACCGACGTCGGCATCTTCCGCGACGACCTGCCGGTCTTCGTGGCGACGTTCCCCGCTGTGGAACGGGTGTCGCACGACCGGCTGAAGTTCGGCTCGTTCGACATCTGGCTGCACGACACGGTGTTCCCGCCGGACCCGTCGGTGGTGCTGCCGCTGGACGACGTGACGTTCACCAGCGACGGCGTGCGCTACCTGCGGCCCGAGTACGTCCTGGTGTACAAGGCGGCGCAGAAGACGACGACCGACCTGGAGTCCACGCTGCCGTGGCTGCACGCGGACGCCCGCGCGCGGCTGGTCACGCTGCTGGACCGGGTGCATCCCGGTCATCCGTGGCTCGACCTGATCTCGTCCTGACCCGCAGGTCCACGACCAGGTCGTTGATCTGTTCGTCCGCGCTGGGGCGTTCGGGCAGCTCGCTGTGCTCCTGCGCGTGCCGCAGTTCGTCGTGCCACAGCTTCACGTCCTGCTCCAGCCGCGACTTCGTCGGCCGGTAGGGCACCCCGGCCAGCGCGCGGTGCTCGCCGAGCGCCTTCGCGTCGATCAACGGCCTGAGGTACTCCGGGCCGTCCAGCTTCGTGAGCAACGTCGGCAGGTGCGCCACGACCTCGCCCGTGCGCATCAGGTGCACGCCGGTGAACAGCGCGCGGAACGTGTACAGCAGCGGCTTGAGCTCACCGGTCTTCTCGAACAGCCGCCACTGCGTGTGCGCGAACCCGCGGTAGTGGTGTGCGTGCCGGCTCGTGACGAGCTCCGGGGTCAGGTTCCTGAGGTCCTGGTGGCCCCTCGTCGTCAGTGCGACGATCGGCGAGAGCAGCTGCTCGAGCACGTACCCGTTGGGCCGCAACAGGAGGCGGCAGAACTTCAGCAGGTCGTGCGTCACCAGATCGAGCTCGACGCCGTCGCGCACCCAGATCCGCTGCAGCGTCTCCGGGCCGGGGCGCAGCCCGACGACCTCCTCCACGGGCAGGATGTGCACGCCGCGCAGGTCCACATCGGAGTCGCGCGACGGGAACCCGTAGAGGTGCGCCCCGGACACGGTCGCGAAGAGCAGCGGCATCGGCTGCTCGCGCACGACCTCGCTCAGGTCCGGGACCTCGTACCCCACCCCACCATCCTGCACCACGGACTGGATTCCCCCTCGTGTGGAACTGGAGTCCACAACGGAGTCACCGTTGCCGATACCAGATCCGGCGGGCCCGAACGGACACGATTTCCCGTTCGGGGTAGCGCAAAGCGGTGAGCTTGCCGCCGAACACGACGCCGGTGTCGAGACACAGCGTGTTGTTGACCCACTCCGCGTCGGGCATCGGGGTGTGCCCGTACAGCACCGTGGCCGCGCCGCCGTAGTCGTTCGCCCACGGGTAGCGCACCGGCCGGCCGTGCTCGTCGATCTCCCCGGTCGGCTCGCCGTACAACGCGAAGGCGCGTGCCCGCGAACTCTCCCGGCCGTGCAGGTGCTCGGGCAGTCCGGCGTGCGCGAGGACGAGGTCGCCGCCGTCCAGGACGTAGTGCGTGACCAGGCCGTCGCAGAACCGCGCGACCTCGTCGCGGAAGTCCTCCGGCTCTTTGGCGAGTTGTTTCAGTGACTCCGCGAGGCCGTGCCTGATCTGCACCTTGCGGCCGCGCAGTGCGTTGACGAGCTTCACCTCGTGGTTGCCCTTGACGCAGAGCGCGTGCCCGGCCTCGACCATGCCCATGACGAGCCGCAGCACGCCCGGCGTGTCCGGCCCGCGGTCGACCAGGTCGCCGACGAACGCCGCTCGCCTTCCGGCCGGTGGGATGGCGTCGATCGATCGGCCCTCGTCGTCCTCGACGAGCTCGTAGCCGAGGGTGCCGAGCAGGTCCTCCAGTTCCTCCCGGCAACCGTGCACGTCGCCGATCACGTCGAACGGGCCGGTCTCGTGGCGCAGGTCATGTGATTCTCTGTCCACTTCGGACTGACTCGTCGACATATACGGAGTCTGACTGAACAGCCTGTCTCGCGCGGCCTATTTTGGAGGTATGACGAACCGGCTCGCGTCCGCGACCAGCCCGTACCTGCTGCAGCACGCCGACAACCCGGTCCACTGGTGGGAGTGGTCGCCCGCGGCGTTCGAGGAGGCACGGGCCCGGAATGTTCCGGTGCTGCTGTCGATCGGCTACGCCGCGTGCCACTGGTGTCACGTGATGGCGCACGAGTCGTTCGAGGATGCCTCGGTCGCCTCGTACCTGAACGAGCATTTCGTGCCGGTGAAGGTGGACCGCGAGGAACGGCCGGACATCGACGCGGTGTACATGGAGGTCACGCAGGCCATGACCGGCCACGGTGGGTGGCCGATGACCGTCTTCCTGACGCCCGCGGCCGAACCGTTCCACGCGGGCACCTACTACCCGCCGTCGCCGCAGCCCGGCATGCCGTCGTTCCGTCAGGTGCTGGAGGCCGTGACGGCGGCGTGGACCCAGCAGCACTCCGAGATCCTGGAGTCGGCCGCGGCCGTGGTTTCGGAGATCTCGCGTCGCTCGCTGCCGCTGCCTCCGTCCGCCGTGGATGGTGCCGCGCTCGACGGCGCGGTCGTGTCGCTGCTCGGCGAGTTCGACCGCCGCAACGGCGGTTTCGGCGGCGCCCCGAAGTTCCCGCCGTCGATGGTGCTCGAGTTCCTGCTGCGCAACCACGAGCGCACCGGTTCCGTCGAGGCGCTGTCGATGGCCACGGTCACCGCGGACGCCATGGCGAACGGCGGCATGTACGACCAGCTCGGCGGCGGCTTCGCGCGATACAGCGTCGACGCGTCGTGGACCGTGCCGCACTTCGAGAAGATGTTGTACGACAACGCTTTGCTGCTGCGCTTCTACACGCACCTGTGCCGGTTGTCGGACAATCCCCGCTATCGCCAGGTGGTCTCGCAGACCGCTTCGTTCCTGTTGCGGGACATGCTTTGTTCCTCGGGCGGCTTCGCTTCTTCTCTGGATGCCGACACCGACGGCGTCGAGGGCCTTACGTATGTATGGACTTTCGATGAGCTCGGTGACGCCGCGCCTTTCTTCGGTGTGACCGCCACGCCGAACTTCGAGCACGGAACGTCGACCCTGCGCTTTGTTTCGGAGCCCGGTGACTCGGTTCGTTCGCGGCTGTGGGAGTTGCGTTCCGCGCGGCCCCAGCCCGGCCGTGACGACAAGGTCGTGACGGCGTGGAACGGTATGGCCATCGCGGCCCTGGCCGAGGCCGGCGCGTTGTTCGCCGAGCCGGCCTGGATCAAGGCGGCCTCCGACGCGGCGTCCCTGCTGCTGGATGTGCACCTGGTCGAGGGCCGCCTGCGCCGCACCTCGCGTGACGGCTCCGTGGGCGCGGCGTCCGGCGTGTTGGAGGACTATGCGTGCCTGGCGGACGGCCTGCTGGCGTTGCACCAGGTCACCGGCTCGATCCGCTGGCTGGACGCCGCGTGCGGCCTGCTCGACACCGCCCTGGCCCGGTTCGCCGTGCCCGACGCGCCGGGTGCGTACTACGACACCGCCGACGACGCCGAGACGCTGGTCCGCCGCCCGGCCGACTCGACGGACAACGCGTCCCCTTCGGGCGCTGCTGCTCTCGCAGGCGCCCTGCTGACCGCTTCCTTGCTGGCCGGTCAGTCTTCCGTGTATCGGACGGCCGCTTCGGATGCCGTCACGCGAGCCGGCCTGCTGGCGGCCCGCGCTCCGCGGTTCGCCGGTCACTGGCTTTCGGTCGCCGAGGCTGCGCTGGCGGGTCCGTTGCAGGTGGCCATCGTGGGTCCTGACTCGGAACAGCGGTCAGCTCTTTGGACGGCGGCCCTCTCCGTGTTGCCGGGCGGTGCCGTCGTGCTCGCCGGTGAGCCCGACTCGGCGCCGCTGCTGGAGCAGCGTCCTCTGGTCGACGAGGCGCCGGCCGCCTACGTGTGCCGCGGTTACGTGTGCGACCGCCCGGTGACCAGCCCTTCTGCGCTGTTGGAGGCCCTCCGCTGAGAGCGAACACCTCTGCGTTGTGTATCGGCGTAACGTCGGTAACGACGTAATCATGTAATTGTTTGGTCGGAGGTGGGCCATGCGGGGACGTGGATGGCGAGGAAGAGGGGGCTGGCAGCAGGCCGATCTGCCGTCAGCCGATGACGCGGCGGCCTGGTTCGCGGGCCGCCTGCCGGACGGCTGGTTCACATCGGCGCCGGACGTGACGGTCGACCGCGAGGAGATCCTGGTGGTCGGGGCCCTGCCGGACCTGTCGGGTGAGTTCGACGAGGCCGGACGGGCCGCGGCCGAGTCCGGCCGCATCAGCCGGTGGCGTGAGGAAACGCGCGACGAGCGGATCGAGATCGCCCGGCAGGCCGAGCACCGCTACGGCCGCAAGGTGGCGTGGGGTGCTCGGCTGGGCGGCACCACGGAGCTGTTCACGACGCTGTCCGTCCCGGTGATGACGCGCCTGCGTCAGCCGGAACGCCAGGTCCTGGACACCCTGGTGGCGGCCGGTGTGGCCCGTTCCCGTTCCGAGGCGCTGGCGTGGGCCGTGCGGCTCGTCGGGCAGCACGCCGAGGCGTGGCTCGGCGAGCTCCGGGACGCCATGTCCAAAGTGGACGACCTGCGGGACCAGGGTCCGAACCTCGCGTGAGTGGGAGGGGAGCCGGGCTCCCCTCCGCTCAGACGACGATCGTGCAGTCCGGCAGGGCGGGCGCCGGCACGCACTGACCGGGCTTGGGCACCTGGATGTCGTCGTCAGCCGACGCGGTGGTCGCGCCGAGGGTGGCGAGGAACGCCGCGGCGGCCACGGCGATCAGGAACTTGCGCATGATTCTCCTTGCTGGATGGGAAACGCGGCGGAACGGTAGGGACGCGTTCCGCCGCGTCGCAAGGAGCTCGTCTCAGCGGGATCGAAGGATTAGTGTGGCTTCACTGTCCCAGGTAACAGACCCTGCTTGCGCCAAAGTGGACGAACTGTGCGTACAGGGCCCGGATCTGGCCTGACGGTTGAGGGGAGCCCGCACGGGCTCCCCTTCCGTTCACCCGAGCAGACCGTGCCGGTCGACCCAGCTCTTCAGCGCCGCGGCGAGCGCCTCCGGTTGTTCCTCGGGCGTGTGGTGCCCGGCCGTCTCGTCGCGGTGCTCGATCTCGAGCGCCGCGATGTTCCCGGCACACCAGTCGATCATCTCCGGCGTCATCATCGTGTCGTGGCCCGGCCGGAAGACGACGAGCAGCTTGGGCACATCGTGGCTGTCCGCGAGCCACTTCCCGTACCGCTCGACGCGGGCGACGACGTCCGCGGGCTCCCCGCCCAACGGCATCGACCGCGGCCACTGCAGCAACGGCAGCCTGCTCTCCCGCGTGGGATACGCCCTGAGGTACTCCGCGTCGAGCCCCGCCATCATCGCGTTGCCGTCGAGGATCAACGCCTCCCCGGCACCGGGCGTCTTGATCTGCTCGAACAACCCGCGCCCACCCTCGGGAAACTCCTGCCACGACATGGGCTTGACGATGGTCTCGGTGAACGCGATGCCCTTGACCCGGCCGGGATGCCGCGCCGCCCAGTCGAAGGCGAGCGCGCCACCCCAGTCGTGCCCGACCAGTACCACCTCGGTGAGCCCGACCGCGTCGAACCACGCGTCCAGGTATCGAGCGTGATCGTCGAACGTGTACCCGACGTCCGGCTTGCCCGAGTCACCCATGCCGATGAGATCCGGCGCCAGCCCGCCGACCGCGGGCATGACGTTGCGCCACAGGTACGACGACGTCGGGTTGCCGTGCAGGTAGACGACCGGCACCCCGACTCCCACCTCTCGATGGAACATCGTCGAGTCGAGCACCTGAATCACCGGAACGCCTCCGCGTTCCCCGTAGTCACGATCATGCGTCCCTCCTCGTCTGTGATCTTGGGAGGACGCTAACAAGCTGGTCGCAGTAGGTACCTAGGAGAAAGTGACTGTGCCTACGGGTAGAGCGCGAACCAGATGGCGATGTAGTGGCAGATCGCCGCCACGACCGTCGCCGCGTGGAAGAACTCGTGGTACCCGAACACCTGCGGCCACGGGTTCGGCCACCGGGTCGCGTAGAAGACGGCTCCGGCCGTGTACAACGCCCCGCCGACCAGCAGCAACACGAGAGCCGCGACGCCCGCGTGGTGCAGCAGGTCGGGCAGCACGAACACGGCCACCCAGCCGAGCGCGATGTAGATGGGCACCCCGAGCCAGCGCGGCGAGTGCGGCCAGCCGAGCTTCAGGATGACGCCCGAGAACGCGCCGATCCAGACGACGAGCAGCACGATGCGGCCGGTGTCCGGGGGCATGGCGAGCATCGCGAACGGCGTGTAGGTGCCGGCGATGAAGATGAAGATCATCGAGTGGTCGAGGCGCTTCATCCACGTGCGCATGCGGTCGTTGGTCCATGTGACGCGGTGGTACGTGGCGCTGACGCCGAACAGGCCGAGCACGGTCACGACGTAGACCGAAGTGGCCAGTGCGGCGACGGCGGACACTGTGGACGCCGCCAGCGCGATCAGGGTCGCTCCGGTGGCGACCGAGACGACAAAGGACCAGAAGTGCAGCCATCCACGCAGTCGAGGCCGCAACGCCGGAAGGGTGGGTGCGTTGGTCACGCATCCGAGGTTACGGCACCGTAGGTTACGCACCCGTGGCTCAGTGACCAACGTTGCACGGCGTACGCTGTTCGGACGTGGCTCTTCGTTCCCGCGTGAAAGACGTCGTCATCCGCTTCTACGAGTGGATTCTCCGGCGTGAGCTCAGCGAAGTACCGCAGCGTCCCCGGCACGTCGGCGTGGTGCTCGACGGAAACCGGAGATGGGCGCGTGAAGCCGGTTACACCGATGTCGCGCATGGACATCGGGCCGGCGCACGCAAGATCCTCGAGTTGCTGGACTGGTGCGGTGACGCCGGTGTCGAGGTGGTCACCCTGTGGATGCTCTCCACGGACAACCTGAACCGGCCCGTCGAGGAACTCAAGCCGCTCCTCGACATCATCGCCGACATCGTCGACGAGCTGGCCGAGCCGGACAAGAAGTGGCGCATCCGCCACGTCGGCGCGATCGACATGCTGCCCGCGGAACACGCGGCCAGGCTGGCCGCCGCGGCGGCCCGGTCGAAGGACCGCACGGGGCTGCAGGTCAACGTCGCCGTCGCGTACGGCGGGCGGCAGGAGATCGCGGACGCGGTGCGCAAGCTGCTCACCGCGCACGCCGAGCGCGGTGGCACGATCGAGGAGCTCGCCGAGGTCCTCGACGTCGACCACATCGCGGAGCACCTCTACACGTCCGGGCAGCCGGATCCGGACCTGCTCATCCGGACGTCCGGCGAGCAGCGGCTGAGCGGTTTCATGCTGTGGCAGTCGGCGCACTCGGAGTTCTGGTTCTGCGAGGCCTACTGGCCTGGCTTCCGGCGCACGGACTTCCTGCGCGCGCTGCGTGAGTACGCCAAGCGGCACCGCCGTTACGGGAACTGATCAACGAAACGGGGGCGCCTGCCGAAGCAGACGCCCCCGTTCGCTTACGACGAAGGTCAGCCCTCGACCGTCAGGTCGTCGCCGTCCTCGATGCCGCCCGCGGCGCAGGTCTCGGTGATCGAGGGGGAGTTGACGGGGACCGCACCGCCGAACACACCGACGTTGTTGCCACAGGCGCCCAGGACGCCGTTCAGGTTGTTGGCGTTGCCAACGACCAGCAGCGGGGCGTTCTCCCAGTGGTGGCCCTCGCCGGCCATCGCGGCGGGAGCGCCGATCATCAGGAAGCTCGCAGCGGCGGCCGCAGCGGCGCCAGCCTTCTTCAGCACGATTTTCTCCTTGGAATTGGTAATGCGAAAATGGGTCCGGGGACGCCATGAATGACGTCCCCGGATTTCGAGACTGTGAAATCAGCCCTCGGTGGTGAGGTCGTCGCCGTCGACGATCCCGCCGGCCGCGCAGGTCTCGGTGATGGACGGCGAGTTGATCGGCACCGCACCGCCGAAGACGCCGACGTTGTTGCCACAGGCGCCGACGGTGCCGTTCAGGTTGTTGCCGTTGAGGGCGACCAGCAGCGGGCCGTTCTTCCAGTGGTGGCCACCGTGGCCCTCGCCCGCCATGGCGGCGGGGGCGACGATCATCATGAGACCGGTTGCGGCGGCCGCGACGGCGCCAGCCTTCTTCAGCACGTCAATTCTCCTTCATGTCGGGTTATCCCCGTCATTTCCGGAGTCTTCGGGGATCTCCGGACGGTGGGGTGTCCTCGGGCGGAAAAGCTATCGCTCCGGAACTC
Organism: Lentzea sp. NBRC 105346; assembly: GCF_030269605.1. GTDB lineage: Bacteria > Actinomycetota > Actinomycetes > Mycobacteriales > Pseudonocardiaceae > Lentzea. Next base: position 46,033 of record NZ_BSTQ01000024.1, read on the forward strand.
CTCTCGTACGCGTGCTGACACCATTGTGTGACGGCAAGATCGCCAACTATCCCCCAATAGGTGGTCTTTCATTTCACGATTCGGTCGCCTGCGAGGGCCTGTGGTAGGAGCCGTACGCTCTCCGGTTCATGGACGCGAATCAGGTGGTGCGCGGGTACCTGACGCTCGGGCTCCGGCTCGGGCGTCTCGAACCCGGATTCGTCGACTCGTTCACCGGCGATCCCGCACTGCGCAAGCAGGTCGACAACGAGCCGCGCCCCGACCCGGCCGCGCTCGCCGCCGACGCGCGCCGGTTGCGCCGTGAGCTGACCGGCGCCGAGCTCAGCGAGCCGCGCACGCGGTTCCTCGACGCGCACCTGGTGGCCCTCGAGTGCGGTGCCCGCAAGCTCGCGGGCGAGCACGTCGGGTTCGTCGACGAGGTGGAGGCCTATTTCCAGGTGCGCGTGCGGCCGGGCGAGGAGGACCTCTACGCGCAGGCACACCAGCGGTTGTCCGAAGTGCTGCCGGGGCGCGGCTCGCTGCGCGACCGGCTGGCCGACTTCCGTGAGGCCGACGAGGTGCCCGTGCGGCGCCTGCAGGGGTGCGTGCAGGCGTTGTCCAGCGCGCTGCGCGACATCGTGCGGAAGCGCTACCACCTGCCGGAGCAGGAGATCGTCGAGTACCGCGTCGTGACCGACAAGCCGTGGAGCGGGTTCAACTACTACCTCGGCGGCTACCGCTCGCGCGTCGCGATCAACGCGGACCTGGGGCACCGCATGTCCAACCTGCCGCACCTCGTGGCACACGAGTCGTACCCCGGCCACCACACCGAGCACTGCCGCAAGGACGCCGGCCTCGTCGCCAAGCGCGGGTTCGCCGAGCAGTCGATCTTCCTGATCAACACGCCGCAGTGCCTGATGGCCGAGGGTATGGCGGACCTCGGCCTGCACGCCGTGGTCGGGCCCGGCTGGGGGCGGTGGGCTGAGGAGATCTTCGCCGACCTCGGGTTGCGAATGGACGGTGAGCTCGCCGAGCGCGTCGAGCTGGCGGCCGCCGGGCTGCTCACGGTCCGCCAGGACGCCGCGTTGCTGCTACACGATCGTGGTGCGGATCCGGATGACGTGGTTGACCACCTGCGCAGATGGCTGCTAGTGCCGGAGCAACGGGCACGGCAGATGGTGCGATTCCTGGCTGACCCGTTGTGGCGCGCCTACACGACTACCTACGTCGAGGGCGTCCGCCTCGTCCGGGCGTGGCTGGACGTCCGGGCACCGGGCGAGTCGCTGGACGACAAGTACCTGCGTCTGCTCGACGAACCTCTGGTGCCCCGGACCCTCGCCGGCGAAGTTGCGGACGGTGTTTCGTGGTTGTCCAGGAATCTCTCGGAAAACGGCGTCTGACCTGCGGATATACGCGTGCGGTCACGTTTCGGGATGTTTTCCGGTAGATGACAAATCGGGATTCACCTGTGTGGCTGCCTGCAAACCGGGTACTCGCGCAGGTAACTTCGGATGTGGCGGTTCGCGACCACTGCGGATCGCTGCAGGGAGGCTCTGATCGTGGCAGACGAAGTCGCGAGGGGGCCGGCACCCGGCCCTCGTGGTCGGATCACCTGAGGCCATACGGCTGACGGTGAACCGCCAATCAGGGTAGTGCCTGGCCCAGCGAGGAGCGGACGCGGGTGCCGCGTTCGTGAGGGAGTTGCCGTGAACGCACGACGTCCCGCGAGCCGTTCCTCAGGCTCATCGCGCACCCCTTCCCGGCGCAAGACCGCGCCAGCCGTCACCACATACGTGCTGGACACGTCGGTTCTGCTGTCCGATCCTCTCGCCGCCACCCGCTTCGCGGAGCATGAAGTCGTGCTGCCGCTCGTGGTGATCAGCGAGCTGGAGGGCAAGCGACACCACCCGGAACTCGGCTGGTTCGCCAGGGAAGCGCTGCGCCTGCTCGACGACCTGCGCTTGCGGCATGGTCGCCTCGATTCGCCCGTCCCGATCGGGGACGTGGGAGGCACCTTGCACGTCGAGCTCAACCACTCCGACCCGGAGGTGTTGCCATCAGGTTTCCGAACGGACTCCAACGACGCCCGAATCCTGGCCTGTGCCCTCAATCTCGCCGCTGAGGGCCGTTCGGTCACCCTGGTGACCAAGGACATGCCGCTGCGGGTCAAGGCCGGATCGGTCGGCCTCGCCGCGGAGGAGTACCGGGCGCACGACGTCACCCTGTCCGGCTGGACGGGTATGTCCGATCTGGACGTTGACCAGTCACTGGTCGACGCCCTGTTCAAGGACAACGTCATCGATCCGACTCTGTACGGCTTGGAGCACGTCGCGGAGATGCCGTGCCACACCGGGCTTCGGTTGCTGGCCGGCACGGCGAGCGCGCTGGGCAGGGTCACCGCGGACAAGCAGATCAAGCTGGTGCGCGGGGATCGGGAGGCGTTCGGGCTGCACGGAAGGTCCGCGGAGCAACGCATCGCGCTCGACCTGCTGCTCGACTCCGATGTCGGCATCGTCTCGCTGGGCGGACGGGCCGGTACGGGTAAGTCGGCGCTGGCGTTGTGCGCGGGCCTCGAAGCGGTGATGGAACGCAGGCAGCACCGCAAGGTCGTGGTGTTCCGCCCGCTCTACGCGGTGGGCGGGCAGGAGCTCGGTTACCTGCCGGGTTCCGAGAGCGAGAAGATGCAGCCGTGGGCGCAGGCGGTGTTCGACACCCTCGGCGCTCTCGTCAGCCAGGAGGTGCAGGAAGAGGTGCTGGGCCGCGGGATGCTCGAGGTCCTGCCGCTCACCCACATCCGCGGCCGTTCGCTGCACGACGCGTTCGTGATCGTGGACGAGGCGCAGTCGTTGGAGCGCAACGTCCTGCTGACCGTGTTGTCCCGCCTGGGCTCCAACTCCCGCGTCGTGCTCACCCACGACGTCGCCCAGCGCGACAACCTCCGCGTCGGCCGGCACGACGGCGTGGCCGCGGTGATCGAGAAGCTCAAGGGTCACCCGCTGTTCGCGCACGTCACGCTGTCGCGGTCCGAGCGGTCGCCGATCGCGGCCCTCGTCACCGAGATGCTGGAGGACTACGCGTCCTGAGTGGACAGTTATTTCGGGTTCGGGGAGGCCCCGCCGGTTTCGGCGGGGCCTCTCCCTTCAGTCGAGCGAGCGACGCAGGAAACCGCGCATGCCGAGCGCCCCGAAGATGAGCGTCGCGAACGTCAGTACCGCCAGGCACACGACGTACGGGATGTGCGGCACGGCCGGCGCCAGCTCCGCGCGCATGCCCTCGCTGACGTAGGTCAGCGGGTTGAGCGCGCAGATGATCTGGAACCAGCGCAGGTGGTCCAACTGCGTCCACGGGAACTGCGCGGAACCCGTGAACAGCAACGGGGTCAGGATCACCGCGAACATCACGTTGATCCGGCGCGGCGGCACGGACGTGCCGATCACCATGCCGACGGACGCGCCCGCGAGCGTGCCCAGAATGATGATCAGCAACGCGCCCGCCAGTCCCTCGACCGGCCACGTCACGTCGAGCATGATGAAGCCGACGGGCACCATCAGCAGCGCCGACAGCAGGCCGCGGATCGCGCCGAACACGATCTTCTCGACCGCGACGAACGGGATCGAGATCGGTGCCAGCAGCCGGTCCTCGATCTCGCGGGTCCACGAGAAGTCGAGCACCAGCGGCAGCGTCGTGTTCTGCAACGCGCCCAGGAAGCCGTTCATCGCGATGATGCCCGGCAGCAGCACCGTCGCGAAGTCGCCCTGCACGTACCCGATGTCGCCGAGCACCTTGGCGAAGATGAACAGGATGAAGAACGGCTGGATGATCACCTGCGCGAGGAAGCTCGGCAGCTCCCGGCCGGTGACGAACGTGTCGCGCCACAGGATGGCGCCGAACGTCCTCATCGGAGCTCCCTTCCGGTCAGGTGGATGAAGACGTCCTCGAGGTTGGGTTTGCCGATCGCGAGGTCGCTCACCGGCACGTCCAGCTTCTGCAGCGTGTTGAGGACCGCGGGCAGCGTGACCGCGGTGTCGACATCGGTGTAGATGCGGAACATGCCCTGCACCTCTTCGACGCGCTGCACACCGTCCAGTTCGGACAGCGCGTTGCTGACCGGACCGGGGCCGGAGCCGTTGAGGCTCACCGTGACGCTGACCGTCCGGCTGCCCGGCAGGCTCCGGGTGAGCTCGTCGGGTGTGTCGAGGGTGAGCAGCTTGCCGTGGTCGACGATGCCGACGCGGTCGCACAGCTTCGCCGCCTCGTCCATGTCGTGCGTGGTGAGCACGACCGTGACGCCCTCCTCGTGCAGCGCCTGGACCCGTTCGTGCACGAAGAGCCGGGCCTGCGGGTCGAGACCTGTGCTCGGTTCGTCGAGGAACAGCACCTTCGGCTTGTGCATCAACGCGCGGGCGATCATCAACCGCTGGGCCTGGCCGCCGGAAAGCGTGTCCACCAAAGCCTTCTGGTGGTCCGCGAGGCCCATGCGTTCGAGGATCTCGTCCGCGAGCCTGACGCGTTCCTGCCGTGGCACGCCGTGGTAGGCGGCGTGGAACAACAGGTTCTGCCGCGCGTTGAGACTGCGGTCGAGGTTGTTGCGCTGCGGCACGACGGCCAGGAGTTGCCTGGCGCGCTTGGATTCCGCGACGACGTCGACGCCCTCCACGAACGCCCTGCCACTCGTCGGCATCACGCGGGTCGTGAGCACCCCGACCGTGGTCGTCTTGCCCGCGCCGTTCGGGCCGAGCAGCCCGAACACCTCGCCGCGGCGCACGGCGAAGCTCAACCCGTCGACCGCGGGTTTGAGGCCGGGTTTGTAGACCTTGACCAGGTCTTCTACTGATACGGCGGTTTCGTCCACCCTCACCATCCCCCTGGCAGCGGCCTTCCCTCGGCGAACCCGGCCGCGGACTGAACGCCCAGCACCGCACGCTCGTGGAACTGCTCGAGATTGACCGCGCCCGCATAAGTACACGCCGAACGCACGCCCGACGTGATGGAGTCGAGTAGATCCTCCACACTCGGCCGCGTGGGGTCCAACGACATTCTGCTGGTCGAAATGCCTTCTTCGAAGAGTCCCTTTTTCGCGCGATCAAACGAATTGTCCGAACGCGTCCGCGCGGACACCGCCCGCTTGGAGGCCATGCCGAAGGACTCCTTGTAGAGCTTCCCCCGCTCGTCGCGCTGCAGGTCGCCGGGCGACTCGTACGTACCCGCGAACCACGACCCGACCATGACGCTGCTCGCTCCGGCCGCCAGGGCCAGCGCCACGTCCCGCGGGTGCCGCACGCCGCCGTCCGCCCACACGTGCTTGCCCAGTTCGCGTGCCTGGGCGGCGCATTCCGCGACCGCCGAGAACTGCGGCCTGCCGACGCCCGTCATCATCCGCGTCGTGCACATCGCGCCGGGCCCGACGCCGACCTTGATCACGTCGGCGCCGGCCTCGACGAGGTCGCGCACGCCTTCGGCCGTCACGACGTTGCCCGCCACGACCGGCACTTTTGGCTGCGTCGCGCGGACGGCCTTGAGTGCGGAGAGCATCTTCTCCTGGTGCCCGTGTGCGGTGTCGACGACGAGAACGTCCACCCCGGCCCCCAGCAACGCGGTGGCCTTGCCCGCCACGTCGCCGTTGACACCGACCGCAGCCGCGACGCGCAGCCGGTTTTTGTCGTCGGTTGCGGGAGCGTAGATCTCAGCGCGCAACGCGCCGGTCGCGGTCAGCACACCGCTGAGTTTCTTGTTCTCGTCGACGCCCAGCGCGATTTTGTGGGTGCTGCCATGCAAGGCGTCGAAAACATCGCGCGCCGGGGTGCTGATCGGAAGCGTGAGGATGTGCTCGTCCGCGACATCGGCGATGCGCGTGAACCGGTCGACGCCGCCGCACGCGGCCTCGTCCACGACCCCCGTCGGCCTGCCTTCGTCGTCGATGACGACGACCGCGCCGTGGGCCCGCTTGTGCAGCAGGTTCCAGGCGTCGGCGACCGCGTCGGACGCGTGCAGCGTCAGCGGCGTGTCCCACACGGTGTGGCGTGCCTTCACCCAGCTCACGATCTCGCCCACGGCCTCGGGCGCGACGTCCTGCGGCAACACGACGAGGCCGCCGCGCCGGGCCACGGTCTCGGCCATGCGGCGCCCGGCGACGGCGGTCATGTTCGCGACCACGATCGGGATGGTCGCGCCCGTGCCGTCGGACGTGGAGAGGTCGACGTCGAACCGCGACTCCACGGCGCTACGGCCGGGGATGAGGAAGACGTCGTCGTAGGTCAGGTCGTTGGTGGGGCGATGCCCTTCGATGAACCGCACGAGTACCCGACCCTACGCCTCTCGGCGTCCGTCAGCAGGTCAAAGGCGCCACTTCTGGTTGTTGCCGCCCCAGTAGGGCCACTGGATGAGCTGGGCGCCGTTGTCCGCGGAGATGCCGAACACGTCCAGGCACATCCCGCTGTGCTTCGCGGTGAACTTCACCCACCCGTCGCCGACGCCTTCGGGCTTCCACTTCTGGTTGTCGCCACCCCAGTACGGCCACTGGATGACGCGCGCGCCCTGCTGCTTCGAGATGCCCTCGACGTCGAGGCACATGCCGCTGTGCTCGACCATGATCCGGTAGTAGCCGTCACCGACCGGGTCCAGCCGCAGCCGCTGGTTGCCGCCGCCCCAGTACTGCCACTGGATCACGGGTGCGCCGGCGTTGAGCGAGATCCCGGAGACGTCGATGACCTTGCCGCTGTGCCGCGACGTGATCGGCGCCGGCCCGACGCGCCACCGCTGGTTGTCCCCGCCCCACCAGTCCCACTGAACGATCTTGGCGCCCGAGTTCTGCGTGATGCCGGAGACGTCCAGCACGCGACCGCTGTTCTTCGCCACGATCCGGTAGTAGCCGTGCCCGACGGGGTCGAGCCGGAACCGCTGGTTGTTGCCGCCCCACCAGTCCCACTGGTGCACCTGCGCGCCGTTCGCGGTCGACTGCCCCTCGATGTCGACGACCTTCCCGCTGTGCTGGGCGATGAGCCGGTAGTGCCCGGTCTCGACCCACTCCAGCCTGAAGATCTGGTTCCCACCGCCCCAGTAGTCCCACTGGTGTGCGTCCGCGCCGTTCGCCGTCGAGATGCCCTCGATGTCGAGGCACTTGCCGCTGTGCTTGACGAACAGCGGCCCGGTCGGCGGGTACACCCGGCGGATGCCCTCCAGGTCGTCGTTGGTCAACGTGCGCTGCGTGAAGTTCGTGCCCCTGGTCGAGAACATGACCGACCCGGTCACGCTCGAGTGCTGCAGACCCAGGATGTGCCCGATCTCGTGCAGCGCCACGGTCTCCACGTCCAGCCCGCCGACGACCGCCCCGATGACCCAGGCGTGCTCCTGGTCGTCGAAGTGGAACGGCCGCGGCAGCGCGTTGCCGTAGAACCCGCAACCCGGCGGGTAGTCGGCGTGCGCGTGCACCCCACCGGTCATGTTGGCGTCGCCGCACTGGGCGTTGCCCCACCGGATCAGGACGTCCGGACTCTGGTTCGACGCCACCTCCCGAAACGCGACCGGCGCCGCGGCCGACCACGTGATGAAGGCGTTGCGCACCGCCTGCCGCTCGTCGTCGCCCGCGATGTCGTTCGTGCCCTGGTCGAACGCGTACGTCAACGACGTGCGGTTCCACCCACACGTGGGCGAGGACAGGGGCCCGGCGTCCTGCGGATCCGGCAGCGCACACCGCGTCCGCGTCATCATCTCGCGCGTCGCCTCGTCGAAGATCCCGCTCGTCGGCAACCCGTGGAACGCCTGGTATCTGGCGAGAGCACTGGACGTGTCGTTGTCCAGTTCGCTCGCCTTGAGGCCTTCGCTTTCGGCGAGGTAACCGAAGCGGCGCAGGAAGTCCTGCACGTGGCCGAAGCCGTCCTGCGCTTCGTCCAGCTTCGTGTCCGCGACCTTGGCCACGGCCTCGAACGGCGGAGGCGTCATTTTCGGTTGTGACATGGTTTCCCACCCGTCATCCGGTATCACGGGGCTGGCGGTGCCCCGTGTGGATGGAGAGGGAGCGGCATGTGCTGCAGATACAGCCACGCCCTACGCCGTCTGGGGGGAAGATTCCATGCGGTCGTTTTGTCTCTTTCTACTCACAGTGCTCACCGGGCTGCCCCGCACACGTCGGGACCGCCGACCACGTCGCGTTTGAGGCGTACGGGGGTGTGCTCGATCTGAAGTCGGACGAGTACAGCAACCCGTGCACGGTCTGCAACGACTTCGCCGAGGCGATCGTCGCGCGGCTCAAGCGTCCGCGGTGAGTGATGGCCTTGGTTGGGTGACGGCATGTCTACGCCGCGGCCGCTCGGGGTGCCAGGGGTGGCTGGGCGGCTCGTTGGGCGCGGTTCGGTGGGAGCGCTGGCGCTGCGGCCGCCTTGTGCTCCGTTGGGTCAGCGGCTCGTTGTCGCGCGGCTGAAGTGTCCGCGGTGAGTGGTCCCTCGCGGCGTGCCTGAGGTGGCTGGGCGGCTCGTTGGGCGCGGTTCGGCGGGAGCGCTGGCGCTGCGGCCGCCTTGTACCCGTTGGCCGGGCGGCTCGTTGTTGCCCGGCTCAGTGGAGCGGCCGCGGCCGCGTTATGCCCCTGTCGGGCGAGCGGCTCGTTCGTGGCGACGCTCAAGCGTCCGTCGTGAGCGGGGCTCCGCCGGAGCCTGGGAGTAGTTGGCGCACCTCCTCGATGGTCGTCGCTTCGGACGGGGCCTTGTCCGGCCGGTACCGGACCACGCGGGCGAACCGCAGTGCCACACCGCCCGGATAGCGCGGCGAGACCTGCACGCCGTCGAGTTCGATCTCGATGACGAGTTCGGGGCGCACGTGGACCACCCAGTCGTTCTGCTCGGTCGCGATGGCCTGCAGCGCCTGGGTCTGCCACGTCAGCAGTTCGTCGGTCAGGCCCTTGAAGGTCTTGCCGACCATGATCGGCGGACCGCCGTCCGGGTCGCGGGCGCCCAGGTGCAGGTTCGAGAGCCAGCCCTTGCGGCGGCCGCTGCCCCATTCGACGCCGATCACGACCAGGTCGAGCGTGTGGACCGGCTTGACCTTCTGCCATGCGCTGCCGCGTCGCCCGGCCGCGTACACCGAGTCCAGTGACTTCACCATGACGCCCTCGTGGCCGGCGGCCATCGCCTGCGCCACAACGGTTTCCGCCTCCGCCAAGGTGGGGTCGAGTGCGCCTGGGATGACGTGCTCACCCGCCACGCGCCGGAGTGCGGACAGCCGGTCCCGCAACGGCAGGTCGAGCAGGTCCTGCCCGTCCAGGTGCAGGCAGTCGAAGAAGAACGGGCTCAGCAGCAGCTCACGAACGTCCTGCGCACCGAACCGGCTCATCGTCTCCTGGAACGGTCTTGGCCTCCCTTCGTCGGTCAGGGCCAGGGTTTCGCCGTCCAGGACCACGGACTGGCAGGGCAGTCCGCGGACCAGGTCGACCAGCTCCGGCACGGTTTTCGTGATCTCGCGCAGCGTGCGGGTGAACACGTGCACGTCGTCGCCCGATCGGTGCACCTGGATGCGGGCTCCGTCGAGTTTGTGCTCGACCACGCAGCTGCCGAGTTCGGCGAGCGCTTCCGGCAGCGATTCGGCGGGGGAGGCGAGCATCGGGCGGACCGGACGCCCGATCTCCAGCTGGAACGCCCCCAACGCCGACTCGCCGCCGGACAGCGCCGCCACGGCCGTCTGAGGTAAACGGCCGGACAGCATGAACGCCCTGCGCACGGTCTCGCCCGGTACCTCGGCGGCCGACGCCACGGCGTCCAGCATGACTCCCTCCAACGCGCCCTGTCGCAGTTCGCCGGTCAGGAGTCTGCGCAGGAAGTCCTGTTCTGCCTCGGTGGCCCGGCTGAACAGGTCGGCCAACAGGTCGGCCCTTCGCTGCGCTGATCCCTTGCCGCTCGTGGCTGCCACCGTCGCCAGGACGGCATCGACCTCTGCGACCGTGAGTGTTGATCTGCCGACGGGACAGACAGACAGCTCGAACACCGTGCGCCAGCCGGCGCCGATGCGGCCCTGTTTCGGCACGCCGATCAGGAACGACACCACGGCTTCGACAACCTCGGGGGTTGCCGACCGCAGCAACGCGGACAACGCCTTGACCTTGGCCAGGCGGGACCGCGTCGCGGCTACCGCGACTGATGTGTCTACGACCTCGGAGAGGAGCACGTCTCCATGGTGCACCCGGGGTCTGACAATTTTGGTTTCGCGCTGGTCCGAAGCGTCCCGTGTGGACGGCAACAAAACTGTCGGACCCCTCCGCGAAGCTGTCGGCACGAGGCAGAATGCGCCTCGAAGCACACTCCAAGAGGGGAATCATGCGCACACTGGGGGTAGCCGGCTCGATGCTGGCTGTCATCACTCTGTCCACCTCGCTCACGAGTCCGGCCGCGCAGGCGGCCGACGAGCAGCCGTTGAAGTGCACCGCGCCCGCGCAGGTCTTCACGGTCCAGCCGAACGGCGACCTGTGGCTGTTCGAGCACTCGAAGCCGGACACGGGCGACTTCGCCTGGGGCAACGGCAGAAGAATCGGCACGGACTGGGCGCACGGGCGCACGCTCGTCGGCTGGGCCGGCTTCGTCTACAGCATCACCGGCACGGGTGACTTCCGCCGCTTCTGGTGGAAGGACGGCCAGTGGCAGGGCGGCGGCACGTACAGCGTCATCGGCCGCGGCTGGGGCATCTACGCCACGGACACCGCCTACGCCAAGCGGATCACGGTCGACCAGCGCAACCACGTCTACTCGATCAACCAGTCCGGCGAGCTGGTCTGGTCGTCGCAGCCGGACGGTTCCCAGCTGAAGTCCGTGGTGATCGCGAAGGACTGGGGCAAGTACACGTCGATCGTGGCCTCCGGTGAGGGCGTCATCTACGCGCGTGACGCGCAGGGCGAGGTGTGGCGCTACCGGTTCCACGCCGACTCCGGCCGGTTCTACGAAGCGCGGACGCCGGTCACCGGAAACGGCGGCTGGAACAACTACAAGGGGCTCAGCGGCGCCGGCGGCGGCGTGATCTACGGCGTGAACAGCGCGACCGGCGATCTCGAGTGGCGGCGCGACGCCTCGGTGAACAACGACGCGGACGTCTCGAACTGGAAGCAGACTCGGGTCATCGGCCACGGCTGGGGCAACGACGTCGACACGGTCGTCGTGCCGGACACGTGCCGCCGTGAACCGGACCACGGCCCGTCCCGGCCGGTCGTCTCCGCGGAGACCGGAACGCCCAGCGCCCTCGTCAACGCCGACGGCAAGCTCAAGATCGCGTACAGCACGAGTGACAAGGGCCTGCGCGTGCTGACCGAGGACAGCGAGAACTCGTGGAGCTCGAAGGTCGTCGGCGACTTCCACATGCTCGACGTCACCGCGCAGCCCGGTCCGCAGGGCGCTCTCAACGTCGCCGCCGAGTACTACGACGGCGTGAAGACGTTCACCGTGGGCGCGGACGGCCAGATGTCGGCGCCGGTCGAGCTGGGTGGCTACTCGACCGCGATGCCGGTCGTGACGGTCAACGGCAACGCGTACTTCATGGACGGTCAAGGCGCCCTCTGGTACCGCTACGCGGGCAAGCCGTGGCAGCGCAAGCTCGGCTACGACACCTACGGCGGTCTCCGCGGGATCACGCGGCCGGACGGCGTCGTCGTGCTCGTCGCGGTGAAGAAGGACACCCTGGACACGGTCGTGATCACCGACGACCACGGCCAGATCAGCGGCGGACAGGTGATCGAGGGATACGCGTTGGAGCCGGCGCTCTCGCTCGACTCGGACGGCACGGTTCGCGTGACGGTCAAGGATGTCGTCGAACGCAACGTGAAGACGCGTCGCCTTGGGGCTTCGTCGTGGACGGTGCTGCCGGATGTGGAGCCCGCGTACTACGGCCAGGTGTCGGGCGCCGTCCAGGACGGCAAGGTCGACCTCGTCATGCGGGGCAACGCCGGCAAGATCGTGGTGAGCTCGCAGACCCAGGTCAACGGCTCCGAGTTCGGCCCGTGGGTCGAGGTCGGCAACGGTGACGCGTCCACGCCGAGCATCGTGCGGAACCAGAACGGGCAGCTGGTGCTCACCTACCGCGACTCCTCGAACAACGTATTCGTCTACAAGAAGACGCCCGAGGGTTACGTCGGCGGGAAGATCGGCTGATCAGTCGCGGCGATGGCGGTGGCCGCTTCTGTGGGCACCGCCTCGTCCGTCGGCTCGCCACCAAAACTGTCAGACCCCCGCGGCACAATGAATCTCACGGACCGCGTCGCGGAGTCGGTCCGGCGAGAGCGCCGCGTATCCGAGTACCAGACCGGGGTAGCTCGGCTCGCCGGCGTAGAAGTTGGCGAGTGCCATGGCGTTGACGCCCCTGCTTGCGAGTTCCTGTTGCAGGGCAAGGTCGTCCGTGCCGTCCGGCAGTCGCATCACCACGTGCAGGCCGGCGGCGACGCCGATCGGCCGCCATGATGGGAGGTGGTCGGCGAAGGCATTCAACAGAGCGTCCCGACGCTTGCGGTACAGCGCGCGTGTGCGACGCAGGTGCCGGTCGTAGCCTCCCGTGCGGATGAGGTGGGCCAGGGCAGCCTGCGGGATGGTCGCGCTGCCGAGGTCGTCGAGACGTTTGCGGTCCACGACGGTGTCCCGGAGCCGATCCGGCACCACCAGCCAGGCGAGCCGCATCGCCGGCGCCAGCACCTTGCTGGTGCTGCCTTGGTAGACGACGTGCTCAGGGGCGAGCGACTGCAATGCTCCCAGCGCGGGACGGTCGTAGCGGTGCTCGGCGTCGTAGTCGTCCTCGATGATCAGGGCGTCGCGGGACTGGGCCCACTCGACGAGCGCGCGTCTGCGTTCGGGATGCAGCACCACGCCCAGCGGGAACTGGTGCGCGGAGGTCACGAGCACCGCACTGCAGTCCGTTGTGGACAGCAGATCGACGCGGATGCCGTGGTCGTCCACGGGAATCGGCACGGTACGCATCCCATGTGACGCCAGCATGCTCACGGCGCCGAAGTGGCTCGGCTCCTCCACCGCGATGCTGCCCTTGAGCATCCGTGCGAGCAACGAGAGTGCGTCGGCCGAGCCGTTGGTGATCACGACGTCCCGTGCCACGACACCGCGGACGCGCGCGAGGTAGTCGGCGAGCTCCTTGCGGAGGCCGGAGTACCCGGCCGGATCGGGATACGACAGGTCGTCGTCCGGGAGTTCAGCCAGAGCGGCGCGGTGGGCGGCGACCCACTCCGCTCTGGGGAACGCGCTCAGCGCCGGCAGGCCGGGGCGGAGGTTGTAGCGCCACCGCTCGGCCGGCTCCGGCGTGCGCTCGGCGCTCTCCGGACCGAGCGAGGCGACGGTCGTGCCGGAACCGCGGCGTGCCGTCAGGTAGCCCTCGCCGATCAGCTGCGCGTATGCCGACGTGACGGTGCCGCGGGCGATGCCGAGCTGCTGCGCCAGGTCGCGGCTGGACGGCAGCCGGGTGCCGGGCGCGAGCCTGCCCTCACGGATCGCGCGCCGGAGCTCCGCCTCGACGCCGCGGCGGCGGTTGTGCTCGGGGAGCAGCAGCTCGCGAAAAGTGGTCCAGTTGGTCTCCATCGAAGTGGAGCTTAAACCTGGACCACCTGGCGTTGAAGCTGGTCGCATGAGAATCGGGGTGGCAGCGGGCGCGACGGCCGTGACGATCGTGGGGGCGTCGGTTCCGGTCACGGGGATGCTGGAGGGCTATCCCGTGCTGACCGGCCAGGCGATGCGGTACGCGCTGGGCGGAGCGGTGTTGTTGCTGGTGGCGCTGGTGACGGGCAAACGTTTGCCGTTGCCGCGGTGGCGCGACCTGCCCGCGCTGCTCGGCCTGGTCGCGACCGGGATGCTCGGCTTCAATGCCGTCCTGCTCGCGGCACAGCGCTACGCCGAACCCGGCTTCGTCGCCGCCGTGCTCGGCGCGAGCCCGATCGCGCTGGCGTTGCTCGCACCGAAGCGGTCGCTGGCTGCCATGGTCGGTGCCGTGGTGGTCGGTGGCGGTGTCGTCGTGCTGTCGGGCGGCGGCGCGTGGCACGGACCCGGCCTGGTGCTCGCGTTGCTGACGATGGCCGGCGAGGTGAGCTTCACCCTGTTCGCGGTGGGCGTCGTGCGCCGGCTCGGCGTGCTCGCCGTCTCGACGTGGACGTGTCTGCTCGCCGCGACGATCGGTGCTGTGGCAGGCACGTTCGCCGGCGGCTGGCAGATGCCCGACACGCGTCAGATCGTGGCGCTGGCGTTGCTGGGAACGCTGCTGACCGCCGTGGCGTTCGGGCTCTGGTACTTCGCGGTCAACACACTCGGCCCTGGGAGGGCCGGCGTGCTGATCGGGATGATGCCCGTCTCAGGACTCGTGACGTCCGTGCTTCTAGGGGCGCAATCTCTCACGGTTTCGTCCGCGCTTGGTGCCCTCACGGTCGCACTCGGCTGTGTCATCGGCTTGAGGAAAAGCCAAAGCGGGCGTCCCCTCGAGGGGGACACCCCAAAAACAACGTTTCCACATGGCACCGACATTTCTGCCGATGTCGTGCGATGAACGGGCCGTTCATCGATCGTCCAGACGCTGACGCCACCACGCCGCCGCATGCCACGAGCTGATCGAGCTCGCGTTCGGGTCCGGAAGCGTCCGCCGCATGAACTCCTCGTCGAGTGGAGCGAGGACACGGCGCAGCTTGGCTCGGGGCCGGCCGGGTAGCGCGGCCAACGCGCGTTCGAGAGCGTCACGGGCATAGATCGGGTCGCAGCAATGGCAGACCCATGACGGGTACAGCCGACGGCCGGGCCGACGCAGGAACTGTCGATATGTCTCGAGTTCCTGACGGACATCATGGAAACGTGGTCGATCGGCACGAACAGCGCCCGGCGGCCTACGCGGCATCGCCCTTTCGAGTCGACTTCATGGGCGAGATAGTGCCACGTTGGCCGCCGGGCATCACCACGAATTCAGCGGCCGCCGTTCGCCATCCGCAGCACGTCGAGAGCGGCGTCGAGCTGCTCCTCCGTGAGCTTGCCCGGCACGTGACCGCGCTCGAGCACGACCGCACGGATCGTCTTGCGCTCCTTCAACGACTGCTTGGCGATCGACGCCGCCTCCTCGTAGCCGAGGTACTTGTTCAGCGGCGTCACGATCGACGGCGACGACTCGGCGTACTCCCGCATCCGCTCGACCTGAGGCTCGACTCCGACCAGAACCTTGTCCGCGAGCAGCCGTGCGACGGCGGCGAGCAGGCGGGAGGACTCCAGGACGTTGCGGGCGATCACCGGCAGCATCACGTTCAGCTGGAAGTTGCCCTGCGAACCGGCGAACGCCACGGCCGCGTCGTTGCCGATCACCTGGGCGACGACCATCATCGTCGCCTCGGAGATCACCGGGTTCACCTTGCCCGGCATGATCGACGAACCCGGCTGCAGGTCCGGCAGGGCCAGCTCACCGAGACCCGTGCGTGGACCCGAGCCGAGCCAGCGCAGGTCGTTGGCGATCTTGAACAGACCGACGGCCGTTGCCCTCAGCTGACCGGAGATCTCGACGACGCTGTCCTGCGTCGCCTGCGCCTCGAAGTGGTCGGGAGCCTCCGTCAGGGGCAGGCCCGTGACGGCCGCGAGCTCGGCGGACACGAGAGCGCCGAAGTCCGCGGGCGCGTTGAGCCCGCTGCCGACGGCCGTGCCACCGATCGGCAGCTGGGCGAGCCGCGGCAGCGACGACTGCAGCCGCAGGATGCCGTAGCGAACCTGCGACGCCCAGGCGCCCGCCTCCTGGCCCAACGTGATCGGCACGGCGTCCATCAGGTGCGTTCGGCCTGACTTGACCATGGACGACCACGAAGTTGCCTGAGACTCGAGGACAGAGGCGAGATGCTCGAGCGACGGGATCACGTCGCGCGCAACCGCCTCAGTTGCCGCCACACGCAAGGTCGTGGGGAAGGTGTCGTTCGACGACTGCGACGCGTTGACGTGATCATTGGGGTGAACCGCGCGGGAGAGCGATTCTGTCGCCAAAGTCGCGATCACTTCGTTCGCGTTCATGTTCGAAGACGTTCCTGAGCCCGTCTGGAACACGTCGACCGGGAAATGCGCGTCGTGCTTACCGTCGGCGACCTCGTCGGCGGCCGACGCAATCGCTTGCGCGACGTCCTCGGGCAACACGCCGAGCCGGGCGTTCACCCGCGCGGCGGCGGCTTTGAGCAGGCCGAGCGCGCGGATCTGGGACCGTTCGAGCCCACGACCGGAAATGGGGAAGTTCTCCACGGCGCGTTGCGTCTGCGCTCGCCACAGCGCGTCCACTGGCACCCGGACCTCGCCCATGGTGTCGTGTTCGACGCGGTACTCCTGTTCAGACATGCTTCCGAGTCTCTATGGTCGATCTCAGCACTGCCACCCACCACTGGCAGAAGGGCTCAACTGATGGAGCGTGACGTCGACCTCCTCATCGTGGGCGCTGGACCCACGGGGTTGTTCGCCGCCTACTACGCGGGATTCCGGGAGCTGTCCGTCGCACTCGTCGACGCACTGCCCGAACCGGGCGGCCAGGTCACCGCGATGTATCCCGAGAAGATGATTTTCGACGTGGCCGGGTTCCCCGCCGTGCGCGGACGCGACCTCGTCAGCGCACTCGTCGAACAGGCCGGCCAGTACAAGCCCACGTACCTTCTCGGACAGCAGGCACGCACACTGTCCACACTGGAGGACGGACTGGCCGTGGGCCTCGCCGACGGCACCACGATCCGCGCGGGCGCCGTATTGGTCACCGCCGGCATGGGCGAGTTCAACCCACGGCCGCTACCGGCAGGCGACGGCCGGCTCGGCCGCGGCATGGTCCACTTCGTGCCCGTCCTCGCCGAACACGCCGACCAGCACGTCGTCATCGTCGGTGGCGGCGACTCGGCGTTCGACTGGGCGCTCGCACTGCACCCGATCGCGAAGAGCGTCACGCTCGTCCACCGCCGCGCCACGTTCCGTGCCCACGCCGGCACGGTCACCAAGGTCCGCGAGCTCGGCATCGAGATCATCACCGACGCCGAAGTCACCGAACTGCGCGGCGAGCCACTGTCCGAAGTGGAGCTGAAGCTGAAGTCGGGCGACCAGAAGGTGTTGCCGGCGGACACGGTCGTCGCCGCACTCGGCTTCACCGCCGACCTGGGCCCGATCGAGTCGTGGGACCTGGAACTGGACCACCGCGCGATCGTCGTCGACTCGACCGGCAAGACCAAGCGCGACCGGGTGTACGCGGCGGGCGACGTCGCGAACTACCCCGGCAAGGTCAAGCTGATCGCGACCGGGTTCGGCGAAGCGGCCACCGCCGTCAACAACATTGCGGTCGCGCTCAACCCCGATGCTCACCTTTTCCCGGGACATTCCAGCAATGCTGGCTAACCTGGGTTCATGGGGGACATCGAACTGAGGGCGTGGACGGAATCCGAGGCGCCCTTCTACGCGGAGTGGACCAAGGACGCGGACGTCCAGCGGTTCACCACGGACGGACCGGACATCACGGCGGAGACCGTCGCGCGGGCCATCAGGGCCCAGCGCGCGAACCCCGCCGTGGTGTCGTTCCTCGTCGCGGACAGTCACACCGGCGAACGCCACGGCAACGTCGCGCTCGAGATCCACGACGGCGTCGGCGAGGTCTCGTACCTGATGGCGAGGGAAGCACGCGGCAAGGGCATCGCCACCGCGGCGCTGACGACCTTCGTCGGCTGGATCTTCGCCAACATCGCCCTCGACGAGCTCCGGCTGTGGACGCACGCGGACAACGTCGCGTCGCGCAAGGTCGCCGAACGAGCGGGCTTCGTGCGCGATCCGGACAACGATCGGGACCGCGAGATCAAGGGTGAAATCTGGCCCACCGCCGCATATCGACAACCTCGACCCAATTGACACAGAGCGACAACGCGGCCGCGCACAGTGTCCTAGTGTAAGGAAATGCTGTCCTCGTTCGTCGGCCGTACGCAGGAGATTCGCGACGTGCGGGACCGTCTCACCGAGTCACGCGTCGTCACGCTGACCGGCGTCGGCGGCAGCGGCAAGACGCGCCTGGCCGTCACCGTCGCGGACCTCGTGCAGGAGACCTATCCGGACGGTGTGTGGCTGGTCGAGCTCGCACCCCTGCGGGACGGCGACGCGGTGCTGAGGGCCGTCGCACGCGCGGTCGGCATCCGCGACCAGTCGTCTCGCAACGTGCTGGACACCCTGCTGGACCACCTGCGCCACTACCGGAAGATGCTGCTCGTCCTGGACAACTGCGAGCATCTCGTCGACGAAGTGGCCGGTCTCGTCACGACGCTGCTGGGCCAGAGCGAACTGCGGATGCTGGCCACGAGCAGGCAACAGCTCTCGATCCCCGGTGAGAGCGTGATGGTGGTCCCGCCGCTGGCCGTGCCGCCGGACGACGAGACCACCAAAGCCGCGATGAAGTACGAGTCGGTGCAGCTGCTCGTCGAACGCGCGGAGAGCAGCGCGCCCCGCTGGACGATCACCGACGACCAGTGGCCGCACATCGTCCGGGTGAGCCGTCGGCTCGGTGGGCTGCCGCTGGCTATCGAGCTCGCCGCAGTGCGGCTGCGCAGCATGTCCGTCGAAGACCTGGAACACCGGCTGGACAACGTCTTCCGGGTGCTGACGCGCAACGACCGGACGGCACTGCCGCACCATCGGACGATGCACGCGATGGTGGTCTGGTCGTACGACCTCTGCACCGTCGCCGAACGCTCGCTGTGGGCACGGGTGTCCATTTTCGACGGACGGTTCACCCTGGCCGACGCCGAAGCCGTCTGCGAAGAGGACATCGCGGACGCGCTCGCGGGACTCGTCGACAAGTCCCTCGTCGAAACGACCCCGGATCGAACGGGGTACACGCTGCTCGAACCGATCAAGCAGTTCGGCGTGGAGTTGCTGACCGAAGGCGGCCGATACGAGACCATGCGCGCCCGCCACGCGACGCACTACCTCCGCAAGGCCGCGCGGATCGCGAACACCTGGTTCGGGCCCGACGAGCTCGCGATGTTGCGCGGCATCCGCGCCGACATGCCCAACTACCGTGCCGCGCTCGCATACTTCCTGGAACACCCGGTGCACGACGGCGAGGACGTCGCGCTGCAACTGGCCGTCGACCTCGGCCGCAGCCGGGAATACTTCTACAACGGCTGGCTCCCGGAAGGACGGGAGATGCTGGAACGCGCACTCGCGGCGACACCGGTACGGCCGACGCCGCAGCGCATCGGCGCACTGGCGTTCCTCGGCTGGATCATGCTCTGCCAGGGGGATCGCGAAAACACGATCGCGACGATGAACATAGCCACCACGCTGGCCGACGACTACCCGATGCCGGGACCGTTGCCACCGCTCGACTTCGTCCTGGGCACAGCGGCGGCGTTCATGTACGGCAAGAGCGACGAAGCCTTCGAACAGTTGGAGCGTGCCCGCGACGGGTTCGCCGCGATGGGGCCGGACTGGGCGGGCGACTGGTCGATGGCTTTGATGATGCTGGCCGTCAGCACCTCATTGCTCGGCGACGAACAGCAGGCGCACGACGGACCTGCCACCTGCACGGCCGCACTCGAAGCCGCCGGTGAACCATGGGGCATCTGCTTCGCCCAGTGGACGACAGCCGTCGCCAGGCTGCGGTTCGGCGCACCAGCCGAGGCCGAAGCGTTGCTGCGCGACGCTTTGCGCGCGCAGCAGGACATCGGCGACCGGTGGGGGCCACCGTGGTCGTGCGAGGCCCTCGCCTGGTGTGCCGCCGCACGGGGCGAGGCGAAGCGGGCGGCTCGCCTGCTCGGCGCCGCCACCAGCATGCAGCGGACG
Organism: Lentzea sp. NBRC 105346; assembly: GCF_030269605.1. Taxonomy (GTDB): domain Bacteria; phylum Actinomycetota; class Actinomycetes; order Mycobacteriales; family Pseudonocardiaceae; genus Lentzea. Next base: position 65,772 of record NZ_BSTQ01000024.1, read on the forward strand.
ACAGGCGTCGACATCGTTGGACTGGTGCCGATGGCCGAACGCCGTGAGAGGGCGGTCGAGCAGGCCCTCACGGCGCTGTCCAACGAGACCTACGAGCAGCTGTACGCCGCCGGACTCGCGATCACGGACTACGAGGAGGCGATCGCCCTCGCCCTCGGGGAACAACCGGAAGAGCACGTCCTGACCCCGGTCCAGCTCGAAGTGGCCCGGCTCGTCGCCACCGGCATGAGCAACAAGGACATCGCCGCCAGGATGGTGATCTCCATCCGCACGGTCGAGTCCCACGTCTCGGCCATCCTGCGCAGGCTCGACGTCGCCAACCGCCGCGGCATCATGCTGTGGGTATCGGAGCGAACACGCCCGGACCAGGCGTAAGCACACCACGTGGATCGTAAAGACGCTTGGCGTGCAACAACCTCTCCCACATGGGGCCGTAGTGCGCCGCCCAGTCGCTTTCGGACATCGCGGTCGCGCCGATCGGATAGATCGTCCCACCCGCCGCGCGCGTGATCGCAGCCAGTCGCTGGTTGCGCGCGAGCATCCGATCGGTCCACAGTGGAGCTGATTCGCTAGGGCCGACGGTGAGGACGTCGAACAGCCACACCCAGTCGTCTCTCTCGGGAACCCGCAGCATCGGCGCCTCGAACGCGGCCCGGCGGTGTGGGAACAGCAGCACCCAGCCACCCTCCACGCCAGGAGGCGTCCAGTCCTCGGCGGTGAACGAGTCCAGCGCGTCCGCGACGACCGTTTCCACGATGCTGTCGGGCAACCAGGCGTCGAACCACGGCTTTGGGCGCTCGTCCCACCCCGCCACCCGGTAGCCATCGACCAGACGGGTGGTCTCCCCGACATGCCGTAGCCATGGTTCCTCGTTGTGCAGCAACGGTTCCGGCAGCACCATGTCGTCGTGATCATACGTGCAGACGACCAGCCGGAAGCCCCCGCCCGGCGGCATGACCTGCACGTAGAGTTCGTCCACCTCGTCGCGGTGCAACAACATCCGCGCGTCCGTGAAGAGCTTCGCCTGGTCGGTGTACGCGAATACGTACTGGTGCACCCGTTCCGGAGCGGGTACGAGGTCGAGCACCGCGCGGGTGATGACGCCGAACTGTCCCAGCCCGCCGCGGACCGCGTCGAACAGTTCCGGCTCGTGCTCTCGCGAGCACAGCAGGACCTCACCGGTACCGGTGACGACTTCGAGTTCGCGCACCCGCTCGACCTGACCGCCCTCCCATGGGGCCGCGCTGACCCCGCCCACGCTCAGCGTGCCGCCGACCGTGAGCCCCAGATACGCCGTCAACGCGGGCGGCCGCTGACAGGTCTCGTGCGCCGCCCGGACGACGTCGGCCCACCGCGCGCCGGCGTCGACCGTGATCGTCCCGGGCCGGACCTCGTGCACGGTGTTGAGGGACGTCATGTCGATGGACACCCCGCGGTGAACGAGGCTCTGGCCGTAACACGAGTGCCCGCCGCCGCGCGGGGCGACCGGCAGGCGGTGCTCGGCGCACCGCTCGATGATCGCCGCGACGTCCGCGGCATCGCGCGGTCTCAGCACCTCGGACGGGTCTGCCGTGACCAGCCTTCCGTTGTCTGCCTGCACAGCGCAGACTCTGCGGGCCGGGGCGGCTGGGGCGCATCGGTGTTTCCACGGAACTACGTGTCTTCACCGCATTCCGTGGTTACACGGACGACGCCGGGGACAGCTGAAGACAAGCTAAGGGCGTGACACTTCGTGACTGGCAAGGCGCACCTGCTTGACGGCATCGAGGAACTCGCGCCACGAGCGAGCGCTGAGCGATATGTGCTGGTCAGGGGCCTTGCTGTCCCGGATGCCGACGCCTGTGCCAACCTCCACGCAGTCCGACTGTGATGCGCTGTAGCTGCTCTTGCGCCACTCGCTCATGCGGGAGGTCCTCCTCAGGCGACGATTTCGGTGATCAGCCTCCTCGATTCTGCCTCGCCAAGGGCCTGGGTTTCGAGGGCCTTCACGACGTTGGAGTAGGCCTGGACCTGGGTCTTGTCTTCGATGAAGAGGGTCGATGTCTGCGTTTCCGCGTGCGCGATGGGCTCGATGCCGTCGAATTTGAGCAGCACGAACGGCCCGGTGAGGCCCGCGCAAGGGCCGATGGATGACGGCACGATACGCAAGCTGACGTTGGTCCGAACCGACATTTGCAGCAGGTGGTGTAGCTGCTCCGGCATGATCTCAGGGGCGTCGAACTGTAGCCGGAGCGCCTGCTCATGCACGTAGAAGACCAATTTCACCCCGCGCTCGATGATTTCCTGGCGCGTGAGGCGCGCCTGCACGCGCTGGTCGACCTCGTCGGCAGGCACATTCGGGTCCGCTGTGATGACCGCGTGCGCGTAGGCCGGGGTTTGCAGCAGGCCCGGAATGAGGTTGATCTGCCAACAGATGATTTCGGTCGCGACGTTTTCGTGCTCGATCAGGGTGCGCAACACAATGGGCAGGCGGGAGCCGTGTTGCTGCCACCAGCCGCGCACGTTTGCTTCTCGGTACAGGGCAAGGAGATGCGCGTGTTCGTCGGGCGGTGCGTGGCACGCGCCCAGCAACGCCGCGAGCTCGACCTCGGTCACGCCCAGCTTGCCGTTCAACAGGTCCACGAGCTTGACGTGGTCCCAACCGAGCAGCGTCGCGAGCTTGCGGCCGGAGAATCCTGAGCGGGTGAGCACCTTGCGCAGGCCGTCGCCCAGCTCGCGACCGCGCACCGTGGAAAACCTTCTCGGCATAGGAGAAAAGCTAGGCCCAGCAAAGTCCTTTGGCCAAGAAGGACAACCCGAACAGGCGTTCTGGTGGAAGGTGCGCACCAGGCAATATCGTGGTCATGAGGTATCGCTGGCTGCCGCACTCGGGTCGTCGTCACGCGATCCCGGACGAGCTGTATCCGGGCGACGAGGGGGAGACGTTGTGCGGCGATCCCATTGTGCCGCCACGGAATCCGTGGCAGGGGAACAACACCTGGGCGACGTGCTGGGAGTGCGATCGCGTGTGGCGCGAGCGGGAGGGGTTGCGGCCGTGGCCGGTGACGTGTTGACCGACGACCTGCTGCGGCTGAGTCTGCAACGGTTGTCGCAGGAGGTGCGTAAGGACATTCCGGAGCTGGGACCGTTGCTGGCCAAGCATTTGCTGGGCACGTGCGGACTGATCCCAGCACCCGAACGCGCGTCACGCTATCGGGAGCTGGGTCAGTTCCTCATCGATCTCGGCAATCTCTACCTACGGGAGCACCTGGACCTGCTCGCCGAGCATCAGGTTGTCGAAGAAGACCTGTGATGCCGCGGGTTCCAGGTGGACGCAACCGTGCGACTGCACGTAGATGCTGTCCAGGTGGAACGCGATGCCGGACGACGTGAAGTACACGGAGTTCGGCATCGGAGCGTTGTACGGAATGCTCCAGTCGTTCTTCACCTTGCGCAGCACGGAGAACATGCCCGTGGGTGTCTCGTAGCCAGGCTTACCAGTGCTGACCGGGACGGGTCCGTAGCTCGTCGTTCCGTTGTACACCAACCAGGCCTGGTTGGTGGAGAGCTTCAGACACGCTCCGTTGTAGACGGTGCACCCTGCCTCGGCTTGCGCCGGCACGGCCATGCCGAGGAGGAAGAGCGCCGCGATGGCGAGTATCCGCATCATCTCGAATCACCCCTCATCACAAGGGGTAACCACTACGGCACGACTTGAACCGTGTCGCCGACGGCCAGTTCGCTGAAGTACGTTGCCGCAGCTCCGCGCGCCAAGTGGATGCAGCCGTGCGACAGCTGCGTCAGGCTGCCCTCGTGGAACGCGATGCCGCTGTGCGTGAAGTACGTCGAGTAGGGCATCGGGCCCTGGTACGGCTTGCTCCACTCGTCCTTCACCTTGCGCAGCACGGGGAACTTGCCGACCGGCGTCTCGTAGCCGGGGCGGCCGGACGTGATCGGGTACGGGCCGTAGGCGATCTGGTTGCCCCGCAGCAGCCACGTCTGGTTGGTCGAGAGCTGCACGCACGCGCCGTCGGTGATGTCGCACGGCGTGGGCGGCGGCGGTGGGGGAGGAGGCGGCGGCGTGGAAGACGACGGCTCAGGCACAACGGAAGACGACGACGCGGCCGCCGAACTCGAACTGGAAGTCGGCTCAGCGGTCTGTGCGTGCACCGCTTGCTGAGCACATCCCGACACCGACAACAACGCGATCGCCAAGAGCAGCTTCTTCATCGCGCACCCCCCCGTCATGGATCCCTTGTCGATGTAGACGACGCGGGATCTCGACAGGTTGCCGCGAAAAGGCCCGCCTCCCATAACGAATGGGAGACGGGCCCGTTTCACCGAGGGAGCTGCTACACAGCTCCGGCGTACTGGCTGATCCAGGTGCGGAACGCCGGGACGTCGACGTAGATCGACGGCGCCGTCGCGCACACGGAGCCGCCGCCGCTGCGGCTGGTGGCACCGATCAGCTGCCACGCGCCACCAACGGACTTGATCTGCGGGCCACCCGAGTCGCCGTAGCAGGCGCCCTTGTTGCCACCGGTGTTGTTGGTGCAGATCTCGGTCGACGCGCGGATGCCGCCACAGCGGCTGTCAGCCACGATCGACGTGTCCAGCTCCTGCAGGATCGTCGGAGCGCCACAGCCACCGGGCTGCGGACAGGTCTGGCCCCAGCCGATGATGCGGGTCTGCGTGCCGACCGGGCCCGACTCCGCCGCGATCTTTACCGGCGTCTGGGCGACCGAAGTGGACAGTCGCAGGAGCGCGATGTCGCCGCTCGGGTTCGTCACGATCTGCGCGCCGGTGGCGACGGTGCCGCCGCTGGTGCGGTTGGTCGTGCCGATCCGGGCGCGGATCGATCCGGGAGTCTTGCCACTGACGCAGTGCTTCGCCGTCACCACCCAGTTGGCCTTGATGAGCGAGCCACCACAGAAGTGGCCGCCAGAGGTGCTCTGCAGCGACACCATGAAGGTGTACGTCTGCGTCGCGTTGTGGCCGCCGACGATGAACGGCGTGATGTCGCCGTCCGGAGTGTCGGCCGTAGCCGCGCCGGCCGAGGCGAGCAGGGCGCCCGCGGCCACGGCAAAAGCGGTAAGCAGGGAACGTGCCCTCATAAGTTTCCGTTCCTTCCTTCCCCGGCGCAGGGATGCCGGGGTCGGAACGAAAACTATGGACTTTGGTCACAATGTAACCAGGGCCACTCGGACGGTTACGCTCGGTTCACCGTTGACGCATTACGGCATCGGGGGGAGTGCGTCCTCCGGACGGTCGAAGTCGACCGACGCGTACTCGCGCAGCTTCGTGAGCCGATGGAACCCATCGATCATGCGCACGGTGCCCGACTTCGACCGCATCACGATGGACTGCGTGGTGCAGCCACCGGCGCGGTAGTGCACACCCCTGACCAGGTCACCGTCGGTCACACCGGTGGCGCAGAAGAACACGTTGTCGCCACTCACGAGGTCGTCCGTGGTGAGCACGCGGTCGAGGTCGTGGCCGGCCGCGATGGCCTTCTCACGCTCTTCCTGATCCTTCGGCCACAACCTGCCTTGAATGGCGCCACCGACGCACTTCAGCGCTGCGGCCGCGATGATGCCCTCCGGCGTGCCGCCGATGCCGATCAGCATGTCCACGCCGCTGTTCGGCCGGGCCGCCGAGATCGCGCCCGCGACGTCGCCGTCGGAGATGAAGTGGATGCGGGCACCGGCCTGGCGCACCTCCGCGACGATCTGCTCGTGCCGCGGCCGGTCGAGGATGCACACCGTCACGTCCGAGACCTCGCTGTGCTTGGCCTTGGCGACGCGGCGGATGTTCTCCGCGATCGGCGCGGTGATGTCGATGGCGTCGGCCGCCTCGGGGCCGACGGCGAGCTTCTCCATGTAGAACACGGCCGACGGGTCGAACATCGCACCACGCTCCGCCACGGCGAGCACGGCCAGCGCGTTCGGCATGCCCTTGGCCATCAGCGTCGTGCCGTCGATCGGGTCCACCGCGACGTCGCAGTCGGGGCCCTCGCCGTTGCCGACCTCTTCGCCGTTGTAGAGCATCGGCGCGTGGTCCTTCTCGCCCTCGCCGATGACCACGACACCGCGCATCGACACGGTGTGGATGAGCTTGCGCATGGCGTCGACCGCCGCGCCGTCTCCGCCGTTCTTGTCGCCCCGGCCCACCCAGCGGCCCGCGGCCATCGCGGCGGCCTCGGTGACGCGCACGAGCTCCAGCGCCAGGTTGCGATCAGGGGCTTCGCGACGCCGTTCCGAGGGGGTGTTCACCATTGCGGCCTCCACATGCGATTACCGAGCGGTACGCCCGATCCTTGCATGGAGTTACCCCTCGGAGACGTCCTCCTCCACCACGGCGAGAGCTGCATCGATTCGCTCACGTGCACCGGCGAGATGCTGCTCACACGTCCGGGCGAGCGCCTCGCCCCGTTCCCACAACTTGATCGACTCTTCGAGTGACAGCCCGCCGGCCTCGAGCTTGCGGACGACCTCCACCAGCTCGTCCCTGGCTGCCTCGTATCCCAGCTCGGTCGTCACGCGGGTGTGCTCCTCAGTCGGCTCAGGACGGTCGCGACCGCCTGGTCGTAGCCGACGAACGCTTCGGCGTACTCGGCCCCGTCACCCTCTCGCACGGCCTCGTCGATGCGGCACTCGGCCTGCATGACACGCCGGTAGTGCGACGAGCCGACGGTCGCCTCGGACAGGTCGTGCAACGTCAGGATGAGCCGATCGCGGCTGCGTGAGTTGCAGCCGCCGAGCAGCGCGGCCCAGCAGTCGGCCGCGGCCCGGTTGGCCGCCTCGGCGACGCTGCGCACACCCGAGGTGCAGTCGTCGGCCGCGGCCATGGTCAGCGGGAGGAACACAGGGTCAACCACCGGTACCTCCCCCTTCCTCTTCCGATTCCGTGACGACGGCGCGTATCGCCCCGTCAACGACCCGTACCCGCAGTTGCGTTCCCGCGGGTGCCTCAGCTGTGGACCGGAGCACACCGTCAACCCCGTCAGGTGTGACGAGTTGCACAACGGCATATCCGCGGGCCAGCGTGGCGGCCGGACCGAGGGTCGTCAAGCGAGCTTTCGTCCCCGACAGGTTGATCTCTTCCCGGTCGAGACGGCCCTCGACCGCCCGTTGTGCCTGTTCACGAAGCCTTTTCACGTCTTCTGCGCGCCGATCCAGGGGACCGTACGGATCCGAAAGTGCTGGTCGGGACCGCAGTTGGTCCAGCAGACGGCGCTCGCGGTCCACCCAGCCGTGCAGTGCCCGGCGGCCGCGGTCGCGCATCTGGCGGACCCGCTCTGTTTCTTCCGCTACATCGGGAACCACCCGTTTGCCCGCATCGGTCGGCGTCGAGCAGCGCACGTCCGCGACGTGGTCGACGAGTGGCGTGTCCGGCTCGTGCCCGATCGCGGACAGCACGGGCGTGCGGCACTCCGCGACCGCCCGGCACAACGCCTCGTCCGAGAACGGCAGCAGGTCCTCGACGCTGCCGCCGCCCCTGGCGATGATGATGACGTCGCACTCGGGGTCGCGGTCCAGGGTGGACAGTGCCGTCACGACCTGTGGCACCGCCTGAACCCCTTGCACCGCAACGTTGATAACCCGGAAATGGGCTGCGGGCCAGCGGCCGCGGGCGTTGGTCAGCACGTCGCGCTCGGCGGCCGACGCACGTCCGGTGATGAGGCCGATCTTGTTCGGCAGGAACGGCGGCCGGCGCTTGCGGCGGGGATCGAACAGGCCCTCGGCGTGCAGCAGCTTGCGCAGCCGTTCGATCCGGGCGAGCAGCTCACCGATGCCGACCGCGCGGATCTCGTCGACGCGCAGGCTGAGCGTGCCGCGAGCCGGGTAGAAGTTCATCTTCCCGTGCACCACGACGCGGCTGCCCTCGGTCAGCTGCATGTCCCTGAGCAGCATCGACGGCGCCGTGAGCGACATCGACATGTCGACGCTCGGGTCGCGCAGCGTGAGGAACGCGGTGCTGCTGCGGCTGCTCAGCTGCGTGACCTGGCCCTCGACCCACACCGGGCCGAGGCGGTTGATCCACTCCAGCACCTTGCGCGCGACCGTGCGGACCGGCCAGGGGTTCTCAGGAGTGGATGGTGCGTCGGTCACTGGGAACGCACGGTGGTGATGCGACGGTTCAGCATGCCGACGAACTCCGGTCGCGCGGCGTGGGCGCGTTCGTACGTGAGCAGTTCCTCGAGATCGTCGATGCTGAGGTTGCGCAGACGTGCCCGCAACTGGGCGATGGAGAGGTCGTCGTAGTTGGGCAACGCCTCCGGCACCTCGCGGGCGAGCGCGCGTTCCTCCTCGGCCCACGGGTCGCCGTCGTCGTCGGTCGCCTCGGGCTCTTCGGCGTCCTCGTCGAACGTGGCCCACTCGGGTTCGTCCTCGACCGGGCGAAGTCCGGAGAGAATGTCGTCACCCTTGATGGCGAGTTCGGTCACATGCTGCTGCACGCGCATGGACAACTGCAGCGCCTCGCTGACGACCGTGACGGGTAGCCCGGCGAGCTGCTGCGGCAGCCTGCGGGCCTGTTCGAGGGCGGTCGCCGCGAGTCCGGCTGCGACGCGGACCGGCAACGGCAGTGGCTTCATGGTGCTAAGCCTGCCGTAGTCACGTGACAAATGCCTAGGAACAGGCCTGGGTACCCTGGGGGCATGTCCAAGCGAGTCCTGTTGGCGAAGCCGCGTGGCTACTGCGCGGGCGTTGATCGTGCCGTCGAGACGGTCGAGCGCGCTCTGGAGCAGTACGGCGCACCTGTGTACGTCCGAAAGGAGATCGTCCACAACAAGTACGTCGTGGAGACCCTGTCGGATCGCGGCGCCATCTTCGTCGACGAGACCGACGAGGTGCCCGAGGGCGCACTGGTGGTCTTCTCCGCGCACGGCGTGTCGCCGATGGTGCACGAGGAGGCCGCGGCGCGGTCGTTGCGGACCATCGATGCCACGTGCCCGCTCGTCACCAAGGTGCACAACGAGGCCAAGCGGTTCGCCCGCGACGACTACGACATCCTGCTTATCGGCCACGAGGGCCACGAGGAGGTCGAGGGCACCGCCGGTGAGGCGCCCCAGCACGTGCAGCTGGTGGATACCGCCGAGGACGCGGCGACCGTCGAGGTGCGCGATCCGTCCAAGGTGGTCTGGTTGTCGCAGACGACGCTGTCCGTCGACGAGACGATGGTGCGCGTGCGGCAGCTGCGCGAGCGGTTCCCCGAGATGCAGGACCCGCCGTCCGACGACATCTGCTACGCCACGTCCAACCGGCAGACGGCCGTGAAGACGATGGCGCCCTCGTGCGACCTGGTCCTCGTGGTCGGCTCGAAGAACTCGTCCAACTCGGTGCGGCTCGTCGAGGTGGCGCTGCAGGCAGGTGCCCGTGCGTCGTACCTGATCGACTACGCGAAGGAAGTCGACCCGGCGTGGCTCGAGGGCGTCGAGACGATCGGCGTGACGTCGGGTGCCTCCGTGCCGGACATTCTCGTGATGGAACTGCTGAAGTTCCTCGAGTCGCGTGGCTGGGAAGAGGTCGAGGAGATCACCACGGCCAACGAGAAGATCGCATTCGCCCTGCCGCGGGAATTGCGCAAGGACCTCGTGCGATAGGTAATACATATACGACCGAACAGAGCATTTTGTAGTTCGGAAAGTATCTGAACGAACCAGGCGCTCCCCTGTTGAGTCGGAACATCCACTCACAGAGGAGCATCCTGGTGAGCAAATTCTCGATGCGTGTCGCGGCAGCGGTGGGGAGCCTGCTGTTCGCGTCGGTCTTGACCGCGGTGTCGGCGCAGGCCGCGCCTTCCGCTTCGGTGGAGACCGTCGCAAGCGACACAGGGGCGGGCATCAAGTCGGCCGCGGTGAGCGGGCTGAGAGGCGTGTCCAGCTACCGTGGCACCGGTGTGCCGTCCGACGTGCGAGCGTACGGCGCCACGCCCGTCGCCGACGGGCACAAGATCGCCGGGCTGGACTTCCAGACCCAGTCGATCATCGGGCCCGACAACCGGATCCGCGTCAACCCGACCACCGGGTTCCCGGCTCGGGCGACGGTGCTGATCACCCGCACGGTCAACGGCGTGGAGAGCCAGCACTGCAGCGGCTGGATGTACTCGCCGACGCTCGTCCTGACCGCCGGCCACTGCGTGTTCAACGGCACCAGCTGGTACACCGGTCAGCTGCGGTTCTACCCCGGTGCCAACGGGTTCTCGTACCCGTACGGCTCCTGCACGGCCTCGCAGCTGCTGTCCAACACCGGCTGGACCGTCAACCACAGCCAGGACGCCGACTACGGCGGCGCCAAGCTGAACTGCACCATCGGCAACGCCACCGGTTGGTACGGCTCGTACTGGCAGACCGCTTCGCTGAACGGCACGCCGTCGGTGGTGCAGGGCTACCCCGGTGACAAGGCGCAGCAGCAGTGGGTGTCGTACGACCAGATCCGCATCAGCGACCCGTTGCGGCTGTACTACGACAACGACACCGTGGGCGGCAACAGCGGCAGCCCCGTCTACACGAACCGTCCCGCCGGGTCGCCCGGTTGTGCCGGCCAGTGCTTCCTCGCCTGGCACGCGTACGGCGGTTCGCACAACAGCGGCGCCCGGTTGACCGAATCCCGGTTCAACCTGATCGCCGGCTGGCGGTAATTGTTCGGGGCATTCCGGTTGTTCGTCGCAACCGGAATGCCCCTCTCCTCCGTCCTTTGAGCGGAGAAGGGGAGGAGCGGATCGATCGTGAGATCTCTTTGTGTGGTTCTTGTATTGGTACTCGCCGCGTGTACTACCGAGCTTCCGGCGAATGATTCGCGGGGGCCCGCCGTCCCCAAGACGAGCGGTCGGGCCGGTCAGGTGACGGGGACCGTGACCGACGCGACCGGCAAGCCGGTCGAGGGGGCGCTCGTGCAGGTCAACTCGCACGAGATGCACCCGCTGCCGGACATCGCGGTGCACTCGTTGCCTGACGGGCACTACTCGTGGCCAAGCCTGGAACCGGGGAAGTACCAGTTCACGGCGTTGAAGGACGGCAAGACCGGACCCGCGGTCGAGGTGACCATCGACGGTCCCACGACCGCTGACCTGCGGCTGCCCTAACGGTCGTCGCGGGGCGGCCGGGGACGTCGCTGCGGGGCCCGCTCGCCCTGCGCGGGACGTGGCCTGCGCTCGCCCTGCGGTGCGGGACGGCGTGCGGTGCTCTCACGGCGCGCGGCATCGGGACGCGGGCGGCGCGGACGTTCGCCCTCGTCCTGGGCCGGGCGGCGGCGCGGCTCGCTCGACGGCTTCGGCCGCCGCTTGAGGTCCGCCTTCGCCTCCCTGACGTCGGCCTTCGACGGCCGGTTCGGGTCCTTCTGCGAGAGCATGCGGGCGATGCCGATGCCGACGGTGAACAGCGTCGTCACCGCCATCACGGGGAAGCTGTCGATGAGCGGCTTGCCGAGGCCGAGCGCCATCGCGGCGAGTGCCGCCTTCGGGACACCGCCGGTGAGCAGGACCAGCGTCGGGACCGTCGCGGCCAGGATCAGCGGTGGCTGCACCATCGGCGCGAACAGGCTGCGCCGCTGGACCAGGCAGATGCCCGCGATGGCACCGACGAAGAACAGGATGTTGAAGACCCAGCCGACCGTCTTGCCTGAGCTGATGTCGATGTACGCGCCAATGACGGCGGGCACCAGCGCGCAGAGGATCGACGCCCACCACGGGATGCCCTTGAAGGTCCCGGCGATGGCGCGGTAGTTCCACGCGGGGATGTCCTGGCCCTCGAAGTCGTCATCGTCATCGAGTGCCACACGGCGGTCACGCAACTCACTCACGGCGCACACGGTAGCCGCTTCGACATGTGCTGTTCGTCAGTCCACGGTTATCTCACTCACGGGCAACCTCGCATCGCCCGATCGCGTTGTGCTCAGTGACGCCCGTCTCCGGTCGGGACGGGGTCGCCCGGCTTGTCCCGTATGCGGTTGTTGTGCAGTTTCGTGGGCGCTCTCCTCTCGTTCGGGACGGTCCGAACTCAAGCTAGCGCCGGGGTCTGACAATTCCGGTTCACGTTCGTCCGCCCGGAAGCCCTCCAGAGCGTCCAGCTCGCGCGTGCGCGCGTACGGATCGAGGTCCGACAGTTCTTGGTTCACGCCGACTGTTGGTCCGCCCGGCGCACCAGCGGGATCGGCGTCGGGCTGCCGGCGGCCTCCGTCAGCGGTTCGACGGCCGCCCGGAAGCGCTCCAGGGCGTCCAGCTTGCGCGTGTGCGCGCACCGTTCGAGGTCTGACAGTTCCGGTTCACGCCGACTGTTCGTCGGCCCGGCGCACCAGTGGGATTGGGGTCGGGCTGCCGGCGGCCTCCGTCAGCGGCTCGACGGCCGCCCGGAAACCCTCCAGGGCGTCCAGCTCACGCCTGCGCGCCGACAGGAACCGCTGCAGGTGCGTGCTGGACAGGTTGAGCGCCTCGATGGCCGTATCGGCCGCCCGGTGAGCGTGCCCGGCCTGCGCGCGCACCCGTTCGACGTCGTCGGCCAGCGCGCGTTCGGTCACCGCGAACATCGCCGCCGAAGCGATCACCGCGAACCCGGTCGGCCCGCACAGGAACACCCGGCGGTCGAGCAGCCAGCGCAGCAGCTCAGGGTCGGTGTCCAGCGCGGCGACGACGGCGCCGTCGTTCGGCACGAACATGATCGTGCCGTAGATGGCGTCCGCCCAGCGCTGGTAGCCCTTGCCCGCGAGCTCGGCCGCGCGCGACCTGATGTTGCGGACATGTACGCGCAGCGCGTCCGCCCGTTCCCGCGGGTCGTCGGTCTCGACCGCTTCCGCCCAGCAGGCCATCGACATCTTGGAGTCGACCGGCACCAGCCGGTTGCCGCCGACGTTCAGCACCATGTCCGGTCGCACGGAGCCGCCGCCCGCGACGTCGGTCTGCAGGGAGAAGTGCAGTCCTTCGCGCAGGCCCAGCGCTCGCGCCGTCTCCACCAGTACCTGCTCACCGAGCTCGCCCCGGCCGGACACCGACGAGAACGCGACCTCATAGCGTTGCAAGGCGATCTGCTGTGCGTCGAAGCGCTCGCGCTCGGTCTGGATCGCGGCCAGCGCGACGTCGGTGCGACGCACACTGTCCTGGTAGAGCCGCCACACAGCGGCCAGCGCCCCGGCGCAGACGAGTGCCAGGACGATCGCGGCTGTGATGATCACTGCGGTCACGGCACTGATGATGCTCCACCACACCGACAATTCTCGATCGGGTGACACGCCGGGGACCCTCGCCGAGTTTTGTCAGAGACCGCCGCTAGCGTCGTGGGCATGCGAATCCTGCACACCTCCGACTGGCACGTGGGACGGACGTTCCACGGCCGCGACCTGCTCGCGGAGCAGGAGTCGGTGCTGGGCGGACTCGCTGACCTGGTCGTCGACGAGAAGGTAGACGTCGTCGTGGTGTCGGGCGACCTGTACGACCGCGCGGTTCCGTCCGCCGACGCGGTCGGGGTCTGCGCCCGTGTCCTGATGAGGATTCGCGAGGCCGGAGCGCGCATCGTCATCACGCCGGGCAACCACGACTCCGCGGCGCGCATCGGCGTGTTCGGTGAGTTCGCCAAGTTCGGCGGGCTGTTCCTGCGCACGCGGATCACCGACCTGGATCAACCGGTGTTGCTCGAAGACGCGCACGGGCCGGTCGCGTTGTACGGAATCCCTTTCCTGGAGCCGGAACCGGCGCGCCACGCGTTGAACGTCGAAAGCCGCAGTCACGCGGGCGTGCTGACGGAGGCGATGCGGCGCATCCGTTCGGACCTGGCGACTCGCGAGTCGAGATCGGTGGTTCTCGCGCACGCGTTCGTCACCGGGGGAGCGCCGTCGGAGTCCGAACGCACCATCGCGGTCGGCGGCGTGCAGGACGTGTCGTCGGCGGTGTTCGAAGGCATCGACTATGTGGCGCTCGGGCATCTGCACGGCCCGCAGACGCTCGCGGAACACCTGCGGTACTCGGGTAGTCCGTTGGCGTACTCGTTCTCCGAGGCGCGGCAACGGAAATCGGTGTGGCTGGTCGAGCTGGGACCGGAGGGTCTCTCCGGAGTGGAACGCCGCGAGTTGCCCGTTCCGCGCCGGCTCGCGACGTTGACCGGACGGCTGGACGAGCTGTTGTCCGCTCCCGAACACGAAGAAGTGGAGGATCACTTCCTGTCCTTCGTCCTCACCGACCAGGTGCGGCCGATGGATTCCCTGCGGCAGCTGCAGAAGCGGTTCCCGCACGCGGTGCACGTCGAGTGGCGTCCCGAGGAGGGGCGTGCGCACACGATGACGTACGCGGAGCGGGTGCGCGGGCGGACGGACGAGGAGGTCGCGTGCTGTTTCGTCAGCGACAGCCGCGGCGCCGAGCCGAACGATCGCGAACGCGACCTGTTGCGTGAGGCGTTCGCCGCCGTGGCACGGGAGAAGCTGACATGAGGCTGCACACGCTCGAGCTGACCGCGTTCGGGCCATACCCGAGTACCGAGGCCGTCGACTTCGACCTTCTCGGTGCCGATGGCCTGTTCCTCCTGCACGGTGACACCGGTGCCGGCAAGACGACGCTGCTGGACGCGGTGGCGTTCGCGCTGTTCGGCCGGGTGCCCGGTGCGCGCGGCGAGGTGAAGAAGCTGCGCTGCGAGTACGCGGATCCGGAGACGCCGACGTCGGTGGCGCTGGAGCTCACGGTGCAGGGCCGGCGGCTGCGGATCGTGCGTAGTCCCGAGTTCGACCGGCCGAAGAAGCGCGGTGGCGGGTTCACCACGCAACCGGCGAAGGCGTCGCTCACCTGGTTGGAAGGCTGGGACGGCGACGCGGTGACCAGAATCGACGAGGTCGCCATGATCGTCGAGGACCTGCTCGGCATGACGCACGAGCAGTTCTTCCAGGTCGTCCTGCTGCCGCAGGGCGAGTTCGCGAAGTTCCTGCGCGCGGACACCGCCGAGCGGGAGAAGCTGCTGGAGAAGCTGTTCGGTACGCAGCGGTTCCTCGACGTGGAGAACTGGTTCCGCGACAAGCGCGTGGCCGCCGGGCGCGTGCTGGAACAACGCAGACAGGTGGCGCGTGACCTGGTCGGCCGGGTCGCCGAGGCCGCCGCTGAGGAGCCACCTGATGACGGTGCGGACGCGGAGTGGTTGAGCGGGCTGGAGAAACGCCTGCAGGAGGGCGTTGAGGAAACCACGCAGCGCGCCGCGGAGATGTCGGCGGCGCGGCAGGCCGCGGATGCCGCGCTGACGGAGGCTCGTGTGCACGCCGAGCGCGTGCAACGGGTGCGGCAAGCTCGTCAGGCGTTGGGCTCGCTCGGCGACCCGGCGCCATGGATCGCGGAGCGGGACGCTGCCCGGCGCGCGGTGACCGTGGTTCCCGCGCACCAGGCCATCGGCAGGCTCAGCACGTCGCTCGACTTCGCGGTGTCGGACGAGGCGAAGGCTCAAGCGGCGGTGTCCCGGCTCGGGTACACCGGGTCGGACCTGCGCGACGACGCCTCCCGGTTGCGCGAGGAGGCCGGGGCGTTGAACCAGCTCGCGGCCGAGGCGAAGCAGCACCGGCTGGACATCCTGCGGATCGAGGAGATCGAGGTCGTCGAGCACCGCGTTCAGCACCGGCTCGAACTGCTCAACGCCGAGCTGGAGACGTTGCCGGAGAAGCTTTCGGTGTGCCGTTCGCAGCTGGACCAGGCGCAGGAGGCGGCCGCGCGGCTGGACGGTCTGCGGATGCGGTTCGAGGCGGCCACCCACCTGCCGGACGCTTTGGAGGCATTGACTCGCGCCGAGGACTGCCTGCGACAGGCGATCGACGTGCACCAGAACGCGAAGGACGTGCTGCAGCGGGTGCGTCAGCAACGCCTCGAGGAGATGGCGGTCGAGCTGGCGGGGGCGTTGCGGAAAGGACGTCCGTGCAAGGTATGCGGGTCGCGTCAGCATCCGTCGCCCGCGCAGCCGATGCTGGACTCGGTGGACGCTTCCGACGAGGAGGCGGCACAGGCGGGCGAGCAGTCCGCGCTGGAGCAGCGCAGCCTGGCCGAGCAGGCGCGTCAGGCGGCCGCGTCGCGGCTCGACGGCTATCGCGAGGTGCTCGGTGCCGCGGATCCGAGCGAGGTGATCGCCGAGTTCCGTGAAGCCGCGGCTCTTGCCCGCACCAGGTCACAGCGGCAGAACGAGTTCGTCGGCCTGGAAGCGCGCATGCGTGACCTCGGTGCGGAAAAAGGCCGCATCGAACAGGAGCTGGCCGGCCTGCGCGCCGAGGACAAGAAGCTGCGCGAAACCGTTGCGGCACGGGCGGTTCGCCTCGACGAGGCGCGCGGCGAGCACCTTGATGTGGTGACGCGCCGCGCCCACCTGCTCGACCTCGCGCATGCGTTGACCGATCTCGCGGACCGCCAGGCAGCCGTCGTCACGGCCCGCGCCCGGCTGGAGGAGCAGCGGGAGTCGGCGGCGGCACTGGCGGCCGAAGCCGGTTTCGCCGACGTGGCCTCGGCGTTGGCAGCGGCAAGGCCGGAAGCCAGGATCGCCGAGCTGGACGAGCAGATCGGCGCCTGGGAACGAACGCGTGCCACGGCGGAGGCGACGCTGGCCGAGCTGCCGGACGTGTCGCCGGACGAGGAAGTCGACCTGGAGGAGGTCACCGCCCGTGCCTCCGCCGCCCGTGCCGCGGCAGAGCAGGCGGCCGCTGTTTTGAGCCGGCTGCGTTCGTCGCACGAACGTGTCGCCCAACTCGCTTCCCGCCTGCGTGCCGAGTGGACGTCGCTCGAACCGCTGGAGGCTTCGTTCGCCGAACTGGACGCTCTGACGGACGTGATCAACGGCCGCGGCCAGAACTCGAAGAAGATGACGCTCCGCTCGTACGTGCTGGCGGCACGCCTGGAGGAGGTCGCCGTAGCCGCGAGCGCCCGCCTGCACCGCATGAGCCAGGGCCGCTACAGCTTCGTGCACTCCGACGAGGCGGGCGCGCGCGGCACCCGCGGCGGCCTCAGCCTCGACGTGCTCGACGACTACTCGGGCCGCGAGCGCCCGGCGAAAACCCTGTCCGGCGGCGAGTCCTTCCTCGCGTCCCTATCCCTCGCTCTCGGTCTGGCCGACGTGGTCGCGAACGAGACAGGCGGCGCGCTGCTCGACACCCTGTTCGTCGACGAGGGCTTCGGCACTCTCGACTCCGACACGCTCGACACGGTGATGAACACCCTCGACGAACTGCGCGCAGGTGGCCGCGTGGTCGGTCTGGTGTCACACGTCGAGGAACTGCGGCAACGAATCCCGACACGGCTGCGCGTACACAAAGCGCGCACCGGGTCGACGCTGGAGGTGATCGCCTAGCGACCTGGTCGACCAACAACTACCAGGGCTGGCCGGTGTGGCCGGGCGCTGAGTTCAGCGCCGCCGGGTTCGGACAGCAGGCCGAGCAGCAGCACTCCGCGTCTCCCGTCCTGGACATCTGGTGCGAGCGCGTTGACGTAGATCAACTCGGCGATGCCCACGGGCAAGGCGCGGTCGTCTCGATCAGCGTGAAGGCTTGCACCACGGCAGTCCAGCAGCCTAGCCATCTGGTCACGAGACCTTGGACTCGTGCTCCAGCAGCCAGCGCTTGACGTCCACGCCCCACCGGAACCCGCCGATCCCGCCACCGGCCCGCACCACGCGGTGGCACGGCACGAACAACGCGGCGGCGTTGCGGGCGCAGGCGGTCGCGGCCGCGCGGACCGCTGCCGGGCGCCCGGCGAGCGTGGCGTAGTCGGCGTAGGAGACCGGCTTGCCGGCGGGGACGCCGCGCAGCACCGACCATGCCCACTCCATGAACTCGCCGGAGCGTTGGCGTACCTCGATGTCGTTGACGACGTCGAAGTCGCCGCGGTGGTAGGCGACGATGGCGGCCGTGACGGCGCCGAGGTCGCGGCGGTCGCGGAGTTCCGTGGGACGCAGCGAGGTGTGGACCTGCGGCAGCAGCGCGTCGATCGACGCGGTCCAGCCGCTGGCGAGCACCGCTCCGTCCGCTGCGACGATCGCGGTGAACGGCCCCGCAGGGGTGTCCACAGTGGACGAATGTGCCACGGTCATGACATCGCCTTTCTGGTCAGGTGCGCTCCGGCGTAGGAGCGCCACGGTCGCCAGCTGCGGCCGCGTGAGGCTAGGTCGGTCAGTCCGAGCGCGGCGGCGCCGGCGAGTACCGGGTCCGACAGTGGCAGGACGTCGGGGGCGCCGAGCACGCGCATCACCACCGTGTCCGCGACTACCGGGCCGACCAGCGGGATCAGCTCGGCGCGCAGGTCGTCGGCGTCGCGGCCGACGTCGACCACGAGGCTGCCGTCGGCCAGCGCAGTGCACACCGCGCAGTCGTCGATGGTGGTGGGGAAGAGGTGGGTGAGCGCGTCGTCGGGCTGGGCCAGAGCCGCACCCACAGGCACCGCCGGGTGTGTGAGGCGAAGCAGCGTCTCGGCGCCGTCGACGCTGCCGGCTACGCGGATCCCTGGGGTGGCGCGCACCAGCGGACCCAGCGCGGGGTCGGCGCCTAGGAACTCGTCGACGGCGGCGGGGTCTGCGTCCAGGTCGAGCAGCCGACGCACGCGCGTCACGGCGCTGCCGAGGTCCCGGACGTCGGACAGGCGCAGCGAGCATTCGACGTGGCCGTCGAGAGGGACCAGCCGCACGGTCGCGACACCGAAAGGCAGGCGCAGGGTTCGCGCGTAGGACGTCGAGGTCACTTCCTCGACGCCTGGGATTGCGTCAGCAGCCAGGTGAGTGAGCAAGCCCTCGGCGAAGAACGGGGGGCGGTACGGCAACCGCAGGACGATGCGTCCTGGCGAAGCCTTCGGCACACGGCCACGTCCTCGCATTTCCGAGGGCGTTGAGGCGAACACGGCGCGGATCGTGTCGTTGAACTGGCGGATCGACGCGAAGCCCGCCGCGAAGGCGATGTCGGCGAACGATATCGTGGTCGTCTCGATCAGCAGCCTGGCGGCGTGGGCACGGTGGGCGCGAGCCAATGCCAACGGCCCCGCGCCGAGCTCGGCGTTGAGCACTCGGGTGAGGTGTCGTTCCGAGTAACCGAGCCGGGCTGCGAGACCGGGGACGCCGTCGCGTTCGACCACGCCGTCGGAGATCAGGCGCATGGCGCGGGCGGCCAGGTCGGCTCGCAGGTTCCACTCCGGAGAGCCCGGCACCGCGTCCGGCAGGCAGCGGCGGCACGCGCGGTAGCCGGCGGTCTGAGCGGCGGCCGCGGTCAGGAAGAACTGGGTGTTGCGCCGCTTCGGGGTCACCGCCGGGCACGACGGCCGGCAGTAGATCCCGGTCGTGCGCACGGCGAGGATGAAACACCCGTCGAACCGCGCGTCGCGGGCGGCGACCGCTCGGTAGGCGCGTTCCTCGTCGACGAACATGACACCGATCCTGCCAGCGCAAACCGCATAGGGCTCGCGGGAATCGGACATGACCTTCCGCTGCCGTAGACTCGTCGCTCGTGAGTTTGACCCTCGGTATCGTCGGCCTGCCCAACGTCGGCAAGTCCACCCTGTTCAACGCGCTGACCCGCAACGACGTGCTCGCCGCGAACTACCCGTTCGCCACGATCGAGCCCAACGTCGGCGTGGTGCCGTTGCCGGACGCCCGCCTCACCAAGCTCGCCGAGATCTTCGGCTCCGAGCGCGAGGTGCCCGCCGTGGTGTCGTTCGTCGACATCGCGGGCATCGTGAAGGGCGCGTCCGAAGGCGAGGGTCTGGGCAACAAGTTCCTCGCGAACATCCGCGAGGCGAACGCGATCTGCCAGGTCATCCGCGTCTTCGACGACCCGGACGTCGTGCACGTCGACGGCCGCGTCGACCCGTCGAGCGACATCGAGACCATCAACACCGAGCTGATCCTCGCCGACCTCCAGACCCTCGAGAAGGCCATCCCGAGGATCGAGAAGGAGGCGCGGATGCAGAAGGACCGTCGCGCCGCGCTCGACAACGCCAAGAAGGCCAAGGAGATCCTCGACTCCGGCCGCACGCTGTTCGCCGCACAGTCCGAAGTAGACGGTGAGCTGCTCAAGGAGCTCAGCCTGCTCACCACCAAGCCGTTCCTCTACGTCTTCAACGCCGACGAGGGCGTCCTGGGCGACGAGGCGCGCATGAAGGAACTGCGCGAGCTCGTCGCACCCGGCGACGCGGTGTTCCTCGACGCCAAGGTCGAGTCCGAGCTGCTGGAGCTGGACGAGGAGTCCGCGCGCGAGCTGCTGGAGTCCATCGGCCAGCACGAGCCGGGGCTGCACGCCCTGGCCCGTGCCGGTTTCCACACCCTCGGCCTGCAGACCTACCTCACCGCGGGGCCCAAGGAAGCGCGTGCCTGGACGATCCCGCGGGGCGCGACCGCCCCGCAGGCCGCGGGCGTCATCCACACGGACTTCGAGAAGGGCTTCATCAAGGCCGAGGTCGTGTCGTTCGACGACCTGGTGGCGGCCGGTTCGAAGGCCGACGCGAAGGCGGCGGGCAAGGTCCGCATGGAGGGCAAGGACTACGTCATGGCCGACGGCGACGTCGTGGAGTTCCGCTTCAACGTCTAGTCAGTGTAGATCTCCAAGTAGTAGTAGCCGTCCGAGAAGTAGGTGCACGGCGTCTTGAGCCTGCCGTAGGCGATCGCCGCCCGCTGGGCCGAGTTGCACTGCTTCCACGTGAACGGGTCGCTCCACTTGCTCGGGCGAGCCGCCGCGCCGGCCTGGGCCGGGACGCCGAGTACGAGCGCGCTCATCAGGGCGATGAGCGCGGCCTTGCGCATGGTCATCAACTACTGCTCCTCTGTGCATGTGGGAGCGCTCTTGCTCACACGCCCCACTCCACGCTCGTTTGCCGGCACGCGGTTCGTCTCAGCTGGGGCGGGTGGTCGATGGATTAACCGCCGATCCATTCCCACTCGATGCCGAGCACCCCGGCGGTCATCCCGGTCGACGTGAGGTGCACGGCGTGGTGGGTGTTGAGCGTCAGCTCGGTCACCCGCCGCCGGTCGTCGTACAGGTCGGCACGGATGTAGCCGCGCACCGCCGAGGGCAGTTCCTCAGGGTGGAACCTGACCTCCACCACGTATGTGCCCTCCGGGTGCACGACGCCGTGTGCGAACTCGTCGCACGGTGATGAGCTGCGCATCTCGTACTCGTACAGCCACGTCTCACCCGCGGCGAGCGGCTGGCCGAACAGCAGCTCGTACACCATCGCCGCGTTCGATGGGTGCCGTAGCAGCCTTCCGGTTGAACAGTTGCGGATCGGCGTGACGAGCAGCTGGTCGACGGGCTGCTGGGGCTGTCTGAGAAACCGGACCACCGCTCGGTCCACGCCGTCGCGGCGGGCGCGCACCAGCTTGCGGGTGCGGAACGTCGCGCGGTGGTCCGCGCCGACCACGACGGTGCTCTCCTCGGTCAGGGACTCGAGATCCCACGCGCGAGCACGCGGCAGCGAACCCAGGAGCTCTCCCAGGGGGCCGCTGTGCTCGTCGAGGCCCTGCTGCGTGCCGAGCAGGCCGGTCAACGAGCGTTGCGGCAGGTTGAGGATGTCCTCCAGGGCGTCGATCGCCCGCACCGAGTTGGGATGCGGCCACGTGCGGCCGTGTTGCCAGTCGCTCAGCGTGGCGAGGCCCACCCTGATCCCGCGTTGCGCCAGATGAGAGCGCAGGCGATCGAGCGGTAGGCCGCGCTGCCGGATCGCGTCACGCAGCACGATGTGAAATGGCGCGGTCACGCTCCGATCATCGCGCGCACGTCAACCGGCACGCTCGGAAATCTGGACTGGTCGGAATGGCGTAATCAACCCGTCACGGAAAGAAAAACGGGTTTCACGGCACCGGTGCGGGGTATCTCAGGAAAGGTTTCCCCACTTGGAGGTGTCATGATCGTTCTCGGTCTGATCCTGCTGGTCGTCGGGTGGTTGGCTGGTATCAGCATCCTGACGACGATTGGTGTCGTACTGCTGGTTATCGGCGCGATCCTCGCCGTTCTCGGCGCTGTTGGTCGTCCGGTTGGCGGTCGTGCGCACTACTTCTGACAATGCATGAGAAAGGGGCCCGGCCGTGACGGCCGGGCCCCTTCGTGCGCACTCAGAGCCCCTTGGTACGTGCGGCTACCGCGAAAACGCCGAACGCCGTCGCGAGCATGCCGAGAGCGGCCAGGCCGGCGACGACCAGATCAACAGACATGATCAGAAGAACTCCCTCGAGTAGATCTCTCCATGTCACCTGACGCCCGAGTACCCGGTGATGTTGCCTCCGGTAACGTGATTTCGGTGAAACTCCGTGCTGTGGAAGCACGTGTGCTCTCCGTAGCACCGTGGCTGCTCGCCATCTCCGTCGCCGGCCACCTGCTGATGGTGAAGTTCCAGACCAAGATGACCATGATCGATCTCCTGGTCTACCGGAACGGATCACCCCACCTGTTCAGCGGTGACCTCTACGAATGGCGGCTCGATCAGTACGCCGACGTCTTCCCGCTGCCGTTCACGTACCCGCCGTTCGCGGCCGCGATCTTCACGCCCATGAGCTGGATCTCGTGGGAGGCGTCGCGGTGGGTGTGGCAGATCATCTGCCTGGCGTGCCTGTGGTTCATCGTCCGCACGAGCCTCAAGCTCATCGGCAAGGCCGACCCGCGGCGCGTCATGCTGTGGACCGCGCTGACGCTGTGGATCGAACCGGTGCGGACCACGCTCAACTACGGGCAGATCAACCTCGTGCTCGCCGCGATCCTCATCGGCACATTGGCCGCCGCACGCAGCTACATCGCCGGCGCCGGCGTCGGGTTCACCGCCGGGATCAAGCTGACCCCGGCCATCAGCGGCCTCTACTTCCTGATCACGAAGCGCTGGGCCGCCGCGGTCTGGTCGTTCGTCGCGTTCGTGGCCACGTTCGGGATCGGGCACCTCATCTCGGCAAACCAGAGCAACAAGTTCTGGTTCGAGCTGCTCGGCGACGCCAGCCGCGTCGGACCCGTGGGCAGCGCGATCAACCAGTCGATGCGCGGTGCGATCAGCCGCACGCTCGGCTACGACGTCAAGACCGGGCTGCCGTACATCGTGTGCGTGCTGGTCGCCGCCGCGTTCACCTGGTACGCCGTCAGCAAGACGAAGGACACGCTGGCGCTGATCATCAGCGTCCAGTTCCTCGGCCTGCTGGTCAGTCCGATCTCGTGGAGCCACCACTGGGTGTGGATGGTGCCCGCCCTGATGTGGCTCATCTACCGGGGCGGACACCGGCTCTGCGCGGTGGCCGCCGGCCTGTGGGTGCTGCTGACCGGCGGCTACCTCGTCTCATTCCTGCTCATGGCCCAGCCGAACATCTGGGACTTCCCGCGCCCCTGGTACTACTCCCTGCTCGGCTGGGGCTACCCGGCCGCGGGCCTGCTCACGCTGGCCGCGATCGGACTAGCAACCCGGCGTCAGCTTGGCGACCTGCTGCCCGGCGATCAGGTAGCTGCCGACCGCGAACCCAGCGGTGTCAGCGGCTGACGAAGGCTTGTGCGAGCCGCGCGCCTGCACGTAGCCGAACTTCCCGTCGGCCTGGAGCGCCTTGCCGGTCAGCGCCGCCCAGCCCTTCTGCACCACGGGCAGGTAGGTGGCGCTGTCCAGGACGCCCGCGTTGATGCCCGCCGCGATCGCGTAGGTGATCATCGCGGTCGAGGCGGACTCAATGCCGCGACCGGCGATCAGCGAGGAGTTCCAGAAGCCGTCCGGGCGCTGGAAGTGCTTCAACGTCGCCGCCGTGCGCTTCAACGACCTGGCGTAGTCGGCCCGCGCCGGGCTGTCCGCGGGCAGCCACAGGATCGCCTTCGCCAGGCCCTGCACCGCCCAGCCGTTGGTTTGCGTGTGGAACGACCACAGGCCGGTGAACTCGTTGAACGACCGCGCCTTCAACACGCGGAACGACCGGTGCGCGTAGTCGAGCATGGCCTGGTCCTTGTCGGCCAGCGCGATGCGCGTCATCGACGGCAGCGACATGTTCAGCGCGTCCGGCGACTTCCAGTAGAACTTGCCCGACGCGACCTGGGCGCGCAGGTTGTCCCGCAGCGGCTGCAGCACCTCGGGCTCCGGGTGGAAGTACGACACGTCGAGGTAGGCCTCGCCGGACGACTGCGCGTCGGGTGCGAACGGGTGCTCCGCGTCCAGCGGCAGCAGGAACTTGTTCGCCTTCACCCACGGCCACGTCTTGTGGTTGCTGATGCCCGTCGTGCGCACCAGCGCGAGGTTGCCGACGTGGTAGTTCGCGTTGGACCAGTTGTTCGCCGCGAGGTCGGGGCCGTTGGTCAGCCAGTTCTGGCTGGCCTTCGTCATCGCGTCGGTGACCGCGCAGGGGACGGCCTGAGCGGCGACCGGCGTCACGAACAGGCCGGTCAAAGCCGACAAAACCACCAGTGTTGTGCGCAACCGCATCGAGGAATGCCTCTCACTCGAGGCGGCGGTGACGCACATCCTGGCGGACGTCAGCTCACGCTGTCGAGCACACCGTCGATTTCCTCGGCCAACGACACGTCCAGCGCCGTGATCCCGCCCTTCGAGTGGGTGCTGCAGCGGAACGTCAGCGTGCGCCAGCGGATGTCGATGTCCGGGTGATGGTTGTCGTTCTCCGCGATCTCGGCGATGCGGTTCACCACCATGATCGCCTGCGGGAAGCTCGCCAGCTCGGCGGTCCTGACCAGCGCGGAGTTCTCCGCGGTCCAGTCGGGCAGCTTGCCAAGAACCTCGGTCACCTGATCGTCGGTCAGCAGCTCGGCCATGCCCAGATCGTCCCACCACATGGCGTAAGCTGCGCGTTTGCCACGGGAGTCCGGTGCTGCGCCGGGCTGAGAGGAGGGCGCGCCAGCCCTCGACCGTCCACCTGATCCGGTTCATGCCGGCGTAGGGAGAGATGATGAAAAGGATCTTGCTCGTAGCCCTGCTCGCCGCAGGTTGCTCGACCGCGCCGCAGGCGCCGAAGTCGCACGAGGTCACCCTCGCGACGCACGACTCGTTCGTCGTGAAGCAGGAGGTGCTGGACGAGTTCCAGCGCACCAGCGGCATCACGGTGAAGCAGCTGGCCAGCGGCGACGCCGGTGAGCTCACCAACAAGCTCGTGCTCACCAAGGGCAACCCGATCGGCGATGTCGCGTTCGGCGTCGACTCGACGTTCGCCTCCCGCGCGCTGCAGGAGGGCGTCTTCGCCGAGTACAAGTCGCCCGAGGACGACAAGGGCGCGCAGCGGTACAAGGCGGATGACTCCGGCAAGCTGCACGCCGTCGACATCGGCGACGTGTGCCTCAACATCGACCCCGGCGCGCTCGCCGGTAACGAGCCCAAGTCGTACGAGGACCTCACGGACCCGAAGTACAAGGACAAGCTGGTCGTCGAGAACCCCGCGACCAGCTCGCCGGGCCTCGCGTTCCTGTTCGGCACGATCGCGAAGTTCGGCGAGAACGGCTGGCAGGACTACTGGACCAAGCTCAAGGCCAACGGCGTGAAGGTCGTCAGCGGCTGGGAAGAAGCCTACAACCAGGAGTTCTCCGGATCGGCGGGCAAGGGGCCGCGCCCGATCGTCGTCTCCTACGCCTCGTCGCCGTCCGCCGAGGAGGGCCGCACCAAAGCGCTGCTCGACACCTGCTTCCGTCAGGTCGAGTACGCGGGCGTGCTGAACGGCGCGAAGAACGCCGAGGACGCGCGCAAGGTCGTGGACTTCCTGCTGGGCGAGAAGTTCCAGGCCCAGGTCGCGGAGCAGATGTACGTCTACCCGTCCCGCGAAGGCGTCGCGCTGCCCGAGTCGTGGGCGAAGTCCGCGCCGCTGCCGGAGAAACCGCAGACGCTGCCCGCGGACAAGGTGCGCGACAAGCGTGAAGAGTGGGTCGAGCAGTGGCGCAAGCTCGTGCAAGGCTGACCCGGTCTAGTTTGGCCTGGTCAGCGGCAGCCCTGCTGCCACTGGGTTTCCTGGCCGTCTTCTTCGCGTGGCCCGTGCTGGCGATCATCACGCTCGGGCTGCGTGAAGGCGGCCTCGATACGGCTCTGACCAGCTCGGACACGTGGGACCTGGTCGCGTTCACACTCGGCCAGGCCGCCGCGTCCACCCTGATCGCCGTCGTAGCGGGTCTGCCGGTCGCGTTCGTGCTGGCCCGCTGCCGGATCCGCGGACTCGGGCTGATCCGGGCCGCGGTGATGGTGCCGTTCGTGCTGCCGACCGTCGTGGTGGGCCTGGCGTTCCGTGCGTTCTGGCCGGACGGCGGCGTAGTGCCGATCGTGCTGGCCAACGCGTTCTTCAACGTCGCGGTCGTCGCGCGCACGGTCGGCGGCCTCTGGGCGCACACCGACCGGCGCGCTGAGGACGCCGCCCGCGCGCTCGGTGCGTCGCGGCCCAGGGCGTTTCTCAACGTCGTGTTGCCCGCGCTGATGCCCGCGATCGGCTCGGCCGCGGCGGTCGTGTTCCTGTTCTGCGCCACCAGTTTCGGCGTCGTGCTGATCCTCGGTGGCGCGCGGTACCGGACGCTGGAGACCGAGATCTACCTCCGCACGGTCGAGCTCTTCGACTTGTCCGGTGCGGCCGCGTTGTCCCTGCTGCAGTTCACCGCGGTGCTGGCGGTGCTGCTGCTCGGCGGCCTCGCTCGGCGGCGCCGGGAGACCGCGCTGCAGTTGCGCGGCCGGGAGGAGCTGGCGCGTAAGCCCGTTGGTGGCGAGTGGGCGGTGGTCGGCGTTGCCGCGGCCGTGGTCGTCGCGTTGTTCACGCCGGTGGTCGGGCTAGTGCTGAAATCTCTGTCCACAAGGGATGGTTGGAGTCTGGCCGGCTATCGTGCTCTGGCGTCGACCGGAGATCGTGGAACCCTAGCGGTGTCAGGTCTCGATGCGGCGCTCAACTCGTTGCGCACGGCCACCGACGCCACCGCGATCGCGTTGGTCGTCGGCGTCTTCTCCGCGTTCGTGCTGATCGGCCTGAAACGTTCGGGCGGCCGGCTCGCCGAGGCGCTGGACACCGCGCTGATGCTGCCGATCGGCGTGTCCGCGGTGACGGTCGGCTTCGGCTACCTCGTCACCATGGACGCGCTGCCCGGTGATTTCCGTACGTCACCAATGCTTGTGCCGCTAGCCCAGGCGCTCGTCGTCACGCCGCTGGTCGTGCGGATGGTGCTGCCGGTGCTGCGGTCGGTGGACGAACGACTGCGCCAGGCCGCCGCGACGCTCGGCGCGAGCC
Organism: Lentzea sp. NBRC 105346; assembly: GCF_030269605.1. Lineage (GTDB taxonomy): Bacteria > Actinomycetota > Actinomycetes > Mycobacteriales > Pseudonocardiaceae > Lentzea. The sequence continues at coordinate 92,872 of NZ_BSTQ01000024.1, forward strand.
CGGCGCGGGTGTGGGTCGAGGTCGACCTGCCGATCGTCGGGCGGTCCTTGGTGGCGGCGGCGGGTTTCGGTTTCGTGGTGGCGCTGGGGGAGTTCGGCGCGACCAGCTTCCTCGCGCGGTCGGACGCGCCGACGTTGCCGATCGTGATCGCCCGGCTGATGTCGCGGCCCGGTGCGTTGAACAGCCAGATGGCGTACGCGGCCTGCGCTCTGCTGATGGTCGTGACGATCGCGTGTGTGCTGCTCATCGAGCGGCTGCGGGTGCCGAGCGGTGAGGAGTTCTGATGCTGCGGGTCTCGAACATCACCGTCCGATATGGACAGACTGTTGCCGTTGCCGGCGTGGATCTATCGGTGGCGAACGGCGAGGTTGTTGCTCTGCTCGGCCCGTCCGGTTGCGGCAAGTCGACGTTGCTGCGCACGATCGCCGGGTTGGAGACGCCGGCCAGTGGATCTGTGTGCTGGGACTCCTTGGATATGGGCTCGGTTCCCGTGCACAAGCGGGGGTTCGGCATCGTTTTCCAGGACGGGCAGCTGTTTCCGCATCGCGATGTTTTTGGCAACGTGGCTTTCGGGCTGCGGATGCAGGGGGTTTCGCGTGGCGATCGGGCGGAGCGGATCTCGGAGCTGCTGAAGCTCGTCGGGCTGGACGGTTATGAGCACCGCAAGGTCACTCAGCTGTCCGGTGGTGAACAGCAGCGGGTTGCGCTCGCCAGGGCTTTGGCGCCTCGGCCTCGGCTGTTGCTGCTGGACGAGCCACTGTCCGCTCTGGACCGGGAGTTGCGTGATCAGTTGGCCGACGATCTCGCTCGGCTGCTGCGGTCGTCGGGGACTACTGCGATACTGGTGACTCACGATCACGACGAGGCCCGCAGGATCGCGGACCGCGTCGTGACGATGCGGAAGGGCCGCGTCACCTCTTAGGGTGACATCGTTGGTAGCACCACTCGGTGGAGCGCCGAAAATTGTCGGACCCCGGCGGTACGCTTGAAGCGCAAAAGGAAGCGCGCGGGGGCAGCGAGCGATATGAGCGGAGTCGGGGTTCCGTGGCCGGACACGGAGCAGCCGGAACGATCACTACGAGGTCGACGGATCCACGCACACGACGAGGCCCGTACGCGGGCGCACGGAGCGCGTCGTGATCGGTGAATGCGGACGGCCGGATCGCGGACCCGTGTCGTGACCGAGCCGGGGACACGATGAGGCCCGGCGGAATGCGGACGGCCGGATCGCGGACCCGCGTCGTGACCGAGCCGGGGACACGATGAGGCCCGGCGGATCGCGGATCGTGTCGTGACCCGAAGTAGGGGCTCGCCGGATTGCCGATCCGTGTCGTGACCGAGGGAAGGACACGACGAGGCCCGCTGGATCGCGGACCGCGTCGTGACTGAGGTAGGGGCCCGCTGGAATGCGGAACCCCGGTCATGACCGAGCGAGGACACGACGAGGCCAGCCGGTTGGCGGACCCGCGTCGTGACCGGGTCAGGAGTCCTTCGTGACCAGCCGGATGGTGGCGAGGGACAGGCCGATGATCAGGTAGCAGCCCGCGAGCAGCGTGCTGTCCCAGATCTGGCCGGTCGGGATCGGGTCGCGCATCACGTCGACCAGCCCCGGCAGGGCGTTCGTGATCAGGAACGGGTGCAGCCAGTCCAGCGACGGCAGGCTGCCGAGGACCGCGAACACGATGAGTCCCGCCATGATGGACGCCTGCACCACCAGTGGGTGCTCGGTGCACGCGGAGATCGCCAGACCGACCGCGCCGATCGACACCATCTGGAAGGTCACCAGCACCACGAAGAACGCGATCCGGCCGAACGCCTCCCAGCCGGACAGCACGTTGCCGGACAGCGTGAGCATGCCGTCGTTGCCGAGGAACGCGATGCCCGAGATGACGCCGACGACCGCCATCAGGGTCACCGCGAACAGCGACATCGTGGCCAGGCCGAAGAACTTGACGCCGAGCAGCCGCACCCGTGACACGGGTGCGATGAGCAGTCCGCGCAGCGTGCCGTGCTGGGATTCGCCGGCCAGCCCGTCGGCCGCCCAGATCGACGCCACCATCGGCAGCAGCAGTGCCGCCGACAGGAACAGGGTGAAGATCGGCAGCACCAGGCCGTTGCCCTTGAGGATCGCCTCGAGGCCGCCACCCCCGCCGCCGTCGCCGTCCCTGGTCGCGAGCCATGTGCCGAAACCGAAGACGATCGGCACCAGGCACAGTCCGACCAGCCCGATCAACGTGCGCGGGCGCCGCAGCATCCAGCGCAGCTCCGACCGCATCTGACGCACGATCATCGCGACGCACCCCCGTCCAGAGTGTCCACAGCGGACAGACTGTGCTCGGATTCCTCGGCCTCCGTCAGCCGGGCGAAGAGTTCCTCCAGGCCGGTCTTCCACCGCGTCGCCTCGTGCACCGGGACTCCTGCGTGAACGAGGGTTTCGACGACGGCGGGTGCCGATGTGCCGGTGAGTTCCACGCGCAGGCCCTCACCCAGTGGGCGGGCCGAGATTCGGGCCTGCCGCAGGGCGGTCAGCGCGAGCTCGACCTCCGGTGTGATCACTTGCAGCGCGGAACCGCCCGCCTGCAACAAATCGCTTAGTTCCCCTTGCGCCACAACGGTTCCGCGGTGCAGCACGCAGACGTGCGTGCAGGTTGCCTCGACCTCGCTGAGCAGGTGCGACGACACCATGACGGTCGTGCCCGCCGCGTGCAGGTCCGCGATCACCTTGCGCACCTCGCGGGTGCCGGCCGGGTCGAGGCCGTTCGTGGGTTCGTCGAGCACGATCAGCTTGCGCTGCACCAGCAACGCGGCGGCCAGGCCCAGGCGTTGCTTCATGCCCAGCGAGTACCCGCGGTAGCGGCGGTGCGCCGCGGCGGCCAGGCCGACGCGTTCCAGGGCGTCTTCCACGGCCGTTTTCACTGAACCGGTGGGTAGCAGCGGTTCGAAAGCGGCGCACCGCAACAGGTTCTCCCGCCCGGACATGAACGGGTGGAACCCAGGACCCTCGACCAGCGCACCCACATGCGGCAGCACGTGCTCGGCGCCGTCCGGCAAGGGCCGGCCGAGCAGCTCGATCTCCCCCTGCGTCGGCCGCACCAAGCCCAGCAGCATCCGGATGGTGGTGGTCTTGCCCGACCCGTTGGGACCGAGCATGCCCAGCACCGCTCCCTCCGGCAGCTCCAGGTCGACGCGGTCGACCGCGACCGTGTGCCCGTACACCTTGCGCAGACCGCGGGTTCGAGCGGCGACGGCCGTTGAAACAACCGGCGACGTCACCGGCACGCTGGTCGAGGTGGTCACTTCACCTGTCCGATCGTGTCGAAGAGCACCTGCTCCGGCACCGCGCCGGCGACCACTCGGCCGTCGTCGGCCAGCAGGATGTTGCCGACCTTCGTGGTGAACAGCTTGCCGCTGCCCCACGCGCCGTTGACCTGCTTGGTGAACTTCTCGATCAGGCCCTGCCCTTCGGCCGGAACCTGGCCCAGGGCTTCAGCCGGGACGCGAACCCCGATGACCGTGTCCCAGCCCTCGCCGAAGATCTGCGGCTTCGCGGAGGTGAAGGCCTGGTCGACGGTGTCGACGTGCTCCTTCGCCTGCTCCTTGTCACCCTCGACGACCTTCGAACCGGGCGCCGGCGTGAACTTGAACAGCGCCGGGTCCTGCGGGCCCACGTTCATGTCGCTGAAGCCGACCTGGGCGGCGGGCGCGTTCGTGCCGTTGGTGTAGATCGCGGCACGCAACGGGATGCGCATCTCGGAGTCGACCGCCACGCGCACCTCGCGCAGCAGCGTCTTCTCCGTCGGCTTCGGCGTCAGCACCAGCTCGTACGCGGCGCGGTTGGCCACGCGGGCGGTGCCGTCGACCTTCACGTCACTGGACTTCTGGATCTCCGCGACGAGTTCACGTGCGGTGGCGACAGGATCGGCCTTCGACGTCTGCGGCTCGGAGTTCTGGCCGTGCTCGAGCTTGCCGACCTCGTTCCTGCGCGAGTCCCACGACCAGGTGGTGGTGCCGTCGTCGACGATCGTCTGCTCGGACTGGCCGTCCGGCAGCGACAGCCGCAGGCGGCCCTCGCCATCGCTCCACATCCGCGCGCTGTGCGTGCCGTCCGCGAGCTGGGGGATGCCGCTGATCGCGGGCAGGCCCAGGCTGTTCACGGCCTCGACGGTTCCGCCGAACGCGCCGGGCTTCGCGGTGAGCACCGACTGTACGAGTGACTGGGCGTCGACCTCGGGCAGGTTCGGCGGCTGGCCCGCGCCCGCCGGCATCGCGAGCGCCCCCAGCCCGACGACGCCCGTGACCACACCGGCCGCCGCGGCGGCCAGGGTCACCTTTCGCTTGTTCATGTCCCCTCCTGTTGTCTCGGACACCTCACACAGTGCTCGGGCCTTGCTGAGACCCCGCTGAGATGCTGAGAAGGCACTGAGGAACCGCCAGCGATTGTCCCCTCGAAGCGGCATGCTGTGCCGTGTGAAGCCTCGGGTGCTGGTCGTGGACGACGAGATCGGCGTGCGCCGCGCGCTGGAACGCGGACTGTCGGCGGAGGGCATGGAGGTCGTCACCGCGGCCGACGGGCCCACGGCGCTGCGCGTCGCGCTGACCGGCGCGTTCGACGTGGTGCTGCTCGACATCATGCTGCCGGGCCTGTCCGGCTACCGGGTGCTGGAGCGGATGCGCGCCGAGGGCGTGCGCACGCCGGTGCTGATGGTGTCCGCGAAGGACGGCGACTTCGACCAGGCCGACGGGCTCGACCTCGGCGCCGACGGCTACCTGGTCAAGCCCTTCTCGTTCGTCGTGCTCGTCGCTCAGGTGCGGGCGCTGCTGCGGCGCGGAGGCGGGGAACGGCGCAGGCTGACGCTGGGGGAGCTGGTGATCGACCGCGCGTTGCGCGAGGTCACCTGGGGTGGTGAGGCACTGTCGCTCTCACCGCGCGAGTACGCGGTGCTGGACGTGCTCGCCTCGCGCGCGGGCTCGGTCGTGACGAAGGACGAGCTGCTGCGCACGGTGTGGGGCGACGAGCAGGCCGCCACGCGCAACGCGGTCGAGGTGTACGTCGGCTACCTGCGGCGCAAGCTCGACGCGATGGGAGCGGGCGAGGTCGTCAAGACCGTGCGCGGGCACGGGTACATCGCGTCCACACCGGACCTCGACTCCGCGCTGAGCCAGTCGAAACAGGGCCGCAGGTGAACCCACGCCGCTGGTGGTTGCGGCGCACGCTGCGGTTCCGGATCACCGTCGTCGCGACCGGCGTGGCCCTGCTGTGCCTGCTCGCGTTCACCCTGCTGGCGCCCGGCCTGATCGGGCGCGTGCAGGTCAGCGCGGTCGACCAGGAGATCGCGCACGGTGGCCAGAAGCGCGTGCTCGACATCTCCGGCGCGCCGGTGGACGGCGGGCCGCCGCTGGACCTGACGCCCGCCGAGATCCGGCAGCTCAAGGGCGGTGAACCGGTCCTGCGGCTGGAGGGCGCGTCCGCGCACCGGTGGCGCGGGTCCGTCGTGTTCGCACCGGACGGCACGCCGCGCCTCGAGGTGGCGGGCGACGTGCTGCTCGGCTACCGCAACGCCAACGAGCTCGGCACGCGCTGGCTGGCCGTGGCCGCGGTGCTCGTCGCCGGGCTCGTGGGCATCGCTACCTGGCTCGCGGTGCGGTCGTCGTTGCGCCCCGTCGAACGGATGCGGCTGGCCGCCGCCGAGCTGCCTCGCGGCGAACGCCTGCCGGTGCCCACCGCGCGCGACGAGCTGCAGGCGCTGGCCGAGGCGTTGAACGCGCTGCTGGCGCGGCGCGACGAGGCGACCGAGCGGCTCATCCGGTTCACCGGCGACGCCGCGCACGAGCTGCGGTCGCCCGTGACGTCCGTGCGTGCCCAGGCCGAGGTCGCCGTCGCGCACCCCGACCCCGACTTCTCGATCGAGGTGCTGGAGTCCGTTGTCGAGGAGTCCCAACGGCTTTCGGCCCTCGTGGACGCGCTGCTGATCCTGGCCCGCGCGGACACCGGCGAGCCGCCGCGCGCCGAACCCGTGGACCTCGTGCTGGCGGCCGAGGCCGCGATCGCGCGGCTGGACACCGAGTTGCTGGTGCGGCTCACCGCACCGCCTTCTGCGTGCCTGGTGTCGGCGACGCGGTCCGAAGTCGAGCTGGTGATCGACAACCTGCTCCGCAACGCCGCCACGTACGCGCACACGCTGGTCACGGTGTCCGTGCTGCCCGCGGGCCGGGACGTGCGGCTGATCGTCGACGACGACGGGCACGGGATCCCGGCTGAACACCGGACCCGCGTGTTCGACCGGTTCTACCGAGTCGAGGAGCACCGCGGCCGCGCGTCGGGCGGCTTCGGCCTCGGGCTGGCGCTGGTGGCGCACCTGGTGAGACGGCGCCGCGGGTCCGTTCGCGCGGGCGAGTCGCCTTCGGGCGGCGCGCGTTTGGAGATCCGCTGGCCGTCCTGGTAAGGATCGCTGGTGCCCGAACTTCGCTCCTCCGCGCTGGTCGAAGCGCCGCTGCCCACGGTGGCCGGCGCGCTGCTGGAGTTCACCGGTGACGGCCGCTGGACCGTTTCGTCCGATCTGGTCGAAACGGGTGCGGGAACACTGGCCGTGCACCGGGTTTCGTGGCGCTCCCTCGGAAAGCCATTGGACTTCACGATCGGGCGCTGGATCGCGTTGCGGTTGCTGCACAGGCGTTCCGCGGCGCTCGCGGCCCGAGCGGCCGAACTCGTGGACGCGCGGGTCGTCGTGGGTGCGGCGATCGTGCGGGACGGGAAGCTGCTCGCGCAGCAGCGCGCGTACCCGGAATCCCATGCGGGGCAATGGGAACTGCCCGGCGGGCGGGTCGAGCCGGGCGAGACGCCGGCGGACGCCCTGGTGCGGGAATGCCTGGAGGAACTGGGCGTCGCGGTCGTCGTGGGCGAACAGGTCGGCCCGGACGTGCCGCTCAAGACGGACCTGCTGTTGCGGATCTTCGCCGCGAAGCTCGACGGCGGTGAGCCGGAAGCGTTGGAGCACAAGGCACTTCGGTGGCTCACCGCCGGCGAGCTGGTGGATTTGGACTGGCTGCCCGCCGACCGGTTGCTGGTCGCGGATCTGGAGCACCTCCTCAGGTGAGACCGGACAACCGCAGCGCCGCGTCCAGCGTGTGCTGTGCGCGGGAGCGAGCTCGCTCGGCACCCGTGGCCCGGATGCGGTCCAGTTCCGCGCGGTCGCCGAGGAGCTCCGTGGTCCGCTCGCGAACCGGGCGCAGCTCCTCGATGACGGCGTCGGCGACGACGTCCTTCAGCTCGGCGAACCGGTCCGCGTAGTCCTCGGGCTCCTTGCCGGTGCAGGCGACGAGGACGTCCACGAGGTTCGCGACGCCCTCCGGCGAGGTGACCGCCTTGCGGATCTTGCGGCGCACCAGGTCCGGCGGGTCGAGCACGAACACCGTGCCGGCCGAGTCACGGGCGGACTTGGCCATCTTCTTCGTGGGATCGGCCAGGTCCTTGATACGCGCGCCCGCCGGCGGCAGCACCGCCTTCGGCAGGGTGAACACCTCGCCGTACGTCCGGTTGAACCGCCGGGCCAGCGCGCGGGCCAGCTCGACGTGCTGCTGCTGGTCCTCGCCGACCGGCACCTCGGCCGCGTTCTGCAGCAGGATGTCCGCCGCCATCAGCACCGGGTAGGTGAGCAGGCTCAGCCGCACGGACGACCGGCCCACGGATTTCTCCTTGAACTGCGTCATCCGCGCGGCCTCGCCGTAGGTACAGGTGCACTCCAGCACCCACGTCAGGGCGCCCAGCTCGCGCACGAGGTCGGACTGGACGCACACGCTCTCCGGGGCCACCCCGGCCGCGATCAGGACCGCCAGTTGTTCCGCGGTGAGACTTCGCAGGCGGGCCGGGTTGTGCGGGGTCGTCATCGCGTGCATGTCGCTGATGAAGTACACGTCGCTTGGCGTGCCCTCGCGGGCCCACCGCCGCACGGCGCCGAGGTGGTTGCCCAACTGAACGTGACCGGACGGAGTGATGGCCGACAACCGGATCATTACTTTGCTGCCCTTCGGTAAAGGGCCGCCACACCGGGCGCAAAGAGAAGGCCACCCGACGCGGGCGGCCTGTGGTCGTTGTCAACGCACAGCTACTGCGGCCGCCTGAAAGCGGCCCACCAGAAGGTGATGAGAGTGCGCACGATCACCATTCTAGGACTACCGTTGGTCCATGTTCATCGTGCTGCTGCATTACGACGCGCCACTGGAACAGATCGACTACGTCCTGCCCGACCACCGCGCGTGGCTCGAGAAGCAGTACGAGGCGGGATACTTCATCGTCTCCGGCAGGCAGAAGCCGCGCACCGGCGGCGTGATCCTGACCCGCCCCATGCCGCGCGGGAAGCTGGACGCCCTGATGGCGACCGACCCGTGGATCCAGCAGAAGCTGGTCAAGTGCCAAGTGGTCGAGTTCGAGGCCACCAGGACCGCGGCCGAGGTGGCGGTGCTGAACGAAGCCGTGCTGACCGGCTGACCCGAGCGCGGGCGAGAACGCCCGCGCCCGAGATCATCAGCCTAGAAGCACTGGCACGGACGGCCGGTCTGGCCCAGGCTGGGGCAGCTCGAGGCCTCGGTGTTCAGGGCCTTGACGGTCTCGGCCGGCGTGGCCGGAACGATGTCGAGGTCCAGGTCGAACAGGTCCTCGGTGATGGTGGCGGTGGTCATTGTCCTTCTCCTCCAGTTGTGTTGAGTTCTGCTGTCAGAGCAGCAGGCATGTGGGCCACGAGGTCGCGGTCGACCCCCTGGCGTAGCGGAGCAGCGCCAGCGCGATCCCGGCGACGCCCTCCAGGAACCCGGCGCGGTCCTGCGGATCGGCCCGGTAGGTGTAGCGATAGCCGAACGGCGACTCCGGCTCGAACGCGTCGAGCAGCAGCACGGCCAGCGCGTCGAGGTCGTCCTGCAACGCCGTGGCGCCGTTCTCGACCATCGTCTGGGTGACGGTCAGCAGCCCGGCCAGGCCGTGGCACAGCGACGAGTCCACCAGGCCCCAAGCCTCTCGGGGCGCTGCCAGAGCGGATCGCATCGCGCCGACCGCCAGGTCCGTGCCGGCGGGGTCGCTGCTGAGCTGCAGGGCGTGTGCGACACCGGCGGTGCCGTAGCACCAGGCGTTGATCTCGTGCGGCACCGGTCCGGCCTCGTCCGGCCACGTCACGTGGCTCGGCCAGCACGTACCGTGCTCGCCGTCCAGTCGCAGGCCCGCCAGCCACGTCCTGACCCGTTCGATGGCTTCGTCGAGCCCCGGCACGGTGCCTCGCGCGCGGACCAGCAGCGGCAGCAGGCCCGTCACGCCGTGCGCGAGGCCGAGGTTGAAGTGGCCGGTCGGCAGTCCCGGCGCCGGCGGGGCGTCGACCCACCAGCCGGGCACCTCGACGCCCTGTACCCGCACCGGTTCCGTCATGGCGACGAGGCAGGTGAGGACGTCGCGCACCACCGGGCTGTCGCGGTTCAGCAGGTGAACCCCGAGGCCGACCAGGCCGTTGATCAGGTCGTACGAGGACGTCTCGGTGAGCGGCCTGCCCGCGGCCATTCGTTCGTTCTCGGCATTGATCAACGTGCGTGCGCGGTCGGCGACCAGCTCGTCGAGCCTGGTCAGCAGGCGGTCGTAGTCACCGGGACCTCGGCGAGCGCGGTCCGCCGCAAACGCCAGCGCGGGCGCTCCGGTGAACAGGCTGGGGTGCTGGTTGGACACACCTGGCGCGGCCGCGGTGATGTGCGCGTGCGCGGCCCGGCGTGCGCCGGGGTCGTCGGCCGCCAGCTCCGCGAACAGCAGCGCGATGCCCGCGTGGCCCTCGCCCAGCGATGCGGGCTGCCACGAGCGCGCGTGGTCCACGACCGCGGCCGGGTCGGCGAGCCTGGTGGCGATGTCGGTGGCCACCTCGGTGGCACGGGTGCGCGGGTCGGTCAGCGGAGTCGGCTCGGTCATCGGCTCGCCGCCCGTTGCCGGTCCAGGTGCGCTCGCACGGCGCCCGCGGCGATGGCGAGCGAGTCCAGTTCGAGCGGCCGGTTGATGCCGACGTGCCGGTTGAAGTGCATGTGCATCAGGCCGGACAGCGCCACGTCGCGCGGCGTCCACGACTCGGTGCGGCGGAACAGCTCGCCGTACTCGGCCACCGCGTCCCGCCAGGATTCGTCCATTGTGGACTCTTGGTCGAGCAGCCGGACCGCCGCGGCGCGATGCCGCTGGAACGCCTGGTGGTGCGAGTCCTTCGGGAACGACGTGACCAGCCACGTCATCCAGTCCTCGGCGCCGAACGAGCGGAGCAGGTCGAGGTAGTTCGCCGCCGCGGTCAGTTCGGGAGACGTGGTCTTGGCGCGCGTGATCGCCGCCGCGCTGTCCGCGTGGAAGAAGCGTTCGGCGGCCTCGATGAGCTCGGGCCCGCCGTAGCGCTCGAGTTCCGGGTCGTAGGTGTCCAGCAGCAGGGCGCCGCACTCGCCGCGGCGGCGCAGGCCGGCGGCCCAGTCGTGCAGCGCGGGCAGGAGCCGGGCGGGGTCGCCGTGGAACCGCAGCCGCAGGTGCGGGTCCGGATCGCGGTAGCGCAGGAAGAACCACCGGTCGACCTCGTCCGGCAGGGCGCGCAGCAGTTCCGGCAAGGCCTGGGTGATCAGCTGGTCGTGCCGGTTCTCCGCGGCGTACACCTTGGCGTACAGCCAGTCGCCGCCCGGCAGGTGCGCGTGGTCGGCCGTGCGCATCGGAGCCCGCGGCAGCGTGCGGGGACGCTCGGGCTCGGCGGTCGGCAGCAGCGTGAAGACGACCTCGTTGCGGTGACCGTCCAGCCAGCCGGTGTCGCCCGGTGGCTCGACCAGCACCGTGTCCGGCTCGCGGCGCAGCTCGTCGCGCAGCAGGTGCAGGTGCAGGTCGTAGTCCAGGTTCAGCTCGATCCGCTGGTCGGCGAACGTCGCCTGCACGATCGAGGGCACGTCCCATTCCTCGCGCCACGCCCGGAAGCGCTCCGTCCAGTTCGAGTCCGAAGTGGACAGATCGGGACGCCAGCGGGCGGGCGACAGCACCGTGCGGCCGTGACGGATCCGCGGCAGGAACGGCAGCCGCCGGGCCGCGCCCCACACCCACGGGTTCCAGATCGTGCGGAACCCGCGCGGCAGCTCGAACAGCAGCCGGGCGACGTTCGGCGCCAGCGTGCGGATGTTGACCATGTGGAACGTGCTGGGCCTGATCTCGTGGCCGAGCGAGAGCGAGTACAGGTGCAGCCCGTCCGGCGTGGCCGCGACCGCCAGGTCGTCGAGCCCCAGCACGCCCGGTGCGCCGCGGTCGGTGAACACGCCGGCACCGATGCGGCGTTCGGCGACCGACGGCACCTGCGCCACGTTCGCCAGCCGGGTCGAGCCGGTCTCGAACGTCAGCTGGACGTCGCCGTCGGCGATTTCGGCGAGCTGCTCGGTGAGGTCGTCGAAGAGGTACGCGAACCGGCCGGTCACGGCGCCTCCCGACCCCCCACCGATGATCGGCGTGACGAGCCGGAAGTCGCCCGCCCGCAACGCTTCCGCCGACGACGCCACGACGGTGGCGGAGAAGTCGAGCGACTCGTGCGGAGCGGCCGGTCGTTCCGGCGCCAGGTGCGCGATCAGGTCCTCGTCGAGAACGATTTCCCGCTGCCGTGACCACGCCGCCCGGTGCGCCAGTGCGAACAGCCGGTCGTCGTTCTGCTCGGGCGGGGGACCGGGCGTGCGCGTCGAGACCGGGACCCGGTAGCCCGCGGGAGCACCGAGTCCGCGCTGCGGGTCGAGCAGCTCCTTGACCGGCACCAGCCTGCCGAGGCCGTAGCGCTCCACGAAGTCGCGCAGGAACTCGTCGAGGTGGTGGTGCCGGGACACTTCCGGCGTCAGTCGCCAGAGGACGGACGCCGCACTTTCGGCCTCCTCCGCGACCGCGCGTGGTAGCCGGACGTCCGCGTCCAGCACGAGATCGACGTGGAGCTGTTCTCCGTCCGGGTGCAGGCGCTTCATCGCGGTGGTCGCGGCCCGCCACGCGGGCAGACCGTGGCCGAGCGGCTGACGGGCGTACTCCGCCGCCAGCCGGTGAGCGTCGCGCAGCTCGGCGACGTCCGGCAGGCCGGTGTTCCCCAGCAGGTCGAGCACGTGGCGCACCGGGTCCGGCGCGTGCGCCGGGGGACGCAGGTCGGTGAGCAGGATCCGCTGTGCGACGAGACCGCGCACGAGCCCCTCGACGCGGTCGCGCGGCGCACCGGCGAAAGTCGAGCACACGCCGTCGACCAGGTCCGGGAAGCGGATCGGTCGCGACGCTCTCGCCAGCACCTCGGCGACCACCGGGGTGTGCCGGACGGACAGCTCGTCCGGTCGTTCCTCGGCGCCTTCGGCATCCTGCGGTGCGAACGGCAGCACGAGCCGGTCGCCGCGGAGGAACGCCAGGTCGTTCGCGACGAGCGAGAGGTGCGGCAGTACGGCCGGGTCCTGTTCCCACCGGCGCAGCACGGCGGTCAGCCAGCCGTGGTCGGCGCGCACCGATCGGCGGTGGTCGCGCCCCAGCCGCGTCTTGGCCTCGGTGCCCGACGTGTCGGCCACGGCGACGCCGGCGAGCAGGCCGTACGGGGTGGGCCGGGACGCCATCCGGAGCCGGTAGCGGGTGAGCGCTGTCGCGAGGCGGCGGAGCCTGGCCTGCCCCGGCTCCGCGCCCGCCTCCAGGGCGTCGATGCCGTGGGCGAGCGATGCGCTGGACACCGCGACCGCCTCGCGCACGACCGGGTCCGCGACCAGCCGCGACACGTACTCGCGGACCGCGGCGGAGTCGGAGAGATCGAGGTCGGTCCAGGTGTCCTCGGCCGTGGCGGACGGCATCGTGGCGGCGCGCAACAGCGCCAGCCGCGCAACGGTGAACAGGCCTTGGCCAGGCATCCGAAAAGTTCCCCCCAGAACCGAGTGCCGACGCAGAATGACACACGGCCGGCGAAATCGCACGCGGTGACCTGAGTCACAACGCGGCTCGTGCGATCGTGGTACACGTTGGACGGTTCCGTCGCTGGGGGGCGAGACGACAGTGGTTCATCAGGCGTGCGCGGTGGTCGACGATGTCGCCGCACGGCTCGCGGACGAGCAACGGCTGGGCGACGCCGTGGCACTGGCGATGGCACAGACGTCGCATCCGGAAGTCAACGTGTGGCGACCGATGTCGCTCGCGTTCGGCGACAGCGGTGTCGCGCTGCTCCTCGGCGTCCTCGGGCACGACGTGGCCGGACATCGGTTGCTGGCCGGCGCGGTGGGCGGGATCGCCGCGGGCAGTCCGCTCGGGTTGTTCGACGGTGTGCACGGCGTGCGTGCCGCGGCGTGGGCCCTCAGCAAGGACGGCGCGAGGTACACCGGTCTTCTGTCCAAACTGGACCGATTCGTCGCGACCGGTGACGCCGGAACCGTTGCCGGAGGCGTGGCCTCCGCGTACGACCTGATCGGCGGGATCACCGGCTGGGGAGCCGGGCTGCTCGCCCACCGCACCGCGGAGACCGGCGACGCGCTGGCCGGGGTGGTGCGCGCTGTCGGCCGGCTGCTGTCCGAGGACGACGAAGGGCCGCGAGCGTGGATGGTGGTGGACGAGCGCAGAGCGGTCGACACCGGTGTCGCGCACGGTATTCCGGGACTGCTGGCGTTCGCGTCGCTGGCGCTGAGCACGCCCGATCTCGCGACGCCGGAGCTGCGCGACGCCGTGGCATGGGGTTCGCGGTGGTTGTTGCGGCTGGGGAAGTCGTTGCCGCAAAAGGGTTTCTGGCCACAGATCGTGTCGATGGAGCTCGAACCCGGTCCGATGGTCGGTCCGAAGTGGTGCTACGGCACCGCCGGTGTCGCGCGCGCATTGTGGTTGGCGGGCAAGGCCTTGGACGACCAGGAGGTGCTCGCCGAGGCGGTGCGGATGGCACTGGAGGTCGCCGGTGCCGACCCGGCTGAGCTGCCTTCGCCGGGACTGTGCCACGGACTCGCGGGAACGCTACTCGTGCTGCGGCACTTCGCTTGGGACACCGGCCGCGCCGAGTTCGACGTGGCTGTGCGGGACCTCTCGGCCGCGCTGCTCGACCGGTACGACCCGGACAGTCCGATGGGGTTCCGCGACGTAGAGAACAGCGGCGCCGAGGTCGACAACCCCGGCCTGCTCAGCGGAGCCGCGGGGATCGCGCTCGCGCTGCACGCGCTCGACCTGGGTGAACGGCCGTGGTGGAGCCGGCTGTTCCTGCTCGGGTGAAAGGGAGAGTCGTGGATCCGTTGTTCGGTGCGGGGATCAGGTTCGACGGCGACGCGCCGAAAGCCGAGGCAGGACTTGGTTTCCTGGCGATGGCCCGGCGGCTGCCGAGGCTCGTCGCGGTCGTGCTGCGGCTCGCCTGGGCCGCCGACCGGTGGGCGTTGACCGCGGTGCTGGCCATCCAGATCGCCGTCGCGCCGCTCACCCTCACGGGCCTCCTCGCGACGAACCGCGTGCTCGAACCGTTGCTCGCCGGCGGCCCGACTCCGGAACGCGTGCTCGGCGCGTTGCCCGCGCTCGCCTGGCTGGGCACCGCGACCGCGTTGGTCAGCGTGTTGACGGCGGTCGGCAACGCGGCCCGGACCGCGCTGGCGCCCAAGGTGCAGCGCGCCGCGGACACCCGGCTCATGCACTGCGCCGTCCGCGTCGAGCTGGCCGCGGCCGAGGACTCGCGGTTCCACGACCTGATGGCGTCCGGCTACCGGGGCGCCGAGGCCACGGCCAAGGTGATCGACTCGGTGGTCGGCGTGATCGGCGCGGTGCTCGGGTTGCTCGCCGCGGCGGGCGCGCTGGCCGTGCTGAGTCCGTGGCTGGTGCCGTTGCTGGTGCTGGCCGTGGTGCCGAAGGGCTGGGCGACCGTGCGGTCCGCCCGCGCCCGGTTCGTCTCGGCGCGAAAACACACCGAGCTGGTGCGCCAGGTCGACCTGCTGGGTTCGCTGACCGTGTTCCCGCAGGCGGCCGAGGAGTTGCGCACCCACAAGGTGGGCGACTTCCTGCTCGGTCACCACGCGCGGCTGTCGGCGCGGGCGGAGGCGGAGAACCAGCGGCTGGCGTGGGCGGAGTCGCGGGCGAACCTGGTCGCGGGTGCGATCTCCGGCCTGACCGTCGCGGTCGTGTACGGCGTGCTCGTGCTGCTCCTGCTGCGCGGCGACGTCCCGCTCGCCACGACCGGCGCCGCGCTGCTCGCGATCAGCCTCGGGCTGACCCGGCTCACGATGCTGGTGAGCCAGGTCAACGTCGTCTACGAGAAGGGGCTTTTCGTACTCGACTGGGAGAACGCCCTGGCCGAGGCCGACCGGCACCGCATGCGCGTCGACGGCCGGCCGGTGCCCGGCCCGCCGTCGGTGATCACCGCGACGGACGTCCACTTCCGCTATCCCGGAGCGCCGCGGCCCGCGGTCGACGGCGCGACCGTCAGCGTGCGGCGCGGCGAGATCATCGCGCTCGTCGGCGAGAACGGCTCGGGCAAGACCACGATGGCGAAACTGCTCGCCGGGCTGTACCTGCCGGAGTCGGGCGCGATCACCTGGGACGGCGCCGACCTCGCCGGGTTGAACCGCGACGACGTGTTCGACCAGGTCGCCCTGGTGTCGCAGAACTTCATGAACTGGCCGTTCGCCGCGCGCGTCAACGTCGGCATCGGCCGCACCGACCGGGAGGCGACCGCCGAGCTGCTCGAGGATGCGGCACGGGCCGGCGGTGCCGACCGGATCGTCGCCCGGTTGCCGCACGGGTGGGACACGCTGCTCGCCCGTGAGTTCCTCGGCGGGACGAACCTCTCGGGCGGTCAGTGGCAGCGGATCGGGCTCGCGCGGGCCTGGTTCCGGGACGCCTCGGTGCTGATCTTCGACGAGCCGACCGCCGCGCTGGATCCGGTGACGGAGATCGAGGTGTTCGACCGGGTGGCGAAGCTCGCGAAGGCCGGTAAGTCCGTCATCCTCGTCACCCACCGGATGGCGTCGGTGCGGTGTGCGGACCGGATCTACGTGCTGGACGCGGGCGTGGTCACCGAGTCCGGCACCCATGACGAGCTGATGGCGGCCGGCGGCCGGTACGCGGCCATGTACAAGGTGCAGGCCGAGCAGTTCGCTTAGGCGGCGGCCTTCTTCTTCGCGGCCTTGGCCGCCTTCTTCTCGGCCTTCTTCCTGCGCTTGTCCCGCTCCTTCAGCAGTGCGACGACCGGGCAGCCCTTGCAGCGAGGCTTCGACCGGCAGCACTTCTTCTTCAACTTCTTGCCCACCAACGCTCCACTCAGACGGATGACGCTAGGGTAGGTGAGGCTCACCTCACGGGGCAGTACTGTGTGGTATTTGCGACGCTGCCGGTACTCTGGTACTCGGCGGTGCGCATCATCGTGTCCGGCGCATGCCCCTCCCTCGCCTACAAGCTCTAGGAGTTCTGCGTGCCCACGGCCACCGCGTCCGCCACTGAGACGCGCACTGACCTGCGCAACGTCGCCATCGTCGCCCACGTCGACCACGGCAAGACGACGCTGGTCGACGCCATGCTGCGTCAGTCCGGCGCCTTCTCCGCGCGTGCCGAACTCGTCGACCGGGTCATGGACTCCGGCGAGCTGGAGCGCGAAAAAGGCATCACGATCCTCGCCAAGAACACCGCTGTGAGGCGACACACACCCGACGGTGACGTGATCATCAACGTCGTCGACACGCCGGGTCACGCGGACTTCGGCGGCGAGGTCGAGCGCGCGCTGTCCATGGTGGACGGCGTCGTGCTGCTCGTGGACGCCTCCGAGGGCCCGCTGCCGCAGACCCGGTTCGTGCTGCGCAAGACGCTGGCCGCCGGACTGCCGGTCATCCTCGTGGTGAACAAGGTCGACCGCCCCGACGCCCGCATCGCCGAGGTCGTCGACGAGGCCCACGACCTGCTGCTGGAGCTGGCCGCCGAGGTCGGCGCGGACGAGTCCGTGCTGGACCTGCCGGTCATCTACGCCTCCGCGCGGGCCGGCCGCTCCTCGCTGAACCAGCCCGAGGACGGCGGCCTGCCGGACGAGGAGAACCTGGACTCGCTGTTCCAGGTGCTGCTCGACTACATCCCGGCCCCGCGGGTCGAGATCGACGCGCCGCTGCAGGCGCTGGTCACGAACCTGGACGCCTCGACGTTCCTCGGCCGCATCGCGCTGTGCCGCATCCACGCGGGCCGGTTGCGCAAGGGCGAGACCGTGTCGTGGTGCCGTGCCGACGGCGAGCCGCAGAAGGTCCGCATCACCGAGCTGCTGATCACCGAGGCCCTGGAGCGCATCCCGGCCGAGGAGGCGCGCGCCGGTGACCTGGTCGCCATCGCGGGCATCCCGGACATCACCATCGGCGACACGCTGGCCGACGTGGAGAACCCGCGGGCACTGCCGCGGATCACCGTCGACGAGCCGGCGATCTCGATGACCATCGGTGTGAACACCTCGCCGATGGCCGGCCGCAACGGCGGCACCAAGCTGACCGCCCGCATGCTCAAGTCCCGCCTCGACTCGGAGCTCGTCGGCAACGTGTCCGTGCGCGTGCTGCCGACCGAGCGCCCGGACACCTGGGAGGTGCAGGGCCGCGGTGAGCTGGCGCTGGCCATCCTGGTCGAGCAGATGCGCCGCGAGGGCTTCGAGCTGACCGTGGGCAAGCCGCAGGTCGTCACCCGCACCGTCGACGGCAAGGTGCACGAGCCGTTCGAGCGCCTCTCCGTGGACTGCCCGGAGGAGCACCTCGGCGCCGTCACGCAGCTGCTGGCGAACCGCAAGGGCCGCATGGAGAACATGGAGGGCCACGGCACCGGGCGCATCAAGCTCGACTACGTCGTGCCGTCGCGCGGCCTGATCGGCTTCCGCACCGAGTTCCTCACCGAGACCCGCGGCACCGGCATCGCCAACGCCGTGTCCGAGGGCTACGGCCCGTGGGCCGGCGAGATCCG
The DNA here is from genome assembly GCF_030269605.1 of Lentzea sp. NBRC 105346. GTDB lineage: Bacteria > Actinomycetota > Actinomycetes > Mycobacteriales > Pseudonocardiaceae > Lentzea. The sequence goes on from NZ_BSTQ01000024.1 coordinate 110,774, forward strand.
CACCCGCCACAACGGCTCGCTCGTCGCGGACCGCGCGGGTTCGATCACCGCCTACGCGATGATCCAGCTCGCGGACCGCGGCACGTTCTTCGTGGAGCCGGGCGCCGACACCTACGAGGGCATGGTCGTGGGCGAGAACCCGCGTGCCGAGGACCTCGACGTCAACGTGACCCGCGAGAAGAAGCTCACCAACATGCGGTCGTCCACGGCCGACGTGATGGAGACGCTGGCGCGGCCGCGCAAGCTGTCGCTGGAGGAGGCGCTCGAGTTCTGCGCCTTCGACGAGTGCGTCGAGGTGGCGCCGGACGTCGTGCGCGTCCGCAAGGTCACGCTGGACGCGAACCTCCGCGGCCGCGAGCGCTCGCGCCTGAAGCAGCGGGGCTGAAAGTAGGGATTGCCGTTAGGGGCACCCTTGCGACGCCAGACGTCGCAAGGGTGCCCCTAACGGCATCTCGTTCACAGTTGTCTGGCAGGCTCGAACCCATGAGGCGACTTGGGGGAGTTCTCGCGGCGGCCGTGTTCGGGCTTGCCGCGTGCACGAACGCGCCCCCGCCGCCGCTCGTGCCGGCCAGTGAGGCTCCGCCGATCCCCACGACGACCGGGCCGAAGATCAAGGAGATCGTGCTCGGAGTCGACGACGTCAAGGGCGGCTACAACCCGCACGTCCTGGGCGGTCAGAGCGCCATCACCACGGCGCTGTCCTCGCTGCTGCTGCCGAGCACGTTCCGCACCGCCGAGGACGGCACGCCGCGGCTCGACCGGACGTTGATGCTCAGCGCGCAGGTCACCAAGGCCGAGCCGTTCACCGTCACGTACGAGATCCGCAAGGACGCCAGCTGGAGCGACAGCGCGCCGATCGCCGCCGAGGACTTCGTCTATCTCTGGCAGCGGATGCGCAGCGAGCCCGGCGTGGTGGACCCGGCCGGGTACCGGCTGATCTCGAACATCCAGAGCCGTGAGGGCGGCAAGATCGTCGAGGTCGTCTTCTCGAAGCCCTATCCGGGCTGGCGCAGCCTGTTCGGCAACCTGCTGCCCGCGCACCTGCTCAAGGACGCGCCCGGCAACTGGAGCAACGTGCTGGCCACCGGGTTCCCGGCCACGGCCGGGCCGTTCGCGGTGCGGTCGCTCGACGAGCCGCGCGGCGAGGTCGTCCTCGAGCGCAGCGACCGGTACTGGGACACGCCGACGACGCTCGACCGGCTCACCCTGCGGCGGGCCAGCCACGGGGCCATGGCCGACTCCCTCAAGGACGGCGACAACCAGGCCGCGCTCCTGCGGGCGGACGCCATCGCGGTGAACCTGCTGGCCGGCGTGCCGAAGGTGGTCACGACACCGGTGCCGCGCAACGAGGTCGTGCAGGTCCTGTTCCGGCCCGGCAGCCCGCAGCTGGCCACGCCGGGCGTGCGCAAGGCGCTGCTGGCGGCGCTGGACCGCGACGCGCTCATCGCGTCCGGCACCAACAACGGGCCGTCCGCCCAGCTCAGGGCCGACTCACTGGTGATCCCGCCGAGCAAGCCGGAGTACCGGGCGACCATCCCCGGCCCGACGTTCGACCGGGCGAAGACCGAGCAGCTGCTCACCGAGGCCGGCTACACCCGCAGTCCGGCGGGCACCTGGGGCAAAGCGGGCAAACCGTTGCAGATCCAGGTCGCCGCACGCGAAGGCGCCGAGCCTTATGTAACGGTTGCGACTCAGGTGGTGCGGCAACTCAAGTCGGCAGGAATTGACGCGAAGCTCATCACGCCCAACGCCGAAGAACTTCACAGCCGCCTTCTGGTCGCGAATCCAACCGACACACCGGTCGATATAGCGGTTCTTCCGCGTGTCGATGCCGGTGATTCCGCCTCGGCGCTGGCCAGCACATTCGGCTGTGTAACCGCGCCGCCCGATGGTGGGACCCCCGGTCCCGTGAATTCCGCCGGATTCTGTGATCAGGTAATCCAGCCGTCCATCGACTCCGTCCTCACCGGCAAGACATTGCTCGCGGACGCGCTCGCCGCGCTCGAGCCCCAACTGTGGGACCAGGCGGTGGCGCTGCCGTTGTTCCAGGTCGCGGACCTGCTCGCGGTCATGCCGACGGTCTCGGGCGTTGACGCGGGCGCACCACTGGCGGGCGTCCTCTCGGGTGCACCCGAATGGCGCAGGCTCGACAGCTGACGTAAATGTCCCTGACAAATACTTCGAGATGCGGCACGCCCGACTTGTTGACAGTATTTCCGGCGTCCGGTTAACGAACGCTCCCGGCCGGTAATCGGGGAGTTGCTTGCTGCTACCAGCGTGTCACCCTTTGGTCACGATCACGCGTGGGACAGTGACCCGCCCCGTCGCCGGTTCTTACGGTGCTGCAACGGTGTGTCGGTTCGGGGCGCGTAAGACACATCACGGGTTACGGGTGAAGTCGAGCGTCAACAGCCACTTCGCCCAGTGCTAGGAGGGCACGTGTCGATGAGTAGAACCAAAGCACTGCCGGCGATCGCGTTGCTGTCTGGCGCGGTACTCGTGCTTGGCGCATGTAGCGGCGGTGGCGGTGGCGGCAACGCCAGCAGCGGCGACCAGTCGATCGCCGAGATGGCGGTGCCGCGCGGCGAGTCGGGTGACGGCTACACCTCACCCGAGACCAAGGAGAGCGATCTCATCCAGCTCTCGCTGGACAAGCCGTTCACCACGTACAACAACGCCACGGCCGACGGCAACAGCTCGTACAACACCTACGCGCTCACGCTGATCCAGACCGGCGCGTGGAAGCTCGACGGCAACAACAAGGTGATCCTGAACAAGGACGTCATGGAGTCCGTCGAGGTCACCAGCAAGGACCCGCAGGAAGTCACCTGGAAGATCAAGCCGGGTGTGAAGTGGTCCGACGGCGAAGCCTGGGACTGCGACGACTTCTACATGCAGTGGTTCACCCAGTCGGGCAAGGCCAAGAAGGGTGACGGTTCGCCCTACTTCCTGGCGGCGGGCACCACGGGCTACGAGCTGATCGACGGGTCCTGCAAGGACAACCAGACGTTCGTCGGCAAGTTCTCTGAGAAGTACCCGGACTACCAGGACCTGTTCAGCGCCGACGTGCTTCCCGCGCACATCGTCGAGAAGCAGGCCGGTGTCGAGGACATCACCAAGCTGACCCCGACCACCGACGCGGCCACGCTGACCAAGGTCGCGGACTTCTGGAACACCAAGTGGAACGGCTTCGACAAGGCTCTGCAGCCGGGCTCGGGTCAGTACGTCATGACCGAGTTCGTCGCGAACCAGTCGGTGACGCTCGAGCGCAACCCGAACTGGGCCGGCAAGCCCGGTGGCCCGAAGAAGATCTTCATGAAGGCCGTTCCGGACCCGGTCGCGCAGGCGCAGGCGCTGGAGAACGGTGAGGTCCAGGTCAACGGCCTGACCCAGCCGGACGTCAACGCCGCCACCCGCCTGAAGGGCCTGTCGGCCCAGGGCATCACCTTCGGTGCCGCTCCGGGTCTGTCCTTCGAGCACCTCGACCTGAACTTCAAGCACCCGGCTCTGTCCAAGGAAGAGGTCCGCAAGGCCTTCTTCCAGTGCGTGAAGCGTCAGGACATCGCGGACAAGCTGATCTCCGAGATCCAGAGCGACGTCAAGCCGCTCGGCTCGCTGATCTTCTTCCCAGGTGAAGAGGGCTACAAGGACGTCTACGCCGACAAGAGCAAGGGCAGCGCCGAAGAGGCCAAGAAGATCCTCTCCGGTGCCGGGTGGACGCAGGGTGCCGACGGTGTCTTCGCGAAGGACGGCGTGAAGGCGTCCTTCAAGATCAGCCACACCGACATCCCGCGCCGCAAGCAGACGGTCGAGCTCATCCAGGGTCAGTGCAAGGAGGCCGGCATCGAGGTCATCGATGACACCGACCCGAACTTCCTGGACGAGCGCGTGAGCAACGGCGACTACCACGTCGCGCTGTTCGCGTGGTCCGGTTCGCCGTTCAAGAGCTCCAAGAAGTCCATCTACCAGACGGGTGGCGGCCAGAACTGGCAGGGCCTGTCCTCGAAGGGCTTCGACGAGAACTTCACGAAGGGCGTCTCGCAGACCTCGATCGCCGACGCGACGAAGTACTACCAGGAAGCGGACAAGGCGCTGGCCGACACGTACGGCTCGCTCCCGCTGTTCCAGATGCCGAACATGTGGGCCTTCAAGGGCCTCGACCGGGTGTACTTCCAGAGCTACTACGGTGTGGCGGCCTTCGCCAACGAGTGGCAGCAGAAGTGATCTCGTTCGGTTAACGCACTACTCCGGGCGGCGGGGTCGGACCACAAGTCCGGCCCCGTTCGCCTGGGTTCCCCCCGACTTCACACCGCGCGTACAGTCCGCGCAGGAGGGTTCCCGTGCCCGGTCTCACCCCCAGGCCGCCGGGTGCCGTCAAGGAGCTAGATCGTGATTCGCTACATACTTCGCCGAATTCTCATATCGATACCGATCCTTCTGCTCGGTAGCTTCCTCTGCTACGTGCTGGTCGCGTCGGCGGGCAACCCGCTGGCGGACATGCGCGCCCGCCCCGGCGTCACCGAGGCGCAGGTCCAGCAGGTGGCCAACGAGCTCGGCCTCAACCGGCCGGTGATCGTGCGTTACTGGGACTGGCTGACGAACTTCCTGCAGGGCGACTGGGGCCAGAGCGTCGCGCTCGGCCAGGCTCGCCAGGCCGTGCAGCCCGCCGTCCTCGACGCGCTGTGGACCACCGGACGCCTCGTGGTCGGTTCGGAGATCCTCGCCCTGTCCCTCGGTGTCGCGGTGGGCGTGCTCGCCGCGGTCCGCCAGTACTCGATCTTCGACTACGTCGCGACCAGCACCGCGTTCCTGATGTTCTCGATGCCGATCTTCTGTGTCGCGGTCATCGTCAAGAACTACGGAATCCAGTTCAACAACGTGCTGCAGTCCGTCGGGCTGGAACGCTGGCTGACCACCGCCGGTCCACGACAAGGCGGCTTCTCCGGCAGCTTCGGCGAGGCGATCTTCAAGTACACCGGAACGTTCCTGCTGCCGACGCTCAGCCTCATGCTGATCAGCTTCGCGGCGTACAGCCGGTTCGAGCGCGCCTCGATGCTCGAGGTCATGCACTCGGACTACGTGCGCACCGCGCGGGCCAAGGGCATCTCGCAGAGCCGTGTGATCTTCAAGCACGCGTTCCGCAACGCCCTCATCCCGGTCGCGACGCTGTTCTCGCTGAACTTCGGCGCGGTGTTCTCCGGCGCGATCATCACCGAGACGGTGTTCGGGTGGTCCGGGATGGGCACGTTGCTGATCAGCTCGGTCCGCAACTTCGACCCGGCGATGCTGATGGGCTGGCTCGCCGTGACCGCCACCCTGGTCGTCCTGTTCAACCTGGTTGCCGACATCGTGTACGGCATCCTCGACCCGAGGATCCGCCTTGGCTAACGTCAACCTGACCACGGCCACGACAGCGCCGTCGCCGTCCGTGGACTCTTCTGGCGCACACGAGTTCGACGCCACCGTCACCAGGACTCAGGGCCAGCTGGTGCTGCGCCGCTTCCTGCGGCACCGCATGGCGATGGTCAGCTTCGGCGTCCTCGTCCTGCTGCTCCTCTTCGCGTTCATCGGCCCGCTGGTGTGGAGCTACGACTTCGAGGACGTCTCCAGCAAGGCCTACCAGGCGCCGAACGGGACGCACCCGCTGGGCACCACGCAGGTCGGCAAGGACATGCTGGCGCTGCTCATGCGCGGCACCGGCTACTCGCTGCAGATCGCGTTCGTCGTCGCCGCGCTGGCGACCGTCATCGGTGTCGCGTTCGGCGCGCTCGCGGGCTACCTGCGCGGGTTCGTCGACAACGCGCTGATGCGCCTCGTCGACCTGATGCTGATCGTCCCGCAGATCGCCGTCGCGGCCATCGTCGTGAAGGGCTTCTCGGGCAGCTGGTACGTGGTGGCGCTGGTCCTCGCGGGCTTCGCGTGGATGTCCATCGCCCGCATCACCCGCGGTGAGACGCTCTCGCTGTCCCAGCGCGAGTTCATCGAGGCCGCGCGGGCCGCGGGCGCGACGACGCCACGGATCATCTTCAAGCACCTCGTTCCGAACATGATCGGCAGCATCACGGTCAACGCGACCCTCGCGGTCGCCGCCGCGGTGCTGACCGAGGCCGCGTTGTCGTTCCTCGGTCTCGGTGTCCAGCCGCCCGACACGTCGCTCGGCGTGATCGTTCAGGAGAACTACGGGCAGTTCATCACCCGGCCCTGGCTGTTCTGGGGCCCGTTCGTGGTGCTCGTGGCCATCTCCCTCGCCGTGAACTTCATCGGTGACGGTCTCCGCGACGCGTTCGACCCCCGGCAGACGAAGGTGCGTGCTTGATGTCCCAGGTGTCCGAACTGACGGAGGACTTCCTGCCCTCCGACTCCACCACCCCGCTGCTGTCGGTCGAAGGCCTCTCGGTCACGTTCCCGACCGACGACGGCGACGTGCGCGCGGTGCGCAACGTCTCGTTCGAGCTCAACCCCGGCGACGTCCTCGGCATCGTCGGTGAGTCGGGATCGGGCAAGTCGGTCTCCTCGATGGCGATCATGGGCCTGCTGCCCGGCTCCGCCCGGATCGACGGCTCGATCAAGTACCGGGGCAACGAGCTCGTCGGCCGCAGCTACAAGCAGATGCAGCCGTTCCGCTCCAAGCACATCTCGATGATCTTCCAGGATCCGATGACGTCGCTCAACCCGGTTTACACCGTGGGCTGGCAGCTCGCGGAGGCCTACCGGGCGCACCACGACGTGTCGAAGAAGGCGGCGTGGGCGAAGGCCGTCGAGGCACTGGAACTGGTCGGCATCCCGCAGCCGGACAAGCGTGCGGCGCAGTTCCCGCACGAGTTCTCCGGCGGTATGCGCCAGCGCGTGGTGATCGCCATGGCGATCATCAACGACCCGAGCGTGATCATCGCCGACGAGCCGACCACCGCGCTCGACGTCACCGTGCAGGCGCAGATCCTCGACACGATGCTGCGCATCCAGCAGGAGACCGACGCGGCCATCGTGATGATCACGCACGACCTCGGCGTCGTCGCCGGCATGGTCAACCGCGTGCAGGTCATGTACGGCGGCACGGTCGTCGAGTCCGGCCCGGTCGACGAGGTCTTCGAGACCCCGCGCATGCCGTACACGGTCGGCCTGCTCGGTTCGGTGCCGAACCCGTCCACGCTGGGCAAGCGCCTCACGCCGATCAAGGGCGCCCCGCCCTCGCTGGTCAACCTGCCGTCGGGCTGCTCGTTCACGCCCCGCTGCCCGCTCGCGGCCGACGTCTGCCACGAGTCGGAGCCGGTGCTGGGTGAGGCGGGTCTGCCGAACCACCTGACGCGGTGCCACCGCTGGGAGCACCTCGCGTCGCTGCAGAACCCGCAGAAGCTGTTCATCACCGACGAGATCGGCGTCGTCGAGAACCCGGCCTCGCTCGTCGTGGCCAACCCCGACGAGGTCTCGGTGGTCGCGGACGTCGTGCGAGTTGAAGGAGATCTCTCGTGACCACGCCTTTGCTGGAGGTCACGGACCTCGTCAAGTCCTTCCCCGTGCGCGGCAAGGGGATCATCCCCCGCGCGGTCGGCGAGGTGCAGGCCGTCTCCGGCGTGTCGTTCACGCTGAACGCCGGTGAGACGCTCGGCCTGGTCGGCGAGTCCGGTTGCGGCAAGTCCACGACCGGGCGCGCGATCCTGCAGCTGCACAAGCCGACCTCGGGGTCGGTGAAGTTCGAGGGCCGCGAGCTCACGTCGATGAGCAACAAGCAGCTGCGGCCGTTGCGCAAGGACATCCAGATCGTCTTCCAGGACCCGTACGCTTCGCTGAACCCGAAGTGGCAGGTCAACGACATCATCGCGGAGCCGCTGCGCATCCACGACCACAAGGGCGGCGACAAGGCCGTCCAGCGCCGGGTCAACGAGCTGATGGAGCTCGTCGGCCTCAACCCGGAGCACCGCAACCGCTACCCGCACGAGTTCTCCGGCGGTCAGCGCCAGCGCATCGGCATCGCCCGCGCACTGGCGTTGAACCCGAAGTTCCTCGTGCTGGACGAGCCGGTGTCCGCGCTGGACGTGTCCGTGCAGGCCGGTGTGGTGAACCTGCTGGAGGAACTGCAGGAGCGGCTGGGCCTGGCGTACCTGTTCGTGGCGCACGACCTGTCGGTCGTCCGGCACATCTCGGACCGGGTCGCGGTCATGTACCTCGGCAAGATCATCGAGATGGGTGACCGCGAGGCGATCTACAACCGCCCGATGCACCCGTACACGCAGGCGCTGCTGTCGGCCGTGCCGATGCCGGACCCCAAGGCCGAGCGGCAGCGGCAGCGGATCGTGCTCACCGGTGACGTGCCGTCGCCGGTGAACCCGCCGTCGGGCTGCCGGTTCCGCACGCGGTGCTGGAAGGCGCAGGACATCTGCGCGACCGAGGAGCCCAGGCTGGAGTTCCGCGGTTCGGCCGAGGGCACCATGTCGGCGTGCCACTTCGCCGAGGAGAAGTCGGTCGTCTAAGGGTTCACGCCCAGGCAGAGGTCGTGAGTGGTTTCCGTTGCTATGACGACGGAAACCACTCACGACCTTTTGCTTGCAGGGCATGGACTTCGGCCGCGTACAGCCGCAGGCCCGTGCGTTCGATCATGGCGGCGGCCTCGTCGGCGTCGCGCAACGCCGACCGGTCGTCGCCCAGCGCGTGGTGGGCCTCGGCGCGGCACAGCAGGGACTCGATGACGGCCGGGAGCTCGCCGGCCTCGGTGAAGACGACCAGTGCCTCGGTGTGCAGTGCGACAGCCGCCTTCGGGTCGCCGAGCCGGTTGCGCGCGACGCCGACCCGGTTCAGAAACCTGGCCTCGAAGCCGCGATCGTCGCGGGACTTGGCCAGCGCGCGCCCGCGTTCGCCGAGGGCCAGCGCCTCGTCGAGCCGGCCGTGCGCCGCCTCGATCGCCGACCGTTCGTCGAGGACCACGTACTCGCCGCGCGACGAGGACGTGATGCGCTCGTGGATGTGGGCCGCGGCGTCGATGAACTCGCGCGCGGACTCCAGCTTTCCCTGCGCCCGGTGCGCGTGGCAGAGGTTGCCGAGGCACGTCGCCTCGGTCTGCTCGTTGCCGAGCTCGCGACTCACCACGAGACCCGCGAGCAGGTGCTGCTCCGCCTCGGCCAGCCGCCCGGTGTCGACGCACGCCATGCCGAGGCTGGACAACGTGTTCGCCTCGCGCAGCCGGCCGCCCACCGCGCGGCAGACTTCCAGTGACTCGGTCAGGTACGCGATGCCGGAGTCCGCTTCGCCCAGTCGCATGTGGGCGATGCCCGCGTTGTGCAGCACCGCGGCGAGACCTTCGGACGGGCCGAGCCGCGCGAACTGCGCTTTGGCGCCGGTGAAGTGGCCGAGCGCGTCGCGCAGCCGTGACTCGGACCAGGCGAGCGCGCCCAGGCTGTTGTACATCACGGCCATGGCGAGGTCGTCGCCCGCGGCGACGGCGGCTTCGAGGCCCGCGTGGGCGACTTCGGCCCACTCGCGGCGGTGCCGGGCGGGCATCAGGAACCCGCGCAGCGCGTCGGCGAGACGCCAGCTGATCGAGCTCGCCGGGCGGGCGGTGACCGTGGCGACGAGGTTGCCCAGTTCGGCGGACAGCCAGGCCCTCGCGTCCGCGGTGTCGGTGAAGGTGCGGCCGGGGCCGAGCGGTTCGGGCCACTTGGTGCGGTGCATGGCCGTGTTGATCAGGTCGACGGCGTGGTCGGCCGACGCCAGGTACCACTCCGCGAGCCGCCGGGCCGCGACATCGCGGTCGGGGTCCTCCTCGGCGCATCGCTGCATCGCGAACTCGCGCAGCAGGTCGTGGAAGGTGAACCGGCCGTCGGCGTGCTGCAGCAGGTTCGCCGTGGTCAGCCGTTCGAGCGCCGGTCCGGCTTCGGCCCCCGCCAGCACGGACGCGGCCGCGGCGGTGAAGTCCACTCCGGGGGCGTGTCCCAGCAGCCGGAAGAGCCGGCGCACGTCGGGTGGCAGGGCGAGGTAGGACAGCGAGAACGCCGCCTGCACGGCGTTCTCCTCGTCGCCGTCGACCGCGAGCGCGGCCAACCGGCTGTCGGCGTGCAGCTCGTCGAGGTAGCCCGCGATGTCGCCGTTGGTGATGCGCGCGCCCGCGATCCGGATCGCCAGCGGCAGGTGGGCGCACGCGTCGGCCAGCTCGGCGGCGCGCTCGTGGCCGGCGTCGACGAACTGGCCGAGCAGGCCCAGCGCCTCCGTCCGGCTGAACTGGCCGACCGACACCGGCAGCGCGTCCAGGTCGTGCAGCGTGTCACGGCTCGTCAGCAGCACCGCGCAGCCGTTTCCGTCAGGCAGCAGCGGCCGTACCTGGTCCGCCGACGCGGCGTTGTCGAGCAGCAGCAGGACCCGGCGTTCGGCCAGCAGCCGCCGGTACAGCGCGACCTGCTCCGGTTCGCCGACCGGAATGTCCTCGGGCGCCACGCCGAGCGAGCGCAGGAACCGCGTGATCGCGGCGGCCGGCTGCATCGGCGGCTGCGGCGAGTACCCGCGCAGGTTCACGTGCAGCTGGCCGCCGGGGAACCGGTCGCGCAGGCGGTGCGCGACGTGCACGGCCAGCGCGGTCTTGCCGGCGCCCGGCGGCCCGGAGATCGCTGCGACGCCGTTCAGCCCGTCGAGCCGGGCGATCTCGGCGGCGCGGCCGACGAACCCGGCGACGTCCGCGGGCAGCTGCGCGGGCACCGTGCGCGGGCGGCGCAGTTCGTCCTGGAGTGCCTGCAGGTCGGGACCCGGATCGAGGCCCAGTTCGTCGGCGAGCCGTTCGCGGATCGCCTGGAACGCCTGCTCCGCCTCGGCGGCCCGGTTCGACCGGTGCAGCGCCACCATCAGCTGGCCGGTCAGCCGTTCCCGCAGCGGGTGCTCGGCGACGAGGTTCCGTAGTTCTCCGATCAACTCGGCGTGGCGGCCCAGCCGAAGGTCGGCCTCGACGCGGCGTTCGACCGCGGCGAGCCGCCGCTCGAGCAGACCGGGGACGACGTCGCGGTGCAGCGCGGGGGAGGGGACGTCGCGCAACGGCCGGCCGCGCCAGAGCCCCAGCGCCTCGGTCAGCAGCCGCGACCGGACGGCCGGATCGTCCGCCGCCGCGGCCTGGGCGACGAGCGCGTCGAACCACGTGAGGTCCAGTTGGTCCGGTTCGAGCTCGATGACGTAACCGTTCGGCAAGGTCCGGATCACGTTCCGGTGCGGGCCGAGCTTCTGCCGCAGCCGCATGACGGCCGTCTGGAGTGCCGCGGTCGTGCCGCCCATGCGGTCGGCCAGCTCGTCCGCGCTCACACCCGCACCGTTGTTGATCAGCAATGTTGCCAGCACGACCCGGAGCTTCCCGGCGGGCAGCACGATCTGCCCGCGGTCGTCGCGGACCAGGAGGTCACCGAGGATGCCGAACCGCACCGCCATGGCCGGACCATGCTAGCCGGGTCTTACTCTTTTCCGGTGACGCTGACTGCCCCACCACGGCTGCTCCTGGTCCACGCGCACCCCGACGACGAGAGCCTGTGGACGGGCGGCACCATCGCCCGCTACGCCGCCGCCGGCGTGCACGTCACCGTGGTCACCTGCACCCTGGGCGAAGAGGGCGAGATCATCCCGCCCGCACTGCAGAACCTGGCCGCCGACGCCGCCGACCAGCTCGGCGGATATCGCGTGGCGGAGCTGAGATCCGCCTGCGCCGCGCTCGGCGTGACCGACCACAGATTCCTCGGCGGCATCGGCCGCTGGCGCGACTCGGGCATGGTCGGTGTCGACTCCAACGCGCACCCGCGAGCGTTCGTCCAGGGTTCCTTGGACGAGCAGGCCGCGGCGTTGCTGGAGATCCTGCGCGAGGTGAAGCCGCAGGTCGTCGTTACCTACGACAGCTTCGGCGGGTACGGGCACCCCGACCACATCCGCGCGCACGAGATCACCATGGCCGCGTGCCCGCAGGCCCCCGAGGTCGAGCGCGTCTTCTACGCCGTGACTTCGCGCGACGCGACTTCGGCTGGGGTGGCTGCCTTGTCTTTGGACGGCCTGCCGTTCCGGCTGCCCGAACCAGGCGAACTTCCCGTCACGCCGGACGAGGAGATCACCACGGTCGTCGACGTGTCCGAGCACCTGTCCGCGAAGCAGCGCGCTTTGAAGGCGCACTCGACTCAGGTCAGCGTGTTCCCCGGCGGGTACGCGCTGTCCAACGGCATCGCGCAGCCGCTCGTGGACGCCGAGTACTACGTGCTGGCGAAGGGACCCGGCGACGGCGCGGGCACCGATTTGTTCGGAGGCCTGGGTGAGCGGTAGCGGGCGGCTGTTGCTGCTGCTCCTGTGCGTCGAGACGTTCGTGCTCGCCGTGCTGGAGGTCTTCTTCCTGCCGTTGCGGTTCGACGGCACGCTGCTGCCCAGGTGGGGTGACGTGCAGTTCCCGATCACGATCGCGATGGCGATCGTGACGACGCCGATGCTGGTGCTGTGGGCGGCCTCGCTCGGCCGCGGCCTGCGGGTCGCCGCCGCGCCGCTCGCGGTGTGGGCGCTGACCGTGTTCGTCGTGCTGTTCTTCGAACCCGGTGGCGGGCAGTACATGCTGCTCGACGACTGGCGGTCGCTGATGTTGTTCGCCGGTGGCGCGCTACCGGGTGCGGTGGCCGTTGGGGCCGTGATGGGCCGTAATGCTCAAGCAGGGATCCAGTAGCGGTACCGGTGGTGCTCTTCGCATCCGAGCGATGTGTAGAGCTCGATCGCGGCCTTGTTGTGCTCGGCGACCTGCAGCACGCAGGTCGTCGCGCCGTTCTCGACACCCCAGCCGGCCAGTCGCGCCATCAGCTCGCGGGCGAGTCCCCGGCGGCGGTGCTCGGGCCGGACGTTGAGCCGGGCCACGTGCAGCAGGTGCTCGACGACCGTCCCGCGCACGGCGGCGACGGTCTCGCCGTTCTCCTCGATGCTCGCGAAGCAGACGTCGCCCGTCGCGAGCACGTGCTTCTGCGCCTCGGTCGGTTCCTTGGCCGCCGCGAGTTCCCACCATCCGGGAGTTTCGCGACTCTCCGCGGGAATCCCGGCGAACGGCGCGAGCGGACCGGTCATCACCAAGGATTCGGCTCCACCGGGGTGGTCGAGGTTCACGCGCCACCCGGCGGCCGCGATCGCGCGCTCGTGCCGTGACCCGATCACGACGTGCGCGGTCGGAGCGATGTCGTTCCGGGCGGCGAACTCCACGGTCGCGGCGAGTGCGTTTGGGACGGTAAGACCGGGATCGCCAGTGGTCAGCGTGCTGTTGGCGCGGCCGGTGAAGCCCTGGGCGGCGCGCATCAGCCAGTCGCCCAGTCGTTCTTGGGCCAACGCGGGCCAAGCGCGGGCGCAGAGGTGCTCCAGCCGGTCGATGTCGTCCATGGTCGACATCCTGTCTCAGCACGTAACCGGCATGGTGTGACCTGGAGCACGACGAGAATCACATTGGGCAGCTAAGGCAAGCCTGACCGGGTGATACTCAACTGTGCCGCGTACTCTCCGGCTTGCGCGGTGTGGACCAGTAGAGAAGCAGGAGAGCGCAGTGACCTATGTGATCGCCCAGCCGTGCGTGGACGTGCTCGACAAGGCGTGCATCGAAGAGTGCCCCGTCGACTGCATCTACGAAGGCGACCGGATGCTCTACATCCACCCCGATGAGTGCGTGGACTGTGGCGCGTGTGAACCGGTGTGCCCGGTCGAGGCCATCTACTACGAGGACGACGTCCCCGACGAGTGGAAGGAATACACCAAGGCGAACGTCGACTTCTTCGACGAGCTCGGCTCGCCCGGTGGCGCCTCCAAGGTCGGCAAGGTCAGCAACGACCCGTCGTTCATCAAGGCGCTCGAGCCGCAGGCCGAGGGGCATTGACCACTTCGCGCCGGGGTCCGGCTCTGCCGGACTTCCCGTGGGACTCGCTGGCCGATCACGCCGCCAAGGCGCGGACGCACCCCGGTGGCGTGGTCGACCTGTCCGTCGGAACCCCGGTCGATCCCGTCCCGGCGGTGATCCAGGAAGCCCTGGCCACCGTCGCGGACCAGCCCGGTTACCCGACCACCCACGGAACTCCCGAGCTGCGTGAGGCCGCCGTCGCGGCGATGGCCCGCCGCTTCGGCGTGTCCGGGTTGGACCCCGCCGCCGTGCTGCCCACCATCGGGTCGAAGGAGCTCGTGGCGTGGCTGCCCACGCTGCTCGGCCTCGGCCCCGGTGACATCGTCGCCATCCCCGCCGTCGCCTACCCGACCTACGAGGTCGGCGCGCGGATCGCGGGCGTTTCCTTTGTGCGCCTTGAAGATGGTGAGACGCCGCCGCCCGGCACCGCGCTGGTGTGGCTCAACTCGCCGTCCAACCCGACGGGCCGGGTGTTCTCCTCCGACGCCATGCGTTCGGCTGTCGACGCCGCGCGTGCGGTGGGTGCTGTCGTCGCGTCCGACGAGTGCTATCTGACGCTGCCGTGGGAATCCACGCCCGTGTCCGCGCTGCATCCGTCCGTTGTGGACGGTGACTTCACCGGCGTGCTCGCGGTGCACTCGCTGTCGAAATCGTCTTCCCTGGCCGGGTACCGCGCTGGGTTCATCACCGGTGATCCCGCGCTGGTCTCGGAACTGCTGGAAGTGCGCAAGCACGCGGGCATGATCATGCCGCGGCCGGTGCAGGCCGCGATGACGGCCGCGCTGAACGACGACGCGCACGTCGCCGAACAGCGGGCGCGGTATGAGGCCCGGCGTTCGGTGCTGCTGCCCGCGTTGCGGGCGGCCGGGTTCACCGTGTCGCACTCCGAGGCCGGGCTGTACCTGTGGTCGTCTCGCGGTGAGGACGCCTGGGAGACCGTCGCTTGGCTCGCGGATCGCGGGATTCTCGTGGCGCCGGGGACGTTCTACGGGCCGTCCGGTGCGCGGCACGTGCGGATCGCGCTCACCGCTTCCGATGAGCGCGTCGCCGCGGCCGCCGAGCGGATCGCCTCTTAGTCGTTGCTGTGCAAGGCGGCGTTGAGCACAACGCTGCCGCCCTTGCGCGCCTTCACCAGGACCGCGCCGGTCACCGAGTCGCGGATGAACAGCAGGTTGGACTGGCCGGACAGCGTTGCCGCCTTCACGACTGTGCCGTCCGGCAGCGTCACCTTCGTGCCCGCCGTTACGTAGAGGCCGGCCTCGATCACGCAGTCGTCGCCCAGGGAAATGCCCGCGCCCGCGTTGGCGCCCAGCAGGCAGCGCTCTCCGACGGAGATGGTCTCCTTGCCGCCGCCGGACAGCGTGCCCATGACGGACGCGCCACCGCCGACGTCCGAGTGGTCGCCGATCACTACGCCTGCGGAGACTCGGCCCTCGATCATGGCGGTGCCCAGCGTGCCCGCGTTGAAGTTGACGAAGCCCTCGTGCATGACCGTGGTGCCGGGGGCCAGGTGGGCGCCCAGGCGGACGCGGTCGGCGTCGCCCATGCGCACGCCCGTCGGCATCACGTAGTCGACCATGCGTGGGAACTTGTCCACGCTGTAGACGGTTACCGGGCCGCGGGTCCTCAGGCGCAGGCGGGTCTGCTCGAAGCCCTCCACTGCGCATGGGCCGTGGTTGGTCCATACGACGTTGGTGAGCAGGCCGAAGATGCCGTCCAGGTTCTGGCCGTGGGGCTTGACCAGGCGGTGGGACAGCAGGTGCAGTCGGAGGTAGACGTCGTAGGTGTCCTTGGGGGGCTCGGTCAGGTCGATCCCCGTGCGCACGCCTACGACTTCTACGCCTCGCTCCAGGTCCTCGCCTAGGAGTTTCGCGGCTGCCTCGCCTAGGGCGGCTGCGATTTCCGCGCTCGAGAGGCGGGTCGTTCCCGTTGCTTCGCCGCCTAGCTCGGGGGCGGGGAACCAGGTGTCCAGGACTGTGCCGTCCGGGGTGACTGTGGCTAGACCGATGCCGTTTGCAGTGCTCACGGGCGTACAGAGTAGTCGGGTGCCGGTTTGGGGTGACGCGGCGGCTTTCGTGGTGGGTTGCGTTTGTGTTGACGCGGCGGCTTTCGTGCGCGGGGCTCTGCCCCGGACCCCGGCTCAGCTCAAAGAGGGGCCCTCCCTGGGTCCGGTTTCGTAGTGGGTTGCGTTGGGGTGGTGTGCCCCTCCCGTCGCATCGCACCTGAGGCAGCCACATCCGAGACCCCAGGTCAAGCGAAAAGCGTGCTTGACCTGGGGTCTCGGATGCGGCA
>NZ_BSTQ01000025.1:0-65355 GCF_030269605.1 Lentzea sp. NBRC 105346
GCCGGCTCCGCCGGCAGATCACGATCTGCCGGCCCAACAAGGGCTACCACACCGCACCCCAAGTCAAGCCCCAATCGCGTTCCGTACGTGCCCACCAGACGCGCCCCACTCTGGGTGCGTGGTCGCCTCTTTGGCTGCCGGTGCCGTGCGTGGTTGCTTGGTTGGCTGCCGGGTTCCGTGCGTGGTCGCCAGCCTGGCTGCCGGGTTCCGTGCGTGGTCGCCTTCGGCTCGGTCGCCGGACCCGCAGATGCCCAAATCGGCTCGCGCTCCGCGCATCGCCCGGACCCGGCCCATCCGACCCGCGCGAGTCGTACGTTCCCGGCCCCCGAGTCGTACGCTCCCGCCCCAGAACCGCTGGCCCCGGAACTGTCGGTCCCCCTCACTAGCCTGAGATACGGGGGCAGCCCACACCCACGGCGCGCCGACATACCCCCAGCCGACCGTAGCGCCGAGGTCCGACAATCCCGGCCCACGCCAACCGCGAACCTGCCGCAGCTCAGAGCAGCACGGGCTCCACCACCGCAGTCCCATACCGCGTCCGATACGAGTGCGCGCGGACGCGAGCAGGAATGAACGTCGATCAACCCCAGTCCTGGGGCCAGGCCAGTCAGCTCACGGGCTCCACTAGCTGGGATCGGGCTTCCGGGGCGGCCGAGCGGACGGCGTCGGCCGCCTGGTCGTCGGGTTTCGTCTGCGACGCCCGCTCGGCGTCCACACGGGCGTTGTAGACCTCGACCTCGCGCTTGATCGCGTCGTCGTCCCAGCCGAGGATCGGCGCGACGAGACGTGCCACGGCCTCCGCCGAGTCGGCGCCTCGGTGCGGGTACTCGATCGAGATGCGGGTGCGCCGCGTCAGGACGTCCTCCAGGTGCATCGCGCCCTCGTGCGACGCCGCGTAGACGGCCTCGACCTGGAGGTAGTCCGGGGCGCCTGGGATCGGCTTCAGCAGGTCCGGAGTGCCCAGCGCCAGGACCTCGTGCACCAGCGAGCCGTAGCGGTCCAGCAGGTGCCGGACGCGGTACGGGTGCAGGCCGTGCCGGGCCGCCAGCTGGTCGGCCTGGTTGACCAGGGCGTGATAGCCGTCGGCACCTACCAGCGGCACCTTGTCGGTGATGGAGGGCTGGATGCGGCCCGGTACGTCGACCGATGCCGCGTCCACGGCATCGGCGCCCATGACGCGGTACGTCGTGTACTTGCCGCCCGCGATGGCGACCAGACCCGGTGCGACGCGCGCTACGGCGTGCTCGCGCGAGAGCTTCGACGTCGACTCCGACTCGCCGGCGAGCAGGGGCCGCAGGCCGGCGTAGACGCCCTCGATGTCGTCGTGCTTCAACGGCGTGGCCAGCACGGAGTTCACGTGCTCGAGCAGGTAGTCGATGTCCTTCTTCGTCGCGGCGGGGTGCGCCAGGTCGAGGTTCCAGTCCGTGTCCGTGGTGCCGACGATCCAGTGGTTGCGCCACGGGATCACGAACAGCACGGACTTCTCGGTGCGCAGGATCATCCCGGACTCGGCGACGATCCGGTCGCGCGGCACGACGATGTGCACGCCCTTCGACGCCCGCACGCGGAAGCGGCCGCGCGACCCGGAAAGCCGCTGCAGTTCGTCGGTCCACACGCCGGTCGCGTTGATCACCGCGTGCGCGCGCACCTCGGTCTCGCGGCCGTCCTCGACGTCGCGCACGCGGACGCCGGACACGCGGTCCGCCTCGCGCAGGAACTCGACGACCTGGGTCGAGGTCCGCACGACGGCGCCGTAGTGCGCGGCGGTGCGGCCGACCATCATCGTGTGCCGTGCGTCATCGGCTTGTGCGTCGTAGTAACGGATTCCGCCGATGAGCACGTCGGGTTTCAACGCGGGCACCAGCCGTAGCGCGCCCGCACGCGTGAGGTGCTTCTGCCCCGGAACGGAGCGCGCGCCACCCATCGTGTCGTACAGGAACAGGCCGGCCGCCGTGTACGGCCGCTCCCACACGCGGTGGCTCAGCGGGTACAGGAACGGCACCGGCTTCACGAGGTGCGGCGCGATGCGGTTGAGCATGAGTTCCCGCTCCCGCAACGCTTCTCGCACCAGACCGAACTCCAGCTGCTCCAGATAGCGCAGTCCACCGTGGAACAGCTTGCTGGACCGGCTGGACGTCCCGGACGCGAGGTCGCGCGCCTCGACGAGCGCCACCCGCAGGCCGCGGGTCGCCGCGTCGAGGGCGGCGCCCACACCGACCACACCACCGCCGACCACGACCAGGTCGAACGTCTCGGAACCGAGACGGGTCCACGACTCCTCGCGTTCGGCCGGACCCAGTCGACCGGTGACCGGGGGGCTCGCGGGGGTTTGCGGTGCTGCAGCTGCGTTCTTGCGCGTGGCCACGACAGACGCCTCCCTGTGCCGACTCGCGGCTCACGTTACCTGCAGCAACACGGGTTCGCCCACGGGTGAGGGCGCCAGGTCCCAATGGCCCAAAAACGACCCCTCCTCAGGTGGTTGGCATGGACAACTGATCAGCGGGAGAAGTAGCGTCCGAGCACATTGTGGGGTGGGCAGCGCGGCCGGACCCGGACAGTGCGCTCCTGCCTGACCAGGCAACAGGAGGTCGGCGAATGAGTTTGGGCGCGATCTTCGTTTGGGAGACGCTCGGTACGGCGTTCCTCATCCTGCTCGGCGCCGGCGTGGTGGCGAACGTGGTCCTCAAGGACACGCTCGGCAGCGCCGGAGGATGGCTCCTCATCAACTTCGGCTGGGGTTTCGCGGTCTTCGCGGGCGCCAGCGTGGCCGCCCCCAGTGGGGCACACATCAACCCCGCGGTGACGTTCAGCCTGGCGATCGCGGACAAGCTCGAGTGGAACAAGGTTCCCGTCTACTGGGCCGGACAGATGCTCGGCGCGTTCATCGGCGCGGTGCTCGCGTGGCTGGCCTACAAGGCGCAGTTCGACGCGCACGACGAGCCGCAGAACACCAGAGGCATCTTCTGCACCGGGCCCACGATCCCCAGCGTGCCGTGGAACCTCGTCACGGAGATCCTGGGCACCTTCGTGCTCATGCTGTGGATCCTCGTCAGCCCCGGCACGAAGATGGGCCCGGAAGGCATCCCGCAGTTCGGCAACTCGGCGCTGGGCTACGCGGCCGTGGCGTTCGTCGTCATCGGCATCGGCAACTCGCTCGGTGGTCCGACGGGTTATGCGATCAACCCGGCGCGTGACCTCGGTCCTCGCATCGCGTACGCGGTGCTTCCCATCAACGGCAAGGGTTCCGCTGAGTGGGGCTACTCCTGGATTCCGGTGGTGGGCCCGCTCATCGGTGGCGCTCTCGCCGCGTTGCTGTACCTGATTCTCCCGGTCTGAAAGGAAGTCGGTAATGCCCCAGTACGTGGCCGCCATCGACCAGGGCACGACGTCGACGCGCTGCATGATCTTCGACCACTCCGGCCGGGTGGTGTCGGTCGACCAGAAGGAACACGAGCAGATCTTCCCGAAAGCGGGCTGGGTCGAGCACGACCCGATGGAGGTCTGGACGAACACCCGCCAGGTCGCCGCGGGCGCGCTCGCCAAGGCCGACCTGTCGACCGGCGACATCGTGGCCGTCGGCATCACCAACCAGCGCGAGACGTCGGTGGTGTGGGACAAGAACACCGGCGAGCCCGTCTACAACGCGATCGTCTGGCAGGACACGCGCACCGACAAGATCGTGCAGGAGCTCGGTGCGCTCGGCGGCGGGCAGGAGCGCTACCGCTCGAAGGTCGGTCTGCCGCTCGCGACCTACTTCTCCGGCCCCAAGATCCGGTGGATCCTCGACAACGTCGAGGGCGCACGGGAGAAGGCCGAAGCGGGCGACCTGTTGTTCGGCAACATGGACACGTGGGTCCTGTGGAACATGACCGGCGGGACGGACGGTGGCGTGCACGTCACGGACCCGACCAACGCGTCGCGCACCATGTTGATGGACCTCGACACGTTGCAGTGGGACTCCGGCATCGCCGCGGACATGGGCATCCCGATGTCCATGCTCCCGGAGATCCGTTCGTCGTCGGAGATCTACGGCAACGTCCGGGAGAAGGGCGCCCTCGCGGGCGTGCCGATCTCGGGCATCCTCGGCGACCAGCAGGCCGCGACGTTCGGCCAGGCCTGCCTGTCGCCCGGTGAGGCCAAGAACACTTATGGCACCGGCAACTTCGTGCTGCTGAACACCGGCACCGAGAAGGTCATGTCGCAGAACGGTTTGCTCACCACGGTCTGCTACAAGATCGGCTCCGATGCCGCCGTGTACGCGCTGGAGGGTTCCATCGCGGTCACGGGTTCGTTGGTGCAGTGGCTGCGCGACAACCTCGGCATGATCACGACGGCGTCGGAGATCGAGGAGCACGCGCGGTCCGTCGAGGACAACGGCGGCGCGTACTTCGTGCCGGCGTTCTCCGGCCTTTTCGCGCCGTACTGGCGATCCGACGCGCGCGGCGCGATCGTCGGCCTGACCCGGTACGTCAACAAGGGCCACCTGGCGCGGGCCGTGCTGGAGGCGACTGCCTTCCAGACGCGCGAGGTGATCGACGCGATGAACGCGGACTCGGGTGTCGCGCTGACGTCGTTGAAGGTCGACGGCGGCATGGTCGTCAACGAGCTGCTCATGCAGTTCCAGGCGGACATCCTCGGCGTGCCCGTGATCCGTCCCGTCGTCGCGGAGACGACCGCTCTCGGTGCCGCCTATGCGGCCGGGCTCGCGGTCGACTTCTGGAAGGGCGAGGACGACATCCGCAACAACTGGGCCCAGGACAAGGAATGGGACCCGCAGATGGACGAGTCCACCCGCGAGTCCCAGTACGCCAACTGGAAGAAGGCTGTCACGAAGACCTTCGACTGGGTCGAGGACTGAGGTTCTAGGCCGTTCCGCCGCCACCGGTCTGGGGCGGGCCCACGGGCCTGACCTTGACCTGTGGCTGCGGTTTCGGCTGTGGCTTTGGTTGCGGTGTAGGGGGTTTCTTGGGCAGGACGGTGATCGAGCTCTTGATCTCGTTCGCTCTCGCGCACCTGCTCACGACTTCGTAGGTGCCGGGTGTGTCCACGATCGTCGCGGTGAACGTCCTGAACTCGATCTTCGCGTACCCGCCCACGAACGCGTCCGACCGCATCATGACGAGTGGCAGTTCGTTCTGGCCGCAGGCGATCGTGCCCGAGTAGGTGTCGCCCGCGTAGACCTCGTTTTGTGCGTAGGCGGTGCCGGACATCGCGAGCGAACCCGCGACGGCCAGTGCCAATGCCAGTTTCATCTCTTCCCCCTCAGCTGAGCGTCGCGTAGATGATGACGTTGTCGCGGTAGCTGCGCGCGGCGCGGTCGAAGCTCCCGCCGCAGGTGATCAACCGCAGTTCCGGCTCCGCGGTGTCCCCGTACACCGCGTCCGTCGGGAACTGGTCCTTCGGCACCTGGTTCACCTGCCGCACCAGGAATCTCTTGGTCTGTCCGTCTGTTGTGGACACTTCGATGACGTCTTGCGGCTTCAGCTCGCGCAGGCGGAAGAACACGCCGGCCTGCTGGTTGCCGTCGACGTGACCGAGCACGACGGCCGGGCCTGTCTCGCCCGGTTTGGGCCCGTTGCGGTACCAGCCCGCCTGCATGGGCGTCTCCACCGGCGGCACCTCCACCGTGCCGTCGGCGTTGAGTCCCAGCGGGACGAGCGACGAGCGCACGTCGATCTTCGGAATCCGGAGCTCGGCCGGTTCCGATTGCGCTTGTGGTTGCGGTTGTTGTTTGTCGGCACAGCCGCCGAAGAACAGCACGACGCTCAGTGCCGCGTGTAATGCGCGGCGCATGTGGACACCCCAAGACAGTGCAATACTGGACTAGTCCAGTATTGCACCTGGGGTCGATACTGGTCTAGTCCAGATCGTCGTGGCGCATGAGCTGGCGGCCGGCCTCGGTGATCGAGCCGGAGAGCGAGGGGTAGACCGAGAAGGTCGTGGCCAGGTGCTCGACCGTGAGCTGGTTCTGCACCGCGAGAGCGATCGGCAGGATCAGCTCGCTGGCGGTCGGCGCGACGACGACGCCACCGATGACCACGCCGGTCGCCGGGCGGCAGAACAGCTTTACGAAGCCGCGGCGCAGGCCCTCCATCTTGGCGCGCGGGTTCGTGGCCAGCGGCAGCATGATCGTGCGGGCCGGGACCTCGCCGGCGTCGATCGCCTGCTGGCTGATGCCGACGGTCGCGATCTCGGGGTTGGTGAAGACGTTCGCGGCGACGGTCTTGAGCTTGATCGGGCTGACGCCCTCGCCCAGGGCGTGCCACATGGCGATGCGGCCCTGCATCGCGGCTACCGATGCGAGGAGGAGCACGCCGGTGCAGTCACCTGCGGCGTAGACGCCGCTGACGTTGGTCCTGGACACCCGGTCGACCGGGATGTAGCCGCCACGCCCGAGCTCGATACCGATCTTGTCGAGGCCGATGTCGTTCGTGTTCGGGACGGAACCGACCGTCATGAGGGCGTGGCTGGCCTCGATGGTGCGGCCGTCCTCGAGGTGGATCAGGACGCCGTCGCCGGTGTTCTCGACGCGGTCGGCGCGGGCGTGCTTGACGACGGCCGTGCCGCGTTCGGCGAAGACGTCCTCGAGGACCGCGGCGGCGTCGGCGTCCTCGTGCGGCAGGACGCGGTCGCGGCTGGAGACCATCGTGACCTTGACGCCCATCTCGGTGTAGGCGCTGGCGAACTCCACACCGGTCACACCGGAGCCGATCACGGCGAGGTGCTCGGGGAGTTCGGGCAGGTCGTAGATCTGGCGCCAGGTGAGGATGCGCTTGCCGTCCGGCTCGGCGCCGTTGAGGACACGCGGGGTGGCGCCGGTGGCGACGAGGACGACGTCTGCGTTGAGGATCTCCTCGGTGCCGTCGTTCTTGATCGCCGTGACGCTGTGCTGGGCGAGGCCCTTGCTCGTGTCGCAGAACTTGGCGCGGCCGTTGATCAGGCGGACGCCTTCACGCTGGAGGCGCGCCCGGACGTCGGCCGACTGGGCGAGCGCGAGGCCCTTGACCCGTCCGTGGACGACCGGCAGGTTGACGGTCGCCGTGTCGTTGTTCGTCTGAATGCCCAGCTCACCGGCGTTGCGGAAGGCGGATCGCGCCCCCGCCGACGCGATGAAGGTCTTGCTCGGGACGCAGTCGTAGAGGACGCACGCGCCGCCGGCGCCGTCGTTCTCGACGACCGTCACGTCCGCGCCGTGTTGCGCGGCGACCAGAGCTGCCTCGTAACCTGCGGGTCCGCCGCCCATGATGACGATGCGGGTCACGATCAGTCCCCTCGTTAGGTGCCTTTTTCGCCGCGCTCACCGTACGCGGTCCGTGTCGCCCGGTCTTCCGGTACCCGATGCTGATCGTTGGGTCGCTACGCTGTCGGACGTGCCGCTCTATGCCGCGTACGGGTCGAACATGGATCCGAACCAGATGATGGAGCGAGCCCCGTACTCCCCCATGGCGGGGACCGGCTGGCTCGTCGGTTGGCGTCTGACGTTCGGTGGCGAGGACCTCGGCTGGGAGGGCGCGCTCGCCACCATCGTCGAGGACCCCGACGCGCAGACGTTCTGCGTGCTCTACGACGTCTCGCCGCGCGACGAGTCGCGCCTGGACCGCTGGGAGGGCGCGCTCGGTCTGTACCGCAAGATCCGCCTGCGAGTCCAAACGCTGGAGGGCTCGGTAGTCGCCTGGCTCTACGTCCTGGACGCCTACGAGGGCGGACTCCCCAGCGCCCGCTACATCGGAGTGGTAGCGGACGCCGCCGAATCCGCCGGCGCCCCAGACGATTACGTAGCCGACCTCCGAACCCGCCCCTGCCGAGGCATCGGCCCCTGAGTCCCACTTTCAGACAGGGCGAGTCCTACGTTCCGACACCCTGAGTTCTACCTTCAGGCGGCCAATGAGTCTGGTCGGGTCACGGAGGTCCGACACATCTGCGCGGATGACCTTCCAACCGCGCCTGCGCAGATCCTCATCGCGAGCGGCATCGTCGCGCCGCTTGTTCACGTGCGCTTCGTAGCCGTCGTATTCGAGCGCGACCCGTGCTTCGGGCCAGGCGAAGTCGAGGCGCCAGATTTCGCGACCGTTGAGATCGCGGATTGGGTGTTGGGGTTCGGGCAGGGGCAGGCCCGCATCTGCGAGTTTGAGCAACAACCAGCTCTCCGCCGGTGACTCTGGGAGTCCGGTGACCAGGTCGAGCAGGTAGTGCCCTTGGCGGCTGCCCCGTGGATCGTCCCGATGGTCGATCCGGTAGCCGATGCTCGCCTTGATCTCCGGGCGGTCGGCGATCGGTGCGAGGGCCATTGCCTGGTCCGCACACGCCAGTGCGGTCGACCGTTCACCGCGGCAGAGCATCTCGGCTATCGCCGCGTCCAGGATCAGACATCGCAAACCATCCACCTCCTCGACGTCGGCGTCGTCGAAGCGGCCGTAGTGGACGGTGATGTCGGAACGCGTGCGGATCTTGCGGTCGTACGGAAGCAGCAGATGAACTCGATCGGATCCCGCTGCGGTGCAGCCGTACAGGTAGATCGCGGTTTCGCGGCCGAGCACGGCGCCGCGTCCGGCTGAAAGCAACGCTGCGGCGCAGCGCGTTCGGAAGTCGAGCATGCGATCTCGGATGATCAGCACACTTCGGGAGAACGGCACCACCCGTCCCTCGGCCAACGCCGTTGCGAGACCTCCCCGACCGAGGTGATGCAACAGATCTTTCCGCATGTAGGCCCCGTGGAGCCCCTCAGGCAATATCAGCATGCGAGGGAGAGCGCCGACTGGCCGGATCAGGACCAACGTCACCCGAAAGAGTTGTGCGAACGCAGAACTCGGGGTGCGTGTAGGTGGGACTCGCGCTGCTGGAAGGTGGGACTCGCGGTTAGTGGGCGCCGGCCTCGGCTAGGAGTTCGGTTAGGTGGTGGTGTAGGCGGCGGGCGTCGATGGGGGACATCGTGCTCCACGGTTGCTGGCCTGGGGTGGACCGGCGTAGTTGCAGGTAGCGGCCCTTGGGCGTGTCGAAGAAGCTGATCACTCGGTCCGGGCGGACCCGTTTGCCCCATTTGTCCCGGGCTGCTGCGCCGTACTGGCCGCGGAACGTCACGTCTCGGACCATTTCGGACAGAGTGTGAGCGTCTTCCTGGCGGATGCCGCGGTTGCGGAGTGCGGCCTCTAGGGCCTCGGGCGACGTTGCTGTCGCGGCCGCGGCGTCCAGGTCGGACGACGGGAGGGTGATCGAGTGGCCCTCGCCCGCGGGCAACGTGGGCAACACCGACAGGGCTTCACGGGGAAGGCCCTCGTGGTCCACCGGACGCAGGGACAGCTGCGACCCCTCCAGCACGGCCAGAACGCCCGCCTGGCCCTTGGACGCGGCCAGCACGCGCACACTGCGCCCGAGCCACAGCCGCCCGTCCACCTCCTGCTGAGGCCGGTTCAGGACGTGCAGCAGGTCCTCGAGCATCGGATCCAACGAACGGGGACCGCCGAGGCCGCGCGCCTCCAGCGCCGTCCACACCTGGTCCTCCAGGGCACGGCGCTCCTCGCGCGTCTTGCCGGGCGACGGCACCTTCAGCACCAGCGGCATCGTCTCCAGCCGCAGGTGCTCCCAGAGCACGTCGAACTCGAGCGTCGAGACGCTCACGGGTTCACGCAGGTCAGAAGTTCCCAAATCCAGGCCGAACATGGTCATCAGTCGGTCGTGCTCTCCCCGATCACCGGCAACGTGTAGCTGCCGACACCGTAGATGTCGTCGGTCTCCCGAAGATAGTCGGCGGCCTTGTGCTCCGCGTCCTCTTCCTCATCGGCACCCGGCCGCGCACCCATGGCGCCGAACGGGTCGAACGACGGCCCGGCCGCCACGGTCCGCTTGTGCACCGCGTCACCGGCGGCCGCGGCGCCGATCGTGCCCGCCGCACCCACCATGCCAGTGGTGTTGTTCTGCATGACCGCGGCCTGCATTTGCGACGACGACACCGCGCCGACGGCTGACGAGGACTCGGTCGTGTCGGAAGGGGTCTTGCGACGCTGCTGACCCGGCACGGCCACACCCGAAGTGCCCGTTCCAGAAGACGAGGCACTAGCAGCCGACGCCGAGCTCACCGAGGTGGACGAACCACCGTGTACGGCCGCAGCTCCGGAAGTACGCGTCGAAGACCCAGGAGCGACCGGTGCCGAACCAGACCGGGCAGGCGGAACGGCCGCACCACGCCCTCCAGGAGCAGACGTACGACGCGGCACGACACCAGCACCACCCTGCGCCCCAACGGTCCCGAAGGGCATCGGACCGACCACGCCGGGCCCGTCGGCACGCGCCACCGAGGCAGAGCTGATCTGGAGCTGCGGCGGCTGGTGGAACTGCCCAAGCGTCGCCGTGTTCGCCGAAGTCGAAGAGGCGTAAGTCGTCATGACCTCACGAGCGCGGACCTCGGCCGCGTCGGCCGCGGCCTCCTGCTTCTCGTGGTCGGTCTGCCCGCCGAACAGGTGCGTCAACCCGCTGACCAGCGCGTTCGGCTGCTCCGAGGTCACCGGAACCGGCGGCGGCATGTCCGAGCGCGCCTTGCTGATGTGGTCTGCCTGCAGCTCGGCCGACAGCCGCATCACCTCGGACCCGGTGCGCGCGTCGTCGGCCCACGCCGCCAGCGGGTTCAGGCCCTTCCGCGCGATGTCCGCGGCGGCACCCTCCCAGGACGCCCCGGATCCGAGGATGCCCGCGTGCAGGTCGGCGTTGATCTCGGTCAACGCGGCGGACACGCCGGCCCACCGCTCCATCGACGCGTGCGACGCCCCAGGCCCAGGACCCGAGTTGATGGCCTCGTAGAGCTCTTCGTGGCTGTAACCCTGCCAGCGGTGTGTTGCCATCAGCAGCCGCCCTTGTTCATCAGCCCGGTGTTGTCACCTTCGATGACGCGGTACTGCCGCTCCACCACGTCGAGCGAGTCCATCGCCTGTTTGAGCTGCTTCTGGTAGTTCTGCAACGCCTCCAGCGCGGAGTCACCCGAGGACACTGACCGCTCGTTGAAGATCTCGGCCGCCTCGGCCGACACGGGATCGCCCGCCCAGGGCCGCACCCGGAACTCCGTCACCGCGAGCTCGATCTGCTTGTCCAGCTTCGTCAACGCGGTCGAGAACGCCTTGCGCAACGTCGGGATCGAACCGGGCTCGACGTTCAGCCGATGTGCGACGGGAGGCGTGGCATCCGCTCCGCTATTTCCCCCTGCTGGCGGCATGACGCGACCTCCGGCGGCTGTGTGCACGAACGTTTCGACACTCTAACCACAGTCCGTGACACTGTGGAGTGGTCAGGGTTACATCCATCCGTGTGGGTCAGCGCGTGTGCAACAAACCGGCGAGCGCGAACTCGGCCACTCGCATCGCACCCAGACAAAGATGATCTTGCTGGGTAGGCGGGGTATTTCCGCCATCACGGAACATGACGTCGAGGAACTGGCCCTCCGCAACATCAACTTCCACGTTGCAGACGTCGTCGAGGTCGGGTGTGCGGACAGTGATCGCCGCATAGCCGTTGATCGCGCTTATCTTCCGGTCCACCTGAGCGTTGTCGGACAGCCACACGTCCACACCCGACGCCGTCACCAACGCCAGCCGCGCGACGTTCGCCGACGTGTTGCTCCGGATGGTGCAGGCCTTCGCGTTGCCGAAACTCGGCTCCACGTAAGGACTCGGCGGGTTGTCCAGGTTGAGCTGCTTGCGCTGCGAGGCGTCGAGGATCTGGCACGGATCGAGCCGGTCCAGCGCGATGTCCTTCGGCCGCGGCGGCAGCTTCACCACGCTCGACGTCGTCGTCACGGGCGCGGGCGGCGGCGCCTCGTCGGCCCGGCGTTCCGGCGCGTCCGTGCACCCGGCCAGCACGAACACGAGCAGCAGCACGGTCTTCTTCACGACAGCACCCGCAACCCGGCGGCCTGCTCGGCCCACGGCAGCACCGCGGCCAAGGCCCGTTGACCCACTTCACGATCCAAGTACGTCCGGGGCGTCGCGGTCCCGGCGTCCACGATCAACTCGATGACCGCGAGCACCGACGCGGTGGTCGCGTCGCAGGCCGCCCACGAGTAGACGGTGTCGTCCGCCCACGCGGCCTCGCGTCCCCGGATGTACTCGCGCGCGGCCTCGACCGTCGGAAACTCGCCCGCCAGCGCGGGGGCGTCGTCGATCCGGTCGTCGGACCGCAGCGCGCGCAGGTACAGCTCGCCCGCGTTGATCTCAACTGGTTCCACGCCCCGCAGGCTAGTGGTCGCTCGTGAACCCGTCGTTGGCGTCCGCCAGCTCATCGAGGACGACGCGATGCGCACTCGCCGCGGACCCGTCCGGCGCGGTCGTCACCTCGACGACCCAGTCCACGTCCTCGGCGTCGTCCTCACCGGCCAGCATGTCGCGGTGTACCAGGCACGGCACCCATCCGTCCGCCAGCAACGAAGCGGCGATCCGCTCGGCGTCGTCGCGATCCGGCAACACCAGTAGAACCGTCGGGCTCAGCGGTACCGACCGCCGCCCTGGAACCGCCCGAACAGCAACGCCGCCGCCGGGATGATCAGCAGCAGCACCCACAGCTTCGTGAAGAACACGAGCGCGACGACCGCGAGCCCGACCGCGGGAACCACGGCACCGGCCCACTTCGGGACCGCCGGCGAAGACGAGACGGGCATCATCGGCGTCGGCACCAGGAAGGACGGCCGCGGATCCGGCAGGTCGGTGAAGAGCTCAAGGAGCTCACCGCGCGTCTTGGCCGTGGTGATCCGCGCGGACCGCTCGCCGTACTCGCCGACGTCGATGCGTCCGGCGCTCATGTGCTCACCGAGCACCTTCAGGGCCTGGTCTCGCTCGGCGTCGCCGATCCGGATGTCCCTCGGCGGGATCTCGCTCACGGTTCAAATCCTACGTGTTGCTATGGGGGGAGCTTTGCAAGCGCTCAGCGCTTGCAAAGCTCCCCCCATAGCACCGGTCAGTCCTTGATCTCACAGATGACGGTGCCCTGGGTGATCGGGTCACCCGGCGCGGCCGCCAGACCCGTGACGGTGCCCGACTTGTGGGCCGTCACCGGGTTCTCCATCTTCATGGCCTCCAGCACGACGACGAGGTCGCCCGCCTCGACCTGCTGACCGTCCTCGACGGCGACCTTCACGATCGTGCCCTGCATCGGCGCCGCCACCGCGTCACCGGACACCGCCGCGGCCGCCTTGCCGGCACGCTTGCTCTTCGGCTTGGCCTTGGCCGCTGGCTTGGAAGCCCCCACCGTGAGGTCACCCGGCAGCGACACCTCAAGGCGACGGCCACCGACCTCGACCACAACGGTCTGGCGCGGCGACTCCTCCTCAGCGGCATCGGCCCCACCCGTGAAGGGCTCGATCGTGTTGTCCCACTCGGTCTCGATCCACCGCGTGTGCACGGTGAACCCCTCTGGCTTCTCGGCGGTGAACGCCGCATCGCGCACGATCGCGCGGTGGAACGGCAGCACGGTCGCCATGCCCTCGACGATCATCTCGTCCAGCGCGCGGCGAGAACGCGCCAAGGCCTCTTCGCGGTTCTCGCCGGTCACGATCAGCTTGGCCAGCAACGAGTCGAACTGCCCGCCGATCACCGAGCCGCTCTCCACGCCGGCGTCGACCCGGACACCCGGCCCGGACGGCGCGACGAACGAGGTGACGGTGCCGGGCGCGGGCAGGAAGCCGCGGCCCGCGTCCTCGCCGTTGATGCGGAACTCGATCGAGTGCGCGCGAGGGGTCGGGTCCGAGAGGTGCTTGAGCTTCTCGCCCGCGGCGATGCGGAACATCTCCCGCACGAGGTCGATGCCGGTCGTCTCCTCCGACACCGGGTGCTCGACCTGCAGACGCGTGTTGACCTCGAGGAACGAGATGGTGCCGTCCAGCGCGACGAGGTACTCGACCGTGCCCGCGCCGTGGTAGCCCGCCTCGCGGCAGATCGCCTTGGCCGACGTGTGGATCGTCTCGCGCTGCTCGTCGCTGAGGAACGGCGCGGGCGCCTCCTCGACCAGCTTCTGGTGGCGGCGCTGCAACGAGCAGTCGCGCGTGCCGACGACGATCACGTTGCCGTGCTGGTCGGCGAGCACCTGCGCCTCGACGTGGCGCGGCTTGTCCAGGTAGCGCTCGACGAAGCACTCGCCGCGGCCGAACGCGGTGACCGCCTCGCGCACCGCGCTGTCGAACAGCTCGGGGATCTCCTCCAGCGTGCGGGCGACCTTCAGGCCGCGGCCGCCGCCACCGAACGCCGCCTTGATCGCGACCGGCAGACCGTGTTCCTCGGCGAACGCGATGATCTCGTCCGGCCCGGACACCGGGTCCTTGGTGCCGGGGACCAGCGGCGCGCCCGCGCGCATCGCGATGTGCCGCGCGGTGACCTTGTCACCGAGGTCGCGGATCGCCTGCGGCGTCGGCCCGATCCAGATCAGGCCCGCGTCGATGACCGCCTGGGCGAAGTCGGCGTTCTCGGAGAGGAAGCCGTAGCCGGGGTGCACCGAGTCCGCGCCGGAGCGCTTCGCGACGTCCAGGATCTTGTCGAACGACAGGTAGCTCTCACCGGGTGTGTTGCCGCCGAGTGCGAACGCCTCGTCGGCGAGCCGGACGAACGGCGCGTCGCGGTCGGGGTCCGCGTAGATCGCGACACTGGCGAGCCCGGCGTCCTTGCAGGCCCGGATGACCCGGACGGCGATCTCACCGCGGTTGGCGACGAGGACCTTGCGCAGCGACGACACGACGTCCTACCTCCTGAACTCGCGAGTAACTTGAGTTGGTCCCGAAGTTTACGACCGTCCGGGGCGCTCAGCGGGGAGAGCCAGCTCACGTCTGACGCACATCAGGAACAATCGCGGCGTGCGCACAACGAGGCCGGTGCTGGTGACCGCGTGTCTGGCGGCGGTCGTGACCGTGGCCGGGCTCGTCTACGCCTTCTTTCAACGGCCTTCGGGCCAGTCGTCGGACCAGGGCGCGGCCGATGCGAACCTGATCTGCGGCACGACGGTCTGCCAGTCCGTGATCGGTAAAGGTGTCGGTGGTGACAACGTCGAGCTGCTCACCGGGACCGGCGGCGGGCGGATTCGCGTGACGGGTGAGTCCGGCAACTTCATCTTCGAGATGACCATCGCGGCGGCCGGCGCCGAAGTCTCCGGCGACAAGGCCCTGGAGTGCGCGCCCGCGGCGGTCAGCGTGTGCCTGGTGCGCGGCACGCGCGGCAGCGAGGTGCTCGGCGAGGCGCTGGTCCGGCGCAACGGCGCGTGGGAACGACTACAGGCCACCTACCTCGCGAGCGGCGGATACCTGGGCCTGTTCGACGCGAACCGCGACGGCACCTCTGATGTCGTCGCGGTTCAGCTGGGCTGCGACGGGCGCTGTGACCAGGCCTTCGTGCAGGTCTTCGACCCGCTCGGCCCGGAGGTCAGGTGCACCGCGCCCGTCGCGTCCAAGGACGAGGCGAACGTCAGGCCGGAACTGGCACAGCTTCGGGCGTGCGCTCAGTCGTGACCTTGTCCTCCAGCAGGTTTTCGCCCAGCAGGTTTTCACTCCGGGCGACCAGAACCGGGACCGTGATCTGTCCGGCGACATTCGTCGCAGTCCGGACCATGTCCAGGATCGGGTCGATCGCGTAGACGACCGCGACACCGGTCGCGATCACCTGCGGCGGCATGCCGACCGCGCTCAGCGTCAGCGTCAGCATGGTGAACCAGCCGGTGGTGCCCGCGGTGGCGAGCGCGCCGAACACGGCGACGGCCACGATCGTCAGGTACTGCGCGACACCCAGGTGCACGCCGAACAGGTTCGCGATGAACACCGTCGCGATGGCCGGGTAGACCGCGGCGCAGCCGTCCATCTTCGTCGTGGTGGCCAGCGGCACCGCGAACGATGCGTAGTCACCGGGCACACCGAGGTCCGTGGCGGCCTTGCGGCTCAACGGCAGCGTCGCGCCGGACGAGCGGGACACGAACGCGAACTGGATGGCCGTCCACGCCTTGCGGAAGAACAGCGCCGGGCTGATCCGGCCGACGAAGCGCAGCAGGATCGGGTAGACGACGAACAGCACGAGCAGCGTGCCGCCGTAGACCGTCGCGATCAACGAGAACAGCGGCTTGACGAACGAGTTGCCGTACGTCGCGAAGGCGTTGCCGATCAGGCCGAACACACCGATCGGGGCGAGCAGGATGATCCAGCCGACGATCTTCTGGATCAGGTCGAACACCGACTGGTTCAGCTTCACGAACGCCTCGGCCCGCTCGCCGAGCGCGTAGGCGGCGAACCCGACGAGCACCGCGAGGAAGACGACCTGCAGCACCTCGCCCTCGGTGAACGCCGTGAAGATGTTGGTCGGGATCAGGTTGTCGAGCAGTGCGCTCCACGAGCCGGACGAGCGCTTGGCGAGCTTGTCGACGACGCCCTCACCCGGCGTGACCTCCACGCCGACGCCCGGCTTGAAGACCAGTGCGATGGCGAGGCCGATGAGCACGGCGATCAGCGAGGTGATGCCGAACCAGAGGAACGTCTTGCCGCCGAGGCGCGCGGCTGTTCGTCCGCCACCGAGTCTGCGCAGCGACGTGATGCCGACGATGATCGCGGTGAAGACCAGCGGGATGACGGTGAGCTGGAGCAGATCGGTGAACTTCTCGCCGATCCACGCCAGGACGTCGGCGATCCACGTCTTCTTGCCGAGCCAGCCGGCGATGGCGCCGAGGACGAGTGCGGCGAGGACGGCGGTGCCGAAGACCTTCGGCTTGCGGTAGGTGCTGACGAGCGACACGGGATGTTCTTTCAGGTAGAGCTGACAAGGGCCGGGGCGTTCAGCCCTGACAGCCCGTGCTCGTCCTGCGTCCGTGGTCGATGTGCCTGCGACGCGTCAGCATCTCGTTCATACCGCCGGGTGCAACGCACCGGCACGAACGAGGTCTTCCCAACTGTGACCAGCGTCTACCAGAGATCGGCGATGCTCACACCGATCTCGGCGAGCAGCCGCCTGGTGAGCGGGAGGCTGATGCCGATGACGCTCGTGTGGTCGCCGTCGAGCCCTTCGATGAACCAGCCGCCGAGCCCGTCGATGGTGAACCCGCCCGCGACGTTCAACGGTTCGCCGGACGCCAGGTAGGCCTCCAGTTCTTTGTCCGTCGGCGTGCCGAACCGCACCTTCGTCGGCTCGGCCGCGCTCGCCCGTTCGACGATCTGACCGTCGCGCACGCGCAGCACGGTGTGCCCGGTGATCAGCACGCCGGTGTTGCCCGCCATCCGCTGCCAGCGTTCGCGGGCGGCCTCGGCGCTGCCCGGCTTGCCGACGACCTCGCCGTCGAACTCCAGCATGGAGTCGCAGCCGATCACCACGGCGTCGTCTTCTTCGGCCGCGATCTTCTCCGCCTTGGCGGCCGAGAGGGCGATGACGAGCTCGGCCGAGGTCGCGTTCTCCAGGGCGGCCTGGATCGCGTCCTCGTCGACGCCGGAGACCCGCACCTCGGGGTCGATGCCGGCGGAGCGCAGGACGTTGAGTCGGGCGGGGGACTGGGAGGCGAGAACGACGCGCACGACGCGGAGTTTGGCAGACCACGTAGAACTACCGATGCGGGTCCGGTCGTTGCGCGGGCAATCTCGATGGAGTGAAGCGCTGGGTACTCGTATCGGCACGCACAGGTCGGCCCCGGCGGCTCCTCCCGGTGCTCGTCGTGGTCGCCGGTCTGGCCGGGGTGTTCGGTGTCGGGGCGGTGCTCGCCAGCGACCCGGTCGCCTACGGGGTGCCGTTCTGGCCGTTCGCGGACAGCGTCGATCTCGCCGAGCAACAGCTGATGACGTTCGTGGCCGACGCGGCGCGCAACGGGCTGCCGGTGGGCGGATCGGACGTCGAGGTCACCGCGCGGTCGGAGAGCCGCGGGAACACGTTCCTGACGCTGCGGTTGCGGGTGGACGGCGAGACGCGTTGCCGGGAGGCCATTCTCGGCGCTCCCGGCTTCAGCAGTCGACGCGTGAACTGTTAGCCGGGGAAACCCGACGCGCGCCACGCGCCTGGGCCGTGGGGCAGCGTCCGGCGCATCGAACGTGAACGGTCCGCCCACGCCGACCGCCGCTCCGGCTCCGGTTCCGGCACCGAAGCCGACGCGAGACCGGCCACGACGGCCGTGAGGGCCGCCAGTTCGTAGTCGTCGGGCGTGCCGCGCACCAACCGCAGCAGAGGCCGCTCGGAGCCGCTCACAGCGGGATGTTCCCGTGCTTCTTGGGCGGCAGCGTCTCGCGCTTCTCCCGCAGGATCGACAACGCCCGCGCCACGTAGCCGCGCGTGAAGGACGGCGGGATCACCGAGTCGACGTAGCCGCGCTCGGCCGCCACGTACGGGTTGCACAGCGCGTCCTCGTACTCCTGCTGCAACTCGGCCCGCAGCGCGTCGACCTCGGACGGGTCCGCGGCGGCGAGCTTCTTGCGGTGCACGATGTTCGCCGCACCCGAGGCGCCCATGACGGCGATCTGCGCGGTCGGCCAGGCGAGGTTGATGTCGGCGCCGAGGTGCTTGGAGCCCATGACGTCGTAAGCGCCGCCGTACGCCTTGCGCGTGATGACGGTGACCAGGGGGACGGTCGCCTCGGCGTAGGCGTAGATCAGCTTGGCGCCGCGGCGGATGATGCCGTTCCACTCCTGGTCCGTGCCGGGCAGGAAGCCGG
Source organism: Lentzea sp. NBRC 105346 (assembly GCF_030269605.1). GTDB lineage: Bacteria > Actinomycetota > Actinomycetes > Mycobacteriales > Pseudonocardiaceae > Lentzea. The sequence continues at coordinate 18,628 of NZ_BSTQ01000025.1, forward strand.
GCACGTCGACGAACGTCAGCACCGGGATGTTGAACGCGTCGCAGGTGCGCACGAACCGCGCGGCCTTCTCGGAGGCGTCGATGTCCAGGCAGCCGGCGAACTGGGTCGGCTGGTTCGCCACGACACCGACCGAGTGCCCGTCCACGCGGCCGAAGCCGACGATGATGTTCGGCGCGAACAGCGGCTGCACCTCGAGGAACTCGCCGTCGTCGAGCACGCGCGAGATGACCTCGTGCATGTCGTACGGCTGGTTCGCCGAGTCCGGGATCAGCGTGTCCAGCTCGCGGTCCGTGTCGGTGATCGAGTCCGACACCGAACCGGACGTGAGGTCCTCCGACGGGAACACCGGGGCATCGGAGAGGTTGTTGGACGGCAGGTACGACAGCAGCTCCTTGACGTAGGAGATCGCGTCGTCCTCGTCGGCACCGAGGTAGTGCGCGTTGCCGGACTTGGTGTTGTGCGTCCGGCCGCCGCCGAGCTCCTCGAACGTCACGTCCTCGCCGGTGACGGTCTTGATGACGTCCGGGCCGGTGATGAACATGTGCGACGTCTGGTCGACCATCACCACGAAGTCGGTCAGCGCGGGCGAGTACACGTGCCCACCGGCGTTCGAGCCCATGATCAGCGAGATCTGCGGGACGACACCGGACGCGCGGACGTTGCGGGTGAAGATCTCGCCGTACAGGCCGAGCGAGACGACGCCCTCCTGGATGCGCGCGCCGCCGCCCTCGTTGATGCCGATGATCGGGCGGCCGGTCTTGATCGCCAGATCCATGATCTTGACGATCTTCTCGCCGTAGACCTCGCCGAGCGAGCCGCCGAAGACCGTGACGTCCTGGCTGAACACGCACACCGGGCGGCCGTCGACCGTGCCGTAGCCGGTCACCACGCCGTCGCCGTAGGGGCGGTTCTTCTCCTGCCCGAACATCGTGGACCGGTGCCGCGCGAGCTCGTCCAGCTCCACGAACGAACCGGGATCGAGCAACAGGTCGATGCGCTCGCGGGCGGTCTTCTTGCCCTTCGCGTGCTGCTTCTCGACCGCGCGTGCCGAGCCGGCGTGGACCGCCTCGTCATTGCGCCGGTAGAGGTCGACAAGCTTGCCGGCGGTGGTGTGGACGTCGGGCGCGTCGCTGGGAACGTGCCCGATCGGCTCGGTGGCACTGCTCATGGCGGTGCAGCCTAACGAGCCACACGAGTTCCGCACCGTCTCAGTTGCCCAGGTCACCCAGAGAAACAACGCGGAAACCCATAACCTGACCCGATGGCCACCCCACTCGACGCCCCCCTCGACGCTGCTGCCCTGCGCGCCCGGCTGGTCGAACCACACGGCGTGTACTCGGCGCTGGACGTCGTCGCGTCCACCCGGTCCACCAACGCGGACCTGGCCAAGGCCGCCGTCGCGGGTGCCGCCGACCGCACGGTGCTGCTCGCCGAGGAGCAGAGCGCGGGGCAGGGCAGGCGTGGCCGGTCGTGGTCGTCACCGCCCGGCGGGCTGTACCTGAGCGTGCTCTTCCGGCCGACGGACGTGCCCGCGCAACGACTCCCCTGGCTGAACCTGCTGGCCGGCGTGGCACTGGTGCGTGTCGCTCGTTCGGTTGGTGTCGAGGCGTCGTTGAAGTGGCCGAACGACCTGCTGCTCGGGCCGGACGGCCGCAAGGGCGCGGGAATCCTGTCGGAGATCACCGCCGGGGTCGCGCAGGCCGTGGTCGTGGGCATCGGGCTGAACGTCGGGAAGCTCCCGGACGACATCCAGCCCGCACCGGGTGGACTGGAGCCGACGTCGCTCGCAGACGAGGGCGCCGAGGCCGACCGGTTCGAGCTCGCGGTGAAGCTGCTGAGCGAGCTGGGGTCGTTGGAGAAGGCGTGGCGCGAGACCGGCGGCGACCCGTTCGCGTCCGGGCTGCACGAGGAGTACCAGCAGCATTCCGCGACGGTCGGCAGGCGCGTGCGCGTCGAGCTGGCGGGCGGCATGCAGCTGCAGGGCACCGCCCAGCGGATCGAGGCCGACGGCACGCTCGTCGTGCGCGGGCCGGACGGCGCCGACCACGGCGTGTCCGCTGGTGACGTGGTGCATTTGCGCCCTGCGTGATTAGGGTTGGCTCCATGGCCTACCCAGACGACCTGCTGAGCTCGGGCGAGCACGTCGTGATCCACAAGCACCCGCACTGGAAGATGCTGCTGCTGCCGGTGTTCTGGCTGCTGGTGGTCGTCGCGGCCGCGACATTCCTCGCGGGGCTGGTCGGCGACCAGTCGTGGGCCCAGATCGCGTGGATCGCGCTCGCCGCCGTCGGCGTGATCCTGGTGCTGTGGCTGACGATCACGCCGCTGCTGCGGTGGCGCACAACGCACTTCATCGTGACCTCGGACCGAGTGATGGCCCGCGAGGGCGTGTTCAAGCGGACCGGGCTGGACATCCCGTTGTCGCGGATCAACAGCGTCCGGTTCGAGCACAGCCTGCTCGACCGCGTGCTCGGCTGCGGCACGCTGATCATCGAGTCGGCCTCCGACGAGCCGCTCGAGTTCGACGACATCCCGAACGTCGAGCGCGTCCACTCGATGCTCTACCGCGAGGTCAACGACAACCCCGACGACGACTTCCACCCGAGGGCGCTCGATGGGCGCGCGTGAGGCGGGCCTGCCGGACGTCGTGTCCTCTTCGGACCTGCCGGCCGAGGTCACGATCTGGGAGGTCGGCGCGCGCGACGGCCTGCAGAACGAGTCGGCCGTAGTGCCGGTGGCGGTGAAGCTCGAGTTCCTCGACCGGCTCGCCGCGTCCGGACTGTCCGTTTTGGAGGCGACATCGTTCGTGCACCCCAAGTGGGTGCCGCAGCTCGCCGACGCCGCCGAGCTGCTCGACGGCCTGGAGCGGCGGCCCGGCGTGATCTACCCGGTGCTGGTGCCGAACGAGCGCGGCCTCGACCGTGCGCTGGAAGCCGGCGTCACGCACATCGCGATCTTCGCGTCGGCCACCGAGACCTTCGCCTCGCGCAACCTGAACCGCACGCTCGACTCGCAGTTCGAGATGTTCGAACCCGTGGTGTCACGGGCGCGCGCCGCCGGGCTGGACGTCCGCGGCTACGTGTCGATGTGCTTCGGCGACCCGTGGGAGGGCGCGGTGCCGCGCTCGCAGGTCGTCGCCGTCGGCCGGCGCCTGCTGGACCTGGGGTGCTCGCAGCTGTCACTGGGCGACACGATCGGCGTGGCGACGCCCGGTCAGGTCGAGGCCCTGCTGCACGACTTCGGTGACGTGTCCGCGCTCGCCGTGCACTTCCACGACACGTACGGCCAGGCGTTGTCCAACACGCTGGCCGCGCTGCGATGCGGCGTGACCACTGTGGACTCCTCGGCCGGCGGCCTCGGCGGGTGCCCGTACGCGGAGTCGGCGACCGGCAACCTCGCCACCGAGGACCTCGTCTGGATGCTCGACGGCCTCGGCGTCAAGCACGGCGTCGACCTCGACAAGCTGGTCGAGACGAGCGCGTGGATGGCCGGGCAGCTGGGCCGGCCCTCGCCGTCACGGGTCGTGCGCGCGCTGACCTGAGGGGCGTTCGGTTTCGGGATGGTTGGGCGTAGAAGCTCGCGCCGAGCGCTCGTTCAAGCCACCCTGTAACTGAATTTGCCGGGAACCGATCTACTGGCAACGACGTCCAACGGGCCAGCACAGGGCTATGCGTGTGTGAGGGGGACCGGTGCACGACCACCGAGCGCAGGTCGAAGAGCTGCTCGCCGACTACCGGCGCAGCAGGGAACAGCTCGCGACGGTGCAGCGCGAGCTGAAGGCGGTGACGGGATCGGCGTCCAGTCCCGACGGGACGGTCACCGCGACCGTCGGCCCCAAGGGCACGCTGACCGCGCTGGAGATCACCGAGCAGGCCTACCGCAGGCACCGGCCGGAGCAGCTGGCCGAGCTGATCGTGCGCACCACGAACGCCGCCGCCGCGAAGGCGAGCGAGAGCACGCACAAGGCGCTGAGCGCGATCCTGCCGTCGAGCACGGATCCCGGCGCCCTGGTGGAGGGCACGGCCGACCTGCGTCCCGACGAGATCGCGCCGCCGGAGGAACCCCCGACGGTGATGATCCGGCGCCGTCGTGACCACATCGAGGACGAAGAGGACTTCGAGCAGCGGGAGAGCTGGCTCGACTCCGAGCTGATCAACAGGAGGTCCCGGTGAACGGGGGTTACCAGGCCGATCTGGACCGGCTCACCAGTGGGGCCACCGAGTTCGGCGGTTTCGCGCAACAGGCGGGCGAGATCGCGTCCGGACTGCAGAACCTGCTGTCCGGCTTCGGCAGTTGCTGGGGCAACGACGCCGCGGGGCAGAGCTTCGCCGCGGGGCACGAGAAGCCGTCCGGCGACACGTTCGGCCTGCTCGGTTCGCTCGCCGAGCAGTTGGGGGACATCGGCGACAAGTTCACCGCGACGGCGGAGACGTACCGCCACGTCGAGGAGACCAACGCGTCGGCGATGAGAAGACTGGAAGGCTGACATGGGGATCGAGCTGCCCGTCGAACTCGCCGACGTCGCCGCGAAGGCTGGAGTCCAGTGGCCGCAGGCCGACGAGGACGCCATGCGCTCCAGCGCCACCGCGTGGCGCGAGGCCGGCGACAAGATCAAGACGTTGGGTACCGACACGGACGGCTCGGCGAGCCGCGCCATGGACTCGCTGACCGGCGCGACCGGTGACGCCGCCCGCAGCCACTGGTCCAAGATCGTCGGACCCGAGGGTTCGTTCAACCAGGCCGCCAAGGGCTGTCACGCCGCCGCCGACCGCCTCGACCACGCCGCCGAACAGGTCGGGCAGGCGAAGGTCGAGATGGTGCGCGAGCTCGTCACCCTCGCCAAGAACCAGGACGCCGCCAACTCGGCCGCCTCCGCCGGGCACCCGACCGCGCTGCTCGGCCTCGACACGGCCGTGCGTGGCACCGCGGCGAACGTCGCGAACCTGAACAACACGCTGTCCAGCGCGATCCGGCTGGACAGCGGCGTCGAGATGGGCCACGCCCAGCCGCCCGTCAACACCAGCCCCGGCGCGCACGGTCCCGGTGGCGGCGGTGGCGGTGGGCTGCTCGGCCCGGTCACCGACGTCGTCGCCCCCGTGGTGGAGACGGTCACCAAGCCGGTCGCGAGCGTGGTGGCTCCCGTTGTGCAGCCCGTCGCGGGTGTGGTGGCGCCGGTCGCGGAGGTTGTCGCACCGGTAGTGCAGCCGGTCGCCGACGCCGTTCCCGGGGCGAAGCCGCTGGTCGACGCGGTGCCCGGCATGTCGGACGACGGCAACGGTCGCGGACCCGACGGCGCCTCCGGTGGTCAGGGCACCCCCGCTCGCAATCAGAGCGGCGGCCTCCTGCCGCAGGTGCTGGACGGCGTGGGCAACGTCGTCGACGGCGTCACCGGTGGCGCGGACGGTTCGCACGGCCGCGGTCCGCGCGACGACGGCGGTGTGCTGCCGCAGGTCGCGGACCGGCTCGGCGATGTCGCCCGCCCGGTGGCCGACGCGGTGCCCGGACGTGGCGACCTGCCGAACCTGTCCGGCACGCTCCCGCCGCACGAGGGCACGACGGCCGCTTCGGCGGCGGCGCTGCTCGACCGTCCGCTGATGGGTGCGGAACACGGTCACGCCGGCCCGCAGGCCCCGGCCGGCCCGCAGGCTCCGGCCGGGCAGGGACCTGTCCAGGGAGCCGCGCAGCAGCTGGGCAACGCCCTGGGCAACGCGCCCGGACTCGGCGGTGGGCCCGCGGCTCCCGCGGGTCCGGTCGGCGGTGCGGCCGCCGCGGCGGCGTCGCAGGTGGGTGGTGTCGTTGGGCAGGCGCAGAACGCTGCGCAGTCCGGGCAGCAGGGGCCCGCGGGCCGTGCCGACGCGGCCAAGGGACAGGTCCAGCAGGGCGTGGCGGGTGCCAAGGGCGATGCCAAGTCCGCCGCACAGGCGGCGGCGCAGGTCGCCGGCGGGCCGGACTCGAAGGGCTTGGCGCCCAAGGCTGCGGCGCAGGCCGGCGCTCAGTTCGTGGGTGGCCAGGTCGGTGGGCAGGACCCGAAGTCCGGTGTCGCACAAGGGATCGGCCAGGACCCGAAGGGCAGCGACCCCAAGGGAGCCGACCCCAAGGCGGATCCGAAGGCAGGCCAGGACCCGCGGCACGCGGCGCAACACGCGGTGGTGGCGCAGGACTTCTCCGGCAGCCTGCCGCTCCAGGGCACACCGATGCCCGGCGAGCACGTGCACCACGAGTCGATCGCGGCGGCCCTGGCGGGCAACCCGGTCCAGCAGGTGCAGACGGCGAGCGCGTACGGCACATGGTTCCTCGCGCTCGTCTACCCGCTGGGCCAGTCGCCGCGCCTGAGCCGCAAGCCCGTCCGGCAGCTGCCGCCCCCGGCCGAAGAGGTGGACTTCGCGGCCGGGCAACGGTTCGAGCCGCAGGATCACCCGCGGTCGGACCTCGTCGACACGTCGTTCGCCGACCGTCCACAACAGACGGACGGGCTGCCGGCCGATCACCCGGACGTCCAGGCGCTGCTGGAGGGCTACGACCCCCTCGGTGGTGCGCACGAGCACGACTGGGAGCGCCGTTTCCTGGTCCGGGAGGAGCCGGTCGAGTACGCGTGGCCGCCCGCCGAGCTGTTCCCCGAGGGCGGCTACGAGGCGGGCCGGCCCGACGTCCTCGACGAGGGCGCGGAGCTCGATCGCTTCGGCTCGGCGGAGGGCCGGGTGCTGTCGCAGACGGGCACGCCGTTCGCACACCGCAGCCTGCCGCCGCACGCGTTGCACGAGGGCTACCACCGCTACCGGGTGCTGCGCGCATTGCCGGTGTGGCGCACGATCAGCGCCCCCTGGTTCGGCCAGCCGGGCGGTGGCGCGCGCTACCGCACCACCTACCCAGTCGCCGACCTGGTCGCGCTCGGCTACCTGATGGAGATCACCTCATGAACCCGGCAGAGCTCACCGGCTGGCTGACCAAGATCGGTGTGCCGGAGAACGTCGTGTCCGTGGGCGCCGAGGCCGACAACAGCTGGTGCGTCCTCGCCGACGACGAGGGTTTCGAGGTGTTCTGGCGCGAGCAGGGCAACCGCTACGACTGGGCGCGCTTCACCAGCGAGCACGTCGCATGCCACTACCTCTTCGGGCGCCTCGCGTGGGCCCAGGTCGCACGCGGCGCGCTCGCGCTGGAGGAGCCCGCGCCTCAGCCCTGAGGCGGGTAGTACTGCTGCTGCTGAGGCGGTTGTCCGTACCCGTACTGCTGCGGCGGCTGGGGATGTCCATACGGCTGCTGGTGCTGCATGTACTGCTGCTGCGCCCAATACTGCTGCTGTCGCAGCGCGTTTTCGCGACTCTTGCGACGCGCCGCGACGATGGCGATCACGACGATCCCCGGAATCAGGAGAAAGCCGATCAGCCTGCCGAGCGCGTAGGCCGGATCGGAACCGGCCGCCAGGATGTGGATCACCTTCGCACTATGGCAGCTTCAGCAGTTCCAGCGCCGCCGAATGGACAAGACCGTTCGAGGTCAAAGCGTTGCCCCGGTCGTAAGCGGCGACACCGGACAGGTCGGTGAACGTGCCGCCCGCCTCGGTGACCAGCACCTGGAACGGCGCCACGTCCCACGGGTTCACGATCGCCTCGGCGGCCAGGTCGATCGCGCCCTCGGCGACCAGGCAGTGCTGGTAGAAGTCGCCGAACGCGCGGTTCTCCCAGCACGCGTCGACGAGCCGCAGGTACGCCTCGCGTGAGTGGTACTCCACCCACGAGCCCAGGTGCGTGGTCGACAGGTAGGCGTCCTCCAGCGAACGCACCCCGGACACCGAGATGCGACGCTCGCCGGACCCGTCCGACATGAAGGCGCCCCCACCCGCCGACGCCCACCACCGCCGGCCCAGCGCGGGAGCGCTCACCACGCCGACCACCGGCGTGCCGTCGACGACGAGCGCGATCAACGTCGCCCAGACGGGAACACCCCGCAGGAAGTTCTTGGTGCCGTCGATCGGGTCGATCACCCACTGACGGGCACCTTCGGTGGCACCTCGTTCCTCACCCACGATGGCGTCGTCCGGACGTTCCGCCGCAAGCAAAGAACGCATGGCGTCCTCGACCGCGACGTCCGCGTCGGTCACCGGCGTGCGGTCCGGCTTGCGGTCGACGACGAGGTCGTGCGCGCGGAAGCGGGTGGACGTGATGGCGTCGGCGACCTCGGCGAGGCGGAGGGCGAGTTCGAGATCAGCACCGTGGGTTGACACGGGCGAGATCGTTGCACGCCTACGCTGAGTGTCGTGAGCGTGGTGTTGCTGGCCGAGGACGACCCGGCGATCGCGGAACCGCTCTCTCGCGCGTTGCAACGCGAGGGCTACGCGGTGCAGGTCGTCGCCGATGGGCCGGGTGCGCTGCAGGTCGCGGTCGCGGGCGGGATCGACCTGCTCGTGCTCGACCTCGGCTTGCCCGGCATGGACGGGCTGGAGGTGTGCCGCCGGCTGCGCGCGGGCGGTCGCGGCATCCCCGTGCTGATGCTGACCGCGCGGGCGGACGAGGTGGACTTCGTCGTCGGCCTCGACGCGGGCGCGGACGACTACGTGGCCAAACCGTTCCGGCTCGCCGAGCTGATGGCCCGCATCCGGGCCCTGCTGCGCCGCCGGGCGCCCGGCACCCTGGAGGTGAACGGCGTGCGGATGGACCTCGCCGCCCGCCGGGTCACCGTCGAAGGCCGTGAGGTGCAGCTCGCCAACAAGGAGTTCGAGCTGCTGCGGGTCCTGATCCAGCGCGCGGGCCAGGTGGTGAACCGCGACGAGATCCTGTCCGAGGTGTGGAACGACCCGGAGATGAAGGGCAGCAAGACGTTGGACATGCACATGTCCTGGCTGCGTCGCAAGCTCGGTGACGGCACCCCGAAGTCCGCGGAACGGCGCATCGCCACCGTCCGCGGCGTCGGCTTCCGCTTCAACTCGGACTGATGCGCCGCAAGATCCTGCGGGCCATCCTGCTCGCCGTCGCCGTCACCGGGTTCGCCCTGGGCATCCCGCTCGGGTACACCGCGCTGCAGCTCGTCGAGGACAGCGCGCGCGGTGACCTGACCAGCCGCGCCCAGCGGATCGCGACGTCGCTGGACGACCAGATCGCGAACGGTCAGCACGTCGACCTCGCCGCGGTGCGGATCGTCGTCCCAGAGGACGGCCGCCTGACCGTGCGCTCGAACGTCGGCACGGAGGTCATCGGCCCGGACCCCGGCGCGGACCCGCTCGTGGTGGACCTGCCGATCGCGCAGCAGGGCAACGTGCGGCTGGAGATCCCGTCCGCCCCGATGCGCACGACCCAGGCGCAGGTCGCGGTCGTGGTGCTCCTGCTGCTCGTGTTGTCCGTCGGCACCGGAACCGTCGTCGCGACCGTGACGGCCCAGAAGCTCTCCCGCCCGTTGCGCGACGTGGCCGCCCGCGCGGCCCGGCTCGGCGCGGGCGACTTCCGCGCGTCCGAGACCAGGCACGGCATCTCCGAGCTGGACCTGGTGCTGGAGGCGCTCGACACGTCCGGGACCGCACTGGCCCGCCTGGTGCAACGCGAACGCGAGCTCGTCGGCGACGTCTCCCACCAGCTGCGTTCGCGTCTCACGGCGTTGCAGCTGCGCCTGGAGGCTCTCGCCGATCACCCGGAACCGGACACCGCCGCCGAGGCCCGTGCCGCGCTGGAACAGGCCGAACGCCTCAACGCCGTGCTGGACGAACTACTGGCCGCGGCTCGGGCGGCTCGTGCCGTCGGCGCGGAACCGGTGGACCTGAGGTCGGCGTTGACCGCGATCGCCGAGGAGTGGCGCGAACAGCTGCGCGGCCAGGGCCGCGGCCTGCGGGTCCGGGTACCGGACGGGCTGTACGTCCGGGCCACGCCCGCGCGTCTGCGCGAGGCCATCGGGGTGCTGCTGGACAACGCCACGCGGCACGGCGAGGGTCAGGTGACCGTGTCCGCGCGCGGCGAGGAGGGCACCGTCGTCGTCGAGGTCAGCGACGCCGGCTCGGGTGTGCCGGACGAGCTGGCCGCGCACATCTTCGAACGCGGTGTCTCCGGCGGTGGGTCCACAGGTGTGGGGCTGGCGCTGGCCCGCGCGCTGGTGGACGCGGACGGCGGGCGGCTGGAGCTGTCCACGGCGCGGCCGGCGACGTTCGCCGTCTTCCTGCCCGTGCCGAAGGCGGAGGACGTGGTGGGCATCCCTTGGCGAGCCCAACCCACGCCCCGTTAGTGCCGTTATGGCCACCATCACGGACCTGAAGTCCGTGATGGTGGCCATAACGGCACACCGGATCAGGAGTGGCCGAGCATCTCCTCGTCCTCGGTGGAACGGCCACGGCGGGGCCGCGCGTCAGCCTCCGGGAACACCCACTTCTTGTAGCCGTACCAGCGGAAGGCCATCGCGACCAGCGTGCCGATGATCTGGGCGCTGGTGAAGTCCGCGATCTCCTGCACCGCGCGCGAGACGAACGGCTCCTCCAGGTCGAACACGTACCGCGAGACCCACAGCGGCATCGAGTTCAGGACGATGCCGATGCCGTTGACGAGAAAGAACAGCGCCGCCTCGTGGTGCCGCTCGCGACCGCCGCGGGTCTTGAACGACCACTCTCGGTTGAGCACGTACGACACGATCGTGGCCACGAGGGTGGCGATGATCTTCGCGGTGACCGGCTTCTCGAGCAGGACCGTCGTCTTCAGCACGACGAAGATCGCCGTGTCGATCACGAAGCAGGTGCCGCCTACCAGCGCGAACTTGACCAGTTCACGATGCTTCAGCGCGATCGACCTGATCGGCTCCGGAAACCGGGAGATCACTGTTTCGCCTAGGGACACCAGCGCAGTCTACGGAGATCGGGTGAATGCGCCGGTCAGGTCGGGCGTCCGCGTGCGGGAACACCCACTTCTTCATCGCCCAGAACTTGAACGCCGTCGCGAGCAGCATGCCGATGATCGAGCCGCTGACGAAGTCGGCGATCTCTTCCATGAAGACGCTGACGTGCGGTGACTGCAGCCCCAGCAGGTGCCTGGAGATCGTCAGCGGCACCAGGTTGATGCCGACGCCGATTCCGCTCACGAGGAAGAACAACGCGGCCTCGTGGTGTCGCTCACGTCCGCCCCGCGTGTGGAACGACCACTCCCGCGAGAGCACGTACGAGGCGATGATCGCGACCAGCACGCCGATCGCCTTCGCGGTGACCACCTTGTCGGTCAGCACGGTGAGCTTCAGCGCGTACCAGACGCCGTTGTCGACGAGGAACGTCGTGCCGCCGACCACGGCGAATCTGATGAGTTCGCGGTGCTTGTTGAGCAGGAACCGGACGGGTTCGGGAAACGCGCTCAGGGCACGGCGAACGACTGGCAGCACCTGGGCAGCTTACGGATCACCGCGGACGGCTTACTGAGGGGGTGGCGAGCACGGCCAGGGCAGCAGGTCAGGGATCAGCGGCGGCCGCCACGGTGGCAACGGCAGGCACGGCGTTGTCGTCGTCGGCTGTGAAGGCGGCGTCGACGGGGGCAGGACGGTCGTCGGCGTCCCCGGCGGGACCACAGGCGGTGCGGGCACGAGCGGGGGCGTCGTCGTCGTGGTCTTGCCGGGCGTCGTGGTCGTCGTGGTGGTCGTCGGCGGCGGTGTGGTGACCGTCGTCGAGGACCGCTGGTCGTCCGGGTCGGGCAGGTCCGGCGGCTCCCACGGGTGCGGCTTGATCGGCACCGTGACGGTCTTGGTCGCGTTGCCGAGCGTCGCGGTCACCGTGATCGTCCCGCCGTGGTGCGGCAGGCCGAACGCCCAGAACGACATCCGGAACCGGTCGCCGGGCTGCAGCTCGGACAGGCACTGGACGGAGTTCTTCCCGACGCGCGAGCACTCGCGGCACGGCGTGAAGATCACGATGTTCTCGGTCGACGTGACGTCGAGCTTCAACGTGCCTGCGCGCGGCCCGATGTTGCGAGCGGTCACGTCGACACGCGGGTCCCAGTGCACCTGGTGCCACGTCGACACGGTCAGCTCGATGTCGTCCTGGATCGGCTTGACCACCACCGGAACGGTGATCTTCACCGAGATCGCCGTGCCCGCGTCGACCGTGCCGGTGATCGTGCCGCCCTGAGCGTCATCGCTCGCGCGCAGCTTGAACACGAACGTCGTCGACCCGCCCGGCGGCAGTTCCGCGGTGTCCTTGCAGGTGACCGTGCCCGTGCCGGCCGGGCAGGTCATCGGCGCGAGCAGGCGCCGGGAGGCGAACGACGAGCCGCCGCCGGTCGACTCCACGCCCTGCGGCAGGACCAGCGTCACCGAGGGCGGCGGCGCGGCCGTCTGGCCGCTGTTGCGGACGGTGATCGGCAGGTCCATCGGCTGGCCGGGGGTCAGCGAGAACCCGCTCGGCACGGTCGGCACGAGCGTCGCCGGCGTCGGCTGGGGCTGGGGGGCCGGCTGCGGAGCCGGAGGGTTCGGCTGAGGCGTGGACGGCGTGGGTGAGGGCGGCGGAGGCGTGGGCGTCTGCGCGGGCGGCGGCTGGACCGGGGTCGGCGGCGGTTGCGTGCTCACGACCGGCGGCGGCGTCTGCGCCTGCACGGGCGGCACGCTCGGCGACGGACCACCCGAGGCCAGCGCGATCGCGACGGCCGCGGCGAGGGCGGCGGTCGACGCGCCGACACTCGCCAGCTGACGCGGCAGGGCGCTGGCCGCACCCGCGGCACCGGCACCGGCCGTGGCGACGCCGGCCACCGTGGTCGCGGTGCCGGCCAGCGCGATGTACCCGGTGGCACCCGCGCCGAGCACCAGGGGAGCGACGAAGGCCCGCAGCGCGCCGTTGACGTCCGCCAGTTCGGCGGCCAGCGCACGGCACTGCCCGCACTCGTCGAGGTGCGCCTCGACCTGCGTGGTCTCGCGTTTCGACAGGCCGCCGCGCGTCCACGCGCCGAGCCGGTCGACGGTCGCGCGGCACCGTTCGGCGGTGACCTCGGTGAGGTGCATCTGCAGGTACTGCTGCCGCAGGCCCTCACGGGCGCGGTAGGCGAGCGCGGACACGCCGTTCGCGGTCAGCCCGAGCAGCGGGGCGACCTCGGCTGGCGACTGCCCCTCGATCTCGGTGTGCCAGAGGACCATCTGCCAGCGTTCCGGCAAACGCGCGAACGCCCGCGCCGCCAGCGAGCGCTCCAGGCCCGCGACGGCCGTGTCGCTGAACTGGACCGGCGGCGCCACGTCCGAGACGTCCTCGGACAGCTCGACCTTCCGGTCGCGGCGGGTCTTGTCGTACGCGGTGTGCCGCAGCGCCGTGAGCAGGTACGCGCGGAACGCCGAGTCCGGGCCGCGCCCGGCCCGCAGCGTGTCCAGCACCTTGGCGAACGCCTCGGAGACCAGGTCATCGGCCTCGGCGGACGACCTGGAGAGCTGCCGGGCGAGGTTGTAAGCAGCGGCGACGTGCCGTTCGTACAACTGGCCGTATGCGTCGATGGTCCCGCCACGGACTGACTCGATCAGCTCCGCGTCGCTCGGGCCTTGTACGTCTGCCGGAACGGTCGCCATGTCCCTCCTCGCCGGGGCCAAGTGTGACGTACTTCGTCGCACACCGTCACGCCGAACCGCCCGGACGGATTGCCGTCATGGACCATGCGCCGTCACGTCTCCTAACTGGAAACCAGCCCGGAAGGAGACGGCTCGGGTGGTAGTTGCACAAGCGGAACGCCTGCTGAAGGCCAGATGGCGAACCGCCACCATGGCCGCTGGCTGGGCTTTTCCCGCCGACTGGCCGCTCGCCGAGGTCGACGAAGTCTGCGCGGCCGTGCTCAACGCGACCGATCCGGGTGACGCCCTCGTGCGCCTCGGCCGGGCCCGCGCCGAGGCCGGCGCCGGGCTCAGCGAGACGCTGCTCGACCTCGCCGCGCTGCACGCCGTGCTGACCGAAGGCTCCGCGATGATCGCGCCGAACGTCGACGCGCTACCCGCGCGAATGCTGCGGATGACCGCGCTCGGCTGGGCGGACGTCGTCAGCAAACAGGCGGGCAACTGTGCCTCCGAGGACCCGCTCACCGGTCTGGCCACACCCGCCTACCTGCGCACGCGGCTCGGCGAGGTGTACCGCGAGACGTCGCTCGACTACATGCTCGTCCTGCTGCGCATCGACGTCACGCAGGCCACCGGCTGGTCCCGCGTCGTCGCGATGACGCTGGTGTCCGACGCGATGCGCACCGTCTTCGACGGCGGCGAGACGCTCGCCTCGATCGGTCCCGGCACCGCGCTGGTGCTCACCCGCCGCGACGAGACCCTGGCCCGCCGCGTCTCCAACCTGCGCGTTCTGGCCGCCGACGCGCTGGCCGTCGACCCGCACGTGCGGCCGGTCGGGCCCGCGAAGGTGTGGCTGGAACGACTGCCCGACACGCACGTCGAGGCCTGCGCGCTCATCACCGCTCTCGGACGCTGAACCCCTGTCCAGGGTCCGAGCTTCCCTGCATCTGCCATGAAGGGTCCCCTCATAGCGCTGACCGCCATGAGGGGACCCTTCATGGCACTTCCCACCCCCACCTGAAAGTCACGCGGGAGCCCCGCGATGCATGACACGCAACGTGGGGCTCCCGCGTGACCGACAAAGTGTTCTATTGTCTTAGTCGACTAGAACAATCTGGGAGCGTGAGTGGTCGAGTTCCGCGTGGACCGCGCCAGCGGCCTGCCCGCCTACCTGCAGCTCGGCCGGCAGGTGCGGGAGGCCGTCCGGCTCGGCCGGTTGCGGCCGGGCGATCGGTTGCCGACCGTCCGGGACGTCGTGGCGACGAGCGGCGTCAACGCGAACACCGTGCTCAAGGCCTACCGCGAGCTCGAACTGGCCGGCCTCGTCGAGGCGCGCCAGGGATCCGGCACCTACGTGAAGGCGACTCTGGGGACCGCCGCCCCCGAGGTGCTCGAGGAGCTGCGCGGGAAGTTCGCCAAGTGGGTCATTGAGGCGAGGGCCGCCGGGTTGGAGGCGGAGGACATCGACGCGCTGGTGCGCGCTGTTCTGAGTGGGGGACCCGATGGGGCGTGAGTGGAACGGAGCGGCGGCGTGACCGTGCGCGTGGAGAACGTGTCGAAATGGGCGCTGCACCACTGCTCGTTCGAGCTGCCCGCGGGCAGCGTGACGGCATTGGTGGGCGCGAACGGCGCCGGCAAGACGACGCTGTTGAACATCCTCGCCGGGCACCTGCCCGCCGACTTCGGGCACGTGGCGGTCGCGGGACGCGTGGCGTTCGTCCCGCAGGACAAGCCGATGTACAAGGGCTTCACGCCGCTGGACGTGCTCAAGTTCGGCGGTCACATGAACAAGGTCTGGGACGAGTACCGCGCGCACAGCTGGCTGCACCGGTACCGCGTGCCGTTGAAGCTGCGCTGCGGCGACCTGTCCGGCGGGCAACGCGCGCACGTCGCGTTCGCGCTGGCGCTGGGGTCCCGGCCGGACGTGCTGCTGCTCGACGAACCGCTGGCCGAGCTGGATCCGCTGGCGCGCCGCAAGGTCGTACGCGATCTGCTCGCCGAGGTCGCGGACACCGGGATGACGTTGCTCTACTCCACGCACGTCGTGGCCGAGCTGGGCGGCGTCGCCGATCGGCTGCTGCTGTTGTCGGATGGGAAGTTGCTCGTCGACGGCGACACCGACGAGCTGCTCGGCGAGCACCTGGAGATCGTCGGGCCGGCCGCGGACGAGCCGCCGGTGGCCGGCGAGGTCGTGCTGGCGCGGCACCAGCAGCGGCAGTCGAGCTTTGTGGTGCGGTGCCCGGAAAGCGCGGTCGTCGAGGAACCGTGGACCGCGCGTCCCGTGACGCTGGAGGAGCTCGTCGTCGCGCACCTGGAGGCGGCTGCGTGAAGGCCATGGTGTGGCTGACCTGGCGGCAGCACCGCTGGGTCCTGTTATCGACCGCGGTGCTGGCGTTGATCGCGTCGTCGTTGCTGGTCGCCGTCGACCTGACCGAGTCGCCCGGACGATCGGTGCCGCTGCCCGCCTTCTACGCGGTGTTGTTGCAGACCGCGTTCGGCGCGGTGATCGGGATGTTCTGGGGTGCGCCGCTGGTGGCGCGGGAGTTCGAGGAACGGACGCACCTCGTGGCGTGGGGGCAGGACGTCACGCCGCAGCGGTGGCTCGCGGGCAAGGTGGGCGTTCTCGCCGTGTTCGCGTTGGTGCTGGCCGTGTTGATGGGGCAGGGCGACGGCTTCCGCGGTTACCAGGACGGCGCGTCGTGGGCGTTGTTCGAGGCGCATCCGTTGGTGCAGGCCGGATACGTGCTGCTCGGCCTGGCGCTCGGTGTGCTCTTCGGACTGCTCGCGCGGCACACGCTGACCGCGATGGCGTTCACGCTGGCCGCCTACGTCGGGGTGCGCATGCTGCTCGCACTCGGCTGGCGCGAGCACTACCTGCCGGCCGAGCGCGCGGTGGCGCCGGTCCGTGAGGCGGCCTCGGTGCCCAAGGGCGCCGAGATCGTCGCGAGCGGGTATCTCGGCGGGGACGGTGAACCCATGGCGGTGCCGGACATCTGTGCCCGGCTGTCGCGGCCCGCGGCCTGCATCGCCGCCAACGGCGGGACCGACAGCTACGTCGACTACCAGCCGGTCGAGCGGGTCTTCGGGTTCCAGGTGACCGAGTTCCTGGTCTGCTTCCTGCTGGCCCTGGGACTGTTCGTCCTTGCGCACGAACGGATCAGGCGTGGCTGGCGGCCGTCGCGAACGCACCGGAGGCTCGCGTGATCTGGCTGACCTGGCGGCAGCACCGTGCCGTGCTGGTGACCACGGCCGTGCTGGCCGCGGTGGCCGTTGTGCCCTGGGCGTCCGGGTGGCTCGACCTGATCCAGGAGGTGATCCGGTGGGCGTTCGCCGGGGTCGTCGCGGTGTTCTGGGGTGCGCCGCTGCTGGCCCGTGAGTTCGAGGAGCGCACGTACTTCCTGGCGTGGGGCCAGGACGTGTCGCCGCTCTCGTGGTTCCTCGGCAAGTCCCTCGTCCTGTGCGGTGCGTTCTCGTTGCTGACGTTGCTGATCGAACCGGGGCAGGTCGGCTACTCGCTGCTCGGCTTCGCAGTCGGTGTCCTCAGTGGACTGATCGTGCGGCGGACCGTCGCCGCGATGGCGGCGACGGCCCTCGTGTTCGTGGCCCTGCGGATCAACCTCGGGCCGGTCGCCAGTGCCGTGCTCGGCGCGGCTTTGTTCGTTGTAACGGTCACAATGCTCCGGCATGTAGCGCGGACCAGGCCGAGGGGAACCGCGGACGGAACCCCAGCTCCCGCTGGATTCGGTTGGTGGACACGATTCCGTGCCACGCGTCGGGTTCGGCTGAGCTGGTTCCGGGATGCCTGACGCCGTTGAGCTGGTGCAGCTCCACCGCGGTCATCGGGCTGTCGTCGGCGGCGTTGTAGATGCCGGGTTTTCCGTCCATGGCAAGGAACAACGCCTGCGCGACGTCGGCGTGGTGGATCATGTGCAGGCGGTGGTCGGCGGGCCAGGTGCTCGCCCAGCGCAGTGACTCGGCGAGGTGCGGATCGCCTTCGCCGTAGACGAAAGACAGCCGGACGATCGTCGCCTCCCTGGTGTCCAGCAGCACCTTTTCGGCCTGTGCCTTGGTTTTCGCGTACTCGCCGCCCCATGCCGGGTCGGTGCTGGTCGGGTCGTCTTCGGTGGCGGGCCTGCCGAGTCCCGACGGGTAGACGAGGTTCGTGCTCACGTAGACGAACTTGGCATTGGTGGCCTCGGCCAGCTTTCTCGTGCCATTGACGTTGACGTCCTCGAAGTTGGTGTCCGTGCGCAGCGCGGCGGCCACGTGCAGCACGACGTCCGCTCCGTCGACCAGTTCCTTGATGGCGCGCTCGTCGTTGATGTCGCCGACGATCGTGGTGGCGCCCTGGACGCGTTCGGGGTTCGCGCGGACGAGCGCGGTCACCTCGTCGCCGCGGGCGAGCAGCCGGGGGAGCAGCCTGCTGCCCACACGTCCCGTCGCTCCGGTCAATGCGATTCTCATACCTTCGAGGCTGCTCGCGTGGTGATCGAACAACCAGGGACGGTCAGTCCCCGGCTACGCTCGAGGGCGTGGATCGGCAGGAGATGGCGAGCTTCCTGCGCAGTCGCCGCGAGCGGCTGACGCCGGACCGGCCGTCGGCTCGCACGCCCGGCCTGCGGCGCGAGGAGGTCGCGGATCTGGCGGGCATTTCCACGGACTACTACACGCGCCTCGAACAGGCGCGTGGACCGCATCCTTCGGTGCCGGTGCTGACCGGACTCGCCCGCGCCCTGCGGCTCTCCGGGGACGAGCGCGACCACCTGTTCCGGCTGGCCGACGCACCCGTGCCGGTGCCGTCGGCGTCTGATCGGGTGCGTCCGAGCGTGCGGTTGCTGCTCGACCGGCTGAGCGACGACCTGGCGATGGTGATCACCGACACCGGCGACGTGCTGGCGTGGACCTCGCTCGCCGAGCTGGTGTTTCCCGAGATCGTGGGCGGCAACCTGTTCCGGCTGTTCTTCCGGTCCGGTGCGCCGAGCCGGATTCCCCCGGAAGATCGCGAGGACGTCGCACGGGCACACGTCGCCGACCTGCGCGCCACGCTCGCGCGGCGGCCGTCGGTGCGGGGGTTCGTCGACGAACTGCTGGAGAGCCCGGAGTTCGCCCGGTTGTGGGCCGCGCAGGACGTGGCCGTGCGGCGGTCCGACCGCAAGCGGATCCGGCATCCCGTGGGGCTGCTGGAGTTCGACTGCGAGGTGCTGCTGTCGCCCGAGCACGACCAGCGGCTCGTCCTGCACACCCCGGCCACCACCCGGACCGCGGCTCGGCTCGCTGAACTATCCGCAGGTAAAGTACGTTCCCCGTGGACTCCCGAACCCGTCTTCCCGTCGTCGGCATGATCGGCGGCGGCCAGCTCGCGCGTATGACGCACCAGGCCGCCATCCCGCTCGGCCAGTCGTTGCGCGTGCTCGCCGTGTCCGATTCGGACCCCGCGGCGCTGGTGGCGCGTGATGTCGTGCTCGGTACGCACACGGACCTGGACGCGTTGCGCGCGTTCGCGAAGGGCTGCGAGGTCGTCACGTTCGACCACGAGCACGTGCCCGGCGAACACCTGCGCACGCTGCAGGCCGAGGGCGTGAAGGTCTTCCCCGGTCCGGACGCGTTGCTGTACGCGCAGGACAAGTGGGAGATGCGGGAGAAGCTGTCCTCCCTGGGCCTGCCGGTGCCTCCGTACGCGGCCGTGTCGTCGGTGTCGGACGTGCTCAAGTTCGGTGCGGCCGAGGGCTGGCCGTGCGTGCTGAAGGCGGTGCGCGGCGGGTACGACGGCCGGGGCGTGTGGATGCTGAACACGCCGTCGAGCGCCGAACGCGTGGTGCCGGAGCTGCTGGCCGCGGGGACGCCGCTGATGGTCGAGCAGTGCGTGCCGATGCGCCGTGAGCTGTCCGCGCTGGTCGCGCGCTCGCCGTTCGGGCAGGGCGCGGCGTGGCCGGTGGTCGAGACCGTGCAGTCCGAGGGGATCTGCGTCGAGGTGCTGGCGCCCGCGCCTGACTTGGACGGTTCCGCCGCGCAGGACCTCGCGCTGCGGGTCGCGGACGCGCTGGGCGTGGTGGGCCTGCTGGCCGTGGAGCTGTTCGAGACCCCTTCGGGCGTGGTCGTGAACGAGCTCGCGATGCGCCCGCACAACTCGGGCCACTGGACGATCGAGGGCGCGCGGACGTCGCAGTTCGAGCAGCACCTGCGGGCCGTGCTGGACTACCCGCTGGGCGCGACAGACCTGTTGGCGCCGGCCGTGGTGATGGCGAACGTGCTGGGCGCCGTCGACGTGCCCACGATGGGCCCCGACGAGCGGCTGCACCACCTGTTCGCGCGGTTCCCGGACGCGCACGTGCACCTCTACGGCAAGGCCGAGCGGCCGGGCCGCAAGATCGGCCACGTGACGTTCCTGGGTTCGTCGATGCCTTCCGTGCGCGAGCGCGCCCGGTTGGCGGCGCACTGGCTTTCCGCGGGCGTGTGGCTCGACGGTTTCGATATTCATGGAGGCACGGAGTGACC
This sequence comes from Lentzea sp. NBRC 105346, assembly GCF_030269605.1. Taxonomy (GTDB): domain Bacteria; phylum Actinomycetota; class Actinomycetes; order Mycobacteriales; family Pseudonocardiaceae; genus Lentzea. The sequence goes on from NZ_BSTQ01000025.1 coordinate 38,596, forward strand.
GACGTCGGCGTGATCATGGGCAGCGATTCGGACTGGCCGGTGATGAAGGCCGCCACCGAGGCGCTGGCCGAGTTCGACGTGTCCTTCGAGGTCAGCGTCGTGTCCGCGCACCGCACCCCGCAGCGCATGCTCGACTACGCGGCTTCCGCCGCTTCTCGCGGTCTTCGCGTGATCATCGCTGGGGCCGGCGGTGCAGCACACCTACCCGGCATGGTGGCCTCCGCGACGGTCCTGCCGGTCATCGGCGTGCCCGTGCCGTTGAAGTACCTCGACGGCATGGACTCGCTCCTGTCGATCGTCCAGATGCCGGCCGGTGTGCCGGTCGCCACTGTGTCCGTAGCCGGCGCGCGCAACGCGGGTCTCCTCGCGGTCCGCATCTTGGCCGCTTCCTCCCCTGACCTGCAGGAACGCATGGCCGCGTTCCAGCGTTCGCTGGAGGAGCTGGTGCTGGAGAAGGACGCCGCGCTGCAGAAGTCGCTGTAGTGCTGTAAGGCACAAAGCCTCTCGCGTGAACGTTCGCTAACATTCCTCTCAGATCCGCCTACTGGGAGGTAACAAGGTGAACCCGAGCTTCGGCACCTACCAGCTCGCCGAGGAGCACGAGGCGCTGCGCGAGGCCGTCCGCTCGCTCGCCGAGAAGGAGATCAAGCCCTTCGCCGCGGACGTGGACGACCAGGAGCGCTTCCCCTCCGAGGCGCACAACGCGCTGGTCAAGTCGGGTTTCGCCGCTGTCCACGTGCCCGAGGCCTACGACGGCCAGGGCGCCGACTCGGTCGCCACGTGCATCGTCATCGAGGAAGTGGCCCGCGTCTGCGCCTCTTCGTCGCTGATCCCGGCCGTGAACAAGCTGGGCACCATGCCGATCCTCCTGTCGGCCTCGGAGTCGCTGAAGCAGCAGGTCCTGCCCACGATCGCCTCCGGCGAGGCCATGGCCTCCTACGCCCTGTCCGAGCGCGAGGCGGGCTCGGACACGGCGTCCATGCGCACGCGGGCCGTTCTGGACGGTGACCACTGGGTGCTCAACGGCACCAAGTGCTGGATCACCAACGCCGGCGAGTCCACCTGGTACACCGTCATGGCGGTGACGGACCCCAACGCCGAGAAGAAGTCCGCCGGCATCTCGGCGTTCGTCGTCCACCGCGACGACCCCGGCTTCTCGGTCGGCCCGAAGGAGCGCAAGCTCGGCATCAAGGGCTCGCCCACGCGTGAGATCTACTTCGAGAACTGCACCATTCCTCTTGATCGGATCATCGGCGAGCCCGGCACCGGCCTGAAGACCGCTCTGAAGACGTTGGACCACACCCGCCCGACCATCGGCGCCCAGGCCGTCGGCATCGCCCAGGGTGCGCTCGAGGCCGCGATCGACTACGTCAAGGACCGCAAGCAGTTCGGCCGTTCCATCGCGGACTTCCAGGGCGTGCAGTTCATGCTCGCCGACATGGCCATGAAGATCGAGGCCGCGCGGCACATGGTGTACGCCGCCGCCGCGAAGGCCGAGCGCGGTGAGCCCAACATCGGGTTCATCACCGCTGCCGCCAAGTGCTTCGCGTCCGATGTGGCCATGGAGGTCACCACCGAGGCCGTGCAGCTCTTCGGTGGGGCCGGGTACACGCGGGACTTCCCGGTGGAGCGGATGATGCGCGACGCCAAGATCACGCAGATCTACGAGGGCACCAACCAGGTGCAGCGGGTCGTCATGTCCCGCGCCCTGCTCAAGGGCTAGATCGTTTCTCTGGCCGGCTCGAACAGTTCGACGAGGTTCCCGGCGGGGTCGGCGATCAGGACCTGCCGCCCGCCGGGCCCGCTGACCACCTCACTGCGGAACGTCAGCCCGGCCCCGCGCAGCCGTTCAACCTCGGCGTCGAGGTCGTCGACCTCCAGGTGAATCCGGTTGCGCCCGGCCTTGTCCGCCTCCGCGGGAGTGGCGCGGGCGCCGGAACTTGCCGGGCCGGACAGCAGCAGCCGCAACGGGCCGCGGACGACGTCGGCGAACGCCGGCGCGGGGTGGCTGCGCACGGTGAAGCCGAGGTGGGTCGTGTAGAAGTCGACGGCCGCCTGCACGTCGTCGACGATGTACCGGACGCTTGCGAGTTCTTCGGTCATGGTCGTACCTCTGTCAGTACGGGTATCAGGTACCGGACGCGGGTGTCGATCTCCGCGATGACGCGGTCCACGGTGGCCTGGTCCGGTTCGGGAATGCTCCAGTGGATCACCGGCCGGTCGCGCAGCACTTCCCGCACCTTGTCGCACAAGGTGATCACGTGGTCGAACCGGTCGATGTCTTCGAGTGGCCGCGGCCGTCGGTCGGCGATGTCGATGCCGTAGTGCTCGCGCAGTGCTTTTGCCGCGTGCGGATCGATCTGTGGTTTGGGGTTGCTGCCCGCGCTCGTCACCTCGACCTGGCCACCGGTGTGGTGGCGCAGCAGCGCCTCGGCGACGGGTGACCTGGCGCTGTTTCCGGTGCACGCGAACAGCACGCGCCCGGTCACCGGGGTTGGCGTCGGCGGTCGGAGTGCCGGGTGGAGCGCGGCTCCCGTTTCCGCCAGCGCACCGGCGCAACGGTCGAGATCCAGGTGGTAGTAGGTGTCACGGCCGTCGAAGCTGCTGCGCCGGGCGGCTACCAGTCCGCCGTCGCGCAGCAGCCGCAGGTGGTACGAGATCAGGTTCTGTGGCTCACCGACCAGGTCCGTCAGTTCACGGACCCGGTAGTCGCTCGCGGCCAGTTCGGTCAGCAGCCGCCATCGCAGCGGGTGCGCGGCCAGCCGCAGGAAGGCGGGAACCACGCACCCGAATATACATCAACCCAGTTTGATGGACCGGTCAGGAAGGTGGCGGGAGACGGATGAAGGCCGTGGGGGGTTCGTCGGGCGGCAGGCCGCGAGTGATCCGGATGTAGACCTCGCCGCACGAGCTGTCGACGGCCCACAGGTCCCACTGGTCGAGCTCCAACTCGGCGTAGCGGTGCAACAGCCGGTTGAGCTCGTTCATCTCTTCGTCGGACATCCGCTCTCGGCCCATGAAGCGAGCGTAGGGGTGATCTCACGCCAGGGACGGCAGCAGCTTGGCCAGCCGGTCGAACGACGTGCCGGCGCCGTCGGCCATCCCCGTGGCGACGACGGCGTCCCGGACCTCCTGCGACACCAGCCGCATGGTCTGCGTCATGGTCGTCACCCCGTCGACCTCGGAGAACGTCGTGGTCACGACCGCGGGCGGGTTGTCCTCGAAGTGCTCGGTGTGCACGATCCGCGTGGGCGGCTCGAGCGACTCGTACGAGCCGTGCATCTCGAACGAGTGCGACCCGTCCTCAGCGCGCCAGCCGTAACGCCACTTGCCGCCGACCCGCAGGTCGATCTCGCAGATCGGCATCGTCCAGCCGTCGGGGCCGAGCAGCCAGCGGGAAACGAGGGAAGGCTCGGTAAAGGCGCGCCATACCAGTGAAACCGGCGCGTCGAAGGCTCGGGTCATGGTGATCTCGCACGGGGACGGCAGCGTTACCTCAGTCATCGGTCTGCTCCTTCAGCTCTTCCAGCAGTGCGTCGAGACGCGTGTACGACGCGTCCCAGAAGTGGCGGAAGTTGTCCGCCCACGCGGAGACCTCCTGCAACGGCCCCGCCGACAGCAGGCAGGGGCGCCACTGCGCCTCCCGTCCGCGCGTGATGAGGCCCGCTCGCTCCAGCACCCGCAGGTGCTTCGAGATGGCCGGACCGCTCATCTCGAACGGCTCCGAGAGCTCCTTCACCGTCGCCGAACCCTCGGCCAGTCGCGCGAGGATCGCGCGCCGGGTCGGGTCGGCGAGTGCCGCGAAGATCAAGCTCAACGAGTCCATGACGCCTAACCAATCAGTTAATTAACCATAAGGTTAAACACGACGGGCAGGAAGTCAACAGCGGGCCAGTAGTTGAAACCTGTACAATGAAGTTCAAATTCGAACAACAGTCGGGGAGCAAGAAAGTGCTGAAGGACGTGACCGCGCTCGTCGCGCGGATCGGGGTTGGGGTCGTCTTCCTGGCGCACGGCTGGCAGAAGTTCACCGAGTGGGGGCTCGACGGGACCGCCGCGGCCTTCGGGAAGATGGGGGTTCCGCTGCCGACGGTTTCCGCGTGGTTCGCGGCGACTGTGGAAGTAGCAGGCGGGCTCGCTCTGATCGCCGGCGTCGCGTTGCCGGTTGCCGGCATCCTGCTTGCGGTGGACATGGCCGGCGCACTCGTCATTGTGCACCTGCCCAACGGGCTGCTCGGCCAGGGCGGCTACGAGCTGGTGCTCGTGCTGGGCGTCGCGGCGCTCGCGCTCGGGTTCAACGGCGGGAGCTTCGCGCTCGACCGCCTGCTGTTCAAGAAGAAGACTCCAGTGAACGCGTGATCTTCTCGCTGTCCCGGCGCGCGGCCAACCGGTCCGCGTCGGGATTGCTCACGTGTACCAGCGAACCGCCGGCGGCGAGCACTGCCAAGAACGCGGACGGCCACGAAGACTCCACAGTGGACATGACTCGCGAAGAGGAATCGATGCCCCATGAGGAAGCCAAAGAGCGAGCCTCGGCAACGACAGACTCCACAGTGGACCCGTCCAGCGCCAGGGTGTCCGGAGAAACCGGCGACCACGGCGTGAAGTCGTCCCCGTGCAGCCGCACGTCGTCGTTGTAGTCGACGGCGGCGCCGGAGCCCAAACCCATGGGGTGCAACGAAGCCACGGCGACCACATCCGCGGAGGCCGTACCGCCGGGCGGCACGATGGCCACCGAGGCCGAACCTGAAGTCACCACGTGCGCCCCGCACCACCAGGCACCCAGGAGCACACCTGCGGTCTGCCAGTGCGCGGGCAGCAGCACGGCCACCGGGTCACCCGGCTCGATGTCGTGCTCGTCGCGCAACCAGTTGGCCGTCTTGGCCGCCCAGTTCGCCAGAGTGGCCCGCGACAGCTCGACCCGCGTGCCGAGCGCATCGTCGTAGTGCGTGATCAACGGACGACCGGGATCCGCCTTCAGCAGCGGTCCGAACAGGATCTCGGTCACGCTCACGCGAGAACTCCTAGTCGACGCAGGGAACACCGGTCTGCACAAACGAAGACGGATGAGTTCCGTCCAGCTCGACCAGCTTGCCACCACCGAAACGAGAAGTGGGAGCCGGGGCGGACTCGCCCACCAGCTGGGCGACGAACGCCTTCACGGCGTCGCGGTCTACGGTCACCACGCTCTGCCCGCGCTCGTTGCGGAAGTCGATGTTCGTCACCGGGATCGTGGCGAACTCCAGGTTGCCCGACGCCAGGCCCTGCGCCTGCTGCGCCAGGGTGGCGATGTCCAGCTTCTCGTCCACGACAACGGACTTCGACACGGCGTTGAGCAGCCCGTTCATCTTGGACCGGTCGGTGAACGTGCCCGCGGACAGCAGCTGCTTCACCGCCGACGACATGAACGCCTGCTGCCTGGCGATGCGGCCTAGGTCGCCGCCGGGCATGTTGCGCTGACGCACGAACGACAGCGCGTCGCCGCCCTGCACCAGCTGCTCGCCCGCCCGGAAGTTGGCGCCCGAGTTCGGGTCGGACGTCGGCGCCTTCAGGCACACCGGCACGCCGCCGATCACCTCGGTCAGCAGGTAGAACCCGTACAGGTTGATCTCGGCGTAGTGGTCGACCCGCAGGCCGGTGAGCTCCTGCACGGCCTGCACCAGCGACTTGCGGCCGGCCTCGTCGGACTTCTTCTCCCGCTCGGCGAGATCCGAGACTCCCTCGGCCTGCAACCGTTCCGCGGTCAGGAACTTCACCGCGCCGTACGCGGCGTTGATCTTGTCCTCACGGAAGCCCGCGATCGGCACGTAGGTGTCGCGCGGGATGGAGATCGCGTGCGCCTTGCCGCCGTTGTTCGGCACGCGGATCAGGATGATCGTGTCCGTGCTGACGCCGTCGGTGGCCTCGGTGCGCAGCTGCTGCAGCACGTTCGCGGGCAGCGGCCGCCCCTGCGCGTCCGTGCGGCTGTCGCTGCCGACGAGCAGGATGTCCGTCGCGCCGTCCTGCACCGGCGGCGAGTTCGGGATGTCGTCGAGCACGTTGAGGATGCCGGTCGTGTTGACGCTGTCCTGCACCTGCCGCAACGTCACCCAGCTGTAGCCGGACGCGGCGAGGGTCAGGACGGCGAGCAGCGCGAAGAACACCCTGCCGGTGATCAGCACGGCCTTCTTCACGAGTTCCTCCAACGAGCGGGCTGGTGTGCTCCAAGGCTAACGAGCGCGACGGCCCGGCCACGCCATTTTCGCGTCAGTTGACGCAGGCCACACCATCGGCGGTAATCGGTGGTGTTGACGAGGTCGGGGTGGTAGTGGAGCCCGGCGCGTTCTGCGGATCCACGTCCTCGGAGCTCGGCGCCTGGTAGTCCGTGCCGACGTAGACCTGCACCTGACCGCGCGGCACGTCGGTGTCCAGCTCGACCTCGACGTTCGGCCCGATGTCGGCGGCGACCTTCCGTGCTGCGCCTTCCTCACCCGAGGAGTACTTCACGACCGTGGTGTCCACAATGGCCACCGTGCGGGCCGCGCCACGCACGTAACCCTTGGCCACCAACGAGTTCAGCACCTGGGCGGCGAGGCCCTGGATGCCCGACGCGTTGTTCACCTGAACGGTGATCGTCGAATTGGGTGGCGCCGACGGGGTCGTGGTCGGGGTGGTCACGGACGAGCTCGCGGACTTGTCGGTGGCCAACTCGGAGATGAACTTGCGCACCTGTGACGGGTTCACCGGCAGCACGTTGCCGTCGTAGTAGGTGTCCGTCGGATCGCCGACCGGGATGGTGCGGAACTGGATGTTGCCACTCACCAACCCCTGCATCTGCTCGGCGAACGTGGTGATGTCCCAGCCCTGGCTCAGCACCACGGACTTCTTGATGGCGGACACCAGGTTCGACAGCTTGTCCGTGTCCGTCAGCGTGCCCGTCGACAGCACCTTCTTGGCCAGTGCGCCGATGAACACCTGCTGCCGCACGATCCGGTCGAGGTCGCCGCCCGGCAGGTTCTTGCGCTGCCGCACGAACGACAGCGCCGCCGCGCCCTCGACGGTCTGGCGGCCCGCCTTGAAGTTCGCGCCGGAGTCGCTGTCCTGCGTGTCCTCCTTCAGACACACCTCGACGCCGCCAATGGCCTTCGTCACCTCGTAGAACGACGCGAGGTTGACCTCGGCGTACCGGTCGATCTTCACGGACCCGCCGGTGAGGTTCTCGATGGTCTTGATCAACGTCTTGCGGCCGGCGGTGGTCGACTCGGTGCGCAGGCGGTTGTCGTCCGTCACGCCCTTGTTCCGCAGGTCCGTGTCCGTCTGGTTCTTCTGCCGCGCGAACGCCGAGTTGAGCTTGTGCTTGCCGAACCCGTCCGCGATCTCGACGTAGGAGTCGCGCGGGAACGAGATCGCGACCGCGCGCGTCCCGTCGACCGGGATGTGCACGAGGATCATGGTGTCGGTGTTCATCTCGCCGTCGGCGTAGCCGCCGTGGAGCATCGCGAGCACCTCGGGGGACAGCGGGTTGCCCTGGGCGTCGGTGCGGCTGTCCATGCCGACGAGGAGGATGTCGACGGCGCCGTCGAGCGGCTTGCGTCCCGGCCCGGCCCCGTCCTGGTTGCCGATCACGTCGGTCGTGACGAGGCCGTCGTTGAGGTCGCGGTTGAACGCCCAGCCCCACCATGTGACGGCCAGCACGAAAGCGGAGAGCAACGCCACAAAAGTGCGTCCCGTGACCAGAAAAGCGCGGAACGCAGTGGTTGAGCTCGTCCGTTCGATGCGGACGGGCTCACTCCTCTCGTCCACGCCTCGATCCTCCCCCATGCGACTCAGTTTAGTCCTGTCTCTTATACGACAGACGATGTGACGTCGCCGTGGGTTGCATCCACGATGGCGTGACAGACTGCGACCGGGATGTCGCCACAAGGGAGGACACGGGGATGCGCGTACTGGTGACGGGCGGTGCCGGGTTCATCGGCTCGCATTACGTCCGCGAAGTGCTGCGAGGCTCCTACGAGTCGATGAAAGAAGCCGAAGTGGTGGTGCTGGACAAGCTCACCTACGCGGGTACCGAGACGAACCTGGAGTCGGTCGCCGACAGCCCGCGCTACCGCTTCGTGAGGGGGGACATCTGCGACGGCGCGCTGGTCAGCGAGCTGATGCGCGGGGTGGACACGGTCGTGCACTTCGCCGCGGAGTCGCACGTGGACCGGTCCATCACCGGCTCCGCGGACTTCGTGCTGACGAACGTGCTCGGCACGCAGACCTTGTTGCAGGGCGCGCTCGACGCGGGCGTCTCGAAATTCGTCCACGTCTCGACCGACGAGGTGTACGGGTCGATCGAGGAGGGTTCGTGGACCGAGGAGCACATCCTCGAGCCGAACTCTCCGTACTCGGCGTCGAAGGCGTCGTCGGACCTCATCGCGCGGTCGTTCCACGTGACGCACGGGCTGCCGGTCAGCATCACGCGGTGCTCGAACAATTACGGACCGCATCAGTTCCCTGAAAAGGTCATCCCCTTGTTCGTCACCAATCTGATCGACGGCAAGAAGGTCCCTCTTTACGGTGACGGCCTCAACGTGCGCGACTGGCTGCACGTCGACGACCACTGCTGGGGCATCCAGCTCGTCGTGGACGGCGGGCGGCCCGGCGAGATCTACAACATCGGCGGCGGCACCGAGCTGACCAACCGCGAGCTCACCGAGAAGCTCCTCGAGGCGACCGGCCGCGACTGGTCGTCGGTCGAGCCGGTGACTGACCGCAAGGGCCACGACCGCCGCTACTCGGTGGACATCACGAAGATCACCCAGGAGCTCGGCTACCGGCCGCGCGTCGACTTCGCCGGAGGACTCGCCGCGACCGTCCAGTGGTACCGCGACAACCGCGCGTGGTGGGAGCCGTTGAAGGAACGCGCCGCCCTGGTCGGTGGCTGAGGTGATCGTTGTTCCAGGAGGCCGCGGCCAGCTCGGTTCGGACCTGGCGGCGGCCTCCCCGGAGGTTCGCGCGCTCTCGTCGGCCGAGCTGGACGTGACCGACCCGGCCGCGGTCGCCGAAGCGGTCGTCGCGGCCGACGCCGTGATCAACTGTGCCGCCTACACCGCGGTCGACGCGGCGGAGACCGACGAGGACCGCGCGTTCCAGGTGAACGCGGTCGGCCCCGGCCTGCTGGCAGCGGCGTGTGCCGAACGCGGCGTGCCGTTCGTCCACGTCTCCACGGACTACGTGTTCGCGGGCGACGCGAACCGGCCGTATGAGCCGACCGACCCGACCGGTCCGAAGACCGCCTACGGCCGGACGAAGCTCGCCGGCGAGGAGCGGGTGCTCGCGGCGGGCGGCTGGGTCGTGCGCACCGCGTGGGTCTACGGCGCCACCGGCAACAACTTCGTGAAGACCATGGCGCGCCTGGAATCCGAGCGCGACACGGTGTCCGTTGTGGACGATCAGCGCGGCTCGCCGACGTGGTCGGCGGACCTCGCGGCCGGACTGCTGCAGCTGCTGGAAATCCGGCCCGCGCAACGCCTGCTGCACGCCACCGGCGGCGGCGACACGACGTGGTTCGGGTTCACGCGGGCGATCTTCGAGGAACTGGGCGCGGATCCGGCGCGGGTGCTGCCGTGCACCACGGCGGACTTCCCGCGCCCGGCGCCCCGGCCCGCCTACTCGGTGCTGTCCGGCAAAGCGTGGGCGGACGCGGGGCTGACCCCGTTGCCGGCGTGGCGCGACGCGCTGGCCCGGTTCGCGCGCCTGCACTTGCGTTAGGCCCACACCTCGGCGATCTCACCGGCCACACTCGCCGCCTGCCTGCGGCCCGCCTCGGCGACCGCGGGCAGGTGCGCCGGGTCCATCGGGTTGACGTTCACCGCCTCGACGGACTCGTCGGCGACGACCATCGCGACCGCCGCCCCGGTTCGTTCCCGTATCTCATGAACCTGATCGGGCACCGCCCCGGCGGGGCTGAACCCCTGGGCCATCGGCGCCAGCACCACGATCCGCTGACATTTGTCTGCCAGATCCACGTTCGCCGGTGATCGAATAAAGCCGTCTATCCAGCGCCGATTGGCTACTTGTGCGGGTGGATAAACGAACGGTAAAGCGCAGCTTGCGATGATCGCATCGCGCAGTGAGACGCCGTATGACTTTTCCAGTGTTACGAACTCGCCATTGTCGGCGTCGACTGCCGATAAACGTAGCGCGCGCTCCGGCCACGTCTCGAATGGGCACAGTGCTGAGACGCCGGCGGGTAGTTCCGCTGAGTCGGCCAACGCCTTCGCCGTCAGTGCGGTCCGGCCGACCCGAGCCCGCGCCAGCTGCTGGTTCTGCCCCTCGGCGATCAGCGAGCCGAGCTCGGCCATCGCCTGGGCGGTGAGCAAACGTGCAGGTCCCCGGCTTGCGGTGGCGACGACGTGGTCGTACAGCTCCAGGGGGTCGGCGTTCCACGCGAGGTGGGCGCCGACGATCGCGCCGCAGGACGTGCCGACGACCAGCTCATTTCGCCGGAGGTCTACACCAATATCTGCCAGGCCGGCGATTATCCCGACGAGCCAGCCGACCCCGGTCAGGCCTCCGCCGCCCAGGACGAGAGCACGTTCATCATCCGTCATACGGGTGAAGCCTATCGATACGAAGCGAGAGATTTACCTAGTTTCCAGCACTAATTTACGCAACGTATCCTTCCTTCACGCCGCTGTATCCGCGTCGCAAATCGACCAAGGGAATGTCGCATGACATCAATTCTGCTCGGTTCCGACGAACTCACCGCGCCCTCCGCGGCCGCTTTCGCGCGCAGGCCGTCTGGTTTCACAATCAGAGTGGACGAGCGCGCGGAGCAGCGGATTCAGCGGTCGCGGGAGCTGATGCACGAGTTGATCGCGACCGCGCAGCCCATGTACGGCATCACGACCGGGTTCGGGGACAGCTGCGTGCGGCAGATCAGCCCGGACAAGGTCGTCGCGCTGCAGCGCAACCTGGTGCAGTACCACCTGAACGGCTTCGGTCCGATGGCAGAACGCGAGGTCGTCCGTGCGACCATGCTCATCCGGGCGAACTGCCTGGCGCGCGGCTACTCCGGCGTGCGGCCGGACGTGGTCAACCTCCTGGTCGACTGCCTCACCAACGACATCCTGCCGCTGATCCCCGAGCGCGGATCGGTCGGCGCGTCCGGCGACCTCGTGCCGTTGTGCTACCTGGCCAACGCGCTTACCGGCCAGGGCGACGTGCTGTTCCGCGGCAACACCGTGCCCGCCGCCGAGGCGATGCTGGAGTGCGGCCTCGAACCCGTTGTGCTGCAGGCGAAGGAAGGCCTCGGCCTGATCAACGGGACGTCGTTCATGTCCGCGTTCGCGCTGCTCGCGCTGACCGACGCCGCCGAGCTCGCCGCGGTCGCCGACGTGTGCACGGCACTCGCCATGGAGGCGCTGCTCGGCAACCGCGGGCACTTCGAGGCGTTCATCCACGAGCAGAAGCCGCACCCCGGTCAGCTGCGCAGCGCCGCCACGATCCACGGCATGCTCGACGGCTCCGAGCTGGCGCGTGAGTACTCGCAGGTGTTGTCCGCCAACGAAAAACTGGGCGACAACCGGTTCCTGGAGCTGGACCACCCGATCCAGAACCGCTACTCGCTGCGCTGCGCGCCGCACGTGACCGGCGTCCTCTACGACACCGTCGACTGGGCCAGGCGCTGGGTCGACGTCGAGATCAACTCGACGAACGACAACCCGCTGTTCGACGTGGACGCCGGCACCATCCGCAACGGCGGCAACTTCTACGGCGGCCACATCGTGCAGGCGATGGACTCGCTCAAGGCCGCGGTCGGCAGCGTCGGCGACCTGCTGGACCGCCAGCTGGCGCACCTCGTGGACGACAAGTTCAACATCGGGCTCACGCCGAACCTGATCCCGTTCATCAACGACGAGGAGCAGACCGGCCTGCACCACGGCTTCAAGGGCACGCAGCTCGCCGCGTCGGCGCTCGTCGCCGAGGCGCTCAAGCTCGGCATGCCGGCGTCGGCGTTCTCGCGGTCCACCGAGGCGCACAACCAGGACAAGGTCAGCATGGGCACGATCGGCGCCCGCGACGCCCGCACGGTCGTCGAGCTGGTCCAGCAGGTGGCCGCGATCTGCCTGGCCGCGACCTGTCAGGCGATCGACCTGCGCGGTGCGGACAAGCTCGGCCAGGGCACGCGCGCGGCGTACGAGCTGGTGCGGGACCGGATGGCGTTCCTCGACCACGACCGGCGGCTCGACCACGACCTCGCCGGCCTCGTCGACCTGATCAAGTCCGGCGCACTCGGCGCGGTGGCCGACAAGTTCGGCGGTGACCGGTGAAGTCCGCACTGGTCGGTGCGCCCGGCAAACCCTTCGAGCTCTCGGTGGGCGCTCCGTCGGCGCCCGGCGCGGGCCAGGTGGTGGTGCGGGTCGAGGCATGCGGCATCTGCCACACGGACGCGATGCTCACCGAAGGGCAGTTCCCCGACGCCCGGTTCCCGGTGGTCGGCGGGCACGAGGTCGCGGGCCGGGTCGAGGCGGTCGGGTTCGGGGTCCAGGGCTGGAAGCCGGGCGATCGGGTGGGTGTCGGCTACAGCGCGGGCTGGTGCGGCACGTGCACTCCCTGCCGCACCGGGGACTTCGTCTTCTGCGTGCGCCGTGAGGTCATCGGCATCACCTACCGCGGCGGGTTCGCCGAGACGATGGTCGTGCCCGCCACCGCGTTGGCCGTGATCCCGGAGGAACTGTCCGCGGTGGACGCGGCGCCGCTGATGTGCGCGGGCGTCACGACGTTCAACGCGTTGCGGCACAGCGACGCCAGGGGCGGCGACCTGGTCGCGGTGCTCGGCATCGGCGGCCTCGGCCACGTCGCGGTGCAGTTCGCCGCGAAGCTCGGGTTCGAGACCGTCGCGGTATCCCGGGGTCGCGACAAGGAGAAGCTCGCGCTCGAACTGGGCGCGGACCACTACATCGACAGCACCGAGACGGACGTCGCCGCCGCACTGAGTGATCTCGGTGGCGCACGGGTGATCCTCTCCACGGTCACACACGCACCCGCGGTGACCGCCGCGATCGGTGGACTCACGGCGCGCGGCGAGCTGATCGTCGCCGGCGCGACCGCGGACGCGTTGAAGATCGACAGCAACGCGTTGATCGCCGAGGGCAGGCGGGTTTCCGGGTGCCTCGTCGGCACACCGAAGGACATCGAGGAGACCCTCGCCTTCTGCGCACTGACCGGGGTCCGCCCGATGGTGGAGACGGCCCCGCTGGACGACATCGAGAGCGCGTTCGCGCGCATGCTGAACGGTTCGGCACGATTCCGGATGGTGGTACTGCCATGAGCACGTGGGTCGACGACTTCCTGCTGGCCGGTCCCGACGACGAGGTGTGCCTGCGGTTCGCCGGGCCAGTGCGGCGCAGCGAGCTGCGGCACGTGGTGAGCCAGCGGCAGAACCTGTTGCGGGACATGGGGATCGAGCCGATCCACTCCGTCGTGATGCAACAGCCGGCGTCGCTCGACCACGTCGCCACCGCGCTCGCGGTGTGGCGGCTCGGCGCGCAGCTCGTCACGGTCGACCATCGCGTGACACCCGCCGGCCTGCAGGACGTGGTGGAGCTGATGCGGCCGCGCGCGATCGTGACCCAGGACCGCGTCACACAGTGTCCGATGTGGACTCCGCGCTCGGACCACCTGCTGGTGCAGGTCACGTCCGGGTCGACCGGCACGCCCAAGGCCGTCGGCCGCCGCTTCGCCGACCTGATCGGCGAGGTGATCAAGACCGGCCGGCTGCCCGGCATGCCCGCCCGTGGCGAGAGCATGATGGTGCTCGCCGCGTTCGCCCACACCTACGGCCTCTTCGCCGGTCTGCTGCACGGTCTGCACTCGGGCGCCGAGGTCGTCGTGCCGGAACACGTGACGGCGCTCGGTCTTCGCGCGGCCGCCGCGGAGTGCACCGGACCGGTGTCGATCTTCGGTGTTCCGTTCCACGTGCGACTGCTCGCGGCGGGACAGCGTATCCCCGGTCTGCGGCGGATCGTGTCGTCCGGTGAGCGGCTCGACCAGGCGCTGCTCGACGCCGTGGACGAACGGCTGGGCGTGCCGGTCGGCCAGATCTACGGCATGACCGAGACCGGCATGATCGCGGGCGACCTCGACGGCAGGTGCTGTCCGGCGGTCGGCGTGCTCGCACCCGGCGTCGAGGCACACACCTCGGACAGTGAGCTGCTGATCGGCATGCGGACCTCGCCGTATCTGGGCCGCACCGAGCCGGCCCGCTGGCAGGCCGGTTGGTTCTGCACCGGGGACGCGGCGTCGCTCGGGCCGGGCGGCCTGGTCACGTTGCACGGCAGGCTGGACTCGCAGGCGACCATCGGCGGTCTGAAGGTCGACCTCGTCGCCGTGGAACAGATCATGACGAGGATGACCGGCGTCGAGGAGGCGGTCGTGGTCAACGACGGCGTCGTCAAGGCGTACGTGGTGCTGCGCGACGGCGGAAGTGTTGACACGGAAGAACTTCACCGCGTGCTGGCGCCGCACCAGCGGCCGCGCGTGATCCACACCGTGCCGTCGTTGCCGCGGACGCCTTCGGGCAAGGCCGTGCGCAACGTCGCCGTGCTCGAAGGAGCCCTGGTATGACCAGGGAGATCGCGGAATTCGTTGGCTCCCGGACCCCCTCGCTCGACCTCGCGTTGCAGGTCGAACGGCAGTTCCGGATCCGGTACACCGACGACCAGGTCGAGTCGCTGTCCTCGTTGTCCCGCACCGAGTTCGTCGAGCTGACCGCGGCCGTCATCGACCGCACGCGCGCCACCGAGCCGCCCTCGCGCACGGACGTGCTCGCGGTGCTCGCCGAGGTGCGCGGCGCCGGCGGCGAGGTGATCGAGGACATCGAGTCGATGGAGCTGTTGTGGCTGCTCAACTCCATGGAACAGCGCTACGGCGTGACGCTCGACATCGACGAGGCGAACCTGGCCCGCATGCGGACCGTCGACGGCGCCGTCGGCGTGCTCGGCTCGTGCGTGGCCTGACCGTCGCCGTCACCGGTGCCGGCCGCGGCTTCGGGAAGGCCGTCGCCGGGCACCTCACCGAGGCGGGCGCGACCGTGCTCGCGCTCGGCCGCGACGAACTGGATCTGACGCGGCCGGCGACGGTCGACCGGGCGCTCAGTGGCCGGATCGACGTGCTGGTCAACAACGCGGCCGTGCCGGGGCCGGCCGGTCCGGCGTGGGAGGTCGGCGAGGCCGACTGGTGGGAGACGATGGAGGTCAACCTGCGGGGCACGGTGCTCGCGTGCCGCGCGGTGCTGCCCGGCATGCTCGCCAGGGGCAGCGGCCGCGTGATCAACATCGTGAGCAGCGCGGGCCGGGACCGGTGGCCGTACGCCAGCGCGTACTCGGTGTCCAAGTCCGCGGTCACCAAGTACACCGAGAACCTCGCCGAGGAGCTGCGCAACCGGGGTGTCTCGGCGTTCGCCTACCACCCCGGCCTGCTCGACACCGGCATGACCGCGGACCGCCTCGCCATGCCGTCCGACGACCCGTGGCACAACCAGATCCGCATCTGGCTGCGCCTGCAACGCAACGCGGGCCGGTTCACGCCGCTGCATCGCGCGCTGGACAACCTGCTGCTGCTCGCGAACGGCACCGCCGACGCGCTGACCGGTGGCTATCTCACGGCCGACGACGACATCGACGTACTCGTGAAGGAGAAGTCATGACGCTCATCGAGCGGGCCCGCGACCTTCGGCCCCGGCTGCTGGAGCGCCAGGCGCTCGCCGAGCGGCTGACCCGAGTGCCGGACGAGACCCACCAGGAGTGCCTGGACGCCGGGTTCTACAAGATGCTCGTGCCGCGCGTGTTCGGCGGGTTCGAGGAGGACCTGCGCACGTTCGCCGAGGTGGTCATCGAGATCTCGCGCGGCTGTCCGTCGACGGGCTGGAACCTCTCGCTCGCGGCAGGCCACTCGCACACGGTCGCGGCGCTGTTCCCGTTGGAGGCGCAGAAGAAGATCTTCGGTGACGGCGACTTCCGCGCGGCCATGCCCGTCGCGCCCACCGGCACCGCCACCCGCGACGGCGACGGTTACGTGATCAACGGCCGGTGGGACTACGCGTCCGGAGTCACGGTGTCCACGCACGTGATCGTCGGCGTGATGATCGACGGGATGCCGGGCATCGCGTGCGTGCCGTCGTTCGAGATCCTCGACAACTGGCACGACCCGCTCGGTATGCGCGGCAGCGGTTCCAACAGCGTCGTCGTGTCGGACGTGCGCGTGCCGCTCGATTTCGTACTACCGGGGTTCGTGCTCGATTGGGAGGCGTCCTCCGAGCACGACAACCCGATGTACCACGGCCGGCTGATGACGTTCTTCCAGCTGGAGCTCACGCCCGTGGTCGTCGGCGCCGCGTTCGCCGCGCTGGACGAGTTCAAGCAGATCATCTCGTCGAAGCGGCTCGTGCAGCCGCCGCACCAGCCGCGCAGCGAGCACCCCGAGTACCAGCGCATCCTCGGCGTGGCGACCGGTCTCGCCGAGTCCGCGCGGCACACCGTGCTGGGTGCCGCGGCCGAGTACTCGTCTGGCATGTCACTGGCCGACGACTACCGGCTCGCGGTCGTCTGCAACCAGGCGGGGCGGATGGCGGTCGAGGCCGTCGAGATGCTCGCCGCCGCGTCCGGCACGGCCGCGGTGCTGTCCGGCCAGCGGATGCAGCGCTACCTGCGTGACGTGCAGATCTACCGCACGCACACGAACGCCCAGATCGGGAACTGGGCCGCGACCTACGGGCGGCTGGAGCTCGGCCTGCCGCTGAGTTTCTGACGTTGTGTGATCGGACTGCGCCGTTGGGGTGACCACTCTGGCACGGCCGTTTCGGATGCGAGAACCTGTTGCGCATGTTCGACAGCGGGCGCAACCCTGAGCGTCCCCCCGCCAAACGAGATTCCGAACGGCAGCGCTTCCTGCGCTGCGTCGCCGCCGTGACCGGATCACGACAGGTGACGATGAGCGAGCTCGACGACCGCCGGCCACCGTCGGTGGCCCGAGGCCGCTGAACTCACGCCCGTGAGCGGCGGTAGGCCTCTACCGTCGCCTCGGCACACCGCCTCCACGTGAACTCCGCGGCATGCGCGCGCCGGGCCGCCTGTGCGGCGGGTGTGACGGGTTCCGCGACGGCCGCGGCCAGTGCGGCGGCGAGCGCGTCCACGTCGCCCACCGGGACGTGCGTGGCGTGACCACCGGCGACCTCGCGCAGTGCGGGCACGTCCGAGCACACGACGGGAACGTTGCACGCCAACGCTTCCAGCACCGGCAGGCCGAACCCCTCGTCGCGCGACGGCAGCACCAGCGTGGTGGCGCCGGCGACGACACTGCGCAGGTGCAGGTCCGACAGGTAGCCGGTGCGCAGCACGCGACCGTCCACACCGGACGGACCGGGGCCGGTGATCACCAGCGGTGGCAACGACGTGTCGGCAGCGTGCGCCTTGACCAGGTACCGCAGTCCCTTGCGCGGGCCGCCCGCGCCGACGAAGAGCAGGTATTCCTTCGGCAAGCCGAGCCGTTTGCGCAGCGAGTCGCTCGGCGGCAGTGCGGCGAACCAGGCGGGATCCACGCCGAGTGGGGTGACCGCGATCTTGTCCTCCGGCACGGAAAGCCGTTCGCGGACAACGGAAGCCACCGCGTGCGTCGGCGTGCAGACAACGTTGGCACGGTTCGCCGACAACTGAACCAGCTCGGGCAGCCTGCGGTCCGACGGCGGCAGGTCCTCCGGTGCGTCGAGGAACGCGAGGTCGTGGATCGTCACCACACCACCGGCCCGCACGGTCGGCGGGAGCACGAAGTTCGTGGCGTGCATGACGTCGGTGAACCCCGTCAGGAACTCCACCGGGGGAAAGGGAAAGCGCAGCCACAGCTGCCGCAGCGCCCGCGCCGACACGGGCAGGCCGCGCGCGATCACGTCGTGCGGGAGCACGGTCCGCAACGCGCGCCAGCCGCGCAACGTGAACGCGACCGCCCGCACGTCGACCTCGTCGGGCATCGAGGCCAGTTCCTCCGCCAGGGCCGCCGTGTAGCGACCGATACCCGTGCGATGTCCGAGCAAGGGGGTTCCGTCGAGCAGAACCCTGATGGGTCTAGCCATTTCCGCCACCACGCGCGATCTTGCGCAAGCGCCCCGTCGCCCGCTTGGCCAGTTCGGTCGGACCTCCGTCGTTCAGGTACTCGCGCACCAGCCGGAGGTCCCGCTTCAGCTTGCCACCCGTGCTCAGCGGCGCCTTGCGCACCATCGGAGCGGCTCCGGGCAAGCGGTCCGCCGCGGGCCTGGGGTTGCGGCAGAACTCGGCCAGCGGCGCGAGTGCCGTCTCCCAGGTGAACCGTTCGCGGACGACGGCGATGCGATCCCGGCACGCGGCCGCGAACGCCTCGTCGTAGAGCACTTTCTCGAGCGCGTCGGCGAGCGCGTCCGGGTCCTCCGGCGGCACGACGACGCCCAGTCCTTCCTGCGTGACGAGGTCGGCGAACGAGTCGCCGGACGTCGTCACGATCGGCAGCCCGGCCCACAGGTAGTCCAGCACCCTGGTGCGGAACGCGAACGTCGTCTCCACGTGCTCGTAGTGCGTGGTGACGCCGCAGTCCGCGTCCAGCAGCCAGTTCTGCCGTTCGGTGTAGGGCACCCAGCCGTCGTTGAAGAACACGTGCTCGCCGGTCAGTCCGAGCTGCCCCGCCAGCGCGCGGGTCTGACCGCCGATGTCCATGTCCGGCACCTCGGGGTTCGGGTGCTTCATCCCGAGGAAGTACAGCTTCACGCCGGACCGCCGGTGCCGCAGGCGGTCGATCGCGCGGATCAGCGTCAGCGGGTCGAACCAGCTGTACACGCCACCGGCCCAGATGACGACCTGGTCTTTTTCCGACACACCCGGCACGACCCCCTTGATCGCCGGCGCGGTGCGCTGCGGCGGTTTGCCGGACAGGCCGAACGGCGCGATGCCCAGCAGCGACTGCGTCGTGGGGTCGTTGTCGTACAGCATCGGTGTGAGCCGTCCGAGCGCGGCGAGGTGGCCGAGCCAGAAGTGCCGCTGCCGTTCGGACGCGCACAGGAAGAAGTCGCCGCGCTCCAGTTGAGCGTTGAGGATCCGCGTGACGACGCCGAGGTCCGTCTCGCGCTTCTCGTCGGTGTCGTCCTTGCCCTGCTCCAGCAGTTCCAGGTGCATCGGGTCGTACATGTCGCAGACGACGATCTTCGTCGAGTCCGCCCGCTTGAGGTGCGCGAGCTTCTCCAGCGCGTGGCCCTGCAGCACCACGACATCGGCCCAGTCGACGTGCGTGAGGAGCTGTTTGGTGGTGGCCCGATGGATCTCGAACGGCGCGTCGGGCGCGGCACACAACGGGTTCGTGGTCACCAGCCGCACGTTGTGCTCGCCGGACAGCACGTCGGCCATGTGCCACGCGCGGATCGCCGGGCCCGCCATGCGGTCCGAGATCGCGTCACCAGTGATCACCAGGATGCGGCGCGGGCGGCCGAAGACGTCCTCCAGGCCGAACACGTCGACCAGCACGTCGTGCGCGGCGAGGTAGCGCGGCAACGGGTACGCGGGCTCCATCGCCTTGCGCATCAACGGAACCAGGTCCTGGTCGGTGACGCGGCGCTTGCTCTGCTCGATCTTGCGCGACTCGTTCAGCCGGGGGAGCAGCTCCACGAACTGGTCCACCGCGAGGAACCCCGCGAGCGCCTGCCGCGCGATCGGTACCGGTGCGGCGTCCTGTGTCTTGTCGGCCGGTCGCTTGGTGATCTCCAGCTGCGTCGGGTCGATCTCGCCGCGTGCCGTGGCCCGGCGGATCACCAGCGCGAGCGCGGCGGGCAGCACCTTCGCCAGCGTCTCGTCGGAGAGGTTCTTGTAGAGCGACGCGAGTGCGTTGCGCTCCAACAGGTACAGCTCGCGGCTTTCGTCGACGTTCGTCATCGACGCGTGGTGCCGGTGGTAGGTCAGCGACTTGGGCTCGTACCGCACACGCCAGCCGCGCAGGTTCAGCCGCCACCCGAGGTCGACGTCCTCGTAGAACATGAAGAACCGGTCGTCGAAGCCCTCGAGTTCGCGGAAGAGCTCGGCTCGGACCAGAAGTGCTGAGCCGGTGCCGAACAGGACGTCGCGCGGCCCGTCATGGCTGCCGTCGTCCTTCTGACCGGCGTGCCGCTTGTAGCCCATGCCGAACCACGTGAGCCCGCCGTCGACGAAGTCGATCACCTCGCCGTCCCAGTCGAGCACCTTGCTCGCGACGGCGCCGATCGTCGGCTCGCTCTGCAGTGTCGCGACGGCCGCCTTGACCCAGTTCTTGTCGGCGCGCGCGTCGTTGTTGAGGAACGCCAGCACGCTGCCGGTGGCGCTTTTCGCCCCCAGGTTGCACCCGCCGGCGAACCCGAGGTTCTCCGGTGACTCGATCAGCGTGACGCCGGTGTTCCTGATCTTCGTGACGCTGTCGTCGCCCGAGGCGTTGTCGACGACGATGATCTCGAGGAGCTCCGCCGGGTAGTCCAGTTCGGACAGCCCGGTGACGCACGTGACGGTGTCGTCCGCGCCGCGGTGGTTGACCACGATCACGGACACGACCGGCAGGTTTGCTCGCTCCACGGGCTAAGCCTGCCTCATCACTCTCCGCGTCCGCAGGGCGACCGCCGAGATCAGCAACGTGATCACGGCAACGGGCAGGCCGATGACCCACTCGCGGGAATAGTCGTTGTGGTCGCGAAACACCGGCCGCATCGGGTCGATCCGCAGCACGGTCGCCTCGCCCAGCGGCATGGTCCGCTCACCCAGCACGACGATCTGCTGCGGTTTTCCGCCACACGTGACGTCGTGCTCGAAGGCCTTGGTGTCCTGGTGGCCCAGGTCCCGCACGTTCGTCACCACGCACTGCTCGGGCGTGCCGAACGCCGCCAGCAGCGCCCGCGGGCCGTCGCCGACCAGCACCGTCGTCCCGGTGATGGCGACGACGAACGCCGGGATCATCAGCCAGCCGGACCGGCTCAGCCCGCCGATCCCCACGACGAACGCGAGCGCCAGCAGGACGCCGGGCACCATGACCGCCAGCTCCCAGCCGTCCGGGACGACCCCGCCCACCGCGACGCTCGCGACCATCGCGGCCAGTCCGACGATGATCAGGACCACCGGGTTCTTCACGTTCTCCGCCTCACCGCCGCCGCGACCGCCACCAGCAGGGCCATGGCCGCGGGGATCGCGACCAGCAGCCACCCGTTGTACGAGACGTCCTTGGCGATCAACGGTTCCAGCGGCGGCCTGGTCAGCACCTGCGTGGGCTGGTCCTCGGGCAGTGGGTGCCCGGCCGGCAACCGCAGCTCGATCCGCCCGGCGAGCGGGCAGTCCAGTGCGTAGTCGATGTACGGCCGCTTCACGTCGAGGTGCGGCTCGGCTTCAGCGACCACGCACGTCTCCTCGCGCCCGAACTGCCGCAACGCCGCCTGGTGCCCGAGCACCGCGAGCACCGTCGGCCCGATCACCCCGATCACGAACGCCGGCGCCATCAGCCACACACCCCGCGCGCCGAGCCCGTTGACGCCGAGGAAGAAGATCACGGCCGAGGCGATCGTGGCCAGGTAGAACCAGCCGCCGACGGTCATGCTCAGCCCGATGCCCGCCAGCACGCCGAGCAGTCCGCCGCCGATCATCAGCCAGGCGCGCCTGGCCGGCAGCTGCTTGACCTCCATGACCAGCTGTGGTCGCAGCGCCCTCATGGCTGCAGCACCGGCCGGAACGGCCCTAACTGGATCACGGTGCCCTCCGCGGCCCGCAGCCGCCCGCTGGTCCGCACGGTCACCTCCACCTCGCCGCTCGGGCAGCGCATCAGGTAGTCGATCACCTGCACCTTGCCCGACTTGTGCTCGTGCGAGCTCTGCACCGTGCACCGCTCAGCCGTGCCGTACCGCGACACCACGAAGCCGTGCGCGTTCAGCACCAGCAGCAACGCGCCGACGACGCACACGGCGAACGCCGGAACCACGACGTACGCGCTGGTTCCCGCCACGCGCATGACGCACAGGGCGAGCCACCCGCCGGACAGCACGGCGATCACCGCGCCCAGCCACTCCAGCACGGCCGCGTCCAGCATGCTCACCACCACACCGGCCAGCACGCCGAGCAGTCCGGCCGCCGCGAGCAGCCACAACGGCAACGGCAGCGGTTCTGGATCCAGCCGCACCCGCACGGCTGACGCAGACTCGCGGTACTCCCTCTTCCGCCTGCTCTTGCGCCCCACTCAACGCCCTCCCCAGTCGCGCCACACCGCCCTGCGCGAGACCGACGCACGCCAGCCGATCACCCAGCGCTGGGCCAGCGTCACGGGCAACCGCAGCAGCACCTCGGCCAGTACCCGCAGCCGCAGCCCGACCCGGAAGTTCGCCGCTTTCGGCACATCACGGCGGAACGGCAGCAGCAGGGTGATCACCGCGAACCGCGTCAGCTCGCGAAGTGCCACCACGCTAGGAGCGCACCGCGCCAGCATCAACAATCTGTTCCGCTCGTTCCACAGGTGGAACAGCCGCGATCCCGGCCGCGTGCTGGCGCCGTGCCGGTGCCGCACCCGCGCGGGCCCGACGGAGATGACCTGGTGGCCGTTCAACCGCAGCCGCCACGCCGTGTCGGTGTCCTCGTAGTAACAGAAGAACGAGGCGGGCACGCCGCCCGCGCGCCGCAGTTCATCGGTCCGCAGCAGGGCGGCGCCGCCGCAGAAGCCGAACACCTCGCGACCGGCGAGCACCAGGTCCTTGCCGTGGCCGTCGGCGGTCAGCGCCACGCCGACGGACTGGGTCGAGCCGTCCGCGAGCACGATGGTCGACGTGGCCGCGGCGGCGTCAGAGTCCTCCAGCGCGGTCTCCAGCTCGGACAGCCAGGTGGGTTCGGGGACGGCGTCGTCGTTGAGCCACGCGACGTACGGGGTCCGGATCAGGTCGAGCACGGCGGCGAGCCCGCCCGCGTAGCCGCGGTTGCGGTCCAGTCGCAGCACCTCGTGCCCGCGGATCAGCTCGGCCGTGCCGTCGTCGGAGGCGTTGTCGACGACGATCGTCCTGTGTGGACTCTTCTGCGCCTCGAGCGCGTCGAGGCACGCGCCGATGTGGTCGCGGCCGCGCCAGGTCACGACCACCACGGTGCTGAGGAACGACACGGCGTGAGACGGTACGCGACGTGCCCGAGCTGGTAGTGCTGACCGAGCAACTCCTGGCGCCCGTCCCCGGAGGGACCGGCCGCTACACCGCCGAGCTGTTCCGCGCTCTGGCGGCGGCCGCGCCGTCCGGTTGGACGGTGACGGGTGCGGCCACTCGGCGGCATGAGCTCGCATCGCGGGTGATTCCGTTGCCGCGGCGCGCACTCGTCGCCGCCTGGGAGTTCGGCCTGCCGTTGCCGCTCGGCCCACATGTGCACGCGCCGACGCCCCTGGCGCCGCCGCGAGGCGCCGTCGTGACGGTGCACGACACCGTGCCGTGGACGCATCCCGAGACCCTGACCCCGCGCGGCGTCGCGTGGCACCGCAAGGTGATCGCCCGCGCGGCCTCTCGGGCCAAGGCGATCGTCGTGCCGACGCACGTTGTCGCCGAGGAGCTACGGGGATTTGTCGACATCTCGGTTCCGGTGCACGTGATCCCGAACGGCGTGACCGCGTTGTCCGAGCAGTCGCCGGTCGACGTGCCTCACCGGTACGTGCTGGCGATCGGCACGATCGAGCCGCGCAAGGGCTTCGACCTGCTGGTGTCCGCGACCGCGGCGTTGGACGTGCCGCTCGTGGTGGTGGGGCCGCAGGGCTGGGGCGGCGTGGACCTGCGGGCGCCGCACGTGACGCTGCTCGGCCGGGTTTCGGACGCCGAGCTGGGCTACGTCCTGTCCAGGGCAACAGCTCTGGCCGTGCCGTCCTACGCCGAAGGGTTCGGCCTGCCACTGGTCGAGGCGATGGCCCTGGGCGTGCCGGTCGTGCACTCCGACGCACCCGCTCTAGTCGAGGTGGCCGGGGGTGCGGGCACGGTCTTCATGCGGGGTGACGTGGAGTCGTTGACCCGTTCGCTGGGCACCGTTCTGGCTGATCCTGGTCACACCGTCGCGGCGGGCCTGCGCCGGGCGGACGAGTTCACCTGGGAAAAGGCGGCCGAAGCCGTGTGGCGCCTGCACTTGTGAGCGGACGACTTCTTTCATTCACAAAGAACAGGTGGTCATCTGACCGTACCCTGCTGAGCGTGCCGAACGTCGAACCCAGCGTGCTGATCGACGCCACCGCGGTTCCCGCCGACCGAGGTGGCGTCGGTCGTTATGTGGACTCGCTCGTAGCGGCACTGGACTCCGACGGCACCAGGCTCAGCGTGGTCTGCCAGCCGCGCGACCTGGACCTGTTCACCAAGATCGCGCCCAACGCCCGGATCGTCCGCGCGGCCGAGGCGGTGGCCACCCGCACCGCGCGCCTGACGTGGGAGCAGACGACGCTGCCGCGCCTGATCCGCTCGCTCGGAGTCGACGTCGTGCACTCCCCGCACTACACGCTGCCGCTGGCCAACCCGGCCGCGTCGGTCGTGACGCTGCACGACGCCACTTTTTTCACCGACCCCGTCCTGCACTCGTCGGTGAAGGCCCGCTTCTTCCGCGCGTGGACCCGTGCGTCCCTGAAGCGTGCGGCCCTGTGCGTCGTGCCCTCGCAGGCGACGCTGGACGAACTGGTCCGCGTCGCGAACGCCGACCCGCGCACCCTGCACATCGCCCAGCACGGCGTGGACAGCGAACGCTTCCACCCGCCGTCACCGGACGAGGTGCTGACCGTGCGGCGCACCTTGTCGTTGGGGGACATGCCGTACGTCGCGTTCCTCGGTGCCCTGGAGCCGCGCAAGAACGTGCCCGCGCTGATCCGCGGGTTCGCCCAGGCCGTGCGGGACCGCGCGAACCCGCCCGCTCTCGTGCTGGCCGGTCAGCCGGGGTGGGACTCGCAGGTCGAGCGCGCCCTGGACGCCGTGCCGCACCGGATCCGGGTCATCCGGGCGGGTTACCTGCCGTTCTCGCAGCTGGCCGGGTTCCTGGGTGGCGCCTCACTCGTCGCCTACCCGTCGCTCGGCGAGGGCTTCGGGTTGCCCGTGCTGGAGGCGATGGCGTGCGGGGCGTGCGTGCTCACCACGCGGCGGCTCTCGTTGCCCGAGGTGGGTGGCGAGGCCGTCGCCTACTGCGGGGTGGGCGCGGGGGACATCGCCGCCGCCATCTCGGATCTCTTGGACGACCCCGCGCATCGGGCGTCGCTGGCCGCCGCGGCGCAGCAGCGGGCCAAGGACTTCTCCTGGTCGATGAGCGCGGAACGGCACCGCCTGGCGTACGAGCGGGCCGCCCTGATTCACCGCCGCCGCCGCTGACCTCTAGCCTGGCGCGGGTGACGAAGAAGTACGGCGACGAGCTCGCAGTCGTGACGGTCACCTACTCGCCCGGCGAAACGCTGGCCCCGTTCCTGGACAGCCTCGCGAAGGCGACGGTGAAGCCGGTGCGCGTGATCCTCGCGGACAACGGCTCGAAGGACGGCGTCCCGGAGCAGCTGGCGGCCGAGCGCGACAACGTCGAGTTCCTGCCCACCGGCGGCAACCTCGGCTACGGCGGCGGCGCCAACCGCGGGGTGGCCGCGCTGCCGGACGAGGTCGGCTGGGTGGCGATCTCGAACCCGGACATCGAGTGGGGTGTCGGCTCGCTCGACGCGCTGCTCGCGGCGGCGGAGCGGTGGCCGCGCGGCGGCATGTTCGGGCCGCTGATCCGCGAGCCGAACGGCGAGGTGTACCCGTCGGCCCGGCTGCTGCCGTCGCTGGGCCGCGGCCTCGGCCACGCGGTGTTCGCGAAGATCTGGCCGGGCAACCCGTGGACGCGCGAGTACCGGCAGGAGACGGCGACGATCACGGAGCGGACCGCCGGCTGGCTGTCCGGCTCGTGCTTCCTGATGCGGCGCGAGGCGTTCGACTCCGTGGACGGGTTCGACTCGCGGTACTTCATGTACTTCGAGGACGTCGACCTCGGCGACCGGGTCGTCAAGGCGGGCTGGCTGAACGTGTACGTGCCCGAGGCCGAGGTCGTGCACATCGGCGGGCACTCGACGGCGCAGGCTTCCGAGCGGATGCTCGCCGAGCACCACCGCAGCGCGTACCGCTACCTCGCGGACCGGCACACGGGCGTGCTGGCCAAGCCGCTGCTTCTGGCGGTCAAGATCGGGTTGGCCGTGCGGTTGAAGCTCGTCACCCGTCGCCGCTGAGGCGCTGCGAGAGGCTCGGCCGGCCGACGTTGTGATGTTGCACCGTCGGCAGCGGGCCGGGCGCGACGACGGTCTGCATCACCTCGCTCGGCGGCGGCAGCTGGGGCACGGGCGGCTGCGGCTGCTGGACGGGCGCTGGTGGACCGACAGGGCGCCGTCGGCTGCTGCTGGCGGTGAAGGTCGGGCTGGCCGTGCGGTTGAGGCTCGTCACGCGTCGCCGCTGAGGCGCTGCGAGAGGCTCGGCCGGCCGACGTTGTGATGTTGCACCGTCGGCAGCGGGCCGGGCGCGACGACGGTCTGCGTCACCTCGGTCGGCGGCGGCAGCTGGGGCACGGGCGGCTGCGGCTGCTGGACGGGCGCTGGTGGACCGACAGGGCGCCGTCGGCTGCTGCTGGCGGTGAAGGTCGGGCTGGCTGTGCGGTTGAGGCTCGTCACGCGTCGCCGCTGAGGCGCTGCGAGAGGCTCGGCCGGCCGACGTTGTGATGTTGCACCGTCGGCAGCGGGCCGGGCGCGACGACGGTCTGCGTCACCTCGGTCGGCGGC
>NZ_BSTQ01000025.1:65454-100689 GCF_030269605.1 Lentzea sp. NBRC 105346
CGGCAGCTGGGGCACGGGCGGCTGCGGCTGCTGGACGGGCGCTGGTGGACCGGCAGGGCGCCGTCGGCTGCTGCTGGCGGTGAAGGTCGGGCTGGCTGTGCGGTTGAGGCTCGTCACGCGTCGCCGCTGAGGCGCTGCGAGAGGCTCGGCCGGCCGACGTTGTGATGTTGGACCGTCGGCAGCGGGCCGGGCGCGACGACGGTCTGCGTCACCTCGGTCGGCGGCGGCAGCTGGGGCACGGGCGGCTGCTGGACGGGCATGGGCGCCGTCGGCTGCTGCTGGGGCCGCATCTGCTCGGACGGAAGGATCATCGTGGACTCGGGGTCCATGCGCGGATCCATGGCGTTGACCAGCGTGCGAGGGATCTGCTGCGTGTCCGACGCATCCATCGGCGACGTCATGTTGTCCGGCGTCACGATGTTCCGCCCACGTGCGCGGGCGCGGGCTAGAGCGGCGTCGGCCCGGTCGCGGGGGTCCATGTCGGATTACTCCTTGCCGGGACCACTGCCCGTCAGTCGATCTGCTTCGTGTCAGAGTATTCCGTCGAACGGCTCGCTGTAACGCGGAGGAGGAAAAAGGTGCACGGCGTCGAAGCGGTTGTGCTGGTCGGTGGCAAGGGCACCCGCCTGCGCCCGCTCACCCTGTCCGCTCCAAAACCGATGTTGCCGACGGCGGGGGTGCCATTCTTGACGCACCTGTTGTCGCGGATCAAGGAGGCGGGCATCACCCACGTGGTGCTCGGCACTTCGTACAAGGCCGAAGTTTTCGAGGAGTACTTCGGCGACGGCTCGCGCCTCGGGCTCGAGCTGGAGTACGTCGTCGAAGAAGTGCCACTTGATACGGCCGGGGCCATTCGCAACGTCGCGCACAAGCTCCGTGAGCCCGATGTGATGGTGTTCAACGGCGACATTCTTTCGGGTGTCGACCTTCCGGCGATCGTGCACACGCACCGCAGCAGCGAGGCCGACGTCACGCTGCACCTGGTCAAGGTCGAGGACCCGCGCGCGTTCGGCTGCGTGCCGACCGACGCCGAGGGCCGCGTGCAGGCGTTCCTGGAGAAGACCGACAACCCGCCGACCGACCAGATCAACGCGGGTTGCTACGTGTTCAAGCGGGACGTGATCAACGAGATCCCCGAGGGCCGGCCGGTGTCGGTCGAGCGCGAGACGTTCCCAGGGCTTCTGGCGGCCGGTCGACGGCTGCAGGGTCACGTCGACGCCTCGTACTGGCTGGACCTCGGCAAGCCCGAGGCGTTCGTGCAGGGCTCGTCCGACCTGGTGCGCGGTGTCGCGCCGTCGGCCGCTGTCGCTGAACCGGGTGACTTCCTCGTGCTGGAGGGCACTTCGATCGAGCCGGACGCCATCGTGCGCGGTGGTTCCGCGGTCGGTGCCAACTGCACGGTCGCCTCAGGTGCCGTGATCGAGGGCTCGATCCTGTTCGACGGTGCGGTGATCGGCGAGGGCGCGGTGGTCGAGCGTTCGATCGTGGGCGCCGGGGCGCTGGTGCAGGCGGGTGTCGTGCTGCGCGACGCGGTGATCGGCGACAGCGCCGTCATCGGGGCGCGGTGTGAGCTGATCGGTGGAGCGCGCGTCTGGCCCGGTGTGGTGCTGCCGGAGGCCGGGGTGCGCTTCTCGACGGATGCCTAGCAGGAGTTGGACACCACCGTTCCCACTCGATGTGGGCGCGGTGCTCGGTCCCCTGCGCCGTGGCGCGGGGGACCCGTGTTTCTCGACCGACGGCGGCCTGTCGTTCGCCGCCAACACTCCCGGCGGACCCGGCACGCTGCGGGTCACGCGCGTCGACGGTGTCGTGCACGCGGAGGCCTGGGGTGACGGTGCCGTCTGGTTGCTCGACGGGCTGCCGGCGTTGCTGGGCGCCGATGACCCGGTCGACGACTTCGTCGCGCACCACGACCTGGTCGCGGAGATCAGGCGCTGGCGCCCCGGCCTGCGGCTCGGCTCGTGCGGACGCGTCTGGGACGTGCTGTTCCCGGCGATCCTGGAGCAGAAGGTCACCGGCAAGGAGGCCTGGCGCACGTGGCGCGAGCTGTGCCGCCGTTTCGGCACGGACGCGCCCGGACCGCTCGGCCTGAAGGTGCCACCGACGCCGGACGCGATCCTGCGGATCAACGACTGGGAGTGGCACCGGGCCGGGCTCGACGGCGCTCGGCGCCGTGCGTTGGTCGCGTGCGCCCAGGTGGCTCATCGGCTGGAGAAGGCCGCCGAGCTGCGTGGCGAGGAAGGTCGCTCGTTGCTGCGCAAGGTGCCCGGCGTCGGGGTGTGGACCGCGGCCGAGGTGGCTCAGCGGGCGTGGGGCGACCCGGACGCGGTCAGCTACGGCGACTTCCACATCGCGAAGAACGTCGGCTACGCACTGACCGGCAAGCCCGTCGACGACGACGGGATGATGGAACTGCTCGAGCCCTACACGCCGCAGCGGCAACGGGCCGTGCGGTACATCGAGGGTGCCGGGATTCAGCGGCCGCGGCGCGCACCGCGGTTCTCACCGCGCGACTACCGCGGCTTCTGACGCTCCGGACGAGTCCGGAATTGTCAGACCCACCTGGAAGAATTGAAACCGGGGGTCCCCCGGCTCGGGCAGGGCTCCGGCAAAGTCGTTGGGCCGGGTCGCCGCCGCGCGGCGAGATGAGCGGGCCTCCTTCGTCGGTGCTCTCGTACCGGGAAGCCGGTTGGCCGCTGTCGTGGTCCCGATCCGGTCCAGACCTGCGTTGGTTGGGTGCGGCCACGCCCGCAGCCGCAGTTGACGACGCACTGCGCCCACCGGCTACGGACCAGCCCGCGTCAGCGCAGTCGCGCGAGCGCGGACTCGATCAGCGGGTACAGGTCGTCCACATTGGACGGCAGGGCGTCCAGCGGCCACCACTGCAGGTCCACCGACTCCGCCGACCGCACCGGCCTCGCCCCGACCGGCGCCCGCACCAGGAACCGCACGTCGAAGTGGCGCGTCGGCACCCCGAGCGAGCACGTGATCGGGTGCACGTCCAGGTGGATCGGCTGTGGCTCGATCCGCAGCCCGCGGATGCCGGACTCCTCGGTCGCCTCCCGCAGCGCGGCGCCGGCGAGCGAGGAGTCCGTCGGCTCGCAGTGCCCGCCCAGCTGCAGCCACCGGCCGACGCGCGGATGCAACGTCAGCAGGGCCTGCTCACCCGTGGCGTCCAGAACCAGAGCCGAGGCGGTGATGTGCCCGGCGGCGCACGACCGCTGGCACGCGTCGTCCCGCGCGGCCAGGAAACCGAGGTAGGCCTCGCGCAGAGCGTCCTGGCCGGGATAACCGGAGAGCACCGAGACGGCATCGGCGTGCAGGCTCACAGCGAGATCAGCCCTTCCCGCGGTTCACGCGGCGTCAACGGCTCCAGCGGCCATCCGACGGCGACCGCACCGAGCGGCTCCCATGACTCCGGCAAGTCCAGCACCGAGCGCACGACGTCGGCGCAGAAGATCGTGGACGACACCCAGCACGAGCCGAGACCCTCCGCGGCGAGCGCCACGAGCAGGCCCTGCACGGCGGCACCGCCCGCGACGGTGAACATCGTGCGTTCGGCGTCGGCACGCCGTGAGTCCGGGTACGTGTGGGCACCCTCGCGCACCAGGAACGGCACGACGATCTCGGGCGCCTCGACCAGCAGGTCACCGCGTCGAACGCGCCGCGCGATCTGCTCTTCGGAAAAACCGTCTCCGCGCAGGTCGGACTCCCACTGAGCACGCATCGCCGACAACAACGACTCCCGGCGAGCGGACACGTGCACGAACCGCAGCGGCTGCGTGTGGTGCGGTGCCGGTGCGGTCAAAGCAACGCCGACCGCCCGTGACAACACATCGACCGGCACCGGGTCCGAGGCGAAGTAACGCACCGAGCGACGCAGCAGCACGGCTTCGCGGCGGCCCTGCGCCAGAGCTTCCTCGGTGCCGAGCCGGAACAAATCCTCGTCGACCGCACGGACCAGGTCGCGCGCGGACGAACCGTCGTCGACCAGCGGGAACCCGCGTAGCACGGCGACCGGGACCGCGCCCAGCTTGCCCTTCACCAGGTCCGCCGCGGCGGCGATCTCGTCGGCGACCGCGATGGAGGTGACGTGCAGCTCGTTGCCCTGCCGGTCGACCTTGCCCGCGTAGTTGTGCAGCACGCTCAGGCCGGACGCGCCGATCGCGGCGTCGGTCTGGCCCACGCGCCACGCGCGGCCCATCGTGTCGGTGATCACGACGGCCACCGAGATGCCCAGCAACGACTTCAGGGCCGAACGCAACGCCAAAGCCGACGCGTCGGGGTCGACCGGGAGCAACGCGATCTCGTCGCCCGCGACGTTGGAGTTGTCGACGCCGGACGCGGCCTGCACGATGCCGAGCTTGTTCTCGGTGATCAGCGTGCGCATCTTGCGGGCGAGCACCCGCACGGCCTCGGCCTCGACGTGCCGGCGCCGGACGAGGTCGCGTTCCTCCGGGTCCAGCGGAACCGAGACCAGTCGTCCCTCTACTTTGGACACGACCTTCGACGTGACGACCACGACGTCGCCGTCGCGCAGCCAGGGGGCCGCGGCGGCGATCGCACCCGCCAGGTCGTCACCCGGCCGGAACTCGGGCAGACCCGGAACCGGCAGCAGCTCCAGCCCCTGTGCTGCGTGATCAGTCAACGCCCACTCCCGCGAGCTCCAGCGCCGCCCGCGCCATCGCGGCGGTCGCGTCCACAGAGGACATCAGCAGCGGCACGGCCCGCACGGCCACACCCGGCACGTCGGCCGAGTCGCCGGTCTGCACGAGCCAGCCGTCGAGGATGCCCGAGTCCGAGCACTGCCGCGACCCGTAGTGCCGACCGACCGCCTCGGCCGATGTCTCCACACCGATCGCGTCCAAACAAGCATCCGCCATGCCGCGCAACGGTTTCCCGCCGATGATCGGCGACAGGCCGACGACGCCCGCGTCGGTCTTGCGCAGGGCGTCGCGGATACCGGGCACGTTGAGGATCGTGCCGACCGACACGACCGGGTTCGAAGGGGCCAGCAGAACCGCGTCCGCCGAAGCGATGGCGTCCAGCACACCCGGAGCGGGCGACGCCTGCTCGGCTCCTACGGACGCGAACGAGCGCGCGGGCAGGGCGGCCTTGTACCGCACCCACCACTCCTGGAAGTGGATCGCGCGCTCCGAACCGTCCTCGTCCGCGACGACCACGTGGGTCTCGACGCGGTCGTCGGACATCGGCAGCAGCCGCACACCGGGCTGCCAGCGATCGCACAGCGCCTCGGTCACGGCGGACAGCGGGTAGCCGGCGCGCAGCATGCGCGAGCGGATCAGGTGGGTCGCGACGTCGCGGTCGCCGAGCCCGAACCAGTCGGGATCAGCCCCGTACGCGGCGAGCTCCTCCTTGACCGTCCACGACTCCGCTTCGCGGCCCCAGCCCCGCTCGGTGTCGATGCCGCCACCGAGGGTGTACATGCAGGTGTCGAGGTCCGGGCAGATACGCAGCCCGTGCAGCCACACGTCGTCACCGGTGTTCACCACCGCGGTGATCTCGGCGTCCGCGAGCAGGGCTTTCAGCCCCACGAGGAACCGCGCACCGCCAACGCCGCCGACCAGAACTACGACCTTCACGCCGGACCATGCTTCCACACGGCGGTCAGCGCTAAATCTTGCGCCAGAACATGAAGTTGGACCAGCCGCTGTTAGCCAGGTCCCGATCGCCCCCGACCAGGTCGAACACACCGTACGAGAGGTCGAAGAACAGGCCGCTCACCGCCGGCAGCCCGATCAGCGCGGCGAACAGGATCAGCGGCGCCCACGGCCGGGCCTTCGCGCCGAACTGCTGCGCCTGGTACGACATGAACGGCTCCCAGATGCCCCAGCCGTCCAGGCCCGGCACCGGCAGGATGTTCAGCACGAACGCCAGGATCTGCAGCAGCGCGAGGTACGACAGCGCGGCCGCGAGCATCAGCGGCGGGTTGAACAACGCGACGGAAGCGATCAGCAACCCGCCGAGCGCGAGGTTCGACAACGGTCCCGCGAGCGACACCAGCGACTCGACCTTCTTGGACCGCAGCGCGTGATGGTTGATCCACACAGCGCCACCCGGCAGCGGGATGCCGCCGAACGCGAGCAGCACCAGCGGTAACACGATGCTGAGCACTGGATCGGTGTAGTGGCGGATGTCGAGGGTGAGATAACCCTTGTCCCGCACCGCATAGTCGCCACCCTTGTAGGCGACGAACGCGTGCCCGAACTCGTGCAGGCACAGCGAGACCGCCCATCCCGCGAGGATGAACAGGACGGTGCCGGCGATGATGGCCGCGTTGGCGTCGACCAGGGTCAGGACGGCGCCGCCGACGGTCGCGACGAGCAGTCCGATGAACAGTGGGCTGGGGCGCACGGCTGATCGCTTCACCTCACCAGTGTGGCGTGTCGCAGTTGGAGGTGGGCCGATCGGGGAGGCTTTGGTGACCATGGATCACTGTCGGTACTTCCCGTCAAGGTTTTTGCGGCCATCCGCGCGAATATCCCCCGGTGTGTGGACTCCGCTTGACCGCTTGATGTGACGCAGGTGTAATCACATCGGTGTCATTCGTCGTTGTGGGAACGGCGTCTGGCGTCCGCCAACCGGGGAGAGCGGAAGGCGAGGAGGCGGACGAAATGCGGGAAATCGAAGAAGATCGAGTCGGGCAGGGGAGCACCCACGAGTTGGGTGAGCTGTACATGTTCGATCCGAACGACGAGCAGGACTGGCAGGAACGGGCACTCTGCGCGCAGACCGACCCCGAGGCGTTCTTCCCCGAAAAGGGTGGTTCGACGCGGGAGGCCAAGCGCATCTGCCTCGGCTGCGAGGTTCGCTCGGAGTGCCTGGAGTATGCGCTGCAGCACGACGAACGCTTCGGAATCTGGGGCGGGCTGTCGGAGCGGGAGCGCCGCAAGCTGAAGAAGCGCGCCGTCTAGAAGCGTGATCTTTGTGCTCTAGCTTGAGGACGTGACGAGTCCTCAACCGCGACTGCGGACCGCGCCGGTGCTGGCCATCGTGGTGTGCCACGACGGCGACGAGTGGCTCAGCACCGCGCTGTCCGCGTTGCGGCGACAGCGAATTCGGCCTCGTCACGTGCTGGCGGTCGACACCGGGTCGACCGACCGGACGGCGAAGATCCTGGCGGAGGCCGGAGATCTGGACGGGGTGCTGACGCTGCCGCGCGGCACGGGGTTCGGCACGGCGGTGCGCGCCGCGGTGGAGCACGCGGTCGAACGGTGGGGCGACCCCGGCAAATGGCTGTGGTTGCTGCACGACGACAGCGCTCCGGAGCCTGACTGCCTGGCGTCGTTGCTCACCGCGTCCGAAGTGTCACCCTCAGCAGCGATCCTCGGTCCTTTGTGCCTCGATTGGGTGGATCCTCGGCTCGTCGTCGAGGCCGGAATCTCCACCGACGCGTCCGGCCATCGGCAGACCGGCATCGGCGCACTGGAACTGGCCGGCACATTTCAACAGTCCACCGAGGTCCTCGCGGTCTCGTCGGCGGGTTCGCTGATCAACCGGCAGGTGTGGCACGACCTCGGCGGTTACGACGAGATCATGCCGTTGCTGCGCGATGATCTCGACTTCGGCTGGCGGGCGAACCGCGCGGGCCATCTCGTTTTGTGTGTTCCGGTCGCGCGAATGCGACACGTTCGTGCGGCGTCGAAGGGATTGCGAAGGCTGGACGCGGCCGTCGCGCGGCCAGGTCCATCCGTTCGAGGGGTTGACCGCGCACACGGGATGCGCACTTTCTTGGTCAACACGTCCGCGTTTTCTTTTTTGTTCGGGCTCTTGCGACTCCCGGTACTCGCGTTGGCGCGCGCTGTTGGTTTCTCGGTGTTGCGCCGGTTCTCCGACGCGCACGCGGAAGTGGGCGCGCTCGGATATCTGCTGAGCGGCCGGGCCCGCCTGCTCGAGGGCCGAGGCGCCCGGCGCGGGTCGAAGGTCGTGCGCGGGCTGTTCACCAGCCGGCTCACCCGGATCCGCAACGCGGTGCGCTCGGCCGCGGCGTTCCTCATCCGCCGCCGCGTCGAGGCGGACGCGGCACTCGGGCGGCTGCCCGCGTCGGATGCGGGCGCCACCTGGCTCGATCCGTCCTCTGTGGACACTCCACGGCCGGTCGGCCCGGCCGCACTCCCCGCGGGGGCGTTGCGCAAGCCGCGATCGGCGGGGCTGCGCAGGCCGCCGTCGGTCGTGCCGGTCGACGCCACGCTGC
This sequence comes from Lentzea sp. NBRC 105346, assembly GCF_030269605.1. Taxonomy (GTDB): domain Bacteria; phylum Actinomycetota; class Actinomycetes; order Mycobacteriales; family Pseudonocardiaceae; genus Lentzea. Next base: position 73,670 of record NZ_BSTQ01000025.1, read on the forward strand.
CGGGCGCGCTGCGGCCGTCGCCGAAGCCGCGGCCGTCGCCGGGACCGCGCGAAGAGGTCGTCTTCTACGAGGTCGACCAGGGCCGGGTGCTGCGGTCGTTGCTGCTGGCGCCACCGGTGCTGCTGGTCGTGGGACTGACGATCGTCGCGCTGGTCGCGAACTCCGCACGCCTTGGGCTGTCGCTCGCGGGCGGGCGGCTGCTGCCGGTCGGGGACTTCGAGTCGACCTGGCTCGAGTACCTCTCCTCGTGGCACGACGTGCACGGTGGCACCGCGGCGCCCGCCCCCGCCGCACTGGCCGTGCTGGGTGCTTTTCCGGGCGGGCCGCAGTTCGCGGTCGCATTGTTCGTGATCGGCAACATCCCGCTCGCCGCACTGGCCGCCTACATCGCGAGCCGCGGCATGCGGGTGCGCCGGTCCGTACGCGCGGTCGTGGCCGCCGCGTACGGCCTGCTGCCGGTCGCGACGACCGCCGCGGGCGAGGGCCGGCTCGACGTCGTCGTGGTGCACGTCGTCGGACCGCTGGTGTTCGCCGGGATCGTCGCGGTGCTGCGCGCGGCGTCGTCGAAGTCGTGGCTGCCGATCGCGTCCGGCACCGCGCTCGGGATCGCCGCGCTGGGCGCGTTCTCGCCGCTGTCGCACGTGGTCGCGTTGATCGGCGCGCTGGTCGGCTTCGTGGTCGTCGCGGGCGGCGGGCCACGCCGGATCGCCGCGCTGTTCGCGGTGGTGCTGCTGCCGCTGGCGTTGCTGCTGCCGTGGCCGGCCGTGCTGCTGCAGCACCCGTCGATGGTCCTCGACGGCATCGGCGGGCCGTACTCGTCGCCGCCGCCGAACCTGATCGTGTGCTCGGTGTTCGCGGTGGCCGGGTTCGCCGCCGCCGTGCTTCGCCCGAACCGGGCGATGCTGCCCGGACTCGCCGTGGTCGTGCTCTCGATCGGCGCGCTCGCGGCCTGCGCGGCCGTCAAGGCGTGGCCGGGCACGCCGCTCGCGATGCTCGCCTGGGGCCTGGTGTGGATCGTGCTCGCCGCGTGCCGCCGCGGCGTGACGCCGGGCATCGCCCGCTGGGAACAGGTGCGGCGCGCGGTGTCGATCGCCGGCGTGGTGACCTTGCTGTGCCTGGCCGTGGCCGGTTTTCTCGATCTGCGGCAGGGCCCGGTGCGCGCGGACGGCGGCGTGCGGCTCGCGCCGACGCTGAGCCAGGAGCTGGAGCGCACCGGCCGGGCCGTGCTGATCCTCGGCTCGGGGGAGGCTCGCCAGGTCGGCGGCCGCATGCCGCGGTTCGGCGACGACGAGTTCGTCCCGACCGTGTCGAGCCCCGCGCGCCTACGCCGCTGGAACGCCGAAATGCTCGGCGGCTCGTCGGAGTCCGCGAAGATCACGCTCGCGCAGGCCGCCGCGTCCGGTGTCGGGTTCGTCGTGCTGCCTTCGCGGCTGGACGCCGACCGCCTCCGCGGTGCCGTCGGCGAGCTCGTGTCCGAGGCGCCCGCGACCTCCGACGGCCGTCCCGTGCTGCGGGTGCGTCTAGCGGCCAACAACGCCGTGCTGATCTCACCCGAGCTCGCCCGTCGTGCGCGGACCGGTGGTCAGCCGCCGACCGAGCTGGTCGCGCCCGGCGTCTCACCCGTGGAGACGGGGCTGCCGGACGTCAACGTGCGGGTCTCCGAGGGGCCCGAGGGGCGGCTGCTGGTGCTCGCGGCCGAGGACGAACCGGGGTGGCGGCTCTCGGTGGACGGCCGTCAGGTGCCGGTCGTGCGCGCCTGGGGGCACCTGGTGGGTGTGCCGTTGCCGGCGACGGCCGCGGACGTGCGAGTGACAATGTCCACAACGCTGCGGGACCTGCTGTTGCTGGCGCAGGCGGCGGCCGTGCTGTTCACGCTGCTGACGGCGATCCCATCGCGCCGCCGGTAAGTCCGCTATGGCCACCATCACGGACTTGAGGTCCGTGATGGTGGCCATGACCGACCTAGCGGGAGCTCACTGCTCGTCGATTACGTCCGGGTCCAGGCCCAGGTAGTTCGCGATCTGCTCGACCAGCACGTCGTGCACCAGGTCCGCGAGATCCGCGCCGTCCTTCGCACGGGCCTCGAGCGGACGCCGGTAAAGAATGATCCGCGCCCGCTGATCACTGCCCGCCGGCAGCAGCCGGGCGAGCGGCACGTTGCCGTCCTCGACGACGCCGTCCTCACCCTCGACCTGCACGTCGGGCACGTCGTCGACGGCCACGTCGAGCTGGGTGAGCTCGGTGCGCCACCGGGCCTCGATCGGCTCCAGGGCCTCGATCACCAGAGCGTCGAACCGTTCGGCCCGGGACCGGGCGGCGGGCAGCGTGGCGGGGTAGAGCGGGCCGCGCAGTCCACGCCCGTGCCGGTCGCGATTGCGCCGCCTGGGGGAACCCTGCCGCCTCGATCCTCTGGCCATAACCACAACATGGAGCCTAGTCGGCCACGCTGACCACTAAACACAGCGTGCCTCACACACACGTGGTGAGAGACGCGCTAATCTCCCCCGCGTGCGGAGCGTGAGACGGTGCTCGCGAACCGGGTGTGCTAACCCGGCTGTCGCCACGCTCACCTACGCCTACGCGGAGTCCACCGCGGTAGTCGGACCACTCGCCACCTACTCCGAACCGCACAGTTACGACCTGTGCGAGGAGCACGCGATGCGGCTCACGGCGCCCCGTGGCTGGGAGGTCGTGCGGCACCAGGGTGAGTTCGCGGCTCCCGAGCCGACCGTGGACGACCTGACGGCCTTGGCCGAGGCGGTGCGGGAGGCCGGGCGGGCCGACCGGCCCGTCGAGTTGCCCGAGGTGACCGGGCCCAGGCGGGGTCACCTGCGCGTTCTGCCCGATCCGCACGAGGACTGAACGACCACACGCACCTCACATCCGGACGCCGGTAGGCTGCCCTCCCAGTAGCCGTCAAGAGGGAGAGTGCGCGTGCGCGACCTGTCCGCCATCGTCAAGGCCTACGACATCCGCGGAGTCGTCGGCGAGCAGTTGGACGCGGATGTCGTGCGCGACTTCGGCGCGGCGTTCGCGCGTCTGGTCGGTGGGCCGGCCGTGGTGATCGGCCACGACATGCGCGACTCGTCGCCCGGTCTCGCGGCGGCGTTCGCCGAGGGTGTGACCAGGCAGGGCATCGACGTCGTCAGCATCGGCCTGGCCAGCACGGACATGCTCTACTTCGCCTCCGGCAAGCTGGACCTGCCCGGCGCGATGTTCACCGCGAGCCACAACCCCGCGCAGTACAACGGGATCAAGCTCTGCCGCGCGGGCGCGGCGCCGATCGGCCAGAACACCGGTCTGGCGCAGATCCGCGAGGACGTCGAGAAGAACACCCCGGACGCCGAAGGTGTGAACCCCGGCACGCTCGAAGAGCGGAACCTGCTGGCGGACTACGCGGCCTACCTCCACGAGCTGGTCGACTTGAAGGACAACCGGCCGCTCAAGATCGTCGTGGACGCGGGCAACGGCATGGGCGGCTACACCGTCCCCAAGGTCTTCGAGGGCCTGCCGTTCGAGATCGTCCCCATGTACTTCGAGCTGGACGGCAGCTTCCCGAACCACGAGGCGAACCCGCTCGACCCGAAGAACATCGTTGATCTTCAAGCGAAGGTCAAGGAAGTGGGAGCCGACGCCGGTGTCGCGTTCGACGGCGACGCCGACCGCTGCTTCGTGGTGGACGAGCGCGGCGAGCCGGTGAGCCCCAGCGCCATCACCGCGCTCGTGGCGGTCCGGGAGCTCCAGAAGGACCCCGGCGGCACGATCATCCACAACCTGATCACCTCACACGCGGTGCCCGAGATCGTCGCGGAGCACGGCGGCAAGCCGGTCCGCACGCGCGTCGGCCACTCGTTCATCAAGGAGGAGATGGCCAAGACCGGCGCCATCTTCGGCGGCGAGCACTCGGCGCACTACTACTTCCGCGACTTCTGGCGCGCGGACACCGGCATGCTGGCCGCGCTGCACGTGCTGGCCGCGCTGGGCGAGCAGGACGGCCCGCTGAGCGCGTTGACGCACGACTACGAGCGCTACGCCGCGTCCGGTGAGATCAACTCCACGGTCAGCGACCAGGCCGGCCGCCTGAATGCCATCAAAGACGAGTTCGGCGGCCGCGAGGGCGTCACGCTCGACGAGCTGGACGGTCTCACGGTCGGACTGCCGGACGGCTCGTGGTTCAACCTGCGGGCGTCCAACACCGAACCGCTGCTGCGCCTGAACGTCGAAGCCGCCACGCCCGAGGCCGTCGCCGCGCTGCGCGACGAGGTCCTCGCGATCGTGCGGGCCTGAGGGGGAGAGCCACCGTGGCCGTACAGCTTGAAGCACAGCTGCTCGAGATCCTCGCCTGCCCGTGCCCGGAGCACGCGCCGTTGCAGGTCGGCACCCCGGACGACCCGGACGCCGACTTTCTGACCTGCACATCGTGCCGCCGGTCGTTCCCGGTCCGCGACGGCATCCCGGTGCTGCTCCTGGACGAGGCCGTCGAGCCGTCAGCGGAGTGACCACGGTGCTGGACGACACCCTGCTCGACGACCCGCGCAGGCTCGCCGACGCGGACACGGGCGGCTGGCTGCGCGCGGCCGCGCGCGCCGGTGCCCAGGTCCGGTCGACGGCGGAGGCCGCGGCCGAACAAGGCGTCGAGCGGCTCTTCGCCGAACGCCCGCGCGCCGTCGTGCTCGTCGTCCGGCCCGGTGTCGGCCTGGCGGTGGCGCACCTCGTCGCCGCGCTGCTCGGCCCGGCGTGCCCGGTCCCGGTCGTCGTCTCCGACGACGTGCCGCCGTGGGTCGGCGCGCTGGACGTGGTGCTGACGCACACCGAGGACCCCGGCGACCGCGAGCTCGCCGAGTCGATCGACCGCGCCTGCCGCCGGGGTGCGCGTGTCCTGCTCACGGCACCGGACGAGGGTCCGGTGGCCGCGTCGGCCGCGGGCAAGGCGGTGCTGCTGGCGCCGCGCATCACGATGCCGCCCGGCTTCAGCTACCCGCGCGCGCTCGCCGCCTGGCTGACGGTGCTCAAGGCACTCGGACTGGTCAAGGTCGACCTCGACCTGATCGCCGACGAGCTGGACCGTGAGGCCGAGCGCGACCATCCGATGCACGAGTCGTTCGTGAACCCGGCGAAGTCGCTCGCACTGCGCGTCGCGGACCGGACGCCGCTGCTCTGGGGCCTGGACGACGTCGCCACCGCGGTCGGGGTGCACGGCGCGAACGTGCTCGCCGGGTATGCCGGGATTGCGTCCGATGTCGCCGGGTATCCACAGGCGCTGACGCGTCCCGTGTTGCACCGCCGGGCGGTGCAGGGCACGTCTGGGGCGGACCTGTTCGCTGATCCCGACGAAGAGGCGGGAGGACTCGTCCGGGTACTCCTCCTCGCGGTGCGACAGGGTCCGGTCGCCGACGCCGCGCGCCGGGCCGCCGAAGAGACTTTGCCGGGAGCTGACGTGCTCGAGCCGGCCGAAGAAGTGACGGGTGGCGACGCCGTCTGCGCCGCGCTGCTCGCATTGCGATTCGAACTCGCCGCTTTGTACCTGGGACTCGCCGCGGGCACTCTCGGCGGCAATCCCTACTAGGTCATGGCAGTACTGAGGAGCTGAACGGAAAGTGGACCTGCTGCACAACGCGGTCAGGCCGTATGCGTGGGGGTCGCGCACGGCCATCGCCGAGCTGCTCGGGAAGGAGGTGCCCGCGCCGCATCCCGAGGCGGAGCTGTGGATGGGAGCCCATCCCGGCGACCCGTCGCGGATCGTCGGCGCGGACGGCGTCGAACGTTCCCTGCTCGACCTGCTCGCCTCCGACCCGGACGGCCAGCTCGGCTCGCGGTGTGCGAACCGCTGGGGCGCCCGGCTGCCGTTCCTGCTCAAGGTGCTCGCCGCCGAAGAGGCGCTGAGCCTGCAGGCGCACCCGTCGGCCGAGCAGGCCGCGGACGGTTTCGCGGCCGAGGAGGCCGCGGGCGTGCCCCGTGACTCGGCGGTGCGCAACTACAAGGACCCAGCCGCCAAGCCCGAGCTGATCTGCGCGCTGACCCAGTTCCACGCGCTCGCCGGGTTCCGCGACCCGCACCGCACCGTCAAGCTGCTGAAGTCGCTCGACGCGCCGGACTTCGCGCCGTACACCGAGCTGCTCGCCGCCCAGCCGGACTCGAACGGCCTGCGCGCGTTGTTCACCACGCTGATCACGCTGCCGCAGCAGCGCCTGGACCACCTGCTGCCGCAGGTGATCGAGGCGTGCGTGCAGCACGTGAAGGACCACGGCGAGTTCGACCTGGAATGCCGCACGATCCTCGAACTGGGTGAGGACTACCCCGGTGACGCGGGCGTGCTCGCCGCGTTGCTGCTCAACCGGGTCGTGCTGCAGCCGGGCGAGGCCATCCACCTGCCCGCCGGCAACCTGCACGCGTACCTGCACGGCACCGGCATCGAGATCCTCGCGAACTCGGACAACGTGCTGCGCTGTGGTCTGACCCCCAAGCACGTCGACGTGCCGGAACTGTTGCGGGTGCTGGACTTCACCTGTGGCGACATGCCGGTGCTGCGCGGCGAGGAGACCGCACCCGGCGTGTGCGTGTACCGCACGCCCGCACCCGAGTTCGAGCTGTCGCGCCTCGACGTGGCCACGGAGACGCGCGTCAACCACGACGGCCCGCAGATCATCATCTGCACGCGGGGCACGGTCGTGTTGACGAACGACCGCGGCGACCACGTTGAGTTGCGGCGCGGCCAGTCGGTGTGGCTGCCCGCGTCCGATCCAGCGGTCCTCGTTCGCCCCGCGGGTGACGAAAGTGCGCAACTTTTCCGGGCCACCGCCGGGACGGACTAAGGTTCAGCCGGACAAACCGGACGGTTTTCATCGAGGAGTACAGCGTGTCAGCAGGGGGCGGGACAAAGGCGATCATCGCGGCGCTGGCCGCGAACGCGGGGATCGCGGTCGCGAAGTTCATCGGCTTCGCGTTCACCGGTTCGTCGTCGATGCTGGCCGAGGCCGTGCACTCGGTCGCCGACACGTCGAACCAGGGCCTGCTCCTGCTCGGCCAGCGGACGGCTCAGCGCAAGGCGACCCGCCTGCACCCGTTCGGCTACGGGCGCGACCGCTACTTCTACTCGTTCGTCGTCGCGTTGCTGATCTTCAGCCTCGGCGCGGTGTTCGCGCTGTACGAGGGCATCCACAAGCTGTCCGAGCCGACGCCGCTGTCCGACCCGATCATCGCGGTGGTGATCCTGGTGGTGGCGACCGGTCTGGAGACCTACAGCTTCATCACCGCGATCAACGAGTCCCGCAAGATCAAGGGCGACTCCACGTGGTGGGGCTTCATCCGCCAGTCGCGCACGCCGGAGCTGCCGGTCGTGCTGCTGGAGGACGCGGGCGCGCTGTTCGGTCTCGTGCTGGCGCTGTTCGGCGTCGGACTGACGACGATCACCGGCAACCCGATCTTCGACGCGCTCGGCACCGTCGCCATCGGTGTGCTGCTGGCCGCGATCGCGATCGTGCTGATCATCGAGATGAAGTCGCTGCTCATCGGTGAGGGCGCGTCGGACGCGGACCTCGACGTGATCGTCGACGAGCTGGCCGCGGGCAAGGTCCAGCGGGTGATCCACATCCGCACGCAGTACCTCGGGCCCGAGGAGCTGCTGATCGCGGCCAAGATCGCCCTGTCGCCGGACCTCGACCTGGACGAGGTCGCGCAGGCTATCGACGACGCGGAGCACCGCGTGCGCAACAAGGTCCCGCACGCGAAGCTGATCTACCTCGAGCCGGACCTGGACAAGTCGCTTACCTCGTCCTGATCTTGCCGGTACCCTCGGTAGTGACTCCGCGACACTGCGGACTTACTTTCCTGGGGGGAAAGTGCGTAAAACCTTTGCGATCCTTGCTGCCTTCTTCCTGACCGTGGTCATGGCGCCGTCGGCTTCGGCAGCGCAGTACAGCTGCAACGACAACGGCATCCAGTGCTGGTTCTACCAGCGCAACTACGTCGACCAGGCCACCTACACGTTCGTGGAGTACCCGTCTGGGTACTGCGAGGAGAACCTGGTCTTCGAACGGGGCGGCATCCGGTCCTACATGAACAAGTCCAACAACGAGGGCTACTGGTACTCGAACACCAACTGCACCGGTTCCCGGCACGCGATGAAGTACTACTCGAACGACAACATCGGGTTCGAGGCGCGCTCCTTCAGGGCCGCCTGCATCTCCTGTATCGCACCGGCTGACCACTGACCTGGCACGAGCCGAGACGGTCTGGCATTCCCCGGCACCTAACCCTCTAGGGTGATTCGAACGGATCACCGCGACTAGGAGGGGCACCGTGCCGGGGAACGGTCTGTGGCGTACCAAATCGATCGAGCAGTCCATCGCGGACACCGACGAGCCGGACACGAAGCTCCGCAAGGACCTGACAGCCTGGGACCTGACAGTCTTCGGCGTCGCGGTGGTGATCGGCGCCGGCATCTTCACGCTCACCGCGCGCACCGCCGGTGACCTGGCGGGACCGTCGGTGTCGCTGGCGTTCGTGCTCGCCGCAATCGCTTGCGCGTTGGCCGCGCTGTGCTATGCCGAGTTCGCCTCGACGGTGCCGGTCGCCGGTAGCGCGTACACGTTCTCGTACGCGACGTTCGGCGAGTTCGTCGCGTGGATCATCGGCTGGGACCTGATCCTGGAGTTCGCGGTCGGTTCGGCCGCCGTCGCCAAGGGCTGGTCGATCTACCTGCAGACGGTGTTGAAGTACCTGGGCGTCAACGTGAAGACGTCGTTCCTGGTCGGCGGGCACGAGGTCGACTGGGGCGCGTTGCTGCTGGTCGGCACGCTGACCGTGCTGCTGATCGTCGGCACGAAGCTGTCGTCGCGGGTCAGCGCGGTGATCACCGCGGTCAAGGTGGCCGTGGTGCTGCTGGTGATCGTGCTGGGCATCGGCTACATCAACACCGAGAACTACAGCCCGTACGTCCCGCCGGCCGCCGAAGGCGCCGCCGCCGGTGGCACGGGCCTGGAGCAGTCGCTGTTCTCGCTGATCACCGGCTACAGCGGCAGCACGTACGGCGTGCTGGGCCTGCTCGCCGCGGCCTCGCTGGTGTTCTTCGCGTTCATCGGTTTCGACGTGGTCGCGACGACCGCGGAGGAGACGAAGAACCCGCAGCGCGCCGTGCCGCGCGGCATCCTCGGGTCGCTGGCGATCGTCACCGTGCTGTACGTCGCGGTGTCACTGGTGATCACCGGCATGCTCCCGTACGACAAGCTCAAGACGCAGCCGGACGGCACCAGGGCCACGCTCGCGACGGCGTTCGCGGACAACGGCGTGGACTGGGCGGCGACGGTCATCTCGGTCGGCGCGCTGGCCGGTCTTACGACGGTCGTCATGGTGCTGATGCTGGGCCAGACCCGTGTCCTGTTCGCCATGTCGCGCGACGGCCTGCTGCCGCGTTCGCTGGCGAAGACCGGCTCGCACGGCACCCCGGTCAAGATCACGTTGATCATCGGTGTGCTCATCGCGGTCGCGGCGGGCTTCTTCCCGGCGGGCAAGCTGGAGGAGATGGTCAACGTCGGCACGCTGTTCGCCTTCGTGCTGGTGTCGGCCGGTGTGCTGGTGCTGCGCAAGACGCGGCCGGATCTGCCCCGCGGGTTCCGGGTGCCGTGGGTGCCGCTGGTGCCGATCCTCGCGATCGCGGCCTGTCTGTGGCTGATGCTGAACCTGACCGCGCTGACCTGGGTCCGGTTCCTGATCTGGATGGTCATCGGAGTGGTCGTCTACTTCGCGTACAGCCGCAGCCACTCGGTGCTGGGCCGGACCGGGCACGCCGAGGTGCGTCCGGAACCCGTCATCAAACGCGACGAAGAGCCCTAGACATCCGATCTCTCCTCCTCCATGCTCCGTGGTGCCGCCATGGAGCTCAAGGAGGAGCCGATGCTCGGTGCCCTGCTCACCGCAGTGCTGATGGTGTTGCCATTTGCTGGTCCCGGTACCAACCACGTGGTCGATGATCCGTTTACATCGGCGCGGACGAGTTGGTACCGGGACGCCGGCTTCGGCATGTTCATTCATTTCGGCGCGTACTCGCAGTTGGAAGGTGAGTACAAGAGGTCCGATGGCTCGGTCTGTCAGGACGCCGAGTGGATCATGAACAAGTGCAAGGTGCCGGTCAACGAGTACGAGAAGCTCGTCAAGAGCTTCAACCCGTCGCAGTTCGACGCGAAGGCGGTCGTAGGCACCGCCAAGGCGGCCGGCCAGAAGTACATCGTGATCACGTCGAAGCACCACGACGGCTACGCGATGTGGCCCACCAAGGTCAACAAGTGGAACCTGCGCGACCACTCGTCGTTCGACAAGCAGCGCGACATCCTGCGTGAGCTCAAGCAGGAGGCGGACCGCCAGGGCATCAAGTTCGGCCTCTACTACTCGACCTGGGACTGGCACGACCCGGACGCGCGCAACGCCGCGACGTTCGGCAAGTACAAGGCACGGATGAAGGCGCAGCTCACCGAGCTGATCGACAACTACGACCCCGCCGTGCTGTGGTTCGACGGCGACTGGGACACCGACAATCCGCCCAACCCGTGGACGAAGCAGGACGGCGCCGAGCTCGAGGACTACCTGCGCGCCGCCTCGCCGGAGCTGGTGATCAACAACCGGATCTCGAAGCGGGCGCCCGGCGTGAAGGAACGCCGCGTGGTCGACGGCGACTTCGGCACGCCCGAGCAGACGTTCCCGTCCGCGCCGATCGACGGGCAGCTCTGGGAGTCCTGCATGACGATCCCCAAGAAGTGGGGCTTCGCCAAGTGGGACACCAACTTCAAGGACAGCAAGACGCTGACCCGCAACCTGCTGGACATCACCAGCCGGGGCGGCAACTACCTGCTGAACGTCGGCCCGGACAAGCTCGGCCGCATCCCGGCCCCCGAGGCGGAACGCCTGCGCGCCATGGGTTCCTGGCTCTCGGCGAACGGTCAGGGCGCCACGGTGTACGGCGCCGAGGCGGCGGGCCTGGTCGCGGACCCGGCGTGGGGAGCGGTCGCGCAGCACGGCAACAAGCTCTACCTGTCGGTGTACGACTGGGCGAACTCGTTGCACCTCAAGGCACTCGAGCCGTTCGACGTGACCGCGGCGCGCGTGCTCGGTTCCGCACAGGCCGTGACGGTCTCGAAGGCCGGCGACGGCATCGACGTGAAACCCAGTGGTGCCAAGACTTCTGACGTCGCGTCGGTGATCGAGCTGACGGTGAAGTCGGAGGTGGCCGCTCCGGCCGGAACCGGAAACGGTCTGTCCGTGGACTACTTCCCGACGTCCGACTGGACCGGCACGCCGACCCACCGCGTCGACCCGACGATCAACTTCGCGTGGCGGTTCGACGGCTCGCCCGCGCCGAACATCGCGGCGGACCACTTCTCCGCGCGGTGGACCGGTTTCGTGCAGCCCAGGTTCAGCGACACCTACACGTTCACGACGGTGTCCGACGACCTGGTGCGGGTGTGGATCGACGGCAAACTCGTAGTCGACGCCTCCTCGCCGCACCAGGTCCGGGTCGACAAGGGCACGATCGCGTTGCAGTCCGGGCGCAAGTACTCGATCAAGGTCGAGTACGCGGAGACCGTGGGTGAGGCGTTCATGAAGCTCATCTGGTCGAGCCCGAACACGACGCAGCAGATCGTGCCGAAGGGCCAGCTCTACAGCTCGTGACTCACCCCGCCGGTGGCCGGGTTCGGCCCGGTCACCGGCGTTGTACTGTCTCTCGATATGGACGAGGTGAGGTGGCTATCGGAGGTCGAGAGCTTCGCGTGGCGCAACTTCGTCCAGGCCTACCACCTGTTGGAAAGGCAACTGGAGCAACAACTCCAGCGTGACGCGGGCATCTCGCACGCGCAGTGGAACGTCCTGGTCGTCCTGTCGCTGGCGCCGGACCACCGGATGCGCATGACCGAACTCGCGCGCAAGGTAGTCGTGTCGAAGAGTTCCCTGACGTACCAGATCGGCAAGCTCGAGTCCGCCGGCCTGGTCCGCCGCGAACGGCATGAAACCGACGAGCGCGGCATCGTCGCGGTGCTGACCCCCGAGGGCGCCGAGCTGCAGGCGTCGCTGGCGCCAGGCCACGTCCAGACCGTGCGCACCTACCTGATCGACCTGTTCACCGAGGAGCAACTGGGCGCACTCGGCGAGTGGATGCGAATCGTGAAGGAAAAGGCGGACACGTGATCCTCTGCCTGGACGTGGGGTCCACCTGGACCAAGGCCGCGCTGCTGTCCGACTCCGGCGACCTGGTGCGGACCGCCCAGCACCCGACCACGCTCGACGAGGTCATGCGCGGTGTCGACGCTCTCGGCACCGCCTCCTCAGTGCTGGCCTGTTCGTCGGCCGGCGGCGGCCTGCGGCTGGCCGTTGTGGGGCAGGAACGAGTCGTGAGCGCCGAGGCCGGGTACCGCGTAGCCCTGTCCGCCGGCGCGAAGGTCGTGTTCGTGTCCGCCGGCCCGGTGGACGTGCGCGCCCTGCGGGCCGCCGCACCCGACCTCGTGCTGCTGGTCGGCGGAACCGACGGCGGCGACGAGACTGTGCTGTTGGAGAACGCCCGCCGCCTGTCCCGGGTAGCCGTGCCGATCGTGTTGGCGGGCAACGCTTCCGCCCGTGCTTCGGCCCTTTCGTTGTTGCAGAGCCGCAAGGTCGTCGCCACCGACAACGTCCTGCCGGACGTCGGCAGCCTGAACCCGGACCCGGCGCGCCGCGCCATCCGTGCCGCCTTCCTGGATCATGTGATCGGCGGCAAGAAACTCTCTCGCGGCCCACGCTTCCGCCGCCTGGTGCGTGCCGTGACGCCGGACGCCGTGCTGGCGGGGGTGTCGCGCCTGGCCGCCCAGGACCGCGAGGGCGCGGTGCTCGTCGTCGATGTCGGCGGCGCCACCACGGACGTCTACTCGGCCGTGTCCACCGTGGATTCCGTTGGTGTGGAACGAACCGTGGCTCTGCCGCCGGACCGGCGGACCGTCGAGGGCGACCTCGGCATGCGGTGGTCCGCTCCCGGTGTCGTGGCGGAGGCGTTGGCAGAGCGGCTGATCACCGCTGCGGAGGGCGAGTTCCTGGAAGCCGAGGCCCGCAAGCGCGCTGCCGACGTGTCGTGGATCGCCGACGATTCCACGGTGGATCTGCGGCTGGCCTCGCTCGCGGCGGTGCTGGCGGTGCGGCGGCACCTGCGGCTCGTCGACGGGCAGCTCGGGCCGCAGGGGGCTGGGTTGCTGGTGTTGTCGGGTGGCGTGTTCCGGCACGCGCCGTCGGTGGCTTCCGTGGAGGAGACCTTGCGTGGCGACTCGGTGTTGCGGCCGGTGCTGAAGTCCGCGGCGGTGACCGTGGACAAGCACTACGTGCTGGCTCCGGCGGGTCTGCTGGCCGAGTCGGGCCGTCCGGAAGTGGCGGACCGCCTGCTGGGCGCGCACTTCGCCGACTGAGGAGCGTCGGACCCTGGCGCTACGGTCGGCTGGGGGTGTGTCTTGCGCTCGTGGTTGTGAGCTGCCCCCGTATCCAGGCTAGCGAGGGGGACCGACAGTTCCGTCGGACCTGCCAGCGGGCTCGCCGGAATTGTCAGACCCGGTCGATAGGCTGGACGCTGGGGGCCGTGGCCCAACGCCGCGAGCCGTCGCCAACGCCTCGACCTGCACGTTCACCGAAACTGTCAGACCTCGTCGGTAGGCTGGACACCGGGGGGCCGTGGCCCACGCTCAGCCCCCACGGCAGGCCCACGCCGAGCCGAAGGCAGCGAAGGCCCCTCAGCCGACTCGACCTGCGCCAACCCCGCAGCGATGGCAACCGCCCGATCCCACTCGGGATCAGACGTGTAGTCGGAATGCGCCCGCACCCCGGAAGCCCACCGCCGCCCCGGAAACGGCCCCCGCTGCGGATCCGGCAACCAGTGATCCCCACCGAGCACCAAAGCCCCGGTAGGCCCACGCAGAGCAGGCGACAAAGCCCCCTCGGACCCATCCGCCCGATACCCGACCCCGAGCAGCATCCCGTCGTAAACCTGCCGCTGCCACGTCATCACGGCCCCACCCAAGGGATCCGTCCCACGACAGAGCGACCGCCACCGCCCATCCAACCCGCCGGCCAGCCGAGCCAGCGAAGCGTGCGGCACGACCGCGGGGAAGGCCCGCGGATAAGCCCACTGCAACTGCGATCCCGCGGTCACCAGCCCGATCCGTTCCCGGTCGTGCGGAGGCAACTCCTCCAGCAACCGAGCCGCGGCGACAGCGACCAGTAAAGACCCCTGCGAGTGTCCACAGAGCACAACCCGAGTACCCGGATCACGCAGATGATCGCGCACCCGAGACACCAGCTCCGGCACGACCTTGAGCGCATAACAAGGCGGCACAACGGGATGCGCCTCGCGCGGCCAGAACGACGCGATGTCCGCCATGATCCCCAACCGGCGACCACGCTCGGGTTCGCGCGCGGCGAGGTAGACGGCGCGCAACAGCCACACGGCCAGCGCACCGAGCACACCGACACCCACCGCGGAGAACGGGCGCAGCCACCCAGGATCGATCTCGCGCACCCGAAGCCACGCGGCGGGCAGGGTGCCGGCGCTCAGCACGAACGCCACGAGCAGGATCACGTGGTGGCCGTGGTTGCGTTCCCAGCGCGCCCACCACCAGGCGCGCGTGGCGGTACGCAGGTCACGAGGGCGTCCCGCGTGCAGTAAAGACGCCTCGCGGGCCCAGAGCTTGCCCTTGCGGAACGCGCGCCACCGCACGGCGCCGGTCATCGACGCAACGCCCAGACCCACCAACAGGAACAGCACACCCGCGAAGCCCCACAGCAGGGTGATGTAGTCGTACCCGCGCGGCAGCACCATCCCCGAACCGAGCGCCCTGCGCACGGCCAGCGCCACGCCCGCGCCGAAGCCGCCGCCGAGCAACCCGGCCACGGCCATCACCGGGGCGGCCATCCAGCCACCGGCCCACGGGCGCAGCTCGCGCGGCAGCCCCTTCCACGTCGAGCGCGCGAGCAACGCGGCGGGCACCAGCAGTAGTCCGAAAAGGACGGCCACAAAGGCCATCAGCGACGCGACGATCTGCACGGTCGTGTCCGCGCCGTGGACGCGATCAGGCAACTGTCGCAACAGGAAGACCGTCACCACGACCAGCAGCAGTGAGAGGCCGAACAGGATCCGTCGCGGTGTTCGTTCCAACGCGGCACGCAGCCAGCGGCCGCCGCGATTCGGGGCGCCGCCGGTCGGGTCGTCGAGCAGCAGCACGCCGAGGAAGCTCAGTCCGATGAGGACCAGCGCGGCGACCCACGCCGCGAACAGCGCCGTACCCACCGCGCCCGGCGGCACGACCAGCTGGCGCAGCGGGCCGCCCAGCGCGATCAGGCACGCGACGGCGAGCGCCGCGACGATGTGCAACGAGCGCAGCGCCGGGGTGTCCGGGTCCGTCGCGACGTGCGCGCCGGGCAGGCCGGACGGTTCGTGGTGCTCCTCTTCGGACGCCATCGCCATCTCGCGGCGTTCGATGCGCCAGTCGACGTGGGAGACGCGGCGCAACACGAAGATCGTGAGGAGCACGGGCAGGAACGCGACGGCGGACCGCACCCACGGCACCGACCGCAGCGGGCCGGGCACGCTCGACAGGCACGACGACCTGGTCGCGAGGCACTGGCCGGCGAGCAGGTCCATGCTGATCACCGCGACCTGCGCGACCAGCAGCACGGTCAGCAGCAGCGCGAACACCCGCAGCAGCGACCGCAGCGCGAGGCCAAGGACGTGCGGCACGAGCCGTTCCGGCACGGGCGGCAGCATCCAGTGCGCGACGTTGGCCATGCAGAACGGGAAGAGCAGCGCCCAGGTGGCCTTCGCCCACCCGCCGGACGTCATCCCACCCCAGATGTACCCCTCGATGGTGCGCGGGATCGGCCGCCCTTCGGCCTGCAGGACGGGGCCTGGCGCGGGCCTGCGCAACCGGTCCGCGGGCCGGACGATGCGGCCGACGCCGTCACCGGCCACGTCCACCGCCGCCACGGCGTCTACCAGCGAATGTGGCGTCGTGCCCTGTACGCCGTGCACCCGCAGTTCGACGACACGGGTGTCCGGGCCGGGTATGAGCACGAGACCTCCTCAACAAATGCTCGAGCCATAGTGGTGCATCGGGATCGAGTTGCAGCTGACCGCAGTTGATCGGCGTGGCGGACGGTAGGGTCGATCCGTACGTCCCGATCGTGCCTGGAAGGAACCCCGATGACTGCCGAACGGCTGCAAATTCGCAACGGCGTCGACTACGCCGTCGCCGACCTCTCGCAGGCCGAGTTCGGCCGCAAGGAGATCAGGCTCGCCGAGCACGAGATGCCCGGCCTGATGGCGCTGCGCCGGGAGTACGCCGAGGTGTACCCGCTCAAGGGCGCCCGCGTTTCCGGCTCGCTGCACATGACCGTGCAGACCGCTGTCCTGATCGAGACCCTCGTGTCGCTCGGCGCCGAGGTCCGCTGGGCGTCCTGCAACATCTTCTCCACCCAGGACCACGCCGCCGCGGCCGTGGTCGTCGGCCCGCACGGCACCGAGGAGGAGCCCAAGGGCGTCCCGGTGTTCGCCTGGAAGGGCGAGACGCTGGAGGAGTACTGGTGGACGTGTGAGCAGATGCTCACGTGGCCGGACGGCGGCGGCCCGAACATGATCCTGGACGACGGCGGCGACGCCACCATGCTCGTCCACAAGGGCCGTCAGTACGAGCAGGCCGGCGTCGTGCCCGCGCCGGAGGAGGACGACTCCGACGAGTGGAAGGTCTTCCTCGGCCTGCTCAAGCGCTCGCTCGAGGCCGACAACGGCAAGTGGACCAAGATCGCCGAGGGCATCCGCGGCGTCACCGAGGAGACCACGACCGGCGTCATGCGGCTGTACCAGCTGGCCGCGCAGGGCGAGCTGCTGTTCCCGGCGATCAACGTCAACGACGCGGTCACCAAGTCGAAGTTCGACAACCGCTACGGCATCCGCCACTCGCTGATCGACGGCATCAACCGCGGCACGGACGTGCTGATCGGCGGCAAGGTCGCGGTCGTCTGCGGCTACGGCGACGTCGGCAAGGGCGCCGCCGAGTCACTGCGCGGCCAGGGCGCCCGCGTCATCATCACCGAGATCGACCCGATCTGCGCACTGCAGGCCGCCATGGACGGCTACGACGTGCAGCGCCTCGAGGACGTGCTCGACCGTGCGGACATCATCATCACGACCACGGGCAACAAGGACGTGGTGATGGTCGAGCACATGGCCGCCATGAAGCACCAGGCGATCGTCGGCAACATCGGCCACTTCGACAACGAGATCGACATGGCCGGCCTCGCCCGCTACCCCGGTGTGCGGAAGATCAACATCAAGCCGCAGGTCGACGAGTGGGTCTTCCCGTCCGGCCGGTCGATCATCGTGCTGTCCGAGGGCCGTCTGCTCAACCTGGGCAACGCCACGGGCCACCCGTCGTTCGTGATGTCGAACTCCTTCTCCAACCAGGTGATCGCGCAGGTCGAGCTGTTCACCAAGTACAAGGAGTACGACAAGGAGGTCTACCGCCTCCCGAAGAAGCTCGACGAGAAGGTCGCGAAGATCCACCTCGCGGCGCTCGGCGGTCAGCTCACGAAGCTGACGAAGGAGCAGGCCGACTACATCGACGTGGACGTCGAGGGCCCGTTCAAGCCGGAGCACTACCGCTACTGATCTCAGGGGCGCCGGGTCGTGATGACCCACGCCCGTGAGTCGAAGAAGACGCCGTCGGCCGTGGTGTGGTTCGCCACGGCCGACCGCAGTCTCTGCAGCTCTTGTTCCCGCTCGGCCCCAGCCCGCTTGGCGAGCCGCTTCTTGGTGTCCTGCAGTGATGTCACGAAGTCCATCGCCGTCTCGGCATCCGGCCCGTAGTAGACGGGTTCGTGGACGTCCTCGAAAGCGACCTCGCCGAACCCGGCCAGCCCGAGCACCCGCACCACGTCCACCGGCCGGCCGAGCGAGAACGCCCCGGACTCCACACCGTCGGGGTTGATCACCGACGCCCACTCGTTGTGCGCACGGCCCTGCCATACGAGCAGCACGAGCCGTCCGCCGGGCCGCAGCGCGCGCCGGACGTTGGTGAAAGCGGCGACCGGATCCGTGAAGAACATCGACCCGAACCTGCTGATCGCGACGTCGAACGCGCCCGCGGGAAAGCCGTGCACCTGGGCGTCGCCCAGCTCGAAGGTCACGTTGGACAGTCCGGTGCTCAACTCGCGCGCGTGGTTCAGCAGATCGGGTGAAATGTCCAGACCGAGCACGGATTCGGCGATCGAAGCGGCCTGGCGCGTCGACTCGCCGGTGCCGCAGCCGAAGTCGAGCACCCGTTCACCCGACCGGATGGCGGCCGCCGCCCGGAACCGCTCGTTGTGCGACGCGATTTCCGCGTCGAACAGCTCGCAGAGCCGGACCCGGTCCGTCATGTCCACTCGACCGCGATGCCCGCGATGCCTGGCCCGACCTCGCCGTAGTAGGCGCTGACCACGCCCCCGAGTCCGCAGACGAGCTCCTCGACGTCGACCGGGGTCGACTCGGCGGAGACCCGGAACTGCTTGATGCACCGGGCGGGCAGCGCGCGCCGATGGAAAGACAGCTGCAGCAGGTACGACGAGCAGGTATCGCGGAACGTCCGGTGGTGGCCGGGCGTGGGACCGCCGGTGTCGTCGACGATGGTGAAGCTGAAGACGTGTTCCTCGCCCTCGGCGAGCCTGCGGTCGAACAGCAGTTCCACCGCCAGACCGCGCGACGCCGCCTGCCTTCGCAGCCGCCCCTGCCGACAGCCCTCGCCCGCGCGCACCAGCGCGTTGTCGATCAACGAGCCCTCGTCGCCCTGGTGTACGGCCAGGTAGCGGTCGGGGCCCTGCCGCAGCGCCCGCACGACGAGCCGGGTCGTGATCGCCCGCTGCTCGCGGTGCATCCCGATGGACACGGTGTCGTGCACCGACAGGACTTCGAGGTCCGCGTTGCCACGCGCGCTCTCCGGCACGGCGTCGAACTCCGCGAGCAGCGGCGCGGTCTCGGCCCACGCGGAGGCGAGCTCGGCGAACGCGGCGGGCACGGGCCGGGGTGCATAGGGCTGCGGCCGCGGGCCGATCAGAGCCAGCAACGACTCGGGTGGCAGGCGGAGCACGCTTTCCAGCGCGCGCACGGTCGAGATCGCCCGCGGGATCTCCGGGTGCCGCAGTCCCCGTTGCCAGTACGACAGGGTGGACTGGCCGACCTGGACGCCCAGTTGCTCGAGATGTGCGCGCAGGCGGGCGAGCGAGAGGCCGCGATGGGCGATCGCCTCGCGTAGCGCGCGGTGGAACGGCCCGTAACGCAGCGTCTCGGCAAGCGGGGACGGCAAACCCCCAGTCGGGTGGCCGATCGGCCCGTCAACCGATTCGGCGTGCCCGGAATCCGCGGTCACCGCGGCACCACCTTCCACACGGCCGTGTGACTGTTCACCGTAGTCACTCGATCTGGTGACCGAAAGATCTCTTTTCGCCCGTGTGGGGGATGCGGTGCGGCCAGTCGAGTGGTCATTACGCTTGAGCGGTGGGAAAGCTCGTGGTGATCGAAGGCCTGGACGGGGCCGGCAAGCGCACGCTCGCGAACGGACTGACCAAGGCGCTCGCCGACGAGGGGGCGACGGTCACGAGCGGCGCCTTCCCGCGCTACGGCGTCGACGTCCACGCGGATCTCGTGCGCGACGCGCTGCACGGCCGGCTCGGCGACCTGACCGGCTCGGTGCACGGGATGTCCGTCCTGTACGCGCTGGACCGGCGTGACGCGGCCGACGACATCCGTGCCGACCTGGACAAATACGACGTCGTGCTGCTCGACCGGTACGTGGCCTCGAATGCCGCCTACGGCGCTGCCCGGCTGCACCAGGACGCGCGAGGCGAGTTCGTCGAGTGGGTCCGGGCGCTGGAGATCGACCGGTTCGAGCTGCCCGTTCCCGACCTGCACCTGCTCCTGCGCGTGCCGACGCACGTGGCCGCGGACCGGGCTGCCCGGCGCGAGCAGGCCGAGCTGGAACGTGCCCGCGACCTCTACGAATCAGACGGTGGCCTGCAGGAACGCTGCGCAGCGGTGTACGAGGGACTTGCCACGGACGGGTGGTTGGCGCCCTGGCTGGTGATCGACGGAGCGTCACAGGTGAACTTCGCGAGCCTGGTTCGGCAACTGACCGGTAACGAAATGTGAGTCCCGTACGGATAGTCCGGCAAACGAACGGACCTATCCGGGCGAGGTGCGCATGGTTACGCAACGGACGCAGACCGCCACCAGCAGCTACGGGATCGGCGGCGGAGCCTGGGCGGTGCGCGAACGCGCGAGCGGCAGTGCAACGATGTTGGGCATGAAGGCACGCGTGCTCGTCGTCGACGACGACCCCGCCCTGGCGGAGATGCTGACCATCGTGTTGCGTGGGGAGGGTTTCGACACCGCGGTGGTCGCCGACGGTGCGCGTGCCCTGCCCGCGCTGCGCGAGCTCAAGCCGGACCTCGTGCTGCTCGACCTGATGCTGCCGGGCATGAACGGGATCGACGTCTGCAAGGCGATCCGTTCCGAGTCCGGCGTGCCCATCGTGATGCTGACCGCCAAGAGCGACACGGTCGACGTCGTGCTCGGCCTCGAGTCGGGCGCCGACGACTACGTGGTCAAGCCGTTCAAGCCGAAGGAGCTGGTGGCCCGCATCCGGGCGCGCCTGCGCCGGACCGAGGCCGAGCCGGCCGAGGTGCTGCAGATCGGTGACCTGACGATCGACGTCCCCGGTCACGAGGTGCTGCGCGAGGGCCGCCCGATCCAGCTGACCCCGCTCGAGTTCGACCTGCTGGTCGCGCTCGCGCGCAAGCCGCGCCAGGTGTTCACCCGCGAGGTGCTGCTCGAGCAGGTGTGGGGTTACCGCCACGCCGCCGACACGCGCCTGGTGAACGTCCACGTGCAGCGGCTGCGGTCCAAGGTGGAGCGCGACCCCGAGCACCCCGAGGTCGTGCTGACGGTGCGCGGCGTCGGGTACAAGGCGGGCCCTCCGTGATGCCCGCCGCGCGGAGAATGGACGTATGAAGCTGGTCCGACCGGTCGTGGAACGGGTCCAGCGCATTGTCGACGAAGCACGACGGCGCTGGACCAGGTTCGGGGAGCTGTGGCGCCGTTCGCTGCAGCTGAGGGTCGTCGTGTCGACGCTGGCGCTGTCGTCCGCGGTCGTGTTCGTGCTGGGCATGGTCCTGCAGATGCAGATCACCGGCCAGCTGCTCACGACCAAGGAGCAGGCCGCCACGCGGCAGGCGCGCGCGAGCCAGGCGACGATCCAGGCCGAGCTCGCGGGCCTCAACCCCGGTCCGGACAGCGTCAAGGCGCGGTTCATCAGCGCGATCAACAAGCTGGCGACCGGCGGCTCGGGTCAGGACGCCACCACCGCGGGCGCCGGCGCGTTCGAGCCGGTGCTGGTCGACGGCGAGAACGTCGACTCCACCGGCCGCGCGCCCTCTGAGGGACCGATCGAGGACGTCCCGGCGCAGTTGCGCGCCCAGGTGGAGAAGAGCGCCAAGGCCGCGTCGCAGATCCACACCGTGAACCGCGGCGGCACGCCCACCACGCTGCTGGTCGTCGGCGTGCCGGTGAACAGCTCGTCCAGGGCGATGCAGCTCTACCTGATCTTCCCTCTGACCGCCGAGCAGCGCACGGCCGAGGTCGTGCAGAACACGCTGCTGATCGGCGGCATCGTGCTCCTGATGCTGCTGGCGCTCATCGCGAACCTGGTCACGCGCCAGGTGGTCCGCCCGGTGCGGCAGGCCGCCGAGGTCGCCGAACGGTTCGCCGACGGCTCGCTCGACGAGCGGATGCCGGTGGTCGGCGAGGATGACGTCGCGCGCCTCGCGGAGGCGTTCAACGAGATGGCCGAGGGCATCCAGGCGCAGATCCGGCAGCTGGAGGAGTTCGGCCAGCTGCAGCGCCGGTTCACCTCGGACGTCTCGCACGAGCTGCGCACGCCGTTGACGACCGTGCGGATGGCCGCGGACGTGCTGCACGCCTCGCGTGAGCAGTTCCCGTCCGGGCTCGCCCGGTCCACCGAGCTGCTGGTCGACGAGCTGGACCGGTTCGAGTCGCTGCTCGGCGACCTGCTGGAGATCTCCCGGCTCGACGCGGGCGTCGAGGAACTGGCGGCCGAGCAGGTCGACCTGCGGGTGCTGGCGCGGCGGGCGCACGACTCGGTGCGGGCCATCGCGAACACCGCGGGTTCGACGATCGTCATGGACCTGCCGGACGAGGAGGTCACCGCCGAGCTCGACTCGCGGCGCGTCGAGCGGATCCTGCGGAACCTGCTGGCGAACGCCGTCGACCACGGCGAGGGCCAGCCGGTCGAGCTGACCATGCGCGGCGACGAGCACGCCGTCGCGATCACCGTGCGGGACCACGGCGTCGGCCTGCGGCCCGGTGAGGCGGAGCTGGTGTTCAGCCGGTTCTGGCGCGCGGACCCGTCGCGCAACCGGCGGACCGGCGGCACCGGCCTGGGTCTCTCCATCTCGCTCGAGGACGCCCGCCTGCACGGCGGCTGGCTGGAGGCGTGGGGCGAACAGGGCCACGGCGCCGTGTTCCGGCTGACCCTGCCGCGCACCTACGGCAACGAGCCCGTGAGCAGCCCGTTGCCGCTCGCGCCGGAGAACCTGCCGCACGTGAGCGTGGTCGAGTCCGTTCCCGTCGAGGAGGCCGAAGAGGTCGAGCTGACGCCGGAGGAGATCACCTGGCAGCCGGCCGAACCCGTCGACGCGGAGCGCGAGGAGGTCCGGTGAGGCGCCTGTTCGTGGGCCTGCTCGCTGTTGTTCTGTCTTCTGGGGTTCTGGCGGGGTGCGCCGCGATCCCGACCAACACGCAGCCGAAGCCGATCGACCCGTCGGAGTCCAGGAACAACCCGGTCAACGCGCCGCAGCCCGCGAAGGACATCGACGCGCTGACGCTGGTGCGCGACTTCGTCGACGCGTCGGCGAACCCGGACGGCGACTTCGCCGAGGCGAAGGCGTACCTGACCGACGACGCGCGTAAGCGGTGGGAGACCAAGTCGCCCACCATCATCGACCCCGGCTTCTCGACCGTGCCGACGTCGCAGACGCCGCTGGACAAGCAGCAGGTCGTCCTGTTGCAGGGCAAGAACCTGGGCCGGCTGGAGCCGGACAGCTCGTTCGTGCCGCTGACGACGGACCTGAACGTGGGGATCCGGGTCGAGAAGAACGCCGACGGCCAGTGGCGCATCTCGGAGCCGCCGGACGGCGTCTACATGACGCAGTCGCGGTTCCTGGAGAACTACAAGCGGGTCACGCTGTACTTCTACAACCCCGAGTTCACCGTGCTGGTGCCGGACGCGCGGTACATCGTCATCCCGCCGTCGACCGGGATCCCGCAGCGCGTCAGCGAGCTGCTCGTGCGCGGGCCGGGTGTCGGTGTGCGCGGCGCGTTGTTCTCCGCACTGGGTGAGCGGGCCGGTTTCCACGCCGCCACCAAGGAAGCCGACGACGGCGCGCTCGAAGTGAACCTCTCCAAACTCGGTGATCTGACGCCGCAGTCGCGCAAACAGATCGTGGCGCAGGTCGTGAAGTCCTTGTCCGGCGTGACTTCGTCCCGCATCCGGGTGCTCGTCGAGGGCGCGCCGATCCTGCCGGACCGCCGCGAGTGGCGTCCGTCGGACGTGGTCGCGTGGTCCGGTGAATCGTTGATCACCCCGAACCCGGACGAGCGCGGCATGATCGTCGCGGGCGGCTCGGTGCGGTCGTTCGGCGACGGCAACCCGATCAAGGGCCCGGCGGGGGACGGTTCCTACAACGCCGTGTCGGGGGCGCAGTCGCTGGACGGTTCGCGGCTGGCGGTCGTCGGCAAGGCCGGCAACGGCATGCGGCTCCTGGTGGGCGACAAGGACCAGGGGCTCGCCGAGGTGGCGCTGCCCTCTGCTTCTCTGACGCGCCCGACGTGGCTGGTCAGCGGTGAGGCGCGCCAGCCGTCCAACGAGGTCTGGACGGTCGCCGACGGCACGAATGTCGCCCGCGTGACGCGTTCGGACAACGGTGTGTGGACGGCGTCGGCGGTGAACACCGCGGAGCTGTCGGGGTTCGGCCAGATCACCGAGCTGCGGCTGTCCCGCGACGGCACGCGAGTCGGCATGGTCATCGGCGGCAAGCTGTACGTCGCCGCCGTCGTGCGCAACCCGCAGGACGCGTCCGTGTCGATCCGCACGCCGCGGCAGCTGCTGCCTTCCGTGCTCGGTGCGGCCGTGCAGTCGCTGGACTGGCTGTCGCAGGACGTGATGGTGGTGTCGTCGTCGCTGCCCGCCAACCCGGTCACGCGCGTGTACCTGGACGGTTCGAAGTACGAGCGCTACAACCAGTCCAACCTGACCGTGCCGGTCACGTCGGTGACCGCCGCGGTCTCGCGCGCGGTGATCGCCGTGGACCACAGCGGGCTGTGGACGGCGTCGGACATCACCGACGTGTGGCGGTCCACCGGGGTGCGCCCCGAGGGCGACGTCGTGGTGTTCTACCCAGGCTGACCTGCGCGTACCTGAAACTGTCAGACCCCGGTGCAATCCTTCGGGCATGAATCTTCTGAACCTCGTGGTCCCGCTGCGCTGTGCCGGCTGTGGCGCCCCGGACTTCGAGGCGTGCCCTTCGTGTGTCGCCTCGTTCGGGCCGCCAGTCGATGTCCGTGTGCCCGGTGTGGGTCCGCCGGTCTACGCGCTGGCCGACTACCACGGTGCCGCGCGCGAGCTCGTGCTGGCGTTCAAGGAGCGCGGCCGGCGCGCGCTGGCGGCGTGGTTCGGCGCCTTCGTGGCGGTGGCCCTGCCGATGCTGGCGCCGCGGCCGTGGACCCTCGTACCGGCGCCGTCGACCCCGCGCGCCGCTCGCCTCCGCGGCGGCTCCCACATGGTGAGAATCGCGGAGAGTGTTCACGGGGCGACGGTCGCTCCGGTTCTCCGGCTGGCGAACGGTGTCCGCGACTCGGTCGGGTTGGATGCTTCCGCGCGTGACGCCAATCTGCGCGGCCGGCTGAGCGTGCGGCGGGCGCCGCCTTCAGGGCCAGTCGTGCTGCTCGACGACGTGGTGACCAGCGGTGCGACTGCCAGGGCATGTGTGGCCGCGCTGGCGGCGTCGCGCGTGGACGTGGCCGCGGTCCTGGTGCTGACGGCGGCCGTGGGGCTCCACTGAGGCGGCCGATGTGGACGTCCGCCAAGTGCGTCTCGATTGGTCCCTTTCGTCGCCGCCCACACGGGTGAAGTTGGTGCCGCCAAGTCGATCAATGCGTCGAGTTTCGTTCCGCTGT
The DNA here is from genome assembly GCF_030269605.1 of Lentzea sp. NBRC 105346. Classification (GTDB taxonomy): domain Bacteria; phylum Actinomycetota; class Actinomycetes; order Mycobacteriales; family Pseudonocardiaceae; genus Lentzea. Next base: position 98,949 of record NZ_BSTQ01000025.1, read on the forward strand.
TTGCGCAGGTCGTTCGCAACAAGGAGGTGTTGGGTCAAGATCGGGAACCGGACTGGGGTCCACCGAGGTGATACCGAGAACGTACTGGGCAGTATTTGTTGCTCCCGCACAGAAATGCCGTGATCAGGCATTAAGGGAATAACCGCTGGTCAGCATCGTTTGCGAATATCTCTCATCCGCTCGGATCTCTTCGGCGTTTCGGGAACATGACGAGCGTCCCGTCCGTTGGCCGGGTATGACGCCGCGATCAGGCCCGTTCGATGCAGTCACGCTGCCGACGGGTGCCGGTGCGGTGCTGCGCCGTCCGGGTGAGCATCCTGCGGTGGGGCGCGGGTCGTGGCACGCTCGGCACACGGTGGGTGGCCCACGGTCGTCACGCTACGTACTCAAGGAATTTTCCTGGAGTTCCCCCGGCTCGGGGGCTGTCGCCGGAACGAATCCCGAGCTAACGTGCACCGCTATCAGCGCTACCGGCCCGCGGGGAGGAGGCGAACAGCCCATGACCCTGGCGCCGTGAAGCGCGGGGGACGACCCTCAGCGACATCTCCGGCGGTCTGAAGATCGCCACGGCGCCCAAATCAGTCCAATGCCAAAGCTCGCAGCAAAGGCGAGGGAGGTCGTGTATGGACATCGTCGTTAAGGGCCGCAACGTCGAGGTGCCCGATCACTACAGGGTGCACGTCGCCGAAAAGCTGGCCCGGCTTGAGCGCTACGACCGCAAGGTCATCCGCTTCGACGTGGAGCTTTTCCACGAACCGAACCGTCGGCAGTCGAAGAACTGCCAACGGGTCGAAATCACCGGCAAGGGACGTGGACCCGTAGTCCGTTCCGAAGCCTGCGCGGGTGACTTCTACGCCGCGCTCGACTCAGCGGTCGCGAAGCTCGAGAACCGTCTCCGTCGGTCGCACGACCGGAGGCGCGTCCACCACGGGCGCCGTGGCCCGATTTCGGTGGCGGAAGCGACAAGCGGACTGGGGGAGATGGCCGAAGCCAACGGCCAAGCCCAAGCATCACGCCGCGGCAAGACCGCGGTGCTCGACGCACCCGAGGCCGACTACGAGGGCATGGCGGAAGTGCCCGCGCAGAGGTGGGACGACGGCCTCGAAGACCAGCTTCCCGGACGCGTAGTGCGCGAGAAGGAGCACACCGCGAAGCCCATGACGGTCGACCAGGCCCTCTACGAGATGGAACTGGTCGGACACGACTTCTACCTGTTCTCAGACGCTGACTGCGGACGCCCCAGCGTCGTCTACCGCCGGAAGGGATTCGACTACGGCGTGATCAGGCTCGCCTGATCTCCTCTGCTGTTGTCCCTTACTACTAACGACTGACGTGGCCCTCGCACACCCTCGCGTGCGAGGGCTTCGTCGTGTCTCGGGTCGTTCGGACCACTGTCCTGTCCCTCGTCTGCCTGTTTGTCTCGTCTGCTGTTTGTGTTGACGCGGCGGCTTTCGTGGTGGGTCGCGTTGTGTTGACGCGCTGACTTTCCTTGGCTGCCGGTTTCGTGCGTGGTTGCGCCTTGGCTGCCGGTTTGGTGCGTGGTCGCGTTTTACTGCTCGGGGCTCCGCCCCGGACCCCGGCTCAGCTCAAAGAGGGGCCGCCTCCGGGGGTTTCGTTTCGTAGTGGGTTGCGTTGGGGTGGTGGGCCCCTCCCGTCGCATCGCACCTGAGGCAGCCGCATCCGAGACCCCAGGTCAAGCGAAAAGCGTGCTTGACCTGGGGTCTCGGATGCGGCAGGGCTT
>NZ_BSTQ01000026.1 GCF_030269605.1 Lentzea sp. NBRC 105346
GCCGGCAGATCTTGCATCTGCCGGCGGAGCCGGCCCACCACGCCGCGAGGGGCCCCAAGTCAAGCCCCAATCGCGGCGCCGAAGGCGCCCCCGGAAGACGCAGCGCCCCACGACACCGGCAGCCGACCAAAGAACAACCACGCACGGAACCGGCAGCCAACACCCAAAGACCAGCGACAACCCCGAGCTAGTCGGGCACCTGTGCGGTGAAGTACAGGGAACCGAGGTCACCACGGGTGGCGATCAACGCCTCGTTGCACTTCGACTGTCGCTGCTCCGTACTGGCCACGTTGTCGACCTTCACATCACCACAGTTCTGCGACTGAAAGTCGGATACGGCGGTGATCAGCTTGGGCAGCGCCTCCCGCACCCCAGGCTCGACCGGCTTGCCCTGCAACGAGTTGTCGAGTTCCTTGGCCATCGCGCTGACCTTGCCGACCCACGGTGCGCACTCGGCGGGGGTGCCGGTGTGCTGGGAGCCGCACGGCGCCTCGAACAGCTCTCTGATCTCGCCACACTGTCTGGCACAGGCTTCGGGGGCCGGGCCGCAGGCGGTGGAGGCGGACAGCAGGGCGCCTACTAGTAGCAGTGTGCGTTGCGTCACTCGGCGCACCGTAGTGGTCGCTCGGCGTAGGCGACACCCCTCATCGGTAGGGTCGGACCCGTGTCCGACACCCTTGACCTTCACAGTGACCCAGTGGACCTGACGGCCGCGTTGGTGGATGTGCGCAGCGTGTCCGGTGAGGAGGCCGAGCTGGCCGACCTCGTCGAGCGATCACTGCGGCTGCACGCGCCGCACCTCGAAATCGCCCGATCGGGGAACACCGTGCTGGCGCGGACGAACTTCGGGCGCGCTCAGCGCGTGGTGCTCGCGGGGCATCTGGACACCGTGCCGCTCAACGACAACTGGCCGTCGCGGCGCGACGGGGACACGCTGCACGGGTGCGGCACCGTCGACATGAAGGGGGGCGACGCCGTCTTTCTGCAGATCGCCGCGCTGTCGCAGGACCCGTTGTACGACCTGACGTTCCTCTTCTACGACTGCGAGGAGGTCGAGGCCGAGCGCAACGGGCTCACGCGCGTCGAGCGCGAGCTGAAGGAGTGGCTGATCGGCGACCTCGCGATCGTGGGCGAGCCGTCCAACGGCACGGTCGAGGCTGGGTGCCAGGGCACGATGCGCGTCAACGTGCGCACCAAGGGTCGGCGCGCGCACCCTGCGCGCGGGTGGATGGGGATCAATGCCATCCACGGGATGGGTGAGGTGCTGCGGCGGATGGAGGCCTACGAGCCGCGCATCGTCGAGATCGACGGTTGCACCTACCGTGAGGGACTGCAGGCCGTGAAGATCAGCGGCGGGGTGGCGGGCAACGTCGTGCCGGACGAGGCCGTCGTGTCCGTCAACCATCGGTTCGCGCCGGACCGGTCGCCCGCGCAGGCTGAGGCGCACCTGCGGGAGCTGTTCGAGGGGTACGAGGTCACGCTGGTCGACGCGGCCCCTGGCGCGTTGCCGGGGCTGAGCGCGCCGATCGCGCAGGAGCTGGTCAAGGCGGCCGGTGGCACGCCTGTTGCCAAGCTGGGGTGGACGGACGTCGCGCGGTTCGCCGCGCTGGGGATGCCCGCCGTCAACTTCGGGCCCGGCGACCCCACGCTGGCGCACATGCACGAGGAGCGCGTTCCCGTCGCGCAGATCGGTGTTTGCGTGGACGTCCTGAAGCGTTTCCTGTTGGGTGCGTCACTAGAATCGCGCCAATGACCGAAGACACGAACGGCCAGGTGGACGAGCACCCGAAGGAGAAGCAGCGCGGGCCCGTCGTGCTGCGCCGCTCCCGCAAGGACGAGCTCACCACCACCGACCAGCGACTGCTCGACTCGCGGGGTCCCGCCGACTGGGTCCACACGGACCCGTGGCGGGTGTTCCGCATCCAGGCCGAGTTCGTCGAGGGCTTCGGGGCCCTGGCCGAGGTGCCGAGCGCGGTGACCGTGTTCGGCTCGGCGCGGACCGGGCGCGACCACCCCGAGTACCAGCTGGGCCGCGACCTTGGCGGCGCGCTCGCGCAGGCTGGGTTCGCCGTGATCACCGGCGGCGGTCCGGGTGCGATGGAGGCGGTCAACCGGGGCTGCTCCGAGGCGGGCGGGTTCTCCATCGGCCTCGGCATCGAGCTGCCGTTCGAGCAGGGCCTCAACCCGTGGGTCGACCTCGGCGTGAACTTCCGCTACTTCTTCGTCCGCAAGACGATGTTCATCAAGTACTCGCAGGCGTTCATCTGCCTGCCCGGCGGGTTCGGCACGCTCGACGAGCTGTTCGAGGCGCTGACGCTGGTGCAGACGAAGAAGGTCACGAAGTTCCCGGTCGTGCTGTTCGGCAAGGCCTACTGGCAGGGCCTGTACGACTGGGTCCGGGACTCGGTGCTGGCCAGCGGCAAGGTCGGCGAGAAGGATCTCGCGCTGCTGCACCTCACCGACGACATCGAGGACGCGGTCCGCGTCGTCAAGGACGCCCACCAGGCCTGGGCGGACGCGCACTGATGCACGTCTGCGTGTACTGCGGCTCGTTGAAAACCGTGCCGCAGTCCTACCTCGACCTGGCGGCCTCGGTCGGTACGCAGATCGCGGCGCGCGGCTGGTCCCTGGTGTGGGGCGGCGGCCGCACGTCGATGATGGGCGCCGTGTCGAGCGCGGCCCGCGCCGGCGGTTCGCGCACGATCGGCGTCATCCCGCGCGGCCTCGCCACCCGCGAGATCGCCGACCACGACGCCGACGAGCTGCTGGTCGTCGACACCATGCGCGAGCGCAAGGCCGCGATGGAGGCGCACGCCGACGCCTTCCTCGCGCTGCCCGGCGGGATCGGGACGGCCGAGGAGTTCTTCGAGGTGTGGACGTCGCGCGTGCTCGCCATGCACGCCAAGCCGGTCGTGCTGCTGGACGTCGACAACCACTACAAGGGCCTCGTCGAGTGGCTGTACCAGTTGCGGGACAAGGGTTTCGTGTCCGAGCACGCGTTGCGGTCGTTGGTCGTGACCGACGACGTGTCAGCCGCTCTGGACGCGTGCGTCGCCTAGTCCGCGCGCGGCGGCCAGGCGCTGGGCCTCCTCGTCGAGATCGGGCAGCGGCCGGTACGGGTTGACGACGACGTCGAGGCGTTTGCCCGACACCTTGCCCTGCCAGGACCCGGCCACCTCGCCGTCCACCAGCACGACGCCACGCCGGCCGAGGATGCGGAACACGTCCTTCTGCTGCGCCTTGTCCGGGATCAGCAGGTCGCGGTCGCGGGCCTGCACGTACGGGTCGAACGGCGGCAGCAGCCGGACCTCGGGCGGCTCGGCGTCGGCGATCTCGACGCCCTCGGGCAACCAGGCCTTGCGGCCCTCGACCTTCATCTCGACGAGGTCGTCCGGCCAGTGCGGCTTGACCTCCTTCGCGGTGGTGCCGAAGTAGGAGGCCACCTCGGACGGTCCCGCCGGGCCGTGCAGGGTCAGGTACTTCCTGATGAGGTCGTCGAAACCCTTGGTCTCCCTTGGCACGCCCGGCCACTTCGGGATGCGCTCGAAGGTGATCGTGCGTTCCTCCGGGACGATCCGCAGGCCGGCGGGCAGCGCGGCGTGCCGGAAGATCGGGTCGCTCACGTGGTGGGTGTCGCAGCCGCGGCACCACTCCACGGTCTGCTTCGGGGCCTTCGGGGTGAGCGCGGTGCTGATCTCGCCCTTGGTCATCGGCTTCTTCACGATGTCACGCATCGCCTTCGCCAGCACTCGCAGCGCCTCGACGGCGTCGTCGACCTTGGGCCGGCTCATCCGGGCCAGCGCGTCCGCGTCGCTCCACGGCCACAGCTGCTTCGCGAGCGCGGGAAGATCCTTCGGGTGGTGCAGGTGCGGTGCGCCGCGCACGGTCCAGGTAGGGGTGAAACCGCTGGTGTCCGGCTTGTCCAGCCGGGCGGCGAGGCTGAGCAGGGCCCCGCTGTTCGTCGTCTCCTGGACGCCGAGGTCGAACACCCTGAGGTCGGCGGCCTTGCGTACCCGCCGGTCCAGTTCGTGCATGTGGATCCGGTGGGCGAGCACCTGCTGCCGGGTGAGGTCAGTCAACGTCGTAGTCCATGGTGAGGAGGCCGTGCTCCACCTTCACCGTGCCGCGCAGACCCCGCAACTCGCCGGTCCCGGTGCCCGGCACGACGTGGCCGAAGAACACCGGCCCCTCGGGCGACATGGTCGCGCCGTGCTGCAGGACGAAGGTGCCCTTGCGCCCGTCGAGCGCGCCGTCGACCTTCTCCGACGCCACGTAGCCCGCCGAGCCCTCGACGAGTCCCGCCATCAGCACCGCAGCGGTGCTCCTGCCCTCTAGAGCACCGCTGAACTCTTTGGTCACGGTCGCCCTGCTGAGCTTCGCCTCACCGTCGACCTCGTCGTAGGCGGACTCGTCCCAGCCGGTGACCTCGAACTGTGCCTGGATCCTCATGGAACGGATCCTGGCACCGATACCTGACAGAACCTGTCAGTTTGGACAGGTGTTGTCGTCGGACTCCAGCCAGTACGCGCCGACCTCGCCGGTGAAGGTGCTGACGGTGAAGACGTACTGGGCCGCCGGGTTCTCCGGCGCGTCCGCGATCCAGCGGGTCGGGTGCGCCACGTCCTGCTGCGCGTCCGGATAGGCGGCCTGCAACTCGTCGAGGGTCGAGCCCTTGCCGATGTCGCGCGGTGTTCTCGTCGGTGTGGTGGCGTCGATGACCGTCACCTCGCCGGTGGTCCTCGACAGCCCGATGAACGTGTTGGGCGCGCTCGGTCCTTCGGATTCCTTGAGCGTGAAGTAGGCGCACTCCTCGTCGACGATCATCGACATCGTGATGAGACCGGTCATCCACACCTGCCGCGGGGACATGCCGAGCAGAAGGTGCTTGTACCCGAAAGAATGCATGACCTGTGGCACGTCGGCCGAAGCCGGTGCGGCGGCTACGAGTCCGACCGTCGCGGCGATTGCAATAACGGGTGAAATCCTTGCCATAGTTGAATTTCCGCTCCGAAAATGCGACCGCCCGGTGCGGTCGCGCCGTACTCAACGTACGAGCGCGACCGCACCCTCGCCTGTTAAGCGCGCGGAACCGTCAGCGTCGACGGTCCAAATGCGACGGTCGATCCGAGCGTGCTCTGCGAGAGGTAGCGCGGATCGACGGTGTCGATCACCAGCACGAGCTTGTTGCCGGGCGCGACGTTCCACACCGTCGGCTCGAGCTGGATGTCGAGGTTCCTCGTGATGCTCGCACCCGTCACCGTGAACGCCCGGTGCGTGACGAGCGCGCCCAGTCCGAGCGGCCCGACCTCGTACAGGTACGCGAACAGCGAGGTCTTCTCCGCGCTCGGCGTGACCGTGACGTTCAACCGCGGCGTGCCCGCGAGCGTGGCGCCGTTCGGGTAGCTCGGCCCGGTCCACACGCCGGCCACGTTGCGGTCGACGAACGGCAGGGCCACCCCGGTCGGAATGTTGAAGAACCCCTGCATGGCGCCGCTGAGCAGCACGGTGCCGCTGTCCGCGACGGTCGGCCAGCCCGCCCAGATCTTCTTGCCGTCCAACGACACCGTGTCGCCGGTGCCGGACGGCCATGCCTGGTAGGTCCGCCAGTCGCCGCCGTTGTTCGGCTTGAGCCGCACGGCCGGCTCGGCGTCGATGCCGTTCGCCTCGCCCTTCAGGTGCCGGTTGAACCAGCGGCCCGCGGACTCCCAGATGTCGTTCGGGAGGCCGGCCGCGCCGAACAGTTCGGCCGTGGCGTGGTCGCCGGGCGACAGCATCAGGCGCTTCGGCCCGCTGAGCTGGGTGTAGAAGTCCGCGATCTGGCCGGGCGCGAAAATGCCGTCGTTCCAGGCGTTTCCGAGCATGACCGCGGTGTGGTTGGCGTTGAGCTGCGCCACCTTCGACGCCGCCGAACGGCCGGCCGAGATCGGCAGGACCTCGTGGAACCGGCCCGCGTTGTAGGCGGCCTTGGCCTCCTTGAGGACCGGGCCGGGCTTGCCGGTCAGGTCGGCGGCCGTGAGCAGCACGTCGACCGCCTGCTTGTTGACGGTTTCGTTGGGGTACAAGGACCTTGCGAGGTCCGTCCACGTGCTCATGGCCGCGACGGCCTTGATCCGCGGGTCCGCCGCGGCGGCGAGCAGTGAGATGCCCGCGCCGTAGGAGATGCCCGCGGCGCCGACCTTCGTGGCGTCGGCGTGGGCGTTGGCGACCGCCCAGTCGATGATCTTGCTGACGTCGCCGACGGTGTCCGGGCCGGCGATGTCGATCTCGCCGCCGGAGTCCCAGAAGCCGCGGCTGGTGTAGCTCACGACGACGTAGCCGGATTCCTTGGCCAGCTTGGCGGCCGCGCCGACGTACTCGATGTTGTTCACGGCCCAGCTCGACGGCATGACCAGCAGCGGGAACGGGCCGTTGCCCCAGCCGGTGGGTTGGATCACGAACGCCTTCATCGGCGTGCCGCCGACGCCGGCGATCGTCTGGTAGCTCGTGGTGCTGCCGGCGGCGAAGGCGGCCGGGGTACCCAAGAGGGTCGGGCTCAGCAGGGTTGTCAGGAAAGCGACTAAGAGCACAAGTGATCGCCGCACGAGGTCCTCCTTGACCGTGACGCGGATCACGCAGGGTTGTTACCGGTGAGTAAACAGAGACTTACTCGTCGGTAGCAATGAGCTGTGACTCAGCTCACTGTTTAGGCTGGATGGCGTGAAACGATTCCGAGTGGCTGATCCAGTGCTCGACCGAGTGCAGGTCATCGTGCGTGTCGACGGACCTGACCAGGCCGAACTCGCGAGAAGTCAAGGGGCCGATTTGATCGAGTACGACGGCGACTTGGAATTCCCGGAGCATTCATCCCCGTTGAATGTGGTGGAAGTGCCGATAGGCGATTCGGACGAAATGCTGGCGTTCGCTTCGGTGGCGGCGTGGCGCGGCGCGGAGGCGTTGCGCACGACCGACGCGCGGCTGACGCGGAAGGTGGTCGAGATGGTCGCTTCGATCGCGGGGACGCGCCCGCCCGCCCGTGCGATCCGGGCGCTAGCCTGATGCTGCCTTCGGTCGAGAGCTGGTTCGCGACGCACACCTGGCAGCAGCCGTCCTGGACGGTCTCGTCGCTGGTGGAACTGAAGGGGGACCGCACGGTCTCCGTCGTGCTGCCCGCGCTGAACGAGGAGGAGACCGTCGCCGACGTCGTCTCCGTCGTCCGGCCGCTGGTGGGAACACTGGTCGACGAGCTGGTCGTGATGGACTCCGGGTCGACCGACCAGACCGTGGCGCGGGCCCGTGCCGCCGGCGCGCGCGTGGTGTTGCGGTCCGACGTCCTGCCGTCGCTGGAACCCCTGCCCGGCAAGGGCGAGGTGCTCTGGCGTTCGCTCGCCGCCACGTCCGGCGACCTGATCGTCTTCCTGGACTCCGACCTGGTCGACCCGGACCCGGCGTTCGTGCCGTCGCTGCTCGGGCCGCTGCTGTCGGTCGACGGCGTGCACCTCGTGAAGGGTTTCTACCGCCGGCCGTTGCGGCTGGAGTCGACCGGCGGCGGCCGGGTGACGGAGCTGGTCGCCAGGCCGTTGCTCAACACCCTGCGGCCGGAGCTTTCCGGTGTGGTGCAACCACTCGGCGGCGAGTACGCGGCGACCCGGTCCTTTTTGGAGTCCGTGCCGTTCGCGGCCGGGTACGGCGTCGAGATCGGGTTGCTCCTCGACGCGCACCGGTTGTACGGGCTGCCGGCGCTCGCGCAGGTCAACCTCGGGGTGCGCAAACACCGCAACCGGTCGCTGTTGCAGCTCGGCGTGATGTCGTCGCAGATCATGGGCACGGCGCTGGCCCGGTGTGGGGTTGAGTTCTCGCCTGGGCCGTTGACGCAGTTCGTTCAGGTCAGCGACGAGTGGCTACCCGATTCGACTGACGTTCTGGTCGTCGATCGGCCCCCGATGGTGAACGTGGTCGAACAGTCGTAGCTGTTCCATCCGGTGGGTGACGACGACGGCTGTTCCCTTGCAGTTGTCGAGCATGCGCTGCAGGACTGTGTCGGCGTGCTGGGGGTCGAGGCCCTCGGTGGGTTCGTCGAGCAGCAGCACGTCCGGGTCGGCGAGCACGGTGCGGGCGAGGATGAGCCGCTGGCGCTGGCCGCCGGAGATCTCCTCGCCGCGTTCGCCGACGACCCGGTCCCAGTCGAGGTCCAGGTCGACGATGGCCTTCGCCCGGTCCAGTTCTTCTTGCGTGGCATCGGGTTTGGCGAGCAGGACGTTGGCGCGGACCGTCGTGTGGAACACGTGCGCGTCCGCCAGCGCGCCCTTGCTCGGTTCCAGTTCCCGCGCGATGGCGTTGAGCATCGTGGTCTTGCCCGCGCCCGTCGGTCCGACGATCGCCGTCCTGCCGTTGAGCAGCTCACAATCGTCGGGCCCGGAATTGTCGGTGTCGGATGGCAGAATTGAAAGCAGGGGGTCCCCCTTGGCGGGGGACGCCTGTTTTTGCGCACCCAGAGGGGTTTTGGACAGCGGAAGCGTGACCTCGAAGGCGGCGATCGCGCCCAGCACCAGCCACGCGGGTTCACCCTGGCTCAGCATCAGCAGGGCAGCGGCGAACTGGACGAGCATCGCGAGCGGGGTGAGGTCGGCGGGATGTTCCTTGCGGGCCAACGCCTTCGCGGTCCGTTCGGCTTGAGCGAGCTCGGCGTCGAACAGGTCGAAGGCGATCAGTTCCTCGCGGCCGTGCACGAGGTGGACGGCCTGGTCGGCCAATTGTGCCCTGAGGGACGCACAGGCCGTGCGCCGCCGCCGGGCCAGCGCGGCCGAGGCCAGGGGGAGGGCCACGCACGTGAGCACCAGGCCGACGGTGAGCGGCCACGACGTGGCCACCGCGATCGCGACCATGCTCACCAGGACTGCCACGGCGGCCGGCAGCACGGTGCGGAGGAGGAAATTCTGTCGCTCGTCGACGTCGGACACGAGCTGGGTGAGCGCGTCGCCGGACGGGATGTCCTTGCGGTGCAACAGCGAGTCGTACACGCGGCCGCGCAGTTCCACGGCGTAGCGGAGCACCGCGCTGTGGCCGGACAGGCGCTCGGCGTACCGCAGTCCGCCGCGGGCCATCGCCAGGGCGCGGACCGCGACGATCGCGACCGTCAGTGCCGACATCGGTGGCTGCTCGGCCGCCCGCACGATCAGCCACGTCGCGGTTGCCGTCAACGCCACCCCGGAGAGCTCGGCGAGTGCGCCTATGACGATTGCGTGCCAGATCCTCATACCCGCACCACCCGGTCCACCTCGTCGAGCAGGGCCGGCCGGTGTGCGACGAGAACGGCGGTCCGGCCGCGGATGAACTCGCGGCTGCCGCGCAACACCTGCGCCTCGGTGCCGGGGTCGAGGCGGGCGGTGGGTTCGTCGAGGAGGAACAGTCCGGCGTCCTCGCGGGCCAGGGCCCGGTTCAGTGCGACCTGCTGGCGTTCACCGGAAGACAGGTCCGAAGGCACGAGGGTCGGCCGCTGCGGCATCCACGCGACGCGCCGCAGCCATTCCCGCTGGTCCACCGAGGCGAGATCCACGCCACCGACCAGGACGCGGCCGGAGTCCGGTCGCACGAACCCCAGCAGCAGTCCCAGAATCGTGCTCTTCCCGGCACCACTGGGCCCCACGAGCGCGACCCGCTCGCCGGGCGCGATGGTCAGGTTGAAGTCACGCAACGACCGCACGGTCACGTTCTCCAGCACGATCTCCGAGACGAAGAGGTCGGGCGGCGTGACACCACCCGACGGACGCGGTGCGGGCACCTGGTCCAGCACCGCCTTGCCCTCGGCGGCCGCGTGGAACTGCGATCCCGCGGTCCGTAGCGGCAGGTAGGCCTCGGGAGCGAGCAACAACACGAGCAGCGCGGTGTAGAGGCTGACCCCGCCGTCGAGCAGCCGCAGCCCGACCGGCACCGCGACGAGTGCGACCGACAGCGTCGCCACGAGTTCCAGGACGAACGCCGACAGGAACGCGACGCGCAGCGTCCGCATGGTGGCGGACGCGTGCTGCGCGGCCAGCTGCCGGACCATCACCGACTGCGCCTCGGCACGGCCGAACGCCCGAAGCGTGCCGATTCCCTTGACCACGTCGAGGAAATGACCGCCCAGAGCGGCCAGCGCGTCCCACTGAGACAAGGTGCGGTCACGGGTGTGCGCGCCGACGAGGGAGGCGAACACCGGCACCAGCGGCAGGGTGATCGCGATCGTCACGGCGGCCGTGAGGTCCGCGAACCCGAGCCGGATCACGACCGCGACCGGCACGAGCACGGCCAGCACCATCGCGGGCAGGTAGCCGGCGACGTAGGGTTCGACCGCGTCCACGCCCTTGGTCGCCAGCGTCGCGACCTCGCCGGCGCGGGAGCCCGGCGCCTCCAGGAAACGGCGTCGCAGCCGCACCTTCGTGGTGGCGGCCGCGCGCCGGCCCAGGAACCGGTTGAGCCACAACACTCCTACTCGCAGAAGCACGACGACCACGAGCAACGCGAGACCGCCCGCGCCGCTGAGCACCCGCGCCAGCAGGTCGGCCTGGGCCAGAACCAGGAACGGGACCGGGATCAGCGCGGCGAGATGGCGACGATCGACCATTGCAGGATCACCACCAGCGGCAGGATCGGGATCGCGACCCAGCTGAGCATCGCGAGCGTGTCGGGGCCCGCCATCAGCCCTTCAACAGGGTGTGAGCTGAAAGCGAGCGGCACCGGCAGTGCGCAGGCCAGCGCGGTGAGGCCGAACAACCGGCTCCGGGACTGGAAAGTCATGCCGTGTAACGCGAACAGCGCCGGCATCAACGCGGCACCCACGAACCACGGCACTCCGGACAGTGAGGCTACGAACAGCCCCCAGCCGACCGCCACGGCCAGGGCGCCGAGGAAGATCAGCCCGAACCACAGTCGCAGTTGGACGGACGCCATGAACAGGACCAGTCCGCCCAGCACGATCGTGAACACGGTGTGCGAACCGGAGAGCAGTTCCCCTTCCAGGCGCGGGAAAGCGGCGAACAACACGCCGACCGCGGCGACGAGCCACACCTCGTTGCCGAGGAAGAACGGCGTCATCCGCCGCAACGCCGCGGCACGGTCACGGGTGAACGGCAACAACAACCCGGTGCCGTAGTCGAAGCCGGCGAGCGCGAAGTAGCCCATGACGAGGATCGCCAGGAGGGCGAGCCAGAGCGTGTCCACGAGAAGAATCCCCCTACAGAGCAACGACCAGAGGTGCGACGGGCTGCGGAGTGGTCTCCGGCCCGCGCCGGACGGCACGCGCGATCAGCACCCAGTCGGTGATCGCGAGCAACAGGAACAGCGTCGAGAAGACGATGAGCGACAACGTCATGCTGGTCGCGTTGACCTTGGACACGGCGTCCGACGTGCGCAGCAGGCCGTAGACGAGCCACGGCTGCCTGCCGACCTCGCGGAACACCCAGCCGAAGATCGCGGCGAGGAACGGCAGCGGAATGCCGATCACCATGAGGTACAACGGAAAGCGCATCCGGATGACCCAGTCACGGACCAGCAGTGGCAGCGTGATCCAGCTGGCGAACGTCAGCGTCATTCCGATCAGGATCATGAACCCGAGCGGCATGCCGATCCACGGGACCGTGTGGGTCTTGCCCGGCTGGTACTCGCTGATGATCGGGAACTGGGCGAAGCCCGCGCCGACGAGGGACGGTGTGGCCAGTGCGGTCACCACGACGCCGAGTCGCAGCGAGCGGCGGAAGAACTCGACTTCGTTGGTGCGCTTGATGAAGTGGTACGCGCTGACGCCGGTGACGAACACGCCGCCGACGGTCAGCGCCGCGAACACGACGTGCGTCAGCGCGGTGCCGAACGTCGGGTTCGTCAGCAGCGCGCCGAAGTCCACGAGCCGCAGCACGCCGTCGCGTTCCTCGTAGCCGACCGGGTGCTGCAGGAACCCGTTGGCGGCCATGATCCAGAACGCCGACGCGTACGCGGTCAGCGCGGTCAGCCAGATGAGGGCCAGGTGCACCCACCGGTTCAGCCGGCCCCAGCCGAAGATCCACAGGCCGAGGAACGTCGACTCCAGGAAGAACGCGATCAGCGTCTCCAGCGCGAGCGGCGCGCCGAACACGTCGCCCGCGTACGACGCGAGGCCGCTCCAGTTCAGCCCGAACTGGAACTCCATCACGACGCCGGTGACGATCCCGAGCGCGTAGTTGATCACGTAGATGCGGCCCCAGAACTTCGTCATCCGCTCGTGCACGGGCCTGCGGGTCAGCGTGAACCTGGTCTGCATCAGCGCGACGAGGCTCACGAGACCCAGCGTGAGCAGCACGAACAGGAAGTGGAACGACGTCGTGACCGCGAACTGCAGCCTGGCCAGGTCCAAGGTCTCCATAGGTAGGCACGTTATATGTAGGCTGGCTACAGCACGACGGTTTCGGCGAAATGTCAGGGACATCTCAGGGGTCCCCGGACCCCGCGGATCAGTAAGGTCGCTACCTATGAAGCCCGATGCGTTGCGAGGCCACCTCGACGCGTTGCTGCTGGCCACGCTCGACGGCAGGCAGCTGCACGGTTACGCGATCATCGAGGCGCTCCAGGAGGGCAGCGGCGGTGCGCTCGACCTGCCGACCGGCACGGTCTACCCGGCGCTGCGGCGCCTGGAGCGCGCCGGTCACGTCGTGAGCGACTGGAGCACGGTCGGCGGCCGCAAGCGCCGCACGTACCGGCTCACCTCGTCGGGTCAGCGCGCGCTGTCGGCGGAACGGTCGGAGTGGCGCGAGTTCACCAGCGTGATCGACGGTGTCCTGGGGGGTGGCAAGTGGGCCCAAGCGTGATCGACGACTACGTCGGCGAGCTCGGCGGCAGGCTGCGCGGACTGAAGAACGCGAAGCTCGACCTGCTCGCCGAGACGCGGGACAGCCTCACCGACGCCGTCGAGGCGTACCTGCGCAAGGGGGTCGACGAGGCCGAGGCGCACCGGCGCGCGGTGGCCGAGTTCGGTCCCGTCGACGAGATCGCCGTGGAATACCAGGAAGAGCTCGCCGTGTCCTACGGCGCCCGGACGTTGCAGACGATGGCGATCGTGCTGCCGCTCATGCACATGCTGTGGGAGCTCAACCGCTGGCTCTTCATCGGTTCCTGGTCGGACTTCCGCGGACCGGTGCCGCACTGGTACATCCTCATCGCCAAGGCCAACGACATGACCGGCGGCGTCGCGGCGGGCGTCGCGATCGCCGCCCTCATCGCGGGCCGCTACCTCAGTCGCGGCCGCACACGTGCGATCACGATGGCCCGGCTCGCCGGTGGCATCGCCATGTTGTCCGTGGTGGTCGTGATTCTCGGCAACATCGCGATCGCCGCCGCGACGGTGCAAATCGGGGCGCAGATCGACCTGGGCCGGCTCGCGTTGTCGCCACCGATGTTCGTCGTGACGGCCGGATCGTGGGTCGCGCTCGGCATGCTCGGTGTCCTCGCTCGCCGCTGCCTGAGCTGTGCCACGATCGTCTCGTGACCACCGCACTCATCTACCTGATCGTCATGGTCCTCGTGGCGGCCGTGGTGTTCCTGCTCGCCTCGTTGGTGTTCGGGCGCGGTGAGGAACTGGCGCCGCTGCCGCCGGGTGCGTCCCCGACGCGCCTGCCCGCCGAGGACGTGACCTCGCAGGACGTGCGCGACCTGAAGTTCCAGCAGGTGCTGCGCGGCTACAAGATGACCGAGGTGGACTGGGCGTTGCAGCGGCTCGCCGACGAGGTGGATGTGCTGCGCGCCCGAGTGGCCGAGCTAGAGGCCGAACGTGAGCACAGCTGAGGTGACGCTCTCGGTCGACGTCGCCGCCCCGCCGGCCGCGATCTTCGCCGCGATGACCGACTGGCCGCGCCAGTCCAAGTGGATGCTCGGCACGCGTGTGTCGGTCGTCTCCGGCGACGGCCGGTCCGTCGGATCCGAGATCCTCGCGGTGACCTACGGCGTTCCCGACCGCATGCGGATCACCCGGTGGGAGTCCCCCTCCGTGGTCGAGGTCCGGCATCTCGGGCGCTTCGTGCGCGGAACCGGGGTGTTCGCGGTGCGCGGGTCGTCGTTCGTCTGGACCGAGCGGATCTCGGTCCCGTTCTTCTGGCCGGTGGTGCGGCCGTTGTTCACCGCCGGGCTGCGGTACTCGCTGCGGCGGTTCGCCCGGTTCGCGGAGGGATATCGGTGATCACGCGCTGCCCGTGGGGCGAGTCGACGCCGGACTACGTCGAGTACCACGACACGGAGTGGGGCGTTCCGCTGCACGGCACGGCCGAGCTCTACGAACGGATGTGCCTCGAGTCCTTTCAGTCCGGCCTGTCGTGGATCACGATCCTGCGCAAGCGGGAGAACTTCCGCGCCGCCTTCGCCGGCTTCGAGCCGAAGGTGGTGGCGGGCTACGGGGACGACGACATCGCGCGGCTGATGGCCGACGCCGGGATCGTCCGCAACCTCGCCAAGATCAACGCGGCGATCCACAACGCGCGGGTGATCGCGACGCTCGACACCGACCTCGACTCACTGCTGTGGTCGTTCGCACCGGACCCGGCGGGACGCGTGCGGCCGGCGACGATCGCGGACGTGCCCGCCGTGACGCCCGAGTCCAAGGCCATGGCCAAGGAGCTCAAGCGCCGCGGGTTCACGTTCCTCGGGCCGACGACCTGCTACGCGCTGATGCAGGCCACCGGCATGGTCGACGACCACATCGTGAGCTGTTTCCGCGCCGGTCAGTGACCGACGAAGCTCGGCTTGCGCTTCTGCACGAACGCCTCGACCGCCTCGCGGTGATCCTGCGTCGCCCCGGCCTCGGCCTGCGTGCGCGACTCGGCCTGCAGCGCGTCCTCCAGGGTGCCGTCCGCGGCCGCGGCCAGGGCCTCCTTGATCTTGGCGTACGCCGTGGTCGGACCGGCCGCCAGTCGCGCGGCGAGTGCCTGCGCGGTGGACAGCAACTCCTCGTCCGGGACGACCTGGTTGACCATGCCGATCCGCAGCGCCTCCTCGGCCGCGACCGGCTGCGCCAGCAGCATCATCTCCATGGCGCGGCCGTGACCGATCAGGCGCGGCAGCGTCCACGAGGCACCGGAGTCGGCGGTCAGGCCGACGTTGGCGAAGGCCATCAGGAACTTGGCGGAGGCGCCCGCGATGCGCAGGTCGCTGGCATACGCGAGGGATGCGCCCGCGCCGGCCGCGGAGCCGTTGACGGCGGCGATCACCGGCTTCGGCATGGCGATGATCGTGCGGATCATCGGGTTGTAATGCATGTCCACGGTGTGCAGCGGGGCCGGGTCGCCCGCCTCGAGCAGGGCGATGTGCTCCTTGAGGTCCTGGCCCGCACAGAACGAGCGGCCCGCGCCGGTGAGGACGACCGCGCGCACCTTGGGGTCGGCAGAGGTCTCCTGCAACGCGGCCAGGAACTGCTCCTTCAGCGCGATGGTGAAGGCGTTGAACGACTCCGGGCGGTTGAAGGTGAACGTGCGCACGCCTTCGGTGTCGTCGATCAGCAGTTCGGACACGGGTGGACCTCCATCAAGCTGTTGATTCGTTGCGCAGGGGCTTGTCCAGGCACTCGTCGACGAAGCGGCGGGCCGCCGGTGCGAGGCGGCGGGTCTGTTCGTCGAAGAACGCCGCGGCGGTGTGCCCCGGCCAGTCGTCCGGCAACAGTTCAGCAGGCAAACCCGGATCGCGGAACAGGAACTTCCGCCAGGCGTGCAGCAGGCGCTGGGACGCGGCGAAGGCCGCCGGGGCGTCGGTTTCGTCCACAACGGACACAGTGGGTTGCTGCGCGGCCACGAATTCGGCGTAGTCGCGGCCCAGGGATTCCAGGTCCCACGCCCGAGCCGCCAGTTCGGCGTCCGGACCGTCGTGTGAACCGTGAAAAGTTCGTGCGGCGACGTTCTCGGCGGCGAGTACGTCGGGGAGTTCCGCGGACGGTCTGGGTGCGATCCACGTCACTGGACCGAGCGCGCCGTAACCGAGCAGTTGCAGCTCCGAGGTCAGGTGGTCGCGGGAGTCGCGGCCGGGCATCTCCTCCAGGACCACCACGTGCCAGCGACCGTCCCAGTTGGACGGCAACGTGCGGTAGATGCGTGCCGCGGCCTCATCGAGACGGCGTTCTCCGCGAGGTGTCATGGCATAGCCGGGGCCCGCGGCCAGCCGGACCGGGCGCAACCAGCCCTGGCGCACGGTGCGGGACACGGCGGTGCGCACGGCGGGCGCGGCGAAGTCCAGTGGTTCGAGCAACCGGACCAGCGCGGCGATCGTCGCGGCGCCACCCCGCTCTCGCAGGTGACCACCGTAGACGTCGAACAGCGCCGATCGGGCTCGCACGACCGCCAAGTCTGTCATGGTCTCGGTCACTCGCGGTGGATTGGTCACAACCTTCTGAAGATGAACATCGGACCCGAAAGCGTTAGGGCGTCGGGGATCCCGGCTATGAGCAGCGACTTAGCAAGATCGCCAACAGGCGGCTGAACTCGCCGAAAGATCGGTTCGGTTTCGCGGCTGAGTCGCGATAGGGGAGAATGGGCGTCGGATCCGGCCTGGCCGGACGGGGAAGGTGTAGACGGAGGGAGCACGCGATGGCGGCCATGAAGCCCCGGACCGGCGACGGTCCCCTCGAGGTCACCAAGGAGGGACGCGGCATTGTCATGCGCGTGCCGCTCGAGGGTGGTGGGCGCCTTGTCGTCGAGATGTCGGCGGACGAGGCCAGCGCTCTGGGCGACGCGTTGAAGGCCGCCGCCGGCTGAGAGGCCTCCCGGCAGAGAGCACAGCCCCGGTTTCCACAGTGGAGACCGGGGCATCGCTTCGTTGGCGCCGTGACGCAGAATGTGACGGAACTGCAATCGCCTTCGAGGGAGGCCTTCGTGCGCTCGCCGGTACCCACCGTGCCCACCAAGCTCGTGGACGTCGAGGTGGCTTCTGCCCCGCGCGCGAACGTGCCCCGCGTCGTGCTCGCCGCGACCGGTCCCGAACTGGGGCCCGGCGCCGCGAATGTTGATCTCACTGAAGTCACCGGCAAGGCCGGCGAGACCATGCGCCAGGGGGACTCCTGGGTGCTCGGCATAGGAAAGAGCGAGCTCAAGGACTGGAAGATCGCGGGCGCCGCGCTCGTCCGGGGGCTGACGGGCCAGGCCGCACCGAAGACGGCCGACGTGTTCCTCACCGACATCGACGCCGACCGGCTGCAGGCGTTCGTGCTCGGCGCCGCGCTCGGCGGCTACCGCTTCCGGGTCACCGGTGACGACGCCGACCCGCAGGTGCGCTCGCTGCGTCTTGTCGTCGCCGACGAAGGACTCGAGGACGTCCTCACCGAGGCCGCTCTGAAGGCCCACGCGCTGGCGACCGCCACCGCGCTGGCCCGTGACCTCGCGAACACCCCGTCCAACGTCAAGGACCCGAAGTGGCTCGCGGGCACCGCCGCGAAGATCGCCGAGAAGGTGCCCGGCCTCACCGCCGTCGTGCGGGACGAGAAGTGGCTCGCGGAAGAGGGCTTCGGCGGCGTGCTCGCCGTCGGCGGCGGATCGACGCGGCCGCCGCGGTTCCTGGAGCTGAGCTGGAACGCGTCCTTGAAAAACGCGCCGCACATCGTGTTCGTCGGCAAGGGCATCACGTTCGACACCGGCGGCATCTCGGTGAAGCCGGCGGACGGCATGCACCTCATGCGCACCGACATGTCCGGCGGCGGCGCGGTGATCTCCGCGCTGGTCGCCGTCGCGCGACGCGGTCTCGGCGTCCGGGTCACCGGGCTCGTGCCGTGTGCCGAGAACCACGTGTCCGGCTCGGCCTACCGTCCCGGCGACGTCGTGCGGCACTTCGGTGGCGCGACGACCGAGGTCACGAACACCGACGCCGAGGGTCGCATGGTGCTCGCCGACGCGCTGGCGTACGCGGTCCGCCGGCTGTCGCCGGACCTGCTCGTGGACGTGGCGACGTTGACCGGCGCGATGAAGGTGTCGCTGGGGCTGCGCACCGGCGGCCTGTTCAGCAACACGGACTCCGTGGCCGACTCGGTCGTGGAGGCCGGCACGCGGGCCGGTGAGCAGTGGTGGCGGATGCCGTTGCTGGAGGAGCACGTCGAGGCCGTCGACAGCGAGATCGCGGACTACCGGCAGTGCCCGCCCGGTCCCGGCGGGATCACCGCCGCGCTGTTCCTGGAGAAGTTCGCGGGCGGCGTGCCTTGGGCGCACCTCGACATCGCCGGGCCCGCGCGGTCCGAGAAGAACTACGACGAGGTCGTGCCGGGCGCGACCGGGTTCGGCGCGCGCACCCTCGTGGAGCTCGTGGAGTCCTACGCCTCGAGGGCGTGATCCCGGAACCTGCGCACCGCGGGTGGCAGCGGGTGGTCCTTCAGCCAGACGAGGCCGAACCGCCTGCTCGCCCGCGGGACGAGGGGTAGCTCGACCAGTCCTTCGGGTGCCGGGTCGGCGTGGGTCAGCACGGCCACGCCGAGCCCGGCCGCGACCAGGCCGCGGACGGTCTCGATCTCCTGGCTCTCGAAGGCGATCTTCGGGGTGAAACCGGCGTCGGCGAACATCTCGTCGGTGATCTGGCGCAGGCCGTAGCCGTGTTCCAGCAGGATGAAGTCGTCGTCTTCCAGGTCTATCAGGCGGACTTCTTGTCGGGTTGCGAGACGGTGCGTGTCGGGGACGATCACGATCAGCTGCTGCTCGAACAGCACCGCGCTCTCGAACGCCGGGTCTTCGGGCGGTGGCGCGACGAGCGCGAGGTCGATCTCTGTGCTGGCCAGCTGCTCCAGGATCACTTGACGGCTGTTCTGCACCAGTCCGAACCGCACGTGCGGGTGGTGTTCGCGGAAGCCGCGGACCAGTGCCGGGATTCGTTCGCGGCCGAGCATGTGCAGGAATCCCAGGACCACGCGGCCCTTATCGGGGTCGACCTCTTCCTCGACCTGCCGTAGACCCGCTTCCAGCGCGGTCATCGCGCGCTCGGCCGCCTCGGCGAGGAGGCGGCCGGCTCGGGTTAGGCGGACGCGGCGGCCTTCCCTGACTACGACCGGGGTGCCGAGGTCCTGGGTCAGTTCGGCGAGCCAGCGGCTGACGGTCGGCTGCGGGACGCCGACGCGTTCGGCGGCCCTGGTGACGTGTTCGTCCTCGGCGAGGGCGCGCAGGACGGCCAGCTTGGGGGCGATCGCGCCGGAACTGTCGGTGCTGCTTGGGAGAATTGAGAAGGGGGTCCCCTGGGGCGGGGACGCCTGCGGGAGCGCGCTGTGCGGGGGTGCCTGCGGAGCCGCGCCGGAACTGTCGGTGCCGGCTGGGAGAGTGGAAGCGGGGGTTCCCTGGGGCGGGGACGCCTGCGGGAGCGCGCCGTGCGGGGACGCGCCGTGCGGGGACGCGCCGTGCGGGGACGCCTGCGGCAGCGCGCTGTGCGGGGGTGCCTGCGGAGCCGCGCCGGAATTGTCGGTGCTGCCTGGGAGAATTGAAGAATCGGGGGTTCCCCCGTTCGATTCATCCATGGATTGATTATCGCGCCGAGCCGTATTGGACGGATGGCTTAGCGTCGAAAGCGTGTCCACCAGGTTGACCGTGTCCGTCGCCGCCGCCGGGCTCACCGCGTTCGCGTTGCTCTACACGCCCCAGCCCGTCCTGCCGCAGATCGCCGCCGAGTACGGGCTCGCGTCCGGTGGCGCGTCGCTCGCGGTCAGTGCGGCGACGGGGGCGTTGGCGCTGGTGGTCGTGCCGGTCGCGGCGCTCAGTCAACGTGTCGGCAGGCGGCCGGTGATCCTGGTGTCGGTGCTGGCGGCGGCGTTGTTCGGGCTCCTGCTGCCGTTCGCGCCGAACTACGAGACGTTCCTCGCGATCAGGGTGCTGCAGGGCGCGGCGGTCGCGGGCGTGCCCGCCGCGGCGATGGCCTACCTGGCCGACGAGCTCCGGGAGAACCTCGGCGGCGCGGTCGGCGCGATGGTCGCGGGCAACAGCGCGGGCGGCATGATCGGGCGGCTGCTCGCCGGGACGACCGCGGACTGGCTCGGGTGGCGCAACGCCCTGCTGGCCACGGCCGTGTTCGGCGCGCTCTGCGCGGTCGTCGTGGTGTTCTTCCTGCCGAAGGCCGCGGGCCGGCCGCGGCGGGACCGGGGACTGCGCCAGGCGATGACGGACCCGGTGCTGCTGTGCCTGTACGGCGTCGCGGTGCTCGCGGTCGGGTCGTTCATATCGCTCTACAACGTGGTCGGCTTCCGGCTCGCGGGACTGCCGTCGTGGCTGTCGTCGCTGGTCTTCCTCGTGTACGCGGTGGGCAGCGTGGCCAGCGCGACGGCGGGCCGGCTCGCCGACCGGTACGGCCGGGGTCGCGTGATGCTGCTGTGCCTGGCGATCGCCGGGGCCGGGGCCCTGCTGACGATTCCCGTGGTGCCGCTCGGGCTCGCGGTGTTCACCGCCGGGTTCTTCGCCGCGCACGCGACCGCCAGCGGCTGGGTCGGGGCGCGGGCGCCGGAGAGTGCGCGCGGGCAGGCGTCCGGGTTGTACCTGTGCGGGTTCTACGTCGGCAGCAGCGTGCTCGGCACGACCGGCAGCACGGCGTTCGGCGCGTGGGGGTGGAGCGGGCTCGTCGCGTTGGTGCTGGGGTGGCTGGCGGTGGCGGCTGTGCTGGTTCAGAAATCCAGGGGGATCGAGACCGGTGCTTCCAGTGCCTTGAGGTCGACCTTGCCGAGCCTGGGCAGGTCCAGCGAGCCTTCCTTCAGGCCCAGCGACACCGACCGCACGTCGGCGGGCACCTCCACGACGATCGCGGTCGGCAGCACGCCGCCGTCGTAGCGCACGCCGACCTGCGGGGCCGTCGCGCCGCCGGGCAGCGTGACCGTGATCAGGTCCTTCGTCGCGTACGCGGCGGCGCTGTCCGGTTCGCCGCCCGAGGTGGTGAGCAGGATCTCCAGCAGGGCCTTGTCCGGGGCCGACGCGCTGACCATGTCGTACATCGCGAGCTCGTTGGTCTTCACCGGCCGGCGGACGCCGAGTCGCACGCCGTTGACCTTCATGCCGAACTCCGTCGAACCGATCTTGATCTTCTGGGTGGGCATGGACGTGGTGGCGCCGCCCGCGCGCAGCAGGGCCTTCGGGGCGTCGCCGACGCGTTTGCCCGACGGGATCTCCATGCGTTGCTCGAGCGACTTCACCCCGACCGACCCGATCACCAGACGTTCGGCCTCGCCGGAGTCCGGCACGGTGTAGACGACCAGCACGGAACCGTTGTCCGGCAACCGGTCCTGCGGCAGCTGGTGCCGTTTGCCGGGCACCTCCAGCGCTAGCTCGGACGGCTGCGGCGCCCACCCGTGCCAGTTGGTCGAGCGGAAACCCGAGTCGGTCGCGAAGAGCTTCTCGACGTGCAACCGCATCACGCGCAGGCGGTTGCCGGGGCTCGCGCGCAGCACGCCGTCGGGCGTCGGCCACGTATCCGGGTTCGCCCAGCCGGTGCCGCGCACGGCCAGCAGGTCGTCGCGCAGGCGCACGTCGAGATCGCCCAGGCCGAGCTCGGCGTTCGTCTTCTTCTCGTCGTCGGGCAGCACGGCCAGGAACTCCGGGCCTGCCACCGGTTCGTCCGGCTTGGCCGGGTCGAGCTCGGTGCCGTCGGTGCGGACGAGCTTGCTCGCCGGGGTGCTGCGCGCGCCGGACTGCGGCACCTGCGGCGGCTGGACTTCGAACTTCACGCCCTCCGCGGTCTTCGTGACCTCCTTCAACGGCACGGGCACCCAGTCGGGCGACGGCGCGGTGCCAGGCACCTGCACCGGCCCGCACCACAGCTTCTCGTCCACGTCGAATTTCTCGCCTGACTTGCGGGCGAACCAGCATTTGACGGCCGCCGACCCCGCTCGTGCGACGTAACCGAAGTCCAGCGTGTAGGCCAGCTGCGCCTCGGCCTGCGCCTCCAGATCCGCCGCGCTGAGCACAGCCTTGCCGTGGATCGTCAGCGTCACCTCACGCGGTTGTGGCGGTGGCGCGCTCGCGCAGGATGCCGCGAACAAGCAGGTCAGCGCCACTGCCAGCAGTCGCACAGGTCGCCCCCAGTAGTTCGAAAGTCACTACTGGTGAAAGCGGGTTGTAGCCCGATCGGGTTGCCCCAATCGGGCGTGACTCAGATCACGGTCCGGTAAACGTCCACGGTCTGCTGGGCCATCGTCGACCAGGAGAAGTCCTGGACAGCGCGGGCGCGACCGGCCTCGCCGAACGCTTTGGCACGGGCCGGGTCGGCCAACAGAGAGTTGATCGCTGCCGCCAGCTCGTGTCGATATGTCGACAAATCGTGCTCGTCGAGATGCACGAGCAGGCCCGTCTCGCCGTGCGCGACGACCTCCGGGATACCGCCGACGTCCGACGCGACGACGGCCGTGCCGCACGCCATCGCCTCGAGGTTCACGATGCCCAGCGGCTCGTACACCGACGGGCACACGAACACCGTCGCGTGGCTCAGCACCTGCTTGATCTCGGGCAGCGGCAGCATCTCCTGGATCCAGAACACACCCGGCCGGGCCGCCGCCAGCTCCTCGACCGCGGCGCGCGTCTCGGCGGCGATCTCCGGGGTGTCCGGCGCCCCGGCGCACAGCACGATCTGCGCGTCGGGCGAGATCTCGTGCGCGGCGGCGACGAGGTGCCCCACGCCCTTCTGCCTGGTGATCCGCCCGACGAACGCGACGATCGGCCGGGCCGGGTCGATGCCCCGGCGCGTCAGCGCGTCCGTCTCGGTCACCGGCCGGTACGCGTCGGTGTCGATGCCGTTGTGCACCACGTGCACCCGTGCCGGATCCAGCGCGGGATAGCAGTCGAGCACGTCGTCACGCATGCCCTCGCTCACCGCGATGATCGCGTCGGCCGCCTCGTACGCGGTGCGCTCGACCCACGACGAGATCCGGTACCCGCCGCCGAGCTGCTCGGCCTTCCACGGCCGCCGCGGCTCCAGCGAGTGCGCGGTGATCACGTGCGGGACGCCGTGCAACAGCTTCGCCAGATGGCCCGCCATGTTGGCGTACCAGGTGTGCGAGTGCGCCAGGTCGACGCCGCCGAGCGCGGCGACCATCTCCAGGTCGACGCCCAGCGTCTGCAGCGCGGCGTTCGCGTCCTTCAGCGTGTCCGGCGGGTTGTGCGCCGTCGCATCGTCACGTGGACCGCCGAAGCAGTGCACGTCGACGTCGGCCAGTTCGCGCAAGTGCGGAACGAGGAACCCGACGTGAACTCCAGCCCCGCCGTAGACCTCCGGCGGGTATTCCCGTGTCAACAGTCCGACGCGCACGTCCATACGTTAGATCAGACGCTGGTCCGGCGGCGGTCGCGCAGATAGGGTCACGTGATGTGAAGGGGCAGCCGCACGTCCTCGGAATTGTGCTCGCCGGCGGCGAGGGCAAGCGCCTCTGGCCACTGACGGCCGACCGGGCGAAGCCCGCGGTGCCCTTCGGCGGCAACTACCGGCTGGTCGACTTCGTGCTCTCGAACCTGGTCAACGCCGGGTTGGTCCGGCTGTGCGTGCTGACCCAGTACAAGTCGCACTCGCTGGACCGGCACATCTCGACCACGTGGCGGTTGTCCAATGTGCTCGGTCAGTACGTGACGCCGGTGCCGGCGCAGCAGCGGCTTGGGCCCCGGTGGTACACCGGCAGCGCTGATGCGATCTTCCAGTCTCTGAATCTCATCCACGACGAGAAGCCTGACCATGTGGCGATCTTCGGGGCGGATCACGTTTATCGGATGGATCCGTCGCAGATGATCGATCAGCATGTGGCTTCTGGGGCGTCGGTGACGGTGGCTGGGATTCGGGTGCCCCGGACTGAGGCCAAGGCGTTCGGGTGTATCGACTCCGATGCCTCTGGGAAGATCACTCGGTTCCTGGAGAAGCCGTCTGAGCCGCCTCATGTGCCTGACGATCCTGAGGTCACGTTCGCCTCGATGGGGAACTACGTGTTCACCTGTGAGGCGTTGCTGGATGCCTTGCGGGCTGATGCGTTGAATCCTGACTCTGATCACGACATGGGTGGGGACATCATCCCCATGCTTGTGGATCAAGGGTCGGCGCACGTCTACGACTTTGCTGACAACATCGTGCCCGGTGCTACCTCGCGTGACGCGGGGTACTGGCGGGATGTCGGGACCATTGATGCGTACTACGACGCGCATATGGATCTTGTGTCTGTGAATCCGATCTTTAATTTGTACAACCAGTTGTGGCCTATTCGGACCGCCACGCCGCCGTTGCCGCCTGCCAAGTTCATTGCCGGTGGGTCGGCTGAGGATTCCATGGTTGGGCCTGGGTCGATCATCTCCGGGAAGATTCACGGGTCTGTGATCTCTTCCGATGTTGTGGTTGAGGTTGGGTCCGTGGTGCAGGGGTCTGTTTTGCTGCCCGGTGTGCGGATCGGGAAGGGTGCTGTTGTTCGGCGGGCCATTCTTGATAAGAACGTGCTTGTGCCGGATGGGGCCTTGATTGGGGTGGATCCGGCTACTGATCGGGAGCGGTACACGGTCAGTGCGGGTGGTGTCACCGTGCTTGGGAAGGGTGTTCGCGCCTACTGACCGCCCTGGATGGGGCTTCAACGCTGTCCCGCCTGCCATCGCCCAACCCGACAAGGTCGAGGACCGTGACCAAGCCCTAAAGCGTGGCTTGACCCCAGGGCTCAGTTGCGGCAGGGCTTCGCCTGCGATGCGAGGGGAGGGCCCCACCACCCCTGTGGATTGCGCCCTGCGGGGGTGTTGGGGGGCTCGCGCTGCGCGCGTCGCGGAGTTAGGTGGGGCGGCGTGCGGCTACCAAGAGGCCGTCGCCTAGCGGGAGGATTACTGGGACTAGGCGGTCATCCTCGCGGACGGACCTGGCGATGTCGCGCATGGCGGTGGTGGACTCGTCTCGCTGAGTGGAATCGACCACTCGGCCGTGCCACAGGACGTTGTCGAACGCGATGACGCCGCCTGGGCGCAGCATGCGGACACCGTGTTCCAGGTACTGGGGGTACTCCGGCTTGTGTCCGTCTACGAAGACCAGGTCGTAGCCGCCGTCGGTAAGGCGGGGGAGTACGTCCAGGGCGCTGCCCATGATCAGGCGGGTGCGCGACGGCGCGATTTTCGCTCTGGCGAACATGTCGCGGGCTACGCGCTGGTGTTCGGGTTCCACGTCGATCGAGGTCAGGACGCCTGACTGGGGCATGCCGCCCAGCAGGTACAGGCCGCTGACCCCGGCGCCCGTGCCTACCTCTACCACGGCCTTGGCCTGCAGCGCCGCCGCTAGGAAGCGCAGGGCGGCGCCGCCGCCCGTGCCGATCGGGATGCAGCCCAGTTCCAGGCCGCGGGCCCGTGCGGCCTGCTGCACGTCGTCCTCCGGGAGGTACTGCTCCACGTACTCCCGAAGTGGCGAATCCGGTGTCACAAGCAGGGAGGTTACTGCTGCTCGTGCCCAAAACGGGTGAACCCGCCGCAACCCGGGATTCTCAGGCAGCTCTCAGCCTCTCCTCACGATCGTCTAAAGGGAGCACGAGAAAGTGATGCTCGAGGTTGGAACCAGGCTCAGATCGGGAACACACGGGACCGGATCAGCGTTGAGCCGCTCAAGGGCTACCGGGCCCGCTGGAGGTGCCGTAACACCTGATGCGTACACAGTCGAGTTCCGCGGAGGCCGTCGCGCCCATCGAGACGGTCGACTGGACGCCGCCCTCGTGGGACGAGGTCGTGCGCGAGCACGCTGACCGGGTGTACCGGCTGGCGTATCGCCTGACCGGTAACCAGCACGACGCCGAGGACCTTACCCAGGAGACTTTCATCCGGGTGTTCCGGTCGCTGGCGTCGTACAAGCCCGGCACCTTTGAGGGGTGGCTGCACCGCATCACTACCAACCTCTTCCTCGACATGGCTCGGCGCCGGTCGCGGTTGCGGATGGAGGGGTTGCCCGAGGACACCGATCGGCTGGAGGGGGACGACCCCACGCCGGAGGAGATCTGGGACAACACGCACCTGGACCCGGACCTGCAGGCTGCTCTTGACGAGCTGCCCGCCGAGTTTCGCGCCGCCGTCGTCCTCTGTGACGTGGAAGGTCTCTCCTACGAGGAGATCGGCGCCACACTCGGGGTGAAACTGGGTACCGTGAGAAGCAGGATCCACCGGGGCCGTCAGGCTCTGCGCGCCGCTCTGGAACGCCGGAGGGAAACTGTGCGGGAGGACTCTGCATGACCGACCTGCGTGGTTGGCGCTTGCCCGAGCAGCATCTTCTGCCGGACGCCGTTGTCGCATTCGTTGACGGCGAGCTCTCGGCAACCGCGCACCAGCGTGCGGCGGCACACCTCGCGCGCTGTGGGTTCTGCGCGTTCGAGACCTACTCCCAGCAGCAGGCACGGCTGGCCGTGCGGTCGGCTGGGGCGCCTACGGCACCCGCTGGGCTGCTCGACCGGCTTGGGCAGATTCCGCAGGAAGCCGAGCTGCCGAGTGCGCCCGAAGGGCTCGCGCTGGACGAGAACGGGCAGTTCGTCACCGCGCAGCGCGCCTTCGGATCCGGGCCGCGGCTCGGTGAGTCGAAGCCGTTGGGGAGTCAGGGCTGGTTCGCCGGCCGTCGGACCCGGCAGGGTGCGGGGGTCGTGGTGTCCGGGTTGATGATCGGCGCCCTGGCGTTCATGGCCGCCGACAACGAGGAAGCCCCGGCGCTCGACGGGCGCGCCGCGCTGGTCGTTAACCACTGACGCCAGTTTCACCGATTCTGTAGCAGGCTGTTGGCGTGAGTGAGCAGTCGCCGAACGGACAGACGTCCACCCCCGTGTCCGGTGTGGACGACGGCGCGCATCGCAGGCTGCGGCCCCGGCCGATCGACCGGCCGGCCGTCGATCCCTCGCTCTCCACTACTTTTGGGCGCCCTTCCGGTGTGGAGGGCGCTTTCGCGCGCGGGCCCGAGGTGACTCCGCCGCCCGTTCAGCTCGCACCGCCGCCGCCCGAGGCGTTGGCGACCGCCTTCGGGCGTCCGCCCTACGGCGACGAGCTGCTGCAGCGCCCGCCTGGGGACTCTCCCGTGGATCCGGACATCGAGCCGGTGTTCTGGGAGGGCAAGACCGCCGGTGAGCCGTGGCGCGACCCCGGCGCCGGTGCCGTGATCGGCCCGCCCGCGGTCACCGAAGAGGCGCCCGCCAAAGAGACCAAGCCCGCGCCCGGCCCGCAGCTGTCGGTGCCCGAGCTGCTGTTCGGCCGCCGCGTGAAGCCGATGGCGTTGGTGTTTTTGCTGGTCATCGTGCTGGCGATCGGTGCCGTCGGTGGCCTCGTCGGTTGGCTCTTCGGCCGCGCGGGCAACCCGCTGACCGACGCCGGCGTGACGCTCGCCGAGGTGGCGCCCGGCAAGGAACGTCCGGCCGGCTCGATCTCCGACATCGCCAAGCGTGTGACGCCGTCGGTGGTGTCGATCGAGTTCAAGGGCACGAACGTGGCCGGCATCGGCTCGGGCGTCGTGATCGACGGCCAGGGCTACATCCTGACCAACGACCACGTCGTGGCGCCCGCCGCGCAGGACACCTCCGCGAAGCTCACCGCCGTGTTCACCGACGGCACCCGTGCCGTGGCGCGGATCGTCGGCCGCGACTCGAAGACCGACCTCGCGGTGATCCGGGTCGAGGTGAAGAACCCGACCGTGCTGCGGTTCGGCAACTCCGACGAGCTGCAGGTCGGTGACTCGGTCATCGCGGTCGGCTCGCCGCTGCAGCTGTCCAACACCGTCACCGAGGGCATCGTGTCCGCGCTGCACCGGCCCGTGACGGCGGCGGGGGAGAACGGCGGCCCGCAGGTCACCTACGACGCCATCCAGACCGACGCGGCGATCAACCCGGGCAACTCCGGTGGCGCCCTGGTCGACTCGTCGGGTGCTCTCGTGGGCATCAACTCGTCGATCCGCACCGAGACCGGTGGGTCGGTGGGCCTCGGGTTCGCGATCTCCGGCAACCAGGCGCGCAAGATCGCCGAGGCGCTGATCCGCGACGGTCAGGTCAAGCACGCGGACATGAACCTCAACGTCAAGTCCGTGTCCGCCGAGACGTCCGAGGGAGCGCAGGTGCAGAACGTGCCCGCGGGTGGGGCGGCCGCCGCTGCCGGAATCCAGGAGGGTGACGTGATCACCAAGGTCGGGAACCGGATGGTGCGCAACGCCGCCGAGCTGACGGTGGCCGTTCGCGAGCACGCCATCGGTGAGACGGTGAAGGTCGTGCTGGCTCGGCAGGGCAGGGAGCTCACGATCGACGTGACTCTCAAGTCCGACTGACGGTGTTGGATGGCGCTCGCTCCGCTCGCGCGGTGAGGTCGCCGGAAGTCGGTGTCTTCCCTCGTGATTTCGCGTGGCCCAGCGCCCTAGGGGGCGCCGGGCCGCGCGAAATGACTCAGTCCAGACACCGACGCGACCTCACGGCTAGGCTGGCGTTGTGTTCGACAGCATCGGGTGGGGCGAGATCCTCATCATCGTCGTCGCGGGCCTGTTCATCCTGGGCCCGGACCGCCTGCCGGAGGCTGCGGCATGGCTCGGCCGGACCGTGCGCCAGATTCGCGAGTACGCGACCGGCGCACGCGAGCAGCTGAAGCAGGAGATGGGGCCCGAGTTCGAACAGCTGCGCAAGCCGCTGGAGGACCTGCGGGAGCTGCGCAACTTCGATCCGAAGCGCGCGGTCACGAAGCACCTGTTCGACGACTCGGACGCCAAGCCCAACGGGTATCCGGCCACGCCGTCGACGCCGCCGATCCAGGAGCAGCGGCCGCTGTCGCCGGGCGAGCGTCCGCCCTACGACCCGGACGCGACCTGAGGCGTCAGGCCAGGTCGGCCAGCACCTCGTGGATCGCGGGTGCCGTCTCGTCGTGCGCCGCGTACTCCGCGGCCGTCACGTAGCTCAGCTCGGCGATCTCCCCGCACGGCCGGGGTTCGCCGTCCAAGTCGGCGGTGAAGCAGGTCATGTCGACCATCGCCCCCTCACCCTCCCCATAGGCGGGCGCGACGTACCGCCGCAGCAGCCGGGGCTCCCGCAGCCGCACGCCCAGCTCCTCCGCGACCTCGCGTCTGAGGGCGGCCTCGAGCGTCTCGCCCGGCTCGATCTTGCCGCCGGGGAGGTAGAAGGCCTGCTTGTGCCGTGAGCGGACGACCAGCAGCCGCCCGTCCCGCACGTGCACGAGCCCGACGACCGTGATCAGGTGTACTCCCCGTCCGTACCGAGGCGGTCGCACGTCTGGCCGAACGCCTCCAGCTCGCCGGGGCCGAAGCTCTCGCCGAAGTGCTGCGCGACGCCCGCGAGATGGGTGACCGAGGCGTTCTTCAGGCGATCCATGCCCTGAGGTGTGAGTACCGCAACGATGCCGCGTCCGTCACCATCGGCGCGTTCCCGCCCGACGAGGCCCGCGCGTTCCAAACGGTCCACGAGGCGAGTCACACCGGAGCGCGACAGCAGCACGGCGTCCGCTAGTTCGGTCATGCGCATCCGCATGCCTGGTGTCTCCGCCAACTGGACGAGGACGTCATAGGCCGCGAGCGAAAGGCGCTGCTCAGCAATCAGTTCGGTCTCGAGGATCCGAGTGATCCTTGCATGCGCGCGGAGGAACGATCGCCACACCCCGAGCTCAACGCGGGTGGGCAAACGGGAACTACCCGAATCCGGCACGGATGTCGATGTTACGGACTGCAGGTGCATGACTACGACCTGACCCTGTGGACGAAAGTGACCAGTCGGTAGAACGTCGCTGGGCCGGACGTAGCATGGCAAACGTGAAGCTCCTACCCGCGGTCGACGACGTCCACAAGGCGCTGTCCGGAGTCCAGGACCCCGAGATCAAGCGTCCCATCACCGAGCTCGGGATGGTCAAGAACGTCTCAGTTGGCGAAGACGGGATCGTGGCGGTCGAGGTCTACCTGACGGTGGCCGGCTGCCCGTTGCGGGACAAGATCACGGCGGACGTGACGGCCGCGGTCAAGGCACTCGAAGGCGTGCGCGACGTGCGCGTCACGCTCGACGTGATGAGCGACGCCCAGCGCACGGAGCTGCGCAAGTCCCTGCGCGGCGGCGCGGAGGAGCCGGTCATCCCGTTCGCCCAGCCGGGCTCGCTGACGCGCGTCTACTGCGTCGCGTCCGGCAAGGGCGGGGTCGGCAAGTCCAGCGTCACGGTGAACCTCGCGGTCGCGATGGCCGCGCGCGGCCTGTCCGTCGGCATCGTCGACGCCGACATCTACGGCCACTCGATCCCGCGCATGCTCGGCGCTGACGGAAAGCCGACGCAGGTCGAGAAGATGATCATGCCGCCGCAGGCGCATGGCGTGAAGGTCATCTCGATCGGCATGTTCACGCCGGGCAACACCCCGGTCGTGTGGCGCGGCCCGATGCTGCACCGCGCGCTGCAGCAGTTCCTCGCCGACGTGTTCTGGGGCGACCTGGACGTGCTGCTGCTCGACCTGCCGCCCGGCACCGGCGACATCGCGATCTCGGTGGCGCAGCTGGTGCCGAACGCCGAGATCCTGGTCGTGACGACCCCGCAGCAGGCCGCCGCCGAGGTGGCCGAGCGGGCGGGCTCGATCGCGTTGCAGACCCGGCAGCGGGTCGCGGGCGTGATCGAGAACATGTCCTGGCTGGAGATGCCCGACGGCTCCCGCATGGAGGTCTTCGGTTCGGGCGGCGGTTCCGCGGTGGCCGAGTCGCTGACCAAGGCCGTCGGCGCCGACGTGCCGTTGCTGGGCCAGGTGCCGCTCGACCCGCGGCTGCGGGAGAACGGTGACACCGGCACGCCGATCGTCACCGCCGTCCCGGAGTCGGCGGCGGCACAGGTGCTGACCGAGGTGGCGCAGAAGCTCAGCGTGCGGTCGCGCGGCCTGGCCGGGCGGCTGCTGAACGTGTCGCCCGCGGGCCGCTGACCCGGTTGTCCACAGGCCACGAGTTGTCCACAGGTCGATGGTCGCGTGGCCGGAACTGTCGGTCCTGCCTGGGAGAATTGAAACCGGGGGTCCCCCAGCGGGTCGGGGACGCTCGCGTCAGCGCGGCTCGTAGTCCCGGGCCCGGACCTTCTTCTCCTTGACCAGGCGGTCCAGCTCGCCGCGCACGAAGTCGCGCGTCGCGACCTCGCCCACCGCGAGCCGCAGCGCGGCCAGCTCACGGGCGAGGAACTCGGTGTCGGCCTTCGTCTGCGCGGCCCGCGCCCGGTCCTCCTCGAGCGACACGCGGTCGCGGTCGTCCTGCCGGTTCTGCGCCAGCAGGATCAGCGGCGCGGCGTAGGCGGCCTGCGTCGAGAACGCCAGGTTCAGCAGGATGAACGGATAGGGGTCCCAGCGCAGCGAGACCGCGAACAGGTTCAGCGCGATCCAGGACACCACGAGGACCGTCTGCCAGAACAGGAACTTCCCGGTCCCCAGAAACCGGGCCAGCCGCTCCGACACGCGCCCGAACGCCTCGGGGTCGATCGCGAACCGGAACCGCCGGGGTTCGCGCGGCTGGTCGAGTCGGCGCCGCGGCAGCAGTTCAGGCATGGGTCAGTCCCGTCTCGCGCCAGTTGTCCGGCAGCAGGTGGTCCAGCACGTCGTCAACGGTGACCGCGCCGATCAGGTGGTCAGTCTCGTCGATCACCGGCGCGCACACCAGGTTGTACGCGGCGAAGTACCGGGTGACGTCACCGAGGGACGCCGACGGCGAAAGCCGGGCCAGGTCGGTGTCCAGCACTCCCGCGACCAGGTCGGACGGCGGTTCGCGGAGCAGCCGCTGGATGTGCACGCAGCCGAGGTAGCGCCCGGTGGGCGTCGCGGTCGGGGGCCGGCACACGAAGACCATCGACGCCAGCGCGGGCGTGAGGTCGGGGTTGCGGACGTGGGCCAGCGCCTCGGCGATCGTGGCGTCCGGCGGCAGGATGATCGGTTCGGGCGTCATCAGGCCGCCCGCGGTGTCGAACGAGTACTCCAGCAGCCGCCGGACCGGTTCGGACTCCTCCGGCTCCATCAGGCCGAGCAGCCGGTCCTTCTCCGACTCGGGCAGCTCGGCGAGCAGGTCCGCCGCGTCGTCCGGGTCCATCACCTCGAGGATGTCCGCCGCGCGTTCCTCGTCGAGGTGCGCGAGCAGGTCCTTCTGGTCCTCTTCGGAGAGTTCCTCGATGACGTCGGCGAGCCGCTCGTCGTCCAGCGCGTCCGCGACCTCGTAGCGGCGTTTGGCGGGCAACGCGTGCAGCGTGCTCGCGACGTCCGCGGCGCGCATGCCCTCGAACACGGCCAGCAGCTGCTGTGCGCCCTGCGGCTGGCCGGCGAGCTCGTTGACGCTCAGGCCGCTGATCTCCTCCCACCGCCACACCTGCACGGGCCCCTTGCGGCCGAGCCGTCCGGTGCGGGTGCGCGCGGCGACGCGGGTCATCCGCCAGTCGCGCGTGCGGGTCGGTTCCATCGCGGCGTCGACGACCACCGCGGTCGCGCCGTCGTCCAGCTGCACGCGGGCGTCCAGCAGCTCGCCGATGACCAGCACCTCGTTGGCGCGCTGGTGGAACTGCCTCAGGTTGACCGACCCGGTCGCGAGCGTCACCGCGTTCGGCTCGATCGACGTGACGCGCAGCATCGGCACGAAGATGCGCCGTCGCGTCGCGAGCTCCAGTACGACGCCGAGCACCCTCGGCGGCTGGCGGTCGATCCGCAGGCTGATCACGACGTCGCGGGCTTTGCCGATGGGTTCACCGTCCGGGCCGAACACCGGCAGACCGGCGAGCTGAGCGACGTAGACCCTGTTCACAGCCACCACAAGGCAAGGCTAGATCAGGAACCGGCGGCCCACAGCGCGATCTTCTCCAGCACTTCCTCGGCCTCCGGATCGGCGTCCAGGCACCAGATCCAGTTCGACACCGCGCGGTGCAACACCCACCCGCGCGCCCGGTCCGGGTCGAGCTCGCCCGCCGCGCAGATCGCCGCGAACCGGTCGCTCAGCCCGCGCCCGTCGTCGAGCTCGCTGAACCTGTTCCACAGCAACGGGATCACCGCCCACTCGGGATCGCCGCACACCGGCTTGGGGTCGATCATCAGCCACGGCTCGCGGTCGCCGCGCAGCACGTTGTCGTAGTGCAGATCCTCGTTGACCAGCAGCTCGCCCTGCGTCTTGGCCAGCTCCTCACCCGCCTCGCGCGCGGCGTCGAGCAACCGCGCGGGCACGCCGGCGTGGTCGAGGATCTCGGGCTCGACGCGCCGGATCTCGGGCGGCGCCGGGACGCGCAACCGCCGGTGCAGCCGGCCGATCACGTCGATCGCCTCCTCGATCGGCGCCTCGTGCAGCGAGTACGTGTGGTCCAGTCGTTCCAGCAGCAACGCGCCCAGCTCCGCGTCGTGGTCCAGCAGGCGCACCACGCCGTCGCCGTCCCAGGTCCGCAGGGCGAGCGCCTCGTGCTCGGTCTCCTCGTCGATCCACGTCAGCTTGAGCACGGCCGGATGCCCGTCGGCCTGCCGTACCGGGAGCGCGACCGCGCAGAACCCCGTCATGACGTCGCCGTCCGGGGTGAGGTCCCAGCGCGCGCACATCTTCGTGGCGAGGCGTGGCAGCGTCGCGACCCACTGCGGCGCGTCGGGGCCCAGGCCGTCGCCGAATCCGTCCGGGACAGTGATCACACGACCTCCAGGCGGTATACGGACTCCCACTCCGGATCGGTGTTCAACCTGGCGGTTCTGAGAGCCTGCATGGTCTCCTCGTCGGGCTCCACATTGTGCGCAATCGCCTGTGTTTCCAGCAGATGCGAATGGGTGCTGGGCGAGCGGAGGGTGATGGTGCAGATGGTGCCGTCGGCCAGGCCGGGCACCTGTTGCTCGGTGCCGCCGGTCGCGAGCCAGATCGTGTTGTTCCGCCACAGCGCCCAGACGAGCCGGGGCGGGTGTGCCGGCACGGTGATCCAGATGGCGGCGGCCTTGCGCAGAGCGGCGTCGAGGACTTGTGCGATCTCCACCGGTAAAGCCTGGCACGGTTTGTGAGACCCGACTCAGCGAATATGCGGTCGCCCCTCGGGCGTGCCAATGTTGGCCCCAACACATAGTTACCGGCTGGTACGAGGAGGTACCCCGTGGTCGACCAGCAGCGTCCCCGTCGCTCGTGTCTGGCCGTTCCCGGCTCGAGCCAGAAGATGATCGACAAGGCCCGCACGCTGCCGGCGGACCAGGTGTTCCTCGACCTCGAGGACGCCTGCGCCCCGCTCGCGAAGCCGGACGCCCGCAAGACGATCGTCGCCTCGCTCAACGAGGGCGGCTGGGGTGAGAAGGCCCGCGTGGTCCGCGTGAACGACTGGACCACCGAGTGGACCTACCGCGATGTCACCGAGGTCGTCGAGGGCGCGGGCGCGAACCTCGACTGCATCATGCTGCCGAAGGTGCAGACTCCGGAGCAGATCAAGGCGCTCGACCTGTTGATCACGCAGATCGAGAAGACCATGGGCTACGAGGTCGGCAAGATCGGCATCGAGGCGCAGATCGAGAACGCCCTCGGCCTGGTCAACGTCGACGCGATCGCCACGGCGTCCCCGCGCGTCGAGACGATCATCTTCGGGCCGGCCGACTTCATGGCGTCGATCAACATGAAGTCGCTCGTGGTCGGTGAGCAGCCGCCCGGCTACGACGTCGGCGACGCCTACCACTACATCCTGATGCGGATCCTGATGGCCGCGCGGGCGCACGACAAGCAGGCCATCGACGGTCCCTACCTGCAGATCCGCGACGTCGAGGGCTACAAGCGCGTGGCCGGCCGGTCCGCCGCGCTGGGCTTCGACGGCAAGTGGGTGCTGCACCCCGGTCAGATCGACGCGGCCAACGAGGTGTTCAGCCCCAAGCAGGACGACTACGACCACGCGGAGAACATCCTCGACGCGTACGAGTACTTCACCTCGGAGGCGGGCGGCAAGCGCGGCGCCGTCATGCTCGGCGACGAGATGATCGACGAGGCGTCCCGCAAGATGGCGCTCGTCATTTCCGGCAAGGGGCGTGCGGCGGGTATGCAGCGCAGCAACGTCTGGTCGCCGCCGGAGGAGTAGGCCGTTACAGATTGTGCGCCACTTCACGCCGACTGTGACTGGACGTGTTCGACGGTTACTGGTTGCTTCAAAAACGCGTGAAGTGGCGCACAATCCGTGACAGAAAATTGCGTTCGCGGCCCCCTGTGGGTGCATGCTGATCGCATGTCACGAACGAGTAACGGCAAGGGCTGGAGAGGACTGCGGCTGTTCAAGCGCCGCGAAGACGATCTCTACGAGCGCAGCTTCCGCAGCTGCCCCGGCTGTCACACCGATGTGCACGTGTTCTTCGACGTTTGCAGGCACTGCGGCGGCGCGCTGGAGCTCCTCGCCGGCTAGTGCGGGTTGTTCGCCTCGTGGAACACCCACCCGAGCAGCGCCGCGAAGCCGTACAACGCGGCCGCGAGCACGATGAGTTTGACGACCACGATGCCCAGGACGATCGCCACGATCCGGCGTTTGCTCATTGGTTCGGCAGATCCGACATCGGTGGCCAGTACCTCACGATGATGAAGATCCAGAAGATCATGGCCAGCGTGTAGAACGCGGTCAGGACGCTCCCGACGATCAGGCCCGCCGTCGCCAGGCCCCAGCCGTCCTCACCGGTGCGCCGGATCTCCTTGCGGGCCATGACGCCCAGCACGATCGACGCCGGCGCGAAGAAGAACAGCATGACGAGCGACACGATGGCCAGCGTGTTCGTTCTGCGCGGTGGCGGGTAGTACGGCTGGTACATCGCGGCCCCTTCGTCGAGCGCTGTCTCGGTCAAGCATGTTGCGATGAGCACACCCGCATTCGCAAACGGGCGTTAACCGGTCCATACTCGCCGGTAACCTCCAGGAACGAAGGGAAGTGCGATGGCGCGCCTCGCCCAGACCGCGGGTCTCACTGACATCCAGGAAGAGATCCTCGCGACCGTACGCACCTTCGTCGACAAGGAGATCATCCCGCACGCCCAGACGCTGGAACACGGCGACACGTACCCCGCCGACATCGTCGACGGCATGAAGGAGATGGGCCTGTTCGGGCTCACCATCCCGGAGGAGTTCGGTGGCCTCGGCGAGTCGCTGCTGACCTACGCGCTCGTCGTCGAGCAGATCGCGCGCGGCTGGATGAGCGTCTCCGGTGTCATCAACACGCACTTCATCGTGGCGCACATGCTCAAGCAGCACGGCACGCCCGAGCAGAAGGCGAAGTACTTGCCGCGCATGGCGGCCGGCGAGGTGCGCGGGTCGTTCTCCATGTCCGAGCCCGAGCTCGGCTCCGACGTCGCGGCGATCCGCACGAAGGCCGTGAAGCAGGGCGACGACTTCGTCATCAACGGCCAGAAGATGTGGCTGACCAACGGCGGCACGTCCAACCTGACCGCCGTGCTGGTGAAGACCGACGAGGGCGCCGACAAGCCGCACCAGAACCTCACGACGTTCCTCGTCGAGAAGCCCGTCGGCTACGGCGAGGTGCTGCCCGGCCTGACCATCCCCGGCAAGATCGACAAGATGGGGTACAAGGGCGTCGACACCACGGAGATGGTGTTCGACGGCTTCAAGATCTCCCCGGACCAGGTCCTCGGCGGCCAGACCGGCCAGGGCTTCCGGCACATGATGGACGGCGTCGAGGTCGGCCGCGTCAACGTCGCCGCCCGCGCGTGCGGCATCGCGATCCGGTCGTTCGAGCTGGCCATCGAGTACGCGCAGCAGCGCAAGTCGTTCGGCAAGCCGATCGCCGAGCACCAGGCCATCGCGTTCAAGCTCGCCGAGATGGCCACCAAGGTCGAGGCCGCGCACCTGATGATGGTCAACGCGGCGCGACTGAAGGACTCCGGCGCGCGCAACGACGTCGAGGCCGGCATGGCGAAGCTCATCGCGTCGGAGTACTGCGCCGAGGTCACTCAGGACGCGTTCCGCATTCACGGCGGCTATGGCTACTCCAAGGAGTACGAGATCGAGCGCCTGATGCGGGAGGCGCCGTTCCTGCTGATCGGTGAGGGCACGTCCGAGATCCAGAAGACGATCATCAGCCGTGGCCTGCTGCGGGAGTACCAGTCGCGCGGCTGACACCCGGAATCGCCATGGGGGGAGCTTTGCCAGCGGTCAGCGCTGGCAAAGCTCCCCTCATAGCACTCGTTGGGGCTAAAGGGCGTCACTCGTTCAGCCGCTGAGTAGAGTCTTCGTCGCCGGGGGACCAGCCGCCGCTGACAGAAGGTCGTCCTTGGAACTCCCGTTAGACCTGACGCTCCCCAGATCCGTTGTCCCGCCGCACGTCGTCCGGCTCGAGGTCGACACGTTCGCCGACCTCCGCCGCGACGCCGGACAGCTCGCCGCGTGGTTCGGCGAGGTGTTCGCCACGCTCCTCGTGCCGTTGTGCCCTGCGAGCGTGAAAGAACTGGTGGAAGTGGCCCGCGGATACCACCCGTCCGACACAACGCCGTGGGGGCCGCCGGGTTACGCCCGCCTGTTGCTCAGTGCGGGTGATTTCACGGTCGACGCCTGGGCACGGCAGCTGGACGCGCTCAGCAGGGGTGAGAGCGACTTCCTGCGCGTGATGCTCATCCGGCTCGACGACCAGGGGCTCCCGACCACCGAGGGCGGATGGTGCGCGGAGATCACGCTCAAGCGCGATCCCGAGTTCCCGCACCAGGTCATCGTCACCGCGGCCAGGGAGGCGTTCGGCGGCTGGGTGAGCCGGGTCGTCCAGCAGGACTGGCTCAAGGTGCTCGCCACCGGCGCGACGCTCGCCAAGGCCGCGCACGGGTGGATCACGCTCGACCGGGTCGGCGCGCGCACCGCCTACGAGCAACACATGGGCATCGGGATCGACGCCGCGCTCGTCGGCGTCGCGGACTATGCCCGCGGGGTGCACTGGGCGACTGTCCTGGGACCAAGGCAAGTCGCCCAGCTCGGCGGGGTCGAGCGGGTGCTCCGGGACGCTCCGTGCGTGTGGCGCGAGCACCTCGGCGGTGGGCGGATTCTGCTCAAGCTCACCGACGATCTGGAGGACACCAAGGATCTGGAGCCGCTGCACCGGTTTCTCGCGCCCGTCCTAATCGGACAGTAGGGCCAGGATCTCCTTGCGCAGACCGGGACACACGGCGATCGTCGCCTTGGACGACACGGTGTGGTCGGTGTCGTCGGTGTCGACCACGACACCGCCCGCCTCGCGCACGAGCAGCACCCCGGCCATGGTGTCCCACGGCATGTTGGCCAGGATGATCGACGCGTCGAGCCGGCCCGAGGCCACCCACGCGAGATCGATCGCCGCCGTGCCGAGCATGCGGATCCGTTGCGCGCGAGAGCCCAGGTACGACAACAGCTCCAGGCGTCGTCGGTTCTTCTCGACGGCACCCGGACCGATGGCGAAGTCGCCGATGGAGATCACGGCCGATGACAGTTCGTCCACCGTGGAACAGGAAATCCGGTCCACGCCGACGAACGCGCCCTCACCCGCGACCGCCGAGTAGGTCTCGTCCAGGTACGGCAGGTCGATCGCCGCGACGACCGACGCCGAACCCGATACCAGCGCCAGCGAGACGCCGCACAACGGCATGCCGCGCGAGAAGTTCGTCGTGCCGTCCACAGGATCCAGGGCCCACCACAGGTCCTCTGACCCGGTGTGGCCGCGCTCCTCGCCCAGCACACCGATCTCGGGGGTTTCGCGCGCCAGGAACGAGCGCACGGCGTCCTCGACCGCGAGGTCGACGTCGGTCACCAGGTCGCGCTCGCTCTTCTCCACCACGGAACCGAGCGGACGCGACCGGATGATCCGGCGGGCGACCGCTACGGCCTCACGAGCGATGGGGAGCAGCTGCCGCATTGGGGAGCGTGAAGACGTCGACCTGGGGCAGGTCGTGACCGAGCCGGTCGCGCTTGGCGGTCAGGTAGCCGATGTTGTGGGTGTTCGGCGGCATCAGCAGCGGAACCCGTGCCACGACGGGGATTCCGTGCGACTCCAAGGCCGAGATCTTGTCGGGGTTGTTCGACATCAGGCGCACCGACTGCACCCGCAGGTGCTTGAGGACCAGCGCGGCGGGCGTGTAGTCGCGCACGTCGACCGGCAGGCCGAGCGTGGTGGCGGAGTCGAGCGTGTCGAGGCCCTGCTCGTCCTGCAGGACGTGCGTGCGAACCTTCGCGACCAAACCGATTCCACGTCCCTCGTGGCCGCGCAGGTACACCAGGACACCGCTGCCCTCGCGGACGATCGTGTCCAGCGCCGCGTCCAGCTGTTCACCGCACTCACACCGCATGGCGCCGAAGATGTCACCGGTCATGCACTCGGAGTGCACGCGCACGAGCACCTTCTCGCGCATCCGGATCTTGCCGTACACGAGGGCCATGTGCTCGTGCCCGTTCGCCCGGAAGGCCACCGCGCGGAACGTGCCCCGGCGTGTCACCAGGTCCGACTCCGCGACGTCCTCTTCGTTGAACGCTTGCTCGTACATCCGGTCCCCTCGTCACCCGACACCGGCCGAACGTCATTACGCTCGGCCGAAGTTGCACCGTAACCCGGCTCACCAGGTGGAGGACACCCTGTTCAGCATCACCGTCCGCGATCACGTCATGATCGCTCACAGCTTCCGAGGCGAGGTGTTCGGACCGGCGCAACGTCTGCATGGGGCAACGTTCCTTGTGGACGCGCGGTTCAAACGTCCCGACCTGGACGACGACAACATCGTGGTCGACATCGGACTAGCGACCGAACAGCTACACGCAGTGCTCTCCGAGTTCAACTACAGCAACCTCGACGACGTACCCGCGTTCGCGGGAATCAACACATCGACCGAGTTCCTCGCGAAGCACATCGCGGACCAGCTCGCCGAACGCGTGCACGCGGGCTCGCTCGGTGAGGGCGCGCGCGGCCTCACCGCGATCGAGGTCACCCTGCACGAGTCCCACGTGGCCTGGGCATCGTACGAACGGCAGTTGTGATCCGCTTCGTCCTGCCCGGCGACATCGACGATGCCTCCGCTCCCAGCGGGGGCAACGTCTACGACCGGCGCCTGTGCGACGCGCTGGCGTTCGAGGAGGTCGCCGTCCCCGGCGCCTGGCCGCAGCCGGACGCAATCGCTTGCGCGGCCCTGGACCAGGCGCTGGGCGACATTCCGGACGGCGAGACCGTGCTGCTCGACGGCCTCGTCGCGTGCGGTGTGCCGGAGGTCGTCGTGCCGCACGCGCGACGCCTCAGGCTCGCCGTGCTGGTCCACCTGCCGCTGGCCGACGAGACCGGGCTCGACCCGCACACCGCGGCTCGCCTCGACGCCGCGGAGCGCGAGGTGCTGCGGGCGGCGAGCGCGGTCATCGCCACCAGTCCGTGGGCCCGGCGCCGCCTCGAGGAGCACCACGGGCTCACCGGTGTGAACACCGTCACACCGGGCACCGATCCCGCCGCCCTCGCGCCGG
The DNA here is from genome assembly GCF_030269605.1 of Lentzea sp. NBRC 105346. Classification (GTDB taxonomy): domain Bacteria; phylum Actinomycetota; class Actinomycetes; order Mycobacteriales; family Pseudonocardiaceae; genus Lentzea. Next base: position 40,283 of record NZ_BSTQ01000026.1, read on the forward strand.
GCACGGACGGCGTGTCGCGGCTGCTCTGCGTCGCGTCGCTGACCCCGCGCAAGGGCCAGGACGTGTTGGTGGAGGCGCTCCGGCCGCTCGTCGGCCTGCCGTGGACCTGCGAGCTCGTCGGTCCCGGTCACGCCGAGATCGACCGGCTGGACGGCCGGATCCGGGTCAGCGGCCCGCTGGTCGGCGCGGCCCTGGACGCCGCGTACGCGGCCGCGGACCTGTTCGTCCTGCCGTCGCGCGCGGAGACCTACGGCATGGTCGTCACCGAGGCGCTGGCGCGTGGAATCCCCGTGGTCGCGAGCTCGGTGCCGGACGCGCTGGGCCGCGGTGGCGTGCTCCTCCCGCCGGGTGATGCCGGCGCGCTGACCCGCGCGCTCCGGCGGTGGCTGACCGACGAGCAGCACCGGCGTGACCTGCGCCACCGCGCGCTGAAGCGGCGGGCCGAGCTGTCCACTTGGGACGAAACCGCGCGGGCGATGACGGAGGTGCTGGCTAGTCTGCGCGCATGAGCAATGAGGGATTCGCCCCGGAATGGTTGGCACTGCGGGAGAAGGCGGACGCCGACGCGCGCGCGACGGAACTCCTCGACTACCTGCGTGACTCCATTTTGAACCGATCCGGGGTCTCGGTACGTGACCTGGGTTGTGGCACGGGATCGATGGGGCGATGGCTCGCCGGGAAGCTCAGCGGTGTGCGGCACGTGGTGCTGCACGACCGCGACCCCCGGCTGCTCGGGCTCGCGGAGGCGAGCATGAGCGCCCTTGGCATCACCGTGGAGACGCGTGAGGGCGACCTCGCCGCGCTGAAGGCGGACGACCTGGCGGGTGCCGATCTGGTGACCTGCTCGGCGCTGCTGGACCTGCTCACCGCCGACGAGATGAACGCGTTGGCCGCCGCCTGCGTACATGGTGGTGTGCCCGCACTCTTCACGCTGTCCGTCGCCGGCCGGGTCGAGCTGACCCCGGCCGAGCCGCTCGACGCCGCGTTCCAGGACGCGTTCAACGCGCACCAGCGCCGCGTCGAGGGCGGGCGGAGGCTGCTCGGTCCGGACGCCCCCGAGGCCGCTGCGGAGGCGTTCGCCCAGCTGGGCGCGGACGTGCGCACGGCACCGAGTCCGTGGCGACTCGGCCCGGACCAGGCCGCTCTCACGGCGGAATGGCTGCGGGGCTGGGTCGGCGCGGCCGTCGAGCAGGAGCCGGAGCTGGCCGAACAGGCAGGGCCGTATCTGGAGCGCAGGCTGAGCGGTGAGCTGAACGCCGTCGTCCACCACATCGACTTGCTGGCGATACCGAGGGTGGACCGATGAAGCGTTTCTGGCCGTGGCTGCGCCTGCTCCTCGCGGTCGCCGTACTGGCGGCGCTGGCGTGGAAGCTGGGCACCGGCGCGTTCGTGGACGGGCTGCGCGCGATCAACGCGTGGTCCGTGCTCGCCGCGCTGGGCATCGGGTTCGCGACGACCGTGCTGAGCGCGTGGCGCTGGAGCGTCGTCGCGCACAACCTCGGTCTGCCGCTCTCGCTGCGCACGGCCGTCGCGGACTACTACCGCGGCCTGTTCCTCAACTCGGTGCTGCCCGCCGGCGTGCTCGGTGACGTGCACCGCGCGGTCAACCACGGCCAGCAGTCCGGTGACGTCGGCCGTGGCGTGCGCGCCGTGGTGTTCGAGCGGTTCGCCGGCCAGATCGTGCTGATCGTCGTCGGCGTCGGCGTGCTGCTCACCCAGCGCACGCTGCCCGTCGACCTCGTGCCGAGCCGCGAGACCGTGCTGACCGCACTGGTGGTCCTGGGTGTCATGGTCACCGGCGCGGCGATGGTCGGCCGGGTGCGGCAGCTGCTGACGACGACCTGGCTGGACGCGCGGGCCGGGCTGTTCTCGCGGCACGCGCTGCCGCGGGTCACGTTCTCCTCGGCCGCGACGATCGCCGGCCACATCGCGATGTTCTACGTCGCGGCTCGTGTCGCGGGCTCCGAGGCGACGCTCGCGCAGCTCGTCCCGCTGTTCGTGCTGGCACTGCTGGTGATGGCGGTGCCGATCAACATCGGCGGCTTCGGCCCGCGCGAGGCGTTCCTGGCCGTCGCGTTCGGCGCGTCCGGGCTCGGCGCCGCGCAGGGCGTGACGACCGCGGTGGTCTACGGCGTGCTCGCGATGATCGCCAGCCTGCCGGGCGCTGTCACGCTGTTCCGCAAGCGGTCAGTGCCAGACGTCCAGGTAGTCGCGGAAGGCGTCGACGAGCGCGGCGAGCAGGTCCTCGCCCTTGCGGGCGGTGGCGAGCGAGGCACGGCCGATCACGCCGGACTCGGTGTACGGCCCCATGCCCTGCGTGAGCAGGAACCGGCGCGACCCGCCGTCGTGGTCGCTGGTCTCGTAACCGGGCCTGAGGACCTCCGGGTGCGCGTGCAGGAGGAGCGAGACCTCGAGCTCGCCGGCGTGCATGTCCTCGTAGGCCGAGGCCTCCAGGCCCGCGGCCTCGCGGACGGCCTCCCAGTCCTCGAAACCGGGGAAGAGCGCCATGCGGCCGCGTGACTCCTGGACCACGTTCTGCAGCACGTAGTTCCCGCCGTGCCCGTTGACGATCACGAGGTGCGGCACGCCCGAGCGTTCCAGTGACTCGGCGATGTCGGTGACGACCGAGTAGAGCGTTTTCGCCGAAATGCTCACGGTTCCGGGCCAAGCGGCGTGCTCGTGCGAACAAGAGATCGTGATGGGTGGCAGCAACAGGACCGGGTACGTGTCCGCGATCGCGCGCGCGATGGTGTTCGCGATGATCGTGTCGGTGGCGAGCGGCAGGTACCGGCCGTGCTGCTCGAAGCTGCCGACCGGCAGCACCGCCACGGTGCGGTCGATGGCGTCCTCGGTGGTGTATGTGGGAATCACGAGGCGGCACCGTACTCAATCCGGTGGCACAGCGCGGGAATCTCGCCGCTCGCCAGCTTGGGCATCACGTCGGGCAGCTCGTCGAAGCGGCTCGAACCGGTGATCAACGCGTCGAACACCGGGCTCTTCAGCAGGTCCAGCGCGAGCCCGAGCCGGTCGGCGTACGAGCGGTCCGGGCGCCCGACCGTGCCGACCTGGCTGCTGCGGATCGTCAGGCGGCGCGAGTGGAAGTTCTCACCCAGCGGCAGGGAGATCCGCCGGTCGCCGTACCAGCTCAGCTCGACGACCGTGCCCTCCGCCTTGAGGAGCCGCAGCGACGTCTCCAGCCCGGCCTCGGTGGCACTCGCGTGGATGACGAGGTCGCGGCCCACGGTGGCGTTCTGGGGGAGCGCGAAACCGATGCCCAGCCGGTCCGCCACGGCCTGGCGGGCCGGATCGGCGTCGACCAGTTCCACCCGTGCGCCGGGGAAGCCCGCGAGGACCGCCGCGACGCTGCAGCCGACCATCCCGCCGCCGACGACCGTGACGCGGTCGCCGATCAACGGTTTGGCGTCCCACAGCGCGTTCACGGCCGTTTCGACGGTGCCCGCGAGAACCGCCCGTTCGGGTGGCACGTCGTCCGGCACGGGTGTGACGGCCGTCGCCGGGACGACGTAGTCGGTCTGATGTGGATAGAGGCAGAACACCGTGCGGCCTTTCAGGTCACCGGTTTCGACCACCCCCACGTTGAGGTATCCGTATTTCACCGGCCACGGAAAGTCACCCTCCTGGAAGGGGGCCCGCATCGAGTCGTACTGGTTCTCCGGCACTCGTCCTTGCCAGACAAGGGTTTCCGTGCCGCGGCTCACCCCGGAGAACAGGGTCCGCACGACGACTTCACCCGGTTTCGGCTCGGGCAGCGTTTCGTCCCGAATCAAACCGTTTCCAGATGCATTGAGCCAGAATGCCCTTGCCGTACGTGTCACTTGAGGAACCTCCGAGAGCGGGGCACAGCCAAGAGGGGCACCGATGATCACACTTCACCACAAGACCGGGCCGGTCGTGCAAGAGCAGGCCATCTGGGCCGGCGGGCAGTTCCTGTTGCTCGGCGTGCTCGGCGGGACGATCGGGCTGGGCGGGCTCGGGTGGGCCGCCGGTCTCGCGTACGGCTTCGCCACGTGGGCGCTGCTCAGCTACGCGCTGCAGCGGTCCGGCACGTCGCTCGGCCCGGCCGACCGCGTGACCCTCGGCCGCGGGCTGCTCGTCGGCGCGGTCACCGCGCTCGTGGCCGACCGTGCGGACGAGGGCATCCCGACCACCATCGTCGTCACGTTCGCCGCCATCGCGCTGGCGCTGGACTTCGTGGACGGCCAGGTCGCCCGCAGGACCGGGACCGCCTCCCGGCTCGGCGCGCGGTTCGACATGGAGGTCGACGCGTTCCTCATCCTGGTGCTGAGCGCGTACGTGGCGCTGTCGTTCGGGCCGTGGGTGCTCGCGATCGGAGCCATGCGGTACGTGTTCGTGGCATTCTCCTGGAAGCTGCGCTGGATGCGCGGTTCGCTCCCGCACTCGATGGCCCGCAAGACCGTGGCCGCGGTGCAGGGAATCGTGCTCGTCGTCGCGGCCTCCGGCGTCTTCCCGTTCGGTGCCGTGCTGGTCGCGCTCGCGCTCGCGTCGCTCGTGTGGTCGTTCGGCCGCGACGTGCTCTGGCTCTGGAACGCTCGAGTGGCGGCGCCCTCGGCAACGGTGGAAGGATCTGTCCGTGTCTGATCAGGCAGCGCAGTCCACGGGTGCGCGCATCGGGAACATCGCGCTCTGGGCGCTTCAGATTCTGCTGGCCGCCTACTTCGTGTACAGCGGCTTCATGTTGTTCGGCGATGGTCTCGTGCGGAAGTTCGACGAGATCGGCTTCGGGCAGTGGCTCCGATACCTCACCGGTGTGCTCGAGATTCTCGGTGCGCTGGGGCTGCTGATTCCCCGGCTGTGCGGGCTCGCCGCGCTGGGGCTGGTCGGGATCATGGTCGGCGCCGTCGGCACCGAGCTGTTCCTGCTGGCGCACGGCGACGCGAAGCTGCCCGCGCTGCTCGGTCTCGTGGCGCTCGTCATCGCGTACTTCCGCCGCGACACCATCCAGTACCTCTTCGCCCTCGTCACGCGCACCGAGCGCTCAGCCTGACGGGCTAAGCCGGACACTCCGGCACGAGCCGGGCGCTTGCTGGCAGGATGGTGTGATCAGGTGCGCGTGAAGAGGTGGTCACCGTGACGAGTCCGTTCTCCGCTCAGAACCGGCCGGGTGTCCCGCCGCGCCTGCCCACGCCGCCGACGGGCTGGCCGGTCGGCTCGTACGCCACCTACGAGGAGGCGCAGCGGGCCGTCGACTTCCTCGCGATGGAGGACTTCCCGGTCCAGGACGTCACGATCGTCGGCGTCGACCTCATGCTCGTCGAGCGGGTCACCGGGAAGCTGACCTGGGGCCGCGTGCTGGCGACCGGTGCCGCCTCCGGCGCCTGGTTCGGCCTGTTCGTCGGGCTGCTGCTGACGCTGTTCAGCACCACGCCCGGCGTGAACCCCGGTCCGGTGCTGGTCGGCCTGGTCACGGGTGTCTTCTTCGGATTGGTATTCGCCGCCGTCGGGTACGGGTCGGCTCGCGGCAAGCGGGACTTCCAGTCCGCCAGCCAGCTGGTCGCCGGCCGATACGACGTGCTGTGTCAGCCTTCCTCGGCCGAACGCGGGCGTGACCTGCTCGCCAAGCTGGCCATGCGGCCCAACTAGTGGCGCGTGACTCGCAACGTTGACGGTGAATCCACGCTCAGCGGGACGCCTCGCGGCACCGGCCCCACGCGCAGATTCCCACGGCAACGTCGCGAGCCACGCCACTAGATCTTTCCCCATAAAGATCGACGAAAGTAACGATTGGTTCTGAATCGTTGCTCCGGTTGGTTGCGGCTCCTGATCACCAGGCCTAGGTTCGTTGCACCGGTACGCCCGGTGCGGCCGGTGGCACGACGGGGTGCCGGGCTCAGCGGTCTGGCTCCTCCGTGTAGTCGGGAAGGAGGCAGGGCCGATGAGGGGCGCGAAACGGCGCCGCAGGCTCGTAGCCGCAGTGGGGGCCGCCTTGGTGGCGGTGCCCGGAATAGCGGCGTGCGGGTCGGGTGGCGACGGGATCACCGTCAACGTCTACAAGTACAACCAAGAGAACTTCCAGACGATCGTCGACAACTGCAACAAGAAAGCCGGCGGCAAGTACAAGATCGTCTACAACAAGCTGCCGCGTGAGGCCGATGGTCAGCGCGAACAGATGGTCCGCAGACTCGCGGCCGAGGACGACAGCATGGACGTCCTGGCGCTGGATGTCACGTGGACCGCCGAGCTGGCGAAAGCGGGCTGGATCAAGGAGTTCACGGGTCAGGTCAAGTCGCAGGTGACGAACGGGACGTTGCAGACCCCGTTGGACACCGCGACGTACGAGGGCAAGCTCTACGGCGCCCCGGACAACACCAACGTGCAGCTGCTCTGGTACCGCGCGGACCTCGTCTCCTCCCCGCCGGAGACGTGGGACGAGATGATCAAGCAGGCCGAGGACCTGGTCGCACAGGGCAAACCGGGCCTGATCGTGGGGCAGGGCAAGCAGTACGAGGGCCTGGTCGTGCTGTTCAACACCCTGGTGAACTCCAACGGTGGCACGATCCTCGACGAGAACGGCACCAAGGCGATCGTCGACGACAAGGCCGTGGAAGCGTTGGCGGCGTTGAAGAAGCTCGCCACGTCCAAGGCGATCGACCCGTCCTTCTCCAACTCCACAGAGGACCCCGCGCGGTTGCTCATGGAGTCCGGCAAGGCCGCGTTCGAGCTCAACTGGCCGTACGTCTACGCGGCGGCACAGAAGAAGCCCGACTTCGCCAAGAACTTCAAATGGGCGCCCTACCCGTCCGTCGGTGGTGGGTCGTCCAAGGTGACCGTCGGTGGCATCAACTACGCGGTCAGCAACTACACCAGGCACCCGGACGAGGCGTTCGACGCCGTGCTGTGCCTGCGCGGCGCGGAGAGCCAGAAGACCGCCGCCATCAAGGACGGTGTGCCACCGACCATCAAGGACGTCTACGACGACCCCGAGATGGCCAAGGCGTACCCGATGAAGGACGCGATCCTGGAGACGCTCGAGAACGCCAGCGTGCGGCCGCGCACCCCGGCGTACCAGAACGTCTCGACGGTGATCTCCACCGTCCTGTCGCCGCCGGGCAGCATCGACCCGAAGGCCACCGGGGACCGCTTGCGCACGGAACTGCAGAACGCACTCGACTCCAAGGGGGTGCTGCCGTGAGCCACGCGGTTACCGAAACGCCTGGCGTGACAACGGAAACCACCGCTGACACGAAGAAGAAGGCCGTGCTGAGCGAGGGCAAGAGGGCCGAGCGCAAGCTGGGCTGGCTGCTCTGCGCACCGGCGGCGATCACCATGATCGCCGTCACCGGCTGGCCGATCGTGTACTCGATCTGGTTGTCGTTGCAGCGCTACGACCTGAAGTTCCCCGACCGCGTCGAGTTCGTCGGACTCGACAACTACATCACCGTGCTGAGCAGCCCCTACTGGTGGAACGCCGTGTGGGTGACGGTCGTGCTGACCGTCATCTCCGTGGCGATCGAACTGGTGCTCGGCATGGGGCTCGCGCTGATCATGCACCGGGCGTTGGTCGGGCGCGGCATCGTCCGCACCACCTCGCTCATCCCGTACGGCATCGTCACGGTCGTCGCCGCGTTCTCGTGGCGGTTCGCCTGGACGCCGGGAACCGGTTACCTGTCCGAGCTGGCCGGTGGCGAGCCCGTACTGACCGAGAAGCTGCCCGCGTTGATGGTGGTCACCCTGGCCGAGGTCTGGAAGACCACGCCGTTCATGGCGCTGCTGCTGATGGCCGGTCTCGCGCTCGTTCCGGACGACCTGCTGAAGGCCGCCGCGATGGACGGCGCCTCGGCGTGGCAGCGGTTCATCAAGATCACCGTGCCGATCATGAAGCCGGCGATCCTGGTGGCACTGCTGTTCCGCACGCTCGACGCGTTCCGCATCTTCGACAACCTGTTCGTGCTCACCGCGGGTTCGCAGGGCACATCGTCGGTGTCGATGCTGACCTACAACAACCTGATCAAGGGGTTGAACCTCGGCATCGGATCCACGATGTCCGTGCTCATCTTCCTGATGGTGGCGCTGATCGCGTTCATCTTCATCAAGTTGTTCGGCACCGCTGCCCCTGGCAGTGACACCGGAGGGAGGCGCTGATGGCCGGCATCGGTGGAGCCGAGACCACCCAGAAGAAAGTCGGCTGGAGCCTGCTCAACCTCGTCGTCGTGATCTACGCGCTGTTCCCGGTGCTGTGGATCCTGTCGCTGTCGTTGAAGTCGTCCAAGACGCTGGCGGACGGCAACCTGATCCCACGCGAGATCAGCTTCGAGAACTACCGGAACATCTTCGCCACCACGGAGTTCGTCCGCGCACTGGCCAACTCGATCGGCATCGCGATCATCGCGACGGCGATCGCGGTCGTGTTCGGCACGATGGCCGCGTACGCCATCGCGCGGCTCGACTTCCCCGGCAAGAACCTGCTGGTCGGTGTCTCCCTGCTGATCGCGATGTTCCCGCAGGTGTCGCTGGTGTCGCCGTTGTTCGAGATCGAGCGTGGTCTCGGCATCTTCGACACCTGGCCCGGCCTGATCCTGCCGTACATCACGTTCGCGCTGCCGCTGGCGATCTACACGCTGTCGGCGTTCTTCCGCGAGATCCCCTGGGAGCTCGAGAAGGCGGCCAAGATGGACGGCGCGACGCCGGGACAGGCGTTCCGCAAGGTGATCGCGCCGCTCGCGGCACCCGGTGTCTTCACCACCGCGATCCTCGTGTTCATCTTCTGCTGGAACGACTTCCTGTTCGCGATCTCGCTGACGTCGACCGAGCAGTCGCGGACGGTGCCTGCGGCGCTGTCGTTCTTCACCGGCAGCTCGCAGTTCGAGGACCCGGCCGGGTCGATCTCCGCGGCCGCCGTGGTGATCACGATCCCGATCATCCTCTTCGTGTTGTTCTTCCAGCGCCGCATCGTCGCGGGCCTGACCTCCGGCGCCGTCAAGGGGTGAGTTGCGAATGGCAGAGATAGTTCTGGACAAGGTGACCAAGAGGTACCCCGACGGCGCACTGGCCGTGCAGGAGGTCAACCTCGAGATCGCCGACGGTGAGTTCATCATCCTGGTCGGACCGTCCGGCTGCGGGAAGTCCACCACGCTCAACATGATCGCGGGCCTGGAGGACATCACCGACGGCGAGCTGCGCATCGGCGGACAGCGCGTCAACGAGCGGGCGCCGAAGGACCGGGACATCGCGATGGTGTTCCAGTCCTACGCGCTCTACCCGCACATGACGGTGAAGGAGAACATGGCCTTCCCGTTGCGGCTGGCGAAGGTCGACAACGCCACGGTCGAGCGCAAGGTCTCGGAGGCCGCGGAGATCCTGGATCTCACGCAGCACCTCGACCGCAAACCGTCCAACCTGTCCGGTGGCCAGCGCCAGCGGGTCGCCATGGGACGCGCGATCGTGCGCAGCCCCAAGGCGTTCCTCATGGACGAGCCGCTGTCCAACCTGGACGCGAAGCTGCGCGTGCAGATGCGCACCTCGGTGTCGCGCCTGCAGAAGCAGCTCGGCACGACCACGGTGTACGTCACGCACGACCAGACCGAGGCCATGACGCTCGGCGACCGCGTCGTTGTCATGCGCGGCGGCATCGTGCAGCAGATCGGCGCACCGCAGTTCCTGTACGACAACCCGGCGAACCTGTTCGTCGCGGGGTTCATCGGCTCCCCGTCGATGAACTTCGTCCCCGCGACGATCGAGGACGGCTCGCTGCGGTCGGCGCTCGGCACGGTCACGATGACCGACCGTGTCCGCCGGCTGCTGGAGGGCGCCGACGCACCTCGTGAAGTGATCATGGGCATCCGCCCGGAGCACTTCGAGGACGCCGCGCTGGTGGAGGCCTCCGCGCGTTCCGCCGGCTGCACGTTCGACTCGCAGGTCGAGGTGCTCGAGTCCATGGGATCGGACAAGTACGCCTACTTCAGCCTCAGCGGCGAAGCGGCGTCGGCGGCCGACCTGGAGGACCTCGCCGCGGACGCCCACGCCGAGGACGTCCCCGGTGGCGGCATTTCGTTGGTGACGCGCCTTTCGTCCGCTTCCGGCGCGCGCGAGGGCGAGTCCGCGGAGATCTGGTTCGACGCGGACAAGGTGCAGTTGTTCGACCCGTCGTCCGGTAAGAACCTGACATACACGGAACGCTGAATTCTCGTTTTTAGGGGCCGTCTTCCCTATCTTGGGAGGGCGGCCCTTTCCGTTCACACTTTCGGGTGAGGCCATAGGGCCCATGATTAGTCCGGACCATCGGCCGGGCTGAACTCGCTTCGCCATTGGGCGCATCCGAACGACGTCTCATCGAAACATGCAGTTTCATCGTTCGGATTCTCATCACGCTGGTCCAAGGCGGGTACATCCCGTGAACACCGGGGGCCGGGCCACCGCCGAGGACGGGAGAGAGTGCGCGATGGGGATCCTGGACGGAAAGGCTGTCGTCATCACCGGCGCGGGGCGCGGCCTCGGCGAGGCGTACGCGATGCACGCGGCGCTGGCGGGCGCATCTGTGGTGGTCAACGACATCGACGGTGACCTGGCCGAGAAGGTCGCCGAGCACATCAGGGAGTTCGGCGGCCGAGCCGTCGCGAGCACGCACACCGTAGCCGACCCCAGCGAGGCCGCGAAGATCATCGATCTGTGCGTCGACGAATTCGGGCGCATCGACGGCCTCGTCAACAACGCGGGCCTGAACTACGAGACCCTCCCCTGGGAGGACTCCGCGGAAACGATCAAGGAAGTCGTCGAGGTGAACATCCTCGGCGTCATCTACACCGGAATCGCCGCTATGCGCGTGATGCGCGGCACCGGTGGTGGCTCCATCATCAACATTTCCTCTGGCGCGTCCTTCGGCCAACGCAAACTCGGCACCTATTCGGCGACCAAGGGCGCGGTCGCCTCGCTGAGTTACTCGTGGGCGCTCGACCTCGAGTCCGAGGGCATCCGCGTGAACGCCGTCTGCCCGGTGGCGCACACCCGGATGGTGTGGAAGTCCGAGCGTTCCCTGCGCGCCATTCCGGCGGACCGCACGCCGGGCAAGGTGGCGCCGCTGGTGCTGTTCCTGTTGTCCGACGCCTCGGCGGGCATCACCGGCCAGATCATCCGGTGCAACGGCCGGCAGCTGCACATCGTCGGCCAGCCGTACTTCAAGCAGCCGATCCTGGAGAGCGACACCTGGGACACCGCGTCGGTGGAGCGGGCGTTCACCGGGGTGCTGCAGGCGCACCTGGAGCCCTACGGGCTGGAGAAGCGGATGCCGCCGCGGCTGCGCGCTCTGGTGGGTGAGCCGTCGCAGACGGCCTGACCCGCCCTGTCGATCACGTGTTCGGGGCCGACGAGTAACGTTTTCGCACGTCACACGTTCGGCCCCGGTTTTTGTCAGACCCCGCTGTCACCATCGTGGCATGGCCGAACGCAAACCGAGGGTGACGGACTGGCGACTCATCGTGCAGTCCAGGTTGGACCGTGTCCGCGCGGATCTGGCCGCGCTCGGCCCGCCCGACCCGGTCGATCCCGAGGGCGACGTGTGGCGCCGCACCGCCGAGGAGCAGGCGGCGGTGGTCGACGAGATGCTCACCCGTGAAGACCGCTGGTTCGAGAAGTTCGCGTCGTGGTGGTCGGGCTGGCACATCGAGCGGGCATGGCGGGCGCTGCACGAGGCCGAGGTCGCGACGATCTCGGCGGAGCGCGGCTTCCTTGGCCGTTTACCAGGCCTGCAGGCCCGTGCCGCGGCGTTGGACGAGGACGACCCCCGGCGCCGAGCGCTGGAGCAGCTGCGGCCGGGGGAGTTCACGCCGGCCGTAGAACGCGCCATCGTCGTGGACGCTCTGCGCGGCGCCTACGACAACTCCGACTTCGCGCACGCGGGCTCGCGGGCGTTGCGCAACAAGCTGATCGCCGCGTCGCTCGTGCTGTTCGTCATCAATACGGTGCTGGGCGTCGTGGGCATCGTGAAGCCCGGCATCATCCCGCTGTGCGTGGACCCCAAGGAGACCGCTCTGCCGACGGTCTGCCCCGGTGGTCTGCCGAAGGCCTCCGCCGTGGACGTCTGGCTCGTGCAGGTGCTCGGCTCGTTCGGCGCCGTGCTGGCCTCCGTCGTGTTGCTGCTGCGCCGCCGCCCGAGCCTCTCGCCGTACGTGATGATCGGCTACCAGGCGCTGATCAAGATCATGCTCGGGGCGGCGCTGGCGGTCGTGGGCATCCTGGCCCTGGGGGCGGGTGTGACCTCGGGTCTGATCGGCATCCCGTCGGCGGCGGCACTGCTGCTGTGGGCCGTGATCTTCGGGTACGCGCAGCAGATCGGGACGCGATTACTCGACAAGTACACGGACGAGGTCCTGGACAAGGCGCGCCCGCTGCCGGACTGGGAGGCGCAACGCTGACCGCACCGCTCGACCACTCGGCGCCTCCACCTTGCGTGGACCCCCGCCACCACGTGGCGCGCAGGCCCCGCGAGTTGCCCTTTAGACCCTGCCAAGCCGTCCGTAGGACCCTGGTGTGCCAGCCGTAAGGCCCCGCCACCAGAGCGAAGCGGGCGACTCCGGGACCGAGCAGCCTGACGCGAGTCCTCAACTCGGCCCTGGCGAGTCGCCTATTCGGCACCGCCGAGTCCGGTACTTGGGCGCTTCCGGCTCGGTCGAGCCGATAGTTCGCGATCACGCCGTCCAGCGCGAGTCCTCAACTCGGCCCCGGCGAGTCGCGCTTTCAGCCCCGGCGAGTCGACCCTTGGCGCCCCCGGCCTCACGCCGCCCGACGCGAGTCCTCACCTCCACCCCGGCGAGTCGCCCTTTGGCCCCTGCCGAGTTGTCCGTTAGATCCCGGAGAGTCGCCCTGCCCGCACCGCCGACCCGGCGTGAGCGGGTCCGCCCTCCGGACCCGCTCCACCGCCGATCAAGCCTGACGCGTAGGCAGCACCACAACCTGACGCAGGTTGACGTGCCGCGCCCGGCTGGTCACATACCCAACAAGGTCGGCGATCTCCACCGACGACAGCGTGCCGAACGCCGAGAACATCTGCTCGACCAGCGCGGACGACTCGGGATCGTCCAGGTGCCCGGCCAACTCGGTAGCCACCAGACCCGGCTCGATGTTCGTAACCCGCACGTCCAACGGGCTGAGCTCCGTGCGCAACGAAGCCGAAAGGTGCGTCAAAGCAGCCTTGGTAGCGGAGTACACGCCGAACCGCGGGAAGGTCAGGTGAGCACCGATCGACGAGATGTTGACCAGGTCGGCCACACCACCGGCAGCAGCCACGGAAACGAGGTCGGGCACGAAAGCGCGGATGATGCGCAGAGCACCGGTCAGGTTGGTGTCGATCATCCGCTCCCACTCGTCGGCCCGGCCGGAGACGATCGGGTTGGACAGCATCACACCGGCCGAGTTGACCACCAGGTCCACGGACCCGAAGGCCGAGTGAACCAGAGCCGCGGCCTCGTCCACCGCATCAGCAGACGAGACGTCCACCGGAACGACGAGGGCCTGGCCGCCGTCGGCGGTGATCTTCTCGGCCAGAGAATCGAGGCGGGAGCGGCGGCGCGACATCAAGGCGACTCGGGCGCCGGACGCGCCGAGCAGGCGGGCGATCTCCTCGCCCATGCCGCTGGCGGCTCCGGTGACGACTGCGGTGCGGTTGGCGAGGTTGTCGTAAGAGGTCATGGCAACAACCCTGCTGCCACCACCAACAACTACCCGATGCCCTGCTGTTCCTGGGTTTGGCAGTACCAGGATGAGCGGCCCGGCAAAAGACATACTGGGAACGTGAGCATCGGAGAGTTCCTGCGCGCGAGGCGCGCCCGCATCCAGCCCGAGGACGTGGGCCTGCCCGCGGGGGCACGGCGGCGCGTGCCCGGACTGCGGCGCGAGGAGCTCGCGCAGCTGGCCGGGGTGAGCGTCGACTACTACGTGCGGCTCGAACAGGGGCGCAGCCCCGCCGTGTCGGACGCCGTGCTCGACGCGATCGCCAACGTCCTGCGGCTCGACGAGACGGAACGGCACCACCTGCGCAACCTGATCAGGCCGTCGAAGACCCGTCGCAGAACGCAGAAGGTGCGGCCCGGCATCCAAAGGATGCTGGAGATGATGAACGACGTCCCGGCGTTCGTGCTCGGCCGGCGCATGGACGTGCTCGCGATGAACCCGCTGGCCAAGGCGATCAGGGGATTCGACGACAGGTGGACGAACGCGGCTCGGCAGATGTTCCTCGACCCCGCCGCCAAGGACTACTACCCGGACTGGCCCACGGTCGCCGCGGAGACCGTGGCGTTCCTGCGGCTCGACGCGGGCCGGCACCCCGACGACCCCGAGCTCGCGAGTCTCGTGGGGGAGCTCTCGATGAAGAGCGAGGTCTTCCGCAACCTCTGGGCGCAGCACGCCGTGAAGGAGAAGACCCACGGCATCAAGCGGATCAACCACCCGGTCGTCGGCGAGCTCGAGCTGCACTACGAAACGCTTGCGCTGCCTGGCGATCCGGACCAGATGCTCGCCGTCTACACGGCGGAGAAGGGCTCGCCGTCGGCGGAACGGCTCCGGCTGCTGGGCAGCTGGGAGGCCGTCATCGACGAGAGTTCTCCCGCACCGCGGTGAGCACGTCCGGATCCCAGCGGTGCGTGCGGATCAGCCGGTACCGCTCGGCCGCGACCCACATGTAGGCCTCGGTCTCCGTGCGGGAACCGATCATGTCCGCCTGCTTCAGCATGGTGACGACCGGCGTGTACTCCTCGGCGTACCAACGACGAGCCACGGTCGCACGGTCGAGGAACTCGCCCTCGTCCTGCATCAGGCGGAACCCCCACGCCTCGACGTTCTCGCCGAGCTGGGCGTAGTCCCACGGATCCGACACCACGATGGCGGCGCGTGCCTCGCCCGTCAGCGGCACGCGTTCCAGGAACAGCCGGCGGTAGTCCTTGACGATCAGGTCGCCGCGGAAGCGGATGCCGGCGGCGTTGATGCGGGTGACGACCTCGGTCACGTAGGCGTCGATCACGGACAGGCCCAGCGCGTGCGCTACGGACACGCGGTGGTGGCCGTCGATGATGAAGTGCAGCTCGCCCACCCGGTACACCTCGATCGGCGGGATCGACTCGCCGCGGCGTTGCGCCAGAGCCAGGCGCTGCCAGCGTTCCCGCACGCGGCCGGAGGTGGGGCGGAAGCGGCGGTCGAAGTCGCGGGTGCGGTCGACGCTGCCGACGATCGTGTCGAGGCGGATGGTCTGCAGGCCGAGCCGTCGTTCGGACTGCATGCCCAGGGCCTCCACGACCTCGTGGAACGGCAGCATGATGTTGACGTCGTCGGGCTCGCGGCGCAGCCACGCGGCGAGCCTCGACAGCACCTGGCGGCGGCGCACGCGCAGGAAGTCGTTCTCCGCGTCCGCCACGGGGAAGCCGGTGTCACGCACGTCTGACCTCCTCCGGAACGGCGATGTCCAGAACCTTGTAACCCACGACATTCACCACGCGGGTGTCCCCGAGCTGTCGATCCGGTTTCGGATGACCGTGGGGATGGATGTGGCCGTGCAGCAGCAACGGCGGCCGCAGCCGCGAGACCAGGCCGTGCAGGCAGGAGAAACCGCGGTGCGGCGCATCGGGTTCGTCGCCGCAGTCCAGCGGCGGTGAATGCGTCAGCAGCACGTCGACCCCACGTCCGTCCCGCAGTCTGCGCCACCCGGCGAGCCTTGCGACCCGGCGGGCGCGGCGCGCCTGCTGCCGTTCGGTCCACTGGTTCGGGCCCTTGTTGTAGCGGATCGAACCACCGAGTCCGGCGATGCGCAGCCCGGCGACGTCCACGACCCGCTCGTCGGCGTTCACCGCGCCGGTCGGACCGGGCCAGCGCACGGGGTGCCCGGCCTTGGTCCACAGGCCTCTGACGTTGGCGTATCCGGTGAGGTCGGCGTCGTGGTTGCCCGGCACGAACACGCAGGGCTTGTCCAGCGCGTTCGCGAGAAATTCGAGGTAGTCGAACGGCAGGTCGCCGGCCGCGACGATCAGGTCCACCTCGTGCTGGCGCACCTGCTCCGTCCACAGCTGTTCGACGACCTCGTCGGCCACGGCGAGCACCTTCGGCATCCTCAGAGCGTAGACACTCGACCGGGTTGGTGACGTGACCAGCCGAAACCCACTAGCGTCAGCCGTGTGCTTGCCGAGCTCTTCGACGACGCCGCGCGTTCGTGCCACCCCGGAAGCCCGCTGACCAACAGGCTGCTCACCGACGCCGCCGCCGACCTCAGAGCAGGCGGCATCACCACCAAGGTCATGGCGGGCGCCGAGTGCGACCGCCAGGGCACCGTGCCCGGCCTCCGGTTCGCCGGCGCGCTGCACCGGCTCGTGCTGGAGGGCCGCGCGCCCGGACTCGCGAAGCACTACCCGTCCGTCGGCGGCCAGCCGCACCTGCCGACGTTGTGGGAGGACGCGCTGCCGGTGCTGCGCGAGAACACCGCGGTGCTGCAACACCGCATCGCCGCGACCGTCGTGCAGACCAATGAACCCGGCCGCAGCGCGCCGCTCTTCGGCGGACTGCAGGTCGCCGCGCACGAAGCGGCCAGGGCCGCGGGCAGGCACGCGCCGTTCTCCGTGCGGCTGCTGGAGATCGGCGCCAGCGGCGGGCTGAACCTGAGGCCGCACCACGTCGGCTACCGCATGCCGGACGGCACGGTGCACGGCGACCCGGACAGCCTGCTCGTGCTCGACCCGCAGTGGACCGGCCTCCCGGACGTCGACCTGGGGCACAAGCTGCGCGTCGTCGGCCGGGCGGGTTGCGACATCAACCCCGTCGACGTGTCCACTGAGGACGGACGGCTGCACCTCAGCTCGTTCGTGTGGGCGGACCAGCTCGAGCGGTGGAACCGGTTGCGGGACGCGCTCGACCTCGCGGCCGTCGACCCGGTGCGCGTTGAGCAGGCCGCCGGTCCGGAGTGGCTGGCCCGGCAGCTGGCACACCGGGAACGCGACGTGCTGACCGTCGTCTGGCATTCCGTTGTGTGGCAGTACGTTTCGCCCGCGGACCGGGCGATGGGCCGCGCGGTGCTGGCCGACGCGGCGGCCAAGGCGACGCCCACGGCGCCACTGGCCCTCCTGGTGTACGAGCCCAGACGCACGACCGGCGAGAATCAGTACGAGTTCCACCTCCTGCTCAAGCTGTGGCCCGCGGGACTGTCGTTGCTGCTGGGTCACGGCGCGGGCCATGGCATACCGTTCAACTGGGAGATTCGGCCTTGGGCTTGAAAGACGCGTACCAGAAATCCTTACAAGCGTTCGCCAGCAACCCGAAGACGCTGCGCTGGATGGTCAAGACGGCACCCGCGCTCGACCGGTTCGTGTTCCGGGCCACCCGCGGCCGCTTCACGATGTCCGGCCGCATGATGCCGATCGCGGTGCTCACCACCACCGGCGCGCGCACCGGTGTGGAGCGCGAGACGCCTTTGCTGTGCGTGTCGGACGACGAGGGCTTCCTCGTGGTGGGCAGCAACTTCGGGCAGACGCACCACCCGGCGTGGAGCGGCAACCTGCTCAAGAACCCGCATGCCACCGTCGCACAGGGCGGTAAGCGCATTCCGGTCACCGGCGCGCTGCTCACCGGCGAGGACCGGGCACGGGCGTGGAAGTTCCTGACCAGCGTGTGGCCGCCGTTCGACAAGTACGTCGAACTGGCGGGCGGCCGTGAGATCCGGGTGTTCCGGCTGACGCCTAAGGCGTCGCCAGCGGTGTGACGAGCCACCGGCCGTCGTGTTCGGCGGCCGGCATTCGCGTGTTGTCCGGTGTGCCGTCGGCGTGGACGAATTCGACGACGACCGCGTCGCCGACGAATCGGCTGCGGTCGACGCGCACACCGGAATAGTGATCGACGGTCGCCTTTGCGATCGGCTCACCGCCGACGGAGATCAACGGCGTGAGTTTGTGCGCGTCGTGTTCGCGCAACGCCTCGGCGACCTTGACCGCCAGCTCGTCCGGCGTGGCCGCGCCCGGCTCCGGGAGACCGGAGATCTGCAGCGCGACCATCGCCAGCCAGGCCAGCGGGAGCGCGAGCAGCCAGAACCGCAGGTTCCTCAGCTGCCGCAACACGTCAGGGCGTCCCCGAGATCAGCACGAACACGGCGGTGATCCAGCAGAGCAGCCCGGCGAGGATCCAGAACCGGATGTTGGTCAGCAGTCTGGTCATGACGAAATCTCCAAACGAATACTTCAAGACGGACGGAAATCAGAGCCAGCGATTTCGTCGAAGTATTCGATAGAGGATCAGGCAGGCGATGAGGATCAAGCTCATCACCACCGGATATCCGTATTTCCAGTGCAGTTCCGGCATGTAGTCGAAGTTCATGCCGTAGATGCCGACACCCATCGTCGGCACGGAGATGATCGCCACCCAGGCGGTGATCTTCCGCATGTCGGTGTTCTGCTGCAGCGTGATCTTCGCGAGCGTCGCGTCGACCAGCGTGGTCAGCAGCTCGTCGAACGCCGCGACGCGTTCGGACACCTCGGTGAGGTGGTCGTCGACGTCGCGGAAGTACGACCGCACGGTCTCGGGGATGAGCGGCGTGTAGCCCTCGGCCAAGCGGCGCAACGGGTTCGCGAGCGGCATCACCGCGCGGCGCAGCTCGACGACCTCGCGCTTGAAGAGATAGATCTGGTCCGCGCTGACCCGGCTGCGGGGCGCGAAGATCCGCTCTTCCATCTGGTCGATGTCGTTCTCGATGTGCTCGGTGACGTCGAGGTAGTTGTCGACGACGTGGTCCGCGATCGCGTGCAGGACGGCGGCCGGCCCCACCTGCAGGCGCTCCGCGTCGTCCTCCATCTCGTGGCGCAGCTTGGACAGCCCCGAGTGGTTGCCGTGCCGCACGGTGATGACGAACTCCTTGCCCAGGAACACCATGATCTCGCCGCTCTCGACGATCTCGTTGGCGGTGTCCGGCGACTCGTTCGTCACGTAGCGGACGGTCTTGAAGACCATGAAGAGCGTGTTGTCGTACCGCTCGAGCTTCGGGCGCTGGTGCGCGTGCACCGCGTCCTCGACGGCCAGCTCGTGCAGTCCGAACGTGTCCGCGATGCCCTGGATCTGCTCGCCGTCCGGCTCGTGCAGGCCGATCCAGACGAACCCGTCCTTGCGCTTGCGGACCTCTTTGACGGCATCGGTGTGCGTCCAGCGGCCGGGCAGGCGCTTGCCGTCGATGTAGACCGCGCAGTCCACGACATACGCCGACAACGGCACCGGAATGGGTGCCATCGGGCGCTGTTGCGCACCGCGGCCGCGGATCGATGGCAAGCTGGGCATGGTGAGTCCTCCAGGCACACGCACGTCGTTCAGGCACGAACACACGACGGGGCGTCCCTACCGGAGACTCAGAGCAAAGATGCCCCTCCGATGAGGACGCGCTTGGTACTGGCAGGGTGGGGGTCGTTGCTCATAAAGCCGTCCTCACCTCCTCTGGGCGAAGTTCACGGGTGGTGGATTGCCTCACACACCAGTTGCCGAGAGTACTCCCCCTGCCTTCAGACTGTCTCCCCAACCGAGACGGATCTCGATCACACGCCAGCGGAGGCAGTAGTGCAGTTCGGTCGTTACTACGAGGAATTCGAGGTCGGCGCGGTTTACAAGCACTGGCCCGGCAAGACGGTGACGGAGTACGACGACCACCTGTTCTGCCTGCTCACGATGAACCACCACCCGTTGCACATGGACGTCAACTACGCCGAGAAGACGACGGACTTCGGCAAGAACGTCGTGGTGGGCAACTACATCTACTCGCTACTTTTGGGCATGTCCGTACCGGACGTTTCGGGCAAGGCGATCGCCAACCTGGAGATCGAGTCGCTCCGGCACGTGAAGCCGACCTTCCACGGTGACACCATCTACGGCGAGACCGAGGTGCTCGACAAGACGCCGTCCAAGTCGAAGGACGACCGCGGCATCGTCTACGTCGAGACCCGCGGGTACAAGCAGGACGGCACGGTCGTGTGCATCTTCCGCCGCAAGGTCATGGTGCCCAAGAAGTCCTACGGCGACGCGCGCGGCGGCGAGCAGCCGGGCCGGCCCGAGCCCGCCACTGATTGATATCGATTGGGAGTGAAGTGACTTCTCCGGATCTGGCGCAGCGCAGGCTTTCGGAGTTCGCGGACGAGGCGTCCGGCGTCTCCCCGCTCTACGAGCACCTCGCGCGCCACGCCGCCGATGATCCGGAGGTCGCCCGTCTGCTGACGGCAGCGCCGGAGGCCCACGCCTCCGGCGC
Organism: Lentzea sp. NBRC 105346; assembly: GCF_030269605.1. Taxonomy (GTDB): domain Bacteria; phylum Actinomycetota; class Actinomycetes; order Mycobacteriales; family Pseudonocardiaceae; genus Lentzea. The sequence goes on from NZ_BSTQ01000026.1 coordinate 60,501, forward strand.
CCTGCTCCTCGCCGCGGCGCACCGGCTCGTGCAGGTCGAGCCGTTCCACCCGTTGTCGAACTACTACCCGTCGCTCGGCGGCACCTACGGCCCGGACGAGGCCACCTGGCCGTTGTTCCGCGACTTCCTGCTCGAACGGTCGGAGCGGGTGCGCGAGCTCGTGGCGACCCGCACGACGCGGACGTGCGAGGTGCGCGGCGCGGCCGTGTTGTTCCCGGCGGTGGCGATCGCGGCCAAACAGGCGGGCGCGCCCGTCGGGTTGCTCGAGGCGGGCACGAGCGCGGGACTGCTGCTCGGGCTCGACCAGTACGCCTACCGCTACCAGACCGAGCAGGCGGGGCAGGTCGTCGCCGGACCGGCGAAGGCCGCCGTGGGCCTGCACTGCGCGCTGGAGCTCGCGCCGGGCGCCGAGCTGCCCAAGCTGCCCAAGTCCGTGAAGGTCGCCGCGAAGGCCGGCATCGGGGAACCGGCCGACCTCGACGACGAGGACGCCTACGCCTGGCTCGAGGCCTGCGTGTGGGCCGACCAGCCCGAGCGGCTGCGGCTCTTCGGCGTGGCCGCGGGCGTGCTCCGCAAGAAGCCGCCGCAGCTCCTCGCGGGCGATCCGGTGGCCGACCTGCCGAAGGCCGCCGACCTGATCCCCGCGGACGCTCCGCTGGTCGTGCTCACGTACGCCTCCGGGCTGGACCTGCTGCCCGCGCTCGCCGAGCTGCCCCGGCCCGCGTGGTGGGTCGGTCACGAGGGCGGCGAGCTGAGGCTCAGCCGGTCGCGTGATGGACAGACCGAGACGCGGGTGCTGGCGCGGACCGAGGCCCACGGACAGCGTCTCGTGTGGCTGCCGACAGCTACTCGATAGAGCGAACCCTGATCAGGCCTTGGGCAGGCAGTTCCACCCCTTGAGCGCCTCGTGGAGGCCTTCGGTGAGCTCCAATGTGGCCAACATCGCACTGTCGACCCATCGGACATCCGATGCGTCGTCCCCCGGTCGGAGCACACCCGACCTGACCTGGCACTCGTAGTCGAAGATCAGGAAAACGCCGTCACGAAACGGTCGGGTGACGGATCCGACGAGTCGGCCGACGGTCACGGAGAGTCCTGTCTCCTCACGGAGTTCCCTCTTCACCGCCTCGCTGTCTGTCTCACCAGGCTCCACCCGGCCGCCTGGTATCGACCAGAGGCCCTCACCAGGCGCGTTGGCTCGTCGCACGAGCAGTAGTCGCCCGATGGGGTCAAAAACGATGCCGCCGACACAGCGGACCGACACCGGACTGCGCTCCGTCACGGTTACGGATCGTAGCGACCCCGGAACGGCGGTCGTGCTCGCTCGCCCAAGCGCGGTACAAATTGCCCAACGCGCCGGACCTTGCTGTACAACGGTGACGAACGGCGCCAAACGGGTGCGGAAGTTGGACGGGGTGGGACCGTGAACTTGAAGAAGATCCTCATTTTCGCCGGCGTCGCCTTGCTGCTGTTCTTCCTCATCGCCGAGCCGCAGCAGGCAGCGCAACTGGTGCACAACATCCTCGGCGCACTGCGGACCGCGGCGGAGGCTTTGATCAACTTCGCCAAGAACGTCGTCGCCTAGGACTTACACTCGTCAGCAACGAGAGGCGGGTGAACCATGTTCGCTCCACGCGATCCGGACGACTATCTGCTCAACAGTGAGCGTCGGGTCATCAGGGTGCGGCGACACTGGTCTTACCTGCTGTGGGACGTCCTGGAGGCCGGGGCTCTGCTCGCCGGCGCCATGATGATCTCCTACCTGTTGCCGCCGAACGCGGGGATCATCCAGAACATCCTCTGGTACGTCTCCCTGCTGGTGCTGCTGCGGTTGGCCTACTTCATCATCGAGTGGTGGGTCGAGCGCATCGTCGTCACCGACAAGCGGTTCATGCTGACGTCGGGCGTCTTCGAGACCAAGGTCGCGATGATGCCCATCAGCAAGGTCACCGACCTCACGTATGAGAGGTCGGTGACGGGCCGCATGTTCGGGTTCGGCACGTTGATCGTCGAGTCGGCCGGTCAGATCCAGGCGTTGAACCGTCTGGAGTACCTGCCGGACCCCGAAGAGGTGTACGACGCCATCTCCGAGCTGGTGTTCGGGGACAAGAAGGCGCAGGCCGAACGGTTCTCGATGATCAAGGCTCAGCGGATGGCGCGCGGCAAGTCGATGCTCCCCAAGTGAGTTCGCCGGATCGCGTCGTCCACACTGGACGACGTGGTCATCGATCTGCACACCCATTCGACGGAGTCCGACGGCACCGACACGCCTGCTGAGCTCGTCGCGGCGGCCGCCGCGGCAGGTCTCGACACGGTGGCGATCACCGACCACGACACGGCTTCCGGCTGGGCCGCGGCGGCTGCCGCACTGCCCGCCGGCCTGCGGCTCGTGCGCGGGTCGGAACAGTCGTGCACGTCGTTCGACGGGCGGGGCCACCGGATCACCGTGCACCTGCTCGCGTACCTGTACGACCCGACGTCGCCCGCCCTGGTCGCGGAGCAGGTGCGGCTGCGGTCCGAACGACGCGAGCGGCTGCACAAGATGGCGTTCCGGATGGCCGCCGACGGTTTCCCGATCGACCCGGACGCGCTGCTGGCCGGTGTGCCCGAGGAAGCGACCGTCGGACGGCCGCACCTCGCCATGGCGTTGATGCGCGCGGGCGTCGTGTCCTCGGTGGACGAGGCGTTCGCGACCTTCCTGGCCGGTGGCCAGTACTACGTGCCGCGCACCGACACGCCCGTCGAGCACGCGATCGAGATGATCACCGCGGCGGGCGGTGTGACCGTGCTGGCGCACCCGTTCGCCGTCGCGCGCGGCCCGATCGTCACGTCGGACGTGGTGCGTTCTCTTGCTTCGGTCGGACTCGCGGGCGTCGAGGTGGACCACCCGGACCATGACGCTGACACCCGCCTCCGGTTGCGGCGGCTGGCCGATTCCGCTGGGCTGATCGTCACCGGGTCTTCGGACTACCACGGGACGAACAAGACGATCCGGCTCGGCGCGGAGTCCACCGCGCCGGAGATGCTGGACGCACTCGCGGAGCGGGCCACCGGGTGCAAGATCCTCGTGGGGTGACGTGGTGTTCGACGTACGGCTGTTCACCGAGGCGCTGATCACGCTGATCGTGATCATGGACCCGCCGGGCACGATCCCGGTGTTCCTGGGTCTGGTCGGTCGCAAGTCCCGCGACGCGCGGCGCCGGGCGGCGCGTCAGGGCGTGCTGGTGTCGTTCCTGGTGATCACCCTGTTCGCCGTGGCGGGCAACTCGATCCTCGCCTACATGCACATCGGCATCCCGGCCCTGCAGGGTGCCGGCGGGTTGCTGCTGTTGCTGATCGCTCTGGACCTGTTGACCGGTCGTGGCGAGACCAACCACCCGGAGGTCGAGGACGTCAACATCGCTCTCGTGCCTCTGGGGACGCCGCTGCTGGCCGGGCCTGGTGCCATCGCGGCCACGATCGTGTTCGTGCGGCAGGCCGACTCGATCGGGTCGTACATCGCTTTGGCGACGGCGATCGTGGCGGTGCACCTGATCCTGCTCGCGTGCCTGCGGTCCGCGGGTCTGCTGATCAAGGTGTTCAAGGAGAGCGGGATCCTGCTGATGGCGAAGATCGCCGGTCTCCTGCTAGCCGCGATCGCCGTCCAGTTGGTCGCGTCGTCCGTGCAGGGGTTCGTGTCCGGGGCCTAACGCTCGATGCTCGCTTCGTCTTCCTTGATCACGATCGGGCGTTCGATCAGGACGGGGTTCTCGGCGAGGATCTTGATCCACTTGGCCCGGTCGTGGGGCTCGTTCTTGAACTGCTGGTACGCCGGTTCCTTGGTGCGGGCGATCTCCCACGGTTCCTTGCCCAGCAGGGTGAGGACGTGGTCGAGCTCCTGCTCGGTGGGCGGGTTGTCGAGGTAGCGGCGCTCGGTGTAGGTCTCTCCGGCGTCGTCCAGGGCCTGCTTCGCGGCGCGCGACTTGGAACAACGCGGGTTGTGCCAGATCTCCATGGGAGCCATTCAAATACTGTCAGGGGGTCTGAGTAACTTGGGGTCCGTGGAACAGCTCGGGTTCGACTTCGGCAGCGTCCCCCGCCGTCTGGTGCGGGTGACGCCGGCCAAGCTCGCGACGTGGACGGACTGTCCGCGCCGATACCGCATGGCGTACCTGGACCGGCCATCGCCGCCGCGCGGGGGAGCCTGGGCCCACAACACCCTCGGCGCGGTGGTGCACAACGCGTTGAAGGCCTTGTTCGACCTGCCCGCGGAGAAGCGAACCCCGGAGCAGGCGGCGGCGCTGGTGACGCGGCACTGGAAGAGCGAGGGCTTCCGCGACGTCGACCAGGCCGCCGAGTACCGGGCGCGGGCGGCGGGCTGGGTGCACGACTACGTGGCCGAGCAGGACACGTCGATCGAGCCGCTCGGCATCGAGCGCTGGGTGTCGTCGCCGACCGAGAAGATCGTGGCCGAGGGCCGGGTCGACCGCATCGACCTGCGCGACGGCGAACTGGTGATCGTCGACTACAAGACCGGCAAACAGGTCCTGACCGTCGACGACGCGCGCGGCTCGCAGGCGCTGGCCCTCTACGCGCTGGCGGCGCGGCGCACGTTGCGCAAGCCGTGCCGGCGGGTCGAACTGCATCACCTGCCCAGCGGCGAGGTGGCGGTGTGGGAGCACACCGAGGAGTCGCTCGCGCGGCACGTCAGCCGGGCCGAGGAGGCCGCGGACGAGATCGACCTGGCGGCGGAGACGTTGAAGGCCGGTGGCGACCCCGAGATTCTGTTCCCGCCGGTGACCGGGCGGCAGTGCACATGGTGCGACTTCCGGCGCAGCTGTCCGGAGGGGCAGCAGGCGTCGCCGGCGCTCGACCCGTGGGAGCTGCTGGCGCCGTAGCCCCGCGAAGGTACGGCTCAGGCCGCGAGTCCTCAGTTCGGCACCGGTGAGTCCTCGGTTCACGCCCGCAGGAGGCGGCTCGGGGACGCGGAAGCGCGGGCTCGCGGGAGCGAGAGTGCAGCTTCGTCAGGGGTTGAAGTGTCGATTCGCGGGGGGTTGAGTTGAGGACTCGCGTGGAGGTGACCCTCGGGCCCTGGATGCCGCTCGGCCCCTAGACTGGCGGAAGTGAAGGCAGCGGCGACGGAGACCAAGCGGAGAGCGGGTTACGGGTTCCTGCGGGGCGTGAGCGGAGTGCTCGCGGTCGGCATGGTGCTGCTGGCACTGTTCAACATCGGCGTCCAGTTCTACGCCAACGCGCACGACCTCCCAGGCCCCGGCGCCCTCGCCGTCACGGCGCACATCGTGGCCGCGCTCGTGGTGATCGTGGCCCAGGTGATCGCCGACCGCTTCAACGACTGGCGCGCGCCGGTCAGCTCGCTGGGGGTGCTCCTCATCAGCGCCGCGACCCTGTGGACGTTCTGGTGGGCGTGACAGACCCGTCCCGGCTCGCCTGGGATGCGCGGGATGCGCTCGCCCGCGCGCACTCCATCGCCGGAGGACCCATAGGGCTCAGGCACCTTCTCTTCGGCTTGGTGACAACGTCCAACAGCTATGCGCTGCTCGTTGAGTGCGGCGTCGATCTGGCACCGGTTTCAGCCGAGATCGCCGACCTGAAACCGGTGGATCGCCCCGTCCTTCCAAAGGATTTCGTGTGCACCGACGAAGCCGCGGAGGCACTACGCCACGCGGCCGCGCACGACGGACCGATCCGGACGTGGGATCTGATTTCCGGGCTCATCCGGCAAGGGGGCCTGGCCGAACTTGCCGGACTCGCCCCGGAGAGCCCGATGAACGCCAACGACCGGATCTGGGCTCGCATAACGGATCCAACCGCCATCTGGGGCGGGCGGACGGAACCGGCGAAGGACATCGTGCCCGCCGAGATCCGGGAGTTCACGGCGCGGATTCTCCAGGCGCGGCAGCGCAAGGAGGAGGCGATCGATGCCGAGGACTTCGGCCTTGCGGGGATGATGCGCGACGTCGAGAAGCGGTTGCTGGCCGAGCGTGCCGAATGCGCACGCGAGTGGATTGCCACGGTCGACGTGCTCGCGCTGGTCGACGAAGTCGAGCGGCTCAGGGCCGAGGTGGCCGGGCTGCGCTCAGCCGAGGGAGCCTAGGCGGAGTGCCGGATCAGGCCGTCGCGCAACGCCGTCATCAACGCCTGTGAGCGGTTGGACGCACCGAGCTTCTCGTACAGCCGCGACACATAGGTCTTGGCCGTCGACTGACTGACGTACAACGCCCGAGCGATCGCGGGGACCGAGACACCGTCGCGCAGCAGCAAGAGCACTTCGCGCTCACGAGGGGAGAGCCCGAGTCGTGACGTGGCCTGATGCCGCCGCGCCAGCGCGGAGGCCAGGCCGGAGGCGGTGAAGGAGGAGGCGGCGACAGCCGCGTGGCGGATGGCGCCGAGCACCTCCTCGACCGGGGCGGCCTTCGACACGAACGCCGAGACGCCGGTCTCCAGGGCCCGGAACAGCACGTCGTCCTCGCCGTGCGACGTGAGCACGACGATGCCCATGGAGGGGTAGCGGTCGCGCAGCTCGCGGGCCAGGCGCAGGCCGTCGCCGTCCGGGAGGGCGACGTCCACGGTCACGACGTCCGGCGACAAGGACGCGATGACGCGCGGGGCGTCGAGAGCGGAGCCCGTCTCAGCGACGATCTCGATGTCGGTGCTGCTCGCGGCCAGTTTGCTCAGGCCGTAGCGGGTCAGCGTGTGGCCGTCGACAACGACGATGCGGATCGTCATGCGGACTCCTTCGTTGAAGGTTCATCCGCATGTCGATCCGCTTGTCGAATCGGTTACACCGATCGGCCTATTAGGGTCTAAAGACCCTGACTCACAGTGACAACAGCACTCGGGCCATCGAGATCGCAGCGGGGCCGATGATGATCACGAACATCGCCGGGAAGATGCACGCGATCAGAGGGAAGAGGATTTTCACCGGCACCTTCTGGGCCGTCTCCTCGGCCCGCTGACGGCGCCGGACGCGCATCTCCTTGGCCTGCTCGCGCAGCACCTGGGCAATGGGAACACCGAGGTCACCAGCCTGCACCAGGGCCGAGACGAACGACCGGAGCTCGTTGACCGTGGTGCGTTCGGTCAACGACCGCAGCGCCTGGTTCCGGGATTTGCCGATCTGCATCTCCTGCAGCACGCGGGCGCATTCCATGGCCAGCGGGCCCGTGGTGTTGCGGGCGACCTGGGCGAGTGCCGCGTCGAAGCCGAGGCCGGCCTCGACACACACCGTGAGCATGTCCAGGGCGTCCGGGAGTGCCTTGCGGATCGCCTGCTGGCGTTTCTGGCCGGCGTTGAGCAGCAGCAGGTCGGGCAGGAAGAACCCGCCCACTGCGCCCACGACCAGACAGATCACCATCGCGCTGACCGAGTGGTAGCCCAGCAGCACGCCGAGGAAAGCGGCGCCCAGCAGCAGGCCGAGGCCCTTCGACGCCAGGACACGTTCGGCGCTCCAGCCCGCCGGGTTGCCGGCCAGGTCGAGCCGGTACTGCAGTCGCGATGACGCGTCGGCGGGCGAGAGGCGCCCCGCCATCCCGCCGAGCCACGAAGGGGACCGCTTGGTCTCCGCTTCCACGGCGACCGAACGTGAATACGTGCTCTCGATCATCGCCAGGGAGTTGTCGACGGCGCTTCCCGCGGGCCGGGCCAGCATCACCACGAAGAGCACGATCGCGATGCCGAGGCAGGCCAGTGCGAGCAAAAGGACCATGTCACACCTCCACCTTCACGAGCTTGCGCATCCAGAACGCCCCGAGCACGACCAGCAGCGCGGCACCGCCCAGCATCAGCCAGCCGGGCAGGGTGGTGTGCAACGGGCGCATGTAGTCGGGCCGGGCGAGGAACAGCCACGTACCCAGGCAGAGCGGCAGGGCGATGAGGACGTATGCCGAAAGCCGGCCTTCCGCGCTCAGCGCGCGAATCTGCCTGCGGGTCTTGGCGCGGTCCCGCATCGTGCCGACGGTGTTGAGCAGGACCTCGGCGAGGTTGCCGCCGACCTGGCGCTGGATGCGGATCGCCATCACGACCCACGCGAGGTCGCGGCTCTCCATCCGGTGCGCGACCTGGTCGAGTGCGTCCTCCAGTTCGGCGCCGATCCGGGTCGCGGCCAGCGCACGGGAGAACTCGCCGGCCGCGGGCTGGGCGCCGTCCCGCACGACCCCGTCGATCGACTGCGACAGCGAGAAGCCGGAGCGCAGCGATCCCGCGATGAGCTGCAGAACGTCCGGCAGCTGCTCGCCGAACGCCGCTCGCCTGCGCGTGGTCTTGGCCGAAACGTACGCGGCCGTGCCGAGCCAGCCCAGCAGCAGTCCGAGCGGGATGCCGAGCCACGGCACACCGGTCAGCACCGCCAACCCCGCGGCCAGCGCGATCGCCAGGCAGACCCGCAGCAACGTCCACTCCGTCGGCTTGAACCTCATGCCCGCGAGGTCCAGCTTGGTCGCGATGTCCGACGCCCGGCGTTCGCCGATCAAGCGCCCGGTCACGTCCAAGGCGGTTCGCGCTACCGAGCCCTCTTGTGCCGCTACAGGTTCGTGCCCGGTGCGGCGCCCAGGACCGTACTGGCCGATCTGCTGGTCCAGCTTCTCGCCCGGACCGCCGCGCCCGCCGGATCCGAACAGCAGCAACGCGACCAGCAGCAACACCAGGAACGTCCCGCCGATCACCAGCGCGGTCTGCCAGGACGTCGACGACGGCTCCACCACGGCGGGTGGCGGCGCGACGGTCGTGGTGGGTGCCGAGACGGCCGGAGCCGTCGTCGGCACCACGAGAGCAGCGAACGCCGCGGCCAACTGCGGCGCATCGTTAGCGGTTAGCAACCGCCCGCCGGCCGCGTCGGCGATTCGCTGCAGCGCCGCGTCCTGGTACTGGAAACCCACGACGTCGGCAGGAATTTTGTTGTCCACCAACGACTGCACCGCGGCGTCCAACGAGGTCTTGCTGACCGTGTCCTCGCCATCCGAGACGATGACCAGCCGCCGTTCGGTGATGCCGTTCAACGCCGACACGGCGAGCGGGACGGCGTCGTGCAGCGAGGTGTTCCCCTTGGCCTGCACCGAGTTCACCGCCGCGGTGACCTGCCCGCGGTCGGCGGTCGGCGGGACGAGCAGCTGCGGCTTGTCGGAGAACGCGACGAACCCGACGAGCACGTCCGGCTGCAGGCCGGCCACGTAGTCCGTGATCGCCTTGCGGGCCAGCACGATCCGGTCCGGGGCCATCGAACCGCTGGTGTCCAGCAGCACGACGACGCCACGCGTCGGCTCGGCCGCCGAGGCGACGCCGCCCACCATCATCAACGCCAGCACGAAGAGCAGGATCCTTTTGATCATCGCTGGAACTCCTCGCCGACGAAGATCCCCGGAGGCAGCGCGACCCCTCGGTCCAGCAGACGTTCCACGAACCGTGGCCGGATTCCCGTGGTGCGCAAGGCACCCCGGTAGCGGCCGTGCTCGTCCACACCCGCGTGGAAGTCGAAAAGGAACAGGTCCTGCAGCGTGACGACCTCGCCCTCCATGCCCAGCACCTCGGTGATGTGGGTGATCCGGCGGGTGCCGTCCTTGAGCCTCGTCTGGTGCACGATCAGGTCGATCGCGGACGCCATCTGCTCGCGGATCGCGCGCGTCGGCAGGTCGACACCGGCCATCAGCACCATGGTCTCCAAGCGCGCCAACGAGTCGCGCGGCGCGTTGCTGTGCACGGTGGTGATGGAGCCGTCGTGGCCGGTGTTCATCGCCTGCAGCATGTCGAGTGCGGCGCCGTCACGAACCTCACCGACGATGATCCGGTCCGGCCGCATGCGCAGCGAGTTGCGCACCAGGTCGCGGACCGCGACCTCACCGCGGCTCTCCACGTTGGGAGGCCGCGCCTCCAGGCGCAGCACGTGGTCCTGGCGCAGCTGCAGTTCGGCCGCGTCCTCGATCGTGACGATCCGCTCGTCCGCGGGTACGAACGACGACAGCACGTTCAGGCTCGTCGTCTTGCCGGAGCCGGTGCCGCCGCCGATCAGGATGTTGAGCCGGCCGTGAACGCAGGCCCGCAGCACGGCGGCCACGGCCGGAGTCATGGTGCCGAACGCGATCAGGTCGTCCACGGTGAACGGATCGGTCGCGAACTTGCGGATCGTCAGCACCGAGCCGTCCAGGGCGATCGGCGGCACGACGGCGTTGACGCGGCTGCCGTCGGGCAGGCGCGCGTCGACCATCGGGCTCGCCTCGTCAACACGCCTGCCGACTTTGGCGACGATCTTGTCGATGGTGCGGCGCAGGTGGCTCTCGTCGGCGAACGCCGCCTCGACCGGCTCGAGCCGGCCGGACCGCTCGACGTAGACCTGGTCGTGTCCGTTGACCATGATCTCGGAGACGCCGGGGTCGCGCAGGTAGGGCTCGAGCGGGCCGTGGCCGAGGATCTCGTCCGCGACCTCCTGCGCCACCCGCGAACGGTCGGCACTCGTCAACGGGGTCTCGTCGCGTTCCAGCACGGTCTGCAGCGTCTGCCGCACCCGCATCTCCAGCTCGCGCTGGTCGAGGTGCGCGTCGTACAGCTTGGGGCCCAGCGACTCCAGGAGTCCGGAGTGGACACTGCGCTTGAGTGCGGCGAACGGGTCGGCGTGCCGTGCGGTCCTGCGCAGCACCGCGGGTGCCTCGGTGGGAGCCGGCCCACGCTGGGCCAGCCGGTCGCTCAGGCTCACTTGAACCACCTCCGCCGCGCTCCGGCCAGTGCCGGCTCTTCGGTCACACGCTCACGGGCGAACTTCGCGATCGCCTCACTGACCGGGTGCTTCGGCATGCTGAGGGTGATCGGGTTGCCCTTGTTGACGGAGATCGGCACGTCCCGGCTGGAGGGCACGTGCGCGCTGATCGGGTTGCGCACCACGCGTTCCACGTCCTCGGCGGTCAGTCCGACCTTCGCGTCCGAGCGGTTCAACACGATCGAGCGGATGTCGTGCGAGTACGACAGCAGATCGAGCATGTCGAGGGTGACCCGCAGGTTCTTCAACGCGGGTACGTCCGGCGTGGTCAGCAGCACGTGGTGGTGGGACACGTCCATCGCGGCCAGCACGTGTTCGCTGAACTGCGACGGCGTGTCGACGACGACGTAGTCGAACATCCTCGGCAGCACCTCGAGCAGCTCACTCACCAGCGCGGCCGGAATCCGTTCCGCGTCACCGGGTTCCACCGGCGCGAGCAGTGCGCTGAGCCCGGGACGGCACTGCGTGAGCAGCGACGCGGCGCCCGCGGTGTCGACGTGGCCGATCATGCCGAGCGCGTCGACCATCGTGCGCGCCGGGTCGATCTGCATCGAGATGCCGACGTCGCCGAACGCGAGGTCCAGGTCGACCAGGCACACGTTGCGCGCGCCACCCGCGGCCAGCACCGCGGCGAGGTTGACCGCCAGGGTCGTCTTGCCGCAGCCGCCCTTGGCGGAGAAGACCGTGACGACCTGGCCGTGTTTGCGCGGCCCGACGTCGGACGGCGCGACTCGGTGGGACAGTTCGACGGAGCGCTGGCACGCCTCGGTCAGTGCGGCGAGGTCCTCGGTCGGCACGACTTCGCGGACGCCCGCCCGCAGCGCCCTGGTGAGCAGTGTGACGTCGACCCGGTGACGGACCAGTACGACGCCGACCGCCGGCCGGTCGAGCCGCCGTGCCGCGGCGAACGACAGCGCCTCGTCCAGGTCGGCCTGCGGGCCGATGACCACGAGCGTCTCCAGTTGGTCGCTGTCGAGCAACCGGGCGGCGCCGGCGAGGTTCTCGGCGACCCGGACGTCGGGTCCGATGCCGAAGGCTAGCTTTCCGGCTTGCGCGGCCGGTTCGCAGAGGATGGCCATGGCGCGCCTCAGCTTCCGAAGATGGAACGGTTGTCGACACCGTTGCTGGGGTTGACATCGGACTTGCCGCCGAGCAGCGCGAGGTAGAGCGTCCCGGTTTGCTGACCGTGGATGAGCTTCTCGGCGTCGGCCTGGCTGACGGCGACCGTCACGATCGCCTTGCCGACCTTGTTCTCGGTATTCCCGGTGCTGCCGTTGCCGCTGTCCTCGACGGTCACCGCGAGCACCTCGACCGCGGTGAGCAGCAGCCGCGTCGCCTGGTTGTACTCGTGCTGCTTGGAGAGACCGTCACCAGCGGGTGTGATGCCCTTGCCCTCCAGGATCGTGAACGTGTCGAACACGGCGACCTTGGAACCCTTGTGCACCAGGCCACCGGCGCGCTGCCACGCCTCGGTCGGAATCGTGACGGCGATCTTGCCGTCCGGGATCGCGATGCCATCGGACAGCGATGCGGCCGCGACGAACATCGGCTTGGTCAGCAGCTGACCGGCCGCGACGTCCGAGGACGTGACGAGGTCGTTGAGCGAGGCGTCCACTTCGGACAGCGCGCCTTCGGGCACCGTGCCGGCCGGCATCTGCTTGGTGTCGACCAGCTTCTGTGCGTCGGTGGCGGACGTGCCCGCCGGAATGCGTTCCTTCGCGACCAGGACGGTGACGGCCTGCTGTCCCGCGAGTGCGCGGGCGTCGGCGCTGCGGACGTAGATGAACACGCCCACGGTGCCCACGAGAGCCAGCACCACGGCGAGGACGACGACGAGTGTTCGGTTCTTCATGGTTGCTCCTCAGCCGGTGAGCTGGACGACGTAGGCGCCCAGGTCAGGGCCGCCGATGGTTCCGGTGGTGGGGATCAGGCCCTGGACGAAGTAACCGTTGACGCACTTGTCCGAGCCCTTGCAGTCGTTGTTCTTGTTCAGCCAGTCCGACTCGCTGAAGCCGGGCAGGTGGTACCCGGTGACGACGAACCCGGCGAAGCCGATCAGCGTGTAGGTGCCGTTGGTGCCGTTCTCGGTCACCTTCGAGTAGATCGGCACGTACACGATCTGCTTGTTCTGCCAGGCGTTCTGCAGCGCGGTCTTGCACTGGTTGCCAGCGGAGGCGCCGGTGTCCGCGCTGTAGGTGTTGTTGTTGATCAGCACCGAGCAGTCGCCGTTGTCGTCGACCCAGCCGAACATGCCGGGACCGTCCGAGCCGGCCGGGGCGCCCGAGCAACCGGTCGCCGAGGTCGTGGTGTGCAGCTTCAGCACCTGGTCCGCGGACTGCGGGGGAGTGGCGGGCGGAGCGGGGGCGAAGGCCGTGCCGTTCGATGTCGCCTGCATCCACTCGCAGAACGAGATCGTCATCGCGACCGTGGTCGCGGTCTTCGGTGGTCCCCAGGCGGCACGGGCGCAGGCGAGCACCTTTGTCCCGTCGTAGGAATCGTTACCCGCCAGCATTCTCGCGAACTCGCCGGGCAGCAGCGTGGAGCCGTCCGCGGTCTTGGTGGACGTGTGCACGTCGACGTACTTCGTGCCCGCCTTCGGTGTCGTGGGACAGTCGACCATTTGACCGGTCGAAGTGGAACACGCGGGAAGCACACCGAATCCGTCGTAGCCGCACACCGTGTCCACATTGGACTTGCTGTCCTTCGCGTTGGCGTTCGCGTAGGTGTTCGCCTTGCCGGGCAAGCAGGTCGAGGCGCCGGCGGCGCAGCCCCGGGCCACCGCGATGGCCCCCGCGTCCGCGCCGTTCTGCAGCTCGGCGCGCTCCTGGTGGAGCAGGCCGACGTCCACGACGAGAGCGCCCATGCCGAGCAGCACGCAGCCCCCGATCAGGATGCCGACGAGGACGCCCACGGCGCCGCGGTCGTCGGTCCTCAGGCTTCGCATGGCATGACTCCCTTGGCGGTGAGCGTGATCGGGTCGCCGAGTCCGCCGCCGCCGAACAGGGAGGCGATGCCTCCGACGGGCGTGACGAACTCGAACGTGTAGGTCGTCTGCACCGTCGCGTCGGAGCTCGGCGTCGGCGTCCCGGGACAGGCCGTCACCGAGACGTTCACATCGCTCAGACCCGTTGCGGCGCTTTGGGTTTTCGACACGACGTTGGGTTGCTTCAGCGAGGCGAGGCGTGCGCCCTCCCGCGCCGCTTGGGTGATCGTGATCTGCGCGTTGAGCGCGCGGCCGAAGTCGATGATGCCGAAGATCAGCAGGAGCAGGAGCGGCATCAGCAGGGCGAGCTCCACGGCGGCCGCACCGCGGTCGGTACTGCGCTTTCTCATGTCCACTCCCTTGTGCGGCGGCCGGGGGAGACCGGCCGCCGCACGGCTGGTTACGGGTCGCTCGCGATGTGGTTCCGACTTCGGTGAAGACCCCTTCCAGGCCTTCACCGACCGCGATGACGGCGCGGGTGGCGCCGTACGAGCAGAGGGATGCCGGAGACCGACGGGCTCACGAGCAGGTGCCACCGAGCTTGGTGCAGACCAGGTCGAACTTGGTGTCGAGCGCGGTGCCGATGCCGGTGACAGCGGCGATGATGACGATGGCGATCAGCGCGACCATCAGGCCGTACTCGACTGCGGTGGCGCCGCGGTCGTTCATCTTGCGAACTGGAGAGGTGAGGAACTCCTGAGCGCGGAGGTACAGGTAGAGCAACATTTCGTTCTCCTAGGGGGAGTCCGACTTGGACGTCGAGAACTCTCCGTGATCGACGCGCGGCTCGGTATCGGACGAAGGGTTGTAACGAACATGCAGGTCCGGATGACATGTCGGTCGATTGGAGGACAAGCGGCGCCGATCGGTCAGAACTGCTGCTGTCACGTTCCGTCGCGGTAGTTCGGTGCGTACCGTCCCGTCGCATGACTGCTTTGTGGGCTGCGGGCGGAGCGCTCGCCGGTGTGGGTGCCGGTGTCGCGCTGCGCGGCCCCGTGTCCCGGTTCACCCGCGTGGGCTGGGTGTTCCTGCTGGTGTCGGCGGTGGTCGTCGCGGCGCTCGCGGCGCGGTTCGCCGGTTCGGTGGAGGTGCTCGCGTTCGCGACTCTCGGCGCGCTGGGCGTGGCCCTCGCGTTCATCGACGCGGCCGTGGAGCGGCTACCGGACGTGCTGACGTTGCCCGCTTACCCGATCGTGGTGGGGCTGCTGGCCGTCGCCGCCGTCGTGTCCGGGCGGTTGGACACGTTGTGGCGGGCGCTGCTCGGTGGTCTGGTGCTGTTCGTCTTCTACTTCGCTCTGGGCGCGGTGCGGCCCGGTGATCTGGGTGGCGGAGACGTGAAGCTGGCCGGCGTGCTCGGCGTCGGGCTGGCGTGGCTCGGCTGGCAGTCGCTCGCTCTGGGGGCGGCGCTGGGATTCGTGCTGTCCGCCGTGGTGTCGCTGGTGTTGCTGGCGGCGCGACGGATCACGCTGCGAAGCCAGTTGCCGTTCGGGCCGTTCATGCTCGCCGGAGCTCTGGTGGCGGTGTTGCTCAGTTAGCCCAGTTCAACGCAGCCAGGCCCGCCAGGTGGGGAGCAGGGTGGCCAGGAGTTCCATCGGGGCTTCGACGTTCGGCGAGTGCGCCGCACCTGGGATCACCGCGAAGTCCGCGTCGAGGCGTTCGGCCATGTCGCGTTGGCTGGCCGGGCTCCAGGCGTCGTCCAGGTCGCCGCAGACGACCAGCGCCGGAGTGCCCTTCGCGCGCAGAGTTCGGCCCAGTTTCGCTACCAGGTCCGGTTCGTGGCGCAGGCCGTTGCCCATGCCGATGAAGCCCACGGCCGGGGAGGCCAGCCAGCGGGTCTTCAGGAACTCCTTGAGCTCCTCGGGTTGTTCGGCGTACTTCGGGTTCGCTGCGCTGCGGAGTTCCTGGAGTTTGTGCGTGCCCTCAACGCCTTGCGTGGCGATGATCTGTTCGCCGATGTCCAGGGCTGTGCGGCGTTCTCCCGCTGGGAGTTCCGATGGGCCTGAGGAGAGCAGGGTCAGGCCTGCGATCGGTGCGCCGGCCAGGACGGCCGCGCGGGCTACCAGGCCTCCGTAGGAGTGGCCCAGGAGGAGGACTCTGCGGCCCTCGGCGGCCAGCTTCTCGACCAGTTCGGCGAGCGATGCGCCCAGGCCCGCGGGGCGGTACTCGGCTTCGGTGTCCGGGCCTGGGGACTCGTACTGGCCCGGGAGGTCGATCGCCACTACCTCGAAGCCGGCGTCGGCTATGCCGTCCAGCATCGGGGCGAAGTCCTCTTTGGAACCTGTGTACCCGGGGACCAGCAGCACGGTCGCCTTCAGGGCGTCACCCACGGCCGGGGCGCGCAGTGCGGCCACGGGGCCGTAGCGGCCGGGAAGGTCGACGCGTTCGGCGCGGTGCGGGGTGATCTGCGAGTACACGATGGAACTATCGCAGCGCGGTTCGCGATTCGCCACGCAGTGTCGCGAGAACCACCCCTAGCGCAGGGCCACCAGGGTCTTGCCGCGCTGCTCCAGCACCACCGGGCCCACCGTGGCCATCTGGACCGGGCCGGTGTAGCCGTCGCGGTTCACCGGGATCGTGCCGACCTCGGCGCCGGTCTGCTGGTCGTAGACCTTCAGGCCGGTGCGCACCGGGATCAGGATGCGGCCCGCCAGCGTCGTGCCCGGCCCCAGCGTGTCCTTGACCGTCCACATCGGAGCCAGCGTCTCGGTGTTGAGCGCCACGGTGCGGGAACCGGTGTGCCAGAACACGTGCGACGCGGTGACCGTGACGGGTGTGACCAGGCCGGCCGGGTCCTTGATGTCGCTGTTCGGGACGTCGACCGGGTACTCGCCCAGCTGGCCGCCGTTCTCGGCGTCGAAGACGACCAGGCGGGCCGGGTTGGGGAGCGCGACCGCCACGAAACGGGCGGTCACGGCCACCACCTGGGCGCCGTGGGTGCCTACTACGACGCTGGCGAACACCTTGGGCTCGTCGGCCTTTTCCGGGTTCGGCTTCAGGACGGTGATGCGGTCGTCCACGTCGTCGGGGCAGCGTTCCAGGACTGCGAACCTGCCGCCCGTTACCGCGAACGAGCCGAAAGTGCAGCCGGTGCGCGGTTGCTTGCCGGGGTTCACGATGGCGCGCAGCTGGCCGTACTCCAGGGAGCGCACCAGGTCGTCCCGGCGGTAGACCTCAACGAACTTCGAGCCCGTGGTGATCACGTGCGAGCCCTCGTCGAGCAGGCGCGTGCCCAGCTCGGCGTCGCCGTTGCGCTGGGCTCGGCGTTCGCCCGTCGCGCCGTCCAGGGTGGAGATTTCCGAGCAGTTGTCTTCCTTGCGGTAGGCCGCGATGGCGCGGCCCCACGCCGTCGACACCGTGCACAGCTGCAGGTCGCGCGTGTAGCTCCACCGGGACTCGCCGGTCAGCGGGTCGCGGCCGGCCACCTCGCCGCCGTTGCCCGTGACCACGGTGGAGTCGACCACCACCGGCGTCTGCGTCGAGTCGCTCGGCATTCGCCACACCTCCGCCAGAGACGGCGGCAGCGCGTTGACCGGCGGGAGCTCCGGGACGGACGACGAGCCCGTCACGGACGTCGTGCCGCGCGCGTCGCTGTTCAGCCAGACGACCAGGGCGGCCACGAGTACGCCGACGGTGATCAGTGCCACCGCGGCGTAGTCCGCCCTGGTTCGCCACGTTCTGGCTGGTGGGCGTGGCTGGACTGACCCGCCTTCGGGGTCGTCCAGCACGTCCTCGAGGTCGGCGATGTCGGAAGACATGGCCCTTAGTCTGCCGAAGGCGCGGTCTGATCCGCGTTGGCCCTCCGGCGACGACGGCGGCGGGGCTTGTCGGACGCCGGCGTTTCGGCCGACGTCTGCTGCGGCTGCTCGGCCTCGCCCTCGACCGGGACGCCCGCGCGGCTGCGACGGCGCGTCCGCCTCGGACGGGACTCCTCCTTGGAGCCCGACTCCGGCGTCGGGGCGTGCTCGGCGGAACCACCCGCGCCGGTGCGGCTGCGCCTGCTGCGCTTGCGCGGCTTGCGGTCCAGCTTCTCCTCCGGCTCGGCGTCCAGTCCGGCCCGTGTGCGCAGGCCGAGCGGCAGCCGCCCGGTCGAGCCCGACGGGATGTCCAGGTCGCTGAACAGGTGGTCCGACGTCGAGTAGGTCTCGACCGGCTCGGGCTTGCCGAGGTTGAGGGCGTCGCTGATCATCTTCCAGCGCGCCTCCTCGTCCCAGTCGACGAACGTCACGGCGACACCTGTGCGGCCCGCGCGGCCGGTCCGGCCGATGCGGTGGACGTAGGCCTTCTCGTCCTCGGGGCACTGGTAGTTGATGACGTGCGTGACGTCGTCGATGTCGATGCCGCGCGCGGCGACGTCGGTCGCGACCAGCACGTCGACCTTGCCCGTGCGGAACGCGCGCAGAGCCTTCTCGCGCCCGCCCTGCCCCAGGTCGCCGTGCACCGCGGCGACCGCGAAGCCACGCTCGGCCAGGTCGTCCGCGATCTTCTGCGCGGTCCGCTTGGTGCGCGCGAAGATCATCGACAGGCCACGGTCACGCGCCTGCAGCATGCGGGCGAGCATCTCGGTCTTGTCCATCGAGTGCGCGCGGTACACGAACTGCTTCGTGCGCTCGTGGATCGCGCCCGCGTCGTTCTCCTCGGCCCGGATGTGCGTGGGCTGGTTGAGGAACGTGCGGGCCAGCGTGATGATCGGGCCCGGCATGGTCGCCGAGAACAGCATGGTCTGCCGCTCGTCCGGAACCATGGTCAGGATGCGCTCGATGTCGGGCAGGAAGCCCAGGTCGAGCATCTCGTCGGCCTCGTCCAGCACCAGGCTGCGGACCTTGCCGAGCACCAGGTGGCGCTGTTCGGCCAGGTCCAGCAGCCGGCCGGGGGTACCGATGACCACGTCGACGCCCTTGCGCAGCGCGGCGATCTGCTGCTCGTAGGGGCGGCCGCCGTAGATGGACGTGACGCGCACGCCCAGGTGCTTCGACGCGTCGGTGAGGTCGTGGGTGACCTGGAGACACAGCTCACGGGTGGGAACCACCACAAGGGCCTGCGGGGTGCCGTCGCCAGGCGTGATGACGCGCTGCAACAGCGGCACGCCGAAGCCGAGCGTCTTGCCCGTTCCGGTGCGCGCCTGACCGATCACGTCGTCGCCCGCGAGCGCGATCGGGAGGGTCAGCTCCTGGATCGCGAAGGTTCGTTCGATGCCTGCCTCGTTCAGCGCCCGGACGATCTCGGGGCGCACCCCCAGCTCGGCGAACGTGGGGGCTTCGTCGCTTACCGGGGCGTCTGCCAGCAGCGGGTGCGACGTGTCTTCTTCCGGTACTCCGGCCTCGCTGTGTTCCAGCGCGACCGGGTCGAGATGTGCTTCAGCGGTCAGGTTGATCAGCCTCTCTCAGCCAGCGCGCACCGCCCTGGTCTGGGCCTCTCGACCGCGCTTCTCTCAACAGCTGCGGGAAAGGTGTGCACGCACCATATTCATGCGCCGCGCAGCGTGTGGACCAGCCCTTGCTGGGCCCTATATCACGCCGGGCGTCGGCCACAGTCTACCTGGCGAGACGCTTCTGGCCATTAGGCTTCGTCACATGGGTGTTGCGGAGGGTGTTGTCGATCTTCTAGGTGCGCTCGCGTACGGCGAGCTCTCGGCGTTCGACCGCATGACAGAGGACTCGCGAGAGGCTCCCACGCTGGCCGGCCGCGCCGCGCTGGCGCAGATGGCCGCGGCCGAGATCGGGCACTTCACGTTGCTGCAGAAGCACCTGGCGGCCGAGGGCGTCAAGGTCGAGGACGCGATGGCGCCGTTCGTGCAGGGCTTCGACGCGTTCCACGAGAGCACCAAGCCGAAATCGTGGCTGGAATCACTCGTCAAGGCCTACGTCGGCGACGGGCTGGCGGCCGACTTCTACCGCGAGGTGGCCGAGTGGCTCGACGAGCCGACCAAGGAGCTGGTGCTCGCCGTGCTCGCCGACACGGGCCACTCCGCGTTCGCTGAGCGCGAAGTTCTGTCGGCGGTCGAGTCGGATCCGCGGGTGCGCGACCGGCTCGCGTTGTGGGGCCGCCGGCTGCTCGGCGAGGCGTTGACGCAGGCCCAGTACGTGGTGGCCGAGCGCGACCCGCTCGCCGAGCTGATCGTGCACGGCTCCGGCGACCTCGCCGGGATCGCGGCGCTCTTCCGGCGGCTGCAGCAGAGCCATGCGCGGCGGATGTCGCAGCTCGGTCTCGGCTAGTGTTTGCGATCAGAGAGTCTTTTTGAGCACGCACGGAGGTCAGCGTGGAGGTCAGGATCGGCGTCGTGGAGAGCCCACGCGAGCTCGTCGTGACCAGCGGTCTCACCCCGGACGAGGTCGAGGCACTGGTGAACGACGCGGTGCAGGGCAAGTCCGGTGTGCTGACGCTGGTGGACCAGAAGGGCGCGCGCTTCGTGATCCCCGCGAGCCGGGTCGCCTACGTGGAGATCGGCCCGCAGGACTCGCGCAAGGTCGGCTTCACCGCATAAGCCAGTTGCCATGAGGGGAGCTTTGCAAGCGGTCAGCGCTTGCAAAGCTCCCCTCATAGCGTTCAGGCCGGGGTGAACGGGGGCGTGGAGATGCCGCCTACTCGGTAGCGGCCCCAGGGGTCGGGGTCGGTCAGGGTGCCGGTCGCCTCGCCCTCGGGCGTGCGCAGCACGGCCGACCGGGCGCCTGCCTCCACCAGTGCGGTGACCTGCGCGTTCTCGGTGATCCGGCCGTACCAGTGGTACCGGCCGTCGATCGGCTGGAAGAAGCCGCGCAGATCGACCTGGACGGGCACCTCTTCGGTCTCGAAGACGAGCGTCGCCTCGCCCGTGTAGCCCTCTTCCGGATGCTCGTCGCTCATCAGTCCACCAATCGCAGCGGGGTCAGCGGTCGTTCCGGGTCGGCCTTCACGCCGGCCGAACGCAGCAGCCCGTCCACGGCGTGCCAGATGATCGTGGCCAGGTAGTCGCTCAGGCTCTCCCGCGACATCGACTGGCGGTCCAGCCACCAGTCACCCGCGTTCTGCACCATCCCGACCAGCGCGTGCGCCCACGGCTCGGCACCGCCGGAGTCCATTTCGAACGCCCGCAGGTAGTCGCCGAGGATGCGGGCCAGGTTCGAGGCGATGAGCTGTTTGTCCTCGTAGACCACATCCTTCTCCACCGGACGGTCCACAAAGGAGCCACGCACGACGAACCGGTAGAGGTTCGGGTTCTCCTCGATCACCGTCAGGTA
Organism: Lentzea sp. NBRC 105346; assembly: GCF_030269605.1. Classification (GTDB taxonomy): domain Bacteria; phylum Actinomycetota; class Actinomycetes; order Mycobacteriales; family Pseudonocardiaceae; genus Lentzea. The sequence continues at coordinate 81,439 of NZ_BSTQ01000026.1, forward strand.
CGCGTCGACGATCCGCCGGATCCGGTCGCGGATCGGGCCCTCCTCGGCGATCGCCGGGCCCAGCCGGTCCATCAGCATCTCGGTGCCGCGCTGCCCGACCGCGAGGTACAGGTCCGACTTGTCCGCGAAGTGCCGGTAGAGCACGGGCTTGCTGACGCCCGCCTCGGCCGCGATGTCGTCCATCCCGACGTCGGGCCCGAGCCGGGCGACCGCCCTGATCGTGGCCTCGACGAACTCGGCCCGGCGGGCCTCGCGATGGCCCTTCCAGCGCTCGCGCCGAGCGTCCGGCCCCTTGACAGTGCGTGCCATGTGTCGCACGCTACCAGAAGTAACCGTTACCTCAAGTAACACTTACGTCGGGGAGGCGCTGCCAATGAAGGTGGCTGACCGGGAGAAGACCGCCGAGAGGCTGCTCAAGTCCTCGGCCGACAAGTTCTACGACCCCGAGGTCGACATCGACTGGGCCGCGCCGCTCGTCGACGGGAAGTTCTTCGTTCCCGAGCACCGGATCTCGCTGTACGGCACGCCGATGTACGAGTCGTTGTCGCTCGAGCAACGGATCGAGCTGTCCAAGCACGAGCTGGCCAGCGTCGCGTCGGTCGGCCTGTGGTTCGAGCTGCTGCTGATGCAGATGCTGGTCAAGGTCGTCTACAACACCGACCCGACGTCACGGCACGCCCAGTACGCGCTGACCGAGGTCGCGGACGAGTGCCGCCACTCGACGATGTTCGCGCGCCTGGTCGAACGGGTCGGCTGCCCCGCGTACGGACCGGTGCGGCAGGTGCACCGGCTCGGCAAGCTGCTGCCGACGGTCGGGTACGGGCCCGCGATGTACGGCTCCATCCTGGTCGCGGAGGAGATCCTCGACCGGCTGCAGCGCGAGGCGATGGCCGACGACAACGTGCAGCCGCTCGTGCGCATGGTCAACCGCATCCACGTGCTGGAGGAGGCGCGGCACGTGCGGTTCGCGCGCGAGGAGGTCGTGCGCGGCATGCCGTCGTTGTCCCGCGCGGAGCTGGCCTACCAGCGCTGGCTGGTGGCGAACGTGTCGATGTACATCACCCGGACGATCATCAACCCGGCCGTGTACTCGGCGGTGGGCCTCGACCCCCGGGAGGCGCGTCGCGCGGCGTTCGGCAACCCGCGGTTCCACGAGACCATGCAGTGGGCCGGGGAACGGATCATCAGCTTCCTGGACGAGGTCGGCATGATCGGAAAGCCGGGGATGCGCGCATGGCGTCGCTCGTTCTTGATCGGCTGAACGTCGTCGAGTCCGGCGCCGGCGAGGTCACCGCGGTCCTGCTGCACGGCTGGACGCTGGACCACACGTCGTGGGACCGGGTGGCGCCGTCGTTGCCGGGCCGGGTGGTCCGGTACGACCACCGCGGTCACGGCGCGTCCGGCGCCGGACTGCCGGCGACGATCGAGGAGCTGGCGGACGACCTGGCGCTGGTCCTGTCCGAACGGGTGCCGACCGGCCGGATCGTGCTGGCCGGTCACTCGATGGGCGGTATGACGATCATGGCGCTCGCGGAGGCGCATCCGGCGGTCTTCGAGCGGGTGTCCGGGGTGGCGCTGGTGGCCACGTCCTGTGGCGACCTGCCGCCCGTGTCGCGCGTGGAGCGGCTGCTCGGCACGTGGATGGCGCGGCGTTCGACGGTCGGCTTCGCGCGGGTGATGAGTCCCGGCATCCGGGTGGGGCTGTTCGGCAAGGGGGCCTCGTGGTCCGACGTCCGCGCCTCGGCCGACGCGATCGGCCGGTGCGACGGGCCGAGCTTCGGCGGGTTCCGCGACTCGTTGTCGGCCCATCAGCGGCGGGAGGCGTTGCGGGCGCTCGCCGGCATTCCGACGGTCGTGCTGGCCGGCGGGGCGGACCGGCTCACGCCGTTGCGGCACGCGCGGGCGTTGGCCGAGGCGCTACCGCACGCCGAACTGGTGATCTACCCGCGTGCGGGTCACATGCTCCCCTTGGAACGTTCCACCGACGTGGCAGGCCGCATCGCGCACCTGATGTGACCCCAAGGGGAGATCGAGGGTGGAACAGCGAGGGCCACGTCCCGTCGGGGGGACGTGGCCCTCGTCCACGTTCAGTGCTGCTGGAGCGGGAAACCGCCGCCGATGCCGCGCCACGTGAGGTTCGAGATGAGCGCGACGGCGTCGTCCTTGGGGACCTTGCGACCGTCCGCGAGCCACGCCCGCGCGGTCACCTGGGACAGGCCGACCAGGCCGACGGCCAGCAGGCGCGCCCGGTCCGGCGGCAGGCCCGCGTCCGCGGTGATCGTGTCCGTGATGGCGTCGACGGAGTCGGTGGTGGCGCGCTCGACGACCTCCAGCACAGCGGGCTCGCTGCGCAGGTCCGACTCGAAGACCATGCGGAACGCCTGGCCCTCGCCGTCGACGAAGTCGTAGAAGGCGGCCACGGTGGCGCGCACGCGCTGCTTGTTGTCCGGCGACGAGGCGATCGCCTGGCGGACCTGGCCGACGAGCTGGTCGACGTGTGACTCCAGCAGCGCCATGTACAGCTCGAGCTTGCCGGGGAAGTGTTGGTACAGCACCGGCTTCGACACACCCGCCCGCTCGGCGATCTCGTCCATCGCGGCGGCGTGGTAGCCGTTGGCGACGAACACGTCCTGCGCCGCGGCGAGCAGTTGAGCACGTCGCGCGGTGCGTGGCAGTCGGACGCCACGTCCCGCCGGTGCGCTCTGGGCTGTCTCCGTCATGGTGCCTCCAGCAGATCATCTCCGACTGGGAAAGGGGTTGCCCCGTCCCCAGCGCGAACGCAACCTTACTCGCTAGTAGCCCAATTCTGGGAACCAGTTGAGAGCCTGATCCCGCATCCTGGGGAGGTGAGCCCCCTGACCAGAGTGACGCTATCGACGGTGGACCTGCCTCCACTGGACAACACCATCACGCCGTGGCCCGGCACGTTCTACCAGGTGGACGACCACGAGATCCACGTCCGGGAGACACCTGGGCCTGACGAAACAGCGGTGTACGTGCACGGGCTGGGGGGCTCGTCGACCAACTGGACAGACCTGGCACACCAGCTCAGCAACCACGCGCACGGCTATGCCATCGACCTACCAGGTTTCGGCAGGTCAGAGCCCATCGCGGGCTACGACTTCAGCCTCCAGGCGCACGCTCGGACGGTGATCGGATTCATCGAGCGTCTCAACAGGCCCGTGCACCTGTTCGGCAACTCGATGGGCGGCGCGATCTCGTTGCTGGTCGCGGCCGAGCGGCCGGACCTGGTCAAGACGCTCACGCTGGTCTCGCCGGCCGTCCCGGACCTGCGGCCGCACCTGAGCCGCGTGTCCGACCCCCGGCTTCCGCTCGCGTACGTGCCGGTGCTCGGCAGGCGGGTGCGCAAGCAGTTGGCGCAGCTCACCGCGCGCGAGCGCACGGACCAGATGCTCAAGCTCTGCTTCGCCGAACCGGGCACGGTGCCCGAGCACCGCATCGAGGAGAGCATCCGGGAGAACGAGGAACGCGCGGCGCAGAAGTGGGCCGCCGCGGCACTCGGGCAGAGCACGATGGGGCTGATGCGCGCGTGGCTGGTGCCGCGGCGCCGGTCGTTGTGGCAGGTGCTGCATCGCGTCGCGGCGCCGACGCTGGTCGTGTGGGGCACCGAGGACAAGCTGGTCAGCGTGAACAAGGCGCCCAGAACGGTGAAAGCGCTGCGCAACGGTCGACTGCTGGTGCTTCCGCGCACCGGGCACGTCGCCCAGATGGAGCGCCCTGCGACCGTGGCCAGGGCCGTTCTGGGGATGTGGGAAGCACTCGATCGACACGCATGGTGATGCCTGACGGCCATTTGTGTGATGTGGGACCCTGTTCGGCGTGAACCGGGCAGCCGAGAGACCAGCGGACGAGGTGGACCGCTATCGCCGTGGTGCCCGACGCACAACCGCCGAACCGCTGGCGGCGTCGTGGGAGCCGGAGGGCCCCCACCGCGCGGCGCCGCGGCGTACACCCGCCAAGAAGCTGGTCGCCAACTACGGCTGGCGGATCTACGCGATCCCGGTGCTGATCGTGCTGACCGCACTGGTCGTGCTGGACACCCTGCAGCCCGGAAAAGCGCCCGCGTCGGACACCCCCGGAAGTGCGTCGGCGACGACGTCGAAGCCGCCCGCCGCCACCGAGGTGCAGGCGCCCAAGCAGAACCTCAACGTGCCGACCGCCGAGCTGCCCGCGGGCCCGGACTTCTCGACCGACGGCGCGGGCACGTGGCGGGCGCTGCCCGGCAGCGGGCCCCGGCTGGGTGAGGCGAACGCCGCGAACTTCATGAAGTACGCGATCGCCATCGAGGACGGCGTGAAGGCCGCGGACTACGGCAACGACGACGCCGCGTTCGCGAACTCGGTCGACGCCTTCCTGGCGGACCCGCGCAGCTGGATCGGCACGAAGACGATCGCGCTGCAGAAGGTCGAGGCGAACCAGAACCCGGACTTCATCATCAGCCTGACGTCGACGAAGACGACGCAGAAGATGTGCGGCGCGCAGATCCCGTTCGAAACCTCCTGCTGGGACCCGCCGAGCGGCCGAGTGGTGATCAACGTGGCGCGCTGGGTGCGCGGCGCGAAGGCGTTCAGCGGCGACCTCGCCCTGTACCGCAACTACCTGATCAACCACGAGGTCGGCCACGCGCTGGGCAACGGCCACAAGCCGTGCCCGGAGAACGGCGCGGCGGCCCCGGTGATGATGCAGCAGACGTTCGGTGTGGCGAACAACTTCGTGGCCGAGCTCAACGCGGGCCAGGACAACGTTCCCGCTGATGGCAAGGTCTGCACCCCGAACGCGTTCCCGGCGCCTCCCGCTTCGTGAGACGACTTCCCATCCGGGAAGACAGCAGGCAGTGTGGTTGTTGTCCTGGCCAGGGACTTGCTTTTCGTCGAGGAGGACCAGATGGCGCTTCCGCCGCTCGTGGAGCCCGCAGCGGAGCTGACCAAGGAAGAAGTAGCGCGCTACAGCCGGCACCTGATCATCCCGGACGTCGGGGTGGACGGCCAGAAACGGCTGAAGAACGCGAAGGTGCTGGTCGTCGGCGCCGGTGGCCTGGGCAGCCCCGCACTGCTGTACCTGGCGGCCGCGGGCGTGGGCACGCTGGGCGTGGTCGACTTCGACGTAGTGGACGAGTCGAACCTCCAGCGCCAGGTCATCCACGGCCAGTCCGATGTCGGCCGCCCCAAGGCCGAGTCCGCCCGCGACTCCGTCGCGGAGATCAACCCGTTCGTCAAGGTCGTGCTGCACCAGACGCACCTCAACTCCGAGAACGCGCTGGACATCTTCCGCGACTACGACCTGATCCTGGACGGCACGGACAACTTCGCCACCAGGTACCTGGTGAACGACGCCGCCGTGCTGCTGGGCAAGCCGTACGTGTGGGGCTCGATCTTCCGCTTCGAGGGCCAGGTGTCCGTCTTCTGGGAGGACGCGCCCAACGGTCAGGGCCTGAACTACCGCGACCTTTACCCGGAGCCGCCGCCTCCCGGCATGGTCCCGTCGTGTGCCGAGGGTGGCGTGCTGGGTGTGCTGTGCGCGTCCATCGGTTCGATCATGGTTACCGAGGCGATCAAGCTGCTTACCGGTATCGGTGAGCCGTTGCTCGGGCGTCTGATGGTGTACGACGCGTTGGAAATGTCGTACCGGACCATCCGAATCCGCAAGGACCCTGACTCACCGAAGATCACCGAGCTGATCGACTACGAGGCGTTCTGCGGGGTTGTGTCCGATGAGGCTGTGAACGCGGCGGCCGGGAACACGATCACGCCGTTGGAGCTCAAGCACAAGCAGGAGTCCGGTGAGGACTTCGTGCTGGTGGACGTGCGGGAGCCGCACGAGTTCGAGATCGTGCGGATTCCTGGGTCTGTGTTGATTCCGAAGGATCGGATTTTGTCCGGGGAGGCTCTTGCGGAGCTGCCTCAGGACAAGCCTCTGGTTTTGCACTGCAAGTCTGGGCAGCGGTCGGCTGAGGCGCTTGCTGCTTTGCACCGGGCTGGGTTCAAGGACGCCGTGCATGTTGGTGGTGGCGTGCTGGCTTGGGCTCGGGAGGTTGATCCCTCGCTGCCTACCTACTGAGTGGTGTGTTGGAGGGGCGTTCCCGGTGGTCGGGGGCGCCCCTTCGGCATGTTGGCTGCCGGTTTGTGTTGACGCGGTGGCTTTTGTGGTGGGTTGCGTTTGTGTTGACGCGGCGGCTTTCGTGCTCGGGGCTCCGCCCCGGACCCCGGCTCAGCTCAAAGAGGGGCCCTTGGGTGGTTTCGTTTCGTAGTGGGTTGCGTTGGGGTGGTGTGCCCCTCCCGTCGCATCGCACCTGAGGCAGCCGCATCCGAGACCCCAGGTCAAGCGAAAAGCGTGCTTGACCTGGGGTCTCGGATGCGGCAGGGC
>NZ_BSTQ01000027.1 GCF_030269605.1 Lentzea sp. NBRC 105346
GGCTGCCTCAGGTGCGATGCGACGGGAGGGGCACACCACCCCAACGCAACCCACTACGAAACGACACCACGGCCGGGCCCCTCTTTGAGCTGAGCCGGGGTCCGGGGCGGAGCCCCGAGCAGGAAAACGCGACCATGCACGAAACCGACAGCCAAGGCGCAACCACGCACCCAACCGGCAGCCAAGGAAAGTCAGCGCGTCAACACAAACCCGACCACCCACGAAAGCCGCCGCGTCATCACAAACCGGCAGCCGCTCAACCAACCCGCTCGAACGCCACCCGCCGATTCTCCGGATCCGCCTCCACGAGCCGTGCCCGAATCCGCCCACCCTCAGGCAACCCAGCCCCAAGACACTTCCCCATCACAGGCGGCGAAGCCACGAAAACGTCAGCATCGTTCTCCCCAGCCCGCAACACGACAGCGTCAAACTCCTGCCCCACCCGATCAGCCAGCACCCAAGCCTCAACCTGATCCAGACAAGCCCGCTCCACCTTCGACGCCAACGTGTCCGAAGTCCCCATCAACGAGGGCAACTGCGGCAACGCCGCAGTCAACCAAGCAGGCACCGCCTCCCCAGCCGAAACCGCCAGGCACACCTCGGTGGCGAACCGATCAACCAACCGACGCAGCGGCGCGGTCACGTGCGCATAGGGCGCAGCCACGCCCGCGTGCGTGGTGACCTCAGGCAACGAGCCGGAGAACGCCGTATACCCGGCTCCCCGCAACAACCGAGTCGCATCCACAAACAGAGCCAACGACTCAGGCCGCGAGGGATCAAGACCAGCGAGCATCCGCCCAGGCGAGGCACCTTCAGGCCACGAAACCCCGAGCGACTGAGCAGACCGCCGCAACGCCGCCACGGCCTCACCGTCAGCGTCCGGCAGGGTGCGCAGGATGCCGACCTTCGCGTCGAGCATGATCTTGGCCGCGGCCATGCCTGTCATCAGGGAGATCTCGGCGTTCCACTGTTCAACAGCCACACGGGGCCGAATCAGCAGCTTCCACTGCCCGTCTCCGTTAGGAGCAATCTCCTGCTCAGGCAACTGCAGCTCAACAGCACCACGCTCGGCCGCCCGATCCCGACGCAACTGACCAAACACCGGCAAAGCGGCCAGAGACGGATGCGGCGTACCAGCATCGAACGAAGCCTGCACAGACTCGTAATCGAACTGAGCCTCAGACCGCACGAGGGCCCGTCGCACGTGGACAGACGTGGGTTCACTATCGGGACCGCACTCGAAAGTCCACAGCACAGCCGGCCGCACCACGCCCGGCAGCAGGGAAGCCGCGCCCTCCGACAGCACGGTCGGGTGCAGCGGCACGTTGCCATCCGGCAGATAGAGAGTCTGCCCGCGACGCCGAACCTCGGCATCCAGCGCACCACCCGGAACAACGAAGGTACCGAGGTCGGCGATCGCGTAGTGCACGCGGAAGCCGTCCCCGACCCGTTCGATGCACTGGGCCTGGTCGAGGTCCTTCGCGCCCGGCGGGTCGATCGTGACCAGCGCTATCGCGGTCGCGTCCTCGCGATCTCCGGCCGGAGCGGAGACCGCCTGCTCTGCCTCGGCCAGCGCGGCGGCGGGAAACTCCGAAGGCAGTGCGAACTCCGTGCGGATGCCCTGGAAGTCCAGCTCAGCGCGGCCCGTCCTGATCACCAAGGAGGCCACGCCGCCACCTTAGTCGTCGTCGTCGCCACGCCACTTGCGGTCGGCCTCGTCGGCGGCCTTCGTCTTCTCTCGGGCGAGCTCCAGAGCGCGCTCGGCCGACTCGCGGTCCGGGTACGGACCCAGGCGGTCGGCGCCCCGGCAGCGCCGGGTGTTCTCGACCGTGTTGTGCGTCAGGCAGTACCACCAGCCGTCTTCACCCATGCGTACAAGGCTATATCGATTGCCGCGCCTCCGGCGCGGCGGCGAGGTCGCCGGAGTCGGTGTCTTCCCTCGTGATTTCGCGCGGCGCGGCGCCTGGGGGCGCCGGGCCGCGCGAAATGACTCAGTCCAGACACCGACGCGACCTCGCGAAGGTTGATCAGACCTCAAGGCCGCTCACGGCACGACTCAAGCGTTCAGCGTCGGCTGCGGGAACCCTCGCGGCGGCGTCGACTGGTTGGCGTTCGCGTAGGACTGCGGGATCGGGTCCAGACAGGACACGAGCACGGTGCGGTCCTCGGCGTTCTCGATCAGCTTGCCGGTGCGCTCCCGGTAGACGAGCTCACCGTCCGAGTCGATCTCCATGATCACGCCGACCTCGGCCAGCTGGTCCTCGTCGAGATCCACCAGGCGTTCGTGCCGCGACGGCACCACGCGGTACGCGGGCCACGACAAGTGGCCGTAGGCGCGGTGGAACTCGGCCAGCAGGTGGGTCATCTGCTGTTGCCACGGCAGCGGCATTGTCTCGGCCAGTGATCGCGGCACCACGACATAGGACGGATCAACGCCTGGCCGCCCACCCGCGCAGTAATCGCGGATCGGTGTGCTGGACGCCGGCGGTCCGGAGGGCCTTGGGATGGGGTCGGGTGTGAACATGGAGCGCCTCCCACGCGGTTCTACACGCCCGGCCGGACGGCCTGTGGCATCAACTCTGCATAGTCCCAGTTGATCTTCGAAATCTTTACCACGTCACCCGTTTGCGGGGCGTGGATGTACTCGTTGTTGCCGAGGTACATGCCCACGTGGTGCACCGTCTCCGGGTTGCTCCGGTCGTACGCCCAGAACAGCAGGTCGCCGGGCTGGGCGTCGCGCACGGGCAGGAACGCCCCGCCGTGGCGGTACTGGTCGTTCGCGACGCGCGGCAGCTTCACGCCGGCCGCGGCGAACGCCTTCACGAGGATGCCCGAGCAGTCCCAGGCGTCCGGGCCGTTGCCGCCCCACAGGTAGGGCTCGCCGAGCTGCTGCCTGGTGAACTCGATCGCGGTGCCCGCGGCCGTGGAGGCCACCAGGAAGTTGCCCGCGCCCGAGCCACAGCCGGCCGGGTCCGCGACCTGGCCCAGTTCCGACAACAGGAACGCCGCCATGGCCTCCCAGTTGTGGTACCGGTCGGGGAACGCCGAGCGCTCCACGGCCTGCGCCGAGTCACCGGGCCGGCGGTTCTCCCAGTCCGGGACGGCCTGCAGCACGTCGTAGAACTTGTTGATCGCGTACGTCGGGTCCGTCACCTGCGCGGGCGAGCCCCAGCCCATCGACGGGCGCATCTGGAAGATGCCGAGCGAGTCGCGGTCGCCGTAGTTCAACGGGCGCAGGCCGGACTCGGTCATGCCCGCCTGGATCGCGACCTGCCACGCCAGCGGCGGCAGCTTGCGCTCCTGGCCGATCGAGATGATGCGGGCGACGATGTTGCGCTGTTCCTCGTTCAACCGCGACGCGTCGTGACGGCCCTTGTCCGCACCGCCGCTCTCCCACGGGCCGATCGCGGCGTTGCAGCTGACCCGCTGGATGGAGTTGTGGAGCGCCTCGTTGGTGCTGTTGTTGACCACCGTCGCGACACCCGATGTCACGACGACCGCGATGACGGCGACCAGCGCCCCGGCCAGCAGAAGAAGACGCATGGCTCAGTCCGCCTTCGTGTAGCTGTTGACCCGCCACTTCCCGTCGGGTTGGACCTTGATCAACGTGATGCGGACCTTGCCGATGTTCGTGCCGACCTCGAAGTCGATCGAGCTGGTCGTGGACTTCACCGGCTTGACCTTCTCGGTGATCTTGTTCGGAACGTTCCTGGGGTCGATCGTCGCCATCTGCGCGAGGAACTCGTCCGTGGTGTACGGCTTGAGCTGCTCGAGCCACTTGTTGACGTCGTTGTTCGCGGGCGGCTTGATCCACGTCTCGGCCCACAGCTCGGCGACGAGCTGCGCGTCGGTCTCCGGCGGCGCGGCCGACGCCGAGTTCGCCGGGCTGGGCAGCTTCGTCGGCAGGTTCGACTGGCCGCTCGACGGCAGCACGCCGACCTGGTTGGGCTGCGTGGAAGTCGTCGCGGCGACGCCGGTCTGCGCGGCCGGCCTCGGGTCCAGCACGCGCGGCACGATCACGCCGATCGTGACGACGAGCGCGAAGAACCCGACGATCGTGACCACCAGGTGCGTGGGCGAACGCATCGGCCAGCCCCACAGCGATCGGTACACCGCGGCGCGGCCGCGGTTGGTTCGGATCGGCATCTGCGTCCCCCTTTCAGTTGTCCCGGACTTCGAGTCCGCGCGACGGCCGGTAGACCACGTGAACCTGGCGCCCCGCAACGGTTTCCGTCTCCGCGCGGCGCGGTTCCGACGGCGGCAGCGCGTACCCGTTCGTCCGTGACGGGATCAGCACCGCGTCGTCGACGCGGTCCCAGCGCTGTTCCGCGACCGGCACCGTGTCGACCGCGCGCGACCGTCCCGATGTCAGCGCGGCGGGACCGTTCAGGCCGCGGCCGGGCAGCGCGTACACGCCCGAACCGTCCGGGCCGCCGTAGATCTGCGAGGGATCGCCGCGGTCGAGCCGTTCCGCGGTCGCCATGACCGGGGCGGCCGCCTCGGGCCGCAGCCTCCGCCTGCCGCGCTGTGGCACGTCGTCACCGTCCACATCGGAGTCGCGCACGGTTTCCCAGAACTCGTCCTGCGGCGTCGGGCCCTCGCCCTTGCGGCCGCGCAGCCGCGACCACAGGCCACCGCGCATCGGCAGCATGTTGCTCGCGGAGCCGACCGATACCTCGACCATCTGCCACATGCGGCGCAACGGTTTGCCGACCGCGAAGCACAACAGCGTCAGCATCAGCGCCAGCAAGGTCCTGGCCAGCAAGGACAATCCGGTCGCGTTGAAGATCGCCTGCAGCAGCAGGGCGTGCACACCGGCGAGCACGGCCAGGATCAGCACGTTGAAGACCGTCACGGCGACCGCACGGCCGACCTTGCGCAGCAGGTCGTGGTGGATCAGCGCGACGAGACCGATCAACGGACCCGCCAGCGTCAGCACCCGCAACAGCAGCTGCGCCAGCAACACGGCGGCCTTGGCGAACAGCTGGAACAACGAGAACGCGACAGCCTGCAACAGCGCGAGGAAGCCGGCACCGGTGCGGCTGCCGTCGGTGCCGACGAACGTGCCGCGCGTCGGGCCGAGCTTGCCGCCGTCGACGATGGCCTTCCACTCGTTCTTCTTCGCCTCCAGCGCGGCCTGGTCACCGTCCTTGTGGTCGATGATCTCGCCGGTCGTCCACGCCTGGGCCTTCAGGATCTGGGGGCCGAACTCCTGGGCCTGCGGGGCGTCCGGCGACCCGAAGGCGCCGCGCAACCAGCTCTGGTACACGACCGCGTCGTGCAGCTTGCTCGGCAGCACGTGCAACGTGCCCTGGTCCTGTGGCGCCTCGACGAACCCCGCCTGGATCTCCGATGTCTTGGACACCAGGGTGTTGTCGAGGAGGTTGTAGAACTGCGGCAACGCCAACGTCGATGTGGCCAGCCACATCGCGGCCAGCGCCCAGAGCCCGCGTTTGCTGATCGACGCGAGGTCGCCGCTCCAGATCTGCCGGAACATCAGCACGGCGAGCACCAACGCCACCAGGCCGAACCAGCGCAGGTAGACGTTGTCGTAGACCTTCTGCACGCCCTTCTTCACCGCGTCGTCCAGCGGGACGAGCAGGCCGCGGCCCATCACGGTGTAGTGCAGGGCGTTCGTGGCGCCGACGATGTTCTTGCCGACGTTGAACAGCTCGTTGCCCGCCCACGTGTCGATGACCGCGTTCGCGTCGGGCAGCTTCAGGCAGTTCGTCTGGTAGGTGTGCCAGACCATGCCCGCGTACCCGTAGTCGCGGTAGGGCGTGCCCGGCAGACCGTTGCCGATGGGCGGGTCGATCGCGCCGACCATGCCCGCGCCGGGACGCTCCGGGTTGGGGGCGTCCCCGCACTCGGCGGCATGCGCCATCGGAGCACCGATGACGACCTGGAGGCCCAGCACGGCGATGACCGCCAGCATCGCGCGCCTGCGCGGCGACGGCCGTCGTTTGAACCGCCGCCGCGCGTGCAGCGCGGCGGCGATCGCCAGAACCACCAGGAGGGTCGTCATGCGATCCCTTCCCGTCCGTGCCGTGGACCGCTCCCGTCGCCATGGCCGACCAGCTGTTCCTCTTCGGTCATCCCCAGCTCGAGGTCGGCCGCGAGCTCGTCGTCGATCTCGTCCGGCACGTACTTCTGCGCCGGGGGCAGCTGCGGTGCGGAGATCTCCTCGTCCGGCCCGTCGGCGCGGTCTCGCAGCGCGTCCGGGGTGGTGTCGAGGCCCGCGCGCAGGTGCTCCAGGTGGGGACCGCTGAAGTCGATGCGGATGCGTTCCACACCGCCCGCGCCGTCGCCGAAGATGAACTGGCGGGGCGCACGGTCGCGCTCGGTCTGCCGCTCACCGCCGGGCCGGCGGCCCAGCGACGCGACGACCTGCTCGTAGCCCGCGCCCACCGGAACCTTCAGCAGCCGCAGCGCGTCCGCCTGCGCCTGGTCGTCGTCCAGCCGCCCGACGAAGACCGAGTCGAGCAGGGCCACGAAGCCCTGGATCTTCAGGAAGTCGGCCGGGATCTGGGACGACAGCAGCACGCGGACGTTCCACTTGCGCGAGTCACGCGCGAAGCGGTTCATCAGCACGCGGCCGGTCGGCACCTCGGACAGGAAGAACGCCTCGTCGATCCAGACGCCCTTGCGCAGATCCTTCGGCCGGTCGTAGATCGAACGCTGGGTGAGCCACGCGGCGAGGTTGAGCATCTCGACGCCGAGCGCCTCCGCGTCGGTCCAGTGCTCGCGGCCAACGCCGTCCTTCGGCAGGTTCAGGCCCGCCATGGTCAGCACGGTCAGCCGGTCGTCGCGCTGCTCGTCGTACGGGTCCGCGTCGCGTTCCGGGATGAGCAGCGACATGCGTTCGCGCATCTCGTCGAGGAAGTCCGCGACGACGACGGCGTGCTCGTGGTGTTCCGACGCGTCCCGGCGCAGGGCCTCGAAGACCATGCCGGGGTGGGCGTCGAACCGGCCACCGACCGTGCGCACGGCGCGCAGCAGCACGATGCGCGTCTGCGGCAGGCGGGCGACCTCGAACGGCAGCAGACCGGACAGCACGTCCAGCACGAGGCGGCGGCGGGTCGCGGCGGCGAGCGCCTTCTCCCGGCGCCAGGCCCGCTCGGGGTCCTCCTCGTCGTAGAAGTGCTCGAGCAGCGGCTCGGCGACCACCCGGTACGGGTTGAGGATGCCGGGCTGGGCGTTGAGCAGGTTGATCGGCCGCGCGTACGGCCTCAGCTCGGGCAGGTCGCACAGGGCGGCCAGCGGGCCGGACGGGTCGAGCAGCGTCCAGTGCGCGCCGGAGCGCAGCGTCTTGTAGACGATGCCGCCGCCGAGGAACGACTTACCGGCACCCAGGCCCGCGACCATCGCGGTCAGACCGGACGCGTCGCGCAGCTCCTGCGCCATCCACGGGTCCCAGGCCACCGGGCGGCGGGTCGCGGTGCAGGTCTCGCCGAGCAGGATCCCGCGGCGGTCACCGACCTCGGCGGTCGCCGTCGGAACCGCCGAGGCGGCCCACAACACCGAGCCGCGGCGCAGGTACGCGGCCGACGACAGCGGCTCGCCCGGAATGAACTCACGGGCCAGCGCGTACTGCGCCTCGGGGTGCTCGATCGCGACCTTCGGCTTGTACAGGTCCAGCAGCGACTGGGCCAGGCGCAACGCGTCCCGCTCGGTCGGGCCGGACACGGCGAGGCGCCACCAGCTGCGCACCCGGGTGCCCAGCGCGGTGAAGCCCGACGTCATCTCGTCGTCGATCTCCAGCACGCGCCCGGCCTGGCGGGCCAGCGACTGCGGCGGTTCCAGCTCGTGCTCGTCGGTGTAGTGGCGGACCTGCGAGCGGACCTTGTTCATCTGCCGCTGCAGCTCGCCGGACACCTCCTCGGGCCGGCGCACGTAGATCCGGGCCGACCACTCGACGGCCGCGGGCAGCCGGTCCGCGCGCTGCACCCACGGGTCGTCGACCTCGGGGATCTGCAGGCCATGCATCAGGCCGACGGTCAGTACCGCAACGTGTCGCTTGATTCCCGCGTTCGAGCCGGTGCGACCGCGCACGGTGACCGTCGGCGAGTACGGCTCCTGGTGGAAGTCCGCGGCGTCGGTGAAGCTGGCGAGGTCCTCCGGCTCCCACGCGGCGCCCGGCACGGCGGGCAGGTTGCGCGGCGCGGGCAGGCCCAGCGAGCACGACCGGTGCATCAGCCAGGACATCTCCTCGGCCGTCGCCGGGCGTCCGTCCAGACCGGCGGAGCCGATGACCTGGTCGAGGTGCTCGACCTCGGAGTCCAGCGCGACGAGCTCAGCGTCCACTGCGTCCGGGAAGACCTTGCGCAGCACGGGTGCGGCGCGCTCGACGGCGCGGTCCATCATGTTGCGGGTCTGCACCTGGACGCCGAGGTAGACCTCCTTCTCCGCCATGGAGCGGCCCATCAGCTGCTGCTGCTCGCCGACCATGTAGTCGTCGAACGTGAGCGTGCCGGGCGTGTCCGGAAGGCGCTTCACCGCGTTGTGCACGTGCGCCTCGGCCCACATGCGGATCGGGTACGGGCGCGTGGTGACCCGCAGGTGCATCCAGCGGCCCTGCAGCTCGGCGTACTGGCCCGCGATCGCGGCGATCAGGTCCTGGCGCTGCGAGTCGCTGCGGAACGACCAGCGCTGCGGCGCGAGCTTGTACCAGGCGTAGACCTCCTGGCCGGTGCGCAGCAGGTGCCCGTCGATGCTCCGCGCGGAGATCGACGGGGTGTAGCTGGGCACCGCCGACTCGCCGGGGAGCCTGCGGCCGCGCTTGCTGTAGACCTGCTTGTTGCGGGGGTCCGCGGCAGCAGCGTGCTGAGCGATGTGCTGCGCGGATCGACGGTCACGGTCTCGCCGGCGTCCGAACACCGCGAACCTCCTTCTTACGGCTGGTAGTCCGGCGGTGCTGGGCCTGGACCCGGTTCTTGGCCTGTGTTCTCGCTCGTTTCGTGTTCTGAGGGCGAGGCCGCTGGGGGTTGACCCGGATGCGGGCGGCGCTGGCCGCTCCGCCGGTGCTTGCCGTCCGTTCCCGAGGTGCGGTGAGCTCGCGGACCCACATGGCGACCACGGCGGTGAGTGGCCGCTCGTGGCTGATCCGCGCGGTGATGAAGCGGGTGAGGACGATCGTGATCACGAACGCCCATGCGGTGGTGAAGAAGCCGAAACCGAAACCCATCCGGCGCTCGACGGTGAGTACGACGAGGAACACGACGATCCCGACGCCCCACGCCACGTAGCGCGCGCGCCAAGGGAAGGTCGCCTTGGGCGGGCCGAGCCAGACGGCGTCGACCCGATAGACCTCGTCGTCAGTGCGGACCCGCACGTGTCAGCCTCCGACGAACAGGCCGGCGAGCCACTTACCGATCGTCGCGCCCGCGTCCGTCGTGACCGCGAGCCCGATGATGGCCAGCGCGACGATGACGCCGCCGAGACGGCGCATGACGCCCGCGTTGTCGCCCTTGCCGCCGCCCAGCCAGAGGAGCAGGAGAGCGACCGTCAGCAGGAGCAGCGGGACGATGTTGCCCAGGATCCATTCACGGACGTTGCCTGTGCCCGGCGCCTGCGGCTGCTGCTGCGCGAGTGTTACCAGGTCCATGGCGGTCATTTCGTTCTCCAGGGTGCACGGTCCCGTCGGGGGGCTAGCGCTATCGAGTAGAACACGAGTTCGTCACGAGGTGTGAAGGCAGTTGAGCGGGCTGTAGATCATTAGGACGTTCCCTCGGCGCCGAATTACGTCTAATCTGGCTCGCACATCATGGATGAGGAGACGCCAGTGGGGAACATCCGGTTCAAGATTCTCTCCGTCGCTGGCATAGTTCACCCGACTGCGAACACCCTGGTCACCCACCGTGTGCGCAGGTCAGAAGGCCAGGATCGACCGACTCGCTGATTGCCCCGTTCGGCCGGTTCGCGGGCCCATCGGCGCTGCGGCCCGGAGTCACGACTCCGAGGAGATTCGAGGATGCTCGAACCAGACCCCGTGCCGGACGGAAGTGTGGACGGAATCACAGCCTCCCCTACTGCTCCAGGCGTGACCAAGGGTATCGAAGACGACCCTCCGGCCCGGCGGCGGGTGCAGCGGACGATCAACTTCGACAACACCGTCCTCGAGCGCGCACGTGCGGCCGCGACCTGGCTCGCGGAGGCCGAGCCGTCCGCCGGAATCAGGTCTTTGGTCGACATCGTCAACCCGGCCGTGGACGCCTACGTGACCGAGCTCGAACGCAAGTACAACGACGGCAAACCGTTCCCGACCGTGCTCCGGATGCCCTCCGGACGGCCTTCCCGACGCCCTGACATGCGCTGAGGCCGGCCACCCGTGTGGGTGACCGGCCTCAGCTTCTGGGGGTTCGCCAGTTGGTCTAGTTGACGGAGTCGGACGAGCTCGTCCTGATACGTGGATATTCGGCGTTATGAGACGCCGGAGATGCGCCAATACCAGCCGCCGGACAGCACGTCACCGCTGACCGGGCCGCGCCCGTGGAAGTAGTCGTCGAAGTTGGCCAGCGCGCCGTTGGACGACACCGGTCCCATCGACGCCCAGATCACGTCGGAGCCCTGCGTGTCGATGGACGCCTGCGCCCACGCCACCCGGACCTTCATCGGGTTGCTGCGCAGCAGGTAGTGCGCGTACTTCCCGCCGTGCGAGGCGCTGTTGGTCGAGACGGTCGTGAAGCTGTTGATCTGGTGCAGACCGCGGAACGCCTGCGCCCAGCGCTGTGCCCATGTCTTGCCGCCGTTGGTGTCCTCGAGGATCAGGCAGGTGAACAGCGACATCCACTCGGCGTCCAGGTTGCCCCAGCGGGCGTCGGTGTTCGCGAGCTTCGTGTCGTTGTGGTTGCTGCAGCCGCTGAAGTAGAAGCCGGTGCCGGAGCCATGGCCCTGCCAGTAGGTGAGGTCGACGTCGTCGGCGTAGTGGCTGTCGTCGCCGCCGGCGAACATCGGGTCCTTGAAGTCGCTCTCCCAGGCGTTGGCGTCCTTCCAGCTGAACTGGACCGGCACGCCGTGGTCGCCCGCCTCGCCGTTGAACGAGTCGATGTTGGCCGAGGTGTTGGGCAGACCCGCGCAGTTGCCGGTGCCCTCGCTGCCGACCTCGCCGGACTCGGTGAGCGCCTGGACGCCCCCGGACTGGCGCGGCGGCTGAGCCGGGCCGGGCACGGGCAGGGTCGACCCGACCGCGGCGGGCACGGTGATCGCCTGGGCCGGCGATCCGTCCTGGGTGAAGCCCTCGCAGCGGAAGCTCGGCAGCAGCTTCTCGACCCTGGCGTCGAGCGAGGGCGACTCGTAGACGTACGACACGCGGCCGGCGCGGACGCCCTCGCCGAACGCCTTCTGGCAGCGCGCACGGCCGGCCGTCAGGTCGTACACCGCCACGCTGCCGACCTTCGCGAGCTCGCGGGTGCTGTGCGTGAGGCCGGTGACCTGGCCGTCGCCGTCGAGCGCGACGCGCAGCTTGGCGCCCTCACCCACCAGCGGGATGCCGTCGAGGCTGAACGTGTAGCTGACGGCCGTGTCGAGCGGCGCGCTCACCACCGTCTTCCCCTCGCGGTCGGACACCTCGAACGTGCTGTGGCGGGCGGTCGCCGTCGCCTGGGACGGGAGCAGGCCCACGCCGCGCAACGCCTCCGCGACGCGCTTGGCCGCCTCCTCGGTCGGCACGGCGCGCAGGTTCCTGAGGCCGTCGAAGTCGATGGCCGTCTGCACGGTCGGGCTGCCGTCCTCCTCCGGCTTGCCCTCGCCCCGGTCGATGCTCGGGACGTGCAGGTAGCGGGCGTCGTCGATGAACGAGACCGCTCCGGCCTCGGATCTCTCGACGTCTTTGAGCCCGAAGGCGCGCTGCAGGGCGACGGCCTGGTCGGCGTCGAGACCGGCGCGCTTCACGCCGTAGACCGGCAGCTCGGTCTCCTCGGCGTGCGCGACGCCGGCAAATCCCCCGGCCACCAGCGCGGACAGCGTCAGCGCCGTGGTGATCTTCCTGGTCATGCTTTTCCCTCCTCGTAGCGACAACCGGTGCGGGCCGGTTGCCTTGCCAGGAGGAGCTACGCCGGATGCCGGTGATACCGGGCGTGAGGCCTTAGGCCGTTGTGATCACTCCATCAGCGCAATTTGTGTAACACGGATGCTCGACAGGACCACTTACAGGCGGACCACCAGGTCACCTGCGACGGTCAGTCGGGGGACCTCGGCGATCAGCGGGATGACCGACGGGTCCTGGCCGAACCGTCCGAGCCAGTCCTGCGGGCTTTCGCTCTCCGTCGAGACCTCGAGCGCGTACCGGTACACGCCCGGTCCGTCCGGTCGCCACGCGAAGGTCACCAGCGGAAGAAAGCCCTCCCCGGCCGGATCGAACGACTCACCAGGCGCGAGCAGGCGGAAGTCCTGCTCGCGCAACGGTCCGACGAGCGGATCCTCGGCGGGCTCCGGGGTGGCGACGAGAACGCCGCCACAGGTGATCGACGGCCGGTAGTGCGGATACCGCAGGCCGTGCTCCGAACCGTCGACCACCCCGACGAAGCGGACGGGCGAGTCACCCGTGTTGCGGATCTCGACCTCGACCGGCCGCGCTTCCCCTCCTGCGCGCAGGACAATCGCGATCGAGGTCATGGCCCGAACCTACTGCTGTTCGCCGAGCAGCGCCTCCTTCGTCGCCGCTGCCTCGTTTCTGATGGTCTCGAGCACCTTGTCGTTCGTCACGCCGCGCTCGGCGAAGGTCTGCGGCATGCGGTCGAGCACGTCGGCCGTCCGGCCGGTGTCGCCCGTCAGCGCACACGAGCCGGCCAGCTTCCGCGTCGCGGTGTTGAGGGTGATGTTGTCGACTCGTCCAGGGCTGGCGACAACGTCGGTGAGCAGCGGAATGCTCTCGTCCGGGCTCGGCGGTCGCACCACCATCTCCCGGTTGGGTTTGACGTCCTTGAACTCGTGCCCGGCGGCGACGCCCTTGGCCAGCTTCGCGTACACCGCGAGCGGGTGGTCGCCGTAGACGTTGATCAGCTCGTCCAGCGCGTCGATGCCGTTGCCCAGGTAGCCGGACCGCGAGCCGAGCAGCGCCAGCAGCTGACCCTGCTGCTCGCCGAGCAGCAGCTCGCCCGCCAGCTGGTCGCGTTCGGTCACCGGGTTGCGCACGATGAGCCTGCACACCGGCGAGACGACGCGGGAGCCGTCGCTCGCGATGTACTGGGCGCGCACCAGGTAGATGCCCGGCTGGTCGAAGTAGAAGCCGTCCCGCCCGAAGCCGATGTACGCGCTGTCGTAGATCGCGCGGTTGTCGTCCGTCAGGTCGACGAGCCGCTCGATCTCCGGGCAGCGCTGCAGGAACGGCCGGTAGGCGATCGTGCGCCCGGACGGCTGCCGGATCGCGACGGTGACGTAGCCGTCCTTGGGGTGCAGCCGGTCGTGCGTCCGCTTGCCGCGCAGATCGGTCGTGGACAGCTTCAGTTCGACGACCACGGGTTCGCCGTACAGGAATGCCTGGTTCCTCGTGCGCAGGTCCAGCGCCAGACCGGACTCGTCGAGCACCGGTTCGTCGAAGAGCTCCGGGTCCAGGTCGGACGCGCCCTTGCCGAACTGGTTCGCGCCCATGATGACGTTCTTGTAGAACGCGTGCCGCAGGTGGATGAGTTCGTTGTCCGTGAACTGGAACGCGAAGTCGTTCCAGTACGCGCCGGTGCCGGTCGGCCCGCCACCCACGGGGATGTAGTTCTGCGGGTAGTTCATCCAGGACCGATCTCCGAACCCACTGTTGGGCCCGAGCGGCGCGGGCGGGTCGGCGAGCTGCTTCTGCCACGAGTGCAGCAGGTTGAACGCGTGGCCGAGCTCGTGCACGTAGGTCCGCAACGCGGCACGCAGTGTGATCGCGTCCGTGCCGCCGATAGCGTCGTGGAACACGGCGCAGCCCTGCCGCTGGAACGTGTCCTTGTAGTCGAACATGATCCCACGCACCCCGCCGCCTTCGTACGACGTCGCGACGAGCGTCCACACCTTCCATTGCGGCGCGTTCTTGTGCAGGCTGAAGTGGCTCACCATGGCGTTGTGCAGCTCGTCGTCGTTCCACCCGTTACCGCCCGCTCCCGCGACCGGGACGATGTTGGAAATGCCCGCCGGCTTCAGCTGGATACCGCATTCTTCGTACGCTTTGGGGATCGTCAGCTCACGAGCCGGACTACCCGCGGGCTGCGGCAGGGAACCGGTGTTGTAGGACCCGAACGCGATCGTCCCCTGAACACAGTCGAGCTCCCAGTCGACAGTGCGGAAGTACGGCGACGAGAAGGGACACACATAACTCGCGCCCGGCGTGCTGGGCGGTGACACGAATTGCACGGTCGCGGCGGCAGCGGGCACGAACGGCGGCACCCGCGGAATCGTCACCCGGACGAACGGTGCCCCGGCCGTCCACGTGAAGGTGCCCATCCCCTCGACCTTGACCTGGTGTGCCGTCGTCGTGACCGTCGGGGCGGACACGACGAACGAGCCGAAGTAGCTCGTGGTGCCACCGCTGGTCTGGAAGAAGTCGCCGGACACCCGGTTCATGGGGCGGTTGCCCCCGACGTCGACGCGCAGCTCGAGCTGGAAGCCCGTGCCCGCGCTGCGATAGCGTCCGCGCACCTGACGTTTGATCAACGGCAGGGGTGGCGCGAAACTCGGCTCAACACCATGTTCCTCGACGCCTTCGGACGCGAGTTCACGCTCGTGCAGCGCGAGAGTGCTCGCCTCGTCACTTTCGGTTTTATTACCTGCGAGTTCCGCTATGGATTCGACGGTGGTGGGATCCGGGATTGCTGTCATGACAGATCTCCGTACACGGAAAACCGCACGGGGCTCGGGGGCGGCGTCCCCTGACACACCCCGCCCAAACACTCTTCACCGTCGAAACGAATTACGGCAGAACCGTCCGTGTGAGGGCAAAGGACCCTGTCGTCCGCGCCGAAAGCCTCGCATCAAGAATGCTTATGAGTGGGATATTTGATGCCCATTCCCGTGTTCAGCACGACGACCTGTTCGCCCGGCCTGATCCACCCGTCCGCGCGCAACCGGCGCACGGCGCTGATGGTCGCGGCCCCCTCGGGACACAGGTGGACGCCCTCCCGCCGGGCCACGTCGGCCTGGTCGGCCAGGATCCGCTCGTCGTCGACGGCGACGGCCGTGCCGCCCGTGTCGTACAGCGCCTCGAGAATCAGGAAGTCGCCGAGCGGCTTCGGCACGTTGATGCCGAACGCGGCGGTCCAGGCGTTGTCCCAGAACTCCGCTGCCTTGGCCTGACGTGAGAAGGCCTTGACGATCGGCGCGCAGCCGGTGGACTGCACGGCGACCAGCCGC
Organism: Lentzea sp. NBRC 105346; assembly: GCF_030269605.1. Classification (GTDB taxonomy): domain Bacteria; phylum Actinomycetota; class Actinomycetes; order Mycobacteriales; family Pseudonocardiaceae; genus Lentzea. The sequence continues at coordinate 15,322 of NZ_BSTQ01000027.1, forward strand.
GGGAGCTTCCCGGAGATCCACCCCAGCTCGCGCATCTCCAGCAGCGCCTTGTGGATCCCGATCAGCCCCACGCCGCCGCCGGTCGGGTAGACGATCACGTCCGGGCACTTCCAGCCGAGCTGTTCGACGATCTCGTAGCCCATCGTCTTCTTGCCCTCGATGCGGTACGGCTCCTTCAACGTCGCTACGTCGAACAGGCCCTCGTGGAGGCGATCGGCGATCACCTTCCCGGCGTCGCTGATCACGCCGTCGACCAGGATCAGCTCGGCGCCGCTGATCTCCACCTCGTCACGTGTGATCAACGGCGCGTCCCGCGGCATCGCGATCACCGCGCGCATGCCCGCGCGGGCGGCGTACAGCGCCCACGCCGCGCCCGCGTTTCCGTTGGTGGGCATGGCGATCGCCTTGACGCCCAACTCCTTCGCCTTCGACACACCGACGGCCGCGCCGCGCGCCTTGAAGCTGCCGGTCGGGATCAGCCCCTCGTCCTTCATCAGCACGTCTTCGTGGTCCAGCCGGATGAGGGGCGTCATGCCCTCGCCGAGCGAGACGATGTTGCTCGGGTCCTTGACCGGCAGCACCTGGTGGTAGCGCCACAGCGTCGGTTCGTCGCCGGGCTTCGTCACCTTCGCCAGGTCGTAGCGGGCGAGCAGGGGTGAGCCGCACGAGCAGAGGTTCTGCTGCTCGCCGGCGTCGAACGTGCTGCCGCACTTCGGGCATTCCACATGGGACAGCTGACTGAAGGGCATGTGTCCTGCATACAGGCGGATGAGCCGGCATGTAAGCCGGATCCTGTACGTGAGAACACGTGGCGACCATCCATCTGGGCCTACCGTCGCCGGCAGGCTCTAGCGGCCTACCCGCAGGCTCGGACGGGCCGTCCTCGAACGCCTGCGCAGGAATTCCTCGCGGAATGCCCTCTTGGCCTTGCTCCGGGTGGGGTTTACCTAGCCACCCCTGTCACCAGGGGTGCTGGTGGTCTCTTACACCACCGTTTCACCCTTACCTGGATCTCTCCAGGCGGTCTGTTCTCTGTGGCACTGTCCCGAGGGTCGCCCCTGGTTGCCGTTAACAACCACCCTGCCCTTTGGAGTCCGGACTTTCCTCGACGAACCAGGTCCGCCGCGGCCGCCCTGCCGACTCATCCGCAACCAACAGGATATCCCAGCACGTGGTCGCACTTGTCGGTGACCAAGACGCGTTGGTTCACTCGGTGCCGTGGCCGAAGTCCTGATCATCTCGGGTGCGCCGTCGTCCAACGCGGCGACCGGGGTGCTGGTGAGCTTCACGCGGGGCCTGCTGGAGGAGGCGGGACACGACGTGCGGACGTTGCACGTGCGTGATCTGCCGACGATCTCGCTGCTCACCGAGGACCTGCGCGACCCGGAGATCGGGGACGCGGTGGCCTGCGTTTTGCGCGCCGACGGGATCGTCGTCGCCAGTCCCGTGTACCGCGCCGCCTACAGCGGGCTGGTGAAGTCCCTGCTCGACATGCTGCCGAAGAAGGCGCTGCGCGGGCGGGCCGTGCTGCCGCTGGCGACCGGCGGCAACCAGGGGTTCCTCGTGGCGATGGACTACGCCCTGCACCCGCTGCTCGCCTCGAAGGGGGCCGACCAGGTCGTGCGGGGTGAGTTCGTGCTCGACCAGCACGTGGCCGGCGGCGTCCTGTCAGTCCAGGCCGCGCAGGCCGTGCGAGCGGCGGCCGAGCGGTTCACCGGAACGCTCACCACCACCCGGCTCCGCCGGGCCGGTTAGTCCGGGGTCGTGCCGGGCGAGGAACGCCATGGTCTCGTCCAGCCACGACGCCAGGTGCGCCGGCTGCTCCCGCCGCGGCAGCTCCGAGAAGTACTTGGTGCTCCACACCCGCACGTAGCGGTCGAACACCTGGACCTCGACGCCGCCCGCGCCCAACGCCTGGCGCCACGCCTTGAGCCGACTGGAGCGGACCTCCTCGTAGTACGCCTCGTCCAGCGCGATTCCCGCCCCGATCGCGGGGACGCCACGCCGTTGCGAGGTCCAGTCGTCGCGGTCGGCGATGCAGAGTTCCACCCACCCGTCGAGCGGCTCGGCCCAGGTGCCCGCGTTGCTGAACAGCACCCAGTAGATGCCGTGGTCCTCGGGGTTCCAGCGCACGTCGGTCTCCGGCCGGAACGACGACCGGCGCGCCGCGTCCGCCAGCAGTGAGACCACCGCGCGGTGCGTTTCGCGCGCCGACGCCAGCGTGCCGACGTGGCTGGTGTCCATCTAAAGCTCCCAGTCCCACATGAGCTTCTCGTGGATCTCCTCCGTGACCGACCGGCCGATCTCACCCACCACGGCCAGTGTCGCCGGGTCCAGGTCGATCCGGCCGGCCGCGGCGTTCTCCGTCGCCTGGGCAGCGGTCCGGGCACCGACGACCGCGCACACGCGCGGGTGGTGGACCAGCCAGGCGAGCGCGAGCTGGGCGACGGTGATCCGGTGCTCGGCGGCGATCTCCCGCAGTTGCTTCAAAGCGGCCTCGGCGCGGGCCAGGTGCATCCCGGCGAAGAGCCGGTTGCCCGACCGGTTGTCGCCCGGCTCGAACGGCCCGGTCCGGCCCGCGAGCAGGCCCTGCGCCAGCGGCGAGTACGCCATCAGGCACACCTCTTCGGGCTCATAGGTGCGCCAGAACAGGGAGAACGGGTTCTGCAGCGAGTCGATCGGCGCCACGGACAACGCCCGCGCCAGCTGGTCGGCCGAGAAGTTGGACACCCCGATCGCCCGGATCTTGCCCTGCTCCTTCAACCGCACGAGCGCGCCGAGCGTCTCCTCCAGTGGCACGACCGGGCTGCCGAACGTTCCCGCGGGCCAATGGATCTGGTACAGGTCGATGCGGTCCGTGCCGAGGTTGCGCAAGGACTGTTCACACGCCTCGACCACCTTTCCGGCCGCCAGGTTCCGCCACGACACCTTGGTGGCGAACAGAACCTGGTCCCGCACGTCGCGCAACGACTGCCCCAGCACCCGTTCGCCGTGCCCGGCGCCGTACTCCTCGGCCGTGTCGAACATCGTGACGCCCGCGTCGAAGTAGGCGCGGAACGCGGCGGCGGACTCGGCGTCGTCGATGCCGGCCCAGTCCTCGCGGCCGGCCTGCCACCCACCGGCGACGATCGCGCCGGTGGTCAGCGAGCCGATCCGCACCTCACGCATTGAGATACGAGGTGTCGTTGACGAGCCGGACGGACGCGTGCCCGTCCGGGTAGAACTCGGCGACCGAGAGCGACGCCAGGTCCAGGTGCAGGCGGAAGAGCAACGAGGGGCCGACGTCCAGCGCCATGCGCAGCAACGTCTTGATCGGCGTCACGTGGCTCACGACGACGATCGTGCCGCCGCCGAACCGGGCGATGATCTCGTCGCGGGCCTTGCGCACGCGGCGGTGCACGACGTCGAAGCTCTCGCCATCGGGCGGGGCAACCGACGTGTCGTACAGCCACCGCCGGTGGATCTCCGGGTCGCGTTCGCTCGCCTCGGCGAACGTGAGTCCCTCCCAGGCACCGAAATCGGTCTCGATCAGCCCCTGGTGCGTGACCAGCTCGGCACCGGTCGCGTTCGCGACGGCCTGGGCGGTCTGCGTGGCGCGGGCCAGCGGTGACGTCACGACCGCCGCGATGTCGTCCACTTTGGACAACCGGGCGGCGGCCTGTTCGGCCATCTGCTGCCCGGCCTCGGTGAGCGGGTGGTCGCCGCGGCCGGAGTAGCGGCGTTCGACGCTGAGCTGTGTCTGGCCGTGCCGCAGCAGGTAGAACCGGGTGGGGTCACCGGTCGCGCCGGTCCAGCCGGGGCTCTCCCCGGGTTCCGCCTCGCCGTCCATGGCCTCGTTGGCGAGCCGGTCCGCGTGCTTGTTCTGCTCGCGCGCGACCCAGTTGTAGAGCACGGAGCCGATCTGGCCCGCGATGCCCCGCGCCTCCTGGGCGAGCGGCTGCATCGACGGGTGCTTGATCTTCCAGCGGCCCGACATCTGCTCGACGACCAGCTTGGAGTCCATCCGGACCTCGGCCTCGTCGGCGCCGAGCTCCACGGCGGCCCGCAGGCCCGCGATGAGGCCCTGGTACTCGGCGACGTTGTTGGTCGCCACGCCGATGAAGCCCTTGCGTTCGGCGAGCACCTCACCGGTGCGCGCGTCGCGGACGACGGCGCCGTACCCGGCGGGTCCCGGATTGCCCCGGGACCCGCCGTCGGCCTCGACGAGAACCTTCACAGACCTGATTCTCCGGTGCGAACCATGATCGCGCCGCACTCCTCACACCGGACGACCTCGTCCGCGGCCGCTGCCTGCACCTTTGCCACGGCGGCGCGGTCCATCTCGATCCGGCAGGCGCCGCAGCGGCGGGCGCGCAGCAGTGCGGCGCCGATGCCGCGCTGGATGCGCTGCCGGTCGTAGGCCGTCAGCAGGTCCTCGGGGAACTGCTTCGTCATCCGCTCGCGGTCCGCGGTGCGCTTGGCCTCGGTCGAGTCGAGGTCGAGCAGCGCCTCGTCGCGGCGCTTGGCCGCGTCGGTCAGCGACTGCTGCGCCTTGTCCAGCTCCACGCGGTGGTGCTGCACGTCCGCCTCGACGGCCTCACGGCGTTCCATCAGCTCCAGGAGGTCGTCCTCCAGCACGCTCTGCCTGCGCTGCAGCGTGGCGAGCTCGTGCTCGAGGTCGGTGAGCTGCTTGGCGCCGACGCTGCCGGACTCCATCAGCTTGCGGTCGCGGTCCTCACGGGCCCGGACCTGCTCGATCTCGGTCTCCTGCCGCTTGTAGTCGCGGTCGAGGTCGCCGAGCGTGGTCTCGACCGCCACGAGCGCGTCCTGCTTCGCCCGCACGAGCTGCTCCGCCTCGGCGATCTCCGCGATCTCGGGCAGCGTCTTCCGGCGGTGGGTGACACGCGCCAGTTCGGCGTCGACCTCGGCCAGGTCGAGCAGCCTGCGCTGGAGTGCGGGATCGGCTTTCACTCAGGTCCTCCTGTTCGGCTCGTCGCACCGACGGTCCACGGATCGGTCCGGCGGGTGGAGACGAGGACCTCGACCGTACCGCCGAAGGCCCTGCGCACCACCTCCGCCGCCTGTTCGCACCACGGCCACTCGCTGGCCCAGTGCGCGACGTCCACCAGCGCGGGCCCGCCGGCGGCGAGGTGCTCGCTCGCCGGGTGGTGCCGCAGGTCGGCCGTCACGTACGCGTCGACGCCGGCCCTGGTCGCGGTCTTCAGGTAGCTGTCGCCCGCGCCGCCGCACACCGCGACCCGTTTGATCAGCCGGTTCGGGTCGCCCGCGGCGCGCACACCCCACTTCGTGGGCGGCAACGCGTCCGCCACGCGTTGGGTGAACATCCACAGCGGTTCCCCGGCGGGCAGCTCGCCGACGCGGCCGATGCCCTGGTCCGACGGCAGCTCGGCGATCTCGTGCAGCCCGAACGCGACCTCTTCGTACGGATGGGTCGCGCGCAGCGCGTCGATCACCCGCTTGCGGTGGCGCCGCGGGACCGTCAGCTCGATGCGGGTCTCCTGGATCTCGGTCAGCTCACCGACCGTGCCGATCGCCGGGCGGGCGTTCGCTGTCGGCCTGAACCGGCCGTCGCCGGTCGCGGTCCACGCGACCTCGCGGTAGTCGCCGATCTCTCCGGCACCCGCGGCGTGCAGTGCTTGGAGCAGTCGTTCCGCGTCGGCGACCGGAACGAACGTGGTGAGCACGTCCCTCGGCTCCTCCGGTGCCGCGGTGAGCGGGCCCGTGACGGTGAGGCCGATCTTGTCCGCCAATGCGTCCGAGACACCCGGCAGCGCGCTGTCCGCGTTCGTGTGCGCGCAGAACAGGGCCGCGTTGTTGCGGATCAGCTTGTGGACCAGCGCGCCCTTCGGGTCGTTCGCCGGGACGCCGTTGACGCCCCTGAGCAGCAGTGGGTGGTGCGCGACGAGCAGCTGGGCTCCTGCCTCGATTGCTTCGTCCACTGTGGACTCGACCGGGTCGACGCAGATCAGGATCTTCCCGACCCGCTCGTCGGGGTCGCCGCAGACGAGCCCGACCGCGTCCCACGACTCGGCCGTGTGCGGCGGGTAGGCCTGCTCCAGTGCCGCGATGACGTCGGCCAGCTTCGGGCTCACCGCAGTTCCTCCATCACTACCCGCAGCGCGTCGGCGAACACCGCGAACTCCTCCGGCGCCCGGACCGCGACGCGCAGGTGCTCGTCGTCGAGTCCGGGGAACGTGTCGCACCGCCGTGCCGCGATGCCCTTGTGCCGCAACGCCTCGCGCGTCCCCCTCGGCACCTTGATCAGCACGAACGGCGCCCGCGGCGGGACCACGACGAGGTCGCCGAGCAGCTCGGCGGCGTGTCTCGCGTGCTCCTGGGCCTCGCGGGCGAGCCGCTCGGTCTCCTCGACGGCCCGTTCCTCACAACAGGCCTTGATCGCCTCCAGCGCAAGGCTGTTGACCGGCCACTGTGGACGGTTGTGGGCGAGTTTCGCCAGGGTGTCCGGGTCGCCCAGCGCGTATCCTGCACGGATGCCCGCCAGGCCCCAGGTCTTGGTGAGGCTGCGGAACACGAGCACGTTCTCGTCGCCGGCCAGCGACTCGGGCTCGCCGGGGACCGCGTCCATGAACGCCTCGTCGACGACGAGGTTCTTGATCTGCCGAAGCTTCTCGCGGGGGTGCAGCACCGACGTCGGGTTGGTCGGGTTGCCGATGACCACCAGGTCGGCTTCGGGGATCTCGCCGAGAGTGTACGGCGGTTCCAGGAGCACGCGCTCGACCGGAACGCCCGCGTCGCGCAGCGCGGCCTCGGGCTCGGTGAACGACGGGTGCACGACGACGGCCCGGCGGGGCCGGAGGTTGGGCAACAGTGCGAAGCCCTCGGCGGCGCCGTTGAGGAGGAGCACCTCGTCCGGGCGCCGGCCGTGGCGGCGGGCGACCTCTTCGCGGCCCGCCTGGTCCGCGCTGCGCGCCGGATAGCGGCCGAGGTCGTCGAGGGCGATCTTCAGCCGGTCGCGCAGCCACTTCGGAGGGCGCGGCACCCGCACGTTCACCGCGAAGTCGGCGAGGCCGGGTGCGGCGTCGACGTCCCCGTGGTGGCGGAGGTCCTCCTTTGGGCTGGTCACCAGCCGGATCTTAGGCGACCGAGGCGATGGCCCAATCCAGGTAGGCACCCGGCAGATCGCGCAGCAGGGCGACGGCCTCGTTGTCGTGGTCCGGCACGGCGTCGGCGGCCTGGCGGGCCAGGTCGTGACACAGCTCCAGCGTGCGGTCCGTGCCCTCGATGAACGGGTAGCTGTACACGCCTTCCCGCTGGTCCTCTTCGAGGTCGAGCACGTCGTCGACGAGCTGGAACAGCAACCCGAACGCGGTGCCGTACTCGGCCATCCGGCGCTCCTCGCCGGTTCCGGCGCAGTGGTTGGCGAGCACGCAGCCGAGCCGGAACAGCGTGGCCGTCTTCAGCTCGATGCTCTTCAGCGCCCGGTCCGCCGTGCGACCGCGGTCGTGCAGGTCGAGGACCTCCATGAACTGCCCCTCGACCAGGTCGGCGACGGCGGCGGCGATGTGCCCGGCGGCCTCGGCCGAGATGTCGCGCAGCGCGGCCTGACCGGCCTTGGCGAGCATGAGGTCACCCACCAGCAGCGCCGGCCCGACGCCCCAGTCGGCGTTGATGGTGGGCACGCCGCGCCGTTCGGTGGCGTTGTCCATGAGGTCGTCGTGGACGAGCGACCCCGCGTGCAGCACCTCGACGCACGCCGCGCTGGTGATGGCCCGCTTGTCGAGCGCACCGCCCAGCGCGAGCGTGCCGGTGAGGATCACGATGGACCGCAGCCGCTTGCCGGAGGCGGTGACCCGGCGCGACGCGTCATTGACCCGCGACAGGGTCGACGAGGTGACGAGCTCCCTGATGTTGCTTTCGACGTGCGGCAACGCCTCGGCGATCATCGGGAGGGTGGGAACCACGGTGGTGAGCACGCCACGATCATGGCCCCCGCGGACTGAGATCCCGCTGAGCTTCGCAGCTTCCTGCAGGCGGTCAGTGCATGAACCGCCGGAGCTCCGTCAGGTGGTTGATCAGGTCGTCCAGCTGGAACGAGTCGAGCTGGGCCGACTCACCGGGCGGCGTGCGGAAGCACACCCGGCCGCGGTCGTTGAGGTAGACCTCGAACGCGCGACGACGACCGAGGGCGTCGGTGCACCCGATGATCTCCCGCTGCGCGGGGGCGTCGGTACCGGTCTGCATGGCGGCCTCCAGTTCGGTTTGTCCGTACATCTGGGCTCACGGGCTTCGCGTTACCGTTGGCAGGTGCACGTAACTTTCATCTGCACCGGCAACATATGCCGATCTCCCATGGGTGCCATCGTTTTCGGCGAACATTTGCGACGTTCCGGGCTCGATCTTCAGGTTCGCGTTACCAGCGCGGGCACGGGCGGCTGGCATTCGGGTGATCCGGCGGACCCGCGCACCCTCAAAGTGTTGGCGGACCACGGGTACCCGACGTCGCACGTCGCGGCGCAGATCGGGGACGATCACCTGGACGCGGACCTGTTCGTGGCGCTGGATTCCGGGCACGCCAGGGCGTTGCGGCGGATGGTCCCGCCGGATCGGGTGCGGCTGCTGCGGTCGTTCGACCCGGATGCTTCGGGGGTTGACGTACCAGACCCGTATTACGGTGACGAGCAAGGGTTTGCCGAGGTGCTGGAGATGGTCGAGGCGGCGATGCCGGGGCTGCTGGCGTGGGTGCGCCGGCAACTCTGACCATTCAGGCTCGAAGCTCTCGTACCCGATCGACGATTTCCTGTCCACCGCAGCGCTCGGCGGCGCGCTGAAGCGGCACAAGCCGGTCGCGTGCTCGTTTGCTGTTGAGCTGTGCGACCAGTTCGAGCGCCTGCCGAGCCACTTTCATGCCCTCATTGTGGTCTCCGCCGCGGAGATGGCAGGCGGCCAGTTCGGAGAGATCGAAGGCGCGGTTCAACACCTGGTCGGCGGGCCGGCTGCGCAGGCTCCTCCGCAACGCGGCCACCGCCTTGTCGTGTTCGCCCAGGCCGGCCCAGGTGAGTCCGATCGCGGCGTACAGCTCCGACTCGTCGAAGAACCGCAGCCAAGCCGGTACTTCCGACTCGGCGTGGAAGTGCTCGATCGCCATGGCGACGGACCGCTGAGCCTCCTGCCGCATGCTCATTGCCGCGTAGCACCGCGCTTCGCGGACCTCGAGCAGCGCCCGCAACCTCGGCTGGTCTGACGACAGCGGATACCCGAGCTGGAACAGCCTCAACGCGACGTCCGGTGGTCCGTGGTACTGCTCCACCCTTCCGGCGGTGTACAGCAGACCGGCCTGCAACGCCGGGGCTCCGGACTCGTGCGCCAGCTGCAATGCGGCCAGCGCGTGGGTCCGCGCCCGCTCGAGATCACGCATGTCGAAGGCCGCGGACGCCGCCCTGCGGTGCAACAGAGCCACCGCCTCGAACAGCGTCCCTCTGACGGCGTCTCTGACCGTCGCGCCGAGCAACCCCCTCGCCCAGCGGAGCTGACCCTCGACCGCGGGAAGCACCAGCCCTCCGCCGAACTGGTTCTCGAGATCGGTCAGATCGTCCAACAGCCGGTTCAAGATCTTGACGTCGGCCGCGCCGACACGAAGCGGGATCGGCGTCGGCTCTGAACCCCGGTCCCGTTCGCCTACCTTTCCGAACACGGGTTCGCCGAGAACGGTCTCCGCGGCGTGCGCGAGGAACTGCGCACGCTTGGCCGTTTCGCCTTCGTCACGGGTCCGTGGATCTCTGCCCTCCGCATAGGCGAGCCCGAGGTAACCGTGTGGGATGCCGAGCCCGTCCGCGATGCGCTCGAGCAGGTCGTAAGCCATGACCTGGCGGCCACCGATGATGTCGGAGATCTCGGACTGGTTCTGCCTGGTCGCGGCGGCGATCTCCTGTTGTGTCACACCGCGTTCCGTCAACAACCTGAAGACCACGCCCATGTCCCTGCGCGCGAGCGCGTCCCGCATCGCGGGTTCTTCCCACCGTTCGGACACGAAAGGACGGTACTGCGGCTGCATCTCCGATGCCGAGTTCATCGGTGTAGGTGATCGGCCGGACCGATAATCGGCTGTCGGCAAGCGGTCTCACTGACAGCATGACCCGCATGGAGTGGTTCAACGAACCCCGCAACTGGTCCACCACCGACGGCACCCTGACGATGGCGGTCGAACCGGGCACCGACTTCTGGCGCGTTACCGGCAACGGCGTCATCACCGACAACGGCCACATCTACGGCCAGGTCGTCCAGGGCGACTGCACGATCACCGCCACCTTCAGCGCCTCGCTGACCGGCCGCTTCGACCAGGCCGGGGTCGCGTTGCGGATCGACGCCGACAACTGGATCAAGACGGGCGTCGAGCTGATCGAGGCCGGACCGCAGGCCAGTGCGGTCGTGACCCGCGGGTTCTCCGACTGGTCGATCACGCCCATCGGGTCGTTCTCGCGCATGTCGATCAAGGCTGAGCGACGCGGGGACGTCGTGCTCGTGCACTACGGGGTCGATGGGACACCGGAGGTGTTCCTGCGCAAGGCCTACTTTCCGCCCGGCGTGCCCGCGCTGGTGGGGTTCACCGGGGCGGCGCCCGAGGGGCCGGGGTTCACGGCGACCTTTCACGAGATGGCGCTGACGGAGCCCGGCGACGGATAGCTGTTGCGTTTGCTTCGATTACTGCGGATAATGCGTTTATTGGAGGGATACCGATGAGCGCCGCCGCAGTTCAACCCGTCCAACCGGGCCACGACGACGTGGTCACGGCCGACGCCGCGCTGCACCAGGTGAAGGCCTACCTCAACGACCATCCCGATCACAGCGACGCCGTGCGTGTGCGGGTCGAGGAGAACGACGACGAACTGGTGCTGCCCCGCGCGGCGGTCGAGTTGTTCGCGCAGATCCTCGCCTACATGGCGGCAGGTCACGGCGTCTCCGTTGTTCCGGCACATGCCGAGCTGACGACCCAGCAGGCAGCGGATCTGCTGAACGTGTCGAGGCCCTATCTGATCGGGCTGCTGGACGCGGGCGAGATCGAGTACCGGCGGGTGGGCAAGCACCGCCGGATCCAGGCCGCATCGTTGATCGAGTACATGCGCAACGACGATCAGCGGCGACGTCAGGCCGCCGACGAGCTGTCGGCGCTCACCCAAGAGATGGGCTTGGCCTGAGTTGAGCTTTGTCGTCGTCTACGACGCGAACGTTCTGTACCCGAGCACGCTGCGCGACCTGCTGTTGCGGATCGGCGCGTCCGGTCTGGTGCAGGCGAAGTGGACCAACCAGATCCTCGACGAGGTCTTCGACAACCTGCGGACGAATCGCCCCGATCTCCCGCGGGAAGCCCTGAGCCGCACCCGATCGCTCATGATGACTGCCGTCAGGGACTGTCTGGTGACAGGCTACGAACCGTTGATTCCTGTCCTGGAGCTACCGGATCCCGATGACCGCCACGTGCTCGCCGCCGCGATCAAGGCACGGGCACAGGTGATCGTGACCAACAACCGCAAGGACTTCCCCACCGACGCACTCCGGCAGTGGGACATCGACCCGAAGGACGCCGACGAGTTCGTCCTCGACCAGATCGGACTCGACGCGAAGGTCGTGTGGAGTTGCGTCCAGCAGATCGCCAACTCCTGGCGCACCCCTCCCGGCACCATCGGTGACGTGCTGGCGTCCTTGGAACGCTCGGGCCTGGTTCAGTCCGTCGCCGAGCTCCGAGCCAGGTGACTACCTGGTTACGACAGCCGACCGCATGCCGCATACGGTGGTGGGGTGCGGTTCCGGTTCCTCCTGCAACCCGGCTGGATCGCGTTGACCCTCGCCGTCTGGGTCTTCGCGACGGCCTGCTTCACCCTGCTCGCCCCCTGGCAGTTCCGCCGCGACGCCGAACGCGAGACCCAGAACAGCGCGATCACGAAGTCGATCAAAAGCGAGCCCGTACCACTGCAACAAAGCCACGACGAGTGGCAGAAGGTCGTCCTCAAGGGCACCTACCGCCCCGAGCACGAGGCACTGGCCCGCCTCCGCACGGTCCAGGGCGAGGCGGCGTTCGAGGTGCTCACGCCGTTCGAGACCACGGACGGAACGACGGTCCTCATCGACCGCGGATACGTGCGCCCGGTCAACGGCATGAAGCCGCCGACGTACCCGGAACCGCCGAAAGACCAGGTCACCGTCGTAGCGCTGCAGCGGCCGAACGAGTCCGACGCACGGCCGGCCTTCGAGCAGGACGGCAAGTGGCAGGTGTACTCGATCAACACCGAGGCCGTCGCACCGAACATGCGACCGGGCTACTTCCAGATCACCGAGGACCAGCCCGGCACGATCAACGCCCTGCCGTTGCCGCAGCTCGACGCGGGCCCCTTCTTCTCCTACGCACTGCAGTGGATCGCGTTCGGCGTGATGGCGATCGGCGGCTGGGCGTACTTCAGCTGGCGCGAGATCCAGCCCGGAGGCGCCCTCACGCAGCAGAAACAGAAGAGGAAGTCGATCGCCGAACTGCTAGCGGCGGAAGAGGGCGACGAAAGCGGACAGGAAAGCCGCACCGAAGCCGACGACCCGGGACAGCTCCACGGCTCGCGTCACGTGACCTGAGTCGGGCTGACGGCCGTGGCCGAGCACCGGTCGTTCCTCGGCTCCATGCCCATACACCGTCCGGCCGCCCAGCCGAATCTCCAGCGCACCGGCGAACGCCGCCTCCACCTGGCCCGCGTTGGGCGACGGGTGCGCGGAGCCGTCCCGCCGCCACGTCTCCAGGGCCTGGGATGCGGATCCACCGACGACCGGGGCGCCGAAGACGGTCAGCACGGCGGCGACACGAGCGGGCAGCAGGTTCGCCAGGTCGTCCAAACGCGCGGAGGCCCAGCCGAACCGCCGATAACGCGGCGACCGGTGCCCGACCATCGCGTCCAACGTGTTGGCGGCGCGGTAGCCGACCAAGCCCGGCACGCCGAACACCGAACCCCACAGCAGGGGCGCCACGACCGCGTCCGAGGTGTTCTCGGCCACGGACTCGACGGTCGCCCGCGCCAGTCCGAGCGAGTCCAGCCGGGAGGGCTCGCGGCCGCACAGGTGGGGCAGCCGGGCCCGCGCCGCGTCGACGTCACCGGAGTCGAGCTCGCGGCCCATCGCGGTGCCCTCGGCCGCCAGCGACCGGCCGCCGAGTACGGCCCAGGTGACCAGGCCGGTCGTCAGAGCCTGCAGCCACCAGCGGCGGCGCGAAGCACGTTCGACAACGACACCGGCAAGAACCGTGCCGCCGACGAGAGCCGCCGAATAGGCCGCTCCGGCGACGTGATGATCACGGTAGACGCGCTGTTCCAGGCCGGCGGCCGCTCGGCCGAATGCCGCTACCGGGTGAAATCGCTTCGGATCACCGAACACGGCGTCCGCCGCCACGCCCAGCAACAACCCGACCGCGCGCCCCGCACCCACCCTTGCCTCCCCAGAGTCCGATGAGCACGGTAGCGCCGCGACCGGCGGTGCCCCGCATTAGGGTGGCCGGTCGTGGAGCACAAGCGGCTGAAGCTGTACGCCTATCTGGACGCGCGCGATCACCAGCGCACGTACCTGGCGATCATGCGCTTGTTCACGTCGACGCTGCTGGCCGACCTGTCCGCGGGAGAGGTCGCCGGGGCGCTGGCCGGAGCAGAACGCGAGGGCCGGGTCGAACCCGGCGAGTCGCGCATCGAGAACGTGATCACGCGGCTCAAGCAGCTCGTCGAGTGGGGCAACCTCGTGCAGGGGCGCCGCGAGGTCGTCGCGGCGAGCATCGCCGAGTTCCAGCACGGCAGCGTCCGCTACCAGGTCAGCAAGCTCGCCGTCCGCGTCCAACGGGATGTGGACGAGCTCCTTCGCGCCCCCGAAGGCGCCCGCGAGGTGGCCCGCGAGTTGCTCCCGGCCATCGAGCGAGGATTGAGTGAACTGGGCGGCTCTCTGAGTGTCGCCCTGCTCAACGAAGGCGAACGCACCAAGGAGCTGCTGGCCGAACGCGTCACGACGCTGTTCCTGCAGCACGCCGAGCTGGCCGCCACGGTGCGCGACTTCTACGCCTACCTGGGCCAGGTCGTGACGCGGAACCACCTGGCGCCGGACGAGATCGCGGGCTTCCGCAACCTGCTCGTCGAGTACATCCAGCGGGTCGTCGAGGACGTGCTCAAGTACACCCCGGCGATCGCCGAGACCCTCGCGTCACTCGCCAGGGCCCGGCCCGAGCTGCTGCGACTGCTCGGCACCGAGCTGGGCGACGACGTCGAACGCGCCCGCGGCCGCAGTGAGCACGACTGGCAGGACCTCACCGACTGGTTCGCCGACCGGCCCGGCCGCCCGTCCCAGGTCACCGCGCTGAGAGAAGCCACGGCCCGCGCCATCGGCTCGTTGCTGGCCAGCGTGAAACGGGCGACCAGCGGCGGAGGTCTGCTGCCTGGAAGGAAAGCGGAGCTGTTGAAGCTCGCGCGCTGGTTCGACCAGAGCACCAGGGAGGAGGCGCACGAGCTGTACGCGGCGGCGTTCGGTCTCTACTCCGCCCGGCACCTCTCCCCCGCGCCGGAGCACGACAGCGACAACGAGCGCACGCCGTGGCGCGACGGGCCGGTGCGGGACGTCACGGTCAGCGTCCGCAGCCGCGGCGACCGGGGTGCGCGCGGCCGCACCTCGCGCATCCTCGACGACCCGATGACCGAGCAGTCGCTGCTGGCCGAGGCCCGTGAGGCGGACGAACGCCGGGCGGCACACGTCGCCGAGCTCACCAGGGCCGCCAAGGATCTGAACGGCACCACGCTCAGCCACGGCGCGCTCGAAGTACTCTGCGAGCTGCTCACGCTCGCGATGGCCCAGCGCGACACCCCGCAGGACACGGGCGAGGCGAGCGACCCCGTCCGCGGACTCAAGGTCACCGTCAGCCACGGCACGACCACCAAGATCACCTCCGCGGCCGGAACCCTGACCCTGCACGACGCGACATTGGCGCTCACCGAATGAACTTCGACGACCTCTCGGACATCGACGCGCAGAACGTGGTCCGCTGCGCGCGCACGCTGCTCCGCCGGCCGTTGCTGCGCACGGACGGCCCGGACGGCGAGCTGATGACGCTCGTCTACCGTCACCGCGCGATGCTCCAGGACCTGTTCGCCGGACTGCTGGGCTACCGGCTCGTCGTCGAACGCCGGTTCGCCCGCCTGTACAAGTCGGGGCCGGGCCGCGACGACACCCGCGGTGTGCTCGGACTGTCGCCGCGCGCCTACGTCTACCTGGCGCTGACGCTGGCCGTGCTGACCGGCACCGGCAGGCAGACCCTGCTGTCCCGTCTGGTGGCCGACATCCGTGCCGCCGCAACGGAAGCGGGCATCTACGCCCCGGACGACATCGTCGAACGGCGTGCTTTGACGGCCGCCCTGCGCCACCTCGTGTCGCTGGGTGTGATGCACGAGACCGAGGGCACGGTCGCGCAGGACACCGTGCCGCAGGAAGCGCTGATCACCATCGACACCGACCTGCTCGGCCAGCTCGTCATCGGCCCGGTCGGCGAGGCCGAGAGCCCCGAGCACCTGGTCCAGCTCGCCGCCCGGCCCGGTCCACGCGGCGTCGAACACGCCGTGCGCCGCAAGCTCGTCGAGACACCGCTCGTGCTGTACGCGGACCTGCCGGACGACCAGGCCGAGTGGCTGCGCCGCAACCAGCGCAAGGAAACCGCGCTGCTCGAACAGTTCTTCGGCCTCTACACCGAGTGCCGCGTCGAGGGCGTGCTCGCGTCGGACCCCGAGGACTTCCTCACCGACCTCTACTTCCCCGGCACGTCAACGGTCGCGCGCATCGCAATGCTCGCGCTGCCGGATCTGATCGAGCACGAAGACGAAGATCCACCGGCGCGGCATGTCGTTGCACGGCAACGGATCCGCGAGGTGTGCGAGCAGCTGGTCGAGGACTACCCGAACGCGTGGTCCAAGCAGTTCACCGACGACCTCGACCGGTTGACCGACGAGGTGACGGAACTGTTGCGCCGCATGGGTTTGGCCGTGCCGCACGAAGACGGCTGGTCGATCAGCGCGGCGGCACACCGGTGGATCCCCATGCCGGACGGCGATCCGGAACGCGAGCTGCCCCCGGCGCCCGAACCCGTGGTCGAGATCCCCGGCTGGTCCCTGTTCGATGAGGAGAACGCGTCATGAGCAGGTGGCGGCTGCACCGCGGCGGCATCGTCAACATCTGGCAGTACACCGAGCAGACGTTCGACTTCTCCGGCGGCCGCGCGATCTTCCAGGGCACCAACGGGTCCGGAAAGTCGCGCACGCTGGAGTTGTTGCTGCCCCTGTGTTTGGACGGCGACCTGCGCCAGCTCGGCTCGAAGGGCTTCGACACGGTCAGCATCCGGCGGCTCATGCTGGACGACTACGACGGCGGCCCGAACCGCATCGGGTACGCCTGGGTCGAGCTTCGACGTGGTGACGACGAATACCTGACGTGCGGCCTGGGCGTCAAGGCGTCCAAGACCTCGCAGGCGATCACGGACTCATGGCGGTTCGTCACGTCCATGCGCGTCGGTCACGACCTGCAGCTCGCCGGCCCGGACCGGGTGCCGCTCGGCCCCGCGCAGCTGCGCGACCTCGTGGGCGCGGACTGCGTGTTCGAGGACGCGGCGTTCCGCGCGAAGATCGCCGAGACGGTGTACGGCGTGCCCGCCGCGCGCTACGGCGACCTGCTGCACCTGCAGCGCACGCTGCGCAACCCGGACGTCGGCCTGAAGGTGCTGGAAGGCCAGCTGGAGCAGATCCTCTCGGACGCGCTGCCGCCGCTGGACCAGGCGATGATCGAACAGCTGGCGACGTCGTTCGACGACCTGGAGTCGATCCGCGAGAACATCACGCGACTGTCCTCCGCGGACAGTGCGCTGAGCACGTTCCTCAAGACGTACTCGGACTACGCGTTCGGCGGCCTGCGGTCGTCCGCCGAGAAGCTCGACGGCGCCGAGAAGGCCGTGACGCGGTTGCAACGCGAACAGGCGAAGCTCACCGCGCAGCTGGAGCAAACCCGCGCCGAGCGGATGGCATCCGAAGAGGCGCTGACGAACCTGGAGACCGGCGAGCAGCAGGCCGAGGAAACGATCGCGGCGCTGAAGGAACTGCCCGCGTTCCGGGACCTGCAGGACCTCAAGACGCGCGAGAACCTGGTGGCGGAGAAGCGGTCCTCCGCGATCGCCGCGCTGGAGATGGCGGCGAAGCAACGCGCGCAGGAGGACGCCGCGGTCGAGGGCGTGCTGCGGCTGTTGCGCCGCCTCGCCGAGGACCTCGGGTCCGCGGCCGAGCTGAGTGACCCACTGCGCCAGCACCTGCGCGCCGCGGGCATGGACGACTCGCTGGCGCCTTCGGTTCCGCAGGTGCCGGACGCTTCGGCCACGGTCGTCACCGCGTCGGTGCGGGCGAAGCCGGACCCCGAGGCCGAGCCGCTGCCGATCGAACGCCGCGTGCCGCCGGCCGCCGCCACTGAGGACGTGGTGAACGCGCTGGGCAAGGCGTCCGACGCGACGACTTCCATTGCTTCCCTTGCGCGCCAACGGGGTGCGCTCGCGCTGACGTTGCACCAGCAGGCGCTGGAGCTGGACGCGCAGCAGCTGAGTGTGGAGGCGTTGCGGCAGAAGGCGCGCGACTCGCAGCTGGCGGCGACCGAGGCGACCGCGTTGCGCAACCAGGAGGTCCAGGAGCTCACCGACCTGACCGCGACCTGGCTGTCCCGCGTCGAGACGTGGTGCTCCGCCGGTCCGCTGGCCGACGAACGCCCGGCACAGGACTTCGAGCTGCCGTCGGTGATCGACCCGGCGGGTGCGCGCACGTTGACCGGCATGGCCCGCGAGTGGACCGGGCCGCTGGTGCAGGCCGCACGCGACGCCGCGCACGAGTTCTCGACGCGGCGCGGTGAGCTGCGGACCCGCATCGACGAGCTGGACGCCGAGCTGGCAGGCCTCCGCTCCGGCGCCGAGCAGGCCTCCGGCGCGCAGTTCTACCGACTGGTCGACTTCCAGTCGTCCCTGACCGACGCCGAGCGCGCGGGCCTGGAGGCGTCGCTGCAGGCGAGCGGCCTGCTCAACGCCTCGATCGTCGTGGATGAGGGGAGCCTTCATCCACTTGAGGTGGATGAAGGCTCCCCTCATCCACGTAGCAGCGGTGTTTGGGCGACGGTGCGAGAAGCCGTTGAGGGGCGGTCGCTCGCGGACGTGCTGGTGCCTGCGGTCGAGGGGTCCTCGGTGCCCGAGGAGCTGGTCGCGCAGCTGCTGCGCGCGGTCGCGTTGGACGACGACAACGCCCTCGTGCAATCGGTCGACGGCACGTGGCGCGCCGGTGTGCTCACCGGTGCGGGCACCAAGCCCGCAGCCGAGTTCATCGGCGCCGGCGCACGTGAGGCTGCCCGCCAGCGCCGGATCGCCGAACTCGAAGAGGAACTGGCCCGGCTACGCGATGAACTCGGTGCGGCGGAAGAGGAACTGGCCCAGGCGCACGAGCGGGTCGGCGCGTGGGAGGCGCACCTGGCCGAGTTCCCCGGCGACGGCGAGCTGATCGCGAAGCACAGCCGCGTCCAGGCCGCCGAGGAGTCGGCCGAACGCGCGCAGCTGCGCACGCAGGAGCTGCGCACGGAGCTCGACTCGGCGTCCGCCCGGCTCGAGGCGGCGCAGAGCGAGCTGACGCGGCAGGCGGGCGACGCGGGCCTGCCCGCCGAGTCCGAGGGACTCCGCCACGCCCAGCAGGCCGCCGCCGAGGCGCAGCGCACCGCCGACCGGCTCGGTGACGCGATGCAAAGGCGTTGCCAGGGCACGATCTCCGACCTGACCGACGCCGCCCACCGCTACCACGAGGCCGTGCAGGACCGTGAGACCGCAGAGGCTGACGCGGACGCGCGGTGCGTCGACTACGCGGCGCAGGCGGGCACGCTCGCCGAGCTGACCGACGCGATCGGTGGTGAGGCCAGGGAGATCGCGGGCCAGCTGACGTCTTTGGAATCGCAGCGCAAGCAGATGCGCACCGACCTCAAGACCGTTCGCGAACAGGTCTCCGCCGCACGCGAGCAGGCCGCGAAGCTGGAAGCGTTGCTGGAGACCAACTCCGAGCAGGTCGCCGAGGCAGGCGAGGCCCAGACCCGCGCGGCCGAGCTCTTCGAGGCGACCGTCCGGGCACCGGGTGTGCTGGTCGCCGCCCTGCCGGATGTCGACGGTGACCTTTCCACTGTGCGCCAGGCGATCGCGGACGCGGGCGACCGGCGCGGCGCCGGCGAGGCCACGGTCATCAGCAAGCTGCAGGCGTTGCAGACGTCGCTCGCGGGCAGTCACGACATCGCGGCCGAGCAGCACGCGGGCCTGCTGACCGTCACGGTCACCGGCGAGGAGGGCGCTCGTCCCGTCGCGGTCGCCGCGCGTCAGGTCACGTCGAAACTGGCGGAACAGCGCGGGTTCCTGGACGAGCAGTACCAGAGCATCTTCGCCGACTACCTGATCCGCGACCTGGCCGAGTGGCTGCGCAACCAGATCACCGTCGCCGAGGACCTGACCAAACGGATGAACGAGGTGCTGTCCCAGGCGCGATCGAGCCAGGGCGTGCACGTCAAGCTGTCGTGGAAGTCCTCTTCGGCTCTGGACGACGAGACGCGACAAGCGCTTGCGCTGGTGCGCCTGCCGTTCGGCGAACGCACGCCGGAGCAGGACGCGACGCTGCGCCGCGTGTTCACCGAACGCATCGAGGCCGAGCGCGACACTTTTTCGGGCGGTTATGCGGAAATCCTGTCGCGCGCACTGGACTACCGCACGTGGCACCAGTTCACGGTGACCGTCGCGGACACCGGCCCGGACGGCAACCCGCGCGAACGCCGCCTGCGCCAGCTGTCCTCCGGCGAGACGCGCCTGATCTCCTACGTCACGCTGTTCGCGGCCGCGGCGTCGTTCTACGACGCGGTGTCGCACGAGTTCGACCCGCTGCGCCTGGTGCTGCTGGACGAGGCGTTCGAGCGGCTCGACGACCCGACCATCGCGCGCATGCTGGGTCTGCTGGTCGACCTGGACATGGACTGGGTGATCACCTGGCCGTCGGGCTGGGGCGTGTCGGACAAGATCCCGCGCATGCACATCTACGACGTGCTGCGCCCCAAGAACGGCCGCGGCGTAGCGTGCACGCAGACGACGTGGGACGGCGCCGCTCTGGACCGGATCGACCCGTGACCCCCGACCGCCCCGAGCTGGCCGAGCTGTGGCGCCTGGCCAGGGAGACGATCGAGGCGGGCGGCCGTTCGGCGTTCAGCATCCGCGTTCCCGACGCCGCCACGGCCGACGCCCTGGCCGAGGTGCTGCGCAAGCCGATCGACCATCCGGCCCGCCGCCAGATCTCGTTGGCCCGCCTGGACGAACACCTCCGCGCCGCCGGCACGACCCTGGTCGAGGTGCTGGAACGCGTGCACGGCCGCCCGATCGGGATGCAGGCCGCTGCGGAAGCGCCGACGGCCGACGCCGTGCTGCGGTACGCGCTGCGCGAGCACGGTCTCGCCTCCGCGCCTTGGGCCGCCACGTGGATCGAGCAGGTCCGCCGCTACGGCAAGATCCCCCAGCCCGTACTGCCCTTGCTGGCCGCGCAGGCCGCGTCCGTGTTGAGCCGCATGACGTTGAGCGGCATACCTCGCCGTTGGGTGTCGCGGCATGCGTTGGCCGGCAACGACTTGGACGACGGCCGCCCGCTGGCGCGCATCGTCCTGCGCGCCGCCGCGCTCGCGCACGGCGTGGACGTGCCGCGCGATCCTCGTGGTTTGTGGGAACGCTGCGGCGTGGTGCTCGATTCTTGGTCCGACCCGGTGCTCACGTCGGCGGGCTACCTGAAACTGACTGACGCTGTCGAGTTCTCAGAGATCACGGTGTGCCGGAGCGCGCGGTTGCTGGAGTCCGGTTTTCCCGGGCCGCTGCTGGTGCTCGACCGCGGCGTCACCGCTCCCGCCCGGCACCACCTCGCGCGGCTGGCCGACGCGGGCACCCGCATCCGTTGTCACGGCGACTTCACGCCCGACGGCGTGCGGCTGGTCAACGACGTGCTGGCGTGGACGGGCGGTTCGGCTTGGCGCATGACGGCGTCCGACTACCGCGACGCTGTCGCCATGTTGATCACGCAGGGCGTGGACCTGCCGACTCTCACCACGCAGCCGCCCGCAGCCTCATGGGATCCCGATCTGGCCGAGACGATGGCCACCACGGGGTTGCAGGTGACCGAGGAACACCTGCTGCCCCAACTGGTTTCGTAGCTGTCAGTCCTGCGCGAACCGCCGCGCCTCCCACCGGCCGTGCCCCTCGAGCAGCTTGCGGCCGATCCGCTTGAGGTCCGCGATGTCCCGCTCGCTCAGCAGAGCGGTGAACTCCTCCGCCAATGACTCGCGGTACACCCGCCCGGTCGTCTCCGCGACCATCGACTCACCGAGGTCGGTGAGCACGGCATAGACGAGCCGCCGGTTGTCCGGCGGCTGCTCGCGCACCACCCAGCCGCGCTTGACCAGCCGTTCCACCAGCCGCGTCACGCCGGACGGGGAGATCGCGAGCAGCTCGGCCAGCTCGAGCATGCGCAGCCGGCCCTCGTGCATCCGCAACCGGTACAACGCCGAGTGCTCCAGCAGCGAACAGCCCGCGACGGACTCCATGCGCTGGTCGAGCGCCTCGCTGACCGCCTCCACGCCCTGCTGCGCGTACAGCCACGCGTAGATCGCCTCCGAGTTCACGGACGGCAGCCTATCAACAGACTTGACACCGGTATATTTTCATCGTCAAATGTTGCTCGTGAAAATCACCGTAACCGGCGCCACCGGCGCCCAGGGCGGCGCCGTCGCCCGCGTCGCCGCCCAACACGGCCACGAAGTGAGCCGCATGACCCGCAACCCGAAGGGACCGCAGGACGTCTACGGCGACTTCGACCGACCCGAGACACTCGGGCCCGCATTCGCCCAAGCCGACGCGGTCTTCCTCGTCACGACGCCGTTCGGCGCGAACTGCGAGATCGAGACACAGCGCGGCATCGCCGCCGTCGACGCCGCGAAACACGCGCACGTCGTGTTCACCTCGGCCACCAACGCCGACCGCGGCACCGGCATCCCGCACTTCGACAGCAAGCAGAAGATCGAACGCCACCTTCAACAAACCCATCCACAGTGGACGGTTCTCGGGCCGGCCGCGTTCATGGACGACAAGCCGAGCCTGCGGCTGCCGATCCCGCCGGACCTCAAGCTGCACCTCATCGCGGTCGACGACATCGCCGCGATGGCCGTGCTGGCCATGGAGAACCCCGAGCGGTTCCACAACAAGCGCATCGACATCGCGGGCGACCTGCTCACCGGCCCCGAGATGGCCGAGATCCTCGGCACCGAGTTCCAGGAAGCCTCACTCGAAGAAGCCGAGCGCTACTCCCACGACCTCGCCGCGATGTTCCGCTACTTCACCGAGGTCGGCCTGGAGGTGGACATCGAAGCACTGAAAACCGACTATCCCGAGATCGCCTGGCACACCTACGCGGACTGGGTCAGCCGATCCCGGACTCCAGCAGGTCGCACACCTCGTTGATGTTCCGCACCTGCACCGGACAGAGCTCGTCGACGCTCATACCGCCGGCCAGCGCCCGCATCGCCGACGCGTACAGCTGGCGGATCGCCGTCGACACCGCACCGGCTACGACCGCGGCGCGAATCGGACCGTAGTCGGCGACCAGTTCGGCGGCCATGACGTCCTGCGCTTCCTCGTTCATCTCGCGGGCTCGCGCCAGCAGCGCGGGGCTGTCCCACACGACCTGCCAGAAGTGGTGCAGGCCCTCCCGCACACCGCTGTACGGGTGGCGCTCCTCGACCAGCTCCAGCAGCGTCGATCGCAACGCGGGCACGAGCGGGCGCCGCCGCGCCAGCTCGACCAGCAGCTCCTGCAGCGCCGCCTGGCGGTCGAAGAACAGGTCCTCCTTGCGGGGGAAGTAGTTGAAGACCGTCATCTTCGAGACGTTGGCCGCCGAAGCGATCTCGGCGACGGTGACGTTGTCGAAGCCGCGCTCGATGAACATCGCGGTCGCCACCCCCGAGATCAGCTCGCGCGTCGCCCGCTTCTTGTCCTCCCGCAGACCCATGCCGGGATCTTATACCGAGATGAAAGATAGACCGAGCTAAAAGATTGACTCAGTACAAGATTGTCCGGCATGGTGGAGCCATGGACTACGAAGTGGTGATCGCGGGGGCGGGTCCGGTCGGCCTTCTGCTGGCGTGTGAGCTGCGGCTGCACGGCGTGCGGGTGGTCGTCCTCGAGCGGCTCACCGCACCGAGCAACATCATCAAGGCGGGCGCGATCAGCGGCCGCACCGCCGCGTCGCTGGACCGGCGCGGGCTGACCGAGGAGATCTCCAAGGTGGCGGCCGCCGCGGCGGGCACCCTGCATGCCAACGTGAAGGCGTTGTTCAGCAACGGAAAGGTGCTCGGAGGTCACTTCGCCGGGATCTTCAAACTGACCGGCATGGGCGGGCCGGCCATGATGATCGGGCAGCCGGACCTCGAACGGATCCTTGCCGCGCGGGCCGCCGAGCTCGGCGTCGAAGTCCGGCGCGGCCACGAGGTGACCGTGCTCGAGCAGGACGACGACGGCGTCACGGTCGACGGGATCCGCGCGCGGTACCTGGTCGGCTGCGACGGTGGCCGGAGCAGCGTGCGCAAGCTCGCGGGCTTCGACTTCCCCGGCACGGGACCGACGATCACCGGCCACCAGGCGATGGTCGAACTGGCCGACCCGGAGAAGCTGAACCTCGGCTGGCACCGCACTCCGGTCGGGATGTACGCCTTCGGCCCGACACCCGGCCGGATCCTCACCGTCGAGTTCGACGGCCCGCCGGAGAACCGCGAGGTGACGCTGGAGGAGCTGCAGGCGAGCTTGCGGCACGTCAGCGGCACCGACGTGACGATCACGAAGGTGCACACCGCCACCCGCTGGACGGACAACGCGCGGCAGGTCACGACCTACCGAATCGGCCGCGTACTGCTCGCGGGCGACGCGGCGCACATCCACTCGCCGTTCGGCGGACAGGGCCTCAACACCGGCCTGCAGGACGCGATGAACCTGGGGTGGAAGCTCGCCGCCGCACTGCGCGGCCGCGACGACCTGCTCGACACCTACACCGCCGAACGGCACCCGGTCGGCGAGGTCGTCGTCGACAACACGAGGGCTCAGGTCGCACTGTTGCGGCCGGACGAGCAGACCACCGCGTTGCGTGAGCTGTTCAGCGAGTTGCTCGACATTCCGGAGGTCAACGAGCGGATCTCCGCGATGATGCAGGCCACCGACATCCGGTACGACGTCGGCTGCGACCACCCGCTCGCCGGGCGGTTCGTGCCCGACCTGAAGCTCGGCGAGCAGCGGCTGGCGGAGCTGCTGCGCGACGGCACGCCGGTGTTCCTCGACGTCACCGACGACGAGGAACTGCGCAAGGCGGCAGGGCACATCAGGGTCGTCACCGCCGAATGTCCTGAGTGGACCGAGCCGGTGCTGGTGCGGCCGGACGGTTACGCGGCCTGGGTGGGTGCCGCGGCGGAAGGCCTGCGGGACAGCGTCGAGCGCTGGTTCACGCCCACAGCAGCCGCGTGAGCCGGCGCACGCCCGCGTGATCCAGTACGGACGGGCTGCCGCCGTAGGCACTCGGCGGCAGCCCGTACAACGCGGTGAACCGGTGTGAGAAGTGGCTGACGTCGGCGAACCCGCACTGCCTCGCCACCGCCTCGACGGTGAGGTCGGTGCGGGTCAGCAACGTCTCGGCCCGCGAGCAGCGGACCCGTTCCAGTGCGGCGGCGACGCTGACCCCGAACTCCGCCTGGAAGAGCCGGTTCAGGTAGCCACGGGTGACCGAGGCCGCCGACGCCAGATCGTGCACGCTGATCCGCGGTAACGGCAGGTCCGCCCACACTGCCCGCAGGAACAAGACCACCGCGCGCAGCGTGCCCGTCACCGGTTCCTCGACGGGGTCGGCGAGCACGACGGAGACGAGGTAGCGCAGGGTCTCGTCGACGGCGAACCCGGCCAGCAGGTACGCGCACAGCCCGCCCACCGGGTTGTCGCCGGTCATCCGCATGAACCGCGGGCCGTCGACCGGGCTGCCGACGAACGATGGTCCGAAGTGGACGTACCCGTGCCGGGACGGGTGTACCGGATCCCAGTCGAAGCCGTGCTCGAACCCCGGTGGGATCAGCAGCAGCTCCCCCGGTGTCAGGAAGAACGTCTCGGCGCGCGTCACCAGCGAAGCCCGGCCACGCAGCATCCAGACGAACTCGTAGTCGTCGATGACGCGCAACGGCATGCGCGCACCCGCCGGGTAGTCCGCGACCGCTGGTGTACATCCAGACAAAGATTAGCCTCTCCAACACATGGTGCCAGCCAAGTCGAACACCTGAGTATGCACATGTGAGCAACTACGCGCAGGACGGCTTCATGGTCGTCGACAACGTGCTGTCCCCCGGCCTGCTTGCCGAGGTGCGGGCCGAGGCGACCTCGATCTGCCGTGGTGACCGCGGCGCGATCGAAGGTGTCGAGCTCGCTGGCCCGGTCCAATCCGACACAGCCGTGCTCCGCAAGTACTTGTGCGTCCACTTCCCGCACAAGATCTCGAAGCTGCTGTACGACGTCGCGGTCCTGCCGAAGATCGCGGGCGTGCTGACCGGCGTGATCGGGCCGAACGTCAAGATGATGCAGTCGATGTTGTTCATCAAGGCCGAGGGCAAGCCCGGCCAGGCGTGGCACCAGGACGAGACGCACATCCCGACGCGCGACCAGTCCCTGACCGCCGTGTGGATCGCGCTCGACGACGCGACGGTCGAGAACGGCTGCCTCTGGGTGCTGCCCGGCTCACACCGGCGGAAGTTCCTCTACCCGGACCGCGAACAGCACGATGCCCGGTTCGACTGCACCAAGGAAGCCCACGGGTTCACCGACGAGGACGCGATTCCCGTTGAGCTCGAAGCGGGATCGGCGCTCGTGTTCGACGGGCACCTGCTGCACCGGTCGTTGCCCAACACCGGCAAGCACGGCATGCGCCGCGCCTACGTCACGCACTACATGAGCGCGGACTCACTGCTGCCCTGGTTCCCGCCCGGTCCCGGCGACAGCATGGGCACCGTCGACCACCGCGACATCGTCATGGTCGCCGGCGAGGATCCGTACGCCTTCAAGGGAATCACCGACGTCATGCGCCCGCACGTCCGCCCGGCCGGTGAAGGTGGTTGCGTGCGTTAGTCGAGAGCCGCCCAGGACTGCAGCATCCGGAAGGCGATGGACGCACCGCCCGCGAGGTGCAGGCCGGGCACGCTGCCCGGTTGGTTGATCGCCTGCCGGACGAGGTCGCGCGACACCCACCGGGCCTCGGCGATCTCGCCCTCGGCGGGACGCAGCTCGGCACCGTGGTCCGCGACCGCCTCGAAGCCGATCATCAGCGACCGCGGGAACGGCCACGGCTGGCTGCCGAGGTAACGGATCGACCGGACCTCGACGCCGACCTCCTCGAGGATCTCCCGCGCGACGCAGGCCTCCAGCGACTCACCGGACTCGACGAACCCGGCGAGCACGGAGAACCGGCCCTCCGGCCATTCCACGCCACGCGCGAGCAGGACCTGGTCCGCGCCGTCGTGCACGAGGCAGATCACGGCGGCGTCCGTGCGCGGGTACTCCTCGCGTTCGCAACCGGAGCAGAACCGCACCCAGCCGGACTTCTCGACCGTCGTCGGGGCTCCGCACTTGGCGCAGAACCGCGCGATCCGATGCCACTGGAACAACGCGGCCGCCGTCGTGAACAACCCGGCGGAGGTGTCGTCCAAAGTGGCCCCGGACTGACGCAGGTCGAGCCACTGCGGTTCGTCCGTGAGCTCCGGGTACGTCCAGGCCCGGCTCTGCATCGGCTCTTCGGTCTCCTCCGCCGGAAGCGGAACAGCCCAGTACGCGACGCCGTCCTGTTCGCCGAGCAGCACCGCGTTGTGCGGCGGCTGGTCGCCGAACTCCGTGGCGGCCCGATCGACCACCCGCGTGCCGCGGTCGGACACCAGGGTCCGGCCGCGCACGTCGACCACGATCACGCGCGACTTCGGCCACAGCTGCTTCAGCTTCTCGTCGTCGCCGCGCAGCGGCTCCTGCCGGTCGATCGTGTACCGCGACAGCGCGGGGAGGCCGATCAGGTCAAAGCTCAAGGAAGGATGATCCCACCCAAGGCCTTCAGCTTCGGAGCGAGTTTCGTCGCATCTCCAACCACGACACCGGTGAAGTTGCCGGGGGCGAAGAACTCCAGCGCGACGTTCGCGACCTCCTCTGCGGTCACCTTCTGCAGCCGCTCGGGGTGCCCGACGAACCATTCGACACCGAGCCCGAGCCCGGCGAGGTTCACCAGGAACGAGGCCAGTCCCGCCTGCGAGGACGTGGTGGTGAGCAGCGAGCCGATCGCGTACCGGCGCGCGGTGTCCACTTCGGACTCCGTCGGCGGCACGAGGCCCAGCTTCGCCAGCTCGTAGCGGGTCTCCAGCAGCGCCGCCGCGGTGACGTCGCTCGCGGTGTCCGCGTCCACGCCGAGCGTCGCGCCGTGCGCCGTGAACTCCGGGTGCGACCGCGCGCTGTAGGTGTAGCCCTTGTCCTCGCGGATGTTCTCCACGAGCCGGCTGGAGAAGAAGCCGCCGAACACCAGGTTCGCCACCTGCAGCGCCGGGTAGCGCGGGTCGGTGCGCGTGATCGCCTGCGCCGACAACCGGATCTGCGACTGCACCGCGCCCGGCCGGTTCACCAGCACGAGGTCGCCACCCTGAACGGGCGGCAACGGCGCCAGCTCCTGGGCCGTACCCTCGCCCTGCCAGTCCTTGAGCGCATCCTGAATCGCGCTGACCGCCTGCTCCGGCTCGACGTCGCCGACGATCGCCAGCACCGAGCCGCGCGGCAGCAACGCCTTGGCGTGCAACGCCCGCACGTCCTCGCGGGAGACCTTGGCGACCTCGTCGGCCTCGGGCATCTCCTTGGCGTACGGGTGGTCGCCGTAGAGGTGCTTCTGCAGCGCCTCGCGCGCGATGACGTTCGGCTGCGACCGGGCGAGCATGATCCGCTCGACCAGGCGGGTGCGCTCGCGCTCGACCTCGTCGGCCGGGTAGACCGCGCCGGTCAGCACGTCGCGCAGCACGTCGAGGAGCGTGTCCAGACCGCTGGCGAGCGCGCTGCCGGAGATGCTCAGCCGCTCCGGGTCGACCACGGAGTCCAGCTCGCCGCCGACCAGCGCGAGCTCGGTGTCGATCTGCACGCGATCACGGGTGGCGGTGCCGGTCAGGACCGTGTTCGCCAGGATCTCCGCCTGGGCGGAGTGCAGGCTGTCCTTCGTGCTCTGCGCGGGGTCCGCGAACGGCACCCGGAGCCGGACCTCGACCATCGGCACGGTCGCGCGGCGCACCGCGATGACGCGCAGGCCGTTGGGCAGCACGGTGTCCACATGGGACAGATCCGCGGGCGGCTGCTGCGTGCCCAGATCGGGGAGGGGGCGCGGGCCCAGCTCCGTGCGGCCGATCTCCTCGGCGGAGCGGTGGGTTGCCGGGGCGCTCACTCGGTTCCTCCGTTGGTCGCGTGCTGGTTGTCCACAGCCGGGCAGTTGTCCACAGGCCGGCCGCTGCAGCCCTCGAACTGTCGGTGCTGCGTGGAAGAATCAAAACTGGGGGTCCCCCGGCGGCGGGGACGCCCGCGAAGCCATGCGGTGGTCACTCGACGCCCCCGGAACTGTCGGTACTGCCGGGGAGAATCAAGACCGGGGGTCCCAAGCGGCGGGGAAGCGATGCGGTCACTCGGCGCCCCCGGCGGCGGGCTCGACGATCAGGATGGCGCGGGAATCAGGGCGGAGGGCCTTCGCGGCCGCGGCGACCTCGTCCACGGTCACGGCGGCGATGCGCTCGGGCAGCTCGTAGATCAGTTCGGCCCGCCCGAACAGCAGCTCCGCCGAGCCGAGGCCCAGCGTGCGGTTCGTCAGCCGGTCGTGCTCCTTGTGCATGGTGGACGCCCACCGCGCGGTGACCTTCGCCAGCTCCTCGGCCGACGGCGGCTCCTCCGAGAGGCGCGCGAGCTCCTCGTCGATCGCGGCGATCACGCGGTCCGCGGTCACCTCGGCCGGGTGGATGGCGCTGATGGTGAACGTGTCCGGGTCGCGCGCTTCCAGCGGACCGAACAGGCCGCAGCCCGCCGAAAGATCGGTCACCAGCTGCTCGCGGTGCACCAGGCGCTGCTGCAGGCGGGAGCCGTCGCCGTCGGTCAGCACGCCGGCGAGCACCAGGTAGGCGAGGTAGCCGTCGACGTCCGTCACCGGGTCCGGCACGCGGTAGCCGATGGCCAGCGCGGGCATCGGGGCGTGCGCGTCGACGTGCGTCGTGCGCAGCTCACCGGACGGCGCGGGCTCGGCGAACGACGGGCGCACCGGCGCGGGGCGGGCGGGCACGTCGCCGAAGTGCTTCTCCACCAAGGCACGAGCCTCGGAGACATCGAACAAGCCGGCGACCGTCAGCACCGCGTTGGCCGGCGAGTAGTAGGTGTCGAAGAAGGCCGCGCAGTCCTCG
The DNA here is from genome assembly GCF_030269605.1 of Lentzea sp. NBRC 105346. Classification (GTDB taxonomy): domain Bacteria; phylum Actinomycetota; class Actinomycetes; order Mycobacteriales; family Pseudonocardiaceae; genus Lentzea. Next base: position 44,878 of record NZ_BSTQ01000027.1, read on the forward strand.
ACGGTCGCGTTCTCCAGGTCGACGAAGTCGCCGTAGCCGTTGTGGGCGTTGGGGAAGGTCTGGAAGAGCACCGGCGGGAGCAGGATCCACGGGAACCCGCCGTACGGCCGGTTCAGCACGTTGAGCCTGATCTCCTCCTTCACCACGTCGATCTGGTTGCGCAGGTTCTCCGCGGTGATCTTCGGGGCACGCATGCGGTCGGCCTCGAGGAACAGCGCGCGCTCCAGCGCCGCGGACGGCAGGACCTGGTAGTAGTCCGTGTAGTCCGGGTGCGTCGACCCGTTGAACGTCCCACCCGAGGACTGGACGATCCGGAAGTGCGCGAGCTTCTCCAGGCTCTCGCTCCCCTGGAACATCAGGTGCTCGAAGAGGTGCGCGAAACCGGTGCGCCCCTCCGGCTCGGAGCGGAAGCCGACGTCGTAGTGCACGCTCACCCCGACGACCGGTGCGCTGGGGTCCGGAGCGAACACCACCCGCAGGCCGTTGGGCAGCGTGAACCTGTGCAGTTCGGGTGAGGCCATACGCGCCAGCCTACGGGTTCGCGGCTCGCAGTGAACGCAGGTGGCCCGCCTGGGCCAGCACGCCGTCGAGAGCTCCGAGGAACGCGGGGAAACTGCGCGCGAACTCACCGGTCTCGCCGTACCAGTAGAGCGACGAGTGCGGCGCGAACGTCGACAGCCAGCGCTCTGTCTCGCCCAGCACCACCGCGTACGGCAGCGAACGGGAGAACACCAGCTCGCGGTCGTCCTCGGGGATGTCGTTCGGCGCGACCCCGTGCAGATAGCCGCGCAGGCCGCGGACGTGCTCCAGCAACGCGCTGCCGCGCTTGGTGCGGGCGGGCATCGAGCGCGCGCCGAAGGCCAGCGCCGCACCACCGACCGCGACGGCCAGGCCGAACAGGGCGTTGCCGATCGTCAGCGCCAGCACGACCGTGCCGGCCAGGCCCAGCACCGCGATCACGATGCCCACCCACCAGAACAGCGAGCGCTCGCTGTCCGGGCGGCGCACGAACCAGCGCTTCTCCACCACGTCGGCGTACAGCTCGTCGCGCACCTCGGCCAGGTCGACGCGGCGGGCCCGCAGCTCGGACAGCGTCACCGCGTCCACGCCGTCGGGCAGCAGCGCGCGGTAGACCGCCCGCTCGTAGCCGGACAGTGCGTCGTCGGCCGGGTTGCGGCGCACGATGCGCCAGTCGTGACCATCTACTTCGGAGATCCACAGGTAGTTGCGCACCGCGAGGTCGATGACGGTCGCCGTCACGTCCACGACGTCCACGTGCTCGTCGACGACCGTACCGACCTGGCCGGGCAGCACGCCGTCGGGCGAGGCGAACGCGACGCGGCCGCTCTGGTCGCGGACCAGGACGTTGATCGGGCCGACCTCACTGGCGAGCGCGGCGGCGTCGCGGCCGCGCAGGTACCAGAGCAGCACCACGCCGCCGAGCAGCAGGAGCAGCAGGCCGCCGAGCACGGCGGCGGAGATCGGGGTGAGCGCGAACGCGGCGGCCAGCGACGAGTTCTCGATCACCACGGCGTTCGCCGGCACGACGCCCGCGGACATGCCGATCGCGATGTCGACCCGTTCACCGGGCGAGAGCTTGATCTCCTGGGCGCGCACGCCGCGGCCGTCCGCGAGGTCGGCGCTGGTGCACGGCTGCGACGAGCCGACCGGGCCGGCGAGGCAGTTGACCGACGTCGGCGAGTCGGGGGTGGACACGGTGATCGCCACCTTGTCCAGCTCGGTGTCCCAGCCACCCGCGGCCTGCCAGCGCAGCTCCAGGGCGTCGCCGACCTTGGCGACCGCGCCCTCGACGACGTAGCTGACCGTGGACTTGCCCGCGTCGAGCGAGACCTCGAAGCGGTCGTCGGTGACGGTGGCGGAGCCCTTGCCGTCGACCTTCGCGTCGCTGATCTTGAACAACCGGTCGAGGTCGTTGCCGACCGCGAGTCGCAAGGGGACGGACCGCTTGACGGTCTTGCCGTCCGGAACGGTCACGGTCTCGGTGACGGAGAGCCGGGAGTCGCGCTCCAGCTTCATCCGCACCTCGGTGCTGACGGTTCCGGGCAACGGCTGCGCCGCTGCGACACCGCCAGTGGCACCGGCGAGCATCACCATCAGGACGGGCGCGATCGCCGCTCCCCAGTTTCTCAACACGGCCGCGGAGAATAGCGGAGTTCCCCTAGGCTCTGGTCCGCTTTCCGGTAGACGCCATCTGGGGGAATCTCAACAATGACCGGTCACCAGACCCGGATGACCAATGCGGCGGACGTGGCATGACGTTCGCACCTATGCTTCGAAATGATCCTGGGCTGATGGGGAGGGACCTCAGGCGATGACGCAACCACCGCCACCGGGAGGCTGGCCTCCGCCACGCCCGGTAGGACCACCACCCATGCCCGCACCCATGGGGCAGCCGCAGTACCGGCAGGGTCCGCCACCACCTCCGCCTCCTCCTGCGCCGCAACAGCCCTGGCCGCCCCAGCACGCCGGTCCGATGCCACCGCCGCGCCCGGTCATGCCGCCGCCGCAGCCGTCGTGGGGACCGCCGCCCGGCCAGCCACCGATGGGGTACCGGCCGTACCCGGTCATGCCGCCGAGGAAGAACAACGGCCCGATCGTGGCGTTCGTGGTCTTCGGCGTGTTGCTGCTCGCCATCGGCGGCGTCGGCCTGCTCGCGTCGAAGAACTCCAGCCGCGCCACGGACGCCGGTTACAACGGCTACGCGTCGTCCAGCCCGACGTACACCTACAGCGAGACGACGACCACGACCACCACCGAGACGACGACCACGACGCGGACCACCTCGTCCAGGCCGTCGTCGACGCCGACGACGCAGGCGGGCCCGAAGGCCGTCGTCGCGCTGGCCGACCACCCGATCCACCGCACCAACATCGGCGCGATGGACATCAACGGCTGCGGCCTGCCCGGCATGAGCTACGACCCGGCCGGCCAGGAGCGGTTCCTGCGTGCGGCGCTGGGTTGCATCGAGACGATGTGGAAGCCGGCGATGGCCCGCGCGAACCTGCCGTACCAGCCCGCCGAGCTGCAGATCGTCACGCAGGACATGCAGTACCCGTGCGGCACGGTGAAGGCCGACCAGACCGCCCGCTACTGCCAGGGCACCATCTACTGGACCGCGAACAACTACGCCAACGACTCCTCGCCCAACCATCCGGGCAAGTACATCGGCCAATTGGCGCATGAGTACGGTCATCACATTCAATGGTTGTCCGGTCTCCTCAAAGCTTCAGGTAACGCTCAGTACGACGCGGGAGGCTGGGACACGCCGAAGGGGCTCGACCTGAACCGCCGGATGGAACTGCAGGCCACGTGCTTCGGAGGCATGTCGCTCGCGCCGTTGTCGCACGGCGCGATCCCGATGGACGTGATCAACCACGCCCTTCAGGACGCGGGACAGCGCGGTGACTATCCGCAGTACCCGTACCGCGACCACGGGACGCCCGAGCGCAACTCCGCCTGGGTGAACCACGGTTACAAGAACAACAACGCGGCCGCCTGCAACACCTGGGCCGCGGGTGACGCCGACGTCGCCTGAGAGGGGAAACGCGTGACCTCACGACCCGCGAAGAACAACCCGTTCGTGTTGGCCGGGGTGTTCGCGCTGGTCGTGTTGTCGGTGCTGGGGCTCGCGGAGTCCTCCAAACCCAAGCTCGTGGAAGGCCGGGCGCTGGCGGGCGAGACGAAACCCGCCACGTCCGAACCGAGCGCCCCGCCACGACCGCGCGCGATCTACCGCCTGGCCGACCACCCGATGCTGGTCACGGGCGCCACGCTGCCGCAGGTCACCTGCCAGCTTCCCCGTTTCGGCGTCCGCGACGAGCAGCTGGCCGCGTACTACACGGCCGGCGTCGAGTGCCTCAACCAGGCGTGGGGCCCGATGCTGGAGAAGGCGAACATGCCGTTCGAGGCGCCGAAACTGGACGCCTCGCCGGACCTGAAGGACGGCCCGTGCGGCCAGGCGCCGACGTCCGAGCAGGCCGTGGCGTACTACTGCGGCCGGAACCGGACGATCTACATGCCCACGTCGCGCCTGCGCAACAACGGCGGCGGCGACGCCCCGGCCACGCACCTGGCGACGCTGGCGCACGAGTACGGCCACCACGTGCAGGCGCTGTCCGGCATCCTGCGGGCGGCCGACGTGAAGATCACCGACGCGGGTGAGAAGACGCCCGCGGGCCTGGAGATGTCGCGCCGGCTGGAGCTGCAGGCCAACTGCTTCGCGGGGATGTTCCTGATCAGCGCGTCGGGCCGCGGGTCCGTGACGCCGCAGCTGGCGCAGGAGGCCGAGCAGGACTTCCAGTACGCGCTGGAGGAAGCGCCCGAGGCCAACGCCCACGGCACGGCGGCCAACCAGGCGGAGTGGGCCTCGCTGGGGTTCAAGAACAACTCGACGACGTCGTGCAACACGTTCGCCGCCCCCGCGGGCGCGGTCGCCTAGGGCTTCGGGTCCGCAGCGGACTTGACGCTATGAGGGGACCCTTTATGGCGGTCAGCGCTTGCAAAGCTCCCCTCATGGCACTCATGAAGGCTTGGGATCCGCCAGGAGTTTGGGGAGTTTGATGGGGCCGTACCGGAACAGGTACGCGTAGACGCCCCCGGCGGAAGCGCTCAACCACAGCAGCAGCGACGCCAGCCGGTTGGCCAGCGGCTTGCCCGTGGGAGCCGAAGAAGCGGTCTGCACGAGGTCCGGTGAGCCGGCCTTCCAGATGACCTCGACCTGTTCGCCCTCGCGGTGACCGCACGCGTCGAGCTTGGCCTTGTTCGAACCGTCGACCTCGACGACGTCCATGCCCGTCGGGCAGGCACCGGTCTGCACGACCTTCGCCATGGCCCGGCGGGGCGGTTCCGACGTGCCCATCACGGACAGCGGAAACCAGATCGCGACCGCGACGCCCATGCCCACCAGTCCAGCGACCAGCAGGATGAGCACCCATCTATGGGGGATTCGCGGAACCGCCACACGCCGATGGTGGCAGACGCATGCCCTACTTCGGCAACTGCCTGACCTTCTCCACCTTGATGGTCTTGCCGTCGGACACCGTGCCCGTGACAACGACCAGGTCACCGTTCTTCGGCTTCTCCGACACCCCGGATAGGTCGAGGGCGACCTGCAGGCCGCTGCGTTCGATCAGCGTGGCCTTGTCACCGTCCACACCCGTCACGGTGCCGGACGCGTGCGCGGAAGCGACGGCGACACCGAGCGCCTTGCCGTCCTTGACCCGCACGGTCACCCGCTGGCCCTGCTTCAGGCCCGAGAGCTCACCGCCGCGGAACTTCGTCGACGAGTCCGTGGTCAGCGAGGCCTCGCCGCCGCCGTCCTTGGTGACGACCAGCTTGCCGTTCTCGACCGACTTCACGACGCCGACCACCAGGGTCACGCCCTCGGCCAACTTGCCCGGCCCCTTGGGACCCCTCGGCCCAGGGTGACCCTTCTCGAAAGCGACCCCCGGCGCACCGGTGGCCGACGCACTGTTGGCTGTCTGGGTGGCGAGGGCGACCCCGCCCGCACCCAGTCCGACGGCCGCCACGAGGACACCCGCCAGCAACGTTCCTTTGGACATGTCACCAGGCTGCGACTTTCACCTGAGCGTGGGCTGAATTGCTACCTGAGCCTTTGCTGAAGGTCAGTCGCTGTATGAGAAGGTCGTGTTCAGAATGAGGGTCGTGTCGAACGCCAGGGTGTTGGTGATCGAGGACGCCGAGGCGATCGGGGCCGCGGTGTGCTCGGCGCTGCGTGCCGTCGGGTACGAGGTGCAGCACCGGCTCGACGGGCGGCAGCTGGAGACCGACCTCAGCAAGTTCCGGCCCGACCTCGTGGTGCTCGACGTGATGCTCCCCGGCCGCGACGGGTTCCGGCTGCTCGACGTGATCCGCAAGTCCAGCGGCGCGGGCATCGTGATGCTGACCGCGCGCGACGGCGTCACCGATCGGCTGCGCGGGCTGGAGAGCGGCGCCGATGACTACGTGGGCAAGCCGTTCGTGCTGGCCGAGCTCGTGGCGCGGGTGACCGCGGTGCTGCGCAGGCTGGGCCGCACGCCGTCGACCGTGCAGATCGACGACCTCGTGGTGGACGCGGAGTCCGGGGTGGTGCTGCGCGGGCAGAGCACGATCGAGCTGACCGCGACCGAGCTGCGGCTGCTGTGCTACCTCGCCGCCCAGCGCGGCCGCGTGGTGAGCAAGACGCAGATCCTCACCGCGGTGTGGGGTTACGAGGACTACGACCCGAACCTGGTCGAGGTCCACGTCAGCGCGTTGCGCCGCAAGCTGGAGGAGCACGGGCCGCGGCTGCTGCACACCGTGCGCGGACTCGGGTACGTCCTGCGAGCCGAGGAATGAGCCTCAAGACCGTGTCGCTGCGGCGCCGGGTGGCCGTGGCGGTCCTGCTGGTGCTGGTCGTCGTCCTGATCCTGCTCGTGTTCCTCGTCGACTTCCTGTTCGCCAGCCAGTCGCGCCGCGACGCGGACGTGATGCTGCGGGAACGCGCGCAGATGGCGCAGCAGGTCATGCGGCGCAACCAGAACCCGGCCGTGATCGCCCGGCAGCTCGAACGCGGTGGCGTCCGGGTGACGCTGGTGACGCCCAGCGGTGAGTCGTTCGGCAGCGGCCCCGAGGAGTCCACGGACCGCGAGCTCAGCCGTACCTACGCGGACGGCACGAAGATCACGTTCTACGCGGGCACCACGATCACGTCCGCGGCCCAGGTCCGGTTGCGCCGCCTGCTGCTCCTGGTCGGTCTGGGCGCGATCGCGATCACCGGGTTCGTGCTGATCTTCGTGGTGCGCCGGGCTCTGGCGCCGCTGGACGCCATGACCTCGCTCGCTCAGGCGATCGCGGGCGGCCACCGCGGCGGCCGGCTCATGCCGTCGTCGCCCAAGACCGAGCTCGGCCGCGTGGCGGTCGCGTTCGACGGCATGCTCGACTCCCTGGAGGGCTCCGAGCTGCGCACCCGCCGGTTCGTCGCCGACGCGGCGCACGAGCTGCGCACCCCGATCACCGGCGTGCAGGCCGTCGCCGAGGCGCTGGTGCAGTCCTCGCCCGACTCGCCGGACCGCGACCAGATGAGCCTGCTGCTGGTCCGCGAGGCCCGCCGCGCGGGCCGGCTGGTGGACGACCTGCTCGCGCTGGCCCAGCTCGACGCGGGCCTCGAGCTGCAACGCGAACAGGTCGACATACTGGCGCTCGCCCAGTCCGAGGTCACCAGAACCCGCTTGCTGGCACCGGACTTCGACATCGAGGCGTCCGGCGAGGAGCTGACGATCACCGGCGACGGCCAGCGCCTGGCGCAGGTGATGGCGAACCTCGTCGACAACGCCCGCCAGGCCGCCGGACCGTCCGGCCGGGTGCGGATCGTCGTCGACTCCCGCGGGTTCACCGTGCTGGACAACGGTCCCGGCGTGCCCGAGTCCGAACGGGAACGGATCTTCGACCGGCTCGTGCGGCTCGACGAGGCGCGCGACCGCCGGTCCGGCGGGTCCGGCCTGGGACTCGCCATCGCCCGCGGCATCGTCCGCGCCCACGGCGGCAACCTCACCTGCGAACCGTCCTACGAGGGCGCAGTCTTCCGGGCCCAGTTCAGCTGGCCCTGACCACGTTTCCGGCGACGATCACCGTCTCGACGTTGCCCGGATGCGCCGCCGTCACCACCGCACTGATCACATCACGCGTCCCCGCGAGGTTGACGTCGTTGGCACGCAACAGAACCAGGTCAGCGAACTTCCCTGCCTCGATGGACCCGATCCGGTCCGCCATCCCCAGCGCGGCCGCACCGTCCACAGTGGCCATCCGCAGCACGTCACCGGGCGTCACATGCGTGTCCCCGAACGTCGCCGACATCAGGGTCGCCCGCATCAACGAGAACATGTCACCCGCGACGGCCGAGACCACATCCACCCCCAGCCCGGTGGTCACGCCCAACCGCTTGAGCCGCCCCACGACCGGCCCGCCGTGCCCCATCCGGGCCTCGACCGCGGGCGCGATCGACACGCCGGCACCCACGGAGCCGATCAGCGCCAGCTCGTCGTCGGACAACGAGTTGCCGTGCACGAACGTGATGTCCGGCCCGAGCAATCCGTTGTCCCGCAACAGGGAGATGGGTTCGCCAACGGTCGGACCGTTGCCCACGTGCACCGCGATCCGCATGTCGTGCGACCGGGCCAGCTGCCAGGCACGAGAAACCTCGTCCAAAGATGAGAACGACGGCCCGAGCGGCGCGAGCATCACCGACACCAGGTCGTTGCCCAGCTCCGCCGCCTTCGCCACGTCACCGGCGTCGGGAAGGTCCCCGCCCAACGGCTGCCCGTATCCGAACAACGCCCGGATTCCCGACGACTTCAAGGCGTCCAGCGACGCCGAGGCATGGTCGAACGACGGTGTGCCCGCATAGTCCTGCACGGTCGTGATCCCGGACGCGAGGCATTCCACGGCTCCGGCGAGCGTGCCCGCGTAGGTGTCCTCCGGCCGCAACCGCGGTGCCTCGTCTCGCAAAACGAGTTCGATGTACTGCCCCAGCGACACGTCGGCGGCCAGTGACCGCACGAGGGTCTGCCACATGTGCCGATGCGTGTCCACGAACCCCGGCAACACGATCAGGCCCGAAGCGTCGATCACCGGCGAACCGGACAGCCCCGGCCCGACCGCCGCGATCCTCCCGTCCTCGATCAGCACGTCCCGCACGGACGCGGTCAACCCGGCGACATCGACCACCAGGCCGTTCTTGATCAACACATTTACCTCCCCTGAAAGCTTTCTCAAAAGCTATCACGGTGTGCAATACCCTCTGACCTGTGACGGACCGAGTCGATCAGCTGCTCAACTCGTGGAAGACCGAGATGCCCGAAGCGCTCGGGCCGACGTCGGAACTGGGCAAGCGGGTGATGGTGCTGGCGGGCATGCTCGCGGAGGCCACGCGGAAGACACTGGCCGAGCAGGACCTCACCGGCGCGGAGTTCGACGTGCTCGCGGCACTGCGGCGCTCCGGCGAGCCCTACCGGCTCAAGGCCAACGAGCTGAGCAACTCACTGCTGCTGTCGACGGGTGGCACGAGCAACGTGGTGAACCGGCTCGTCACCAGGAACCTCGTGGTGCGTGAACCCGACGCGACGGACGGGCGCAGCACCCTGGTCCGCCTCACCGACACGGGCAAGGCCCACGCCGAGAAAGCGGTACTGGCCAACACGAAGGCGCACGCGGATGTGCTCGACAAGATCCCCGCAGACGCCCTCGACGCGGCGACGAAGGCGCTCCGGGACGTGTTTCCCCACCTACCGGACTAGAGGTCGGGCAACGGGTCCGGCGGCAGGAAGTCCTCCTCGGCGATCTCCGCGTCCGCCGCCCTGATCACCGAGACGTACTCGTCCCAGGTCTGGTAGTCGATCCCGGCGATGCGGAAGACCGGGTCGAACGCGGTGTCGACCGGGCCGAGCCGGATGGCCCGCCGGTACCTCGTGTGCACCGCCTTGGGCCGGTCGTGGCTGAGCCAGCTGCACTCCAGCAGGATCACGTGCTTGTCGGTGATCGCGATGATGAACGGCTTCTGCACCAACGCCCCGACGAGCGAGACGCTGGCCGGGAACAGGTAGCGGATCTCGGTTCCCGCGGGCAGCAACGCCCGGCACCGTTCCCTGACCACAGCACTCAGCGGCATACCGCCACGCTAGCCCTAGCCCTCGTCGGGAGGCGTGACTTTCTTTACATACAAAAGCCGGTCGCCGGGCTCGATGGCGTCGGCCTCGGCCGCGTCGACCCGGTAGAGCTTCCCGTCGCGCACCACGCCGAGCACGATGTCCGGGAGGTGGCGCGGCGACCCGCCGATCTCGCCCTGCTCGACGTCGCGTTCGGTGATCGCGAGGCCCTTGTCCGGCGTGAGCAGGTCCTCGACCATCTCCACGACGGACGGCGTGGCCGTCGCCATGCCGAGCAGCCGGCCGGCCGTTTCCGACGACACCACAACGGAATCCGCACCGGACTGCCGCAGCAGGTGCTCGTTCTCCCGTTCGCGCACGGACGCCACGATCTGCGCCTTGGGCGCCAGCTCGCGCGCGGTGAGCGCGACCAGCACGGCCGTGTCGTCGCGGTTCGGCGCCACGACGATCGCCCGCGCCCGAGCGGCACCCGCGACGCGCAGCACGTCGCTGCGCGTACCGGAACCATGCACGGTCACGAGTCCGATCGCGGACGCGGCGTCCAGTGCCTCCTGCACGGTGTCGACCACGACGATCGAACCGGGGTCGGCCCCGTCGCCGAGCAACGCGTGCACCGCCGAGCGGCCCTTGGTCCCGTACCCCACGACGACGACGTGGTCCCGCACGACTCTCCTCCACTTCTGAATGCGCATCGCCTGCCGGGAGCGCTCGGTGAGCACCTCGAGTGTCGTGCCGACCAGCACGATCAGGAACAGGATTCGCAGCGGTGTGATCACCAGAACGTTCACCAGCCGCGCGGACGAGCTGGCCGGGGTGATGTCGCCGTAGCCGGTCGTCGAGAGCGACACCGTGGCGTAGTAGAAGGAGTCGAGCAGCGAGACGCCGTCCCCGTTGACGTCCCGGTACCCCTCGCGGTCGAAGTAGACGATCAGCACCGCCGCCAGCAGCGCCAGCAACGCGCCGATGACCCGCTTCACGATCGCGCGGACCGGGCTCGAGACCTTGTCCGGCATCTTGATCACGCCGACGAGCGAGTGCGTCGGCTGATCGGTCAGGCTCATCTAGGACAACCTCTCGGGCAGGATCCGCCACAACACCGCCGCCGCTTCCGCGCCCTTGAGGAGCAGTGGCACCACCACGCGCTCGTTGGGCGCGTGAATCCGATCATCCGGCAACGTCGCGCCGAGGTAGACGACCGGCACGCCGAGCCACGCGTGCAGCAGCGCCGCCGGGCCCGAACCGCCGGTGCGGCTGAACCGCACCGGCTGCTCGAACGCAACCTCGTACGCTTCGTGCAGCGCCAGGTTGGCCGGATGTGTCACATCGGCCGCGTACGGCGGCGCGCCGTCGCCACGCACGTGCACCTCAGCATGCACGCCCGGTGGCGTGTGCTTGCCGACGAACTCCCGCAGCTGCTCCAGCACCACCTCGGGCCGCTGGTCGGGCACGAGCCGGAACGAGATCTTGGCCGTCGCGCTCGCGGGCACGATCGTCTTCAGGCCGGGGCCGGTGTAGCCGCTGTGCAGCCCGTTGATCTCGGCGGTCGGCCGCACCCACACGCGTTCCAGCGTCGACCAGCCGGCCTCGCCGGCCGTGGCCTGCGCGCCGCCCGCGTTGTGCGCGAGCCAGGCGGCCTCGTCGAACGGCAGCGCCGCCCAGTCCTGGCGTTCGAGGTCGGACGGCGGCACCACGTCGTCGTAGAAACCGGGCAGCTGGACGCGCCCCTCGTCGTCGTGCAACGCGGCGACCAGCCGGGCGAGCGCCGTGGCCGGGTTGGGCACGCCGCCGCCCGCGCGGCCGGAGTGCACGTCGGAGCTGCCGCCGGTGAAGACGATCTCGCCGCCGATCACGCCGCGCTGACCGGTGCAGATCGTCGGAGCGTCGCGTTCGTAGAGCGGAGTGTCGGTGAAGACGACCAGATCGCACGCGAGGTCGTCCCTGTGCGTGTCGAGCAGCTCGCGGATGTGCGGCGAGCCGGACTCCTCCTCGCCCTCGACGAAGAGCTTGATCGTGACGTTCGGGGTGGTCCGCCCGGTCGCCGCGAGGTGCGCCTTCACCGCGAGCAGGTGCATCGCGACCTGCCCCTTGTCGTCGCTCGCACCCCGTCCGAACAGCTCCTCACCCTGCACGTACGGGTCGAACGGCGGGTGGTGCCAGCGCTCGACCGGGTCGACGGGCTGCACGTCGTGGTGGCCGTAGACCAGGACGGTCGGCGCTTCCGGGTCGTCCGAGGGCCAGCAGGCGAAAACGGCGGGCAGAGCCGGGCCGGCGTCCCACACCTCGACCCGCGGCCAGCCGTCGCGCCGCAGCGTCGCGGCCAGCCAGGTGGCGGATCTGTGCACGTCAGCGTGGTGCGCGGGGTCCGCGCCGATGCTCGGGATGGCCAGCCACTCACGCAGTTCGGTCACGAAGTCATCGGCCAGCGCGGAGACGGCCTCGCGCTCGGGATGACGAGAATCACCTGCCACGGCCGAGCACAATAGGCCAGCCCTCTCTCGCCTACGCGGCGTAGGTATGACAGGGTCACGGCATGGAACCGAACCGTTCCCGTCCGCGATCAGCGCTCGCGCTGGCCGCACTGCTCGGTCTCGCCGGAGTCACCCACTTCACGCGGCCGAAGTTCTACGACCGGATCGTCCCGGCCTCGCTGCCGGGAAGTGCGCGGACGTACACCTACGTCTCCGGGGTGGCCGAACTGGCTCTCGCCGCGGCCGTCGCCGTCCCGAAGACCCGCCGCCTGGGTGGTCTGCTCTCGGCCGCTTTCTTCGTCGCGGTTTTCCCGGCCAACGTGAAGATGGCTCTGGATTTCCGGACGAAGTCACCGAAAGCGAAGGCCATCGCATACGGACGGCTACCACTGCAGATACCGCTGGTCATGTGGGCTCTGAAAGTGCGTCGCTCGGCTTGACCGAACACTTCTACTGGTCCTGTTTCGAAACATAGGATGCCCCCTGTGCAACCGCTCCTTCAGCGCGCCGCGGCGGCGCTCGACTGGCAAGGCATCGTCGTTCCCGACGTGGCCGTGCTCGGTCAGCAGGTGTCCGCGGTTGTGCGTTTGCGGTCCGATGTGCACGAATGGCGCGCCGCGAACGGCTGGCCACCACGGGCCGATCCCTCGTGGTTCCGTTCCTGGTTCGAGCCCGCGGCACACGACCGCCTGCCGGTAGCGGCCGTCGAGCTCGTGGGTGTGCTCGTCGGCGAGTCCACGGTGGACCGCGCGCTGCAGTCGTGCGGCACGCTGATGACCCTGGCCCCGTGCGCGGTGGTGCTGCCGCGCACCGAGGACGCCCAGTCGTGGTCGTTCATCGAGCTCGACTACTACGGCATCGGCGTCGTCACGGTCGACGACACGCATGCCGAGATGATGGTCCCGCCGGAGGACCGGTCCTCGGAGTTCGGGCCCTCGCTCTTCGGGCGGTGGCTGCTCGAGGTCCTGTACGACCGCGTCCTGAAGGAGTGCCGGGCGCCGGTCAAGAGCTGACGCTCCGGATCAGTTCCTTGATCCCGTTCTCGTCCAGCAGGTCGGACGGGCGCAACGTGTGGTCGTGCCGCACGTAGTGGAACGCCGCGCGAACCTTGTCCAGCGGGGTGTCCACGAGCGCCGCCCACGCGAGCCGGTATGCCGCAAGCTGGACTGACAGCGCCGGGAGTTTTTCCGGTTCCGGCACCGCACCCGTCTTCCAGTCGACGACGGTCCACCCGCCGTCGTCATCGCGGAAGACGGCGTCCATCCGCCCGCGCACCGAGATGCCGTCGAACTCGGCCTCGAACGGCACCTCGACGTCGTGCGGCGCGCGGTCCGCCCAGGCACTGCCGAGGAACGCCTCCTTGAGCTGCTCCAGGTCCGAGTCGGGGGCGGCGTCCTCGTCGCCCGCGCCGGGCAGGTCGTCGATGTCGAGCAGCCTCGTGGCGCCGAACCGGTTCTCCAGCCACGTGTGGAACGCCGTACCGCGCCTGGCCAGCGGGTTCGGCGGGAACGGCAGCGGGCGGCGGAGCCTGCGGGCCAGCAGGTCCGGGTCCTTGGCGAGCTCGACGAGCTGGCTGACGGACAGGTTCTCCGGCAGCACGACCTCTTCGCGCCGGTTCGCCGCCGCGGCCCGTTCGGCGAGCAGCACCTCGACGTCCTGTGCCCAGCCCTCCGGATCCTCTTCCTCGTCTTCTGGTGGCGGTGCCTCCTCCTCGTCGAACAGGTTGAGCTGCGCGGGGATCTGGGCCTCGGCCTGCAGGGTCTCGAGTGCCGCCAGGACCATCGCCGCGCCGTCGGCCACGGCGTGCCTGCGCCGGCCGAGCGGGTCGTTCGGCCACTGAGCCTGCTTGACCTCGGCGGCGAGCGGGTTCTCCTCGTTGTCGTCGGGCTCCTCGGCCCACACGGCGACGTCGCCGGGCGAGTCCTCACCGGTCATGACCGCGTGCAGCTCGGTCAGGAACGTCGAGGGACCCTTGGGTTTCTCGCCCGCCTCGGCCCACCAGTGACCCGACAGCAGCAGGCTGTGCTCGGCCCGCGTCACGCCGACGTACAGCAGCCGCCGTTCCTCGACGAGCCTGCGGTCCTCGAACTCCTCGGCGTGCCGGTCCAGTGCCTCGTCGATCTCCTTGCGGTTCATGCCCGCGCTCGCCTTGAGGACCGGCAGGTCCGCTCGGTCACCCCGCAGGCTCGCGGGCAGCTCCGTGACGTTCTTCAGCCAGCACGACGACTTCTTGCGGCCGGGGAAGACGTCCTTGACCAGGTGCGGCAACGCGACGATGTGCCACTCAAGGCCCTTGGCACTGTGCACGGTCAGCACCTGCACGCGGTCCTCGGCGACCTCGACCTCGCCGGGTTCCAGGCCGTCCTCGGCGTGTTCGGCGGTGTACAGGTAGTCGAGCAGCGACGACAGCGTCGCACTCGGGCTGGCCTGCGCGTAGTCCGCCACGACGTCCGCGAACGCGTCGAGGTGCGCCCGGCCGACGCTGCCCGGCCGCGCCATCGCCTCGATGTCCAGCAGCAACGTGCGTTCGACGTCCGCGACCAGCTCCGGCAGCGGCTGGTCGAGCCGTCTCCGGAGTGCGGCCAGCTCGCCGCCGAGCCTGCGGATCCGGCGGTACCCGTCCGGCGAGTAGTCCTGCGGGTCGCCGGGGTCGTCCAGCGCGTCGGCGAGCCCCGCCTGTTCGGCGTGCTCACCGGGCAGGGCGTCCGCGATCACCATCAGCGGATCGTCCACAACGGACTGCCTGCTCGGCGCACCCGCCAGCTCGCGCGCCCGTTTCCACAGCGCGGCCAGGTCTTTCGCCGCGACGCGCCACCGGCTCCCGGTGAGCAGCCGCGCGGCCGCGGTACCCGCCAGCGGGTCGATGAGGACGCGGAGCGCACTGGTCAGGTCCCGCACCTCGGGTTCGTCGAGCAGGCCGCCGAGCCCGACGACCTCGACCGGCAGGCCCCGGTCCCGCAGGGCCGCCGCGATCGCCGCCATGTCCGACCTTCTCCTGACGAGCACGGCCGCGGTCGGCGGCTTGTTGTGCTCGTCGAGGTGTGCTTCCCATTGCGCGGCAACGATGTCCGCCATCCAGTTCAGCTCGGCCCGGATATCGGGGTGCAACGCCAGGCGCACGTCACCCGGTGTCGCCCCCGGCTTGGCCTTCAGTTCATCGACGTCGAGGCCGGCATCCCGGAGCGGCTGCGACACGGCGTTCGCGAGCGTCAGCACCTCGGGCGGGTTGCGGAAGCTGGTGAGCAGCCCGAACTTGTTGGTGGGCGGGAAGTCGTCGGTGAACCGCGGCAGGTTCGCCGCACTCGCGCCGCGCCAGCCGTAGATCGCCTGGGCGGGGTCGCCGACGGCCGTGACGGGCATCGGTTTCCCCTGTCCGAACAGGGATCGCAGCAGCACCCGTTGGGCATGGCCGGTGTCCTGGTACTCGTCGAGCAGGACCGTGCCGTACCGGTCGCGTTCGCCCTGCGCGACCTCCGGGTGCCCGCTGGCGAGCTTGGCGGCGAGGCTCATCTGGTCGGCGAAGTCCATCGCCGCTTCCCGGCGTTTGCGCTGCTGGTACGCCTCCAACAACGGCAGGAGCGCGACGCGGAGCCGTTGCGCGGCAACGACTTCCTTCAGCTTGACGGGCAGGCCGTCGCGCTGACCTTTGGCCTTGGGTGCGTTCTCGATCAGCTGGGCCAGCTTGGTCGCGTGGTCTTTGAGTTGCTCGGGTTCGACCAGGTGCTCGCCCAGTTCGCCGGCGAGCGCCAGCAGGTACCCGGTGATGGTCGCGGGCACCTTGTCCGTGTCGATGTCGTGCGCCCACGTGGCGACGACGCGATGCGCCAGCTGCCACGACGCCGTCTCGGTGAGCAGCCGCACGCCCGGTTCGACCGGCAGCCTGAGCCCGTGCTCGCCGACCAGCCGCCCCGCGTAGGCGTGATAGGTCAGGATCGTCGGCTCGCCGGTCAGCACGGCCATCCGCCGCTCGCCGCTGGGATCCAGCTCGTCCAGCAACCCCGCCCCGGCCAGCCTGCGCAGCCGGGCCCGTACCCGGTCCGCGAGCTGCCGCGCGGCCTTGCGGGTGAAGGTGAGGCCGAGGACCCGGTCCGGCGTGACGAACCCGTTGGCCACCAGCCACACCACTCGCGCGGCCATGGTCTCGGTCTTGCCGGCACCGGCGCCGGCGACGACGAGCGAGGGCATCGCGGGTGCCGCGATCACCGCCGCCTGCTCGGGCGTCGGTTTGTTCAGCCCCAGCGCGTCCGCGACCTCGAACGGGGAAACGGTCACGGCGCGGCCTCGGGGTCGACGGGGAAGGAACACCCCATCCTGCCCGCCGCCCGCGCCGCGCGCTCACAGGCCCCTGGGCGCTTGGTGGTGCGCCTGCGAGTACCACCAAGCCGCTGGCAGGAGCGAACCACTCCCGCACTGTGCGCCACGTGCTCACGCACCCCAAGGCGCTCGGTGGTGCGTGTGCAAGTACCACCAACTGTGGTGTCGGTGGTACTTGCACACGCGCCGCCACCCCACGGATGCGAGCGAACGACTCCCCCGCTGCCCGCCGGTCGCGCCCGGTGCGCACCGGGCCCAGAGCGACCGTCATGGCCACTTTGACGGACCTGAGGTCCGTGAAGGTGGCCATGACGGCACTCACCGGCGGTCACTCGCTCACCTGCCTCCCCGAGGGGTGGATCGGGCAGCTCGTGCGAGCCGGGCACCGGTCGCAGTCCGTGTTCTCCCGCGCCGTGTACTCGGGCCCGACGCACGACTCCGCCGCGTCCTGCACGACCTCCAGCCACTTCCGCACACCCTGCTCGTCGAGCGGCGCCTGAGCCCGCTCAACCGCCCCACCCCGCCCCTCGCGCGCGACGTACAACAACCGCGCACCCCCAGGCTCAGTACCCAGCCCGATATGCGTGAACCCACCAAGAGCAGTCGCGAGCTGATAGACGGCGAGCTGCGGGTGCTCCTCGCCCTGCTCCTTGGTCACGGGGTTCTTGCCGGTCTTGATGTCCACGACGACCGGCCGCCCGTCAAGATCGGTCTCCAGCCGGTCGACCCGGCCGCGGACCTGTAGCCAGGGGCCGTTCTCCCGCTGCGGCACCTGGACCGACATCTCCTCCTCGATCGCGACCTGGGTGAGCTGGCCGCGGCTGGACGTGAGCCAGTTCAGGAACGTGTCGAGCATCTTCTCGACACGGATCCGTTCGCGCCGCGAGAACCAGGGCGCCCCGGCGTCGACCGCCGCCCACGCCTCGTCCAGCTTCTCCTTCAACGAAGCGGCGTCGGCGCCGGAGGCGGCCGCCTGCGCCAGGGCGTGCACGAGGGTGCCGGTGACGGACGGCAGCTCGGCCGGGTCCTGCCCGCCGTGCCGTTCGACGACCCAGCGCACCGGGCACTTGGTGATCACCTCGATGGTCGACGGCGACACGCTGACCTTCTGCTCCTCGGTCCACAGCGGGTCTTCCGTCGTCACCTCGGCCAGCCCGTACCACGCGTCCGGATGTGCGCCGGGAACGCCGGCATCCGCCAACCGCGCCAGCTGCACGGCCGCGCGCTGCCGTCGCGAGGGCTCCTCGTCGTCGTCACACACCACGCGCCGCAGTTCGCCGACGAGCTCGGCCAGCACCAGGCCACGCGAGGGCCGGTGCAGTGGTCGTTCGTCCTCGTCGGTGGACAACCCGTCCAGCTCGTCCAGGAACCGCGAGGGCTGCTCGTCCTCGCCGCGCACCGCGCTGACCAGCAACCGAGTCCGCGCCCGCGACGCCGCGACCAGCAGCAGGCGGCGCTCCTCGGCCAGCAGCGGCGCGGACGACGACACCTGCGACGACGGGTCCAGCCCGGACAGCACGTCGACCATCCGCTCGACGCCCAGCAACGTGCCGCGCAACCGCAGGTCCGGCCAACTCCCCTCCTGCACGCCCGGCACCGCGACGACCGTCCACTCGCGACCGGCGGCGGCGTGCGCCGTCAGCACCGCGACGGCCTCGCCCACGGGCGCCGACGCGGCCAGCGAGTCGCCCACGATCTGTTGTGCGGCAAGGTAGTCCGTGAAGCCGGCGGTATCCGAACCTGGCAGGCGGTCGACGTACTTCGCGGCCGCCTCGAACAACCCGACGATCGCGTCCAGGTCGCGGTCCGCCTGCATGCCGGAGGTCCCGCGCCGCCCGGACTGCTGCACCCACCGGTCCTGCAGCCCGCTCGCCGTCCACAGTGCCCACAGGACCTGCTCGACCGACTTGTTCTTCGCGATCTCCTCGCGCGCGGCCTTCAGCAACCCCGCGATCCGCCTGGCGGGCACCGCCTCGGAGTCCTCCAGCGCGGCCAGCCGGTCGTCGTTCTCGATCACCTCGACCAGCAGCTGACCGCTCGGCCGGTCACCGCCGGCGGCCATCTCCAGCCTGCGCAGCCCGCGCCGGAGTTTGCGCAGCGCCAACGGATCCGCGCCGCCGAGCGCCGAGGAGAGCAGCATTGCCGCGGTGTCCTCGTCGAGGCTGCCCGGCACGGCGGCGCACCGAAGTAGCGACAGGAACGGCCGCACCGCGGGCTGCTGCGCCAGCGGTAGTTCGTCCGACGGCACCGCCACCGGCACGCCCGCGGCGAGCAAAGCCCGTTGCAACACAGGCAGTTCCCGCGTGGTGGACCGCACCAGCACGGCCATCTGCGACCACGGCACCTCGTCCACCAGGTGCGCGCGCCGAAGCTGGTCCGCGACCCAACTGGCCTCCTGCGCCGCCGACGCGAGCAGCCGCACCTGCACGTTCCCGGTGCCGTCAGCGGGAACCACGTTCCTGGTGGGCGACGAAGCGGGCAGCCTCGACGCGAGCCTCGCCACGGCGTCCCGAACCTCGGGCGTCATCCGGTAGCCCTGCGTCAGGACGACCGTCTCGCCGTCGATCTCCTGCAGGATCCTCGGGTCGGCCCCCCGGAAAGTGAAGATCGCCTGGTCCGGATCGCCGGCGATCAGGAACCGCTCCGCCGCCTTCCCGAGCGTCCGAATCAGCCGATACTGCTGCGGATCCAGGTGCTGCGCGTCGTCGACGAACAGGTACCGCACGCGCATCCGCTCGTTCGCGAGCAGCTCGGAGTCCGTCTCGAACGCCAGCAACGCCCCACTGACCAGCTCCGCAGCGTCCAGCGAGGGCGCCAGGTCGTAGCGCCCGGCGAGCAACGTGACCTCTTCGTAGGTCCGCCCGAACAGACCCGCGGCGACCCACTGGTCACGCCCGTGCTCACGCCCGAGGGCGATGAGGTCCTCGGGCCCGAGCCCCCGCTCGGAGGCGCGGAGCAACAGGTCCCTGAGCTCGTGCGCGAACCCCGGCAGCTCCAGCGCGGGCCGCAGCCGCTCCGGCCAGTCCTCGGCGCCGTCCTCGATGTCGCCTTTGAGGAGCTCCCGCACCATCGCGTCCTGCTCGGGCCCGGACAGCAGCCGCGGTGGCTTCTCCCCTCGGAGCACGGCCTGGTTGCGCAGCACCGCGAACGCGTACGAGTGCACCGTGCGCACCAGCGGTTCGCGGATCGTGCGCATCTTGCCGGTCAGCAGACGGGTGATGTGTGCCCTGAGCTGCACGCTCGCGCGCCGGCTCGCGGTCAGGACGAGGACCTGCTCCGGGTCGACTCCGTGCTCCAGCACCTGGTGGGCGGCGAGCTCGGCGAGCAGCGTCGTCTTGCCGGTGCCGGGACCGCCCAGAACCCGGAGAAAGCCGCCCTGATGGTCGAAGACCTGCCGCGCCCGCGCGTCCCAGGCCGGCCGGGGCCGCGGGGGTGGCGTCCGGCGAACCAGCAGGGGGGACTGGCGCATGCCCCGATTTCACCACGTTGCACCGACAAGCCGAGGAACCACGCCCGAACGGTGTACCAAACGCTTGCGTCAACCGCGCGAGTCCTCAACTCACCAATTGCCCTGAAGGGCACCCTCAGGGCGTCTGGTGCCCTGAGGGTGCCCTTCATGGCACCCCAGGTCCTCAGTTGACGCTCCGCCCACCAGCCGCTTCATGCGTCTTTCGACTACCTTCTTGACAGTGGGTAGTGGTCTAGTCCATTTTTACACCCAGAAGTGTGTGAGCCCTCTCACTGCCAGCGCCGCCGCCCTGGTGATTCGAGCAGTCATGGAGGACTGATGAAGCCCCTGCGGCGATTCCTCGTCGGCGCAATCGCCGCGGCCTGCGCGGCCGTGCTCGTGCCCTCTTCCGCGCAAGCCGCGGTCAACCCCGTGCTGGCCGCGCCCTACCTGTACCAGTGGGGTTCGGTGCCCAGCGCGACCAGCGTGATGAACCAGACCGGGATCAAGTCGTTCACGCTGGCGTTCATCCTCAGCGACGGCACCTGCAACCCGAAGTGGGACGGCAGCCGGAGCCTGACCGGCAGCGACGCCACGCTGATCAAGAACATCCGCGCCGCGGGCGGCGACATCGTGCCGTCGTTCGGCGGCTGGTCGGGCAAGAAGCTCGGGCAGTACTGCTCGAGCGCCAGCGCGCTGGCCGGTGCGTACCAGAAGGTGATCAGCGCCTACGGACTCAAGGCCATCGACATCGACATCGAGGCCCAGGAGTTCGAGAACAACGCGACACAGGACCGCGTCCTCGGCGCGCTGAAGATCGTCAAGCAGAACAACCCCGGCCTCCGGACGGTCATCACCATGCCGACCGAGCGGACCGGCCCGAACAGCTGGGGCAAGCGCCTCATCACGCGGTCCAAGGAGCTCGGCGCGAACGTCGACGTGTGGTCGGTCATGCCGTTCGACTTCGGCAGCGGCGGCGACATGGCGGCGTACACCAAGAGCGCGGTCGACGGGTTGAAGAACCAGGTCAAAGCGACGTTCGGGCTGTCGGACGACGCCGCCTACCGGCGCAGCGGCCTCTCGTCGATGAACGGCAAGACCGACACCGGTGAGACGGTGACGCTCGCGAACTTCAAGAGCATCGTGTCGTATGCCAACTCGAAGCACCTCGCCCGCGTGTCGTTCTGGGCCGTGAACCGCGACAGGGGCAACTGCGGCGGGTCGTCCGACTCGTGCAGCGGCATCAGCCAGGGCACCTACGACTTCACGAAGGCCCTGACGGCCTTCACGGGCTGACGAACTCCTCCGGTGGCCGGGCGTGACCCCGACCCCGTCCGGTCACCGGAGTTCCAAGAAATCCCCTGGCACAGCGGGTGATCCGAAGTGCGGGCCGGTGGCGAAGTCCGCACCCACGGTCCGCCACCACGAAGCCTGTTCCTCCGTGAGGATCCCCTCGACGGCGATCGTCACGCCGGTCTCCCGCACCAGCGGCAGCAACGCGGCCACGTAGGCCTGCTCGCCCAGCTGCCGCGAGACCCGCACCGACCGCACGGGCAGATCGTCCAGCACCGCCAGGTCGGCCGGCCCCAGCCCGAAGTCGTCCAGCACGGTGTGCACGCCCATGTCGGCCATTACCGACAGGTTGTCCATCGCCTCCGGCGCGGCGAGCACGCGCTCGGGCATGCCGATCATCAACGCCGACGCGTCGAGCCCGGTCTCCTCCAGCACCCGCACGACACGCGACACCAGGTCCGCGTCGGTCGCCTGGTGCGCCGTCAGGCTCACGGCCAGCGGCCGGTCGAACTCACCGCGCTGGCGCCACCACGAAGCCTGACCGCTCGCGATCTTCAGCAGCCACTCGCCGAGCGGCAGGATCAGGCCGGTCTCCTCGGCCAAAGCCACACACCGGCTGTGCGACAACGGTTCCAGACCCGGACGATCCCAGCGCAGCACGGCCTCGACCGCGGTCACCGCACCGCTGGGCAGGTGCACGACGGGCCGGTACCGCACGCCGATCTCGCCGTGCTCCCACGCGCCGGGCATCACGACGGCCAGCGCGTGCTCACGCCGGTCCGCGGCGTCCCGCTCCGCGTCGAACAGCTCCCACTGACCGCGCCGCCCCGCCTTGGCGCGCCGCAACGTCAGGTCGGCGGCCCGCAGCAACTCGGCGACGTCGGTGTCCGGCGCGGGCCGGTGCACGACGCCGATGCTCACCGACACGGCCAGTCCGTGACCGTCCACATAGGTCGGTTCGGCCAGCTCGGCGTTGATGTTCGCCACGATCGTCGCGACGTCCGGCGTCGACGCCGTGTTCTCCAGCAGGATCCCGAACTCGTCGCCGTCGAACCGGGCGATCATCGCGCGCTCGTGCGCCAGCACGGCCTTCAGCCGCTGCGCGACGTGCTGCAGCAGGCGCTCACCGACACGGCCGCCGAGGCTGTTGCACACCATGCCGAACGCGTCGAGGTCGATGTGGAACACCGTGACGCCGTAAGCGGGGTCGACGCGGCGCAGCGCGGACTCCAGGTGGGTACCGAAGAACTGGCGGTTCGGCAGACCGGTCAGCACGTCGTGCAGCGCCTGCCGGTGCAGTTCTCCCTGCAGCAGCGCCAGTTCCGTGCCGTCCTCCACCACCACGACGAAGTGGCTGGGCCTGCCGTCCTCGCCGCGCAGCAACGACGCGGTGAGCGACAACCGCGCCACGTCGCCGTCCTTGCGCAGCATGCGCAGTGCCTGCCTGATCCGGTCCTTCTCGCCGGCCAGCAGGTCGTCCATCGCCTCGCGCAGGAACACCGCGGAGTCCGGCGCGGCCAGGTCCGGTAACGAGGTCCCGGTCAGCTCTTCGGGCGTGATACCGAGGATCTCGCCGATCGCGACGTTGGCCCGCAGCAGCTTCCCGTCCAGGCTGACGATCATGATGCCGCTCGTCGAGGAGGTCGCGACCTCCTCGAACCGGGCCTCGCTCTCCTTGAGGTTCCAGTTGGCGTCCCGCACGGCCTTGAGCAACGAGCGCTGCATGCTCTCCTGCTGCTCGAGGATGAACCGCGCGTTCGCCTCGGCGAAGCCGACGGACAACGCGCCGATGGCGAGCGCGACCCGTTCGGCGTACCGCCCGACCGGCTGGAACTCCGGCAGCGCGGTCAGTCCCTTGCCGAGCACGTCGACCGTGCACTTGAGCCCGGTCGGACCGAGGTAACCCAGGTCGACCAGCTGCTCACCCAGCCGCGACAGCGCCTTCGTGTCGAGCACCTCGTCGTGCAGGTGCGCGCAGAGCACGTCGAGGCGCGCGCTCAGCTCCCGGCTCAGCGTGTCCGGGTCGAGCGGCACAACGACATCGGAAACGAGCAGGTAGGCCCATTTTCGTGCCAGCTTCACCCGCGCACGGCCGTGGTCGGGCCCCTCGGGTGTCGTGTCCGGTCTGCGGCTGGGGTTCGGCATTTCCGTGCCCGGTGGGTGGTATAGAGATTGTTCGGCAGTTTACCTACACACCGTCCGTGGCCGCTCGACCGACCGTGTGAACTACCGTAGTCCGATCAAAATTGACTATGGCTTCCGTCCGACGCCCGCGTAAGCGAACGTGTTCGTCTCGGGATCGTCGGAGATGTCGCCCGGCCCGGAAGGACGCCATTCACCGAACCTGACGAGCCCCGGTTCGGCCAGTTCGAAATCACCGAACATTTCGGCGACCTGCGCCTTTGGCCGGTTCTGCAACTTGTCGCCGCCGCTCTTGTTCACGGCCTCGGCCGCCAGCCGCACGTAGTCCGGGACGTCGTCCAGGGTGA
Source organism: Lentzea sp. NBRC 105346 (assembly GCF_030269605.1). Taxonomy (GTDB): domain Bacteria; phylum Actinomycetota; class Actinomycetes; order Mycobacteriales; family Pseudonocardiaceae; genus Lentzea. The sequence goes on from NZ_BSTQ01000027.1 coordinate 68,552, forward strand.
AGTGACTGATCGCCAGGTAGCTGCCGCTCGGCACCGCGTCGCGGTAGTGCCGCACCAGCTTCCACGGGTCGTCCTCGTCGGGCACCCAGTGCAGCAGCAGCAGCATGAGCAGCCCGACCGGCTGCTCGAAGTCGATCAGCCGCCGCACCTCCGCGCTGCGCAGGATGCTGTCCGGGTCGCGCAGGTCGGCGTGCACGATGCCGGCGCGGTCGTTGCCGTACAGGATGAGCTCACTGTGCGCCACCGCCACCGGGTCGCGGTCGACGTACACCACCTTGCACTCGGGGTGTTCCGCCTGCGCGACGTCGTGCACGTTCGACACGGTCGGGATGCCCGAACCGATGTCGATGAACTGCCGGATCCCCTGGTCCATCATGAACCGCACGGCACGCCCGAGGAACTTGCGGTTGACCCTGGCCGCGCTGCGCGCGTGTGGCATGACGGTCTCGATCTTGTCGCCCAGCTCGCGATCCACCGCGAAGTTGTGCGCGCCGCCCAAGAGGTAGTCGTACATCCGAGCAGCGCTCGGCACCGAGACGTCCACACTCTGCGGAACCCAGTCGTGCTCTACGGCCACGGCGACCACCTCTTCAGGTCTGGGACGAATGAGCCTAGTCGTCTCAGAAAGCAACAAACACTGGGCCGACCGTGTGACCCCTGAGCCACCCGATCGGGCACTGTCGTGTTCGACCGAATGCCTCCTATTGTGATCCGTCCCTTTCAGGCGCGCGAGGAGCGATGATGTCCGTCCCGGTGGCACCCGGCCGGCTGCCATTACTGGGGCACACCGTGCCAATGGTGCGGAAAAGATTCGCCTTCACCGCGAATTTGCGGGAATACGGCGAGGTCGTCCAGGTCGATCTCGGCCCAATGCGAACGTTTTTCGTGACCAGCGCGCGGCTGACTCATCAGATCCTCGTATCGGACGCGCAGAGTTTCCACAAAGGAATGATGTTCGACAAGTTCCGCCCGTTCGTCGGTGACGGGCTGGCGATGTCGGACGGCGCCTTCCACATGCGGCAACGCCGGATGATGCAACCCGCGTTCCACCGCGAGCGGATCGGCGCGTACGCGGAGACGATGGCCCGCGCGGCACGCGATCTGGCCGGGTCGTGGCGGCCGGACGAGGTCCGTGCCATCGAGGTCGACATGCAGGGCCTCGCCGTCACGATCGTCGGCGAGACGTTGTTCTCCACCGAGATCGGCAAGCGCGCGATCGACGAGGCCCGCCGGTCCATCTTCATCGTCATCAAGAACGCGATGTACCGCGTGCTCTCCCCTGGTTTCGTCGAGAAGCTGCCGATCCCGGTCAACCGGCAGTTCGACGAGGCCATCGCGCGGCTGCACGCGATCGTGCACGAGGTCATCACCAGCTGGCGCGCCGAGGGCGTCGACCACGGCGACCTGTTGTCGATGCTGTTGCTCGCCAGGGACGACGAGACCGGCGAGCCGATGAACGACAAGCAGGTCTACGACGAGGTCATGACCCTGCTGACGGCGGGGATCGAGACCACGGCGCTGGCGCTCGCGTGGATCTTTCACGAGATCGCGGCCGACCCGGAGGTGGAACGCCGGGTGCTGGCCGAGGTCGACGAGGTCCTGGGCGGGCGCCCGGTCACGTTCGACGACGTGCCGAAGCTGACCTACATCCAGCAGGTCGCCAACGAGGTGCTGCGGATGTACCCGCTCTGGATCCTGATGCGCCGCACCATCGCCGACGTGAACCTCGGCGGCGTGCACCTCCCGCCGGGCACCGAAGTGATCATCAGCCCGCACGCCATGCACTTCAACCCCGAGTACTACCACCATCCCGAGCGCTTCGACCCCGACCGCTGGACGCCCGAGTTCGCCAGGGAACTGCCCAAGGGCGCGTTCATCCCGTTCGGCGCGGGCAACCGCATGTGCATCGGGAACCACTTCGCGTTGACCGAGATCGTCATCGCGGTCGCGACCGTCGCGGCCCGGTGGCGGCTGGCGCCCGTACGCCCGGTCCGCACCAAGTTCACTTCCGCCGCTTACCCCGTCGACCTGTTGATGAAGGTCGTTCCCCGCTAGTTGGAGGTTGTTCTCCGATGCGTTTCCGTCGGCTTATCGCCGCCGTAATGCTCGCCGTGTTCGTCCCGGTTCCCGCTCCGGCGAACGCCACCCAGACCCCTTGCACCGACGTGAACACCCCCGTGGGCCTCGGGCTCACCACGGCCACGATGTACGGCAGGCTGTGTGTCCCCGAGACCGCCTCGACGGTCATGGTCCTCGTCCCCGGCGGTACGTACACCCACGACTACTGGGACATCCCGATCGACCCGGACGTCCGCTCGGTCCGCCTCGCGTTGAACAAGGCGCACATCGCCACCATGACGGTCGACCGGATCGGCACGGGCCGCAGCAGCAAGCCGCTCAGCCTGCTGGTCGACAACGTCAGCCAGGCCCAGGCCGTGCACCGGGTGATCCAGAGCCTGCGCCCGCGGTTCGACAAGGTGGTGATCGGCGGGCACTCGATCGGCTCGGTGATCACGATGGTCGAGGCCGGCACCTACCGCGACGTCGACGGCGTGATGGTCACCGGCATGACCCATCAGTGGGACTACCTCCGCGCGGTGCCCGCGCTGGCCAACTCGATCCCCGCGGCGCTCGACCCCGTGCTGAGCGTTCGCGGCCTGGACCCCGGCTACCTGACCACGATGCCGGGCGCGCGCTACGGCATGTTCCACGCTCCCGGCCCGAACGTGTCCTCGGTGGTCGACTACGACGAGTCCACAAAGGACGTTTTCACCGCCGGCGAGGCGGTCACCACCATCGTGATGTCGAACCTGGTGCTCCCCGCCAGTGCCACCATCAACGCCCCGGTGCTGACCGTGCAGACCACCGCGGACTACTTCTGCGGTACCCCGCCGCTCGGTGCCGACTGCTCGTCCGCCGAGGCGCTGGCCGCGTCCGAGCGACCGTTCTTCACCCATGCGCCCCGAGTCGACGGATACGTCCTCAGCGGATACGGCCACTGCTTCAACTTCTCCGCCGACGCGGCTTCCGGATATCACGACGCGGTCATCGAATGGGCACGTAGTCTGGCCTGATGGACGAAGAGATCCACGAGCGGGTTCGCGACACGATCAAGTCGATCCCGCGTGGACGGGTCGCCACGTACGGCGACGTCGCCGACATCTCGAAGGCACCGTCGCCACGGCTGGTCGGCCGGATCCTCCAGGAGGACGGGCACGACCTGCCGTGGCAGCGGGTTCTGAAAGCCGACGGCACCTGCGCCCCGCACCTGCGCGACGAGCAGCTGCAGCTGTTGCGTGAGGAGGGCGTGATGTCGTTGGACGGCAAGGTCAACCTGCGCGAGTACCGCTGGGAAGAGGCCCGCAAGGAGGAGCCGCCCGGCCTGTTCTAAACCCCGCGAGTCCCACCTTCGCGCACCCCGTGTCCCACCTTCCCGCAGTGCCTTTGCGGCACGAGGGTGGGACACGGGGTGCAGGACGGTGGGACTCGCGGGTCTAGGGAACCACCCGGATCAGGCCGCGCGACGATGTTCCAGGGCCTCGTGGTACCTGCGCAGCAGTACATCGACCACCAGAGGATGCGCACCGATCGGCTCGGACACCACGTCCGCGCCGCACTCGGCGAGCGACCCGTGGAATGCACCGGGTGCCAGCAACCACGACGCCACCGCGACACGGCGGCCCCGCAGCCCGTCAACGACGCCGGGCACGCGGGGACTCGCCGTGGCCACGTAGCCGACCGCGGAAGCGCCCAGCAGGCGGGCGGCCACCCGCACGTCGGCCAGCGCCCGCGCGTCGGACGAGCCGGCGGCGGCCAGCACCAGCGCGTCACCGGGCCGATGTCCCGCGGCGCGCAGGCGATCCCGCACCGCCTCGACCACCAGCGGATCCGGCCCCAACGGCCGCGTCAGCACCACATCCGACCGGCCCGACGAGGCGATCTGCGCAGGGATGTCCACCCGCACGTGGTACCCAGAGGCCAGAAAAGCCGGGACCACCACCGCGGGCCCGTCCAGCACCGAGGTCACATCGGGCTGCACGACGTCCGCGTAGGCGACGACCACTGGGACGTCCACATAGGACTGCAACATCGCCGCGGTCTCCGCGGTGACGAGACCACCGCGGGGATCACGGGTTCCGTGAGCGACGAGTACAAGCTTCACGCGGGCTCCATGGCAAGTCGGTAACCACGTTTCACGACCGTGCACACCATGCGCGGCTCCCCCAAAGCCGTGCGCAGCCGGCCGATCGCCGTCTCCACGGCGTGCTCCTCACCGCCGGACGGCAAGGCGGCCAACAGATCCTGCCGCGACACGACGCGACCGCGCGCGGCCACCAGGGTCCGCAACACCGCCATCGGGGCGGGCGCGACGGGCCGCAGTTCGCCGTCGACCAGCACGGCCTGGCCACGCATCTCCATGTCCCGCGAGAAGATCCGCAGGCGGGTAGCGCGAGCGGGCAGCTCCAGAGCGAGTTCCCGGGCCATGGAACCGATCCGCGCCCGCGCCGGCTGCACGACCGGGACGCCCGCGGCCACCAGCGGCCCGGCGGTGATCGCGCCGACGCCGACCACGAGCACCTTGCGGCGCAACGCCTCGACGAGCTCGTCGTAACGACCGAGGGCCGTGGCCGTCCGCAGCACCGAGGCGGCCGCCGGCGCGCTGGTGAACGTCAGCGCATCCACCTGACCGGCCATCACGGCCTCCAGCAACCGTTCCAGCGGAGCGGTGTCGGCGGGCGGCATCCACCGGTACACGGGGATCTCGACGACCTCGGCACCGGCGGCTCGCAGCGTGTTCACGAAGTCCGGCAACGGTTCCCCGTGCAGCTGCACGGCGACCCGCTTGCCGGCGACCCCGTCGCGCAGCAGGTACTGCAGCAGCTCGGCGTTGCTCTCCGACGACGGCGACCACGCCTCCTGCAGCCCGGCCGCGCGCACCGCGCCCTTCGCCTTCGGGCCGCGCGGCAGCACGATCGCGGAACCCAGCACCTTGAGCAGCCGGGACGCCAGGCCCCAGCCGTCCGCGGCCTCGATCCAGCCGCGGAAGCCGATGCCGGTGGTCGCGACCACGACGTCCACCGGCGAGTCCAGCAGACCCCGTGTCGCCGCCAACAGCTCGGCGTCGTCCGGCAGCGGCACTATCCGCAGCGCCGCGCCGTGGATCACGGTGGCGCCCTTGCGTTCCAGCAACGCGCCCAGTTCGTCGGCGCGCCGGGCCGCGGTGACTCCGACGGTGAATCCCGCGAGCTCCAGCGCCGTCATGTGAGCTCCACGACGCCGTCGCGCACCCGGACGGGGTGCACGGCGACCGAGTGGTCCGGAGAGTCGAGACACGCGCCGGTGGTGAGGTCGAACGCCTGCTTGTACACCGGCGACACGACGACCGGCCGGCCCCCGCGGTCGCCGACGATGCCGCGCGCGAGCACCGCGGCGCCGCTGAACGGGTCGATGTTGTCCAGCGCGTGGACCGAACCGTCGAAGGTCAGGAACACCGCCACCTGGGAGCCATCGGGCAACAGGGCCGCGACGCCCTGCTCTGGCCGCAACGCGCTCAACTCGCACACTGGGGTCATTGGGCCACCTCCGGGATTCCGAGCAGGACGGGAACGCGCTGGCCGCGTTCCTCGCGGAACGAGATCGTCGGGTCGGGCGTGCCGGGAGCGTTGACGAACGACTGGAACCGGGCGAGCTTCTCCGGGTCCTCGAGCACACCGCGCCACTCGTCGGCGTAGTCCTCGACGTGCGCGGCCATCGCGGCCTCCAGGTCGGCGCAGATGCCGAGGCTGTCGTCGACGATCACCTCGCGCAGGTGCTCGAGCCCGCCGTCGAGGCCCTCCAGCCACGCCGACGTGCGCTGCAACCGGTCCGCCGTGCGGATGTAGAACATCAGGAACCGGTCGATGTACTTGATCAGGGACTCGGTGTCCACGTCGGACACCAGCAGGTCGGCGTGCCGCGGCGTGAAGCCGCCGTTGCCGCCGACGTAGAGGTTCCAGCCGTTCTCGGTGGCGATGATGCCGAAGTCCTTGCCCCGCGCCTCCGCGCACTCGCGCGCGCAGCCGGACACCGCGGACTTGAGCTTGTGCGGCGACCGCAGACCGCGGTAGCGCAGCTCCAGCTCGATCGCCAGGCCGACGGAGTCCTGGACGCCGTATCGGCACCAGGTCGTGCCGACACACGACTTCACCGTGCGCAACGCCTTGCCGTACGCGTGCCCGGACTCGAAGCCGGCGTCCACCAGGCGCCGCCAGATCTCCGGCAGCTGGTCGACGGTCGCGCCGAACAGGTCGATCCGCTGCCCGCCGGTGATCTTCGTGTACAGGCCGAAGTCCCGCGCCACCTCACCGATCACGATCAGCTTCTGCGGCGTGATCTCACCGCCGGGGATGCGGGGCACGACCGAGTACGTGCCGTTGCGCTGCATGTTGGCGAGGAACCGGTCGTTGGTGTCCTGCAACGTGGCCTGCTCGCCGCCGAGCACGTGCCCGTTGCCCAGCGACGCGAGGATCGACGCGACGGCGGGCTTGCAGATGTCGCAGCCGCGCCCGCGGCCGTGCTTGCCCACCAGTTCGGTGAACGACGTGATGCGCGTGGCCCGGACGATCTCGAACAGCTCGGCCCGCGAGTGGTCGAAGTGCTCGCACAACGCCTTGGACTGCTCGACACCGCACTCGGTGAGCAGCTGCTTGAGCATCGGAACACAGGAACCGCAACCGGTTCCGGCCTTCGTGCACGCCTTGATCGTCGGCACGTCCGTGCACACGCCGGCGCAGATCGCGTCGGTGATCGTCTGCTTGGTCACCGCGTGGCACGAGCAGACCTGCGCGTCCGGCGGCAGCGAGAGTTCCGCGCTGCCACCGGGTTCGAGCAGGCCGGCCGGAACGTCCTTGCCCACCAACGGGCGCAGCATCGCGTACTGCGACGCGTCGCCGACGAGGATGCCGCCGAGCAACGTCTTCGCGTCGTCGGACACCACGAGCTTGCTGTAGGTGCCCGCGACGGCGTTGTTGACGACGACCTCCAGCGCGCCCTCGGTCGTCGCGTGCGCGTCGCCGAACGACGCCACGTCGACCCCGAGGAGCTTGAGCTTGGTCGAGGTGTCCGCGCCGGGGAACACCGACGCGGCACCACAGAGCTGGTCGGCCACGACCTCGGCCATCGAGTAGCCGGGCGCGACGAGACCGTAGACCGTGCCTTCGATGCTGGCGCACTCACCGATCGCGTACACGTTCGGGTCGGAGGTGCGGCACGCGTCGTCGACCAGATAACCACCCCGCGGGCCGAGCGGAAGCCCGAGGTCGAGGTCGGTGCGCGGCCGGATGCCCGCGGAGAACACGACGACGTCCAGGTCCAGCTCGAGACCGTTGGTCAGCTTGGCGATCAGGCGGTCACCGTCGAGTTCGATCGACGACGCGGACGTGCCGGTGTGCACGGTCAGATCGAGCTTCTCGACCAGCCGCTTCAACAGCCCGGCGCCGCCTTCGTCGACCTGGATCGGCATCAGCCGCGGCGCCAGCTCCACGACGTGCGGCGAAACTCCCATGCCACGCAAGGCGTTCGCCGCCTCGAGACCGAGCAGACCGCCGCCCAGCACCATGCCCGAGTGGCGGCCGATGCGCCTCGTGGACCGATCGACCGTCGCCTTGATCGCGTCCAGGTCCTCGATCGTGCGATAGACGTGACAGCCGGGCAGATCGCGGCCCGGTACCGGGGGGACGAACGGCACCGAGCCGGTCGCGAGCACCAGCGCGTCGTACGAGACCTCGGCACCGCTGGCCGAGGTGACGACCCGGCGATCGCGGTCGACACTCACGACCGCGTCGCCGAGCCGCAGGTCCGCGCCCTCGAGCGGCCCCAGCTCGAGGTCCTCCGCGCGCCACGTGTCCACATAGGACGACAGGGCGACACGGTCGTACGCGGGCCTGGCTTCCTCACCGAAAACCACGATCCGCCACTGGTCGTCGACGTCCTTGGCACGGAGGGCTTCCACGAGCCGGTGGCCGACCATGCCGTGGCCGACGACAACAAGAGTCCGGGTACTCATCGAGGCATCCTCCTTCCGCCCGCTATGCTCAGCGGGCGGCGTGTCATCCCAAGGTCGGCGATATTTCGGCCGTGTTAAAGGAAACTCTCTTCGCTGGTCAGCGAGGTGTGCGTCACACGCCCGCGTAGGCGAGGCTCGGCACCCGCTGGAACACCCGCACCCGCAGGTAGAACCACCACGTGGTCGCCACGCAGGCCGCATAGAAGAAGAGAATCGCCGTCAACGCCGGGGTGAGCGTCTTGCTGCCCTCGAGCGAGAACTTGAAGACGAGGTTCACCAGCACACCGCCGAAGGCGCCGATCGCGCCCGCGATGCCGACCACGGCCGCCGCCTGCCGCTTGGCCGACTTCACGTCGTCGGTCTGCGCGGCGTAGATCGCGGGGATCATCCGGTAGGTCGAGCCGTTGCCGATGCCCGCCAGCACGAACAGCAGGATGAACGAGCTGAAGAACAACGCGAAGCTCTTCTGGTCGACGCTGTACATCACGCCGATGGTCCCGACGGCCAGACCGACGAACGTGGCGAGCGTCACCTTCGCACCACCGATGCGATCCGACAGCCAGCCGCCGAGCGGACGGGCGACCGAACCGATGAGCGCACCGAGGAACGCGAGCGACACCCAGCTCTTGTAGTCCACGAAGCTGATCTTGATGAGCGACGGGAACGCGAACGAGTAGCCGATGAACGAGCCGAACGTGCCGATGTACAGGAACGACATCACCCACGTGTGCTTGTTCGACAGCGCGAGCTTGTAGGACTGCCCGTCCGGCTTGGCCTGGGTGAGGCTGTCCATGAAGAACCACGCGCACGCCGTGGCCAGGACGATGAACGGGATCCAGATCGCGGCCGCGTACGCGAGGTGGATGCCGGTGCCGATGGTGATCACGATCGGCACGATCAGCTGGGTGATCGCGACACCGAGGTTGCCGCCCGCGGCGTTGAGGCCGAGCGCGAGGCCCTTCTTGCCCTCCGGGTAGAAGAACGAGATGTTCGCCATCGACGACGAGAAGTTGCCGCCGCCGAGGCCCATCGCGCCCGCGGTCAGCAGGAAGAACCAGTACGGCGTTCCCGGCGTCGTCACCGCGTAGATCAGCAGCGCGCACGGGATGAGCAGCAGCCCAGCGCTGATTGTCGTCCACACGCGGCCGCCGAACCTCGGCACCGCGAACGTGTACGGGATGCGGAGCGTCGCGCCGACCAGGTTCGGCACGATCAGCAGCCAGAACTGCTGGCCGATCGAGAACTTGAACCCGACGTTGCCCAGGCTCACCACCACGATGCTCATCAGCACCCAGACGCTGAAGCCCAGGTTCTCCGCGAGGATCGAGAAGATGAGGTTCTTGCGGGCGACCTTCTTGCCGGTCTGCTCCCAGAACTCGGGGTTCTCGGGCTCCCAGTGGTCGATCCAGCGACCACCGCGGGTCTTGGGCTCTGTGGGCTTCTCCAGGGTTGTGCTCATCTGCCGACCTCCGGGGATCGTGGGTTGCGAAGACCGTAAGAACGGCTGATTACCTGCGAGTGCGCATGAGTGACGGCAACGGCAACTCCATCGCACTTCACGCGGACTGGGGTTGTGAGGCCGCGAGCCAGTCCACCAGACCGCACACGGCGTCCTTGCAACCGCCGCATCCGGTGGTGGCGCGCGTCACTTCCGCAATCGCGCCAACGCTTTCCGCGCCCGCCCGCCACGCGCTGACGATCTGTCCCTTGGAGACGGTGTTGCACCGGCACACCACCGCGCTCGCGGGCAGGTCGGCCGGGCTCGCCGCCTCACTCGGCAGAGCCCGGCCGAGCAGCAAGGCCAACCGGTCTGTGGGCGCCGGCTGGCCGCGGTCGTACAGCTGCGTGATCGTGGCGGCCGCGTCCGGTGCGCCGATCAGGATCGCGCCCGCGACCTTGTCCTCGCGCAGCACGAGCTTCGCGTACCGGCCGCGCGCGGGGTCCTGGAAACAAAGGACTTCCGACTCGGGGCAGTCCACGTCGACGTGCACGTCGCCCAGTGCGGCGAGGTCGACGTCGCGGGCCTTGAGCCGGGTGATCACCGAGGTGCCCTTGTACCGCGAACCCGGTGCGGCGCCGGTCAACCGGTCCGCGAGCACGGCCGCCTGGTCCCAGGCGGGTTGTACGAGGCCGGACACGGTGCCGGGATGCTGCGCGCAGTCGCCGATCGCGTGGATGCGCGGATCGCTGGTGCGCAACGCGTCGTCGACGACGACACCGCGGTCGACGGTCAGTCCGGCGGCGTCCGCCAACGACGTCTCGGCCCGCACACCGGCGCTGACCACGACCAGCTCGGCCGGGACGTGCGTGCCGTCGCTGAGCGCGAGCCCGTCGCCCGCCAGGTACTTCGACGCGAAGACGTTCAGGCGGAACTCGATTCCCAGGTCGGTGAGCGTCCGGGCGAGCACCCGCCCGGCACCGGGGTCGAGCTGGCGTTCCATCAGGTGCCCCACGGGGTGCACAACGGTGACGAGACACCCGCGTCCGGCGAGCCCGCGCGCCGCCTCGATGCCGAGCAGGCCACCTCCCAGCACGGCGACCGGCATGCCGGGCTGCGCGCGATCGACGATCCGCTCGCAGTCGTCGAGGCTGCGGAACGCCACGACACCGGGCGCCATCACGCCGTCCGGGTCGAGCAGCCCCTCGGTCGGCGGCACCCACGGCCGGCTTCCGGTGGCCAGAACCAGTGCGTCGTAAGGGATGTCCTCCGCGCCCAGGCTGACCGTGCGCTTCTCCCGGTCGATCCTGGTGACCGGCTCGCCGAGCCTGAGCTCGATCCCGTGGTCGTGCGCCCACTCCTCGTCGTGCAGCAGCACGGAGTCCGGCGTCATCGTGCCGGCGACCACGGTGGACAGCAGCACGCGGTTGTACGCCGCGTGCTTCTCGTCCCCGATGACCGTGATGGAGATTTCCTTGTCACGCCTGCGGATCTCGTCCGCGAGCCGGGCTCCGGCCATGCCGTACCCGATGATCACCACACGCCTCATGCCTGCTCCAATCGGACCGCGCAGACCTTGAACTCGGGCATCCGGCTCGTGGGATCGAGCGCGGGGTTGGTGAGCAGGTTCGCCCTGCCGTCACCGGGAAAATGGAACGGGAGGAACACCGCGTCCGGCCGCATCGACGCAACGCACCGGACCCTAGCCGTCATGGTTCCCCTGCGGGACACGACGTTCGTGAGCTCGCCGTGTGCGAGCCCGTTGCGGGCCGCCGTGTCCGGATGGACCTCGACGAACACCTCGGGCACCGCCTTGTTGAGCTCTGGTACCCGTCGCGTCTGCGCGCCGGACTGGTAGTGCTGCAGCACGCGTCCCGTGGTCGCTTGCAAGGGAAACTCGTCGTCCGGCGGTTCCGCCGGCCCCTTGTGGTCGACCGGCACGAACCGCGCCAGGCCGTCCTCGTGCGCGAACCCGTCTTCGAACATCCTCGGCGTGCCGGGGTGATCCTCGCTCGGGACGGGCCAGTACAGCTTTTCGGTCTTGAGGCGTTCATAGGTGACGCCCGAGTAGTCCGCCGCGCCTCCCTCTGACGCTCTGCGCAGCTCGGCGAACACCTCCTCGGGCGTCGTCGGGAACCGTTCAGCCGGTTGCCCGAGCTTCGTGGCGAGGCCGTTGAGCAGCTCGAGGTCGCTACGCACGCCCTCGGGTGCGTCGAGTGCCTTGCGGCGCAACAGGATCCGGCCTTCGAGGTTGGTCATCGTGCCGTTCTCCTCGGCCCACTGCGTGACCGGGAGGACGACGTCCGCGAGCGCCGCGGTCTCGGACAGCACGAAGTCCGCGACCACCAGCAGGTCGAGGGACTTGATCTTCTCGGTGATGTGCGCGGCCCTCGGCGCGCTCACGACCGGGTTGCTGCCGAACACCAGCAGCACCTTGATGTCGTCGCCGAGCGCGTCGAGCAGTTCGTACGCGCTGCGCCCCGGCCCCGGCAGGTCGTCGACGCCCCAGACCCTCTTGATGTGCTCACGGGCCTTCGGGTCGTCGATCTTGCGGTAGCCGGGCAGCTGGTCGGCCTTCTGCCCGTGCTCGCGCCCGCCCTGGCCGTTGCCCTGACCGGTGAGGCAGCCATAGCCGCTGCCCTTCCTGCCGGGCAGGCCCAGGGCGAGTGCCAGGTTGATCCACGCGGACACCGTGTCGGTGCCGCTGGCGTGCTGCTCGGTACCGCGCCCGGACAGGATGTAGGCGTTGCCTTTCAGCAGCTCAACGGCCGCCCGCTGGTCCGCGACGCTGACGCCGGTGACGCGCTCGACGCGTTCCGGCCACCACGCCGCCGCCACGCGCCAGGCGGCGTCGAACCCTTTGGTGCGCTCGGCGATGTACGACTTGTCGATCCGGTTGTCGATGAACGCCGTGTGCAGCAACCCGAGCGCCAGCGCGAGGTCCGTGCCGGGCGCGGGCTGCAGGTGCAACGTCGCCATCTCGGCCGTGGCGGTGCGCCGCGGGTCGACGACGATCAGGTTCGCGTTCTTGACGTGCTGCAGGAACGGCGGCATGGTCTCGGCCGGGTTGGAGCCCGCGAGCAGCACGGTGTCGGCGTTCTGCAGGTCTTCGAGTGGAAACGGCATCCCGCGGTCGAGCCCGAACGCCCTGTTTCCGGCCGCAGCCGCGCTCGACATGCAGAACCGGCCGTTGTAGTCGATCTGACTGGTCTTGAGCGCAACCCTGGCGAACTTGCCGAGCAGGTACGCCTTCTCGTTGGTCAGCCCGCCGCCGCCGAACACGGCGACCTGGTCGGGCTCATATCCCTTGATCTTGTCGGCGATGTGCTGAAGGGCCTCGTCCCAGGTCGCTGTTTCCTGGTTGATCAACGGTGTGGTGAGGCGTCCGGGGGTGCGGAGCAGCTCGGCCGACGTCCAGCCCTTCTGGCACAGCCCACCCGGACCGGGCACCACCTGGTGGCCGGTCAGTGACATGGAGCACTGCAGTGCGCAGTAGGGGCAATGGGTCACCTGACGAACGCTAAGAAGCGCTCGTTAACCCGAACGCACGGAATGTTTCGTCCACGCGAACTTGGCCGCTCAGAGCATGTTCGTGACCTGGTGAGCCGCCCGCTCCAGCCCAGCCAGTGACTGTCCGTCCGACAAAGGGTGCAACGCGTGCACGGCCAATCGGAAGAGCAGCGCGCGCAGCAACATCTGCGGCCACTCCGCGAGGTGCCCCCACCGCTGCAGAATGCCGTCGTCCGCGCCACCCCACGCCAACGCGTCGATCACCACGACGGCCGCCGCCCACTCAGCCGGCCGCCAGTACGCGGTGAAGTCGATGACGGCGGGCGCCGCGTCCCCGGCGAACAACACGTTGCCGAACAGGTCGCCGTGCACCACCTGCTGTTTCAGCGTGACCGGCTTACGTGACTCACTCAGCAACTCGAACAGCCGGCCGCCGAGCCCGGTGTCGAGCGGCACCTCGTCCTCACCCCAGGAACACCGGTCCGCGACGGCGAAGATGTCCGTACGCGAGTCCAGAAACCGCGGTTTCGGCAGCTCACTCGTCGCCTGGTGCAACTTGATCGCCACGCTGACCGCCTCGTCGTGCCGCGGCTCGGCCCGGCCCGCCAGGTACTTCGTAGCGGACCACCCGCCGACCACGTAGCGACCGTCGGTGGACCGCAACGGTCTGCCGATCCTGATGCCCGGCACGTCCAGCGCGTCCAGCGTCTTCGCCACCCAGGTGGCCTCGGCGGGCTTGCCCGCCGGTCTGATGGTGGCGTCACCGCACCGCCACGCTGGGCCACCGTCGATGAGCTCGGGGTCGGCGTCACGTGCCCCGAACGCCGCACGCACGTGCGCTGGGGGCGGTTCGGGAAGTCGGGTCACGGCCAGGCACGCTACCTGCCTACGCCTTCCGGGTGGTGTACCACGCCGTGCCGTAATTTCGCTCACCACCCAAACGGCCCATCGCTCTGGTCGGCTTGTGTTCGTGGTTGCCGGTGCCGTGCGTGGTGAGCCTTGCGGGTTCGGTGCGTGGTGGGCCTTGGCTGCCGGTTCCATACATGGTGGTTGGCTGCCGGTCCCGTGCGTGGTTGCTCGCTTGGCTGCCGGTTGCGTGGGTGGTCGCCTTTTGTTGGCTGCCGGTGTCGTGGGGCGCTGCGTCTTCCGGGGGCGCCTTCGGCGCCGCGATTGGGGCTTGACTTGGGGCCCCTCGCGGCGTGGTGGGCCGGCTCCGCCGGCAGATGCAAGATCTGCCGGCCCA
>NZ_BSTQ01000028.1 GCF_030269605.1 Lentzea sp. NBRC 105346
CCCTCCCGTCGCATCGCACCTGAGGCAGCCGCATCCGAGACCCCAGGTCAAGCGAAAAGCGTGCTTGACCTGGGGTCTCGGATGCGGCAGGGCTTCGCCTGCGATGCGACGGGAGGGGCCCACCACCGGTTGGTTGCGCGCTGCGCGCGCGGTGTACCTGCCGGTTCCGTACGTGGTCGCTTCCTTGGCTGGCGGTTCCGTCGTGGTTGGTTCCGGGGCTCGCGCTTCGCGCATCGTGTGTGGGGTGTGGCTCTTTCGGGGTAGGTCGAAGTTCTGGGCCCCGCGTGCGGCCCGGCGGCCGTAGGCTGCTGGGCATGTCGGAGTCGTACGCCAACCGCCGTGCCGCACTGCGCTTGAAGCTCCGTGACCTGGAGCTGGACGCCCTGCTGGTCACCGATCTGCTCAACCTTCGTTACCTCACCGGGTTCACCGGATCCAACGGCGCGGTGCTCGTCTCCGCCGAAGGGGACGAGAAGACGGTCTTCTGCACGGACGGGCGGTACCTGACGCAGTCCGCGCAGCAGGTGCCGGACCTGGAGCGCCTCATTGAGCGGCCGTGTGACCTGGCGTTGGCGGCCAAGGCCAAGGGGCGGACGGGGTACGAGAGCCATCACGTGACGGTGGACGGGCTGGACTCTCTGGCCAAGGCGGCGGACGCCGAGCTGGTGCGGGCGCCGGGGCTGGTGGAGGAGTTGCGGCTCGTCAAGGACGAGATCGAGATCGAAGCCCTGCGCATGGCGTGCGCGGCGGCTGATCGGGCGTTGGCGGCGTTGATTCAGCACGGTGGGTTGAGGCCGGGGAGGACTGAGCGGGAGGTTGCCCGCGAGCTGGAGAGCCGGATGCTCGACCACGGGGCGACTGGGCCGTCGTTCGACACGATTGTGGCGTTCGGCGTGAACAGTGCGGTGCCGCACCACCGGCCGACCGACGCGGCCTTGCACAAGGGTGACCTGGTCAAGCTCGACTTCGGGGCGCTGGTGGACGGGTATCACTCGGACATGACGCGCACGCTCGTCGTGGGGAAGCCCGCTGACTGGCAGCGGGAGCTGTACGACCTGGTCGCGCGGTCGCAGGCTGCTGGGCGGGCGGCGTTGGCGCCGGGGGTGGCGTTGAAGGACGTCGACAAGGCGGCTCGCGACGTCATTGAGAAGGCTGGGTACGGGGAGCAGTTCCTGCACGGGCTCGGGCACGGGGTCGGGTTGGAGATCCACGAGGCTCCGGCGCTGTCGAAAGTCGGTGACGGTACACTTTCGGCCGGTATGGCGGTCACCGTCGAGCCCGGCGTCTACCTGTCGGGGAAGGGCGGGGTCCGCATCGAGGACACTCTCGTCGTGCGCGAAAGCGCGCCGGAGCTCCTCACCCTGACCACGAAGGAACTCGTGGTCGTCTGACGCCCGTCCCAACACAGGAGAAACTCCACCGTGGCCACCACGAACGACCTCAAGAACGGCCTGGTGCTGAACCTCGACGGCCAGCTGTGGACCGTCACCGCGTTCCAGCACGTCAAGCCGGGCAAGGGCGGCGCCTTCGTGCGTACGACCCTCAAGCACGTGCTGACCGGGAAGGTCGTCGACAAGACCTTCAACGCGGGCACCAAGGTCGAGACCGCCACCGTGGACAAGCGCGGCATGACGTACCTGTACAAGGACGGCGCCGACTTCGTCTTCATGGACGGCGACACGTACGACCAGATCCACGTCGCGGCCGAGGTCGTGGGCGACAACGCCAACTACATGCTGGAGAACCAGGAAGCGGTCGTCGCCGTGCACGAGGGCGTGCCGCTCTTCATCGAGCTCCCCACCTCGGTCGAGCTGGTCATCGAGCACACCGACCCCGGCCTGCAGGGCGACCGCTCCACGGGTGGCACCAAGCCCGCGAAGCTGGAGACCGGCGCGGAGATCCAGGTCCCGCTGTTCGTGACCACCGGCGAGAAGATCAAGGTCGACACCCGCGACGGTCGCTACCTCGGTCGCGTCAGCAGCTGACATGGGTGCACGGAGCAAGGCGCGCAAGCGCGCGGTCGACTTCCTCTACGAGGCTGACCTCCTCGGCACGGACCCGGTGACGCTGCTCGCCGAGCGCGTCGGCTCACCGGATGTGCCGCCGGTCAACGACTACACGGTGGCCCTCGTCGAGGGGGTCACCGCGCACCGGGCGCGGATCGACGACCTCATCTCGGAGCACTCCGAGGGGTGGACGCTGGCCCGCATGCCGGCGGTCGACCGGGCTGTATTGCGGATCGGGCTGTACGAGCTGCTGTGGGCTTCCGATGTGCCCGACGCCGTGGCGATCGACGAGGCCGTCGAGCTGGCCAAGGGGTTGTCGACGGACGACTCGCCGCGGTTCGTGAACGGTGTGCTGGGGCGGATCGCCGTCATCGCGGACCAGATCCGCGCGGTTCTCTAGACGCCGTTAAGGCCACCTTCACTGCGCTCAACGCAGTGAAGGTGGCCTTAACGGTGTCAGCAGGGAGGCACGGCTTGTGTCCCCTTGGCGCGCTCCGTCAGGACAGCGCATCAAGGGGACACAAACGCGTTCAGTCTTCCTTCGCGGGGCGGGCCTCAGGGGGAAGGACGCCCCAGTCGATGAGCTGTTCGGTCAGTTCACCAGGGGTCATGTCGTAGATGATGGCGAGCGAACGCAGGTCCTCGGTGCGGATCGAGAGGACCTTACCGTTGTAGTCGCCGCGCTGGGACTGGATGGTCGCGGCGTAGCGGGCCAGGGGACCCACCTTTTCGACCGGCAGCTGTTGCAGCCGTTCGAGGTTGATCACGATCTTCGTTGCCGGCTCGGCGCCGGAGGGGACGCGGCCCTCGGGAAGAAGCTCGGCCACGGGGACCCCGTAGAAGTCGGCCAGCTCGGCCAGCTTCTGCACGGTCACCGCACGGTCTCCGCGCTCGTACGAGCCGACGACCACGGCCTTCCAACGACCGCCGGACTTCTGCTCGACGCCGTGCAGGGACAGGCCCTGCTGCTGGCGGATAGCGCGGAGCTTGGCCCCCAGCGCCTTGGCGTAGTCGCCCATGTGGCGGTTCTCCGTTCATTCGCCCCGTCAGCAGTACGGGCGGCTGCGGGGAGGCTTAGATCGATACGCAGAGTAATGATTGCTCTCCGTGGTCATAAGGTCAAGCTGATCTCGACGAAGCCAACCGCGTCGCAACCCGACACCACCCGGAAGGTTGACCCGCCACGCCTGATACGGTGCAGGTCAGCCCGGCAATAACCGGGTGTCCGACGTCCTTTAAGGACCCGTCCAGTGAGGCGGGGAAGGAGGTCCAGCCGTGGCGCCACGTCAACGTGGTGCGACGGATCCGGCTGGAGATCGCGAGATCTTGTCAGCCGGTGATGTCGCGCGCACCGTCGCCCGAATGGCCCATCAGATCATCGAGAAGACCGCTCTCGATGCACCGAGCGCACCCGACGTCGTCTTGATGGGTATTCCCAGCCGGGGTGCCCCGCTCGCGCGCCGGCTCGCCGAGAAGATCGCCGAGTTCTCCGGCACGACGCCCAGAACCGGCACGCTCGACGTCACCCTCTACCGCGATGACCTGCGGCGCGGCCCGACCAGGCCGCTGGAGACGACGAAGCTGCCCGACGGCGGGATCGACGACAAGCTGATCATCCTGGTCGACGACGTGCTGTTCTCCGGACGCACGATCCGCGCCGCCCTCGACGCGCTGCGGGACCACGGACGGCCCCAGGCCGTCCAGCTCGCCGTGCTGGTCGACCGCGGCCACCGCGAGCTGCCGATCCGCGCGGACTACGTCGGCAAGAACCTGCCGACCGCGAAGAGCGAGGACGTGATCGTCTACCTCGACGAGATGGACGACCGGGACGGGGTGCTGATCCGGTGAAACACCTGCTCAGCACGGAGAGGATCGACCCGGACACGGCGACCGCCATCCTCGACACCGCCGACCGCCTCAAGCAGGCGCTGCTCGGCCGCGAGGTGCGCAAGCTCCCCACGCTGCGCGGCCGCACCGTGATCACGATGTTCTACGAGAACTCCACCCGCACGCGCGTGAGCTTCGAGATCGCCGGCAAGTGGATGAGCGCCGACGTGATCAACGTCAGCAGCAGCGGCTCCAGCGTCAGCAAGGGCGAGAGCCTGCGCGACACCGCGCTCACGCTCCAGTCCGCAGGTGCGGACTGCATCATCGTGCGCCACCCGGCGAGCGGCGCGGCGCACCGGCTCGCGGGCTGGCTGCAGCACACGAACACGAGCGTCGTGAACGCCGGTGACGGCATGCACGAGCACCCCACGCAGGCGTTGCTCGACGCCGCCACGCTCAGGGACCGGCTCGGGAGTCTCAACGGCCGCCGCATCGCGATCGTCGGCGACGTCCTGCACAGCCGGGTCGCCCGGAGCAACGTGCACCTGCTGCACGCGCTGGGCGCGGACGTCACGCTCGTCGCCCCGCCGACCCTGCTGCCGACGGGCGTGCAGAACTGGCCGGTCACCGTCTCGCACGAGCTGGACGCAGAGCTGTCCAGCCTCGACGCGGTCATGCTGCTGCGCGTGCAGGCCGAGCGGATGCACGGCGGGTTCTTCCCGTCCGCCCGCGAGTACTCGATCGCCTATGGCCTCAACGAGAACCGCCTCAGGCTCCTCCCGGAGCACGCGGTCGTGCTGCACCCCGGCCCGATGCTGCGCGGCATGGAGATCGCGTCCGTCGTCGCCGACAGCCCCCAGGCCGCCATCACCGAACAGGTCCGCAACGGCGTGCACGTGCGCATGGCCGTCCTGTACCACCTGCTTGCGCACGAGGAGGAGACCGCGTGAAGCCTTTGCTGCTCAAGGGAGTAAGGCCCTACGGCGAGGGTGACCCGGTAGACATCCTGATCAAGGACGGCGTCATCGCCGAAGGCACCGACGACAACGCCGAAGTGATCGAGGGCAACGGCGCGATCCTGCTGCCGGGCTTCGTCGACCTGCACACCCACCTGCGCGAACCGGGCCGCGAGGACACCGAGACCATCGCGACCGGCTCCAAGGCCGCGGCGCTCGGCGGCTACACGGCGGTCTTCGCCATGGCCAACACCGATCCGGTCGCGGACAACGCGGTGATCGTCGAGCACGTCGCCCGCCGGGGGAAGGAAGTCGGCCTGGTCGACGTCCACCCGGTCGGCGCCGTCACGGTCGGCCTCAAGGGCGAGAAGCTCGCCGAGCTGGGCACCATGGCGAAGTCCAGCGCGAACGTCCGGGTGTTCTCCGACGACGGCCACTGCGTGCACGACCCGTTGATCATGCGCCGGGCGCTGGAGTACTCGAAGGCGTTGAACGCCGTCATCGCCCAGCACGCCGAGGAGCCCCGGCTCACGATCGGCGCGCAGGCCCACGAGGGTGAGAACGCGAGCAGGCTGGGCCTGCAGGGCTGGCCGGCCGCCGCCGAGGAGTCGATCGTCGCCCGCGACTGCATCCTCGCGAAGCAGGTCGACGCGCGGCTGCACGTCTGCCACGTCAGCACGACCGGCACCGCCGACGTGCTGAAGTGGGCGAAGGAGCGCGGCACCAAGGTCAGCGCCGAGGTCACCCCGCACCACCTGCTGCTGACCGACGACCGGCTGGAGACCTACGACCCGGTCAACAAGGTCAACCCGCCGCTGCGCACGCAGGCCGACGTGGACGCACTCCGCCAAGCGCTGGCCGAGGGCACGATCGACTGCGTCGCCACGGACCACGCCCCGCACGCCGTGCAGGACAAGGACTGCGAGTGGTCCGCGGCCCGCCCCGGCATGCTCGGCCTGCAGACCGCCCTGTCCGTCGTCATCAAGACCATGGTCCAGACGGGTCTGCTCGACTGGCGCGGCGTCGCTCGCGTGATGAGCGAGAAGCCCGCCGAGATCGCCGGTCTGACCGACCACGGCCGGCCGATCGAGGCCGGCGAGCCCGCCAATCTCACGCTGGTCGACCCGGACGCGACGTGGGTCGTCAACGGCGCCGAACTGGCGAGCGTGGCGGGCAACACCCCGTTCGAGGGCATGGAACTGCCCGGCGTGGTGACGACGACCATCTTGCGTGGGCAGGTCACGGCCGCGCGGGGAAGGATTGACGCATGACCCGCGTGTTGCTCGTCCTGATCGTCTTCCTCTTCTTCGCGCTCTGCGTGTACGGCATGTGGCACGGCTGGCGACGACGCGCGCGCAAGCAGGCCGAGTCCCTGCCCGCGTTCCCCGCGAAGCCGGAGCAGCTCGGTGACGAGATCCTGAACGCGACCGGCGTGTACATCGGCACGACGAACGCGGGCAACTGGCAGGACCGCATCCAGGTCGGCGACATCGGCCACCGCGCCGAGGCCGAGCTGCACCTGCACCCCGAAGGCGTCGCGATCGAACGCGTCGGCGCGGACGACCTGTTCATCCCGAAGACCGCGATCAAGGACGTCCGGACGGACAAGGGACTCGCGGGCAAGGTGATGTTCGACGAGGGCCTGCTGGTCATCCAGTGGGAGCTGGAGGACCGCGTGTTGGACACCGGTTTCCGCGGCGACGACAAGAGTGTTTATGGCCAGTGGGTTGACGCCCTGGTGGGAGGTAAAGCGTGACGAACGCGGCTCTGGTTCTTGAAGATGGTCGCGTTTTCCGCGGCGAGAAGTTCGGCGCGGAAGGGCGTTCGCTCGGTGAGGTCGTGTTCTCCACGGCCATGACCGGCTACCAGGAGACCCTGACCGACCCGTCGTACCACCGGCAGATCGTGGTGCAGACGGCACCGCAGATCGGCAACACGGGCTGGAACGACGAGGACGACGAGTCGTCCCGCATCTGGGTCGCCGGCTATGTCGTGCGGGACCCGGCGCGGACCCCGTCCAACTGGCGGTCCAAGCGCAGCCTGGACGACGAGCTCGTCCGGCAGGGGATCGTGGGCATCTCGGGGATCGACACCCGGACCCTGACCCGGCACATCCGGGAGCAGGGCGCGATGCGCGCGGGTGTGTTCTCCGGTGACGCGCTCGGGCCGAAGGACTACATGCTCGAGCAGGTCCGCGAGTCGGCGGGGATGCTCGGCGCGAACCTCGCGGGCGACGTCACGACGGCCAAGCCCTACGTGGTCGAGGCGATCGGCGAGAAGAAGTTCACCGTCGCGGCACTCGACCTGGGCATCAAGTCGAACACCCCGCGGATGATGGCGGCGCGGGGCATCGAGGTGCACGTCATGCCGTTGACAAGCACGATCGACGACATTCTGAGCGTGAACCCCACGGGTGTCTTCCTGTCGAACGGTCCGGGCGACCCGGCCACGCAGGACCACGCGATCGGCCTGACGAAGGAAGTGCTGCAGCGGAAGCTGCCGTTGTTCGGCATCTGCTTCGGCAACCAGATCCTGGGCCGCGCGGTGGGTCGGGGGACGTACAAGATGCGCTACGGCCACCGCGGCATCAACATCCCGGTGATCGACGTCGCCACCGGCAAGGTCGCGATCACGGCGCAGAACCACGGGTTCGCGCTGGAGGGAGAGCCGGGGGAGGAGTTCGGTTCGGACTTCGGCCGGGTACAGCTGAGCCACTACTGCCCGAACGACGGCACGGTCGAGGGCGTGCGGCTGCTGGACACGCCTGCGTTCTCCGTGCAGTACCACCCCGAGGCCGCGGCCGGTCCGCACGACGCCGCGCCGCTGTTCGACGAGTTCGTGAACCTGATGAGCGAGGCCAACTGATGCCGAAACGCACCGACCTGAAGCACATCCTCGTCATCGGTTCCGGCCCGATCGTCATCGGCCAGGCCTGCGAGTTCGACTACTCCGGCACGCAGGCGTGCCGGGTGCTGCGGGAGGAGGGCCTGCGCGTCAGCCTGGTCAACTCCAACCCGGCCACGATCATGACCGACCCGGAGTTCGCCGACGCCACCTACATCGAGCCGATCACGGCCGAGTTCGTGGAGAAGGTCATCGCGCAGGAGCGCCCCGACGCGGTCCTGGCGACGCTGGGCGGGCAGACCGCGCTCAACACCGCGATCGCGCTGCACGAGCGTGGGGTGTTGGAGAAGTACGACGTCGAGCTGATCGGCGCGGACATCGACGCGATCCAGCGCGGCGAGGACCGGCAGATGTTCAAGGACATCGTGCGCAAGATCGGCGCCGAGGTCCCGCGTAGTGCCGTGTGCAAGTCCATGGACGAGGTCCGCGCCACGGTCAAGGAACTCGGCCTTCCCGTCGTCATCCGGCCCTCGTTCACCATGGGCGGCCTGGGGTCGGGCATGGCGCACACCGACGAGGAACTCGAGCGTCTCGCCGCGACCGGCCTGGCCGAGTCCCCGGTCACCGAGGTGCTGATCGAGGAGAGCGTGCTCGGGTGGAAGGAGTACGAGCTCGAGCTGATGCGCGACCGCAACGACAACGTGGTCGTGATCTGTTCGATCGAGAACATCGACCCGATGGGTGTGCACACCGGTGACTCCGTCACGGTGGCGCCGGCGATGACGCTGACCGACCGCGAGTACCAGCACATGCGCGACGTCGGCATCAAGGTCATCCGCGAGGTCGGCGTCGACACCGGTGGTTGCAACATCCAGTTCGCCATCCACCCCGACAACGGCCGCATGGTCGTCATCGAGATGAACCCGCGCGTGTCCCGCTCGTCCGCGCTGGCCTCCAAGGCGACCGGCTTCCCGATCGCCAAGATCGCCGCCAAGCTGGCGATCGGCTACACGCTGGACGAGATCACCAACGACATCACCGGCGAGACCCCGGCGTCGTTCGAGCCGACGCTGGACTACGTGGTCGTGAAGGTGCCGCGGTTCGCGTTCGAGAAGTTCCCCGGCGCGGACCCGACGCTGACCACGACGATGAAGTCGGTCGGCGAGGCGATGTCCATCGGCCGCAACTTCATCGAGGCGCTGGGCAAGGCGTTGCGCTCGATGGAGACCAAGGCCGTCGGGTTCTGGACGCGGGAGGACCCCGAGGGCATCACGCTCGGGTCCACTTTGGAGCAGCTGAAGACGGGCCACGACGGCCGCCTCTACACCGTGGAGCGCGCGCTGCGGCTCGGTGCGTCGATCGAGCAGGTCTACGAGGCCTCGCGCATCGACCCGTGGTTCATCGAGCAGATCGCCTGGCTCGGGACGCTGCGGACCGAGCTGGTCGACGCCCCGGTGCTCGACGAACCGTTGCTGCGCAAGGCGAAGCGGGCCGGGTTGTCCGACCGGCAGATCGCCGCGCTGCGGCCGGAGCTGGCCGGTGAGGACGGCGTGCGGGCGCTGCGGCACCGCCTGGGTGTGCGGCCGGTCTACAAGACCGTGGACACGTGTGCGGCGGAGTTCAAGTCCGAGACGCCGTACCACTACTCGGCCTACGAGCTGGACCCTGACGCCGAGTCCGAGGTCGCCGAGCAGCGCGAGCGGCCGAAGGTGATCATCCTCGGCTCGGGGCCGAACCGGATCGGGCAGGGCATCGAGTTCGACTACTCGTGCGTGCACGCCGCCATGGCGCTGCGCGAGGCCGGGTACGAGACCGTGATGGTCAACTGCAACCCGGAGACCGTCTCGACCGACTACGACACCTCCGACCGCCTGTACTTCGAGCCGCTGACGTTCGAGGACGTGCTGGAGGTCGTGCACTCCGAGCAGGCCTCCGGTGATGTGGCCGGGGTGATCGTGCAGCTGGGCGGCCAGACGCCGCTGGGTCTCGCGCAGCGCCTCGCAAACGCCGGGGTGCCCGTGGTGGGCACGCCGCCCGAGGCGATCCACCTCGCGGAGGACCGGGGCGCGTTCGGCAAGGTGCTCACCGACGCCGGGCTGCCCGCGCCGAAGTTCGGCACCGCCACCTCGTTCGACGAGGCCCGCGCCATCGCCCAGGAGATCGGCTACCCGGTGCTCGTCCGGCCGTCGTACGTGCTGGGCGGGCGCGGCATGGAGATCGTCTACGACGAGGAGACGCTCGCCGGCTACATCGCCCGCGCCACCGAGGTCACCCCGGAGCACCCGGTGCTGGTGGACCGGTTCCTCGATGACGCCATCGAGATCGACGTCGACGCGTTGTGCGACGGCACCGAGGTGTTCATCGGCGGCGTGATGGAGCACATCGAGGAGGCCGGCGTGCACTCCGGTGACTCGTCGTGCGCCCTCCCGCCGATCACGCTGGGCGCGTCGGACATCGAGAACGTGCGGCGCTCGACGGAGGCCATCGCGCGCGGCATCGGCGTCCGCGGGCTCCTGAACGTCCAGTACGCGCTCAAGGACGACGTGCTCTACGTCCTGGAGGCCAACCCGCGTGCCTCGCGCACCGTGCCGTTCGTCTCCAAGGCGACCGCGGTGTCGATGGCCAAGGCGGCGTCGCGGGTCATGCTCGGCGCCACCATCGCCCAGCTCCGCGAGGAGGGCATCCTCCCGAAGAAGGGCGACGGGGCGCAGCTGCCCGAACACGCGCCGGTGGCGGTCAAGGAAGCGGTCATGCAGTTCCACCGCTTCCGCACCCCCGAGGGCCACGGCGTCGACTCGCTGCTCGGCCCGGAGATGAAGTCCACCGGCGAGGTCATGGGCATCGACTCGTCGTTCGGCAAGGCCTTCGCGAAGTCCCAGACCGCCTCGTACGGCTCCCTGCCGACTTCCGGCCGGGTGTTCGTGTCGTTCGCCAACCGGGACAAGCGGGCGATGATCTTCCCGGTCAAGCGGCTCGCCGACCTCGGCTTCGAGGTTCTCGCGACGTCCGGCACGGCCGAGGTGCTGCGCCGCAACGGGATCCCGTGCACGGTGGTGCGCAAGCACTTCGAGGGCGAGAAGAACGTGGTCGACATGATCCTCGGCGGTGAGGTCGACATGATCTTCAACACCCCTTACGGCAACAGCGGGCCGCGCGTGGACGGCTACGAGATCCGCACGGCGGCGGTGGCCCGCGACATCCCGTGCGTCACCACGATCCAGGGCGCGGCGGCGGCCGTGCACGGCATCGAGGCGCTGATCCGCGGCGACATCGGCGTTCAGCCGCTCCAGGCCCTTCAGGCCGCTCTGCGGGCCGGTGGTTCCGAATGACGTTCGGAGAACGGCTCACGAAGGCTGTGGACGCGTTCGGGCCGCTCTGTGTGGGCATCGACCCGCATCCGGGCCTGATGGACGCCTGGGGGCTGTCTCAGGACGCCTCCGGGCTGGAGCGGTTCGCGCTGACCTGCGTGGAGGCGTTCGGCGGCCGGGTGGCGGTCGTGAAGCCGCAGTCGGCGTTCTTCGAGGCGTGCGGGTCGCGTGGCGTGGCGGTGCTCGAGCGTGTCATCGCCGATCTGCGCGACTCGGGGACGCTCGTGCTGCTGGACGCCAAGCGCGGCGACATCGGCTCCACGATGGCCGCCTACGCGGCGGCGTACCTGACCGAGGGGTCGCCGCTGGCGGCGGACGCGGTGACGCTGTCGCCGTACCTCGGCTTCGGGTCGCTGGAACCGGCCCTGGAGGCCGCTCGGGCGAACGGGCGGGGCGTGATCGTGCTCGCGCTGACGTCCAACCCGGAGGGCGCTTCGGTCCAACGCGCGGTTGGGCCGGATGGGCGAACCGTGGCTCAGTCGATCGTGGATTTCGCTGCGGAACGGAATTCCGGCATTTCCCCCGTGGGTGATGTCGGTCTGGTCGTCGGGGCCACGATCGGGGAAACCGGGGTCGACCTGTCGAAGCTCAACGGCCCCGTCCTGGCGCCCGGTTTCGGCGCCCAGGGAGCCACCGTGGCCGACCTGAAGGCGTTGTTCGGCGCCGATTTGCGGAACATTCTGCCGACTTCGTCGAGGGACGTCCTCAAGCATGGCCCGGACGTATCTTCGCTGGTCAGCGCGGTGCAGCGGGTGCAGGAAACGCTCTGAGGAGGTGTGCGCCACGCCGTCCTGGGGAAACTTAGGGGCGTGGCGCGCTCACCTGGGCAAACCTGTGTTGGTAGGGTCCCTGCCACCAGGAGCCCCGCTGGTCATCGGGCCCACTACCACACAGGCCGTGGGCAGTCAGTTACCGAGGTCGGTGATCAGGCTTCTGGAGGGTGTTGGTACTACTACCACCCGCCGCTACGAACGGGCCGCTGAGAGATTTAGCTGACTGGGTCACGTTGTCCCCAGGCAATTGCGGTCGGTACGGTCGCGGCACCGATCCGAAAAGAATCCACACCACGGAGGAAATCGTGGCCCTTCCCCAGCTTACCGAGGAGCAGCGGGCCGCAGCGCTGGAGAAGGCTGCTGCCGCTCGTCGCGCTCGGGCTGAGCTCAAGGAGCGCCTCAAGCGCGGTGGCACGACCCTCGCGGACGTGCTCAAGGCCGCCGAGAGCGACGAGGTCCTGGGCAAGATGAAGGTGTCCGCGCTGCTCGAGGCCCTTCCGGGCGTCGGCAAGGTTCGCGCGCAGCAGCTCATGGAGCGCCTCGAGATCGCTCCGAGCCGTCGTCTGCGCGGCCTGGGCGACCGCCAGCGCAAGGCCCTGCTCTCCGAGTTCAGCGGAGAGTGAGTGACACCGAGGCGGGCGCGGGTTCGCCCCGCGCCCGCCTCACCGTCCTGTCCGGGCCGTCCGGAGTGGGCAAGTCGAGCGTTCTTGCCGCGCTCCGGGTGATGGCACAGGAGCAGCAGCTCTATTTCAGTGTCTCGGCGACCACCAGGCCGCCGAGGCCGGGAGAAGTCGACGGAGTGCATTACCACTTCGTCGATCGCGAGAAGTTTCAGCGCATGGTGGCCGAGGGCGAGTTCCTCGAGCACGCCGAGTTCGCGGGGAACCACTACGGCACCCCGCGCACGCCAGTACTGCAAGCCCTCGCGTCCGGAACGCCCGCGCTGCTGGAGATCGAACTCCAGGGGGCGCGGCAGGTCCGGGCGGCGATGCCGGAGGCCCAGCTCGTCATGCTGGCCCCGCCGTCGTGGGAGGACCTGGTCGGCCGGCTGACCGGCCGGGGGACCGAGGATCCCGCCATCGTCGAGCGCAGGCTCGAGATCGCCAGGGAAGAGCTGGCCGCCGAAAAGGAGTTCGACGAGGTCGTCGTGAACTCCGATGTCAAGACCGCCGCGGCCGACTTGCTATCCTTGGTGGTCGGACCACGAATCTCAGGAGTTTGACGAGTGATCACCCACACCGAGCTCGGTCATCTGACCGGTTCTCCGGAGGGCATCACCAACCCGCCGATCGACGACCTGCTTGAGCAGGTGAGCTCGAAGTACGCGTTGGTGATCTACGCAGCGAAGCGTGCCCGCCAGATCAACGACTACTACGCGCAGCTCGGCGAGGGCCTGCTCGAGTACGTCGGCCCGCTCGTCGAGCCGGGCCCGCGTGAGAAGCCCCTCTCCATCGCGCTCAGGGAGATCCACGCCGGTCTCCTGGAGCACACTGAGGGAGAAGGCTAGAGGCGACGGCTCTGGGTGAGGTCTGTCTGCGGAATGCGCAGACCGACGTCGCCGCAGCCGTGTTTTCTGGGGGCCGAGCCCCCAGACCCCGCGCCGGGGGCAAGCCCCCGGACCCCGCTGACGGCACGTTCCCGGAGCACACTGGGGGCAAGTCCCCGGAACCCACGGCGGCATGTCCCTGAGCAGTCTGGGGGCGCGCCCTCGGGGTTCCTGTCACTAGATGGCGAGGGTAAGTGAGCTCTACTTCCGCTGATGCCCCCTCCCGCCCCCGCGTCATTCTCGGGGTGGGCGGGGGCATCGCCGCGTACAAGGCCTGCGAGCTGCTCCGCCGGCTGACCGAGTCCGGTCACTCCGTGCGGGTCGTGCCGACCGACGGCGCGCTCAAGTTCGTCGGCGCCGCCACCTTCGAGGCGCTCTCCGGCGAGCCGGTGACCGCGGACCCGTTCGACCGGGTGCACGAGGTGCCGCACGTCAAGCTCGGCCAGAACGCCGACCTCGTCGTCGTCGCGCCCGCCACCGCGAACCTCATCGCGAAGGCCGCGCACGGCCTCGCCGACGACCTGCTCACCAACACGTTGCTCACCGCGCACTGCCCGGTACTCCTCGTGCCCGCGATGCACACGGAGATGTGGGAGCACCCGGCGACGCAGCACAACGTGGCGCTGCTCCGCGAGCGCGGCGTGAACGTGATGGAGCCCGCGTCCGGGCGGTTGACCGGAAAGGACACCGGCAAGGGCCGGCTGCCCGATCCCGCCGAGATCTTCGAGTTCGCCCGGTTGCTCCTTGCACGTCCGGACGCGCTGCCGCGGTCGATGGCGGGCGTGCGGGTCGCGATCTCAGCAGGTGGGACGCGCGAGCCGCTGGACCCCGTTCGATTCCTGGGTAACCGGTCGTCCGGCAAGCAGGGGTATGCGCTCGCCCGAGTGGCCGCACAGCGGGGCGCGGACGTCACGCTCGTCGCCGCACACACCGCTGACCTGGGGGAACCCGCCGGCGTGACCGTCGTGCGGGTCGGCACCGCGCTTGAACTCCGGGACGCGATGCACGCTGCGGCCGAGACCGCGGACATCGTGGTGATGGCCGCCGCCGTGGCCGACTTCCGGCCCGTGGCGCTTGCCACACACAAGATCAAGAAATCGTCTGCGGACCCGGATCCCGTTGTGCTAACAAAGAATCCGGACGTCCTGGCCGAGCTGGTCGCGGCGCGCCGCGAGGGGCAGGTGATCGTCGGGTTCGCCGCCGAGACGGGCGACGAGACCGGTGACGTGCTGGAACACGGCCGTGCGAAGTTGAAGCGCAAGGGCTGTGACTGGCTGGTGGTCAACGCGGTCGGCGACGGGAAGGCGTTCGAGGTCGAGGATAACGCGGGCTGGCTGCTCGCCGATGACGGTAGGGAGACGCCGATCCCGCACGGCTCGAAAGCGCAACTCGCGGCCACAGTGTGGGACGCCGTCACCGCGTAGTGCTCAGTACTCGACACACTATTGAGTGACCGTCCGTAAACTTGTTCCATCTGCCGTAGACCAAAGGGAGCGTCCGTGAGCCAGCACAGCAGCAGGCTGTTCACCAGTGAATCCGTCACTGAGGGACACCCTGACAAGATCTGTGACGCCATCAGCGACTCCATTTTGGACGCGCTGCTCGCGAAGGACCCGCGCTCCCGCGTCGCCGTCGAGACGCTGGTCACCACGGGCCAGGTGCACGTCGCCGGCGAGGTGACGACCGAGGCGTACGCGGACATCCCGTCGATCGTGCGCGACGTGATCCTCGGCATCGGCTACGACTCGTCCGCCAAGGGCTTCGACGGCCACTCGTGTGGCGTCAACGTCGCGATCGGCTCGCAGTCCCCGGACATCGCGCAGGGTGTCGACACCGCGTACGAGAACCGCGTCGAGCACGCCGAGGACGAGATCGACAAGCAGGGCGCGGGCGACCAGGGCCTGATGTTCGGCTACGCGTGCACGGACACGCCTGAGCTGATGCCGCTGCCGATCGCGCTCGCGCACCGGTTGTCGCGCCGCCTGACCGCCGTGCGCAAGGACGGCACCGTCCCGTACCTGCGTCCGGACGGCAAGACCCAGGTCACCATCGAGTACGCGGGTGACCAGCCGGTTCGTCTCGACACGGTCGTCGTGTCCACGCAGCACGCCGACGGCATCGACCTCGAGAAGCTGCTCGGCGTCGACATCCGCGAGCACGTGGTGGCGCCCGAGATCGCCGAGCTCGGCCTGGACACGTCGAACGTCCGGCTGCTGGTCAACCCGACCGGCCGGTTCGTCATCGGCGGTCCGATGGGTGACGCGGGCCTGACCGGCCGCAAGATCATCGTCGACACCTATGGCGGCATGGCGCGGCACGGTGGTGGCGCGTTCTCCGGCAAGGACCCGTCGAAGGTCGACCGGTCCGCCGCGTACGCGATGCGCTGGGTGGCCAAGAACGCCGTGGCGGCGGGTCTGGCCACGCGGATCGAGGTTCAGGTCGCCTACGCGATCGGCAAGGCCGCCCCGGTGGGTCTGTTCGTGGAGACGTTCGGCACCGAGACCGTGGACCCGACGAAGATCCAGCAGGCGATCAGCGAGGTGTTCGACCTGCGTCCGGCCGCGATCATCCGCGACCTGGACCTGCTGCGCCCGATCTACGCGCCGACCGCCGCGTACGGCCACTTCGGCCGCACCGACGTGGCGCTGCCGTGGGAGTCCACGGACCGCGCGGAGGCCCTGCGTTCGGCGGCAGGAGCCTGACCGTCCGGCGCAACTGTGTGTGAGCAGTCAACGATCCCGGTCCGAAAGGGCCGGGATCGTTCATACTCCGGTAGGTTCCGCGTCACGTCCGGGAACTAGAAACTGCAGGCATGTCCTTGAGTCGTCGCGGTTTCATGGCCGCTGCCGTCGCAACCGCGGCGGGTTCACTGCTGCCACCGTCCGTGCACGCCGCGCTCGCCCGTGAGCCGCGGCCGGGCGGGCTGCGCGCGATCAAGCACGTAGTGCTGCTGATGCAGGAGAACCGGTCGTTCGACCACTACTACGGGTCGTTGCGCGGTGTGCGCGGCTTCGGTGACCGCAACGCGCTGCCCGGCGTCTTCCAGCAGTCGGGCGTCTACCCGTTCCCCGTGCGCGAGGCGGCGCTCGGGCGCGACGTCCAGTACATCGGCGACCTCGACCACAGCTGGAACGGCGGGCACACCGCGTTGCGCCACGGTTGGAACGACAACTGGGTGCCCGCCAAGACCGCGGCCACCATGGCCTTCTACGACCGGCGCGACGTGCCGTTCCACTACGAGCTCGCCGAGACGTTCACGATCTGCGACGCCTACCACTGCTCGTTGCCGTCCTCGACGTCGCCGAACCGCAACTACTGGGTCAGCGGCTACACGGGGTTCGAGCCGAACGGCAACCGCGCCACCGGCAACGCGGCCTACGACGAGGACAACCACGCCGGGTACACCTGGACGACCTACGCGGAACGCCTGGAGCAGGCCGGCGTTTCCTGGCGCGTGTACCAGGAACACGACAACTTCCAGGACAACAACCTCGAGTTCTTCGTGCGGTTCAAGGAGATCGCGCGCAAGGTGCTGCCGCCGGGGTTCAAGTCGCTGGACAAGCTCTACGCGCACGGCGATCCGAAGCTGATCGACCTGTCGAGGCTGACCCCGGCCGAAAGGCGGTTGTACGACCGGGGACTGCACCGCGTCGCACCGAAAACGCTGGGGCAGGTGTTCCGCGACGACGTGGAGCACGGCCGCCTGCCCGCGGTGTCGTACCTGGTTCCGTCCTCTGTGGACTCCGAGCACCCCGGCGCTTCTTCCCCCGCGGCCAGCGCGTCGATCACCTACCAGGTGCTGGACGCGCTCGCGTCGTCGCCGGAGGTGTGGGAGTCGACGGTTCTGTTCATCACCTATGACGAGAACGACGGCTTTTTCGACCACGTGCCGCCGCCGCGTCCGCCCGCGCAGCACACCGACGAGTGGGTGGGGGACCGGCCGCTCGGGCTGGGCGCGCGCGTGCCGATGACGGTCGTGTCGCCGTGGAGTGTCGGCGGGTACGTGTGCTCGCAGGTGTTCGACCACACGTCGATGACGCGGTTCCTGGAGCGCTGGCTGGACGTGCGTGAGCCGAACGTCAGCGCGTGGCGGCGAGCGGTGTCCGGTGACCTCACGTCGGCGTTCGACTTCGACCGGCGGCGCACCTGGCCGGACGTCGGCGAACCCGCTCCCGTGCCGCCCGCGTCGCCGCGCTGGCGGCCCACCCCGCCCGCCACGCAGGCCATGCCGGAGCAGGAGGCCGGGCGGCGGCGGGCCAGACCGCTGCCCTACCAGCCGGACGCGCAGGCTTCGTTGTCGGACGGCAAGGTGAAGCTGGAGCTGTCGAACTCGGGCAAGTCCTCCGTGCACTTCGCGTTGTATCCGTACGCCAAGGAGTTCGAGAACCCGGCGCACTTCGACGTCACGTCGTCGCAGGAGCACGTGGTTCCGTTCGGCGAGTCGTACGACCTGTTGCTGATGGGGCCCAACGGGTTCCGCCGCGAGTTCGCGGGTTCGGCGCACGGGACGGCGCAGGTGTCGTCGTCCGTGCGCGGGTACAGCCGCGTGCTGACGCTGACGTTCGCCAACCTCGGCGACAAGCCGCTGACGTTCGTCGCGGGACGGCGCAAGGTCGTCGTGCGCGCCGGGCGGCGGGCGGTGATCCCGTGGCTCACCGTGATGAACTCCGGTTGGTACGACCTGACCGTCACCGTGGTGGAGGAGCCGGGGTTCCGGCGCCGGCTGGCCGGTCACATCGAGGACGGCAAGGAGTCGATCTCGGGATAGGTTGGCCGGGTGGAGCTGACCAGCGGTGAGTTAGTCGATCTCGACGGCGAGACGATCAAGGCGTCGGTGATCCGCGACCTGCTGGTCGAGGCCGATCGCCTCGACCCGCGCGGCGTGCGGATCCGCAACGCGCGCATCGACGGGCAGCTCGACCTCTGTGACGTCGTCGCCAAGCGGCCGTTGGTATTGCGCGACTGCGTCGCTTCGGAGAAGTTGCTGTTCGACCGCGCGCAGCTGTCCGCGCTGGACCTGACGGGGCTGACGGCGCCGGCGGTCAGCGCGCCGTGGCTGAAGCTCGACCACTACCTGTACCTCTCGAACGCCCGGCTCGACGGCGGCCAGGACTGGGCCGTCGACCTGGGCGAGGCGCACATCGGCGGCCACATCAGCATGTCCGGTGCCACGTTGTCCACGGAGGGCGAGTACGCGTTGCACGCGCTCAAGCTGCGCACCGGCAGCCAGGTGTACCTGACGGCGGTCACGGCGGTGGGCACGTTGCGGTTCGACGGGGCCCGGATCGGCGGCAGCCTGCGCTGCGACGGTGCCTCGTTCAGCGCGGAGCACGCCGCGTTCCTCGGGACGGACATCCAGGTCGAGGACAGCATCCTGTTGCACAGCGGCTTCCGCGCGCGTTCGGAGAGCTATGCGGCCGTGCGCATCCGCGGCGCGCGGATCGGCGGGCAGCTCGTGCTGCGCGAGGGCCGGGCGACCGGGCCGATCGCCCTGGACCTCAAGCACGCGCGGATCGGCCAGGAGATCTTCCTCAGCGCCGACTACGCCGAGGGTGCGGTGGATCTCGACGGGCTGACCTACACCGGCGTGCCGCGTGACTCGGACCTCGGCACGTGGCTGGACATGTTGGCGCACAAGACACCCAGGTTCGCCAGCCAGCCGTACCTGCAGCTCGCTGCCGCGCACCAGGCGGCCGGGCAGGAACGGGACGTGCGGCGGATCCGCATCGCGCAGCAGCGGGACCTGTTGCGGCGCGGGCAACTGACGCGATGGGGCCGGACGTGGCACCGCGTCACCGGGGCGACGGTCGGGTACGGGTACCGGCCGGCGATCGCCCTGCTGTGGCTGGTGGCGACGCTCGCCGTGTCCGTCGGTGTGGTGCTGTCGTCGGGCGCCGTGCGATGTGCCGTGGTGGATCAGATCGGCTACGCGTTGAACGCGGCGACGCCGTTGGTGAAAACCGATGTGCAGCAACGGTGCCAGGTCGCCACGACCACGGGGGCGGGTCAGTTCGTGGTCGTGACGACGTGGGTGCTGCAGCTGCTGGCGTGGGCGTTCGCCACGCTGTTCGTGGCCGGGTTCACCGGCCTGGTGCGGAAGAACGCCTAAGGGACGAACCTCGCGTCCGGATAGGACGGTGAGTCGCCGTCGAACAGGTGCCGGTCGATTCCCTTGAGGTGCAGGTCGAAGTACGCGGCCAGGTAGTCGTGCTGGACGGCGAGGGAACCCGCGGGATCGATGGTGCCGATGTACGGCGCGCGTTGAGCCGGGGTGAGGAAGTCCATCTGCGGCAGGGCGAACTGCAGGTCCGTGAAGCCGTAGTGCGCGCCGCGGCCCAGGTTGAGATCGCGTTTCCAGCCGCGCTGGTTGGACCAGAACTGCGCCCACGATGGGTCCTGTTCGGTCGCCAGGTGGGAGTGGCCCTGGCTGCCCACCAGCAGGAACGGGCGGTCGAGGCCTTTGGTGACGTCGCCGGGCATGGCGCCGTCGAGGTTGACCCCGGCGTCGATCCGCTGGTCCTGGAGCATCGTCTCGCCCGCGGTGAAGCCGCCGTACGAGTGGCCGACCATGCCGACGTGGTCCAGGTCGGCGCCGGGGAGCCGGAGCTGCGAGAGGACGAACCGGGTGTCGGCGACGCGGGTGTCGATGGCCTTTCTCGTGTTCGCCCAGCTCCCGACGACCGAGTGTGCCACGCGGTCGCCGGGGAACTCGACGGCCGCGGCCTCGAAGGTGTGGGAGATCGAGACGACGATGTAGCCGTGGCTGGCGAGGTCGTCGACCAGCCCGGCGTGCATTTCGCGCACGCTGCCGAAACCGTGGGAGACCAACAGGACCGGCCACCGGCCCGGCGCGACCGGGGCCCCGGTGGCCGCGTGTCTGCGGACCGACCGCCAGTCGACCGCGCCGGGGGTGAGGAGGAGCTCTGCGTTCACCGCGGTCGCCACGGCCGGCCCGAGCAACGGCGCCCGTTGCCCGCCCCGCAGTGCGGGGTAGGACACGGTGACCATGAGCTCGCGCTTGTTGTCCGGCCGCCAGGGGTCCTGGCGGCCGGAGTCGACGAGATGCAGGTCCGTGGTGCCGACGGGGTACTGCCCGGTGAGTGCGGGCATCTGGATCGTCGTGGCCGCCTTCGCGGGTGCGGCGGCGACCAGTGTCACGATCGCGAGCAGGCCCGTCAGCAGTGTGCGCATCTTCCTTTCGTAACAGTGGTTCCCGGTGGTCTCCGTTGTCTTAAGCGAAAGGCCCGCGGTCGATGCCGCAGTTCGTTACTTTCGGGAGCACACCTGTGAAGAGGTAATCCCGCTTGGCCTTCTCCGCGCACGTGCTGCGCACGAGCATCGTCGAGTGCCCGTAGCCCTCGACCGTGAGGAAACCGGTGCGGGCGAGCTCGGCGGCACCGTCCTTGGCCCCGTGGTACGGGGTCGAGGGGTCGAACCGGTTGTTGATCACGAGGATCGGCGCGGACGTCCACCGGTTCCACGGGCCGGTGTAGCGGTCGGTGTCGCGGCCCTGCCAGAACGCGCACGCCATCATGTCGAACACGACGATGCGGCCGAAGTCCGGGACGCGCTTGTCCTCCGAGGCGCCATAGCTGGTGTAGACGTTCGTGTCGCGCGGGAAGTCGCTGTCCGCGCACTGGATCGCGTTGAACGCCTCGGTGCGGTTGCTGATGTAGCTCTTCGTCGTCAGCGAGGCCGGAGCGTCGTAGAGCTCCTGCATCGTTTTTGCCGTCTCCTGCCAGGTGTCCGGCACGGAGAGCGCGCCGTTGACCGTGCCGATCAGCGCGACGTAGTCGTAGGTGCCGGACGGGATGGTGACCGGGCCGGCCTTGACCTTGTCGACCAGCTGCCGCCACTTGAGCTTCAGGTCACCGCCCGCGAAGGCGCAGTGGGCACCCGGCGCCGCGCACTGGGTGAGGAACTGGTCGAACGTCTCCGCGGCGCCGCGCGGCACGTCCTGACGGGTGTCCAGCGGCACGGTCGTGCCCTGGTCGCCGTGGCCGGTGGCGTTGCCGATGAAGTCGAGCGTGCCGTCGAACGCCATGGCGCGCACCTTGTTCGGGAACAGGTTGGCGTAGATCGCGCCGAGGTGCGTGCCGTACGAGATGCCGTGGTAGGTCAGCTTCTGGTCGCCCACGGCCTTGCGCAGCTGGTCGAGGTCGCGTGCGGTGTTCGCGCTCGACACGTGGTCGAGCAGCTCGCCCGCCTTGTCCTTGCAGCGCTGCGCGAACTCCTTGTACTGCGAGTAGAAGCCCGGTTCGGCGTTCTGGTCCGCGGGGAACTCCGGGATCTGGCCGAGGAACTGCTGTTGCTGCTCCTCGGTGT
The DNA here is from genome assembly GCF_030269605.1 of Lentzea sp. NBRC 105346. Lineage (GTDB taxonomy): Bacteria > Actinomycetota > Actinomycetes > Mycobacteriales > Pseudonocardiaceae > Lentzea. The sequence continues at coordinate 21,646 of NZ_BSTQ01000028.1, forward strand.
CGAAGCAGTTGACGGGCGTGCTGCGGCCGATGCCGCGCGGGTCCCAGCTCACGAGGTCGAACCGTTCGCGCAGCTCCGGTGAGAAGAGCCATGTCCAGCCCGCGCGTTCGCGCAGCCGGTTGACGCCGGACGCGCCGGGGCCGCCGAAGTTCACGAACAGCGAACCGATCCGCTTGCTGGGGTTGGTCGCCTTGAGCCGGATGACCGCGAGGTCGATCTTGCGGCCATACGGGTCGTCGTAGTCGAGCGGGACCTTGGCGGTCGCGCACTCGAAGCCGTCCTGGCAGTCGGCCCAGGTCAGCGCGGTCGTCTCCTCGGCCTGCGCGGCTGGTGCGAGTCCAACGAGGACGGCCGCGGCGACGAGCAAGGTGCTGATTTTCAGCTTCATGTAACCCCCATGTTTTTCCTTAACACGATCTTGGCGGCCGATCGGTTGCCCTCGATCCGGATTTGTCAGACCCGTCTGGTAGACCAGCGGGTATGGCGAACAACCGGCGCGGAGAGCGGACCCCTGCTCCGGTGCTGCCTGTCGCCAGGATCGTGGTGGACGTGCCGCTCGCTCACCTCGACCGGCCGTTCGACTACCTGGTTCCGTCCGAACTGGACGCGGACGCGGTGCCGGGCTGCCGCGTGCGGGTGCGGTTCGCCGGGCAGCTGGTCGACGGGTTCCTGCTGGAGCGCGTGGAGACGTCGGAGTACGGGAAGAAGCTGGCGTACCTGGAACGGGTCGTGTCGCCCGAACCCGTGCTGTCACCGGAGATCGCTTCGCTGGCCCGCGCCGTGGCGGACCGGTACGCGGGCGGGATGATCGACGTGCTGCGGCTGGCGATCCCGCCCCGGCACGCGCGCGCCGAGTCCTCCGTTCCCGATGGTTCGTGGGAGCCGCCGCCGGTTCCTTCGTTCGACGGCTGGTTGCGCTACCACCCGCGCGGGGCCTCGTACCTGGAGGCGTTGCGCGCGGGCCGCTCCGCGCACGCCGTGTGGCAGGCGCTGCCCGCGGAGGACTGGCCGGCGCGGCTGGCCGAGGTGGCGGCGGTCGTGGCGTCCACGGGCAAGGGCGTCGTGATCGTGGTGCCGGACCACCGCGACCTGGCGCGGCTGGATGGCGCGTGCTCCGCGCTCATGTCCGGAGTGGTCACCCTTTCGGCTGATCTTGGTCCGGCGGAGCGCTATCGGCGATGGCTGATGGTCCGGCGCGGTGTCGCGCGAGTGGTGCTGGGGACGCGCGGCACGATGTTCGCGCCTGTGGTTTCTCCTGGCCTGTTCGTCGTGTGGGACGACGGGGACGACCTGCACAGTGAACCGCGCGCGCCCTACCCGAACGTGCGGGACGTGCTGGCCCTGCGCGCGCACGCGTCCGGTGCCTCGTTGCTGGTGGGTGGCTTCGCCAGGACGGCCGAGGCGCAGCTGCTGGTCGACTCGGGCTGGGCGCACGAGATCGTGGCGTCCCGCGAGACCCTGCGCTCCGTGGCCCCACGCGTTGTGTCGGTCGGTGATTCGGACTGGCAGGAGGTGAAGGACCCGGCGGCCCGTTCGGCCCGCCTCCCGTCCATCGCCTTCGAGGCCGCTCGCGCGGCTCTCGCCGATTCGCCCGTGCTCATCCAGGTGCCGCGCCGCGGGTACGTGCCCGCCCTCGCGTGTCAGCAGTGCCGCCAGCCCGCGCGGTGCCGGCGGTGCGCCGGTCCGCTGGCCATGCCCGATACGGGGTCTCCGTACTGCCGGTGGTGTGGCGTGTCCGAGGCGGGGTTCAGGTGCCCGGCCTGCGGGTCCCGGCGGTTGCGCGGGCAGGTGATCGGGGCGCGGCGGACGGCGGAGGAGCTGGGACGGGCGTTTCCCGGGGTTCCCGTGCGTACTTCCGGGGCGGAGGAGGTGCTGGCGTCGGTTCCGTCGAAGCCGGCTCTGGTGGTGTCGACGCCGGGCGCCGAGCCGTTCGCCGTTGGCGGGTATGGCGCTGTGCTTCTGCTGGACGGGTGGGCTTTGCTCGGGCGGGCCGACCTGCGGGCGGGCGAGGAGGCTCTGCGGCGTTGGATGACCGCGGCGGCCCTCGTTCGTCCTGGGAACGGGCGGGTCGTGGTGATCGCCGATTCGTCGTTGGCGCCGGTGCAGGCTTTGGTGCGGTGGGATCCGGTGTGGCATGCGCGGACCGAGCTGGCGGCGCGGACCGAGCTCGGGTTCCCGCCCGCGGTGCGGATGGCGACCGTCGACGGGTCTCCGGAGGCTTTGAACGCGTTGCTGGATGAGCTGCGGTTGCCTTCGACGGGGGAGATTCTGGGGCCCGTGCCGTTGGGGGAGGACGAGCAGAAGGAGCGGGCTCTGCTGCGGGTGTCGCGGGCCGAGGGGCGGGCGCTGGCTGCGGTGCTGGCTGAGGCGCAGGCGGTGCGGACGGCGCGGAAGGAGCCGGACCTGGTGCGGATCAAGCTCGACCCGGTGGAGGTTTTGTGAGCCTGCCTCGCGATCCGTGCCGCCCTTCGGATCCCACATCCATGTCAGTTCGCCGGCTTTGCATCCGGTGGGGGTGTTGCCTGCGTCGCCGCAGCGGTAAAAGGGTCAATATGCTGCTGCGAACGGTTGCCGCTGTCGTGTCCCTGCTCCTCGTAGCACCACCCGCCGCCTTCGCGGAGGCGCCGCCGCGTCAGCCGCTGGCCGTCGGCTGGGGTGGCGCGGTGTCGAGCGTCGACCCGGACGCGTCGCAGATCGGGATCGAGGTCCTCCAGCGTGGCGGCAACGCCGTGGACGCTGCGGTGGCGACGGCCGCGGCGCTCGGCGTCACGGATCCGTTCTCCGCCGGGATCGGCGGGGGCGGGTTCTTCGTCTACTACGACGCGGACTCCGAGAAAGTGTCCACAATCGACGGTCGTGAGACGGCGCCGATGAGCGCCGACGCGAACCTGTTCCTGGAGAACGGGACACCGCTCCCGTTCGCCGAGGCGATGACCAGTGGGTTGTCCGTGGGCGTGCCCGGGACGCCGAAGACGTGGCAGCAGGCCCTGAAGAAGTGGGGCACGCTGAGTCTCGAGGACGCCCTGGAGCCGGCGGAGGAGCTGGCGCGGCGCGGGTTCGTCGTCGACGCGACGTTCAACGGCCAGGTCACCAACAACGCGGCGCGGTTCGCGGACTTCACGTCCACGCGGGCGTTGTACCTGCCGAACGGGCAGGCGCCCGCGGTGGGCAGCACGTTCCGCAACCCGGAGCTGGCGGACACCTACCACGAGCTGGGGCGGACGAACCTGCGGTCGTTGTACGGCGGCGCGGTGGGGCAGGACCTCGTGAAGACCGTGCAGCAGCCGCCGGTGGTGCCGGGGTCCACGCGCAAGGTGCGGCCGGGCAACCTGCAGCTGAGTGATCTCTCGCGGTACGAGGCGCCGTTCCGGCAGCCGACGAAGACGAAGTACAACGGGTTCGATGTGTACGGGATGGCGCCGCCCTCGTCCGGTGGGACGACGGTGGGGGAGGCGCTCAACATCCTGGAGAGCTACGACCTCGGCAAGCTGACCGAGCCGGAGTACTTCCACCGGTTCATCGAGTCGACCAAGCTCGCGTTCGCCGACCGCAACCGGTGGGTGGGCGACCCGGCGTTCTCGGACGTGCCGACGCGCGAGCTGCTGAGCCAGCGGTTCGCGAACTCGCGGGCCTGCCTGATCAAGCCGGACTCCGTCATCAAGGCGCCGACCGCGCCCGGAGACCCGCGCAAGCCCGCGCCCTGCGCTTCGAGCGGGGTCGAGGCGCCCACGCGGGTCGACGCTGAGCGCACCACGCACCTGACGGTCGCCGACCGGTGGGGCAACGTCGTCGCGTACACGTTGACCATCGAGGCCGAAGGCGGCAGCGGCATCGTGGTGCCCGGCCGCGGGTTCCTGCTGAACAACGAGCTGACCGACTTCAACTTCGCGCCGGTCAACCCAGGCGTGCCCGACCCGAACCTGCCCGGTCCCGGCAAGCGGCCGCGGTCGTCGATGTCGCCGACCATCGTGCTCGACGACGGCGACGTGGTGCTCGCCCTCGGGTCGCCCGGCGGCGCGACCATCATCACGACCGTCACGCAGGTGCTGACCTCGCGGCTGGATCGCGGGCTGGGCATCCAGGACGCCATCGCGGCGCCGCGCGTGTCGCAGCGCAACAGTGCGGCCACGCCGGCCGAGAAGGAGTTCCTGTCCGGACCGAACGTGCCGGCGTTGGAGGCCAAGGGGCACGTGTTCACGGCCAACGCCGAGATCGGCGCCGTCACCGCGATCGAACCCGCCGGCCGAGGGCGGTGGCGTGCGGCGGCCGAGCCCGTGCGACGGGGCGGTGGGGCGGCTCGCGTGGTCTATCCCGGCTGAGCACCGGCCGAGTTGCCGGGCGGCCTGTGTCATGGAGCAATCGGAGCAACACCGTCCGCTGAACGGGACGTTCGCGGGACAGAAGACCCTGTGACGTCCCTCACGTGGTTGCTTACCGTGACCGTGCCCTAGGCCGCCTGGAGGAACCCCATGACCATCGACCTTGACGTGACCACTCTGCGCACTGGCTTTCACGGCATCGTCTGTACGCCCGGTGACCCGGAGTACGACGAGGCGAGATCCATCTGGAACGGCGCCATCGACCGGCGCCCGGCGCTGATCGCCCGCTGCGGGAGCGCCGGGGACGTCGCCGCCGCGGTGCGGTACGCGAGGGAGACCGGGCTCGAGATCGCGGTGCGGGGCGGTGGGCACAGCTTCTCCGGCGCGTCCGTGTGCGACGACGGGTTGATGATCGACCTGAGCCGGCTCAACGAGGTCACGGTCGACCCGGTGAACAGGACCGCCGTGTGCGGTGGCGGGGCCGCGCTGGCGGACCTCGACGCGGCCACGCAGGAGCACGGGCTCGCGGTGCCCGCGGGCACGATCAGCCACACCGGCGTCGCCGGCCTCACGCTCGGGGGCGGGTTCGGCTGGCTGACCGCGCGGCACGGGTTGTCGTGCGACAACCTCATCGGGGCCGACGTGGTGCTGGCCGACGGGCGGCTGGTGCGCGCGTCCGCGACGGAGAACCCGGACCTGTTCTGGGCGATCCGGGGTGGCGGCGGCAACTTCGGCATCGTGACGGCCTTCGAGTTCCGGCTGTTCCCGATCGGGCCCATGGTGAACCTGGGCATGTTCTTCTTCACCCTCGAGCAGGGCGCCGACGCCCTGCGGCTGGCTCGCGAGATCGTGCCCGCGCTGCCGCGCAGCTGCGGCGCGCTGGTCGCCGCGCTGAACGCGCCGCCGGCGCCGTTCGTGCCCGAGCAGCACCACTTCGCGCCCGGCTTCGCGATCCTCATCGCCGGGTTCGAGTCGCCGGAGGAGCACGCTTCGCTCGTCGCGCCGATCAGGGAGGCGTTGCCGCCGCTGTTCGAGTTCGTCACGCCGTTGCCGTACGCCGCGCTGCAGTCGATGCTCGACGACAGCGCGCCGTGGGGCATCCTCGGCTACGAGAAGGCGGTGTACGTCGACGACCTCACCGAGGACGTCGTCAACGTGATCGCCGGGCTGGTTCCCAGCAAGGCGTCCCCGATGTCGCTCATGCCGATGTTCTATCTCGGTGGCGCGTTCTGCGACACCGGTGCGGACGACACGGCGTTCGGTGGCGACCGGAACGCCAAGTGGGTGATCAACATGGCCGCCGTCGCGCCGACGCCCGAGCTGCTGGAGGCCGACCGGGCGTGGTCGCGCGCCTTGTTCGACGCGTTGCTGCCGCACACCTCGGAGTCCGGCGTGTACATCAACTTCATGGCCGAATACGACGCGGACCGGGTGCGCGCGACCTACGGGCCGGAGAAGTACGCGCGACTGGCCGCGTTGAAGGCCCAGTACGACCCCGAGAACCTCTTGCACCGCAACATGAACATCAAGCCGGCTTGACCGGACCGTCGTACACCACCGTTCCGTTGATGTCGTAGAGCCGGATCTTCGACTCTGTACCGGCCCGGAGGTTGATCACGGCCGCGAAGCTGCCGTGGTCGATCTCCGCGGGTTGCCCGGTGCCGGCTCCGTCGGAGGAGACCAGCACCACCCGCGCGACTGTCGAGTCGACCAGGCCGGCCAGGAAGAAGCGGCCGTCGCTGAACTCGGTGTGGAACAACGGTGCCCAGTGGTTCGCGATCGGCCCGAACGCGATGGTCCCGTCGAGTGAGGCGGGGGCGTTGCCGTTCGGGTCGATCGGGCAGGTGCCCCACTCGCCCTTCGAGTTGAACGCGGTGAGCACGCCGGGCCGCACCATCGCGCCGGGCCGCCAGTCCTGCTCGAACCCGGTCGACGAGCGTCTCGCGATGGCGTTGTCGAGGCAGCGCGCCAGCACGTTCACCGGGCTCGCCGGGTTCGGGTCGCCGCTGACGAAGCTGTCCTTCGGGACGCCCTGCCTGCTGATGTCGCCCCAGCGCAGGTCCACCGAGTGGTTCTCGAACTTCAGCGTCAGCTTCGAGTCGGCGACGTTGTTCGGGCTCGCGTCCACGAGGAACAGGTCCGGCGTGATCATCGTGGGCGGTGACCAGTTCGCCAGGCTCTTCTCCGGGTCGGTGTGCCGCGCGGACATCGACTTGGCCCGTACGGGCGGTACGCCCATGACCAGTCCGCTCGGCGTCTGCACGGCCGTCGCGGGGCCGAGCTCCACTGTCGTGGCGGTCGAACGGCCCAGCTCGCAGATCTTGCCGTCCGTTCCGAGCAGGACCGTGCGCGCCTGGAACGACAGCGCGTACTTCGCCCGCCATCCGGCATTGTCGAACGCCGTTCGGCATCGGGCGATGTCGGCTTTGGCGGCGGGTTGTGCGGGTGCTGGTACTTCAGCGTCGTCGCGGGTGGTCTGCACGGTGATGATGCCGCCCGCGACGATCAGTGCGGCGGCGGCCGCGGCGCCGATCCACGTGCGGTGCCGGGTCTGCGTTAGGCGGGGGCGCATCCGCTCCTTGATCTCCGGCGGTAGCTCCCGGCGTGGGGGTAGCTGGATGGTCATGACTCGACCTCCGTGAGGGTCCGTGGCCGGGCGCGGGAGATGGGGGTGCGGATGCCGGCTTCGGCGATCCCGTGTACCTCGGCGACTGGCAGCTCGCGCAGCAGGACGAGCTCGACCGGCGCGTGTTCGGCATTGGGGAACGTTGCGGTCGCTTTCAGCGCGGTTCGCAAATGGCGTTCGACATGGCCGAACGCGGCGGCCTCGTCGACGTGCCCGCGCACCACGTCGTTCGAGGGCCCCGTAACCGCCCGCCCTCGGCGCAGGGGTGGCTGGATGGTCATGACTCCACCTCCATCAGAGTCCGCAAGCGGGCGCGCGCACGCGAAATGCGGGTGCGGACGCTGACCTCCGCCACACCGAGCACCTCGGCGGCCTCGGCGACCGGCAGTTCGCCCAGCAGGACGAGCTCGACCGCCTCGCGTTCGGCATTGGGGAACGTTGCGATCGCCGCAAGCACCATTCGTAGGCGGCGTTCGACATCGACGAACGCGGCCACCTCTTCGGCATGGTCGCGCACCACGTCGTTCGGCGGGACGCGGTGCAGCAGCCTGCGGAACCGGGCCGCCCGGCGGAACTCGGTGCGCGCCAGGTTCGCCGCCACGGTGAACAGCCACGGCAACGCGCTGTCGCGCACCAGCCGCACCTCGCGGCGGCGGCGCCACGCGGTGAGGAAAGTGCTCGACGTCAGGTCCTCCGCGGTCGACCACGACGCGGTCAGCCGGTAGGCGTGGTTCCACACCGCCTCGGCATACCGGTCGTACAGCTCGGCGAAGGCGGCCTCGTCACCGCGCTCCCAGAGCGTCGCGTCGGAGGAGTCCACGGCCGCCGCCCCCTGCATCAGCCTCATGACCTGGGTGTGTCCACCATCCGGCCGGGTGTTGCACCTGATCTTCATACCAGCGCGGTAGATGACTTTCATACGGCGAGTGGAGGCGCGCTGACCTGCGAGAGGAGCATCGTTGTGGCATGACGACGACAACCCTCCACGCGCCGGTCGCGATCCCGAATGTCCTGCGTCCCCTGCTCACCGCCCTGCGGTTCGCCGGGCACTTCGTCCTCGCGCTGGTCGGCGTGATCTTCCTGGGCAGCGGCACCGAGTACTGACCGTCCTCCTCGTAGACTGGCCTGCAGTCCACCCCGAGGAGTAGTGCGCGTGACCGTTCAACCCATCCGTCTGTTCGGCGACCCGGTGCTGCGAACACCCGCCGTCGAGGTCACCGACTTCGACGCGGAGCTGCGCACGCTGGTGAAGGACCTCTGGGAGACGATGCAGAACGCGGGCGGCGCGGGGCTCGCGGCGCCCCAGCTCGGTGTCGGGCTGCGCGTGTTCACCTACCACTGCGACGGTTTCGCCGGGCACCTGGTCAACCCGACGTTTGACATTGTCGGCGACGAGACGCAGGACGGGCCCGAGGGCTGCCTCTCGATTCCCGGGATGTCGTGGGACTGCCGCCGCCACCTGCACGTCGTGGCGAAGGGCTGGAACATGCACGGCGACCCGGTCGAGGTCGAGGGCAGCGACCTGCTGGCGCGCTGCATCCAGCACGAGACGGACCACCTCGACGGCGTCATGTTCCTCGACCGGCTCGACGCGGAGACCCGCAAGGAGGCCATGAAGGCCATCCGGCAGGCGGAGTGGTTCGACGGTAACGTTCCCACGCTCAAGCAGAGCCCCCACCCACTCTTCGGCAGGGCCAACTGACATGCGCCTGGTGTTCGCGGGCACGCCCGAGGTCGCACTGCCCTCGCTGCGTGCCTTCATCGACTCTCCCCGCCACGAGGTCGTCGCGGTCGTCACGCGGCCGGACGCCCCGGCCGGACGCGGCCGGCGGCTCGAGCGGTCGCCCGTGGGCGCGCTCGCCGACGAGCACGGGATCGAGGTGCTGACGCCGCCGAAGGCCGGGGACCCCGAGTTCCTCGAACGGTTGCGCGAGCTCGCTCCCGACCTCTGCCCGGTCGTCGCGTACGGCGCCCTGTTGCCGCAGAAGACTTTGGACGTGCCGAAGCACGGGTGGGTCAACCTGCACTTCTCCGTGCTGCCCGCATGGCGTGGCGCCGCACCCGTGCAGGCCGCGGTGCGCGCGGGCGACGACATCACCGGTGCCACGACGTTCCGCATCGTCAAGGAACTCGACGCCGGACCGGTGTTCGGCGTCGTGACCGAGCAGGTGCGCGAGCGCGACACGTCCGGTGACCTGCTGCACCGGCTGTCCGAGTCCGGTGCGCGCCTGTTGCTGTCCACTGTGGACGGCATCGAGGACGGCATTCTCGAGGCCAAGGACCAGCCCGCCGACGGTGTGACCTACGCGTCGAAGATCACCGTCGAGGACGCACGACTCGACTTCACCGCGCCCGCGCACATCGTGGATCGGCTGGCCCGTGCGGTGACGCCGGATCCGGGCGCGTGGGCCGAGTTTCGCGGCGAACGGCTCAAGCTCGGCCCGGTGACACCGGTGGACGACAAGCTCGAACCCGGTGAGATCCGGGTGGAACGCAAGCGCGTGCTCGTCGGGACCGCGACGCAGGCCGTCGCGCTCGGCGAGGTGCAGGCACAGGGTAAGAAGCGCATGAACGCGACCGACTGGGCTCGCGGCGTGCGCATCGAGGCGGGGGAGAAGATCGCGTGAACTACTCCCGTGGAGCCTCGAAGCCGTCCCGGCCGCGCAAGCCGGCGCCGCCCCGCAGGCGCACCGGCCCGTCCCGGCCGCCCGTCGAGGACCCGGCGCGCCTGGCCGCGCTGGACACGTTGCGCGCGGTGCGCCAGCGCGACGCGTACGCCAACCTCGTGCTGCCGCAGCTGTTGCGGGAACGCAAGATCAGCGGCCGGGACGCCGCGCTGGCGACCGAGCTGGCCTATGGCGCCTCACGTGCGCAGGGGCTGCTCGACGCGGTGATCGAGGCGTGCTCGGACCGACCGTTGTCCGAAGTGGACGGATCGGTGCTCGACGCGCTGCGGCTGGGCACTTACCAGTTGCTGCGCACCAGGATTCCCGCGCACGCCGCCGTTGCGTCCACTGTGGACCTCGTGCGTGGCGAGCTGGGCTCGGGCGCGGCGGGGTTCGTGAACGCCGTGCTGCGCCGCGTCACCGAACAGGACGAGAACGCGTGGGTCGACGAGCTCGGCCCGGACCCGGACGAGGACCCGATCGGCTACCTCGCGCTCGCCAACGCACACCCGCGCTGGGTGGCGCAGGCGTTCGCCGAGGCGCTCGGCAGCCGCGACGAACCGTTGAAGCTGGCCCTGGAGGCCGACGACGCGCGGCCCGCCGTGCACCTGGTCGCGCGGCCCGGCGAGGTCAGCTCGGACGAGCTTGCGGCGATCACCGGCGGCGACGTCGCGCCGTACTCTCCCTATGGCGTGCACCTGGAGCCCGGCGCGGGCGATCCCGGCGACCTGGAACCGGTGCGCGAACGCCTCGCGAACGTCCAGGACGAGGGCAGTCAGCTGTGCGCGCTGGCGCTCACCCGCGCGCCGCTCGACGGACCGGACCTGCGCTGGCTGGACCTGTGTGCGGGCCCCGGCGGCAAGGCGGCTCTGCTGGCCGCGCTCGTCGGTCTGGAAGGCGGCGAACTGGACGCCGTCGAGAAGGCGCCGCACCGGGCGGACCTCGTGCGCAAGATCACCAGCGGACTGCCGGTGAACGTGCACATCGGTGATGGCCGCGAGTCCGGCCTGGAGCACGGGGTTTACGACCGCGTGCTGGTCGACGCGCCGTGCACCGGGCTCGGAGCGTTGCGGCGGCGGCCGGAGGCGCGGTGGCGGCGGCAGCCCTCGGACGTCGGGCAGCTCACCAAGCTGCAGCGCGAGCTGCTCACCGAGGCGTTGCAGCTGGCCCGGCCCGGCGGTGTCGTCGCGTACGTCGTGTGCTCGCCGCACCTGTCCGAGACGGTCGGCGTGGTGGCGGACGTCGCGCGGCGGACCGGGGCCGAGGTGCTGGACACCAGGGAGTTCTTCCCCGGCGTCCCGGACCTCGGCAAGGGGCCGTACGTGCAGCTGTGGCCGCACCTGCACGGCACGGACGCGATGTTCTGCGCGGTGCTCCGGCGGCCCGCCTGACGGCTATGAGGGGACCATTCATAGCGGTCAGCGCTGGGAAAGCTCCCCTCATGGCAAGCCGTAGACTCGCGGCGTGATCTTGGGGTTGGTGGCGTCGGCGGGTGGCGGCGTGGAGCGTTGGTTCCGCACCGGCCTGGCCGAGCCCGCGGCACGCAGGGGCTGGCAGCTGGCGATCACGTTCACGCCCACCGTCGCGCGGTGGTTCGAGGCCGCGGGCGAGCTGGAACCGTTGCAGGCGTTGACGGATCTCCCGATCCGGTGGACGCCGCGACTGCCGTCCGAACCCAAGCCGTATCCGGTACCGGACGCGTTCATCTTCGCGCCCGCGACGGCGAACTCGCTCGCCAAGCTGGCGCTGGGCATCGCGGACAACCAGGCCCTCACCGCGCTCGGTGAGGGCTTGGGCACGGGCAACCCGTTCGTCGTGCGGCCGCAGGCCAACGACGCGCAACGCCGTCATCCGGCGTGGGCGGGTCACATCGAAACGCTGACCAAGGCAGGCGCTGTGGTGGCCGAACCGGATTCGCCGGAACGGCTGATCGACTTGGTCGACGGCTGAGCAGACTCTGGACGGGTGGACCGCAACCGCATCAGCGGAAATCTCTGGGGCAACGCGGTCCAGGCCAGGGACATCCACGGTGACGTTACGTTCATCGTCAGACACCGTTGGTGGCTAACCGCTCTGCTGGTCGTCATCGGGATCGCCGCGTCCACCACTGCGGTCTACTGGATCACCAGGCCTGGGGAGGTCGGCACGGCCAAGGCCGGACCGCCGCCACCGCGGTTGGTGAGCAAGGTCAGCTACGAGTCGTGTGGCCTGCAGCACCATGAGGGCGACCCGAAGGCCGCTGATGTCGGACGGATCAAGAAGGGCGAGGATCCGACACTGACGCACGTCCAGTCGAGCCTGCTCACACTGGACATCTACGCGCAGAACCCGAGCCCGCAGGAGGTCATCCTCACGGACCTGCGCGTGGAGGTGCACAAGAAGACCTCGCCGCCCACGACCGGCTACCTGGCGGACACCAGCCCGTGCGGCGGCCCGGTCGAGCCGCGCTACCTGCTGGTGGACCTCAAGCCGGTCACGCCGACTGTCGTTCCGGACCCCGGTGAGCAAGGGGAGGAGCCGGTGAAGTTCCCGTACCAGGTGAAACAGGGCGACCCGGAGCTGTTCCGGCTGCATTTCGCAGAGCTGACGGACTACGTCGAGTTCCTGGTGGTGCTCGACGTCATCGTCGAGGGGCGCGAGTACCAGATCCCGCTCGACAACGAAGGCCGCTACTTCAAGGTCACCGGACCGAGCGACCTGCCGCGGTACCAGGCGCAGGGTGACCGGCTGGTCCCCAGCGGCTGAGCCTAGACTCAGCGATCGTGGTCCACTCGCCGATGATCGCTCCGAGCATCCTGTCCGCCGACTTCGCGAACCTCGCCGCCGAGGTCGCCGCGATCCCGACCGCGGACTGGATCCACGTCGACGTGATGGACAACCACTTCGTGCCGAACCTGACGATCGGCCTGCCGGTCGTCAAGTCGCTGCTGAAGTACACGAACATCCCGCTCGACTGTCACCTGATGATCGCGAACCCGGACAAGTGGGCCATCGGGTACGCCGAGGCCGGCGCGTACAACGTCACGGTGCACGTCGAGGCCGCGCACGACCCCGTGATGCTCGCCAAGAACCTGCGCGCCGCGGGTGCGAAGGCCGGGCTGAGCGTCAAGCCGGGCACGCCGCTGGAGCCGTACATCGAGACGCTCAAGCACTACGACACGCTGCTCGTGATGAGCGTCGAACCCGGATTCGGCGGGCAGTCGTTCATGCCGGAGGTGCTGGACAAGGTTCGTGAGGCGCGGCGTCTGGTGGACACCGGACACCTGAAGCTGGTCGTGGAGATCGACGGCGGCATCAACGCCGACACCATCGAGCAGGCCGCCGAGGCCGGCGTCGACTGCTTCGTCGCCGGGTCCGCGGTCTACGACGCGGGCGACCCCGGCAAGGCCGTGGAAGCGTTGCGGGCCAAGGCTGCCCAGTTCAAGGTGGACGAGGCAAGGTGAACCCGGAGGACGCGATGGCGCTCGCCATCGCGGAGAGCGAACGGGTCCGCGGCACCACGAGTCCCAACCCGCCCGTCGGCTGCGTCATCGTGGACCGCGACCGCAAGCCGGTCGGGTTCGGCGCCACCCAGCCGCCCGGCGGCAGGCACGCGGAGATCATGGCGCTGCACGACGCGGGGGAGCGGGCGCGCGGCGGAACCGCGTACGTGACGCTGGAGCCGTGCTCGCACTGGGGCCGCACGCCGCCGTGCACCGACGCGCTCATCGAGGCCGGCGTCAAGCACGTCGTCTACGCCGTCGCCGACCCGAACCCCGAGGCCGCCGGTGGTGCCGAGGTCCTGCGCAAGGCCGGGATCACGACGGCCGACGGCGTGCTCCGCGAGCAGGTCGAGAAGGGGCCGCTGCGCGCGTGGCTGCACTTCGCCCGCACCGGGCGCCCGCACGTGACGTGGAAGTACGCGGCCTCGCTGGACGGCCGGGTGGCCGCGGAGGACGGCACGAGCCGGTGGATCAGTTCCGAGGTCTCGCGCGCCGAGGTACACGAGCTGCGGACCAAGATCGACGCGATCGTGGTCGGCACCGGGACGGTCCGCGCGGACGACCCGGCGCTCACGGCGCGAGATGCCGATGGAATGCCGTTGGACCGCCAGCCGTTGCCGGTGGTCGTGGGACACAGCGATCTGCCCGCGGGCGCCAAGCTGGAGGCGACCGCGCTGCACGTGCGCACGCACGATCCGGACGAGGTGCTGCGCCTGCTCGCGGGCAAAGGCGTCGTGGACGTGCTGCTGGAAGGCGGTCCGACGCTGGCCGGGGCGTTCCTGGAACAGGACCGGATCGACCGCGTGGTGGCCTACGTCGCGCCGGTGCTGCTGGGCGCGGGCCCGGCGGCCCTCAAAGACGCGGGCGTGTCAACCATCACGGACGCTGTCCGGCTGGACGTCGAAGAAGTCACCATGAGCGGACCGGACATGCGGATCAGTGCGGTTCCGCAAAGGAGGAATGGTGTTCACCGGGATCGTTGAGGAACTCGGCAGCGTCGTGACGGTGACCGACCTGCCGGACGCGGCGCGGCTCACCATCGCGGGGCCGCTGGTCACGAGCGACGCCAAGCACGGCGACTCGATCGCGGTGAACGGCGTCTGCCTGACCGTGGTGGACGTCGTCGAGGGCGCCTTCACCGCGGACGTGATGCGCGAGACGCTCGTTCGCAGCAGCCTGAACAAGGTCGCCGAGGGCGACCGCGTGAACCTGGAGCGCGCGGCGGCGCTCGGCCAGCGCCTCGGCGGCCACATCGTGCAGGGCCACGTCGACGGCACCGGCACGATCCTGGCGCGTGAGCAGGCCGAACACTGGGAGCTCGTCCACATCGGACTGCCGCCCGCGCTGTCGCGGTACATCGTCGAGAAGGGCTCCATCACGGTCGACGGCGTCTCGCTGACCGTGGTGAGCGTGCAGCCGGACCAGTTCACCGTGAGCCTCATCCCGACCACCCTGGAGCTGACCACGCTGGGCCACCGCAAGCCGGGTGACCTGGTCAACCTCGAGGTGGACGTGCTGGCGAAGTACGTGGAGAAGCTGGCGACCCCGCATCTGGGTGACAATGTGGGCGAGGAGGCCCGTGGTGAGTGAGTTCCCGGAGATCGAGCGGGCGATCAAGGACATCGCCAACGGACGGCCCGTCGTCGTCGTGGACGACGAGGACCGCGAGAACGAGGGCGACCTGATCTTCGCCGCGGAGAAGGCGACGCCGGAGCTGCTGGCGTTCATGGTCCGCTACACGTCCGGCTACGTCTGCGTGTCGCTGACCGACAAGGACTGCGACCGGCTCGACCTGCCGCCGATGTACCACACGAACCAGGACCAGCGCGGCACCGCGTACACGGTCACCGTCGACGCGCGCGACGGCATCAGCACCGGTATCTCGGCCGCCGACCGCGCCCGCACGATCCGGCTGCTGGCCGATCCGAACGCCAAGGCGTCCGACTTCAACCGGCCCGGCCACGTGGTTCCGCTGCGCGCCAGGGACGGTGGCGTGCTGCGCCGTCCGGGCCACACCGAGGCGGCCGTCGACCTGGCCCGCCTGGCCGGCCTCGCGCCCGCGGGCGTGCTCTGCGAGATCGTGTCGCAGAAGGTCGAGGAGGACATGGCGCGCCGCGACGAGCTCGAGGTGTTCGCCGCCGACCACGACCTGGCCTTGATCACCATCGCGGACCTCATCGCGTACCGCCGCCGCGTCGAGACGCAGGTCGAGCGGGTCGCGGAGGCGCGCATCCCGACCGCACACGGCGTCTTCACCGCAGTCGGCTACGACAGCCTGCTCGACGGCATCGAGCACGTCGCGCTGGTCTACGGCGACATCGGCGACGGCGAGGACGTCCTGGTGCGCGTGCACTCGGAGTGCCTGACCGGTGACGTGTTCGGCTCGTTGCGCTGCGACTGCGGCCCGCAGCTCGACGCCGCCCTGGAGGCCGTCGCCGCGCAGGGGCGTGGCGTCGTGCTCTACATGCGCGGTCACGAGGGCCGCGGCATCGGCCTGATGCACAAGCTGCAGGCCTACCAGCTGCAGGACGCGGGCCACGACACCGTGGACGCGAACCTCGCGCTGGGCGTGCCCGCCGACGCGCGCGACTACGGCACGGGCGCGCAGATCCTGATCGACCTCGGCATCAAGTCGATGCGCCTGCTGACCAACAACCCGGCCAAGCGGGTCGGCCTGGAGGCCGGCTACGGCCTGCGCGTCGTGGACCGCGTGCCGCTGCCGATCTCGCCGAACCCGGAGAACCTGCGGTACCTGCGCACCAAGCGCGACCGCATGGGCCACGAACTGCACCAGCTCGAACAGTACGAGGCCGTCGTCTCGTCCACCGAGGAGAACGAATGAGCGGCGAAGGCCGTCCCGACATCGAGGTGCCGCGGGCAGACGGCCTGCGGCTCGCGATCGCGGCGACGCGTTGGCACACCCGCATCACGGACACGCTGGTCGAGCGCGCGCTGGCCGCGGCGGCCAAGGCTGGTGTGGTTGAGCCGACCGTCGTGCGCGTGCCCGGTGGGATCGAGCTTCCCGTTGTGTGCCAGGAGCTCGCGCGTCACCACGACGCGGTCGTCGCCCTCGGCGTCGTCATCCGCGGCGGCACCCCGCACTTCGAGTACGTGTGCGACGCCGTGACCGCAGGCCTGACGCGCGTCGCGCTGGACGAGTCCACGCCGGTCGGCAACGGCGTGCTCACGTGTGACACCGAGGACCAGGCGCTGGCGCGCGCCGGCCTGCCGGACTCGGTGGAGGACAAGGGTTTCGAGGCGTGTGTCGCGGCCATCGACACCGCTCTGGTGCTGCGCGGGCTGCGTCAGCCGTGGACCGAGCGGGGCTACGAATGAGCCTCGAGGTCCGGCCCCGCAAGGTGAAGCGCGTCGCCTGGGCGGCCGCGATCCTGCTGGTGGTGCTGTTCACCGTCGTCGGCCTGCTGCTGGGCCGGTCGGACACGGGCGTGATCTTCCGGGTGTCCGATCAGGTGGCCATGATCGTGCTGGGCGTGCTGATGGCGGGCGGGATCCTGCTGCTCACCCGCCCGCGTGTTCGTGCCTCTTCGGAAGGTGTGGAGGTGCGCAACGTGCTCACCTCGCACAGTTTCAAGTGGACGGACGTGCTCGCGGTCAGCTTCCCCGACGGCGCTTCCTGGGCGCGGCTGGAGCTGCCCGACGACGAGTACGTCTCGGTCATGGCCGTGCAGGCCGCCGACCGCGAGCACGCCGTCGCGGCCGTTCGAGCCCTGCGGTCGTTGCACCGCGCCGCGTCACGTCCAGACGCTGAGGATGACGCTGGCGAGGAGCAGGCCCACGAAGTGGTACCCGGCGCTGATGGCGACGGTGGTCATCGCTGACGGCTTCGTCGAGTCGAACACGCCGGTGACGGTCAGGACCGCCGCCGCGACGCCGATACCGACGACGATCGCCAGCACGATCGCCTCGCCGACCGTGTCCGTCCCGGTGGCTTTCGCGATCATGGCGGTGGCCAGCGTGGCGACGAAGCAGGTGACGAGCGGGAAGACGTAGATCCCCGCGCCGCCGCCCTCGGGGGCGTTGCCCTCCCAGCCCATGGCCTTCTGCCACTGCTTGCCGAAGAGGAACTCGGCGTACCAGAGGCCACCGAGTCCGAAGTAGACGACGGTGGCGACGATGACGGCGAGCCAGTTCAGGTCGCCCAGGACGCTGAAGCTCATGGTTCCTCCAGCCGTGATCAGGTGCCTTGGAATCGCGGCTCAGCGGAGGTTCGTTACCCCCAGCCCAGCGCTGGGATAGAACCACGGGCTGGGCTCGCCGCGGCGAACCGCTCGACCCACTCGCGCACGACCGGAACCGGCTCGTACTCCGGCCAGCACCAGCCGAACCAGTCGGTGTCCTCCCACAGCAGGTCTGCCGTCCACCGCAACGCCAGCCGGACGACTCCCGCATCGTCGAGGGACATCCTCGAGCTACGGCCGGAGGTCGTCGTACACGCTCGCGAGCCCGCCAAGCGACGTGGTCAGCTCGGCGGCGAGCAGCTCACCCAGCGTCTCGTGGCCCGCGATCATGTCCAGGATGCGGTGACCGAACCTCTGCCAGCCGAACCGCCACTGCTCGGGGCTCCAGTGGCACGGCGGCGGGATCGCCTACCAGCAACCGGAGATCCGCCTCGCTGTAGCAGGCGCGGCATCCGTCCAGCATCACCTCGACAGGTGGCTGGACTTGACCGCCGTGAGGAACGAGCTCCACGCGGGTGCGTTGACCGGGAGATGGCCCGCGGCTACCGCCTTGCTGTCGCGGATGCCGACGCCATGGCCGACCTCGACGCAGTTCATTCCGTTGCCGCTGTAGCTGCTCTTGCGCCAGACCATCATCGGCGCCTCCCTCAGGTCATTAGCTTGGTGATCCACCTCCTCGATTGTTCCGCATCCAAGCTGGTCTGATCGAGTGACTCTATGACTTGCTCATAGCCCTGGACGGACTGTTGCGACTCGATGATCAGCATGGAGTTCTCGTTCTCCAGGAACACGACCTGCGGGACCTTGTCGAACCTCATGAGGTCGAATGCGCCGCCGAGACCTGCGTGGGCGCCGATCGCCGTGGGCACCAGGCGAATGGTGATGTTGGGCCGTACCTCCATCCGAAGCATGTGATGGAGCTGGTCGCGCATCACCCGTTTGCCGCCGACCGGCAGGCTGAGGGCCTGTTCGTGGATGTAGAACGTGCACTGGAGCATCCGCCGGAACACGTCCTGGGTGCCAGTTCGCGCCACGACACGCGTCCCGATCTCATCGCGCGGAATGGTCGCGGTGGCCCGGAAGACCTCATGCATGTAGTGGGGGATCTGCAGCAGGCCGGGCACCAGGAGCGGTGACCAGCTGACGTACCGCGTCGCGATGTTGAGGTGCTCGACGAACGTCCGCGGCTGGATCGGCGCGCTCGTGCCGTGTTCCTGCAGCCAGCCCCTGAGATGCGCTTCCCGGAAGAGCTTCAGCAGGTGGTCGCGTTCCTCGTGCGGGGTGCGGCAGACGCCGAGCAGGATGCCGACCTCCAACTCGGTCGAGCCGCCCTTGCCGTTCAACAGAGCGGAGATCTTGGCTTCGTCCCAGTGCAGCAACTCGGACACCGAGCGGGACGTCAGCCCCGCCGCGGTGAGCGCGGCCCGGACCCCGTCGCCGAACTCTCGGCCGCGCACCGTGGAGATTCGTCGTGGCATGTAACGAAGTTAGGGCCGGAGGTTGCCGGACCTCCATCGTTTGGGCCGAAGTCAACCCGAACGGGGAGCGCTTTGGAAGGCCTCCAAAACCCTTGCCCGCCAAGGAAACCGTTATGGCCACCTTCACGGACCTCAAGTCCGTGAAGGTGGCCATAACGGTCGTCAGCTCACGGCCTTCAGGGCGTCGATCTCGCCGCTGCCGTAGAAGCTGTTGTGCGCCGGACCGCCGGTGCACTCCTGCGGCTCCCCGCTGTTCTGCGGGAACGGCGCGTAGATCGACATGTCGGACGGACACGCCAGCGGGTTCGTCGCCGTCTGCAGCTGGGAGGCCACCGAGCCCGCCGTGCCGCCGCGGGCGCTGAGGATCAGCGCCGCGACACCGGCCGCGTGCGGGCCGGCCATCGACGTGCCCTGCAGGTAGCAGAACTTCGCGCCGTTGTCGGTCACCTGGATCGCGCAGCCGAGGTAGCTCGGCCACGTCGACAGCACGCGGCCGTTCGGGGCCTCGGCGGTCAGCTGCAGCCGCCGGTCACCGCCCGGCGCCGCCACGTCGGCGGTGGAGATGCCGTAGCTGGAGTAGTACGACTTGAACCGCTTGTTGCCCGTCGCGGTCACGCCGACGACGCCGGGCACCTCGACCGGGACGACCGAGCAGGCGTTGGTGATCTCGCGTTCCTGCTCGCTGCCGGGCGGGAAGTCGGGGCTGATCACGTCGACCCGCGGGTGCGAGAGGTCCGTGCTCTCGTTGCCCTCGGAGGCGACCACGACCGTGCCCTTGGACTGGGCGTAGCGGATCGCGCGGCGCTCGGCCTTCCAGATCGCCCGCTGGTCCGCGTCGTTCTTGCAGTTGAACAGCCACGGGTCGGCGAAGTAGCTGTTGTTGGTGACGTTGATTCCCTTGGCGGCCACCCACATGTAGGCGCAGATGACCATCTCGGGGAAGAAGAAGCCGTCGTCGTTGCTGGTCTTCACGCCGGCGATCTTCACGTTCGGCGCCACACCGACGATGCCGGTGCCGTTGGCGGCCGCGGCGATGGTGCCCGCGGTGTGCGTGCCGTGGCCGTTCTGGTCGTTGCCCGCGGCCAACGGGGTAGCGGCGCCGCTTGAGCAGTCCGCGCTCTTCGAGGCGTCGTAGTTCGGCGCGATGTCGGGGTGCGTGAAGTCGAGACCGGTGTCGAGGTCACCGACGACCACGGTGCGGCTGCCCGCGTTGACCGCGTGAGCCTGCGGCACGTTGATCTGCTTCATGTCCCACTGCAGGCCGGAAAGCGTGTCGCCCCAGGCGGCCTGGGCGACCTCCGCGGTGCCGGTGTCCTGATCGGCCGCGACCCGCGTGCCGAGGCCCGCGGTGGACGCGACGCCCTCGACCGCGGAGTTCTGCCGCAACGACGAGGCGAACCCGTCTCTCGACGAGCGCGCGATCACGACACCGATCTGGTCGTAGCGGGCGACGAGCGTGCCGCCCGCCTGCGAGACGGCGCTCGCCGCGTTCGCCGACGACGCCCCCTCGCGATACAGGACCACGTAGGTCGAGTCCGGGGTGGCTTGGGCTGGTACGACGAAGAGTGCCGCGCCGAGACAAGCCGTTGCCAGCACTGCCATGGGACGGTTCATGGTCACCGCTTCCGGTAGTAGGCCGTGTAGGTGGTGTTCACCGCGGGCGCGATGATCGTGTGGTCCTTCGCGCCGCCGTCGGACCAGGACGCGAAGGCGTAGGTCGAGCGGTTGAACACCTGGGTCTCAGGTGCGCTCACCGAGTTGCCCGACCCCACGATCACCGTTGCGCTGAACGGGGTCGACTGCGCGGACTCGTTGAACCCGAGCCCGGACAGCTTGAGCCCGCCGGGGTTGGTCTTGAACGTGAGCACGACCGTCAGCGGGTCGAGCCGCACGCTCGTCGTGGTCGACAGCCCGCCGGAATCCGTTGCGGTCAAACGAAGTTGCAGGTAGGACGGGTACTGGTGGTCAGGGGCGGCGAACTGTCCACTTGCGACACCGGAGTATGTCTGAACAACATGCTCGTGGCAATCACTTGCACTGAAGCAATGGTTCATAACCAGTTGCCAGTTGAGCCCGGACGCGGGAATCGTGCCGTCCTGCGTGTCCGTGGCGTGGCCGGAGAAGCTGATGACGTCACCGACCTTCCAGCGCAGAGATGCAGTGGGCGAGTCGATGGCCGGCATCGGCGGTGTGTTGCCGACGGTGATCGTGACACTGTCGGTGTCACTGGCGCCCTGCGGATCGGTGACCCGCAACGACGCGACGTAGCTGCCGGAAGCGTTGTAGGTGTAGCTGGTCGTCGCGGTGGTGGCGTCGCCGTAGACGCCGTCGCCGTTGAGGTCCCAGCTGTACGTCAGCGCCGCGTTCTCGGGATCGGTCGACGTCGTGCCGCTGAAGTTCACGGTCAGCGGGGCGTTTCCGCTCGTCGGGGTGGCGGTGACCCGCGCGGTGGGCGGCTGGTTCGCGGCGGTGTAGACGATCCGGTGGATCGTGCCGTTGTCCATGTTGACGTAGAACAGGTCGCCGTTCGGCCCGATCTCCAGGTCGACCGGGTGTCCCGCGCCCGCACCGGTTCCGTCGACGCACACCAGGCACTGGCGGTTCGCCGGATCCGGCAGACCGTTGGTACCGGGCATCATCGCCCAGATCTCGTTGCGGCTGTGGTCGCCGAAGAACAACGCGCCGTTGTACTGGGCGGGGTACGAACCGCCGCTGTAGAACGCCATGCCGGTGATCGACGAGCTGCCGGTGCGGCAGCCGGAGTAGTTCACCACGCAGGCACTGTGCGCGTAGGTGTAGTACGGCGCGGTGACCGAGCCCGGCGTGTTGTACAGCTGCGAGCACATGGTCAGGTTCGCGCTCTGGTACCCGGACTGGATGCCGGCGCCCTCGTAACACGGCCAGCCGAAGTTCTGGCCGGAGGTGAGCCGGTTGATCTCCTCCCAGTTGTTCCAGCCGACGTCACCGATCCAGATCTCGTCGGTGCCCGGCCGCTGGGTCATCCGGAACGGGTTGCGCAGGCCGTAGCCGAGGATCCGCCGAGCGTTGGGGTCGGTCGACGACGCGAACGGGTTGCCCGGCAGGCCCTCTCCGGTGGTGGGGTCGATGCGCAGGACCGCGCCGTCGAGCGTCACCGGGGTGCGCCGCACGCTCTGGCTGCGCAACGCGCCACCCTGCGCACCCGGTGGGGTCAGCGGGGTGCCGACAGTGCCCGGCGGGTCACCGCACGGGTTCGCCTGGAAACCGGGGTAGTTCGCGCCGTACTGGCCGTAGTCGACGTTGTTGAAGCTCGCGCCGTCACCGCCGCTGACGTACAACGCGCCGTCGCGCCCGAACAGCAGCGTGCCGATCGAGTGGCTGGGGTACTGCTGGCACCAGTCGTTGATCAGCACCGTCTCGTTCGTCACGGTGTTGCCGCTGGCGGTCAACCGGCTCAGGCGCCCGTAGACCAGGCAGCCGTCGGTCGTCGGTCCGGGCGGGGTCGGGCAGCCGTCGCCCCAGCGTCCACTCGGGTCGTAGGCGTACAGCGCGTACGCGTAAGGCGTCGCCGGGAAGTTCGGGTGCAGCGTGAAGCCGAGCAGGCCGCGGTCCCAGAAGTCGTGCACGCTCGCCGACAGGTCGGCGAACGTCGTGGCCGTCGTGTCGGTCAGGTTGTCGAAGACCTTGATCTGACCGTTCTTCTGCGCGACGAACACCCGGCCGTCATTGGCGAACTGAATGGCCGTCGGGTTCGTGAGCCCGCTGAACACCACTCGATCACTGAAGTTGGGCGGCAGCGTCGAGGCCGCCGCGACGGGCATCGCCACCGTCGCGGGCGCCAGCAGGACCACTGCGAGCAGTGCTGTCTTGAGTCTGGGGCGCAGCTTCATCGCGGCCCCCTTCCTGTCCGCCTGGAAGGGACATCGGGGGTCGACGAAATGCGTTACGTGGCAACGGAAAGTGCCCGGACGGCTACAGGCCGGTCCTTATCAGCTGCCGGGCGTAAAGGCGAGAACGCCACGTTACAAGCACCAAAAGAGTTGCTCAGCGTATCAATAGCTTAACTATGGGTGATGTCGATCACGACTCCATCGGTAAGGCATAGGAACGTTCCTAGACTCCGATCCGGTCCATTTTGATCACGCGTGGTGATCGAGCAGGCACTGTGAGGGGTCACCATGGGTGAAGTTCTGGGGATCACGCCGTCGGCGCGAGTCGCCGCCACGCTGTGCGCCGCGGGAGCCGTCGGCGTGCTGGATCTCGGTGCCGGGGACCGGAACGCGGTGCGGGAGCTGCGCCGGGCGGCGCGGTCGATCGATGGAACGTTCGGCGTGCGGGTCGGCGCGGCCACAGCGGAGGTGTTGCCGGACCAGGTTTCCCTGGTCGTGACCGACACCGTCGGCGAGTGGCGGGCCGCCGGACGACGGGTCGTCGTCGAGGTCGCTGACGTGGCCGCGGCGCGTGCGGCCGTGTGTGCGGGCGCGGATGGCCTGCTGGTCAAGGGCGACGAGACGAGCGAGCTGACCTCGTTCGTGCTGCTGCAGTACGTGCTGTCCGAAGTGGACGTACCGGTGTGGGTGGCGGGTGGTATCGGGCCGTGGACCGCAGCGGCGGCCGTCGCCGGTGGAGCGGCCGGTGTCGTGCTGGACTCGCCGGACGCCGGCGCG
Source organism: Lentzea sp. NBRC 105346 (assembly GCF_030269605.1). Lineage (GTDB taxonomy): Bacteria > Actinomycetota > Actinomycetes > Mycobacteriales > Pseudonocardiaceae > Lentzea. The sequence goes on from NZ_BSTQ01000028.1 coordinate 45,062, forward strand.
GTGCGCGCGGTGCGGGACGCGATCGCGGCGGCGCGGCGACCGGAGATCGTGTCCACGCTGGCCGAAGGATCGCCGTTGGCGCAACGGCTCGGCTGCCGGTTGCCGGTGGCGCAGGGGCCGATGACCAGGGTCAGCGACCGGCCCGAGCTGGCGCTGGCCGTGGCCGGCGCCGGAGGCATGCCGTTCCTCGCGCTCGCACTGGCGGACGAGGCGGCCACCACGGCGTTGCTGCGCGAGACCTCGAAGAGTCTGGGCGAGAAGCCTTGGGGCGTGGGCATTCTCGGTTTCGCGCCGGAGGAGGTGCGGGCGGCGCAGCTCGACGCGATCCGGCGGGAGCGGCCCGCCGCGGTGATCATCGCCGGCGGGCGGCCGACGCAGGCGAGCGCGCTGGAGGCCGACGGCATCCCGGCGTTCCTGCACGTGCCGTCGCCGAGGCTGCTCGGGCAGTTCCTGGACGCGGGGGCGCGGCGGTTCGTCTTCGAGGGCGCCGAGTGCGGCGGCCACATCGGGCCGAAGTCGAGCTTCCGGCTGTGGCAGGAGCAGGTCGACGTGCTGGTCGGCTTTCTCGACGCGCGTCCGGGCACCGTGGTCGACGTGTTCTTCGCGGGCGGTGTGCACGACAGCCGGTCCGCCGCGATGGTGGCGGCGCTGGCGGCCCCGCTGACGACGCGCGGCGCCGGGGTCGGCGTGCTGATGGGCACGGCGTACCTGTTCACCGCGGAGGCCGTGACCAGTGGCGCGATCGGCGCGGCGTTCCAGCGGCAGGTGCTCGCCGCCGCCACGACCGCGGTGCTGGAGACCGCGCCCGGCCACCAGACCCGGTGTGTCACCAGCCCGTTCGCCGACGAGTTCACCGCGTTACGCGCCGAGTTGCGGGAGCAGGGCGTGCCCGACCGCGAGGCGTGGGAACGGTTGGAGCAGCTCAACATCGGGCGGTTGCGCATCGCCAGCAAGGGACTGCGCCGCGCCGGTGACGCGCTGGTCGAGGTGGACGAAGCCACGCAGGTCGCCGAGGGGCTGTTCATGGCCGGGCAGGTCGCGGTGCTGCGCGACACCGTGACGACGGTCGCCGAGCTGCACGCGGACGTCACCGCGGGTGCGACCGAAGTGCTGGCGCGCAACGTGATCGAGGACGACGACGCGTTCGTCGCACCACCGCTGGACATCGCGATCATCGGGATGGCGGGCGTCTTCCCCGGCGCGACCGACACGGCCGCGTTCTGGGCGAACGTGCTCGACGGGGTGGACGCGGTCACCGAGGTGCCCGCGCACCGCTGGGACCCGGCGCTCCACCACCCCGGCCGCGTACCGTCCAAGTGGGGCGGGTTCCTGCCGGAGATCGGGTTCGACCCGCTGCGCTACGGCATCCCGCCCGCCTCGCTCGCCTCGATCGAACCGGTGCAGCTGGTCGCGCTCGAGGTCACGGCGCGAGCCATCGCCGACGCCGGGTACGCCGACCGGTCGTTCGACCGCTCACGCACGGCGGTCGTGTTCGGTGCCGAGTCCGGTGGCGAGCATTCCAACGCCGTGATGCTGCGTGCGATGCTGCCCGGTTACCTCGCCGAGGTACCCACCGAGCTGGACGAGCAGCTGCCGGCGTTCACCGAGGACACCTTCCCCGGTGTGCTGGCCAACGTCATCTCCGGCCGCATCGCCAACCGGCTCGACCTGGGTGGCGCGAACTTCACCGTGGACGCGGCGTGCGCCTCGTCGCTCGCCGCACTGCACGTCGCCTGCCGGGAGCTGACCAGTGGCAGCGCCGACCTCGCGCTGGCCGGCGGCGCGGACACCCACAACGGGCTCTACGACTACCAGCTGTTCGGCGCGGTCGGCGCGTTGTCTCCGACCGGCCGGTCCCGCGCGTTCGACGCGAGCGCGGACGGCATCGCGCTGTCCGAAGGCGTCGGATGTGTTGTGCTGAAACGACTTGCCGACGCCGAACGCGACGGCGACCGGGTGTACGCGGTGATCCGGGGCATCGGCACGTCCAGCGACGGGCGTTCCCTCGGGCTCACCGCGCCGCGTCCCGACGGCCAGCGCGCGGCGATCACCAGGGCGTACGCGAACGCACGGGTCACCCCGGCGGACGTGGGCATCGTCGAGGCGCACGGCACCGGCACGGCCGTCGGTGACCGCACCGAGCTCGCCACGCTCACCGAGATGTTCGCCGGGACCGCGCCGGGCGGCACGGTGCTGGGGTCGGTCAAGTCCCAGATCGGGCACACCAAGTGCGCGGCCGGACTCGCCGGGCTGATCAAGACCGCGATGGCGCTGCACACCGGCACCCGGCCGCCGACCGCGCACCTGACCAGGCCGGTCGAGCCGTGGTCGGCGGACGACAGCCCGTTCGCGTTCCACACCTCGGCCGCACCCTGGCCCGGTGTCGCTTCCGACCGGGTCGCGGGCATCAGCGGGTTCGGCTTCGGCGGCACCAACTTCCACGCGGTGCTGACCGGTCACGGCGGGCCGTCGCCCCGGCACGGCCGCGACCAGTGGCCCGCCGAGCTGTTCGTGTTCCGCGCCCAGTCCGATGTGGACTGGTTGCGGACGCTGGTCGACGCCCGCCCGGACGCCCGGCTGCGGGACCTCGCGCTGACCGCCGCCCGCCGGTTCGAACGGACCGAGGCGCGCGCCGGTGCCGCGTTCGTCGCACGCGACGTGGCCGAGCTGACGCGCAAGCTCGCGGACGTGACGATCAGCGAACCGCGCCCGCTGGGCGAGGTGGCGTTGCTGTTCCCGGGCCAGGGCAGCCAGCGGCCGGGCATGGCGGCCGAGCTGCTCGTCGCGTTCCCCGAACTGCAGGAGCTCGCGGACCGGCCGTGGGCCGGCGTGCTGTTCCCGCCCGCCGCCTTCACCGAGGAGCAGGCGCGGCGGCAGCAGGATCGGTTGCGGGACACCAGGATCGCGCAGCCGGCACTCGGTGTCGCCGGGCTCGCCTACCACCACGTGCTCACGACGGCCGGGGTGCGGCCGGACATGGCGGCCGGTCACAGCTACGGCGAGCTGGTCGCGCTGACCGCGGCCGGTGCGCTGGACCCGGACGACCTGGTCGGGCTGAGCGAGGCCCGCGCGGCCGAGATCCTCGCCGCCACCGGGGACGACCCCGGCGCGATGGCCGCGGTGACGGCGCCTCCGGCCGAGGTCGAGCCACTGCTCACCGGTGGGGTCGTGATCGCCAACCACAACTCGCCGCGGCAGACCGTGATCTCCGGTCCGACCGCGGACGTCGAGCGCACGGTCGAGGCGTTGTCGGCGGCCGGGCTGCGGGTGAAGCCGATCCCGGTGGCGTGCGCGTTCCACAGTCCGCTGGTCGCGGATGCCGGGCCGCGGTTCGCCGCACGGGTCGCCGAGCTGGAGCTCGCGGCGCCGCTCTTCCCGGTGTGGGCCAACCGGACCGCGTCCGAGTACCCGGCCGACGCTGACGTCGCAGTCGAGCTGGGCGCCCAGATCGGCGCTCCGGTGCGGTTCGCCGAGCAGATCGAGGCGATGTATGCCGCCGGTGCCAGGGTGTTCGTGGAGTGCGGTCCCGGAACGGTGCTCAGCGGACTCGTCGACGCCGTGCTGGGCGACCGTCCACATCAGACGGTGCACATGGAGCGCTCGGGTGGCGGCCTCACCGGTGTCCTGACCGCGCTGGCCGAGCTCGCCGCTGCCGGTGTGCCCATCAGGCCGAGCGGGCTGTGCGACGGCCGGGCCGCCGACCTCACCGACACTGTGGCGAAGCGGCCACAATGGACGGTGGACGGCCAGGCGGTGCGGACCGCGGCGGGAGAGTTCGTCAGCGGCAGGCCGCCGAAGCGGGTCACGCTGACCCGCACCGCGCGCGGCGGCGACCCGGACGCGGTCATCGACGACTACCTGCGCACCACCAGGGAGTTCGTCAACGCGCAGCGGGACATCATGCTCGCCTACTTCGGTGCGGAGCAGCGCCCGTTGCCGCGGGCCGAGTCCGTGCCCGCGCCGGTGGAGCCGGTTGTCGTCGAGTCCCAGCAGGAAGAACCCGTCGGTTCCACGCTCGACGTGGTGACCTCGTTGATCAGCGAACGCACCGGCTACCCGGTCGAGATGATCGAACCGGGCCTCGACCTGGAGGCCGACCTGTCGATCGACTCGATCAAGCGAACCGAGCTGGTCGGCGAGCTGGCTGCCCGGTTCGCCGGACGGGTGGGCGATGCCGACATCGAGGAGCTCGCCAAGGCCCGCAGCGCGGGTGCGCTCGCCGAGTCGCTGGACCGCAGGCTGGGTGGTGCCGCGGAGTCGAAGCCGGTCGTGCGGGTGGAGACGCCGTCGGGTGTCGCGCCGACCCGGTTCGTGCTCACCGAGGTCGTCGCGGAGGCCGAGCCCACCGGTGAGCTGACCGGCAGGCGGCTCGCGGTCACCGGTGCGGACACGCCGTTCGGCGCCGCGGTCGCGACGGCACTTGTCGAACGGGGTGTGGTGCTTGACCCGGACGGTCCGGACGGGCTGGTGTACCTGGACGCGCTCGCCCCGGCCGGGGCCGAGGACGATCCGATGCTGTTGCCGGAGCTGTTCCCGCGGTTGCGGGCCGCCGCGCTGACCGGCGGGACGCTGCTCGTCGTCGTGCGCGACGGTGACCGCAGGGCCGCCGGGCTGCGCGGGTTCATGCGGTCGGTGTTCCGTGAGTGTCCACAAGCGACGATCAAACTGGTGGAGCTGACCGGCGAACCGGACCCGGACCTGGTGTGCGCGGAACTGCTGTCTCGCGGTGAACCCGTGGTGCGGCTGGGGGAGCGGCGCTCGGCGTTCACCCTCACCGCCGCACCGCTGGGACTGCTCGGCACCGCGGGCGGCGGGCCGGACGGTCAGGGCGGCGCGGAAGCGGCCGCACTGGGCCTGGGCCGTGAGTCGGTGCTGGTGCTCGTCGGTGGCGCGCGTGGCATCACCGCGCGGTTCGCCGAGACCGCGGCCGCCGCGAGCGGCTGCCGGATCGTGCTGGCCGGGCGCACCGACCTGGCCGGTGACCCCGAGCCCGCCGAGGTGGCCGCCGCCGCGGATCTGGCCGGGATCCGCGCCGCGCTCGCGGCTCTCGGCACGCGGGAACCCACCGAGCTGGACCGGCTCGCGCGGCGGGTGCTGGCGCGGCGCGAGGTGAACGCCACGCTCACGCGGCTGCGCGGCCTCGGCAGCGACGTGCGGTACTGGACGCTCGACGCGACGGACACCGCCGCGGTGCGGACCCTGGTCAAGCAGACGCACGCCGAGTTCGGCCGGGTCGACGGCGTCGTGTTCGCCGCCGGCGTGATCGAGGACCGCCTGCTCGCCGACAAGACCGTCGACTCGTTCCGCCGGGTGTTCGGCACCAAGGTCGACGGCGCGTCGGCGTTGCTCGCGGCGCTCGCCGACCTCCCGGACGCGCCGTCGTTCACGGTGTTGTTCGGCAGCATCGCCGCGGTGCTGGGCAACCGCGGCCAGTGCGACTACGCCGCCGCCAACGACGCGCTGGAGACGCTCGGCCGGGAGTTCGCCGCCCGCTCCGGGTCGCGTGCGCTGACCGTCCATTGGGGACCGTGGGCGCCGGACGCGGAACACGGCGGCATGGTCACGCCCGAGCTCGCCGTGGACTACGCGCGCCGGGGCATCGAGCTGATCGACCCGGAGGAGGGCGCGGTCGGCCTGCTGCGCGAGCTCGCGTGGGGCGCGCAGGACTGCGTCGTGTACACGGCGTCCGGGTGGTGAGCGTGGAACCCGTTGCCGTCGTCGGAATGGGGGCGCTGTTCCCCGGCGCCCCCGACCTGGACGCGTACTGGCGCAACCTCGTCGGCGGAGTGGACTGCATCACCGGCGTGCCCGAGGACTACGGCCTGGACGGGTTTCCCGGCGCGCGAGGCGGTTTTCTCGGCGACCTCGCCACCGTCGACGTGGCCGGGCTGGGACTGATGCCGGCCGCGTTGCCGTCCACCGAACCCGACCAGCTGCTCGCGCTGCACGTTGCCAAAGCAGCGATAGCCGACGCCGGTGACCTCGGCGACCACGCGCGGGTCGGGGTGATCCTCGGCCGGGGCGGCTATCTCACCGCCGGGTTGTCGCAGATCGACCTGCGGACCAACGTCGCGCGCCAGCTCGTGACCACGCTCGGCGAGCTGCTGCCCGACCTCGGACCCGCCGAGCTGGACCGGGTGCGCACCGCGTTCCTCGACCGGCTCGGGCCCGAGTCGCCGGGGTCGGAGATCGGTCACGTGCCGAACCTGGCCGCGTCCAGGATCGCGAACCGGCTCGGGTTCGGCGGCCCCGCGTACACGGTCGACGCGGCGTGCGCCTCGTCGTTGATCGCGATCGACCACGCCGTGAACGAGCTGGCCGGCGGCCGGTGCGACGCGGTGCTGGCCGGTGGGGTGCACCACGGGCACGACGCGACGCTGTGGACCGTGTTCGCCCGGCTCGGCGCGCTGAGCCGGACGGCGGGCATCCGGCCGCTCTCCGGAAACGCCGACGGCCTGCTGATCGGTGAGGGCACCGGAATCGTTGTCCTGAAACGACTTTCCGACGCGCGTGCGGCCGGTGACCGGGTCTACGCGGTGGTGCGGGGCACCGGTGTCGCGAGCGACGGTGGTGGCGTCAGCCTGATGCACCCGGCCAGCGGCGGGCAGGTGCTCGCGGTCCGCCGGGCGTGGGACGCCGCCGGTCTGGATCCCGCCGCGCCGGACTCGGTGGGGCTGATCGAGGCGCATGGCACCGCCACCCGTGAGGGTGACGCCGCCGAGGTGGCGACACTGCGAGACGTGTTCGGACCGGGCGAACCCGCGGTGGTCGGGTCGGTCAAGTCGATGATCGGGCACACCATGCCCGCCGCGGGCATCGCCGGGTTCATCAAGGCCGCGCTGGCGGTGCACCACGGCGTGCTGCCGCCGACGCTGCACTGCGAGACCCCGCATCCGGGACTGGCAGGCACCCGGTTCCGGCCGATCGCCGAGGCACAGCCGTGGACTGGGACGCGCCGGGCCGCGGTCAACGCCTTCGGCTTCGGCGGGATCAGCGCGCACGTGGTGCTGGAGCAGGAGAGTTCGCCGGTTGTCGTGCGCACGCCGACGCGGGTGTTGCGGATCGCGGCGAACTCCGCCGGGGAACTGGCCGAGTTGCTGAACGCCGGCCGGTCTGTGGGATCCGGCCCGGTCCGTATGTCCATTGTGGATCCTGACGAGCGGAAGATCGCGACCGCGCACCGCGTGCTCGTGGCGGGCAAGCCGTGGCGCGGACGAGGCGACATCTGGTTCAGCCCCGCGCCGCTGCTGCCCGAAGGGAAGATCGCGTTCCTCTATCCGGGGCTGGAGGCGCAGTTCTCGGCCGAGGTCGAGACGGTCGCCCGCCGGTTCGGGTTCGCCGCACCGGAGTTGTCCACGCACACGCTCGGCAGGCACGGCGCAGCCGTCTCCGACGTCGGCCGGATGATGGACGCGGCCGTACGGATGCTCGGCATCCTTCCGGACGCCGTGGCGGGCCACTCGATCGGTGAGTGGAGCGCCATGACATCCGCCGGGATGTACGACGAGGACGAGCTCAGCGCCGTGCTCGACACGTTCGACCTGGACAACTTCCCGGTGCCGGACGTGGTGTTCGCGACGCTGGGCGCTCCGGCGGAGCGCGTCGAGCCGAGGCTGACCGGCGATCTCACGCTGTCGCACGACAACTCGCCCAACCAGTGCGTCGTGTGCGGTCCGGCCGACCAGGTGCGCGCGCTGCTGGCGGAGCTGCTCGACGAACGGGTGCTCGGCCAGGAACTGCCGTTCCGGTCCGGGTTCCACACGCCGGCGTTGCGGCCGTACGTCGGGCGGATCGAGAACGGCCTCGGTAAGCACGTGCTGCGTCCGCCCGCGGTGCCGATCTGGTCGGCCACGATCGCCGCGCCGTATCCGGACGACATCGACGAGGTGCGCGAGCTGTTCACCCGGCACCTGCTGGAGCCGGTGCGGTTCCGGCCGATGATCGAGGCCATGTACGCGGCGGGGTTCCGGGTGTTCGTCCAGGTCGGACCGGGCCAGCTGCACACGCTGGTGTCCGACGTCCTGGCCGGCCGCGACCACCTCGCGGTCGCCGCGAGCTCCACCCGGCACGACGGCATCGGCCAGCTCACCAGGGTCGCCGCCGCGGTGTGGGCGGACGGCGGTGCGGTGCGCGACGAGCTGTGGCCGCCGCTGCCGCTGACCCCGACGCGGTTGCGGCTGGGCAGGCCGCTGGTCTCCCTCGGCCCGGATGCCCCGGCGCTGATCGGGTCGGTGCGTGCCGAGCCCGCGCGGCCGGACCGGGTGGCGGCATTTCTGCGTGACACCGAACAAGCAGTCGCTGACGTGCTCGCGGCGGCACGGGTCACCGGTGGTCATCAAGAGCACGAGATGTCGTTGCGCACCATGCCTTATCTGCGCGACCACTCGTTCTACGACCTGCCCGCGGGCTGGCCGGACGCGCACGACGGCTTCCCGGTCGTGCCGGCGACCGAACTGGTGCGCCAGCTCATGGCCGCCGCGGAACGGGCGATGCCCGGTATGCGCGCGATCGCCGTGCACGACGCGAGGTTCGAACGCTGGCTCGCGGTCGAACCGGCGGTGCGGGTGCGGTTCGAGATCACTCCCGTGGGACCACGGCGGATCCGGGTGACGGCCAAGGGCCACGCGCAGGCGGAGATCGAGCTGGCCGCCGGATATCCCGGTGACCGGCCGGTGCCGTGGACGTTGCCCGCCGACCGTGAGCCGCTGCTCACCGGCGAGGAGATGTACCGGCGGCGGTGGATGTTCCACGGTCCCGCCTACCAGGGCGTGTCGGAGATCAGCGGGATCGGCGACCGGCACGTGCACGGCGTGATCACCGTGCCCGACGCGCCGGGATCGTTGCTGGACAACGCGGGCCACTTCGTCGGGTACTGGGTGATGGAGGAGTTCGAGGAGAACTGCTGGACGTTCCCGAAGCGGTTCGGGCACATCCGGTTCTTCTCCGACCCGCCACGCCCCGGCGACAAGGTGGTCTGCCAGGCACGGCTCGTCTCGGTCACCGGCACCTCGGTCGAGGCCGAGCTGCTGCTGGTCCGCGACGACGGCACGGTGTGGGCGCACGCGACCGGCTGGCAGTTGCACCGGTTCGCCTGTACGCCACGGGTGCGGGCGATGAAGGAGAACATGGGCACCGCCATGATCGCGCACGACCGGGACGGCTGGTACTGGGTCGGCGAGACCTGGCCGGACCTAGCCACCCGCGAGCTGATGGCCCGGATGTACCTGACCCGCGCCGAGCAGGCCGACTACCAGTCCCAGCCGCCGACGGCCCGGCGCGGGTGGCTGCTCGGCCGGATCACCGCCAAGGACGCGGCACGGGCGTGGCTGCTGGCCTCCGGCCGGGCCGAGGTGTTCCCGGCGGAGCTGGAGGTCGGCTCGGGCGTCGTGACCGAACGCTTCGGCGCGCGGTCCACTGTGGACGTGACGGTGGAGCAGTGCCGTGAGGTCGCCGTCGCCCTGACCGGACCCGGCCGCATCACCGTGCTGGACACCGAGCCGTCCTTGGCCGAGCTGGGCCCGGAGGTTCGGCTGGAACGCCTGTGGCACAACGATCGCGAGTACTTCGTCGCATGGACCAGGGAGAGTGGACGTTGAAGGAGACCGTGCTGACCGAGGTCGCCGACGCCGTGCGGCAGGTGCTCGACGGCGTGCCGCTGGACGAGATCACCATGGAGACCAGCTTCGCCGACGACCTGCAGTTCGAGAGCATCGACGTCGTCGTGCTGAGCGGCCACCTGACCGAACGCTACGGCGACGCGGTGAACGTGCCGAAGTTCTTTACCGACCTGGAGCTGGACGAGATCATCGCGCTGACCGTCGGCGACCTGGTCGCGTTCATCTCGACCGGACTCGAGGCGGCCCGCTGATGGGGTTCGTCGAGGCGAACGGGATCCGCCTGCACTACCAGCGCCAGCCGCACACCTCCACGGACCGGCCGACGGTGGTGTGCCTGCACGGGCTCGCGGACACGTTGGCGGGCTTCTACTTCACGCTCGTGGGCCCACTCGCCCAGGCGGGCTTCGACGTGATCACCTACGACCTGCGCGGGCACGGCCGTTCCGACCAGCCGACGTCCGGCTACACGATCGGTGACCACCTCGACGACCTGACCGGCCTGCTCGACGAGCTCGGCGTCACGGGCCCGCTGCACGTGCTCGGCTTCTCCTTCGGCGGCACGCTGGCGTTCTCCTTCGCCGAGCGTTTCCCCGCGCGGATGCTGACGCTGACGGTGATCGAGTCCGAGCCGCCGACGAAGGCGTGGGCGCGGCGCACCTCGGCCGGGTTCGGGAAGCTGGACACGGTGCTGCTCGACGAGGTGTTCGTGCGCGCGCAGCCCAGGGTGCTGCGGCGGATGGCCCAGTCGATCATGACCGCCGGGGAGACCAGCGTCGCCGTGGACACGGTCGCGCCGGAATGGCTGATCAGTTCCGACGAGATCCGGAAGATCACTTGCCCGGTGCACCTCGTGGTCGGCGGCGACTCGGAACTCTCCCGCCACACCGAGGAGTTCGTGCCGCTGCTGCCGGACGTCACGGTGAACATCGTGCCCGGCGAGGAGCACATGGTGCTGACGTCGTCCCCGCGTGAGGTCGCGGCGCTCGTCGTACCGTGGCTGGCCGCCCGATGAGCCGCTTCCTGCTCGTCGTGCCCCCGTTGCCCGGCCACATCGCGCCGTTGCGCGGAGTGGCCGACGCGCTCACCGCCCGCGGGCACGAGGTGGCGTGGGCGGGTGTGGGCGAGGTGTTCCCGTGCGACACCGATGACTTCCACCCGGCGTCGTTCCACCGGCCTTCGCTGCGCGGGGCGGCCGCACTGAAGTTCCTCGTCGAGGACTACCTGGTGCCGCTGGCACAACGCATGGAACCGGGCGTGACCGCTGCGATCAAGACGTTCGAGCCGGACCTCGTTGTCGTGGACCAGCAGACCTACGCCGGCGCGTTCGCCGCCGACCGGCTCGGCGTGCCGTGGGTGACCTCCGCGTCCACCACGACCGAGCTGACCGACCCGTACCCGCCGAAGATCGAAGAGTGGCTGCTCTCCCGGCTGACCGAGTTGGGTGGCTTCGACCCCAGGTTCTCGCCGTCGCTGGTGCTGGCCTACAGCTCCGCCGAGCTGACCGGCCCGGTGAGCCGTCCGGTGAGCTTCGTCGGCCCGATGCTGCCGCCGTGCTCACCGTCCCCTGTGGACCCACCACTCGTGTTCGTCACGCTGGGCACGGTCAACGACGGCATCGGCGGCCGGTTCCTGAACGAGTGCGTATCGGCGCTGGCCTCGCGCGACGTGCGTGCCGTGGTCGTGGATCCCGGCGGCCATCTGGGTCCGGTGCCGCCCAACGTGGTCGTCGCGCCGCACGTCGACCAGCTCGCGGTGCTCGCGTCCGCTTCGCTGGTGATCTGCCACGGCGGCCACAACACGGTGTGCGAGACGCTGTGGCACGGCCTTCCGCTCGTGGTCGCGCCGATCAGGGACGACCAGCAGGTCGTGGCGGGTCAGGTCGCTGCTTCCGGTGCGGGCGTCCGGCTGCGGTTCGCGCACGCGACCGCCGCCCAGATCGGTGCCGCTGTCGACGAGCTTCTCGTGTCGCCGTCGTTCTTGGCTGCGGCACAACGGATCCAGCGTTCTTTCTTGGATGCGGGTGGTGCCGCGGCCGCGGTCGGGCTGCTGGAGGGGCTCATCTCCGCATGAGGAAGGCGGCGAAGCCGTTCTTCGGTTCGTCGAGGCGCTCAATCTCGAACGTGTCCGCGAACAGGGTGGTCTCCTCGCCGGGTTTGAGGCCGGGGAAGCGGGCGCCCTTGCGGCGCCACCACGGGATCTCGTCGTAGAAGCACCACAGCAGGAAGCGTGATCCCTGGTGGGACAGTCGCTTGACGGTCCGCGCCATTTTCTCGCGGTCCGGACCTTTGAGGTCGTCCAGTACGCCGTAGTCGACCAGCAGGTCGAACGTGCCCTCGACGCCGGGGATCTCTTCGGCGGTCAGGTCGCCTTCGACGAACTCGATGGGCAGCTTGCCGGCGTTATCTCTGGCCTTCTCGAGCCCTTTGGGGGAGAAGTCGACGCCGGTCACGTCGAAGCCGTGCTCGGCCAGGAAGATCGCGTTGGCGCCGCTGCCGCAGCCCAGGTCGATCGCGCGGCCCGGTTTCAGAACGCCGCTCTCGACGAGTGCGACCAGTTCGGCGCGCGGCCCGGTCTCCCACGGCGCCCAGGTGCGGTACATGAAGTCGTATGCCCTGCGGCCCACCATGGTGCCGACGGTACGCCTAGCCCGCGGAGCGCTCGTGGTCGGCGATGAACTGCCGCACCGGCGCGAGCTCGTCGTGCACGACCTGACGCATCAGCTCCTCGAGTGTCGACACGTCGTTCGCGCTCGCCTGTTCCACCCAGCGGCGCATCAGCGCGGTCGGCTTGACGCCCTCGTCCGCGGCACGTGCGCGCACGCGGTCGAGAACGCTCTTCGGGAGCCGGAGCGAGGTGGTGATCATCGGGTCCGGATCGACCGTCTCGTCGAGCTCCGCGTGCTCGAGCTCGCTCGACAGGTCCGTGGTGTCGTAGTGCTCGGCCAGCTTCGTCAGGTCCTTCTCGCGCAACGCCCTCACCTCGCCTTCCTGCGGAACAGAACACGTTCCTTGCTCGTCATACCGCGCGCCGTGACGACGAACGTCGTGTGGCCGTCGCTGTCGTCGGCCAGCACGACCACCAAATGCCGGCCTGCGTTCGTCGTGCCGAAGATCAGGGTCGTGTCCTCTCTGCCGCGGGTGATCCACCGCGGCCTCGTGTAGGCGACTTCCTCCACCTCCGCCGGCGTGACACCGTGGCGGGCGATGTGTTCCTCGGACCACTCGGTCCATCGCAGTTCCCGCACTGGTCGGACCCTAGTGTATTGCGTTGCATTGCGTTGCGCCAGGGTCTGGGTCCAAACGAACGGGCCGCCCACCTGGAAGGTGAGCGGCCCGTTGGCGTTGAGCGGGTGACTAGCTGCGGACCATCTTGCGCAGCACGTACTGCATGATGCCGCCGTTGCGGTAGTAGTCGGCCTCACCGGGGGTGTCGATGCGGACGACCGCGTCGAACTCCACCTTCGAGCCATCACCCTTGGTTGCCACCACGTGCACGGTGGACGGGGTCGAGCCGGAGTTCAGCTCGGTGATCCCGGTGAAGTCGAACGTCTCGGTACCGTCCAGGCCCAGCGAGGCGGCCGAGCCACCCGCGGGGAACTGCAGCGGCAGCACGCCCATACCGATCAGGTTCGACCGGTGGATGCGCTCGAACGACTCGGCGATCACGGCCCGCACACCCAGCAGCGAGGTGCCCTTGGCCGCCCAGTCGCGCGACGAACCGGAGCCGTACTCCTTGCCCGCCAGCACGACCAGCGGAACGCCCGCCGCAGCGTAGGCGACCGACGCGTCGTAGATCGTGGTCTGCGGCGCACCGTCGACCAGGAAGTTGCGCGTGAAGCCACCCTGCACGTCGTCCAGCAGCAGGTTGCGCAGCCGGATGTTCGCGAACGTGCCGCGGATCATCACCTCGTGGTTGCCGCGACGCGAGCCATAGGAGTTGAAGTCCTTGCGCTCGACGCCGTGCTCCGTCAGGTACTTGCCCGCGGGCGAGTCGGCCTTGATCGAACCGGCGGGGGAGATGTGGTCCGTCGTGACGGAGTCGCCCAGCAGGGCGAGCACGCGGGCACCGGAGATCTCGGTGACCGGAGCGGGCTCCATCTCCATGCCCTCGAAGTACGGGGGCTTGCGGACGTACGTGGACTGAGCGTCCCAGTCGAACGTGTTGCCGGTCGGCGTCGGCAGGGACTGCCAGCGCTGGTCACCCGCGAACACGTCGGTGTAGCCCTTGGTGAAGCCCTCCGGCGAGATCGACGACGCGATCACCTCGGCGATCTCCGACGGCGACGGCCAGATCTCCGAGAGGTAGACCGGCTTGCCTTCCGAGTCGGTACCGAGCGGCTCGGTGGTGATGTCCTTGTCCATCGAACCGGCCAGCGCGTACGCGACCACGAGCGGCGGCGACGCGAGGTAGTTCATCTTGATGTCCGGGTTGATCCGGCCCTCGAAGTTGCGGTTGCCGGACAGCACCGAGACGACCGCCAGGTCGCCCTGCTGCACGCCCGCGGAGATCTCCTCCTGCAGCGGGCCCGAGTTGCCGATGCACGTGGTGCAGCCGTAGCCGACCAGGTGGAAGCCGAGCTTCTCCAGGTACGGCATGAGGCCGGCGCGCTCGTAGTAGTCCATGACGACCTTGGAGCCGGGCGCCAGGGTCGTCTTGACCCACGGCTTGCGCTCCAGGCCGCGTTCGACGGCCTTCTTCGCGAGCAGCGCGGCGCCGAGCATCACGGACGGGTTCGAGGTGTTGGTGCACGACGTGATCGCGGCGATCGCGACGGCGCCGTGGTCCAGCTCGAACTCGTTGCCGTCGACGGTCACCTTGACCGGGTTGGACGGACGGCCCTCGGAGCCCTCGGCGGCGGTCTGCACGCGCGGCTTGCCGGTGCCGTTCTCACCGATGTGGACGGCGACCGGGTCGCTGGCCGGGAACGTCTCGTCGACGGCCTCGTCCACACCGGACAGCTCGTCGGACTCGACGTGCGCGACGTAATCCTTCAGCGCGGCGCGGAACGCGCCCTTGGCGTTGGTCAGCTCGATGCGGTCCTGCGGGCGCTTCGGGCCGGCGATCGACGGGACGATCGTCGCCAGATCCAGCTCGAGGGTCTCGGAGTAGACGGCCTCGCGCGACGGGTCGTGCCAGAGGCCCTGTTCCTTGGCGTAGGCCTCGACCAGCGCGATCTGCTCGGCCGAACGGCCGGTCAGGCGCAGGTAGTCGATGGTCTCGGAGTCGATCGGGAAGATGCCGACCGTGGAGCCGAACTCCGGCGACATGTTGCCGATCGTGGCGCGGTTGGCCAGCGGCACGGCGCCGACGCCCTCGCCGTAGAACTCGACGAACTTGCCGACCACGCCGTGCTTGCGCAGCATCTCGGTGATCGTGAGGACGAGGTCGGTCGCGGTGGCGCCGGCCGGCAGCTCACCGGACAGCTTGAAGCCGACCACGCGCGGGATGAGCATCGAGACGGGCTGGCCGAGCATCGCGGCCTCGGCCTCGATGCCGCCGACGCCCCAGCCCAGCACGCCGATGCCGTTGACCATCGTGGTGTGCGAGTCGGTGCCGACCAGCGTGTCCGGGTACGCCTGGCCGTTGCGGACCATGACGACGCGGGCCAGGTGCTCGATGTTGACCTGGTGCACGATGCCCGTGCCGGGCGGGACGACCTTGAACTCGTCGAACGCCGTCTGGCCCCAGCGCAGGAACTGGTAGCGCTCCTTGTTGCGCTCGTACTCCAGGTCGACGTTCAGCTCGAACGCGTCCGGGCGGCCGAAGATGTCGGCGATGACCGAGTGGTCGATGACGAGCTCGGCGGGCGCGAGCGGGTTGACCTTGGCGGGGTCGCCACCGAGCTGGGTGACGGCCTCTCGCATGGTGGCAAGGTCGACGACGCACGGGACACCGGTGAAGTCCTGCATCACCACGCGGGCCGGGGTGAACTGGATCTCGGTGTTGGGCTCCGCGCTCGGGTCCCAGCCGGCGAGGGCGCGCACGTGGTCGGCGGTGATGTTCGCGCCGTCCTCGGTCCGCAGCAGGTTCTCCAGCAGGATCTTCAGGCTGAACGGCAGTCGCTCCGCGCCCTCCACGGCGCTCAGCCGGAACACCTCGTACGAGGCGTCGCCGACCGTGAGCGTCCCGCGGGCGCCGAAGCTGTCCTTACTCGCTGGTGCAGTCACGTGGGAACTCCATCTGGACAGCGCTGGTCAGTTCGGGAACAGGAGCGATCCTTCCGCACGCCTGGCGCACGTGCAGCGTCGCCCTCCTGCTCCCAAACAGTACGCGTGTCCTGTATTCCGTTTCAACCCGGTTCAGGCGTGTCCGCCGCCACCTGAAGCGATCTTGGTGGCGGCGGACCACCGGGTTTCAGAAGCTTCCGTGCTCCCGCACGACGCGGCGGGCGGACGCGAAGAGCATGCCGATGTTGACCGACTTCGGGCACACGACGACCGCGACCACGTCCGCGTGGTGGTTGTTGCGGATGAACAGGTGGGTGAGGTTGCTGCTGTTGACGAGGATCTCCTGGAAGTAGTGCTCGGTGCTCGAGATGCCGCGCCGCTCCTTGAAGACGTCCTCGATCATCGTGACCGTGCGGCCCTGGAACAGGTCGAGCGTCGCGCCCGCGAGCAGGTCCATGACCTCGGCGGGGTGTGTCTCGGTCGTCTCGAACGACAGCAGCATCCCGGTGGCCATGTCGACGACGCCGGCGGCCACGCAGCCCTGCACCTCCTGGCGCAGGTACTTGACCATGACCGACACCTGATCCGACATTCCTCGCTGGTTCGCCAACTTGTTCACTTTCCTCATCTATTTCAGTTCAGGCGGCGGTGAGAATCGAGCTGATTCGTTCGATCGCGGGTTGGGTCTCCTGGTGCAGGTGGGTGACGTTGAGCCCTTCGTCGCCCACCACGACCATCAGTGCCAGCGATCCGACGGCGTATACGGCGATGCAGCCGCTGCTGCTGTACGTGACGGTTTGCCGGAATGCGCCGAGACCGATCGCGGCCGTGGATCTGCGGGCGAGGCCGAGATCCGCGGCCGCGAGCGCGGAAATTCCTTCCGGATCGATGTCCGGCGACGTGTCCGCCAATATCAGCAAACCGTCGTTGGCGGCCACGATCGTGTTCGTTATGCCGGCTACCCGGTCACGCAATGCGTGCAACTCGGCGGCCAGCGCGTCCTGGTTCAATTTGGTTCCCTCCAAATTCCGTTGAGCAGGCGCGGTAACAGGCTTCGGACGAGCGACCGGGGCAGCGGCACGCCCGTCGAATCGGTTTCGCGCACGGGTGGGGGCTCCTCCGGCGCGGGTGTCACGCGCGGGCGGAGCGGGACGTCGCGCAGGGCCCGCGTGACGGTGACGGAGGTGCCGTCGGTGTGGGTGACGACGATGAGCAGCCCCTCGCCGAGCATGCGCGACACCTCGACGGTGACCGGGAAAAGGCCGCGGCCGGCGGCGAACGCGATGTCGCGGGCGCTGCTGCGGCCGGTGGCGTGCTGCAGGATCTCGCGGCGGGACTCGGTGAGGGTTTCCTCTTGCGGGTCAGCTGATTCCGCGGGCGCGACGCGGTCGAGATGCGGCGAGACCGCGACGGGCAGCGAGCGCAGCGAGACCAGCCTGCGGGAGGTCTCCTGCAGCAGCCGGACCGGATCGACGCCGGGCGTCATCGGCAGCGGGACGTCGACCGGCCGGTCCAGCCGGCAGTCCACGATCTCGCCCGTGACGATCGCGAACACGGCGTCGTGCGCGGCCATCATCGCGACGACCTGGAGCTCGGTCGAGCCGACGGCGCCGCGCGCCACGAGCTCGGACTGACGGGCCCAATCGGATTTGCTGATTCGGCCCGAGCGCAACAACAAAGCGTCAGGTGCGGGTGACCCTGCGCTATAAACGGAGATGACGATGCCATTGCGCAGGTGGAACAGACCGCCGGGATTACCGACCACGTGCAGCGTGGCCGTGACCCCGGCGGTCTGCCGTCCGGTCAAAACGCCCGCGAGCAGGTCGAAGGAGATCTGGTTGTCGCTTCTCAGCGGGAGCTCCCGAGTTCGTCAATTGGACGTGTGCCTCATCGACGGCCCAGCCACCCGCGTTACGCAACTATTCAGTTCCGGCGAACATCACACGTTCGAGTGAAATGGCTTCGTCATTTCGCCCAGTCGGGGTATGAAAGCGCATTTCGCTGAATGCCGATCCAGCGCCTCGTGGTGAACTCGTCGAGATCCACATCATCGGCGTCGGTCGGTCGCGGGCCCGCATCATTGACGTGAACGTTCTTCGAGAAAACGCGCTGTGCGAATGCCAGCCCACGCATCGGATCACCCGTGTACACGGCGTTGACGAGCGCCTGGCAGCGGTTGACCAGTGCCAGCGCCTCCTCCTCGGTGTCCACCACGGTCACCGGCGCCACCGGTCCGAAGATCTCCTCGGTGAAGGCGGGCATGTCCGGTGTGACCTCGGTCAGCACCGTCGGCTGGTAGAACAGCCCGTCGTAGGTGCCGCCGGTGACCAGGTGCGCGCCGGCGTCGATCGACGGCCGGACGATCTTCTCGTGCACGCGGTCGCGTTGCACCGCGCTGATCAGCGGGCCCAGGTGCACGTCGGTTCGCATCGGGTCGCCGACCACGATCTGCCGCGCCCGCCGCGTCAGTGCCGCGACGTAGGCCTCGGCGACGTCGCGATGCACGATGTGGCGCGACGACGTGATGCACGTCTGGCCCTGGAAGTCGAACGACGACCAGGCGCCGCACGTCGCGGCAGCCTCGACATCGGCGTCGTCGAGCACCACGAAGGCGTTGTCGCCGCCCAGTTCCAGCGAAGTCCGGCGCAACGTGCGCGACGCGATCCCGGCGACCCGCACGCCGATCTCGTTCGACCCGGTGAAGTGCACCAGCGCGACGTCCGGGTGCGCCGCGAGCGGTTCACCCGCGTCGGGGCCGAGTCCGGTGACGACGTTGAAGACACCCGGCGGCAGGCCCGCCTCGTGGCACACCTCGGCGAGCAGCTGCCCACCCGCGATCGGCGTGAGCTCGGCGGGCTTGAGTACGACCGCGTTGCCGGTCGCCAGCGCCGGGGCCATCGCGCGCATCGCCAGCACCAGCGGGAAGTTCCACGGCGTGATCACGCCGACGACGCCCAGCGGGATGCGCTCGAGCAGGGCGAGCTTGCCGGGCTTGGGGGAGGGCTGCACGTCGCCGCGGGCCATCGCCGCGAGCGACGCGGAGATGTTCAACCTGGAGAGTGCGGCGCCGACCTCGCCACGCGCTTTCGTCGCCACCCCACCGGTTTCGCGCATCAGCAGCTCGGTGAACTCGTCGGCGCGCGCCTCGATGCGCCGGGCGATCTCGCGAACGAGGCCCGCGCGTTCGGCGGGCAGCAGTGCAGCCCACGCCGGTTGCGCGGCCACGGCGGCGGCCACGGCGAGGCGCACGTCCTTCTCGTCACCGAGCGCGTAGGAACCGATCTCGGCATTCGTGGCCTTCTCCTCGACCACACCTGTCGCACCGCTCGCGGATACCACAAAATCGCCGTCGATGTAATGCCTGCCGTTCGATATGCGCATCATGAATCCCGATCTTGACATCCCGGATCAGCGGGGAGTAGGACCTCGGTGTCCTGTGCATGGTAAGCGCTTACCTGGTGATTCGGGGCCTGTATGAATCTTGGTATCGGTAAAATGCGAGTGGTGCTCGTTGCGGCTGTGTTCGCGATTGCGGCATGCGGCAACGGTGCATCATCCAGTGATGGGACGACCCTGACGTGGTGGGATTACTTCGGCTACTCGCCGGCGTCCGACCATGCGGTGAACGATCTCATCAAGCGTTATCAGGACTCGCATGCCGGTGTCACGATCAAACGCACTCCGATCGGATTCGCGGACTTCCACGCGAAGATCGTGCAGGCCGCCGCGTCCGGGACGTTCCCGGACATCGCGGTGATCGACACGCCGGACGTGCCGCTGCTCGCGAGCCAGAACGCGATCGGCGACCTGTCGGCGAGGTTCACCTCGTGGCCCGACAAGGACAAGTACCTCGCACCTGTCCGCGACGGCATGAAGTACCAGGACAAGTTCTACGGCGTTCCGTTGCGCAGCAACACGACCGCGCTGCTCTACAACGCCGACCACTTCGCTCAGGCCGGCATCACCGCGCCCCCGAAGACGTGGGCGGAGCTGCGCTCCACGGCGAAGGCGCTGACGACCGCGGACCATTCCGGTCTGTGTTTCGCCGCCGCCGCGAACGAGCAGCTGACGTTCAACTTCCTGCCGCTGGTGTGGCAGGCGGGCGGTGATGTCGCCACCATCGGCGACCAGGCCAGCCTCGACGCGCTGGCCTTCGTGAAGGCGCTTGTCAACGAGGACAAGAGCGTGCCGAAGTCCGTGCTGCAGTGGGGTCATTCGGACGTTGAGAAGGAGTTCGGCGCGGGGCACTGCGCCATGATGATCAACGGTCCGTGGACCATTCCCTCGGTCGCGAAGGCCGGTTTCGCCTGGGCGGCGGCACCGCTGCCCGCGGGCGCCAAGGGGCCCGCCTCGCCGCTCGGCGGTGAGGCCTGGGTGATCGGCGCCAAATCCAAGAACGCCGACAAGGCATGGGATGTGCTGGCGTGGCTGGCGGATCCGAAGAACAGCGCCAAGGAGATCGGCGGCGGCCTGGGCTCCATCCCGAACCGTGAGGACACGCTGAAGGATCCGGCGTGGAAGTGGAACACCGCGGTCGACGCGTTCGCCGAGCAGATGCCGGCGGCGCGCGCCCGCAGTGTTTACGGGCCGAAGTATCCGCAGCTCTCCGAAGCGATCTGGACGATGGCGCAACAGGTCATGACCGGCGAAAGGGAACCGCAACAGGCCGCGGACGCGGCAAAGGCGAAGATTCAACCTCTTCTCGGAAACGGAAAGTAACCGGCTGCTCCGTTCGTGTCCAAACTTGACACGGCCGGTTCCATCCGAGTAGGAATCGACGGCACCACTCTGGAAAGCGCTTGCCAGGCTTTATCAATGCGCCGCCGCCGAGGCTGTTGGGATGGGTATGACCTCCAAATCCAGAAAAGGTTTCAAGGCGTTCTCCTTAGCCATGGCCGCGATCACCGCGGCCGGCTGCGCCACTGGCAGCGCGGAGGACAGAACGTCTGCCACCGAAAGTGTGACGGTGACCTGGTGGGACTACTTCGGCTACTCGCCCGGTTCGAACCTGGCGGTGGACACGCTGATCAACCGCTACCAGGACGCGCATCCGAACGTGCGGATCCAGCGCACCGCGATCCCGTTTCCGGAGTTCCACACGAAGATCGTCGAAGCGGCGGGCGCGGGCAAGCTCCCGGACATCGCGGTGATCGACACGCCGGACGTGCCGCTGCTCGCCAGTCAGGGCGCGCTGGCCGACCTGACCGACCGGTACAAGGGGTGGGAGAAGAGCAACCAGTTCCTCGAGCCGGTGCTGGAGAGCATCAACCACGGCGACCGGCTGTACGGCGTTCCGTTGCGCAGCAACACGACCGCGCTGATCTACAACAAGAACGTGCTCGCGGCCGCGCCCACGACCTGGCAGGAGCTGAGGTCGAGCGCGAAGACCACGACGAAGGACGGCCGGTACGGCCTGTGCTTCGCGGCGGGCGCGAACGAGGCGCTGACGTTCAACTTCCTGCCCTTCGTCTGGCAGGCGGGCGGTGACGTGGACACGATCGGCGACGCGCCGGCGGTCGAGGCGCTGACCTACGTGAACGACCTGTTCAACGTCGACAGGAGCGTGCCCGAGGCGGCGCTGAACTGGACGCACTCCGACGTCGAGAAGGAGTTCACCGCGGGCCGGTGCGCGATGATGATCAACGGCCCGTGGGTGCTGCCGGGTATGGCGAAGGTGCAGTTCCAGTGGGGTACCGCGCCACTGCCCGCGGGCGCGAAGGGCGTGGTGTCGCCGCTCGGCGGTGAGGCCTGGGTGGTCGGCGCCAGGAGCCCGCACGCGGATGTGGCGTGGGACGTGCTCACCTGGCTGGCGGAGTCGAGGAACAGCGCGCACGAGATCGGCGGCGGGCTCGGCGCGATCCCGAACCGCAACGACACGCTGAACGACCCGGTGTGGAAGTGGGGTCCGGGCGTCGGCGCGTACATCAGCGAGATGCTGACCACGCGGTCGCGAAGCCGGTACGGCCCCAAGTACGCCAAGGTGTCCGAGGCGATCTGGACGATGACGCAGCAGGTCGTGAAGAAGGAGAAGAGGCCCCAGGCGGCGGCCGCGGAGGCGCAGGCCAAGATCACCCCGCTGCTCCCGGCAGGCTGATGCGCAGGCTCACCCCGTACCTGTTCGTACTCCCGGCCGTGCTGTTCCTCGCGGCACTGCTGGTCTACCCGGTCGTGCTGAACGTGCTGATGTCCTTTCAGGACGTCAGCGCGGGCACCCTGCTCGGCGGCGCGCCCTGGGTGGGTTTCGAGAACTACCGCGCGGCCTTCGCGGACGAGGTGTTCGGCAATGTCGTATGGCATTCGACCATGTACGCCGTGGTGTCGGTGGCCGTGCAGCTCGTCGCCGGGTTGGGACTGGCGCTGTTCTACGCCCAGTCTTTTCCCGGCGCACGGGCGCTGCGCTCGCTCTACATGATCGTGTACGCGATCCCGGTCGTAGTGTCCGCGGAACTGTTCCGCTGGCTGCTCGACGGGCGTTCGGGTTTCGTGAACTGGGTGCTCGGCCTGCGTGACGTCTACTGGCTCGCGGACACCTCGCTGGCGTTCCCGGCCGTGATCGGAATCCAGGTGTGGCTGGGCATCCCGTTCGTCATTGTGTCGCTGACCGCCGGGCTCGTGGCGATCCCGCGGGAGTTCGGCGAGGCGGCGCTGATCGACGGAGCCTCGGCGTGGCAACGTTTCCGGTGGGTGACCTGGCCGTTGCTACGGCCGACGGTTTTGGCGACGGCGGTGCTCAGCACGATCTTCACGCTGAAGAGCTTCGACCTGGTGTGGATCGCGACGCAGGGCGGGCCGGCCGGTGCGTCGGAGATCCTGCCGACCCTGGCCTACCGGCTGGTGTTCACGTCGTTCCTGTTCGGCAAGGGCGCCGCGATCATGAACCTGATCTTCTTCGTGCTACTCCTGTTGTCCCTGCTGTATTTGCGCACGGATCGGTCGCCGCGATGAGGCGATTTCTCGGCGTTGCCTTCGTCGTCGTGTACCTGTTCCCGGTCTACTGGATGGTGTCCGCGTCGGTGAAACGGCCGGCCGACCTGGCGTCGGTGCAACTGGTGCCGCACTCGCCTTCGTTCGACACGTGGACTTCCCGGATCCTCTCCGACCCGCGGGTGCTGCGGTACGTGCTGAACAGCGTGATCGTCGCCTCCGGGACGATGGTCCTGACTCTCGCTTTGGGGATCCCCGCGGCCTACGCGTTGGCGCGGTTGCCGTTGCGCGGCAAGCCCGTGCTGATGCTGATGATGTTGTCGAGCCTGATGTTCCCGGCGATCATGCTGGCGACGCCGTTGTTCGTGGTGTTCTCCCGGCTGGGCCTCACGGACTCGTATCTCGGGTTGATCTTGGCCGATACGACGTTGGCGCTGCCTTACTCGATCGTGCTGCTGCGGCCCGCGTTCGCCGCCGTGCCGCGGGAGTTCGGCGAGGCCGCGTTGATCGACGGGTGCTCGGCTTTCGGGGTGTTCTGGCGGATCGTCGTGCCGCTGGTGCTGCCGGGAATCGCGACCGTGGCGGTGCTAGCGTTCCTGTGGGGATGGGGCGACCTGGTGTTCGCGCTGACCCTGGCGTCCGAGGACTCGATGCGGCCGGTGACGACCGGGCTGTGGGGATTCTTCGGTGCGACGACCAGCGACTGGGCGGGGGCGATGGCGTTCTCGACGGTCGCGATGCTGCCGCCGCTGGTGGTGTTCCTGGTGTCGCAGCGGCTGGTGATCAGTGGGGTGGCCGCGGGTGGTACCAAGGGCTGACTGCCACCACCGCGTTTCCGAAAAACCTTTGTCACCCACAAGTGGCGACCAGGGGCGGAGGCGGAGAATTGTCAGACCCTCGCGGTACGCTCTGAGCGCATAAGGAAGCGCGCGGGGGACAGCGGGCATTGGCTTCACGCGGGCGACCACGGATCAGTCCGGCGGGTGAGGTTACCGAGATGCCGAACCGCCACCGGCACCAGCGTGGCCGCGGCTATCTTGGATCTGGTGGAACTCGTCGAGGTCGGCAAGCGGTACGGCCGCGGGCCCTGGGTGTTGCGAGACCTGTCGTTGTCCGTGTCGGGCCTGGTGGTGCTGACCGGCGGCAACGGGTCCGGGAAGTCGACCCTGCTGCGGATCGTCGCGGGCATCACCGCACCCACCCGCGGCTCGGTCGTGGGCCGGCCGCGGTCGGTCGGGTACGTGCCGGAGCGGTTCCCGTCGGACGTGCGGATGTCGGCCCAGTCCTACCTGGGACACATGGGAGCGATCCGGGGACGCAAGGCGGACGTTCTGGAGCGCCTCGGGTTCCGGGGCGACCTGACAGCCCCGATGTCGGCGTTGTCCAAGGGCAACGCGCAGAAGGTCGCGATCGCCCAGGCCCTGGCGGCGACCGATCTGCTGGTACTCGACGAGCCGTTCACCGGCCTCGACACCACCGCAGCGACCGCGCTGGTGGAGCTGCTCAAGGACCGGACGGCGGTCGTCGCCGACCACGAGGGGCACCTGCCATCCGAGCAGGTGATCTCGCTGTCCGACGGGCACGTGGTGATCGAGCTCAGCCGGGTGTCCGGACTGGACGAATTGTCCGAATTGGACGGTGTGCGCGACGTGTCCGAGCGCGGGATCGGGGCCCGCGTGCTGGTCGAGCCCGCGCACAGTGACCGCGTGCTGGCCGAGGCGTTGCGGCTGGGCTGCTCGGTGCGGAGCGTGCGGTCATGATCGCGACAACGCGCTACCTCGCCATGGATGTCCTGCGCGGCCAGCGGTTTCTGGCGCCGGTGCTGGTGTACTGCGGCGTGCTGGGCATGTTGTTCCTGCACGGCGATGCCGGGCCGGCGTTGCAGGCGTACGCGGGGTCGTGCGCGTTGATCTACCCGGTGGCGGCGTGGCTCGCGGTGGTGATCGCGACGTCCGAGGACCCGGCGCGGCGGGAGATCACTGTCGTGACCGCGGGCGGGTGGCGACCCGTGTTGAGTGCGGTGGCACTGTTGTCGGTGCTGACGGTGATCGCCTTGTCGTTGCTGGCGACCCTGATGCCGCTCGTGACGAACCCGCATCCGTACTCCGTCGGATCGGTGCTGGCCGGGTTCGCGGGACACGTCGTGTGCGGGACCCTGGGCGCGTCGGTGGGCCTGTTGTTCGCGCGGCCGGTGTTGCGGACGATCGGGCGGACCGTGCTGGTGGTGTTCGCGGTCATCGTGCTGACGTACCCGCTGGGCAAGCGCACGCCGTTCGGCTGGGTGCTCGACATGCTGGGGACCGAAACCGTGAACGTCACTCTGCTCTGGTCGGGCATGATTGCCGCCGTGATGATCGTGGGCGCGGTGGCGCTGGGGCTGCGCGCGGCCCGGCGATGAAGATCGGGTTGCTCGGGCCGCTGCTCGTTGAGAACGACGGTGCAGTCGTAACCGTGAGCGGAAAACGCCTGCGGTGGCTGCTGATCCGGCTCGCGATGGAGCCCGGACGAGTGGTGCCGGCCGAGCGGCTGATCGCCGACCTGTGGGGTGACGAGCCGCCCGGCGACGGCGCCGCGTCGCTGCAGTCGGCGGTTTCGCGGCTGCGCAAGGCGTTGCCCGCGAACGTGATCGTGTCCCAGCACCCCGGTTACTACCTCGACGTGCCGCCGGAGAACGTCGACGTGCACCGGTTCGAGCGGACGCTGGATCCCGCGCTGTGGCGCGGTGAACCGTTCGAAGGCGCCCCGTTCGCCAGACAAGCCGCCGCGCGGCTGAGCGAGCTGCGCCGCGACGTCGTGGGACTCGAGCAGCTCGCGGCCGAGAACCCGCTGCGGGAGGACCTGCAGGCGCGGCTCATGTTGACGCTGCACGAGTCGGGGCGCCGGTCGGACGCGCTCGCGGTGTACGAGCGGACGCGTGAGGCGTTGAGCGAGGAGCTCGGCGTCTCGCCGGGGGCCGAGCTGGCCGAGGCGCACCTGACCGTGTTGCGCACGGAACCCCAGCGCCGCAAGGGAAACCTGCCCGCGCCCGTCAGCTCGTTCATCGGTCGAACCGACGATGTCGAACGGGTTTCGACAATGCTGAACAACCATCGGCTGGTCACACTGACCGGTTTCGGTGGCGTTGGCAAGACGCGTCTCGCGCTCGAGTACGCGGCCGATGCGGGCGAAGCCTGGCTGGTGGAGCTGGACTCGGCGTCCGATCCCGAGGCCGCGCTGGACGCCGCGCTCGGCCCGAACCCGCTGGGCGTGGACCCGTTGTCGCGGCTGGGGGAGTGCCTGGTCGTGCTCGACAACTGCGAGCACGTCGTCGAGACGGCCGCTGCGTTCTGTGCCCGGCTGCTGGCCGCGGCACCGGGTGTGCGCGTGCTGGCGACGTCACGGGAACCGCTCGGGATTCCCGGCGAGGTGGTGCACCCGGTGACGCCGTTGCCGGAGGAACAGGCGGTGGAGCTGTTCTCGGCACGGGTGGGCGGCTCGGTGGCGGGCGCCGAGCTGTTGTGCCGCGAGCTGGACGGCATCCCGCTCGCGCTGGAGCTGGCCGCCGCGCGGGCGCGGACGCTGACCATGACCGAGCTGACCTCGCGCCTCGACAGCCGGTTGCGGCTGCTCGACCGCGGCGTGCGCACGGGGCCGGCGCGGCACCGGACGTTGCGCGCGGTCATCGACTGGAGCTGGGAGCTCCTCTCGCCGGAGGAACGCGACTTCCTCGCCCGGCTGTCGGTGTTCGCCGGTAGCGCGACGGCGGAGGCCATCGCGATCGTCACCGGTGCCGGCGACCTGTGGGCCGCGCTCGACGTGCTGTCGGCGCTGGTGGACAAGTCGCTGGTGGTGCGGTCCGGCGACCGGTTCCGGCTGCTGGAGACCGTCCGCGAGTACGCCGCCGAACGGCTCACCGAGGCGGAACCGCGGTTCCTGCACGCCGTCCACTACAGCTCGCTCGCGGCGCGGCTGGAGCCGGTGCTGAGGTCGTCCGACCAGCTCTCGGCACTGGCGGTGTTCGAGGCCGAGCGGGCCAACCTCGACGCGGCGCTCGAGTTCCTGGTGTCGCGCAAGGACTTCCCGATCGCCGCCCGGCTTGTCGCCAACCGCGCGTGGCACTGGCTGGTGATCACTCGTCGCTTCGGGGAGATGCGGCGCTGGGCCGCGCGCATTCCGGGTGACCCGCTGTGCCTGGCGCTGTCCGGTGACATCAAGGCCGCCACCGAGCTGTGGGACACCGAGCGGCCCACCGCGCTGTGCGCGTTGCTGCTGACCAGCGGCGGTACGTGGGGGCAACAGGAGGTGGCGCCGAAGCTGTTCGACCTGGCGTTCCGGTTGGGCGACACGGACGACCCGTGGATGCGGGGCTTCTCGGCCCTGCTCCAGGGTGTGGTGGCGGGCGAGTTCAGCGCCGGTTCGGCGCACTACGCCGAGGAGATGTACGAGGACGCGCTGGACGCGTTCCGTGAGATCGGCGACCGCTGGGCCATCTCGTTCGCCCTGTCCTGCCTGGCGCTGGTGCTGATCAACCGTGGCGCGTTCGCCGAAGCTCTGTCCACTTTGGAGGAAGCTCGCACGATCGCCGCGTCGCTCGGCGAGGTGCTGGTGCCGATGTCGTTGCTGGTGCAGACGTCCCGGCTGCGCGCCCGGCTCGGCGACTTCGACGGCGCCCGCGCCGACCTGGACCGCGCGGGCGCGCCGGCCGACACGCTGGAACGGGCCCGCATGGCACAGGCCCGCGCCGACATCGCGTACTTCTCGGGCGACTTCGCCGCCGCGGAGTCGTTGTACCGCGCCACCCTGGCGGTCGAGGTGATGGAACAGGTCTACCAGTTCCGCTCGACCGTCCACACCGGACTTGCGCTGACCCTCACGCGCCTCGGCCGGCTCGACGAGGCGCGTGCCGCGCACACCGACGCGCTGAACGTCGTGTCGTCCTCGGCCGACGGGCCCGCGCGAGCCCTCGTGTGGGAGGGCTACGCGGACTGGCTCGGCGCCACCGGGGACTTCGCGGGTGCGTTGCGGGCGTTGGACAAAGCGGTCGAGCTACGCGGGGCGATCCCCAACAGCGACCCGGCGGTGGTCGCGCTGCGCGACCGGTGTCTGGCGGAAGTAGGTGTCGATGGCTGACTCGCCGATCGCGGCGATGTAGCCGTCGGGACGGACGAGGATCGGCCCGTCGGCCCGATCGAGCGTCGTGAAGTGCGGGCCCCGCAACAGGTCGAAGATCCGGCCGCTTTCGGTGAGCCCGTCCGGCATGCGGTCGCCCGCCCGCAGCCCCGGCGCGTCGTCCGTGCGGTAGCTGAGGTTGAGCTGCAACGTGTCGTCGTCGCGCTTCATCGACCGGCTCTGGTGCAGCCGGGTCGTGAGGCCGAGCAACCACTCGGCGACCGGCATGCGTTCGGTCTCGTAGGTGTCCAGGAGCGCGTCGAGGCCGAGCTTCCAGCCGAGGTTGTAGGCGTCCTGGATGCCGGTGTTCATGCCCTGCCCGCCCGCGGGTGAGTGCACGTGTGCGGCGTCGCCGGCGAGGAACACCCGGCCGACGCGGAACCGGTCCACCATGCGGATGTTGACCCGGTAGAGCGAGCTCCAGGTGACCTCCTCGATGACGATGTCGGAACGGCCGGTGCGAGCGTTCACGATCTCCTGGAAGTCGCCGTCGCCCGTGGCCTGGAACTGGTAGAGGTCCGTGCCGGGCAACGGGCACAGGCCCAGGAACCCGGTCTCGTCGCCCCAGCCGTGCCAGAACTCGCGGTCCAGCCCGGTCGCCCGCACGTCGCCGACGAGCATCCGCTGGTCCTCCCAGGTCTCGCCGACGAAGCCGACGCCCAGGTGCTTGCGCACGAAGCTCTTCCCGCCGTCGCACCCGACGAGGTGGCTCGCCCGGACGTCGGTGCCGTTGATGGTGGCGGTGACCCCGTGGTCGTCCTGGGTGAAGTCCGTCAGCGACATGCCGTACTCGACCTTGCCGCCCAACGAGGCGAGGCGGTCGCGGAGGATCTGCTCGACCCGGAACTGCGGGATGACCAACGTGCTGGCGTACGGCGTTTCCGGTGTCGGGTAATGGCCTTCGTGCATGTCGATCTCGCGCACGACCTCGTGGCCGCGGTAGTGCCGCATCCGGAGGTGGAACCGGCCGCTCGCCAGGATCTCGTCGATGACGCCGAGGTCGTCGAAGACCTCCATGCTGCGGGGCTGCAATCCCTTGCCGCGCGAGCCGTGGAACGGCTGCGGCGCGGCGTCGACGATGCGGAACGCGACGCCCCGGCGGGCGAGATCGACGGCGAGCGTGAGTCCGGTCGGCCCGGCCCCGATGATCAGTACCTGCGTGTCCATGCGCCCAGGCTGCCGGGCCGCCCTGTCATGCCCCTGCTACGTCCCTGTCACCAATGCTATGAAGGGAGCTTTCCAAGCGCTCAGCGCTTGCTGGTGTTTTAACCGGGAAGCTCCTGATCTTTGACATGGGCACGGCCACCGCTTGATCATTTTCGGGTTCCGTCCAAAGAACTCGATCATGA
>NZ_BSTQ01000029.1 GCF_030269605.1 Lentzea sp. NBRC 105346
TCCCGTCGCATCGCACCTGAGGCAGCCACATCCGAGACCCCAGGTCAAGCGAAAAGCGTGCTTGACCTGGGGTCTCGGATGCGGCAGGGCTTCGCCTGCGATGCGACGGGAGGGGCCCACCACCGGGTGGTTGCGCGCTGCGCGCGCCTTTGGCTGCCGGTCCCGTACGTGGTCGCTTCCTTGGCTGCCGGTTCCGTCGTGGTCCTGGTCCCGTGGCTCGCGCTTCGCGCATCGCGTGAGGCGCGAGTCCCACCTTCCCGGCCGCGAGTCCCACCTTCCCGCACCCCGAGTCCCACCTCGGTGTGCGCGAGTCCTCAGTCCAGCCCCGGCGAGTCCTCAGTCCAGCCCCGGCGAGCCCTCACTTCGCGCCGCGTGTCGCCCACTCCGCCCCGCGTGTTCCCCGTTCGGCACCCCCGAGTTGGCCGTTCAGCCCAGGTCTTCGGGGGTCCGGCGCCCTGCGCGCGGCTACGCCGGGCTGCCGTCCGAGCCGATGCCCAGGTAGTACGCGATCAGCTGGATCAGGTGGTCGGTGTCCACCGGCTTCGTCACGTAGTCGGTGGCACCCGACGCCAGTGATTTCTCCCGGTCGCCCTTCATGGCCTTGGCGGTCACGGCGATCACCGGCAGGTCCGCGTAGTGCTCCATGGCGCGGATCGCCGAGATGGTCGCGTTGCCGTCCAACTCCGGCATCATGATGTCCATCAGCACCAGGCTGACGTCGTCGTACTGCTCCAGCGCGCGGACACCCGTGATGCCGTTGTCTGCGTAGATGGCCGTGAGGCCGTGCAGCTCCAGGATGCTGGTCAGGGCGAACACGTTGCGCAGGTCGTCGTCTACTACCAGGACTTTCTCGCCGTGGAAGCGGATGCCCGTGGTGGTCGGCAGGATCGGCGCGGGGATCACGATGGGTGCGGGTTCCGGCTGTAGCGGGGTGGCTTCGGCTGCTGCGGTGCCCAGGGGCAGGCACAGGGTGAACGTGCTGCCGATGCCCGGTTCGCTGCGGACTCGTAGGGAGCCGTTGAGCAGTTGGGCCAGGTCGCGGCTGATGGACAGGCCGAGACCGGTGCCGCCGTACTTGCGCGACGTGGTGCCGTCGGCCTGCTGGAAGGCCTCGAAGATGACCGCGAGCTTGTCCGCTGGGATGCCGATGCCGGTGTCGTGTACGTCGAAGGCGACGATGGTGGGTTCGTCCATCCTCACGTGCAGGCGGATGCCTCCGTCGTGGGTGAACTTGACCGCGTTGGACAGCAGGTTGCGCAGGATTTGCTGCAGGCGGTGTTCGTCGGTGTGCAGGGTCGCGGGGACGTCGGGCTCGACCCGTACCGAGAACTCCAGGTTCTTCTCGGCCGTCAGGGGGAGGCAGAGGGACTCGACGTAGCGGACCAGTTCTTCGAGGCGTACTGGGTCCTCGTGGACCTGCATCTGGCCCGCTTCGACCTTCGAGAGGTCGAGGATGTCGTTGATCAGCTGGAGCAGGTCGCTGCCCGACGAGTGGATGGTGCGGGCGAACTCGATCTGCTTCGCGTTCAGGTTGCCGTCGAGGTTGTCGGCTAGGAGCTTGGCGAGGATCAGGAGCGAGTTGAGCGGGGTGCGGAGTTCGTGGGACATGTTCGCCATGAACTCGGACTTGTACTTCGACGCCGTCTGCAGCTGGCGCGCTCGGTCCTCCAGCTCCTCCGAGCCGGCTCGCAGTTCCGCCGTCAGGCGCTGCGACTCGACCAGCAGGGAGTCGGTTCGCGAGTTGGCGAGCATGGTGTTGACGTTGACGCCGATGTTCTCCTTCAGCTGGTCCAGCAGGTCCAGG
Organism: Lentzea sp. NBRC 105346; assembly: GCF_030269605.1. Lineage (GTDB taxonomy): Bacteria > Actinomycetota > Actinomycetes > Mycobacteriales > Pseudonocardiaceae > Lentzea. The sequence continues at coordinate 1,805 of NZ_BSTQ01000029.1, forward strand.
TGGACGTCGGAGAACTCGTTCAACGAGGCCAGTTCGATCACGCCCAGGGTTTCGCCCTGGAACAGGACCGGCAGGATCACCAGGTTGACCGGGGCGAGTTCGCCCAGCGCCGAGGACACGGTCAGGTAGCCCGGCGGGACGTTCGTGACCAGGATGGTCTTCTTTTCCAGGGCCGCCTGGCCCACCAGGGACTCGCCGAGGGCGAACGCCGTCGCTCGGCCGTTGTCCGGGCGGTAGCCATAGGTGGCGGTCAGTTCCAGCGACTCGGTGCCCTCGTCGTCTTCCTGGATCTGGAAGAACGCGCCGTGGTGCGCGCTGACCAGGGGCGTCAGCTCGCTCATGATCAACGAGGCGAGCGCGCGCAGGTCGCGGTGGCCCTGCATCAGGCCCGAGAGGCGCGCGAGGTTGGTCTTCAGCCAGTACTGCTCGCGGTTGGCCTTCGTCGTCTCCTTGAGGTTCGCGATCATCTGGTTGATGTTGTCTTTGAGCTCGGCGACCTCACCCGAGGCGTCGACCGTGATCTGCCTCGTCAGGTCACCGGCGGTCACCGCCGTGGCGACGGCGGCGATGGCGCGAACCTGGGTGGTCAGGTTGCCCGCCAGCTCGTTGACGTTCTCGGTCAGGCGCTTCCACGTGCCGGACACGCCCTCGACCTCGGCCTGACCGCCGAGCTTGCCCTCGGTGCCGACCTCGCGGGCGACGCGGGTGACCTCGTCGGCGAACGACGACAGCTGGTCGACCATCGTGTTGATGGTCGTCTTCATCTCCAGGATCTCGCCGCGCGCGTCGACGTCGATCTTCTTCGACAGGTCGCCCTTCGCGACGGCCGTGGTGACGAGGGCGATGTTGCGGACCTGGTTGGTCAGATTGCCCGCCATGAAGTTGACGTTGTCCGTCAGGTCCTTCCAGGTACCCGCCACGTTCGGCACGCGCGCCTGGCCGCCGAGGATGCCCTCGGTGCCGACCTCGCGCGCGACGCGGGTGACCTCGTCGCCGAACGCGCGGAGCGTGTCGACCATGCCGTTGAGGGTCTCGGCGAGTGCCGCGACCTCGCCCTTCGCCTCGACGGTGATCTTCTTGGACAGGTCGCCGTTCGCGACCGCCGTCGCGACCGCCGCGATGCCGCGGACCTGGGTCGACAGGTTGTCGGCCATCAGGTTCACGTTGTCCGTGAGGTCCTTCCACGTACCCGCGACGCCGGGGACGCGGGCCTGGCCGCCCAGGCGGCCGTCGGTGCCGACCTCGCGGGCGACACGGGTGACCTCGTCGGCGAACGACGACAGCTGGTCGACCATCGCGTTCAGGGTCGACTTCAGCTCCAGGATCTCGCCGCGCGCGTCGACCGTGATCTTCTGCGTCAGGTCGCCCTTCGCCACCGCGGTCGCGACCTGGGCGATGTTGCGCACCTGGGTGGTCAGGTTGTTCGCCATGAAGTTGACGTTGTCCGTGAGGTCGCGCCACGTGCCCGCCACGCCCGGCACCTGCGCCTGGCCGCCCAGGCGGCCGTCGGTGCCGACCTCGCGGGCGACGCGGGTGACCTCGTCCGCGAACGCCGAGAGCTGGTCGACCATCGTGTTCAGGGTCGTCTTCATCTCGAGGATCTCGCCGCGTGCGTCGACGGTGATCTTCTGGGTCAGGTCGCCCTGGGCGACCGCCGTCGTCACCTGCGCGATGTTGCGGACCTGGCTGGTCAGGTTGCCGGCCATGAAGTTGACGTTGTCCGTCAGGTCGCGCCACGTGCCGGCGACGCCGGGAACCTGGGCCTGACCTCCCAGTTTGCCCTCGGTGCCGACCTCGCGGGCGACGCGGGTGACCTCAGAGGCGAAGGCGGAGAGCTGGTCGACCATCGTGTTGAGGGTCGACTTCATCTCGAGGATCTCGCCGCGTGCGTCGACGGTGATCTTCTGGGTCAGGTCGCCGTTCGCGACGGCGGTGGTGACCTGTGCGATGTTGCGGACCTGGGTGGTGAGGTTGTCCGCCATGAAGTTGACGTTGTCCGTCAGGTCGCGCCAGGTGCCCGCGACGCCCGGCACGGACGCCTGACCACCCAGTTTGCCGTCCGTGCCGACCTCGCGGGCGACGCGGGTGACCTCGGAGGCGAACGCCGAGAGCTGGTCGACCATCGTGTTCAGCGTGTCCTTCAGCTCCAACATCTCGCCGGACACCGTCACGGTGATCTTCTGCGAGAGGTCGCCGTTGGCCACCGCGGTCGCGACGGTCGCGATGTTGCGGACCTGGGTGGTCAGGTTGTTCGCCATCGAGTTCACCGAGTCGGTGAGGTCGCGCCACGTGCCCGACACGCCGGGGACCTGGGCCTGACCTCCCAGTTTGCCCTCGGTGCCGACCTCGCGGGCGACGCGGGTGACCTCGGAGGCGAACGCCGAGAGCTGGTCGACCAGGCCGTTCACCGTGGCGCCGAGGTCCGCGAACTCACCGCGCAACGTCGGCGCGGTCATCCGCTGGGACAGGTCGCCCTCGGCGACCGCGGCGAGCACGCGGCTCAGCTCGGTCGTCGGGCGAACGAGGTCCTCGACGAGCCCGTTGACGGAGTCCGCCACGAGCTCCCAGCCGCCGGCACCGCCCGCGGGCACCACCCGCTCGGTGAGCCGGCCCTCCTGCCCGATGGCCTGCCGCACGCGGACCAGTTCGCCCGCGAGCCATTGGTTGCGATCGGCGATCTCGTTGAACACGTCCGCCAGCGCCGCGGGCAGGCCCGCGCCGGGCACCACGAGACGTCGCCGGAAGTTGCCGTCCCGCAGGTCTCTCATCGCGGAAAGGACCCGCTCCAGTGTCGCGTCCGTGTCGTCGTGGCCCGTCGTCACTCCAGCCTCCGGTCCTCGGTGGTCCTCGACAAGCCTGCCACGTTAGGTTGAGATGCGGCACGCACCATCCACTTGACCCGCGGGAGGCCGGCGCATGAGTCACGCGCTCGGCATCGACCTGGACGGCTGGCAGCGCCTCGTAGACGGCCTGCGCGAAGCCGTTCTCGTCGTCGATCCTGTTGGGACGATCCGCGTCCGCAACTCCGCGGCGGCCAAGAAGTTCCCCCGGCTGGGTCCCGGCGAACACTTCGAGGGCTCCGAAACCGCGCGCCACCACGACATCGGCGAGGGCTGGAGCGCCTGGTACTTCACCGACACGTCACTCGAACAGGCGCATCTGCGGCTCGCGTCGTCCACCGACCGCAAGGCGACGCTGCGCACGATCGTTGAGCTCGCAAACGAGTTGCTGGGCGAGCACTGCGTCGCGATCGTGCCGTGTTCGCGCGACCGCCTGGAGTGGTGGCGCGGCGGTCCGAAGGAAGTGACCGTCACCCGGACGCCACGCCGCGCGGCGTCGATCTCGGGCGTGCTCGTCGGCTCCGCGTCGCACACGCGGATCACTGAGTTGGGTGAAGGTGGCTGGGGCATGCCGGACGGCTGGAAGCCCGGCGCCGCACTCGCCGTGCCCCTCGGCGTCGGCGGCGCGTTGGTCGTCGTGCGGCGCGGTGACTTCACGCCCGCGGACACCGAGCGTGTCCGCCTGTTCGGCAGGCACGCGGCGGTCGCCCTGGAGTCCGCCTCGCGGCTGAGCGAGCAGAGCCGCATGATCGACGTGCTGCGCTCGGCTCTGCTGCCCACCCCGCTGCCCGAACTGCGCGGCGTGGGGCTCGGCAGCGTGTACCTGCCCGCGCACCTCAAGGCGGAGGTCGGCGGCGACTTCTACGACGTGCACCCGCGCACCGACGGCTCCGCCACCTTCGCGCTGGGCGACGTCTGCGGCCACGGCCTCGAAGCGGCGGTCCACAGTGGACGTGTGCGGCAGTCCCTGCAGGCGCTGTCACTCGTCGAGACGAACCCGGTGCGGCTGCTGCATCTGTTGAACACCTCGTTGCGCGCCACCGGTTCCAAGCTCTTCACCACACTTGTGGTGGGCGAGCTCGTACCGCTCGGCGCGGGCGGGCTGCGGCTGACCCTGGCCTCCGGCGGGCACCCGGTGCCGCTGGTGCTGCGCACCGACGGCACGGTCGACGAGGTGCCGACGTCCGGCGCGATCGTCGGCATCCTGCCCGACGTGCGGTTCCACCCGGAGAGCGTCACCCTGGTGCCGGGGGAGACCCTGATCCTCTACAGCGACGGGTTCACCGAGGCTCGGGCGCACCACGACCGGCGGGAGCTCTTCGGTGAGGAGCGGCTGCGCCGGGTGCTGCGTGACTGCGGGCCGGGTCTGCAGGCCGACGTGATGGCGCGGCGGTTCCGGGAGGCCGTGCTGGAGTGGCTCGGCGCGGGGGACCACGACGACCTGGCGTTGCTGGTGGTGCAGGCGACCTAGCCGGCTTTCCGGGCGCGCCATTCCGGTGCGAGCACCGACCACACTTCGAGTACAGCGACGGGTTCACCGAGGCGCGGGCGCACCACGACCGGCGCGAGCCGCGGTTCCGGGAGGCCGTGCTGGAGTGGCTGGGCGCGGGGGACCACGACGACCTGGCGTTGCTGGTGGTGCAGGCGACCTAGCCGGCCTGCCGGGCACGCCATTCCGGTGCGAGCACCGACCACACTTCGAGGTCCCAGCGCTTGCCCCGGTGGAGCATGGCTTCGCGGAGCACACCTTCCCTGGTCATGCCCAACCGGCGGGCCACCTCGATGCTCGCCTGGTTGGCCGTCTTGGCCTGCCACTCCACCCGGTGCACGCCCCGGATCTCCACGGCCCAGTCGATGATCGTGCGGGCGGCCGTGGTGGCCAGGCCCTTCCCGGTGCCCGCCGGCTCCAGCCAGCAACCCACCTCTACGACACCGTGCTTGAGGTCCATGCGGCGAAACAACACGCCACCCACGAGGGTGTCACCGATCCAGATGCCGTAGATCGCGCCGGTGTCGGTCGCCGCCTTGTCCGCGTAGGCGCGGAGCAGTGCCCGGCTGGAGTCCAGATCGGTCGCTTGGTCGGGCAGGCTGATGTACTGCCCGATGAACTCGCGGCCGCGATCGAGGTGGGCCAGGAACTCCTCGGCGTGCCACGGTTCCAGCGGGCACAAGCGCGCGCCATCGGGGCCGAGCGGGATCGAGAACATCACGGGTCTCCAAGATCGACGGCATGCCTACCGGCACGTTAGTCGGCCTGCTGCTGACGTTCCGCACGCTGCTGGACGAGTTCCTCGACGGCACTGGGCAGAGTCGTCTCGAAGTCGATCAGCTTCGCCCACGTCGGCGTCATCACGATGCGGACCATGCCGTCGTAGAGCGAGCGGACCTCGGCCTCCCACTCGACCCGTTGCTCAGCCGTCATCTCGTAGGAGCCGTTCATCTCGAGGTACTCCTCGGGAATGCCGTCGACCTCGTCGAGTTCGACGGTGCCCCGGACGAGCAGGATCTTGGGCGGGTGCACCTCGGTGTCGATCGTGATGGCGACGGCCGGGTTCCGGCGCAGCGACGCCAGCTTCGGGGCGTTCTTCGACGTGCACATCACCGCCTCCTTGCCGTTCCAGGAGAAGGCGATCGGGATGTTGCGCGGCGTGCCGTCCTTGGCCACGTAGGCCAGGCGGCACAGGTCACGGGCCAGCATCTCCTGGCTCAGCGGGCGGTTGAGGATCTCGGTGACCTGCTCGTTCGTCATGATGGCCTCCTCAGGGCGATGGTCGCTGCTGCCCCTGGGACGGAGTCGTCAGGCCGTTCTCGACATCCTTGCCGGACCGATTTCAGAACCAGTGCAAACAGTGCGGGGTGCGTTCGGCACGGAAGAGGGCGTCCGCGAGGGTGGCCGCGCCCGGACGGTGAGCCCGGACGTGCCCGGCCCGCACGAGCGTGCTCGGGGCGGTGCCGCCGAGGTAGACCGAGCCCAGGTCGCGGATGTCCAGGGACAGGTCGGGCTCGCGGTCCGTGGGAACGCAGTCGGCCTTACCGTCCCGGACGGACAGCAGATACCGGCCGTGCTCGCCGAGGAACGGGTCGTCGACGTCGAGGACGAGCTCGCCGTCGCTGAACCAGCCGCGCGGTCAGCGCTCGCGGGACGTCCAGCAGCCGCACCCACAGCCAGTCGGTGTCGTCCTCCACCTGGGCGGCGCGGAAGTCCGCGAACTGCCAGCGCAACGGGTGGCCGGGCGGAACGTGCTTGAAGACCACCTGACCGACCAGGTCGTGTTCGAGCACGAACCGGGCCAGGGCGGTGAAGACGGCGTCGTCGGTGGCGATGGTCTCGTCGACCGTCAGGGTGCCGTCGGCGAGTGAGTAACTGGCGTACCCGTCCGGGACGCCGTCGCCGTCGCGGTGGAGGGCGACGTAGCGCGGCGCCGGAGCGACCGGGGGACGCCCCGCGCCCGACTTCCACCAGCGGTGCGGCCGGGACAGCGCACCGGGCTGCGCGCGGCGGTACCGGTCGTAGACCTCTTCCAGGATCCCGCCGCACTCGGCGCGCCACAGGACCTCGATGGTGGCCGTCCCTTGTGGACGACTGAAGGCGGCCCGGTGGCGTGGCACCCGCAACCGCTGGGTGTAGGTCGCCGGCCCGTAGCCGAACCGGCCGTAGATCGGCGCCTCGCTGGCCAGCAGCACGGCGAGGAACTCGCCACGGGCCCGCATCTCGGCGAGCTGATGCCGCATCATCGCGGTGAGCACGCCCTGACGCCGATGCGAGGGCAGGACGCCGACGACGCTCACCCCGGCGGCGGGGACGATGACGTCACCGGGCAAGGTCAGCTCGAAGGAGTACGCGCCGGTCGTGCCGACCGGCCGTCCGTCCACTTCGGCGAGCAGGCCGCGGTCCAGTTCGAGCGCCGACCACCAGACGCCTTCGCTGTCCGCGGGGGCTTCCGGGAAGAGTCCGAACGCGACGTGGAGGGTGTCGACGAAGACGCCGAGGTCCGCGCTGGCCGTGGGACGGATGTTCATTTGCCCAGTTCAGCACGCTGATCAAGCGAATTAACGGACGTTGTGCGGCCGGAACTGGATGCTGATCCGCGGCCCCACCGGCTTGGCTGTCTTCGGGATCGCGTGCTCCCACGTCCGCTGGCACGACCCGCCCATGACGATCAGGTCGCCGTGCCCCACCGCGTACTTGATCGACTCGCCGCCGCCGTTGGGGCGCAACAACAACGGCCGCGCCGCGCCGACGCTGAGGATGGCGACCATGGTGTCCTCATGGGCGCCCCGGCCGATGCGGTCACCGTGCCAGGCGACGCTGTCGCGGCCGTCGCGGTAGTAGCAGAGGCCCGCCGTGACGAACGGGTCCGCCCGGTAGTGGGCGTTCAACGCATCGCGCGCCTCGGCGAGCACGGGATCCGGCAATGCCGCGTCCGAGCCGTAGAAGCACAGCAGCCGGGGCACGTCGACGACCTTGTCGTACATGGTGCGCCGGTCGGCTCGCCACGGAACGCCCGAGACGAGCCGGTCGAACAGGGCGTCGGCGCCCTGCAGCCAGCCGGGCAGCACGTCGACCCACGCTCCGTGCGTCAGTTCGGTGCGCCTGAGCCCGTCGAGCGAGCCCAGGCGCGGTGCCGACGCCGTGTCGAACAGGGAAGCCTGCATGTCCGGCAGTCTACTCGAACATCTGTTCTATGCGGGGTTGGCGGCGTGGGTGAGCGTCTCCCAGGCGACGAACAGGCCGTCCGTGCCCTGCGGCCGGTGCGACTCGGTGTACTGCTGGGTGTTCGCCATGGTGATCCCGAGCCGCGTGTTCAGCGCGTTGTAGCCGACCTCGGTCGTCGGCCCGAGCGAGCGGGACTTCACCCCGCCGCAGAGCCACGACGGCATCGGCGTGCCGTTCTCGTACTTGGTGTGGAGACCGAGCGCGAAGCGCATGCGGTCCTTGATCTCGCCCCAGATGTCCTGGCCCTGGTGCCGTGCGGTCTCGGCGAAGTGGGCGGCCGCGTCGATTCCGTAACCGGTGTGCGCGAAGTCGCGGCACGTCTCCTGCGCCAGACCGTCCACAAAGGTCGACTGACCGTGCCAGTACTTGATGATCTCCTCACGGGTGTCGTAGCCGCTGCCGGGCGGCGCCTTGGGCAGCGAGCCGTCGCTGGTGAGGTAGATGTAGGCCTGGATGCGGGTGCGGAACTTCGCGACCGCCTTGTCGTACAGGGTCCGGTCCTCCAGGAACACCGAGATGCCCAGCAGCGCCTCCATCATGCTGAGCTCCCAGTTGCCGTTGGCACGGGTGTTGCCGTTCTGGATCTCCGGCACGTAGACGTTGCGCAGCATGGTGGCGAAGCGGGATGCGTTGGGCCAGCTCGAGTACGTGTACTTGATGATCTCGGCGGCCCGCGGCCAGCTGGAGCCCGCCCACGCCGTCTGGAGTGGAGCGTTGGAGTTCGTGTGGTCCTGGATGGTCGCGGACCAGGCGTCCATGATCTGGATGGCCTTCTGCGCGTACCGAGAATCCCTTGTCACATACCAGATCAACGAGAGGGTGTACGCCGCGAGCGCGTCCTGGCGTTCGTCGGTGCACCCGTAGTTCGGGTCGGAGTAGGGACCGCACTCGACGATCGCGCGCGGCTTCGGGGTGCGGGACAGCGACGCGTACGCGGAAGCGCGCATGGCGTCGTAGGCGGACTTCCAGGGCTGCGCGCCGGCGTTCACCTTGGTGCGGATGAAGTCCAGCTGGGGACGGGAGACGAGTACTCCGGGATGGACGAACGTCGTGGGGGCGGCTGTGGCGGTGGGAACGGCGGTGGGAACGACGAGTGTCGCGAGCAGGGAGATCGCGACCATCAACACCTTCATGCTTCATCTCCTGTGCAGGGCGGAGGTAACAGGAGTGTGAGAGGTCCAGACCATCACGTCAACGATTCCGGCACAGCATTCACGAGCGTGAACTTCAAGCGGGACAGCGAGTTCCCGCTTTGGGAGCGTTTCCGCTGATCAGATAGGTCTCCACGAGCTTGTCCACGCACGGCGACCTGAGATACGCGGTGTGCCCCTCGCCCTCCGACGTGAGCAGTACACCGCTGCCCAACGTGGCCGCGAGCTCGACCGCACCCTGGTACGGCGTCGCCGGGTCGTGGACGGTGCCGATGACGAGGATCGGTGGGGCCGCCGGAGCCGTCGGGGTCGCCGGCGGGTGCTTCGGGGCATCCCAGTACCTGCAGCCGTACAGGGCGCCGGCCTGGTAGACGCCGAACAACGGGTAGTCCTTCGCCCACCGGGCGGCGGTCGAGGTGATCTGCTCCTCGGTGGGCACGGTCGCGCCGTCGGTGCAGTTGATGACGAAACCGGCGTCGATCATGTTGGGGTAGGTGCCGTCGCGCCGCCGGCCGGTTCCCGCGTCGGAGAGATCGAAGAACGTGGTGCCGTCGCCCTTGAGACCCAGCCGCAGCGCGTCCTCCAGCGGTTGCCAGCGGGCGTTGTCGTAGAGGGCCGACAGGACGCCGTGCAGCACGGTTCCGCCCGAAGTGCGGCGCCGGTCGGCCGGATTCTCGTGCGTGAGCGGCGTGGCCTGCGCCTGCGTCACGAGCTTGGCGACCAACGCGCGCAGATCGCCCAGCTCTCGGCACGACGGCCGGGTCGCGCAGTCCCGCGCGAACTCGTCGAAGGCGTCCTCGAACCCGCGCAGCTGCCGCTCGGCGGTGCCGAGGTCGTCGACGAGCGGGAAGGACGGCCCGTCCAGCACGAGCGCGCGCACCGAAGCCGGGAACAGGTGTGCGTAGGTCGCGCCGAGCTTGGCGCCATAGGAGAAACCGGCGTACGTGAGCCGTGCGTCGCCGGTCGCGCGGCGGATCAGGTCCAGGTCGCGAGCCGTGGCCTCGGTGTTGAAGAACTGCGCGGAGGCGCCCAGCTTCGCCGCGCAGGAGGTCGCCATCCGGCGGGCCTCGTCCGGTACCGGGGCGATCGTGTCGATCATGCGGTCGAGGTCGGCGCCCTCGTTGCACTTGATCGGCGCGGACTCGCCGACGCCACGGGGATCGAACCCGATGACGTCGAACCGCTTCAGCAGGCTCTCGGTGGCCATCGACACGAACCGCGCGGCGAAGTCCACTCCGGAGGCCCCTGGTCCGCCGGGGTTGAGCACCAGCGACCCGATCCGGTCGGTCTGTTCCCGGTGGTGCAGGCGGATGAGCTTGAGGGAGATCTTCTGCCCGTCGGCGTGCTCGTGGTCGAGCGGCACCTCGAGCGTGCCGCATCCGACGTCCAGTCTCCGGGCGATCTCGGGCCGGGTGCCGTCCGGTCCGAACGGGATCAGGTCGGCGCAGTCCGTCCAGGCGACCGCCTGCGGCTCCGCGGCGTTCGGCGCACACCCGAGGAGCACGAACACCGCGAGTCCGAGCGCGACGGCGCGCATCGGGAAAGCATGACAGGAATGCCTCGAGGCCGCCCCGGCGGACAGGTGCCGGAACGGCCTCGAGTAGGGGAAGACGGTGCCCTAGGAGCCGATCACTCCTTGCAGGTCTTGCCGGTGTTGATGCAGTTGACCACTCGGTTCATGATCGACTGCGACATGACGTTCGCGAAGTCGTCGTGGTCGGAGAAGGGGTTGTGCTCCTCCTCCGGGAACGAGTCCACCGCGTACAGGCCGGCCTTCTGCACATCCTGCGGGATGTTGTAGGTCAGGGTGATCCGCAGCTGAGGTACCGCCTTGAAGCCCTTCTTGCACTTGCCGTTGGCATCCGGGTAGATGATGTGCTCCCGGTGCTTCGCGGAGTCGATGTTCTTGCCGTCCCAGCAGCTCGGGAAGTCGTGGATGCGCTTGACCTTCGAGCCCTTGGGGCAGATCGGGTACTTGTTGATCAGGACCTTGTCCTCGAACCCGCTGCAGGTCCACGAGTCCTTGGCGTTCTTCGGGCCGTTCTGGCCGACCTTCGCGTCGCCGTAGAGGATGCGGAGGAACTTCGGCATCGCGACGACCTTGCCGACGGGCGAACCGCGGAAGGTGAGCTCGGCCTTCTCCGGACGCTGGATCTCGCCCTCGTTGCCCTCGAGCTCGTTGTCCGCGCCCTGCTCGGCCTTGTTGTCCTTGTTCGCCTTGTCCTCGGTGCCCTCGGCCTGCGCCTTGTCGCTGTTCTCGTCGCCGTTGTCGACGCCCGCGTCCTGGCCCTTCTTCAGCTTGCACTGGGCCAGCGGGTTGAGGTCCGGCGGCTGCACGTTCTGGCGGTTGATCGCGACCATCATCCGGTTGAGGGCGGCGGCGCGCTTGTCACGCAGCGGTCCGAGCACCTCGTCCGGGTTGTTCTTGCCCTTGCCCTGGTCCAGAGCCTGGTTCGCCTCGTCGATCTGCTTGTCGAGGTTCTCCAGCTCCTTGTCGATCTCCGCCTTCGCCTTGTCCGGCACCTCGTCGGCCTCGAGCTTGCCGTTGACGTCCGGACAGTCGACGCGTGCAGCCGCCTTGTCGGCCTGGTCCTTCTGCTGCTGCTGTTCGCGCTGCTGCTTCTTCTTGTCGTTCTGCTGCTTTTCCTGCTGCTTGTCGGCGTCCTTCTGGTCGCGCTCGGCCGCTTCCTTCGGGTCCTCGATGCGGACGACCGGCCAGAAGTAGGCCGACTTGTCGCCGTTCTTGCAGGTGGTGCCCGCCTTCTGCAGCGACTTGTTGTTCGAGTCGGCGTTCGTGGAGAGGTTGCCGACGTAGTCGTGCAGGTGCTGCGCGCCGTTCTTCACACCGGGCTGCGCGATGAAGTTGTCCGGGTTGAAGTGGCCGTTCTCGTTGACGCCGCAGTCGACAGTGAACGTCCCCTTGGTGGCGTTCTGCTGTGCTTGTGGTTTCTTGACGTTCGGCTTCACCTTCGTGATGTCGACGAAGAACTTCTTGTCCGGCGCGTCGGCCAGCGCGGTTCCCTGGTCGGAACCGGCTGCGACCACGACTGCGGTGCCCGCGACGAGCGCCAGGGCGGCGGCGGCCGCGGTGAGCCAGATCGTTGATTTCTTCCGGTGAAACGCCATACTTCCACCTCGCGGTAGTCCGATAAAACGGCATGCTGATACGACGGCGGTAGAGCCGTGTTTTTCGGTTCTAGCTAAGGAATTCTTTTAGTAGGCCCGGGATTTGCGCCGGGTTTTCTTGGCACGGGAGATGAACCGCATGCTTGCCAGTGCGACGATGAGCACGACCACCGCGCCGATGAAGACCGTGTTGTTGTCACCGAAAGCGCCGCCCTGCCCGGAGGTCCGGGTGAACTTGCTGTCCGGTGGCACGCTCGGGATCGTCCCGTCCTCCGCCGGCGGCTGGTCCGCGTTGGTGCCGGTGGGTTCGGCGGCGGGGGCCTGCGGTGACGGCAGTCCGTTGAAGTCGACGCGGCCGGTCGCCTCGACGGCCTTCATCTGGTCCAGCAGCGTCGCCATCGTCTGGTTCGACAGGATCCGGATGAGCTCGTTCTTCGAACCGGCCCGCATCTGCGCGGCGAGCGCGTAGACCTTGCCCTCCGCCGGGCGCAGCCGGTTGACCAGCGTCACCTCGAACTCGTCGCCGCTGGCCCCGTCGATCTCACCGAGGAAGCCCTGCTGTTCCTGCGTGGGGTCCTTGGGGAGTTCCACGCCGAGCAGCAGCCCGGCCCGGTCGACGACCTTGCCGAGCAGCGTGTGCCCTTCGACGAGCTTCTTGGAGACGTCGGCGATCTTCGGGTTCTGCGACTTCTGCTGAGCCTTCTGCCCCGCGGGCAGCTGCCAGAGCGTGGCCTGCTTGACCTTGAACAGGAAGTCCCGGTCGGCCGGCCCGAGCTGACCCCACTGCGTCTCGACGATCTCGTTGCCGCTGCCGCCGCTGCCGGGCGGGGGAGTGGAGACGGCCGTCGTGGGCGGGGGCTGCTCACCGCTGCTGGGTGGTGCGGGTTGTCCCGCGGCGCTCCCGACGCTCAGGAGAACCGACGTCAGGCAGCCCAGCACGACGACGGTGAGTCGTCGGACCGTGGGCGCTGTGTCTGTAGGGAGTCGCACGCCGGGGGATACGGAGAGATCGGCAAAGGTGCCTCAGTTCGAGACTCCGCCGTTATCTAACTGTTATGTTCCGCACCGCAACCACAGCGGTACCCACGGTTCATGACGCCCTTCCGCGTGGGAATGCTGGGGGCCGCGGGAGTGCTCGTCACCTACGCCGTCGCACAAATGGTCGTCGCCGCCCGCGACGTGCTGGTCCTGATGGGTCTGGGGTTCTTCCTCGCCGCCGGTCTCGAGCCGTTCGTGTCCCGGCTCGCGCGCCGGATGCCGCGGACGCTCGCGGTGTTCCTGGCAATGGTGTTCGTCGTGGGGCCACTGGTCGGTTTTCTTCTGCTGGCAATGCGTCCGCTGATCGACCAGGCGACCCAGTTCGCCGCGCGGGCGCCGGAGTACGTCGAACGCAGTGACCTGCTCGAGCGCTTCCAGGTCAAGGAACGGATCGAGAGCGCGTTCCGTTCGACGACCCTCCTCACCGGTCTCTTCGGCGCGGGCCGCATCGTCCTCGGTGTGCTGGGCGGCGTCCTGGTCGTGCTCGTGCTGACCGCCTACTTCCTGGCGGACCTGCCGCGGATCCGGCGGTGGCTCTACCGCCTCGCGCCGCGCTCCCGTCGCGACGAGACGCAACGCGTCGGCGACGAGATCTTCGCGAAGATCAGCGCGTACGTGCTCGGCAACGTCCTGGTGTCGCTGATCGCCGGCCTGGCGACGTTCGCGTGGCTGACGATCTTCAACGTGCCGTACGCGCTGTTGCTGAGCCTCGCGGTGGCGCTGCTCGACCTCGTTCCCGCGATCGGCGCCTGGATCTCCGGCATCGCGGTCACGCTCGTCGCGCTGACGGTGTCGCTGCCCATCGCCATCGCGACGGCGGTGTTCTTCGTGGTCTACCAGGCGGTGGAGAACTACTTCATCGCGCCGAAGGTGATGGGCAGGGTGCTGGACATACCCGGTGTGGTCACGGTCGTCGCCGTGCTGATCGGGGGAGCGCTGCTCGGGGTGGTGGGGGCGATCGTGTCGATTCCCGTGGCCGCGTCGTTGCTGTTCGTGTTCCGCGAGTTCGTCGTCCCCCGCCTCGATCGGGCGGGAAAGCCGCCCACCTAAAGTGGTGAGCATGAGCAAGCGTTTTGTGGCGTTGGGGGATTCGTTCACCGAGGGAGTCGGCGACGACGATCCGACCAGGCCCAACGGGGTCCGCGGGTGGGCGGACCGGGTGGCTGAGGTCCTCGCCGAGAAGGAGCCCGACTTCCTGTACGCCAACCTCGCGGTCCGCGGCCGGCTGCTCGGCCACGTGCTGCGGTCGCAGCTGAAGCCCGCACTGGACATGAAGCCGGACCTCGTCTCCATGTATGCGGGCGGCAACGACCTGATGCGCCCGCGTGTGGACATCGACGAGCTGATGCGCGGCTACCGCTCCGCGGTCGCCCGGTTCACCGCGGCCGGCGCGCGGGTCGTGCTGTTCACCGGCGTCGACGGCGTGGACGACCCGGTGTTCCGCAAGATGCGCGGCCGCGTCGCCATCTACAACGAGCACGTGCGCGCGATCGCCGCCGACCACGACGCCGTCCTGGTGGACATGTGGTCAATGCGCCAGCTGCGCGACCGTCGCATGTGGTCGGACGACCGGCTGCACCTGAACGCGTTGGGGCACAACGAGGTCGCCATCGCCGTACTGGACGGGCTCGGGGTCGGGCACTCGCTGGCCGCCACCCGCCTGGCTCCCGCGTTGGTCCCGGACCCGCGAGTGCGGCGGCAACAGGACCTGAGGTGGGCGCGCGAACATGTGGTGCCGTGGGTGGTCCGGCGGCTGCGTGGACAGTCCTCGGGCGACACGGTCCGGCCGAAGCAGCCGGAGCTGCGCCCCTTTATCTAGGCCCAAACGTTCCCGGTACGACCGCTCACCGACCGTGGGCGGTTGTTCACAACCAAAAACTCTTCAGCCCTTGATGGGAGTGGTCCAGACCAGTTAGCGTGCGCCACACGACGTCCTGACGTTCCCCCTGCGCGTGAGGAGCACGATGAAAAGGCTTCGTTGGCAACTGATCGGCGTGGCGACCGCGGTCGCCGCGGTGGTCGCAGGTCTCGTGGTGGCGGCCCCGGCCAGCGGTGCCACCGGCGTGACCGCGACGTTCACCAAGGGCTCCGACTGGGGCACCGGCTACGAGGGCAAGTACACGATCAACAACGGCGGATCGAGCGCGATCACGTCGTGGACGGTCGTGTTCACGCTGCCCTCCGGCCACCGGATCGGGTCGCTCTGGGACGGTAGCTACACCACCAGCGGCCAGACCGTGACGGTCAAGAACACCTGGAACGGCTCGATCGGCGTGGGTGGCTCGGCGAGCTTCGGCTTCAACGTCACCTATTCCGGCGCGTACTCGGCCCCGTCGGGGTGCACGGTCAACGGCGCGTCGTGTGACGGGTCCGGCAACCCGCCGACCACCACGTCCACGACGACGACCACGACCACCACCACGACGGGCACCCCGCCGCCCGGTGGCGGCAAGGCGGCCCCGTACCTGTACATGGGCTGGGGCAACCCGCAGAACCCGGCGACGGTCATGCAGCAGACCGGCATCAAGAAGTTCACGATGGCGTTCATGCTGTCCGGCGGCGGCTGCAGCCCCGCGTGGGACGGCAGCCGGGCGTTGAAGGGCGGTGCCGACGAGTCGGCGATCAACTCCATCCGCGGCGCGGGTGGTGACGTCGAGATCTCGTTCGGCGGCTGGAGCGGCAACAAGCTCGGCCCGAACTGCTCGTCGCCCGAGGCGCTCGCCGGCGCGTACCAGACGGTGATCAACGCCTACGGTCTCAAGTTCCTCGACGTCGACATCGAGAACACCGACGAGTTCGAGAGCGAGGTCGTGCAGGACCGGATCCTGGGCGCGTTGAAGATCGTCAAGGCCAACAACCCCGGCCTGAAGACGATCCTGACGTTCGGCACCACGACCACCGGCCCGTCCTACTGGGGCAACCGCCTCATCGAGCGGTCGCAGGCGCTGGGCGCAGGCGTCGACACCTACACGATCATACCGTTCGACTTCGGCAGCGCGAACATCGAGAACGACACGAAGAACGCGGCGACCGGGCTGAAGAACAAGCTCAAGTCGACGTTCGGCTGGTCGGACTCGGTGGCGTTCTCCCACGTCGGCATCTCGGGCATGAACGGTCTGTCGGACCAGCGCGAGACCACGACCACCACGGCGTGGCAGAACATCGTCAACTGGTCCAAGACCAACGGTCTCGGCCGGCTCGCGTTCTGGTCGGTGAACCGCGACCGCGGCGGCTGCGACGGCCAGGTGGCGTCCAACTGCTCGGGCATCGCGCAGGCGGACCTGGCGTTCACGAAGATCTCAGCCGGTTTCTGACCGGTCACGCGCCGTCAGCGCCACTTAATTCGGTGGCGCTGGCGGCGTACTCTTCGTTCATGCGCAAGCGACATTGATCCTCACCTGAGGCCGCAAGGGTTGCCCGGCTGGCCACCGGGTGGGCGTGGTGCGCGAACCTCGTGCCGATCTACGCCCTGTACGCGCTGCTCTTCGCGGACCACGGTCTGTCGGACGGGCAGATCTCCGCGCTGTTCGCGATCTGGTCGACCGTCGCCGTCCTCACCGAGGTCCCGACCGGTGCCATCGCGGACCGCTTCTCCCGCCGCGGCACGCTGGCGTCCGCCGGTGTCTTCCAGGCGGCTGGATATGCCTGCTGGATCCTGTTCCCGTCGTTCACCGGGTTCGCTCTCGGTTTCGTGCTGTGGGGTCTCGGCGGGTCGCTCTCCTCGGGCTCGCTCGAAGCCCTGCTGTACGACGAACTTCTCGCGCTCGGCGAGGAGGATTCCTATAGCCGGCTGAACTCCCGGATCACCGCCGTCGAGCTGGTCGCCCAGGTGCCGACCGCGGTCGTCGCGACGGTGTTGTTCTCGCTCGGCGGTTACTCGCTGGCGGGCTGGATCTCGGTGGCGTCGTGTCTGGCGTCGGCGGCTCTGGCGTGGTGCCTGCCGGAGGCGCCTCGGTTCGCGGACGAGTCCGAAGAGGACGGTTACTTCGCGACGCTGCGGTCCGGTGTTCGGCAGGTGCGTTCGTCTCCGTCGATCCGTTGGGCTGTGCTGTGCGTGGCGCTGGTGTTCTCGTTGGACGCCTTCGAGGAGTACTTCACGCTGATGGCGCACGACTGGTCGGTGCCTACCGTGTGGGTGCCGGTCGCGACGCTCGGCGTGCCGTTGGCCGGTGCTTTCGGTGCGTATCTGGCCGGTCGTCTCGATCCGCGGCCTTGGCTGCTGGTCGTCTCGGCCGGGTTGCTGATCGTGGCGGCTCTGGTCGCACGACCGCACGCGTTGGTGATCGTGGCCGGGTTTTACGGGCTGTACCACTTCGTGCTGGTGCACGTCGAAGCCGAGCTGCAGCACCGGATCGGTGACAGCTCCGCTCGTGCGACGGTCACGTCCGTGGCCGGGCTGGGGTCGGAGCTGGCTTCGTATCTGACGTTCGCGGCTTGGGTGATCGACGGACCGTTGGCCGTGGGTGTGCTGGTGTTGCTGGTGGGGGTGGTTCTGTTGCGGCGTTGAGGTTTGTGGGGCGTGGGTCGTGGGTCGTGGGTCGAGTTGATCTTCGTGTTCGAACATGAGGTTAAGAAACGCTCGATGATCGCGCTCTCATTGGACATATCGGACAGCAGGGAGATTGTTGATCTTCGCGAGGGGAAGATTTGTGACGCTAGACGACACAAATCTTCCCCTCGCAAAATGCGAGAGCGCTCCCAACAGCGATCAAGCTCGCCCGCGAACGAAACCCAGGAATACGGCACCACGCACGGAACCGGCAGCAGCGCAAGGCGACCTGGCATGTAGAGGGGCGCGTCTGGTGGGCACCGCGCGATTGGGGCTTGACTTGGGGTGCGAGGCGCTACGCTCGGCGGAGCGGGCGTCTCACCTTCTGCCCGTTTGCGTCCGCCAGCGCCTCGCGAGGGGCCCCAAGTCAAGCCCCAATCGCTGCGCCGAAGGCGCGACGCAACCACCGCAGCGCCCCGCCCGAGACCACAGAACCCCCAAACCACAACGAGATCAGGCCAAGCCCTTGCGCATCTCGTGCGACGGAGGATCCGACGGCACGTGTGCGGGCCGCCGCGAGTCCATCTCCTTCCGGATAACGGGCGCGATCTCACCGAGCATGTCGATCTGCTCCAGCACGGTCTTGAGCGGCAGCCCGGCGTGGTCGACAAGAAACAGTTGACGTTGGTAGGAACCGAAGAACTCCTGAAACGTCAGCGTCTTGTCGATCACCTGCTGCGGGCTGCCGACCGTGAGCGGCGTGCGCCGCATGTACTCCTCGAGCGACGGCCCGTTGCCGTAAACCGGCGCGACGTCGAAGTACGGCCGGAACTCCGCGACCGCGTCCTGCGACCGGGCGCGCATGAAGACGTGCCCGCCCAGCCCGACGGTCGCCTGTTCGGCACGGCCGTGCCCGTGGTGTTCGTAGCGTTCGCGATACAACCCGATCAGCCGAATGAAGTGTTCCTTGGGCCAGAAGATATTGTTGGCGAAGTAACCGTCTCCATAGGAGGCGGCGATCTCGGCGATCTCCGGGCTGCGGATCGAGCCGTGCCAGACGAACGGCGGCACGCCGTCGAGCGGGCGCGGGGTCGAGGTGAAACCGTGCAGGGGAGTGCGGAACTCGCCTTCCCAGTCGACGACCTCGTCGTCCCACAACCGGCGCAGCAGCCGGTAGTTCTCGACGGTCAGCGGGATGGCGTTCTCCAGGCGCTGCCCGAACCACGGGTACACGGGCGCGGTGTTGCCGCGCCCGAGCATCAGATCCACCCGGCCGTCCGCGAGGTGTTGCAGCATCGCGTAGTCCTCGGCGATCTTCACCGGGTCGTTCGTCGTGATCAGCGTCGTGGACGTGGACAGCACCAGCCGTTCGGTGCGGCCCGCCAGGTAGCCGAGCATGGTCGTCGGCGACGACGGGACGAACGGCGGGTTGTGGTGCTCGCCGGTGGCGAAGACGTCGAGCCCGACCGATTCGGCGTGTTCGGCCATGGTCATCAGGGCCTTGATCCGCGCGGCCTCGGTGGGCACGTGGCCGTTGGTCGGGTCCGGGGTCACGTCGCCGACGGTGAAGACGCCGATCTGCATGGGGCGACGTTAGTGCGGAGGACCGATCTCTCCAACGCGCCGGTCTCAGCTGATGTCGACCACGTGGATGCGATCGGTCGCGGTGGCGTCGTTCAGCCTGGGTGGCTCGGCACCGGTGGAGGTCCGCTTTTCCAGGAGCGTCTGGATGATCGCCGGGCCCCACGTGCCCGCGGCTGTCTTCTTGGCCTCCGTCGCGGCGGCCGCGACGACGGTGAACGCGTCGCGCCCGGTGGTCTCCTCGCTGTCCACGGCACCTCCGGCCAGGCACATCATGGTCAGGTCCGCCCACTCGTATCGTTTGCCGAGCGTGCCCGTCGCGGCCTCGACGATCACACCGGGACCGGCCAGGATCGTCCTTTGCGTGATCCCGTCGGTGCAGCCCCTGGTGCGTTTCATCTCGTCGAGGAACGCCACGATCGGGTCGGCGCGGGTGGTGAGGACGGGAATCAGGTTCTGCTCGCAGATGGCCTGCGCCGAGCCGCCTTCGAACGCGTATCCGGTCCCGCCCAGGCGCTTGGTGATCTTGATGTCGACGGCGTCCGAGCCGATGCGCATGTTGTGCAGCAACTCGTGCAGGTCGCTGCTGAAGTACTCGTCCTCCGGATCCCAGACCACCGCGGCCCTGCGGCCCAGGAGCCAATCGTCCATCTTGTTCGCGAACGCCTCGTTCGTCGGTGCGGCCAGGAACATGCCGGGGTTGTTCTCGGTCATCTTCCGGCCGTACATGCTGGCGCCGATCACCGGGATTCCGGCGAGCTGGTCGTGGACCACGTCGCGGACTCGTGGTCTGCTCTGCGAGATGCCGATCACCGCGGCCAGGGCGCCGTCGCCGTCTCTCGGTCGTTCGGCGATTCTGGACGCCACCCATGCGCCGTCGGAGAAGTCGTCACCGCTGTTGGCCAGCACGAGCTTGATCGGCACCAGGCTGGCGTTGTGCGTGGCTTCCTCGTTGTGCTGGCGCTGGGCCTTGATGGCTCCGCGCAGCTGCCAGATCGCGTTGCGCGGCGCGGTGTGCTGTGCCTCGTCCGGACGGGTCAGCGGAGCGAAGAACACGACCTCCCGGTGGTATTGCGGTTTGTTGTCGACACGGATCTCGTCGACGGCCCTGTTGTTCTGGAACACTTCCTGTTCCAGATCGGAAAGGTTCGGCACACCGGCCGCGTCCTCCGCGGGCTGGCGGAAGCTGCAGTCGCTCTCGATGACGCCGACGCGTTCGCCCTTCGCGTTGATCATCGTGTCGGAACAGCCGCTGTTGAAGTACGTCCATCCGCCGAACGCCGTGCTCCCCGCGACGAGCACCACGGTGAGGGCGAGTGGGGTGAACGCGGAGACACGGCTGGGAATTCTCGGTGTGACCACCCGGTGCGTCTTGATGTGCTGGTCGGCGGCCGGGTGTTCGGGAGCGTCGGTGCCGGGCATCCGCAGCACCAGGCGGCGGTGGCGTTCCTCCTGATCCACCAACGCGCGCAGCACGGCAGCGGCGTCCTCGATGTCGTGGACGGCTCCGTCACCCAGGGCGTTCTCGGGCAGCGCGGCGATGACCAGCAGCGGCATGGTCTTCACCTCGGCGGTGAGCTCCGAGTAGAGGTCGACCAGGCTCGCCGCCAGCGGGTCGGTGGCGTCCAGCAGCAGCACCGGCGTCCAGCGGCGCCGCCTGCGGTGGGGCAGGAACCGCCGGCGTCTGGTGAACTGCGCGACGTCGTGTAGCAGCGCGTCGAACAGGACCCGCTGGTGCAGTGCCGCCACGTCCGGCAAACCGCTGTCCGGCAACAGGTACACGGCCTGATCGAGGAAGTCGCCTTCGCGGCCGGTCGCGTCCTTCACGTGGGCGCCGAACCAGCGCAGCCCGCGGCGGTTCAGCCGCCGTCCGAAGAACCAGCGGCTCGGGCCGTGCAACAGCGCGGTGAGGACCAGGCCGAGGATCTTGCCCGGCAGGTCGGCGTTGCTCATCTTCCGCGTCCAGGAGAGCAGCTTCTTCCGCTTCTCCCACCTCGTGTAGAGCAGGTCGTACAACGCTTCGCGGGTGGCGTCGGAGGTGGTCGTGGTGACGTGGCCGGCCGCCGTGACGACGTCCAGCACGATGGAGAACTGCTTTGTCTGCCAATGCTTTCCCGCGCCGCCTGGAATGCTCGACCTGAGCTGCTTGGCGAGCTCGTCCAGCAGGGCGACGTCGGGCGAGGTCTTCGACGCCTTGGCGATCCGCAACGTCACGGCGTCCGTGTGCGCGTTCGGCACCAGCGAATGACCCCGGATGTCGGCCAGTCGTCCGCGGTAACCATCGGCGAACGCGCGGGCCTCAGCTGGGTCCGCGCTGGTCAGGCCGATGATCAGCGGCGGCAGGTGCGGCTTGTGCTCGACGATGTGGTCGAGCAGGGGAAGCACCCACTGCACCCCGTTCACCGGCCTGATCATGACCACCTCCGGATCCAAACGTTCCGGGTTGCTCATCTCCGGTGCGCGACGCGGTGTTACCGCCGTCACTCAGCTCGCGGACCCACCCGCAGCGAGCCGCATCAGGTCGGAATCCAGGTCGATGGAAACCTCCGCGCCGCCCGCGCTGCCGAACTCGTGCTGGTAGCTGTGCCAAGAAGTTTCTCGCACCTCGTGGGCGAACCCGCTTTCCATGAGCAGCAGCAACTCGAGTGCGGCGCGGTCCACGCGCTTGTTCAGCGCCGGGTCCGTCCAGTCCTCTGTGGACGCGAACAGCGACGTCGGCACCGTCGTCGTGCGCAGGTACGCGAACAGCGACCGCATCGCCTCGTCGACGACGAGCGCGTGCCGGGCCGTGCCCGCGGTCGCGGCGAGCACGACGGGCTTCGCGATCAGCAGGTCGTTGTCGAGGACCTGGAAGAACGACGTGAACAGGCCGCTGGCGCCGGCCTTGTAGACCGGGGTGCTCGCGACGATGCCGTCGGCCTCGGCCAGAGCCTCGATCGCGTGCCGCAGCTTCGGTCCGACCAACTGGGACACGAGCGCGGCGGTGACCTCGGTGGCGATCTCGCGCAGGTCGACGACCGTCGTGGTCACCTCGTGGCCGCGCCGGTCCGCCAGGGCGGTGAGGCGCTGGGTGACGCGGTCGGCGAGCAGCCGCGTGGACGACGGGGTGCTGGTGCCCGCCGAGACGACGACGAGCTTGAAGGTGCTCATGCGTTTCCTTTGGCCAGTTTGCGGCAGAGGATCTCCAGCTGCCGCAGTTCTTCGGGGTTCAACGCGGTGGTGACGGCGCGCGCGACGCTGCGGGCGTGCGGGCGGCCGACCTTCTGTTGCGTGTCGCGGCCCTTCTCGGTGAGCGCCAACCGGACCCCGCGGCCGTCGGCGGGGTCGTTGTGCCGCTCGATGAAGCCGCGGTCGACCAGCCGGTCGACCAGTCGCGACAGGGCGGGCTGGCTGAGCAGGACGTGCCGGTTGAGCTCGCTCTGCCGCAGGGGCTCGGGGCACTTGGACAGCGTGTAGAGCACGTCGTACTCGCGCATCGACACGTCCTGCCAGATGTCCTCGGCCGCGAACCCCTTCATCAGCACGGCGTGGGCGGTCATCAGTGCCTCCCACGCCTCGTTCGCGGTCACTTCGCGGTGTCCTGGTAGGGCGACCCGCCCGTCACGTTGTCGCCGCGGTTGGCGTTCGGGCGCGGCTGGCGGGGTGCGGCGTCGCCATACTTCGCCTTGACCAGACCCGCGTGCGTCGGCGGTTCCGGCGTCTCGGGCGCCTGCCGCGCGGCGATCTCCTTGCGCAGCACCGGGACGACCTCCTCGCCGAGCAGGTCGAGCTGGTTCAGCACGGTCTTCAACGGCAGGCCGGCGTGGTCCATCAGGAACAACTGGCGCTGGTAATCGCCGAAGTGCTCGCGGAAGGTCAGCGTCTTGTCGATGACCTCCTGCGGGCTGCCGACGGACAGCGGCGTGGCCTCCATGAAGTCCTCCATGGACGGCCCGTGCCCGTAGACCGGCGCCTCGTTGAAGTACGGGCGGAACTCGTTGATCGCGTCCTGCGACCGCTTGGCGATGAACGCCTGCCCGCCGAGCCCGACGATGGCCTGCTGCTCGGTGCCGTGACCGTAGTGCGCGTAGCGCTGCCGGTAGAACCGGATCAGCCGCATGTAGTGCTCCTTGGGCCAGAAGATGTTGTTGGCGAAGAACCCGTCGCCGTAGTAGGCGGCCTGCTCCGCGATCTCCGGCGTGCGGATCGAGCCGTGCCAGACGAACGGCGGCACGTCGTCCAGCGGCCGCGGCGTGCTGGTGAAGCCCTGCAGCGGCGTGCGGTACTTGCCCTCCCAGTCGACGACGTCCTCGCGCCACAACCGGTGCAGCAGGTTGTAGTTCTCCAGCGCCAGCGGCAGGCTGTCGCGGATCTCCTTGCCGAACCACGGGTACACCGGCGCGGTGTTGCCGCGACCCATCATCAGGTCCATGCGGCCCTTCGCCAGGTGCTGCAGCATCGCGTACTCCTCGGCGATGCGGACCGGGTCGTTCGTCGTGATCAGCGTCGTGGAGGTGCTCACGATCAGCCGCTGGGTCGTCGCCGCGATGAAGGACAGCAACGTCGTGGGCGCGGACGAGAAGAACGGCGGGTTGTGGTGCTCGCCGATCGCGAACACGTCCATCCCGACCTCTTCGGTCTTCTGCGCGATCTTCACGATCGCGTCGATCCGCTCGGCCTCGCTCGGGGTCTGACCCGACACGGGGTCCCTGGTGATGTCGCTCACCGAGAAAACACCGAACTGCACGGCACGCCTCCTTCAACTACATGCGTTTGCATCTAGTCGAACCGAGGCGTGCCGCCGGGTATTCCCGGTGTCAGTCGACGATGTTCTTCAGCCGGTACGGGTGGTACTTGCTGTTCGGCTCGAGGCCGTACGTGCGGGTGCGGTGGTCCGTGCCGAACCCGCCCCGCTGCTCGTACGCCAGGTACTCGGCGTTGGGCTTCGTCCACTTCTCGAAGATCACGACGTGCCGGAAGTCATCGCCCGGCTCGTCGACCGGGTCGATGAACAGGTCGCCCGGCTTCAGGTCGGCGATCTTCACCGGGACCGTCCACGTGTTCGTCGCGAGCGCGACCGTGTTCGGGCCGGGGCCGCCCAGTTTCGCGGACATCGACACGAACCCTGAGCAGTCCTGTCGATATCCGTCCGACCAGTTCTTGGTCATGCTGTACGGCACGCGCCCCCCGTTGTTCGCGGTCAGCCAGCTCGCCGCGCGCTGCAGCATCTCGGCCCGGTTGACCTGCGGCGCGGCCGACGCGGTCGGCCCGATCAGTGCGAATCCCAGCAGTGCGGCGAGTACCGCGGAAATGAACCTCATCAGTTCCCCCTTTTCGATTGGTGCATTTCCACCGAAACGCCGCCCGTCCGGGCAAGTCAACGGTTTAGTCAGAAATTTGCCGGGTAGCTCCAACTTTGGTTGTCACTCAACCGAGTGGGTGGTCCCACGATGCGAGCAGCGAGTGGGGCGCTCGGGGGACGAGCTCATTTGGTGGCGAAGTAATTTGGGTCGATCTTCGGACTTGAGACGGCCGATGGGGTGAAAATCGGGCCACTGGAGGCCTACGGAGGCGGTTCGTCCCACTACGCGGAGCCATCCAGAGCCGCTCTGGGAATGAACTCGTTCGCAAACTGAACCATCACCTCTCATCTGCACGTTTCCCCTTACGACACCGTTTCGCCGCGGGGAGGTCGTATGACAGCAGGCGCACACGACGCCGTCACGTTGGGGTGCTACGCGCTCGGGGTGCTGGACGTCCACGAGAGACGTGGAGTGGAGCAGCACCTCAGCTGGTGCGCGCCCTGCCGCGCGCAGGTGGCCGATTTCGGCCGCGTGCGGTCGGTGCTCGACTCCATACCGCGCGAGGCGCTCATCGAGGAGATCCAGCCGTCCGGCGAGATGCCGTCCGAGCTGGTGCTCCAACGTGCGTTGCGGCAGATCCGCAGCGAAGGCGCCACCAGGGGCATTCCGGCTCAACGAGCCAGCCCGGCCACCGAGGAGGAAGAGGTCGCTCCACCGCCCGGTCAGCACCGGCGCGGGCGTGCGCCCACGTATCTCGCCGCCGCGGCCGTCGTGGCGGCGGTGGCGTTCGGCGCGGGTGCTGTCGTCGTCGGGCTGAACTCCGGCCCGTCGGAGACGACGACCGCGCAGCCGCCGGGGAACGTCGGCACCACCGGCTCGTCACGCGAGCTGGCGAGCACGGACTCCAAGACCGGCGTCAAGATCGACGGCGACGTGACCTACATGGACAACTGGGTCCGGGTCGCGGCCGCGGTCAGCGGGCTGCCCGCCGACCAGAAGTGCCGGCTCATCGTGGTCGGCAAGGACGGCCGGCGCGAGGTTGTGAGCAGCTGGATGACCAAGGCAGGCACCTGGCATGGCGGCGGTTCCGCCGCCGTTCCGCCCGCCGAGGTCGTGGCGGTGTCGGTGGAGTCCGAAGAGGGCAAGGTCTTCGTCACGGCGAAGCTGGTCTGACCTCCGCGCCCGGTGTGACAACTGACGGGTCACACCGCGCGGAGGACGACCCAGAACCCGACCACGACGACCATCGCGGCGGTGCCGATCGGAGCCCACCGCGACAGCAGCCGGCTCGCCCGGTTGTCCAGGACGCGCTCGACCCGTGAACGCACCTTCACCAGGAGCAGGCCGACCGCCGTGAGCGTCGCCGCCATGCCGAGGCCGTAGCCGAACACGAGCAGCACGCCGAACCAGGTCCGGCCCAGTGCCACCGCTCCCAGCAGCACTACCAGCGCCGACGGCGACGGGACCAGGCCGTTCGCGGCGCCCATCCCGATCAGGCTCGATCGGCTGTAACCGTGCCCATGACCGTGTCCGTGGCCATGTCCATGACCGTGCCCATGTCCATGACCGTGCCCATGGCCGTGACCGTGCCCGTGTCCGGCGAGAACGGGTGTGCGGGTCAGCGCGGACCGCAGCAGCAGGACACCGATCACGGTGATGAGCACACCGCTGACCACCCCGAGCCAGCGCAGCACGTTCTCACCGGCCAGCGTGCTCGACGCGCTGATCACCAGACCGAGGATCAGGACACCACCGGTGTGCGTGGCGGTCACCGACGCGCCGACGATGAGGGCGTCGCGCGGCCGGCCCTCGCGGCCCGCCAGATAGGCGGCGATCAGCGTCTTCCCGTGACCGGGCAGGGCGGCGTGCGACGCGCCGAGCACCAGCGACAACAGCACGGCCAGCAGACCCAGCCACGGCGTGAGGTCCTTCGAGCCGACGATGTCGTTCAACGCGACCGCGGCCTGGTTCAGCGACATCGCGCCCGCGCCGGCCTCGGTCCGCAGCGGCGCCGAACCCGCGCCGGGGGCCGCCTGAAGCCGCGCGGAGCGGATGTCGAGCGGCGACGCGAGCAGGTCGTCGGGGTAGCGGCGCAGCTCGTCGCTGACGCTCGAGGTCGGCACGGGGGAGTCCTTCAACGCGACATCCGTGCTCACCGCGGTGATCTCCCGCCAGCCGACCCGGTCGGCGGCGCTCGCGTCCGAGAAGTCGAACGTCACCGGTCCCTTGATGGACACGGGCGCGGTCAGCTCACAGACGAGCCGCGTGGTCGCCAGATCGGCCTGGCCGACGGGATTCGTGCGCGTCGCGGAGCGAACCGTCCACTGCAGCGCGGCACCATCCACAGTGGACCGCAGGTCGCGCACCACCGACGCGCACCATTCGTTCGCGTCGCGTGACTTCAGGTTCTGCTGCAGCGTGGGGATCTCCGCGACGTCCACGACGGAGCGCAGGTCCACGTGGTCGGGATACAGGTGCAGCCCGTGGTAGTGGTTGACGCTGAAGTTGCCCAGCGGATGCGCGGACGCCTTGCCCGTCAACGCGAACAGCGCCAGGACGACCAGCAGTCCGGCGCCGAACGTCCGCAGCGCGACGGTCCTCACCGGCCGCCCCGCAGCTCGGCGAGCTTGCGGCCGGCTGTCAGCGCGTAGAGCGGCGAGAAGTGCGGGTTGAGCTTCAGCGCCTCGACGAGTGCCTGCTCCGCCTCGGCGGCCCGGCCGAGCGCGGCGAGGATCATGCCGCGGTGGTAGGCGAACGTGGCGTTGCGCCAGCCGAGTGCGGACGCCTTGTCCGCGTACGCCAGTGCTTCGGCGTCGCGGCCGTTGCGGTGCAACGCCCACGCCATCGCGTCGGCGACGAACACGCTCTGCCGGCGCGACCACTCGGCCTCGGCGTGCCGCAGGGCCTGCATGCCGTCCCCGCGGTCGGCGGCGACCATCGCGGCGGACAGGTCGTCGGACGCGCCCTCGGACTCCATCAGCCGCTGCTGCTCGGAGAGCACCGCGTACTGCTGGTCAGCCTCGTCCTTGCGGCCGGCGGACTCGAGCAGCTCGGCGTACTCGACGACGTACTGCGGCACCGGTGCCCGTTCGACGAGCTTCTGGTACGAGTCGATCGCGATGACCACGTCACCGCGTGCGGCGGCGACCTTCGCCTTTCCCTGCGTGAGCGCCATGTCGTCCTCCCTGGCCCGCAGGCCCTGGTCGTAGTGGTCGCTCGCTTCGTCGACCCGTCCGTTGTCGAACGCGAGCTCGCCCAGGCGGTACCGGCAGAACGCGACCTCGTCCGGCGTGCTCGCCGCGGCCAGCGCCCTGCGCATGGCGTCCTCGGCGCCCGCGACGTCACCGTGCAGCTCGTAGTGGTACGAGGCGCGGGAGAACGAGGCGGTGTTGGGCTTGAGGTCGAGCATGCGCTGGATCGTTTGCGACGCACCGGCGTCGTCACCGAGCTGCGTCAGCGCGTCCGCGAGCACGCCGTGGGCTTCGGCGTTGCTCGGCAGTGCCTGTAAGGCTTTCTGTCCCCAGTCGCGGGCGGCGGCGAAGTCGTGCCGGGCGTTGGCCAGCTGGCCCAGGCCGATCATGGCCAGACCGTTGGGCTTCAACGACATCGACTTGTCGAGTGCGCCCTGGGCCTTGCTGTAGTAGGTCGCGTCCGCGGTGACGCGGGACAGCTCGACGTACGCCGCGCCCAGCTGGGCCCAGCCCTGGTCGTCGTTCGGCACGCGATGCAGGCGGTCCTGCAGGGTGTGCACGGAACGGTGGATCTGGTTCTCCTGCTTGACGGCCACCGGCCCGACCCCGTTGGGGGAGGAAACGGGCTCGGACCGACGGCCGTCCAGGAAAGCCAGCCCCGCGGCGATGACCAGCATCACCGCGAGGGCCAGCTTCAACCGGTGGGCGCTCACTTGGCGGAGTGCGCCCCGTACTTGCGGATGTGGTCCTGACGCTTGCGCCACAACCAGTACCCGAAGCCGAACAGCGCCACGGCGCCGAGCGCGGTCGGCATCGCGATCTTGCCGATCGTGCCGTCGAAACCGGCGGGCGCGACGTTGGCGGTCTGCGCGCCGCCCGCGTTCACCGCTTCGTTGCGGGGCAGCGCGACGTACGGGAACTTGTTCTCGAACCCGACGTCGTTCTGGTCGACCTTGTCACCCGCGGCGAGCGCGTCGACGAGCTTGCCCGACGCGGCGGCGCCTTCCACGGCCTGCAGCGCGATGTCCACGACGTCGTCGGTGAGCCGGCGGCCGTTCGGGAAGCCCTGCAGGTCGCCGCCGATCACGCCGAGCCGGTTGGGCTGCTGCGTCACCGGGACGGACATGTTGAGCCGCAGCATCTCCGCGGCCTGGAACCGCTTCTGGTCCACGTCGGCGTTGTTCAGCTGCGAGTTGAGGTCCACGTCGAGGACCTTGTCGCCGACCTTCTTCGACACGCCGGTCAGGAAGATCTCCGACAGGTCGTTGCGCGGTCCCGGCGGCGCCGGGATCTTGTAGATGCCCTCGATCAGCTTGGGCAGCTCGGGGTTCACCACGCGGTCGAGCAGGTCCTTGACCTTGGCGTCGTCCTTGGGCTCCAGGCCGTTGAACGCGTCCTTCAGGCCCGCCGGCGCGACGACCTCGTTGACCAGCGGGTTGCCCAGGCGCGAGACCTGCACGAAGTCGCCCTCGGCCTTCGCCTTGCCGGGCTCCAGCTTCAGCGAGCGCCGCTCGGTGGTGCTCCAGATGCCGACGTTCGGGTTGCGGTCGACCTTGCCGTTGAGCGCCAGGATGTCCTTCGGCACCTGCAACGCGATCGTGTTGACGTTGAAGCCGCGCAGCGTGTCCTGGCCGACCTCGCTGAGGTTGCCGCCGTAGAGCAGGTCGAACACGCGCAGGTCGAGGAAGAACGAGTCGTCGGCCGGGCCGACGTACACCTTCGCGCCGCCCTGCAGGTGCGTGATCGCCTGGTCGCGCAGCACCTTGTAGTCGGGCATCGAGGCGGGGCCGGTGTTGGACGGCGCGACCTTGCCGTTGTAGACCAGCTTCGCCTTGTTGTTGTGCATGTCGATGACTTCGAGCTTGTACTTCTGCTTGAACAGCAGGTTCTCGTCGTCCAGCGACGTGACCTGGCCGTCGTTGTAGAGGAACGTCTTGTTCTGCCGCTTGTCCTCGGTCTCGAACGTCCAGCGGAACGTCAGGTCCGGCCGCGCGTCACCGTCGTTGTCGATGTTGATGTCGTAACGCGCGTCGTTGGCCCACGGGTAGAAGTTGGGGCCGCCGTTGGGTTCCTGGAACGGCGAGAAGTTCGCCACGATCGTGACGGTGTCCTGGTGGTCCGGGCTCACGAACGCGTACAGGTCCGTGTTGTCGACCGCGGGGTCGTTCGCGATGAGCGGCGCCTCCCGGTGACTCGACGCCACCGCGTCGTGCGGACCGGTACCGAAGAGCGTCGCGTTCAGCAGGGTGGCGGCCGCCAGCGCGGTCGCCGCTAACTGGCCGCGGCGACCGGCCAGTACGTGCGGTGTTGACATGGGTTTCCTTCCCAGAGGGGGTGTCAGGCGCTGTGCATGAGCAGCGAAGGCGCTTCGTGCTGTTCGGAGGCCCACCGGGACTGGGAGAAGTCCCGGATGCCCTCCACCAGCCGCGCCACGTCCTGTTCCGGCCGCACGACCAGGCGGGCGAACTGACTGCTCATGCCGAGCTTGTTGCCGCATTCGCGGATGAAGACCTGGTGGCGTGACACCAGGAAGTCGCGCAGCTCGCCGCCGTCGATGCCGGGTGCGAGCTTCACCAGCAGGAAGTTCGCCTGTGACGAGAACACCGTCAGATCAGGCAGCCGGGAGAGCTCCATACCCATGCGGTAGCGGTCGCGGGACAACAGCTGAAGGCTTTCGTGGTATTCCTCGGCGTGCTCCTTGAGCATGAAGACAACGGTTTCGGCGAGAGAGTTGAGGTTCCACTTCGGCAAGGTGTTGCGCATCTTCCCGGCCAGTCCGGGATTCGCGACGAGGTAGCCGAAGCGGATGCCGTGCAGGCCGAAGTTCTTGCCGAGGCTCTTGAGCACCACGACGTTCGGCCTGATCGACGCCTCCGCCGCCACGGACGGGTTGCGCTCCACCTCGACGAAGTCGATGAACGACTCGTCGATCACCACGAGGTCGAGGTCGGCGAGGGAGTCCATGAAGCGGACGATCTCCCGGCGCGGCAGGTAGCCGCCGTCGGGATTGTTCGGGTTGCACAGCACCGCGACCCTGGATCCCCTGGTGCGGATGAACTTGATGTAGGCGTCGATGTCCAGCTCGAAGTTGTCGCTCTCCTGCAGCAGGAACATGTCCACCCGCTTGGAGCTCTCCATCGGCTGGTCGGTCCACCGCCCGAACGTGGGGATCGGGATCGCGATGCTCTCGTTGATCCACAGGTGGTCCATCCACGTGATCAGCTCGGTGGACCCGTTGGACATCGCGATCGTGGCCGGGTTGAGCTTGAGGACCTGCGCCAGCTGGTTCGCGATCTTGGTCGCGTCGCTGGGGTAGAACTTGAGCACGGACTCCAGGTTCTTCGCCAGCTCGTTGAACATCTCCGGCGTGGGGAAGTAGGGGTTGCACGGAATGCAGAAGTCCACCAGCGCACGCGTGCCCTCACCCAGGTGCCGGTTCAGCTCGAAAATGGACGGGCTGTGCGCGGCCTGCTGGAAAAGACCCGTCTCCACACCATGCCGCACGCGATCACTCCGTCCAGGTTCTGGTCCGACTCACTCGGGCATACGTGTGGTCATCAAGACCGGTTCACAGCGCGGTTGCGTGAAGGTCTCGGAGTGGTCACGGAGGGCAACCCTGAGGGCGGGTCATCGGGTGAACGGGCCTGACCTGCGGCGACGGGTTCGTGAGCCCCGCCACGGGTACTCGATGCCAGGAATTGTCAGTACCGCCGGATACCCTCGTGATACCGCGCATGCATTTTCAGTCGACCGGGAGTAGGACTGTGACCGCTGAGACCCTCTACGGGGCCGATGACCTGACGCATCTCGAAGGTCTGGAAGCGGTCCGCAAGCGCCCCGGCATGTACATCGGCTCGACCGACAGCCGCGGCATCAACCACCTCTTCACCGAGATCGTCGACAACTCGACGGACGAGGGCATCGCCGGGCACGCGACCAAGGTCGTCGTCACGCTGCACGCCGACGGCAGCGTCCAGGTCGACGACGACGGCCGCGGCATCCCGACCGACGTGCACGCCAAGTCCGGTCTGTCCGGTGTGGAGCTGGTGCTGACGCGGTTGCACGCCGGCGGCAAGTTCGGCGGCTCCGGCTACAAGACCTCCGGCGGCCTGCACGGTGTCGGCGCCTCGGCCGTGAACGCGCTGTCCCACCGCTTCGACGTGACCGTTCGCCGTGGCGGCAAGGTGTACGAGATGTCGTTCGCGCACGGCGTTCCGGGCGAGTTCGACGGTCCGGGCCCGAAGGCGAAGTTCGTGGGCCGGTCCGGCCTGAACGTCACCGGCAAGATGAAGCGCAACGAGCGCACCGGCACATCGATCCGGTACTGGTACGACTCGCGTTACTTCGAGAACGGCGCCGCACTCGACGTCGAGGCCGTCCGCGCGAAGCTGCGCAACACGGCGTTCCTGGTGCCGGGCGTGACGTACGTGCTGCGCACCGCGCTCGAAGACACCATCAACGAAGAGACGTTCCACTACCCGAACGGCCTGTCGGACATGGTGGACTTCCTCGCACCGGCCGGCGACCGCCCGGTGTCCGGCACGCTGCTCATCTCCGGTTCCGGCACGTACCACGAGAACGCCGCCGACGAGAACGGCGTCATGCGGTCCAAAGTGGAGCGTCACGCCGAGATCGAGGTGGCGCTGCGCTGGGGCACCGGCTACGACCGCACCGTCGAGTGCTTCACCAACACCATCCGCAACATGCACGGCGGCACGCACCGCCGGGGCTTCGACCGCGCGGTGCTGAAGGCGATCCAGGACGCCATCGCCAAGACCCGCGGCCTGCTGAAGCCCAAGGAGGATCCCCCGACCCTGGACGACGTGCTCGAGGGCATGACGGCCGTCGTCCACGTCCGCATCCCCGAGCCGCAGTTCACCTCGCAGACCAAGGACGAACTGTCCACCGCGGGCATCACCAAGGTGCTGCAGGGCATCGTCGACAAGCAGATCCGTGCGTGGACCGAGGACCGCAAGACGAAGACCGAGGCGAAGACCGTCCTGCAGAAGGTCGTCGACGCCTCGCGCGTCCGGCTGACGCAGAAGCAGCAGAAGGATGCGGCGCGCCGCAAGACGGCTCTCGAGGGCGCCGCGATGCCGCCCAAGCTGGTCGACTGCCGCACCACAGGTATTTTGCGTAGCGAACTTTTCCTCGTGGAGGGCGACTCCGCATTGGGCTCGGCCAGAATGGCCCGAGTGTCCGAGTATCAGGCGCTGCTTCCGTTGCGCGGCAAGATCTTGAACGTCCAGAAGGCCTCTTTGGCGGACACCTTGCGCAACGCCGAGATCGCGTCGATCGTCCAGGTCCTGGGCGCCGGCACGGGCCGCACGTTCGACCTCAGCGCGATGCGCTACGGCCGCGTAATCCTGATGGCCGACGCGGACGTCGACGGCTCGCACATCCGGACGTTGCTGATCACGTTGTTCGCCAAGTACATGCGCCCGGTGATCGAGGACGGCCGGCTGTACGCGGCCATGCCGCCGTTGCACAAGGTGATGACGAAGGGCCGCAACTCCGAGACGTTCTTCACCTTCACCCAGCGCGAGATGGAGCAGAAGGTCGCGCAGTTGGAGAAGGCGGGCAAGCAGGTCGTCACGCCAGTGCCGCGGTTCAAGGGCCTCGGCGAGATGGACGCCGACGAGCTGTGGGAGACCACGATGAACCCGGCCACGCGCTCGGTCCGCCGGATCACGCTCGACGACGCCGAGGCCGCCGAGGAGGCGCTGGAGCTGCTGATGGGCGAGAAGGTCGAGCCGCGCCGCAACTGGCTCGTCGAGTCCGCCTCCCGTGTCGACCAGTCCGCCATCGACCTGTAAAGAGAGTTACTGAGCAATGGCACGTCGCAAGAGCACGACGACGACCAAGGTCGACCCCGGCGCGTTCGACCGCGCGGGCGCCAACGTCCTGGACAATTCGCTGAAGACCGAGATCGAGGACTCCTACCTGGAGTACGCGTACTCGGTCATCCACTCGCGGGCGCTGCCGGACGCGCGGGACGGCCTCAAGCCGGTGCACCGCCGCATCCTCTTCTCGATGCACGACAACGGGCAGCGGCCGACCAGCCCGTACGTGAAGTCGTCGCGCGTCGTCGGTGACACGATGGGCCGCTTCCACCCGCACGGCGACACGGCGATCTACGACTCGCTGGTCCGGATGGCGCAGGACTTCTCGCTCAACGAGCCGTTGATCGACGGGCATGGAAATTTTGGTAGCCCAGACGATGGACCGGCCGCGAGCCGTTATACAGAAGCACGGATGTCGCACGCGGCCATGCAGCTCACCGGTGAGCTGAACGAGGACACGGTCGACTTCCGCCCGAACTACGACGGCTCGGAGCAGGAACCGACCGTCCTCCCGGCTGCCTTCCCGAACCTGCTGGTCAACGGCACGTCGGGCATCGCGGTCGGCATGGCGACGAACATGATCCCGCACAACCTGGGCGAGGTCGTGGCGGCCGCCCGGTGGCTGATCACGCACCCCGAAGCCGATCTCGACAAGCTGATGGAGTTCGTCCCCGGCCCGGACCTGCCGACGGGCGGCCAGCTGCTGGGCCTGGACGAGGTGCGCAAGGCGTACGAGACGGGCCGCGGCGTGGTCCGCATGCGTGCCCGCGTGGAAATCGGGCCGCTGGAGGGAAGTCGCGGGCGGCAGGCGATCACGATCGTCGAGTTGCCGTACGGCGTGGGGCCTGAGCGGATCATCGAGAAGATCACCGACGAGGTGAACAAGTCCAAGCGGCTCACCGGAATCGCGGACGTCAAGGACCTCACCGACCGTGAGAACGGGACGCGGCTGGTCATCGAGTGCAAGGTCGGCGTGAACCCTCAGGCGTTGCTGGCGGACCTGTACCGGCTGACGCCGATGGAGCAGTCGTTCGGCATCAACAACCTGGTGCTCGTCGAGGGCCAGCCGCAGACGCTGGGGCTCAAGCAGCTCCTCGAGGTCTTCCTCAAGCATCGCTACGAGGTTGTCACGCGCAGGACCCGGTTCCGGCGCAAGAAGCGTGAGGACCGGCTGCACCTGGTCGAGGGTCTGCTCAAGGCACTGATCGACATCGACAAGGTCATCAAGCTCATCCGCAACAGCGACAACGCGGCGGCCGCCAAGGACGGCCTGATGAAGCAGTTCAAGCTGTCGGAGATCCAGGCGACCTACATCCTCGACACGCCGCTGCGCCGCCTCACCAAGTACGACAAGCTCGAGCTCGAGGCCGAGCAGGACAAGCTGCGGCAGGAGATCGCCGAGCTGACCGCGATCCTGGACGACGAGAAGGTGCTCAAGAAGCTGGTGTCGACCGAGCTGGCGAACGTCGCCAAGGAGCTCGGTGGTGAACGCCGGACGAGCTTGATCGACGGTGACCTCAAGGAGGTGCTGGCGGCGTCCAAGCCCGCCGGGCCGCTGGAGGTCGCGGACGATCCGTGCCAGGTGATTCTGAGTGCGACCGGGCTGGTGGCGCGGACGGCGGCCGAGTCGGAGGAGTCCACCGAGGGCAAGCGGCGGGCCGGGCGGGTGAAGCACGACGCGGTGTCCGCGGTGGTGCACACGACGGCGCGTGGGCAGGTGCTGCTGGTCACGAACCTCGGCCGGGCGTTCAAGACCGACGTGCTGCCGTTGCCGGTGCTGCCCGAGCAGAGTGGCACGGTGTCGCTGAGCGGGGGCATGGCGGCGGCCGAGCTGGTGCCGTTGGACAAGGGGGAGAAGGTCGTCGGCATCGCGCCGCTGACCGACACCGAGTCGCCTGGACTGGCGCTGGGTACGCGGCAGGGCGTGGTGAAGATCTGTGCCCCCGAGTGGCCCGTGCGGTCCGACGAGTTCGAGGTCATCACGCTGAAGGAAGGCGACGAGGTCGTCGGCGCCACCTGGTTGAAGGACGGGTCCGAGACCCTGGCGTTCGTGTCGAGTGACTCCTCGCTGCTGCGGTACGACGCGAAACTGGTGCGGCCGCAGGGACTCAAGGGCGGCGGCATGGCCGGCATCAACGTGTCGGCCGACGCGTCGGTGGTGTTCTTCGGCGCGGTGCGCACCGATGACGACGAGCACGGCGAGCCGATGGTCGTCACGTCGTCGGGGCAGAGCGTGAAGGTCACGCCGTTCGCCGAGTACCCGGCGAAGGGGCGTGCCACCGGCGGTGTGCGGTCGCAGCGGTTCCTGAAGGGCGAGTCGCACCTGGTGCTGGCGTGGATCGGTCCGCGCCCGGCCGGCAGTTCGGACAACGGGTCGCCGGTCGAGCTGCCCGCGGTGGACATGCGACGCGACGGCTCCGGCCACGCGCACCCCGGCCCGGACGTCGTGGGTCACCTGATCGAACGTGACTGACGCGGGGTGGGTCCCCTTGCCGCGCAAGGGGACCCACCGCGGTGTCAGCCTACGAACTCCCAGGTGACGCCGACGACGCCGAGGTCGAGGTTCGCGAGCGACCTGAACGCGGGCACGCTGAGGTCGACGTGGCTCCGGTCGCACGAGGGACACATGTCCCGGACCGGGACCGTGACCGACTTGCCCTTGTAGGTGACCCGGACCGACTTGCGGCAGACCGGGTCGTTGTTGGGGTTGGAGCTGGTGAACCACGCCTTGGGCACGGCGGCCAGGTTCTGGGAACTCGCGTCGATCCGGGTTCCACACGCGCCGTAGCCCTTGTCGTTGTACCAGGTCATCTTTCCGCCGATGGCGGAAGCGGAACCGGATCCCACGAAGAGAAGTGCCAGCAGGGCCGTCAGGACAGCGCCTTGTCGCATTTGGTCATCCCTCGGTCAATCGGCGGCGATCGGGGGCTGTCCAAACGATGTCGGATTTGGTCCTGGGCTAACCCTTAGTTACAGAAGGGCGACATGGCCAGTTGAGACTGGGACAATGTCACCTCCCGTCGACGCCTGCCACTTCGACGCGTGCTTCGGCGACGATACGGGCGGCCTCGTCGCGGGCGATGTCGCGGAGCTCGGCGAGCGCGCGCAGGGCTTCGGCGCGGCGCAGCGACATGGCCAGCCGGAAGTCCTCCTTGGCCTCTTCGCGCTTCGACGCGGCGGCCTCGTCCAGTTCTCGTTGGCGCGCCTCGGCTTCCGCGACGATCATCAGGGCCTTGATGTTCGCGTCGCGGATGACCTCGCGGCGTTCGTCCTCCGCCAGCTGCACCATGCGGGCCAGGCGCTCCGGGAGGCCCTTCGGGTCGATGGGGGTCAGGCAGATGCGGTGAAGTCCCTCCTGCAGCACGGAGTTCTCCTCCTGCAACGCCTTCAGCCGGTTCGCGAGCACCTCCGCCCTGGTCTCCGCCGCGTCCCGATCGGCCATGGCCAGGCGCAGGTCGGTCTCGAGCTCGGCGACGTAGTCGTCGACCTCGCCGCGGTCGTACCCGCGCCATCGCAGCCCGAACCACGTTCGCAGCGGCACGAGCTCTGTCCTGCTCTCGACGGTCACCGGTCTGCCTCCTTGCCCTCCCACTAGTCGTCGTCTTGGTGGGGAGTACGTACCGGTGATGGGAACGGTTCGGGTCAGGTTGTCGGGGTGATCAGCACGCCGACGTGGGAAACCGCTTCCAGGCGGGTCAGGTTGTCAGGGTGGTCAGCACGCCGGGGGTCAGCTCGCCGGCCGCGGCGGACACGAGGCCGGTGACGTCGCATGGGGTGTCGGTGAGTGTCGCGATGAGCGCGAGGTCGCGGGCCTCCTGCAGGCGCTGGCCGGAGGATCGGTGGCGGGCCAGGGCGCGCTCCGCGTGGGAAACCGCTTCCACCGTCCGTGAGCTCAGGGCGTGGGCGCGGGCGAGGTAGTACTGGGCCCGGCCGGAGTACCGGTGCCAGCCGTACTCGTCGCACAACGCCAGCGCGCGCGACGCGGCGTCCATGGCCGCGCCGGCATCCGTGCGGACGACGTGTGCCGCGGCGAGGCAGATCAGGGTTTCCATGGTGTACCAGCGGTTCGCTCGCGGCAGCACTGCCTCGAGGTCGGCGAGCGCACGGTCCGGGGCATGGTCGAGCAGGTGGGCGTTGGCGCGGGAGACCATGGCGCTGCACCAGATGTCGAGGTGGTGGCACCGGTCGGCGAACGCGATCGCGGCGTCGCACAGCTCCAGCGGTTCCGCGGTCATCCCGGCGGCCAGCTGGATGCGGGCCAGGTTGACCCGCCCGATGTGCACGAACGTGTCGAGGCCGGCGGACCGGCTCGCCTCGATCGCGAGAGCACATTCCTCCTGCG
This sequence comes from Lentzea sp. NBRC 105346, assembly GCF_030269605.1. Classification (GTDB taxonomy): domain Bacteria; phylum Actinomycetota; class Actinomycetes; order Mycobacteriales; family Pseudonocardiaceae; genus Lentzea. The sequence goes on from NZ_BSTQ01000029.1 coordinate 39,405, forward strand.
CCGCAACGAGATCGCCGAGCTCGGTGAACGCTTCGACGCGGGCGCCGCGCGCCACGACGGCCTGGGTGGTGGAGCCGATGGCCTCGGCGGCGCCGACCGCTTCGGTGGCCACCTCGATCGCCGCTCGGAACCGGCCGCGGAGGGTCTCGAAGAACGACAGGTTCGCCAGATAGGACACGCGCATGCCCTCGTCTGCGCCGGAGAGGCTCGCGGACTCGGCGGCGGCGAAGCTCTCCGCGATCTGGTCGGCGGGCGCGTCGAAGACGAACGACACGGCGAAGTTCACTCGGGCGTTGGCCGCGGCGTCCGCCGCGCCGAGCTGTTCGAACATCGTGGTGGCGCGCCCGTAGTGTGCGCGGGCCTGGTCCATGTCCGACGCGGCCGCGTAGGCGATGCCGAGGCTGCGGTGTGCCGCGGACTGCAGCCGCTGGTCGCCGATTCTGCGGGCCGCGGTGAGACCGAGCTCGCCCGTGTCGACCCAGTCCGACACGGTGTGGTCGATCCAGAAGAACCCGCGCAGCGCGTCGACGAGGTGCCCGCACAACGCGTCGTGGCCGTGGTCGAACGTCCAGTGGACCGCGCCGACGAGGTTGCGGCGCTCGGCCCGCAGCCAGGACAGCGCCGCGGGACGGTCGGGGAAAGCCTTGGCGGCCACGGAGAATGGCCGTGGTTCGCGGAAGAACGTCGGCATCAGACTGGTGACGGCGGCGTCCGTCGCGGACACGTACCACCGCACCAGCCGGCCGGCGGCCTCGTCACGGCCGGGCTCGGGGAGCTCGGCGGCGCAGAGCTTGACGAGGTCGTGCAACCGGTACCGGCCGGACAGGTACTGCTCGACGAGGTGCGCCTCCTCCAGTCGTGCGAGCGGGCCGCGCACGTCGGCGGAGTCGGCGAGTGCGGCGACCGCGTCGAACGAGATGTCGTCGCCGGGTGCGGTGCCGAGCAGTCGCAGCACCCGCTGGGAGTCCTCGGGCAGCACTCGGTAGGAGAGGTCGAACGTCGTGCGCACGCTGGCGGCCGGGTCGACGTCGAGCACACCGAGGCGGTCGGTTCGCAGCGTTTCGACGAGCTCCGCGATCCGCATGCGCGGATGTGTGATCAGGGTGGCGGCGGCGATGCGCAGCGCGAGCGGCAGGTTGCCGCACAGGTTCGCCAGTTCCGCGGCGGGTTCGCCGTCGAGCCGCTCGGGGCCGAGCACGTTCTCCAGCAGCGCCAGGGACTCCGGTGTGGACATCACGTCCAGCGAGATCGGCCGCGCGTCGTGCACCGCGACCAGCGAGCTCAGCGTGTTGCGGCTGGTGATCACCACGAGGCAGCCGGGCGTGCCGGGCAGCAGCGGAATCACCTGCTCGGCGTCACGGGCGTTGTCCAGCAGCACCAACATCCGCTTGTTCGCCAGCATGGAGCGCAGCAGCGAGGTGCGTGCCTGCAGCGAGGTCGGGATGCGGTCACCGGACACCCCGAGTTCCTGCAGCAACGACACAAGCGCCTGGTCTGGCAGGACGGGCTCGCCGCGGTCGAACCCGCGGAGGTCGACGTACAGCTGTCCGTCCGGAAAGGACGATCGTTTGCGGTGCGCCCAGTGGAGGGCGAGCGCGGTCTTGCCGACTCCGCCCGCGCCGCCGATCGACGACAGCACGACGTTGGTGGCCGCGTCGGCCAGCGCCTGGTCCAGCGCCTCGAGCTGTTCGGCGCGGCCGGTGAACGTCGGGATGGACCTGGGCAGGCCCGCGGGCACCGTGACCGGGAAGGTGTTGTCGCGCACCGCTTCGAAGACCTGCTCCAGTCGTTCCGACGGGGTCACCGAGTAGTCGCCGGACAGCCGCGCGCGGGCCTGCTCGAAGACCTCCATGGCCTCGGCCTGCTGCCCGGTGCGGTGCAACGCGGTCATCAGCTGCTCGACGAGCCGCTCGCGGGTGGGGTTCATCGCGGCGAGCCGGCGCAGCTCGGGCACGAGTTCGGCGTGGCGGCCGAGGGCCAGTTCGAGATCGACGCACTCCTCGACGGTCGCCAGCCGGCTCTCGTCCAGCTCGGCCGCGAAATCGCCGATCAGCTCGCCCGGCACCCCGTCCAGCGCGGGGCCGCGCCACAACGCGAGCGCGTCGCGGAACGCGGCGACCGCGTCGCGCGGCCGGCCGTCGGTGACCGCGGTCCGGGCGTCCTGCCGCAGGTCGTGGTAGCGCAGTACGTCGATGTCGCATTCGGTGAGGTCGAGCTGGTAGCCGTCGTCGCTCGTCGTGATCGCCCACTCGCCGAGCACCTGGCGCAGTTCGAAGATCCGCTTGGGGATCTGCTGCCGGTAGGTCGTGGGCGGTGTGTCGCCCCATAACGCGTAGGCCAGCTGGTCCATGGAGACGACTTCGCCCGACAGGGCGAGGGTGCACAGCAGTGCTTTTTGCGACGCGCTGCCGATCCGGACCAGGTCGCCATCCACTATGGTTTCGAACTGGCCCAGCATCTTGATCTCGATCAGCACCACGCCGAGTATTCCGGTGCGGTCGTTGAGCCACAATCGGTCGGTGGCGAACCGACAGAATTGCCCTTGCGGCAGCGCACTGGCGTACGACGAATGTTGCGGTGCCCTGCACTCCGGCCGGCGCACGGCGGCGACCGCCGAGCAGCTGATGAGATCGCGCTACAGCGCGTTCGCCGTCGGCGACGAGACGTACCTCCTGCGCACCTGGCACCCGGACAAGCGGCCTCGGGACGTGGGGCTGGACCCGGCGCAGCGGTGGACCCGGCTGGAGATCCTGGCCACGTCGGGCGGCGGGCTCTTGCAGAACGAGGGCACCGTGGAGTTCCGTGCCCATGCGACGGACGGTGTGGTGCACGAGCGCAGCCGGTTCGTCCGGGTCGACGGCCAGTGGGTCTATCTGGAAGGGACGCACGAGTGACGGTGCTGACGGTGGCGGCGCGGTTCAACGGACCGCCCACGACGGGCAACGGCGGCTATGTCGCCGGTCTGCTCGCGGGGTTCGTTGACACCAAAGATGCGGTTTCGGTCCGCCTGCGCGTGCCTCCGCCACTGGAGACCCCGCTGGAGGTGCGAGTCGACGGCGCCGACGCGGAGCTGCGCCACGGCGACGTCGTCGTAGCGGCGGCCACCCCGGCGGAGCTCGACATCGTTCTGCCGGACGTGCCGAGCGTCGAGCAGGCGCGGGCGGCGGCCGCCGCCATGCCGCCGCGCACCCGGCACCCGTTCCCCACGTGCTTCGGCTGCGGCCCGGACCGTCCGCCCGGCGAGGCCATCCACGCACTGCTCGGCCCGGTCGATGACACGGTGTGGGCGGGCGTGTGGCGGCCCGGTCCGCTGCTGCCGCACGCGGACGGCCAGGTGCGTCCCGAGGTCGTGTGGTCCGCGCTCGACTGTCCCTCCGCGCAACCCATTGCTCCGGACGGGGGACCCGCTCACGTTCTGGGAACGTTCACCGCCCGGTTGGACCACCCTGTCGTGCTGGACGCCGATCACGTGCTGCTCGCGTGGTCACTCGGTCGTGAAGGTCGAAAGGCCTGGTCAGCGTCTGCAATAGTGGCACCCGACGGCCAGGTGTGCGGCGTGGCGAAGGCTGTCTGGATCTCGATCGGATGATGCCAAAAAACACGATCGAGTGATGCCTGGGTAGCATGCCAGGCCGTTACTCGACTGATCCGAAAGGGCGAGTGGACGGGATGGCCTGGAGGTGATCGGGCGCTTGAGGGGCCGACGTGCCGCCCACGGCAGCCAAGCAGTGCAAGAGCCGTCGCAGTCGACGTCGCAGTCGATGCCGCTACCTGCGGAGACCGCGCCGGAGCCGCCACCCGTGCGGGCCACCTACTCCGCGAACTTCGTGGGTGCCACGCTCGTGATCGGTGCTCCCGAGGGACCGTCGCAGGCGGCGAGCCAGCTCGCCAGACAGCTGCCCGCCGACCGCGGCCGGACAGTCGTCGTCGTCGACTTCCCGTCGGCGGACCAGAACGCGTTCTGGCCGTCGGTGGCCACCGCGCTCGGCGGTCGTGGACCGGTCCGGCTCGCGGTGTCGTACGCGGGCAGCATGCGGCCGACCGCGCCGGGTCAGTGGCTCGCCGACCAGCTGCAGACCGAGGTCGTCGCGCCGGACGGCGTGCTCACGACCGTGCCCGGCGCCTCGTTCGTCGTCGGCACGGCCGGCTACGGCACCTGGCTGAAGTTCGCGCCCGGCGCCTCGCCGATGCCCTACGGCAGGCGGTTCCCGGTGCCGCAGTGGGAGGCGATGGACCCGAACTCGCCGTGGCCCACCGGTGAGGTCGGCATCTCCGAGCCGATCCCAGCGGGCCTGTGGCTGCGCGCGCAGCAACCGGCGTTCGACCCCGGCGCCCCGGACGCCCGCCCGATCGTCGCGCTGCCGTGCCGCGATCAGGTGCTGACCGTCGTGATCGGCGGACCCGGCCAGGCGCCCATCCCGACCGACGAGGTGTGCCGCCTGCTCACCGCGCTGCCGCAGGCCGCGCGCACGCGGGTGCGGCTCGTGCCCTACGGCACCGACACGTCGGTCGGCCGGCTCGTCGCCGACCAGCTCGGCGAACCGATCTTCATGTACACCGGCCTGCCCGTCGGCAACCTGCGCAACGGCCCCGGCGCCGCGACCGTCGCGGTGGACCCGCGCGGTCAGCAGACGTGGCGGCCGTTCGTCACCGAGGTCCGCTGCACGCCGTACGAGGACGTGCCCGCGGTGTCCGGCTACCGGCCGCCCGTGCAGGGCCTGGCCGAGGTCACGCCCGGTGTGTTCGGGCTCGGCGAGAACGTGGTCCTGGAGGTCGTGCCCTCCGGGCTGTGGGTGCGCGAGGCCGACGAGCCGTACAACGCCGCCGAGGTCCGCTCCCAGCCGGTCGACCCGGAGTGGGCGCGCCTGACCGTCGGCACGCCGGGGCGCTCGACGCCCGGCGCGGTCGCGGTGTCCGGTGCGGCCCTCGTCGAACGGCTCGAGCCCGAGGTGCGCAAGCTGCTGCGGGTCGTGTTCTGCGACTCGCAGGTGAAGGCGCCGGACATGCCGGTGTTCGCGCCGGCCCCGCCGCCAGTGACTCCGCCCCCGCCGCCTCCGGTCGCGCCGCCACCTGCGCCAGCTCCGCCTTCGCACGCGGCTCCGGAGCCTCCGGCGGCCGGTCCGGCGATGGTCGCGTTCCCGACCGCCACGCCCGGCGAGGCGTCCCGGCACGCGGCGATCGCGGAGCTGGCCGCTTCCCGGGAGGCCGAACTCGCCGCTGGTGCCCGGCCGCGCTGGGAGGCTGAGGTTGCCGCTTCGCGGGAGGCTGAACCTGCCGCTTCCGCCGGTGGTGCCCGGTCGGCCCCGCCGCGCCGGGAGGCCGAGGTCGCGGCTTCCGCTGCCGATGTCCGGCCGTCCCCGCCGCGCTGGGACACCGAGGTCGCCGCTTCGCGGGAGGCTGAACCTGCCGCTTCCGCCGGTGGTGCCCGGTCGGCCCCGCCGCGCCGGGAGGCCGAGGTCGCGGCTCCCGCTGCCGATGCCCGGCCGTCCCCGCCGCGCTGGGACACCGAGGTCGCCGCTTCGCGGGAGGCCGAGCCAGCCGCTTCCACTGCCGGCGCCCGGCCGTCCCCGCCGCGCAGGGAGGCCGAGGTCGCCGCTTCCCGCACGGCACGGCCCATCCGTGAGGAAGAAGAGGCCATCGAGTGGCCGGAGTGGCGGTTCCGCCTCGACGGCCCGCTCGCGCCGGTGCCGCCCGCCTCGTGGGAGGTGCCGCCGCAGACGCCGAGCGACCGCGAGACCCTGCCCGCCGACCACCGCAGCTCCGAGGCCGACCGCGACGCGGTCCGCCGGGCGCTGGGGGAGCGGTACGCCCCGCACGCCGCCACGGTGTGCCGCCTGCTCGCGCAGCGCGACGAGGGCCAGGAGGACCCGCAGGCGTTCGAGGCCATGGTCACCGACCTGACCGCGCTCGTCGCGTGCCTCTCGCAGGACGAGGAGATGGTCGTCGAGACGCTGCGCATGGGCCGGCTGGGGCGGCTGCGGCCGTACGTGTCGTGCGTCGTGTCGTCGCTGTCGCGGCTGCCGTCGTTCGCCGGCGTCACCGCGTGCTGGGGCGGCTCCGGTCCCACCGGGCCCCGTCGTTACCGCACCGGCGACATCCTGGTCGACCACGGCCTGCTGGACACGATCGCGAACCCCGTGCAGCGCGTCGGCGGCCAGATCGAGTACGTGGTGTGGTCGGTGAGCGGCCGCCGCGTCGAGGTCACCGACCGGGTCGCGATCTCGACGCAGGAGCGGGTGATCTTCCCACCCGGCACGGCGTTCCGCGTGCTGGCGGTGGTCGAGGCCGAGGACGACCAGCCGATGCAGGTCATGCTGCAGGAGGTCGCCTCCGACCAGGACGCCCGCGTGCTGTCGCAGCTGGAGCGGGCCGCGTCGGCGCTGCGGGCGCTGCCGCGGATCCAGCCGGTGGAGGCGTGACCGCGTACCTGGGCATCAGGTACGCGGAACCGCCCTTCGGCTCGCTGCGGTTCCGCGCGCCCGTGCCGGTGTTGGACGCGGAACCGCGCGGGACGTTCGGGCCGATCTCGCCGCAGTCGGCCCGTTTGCCCGGCGCGCCCGTGTGGCGGCCGGGCGACGAGGACATGCTCACGCTCAACGTGTGGTCCACTGTGGACTCCGGTGGGCCGGTGCTGCTGTTCCTGCACGGCGGCGCCAACACGTTCGGCTCCTCCGCGCAGCCCGAGTACGACGGCGCCTTCCTGGCCTCGCAGGGGATCGTCGTCGTCACGTGCAACTACCGCATCGGCTTCGAGGGCTACGGCTACGTCGAGGGGGCGCCGCTGAACCGGGCGTTCCTCGACGTCGCCGCGGTGCTGCACTGGATCCGGACGCGGATCGCATCGTTCGGCGGCGATCCCGGCAACGTGACGCTGGCGGGCCACTCGTCCGGGGCGCAGGCGGTGGCCTGCCTGTCCTCGTTGGCCGACAAGGCGATCGTGCACAGCATGCCGGGCCGGTTCTTCACGGCCGAGCGGGCGCGCGGGATCGCCCGCGGCATCGACGCCTCCACGCCGGAGTCCGCGGTGCGGTCCGGTGACGAGCTCACCACCGACGTGCTGCGCGAGCCGCTCTACCAGCCGGTCGCGGAGTTCCCGGCGCCCGAGGTGCCGCTGCTGCTGTGCCACACCACCGACGAGGATCCGGTGTTGTTCCAGGAGCCGACTCGCAGGCTCGGCAGCGGGTTCCGCGCGGTCTTCCCCGGTGATCACGGCGCGGACGTGCCGTTCATGTTCACTGACAGCGACGTCAGCCGGGCGTGGGTGAAATTCGCGCGAACCGGCGAGCCGGGTTGGGTAGCGTCCACGGTGTGCGCACTGACCGGCTCGAACTCCGCCCGCTGACGCCCGAGGACGCGGAGGCGTGCAACGCCTACCAGTCCCTGCCCGAGATCACGCCGTACATCTACTGGGAACCGCGCTCGCTCGACGAGACGAAGGCGTGGATCGACCGCGTCGCGTCGAGCACCGGCGCCGACGCCCTGGTGATGATCCGGAGCGACACCGGTGAGCTGGTCGGCGACGTCGGCATCTGGTCCGTCGGTGACCACAACGGCGCCGAGATCGGGTACACGGTCCACCCGAAGCACCAGGGGCAGGGGTTCGCGACCGAGGCCGTGCGCGTGGCGCTGCGGCTGGGCTTCGAGGAGCGCGGCTATCACCGGATCGTCGCCCGGCTCGACGCGCGCAACGACGCGTCCCGGAAGGTGTTGGAGCGTCTGGGTCTGCGGCGCGAGGCGCACTTCGTGAGCAACGAGTTCGTCAAGGGCGAGTGGACCGACGAACTGGTGTACGCGATGCTCGCGGACGAATGGGCTCAGCTCTCCGTCGACAGCCCGAGCGTGCCGTCCTGACGTGGCAGGCAGGCCGCGGTCTGCTTGGTGGTCTTGAGGAACTCGGTCAGGCAGCGCCCGATCTGCGCGTGCCCGGCGGCGTTGGGGTGGAACGACTCCTGCAGCACGTGTGATTGCCGGGTCTTGTCGTGCATGCCGTCCCAGTCGACGGCCAGCCGGTTGAACCACTCGCTGCCGCCGAGGCACGCCTCGTGCGACTCGCCGGCCCGCGACAGGTCGAGGAACCTGGCGTTGGTGCGCTCGGCGGCCGTGCGCAGGCCCAGCGACAGGTCGAACACGGCGTTCTCACGTACCCAGCGCGCGTCCGCGGTCCTGATCGGACAGCCCGACAGGTTCTGCAGCTGGGTCTTGAGGCCGGGGCCGACCGGCGCGGCGTACGACTGGATGACGAGCGTGTAGGACGAGTCGAGGTAGCCCGCGTCGCGCATCGCCTGCTTGACGGTGTTCAACGCGTTCTCGACCTTCGGCACCATCTTCTGCACGCGCTGCTGCCACTCACGGGCCCAGCCGGGGGCGCAGTCCGCCCGGCGCACCCACGCCTCCACGCACTTGTTCAGCACCTCGGCGAAGTGCGGGTCGTCGTTGGCGCCCACCGCCACGACGACCGTTGTCACCCGGTTGTGCCGCGCCAGCTCCTGGAGCCGGGGGATCTGGTCGTTGCGGACCCGGTCCGAGTTCGCGCCCGAGCACGCCAGGTTGACCGTCCGGTTCGTGTCCGCGTTGGTCTTCATGATGCTGGCGTTGCGGGAGCGGTGGCACCAGTTGTTGTTCTCGCCGTTCGTGCCCGCGTCGTAGTCGCCCGCGCCCTCGCCGGACATGGTGCTGTCGCCGAGGCCGACGAGCATCGTCTGCGCCTCGACGCCGGGGCCCGACGGCGGCGGGAACGGGTGGTCGCTCACGATCAGCACGATCGCGAGTACCGGGATGACCAAGATCGTCAGTGCTCTGCGCATTGCCGACCATGGTACGAGGCCGAGGGGCCGGGGGTGGGGGATCGTGGTTGAGTTGATCTCCGTGTTCGAACATGAGGTAAAGAAACGCACGATGGCCACGCTCTCATCGGGTGAATCGGACACCGAGAAGATCGTTGATCTTCGCGAGGGGAAGATTCGTGACGCTGGGCGACACAAATCTTCCCCTCGCAAAACGTGAGAGCGCTCCCAGCGGCGATCAAGCCTGCCCGCGAACGAAACGCCACCACGCACGGAACCGGCAGCCAAGGACAACGCCACCCGCACGGAACCGGCAGCAACCACAAGGCGACCTGGCAGGAAAGGGGCGCGTCTGGTGGGCACCGCGCGATTGGGGCTTGACTTGGGGTGCGAGGCGCTACCCTCGGCGGAGCGGGCGTTTCACCTTCTGCCCGTTTGAGCCCGCCAGCGCCTCGCGAGGGGCCCCAAGTCAAGCCCCAATCGCAATCTGGACCACCGCAGCGCCCCGCCCCCAGGTTGGCGAGAGTAGGCCTCAGGGTCCAGCTATGCGGCCCTCGGTGAGAACGAGCGTGCGGTCCGCGGCCGCGTGCACGTCGTCGTGGTGCGTCGCGACCAGCACCGCGGACCCCGCGTCCGCCACCCGCCGCAGCACCGCGACAACGGCGGGAGCGCTGGCGTGGTCGAGGTGCGCGGTCGGTTCGTCCGCGAGCACCACGCCGGGGCCGGCGATCACGGCACGGGCCAGGGCGGCCCGTTGCTGCTGGCCGAACGACACCTCGGCCGGGTAGCGGTCGGCCAGCTCGTCGATGCCGAGCTCGGCCAGCAATGCCTTCACCAGGTGCACCTCGTGCGCCCGCCCGGACAGCCGCAGCGGCAGCGCGACGTTCTCCGCCAGCGTCAGCTCCCCGGCCAGGCCGAGCGACTGCGGCAGCACGGCACAGCGGTCCCACGAGGGCGGACCGCTCAACGGCGTGCCGTCGATCAGCACGGTCCCGCTGGTCGGCTGGTCGAACCCGCACAACAGCGTGATCAGCGCGCTCTTACCGGAACCGGAGGGGCCCGCCAGCGTGACGAGCTCGCCCGGCGAGATGGTCAGGTCCACGCCGCGCAGCACGTCGACCGGGCCGCTCGAGTGCGTGAACGTCCGGCAGAGGCCCACCGCGGAGAGAGTCATGCCGCCACCATCGGGAAGGTCCTGGCCGCGAGGGCGATCAGCCGTGGGTCGTGCGACGCGACGACCACGGGGACGGGCAGCGAGACCAGGGTCGACAGCACGAGGTCCGCCGACGCCGAGTCGAGCTGGGAGGTCGGTTCGTCCGCGAGTACCACGGACGCGCCGCGCGCCAATGCACAGCCGAATGCCAGGCGTTGCTGCTGGCCGCCGGACAGCGCGGGCACCCGCCACGACGACGTCCCTGGCAGCCCCAAAGACTCCAGCAACTCCTCGACGTCAACGGGACGGCCGGCCGCCTGGGCCGCGGCACGGAGGTTGTCGGCGACGGTCAGGTGGCCGATCAGGTTGTCGGCCGGGTTCTGGAAGACCAGCGCGATGTCCTTGCGCCGCAACGCCCGCCGTCGTGCGGCGGACAGCGAGACCGTGGGCGATCCGGACAGCAGCACCTCGCCGGACGTGGGTTTCTCGACCAGTGACAGCACCCGCAGCAACGTCGACTTGCCCGATCCGGACGGGCCGGCGAGCACGGTCATCCCGGAAGACGGCACGGACACCGACACGCCGGACAGCGCGGTCACCGTCCCGGCCGGCGTGCGGTAGGTGACGTGAACGTCCTGTGCGGTCAGCACATCAGCCACGGATCAGCTCTCCGATCCGCGCGGCGCGGGCGGTGCGCAGGGCGGTCCACGCCGCGACGAACACGACCAGCGCGCTGCCCGCGACGGTCATCCCCAGCAGCGGTATCAGGTTCGGCAGCACCGGTGCCGGGTTCAGCCACGGCGCCGGGTCCAGGCGCGGCACGGCGAACGACGTCGACAGCGCGGATGCGAGGCTGCCCACGACGACGGCGAACGCGGCCAGCGAGCCCAGTTCCATGAGGTGGCTGGACAACAGCATCGCCGGGCGCAACCCCATGCGCGTCGAGAGGGCGCCGGACACGGCGTTCTGGCGGCGCCGCACCTCGATCGCGAGCAGCAGCGCGATCGCCGCGACCACGGCGAGCACCGCGCCGATGGCGGTGACGAAGCCGAACGTCCACTGCACGGTCAGGAACGGCAGGCCGTCCAGCACGGTCGCGCGGTCCTGCGCGTTGGTGTAGTGGATGCCCGCCTCGCGCAACGCATCCGTCAGCTGGGTCAGCGGCAGCGACGACCACAGGTGCCACGACCCGACCTGCTCGGGCGACGTCACCGACGAGCGCGGCACGACGTAACCGGCGCGGGTGCCCAGTTTCGGGAACGACGGCAGGTACTGCGTGGGCTTGAGCCGTGGCAGGCCGACGACGTTCACCTCGACCGACGAGGCGCGCCCGATCCGCAGCGCCTCGGCCACATCACCAGTGCGCGTCAACGAACCGACCATCGACCGGACCTCGTCCGGCGCGCGGTCGCCGAGGTAGGCACCGTCGGTGAACGTGGCCGGGTCGACGACCAGCGTCGAGGCGCTCATGCCGACGAGCGTGGTGTTGCCGCGCAACGACTGCGGCAGCTCGATCGTGCCGGACGCGAGGTCCTGGCTCACCTGGACCGTGCTGTTCGCGCCGACGTGGGCACCGGACTTCTCCAGGAACGCCAGCCGTTGCGCGCCGGCCACGCTGCTGCCGACCGCGATCGTGCCGATCGCCAGCACCCCGACCAGCAGCACGCCGGTCACCGGGCCCGCGGCGGCCGCGAGGCGGCGCAACGCCAGCTGAGCCGCGGGGGTGCGCCACAGGTTGGCGTGATGCGACCAGCCGAGCGACAGCCGCAGCACGCGGGCCGCGACGAGCGCGGTCGTCAGCACGACGAGCAGCGGGAACGCCAGCGCCGCCGCGTCGACCGCGGGCAGCGCCGCGCCCTTCTCGGACGTCCCGAGCCCGTTGCGCGACAGGTTCAGCCACGCCAGCACGGCCAGGCCGGAAGTGACCAGTTCCCACGGCACGAGCGCGGCCCAGCGGCGGCGCAGCACGACGGGCCGGCCCTGGAACGTGCGGTGCGTCTTCCACGTGGTGACCGCGACGACGACGATCAGGCTCGCCAGCACGACGCCGAGCACGGCGAACACCGCCTGCGGCACGGTTCCCGGCGCCAGCGCGGATGAGGGCGCGTACAGCGGGAGCAGCACCCGCGCGGCCAGGAGTCCGAGCACACCGCCGAGAACGAGCGGCAGGCCGAGCTCCAGCACCCCGCGGCCGCCGAGCGCGAGCGGTCCGGCGCCGCGGCACCAGAGCATCCGCAGCTCGCTGTGCCGGCGCTGCACCCATTGCAGCGCAACGGTTCCCACGCCCGCGAGGCCGATCAGCACGCTGATCGCCGCGAGCGGCAGGATCGCCGACCCGACGTTGCGCTGCGCCTCCCGTGCGACCGCGATCGGTTTGGCCAGGTAGTCGCCGCGCGTCATCGGCGCGTTGATCCGGTCGAGCGCGGCCCTGCCGTTGGCCCGCAACACCTCTGCCTCGTCGATGGTGGTGGGCGGCTTGTTCTGCGGGAACCGCAGGGTCATCGTCAGCGAGCCCAGGTAGTCCGCGGGCAGCGAGTTCATGTCGTCGAGCGAGGGCATCCAGATCACCGACGCGCTCTGGCCGTCGCCGCCGAGCACGTTGGGCACCACGGTCTTCGCCTCGGAGCACCACCACTGGTCGACGGGCTGCGCGAGGTCGGCGTAGATCGCGGTGACGGGCGGCAGCGTGCCGCCGAACCCGCGGTCGCCGAGCTTGATCTTGGCGGCGATGGCGACGGTCTGCGGCACCCACAGGCCGTCCTTGCCGCCGCCCTGCAGGACGGTCAGGTGGTCGGTCGCGCCCTGGCGGTAGCCGAACCGGGCCCAGGTCTGCGGTCCGCCGAAGTCCGGCCGGATGACGGGCGTGTAGAAGGCGGACAGCCCGTTCGCCTTGGTGGCGATCTTGCGTGCGCCGTCCAGCGAGAGCCGCTCGCCGTCGAGAACGGGGTGCAGCGTCTGCTCGCAGAGCCGACCCTCCTGGTACGTCATCGCCGCGCTGCCGGCCGCGGACGAGTGCATCACCGCCGCCGCCACGACGAAGCCCAGCAGCAACGTCGTCGCGATGCTCACCACGAGCGTGAGCGGCGACGACAGTGCGGCTCTGGGGGCGGCTCTCCAGGGGATCTGCACCTTCGAACGGTAACCGCGCAGATCCCCGGGACGCAGGGTTTTGCCTATCGCGAAGCCGTCTTCATCAACGCGAACCGCGCGCCGAACGGGTCGGCCAGCCACACCAGCCGTCCCACGCCTTCGTAGTCGGTGGCGGGCATGATCACGGTGCCTTCGCCGGCCTTCGCGACGGCCGCGTCCACGTCGTCGACCTCGAAGTGCGGCAGCCAGTGCGCGGGGGTGCCTTGTTGGAGGTCCGCCGCGCCGCAGTGCGGGGTGTCGCTGCCCTCGGGGGTGAAAAGCGTGTACCGGCCGTCGGATCCGGGCATCTCGGCCGCCGTCCAGCCGAACACCGCCTGGTAGAACGCCTGCGCGGCCTCCCGGTCCGGCGTGTGCACCTCGACCCACGCGAGGGCACCGGGCTCCTGGAGTGCGTCGACGCCCTTGGTGTCCCCGGCCTGCCACACCGCGAACTCCGCGCCGCCGGGGTCGGTGAACTGCGCCATGCGCCCGTTGGTGAACACGTCGAACGGCTCGAGCCGAATCGTGCCGCCGGCCTGCTCGACGGCCTTCGCGGTGGCGTCGGCGTCCGGCGTGGCGAAGTAGACCGTCCACGCCGAGGGCTGCCCGGCGTCGAGCGGTCCGAGCGCGGCAACTGTCCTCCCATCGGCCTGGAAGAAGCCGTAGTTGCCCGCTTCCTCACCCAGCGAAACGAAATTCCACCCGAGCACGCTGGCGTAGAAATCGGCCGATCTATTGATATCCGGGCTGCCCAGATCGATCCAGTTCGGGGCGCCGGGGAGGAAGTCGGGGGAGAACATGCTGTCTCCTTGAGACGGAATAGGGGTCGGGGACCACTCATCCTTCAGCGCCCCAACGAAAATGACCACTCATCCGCTCATCGCATACCAGCGGTCACTCGCCGCCTACGGGCTGTCGAACAATGGTCAACAAGCTTTACGGTTCCGGAGAACCTTCCAATTCACGCCGGAGGCACTACGCGATGACCACCGCCGTTCGCGACGAAGCCCTGGTCACCTCGTTGTGGGAAGCGCACGGAGCGGCGATGTTCGCCTACGCGCTGCGGGTGATCGGCGACCGCGCTCGGGCGGAGCAGGCGGTGCACGACGCGCTCGTGCGCGCGTGGCGGACGTCCGACCGGCTGCCGGAGGGGCGGCTGGCGCAGCGGACGTGGCTGCTGGCGGCGGTCGGTGAGGCGCGGCCTCGGGTGCGGTCGTGCGGCTTTCCGCTGCTGCGCCTGCGGACGCTCACCGCCCGTTGACCCTTGACGCCCGCATTGATGGTCTAGTCCAATCTTGGGTGATCCCTGCCGGCCGCCGAAGGCGTGGAGGAGGAACCCTTGTTCGCTCGAATAGCCGCGGTGGTGTCGCTCGTCCTGGGAGCGGTCCTGGTCAGCTTCGCCAGCCCCGCGCAGGCCGCCGGCGTGACGGCTACGTTCAGCAAGAGCACCTGGAGCAGCGGGTACACCGCCACGGTGACGATCAAGAACGACACCAGCAGCGCGATCTCCAGTTGGAAGGTCGAGTTCGACTACCCGGCCGACACCAGCGTCGGGGCGTACTGGGACGCGTTGCTCACCAAGAACGGTAACCACAACACGTTCGTCAACCGCGAGTACAACGGCTCGGTCGCACCGGGTGCGAGCGTGACCTTCGGGTTCAACGCTGCGGGCACGGCGGACCCGGCCAACTGCACGATCAACGGCGCCGCGTGCACCGGCGGTGGCACCCCACCGACCAGCACGACCACCACGACCACCACGACGACGACCACGACCAGTACTGGTCCGCCACCCGGCGGTTCGCTGCCGCGCAAGGTCCTCGTCGGCTACCTGCACGCGAGCTTCGCGAACGGCTCGGGCTACATCCGGATGGCCGACGTGCCGGACGAGTGGGACGTCATCAACCTGTCGTTCGGCGAGCCGACCTCGGTGACGAGCGGCGACATCCGCTTCCAGCAGTGCCCGGTCGCGGAGTGTCCGAACGTCGAGTCGGAGTCCGCGTTCATCGCGGCGATCCGGGCGAAGCAGCAGCAGGGCAAGAAGGTGCTGATCTCGATCGGCGGCCAGAACGGCCAGGTGCAGCTGACCACGACCGCCGCGCGCGACAAGTTCGTCAGCTCGGTGTCGGCGATCATCGACCGGTACGGCCTCAACGGGCTCGACATCGACTTCGAGGGGCACTCGCTGTCGCTCAACGCCGGTGACACGGACTTCCGCAACCCGACCACGCCGGTGATCGTGAACCTGATCTCCGCGCTCAAGTCGCTGAAAGCCCGCTACGGCGCGAACTTCGTGCTGACGATGGCGCCCGAGACGTTCTTCGTGCAGGTCGGCTACCAGTTCTACGGCGGCGCGGGCGGCGCGGACAACCGCACCGGCGCGTACCTGCCGGTCATCCACGCGATGCGGGACGACCTGACGCTGCTGCACGTGCAGGACTACAACTCGGGCCCGGTGATGGGGCTGGACAACCAGTACCACTTCATGGGCGGCGCGGACTTCCACGTCGCGATGACCGACATGGTGCTCGCCGGGTTCCCCGTCCGGGGCGACTCGACGAAGTTCTTCCCGGCGTTGCGGCAGGAGCAGGTCGCGATCGGACTGCCGGCGTCGATCAACGCGGGCAACGGGTTCACGTCGGTCACCGATGTCCACACGGCACTCAACTGCCTGATGAAGGGCACGTCCTGTGGCAGCTACAAGCCGAAGGGCGTGTACCCGAACCTGCGCGGGCTGATGACGTGGTCGATCAACTGGGACAAGTACAACAACTATGAGTTCTCGAAGCAGCACCGAGCGTTCCTGCCCAGGTAACACGCGTCACATTTGACGGAATAACAGATCCGGGACGGCATTCCAACCCGTGAGGGCTGCATGCCGCTCCCGGTTCTGAACTTCACACGCGACGGCATCGCGCCGTCCGCGAACGCCTGTCCCGCGCCGCCGGCGCTCGTGCGACTGACCGAAGCGGGTCCCGAAGCCTGGCTCGTGACCCGGTACGACGACTGCAAGGCGGTGCTCGGCGACCGCCGGTTCCTCGGCACCGGAACGCCGCCGAGTAACGGCCCCGACCTGCGGCCGCTGTTGTTCCGGCTCGCCGGCTGGCCGGGCGGGCCGGACGGCAACCGCCTGCGGCGCCTCGTCACGCCCGTGTTCACCGCGCGCAACGCCGAGGCTTTGCGCGCGAGCATCACCGGCATCGCGGAGGACCTGCTGGACGCCATGACGGCGGCCGGCGGACCGGCCGACCTCGTGTCCGCTTACACCTTTCCCTTGCCCGCCAAGGTGATTTGCGCGTTGTTCGGCATTGCCGACGACCACATCGCCGACCTCGCCCGCTGGTCGGCCGACCTGGTCAAGCCGCCGTGGCTCGTCTCGCCCGAGGCCGCGGACGCCTCGTTGCGCGCGCTGTCCGACTACTTCCAGTTCGAGCTGCACCGCAAGCGGCTGAAGCCGGCGGACGACCTGCTGTCCACGCTCGGCGCCGCCGACGAGCCCGACGAGCTGCTGACCGGGCTCGCGATCTCGTTGTTCATCGCGGGTCACGAGACCACGACCAGCCAGCTCGGCTACGGGATCCTGGCGTTGCTGGACGCTCCCGAGCAGGCCGCGCTGGTCCGCTCGTCCGACGCCGTCGCCGAGACCGCGGTCGAGGAGATCATGCGGTACTACCCGATCAACTCCGAGGGCGTGCTGCGCACCGCCGCCGAGGACGTCGAGGTCGGGGGAGCGGTGATCCCGTCGGGCAGTCTCGTGATGGTCGGCGGACCCGCGGCCATGTTCGACGCCGAGCTCTTCCCCGACCCGCTCCGGTTCGACGTCACGCGCACCGGCGCACCGCACCTGTCGTTCGGGCACGGCGCGCACTACTGCATCGGCTCGGCGCTCGCCCGCGTGGAGATGCGGATCGCGCTTCCCGCGCTGCTGCGGCGTTTTCCGAATCTGCGCCTGGACATGGACAAGGTGCGCATGCGTCAGGACGCGGTCAGCGGACCCGAGGAGCTGGTCGTCACTTGGTAGCGGTGAGGAACCCGCCCGCCGACCCTTCGGGAACGACGCGGCCCCACCGCTCGGCGAGCGCCCGGCCGTCGTGGTCGTGCGTGCGCCAGCCGTGCCCGGTGAGCCACCGGCCGGTGTCCAGCCCGCCCTTCCACAGCTTCGAGTACTCGCTGACGCCCGGCAGGTCGCGCGCCTTCTTCAAGAGCTCCGAGTCGCCCAGGCCGCGTTCGAACGCGATCTCACTGCCCGGCGCGGACAGCTGGTCCACTTTGGACAGCAGTGTGTCCGTCTCCGCCTCGTCCAGGTAGATCAGGAGTCCTTCCGCGACCCACGCGGTCGGTTTCGTCGCGT
Source organism: Lentzea sp. NBRC 105346 (assembly GCF_030269605.1). Lineage (GTDB taxonomy): Bacteria > Actinomycetota > Actinomycetes > Mycobacteriales > Pseudonocardiaceae > Lentzea. The sequence goes on from NZ_BSTQ01000029.1 coordinate 56,821, forward strand.
CGAACCCAGGGAGGTTCCAGTCGTCCCGCAGGTCCATCGCGACCACCCGGCGGTCGCAGCGCGGGACCTCGTCGCTCAACAAGGCGTCCTTGAACGCGAACACCTCCGGCAGGTCGGCCTCGAAGAGCGTGGTGCCGTCCGGCCAGTCGAGCCGGAACGCGCGCGTGTCCAGACCGGCCGCCAGGAGTACGACCTGACGGCACTCACTCGCCAGCAGGAAGTCGTCGAGGAACCGCGTGCGGATCACCGCATGGTGGTGGAACACCGCGCCGATCGTGGTCATCGGCCCGTCCACCGGGAACGCGTCCGGCGCCGCGTCGACGAACCGCTGCGCCAGCGAGTCGTCGAACAGCCGGTCCGGCCGTCTGCTCTCGAAGGCGCGCACCCGTGCGACGCCTAACGCCGTCTTGCTCACCCCAGTCAACACATCGTCAACGATACATCTCTAGCGATGTATTGTGGAGCGATGGACGGCGGCGAACTCCACCGGTTGGGCAGGCGGCTGATCGAGCTGTCGCGGCAGGCGACGGGCTCCACGGGCGGGCTGACCGCGGGGGAGCTGGCCGTGGTCGAGGCCCTGATCCGCAAGCCCGACAGCACGGTCGGGGAGGTCGTGCGGCACACCGGGTTCGTGCAGAGCCACGTGTCGGCGTCGGTCGCGCGGCTCGTCGAGCGGGACGTCGTCGTGTCGCGGCCGGATCCGAGGGACCACCGGCGAACGCTGTTGAAGATCACCGACCGGGCGGTGGCCGCGATCGGGCGGCGGGCGCGCCAGCGGGTGGACCAGGCCGTTACCGCGGCCCTGCCCAACCCCGCCGACGCGCGCCGGGTGCTGATGCTGCTCGACGAGCTGCGCGACCTGTTGCTCTAGGGGGTGTCGTCATGGCCACCTTTGCTGCGTTCAACGCAGCAAAGGTGGCCATAACGACACCTCAGGCGATCGTGGACCAGAACTCGAGCTCGTAGGCCTGCAGCAGGCGGCCGTAGCGCCACGCGTGCTTCGGCTGCCACCCGCTGTCCAGCGCGGCCTGCACGGCCGCGATCGCCTGCTCCTCGACCTGCGGCGCGGGCGTGGCGAAGAAGTCGACGAACCCGCAGGCCTCGTCGTCGAACCCGTAGTGCTCGCGCAGCCCCTTGGCCATCCGCTCGCAGTAGCCGCCCCACGCGGTGAAGTTGGCGAGGATCGCCAGGATCACGTCGGTCGGCTCGCCGTTCAGCGCCATCCACGCCTGGTACGCGGGGTAGGCCTGGGCGCCGGGGAACGGCTCGTAGTTGTGGAAGTCCTTGGCGGACATGCCGGCGGCCAGCGCGAGCGGCTCGAGCATCGGCAGGACCAGTTCCTCGCCGCCCGCGAGCAGCGTGAAGAACCCGCGCGCCCTGGGCTCGGCGGCACGCGACGCCAGTGCCAGGAACGAGCGCCAGTCGGAGGCGACGATGTGGTTCTCCTCGGCGGCGAACGTCTGGATGACGCTCCGCGGCGCCTCACCCTTCTCGATCAACTGCACGACGAGGTTCTCGTGTTCACCGGGGTGGAGTTCGGCGCGGATCTTGGCGACCAGGTCCTTGGCGTTCATGCGGGTGATTCTGGCGCAACCGCGTCGATCATGAACATCGGGAAAAATTCACATACAGACCTGTATCTGAGTGCAGTACTGTATCCGACGTGCGGTTGAGCCGGGTGGAGAAGCAGGCGCAGACGAGAGGCCGCCTGTTGGAAGCTGCTGGTGAGCTGTTCGCCGAGCGGGGCGTCAACGGAGCCTCGGTCGAGCAGATCGCGGAACGTGCGGGGTACAGCCGAGGGGCTTTCTACTCCAACTTCGAGGACAAAGCAGAACTCGTTGTCGCTTTGTTGCAGGAACGCACTCGGCGTGAGCACAACGAGGTCAAGGGCCTGTCGTGGGAACGGGTGCGCGCCTGGAACCGCTCGCGCGCCCGCAACGTCACCGAGTGGCTCGCGCTGCGCACCGAACTGTGGCTCTACTCGTTGCGCGACGGCCGGGTGCGCCGTCAGCTGGCCGAGCGGGAACGGTTCTCGCGCAACGCACACCAGCAGGGCCTGGCCGAGGTGTTCCGGCGGGCGGGGGTGCAGCCGCCCGCCGACATCGAGTTCCTGGCCGTCATCGCGCACGCGCTGGAGGACGGGCTGTTGATCCAGCGCGCGATCACGCCCGAAGACGTCCGCGACGAAGCCGTCGTGGACGCCGTCGAGCTGTTGTGCCGCAGCTGGATCGCGTTGGGGGAGAAGCAAAAGCGAGGCTGACCCCCGCCGCGCGAGTCGTACGTTCCCGCACCCTGTGTCGTACGTTCCCGCCACCCGATCGGGGGGCGCGAACGTACGACACACCAGGCGGGAACGTACGACTCGCGCGGGTCAGGCCTGGAGCGGCACCTCGATCACCTCGGCCGCGTCCATGGCCACGTCCTCGCGGTACATGGGGGCGAGCACCTGGACGCCGGTCGGGAACCCGTCGTGCAACCCGGTCGGCACCGCCACCGCGGGCACGCCTGCGAAGCTGCTGGCCGCGCACACCGCCACCGCGTCGTGGTAGCGCACGAGCTCGTCGGGTCCGCGCAGCTCCTCGTCCGGCTCGAACGACGGCACGGTGCTGACGGGCGCGACGATCACCGGATACCGCTCGAACAGCTCCGCCCACGCGCGCCGCACGGCGAGCCGCAGCGAGGTCGACTCGAAGAACCCGGCGAGGGTGTACGGCTCGTAGACCTTGAGCATCAACGCGATCGTGCGCGCCGCGTCCTCCCCGACGAACGAGGCGAACGCGTCGAAACCGTCACCGACCGCGGTGACGGCGAGCCGGTGGAACGCCTCCACGCTCTCGGCGAGCCGGGGCAGTTCGACCGGCGCCACCTCGTACCCGTGGTTCGCCAGCGTCTCCGCCGCCTGCTCCGCGCCGGCCACGACACCCGCCCGGCGCGGCAGCGGAGGGCCCTCGACCGGTACCGGCGCCACCCGCGGGTCGACCGGCGAGGCACCGCACAGGTACGGGTGCACCAGCCGCAGGTCCGCGACGGAGCGGGCGACCGGGCCCTCGACGTACTGCTCCTGGAAGAGGTACGCCGGGTGCTCGTTGCCGTACACCTTGCGCTGCGGATACCGCCCGTACGACGGCTTGAGCGAGCACACGCCGTTGAACAGCGCGGGAATCCGCAGGGAGCCGCCGCCGTCGCTGCCGATGCTGATCCGCGTCTCGCCCGTCGCGACCGCCACGGCGCACCCGCCGCTGCTGCCGCCCGGCGTCTTCGTCGCGTCCCACGGGTTGATCGTGTCGCCGAACTCGCTGCGGGTGTGCATGCCGCGGACGTTCATCGTCGGCAGGTTGGTGTGCCCGATCGGAGTCGCGCCCGCCGCCCTCAGTCGTGCGACGACGGGCGCGTCTCGTTCTTGGAGGTTGTCCACGAACCGCTTCATGCCGTGCGTGGTCGCCTGGCCCGCGACGTCGATGTTGCCCTTGACCGTGAACGTCACGCCGGCCAGCGGGCCGGTCTCGCAGATGTCGCCGTCGAAGTGGTTGATGATCGCGTTGAATCCCATGCTCCAGTCTTTCGGCCTGGAGCATGGGACCGGCAACGCGGAAACCACTCAGCGGACCCTTACGGGAAGTTGGCCACGTTGGCGACGTTCGTCTGCGAGTTGGACGGGCCGCCGGTGTTGTTGATGACGTGGGCGATCGTGCCCGCGCCGCCCAGCGACACCGTGACCAGGCTGTGGAACCGCACGCCCGAGGCGACCGGCACCTCGAACGCCCGGTCCGCGACCACGGAACGGTTGGCGTTGAAGAAGCAGTAGCTGCCCAGCCCCCACGCCTCGTGCGACGTCACCGAGTTCGCCACCTTGTAGGCCGCGTACCCGCGGGTCGAGCCGTTCATCCAGGCCTGCTGGTTGGGCACCTCGTACGGCATCTCGTTCTGGTAGAAGTACGTCCGGCCGCCGTTGCCGTTCCAGATCGTCTGGTACTTCTGGTAGTGCTCGACGAACAGGCCGTACATCGTGACGTTCTGACCGTTGACGACCAGGCCGGTGTCGGCGGTGTTGAGGTCCCACCCGACGCCGTTGCTGTGGTCGCCGCGCCACAACCACATGTGGTCGCCGATCACGTCGGAGCTGTTGACCACCAGCGTCGTCGTCGCCCGGCCCACGTCCGCGCCGCCGATGCGGAAGAACACGTCGTGCAGCGAGGTCGGATTGGAGACATGCCTCGCGGACGACCCCGGCGCGCCCACCTGCATGAGCAGCGGGGAGTTGGTCGGCGCCGCGTCGACCAGGATTCCGGCGATCTTGACGCCGTCGACGTCGGACACGTCCAGGGCCATGTTCCCGTTGGTGGGCATGACGGTCGCGAGCCCCAGACCGAGCACCACGGTGTCCGGCCGGGTGACGCGGATCGGCTCGGAGATCCGGTGGATGCCCGGCGTGAGCAGCAGGTGCTTGCCCTGCGCCAGCTGCGCGTTGATCGTCGCCGCCGAGGTGCCCGGCTTCGCCACGAAGAACTGGTCGAGCGGGATCGACGGGTTCGCCGTCGCCCACGAGACACCGGAGGTGTTGGAACGCAACGAGGGCACGGCGACGCTGTACTTGCCGGCGGAGTCGATGGTCAGGAACGGCTTCTCCCGCACGACCGGCGTCTGCGCCACGGTCGTGTAGGGCGGGTTGGGGAAGCTGGTGCCCGGCGCGTTGCGGGCGCCGACGAAGACCATGTTCCAGTTGGACCCTGTCCAGCTGCCCCATTCGGTGTTACGGGACAACCACTGTTGCTGCGAGCCGGACCGGACCTGGCCGCTGACGACCGAGTCGGCCAGGAACCCGCCGCTGGACCAGCCGTTGTCGTCGAGCTGCATGTTGCCGTAGGTGTGCGTGCGGCGCATCGGCGCCGCCTGCGAGACGGCCCACGTGTTCGTGCCACCCGGCGGCCGGATCGCGATATTCTCCGCGCCCCGCCAGAAGTTCTGCGTCGCGTTGCCGCCGAACCAGTCCGCCTCGACGTGCACCTGGCCGTTGATCGTCACATCGTCGGGCTTCGCGCCCAGGCCCAGCACCTGCGTGTAGTAGCCGACGTTGACGTCGACGTTGTACGTGCCCGGCTTGAACAGCACGGCGTAGCGCTGCTGGCCGAACTGGTTGGTCTCCTGCTGGCGGAAGATGTCGTTCAGTCGTGACTGGATTGACGACGCCGGCATCGACGGATCGAACACGACGACGTTCGGGCCGAGATCGGTGGCGTCGGACGTGGCCAGCCGGAACGACTGCGCGCCCGTGCCGTTGCAGGTGTACTGCTGCAACTGGACTCCGTCCGCGGTCGACGCGCCCGGCACGTCGAGGCACTTCCCGCTGTTGCGGTTGACGAAGTGGTACACCCCCGCCGACTCCTCGACCGCGCGCCACTGCTGGTTGTTGCCGCCACCGTAGGTCCACAACTGGACCTTCGCCGAGTCGGCGACCGACACGTCGGTCACGTCCCACACCTGACCGTCGCCGACCTGGAAGTAGCCGTCACTGGTCGGCGTGAACCTCCACGTCTGGCACGAGCCCTGCACGACGGCCGTGCCGTTCGCGGTGCCGCGCGCCTCGACGCACTTGCCGCTATTGAGGTTGGTGACCGTGTAGGTCTGACCGGGTACGACGTCTGCGGCTGCCGTCCACAGTGGAGTGGTGGACGCCGCTGTCACCACCGCCACGAAGAAGAGCGCTCTCACGGGACCGAAAGTGGACTGGACCACTACTCGCGGTCAAGTGCGCGGGTGAGTTCCGGTCCCAACCCGGTATTGACAAATGAATTTGTCAAATGGAAGCTGATGTCGTGGTCACGTACGTGGACGAGCCGGACAAGGTGCGAGCGGCCCTGTCGCCGTTGCGGCGCAAGCTGCTGGCGCACCTGCGCGAGCCCGCGTCGGCGTCCAGCCTGGCCGAGGTGGTCGGCGAGCCGCGCCAGAAGATCAACTACCACCTGCGCGCGCTGGAGGCGGCCGGGCTGGTCGAGCTGGTCGAGGAGCGGCAGCGCCGGGGCTGCGTCGAACGCATCATGCGCGCCCGGCCGGGGGTCGTGATCGACCCGACCGTGATGGGCGAGTTCACCCAGATCCAGGACCAGTACGCGGCCGGCCACCTGGTGGGCGTCGCCGCCGCGACCGTCCGCGACGTCGGCCGCATGCAGGTCAAGGCCGACGAGGCGGGCAAGCGCCTGCTCACGTTCACCCTAGAAGCCGAGGTGCGCTTCGCCGCGCCCGGCGACGTGCACGACTTCACCGACGAACTGACCGCCGCCGTACGCGCGGTCGTCGAAAAATACGACAGCGAGCAGGGGCGTCCGTACCGGCTCGTCGCCTTCGGTCATCCAGGAGTTGCGTCATGAGCGAGACACCGCGCATCGAGGTCACCGTGGCTGCCCCCGTCGAGACGGTGTGGGAAGCCTTGCGGGACAAGGAGAAGATCCGGCACTGGCACGGCTGGGAGACCGATGGCCTGGACGAGGAGATCGACCTGATCTACTTCGCCCACGCCCACGAGGACGGCCACACCCTCTCGCTGAAGGAGGGCGGCGGCGACACGTTCGAGCTCACCGAGGTGCCCGAGGGTACGAGGGTCGTGCTGACGCGCGCGGCGCGCGGGGTGCTGCCCGAGTGGGACGAGTACTACGACGACATCACCGAAGGCTGGATCACCTTCCTGCACCAGCTGAAGTTCGCTCTGGAGCGGCACCCCGGTGAGGCTCGGCGCACGTTGTTCTACGGCGGGCCGGGGAAGGTGCCGTTCTCGGTCGACGGCGAGACGTGGTTCCGGTCGGAGAACCAGCACGGTGTCGTCGTGCCTTCGTGGGGGGACGGGTTGCTGGTCACGGGGTACAACCCGGCGCGGGACCAGTCGATGGCCGTCTTCACCACCTACGGTCTGTCCGACGCCGAACTGGAGTCGATCGCTGCGAAGTATGGCTTGACCCTGACACCGTGAGAGGGCTCAGGCTGCGGCCATGGGCGTGCATTGCGAAACCACCGCGACCGATGTCCTGGTCTCACACCTGGGCCTGTCCGAGCCGATGCTGTTCGGGCTCGGCTCGGGCCTTGGGTTCATCTACTGGGAGACCGGCGGAGTGCCGTTTCTCGGCGGCCGCGTCAAGCCGTTCGAGCTGACCAGGAACCTGGTCGAGCGGCTTGGGCTGACGTTGCGCGTCTCGGAGACTTCGTCTGCGCGCAAGGCTTGGCAGAACGTGGTGACGGCTTTGGAGGACGGGCCGGTCGGGTTGCAGCTCGACTCCTACCACCTGGAGTACTTCACGTCGAAGATCCACTTTGGTGGGCACTTCGTGGCCATGACCGGGTATACGGACGCCGATGCCCTGCTGGTCGACACGGATCAGCAGGGTGGGGCGGTGCGGACTTCGCTCTCCAGTCTCGCGCTCGCCCGTGCGGAGCGTGGGCCGATGACCGCCCGGAACCGGTCGTACACGATCTCCGGGGAGGGACGGGTGACGCGGGACGTGGTTGTCGATGCCGTTCGGCGTACCGCGCTGGCGTACTTGGATCCGCCGATTTCGAACCTCGGTCATCGGGGTGTCCGCAAGGCCGCTGCCCGGATGCTTCGGTGGGGTGACGCCGACCTCGGCCTGGTTGCCGGGTTGATGGAGCGCGGAGGTACCGGTGGGTCGTTGTTCCGTGCGTTGTATCGGGACTTCCTGGGGGAGTGCGGGACCTGGGTGGATGTGCGGGCGTACGACGCGTTCTGTGGGATCGCGCCACTGTGGACGGATGCCGCGAAGCTGATCGAGTCCGGTTCGCCGGCCGAGGCGTCGTCGGTACTGCTCGAGGTGGCCGATCGCGAAGAGGCCGCGATGAGGCTGCTAGCGGGCTGACAACCCGCAGAGCACGGGCCCGGCCGGCCGTAACGTGATCCCCGTGGCCAGCGAGGGCTTCGAGCGAACCGGCCCAAGCCGATACCGCTGCACGATCGTAGCCACAGCCACCACCGCCTCCGTCAAGGCGAACTGCATCCCGATACAGGCGCGAGGCCCGCCACCAAACGGAAAATACGAGTACCGATGCCGCCCAACCTCAGCGTCCGGAGCAAACCGCTCGGGCCGGAAAGCACTTGGGGCGTCCCAGAAAGCAGGATGGCGATGTGTCACCCAGGGACTGGTCAACACAGTGCCGCCCGCAGGTATGGCATACCCACCGATCTCGTCCCCAGCCGGAGTGAGCCGCCCGACGAAGTAAGCGGGCGGGTACAGCCGCATGGCCTCCTTGACCGCAGCGGCGGTGTTCACCAGCTTCGGAATATCGCCGGACTCGGGTAACCGCCCGGACAAAACCGCAGAAACCTCGCCGTGCACCGCCTCCTGCACCTCCGGGTGCCGGGCCAGCAGATACAGCGTGAACGTAAGCGTAGTGGCGGTCGTGTCATGGCCCGCGAGCAGAAACACGAGCACCTGATCGCGCACCTGCACGTCGTCGAAGCGGTCGCCGGTTTCCGGGTCGGAAGCGGTGAGCAGCAACGACAACAGGTCGCCGGACGAATCGAGCCGCCGCCTGCGCACCAGCTCGTCCGCGACACCGACCAGCCGCGCGCGAGCGCGGGCCGCGCGCCGGTTCGCCGGGGTGGGCCAGTGCCGGGGTAAGGGCCGCGGCGACATACCGCGTCGCCGGACGTACTCGCCGAGCACGGGGAACGTGTCGGTGCACACCGCGGCGGCCTCGTCGACGTCCGCGCCGAACAGGATGCGGCCGACCACGCGCATCGCGTAGGTGACCATCTCGCGGTTCAGGTCGACGGTGTCGCTGGTGAACCAGCGGGATACGAGCCGGTGCGACTCCAGCGCCATGTCCTCGGTGGCGGCCGCGACGCGGTTGCGGGTGAAGATCGGCTGCACGATTCGGCGTTGCCCGCGCCACGTCTCGTCCTGGCTGGTGAGCAGCCCGTTGCCGAAGAGCGCCGCGATGTCCTCGTTGGCCTGGTTGTCCTTGCGGTAGTTCGCCGCGTTGGTGGCCAGCACGTGCTGCACGTGGTCCGGGTGGAACACGTTGTACAGCGTCATGGGCCCGGCCGTCAGCCGGACGATGTCACCGAACTCCGCCCTGGCCCGTTCGTAGGTGCCGAGCAGATCCCTGCGCAACGCCAGGGCGGAACCCAGAAGGGGTAAACCTTTCGGACCTGGTACCTGCGACATCGCCGCATAATGCCAAGTCGCGTGTAATCCTTCGGCTACGTCACCCCTGGTGCTCGATCAACCACTGACCGTTCTGCTGGACAAGCGTGAACGTGTGCCGCTCGACCAGGTTGCCGCCGGTCTTGTAGGTGGCGGTGACCGTCGCGGTCACCACGTTGTCGCCCTGTGGCACCAAGTCGGTCGCGACCACGTCGTTGAACTGGTTCCAGTGCGAGTCGTAGCCCTCGCGGGTCAGACCGCGGCCCTGCTTGAAGTTGTCGGTCAGCCGCGCCCAGCCCGCGTCGAGGTTCTCGGGAATGATGTTGTAGTAGTCCACGAGCGCCTGCGCCGCGGTCTGCGCCTGCGCCGGCGGTGGTTGCTGTGCCGGTGGCGTCGTGGTGGTCGTCGTCGTTGTAGGCGGCTGAGTCGTGGGTTGTGAGGAGCCGCCGGTCTGCGGTGACGACGACGAGGTGGGCTGCTGCGAGCTGCTGGTCGATGGTGGAGTGGCGGTCTGCTGCTTCTTGCCCCACAACGACCACGCGCCGAGCCCGGCGATCAGCAGCAGCACGATCACGGCCCCGATGATCAGCGGAGCCGCCTTGCGCCGCGGTTCTTCCTCGCGGGGGATCGGGATGTACGCGGCGGGCCGCGTCGGGTCGACCTCCGGACGTGCCGGGGCCGGTGCGTCCACCAGCGTCGCGGCCATGGCGGCCTCGACGGCGTCCTCGTGCTCGTCGTCGCCGTTGTAGACCTCGGCGAGCAGCTTGACGCAGTCCTCCATGGTGGGCCGCGCGTCCGGGTCCTTCTGGAGCATCTGCTCGAGCACCGGCAGCAGCGGGCCGGCCTTCTCCGGTCTGCGGTACTCACCGCCCGCGACCTTGTGCAGCATCTGGATGGTGTTCTCGAGCTTGCCGAACGGCGGCGTGCCCTCGACCGCGTTGTAGAGCGTCGCGCCGAGCGAGAACACGTCCGAGGAGAACCCGGCCTGCTCGCCGCGCGCGACCTCGGGGGAGAAGAACGCGGGAGTGCCGACGGTGTTCGTGCCGGTGAGCGTGGCCGTGCCGTCGTCGGTGAGGCGCGAGATGCCGAAGTCGGTGATCTTCACGTCCTGGTCGCCTACCAGGATGTTGGCGGGCTTCACGTCGCGGTGCAGGATCTTGTGCCGGTGCGCGGCGGCCAGCGCGTGCGCGATCTGGCAGCCGATGAGCGCGACCTCCTTGGGCGGCAGCTCACCCTGTTCGGCGATGATGTCGGCCAGGCTGCGGTTCGGCATGTACTCCATGACGAGCCACGGCTGGCCGTCCTCCTCGACGGCGTCGTAGACCCGGATCGCGTTCGGGTGCTCCAGCCGCGCCGCGAGCCTGGCCTCGCGCATCGCGCGGTGCCGCGCCCGGTCGGCCTTCTCGTCATCACCTTGCGGGACGAGCAGTTCCTTGATCGCCACCACCCGATGCAGCTGCTCGTCGTACCCGTGCCAGACGACGCCCATCGCGCCGTGCCCGAGTCGTTCGCGCAGCCGGTACCGTCCGGCCACCTGCCGTCCTTCGGTCTCGCTCACCCAGCGACTCCCGCCCGTCAGAGATCGCCCACCAGTGTGACGGACGAGCGGGAGGGCCGGTGTCACCAGGTGCTGTTCGTCAGGCCCGTGCCGAGGATGACCTGGTCGAACCCGTTTCCGTCGTTGTCGTCGGTATAGACCACTGTGAGCTGGCCCCATGGGTCGACGCCGAGCGCGGGCTCGTCCTGCTTCCCGGCGGTCGCCTGCGAGGTGAGCTGCCGCGGCAGGCGTCCGGCGGTGGTGCCGTCCGGGTTGAGGCCCTGCGAGTAGATGTCGTTGCTCACGTTCGTCGTGACGACGACGTTGCGCTGGTCGTCGATCCCGATCTGCGGGTCCGTGCCGGCGACCGCCACGTCCGCCGACCCGGCCACGCCGGTCGCGGTGAACGACCGGGCACCGCCGTCCCAGGCGACCGCGAAGTCGCCGTTGAAGTTCGCGGCCACCGCGGGACGGTTCTGCACCCCGGCCGTGACCGAGTTCGCGACACCCTGCGCGAGCTTCACGCCACCGGACGGCGTGAGGATCTTGCGGCCGACGTCGCCGTCCGCCTCCCACACGATGATCGCGTTGCCCGCCGCGCCCATCGCGACGTCCGGGTCCTGGTGCGTGCCGCCCGCCGCGTTGACCTGCACCTCGTACGTCTTCGACGAGATCGACGCGAAGCCCGCCGCCCGGACCGTCGGCGCGGAGGTGGACTGCTTGTCCTCCCACACCACGGCGAAACCGGGCCCGTCCGGGTCGATGGCCACGGCCGGTTCGAACTGCTGGCCGTCGGAGTTCGCGTTGGCCGTCCCCGAACCGCTGACCGCGCCCGAGGCGGATACCGTCCGGACCGCGATGTTGTAGAACCCGTTGCCGTCCGGGTCCTCGGCCCACACGACGACCGCGGTGCCGTCGTCGCGCACGGCGACGTCGGGCTGCACGTGCCGCCAGTTGCCGGTGCCGCCCGTGGAGATCTTCTTCTCGTACTGCGACACGCCGTTGTGGAACAACCGGATCCACACGTCGCTGTGGACCGGGTCCTCCGGCGTGGCCGTGTCGCGGTCGTCCTCCCACACGACGGCCGTGTAACCGTTGCGGGCCGCGGACACCGCCGCGTTGTCCTGGTCGCCCGCGGACGCGCTGTTGGCCGACATCCACGCGACCATCGCCATGATCAGCAGAGTTTTCATGGCGCCTGCAATCCGGGGTTACCGGCTTCGATCACGAAGCTCTGGACGGTCTTGATCGGGTAGTCGCGGACGGTGACCTTGTCGACCGCGCGGAAGTCGGCCCGCAGCTCGGTCGGCGTCGTGACCGTGCGGACGTAGCCGCGCAGGTTCTTGTAGAACCAGACAAGCGGCCATCGTGGCCTGCGGCGAAGATAACGAAGACGGTGTGACCAGGAAGAACGATCTTCGCTGTTTTGCGTGATCTTCCACGGTTTTGCGGGGTCATCTGTACC
>NZ_BSTQ01000030.1 GCF_030269605.1 Lentzea sp. NBRC 105346
CGCCGCTCGTGTACCCCGAAGGGCCTTACCGCTCGACTTGCATGTGTTAAGCACGCCGCCAGCGTTCGTCCTGAGCCAGGATCAAACTCTCCAATAAGGATTATGTTTGATCGCACCGAGCGGAATAGGCTCGGTTCTAGCAATCATTACTCAAAGGAAACCCCTGACGAGGGGTTTCATATTACTGGCTGTGTTTCGGCACGCTGTTGAGTTCTCAAAGAACACGCGCTCATCATCACTCGTCGCGAACACGCGACTCGATCCGAGGCTTGTGCATTCACAAAAGTTTTGGGTTGAAACTACGACGCCCATGGCCTTTGAGCTCAGACGAGCTACCAGCTGGGTCTTCATCGTTTCGCGGTCACCCACTCTACCACACTGGGCGGGAGCTTGGTTCGTGACCTGCCGCACTCCGTTCCGGTTTTCCCGGCCCGTTCCGCGCTGGCAGAGAGAAAGTTACACGCATGCCAACACGGGGTCAAATCGGGGGCACCCCTAGGCCCTGCGGCTTTGAATCCGCAGGTCAGCAGCCCCATCCAGGACCTGCGAACAACGTATCCCAGCCCCATTCTCCTGCACAGTGTGACCGCCATCACACGAAGAAATATCAAGAGCCGCCGCCCCAGGACGGGGCGACGGCTCCAGGAACGAGAAAACCGCTGGTCAGAGCTCCACGCGCACGCCGGCGTTGTTCCGCTTGCCGCGACGCAGCACCAGCCACTTGCCGTGCAGGAGGTCGTCCTTGGCCGGCTTCCACTCCTCGTCGGCCACCTTGGCGTTGTTCACGTACGCGCCGCCCTCGTTGACCGTGCGCCGCGCAGCACCCCGGCTGTCCGCCAGGCCCGACGCCACGAGCAGGTCGACGATCGTCGGCTCGTCGTCCAGCCGCACGGTGCCGGTCGGCGCCTCCGCCAGTGCGGCGTCCAGCGTCGACTCGTCGAGCTCGCGCAGCTCGCCCCGGCCGAACAACGCCTGCGAAGCCAGGATCACCTGCTGGGTCGCGCGTTCGCCGTGCACCAGGTCCGTGAACTCCTGCGCCAGCCGCTTCTGCGCGGCCCGCAGGTGCGGCTTCTCTGCGGTCTCCTGCTCGAGAAGAGCGATCTCCTCCTGCGAGAGGAACGTGAAGAGCCGCAGGTAGCGCAGCACGTCGGCGTCACCGACGTTCACGAAGTACTGGTACCAGGCGTACGGCGAGGTCATCTCCGGGTCGAGCCACACATTGCCGCCGCCAGTGGACTTGCCGAACTTGCGCCCCTCGGCGTCCGTCACCAGCGGCGCGGTCAGCGCGTGCACCGACGCGCCCTCGACGCGCCGGATCAGGTCGACGCCGCCGATGATGTTGCCCCACTGGTCCGAGCCGCCGACCTGCAGCGCCGTGCCGTACTTCCGCCACAGCTGCAGGTAGTCGTGCGACTGCAGGAGCAGGTAGCTGAACTCGGTGTACGACATGCCGTCGCCTTCGAGGCGGCGCTTCACCGTCTCGCGCGACAGCATCACGTTGATCGAGAAGTGCTTGCCGACGTCGCGCAGGAACTCCAGCGCCGTGACCTGGCCGGTCCAGTTGAGGTTGTTCTCCACGATCGCGCCCGTCGACGACGAGTCGAAGTCGACGAACCGCTCCAGCTGACCGCGGATCCGGTCGGTCCACTCGGCGACGGTGTCCAGCGAGTTCAGCGTGCGCTCACCGGTGTCGCGTGGGTCGCCGATCATGCCGGTCGCGCCGCCCGCGAGGACGATCGGGCGGTGCCCGGCGCGCTGGAAGCGGGTCAGCATCAACAGCGGCACGAGGTTGCCGGCGTGCAGCGACGGCGCGGTCGGGTCGAAGCCCGCATAGAGGGTGAGCGGGCCGGAGTCCAGGTCCTTGCGCAGGGCCTCGAGGTCGGTGGACTGCGCGATCAGGCCGCGCCACGACAGTTCGTCAAGGATGTGCTCGCTCACGGCACCGATTCTCCCCTACCAGCTCAAACGGGATTCGACCCGGTCCCAGGCGGGTAGGCCTGAGACAGAGACTGGTGAGAGGACTTGAGCCATGACGTACCCGCGTGAATCTCGTCCCGCCGACCGGCACATCGAAGGCCGCCTGGAGGAGGAACGCCGGACCGAGATGATGCCCGCGCCGCCCGTCGAGCAGCGAGAAGAGGTCATCGAGCGCGTCGACACCAAGGTCCGCGTCGTGCGGACGGTGTGCGCCGTCATCGACGTGATCTGCTGGGTCTTCGCCGTCGTGCTGGCGATCCACATCTTCCTCGTGGTCGCGGGCGCCAACATGGGCAACGGCTTCGCCCAGTTCATCTCCGGCTTCGCCGGCGGGGTCAACCTCGGCCTCAGCGACCTGTTCACGCCGGCGAGCGAGAAGGTCGCCGTCCTGCTGAACGAGGGCCTCGCGGCCATCCTGTGGCTGGTCATCGGAGCCATCCTGACGAGCCTGATCACGCGCATCGCGTTGCCCGTCAACGAACGTCGCGCGTGGTACCGCCGCCGGATCGAGTGAGCAGGGCCAGGACGTCGGCGGCCTCCGGGGCGCCGAGGTCGGTGAAGATGTCGGCGGCCGAGCGCCACATGGCCTCGGCCGCCGCGGCGTCGGTGGCCCGCAGCGCGTGACCGAGCAGGAGCGCGGTGCGGGCCTCGCCGAGGCGGTGTCCCGTCGACCGATGCGCCGCGATGGCCCGGTTCCCGCACGTCAGCGCCTGCGGCAGGGAGCCGGTTCGCAGGTGGATGTCGAGCAGGACGGTGAGGGTCTGCGCCGCGGCGAGGTGGAGCCCGGCGCGTTCGGCCTCGGCGAGGGCGTGCTTCGCGAGGGTGCGGGCGTGGTCGGGCCGGCCCAGGTGAAGGTGGCAGGCGGCCAGACCCGTGAGGGCGACGACCTCGGCATAGCGGGTGCCGGCGTCACGGGCCAGCCGCAACGCCCGTTCGTGGTCGGTGCGGGCGGCGGAGGCCTGGCCGAGGCGCAGGCGCACGGTGCCGAGGGTGTTGAGGGCGTTGGTCTCCACCGGGAGATGACCGGTGTCGGCGGCCAGTGCGACCGCCTGCCGGGCGAGGTCGAGTGCGCGGTCGTGTTCCCCCTGGTCCAGCCGGACACCGGCGAGGATGCGCAGTGACTCGGCCTCGGCGCCGCGATCGCCGACCTCGCGGTGCAGTTCCAGCGCGCGGGTGAGGTGCTCGTCGGCGATGTCGAACCTGCCGAGCAGGTGATACGTCTCGCCGAGGTTCGCGAGGTTCACCGCCTCGTTGTGGCGGGCTCCGAGCATGCGGTGCAGTTCCAGCGCGCGGGCGTGGTGCTCGGCCGCGCGGGCGAGCTCGCCCTGGAGTTCGTAGACGAGGCCCAGGTTGCCGAGGGTGTTCGCCGCTCCCGCCGACCGGCCGGTTCGGATCGCGGTCCGCAACCCCTGCCGGTACCGCTCGGCCGCCTCGGGCAGCCGGCCCTGCCAGAAGTAGGCGGTGCCGAGGTTGCTCAACGAGGTGGTCGCGCCCTCCAGCCAGCCACCGGCCTGGGCGAGTTCGGACGCACGGGTGTAGTGCTCGATCGCGATCTCGTAGTGGCCGAGCAGGCGGTGCAGGTCGGCGAGCGAGAGCTCCGCCGCGGCCTGACCCGTGGGATCCCCCTCGGCCGTCGCGGCGTCGAGCGCGGCCGTCGCGATCGCCAGCCATTCCACCGTGCACATCCGCAGCCAGAAGTAGCCGCGCAGTGAGTCGCACAGCAGCCAGGCGACCCGCCGGGGACCGTGTTCGGCCGCGTGCCGGGCGGCGGCGGCGAGGTTCGCGCGTTCGGTGTCGAGCCAGGTCAGCGCTTCCGCTGACGCGGCAAGCGGTTGCGCCTCCGGGATCGGCAGCCGGGCCTTCTCGGGATAGAGCACCCGCGCGCACGCGTCGAGGCCGTGCAGGTACCAGTCGAACAGCGGGCCCGGCTCGCCGTCGGCCCGCTCGGCCGCGTACAGCCGGAGCAGGTCGTGGAACGCGTAGCGGCCGGGTGCGGGCCGCATCAGCAGGTTCGCGTCAGCGAGCAGTCGCAGGGCCGGCCCGGCGTCGGAACCGAGCAACGCGCCCGCCGCCTCGGCGCCGAAGTCGGGTCCGGGCACGAGACCGAGCAGCCGGAACAACCGCGCCGCCTCCGGTGGCAGGGCCGCGTAGGAGTGGTCGAACGCGACGCGAACCGCGGTCTCGTCGTCGCCGACGACCGCTAACCGGTCGAGCCGGTCGTCCGCGGCGAGCTCGGCGACGTGGGCCTCGACGGTCCGGCCGGACAGCGTCAGATTGGCGGCGGCGATCCGCAGTGCCAGCGGCAGGAACCCGCACAGCCGCGCCAGTTCGGCGAGCGTTTCGGGATCCGACGGACCCAGCGTCCGTTCGAGCAGCGCGATCGCCTCGGCCGGGCTGAGGACCTCCAGTGCGACGTGGGCGGCGCCGTCACGGGCGACCAGGCCGCCGAGCCCCTGCCGGCTGGTCACGACCACCATCGAGCCGGGACCGCCGGGCAGCAGCGGCCGGACCTGGCCGGCGCTGCGGGCGTCGTCGAGCACCACCAGCACCCGCCGGTCCGCCAGCAACGTGCGGTACAGGTCGACCGCGCGGTCGAGATAGAGCGGCACCTGACTGACGCCCAGGGCAGTGAGGAACCCGGACAGCGCCGCGACGGGCTGCATCGGTGCGGTCGAGGCGTGCCCGCGGAGGTTCACGAAGAGCTGGCCGTCGGGGAACCTGGCGCGCACGCTGTGCGCCCAATGCACCGCGATCGCGGTCTTGCCGACACCCGCCGCACCGGCGACCACGACGATCGATCCCGTTGTGGCGTCGAGTCTTTTCAGGTCGTCGGCCCGTCCGGTGAACGCCGGGATCGCCGCGGGCAGCTGCGCGGGCACCAGGGTCGCGGGCGCCGGTGGTGCGGGTTCACCGAGGTGCTGCCGGTAGGCGGCGAGCGCGTCGCCGCCCGCGAGCACCGCCTGTTCCACCTGCCGGGGCAACGCGCTCGGCTCGATGCCGAGCTGCTCGACCAGCGTGGCCCGCAGTTGCCGGAACGCCGCCAGCGCGTCCCCCTGCCGGCCGGCTCCGTACAACGCGAGCATCAGCTGCGCCCACAACCGTTCCCGCAACGGGTGTTCCCGCACCAGGACGGCGAGCTCGGCCGCGAGGTCGGCGAACCGGCCACGGCGCAGATCCAGGTCGACCCGCCGTTCCAGCACCGCCAGCCGGCGTTCGTCCAGCCTCGCCGCCGCGACCCGGCAGGCGTCCAGCGGGACGTCGTGCAACGCCGGTCCGCGCCACAGTTCCAGTGCGGCACAAAGGGATTCGTCCGACGCCGCCAGTTCCTCGAACCGGTGGGCGTCCAGCTCGCCGTCGGCCACCCGCACCAGGTAACCGGGCGACCGGGTGACGAGCCGGTCCGCCGGCAGGACCCGCCGCAGGCCGGCGACGCATCCGTGCAACAGACCCCGCGCTGTTGCCGGTGGGGCATCGCCCCACAGATCCATCACCAGCTGTTCCTGCGACACCACCCGGTTCGCCTCCAGCAGCAGCAACGCCAGCAGTCCTCGTTGCTGCGGCCCGCCGAGGGCGAGCGGCCGGCCGTCGTCCAGTACCTCGAGTGGTCCGAGGATCCTGAACTGGACGGGCACGGCGAGCCTCCACGTGGGGAAGAAGAACTCCCCTCTTGAAGAGTCGCCGTGCCGATCTCAGATACGTGTCAGCGCAGCACCGCGTACTTGACGCGATACCGCCAGTCGGCGGAGTCGGCGGGGTTGTCGTCGCCGTAGTTCACGAAGATGTTGAACTGGCCCGTGCTCACGCCCAGATCACGGATGTGGTTGTCCTTCCCCTGACCTCCGGTCGCCGAGTTGTCCACGAAGAACCCGCGGATCACCTTGTCACCCTGGATGGCGTCTCTCACGACGGATCCCTTGGCGTGCACCAATCCCCCCACTTCGTCGACCGCGGCCAGCCGGGTCGTGGGCACCCAGGCGTAGCCGACGTCGTAGGTGAAGGGGTCGTCGCCGTTCTCGTCCTTGTACACCGTGGTGAGGACACCGCCGGACTCCGTGATGCCGAGCTCGTCCAGATGGTGGTCGCCGTTCTCGAACGTGACCCGGAAACCGGTGAGCACGAACTCGAAGTTGCCCGGTGGCCGGGTGAACAGCTGCACGCTGCATCGACCGGCGCATCCACCGTGGAGCGAATGCTGTGTGATGCCGGTCGGGTCGACCCACTGGTGCGCCACGCCGTAGCTGTACCTGTCGTCGCCGTTCTCGTCGGCGAACGCGACCTCGACCGCGCTCTGTTGCGGCAACGGCACCGCCGCGATCTTGCGGATGTGGTGATCGCTGTCGATGAAGAAGTATCGGAAAGCCGTGAGCAGCGGTGCACCTGTCGCCGTGGTGGACGGGAACACCGTGCCGTTGGCGGTGCCGACCACGTTGTTCAGCGTCTGGATCTGGATCTGGGCGGCGGCCGGAGTCGCCGCGCTCATGAGCGTGGCCGTGGCGAACGCCAGCAGGAACTTGTTTCTGTGCATGGACTTTCTCCCCCTCAGAGCTCGCAGTCCTCGCTGTCGCCGACGTCGACGAAGCACCGGTCGATGCCGAAGCCGCCGATGATCGTGTCGTTGCCGGAGATGCCGTCGACCGAGCTGATGACGTCGTTGGACTGCCCGCCGCGCAACACGTTCGCGCTGCCGTTGCCGGTGATGATGTTGGGACCGACCGCGCCGTTGACGTTCTCGACGTCGGTCCCGTTGTTGTCGCCCTCGCCCGGCTCGCCGTCGTTCGCGACGCCGTCCAGGCTCACGTTGAACGTCCGGCCGGGGCCGAACTGGCGGGGGCTGTAGTTCGCCGTGTCGACGCCCGCGCCGCCGGAGAACGAGTCCGCGCCGTCCAGTGCCACCAAGGAATCGGACACGTCGTTGCCGTCGCCGCCGATCGCGAAGTCGGTGCCCAGGCCGCCGATGAGCTCGTCGTTGCCCTGTTCGCCGAAGAGGTCGTCGTTGCCCGCCTCGCCGGCCAGGAAGTCGTTGCCGGGTCCGCCGAACAGCTCGTCGTCGCCACCACCGGCGAAGATCTTGTCGTTGCCGTTGCCGCCGCCGAGGTTGTCCCGGACCGGGCCGCCGAAGATCGTGTCGTTGCCGTCGTTGCCGAACAGCGAGCCGCTGCCGCCGTTGATCAGCTTGACGGTGTCGTCACCGGCTTCGCCCGCGGCGTTGAAGTTCGTGGTCAGCGTGTCGTTGCCGGCACCGCCGAGCACGATCGTCTGGATCGTGCCCGCGCTCGCGTCGATCACGTCGGCGGCAGCCCCGCCGACGATCCGGGCGACGTCGTTGCCGATGTTGTCGTGCTCGCCGGCGGCGCCGTCGTTGCCGGTGCCGTCGAGGGTGACGGTGACGGCCGTGGTCCTGGCGGAGTAGAGGACCGTGTCGAGGCCGGAGTTTCCGACGAACGCGTCAGCGCCGTCGGGTGTCGCGTCGGAGACCATCGTGTCGTCGCCCGAGCCCCCGTCGAACAGGTCGTCTCCGGTGCCGAGGCACACGGTGTCGTTGCCGCCCAGTCCGAGGACGAGGTCGTTGCCCGCGCCGGCCGAGATGACGTCGTTGCCGTTGGTGCCGATGATCGAGTCGTTGCCCGCGGTGCCGGTGATGGTCACCGGCAGCCCGTTGCAGGTCGCGGCCGCCTGGGCCGGCAGCGCCGGGACGACGAGTGCGCCGACCACCGCTGCGGCGGTCAGGATCGCGTTTCGCATCAGGTTCCTCCCCTACCGTGAGTGCGTGGGGGAACCCTGCCTGCGCGTTGTGGGCAACTTCTGGGAATCGGCTGGGTCAGGCCGTGGTGCGCCGCTTGCCGCCGCGCTTGTACGTGGACACCGCGGGCGAGTCGATCCAGAACCGCCACGGCACGTCCATCGCGACGGCGACACCGACCCGTGGCCCGGAATGCACCTTGTCGACGGGGTCACCGGCGTAGAGGCGGACCGGTGACGCGACGGAGGTGAGGTCGGCGCCGTTGTGCCCGCGGTCCAGGCCGAGGGTGGTGCACAGCCGGGCCGGTCCTTTGGCCAGTTCTGCGTCATTCCGCGCGGACGGCCGGCGTTCGTGCGCGATGTCGTGCCCGGACACCACTTCCCCGGCCCGCAGCAGCACTGCGCCGGGCACGCCGTCGGTCAGCGCCACGACGTTGGCGCAGAAGTGCATGCCGTAGACGAAGTACACATAGAGGTGCCCGGCCGGGCCGAACATCACGTCGTTGCGCGGGGTGCGGCCGCGATAGCAGTGCGACGCGGGGTCGTCCCCGCCGCGGTACGCCTCGACCTCGACGATGCGCACGCGGACACCGTCGGACTCCAGGTACGAGCCGAGGAGGAGCCGTGCGGCGTCGACCGGGTCGACGGACAGCTCCTCCTCGGTCAGCAGCCTAGAAGTCACGTGCCGCCTGGGCTCGTTCGACGAGTCGCTGCAGCTGTTCGGTGACGCGTTCGGGCGCGGTGCCGCCATGGGCGTTGCGCGACGCGATGGAACCCTCCACGGTCAACACGGTACGCACCTCGGGCGTGAGCGCGGGTGAGATGGCCGCGAACTCGGAGTCCGTGAGGTCCTCCAGTCCCACGCCGCGTTCCTCCGCCGCCCGCACGCAGGCGCCCGCGGCCTCGTGCGCGACGCGGAACGGAACCCCTTGCCGGACAAGCCATTCCGCGATGTCCGTGGCCAGTGTGAAGCCCGCCGGGGCGAGCGAGGCCATGCGGTCCGTGTCGAACCGGAGCGTGGCGACCATGCCGGAGAACGCCGGGAGCAGCAGCTCCAGTTGCTCGACCGAGTCGAACAGGGGCTCCTTGTCCTCCTGCAGGTCCCGGTTGTACGCCAGCGGCTGCGCCTTCAACGTCGCGAGCAGCCCGGTCAGGTTGCCGATCAGCCGGCCGGACTTGCCGCGCGCGAGCTCGGCGACGTCCGGGTTCTTCTTCTGCGGCATGATCGAGCTGCCGGTCGCCCACGCGTCGTCCAGCACGGCGAAGCGGAACTCGGCGGTGGTCCAGATGATGACCTCTTCGGCGATGCGCGACAGGTTCACGCCGATCATCGCCAGCACGAACGCGATCTCCGCGGCGAAGTCGCGCGACGCCGTGCCGTCGATGGAGTTCTCGACGGGACCGTCGAAGCCGAGGTCCGCGGCGACCTTGCGGGGGTCGAGGCCGAGGGACGACCCGGCCAGCGCGCCGGAGCCGTACGGCGAGAGCGCCGCGCGCTTGTCCCAGTCGTGCAGGCGGTCCACGTCCCGCAGCAACGCGTGCGCGTGTGCGAGGAGGTGGTGCGAGAGCAGGACGGGTTGCGCGGACTGCAGGTGCGTGCGGCCCGGCATCACGGCGCCCATGTGCGTGCCGGCCTGCTGTGCCAACGCGTCGACGACGTCGAGCACCCCGGCGGAGACCCGGCGAGCCGCGTCGCGCAGCCACATCCGGAACAGCGTCGCCACCTGGTCGTTGCGCGAACGTCCGGCGCGCAGCTTGCCGCCCAGCTCGGCGCCCGCGCGGTCGATCAGGCCGCGTTCCAGTGCGGTGTGGACGTCCTCGTCCTCGAGCACAGGCGTGAACTCACCGGAGACGACGTCGGCCTCCAGCTCGTCCAGCGCCTTCAGCATCCCGGCGAGCTCCTCACCGGACAGCAGGCCGGCGTCGTGCAGCACCCGCGCGTGCGCGCGGGAACCCGCGATGTCGTACTTGGCCAGCCGCCAGTCGAAGTGCGTCGACAGCGACAGGCGGGCCATGGCCTCGGCCGGTCCGGAGGCGAACCGGCCTCCCCACAAAGAACTCACTCTTGACCGTTCTCCTTGAACTCGGTTCCCGCCGCCATCGCGGTGATCAGCTCGGCCAGCTCCGCGCCGGTCAGCGGCTCCCTGGCCACGACCAGGATGGTGTCGTCACCCGCGATCGTGCCGACGATGTCGTTGAGCGCGGCGCGGTCCAGCGCGCTCGCGAGGAACTGCGCGGCGCCCGGCGGGGTGCGCAACACGGCCATGTTGCCGGAGTAGTCGGTCGAGACCAGCAGCTCGTTGAGCAACCGAACGAGCCGGCTCGTGCCGCCCTGCACCCCGCGGACGGGGCTGCCGTCCTCGGGGATGACGTAGACCGGCGCGCCGCCGTCCGCACCCCGGAGCTTCACCGCGCCGAGCTCGTCCAGGTCGCGTGACAACGTGGCCTGCGTGACCTCGATCCCTTCCGCGGCAAGGAGTTTCGCCAGCTCCGACTGGCTGCGGATCGCTCGCTGGCTCACCATCTCGACGATGCGTCCCTGACGCGCGGTCCGGGTCATTTCGAGTTCTCCAGCAACCACACCAGCAACGCCTTCTGGGCGTGCAGCCGGTTCTCGGCCTCCTGCCACACCAGCGACTGCGGGCCGTCGATCACCTCGTCGGTGATCTCCCAGCCGCGGTGCGCGGGCAGGCAGTGCAGGACCGTGGTGTCCACTCCGGTCGCGTTCACCAGGTCGTTGTTGACCTGGTACGGGCGGAACGGGCCGATGCGGTCCTTGCCGTCGTTCTCCTGGCCCATCGACGTCCACGTGTCGGTGACCAGCACATCCGCGCCCTCGACGGCCTTGCGCGGGTCGGTGATCAGCTCGATCGAGCCGCCGGTCTCCGCGGCGCGCCGCTTGGCGTCGTCGAGGAACACCGGGTTCGGCACGAACCCGGCCGGGGCGCCGATGCGGACGTTCATGCCCGCGGTCGCGCCGCCGAGCAGCAGCGAGTGCGACATGTTGTTCGCGCCGTCACCGAGGTAGGTCAGGGTGATGCCGGCGAGCCTGCCGTAGCGGCGGCGGATCGTCTGCAGGTCGGCGAGCACCTGGCACGGGTGGAACTCGTCGGTCAGCGCGTTGATCACGGGAATGCGCGACACGCTGGCCATGGCATCGATGCGGGCCTGCGCGTACGTGCGCCACACGACGGCGTCGACGTAGCCGGACAGGATGCGCGAGGTGTCCTCGATGGTCTCCTCGCGGCCGAGCTGCATCGACCGGCCGTCGATGATCACCGGGTTGCCGCCGAGCTGGGCGATGCCGACCTCGAAGCTCAACCGGGTACGGGTCGAGTTCTTCTCGAAGATCACCGCGACGGCCTTGGGGCCCGCCAACGGTTTCGGGCCGAACCGGTCCGCCTTGTAGGTGTCCGCGAGATCGAGGACCGCGGCCTGCTCGTCCGGCGTCAGGTCGTCGTCCCGGAGGAAGTGCCTTGGGCTCATTTTTCCTCCAGGAAGGTCGGCAGATCCTGTACGAACCGGTGGGCGTCTTCTTCGTCCAGGATCAGCGGTGGCGCCAGGCGGATGACGTCGGGCTGGATGGGGTTGATCAGGTAACCGGCCTGCTGCGCGGCCGCCGCGGCCTTCGCCGAGACCGCCTCTCGCAACGTGATGCCGAGCAGCAGTCCGGCTCCCCGGACCCCGGAGATCCGCGGGTGGCCGAGCGCCTCCACGCCGGTGGCGATCTCCTTGCCGACCGCGGAGGCGTGTTCCAGCAGGCCTTCCGCGGCGATCGTGTCGAGCACGGCGAGCGCGGCGGCGCAGCAAACGGGGTTGCCGCCGAACGTGGTGCCGTGGTGGCCGGGCTCGAAGAGGGTGGCGGCGTTGCCGAAGCCGATCGTGGCGCCCAGCGGCAGGCCGCCGCCGATGCCCTTGGCGAGCGTCATGACGTCCGGCACGATGCCCGCCTGCTGGAAGGCGAACCACGTGCCGAGGCGGCCGATGCCGGTCTGCACCTCGTCCAGGACGAGGAGCGCGTTGTGTTCCTGGGTGATGCGGCGGGCCGCCTGCAGGTAGCCCTCGGGCGGGACGACCACGCCCTGCTCGCCCTGGATCGGTTCGACGAAGAACGCGGCCGTGTCGTCGTCGATCGCCTTTTCCAGTGCTTCGACGTCGCCGAACGGGATGTGTTGCACCCCAGGCACGAGCGGTTCGAACGGCGTCTTCTTGCCGGGCTGGCCGGTGAGGCTGAGCGCGCCCATCGTGCGGCCGTGGAACGCGCCCTCGGTCGCCACGATCTTCGCGCGGCCGGTGCGACGGCTCATCTTGAGCGCGGCCTCGTTGGCCTCCGCGCCGGAGTTGCAGAAGAAGACCTTGCCGATGTCCACACCGGACAGATCCAGCAGCCGTTCGGCCAGCTGCAGCGCCGGTTCGTTGATGTAGAGGTTCGAGGTGTGGCCGATCGTGGCGATCTGCTTGCTCACGGCCTCGACGATCGCCGGGTGCGCGTGGCCGAGGGCGTTGACCGCGATGCCGGTCAGCAGGTCCAGGTATCGGTTGCCGTCGGCGTCCCAGACGTATGCGCCCTCGCCGCGCTCGAGCGCGAGCGTGGGCGTGCCGTAGTTGTCCATCATGGACTTCTGCCACCGGGTCACGAGTACTCCCCCAACACCATCGTTCCAACGCCTTCGGACGTGAAGACTTCGAGCAGCACTGAATGGGCGAGGCGGCCGTCGATCACGTGCGCTCCCGGGACTCCGCCACGGACCGCACGGAGGCACGCCTCCATCTTCGGGATCATGCCGCTGTCCAGTTCCGGCAACAGCTTCTCCAGGTCGTCGGCCCGGATCTGGTGCAGCAGCGAGGACTTGTCGGGCCAGTTCGCGTACAGGCCCTCGACGTCGGTGAGCACGACGAGCTTCTCGGCGCCCAGCGCGACGGCCAGCGCACCGGCCGCGGTGTCGGCGTTCACGTTGTGCGGCACGCCGTCGACGTCCGGCGCGACCGTGGAGACGACCGGGATGCGGCCCGCGCGGACGATGTCGAGCACCGCGTCCGGGTTCACCTCGGTGATGTCGCCGACGAGGCCGAGGTCGACCTCCTCACCGTCGACCAGTGCTTTCCGGCGCGTTGCGGTGAACAGGTGCGCGTCCTCACCGGAGATGCCCACGGCGTAAGGACCGTGCTGGTTGATGAGACCAACGAGCTCCCGGCCGACCTGGCCGACGAGCACCATCCGCACGACGTCCATCGCCTCGGGCGTCGTGACGCGCAGGCCGGCGCGGAACTCGCTCTCGATGCCCAGCCGGTCCAGCATGGACTTGATCTGCGGACCGCCGCCGTGGACCACGACCGGATGCAGCCCGGCGAGCCGCAGGAACACCATGTCCTCGGCGAACGCCTTCTTCAGCTCGTCGTCGACCATGGCGTTGCCGCCGTACTTGATGACGACGAGCGCGCCGCGGAACCGTTGCAACCACGGCAGCGCCTCGATGAGAACGCCCGCCTTCTCCTGTGCGTTCACGGGGCGACACCGACCGTCGAGAGGCCGGTGGTCTCCGGCAGGCCGAGGGCGAGGTTCATGCACTGGACGGCGGCTCCCGCGGTGCCCTTCGTCAGGTTGTCGACGGCGGCCACCACGACCAGCCGGTTCAGGTCCTCGTCCACGGTGACCTGCAGCTGCACCGCGTTCGATCCGAGCACCGCGTTCGTCGTCGGCCACAGTCCCTCGGGCAGGACGTGCACGAACGGCTCGTCCGCGTAGGCCTTGCGGTAGACGTCCACGACATCGCGGTCGGTCTTCAGGGTCGCCGAGCAGGTGGCGAGGATGCCGCGGGACATCGGGGCGAGCACCGGCGTGAACGACACGTCGATCTTCCGGCCGGCGGCCGCGCTGAGGTTCTGGGCGATCTCCGGGGTGTGCCGATGCGCCCCGCCGACGCCGTACGCGCTGGCCGAGCCCATGACCTCCGAGCCCAGCAGGTGCGTCTTCGGCGACTTGCCCGCGCCGGACGTGCCGGAGACCGCTACCACCACGACCTCGTCCTCGATGAGGTCCACCGCGGGAGCGAGCGCGAGGCTCGACACCGTCGGGTAGCAGCCGGGCACGGCTACGCGCTTGGCGTTCTTGAGTTTGGCGCGTTGACCTGGGAGTTCCGGCAGACCGTAGGGCCAGCTGCCGGCGTGGTCGCCGCCGTACCAGCGTTGCCAGGCCTGTGGGTCGGTGAGGCGGTGGTCGGCGCCGCAGTCGATGACGACGGTGTCGTCGCCGAGTTGCGCGGCGATCTCGGCCGAGTGACCGTGGGGCAGCGCGAGGAACACGACGTCGTGGCCCTTGAGCTCCTGCGGGGTCGTCTCGGACAGGACCCGGTCCGCGAGCGGCAGCAGATGTGGCTGGTGCGCGAGCAGTGTGCTGCCCGCGTTCCCGCCGGCCGTGAGCGCGCCGATCTCCACTTCGGGGTGCGCGAGCAGCAGCCGGAGGAGCTCTCCGCCCGCATAACCGCTCGCGCCCGCGACCGCGATCCTCACCGTCATGCGGATGATTATGCACCAGCGTGCAAAATTACTCAATTCGATGGTTGGCAGGTCACAACGACGGGTAGGGGCGCGCGAGTCCCCAATTCAGCCCCTTCGAGTCCTCGATTCAGCCTGTGCACGGAACGAGGACTCGGGGGTGCGGAGTTGAGGACTCGCGGCATGGCCGGTCGGCGATGATGTCCCGGCCGGTCGGCGCTGTCGGGTGCCGGTCGTCCTGACGACGATGGGTGCGTGATGAGCGAGCGACGGGTCCGGCCGGGCGAGGTGGTGCTGGCACTGGCGGTGCTGGCCTTCGGACTGTTACCGCTGGTCGTGCCGCTGCCCCTGCCGACGCACCCGGCGACCGCCGTGCTGACCACGGTGTGGGCGGCCGCGCTCATCCCACTGGCCCGCCGCAAACCGGTGTGGGCGATGCTCGCGACCGCACCTCTGTATGTCACGACGAACTTCTGGGCGGTCGCGACCACGACGTTCGCGGTGTTCATCGCCGCGCGCCGGATCACGCCACGCCGCCGCCTGTGGCTGACCGTGCTCGGCACGGCGGTGGCGCAGGTGGCGTTCAGCGTCATCAACCCAACCCCGCCCGCCACCTCGATGGCCGGGATGGTCGCAGGAGCCGTGTTCGGCACCCTGTTCCTGCTCGTCTTCCCCGCGCTGGCGGGCATGCTGCTCGGGCAGCGCAAGCCGTTGATCCGCCTGCTGCAGGAACGCAACGACTACCTGGAGCGCGCGCAGGCGTTGACCGCGTCGAAGGCGCGGACCGAGGAGCGTTCACACATCGCCGGCGAGATGCACGACATGCTCGGTCACCGGCTGAGCCTGATCTCGATCCACGCCGGGGCGCTGGAGCTCGCGACCGCGTCCAAGGCACCGCAGGTGCAGGAGCAGGCCGAGTTGTTGCGCACCACCGCCGCGCTCGCGATGGCCGAGTTGCGCGAGATCCTGGGCGTGCTGCGCGCCAACCCGGAACCCGAGTCGCTGGACGAACACGTCGGCACGCGCTCGGACGTCACGCAGTTCGTCGCATCCTCGGTCGAGGCGGGGCTCGACGTGCGGCTGGACTGGTCCGGCGACGACGTCGCGGACGCCGACCCGCGCACCCGGCGCGCGATTCATCGCGTGGTGCGCGAGGGTCTGACGAACGTGCACAAGCACGCCCCCGACGCCCGCACACGCGTCTCGGTGACGGTTCTCAACGGACGCGCGCAGGTGCTGGTGGTCAACGCGACTTCGGGGGCCACTGCGGGTCCGGGCACCCGGCGCGGCCTGGTCGGCCTGGAGGAACGCGTGGGTCTGCTCGGCGGCCAGTTCGCCGCGGGACCCGCGGTCGAGGGCGGGTTCCGCGTCGCGGCCGACGTGCCGCTGCACCCGGTGCTGGTGTCCGACGCGGCGGCCGAGCACGTGGTCGAGGCGCCCGCCCCGATCGCCGCCGAGGTGCTCACGCTGCCGCGCGTCATGGCGTCCGGCTGCCTGGGCGCCCTGGTCGTCGTGCCGGTGTTCGGCATCATGATGATGCTCCTGCTGCTCAGCACGTTCGGGTTGACCGCGCAGCTCACCCCCGAGCAGTACGCGAGCCTCACCGTCGGCACCGAGGAGAGTGCGATCACCGAGGAGTTCGGCATCGGGCGGGGCGACGACACGTGCGTCAACTACCTGGCGGCCGACGCCTCCGCCTCCGAGTACCGGCTCTGCTTCACCGACGGCAAGCTCGTCAGCAAGGAAGAGATCGTTGGTTAGGCTCCGGAGAATGATCCGGGTTCTGATCGCGGACGACGAAACGCTCATGCGCGCCGGCATTCGGCTCATCCTGGACAACGCCGACGACATCTCCGTGGTCTCCGAGGTGTCCGACGGCCGCGCCGCCGTCGAAGCGTGCCAGTCCGGGGACGTCGACGTGGCGTTGCTCGACATCCGGATGCCCGGCGGCGACGGGCTTTCGGCGGTCGCGGAGATCGTCGAACGAGGCGTCAACGCCGTCATGCTCACGACGTTCGGCGAGGATTCCTATGTGGCCACGGCGATGCGCGCCGGCGCCACCGGGTTCCTGTTGAAGGACACGCCACCCCGGGACCTGATCCACGCCGTGCGCGTCGCCGCGTCCGGGGAGCTGATCCTCGCGCCGCAGATCACCCGGCGGCTCGTGGAGCGGCACCTCGCCGCTCCCAGCGGCAGCGCGGACGCGGGGGCGTTGGTGGAGCGGTTGACCGAGACCGAGCGCGCGGTGTTGAAGCTCGTCGGCGCCGGAATGTCGAACGCGGAGATCGGCGCCGAGCTGTACATGGGAACCGGAACGGTGAAGGCGCACATCAGCCGCATCCTGCCGAAGCTGGAGTGCGCGAACCGCGTGCAGGCCGCCATCATCGCGCACGACAGCGGCCTGCTCGCGCGCTAGAAACCGAAGCGGTCCAGCGCCCGGATCTTGTTCGTCGCGTCCAGCGCCGCCACCTTGTAGGCCTCGGAGAGCGTCGGGTAGTTGAACACCGTGTCGACGAGGTAGTCGACCGTGCCGCCACAGCCCATGACCGCCTGTCCGATGTGGACCAGGTCGGTGGCGCCGGTCCCGAACACGTGCACCCCGAGCAGCTTGCGGTCCACAGTGGACACAAGGAGCTTGAGCATTCCGTAGGCGTCACCGACGATCTGGCCGCGCGCGAGCTCCCGGTAGCGCGCGATGCCGACCTCGTACGGCACCGCGGAGGAGGTCAGCTCGGCCTCGGTCGCGCCGACGTAGGAGATCTCCGGGATCGTGTAGATCCCGATGGGCTGCAGGGCCGCCAGCTCGTTCGCGGGCTCACCGAACGCGTGGTACGCCGCGAGCCGCCCCTGATCCATCGAGGTGGCCGCCAGAGCGGGGAAGCCGATGACGTCACCGACGGCGTAGATGTGCTCGACCGACGTGCGGTAGTGCTCGTCGACGTGCAGCCGCCCGCGGTTGTCGGCCTCCAGCCCGGCGTTGGCCAGCTCGAGCTTGTCCGTGGTGCCCTGGCGGCCCGCGGAGTACATGACGGCCGCGGCGGGGATCCGCTTGCCCGACGCCAGGGTGGTGACGGTCTGCGACTCCCCCACCGCGACGTTCACGACCTTCTCGCCGAAGCGGAACGTGACCGCGAGGTCGCGCAGGTGGAACTTGAGCGACTCGACGACCTCCGGGTCGCAGAACTCCAGCATCTTCTCGCGCTGCTCGACCACCGTGACGCGGCTGCCCAGCGCGGCGAACATCGAGGCGTACTCGATGCCGATCACGCCGGCGCCGACGACCACCAGCGACGACGGGATCTCGGTGAGCGCGAAGACCTCGTCGGAGTCGAGGATCCGCTCCTCGTCGAAGTCGACCTGCGCCGGGCGCGCGGGCGTCGTACCCGTGGCGATGACGATGAACTCGCCGGTGATCTGCGTGCGGTCACCACGGTGCGAGCCCTCGACGGCAACGGTGTGCGGGTCGACGAAGCGGCCAAGACCGTTCAGCAGGTCGACGTGATTGCGGTGCAGCTGCGCGCGCACGACCTGAACCTCGCGGCCGACGACGTGCTGCGTGCGCGCCATCAGGTCGGAGATCGTGATGTCCTGCTTCACGCGGTAGCTCGCGCCGTACAACTCGCGCTGACTCATGCCGGTCAGATAAAGCACCGCTTCACGAAGGGTCTTGCTCGGAATGGTTCCCGTGTTCGCGCAGACGCCGCCGACCATGTCCTGCTTGTCGATGATGGCAACGCGTTTTCCCAGCTTGGCACCAGCGATTGCGGCCTTCTGGCCGCCTGGACCCGATCCGATCACGATCAGGTCGTAGTCGTACGACGTCATGGTCGTCAGCCTACTAAGACAGGGTGGATTCCACTCCGTAACGAATTTCGAACTGAGACGTGACGCTTTCCGTTACGGGAGCCATGACCGAACTACGCACCTTCCGTCTGCCCGAGCTCGTCACCGGCTCGGACAGCGACATCGAACTAGGTCGCCGGCTGATCGCCGCATGGCAGGCCGACGGCATTCTGCAGATCGCTACGGACGCGGTGCAGGATCGGAAGACCGAAGCGGCGATGGCCGCCAGCAGAGAGTTCTTCCACGGGTTATCACTCGAGGAGAAGGCGAAGCTCGTCAGCGACCTCACCTACGCCGGCTACATCGCGTCCGGCGAGGAGGTCACCGACGGCGTCGCCGACTTCTCGGAGATCTTCACGGTCTGCAAGGACGTTCCGCTCGACGACTCCCGCGTCCAGGACAAGTGGCCGTGTCACGGCCCGGTTCCGTGGCCGTCCGAGTCGTACCGGGTCGCCATGAACGACTTCATGGGCCTGCTCGGCGAAGCGGGCGAGAAGATCCTCCAACTGACGGCACTGGGCTTCGGTCTGGAGATCGACGCGTTCACCCGGCTGACGGTGGACGGATGGCACCACATGCGCGTACTGCGGTTCCCCGAGGTGAAGGAGGACTCCGACCGCGGCATCGGCGCGCACACCGACTACGGCATGCTCGTCCTGGCGGCGCAGGACGACGTCGGCGGGCTCTACGTCCGGCCGCCGATCGACGGCGAGGTCCGTCCGCGCAACTGGCTGCCCGACGAGAGCGCGGCGGGCTGCTTCCAGGACTCCGAGGGCTGGAACTTCGTCCAGCCCGTCCCGAACGTGCTCACCGTGTTCCCCGGCGACATCCTGCAGTTCCTGACCGACGGTGCCCTGCTCTCCACGCCGCACAAGGTCCTGCTGAACACGCGGGAACGCTTCACCATGGCGTACTTCCACGAGCCCAACTTCGAAGCCGTGGTGCGCCCAATCGACAACCCTGCCGGTGATGACGTGATCCACTACGGCACGCACTTCACCAACATGTTCATGCGGTGCTACCCGGACCGCGTGACCACGCAACGGATTCTCGCCGAGGACCGGCTGTCGATCCTCGACGAGCTCCGCACGGGAGTCCGGCACAGCTGACGCCTCAGACGGGCTTGCCGTTGATCCTGGTGTTCGGGAAAGTCACGTTCTCCGTGTTGGTCAGCTTGTTCCCACCGCGAGCCACCGACATGAACGTGCAGTTGGAAACCACGACATCCCGCACCTTCGACGCGGCAAGCCCGTCGATCTCCACCGCGTACTCCTTGGTGCCCGCCACGGTGACGCGGTCGATCGTGATGTTGCGGACCACCGGGTTCATCACCGGGCCGGGTCCGGACGACGAGTAGTTCATCGTGATGAACAACGGCGACTTGGTGAGCTTGTTGCCGGTGATGTTCCTGAGGTGCACCCCGTCGATGACGCCGCCGCGGTGGTTGCCGGTCTTGAGGAACAGTACGTACCAGAGCTGGTCCGCGGTGTTGGCCGGGTTGACCTTGCAGTTGCGCGCGAACACGTTGCGCGCGCCGCCGGAGGCCTCGGAGCCGACGCAGATCGCGCCGCGGTTGGAGAACACGAACGTGCAGTCCTCGATCACGATGTTCTGCGACGGCATGTTCACGCGGCGGCCGTCGACGTCGCGGCCGGACTTGATCGCGATGCAGTCGTCGCCGGTGTTGAACGTGCAGCCGACGATGTGCACGTCGGTGCAGCACTCCGGGTCGACGCCGTCGTTGTTGCCGCCACCGCCGCGCGAGTTGACGGTGATGCCGGAAACGGTGATGTTGCGCGACTTCACCGGGTGCACGCTCCACATCGGCGGCCGCTCGATGGTCACGCCGCTGATCAGGATGTTGGCGCACTCCACGAACTGGATCATGTTGGGCCGCAGCTTGTGGCCCTCCCCCAGCTTCCGCTGCGCGACGGGCGTGTTCCCGGCACCCCACTTCTGCAGCAACGTCCAGTCGGACCCGCCACCGCCCCAGGGTTTCCACGTCTGACCCTGGCCGTCGAGCGTGCCGCCACCGGTCAGCGCGATGTTGGTGGCACCGTTGGCGTAGAGCAACGACCGGTAGTTCAGGCACTCGATGCCCTGCCACCGGGTGGGCACGATCGGCAAGTACTTCTTCGGGTCGGTCTGGAACCTGATCGTCGCGCCCTTCTCCACGACCAGGTTCACGTTGCTGAGCAAGGTGATCCCGCCGGTGAGGAACACGCCGCCGCGCACGACGACCCGGCCGCCGCCCGCGGCGTTGCACGCCTCGATCGCCTTGCGGAAGGCCGCGGTGTTGTCGGTCGAGCCGTCGCCCTTGCCGCCGTACGCGGTGACCGCGAACTCCTTGTCGGGGAAGGTCGGCGGCTTGATCCGCTGCAGGATCTCCGCGACGCCGTCCCACGGGTCGGCCAGGGCCACGCCCGGTGTCGCGAACAGGCCGGCGGCGACCAGGCCCGACACCTTGAGGAAGTCACGACGTGAACCGGACATCACACCTCCACTGCAAACGTTTACAGCGGCGGCGTGCGTGAGCCTATACCGTGCTCGCGTGGCCCCCAAGCACTCGCTGATCGCCGCCGTCCGCACCGGGCTCAGGGAGCTTGCGAACCCGGACAAAGCGCCGGACATGCAGGCGTACATGAAGTCCGAGATGCCCTATCTCGGTGTGCAGAAGCCCGCTCGGAAGACCGTCGAGAAGGCCGTCTTCGCCGCGCACGTCATCGCCGAGCCGGCCGACTGGGTGGACACCGTTCTGACGCTCTGGCGCGACGCTACGTACCGGGAAGAGCGGTACATCGCGATCGACCTTTCCGGGGATCGCCGTTATGCGGCGTGGCAGAACTCCGGGCTGCTGCCGATGTACGACGAGCTGATCGTCACCGGGGCGTGGTGGGACTACGTCGACGAGATCGCGAACCGACGGATCGGGCCGCTGCTGCGCGCGGAGCCGCTCGTCCTGAAGCCGATCATGCTCAAGTGGTCGGTCGACGCCGACAGGTGGCGCCGCCGGACGTCGATCATCTGTCAGCTCGCGTCGAAGGCCGCGACGGACACGGACCTGCTCGCGTCGTGCATCGAGGCCAACGTGGACGATCCGGACTTCTTCCTGCGCAAGGGGATCGGCTGGGCGTTGCGCGAGTACGCGAAGACCGATCCCGCCTGGGTGCGGGGGTTCGTCGCCGCGCATCCGGGGCTGTCGGGGCTGTCGAAACGAGAGGCGATGAAGCACCTGTAGTCACTACGGTGACGCGGTGACCCAGGTGATCGTGTTGAACGGCGGCTCCAGTTCGGGCAAGTCCGGGATCGCCCGCTGCCTGCAGGCGGTGCTGCCGGACCCGTGGCTCGTCTTCGGCATCGACGGCCTGATCGACGCGATGCCCGCCAAGGGCGCGGGCATCGCGTTCGCTCCCGACGGCGACGTGCGGATCGAGGCCGGGTTCCGGGAGCTCGAGAAAGCCTGGATGGCCGGTGTCGCCGCGACCGTCCACGCCGGCGCCAGAGTGATCATCGACGACGTCTTCCTCGGTGGCGCCGCCTCACAGCAACGCTGGCGGGACGCGTTGGGCGACCTGGACGTGCTCTGGGTCGGCGTCCGCTGCGACCCCAGGACCGCGGCCGGGCGGGAGATCGCCCGCGGCGACCGCGTCACGGGCATGGCCGAGTCACAGGCCGAGATCGTCCACAACGGAGTCCACTACGACATCGAGGTCGACACGACGCGCACCGAGTCGATTGACTGTGCGCGAGAGATAGCTCAGTTCTCGCCGCGGACGGCCTGACCGGAGTAGGTCAGCGGGAACACGAGGTCAGTGCACTCGAGAGGCACGTCGTTCGACACCCTGACGACCATCTTGACCTCGACCGACTCGCCCTTGGGGATGATCAGGGGCTCGGTCACGGTCTCGACGGACAGCACGCCGGACGGGCACTCGGGCACCCGGTTCTGCGCCGCGTCGACCGGCTGGCCGGGCACGGCCGAGAGCTGCTTGACGATGATGTCGACGCTGTTCGGGTTGCTCAGCCGCACCAGGCGGGCGCCTTCCTTGCCGGGCCGCAGCTCGACCGCCGCGCCGGAGATGTCGTTGATCTCGAACGGCTTGAGGTCGCTCAGCCCCGACTCACCGCTGCTGACCGAGTACGCCATCGCGGGCAGCTTGGGCTCGGGCCACGTCAGGTGCATCGCGGCGACGACGGCCGCCCCAACCATGAGGATCGTCAGAGAGACGGCGATCTCCAGCCGGGGACCCAGACTACGCATGGCGCAACTCCATACTTTGTTGCTCCAGGCGGTGGGTTCGCCTCTAGCTCCCCGCCGGACCGGCGACCAGACTCGCCCGGCGGTTCATCGCTTCGCCCCTCGGCCCAGCGGGCCGCGTCGCCAATCTTGGAGAACGTTCAAACGCCGCGCAAGCGTCTCATGCGCGCCGACATGCCCGTGCATTTCGGGACCTTCGGCACCTTGACAGCTACTCAGCGCCACCACCTGCGCGTTTGAGCCCAAACCCAGCGGTAACCTGTTGATCCGTTCGAGCGAACTTGTCTCAACAGATTTTCTGGGCTGTGACCGTCTCGGGACCCAGCCACCCATGACGCGAAAAAGGCCCGCGGTTCCGAAGAACCGCGGGCCCAACACTCGAGACCGGCTAGGCGCGAAGCGCCGCTCCGAACGCCTCGGTCGCCGCGGCAACGGCGCTGTCGCGAGCGCTCGTCGCCTCTTCCACCGTCAAGGTGCGGTCGGGTGCGCGGAAACGCAAGGAGTACGCGAGCGACTTCTTGCCCTCGCCGACCTGCTCACCGGTGTAGACGTCGAACAGCCGGATGTCCTCCAGCAGCTCGCCGGCACCTGAGGTCAGCACCTCCGAGACGGACTGCACCGGCACCGACGCGTCGACCACCAGCGCCACGTCGAGCAGCACCGGCGGGTACGCCGAGACCATCGGCGCCGGGCGGTGGTCTTCGAGCGGCAGCGCGTCGAGGTCCAGCTCGAACGCCACCGTGCGCTTGGGCAGGCCCAGCGCCTCGACGACCTTCGGGTGCAGCTCGCCGGCGTGGCCGACGGGCCAGTCGCCGACGCGCAGTTCGGCGCAACGGCCGGGGTGCCACGGCAGCAGGTCCGAGGCCACCACCCGAAGAGAAACCCCGTAGGCCTTGGCCGCGAGGCGGGCGGCCTCGACCGCGTCCGCCCAGTCGGCCTGCCGGCCCTTGCCCCACCAGCCCGCGTGCTCGCGGTGCCCGGTGAGCACACCGGCCACGTGCAGCGGCTGCTGCGGCAGCGCGGCGAGCATCGAGGCGACTTCCTCGTCCGAGGGCCGACCGGCGACGCCCAGCGACGGCACCGGAACCGGCTGCGCCTTGGGCAGCGTCACCTGCGCGATGTTGTACAACGCCACGTCGCGGGCGCCGCGCGCCAGGTTGCGTTGGAGGGTCTCCAACAGGGCGGGCAGCAGAGTGGTCGCGAGGACGTTCTTGTCCGCCTCCAACGGGTTCAGCACGCTCACGGTGTTGCGGCGCACGTCGTCCGCGGCCAGTCCGAACGCGTCGAAGACCGAAGGCGAGATGAACGGGAACGGCTTCACCTCGGTGAACCCGTGCTCCGCCAGGGCACGCCACACCGTGCGGCGGCGGCGCTGCTGCTCGGTCAGGCCGCGGCCGGGCGGGGCGGGCGGCAGCACGGACGGGATCGTGTCGTACCCCTCCAGCCGCAGCACCTCCTCGACCAGGTCGGCGGGCTGTGTGAGGTCCGCGCGCCACGTCGGCGGCACGGCCGTGACGATCGTCTGCGCGTCGTCGGACGTGGTCACCTGGACCTGGCAGCCGATCTGGCCGAGGCGCCGCGCGGTGACGCCACGGGCGTAGCGCACGCCCGCGACGCGGTCCGGCAGGTCGATCGGCATGGACACCGGCTCGGGCAGCGCGGGCGCGCCCACGTCGGTGCGGCCGGGCTTGATGCTGCCGTCGCCGTAGTGCATCAGCAGCTTCGCGGCCCGCTCCAGCGCGACCGGCGCCAGCGCCGGGTCGACCGTGCGCTCGAAGCGCTTGGACGCCTCGGACGGCAGCTTGTGCCTGCGGACCGTGCGCGCGATCGACGCGGGCTCCCAGTTCGCCGCCTCCAGCAGGATGTCCGAGCTGTTGTCGCGAACCTCGGTCGACGCACCGCCCATGACGCCGGCGAGCGAGATCACGCCGCTGTCGTCGGCGATCACGATGTCGTCCGGGTCGAGCTCGCGGACCTGGTCGTCCAGCGTCGTGAGCTTCTCCCCCGCCGTGGCACGGCGGACGACGAAGCCGCCCTGCAGCGCGGCGGCGTCGAACGCGTGCAGCGGCTGGCCCAGCTCGAGCATCACGTAGTTGGTGATGTCGACCGACAGCGAGATCGAGCGGATGCCCGCGAGCATCAGCCTGCGCCGCATCCACCACGGCGTCGGCGCGGTCGGGTCCACGCCCGTCACGCGGCGCGCCACGAACCGCGGGCAGCCGGTGCGGTCCTCGATGTGGACCGGCCACACCTCGCCCTCGGCCTCCGGGATCTCCACCGTGCCGGGGTCGCCGAACGGCACGTCCATCGCGCAGGCGATCTCACGGGCCAGGCCGCGCACCGAGAACGCGTAGCCGCGGTCCGGCGTCGGGGCGACCTCGATGACCGTGTCGCTCAGGCCGAGCAGCTCGATCGCGTCGTCACCCGGCTGCGCGGTCCCGCTGGGCAGCACGAGGATGCCGGAGTGGTCGTCGCCGATGCCGAGCTCGTCGGCGGCGCAGATCATGCCCTCGCTGGTGCGGCCGTACGTCTTGCGCGCGGTGATGGTGAAGTCGCCGGGCAGCGTCGCGCCGGGCAGCGCGACGACGACCGAGTCGCCCTCGACGAAGTTCGTCGCACCGCAGATCACGTTGTTGACCTGGTCCGGACCGACCTCGACCTTGACGTACCGGATGGGCTTCTTGAACTCGCTGAGCTCTTCGATCTCCATCACGCGACCGGCGACGATCGGGCCGGAGACGGGTCCGAGCGGCCGGACCTCCTCGACCTCGATGCCGATCCGGGTAAAGGCCTCGGCGAGCTGGTCGGGCGTCGGCTTCTCGTCGAACTCCAGGTGCTCGACCAGCCAGGTAACCGGGATGCGCATCCGGTTATGCCTCCGTTCCGAATGGCTGGGTGAAGCGGACGTCGCCCTCGACCATGTCGCGCATGTCGGGGAGCCCGTTGCGGAACTGCAGGGTGCGTTCGAGGCCCATGCCGAACGCGAAACCCGAGTACACGTCCGGGTCGACGCCGCACGCGCGCAGGACGTTGGGGTTGACCATGCCGCAGCCGCCCCACTCGACCCAGCCCGCGCCGCCCTTCTTCTCCGGGAACCACACGTCCACCTCGGCGGACGGCTCGGTGAACGGGAAGAAGCTCGGCCGCAGCCGCGTCTTGGAGTGCTCGCCGAACATCGCGCGGGCGAACGCGTCGAGCGTGCCCTTCAGGTGCGCCATCGTCAGGCCCTTGTCGACCGCGAGGCCCTCGACCTGGTGGAACACCGGGGTGTGCGTCGCGTCGAGCTCGTCGGTGCGGAACGTGCGGCCGGGGCACACGATGTAGACCGGCGGCTCGCGGTCCAACAGCGTGCGCGCCTGCACCGGCGACGTGTGCGTGCGCAGAACCAGGCTCGAGTCCCCCTCGGATCCATCCAGGGGGGCGATGTAGAACGTGTCCTGCATCGTGCGCGCCGGGTGGTCCTTGCCGAAGTTCAGCGCGTCGAAGTTGAACCACTCGGTCTCGAGCTCGGGGCCCTCGGCGATCTCGTAGCCCATGGCCACGAAGACGTCACCGATGCGCTCCGCGAGCGTGGTGATCGGGTGGCGCGCGCCACGTGGAATGCGGTCCCACGGCAGCGTGACGTCGACGGTCTCCTCGCGCAGCACCCGCTCGTCGCGTTCGACCTGCAGCACGGCGTGCCGCTCCTCGAACGCGGCCTTGACCGCGGACTGCGCCTCGTTGACCCGCTTGCCCGCCTCGGCCTTGGCCTTGGGGGGCAGCGCGCCGATCTCGCGGCGGGCGAGCAGCACGGGCGAGCGGTCACCGAGGTGCGCCGGCTTCACGGCGGCCAGCGCGTCCAGGTCGATCGCGGCGGAGAACGCTTCCCGCGCCTTCTGCACGGCCGCGTCGAGGTTCTCCGGCGAGAGCGCCGCGACCTCTTTCGGGTCGTACGGGTCGTTGGCTCCGGACATGGTTGGTGGACAGCTCCCGTCACGGACTCTTCGAGTAAACGGACTGATCCTAGAGGAGAGGTCTTGACCGTCCCCCGCCCCTTCCTCTAAAAGCGGTGATCGACGGCCCGTCGGCTCCGTAGACTGGTCGGCACCATGGGGCACACCTTCCGCGTCGATCTTCGCGGCATCATCGACCTGCTCAGCCAGCACCTGTACAGCAGCCCGCGCGTCTACGTGCGCGAGCTGCTGCAGAACGCCGTGGACGCGATCACCGCACGGCGCGAGCTGGACCCGTCCGCGCCCGCCGACATCGAGATCACCTTCGGCGAACGGCTGAAGGTCGTCGATACCGGGATAGGACTGACGGAAGAGGACGTACACGAGCTTCTCTCGGTTCTGGGCCGGACCTCGAAGCGAGACGAGCTCGGGTTCGCGCGCGAGGGGTTCCTCGGCCAGTTCGGCGTCGGGATGCTGTCGTGCTTCCTCGTCGCGTCGGAGATCACGCTCGTGACGCGGTCGGCGCGCGGTGGCCCCGCGGTGCGCTGGATCGCCGACTCCGCGGGCAACTACACGGTTTCCGTGCTCTCCGAGGACGTTCCCGTCGGCACATCGGTCGAGCTGACGCCCGCGCGCGGCGCGGAACACTGGCTGGAAGAGGAGATCGTGCGGCCGCTGGTCACCGAGTACGGCGACCTGTTGCCCGCTTCGGTGAGCGTGGGCGGAGAGGTGGTCACGACCGGCCTGCTGCCGTGGGAGGACCCCGAGGCGGACCTGATCGCCTACGGCGAACGCGTGCTGGGGTTCACGGCGTTCGAGGCGATCCCGGTCGAGGTGGCCGCGGTCGGGCTGACCGGCGTCGCGTTCGTGCTGCCGTCCGGGGTGCATCCGGGGACGCGGCAGACGCATCGCGTGTACCTCAAGCGGATGCTGGTCGGTGACAACGTCGAAGGCCTGCTGCCGGACTGGGCCTATTTCGCGCGCTGCGTCGTCGACACGTCCGCGCTGCGGCCGACCGCGTCGCGCGAGTCGCTGTACCAGGACGAGATGCTGCTGGCCGTGCGTGAGGAGCTGGGCGACCAGATCCGCGACTGGCTGATCCGGCTGGACGCCACCGAACCCCGCCGCGCGGGTCAGTTGCTGGAGGCGCACCACCTCGGGATCAAGTCGCTGGCGCGGTCCGACGACGAGATGCTCCGGCTGGTCGAGCACTGGCTGCCGTTTGAGACGACGGACGGGCCGATGCCGCTGAAGCAGTTCCGCCGCAAGCACGGCGCCGTGCTGTACATCCCGGACGTCGACGAGTACCACCAGCTCGCCCCGGTCGCGCAGGCGCAGGGCCTGGGGCTGGTGAACGCGGGTTACGCCTACGACGTGGAGCTGCTGGACCGGCTCGGTCCCGGCGCCGCCCGGCGGGCCGCGCCGTCCGAACTCCTTGCCGCGCTGGGAGATCCCTCGCCCGCGTTCCTCGCGGAGCTGCAGCAGCGGCTGAAGCAGGGCGCGGCGGCGTTGGAGCGGCACGACTGCGACGCGGTGCCGCGCGACTTCGACCCGGTGTCGCTGCCCGCGTTGCTGATCACCAACGCCGAGCGGCAGCGTGATCGCGACACCGCCGAGGTGGGCTCCGACGCCGACCCGTTGTGGGCGGAACTGTTGTCGCAGCTGGTGTCCGACTCGCCGGGGCGCGCCGAGCAGCTGGTGCTGAACTGCCGCAACCCGCTGGTGCAGCGGCTGGCCATGCTGACCGATCCGGCGCTGATCGAGCTGACGCTGGAGTCTCTTTACGTGCACGCGGTGTTGCAGGCGCGTCGGCCGATGCGCCCCAAGGACACCGCCGCCTTGAACCGCTCTTTCCTGGAACTGCTGGACCGGGCCGTGGGGGAACGCTGACGTGGACGACAAGAAGGAAGCGGAGAGACTTTTCCTCGAGGCGTACGAGATGCCCTCGGGCATGGCGCGCCACGAGGCCCTGGAACACGCCGCGCGCGCCGCCGACGCCGCGGACCACCTGCCGCTCGCGGTGTCGTGCCGCGTGGTGCTCATCCGGTCCTGCTACGACCTGGACCGCTACGACCTGATGCTGGCGCCGTTCGCCTGGTGCATGTCCGCCGAGCAGCGCGACCCCACGGCGTTCGACGAGTACGAGCGGCACACGTTCGACTGGGCGCACAAGTGGATCCCCGGCGGGCTGCGCCGCGATCCACGGTTCAGCCTGGCGCAGATCGAGTCGGTGATCGAACAGCTGGCGTCGCGCTACCAGCGGCACGGGTACTCGATGCAGCCCGTGCACGGCGCGCGGGCCGAGCTGTCGTTCCACATCGGCGACTCGGCCGCGTTCATCGAGCACTTCGGCCGTTACATGGCAACGGAATCCGGCCCGATGAGCGACTGCTCGGCGTGCGTCGTCGAGGAACAGGTGACGCACCTGGTGAACCTCGGCCGGCACGCCGAGGCCGTCGCGCACGCGCAGCCGATCCTGCGGTCGGAGACCGGTTGTGCCACGCAGCCGCAGGGTGTGCTGACCGCGGTTCTGCCCGCGCTGCTGGAGACCGGCGACGTGTCCGCCGCCGCGTCCGCGCACCTGACCGCGTACCGGATGATCAAGGACGACGCGACCACCGGGTACCTCAACGAGCACCTGGAGTTCTGCGCGGTCACGGGCAACGCCGACCGCGGCCTGGAGATCCTGCGGCGCAACCTGCACCGGATCACCTCGCCCGTGTCGCCGTCCGCCGAGATGCACTTCGCGATCTCCGCTTCCGTGCTGCTGTCACGGGTTTCCCCGGATGTGATGTTCTCGTTGGACGACTCCGAGATGTCGGCCGCCTCGCTGCTGGACCGGTTGCGGGCGCGGGCGCTGGAGCTGGCGGCCGCGTTCGACGCGCGCAACTCCAGCACCGCGTGCACGGACCGGACGCTGGAGTCGTTGGAGCGCAAGGACTCCATCGCCGTACCGCTGGCCGTGCCCGTCGCGGTGCCCGTGGTTCAGGAGCCGGTGCCGTCCGGTGACCCGGTCGAGATCGCGGCCGGCATGGTCGAGGCCTACGACGCGGGCGACTTCGTCACCGGACGCCGGCTGCTCGACTCGCTGCCGCCGGACATGGACGCGCTGCTGCCCGACGACCTGGCCGCGCACGCCGCGATCCGCCGGATGATCTCGGGTGACGCGGAGTTCCTGCTGGACCGGTTCGACTCGGCGCTGGAACGGCTGCCGGCCGACATCGCGTGCCGGTACCGCGCCAAGGTGTCCGTGTGGCTGCCGGACGGCCTGGAGATCGCCCGCGCGGCCCTGTCGTCGGCCACGTCCGACTACACGCGCGTGATCGCCGCCCTCGCGTTGGTCGAACTGCTCGACGATCGGCACGAGCACGCCGAGGCGGACACGATGATGGCCTTCGCGGCCGGGCTGGACGTGCCGTCGCTGCGCGCCCGCGTTCTGGTCGACTCGGCGGAACACGTTGCCCGCAAACAGGATCTGCCGCTGGCGACCGCGCTGATCGGCGAGGTGCTGGAGCTCGATCCGCTGTCGCCGAGCGTGTACTTCGACGCGCTGCGCATCAAACTGCGGCTGGAGACCGTGACCGGTCAGGTGACGTCCGCGCTGTCGACGGGCCAGGCGTTCGCGTCGGCGTTCACCGGTGGCGCCGGCGCGGAGGCGCAGTTCCTGTACGCGATGGCGATCGAGGAGCTCGACCAGGAAGCGTCGTGCCTCGGTGCGCTGCGCGACGCCGTGGCGTTGTCCAGGGTGCACCTCTCCCCCGGCCACACCGCGAAGGCGTGCTTCGCCCTCGGCGGCGGCTACCTGCGCAACGACCGGTTCGTCGAGGCCGCGGAGACGCTGGAGGAGGCGCTGCGCCTGGTGCAGCCGGGCCAGGACGACCTGGCGCTGCAGGTGACGTTCCGGCTCGGCCAGGTATGCCGCAGGCTGGGCGAGTTCCCGGCCGCCGAACGCCATCTGCGCGCCGCGGTCGACCTCGTTCCGTCCGATGATCACGCCCGGCTCGCGTTCACGCGCGACGCGCTCGGGGGCGTGTTGCACCGCGCCGGCAAGGGATCCGAGGCCGCCTCGGTGTACGGGGAAGCGGCTCGGTCGTGGGAGATCGCGGGCGAGGTCGGTGAGGCCGTCGGGTCGTGGATCGAGGTCGCGGGCGCGCTGCCGGCCGAGGAGGATCTCGCCACGTTGTCGGCGCTGGCCGAGGCCGCGCGGTTGCTGCCCGCGGTCGAGGATGCCGACGCGCGCACCCGTCACACGGCCGAGATCGCCGCGATCCGGGCGTTCCTGCACGGCCGCGCGGGCGAGTTCGCCCTGGCGATGCGGGAGAACCAGACCGCCGAGTCGCTGGCCGCCTCGCTGGAAGACCTGCCCTGGCACCTGTTCCTCGTGACCCGAGGTGCCCGGCTGCTGCTGGATGCCTCGGATCCTGCCGGGGCCGAGACCGAGGCTCGCCGGGCGGCCGCGCTGCTGACGCCGGACTCGCCGCAGACCGGTGACGTGGTGTCCGTGCTGACGGAGGCGTTGAAGCGGCAGAACAAACCGTCGGGCACGGACCCGCTGGTCCGCGAGCTGACGGCCCGCCTGGAGGCCTGACGCCCGCGCGCGTCAACAAATCGCTCCTCACACGCGTTGCAGTGCCGTGCCGTGAACAAGGGGGGATCCACATGAGATGGAGATCAGTCGGCGCTACCGCGGTTTTAGCCGCGTCGTTGCTGACAGTCGGAGTGCCGGCCGCACAGGCGGCTTCGCAGATCGTCGGCAAGGTGACGTCGTCGCAGACCGGTGAGCCGGTGCCGAACGCGTGCGTGACCGTGGTCGATTACTTCTATGAGGACAAGGAGATCGCGAAGGGGTGCGCCGACGCGACCGGCGCGTTCGCGATCGACGTGCCCGGTGGCACGTATGTGTTGCGCGGCAGCGCCGAGGGCTACTCCGACACCTGGTCGGGCAGCAGGCGCAGGCACCGGGACGCCGTGTTCGTGTATCCGGGCACCCAGCCGTACGAGCTGAAGCTGCGGCCGCCCGGCATCGGTGTGCTGCGGGGCAAGTTGCTCGACGGCGACAAGCCGGTGCCGTGGGTGGGTGTCAGCCTCGTCGACGTCGACGGATCGATCTGGGCGGGCGACACCTCGACCAACGCGGCGGGCGAGTACGCGTTCCGCGACGTCTTCCCGGGCCGTCACAAGATCGAGTTCAAGGCGTACCCGACGCAGTACTACCACCAGAAGGAGACGCTGGCCGAAGCCGACGTCGTGAACGTGCTGAGCGGCCCGGACGTGGTGATCGACGAGCAGCTGATCCCGCCCGGTTTCGCGGAGGTCACCCTGACCGACGAGGTGAGCGGTGCGCCGGTGAAGGAGTTCTGCGCCTTCGCACCCGGCACCGGCGGCGACCGGCCGTGCACCACCGACGGCGTGGTGCGCCTGCGCCTGCCACGCGGCACGTACGACCTCGCGATCACTCCGGACAAGGCGCACTTCGGTTCGACGATCGAGAAGGTCGTCATCCGTTCCGGGGAGGTCACGAAGGCGCCTGGGAAGGTCAAGCCGGCGGTGGCCATCCGCAGCGTCGTGCGGAACGCGCGCACCGGTGCCCTCGTGAAGAACACCTGTGTGCAGGCCGTCGAGTCGAACTCGCCGGGCCTCTCGACGTGGGACAACAACTGGCGGGGCACGTGCAGCGACGACGCGGGCGTGGTGGTCGTCGGGCCGCTGCCCATCGCCGACTACCGGCTGCTCGCCCGGCCGCAGGACGAGACGCACGGCCTGCAGTGGGTCGGCTGGTGGGGCGGCACCGGAGAGCAGACGGCGGCGCGGACCTACAAGGCCCAGCCCGGCAGGATCGTTCAGGGCTCCCCGATCCTGCTCGACGGGGCGGGCACGGTGACGGGCACCGTCCGCGACGAGGCCACCGGCCAGCCCATCCCCCACGTCTGCGTGTTCCCG
Source organism: Lentzea sp. NBRC 105346 (assembly GCF_030269605.1). Lineage (GTDB taxonomy): Bacteria > Actinomycetota > Actinomycetes > Mycobacteriales > Pseudonocardiaceae > Lentzea. The sequence goes on from NZ_BSTQ01000030.1 coordinate 32,185, forward strand.
TACGCCACCAACTGGGCGTACGGCGATCACTGCACCGACCTGCAGGGCAACTACCGGTTCCCGGGACTCGGCCCGTACCACTGGCCGCTCGAGTTCACCGCGACCTCCGGTAACCACGGGTGGCGTTGGTCCGGCAATGCCGTGGACCGCAAGGCGGCCAAGCGGATCAAGGTCGAAGCGGGTCGCGAAACTACGTCCGACGAGACGCTGCAGGCGGCGGCGAAGGTGACCGGCGTCGGGCTCGTCGAAGGCAGCGAGGACAGCTGGATCACCGTCATCCCGTACAACGCGCGGACCGGTGACTACGCCGGGCCGTCGGGGAACGGCTACTTCGGTGATCCGTACGAGGTGACCGGTCTCGGCACGCAGCAGGTGCGGCTGCGGTTCATCGACGACATCGGCCGCAAGGAGATCTGGTACCTGGACGCCCCGTCGTTCGACAAGGCGACCCCGGTGCAGGTGACGTCCGGCGCGACCACGCCGGACATCAACCAGACGATTCGCTAACCCACCGCGCGCTGCGCGCGGGCTGAAGCGTAGAGGCACACGGCTGCGGCGGTGGCGAGGTTGAGCGACTCGGCACCGCCGTAGATCGGCACCTTCAGTGAAGTGTCCAAAGCGGACACGACGGCGTCGGGCAGCCCATGTGCCTCACTGCCGAACACCCACGCGGTGGGCTGTTCGAGGTCGCCACGCAAGCTCGCCGTGTCGAGGTCGTCCTTGGCGTAGCCGTCGGCGGCGACCAGGCGCAGGCCGGCGGCACCGCACGCGGCGAAGACCTCGTCGGCGTCGCGGGAGCGGGCGATGGGCAGGTGGAAGAGCGAGCCGGTGGAGGCGCGCACGCACTTGCCGTTGTGCGGGTCGACGGTGTCGCCCGCGAAGATCACCGCATCGGCGCCCGCGGCGTCCGCGACGCGCACGACGGTGCCCGCGTTGCCGGGGTCCGTGACGCCGAACAGCACCGCGACGAGTCGCGGGGTGCCGCGCAGGACCGTGGCCAACGGCTGGTCGACCGTGTCGCACACGGCCACGAGGCCTTGGGGCGTCACGGTTTCCGAGAGCGCCGCCGCGGCCTTCTCGGTGACCTCGGACACGCGCACGCCCGCGTCGATGGCGGCGTGCACGAGTTCCGAACTGCGCTCGGCGGCCTGGGACGTGACGAAGAGTTCGTGCACGGTTCCGGGCCACGCCAAGGCTTCCCGCACGGCCTGTGCGCCTTCGGCGAGGAAACGGTCCGCGCGGTCACGGCCCTGCCGCCGCGTCAGGTGCCGAGCAGCAACGACCCGAGGGGTCCGTTCGGTGAACGGAGCCGCCTCGGGTCGTCGTGCGCGGGAGTTCCCGCTCAGGCCTTGTCCTCGACCGGCGCGTTGACGTCGGTCGGGAGGGCGCCGCGCGCGATCTCGACGAGCGCGGTGAACGCGGTGGCGTCGGTGACGGCCAGGTCCGCGAGGATCTTGCGGTCGACCTCGACACCCGCGAGCTTCAGGCCCTGGATGAAGCGGTTGTAGGTGATGCCGTTCTGGCGCGCACCGGCGTTGATGCGCTGGATCCAGAGCTTGCGGAAGTCACCCTTACGCGCACGACGGTCGCGGTACGCGTAGTTGAGCGAGTGGAGCACCTGCTCCTTGGCCTTGCGGTACAGCCTCGAGCGCTGGCCGCGGTAACCGCTCGCCAGCTCAAGGGTGGTACGACGCTTCTTCTGGGCGTTCACAGCCCGCTTGACGCGTGCCACGGGTCCATCCTGTCGATCTCAAGGGGGCGGTCGGGGCGCCCCGGATTGCTAAGGGGGAGGCGGTCAGAGACCGAGCAGCTTCTTGATGCGCGGCGCGTCGTTCTCCGACACCACCGCCGTGCCGCTCATGCGGCGCGTCACACGGCTGGACTTCTTCTCCAGGATGTGGCGCTTGCCCGCCTTCTCGCGGACGATCTTGCCGCTGCCGGTGACCTTGAACCGCTTCGAGGTCCCGCTGTGCGTCTTGTTCTTGGGCATTTCCGTCCTCGTCTCGTGCTGCCACCGGGTCGGGGGCGGCCATGCGTCCTTACTGGTCGGAACCGGCCTCGGCCTCAGTGGCCTCGGTCTGCTCCTGGTCGTGCTTGATGGGACGCGTCTTCGTGTTCTTGTGCGGGGCCAGCACCATGATCATGTTGCGGCCGTCCTGCTTGGGGTTGGACTCGACGAAGCCCAGCTCCGCGACATCCTCCGCCAGCCTCTGCAACAACCGGTAGCCCAGCTCGGGGCGCGACTGCTCACGACCACGGAACATGATGGTCACCTTGACCTTGTTCCCGTGCGACAGGAATCGGGCCACGTGGCCCTTCTTCGTCTGGTAGTCGTGCGGGTCGATCTTCGGCCGGAGCTTCTGCTCCTTGATGACCGTCAGCTGCTGGTTACGGCGTGACTCGCGCGCCTTCTGCGCGGTCTCGTACTTGAACTTGCCGTAGTCCATGAGCTTGCAGACCGGCGGTCGCGCCTGCGCGGCGACCTCGACGAGGTCGAGATCCGCTTCCTGGGCGAGTCGGAGCGCGTCCTCGATGCGAACGATCCCGACCTGCTCGCCGTTCGGTCCGACCAGACGGACCTCCGGCACCCGAATGCGGTCGTTGATGCGCGGCTCGGAGCTGGCGGGGGCTCCTCGGTTCGAGGGACTTGTCATTCACGTCCTTTGCGACTCGTTTGCGCCAAAAGACAAGAGCCCCACGTCACCACTGACGAGGGGCCCGCTTCCGACCGATCGCACCACGACAAGGACAATTGTCCCGTTGAGGGATGACCGGACCCGGCCACCTGAGGCGGTGGACGCGGGTGGGAGCGGGGCTCCACTTGCCGCCCCCGCACTAACGGGGGCTGGTCGCGCCAGAAATAGTAGCAGACCCGGTTGTCAACCCCCGAATCGTGGGGTCACCACCCCACCTTGCTTGAATGGCTCCCGTGACCGAGCCGTTTGAAGACACCGTCCGCGACCTGGGCGACGTGCCCAGCATCGAGGTGATCAGCCGAGCAGCGGTGATGCTGCTCTCCGCCTCAGCCGAACGCCTCGGACTGGCCGATCCGGACCCCGACACCTCCCCGCGCCGCGACCTGGACGAGGCCCGCCGCCTGATCACCGCGCTGGCCGGCCTGGTCACCGCGTCGTCGGAGTACCTGGGCCCGCACGCCGCTCCCCTGAAGGACGGCCTGCAGTCAGTGCAACGCGCGTTCCGCGAGGCCAGCGTCGTGCCGGACGAGCCGGGCCAGGGCCCAGGCGAGAAGTTCACCGGCCCCGTCTACTGACGGAGGCCGAGGGTCGCGAGTTGGCGGCGGGCCAGTTCGTCGACGACCTGGTCGTCGCCGGCCCGCCACGCCGCCGCCGGATCCGAGGAGAACCGGGCAAGCTCCCGACCTGACAACGAGGTCAGCGCCCGTAGCGCCAGCAGGTCCGTGCTGCCCCCGGCACGCAGGCGCAGCGCGGCCCCGGCACGCAAGGCGAACCGCAGCCGGAACGGCAGCCAGACGATCAGCAGGAACATCACCGGCACGGCGATCAACGCCACCTGAAGCCAGAACGCAGTGGTCTCCACAGCGGAGATCTGAGCGTGCCCAGCCCCGGCCAACGTGTCACCAGCGCGGGTCCCACCTCCAAGCGCCGAAGAGAGATCGTCCCCAACGAGAGGCACCCGCCGAGCCTTGTCGGCGGCGTTGGTGAACGCGTCCCGAATCCCCGAGCCCGCGTTCACCAACCCGTCGCCGGGAGCCCGAAGCGACAACACCGCATCGTGGGCAGACGACGCCACCCACACCCAGAGCACGGCCCACAGAAAAGCCAAGAAATCAGCGATCACCTGACGGGCGAATCGAACCGGCCGGTCCGCATACCACTTCATGCGACCGCATGGTGTCAGTCCAGGACCGCCAGCGCATCGATCTCAACGAGCAGACCCGCGGGCAGCCCGACGTACACGGTGGTCCGAGCAGGCGGCGCCTCCACGCCGGCGAAAACCGAGTCCCACACCCCGTTCATCTCGGCGAAGTGCGACACGTCGGTGAGGAACACGCGCAGCATCACAACATCCGCGAGCGACGCTCCGCCCGCCTTGAGCACGGCCTCGACGTTCGAGAACGTCTGCCGCGTCTGCTCGGCAACCGTGGTACCGACCACCGAACCGGTAGCGGCATCGAACGCCACCTGACCGGCGACCTGCAGGATGTTGCCCTTACGCACCCCCTGCGAGAACCGAGCGGGCGGCGCAGGCGCGTCGTCGGTGCGAATCTCAACCTTGGACAAAACGAACTCCCCTGATCAGCGTGGTGCGTAACCGCACTCGATGGACGCCGCCTCTGCCGTGGCCAGCAGGTCGGGCAGGTGGCCGAGCAGTCCCTCGAAGTCGAGCAGGACCTTCGGCACCGACATGGAGACCGCGGCGAGCACCTCGCCGCGCGCACCGCGGATCGGCGCCGCGATGCAGTGGATGAAGTCCTCGTGTTCGGCGTTGTCGACGGCATAACCCCGCTGGCGCACCAGCAAGAGCTCAGCCATGTAAGCGTCGGGCGACGTCAGGGTGTTGGCGGTCAGCGGCGTGAACTCCATGCTCGCCAGCACCTTCTGCAGCTCCACCGGTGACAGGTCCGCCAGCAGGATCTTCGCCACGGCCGTGCAGTGCAGCGGTGCCCGGCGGCCGATGCGCGAGTACATGCGCATCGGGTGGGTGCTGTCGTACTTGTCGATGTAGATCACCTCACCGTCCTCATAGGACGCCAGGTGCACGGTGTAACCCAGGCGGGAGTTCAGTTCCCGCAACGCGGGTTCGGCGGCTCGCCGTACGTCGCGTTCCTCCAGCGCGCGGTGGGCGAGGTCGAACAGCGCGGTGCCGAGCCGGTAGTGGTGCACGCCGTCGCGCTGCACGAACCGGTGCGTCTCCAGGGTGCGCAGCAACCGCAACGTGGTCGACTTGTGCACCCCGATGACCGCGGACAGCTCGTCGAGCGTCTTCGGCCCCGTGGCGAGCTGACCGACCAGCGTCAACGCGCGGTCGAGGCTTTGGCTCATGAACCCTCCAGGCGGGCGGCGGCCCAGACTTCCGGTTCCGCGGCAAGGAGCGGATCCGTGATGTGGGCGGGCAGCGGTGGGCCCACATCTTCCTTGGTCAGCAGGGCGGACGCCGCCTGGAGGTGCCCGGCGCGCAACCGCGTCCGCACGTCGCACCCGGACAGCGTCGCGGCGAGGAACCCGGCGGCGAACGCGTCGCCGGCTCCGACCGGCTCGACGACGTCCACGCGCAGCGCGGGTTCGAAGTGGACGCAGCCGTCCTCGACCAGGCTCGCGCCCTCGGAGCCGTGCTTGACGACGATCACCCGCGGGCCGGGGAGCAACGCGCGCAACCGCAGCGGATCGCCGGTCCCCCACACGACGGACGCCTCGTCGGACCCGGCGAGCACGATGTCGGCCATGTCGGCGAGCTCGCGCAGCACGGATGGGTCGCGGTCGGCCCACAGGGCGGGCCGCCAGTTCAGGTCGAACGACACCTGGAACCCGTGCCGTGGCCGTCGCATCAGCTCGCGGAGCAACGCCAGGCAGGTGTCGGACAGAGCGGGCGTGATGCCACTGACGTGCACCAGCCGCACGGAGTCGAGGCCGAGCCGGTCGATCATCTCCAGGCCCATGCCGGAGGCCGCGGAGCCGCGCCGGTAGTACCGGACCGCGCTGCCCTCGGCGGACGCCTCCTTGATGTACAGGCCGGTCGGTCTGACCGGGTCGACCCGCACGCGCGACACGTCCACGCCGGCGGCCGCCACGGTGTCGAGCACGGCCAGGCCGAACGCGTCGTCACCGACCGCGCTGACCCAGCTCGACGGCACGCCGAGGCGGGCGAGGTGGCACGCCACGTTCGACTCCGCTCCTCCGATCGCGCGATGCCACGTGCGCACCTCGTGCACGGGACCCGGTTCGGCCGGGACCATGACGACCATGGTCTCGCCGAGACATACGACGCCGCCAACCTGATCGAACCGCATGCGCTCTCCAAGCTCTGCTCCGTTGACGGCGGCGCACCCGAATGCTACACACTCCAGCATCACATCGCGCAATGGGAGTTGCAACATATGCAACGTGCCGAACTGAGCCTCACCGCCGTGTCCGCCATCGGTGACGAACGCATCGACTGGCGCTTCAAGGGACTACCTGCCGAAACGTTCGGCCAGACCATCCGCGAGACCGCGGCGCAGCGGCTCGACCTGTTCGCCGACGAGTTCGTCGGACCGCTGGTCGTGCTCGACGCGGACGCGCTGGAGCACAACCTGACGACGATGGCGAAGTGGTGCGAGGCGCACGGCGTCGCACTCGCGCCGCACGGCAAGACCACGATGGCGCCGCAGCTGTTCCGGCGGCAGCTGGAGCTGGGCTCGTGGGCGATCACCGCGGCGAACGCGAGCCAGCTGCGGGTGTACCGGGCGTTCGGCGTGAGCCGCGTGCTGCTGGCCAACCAGCTGCTCGACCCGGCCGCCCTGCGCTGGGTGGCCGCTGAGCTCGACCACGACCCGCTCTTCGAGTTCTCCTGCTGGGCGGACTCCGAGGCGGGCATCGCACTGATGAGCGAGACGCTGCAGGAGATCAGCCCCGGCCGCCGGATCGACGTGCTCGTCGAACTGGGCGCGCCCGGCGGCCGGACCGGCGCGCGCGACGTCGAGACCGGCCTGGCCGTCGCCCGTGCCGTGGCGCAGAGCCCGGTGCTGCGTCTCGCGGGTGTCGCGGGTTACGAGGGCGCGCTGGCGCACGACGCGACCGAGTCGTCGAAGTCCATTGTGGACCGGTATCTGCGGGACCTGCGCTCGCTGGTGCTGCGCATGGCCGACCACGGCCTGCTGGACGACCTGGACCAGGTGATCGTCACGGCCGGCGGCAGCGCGTACTTCGATCAGGTCGCCTCGGCGATCACGCAGCCGTGGCCGGTGCCGGTGCTGCCGGTGCTGCGCAGCGGCGCGTACGTCACCCACGACGACGGGTTCTACCGCGGCATCTCGCCGTTCGGCCGGATCCGGGGCGTCGAGCCGTTCCGGCCCGCCCTGCACGCGTGGGCGCAGGTCACCTCACGGCCGCAGCGCGACCTGGCGCTGTTGACGCTCGGCAAGCGCGACGCGTCGTTCGACGAGGGGCTGCCGGAACCGCAGCGCCTGCGCCGCCGGGACGGCGCGACCGTGCCGCTGGGCGACGCGCGGATCACCGCGCTCAACGACCAGCACGCGTTCATGGCGCTCGGCGTGGAGGCGCCGGTCCGGGTCGGCGACTGGGTCGGGCTCGGGTTGTCGCACCCCTGCACGGTGTTCGACAAGTGGCAGCTGATCCCGGTGGTGTCCGGGACGACCGTGGTGGACCTGATCCGCACCTACTTCTAGAGGAGCGAAGAGTGGACATCGTCATCCGTGGGGCGCAGATAGCCGACGGCACCGGCTCGCCTTCCTACCGGGCGGATGTCGGTGTCCACGAAGGGAAGATCGCGTCGATCGGCTCGGGCCTGTCGGGTACCCGCACCATCGACGCCACCGGCCTCGTGCTCGCGCCGGGGTTCATCGACATGCACTCGCACTCGGACCTCCAGGTGCTCGCGAAGCCGGACCACCTGGCGAAGGTGTCGCAGGGCGTCACGACCGAGGTGCTCGGCCAGGACGGCCTGTCGTACGCGCCGGTGAACGACGAGGTGCTGGCGACGTTGCGCGGCCAGCTCGCGGGCTGGAACGACGACCCGCCCGGTTTCGACTGGAACTGGCGGTCCGTCGGCGAGTACCTCGACCGGCTGGACCGGGGTATCGCGGTCAACGCCGCCTACCTGGTGCCGCAGGGCACCCTGCGGTTGCTGTGCGTCGGCTACGACGACCGGCCGCCCACACCGTCCGAAATGGACGAGATGAAAACCGTGCTGGCGCAGTCACTGCGAGAAGGCGCGGTCGGTCTGTCATCGGGTCTGACGTACACGCCCGGCATGTACGCGGACACCGGCGAACTCGTCGAACTGTGTCGCGTGACGGGTGAGCTGGGCGGCTACTACAGCCCGCACCACCGCAGCTACGGCGCCGGTGCGCTGGAGGCGTACGCGGAGATGGTCGACGTGTCCGTCCGGTCCGGCTGCCCGCTGCACCTCGCCCACGCGACGATGAACTTCCCGGTCAACGAGGGCCGCGCGCCGGAGTTGCTCACCCTGCTCGACAACGCGATCGCCTCGGGCGCCGACATCACCCTCGACACCTACCCGTACCTGCCCGGCGCCACCTACCTGTCGGCGTTGCTGCCGAGCTGGGCTTCGGAAGGCGGACCCGAGGCCACCCTGGGACGGTTGTCCGATGTGGACACCCGTGAACGCATCCGGGTGGAGATCGAGGAGACCGGGTCGGACGGCTGCCACGGCGTGCCGGTCGACTGGGACTCCATCGAGATCAACGGTGTGCGCCACGCCTCGAACTCCGCGCTGGTCGGGCACAGCGTGCTCGCCTCGGCGTCCGCGCGCGGTGTGCGACCGTCCGATCTGTACTTCGACGTGCTGGTCGACGAACGGCTGGGTACGTCCTGCCTCATGCACGTCGGGCACGAGGGCAACGTGCAGGCGATCATGCGGCACCCGGCGCACACCGGCGGCTCCGACGGCCTGCTCGTCGGCGACCGGCCGCATCCGCGCGCGTGGGGCACGTTTCCGCGTTATCTGGCGCGCTATGTCCGCGAGCTGGGCGTGCTCGGGCTGGAGGAGTGCGTCGCGCACCTCACCGGCCGGGCGGCCCGGCGGTTGCGGCTCGCCGACCGAGGTCTGGTTCGCGAGGGGTTCGCGGCGGACCTGGTGCTGTTCGACCCGGAGACCGTCGCGGACACCGCGACGTTCGACGAACCCCGCCAGCGGGCCATCGGCATCCCGCACGTGTTCGTCAACGGGGTGCCGGTGATCGACGACGGAACCGCCACCGGCGCCCTGCCGGGCCACTCGCTGCGGAACCGCGCATGACCCCGGAACTGTCAGACCCCTCTGGGAGAATGGAATTCGGGGGCCCCCTGGAGCCGGGGACGCCCGCGCGAGCGCGGCCTGGACCGGCGCCCCCTGCCTGACCCGCCGAAGACCGGCCACCATCTGACCGGCCACAAAGCCGGCCCCATTCATCACGCCTTCGTCACCCGCGAGCCGTCGTGCTCGCGCACAGTCCCCTGCCCCGGCGACGGGAGCCAGGTCCGCCACGCACCACCGGGAGTCGCCCGTGATCCAATGGCTGCAACACTCCACCGGGGGTCTGCTGACCCTCGCGGCGCTCAGCATCGCGGTGCTGTTGTTGCTGATCATCAAGTTCAAGGTCGAGCCGTTCATCGCGCTCCTCGTCGTCGGCCTGCTCGTGGCACTCGCCGCGGGCCTGCCGACCGAGACGCTGGTCGGGTCGGCGCAGAAGGCCTCGGACTCCTTGCTGGAGAAGGGCTTCGGCGGCATCCTCGGGCACATCGCCGCGATCATCGGGCTCGGCACGCTGCTCGGCGCGATCCTCGAGGCGTCCGGCGGCGCGCAGGTGCTGACAGAGAAGCTGCTGCGGCTGTTCGGTGAAAAGCGGGCACCGCTCGCCATGGGCCTGGCCGGGTTGATCTTCGGTGTGCCGGTCTTCTTCGACATCGGCATCTTCGTGCTGGCACCGCTTGTGTACGTCGCCGCGAAGCAGAGCGGCCGGTCGATCGTGTTGTACGCCATGCCGTTGCTGGCCGGTTTGTCCGTGATGCACGCCTACATGCCGCCGCACCCCGGCCCCGTGGCCGCGGCCGGTCTGCTGAAGGTGTCGCTCGGCTGGATCATCATCATGGGACTCGCGGTCGCGATCCCCGCGTGGCTGATCGGTGGTGTCATCTACTCGGCGTGGGTCGGCAAGCGGATCGTCGTGCCGGTGCCCGAGGAGATGCTCGAGGCGGCCGAAAAGGTGCACACGGAGAAAGAGCCGCCGTCCCTGGGACTCGTGCTGGGCATCATCGGTCTGCCGCTGGTGCTGATCCTCGCGGGCACGTTCGGTTCCATCCTGCTGCCGAAGGGATCGCGCTGGCTCGGTGTCACGACGTTCTTCGGCACGCCGGCCATCGCGCTGACGATCGCCGTGCTGGTGGCGTTCTGGCTGCTCGGCTTCCGGCGTGGCATGACCCGCGACAAGGTCGCCGAGCTGTCCGCCGCGTCGTTGCGGCCGGTGGCGATGATCCTGCTCGTCGTGGGCGCGGGCGCGTTCTTCGGCGCGGTGCTGTCCGCGACGGGCATCGGCAAGATCCTCGCGACCGAACTGAAGGACCTCGGCCTGCCGGTGATCGCACTGTCCTACGTGATCAGTTGCGTCATCCGGGTCGCCCAGGGCTCCGCGACCGTCGCGATCGTGACGACCGCGGGCATCGTGGCGCCCGTGGTGGCGGACCTGCACTACTCGCAGCCGCAGCTGGCGCTGGTGGTGATGGCGATCGCGTCCGGTTCGATCATCGCCTCGCACGTCAACGACGGCGGATTCTGGATCGTCTCGCGGTACTTCGGCCTGTCCGTGAAGGAGACGCTGCAGACGTGGACGGTGCTGGAGACGATCTTGTCGATCGTCGGTTTCGCCGTCGCGGCCCTGCTCAGTCTGGTCATCTAGAAGTACACACAACTCAACAATTGACAACGGAACCTTCCGCGACCGACGATCGCACCTGTTTCATTTGTGTTTGATCTGTAGACGAGGGACTACATGGCCAACACAGAGGTCGTCCACCTGCAAGACGGGCTCACCAGCGTCGTCGTGTCCATCCGGGGGTTGCCGGCAATCGCACATTGGGGCAAGGCGCTGGGCGCGCTCGACCAGAGCGCGCTCACCGCTCTGGTCGACGCGGTCGAGCCCCCGATCCCGCACAACTCGCCGGACGTACCGGTGCCGCTCACGGTCCTGCCCGCCGCGGTGGCCGGACACTCCGGACGTCCGGCGTTGCGCGGCCACCGGTCCGGCACGCACTTCGCGCCTGCGCTGACCGTCACGGACTACACCGCATCCGACCGCTCCTTGCGTTACACCGCAACGGATCCAGCGGCCGAGCTGACGGTGAACGGTGTGCTGGAGCTGACGCCGTCCGGGCTGCTGCGAGTGCAGCACACCCTCCGCAACGACGGGGACAGCCCGTACCACCTGGACGGTCTCGAGGCCGCGCTGCCCGTGCCCGCGCGGGCGGGTGAACTGCTCGACTTCACCGGCCGATGGAGCCGGGAACGCCAGCCACAGCGGCGTTCGCTCGACTACGGCACCTGGCTGCGTGAGAGCCGGCGCGGCCGCACCGGGCACGACGCCACGATCGGCCTGCTCGCCGGCACACCCGGATTCGGGTTCCGCACCGGCGAGGTCTGGGCGTTGCACGTCGCGTGGAGCGGCAACCACGTCACTTACGCCGAGCGGTTCCCGGACTCCACCCCGGTCCTCGGCGGCGGCGAGTTGCTGCTGCCCGGCGAGGTCGTGCTCGCGCGCGGCGAGGAGTACGCGACGCCGTCGTTGTACGCGGCGTACTCGGGCAACGGCATCGACGGGCTGAGCGCGGCGTTCCACCGCAAGCTGCGCGAGGGACGTCCGGCCAAGCCGCGGCCGGTCGTGCTGAACACGTGGGAGGCCGTGTACTTCGACCACGACCTGGAGCGCCTGGCGTCGCTGGCGGACACCGCGGCCGCTGCCGGGGTCGAGCGGTTCGTGCTCGACGACGGGTGGTTCCGGCACCGGCGCGCCGACACCGCCGGCCTCGGCGACTGGTACGTCGACGAGACGGTGTGGCCGGACGGGCTGAACCCGTTGATCAAGCACGTCCGTTCGCTGGGGATGGAGTTCGGGCTCTGGTTCGAACCGGAGATGATCAACCCGGACTCGGACCTGTTCCGCGCGCACCCGGACTGGGCGCTGGGGCCGCGGCCGGGAGTGCTGCCGCCGTCGTGGCGCAACCAGCAGGTGCTGAACCTCGGGAACCCCGATGCGTTCGCGTACATCCTCTCGCGGCTCGACACCCTGCTGTCCGAGCACGACATCGCGTTCGTGAAGTGGGACCACAACCGCGACCTGATCGCGTCGGGCACGCACGCGCAGACCCTGGCGTACTACCGCCTGCTGGACGAACTGCGGGAACGTCATCCCAACGTGGAGATCGAGAGCTGCTCGTCCGGCGGCGCGCGGATCGACCTCGGTGTGCTGGAGCGGACCGACCGCGTGTGGACGTCGGACTGCAACGACGCCCTGGAACGGCAGCAGATCCAGCGCTGGACCGGGGTGTTCCTGCCGCCCGAGCTGATGGGCGCGCACGTCGGACCGACGCACTCGCACACGACCGGGCGCACGCACGACCTGTCGTTCCGCGTGGCGACCGCGATGTTCGGGCACTTCGGCATCGAGTGGGACATCAGCTCGGCCACCGCGGAGGAACGCGCCGGTCTCGTCGCGGCGATCGAGTACTACAAGTCCGTGCGTTCGTTGGTGCACAACGGAAACGTGGTGCGGGTCGACCACCCGGACCCGGCCGCGTGGGTGCACGGCGTGGTGGCGCCCGATCGTTCGGAGGCATTGTTCTGCTACGCCCAGCTGACCACCTCGGTCGGCACCAAACCGGCTCGGGTGCTGTTGCCGGGCCTGGATCCGGACCGCACGTACACCGTGTCGTTCGACGGTCCGGCCGGTTATCCCGCGCTCACCCAACGCGAAACGCCGACGTGGGAGTCGTTGCGGCTACCCGGTTCGGCGTTGTCGGAGGTCGGCCTCCAGCTCCCGGTGTTCAACCCGGAGCAGGCCCTCCTCATACGCCTGTCCTGAAACGCTATGAAGGGAGCTTTCCAAGCGCTGACCGCTTGCTGGTGTTTTAACCAGGGGTGAGTTCCCTAGCGGGCCGTCGCGTGAGCGGCGGCCCGTTTGTTGTTTGCTGTCTTGGGTTTGCTGGGCCTGCGTTGTTTGCGGATGACGGGGTGTCGGGGGGCGGG
>NZ_BSTQ01000031.1 GCF_030269605.1 Lentzea sp. NBRC 105346
GCCCTGCCGCATCCGAGACCCCAGGTCAAGCACGCTTTTCGCTTGACCTGGGGTCTCGGATGCGGCTGCCTCAGGTGCGATGCGACGGGAGGGGCCCACCACCCCAACGCAACCCACTACGAAACGACACCACCCAAGGGCCCCTCTTTGAGCTGAGCCGGGGTCCGGGGCGGAGCCCCGAGCAGGAAAACGCGACCACGCACGAAACCGGCAGGCGGCGCCGAGGGGCGGAGGCAGGAGGAGCGCGGCGAGAGGCGAGAGGCGAGAGGCCGACAAGGGCCAGCCAAGGGTCCCCCCGCGCGAAGCACCCCTTGCGAATATCCAAGCACGCCCCACCGACAAGATCGGAACAGCCGATCGAAGGCGACAAGATCGGAACAGCGGGCCGAAGGCGCCAGGATCGGAACAGCGAACCGAAGGACGGCGGAAGCCGGAGACCGCAAACCCACCCGAGGAACACCTACACCCGAACGGCCCACAAGAGACGAACTACAGTGACCCCCATGCGGCCGTGGTTCACCAGAGCACTGTGGATGGGACTCCTCCACGGAGCAGTCCAGACCGGAGTAGCAGCGGTCAGCGTCCGCAGCCCGGAAGCCACCAGCATCCGCCCCATAGCGATCGGCCTACTGATCATCGCCGCCCTCCTCTGGGGCACAGTCGACGGCTACCGCCAACTCCCGGACCGCGGCATGCAGTGGTTCATAGCCGCCCTGATCGCCGGCCCCTTCGCCGGCGCCCTAGGAGTAATCGGCGCAGCACTGCTGGTAGACCAGACGGGCCAGGAAGCCCTATGGGTAGCCCTGACGGGCGGAGCAGCCTTCACCGCCCTACTAATCCTCGCCCCAGCCGCAATCGGCCTGGTAGCAGGCAACGCCCTACCAGACGATCAACGCCGAGACGTCAAATCCCCACGCCGCTCATAGCGATCCCACTCCGCCGAGGACACCGGCACGGGAGTGGACGAGTTCAAAGCAGCGACTTCAGCAGAAACCACCCAGAGCTTCCCGTCGAGCACCAACCCGACCTGCCCATCAGGCCCCTGCACAGCCTGAACCCCAGCAGGCACCCGAGCCATAACAGGCAAGGAATCCGCAACAGGCGGCCGATCCCCCAACACCCCGCGGGCGAACTTCTCGGCGACGGACCGCCGCTCGAACCGAACAACCTTGCCACCAAGGACAAGATCAACAGTCCGCTCAGGCGAAGGCATGGCAAGCCCGTCCAACGCCGAAGCCGAGTCGAGCGACGTACACCCCTGCATCCCCACAGCATCCAGCCCGAAGTGGCTAATGCCCGTGGGCGCCCCAGCAGCCCCGATAGCGGTAGCGCGGAGAACGTCAAGAGACACCCGGCCGCAAGGATCCCCAGCGTCCAACGCGGCATGCCCTGACCCGGTACGCACCAGTCCAGGCCCTTCCCGCCACACCCCGGGAATCAGCACCGGCTCGTACGGGTGGCGGGTGAAGTCTTTGTCCCAGAAGGTGACAGTGGTCCCGGCGTCCGTCTCGTGAGCGATGGCGAACGCGTTGGCCGCGTCGATCCACATCCAGTCCGCGCTGAACGCCTCCACCACGGACCGGGTACGCGGCCCGTTGGCCTTGGCGGCCACAAACCCGGTCTCCCCCAACATCTGCAGGCTCTCCGTGAAAACAGCATTCCGAGCCCGCAACACGAACTGGCCGGCACCGTTGGGAGCGGCCCCACGCCCGGTGGTGTCGGTGAACATCAGGTAGAACCAGCCGTCCACGAACACCACCGACGGCTGCCCGGCGCCGTAGGTGTTGTCGCGGGTCGTGTCGTAGGACGGCCCGACGATGGGCGTGCCGTTGTTCAGACGCGTCCACGAGACGCCGTCGGGGCTGCTCGCGACACCGATCGCGTTGCCGTGCGCGTGATCGCCCGCCGCGCCCGTGTAGTACAGGTAGTACTGGTCGTGCACCTTCAGCACGGACGGGTCGCACACGTGCATCCCGTCGAACCCGCCGGGAGCCCCGGTGAACACGGCGCTGGCGCCACCGAACGGCCCGTCGAACGTGGGCCCCTCGCTGAGCAGGATGTCGTCGCCCGGAGGCCCGGCGAACTGGAGCTGGCTGCACCACCAGGTGCGGATGCGGCCGCCGTCGGCGAGCACCGCGGGCGCGTAGTTGTACGGCGCATTGGCGCCGCCCTCCACCACGGTCCCGCCGCTCTGGCGCCCCTTGTCCAGGGCCAGCTTCAGCGTCTTCGGCGGAGCCGGCGGTTCGGACGTCGTGGCGGCCGTGGAACTGGGCCGGGAAGGGACACCGACCGAGCCGTCGGCCTCGCTGCACCCCGTCAGCACACCGGCGAGCATCACCACAACGAGGAACCGCATTCCACCACTCTAGTGATCAACTCGCCCGTTCGGGTGAGCTGCGACCAACTCGACCTCGAACCCGTCCGAGTTTTCCAGGTACGCGGCGTAGTGATCATCGCCACCGGCGTACGGATGGCGGTCCAGGAACATCAGCGTCCAGCCATGCTCCAGCGAGGACGCGACGAGGGCGTCAACGTCCGAACGGGACCCGGCGTGCAGGGCGAGGTGGTTCAGCCCGGCCCGCAGCCGATCGTGCCCGCCGGTCAGCGCGGGCGACTGCTCGACCACGATGTAGGTCGGTCCGAGCTTCCAGCTCACCCCTGCTGACCAACGCTGATACTCGGTCCAGCCCAGCGACGAGAGCAACCAGCCGAGCGAGGCCTCCGCTCGTTCCAGCGAAGGCACCCACAGCTCGACGTGGTGCAGCGTCATCGGTTGCGGGAGATCCACTGCAGCGCCAGGACGTACCCGTCGACCCCGAGCCCGACGATCACGCCGGACGCCACCGCCGAGATCAGGCTGTGCTGCCGGAACTCCTCACGCTTGTGGACGTTCGAGATGTGCACCTCGACGAGCGGCGCGGTGAGCTGCGAGCACGCGTCGCGCACGGCCACCGAGTAGTGCGTCCACGCGGCGCCGTTCAGCACGACCGGGATCGCGTTGTCCGCGGCCTCGTGCAGCCACGTGACCATCTCGCCCTCGAAGTCCGTCTGCCGGACCTCCACGTCCAGACCGAGCTCCTTGCCCGACCTGACACACAGTTCGACGAGGTCGGCGTGCGTCGTGGAGCCGTAGATCTCCGGCTCGCGCATGCCGAGGCGGCCGAGGTTCGGGCCGTTCAGGACGAGCACCTTCACAGCAGCACGCTCCCGGTTCCCTTGGTGTCCTCGGCGGCGACGGCGGAGTACGCGGCGGCGATCAGCGACGGGTCGGGGCCTTCGAGCCGGCCCGGCTTGGCGAGCCCGTCGAGCACGACGAACCGCAGCACCCCGGACTTGTTCTTCTTGTCGACCTTCATGCCCTCCATCAGCTGCGGGAGGGCGTCCGGGTCGTACGAAGTCGGCAGGCCGAGCAGCTTCAGCACCGACCTGTGCCGGTCCGCGGTCTCGTCGTCGAGCCGCCCGGCCGCGCGCGCCAACTCCGCGGCGAACACCAGGCCGACGCTGATCGCCGCGCCGTGCCGCCACCGGTACCGCTCACGCCGCTCGATCGCGTGGCCGAGCGTGTGGCCGTAGTTGAGGATCTCGCGCAGCGACGATTCCTTCAGGTCGGCCGCGACCACGTCGGCCTTGATCTGGATCTTGCGCCGGACCAGCTCGGCGAGCACGTCGCCGGTCGGGTCCAACGCCTTCTCCGGATCGGCCTCGATCAGGTCGAGGATCACCGGGTCGGCGATGAAACCGCCCTTGACGATCTCCGCCATGCCGGCGACGAGCTCGTTGCGCGGCAACGTCTCCAGCGTCGCGAGGTCGACGAACACCGCGTCCGGCTCGTAGAACGTGCCGACCAGGTTCTTGCCCGCGTCGGTGTTGATGCCGGTCTTGCCGCCGACCGCCGCGTCGACCATGCCGAGCAGCGTCGTCGGGACGTTCACCAGCCGCACGCCGCGCATCCAGGTGGACGCGACGAACCCGGCGAGGTCGGTCACCGCGCCGCCGCCGAGACCGACGACCACGTCCTGGCGGCCCAGGCCGATGCGCCCGAACACGTCCCAGCAGAACCCGGCGACCGCGAGGTCCTTGCCGTCCTCGGCGTCCGGGATCTCCACGCGGTGCGCGTCCACGCCGGCCGCGATGAGCTCGTCGCGCACGGCGTCCGCGGTCGCGGTCAACGTCGGCGGGTGGACGATCGCCGCCTTCGCGGTGCCCTTGAGATGTTCGACGATGTCACCGAGCAGGCCACGCCCGACGACGACGTCGTACGGCTGCGCCGTCGCGACCCTGATGCGAACGGGCTCGGTCATTCGACTCCCTTGATCACCGCGTCGGCCACCTGCTCCGGGTCGAGGTCGTCGGTCAGCACCTCGACCGTCGCGACCTCCCGGTACAGCGGCAGCCGCGCGTCGAGCAGCGCCTTGAACGTGGCCCGCGGGTTCACGCCGGTGAGCAGCGGCCGCGCGGACGACAGCCCGGTGCGCCGCACCCCCTCGGCCATGCCCACGTTGAGGAACACCACGGTGTGGCCCTTGAGGTTCTCGCGGGTGCGCGCGGACAGCACCGCGCCGCCGCCCAGCGCGAGCACGCCGTCGTGCTCGGTGAGCCCCTTCAGGACGGCTTCCTCTTCCATGGCACGGAAAACCGGCTCGCCGTCCTGCGTGAAGATGTCCGAGATCGGCTTGCCCGCGGACTCGACGATGTCCGCGTCGACGTCCCGGAAGGTCACGCCGAGCTTTGCCGCGAGCAGCTCGCCGACCGTCGTCTTACCGGCTCCGGGCGGCCCCAGAACCACGAGGCGAGGGCTCACAGCCCCTCCCAACGGGCCTCGAGCGCCTTCAGGTACGCGTGGGCGTTGCGGCGCGTCTCGTCGAGCGAGTCGCCGCCGAACTTCTCCAGCGCGGCTTCCGCAAGCACAAGCGCCACAACGGATTCGAGCACCACGCCCGCGCGGGGCACGGCGCACACGTCCGAGCGCTGGTGGATCGCCGTGGCCGCCTCGCCAGTGCGAACGTCCACAGTGGCCAGTGCGCGCGGCACGGTCGAAATCGGCTTCATGGCAACACGAACACGCAGCGGCTCGCCGTTGGTGATGCCACCTTCGAGACCACCCGCGCGGTTACTCCGACGCGTCACACCAACGGGCCCGCTGCCGCGGTCGATCTCGTCGTGCGCCTCGCTGCCCCAGCGCTCGGCGGTGGTGAACCCGTCGCCGATCTCGACGCCCTTCATCGCCTGCACGCCCATGCACGCGGCCGCGAGGCGGGCGTCGAGGCGGCGGTCCCAGTGCACGTGCGAGCCGAGGCCCGGCGGCAGGTTGTAGGCGACGACCTCGATGACGCCACCGACGGTGTCGCCCGCCTTCTGCACGGCCTCGACCTCGGCCATCATCGCCTTGGTGCCCTCGGGGTCGAAGCAGCGCACCGGGCTCTCGTCGACCGCGGCGAGGTCGTCCGGACCGGGGTGCACGGTCTCCGGGGACTTCGCCTTGCCGATCGACACGACGTGGCTGATCACCTCGACGCCGAGCAGCTGCCGCAGGAACTCCCGCGCGACGGTGCCGAGCGCGGTGCGGGCGGCGGTCTCGCGGGCGCTGGCGCGCTCCAGCACGGGCCGTGCCTCGTCGAAGCCGAACTTCTGCATGCCGGGCAGGTCCGCGTGACCGGGCCGCGGCCGCGTGAGCGCCTCGTTGCGGCCGGTCGGCTTGAGCTCACCGGGGTCGACCGGGTCGGGCGACATCACCTTCTGCCACTTGGGCCACTCGGTGTTGCCGATGCGCACGGCGACGGGGCCGCCCTGCGTCCTCCCGTGCCGGACGCCGCCGAGGATCTCCAGCTCGTCGGACTCGAAGCTCATCCGCGGGCTGCGCCCGAACCCGAGCCTTCGGCGTTCGAGTTGGGTGTTCAGCAGCTCGGTCGTGACCTCGACCCCGGCGGGCATGCCCTCCAGCACGGCGACCAGGGCGGGCCCGTGTGACTCTCCAGCGGTAATCCAGCGCAGCACGGGCCCAATCCTTCCACAGCCCAGGTCCGGGCCCGTGTGCGCTGCAGGAACTACCGTGACCAGTCGAACAGGACGTCGCCCGCCGCCACGTCCACCGAACCCGCCAGATCACCGAGCGCG
This sequence comes from Lentzea sp. NBRC 105346, assembly GCF_030269605.1. Classification (GTDB taxonomy): domain Bacteria; phylum Actinomycetota; class Actinomycetes; order Mycobacteriales; family Pseudonocardiaceae; genus Lentzea. Next base: position 6,115 of record NZ_BSTQ01000031.1, read on the forward strand.
TCCGCCGAAGCGTCCAACGCGATCACCCGGCAGGCACGGGATGCACATCCGCGCGAACCCGGCCGCCCCACCGGCACGAGGCCCATGCCGCGCGCCACAGCACGCGACAAAGGGACCCCGAACACCTACCTCGACCAGTCGAACAGGACGTCCCCCGCCGCCACGTCCACCGAACCCGCCAGATCACCGAGCGCGTCCGCCGAAGCGTCCAGCGCGATCACCGGGCAGATGGGCGCGAACCCGGCGCCCTCGACCTCGGCGGGATCCCAAGTGACAACGGGCTGGCCCGCGCGCACGGTCTCGCCCTTCACCACGTGCAGGGTGAACCCCTCGCCCTTGCGCTTCACGGTGTCGATGCCGAGGTGCACCAGAACAGCGGCCCCGTCACCCGTGGCGACGACGAACGCGTGCGGGTGCAGCGTCACGATCGTCCCGTCGACCGGGGAGACCACGTCGGCCTTCTCCCGGAGCGGCTCGACAGCGACACCGGGCCCGACCATCGCCTGCGAGAAGACGGGGTCCGGCACCTCTGAGAGCGCGACCACCCGGCCCGCCACGGGGCTGCCGACGCGGAGGCTCACAGGAGGTCCTCGATGTCGGACGCGATCGTGTCCGCCTCCGGGCCGACGACGACCTGGACGACGTTGCCCGAACGCATGACTCCGTGCGCTCCCAGCGCTTTCAGCGCCTTCTCGTCGACGACGGAACCGTCCTCCAGCTCACACCGCAGGCGGGTGATGCAGGGCTCGATCTCAACGATGTTCGATGCACCGCCAAGTGCGTCAATGATCTTCTGAGCTTTGTCGTCGGCCACCTGACGTACCTCTCGTTCCCGTAACAGCGGTTGACACCCGCGATGTGCGGGGAGCATTCTCCCGCACCAACTGGTCTAGACCGGAAAGTACCACTGAGGCGGTGATGGACGGATGAGCGAGATCGTGGACGGGCCGAAGCCCAAGCACGCGCAACTCCGCGAGATCCTGCGCCGCCTCGCCGAGGACGAGCTCGCTCCCGGCTCACCCATCCCGTCCGAGCGGGACCTGGCCGAGCGGTACGGCGTCAGCCGCATCACCGTGCGCGCCGCGGTCGGGCAGCTGGTGAGTGAAGGACTCCTGACCAGGGCAAAGGGGCGTGGCACCTTCACCGCGAGGCGGAGGCTCGACGCCCAGCTGTACCTCGAGTCGTTCACGGACGACATGGTGCACCGGGGACTCACCCCGAGCACAGACCTGCTCAGCTGCGAACGCGCGGTGCCGGGCACGGCAGCGGCGGCCGCACTGGATCTGGGTCCGCAGGAACCCGCCTTCCGCGTCATGCGGCTGCGGCGGGCCGACGGCGTGCCCCTGGCCGTCGAACGGGGCTGGTACAGCCCCCGTGAGCTGCCCGATCTCGACCGGCACGACCTCGGGCGGTCGCTGTACTCGCTGATCGCCGAGAAGTACGGCGTGCAGCTGGACCATGCGCACCAAACCCTCTGGGCGGAGTCCGCCGACCCGGAGACCGCGAAGCTGCTCGAGATCCGCAAGGGCAGCCCGCTCCTCGTCTTCCGCCGCGTCGCCAGCACCGCTGGCCGGCCGGTCGAGGACATGACTTCCTGGTACCGGGGCGATCTCTACCAGGTGACCATGCAGCTGGACCGGACCGTCCCGGGATCCGGCCCTTACTCCGCCAAGGGAGGTACCCGATGAGCGCCAGCGCCCCACAGGCCACCGGCGGTCGCGAAATCAAGGGCCTCGCCACGTTGCAACGCTTCGGTCGCAGCCTCATGCTGCCGATCGCTGTGCTGCCCGCGGCAGGTCTCCTGCTCCGATTCGGTCAAGACGACATCCTCGGCAAGGACGGGCTCGGCTGGAACAAGGTCGCCGCGGTCATCGGCGCCGCTGGTGACGCATTGTTCGCGAACCTGCCGCTGCTGTTCGCGGTGGGCATCGCGGTCGGGTTCGCCCGCCGTGGCGACGGGTCCACCGGGCTCGCGGCCGTGGTCGGCTACACGGTGCTGACGAGCGTGTTCAAGGCCATGTCCCCGCTGGTGCTCGACCAGCCGACGGACCCGGCCGCGAAGCCGGTGCTGATCGACTACAAGGTCCTCGGCGGCATCGTCGTCGGCATCATCACGGCGTTGCTGTGGCAGAAGTACCACCGCATCAAGCTGCCTCCCTACCTCGCGTTCTTCGGCGGTCGCCGGTTCGTGCCGATCATCGTCGCCGGCGTGATGGTGATCGTCGGCGTGCTGCTGGGCCTCGTGTACCCCTGGTTCCTCGCCGGGATCACCAACCTGGGCGAGTGGGTCACCGGCAGCACGATCATCGGCGCGGGTCTCTACGGTGCGATCAACCGCTTGCTCATCCCGATGGGTCTGCACCACATCATCAACAACGTCGTGTGGTTCCAGTTCGGCGACTTCAACGGCAAGACCGGTGACATCCCGCGCTTCCTGGCCGGCGACCCGTCCGCGGGCACCTTCCAGACGGGCTTCTTCCCGATCTTCATGTTCGCCCTGCCCGCCGCCGCGCTGGCGATCGTGCACACGGCGCGCCCGTCGCAGAAGAAGATCATCGGCGGCATCATGGGCTCCGCCGCGCTCACCGCGTTCATCACCGGTGTGACGGAGCCGCTGGAGTTCGCCTTCATGTTCGTCGCGTGGCCGCTGTACATCATCCACGCGATCCTGACCGGCACCTCGCTCGCGATCTCCAACGCGCTGGGCGCCCACGACGGCTTCTCGTTCTCCGCCGGCGTGATCGACTTCGCGCTCAACTGGAACATCGCGACGAAGCCGTGGCTACTCATCATCATCGGCCTCGTGTACGCGGTGATCTACTACTTCACGTTCCGATGGGTCATCACGAAGTGGAACCTCGCCACACCGGGCCGGGAGGACGACGAGTCGCCCGAAGCCGACGAAAGCGTTGTCGGTTCGGCTTCGGACGACAAGCCGGCCCGCGCCCGCGCGGCGAAGAACGAAAAGTAACTAGCGAGAAGAGGACGGATCATGCCGGAGCGACGGGTCACCGTGGCCAGCAAGGTCGGGCTGCACGCCCGGCCGGCCGCACTGCTGGCGAAGGCCGCCGCCGACCAGCCGGTGCAGGTCACCATCCGAAAGGACGGCGGCGACCCCGTGGAAGCCGCGAGCGTGCTCGGACTCATGACGCTCGGGGCAATGCACGGTGACGAGGTGGTGCTGGCCGCCGACGGGGACGGAGCGGATGCCGCTCTCGACGCCGTCGCGGCGGTCATCGCGACCGACCTCGACTGATCCGCTCGCGTTGGGGTCGTGCGCCCGCACGACCCCAACGCAATAGCAAGCGATCGCGAACACGCAGGCCCCCGCGAGCCAGCGGGTCTCCACCGAGCTGAACGCCATCAGGTAGGTGCCGAACGCGGACACCGCGATCGGCACCAGGAACGCCTTCGTCCACGCCCGCAGGGCCAGGCCGCACAGCGTGGCGACGAGCAGGGCCGCACCGAGCGCGTCGCTGAACCGGTGCCATCCGAGCGTCACCGTCTCGGCCGCGACCAGCGCCGGAAAGACCGCCATCGGCAGTGTCAGCCACACGAACCGGCGCGGCAGGACCATCGCCAGCGCGACCACGCACGCCACCGCGGCCGTCACGTGCCCGCTAGGAAAGCTGTTGTGCCGCGCCATGGCGCCGAAGTCGAGCTCCGGGCGGTCCAATGCGGACTTCAGCACCTGCGACAGGACCACCGAGCCGCCCAGCACGCCCAGCGCGGGCAGGCACTTCCGTCGTCCGAGCACCACGACCAGCACCGCGACGACGACCACGATGATGTCGAGGTACCCGAGCCACGAGTGCTGCAGGGAGATCTCGGGCAGGGCGTCGTTCTCCATCCGCTGGCCGAACGAGGTCCGGACCAGGGCGAAGTACGCGAGCAGGAACGCGGCGACGGAACCAATCATGACTTCGACTGTCCGCATGGGACGTCCCGAGTCCGTGCACGCGATGTCATGGTTCTGCTACAGAGCGGGCGCGATCACCGGCCCGTCCGAATAATGGGCCGGGTGGTGATGGTTCTGCTGGTCGAGGACGACCCCGCCGTACGCGAAGGGCTCCAGCTCGCGCTGCGCCGCCAGGGTCACGACGTGCACGCCGCCGGAACCGGTGAGGAAGGCGTCGAACAGCTGCGCAGCAGAAGGCCGGACATCGTCGTGCTCGACATCATGCTGCCCGGGATCGACGGCTTCGAGACGTGCCGCCGGATGCGCGCACTCGTTGAGGTACCGATCATCATGCTGACCGCCCGCGGTGACGACTTCGACGTCGTCGCCGGGCTCGAGGCGGGCGCGGACGACTACGTGGTCAAGCCGGTCGAACCGCGTGTGCTCGACGCGCGCATCCGGGCCGTGCTGCGCCGCACGGTCAGCGAACCGTCGAGCAGCGAACGGTTCGGCGACCTGGTGATCGACCGGGCGGGCCTGGAGGTCACCAAGAACGAGACCAAGGTCGGCCTCACCCCCACCGAGCTGAAGCTGCTGCTGGAGCTGTCCCGCACACCCGGCCGCGTGCTGAGCCGGCAGCAGATCCTGGAAGCCGTGTGGGAGCACGACTACCTCGGCGACTCACGCCTGGTCGACGCGTGCGTGCAGCGGCTGCGCGCGAAGATCGAGGACGTGCCGGGTGAGCCGAAGTACGTGCACACCGTGCGCGGGTTCGGCTACCGGTTCGGCCCGAAATGATCTTGTCGGGACTCCGCCCGAGGTTGATGGCCGCGTTCGCCGCGGTCACGCTGCTGGGCGCGGTCGCGGCCACCGGCGCCAGCTACGCGACGGCCCGCAACACGTTGCTCGACGACGCGCAGAACCAGGTCATGGACCCGCTCAAACGCCGCGTCGAGGCCTTCGTGCCCCGGCTCGAGCTGCCGCCGACCCAGGAGGCGCTCGACGAGTTCCAGAGCACGCTGCAGGCCAACGCAGTCGTCGTCTATCAGGACAAGCGGTCGAGGTCCGGCTTCGACCCGAGCACGATCGTCCCGGCCGAGCTGCGCACCGCGATGCGGACCAGCCAGACGTTCCTGTTCCAGCGGACGATCGTCCAGAACACGCCCATGCTCGTGGTCGGCATCCCGGTGCTGTACCGGCCCGACGACAAGGGCACGCTCACCGCGAGCGGCGTCGAGGTCTACGCAACCGCGCCGCTGACGCAACCGGAACGCGCGATCACCGGCCTGGCGCAGGCGGCCTGGATCGGCGTCGCCCTGGTGCTCCCGCTGGCGCTGGCACTGGCGTTGTTCGCGGCCCGCGGCGTGCTGCGCCCCGTGCGCCGGCTCGGCGCGGCGGCCCGAGCGCTGGGCGCGGGCAAGCTCGACACCCGGATCGACCCGCGCGGCTCGGACGAGCTGGCCGAGCTCGCCCGCACGTTCAACAGCGCCGCGGAGGCGCTGGAGGCGAGCCAGGCCGCCTCACGCCGGTTCGTCGCGGACGTGTCGCACGAGCTGCGCACGCCGTTGACCGCCATGAACGCCGTCACCGCCGTGCTCGACGAGGACGCGCCACAGCTGCCGCCGGACACGGCCGTCGCCGCGCGCCTGGTGTCCACCGAGACGCGCAAGCTCACCAAGCTGGTGCAGGACCTCATCGAGATCTCGCGGTTCGACGAGGCGCGCAACGTCCTGGAGCTCGACGAGTGGGACATCGGTCAGGCCGTGCGCGACAGCCTCGCGGCCCGCGGCTGGACGTCCACAGTGGACACCGACCTGCCCGAGGGGATCACCGGCCGCGTCGACCGGCGGCGGCTCGACGTGATCGTGGCGAACCTGGTGGGCAACGCGTTGCGGCACGGCGCCTCGCCAGTGTGCGTAGTGCTGCGTCCGTCGTACCTGGAGGTCAGCGACAACGGTCCCGGCATCGCACCCGAGGTGCTCCCCCACGTCTTCGACCGGTTCTACAAAGCGGACACGGCCCGCGCCCGATCCGAGGGCAGCGGGCTGGGATTGGCCATCGCATGGGAGAACGCGCGCCTGCACGGCGGCACGATCGAGGCCGCCAACCGGCCCGAGGGTGGTGCGGTCTTCACCTTGCGCTTGCCCTGGTGATGCTCGCCGGGTGCGGAGTGCGTCCCACCGGCGTGATCCCCGGCGGCCCGGCACCGACGATCACCTCGACCGACGTGACCATCTACCTCGTCGGCCCCGACGGCGGGCTCGTGCGGCGCACCCGCGTGCTCACCGGCGAGACCACCGCGGCCACTCCCCTGCAGACGCTGCTCGCCGGGCCGACCGACGCCGAACGCAAGGAAGGGCTGACCAGCGAGGTGCCGGTCACGACGGGCGCGGTCATCATCCGCACGGGCAACACGCTGATCCTGCCGATCGACACTGGGACGTTGCCCGGCGTCGCGCACGCCCAGCTCGGCTGCACGGCCATGACCACCGGCCTGTCCGTCGCCGGCATCAAGGCCTTCGCCGCCTGCCCCTAGTGCAGGGCGCCGGTCGCGATGAGCTCGACCACCGCGGCGATGTCGTGGTCCAGGCGCCGGTCCCGGTCGAGGAACGCCACCTTCGACCGCACCACCTCGTACACCGCGCGCGTACCCTCGCCCAGCCCCTCAGCGCCGCGCAGGTCGATGGCCTGGCAGTGCGCCATCAACAGAATCGCGGCGACCTCGCGGACCAGCTCCACCGCCGACCGGCAGTCACGCGCGGCGATCGTGCCCATGCTGACCTTGTCCTGGTTGTGCGCCTCGGTCGAACGGGAGAACGAGGTCGCGGGCATCGTCAGCTTCAACGCTTCCGCGGCCAGCGCGGACGCCGCGATCTGGGCGCCCTTGAACCCGTGGTGCAGGCCGGCCTCGGCGTCGTCCTCGGGCAGCACCGGGATCAGGTTCGGCGTCAGCCCGTTGTTGAACTTCTCGTCCACCACCATCGCGAGCTGGCGGTCCAGCAGGTCGCCGACGGACGCGACCGCGATCTTCAGCGCGTCCATCGCCATGGCGACGTGACCGCCGTAGAAGTTGCCGCCGTTGAGGATCGTGCCCGTGTCCGAGTCGAACAACGGGTTGTCGTTGGTCGAGTTGATCTCGGTCTCGAGCAAGCCGCGGGCCCAGTCCCCGGTGTCGTGCAGCACGCCGGTCACGTGCGGGGCGCACCGCAGCGAATACCGGTTCTGGATCGGATGTTCCAGCGTGAGGAACCCGTTGTCGCCGAGCGCGCGGTTCGCTTTGACTACTTGCGAGTCATCCCTGGTCAACGTGGAGCCCTCCAGGAGCGACCGGATCAGCGCGGCGCTGCGCACCTGGCCCGCGTGCGGCTTCTGGGCGTGGATGAACGGGTCGAAGTGCCCCCGGTTGCCCAGCATCGCCTCCATGCCGAGCGCCGTGCAGACGTCCGCGGTGTAGGCCAGTTCGGCGGCGTCGGCACACGCCAGCACGGCGAACCCGGACATGAACGACGTGCCGTTGATCAGCGCGAGGCCTTCCTTGGGCCCCAGCACCACCGGCTCCAGCCCGCACGCGGCGAGCGCGTCGGCGGCGGGCACGACGGTTTGGCGGAACCGGACGTCCCCCTCACCGGTCAACACCGATGCCAAGTAGCACAACGGAACGAGGTCACCGCTCGCGCCGACCGACCCGCGTTCGGGAATGACCGGCACGATGTCGTTGCGCAGCAGCTCGATCAGCAGCTGCACCACCTCGGGCCGCACGCCGGAATGCCCGCGCGCCAGGCAGTTCGCCCGCACGAGCATCGTCGCGCGCACAACGTCCGGCGCGGCGGCCGGCCCGGTGCCGTTGAGGTGGTAGCGGATCAGGTTGCGCTGCAACGCGACGACCTTGTCCGGGCTGACCTGCCGGATACAGCTGTCGCCGAACCCGGTGGTGATGCCGTACATCGGCCGTCCGGTCGCCACCAGGTCGCGCATCAGCTTCACGGACTCGTTCATCCGCAGCTCCGCCGCGGGACTGACGCACACGTCGACTCCGGGCTCGCGCGCGACCTCGGCCGCGGCCGTGACGGTCAGTTCATCCGAGCCCAGTTCCAGAAACCGCACCGCCGAAGGCAAGCACATCCGCTCGGGGCGGCAGAATCCATCGGCCGATGATGTGGCGGAAGGTTACGCGGCTTGCACGTACGGGAGGGCCGCGCAGGTGGCGTTCCACTCGCCTGGAGCACCCCGCGCCCACGCGGAGCCCCCGGCCCACCTCACCACCTGCGCGGCCACTCGACCGGCACAGCCGCAGCGCCGGTCATGCGGGGTCCGGCGGGCTCGTCCGGACCCAAACGAGTTTGGTCGCGGGCAGCCTAACCAGGCGTTACGTTTCGAAGGAAGTGGGCTAGTTCGCGTGTAGACGAAAGATTCAGGCGGTGGCTTCGCGCAGCGCCGCAGTCATCACGTCACGTGGCGCCTCGCGCCCGGTGATCTGCTCGAACTGCCCGAACGCCTGGTGCAGCAGCATGTCGAGCCCGGTAGCCAGCCGAGCCCCCGACCGCTCGACCGCGACCGCCACCGGCGTGGGCCAAGGGTGGTAGATCACGTCCAGCACGACCGGCGCCAGGGCCAGCACGTCCGCGATCGGTGACGTAGCCGCCGCGGGCACAGTGCTGACAAGAACGTCCGAAGTGGACGCCAGTGAAACCAGGTCCACCGAATCGAACCGCTCCACCGTCACCTCAACGCCGACGCGCGCAGCACACTCCACGGCCTCAGATGCACGCGAAGGTTCCCGCACCACAAGGGAAACCTCCTTCACGCCGAGCTCAGCCAACCCGGCCAGCGCGGCATTCGCGGTACCCCCGGCACCGAGCAGCACGCCCCGCCCACCCTCAACAAAACCGGCACCACGCAAGGCACCCACGACACCGTCCACATCGGTGCAGTCGGCGTGCCAGCCATCTCCAGACCGCACCAACGTGTTCGCGGCACCAACAGCAAGAGCACGAGGCGTAGCGGAAGAAGCCACGGCCAGCGCGGCGTGCTTGTTCGGCATGGTGCAGGCCAGCCCGGCCCACTCAGGGCCGAACCCCGCCAACAGACCAGGCACCTCCGCGGCAACGCACTCGATGCGCGAGAACGTCCAGTCGGACAACCCGAGCGCCGCGTAACCGGCATTGTGCAGAACAGGGGACAACGAGTGCGCGATCGGCGAACCGATCACCGCTGCCTTCACTAGAAGACGCCTTCCTGCCGTGCCTTCAGGTCGTTCTTGTCGTGCTCTTCCTTGCTGACCGCGAAGCAGGACGTGCCGTCCTTCTGACACTTCACGAAGTACATCCACTCGCCGGCCTCGGGCTTCAGCGCGGCCTCGATGGCCTCACGTGACGGCGAGCCGATCGGCGTCGGCGGCAGACCGCTGGTGGCGTAGGTGTTGTACGGGCCGGCGGCGTTGCGGTTCTCGTCGGACGTCCGGATGTGCGGCTGCAGCAGCTTGTAGTTGACCGTCGAGTCGAACTGCAGCTTCATCGGCGTCTTCAGGCGGTTGTAGATGACCCGCGAGACCTTGCCGAAGTCCTTCGTGATGCCTTCCTTCTCGACGAGGGAGGACATGATCAGCACCTCGTACGGGCGGAAGCCCGTGTCGGCGGTGCCGCTTGGGATACCGAAGCCCTGCAGCTTCTGCGCGGACGACGTGATGACGCTGCGCAGCAGCTCGGTCGCGCTCAGACCGGGGTTGACCTGGTACACGCCGCGCATGATCAGGCCTTCGAGGCGGAACTCGGCGGGAGCGGCCTTCACGTCGGCGATCGCCCACTCCGGCACGCCCAGGGCCACGGGGTCGGCCGTCTCGGCGGCGGCCTTGATCTCCTCAACCGGCACGCACGTCTTCGTGCCGTTCTTGTCCGTGCAGCTGGCCTGGGAGAGCTGGGTGTAGATGCCCGGGACGACCTTGCCGTCCTGGCCGGTCAGGTCGCGCAGGATGGTGCCGCCGACGACCTGCAGCGCGCCGACCTTGCTCTTCGGGTCGACCATGCGCAGGACGGCGTTCGCGCCGGACATCTTCGTCTTCATCACGTAGAAGCCGGGCTGGATCTGCGTGACGCGCTGGTCGGTCTTGCTGGCCTCGGTGAACGCGCGGGCGCTCGCCACGACGTTGTTCTTCTGCAGGGTGGAGGCGATCTCGCTGACCGGGTCGCCGTCCTTGACCTCGATGATCACGTCGGTCTCGCCGGCGCCCGAGTAGTCGTCCCACGAGCCGATGCCGCGCAGCTCGCGGTAGCCGTAGTAGGCGCCGCCCATACCGAGCGTGAGCACGAGGCCCACCACGATCCAGAGGATGGTCTTCTTGCGCTTCTTCGCCTTCCGGGCGGCCGCGCTCTCCCGCTTCACGGGCCTGCGCCGCTGTTCACGCTCGACGTCCACGTCGGGGTCGGTGAACAACCCGAGATCGTCGCTCAAGGCTCATCCTTTCGGGCAACCGAACGCGCTCGGGCGTCCAGCCAGGACTGCAGGATCTCCACTGCAGCGGCCTGGTCGACCACGGCGCGCTGTTTCTTGCCCTTCACGCCCCGTTGCGCCAGCACCCGGCTCACGACGACGGTCGTCAGCCGCTCGTCGCTGAGCCGGACCGGCACGGGGGCGACTCGCTCGGCCAAGGCGGCAGCGTACGCCGTCGCCGCGTCGGCCGCTGTGCCGTGTCGCCCGGCCAGGGTCTTGGGCAAACCGACCACGACCTCGACTACGTCGTGCTCGGTAACGAGCCGGGCGAGCTCGGAAAGGTCCGAACCACCCTTCTCGTCACGCTGCAGGGTAACCAGCGGAGTCGCCAAAAACGCTGTCGGATCGCTGAGAGATACCCCCACGCGCACCGATCCGACGTCGACGCCGAGCCTTCTACCGAGGCCCGGATCGTCGACGCCGGCTACATCAGCGCTGCTCAAGTACCTTGTCCAGCTCGGCGGACAGGGCGGCGACGGCGTCTGGGATACCAGCCGGATTCGTGCCGCCACCCTGGGCCAGATCCGGCTTGCCGCCGCCGCGGGCGGCGATGGCCGGGCCGAACACCGGCACCAGCTTCCCGGCGGCGAGGCCGAGGTCGCGGGCGGCGGCCGTGGTGGCGACGACGAAGCTGACCTTGTCGCCGTCCGGGGCGAACAGGGCGACCACACCGGGCTTGTTGCCCAGGCGGTTGCGGATCTCGCCACCCAGGGTGCGCAGGTCGTTACCCGACACGCCCTCGGCCACGTGCGTCACCAGCGACAGCCCGCGGATGTCCAGGGCCTTGGCGGCCAGCTCGCCGGCCGAGCCGAGCAGCTGGGCGGCGCGGACCTTCTCGAGCTCCTTCTCGGCGTTCTTCAGCCGGTCCATCAGGGCCTCGATGCGGCCGGGCAGGTTGTCCGACGACACCTTCAGCATGTCGCTGAGGTTGGCCACGATGGCGCGCTCGCGGGCGAGGAAACGCATGGCCTCGATGCCCACGTAGGCCTCGAGCCGGCGCACGCCCGAGCCGACCGACGATTCACCGAGCAGGGTGATCGGGCCGATCTGCGACGAGTGCTCGACGTGCGTGCCACCGCAGAGCTCGCGCGACCAGGGGCCGCCGATCTCGACGACGCGCACGGTCTCGTCGTAGGTCTCGCCGAACAGGGCGACGGCGCCCATTTCCTGGGCCCCGCCCATGTCGGTGTACACGACGCGGACCGGGAGGTCCTTGCGCACGGCGAGGTTCGAGACGTCCTCGATCTCGCTCTTGGCCTCGTCCGACAGACCGCCGGTCCAGGCGAAGTCCAGGCGCAGGTAGCCGGGCTTGTTGTACGAGCCGCTCTGCAGGGCGGACGGGCCGAGCACCTGACGCAGGGCGGCGTGCACGACGTGCGTGCCCGAGTGCCCCTGGCGGGCACCGGTACGCCACTCCGGGTCGACGCGGGCCTCGACGTGCTCGCCCTCGGCGATCTCGCCGCTGGTCACGCGCACCTGGTGCACCCACAGCTTGCGGGCGACCTTCTGCACGTCGAGCACCTCGAGCTCGGCGTTGCCGCTCACGATGGTGCCGGCGTCGGACTCCTGGCCACCGGACTCGGCGTAGAGCGGCGTGCGGTCGAGAACGACCTCGACGATGTCGCCTTCCTTGGCCGACTTGATGCGCTTGCCGTCGAGGACGATGCCGCGCAGCGTGGCCTCGGAGGCCATCTCCTGGTAGCCGGTGAACTCGGTGGCGCCGAGCTCGAGCAGCTGCCGGTACACGGTCTGGTCGCCGTGGCCGGTCTTCTTGCCGGCGGCGTCGGCCTTGGCGCGGGCGCGCTGCTCGGCCATCAGCTTCCGGAAGCCGTCCTCGTCCACGCTCAGGCCGGCCTCGGAGGCCATCTCCAGCGTGAGGTCGATCGGGAAGCCGTAGGTGTCGTGCAGCTGGAAGGCCTTGTCGCCGGGCAGCGTGGCGCGGCCGTCGGCCTTCACCTCGTTGGCGGCGTTCTCGAAGATCCGGGAACCGGCGTCGAGCGTGCGGAGGAACGTGTCCTCCTCGGCCTTGAGCACCTGCTGGATGCGGGCGAAGCCGCTGACCAGCTCGGGGTACATCGGCCCCATGGAGTCGCGGACGACCTCGGCGTACTGCTGCAGCACCGGCTCGGTGACGCCGAGCAGGCGGCTGGACCGGATGATGCGGCGCAGCAGGCGGCGCAGCACGTAGCCGCGGGCCTCGTTGCCGGGCGTGACACCGTCGCCGACGAGCAGCACACCGCTGCGGGCGTGGTCGGCGATGACACGGAACCGGACGTCGTCGACCTCGCTGTCGCCGTACTTGCGGCCGGACAGCTCCTCAGCCTTGTTGATGACAGCGCGGACCAGGTCGGTCTCGTAGACGTTGTCGACGCCCTGCAGCAGGTAGGCGACACGCTCGACGCCCATGCCGGTGTCGATGTTCTTGGCGGGCAGCTCACCGAGGATCGGGTAGTCCTTCTTGCCGCCACCCTCGCCGCGGATGTTCTGCATGAAGACGAGGTTCCAGATCTCCAGGTACCTGTCCTCGTCAACAACCGGGCCGCCCTCCTTGCCGTACTCGGGGCCGCGGTCGTAGTAGATCTCCGAGCACGGGCCGCACGGGCCGGGCACGCCCATGGACCAGAAGTTGTCCTCCATGTCCCGGCGCTGGATGCGCTCCAGCGGCAGCCCGGCGACCTTCTGCCACAGCTCGATGGCCTCGTCGTCGTCCAGGTAGACGGTCACCCAGATCCGCTCGGGGTCGAAGCCGTAGCCGCCCTCGTCCTGCGACTTGGTGACGAGCTCCCAGGCGAGCCGGATGGCGTCTTCCTTGAAGTAGTCGCCGAGCGAGAAGTTGCCGGCCATCTGGAAGAACGTGAGATGCCGGGTGGTCTTGCCGACCTCGTCGATGTCCGGCGTGCGCACACACTTCTGGATGCTCGTCATCCGCGGGGCGGGCGGCGGGGCCTCGCCGAGGAAGTACGGCTTGAACGGCACCATGCCGGCGTTGACGAACAGCAGGTTCGGGTCGTCCAGCAGCAGCGAGGCGCTCGGGATGTACTTGTGCCCGGCGTTCTCGAAATGCTCGCGGAAACGCTTGATGATCTCGTGGGTCTGCACGGGAGTGGTTCTTTCTACTGGTGGTGTCGAGGGCGCGCTTGGTAAGGCGAACGACTAGCGATCGTTCGCCCTGGGCGCTCGACGCCCCGGCGTGTAGCCCGTCTGACGTTCCACGGTCTCTTGCAACTCCTGCTCCCGCTCGGCCATCCCGGCCCGCACCTCGGCCCCGAAGGAGCCGATCGCGCCGGCCAGTTCACGCAGGCCTTCACCCACGTTAGCGCCGATGCCCGCGGGCGTCGCCTGCTTTGTGACCTCGGCGGCCTTGCGCGCCACGAAGACGCCGGCGGCGGCGCCGAGCCCGAACCAGAAGAGCCTGCTCATCGCTTACCCCTGTTTCGATCCCTCTTGGGGCGTTCGTGCTTGTTGGGCTGCTGCTTGGCGGCCTTGCGCGCCTTCACGGCCTTGCTGACGCCGTAGGACACCGCGGCGGCCTTGATCAGCGGGCTGCCGAGGGTGGCGGTGAACAGGCTCGTGAGCGCGGAGACGTTGCCGGTGACGGCCTTCGCGTTGGCGGTGATGCCGTCGACCCGCTCGAGCTGGGTGTTCACGTGCGTCAGCGTCACGTTGGCCTCGTCGAACAGCGGGTCGCTGTTCTGGTGCGCCTTGCGGATCGCGATCGTGGCCTCGTCGAGGGTGCGCCCCAGCTTGATCAACGGGATCGCCAGCAGGAGCACAAGCAGTACGAACGCACCGGCTGCGACCAGTGCGGCGATCTGCCCTGGCGACACGGATCCTCCTGGTGGGAGCGACTGGCGGAAGTGCCGCTCAGGCTACCGTGCCGCACCTCACGCTCCTCGATCACCCGCCTGCGGGCCTCCGCGAGGGTCACCCCCACCGGCCAGAGGTTGGTGAGGGTGACCCTCGCGAGCGTGAGGCGCATGAGGATGGTCCTCACGAACCTCACCCGCCGCGGGCGCGGACTGCGACGCAGCGTGGGCAGCCCTGCTCCGGATCCGCGGGCCGCGCCAGCGCGGTGAACGGCCGGAACGACCGGCCGCCGCAGAGCGGCGTCACGATCCCGGCGTTGATCGAGGCCGCCAGGTGGGCGTCGCCGTCCATGCACGACGCCACGTACCAGTACTGCCGGGTCACCGGGATTCGAATGTCTTCGACCACGCCGATCCTCCGGGGGAGGCAGGGACGCGGAGCCGATGAGCCGGTCGGGGTCACGTCCATCGGCCCCGCTGCTCGAACGCTGCGAGATGTTGGCCCCGTCGTCACGTTACAAACATGACGTGACAGTGGAAAGAGGCCAATTTTCGTATTGTGCGAACGACTGACCGAAGGTACGCATTGACGCTAATCCGAAGAGGGGATTCATCAATGGCCAATCCACCGCCACCGCTGGCCCGGCGGATCGAGCTGGGCGCACTGTTACGAACCTACCGGGAACGCGCCGGTCTCGACGTCGCCGAGGTCGCCGGCGCACTCGGATGGTCGTATGTCCAGAAAGTTGGGCTCGTCGAAGGCGGGAAGCGGCGGCTCGCCCCGGCCGAAGTGACCGTGCTCGCCGAGCTGTTCGAACTCTCCGCCGAAGAGCGGGACAAGGTGGTCGCGCTCGGCCGGGACGCGAGGAAACGGGATCCGGGGCCGGTTTTCGCCGCGGACTGGGCCCAAACGTACATCGCGCTGGAAACGGCGGCGACGCAGCTGAAGGTGTACGCCGAAGAACTGCTGCCGGGCTTGCTGCAAACCGAGGACTACGCGCGGGTGGTCCTCCTGGAGGGCGGCGTCCTGCTGCCCCACGAGATCGATCGTGCCGTCGAACAACGCGCTGAACGGCAGAAACGTCTTGAGGAGACCCGGCTGACCGCGGTGCTGAGCGAGTCCGGGCTGCGCAGGCAGGTAGGCGGGCCGACGATCATGCGCAGACAGCTGGAACACATCGTCGAACTGGCCCAGCGACCGAATGTCGCATTCCAGGTGCTCCCATTCGGCGCCGGTGCACATCTGGCCCTCGGAACCTCTTTCACCCTGATTCCACTGGGCGATCCGCTGGTCACGTTCGTCTACGTCGAGGCGTTGACCGATTCCGACTTCTATGATCGCCCACCGCACACCGAGGTCTATACACTTGCGTTCGACCGGGCCCAACGGGCCGCACTGCCCGCACCCGAGTCCCTCGCCGTGCTCGATCAGCTGGTCGGTGAACTCAAGCAATTGGAGTAGAACTACGTGACCAATTGGCGCAGGAGCAGCCGCAGTCAGAACGGTGCCGACAATTGTGTCGAGGTCGCCCGGACCGTCGGCGTCGTGAGAGTGCGCGACTCCAAGAACCGAACCGGCCCCGAGCTCGCGTTCGAAAGCGGCGTATTCAACCAATTTCTGCAAACGGCCGGACGCAGCGGGTGACCACACGGGACACCCGACAGTCCCCCGAACGGCCGCGCCGATGATCGCCTCTGAACGACTAGCGTCGTCACCGGCCGTGCAGTGATCGTCACACCTGGCTTGCCATGTGCAACTCTGAGTAGATGAGGTTAGCCTAGCCTTAATTGATCGCTTCGGAGGTGTCGTGCACCCCAGGTCCCTGCCCCCTGGACGACCGACCCAGGTGCTCGCGGCTGCCTTCTCCAGACTCGGAGACGCGCTGCCCGAGGAGGGCATCGGGCCGGACGAGGCGCTGCAGCGGATCGACGGGCTGCTGACCGACTACGGCGTCAACCTCCGGGACGCGTTCTGCGCGGCGCACCTCCAGCCGCCGCCGCTCGCGGTCGCGGTCAAGGCGGACGCGCTGGCGAGCGCGTCGAACGCCTCGCTCGACACCTACGACTCCGGGCCGGCGACGATCGCGGTCGAGCGCTGGGTCGTGACGAAGCTGGCGGAGCTGGCCGGATACGCGGACGGCGACGGCGTCTTCACGCCGGGCGGCACGATGTCGAACCTCACCGCGCTGATGCTGGCCCGCGACGCGGCGGCGGCCAGAAGAGGTGTCAACGCAAGGCTTTCCGGCGTGCACGCGCTCCCGGAGCCGACCGTCTACTGTTCCGAGCTCGCGCACTTCTCGGTGCAACGCGCGTGCGCGGCCCTCGGCCTCGGTGAGAACGCCGTGCGTCCCATCGAGGTCGACGACGACCGCCGCATGCGCACGGACTCGTTGCAACGCGCGCTCAACCACGCGGTCACGCCGGTGGCCGTCGTGGCGACGGCGGGCACCACGGACTTCGGGTCGATCGACCCGTTGCCCGCCATCGCCGACATCGCCGAGCGGCACGGCGCCTGGCTGCACGTCGACGCCGCCTACGGGTTCGGCGCGTTGTTCTCGGACCGGCTGAGCGGGCTGCTCGACGGGCTGGTGCGCGCCGACTCGGTCACCGCGGACCTGCACAAGATCGGCTGGCAGCCCGCATCAGCGTCGGTCCTGCTGGTGCGCACGGCGGAGGCGTTCAGCTCGCTGGACCGCTCGGTCGCCTACCTCAACCCGGAGGACGACCGGATCGCCGGCTACGACGGGCTGCTCGGCCGGACGCTGCAGACCACGCGGCGCCCGGACGCGGTGAAGGTGGCCGCGTCGCTGCTCGCGTACGGCAGGCAGGGGCTCGGCGGGCTCGTCGACCACTGCCACGCGCTCGCGCGGCACGCCGCCGAGCTGATCGCGGGCGACCCGGTGTTCGAGCTGATCGGCGAGGTCGTCCTCACGACGGTCGTGTTCCGTTATGTGGCAACGGATCCCGAGCTCGTCGACGAGGTGAACGCCGAGCTGCGGCGCCACCTCATGCGCACCGGCGTCGCGCTGGTCGGCCGCACCGACGTCGGCAAGGCGACGTGCCTGAAGTTCACCCTGCTCAACCCCACGACGACCTTCGACGACCTCGTCCGGCTGCTCGGCCTGGTGCGCCACGCGGGCGCCGTTTCGGAGGACATGCTGCGACAGGAGGGCCTCGCATGACCCCGCGCGCCGATGCGGAACACGCGCACCTGGAAGCCCTGCTCCGAGCCTGGGTCCGGGAGACGAACACACCCGCGCCGCTCGGCCCGATCACCGTCGCGCTGCCGTCGACGGGATTGGCGCTGCACAGCGAGGTGCTGCACTCGTCCCCCACGGGCTGGCACCGCTTCGGTCCAGTCAGCATCGGCGACTTACCCGCGGATCCCGTACTGGCCATAGCCCTGGTGGCACAGGAACTCGGCGGCGAGACCGCGGATCTCGTCGAACGCACGGCCGAGTCGGTCCGGCGCGTCACGGGCTTCCTGGAACGCACCGCTCCCCCACCGGCGGACGGCTTCCTCGACGCCGAACAGAGCCTGCTGCTGGGCCACCTGCACCACCCGGCACCGAAGAGCCGCGACGGGATCTCCGACCGCGACAACGCGCGGTTCGCGCCGGAGCTGCGCGGGTCGTTCCCGTTGCACTGGTTCGCCGCGGACCCGTCGGTGGTGTCGTTCGGCGGTGGCGCGGACAAGCTGATGGACACCCTCGCCGGGCGGCACATCGACGGGCGCGTGCTGGTGCCCGCGCACCCGTGGCAGGCGCACGACCTCGTGCAGCGCCCGCGCATCAGGTCGTTGCTGGAACACGGCCTGCTCGAGTCGCTCGGCGAGTTCGGGCCCGAGTGGTTCCCGACGTCGTCGCTGCGCACGGTGTACCGGCCGGGCGCGCCGGTGATGCTGAAGCTGTCGCTGGGCCTGCGGATCACCAACTCGCGCCGTGAGTCCACGGCCACCGAACTGCGCCGCGGCATGGAGATCGACGAGCTGCTGAACACCGGGTACGCCGCCGACACGATGCTCGCGCACCCCGAGTTCCAGATCGTGCGCGACCCGTCGTGGATCGCGGTCGACGAGCACGGCGACGTCACCGGGCTCGACGTCGCGGTGCGCGACGTGCCCGCGGGGCTGACCGACCTGCGATGCCTGGCCGGGCTGGTCGCGCCGCAACCCGGACCGCCCAAACTCGTGCGGATCGTCGAGGATCCGGCGCGGTGGATCTCGGACTACACCGACCACGTGCTCGTGCCGATGCTGATGCTGTACGCGGAGACCGGCATCGGGCTGGAGGCGCACCAGCAGAACACGCTCGTGCGCGAGGACGCGTCCGGCGGCGCGTACCGCGACAACCAGGGCTACTACCTCGCGTCGTCGCACCTGCCCCGCCTGTTGGCGCACCTCGGCACCGACCACTCGAAGCTCGCGGTCGTGGACGACGCGATCGTCGACGACCGGCTCACGTACTACCTGCTGCGCAACCAGGCGCTGGCACCGATCGGCTGCTTCGGCGCGTTCGGCGCGGCGGACGAACGCGAGCTGATCGGTGTTCTGAAGGCGCGGCTGGAGGATGCGCTGCCCGCGCTGGCGAAGGCCGGCCCCGACGGCGACCGCCTGGCCCGCCGCTGGCTGAGCGCGACCACGTTGCCGTGCAAGGGAAACCTGCTCACCCGGCTGCAGGGCATCGACGAGGTGCTGGCGCCGCTCGACGCGCAGTCGGTCTACCTGGACACCCCGAACCCGCTCCTGGAGGCCAGGTGAAGCCGGTCAGCCACCTCGACTCGTACCGCAACCGCGTCGAGGCCCCCGCACCGCCCGCGCCGTTGCTGTTGCCCAAGCCGTGGGACGCCAAGCTCGTCGATCCCGACGGCTTCCACCTCGACCTGATCCACGGCTGGATGCAGAAACCGCACGTCGCGGCGTTCTGGCGGCAGGCGTGGCCGCGGGACCGGTGGGAGCAGGAGCTGCGCGGACACCTGGCGGGCAACGACATCCGGCCGTTCCTGGTGGCGCGCGACGGTCACCCGGTCATCTACCTGGAGGTCTACCGCGCGGCCCGCGACCGCGTCGCGCAGTGCTACCAGGCGCGGCCGCACGACATCGGCCTGCACGTCGCGATCGGCGAGCTGGCGATGACCGACCGCGGGCTCGTGCGCGCGTTGCTGCCCGTGCTCACCAAGGCGTTGTTCGACGCCGACCCGCACTGCACGCGGGTGATCCTGGAGCCGGACGTGCGCAACACCCGTGCCATCAAGTCGTTCCAGGCGGGCGGGTTCGTGATCGCGGACGAGATCCTGTTGCCGGACAAGGTCGCCGCCCTGATGGTGTGCAAGCGATGAGCGTCCTGGCCATCGGTTGCGGGCCGTTCAACCTCGGCCTGGCCGCACTCGCGTCCACTGTGGACGACGTGTCCGTCGAGGTGCTGGAGGCGTCGCGGGAGCTGCGCTGGCATCCGGGACTGATGTTCGACGACGCGACGTTGCAGGTCAGCTTCCTCGCCGACCTGGTCACCATGGTGGCGCCCACGCACCCGCTGTCGTTCCTGGCGTACCTGCAGGACGCCGACCGGCTCTACCCGTTCTACGTGCGCGAACGCTTCCACCCCACGCGTCGTGAGTACGAGGACTACCTGCGCTGGGCGGCGTCGCGGCTGCCCGTGCGGTTCTCGCACCGCGTCTCGTCGGTGCACTGGGACGGCGTTGGTTTCGTCGTTTCCGCTGTCCGCGGCGACGGCAAGGACGTCACGTTCCACGCCCACGACCTGGTGCTGGGTATCGGCACCACGCCGTGGATACCTCCCGCGTTGCAGGAACTCCCGCCCGAGAGGTTGTTGCACAGCGCCTCATACCTGGATCGCGTTCCGTCCGTGGGGCATGTGACGGTGGTGGGTTCGGGCCAGTCGGGCGCCGAGGTGGTGCTGGACCTGTTGCGCCGCAACGCCCCTGGGGTGAGCTGGCTGACCCGCAGCCCGGTGTTCGCGCCGCTGGACTACACGAAGCTGGTGCTGGAGATGACCACGCCCGGGTACGTGCGGCACTTCCACTCGTTGCCGCAATCGACCCGCGACTCGCTGGTCGCCGAGCAGTGGCGGCACTACAAGGCGATCTCCTCGGAGACCATCGAGGAGCTGCACGACCTGCTGTACCGGCGCGAGCTGACCGATCTCAACGATGTCGAGCTACGCCAGGGCACGGCCGTCACCGCGGCCGGAGTCTCCTCTCACAAGGTCGTCCTGACGTGCACACATCGCGACACCGGTCGTTTGTTCGAGCACACGACCGACCTGGTGGTCGCCGCCACCGGCTACCGGCAGCGCGAACCCGTGTTCCTGCAACCGATCGAGCACCTGATCAAGCGCGACTCGCTTGGCCGGTTCGTCGTCGGGCTGGACCACTCCATCGATTTGGACCCGTCCGTCACCGGCCGGATCTTCGTGGCGAACGCCGACCTGCACAGCCACGGCGTAGCAGCGCCCGACCTGGGCATCGGGGCCGTGCGCAACGCGGCAATCCTCAACGCGATCACCGGCCGCGAGGTGTACCCGCTGCCCAAGCGAACCGCTTTCACCAGTTTCGGCGCGCCGGAGGGCTCGAATGTGGAGTGAGTGCTCACAGGCGTTGCTCGCGAAGATCATCGGTGAACTCTGCTTCGAACAGCGCCTGGTCCCGGAACCGGGCTACGTGTTGCGTTTCTCCGACTCCGTCTATCGTTTCTCTGCTTCGCGAACGGCGTTCGACGGCTGGGTGGTCGAGCCCGGCTCGGTGTTCCGCGCGGCCTCCGGCATCCTCGGCGACGACGTCGAGGAACCATGCGACGACGTGCAGCAGTTCGTAGTGGACGCGTGCCGGCACATGGGCATCGACGGTCAGACGACGGCCGGGTGGCTGTCCGAGATCACGTCCACGCTGGCCGCGGACGTGGCCATGGCGTCCACCGCGATCTCGGTCGCCGAGCTGACGTCGTTGTCGCACATCGAGTTGGACGGCCACCTCACCGGCCACCCGTGGCTGGTAGCGAACAAGGGCCGCGTCGGTTTCTCTGCTTCGGACGTTTCGCGCTACGCCCCGGAGTCCCGGACACCGATCCGCCTTTCGTGGCTGGCCGCACATCGGGGCCTGGCCGAGTTCCGGGGCACGTCTTCTTCGTCCGAGCAGTCAGTCGTTTCCGAGGAACTCGACGAGGCGACGCGGCACCGGTTCACCGAGACGCTACGCGAGGCCGGCCGCGATCCGGCCGCATACGTGTGGCTCCCCGTGCATCCGTGGCAGCTCGACCACGTGGTCCGCACTTTGTGGGCGCCACAGCTGGCTTCTTTTGGGCTGGTCGAGCTGGGCTCGTCGCCGGATCGGTACCTGCCGACCCAGTCCGTGCGCACCATGTCCAATGTGGATCGTCCTTCGGCGGCGCAGGTGAAGCTGCCGCTACGAATCCTCAACACGGCCGTGTACCGCGGCATCCCGCCACACTGCAGCCTGTCCGCACCCGTTGTGACGCAATGGATGCAGGGCCTGTGGTCCAACGACAAGCTGCTCACCGAGTGGGGCACCGGACTGCTGGGCGAGTACGCCTCGGTGACCGTGCGGCACCCGCACCTGTCGCGGGCGGGCGACGTGCCGTACCAATGGCTGGAGACGCTCGGCTGCATCTGGCGCGAACCACTCGCTCCGCACATCGGTCCGGGCAACACCGCTTGGTCGCTGGCCGCCGTGCTGCACACCGATCCCTCGGGTGCTCCGCTGGTCGGCGAGTTCATCAGGCTCTCCGGACTGTCCACATCGGAGTGGCTGGCCGCTCTGCTGCGGGTTCTGCTCCGGCCGTTGCTGCACGTGCTCTACACGTACGGCATCACGGTGAACCCGCACGGCGAGAACGTCACGATCGTCTGCTCGGACGGTGTGCCGGTCCGTGCGGTGATCCACGACCTGGTCGATGACGTCAACGTGTCGGTCGAACGGATCCCCGAACGCGGTCTCGAACCCGACTCGCACGACCGGGTGCTGCCCCGCAAACACTGGAACGTCTTGCGCCAGTACCTGGTCGACGCATTACTTGTAGGGGTCTTCCGCCCGTTAGAACTTCTAACTGGTCAGGCCAACTTCTGGGGCATGGTCCGCGGCGAGATCGAGGCCTACCGCAAGCGCCACCCACACCTCGCCGCGCGCATGGATGCGGGCACGTTGCTCGGTCCGACGTTCACGCGATTCCCGCTGAATGGCTATCGGCTCACGCTCGGGTACCGTGACCTGGCGCAACGCCCGCCGATCCCGTCGGCGGGCGAGGTCCCCAACCCGATGCACACGGCGCCGGCCGTCGCACCTCTCGACGGCTGGTAGGTCGATGGTCGCTAGGCCGTTCGGGTGCAGTTTCGGGTGCAGTTCGGGGGGTGCCGGACCCGCATCCAGGCCCGATGCACGAAAATTGTCAGACCCCGGCGGTACGCTTGAGCGTAAAAGGAAGCGCGCGGGGGCAGCGTTGCGTCAACACAGCAGCCTCCACGGCCTGGACCCCTCACGACGGTCTCGCAGCCAGTGCGGCGCACGCGCCGCGTGTACTGAGGACGGCCTCGCAACCACCGCAGTGCACGCGCCCGCGAGACCTCACGACGCGTCGCCCGCGCACGCGCCCGCGAGACTCGCGATGGGCTCGCAGCCAGTGCGGCGCACACGCCCGCGGGTACTGACAACGGCCTCCGCAGCGGCGCACACGCCCACGGACACGCGCGCCCGCCCGTGATCCTCACGACGGCCCGGCCGCCGCCCGCGCACGCGCCCGGCGGCACCCACGACGGCCTGGTCGCACATCCCGCACAGGCCCGCGCCCGTCACGATGGCCACAGGCCCGCGCCCGTCACGATGGCTTTGTCGCCACCGCCGCACACACGCCGGCGACCGCCCCGAGCACCCCGCACGCCACGGCGAGCCCGAGCGTGGGTTCGTTGCGCAGCAACACGGTGACGAGCAGCCACACCGCCACCCCGAGCCCGAACCCGAGCGGCCCGGCGAGCACAACGGCACCGGTCCCAGCCTGCCGACGCCGCAACGCCCGCAACACGGACTCCAGGTAGGCGAGCGTGAACAACAACAGCACCGCACTCCCCGCCCCCATGATGCTGAGCATCGGAGTCTGCGCGGGTTCCAGCAGGTAGTCCTTGTCGGCCGTGGCGGTGACCGCTCCCCCGATGATCCACCGAGCGGCGCCGGGCAACACGTACCCCTCAGCCGTGCGATCGACGTCGGCGAGCGTGACCCCGGCAGCGGTGACCTTCAGGTGCGTGCCACCAATGGAAGTGATCGGCTGACTCAAATCCTGCGGCACGACGGGCAAATCCCGCGCCCCCAGCAGAAACGGCAACGCAACCAGCAGCAAAGCCGCAACCACAGCAGCGACCACGAACAACACCGACGGCGAAGAAGGCTTGATCACCGAAGCGGCCGGCACGAGCGTGTCGCTCAGATGCACCGCGGGAGCCGCGGGTTCGACCATCGTCGCGCGAATGCGGTGCTGCGTGATCGACATGGTGTCGCGCGGCTGCGACGGGCGCATCGCGGGGTGTGTGCTGGAGGCCGCGACCTGCGGCGTCAGGTGTACCGGCAGGCGGAGCTGCATCAGCCAGTCCGGGCCGAACACCAGCGCCGCCGCGCCGGCCAGGTCCATCGCGAACGTCTCGGCGTTGCGGTAGCGGCCGGACGGGTCGCGCACGAGGCTGCGCATGACGACCTCGGCCAGCGGCTCCGGGACGTTCTCGATGCGGCGCGGCTCCTGGTACACCCGCTTCTGGATCAACGCCAGCGGGCCGCCGCCGCGTTCGAACGGCAGGTCGCCCGTCAGCAGTTCGTACAGGACCGTGCCGGTCGCGTAGACGTCCGCGGCCGGGGTCAAAGCGTTGCCCAGCGCCTGTTCCGGCGCGATGTACGCGGGCGTGCCGAGGACGGCGCCGGCGTGGGTGACGAGGGTGGCGCCCTCGCTGACGACCTGGGCGATGCCGAAGTCGGCCACCTTCACCACACCGGACGAGGTGAAGAGCAGGTTCTTCGGCTTCACGTCCAGGTGCAGCACACCGGCCTCGTGCGCCGCGTGCAGACCGGACAGTGCCGCCAGGACGATGCCGCACGACTGCTGCGCGGTGTAGCCCTCACTGGCGAAACGAGACCACACCGTGCCGCCGTCGAGGCGTTCCATGACCAGCAGGTGCTCGCCCTGGTCCCGCACGTAGTCGTAGACCGGCACGATGTGCGGGTGGTCCAGGCGCGCCAGCAGACGCGCCTCGTGCTCGAACCGGGCGCTCATCCGCTGGTCCTCGGCGACCGCTCGGGGCAGCCGCTTGATCGCCACCGGACGGCCGAGCGGACGGTGCACGCCGCCGTAGACGACGCCCATCCCGCCCTCGCCGATCTGTCCGCCGATGTCGTACTGCGGCAGCGCGGCGACGACGCTCGGTGATGCGGTCACGGCAGCCTCACGGTCGTGGTGTCTGAATCGGACGGTGCGTCACCGGGGTGCGGCGTGAGGTAACCGAGCAGCAGCGCCGCGCCGGCCGCGCCGACGATGAACGGCACCTCGGCCGTCGGCGACGGCGGGATGAACCGCAGCACCGACAACGAGATCACCGCGACCAGTCCGGTGCCGATGCCCGCGGGCAGGAACCGCATCGCGCGCTGCCACCGGTTCGCGGGCAGCCGCCTGCGCGCCAGCGCGATGATCGCGCCCAGCCACGACAGGATCGTCAGCACCAGCACGGCCAGTCCGAACACCCCGTACACGGACCACAACGATCCGCGCACGTCTCCGGTCGCCTCGACCTCGGCGACCACGTCCCGGTCCGGGTTGATCACCTGGACCGTCGTCGGCAGCAGTCCGATGGCCTGCGAGCCGAGGTCGGCCAGGTCCAGCTGGAAGCCGCGGGTCGCGGTGCTCTTCGCGGGCACGTCGAACGGAACCGTTGTGTCGTAAGCGAAGAACGTCAATGCCAGGGCGGTGCCCTTCAGCCGGACCGTCCGGATCCGCTGCACTGTGTCCGTGTTGTTGCGGACGGTGACGGAGATCTTGGGGGTCTGCGCGGGGTCGAGCACGAGGGTCGTTGCTCCAACCGGCTTACCGTCCACTGTGGCTTCCAACGCCACGGACCCGCCCTGTGCGAAAGCCGCCGGGGCAAGCAGCATAATTCCGGCGCACAGCAGTAAACCTGCACCAGTCACGCGACGTCTCACTAGCGCACCTTACGTTCGGATCCGGGGAGAGGGTATGCGGTCTTTAGCTGTACTCGTGGCGACGGTAGCGGGTGTTACCGTGCTCACGATCACACCCGCCCTCGCGCAGACCCCGCCTTCGGCGACGGTCAAACCCGCGAGCGGGGCGCCCGGGAGCACCGCCACCGTCGCGTGGTCCGGCTTCACGTTCGACCCGGACTGCACGAACTCGAGTGTGGTCATTCTCTGGAACGGTCAGCAGTCGCTCGGCACCGGCACCTCGGTGCGCGGGACCGGTCAGCGCAACGTCACGATTCCGGCCAACTCGCCCGCGGGCACGTTCCCGATCGTCGTGCAGGCCTCCCCCTGTCCCGGCAGCAAGGCGACGACGCGGTTCACCGTCATCGTGCCGCCGACGACCACGACGACCACCCCGCCGGTGACCACCACGACGACCACGAAGCCGCCGGTCGTCACGACCACTACCCCGCGCCCGCCCGGCGTCACCACGACGACCACCACGACCACGGGGTCGACGACCACGACCACGGACAGCTCGTCGTCGTCCTCTTCCTCGTCCTCGTCGACGCCGAACGGCGGTGACGGGATCCTGGTGCTGGACAAGGACAACATCCAGCCGGGCGACCCGCTGACCGCCACCGGCAAGGGCTGCCCGGCGGGCGCCCCGGTGACGTTGAAGGCGATGGGCGAGAACGTCGGAAAGACCGTCGCGGACACCAACGGCGACTTCACCGCGCCGGTCCGCTTCACGACCATCGAGCCGGGCCGGCACGCGATCCGGGCCGAGTGCGGCATCGTCCTGCTCGGGAACGTGGACGTCACGCTGTCCAGCTCGACCGGCGGCACGACGAGCACGCTGGTCGTGCTGCTGTTCTTCATCCTGATCGGAGCCGCCATGCTCCGCCGCCAGTTCACCGGCCTGCGCCGGACGATCTGACAAGTGCCGTTATGGCCACCTTTACGGACCTGAGGTCCGTAAAGGTGGCCATAACGGCACTCGACCGCAGACATAGCGAAGGGCGCCTCCCCGAGGGAAGGCGCCCTTCGTGGCGTTGAGATCCGGTTTACGGCTCCTCGCGCTGCCGGCGGAGCTTGGCGAGAGCCTCTTCGAGGATCGCCTCACCGTCGGCGTCGGAGCGCCGCTCCTTCACGTAGGCCAGGTGCGTCTTGTACGGCTCGTTGCGCGGAGGCGCGGGCGGGGTCTGCTCGTCCCGTCCGGCGGGCAACCCGCAGCGCGGGCAGTCCCAGTTGTCCGGCACTTCCGCGTCGACCGCGAAGGACGGACGCGACTCGTGACCGTTCGCGCACCAGTACGACACGCGACGCCGAGGCGCGGACTCGCCACGCTCCGACTCACCCATCGGGCCTGCGCCGACGCGGGTACCGCGAATCGCGTTACCACCAGCCATCGACCGTTACACCCCCACCAAGTGGTTACCCCAAGCCCCGGAGGGCTTCTGTTTTGTTGTCTCTGGTCAGACCGTCGGGAGCTTGACCAGCAGTCCGATGCCGACGATGGCGATGATCCACACCGCGCCGGTGAACAGCGTCAGGCGGTCGAGGTTCTTCTCGACCACGCTGGATCCGGACAGACTCGACTGCATACCGCCGCCGAACAGCGAGGACAGGCCGCCGCCACGCCCACGGTGCAGCAGGACGAGCAGCACCAGCAGCAGGCTGGAGACGATCAACAGGATCTGCAGGAACAGGATCATTTCTTCCTCGCTGTCAGACAGTCGACGCCATAGAGTACCTGGTCGACTGCCGAACGTGTGCAACCGTAGGGAAAGGGTGGGAAACTATCGGGTCAGGGTAGTGGGCCGCCTGCGGCGAGCGCACACAGCTTGGTGAACTCGTCCGCCTCCAGCGACGCACCGCCGACCAGGGCGCCGTCGATGTCCTTCTGCGCGACGAGCTCGCTGATGTTCGACGACTTCACCGAGCCGCCGTACAGCACGCGCACGGTCGACGCGGTGTCCTCGCCGTAGAGCTCGGCGAGCTTGGCCCGCAGCGCCGCGCAGACCTCCTGCGCGTCGGACGAGCTGGCCGTACGGCCGGTGCCGATCGCCCAGACGGGCTCGTAGGCGATGACGACCTTCGCGACCTCTTCGGCCTTCAGGCCCTCCAGGCCGGCGACGAGCTGCGACGTGCACAGCTCCAGGTGGCCCTTGGCCTCGCGGACGTCGAGCTTCTCGCCGAGGCAGAAGATCGGCGTGACGCCGTGCCGCAGCGCCGCCTTGACCTTCGCGTTGACGAGCGCGTCGTCCTCGTGGTGGTACTCGCGGCGCTCGGAGTGCCCGACGACGACGTAGTGGCAGCCCAGCTTCGCGAGCATCGGGCCGGACACGTCGCCGGTGTAGGCACCCTTGTCGTGCTGCGACAGGTCCTGCGCGCCGTACTTGAGCAGCAGCTTGTCGCCGTCGACCAGCGTCTGGATGCTGCGGATGTCGACGAACGGCGGGATCACCGCGACCTCGACCTTGGCGAAGTACTTCTCCGGCAGCGAGAAGGCGATCTTCTGGACGAGCGCGATGGCCTCGAGGTGGTTGAGGTTCATCTTCCAGTTGCCCGCGATGAGGGGCAGACGCGTCGCCATCACGACTCCAAGACGCTGATGCCGGGGAGTTCCTTGCCTTCCAGGAACTCCAGGGAAGCGCCACCTCCGGTGGAGATGTGCGAGAAGCCGTCCTCGGGCAGGCCGAGCGCGCGCACGGCCGCGGCCGAGTCGCCACCGCCGACGACGGTGAAGGCGTCACTCTTGATCAACGCCTCGGCGACCGCGCGGGTTCCGCCGGAGAACGAGTCGAACTCGAAGACGCCCATCGGGCCGTTCCAGAACACGGTCTTGGCGTCGGCCAGCTTCGCGGCGAACAGCTCGCGCGAGGCCGGGCCGATGTCCAGGCCCATCCGGTCGGCCGGGATCGCGGCCGCGTCGACGTCCGCGTAGTCCGCGTCCGCCGCGAACTCGGTGGCGGCCAGCACGTCGACCGGCAGCACGAGCTCGACGCCGCGCTTGTCCGCCTCGGCGAGGAAGCCCTTCACCTGCTCCAGCTGGTCTTCCTGCAGCAACGAGTTGCCGACCTCGTGGCCCTGGGCCTTGAGGAAGGTGTACGCCATGCCGCCGCCGATGAGCAACCGGTCGACCTTGGTCAGCAGGTTCGCGATGACGCCGAGCTTGTCGGACACCTTCGCGCCGCCGAGCACGACCACGTACGGGCGCTCGAGGTCGTCGGTGAGCTTGCGCAGCACCTTCAGCTCGGCCTCGACCAGCTCACCGACATACGCCGGGAGCTTCTTCGCGACGTCGTAGACCGACGCCTGCTTGCGGTGCACGACACCGAAGCCGTCGGACACGAACGCGTCGGCCAGCGCGGCGAGCTCGTCCGCGAACGCCTCGCGCTCGGCGTCGTCCTTGCTGGTCTCACGCGGGTCGAACCGGATGTTCTCCAGCAGCGCGACACCGCCGTTGGTGAGCTGGGTGGTGTCCGGCGCGAGGGGCACCTCGATGCCGAGCAGCTCACCGAGCCTGGTGGCGACGGGCGCGAGCGAGAACTTCGGGTCGGGCTCGCCCTTGGGGCGGCCGAGGTGCGCGGCGACGATGACCTTCGCGCCGGCGTCGGCCAGCTTCTTGATGGTGGGCACCGACGCGCGCACGCGGCCGTCGTCGGTGATCTTGTCACCGTCGAGGGGGACGTTCAGGTCGGCGCGCACGAGCACGCGCCGACCTTCGACACCCTCGGCGATCAGTTCGCTGAGAGTCTTCAACGTCTGCTTCCTCAGATCTTGGACGCGACGAGCTTGACCACGTCCGCGAGGCGGTTGGAGTAGCCCCACTCGTTGTCGTACCAGCCGACGACCTTGACCTGGTTGCCGTTGACCTTGGTCAGCGGCGCGTCGTAGATGCAGGACGCCGGGTCGGTCACGATGTCCGCCGACACGATCGGGTCGGTGGAGTAGGTCAGGATGCCCTTGAGGGGCCCCTCGGCGGCGGCCTTGTACGCGGCGTTGACCTCGTCGAGCGTGACCTCGCGGCTCAGCGTGACGGTGAGGTCGGTCGCGGAGCCGGTGGGGATCGGCACGCGCAGCGCGTAGCCGTCGAGCTTGCCGTTGAGGTCGGGCAGCACGAGGCCGATGGCCTTCGCGGCACCGGTGCTGGTCGGCACGATGTTCAGCGCGGCGGCGCGGGCGCGGCGCAGGTCCTTGTGCGGCGCGTCCTGCAGGTTCTGGTCCTGCGTGTACGCGTGGATGGTGGTCATCAGGCCACGCTCGATGGTGAACGCGTCGTGCAGCACCTTGGCCAGCGGGGCGAGGCAGTTGGTGGTGCAGGAGGCGTTCGAGATGACGGTCTGCGAGCCGTCGTACGCGCCCTCGTTGGCACCGAGCACGATGGTCAGGTCCTCGCCCTTGGCGGGCGCGGAGATGATGACCTTCTTGGCGCCACCCTCGTCGACGTGCTTACGGGCCGACGCGGCGTCGGTGAAGAAGCCGGTGGACTCGACGACGACGTCGACGCCCAGGTCCTTCCAGGGCAGCTTGCCGGGGTCGCGCTCGGCCAGGGCCTTGATGACCTTGCCGTCGACGGAGATCCCCTCGTCGGTCACCTGCACGTCCGCGTCGAGACGACCGAGAATGCTGTCGTACTTCAGCAGGTGCGCCATGGTGGCGACGTCACCGAGGTCGTTGAACGCGACGATCTCGATGTCGTGTCCACCAGCACGCACAGCGCGGAAGAAGTTGCGGCCGATGCGGCCGAAGCCGTTGACACCTACGCGAACCGTCACGGCGGGTCTCCTTGATGCTCGTTGGCGATGACGAGCTCACCCTATCTGCCGGACGGAGGCGCTGGTCACATAGGCCGCGCGAATCTCTTTATCGAGCAAGATCCCCAAGGTCTGCGATACTCCGTCCGGAGCAGCGTGATTCAGCCGGTCAGCGTCATCGCGACCGCCACGGCCACGAGCACGACCCCAGCGAACTGAGCGACCACGGCACCCAGCAACCACTTGCCCTTCGTGTCGTTGGTCCGCTGGAGCTCGTCCAGCTGGTGCAACCGTTCACCGGTGACCCGCTTCAACCCCCAGCCGCTGTCATCGGACCAGTGCGCGCGGACCTCGTCCCGCAGCCGGCCGACGTCGATCGTCGTCGCCACCCGCGGCGCGTAGACGCCGATCGCCGCCGCGGCGGCCACGACGAAGACCAGCACCGAGACGACGACAAACGCACGGCCGCCGCCGACGAGCTGAACGTCCTTGCCGCGCGTCGCGGCGGACAAGGCCAGCAGCAACGTCAGCAGCGTGCCGGACACGCTGACGACGGCCACCGCCCGGCTCTCCAGTGAGTCGCGACGTTTGGCCTCGGTGTCGACGAGTTCCTTGACCGCGACGGCGTACTCCTTGCCGGCGGGCTCCGTCACGGCGCTTCCCCAGCGGTGTCGCGCTCCTCGGTGATCGGCGAGATCCTGCGGAACACGCGGCGCTTTCCCCTGGGGAACGGGCTCAGCGGGTCAAGGGGCTGCTCCTCGTCGGGCTCCGACATCGGTTCCGGCACGTTTCTCGGTTCCTCGGCCATAGCCAATCCTTATTGCCCGCTGCCAACCCGTGACCGGCTGAGTCTAGTCCCTTTTTCGCAGGCGGCATAGGATTCCGCTGCGACTGTGGCGGCCTGTCCATCGAGGAGGACGCATGCCCGCAGAACGCAGTCTCCAGGACTTCATCGATGCGATGTACTCGTTCGGCGAGCGGCACGACGATGGCCGCATCGAATTCAATATGGACCGCCTGCAGGAATTGGTCAGGGATAATCCCGAACACAGCAGGCAGTACGTCGAATTGGCGTGTCGCAAGGCGGCGGCCATGCCGGGGTACGTGCAGCCCGCTGCCGTGGTCGCCATCGCCCATCAGCTCGCCACCGGTGACCGCGACCTCGTCGAGATTGTGGTGAAGTGCGCGGACGAGGTCGGCGGCGCCCCCTACCTCGATCGGCTGGCACCGCAGCCCCGGCGAGCGGCCCCGGCCGGAGCCGCCGAGCGGCAGGCCGCACGCGACTGGTGGCGAGATCGTGACGAGGCCGACGCGATCTGTGATGGCTGTTCCGATCCCCTGCGCCGCGGTGAGGGATACATGGTCTCGAACCTAGTATTCAGCAACGGAGAAGTGCAGATTCCGGCAGGCGATATGCTGATGTGCCAACGTTGTTTCGAGAAACTCCAGAACCGTGGCTGACGACGTAGCGACGCTGTTGGATTCGGTGGCAGCAGGCGCTATGACGCTCTCGGAGTTCCGCAACCGCGTCCGGAACCCGCCCATGGTGAAGGCCTATCTCAAGCCGGGCTTCCACGACCTTGATCACTACTTCGACTGGCGGGACCGGCACAACGCGTTGGTGGAGGCGGTGAACCGGGCGCTCGACACGGCGATGGAGGCGGCCGCGGAGAATCCGTGGCACGCGCAGCTGCTCGCCCGAGCCACCGCCGACGTGGTCGCCCTGGTCGACGGTCCGCTCGCGAGAGCCACCGGCTATCACGGAGTCGCCTCGGTCCTGATCAAGGTGGACGATCACTTCGACGCCATCGACGTTTTGCGGAAGGCGATCGCCGACTGCCGTCGAGCGGACGATCACGAGCTCGACCTCGACGCCGAGCTCGTACAGATGCTGACGTACGCGTTGCGCGCCGACGGCGACTGGGAGGAGCTTCGCGGCTGGGTGCCCGATCTGCGGCAGGTGGCCACAGAAGCGGGCCTGCGCGGAATCGAAGCGTTCGCGTTGCTGCTCGAAGGAATGCTCGCCGAACACGACGGCCGTGCCACGGAGGCCATCAGGGCCATGACCGCCGCCGTCGAGCTGCGCCGTTCCCTCACCGAAGAGGAAGAACGCGACCGCCGCCAGCGACTGGTCGGGTTGGAGAATTACCTCGAGGCGTTCGGCAGGATCGCCGGACGACTGGGGCATTACGCCGATGCCGAACGCGTCCAGTTGGAAGTCGTGACCCGGTTCCTCGCCTCGGGTGACGCCCGCGCCGTCGAGGCGTTGCGCGACCTCGCGATGACCTATCACCTCAGCGGGGACGACCGGCGCGCGATCACTCGGTTAAGGGAGGCGGCTGATCTCGCGCCCCACCTCGGGCTCACCGACGAGGCGGCGAAGAGCCGCAAGCGCGCCGAGTTGTTCGCCAGCTTCGTCGACGACGCCCAGTACGTGCCCGAGGAAGCGGACTCGGCCGTGTCCAACGACGAGGTGCTGCGGCTCCTGGCTGCACGCCAGTACGAACAGGTGTGGGCGCTGGGGCACCAGGTGCTGGCCGAGGCGCGCGAGTCCGGCCAGGTCGACGTCGAGCTCAGCGTCTCCAACTCACTCGCCATCGCGGGCAGCCACACGAGCAGGTTCGACGAGGCGAGATCGATCATCATCGAGGCCATCCGGATCGCCAACCTCGGCCGGCGCTATCGGCTCACGGTCAACTTGTGCCGAACCCTGGCCCAGCTGTACATCGACCACGACCGCCACCTCGACGCGATCACCGTGCTGGATGGCGCGATTGCGCTGATCCCGCAGATCTGGCACGCCGCGAAGACGTCACACCACCGGCAGGAGATGCTGGCTGGCCTCGCGGGGCTCCTCGACCTCCACGCGCACACCATGGTGCGCGCCGAGGACCACCCGTCGTTCATCGCCGTCACCGAGCTCGCCAGATCCAGGAACACCACCGAATGGGTGCTGGAAGAGCTGAATTACGGCGCCGAGAAGACCGAGCCCCTGCTGCGGCAGCTGCGTGCCGTCGACGTCGAGCTGGAGCTGAGGGACATCGGTGGGACGCTAACCAGCGCGCGGATGAACGAGCTGGCAGGGCAACGGTCCGCACTGCTGCGCGAACTCGATCCATCGGCCGGGTCCTTGACGCTCGAAGGCACCAACTACGAGCTCACGACGAGACGGGCCCTGCGGGCGACCGCGCGCGCGGGTTCCGCCGTGCTCGTACTCTACGCGGATACGGACTACGTATCGTGGTCGCTGGCGCACGGCCCCGCTGACGACCTGAACTACACCGGCGGCTACGCCGAGTGGTCCGCGGAGGAACGTCACCAGCTCGTCGCCGGCGTGACGAACTCCGTGTGGGCGGACGAGGAAGACGGCGCGGCGGGCCGGGACGCGGTCGATCGGCTGTGGGCGGGTGCGCGGGCGAAGCTCGGCGGCATCGTGCTGGCACTGCGCGAGGTGGCACCGGAACGGCTCACGGTCGTGCCGCACGAAGAGCTCGTGTTCCTGCCGTGGTGGTCGCTCGCCGACGAGGTGCCGTCGATCCGCGGCGTCACGCTCGCGCCCTCGGTGGCGATGCTCCAGCTGTGCGTCCAACGGGACCGCGCGGTGCACGGCCCGACCGTCGTGGTGCCCGACCGAACCGGTGACCTGACGTTCGCGCCGGGTGAGGTCGCGGCGGTCCGGGCGGCGCGCGGCGGCGTGACGGAACCGAAGTCCACCAGCGAGCTGTTCGCCGAGGCACGCGAGTGCGCGGTGCTGCACGTCAGCGGGCACGGGTTCTTTTTCGGGGCCAACCCGTATTGGTCGGGTTTCCTGGCGACACGGGACACGAGCGATCGGGGCCTGTTCGCCCGCTACTTGTCGGAAACGGGAAGGCTGGGTCCAGAGCCGTCGCCCGGCTGTCATCGAGTGGTGACGGTCGCCGAGTGCCTCACCCGGCTCAGCCTGCCGCGCTGCGCGCTGGCCGTGCTGTCCGCGTGCGAGTCCGGTGTTCCGCGCCTGCACGCGGGCGGTGAGCTCACCGGGCTGCCGAACGCGCTGCTGGTCGCAGGCTGCCGATCGGTGATGGCGAGCATGTGGCCCGCGGACGACGCGGCCGCATCACTGCTCGTGCGGTTCTGTTACGACGTGTGGGCCGGCGGTCTCGGCCAGGAGACCGATCTGGGCGTCGTTCTCGCGATGGCGCGCACCCGGCTCCGCCGGACCACCCGGGAAGAGGCGCTCGCCGCGCTCGGGCCGCACGCGCTGCTGCCACCGGGTGACCATCCCTTCAACGCGCGGCTCTACACCGACGTCTTCCACGTCTTCGGAGCGCCGTAGCGCGTCAGGCCGTTCGCCGGTGCCTGCGAATGAGGATCCAGAGGTAGGCGCTCAACTCCTCCGCGGCCTCCGCCGCGGTGCGGCACGCCTCGGCCGGGTCAGCCGCCTCGGTCTCGGGCCGGACGACTTCCAGAATGCGGGAAACCCACTCGTTGACGACGTCGCGATCGTCTTCCGGGACGACACAGGGAACAGCTGTTGTCGCTTGCACAGTCATCGCCGTACCTCCGTTCGGGTGGCGGCAGGCAGCTCTCCGCGATCATGTCGACTGGGCTTTCGCGACGGCAATACCCCGAAACAGCGGGTGTTACGGCCCGTTACGAACGGTAGGTTCAGCCGCATGACGGCAACGGCCGCCTGTGAGACGTGCGGCAGGCAGATCAGCGACGCGGCGGGCGGCAGACGCTACTGCTCGAACGCGTGCCGCCAGCGCGCTTACCGCGAACGCACGACCACGCGCGCCGGCGAGCACCGTGCCGCCGCGACGGGCGGTCTGCCGACGCCGCTGGACACGTTCGTAGGCAGGCGCGCCGAGCTCACCGCGTTGACCAGACTCAGCTCCGAACACCGCCTGATCAGCCTCGTCGGTCCAGCGGGCGCGGGCAAGACGCGACTTTCGGTCCAGTTCGCGGACCGCGCGCGCAAGGACTACCCGGACGGCGTGTGGTGGGTCGGTCTGGCGACGACGACCGACCCGGACCGCGTCGGGCACGTGGTCGCATCGGCCCTGGACGTGCGCGTGCCGTCCAACCAGCCGGTGGCCGAAGGCGTAGCCGCGGCCGTCGCGAACCAGAAGATGTTGCTGCTGCTCGACAACTGCGAACACCTACTGGAAGGTGTCGCGAACCTGGTAGCCGCACTGCTCGCCGGGTGTCCCCGGCTGCGCGTGCTGGTCACGTCCCGCGAAAGCCTCAACCTGGCAGCCGAACAGGTCTTCGCGGTCACCGAGCTGGAACTCCCGGACGCCGACGAGCCGGTCAACGCCGCCCTGGCAGCCAGGTGCGACGCGGTCCGTCTGTTCCGCGACCGCGCCAACGCCGTAGACCGCACCTTCGAACTGACCGAGCACAACGCCGCGGACGTAATCGCGCTCTGCCGCAGGTTGGACGGCATGCCGCTGGCCATAGAACTGGCCGCGCGCCGGATCGCCCTACTCTCCCCCGCCGACATGCTCGCGCGCCTGGGCGACCGCCTGGATCTGCTCACCTCGGCCCCGCGCGAGGCGGACAGCCGCCACCGCACCCTGCGCGCGGCCATCGAGTGGAGCTACGACCTACTAACCCCGCCCGAGCAGCAGGCGTGCCGCAGACTCGCGGTCCTGGGCGTGCCGTTCGACCTGGACCTGGCCGCGTCAGCGATCGGCGTACCCGACGCCCTCGACCTGGTGGCGTCCCTGGAGGCCAAGTCCCTACTGGTAGCCGACCGAACGTCGCGCGGCCCGACGATGTTCCGCCAGCTGGAGTCGATCCGCCTGTTCTGCCTGGAACGCGCGGAGGCAGCGGGCGACGTCCCGATCGTGCACGACCACATAGTCGACTGGGTGACCCGCGTAATCGAGCCAGAGGTCACGTGCTTCGATCCCGCGGCCGAGGTGGTAGCCCGCCTGGACCGCCACCTGGGCGTCCTGGACGTGGCAATAGCCCGCACAGCCGCCACCGGCGACTGGCCACACCACGCCCTGGCCGTGGCAGCCACCGCGTGGTCCGCGTCGCCCCAAAAACCACGAGGCGTCCACGTAGAACTTCTCAACCAGGCCCTCGTCGAACCAGCGGTCCCCCCGCAGTACCGCAGCCTGCTGGCGCAGGTAGGCGCCGGCCACTACCGCGCGCGCGGCAACTGGGAGGAGTGCCACCGCTACGCGAGCATCTCCTACAACCTGGAACGCACCTTCAACCGTCCAGCGACCATGGCGCGCGCCTTGGAAGTCCTGGCGTCCGCCGACTGCTACTTCGGCGACCTGGCAGGCGGCTACGCCCGTTTCGACGAGGCACTGGGCCTGGTGCGAGGCATCGGCGACCAACTAGCGGTCGCGGTCATCCTGAACTCCCTGGCGTGGACGAAACTCCAGCACGGCGGCGCGGACGAGGCCGCCCCTCTGGTGTCCGAGGCCATCTGGCTGACGCGAGAACACGGCCCCCAGCACATGCTCAACCCGCAACTGCACACCGCAGGCGCAATCGCCTTGGCGCGCAACGACTTCGAGAGCGCTTTGGAGCTGTTCCACGAAAGCCTGGCGTGCAGCACCGAGCACCCCACCAACCTCTTCTACGACCTGGAGGGCCTGGCGCTGGCCTTGGTCGGCACGGCCGCCGACGATGTGTGCGCCCTCAGCCTCCTAACGACGGCCGCAGTCGTGCGCAACCGCTTCAACTACCTGCCCGAGCCCTACTGGCGCGACCAGCTGGACGCCGGGTGGTCGATCCTGCGCACCAGGATGGCCCCCGGACGAATCCGCGCCGCA
This sequence comes from Lentzea sp. NBRC 105346, assembly GCF_030269605.1. GTDB lineage: Bacteria > Actinomycetota > Actinomycetes > Mycobacteriales > Pseudonocardiaceae > Lentzea. The sequence continues at coordinate 43,046 of NZ_BSTQ01000031.1, forward strand.
GAGTCCAGCGGTCGCCGGATGACCATGTACCAGGCAGTCGACTACGCGCTGACCGAGCGGCCTCTGGGTGGTCCCGTCGAGCGCGACGAGCGGATCACCGAGCGGGAACGGCACATCGCCGCTCTGGTGGCCGAGGGGCTGACCTATCGGCAGATCGGGCAGCGGCTGGGGATTTCGCCGCACACGGTGGCCAGACACGTCACGCACGTGCGGACGAAGCTGGGGCTGGGGTCTCGCGCCCAGCTGGCCGTGTGGGCGGGCCGCAACACGCAGTAGGCGGGGCCGGGGGTCGGGAACGTACGACTCGCGGGGTTGGGTGGGCAACACGCAGGGGCGGAGTGGGCAACACGCAGCGTGAAGTGAGGACTCGCCGGGGCTGGCTGAACTGAGGACTCGCGCGCTCGAAGGTGGACTCGCGGTGCGGGAACGTACAGCTCGGGGGTCGGGAACGTAGGACTCGCGCGCACCACACGATGCGCGAAGCGCGAGCCACGGGACCAGGACCACGACGGAACCGGCAGCCAAGGAAGCGACCACGCACGGAACCGCCAGCCAAGGAAGCGACCACGCACGGAACCGCCAGGTACACCGCGCGCGCAGCGCGCAACCACCCGGTGGTGGGCCCCTCCCGTCGCATCGCAGGCGAAGCCCTGCCGCATCCGAGACCCCAGGTCAAGCACGCTTTTCGCTTGACCTGGGGTCTCGGATGTGGCTGCC
>NZ_BSTQ01000032.1 GCF_030269605.1 Lentzea sp. NBRC 105346
ATCGTCGGCTTCCGGTGTCGTGTCGCTGATCGTCGGCTTCCGGTGTCGTGTCGCTGATCGTCGGCTTCCGGCTTCGTGTCGCTGATCGTCGGCTTCCGGTGTCGTGTCGCTGATCGTCGGCTTCCGGTGTCGTGTCGCTGATCGTCGGCTTCCGGTGTCGTGTCGCTGATCGTCGGCTTCCGGCTTCGTGTCGCTGATCGTCGGCTTCCGGTGTCGTGTCGCTGATCGTCGGCTTCCGGCTTCGTGTCGCTGACCGCCCACCCCGCCCCAAGCCCCTAACCGCCACCCCACCGTTCCAGCGCTCAGTTCGTGGCGAACAAGTGCAACCGCTCCGCCAACTGCTGCCGCGAAGTCACGTTCAGCTTGCGGTAACACCGGGTCAGATGCTGCTCCACCGTGCTGACCGTGATCCGCAACTGCCGCGAGATCGACCGGTTCGGATGCCCCTCGGCGGCCAGCATCGCGACCCGGCGCTCGGCGTCGGTCAGTGGCGTGGCCGGAATCGCGGCACTGATGAGCGTGGCCCGGTCCGGCCGGCCGAGCCGCAGGTAGGCCTCGGCGGCCGAAGCGCGCCACGGTACGACGGCGGGATGGTCCATGCCCCAAGCCGTCATCTGGTCACCGCACCGCAGGAACTCGCCGAGCGCGGCGTGCAGGTTGCCGCACGCGAGCTGGAACCGGCCGCGCGCGTGCTGGTAGTGCACGCCCCACAACGACTGCAGCATGCCCGGCGGGAAGGGGTGGTCGAGCTGGTCCGCGGCCTCGTCGAGGTCGCCCGCTTCCAGAGCGGCGAGCACGAGGATTGCCCGCGCCCGGCCGATTGCTACACCCCAGCCCTGCGGGGACACGTAGTCCATGGACGCCCGCGCCCACCGCACGGCCGACGGAGCGTCGCCCCGGCGCCACGCGATCTCGGCCAGGAGGGAGAAGAACCCGGCTTCCCATGACGGGGCGTTGCGTTGCGGCGCGCTGTCGAGCAGCCGCTCGACCCAGGTGTCGGCGCGGTCCAGCTCGCCCGCGTAGATCAGCGCGCAGATGGCAGTGAGCTCGGGCTGCAGCGGCTGGGCGTTGGGCAGGCAACGTTCTAGGACCTGCTCCAGCGAAACCAAAGTCTGCGCGGTGGCGCGCGAGCACAGCACGTCGCTCAGCCCGGTCAACGCCAACCAGCGCAGGTCGTCGGAAGGGGCCACGCCACCACCATCGAGGAACGGCAGCAGCGGCGGTACGAAGCAGCCCAGCCACAGGCGCAGGATCGCGGCCTCGGCGAGAGGCATCTCCTTGGCGAACAGGCTGCGCGCGTCCTCGAGCCGGCCGAACCACAGCGACTGGTACACGAGCACCATCAGCTCGCGGCCCGTCAGCTCGCCGCGGCGCGCGGCGGTGATCAACGATGGGACGTGCCGCGCGCCGATGGACGGGTCGATCGCCCACTCCGCGGACAGCAGCTTGACCAGCAGGGTGTTGCGGCGGTCGGGGTCCTCGCACACGCGCACGGCCAGGCGCAGGCACTGGTCGGCCAGGTGAAGTTCGTTGCGCGCCAACGCGTCCTGCGCTGCCTCCTCCAAGACCGGCAGCACCCACTGGTCCTGGACGTTCCCGGACGCGATGAGCTGCTCGGCCACCAGTCGCGCGGGCGCGCCGGACTGGTGCAGCAGCCGGATCGCCCGGCGGTGCAACGCGCCGCGGGCGTCCGAGGCCAGCGTGCCCAGCACCGCGGTCCGCGCCGCCGGGTGCGCGAACCGGCCGCGCTCGACCAGTCCCATGTCGGACAGCGCGGCGACGGCGAGTTCGGCCTGCTCCTCGCGGATGCCGAGGAGTTCCCCCAGCGGGACCGGGGCGTCGCCCAGCAACGCCAGCGCGGCGGCGACCTCCAGTAGGTCCGGTCCGCCGCGGACCAGGCACGCGACGACGGCCTGCCGGTACGCGTCACCGGTGATGAGGTCGGCGGCACCGGAGACCCGCCGGCGGTAGCTGTGCAGGTCTTGGGCCAGGGCGAGAGCGAGCTCGGGGTTGCCGCCGCTCGCCGCGTGCCACGACGGCGCCAGCCGCCCGGCCTCGTCGGGGGACAGGTGCTGCGCCAGCAGCCGGGTGACGCCGCGGACCGACAGCAGCGGCAGCCGGATGCGGGTGCACGCGTGGAAGTCCGGCCGGGGGCCGCGGCCGTCCGAGCTGATGACCAGAGTGATCGGCGACGAGCCGAGCCGGCGCACCAGATATGAGAGACATTCAAGAGAAGCGGGGTCCGCGTGATGTACGTCGTCAACGACGAGGCACAGGGGTCCACGATTTGTCAACGACTCGTGGAACAGTCTGGGTGATTCATTGTTGTTGATGCCGGGAACAATCTGTGAAACGACACCGAGCGGTTGGTGGTGTTCCGCGCTCGAACAGACCGCGTTCAGCACCACGGCGCCGTTTTCCCTGGCCTGGGTGCTGAACTCGCTGAGCAGGCGGGTCTTCCCGCAGCCGGGAGGACCTGTCACAACGGCCGCCCGGCCGGATCCTCGGAAGGAGTCCGCCAACAGGTCGGCCAACCGTCTTAATTCGTTGTCACGTTCAGCAAGTACCCCGTCCACCCGCTTGAAAGTAGCACTTGATCGACCGAATTAATTGTCTCAAAAACTGCTCTGTTCAGGTGACTTCAGACAGTTCGTGTACCACCAACGCAGTGCTTCGCGGGGATCGCGGAAGATGTCGAACGCGTCGCCGAACAGTTCGGCCGCGTAGATCGCCATCGAGTCGTTCATGCCGGCGAACCGGATCTCCGGGTCGACCACGAGGTCGAACCACTCGACGTCGCCGGTGGAGAACGTCACGGTGACGCCGAACCGGTCGGGTTCGCGGCGAACGATGGTCGTGTCGCAGCGGACGTCCAGCTTCTTGCGGAGCTCGGCCAGGTCGAGCGGCAGGCGCATCCGGCGTGCGGCGTCGAGCCCGAACCCGGTGAGCGCGACCGGGCGGACCGGCGGGGCCGACGACCTCTCGACGACCACGACGTCCCAGTCGCTGCGGCGTAATCGGTAGGCGGTGACAAGGCCGGCGGGGCCGGCTCCGACCACGAGTGCGGCGGGCATGACCTGTCCTTCCCTCGATGGGCTGAACAATCGCCGACCAGACTTCCCGGCACACCGCGCTCAGACTAGCGAACCTTCGGAAAATTCTGAAGACTGATCCCCGTGATCGACGAGACACGCCGCGCAGCGGCCGAGCACCTGGCCCTGGCGCTGACGCAGAGCGGGATGCAGCGCATGGCATCGCGGGTGCTCGCCGCGTTCATGTTCACCGACGAACCGAGCCTGACCGCGGGCGACATCGCCGAGGAGCTCGGCGCCAGCGCCGGATCGCTGTCCGGTGCGATCAAGCTGCTCATGGCACTCGGCATGATCGAGCGCGTGCCGGTGCCGGGCAGCCGCCGCGAGCACTACCGCATGCGCGACATGCCGTGGTCCGAGCTCTACACCAAGCAGAACGCGGTCATCGAGCACATCCTGCAGACCACCGACCGGGGTATCGCCTCGGTCGGCGACGGGCCGGCGAGGCGCAGGTTGCAGCACATGCGCGACTTCTACACGTTCCTGCTCGCCGAGCTCCCGGCGCTGCTGGAGCGGTTCGAGCGCGAGCGGGCGGACTGAAACCGCGACAAACGTCTCGGTCAGTTCGCGTCAATCGCCTCTCAAGTTCGCCGACCTCGGTGAGCAGACTTGTCTGCGATGAGCCTGACCTGTGTAGGAGGCCTGTCCATGGTCCGCGACGGGCAGGGTTCACTGCCACCCATCCGGGTGCTGATCGCGGACGACGACGCCCGTGTGCGCAACGCGCTGCGGACGTTTCTCATGGCTACGCACGGCTTCGAAGTGGTCGGCGAGGCGGGCTCCCCGCAACTCGCCCTCGAGATCGCCCGCGACCTCAACCCGTGCGTCGCGATCGTCGACGTGCTGATGCCCGACGCCGAGGACGGTCTCGACCTGCTGCGGGTTCTCACCGCCGAGCTGAGCGTCCCCGTGATCGCCATGAGCCTGCGCAGCACGCTCGGTCCGGAAGCGCTCGCCGCGGGCGCCCGCGAGTTCCTCACGAAGGACGGATACGCGGAGCGTTTGGTGGACGCATTGCGCAATGCATGCCACTAATCCACCTGCACTGGGACATATGACGTAGACGGCGCTGGACTTCGGTCCCGTCGATTGGTGCCTCAATTAACTGGCCGGGTTCGGTCGCGCGTCCGATGAGTCTCGCTGTGAGCAAGGGCACAGTTTGGATGGTCAAAGTCGACCACCCGAATTCAGCCCGGAGGCGAGCGATGAGCGTTTCTCCTCTCAACCCGATGATCGAGATGACGGCGTTGTTCTACGGCCGTCCGGGTGCGGGTGCGTCGGACGAGGCCGTGGCCGAGTGGTACCGCGCGAAGGGCCGCATGCACGAGCAGCTGGCCGCGAAGGGCGGACCCGACGCCACGCAGGAACTGCAGTACGCCGCCGCCAGCTACGAGCACGCGCGCCGGCTCGAAGCCGCCGCGAGGCTGAGGATGGCGGCGTGATCGCCCTGGCCCGGCGGATCGCCGCCGAGGACCGTGCCGAGGACACCGGGCTGCTGCACCCCGACGACCGCCTCACATGTCACGTGCACGGCAAGTGGATTCACCAGTGCGTCGCGTCCGCTACGCACGTCAATCAGGTCACCCGGCACCGGTGGTGCCGCTCGTGCGCCACGGCACTGACGGTCGTGGTGGACGAGCTCGGTGCGACGGTGACCATGTGCTGTTCTCGTTGTGGTGGCGGCGAAAGTGCCGCGACCACACGACTGCTGGCCGCGTGCAACGCCAGCATCTCCGCCGCCCGCAAGGGAACTCGCCACCTCATCGCCGTGGCTTAGTCCTGAAGGGAACCACCCCCATGAGCATCACCCGGCTCGACACCGACGTCGCGCAGGCCAACCGAGCGGTCGTCGAAAAGGCGTTCGCCGTCCTCGAGGCCTGGGACCACCGGGGCGAGAGCCTCGGCGCGTCCGAGCTCGCCCGCCGCACCGGCCTGCCCAAGTCCACCAGCCACCGTCTGCTCGGCATCCTGGAGGCCGCCGGCGTGGTCGAGAGACTTTCCGGCAGTTACCGGCTGGGGGACCGGCTGCGCGACATCTCGGGGATGGTGTCCGCCGGGTTCCCCGACCTGCGCGAGGTGGGCCTGCCGTTCATGCAGGACCTCTACGAGCTGACCCACGAGACCGTGCACCTCGGTGCGCTCGACGGTGATGTGGTGCACTGCGTCGAGAAGATCTACGGCCACCGCCGGAGCCCGCTCAACTCCCGCGTCGGCGGCACGCTGCCCGCGCACACCACGGCGCTCGGCAAGGCGCTGCTCGGCTTCTCCTCGCTCAACGTCCAGCGCTCGGTGCTCACCCACCTCGACGAACCCCTTGTCCTGTCGGCGACTCTGCGCACGGTCCGCCGCACCGGCGTCGCGTTCGACCAGTGCGAGACGCACCCCGCGGTCGCCTGTGTCGCCGCGCCCGTGCTGAACCGCGACGGCCGCGCGATCGCCGCGATCTCGGTCAGCGGTCCGGCCTCGCGGTTCACCCCCGCACTGGTCGCCGACCGCGTCCGGCGCGCGGCGCACGCGGCCTCGCTGGCGCTGGCCTCCGCCCGCACCGACACGGTGAGCGCGTGAGGTGGCCGTCATGGAATCCATGTTGGACAGCAGGCAGCTAGCGGAGCTGTATCGCCTGCACGGCAGGTTCCTGCACCGCTACCTGATGGGCCAGACGTTCGGCGACACGCACCTGGCCGAGGACATCATGCAGGAGACGTTCCTGCGCGCGTGGCGCAAACCGGAGCTGGGCCTGCGGCCGTCGGAGTGCCGCCCGTGGCTCGTCACGGTGGCGCGCAACCTCGTCGTCGACCGGCTGCGGTCCCGCCGCTGCCGCCCGCAGGAGGCGAGCGACGCCGCCCTGCCGCTGATCCCGGTGCAGCACTGCCAGGAGGAGCGGGTCATCATGTCGCTGACCGTCAGCGAGGCGGTCGCGAAGCTGACGCCGAACCGCCGCGAAGTCGTGGTGCACATGTACTTCCACGGCCGCAGCCCGGACGAGATCGCGTCGGTGCTCGGCATCCCGGTCGGCACGGTCAAGTCCCGCGCGCACGCCGCGCTGACCGCACTGCGATCGCAACTGGTGGCGGCGTGACCACCGCGGTCGACCTCGACCTCCGCGATCCCGTACTGCGCCTGGAGTCGTTGTTCGACAACGGTTCCACACGCCTGATCGACCCGCCCGGCCCGTCCGGCGTGGTCACCGCCCGCGGCCTCGTGCACGGCCGCCCGGCCGTCGCGTACGCGACCGACGCCACCACGATGGGCGGCGCGATGGGCGCCGAGGGCTGCGCCCGCATCGTGCGCGCCATCGAGCTCGCCGTCTCCTCACACATGCCGGTGCTGGGCCTGTGGCACTCCGGCGGCGCGCGACTGGCCGAGGGCGTGCTGGCGCTGGACGCCGTGGGCCGCGTGTTCACCGCGATGGTGCGTGCTTCCGGCCGCGTACCGCAGATCTCCGTGGTGCTCGGCCCCGCGGCCGGCGGCGGCGCCTACGGCCCGGCGCTGACCGACGTCGTCGTGATGGGACCGGCCGGGCGCGTGTTCGTCACTGGGCCCGAGGTCGTGCGGTCGGTGACCGGCGAGCAGGTCGACATGGAGATGCTCGGCGGCCCCGACACCCACGCCAAGTCCGGTGTCGTGCACGTCTGTTCCTCCTCGGACTCCCTGGCGTTGCGCGACGCGCGCCTGCTGACGTCGTTGCTGGGACACCGCGGCCACTTCTCGCCCGTGTCGTCCTCCGGCGACCTGTCCGGCTTCCTGCCGTCGAGCCCGCGCCGGGCCTACGATGTGCGGCCGTTGGTGCGCGCATTGTTCGACGACGCATCCCTTGAGCTGCAACCACGCTGGGCCCCCAACATCGTGATCGCGCTCGGCCGCCTCGGCGGCCACACCGTCGGCGTCATCGCCAACAACCCCATCCGCAAGGGCGGCTGCCTCGACTCGGCGTCGGCCGAGAAGGCCGCGCGGTTCGTGCGGATGTGCGACTCCTTCGGTGTCCCGCTGGTCGTGGTCGTCGATGTGCCCGGTTACCTGCCGGGGCTGACGCAGGAGACCAACGGCGTGGTGCGCCGTGGCGCGAAACTGTTGCACGCCTTCGCTTCCGCGGTCGTACCCCGCGCGACCCTGGTGACGCGCAAGATCTACGGCGGCGCGTATCTCGCGATGAACTCCCGCGCGCTCGGCGCGACCGCCGTGTTCGCCTGGCCCGGTGCCGAGGTCGCCGTCATGGGCGCCGCCGCGGCCGTGAACATCCTGCACCGCAAGAAGCTGGCCGCGGTACCCGATGACGAACGAGATGGGCTCCATGCCCGCCTGGTCGAAGAACAGGAACGCGTCGCCGGTGGCGTGAACCGGGCCCTCGAGCTCGGCGTGGTCGACGAGGTGATCTCGCCCGCGGAGACGCGATCACGGCTGGCGGCGGCGTTGGCGGCCGCGCCGCCGGGCCGCGGCGCGCACGGCAACATCCCGCTGTAGTCGTGAGTGGTTTCCGTCGTTATAGCAACGGAAACCACTCACGAGGCCACCCCGTGCAGGATCGCCTTGACCTGGAACGGGGTCAGGCCCGGATGCTTGCTCAGGATCCGGGCCACGAGGCCGGACACGTGCGCGGCCGCGAAGCTGTTCCCGGTGGCCTTCACCGTTCCACCGCCGGGCCACGGCACGCGGATCCCGATGCCGGGCGCGCCGAACTCCACCGGCGGCGAAGGGTTGTACCGCACGGTGAACGGGTCCGTCCCCTCCGTCGCGGCGACCGAGACGACCGAGGAGAACTCGGCCGGATAGCTGATCGCGGGCACGTTGTTGACTGCCGCGACGATCACCGCGTTGCGGAAGTACGCCCGGTCCGCCAGCTCGTGCAGCGCCGCGTAGTGCTCGCGGCGCTTGGTGCTGAGGCTGAGGTTGATCACCCCGATCCCGCGCTCCAGCGCCCACCGCACGCCCGCCAGCAGCGCGGATCCCGTGCCGCTCAACGAAGCACCGAGCACCTTCACGCTGTAGATCTCGGCGTCCGGGGCGACGCGGCGGATGAGGCCCGCGCACGCCGTGCCGTGGCCGAACGCGTCGTCGTGCGGGCCTTCCACCAGTGACGTGCCATCGACCGCGACCGCACCGGCGATCGGACCCACGGCTTCCACGTCGATGCCGCTGTCGATCACCGCGACGCTCACGCCCGCCCCGGTCGCGTCGCCCCACGCCCACTCGCGCGTGACCGGGAGGGCGACCTCGGGCGGTGACGTCACGTCGAACTGCCACGACCACGCCGGCTTCATGCGAGGTAGTCCAGGAAGGCTCGCAACAGCACCCTTTCCTTCTCGCCCAACCCGCTGAGCCGCTTCGCCAGCTCCGCGGCCTCGGTGTCGCCGGACAGCGCGCCGAAGGTGCGCGCGAGCGTGATCGACAGCGCGGCCTGTCTCGCCAGCAGCGCGAGGACGTCCAGCTCGACCCCGCCCGCCGGGTCCAGCAGCTCCAGCACGCCGACGACCTCGTCCTCGGTGTCCAGCGGGACCGCAACGATTCCCCTTGGCACGTAACCGAGCGACTCGGCGAGATCGCGGGCGAACCGCGGGTCGTCGCGCACGTCGTCCAGCGCGATGGCCTGGCCCGAGCTGACCGCGTAACCCGCGATGCCGCTGCCGACCGGCAGGCGCACGCCGATCAGCGCGTGTCCCTGCGGGCCGGACGCGCTGCGGAACACCAGGTCCGGGCCGTCGACCAGGGCCACCGAACCCGCCCTGGAGCCGGTGATGTGCTGCGCGGTCGCCACCACGGAGTCGAGCAGCCGCCGCAGGTCATCCATCGCATCCTCCCAACACGAACGCTTCTACGGGCTCCGTCTTGCCTTTCACCGTGATCGGGGCCAGTGGTGTTACTCGCGCGCCTGGGAGCTGGGCCCGTGTGCTCGCGCTGATCACCACGCCACCGGCCGGGGCGGCGCCCTCCAGGCGGGCCGCGAGGTTCACCGTGTCGCCGATCGCGGTGAAGTGCCGCATCGACTCGCTGCCGATGTTGCCGACCAGCGCCGAACCCGTGTTGACGCCGACGCGGAATCGCGGCCAGCCCTCCCGGGCCACACCGTTCGCCGTGTTTTGCAGGTCCAGCGCGGCCTTCGCGGCGCGCAACGCGTGATCGGGTTGCGGCACCGGGGCGTTGAACAGCGCGATCACCGCGTCGCCGACGAACTGCGTGATGGTGCCGCCGTGGTCGAGGATGCGCGGCACGATCGCGCCGTAATAGGTGTTCAGCATCGTGACGACGTCGGCGGGCTGCGCGCGTTCCGAGTACGTGGTGAAGCCGGTGAGGTCGGCGATCAGCACGGTCACCTCCACCGTCGCACCGCCGAGCGCGGTCTGGGCCGGGTCGGCGATGAGCGCCTGCGCGACGTCGGGGGACAGGTAGCTGCGGAACAGGCCGTCGAGGTGCCGGTACAGCCGCGCGTTCTCGACGGCGGTCGACACCTGGCTCGCCAGCGATCGCAGCACTGGGTCGTCGCCGGAATGCCACACTTCGAGCACGCCGGCCGCGGTGTCCTTGACGGTCAACGGCAGCACGATCCGTTCATCGTCGTGCGCGGGCTCGCGGGTTTCCAGCGCCCGCGCGGTGAGATCGTCGTTCACCTCGAGCCGCCCGGCGCGCACCATCTGGATGCGCGCCTCGCCGAACGCCTCACGGGTGAGCTCCTCGACCGTCGCGAGTAGACGGTCCTCCGGCAGGTTCACCCTCGCCAGCAGGCCGACCCGCACCAGCGCTTCGAGCCTGCGTGCCTGGTCGCGTTCCCGCGCGACCGCCGCGGCGCCCTGTTCGAGGACCTCGGCCTGACGTTCGGTGAGGCCGAACTCGGCGGCGAGCCGGGCGGTGACGCGGCCCAGCCTGGCTGGGTCTGGTGAGTCCATCATGGACCCGACGAGGGCGTCGAGCGCCGCGGCGTGCGAGCGCCGTACCTCTTCGAGCGTCTGCTCCAGGGCCACGCTGTTGAACAGCCCCGACCGCGTGCCCTCCCGTTGGTAGTGCACGTGCGCGCTGTAGGCGACGAACCCGAACGCCAGGAGCATCAGCAGATGCCACTCCCACCACGACGCGGCCCAGTTGCGGGCGTACACCATTGCTACCAGGGACTCGGCGAGCAGTATGTACGCGGTGATGACGCTCAGCAGGATCGCGGCCGGCCTGCGGCGGTGCACCGCGAAGTACCGGACGGCCGCCACCAGATAGAGCAACGAACCCGCGATCGCCACACCCACAAGCGGTCCATGTGCCTCGCTCGGCGTGCCGAACCGGCTGCCGTAGCTCAGCACACCGGCGACGACCAGCGTGAACACCAGTGCGAGCCGAGCCGGTAGCTGCCAGCGCACGACCCGGCGCGCGCCGGAGTTGGTGAACTCGACTGCGGACAACCCGGCGACGACGGCGGCGAGGAACAACCCGATCGGGGCAGCCATCGCGAAGCCGGGGTTCGGGTGGTGCACGAGCACGCCGGGCGTCGCGAACGCGTGCAGCGCCAGGAAGCCGGACGCCGTGATGAACGCCAGCGACACCAGGAACAGGCGCGCGTCCCGCCGCGCGCGGGCCTGTTCGTTGATCCGCGCGGCCAGCCCCAGGCTGATCATCGCGACCGCCGCGACCAGCCAGAAGTGTGAACGGTGGTCCTCCCACCGCACGTCGAACGCGGGTTGTGCGACCAGCAACCACAGTCCCAGCAGCGGCAATGCCAGGTGCAGCAGCCAGGTCGCGGCGGGAACGAACGTGCGTGTGCTCAGGACCCTCTCCTTCGCGTCGGCGAATTGAGACGAACCGTAGAAGAAATCTCCACGTTCGGCCGACCCTCCGCGCCTGCTGAGACGTAACAGGGGTGCGTTACAACATTTCACCCATAACTAAGGGGACACCGTGTCGGCGGACCACGGCAATTCCACTGCTCAGGTGATCGATTTTCGGCGGGCCCATGCGCCGATCGCCACATGGGTCCCCGGTTCGGGTCGACCCGCGTTCGACCCGGACGGTATCGCGGAGATCCTCTCGGAGATTCGCGAGCCGGTACACGTGGTGGCGTCGCGGCACGACAACGGCGTCGGTGTCGGGATCGGCGGCTCGGCCGGGGTCAACGACGACCACGGCTTCCGGCTGCTGGGAACGCTGCCACCGCTGTACCCGGAGTGGCTGGGGGACCGGTCGTTCTGCGAGGCGCACGGCGTCCGGTTCCCCTACATCGCGGGCGAGATGGCCAACGGCATCGCGACGACCCAGATGGTCATCGCCATGGCGCGGGCCGAGATGCTCGGCTTCTTCGGCGCGGGCGGGCTGGCGCCGCAGCGCGTCGAGGCGGCCGTCGACGAACTCGTCCGCGAGCTCGGCGACGCGCCGAACTGGGGTGTGAACCTGATCCACTCGCCCAACGAGCTGGCGATCGAGGAACGCGTGGCGGAGCTGTTGATCAGCCGCGGCGTGCCGATCGTGTCGGCGTCGGCGTACATGGGCCTCACGCCCGCGGTCGTACGCTGCGCCGTTGCGGGACTGCGGCTCGTGGACGGTGTCGTGGTCCCGCGCCGGAGGGTCTTCGCCAAGGTGTCCCGGCCCGAGGTCGCGGCGCAGTTCATGTCGCCCGCGCCCGACGAGATCCTGCGCGTGCTCCTCGACCGCGGGCAGATCACCGCCGAGGAGGCGGCGCTCGCGGCCCGCGTGCCGGTCGCGTCGGACATCACCGTCGAGTCGGACAGCGGTGGGCACACCGACAACCGGCCGCTGGTGTCGTTGCTGCCGGCGATCATCGGCCTGCGGGACTCCATCGTGGCGCAGCACGGGTTCACCATCCGCGTGGGCGCGGCCGGCGGGCTCGGGACGCCGGCGTCGGTGGCCGGTGCGTTCGCGCTGGGTGCCGCGTACGTCGTGACCGGTTCGGTGAACCAGGCGTGCGTCGAGGCCGGGATCTCGGCCGAGGCGCGCGAGATGCTCGCCGCAGCCGACATCGCGGACGTGATCATGGCGCCCGCCGCGGACATGTTCGAGCAGGGCGTGAAGCTGCAGGTGCTGCGCCGCGGCACGATGTTCGCCGCCCGCGCCGGCCAGCTGTACGAGGCCTACCGCTCGTACCCGTCGCTCGAAGCGCTCCCGGAAGCGGTGCGGACGCGGTTGGAGCGCGACGTGCTGCGGGCGCCGATCTCCGAGATCTGGGCGGGCACCGAGGCGTTCTGGCGCGAGCGCGACCCGGCCGAGCTGCAGCGCGCGCTCGCGGATCCCAAGCACCGCATGGCGCTGGTGTTCCGCTGGTACCTCGGCAAGGCCTCGCGGTGGGCCATCGAGGGTGACGACACCCGGCGCGTCGACTACCAGATCTGGTGCGGTCCGGCGATGGGCGCCTTCAACCGTTGGACCGAAGGCACCTTCCTCGCCGCACCTTCCGAGCGAACCGTCGTGCAGGTCGCCCTGAACCTGCTCGAGGGCGCCGCGGTCCTGACCCGCGCCCACCAGTTGCGCACGTACGGCGTGCCGGTCCAGTCCTTCACCTTCGCCCCCCGCAAGCTGATCTGAGGAGTTCGCCGTGTCTGTCCCTGTAGCCGTTGTCGGTGTCAGCGCGTTGCTCCCCGGTTCGTCGGACGTCGACGGGTTCTGGCGGTCCGTCCTGCGTGGCGAGGACCAGATCACCGAGGTCCCGCCGTCGCACTGGCTGATCTCCGACTACTACGACGCCGACCCCAAAGCGCCGGACAAGACGTACGGCAAACGGGGCGCGTTCCTGTCACCGGTCGACTTCGACCCGCTGGCGTTCGGCATCCCGCCGAACCAGATGGAGGCGACGGACACGACGCAGCTGCTGTCGCTGGTCGTCGCGGACCAGGTGCTTCGCGATGCGACCGGCGGCTCACTGTCCTCTTTGGATCGCGATCGCGTGTCGGTCATCCTCGGCACCGCGCCGCTGGAGCTGCTCGCGACCATGGCGTCGCGCCTGCAGCGCCCGGTGTGGCTCAAGGCGTTGCGTGAACACGGCGTCGCCAACGCGGAGGCTGTCTGTGACTCCATCGCGTCGCACTACGTGCCGTGGCAGGAGGCGTCGTTCCCCGGTCTGCTGTCCAATGTGGTCGCAGGCCGCATCGCGAACAAGTTCGACCTGCACGGCACCAACTGCACGACCGACGCCGCCTGCGCGTCGTCGTTGGCGGCCCTGCAGGCCGGGATGAACGAGCTGATGCTCGGCACCGCCGACATGGTGATCACCGGCGGCGTCGACACGCTCAACGACATCACGATGTACATGTGCTTCTCCAAGACGCCCGCGCTGTCGCCGTCCGGTGACTGCAAGCCGTTCTCCTCGGAGGCGGACGGGACGATCCTGGGCGAGGGCCTGGTCATGTTCGCGCTGAAGCGCCTGGCGGACGCCGAGCGCGACGGCGACCACGTCTACGCGGTCCTGAAGGGTCTCGGCACCGCGTCGGACGGCCGTTCGACCGCGATCTACGCACCCCTGCCCGAGGGCCAGGCGCGCGCGTTGCGCCGTGCCTACTCCGCGGCCGGTTACGGACCCGACTCGGTGGAGCTGGTCGAGGCGCACGGAACCGGCACGACCGCGGGCGACCTGGCCGAGTTCACCGCGCTGCGCACGGTGTTCTCCGAGTCGGGTCGCGTCGACTCGCAGTGGTGCGCGCTGGGTTCGGTGAAGTCGCAGATCGGCCACACCAAGGCCGCCGCCGGTGCCGCGGGCATGCTGAAGGCCGTGCTCTCGTTGCACCACAAGGTACTGCCGCCGACGATCAAGGTCTCCGAACCGTCGCCCAAGCTGGACCTGGCGTCGTCGCCGATGTATTTGAACACCTCTGCGCGCCCGTGGATCCGTTCGTCGGACCACCCGCGCCGCGCCTCGGTGTCGTCGTTCGGTTTCGGCGGCAGCAACTTCCACCTGACCTTGGAGGAGTACGTGCCCGGAAACGGTGGCCGCACCCCGTGGCGGGTGCACAGTTCCCCTGCCGAGCTGGTGCTGCTGTCGGCGGCATCCCCGGAGGAACTCGCCCGCAAAGCGTCCCAAGTGGACACTTCAGCTGCGCTGGCCGACATCGCCCGTTCGTCGCAGTCCTCTTTCGTGCCAACCGACTCCGCGCGCCTGGCGGTAGTAGCCTCGTCTTCCGCGGAGTTGGCCACTCGGTTGTCGCTCGCCGTATCCGGAACCCAGGCGCCCGGCGTGATGTTCGCGTCAGGCGACCCGGATCCCGGACTGGTCGGCTTCGTGTTCTCCGGACAGGGCAGCCAGTACGTGGGCATGGGTGCCGACCTGGCGATGGAGTTCCCGGCGGCGCGAGCCGTGTGGGACTCGGTCGCCGACATCCTGCCGGTGCACACCCGCGTCTTCCCGGTGCCAGTGTTCTCTGACGCGGAACGTGCCTCTCAGCAGGAGGCCCTGACCGCGACCGAGTGGGCCCAGCCCGCGCTGGCCGCGGCTTCACTGGCCCAGCTGGCGTTGCTGGACTCGCTGAAGGTCTCGCCGGACGCCGTCGCGGGCCACAGCTTCGGTGAGCTGGTCGCGCTGCACACGGCCGGGGCCTTCTCCGCCGATTCGCTGGTGCGTCTCGCGCGGTGCCGTGGCGAGGCCATGCGTGACGCTTCGGTGTCCGGCGTGATGCTCGCGGTGTCCGCTCCTTTCTCCGCCGTCTCCGCGGTAGTGTCCGAACTGGACGGTGTTTGGGTCGCCAACCACAACTCGCCCACGCAGGTCGTCGTGTCCGGCACCGCTGCCGGGGTGTCGGCTGTGGAGTCGCATTTCTCGGCCTTGGGTGTGACGTGCCGCCGCCTGGAGACGGCCACCGCGTTCCACTCGCCGCTGGTGGCCTCGGCGGGTTCTTCGCTGAGCAGCTTCCTGGGCTCGATCGAGGTCGGCTCGCCGCGCATCCCGGTGTACGGCAACGCCGACGCGTCGGTGTATCCCACTTCTTCCGATGCGATCCGTTCACGCATCGCGTCGCACCTGGCCACCCCGGTCCGTTTCGTCGACGAGATCGAGGCCATGTACGCCGCCGGTGTGCGCACGTTCGTCGAGGTCGGTGCGGGGTCGGTGCTGACCGGTCTGGTCGGCAAGATCCTTGCCGGACGGCCCCACGTCGCCGTGTCGTTGGACCGCAAGGGGAAGCACGGCGTGACCGCTTTGTTCGAGGCTCTCGGCGTGCTGGCCGTCAACGGCGTTGCCGCTGACTTCGACGCTTTGTGGGCGCACGTCGCGCCGCCGGCTGAGGTGGTTGAGGAGACTCGGCCTCGGTTGGTGAAGCAGGTGTCTGGTGCCAACTACGGCAAGCCTTACCCGCCCTTGGCTCCGGTCGCTGCGCCTTCTCCTGCTGTTGCTGACTTGGTGCTTCAGGTGGTGGCGGAGAAGACCGGGTACCCGGCCGAGGTGCTGGCGCCCGATATGGATCTCGAGGTTGATCTGGGGATCGATTCGATCAAGCGGGTCGAGATTCTGGCGGTCGTGCGGCGTTCGGTGCCTGGGTTGCCCGATCTGGAGGTTGGTGATCTGGGCAAGTTGCGGACGCTGGGGGAGATCACCTCTCGGTTGGGTGGGGCGGTGGTCGCTCCAGTGCAGCCGCAGGCAGCTGTGCCAGCCGCCGCGCATGCACCCGCACCCGCTGCGGCTGCGGCTGTAGTGCCCGCCGCGGCGCTGGCCCCTGCTGCCGCTGTTGTGCATGCATCCGCTGCCGCTGTAATGCCCGCTGCGGCGCTGGCTCCTGCTACCGCTGCCGTGCATGCACCCGCCGCCGTGCCCGCTGAAACCTCCGTGCCCGCTGCTACGCCGACTGCCGCGGCTGTTGCTGCTGCGTCGGCGCCTGCCCTCGTCGCTCCTGCACCTGCCGCCGCGCTCGGAGCGACGCAGCTGCCCGCACCTTCCGCCGCGCTGGCCCCCGCTTTCGCCGTTGCCACCTCGGCGCCCGCTGCGACGCAGCCTCCAATGCCTGCCCCGGCCCCCGCATCTACCTCAGTGGCGGGTCTGGAGAAGCTCGTGCTGGATGTAGTCGCGGAGAAGACGGGCTACCCGGCCGACATGCTGGCCGGCGACATGGATCTCGAGGCTGATCTGGGAATCGATTCGATCAAGCGGGTGGAGATTCTGTCGGCGGTGCGGCGGGCGGTGCCGGGCCTGCCGGAGGTGGATCCGGTCGAGTTGGGCAAGCTCCGCACCCTCGGTGAGATCACGGATCGCTTGGGCGGCGCGGTTCCCGCGCCCGACCAGCCGCAGGCACCCGCCGCCGCGTCGGCTCCGGCGCCCGCTCCTGTCAGCGCGCAGCCCGCGACCTCCGTGGCTGGACTGGAGAAGCTCGTCCTGGATGTGGTCGCCGAGAAGACCGGCTACCCGGCCGATATGCTCGCGAGCGACATGGACCTGGAAGCCGACTTGGGCATCGACTCCATCAAGCGGGTGGAGATTCTGTCCGCGGTGCGTCGGGCCGTGCCGGAGCTGCCGGAGGTGGATCCGGTCGAGTTGGGCAAGTTGCGGACGCTCGGCGAGATCACGGATCGCTTGGGCGGCGTGGCTCCCGCGCCCGAGCAGCCGCAGGCACCGGCCGTCACGCCGGCTCCCGCAGCCGCACCCGTAGAGGCGCCAGCTGTCGTACCGGTCCCCGTATCCGCTCCCGCCGCGACTTCCGTAATGGGGCTGGAGAAGCTCGTCCTGGACGTGGTTGCCGAGAAGACGGGTTACCCGGCGGACATGCTGGCCGGCGACATGGATCTCGAGGCTGACCTGGGCATCGACTCGATCAAGCGGGTGGAGATCCTGTCGGCGGTGCGGCGGGCGGTGCCGGAGCTGCCGGAGGTGGATCCGGTGGAGTTGGGCAAGCTCCGCACCCTGGGCGAGATCACGGATCGCTTGGGCGGCGGCGTGGGTGCCGCACCGATGCAGCCGCAGGCACCCGCCGCCGCGCAGCCACCCGCTGCTGCCGCCGCACCCGTTGCCACGCTGCCCCAGGCAGCCGCAGCCGTACCTGCCTTCACGCAGCCGCAGGCACCCGCTGCCCCGCCGGCAACCGCATTCGCACCCACAACTGCGCAGACCCCCGCCCCCGCACAGCCCCCAGCTCCCATGGCGGACCTGGAGAAGCTCGTCCTCGATGTCGTCGCCGAGAAGACGGGCTACCCGGCCGACATGCTCGCGAGCGACATGGACCTGGAAGCGGACCTGGGCATCGACTCCATCAAGCGAGTGGAGATCCTGTCCGCGGTGCGGCGCGCCGTGCCCCAACTGCCCGAGGTGGACCCGGTCGAACTCAGCAAGCTCCGCACGCTCGGCGAAATCACCGCGAGCCTCGGCAACACCAAGCAAGAAACCAAGCAAGCCAAGCCCGAGCAGCCAGACCTAGTCCGCCGAGCGGTACGCATGAAGGAAGCGGCACCATGCGGCCTGTCCCTCCCCGGCCTCCGCGACGGCCAAGTAACGGTCACCGACGACGGCACCGGCGTGGCAAGGCACCTGGTAGCACGCCTCAAGGCCAAGGGAATCAACGCACACCAGGGCGAGGTGAGCGAGACCACCGAAAGGGTGGTCCACCTAGGCGGCCTCAAGAACGCATCGACGATCGACCAAGCGATAGAAATCCAGAAGGCACTGTTCCGCGACGCCCGCAAAATGGCCGACAACGCCAAACTGTTCGTCACGGTCCAGGACACGGGCGGCGACTACGGCATCGAAGGCACGGAACGGGCCTGGGTGGGAGGCGTCGCGGGCCTCACCCGCACGGCCGCCAGGGAGTGGCCCGACGCCACCACGAAGACGATCGACATCCAGCGCGGGCGGCGCACCCCGAGCGCGGTCGCGGAAGCGATCGCGAAGGAGTTGCTCACCGGCGGGTCGAGCACGGACATCGGGCTCAAGGCGAACGGCCAACGGAGCAAGATCCACGCGATCCACACGAAGGCCGAGCCGCACAGGAAGATCCAAGGCGTGATCGTCGCGACCGGCGGCGCCAGGGGCGTCACAGCGCAGGCGTTGATCGAGCTCGCCCGGCAGTACGCGCCGAAGATCCTGCTGCTGGGACGCACCGAACGGCAGCAGGACACCTACAAAGCCAAGGACGAGACCGAGCTGCGCCGGCTGATCATCCAGCAGACCGGCAAGAAGCCGGCCGAGGTCAACGCCATCGTGGCCGACATCCTCAAGGCCCGCGAGGTCGAGGAGACCATCGAACGGATCCGCGAAGCGGGATCCGAGGTGCGGTACGCGAACGTCGACACACGCGACCCGGAAGCGCTCAAGGCAACCCTTGCCGAGGCGCGCGCCTGGGGACCGATCACCGGCATCGTGCACGGCGCGGGCGTCCTCGCGGACAAGCGGATCGCGGAGAAGACCGACGAGCAGTTCGCGAAGGTGTTCGACACCAAGGTCAAGGGTCTGCAGGCGTTGCTGGAGGCCACTAAGGACGATCCGCTCGAGACGATCTGCCTGTTCTCGTCGATCTCGGCGTTCGCGGGTAACGCGGGGCAGTGCGACTACGCGATGGCCAACGAGGTGCTCAACCAGGTCGCCCACGCGCAGAAGCGCGAAGGCTGCACAGTGAGGAGCATCGCCTGGGGGCCGTGGGCCGGCGGCATGGTCAACCCGGCGCTCAAGGAGCACTTCGAGAGCCAAGGGGTGCCGCTCATCCCGGTGGACGAAGGCGCTCGGCAGTTCGTCGCCGAGTTGACCAGCGGCGGTGACACGCACGTGGTGATCACCAAGGGCGAGCACGAGGAAACGCAAACCGAGCACGGCGAGGTCGACCTCAACGAGTACTCGTGCCTGAACGACCACGCGATCAACGGCACGCCCGTCGTGCCGATGGCGTTGGCGCTGGAGTGGTTCGCCGGGTTCGCACCGGCCGTGACGGACGTCAAGGTGCTGCGCAAGCTCGGGCCTAAAGACAAGACACAGATCAAGCGCAGCAACGGACACCTGGAGATCACCAACCACTACCAGGCGAAGGTCACCTCGATCAACAGTCCACAAAGGTGGGACACGCCCGAAGGTCTCCGGGAGATCAACCCGGACGTCTACAACGGACACGACCTGTTCCACGGACCGGCCTTCCAGGTCATCCAGGAGATCAAGGGACTCTCCCGCAACGGCGGCGAAGCGACCGTCACCGGTGCGCGGGAAGCCGGCTGGTGTGGCACGGCCTGGAACACCGATCCGGCCGCGATCGACGGGGGCTTCCAGCTCGCGGTTCTTTGGGCCCGGCACGTGCTGGGCAAGTCCGCGCTGCCGATGGGAGTGCGCGAATCGCGCACCCATCGGAAGGGCCTGCACGAAGGGAGCACGCGGGTCGTCCTGACCGCGCGCGGCATCCACCAGGACGGCGTCGAGTGCGACATCGCCTTCATCGACGAGCACGACGAGGTGATCGCCGAGCTGCTGGGCGTCGAGATGGTGGCCTGGTCGTCATGAGGTTCGAACCGATCGCGATCGTCGGGCGGGGCGCGGTCCTGCCCGGCGGTCCCGACCCGGACACCTTCTGCGCCAACGTTCTCGCGGGCCGGATGAGCATCAGCAGAACGCCGGCAGACCGGTGGCGTGCCAAGGACGTGGAGGTGTCCTGCGAGGTCGGTGGATACGTCACCGAGCCGGGCTCACCTCGAGAATGGATCAACAGCTGCCTCGAGCAGGCACTGAAGAACTTGTCCGGCAAACGGACGGGCCTGGTGCTGGGCAACCTGTCGTTCCCCACCGCGGGCATGGCCACCTACGCCGAGCAGGTGTGGCGCAAGGACCAGAGGAACAACGCCGAAGCTCGCTTCATGTCGGGGCTCCCGGCACACCTGGCCGCCGAGGAGTTCGGGCTCACGAGCGCGTTCGCGCTGGACGCGGCGTGTGCGTCGAGCCTCTACGCGATCAAGCTCGCGTGCGACCGGTTGCACGACCGCGACGCCGACGTCATGGTGGCAGGGGCGGTGAACTGCTCGGACGACCTGTTCATCCACGCCGGCTTCACCAAGCTCGCCGCGCTCAGCAAGAGCGGGCAGAGCCGTCCGTTCCACAAACACGCCGACGGCCTGGTCCCCGCTGAAGGCGCCGCGGTCGTCACGCTCATGCGGCTCGCGGACGTCAGGGACGAAGAGGTCCTCGGCGTCATCCGCGGTGTCGGGTTGTCCAACGACGGTCGTGGCGCGGGTCTGCTCGTCCCCAGCGCCGAAGGTCAGATTCGGGCGATGCGCCAGGCCTACGAACTGGCCGGCGTCGCGCCGGAGACCGTCGAGCTGCTGGAATGCCACGCCACCGGTACGACGGTCGGCGACGCGGTCGAGATCAGCAGCGCGCACGAGATCTTCAAGCACCACTCGGGCCTCCCGATCGGCTCGGCCAAGTCCAACGTCGGCCACCTGATCACCGCCGCCGGCGCCGCCGGGCTGATCAAGGTCCTCGGCGCCTTCAAAGCCGGGATCCGGCCGAAGACACTCAACGCGGACGACCCGATCGACATCCCGAATCCGTTGCGAGTCCTGCACGAAGCCGAGGAGTGGACCAACCCGAAGCGCGCCGCCGTCAGCGCGTTCGGCTTCGGAGGCAACAACGCGCACCTCATCGTGGACGCACCGGGAACCACGGTCGCGACCGTCGAACCCATGCCGCGCAACGAACCCGTCGCGATCATTGCCATCGGCGCAAAGGTCGGCAACGGGGACAGCGCGCACGACTTCAAGCACAACCTGTTCACCGGCACCAGGAACACGAAGCGCGAGACCGTCGACGTGGCGATGCCGGGCCTGCGGATGCCCCCGGTCGACGTCCTGCAGACGCACGCACAGCAGCTCCTCGTCCTCGAAGCCGCGCGGGAAGCGGTGCAGGGTCTCGACCTTCCGCGCGAACGGACGATGGTGCTCGTCGGCATGGGCTGCGACCCCGAGGTCGCTCGTTACGGCGCTCGCTGGCGCGCGGACCAGGACGAACGCGACGGTGTCATCGCCGAGCTGACCAGCGCGGGCGTCGTCGGCACCATGCCGAACATCACCGCCAACCGCCTCAACGTGCTGCTGGACCTGGCCGGGCCGAGCTTCAGTGTCTCGGCCGAGGAGGCGTCCGGCATCCGCGCGCTGGAGATCGCCGCGCGCGCCATCCGCACCGGCGAGGCCGACGCGGCCGTCGTCGGCGCGGTCGACCTGTCGTGCGAACCGGTGCACGAGCAGGCACTGAAGGATCTCGGCATCCAAAGAACATCCGGTGACGCGGCCGTCGTGCTGGTCCTGAAAAAGCTCAGCGACACCGATGACGCGATCGCCATCCTCGACGACGCGACCACCGAGGCGGCACTGGTCGTGGGGGACCGGGGCTTCGACCCGGCGAGCACCTTCGGCACCCCGCACGCGGCCAAGGGCCTGCTCGCGGTGGCCACGGCCGCGCTCGCGCTCCGCCACCGCGCCACCCCGCGACCGGACGCACCGGCCGACCCGGCGTTCGACGTCGACACCGCCAAGGTGACGATCACGCCGCTGCACGCCCCGGAGACCACGGTCCGCCTGCGCAAGCACCGGACCAGGCCGTGGATCGCCGAACGGCCGTCGCGCCTCAGGATCTACTCCGGCAACGACAAGGCCGAAGTTCTGCGAGCACTGGAAGAAGGCCGCGAAGAAGAACAGGGCCCGGCCCGGCTGGTGCTGCTCGACGGCAACGACGAACCGGCCAGGAAGTGGCTGGAGGGACGTGGTCCCAAGACGGAGGGCGCGGCGTACCGGGACAAGCCGATCACCGGCGAGATCGGGTTCGTCTTCACCGGCGGCATGGCCGCGTACCCCGGCATGGGCCGCGAACTGCTACTGGCGTTCCCGCACCTGATCGAGGAGATCGAGACCAGGTCCGGCAGCGTCAAGGACGTCGTCGGCTGGGCGTTCGAGCAGGACGCCAAGCCGAAGGAGGTGCTCGACCAGATCTGGGGCACCGCGCTGCTCAGCCAGATCCACGCCGCGATCACCCGCGACGTCCTCGGCATCGCACCGAACGCCGCGCTGGGCTACTCGGCCGGCGAGTCGAACGCGTTGGTGGCGCTGGGCGTCTGGACCGACATGCGCAAACTGCGCGCGGAGATGACGTCGAGCGGCATGTTCAGCCGCCAGGTCGCCGGCGAGTTCGCCGCCATCAAACGGGCCTGGGCGCGCCACGGCATCGAGGGCAGCTGGAAGAACTACCTGATCGGCGCCGACCCGGACCACGTCCGCAAGACGCTGCACGGCGAGCAGGCCGTGCACCTCATCGCGGTCAACTCCCCGGAGTCCTGCATCATCGGTGGCGAGCGGAGCGCGTGCGAGAGCGTGCTGTCCACACTGGACACGACGTACGCGCTGCCGATTCCGTACGAGCTGGCCGTGCACACGCCCGAACTGGGTGAGGTGCGCAACGAGTGGTGGCGGCTGCACTGCCGCCCGACCACGCCGCCGGAGGGCGTCCGGTTCTACAGTTGCGCCACCGACGACTCGTACTTCCCGACCGCGGAACGCGTCGCGGACGCGCTCACCGCGCAGGCCGTCGGCACGATGGACTTCGCCGGCGCCATCGAGCAGGCGTGGCGCGACGGCGTGCGCGTGTTCGTCGAACACGGCCCGAAGTCGTTGTGCAGCGAATGGATCCGCCAGACGCTCGGCGACCGCGAGCACCTCGCCGTCGCGCTCGACGCCCAGGACGGCCGCAGCGTCCGGCAGCTCAGCCGGGTCGCCGCGGAGCTCGTCGCGGCGGGCGTTCCCGTCGACACCGAAGCACTGCTGAACCACCTCGGCACGGCCTGGCCGCACGCCGACGCCCTGGGACGCGTCATCACGCTGCCCGCACATCCCCCGGAGGTCAGGTTGTCGAAAACGAACGTGATGGCCCGGCCGCCCGCACTGCCGTCCGTACACGCGAAACCGAGCGGCCTGCCCGGCCCGAAGTTCAACCGCGCGCAGCTCGAGCACCTGGCCAGTGGCCGGATTTCGGACCTCTTCGGGTTCATGTTCGAGCCACAGGATCAGTACGCGCGCCAGTGCCGCATGCCCGAACCGCCGATGCTGCTCGCCGACCGGGTGACCGGGATCGAGGCCGAGCCCGGCAGCATGAGCACCGGCAGGATCTGGACCGAGACCGACGTGACGCAGGACGCGTGGTACCTCGACAGCACCGGCCGCATGCCGCCCGGCATCCTCATCGAGGCCGGGCAGGCCGACCTGCTGCTGATCAGCTACCTCGGCGCGGACCTGCTCAACCAGGGCGAGCGCGTGTACCGGCTGCTCGGCTGCGAGCTGACCTACCACGGCAGCCCGCCCGTGCCCGGCGAGACGCTGAAGTACCAGATCGAGATCGACGGCCACGCCGAGCTCAACGGCATCCGGTTGTTCTTCTTCCACTACGACTGCTACGTCGGCGACGAGCTGCGCCTGTCCGTCCGAAAAGGACAGGCCGGGTTCTTCACCGACGCCGAGCTGGCCGCGACGACCGGCGTGATCTGGGATCCCGCCCAGGAGCAGCCGCACGGACAGGTCGACCAGCCGCTGATCACCAGCGCGCCGCGCAGCTTCGACGCCGCGGCCGTGCGCGCGTTCGCCGAGGGCCGGCCGTGGGACTGCTTCGGCCCGCAGTGGGAGACCACGAAGGCGCACAGCCGCACGCCGCGCATCGACGACGGCCGCATGCTCTTCCTGGGCGAGGTCACCGACTTCGACGTCAAGGGCGGCCCGTGGCAGCGTGGCTACCTGAAAGCCGAGACGAAGATCGCGCCGGACGACTGGTTCTTCGACGGGCACTTCAAGAACGACCCGTGCATGCCCGGCACGCTGATGTTCCAGGGCTGCGTGCAGGCCATGTCGTTCTACCTCGCGGGCTGCGGTTTCACCATCGGCAACGACGCGTGGCGCTTCGAGGTCGTGCCCGGCGCGGCCTATGACATGCGGTGCCGCGGCCAGGTCACGCCGGACAGCCGCGACCTGAGCTACGAGGTGTTCGTCTCCGAACTGGTCGCCGGCCCGATCCCGACGCTGTACGCGGACGTGCTGTGCACTGTGGACGGCGTGAAGGCGTTCCACGCCAAGCGCGTCGGCCTGCGGCTCGTGCCGGACTGGCCGCTCGACCAGTGGCGTTCACAGCTCGTGAACTCCGAGCAGGACCCACGCGTCGCCGTCGCCGGTGGCGCCACGTTCGACTACACGGCCCTGCTGGCCTGCGCGTGGGGCCGGCCGTCCGAGGCGTTCGGCCCGCTGTACGAACGGTTCGACAGCCACCGCCGGGTCGCGCGACTGCCCGGAGCGCCCTATCACTTCATGACCAGGGTGACCGGGACGACCGGCGAGATCGGCGGCATGGAGCGCGGCAGCTCGTGCGTCGTCGAGTACGAGGTGCCGTCCGACGCCTGGTACTTCGCCGAGAACCACGGGACGATGCCGATCTCCGTGCTGATGGAGGTCGTGCTGCAGCCGTGCGGCTGGCTCGCCTCCTACGTGGGCTGTGCGGTCGAGATCGACAAGGACCTGCTGTTCCGCAACCTCGACGGCAAGGGCACCATCCACCGCGAGATCACGCCCGGCACCGAGGTGATCCGCACCCACACGAAGCTGCGCGACATCTCGATCAACGGCACGATGATCATCGTCTCGTTCGATGTGCGGTGCTACACCGACGACGAGCTGGTCTACGAGCTCGACACCGTCTTCGGGTTCTTCCCGCCCGAGGCGTTCGTCGACCAGCCCGGACTCGGCTCCACCGAAGCGGAACGCGCGGCGATCGCACCGACCACGAACATCGACCTCACCCAGTACGGCAGCGGTGAGCTGCGGCTGCCCGGCGACATGCTGCGGATGCTGGACCGGGTCACGAACTTCGACCCCACCGGTGGCGCGGCCGGACTCGGCCGGCTCACCGCGGAGAAGGACGTCGACGCGGGGGAGTGGTTCTTCAAGGCCCACTTCTTCCAGGACCCCGTGCAGCCGGGCTCGCTCGGCATCGAGGCGCTGTACCAGCTGCTGCAGTTCTACCTGATCGAACGCGGTGCGGGTGAGGGGATCGCGAACCCGAGGTTCGAGATGATGATGGACACCGCGCCGATGGTGTGGAAGTACCGCGGCCAGGTCGTCCCGTCCCACTCGGTCATCACCTCCGAGGTGGAGATCACCTCGTACGACCCGGCGTCGCGGTCCGCCGGGGCCAAGGCCTCGCTGTGGGTGGACGGCAAGCGCATCTACAGCTGTGTGGACCTCGGCGCACGTGTGGTCGGAACTTCTTCGCAAGACGACTGGCTACGGGACCACCGTCCAACATGGACAGTCCCGGTCGTGCCGATGATGTCGGTGCTCGACCGGCTCGCCGGTGACGCGACCGCACTGCGGGACGTCACGCTCAACCGGTGGATCCCGGCCGACCAGCCGCCGCGGTTCCAGCTCGAA
Organism: Lentzea sp. NBRC 105346; assembly: GCF_030269605.1. Taxonomy (GTDB): domain Bacteria; phylum Actinomycetota; class Actinomycetes; order Mycobacteriales; family Pseudonocardiaceae; genus Lentzea. The sequence continues at coordinate 25,413 of NZ_BSTQ01000032.1, forward strand.
CGGGACGGCGATCGCGTCACGCTGCTCGCGTGGCGCGAGGCTCCGAAGGCGGTGCTGTCGCGGTTCGAGCCCGTGGCGTCGGCGACCGTCGTGGCGCCCGGCGCGCGGCCGGCGCCGTTCGCGGAGCTGCCGAACGCTTCGCCGGTCACCGATTTCTACACCTCGGGTGAGCTGTTCCACGGCCCGGCGTTCCACTACCTGAAGTCGTTGCGGCGCGGCGCGGGCGGCGCTTCCGGTGTGCTCGACGCGAGCGCCGGATCCGTCCCGCGGGGCAACCTGCACCAGGGGCTGCTGGACGCGGCGACGCACGTGATCCCGCACGACAGCCTGTGGCGGTGGTACCAGGAGATCCCGCGCGACCAGGTCGCCTACCCGCACCGGATCACGAGCTTCGAGCAGTTCGAACCGTTGCCCGACAGCGGTGAGGTGCAGGTGGAGGCGCGGTTCGCCGGCTTCGAGAACGGCGATCGCCGGTTCCCCGTGGTGCAGCTGCAGCTGTTGCGGGAGGGACGGGTGCTGGTCGCGTTGCGGCTCGTCGAGGTGCTGATGCCGACCGGCACGTTCGGTGCGGCTTCGTCGTCTCAACGACGGGCGTTCCTACGCGACCGCGTCTATGCCGACGGTCTGGGGATCTCGACGACGACCGATGGCGTCACGCGGCTGACACTGTCCGATGTGGAGCAGTGTGACTGGCTGGCGGGCACGGTGGCGACTGCGTACGGACTGCCTAAGGGCGCGCGCGGGCGCGATCACCTTGTGCGGATCGCGGTCGCGGACCACGTGGCGCGCAAGCTGCTCGTCCACCCGTCCAAAGTCCAGGTGGACAACCACAATCTGGAGTTCACGGACCTCGGTGACGAGGTCATCGTGCAAGGCTGAATTGCTATGGGGGAGCTTTCCAAGCGCCCAGCGCTTGGAAAGCTCCCCCCATAGCGTTAGCGGCTGAACAGGCCGCGCACGACCGTCGCGACCACCGACGGGTGGAACAGCGTCGCCGGGTGGTCGACCATCTGCGAGACGCGGATGAACCGGCGGTAGACGTGGGCGTTGCCGGGCACCACGTCGAAGAGCCTCCGGCCGTACCAGAGCTGCAGGCGGACCGGCAGCGACAGCTTCTCGTCGCTCCACCCGAGGTCGGTGACGGTCGCGGTCAGCCACGGCACGCCGACCACGCGGGCGAGCCGGCGCTGGAACCGCCGTTCGAACCGTTGCTTGTCCAGCGTCCGGCGCAGGATGTCGGCGCCGAGCGCCGCGAGCGTCATGCCGTGCCCGTACACGGGGTTCATGGTGCACACCGTGTCGCCCAGCGCGATCAGGCCCCGCGGCCAGTTCCGCACCTTGTCGAACCGGTTCCACGAGCTGCCCAGGTTCGCGAACCGGTAGATCGGCGAGGCGGGTTCGGCGTTCTTGACCACGTCCGCCACCTCGCGGCACTCCAGGGTGCCCGCGTACTCGATGAACCCGGCCTCGTCGGTGGGCGCGACGTCGCCGCCGGCACCGAACAGCGTGACGAACCAGCGCCTGCCGTCCACTGTGGAGACCGCGCCGCCGCGTTTGGTCTCCGGCGCGTGGGTGATCTCGTAGATGGTGACCCAGTCGAAGTTCAGCGCGTCGTTCACGTGGTAGAGGCGTGAGGTGTACGCGAGGTGGCCGTCGACCTCCATCCGGGGCGGGCAGTGCACGTCGATGGCCTTGAGCCAGTCGACGAGCCGGCTGGTGCGTCCGGACGCCACGACGACGAGATCCGCGTGGGCTTCGAAGGAGGTCTTGGTGGCGCGGTGCCGCCCGGAGACGCCGACGACGCGGTCGCCGGACGTGACCAGTTCGTCCACCTGGACTCCGTCCACGATGGACACCTGTGGCAGGGCCAGGACGCGGCGGCGGACCGCCTGTTCCAGGGTGATCCGCGTGACGGACTGGACGAGCAGGCCGATCTCATCGCGCGGCGCCCACCCGCGTGGGGCACGGCTCATGAACTCGCTGCCCACGTCCGCGACGACCGCGCCCGCCTCGCCCAGCTCCGCGCGCAGGCCTGGGAACAGGCCTTCCAGTACCTGGGCGCCGCGCGCGAGCAACGCGTGCGGGTGGTGTGCTTGTGGAACGCCGCTGCGGTGCGCGGTGCCGGTCTCGATGCGGTCGCGCTCGACGAGCGTGACGCGGTCGTATCGTTCGGACAGGACTCGGGCCGCGAGCAGTCCGGCGAAGCCCGCCCCGACCACGATCGCGTGCTGGGTGCGCTTTTGCATTCAAACATGTTGTCAGCGGCGCGGATCTGGTCAATTCGATCGTCCCGTTTGGCGGCACGGGGGATGATCCGAGTAGTCCAGCCTCCGTAACTTTCGGTTCGTGACCGATTCCATTCTCGCGTCGTTCCAACGACTTCGCGCCGCCGACCCCGACCGGCGCATGTTCACCTTCGTCGACGACAAGGGCAACGACGAAGCCGCGCTCACGGTGCGTGAACTGGGTGAAGCCGCCGACCGTGTGGTGGAGTCGTTGCGCGCCCGCGGTTTCACGGCCGGTGACCGCGCCCTGCTGGTGTACCCGCCGGGCCTGGACTTCATCGAGGCCTTCCTCGGCTGCCTCGCGGCGGGCGTCATCCCCGTGCCGGTATATCCCCCGAACCCGTTCAAGCTCAAGAAGGACCTGGCCACGTTCACCGCGATCGCGGCCAACTGCCAGGCCCGCGGCGTGCTGACGAACAGTGCGTACGACCGATCCCGCACCGCGGGCTCGGTGACCAGCTTCTTCAGCTCGGACAGCCCGAAGTGGCCCAGCCTGCCGTGGTACCGGACGGACAAGCTCCGCGCGACCGGAGCCGAAGTTGTTTGGTGTCAACCGACTCTCGACACCCCTGCGTTCCTGCAGTACACGTCGGGCTCGACGTCCACGCCGAAGGGCGTGATCATCAGCCACGGCAACCTGGCGTACGAGGTCGTCGCGAACGCCGCGGACCTGGGGCTCGGGCCGGACACGCGCGGCGTGTTCTGGCTCCCGCAGTATCACGACCTCGGCCTGATCAGCGTGATCCTCTCGACCATCGCGGGCAACGGCCGCACGACGCTGATGTCGCCGCTGACCTTCCTGCAGCGGCCCAGCGTGTGGTTCGACGTGATGTCCCGCGTGCGCGCCACGCACACGGCCGCGCCGAACTTCGCGTTCGAGCTCGCGGTGCGCAAGACGACCTCGCAGCAGCGCGCGTCCTGGGACCTGTCGTCGCTGCGGGCGATGATGTCCGCCGCCGAACCCATCCGTCCGGCCACAATGGACGCATTCTTCGCGGCCTTCGACATCCCCAGGGACGTGTTCTTCCCGGCCTACGGCCTCGCCGAGCACAGCGTCAGCGTGTCGATGGGCGGGCGCGCCACGCTGCACGTCGACAAGTCCGCGCTGGAGAGCGGCAAGGTCGTGCCGGACAACACCGGTGTCCCGTACATCGGGTGCGGCCGGATCACCAAGCCCGACACGGTGGTGCGCATCGTCGATCCCTTGTCGCACGTCCTCTGCGGGCCGGACGAGATCGGCGAGATCTGGGTGGACTCGCCCACCAAGGGGCTCGGCTACTGGGGCATGCCGGAGGAGTCCGAGGCGACGTTCCACGCGCGCATCGAAGGCGTGGACGGCGAGTTCCTGCGCACCGGCGACCTCGGCTTCTTCCACGGCGACGAGCTGTTCATCACCGGCCGCAACAAGGACCTGATCATCGTGCGTGGCCGCAACCTGTACCCGGCCGACATCGAGGACAGCGTGCGCGACTGCCACCCGGACATCCGGCCCGGCGGTCTCGCGGCGTTCGCCGTCGACACCGAGGACGGCGAGCAGCTGGTGCTGTTCGTGGAGACCAGGCACGACAAGGCGAACCGCGCCGAGATCGCGGACGTGGTGCGCAGGCGGATCTACGAGGAGCACCAGCTGCGCTGCCACGACGTGGTGGTCGGCCGGCAGGGCATCGTGCGCAAGACGACCAGCGGCAAGGTGCGCCGGCTGGCGTGCAGGCAGGCATATCTGGCTGGGGAGGCGGCATGAGGTTCTCGACCGGACCGGACGACCCGCGGTTCGACGAGGTCGACGACGACTTCCGCGCTGTCATCGACGCGCTCGGACCGCTGGTGGCGGCGTCGAGGGCGACGCGGCGCCGGGTGTTCCACCGCAACGCCACGGGTGCGCGTGGCACGTTGAAGGTCCTCGACTCCCCGGACCTGCCCGCGCACTCCTTCTTCCAGCCGGGCCGCGAGTTCGACGTGATCGCCCGGTACAGCAACAGCATCGAGAACGACGACATCGCGCCCGCGATCCGTGGCATCACGCTGCGGTTCGGCGGGCTCGACCTGTCGTTGAACACCGGTGACCGGTTCTTCGCGCGGTCCGCCGACGTGTTCCACCGGTACTTCGCCGGGCAGGGCGCGGCCCTCGTGGCGGAGGACCCGTCGTTCCGCGACACCGCGTGGAACCTGTACCGGCACGCGACCTCGTACGCCGAGTACCACTACCACTCGCAGGTGCCGAGCGGGTTCACCGCGCTGGACGGCACGCAGTGGCTGATCCGCTACCGCCTCGTGCCGGCCGACGGCACCGGTAATGCTGGGCTGGTCGACCCCGGTGACCGTTTCCTGCCGCCGGAACCGCCCGGCGAGCTGACCCGGTTCGACCCCGAGGACCCGCGTTCGCGCGTGTTCCTGCATGAGGAGCTGCGCTCCCGGCTGTCCCGCTCGTCTGTCGACGCGGTGCTGCAGGTGCAGCTGCACCCGGCAGAAGAGTCCGGTTTGGACTGCACGGTCACCTGGGACTTGCCGTGGCGCGACGTGGCCACCGTGTCGCTCACCGAGATGCTCGCCAACGACGAGATCGAGGAACTGCGGTTCAACCACGCCAACACCCCGCCGGACCTCGGCCTCGTGCTCGCGTCCTCGCCGTACGAGCCCGCATCGCTCAACCACCTGCGCGCGCTCGTCTACCGGTTGACGGCGGCGGCGCGGCTGGGGGAGGAGCCGTCGACGGCGCGGACGGTCGTCGTGATCGGCGCCGGACCGGCCGGCCTGAGCGTCGCGCGCGAGCTGGAGAAAGCCGGGCACCGCGCGATCGTGCTGGAGAAGCTGCCCGCGGTCGGCGGCAAGTGCGAGTCGATCGACATCGACGACCGGGCGTACGACCTCGGCGGACACGTGTGCACCACGCAGTACGAGAACGTGGCGCGCCTGGCCCAGGAACTCGGTGTGCCGACCGAGGACACGACTCCGCACCGGATCTACGACCTCGAGACGGGGGAGTCGCGGCCGCAGAGCACGGAGTTCTTCCAGCGGGAGACGTTCGGCCGCTACCAGGAGCTGCGCGAGCAGGAGTTCCCGCTGATCGCCACGGCGGGTCTCGCGCACTCCGCGCGGGCGCTCGCCGAACCCGTCACGTCCTGGCTGGCCAGGCACGGACTCGAGTCGATGGCCGGGTCGCTCGGCACCGGCTACACCGCGGCCGGCTACGGCTACCTCCAGGGCGACCTGCCCGCGCTGTACTTCGTGAAGTACGCCGAGATGACCGGCCTGCTGTCCGCGAAGCCGTCCCTGCTGGGCCACCCCGGCAGCTTCACCATCGTTGGCGGCTTCAAGGGCCTGTGGGAGAAGGTGGCGGCGGGTCTGTCCGACGTGCGATGCGGCGTGACGATCACATCGATCACGCGGTCGCCGGACGTCGAACGCGGCGGCGTGCGCGTGTCCACTGTGGAGGGAGATGTCGTCGCGGACGACATCGTGCTGACCGTGCCGATCTCCGAGCTCCTGGACGTGCTGGACGCCTCCGAGGAGGAGCGCGACCTCGCCGGCCGCGTGCGGTCGATGGACTACTACACGACCGTCGTGTCGGTCACCGGCCTGCCCGAGTCGGCGTTCTACCTGCTCGACGAGGAGCCGCCCGGCAACGCGGTGTCGTTCCACCACCGGTACCCGGACAGCGACGTCTACGCCGTGTACTCCTACGGCGCTCCGGACCTCGACGGCGACGACGTCATCGCGTGCTTCAGGTCCACTGTGGAGCGACTCGGTGGCACGCTGGGCGAGGTGCACACGCAGCGGCGCTGGAAGTTCCTGCCGTACTTCGGCGGCGACGACATCCGCGACGGCGTGTACGACCGCATCGAGCGGTTGCAGGGGAACAACCACACGTTCCACGCGGGCAGCCTGCCCGCCTACGAGCTGGTCGAGTGCAACGTCGCCTACAGCAAGCAGCTGGTGCGCGAGCACTTCGGTGGCGCCGAGGAGGACGACGTGTTCGGCCACTCGGCCGTCGTCATCGAGGAGGCACCGACCGTGGCCGCCCTGCGGTCGTGGCTCGTCTCGCACATCGCCGAGGAACTGCGCGTCGACACCGTGTCGTCGTCGGCGCGGCTGGACAGCTTCGCGCTGGAGTCGATGTCGGTCGCGGCGCTGCAATCCGGGCTGTCCGACTGGCTCGGCTACCGCATCCCGCACACGTTGTTCCTCGAGCACCCGACGATCGACGCGGTCGCCGAGCACCTGGCGGTGGAGGAATCAGTAGAACAGAAACCTGCCGCGTCCGACTCGTCTTTGCTGCTGGGCCTCACGTCCGCGCGTCCGTTCTTCTGCGTCGGCGGCGCGCTGGGTGCGGCCTACTACCTGCTGAAGCTGGCCCGCGACGTCGGCTCGTCGCGTCCGTTCTACGGTCTGCGCGCACCGGGCTACGACGGCACGGAGGAGCCGCTCGACACGGTGGAGGCGCTTGCCGCGCGGTACGTGCAGGAGATCCGCGTCATCCAGCCGTACGGCCCGTACCTGCTGGGCGGCCACTCGTTCGGCGGCGTCGTGGCCTACGAGATGGGCCGGCAGCTGCGCCTGGCCGGTGAAGAGGTCACGCGGATCGTGCTGCTGGACTCCTACGTCCCGATCGCGGGTCAGGACCTGCCACCGGTCGACGATGCCGCGGCCATCGAGGAACTGCTGACGATGAACCGCCTGGCGTTCTCGTCGGGCGGTCCGGCGGGCGTGGAGATCGACCCGTCACTGGCGATCTCCGAGCAGAAGGAACGCCTCGGCCGGTTCCTCGGCTCCAACGGATCGCTGCCGGTCGACGAGCACATCGGTCACATGCTGCGCGTCTACCAGGCGAACCTGGAGGCGAACGTCAAGTACCAGCCGCTGCCGTCCGATCTGGACGTCACGCTGCTGAAGGCGGCCGACGGCTTCCCGCCGGTGATGCAGCCGCACCGCAACACCGCGTTGCACCTGGACTGCCCGGCGAACGGCTGGGCGAACGTCACAGTTGGCTCACTGTCTGTTGTGGATATTCCCGGCGACCACTTCACGATGTTCGTGGAACCCAACGACATGCTGGTCGCCGACGCCGTGCACTCGTGCATGCTGCACGAACGCCGGGCTGCGAACACGATGGCCGCGCAGGCCATCATGTTCAACCCCGACGACCCGGCGTTCCTGAACGACCCGTACCCGTTCTACCGCGCGTTGCGGGAGACAGCGCCGATGCACTACGAGGACACGCTCGGCGGCCTGGTACTGACCCGGTACGACGACGTGTCGGCGTTGCTGCGCGACCACCGCGTGATCCGGCCGCCGGTGACCGACTACCTGTTCGCCTCGGTGCCGCAGGCACAGCGCGACGAGATGATCGCCTTCGAACGACAGCTGGCGGGCTCGCTCCCGTTCACCAACGCGCCATACCACACTCGGCTGCGTGGCCTGATCGCGAAGGCGTTCACCCCGCGCAAGATCCGCGCGATGCGCGACCGGGTCGGCGAGATCACCGACTCGCTGCTGGACGTCCTGGACGTGTGCGACGGCGGAGACCTGATGTCGATCGTCGCGTACCCGCTGCCGTCCACAGTGGTCATGGAGTTCATCGGCGTGCCGGAACGCGACCACGAACGGATGACGTTCCTGGGCACGGAGATGATGGCGCTGCTGGGTGCCCAGTACGCCAAGGACGCCCCGGCCATCGCCCGGCGCGCCCACGCCGCCATGAACGAGTTCACCGAGTACCTGACCGGACTGATCGGTCAACGCCGGGCGAACCCGCGCGAGGACCTGCTGTCGACGTTGATCAGCGGCGAGCTGACGGACGACGAGGTGATCAACAACTGCATGGCCCTGATCAACGCCGGCCTGGAGACGACGGCCAACTACCTCGGCAACGGCACGCTGGCGTTGCTGCGGCACCCCGAGCAGTTCGCGTTGCTGGGCAACGATCCGCTGCTGGCCGAGTCGGCCGCCGAGGAGCTGCTGCGCTACGACGGCCCGACGCCGATCCTCACGCCGCAGCTGGCCAACGAGGATCTCGAACTCGGCGGCATGCACATCAAGAAGGGCACCATGCTCTACCCGGTCGTGGGTGCGGCGAACCACGACCCGGCCCGGTTCCCGGACCCCGACCGGCTGGACATCACGCGTCAGCCCAACGGTCAGCTGTCGTTCGGGTTCGGCATCCACTTCTGCATCGGCGCGGCGCTGGCCCGCATCGAGGGGCAGGAGTTCTTCACCCGGCTGGCGACCCGGTTCCCGCACCTGCGGCTGGACCCGGACGCGCCCGCCCCGGTGTTCCGCGACGACCCGCTGCTGCGGGGCCTGGAACACCTCCACGTCCGCACGACCCGGCCTTAGGGACCGGTCACCAAGCCCTCGCGAACGGCCCACAGCGCGGCTTGCGTCCGGGACGCCAGCCCCAGCTTGTTCAACACGTTCGAGACGTGTGTCCGCGCTGTCCGTTCCGAGATCACCAACGCATCGGCGATGTCGCGATTGGACTTTCCTTGCGCCACAAGGACAAGGATCTCGCGTTCGCGAGGGGTGAGAGCCGTGGCTGTGCGCTGCGGCGCTACCAGGGACCGCGTCAACGTTCGCGCGACGGCCGGGTCCAGGTGCACCTGACCTCGTTTGGCCGCCCGCACCGCGGCACCGACCTGGTCGGCCTCGGCGTCCTTCAACAGGTACCCGGCGGCGCCGGCCTCGAGCGCCACGTGCACGCGTTCGGCCTCACTGAAGGAGGTCAGCGCGACCACCTCGACCTGCGGGTAGCGCTGCTTGATCGCCTTGGTGGCGCCGATGCCGTCCAGCCGCGGCATCAGGAGGTCCATCAATACGACGTCGGGCAGATCGTCCTGCGCGGCGAGCACGGCCAGTTCGTCCAGCGCGGCCTGACCGTCGGCGGCCTCGCCCTGGACATCGATGTCGTCGAGCATTTCGAAGAACGCTCTCATACCGCGCCGGACGACCGCGTGGTCGTCAACGAGGAACACGCGGATCGGCGTCATCGTGGTTCTCCTATTTGCTGGCCGGGTAGCACCGCGCGAACGGTGGTCGACCCCGTAGTGCTGCTGTTGATGATCAGCTCGCCGCCGATGCGCGCCATGCGTTCCCGCATGCCGTTCAGGCCCATGCCACCAGGGCGGGCGGCGAGCGGGTCGAAACCGTTGCCGTCGTCGATCACCTCGACGACGAGGCCTTCGGGACACTCGTCGAGACGGATCTCGATGCGGCGTGGGCTCGCGTGTTTGACGCTGTTGTGCACGGCTTCCTGCACAACGCGGAAGAGCTCCTCCTCGGCGCGGTCGTCCAGCACCAGCCGGTACATCGGGGCGTCCACGGTGATCTGGAGGTTCTCCCGCGCGGCGATGGCGGCGGACTGTTTGCGGATCGCCTCGGCGAGGCCGTCCTCGTGCAACGCGTCCGGGCGCAGCTGGAACAGCGACGCGCGCATCTCCGCCAGCGCGCCCTGGGTGAGCGAGCGCAGTTCCTTGAGACCGCGGGCGACCGGGCCCTCGGGCGAGCCGCCTTCCTTCTGTACGGCCAGTTCCACCGCGCGGGTATGCAGTGTCATGGAGAACAACGCCTGGGACACGGAGTCGTGCAGCTCGCGGGCAAGGCGATGCCGTTCTTCGAGCGCGGCGACCTGAGATGCCTCGTCGAGCATCTCCATCACTTCTTCGACCCGCAGCTGTTCCTCCCCGGCGACCGACGCCACCATGATCCGGGCCGAAGCGGTGCCGACCGAACCCGCGAGCAACGTCTCGGCGTGGTGTACCAGATCCGGGTCCGCGTCGCCCGTCTCCGGCACCTCAATGCCCCGATCGCGTGCATATGTTTCGAATGCCTGGTCGGTCGCGGTGCGTCCGATCGACCGCCGCAGCACCTCGCGCAGGTCGTCGACGGCCACCCGGCCGCGCCACAGCCGCGGTCCTTCGGGATCCGCCAGCGCGTCGACGAACATCACCGCCTGCGCTTCCTCGCGCCCGCGCGGGCTGCCGAGCAGCGACACGACGACGAAGCCGCCGACGTTGACCAGCATGCTCCAGAACATGCCGTGGCTGATGTTATCCATGCCGGTCACGCCGAAGAGTTGTTCCGGTCGCAGTGCCGCGATGCCGAACGGACCTTCGGTGATGAACGACTTCGGCAGCCAGCCGGACGACGTGAAGTTCGGCAGCAGCAACGTGTAGATCCAGACGGCGAACCCGGCCGACAGACCGGCGAGCGCGCCGTTGCGGGTGGCGCCCTTCCAGAACAGGCCGCCGATGATCGTCGGCGCGAACTGGGCGACCGCCGCGAACGAGATGAGTCCCATCGCGACCAGCGCCGTGCCCTCGCCCGCCAGGCGGAAGTACCCGTAGCCCAGCAGCATCACGATGACGATGCTGACGCGGCGCACACCGAGGATCAGGCCCGCGAGCCGGCGGCGGTACGACCACCGCTTCAGGATCAGCGGCACCACGAGCGAGTTCGAGATCATGGTGCTCAGCGCGACCGTCTCGACGATGATCATGCCGGTGGCCGCGCTCAGGCCGCCGATGAACACCAGCAGTGTCAGCGCTTCCTGGCCCGCGGCCATCGGGACGCCGAGGACGTAGGTGTCGGCGTCGACCGCGCCGCCCAGCCGCAGCATGCCCGCCGCCGCGATCGGCAGCACGAAGATGCTGATCAGGAACATGTACAGCGGCGTCAGCCACATCGCGCGCTTGACGTGGTGCTCGTCGACGTTCTCCACCACCGCGATCTGCCACTGTCTGGGCAGGAACATGATCGCGCACATCGACAGCACGGTCAGCCACACCCACTCACCCGTGTCGTCGCCGAGGGAGAACAACGTGGTCAGGTTCGCCTGCGCCGCTTGCGCGAACAGGTCGCTGAAACCGTTGTACAGACCGAAGGTCACGAACACACCCGCCGCGACGAACGCGATGAGCTTGACGATTGACTCGAACGCGATCGCGCTCACCATGCCCTCGTGCCGCTCGGTGGCGTCGAGGTGCCGGGTGCCGAACACGATCGTGAACCCGGCCAGCAGCAGCGTCACGTACAGCGCGGTGTCCTGCAGCAGCGGCACCTGGCCGAGCTGCGAGGTCGGCGTTATCTCCGGGTGCCTGCGGATGATCTCGAACGTGTTGGAAACCGCTTTCAGCTGCAGCGCGATGTACGGCACGACACCGATCGCCGCGACCACCGCGACGAGCGCGCCGAGCGAGGCGCTCTTGCCGTAGCGCGCGGACACGAAGTCCGCCAACGACGTGATGCGGTTGCGCCGGCTGATCCGGATGATCCGGCGCAGCACCAGCCAGCCGAGCGCGAGCATGATCGTCGGACCGAGGTAGATCGGCAGGAACCCGACACCTGTCGTGGCCGCGCGTCCGACGCTGCCGTAGTACGTCCAACTCGTCGCATAGACAGCGAGTGAGAGCGCGTAGATGGTGCCGCCGCTGATGAGGCTGCGGCCGGCGTCCGCGCGCCGGTCGCCGTAGAAGGCGACGGCGAACAGAACACCCAGATAGGCGACCGAGGCGGTGATGACGAACCAGGTCTGGAGAACCACGTCAGCCCGATCGCCGGACCAGCAGGGCCATGAGCGCGATCAGCAACGCCCATGCGCCGAAGAGGTAGGCCCACACGACCGGGACGTTGAATACCTGGTCACCGCGGTCGAACGCGGTCATCAACGGGGGCAGGAACAACAGGCATCCGAAGATGGCGACGACCACTGTCAGCCCGGTGAACCGGTAGTCGTCCTTGGTCCGCTTCGTGCCGCGTTTCATGTGACCGCTCCGCCGTGCTCGTCACCCCAGGACGGTCCGGAGCGTAGTACGAATGGAGCAGTTCAAGAAGTGGACATGACGATTATTCGCGGAAGTTCGGCCGATTCAGTGTATCTCCAGCGCTCGTTTGATCCCGTCCGGATTGTATTCGGGATCGAACAATTCCCTAATCAACTCTGCGTATCTGTCCCCGTCGGGCCCCGCGGCGAGCTCGCGAACCCGGACCGTTGGCTGGTGCAACAGTTGCCCTACGACACGCCGGACGGTGCGCGCCACGTCCGCGCGCTGCTCATCGGACAGTTCCGGCCTGCGTCTGCGCAACGCCGCCAGCTCCGTGCCGACCAGCTCGTCCGCGCGGGCGTGCAGCGCGGCGACGGTCGGCGCCACCGTCGTTGAGCGCAGCCACTTCAGGAAAGCGCCTACCTCCTCGTTCACCACGGCTTCGGCCTCGGCGATGTCCTCGGTGCCCGAGGCGGATGCGAGCATGCCCAGGTCGATGACCGTCACGCCGGGCACGTCGGCGACGGCGGGGGAGACGTCGCGCGGCACGGCGAGGTCCAGGATCAGCAACGGCTTGCGCGGCGCGCTCGTGATCACCTCGCCCGGCGCGGACGTCGCGGAGATGACGACGTCGACACTTCCCAGGGCCTCGTGCAGTCGTGCCAACGAAATCGGCGTCGCGTCGTAGTCCTGCGCGATCTTGTCCGGTGACCGGCCGGCGACAGTGAGATCGTGGACACCGGCGCGCCGCAGCGTCGCGAGCGCGAGCCGGCCCATCGCGCCGGTGCCGACGACGAGTCCTTTCCGCGGCACGATTCCCGTCCGCGCGAGCCCGAGCTCCAGCGCGGCGGTGACGGTGTTGCGTCCCGCGTCGTCGATGCGCGTCTCGGTGCGGACCCGCTTGCCTGCTTTGAGTGCGTGCTGGACCAGCTCGTGCAACGTCCGTCCGGCGTTTTCGGCGCTGCCGTAGGCGTCGCGCAGCTGACCGAGGATCTGCTGCTCGCCGACGACCATCGAGTCCAGTCCCGCCGCGACGCGGAAGACGTGCCGCACGGCCTCGTCGTCGTAACGGACGTTGAGGTGCGGCGCGAGGTCGTGGATGTCCACACCGGCCTTGGCGGCGAGCAGGCCGCCGATCTCGGCCAGCGCGCCGTGGAACCCGGACACGGCCGCGTAGACCTCGACCCGGTTGCACGTCGACAGCACCATCGCCTCGCGGACCGCATTCCCCAGCTGCTTCGCGTCCTCGGCCCGCAGCGCGACCCGCTCCAGCAGGGACATCGGTGCCGTGCGGTGCGAGATGCCGACGACGAGCAGGTTCATGCGGGCGAGTGTCCGGCCTCCCGGTTACGCGGGGCCACCGGCGTCCCGCCCAACGGGCTACACCCAGCTGTAGTCGTCGCTAGGCGGCTCGCCACCCGCCTCGGTGAACGCCACGAGCGCGTTGACCAGTCCACGCCGCTTGGACTCGGGCATCCGCGCGACGATCTTGCTGATCTCGGTCCGCCGCTTGCGCAGCACCCCGCGCACAACCTTCTGCCCCGCGGCGGTCAGCTCGATGACCACCTCGCGCCGCGACGTGGGGTTGGGCTGCCGCGCGACCATGTCCGCCGCGATCAGCCGGTCCACCATGCGGGTCGCCGTCGAGGGGTTCACCGCGAGCACGTCCGCGAGCCCCGTCAGCTTCATCGCGCCTCTGCTGTCCAGCACCACGAGCAGCCGGAACTGCGGCAGCGTGATCGTCTCCTCGACCGAGGCGAGGGACCGTGCGGAGATCGCCATCAGCAACCGGGAGGCGGTCAGCACCGCGTCGGTGAGGGCGTCGACGTCGCTGGCGGATCGAGTCACCACAACAGCCTACCCGGATCACGAAACAATAACGGTTGCACTGTGCAACGGTCACGGCCCGCCGCGCAGCCCGTATCCCCCGGTGTTCTCGTACGAAGGGAGACCAGGTGTTCACCCGCCTAGTCATCGCGGTACTGGCGATGCTGTGCTCGTTCACCCCGGCGGCGGTCGCTCAGCCGCTAGGTCCGGACTTCGTCCAGACGGCGTGGGGCCCGATGGGTCCCGCGGGGCGCGACATGCTGGTCAAGGTGCGCCTGGCCGGACTGTGGGAGGGCCCGGCGGGACGCCTGGGCCTGGAGAAGTCGAACAGCCCGCTGGTGAAGGATGCCGGACGTCACCTGATCGAGGGGCACACCGAACTGGACGCCACGGTTCAGGAACTGGGGCGCATGCTCAACGTGGAGCTGCCCACCGAGCCCAATGAGGATCAGAAGGGCTGGCTCGGCGAGCTGAACGCCGCCGCGCCCGGCAGCGCCGAGTTCGACCGCGTCTTCGCCAACCGACTGCGCGCCGCGCACGGCACGGTCTTCAAGTTTCTGGCCGACGTGCGCACTGGTACGCGCAACACGTTGATCCGGGACTTCGCTCGGCGGTGCATGGAGGTTGTGCTCGACCACATCACGGTCGTCGAGAAAACCGGCATGGTGGACTTCGGCGACACCACGGCGATTCCGGTGGCGAAGGTGGCTGCCAAGGGTCTTGCTGGGAACGTGCCGCGGGTGGCGGCTTCCAACTTTCCCTCGATCCCGGATCCTCAGGAACCCTATCGGCGGCGCACCGGTTCGACCTCGGACACGTTGCTGGGGGTGCTGGTTGTGGTGGCCGTGGCGTTTGGCGTGGTCCTGTGGAGTGGTGGCGGGCGGCGGAGTGGGCGACGGAGGGTGTGAGTCACGCGGCGGCTTGCGTGGTGGGTTGGGAGTGCGACGCGGTGGCTTTCGTAGCGCGCCTTCGGCGCCTTGGGGGCTCCGCCCCCTAAGAACCCCTGGCTCAGCTCAAAGAGGGGCCCAGCCGTGGTGTCGTTTCGTAGTGGGTTGCGTTGGGGTGGTGTGCCCCTCCCGTCGCATCGCACCTGAGGCAGCCGCATCCGAGACCCCAGGTCAAGCGAAAAGCGTGCTTGACCTGGGGTCTCGGATG
>NZ_BSTQ01000033.1 GCF_030269605.1 Lentzea sp. NBRC 105346
CCGGCTCCGCCGGCAGATGCAAGATCTGCCGGCCCGACAAGGGCTACCACGCCGCACCCCAAGTCAAGCCCCAATCGCGTTTCGTACGTGCCCACCAGACGCGCCCCACTCTGGGTGCGTGGTCGCCACCTCGGCTGCCGGTCCCGTGCGTGGTCGCCAGCTTGGCTGCCGGTCCCGTGCGTGGTCGCCAGCTTTTGTGGCGGTCTCGTGCGTGGTCGCCACCCCTGGCCGCCGGTCCCGTGCGTGGTCGCCACCCCTGGCCGCCGGTCCCGTGCGTGGTCGCCAGCTTGGCTGCCGGTCCCGTACGTGCCCACCTTCGGCGCGGTCGCCGATCCCGGAACTGTCGGTCCCCCTCGCTAGCCTGGATACGGGGGCAGCTCACAACCCTCGCGCGCCGACACACCCCCAGCCGACCGTAGCGCCAGCCCCCGACAATCCCGGCCTCCGCAGCGGCCCCGCTCCGCAGGATCCCGACTCCGCGCGAGTCTTACCGTCCGGCCCCCTGAGTCTGACGCTCCGGCACCCCGAGCTTGACGTTCCCGCCCCGGCGCGCGCGAGTCGAACGCTCCCCGCCCCCACGCGCGCGAGTCGTACGTTCCCGGCCCCCAAGCCGTACCTTCCCGACCCCGAGCCGTACGTTCCCGCCCCAACCCACCCCTGGGGGTGGTCACGTCCGGCCCGGTCGCCCGCCCAGCCCCCAACCTTCGGTTAGGGGCTTAGGGGAGCAGCCCTAGTGCCGCTGACCAGGGCTATGCGGGTGTCCATTTGAGACGTAACTTTTGCTCATGTCACCGCGCACGGTCACCGTCGTCATCGGTCTCGCCTTCTTTCTGGCCGGAGTGGCGATCCTTCTGGTGACACTCGGCATAGAGGCGCCGAACGGCACGATCATCCCGTGCGGCAACAGCCTCGGCCTCGGGTTCGACCGGCTCACGGCGTCCACGCTGAGCCCCGCCTATGTGGACATCTGCGCCACCCTGCGCGAGCGGCGGCTCGTGTGGGCTGCTCCGATCGCCTCCGTCGGCGTGCTGCTGCTGTTGGGCGCGACGGTTGTACGCCGGAGGTCTACTCATCGGTAAGGTCCGCCGTATGACGTGGATGCTCTACGGCGCGAACGGTTACACCGGGCAACTCATCGCCGACCTCGCGGTCCGGCGCGGGCATCGGCCGATCCTCGCGGGCCGCACCGAGGCCAAGATCGCCCCGCTCGCCGAGGACCTCGGGCTGGAGTATCGGGCGTTCGACCTCACCGATGCCGAAAAACCTCTCAGTGACGTCGAGGCGGTCGCGCACTGCGCCGGGCCGTTCTCCGCCACGTCCGCGCCGATGGTGGCCGCGTGCCTCAAGACGGGCACCCACTACATCGACATCACCGGCGAGATCGACGTCTTCGAGGCGATCGCGAAGCAGGACGACGCCGCGAAGCAAGCCAACGTCGTCCTGTTGCCGGGAGCCGGGTTCGACGTGGTGCCAACGGACTGCGTCGCGGCCATGCTCAAGGAAGCGCTGCCGGACGCGACGCACCTCGATCTGGCGTTCCTCGTCGGGGGTGGCGCTAGCGCGGGCACCGCGAAGACGACTGTGGAGTCCGCGTCGGCGGGCGGCCGGGTGCGGGAGAACGGGGTGCTGAAAACGGAACGCATCGGGCAGCGCACCCGCATCGCCGACTTTCCGGCCGGGCCGCGGCGCGTCGGCTCCATGCCGTGGGGTGACGTCAGTACGGCCTACCGGAGCACGGGAATTCCGAACATCACCACGTTCACGGCGTTCCCCGGTGCGGTCGGCCAGCTGCAGGCGATCTTCGCGCCGATCCTCGGCACGCCGCTGTTCCAGAAGTTCGGGAAGTCCGTTGTGGAGCGGTTCATCGGCGGACCGGACGAGCACAAGCGCAAGAACACCATCTGCCAGGTGTTCGGCGAGGCTTGGAACGCGGAGAAGCGCGTCAGCATCGCCCTCAAAGGACCGAACGCCTACAGCCTGACCGCGGACTCGGTCGTGAAAGCGATCGAGAAGATCGGCGATGTGCCGCCCGGCTCGCACACGCCGTCCAGCGCGTTCGGCGCTGACTACGTGCGCGAGCTGGACGGTGTGGAGGTCAGCCCCGTGAAAGCAGGGAAGTGATCTCCTGGGACGCGCTCTCCTGCAGGAGGTGCAGCAGGTTCTCGGGCAGCTCGTGCCCGCGCTTCTGCACCGCCTGCGCGTAGAGCCGCCCGGCGCGGTACGAGGAGCGCACCAGCGGGCCCGCCATGACACCGGAGAAGCCGATGCCCTCGGCGGTCTCCTTGTGCTCCACGAACTCCTCGGGCTTCACCCAGCGCTCGACCGGGTGGTGCCGCGGCGACGGGCGCAGGTACTGGGTGATCGTGATGATCTCGCACCCGGCGTCGTACAGGTCCTGCAGAGCCTCAGTGACCTCGTCGGGCGTCTCGCCCATGCCGAGGATCAGGTTCGACTTGGTGACCAGACCGGCCTCACGCGCCGCGGTGATCACTTCGAGGGAACGCTCGTAGCGGAACGCCGGGCGGATGCGCTTGAAGATCCGCGGCACGGTCTCCAGGTTGTGCGCGAGCACCTCGGGACGTGAGCCGAACACCTCGGCAAGCTGCTCAGGGACCGCGTTGAAGTCCGGGATCAGCAGCTCGACACCCGTGCCGGGGTTCATCGCGTGGATCTGCCGGACGGTCTCGGCGTACAGCCACGCGCCACCGTCTTCAAGGTCGTCGCGGGCGACACCGGTGACCGTCGAGTACCGCAGGCCCATCGCCTGGACGGACTCCGCCACGCGGCGCGGCTCGTCGCGGTCCAGGTCGGCCGGCTTGCCGGTGTCGATCTGGCAGAAGTCGCAGCGGCGCGTGCACTGCTCGCCGCCGATGAGGAACGTGGCCTCGCGGTCTTCCCAGCACTCGTAGATGTTGGGACAGCCGGCCTCTTCACACACCGTGTGCAGGCCCTCGCGCTTGACCAGACCCTTGAGCTCCCGGTACTCCGGACCCATCTTGGCGCGGGTCTTGATCCACGAGGGCTTCTTCTCGATCGGCGTCTGGCTGTTGCGAACCTCGAGACGCAGCAGCTTCCGACCCTCCGGCACCACAGTCACCTGCCCAGCGTACGCGTTGACCTCGGCGTGTCCGGCGTCACGCGGGGTCTGGTGTGACGCCCGTCAACTTCGCCGTAAGGTCCCACAGCCTGCTCGCGGCGAGATCGTCGCGCCCTTGAGCCGCCACCCTCGCCACCGCCGGGTACCCGAACGCGCCCTGGAAGCCGCCGGGGCCGTAGTACTCGCCGCCGCGCGCGTCCAGCGACGTGGCCGCGTACAGCTGCGAGAGCGCGCCCTTCTCGACCGGCTGCGAGAACAGGTGGCTGAGCCGGCCGCCGATCTTGAGGATCGAGCTGCGGTGCGCGTCGGCCATGTTGTTGGTCAGGTCCGTCGCGGCGACGCCGGGGTGCGCGGCGATCGACGTGACGTCGGTCGACCGGCGGTCCAGCTCGCGCGCGAACAGGATGTTGGCCAGCTTCGACTGGGCGTACGCCCCGGCCGGGCTGTAGCGGCGGCGTTCCCAGTTCGGGTCGTCGAAGTCGATGCGGCCACTGCTGTGCATGAGGCTCGACACGGTGACCACCCGCGAGCCGGGACGCTTGCGCAGGGCGGGCATCAGCAGCCACGTCAGCGCGGCGTGCCCCAGGTGGTTCGTGCCGAACTGGCGCTCGAACCCGTCCTTCGTCGTTCCATAGGGCACCGCCATGATGCCCGCGTTGTTGATCAGCACGTCGAGTTCGGGCACCGACGACGCGGCCTCGCGGACCGAGGCGAGATCGGCCAGGTCCAGCTCCAGCGCCGACGCGTCACCTTGGATCAAGTCCAACGCCTGCTGGGCGCGCTCGGTGGAACGACAGCCGATCAGCACGCGGGCGCCCTTCGCGGCCAGTACCTGTGCGGTGCGCAGGCCGAGCCCGGAGTTCGCGCCGGTGACGAGCACGGTGCGGCCGGTCTGGTCGGGGATGTCCGCTTCGGTCCACTTGGCCATGCCGTAATACCTACCGTTCGGTAGTGCTCAGGCGCTACGTGCCAGTTCGGTCACGTGCGCGTCCAGCACTGCGCGCAGCGTCGGGTCCTCGACGGACAGCCTTCGGGTGACGCGCGCCACCACGGTCTCGTAGTCGTCGTCGGTGTCGATCAGTTCGACGGCGACCCGCCCGTCGAGGCGCTGGTTCCAGCGGTGCCGCAGCGCGAGCAGCAGTTCGTCCAGGCTCTCGAAGACGTCGGGGTCGACGATCAGCGGCGCGGACGGGTCGTGGCGGGCGTCGTGCAGGACGGCGTCGATGGCGTCACGTCTGCGGTAGAAGTCGCTCCAGCTCATGGTTCATACCCCCGGTCTTTGCCATACCCTCGGTATGTAAGCGACCATACCACGGGTACGTACCGTCAGTATGTAAAGTACCTTTGTGGCCGTGGTGACAATGCGGTCAAGGCGCCTGGAGTACTCCGAGGCCACGCGCCAGGCGCTGGTGGACAACGCCATCGAGCTGTTCACCAAGCGCGGCTACGCGGGCACGTCGCTGGACGAGGTCGTCAAACGGGCCCGCGTCACGAAAGGCGCGCTGTACCACCACTTCAACGGCAAGCAGGCCCTCTTCGAGGCGGCGTTCGAGGCCGTCGAGACCGCGATGCTCGCCCGCCTGTCGAAGATCGTCACCGCGCCCGGCGACCCGTGGGAGACCGCGATCACCGGCCTGCGCGCGTACGTGCGCGAATGCCTGGAGCCGTCGTACCAGCGGATCGTGATCCACGAGGCGCCGGTCGTGATGGGCTGGGAACGCTGGCGTGAGGCCGAGGAGCACTACAGCTTCGGATTGCTGCGCACCGCCATCCAGATGTTGTGCGACGCCGGGGAAATCGACGAGGACCTTCCGGTGGAGATCACCACCCGGCTGTTGTTCGGGTCGTTGTCGGCGGGTGCGAGCACGATCGCGAGCTCGCCGGACCCGAAGAAGGTGAGCCGTGAAGTGGAACGCGCGATCGTGCGAGTCGTGGAAGGGCTTCGCCGGGGTGACGGCCGGTAGCCGTTCAATTACAGATATACAGAGCGGTTGGGGCGTTCGGCGCAGCGCCTGCGACTTCCGGGCCAATTTCTTGGCACCGCATGTCACCGAATGTAAGACTCAGTACTTTGAGCTGACTCGTAGGGGGCTCGATGATCAGGGTGTTGCTGGCCGAGGACGTGCAAATGGTCCGCGGCGCACTCGTCGCACTGCTGGATCTCGAGCCGGACATGCAGGTTGTCGCGTCGGTCGCCAACGGCGACGAAATTCTTCCCGCGGTCGAGCAGAACAAACCCGATGTGGCGGTGCTCGACATCGACCTGCCGGGAATGGACGGCCTTTCCGCGGCCGCCCAGATCCACGAGGTGGCCCCCGCGACGCGCACGCTGATTCTCACCAGCCTCGGCCGGCCCGGCACGCTGCGCCGCGCGCTCACCGCCCGCGTCAACGGGTTCATCCTCAAGGACGCCCCGATCAACCAGCTCGCGGACGCGATCCGCGGCGTCGCGGTCGGCCGCCGGGTGATCGACTCGCAGCTCGCGCTCACCGCGTGGGACGGCGACGAGTGCCCGCTGACAGCCCGTGAGCTGGAGGTTCTCCGGCTCGCCGCGGACGGCGCCGACGCCACCGAGATCGCCGGATCGCTCTTCCTGTCGGTCGGCACGATCCGCAACTACCTGACGACGGTCACCATGAAGCTCGAGGCGCGTAACCGTGTCGACGCGGTGCGGATCGCGCGCAAGGCGGGTTGGCTCTAGGCCACCGGAATCGACGCGTGCAGGTGGAACCGGTCGCCGTCGAGGCGTGAGCTGAACAGCCCGCCGATCTCCTGGACCCGCTCGGTCATGTTCCGCACGCCGCTGCCCGAGCTCCGTCCCTCCTCCTGGCCCGCGCCGTCGTTGACGATGTCGAGCACCACGACGTTCCCGCTCTGCCGCAGCGAAATGTCGCACTGCTCGGCCTTGCTGTGCCGCAGCACGTTCGTGACGCTCTCCCGCAGCACGGTCGACAGCACCGTGGCCACCGGCTCGGGGATGTCGCCGTGGTCGAGGTCCATCCGCACGGCCACGTTGGCCGAGGCCAGCACGGCCTGCGCCGAGGAGAACGACTCCTGCACCGACATCAGCCGATAGCCCAGCGCGACCGACCGCACGTCGACCAGCGTGTGCCGGGTGATGTCGACGATCTCGCGCAGCGTCTCCCGCGCCAGCTCGGGGTTGTCCGGCAGCAGCCGGTGGGTCAGCTCGCTCTTCAGCTTGATCGCCGACAGGCCGTACCCGAGCAGGTCGTGCAGGTCCCGTGACACCCGCACGCGTTCCTCCGCGACGGCGTCGCGGGCCACGTCGGAGCAGGCCTGCTCGATCTTCACCGCCAGCGCGGCCAGCCACGGCAGCCCGTGCACGACGAAACCCGCCAGCACGGTCGTGACGAAGATCAGCGCGGCCTCGGTGGCGCCGTGTCCCAGCGCCGCCGCGAGCGCGACGGCCGCGAACGCGATCCACCCGGCGACTTTCGGCAGCACGAGCAACGTGTTGCCCGCGAGGAAACCGGTCACCGCGACCCACGTGTGGCCGAACAGCATCGGTGGCACCGCCAGCAGCGCGGCCTGAACGGCCAGCGCGGTATAGCCCGTCAGCGGAGCCGGACGTCGGCTGAAATAGGACAACTGAATGGCGCACAACGCACCAATGACGGCCACGACCACCGCTGAACGGGTGATTCCCTGGTGCAGCAGGAGGGCGTGCGCGAGTTCAATCGAAGACAGCCCGCCGACTATCACGAGGATCGTTCGGGTAGTCCGCGAAGCCGGTGGCATCGCCAATACTGCTGCCATTTTCAACCCCCGCACGCAGACGAGCGCCGCCCGCGAATAATACGGCAATGTCAAGGGTTCTCCGGCGAAGAAAATTAGGGCGAACGGCCGGTATCAAGAAGGCCTCATCACTAACCGCATCCGAACTGTCACGCAGCGGCATGTGAAAGTTTCATCATCGACTCGTGGGCCGGTACGTGGCGATGCGAAGGGGGTCTCGGTTGCACTTGTGGGTGCAGGAAACACCGCCGCCGTAGGGAGAGTTGCCGTGGACATCAAGGTGCTTGGACCGCTGGAGGCGCACGACAACGGCGTGTCCATCACGCCGACCGCGAGCAAGCCGCGCCAGGTTCTCGCGCTGCTCGGCCTGCACGCGGGGCACGTCGTCACGGTCCCGGCGTTGATCGAGGAACTGTGGGGCATGGCGCCGCCGCGCAGCGCGCTCACCACGTTGCAGACCTACGTGCTGCAGGTGCGCCGCCGCATCGAGGCCGCGGGCGCCGACGCGGCGAAGGACGTCCTCGTCACCCGCTACGGCGGCTACCTGCTGGAGATCGGTACCGGCCGGGTGGACGTCGTGGAGTACGAGAGGCTGGCCGCGCAGGGGCAGCGCGCCCTCGAGGCCGGCGAGTTGGAAAGGGCTTCCCGCCTGCTGCGATCGGCTTTGCAGGTGTGGCGCGGACCGGTGCTCGCCGACGTGCGCATCGGCCTGCGGCTGGGCATGGAGGTCACCAGGCTGGAGGAGAGCCGGCTCGGCGTGCTGGAGGCCCAGATGGACGCCGATCTCCGCCTGGGCCGGCACCAGAAGTTGCTGGGAGAGCTGGCGTTACTGACCGCGCAGCACCCGTTGCACGAGAACTTCTGCGCGCAGCACATGCTGGCGCTCTACCGGTCCGGCAGGCAGTCCCGCGCGCTGGAGGCCTACCGGACGTTGCACGACCGCATCGTCGAGGAGCTCGGACTCGCCCCGTCGGAACGGCTGCGCCGGTTGCACCAGGCGATCCTGACGGCCGACCCGAGTCTCACCCCGGTTCCACAACTCGCCGGGTAGTCAGTGGGTAGTGTGTGCGAACTGGGTGGAGGGGACGGCAGAGATGATCAGGGTGTTGCTCGCGGAGGACATGCATATGGTCCGTGGCGCACTGGTGGCTCTGCTCGATCTCGAACCCGATATCGAAGTCGTCGCCGAAGTCGACTCCGGCGACCAGATCGTCTCGATGGTGCAGGAGCACGAGCCCGACGTCGCCGTGATCGACATCGACCTTCCGGTCCTCGACGGACTCAGTGCCGCCACCACGATCCGCGCCACCCTGCCCGGTGTGCGCACCCTGATGCTGACCAGCCTGGCCCGCCCCGGCACGCTGCGCCGCGCGCTCGCCGCGGGAGTGGACGGCTTCATTCTCAAGGACGCCCCGCCCGCGAAACTGGCCGCCGCCATCCGCGACGTCGCCGCCGGTCGTCGCGTTGTGGACAGTCAGCTGGCCCTCGCCGCGTGGGACCGCGGCGAATGCCCGTTGACCGAGCGCGAGCTCGAAGTGCTGCGCCTGGCCGCCAACGGTACCGACGCGCCCGAGATCGCCAAGGTGTTGTCGCTGTCCGCGGGGACGGTCCGCAACTACCTCACGGCCGTCGTGGCCAAACTGGACGCGCGCAACCGCGTGGACGCGATCCGCATCGCCTCCGACGCCGGTTGGCTCTAAGCCTTACATAGTGCCGTTAAGGCCACCTTTACTGCGTCCAACGCAGTAAAGGTGGCCTTAACGGCACCACCTCACGCCAGGGGGATCGTCGCTTGTAGACGGTAGGTGTCGTCGATGGTGTGGGCTTCGAGGCGGCCGCCCACGTCGCTGACCCTGGCGGTGAGGTTGTGGATCCCGCTGCCGCCCCCGTTGCGCGACACCCCGGGCAGCACGCCGTCGTTCACGATGGCCATGGTGAGCCGATCCTCCTGCCGCGACAGCGTGATCTCGCAGTTCGAGGCCTTGCTGTGCCGCAACAGGTTCGTGACGCCCTCGCGCAGCACGGTGGCCAGTGTGGTGCGCACGTCCTGCGGCAGCTCGCACGGGTCGAGGCGCAGCGTGACGTTGATGTTCGCGGCGGCCAGAAGTGCTCGCGCGGACACGGTTTCCTCGTCCAGCGACATCTCGCGGTACGACGAGGCGACCGCGCGGACGTCCGCCAGCGCCTGCCGGGAGATGTCCAGGATGCCGGACAGTTCCTGTTGCGCCCGTTCGGGATCGCGCGCCACGAGCCGGGTTGTAAGCTCGCTCTTCAGGGTGATCGCGGACAAGCTGTAGCCGAGCAGGTCGTGCAGGTCGCGTGCGAACCGCAGGCGCTCCCGCGTGACGGCGGCGTGCGCCAGCTCGCTCCGCGCGTCGTGCAGCTTCTGCACCATGGAACGCAGGCGCGACAGGCCGAACGCGACCAGACCCTGGTTGATGGTGACCAGCGAGCCGTACACGATGTTGATGGTGTTGCCGCTGAACGCCCAGTGCGCGGCGCTGCCCGTCAGCATCACGGCGAGGAACACCGGGATGCCCAGGCGCGGCGGCAGCACCAGCAGCGACGCACCGGCGAGGAACCCCGTCATGCCGAGGAACGGGTTCTCGAACAGCAGCACCGGCAGGTACGTGATCACGGCCTGCGCGCCCAGCAGCGTGTAGCCGAGGCGCGAGCGCACGGCGGCGCTGGGCCGGCTGAAGAACCCGAGCATCAACGCCCAGCTCGCGACGACGCACGAGATGCCCACGACCTGCGCGGTGAGCGGCAGGTGCCGCGCGAACACGAGGATGATCGAGCTGACCGCGTACCCGGTGAAGACGGCCGCGGCGATGACGAAACCCAGCCGTGGCGCCATCTCCGGCCCGCGCACGACCCGCTTCACGTCCGGGTCCGTGCTCTCCGTGCCGGACAACGGGATCGTCGCGAAAAGCCGGTAGGTGTCGTCGTCGACCTGTGCGGTGAGCGACCCGCCGAGCGCCTTGACGCGCTGGGTGAGGTTGCCCAGGCCGTTGCCGGGGCCGTGTGATTCCACGTCCGCGCGCACACCGTCGTTGACGATCTCGATGGACACGTCGGAGCCGGTGCGTGACACGGTGATCGCGCAGTTCTCGGCCTTGCTGTGCCGCAACAGGTTCGTGACGCCCTCACGCAGCACGGTGGCGAGCACGGTACGCACCCGCGGCGCCAGGTCGCCGGGCGTCGCCCGCACCTCCACGGCGACCTCGGCGGCCGTCAGCACCGATCGCGCCGAGGCGAGCTCGTCGTCGAGCGAGAGCTCCCGGTACGAGGAGGCGACGGCCCGCACGTCGGACAGCGCCTGCCGGGAGATGCCGAGGATCTCGTCGAGCTCCTGCTTCGCGCGGTCGGGCTGTGCCGGGACGAGCCGGTGCGTGAGCTCGGTCTTGAGCGTGACGGCCGAGAGGCTGAACCCGAGCAGGTCGTGCAGGTCGCGCGCGAACCGCAGCCGTTCCCGTGCCACGGCCAGGCCGGCCAGCTCGGAGCGCGCGTCCTCCAGCTCGCGCACCAGCAGCCGCAGCCGCGACAACCCGTACACGACCAGCCCGAACGTCATCGTCAGGTTCGCGATGTAGCCGACCTCGAGGCCGGTGCCGGTGAGGTTGTACTGGATGAACCCGGCGACCGCGGCGATGCCCGCGAACGCCGCCCACCCGGCGGCCGCGGGCCGCAGCACCAGCAGCGCGTCGCCCGCGAGGAAGCCGGGCATGCCGGTCCACGCCTCGTGGTAGAAGGCCATCGGCACGAACGTGAGCAGGCCCTGCGTGAGCAGTGCCGCGTAGCCGCGCGGACCGCTCACGTCCGCGCCCGGCCGGCTGAAGAATCCCAGCTGCAGCACCATCATCAGCGCCAGGCTCGCCGCCGCGGGCACCCAGTGCGTGGGCGAGGGGTCGTCGGCGTATACGTACTGGAAGGCGTTCACGGCGAAGCCGGCGAACACCACGGTGACGACGAGGAGCGCGAGCCGGGGAGCGAGCCCAGCCGCTCGGCCCTGGCCGTCGCTCTCCGGCCACAACACGGAGTCGAGGCGTCCTGCCACAACCGCTCCCATGCGAAGAGTCCGGGACCTCGCCATGCTACCGGCGGCCTGTCGAGGTCCTGTCGGTTTTCCCAGTCCTGTCAGTGAGGATGAAACCAGCGCCGGTCAGATACGCGATGACATCCGACACGACCTCGGATCCGGTCTCCGTACCGGTTCCGACCTCGGCGATCGTCGTCTCACCGTCCAAGAGAGACTTCGCGATCGCGGTGGCGGGCGGCCGGTGCAGCACGGCCGTGTAGGCCAGCCCCGGACACGTCAGCACCTGGTCACCGTCGATGTCCTCGATCGCCGTCCCCGGCTTGAGGTTCATCGGTTCAGAGTCACCCACATGGGGGCAGCGGAAGATCGCGTCACCGGCCACCGCGACCAGGGACAGGATCGGCCCCGCGCCGTCGTGCAGCCCGAGCGACGGCACCATGCAGCCACCCAGTTCGTCGAGCGTGCGCCGCAGCCGTAGCCAATGCGGCCCCAGGCGGCCCGTCTGCTTCCACAGCGTGAAGTCGTCGTGCAGCACCGGGATGTTCTCCAGCGACACCGGGCCCAAACCCATGCGGTGCAACGCTTCCCGCACCAGCTTGCCGCTGTCGCCCAGCTCGATCGCGCCCCATCTGCCGTGCACCGTGAGCCGCCCCTCGCGTGAGCTGATCAACGTGTCCTCCAGCAACGAGAACAGCGGTCGCCCGAAGGGGATGTGTGAGGTCACGGCACTACTCCAGCTCTGCCCGGGCCGCGCGAGATCCATGCCGGTCACAGGAACATCGGGACCGGGTTGAGTTCTTCCAGCGCGACAGGTCGCTCCACCCGTCCCAGGCTTAGCGGGACGTCGTAGAGCCGTCCTGGAGCGAGCCTTGACCAGAAGTGCCGCATCCCCGGCACGATCACCTTCACCACCGGGATTCCGGTATCGGGTCTGGTCTGGTCGAGGACGAGCAGTTCCAGTCCGGCGTTCTCCACTCGTGCCCGCAACGTTTCCACGTCGTCGCGCAAATCCTTCTGTGGCAAGTAAACGTGCTCCTCGGCTCGAGCGTTCTGGTCGGGCAGCAGGTAGGGCTGGTTCTCCGTGGTGGCGTGCAGCAGCCAGCGGCGGAGGTCGACGTCCATGGCGTGCCACGAGTTCTCCCGGATGTCCAGTACCGGCGGCATGACCTGGTTCAGCTCGGTGAGCGCGCGGCGCACCGCGGCCCGCGGGTCGAGATGTGCGCCGAAACCGAACACGATGTCCTCCCGTGGACCGGCGACGTTGCGGGAGATCGCCGCCATGGCGGGCACCGCGAGGTCGGCGGTCAGGTCGAGCACCCACACCTCGCGTCCCAGGCCGGCGTACACCTCGCGCAGTTCGTCGACGAACGGGTCGTGCAGCGCGTCCAGGTCGACCGCGGGCATGGGCGTGCGGTGGTACCACCACAACGCGACCGCGTCCCGTTCGATCACTTCGAGCAGCCCTTGCAGCACGGCGTCCTCGATGCTCGCGCCGGCCGCGCACCCGTTGGAGTTCGCGGTGATCGACGCGGGCGAGGGCGCGCCGTAGTACAGCGACGCGGTCGGCATCAGCCGGTGGTGGCCGTGGGTGACCGACCACACCGGGGTCCAGTCGAGCACGGCGTGTTCGTCGAACGGCTCCGGCACGTGCTGGAACGGCGAGTGCTCGGCGTTCCACCACGTCCGGGTCTCGAACTGGCGCGGGTGGTAGAGCTGGAACGTGTCCGGATGCACGGCGTCGTCGCCGATTGAACGGAAGCTGCCGCGCACGCGGGCCTCGTCGCCCTGGTACGTGCCGCTGTAGCGTTCGACGGCCTCGCACAGCGCGCCGACCTCGGCGTGCAGCGGCGTGACGCCCTTGCCACCGTTCTCGCAGCGCAGCGTCGAGCGCAGGCCGTCGAGGCCGGTGCCGGCGGCGACGTTCGTGCCGGAGCGGTAGGAGTTGAAGAACGCCGGACCGCGGTCGTCGCGGCGGATCTCCTTCACCACTCCGGAAACCGGGCTCACCAGGTGTCCGTAGCGGTCGAGCATGTCCTGCGGAGTCGCGGCACGGTGGCCGGACTTCTTGAAGCGCGACGTGAACCGGACCGGCCGCGAGGCCCGCTCGCGCACCAGGTCCGGGTCACCGCACGCGTGGCACTGCGGGAGCGTGCGCACGGCGTGGCGGGTGGCCTTGAGCTCCAGGCTGTCGAACGCCCAGATGTCGCGCTGGCCGGGGTTGCGGTGACCGGCGAGCCATTTCGTGGTCTCCAGCGCCGCGATCTCGCACGCGGTGGCCGCGACCGGCGGCAGCCCGACCGGGGGCCGGGCCGCGGGACCGAGCCGGCCGCGCACGGCCTGCACGTGGGCCTCGGCGGGACGGTTGTGCCTGAGCCGGGTGGCGAGGCAATGCCAGCAGGCGCCCTCGCCGGGCGTGAAGAACGGGCCGACCCACACCTGGGTGCCGGTCGGCTTCACCAGCAGCCACGGCGTGCCCGTGCGGCGGTGTTCGGCGTCGATGTCGTGCAGTTCGGGAGCGAGGTAGTCGGAGCAGACGACGACTGAAAGATCAGCCACGTCGCCGTCGACCGCGACCTCCAGCTCGGCGTGGTGGAGCGCGGTGAGCAGGGGTTCGGTCGGCGCCCCGCCGACACCCATGACGCGCACGCGGGCACACCGCGTGGCGCCGATGGCGGCGGAGGCGTCCAGACCGGCGGCGTCCCAGTAGGCGAGCGCCGCCGGGTCGTCCGGATCTTCGACGGTGCGGGTGCCGATGAGCCCGGCGGCACCCAGCCGGTTGAGCAGGCGGCCCGCCTGGTCGGCGGACACGTCCTCGGGCAGGTCCCTCAGCAGGGCCGAGAGGTCCCTCGTTCCGTCCAGCAGTGAGGCAAGCAGTTCGACATGAGGGCCTTGCAGGGCCGTCACCCCGCTGTCCGAGAACAGGTAGACCGCCTCTCCCGGCACGATCTCCGGTCTCAGATGGCGCTTGAAGCCGATTCTTCCGGCACCGCTGGACATGGGCTGACCTCGCCTCGGCGTGGTCAGGCCGCGGCGGATGTGCTGTTGTGGCCGATGATCACCGGGCCGCCGCAATGGACCGTGAAGGCCATCAGGTCGAGGTCGCCTGCCGCGCCGGAGTCGAACTCGTGGATGACCAGTTCGGTGTCCTCGGCGGTGATCTGCGTGCTGAACATCGGTGTCTCCCCTTGGGTCGGCGTCTCATCTGGAAGTGCTGGCAGCGATTCTGTGTTCCGGGGAGATGGCCTCGGTAGTTACGCGTTAACGCGCCGGAATATGAAGTTCTCACACCCCCGCACGGGGTGACTTCACGCCGAACTGGTGGTAGCGGCACTGCCGCTCGGCCCCCTCCGTGCGATGGACTGCGGTGCACATCTTTTTGTGCACCATCCAGGGGAGGGAGCCCGCGATGCAGATCAAGATCCTGGGTCCGTTGGAGGCCACGCAGAACGGGCGCTCGGTGCTGCCCACGGCGGCGAAACCGCGGCAGATCTTCGCCCTGCTCGCGTTGCGCGCCCGCCAGGTCGTCCCGGTGACGACGCTGATCGAGGAGCTGTGGGGCGACCGCCCGCCGCGCAGCGCGCGGACCACGTTGCAGACCTACATCATGCAGCTGCGCAGAGGCCTCGGGGAGAACGCGAGCGACGTGCTGGTCACGCGGTTCGGCGGCTATCTCCTCGACGTGGCGCCCGAGGACGTCGACGTGTACGAGTTCGAACGCCTGGCCTCCGCCGGCACCCGCGCGCAGGAGGCGGGCGACCACGAGTCCGCGGCCCGGCTGCTGACCAACGCCCTCGTGGTGTGGCTCGGCCCGGCGCTGGTCGACACGCCGGTCGGTGAGGTGCTGAGCATCGAGACGACGCGGCTGGAGGAGAGCCGGCTGAGCGTCGTGGAGAGCCGCATCGACGCCGAGATGCGCATCGGCCGCCACCACGCGCTGCTCAGCGAGCTGGCCGTGCTGACCGCGCGGCACCCGATGAACGAGAACCTGTGCGCCCACTACATGATCGCGCTGTTCCGGTCGGGACGGCAGTGGCAGGCGCTGGACGCGTTCAAGTCGCTGCGGCAGACGCTGGTCGAGGAACTGGGCGTCGAGCCGTCGCCACGGCTGCGCGAGCTGCACCGCGCGGTGCTCACCGCGGACGCCTCGCTCGACCGCGCGGAGAGCCGGGAATTGCGGCAGCTGCTGGCGTGACTAGATTCGTGTTCTGTGGAACTGAGGATCTTCACCGAGCCCCAGCAGGGGGCCAGCTATGACGACCTGCTGCGCGTCGCGCGCACCGCGGAGGACGCGGGCTACGGCGCGTTCTTCCGCTCCGACCACTACCTGAAGATGGGGTCGGTGTCCGGGCTGCCCGGACCGACCGACCCGTGGATCACGTTCGCGGGCCTGGCCCGGGACACGTCGACCATCCGGCTCGGCACGCTGATGACCGCGGCGACGTTCCGGTACCCCGGCCCGCTCGCGATCAGCGTCGCCCAGGTGGACCAGATGTCCGGCGGCCGCGTCGAGTTCGGCTTCGGCGCGGGCTGGTACGAGGACGAGCACAAGGCGTACGGCATCCCGTTCCCGGCGGTGGGGGAGCGGTTCGAACGCTACGAGGAGCAGCTCGCGATCATCACCGGCCTGTGGGAGACCCCGGCCGACAAGACGTTCTCCTTCTGCGGCAAGCACTACGAGCTCACCGACTCGCCCGCGCTGCCCAAGCCGGCCCAGTCGCCGCGCCCGCCGGTACTGATCGGTGGCGTCGGCGCCAAGCGCACCCCCGCGCTCGCGGCCCGCTACGCCAACGAGTTCAACCTGCCGTTCCAGTCGATCGAGACGGCCGAGACGCAGTTCGAACGCGTCGCCGAGGCGGCTCGTTCGGTGGGCCGCGACCCGGCGGAGATCGTCCGGTCCGTCGCGCTGGTCGCGTGCGTCGGCCGCACCGACGCCGACGTGGCCCGGCGCGCGGAGGCCATCGGGCGCGAGGTCGGTGAGCTGAAGCAGAACGGGCTCGCGGGCACGCCGGACGAGGTCATCGAGCGCGCGTCGCTGTGGCGCGAGCGCACCGGCATCGCGCGGCTCTACCTGCAGGTGCTGGACCTGTCCGACCTCGACCACATCACCGACATCGCGTCGGAGGTCATGCCGAAGCTTTGACGGTTTTGACGACCGACTCGGGGAGCGTCAGGGTGTGCCCCCGGAACCTCGGGAAATGTCCGATCGTGCGCAACTGCAGGATCGGGTCCCGCAGGTAGCGCTCCTCGAGCCGGTCCTCGCCGTGGATCACCTTGAGGCCTTCGCGGAGCATCGAGGGCGTGTCCAGCTTCAGCCGGTCACGCAGGTAGTCGGCGGCCGCGTGGTCGCCGTGGTCGACTACAGCGCGCGCGACGTCCTTGATGGGCACGAGGCGGTGTGGTTCGTCCGCGCGGACGCCGTCGCGGTGGGCGATGCCGAGGGCCTTGAGGGCCCGTTGGTGGGCGCCACCGTCGAGGCCGAGGTAGTAGCGCTCCCAGTCGCCGAGGCTGACCTCGCCGGTCAGAGCCGGTGGCGAGGCGTGCGCGACCGCGGGAGCGGCGATCACGGTGATGCCGACGGCGGCTAAGAGTTGACGCCGGGAGAGAAGCACTACGGCATGCTAGCGAAGGTGATACCCGGAGCGACTGGGCCAGAGCGAGCAAGGTAGCGGTCGGTCAGCTCCAACGTTCCGTCCAGTGCCGCCAGCACCGCGTCGCGCGCGAGCGGCAGCACCTCGGCCACGGTCACTTCCCGGCCCAGTTCGATGGACAGCGAGGCGACGCCCGCGTCCTTGATGCCACACGGGATGATGTGGCCGAACCCGTCGAGCGAGGCGTTGCAGTTGATCTCGAAGCCGTGCATCGTCACGCCGCGCTGCACCCGGATGCCGATCGCCGCGATCTTGCGCTCGGGTCCCCGGTCGTCGGCGGGCAGCCACACGCCGCTGCGCCCGTCGACCCGACCCGTGTGCACACCGAGCTGGTCGCACACGTGGATGAGGCCCTGCTCGATGCGCCGCACGTAGTCGACGACGTCCATCGGCTCGGTCAGCCCGACGATCGGGTACCCGACGAGCTGCCCCGGCCCGTGCCACGTGATCTTGCCGCCGCGGTCGACGTCGATGACCGGCGTCGTGCTGTCGACGGGCCGCTCCTCCGGGAGCGTGCGGCGGCCGCACGTGTAGACGGGCGGGTGTTCCAGCAGCAGGAGGGTGTCGCCGCTCTGGTTGTCGGCGCGCTGTTCGGCGAGCTGCTTCTGCAGGTCCCAGGCGGCCATGTACTCGATCTCGCCGAGCTCACGGACTTCGACGGGATCTGCGGAAATGCGGCACGACGTCACGTCCCGACGTTACCAACCCCAACGCGAGCGCGGCGAGCAGCCCGACGCCTGCCACACCCAGTACCGACCCCATGACGTCCGTGAACCAGTGCCGTTCCAGGACCAATCGGCTCGCGGCCGTGACCGCGACGGCGATCGTGGCGGGGATCACCCATCGATTCGTCAGCACGACCAGTGTGAACGCGACCGCGGCGACCGCCACGGTGTGCCCGCTGGGGTAGGCCCACTGCGGGTACTCGACCGGTCGCACCCGCCGGAACAGGTACCTGCTCAGCAGCGTGGCCCAGCACAGCGCGAAGAGGACCAGTCCCTTCCACAGCCGCGGGTCTCGCTTGACCGCCGCGAGTGCGGTCAGCCCGACGCCGAACGCCGCGCCGAGCACGGGCCCGAACACGAAGCCCCAGAAGTACGACGCGTTGACAAGCCACAGCGGACGCGGCGTGTGCTGGTTGATCCAGATGTCGAGCGCGGTGACCTCCGGCAATCCCATGAGAATCCACGAGATCACCAGGACCGCGCCGACGACACGGGTCATGTCACCGCGGCGTTGAGCGCGGCCGCGATCGTCGGATGCTGGAAGTGGAACCCGTTGCTCTCCAGCACTTTCGGCGTCAGTCCCGGTCCGGTGAGCACCAGGTCGTCGGCCATCTCGCCGAGCACCGTTCGCAGTACGAACGCGGGTACCACCCACGGCGTGGGCCGGTTCAGCGCCTGCCCCGCCGCCTTGGTGAACTCGGCGTTCGTCACCGGCTCCGGCCCGGCGAGGTTGACCGGTCCGCTGATGTTGTCGTGCTCGATGACGAACCGGTAGGCCGCGATCGTGTCGTCCAGCGACACCCACGGGAAGAACTGCTCGCCGCTGCCGAGTCGTCCGCCGAGGAAGGAGGAGAAGATCGGCCGCAGCCTGCCCCAGATGCCGCCGGACGGCGAGATGACGACGGACGTCCGCAGCTTCACGACCCGCACGCCACCCTCTTCGGCCGCCTGGGTCGCCGCCTCCCAGGCCTGGGTGATGCGCGACAT
Organism: Lentzea sp. NBRC 105346; assembly: GCF_030269605.1. Classification (GTDB taxonomy): domain Bacteria; phylum Actinomycetota; class Actinomycetes; order Mycobacteriales; family Pseudonocardiaceae; genus Lentzea. Next base: position 18,253 of record NZ_BSTQ01000033.1, read on the forward strand.
GAAGGTGCTTCCACCGGGCGCACTCTCGTCCGCGACCGTAGTGCCGGTGTCGCCGTAGAAATGGGCGCCACTCGAGTTCACCAGCACGGGCACGTTGTGCTCGACCACGGCTTGGGAGAGGACCTCGGTCGGCACCACCCGGCTGTCCCGCAACACCTGCTTGCGCGCGTCGTCCCACCGCTTGTCCGCGATTCCCGCGCCACACAGGTTGATGACGGCCTGCACGTCATCGAGCGCGCCTTCGTCGATGCGCCCCGCGTACGGGTCCCAGCCGCGTTCGTCGGGGGCGGCGGGCTTGCGGCGCACCAGCCGGAGCACCTCATAGCGTTCGGCGCGCAACGCCGCCACCAGGCTGCTGCCGATCAGTCCGGACGATCCCGCGATGACAACCCGCATACGTTGATCGTCTCCCACCCAGGAACCGCGTGCCAGCCAGCACCCGTGTGCTGAACGCCACCTGAACCGCCCCGGCACACGTCACGCGGGAGCCCCGCGATGCATGACATGCATCGCGGGGCTCCCGCGTGACCGAAAACTAGAGGCCGAGGTCGGCCTCGAACGCGCCTTCCTCCAGGCGGTTCTTCACCGTCGTGAGGAAGCGACCCGCGTCCGCACCGTCCACGAGCCGGTGGTCGTAGGTCAGCGCGAGGTACATCATCGAGCGGATCGCGATGGTGTCGTCGCCCGCCTCGTCGGTGATGACGACCGGACGCTTCTTCACGACGCCGACGCCCAGGATGCCGACCTGCGGCTGCTGGATGATCGGCGTGTCGAACAGGGCGCCGTTGCTGCCCAGGTTCGTCAGCGAGAACGTGCCGCCGGTCAGCTCGTCCGGGGTCAGCTTGTTCGACCGGGCGCGCGCGGCGAGGTCGCCGATCTTGTGCGCCAGGCCGGCCAGGTTGAGGTCGCCGGAGTTGTGGATGACGGCGTTGAGCAGGCCGCGCTCGGTGTCGATCGCCAGACCGAGGTGCTCGGCACCGTGGTAGGTGACTTCCTTGCGCTCCTCGTCGATCGACGCGTTGAGCACCGGGTGCTGCTTGAGCGCCTCGACGGCCGCCTTCGCGAAGAACGGCAGGAACGTCAGCTTGGCGCCCTCGCGGGCCTCGAACGCCTTCTTGGCCTGGTTGCGCAGCCGGGCGATCTTGGTGACGTCCACCTCGAACACCTGGGTGAGCTGGGCCGACATCTGCAGCGACTCACGCGTGCGTTGCGCGACGATCTGACGCAGGCGCGGGAGCTTCTGCACGGTGCCGCGCTTGCCGCTGTTGTCCACGGCCGCCGGGGCCGAGGTGCGGGCGGCGGGCGCAGCCGGAGCAGCGGCGGCCGGTGCCGGAGCCGGGGCCTTCTTGGCCTCGACGGCGGCGAGCACGTCCTGCTTGCGGATGCGGCCACCGACGCCGGTGCCCTTCAGCGCGTTCAGGTCGATGCCGTTCTCCTGCGCGAGCTTGCGCACGAGCGGCGTCACGTACGGCTGGCCGTTCGCGTCCTCGCCCTTCTCGGCGGCCGGAGCCGGAGCCGCCTGCGGGGCGGGCGCCGGAGCAGCGGCCGGAGCGGGGGCCGGGGCCTCCTGCTTCGGGGCCTCCTGCTTGGGGGCCTCGGGCTGCGGAGCGGGAGCCGGGGCGGACGCCTGCGCCGGAGCACCGGAGCCGATGACGGCGAGCTGGCCGCCGACCTCGACGGTCTCGTCCTCACCCGCGGTGATCGACAGCAGCGTGCCGGCGACCGGGGACGGGATCTCGGTGTCGACCTTGTCGGTCGAGACCTCGAGCAGCGGCTCGTCGACCTCGACGCTGTCGCCGACCTGCTTCAGCCACCGCGTGACGGTGCCCTCGGTGACGGACTCGCCGAGCGCGGGCATCACGACCGGCGTGCCCTCGCCCGAGCCCTGCTGACCCGACGAGGCGGGCGCGGGGGCGGGAGCCTCGGACGGTGCCGCGGAAGGCGTCTCCTGCTGAGGAGCCTCCTGCTGGGGAGCCTCCTGCTGCTGGGGCGCTTCTTCCTGCTGCGGCGCGGGGGCGGACGAAGCCGAGTCGTCGCCGTCACCGATCACGGCGAGCTCGCCGCCGACCTCGACGGTGTCGTCCTCCTGCGCGACGATCTTCTGCAGAACGCCGGCCGCGGGCGACGGGATCTCGGTGTCGACCTTGTCGGTGGACACCTCGAGCAACGGCTCGTCCACCTCCACCCGGTCGCCTTCCTGCTTCAACCACCGGGTGACCGTGCCCTCGGTGACGCTCTCCCCAAGTGCGGGCATCTGGACGGAGAAGGCCATTGTTTCGCTGACTCCTCGTGCTCTCGTGTGGCTGACTTGATCGGGAACGGTCAGCCGTGCACGTGCAGCGGCTTGCCGGCCAGGGCGAGGAACGCCTCGCCGAGGGCTTCTGTCTGGGTCGGGTGGGCGTGGATGAGGGGGGCGACGTCCTCCGGGTAAGCCTCCCAGCTGTAGATCAGCTGAGCCTCGCCGATCAGCTCGCCGACGCGCTCGCCGACCATGGTTACGCCGACGACCGGACCGTCCGGCGCCTTGACCAGCTTCACGCCACCGGCGGTCTTGAGGATCTGGGACTTGCCGTTGCCCGCGAGGTCGTAGACGAAGACCTCGGCGGAGCCGTACTTCTCCTTGGCCGCGGCCTCGGTGAGACCGACGGAGGCGACCTCGGGCTTGCAGTACGTCACGCGCGGGATGCCGGCCTCGTCGATGACCTTCGGCTGCAGGCCCGCGATCTCCTCGGCGACGAAGATGCCCTGCTGGAACCCGCGGTGCGCGAGCTGCAGTCCGGGCACGATGTCGCCGACGGCGAACACGTTCGGAAGGTTGGTGCGCAGGCGCTCGTCGGTGATGACGAACCCGCGGTCGACCGTGACACCGGCGGCCTCGAAGTCCGCGCCGTTAGGACCACGGCCGACGGCGACGAGCAGCAGGTCGGCGTCGAGCACGTCGCCGTTCTCCAGCGTGACCTGCACGCCGTTGTCGTCCTGCTTCGCGCCGGAGAACTTCACACCGGTCTTGAACTTGATGCCACGGCGCCGGAACGCGCGCTCGAGCTGCTTGGACGCGTACTCGTCCTCGGCCGGGACCAGCCGGGGCAGCGCCTCGACGATCGTGACGTCCGCACCGAACGACTGCCACACGCTGGCGAACTCCACACCGATGACGCCGCCGCCGAGGACGACGACCTTCTCCGGGATGAAGTCCAGCGTCAGCGCCTGGTCGCTGGTGATGACCCGGCCGCCGATCTCCAGGCCGGGGAGGCTCTTGGCGTACGAACCGGTGGCGAGCACGACGTTCTTGCCGACGTAGCGCTGGCCGTTGACCTCGACCGCGTTGGGCGCGACGAACTTGCCCTCACCCTCGACGAGCGTGACCTTGTTCGCCTTCGCGAGACCCTGCAGGCCCTTGTAGAGCCGGCTGATCACGCCGTCCTTGTACGAGTTGACCCCGGCGATGTCGATGCCCTCGAGCGAGCTCTTCACACCGAACTGGTCGCCTTCGCGAGCGTTGTCCGCGACCTCCGCCGCGTGCAGCAGCGCCTTGGTCGGGATGCAGCCGCGGTGCAGGCAGGTGCCGCCCAGCTTGTCCTTCTCGACCAGCACGACGGACAGTCCGAGCTCGGCCGCGCGGAACGCGCAGGCATACCCGCCGGAGCCGCCGCCAAGGATCACGAGGTCGGCGGAGTTGTCGGTCACTGGGTCTCCTCGGGGATCTCCTCGGGATACTTCTCTCCGCGCGGGTGCGCGCGAGACACCGGCCATCTTGTCACTACTTGCCCCGACGTGACGACACGGCCCCTGAGCCCGTCTCGATGAGATCAATTCACGGACTCAACACAGGGAGTCCTGGCACCATGGAGTGAGAAAACCGCAGGAGGTGCCCGGTGGGGCTGTTCGATCGTTTCCGCAGGAAGTCACGCCCCGGCGTGCTGCGTACCGCGTCCTCACAGGACACCGGTCACCTGGAGCAGTGGGCCGCGACCCGGCGTGGCGTCGAGGCCTATGTGGAACCCCGGACGACGGTGACCGAGACCACTGTGGTGCTGGTCGCGCATGACGGCGAGTGGACGCGGCGTCGCATCGACGGCACCGAGGGCGCGCGCCGGCTGGCCAAGAAGCTCGGGATCCCGTGCTACGACGCGGGCATCGTCGGCTACCCCAAGCGCATGCGCGAGTACACGGCGCGCCGGAAAGCGAACGGGAGCTAGCGCACCCTTCCGGTGCTGACCGTCACGGGGTCGTGGCGCACCGGGAAGTTCACGCTCGCCGCGATGAAGCACATCGCGTGCGCCTTCTCGTGCAAGGCCTGCGCGGTGTCCTCGGTCTGCGGGTCCGCGACCGTCACGCGCGGGTTCAGCGTCACCTCGGTGAACCGGCCGCTGCCGTCCGCGTGCTCGGTCATCAGCCCGATGGCGTGATCCCGGTAGTCGATCACGACGACGCCGTTCACGCTGGCCAGGTGCAGGTACCACAGCATGTGGCACTGCGACAGTGACGCGACCAGCAGCTCCTCCGGGTTGTACCGCGAGCGGTCACCGCGGAATGACGGGTCCGACGAACCCAGGATCACCGGCTTGCCGACGACCCGGACCTCGTGGGCGCGTTCGAAGTCGCGGTAGCCCGCGGTGCCGCGGCCGGTGTTGCCGGTCCACACGAGATCGACTTCGTAGTGGTGCGTCCCCATGGGCCGATCCTCTCTCGCGAGACGTTCGTTGCACAGACACGAACAGCCACAGTGAGAAGTTCGACACTGGTGCCGTGAAGGGCACCCTCAGGACACCAGACGTCCTGAGGGTGCCCTTCACGGCACTTCCACTCAGCCGTTCGCCGCGATGTCCGCCAGCACGGCCGCGATGGTCCGCACCGGAACGCCGGTGCCGCCCTTCGCCGTGTACCCGTAGGCGCCACCCGAGTGGTAAGCCGGACCGGCGACGTCGATGTGCGCCCACTCAACGCCGTCGGCGATGAACTCGCGCAGGAAGATGCCCGCCGCGAGCATGCCGCCCCACCGGTGCCCGGTGACGTTCGCCAGGTCGGCGAGCCGCGAGTCGAGGTCCGCGCGCAGCTCCTCGGGCAGCGGCATGGCCCACGCGCTCTCGCCGACCGCGCGGCCCAGCGCCGCGACGCGGTCGCGGAACGAGTCGGAGCCCATGACACCCGCGGTGCGCTTGCCGAGCGACACGACCTGGGCGCCGGTCAGCGTCGAGGTCTCGATCAGGTAGTCGGGGTTGTCCTCGCCCGCGCGCACGATGGCGTCGGCCAGGATCAGCCGGCCCTCGGCGTCGGTGTTGAGCACCTCGACGGTCTTGCCGCCGTACATGGTCAGCACGTCGCCGGGGCGGTAGGCGTCGCCGGACGGCATGTTCTCCGCCATCGGGACGGTCGCGATGATCTCCAGCGGGTACTTCAGCTTCGCCGCCAGGACCATGGTCGCGACGATCGCCGCGGCGCCGGACATGTCGGACGACATCTCGTCCATGCCCGCGGCCGGCTTGATCGAGATGCCGCCGGTGTCGAACGTGATGCCCTTGCCGATCAGGGCGACCTTCTTGGTCGCCTTGGCGCCCTTGTAGGCGATGCGCACCAGGCGCGGCTGGCGCGCCGAGCCGCCGCCGACACCGAGGATGCCGCCGTAGCCCTTCTTGCGCAGCTGCTTCTCGTCGAGCACCTCGACGTCGAGGCCCGCGTCGGTGGCGAGCTTGGCGGCGCGGTCGGCGAACGAGCCGGGGTACAGGTCGTTCGGCGGGGTGTTGATGAAGTCGCGGGCGATGATCACGGACTCGGCGATCGCGGTCGACGCCTTCACCGTCGCGCGGGCCTCCTTGGAGACCGGCGCGTGCAGGTCGACCTTCGCGACCGGGCCGTCGCCCTTGTCCGACTTGTACTCGGTGAAGCCGTACGCACCGAGCAGCGTGCCCTCGACGGCCGCGCCGAGGTGCACCGACGCGAGCGTCGTGACGGCCTTCTTCTTGCCGCCCAGCGCACGCGCGGCGACACCGGAGGCGCGGCGCACCTGCTCCTCGCCTGCCTCCTTGCCCAGGCCGGCGGCGAGCACGACCGGCGTGGCGAGCTTGCCGAACGTCGGCACCTTCACCAGCTCGCCGTCCTTGCCGGACGCGCCGAGCGTGCGCAGCGTCTCGACGAGCGTGCCGTCGAACGCCGCGTCCACCGCCTCGGCGCCGGGCGCCAGCGCCAGTCCGTCCGGACCCTGCAGCGTGCCCACGACGACGGCGTCCGCGGTGATGCTGCTCAGGTCACCTTCAGTGAGGGCCAGCTTCGGGGCTGTCACGTGCTGCTCCAGGTTGTGCGCAGGGTCGGGTCCACGAAATCGTGAACCATGCTAAAGGTCGGCCGTCACCGCCAGTGCCGAGGGCCGACTCGACCGGCCCAACTTCGTCGCAGCGCGTAGCGAGACAACCGGGTACGGCATCAACCGACCGGGTGGTTACCGCCGGGCGGAGCATCTGCGACTGTGTACCGGTGACGCAAACGCCACGCGCCATCGTGTTGGGCCTCTCCGCGATGCTCGGCGCAGGGGTGTTCGCCGGGTTCGCCCCCGCGGCCGCGCTGGCCGGCTGGTGGTTCGTCCCCGCACTGCTGCTCTCCGCGGCCGCCGCCCTGTGCTCGGCCTTCTCGACGGCGGACCAGTCGCGCGCGCTGCCGGAGACCACCGGCTACGGCTTCATCCGCAACCAGCTCGGCCCGTGGTCCGCGCGCCTGGGCGCCAGCGGCTACCTGCTCGGCCGGTTCGCGATGGCCGCGGCGATCGCCACGATGTTCGGCGCCTACGTCTTGCCCGAGTCCCCGGCGACCGCGGCCGTCCTGTTGATCACCGGCACCGTGCTGCTCACCGCCACGGGATTCCGCTGGACGCCCGCGCTCAGCTGGGCCGCCGCCATCTTCGTGGTCGTCGTCCTCGCGCTGGTCGTCGTCTCGTGCTTCTCCATCGCACCGCCCCAGGCCGTCACCACCACCGGGAACACGCGCGAGCTGGTCGGCGTCGGCGCGCTCCTCTTCGCGGCGTTCCTGGGCTTCGAACGCATCACCGTCGACTCCGGCCTGTCCGAGCGCACGCTGCGGATCGCGATCCCGGTGACGATCGGCGGCGCGCTCGCCGTCTACCTGGCGGTCGGCGTGGGCGTGCACCGCCAGCTCGGCACCGACCGGCTGGCCCTCTCGCCCGCACCGCTCCGCGACGCGCTCGCCGCGGCCGACGCCGCGGCACTGATCCCGCTGGTGCAGGCGGCCGCGGCCGTCGCGGCAGTGTCCACGTTGTACTTCGTGCTCTCCGGCACGCGCCGCACGATGACCGCGATGGTCGAGCACGGCGACCTGCCGCGCCCGCTCGGGCGCGCCCCGCGCGCGGTCGACGTCCTCGCGGGCGCCGCCATGATCGTCGCCGCGCTGCTGATGCCGCTCGGTCTCGCGCTCGGCGTGGCCGCGTGCGCGTCGCTGTTCTACTACGCGTTCACCAACGCGTCCGCCCGCATCCTGTTGCAGGACGAGCGGACCTGGCCGATGCGCACGGCGTGCCTCGGCCTCGGCCTCTCGGTGCTGCTGGCGATGAGCGTTCCGGTTCCCGCGCTGCTGACGACGCTGGCCGGCCTGGCCGTGGGCACCGCCCTCTTCGGACTGCCCGCCGTCGTGCGCCGGCCGCGGACCACGCTGCGCGCGACCTAGTTCGTGACGAGTGTGATGAGCATGATCGCGGCGTAGATCACGTACCAGACGATCGCGCCGGTGGACGGGCCCTTGACCTTGTCCCTGGCCGAGTTCCAGACGATGAAGAAGACCAGCACGCAGAACGCCGCGCCCGCCGTCGCGACGGGGCCACCGAGTCGCCAGCCCGCCATCAGCGTCAGGCCGGAGCCGAGCACCAGCAGGGCCCATTGCAGGAACAGCCGGAGATCCGCACCGGCCGTGGTCTTCTCGCTCATGGGCGCACAGAGTAGTTCCCGATCTTCACCTCGTGGAGCGGAACCGGAATGGTTGGACGTCCGAGTTTTGGGAACACGATTTTCCGAACGGCGATCCGGGCATTACCGTGCACACATGACGACGTCGTTGCCTTTCACCCGGACCCCCAACCCGCAGCCGGCGACCCCGGAGCGCGTTGCGGAGGTACTCGCGAAGCCGGGCTTCGGGCAGCACTTCACCGACCACATGGTGACGATTCGTTGGAACCGGGAGCAGGGCTGGCACGACGCGGTCGTCGGCCCGTACGGCTCACTGCAGCTGGATCCCGCCGCGATGGTGCTGCACTACGGCCAGGCGATCTTCGAAGGGCTCAAGGCCTACCGCCAGCCCGACGGATCGATCGCATCCTTCCGTCCCGAGGCCAACGCCGCGCGCTTCCGCGCCTCGGCCGTCCGCCTCGCCATGCCGGAACTGCCGGACGAGCTGTTCCTCCAGTCGATCCGCGAGCTGGTCGACATCGACGGCCGGTGGGTGCCCACCGCCGAGGAGGAGTCGCTCTACCTGCGCCCCTTCATGTTCTCCACGGAGAAGGGGCTCGGAGTCCGGCCGGCCGGCGAATACATCTACGTTCTCATCGCCTCACCCGCGGGCTCCTACTTCCCCGGCGGCATCAAGCCGGTTTCCGTGTGGCTGTCCACCGAGTACGTGCGCGCCGCACCCGGCGGCACCGGTGCGGCCAAGTTCGCAGGCAACTACGCCGCCTCCCTCGTCGCCCAGGCGCAGGCCGCCGAAAAGGGCTGTGACCAGGTCGTGTGGCTCGACGCCATCGAGCGCCGCTGGGTCGAGGAGATGGGCGGGATGAACCTGTTCTTCGTCTTCGACGACAAGGTCGTGACGCCCGAGCTCACCGGCACGCTGCTGCCGGGCATCACCCGCGACTCGCTCCTCAAGCTGGCCGGCGACCTCGGCTACCAGACCGAGGAACGCCGCGTCTCCACCGAGGAGTGGGAGAAGAAGGCCGAGTCCGGCGAGCTCACCGAGGTGTTCGCGTGCGGTACGGCGGCGGTGATCACGCCGGTCGGCTACGTGAAACACGCGGGCGGCGAGTTCTCGGTGTCCGAGGGCAAGACCGGCGAGCTGACCATGAAGCTGCGCGAACGGCTGACCGGCCTGCAGCACGGCCACGTGGCCGACGAGCACGGCTGGATGACCAAGCTCGCTTGATTCTGGGCATCAGCTGAGCAGGGACCTGGGTTCGTGGACGGGATCCGTTCACGAACCCGCTCTCTGCAACGACAAGGGGTCGATGTTGCCGACGCTGTTAGGACGCGTGCAAAGTCGTGACCTTGATGCCATCGAAGGATATGTAGATCGTTTCCTCGGTCGCTCCCGCCGATGGTTGATCGGACACCGTGAAGATTATTCTGGTGTTCGCGGGCGGGACAGCCGAGGTGGACGTCGGCTTGCCGAAGTCCACGACAGACGCCGCAGCTGAGCTGGAGACCTGTGTCTGTGGCTGGATGAAACCGAAGCCGTTGCCGGCGAAGGCCGAGCTACCGGTGCAGGTGAGGCCGATCACCGCCGTGACGATCGCGACCTGACCCGTCAGTGGAATGGTCACGGCCCCTCCCTCCAACGGGTGAAATACGTCTGCATGGAGGAGTCGGAAATGCGTTGGGCGTTGTTACGCGGCGCCCGTCGTCAGCTGAGCACGACCAGTACCGCAAGAGTCGAGAGTTCGGCGGCAGCACCGAGGACGTCCCCGGTGATGCCGCCGAACCGCTTTCTGGTGTGCTGCACGAGAAACGCGGTGACCGCGAACGCCAGCACGATCGCCAACGGCCCGCGCACACCGAAGTACGCGGACACGCCCAGCAACCCCAGCCACCACGCCGCGACCGTCCACACCGGCTGCGTCCCGGCGACCAGCGCGCCCAGTCCCTCGGGCCGGGCCGCGGGGACCCCGCGCAGGCAGCAGATCCCGAACGCCGCGCGCCCCGCCGTCAATGCCAGCACGACCGCTTCCCAAGGCACGGCGGGAAAAGCGGCCGCCTGCGCGCCGAGCACCACGATCAGCGTGACGACCGCGAACGGTCCGGCGCCGCCGTCCTTCATGACCTGCAGCGCGCGCTCCGGCGGTCCGTAGCAACCGAGCCCGTCCGCGGTGTCGGCCAGTCCGTCGAGGTGCATGCCGCGTGTCGCCAGCGCGAGCAGCCCCACGACGAGGAACCCGGCCAGCAACGACGGCATGCCCACATAGGACAGTCCGAACAGGACCGCCGCGGCGAGAAGTCCCAGCAGCGCGCCGACAATCGGCGCGCAGGCGATCGCCCGGCGGGCGGCGGCGGTGTCGACCTCGCCACGCACCCGCACGGGCAGGATCGTCAGCCAGGACAGCGCGAGGAGCATCAGTCCTTGCCTGAGATTCCAGCGCTGTCGAACGTGGCCATCTCCGCGAGGATCTTCGTCGCGGCGATCACCAGCGGCAGCGCCGCCACCGCGCCCGAGCCCTCGCCGAGCCGCATCTCGAACTCCAGCAACGGCTTCAGCGACAGGTGTGCCAGCGCGATCGCGTGCGCGGGCTCGGCCGACTGGTGTCCCGCGACCCACCACTCGCGCGCCCCCGGCGCCATCTCCTCGGCGACGACCGCGGCGGCACCGACGACGACGCCGTCCAGGATCACCGGCGTGCGGCGCACCGCCGCCTGCGCCAGGAACCCAGCCATGGCCGCGATGTCCGCGCCGCTGGACGACGCGAGCAGCGCCACCGGGTCGCTGATGTTGAGCCGGGCCCGGCGCAGCGCGTCGCGGATCGCCGCGGTCTTGCGCATCCAGCCCTGGTCGTCGATGCCGGTGCCGCGGCCGACGACGGCGACCGGCTCGGAACCGGTCAGCGACGCGATCAGCACCGCGGACGGGGTGGTGTTGCCGATGCCCATGTCGCCCGCGACGAGCAGGTCCGCGCCCGCGTCGACCTCCTCGTCGGCGATCTGACGACCGGCGGCGATCGCGGCTTCGCACTCCTCGCGCGTCAGCGCGTCCTCGCGGTCGATCGACCCCGACGAACGCCGGACCTTGAGCTCGCCGACGGGCGTGTCGCCGTCGACGGCCATGTCGACCACGCGGACCGTGGCCCCCGCGACCTGCGCGAGCACGTTGACCGCGGCGCCGCCCTTGAGGAAGTTGCCGACCATCTGGCCGGTGACCTCGCTGGGGAACGCCGAGACGCCGTGCCGCGCGACCCCGTGGTCACCGGCGAAGACGACGACGCGCGGCCGCGTGAACGGCCGGGGCGGGCAGGTGCCCTGGCATGCCGCGACCCAGTTGCCGATCTCCTCGAGCCGTCCCAGCGAGCCGAGCGGCTTGGTCAGCACGGCCTGTCGTGCCTCGGCCTCGCGCAGAACGGCCTCGGACGGCGGCTCAACGGGCGGAAACTCCGTGCTCACCTGGTGCTCCTAACGCAGTCGCAGGGGAATGCCGGCGACGAGGAGCAGCACCTCGTCGCACACCTCGGCGAGCCTGGCGTTCAGCGAACCGAGGTGATCGCGGAAGAGTCTGCCTGAGTGAGTGCTCGGCACGACGCCGAGCCCGACCTCCGCCGACACGAGCACCAGCCGCGTGCGGCACGTGCTGACGGACGTGACGAGCTCGCTGATCTCCCGCTCGACGAGGTCGAGCCCGCGGCCCTCCCACGTCCCCGCGTCGTCCAGCGCGTTGACCAGCCACGTCGACATGTCGTCGACCAGGATCGGCGGATCTTCGGGCTGCGTGGCGGTGAGCAACGCGGACACGTCGCCGGGAGCGGGGGCGTCGACGGTGTGCCACGTGGCCGGCCTCCGCGCCACGTGCAGTGCGATCCGTGCGTCCCAGTCCGGGTCGTCGGGATAGCGCCGCGACGTTGCGACGTAAGTCACGATCGCGTCGGTGAGCAGGCCTTCTGCGTGCGCGGACTTGCCACTGCGGGCTCCGCCGAGCACCAATGTCCTTCGGGTCACGGGTTAGCCTTCGTCCATGGACTTCCGCTGGCGCTACCAGGATGCACAGGGCCGTGAGGTGCCCGGCCCCGAGGTCGCCTTCGCGGACCAGCAGGAGGCCGAGGAGTGGTTCAGCTCCTGCTGGCAGGAGCTGCTCGACGACGGCGTCGAACAGGTCACCCTGCTGCACGCGGAGTCCGAGGTGTACGGGCCTATGAGTCTCTACTCGGCCTAAAAACCATTCCCCTTACCTTTAGAAAGCCGAGCTTGTCGTAGAACGGCACGACGTCGTCGTCGCACACGATGTCGATGCTGTAGACGGCGCCGATCTCGTCGACGATCCGCTTGACGAGCTCCTGGCCGATGCCGCGCCCCTGGTATTCGGGCAGAACTTCGAGCAGCGGCAGGTAGGCGGAGAAGACGCCGTCCGAGAGTCCGGTGACGAAGCCGACGACCCGATCTCCGTCGAACGCGAGGACCGCGTGCTGGGCCCGCCGCAGGATCGTCAGGTGCTCGTCCGGCGACGGCGGCGACGGCCAGCCGACGAAGAACCCGGTCAGCTGGTCCGGGCGAAGGTCGTCCGGTACGCGTCGGTAGCGGATCACGGGCCAAGATTAACCCCGACTTCGTTAGCAAGCCGAACGAATTCCGTTTAAGCTCCGATGCATGGAGTTCCGACGTCTCGGCCGTAGCGGCTTGAACATCAGCGAAATCTCGTACGGAAACTGGCTCACCCACGCCTCGCAGGTCGAGGAGGACCAGGCCCACGCCTGCGTGAAGGCCGCGCTCGACGCCGGCATCACCACGTTCGACACCGCCGACGTCTACGCGAACACCGCCGCCGAGTCCGTTCTCGGCCGCGCGCTGTCCGGCGTGCGCCGTGAGTCGATCGAGCTGCTGACCAAGTCCTACTGGCCGACCGGCCCCGGCGGCCCGAACGACCGCGGCCTGGGCCGCAAGCACATCATCGAGTCGGCTCACGCGTCGCTCCGCCGCCTGCAGACCGACTACCTGGACCTTTACCAGGCGCACCGGTTCGACCACACGGTGCCGCTGGAGGAGACGATGCTCGCGTACAGCGACCTCGTCCGCCAGGGCAAGGTGCTGTACATCGGTGTCTCGGAGTGGACCGCCGAGCAGATCGCGCGCGGCGCTCAGCTGGCTCGCGAGCTGAAGGTGCCGTTCATCTCGCACCAGCCGCAGTACTCGATGCTGTGGCGCGTCATCGAGTCGCAGGTCGTGCCGACCTGTGAGCGCGAGGGCATCAGCCAGATCGTCTTCTCGCCGATCGCGCAGGGCATCCTGACCGGCAAGTACCTGCCCGGTGCTGAGGTGCCATCCGGTTCGCGTGGTGCCGACGAGCGCGGTTCCCGGATGATCGCCCGCTGGATGCGCGACGACGTGCTGACCGCCGTCCAGGGCCTGCAGCCGCTGGCCGCCGAGGCGGGCCTGACGATGGCGCAGCTGGCCGTCGCGTGGGTGCTGCAGAACCCGAACGTCGCGTCCGCGATCATCGGCGCCTCGCGGCCCGAGCAGGTCCAGGAGAACGTGAAGGCGGCCGGCGTGAAGTTGGACGCCGACCTGCTGAAGAAGATCGACGAGGTCCTCGAGGGCGTCATCACCGACGACCCGCGCCTGACCGCGGAGGGCTGAGCAAGGGTGAGGCCCCGGCGCTCGGTGCGCCGGGGCCTCACTGCGGTCTGCGACGCCTCGGTGGTGACGTCGGATCGCGTGCCCTCGTCCGCGCCCACCACACGACCCATGCCTGAACGCACGGACACGCGTCAACGTCCGCACACTGTCGGACCTGCTGAGTAGCCTCGGATTCGGGGGCCCACCCGCCGGCGCGCCGGATTACGCAGCCCCGGCCGAGCGTAGCGACCGGGTCCGACAGTCCTACTTGATCGCGTCGCCGGGGGACACGCGCGGCTTCGGCACGCGGAGCCGGCGCAGCTGGCTGGCCCGGATGAACGAGTACCAGCCGATCGACAGCGCCTTGATCGGCTCGTTCGGGAACTTCTGCCGCACCCGCTTCGTCACGAGCCGGCCCAGCACGAAGCCCTCGACGATCATCGCCAGCAGCATGAACGTCGTCGCCAGCGTCGCGTACTGCTGGATCTTCACCGACGGCACCAGCAGCGCGACGAACACCAGGATCGCCAGCGGCATGAACAGGCCCATGAGGTTGCGCCGCGAGTCGACGAGGTCGCGGATGTACGCCTTGACCGGCCCGCGGTCGCGCGGCAGCAGGTACTTGTCGTCGCCCGCGAGCATCCGCTGACGGCGTTCGGCCGCGGCGGCACGGCGCTCTTCCTTGTTCACCTTGCTGCCGCGCATGCGCTTGAACGCCTCGCGCTGCGTGCGGGGCGGCGGCGGCACGGGCCCGGAGCGCCTGCCCTGCGCTTCACGCCGCTTCGGGGTGGCGCGCCCCTTGCCCTGGGTACGCCCCTTCTCGATCGGGGGAGCCACCTCGGCGTCGGTCTCGGGGGCTTCGGTGGCGTCGGCGGAACTACGGCGCAGGAACCTCACGCGCACAAGGGTATGACAAGGGCTTCTGTACCTTTCGCGAGGTGCGCGTACTCATCGCTCCGGACTGCTTCGGCGGCACGCTCACCGCCCGCGAGGCCGCTTCAGCCATGGCCGCGGGGTGGCGTTCGGCCAAGCCCGCGGACGAGTTGGTGCTGCGGCCGCTGGCCGACGGCGGACCCGGATTCGTCGACGTCCTGCACGCCTCGCTGGGCGGGACGGTGCACTCGGTCTCGGTCACCGGGCCGCTCGGCACCCCGGTGACCGCGCGCTGGCTGGAGCACGACGGCACCGCGTACATCGAGTCGGCGGAGGCATGTGGGCTGCACCTGGTGCCGGCCGGGATGCGGCCGGAGGTGTGCGAGACGGTGACGACGCGCGGGGTCGGTGAGCTGATCCGGGCCGCGTGGCACCTCGACACGATCGTCGTCGGGCTGGGCGGCTCAGCGACGACGGACGGCGGCGCGGGCCTCTTCGAGATCCTCGACGATCTTGAACCCGCGGGGGCGTCCCCCGGTTCCAGTCTATCGACCACCACCGACAGTTCCGGCTCGCCCGCGGGGAGTTATCCACAGGCCAGCCAGCCCGCGGGGGCGCCCCCCGGTTCCAGCGTATCGGCGAGGTCTGACAGTTCCGGGCCGCGCGCGAAGAGTTATCCACAGCTCATCGCCGCTTCGGACGTCGAGAATCCCCTCCTCGGCCCCCACGGCGCCGCCCGCACCTTCGGCCCCCAGAAGGGCGCCTCACGAGAAGCCGTAGAACGCCTCGAAGCGAAACTGGCCGCGATGGACCGCCTGAAAGCCGTCCAAGACGTCCCTGGCGCGGGCGCCGCGGGCGGCCTGGGAGCGGCCCTCCTCAGCCTGGGCGCCACCATCGAGTCCGGCGCAGGCCTGGTACGAGAGAAAACGCGTCTCGACGATGCCCTGAACGGAGCAGACCTGGCCGTCACCGGCGAGGGCAGCTTCGACTGGCAGTCGCTCAGAGGCAAGCTGGTCACCGCCGTGGCACAAGGCGCCGCCAGAAAGGGCATCCCGTGCATAGTCCTGGCCGGCCAGGTGAGCGTCGGACGCCGGGAGGCGGCGAGCGCCGGGGTGCAGGCCGCGTATTCGGTGAGCGAACACGCGGGCAGCACCGAACGCTCACTCAACGCACCAAGGGAAACACTGGAAGCGCTGGCCGCGCACGTGGCGCGGCAGTGGTCCACGTGACGTTCGCCATGTCGAACACCTGTGGGACCATGGGAAGTGGAACAAAGCGGGATCTGCCCGTGTTAGTCAAGGGCGAACGCCCGCGTAAGGACCTCTGAGGAGAGCCATGACGACCGCTCAGGACGCTGCTTCGAACGCTGACGCGCCGGCCCACGGCGTGACGCTGACCGAGGCCGCCGCCGTCAAGGCGAAGGCGCTGCTCGACCAGGAGGGCCGCGACGACATGCACCTCCGCATCGCCGTCCAGCCCGGCGGCTGTGCTGGTCTGCGCTACCAGCTGTTCTTCGACGAGCGCACGCTCGACGGTGACGCCTTCCGTGACTTCGGTGGCATGAAGGTCGCCGTCGACCGGATGAGCGCGCCGTACGTCGAGGGCGCCACCATCGACTTCGTGGACACCATCGAGAAGCAGGGCTTCACGATCGACAACCCGAACGCGGGCGGCTCCTGCGCCTGCGGCGACTCGTTCCACTGAGTCATCGAACAAAGGCCGCGACCCCATAGGGGCTCGCGGCCTTTGTCGTGTGTGTTCTAGACGAACATGTCCAGGTTCTCGACCTGGCGCACGCACGAGTCGTCGACGTGCCAGCTCGCCGCCGCACGGGGAACGGGCAGCGGGTGCTCCGGGTGGGTGATCGCGAACGGGATCTGCGCGCAGTCCTCGATCAGCTCGGTCATCGTGGTCGCGTCGGGTTCTGTCACGTCAACGACCGTAGGTCGGCGCTCTGACCTGCGATAGCCCTACCAAACGGTAGTGTTCTTGAGTCATCCTTCAGGGTTAACGGCCAGACTGCATCGCTGAATCGAACAACGAAGGGGAGGGCGCTCTCGTGCCCGTAGCTGTCTGCGGAAGCATCGCCACCGACCATCTGATGCACTTTCCGGGCAGGTTCGCCGAGCAGCTGGTCGCAGACCGCCTCGACCGGATCTCGCTGAGCTTCCTCGTCGACGACCTCGTCGTCCGGCGCGGCGGCATCGGCGCCAACATCGCGTTCGGCCTGGGTGTGCTCGGCCGGCAGCCCATTCTCGTGGGCGCCGTCGGCAAGGACTTCGACGACTACCGCTCGTGGCTCGAGCGGCACGGCGTGGACACCAGGGGCGTGCACGTCTCCGAGGTCGCGCACACCGCGCGGTTCGTCTGCACGACGGACGACGACATGTGCCAGATCGCGTCGTTCTACGCGGGCGCCATGGCCGAGGCCCGGCTCATCGAGCTGGAGCCGATCGCGCGCGGCGGCCTCGAGCTGGTCCTGATCAGCCCGGACGACCCGCAGGCGATGCTCCGGCACGCCGAGGAGTGCCGCCAGCGCGGCTACACCTTCGCGGTCGACCCGTCCCAGCAGCTGGCCCGCATGGACGGCGAACAGGCGCGGGCGTTCGTCGAAGGCGCCAAGTACCTGTTCAGCAACGACTACGAGTGGGAGTTGCTGCTGCAGAAGACCGGCTGGACCGAGGCGGACGTGCTGTCCCGCGTCGGCATGCGCGTCACCACGCTCGGCGAGAAGGGCGTGGAGATCGTCGACCAGGACGGCCTCGCGCTGCAGATCCCGGCCGTGGCCGAGGTCGCCAAGACCGACCCGACGGGCGTCGGCGACGGCTTCCGCGCGGGCTTCCTCGCCGGTGTCTCCAGCGGCCTGACGCTCGAACGCGCCGCGCAGCTCGGCTCGCTCATCGCCGTGCTGGTGCTGGAGACCGTCGGCACGCAGGAGTGGGTGCTGGACCGCGAGGCGGCGATCACCCGCATCAGCCAGGCGTTCGGCCCCGACGCCGCCGAGGAGATTGCCGCCGTACTCCCCGCATAGGCAAGATCGGGGGGCATGGGGAACTACTTGTTCGGCAACACCGGGGAGTTGCTGGAATCGCACTTCGGCGCACTGAGTGATCTGCTCGATGCGGGCACTTTCGCCCGCATCGAGCAGCTCGGCCTCCCGGAGAGCGCCCGCTGCCTGGAGATCGGCGGCGGTGGCGGCTCGGTCACCAGCTGGCTGGCCGACCTCGTCGGACCGCGCGGCGACATCACCGCGACCGACCTCGACGTCGACCGGCTCGCACCGCTCGAACGCGACAACGTCACCGTGCTGCGCCACGACGTCGTGCGCGACGTGCTGCCGGAGAACGCCTACGACCTCGTCCACGCCCGCCTCGTCCTGATCCACCTGCCCGAACGCGACGCCGTGCTGCGCAAGCTGGTCCGCGCGCTGCGGCCCGGCGGCCGGCTGCTGCTCGACGAGTTCGATTGCCGGCCGTTGCACGTCCTCACCGCGCCCACGCCCGAGGACGCGGAACTGATCATGCGGGTCAAGGACGCCCTGCTGACGCTGCTGGAACAGGCGGGCGCCGACGTCACCTACGGCGCCCGCATCGAGAAGGCGTTGCGGGACAACGGACTACGCGACGTCGCCGCGGTGCGCGAGGTCGACGAGTGGCAGGGCGGCGAGGCGGGCTGCGCGCTGCTCGCGGGCAACGTGTTGCAGACCCGCGGCCGCATGCCGCTGCCCGATCCCGACGTGGACCGGTTCGTCGAGCTCATGGGCGACCCGGCCGTCGTGCTCAGCGGCTACGCGGTCTGCTCGGCCTGGGGTACGCGCTAGCTAGAGCTTCACCGGGTAGTGCGGCTCCGGCACCTCGGGCACGATCCGGCCCTCGACGAAGATCCCGTGCCAGATCATGAACACCAGCAGCGCCCAGATCCGGCGGCTGTGGTCGAGGATGCCGGACCGGTGCTCCTCGATGATCCGCAGCACGGCGTGCTTGTCGAGGTACTGGTCCGTCTGCGACGCCTGCACGTGCGCGACCGCCCAGTCGTGCATCTCGTCGCGCAGCCAGTGCCGGATCGGCACCGGGAAGCCGAGCTTGCGCCGGTTCAGCACGTGCGCGGGCACGATGTCGCGGATCGCCTTGCGCAGCGCGAACTTCGTGGTGTCCTTGGTGATCTTCAGCTCGGACGGGATCTGCGACGCGACGGCGAACACCTCGGGGTCGAGGAACGGCACCCGCAGCTCCAGCGAGTTCGCCATGGTCATCTTGTCCGCCTTGACCAGGATGTCGCCGCGCAGCCACGTGAACAGGTCGACGTGCTGCATGCGCGTCACCGGGTCCCACGCCTGGGACTCGCGGTACGGCTGCGCGGTCACGTCCTGGTGCGACACCGAGGGGGAGTAGGTCCGCAACACCGACCGCAGGTGGTCGTCGAGGAAGATGCGCGCGTTGCCGTAGTAGCGCTCCTCCAGCGTCAGCGCCCCGCGGCGCAGCAGATCCTTGCCGCGCACGCCCTGCGGGATCTTCGTGGACACTTTGCCCATCGCCTTGCGCAGCGCGCCCGGCACCTTGTCGAACGGCGCCAGCGACAACGGCTCGCGGTAGATCGTGTACCCGCCGAACAGCTCGTCCGCGCCCTCACCGGACAGCACGACCTTCACGTGCCTGCGCGCCTCGCGCGCGATGAACCACAGCGGCACCAGCGCCGGGTCCGCCACCGGGTCGTCGAGGTACCACGTGATCAGCGGCAGCGAGTCCATCATCTCCTGCGCCGACACGGTCCGGACGACGTGCTTCACCCCGATCGCCGCAGCGGACTCCGCCGCCACGTCGACCTCCGAGTAACCCTGCCGCTCGAAGCCCGTCGTGAACGTCAGCAGGTCCGGGTTGTGCTCCTTCGCCAGCGCCGCGATGACCGTCGAGTCGATGCCGCCGGACAGGAACGAGCCGACGGTCACGTCCGCGCGCATGTGCTTGGCCACCGAGTCGCGCAGCGCCGCGGTGATCTCGTCGTACAACGCGTTCGCCTGGGCCTCGCTGTTCACGCCGCGCACCTTGAACGACGCCGGGAAGTACCGCTCGGCGACGACCTGACCGCCCGGCGTGAGCGTGAACGACGTGCCGGACTCGATGCGGCGCACCCCGGTCTGCAGCGACGCCGGCTCCGGCACGTACTGCAGCGTCAGGTAGTGCTGCAGCGCCCTGCGGTCCAGGTCCTGCGAGACGCCGAGGAAGTCGGCCAGCGCCAGCACGCTCTTCTTCTCGCTGGAGAACGCGGTGCCGGACGCTCCCGTCGCGTAGTAGAGCGGCTTGATGCCGAACGGGTCCCGCGCGCCGAACACGACCTTGCGCTCGGAGTCCCAGATCAGGAACGCGAACATGCCGCGCAGCCGCGACACCGCGGCCGGGCCCAGGTAGTGGTAGGCAGCGACGATCGTCTCGGTGTCACCGTCGGTCTCGAAGCGCGCGCCGTACTGGGCGGTCAGCTCCGCGCGCAGCTCCAGGTAGTTGTAGATCTCGCCGTTGAAGTTGATCGTGTACCGGCCCGGAGACTCCTCGGGCCCCCAGTGCAGCGGCTGGTGCGAGTGCTCGATGTCGATGATCGCCAGGCGGTTGAAGCCGAACACCACCTCGCCGCCCTGCCAGGTGCCGCTCTCGTCCGGCCCGCGGTGCCGCTGGCAGCGCAGCGACGCGTCCACGTCCGCTCGTGCGGCCTGGGCCGCGTGCTCGTCAGGGCAGACCAGGCCAACCAGACCGCACACGGCTTCGCACCTTTCGGGTGACGGCGGGGGAGTGCCAAGTATGCCCGCGTGCATTTGTGTGACCGAAACTGCACCGCTGGGGCCATGCCCCCAAGGGGTGAGCCGGGTTGCGCTGGGCTACGCTCCCGCATGATCCGGCAAGGGTGCATGTGCACCCTTCGCCTGCGAGCTTTTCGTGAACGAGGAGGCGGCGAGCAGTGGGCCTGAAGGAGGGCACCAGGGCTACCCGGCTGGCGAAGACCGCCGGGCTGGTCGGCCTGGTCGGGATCGGGGCCACCGGTTGCTCCACTGATGAGGTCCTGCGCTTCGGCTGGCCGGTGGCGGTCACGCCGCAGGCCGAGCGGATGCGCGAGATGTGGACCTGGTCCGTCATCGCCGCGCTCGTCGTGGGCGTGATCGTGTGGGGCCTGATCCTGTGGTCGGTGGCGTTCCACCGCAAGAAGACCGAGGAACTGCCGCGCCAGACGGCGTACAACCTGCCGCTGGAGATCGTTCTCATCGTCGTGCCGACGGTGATCGTCGCGGTGCTGTTCTACTTCACCGCGGTCACCCAGAACTACGTCACCAAGAAGACCGGTGACGCGGACGTCACGGTCGACGTGATCGCGTTCCAGTGGAACTGGGAGTTCCAGTACCCGCAGCACAAGACGTCCGAGGGCCAGGTCGTCAGCACGCTCGGCACCTCCACCGAGATCCCGCTGCTGGTCGTCCCGGAGAAGAAGTCGATCCGCTTCAACCTGCGGTCGACCGACGTCATCCACTCGTTCTTCGTGCCGGAGTTCCACTTCAAGCGCGACGTCTTCCCGCAGCCGGAGAAGAACAACCAGGACAACGTGTTCGAGATCACCTCGATCGACCGTCCGGGCGCGTTCGTCGGTCGCTGCGCCGAGCTGTGCGGCTCCTACCACTCGGTGATGAACTTCGAGGTCCGCGCGCTGCCCCAGGCCGACTGGGACCGCTACATCAAGCTGCGCGAGCAGACGAACGACAAGACCGGCAAGCCGTACTCCGCCGCCGAGGCGCTCGCCGAGGTCGGCTGCGAGTGGTGCTCGCCGCTGGCCACCACGACCACGCCGTTCAACACCGACCGGACCGCCCGTGAGGCGTCCGGCTCGGGCCGGAAGTAGGTGCAGAGCATGAAGATCGAAGCCCGCATCTTCGACCTGGTGATGGCCTTCTCGTTCCTGATGGCCGTCGTCTACGGGTACTGGACGCACCTCGACACCGGCGCGGTCGAGCCGACCGGCACCGTCGCGCTGGCGCTGACCGGTGGCCTCGCGCTGATCGTCGGCACGTACTTCCGCTTCGTCGCCCGCCGCATCGAGGTGCGCCCGGAGGACAACCCGGACGCGGACATCGCCGACGGCGCCGGTGAGCTGGGCTTCTTCAGCCCCGGCAGCTACTGGCCGATCGGCCTCGCGGCCGCCGCCGCCACCGCGGGCATCGCCGTCGCCTTCTGGCACGTGTGGCTGCTCGTGATCGGCATCGTGCTGGTGCTGATCATGGTCGGCGGCCTGGTCTTCGAGTACCACACGGGCCCCGGCCACGACTGACCGCTAACGCTATGAAGGGAGCTTTCCAAGCGCTCAGCGCTTGCTGGTGTTTTAACCGGGAAGCTCCTGATCTTTGACATGGGCACGGCCACCGCTTGATCATTTTCGGGTTCCGTCCAAAGAACTCGATCATGACAAGTGGTGGCCGTGGCTCATAGTCT
>NZ_BSTQ01000034.1 GCF_030269605.1 Lentzea sp. NBRC 105346
GGTTCTTGTAGAACCAGACAAGCGGCCATCGTGGCCTGCGGCGAAGATAACGAAGACGGTGTGACCAGGAAGAACGATCTTCGCTGTTTTGCGTGATCTTCCACGGTTTTGCGGGGTCATCTGTACCAGGTTTGTACCCGACGATCTTGAAAGGGGCTGGCACACTATGCGCGGAGGCCGCGCCCAGCAGCTTTGGGCGCGGCCTCCTGTGTGGCTCGGTTGGGTCAGCTGTCGAAGCGGCCGGCCTGGGCACCCTTCACGAGCGCCCGAACCCCCGCCACGCCGAGCCGCAGCTCCGGACCGGTCGGGTTCTTGGAGTCACGGATGCCGCCGTGGTTCGACAACTCGACGCAGCTCCCGTTCTCTCCACTTCGGGCGGACTTCCGCCACACCTCGATAGCGCTCATTCCTACTTACCTCATCTGTTTGGCCACGTCCTCGATGAACTCGGTGGACTGGACCGGATCCAGCGATACGCGGCGCACCTTTTCCACGGCCGTCTTGTAGGCCGCGACATCCTCCTCTCCCTGCAAGAAAAGGCCCGACCTTCGGTTCTCCAGAAATACGACGGTCGTGGCCTTGTCGATGGTCAGCAACACCACCGGGCCGTCGAGGCCCGGATGCCAATCCGTGCCGATCTTGAACACGTGCAGGTTGATGTTCGGTCGTGCACCCATGACGAGCAGATGCTCAAGCTGGCGTGCCATCACCTCAGGGCCGCCGATGTGATTCCGGAGGGCGGCCTCACCTATGAAGGCTGTGAACTGGACAGGCGAATGGGATCGCGTGAGGACCTCGGACCTGCCGACTCGAACCGCGACGCGAGTAGCGATTTCCTCTGGTGGCGCTCCAGCGGCACGAAGAATTCCGCGCACGTAGTCACCAATCTGCAGAAGACCGGGGATCACGAGGGGAGCGACGTCGGTGATGTTGCTCGACAGGCCCTCGGTCTCGATCAGAGCGGCCGTCTGGAGGCGCTGTTCCGGGAGGCCGACGGCGAGCCATGACGAAGACTCCGGGTCTTCTGCCATCCGCAATGCGTCTTCGCGTTCTTCGCCGTTGACGCCCAGGTATCCGAGGATCGATGCCAGCTCGGTGACGGGTGGTACCCGTTCGCCGTTCTCGTAGCGAGACAGCTTCGAGTGGTCAATCCCCAGACCCCTGGCGACCTCGCGGAGGCCCTTGCCTGTGGCCTGCCTGGCGGCCCGAATCCTGCCGCCGATCGCGGTCGCCTTCGGAGTGTTGCGGCTCATGCACCACAGCATAAGGACCCTGTACCCGGTTGCGCGGATCCCCTGATCGGGGCATTGACGAGGGTGGTGCGCACCACCCAGTCTTGGTTGCACCACGGCGATGTGGTGCGCACCACCCCTCCAGTCAACAGGACGGCTACTCATGGGCGACCCGCACACGATCCCCTGCCAGGACTCGACGATCGGTAGGTATCGCGAGACCACCGTGCGCCTCACCGAGGACCGCCAGCGCGTCGCCGTCATCGTTCCGCAGCCGTCCGGCACGTTCGACGCCGAGCAGCTCGCCCTGCTCATCGACGCGCTGGTCGAGGCGCGGCGCGAGCTCATGCAGGGAACGTCATGAACGCGTTCCTGTTTGGCGTCGACGTCACGGCAGCTGTGTGCCTGCCGATCGCGTGGCTGATCCGACGACGCACGTGGGCCAGGGTCGTCGCCCTGGGATGCGTCGAAGCGATCGCCGTGCTGGCTTCCGCAATCCGGCACGCCCCGCGGACCGTCCCCTCCTGCTCGGTCCGGGTGATCGTCAGGCCACCGGCCGCCTCAGTTCTCCAGGGCGGCCGCGAATGCGCGGCGGGCAGCGGTGCGCGCGAGGACTGCGCTGCGCCCGCGCCCGCCGCGCCCGCCGCAGGCGAGGACGGCATCTCGCCTGCGGCGGCCACAAACCAGGTGCATCTCAGCCCCCCGGCGGTGCACCGGCCCCAGGTGGGCGCGGCACCGGAGTTGGTCACGCATCGCCACGCCGCGCCCGCCAACGGGGGACTCACATGAACTGGACAGTCGTCGTGATCAGCCTCGTCGGCGCCTTCGTCGCAGGGGTGTGCTTCCGGTCCTACGTCGGCTTTCCGGCGCGGTGGTGGTGGGTTCGCAGGTTCGACGCGTTCATCCTCGAAAACGTGTTGCTCTGGCGCTGGAGGAAGAAGTGAGCTCGGAGATCCCCGCGCCAGCCGGGTACGCCTGGTGGTATCTCACCAGCGCGGCCTGGTCGCACCTGTTCCTGATCGAGTCCGTCCCGGACGACGAGGACATCCTCACCGCGATGTGTGGCCAGCCGGCCGCGGACAGCCGGGTCAAACGGCAGGAGATTGCGCCCTACTGCCCGGACTGCCTTGTCATGTCGCCCGCGACCGAGCTCGCCGACCGCCTGGAAGCGCGGAGGATCGAGCTGGCCGGATCATGACTGGGCGCCACACGAGCGGCCAGCCGGTCGCCAAGCTCCTCGAGGAAGCCACGCGCGACGCTTGGCCAACGCACGGTCTCGCGTCGATCGTCCGGCCGTACATCCACCACAACCACCAGAGCGAGGACGGTCGTGTACCCGAGCCGCGAACAGATCATCCGCCAGGTTGGTCCCGGCCTCGCCGTGGGCGCTGGACCTGGACAGGCCAACTATGGGACGACACAGAACCAGGAGGCGCCTGTTCGCGATGAGCATCGGGGAGGTCCGGGCCGCGCTGCAAGCCGCGCAGACGCTGATCGTCGATCAGTACGGGGTCGCGGGCGACGTGCTCGGCTTTGTCAGTGAGGACATCGAGCCCATGATCGGCGCCGCGCTGCGCGGCAGCGGTCGCCCGGAGGCCGAGGAGATCGCCAGAGCGAGCAGCACGATCGTCGTAGCCGCGCGAGATCTGCACCAGGCCCTCGGTTACACCATGGGGCTGATCGAGCGGTTCCTGGCAGAGCTGTGACCGTACGACCAAGGGCCCTGTGCACACCGCCCGTAACACCCAGTCACCGTTGAACGAACAACCATCCGAACCAGGTCCGTGAAGAGGGGAACCCGATGTCTCAGCCGCAGTCGCCCGGCCACCAGCCCTACCCGCCGCAGCCGCAGTACGCGCCCCAGCAGCCGCCCGCCGGCTACGCCCCGCTGCCGCCGCCGGTGAAGAAGCGCAAGACCTGGCTGTGGGTCCTCGGCGCCATCGTCGCCCTGATCGTGATCGCCGGGATCGCCAACGGCGGCAAGTCACCCAGCGACAGAACCGCGGCCGCCGGCCAGGCCACTACCTCGGCACAGGCCGCGCAACCCACCGCGGCGAAGGAACCCGCGAAACCCGCCACCCGCAAGGTCGTCTACGAGGTCACCGGCGCTGGACAGGCGCTGAGCATCACCTACATCACGGACGGCAAGGCGTCGCAGCAGCAGGCGGGCAACGTCAAGCTGCCGTGGCACCAGGAGCTCGAGCTCCCCGCAGGCGAGGCGTTCCAGATGGTCAGCCTCGTCGTGCAGGCTGGCGACGGCACACCCGAGATCTCCGCGAAAGTCACGGTCGACGGCAAGCTCGTCAAGGAAGGCAAGTCGTCCGGCCAGTACGCCGTGCTGACCCTCAGCGAGAACATCGGTTCGTTCAAGTGACCTCACACGAGCAGCACCTCGACCACGTGCTGCAGCAGGCAGGCCAGCTTCACCCGAACGACAACTCGGCGGGCGCCGAGGACGTGCGGGAGCTCGCCCAAGGAATCCAGCGACACCGCGCGGGACAATGCATCGACTGCGGCGCCCCCACCGGCACGTGCAGCTGCTGACCCTCCACACGCGACAAAGGCCCCCGCACACCCCGGACGGATCCGGAGCGTGCGGGGGCCTTGTCGTATCAGCTGCTCTCGCTCAGCTGATCCCCATCCAGGGCTGGTATCCGCCCGTGGGTGAGCCGTGCGTGGCCGGGTTGATGCTCGCGGGGTGGCCCGTCCCACCGGCGTAGAAAGACTTCCTAATCCCCGATGGCCAGCCGCCGTCGTACGCCCCAGCACCAGACGGGCCGGTCTGGAAGGCGAACGACGGCTCGACACTCCACCCTTCCCGCCGCAGCTCCATGAACACCACACGCCGGGACGTCGACGCGGCGACCGGCGCCGACAGCGCCTTGCCCCGGACACCCGTCGACGTGAACAAACTGCTGTCGCTCGGCGTCGTGCCGAGCTGCGCCCCGGTGATGTCGTAGACGGCGAACCCGTTCTCACCACCTGCGCCCAGCGTGCCCGCGGAGTGCACCATGCACCAGCACGTCGTGAGCGCCTTCCCAGCGGGCACGAAGATCGCCGTCCACCAGCCGTTCGTTCCCAGCGGGGAAGGATCCCGGAACCGTGCGGGGTTGTCGTTCGCCGCGACCAGCCCGTACATGATGTCCAGCGGATCGGCCGCACGGTCCTGCGTCACCCACCGCGCCCCGGTCGACTGCGACGAGTCCGCGCTCAGCACCTCGCCGGTCGCGCCGACCGCCAGCCGCGCTGGCGTGTCCGCGGCTGAGGCGATGAACAGATCGCCCTTGGCGTCGAGCAGGCTCGCCGCGACCTTGCCCGCCAGCGAGTTCGTGACCGTGGTCGCGAAGTTGGCGTCATCGCCGAGCGCGGCCGCCAGCTCGTCCAGCGTGTCCAACGCGGCCGGCGCCGAGGCCACCAACGCCGCGACCGCGGCGTTGACGATCGTGTTCACCGCCGAGGCGAAGTCAGTGATGTTCGCCGACGTGTGGCTGTGGCCGAGCTGGGAGTACCGGGCGTCACCGCGGGTCTGGTTGTAGTACTGCGTGTGGTCGTCGTCGCCGAGGCCGGTCAGGTCCCCGTGGTCGGTGACACCGCCCTGCCCGGCGGGCAGCTGGGCGGAGGGCACTTTGCCGTTCGCCCCGAGGGAGGCGACGCCGTTGGCGACGCCGAGCTCGGCGCGCGCGAGGTACAGCGACGGCAGGTCCGGGTCGAGTGGGTCGAGGGTGGTCTCGTCGACGAGGCAGTCGACGAGCTTGACCGCCGCGCCCGACACCGGCGCGATGAACGCCCGCGCCACGTCCGTCCCGGCGATCCGGAACACGTAGTAGGAATCGGGCCCCACGATCTCCGAGTTGGGCGTGACCGTGACCTCGACCAACCCGGTGTCGTCGGACTCCTCGACGACCGAGTCGATGATCTCGCCGTTCTCGTTGGACAGCCACAGCCCGAGCCCGGTCAGGGTGACGGTGCAGCGGCGTCGCGGCACACCGGTCTGGCCGGGGCCGTACAGGTAGTGCCGGACGACCACTGTGGACACGTCAGCCCCTTTCCCGTGCCTCGATCGCGTTGCGGATCGCCTGGCGTACCTGGTTGCGCTCGGCCTCGGTCAGCGGCGGCTCGTCGACCGCGGCCGCGCCGGGGATCCAGTACGCGACACCGAGCGCGACCAGCACGCCGATCGCCGAGGCGACCGGCGCGGGCAGCTGCAGGTGAGCGAAGTACTCGAGCAGCCACAGCACGATCGTGGTGCCCGCGCCGGCAGCGGAACCGCCGCTGACCTTGGCGTTGGGAACCCAACTGGTCGGCTGCGCGCTCACAGCGGCTGGTCCGGGTTGACCGGAGGAACCACGACCGCCGCGCGGCGCCGCGCGCGCCGGTCGGCCTCGTCGTTGACCGCCGTGACCAGCTGGTCGAACTGCTCGTCGGAGATCCCGCCGAGCTGCGAACCGAGGCCCTGGGCGAGCAGCTGGCGCGCGAGCTCCGCCTCGTCGACGTCGCCGCCGGCCTCGCGGCCGAGCAACGCGTCGAGCTTCACGCCGTTCGCGGCCGACTGCTCCGCGGCCTGAGCCGCGCGCAGGTCGACGTAGCGGAACACGTCCTCGAGGGACACGTCCTGGTTCCACCAGTTCTTCATGCGGTCGCTGAGCTGCATGTCGAGCACACCTCCGAGCAGGTCGTCGAGCTCCTCGCGGGAGCCGGGGAAAAGATTGAGGTCGACGTGGCTGCCGTAGCCGGCCACGCGACCGGTGCCCGTGAACTGCAGGATCCGCACGGGCATTCCGCCGCGTGCGTCGTTCCACGGGTACGCGGGCACCTTGTCGTACGCGTCGTCGAACCAGTCCCACTCGCGGTCCGGATACCAGGACTTCCAGTGACCCCTGACCCGCTCGGCCAGCGGGCTGAGGTCCGGGCTGCCCATGGCCTGCCAGTGGAAGTTGGGCCAGTACAGCAGCGGGGTGTCGCGGTCGTTGTCCCACAACCGGTTGTGCGCCGCCCACACCTCGTTCCAGCCGCCCGAGCCTTCCTCGACGTCCACGATGGACTCGCGGTAGCGGTCGCCGACGATGCTGGTGTGGATGTCGATGGTCTGCGCCCAGTTCGGCCGCAGGTAGGTGTACGGCCGCACGGTCGCGCCGGCACGCTCCGCGGCGTCGGCCTGGGCGTGGAACGCGCGGTTCACCACCGTGCCGTCGTTGGTGAGGATGAACACGAACCCGAAGTCGTTCTCGGCGACCACGCGCTCGACGTCCATCCCGGCGTCGGCTTGGTGGTTGGAGATGTCCATGCCCTTGACCGGCATCATTCCTCCTTGGGCTGGTTGACGGTGAGGGTGAGCCCCAGTTCCTTGGGCGGCTGCGGCGGTTGAATGCCGCGCTCGGCGAGTAGGAACAGCAGGGTTCCGATGTAGCCGATCGCCACGGTGCGCCACGTTTCGAGCTGGGCCGTCTTGCCTTCCAGCTCCCGCAGTTTCTTGCCCTGCTTGGCGTTCCAGGCCGTGAGCACCGCGGTGACGGCGCCGCCGGCGGCGGTGAGCAGGTCTGGGGTCATGAGGCCGCTCAAGCGAACCCCTCCTTCACGACGTCGGGTCGGGGTTCGGTTGTGGTGCAACAGGGAGCGCGGTTCAGTCGATCCGCTTGAGGGTCAGCCGGGATCCCTTGTGGACGATCGTCGCGGTGGCGAAGCTGGCGTTCTGCGCCCACTGCCAGTCGAGCACTCCAGCGGTTGACGACATCATCAGCGTGCCGCGGATGAACCACGGCAGACGGGTGCTGGTGACACCGGCGATACCGGTGACCTGACCGTCGCCGGGCGTGCCGGCCTGCACGTCGGCCGTGCCGGGGTCGTTGCCGAACATCCAGCCCTCCAGTGAGGCACCGGACGGAATGACGAACCTCTGCTTCAGCCCACCCGACGCGTGGGCGGTGAACACCGAGACGAGCTCCAGCGCGTAGACCGCGTTCGCCACAACAGTGAACCCGGACAACTGGTCGTCGTTTTGGAACGTCGCCGAGCTCGCCAAGGGCTCATCGGCGGTCTTGTACTTGGTGACGCCCCAACGGTCCTGCAGGATCGCGCCGGTCAGGTCGATACCGGTGAAGTTGCCCACGGGTGATTTCCCTTCTACAGCGCGACGATCGCCGGGCGGGCCAGCTTCACCGCGGCGCCGGCCGTGTGAGCCTTGACCACGCCGTTCTGGCTGCGGGACACGGTGAACGTCTGCGGACTGGTGGCGCCGGTGATCTGCGTGACGGTCATCCGCTCCCCGGCGATCATGATGGGGATCGAGAGGCCGGAACCGGTGACCCACAGGTCGTAGGGGTGGCTGGTGGCCACCGACAACGAGGGCGCGCCGCTGGTCGCCGAGGACGCCAGCGTCGACGTGCCCGAGTCGACCTTGTCCCGTGTGGTGTCGTCGGTGTGCACAACCTCGTACACCGAGCCGGGGGAGCCGTTGATGCCGAACGCGTGCTCGCTGATGTTGAGCGTCTCGTTGTAGCCGCGGGCGATCTGGTTGATGTCGTCGTAGATGTAGACCGAGCTCGCGCCGGTGACGACCAGGCGGTCGTCGACGTCGAGGTCGAGCAACGCCCGCGACGTGGCGGCGTCGTTCGCCAGCGTCGTGCACACCCGGTCGACGGTGAGGACGGGGAACCGCAGCTCGTCGGCTGTGCCCTCGTGCAGCAGCCACCCGGCCAGATCGGCGAGCTGTCCGGCGAGGTTGACGTTGACGTCGTACTGGGTGTCGTACCGCCCGGCGCCGCCGTCCCATGGGTCCGCGGTGGACAGTGGACCGGTGGTCTGCTCGGCCATCACCTCACTGCCGAGCAAGGTCTTCACGGTGACGTCGTTTCGTACCGACTGGTCATCGTCGGTCGGGTCGAACGGTAGCGTCAGCGCGCCGAACGGCAAGGTGGCGGCCGCGGTCTGGTTGTAGATCGACGCGCGCGCCCGATACGCCAGCCCCGCCGTCCCGCGCGTCTCATACAGCGTGCCGCGGTCGGTGTCCGCGCACTCCCGCAACAGCTCGAGCACCGGCTTGACGCCCTGCGGCCCCATCGCCGCCGTCGCGGCCGGATCACCCTGGTAGGAGAACGGGATGTTGTTCTCACTGCACAGCCGGATCATGCGGTTGAGCGCGGTCTCGCCCGCCCACCCCAGCACCGGGTAGGCGAAGTTACTCAACGGCCGGCTGTCCTTGTAGACCACGACGTGCTGGCACGCGAACTGCTGCGTGTGCGTGCTCTGGTCGAGGATCTGCACGCTGTACGGGTAGGTCAGCGTCATCGCGGCGACCGCACCGTTGCCGATGGGCGTCGAGTCGACGTCGATCCACCAGTGGACATCCGCGCCGTCCTGCTCGACGAAGATCCGCACGTGGTGGGCGGCGTCGTCGTACAGATCGGACACCGACATCGTGGTCGCCCCGGCACCCGGCGGGGTGATCCGGATCTCCGACGTCGCGAACAGAAACTCCACTAGCCACTGCCGTGCGGTGAACGAGCCGCTGATGCCCTGCACGTCGATGGTGATGATGGTGTTGGTGTCGCGGCCACCGGCGCGCAGGTGGTCGACCGTCCACTCCGACGCCGCGCCGGACGGCGAGTCGACCCAGCCGGTGATCCGGTCCGTGCCGCCCCGCAACCGCAGACCCGGCGCGAGGAACGGGCCCATGTCGCCCTGGCCGAAGTGCTGCCGCGCGGCCAAGTCGCTGGTGAGGATCATGTCGTTCGCGCCGATCACCGGCCGTCCGGTCGCCGACAGCGGCCCGTCCTCCAGCGGCCAGTAGGCGATCACGTTCGGGTCGCTGGTCGGGATGTAGGCGCGCGGCGCCGACCGTGCAGGCGTCTTGCCCTGGCCGAGGCGGCGCAACGGCCCGCGGCCCTCGATCGGGGTCCACGCGTCGTTGAGCGACAGGTCCCACTTCGGCGGCCAGTTGCTGACCTCACCGGCCCACCGCGGCGACCGGACCTCCCAATCGTCATAAGACGCCGTGAAGCTGACGTTGGTGTTGCCAGTGCCCGCGCCCGTGCGCACGCCGACCCAGCCGGTGCGCGGGGCGTCGGAGACGTGCGCGGTCACCGTCCAGTCGTACGGCTCCCCGGTGCTGTTGGCGACCGAGGTGTCGACGGCCCACACCTTGGCGCGCATCGTCTGGCCCTCGAACTGGGCCCGCACCCGCAGGCTCTGCGCCGAGGTGTGCGTCAGCCCGGCCACCGTGACCGCCGAGCTGTAGGTCGTGCCCGCGGCGTTCATCAACTGCACGGTGACGGCCTCGGCCGTGGTGATCACGACCCGCACCAGGTAGTAGTCCGATGTGGACACACCGCGCAGGACGAGGTTGGCCGGCTCGACCTGCCCGCCCGTGACGTTGGTGAACGGCAGGCTGACCGTCACCGCCACGTCGACGTCGCGCATGGTGACGCCGGCGGCGTAGCTGAGCCGGTAGGTCGCCGCTGTGCCGACGGTGTGCTTGCCGACCCCAGAGTTGACCGCGAAGTCCGCGCTCGTGCCGCCGGACTGCGCGATGCTCCACGCGTCCCCGCTCGTCGACGTGCCCCAGCCGTTCGACGCGGTCGTGCTGAACGTGTCGCGGGCCAGGCGCAGCGCGACCCGCAACGGGGTGTTGCGGCCCAGCGTGCCGTAGTAGGCGCCCAGCGGGTTGCGCGGCGAGTACTTGCCGCCGGCGTTGTTCAGCGACAGCCCGCACTTCGACGGCGCTACCGCGGTGGCCTCGTTGGCGCGGCCGCGGCTGATCCGGATGCCGGTGCCGCGCAGCTGCACGTCCGAGACGACGTCGACCCACCGGGAGCCGAGGTACAGCTCCGGGATCACCTCGAGCTGGCTCGTCGGGAAGGTGATCACGCGGAACCCCCCAACACCACGACGACGTCGCCGCCCTCGTCGCGGACGCTGTTGCGGATGCTCTCCAGCAGCGCGTCGTCCCACTTGCTGCCGCCGGTGCGCAGCTCCAGCACGAACCGGGGCACACCGGCCGCACCAGAGCCACCGGCGCCGGCGGCGGTGAGCGCGGCGTTGGCCGCGGCCGCCGGCGGCGGCCCGGCAATCGTGGACACCATCTGCTCGACCGCGACACCGAACGGGGACTTGCCGACACCGGCGAGCCGGTCGGTGATCCCGCCGACGTAGGACCACAACGCGGATTCCTGCGACCGCAGACCACCGAGCAGGCCCTGCATGATCGCCTGACCGGCCGGGGTGAGCAGCACCAGGTCGACCGGCAGCGGCCCCTTCAGCGAGGCGATCTTGTCTCCGATGCCGCCGACGAAGTCCCACACCGCCCCGATCGAGGCCTTCAGCCCGTCGAGCAGGCCCTGGATGATTTTGCTGCCGGCCTGCCACAGCAGGTGGCCGAGGTCCCCGAGCGCGGACAGGATCCGGCCGGGGATCGAGGACACGAACGTCCAGATCGCCGTCGCGGCGCTGATCGTCGCCGACACCGCGGAGTTCCACGCCGAGACCGCCCAGGACACCAGCAGCCCGCCCAGAGCCGACACCGCCGCGGCGATCCGGCCCGGCAGGCCGACGACCCAGTTGATGATGCCGGTCGCGACGGCGACCGTCGTGTTGACCGCCCACGACCACGCCGCCGCGGCCCACTCGGCGAGCAGCTGACCGAGCGCGATCACCCCGTTGACGATCATGCCCGGCAGCTGCGTCACGAAATTCACCACCGCGGTAACACCGGTGATCGTCGCCTGCACCGCCCAGTTCCAGGCGTTCACGATCAGGTCCACCAGCAGCTGCCCCAGACCCAGCAGGCCCTGCCCGATCCAGTACGGCAGCACGATGATCGCCGCGATGATCCACTGGATGCCCTCGCTCACCGCGTGCAGCCCCATCTGCATCGCCGTGAGGAAGCCGTTCCACAACACACCGGGCAGCGCGGCCAGGAACGACCCGATCCGGCCCGGCAGCGCCGCCACCCAGTCCACAAAGGACGACAGGGCACCGGACGCCGCCGACCCGGCCGAGGAGAACCAGCCGCCGATCATGGCGGGCAGCCCGGCGAACCAGTCGATCGCGCCCTTGATCCAGTCGACCGCCGAGCCGACCGCGCCGGCGACGGCGTCCCACGCGGCGGGCACGTTGTCGACCAGCCACTGCACCGCACCGCCGACCCAGCCGATGATCGTCGCCGCCAGGCCGACCATCAGCGTCTGCATCTTGACCAACACCGGCGCGACCAGACCGATCAGGAACCCGGCGAGCTTGGCCACCAGCCCGATCAGCGGGGTCAGCGCGGTCACCAGCTGCAGCACCGGGTCCTGCAGCTGCAACCACACCGGCAGCAGCTGCACCACCACGTCGACCAGCTGCATCAGCACCGGCGCGATCGCGGTCAGCGCGGCGAGCAGCACCTGCCCCGCCGCGGCGGCGAACTGGCCGATCATCGGGATCAGCGGGGTGACCGCGGCGGCCAGCTTGAGCAGCGCCTGCGACACGAACGCCGCGACCAGGCCGAGGATCTGCGACACGATCGGCGCCAGCGCCACCAGCGCCGGCACCAGACCCTGCACCAGCGCGGCCACGATCTGCACCAGGACCGGCGCCAGCGGCAGCAGCGGCGTCAGCAGCGACGCCAGCGCGGGCACCAGCGGCAGCAACGCGGCGATCAGCTGCTGCACCGGCGGCAGGATCTGCACCATGGTGGCGCCGATCTGGGCCAGGACCGGGCCCAGCGCGCCGGCCACCGCGGTGAACAGCTGCATGAAAGCGATCACCACGGGGGCGAGCGCCGCGCCCAGCGCGCCGAGGACCGGGGCGAGCTGCTGCAGCACCGACCCCAGCCCGTTCATGATGCTGTTGGCCAGGGCGTTGATCAGCGGCAGCAGCGCGGCCAGCAGCGGCCCGCCGACGGTCGCGAGGGTGCCGAGGAACGCCCCCAGGGTGGGCAGCAGCCCGGACACCGCGACCAGCAGCGCGGAGAGTCCCTGACCGGCGCCCAGCGCGCCGCTGGACAGGTTCTCGAAGAACCACGACAGGCCGGTGCCCAGCGAGGTCAGGCCCTCCTTCAGCGCCCCGACCACCGGCCCGGCGGACTGGATCGCCGTGACGAACCCCGGCATGGCGTTGACCACCATGCCGGTGATGCCCTGCGTGAGCGTCAGCAGGAAGGGGCCCAGCATGGAGAAGATCTGGGCCAGCTGCGGCACGATCTGACCGAAGGCGTCGCCGAGCTCGTGCGCGATCTGCACGAAGAACGGCACCAGCGGCGCCGCGGCCGCCGTCAGTTTGGTCTTGACGTCCTCCCCGAGCCCGGAGAACGCCGCCTTGACCTCGGCGTTCTCCTTGAGCGCCAGCGCACCTATGCCGGCGAACAGCAGCGGCAAAGCGGCCAGCGCGCCGGCGGCGATCAGCGCGCCACCGGCGGCGGCCGCGCCCAGCGCGACGAACGCCTTGCCCAGCATGGCGACCGCGGCCGCGTTGTGCTTGGCCATGCTCGCCGTCGACGCCCCGGTGTGGCCCAGCACCACGGCGGTCGCCACCGCCTCGGCGCGGATCTTCGACAGCACCTTGCTCACGCCGTCGCGCGCCAGCAGGTTGAACAGCAAGCTGGTGTCGCCCAACGGGATCACCTCCCGCCAGACCGCACACCTGTTGCGCTACTTGTGTTTCTCGGCCTGCTTGCGCAGCTCGTCGATCGCCTCACACGCCGCCAGGAACTGCGGCACCGGCATCAGCGCTTGGGCTTCGAGCGTGATGTGGAACTCCCGCGCGATCGCGAGTCCATACGCCTTGCGCTTCTGTTCAAGTGGGCTTTTCCCGCCGTGCCCTCCGGGGCCGTCTCGATCTCGGCGTCCAGGTGCGCCAGCACGGCCGGGTCGACGCTCTTGTCCTGCGCCAGCTTGTCCCGCATCGCGGCGAGCTCGGACTTGTCGAACTCGCACTCCAGCTCGCCGATCCGGAAATCCGGAGTGTCGATGTAGAGCACCGTCGGGTGCTCGGTGCGCATCAGGTGCCACAGCAGGTGACGGCGCGCCCGGATCCCACCGGTGAACACCTCGACCAGGAACTTGTCCCACGTGGCGCCGTAGGACTTCTCAATCTCCTCGGCCTGGCTGGCGGTCACCTCCGATGCGGCGAACTCCCAGCGGGTCTCCTCGGCGCCCTCAGGCATGTACGTGACGAACATGGCGGTGTGTCACACCTTTCTGCGTAGGCGCGCCTCGGCACGCTGGATCACGCCGCGCATCTCGCGGCGGTACTTACGGCGGTCCTTCTTCGTTTCGTCGTCGAACCAGCCAGGCTTGCCGCGCTGGTGCACCCGCACCGCGTTGTTCCCGATCGACGGGTGAAACCAGCCGCTGCGCGAATTCGTACGCTTCGGCGCGTTGCGGAACTTCCGCACGTTCGGGGTCTTCTTCGCGCGGATCACCGCGCCGGGGTACTTGCCCGACTGGCGGATCTGCACCATCACCTTGCCCGCGATCGCCGACCGCAGCTTGGGCCCGGCGTGCCCGCGGCTGGGCATCGACTTGATCGCCGCCCGAACCGCGTTGCGGGTCGGGTTGAGCACGTTGCGCGCGGTCTTGGTGAGGTCCTTGCGCAGCTCCTTGCCGTCCTCTTCGGACCGCATCGCACGCGCCAGGTCCCGCAGCCGACGCTCGTCGATCGACAGATCGACCGGCACAGCGCACCTCCTCGAGGTGACCGCGGCCGCCGGGCCGGTCCCCGCCAGGCCCGGCGGCCGCGCGCTCAGGCGGTCGCGCGGGTGATCGCGCCGGACGTCGGGTACTCGACGTCGACCTCGGCGACGTCGCCGGGCGCACCGGCGATCGGTGTCCACTTCTTGACCAGAACGCTGCCGGTGTACTTCGGGTTGGACGCGCCGACCGCGGCGTTGTCGAGCCGAACCTCGAACGCGATGTTCGTGCCCAGCAGCGGCCACATCATCGAGTCGATCTGGCCGGCGGCGACGTCCTGCAGGAACGTCGCGGCGAGCGAACCCTTCTTCAGCCCACCCTTGACCTCGACCCAGCCCAGGGACGCGAACGTCGTGACGTCCTTCTCATCCACCTCGGCGGCGAGCTCGATCTTCTTGGTGTGGTCGGAAACGTTGGTGCCCGCGAGGCTCAGGTACGACGCGGTCAAGACCATGATTGCCATTGGAGTTACCTCACTTCACGCCGAAGCTGACGACGAACAGGAACGACGGGCTGGTGCCGCTGATCGTCCACACCGGACGGAACCAGGTGTCGGTGATCGCACCCGCGGTGCGCAGGATCTGCCCGCTCACCGCCGTGGCCGCGGCGAAGCTGATGCGGCTGGTCGGGGCGGCGAACGTGTTGTCCGGAGCGGACTCGATCCCGAGCGTGATGGTCGGGGTCGACGTCCCGGCGACCGACAGGATGTGCGCCGCCGCGTACAGGTACTGGCCGGCCGCGACCGCGCCGAGCTGCTGCCCGGTGCCGTTACCGGTCGCCGTGCGCGCCGTGCCGGGCGGGTGGGCCACCAGCCCGCGGGCCAGCGGCCACGACCCCTTGGCCTCGGCCGACCAGGGCGCGATCTCGCCGACCGCGTCGCCGAGCTGGTACTTCGCGGTCATCGCCTTGGTCAGCCACGCCAGCGACCCGACCGCTGCGCCGTCCGGGCACATTGACCACGCGCCGACACCGCCGAGCGCGGCGAACAGTTCGTCGTCGACGAACCCGGCGCCGCCGGCCTCCCATTGGCCGCCGGCTTCCCACTCGCTTTTGACCAGCGCGCCCTTGACCTCGCCCCAGCCGCCGGACCCGAAGTTGGTGCTGTCCTTCTCGGCGACCTCGGTTTCGGTCTTGACCTGGTTGCTGCGGCCGGTCATGTCCAGCCCGCCGGCGAACATCCGGACGTTGGTGAGCACGAACGAGCCCATGGTCAGTCACCCCTTCCGATGACGCGGACCAGCCAGTCGGCCCCGATGTAGTCGTAGACGCCGTGCTCGTACTGGCCCATGCCGCGCACCTTCGCGACGTGCAGCGACGAGCAGGCGCCGCCGAGCGTCCTGTCGGCCTCCAGCGCCCGTTTGACCGAGAGTGGACCGGCGCCTTTCATGTACTGCTGCAACAGTTTCTGGCCGCTGCGGTCGTCCGAGCGCGGCACCAGCACGCGACAGACGACCGGGTTGAAGTCGTCGTGACCGCGGCCGTAGGAGAGATCAAAGTCGATCTCCAGCTCGACCGGGTAGAACACCGGCGGGCTGATCGAGTCGGGCATGAACGCCGAGCACCGCAGGCCCTCGATGGAGCTCGCGGCCTCGGCGAGGCCTTCGAAGACGGCCACTACGTCCACAGTGGACCCGCCTCCTTTCTGGTGGCGGATCGGGAAGGTGGCTGTTCAGCCGAAGGCGGGCAGCACGAGGTGCGCCAACAGTGCCTGTACGTCGGGGTCCAGCCGGTTGACTCGGATCGGTCCCCACTCACTGGTGGAGGTGACCCCCTCAGGGCTGTCCTTGCGGCGGTACAGCCGCGCGGCCTGGATCAGCGTCGCCTGCACGACCTCGTCCGGCACACTCGGCCAGCCCCAGCGTGCGGTCACCCGCACCCGCATCGCGTAGCCGCCGCCCCACGCGCCCAGCCGTAGCAGGCCGGTGATCGGCCTGCTGCGAGCGAGCGCGTTCTCGGGTTCGGTCTCGTAGTCGGTGAGCGCGGTCCACGACCCCGTGGTGCCCTGCTCGACGACCAGCTCCGTGGTGTCGGCGATGTCGTCGACGAGCAGCAGCACACCGCCGCGCTGCACCACGGTCCGCTCGGCCGGCCGATACACGCGGGCGGTGGCGGAGTCGTCGATCCAGAACCGGCGCCCGGTGGCGTTGTCGATCGAGCGGCTCGCCGAGGCGAGCGCCGGTTCCAGCAGGTTGTCGCTGACGTTGTCGCTGATGCCGAGCGACTCCTTGAGCAGGGGCAGAGTGGCGTAATTCGTTGAAGCCACTGGAAAACCCCCGCTCCGGTCAGGTCGCGACCACGCGCGGCACGAAAGCCTTCGCGGTCGGGGTGGCGATCGTGGCCGGCGCCGTGGTGGTCAGCGCCGCACCGGAGGTCTGCGCGAGCGTCTTGTCACCAGACAGCCACCCGGCCGAGGCGCCCGCGAACGTGGCGACACCGACCAACGACGGGACCGTGGTGGCCTTGACCATGATCGCGGCGTAGTAGATGCCCGGTCGGCTGATCAGCTGCGGAGTCGCGAGCGCGAGCGTCTTGACGGTGTTCGCCGCCCACGCCGCAGTGAGCTGATCGGCGGACTGCGACAACAACGCCGGCGTGGCCGAGTCGTCGTAGAGCGCGAACCACCAGTTCGTCGGCGTGTTCGCCGCGGTGGCGCCCGACTTGAACGTCAGGTTCGTGACGATGTCGCCGGCTTCCAGGTGCAGCGCGGCGGACAGCATCACCTGCGTGGTCAGCGCCGTGTCCAGGTCGGTGACACAGTCCTCGCGCGGCAGGTTCTGCCGGTTCAGGCCAGACGGCTTGCCCGCCAGCGTCCACTGCGGATTGGTGACCGGGTAGTTGCCTCGGGTCAACGGCATGGCGTGCGCCTCCTACTTCTTCGCTGCGGGAACGGCGCGCTCACGCGGCGCCTTGCTGGCCGCCGTACGCGTGGGCTCGGCGGCCGCGGGCTCGGCGTCGGCGGCTGCTGACGTGTCGTCGTCCGTCGGCTCGTCGTCGGCGTCGCCGAGGACGTCGGCCAGGCCCTCGCGCAG
Organism: Lentzea sp. NBRC 105346; assembly: GCF_030269605.1. Classification (GTDB taxonomy): domain Bacteria; phylum Actinomycetota; class Actinomycetes; order Mycobacteriales; family Pseudonocardiaceae; genus Lentzea. The sequence continues at coordinate 16,927 of NZ_BSTQ01000034.1, forward strand.
CTCGGCCGCCTTGACCTTCGCCTCGGCCGCGGTGACGTGGTCCTCGGTCGCCTCGGCGACCTCGGCCTGCCGGTCGAGTTGCGTGATGGCGTCGCGCACCACGGCGACGCGGCCGCTGATCTCGTGCTGCACCTGGACCGCGCGGTCGTCGCGGCCGTCGGCCTGGTAGCGGGCGAGCTCGGTGTGCAGTGCACGCAGCTCGCCGATGATGTTCACGTTCACGGGAAAGATCGCTCCCCTCGAGGAAAGTCGCTGCAGGACACGGAACCGGCGGCCGCGCGCGGCGGCCGCCGGTCCCGAGCTGGTGAGCCGATCAGTAGCCGGACGGGGCGAGCAGGCCCGTGCCCTTGATGATCGAGATCTGCTCCGGCCGGCGGTCGGGCATGAACGCCGCGTACTCGTAGACCTGGAACCGGATCTGCAGCGTCCCGGACAGCACCTCCTGCAGGACGCGGGTGCGCTTGGCGCCCTCCCACAGGTACATGTCCGAGGTGCGGGCGTTGAACATCCACTCCTCGTTGCTGCCCCCGCCCAGGTTCGCCGGGATGTTGCCGTCGGCGATCAACGGGAACTGCAGGATGCGGCCGACCGGGCCCTCGACGTCACCGCCGGTCTGCAGAGCCATCGGGTTGAACGGCGCGTTGGTCTCCGGTGTGATCAGCGGCCGGTTCGAACCGTCCAGGTAGGACGCCATCCAGAACCACCGCGACGGCGTGAGGAACATCGCCGAGGGCATCATCTTGCGGTTCTTCGCCGACTGCGACAGCCCCTGCATCAGGAACGGCCACAGCTCCGGCAGCGTCGCGGACGCGTCGGTGTAGGTGATGTTGTTGACCCCCGACACTGCGAAGATGCCCTTGAGCTGCCCGTTCGACCCGGTGCCGTTGATGCCCTGGATGTCCAGGCGCATGTTCAGGTCCGCGATCAGGTCGGTGAAGACGATCTCGTCGAACCCGGCCGGCGACTGGTCGAGCAGCTGGATCGCGACGTCCTGCTGACCGGCGATCGTCCGCACCGGCGCGGTGACGAACGTGTCGGTCATGTCCGTGGACTGCACCGATCCGGCGTCGGCGGTCTGCATCCCCGTCGCCGTACCGGTCGCGACCTTCGGGATGTTGATCGAGTCCGTGCCCGGCGGCAGGTCCAGGTTGCGCACCGTGTTGAGGAACGCCCGGCCGAACCGCGGCAGGTCGATGAAGTCGTCGACCAGCCACAGCGGCGGCACGAAGTAGCCGCCCTGCCCGTCCGTGCGGTTCGGGTTGACGCGCTTCTCGAACCCCGACTCACCGCGCAGCCGCTTCTCGTCTCGGAGCAGGTCGCGGTCGAGCTCCTCGAGCTGCTGCTTGGCCCGCTGCGCACGCCGTGCCTCGCGTGCCGGCAGCTCGACGTCCATCTCCTTGCCGTGCCGCTGCAGCCGCTCCCTGGCGCCGTCGACACCGCCATCGGCGTCGCCCTGGCCGACCGCGGCGCGGGCGAGGTCGAGGAAGTACGAGTGCCGCGACCCACGGTGGTACGTGGTCTGTTCGTAGGTCACGACCGCCGGCGCCGGGCCACGCTGCTGACCGGTCTGGCCGAGGTCGGCGGCGAGCTTGTCCGCCCGCGCCGAGCGCTCCTCGATCTCGACGAGCTCGGCGATCCGGGCCTGCAGCGGCTCGATCTCGCCGTCGACGGCGCCGATCGCCGCACGCTTCTCGTCGAACAGCTTGGCCTCGTCGTCGGTGAGGCCACGCTGCTCCTTGGTCGGTGCCGCGAGCACACCGTCCATCTCGGCCTTGAGGCTGGCACGCTTGGTGAGCAGCTCGGCGAGCTGCTTGCGCAGGAACTCCAACATGGGAGCCCGCTCCTTCCTGTGATGGGTGATGGGTGGGGCTCCCTGCACACCGGTCGGGTGGTGGCTCCGGGTGGTGGCGCACGACAAAGTGCGCTCCGGCGCGGTGCTCCGGCGCGTGCGGTTGAGGCAGGGTTTTCGTGTACCCGACGGGATTCGAACCCGCCGCGGTCGCTGCTCCGCGGGTCCCCGACTTACGAGCCGTTCAGCGCTCTCCTACTTGGCTCTGGACCGGGCACAAGCTCGGCGTGGCTACAGGCTCAGGGCCTGCGCCTGCGCCACGTACAGCGAGAGCGGATGTTCGGCACCGGCGGCCGGTTGCGGGGCCGCCAGGCGCTTCTGGAGCCGCGCCAGCAGGTCCTGGGCGGCCGCGGGGTCCAGGCGGTCCAGGTCGACGCCGCGCATCGCGAGCGCCTCGACCGACGTGTTCGGGTTGGCGCCGAAGTTGACGACCGACACGTCACCGCGGTGGATGTCCACCTCGAGGATCGCGCGCTCGTCGTAGTCCGGGGACCACTGCGACCGGCCCGGCGGGACGCGGAACGCGAAACTCATCTCGTCGACGTTGCCGTCCTCGATCGCCGCCACCATGTCCCGCACGTCGCCGCGGCTGGTGTTGAGGTCCGCGGCCATGTGCAGGCCGGTGGAGTCCTCGGCCAGGCGCAGCGTCCCGGCACGGGTGTAGGCCATCGACAGGCCGCCGTGGTTGAGCAGCAGCTGCGTCTGCGGGTTCTCGCTGAGCGTCTTGGTGAAGGCGCCGGCGCGGATCACCTCGGTGTAGGAGCCGGCCCAGTCCCACATCTCGTACGGCGCCTCGGTGACCGAGGCATAGCCCTCGATCGTCGCGTTGTTGCTGCCCTGGGCGCGGACCTCGAGCCGCACCGGGTAGGCGCGGCGCTCGGTGCCCGTGACCTTCGCGCGGTCGCTCTTGCTCGCCATCACTGCCCTCCCGGCAACTTGTCGTCGTCCACTGCGGACGGATCGGCGGGTGCGATGGGGATCGGCTTCTTCTGCTCGACAGGCTTGGCGCCCCACTCGACGGGCGCCAGGTCCTCGTCGTCGCGGACCTCGTTGACGACCTTGAAGTCGTTGCGCAGCGCGATCTCGTGCGCCCGGTAGCGGGTCAACAGGTCGGTCTTGACCAGCGCGGCCCGGTTGAACTTCACGAACCGGCCCGGCGGCAGCAGCATCCTCAACACGCGTTCGATGCGCACCAGCCACGGATCCGCCGCGTAGGTCAGCAGATCGAGGCTGCGCTGCTCGATGTTGGTGTAGGTCAGCGAGTTGTCGCCCGTGCTGTACCCGAACACCGACGCGAACCCCGGCCCGAAGATGTTGCAGCACTCCGCGGAGGTGTAGTTGTTGGTCTCCAGGAACTGCGACTCGTTGGGCGCCACCTGGATCGCCTTGAACGCCCAGCCCTTGCCCAGCACCAGCGGCTCACGCGTGCCCCGGATCGCGGCCAGGAACCGGGCTTTCGCCGTCTTGGCCTGGTCCTCGTCCTTCATGTCGAGCTGGTCGTTGGTGAGGATCCCGGACGGGTGCGCCCCGTCGCGGAACCACGCCGCACCGAAGTTCAGCGAGCTCAACCCTAGGCCGATCGTCAGCGCGTGCAGCTCGATCGGTGACAAGCCGAGCATTTCGCCCGGCACCGGGAACACCCGCTTGTGCCACATCTTCGACGCGTCGACCGGCTGCCCGCATACCGTCCAGTCGAGGTGCCCGTCGCGTGGATCGCGCCGCACCCGCGTCTTGTCCGGGTGCTGCAGCACGATCTGCGTCGGCGTACCGCGCCGCTTGTCGCGTTCGAGCACGGTTCCGTAGGCGTTGCCGCGCAACATCTGGCTGAACACGTACTGGTAGAGCCAGTCACCCAGGCCGTGCCCGGTGCCGTCCAGATCGGCCAGCCAGGGCTCCAGCGGCACCGGCCGCTTCTCGCCCTCGACGTACTCGTCGAGCGGCATCGTCTCGGCGATCGTGGCGACCAGGTTCACACACGCCCACACCGCGATCTTCTGCAGGCTGGACTCGGCCCGCGTCAGGTCCGGCGAGGTGAACCCGCCGGCTTCGCTGTTGGGCGGGATCGGCGGGTTCACGAACTGCAGCTGACGGTGCTCACGCGGGGCGCGGAACAAGATGCTCATCGGCCGGCACCTCCCCGAGCGTCGCGGTACTCGTCGACCGCCCGGTCGACCAGCAGCACCGTGCCCGCGGTGATCCACCCCGCCGGGCCGTACACCTGCCCCGCGCCGACCGACAGCATCACCAGCCCGGCCACCGGCGGCCCATGGTGGGCCACGAGCCGCCACGCGTGGCCCACCACCCAGCCCGCCATCCCGGCCGCATCCGATCCCCATCGACGCAACCGTTCCCGGCGGGAGCTCGACGTCACCACACGACCCTCCTCACCAGATGTTCGTCATCGGGTCGTAGGTGTCCACCAGCAGCGGCAGCCGCGTGTGCAGCGCGAACCTGGCCTCGGCGACCGTCACGATCGGACTCGTCCGCGACTTCTCGTCCTTGCGGGAGAACGTGATCGAGTCGGTGGTGCGCCGAACCTTGGTATCGCGCACCGCCTCGTCCAGCGGCTCTTGACCGGGATGCCGGGCCCGGCGTTCGTTGACCACATCGATCGCCTGCCCGGTCGCCGCGGACATCTCGACGTGGCTGAGCACCATCAGGTCGCCCCGCTTGGGCTTCTCCGGGTCCTCGGGCTGTTTCAACCCGGCCTCGGTCAGCGCGGTCTCCAGCGACTTGAAGGTGCCGTTGCCCATCGCGATCGCGACCGGGTCGAGCACTTCCTTGAGCTCGACCAGCCGGGCGATCATCCAGTCGACGCCCTGCCGGAAGTCAACGATCTGCCAGTGCTCAAGGCTGTCCTCACGGAGGCCGGCCAGACCGATCGCCGCGTAGTCCCGTCCCGGCTCGATGTCGGCCGCGATCGCGACGTCGCCCTCACGCCGCGACACCGCGTCGAGCATCGCGGCCCAGTTCTTCAAATCGAACGCCCCGCCGCCCTCGCGCCGGCGCGGCCACAGCCCGAAGCACTCGCGTGCGAAGCCGCGGGTGCCGAGCATCCGTCGCAGCTTCTTGATCTTCGGGATGGTGACCCGGCCGGTGCACAGCGCCGGGTTGGTGCGCTTGTAGTTGTCCGGGTCGTCGAAGTCGACGCCGTCCAGCTTGTCCAGGTCGCCGGGCAGGCCCCAGTCCCGGTAGCCGAGCGCATCCTCGACGCCGGTCTCGATCATCTCCAGCGCGCGGGCGCGGAGGTCGAACAACACCTCGCCGGTGTCGGCGGTCAGCGGCGGCGAGCTGGTGTAGACGAACTGTGGGTTCGGCACCGCGAGCATCGTCGGGCCGAGCGCGTCTTGCTGCTCGGGGGTGTAGTCGTAGGCCTCGTCGATGATGTTCAAGTCACCGGTGAGGCCTCGGCCGGAGTCCTTGGATCGAGCGATGAACTTGATCCGGGCCTCGGTGTCGAGCCGCTCGAAGCCCTCGTCACCGTTGGTGTTGCTGATCTTGATGTAGACCCCGTCGACCACGACGAGGTTGTCGTTGATGACCGTGCCCAGCGTCCGGAACAGCTTGCGCATCCGCCGGAACGCGTCCTTGGCGGTCTTGTACTGGTGTGCCGACCAGAGGATCAGGTTCTCGCCGAGCTCCAGGAACCCGAACAACGCCCTGGCTTCGAGGATCGCGCCCTTGCCGTTCTGCCGGCTGCAGATCTCGCAGTACTCGAAGCACGCCCACTGGCCGTCCGCGTCGACGGCGAGCAGCAAGTCGACGGCGTCCTGCTGCCACGAGTCGAGCGGCTTGCCCGCCCGCGCCATCAGCTCGCCCGCCGCGGGGCCGTAGGTGCCGACGTAGGCGGGCGCTACCTCAATGCGCGGTCTCGGCCTGTCGAGCAACGATCCGGGGGGTGAGGTTGGCAACGGTGCCGCCCTCCCGCCTCGGCTGCTCCTCCTTGGCCGGGGCTCCCGTTCCGGACGCAGGGCGGACGCCGGTGCGGCCGGCCTGGCGGATCTCGGCGAGCAGGCCCTTGAGCGTCGCGGCCTGCTGCCGGGACTCCGACAGCGCTTTGTCGACGATCACCACGTACGCCGTGCCCTCGTCGTCGAGCGGTTCGAGCCGCAGCCAGTCGCGCTCGGCGCCGCGCAGGATCGAGTCGAGCTTTTCGAGGCGATCGACGATTCGGCAGGCCTCCAGCAACATCACTCGTTGCATCGGGCCGAGCATCGCTCCGGCCGTCATCAGCGACCACAACGACCGGCCCGCGGCCGCCAAACCGGCCGTGCGTTCGCCCTGGTCAGAGGCGGTGTCACGCGTCACGGGCGGCGTGACGGCAGGGCACCGTCCGAGGACGCAGAGCGAGTGGTCACCCCGCTTATGCAGGCGCGATCGGCGCTGCCGGAGAGCGGGCGAATCGGCCATTCTCGCCCCCTAAATTTCGGCGGGGGGATAAAGGGGGAGGGTTGGGCGCGGGGTGGTCCGTGGTGATCCACTAAAAACGTTTCCGCAGGTCAGAGGCTTGCGATTCGATCTACGTTTCCGCAGGTCAGAGGGGGTGCGATCGTTTCAAGTGGACCGAGTGATCAAATGGATCTGGGGTCGACGATCAACGGTTCTCGGGTCGCATTCCCCTTGGCCCTGAGCTTGTTGGCGCGGCCGGTGTTGCAGCCGCGGTGAGCGAGCCTGCAGTTGGCCCGGTCTAGTGCGTCACCGCCGTCGCGCAGCTGCACGAGGTGGTCGACCGTGCGCGACCACGCGTGATCCGCGTGCAGGTCCTGGTCCACCCAGCCACCACAGATCCAGCAGTGCGTCTCTTCGCTGAACACCTGGGCCTGCAGGCGACGCCACGGCCGGCCCGACCGCAGCCGCTCGCAGCAGCTCTTGCACCGCGCACTCAAGGCAGGCCGGCCACAGTCCATGCACGGGCGGGCCTCGGCTACGGGCTGCGCCTGGTAGCGCTGGTACCACTGGCGGATCGCGGCGAACGTGCCCGGTGGCCTGCCGTCGACGCGGGCGCGGTGCAGGCACTCGTCGATGCCGGGGTCGAGCAGCACTAGGCGGGCGCGGAACCGGCTCACCCAGGACTGCCGCTGTGTGGCGCCGGGCAGGCACCGCACCACGTAGGCGGTGATGCCTCGGTTCGTCTGTAGCTGGACGAGCTGGGCGCGCATGCGCTGCTCGGCCAGGCGTGTGATGTACGGGGTGTGCATGTGCAGCCGGCTGCTACCAAGCTGCCGCGCGATCGCGTCCCGATCGATCACCAGGTCGCCCGGCCGCGCGAGCTCCAAGGCCTTGGTGGTCTTGCCCGCGCACGGCGGACCCGCGATGAGGGTCACCGGCATGACGCCCCCTGACGTACGCGAGGCCCCCGCACCAATGGGTCTGATGCGAGGGCCTCGGGTCCGGGAGCCAATCCCCGGTCAGGCGGTGAATTTTGTGGGTGAACGAGGGTCGGCGGCGGTGTCCTGTGCAGACACTTCACCAACGTGAACGACGATACGTTGCGTGCTGATCAACAGGCAAGCAGGGGCCCTCATCGCGGCGTGGCGGTGGCCTTCAGGTCGACGAGCTGCTTGGCCAGCTTCAGCACCTCGGTCAGTGGCGGCCCGTCGACCGGCACGTGGGCCTCTTCGAGCCGTTTGGCCTCGGCCAGGTAGTCGCCGAGCACGGCGTGCGCCTGGCCCAGTTGTTGCACTGGCGATGGTGGTGGGGTCGGAATCGTGTAACCCATGCCTGGCTCCTGAGGTGGGTAGGCCCGGCTGGCGCTTCCCTCGCCAGCCGGGCCCGCACTATCGCACACTTGTTCGATTCCATGTCAAGGGTCACGGCCACCACTGGATGTGGACCATGGTGTCGGCCCTGCGCCGGAGGTCGGGGTTGTCGAACTCAGGTGTGCGTCCGATGCCGCCGGTCACCGCGGTCTTGATCTCCGCACTGAACGGCGGTGTGGCCTCGACCTCATCCGCGAGCTGACGTAGCTGGCGCGCGAACTCCTGCGCCTCAGCGCGGCTCGTCGGCTCGTACGGGTTCAGCTTGCGGATCTCCATGTTCAGCTCCCTGCGGTGACTTTGACGATGTGCCCGCCGTCGGCGTTGAACGAGGCCTTGACCCGCACGCGCGGGGTGGCGTCGCCGCCGAACGTGGCGCGCAGCTCGGTGAGCGCTTCGACTAGCTCGTCGATGGTGGCGGGCGAGTCGAACTCGATCCGGTGCGCGGTGGCGGCTTTACGGGGCATGTTCGGGATCCTTCCGGATGTGCTTGCTGTAGGTGGCTTGTGCTTCGTTGAGGTCCCACTGTCGGGTGCGTCGGGTGCCGTACCGGGTCCAGCGGTAGCGGGATGCCCAGGACCGCACGGTGCCGGGTGCGACGCCGAAGTGGGCGGCGATCGCCGCGGTGTCGGCGAGCCGTTTGCGTGGCTTGATCATCGGCGGCGCTCCCTGCCGTCGGCCTCGGCGATCCAGTCGCTGAGGTCGATCCATCGGTCGCGGGCCCAGCGGGTGGTGCAGCGCGGGCAGGTGACGTGGTCGGCGTCTGGGCGGACCAGGAGCAGGTAGCCGCAGCGCAATCCGTCGAGGGGGACGGGGCAGCGGCCGAGCTTGGCTTTGCCGCGGTTCTCGTGGGCTACCTCGCGCAGGCTGTTCGCGGTGTTGGTCATGTCCCACACGCAGAGGCCGGCGAAGTCCTGTTTGCACACCCAGTGCCACATGCGGCCGAGGACCATGATCGAGGGCCACTTGCCTGGTGGTGGAGCTGGGTAGTACAGGCCGGTGAGCTCGCACACGCGCTCGGACCAGAAGAACACGACGTCGGCGAACGCGTCGGGGTCGCCGCGGCGTTCGGCGATCGAGCGCCAGTCGGTGAGCGCGAGGACGAGATCGTTCGCGGGGCTCGCGCTCTTGTAGCTCGAGGAACCGCGGGCGACATCGCTGCCGCGTTTCGGCAGCAGCGCGTCGGGGTCGTTCCAGATGGTGAACGCGATCCGTTCGATGTCGTCGAGCGCCTGGCGACCCTCGCGCATGCAGGGTTCGCACACGCGGAAGCCAGGTAGCGCTCGGCGGCCGCCGTGCGGGTGGACGGCACACGGCTGGGTCGCGTCCGGACGGTTGGTCAACCCGTCACCTCCGGCGGGTGCGCCTCGCGGCGGGCGAGCTCGGCGCGCAAAGCGGCGAGCGGGACGCGGTCGAGGCCCAACCACTTGACCTCGTCCGCGTTGACGGTGACGTCGACCTCGGTGACGAACACCTCCAGCTCGGCCACCGGGACGTGGCCGACCGCCATCCTCAGCACGGCGGCCCTGGCTGGCAGCGGCTTGCCGCTGTCGGCGTCAGTGACGAGCCCGTCGACGTGCTCTTTGTTGGCGACGATGCGGATGCGGTTCACGGTCCGGAGCTCCTTGGTTCACTGGCGAGCAGCTGTTGCAGGGCGATCCACGTGTCGGTGCTGTGCGCGGCCGCGGCGCCGAGTGCGGCGCGCACGATCAGGCGGGCGACCTCGTCGGCGGTGATCTCCATGGGCGCGGTCGCCGAGCCGGAGCACTGTTCGCCGTCCGCGTTGATGATTCCCACGTGGACGTAGACGGTGCCGTCTTCGCCGTCGCCGTCGTGATCGACCTCGGTGACGATCGGGATCTCGTCGACGTCCATGGTCATCGCGACCACCGCCCAGTCATCCACCGCATGATCCGGGCGAACAGCGGCGCGGCCGCCACGGCAACCTGTTGCGCGAACGGCTGAGCATCGGTGTCCCGGCAGTCGCCGGCGCTGCTGGCCGCGGGTGCGTCGACGCGGTGTCCCAGCTCGTGCATGCGGTCGGCCAGGAGGCGGCCGACGTGTCCGGCGGGGACTCCTGGGGTCTGGATGAGCGCCTTGATCGTCTGGTGCTCGTCGCGGTGTTCGGCGCTGCAGTACTTGCCCAGCGTGTGGGCCCACGACAGCGTGAGCACCGTGCAGCTGGGCAGGTCGCAGCGCTCATAGGTGACGGGCTTGGTCATCGGCGGTTCTTCCTCGTGCGGCGGCGGGTGCGGTTGCGGTAGGCGTGACCGTCGATGCACAGCGGTAGCGGACCGCTACGGCGCTTGGGCCGCAACCGAATCAGGAGAAGTAGAGGGCCGATGTGCTCGGCGGTGTGCCTGAACGCTTCGGCCATGGCCGCGAAGGCTGGCGTCAGTACGCGGAAGGCCTCTTGCAAGCTGCGCGACATCATGGCGGCGAGCCACGTGATGTTGCACGGTGCGGTGCAGACGCGCGGGATCTCGCTGGGGCGCAACAGGTTGTGGCATCCCGGTATGGCGCATCTGGTGTGCACCTGCACGGCCGGATCGGTGACGGTGGTCATGGCGGTGACGTGTCTCCTCGAGGTGGGGCTACTTCTTGAAGCGGGACCAGAGGTGGCCGTAGCGGCAGGTCTCGCGGTGTGGCTGGTGCAGTTGCTGGCCGTGGTGGCGGGCGCCGACGGCCTGGCGCTCGTTGAGGTAGACCGCTTGAAGGAAGCCCTTGCCGTCGATGGAGAGCAGGACGACCTGCTTGATCGCGGTGGGGTCGGGGTCGGCGTCGACGGGCAGCTTGTCGCCCTTGGCGTTGAAGGCCCAGACGATCGAGCGGCCGCAGTGGTCGCACGCCACGCGGTGCGGGGCGAGGTCGCTGCGGAGCTTGTCCGCGGCGACGAGGTGGCGCCGGCCGCCCGCGTCGGGTTCGGGCGGCAGGGCCGGGCGGGCGTTGTCCGGGTTGGCCTGGTCCGCCAGCTTGATCCGGGCGTGGTGGGCGCTGCCGCTGAAGGGCTGGCGTTCGGCGCCGGGGTTGAGCGGTGGGGGGCCGAGGCAGTCGGCGCCGACAGGCTGGCCGCAGCCCTTGGGTGGTGCTGGGCAGGCAACGGTGCGGGCGTGTGCGCGTTCCTCGAGGAGGCTCCAGCGGAACACCTCCTGGGGGCCTGCGTTGTCGCGCTTGGATCTCACGGTGATCTCCTCTCCTCGGGGTCGGGCGGGTTGCTGGTGGCGGTCTTGCGGTAGGTGGGTGGGCTGGCTGCGGTGCGGGGTGTGGTGGCGGGTCCGACTTGGGTGCGTCTGCCTCGGGGGCCTACGTCGCCGCCGGTCTGGGTGGGGTGTGGACCGGGTGATGTGCGGCTGCCCGACCCATCCCCACCCCTCTCCAGAGGCAGGCCGTCGGTGGTGGCATCCGGTGATGCTCTGGTGGTGTGTTGTGCCTGGTCGGTCTGGTTTTCCACAGACCTGTCCCTGGGATGTGGATCAACGGTTTGATCAAGTTCGGATCGGTGATCGGATCCGGATCCGATCGGTGATCGATCGGCGATCGGATCGGGCGATTCGGAGGCGATCTGGTCGGCGATCTCGATCTCTGGGGGCCAGGGGGTGACGCGCTGGATGGACAGCGGATCGGTGCCCTTGGGCCAGCCATCGGCCGGGACGGTGCCGGGCACGGGCGGGCCGTGCAGGGTGAGGCCGGCCGCCTCGGGGGTGCGGGCATCCTTCTTGCGGGCGTTGCAGGAGGTGCAGGCGACGACAAGGTTGTCGGCGCCGCGCGCGACGGTGGGGTCGACGTGGTCGATGCACAGCGCGTTGGCGGACTTCTTGTCGGCCCACGGGACGACGATCAGGCAGTAGCGGCAGGCGTTGCCGTCGCGCATCTTGACCAGGTGGATCAAGTCCTTGTCGCCGAGCTCGCGGCGCTTGGCGCGGTGCACGGTGTTCTCGGCCTTGGACGGGTTGTGGTCGAGCCAGTCGTGGATCCAGTAGCCGCCCATCTCCGGTGTCCACCTGAGACCAGTGAGGCAGTCGCACAGCTCGTCTGGCGGGGTGTCGGGGTTGTACTGGTGCAGCAGCGGGGCGCGGCCGTTGGCCTTGATCGTGGTGACCGCGACGAGCTCGGCGGGCCGGAACTCGTTGTCCACCACCCACTGCGGCAGCCAGCCATTGGTGCGTTGCTGTGCGGCGTACAGCCAGCAGAACGTCACGCCGGTCATGGCGCCGCGGCTGGCGGCCGCGACCGCGCGCAGCTTCGGGTTGCCGTAGGCCTTGTCGTCGCCTTTGAACCACGGCATCAGGTCACCGGCCCTTCGGTGGTGCGGTCAGGGTCGGTGTGGGTCACCCGGTGGTCCTCGCTTTCTGGCGTGTGGCACGGGAACGCAGGCGCGTCACGCGGCGCTCGGGGATGTGCAGCTGCTGGGCGATCTCGGCGGCGCTCCAGCCGCGCCTGCTGAGCCGTTCGACGACGTGCTGCAGCTGATCGAGGCCGAGCTCGGCGACCTCGGCCTTGGTCGCTCGGCCGGCGGCCGCGCGCTCGACGAGCACCCAGTCCGCCTCCCGGCGCGCGGTCACCGGTGGACCTCGGTGGCGAGGAACGCCGCGACCGCGGACGGAGTGACGCCGAGCTGTGCGCCGATCGCGACGGGCTCGGCGCGCAGCTGCCGCATCCGGCGGGCGACGGCCTTGCGCTCGGCGATGGTGAGCGGTCGGTGGACCTGGCGGCCGGACACGACGTGGCGCACGATGCGGTCGTCGACGAGCTGGTTGGTATGCAACGGTGCCGCCATGTCGTGTCCTTTCTGGACGGTCTGGGGTGGATGTGCGGGAGCGGCGGACGGTGCCTCAGGGAAGTAGGCACCGGCCGCCGCAGGTCGAGCTGGGCTTACCGAATGTGGACGGTGCCGCCGATCCGGCCGGCCTGGACGACGGTGCCGTGCACGGTGCCGTCGATGTGGTTGCCGGGTTTCTTGGTGAGCTGCTTGGCGTCGCGGTCGAGGCAAGCGTTGGCGGGCAACGGGTCACCCGCGTGGTGCTCGACCGCGGTCTTGAGGTTGCCGTCGACGGCGACGAGTCCGCCCACGGGCCAGGTGGCTGGGCGCGGGTCCTGGCCGATCGGGGCGGCGACGTTGCGTAGGTCGTAGTCGGCGAGGATCTCGCCGCACCAGGCGCATCGCTGTCGCAGCAGCGTGCCGATCTCGACGTCGAGTCCGGCGATGTGCACGACGCCGGCGTGGCGCGGGAACGTTGCGGTCAAAGGGATCTACTCCTCAGTTGCTTGCGGTGGCGGCCGAGGCCTCGGTGGCCTTGGCGATACGGCTCAGCACGCGGTCGCACGCGGCGATTCGCGCGTCGACCTGCGCGTGCGAGTCCTTGTCGTGGAGTCCGAAGCTCGTGCGGAACTCGACTTCCTGGCGGCGGCGCTCGGTCACCGCGTCGATCAGCCGCTCGGCAGTGGCCCAGTCGTCGAGGACCAGCGGGGTGCGCTCGTCGTTGACGAGGTCCTGGCCATAGGCGTACGGGTCCGCGATCGACATGCGCGCAATGCGCTCTGCTGGCCCAGGGTTGTAGAAGACGGCGCAGCGGCGGCGGCCGTGCTCGTCGACGATGTAGGTCCACATCGGCACCTCGCCGGCCGTACGGGACCAGCGCGCGGGCAGCACAGCGGACCGGAACAGGGGGTCGTCCGGGTCAGGCTCGCCGAGCTCGAAACCGAGCGCGAGCAAGTCGTCCTCGGTGCCGTTGTTCAGGGCCACGGGCAGCCGGTCGATGTTGGTGTCGGTCAAGGGGTATCTCCTCGGTCTGGGCGCCATTCGCGCCGGGTTTCGCGGGCGATCTGGCGCATCCGCTGCAGGTCGTAGATCTCGCCGTCGGTACGCACGCGGGGCATGGCGCTGAAGTCGTAGAGCGGCCGGTCGGTGGTGCCGTGGTCGGCGCGGCGGGTGCCGCGCAGCCCGATCACGGCACACAGGGCCGCGAGCAGCCCGGCGGCGACGAGCACCACCGCGATCAGCCAGGGCGTCATCGCTCCTCACCGCTCGAGGTCGGGCCGGCGGCGAGCTCGGCGAGCAGGTGCTCGTAGGGCAGGGCGCGGGCGAGGCGGTCGGCGACCCGGTGCAGCGGGGTGGCCTTGGACCGGACGTAGCTGATGCGCGCGTTGACCTGCCGGTCGGATGCCTTGCGCAGCAACACATACGCCTCGTACGGCACCCAGGCCGGGCACTGGACGAACCGCCGGACGCGGCCGGCCAGGATGCGGCGCGCCATGTTCAGCGCGTCGACGTTGTCGGACCACACGTCGACCGGGTGGCGGTCGGGGTAGAGGCGCAGGGCCTGCGCGATCGCGAGCAGCTCCAGGCCGGTCACGTTCTCGGTGGCACCGTCGACCGTGCCGGACAGCATCCAGCCAGCGTCGGTGATCGCCGCCCATCCGGCGTGCTCGTCGCTTTTGCGGATCGATGCGTCGCACGCGACGACCGATCCAGTGCCGCGCAACGGGTCCGGCAGCGGGAAGGCCTCGGCGGGCACGTGCAGTACCGGGGTCTTGGGCCACAGGTGCGAGCCGTGCGTGCCGTACACCTGGCCGTACCGGTACTCATCGCGGACGGCGACCAGGCGCAGCGCCTCGGCGTGCGCGTCGTTCTCGGTCACCTCGAGGCCGCGGTGTACCTGGCGGCAGCGGCACGACACGTGCCACGCCCAGCCACCGGCCACGGTGCCCGCGATCGAGATCCGCCAGCTGTGCATGCCCAGCCAGTGCCGGATCACGTGGCGGGTCTTGGGGAAACGCGGTCGCTTACCCACGGCCATCACCACCTGGCGCGGGCAGCGAGTCGACGCGGCCCGCGGCGATCGCGGCGAGGCGCGAGACGCTGATCGTGCGCCAGCCGAGCTGTTCGGCGCGCTGCACGGCCTCGGCGAGCAGCCGGTGCCCCTGCGGCGTTCCTGGGGGCATCAGGTGCGGCCGGACGACGTCCATGACGAGGTCGAGCAGGGCGCGGCGGTCGATGTCGTAGCCGCCGAAGTCGTCGGGCCGCGGCGCGATGTACTCGGAGATGTCCTCGCCGAGTGCGCGGTCTAGCTGCTCGCGCAGCGGCGCGGTGTCCGGTTCGAGCTCGGCGCGGCGGCGGGTGAGCACGGCGACGAACGTGCGCAGCAGCGCGCGGATCTGCTCGGCGTCCCAGGCGTCGCACGGGTCGAACTGGCCGCGGATCGCCTGCCATAGCTGGCGGGCCGTCGCGACGTCCGCGGGTTCGTACTCGTCCGGGGCCACGCCGTACGGGGCGTGCTCGCCGCTGCCGCCGATGTCGGCGAGCTCGGCGCGCAGTTCCTCGACCTCGGCCACCAGCTCGCCGATCTTCGCGCGCTGCCGGTCGACCTGGTCGGAGAGCAGGCCGGCGTGCTGGGCGGAGTCGAGTGCGGTGTCCCAGCCGCGCATCCGCGCCGCCCGCAACCGGTCGAGCTCGGCGAGCAGCCAGGGCAGATCGGCTCTTGCGGCGGCGATGAACTCGGCGTCGTGCCGGGACTGCTCGTCGACGTGCTTGGGCCCGGTCAGCGCGACCGGACTCGGCCGGCCGTCGACGTCGAGGACGTGCACGAACTCATGCGGGCGGCCGTCCGGACCGGTCCACCCGTAGTCCGGTGGCGCGACCCGCCACGGGCCCGCGGTCGCTGCCGCCAGCCGCGCCCGGATCGCGGCCAGTCGCTCGTCGATGGTCGGGATGCGGATCGGGCTCATTGGATGCTCACCCCGCCCGGCCCCGGACAGCAGGCCGAGCTCGAACCCGCGCCGGACGGCGTGCGCACGGTCGCGGGCTTCGAGCCTGCGGTACAGCCGCCTGCAGCGGTCCACGACCACGCTCTCGGTGATCCCCATGCGCTGACCGATCCGGACGTTGGTCAGGCCACGCGAGACCAGGTCGAGCATCTCCACCTGCGAGGCGCTCAGCGCGGGGCCGGACAGGGAGCGAGAGGCTGCCGGGTCGGCGGCGAGCAGGCCGAGCTCGAACCCCCGCCGCACGGCGTGCGCACGGTCATTCGCACCAAGGCGGGCGAACACCTTCCGCACGAAGACCCGAATCGTGTCGAGCGCCAGGCCGAGGCGGTCGCCGATCGCCGCGTTGCTCAGGCCCTGCGCGAGCAGCCGCAGCACCTGCAGCTCGCGCGCGCTGAGCTCCGAGCCCAGCGGCGGCAACTTCCATCTGCGGCGGGCGGGCGCCCTCGTAGTCGTCGTGGTCATGGGCGGATCACCACCGCTGAGGGCACGGTGGTGGGCGCGGCCGGCACCGACCCGGTGGTCGGGGCCGGGCTCGTCGGCCACGTCGGGTCACACGCCACGAGCGGCGCCCACACCAGCAGCGCGGCCACAGCGAGCCAGAGCAATCTCTTCACAGGTCACCAGATCCAGGGGTTGAGGTGGAGGTGCAGCTCGGCCAGGCGCGCGACGAGCACGGCCAGGCCGGGGAAGAACGGAGAGGTCGGCGGCGTGGCCGCGATAGCGGCCAGCGGCGCGAGTACGAACACGACGGCCACCGGCGCCGACAGCTCCAGCTCGTCGAGGGCCTGCTCGAAATCCGCAGCCGGTTCGGGCGGGGTCATGGCGTCCACCACTGGTGGCGCACCTGGGCCCACAGCAGCAGGCACAGCACCACGCACACCGCCAGCGCGCCGACGACGAACCCGCCGAACGCGGGGCAGTAGTAGGCGGTCGCCACTCGGCCCATCAGGGAGATCACCGCGAGCGCGACCGCGGACCAGAACGCCGGCAGCAGCATCCGCGCGAGGCAGACGACGAGGTCGACGAGGAACAGGCCCACGGCCCGCAGGGCGCTCACGGTGTACCGCCGGGCGCCGGGTCACCGCGCCAGCGAGCCTCTTCGGCGATCCGCTTGTAGTACATGCACGCGTCTTCCAGCGCCCACAACGCGATCCCCTGGTAGTGACCGGAATCGCGCGCTCGTCGCAGCGCGGCCGCGACAGCGTCGGCGGCCTCGGCGACCGCACGGCTCGCGGCGGCGTCGCCGAACCCCTCGGACACCATGGCGGCCTGGAACGCGCTGCGCGCCGTCAAGTAAGTCTCGTCGAGCTCCTCGACGGCCGGCTGCTGCGGCCGCGGCTCAGGCTCCGTCTCGCCGAGCTCCCGCTCGACTGCCGTCACCTCGTCGACAAGGTCGCCGCTCGGCTCGTCCGCCTGGTCCTCGTCGACGTCGACCGGCTCGTCCGCGCCCTGCAGGTACTCCTCGTCGGACGGCACGGCCGTGTCGGGCACCGGGGCGTGGTCGGTGTGCGCCCACACCGTCGACTCCAGGTCATGCGCCACGGCGGCCAGCGCCCGCGCGCCGTGCTGCAGCAGCTGCCGCAGCAACGGTGACGCGGTCCGCTCGGCCACCTCGAGGCACAGCTCGGCCAGCTCGCGGTCACCGGTCGCGACCGCAGCAAGCGCACCGCTGCCACCGCCCGGCGCATGCATCGCCTGCCGGATCCGCGCGTCCGCCTGCTCGGCTCGCTCGGCTAGCGGCTGCTGCCACTTCGGGAGTCCCGCCATCACGCACCCCCCGACGGCGTGGTGATGGCCGGCTCGTCCTGGAGCAGCGCGGCCGCGGTGTTGTTCGACTCGACGAGGCCGTTCAGCGCCATGGCGGCGATCCCGGCGAACAGTTGCGCGCTGCTGCCGTCGCGGTAGTAGCTGCTGGCCTCAACGCACGCGAGCCGCAGTTGTCGGCAGGACCGCATCAGCGCGCGGTGCTGGGCGATCACCTGCTCGTCGCTCGCGTCGAGGGCCAGCTTCCTGTTCGCGATGGCCTGGACCGCCTGCAGGGTGCGCTGGACGTTGCGGTACACCGCGCTGCGCATGGGCTTGCTCATCGCGCACCGCCAGCGGCGACGGCGATCGGCTCGACCGGCTCGACCGGCGGGATCGGCTCGCCGAGCGCGCACACGGCGCGCTCCAACGCCACGATCAGCCGCGTCGGCAGGCTCGCGATCAGGTCGGGCGACAGCACGCCGTACTCGGTGAACACCGCCGCGACGCGCTCACGGCGGCGTTCGTCGAGCATGCCGCGCAGCACCGTGCGACTCGCCGTGTCAGCCCGCAGGACGTGCTCGGCCCGCTCGTCGAACGACTCGTCGACCTCCTCGAGCGCGACGCCGTCGCCGAGCTCGATCTTCTGCTCGACAGCGTCTACCACGTCGGCCCGGTCCCCCGGCGTGACCGGCTGCTCGGCGGGCTCGTCGGCGGGGTCGGACACCCACACCTCGACGACCTCGTCGACGTCGACCGCGATGTGCTGCCAGTGCGCCGGATGCGGTGCGCGGTCGCACACGTTGCGGATCTCCCTGCCAGCGAGATCGAACACCGTGGGTCCGGTCGCCCGACACAATTCGCCGTCGATGTCCGCCAATGGGTCCGGGTCGTCGACCCGCACGTGACCGAGCGGGTCGGCCGGGAGCGTGGCGGGGGCCAGCAGGTCGGTCACGGCGACGCCGGTGCGGTGACGGCCGATCGACGGCACGTCCTCGGCGGCCGCGGGCGAGGCGGGCCAGGCGGCGACCACGCGGTAGTCGACGATCGCGAAGTGGCGCCACTGCGGCGGGTGCGGTCGGCGGACGCACACCACGCCGTCCTCACCGTGCGCGCCGCACCGCGGGTCCTTTTCGCTGGGCGCGATGAAGGTGGACCCGACCTCGACGTCCGATAGCGGGTCCGGGTCAAGCGCCTCGACCTGCTCGGCGGGCTCGACGTCGACGGGCTCGTCGACCGCCTCGGCGGCCGGCTCCGGGCTGTTCAGCACGCCGCTGGCCGGGGTGAACCAGTTGCTGGTTCTGGGCTGTTCTTCTGCGATCATGGGCTCGGTCACGAGAGGTCTCTTCTCTGGTGGTCGGCGGGGTCGTCCGGTGACGCGGGCGGCCCCGGCTTTTCGTTTCGGTGGGAAGGCAGGTCAGCAGGCGGCGCGAAGTCGGCGCGGCTGCTAGACGTCGTCGCCGCGAGCAGTGGTCTCGGCCTGCTTGACGATGTAGGCGTCCACATCGGACTTGCGGTAACGGACGCCCCCGCCGACCCTGATCGACGTCGGCCCTTCGCCGTGGTGGCGCCAGCGGTAGAGCGTTCCCCTGGCGACGTTGAGCAGCGGGGCGACCTCTTCTGGTCGCAGCAGCGGGTCATCCTGCGGCTTCGGCACGAGCGCGGCCTTTCCCTTGGCGGGCGGCGACACCCGGCTTGTTCGGCGGTCGGTCCTGCTCGGGGTCCTTCGGCGGGCCGGGTGGGCGGGGGATCGGCTCAGGCCGCGGCCGGGTGTCGACCACGTCGTCGAGGTCCAACCGGAGAGCACGGGCGACCTTCTGCAAGGTCTGGGTCGACGCACGGTCCTGGTGACCGTTCTCGTAGTTGGCCCAGGTAGAGACACCGATGCCTGCCTCGATCGCCATCTGCCGCTGGGTTTTGCACAGCTCCTCGCGCCGGCCGCGGATGCGGTTGGCGTTCACGCTGAGTCCTCTTGGGCGGGGCATGCGGCGAGATTAGGCAAGTTTCGGAGAGTTCGCAAGACGCAACTTGCCGCGCGTCTGCATATAGCCAGATCGTGACCCGAGCGGTATACAAGAGGGCATGCGAGTAGGGGAGGAAGCATGCGAGGAACGGCAGAACGGCCGCCTACCAGGCCTCATCGACGGTTAGACGCGGCGCGACCAGGCGGGCACAGTAGGTCCATGAGCGAGGATTGGGAGAGGCTAGGCGACTACGTGGTGAGCCGAAGGGTTGAACTCGGCTACCGAACCCAAGAGCCCTTCGCCAAGGCGGCCGGCATCAGCACGCGCACACTCCGCGAGCTTGAGGCTGGGAGACGAGTCGCCCGAAGCACTCTCGCTCTGGTCGAGTCGGCGCTCGGCTGGGGCGCCGGCGGTGCGACCACCGTGCTGCGAGGTGGCGAGCCCAACGTTGGCGGGCCGCCAGAGCAGTCGGTGACCGAGGCCGACGTCGACGAGGCCGAGGCCGCAATCATCGGCGCGAGCAATGACGAACTCGTCCGGCTGTTCCGAATCGTGGAGACCGGACGGGGGATCACCCGTGCGGACGCGGACCAGTGGCTCGTTGACGCTCTGGACATGCGCGATGACGCGCGGCGACGAAAGGAGGCTGCGAAACGTAGCGCCTCGTAGCGCAAGGTGAAAATCCTGGGCCGTTCGGGTGGTTGAGTCCGCAACTAGGTTATTCCAGGTAACTCCGCTCATATTCGTCCCCGATATGGCGGGCACAAGGGGTCAATTCCGCCGCGACCCAGCATGGGGAGGCTCAACCAAATGATGAACGTGAAGCTGTGGCGCGCGATCGCATACGTGCTTGGCGTCCCGTTCGTGTGGCTCACGATCGAGATTCTTCGCACCGACCCGGCGCGCAGGCTTCTGGTGCTTTTCCTGCTCGGACTCGCCGCACTTGTGGTAGTTGGCACGGTTATCTGTGCCTCCGCAGTGGTGCGCGCCCAGTCGCGGGAAACGGACTCGACAGCAGACGCACTTGTGTCCGCGACCAATCGACGTCGAGGACTGCGTTCCATCGAGTAGTGCCAGCTAACCGCCAGTTTGAATCGGGAACGCGAAGGGGAATCGCGTTCCCGATTCGTTCGGCAAGAAAGGATACGCGCGTGGCCCCACAAGATCTTTGGTACCTAAAGAAGAAGGAGAAAGGGCCAGACGGCAAAGACCGGCGTGTGAAGTCCAAGCGCCACGGCAGGGGGCAGCGGTGGCGGGTCAACTACACGGACCCGGTCACTGGTGAGGACCGTACGGCCCACTTCGACAAGAAGAGCGGGGTCGACAGCGCCGAGGAGTTCGAGAACAAGATCAAGGCAGCGATCGCCGAGGGCCGGTACATCGACCCAAAGGCCGGCCAGCAGCTCGTCGCCGACTACGCCGACACGTGGCTCAGCCGCCTCCAGAAGCGGACGTCAACCCGCAGCAAGTACGCCGGGATCGTCGAGAACCACATCAAGCCAGTGCTCGGCGAGTACAAGATGGTCCAGGTCGTGTCGGGCACGATCCAGGACTGGGTGACCGACCGGCGCACAGAGACCAACGACCGCAAGCCGCTTGCCGCCAGCACGCTACGCACGATCTACAACAGCGTCGTCTACCCGATGTTCAAGCGCGCCGTGACCGATCGCGTCATTCCGGCCCACCCGTGCGTCGACATCGTTCTGCCCGAGCTGCCCGACGGCGAGTACGACCTGCCCACGATCGAGCAGGTCGACGCGCTCGCGCGCAGCATGGACACCTACTACCGCTCGACGATCTTCCTCGCGGCCGGCTGCGGTCCCCGGCTCGGCGAAGTGTTCGGCCTCGAGCTGGAGGCTGTGGACTTCCTGCGTCGCGAGGTGCACATCCGTCACCAGCTCACGATGGCGAACGGAACGCCGCATCTCGCGCCACTGAAAACGAAGTCGAGCAAGCGAACCGTTGAGCTGCCGACGGTGGCTGGGAACATGCTGGCCCGCCACATCGAGCTATACCCCCCGAAGCCGGTGCTCGTCTGGGACCGGACGAATCCGGACAAGCCGCGGCAGCGCAAGGCGAGGCTGTTGTGGCTCGATCCGTCAGGCCGGCCGATGCGCGGGTCGAGGTGGTCGGACATCTGGAGGGCAGGGGTCGACGCGGCCGGTCTTCCGGAGGACACCTACACGATGACTTCGTTGCGGCATTTCTTCGCCACGACCTTGATCTACGCGGGCAAGAACGTGAAATCGGTCCAGATGGCGATGGGGCATGCGAAGCCCACGGTCACGCTGGAGACGTACCTCGGGTACTGGCCGGATGACGAGCGCGATGGCACGCGTGCGGTCGTCGATGCGGCGTTTGCGAGCCTGTCCGACGAGTTTTGTACCCGATCTGTACCGGATGATCTTGGGAAGGCCTAAGACGCTGGTCACGCCACTTCGACTACCCGTCGAGACTGGTTCTTGTAGAAC
>NZ_BSTQ01000035.1 GCF_030269605.1 Lentzea sp. NBRC 105346
GCCGGCGGAGCCGGCCCACCACGCCGCGAGGGGCCCCAAGTCAAGCCCCAATCGCGGCGCCGAAGGCGCCCCCGGAAGACGCAGCGCCCCACGACACCGGCAGCCAACAAAAGAACAACCACGCACGCAACCGGCAGCCAAACAGCGACCACGCACGGAACCGGCAGCCAAACAGGCAACCAAGCACGGAACCGGCAGCCAACGCCCCAAGGGGTCCCCCCGAACGAAGCACCCCTTGCACATACCCAAGCACGCCGCACCGACAAGATCGCCAACGTCAGCGCACGACCTCAGCGCACGAAACCGCAGCCAAGACCTCAGTGCACGGCCAGCGCCCGGGTCCGCTCCCGAAAGTTCCGAGCCTTCTCCCGATTCCCGCAAACCTGCATGGAGCACCAGGTGCGGGACCGATTCCGAGACCGATCAAAGAACGCCCTCAGACACCCCTCAGCGGGACAGATCTTGAACCGCTCCCAAGACCCCAGCACAGCCAACCGAGCAGAAGCAGCCAGAACCGCGCCAAGAGCATCGGAGGAAGCCAGCATCGGCACCCCGCCGTTGAGCTCGATCCGCACAGAGCCGGCGGCGGTTTGCGGCCCGGACGACCCGTCGAGCGATGAGCGCAACGCCGCCCGCGCCGCGCGGGCCTGCGTGATGTCTCCGCTTCTCCCGAGGCCGCGCTCGCTCACCCAGGCGCGCCACGAGGCTTCACTGTCCAGTACGTGTCGGGTGTTGAGGAAGTCGAGCAGCAGCTCGACGTCGTGATCCCAGCCGACAGTCAGACCAGTCACCCCTCCACTGTAGGCGTAGCCAACGCCCGCGTCAGGGCATCAAACGAATGCACTCGGTGTATACACTGTGTGTATAGTGCCGGAACATGTCGATCGGGCACGCACTGTTGGGCCTGCTGGAGAGTGGTCCGAAGCACGGTTACGACCTGAAGCGCGCGTACGACCGCCGATTCGGTCACAACCGGTCGCTGCACTACGGGCAGGTCTACTCGACGCTCAGCCGGCTGCTGAAGAACGGGCTCGTCACGGAAGCCGGCGTCGAGGCCGGGGACGGGCCGGACCGCAAGCGGTACGCCATCACGGACGCGGGCGTCACGGACGTCGAGGGCTGGCTGAACACCCCTGAGAAGCCGGACGTATACCTCCAAAACGTGCTGCACGCGAAGGTCGTGCTCGCGCTGCTGTCCGGGCGCAGCGCTACGGACGTCCTCGACTCGCAGCGCGCCGCGCATCTCGCGACCATGCGGGAGCTGACCAGACGCAAGACCGGGGGCGACCTCGCCGACCAGCTCATCTGCGACCACGCGCTGTTCCACCTGGAGGCGGATCTGCGCTGGCTGGAGCTGACCGCGGCACGGATCGACCAACTCGCGAAGGAGGTGGCCGGGTGATCCTCAAGGCCGAGAACCTGCGCAAGTCGTTCGGCTCGACGCCCGCGCTCGACGGCGCCGGGATCAGCGTCAAGGCCGGTGAGGTGGTCGCCGTCATGGGGCCGTCCGGGTCGGGCAAGTCGACCCTGCTGCACTGCCTCGCGGGCATCCTCAAGCCGGACAGCGGCACCGTGCACTACCAGGACATCGAGCTCAGCGGCCTGCCCGACGGCGAACGCAGCGAGCTGCGGCGTACGCACTTCGGGTTCGTCTTCCAGTTCGGCCAGCTCGTGCCCGAGCTCACCTGTCTGGAAAACGTCGCCCTGCCGTTGCGGCTGGGCGGGATGAGCCGCAGGAAGGCCGAGGCCAAGGCGATCGACTGGCTCGAACGGCTGGAGGTCACGAGCGTCAAGGACCAGCGGCCCAGTGAGACCTCGGGCGGTCAGGGGCAGCGGGTGGCGGTGGCCCGCGCGCTCGTGAGCAGTCCGAAGGTGATCTTCGCGGACGAACCGACGGGCGCGCTGGACTCGTTGAACGGCGAGCGCGTCATGCATCTGCTGACCAGTGCCGCGCGGGACACCGGGGCGGCGGTCGTGCTCGTGACGCACGAGGCGCGCGTTGCGGCCTACTCCGACCGGGAGGTCGTGGTGCGGGACGGGCGGTCGCGGGACATGGAGTTCGCCACGTGATCCGCTGGGCCGACGACCTGCTCCTCGGGGTCCGGCTGGCCGTCGGGGGCGGCCGGAACTCGTGGATCAGGCTCGTGCTGACCGGGCTGGGCATCGGGCTCGGCGTCGCCGTGCTGCTCGTCGCCGCGTCGTTTCCGACGGCCTTGAACGCGCGGGATCACCGCGCGGACCAGCTGCGCGTCATGGACGACGGACCGGCGATCGCGGGCGTCGACCCGCTGTACCGCGTCCAGGCGATCGTCGACTTCCGGGACAAGAACATCTGGGGCAGCTACCTCGACGCCGCTGGTCCCAACGCGCCGGTTCCGCCGGGCGCGGACCGGATTCCGGGGGACGGCGAGATCCTCGTGTCGCCCGCCCTCGGCCGGTTGCTCGCCTCACCCGAGGGTGAGCTGCTGCGGCCGCGGTTCCCCGAACGGATCGTCGGCGAGATCGGCCGGGCCGGCCTTGAAGGCCCGTACGAGCTGCGGTTCTACGCCGGCAACGCGCAGGTCGAGCACACCGCCGAGAACCGCGTCTACCGGTTCGGCCTGACGCGGGCCCAGGTCTACAACCCGTTGCTGTACGCGATCTCCGTGGTGTTCGTGGTGATCCTGCTGTTCCCCGTGCTGGTTTTCGTCGGGATCAGCACCCGCCTGTCCGGCGCGCAACGCGACCGCAGGCTGGCGGCGTTGCGGCTGATCGGCGCCAGCGCGCAGCGGGTCCGGCTGATCGCGGCCGGTGAGGCGCTGCTCGGTGCGTTCGTCGGGCTCGCCGTCGGGTTCGCGCTCTTCTTCTTCGGCCGGCAGTACACCGAGGACGTCCGGCTCGCCGACGCGGCGTTGTTCCGTGAGGACCTGACGCCGGCGCCCGCGCTCGTCGTGCTGCTCGTGATCTTCGTGCCGGTGCTCGCCGTGGTCACCGCGGTCGTCGCGATGCGCCGCACGGTCATCGAGCCGCTCGGCGTGGTGCGCGAGGCACGTCCGGTGCGCCGCTCGTTGTGGTGGCGGCTGGTGCCGATCATCGGTGGCATCGCGCTGCTGGTCAGCCAGGTGGGCACGGTCAGCGGACCGCGGCGCCCGAACGAGTACGTGCTCGCGAGCGGCGTCTCGTTGCTCATGCTGGGGATTCCGCTGGTGCTGCCGTGGCTGGTCGAACGCTCGGTCGGCCGGTTGCACCGCGGTTCCGTGGCGTGGCAGCTCGCGGTCCGGCGGCTGCAGCTCGACAGCGGTTCGGCGGCACGCGTGGTCGGCGGCGTCGCGGTGGTGCTCGCCGGCGCGATCGCGTTGCAGACGATCCTGGCCAGCGCCGAGCGCAGCATTGCGAGCGAGGACCACGCGGACGCGGGCAAGAACCATCTCGTCGTCTCGAGCTCCGCCGACGCCGACGTGAGCGGCCTGGCCGCGGCCAAGGGGGTCCGGGAGGTGTTGCGGGCACGGCAGGTCAGCGCGCAGACCGAGAGCGAGAACTGGATCGCGATCGTGATCGCCGACTGCCCGGCGCTGCGGGGCCTGCTGCGCATCGACTCCTGCCACGAGGGGTCCGTCTTCCGCACACGTGACGCGGACATCGAGGCCGAGGGGTCCATCACGTTCGTCGAGTACCAGGACGACCGGTCGAAACGCGTGGGTGCGACGTGGCGCCTGCCCGCCGCGGAGCGCGTCAGCTCCGAGGATGTGCTCAGCGGCGAGCTGTACGTGACGCCGTCCGTACTGCGTAACGTGCCGACGCCCAAGGGCCAGTCGTACTACGTGGCGGCGCTGGATCCCGCGGTGCCGGACGCGGTCGAACACGCGCGCAACGCGGTCGGACCGCTGCGCTGGCGGGCGTTCAGCTACTTCGCCGGCCAGCGGGCGAGCACGGAGGCCGCGCAGGTGTTCGCGAGCATGCGCAAGGCGTTGCTCGCCGGGGCGTTGCTGGTGCTCGTGCTGGTCGGCGCGAGCCTGCTGGTGATGGCCGTGGAGCAGATCCGCGAACGCCGCCGCCCGCTCGCCGTGCTGGTCGCGAGCGGGGTGCCCCGGCGCGTCCTGGTCTGGTCGGTGTTGTGGCAGAACGCCTTCCCGTTACTGCTCGCGATGATCGTCGCGGTCGCCACGGGCGCCGGGCTCGGCGCCTTGCTGCTGCGCGTGCTGGCTCAGCCCGTCGCGCTCGACTGGCTCGGCGTCATCACGCTGACCGGCGTCACCGCGGCGGCGGTCTTCGTGGTCACGCTTCTGACGCTGCCCTCGTTGCGAACGGCGACCGCCGCTCCGGGCTTGCGGACCGAGTAGCGGCGTGCTCGGCCAGCCGGTCCTGCACCAGCCCGTGGCGGAACTGGTAGCAGGCACCGGCTCGGCAGAGCACGCCGAGCTTGCGGGCGTCCTCCAGGAAGACCATCAGCTCCCACGGCAGGCGTCCGCGCGTGGCGAGCCAGATCCGCGCCACGGTGAACCACCACCAGCGCAGGTGCAGCACGGCCAGCGCGAACCCGAGCATCAGCCCGGACGCGAGGCCCAGCCCGACCATGCCGGTCTCGTTGGGGCCGAACACCAGCGCCGCCGCCGAGCCGAACACCACGCCGAGCACCAGGGAACCGGTCCACACCGCGATCCGGTCGCGGGCCATCGTCCACTGTGGACTTGATGCCTGGGAGAGCTCGGCCGAGCTGGCGAGCGCGAACCGCAGTGCGATCGCGACCGCGATGCCGAGCCCGACCACGAGACCCGCGGACAGCCCGTACATCGCGCCGAACACCAGGCCGACGCCGAGCCCGATGACCCCGCACACCAGCAGCAGGCTGCGCCAGATGCCCAGTCGCGGCTTGGGTTTGCGGTCGTGCGACGCGGTCAGCGCGGCGGCCCCGACCAGGATGCCGGCGACCAGACCCGTGTAGGGGGCGAGCTTCGGCGTGCTCGCGTACGCCATCAGCCACGCGACGCCGAACCCGCCGATCGAGCCGAGCGCGAGCGCGCCGAGGAACGCGAGCCAGGCGCTGCCGACCGACCGGCGCAGCTCCCACCAGGCCAGCTCGCGGATCCCGCGCTGCCGCATCTCGTAGGCGAGGAACCCCAGCCACCGCCGGGACTTCTCCCTCGGCCACACCTGCGACGCGCGGGCCTGGTGCGCGGCGCCGCGGTTGCCGAACGCCTGCGCCACCA
Organism: Lentzea sp. NBRC 105346; assembly: GCF_030269605.1. GTDB lineage: Bacteria > Actinomycetota > Actinomycetes > Mycobacteriales > Pseudonocardiaceae > Lentzea. Next base: position 5,187 of record NZ_BSTQ01000035.1, read on the forward strand.
GCTCGTCGACGAGGTGGTCCGAGATCGACCGCGCGTCCGGGAACCGGCCGCGGTCCAGCAGTTCCGTGGGTTCCAGGTCGCTCACCGAGTAGACGACGCTGGCCAGCCACATCGTCAGCGGCGTGGACAACGCCTCGGCCAGCCGGCCGTCCGGCTCCTCGCGCAACCGGATGAACACCGGCTCCCAGCGCGCGGCGGCGACCGGATCCGAAACGGCCCGTAGGTAGGCCGCGACCTCGTCCAGGTCCAGCGGCTCCAGCTCGATGACGTCCGCTCCGGGCACCGGGCCCGCGAGCGACACCGTGTCCGCGAACTCGGCGGTGCGGCAGGTGAGTACGAGCGGCCTGCTGACCGGGAACGCCCGGTTGATCTTCGCGAGGGCGTCCGCGCGCACGTCGGCCGGGATGTCGTCGAGACCGTCCAGCACCGGCAGCACGCGATGTTGCTCCACCAGCAGGTCACCCGCGTAGCTGCCGTAGAGCTCCGTGTTGCGCAACGCCGGGTGGTCCTCGTAGAGCCTGCGGGTGAGCCAGGTGCGGACGTCCTCGGTCGTCGGATCCCAAGTGGAGAGCGGGAGTAAGACGGGCACGAGGCCGTGGGTGTAGCGGTCGAGCAGTCCGACGGTCAGCAGCATCGCGATGGTCGTCTTGCCCGTCCCGGCCTCGCCGATCACGACCAGCCGCCGGTTGATCTGCCGTTCGAACGCCCCGACGACGGCATCGCTGCGTCCGGGCGGTGCGTCCGGCTCGTCGCTCACGTCCAGCTCGGTGGCCGTCCAGCGCAGGTCGAGCAGATCGCCGTCGGCCAGCCCGCGCGACCGGCACTCCTCGCGCCACTGCGCGGCGAGGCCGGTGGCCAGCGCGGCGCACGCGGCGTCCAGGTGTGCGTCGGTGCTCAGCTCGGCGGCGCGCTTGCGGTGCAGCCACGGGTCCAGCGCCGCCAGGAACAACAGGAAACCCAGGGCGAGGCAGATCAGCCACACCTGCGGGTTTATGCCTGAGTCGGTGACGAACAGGCCCGCCGCCGCGAGCACCGCGGTCAGCACGCAACCGCTCAGGACTGCCTGCTGGCGAAGTCGGGACATGTCCCGAATCATGGCGTACCCGTCGTTCCTGGCGTCGATTCAGCCACCCGTGTCGTGATGTGACCTGCTCTTACCCGAACGAGTGACCGTTAATCGAGGGGCCAGGCGTGCTCGTCGTCGAGCCAGAGGTACTGCCGGTGGCGCTCCACCGTGATTCCGAACCGGTGCCGCCTCGGACGGCCCAGCGCGGTCCAGTCCTCGTAGGCACTCTCGGCGATGTCCCAGAGCCGGCGCGGACCGCCCTGCTCGACCCGCGACCGGCCGTCGCCGATCCGCACCCGCGCCCACGACCCGTCGGGGTGCGCGAACCACGCGCCGCCATACCGGTCCTGACCCGCCGACACCCCGTTCAGCGCCAGCCCCGCGAAGAACTCGAACGGACTGCCGGGATCGAGCACGGTCGCGGCGTCCAATGAGGTCGGGCGGCCCTCCGACGGGTCCGTCCGGCCGAGTGCCACACCGTGTTCGTGTGCTCGCAACGGCATGAACCGCCCGTCCTCGACCAGCACCCGGCCCTCACCCGTGCCGTCGCCGTTCGACACGATCCGCACGAGCCCGGCGCCGATCTGCCGGTGCAGCGTCGTGACCACCAGACCGCCCGGTCGCACCTGCTCCAGCCACGCGTTCGGGATGTGGGACACCGAACACGTCGCGAGCAAGCGGTCGTAGGGCGCGCGCTCCGGATGGCCCAGCTCGCCGTCGCCAGGAACGCAGACGGGGTGATAACCCGCGCGCCCCAAGTGTTCCCGCGCGCGGGCGAGCACCGCGATGTCCACGTCCACGGTGGTCACGCGCTCGTCGCCGAGCGCGTGGCACAACAGTGCGGCGTTGTACCCGGTCCCGGTACCGATCTCCAGCACAGACTGTCCATTGTGGACGTCCAGTGCCTCCAGCATGATGGCCATGATCGTCGGCATGCTGGACGAGCAGGTCGGAATCCCGTCGTTGGCGGTGTCGTCGCCGTTGAACTGGGTAACCCAGACGCGGTCGGCGTAGACCAGGCTCAGCCAGTCCGGGGTGCGCCGGTCGACGCGTTCCCAGGTGCCGTCCGGCTGCTGGCGGTGGAACCAGGGCAGGAACTCGTGTCGCGGTACGTCGCGGAAAGCCTTGAGCCACCGGGAATCGTGCACCACACCGTCGGTCAGCAGCAGGTCCGCGAGGTCCGCGCGCAGACGTTGGTCGAGTCCGCCCATCGGCGCCTCCCGAGTCCACGGTAACCCTGTGAGCGAGCCCACGCAGAGTTTGCTAGCAGCGTGCTTGCAACTGCTAGCACTCCCCGCTAACGTAGTCGGTGGCACGAGGAACGGAAGGCAGATCAGTGGAAAAGTCCATCGACAAAGCAGTCGCGGACCTCGGCCGCGGCATCGGCGACTTCATCAAGGAACAGCGCAACAACGCCAAGATCTCGTTGCGCGAACTCGCGAAGCAGGCTGGTGTCTCGAACCCGTACCTCAGTCAGATCGAGCGGGGACTCCGCAAGCCGTCAGCGGAGATCCTGCAGCAGATCGCCAAGGGGCTGCGGATTTCCGCCGAAGTGCTCTACGTCGAAGCGGGAATCCTCGAGCAGCGCGACGGCGGCGCGTTGGCGGACGCGATCGTCGGTGCCCCGGACCTGACTGAGCGCCAGAAGCAAGTGCTGCTCGACATCTATGAATCTTTCAGGCGGGAGAACGCCGCCAAGAACAAGGAGGAGTGATCTCCATGCCGAATCTGCCCACCCAGGAAGACGTCCGCAAGGCCGGCGAGCAGGCCGCGCACGCCGCTCGTCAGACGCTGCTCGCCGCGCTCGGCGCCGGCGACCTCGCGGCCAAGGCCGTCGTCGAGGCCCTGAACAAGGCCAAGGAGCGTTCCGAGAAGGCCCGCGCCCAGGCCCAGGAGATCCCGGCCGAGCTCAAGGACCTGCGCGAGAAGCTGCAGCCCGCCGAGCTCAAGAAGCTGGTCGACGCCTACAGCGAGTCCGCGCTGAACCTGTACAACTACCTCGCCGAGCAGGGTGAGGCCACGCTGGAGCAGATCAAGTCCCAGCCGCAGGTCAAGAAGGCCGTGGAGCAGGTCGAGGAGGCCGTCGAGGCCGCGCAGAAGCGCGCCGAGTCCGCCACCGAGGACCTGCGTGAGCTCGCCGACGACGTGCTCGGCAAGGTCACCCGCCGCACCCGTTCGGTCGGCGAGAAGGTCGCCCACGCGGTCGACAAGGGCAGCGAGAAGCTGGCCGAGGAGATCACCGAGGCCGGCGACGAAGCCGCCCACGAGGTCCGCAGCACGGCTCGCAAGACCGCGAACCGCACCGCGCCGCGCAAGGCCACCACCACGACCCGGTCGACGACCGCCGCCAAGAAGCCGGCTTCGTCCACCACCACCACCAACACCACCAAGTGATCTGACGAGGACGGGAGTCAGTCCCCCTGGCTCCCGCCCTCGCACAGACCGCCGCCACGCGTCAGGCGGGAGCCCCTTCGCCGGGCTCCCGCCTTTCGCGCACCCGGAAAGTGCCGTCAAGGGCACCCACAGGACACCAAATGCCGTCAAGGGCACCCTTGCGACATCAGACGCCGCAAGGGTGCCCTTGACGGCATGAGATGTCGTTAGGGCGCCCTTGACGGCATGAGACGCCGTGAGGGTGCCCTTGACGGCAAACTGAGACGGAGGCCGCCCGGCTCCCGTCTTCCGCCGTTCGCACGTAGGCTGGTTCCGTGCTGCTGTTCCCACCGCTGAGCTACGCGTTCCTCGACCTGTGGGTGTTGAAGCTCCTTGACTGGGGTTTCAGCTTCATGGGTCTGTTCGCGTTCATCCACGCCCTGACCCAGCGCACCGACGCGTACACGGCGGCCGAGAGACTGACCAAGCCCGCCTGGCTCGGCATCACCGGTGGTGGCGCGGCCGCACTCCTGCTCTTCTCGCCGGGTGACTTCGGCATGCTGTTCTGGCTGGCCGGCCTGGTCGCGGTGCTCGTCTACATGGTCGACGTCCGCCCCAAGCTCATCGAGGTGCAGCGCGGCCCGCGCTGGTGATAGTCAACTCCTACGGCCGGGGCACCCCGGTCACCCTTGTCGCGCACGGACTCGGCGCGACACCGGGTGAGGCGCGCATCCCCGCGTCCGGCCTGCCCGGCACACGCAAGGTGATCACGCTCCCGTCGCACGGCGAAGCGCCGGACGCGCCACCCGGTTACTGGAACTACCCGCGCATCGCGCGGGATCTGGCCTCTGTGGACGCTGATCACGCCGTCGGCGTCTCGCTCGGCGCGGGCGCCCTTACCCGGCTGGTCGCCGATCAACCCAACAAGTTCCGCAAGATGGCCCTGCTGCTGCCCGCGGTGCTCGACCAGCCGCGCGAGAAGTGGACGCTCGACCAGCTCATGGACCTCGCCCAGGGCCCGCCCGACTACCTCGAGGCACGAAAAACAGCGCTCCTGCGACTCGCGCGGGCGGCCGAGGAACTGCCGGGCCAGGTCGTGGTGGACGAAACAAGCGAACTGGCGGCCGTGACGGCTCCGGTGCTGATCATCGCGGCCACCGGTGACCCGCTGCACCCCGAGGACGTGGCGAAGGCCACGGCGCAGGCGTTCCCGAACAGCGAGCTGCTGGTGCTGGACTCGCCCGCGCCGCTGATCAGCCACCGGGCGGTGATCCGCAAACGGTTGGTCGACTTCTTCGCCGGGTAGCCGAATGGCATGGCTGAACAGAAGAAGATCGCGTTCCTGGTCGCCGAGGAGGGCATCGAGCAGGTCGAGCTGACCGACCCGTGGGCCCACGTCGAGAAGGCCGGCGGTGTGCCGCGCCTGCTCGCGCCGAAGCTCGGCACCGTGCAGGGGTTCAACCACCTGACACCCGCGGACACCTTCCCGGTCGACGTCGACTACGCCGACGCCTCGCCGTCCGACTACGACGGCGCGGTGATCCCCGGTGGGGTGGCCAACGCGGACTTTCTGCGGATGGATGAGCACGCCGTCCGGTTCGTCCAGGCGATGGTCGAGGCGGGCAAACCGATCGCGTCGATCTGCCACGGCCCGTGGCTGCTCGTCGAGGCCGACGTGGTGCGTGGCAAGACGCTCACCTCGTGGCCGAGCCTGAAGACCGACATCCGCAACGCGGGCGCCGAGTGGGAGGACAGTGAGGTCTGCGTGAGTGATGCGAACGGCTGGACGCTGGTGACGTCTCGCAAGCCCGACGACCTGCCGGACTTCAACCGCGAGGCGCTGAAGGCGTTCGGGCTGGAGTAGGTGGGATCTGCAGCTCCCACCCGTCCCCTATTTAGAGGCGCGTCTGCGCGTAGTGCGCCATCGCGTCCCGCGTCCACTGCGCGACACCCTCGGCGTGGACGTCCAGCTGCACTCGGAACCGCTCGTCGTCCAGGTACAGGTCACCGAGACCCGTGTAGGACTCGCGGTTCGGCGTCCAGCTCAGGCAGATCCACCGGTAGTGGCGGTCGATCAGCTCCTGCGTCTCGGGAGCGTCGATCGCCGTGCCCGCCTGGAACAAACGCGTTCCCTCGGTCACGATGTCCTGCCACTCCTGCAGGAACCGGTCGGCGTCGGCCTTCGTCTTGCCGACCCATCGCTGCTTGCTGCTGGCGATGTGCTCCTTGACGCCGTCGCCGAAGCGGTCGACGAGCTCCGCCTCGTAGCGCTTCTGCTGCTCGGCGTCGAAGCCGTCGAACAGCTCCTCCATCTTCACTTCGTCCCCTCCCTCGAGTTCGTTGATCGTTTTCGAGACGGTCGTGGCGAGCCGGTTGAGCCGCTCTCGTTCCGCGAGCAGCCACCGGTGGTGGTTGCGCAGCACCGTGAGCTGGTCGTGCTTGCCACTGAGGATCTCGGCGACCGTGTCGAGACCGAGCCCCATGTCCCGGAGCAGCAGGATCTGCTGCAGCCGGTGCACCTGCTCCTTCTCGTAGTACCGGTAGCCGTTGCCGCCGATCCACGCCGGCGACAGCAGCCCGATCGAGTCGTAGTGCCGGAGCGTCCTGGACGTCACCTTCGACATCCGGGCCACCTGGGCGATCGACCAGGCCATATGTCCCTCCCCCTTCTCGCAGGAACGACGGTAGAGGTTGACGTAGCGTCAAGGTCAAGGAGAGTTTGGCAGGATGAACCCCGTGTGGACCATCGCTGGCAAGTTGGAGCCCGTACCTGCGCTTTCCCGCCTCGACCTCGTCGCCGAGCCGGTCGCGAAGGCGCTGAAGGACCTGCCGGACGCCGATCGCGTCGCCGTCGCCGAGATCGACCCGTCGCTCGCCGACACGGCCGAGTTCTGCGCGCACTACGGATCGCCGCTCGGCGCGTCGGCGAACTGCGTGGTCGTCGCGGGCAAACGTGGCGGCGAGCTGCGTTATGCGGCCTGCATGGTGCTGGCCACGACGCGCGCCGACGTGAACGGCGTGGTCCGGCGCAGGCTGGACGCGCGCAAGGCGTCGTTCGCGCCGATGGACGACGCGGTCTCGCTGACCGGCATGGAGTACGGCGGCATCACGCCGGTCGGCCTGCCGAGCGCCTGGCCGATCCTGGTCGCACCGGAGGTCGCCGAGCAGCCGGAACTGGTGATCGGCAGTGGCATCCGGGGCAGCAAGCTGCTGATTCCCGGTGACGTGCTGGCGAAGCTGCCCGGCGCCGAGGTCCTAACCGACCTGGCCCGCGTACTTGACCAGTAGCTCGACGGCCTCGTCCACGTCGTCGGTGACGAGGATCCACTGCTCGGCCTCGCGCCCGGCCGCCAGCGTCTGCACCAACGGCGCTGCGGGCACCTCTGACGTCCAGAAATCGGTACCCAGAAAGATCATGGGCGCGGCCGGGCCGACCGAGCCGTAGTAGTTCTGCGTGAAGTCCTGGAAGACCTCCTGGACCGTGCCCGCCTTGCCCGGCGTGTAGACGATGCCGCCGGTCGCGACGGTCAGCAGACCCTCCTCGCGCACCGAGTTCGCGAAGTACTTGGCGTGCACCTCGCACGCCGGGTTGGGCGGCTCGTGGCCGTAGAACCAGGTCGGGATGCCGATCGTGCGCGGCGTCTCGAAGGTCGGCAGATCCGTCGGGAACGCCGCGAGCCACTCGCCGATCGACGTGTCGTCGGCGCCGAACCGCGTGGCCTTGGCGAGCGAACGCAGGACCTCCTCGTCCATACCCGCACGCACGCCGAGCGGCACGGCCTCCATCGCGCCCGGACCGCCGCCGGTCAGCACGGTGAACCCGGCCTGTCCCAGGGCCGCGCCGAGCTCCACGGCCGAGCGGTAACCCGCCGAGTCGCGGGCCAGGGCGTGCCCGCCCATCACGGCGACCGGCGCGCCGGTCAGCACGTCGTCGAGCGCCTCGGTGATCGAGTGGTCGTGCAGGCGTTCGGCCAGCGCGTGCAGCGGGTCCGGGTGGTGTCCCTGCTGCCTGCTGTGCCGGTAGATGCGGGCATCGGGCGTGTCGGTGTACGAGGACGGACGTGACGGGTCGAAGCCGGCGAACAGCTCGGCCGGTGTGTAGAGGGTCGAGCGGTACACCTCGTACGGGAGGTCCGGGATCACCGGGAAGATCAACGCCCCGGCGGCTCCGGCCCGGCGCTGCTGCGTTTCGGACAACGTGCAGCCGAGCAGCAGGGCGCCGTCGAGCGGGGCGCGCACGTCCTCGCCGGTCAGGTCGAGGCCGATCAGGACAGCGCCGCGCAAATCGGACGCGGTCCGCAGGTGCTCCAACGTGGTGATTTCCGTCCGCACCGGAAAAGCCTACGGGGAGCGCGAACCGAACGGCCGTGGAATCCGAATGACAAGTGGGAACCGGTTCGCTCGTCGCACTTCGCCGAGCGGCCCGCCGGCCGCTGCTCATCGAAAGGTTCCCGCATGACCACCCAAGAGCTGACCGGATGCGCCGCCCGTGGTGCCCGCGTGATCGACCCGCACGGCGTCGAGTACCTCGACTGCGGTGGCTACGGGGCCCCGTTGCTCGGACACGCCCACCCCGCCGTGGTGCAGGCCGTCGTCGAGCAGGTGCGCAGGCCGTCGCTGACCGACCGGATCATGCTGGACCTGGCCACCCCCAACGGGCTAGACCACGTGCACTGCTTCACGTCCGCGACCGAGGCCGCCCAGTTCGCGGTGACCCTTGCGCAGGCCAACGGGCGGCCGCGCGTGCTCACCACGGGCGACGTCCCCTACGGCGGCATCGACTCGTTACGGGCCAACCTGGCCTCCGGCTCACCGGCGTGCGTGCTCATCGAACCCGTGCGCGGCATCGCGTTCCCACCGGCCGGCTACCTGAAGCAGGTCGCCGAGGTGTGCCATGAGGCTGGCGCACTGCTGATCGTCGACGAGACCCGCACCGGCCTCGGCCGGCTCGGCGTCTGGTGGGGTAGCGACCTCGACGGGGTCGCGCCGGACATCATGCTGGTCGGCGAGAACCTCTCCGGTGGCGTCGTGCCCGTCGCCGCGGTCGTGGCGTCCCACGAGGTCGAGGTGCCGTTGCTGCGCGCCGAACCCGCCACGTCACCGCTGGTGGCCGCCGCGGTGAACGCGACCCTCAACGTGATCGCGGCGCAGGGGCTGGTGGAACGCGCCGCCGTGCTCGGCGACGAGATCCTGCTGGCGCTGCGCAAGTCGTTGGCCGGCCACGCCTGTGTCAGCGGCCGCGGCCTGCTGTTCGGCGTCGAGCTGCCGGACGCGCGCTCCGCCGAGGTCTTCACCGGCGCCCTGCTGCGCGCCAACGTGCTCGCCGACTTCCGCGGCCGCACGGTCAGCTTCACGCCGCCCGCGGTTCTCTCGCCGGACGACGTGGCGTGGCTGGTCGAGTCGGTCTCGTGGGCGGCGACGAAGTTGTAGTCCCTTCAGGACTTTTCGAGCTCGGCCATGCCCTTCCGGAACGAGCGCGTGATCGGCATGCCCTTGGTCGCGACGATCAGCAGGGTCGCGATCCGGCCGGCGATGCTGGTCGGCGTCCGGTTCCACGTGAGGTGAACGTGGCTGCCGCCATCGGCGCCGGGTGAGATGGTGGCGGCCACGTAACTACCGGGAGCGCAGAAGTTGCTCTCCTGAACGGTCCACTTGACCGTGTCCGGCGCCGACCAGTCGTAGTGCTCCTTCGCCCAGACCATCGTGCCCGGCGCCTTGGTGCCCTCCTTGACGTCCGCGGACGTCTCACCGACCTCGTAGACCTCGTACAGGGACGGCGTGATGCCGGGCCAGATCTCCGGGCGGTGCTCGGAGAAATCGATCAGTGCTGCTCGGACGCGGTCCGGCGGGACGCGTGTCTCGAGGTCCATCTCCACTTTCGGCATGCCGTGAGGGTGAGACCCGTGGTGTCGTCATGCCAGAGGACTTGGACTCGGAAGTGATGGGCAACCTTCCGGCGACCCGCGCGCGTCGGATCGTTGTGAGAGCCGAGTGGCGGGACGAGTACGTCGAGTACGTGCGGTCGCACATGCCGTGGCTGGGCAAGCTCGCGTACCTGTTGTGCCAGGACTGGGACCGGGCGGACGACGTGGTGCAGACCGCGATCACGCAGCTGTACGTGCACTGGGGGAAGGCCCGGGCCGCGGACAACGTCGACGCGTACGTGCGGACCGTACTGACGCGGGCGTTCCTCAACGAACGCCGGTCGGCGTGGTCTCGCCGCGTTCAGCTGCAGGACTTCGACCGCTCGGTCGAGGCCGACGACACCGCGACCGCCCTCGCGGTACGTCAGGCGTTGCTCGCGGTACCACCGAGGCAACGGGCCGCGCTCGTGCTGCGCTACTACTGCGACATGTCCATTGAGGACACCGCGGTGGCGTTGCGCTGCACCACCGGAACCGTGAAGAGCCAGACCAGCAAGGGCCTGCGGGCACTGCGCCGCGCGATGGGAGGTGAAGCCGATGGACGACTTGCGCATTCTGCTGGATGAGGCCGCGTCGACGCCGGCGCGGCGGTCGGCGGTCGACCTGGACCTCGCCGTCCGCACCGGTGAGCGGATGATCCGGCGCAGGCGACTCGGCTGGATCATGGGCGCCGCCGCGGGCGTGGTGCTCGGTGTCGCGGCCGTCGCGGTGTCCGGCCTGCCGAACGGGCTGCCGCAGCCCGCGATCTCGCGAGGGACCACGCCGCCGGAGACCCCGGTGTTCTTCCAGCCCGACGAGAAACAGGCGTCGTTCGGCTGGCTGCCCGCCGAACCCGCCGAGCGCGTGGTCCAGACTCATCGGGACTGGCACCGGCAGTGGATCACGAACGGATCGTGGCAGGTCGAGCTGCGCATGGTGCCCTCCGGCAAGGACATCGAGCTCAACGGCAACGACGAGTTGTTCTCGGTCGCACCGGAACAGATCGACCGGACGAAGCTCGAACGGGCCGACGTCGCGCTCGGCCGCGAGGCGTCGTGGAACACGGCCCGGCGTGGACCGCGCGGCGCCGCGTTGCGCTGGAAGTACACGCCCACGGCCTGGGTGGAGGTCGCGGTGGGGAACGCCGACTCCCCCGAGGAGATGGCCCGGCACATCGCGACGACCCTTCAGATCGGGCCGCAGAAGGTGAAGCTGCCGATCCGGATGACGCAGACACCGAGTGCGCCCGAGGGGTTCGACCTGACGGAGTCACGGGACAAGTGGCTGGCGACGCTGTGGTACCAGGATTCCGTGCGGGTCCTCGTGTCCAGCGTCAAGCAGTCCATGACCATCGGCAGCGGCGACCCGCAGACCACCGTCGACGGCAAGGAGGCGAGCCGGACGGAATCCACGCTGATCGTGCTCGAGCCGTCCGGTGCGGAGGTGTTCGTCTACCGGCCTGGTCGCGACACCATCGAGATGTACCGGTGGCTCCGGATCGAGCGCTAGAAGATCACCGTCTGGTTGCCGTGCACGAGCACGCGGTCCTCCAGGTGCCACCGCAGGCCGCGGGCCAGCACGACCTTCTCGATGTCGCGCCCCTTGCGGACCATGTCGGCCACGGAGTCGCCGTGGTCGACGCGGATGACGTCCTGCTCGATGATCGGCCCGGCGTCGAGGTCGGCGGTGACGTAGTGGCAGGTGGCGCCGACGAGCTTCACGCCACGACGGTGTGCCTGGTGGTACGGCCGCGCGCCGATGAACGACGGCAGGAAGCTGTGGTGGATGTTGATCGCCCGGCCCGCCCACGCCTCGCACAGTTCGGGCGGCAGGATCTGCATGAACCGCGCCAGCACCACGGCGTTCGGGTCGTGTTCGTCGACCAGCTTGCGCAGCTCGGCGAACGCCGCCTGCTTGCCCGCGGGGTCACCCGAGGGGAACGGCACGTGGTGGAACGGGATGCCGTGCGCCCGCGTGATGTCGCCGAGCTCGGGGTGGTTGCCGATCACCGCGGCGACGTCGACCTCCAGCTCGCCCGTCGCGACCCGGCCCAGCAGGTCGTACAGGCAGTGGCCGTCCTTGGACACCAGGATCACCACGCGCTTGCGTTCACCGGTGTCGGTCACCCGCCAGGTCGAGGCCGGGTTCAGCTCGTCCGCGACCGCGCCGAAACGGGTCCGCAGCTCCTCGACCGAGAACGGCAGCGAGTTCGCCCGCACCTCCTGGCGCGTGAAGAACCAGCCGGTCTCCGGATCCGTGTGGTAGTCGGCCTCGACGATCCAGCCGCCGTGGTCGGCGAGGAACGACGAGATCCGCGCGACGATGCCGGTCCGGTCGGGGCAGCCGAAGGTGATCACATAGCGGCGTTCGGGCACGTCCGAACAGTAGTCACGGCCGCGGCAGACCGTCCAATAGAGCCCGGTTGCCGGACACGACGGCATGACTCGGCCGGTTCCACACCGCACGGTAGAGGGCGTCCGCGGTTCCGGCCACGGTCGCGTCCTCGTCGGTCGCCGAGTCATGCACCGGCCCCACGACGGGGACCTCGCCCTCGGCCAGCCGCACCTCCCAGGTGCGCCCGGCGTCGGCGGCGTGCAGCAGCAGCCGTCCGGTGACCTCGATCCGGCGGCCGCGCTCCAGCTGGCGCGGCACCATCCGGGTGAGGAACTCGTCGACGCCGTCGGCGGCGAACTCCGAGTCGAACAGCAGCGTCGGCACCGAGTGACCGGTGGCGTGCAGTGCGTCCAGGTGGTGGATCGCCGTCTCGTGCGCCTGCCGGCGCGGCCAGAACGACGCGGTCTTCTCCGCGCCGAACGTCCACACTGGAGTGTCCGGCGACAGCTCGCGCAGCTGCGAGGTCATGGTGAGAACCCGTTCGTCCCACCAGTTCAGCAGTTCGTTCCACTCCTCGGGCGGCGTGTCCGGCCGCGGTGGCGCGACCTGGGGCGGCAGGGCGAGGCACTTGATCACCCACGAGTGGACGCGCGCGATGTGCGTGACGAGGTCGTGCACCGTCCAATCCGGACAGGTGGGCACGACCGCCTCGGGGCCGGCCAGCAGTGCGGCGGCACGCAGCGCCTCCGCCTCGGTCTTGATCCGCTCGACGAAGTCCACCCGACCACACTACGGCGCGACGGCAGACCATTCGAGCGACAATTCCCCGAGTCGCCAACGCCGGCGGTCGTCCACGAGCGGCCAGCCGCGTTCGGCCAGCAGCCGGACGGACTCGACCCAGCGCGCCCGCGGCCCGAAGGGGGCGAACGGCGCCGCGGTGGCCCAGCAGGCGTCCAGCTCGGCGAGCAGCGCGTGCACGCGTTCGCCCGGCACGTTGCGGTGGATCAAGGTCTTGGGCAGCCGCTCGGCCAGGTCCGACGGGGTCTCGATGTCCGACGGCTTGCACGCCAGCGTGAACCGGAACGGACCTTCAGCCGAAAGTGTCACCCAGCAGCAGCGGCGGCCGATCTCGTCGCACGTGCCCTCGACCAGTAGCCCGCCGGGAGCCAGGCGGCCGAGCATCGTCTCCCACGCCTCGACGGCCTGTTCCTCGGTGTACTGCCGCAGCACGTTGAACGCGCGCAACAACACCGGCCGCGCGCCCGCGAGCTCGAACCCGCCGCGCCGGAAGTCGAGAAAGGGCGGATCCGCCACGGCCTTCCCGGCGTCCACGCGCTCCTGGTCGATCTCCAGACCGAGCACGCGCACGTCCGGCCGCACGGTCCGCAGCCGCGCCGCCAGCTCCACGGTCGTGATCGGCGACGAGCCGTAGCCGAGGTCGACGACCAGTGGATCATCGAATCCCGCGAGGAAGCCGCCCAGCACACCGGTCATCCACCGGTCCACGCGCCGCAGGCGGTTCGGGTTGGTCGTGCCCCGCGTCGGCAGCCCGAGGGCCCGCGCGCGGCCCGCCGCTAGCCGCGGTTTGCGAGCCATTCCGCCGTGAACTCGCTCTCCTTGTCCAGCAGCTCGATCACCTGCTCGGCGACCAGGCCCTCCAGCTTGCCGCCCATCAGCGGGATGCTGACCTTGACCTGGCCCTGCAGCGTGAGCTTGCTCCCACTGCCGTTGCCGGTGAGCGTGAACGTGCCGTCCAGCCGTCCGGGCACGCCGTGGATGGTCACCTCGACCGTCCCGGTGTGACCGGCCTCCGTCCACGCCTCGGTGCGGTGGATGACCAGGTCGCCGCCGAGCACGCTCTTCACCAGCGACGGCAGGTGCTCCGCGGGCACGCCCTGCTTGAGCTGGTAGGTCGTCTTACCGCCGCCGCTGGAGTAGGTGACGAGCTCGGCGTTGTTGCCACCGATCTCCGCGAGCCGGTCGCGCAGATACGACTCGTCCACCATCGCGCCGAAGACGGCTTCGGCCGAATGGGGCGACGTGGTGTGGTGCTCGATGCGGCGTGCCATGTCGCGAAGGCTACCGTTGGCGGTCGTGACCACCACGCAGTCAGTACCTCTGGCCGAGCGCACGACGCTCCGACTCGGTGGACCGGCCGCGCGGTTCGTCCACGCCACGACCGCGGCTGAGCTGGTCGAAGCCGTGCGAACAGCCGACGCCTCCACCGAACCCGTGCTGCTGCTCGGCGGCGGCTCGAACCTGGTGGTGGCCGACCAGGGCTTCGCGGGCACGGTCGTGCAGGTGGCCACGAAGGGCCACCGCTCCGACCCGCTGGGCCACGGCATCGTGCAGTTCACCGTCGAGGCGGGCGAGGACTGGGACTCCGTGGTGGCCGAGTCCATCGCACAGGGCCTCGGCGGGCTCGAATGCCTCTCCGGCATCCCCGGACTCGTCGGTGCCACGCCCGTGCAGAACGTGGGCGCCTACGGCGTCGAGATCGCCCAGGTGCTGCAGTCGGTCGACCTGCTCGACCGCCGCACCGGCAAGGTGCACCAGGTGCCCGCCGCGAAGCTGGGCCTCGCGTACCGCACGAGTGTCTTGAAGGGCACGGACAACGCGGTCGTGCTGCGCACCCGGTTCGCGCTGACCGCGGGCGGCATGTCCGCGCCGATCCGCTACGCCGAGCTGGCGCGCACGCTCGGCGTCGACCAGGGCGAGCGCGTGCCCGCCGACGCCGCCCGCAAGGCGGTGCTGGAACTGCGGCGCGGCAAGGGAATGGTGCTCGACGCCACGGACCACGACACGTGGAGCGCGGGCTCGTTCTTCACCAACCCGATCGTCGACGACGCCACGTTCAACGGCGTGCTGATCCGCATCGCGCAGGTGCTCGGCGCGGACGTCGACGTCCCGACCTATCCGGCGGGTCCCGGCCACCGCAAGCTCTCGGCCGCGTGGCTGATCGAGCGCGCCGGCTTCCGCAAGGGACATCAGGGACCAGGCGGGCGAGTGGCGCTGTCGAGCAAGCACACCCTCGCTCTGACGAACCGCGGTGGCGCGACGACAGAGGACCTGCTCGACCTCGCCCGCGAGGTCCGTGATGGTGTACGCGCGGCGTTCGGCGTGGAACTGCATCCTGAACCGGTGTTCATCGGCTGTTCACTCTGAACGGCCGAACGGGTGACTCCTCGTGACCAATTGCCTACGAACCGTGGTTTCATGGTTGTTGACAAGTGAAGTCACGGAGGTCGCCATGACCTACCTCGATGAGCAGGACCGCAACGCCATCCGGCCGATCAAGCGGCGGGTCGAGGACGAGTTCCTCTCCCGGCCAGGCGTGATCGGCGTGGACATCGGCGAGAAGATCACCGGCGGCCGGCCGACGGGCCGTGCCGCGATCGTCGTGTACGTGTGCGCCAAGGGCCCGAACCATCCGTTGCAGATCCCCGCGTCGGTCGAGGGCATCCCGACCGACGTCGTCGCCGAGAGCATCGTGCTGCACCGCGCGCTGTTGTCGCCGGACGAGCAGCAACCCGTTGTGGCCGAACGACATGCCGTGCTGCGCGGTGGGATCAGCATCGGCCCCGCGCGGGCCGTTCGTGTGGTGCCGCCGGACGTGTCCGTGCCGGGCGACTACGTGATCGTCGGCACCATGGGCGCACTGGTTGTGTCGCGCGGCGAACGCCAGGTCCTGGGACTCACGAACTTCCACGTCGGTTGTGTCGACGACGCGTGGATGGTCGGCGACCGGATGGTCCATCCGTCCCGAGTGGACGGTGGCGTGACGGATCTGGACGACATCGGGGTACTCAACCGCGCGGCGCTGTCCGGCAGTGTCAACGCGGCGGCCGTCCTGCTCGACCCCGACCGCCCGCACCGGGCGGAGATCCTGGACATCGGCGCGGTGACCGGCAGCGCGGCGGCTGCCGTCGGCACCACGGTCCGCAAACGCGGCCGCACCACGGCTCTGACGCACGGCGTGGTCGCCTCCACGGACGCGACGATCACCGTCGACTTCGGCGACGGCATCGGGATCCGCAGACTTCGCAACCAGTTGCGCGTCACGGCGTGCGACGGCCGGTTCGGCGACCACGGCGACTCGGGCTCGGTGCTCGTCGACGCCGACAACCGGATCGTCGGGCTCTACTGCGCGGGAACGCTGTCCGGGTCGATGGGGTTCGCGAACCCCATCGACCGCGTGCTGGACCAGCTGGACGTGGAAGTCCTCACTCCCGACATCCCTTCGACGCGCACCCCCGCTGCTTAGAACCGTTATGGCCACCATCGCGGACCTCAGGTCCGCGATGGTGGCCATAACGGCACACCTCAGGTGCGGTGGGCGCGGGTCGCCGAGGCTTGGGCGCGTGGCTTGAGCACGATCGAGTCGAGGTTGACGTGCGACGGCCGCGTGACCGCGAACGCGATCACGTCGGCCACGTCGTCGGCGGTGAGCGGCGTGATGCCCTCGTACACCTTGGCCGCGCGCTCGGCGTCGCCGTCGAAGCGGTTGACCGAGAAGTCCGTCTCGACCATGCCGGGCAGGATCTCGGTGACCCGCACGGGCTTGCCGAGCAGCTCGCCGCGCAGCGTGCGGTGCAGCGCCGACTGGGCGTGCTTCGCGCTCGTGTACCCGGACCCGTTGTCGTAGGCCTCGAACGCCGCGATCGACGTGACGGTCACGATGTGCCCGTCGCCGGAGTCGATCAGCTTCGGCAGCAACGCCTTGGTGACCTTCAACGTGCCGAGGACGTTCGCCTCCCACATCCAGCGCCACTGCTCCTCGTCGGCCTCGGCGACCGTGCTGAGCCCGCGCGCACCACCCGCGTTGTTGACGAGCACGTTCACGTTCGGCACCTGCTCGGCCAGGCGGTTCACGGAGTCGGTGTCCGTGACGTCCAACTCGATCGCGGTGCCGTCGATCTCCTTCGCGATAACTTGGAGGCGGTCCAGCCTGCGTGCCCCGAGCACGACGTGGAAACCCTCAGTGGCGAGCCGGCGTGCGGTGGCCTCGCCGATGCCGGCACTGGCTCCGGTCACAACTGCGACAGGTCGATTCACATGGCCGATCGTAGGCTGAGTCGATGTGTGACCGATGTCACTCGCACCGGGGCTGTGGTCTGGACGTCCTCTAGTTGGGAGGTCGAACTGTGAAGAGAACCCTGGGTGCACTGCTCTTGAGCCTGGTCGTGCTGACCGGTTGTTCGAGCGTGGAGACAGGCACCGCGAAGGTGGACAGCACGCTTCCCACCGCCAAGGTCACCGTCGAGCCGGCGGACGGCGCCAAGGACGTGGCTGTCACGTCGCCGGTGCAGGTCACCGTTCAGGACGGTGTGATCGAGGCGGTTGCGCTCAAGTCGCCGGAGGGTAAAGAGGTCAAGGGCAAGCTGACCGAGGACAAGAAGGGGTGGACTACCACCGAGCCCCTCGGTTACGGCAAGACTTACACGTACTCGGGGACGGTCAAGGGATCCGACGGCAAGTCCGTTGAGATCAAGGGCGCTTTCGGGACGCTGGCGCCGGGCGCGCAGACCCGTGCGACGCTGTTCCCGAGTGACGACCAGACGGTCGGTGTCGCGGTGCCGATCATGGTCAAGTTCGAGGCGCCGGTGCAGGACAAGGCGACCGTTGAGAAGGCCCTGAAGGTCACCAACTCGGCCAATGTTCAGGGGGCTTGGGCCTGGTTGACCGACCAGGAGGTTCACTTCCGGCCCGAGAAGTACTGGCCGGCCAATACCAAGGTCAAGGTTGAGGCCAAGCTCTACGGCGTCAACTACGGCGGTGGGGCCTACGGTAAGGCTGATGTGACCAGTGACTTCACCATCGGTCGCAATCAGGTTGTGAAGATCAACACGCCTTCGCATCAGCTCATCGTTGAGCGGGATGGGCAGCAGGTCGCTTCGTACCCGGCTTCGTTTGGTAAGGACGACGACACTGAGCTGAACACGCCCAACGGGACGTTCGTCGTTATGCAGAAGGATGAGACGTTCTCGTTCGACAACCCGCGGTACGGGTATACCAACGTGGTTAAGAAGTGGGCTGTGCGGATTTCCAACCACGGTGAGTTCATTCACGAGAACAACGACAACGCCGGGAATATTGGCAAGGTCAACAGTTCGCATGGGTGTGCGAACCTGCTGGAGGCTGACGCCAAGGCGTACTACGACACTGCGATGATCGGGGATCCGGTTGAGGTCAGCGGATCTAGCCTGAACTTGCCTGCGCAGTTCGACTGGTACGACTGGCAGATTCCCTGGCAGCAGTGGAAGGCCAAGTCTGCGGTTAAGTGAGGGTTTCCCTTTCTGAGCTGGCGGTTCGGCTGGTTTAGTGATCTTGTCGGGGTTGCGTGCTTGGATATGCGCAAGGGGTGCTTCTTGCGGGGGGACCCCTGCGGAGCTTGCCTGTTCCGGTGCGTGGTCGCGTTTCCTCGGCTGCCGGTTTGGGTTGACGCGGCGGCTTTCGTGGGTGGTCCGGTTTGTGTTGACGCGCTGACTTTCCTCGGCTGCCGGTTTCGTGTGTGGTTGCGCCTTGGCTGCCGGTTTCGTGCGTGGTTGCGCCTTGGCTGCCGGTTGTGTGCGTGGTGCGTTTCCTGCGCGGGGCTCCGCCCCGGACCCCGGCTCAGCTCAAAGAGGGGCCCAGCCCTGGGTTGCGTTTCGTAGTGGGTCGCTTTGGTGGTGTGCCCCTCCCGTCGCATCGCACCTGAGGCAGCCGCATCCGAGACCCCAGGTCAAGCGAAAAGCGTGCTTGACCTGGGGTCTCGGATGCGGCAGGGCTTCGCCTGCGATGCGACGGGAGGG
>NZ_BSTQ01000036.1 GCF_030269605.1 Lentzea sp. NBRC 105346
TGGGCCGGCAGATCTTGCATCTGCCGGCGGAGCCGGCCCACCACGCCGCGAGGGGCCCCAAGTCAAGCCCCAATCGCACGCGCGAAGCGCGTCCCGGAAGACGCAGCGCCCCACGACACCGGCAGCCGACAAAAGGCGACCACGCACGAAACCGGCAGCCAAGCTAGCGACCACGCACGGGACCGGCAGCCGAGGTGGCGACCACGCACGGGACCGGCAGCCGCACGAACACCACGACACGGCCAGCCAACGGAACACCACGGGACCGCCAGCCCGTGATCGAAAAGACTGCGCTGAGACCGCTGCCAGCTAGTTTCGGCTGGTGAGCCTGGTCAAGAGGATCGCCGCACACCACTTCGTCGACGAGAACCGCGTCGCCGTGGGCGTCGGGTCCGACGAGCTCGTCGGCGAACTGACCAGGATTCGTGGCGACGTGGCCGTGGTGCCCAACCCGCACGACGTGACTGGTATGCCCCTTGCCCCGCACCGCGTGCGGCAGCTGTGCGAAGGGGCGCGGCGGCGGGACGCGGTGGTGGTGTTCGACGAGCGGCTTGCGGAGTTCGCGCTGGGCCCGAATTTCACCTCGGCTCGGTGGTGGGCCCGGTTCTGCCGCAACGTGTGCGTGCTGCGCACCATCCCGAGTGCCCGGATCGGTTACGTGATCGGGGATCCCGATGTGATCGCCCAGTTGCGCCCGGCGGAGTTGCCGATCGAGGCCGCAGACCTCCTTGAAGACCTTGGGCAGCGTGGCCGGTGGCGGGCCGAGAACCGGGTTGCCCGCGCGCGGTTGTGTCGCAGGCTGGACGAGTTGGGCATTCGGTACGTCCCCTCGGCCACTGACTTCGTGCTCGCCCACCTGCCCACCGGCGCCCGCCGGATTTCGGTGGGCCAAGCTGACGAGGTGTTGCGATGACCTACACGTCCAGCGGAATCCCGTTGCCGTCGCACCTCGGGCCCGAGAAGCCTGGGGAGTTTCCGTTCACCAGGGGGATTCGCGAACGGATGTACCGCGAGCGGCCGTGGACTATTCGGCAGCTCGCTGGGTTTGGGACGGCGCAGGACACCAACGCGCGTTACCGGATGTTGCTGGACAACGGGTCCACGGGCATCAACGGGGTGTTCGACTACCCGAGTTTGCGGGCGTTCGGGTCTGACGAGGCGCGGGCCAGGGGCGATGTTGGGCGTGGCGGCGTGGCCGTCGACGTGCGGGACGACTTTGACGATCTGTTCAAGGGGATTCCGCTTGACCAGGTCAGCGTTTCGCTCGTGTCGTCGCAGCCGATCGGGGCCGTCGCGCACCTGGCGATGTTCGTTAGATCCGCTGAGCGGCAAGGGTTTCGGAGGCAAAGCCTGGCTGGTACCAGCCAGAACGACTTTCTGATGGAAACTGCGATCACGATCGCACCGGAGGCGTTGCCGCCGCAGGGGAGTTTCCGGCTCGCGTGCGACCTGGCCGACTTCGCGTTGCGTGAGTTGCCGCGGTGGAACCCCGTCAGTGTCAGCGGATATAACTACCGCGAGGCCGGCGCGGACGCTGTGCTGGAGATGGCGTTGTGTCTTGCGCACGGTCAGGCGATCGTTACCGAACTCATCCGGAGAGGGCACGCGCCCGAGGCCGTTCTGCAGCGGGTCTCGTTCTTTCTCAATGCGCACAATGACTTCTTCGAAGAGGTGGCCAAGTATCGGGCCCTTCGCAGGATGTGGGCTCGTTGGGCCAGGCAATACACGGAAGACCCGCGCGCGCAGATGTTTCGGTACCACGTGCAGACCAGTGGTGTGACGAACGCGGCGCGGCACGTGCACGTCAACATTGCGCGCAGCGCGCTGCAAGGGTTGGCGGCGGTGTGCGGTGGCACGCAGTCGTTGCATATCAACGGGTATGACGAAGCGGTTTGCATTCCGTCCGAGCACGCTGCGATGACGGCGCTGCGCACGCAGTATGTGCTGCTGCACGAGACTGGGGTCGCCAAGACTGCGGATCCGCTGGGCGGTAGCCATCTTGTCGAGTACCTCACTGACGAGCTCGAACAGCGGGCGGCGCAGACGTTGCAGGCGATCGACGCCATGGGTGGCATCGTGTCGGCGACTGAGCAGGGCTGGGTGCACGCCGAGTTGGCGCGCACGGCGTTTGAGGACCAGCGGAGGATCGAGGACGGTACGCAGCTCGTTGTCGGCGTCAATACGCACCTTGAAGGCGATGACGAGCAGCCTGCCCTGTTCGAGATCCCGGACGACACGCTCGATCGGCAGCTCGCCCGGCTTGACATGGTGCGGGCCAGGCGGGGCGACACCGGTCACGCGATCAAGGAAGTCGCGGAAGCTTGTAGGACAGGGCAGAACGTGATGCCCGCCGTCCTGCGAGCGGTCGACGCGGACGTGACGCTGGGGGAGCTGGGTAGGACCTTCCGCGACGAGCTTGGACGATGGGAGTTCCCGCTGTGGTAGGCGTGCTGCATGGCCGTAAGGCCGTTATGGCGAAGCTCGGCATGGATGCGCACTGGCGCGGCGCCATCGTCGTGTCGAACGCGTTGCGGGACGCCGGTATGGAGGTCGTCTACCTTGGCCACGCCACTGCGGACGAGCTCGTCGGCGCGGTGAGTCAAGAAGATCCGATCCTTGTCGGCCTGTCCACGTTGTCCGGTAACCATCTCACCGAGTGTGAGAACGTCATGAAGGCGTTCCGGAACGCGGGCATCGACGATGTCGTCGTGGTGGTCGGCGGCACGATTCCGAAGCCGGATCAGGAGCGCCTTCGCGAGCTGGGCGTCGCCCAGATCTTCGGCGTTGGCAGCCCGCTTACGCACATAGTCTCCGAAATCGCCGAACTGACGGCATGAAGAAGCCCCCTCCCACACCGGGAGGGGGCTTCTGACGTCAGGCGCGGCGCGAGCGGATCAGCAGGGCCACCAGGGCGATGGCGGTGGCGAAGCCGGCACCCGCCAGGAAGCTGGCCGACATCGACGCGGTGAACTGGGACTCCTCGGCGACGCCGGAGGCGGCGGCCGTCGAGATCGCGATGATGATCGCCAGCGAGATCGACGAACCGACGTTCTGCACGGCGTTCACCACGCTCGAAGCCGAGCCGGAACCCGAGTCCTCGACGCCCGACGTGGCCTTGATGGTCGCCGGGATGATCGTGAACGCCAGGCCCGCACCGACCAGGAACAGCGACGGCAGGATCGTCGTCCAGAACGACCCACCCGAGGGAACCCGCAGCAGCAACAGGTTCGCGACGATCAACATCAACGCGCCGAGCACGATCGTGCGCCCGCCTAGCCGCGACTCGAGTTTGCCCGCGGGACCGGCCGCGCCGATCATGCCGACCGACACGAGCAGGAACGCCAGGGCCACGGTCATCGGCGTCCAGCCGGACATGAGCTGCAGGTACTGGCCGAGGAAGAAGAACAACCCGATCTGCGCACCTGGCATCAACGCCAGCGTCAGGTAGGCGCCGCCGTTCGACTTGAACAGCGACAGGTCCAGCAGCGGCTGCGACGCACGCCTGGTGATCACGAAGAACAAGGCCAGCAGCACGATACCCGCGACCACGTACGGCAGAGCGCTGGCGCTCAGGCCGTACGCCAGGGAAACCAGGCCCAGCGTCGACACCAGGGCACCGGTGATGTCGAACCGGCCGGAAACCCGAGGCGTCTCACCGACCACCGAAGGCGTCAGCACCAACAGCACCAGGCCGATCACGCCGGCCAGCAGCATCTGCAGCTTCCACGAACCGAACGCACCCAGTGCACCGGCCACAAGCAGACCGACCGCGGCACCGGCACCGCCGGCGATCGTGTAGACGCCGATCGCCTTGCGGCGCAACGGACCCTCGGCGAACAGGTTCATGATCAACGCCAGCACGCACGGTGTGGCAAGCGCGGCACCGGTGCCCTGCACACCACGTGCGGCGATCAGCAGCCACGCGTCCGGAGCGAGAGCGCGAGCCAGGCAGCCGACGGTGTACAGGGCCATGCCGATGACGAACATGCGACGTTTGCCCAGGATGTCGCCGAGCCGCCCGCCGAGCAGCAGCAGGCCGCCGTAGGGCAGGAGGTAGGCGTTGACCACCCAGGACAGTTCGGTCTGCGACAGCTCGAGCGAGGATCCGATCTGTGCGAGCGAGATGTTCACCACCATCTCGTCGACCAGGATGAGCGCCCAGAAGCTGACCACGACAGCGAGTGCGACCGCGGCGCGGCCCCTGATCTTCGACTCCGGTTGGACGACCTCAACCGGTAAAGCGGTGGTGGACATCGGCGGACTCCTATGTGGCGGGAACGATGGACATGGCGTGCTTGAAGACGTTGCGCGGGTCGTAGCGCTTCTTGATCCGTTGCAGCCGCGGGTAGTTGTCGCGGTAGTAGAGGGCGTGCCACGGGACGCCGGACGTGTTCCACGCCGGGTCGAGCGTGTCGCTGTCGGCGTAGTTGATGAACGCGCCGCCGTTGATGGCGTTGGGAACGGGAACGCCG
Organism: Lentzea sp. NBRC 105346; assembly: GCF_030269605.1. Taxonomy (GTDB): domain Bacteria; phylum Actinomycetota; class Actinomycetes; order Mycobacteriales; family Pseudonocardiaceae; genus Lentzea. Next base: position 4,473 of record NZ_BSTQ01000036.1, read on the forward strand.
CCGGTGGTGGCGTAGACGTCGCGGTAGAGGTTGCGCACCCACGTCATGTGGGTCTCGTCCTCCCACTCGCCGGTCCAGCCGCCCGCGGTGAAGTACACGCGCAGGATCGAGTCGCGGTGCACGGCGGCGGTCGCGTCCGACGGCACCGCGTTGATCTGGCCGCCGAACCCGGTGATGTTGACCAGCGCGTTGGGGTTCGAGTAGTTGGAGTCGTTGAGGTACCGGTAGATCGTCGAGATCTGCGCGTCCGTGTAACCCTTGCGCAGGTCGGCGGTCTTGTTCTTCTGCCGGCCGGACGGGTCGCTAACCCAGTTGCGCGGGTCGAGCCACGACGTGACCTCGCCGAAGTCCGCGACCGGCGTGGCGCCGACGTCCGCCATCACGGCGTTGAAGTGCGCGTCGAGCATGGCCTGGCCGTTCGGCACGGTGTCCTCCACACCGGCCAGCACACCGATCGTGCCCGCGGCGACGTGGTTGGCGAACAACGTGCCCCAGACCTTCGTGTTCGGGTTGCCGGGCGCGCTGTTGGCCTCGAACCAGTTGAAGTAGTTGCGCAGCAGCTTGATGAACTGCTGCTCGGACATGCCCTGCCACGAGTACATGACCATCCGGGCGCGCTGGTTCCCGGTGCTGGGCAACGCCCTGCGCGGGTCGGTCGACGTGACGCCGGGCGTGCGGAACCAGTACTTCGTGGCGATGCCGAAGTTGCCGCCACCGCCACCGGTGAACGCCCACCACAGGTCGCGGTTCGGGTCCGAGGCCTCACGGGTCGCGGTGATCAGCCGAGGCGTTCCGGAGGCGTCCACGGTGACGACCTCGACGGCGTACAGGTGGTCGACGGTGAGGCCGTAGCGGCGCGAGTAGAAACCGTAGCCACCGCCCGGAATGTGGCCACCGACGCCGACCTGCGCGCACCCGGTGCCCGGCAGCAGGACGCCCCAGCCCTTGAACAACGTCTCGGCCGTGCGGCCGATCGTGGCGCCCGGCTCGACGGCGAACGCGCGCTTCGACTCGTCCCAGTAGACCTCGTCGAGCTGCGAGAGGTCGATGAGCGCCTTGACGTCCGCGTTCGCGGTGAAGTTCTCCATGCAGTGGCCGCCGGACCGCACCGCGAGCCGCTTGCCCGCCGCGACGGCATCACCCACGGCGGTGACGACCTGCTGCGGGGTCCCGACCACTTTCGCGTAGTCCGGACTGCCCACATAGCGGGTGTTGTGGGCGCGCTGAATGCTCTGGTAGCGCGGGTCACCGGCGGGAATCGTCACCGGGCCGAAGGCGCCACACGTCCGCGCGGCCTCTTCCGCGGCAGCGGCAACGGACGTTCCCGCCACGAGAGAAGCACCGCCGATCGCCGTGCCTGCCAGGAATCCTCGGCGGGACAAGGCACTCATTTGTTCTCCTTAAGTCAGAAATGGACCCTGGTCTCGGTGGTGAAGTCACCACCGAGACCAAGAGGAACCACCGGTAGAACGCCTCAGCGCTTGCGGATGAAGGGCTTTCCCATGGGGAAGGACTTGCCGCCGAGCGCGGTGTTGACGGAGCTGGCGAACAGGTAGAGCGCCACGAACGGCATGGTGAACAGCGCCGCGATGCCGGGGTGCAGGATGAACGGGTCGCCACCGGCGCCGGGACGCGCGATGCTCACCGCGGCGAACAGCGTGATCAGCGAGAAGTCGATCAGCACGAAAAGCAGCGTCACGGCCTTCGGCAGCCGCAGCGTGGCACCCGTGAAGACGAGCATCAGCACGAACCAGATGAGCAGGAAGTTCGCGTTGGCACCGCGCTGAGCCGGCTCGGGGAGCTTGCCGAACCAGTTGTCGAGCAGACCGATGATCAGCACGGTGAAGCTCAGCCAGAAGGCGCCGAACAGGCCGAACATCGCGGCGTGCACGCCCTCGTTGCGCTTGATGGCCCAGACGCTCGCGACGATCAGCAGGAAGCCGCTGGCCACGATCATGATCGGCAGCGAGCCCGCGAGCGTGGACGGGATCGTCACCTGGTTGAAGCCGGTGAGGAACAGGGCGAGCGACAGGGCGCCGATCGCGAACGCCGGGTAGCCGAGGAGCGCGGGGCTGGCGGCCAGCGACACCGGAACCTCGGTGGGGGTTGGTTCGGTCCGCTCGACGGGAGCGTGTTCCTTCACGTGCCCGTTGGAGGTCTGAGACGGAATTTCCGTAGTGGTCATGAGTCTCTCCGGTTGGCTCGGACATCTGGCGAACCGAAAGCTAGCGAGACCCGTTCTCACATCAGTAAACGCGCGGATTCGACAGGCTCTTTCCCTGCTCTCACAACGCTCTTGCGACCTTGTTCGTACACCCGTGATTCCAATTTACTGCCTACGCGGCAAAGCGGACGACCGGGCGGAAATGGGGGTTGTATGCGCACGCTGCTCATCGACAACCACGACTCGTACACCTACAACCTGTTCCAGCTGATGGCCGAGGTGTACGGCACGCCGCCGGTGGTCGTAACCAACGATGACGAACGCTGGTCGACCCTCTCGGTAGAGGAGTTCGAGGCGATCGTCGTCTCGCCCGGTCCCGGTCACCCCGGCCGCGCCCGCGACCTCGGCGCGGTGCGCCAGGTGCTGCGCGACACCGAGGTCCCGCTGCTCGGCGTGTGCCTTGGGCACCAGGCGATCGCGCTGGTCGCCGGAGCGGAAGTCGTCGGCGCGCCCGAACCGAAGCACGGGCACCTGACCCGCGTGCGGCACAACGGTTCCGGCGTGTTCGACGGGCTGCCGCAGGACTTCACCGCGGTGCGGTACCACTCGCTGTGCGTGCCGCCGGAGAGCCTGCCCCCGAACCTGGAGGCCACCGCGTGGGCCGAGGACGGCGTGCTCATGGGGTTGCGGCACCGCGAGCGCCCGATGTGGGGTGTGCAGTTTCACCCCGAGTCGATCGCGTCCGAGCACGGCGCGTGGATCATCGAGAACTTCGGCCGGCTGGCCGCGAAGACCCTCGCCGAACAGGGGCGTGCGCTGAACTCGCCGATCGTGCACGAGATGCCCGCGCTACGGCTGCGCAAGAAGCCGGCGAACCGATGGCATGTGCTGCACCGCGAGATCGACTTCGAAGTGGACACCGCGGCCGCGTTCACCGAGCTGTTCGGGCACCTCGACTACGCGTTCTGGCTGGACAGCGCGCGCGTCGAGCCCGGCCTGTCGCGGTTCTCGTTCTTCGGCGCGCCCGAAGGCCCGCACGGCGAGGTGCTGACCTACGACGTCGACGAGGGTGTGTTCGACGAGCTGCGCGCCAGGCTGAGCGACTCCATTGTGGACGCACCGGACGTGCCGTTCGACCTCACAGCGGGCTATGTCGGCTACTTCGGGTACGAGCTGAAGGGCGAGCTGGGCTCGCCGAACAGGCATCACGCGACCACACCCGACGCGGTCTGGATGTCCACCACCCGGCTCGTCGTGGTCGACCACGAACTGCGCAACACGCACCTGATCGCGTTGACGCGCGACGACTACGACTACTCCGCGCAGGCCTGGCTGGACGACACCGAGCGCCGGATCCAGTCCCTGCAACCGTTGCCGGAGCCACGCGAACCGTTCGGCTACGACCCCGGACCGGGCCTGATGCTGGCCCGCCAGGACTACCTCGACAACGTCGAGGCGTGTCAGCGGCAGCTGCACGCCGGCGAGAGCTACGAGATCTGCCTGACCACCAGGACCAGCCTGCCGCTGCTCGGCACCGACCCGCTGAAGCTGTACCTGGTGCAGCGCCGCACGAACCCGGCGCCCTACGCGGCGTTCTTGCGACTCGGCGGCGTCTCGGTGATGTGCTCGTCGCCGGAACGGTTCCTGCGCGTCGAACGCGACGGGACCGTGGAGTCCAAGCCCATCAAGGGCACCGCGCCGCGCCGTGACGACCTGCTCGAGGACGCGCGGTCGCGGGCGAGCCTCACCGAGGATCCCAAGGTCCGCGCCGAGAACCTGATGATCGTGGACCTGCTGCGCAACGACCTGGGCCGGGTGTGCGAGATCGGCTCGGTGCACGTGCCGCGGTACATGGCGGTCGAGAGCTACGCGACCGTGCACCAGCTCGTGTCGACGATCCGCGGCACCATGCTCGGCGACCTCGACGTGATCGACGTCGTGCGCGCGTGCTTCCCCGGCGGGTCGATGACCGGTGCGCCGAAGCTGCGCACGATGGAGATCATCGACCAGCTGGAGTCCACCGCCCGCGGCATCTTCTCCGGCTCCATCGGTTTCCTGTGCTGCAACGGAACCGCCGACCTGAACATCGTCATCCGCACCGCGGTCTCGGACGGGCAGAGCCTGTCGATCGGCGCGGGCGGCGCGATCGTCCTCGACTCCGTTCCCGAGGAGGAGTTCGAGGAGATGCTGCTCAAAGCACGAGCGCCGATGCGCGGGCACCTCGTACCGGGCAAGCTCTTGGAGGTAAAGCGATGACCCGCTCCGGCAAGGAGTACCTCGAGTCGCTGCGCGACGGCCGGGTGATCTGGCTGGACGGCGAGCGGGTCGGCGACATCACGACGCACCCGGCGTTCCGCAACTCGGTGCGGTCGATCTCCGAGCTCTACGACCTCGCGCGCGAGCGGCCCGAGCTCACCGCCGACCTCGCCGGCACGCAGATCCACAAGGCGCACCAGATTCCCCGTACCAAGGAAGAACTGAAGGCCAAGGGGCGCGCGTTCAAGATCTGGTCCGAGGCGACGTTCGGGTTCTTTGGCCGGTCGCCGGACTACATGGCGTCCGCGATCGCCGGCTTCGCGACCGTGCCGGACGTGTTCCGCCGGGAGTTCGACGGCTCGCGGAACATCGTCGAGCACTGGCGCCGGATGGCCACCAACGACCTCTACCAGGCGCACACGCTGGTCAACCCGCAGATCGACCGCACGAAGCCGCCGTCGGAGCTCGAAGAGGACGACCTGTGTCTCCGGGTGGTCCAGGAACGCGCGGACGGCATCGTCGTGCGCGGCGCCAAGATGATCGGCACCGCGGCGGCGTTCGCCGACGAGATGCTCGTGGGCGTCACGCAACGGATGGCGCCCAGCGAGGCGGACTACGCGGTCAGCTTCTCCGTTCCCGTTGCCACGCCTGGGATCCAGTTCGTCAGCCGCACCTCCTACGAGGGCCGCGCGACGAGCATCTTCGACTACCCGTTGTCCAGCCGGTTCGACGAGAACGACGCGCTGGTCACGTTCGACAACGTCTTCGTGCCGTGGGAACGGGTCTTCACCTACCGCGACCCGCTGGCGTGCCACGAGCAGTTCTGGCAGACGCCCGCGTTCGTCAGCTTCGTGCACCACGGCGCGATCCGGCTGTGGACCAAGCTCGAGTTCCTGGCGGGCATCGCGATCCTCATCGCGCGCGCCAACAACACCTACGACCTGCCGCCGGTGAAGATGCAGATCGGCAAGCTGATGGCCTGGGTGAACACCGCGAAGGCGGTCGCGGTGGCCATCGAGGAGGGCGCGGAACCCGTGCCCGGCGCGGACGCCGTCGCCCCGAACCGGGAGATGTCGTGCGCGCAGCTCGCCATCGGACCCGACCTGTATCCCAAGGTGCTGGCCGAGATCAAGCTCCTCGCCGGCGGCGGGCTGATCCAGCTGCCCGCGTCGTTCCGCGACTTCCGCAACCCCGAGGTGGCGCGGTTGCTGGGCAAGTACGTGCGCTCGCCCGGCCACGACGCCGAGTCGCGCACCAAGCTGCTCAAGCTCGCCTGGGACGCGCTGGGCAGCGAGTTCGCCGGGCGGCACGACCAGTACGAGCGCTTCTACCACGGCTCACCGCACGTGTACCTGCCCACGCTCGTCCGCGAGGGCGACCCCGAGACGTACGCGGCGCTGGCCCGACGGTGCCTCGACGGTTACAGCCTCGAAGACCCCATCTAGAGAGAGGACACCGAAATGACCGCCACACAGACACGTCCGGGCGTCGAGGCCGGTGTGAAGACACGTCCGCAGGCGCTCGCGCTCGCCGGGTTCCGAATCGTCTTCTCGTTCTTCTTCATCCTGCACGGCTGCATGGGCCTGTTCGGCGCGTTCGGCGGCGTCGACGGCCAGGGCGGCTCGGTGTCGTTCCCGACGTTCCCCGACTTCTGGGGCAGCGCCATCCCGTTCGGCGCCGGCATCCTGTTGCTGTTCGGCCTGTTCACGCGGCCGGTCGCGATCCTGGCGTCCGGCGCGATGGCGTACGCGTACTTCACCGTGCACGCCCCGATGGGGCTGTGGCCCCTGCAGAACGGCGGTGAGCTCGCCGCCATGTTCAGCTGGACCTGGCTGCTCGTCGCCCTGATCGGCCCCGGCGCGTTCGCTCTGGACAACCTGTTCCAGCGCCGCAAGGTGTCGTGAAAAGTCATGGCTCCCTGCTGCGGACCTACCTGGGTCCGCAGCGGGGGAGCGTCGTGCTCATGGCCGTCCTGCTGCTGTGCTCGATCGCGCTGGAGATCGCGGAACCGCGCATCGCCGCGTTCTTCATCGAGTCGGTGCAGCGCGGCCGCGCTGAACGAATCCTGGTCACGATCGCCCTGGTGTTCCTCGGGGTCGCGGCCTTCCGGCAGCTCGCGAAGGTCATCGCCGCCTATGCGTCGGAACGCGTGTCGTGGACGGCGACCAACGCCGCGCGCGAAGACCTTGCGGCGCACGTGCTCTCGCTCGATCTCTCGTTCCACGAGTCGCGCTCACCGGGTGAGCTGATCGAGCGCATCGACGGTGACGTCAACCAGGTCGCCGAGTTCTTCTCCAGCCTGATCGTGCACCTCATCGGCAACGTCCTGCTGTTGCTGGGGATTCTGGGCGCTTTGACGGTTTTGGACTGGCGGATCGGGCTCACGTTCGCCGCGGTCACCGTGCTCGGGTACTTCTTCCTGGCGCGGGTCGCGGGGGTGGCGACCCACAAGTGGGAGGACGACCGCGAGCAGAGCGCCAAGTTCTTCGGGTACGTCAGCGAGGCCATGCGGGCGACCGAGGATCTGAAGTCCTCCGGTGCCGTCGGCTATGCACTGGCGCGGTTCCACCGGCACCTGCGGGCGTGGCTGCCGGTCAAGGTGCGGGCCGAGGCGTGGGGCAGTGCGATCTGGGTGGTCATGTCCATCGTCGCCACGGCCGGCTCGGCGTTCGCGTTCGGCTACGCGGGTTTCTTCTACCAGAACGGCACCGTGTCGCTGTCCGGCGCGTTCCTGATCGTCGCGTACGCCACCATGCTCAACACGCCGATGGAGGTGCTGCGGCACCAGGTGCAGGCGTTGCAGCAGGCGAGCGCCGCGATCCGCCGCATGGGCGAGCTCTTCTCGTATCAGTCCACTTTGGTCGACGGAACCCGTGTTCTGCCCACCGGCGCCCTGTCGGCGCGGTTCGACGATGTCTCCTTTTCCTACCAGGACAAGCAGATCCTGAACGGGCTGTCGTTCGAGGTTCCCGCCGGCACGTCGTTCGGGCTGGTCGGACGCACGGGTGCGGGCAAGTCGACGATCGCGCACCTGTTGTTCCGCATGTACGACCCCGATTCCGGGCGGGTGCTCCTCGGCGGTATCGAAACGCGTGACGCGACGCTGTCGTCGTTGCGGTCGCAGGTCGGGTTCGTGACGCAGGACGTGCAGGTCTTCGACGCCACCCTGCGCGAGAACCTGACGTTCTTCGACCGCTCCGTTTCCGATCAGCGGCTGCTGGACGTGCTGGACGCCCTGGAGTTACGGCCGTGGCTGGACAGCCTGCCCGACGGGCTGTCGACCAAGATCTCTTCGTCGACCCTGTCCGCCGGACAGGCGCAGCTGCTGGCGCTGGCGCGGGTGTTCCTCAAAGATCCCGGCCTGGTGATCCTCGACGAGCCGTCGAGCAAGCTCGACCTCGTCACCGAGGCGATGGTCGAACGCGCTCTGGACCGCATGCTCGCCGGCCGCACGTCGATCATCATCGCGCACCGGCTCGACACCATCCTGCGCACCGACCACGCCCTCGTGCTGCACCAGGGCTCGGTGGTGGAGCACGGCGTCACCGATGACCTGCTGGCCGATCCGGACTCCCGGCTGGCCGAGCTCTACCGCGTGGGGCGGGTGCTGCAATGACGACCGTCAAGAACGAGGCCGTGCCACCTACGCTGACGTTCCTGTGGCGGCTGATCACGTACAGCCCGTGGCGCTATTCGGCCGCCGCGGGCGGGTGGGCGCTGTTCCACCTGTGGCCGCTGCTGCCCGGTGTGCTCGGCAAGCTGCTGTTCGACGTTCTCGAAGGCCGGGCTGCTTCGGGCATCACGATCTGGACCCTGGTCGCGATCGTGGTCGCCGCGGGTCTCGCTCGATGCGCGGCGATCATCGGCGCGACGGTCGCGTGGGCGGGGTGGTACCTGCGGGCCCGTGGCCTGGTGCAACGGAACCTGCTCGCGCGGGTCTTCCGGCTGCCCGGAGCGGAGGCGATGCCCACGACCGTGGGCGAGAGCATCTCGACCGTTCGCGACGACAGCGACGCCATCGCGTTGATGGGCGGCTGGGGCTTCGACATGATGTCCGGCCTCATCTTCGCGGGCGGCGGGATGATCATCCTGCTCAGCGTCGACGTCCAGATCACGTTGATCGTCATGGTGCCGCTGGCGGTCGTGCTGGGGCTCGCGCAGTTCGCGCGGGCGCGGGCGTACCGGATCCGTGAGCAGAGCCGCGAGGCCACCGCGAAGGTCACCGGCACGATCGGCGAGATCGTCGTCGCCGTGCGCGCGATCAAGGCCGCGAACAAGGAGCACGAGGTCGTCGACCGGCTGCGCGCCGACAACCGGGTGCGCAAGACCGCGATGATCCGCGACAAGGTGCAGAGCCTCGCGATCGACTCGGTGTTCAACAGCACCGCCTCGCTCGGCGCCGGCCTGACGTTGCTCGTTGCGGCGAGCCAGATGCGGTCCGGCTCGTTCACCATCGGTGACTTCGTGCTGTTCTCGACCTATCTGATGCAGGTCGCGGACTACACGGCGTTCATGGGCTTCCTGGTGCGGACCTATCAGCAGTCCGGTGTGTCGTTCGTCCGCGCCGCCGCGCTGTTGCAGGGTGTGCCCGCCATGACGCTGGTCGACCACAACCCGCTGTACCTGAGGTCGGACCCGCCGCCCGTGGAGCTGCCACGGCCTGCGGAACCGTTGCGGGAGCTGGAAGTCCGGTCGTTGACGCACGTGTTCCCGAACGGTAAGGGCATTCGGGACGTGTCGGTGACCTTGGCGTCGGGAACGGTCACCGTGGTCACCGGCGAGGTCGGGTCCGGGAAGACGACATTGCTGCGCTCTGTGCTCGGGTTGTACGCCGTGCAGGACGGCGAGATCCGCTGGAACGGTGTTCTCGTCGACGAGCCGGGCGATTTCATGGTGCCGCCGCGCGTGGCGTACACACCGCAGAACCCCGCGCTGCTCTCGGGTTCCATCCAGGAGAACATCCTGCTCGGTCTGCCCGACGACCGGGTCGAACGCGCCGTGCACATGGCCGTGCTCGGCCCGGATCTCGAGCGCCTCGATGAGGGACTCGAGACCGAGATCGGGGTGCGGGGCGTCAGGCTGTCCGGTGGCCAGGTGCAGCGGACCGCGGCCGCCCGGATGTTCGCGCGGCAGCCGTCGTTGCTCGTGATGGACGACCTGTCGAGCGCGCTGGACGTGACGACCGAGCAGCAGCTGTGGCGGCGGATCTTCGCCACCGGTGCCACGTGCCTGGCCGTGTCCCACCGCCCGGCCGTGCTCGAACGCGCCGACCAGGTGTTGCTGCTCAAGGACGGCCACGTGATCGCCGCCGGACCGCTGGCGTCGCTGCTCGAGACGTCCGCCGAAATGCGCATGCACTACCGACTGCCGAGGGAGTGATCACGTTGTCCCCACGGGTGATCGTGGTTGGCGCGGGCCCGACGGGGCTCGCGCTCGCGGCCGAGCTGGCCGGCGCCGGCATCGACGTCCACGTGCTGGAGAAGCGGTCGCACAAGGCCGCGCTGTCGCGGGCGTTCACCATGGAGCCGCGCACCATGGAGCTGCTCGACATGCGCGGCCGGGTCGACGCGCTGCTGGAGCACGGCCGGCCGTGCCAGCACCCACCCGTGGGCGACGAGAACGGCTACCTCGACTACGGGCTGCTCGACACGCGGTTCGCGTTCAGCCTCATCATTCCCCAGCACCGCACGGAGTCCGTGCTGCAGGAGGCCGCTGCCGAGGCCGGTGCGGTGATCCGGTTCGGCGTCGAGGTCGTGGGGCTGCGGCAGGACGAGCTGGGCGTCGACCTCGACCTGCTCGGGCCCGGTGGCGTGGAGACCGCGCGGGCCGACTACGTGATCGGGTGCGACGGCGTGAACAGCACGATCCGCTCGCTGGTCCGCGTCGAGTTCGACGGCTGGAACTACGAGGACTCCGTGATCATGGGCGACTGCAGGCTGCGCAACCCGCCCGTGCCCAACGCCTACGCGCGGATCACCCGGCGCGGGATGGCGGCGGTGTTCCCGTTCCAGGACGACACCTACCGCGTCATCGTGTTCGACCACGAGCGGATGAAGCTCCCGGCCGACACGCCGTTGCCGCTGGAGGAGGTGCGGGAGAGCTGCGCGGCGATCCTCGGCATGGACGTCGAGCCGTACGACCCGGTGTGGCTGTCGCGGTTCCGCAGCTCGCAGCGGCACGCCAAGAAGTACCGCGTGGGCCGGGTTCTGCTCGCCGGCGACGCGGCGCACACACACATTCCCTCTGGTGGACAAGGGTTGCAGACCGGGATCCAGGACGCGTTCAACCTGGCGTGGAAGCTGCGCGCGGAGATCGAGGGCTGGGCGCCTGAGGGACTGCTGGACAGCTATGAGGCCGAGCGGTACCCGATCGCCGCGGAGACGTTGCGCAAGACCGACATCTCGTTCCGCTTCGAAACCTCCACGTCGTTCGTGGCGCGGACGATTCGCTGGGTCGTGCAGAAGCTCGTGCGGTTCGACTGGTTCCAGCGCGCGAACCTGGAGCATCTCTCGGGTCTGACCCTGCGTTATCCCGGCCGGGGCTGGGTGGGACGGCGGGTGCCCGACCGTCCGGTGACCGGCGGAACCCGGTTGTACGAACACTTCCGTGACGGCAAGTTCGTCCTCATCGGACATTCGGACGCGCCGCTGGTGCCGTGGGCGGATCGGGTGACGTCCGTGGTGCTGGCCGAACCGCTCGGCCGCGGGTGCCCGCCGGTGGTGCTGGTGCGGCCGGACGGTTACGTGGCGTGGGCCGGACACGAGGTGCCCGCGTTGAACCAGTGGTGCGGTGAACCGCGCGAGCACGTATGGAGAGAGGCCTGAGACTCCGCCCGCGAACACTGGTCGTAACCACTAGCGAAGGGGTGCGGCAATGCAGAGCTATTCCGCGGAATCCTACGGCGAAGCCATTGCCGCGGTGTTCGACGTCGTCAACGACAACCCCGAAGAGGTCGCGAGCATCGTGGGCTTCCTGCAGGGGTACGTCGGCGACGGCCCCGTGCTGGAGGCGGGCGTCGGCACCGGCCGGATCGCGTTGCCGCTCGCCGAGACCGGGGTCGAGCTGTACGCCGTCGACATCAGCCAGGACATGGTCGACCAGCTGCTGGCCAAGCCCGGCGCCGACAAGCTCACCGTGGTCGTCGGCAACATGAACGACGTCGACTTCGGCAAGCAGTTCTCGTTGGTCTACCTCGCTCAGGGCACGTTCGGCGCGCTGCTCACCGCGGACGCGCAGCGCCAGTTCCTGCAGGGCGCGCGCAAGCAGCTCACCGACGACGGCCGCCTCGTCATCGAGACGATGGAGGTCGACGACACCCGCTTCAGCCACGACCAGTACGTCACCACGTCACTGCTCGACGTCACGCACGTCGTCCTCAGCGCCGCCATCCGCGAGCCCGCCGAACAGCTGCTCAGCATCCAGAACGTGCTGCTGACGCCGCACGGCATCCAGCTGTACCCGGTGAAGTTCCGCTACTACACGGCCACCGAGCTCGACGAGATGGCCGCCGAGGCCGGACTGCGGCTGCTGGAGCGCTACTCCGACTGGGACTCCGCGGCCTATTCGCCCGGCGACCTGCGACACATCTCCGTCTACGGCCTTGCGTGAGAAAGGGATCGGCAATGAGGAAGTTACGTCGGTATGCGGCCGTGGCGCTCGCGGCCGTCGCGGTCGCGGCGTGTGCCCCCAGCCGGGCGAGCACCAACGCGAACGGCGAGATGACCGTGCTCGGCGAGACCGCCGCGCTCGGCCTCGGCATCGCGACGCCGTACGTCATCGTCGACAAGAAGGGCGACCCGGTCGAGATCGGCGTCCGGCTGACGGAGAAGGCGCTGGACGGTCTGCCGCAGGGCGACGCGCCGTCGATGTACGTGCTGGAGTTCCCGGAAGAAGCGGCGAAGACGCCCGTCAAGAACCTCATGCTGAACTGGTACCCGAAGGGCCGCAAGCCCGCGGAGCTGTTCGGCGAGCCGCAGCTGGCGTTCCACTTCTACACGATCGACCACAACGAGGCGATGGGGATCAACCCCAAGGCGGAGCCGGCCAAGGCCTCCCGGTTGCTGGACCCCAAGTACGTCGCGAAGGACTTCATCGCGGAGCCCGGTGACCCGGTCGAGAAGACCGTGCCGAGCATGGGTCTGCACTGGCTCGACTCGACCCGCGAGTTCGGTCCGGGCAAGCCGGAGTTCTCGGAGGTCTTCGTCTACGGCTCGTTCGACGCCAAGATGATCTTCCTGGAGCCGCTGGCCACCCGGAAGTACCTGCTGACCAAGCCGCAGCTGACCGCGGACGTCAAGCAGCCCGAGTCGGTCCAGAAGGACGGCTTCTACCCGACGAAGTACTCGATCCGGTGGGACGACAAGCTGCAGTCGTACGTGATCTCGCTGGCGAACCTGACCAAGCGGCAGGGTTCGTGACGATGCTCTCGGACGACGATCTGGAGCTGCTGCTGAGCATCCGGCACTTCGAGCTGGCGCTGCTCCGGATGTTCGACGAGGGCAAGCTCAACGGAACCACGCACACCTGCCTGGGCCAGGAGTACATCCCGGTCGCGCTGGCGCCGCTGCTCACCAGCGACTTCGTGTTGAGCAACCACCGAGGTCACGGGCACTACCTGGCCCACGCCCGTGACCCTTCCGGGTTGCTGGCCGAGATCATGGGCCGGTCCGGTGCGGTGTGCAACGGCGTCGGCGGCAGTCAGCACGTGCACACCCCGGGTTTCCTGTCCACGGGTGTGCAGGGGCAGGGACTGCCGCTGGCCGTCGGGATGGGGCTCCGGTTCAAACGGGACGGCAGCGGCCGGATCGCCGTCGTCTACGTCGGTGACGGGACCTGGGGCGAAGGCACGATGTACGAGGCGCTGAACATGGCGTCGCTGTGGCAGGTGCCCGTCCTTGTGGTCGTGGAGAACAACGGAATCGCCCAGTCGACGCCTACGTCCTTGGAGATGGCAGGAACGGTTGCCGATCGCGTGCGTGCCTTCGGGGTTTCCTATCTGAACGTGTCCACAAAGGATGTTGCTTCCATTCGTTCGCTCGTGTCACCTGTTGTTGCTTCGGTTCGTACGGGTCGGCCCGCGGTGGTCGAGTTCATGACCACACGGCTCGGTCCGCACAGCAAGGGCGACGACACGCGGCCGGCCGATGAGGTTTCCTCGTTGCACGACTGGTATTCCGACGTGGCCTCGGACCCGCGGCTCTCGGTTCTCGAGTCGCGGGTGCGTTCTTCGGTTTCCCGGATGGTCGACGAGGTGTCGGCCCGGCCGCCGTCGTCGTGGCCCGATCTGGTGGAGGCGGGATCGTGAGCTTGAACCACCTCGTCGCCGACGTGTTGCGGGTGCCGGTCGAGTCGGTCGGCGACGACACCGGCACCGCGACCACCGCGGCGTGGACCAGCATGCGGCACGTGGAGATCGTCGTCGGCGTCGAGAAGACCTACGGCGTGAAGCTGACACCGCGTGAGGCGCGGGTGTGCCGTTCCGTCCGGGCGCTGCGGGAAGTGCTGACCGGGAAGGGGATCGCGGTATGACGGCGCCTCGGGTCGTGGAAGGCCTCAACCGTGCCCTGCACCGGCTCTTCGCGGAGCGCCCGGACCTGCACCTGCTCGGCGAGGACGTGCTCGACCCGTACGGCGGCGCCTTCAAGGTCACCAAGGGGTTGTCTTCGGTCTTCCCGGATCGGGTGCTGACGACTCCGTTGTCGGAGGCCGGGATCGCCGGGGTCGCCTCGGGTCTGGCTTTGGCCGGCGACCAGGTCGTCGTCGAGGCGATGTTCGGCGACTTCGCCGCGCTGATGTTCGACCAGATCCTGAACATGGCTTCCAAGTCCGTGACGATGTACGGGCAGCGCAAGCCGATGCGGCTGCTGGTGCGGTGTCCCGTCGGCGGTGGGCGTGGGTACGGGCCGACGCACAGCCAGTCGGTGCAGAAACACTTCCTCGGCATTCCGAACCTGTCGCTCTTCGAGGCCACGCCGTTCCATGATCCCTTCTCGCTGATGGCGCGGGCTTTGGACTCCGGTCCTTCGATGCTGTTCGAGGACAAGGTCCTCTACACGCGCCGCTTCATCACGGACGGTTTTCAGTGGCTCGGCGACTGGGCGCACGTTCCGGCTTCGTCGGACACCGTGGTCATCTGTCCCGGCGGGGTGGCGCATCGGGCTCTTTCCTCCGGCGCGCACGTTTTGGTGCCGTCGCGGTTGTATCCGCTCGACCTGACGCCCGTGCTGCCGTTGTTGTCGGGTAAGCGTGTGGTGGTCGCGGAGGAGAGCACTGCCGGTGGCACGTGGGGTGCGGACGTCGCCGCCGTCGTGCACGAGGAGCTGTGGGGTTCGCTGCCCGCGCCTGTGCGGCGGTTGTCGTCCGCCGACTCGATCATTCCTAGTGCGCGGCACCTCGAGGACCGTGTGATCCTCGGTGCCTCGCATATCGCTGCCGCTGTGACGCCGCCGTCCCCGGCTTCCTCTGGTGTCGACATCACCGCTCCGAAGCTGAACAACAACGACACCACCTACCTTGTGTTGACGTGGCTGGTTCCGGATGGAGCCGCCGTGTCGGAGGGGGATCCGGTCGTCGAGCTCGAGACGTCGAAGGCGATCGAGGAGATCTGCGCGCCAGCTTCCGGTGTGCTCCGGCAGCACGTAGCGCAGGGCGTTGAGGTCGAGGTCGGGGCCCTGCTGGCGACTCTGTCCGGCTCTGCTCCTGTTGCTTCGGCTGAAGTTCCGCGGGCTTCGCGGGTTCACCGGTTGGACAAGGCTCAGCAGGGGACTGCCGCCGTGGTGTCCCGTGCGCACCGGGAAGTGCCTGCCGCGTTCACCGCGGTCGAGGTTCGGGTCGATGCTCTGCTCGACGTGTTGCGGGCGTTGTCCGATGAGACGGGCGCGGAGGTTGGGCTGCCCGAGGCGGTGGTGAAGGCTGTCGCTTCGGCGCATGCGGACTTCGGGCACCTGTTCGGCACTCTGGTCGATGACACCACGGTCGCCCTGGTCGACTCCCCGCATGTGGCTGTGACTCTGGACGCTGGGAACGGGCTGTTCACGCCGGTGATCCGCGACTGCACCGATCGGTCCATTGTGGATATATCCGATGATCTGATGGACTTTCGGATGAAGGCGTTTCGTGGCTCGTTCGCCGCTGCGGAGCTCGCCGGTGCTTCGATCACGGTGTCGCTGAACGTCGACCCGGATGTGGTGTTCGTGCAGCCGATCGTGATGTGGCCTCAGCTGTGCATGCTGTCGGTCGGTGGTGTTCGTGCTCAGCTGGCTCTTGTTGACGATGCCGTGGTGTCTACCTCGGTGGTCACCTTGGGGTTGGCTTACGACCACCGGGTGGTGAACGGTGCCGCGGCTGTGGCGTTCCTGCGGTTCGTCGCGGACAGCTTGCGGAAGCCGGAGAAGCTGGTGGGTCCGTGATGGCGTTCGGGCTGGTGGGCTTTGGGACCGCTCTTGGTGAGCGGGTGGCCGTGAAGGATGTCGTCGGGTCCTACACGGAGGACGTCGAGCGGGTGCTCGGCTACGGCTACGACTACGTGCACATCGCTTCCGTTGGGTTGACCGATCTCGCGGTGTCCGCTGGGACTGCGGCTCTGGCGTCTGCCGGGGTTTCCGCTCGGGACGTGGATCTCCTGGTGCTCGCTGTTGCCGATGTGCCCGAGTATCTGTACTGGGATGCGGCTGCCGCGGTGGCTCATCGGCTGGGGGTGCGGGCGGAGGCTGTGCTCATCTCGCAGGGGTGTGTTGGTGGCGTGACGTTGTTCGACACCGTGGCCGGGCGGTTCGCTACGCACCCGTCCTACAAGACGGCGTTGGTGATCGGGGCTTCTCGGGTGGCTGAGGCCTACATGAATCGCTTCGACACCAACTCGCTGTTGTTCTCCGATGGGGCTGCGGCTGCCGTGTGCTGGCGGGATGCGTTGTCGTTGACCTGGCGGGCGTCACATGCTGAGACCGATGGGGCTTACGCCGACTTCTTTCGCATGGATGTCGGTGGGGCTGCTTCGCCGTTCTCGGCCGGGGAGGCGCCTGCTGTGCGGGATGCCTGGGACATCATGGCGCACTTCTCTTACGACACCGAGCGGTTCGCCGCGTTTGCCGAGGAGGTGAACGATCGGACTGCTCGGGCTGTGCACCGGGTTTGTCGGCAGGCCGGCTTGTCTGAGGACTCACTCTCCTGGCTGCTGCTGTTGAATGACAATCCTCGGGTGTTGGCTGAGCAGGCTGATCTCGTTGGCGTTCCTCTTGCTCGGACCAACCTGGCTTGGGCTGTGGAGCATGGGCACTTTGGGGCTGCCGACCACTTGTTCGGGTTGTCTCGCTTGTCGTTGTCGCCTGGGGAGTCCGTCGTGGTTGCCGCTAACGGGCGGGGGATGCACTGGGCTGCTGCCCTGTTCACTGCTTGAGGCTTTGGACGCGGCTGCGCCGCGACACGTTGGCATTTTCGTGCGGGCCAGGCGCTAGGGCGCCTGTCCCGCACGAAAATGCCAACGTACCGAGACGGTGGTTGGCTGCCGTCGTGGTCCCGATCCTGTCCAGACTTGCGTTGTGGTTGTGCGGTTGCGTGGGTGGTTGGGATGAGCTGGCTTGAGTTTCGATCGTTTGTTTCCTTTCCGTCAGCTCACCATGTGCAGGGGGTTGCGTCTCGGCTGCCGTAGCGGGTCGAGGAACGCCGGTGGGATGAAGTACGGGATTCCGTTGCGGAGCTTCACTTCCCAGTCGCTCTGGTGGATCAGGTCGTGATGTCGTCGGCAGAGCAGCACGCCGTTGTGCAGGCTCGTTTTGCCGCCCTCGAACCACGGTGTGATGTGGTGGCCTTCGCAGTGCCGTGGCGGCCGGTTGCAGCCCGGGAAGGCGCAGCCCCGGTCCCTGGCGACCAGCGCTCGGCGTAGACCGGTGTTGAACAGCCTGGCCTTGCGGCCGACGTTGAGGGGTTGGGAGCGGCTGCCCATCACGATCGGGATGACGCCTGCCTCGCAGGCGAGCTTGCGCAGTTGCTTGACCGGGATGTGTTCCTGGTTGTCCAGCACCGCGTGACCCGTCTTCGCGGCCAGGTCGTCGTAGGAGACCGTGACGGCCAGGGTGACGGTTTCGCCGCCGTGTTCGGGCAGCACGTCGGCGCGTAGCACCAGGTTGATCAGTTCGGCGAAGGCGTCGCCCTGCCGTTCGGCGTAGGTGCGGGTGTCGGGGCCGTCCGGGCCGGTGGGGCGGGGTTTGGCCAGCGGGTCCAGTGCGCCCAGGAGTTTGGCGCCGGTCTCGGGGCCGAGATCGAAGCTGCCGCGGCAGCGGCCGCGTTCCATGCGGGCGATCAGCTGGTCACTGGGTGGCGCCGGATCCTTCTCGTCGGGTTCGGGGTCGTTCTGGAACATCCGGTAGATGATCTTCTTGCCGAAGTCGCGGATCGAGCCCGGCTCGAACGTCCGGCCGAACTCGGCCAGCTGCCGCTCGACGAACGCCGTCTTGTCGGGCGTGGCATCGGCGGGCACGTTCTTCATGGCCCTGGCGATCGCGTCGACATGCTCCTCGGTCAACTCGCCCTCAGCGAGCGCCTCGGCGGTCGCGGGCAGCTCCGGCTCGATCTCCGCACCCGACTGGCCGAGCCGATGCGTCAGCAGCCGCGCCCGGCGCAGCTTCGCCTTCGACACACTCGGATCCCAATGCACCCGATCCTTCAACACCCCGACCAGGTCCTTGTAGCCCAGCTCGGCCGCCAGGCCACGCCGGTCCATCTCGGCAATCCAGCGCAGCAGCCGCTCATGACGCACACGGATCTCACGCTCCATCGCGGCGAAGCCGTCAAGCAGCTCGCCGCTGGAGAGGAGGGACAGATCCGTGTCGACCACGTGTTCGA
>NZ_BSTQ01000037.1 GCF_030269605.1 Lentzea sp. NBRC 105346
ATGATCGAGTTCTTTGGACGGAACCCGAAAATGATCAAGCGGTGGCCGTGCCCATGTCAAAGATCAGGAGCTTCCCGGTTAAAACACCAGCAAGCGCTGGGCGCTTGGAAAGCTCCCCCCATAGCAATCAGACGTCGTCGCGGCGCAACAGGGCGATGTCGCCCGAGTCGGTGCGCACCCACACATCGACCAGCGGCGTGCCGAAGGTCTCCTTCGCGATCGAGAGCTTGTCGCGCTCGATCGCGGAGACCTCGTCGAACTGGCTGGAGATGGCGCCGGTGCGCGACTCGAGGTGCACTTTGGTGTTCGTCAACCCGGTCAGGCCGATGCGGACCGGGCCGCTGTTCGACGCGAGCTGCAGGTGCGCGCCGGCCTGGGGCCGGGCATCGAGCGCGATCGAGCCGTTCGAGGTCTCCGCGCGCACCGATCCCGTGGCGTCGGCGATGACGACGTCCGCCACGATCGCCTTCACCACGATCGGGCCGCTGACCGTTATCGCCTCGACCCGGCCGTGCGAGCTCTCGATCTGCACCGGGCCGGACAGGTTCGCCAGCGCCGTCTCGCTCTGACTGGTGAACACCTTGAGGCGACTGGAGAGCCCGCTCGCGGTGATGTTCGCGGTGGCACTGGACAGGTCGACCGGGCAGCCCGGCGGGACGCTCAACGTCACGGTCGCGCGCATCTTCTTGTGCCTGCTCAACGCGCTGGCCGCGATCTTCTGGGCGTTCACCTCGCCGTGGCTGACCTCCAGCAGGCCGTCGGTGAGCCGGACGTGCAGTGGTGACCGGTCGATCTCGGTCACCTCGAGCCGGACCGGGCCCGGCGCGCCGACCACGCGTACGTTGCCGCGCACCACGAACGCCTTGACCTCGTTGACGTCCTCGAACGCGAGGCTCCCCGGTTCCTCGATGGTCCAGCTCTTCACGCCGCCTCCGCCTGCTCGCCCTCCCCGCTGACGTTATGCTATCGCGCCATAACGCGTCATCACACCAGGGCTTCGAGCAGCGGCACGGCCGAGGTGAGCGGCGGCGCGGTCTGCAGCTCCTCCTGCAGCTTTCGGGCGCCGAGCCGGAAGTCCGGTTCGGCCAGCAACCGTTGCACCGCGTGGCGGATACCGTCGATGTCACGCTGTCCGGCCTGGTCGGGGATGGTGATCCCGGCGCCCGCCTCGGCGAGCCGGGCGCCGTAGTCGAACTCGTCGGCGAACTGCGGCAGCACCAGCTGCGGCACGCCGAGCGACGTCGCGGTGAGACCCGTTCCCGAGCCGCCGTGGTGCGCGAGCAGGTCGCACGTGTCCAGGAAAAGGTTGAGCGGCAGGGACTCCACGACCCGCACGTCGAACGGCAGCGGGGCCGCCGCCTCGCGGTTGGCCGGCGTCAACGCGGCGATCACCTCGACGTCCAGGCCCGAGAGCGCCTCCAGCAGGTTGAGCAGGGGAGCGGGCCCGGTCAGCGTCATGATCGTGCCGCCGAGGCACACGCACACCCGCGGCCGGGAGGCCCGCACGGTGGCCCACTCCGGCAGCACGCCGGCGCCGTTGTGCGGGACGTAGCGGAACCGTTCTCCAGCAGGCGCGTCGAGTACCTGCAGACTCGGCGGGCACGGGTCGATCACCAGGTCGTACGGCGGCAGACCGGGCAGGCCGTGCTGCTCGCACAACGGCTTCAGCATCGCCTGAGCGGTGTCCTCGAACGGCCCCGCGGTCGGGTCGACACCCCAGCGCAGGCACACCACGGGAATCCCCAGCGCCCCGCCGAGCACGCGGCTCACCACGGTGATCGGCTCGCTCAGGATGATGTCGGGCTCCCACGCCGCGGCCACGCGCAGGTAGTCGTCGAGGTGCCGCTCGGCGTGGCCGACGCGTTCGCGCGCGGTCATCTCCCATGCCATGCGCCCCATGTCCGTGTCGCGCATGCCGAACACCGGCGCGGGGAACAGCTCCGGCGGCATGTACTTGCTGAGCTCGTTGGTCAGTTCCGTCAAAGCCCCGACCTCGGCGGTGTTGAGGCCGGCGGCACGGGCCACGGGCAGCGCGTCCGGCTGCCCGGCGACCAGCACGTCGTGGCCGGCGGCGCGCAACGCCCAGCACAGCGGCACCATCGCCGACACGTGCCCGGCGGCGGGCGGCGGGATCGTCAGGACGCGCATCAGTTCGACTCCACGGGAACGAGGCCGGCCAGCACCGACACCGGACGAACAAGGGCTTCCAGCAGCGGAACCGCCTCCGTGAGCGGCTCGAACGCGGACATCTCGGCCCGCAGCCGGGCCGCCGCGAACGCGTAGTCCGGCTTGGCGATCAACGTGGTGAGCGCGCGCCGGAGCCGATCGACGTCGCGCTGCCCGCAGTGGTCGGCGATGCTGATCCCCGCACCTGCCTCACCCACGCGCCGCCCGTAGTCGAACTGGTCCGTCCACTGTGGAAGGACGAGCTGCGGCACGCCGTGCGCGGTGGCGGTGAGGCCGGTGCCGGACCCGCCGTGGTGCACGATCACGTCGCAGGTGCCCAGGAACAGGTTGAGCGGCAACGACTCCACGACGCGCACGTGCGTGGGGACCCGGCCGAGCATGCGGCGGTTCTCGGTGGTGAGCGCGGCGACGACCTCGACGTCCATGCCGTCCAACGCCTGCAGCACGCGCCGCACCGGACCGGGCCCGGTCAGCGCCATGATGCTGGTACCGGGACAGATGCACACGCGCGGCCGCGACGCCTGCCCGGTCGCCCACTCCGGCAACGACCCGGCTCCGTTGTAGGGCACGTAACGGAACCGGTGCCCCGGCGCGGCGTCCTCCACCTGCAGGCTTGGCGGGCACGGGTCGATGATCAGCGCGGGGTCCGCGAGCGGCGAGAGGTGTTCGCGTGCGGTCTCCTCGAACGGCCCGGCGGTCGGATCGACGCCCCACCGCAGGAACACCAGCGGCACATCGAGCTCCGCGCTGACCATCCGGCTGACCAGCGTGACGGAGTCACTGACCACCACGTCCGGCCGCCACGCCCGTGCAACCCGCAGGTACGCCGTCTCGTGCTGCTCGGCGTGCTGCACCCAGGCGCCCGCGGTCATGTTCCACAGGTAGCGCCCCATGTCGGTGTGCCGATCCCCGAACGCGCTGGCGGGGAACATGTCCTCGGGCATGGCCTCCTGCCCGGCACGCGTGAGGTCGGCGGGCTCCCCGACGTCCACCGTGCTCAACCCGGCGGACCGCGCCACGGGCAGCACGTCGGGCTGCCCGGCGACGAGCACCTCGTGCCCGCACGCGCGCAGCGCCCAAGCCAGCGGCACCATCGCGGTCACGTGGCTCGCCGCGGGCGGCGGCATCATCAGCACTCTCATGGCGTCCCCTTCTGTCTGGGGCAAGCCTCGGCAACCCGCTTCGATCCCGGATCCAAGGGCGCTGGAGAGCCTTCGTGATATAACGCGTTACCATTGGGGCGTGTCACGAGTCAGCCGGCGGGTGATCGCATGAGCGGTGTCTTCACCAGGGGACGCATGCGTCTCTACCTGCTCAAGCTGCTCGGCGAACGCCCGCGGCACGGCTACGAGATCCTCCAGCTGCTGGAACAGCGGCTCGGCGGCACCTACGCGCCCTCACCGGGCAGCGTCTACCCACGGTTGCGCCGGCTCGAGGCCGACGGTCTCGTCAGCTACACCGAGAGCGGTGGCCGCAAGATCTTCAAGCTGACCCCGGCCGGACAGGCCGAGGTCGACGCCCGCGCCGAGGAGCTCGACGCCCTCGACCGCGACATCGCCCAGTCCGTCGCCGAGCTCGCCGACGACGTCGACGCCGACATTCGTAGCACCGTCCGCGACATCGGCGGTGAACTGGAGGACGCCGCGCGCGGTCTGCAGGGCGACACGAAACGCCGGCGCGGACATCGGCGGTTCACGCCCGAGTGGCCCGCCGCGCCGGAGTTCAGCGGGTCCGGCGGGATGATCGAGGCGCAGCTGCACGTGCTGGTCGCACGGGTCCAGGACTACCTGGCACAGGCGACGCCGACGTCCGAGCAGGTCGGGCAGTGCGCCGCCATCCTCGACGACGCACACCGCCAGATCGCCAAGGTGCTCAGGCAGGACGGCTAGCGAGCACCGTGTAGACGGAGCCGCCGCGGAAGCTCCCGGGCTGCGTGGTCGTCACCGAGAACCCGAGCGTCGCCAGCCGGGCCACGATGTGCCCCAGCCGCCCGTCGATGTCGTGCACCTCGATCAGCACGCGCCGCACGAGCGGCCAGTCGGAGTCCGAGACCCCGCGCAACACCTCGTGCTCGGCCCGCTCCACGTCGATCTTCAACAGCCCGATGGACCGCAACCCGTTGGCCCGCACCAGATCGCTGACGGTGGTGACGTCGACGGTCAGCTGCACGGCGATCCCGTTGAGCTGACGGATGATGTCCCGATCGGCTTCCGGCACGGCCTGGTTGGTGAAGTAGGCCTCCTGGTTGAGCTCGTCGTCGATGTCGTCCACGTACAACGTCGACCGGGACGAGGTGACGGGGTAGTAGGTGAAGGAGTGTGTCCCGGGCCGAGCCCCCACCGCCTGCCGCAACACCACGGCCGCCGGCACGTGCGCGGCCAGGTTCCGCTGCAGGCAATCGGCAGTGGCGGGCGCGGGCTCGAAGGCGTAGATCTCCACACCGGGAGCGGTGTCGGCGAAGACCATCGACGCCATACCCACGTGCGCGCCGACGTCGATCACGACATCACCGGACCGCAGTCCTCGCGCGGCGGCGACGTAGGGCGAGTCGGCGCCCATCTCCGCCCACACGGCCTCGGCCTCGGTGGCGTTGGGACACCACACATCCCGCCCGTCGGGCAACACGAAGGTATCAGCGACTTCGACGTCGGTCATCAGGTTCTCCCCTCTTAGAGCGGCAACGGGAACAGCTCGTCGTAACGACCGTTCTCGCAGGCCAGCACGATCATCAAGGTGCGCAACGTCATCGGGCCGCCGATACAGCACAGGGCGTTGCGCGACTCCAGCCACGAACGCACCACGGAGGCCTCGAACGACGAAGGAACACTGTCCAGTTCGGACAGAGCGGTGGAACGATAGGAAGGCGTGTCCAACACGGTGGCGGCCACTGCCAGCCACGCCACCCGCAGCGGCGACCCGGCGGGTCCCGAAGCAGCGGTACGAACCCGAGTAGCAGTCTCGGGAGAAGGAGCCCGACCGGCAAGCGAAAGCTCGGTCAGCTCCAACAGCAAGGCGGCATCACCGGAACCGGTGGCAACGACCGGCAGCGAAGACACGTCCGCACCCACGGCGTGGGCGACCGCGCGGACGCCGATCCGCGCGACTTGGGTGGCTACATCGCCGGAAGCCAGTGCGGGCACCCACACCTCGACCTGACGCCGCAACGGCTCGTCGAAGCGGTTCCCCAGCGTGTGGTGCGCCGCCACGATGCCGAACGAGGACGCGGTCGGCGCGGCGGACAACGCCTCCGGGGTCGGCCAGCCGGCCCGCGTATGCGGTGGTGCGACCGAGGCACGGGCGCCGGGGCAGCCGATGTGCACGGCGTGATAGGTGGCCTGCGGGTCCGATGTGGACTGACCGGGCAGGCCGACTGTGCCGTCGGGGCGGACCAAGGTCCCGCATGCCGTCACCGGCGGCGCACCCAGATCGACCAGGGCGGAGCGCAACGACAGCCATGCCACGTCGACGTCCGTGGAGACAGCCGCGGCCTGCTGGACCGCCGATTCGACACCGGGCCACCGCAGCGCGGAAGCGATCTGCAGCAGTGACACCTGCTGGCTCCACGACGACGGCGTCGCCGTCCGCGCCGCGTCGGCCACCTCGGCAGGCACCGCGAGACCGAGCCGCACCAGCAGCCGGACCGCGATCGCCGTGCTGCCCCAGTCGGGCGCGGTGCCGCTCGCGCCGGACGTGTAACCCGATCCGCGGCGCAGGCCGTTCAGCGCGTACTCGACCGTGCGGGCGGAAACCGGTGCGCCCACGCGCGTCAACACCGACACGGCGTAGTCGATCTGCGCGATGGGCGGCAGGGGAGTGCCCGGCAAAGACCCCGTCAACGCCGGGCCCAGCCACCGCGCGACCGCAGCGGCGTCCAGCGACGAGGACGTCCCCAGTTGGGTCCACCACATCGTGTCGTACAAGGAGAACCGGCCGTCTACGAAATAACCGCGCGGCCCGTCCGACACCCAGGAGTCGAGCAGGATGTCCGGCGCCGCCGAAACCTGCGGAGAAGGAGCCGACTTCGCCGTGGAGCAGGCCGCCAGCACGAGGGCCAGGACCGCGACGAACCGCCTCACCACTGCACCGGCAGGCTGACGAGACCGCGGATCATGCCGTTCGTCCACCGCAGTTCGGAAACGTCACACGCGAGCCGCAGGCCGGGGAACCGCGACACGAGCCCGCCGAACGCGACCTGCAGCTGTACACGCGCGAGGTGCGAGCCCAGGCAGTGGTGGATCCCCGGACCGAACGCGACGTGCGGGTTGTGCGACCGCGCGAGGTCCAGCCGGTCGGGATCGGTGAACACCGCGGCGTCGCGGTTGGCCGACGAGGTCGACGGGATGACGGCCTCGCCCGCGCGGACCAGGACTCCGTCGATCTCCAGGTCCTCCATGGCGATGCGCATCGTGCCGCCGCTGACCGGACCCGGTGCATAGCGCAGCAGTTCGTCGACGGCCTGCGGCAACAGCGAAAGATCGTTGCGCAGCAACGACATCTGCGCGGGGTGGCGCAGCAGCGCCAGCGTCGCGTTGCCGATCGTCGCGCTGACCGTGTGGTATCCGGCGGTGATCAGCGTCGCCCCGAGCGCGACGTGCTCCGCGGGCGTCGCCTCGACGGGGAGCAAAGATCCCTTCGACGCAACCAGATCGGTGAGGTAGTCGTGCAGCTTCTCCCGTGCGCCGACGACTTCTTCGAGCTGCCCGATCCCGAGGCCCAACGAGGTGTCGGTCCACTCGCGGAACTGCGCCTGGTCCGCCACCGGAACACCTAGCATCGAGCAGATGACGGCCATCGGCAGCGGTTGCGCCAACCCGGCGACGACATCGGCCGGAGAGACAAAGGCGTCCAGCAGCGAAGCGGTGACCGAAGTGATCCCTTCGCGCAGCCGGGAGATCCGCCCGCTGCTGAACGCCGGTGCGACCAGCCTGCGCAACCGCGTGTGGTCCGGCGGATCCATGGCCATGATCGAGTAGGGCTCCGGCCGCGCCGGACCGAGCCGCGGTGCGCCGTCGACCGTCGTGAGAGCGCGGGAAAGCCGGGGATCGGCGAGCACCTGCCGCACGGCCGGCAGTCGCGTCACCAGCCAGGCCGAATCACCGGTCGGCAGCGACACCCGCGCCACCGGCGCCTGTTCGCGCAACATCGCGAACTCGGCCGGTGGCTCCAGCAGTACATCCGGCAGGAACGGAAACCTCACGGTGCTCCCCCTCGTCAGTGACGTGCGGGGGAGCCTCCTGCCTGCGACTCGAAGAACGTTCGAGTGGATGTCGTGCGGCATTCAATCTCATTGCAAGCGTGAGCAGCACGCGATACAGTCGCTATATGACGCGTAATAGTACGCGAAGTTCAGCCCGGCGCCTGGGCGGTCTGGTTGATCATGTCCTGAGTGATCTTCCCGACCGCGAGGGTGAAGTTGAGGATCAGGTCGAGCTGCTCGTCGTCGTACTGGTCGAGGTGCTCGCGCATGCTCACGGTGAGCGGCGCGTAGGCGTCCCGCAGTCCGAGTTCGTGCCGTCCGGTGGACAGCACGAAGACGCGCCTGCGGTTCTGCTCGTCCCGCTTGCGCAGGATGAGGCCGGCGTTCTCGAGCCGGTTGAGCACCGCGGTCACCGCCGAGTTGCTCAGTCCGGTGATCGTCGCCAGCTGTCCCGCGGTGAGGTCCTTCTCCCTGCGGGCGAGGTCGAGGCACTTCAGGTCCGTGGGGTTCAGCCCGAACCTGGCCGCGATCGTCTGATGCAGCAGCAGGCCCCAACTCGCGTTGTCCCGCAGCGCCTTCTGTACCTCGGCGATGACTGTTTGCCGGTCACGCTGGTCGGTCGTCATGGGGCGCTCCGAAACTTTCAGAAGATTGAAAATTACGACGTGTCGAATAGTTTAACAAGTGAGCACACCGTTGTCCCGGTGACGCAGGGGAGTCGTTATGTCCGATGAGAAGACCGCGGTCCTGGTCGTCGGGGGAGGCCTCGCCGGTCTCTCCGCGGCCGCATTCCTGGCCTGGCAGGACGTTCCGGTCCTGCTCGTCGAGAGCCACGCCGACCTGCTGATCCACCCCAGGTCGCGGGGCATTACGCCACGTACGTCCGAACTGTTGCGCCAGCTGGGGATCGAGCAGCAGATCATCGACGCGTGCGGTCTCGACGCCACGCAGGACAAGATGCTGAGCCTGCGGGCGAGCACCTTGTCCGACCCGGATTTCGTTACGTTCGGTGAAGGTGAGGCGGCTAAGCTGGCCGAGCACAGCCCGTCCCAGTGGTCCGCGATCGACCAGGACCGCCTCGAGGTCATCCTGCGCGACCGCGCCCGCGAGCTCGGCGCCGACATCCGGTTCAGCACCGAGCTGAAGGAGTTCGAACAGGGCGACAACGGTGTCACGGCGGTCATCGAGGACCTGGCCACCGGCAAGCGAAGCACGATCAGCGCCGACTACATCGTCGCCGCCGACGGCAACTCCAGCCCGATCCGGGAGAGGCTCGGCATCCCCGCGCTCGGCCCCGGCCGGTTCGCCGAGGTCGCGTCGGTGATGTTCGAGGGCGACCTGTCGCCGGTGCTCGCCGGCCGCCCGGTGGGTGTCGCGTACGTCGAGAAGCCGCGCCCCGGCACGGTTCTCGTGCGCACGGCGCCGCAGCGCTGGGTGGCGACGTTCGCGCAGGAGGAGACCGAGTACGACGAGGCCGCCGTCGTGGCGGACCTGCACGCCGCGATCGGCGAGGACCTCGACGTCCGGGTGCTGCCGCAGGTGCCGGGCACGGACCTCAAGCAGCTGTGGTTCGTCATCGGCGCGCAGGTGGCGCAGGAGTTCCGTCGCGGCCGGGTGTTCCTCGTCGGCGACGCGGCGCACATCGTGCCGCCCGCGCTCGGGCAGGGCGGTTCGATGGCCATCCAGGACTCGAACAACCTCGCGTGGAAGCTCGCGGCCGTGCACCGCGGTCACGCGGGCGACGCGCTGCTCGACACCTACGACGCCGAGCGCAAGCCCGTGGCGTTCAACACGATGGGCATCGTGCTGGCGGCTGGCCAGGCGCGGAACTCCGGGCAGGAACCGGACGACATCGACGTCGGCGCGCTCGTTTTCGGTTACCAGTACCGGTCTTCGGCGGTGCTCGGTGCCGAGGGCGCCCCGGACGCGGTGCCCGCGGAGGAGCTCACCGGGCAGGCCGGTACGCGCGCGCCGCACCTCGACGTGACCATCGACGGAAAGCCGGCGTCCACGATCGACCTGTACGGCCCGGCGTTCGTGCTGATCACCGGCGAGGACGGGGCCGCGTGGGCGGACGCGGCGCGCACCGTGTCCGGCGACACCGGCGTCCGCATCGACATCGCGGACATCGGCGGCCGGCTCGGCCAGGTGGACAAGCCGATCGGTGCGGCGCACGGAATCACCTCCACTGGCGCGTTGCTGGTGCGGCCGGACGGTTTCGTGGCGTGGCGCAGCCCCGACGCGGCCGGTGAGCCGGAGCAGGAACTTCGTGCCGTGTTGAATGCAGTTCTCGCGTAACAACGGGAAAAGCCCCCTCACCGTTACGGTCGAGGGGGCTTTTCCATGTCACCAGACGAAAGCGCGACCGTCCGCCTGGACCGTGTAGAACGACGATCCGAACTGGAACGTGCCGGTCACCGTGTGCTTGATCCGGTAGATCTGGCCGAACCACGACGGTGGCGCGATGTCCACCCGGTCCCACTTGTGCTCGCTGTACCAGGTCTGGTTCGCCGTCGTCGACCAGGCGACGTCGAGTGAACCGGTGTCGCCGGTGATCTGCGCACCCTGCGGCGCGCCCTTGGCCTCATATGGGCCACCGAAGTAGTCCACGTGCCAGCTGTCGGTGTGCTGGATGCTGTCCGCCACCACGGGACTCGTGCCGAGCCAGGCCACCTTGGACGTGGTCTGGTTGAACGACGCGAAGTAGTTCAGGTACGGCACCACCACGAACGACGAGCCGGAAGCCACGATGTCGCCGGGCTTCCCGTTGGGCGAGATGGTGTTGCGGGCCTGCGACGACAGTGTCTGGTTGCGGTTCGCCGCCGCCGGAGCCGAGGCGGTTTGTGCCGGTGTGACGGTCTTCTCCGGTTCGCCCAGATACCGGACGTAGACATCGGACACACCGTTGGTGTCACCGGGCAGGACGTCGTCGCCGAACGACAGGAAGCCCGCCACACGATCGTTCGCGCTCGAGGTGGGCCACCAGTTCTCCCCGTTGCTCTGCGACTTGCCGGCCGTCGAGCTGACCAGCTGCACCGCGCCGGTGCGCAGGTCGCGGCGGTAGATGTTCCACTTCGCAGTGGGCACACCGTCGACGAGGTTCGTCGCGAACGACTGGAACGTCGCGTACCGGCCGCTCGGCGACAACCCGGTCCACGTGGCACCGCCGTTGCCGACCGCGCCGGATGCATTGGTGTCCAAGGCGATTGTGGTACCGGTCTTCGTGTCGCGGACGTACGAGTGGGACGAGTGGTCCTTCGGCAGACCGGGCGCGATGTTCGTGGCGTGCGAGGAGAAGCCGACGTAACGGCCGTCCGCGCTGATCGACGAGCCGACCGCCAGGTCGTCGCCGCGCACGTCACCGTTGCCGACCGAGACGATCGTGTTGGTGCCGGTCCTGAGGTCGCGCACGAACACGTCGCCGGCCTTGTTGGTGTCACCGGGAATCAGGTTGTCTCCCAGGGACGCGAACGACACGTACCGCCGGTCCGCGCTGATCGACGGGCCGTAGCTGACCCCGTTGGCGGGCTTGCCGTCGTGGCCGCGGCTGACCAGCTGTGTCGTGCTGGTGCGCAGGTCGCGGTAGAAGACGTTCCACGTGTCGTGCACGTCGCCGGGCACCAGGTTGGTGCCGCGCGACATGAACACCACGCCGGTGCCGTCCGGGCTGATCTGCGACTGGATGCTGTCCTGGTTGCTCGGGTCGCCGCTCGGGCTCACGTCGACGATGGACGTCTTGCGGCGCAACAGGTCTCGCACGTAGATGTGGGACCGGCCGTTCGCCTGGCCCGCCAGGTTGGTCGCGTCCGAGAAGAACGTGACGAACCGGCCGTCCGGCGTGATCGAGGCCTCCCAGCTGTGCTGGTCGGCCGGCGTGTCCGCGTCGTTCACGTCGACCACGGACGTCGTGCGCCGCGCGAGATCACGCAGGTACACGTGGTTCACGCCGCTGGTCACGCCCTTGACGAGGTTCGTGGCGCGGGACGTGAAGATCACGAACCGGCCGTCGCCGCTGATGGACACGCGCTCGCTGCCCGCGTTGGCGGGCTTGCCGTCGTACCCGACGGTGACGCGCACGAGCCCCTGGTGTTGTTTTTCCTGCGCCGCCGCCGGAACCGCTGCCGTCAGCAGCACCACGACCGCGGCACACGCCGTGGTTTTCGGTATGCGCATTGGTGATCCCTTCTCCGGACGTCGCCAGGGAGGGTCACAAGGCGGGCTCGAACCCGGCTCCAAAGCCACTGGTACGACAAAACGCCGTGTCCACTGGGGGACACGGCGTTTTGCGGGCCGGAAGAGTGTTGGGGGTGATCACTTCCAGCCTGCCGGGAGGGCAGCGGCTAAGCAACCGGCGTGATCTCGTACGTAACCGGCAGGTCGCGGTAGATGATCCGGTAAACGACCCGCCAGAGCTTGTACTGGAAGTTGCTCTGGTGGGCGCGCAACTCCTCCTCGCTGACGCGCCGCACGACGGCGGGCACGGTGTCGCCGAGGACCTTGCCGGTCTTGGTGCAGGGCGCAACCGTGACGTTCTGGTTGCGGTTCATGCGCTTGACCTTCCAGGTCTTGGAGCGCGTGGTGAAGAACGCCTTCTCCGCCTGGACGTTGATCCCGACCGGCGTGCCGACGCCCTGGCCGTCCTTGCGGTAGGTCGTCAGCAACGTCACGGCGGAAATGCGCAGCGGCTCGAGCGCCTCGGTGGCGCTGGTCCCGGTCAGTTGCTGGGTCATGGTCTTTTCCCCCTTCGCGTCGTCTGTAACCACTATCGCGTAATAACGCGTCATAGTCAAGTGGCGAGACCGTGCGCGATCTTCTTCCGGCGCAACGTGACCAGCAGGCCGACACCGGTCGCGAGCAGGCCGTACGACAGGTAGTAGACGGTCGCGGGCAACGCCTGCGCGATCCACACGATCTGGCTGCCCAGGCCGCCACCCAGTGCCGCGAACAGCCACAACAGGCCGAGCGTCTGCCCGATGAACCGTTTCGGCAACACGTCCGACGCGGCCGCCACGGCCACCGCGATGATGATCACTTCACCGCACGAGTGCATGAAGAACACCAGGAACAGCCACAGCGGCGACACCTTCGCCCCGCTCGCGGAGATCGCCGCCGGGATCGACATCAGCAGGAAGCTGGTGCCGCCCAGCAACAACGCGGTGGAGAACTTCACGGGCACCGCGGCGAACCCGCGGCCGAGCTTCGGCAGCACCCACGCGAACACCGGTGCGAGCAGGCAGAGGAACAGCGGCGAGATCGACTGGAACCAGCTGGTCGGGATGGTCAGGCCGAACACCTGGCGATCCGTGTGCTCCTTGGCGAACAACAACAGCACCGAGCCGCCCTGCGCGATGATCATGAAGAACATCGACCACACCAGCAGCACCCAGCGGAACGTCCTGAGCCGCCTGCGGTCGCCGTCGTCCAGCTCGGGGTGACGGATCAGCATCCGGTACTGCACCAGCGGGAACACGATCGACGTGAGCCCGAAGAACATCACGAAGCCCATCACCAGCCCGCCGCTGAGCGCGCCGAGCACGGTCAGCACCACGAGGGCCGAGACGCCGATGGTGGTCCATTTGCGGGTTTTCGCGCGGCCGACGGCGTCCAGCGGCCGGCTCGGGATCTCGCCGACCCCGTTGAACTGCCGCGTCGCGGTGGCCACCTGCACCACGCTGAGCGCCATCACCGCGCCCGCGGTCAGGAAACCCGCGCGCCAGCTGACGATCTCGCCGACCGAGCCGACGACGAACGGCGCGACCAGTGCGCTGATCTGAACGCCCGCGTACATCATCGAGATGCCGGACTCGCGCTTCTGCGGGTCGGTGTACAGCAGATTGACCATCGTCTGGTGGTTGGGCTTGTAGAGCCCGATTCCCACGGCCACCACCATGAGTCCCACCACGCTGATCGACGGCTTCGACAACGCCATCAGCAGGTAGCCGGTCGTCGTCACGGCCGCGCCGAGCAGCATCGTTCGGCGGACGCCCAGCACGCGGTCGCCGACCCAACCGCCTGGCGCGCCGAGCATGTAGCTCAGGCCGATCCACGAGCCGGCAAGTGCGGCCGCGTCGGCGGTCGCGAGGCCGAGCCCGCCGCCCTCGGTGGCCGCGGCCGCGTACAGGGCGAGGATGGCCTGCAGGCCGAAGAAACCGAAGCGTTCCCACACGTCGGTCAGGAACAGCGTGACGAACCACCACTGCCTGCGCGGCGCCCGTCCGACGCCTTCCGCGACCCGCTCTTCGGCCGAGGTCGTCATGTGATCCCTCCTCTGTCGTTGTCGGCAGAGTCGGGGCGCGTGATCTCGTCCGGCTGGAGCTCTCGTCCAGTCGGATGCATTCAGCGCGCTTGGATTCCCCCTCCAGCGACCTTCCCGACGGTACTGCCCGTGGACACCAAGCGGCTGGCATTCATCGGTTTGGGCAACATGGGCAACGGCATGGCGCAGCGCCTGCTCGACACCGGGCGTTCGCTGACGCTGTACAACAGAACCGCCGCGAAGGCGGCGAGTCTCGTTGCGTCGGGCGCGCAACTGGCCGAGAGCGCCGAGGAAGCGGCTCGCGGCGCGGACGTGGTGCTGCTCAGCTTGGCCGACGAAGCCGCGGTCGAAGAGGTGCTGTTCGGTCGCGTATTGCCGGTGCTCGTGCCGGGCGCGTATGTCGTTGACACGTCTACGGTTTCGCCGCGCTACGCCGTCGAGGCCGCCGAACGCCTGGCTTCTGCCGGGGTGCGCCGCGTCGAGGCGTGCGTGGTGGGCAACCCGCACCAGGCGCGGTCCGGCGAGCTGCGGGTGTTCACCGCGGGCGACTCGACGGACGGCGTGCTCGACCTGTTGGAGGCGCTGGGTTCCGTGACGCACCTCGGGCCCGCCGGCCACGCCGCGACGTTGAAGCTGGTGTTCAACCTGGTGCTCGGCGCCCAGGTCGCCGCTTTGGTGGAGGCCGTTCGCTACGGCGAGCAGGCCGGGCTGGACCGCGACCTGTTGCTGACGTCGATCGCGCAGAGCGGGTTCAGCTCGATGGTGATGAAGTTCCGCGCCGAGCTGATGAAGCAGCGCCGCTACGAGCCCGCGCACTTCCGTTCGAAGTTGATGGAGAAGGACCTCCGCCTCGCGCTGGACCCGAACGCCGGCCAGTTTCCCGTGCTGCACAGCGTCCTTGACCGCTTCGCCGCCGTGGTGAGCGCCGGTGACGGGGACAAGGACGCGGCCGTGGTGCTCGAGCACGCCTGATCGGAGCAGTGATGACCCTCACGACCTCGACCCGGCCCAGCCGGGGGATGCTGGACCGGTTCCTGGAGTCGGCGTCCACAACGGACAGTCCCGCGGCGGGCAGCCTGGACGACGTCCGCGCGTGGCTCGCGACTCGGGCCGCGGCCAACACGTTCACCGTCGACCAGATCGACTTCGCCGACCTGCGCGGGTGGCACATCGACTCCGACACCGGCGACATCCGGCACGACACCGGCGGGTTCTTCCGCATTCGCGGCCTGCGGGTGGGGGAGGCGGACGGGCCGGTCGAGCGGTGGTCGCAGCCGATCATCCACCAGCCGGAGGTCGGCATCCTTGGCATCGTCGTGCGCGAGATCGACGGCGTGCTGTGCATGTTGATGCAGGCGAAGATGGAGCCGGGCAACGTCAACATGCTGCAGCTCTCGCCGACCGTGCAGGCGACCCGGTCGAACTTCCTGCGGCTGCACGGCGGTGCGCCCACCAAGTTCCTGGAGTACTTCGCTGTTCCCGGTAAAGCCGAGACGTTGGTGGACGTGCTGCAGTCCGAGCAGGGCGGGCGGTTCTTCCACAAGCGCAACCGCAACATGATCGTCGAGGTGTTCGAGGACCTGCCGGTCGGTGACGAGCACCGGTGGCTGACGCTCGGCCAGGTGCACGCGTTGTTGCGCGAGGACAACCTGGTCAACATGGACACGCGCAGCGTGCTGTCGTGCCTGCCGCTGCACGGCGCGGTTCTGACGGAACGCTCCGAGCCGTTCAGTCAGGCGGTGGTCTCGTCGCTGCTCGCCCGCGGCGGCATGACCGACGTGCAGAACTGGCTCAACCACGCCAAGAGCCGGTCCACGCTGACCGCCGAGCTGGTGCCGTTGCGCGGCCTGCCGTCGTGGCAGCAGACCGCGCGCGAGGTGCGGCACGTCGACGGCGGCTACTTCGAGGTCATCGCGGCCTCGGTGGTCGCCTCGAACCGTGAGGTGCGCAGCTGGACGCAGCCGCTCGTGCGGCCGTGCGGCATGGGGGTCGTGGCCTTCCTGGCATGTCAGGTGAACGGGACGCTGGAGGTGCTCGTGCAGGCGCGCGCCGAGGCCGGCACGCGGGACGTGGTCGAGCTCGGCCCGACCGTGCAGTGCATTCCCGGTAACTACGCGCACCTGCGGCCCGAGCAGCGACCGCCGTACCTGGACCTCGTGCTGGGTGCGAATCCCTCTAACGTTCGTTACGACGTCTTACTGTCGGAAGAGGGTGGCCGGTTCCACCACGCGGAGAACCGGTACCAGGTCATCGAGGTCTCGCCCGAGGTGCGGGCGACGCCGTTGCCGCCGAACTTCCGCTGGGCGACCTTGGGGCAGCTCGCCGACCTCATCCCGCACAGCGGTTACCTGAACGTCGAGGCACGCAGCCTGATCGCCTGCACACACGCGCTCTGCTGAGGGGGAACCGTGAAACTTCGCGTCGGCGTGATCGGATGCGCGAACATCGCGCGCCGCAACACGATTCCCGCTCTGGCGGCGGATCCGCGGGTGTCGCTGGTGGCCGTGGCGAGTCGTACTTTTGACCGTGCATTGGAGTTCGCCCGGCAGTTCGGGTGCGAGGCCGTCGTCGGGTATGACGCGATGCTCGACCGGATCGACATCGACGCGGTGTACGTGCCGCTGCCGCCCGCGTTGCACAAGGAGTGGATCGGCAAGGCGATCGCCGCCGGGAAGCACGTGCTGGCCGAGAAGCCGCTGGCCGTGTGCGCCGCTGACGCGCACGAGCTGGTTTCGGCCTCTCGCAATGGTGAGAGGGTCTTACTGGAGAACTTCGCGTTCCTCTATCACTCGCAGCACGCCGCGGTACGCCGGATGATCGAGGACGACGTGATCGGCTCGGTTCGGTCGTTGACCGTCGAGTTCGGCTTCCCGCCGTTGCCGCCGCGCGACATCCGCTACCAGCTGGAACTCGGTGGGGGAGCGTTGCTCGACGCCGGCGTGTACGGCCTGCGGGCCGCGTCGATGTTCCTCGGGCCCTCGGTCCGGGTGGTGGGCTCGTCACTGCGCATGGATCGCGCGCTCGGGGTGGATCTCGGTGGCAGCGTGCTGCTGGAGAACTCCTCCGGTGTGACCGCGACGGCGTTGTTCGGCTTCGACCGGTCCTACCGGTGCGCCTACACGTTGTGGGGAAGCAAGGGCAGGCTGACGCTCGACCGCGCGTTCACGCCGCCGCCCGGCCACCGGTCGGTCGTCCGGATCGAACGCCAGGACGTCGTCGAGGAACGACTGCTGCCCGCGGACACGCAGTTCGCCAACCTGATCAGCGCTTTCGCCCAGACCGCACTGGGTCTGGACGAGCTGCTGCCGCCCGCCTCGGACATCGTGCGCCAGGCGGAGCTGATTGACGCTGCTCGCGCATAACGCGTAATATCGCGTTATGCGCAATCCGGTGCAGACCCTGCGTGGCACGTCCTGGGACGCGTTCCGGCGTGCCTTTCCCCAACGCCCCGAACCGCTCTATGTGCGGCAGGGCGTCATCGAGGCGCCGTACGAGCAGGTCCTGTCGTTGCTGACGACCGCGCGTGCGGGAAAGGCGAGCCAGGACAACGCGTTCCTGTTGAACCCCAAGGGAGTTCCCGACGGCGTCGAGCTGCGCGGCGGCCCGACGAGGTTCGGCGTCGGGCACGGGACCGTGGACGCGGACCCGGAGCGCGGCCTGTTCGCGATCCAGGGCGGCTGGTGGTACCGCGGCGAGTACACGGTCAAGCCACATGAAAAGGGCGCGCTGCTGACGTTGCGCGTCTACAACGTCGCCGCGGACAAGCGGGTGCTGGTCCCGCTCGTCCAGTTCGGCATGGACCAGGCCGTGACCGACGGTTTCGACCAGGCGCTAGCGGACATCCGGGCGTTTCTGGGGTAGCAGGAACGTCAGCAGAAATCCCGTCGCCAGCAACCCGACTTCGGTCCACAGCACGGTGTTCAGCTCGGTGTCGAAGAAGATCGTACCGAGCACGGCGACGCCGAGCGCGTTGGCCAGCTGCTGCGTCGCGTTGAGCACGCCGGACGCGGCACCGACGTTCTCCTTGTCCACGCCCCACAAGACGATGTCCAGGAACGGCGCCAGCAGCAGACCCATTCCCACGCCGGCGACGAACAGCGGCACGACGTGGGTGTCAGTAGTGGCGAACCACGCCATGCCCACGGCCATCGAGGCGATGCCCGCGTGCAGCATCTTGCGGCCGTAGCGGGCGGCGAGCCACATCCCGGAGACCGTCGAGCCGATCGACGCGCCCAGCGACCACGGCACGAGCACCAGTCCGGCCTGGAGTGGTGTCATGTGCTCGACGAGCTGCATGTGCAGCACGACGACGAGCATCGTGCCGTTGAGGCCGGCGTAGAACACGAGGCTGAGCAGCAGTCCACCGGTGTACGACCGTTCTTTGAACAACCGGGGCGGAACGAGCGGTGACGCCTTGCGAGTCTGGTGCCAGGCGAAGACCAGCAGTACCGGCACCGCGGCGGCCAGTTCGACGAAAACCCAGGCGGGCCAACCGTCTTCGCGCCCCTGCACCAGTGGATGGATGAGCAGCAGCACGCCCGCGCTGACGAGGATCATGCCCGCGTAGTCAGGCTTCAACGCGCTGGGGGAGCGGGACTCCGGGACCCATCTGAGCACCCCGGCGATGAGCAGCGCGCCGATCGGGATGTTCACGAGGAAGACGGACTGCCAGCCCCACGCGTCGACCAGCGCGCCACCGATGATCGGCGCGCTGATCGTGGTGAGGCCGACGACGGGCCCGAGAACTCCGAACGCCTTCGGCATCTCGCGCGGCGAGAACATCTGTTTGATGAGCCCGAACTGCTGCGGGATCATCACCGCCGCGAACGCTCCTTGCACGGCCCGCGCGGCGATGAGCGTGGCCGGATCCTGGGCGAGGCCGCAGGCGAGCGAGCTGAGCGCGAAGCCGGCGACGCCGATGAGCAGGATCCTGCGCCGCCCCCAGATGTCACCGAGCCGGCCGCCGGTGATCAGCCCGACCGCGAACGTCAGCGTGTAGGCGGCGCTGATCCACTGCAGCTGCGCGAGGTCGCCGCCGAGCCCGCCGCGGATCGCGGGCGCGGCGACGTTGGTGACGACCCCGTCGAACAGGTCCATCACCTGTGCCAGCACCAGCGTGAACAACGCGGGCCAGCGGTACCTGTATGCGGTCTCCGTGCTTAGGGTCATCGCACTATCCGCACGCGACTGTGGTCGCCGAGCACGAGCTGGTGCGTCCGCGGCACGTCGCGCGCGGGCATGACGTGCACGTCGCGCCCGATCAACGAGTCCTGCACGCGATGCACGCCGCGGATCGTCGACCGATCCATCACGATCGAGCTCTCCACCTCCGTGTCCGCGAGCTCGCACCCGTCCCCGATCGAGGTGAATGGGCCGATGTAGCTGTCGCTGACCTTCGCGCCCGCGCCGATCACCAGTGGTCCCACGAGGTGCGACCGGCGAATCTGCGCGGTCTCGTGGATCACGACGCGACCGATGACCGTGGACTCCTCGTCGAGGTCGCCCCGCACGTCGGCGCTGAACGTCTCCAGCACCATGCGGTTGCACTCGAGCATGTCCTCGACCTGCCCGGTGTCCTTCCAGTAGCCGGTGATCTCGTGCGAGCGCACGTCGTGCCCGTGGTCGAGCAGCCACTGCATGGCGTCGGTGATCTCCAACTCGCCGCGCTTGCTCGGCCTGATGGCGTTCACCGCGTCGTGGATCTTCGGCGTGAACAGGTAGACGCCGACGATCGCCAGGTCGCTGCGGGGTTCCTTGGGCTTCTCGACGAGTTTCCTGACCGTGCCGTCCGGGTTGAGCTCGGCGACGCCGAACCTGCTCGGGTCCTCGACCTTGGTGAGCAGGATGTGCGCATCTGGTCTCTGCTGCCGGAACTCGTCGACGACACCGGTGATGCCGTTGACGATGAAGTTGTCGCCCAGGTACAGGACGAAGTCGTCGTCCTGCAGGAAGTCCTTGCTGATCAACACGCAGTGCGCCAGGCCCCGAGGTGCGTCCTGCTGGATGTAGGTGATCTCGAGGCCCCATCGGCTGCCGTCGCCGACGGTGTTCATGACCTCGTCGGCGGTGTCGCCGACGACGATGCCGACCTCGGTGATACCCGCTTCTTTGAGCGCGTCGAGCCCGTAGAACAGCACGGGCCGGTTGGCGATCGGGATGAGCTGCTTGGCCGACGTGTGGGTGATGGGTCGCATCCGGGTGCCGTGGCCCCCGGACAGCACCAGCGCCTTCATGGCTGGCGTGCCTCCAGTTCCTCGAGGAGGGTGGCCGCTTCGGTTTTCGCGTCGTACCCGGCCATTTCCTTGGCGAGCTCTTCTGATTTGGTTCGGTAGCTGTCGTCGCTGAGCACCTTCCGGACGGCGTCCCGGATGCGTCGCGAGGACGGCCGCCTCGCTTTGAGGTCGATGCCCGCTCCGGTCCAGTGCACCCGCGCACACACTTCGGGCTTGTCCTCGGTCTGCCCACTGACGACGAGCGGCAGCCCGTGCGCGATCGCCTGCTGCACCGTGCCGTAGCCGCCGTTGGTGACGATCGCTGACAGCTTCGGCATCAGCTCCGCGTATGGCAGGAACCTTGCGGCCCTTGCCTTTTCGTGCTGGCCGGTCACTATTACGTCGACTTCGTTTTTCAGTGCTTCGACCGCCGGGTTGATCAGGTCGTCCTGGTTGGTGGCGCTCGTTCCCTGTGTGACGAGGACTTTCGGACTGTCGGTGTCTAGTTCGTGCCACCAGTCCGGTGGGGTGAAGTTCTTTGGCAGGTCCGGGAATAGTGGGCCGATGAACCTGACCTGCCCCGGCAGACTGGTTCTCGGGTACTCGAAGCTCGGAATCGTCGCCTGCATGAACAGGTACGGGGTCGGCTTCTGCCCCCTGGTCTCCGGGAGGTTCAGTGTTTTTCGGACCGCGTTGATCCTTGTGCTTGCCGGGCCGAACACCTTGACCATGTTCTCCTCGTGGCCGCGGCGGTCGCGCCTGCGGTGCCAGTCGGTGGTGCCGGGTTGCCAGCCGGTGCCGAACGGCGGGAGGTTCGGGTCCGGAATGGACATCGGCGACTGGCACACCGTCGCCCACACCACGCCGTCCTTCTCGTGCAACAGGTTCGCGGCCCAGAAGCCGGAGTCCGCCAGGAGGACGTCTCCTGGGCGGCAGATGGCCTTGAGGTCGTGGTACTGGCCTTCGGTGCTTTTTGCCCAGATCTCGCTCAGGAACCACGCCGATCGCTCGACTCGGTTCATGTCGATGATCTCGGGGTTTTCCTGTTCCAGTCGTTCGAAGTCGGTGAACTGGCCGTGGGTCGGTGGGGCGTATGTCGCGACCTGTTCGATCTTGGCTTGGTGGGATTTGCCGGTGTACCAGGTAATTTCGTGGCCGCGGGATACCAGCTCACGTGCCACCGGGATCAGCGGTGACACGTGGGCCGACGCCGCGTGGGTGGCGAAGACGAATCGGGCCATCGGGCGCCTTTCGGGGTGGAACTGGACTGGGCATCGCGGCCTCCGATGCTCGTCTCGTCCGCTCAACGCCCGATCGGATCCCGCGCAATGCCCTGGGTGCTTTGCGTTCCGTGCGCGTCTTTGGCTGCCGGATCCATGCGTGGTGGTTGGCTGCCGTACGTGGCGTTTGGTTGCCGGTTGCGTGCGTGGTGGTTGGCTGCCGTACGTGGCGTTTGGCTGCCGGCTTCGTGCGTGGTTGTTCTTTTGTTGGCTGCCGGTGTCGTGGGGCGCTGCGTCTTCCGGGGGCGCCTTCGGCGCCGCGATTGGGGCTTGACTTGGGGCCCCTCGCGGCGTGGTGGGCCGGCTCCGCCGGC
>NZ_BSTQ01000038.1 GCF_030269605.1 Lentzea sp. NBRC 105346
TTTGATCGCACCGAGCGGAATAGGCTCGGTTCTAGCAATCATTACTCAAAGGAAACCCCTGACGAGGGGTTTCATATTACTGGCTGTGTTTCGGCACGCTGTTGAGTTCTCAAAGAACACGCGCTCACCATCTTGTTCCGCGTCTTACCGCAGTTCATTCCGGGGCTTTGTGTTTCTGTTGTTCCGAAGCTTAGTGAGTTCGTTTTCGCCTTGTCAAATCGGCCGTTTCGACCGTCTCGGCTCAGCGCAAACCCGCTTTGCATTCAGTTTGTTTCCAGGTTTCCGGACTCAGTGAGGACGGCCTGATAACCGTCTATTTCGATCCGGGAGCTTGGCGCCGCAACATGTTACCCGGCCCGATTCACGGTGTCAACCGTTCGTTCCGGGGGACTCGCTGACGACTTGGAGAAAGTTACTCAGGGCGTCGGGCAAAGTCAAATCGGCTGGTCAGCGGGCTGCTTGATCGGCACGGAGGGCTGCGCGGACGCCGGCTTCGGACCCGCGGTGCGCGGACGGAGCCACAACGTGATCGACCGCAGACCCTCCATCGCCTTCACGATCTGGTCCGGCGAAGCGGCCTGCCGCGTCGCGACCGGCACCAGGTCGTAGCCCCAGATGCCGAACTCCTTGAGCACCGTCACCGGATCGTCGCCGAGGTCGGCGGTCCCGGTCGCGGAGAACTCGAGGAACACGTGCGGCTTGTCCCGGCGCAGCAACCGGACGAGTCCGGCCAGCGCGCGATGCCCACGACCAGGCGTGTCCACGCGCACCACGGAGAGCTTCATGCCCTGAACGGGCGCGAGCTCTTCGAGTTCCTTGTCCAGCCGGACCGCGCGGACCTTGTCCGTGGTGTCGTCGGTGAGCGGCGACACGGAGAGTCCGCCGGTGAGCGTCGGCGTCGCCGCCAGCTCCCCCGCGCTCTCCCACGCCGCGCCCTCGACCACCGACAACCGCGCCGCGACCGGGCCGGGCACGTTGACCTCGACGTTGTGCCGCAACAACGCGGCGGCGTCGGCCCACGGCTCCACCGCCACGACCGCGCCGGACACACCGAGCCGGGACAACACCCGGATCGAGTGATAACCGATGTACGCGCCGACGTCGAGGAACACCCCGTCCGGTTCGAGCACCGAGTCGATCAGGTCGGAGAGCTCCTGCTCCCACACGCCGTTGCTCGACAGCAGCGGCAGCATGAACGCGTCGTCCGCGGGCAACCGCAGCAGGCCCGCGTCGCACAGCACCAGCGACGACCGCACGTCCGGTACTTCCGTCGTCGCACGTTCGTGTGACCGCACGACCACCCGCCGGAGTGCGTCCGCGGTCTGTTGCGCCTGGTGAGCGGCACGCACGGTCGAGTCGAGCCGGCTGTCGCGTTCCTTGAAGACCTCGACGACCTTCGACTCCAGCGAGTCGATGCGATCCAACGTGCGGTCCAGCGCGACGGTCAGCTTGTCGATCCGCTGCGCCAGCGCGTCGGACTGCTTGGCGCGCTTGGCGGCCTCGGCCACCACGGCGTCCTCGATCTCCCGCAGCCTCCGGCCCTGACCGGCCATGTCCGCGCGCACGCGGACAACACCGTCGTCCACGCCGACGATCTGGTCGCCGAAGTGGTCCTGCCGTTCCGCGACCTGCTCGAGCTCGGCGCGCAACAGCTCCAGCTCGCCGGTCCCGACGCCGCTGCGCAGCGCGTCCTGCCGCGCGACCAGCTCGCCGACCGTGCGCTCCACCCCGTCGACCAGGGTGTGCAGCACTTCGCGCATGTGGTTGTCGTAGTGGTCCAACGCGCGCAGCACGACCTTGCGCAACGCCGGCGCCATCGGCGTCCGATGCGCGGAACCAACATCGGGCTGCCGCAGCAACGCGTGCTTCGCCGACTGCAACGCCAGCATCGGGTCGACCTCGGGCTGTGGCTTCGGCCGGCGCGCCCGCCACCCGCGGTAGGCGTGCTCGACCCGTTCGCGCAGAAGTTCACCGACCCGTGCGACGGACCGGGTGTGCAGCACGTGGTCACGCGCCGCCGCGCCGAGCGCCGAAGCGGTCGGCAGGTCGTCGGCGAGCGAACGCATCAGGCGCGCGGCGGCCTGGATGTCCGGTTCGGCGCCCTGGTGGCACGGCACGAGCACGGCCGTCTTGCCGAACAGCTCCGCGACCGCGCCGTGGTCGCTGGCCAGCACGGGCACTCCGCGCACCGCGATCTCGGCGAGCCGGTGCGCGATGCGGTCGCCCGCACCACCGCGGTGCAGCGACACGAGACAGTCCGCCTGCTCGAACACGTCACCTTCGACCAGCTCGATCCGCGGATCAGCCGCTGTGGCCAGCCGCAGTCGTTCGGCGGCCTCCGGATGTTCGTAAGCACCGGACACGGCGATCCGCAGCCGCACATCGGTGCGGTCGGGGAACGCGGTGAGGAACGCCGACACCGCGCCGAGCACGTTGCCGGCCCGGTCGATCTCGTGGTCGGCGACCGCGGCGAACACGATCTCGCCGCCGGGCTCGTGGTCGCGCCGCCCGATGTCGTGCACCGGCAACGGCACGACCCGCACGA
Source organism: Lentzea sp. NBRC 105346 (assembly GCF_030269605.1). Lineage (GTDB taxonomy): Bacteria > Actinomycetota > Actinomycetes > Mycobacteriales > Pseudonocardiaceae > Lentzea. The sequence goes on from NZ_BSTQ01000038.1 coordinate 2,546, forward strand.
TCGGTCCGCCGATGCGTTCGGCGGACGCCCGCGTCGCCTCCGACGAAACCCACAGCTCGTTGACGCCCGAGCGTTCGTCCCGAGGCGAGGCGTCCGGCGCGACTTCGACGACAAAGCGGCCTTCGGGCACCTCGTCGCCGGACGCCCGCACGACGACCGGGTAGCTCGCGGTCGTCGAGGTCGGCAGGCCCGAGGCACGCGCGGCCGCGAGAACCAGCTCGAAGATCGGCCCGGACCCGATGACGGAGACCCCGAGTTGGTCCAGCAGCGCAGGTCCCTCGGCCCGCGGAGCGGGCACCGCCGGAACCGGCAGCCGGCCCGACGTGACCCCGACCCCGGCACACCACTCGCGGAACGCCTCGGCGTCGGCCCCGAACGGCGCCGGGAACTGCAGCTGCAGCGCCTCGTCCGCCCGCCAGAGGGCCTCGGACCAGCGAGTTCCACCCGAAGGAGTGGCCTCGCACGCCCACAGCAGGAAGCCGGCTCCACCGTCATCGCCGAACGCCGGCGGCGGCGTGGGCGAAGCCGCCCGGTAGTCGTCACGCAGCTCGTCCGGCAGCACGGTGCCGTCGATGAGCTGCCCGAACCGGTACGGCACGGTCTGCATGGTGTGCCCGCAGCGCACGAGCTCGGCCCGGTACGCGGTCACCAGCTCGGCGACCAGCGGATGTTCGGACAGCAGCACGCGCGGTCGTTCGGCGAACTCGGCGGACAGCAGCCACGGCCGGCGCGGGTCGAAGCCCGCGAAGTGCGCGGTCAGCAGCGGCGCGCCGAGCACGGTCAGCGCGCCTTCCTCGGACCGGTGCAACGGCCGGTCGGCGACGTTCCACACCGACAGGCCGAGCCGGCCGTCGCGCAACACCTGGTGCGGGACCAGGGCGGGCATGTCCAGCGAGGTCAGGTACGGCTCCGCGCCGGGACCGACCGCGACGAAACCGGGGTCGAACGCGCCCAGTTCGTGCAGGTCCGCCGAGCCCGGCTGCAGCCCGTCGTCCGGCAACGGCCGCAGCGTGCGCGGCAGCAACGCGACCGGCGCGAGCTTCAACGCCTCCAGCACGAGCTTCGTGACGGAGCCGAAGACCTGCACCCACGGGTCCAGGTAGAGCACCGGGAGCCCCTGCGCCAGCAGCTGTTCCAGTAACCGCGGCACCATCGCCGCACGCAGCTGAGCCTCGGTGAGCGACGTCGCCATGACGTGCAGCTCATCGGCCTCGATGCCCAGGTCGGCCGGGGTGATGAGTCCCGGACCGGACGCCTCGGGCTGCGCGTCGACGATCAGTGCGATGAACCGTCCCTCGGGGTGTTCGGCGAGGAACGAGCCGGACAGGACCTTCACCGCGGGCAGCTCGGCCGCGGTGGCGACCGTGCACGCGCAGATGACGGGCTGGAAACCGGGGACTTCGGTGGCGCTCAGCAAGCTATCGGCCTCACAGCACGGGGAGGAGTGTGCGCAACTCGTACGGGGTGACGCTGCGGCGGTAAGCGTCCCACTCCGTGCGCTTGTTGCGAAGGAAGAAGTCGTAGACGTGTTCGCCGAGCGCCTCGGGCAGCAGCTCCGAGTTCTCCATCTCGGAGAGGGCCTCGCCGAGGTTCTGGGGCAGGTTCGCGTACCCCGCGGCGCGGCGTTCGCGGTCGGTCAGCGACCACACGTCGTCCTCGGCGGGCGGCGGCAGCTCATAGCCCTTCTCGATGCCTTTCAGGCCCGCTGCCAGGATCACCGAGTACGCGAGGTACGGGTTGCACGCGCTGTCCAGCGACCGGATCTCGACCCGGCGCGACGAGGACTTGCCCGGTGAGTACATGGGCACGCGGACCAACGCGGACCGGTTCGCGTGACCCCAGCAGACGGCCGTCGGGGCCTCCCCGCCGACGATCAACCGCTTGTAGGAATTCACCCACTGGTTGGTCACCCCGGAGATCTCACGGGCGTGCTTCAGGAGCCCCGCGACGAACGCCTTGCCGACGTCCGACAGCTGGTAGGGGTCCTCGGCGTCGTAGAACGCGTTGCGGTCGCCCTCGAAGAGCGACAGGTGCGTGTGCATGCCGGAACCGGGCTGGTCGGAGAACGGCTTGGGCATGAACGAGGCGCGCACGCCCTGCGTGATCGCGACCTCCTTCACCACGTACCGGAAGGTCATGACGTTGTCCGCCATGGTCAGCGCGTCGGCGTAGCGCAGGTCGATCTCCTGCTGGCCGGGCGCGCCCTCGTGGTGGCTGAACTCGACGGAGATGCCCATCGCCTCCAGCGCCTCGATGGCGTGGCGGCGGAAGTGCGTGGCCGTCTCGTGCGACGTCTGGTCGAAGAAACCGCCGTTGTCCGCGGGCTCGGGCTCGCTGCCGTCGGCGGGGAGGTTCTTCAGCAGGAAGAACTCCATCTCCGGGTGCACGTAGCAGGTGAAGCCGGCCTCGCTGGCCTTCGACAACGTGCGGCGCAGCACGTGCCGCGGGTCCGCCCAGCTCGGCGACCCGTCCGGCATGGTGATGTCGCAGAACATGCGCGCCGAGTAGTTGTTGCCGTCCGGCGTCTGCCAGGGCAGCACCTGGAACGTCGCGGGATCCGGCTTGGCGACCATGTCCGACTCGTACACGCGGGCGAAGCCCTCGATCGCCGAGCCGTCGAACCCGATGCCCTCGCTGAAGGCGCCCTCGAGCTCGGCCGGGGCCACCGCCACGGACTTCAAGAAACCCAGAACGTCGGTGAACCACAGCCGGACGAACCGGATGTCGCGTTCTTCCAACGTTCGCAGCACGAACTCCTGCTGGCGGTCCATGGGGCGCACTCTAAAGCACTTAGGATCACCGCATGGCCGCCCGCTGGATGGTTCTTCTCGCACTCACGCTGCTCACCGGCTGCACCTCGTCCGGGGACCTCCCCGACGGAGCGACCGTGCTCAGCAAGTCATCCGACGCCATGCGCTCGGTGACCAGCACGCACTTCACCATCAAGGTCGAAGGCGACCTGCCGGACGTCAACGTGAAGGACGCCGTCGGAGATCTCACCAACACGGGTGACTCGAAAGGCAACGCGAAGGTCTCGCTGGGTGGGAATCTCGTCCAGATCGAGTACGTGCTCGTCGAGAAGAACCTGTACTTCAAGGGCCCCACGGGCGGGTTCACCAAGCTGCCCGCCGCGTTCGCCGGGCAGGTGTACGACCCGACCGCGATCCTCAACCCGGACAAGGGCGTCGCGAACGTCCTGAAGAGCTCGAAGGACGCGAAGACCGAGTCGGCCGGCGACCAGACCGTCGTGAACGCCGTGGTGCCGAAGGACGTCATCGCCAAGCTGGTGCCGGGCATCAGCGGCGACGTCAAGGCGAAGTACACCGTGGACAAGGAGAACCGCCTGGTGCAGGGGCTGTTCGAGCTGACCGGCGGGCAGAAGGTGCAGATCGGACTGTCCGACTTCAACAAGTCCCTGACGATCACCGCGCCCACGACGTGAGGCGTCTGGCTCTGGCGGCCGCCGGGGCCGCCGTTCTCCTGGGCGCTCTGGACGCGTACGTCGTCGTCGGTGTGCTCGTCGACATGGTGCGTGACCTCGGCATCCCGGTGAACCACCTGGAGCAGGCCACCCCGATCGTCACCGGCTACCTGCTCGGCTACGTCGCCGGTATGCCGTTGCTCGGCCAGCTGTCCGACCGGTTCGGGCGGCGGTTCGTGCTGCACGTGTGCCTGGCCGGGTTCGCTCTCGGTTCCGTGCTGACCGCTGTTTCCGGTGACCTGCCGTTCCTCGTGGCCGGCCGCGTCGTGCAGGGGCTCGCCGGTGGTGCGTTGCTGCCGGTCACGATGGCGCTGGTCGCGGACCTGTGGGAGGCGCACCGGCGGTCGACCGCGCTCGGTGCCGTGGGTGCCGCTCAGGAACTGGGCTCCGTGCTCGGGACCCTGTACGGCGTCGGGCTCGCGTCGCTGTTCAACGCCTGGCCGTTGTTCGAGGGCTGGGAACCGCAGTCGTGGCGCTGGGTGTTCTGGGTGAACATCCCGTTGGCTCTGGTCGCGATGGTGATCGTGCACTTCACCGTGCCGACGTCGAAACGGCCGGTAAAGATCGACTTCATTGGCGGCGGTCTGCTGGCGCTGTCCCTGGGTCTGCTGGTCGTGGCCTTGTACAACCCGACGCCTGCGGAGTCGGTGCTGCCGTCGTGGGGCTGGCCGGTGCTCGGTCTGTCCCTCGTCGTTCTGGTGGGTTTCTTCCTGTGGGAACGCCGGGCTTCCGTGCGACTCCTGTCACCTGAGGGTGTGCACTGGACGCGGTTCTGGGCGGTCCTCGGGGTGTCACTGGCGACCGGTGCGGCGTTGATGGTGACGCTCGTCGACGTCGAACTGTTCGCGCAGACCGTGCAGGGGCGTGACTCGGCCGCGGCGGCACGGCTGCTGACGCGGTTCCTGATCGCGTTGCCCATCGGTGCGCTGCTGGGCGGGTTCCTGGCGTCGCGGCTGGGTGACCGGTGGGTCTCGTTCGCCGGTCTGGTGATCGCCGCGTCCGGGTATGTGCTGATCTCGCGCTGGCCGGCGGACGTGTCGGCGTTCGTGCTGGACCGCGACCTGGCCGTCGCCGGGTTCGGGCTCGGTCTGGTGATCGCGCCGCTGTCCGCCGCCGTGCTGCGCGTGGTGCCGTCGACCAGTCACGGCGTCGCGTCGGCGTTCGTCGTGGTGGCGCGGATGACCGGCATGCTCGTCGGGGTCGCGGCGCTGTCCGCGTGGGGGCTGCACCGGTTCCAGGAGCTGACGGCCTCGTTGAACACCCCGCTGCCGTTCGGGGTGCCCGCGGACGAGTTCAAGCGTCAGCTGGCCGAGTACCAGCACAAGCTGTCGGACGCGCTGCTGACCGAGTACCACGAGATCTTCCTGATCACCTCGGCCATCTGCGTGGCGGGCGCGCTCGGTTCACTGCTCCTTCCCGGTAGGGCCCGTCAGCACGTCGAGTCGGACTCCGGCAGCCTCAAGTCGGCCAGGTAGGTCGTCCCGACCTGGTCCACGCATTGGATGTTGTGCAGGAACGCCGTGTGCTGGTTTCCCTTGTACGTCAACAGCCGCGCGCGCAACGCCGACGCCAGGTCCACCCCGGACTGGTAGGGCGTCGCCGGGTCACCCGTCGTCGAGACGACCAGCACCTGCGGCAGCCCCTGCCCCTGCAGCTGCGGCGGGTGCGGCTCGCTGGTGTGCGGCGCGGGCCAGAAGGCACAGGGCCCGAGGGCGCGTTCGTCGGTCTGCACGGCGTCCTCGTTGCCGAGGATCTCCAGCACCCGCCTGCGGTTCGCCTCCAGCTCGGCCCGGTCCTTGACCGGCGGCTCGTCCATGCAGCGGACCGCGACGAACGCGTCCTGGATGCGCGAGTACGAGCCGTCGGCGAAGCGGCCCAGGTACTGGTCGGCGAGCTGCAGCAACGTGTCGCCCTTGTTCTGCCGAAGCTCCTGCAGCCCCTTCAACAGGGTGTCCCACAGGCGATCGGTGTAGAGCGCCTGCACGGTCGCGGTGCGCGCGTCCGAGTGCGAGAGCTTGCGGTCCTTGACCTGGATGGGCTTCTGCTTCAACGCGTCGGTGAGGATGTCCAGCCGGTTCTGCGCGAGCGACACGTCGGTCCCGATAGGACAGTCGCGTTGCGCGCACCACGCGGCGAAGCGCTGGAAGGCGTCCTGGAACGCCTGGGCCTGGCGGGCGGCGTCGGCCACCTTGTCCTGCTTCACGGCGACCGCGCCGTCGAGCACCATCGCGCGGACGTTCTTCGGGAACGTCTCCGCGTACAGCGTGCCGATGCGAGTGCCGTAGGAGTAACCGAGGTAGGTCAGCTTCTGGTCGCCCAGCGCGGCACGCAGCACGTCGACATCACGAACGACGTCCCGGGTGCCGACGTTGGCGAGCACGTCGACACCGGTGCGTTCGCTGCACTTCTTGACATAGTCCTTGTTCTGCGCCTCGGTCTCGTCCGCGCCGACGTCCTTGTTGCGCAACCGCTGCTCGTCGCGTTCGGCGTCGGTGAGGCACTGCACGCGCGGTTCGGAGGCGCCGACCCCGCGCGGGTCGAAGCCGACCAGGTCGAACCGCTTGCCGATGGCCGAGTTCTGCTGCTGCTCGATCATGTTCGCGACGTAGACCATGCCGGAGCCGCCGGGGCCGCCGGGGTTCACGATCAGCGAGCCGACGCGGCGTTGCGGCTCGGACGCGACGTGGCGCAGCACGCCGACGCTGATCGCGCGGCCGTCCGGTTTGGCGTAGTCCAGCGGTACCTCTAAGCGCGCACACTGCACGTCACCGCGGCCGAACGCGGTGCGGCTGCGTTCGTCCACGGCGTACGGCTGGCACTTCCCCCAGCTCAGGACCTGTTTGTAGAACCGGTCCATCCCGCGCTGCGCGACCGGCCTGGGCGAGCCGTCGATCTGCGCGTACGAGGTGGAGGTGCTCAGGACGACGATCAGGGCGAATAACGCGGCGGTTACTCGGGAACGCCTCTTCGTCATGCGGCACACCGGGTTCCGTCAGCGGGCAGCTGCAGTTCGACCAGGTACTTCACACCGGCCTGGTCGACGCACTGGTTCCCCTGCAGGAACACGGTGTGCTGGTTGCCCTCGTACGTGAGCAACCGGGAGTTCAGGGCCTTCGCGAGGTTGACGCCGGCCTCGTACGGGGTCGCGGGGTCACCCGTGGTGGAGATGACGAGCAGCGGCGGCAGGCCGTCCGCCTTCGGCGGTTTGGTATCGCCCGTGACCGGCGCCGGCCAGAACGCGCAGGCGTCAAGCGCGGCGCCCGGCGGGTTGCCGTCGTCCAGGAACGGCGCGGCCTCCTTGTACTTGCGCTGCGTCTCGGTGATCGCGGCCTTGTCGGTGATCCGCTGGTCGTCGACGCAGTGCACGGCGTTGAACGCGTCGAGGATCGTGCTGTAGTTGCCGTCGCTGCCGCGCTGGTAGTAGACGTCCGCGAGGGTCAGCAGGGTGTTGGCCCGGCCCTTCTTGAGCTCGTTGAGGCCCTGGCTGAGCAACGGCCACAGCTGCTCCGAGTACAGCGCCTGCAGCGTCGCGGTCATCGCGTCGGTGTAGGAGAGCTTGCGGTCGCCGATCTCGATCGGCTTGGTCAGCAGCGGCCGGGTGAGCTCCTGGAAGCTCTTGTTCGCCGGGTCACCCAGCGCGCAGTCGCCCTGCTTGCGGCACCACTGGACGAACGCGTCGAACGCCTTCTGGAACCCCGCACCCTGTGCGACCAGGGACGCGAGCTGGTCCTGCGTGGGATCGACGGCGCCGTCGAGTATCAGCGCACGGACGTTCTGCGGGAACGTCTCGGCGTACTCGGTGCCGATCCGGGTGCCGTAGGAGTAGCCGATGTAGGTCAGCTTCGCGTCACCGAGCGCGGAACGAAGGACATCCATGTCCTTAACTACGTCCCGCGTGCCGATGTTGGCGAGCATCGCCGCCCCAAATTTTGTCTGGGCGGCACATTTGTCTGCATATGCCTTGTTCTCTGCCTCCGTCTGGGCGAGTCCGTTGGGCGAAGTGTCGACGTCGAGGTCCAACCGCTCCGCGTCCTTCTCCGGCCCGGTGAGGCACTGGACGCTCGGCTCGCTCGCGCCGATGCCCCGCGGGTCGAAGCCGACGAAGTCGAACCGCTTGCCGAGGTCGGTCTTGGCGAGCTCGGGGACGATGCTGCCCGCGGCGTCCATGCCGGACTCACCGGGCCCACCGGGGTTGACCAGCAGCGATCCGATCCGGTCACCGGTCGCCGGGCTGCGCAGCAAGCCCAGGGTGATCTTGTCGCCGTCCGGTTTGGAGTAGTCCAGCGGCACCTCGAGGCGCGCGCATTCGACATCCCTTTTGGAACCGTATGCGCGGCGGCTGTTCTCGGACTTCACGAACGGCGCGCAGTCCGACCAGGCCAGCTGCTGGCCGTAGAACGCCTCCAGACCGGCCGGGACGGTGCCGGCGGGGCCGCGTTTCTCGAAGGTGACGCCGGGCTTGGCTGTGCCCTCGACGAGCGTGGTGCACGACGTAAGGACGGGGATGACGAGCAACACGCTGAAGAGACGCCTCACCAGGCGATCCTATGGGAGAAGATAGTTCCATGCCGCAGCTCCGCATCGCGCTCGCCCAGGTCAACGCCACCGTGGGAGACCTGGACGGCAACTCCGCGCTCGTCGTCGAGTGGACCCGCAAGGCCGCCGAGGCCGGCGCCCATCTCGTGGTGTTCCCCGAGATGGTGCTGACCAGTTACCCGGTCGAGGACCTGGCGATTCGCACGTCCTTCGCACGGGCGTCGCGGGCGGCTCTCGAGGACCTCGCCGTTGCCCTTGACGAAGCCGGCCTGGGCTCGGTGGCCGCGTTCGTCGGGTTCCTGGACCACGACTCGGCAGGGCCGCGCAACGCCGCATCCGTGCTGCACGGCGGGCGTGTCGTGGCGACCCAGTACAAGCACCACCTGCCGAACTACGGCGTGTTCGACGAGCGCCGCTACTTCAAGCCGGGTGACGAGCTGGACGTCGTGCGGATCAACGGCGTCGAGGTCGGCATGGTCATCTGCGAGGACCTGTGGCAGGACGGCGGTCCCATCTCCGCTCTGGGCGCGGCCGGTGTGGACGTCGTCGTCTCCCCCAACGCCTCGCCGTACGAGCGCAAGAAGGACGACGTGCGGCTGCCGCTGGTGGCCCGTCGTGCGGCCGAGGCGGGCGCGCCGCTCGCGTACTGCAACCTGATCGGCGGCCAGGACGAGCTGGTGTTCGACGGCGACTCGCTGGTCGTCGGGCGTGACGGTGTTCTGCTCGCGCGGGCGCCGCAGTTCGTGGAGCACCTGATGGTCATGGACCTTTCCGTTCCAGGGGGTTCCTACGAGTCGGGCGCTTTCGGGGACTTCACGGTCGAACGGATCACGATCTCCGAGGCCGGTCCGGCCTACGAACCGCTGCCCGCGCCGCGGATCTTCGAGCCGCTGTCCGACGAGGCCGAGGTGTGGTACGCGCTGGTCACCGGCCTGCGGGACTACGTGCACAAGAACGGTTTCCGGTCGGTCGTGTTCGGTCTGTCCGGCGGCATCGACTCCGCGGTCGTCGCGGCTCTGGCGGTGGACGCGCTGGGGCCGGACGCGGTGCACGCGGTATCCCTGCCGTCCTCGTACTCGTCCGAACACTCCAAGTCGGACGCTTTCGAGATGGCGCAGCGGACCGGGATCCACTACTCGGTCGAGCCGATCGCGGACATGGTGTCGGCGTTCGTCTCGCAGTTGTCGCTGACCGGGCTGGCCGAGGAGAACATCCAGGCCCGGTGCCGCGGCATGGCGTTGATGGCGCTGTCCAACCAGCACGGACACCTGGTGCTGGCGACCGGCAACAAGTCCGAGCTCTCGGTCGGCTACTCGACCATCTACGGCGACGCGGTCGGCGGGTTCGCGCCGATCAAGGACGTCTTCAAGACTCTGGTCTGGGACCTCGCGCGGTGGCGCAACGACGAGGCGTTCAAGCGCGGCGAGACGCCGCCGATCCCGGAGAACTCGATCACCAAGCCGCCGTCGGCCGAGCTGCGGCCCGGCCAGGTGGACACCGACTCGCTGCCCGACTACGCGTTGCTCGACGACCTGCTCGACGACTACGTCGAGGGCGACCGCGGGTACGACGACCTGATCGCGGCCGGGTTCGCGCCCGAGCTGGTGGACCGCGTGCTGCGGATGGTCGACAAGGCCGAGTACAAGCGGCGCCAGTACCCGCCGGGCACGAAGATCTCGAACAAGGCGTTCGGGCGCGACCGCCGGCTGCCGATCACCAACGCGTGGCGCGAGGGCTAGGTCGGCCGGACGAACGGGAAGATCACGGTCTGCCGGATCGACGTGCCGGTCAGCATCATCAGCAGCCGGTCCACGCCCATCCCGAGCCCGCCCGTGGGCGGCATGCCGTGCTCCAAAGCCCGCAGGAAGTCCTCGTCCAGCTCCATCGCCTCGACGTCGCCGCTGGCCGCCTTCAACGACTGCGCCTCCAGCCGTTGCCGCTGCTCCAGCGGGTCGGTGAGCTCGGAGTAGGCGGTGCCGATCTCCGCGCCGAACGCGACGAGGTCCCACCGTTCCGCGAGTCGCGGGTCGGCGCGGTGCTGCCGGGTCAGCGGTGACACGTCGGTCGGGAAGTCGATGTAGAACGTCGGCCGCACGGTCCGCGGCTCGACGAACTCGTCGTAGGCCTCCTGCACGAGCTGGCCGTGCGTCCAGTCCTCGTTCACGGTCACGCCGGCCTCCGCCAGCAGCTTCCGGAGATCGTCCAGCGACGTGTCCGGCGTGACCGGAGTACCGAGGGCGTCGGAAACCGCCTGGTAGACCGACACGATCGGCCACTCGCCGGAGATGTCGAACTCACCGTCCGGCCGCAAAGCCACCTCACGGCCGAAGGCGCACCGAGCCGCGTGCTGGATCAAACAACGCATCAGATCGAGCATGGTGCGGTAGTCCGCGTAGGACTGGTAGGCCTCGAGCATCGTGAACTCGGGGTTGTGCGAGGCGTCCGCGCCCTCGTTGCGGAAGTTGCGGTTCAGCTCGAACACCCGGTCCACGCCCGCCACGCACAGCCGCTTCAGATACAGCTCCGGCGCGATCCGCAGGTACATCCGCATGTCGTAGGCGTTGATGTGGGTGACGAACGGCCGGGCGTTCGCGCCGCCGTGCACCGCCTGCAGCATCGGGGTCTCGACCTCGAGGAACGAGCGGTCGTGCAGGAAGTCACGCACGCCGCGCACCACGTTGCTGCGGATCTTCAACAGGTCCGCGGAGTCGGGGTTCACCACCAGGTCGAGGTAGCGCTGCCGCACGCGCGCCTCGGGGTCGGACAGGCCCTTTCGCTTGTCCGGCAACGGGTGCAGGCACTTCGCGGTCATCGTCCACGACGAGGCCAGCACGGAGATCTCGCCGTGGTCGGACTTGATCACGGTGCCGCTCACCCCGACGTGGTCGCCCAGGTCCACATAGGACTTCCACGACCGCAGGCCGTCGCCGAGCTGGTCGGCGGCGAGCATCAGCTGCAGCTCACCGGTGAAGTCGCGCAGCCGCGCGAAGCAGAGCTTGCCCATCTCGCGGAGCGCCACGACGCGGCCGGTCACGGACACCTCGGAGCCGAACCGTTCTCGGGCCTCGGCCAGCGACATCGTCCGTTCGAAGCCGACCGGGTACGGGTCGACGCCCGAGGACCGCATCCGGTCGACCTTCGCGATCCGCACGCGCACCTGGTCCGGCCGGCGCACGACCTTGGGTTCGACCTTGAGCGAATCGATCTCGGCGACCTGGGCGGCGAAGTCCAGCCCGACGTCGGCACCCTGCAGCTCCCGGGCCTTGCCGCGTTGCAGCAACGACCGCAGTGACGGCACGAAACCCTCGGCGATGCCCGCGGCGATCGAGACACGCGGCAGCGAGCGGGTGCGGGCGTAGCAGAGGAACCGCGGCACCCAGTCCGGGTCGTACTTGGCGTTCGACCGGTACAGCGACTCCAGCTGGAAGAACCGCGACGCCAGCGACAGCACGCGGCGCCACGCGCGCAGGACCGGGCCCGCGCCGATCTTCTCGCCCTCCTCGAACACCGCGCGGAACATCGCGAAGTTCAGCGAGATCCGTTGCACACCAAGGTGTCCGGCGTTCGCGGCGAGCTGGGCGACCATGTACTCGTTGAGGCCGTTCTCCGCGGACCGGTCGCGGCGCATCAGGTCCAGCGACACCCCGCGCCTGCCCCACGGCACGAACGACAGCAGCCCGCGCAGTTCCCCATCGGCGTCGTAGGCCTCGACCATCACGCAGCGGCCGTCGGTCGGGTCGCCGAGCCGGCCCAGCGCCATCGAGAAACCGCGCTCGGTTTCGGCGCCGCGCCAGCGTTGCGCGAGGTCCAAAATGGACGACATCTCCTCGGGGGCGATCTCGCTGTGCCTGCGCACGCGCGTGGTGTAGCCGGCGCGTTCGACGCGGCTCACCGCCTGCCGCAGGTTGCGGCGTTCGGGCCCGGCGAGGTTGAACTCGCGCACGTCGAGGATGGCCTCGTCACCGATCTCCAACGCCTTCAGCCCGGCGGCGGTGTAGACCTGCGCACCCCGTTCCGACGCGCCGAGCACGCCTGCGACCCAGCCGTACGTGCGTGCCTCGGCGAGCCACGCCTGCACCGCCTGCGGCCACATCTCCTCGTCGCCGATCGGGTCGCCGCTGGCCAGCGACACACCGCCGAGCACGCGGTAGGTGAGCGCCGCGCGCCCGGAGAAGACCGCGCTCTTGTCCCGCCGCGTGGCGAAGTAGCCGAGCGAGTCGGGCTCGCCGTCGGACGCCAGCAGCCTGCGGATCTCCAGCTCGTCGGCGCCGCTGAGCAGCTGCTGAGTGCGCACACCGCGGAAGAACACGTACATCGCGCGGATCGCGACCAAAGTGCCGCCGATGCCCAGGATGACGCTGAGCCACTGTGGACCTTCGGGGATGCCGACCGGTCCGAGCCGGACGACCTCACCCGTCACCTGGTTCGCGGCCCAGGCGAGCTTGTCGGTGACCTCCACCAGCTGACCGGGGAAGAGCTCGGTCAGCCCCCAGCCGACGGCGATGAGGATCGCCATGCCCGCGATGAACGTGGCCAGCGCCTGCCGCCACGCGCCACGCGCGAGCCGCGCCGGGAAGCCGTCCCGCACCACCCACAGAAACGAAACCAGGACGATCGATGCGGCCAGACCACCCAGAATGAACGGCCAGTCGGTCGGTTCGCCGGTCTCAAGCAGAGCTTCAGGAACGACCAGGAAGATGATCGCTATACCGGCGACGAGCAGCAGGCCGAGCACCTGGAACAGCAGCAGCGTCCAGAGCGCGGCACGCTTGTGCCGCAACAACGCGGCACCCAGGACGACGAAGACGAGCGCGATGAACAGGTTCCCGTCGATCGGGAGACCCAGCCAGTACCCGACCGTGTCGGTGAAGCCGGTGAACCAGCTGTCCTCCGGCAGCACCAGTCTGAGCAGCGACGCCACCGCGGCCAGCTGCACGACGCCGGCGATCCAGCTCGCCGCCTTCCACTTCCACCGCGCCACGGGTGCCACATCAGCTCCAGGAATCGATCTATGACGAGGATGATCCCCTCTTCCGCCGGGCGCGTGCACGTCGCCTCGTCGGGCAAGGTCTCCGGCCCGGTCGTCGTGCTGAGCTCCGGCCTCGGCGGCGCGTGGTTCGATTGGATCCGTACCGTCGAGCTGCTCGAACCCCACTATCGAGTGATTGTGTTCGATCGGCCGGGACTCGGCATGAGCGGACCACAGCACCGCGACCCGAGCCTCGCGCGCGAGGTCGCCGTGCTCGACGCGGTGTTGCGCGGCGTTCCGCCCGCGGTGCTCGTCGGTCACTCCATGGCGTCCCTGCACATCGAGGCCTACGCGCGGCTGCGGCCCGGCAAGGTGGTCGGCCTGGTGCTGGTCGACCCGGACACCGAGGTGCCGGGCGCGGGCGCGCCGTTCGACCCATCAGCCCTGGTGGCGCAGGCCCTGCGCGCGTTCGGCAGCCGCAGGCTGGGCGCGCGGATCACGCACCGGTTCGGGCATCGGTTCCGGGACTTCGTCGTCGCGGCCAGCACGTTGGGCGATACCGATCCCGCCCCCGCTGACCTGGTCGAACTCGTCTACCGGCGGCCCGGTGTCGGCCGGGCGATCCTGGCTGAGCTCGCCTCGTATCCCGGTCAGGTGGCCACGTTGGAACGGTTGCGCGCGCGCCGGGACCTGCCGGACGTGCCGTTTCACGTGCTGACCGCGGGACGGCAGGTGTGGCCCGAGCACCTGACGCTGGCGGGGCTCACGCCGTGGGGCCGCAACGTGCTGGTGCCCGGATCGCGGCACATGGTCCAGATGGACCGGCCCGATGCCGTCTACCTGGCCGTTCGCGACGTGCTCAGGGAGTCACCCGCCGCCTGAGCAGGCAGAACTCGTTGCCCTCCGGATCCGCCAGCACGTGCCACGACTGCTCGCCCTGCCCGATGTCGATCTTCTGGGCACCCAGCGCGAGCAGGCGTTCCAGCTCGGACTGCTGGTCGCGGTCGGTCGCGCTGACGTCGATGTGCAGCCGGAGTTTCTGCTTCTTGGGCTCGTCGCTGCGCAGGAACAGCAGCTCGAAGCGCCGATCGGCCGGTCCGATGGCGACCCCGCTCTCATCGCGGTCGGTCACCCGGAAGTCGAGCACCGCGCACCAGAAGTTCGCGAGGAGCTCGGGATCGGTGCAGTCCAGCACGAGTTCGGTGATGCGGCAGGCCACTTTGTGAGGCTACTCGCACCCCGGTGTCCGAACGGCTCGTCTGCTGTCACGCTGGTACTCGGCAACCGTGCAAAAAGCGCCCGGGGACCCGGCGACGGGCCTCGAGGAAAGGAACGGTCAAAGATGACCACTGCCGAGGTTTCTGCGCCGTACGGAAACGGCGCCAACGCTGCCAAGACGCCTGCCAAGCGGGTCCGCATCCACCACCTGCGTGAGATGAAGGAACGCGGCGAGGCGTGGCCCATGCTCACCGCGTACGACATGTACACGGCGGAGATCTTCGACGAGGCCGGCATCCCCGTTCTGCTCGTGGGTGACTCGGCGTCGAACAACGTCTACGGCAACGAGACTTCGCTTCCGGTGACCGTCGACGAGCTGATCCCGCTGGTACGCGCGGTGTCGCGGTCCGTGAAGCGCTCGCTCGTGGTCGCCGACCTGCCGTTCGGCTCCTACCAGGTCTCGGTCGAGCAGGCCGTGGCGACGGCCGTCCGGTTCATGAAGGAAGGCCTCGCCCACGCGGTGAAGCTGGAGGGCGGCCGCCACTTCGCGCCGCACATCAAGGCCATCGTCGCCGCCGGTATCCCGGTCATGGCACACATCGGGTTCACGCCGCAGTCCGAGCACCAGCTCGGCGGCTACCGGGTGCAGGGCCGCCACGACGCGTTCAACGAGGTCGTCGAGGACGCGATCGCGGTCCAGGAGGCCGGCGCGTTCGCCGTCGTGCTGGAGATGGTGACCGCCGAGGTCGCGAAGCAGATCACGCACGACCTGGTGATCCCGACCGTCGGCATCGGCGCCGGTCCGGACACCGACGCCCAGGTGCTGGTGTGGCAGGACATGATGGGCCTGCGCCGGGGCAAGGGCCCGCGGTTCGTGAAGCGGTACGCCAACCTCGCCGACGTGATGCTCGGCGCGGCCCAGGAGTTCGCTTCCGAGGTGCGCGGCCACCAGTTCCCCGGCCCGGAGCACACGTTCCACTGATGATCCGGCACGATCCGGGTTGTGTACCCGGAGATTGAGCCGTACGAGTCGGGCCTGCTGGACGTTGGCGACGGTCACCACGTGTACTGGGAGACCTGCGGCAACCCGTCCGGCAAGCCCGTGGTGTTCCTGCACGGCGGGCCGGGCGGCGGATGTTCGCCC
Source organism: Lentzea sp. NBRC 105346 (assembly GCF_030269605.1). GTDB lineage: Bacteria > Actinomycetota > Actinomycetes > Mycobacteriales > Pseudonocardiaceae > Lentzea. Next base: position 17,894 of record NZ_BSTQ01000038.1, read on the forward strand.
GGCCATCGCAGGCTGTTCGACCCCGACGCCTACCGCATCGTGCTGTTCGACCAGCGCGGCTGTGGCCGGTCGAAGCCGCACGCGTCCACGTCGTTGTCCTTGAAGGCCAACACGACCTGGCACCTCGTGTCCGACATGGAGCTGCTGCGGTCCCATTTGGACATCGACCGCTGGCAGGTGTTCGGCGGCTCGTGGGGCAGCTCGCTGGCACTGGCCTACGCCGAGACGCACCCGTCGCGCGTCATCGAACTGATCCTGCGCGGCGTCTTCACGATCCGGCAGTCCGAGCTGGACTGGTACTACCGCGGCGGCGCGGCCAACCTGTTTCCCGAGTGGTGGGACCGTTTCCTCGCGCCCATCCCCCTCGACCGCCGATCTGAGGATCCGATCGAGGTCTACGCGGAACTGCTGGCCGACCCGGATCCGGCGGTCCACGGACCCGCGGCCGTGGCGTGGAGCAGCTGGGAGGGCGCGACCGTCACGTTGCGCGAGGATCCCGAGCTGATCGCCCAGTTCGCCGAAGACCAGTACGCCTTGGCGTTCGCGCGCATCGAGAACCACTACTTCCTGAACGGCGCGTGGCTCTCCGAGGGCCAGCTGATCCGCGACGCACACCGCCTGGCGGACATCCCCGGCGTGATCGTGCAGGGCCGCTACGACGCCGCGACTCCGCCGATCACCGCGTGGGACCTGCACAAGGCGTGGCCGTCGGCGGAGCTGGTGATGGTGCCGGACGCCGGGCACGCGTACAGCGAACCCGGCATCCTTTCAGCGCTGCTGGAGGCGACGGACAAGTTCCGTCAGTAGAACGCGGCCCAGCGCTGGGTCCCCGAGGTGCACGTCTGCACGGTGGGGACCCGCGCAGGTGCGACGAGGCACTTGTTCGCGGCGACGTTGCGGAACCTGAACTCGGTCTCGCGCGGCTTACGGCGCCAACGCTGGTTTATGGCGCTGGTGCAAGTCGTGGTGGTGACCTGTCCGGTGGCGTTCGCGGTCAGGCACTTGTTGCTGGCAATGTTGCGCGGCCGGTCCGACAGGTCGCCGCCGATCGGCAGCAGCCAGCGCTGTTTGTCGTCCTGCGGGGCGCACGGCGCGGTGACGACCTGCGTGCCGTTGTCCTCGAGGCAACGGTTCGTGCCCGCGACGCGGTAGTGGACGACCGGGTCGGCCTGGGCGGGAGCGGTCAGCAAGGTCATGGCGAAGACGGTGGCCGCGGCCACCGTGAGTAAGTTGCGCATGAGGTTAGTTTTTACCGTAGTTGAGCGCGTTTTCGAGACTTTCTCTCGCCTCAACCATTGACGGCCCGTACCACGTGAGGTGCCTGCCACTGACCAGCACGTATGGCAGACCGGGGAACGACTCCGGCCCGTCCTCGTGCGTGAAGACGTACGGTTCGTCGGGCAGGATGACCAGGTCCGGCTTGGTGGCGTTGAGCTCTTCGAGGCTGGGCCGCGGGTACCGCTCCTCGTGGTCCGCGTAGACGTTGCCGACGCCAAGCCTCTTGAGGACGTCGCCGGCGAACGTGTCCCGGCCGACCACAACCCAGGGCCTCCGCCACACCGGGATAAGAGCGCGGATCGACGGGGTTCTGGTGTCCCGCCACAGTTCTTCGGCCCGGACGAGCCACTCGGGTTCGAGGTCCCACGCGGTCCCGAACAGGCGCCGCAACGAAGCCAGGGCGTGTGGAACCGTCGACGGGGCGGCCGTCACCCACACCTGAATCCCGTTGGCGCGCAACCGATCCACGTCCTCGGCGCGATTCTCCTCGGAGTTGGCGATCACCAGATCCGGTTGCAGCGCCATGACTTTGTCGACATCGGGGTACTTGGAGCCGCCAACGCGAGCGACGTCGAGGTCCGCCGGGTGAGTGCAGTAATCCGTGGCACCGATGAGTGCGCTGGGCAAGCTGACCGCGACGGCCTCGGTGATCGACGGTACGAGGCTGACCACCCGCTGCGGGGCGTCAACCACGACCGGCTCACCGAGGTCGTCGACCGGCAGCATCACACGCCCGTGATCTTCAACCCGGCGTGCGTCTTGTACCGCCGGTTGATCGCAATCAAGTTGGCCGTAAACGCCTCAACCTGGTGCGCATTCCGCAGCCGCCCGCCGTACACGCCACGGAACCCAGGCACCAACTCGGCCAACTCGCGCACGGTGTCCGTGGCCTCGCGGTCGTCGCCCAGCACGAGGACGTCCATGTCGACCTCTTCAACGCTGAGGTCCGCCAGCAGCACCGCCGACACGTGGTGGAACGCCGCCGTGACCCGAGACTCGGGCAGCAGCGCCTCAGCCTGCTGCGCCGCACTACCCTCCTCGACGCTGAGCGCGAACGGCCCCTGCTTGTCGAAGCCGAGCGGGTTCACACAGTCGATGACGACCTTGCCCGCCAGCTGGTCACGCAGCGACCCGAGCAGGTCCCCGTGCCCTTCCCACGGCACGGCGACGAGGACGATGTCCGAGTTCGCCGCACAGTCGACGTTGTCCGCGCCAGTGACGTCCCCACCGGCCACGTCCACGATCTCCTTGGCCGCCAGTGCGGCGCGCTCGGCACTACGGGAGCCGATGACGACCTTGAGGCCGGCTTTCGCCCAGCGGATCGCCAATCCCTTGCCCTGCGCGCCCGTGCCGCCCAGGACGCCGACGGTGAGCTCTCGAATCTCTGTCACTCCTGAATCTTCACACGCTCAGGTCACGGGCGAAGGTCGCAACGGCGTGGGAAAGGCCACGCACCGAACCAGGAACTCACAGGGTCCTAACGACCAAGCGTTCCGGGGCCGGGAACGTACAGCTCAGGGGCCGCGAACGTACGACTCGCGATGCGAAGCGAGCGAGCCCACCGCGCGCGCCAGCGCACACAACCACCAGGTGGTGGGCCCCTCCCGTCGCATCGCAGGCGAAGCCCTGCCGCATCCGAGACCCCAGGTCAAGCACGCTTTTCGCTTGACCTGGGGTCTCGGATGCGGCTG
>NZ_BSTQ01000039.1 GCF_030269605.1 Lentzea sp. NBRC 105346
TCCCTTAAAAGGATCACAGTACGGGTTCGAATCCCGTCGGGGGCACTACCGTTCACCACATAGAACCAGCCCCTGACCTGCGAAAGTGAGGTCAGGGGCTGATCTTGTAACTCCCGGTGACTCCCGGCTGTTCCCGGCTCTACCCGACTGTTTGCGCCCAATACGCGCCCAAGTTGGGCGTGGTCACTCCTCCTTGTCTTCGCTGCTCAGCACCTTGTCGATGCGCTTGCGGAAGCTGTCTTCCTGGTCGGCCAGCACTTTGGCGTAGATCCGGTGAAGCACGTCGATGCTGTGACCTGCCCACCTGGCGACCTGCGCACTGGGCACGCCCGCTGCGAGCCATGTCGACACGCACGCGTGACGGAGGTCATACGGCCTTCCGGCGAGAGGTGACGCGCACTCCTCGTCGCTGAGCGCGTCCTCACGAGCCTTTTTCCACACGCGACAGTAGGTGCCCTCCGGGACTTCCCCGCCGGTCTCCACACCGCGAAACAGCCGCCCCTCTGTATCAGTGCCGTGGTTGTCGAGGTGGTCCCACAGCAACCGCACCAACTCCGGCGGGCAGGGTGGTGTCCGTCGCTCGCCGATCTCGCGTCCTTTGAGCTGTCGGACCTCGCGACGCTTCCCGTTGTCCGTCCACGCGGCACCTGCCGCCGGGGCGGACTGGGTGAAGGACAGTTCACCCCACTCGCCTTTTGGCGGTTCCAACTTCCCGGTCATGCGGTTGCGCTTCCGCTTCGGCAGCCGGACGTTCTCCCGACGTAGGTTGACCGCCTCACCTGGCCGTAGGCCGCAGTAGTACATGACGCCGAAGAACGCTTTGAGCATCTTCCCGCTCTTGCCCTGTCGGCTCACGGCGTCCAGCAACGCACGGGCCTGCTCGGGGTTGACGACTACCGCCACGTCCAACTCCTTTACCGCCCTCGTCGTCTTCACCTTCAATGCGGGCACCGGATTGCTGCGCAACAGTCGCTTCTCAACCGCGTACTCAAGCGCATTGACGAACGGGCCGCGCCGACGCTGCAACGATGATGGCGCGGCTTTCGAGCCGTCGTGCTTCGTGCCGAGCACGAGCAGCACTTGCCGCACGGTGTCCGGCTGCGTCAGATCGGAGACCTTCCGCGTGTGACGCGTGAGCCATTCGACTGTGGCTCTCACGTCCGCGCTGGGTTCCTCCTTGTTCCTGCGGCGCCCGTTGAAGGCCCAGCCACACGCCTCACGGATCGACTCGGCGGACGGTTTTCCACGCGCCGTGCCCACCATCGCGATCGTCACGTCGGTCAACGAACGCGCCGTGCACCGCCGCGAATTCGCAGCGAGGTTGGGCCACTTCATCGCTGCGTAGTCACTCGCGAACGTGAACCACGTCGTCGTGACGTCCTGCCGATCCATCGACACAGGCAGGCCTGTGCCGACGTAGAACGCCTCACCTCGCTTTGCAGCGGCCACAAGTTCCGACCGGAAGCTGTTCGCCAACGCGGCCGTCTTATGTGGACGTTTGAACGGCTTGCCCGCCACGGTCCACCGGACCTTGTACGTCGTGGTCTTCTCGCCCCGGTACACGTCCGTCTTCCAGAACCGCACGTCATAGGTCGTTTCCATCAGGCAGCCCCTTCGAGCGCGTCAATCCACTGGTTGAATTCGCTGCGGCGGCAGCGCAGTTGCCCGTTCGGCAGGCGGAACCACTTGGGGCACTTGCCCTTTGCTCGCCAGTCGTCAAAGGTCGAACGCGCGATATCGAGCTTTGCCATGAACTCCTCGGTGTCCATGAATTCGTCGGAATCGGCAGGTGTACGGCGTCGGGTGCTCACGGCCGCACGCTTGGTGGTCGTCTTAGCGACTGACTGTTGGGACATGGCGGGATTCCGTTCTGTGAGGTGTGGATGCCCTGGCCGGGGACGGTGCGTTCTTGGCGGTTCGAGCCGTCCGGTCGGGCTTGGGGTCCTGCACTGTGCAGGACTGGTGGGGATGCGGGTTTCAAACCCGCAAACCCGCAACTTGGGTGCGGCGGGGCTGTGAGCTGCGGTGATGTGGTGCGGGTTTGGGTGCGGGTTAAACCCGCCGCAAACCCGGGACAAACCCGCGGGAGGGGTCAAACCCGCAACGGCGGGTGGCCCTGCAGCCGCGTCTACATGTCCAGCCACGCCGGTTGGTCGGCGTCGCTGGTGTCGTTCTGGTCGGGTTGTGGCTGGTCGGTGTTGGTTTCGACCCAGTAGTCGAGCGCGTTGGCGTGTTTGTCGAGTACGGAGCGCAGGACGTGGTTGCCGTGCCAGCGGCCGACGTGGCCGGTGAGCAGGCGGCCGATGCTCTTGACGGAGGGGATGCGGCCTTTGTCGTCGGTGAGGAAGGTTCCTTCCCAGCGGTCGATGGGTTGTCCGTTGACGAGTTCTGGTTCTGCGCTGTGGCACAGGACTTTGCTTTTGAGGCGGCGGTCGCCGTGCAGTTCGTGCCAGCGGGCGAGGAACGCGGTCCATTCGATGTCGTCGTCGTCGGCTTCGCGCATGTCCTCCAGGTTGTCGAGGAAGCCGTCGATGCCGTGGTGGGCGAGGAATCCGCCGGCCGCTCCTGCCCAGCTGGTGAACTGGCGCATGGTGTGGCCGGAGCGGGGTGCCGCGGCGTTGATCCAGTCCATGACCAGGATGAGCAGGTGCCGCAGGACGGTGACGCGGTTGGCGGGTTGTTTGAGCCAGGTGTCCAGGTGCGGGATGCCGAACCCGGTCTGGTCGCGCTGGTCGGGGTGCGGGTCGTTGGGATCGAGGCGCACCAGCGCGGTGCGGGTGGCCATGTCGCCGCCCAGCCGGATGTTGTTGCCGGTGGCCAGCCACAGCCGGTCGTTGACGGCCTCGAACCCGGCTCCGGTGGAACCGAGCATGCGCGCGTCCCATTGCGGGCCGGTGAGCAGCTTGGCCAGCACGGCGGACGAGACGACGGTGCCTTCGGCGAGGTTGTCCCACAGCATGACCGGGGCGGGGCTGTGCAGGGCGCTGGTGATGCTCTTTTCCAGCTCGTTCTCGTCGTTCTTGCGCCAGACGAGGTGTTTGCGGCCGTAGAGGTAGCCGGGGATCTCCGCCAGCAGTGTCTTGCCGGAGCTTTGGGTGGTGGCGGAGATCAGCCCGAACGGGGTCAGGCAGCCCAGGTAGGGGCGCAGGATGGGCGCGATGAGCAGCCCGATGTGGTTGGCCCGGTCGGCCGGGGCGACGAACGGGAAGTCACGCAGCAGCTTGCCCAGCAGGAACTCGAGCGCCTCGCTGACCTCCTGCTTGGTGGGTTGGGCGGGGATGGCGGGCATGGCCGTGGCCGGGGCGTAGTACAGGCCGGTGACGGTGTCGTATCCGGCGGTCTGCAGCAGGGTGCCGTCCGGGCGCAGCACGGGTGAGGTGACCACGCCGGTCAGCGGCCGGACGTCGGGCCAGTAGCGGGTGGTCAGCACCGCGGACAGGGCGGCTTTGGTGGGGCTGGCCTCGACCTCCTCCCAGGCGTCGGTGTCCCTGTTCTTCTTGCGGCGGTGGGTGAACGTGTGGTGCGCGAGCAGCCACGCGAGCGCGGGCGCGGTGAGCGGTTCGGCGTGCACGGGCAGCGCTCCGGCGGCGGCCTGGTGGGCGTGGTCGGCGGCGTTGCTGGCTCCGCCGGAGACGCGGGAGAGGTGCACGAGCTGCCCGGCGGAGACGTAGACGTCGGGCAGCGCGCCCTGCCCGAGCGCGGCGGTCAGGACACGGATCGTCTCGGCTTCTCCGCCGATGCGGATGGCCGGCCGATCGGCGGGCGCGGTCACGTCGTCGCCGTCGGTGCCGTCGGTGCCGGTGTCGGTGGTGGTGTCGGCGGTGATGCTCATGCTCGGGTCCTCCTTTCCGTGCCGGGATGCGGGTGGTGCTGTGGTGCGGGTGGGACTCACGCGGCGCTCCTGATGTCGGGTGCTGGCCGGGGCCGGGCGAACCCGGACGCGAGGGCGTAGCGGATCTCTCTGGCCGGGAGTCCCGCGTGCTGTGCTGCCTGGGCGAGGGCGGTTTCCACGCTGGGCCGGTCGATCCATCCGGCCGCGACCATTCCGGCCAGGCGTGAGGTGGAGCGGAACAGCTTGCGGTTGCGTCCGGTGTCCGGCGCCATCGCGGCCAGCTCCGCACAGGCGGAGCGCAGCGCGGACGCGGCGTAGCGCGCTGGCCCGTGGCCGTCGACCACCACCACGGGCGGTGGCGCTGTCGCGGACGGGGCGGGTGTGGCGGTGCGGTCGTGCCCGGTGCGGACGAGTGCGTCGGCCAGCCACGCGCGCAACGGTGTGGGCGTGACGGTGGTCGAGGCGCGTCGGTAGGTGCCGGTCGTGCTGGTGGAGCCGGGCAGTACGACGTAGCCGCCGTGGGCTTTGATGTCGATTTGCCAGCCCAGGCCGGTGCGTACGGTGTCGTCGCCGTCGCGGACGTAGCCGCGGCTGGACTTCCACCGGCCGGGTTCGGCCGCGTACACCAGGTGCAGTCCGCCGGAGGGCGTGTCGGTGGCGAAGGTGGTGGTGTCCACCGCGCCACCGGACAGGCCGGCGAGGGTGGCGTAGGTGTCGATGCCGTCGACCGGTGGCGGATCACCCAGCGGCCAGGGCAGGCCGTTGAGCGGCTGCGCGGGCGGGGTGCCGCCGTGGGCGTCCAGGTCGACCGCGAGCAGCCCGGACGCTCCGAGGTGCACTGCCCACACGCTGGTGCGCCAGCGACGCGCCCAGCGGCCGATCACGTCGGGATCGGTGGTGGCGGCCCATACGCCGTGGCACAGCGCGCCGTCCGCGCGCGCCAGGCACGGGCAGTCTGCGGCGTCGTGGTCGCGGATGTCGGCGCGGCAGTCGCGGCAGCCCGGCAGCGGATGCTTGGTGCCGGGGTTGAGCGGCAGCACGTGCCAGCCGAGGTGCACCGCCAGCCACAACGCGGCATCGGCGGCGGCCTGAACAGTCGGGTTCGTGGTCATGGTCACGCGTTCCTTTCGAACATGCTGGGGCGGTGCGCCGGGTGATCGCCGCAGGTCAAGGCAGGGCCCTACTACTCCGCGCGGGGGTAGTAGGGCCTGCCGTTGAGATGTGCGGCTGGCGTGTGAGTCGGGTGTGCGGGTTTGGGTGCGGGTTTGCGGGTTTCAAACCCGCCGGATCGGCCAAACCCGCACCCAAACCCGCAACCGGTTACCGCAGGTCAGCGTCCGTGTCGGATCGCGTTTGCGGGTTTGCGGGTTTGTCTTCACCTCTTGAAGAAGGTGTGTGGTTTGTAGGGGTGGGTGGTCAGAGGACTTGCGCGAGGCGTCCGGCTAGCCACTGGGCGACGTTGGCGGACACGGCGTTTCCGGCCTGCATGGTCTGTTCGGCGATGTTGCCGGTGACGCGGTAGTGGTCCGGGAAGCGTTGGGCGCGCAGCTGTTCGCGCGGGCGCAGCATGCGGTAGCGGCAGTCCGCGACGTCGACCGCGGCGCGCAGCAGGCCGTGTTGCTCCCGGGTGGCCACAGTGGACAGCGGCTGATCGGGCAGGTGTGGTTTGGCTCCCTTGCGGTAGGGGATGACCAGGGCGTGGTGATCCCGGGTGGTGACCGTGGACAGCGGGTCGGTGATGTGCTTCGCGGCGTGGCGCGGATCGAGGTTGCCGCCGTAGTTCTTGACGTAGAAGGCGTTCTCCGCGCCGGGCGGCACGGTCAGCCCGTGGTGGTTGCCCCCGGCCGACACCGTCGTGAGCGGGGCGTCCACGCCGGTGGCGGTGCCGTGGTTGCGCAGCACGGTGACGAACGGCGAGCACAGCAGCGCGTCGTTCTCCCGCGTGGTCCGCGCGGGCATCGGGTGCGCGAGGCTGGTCGGGTCGCTGCGCCAGGTGCCACCGGACGGCACGAGACAGCCCGGTGTGGCCAGCCCGTCCCCGATCTTCACCGTTCGGGTGTGCAGCGGCGCCGAACCTGCCGGGTAGGCGCGGCCGTCCTGGCCGCCGTGCGTGACGGTGACCATGGTCGGTTCGCCGAACATGGCCAGCCCGGCCTCGATCCGCTTCACCGTCGACTGGGCGAGTGGGCGGGCGCGGTCGCCGATGCGCTCGCCGAGGTCGGTCCAGTCGATCGCGGCGGCGGCCGGGAGCACGTAGGGCTCCACCAGGGCGTGGCGGCACGCGGCGTTGGGGCAGCGGTAGTCGTACTGCTGCCGGTACTTGCCGATCGCGCGGGCCCGTGCCTTGCGCCACGACTGCACCGCCCGCACGTGCTCACCGCACTCGAAGCACCAGGCGAGCGGGCGCGGCGTCACGTCGGGCAGCGGGATGCCCTCGCGGGTGCAGGTCATGTAGAGCCTGCACCGCCACTGCGGGGCAGGCTCGTTGTCCTCGTCGCCGATGTGGGCGGAGCTGACGCTGGTGAACTGGACGTTGTAGCCCAGCAGCTTCATGCCGCCCACCCACCAGTCGAACAGCTCCCAGTCGGTGGCCACGTCGACCACGTTCTCCACGATCACCGCGCGGTAGCGGTGCACCTCGGTGGCGCGGATGACGTCCATGAACGTCGCCCGCGTGCGCTCGAACCCGGCCTGCCGGACAGGGCCCTGCTCCAACAGGTCGAGCTGGCCGCGCTGGCGTTTGCGCCCGCCAGCCGGGCTGATCTCGGTGCAGATCGGCGAGGCCCACAGCACGTCGGTGCGGGGCAGCCGCCGCATTGGGTAATTCGAGACGTCCGCGCACAGGTGCTCGGCACCGGGGAAGTTGCTGGCGTGCGTCTCGATCGCCCGATCCCAGTGGTTCGCGGCCAGCTTGAGCTCGAACCCGGCGGCGGTCAGGCCGATCGAGGAACCGCCCGCGCCGCAGAAGATGTCGGTGAACGTCAGGCTCATCTCAGGTCTCCCAAAGAGCGTGGTTGATCGACCCCAGGTGCCGTTGGCGCACAAGGGGTTGGGACTCGTGCCGGGAACGGAGTCGTGTCACGTCCCCGGCACGAGCAGCACGGACGTGCCTGGCGTGTCAGCGGATGCGTTTGCCGTTGATCCAGATTTCGCCGTTGACGACACCGGCTTGCACGGCGACATGCGTGCCGGGTTCGGCGATGTTGACGGTGGTGCGGCTGGACGTGGTGTCGCGCGGTCCGGTTTGGACAGTTGGTTCACCGGCGCCCCCAGCGGGTTCCCCTGTCGGATGCGAACGTTCGTCGCCGCTGGCGCTGGTCACGTCCCCCGGTTGACCAGGGGGAATGTCGGTGTGTGCCCGGGAGAAGTGCATAGTGACGTTGCCGTGGTTGACGTCCATGACCTGACCGACGTTGCCGTGGTTGATGTTGGTGTTGGTGAACCCTGACGTCCGGCCGCGGGCCTGTTTCGCCTGTTCTCGGGCCTGTTCTCGGTGCTGGCGTGCCTGCTGACGCGCCTGGTGCGCGTGGGCCCGCGCCCGCTCGATCTGTTCGGCGACCGAGGGCGGCAGGTCGCTGTGCGGACTGTTGGCGGTCACGTCGCCGGTCTGGCCGGCATGGACGATCCGGCCGTTGACGATGGTGACTCCGCTGACCACGTCGGCTTGGATGCCGTTCACCTCGCCGTACACGATGTTGGTCACGTGCGGGCGTTCCGGCTGCTCGGAGTGGCGTGTCACGTCCCCGTGCCGACGTGCGTCGTCACTGTCGTGCGGCTGCTTCCTGTCGTGACTGGGCACGGAGTTCTCCTTGTGGCGCTTGAGGTTCTCGTTCGCGACGTCGAGTCGTTGCTGTGCTCGGGCGATGCCGTCGGGATCTCCGGCGGTGCGTGCGGCGCGCAGTGCGCGGCGGGCGCGGCTGCGTTGCTGGCGAAGGTTTTGGGTGGCGCGGCTGCCGCTGGTGCTGCCTTCGCAGCGGCGTCCTCCTGCTCGGCACATGTCACGTCCCCTTGCTGTGCTGGCCTTTGAGCGCGCAGGCGGCGCACATGACCTGTCCGGGCGGGACGGTGGTGCCGCACCCCGGGCTCGCACAGGTGGCGACGAAGCGGGCGGCCATCACCGGCCGCCCTGCTGGATCGCCTTGCACGCGGGGCAGACGCGGTTGCCGGACAGGCTGGGGAACCACACGCGGCCGGGTTCGCGGATCTTCAGGCCGCACAGGGTCTTGACGCTGCCGTTCCACCAGCTGCGGGTGCCGATGTGCATGATTTGCGTGGCCATCACTGACCTCCAGAATGTGACGCTGAGTAAGCGTGTGGGCGTGCGGAACGGAGGGAGGGAGCCACGGAGGTGGCCCGATCCCTTGGTTTTTCAGGTGTTTTCGCTGGTCGGAGGCCGTTGCCTCCCTCGACTCCCTACCGGGCGTCGACGCAGGTCAGGTGAGGGAGGCGGGGGAGGGGAGGCCGGGAGGGAGATCTCCCCGTTTCCCCGCTGCCTCCCCTACTCGTCCCCGTCCTCCGCCACGTCGTCACCATCACCGTTTTCGTCACGCTCGGTGATGGCTTCGGTGATGCGGTGGGAGCTGACCTGCATGTAGCCGCCGGTCTTGTACGGGGCGGCACCGAGCGGCGTGAGGTAGCCGGTGAGGTCTTCCAGCGACCAGCCGGTGTAGTAGCGCGGGTTGAGCGTGGCCAGCCGCTGCAACACCTCGGTGGTGCGCATCCGCCGGGTGGTGCCCATGACGCGCGCGATGTCGGCCAGCGTGTCCACCACCACCGGTTCCACAGTGGATGTCTCCTCGGTGGCGACGCCCACGGCCTCTCGTAGCGCCAGGGCGCGTTCCACGACCGGGGTGACCTCGTCCACCTTGTCGTCTTTGCGCAGGTAGAACGACCGGAGCAGGCCGGGCTTGGCCATGATGCCGCGCACCATGGCGGTGCCGATGTCGCCAGGGCTTTCGGCGGTCTTGGGCTCCAGCGACACCGCGGAGACCCCGGCCTTGTAGGAGCCGGTGCCGAGCACGGCGTCGTTGGACTGCTGGTCACCGATGGCGAAGCACGCCTTGCACGAGGTCACGGCCATGACCTTGCGCGGCAGCGACGCGGTGGACGGCTCCGGCGTGGCGAAGACCAGCGTGATGGCGTACTTGCGGGCGGCACTGATCAGCAGTTGCACCACGTTCGCGGCCTCCTCTCCGTGTTTGTCGTCCATGAACAGCGCCTGGCACTCGTCGACGACGATGAGCCGTGGCCGCAGCCTCGCGTCCTTCTCCGCGAGCTTGCGGGTCACCGCCCGCTCTCCGTGTTCCTGCAACGCCTTGCCCCGCACGTCCAGCTCCGCGTACACGGCGTTGAGCGTGTCCACGCAGGCCTTGACCGTCTCCGGGTTCGCGCCCGTGCGCAGGGTGCGCAGGCGCGGTTTCATCGGGTCGTAGTCGGCGTTCTGGGCCAGCACGAACACGTCGATGTCCACCAGCGGATCGAGCATCGCCCCGGCGACCAGGGTGATGATCAGGGTGGACTTACCGGAGCCCATCACCCCGGCCACGGCGTAGTTGGCCTCGAACAACCTGGCGGTGACCAGGTCGCCCCGGATGTTCACTCCGGCGGGCACGCCGGCGAAGTAGTCGGTGCTGCCCTCGTGCAGCAGCGGCCACGGGTCGACGGGCCCCGAGAGTGCGCCGGGGTCGGCCACCCACAGGTCCAGCACACCGGCCTTGTCCTTCGGCTCCGAGGGCCAGACTTCGACCGGCAGGCGGACGAGGTTGTGGGCCAGGATCGTCTTGCGCTTGACGATCTCCTCGACCGGCACGCCGCGCGGGAGCACGAGCTGCATGCGCCAGCCCTTGCCGTCGCGGTGCGGCACCATCACCCAGGTCGGCGTGATGGTGCTGCCCCACCCGGACTTGAACGCGTCCTTGAGCAGCGGCAGACCGCCCAGGTGCCGCAACGCACCGAGCACGGCGGACTCGTCCGGGATGATGCTGCGCCCGTCCGCCGGGGTGGGCTCGGCGTCGGCAGCCCACATCGGCAGCGTGCCGCTGGCCCGCCCGACCGGGATCGTCCGCGCGGCCCAAGTGCCCAGGCCAGCGATGGCCCAGACCCACCAGTACCCACCCGCCGGGGACAGGTCCACGACGGTGGTCCAGAAGTCCACGATGTCGTGCCACATGTCGGTCAGCGAACCCGCCCCGCTCACGGCCTGCACCGCGGCGACACCGAGCAGAACCACGTGCCCGGCCGCGAGCAGAATCACGATGCCACCGGACCAGTGCAGGATCTCGATCCGCCGTTCCCGGCCGCGCTGCGCCTGCCCCGCGCGGCGCCGCTCGAGGGTGTCCTCCAGCTCCCGCAGCACGTGGAAGTCCTCGCTGCTCTTGCCGTTCACCCGCAACGTGGTGATGGCCTGCTCTAGGTCCAGGTGCTTGCGGCGGGCGCGCCGCTCGGCACGCCGGATGCGCGATCCGGCGACGGCGTATCCGGCGTTGCGCACCACGGCCCGCCCCATTCGGCGGGTCCGCTCGTGCGTGACCCCGGTGCGCACCACCCGCGCCACCGCGCCCGCGGCGTTGCGCGCGCGCTGCTGCGCGGCGAGGCGCTGGTCCAGCGCGGCGGACTCCTCCTCGGTCAGTACCTCGCCGGGGATCGCGTCGTCGCGTTCGAGTGCGGCACCCGTGCCGGCGGGCAGCGCGGGCGTGTCGGCACGGCGCAGCGGCACCACGTTCGTGGGCTCGTCCGGGTCGGGCGTGGTCGCGGTCGTGTGGCTCATCGGGTCACCTCCTCGGTGTCGTGATCGGCGTGCAACAGGTGGGTCAGCGCGGCACCGCAGCCGAGTACGACCACGGGCAGCACGGAGACGAACGTGGTGATCCACCACGGGGCCGTGGTGACCCCGGCGGCTTGCATCAGGTGGTAGGCGACCTGCCCGGCCGCGCCCAGCACGAGCGAGCCGATCGCGGACCACTTGGCGAACACGCGGGCCTTTGCCGACCGAATGCGGGCGGCCAGCCAGACCCGCAACGCATAGGCGGCGTAGGCCTCCACCCCGATCGGCAGCGTGATCGCGGAGTTGATGACGAACCCCTTGCCGATGCCGGGCAGCAACTGGATCGGCCCGAACCCGGCCTTCTCGCCCAGCCCCACCCAGCCGCCCCAGATGGCGACGAACGCGCCCGCCGCGAGCAGCAGCACCGGCCACGACCGGACCCGCCCCACCGGGCGCGGCGCGGGCTTGTCGTCGGCCACGGGCGCAGCGTCCGCCGGGTCGGCGGCAGCCTCCGCGACCGGGTCTACGACCGTGATGACCTCGTCATTCGGCACGGACGCTGGCACCTCGCGGGAAGGTGGGACAGGCAGGCCGTCTTCTGCTGTCACACCTGTCCAGCTGTACAGAACACTCCCTTGACGCGCCCGCTCGTTGACCCACCGCGCTGCCTGCTCCTCGGTCGGCCCCAGGCGGGCGGGCTCGAACCCGTCCGCCGCGAGCGCGGCCAGCACGGCGTTCGCCTTGTCCGCACCCACCCGGCACACCTTCTTGATCCGGTTGCGGGAGGGCAGCTCGCCCAGTTCGTTGGCCATCTGCTTGACCTGCTCGGTGAGCCTGTCGAGCGTCACCGGGTACGCGCTGGTCATCGCACTCCCTCCTCACTGGTCATCGGCCACTTGTTCGCGGCGACCTGGCAGGCCGCGCGGATCTCGTCGTGCACGTCCAATCCGCGAGCAAGCCACGCGGCACGGGTCAGCGAGCACGGCCAGCTCTGACCGCGTCCACACGGGCACGGGTCGTAGCCCTGCGCGATGTCCGGCGGCGGGCACGCGGGCACCAGGTCAGCGATGCGGTCCAGCACATCCGGCACCCGCGACACCACGCGGTGATGGCGCACGGGCTTGCCCTGCTGGTGCGCGTAGGCGATCTCTCGGGCGGTGGAGTCGCCGATGTAGCCGCCGGGGCACACGACGATCACCTCGTCCGCCTGGTCGATCTTGGCCAGGTGCAACCGATCCAGGTCAGCCTTGATCCCGTCGATGTCCCTCAGGGGGCTGCCCCAGGCCTGGTGCGGGTGGTTCAGGTTCACCAGGGGCAGCAACACGATCGCGCCGGACAGCGACTCGTCGATGGCGACCGCCCGGATCTCGCGCTCGAACCGCATCGACCCGCAGAGGCACACCACGCGCGGCGTCATCGGACGTACTCCCGTCGGCGGGCGCGGCCGGGCCCAGCCAGGGCCAGGCGGCGGGCGTAGGTGAGGGTGAACGCGGCCAGCAGCGCCGGGACGGCGAACGCGACCAGGTGCAGGCCGGGGTGGTCGGGCAGGTTGGTGACCGCGGCCCACTGCACGAAACCGATCAGCGTGGCGGTCACCAGGAACTTCCACAGCAGCACCACCGCGGCGAACGCGAACGCGCCCCCCAGCAGCAGCAACAGAAACGTCGGCTCGTCCATCACCGCGTCTCCCCCTTCGCGCGGGCGGACTCGCGCAACGCGAGCGCGTCGTGGGAGTTCTCCGCCGCGAGCTCGCACGCGGCGGCGTGCTGCGGGTGCGCGGGGTCGTGGGTGATCGGCGCGAGCAGCGTCACCGACTGCTCGAACCAGTCGGCGACCTCGTGGTCCGGGGCGGTCATCGGCGGCGCGGTCTGCTGCCAGGTCGCGAGCAGTTCCGCGATGGTGGGTTCAGTGCCCGCGGCGCGGGCGTCGGTCGTGGTGGACATGGCACATGGGGTCCTGTCTGTGAGGAGCGGAATCCCAGGCGGGCGGAGCGTTCACGGGGCGGTTCGAGCCGCCCGCCTGGGCGGAAGGGTCAGAGCTGGTCCAGCGCGGCGTTGAGCAGCGGGACGTGGGCGGCGTAGAGCTGCCCGCCCGCCGCCGTGATCGCCTCGCCCAGCGCGGTGAGGTCGCCGAACGGCCACCAGGCCGCGGCGACCGCGTCGTCCCCGGCGGTCGCGGGCACGACGTCTGGGAGCCGGTAGAGCGCGGCGGTGGTGCACACCCAGGCGTGGTCGGTGTTGCGCCAGTCGTCGACGTAGCCGCGGGCGACGACCGTGGGCGTGAGGTCACCCAGGTCCACGCCGGTCTCCTCGCGCAGCTCGCGCACGAGCGCGGCCGGGGCGGTCTCGCCGGGGTCGACCATGCCGCCGGGGATCGCCCACACCCCGATGTCACCGCGCTGGATCAGCAGCACCCGGCGGTCACGGCCGCGGCCGGCCACCACGGTCGGGTCGGCGGCGGCGTTCTCGCCCCACTTGCCCAGGTTGCGGCCCGATCGTCCGGTGCGGCCGGTCGGGTTGAGCGGCCAGCGCCAGCCGTCGAACGCGAACGGCACGATGGCGGCGGCCTGCCGCGCGGGCCAGTCCGGCACGTCGTGCGGGGTCAGGTACGGCTCGGTCCAGCCTTCCGCGACGCTGGCCGCGAGGCCCTGGCGGCGCAGTTCGGGCGGGGTGATGTCCACCGGGGCGTAGCCCGGCCACGGCGTCGACCACGGCCGCAGGACCTCGGGAACGGGCGTGCCGGGGTGATGAGGATTGTTGCTGCGCATGGGAAACAAGCCCTTTCGGGTGAGTTCCGGATGGGTTGCGTGTCTGAGGGACGGCTACGTGGACATGCGGCCGTAGCCGATGCGCCTGCCGTTCTTTCCGGTCGGCGCGGTGCCGTGGGACTTGCCGGAGTTGGTTGCCCGCCCGCTGATGCCGAACACTGGGCATGCCTCGTTCGGTTTGGTGATCGAGTGGGGTGTGGAACCTGGTCCGGCGGAGCGTTCTTGGCGGTTCGAGCCGCCGGGCCAGGGCGAAGTCAACGGCGCGCGGACGATGCGGTCGGGCACTCGTAGCGGTAGGTGCCGCAGTGCACCCGGACCGGCCGGCCGTACCCGAGGTCGACCTGGACGGTCTTCAGGCCGCAGCCCTTGCGGCAGCTGCTCGCGGTGTGCGGCAGGGCCCGCACGAAGGTCGTGGTCACGACGCCACCGCCAGGCCCTCCGGCCGCACCACGACGCGGGTGACGGGGTTGAGGTAGACCGTCGTGTCCAGGTCGACCAGCCAGTTGGACTCGCGCAGCAGTTCGAACGCCCCGCGTCCGGACACGTGCGTCCACGCCCTGATCGTGACGCCCTCGGTGACCAGCGAGGCCTCCAACTTGATGTAAGTGCCGCAGGCTCGCGCGCGCACCAGGCTGCCCAGCCGCCGCGCCCACTCGAACACACCATCACCGGCCTCGTCCTGGCGGAGCATGAACTCCACCAACGGACCGTCCAAAGCGGAGTCGCGCACGCTCATGCTGCCGATCTCCGGCGCGTCGGGGTTGTCGCGCAACAGGGCGGCGGCGCGCTCGAGCATCGTGAGGTAGTTCTGCATGATGAGTCCTCTCAGGACGAAGTGGTATCGGTGTCGGTATTGGGGAAGTCGGCTCCGCCGCGACCACAGCAGTCCAGGCAGTCAGCAGCCGTCGGCGCACGTTCCGTTGCCCTCGCAGGTGATGCAGTCCAGCCACATCACGCGGCCTCGATCCCGTCGCTGTTCTCGCTGGCTTCCTCGGGCGTGCGGTACTCGCGTCCCCAGCGCGTCCACTGCTCCGGCTCCACCCATGCCCACACCCGCGTGAGCGCGGGCCGCTTCTGGCCGAACTCGTCGGTGACGCGGGCGGTCGGGTGCTCGTAGGTCTCGTCGGTGGGCAGGTAGCAGCGGCTCGCGCCGTCCGGGTGATCGAGCGGGTAGCGCAGGCGCCGGCTCGCGAGCCGTTGGACGAGCCAGTCGGCGTAGAAGAACGCGTGACGGTGCTGACGTCCGCCGACGAGCGCGACCACCTCGGACTTCGGATCGCTGGTAGCGCTCGATCCGCCCGCGCTGAACGCGGCATCGGGTTGCATCACGCACCCGCCAGCCGACGAAGGATGTCGACGGCCGGACCGGACGCCACCGCGTAGCCGTCCTGGTCGATCGGACCGGTGTAACCGGCCTCGCGCAGGTCGAAGAACCGCGTGTCAGCGTCGGTCTCGGGTTTCTTGTCCCAGCGGCGGGACCTCGCGTTGCTCGCCATCACGCGGCCATCAGCGCGGGCGTTCCGGCCTTGTTCGACGCCGTCCAGAACGCATCGGCCCGTACCTGCGCCCGCTGCCAGCGGTCGTAGGCCAGCCGCGTGCGCTGCTCCGCGTCGAAGTGCCTACCCATCAGCTGACCCAGCGCGACGCGGTAATCAGCCCGGTTTGGGCGCTCCTTCACCAACTGACTGATCGACGCGACCTGCGCCGCGAGACGGATCATCGACTTACGAGCCTTGAGGTAACCAGCGCAGGCCTGCTCCTCAGCCAGACGGAACGCAGCCAGCGGGGACATGACGCTGTTGACTTCAGACATGGAGGAATCCTTTACGTTTGCAAACATGACAGGGATGGGTCTACCTGCGGAGATAGGCCGTCTCCGCAGGGGGACCGTTGGGTCCCGGAACCTCACCGGTCGGACAAGTCAACGAACGATGAGGAACCGGCACGCAACGACAAACGTTGCTGCACCACCTTGCAACCACGAATAACCAGCAATAAGCGCTGGTCAGCGCGTAGCCAGGTGGTCTCGACTCGCTATTGAGTTCTCAAAGAACAAGACCGGCGACGGCGGTTTCCGGCGTGGAGCCCGGTCCTGCTCATCGAGTCGTTGAGTCGCGGAAACTGTTTTAGAGTGTTGCAGTTCGTTCTAGAACAGAACCTAAAGGGGTGTTGCGGGTTCTGTCGATACTCCGATTGGGTGATCTAGAACGGCCTATAACGGGCGGTACGCTTGAAAGATGCAGCTCTCACCCAGTGCAGGCCACCCGTACCAGGCTCTTGCTGCCGTCGTCATCGCACAGATCGAGCAAGGCGAACTTCAGCCAGACGACAAACTGCCGTCAGTGCGAGAGCTCGCAACGGAGGCTGGTGTAACCATCGCGACCGCGCAGCGCGCCATTGCGGTACTCGGCGAGAAGGGCTACGTCACGACCATCCCTGGACGTGGCAGCTTCGTTCGCGAGCGACCCGCACAAGAGGTCGAGGAACTGCCCCTGGCCGAGCAGGTTCGTGAACTGCGCGCGGAAGTTGCCGAGCTGCGGTCCCGCGTTGATGCAGTAGAGCGGGCCGAGCATTGAGGTGCGCACGATGGACCTACTTCGCCAGCGTCGACCCGAACGAGGTCAACGCGTCCAGCACCGAACCGACCCACGATGCTGCCTGGCGCACCGTGCCCGCTGCGCCGACCGGGTCGCGGAGCACCAGACCCAGTAGCACGAGGCCGACCAGAACTCCGACCACGCGACGGCCGGCGCCGCTTCCGTTCATCATTGGCATCATCGCCTGCTTGCGTCCCATGACTTGCCCTCCTCGGTGGTGGTTCTCGCTGTCATGGCTCAAGCAAACCGGGCGGAGGGGGGAGCACGGCAGTGTGCACGAGGGGTGCGAATGTGCATATGGGGGGTGCACAGGGGGTGCTTTACTAGCTTCGGGGGGTGACGAATCATGTCGACAGAGAAGACACCAAACCGCAAGCTAGCTGCGGTTATGACGCAGGCGGGCATCAGCAATAAGGGCCTCGCGGCACGCGTGCGCGAGCTGGCCGCGAGAGACGGCCACGAGATCGCGGCCGACCACGTGGCGGTGCGCCGAT
Organism: Lentzea sp. NBRC 105346; assembly: GCF_030269605.1. GTDB lineage: Bacteria > Actinomycetota > Actinomycetes > Mycobacteriales > Pseudonocardiaceae > Lentzea. The sequence goes on from NZ_BSTQ01000039.1 coordinate 16,454, forward strand.
GGCTTGACGGCGGGGGAGCACGCGTACGGACGGCGGAGTACGTCGCCCGTGCGCTTGGTGCAAAGCTCGGACGTCCCGTCAGCTTGTCTGAGATCGGCTTTGACGCTGCCCGGACGGCCGGTGAGGTCGACATTTTGCAGGCAGGAGTTCAGTACCCAACCGACTCCGGCCGGTCGGTCGAACTTCTTGACAAGCTGGCTGATGCCGACCTAGCAGACAGTCCCGCCGTGATGGCATCCGGATGGGATGCCTTGGCGGCTCCGGGAATCATCACGGGCTATATGTTCGGTGCTTCGACTGTCGAGACTCCGTCTCTCGTCGTCGCTGGCCCCGGTGCTGTCGAGCGCATCCGGGCCGTGACGGCACACTTTACGGATATCGACTTTCAGTTCGGCGGCGGCCAGGTTCGCCGAATGATGCTGTTCTACTTCAAGACGGAGATTGTTCCGCTACTACGCCAGAGTCAGCCTGATGCCATTCGCAGGCAGATCTTTAGCGCGGCGGCTGAGGTTGCGGGACTGCTTGGGTGGAGTGCCTACGATGCAGGCCGTCACGGAGCAGCCCAACGCTATTTCGTGCAGGGTCTTCGACTGGCGCGTGAGGCGAATGACCGCGCATATGGCGCGTACCTCCTGTCGAACCTCAGCCACCAGGCGAACTATCTTGGGCGATTTAGCGATGCTGTGCAACTCGCTCGAGCAGCGCAGTCGGCCGCCGTTGGAACCGGAGTTCCGGCCGCGATGTCAAGCTACTTTGCAATGGAAGCTCGTGCTCTTGCGAACCTTGGAGACGAGCGCGGTTGCTCGGATGCCCTCCGTCGTTCGGAAACCGAATTCGCGCAGCGCACGCCCGATTCGGATCGTCCGTGGATCACATACTTTGATGAATTTGAGCTTGCTGGAGAAGCGGCGCACTGTTTCCGTGATCTAGGTCGGGCCGGTGAGGCACGCTCATTTGCATCTCAGGCGGTCGATGTTGTGCAGACGCCCGCGCGAACCCAAGCATTCATTCGCATGGTTGACGCTGTTGCAGCTCTTAAAGCTGGCGACCTTGAGGAATCGTTGTCGCTAGCGACGGGCGCTGTCCATCTGACTGGCGCGTTGCAGTCAAGTCGCTATCTTCGTTATCTCTCCGATTTTCGGACTATGCTTGCAGGGCGGGAGGTTGGAAACTCTGCCGTTCGGAGTTTTCTCGATCTGACGTCCCCGGGCGACGATGTCAACTAGAACGGCCGCCAGGGTTCTTGTCCCCGCTGCCCAGTCCGGAGAGTTCGCATCCGTGCTTGAAACTCGTCGGCAATGATCTGCGATTCGCCTATGTTCTGCATTAGCCAAGTCGTCATCTTGAGTTCGTGGACGGCCTGTAGCACAGGAAACCCGTCTGACCAGCTCGTCACGTCGTACCCGTACGAGTCCGTGAATAGTGCGTACTCGTCCTGACTCCACCATCCGGCAGTGCGGTATTCGGTCGCAGTCATGGCGAGATCCCACTCGGGTTGCCCCCAGGAGAAACGCTCAAAGTCGATGAGAATGGGCTGACCATCGCTCATTACAAGATTCTCGGTGTGAGCATCTCCGTGCGTTGCGGCTGGCGCAAGCGGATACTGCAAACGAGCCACCTCCACACGAAGTTCTGCTAGACGGTTTAGAAGAAACTCTTTGTCCTCGAATGGAACCGCGGCGGTGGTAATGCGAGGTTCAACGCGATCCAAGATATTTTCAGTAGGCAGCGTGAACGAGGTTGGTTTGGGAAGATCGTGTAGGCGTCGAAGGATCTTGCCCAATGCTGCGATATCACTGTTGTTGCCGGGGCGGCCAGGGATGAACCGCCAGAAGGTCACTGGGTGGTTGTCAACGACTATCGGTTGCTTATGCTCAGTGACCTGTGCCGCTGGGAAGTTCTCGGATGCAAGCCACTGTGCTACCGATACCTCATTGCAGACGTCAGCAAAGTAGTCCATCGTCCGAGCGATTCGCACAACGATCGGCCTGGTTAGCCGGTAGAGCGCATTTTCGCCCAAACGAATGAGTGTTGCATCGGTACTGTCGAGTCCGATCATGGCACAAGCCTTGTGAAGAACGTTCAGGCTTGATGCGGCACCGAACAGTGAGGCGTCTTCCGTGGGGTTCCTCATGGCACCAGTCACGTTCCCAGGCTACAGAAAGGTGTGCGAGGTTGTCTCGCCAGAGTACCTAGCCGCTGATGACGGTGAGCCCTTCGTGCTCAACGAAGTCGATGTAGTCCTTCACATTGAGTGTCGCAAGTGGCAGACCAAAGACTAGGCAGCACGCCGCAATCCAGGTGTCGTTCTGCGGTCGGGGCCGTCCTCTACGCTCGGCGAATGCGGATATCTCGCCCCATGTACGGGCAACGTCGGCGCTGTACGGCAGCACAGCCTTTGTGTCCAGCCAGCGTGCCAACTTCTCTTGTCGCCGTGGACCCCAATCGCGGAATGTTGCCCATTTGGTCAACTCGCCCAAGGTTACGAACGTAATGCCAAGCTGTGCGCCGATTAGCTTTGGAACAAGCGCAGGGGGCAGCGTGTTCTTGATGATGCGTGAGGCGACATCGGTGTCGAGAATGATTCTGTTCACGGATTAGGCGAGATCTGCGCGGCGGGCGGCGTAGGTGAACGCAAGAAACTCCTCTAGCTCCTCGTCGCTCTCGAATATGCCGGGGGACGCCAGTTCCTCAACCGTGCGGACACATGGGACGTTGCGAAACAGCTCGTCCAGTGATGGTGTTGCAGGGTCGTCGTGGTGAGGGGTGTAGTCGGCGCTGTGGGTCATCGGCACCTCCAAGGTTTGGCCTCCGTCACCCAGTGTCGCACCTCCTGTCGAGGTGGAACAGGAAGGCGGTAGTGCGGTGGGTGGCTCGGGGCGCTCAGGGCAAGGGCACCGTGTGCAGGTTCCCTGTGCTGTAGACGCTCGTGCGGTGAGGTCGAGGGCGCGACGTGCGGCGCTCCTCACTGGGCGAAGCCCGTCCCGAGAAGTCCGGGCGCATTTCGCCCAATACGCGCCCAAAGTTCGCGGCGGTGTGTCGCTGATCTTGCGCACGGGCAGGTCAGATAGGGTGTCGCGACGGGAAGTTGACTTCCCTTAAAAGGATCACAGTACGGGTTCGAATCCCGTCGGGGGCAC
>NZ_BSTQ01000040.1 GCF_030269605.1 Lentzea sp. NBRC 105346
CAGATCTTGCATCTGCCGGCGGAGCCGGCCCACCACGCCGCGAGGGGCCCCAAGTCAAGCCCCAATCGCACGCGCGAAGCGCGTCCCGGAAGACGCAGCGCCCCACGACACCGGCAGCCAACAAAAGAACAACCACGCACGAAACCGGCAGCCAAACACGCAACTACGCACCCAACTGGCAGCCAAACAAGCAACCACGCACGGGACCGGCAGCCAAACAAGCAACCACGCAACCGGCAGCAAAGCAAAGTGCGGCGGCGCCCGGCAGGACGCCGCCGCGTCAGTCCACTAAGGACAGTTAACTGGCCTGCACGTCGATGCAGGAGTAGAACGCCATCGCGGTGTCACCGATGTTCCACCGGGCCAGCACCTTCAACTTGCCCTTCGCCCCAAGGTTGACCTTGTGCGACACGGAGGCCGGCGGCTGCTGGTTGTTGCCGGGGAAGGTCGCGACCTTGCGGCCGTTGACGAAGTATTCGTAGTCACGGGTGCGGTGGCGCGCGGTGAACGTCCACGTGAACGTGACGCTCTGGCCGACGGCGGTGGCCTTCCAGCCCTTGCCGTCGTTGTTCAGCTCTGCGAACCGGGCGCCGTTGCCGTTGCAGGCCATGGAGCCCTTGGGGGCCTCGACACTCTGGGGCTCCCACTGGATGTCGCCGCACGACACCGCGTGGCTGGCGCATTGGGCCTGCCTCGAAGGAGGCGAGGAGACGTAGCCGTGGGCGGAAGCGGTGCCGGTCGGCAGGACGACGGCGAGCAGGGGCGCTACGAGCACACCGGCCAGGCCCGCGATCAACTTACGTCGAAAGTTCATGGGCGGTTCCTTTTGCCTTGGTGGAGCTGAGCAGGGGATTCACCAGGCGGCGGACAGGTCTAGACCATACCGGGCGTAACCGATGTGTGACAAGAAGTACTGGGTATTTCCCATGAACCCGTATCCAATGGCTATTGACAGAGGCCGGACAGGTTGCCCCTAACGCGGGCTGCGGAACAGCCGACAACCAGGCATGGAGGACTTCTGGGCGTACTTCGCGTCCACGGGGGCGTTGATGGTGTTCGGCGAAGCGTTGAGGCACGGGCTTCCGCGGTTCTTTCGGAGGTGGTTCCCCGACCGGGGCGTGCGCTGCCCGCAGTGCGGGCGAGGGAGGCTCGTCCTGGCGCTGTCGCGCGGCGAGCTGGTGTGGCTCGGGGTGCTGAACCTGGTGTTCTCGCTGGCTTTCACGGCCGCGCTGCTCCTGGCCGTGGTCACGTTGCTGATGCTGCTCGCGCTGTTCGGTGGCGCGGTGGACGCCGGTATGGCGCTCGGGGTGGCCCTGGCGCTCGCCGTCAGCACCCTCGTCGCGCGCTTCGTGGTGCGGCCGATCAGAGAGTTGGGGGCTCGGCCGCCGGTCAGCTGCGCGGACTGCGGGTACCGGTGGGCGTGAGCCGGCGCCCACCGGTACCCGCGGGTTAGCAGGTCAGCTTCGCCGTCTCGACTCCGGCCATCAGGAACGCGCCGGTGCCGTAGTTCGACGTCGCCGTCGGGCTGATCGGCTGGTACTGCGACGGATGCGACGCCGGCCCCTGCACGTAACCGACGGTGCCGTCCGATCGCAAAGCCTTGCCCTTCAACCAACCCCACGCCTTCTGGACGACCGGCAGGTACGTCGCCGAGTCCAGGTAGCCGAGCTGGATCCCGCGGGCCAGCCCGTAGGTGAAGAAGGACGTGCCGCTCGACTCCGGCGCCGGGTACGCCGACGGGTGGTCGACGTCCGCGGTCCAGTAGCCGCCCGGCTGCTGGGTGCTCGCCAGCTTCTTGAACATGTCCTTCAGCAGAGCGACATAGTGGGCACGGTATTGATCAGTTGCGGGAAGTGCCGCCACCACGTCGGTCAACGCGATGACGATCCACCCGTTGCCGCGCGACCAGTGCTGCGTGCCACCGGCCCAGCGCTTGTCGCGCCACCACAACGAGGCCTTGCGGTCGTAGATGTGGCTCTCGGTGTAGGCGAACATCTTCGCCATCGCGTCGATCTGCGCCTTGTCACCGAGACGCGCGAACGCCGACATGCCGCCCAGCCGCACCGCGTCGACGTAGTCGAAGTCGTCGACCGTGCCCTTCTGCACGCGCGTCGTCTGCTTCGCCAGATACGACTTCGTGTCGGCGATGTAGGACGCCGGGTGCGCCGGGTCGAGCTCGTACAGGTCGATGTACTCCTGTGACGCCTCGGGCCCGTCGTAGTTCGGCGCGTTCGTCGGCAGCTTGAACTTGTGCCGCTTGGCCCAGTTCAACGCGTACGTGCGGTACTTCTCGTCCTTCGTCATCCGGTAGACCTCGAGGTCGCCCTTGATGAAGATCGAGTCGAACCACGTGTTCTTGCCGCCGTCCTTGTGGCCGGCGATCCAGTGGTCGGCGGCGAGCCGCAACGGCGCTTCCTCCGGGCACGCGGCGGCCTGTGACGTCGCGGGAACGAGTAGCGCGGTCGCGGTGACCGCCGCGAACAGGATCCTCATGTCAGCATCCGTTCGACGAACCGCTGTTGCCGACGCGGAGCTCGCCGCCGGACGTGTTCGCGCTGTCCTTCACGCAGAACCCGGAGACGTTCTGGAACAGCAGGTCCGACGGGCTGTTGCTGCCGCGCTGCGCGGTGAACTTCTCGAACGTGATCTTGCTGCCGCCGTTGGCGATCACTGCGGGCCGGCCGTCGTTCTTGGAGAACTTCACCGAGCTGTTGACGAACTTGAGGTTCGTGGCGTTGTGGATGTACCAGCCGAACGCGGGCCGCGTGCCGATGCTGTTCGGGTTGTAGTTCTTCGGGTCGTTGGACGGCGGGTTGGTCGACATGGTGCCGCTGCCGCCGGGCAGGTTCAGGTTGACGTTGGTGAAGGTGATGTCGGAGATGCTGCCCGGCTCACCCCAGATGGTCGGGCTGAACGACCCGGCGCTGGTCCCGGTGATGTTCTCGTAGGTGATGTCGTGCACCTTGCCGACGCCGGGGTTGTTGCCGCAGCGTTTGCGGGTCCCGACCTTGATCATGATCGGGGACTTGGTGCCGGACATGGTGATGTTCTTGTAGTGCACGTCGGAGATCACCGCGCCGTCCATCGACACCAGGCCGAGGCCGGACTTGCCCGCACCGGTGATCTTGATGTCGCTGAAGTTGTAGCCGGTGAAGTCGCCGCAGGTCTCCGAGCCGAACATCAACGCGTTGCAGCACTTGGCCGAGAGCTCCGCGTTCGTCACGGTGACGTTGCCGTTGGGCAGCTTCTGGCCCAGCGCGTAGTCGCTCTTGAACGCCAGCGCGTCGTCGTTCGCGAACGCCCTGATGTTGGTGATCTTCACGTTGCGGGTGCTGATGATGTTCCAGCCGTCGCGGTCGCTCGCGGTGTCGATGAACAGCTTGTCCGACGTGACGCCGGTGCAGCCGTTGATCAGCGCGGCGAAGTGGCCGCCGCGGCGCATCCGGATGCCGCTGAGCTCGAAGTTGGTGCAGCGGGTGATGGAGATGATCTTGTCGGCCTGGCCCTTCTTCGGGTTGCCGGTGATCAGCCCGCCGCCGCCGTCGATCGTGCCCTGACCGATGAACCGGACGTTGTCGACCTTGTCGCCGTAGAACATCGCGTTGTGGAAGTGGCTGTGGCCGTAGTCCTGGTACTTGTCGTACGGGTTGTCCTCCGGCGGGTCGTAGCCGTCCTTCGAGCCGACGATCGTCGAGCCGGCCTTGACCTCGATCGTCACGTTGCTCTTCAGGTGGACCGTGCCCGCCAGCAGGTAGGTGCCCGCGTCGAAGGTCACGACGCCGCCGCCGGCCCGGTGGGCCGCGTCGACCGCGCTGTTGACCGCGGGGGCTGTGTTGGTGACGCCGTCGGCGACGGCGCCGAAGCTCGAGACGTGGAAAACCCCTGGCTCCGCGGCTACCGCTGTGCCGCCCCCGAGTATCACCGTCGTTGCCACGGCGGCGATCCAGGTTTTCTGAAACACGACCTGCTCCCTTCGCGTTCGAGGCATCCAGCGAGGACTGAAAACCTTTTCGCGGCAGCGGCCGTTCGCCCAGGTTGTCAACGCCTGGCATGTGAGTCAAGTGTCGAGCGAAAATGAGGCCAGATTCTCGAATCGCGGCCGGCCGGGCGCAGACCTATCGGCGACCAATTCAATTGTGCGGGCGGCCCACTCGCCCTCGATCGGCTCACCAGCGAGTTCTTTGGGGACGTGTCCGCGGGCGATGATCAGGTAGGCCTCGAACGGCTGGGGGTGGGTCACCGGGACGATTCCGGCAGTCGCCGCGAAAACGACTTCGGCGAGCTCGTCGAGTCCGGTCACGGGCAGGCCGAGCCACTGCCCCCAGTGCCTCTTAGTAGCCGGACCGAAGGCGCACAAGGCCGTTCCGGCCCCGGAAAGTTCCGCTTCGAGCGCGTCGGCGAGCTCCGGGACGAGCCGTTCGCTCACCGTGCCGAGCGGGCGCAGCTTCACCATCCACTGCTCCGGTGCAGCCCAGGTCACCTTCGGGTGCGGCGGCCGGTGGAGCGCCGCGATCATTTCCCGGACGTCCGGCGGTGGCCACGTGGCTACGGAGAGCCGCATCCTGACACCTCCTGTGGTCGGGTTTCACGGCAGATAAGGCAGCGACAGGTGTCACGCGTTGTCAAACGACGAATTGTGAATTAGCTTCGCGACGCCAGTGCAACCACGTCCGCCGAGAGGCAAACCGATGTCCGGTTTAGACGTACGGCCGCCAGCCACGTTCATCGAGACCCTGTACGAAGAGCACGGCAGAGTCTTGTTGAACTACGCGAAGCGCGCCACCGGAGATCGCTGCTTCGCCGAGGACGTGGTGCAGGAGACGCTGCTGCGGGCGTGGCGGCATCCGGAGTCGTTCGAAGAGGGCCGCGGCTCGGCCCGCGGCTGGCTGCTGACCGTCGCGAAGAACGTGATCATCGACCACGCGCGCGGGCGCTCGGCTCGGCCGGCCGAGGTGGCTCAGGCGGGTGGTTCGGTCGCCACCACGCCGGTGCAGGTCGACCACGCGCAGGGGGTCGTTGATGCGGTGGTGCTGCACCGGGCGTTGGGGGAGTTGTCCGCTGATCATCGGCGGGTGCTGGCGGAGTTGTACTTCTTGGGTCGGAGTGATTCGGAGGCGGCGGCTGCGTTGGGGTTGCCGGTGGGGACGGTGAAGTCGCGGTCGTACTACGCGTTGGGTGTGTTGCGGAAGTGGTTCGGCGTGAGCCGCTTAGCCGCTTAGCCTCTTGAGCGATGCTGTTGGATTGAGCATGATTCTGGGCAACTTCGATCCTGACGAGGTGCCCGGTGCGTTCGATTGTGGCGGTTTCGCTGTCAATTGTGATGGTGTCGGCCCAGATGGTGAGCGCTCAGGCGGCGCCCGCGCTGGACGTGTACCGGTACCTCGAAGATCCGCGGATGACCGGCGAGGGCCAGCAGCCGCACCACGCGGTGTTGCCCAGTCCGAACACCGCCTCCCTTGACGGCGACTGGAAGGTGAAGGTGTTCGACCTTCCCGAACAGGTGCCGACAGACTTCCCGAAGAACGGGTACGACGTTCGACAATGGCGAACGGTGTCCGTACCGCACACTCTGCAGACCGACGGTCTCGACCACCCGATGTTCCGCAACACCGTCGAGGAGGTCTGGCCCGACGATCCGCCGCACGTGCCGCGGGACGTCAACCCGACCGCCGCGTACGTGCGGTCGTTCGACATCCCCGAACGCTGGGACGAGCGCACCTTCCTGCGGTTCGAGGGCGTGACCGCCGGCTACTTCGTGTGGGTCAACGGCCACTACGTGGGCTTCGACCAGGGCGGCTACACGCCCGCCGAGTTCGACATCACCGACAAGCTGGTGCCCGGCCGCAACCGGCTCGCGGTGCAGGTGCACCGGTGGGGCGCGGGGTCGTACCTGGAGGACTACGACCAGTGGCGGTTCAGCGGGATCTTCCGGTCGGTGTGGCTGTACTCGACGCCGCGCGACTACATCCAGGACGTCGCGGTGTCGACCAAGGGCGACGTTCTGACCGCACAGGTCGAGACCGTCGGCACGGGTGAGGTCCAAGGGTGGCTCTACGACAAGGACGGCAGGCAGGTCGCCGCCGCGACCGGGACCACGCTGACCATGCCGGTGCGCGATCCGTTGCGGTGGAACGACGAGACGCCGAACCTGTACACGCTGGTTCTCAGGATGGGCCGGCACGTCACGCGTGAGACGGTCGGGTTACGCGACATCACGATCGCCGACCGGCAGCTGAAGGTCGACGGGAAACGCGTGCTGTTCAAGGGCGTGAACCGGCCGGAGACCGATCCGGACCACGGCAGGCACCAGCCGCGCTCGCGGCAGGAGCAGGACGTGGACCTGATGAAACGGTTGCACATCAACGCGGTGCGCACCGCGCACTACCCGTCAGATCCCTACTTCTACAAGCTCGCCGACGAGCGGGGGCTGTGGATCGACGACGAGATGGACGTCGAGACGCACGCGCACGAGAACTGTCCGGCCGACTGCCTCGCCGACCGTCCGGAGTGGAGCGACGCGTTCCTGGAGCGGTTCGTCGCGATGGTGGAGCGGGACAAGAACCACCCGAGCGTCTTCATGTGGGACACCGGCAACGAGGCCGGGCTGGGCGCCGCGCACTTCCGGATGGCCGAGTGGGCCAGGGCGCACGAGCCGAGCCGGCCGCTGTACCACCAGCCGAACCGGCCCAACGGCGACGCGCCGTTCGCCGATGTCTACGGCCCGCGGTACCCGTCGCCGGAGAAGTTCGCGACGCTGGTCGCCCAGACGACCAAGCCGCTGATCATGGGCGAGTACGCGCACGCCATGGGCAACAGCCTGGGCAACTTCCGCGAGTTCTGGGACGTCATCCGCGCGAACCCGCAGGCACAGGGCGGGTTCGTGTGGGACTGGGCGGAGCAGAACATGCGGCAGAAGCTGCGCGTGCTGTCCGCCCGCGTGCCGACCCACCTCGCCGGGTTGCCGGTGCAGGTCGACGGTCACCGCGGCAAGGCACTGCAGTTCTCCGGCCTGGACGACTTCGTCGAGGTGTACCGGGACCCGTCGCTGGACATCACCGGGCCGTTGACGCTCGACGCCTGGGTGCGGCCCGCGAAGTGGTCCGGCGACTTCACGATCGTCTCGAAGGGCAACGCGTACGGCCTGCGGATGAAGGACGCGAAGACGCTCGAGTTCTACGCGGGCAAGTCGGTCACCGCGCCGGTGCCCGCGGACTTCTACGACCGGTTCCACCGGGTCACCGGGGTCTACGACGGCGCCACGCTGAAGCTGTCGATCGACGACGTGCCAGTCGCGGCCGCCGAGCACGCCGGTGGCGTGCCGGGCAACGCGTGGCCGGTCAACATCGGTCGCAACGCGCAGACGCACCGCGAGAAGTACAACGGCCGCACCGCGCACGGTGTGATCGACGACGTCCGGATCCTGGCGGGCACGAAACCGGTGCTGGAGCTGGACTTCGACCGGATCGAGGAACGCGGCACCTACCTGTCGCACGGCAACAGCCTCGCGGGCGTGGACGGCGTCGTGTCGGCGGACCGCGTCCCGCAGCCGGAGGCGGCGCAGCTCGCCTGGGTGCACCAGCCGCTGCGGTTCGCCCTCAATGACCGGACGTTGAGCGTGACGAGCGAACGGTCCTTCGCCGCGCTGGACTTCGAGCTGCGGTGGGACATGAGCGGGAACGGTCGCTCCGGCTCACAGCCGTTGCGGATCGGGCCGGGAGCGACCGTGCGGGTCCCGGTGCCCGACGGCGACGGCTGGTACACGGTGCGGGCGATGGTCGGCAACGAGGTGTTCGCGCACGACCAGTTCTCGCTCGGCGGCACCGAGGCGGTCGAACCACCGGCAGCGGGGGAGGCGACCTCGGAACAGACCGCGGACGCAGTCGTGCTGCGCGGCAAGGGGGTCCGGTACGAGGTCGACAAGGCCACCGGCGGGTTGCGGTCGATGCGGGTGCGTGGCGTCGAACTGTTGCACGCCAAGGGCACCGAGCTGGACGTGTGGCGCGCGCCGATCAGCAACGAGACCGCGGACTGGGGCAAGGCGGAGGCGAACGACTGGCGGGCCGTCGGCCTGGACCGGATGAGGTCGGTCGCGAAGTCCGTGACGGTCGAGGGCAACACCGTGGTCGTGCGGTCGACCGCGGGCGCCGCCGATGCCGCGTTCGAGCAGACGTTGCGGTACGCCGTCGACGCCACCGGCACGATCCGGATCGAGCACACCGTCGAGCCGACCGGGAAGTTGCGGACGTTGCCGTACCTACCGGTGATGGGGCTGCAGATCCCGGTGCCGAAGCGGTTCCAGAAGTTCTCCTGGTACGGCCGCGGGCCGCAGGAGAGCTACAACGACCGCAAGGACGGCACCCCGATGGGCGTCTGGAAGTCCACTGTGGACCGTCAGTACGTCGACTATGACTCGCCGCAGTCCAACGGCAACCACACCGACACGCGGTGGGCGCTGCTCACCGACGGCATCAGCGGCGGGCTGCTGGTGAGCGGAGCGAACGACGTGTCCGTGAGCCGGTACGACTCACTGGACCGCGCGGTCTACGGGTTCGAGAAGCAGGCCAACCCGGGCTGGATCACGCTGCACGCCGACCACCTGGTCACCGGCGTCGGCGACACGCCTAATCCCGTGCGGGAACGGTTTCAGGTTCGGCCGGACCGGACCCACTCGTATCGGCTGACGCTGCGTCCGCTGACGCCGAGTGAGATCTGGCGAGGCGCCGCCGGATGACGACGGTCGTGATGACACCGACGACAACGGCGATGATCAGCCCGGCGTAGGAGAACCGCTTGAGCCACTGCTCGGCCACGATGCCGAGGTAGTAGACGGCGGCCGTCGTGCCACCGGCCCACACGATGCCGCCGGTGGCGTTGGCGACCAGGAACTTGCCGTAGTTCATGTGCAACGACCCGGCGAGCGGACCGGCGAGGATGCGCAGCAGCGCGACGAACCGGCCGAAGAAGACGGCCCACGCGCCGCGGCGGTCGAACACGTCGCGGGCCTTCTCGATGTGTTGCGGCCCGAAGTGCTTGGGGAACTTGCGGCCCATCCACGCGAACAGGCGCGGCCCGCCCTTGCGGCCGATGGCGTACCCGATGCTGTCGCCGATGATCGCGCCCGCCGACGCCCACACGCCGATCCACAGCGGGTTGAGCTCGTCGTGCTGCGACGCCAGGAGTGACGCGCTGACGAGAACGATCTCGCCGGGCAGTGGGATGCCCAGGCTCTCCACTCCGATGACGAGTCCGACGACGACGTACACCAGCAGCGGCGGAATCGCTTCGAGGAGATGTTCGACCGGCACGACGCCACAGCGTATACGGACCCCGATTCATTGGCTGCGGATCGAACGACATCATGGTCATGCGGAGCCGAACAACACCGGGAGCGCACGCATGCTGAACCGCCGTCAACTGCTGGTCGGGGCCATGGCGTCCGTCGTGGTGCCGCGGTCCGGCTACGACGTCGTCGTGGTCGGCGCCGGGGCCGCGGGGCTGTCGGCGGCGCTCGGTGTGAAGCGGGCGGACCCGCGCGCCTCGGTGCTGCTGCTGGAGGCGCAGCCGTTTAACGGCGGCACGAGCATCCGGTCCGGGGGCTGGCTGTGGATCCCGAACAACGCCGACATGCGCGCGGCCGGGCTGGCCGACCCCAAGGACATGGCGCTGCGCTACATGGCCCGCCTGTCCCACCCCGAGGACTACGACCCCGGCAAGCCGCTGCTGGGACTGTCCCCACGACGCCACGCGCAGCTTGACGCCTATTACGAGCAGGGCTCGGACGTGCTCGACTGGTTCCGATCCACGCAGATCATGCCGTGGGAGGCGGTGCGCGGCGCCGGGCTGCCGCTGACGAACGACCCGCTGCACCTGCGCGGCGTGTTCGCGCCCGACTACCACCCCGAGCTCGCCGAGAACGTGCCCAAGCGCGGCCGCAGCGTCGTGCCGAAGCGCTTCGACCCCACCCACCTGACCGAGGACCTTCAGCTGGGCCTGCCGAACTCCGGCTCGGGGCTCGGCGGCGTGAACCTGATCGCGTGGCTGACGAGCGCGTGCCTGCGACGCGGAGTGCACCTGCTCACCGGCCGGCGGGTGCTGGACCTGGTCGTCACCAACGGTCGCGTGACGGGGGTCGAGACGGCCGCGCGCACGTTCACCGCGCGGCGGGGCGTGGTCTTCACGTCCGGTGGCTTCTCGAAGAACGCCGAGCGGCTGGCCGGAGAGTTCCGGGGCGACCGCGCGCTGACCGGTGGCGGCTGCGCGGTGACCAGCGCGCAGGGCGACCTGGTGCGCATCGCGGAACGGCACGGGTTCGCGTTGGAGAGCATGGACCGCGCCTGGTTCATCCAGAACCTCTACGAGCAGTACAAGATCGACCCGGACAGCCGGGTGCTGCCGAACTACCTGCTGTTCCAGAACTACTGGTCCAACGGCGACTCGATGTTCATGGTCAACCGGCGCGGCGTGCGGGTGGTCAACGAGAAGACGAACTACCACGACCGCACGCAGGTCCACTTCCAGCCGGACAACCGGTTCCTGCTCAGCGTGTTCGACCAGCACACGCTGGCACGGTTCGTGGGCATCGGCGGGCACGTCACGCCGATGGTCAACACCTTCATCGGGCCCGCGGCGTCGCTCGCACAGCTGCGCGACCAGATCCTCGCGCGCTTCGCCCAGGATCCGGCGACCAGCGCGTTCGGGCTCGCGCCGGATTTCACCGCGAACCTCGCCGCGACGCTCGAGCGGTTCAACGGATTCGCCCGGAGCGGCCGGGATCTCGACTTCCACCGCGGCGAGCAGCCGATCGACGTGTGGTGGCACGGGTTCTGCCTGACGTTCCAGGGCATCGACGCCGGCCCGATCCGCGACTGTGTGAGCGCGAACACCGACTCGAACGGTGCGCCCTACCCGAACCCGACGATGCGTCCACTTGCGCCGCCGTACTACGCCGTCATTCTCAGTTCGGGCTTGCAGGACACCAACGGCGGACCGGCGATCGACGAGTGCGGGCGGATCCTCGACGCGCGCGGCCGACAGGTTCCGGGCCTGTACGGCGCCGGGAACTGCGTCGCGTCGCCCGCTGGTCACGGCTACTGGGGTGCGGGCGGCACGCTGGGTCCGGCCGTCGTCTTCGGACATATCGCCGGACGGCACTGTGCGACGTCTCTTTAGTACGTACGGGAACCGTAGTAATAGGCGAGGGGTACCGTAGTACTCGCCGAACAATGGTTGTACACCGGTTGACGCGGAATGTTCTTAATGAGCAGGCTGGTATCCCCTCGTAAGCCTCACGGCGAGAAAGGCCGTCCCCGGTGGATTCAGCTGCGATTCGATTGGTCGAGCCCTCACCCGCACCGGCCGTACGCGTCTTGGTTTTGGTTCCAAACGACATGGTGCGGTATGGGTTGGAAGCGATGTTGAAGTCGGTGGGAACTGTTGCGTCAGCCCATTTCTCGGATGATCCCGCCGAAGCGGAACAACTGTGCCGCATTATTCACCCGGACGTCGTAATCAGCTTCGGCGCACGGGCAGTAGTTGCTCCCGGCAGCAAGGTTCTGAGCATTCTGTCGGTCGAAGACCAGGAAAAATTCCACGCTGTAACCGATCTCGTTGCGGACGGTTACCTGCTGGACGACGAGCTGACGCCAAATTCGCTGGAAGACGGAATAGCGCGGCTCGTGAGCGGTGAGATGCCGCTGTCGACCTCCCTGATGCGTCGCATCATCACTCGCATCCGTGGATCACAACGCGACTCGGGCCTGAAACCCGCGCTCACCCCGCGGGAACAGGAGACGCTGGTACTCCTCGCTGAAGGACTCAGCAACAAGCAGATCGCACGCCGCCTCGGCATATCTCCGCATGGGGCAAAACGCCATGTGGCAAATGTCCTGGCCAAGCTCAACTGTCCGAACCGGACGCTGGCGGTGGCCGAGGCGATGCGTTCCGGAATTCTCGCCTCGTGAGAACGCTGCTTGTCGACAATTACGATTCCTACACGTACAACCTGTTCCAGTTGATGTCATCGACCTTCGGGGCGGAGCCGACGGTCGTGACCAACGATTCCAATACGTGGGATGGGATCGATCTGTCGTTGTTCGACGCGGTCGTCGTCTCGCCGGGACCCGGCCATCCGGCGCGTGACTCCGGACGTAGCCTTTCGGTCCTGGCGTCGTCGGATGTCCCGGTGCTGGGCGTGTGCCTCGGGCATCAGTTGCTGGGACTGCTCGGCGGGGCGTCGGTCGTCCCGGCGCCGCAGCCGCGCCACGGGCACCTCGAACGCGTGTGGCACAACGAGACCGGCTTGTTCGAGGGCATCCCGTCCGGGTTCACGGCGGTCCGGTACCACTCGCTGTGCGTCTCGCCCGACCTGCCTTCCTCGCTGGAGGCGCTGGCGTTCGCCGAGGACGGCGTGGTCATGGCGCTGCGGCACCGCGAGCGGCCGTGGTGGGGCGTGCAGTTCCACCCCGAGTCGGTCGCCTCGCAGCACGGTGATCGGCTGATGCGCAACTTCGGCGAGCTCGCGCGGGCGCACCGGCGGTGGCGCGTGATCACGTCGCGGGTCGACGGCACCGTCGACTGCGGGTCCGCGTTCGCTTCGGTGTTCGGACCGAGCGCGGACGCGTTCTGGCTGGACAGCTGCGGCCGCGCGCGGTTCTCGTTCCTCGGCGACTCCGGCGGGCCGCACGGTGAGGTGTTGCGCGGGCCCGACGTGCTGGAACTTTTGGAACGCCGGCTGCGGGAGCGGCGCGTATCCGCCGACCTGCCGTTCGACCTGCCGAGCGGGTACGTCGGCTACTTCTCCTACGAGTTCGGGTCCGGTTCCGGGCGGGTGCCCGACGAGCCGGTCGCGCAGTGGATGGCGGCGACCCGCCTGATCGTGGTGGACCACGAAGAGCGCCAGACGTGGGTGGTGGCGTTGACGGACGGCTCCGCCGAGGCCGAGGCCCGCGCGTGGGTGACCGCCACGCGTGACCGGCTGGAGGTGCTGGCGCCGCTGGGCACACCGGTCGGGCGGCCGGCCGATCCGGAGCCGTGGTTGGACCGGCCGCGGGAGCGGTACCTGGCGGACATCGAGGAGTGCCAGCGGCAGCTGCGGCTCGGGGAGAGCTACGAGATCTGCCTGACCAACCGTGCGTCGCTGCCGTTCCACGGTGATCCGTTCGAGCTGTATCTGAGGATGCGCGCGGCCAACCCAGCGCCCTACGCGGCCTTCCTGCGGTTCGGTTCGCTGCACGTGCTGTGCACGTCGCCCGAGCGGTTCCTCAAGATCTCCGACGCCGGAGACGTCGAGTCGAAGCCGATCAAGGGCACGGCGCCGCGCGACGACGACCCGGTGCGCGACTCGGTGATCGCGACGTCGCTGGCGCTGGACCCCAAGACGCGGGCCGAGAACCTGATGATCGTCGACCTGCTGCGCAACGACCTCGGCCGCGTGTGCGAGGTGGGCAGCGTGCATGTGCCGAGCTTCATGGCGGTCGAGTCGTTCGCGACCGTGCACCAGCTCGTGTCGACCGTGCGTGGCCGGCTGCGCTCGTCCCTGTCAGCGGTCGACGCCGTGCGGGCCTGTTTTCCGGGCGGTTCGATGACCGGTGCGCCGAAGCGCCGGACCATGGAGATCATCGACCGGCTGGAGCAGCGGCCGCGCGGGATCTATTCGGGCGCCTTGGGTTTCTTCGGCCTGACCGGTGCGGCCGACCTCAACATCGTGATCCGCACGGCCGTGGTGCGCGACGGCGTGCTGACCGTCGGCGCGGGTGGCGCGATCGTCCTGGACTCCGACGCGGAGGCCGAGTTCGAGGAGATGCTGATCAAGGCGCGGGCGCCGCTGCGTGCCCTGATGGCTACCTCGGTCAGTGACCTGTTGCCCGGTCCCGTCAGGGCTGTGTGGGGACACGGGCCGCCCGTGATGCTTGCGGCGAAAGGGGAGTGAGCGAATGGGCGACCTCGTCGAGGCGTTGCGCGCGGGCGCGTTGTCCTTGCCGGACGCTACGGCCGTGCGGTTCCTCGGTCACTCCTCCTTCACGCGCGCCTCGCTCGACTCGCGCGTCCGTTCCGTCGCGGCCTCTCTGCAGCAGCAGGGTGCTGCTGGTCAGCGGGTGTTGATCGTCGCGCCGCCCGGTCCTTCCATGTTCATCAGGCTGCTTGCATGTCTCTACGCCGGGGCTGTCGCTGTGCCGTGTCGTCCTGGGCGGCTTTCGACCGTTGAGCCCCTGGTCGATGCCATGCAGGTGTCTTTTGACGGGGTGTCTCCTTCTTCTTGGGTGCAGCCTTCGCGTTCGCTGGACGACGTGGTGTTGTTGCAGTGCCCGTCCGGATCTACCTCTTCGGCCAAGGCGGTCGTGGTGACCGCTGGGCAGATGTTGGCGCAGTTGGAGAGCTTCCGGGCTTTGGTGGAGTTGGAGCCGGGGTTCAGCATCGTCAACTGGGCGCCGATCGACGGGACGCTCGGCATGGAGCTGATGCTGCTCGGTCAGTACGTCGGCTGTGACACCACGTGGATCGCACCGGAGGACTTCACCGCTTCCCCGGTGCGGTGGTTGCGGGCCGTGTCCTCGGCTTCCGGACCGGTGCTCAGTGGTGGGCCGAACTTTGCGTACGACCTGTGTGTGGACCGGGTCGATGATCTGTCGGGGCTGGATCTGTCGCGGTGGCACACTACTTTGATCGGTGCCGAGCGGATTCGTCCGTCTACTGTGGAGCGGTTCGTCTCGCGGTTCGGGGCCGTTGGGTTTCGGGCTTCCTCGTTGATGTCCTGCTACGGGTTGACCGAGGTGATGCAGGGGATTGCTGGGCTGCGGGCGCCTTCGCCGGTGTCGCATGACGGGCATTCCTGGATTCCGGTTGGGCCGCCTGCGCCTGGGGCTCGGATGTTGGTGGTGGATCCGGAGTCCGGGGTGCGGTGTGCCGACGGGGTCGTCGGTGAGTTGTGGATCTCTGGGCCCATGGTGTGTCAGGGGTACTGGCGGCGGTCGTCCGAGGAGTTCAACGCTGTGCTGGCTTCCGGTGAGGGGCCGTTCCTGCGGACCGGGGACCTGGGGTTCGTCGTCGATGGCTCGTTCGTGGTGTGCGGGCGGCTCAAGGAGATCATCATCCTGCGCGGGCGGAACTTCTACCCGGAGGATGTCGAGCAGGTGGCGCAGCGGGCCCTCGGTTCCTCGTTGCCTGCGGCTGCGTTTTCGGTCGACTCTCCTTCGGGGGAGCTCCTTGTGGTCGTACTGGAGAGTGTCGACGGGGATGCCTCGGCGGTGCGGCGTGCGGTGATCGCCGCTCACGGCGTCGAGGTGCATGAGGTTGTGTTGGTTGCGCCGGGGACGATTCCGCGCACCACCACCGGGAAGGTTCAGCGCGTCGCTTGCCGCCAGTCCTATTTGGACGGCTCTTTGGTTTCCCTCGGCGGTGTCGTGGCGCCGCCCCTGCCCTCGTTGGAGGATACGATGCCGTTGCGGGAGATGGTTGCCGGGCTCACGCTCGAGTTGCGTTCGCCGGTTGTTGGTTCGGAGGTGCGCCGGCGGGTGGCCGAGTTGTTGGACAACGACTCGCCCGCGGCGCTGCCGGGTGATACGCCGTTGATGATGCTCGGCCTGGAGTCCGTGCGGATGATCGCTCTGCGGCACGGAATTGAGGAGGACTTCGGGGTCTCGCTGCCTATCGCGGACTTCGTCGTGCTGTCGATCGACGACGTCGCCGGCGTGATTGTGAAGCAGCTCGGATGAACCTCGCGGACGTCTACTCGGATCTGGACGCTTGGCAGCCCGCGTACCTCGGGTCGTTCCTGAACTGGGGGTACTGGGAGGGGATTGCGCCGCCCTACACCGCTTCCGATCGCATCGCCGCTTCTGCGGCCTTGTACAAGCTGGTGGCTTCGGCGGTGTCGTTGGGTCCGTCGGATGTGGCTTTGGAGGTCGGGAGTGGAACCGGGGTCGGGGCTTGTTTGTTGGCCTCTGGTGGTGCCTCGGTGCATGGGATTGATGTTGTTGAGTCGCAGGTCGCGCATGCTCGGGAGGCTGGGTCTGGGGTGACCTTCTCTTGTGCTCCTGCCTCCGCGATTCCTTATCCGGACTCGCACTTTTCCGTTGTGTACTCCGTGGAGGCGTTGCAGCACTTCCCCTCCGCGGGGGACTTCGTTCGGGAGGCGGCTCGGGTGTTGCGGCCTGGGGGACGGTTCGGGGTTACCACGTTCTTCCCTGCCGCTTCGGCTTCTGTTGATGCGCTGGGGGAGTTGCTGCAGAGTTACCGGTCTGGGTTCGACGTGGTGATCACTGTGTCTGATCTGTGCTCGGCTTTGGAGTCGTCTGGGTTTGTGGACGTGTCTGCCGTCAGTATTGGGGAGCATGTGTGGCGGCAGCTTGACGACTGGATTGTGGCTAACGGGTACAAGGATCACTGGGGGCGGAACTTTTTGCGGGCCTATGAGGCGGGGTTGCTCGACTACCACTTGGTTACTGCGGTCCGGGGTTAGACGCGGCTGCGCCGCGACACGTTGGCATTTTCGCGCGGCCACGGCGCTAGGGCGCCGCGTCCGCGCGAAAATGCCAACGTACCGAGGTCTGTGGCTGGTTGCCGTCGTGCCCCAGACACCGCCCAGACTTGCGTAGTTTGGTGCGGTTGCGGGCGTGGCCGGGATGTGTGGCCCGAGTTTCGTTGTTTGATTTTTGATTTAGAAGGGTGGATCGGTCGGGAAGCCAGCGAGGACCGGTTCCGGTTCGCGGACGTACACCTTTCCCGACGGGGCCTTGAAGATGAAGCGCCCGGGGATCGGCTGGGTCACCGCCCAGTTGCTCTTGTGCTTCAGCCGATGATGATGCTTGCAGAACGGGCACAGGTTGCACGCAGCCGTCGGGCCGTCGGGGTAGGGCACCGTGTGGTCGAGTTCGCAGCGCTGCGCGGGCATCATGCAGCCCGGCTGGCGGCAGGTCTGATCGCGCGCCCACAGGAACCGGCGCAGATGCTCCGGCGGCCGATACGTGCTGGTGCCGACATCCAGCAGCATGCCGGACTGCGGGTCAGTGAGCAGTCGACGCCAGGTCGAGTCACCGGCCAGCTCGCGGGCGAGTTCGGCGCTGATCGGGCCGTAGCCCTGCAGTTCGCCGGGGTGATCATCCAGGCCCATCAGAGTCGTCGAGGAGACGGTGACGTTGAGGTTGACCTTCACGCTCGACGTCTGGT
>NZ_BSTQ01000041.1 GCF_030269605.1 Lentzea sp. NBRC 105346
CGTCGATGCGGCGTTTGCGAGCCTGTCCGACGAGTTTTGTACCCGATCTGTACCGGATGATCTTGGGAAGGCCTAAGACGCTGGTCACGCCACTTCGACTACCCGTCGAGACTGGTTCTTGTAGAACTTCACGTGCGGGTTGAGCGGCTGCGGCGAGGTCTCGGCCGCGTTGCCGTCACCGCTGGACGTGACGGACGTGGTCACCAGCTCGGTGCCGATGATCTTGTCCTGGGTCCGGTAGTCGAGCATGAGGTTGCTGGCCCAGCTGCGGTGCACGTCGCCGGTGAGCACGACGGTGCCGCGGTTGCCGGACGCGTCCCAGCCCTTCTGAATGCGGTCGCGGTTGGCCGTGTAGCCGTCCCACGAGTCCATGCTCTTGGCGCCGTCGGAGCTCGCCAGCTTCTGGGCGAAGAACACCTGCTGGCCGAGGAAGTCCCACGTGCCGAGCTTCTGCCGCATGCCGTCGAGCAGCCACGACTCCTGGCTCGTGCCGGTGATCGTGCGCGTCGGGCTGTCGGCCTCGGGGCAGACCTTCGTGCCGTCGCCGCACGCCTGGTCGTCGCGGTACTGCCGGGTGTCGAGCAGGTGGAACGTGGCGAGGCTGCCCCACCGGATCCGCCGGTGCAGCAACAGGTTCTCGTTCACCGGTGCCTGCGCGGCCCGCAGCGGCATGTGCTCGTAGTACGCCTTGTAGGCGGCGGCCCGTCGGGCCCGGAAGTCACCGGCGGGGGAGCTGTCGTTGCGCACGAGGTTGGCGTAGTTATTTTCGACCTCGTGGTCGTCCCACACCACGAGCCACGGCGCGGCGGCGTGCGCGGCCTGCAGGTCCGGGTCCGTCTTGTACTGCGCGTGCCGCACGCGGTAGTTGGCCAGCGTGCTGATCTCCACGGCGGGCGCGTGCTTGCGGACCGACGTGGTGCTCGCGGCGCCCTCGTAGATGTAGTCGCCGAGGTGCAGGATCAGGTCCGGGTTCTCCTCGGCCATCCGCCGGTACGCGGTGAAGTAGCCGGCCTCGAAGTGCGAGCAGGACGTGAAGAGCATGGTGAGCGCGGGGCTGGTGCCCGGCTGCGGGGCCGTGAGCGCCCGGCCCGTCTGGGAGATGTGACCTTCCGCCCGGAAGCGGTAGTGGTACTCGCGGCCGGGTTGCAGGCCGCCGACCTCGACGTGGACGCTGTGCGCACTGGCCGGCACGGCGGTGAACGTGCCGGTGCGGACGAGTTGGGTGAAGTTCCGGTCGGTCGCGACCTGCCACTCGACGCTGATCGAGGTGCTCGGCATGCCACCGAGGCCGTCGGCGTTGAGCGGGCTGGGGGCGAGCCTGGTCCAGATGACGAACCCGTCCGGTGCGGGCTCGCCGGAGGCGACGCCGAGCGTGAACGGGTAGCTGATCGCGTTGGCGCTGCTCGTGGCGAGTGTGGTGGCGCCGACGCCGGTGAGGCTTCCGAGGATGAAGGTCCGTCTCCGTAACGCGGTCATGCCTGGAATGCCTACTCCCCGCCGGTAAAGACGGGCCAAACACGATCAGAAGGTTGGCCGCCCGGCGTCGTGCGCCTGCTTGTACGCGCGCCAGTCCCGCTCCACCTGGTCGGCGTACCGCGTCGCGAACTCGCGGGTCTCCTTGCGCAGTCCGGGAATGGACGTGATCGCGTCGTCGATCGCCGCGTCCGCGTCGTAGTTGACGCCGGTGCCGGGAATGTCCTTGTCAGCGCGCGTGTGTGCCGCGGCCAGCAGCCGGGCCAGGTCGCGGGCGGAGTTGTCCCAGTCCTCGAAGCTCGTGAGGTCGTCGATGCTGAGGTCCTCGGCGAACGGCGACTTCTCCTTGACCAGCACGGGCACCGTACCGACGGTCACCCACGTCGCTTCCGCGGACCCGTTCACCAGCCAGCCGAGCGTCTGGGCCGGGCGTTGTCCGCCATCAGGTTCCTGCTTGAGCTCGAGGATCTGGTCGTCGGTAAGGACGTACCAGCGGAACCGGCCGAGGCTGCCGGTGCCGGCGCGGGTCCTTCGTTTGATGTCCTTGATGTTCGTCTTGAGGGCGTCGGCGATGTCGTTCTTGGTCTGCTGGTCCACGTCTTCGAGTTCGTCGCCCTTGAGCTTCCCGTCGCTGGTCCACTTCTTGAGGAACTTGGCCCTGGTGTCTTTGTCCGACTTGTCGATCAGTTCGCGCGTGAGGCCTTCGCTGTTCTTCTCGGTGAGCCGCCAGGTGAGCTCCTCGTTGTCCTCGCGGAACTTCTGCACCCACTTGGCGTAGTCGCCGACGAACCGGTCGACGTGCGCCCTGATCTCGTCCGCGGGCAGTTCGGCGTGCCGGCCGGCGAGCACGATGGACGTGGCGGCGCGGCGGACATCCCAGGTCCAGGAGCCCCGGCGGGAGTCGTCGGTGTCGTTGAATGCGAACTGACCGTTGTCGGCGCCGGTGTTCTCCAGGTGCGGGTCGCCGAGCAGCCAGATGTCGTCGCCGCCCGTCGCGTACCGGGAGGGCGGGAGTTCCGCGAGATCGCGGTAGAAGAGCGGGGAGGTGCCGCGGAAGAACGACCAGGCACTGTCCGAGAGCTTGTCGGCTCTGGTTCTGAGGTCGTCGTCCGTGGCGCCGTGGTTCAGGACATGAAGTTCGTGATCTTTGCCGACGACGAACGCGACCGGGTCGCGCTCCAGCTTGTCGACGGGGAAGTTGACGCTGGCCCCGGCGACGAGGGCGACTACGACCGCGACGACGCGCACATGTCTATTGTGCGAGCAGGCGGCGCAGTTCGGCGTCGAAATCGAAGTGGTCGGACTCGCGTCCCGGCGCCACGACGTCGTAGGTCGAGTTGAGGAACGCCTGCAACTCGCTGGACCGGACGTGGAACACCGCGTGGCCGTTGTCCGAGCACAGCTCGAGAACCGCCATCTCGCTGGTGTACGGACGCAACCGCACGTCCCCGCCGCCGCTCCTGGTGATCAGCCCGTCCGCGAGCAGGTCCCGGCTGACCAGCCAGGTGGTCTCCTGCTCGGCCATGCGAAAGGTCATCGACACGGCGTGCGGATCCTCGGCCCGGTAGGCGAGCTCCACGTCCACCGGCACGGGGCGGCCGGCGGGGGTGATGAACGCGAACACCAGCTCGGCGCCGGCGCGGGTCACGTTGGTCATGTCCATGTACCTAGGACGCGTGACCCGCGCCGGGGTTCAGTTGGATGTGGTGAGGCAGAACGGATGCCCCTCCGGGTCGCGCAGCACGACCCACTTGTCGCCGCCCGGCTGGAAGTCTGGCCTGGTCGCACCCAACTTGATCAGGTCTTCGGCCTGCTTCAGGTCCTCGACGCTCAGGTCGAGGTGTGCGTGCTTCGCGTCGTCCGGCCAGCTCGGGCCCCGGTAGTTCTCGACGCGCTGGAACGCGAGGCGGTCGCCGAGGTACACGAAGTCGTCGTCGCTGTAGGTGATCTCCCACCCCAGTACCGCTTTGTAGAAGTCGGCGAGCTTCCTCGGGTCGGCGCAGTCGATCACGAACGTGCTGAGTTGTGTCATGTCTCTGAGCTTGGTCCGGGTCTTGCTGTGGTCCTTGAACATCCTTGCGCCCGTTTTTGTCAGACCCCCGGCGTAGCTTCCAGTACATGCGCACCACAACTGCTCTCGCGTCCGGGCCGGGCTTCGCCATCACTGCCGTGACCTGCCGGGACTCCCATGTGTGTTGGTCGGATCCTGCGGAGGTGCCCTCCGTCTACCGCCTCGTTCTCGTGCGACGTGGCCGGTTCCGCAGACGGACGCGGGCCGGTCCGGTGGACGTCGACCCGACGTTCGCCTACCTCGGTGTGCCGGACGAGGAGGAGCACTTCGCCCACCCGGCGGGCGGAGATGTGTGCACGGCGATCGCTTTAAGTGCCGGGTTGTGGGAGTCGTTGCGTCTGGGTGCGCGGTCGACCGTCTACGTCGATTCCCTTGTGGACCTGGCGCACCGGCGCCTGCTGGTCGCTGCTCGGTCCGGTGATCACTCCTACCTTCTGGCGGAGCGATTGGTCGGGTTGCTGGGTGGTGCCTGCGGGGGTGCGGTCGTGTCGTCGCCTGGGGATCAGGCGCTCGTCGGACGGGCGCGGGCGGCTGTTCACGACGACGATCCGGGTGGGCTGCTGCCGCTGGCCGCTCTGCTCGGGGTGTCGCCGTACCGGCTTTCGCGGGTGTTCTCGCGGGAGGTCGGGGTTTCGCTGACTCGGTATCGCAACCGGGTGCGGGTGGGGAAGGCGCTGGATCGGATCGAGCAGGGGGAGGTGGGACTGACTGCGCTGGCGGCTTCGCTGGGGTTTGCCGATCAGGCGCACTTGACGCGGACGGTGCGGTCGTTGACGGGGGAGACGCCTTCGGGGTTGCGGCGGTTGTTGGTTCGGTGAGGGGTGCTGCCGGTCCGTGATGGCGGTGTCATTGGGGCACTGCCAGCCGCACCGGACGCGGACGGGGCTTTGGCTGACCGCCGAGCCCTCGGCGTCGCGGCGGCCGACTTGGCGCACTGTGGCGGGCTGTCCATTCCCTGAGCGTCGACCCGCGGGCTTGTGTCGCTGATCGCTGACTTCGGGTCTTGTGTCGCTGATCGCTGGCTTCGGGTCTTGTGTCGCTGATCGTCGGCTTCCGGTGTCGTGTCGCTGATCGTCGGCTTCCGGTGTCGTGTCGCTGATCGTCGGCTTCCGGTGTCGTGTCGCTGATCGTCGGCTTCCGGTGTCGTGTCGCTGATCGTCGGCTTCCGGTGTCGTGTCGCTGATCGTC
>NZ_BSTQ01000042.1:0-1610 GCF_030269605.1 Lentzea sp. NBRC 105346
TCATGGTCCCGAAGGACTTCCGACCGCGCTTCGGGCGGTTAGCATCACAAGGTTCGCCATGGGCGCGTTCACACGGGTACGGGAATATCAACCCGTTGTCCATCGACTACGCCTGTCGGCCTCGCCTTAGGTCCCGACTTACCCTGGGCGGATTAGCCTGGCCCAGGAACCCTTGGTCATCCGGCGGACGAGTTTCTCACTCGTCTTTCGCTACTCATGCCTGCATTCTCACTCGTATAGCCTCCACCACTGGATTCCTCCGCAGCTTCAATGGCTACACGACGCTCCCCTACCCATCCAGCTCTAAAGCTGAATGACACAGCTTCGGCGGTGTGCTTAAGCCCCGCTACATTGTCGGCGCAGGACCACTTGACCAGTGAGCTATTACGCACTCTTTAAAGGGTGGCTGCTTCTAAGCCAACCTCCTGGCTGTCTGTGCGACCCCACATCCTTTCCCACTTAGCACACACTTAGGGGCCTTAGCTGGCGTTCTGGGCTGTTTCCCTCTCGACTACGAAGCTTATCCCCCGCAGTCTCACTGCCGCACTCTCACACCACGGTATTCGGAGTTTGGTTGATTTCGGTAAGCTTGTGGGCCCCCTAGACCATCCAGTGCTCTACCCCCGCGGTGAAACATACGACGCTGCACCTAAATGCATTTCGGGGAGAACCAGCTATCACGGAGTTTGATTGGCCTTTCACCCCTAACCACAGCTCATCCCCCAGGTTTTCAACCCTGGTGGGTTCGGGCCTCCACGCGGTCTTACCCGCGCTTCACCCTGGCCATGGCTAGATCACTCCGCTTCGGGTCTAGACCATGCGACTAAACGCCCTATTCAGACTCGCTTTCGCTACGGCTACCCCACACGGGTTAACCTCGCCACACAGCACTAACTCGCAGGCTCATTCTTCAAAAGGCACGCCGTCACCCCAAAAGGCTCCGACGGATTGTAGGCACACGGTTTCAGGTACTATTTCACTCCCCTCCCGGGGTACTTTTCATCTTTCCCTCACGGTACTAGTCCGCTATCGGTCACCAGGGAGTATTTAGGCTTAGCGGGTGGTCCCGCCAGATTCACAGCGAATTCCACGAGTACGCTGCTACTTGGGAACACTCTAAGCAGACATCGAGTTTTCGAGTACGGGAGTTTCACCCTCTACGCTCACGCTTTCCAGACGTATTCCTCTAACCACAATGTTTTCTGACTGCTTGCCAGTCCGGCAGAACTGGCCAAGAGGTCCCACGACCCCACGAATGCAACCCCTGCCGGGTATCACACAGACGTGGTTTAGCCTCATCCGCTTTCGCTCGCCACTACTCACGGAATCACGGTTGTTTTCTCTTCCTACGGGTACTGAGATGTTTCACTTCCCCGCGTTCCCTCCACATACCCTATGTGTTCAGGTATGGGTGACCCCACATGACTGGGGCCGGGTTTCCCCATTCGGAAATTCTAGGATCTCAGCTCGGTTGACAGCTCCCCTAGACTTTTCGCAGTCTCCTACGTCCTTCATCGGCTCCTGGTGCCAAGACATCCACCGTATGCCCTTACTAACTTGCTACAAAGATGCTCGCATCCACTGTGCAGTTCTCAAAGAACGAACGGTAC
>NZ_BSTQ01000043.1 GCF_030269605.1 Lentzea sp. NBRC 105346
CGCCGGACTTACCCGCGGCCAGGGTGGTGGCCGTGGTCTCCTTGTCGGCATTGGCGGCGACCCGCCGCACGTTGATCGTCTTGTCGTCACCGTCGAGGTACACCACGCCGTGGTCGGCGTCGGGCTTGAGCTCGAACGCCCACCCGGTGGTCTTGGCGATCTTGGTGCGCTTGCCATCGTCCGCGATGCGCTGCACGGACGTGCCGGCGACCGCGACGATGCCCTCGCGGGTCGGCACGGCCGAGGTCACCTGACCGTCGAGCTCGATCCGCTTGCCGAGCGTGCCGCTGGCGGTGTCGAGCTTGATCAGACCCGTCTTGCCCTTGTCCTCGGTCGCGTCCTGCGTCAGCACCGCCGTCTCGTCCAGACCACAACCGGGGTTGAAGTACGCCAGCGTGGTGCGCACCGGCAGCTTCTTCACCGCACCGGTGGTGAGATCGACGGTCGCGGTGAACCCACCGCGCGCCATCAACGCTTCCTTGTTCGTGTACGTCCGCGGCGCGTACACGACGACCAGCCGGTCACCGGAACCCGTCACGCAGGCGTTGCCGATCCACAGATCGGCCTCCACCGCCGGATGGTTGAGCGTCGCGATCGTCTTCCACGCGTAACCGGACTTCGCCTCCGCGACCATGACATGGAAACCGGTCTGGTCACCCATCGTGGTCCACAGCCTGTCCTTGGACTGCTGCCAGTCCTTGCCCAGCACCTCGGCCCGCTTCTGCGGCATCACCGACGGCGGGTCGACCGGCTTGGCCTTCTCCGCCTGGATGTTCGGCGCCGGGTCGGGTGCGGCGACCGCCGACGCCGTCCCGGTGAGCATCAGTGCCGCGGTGGCGAGCGCGACACCGCGCCACAGCCCTCGGCCTCTTCGTGTTCGTGCCATCAAATCCCCCAGGATTCTTTGATGATGGCCCTGTTGTCGCGCAGCTCAGGGCGGCACACGACAGCTACGCCTCGACCGTGGTCAAGGCGCGTACGTGCGCTTACAAGATCCCCAGTGTGAAACAACAAGCCCCAGTGGCGGCAAGCTAACTGTCGCGTGTGAACAGTGTCAAGATCGGGTGAAGCCACGCACGCCGAACGAATCTCCACTGACATGGGCGGCGAGGCCGGCGGCCGGATACTCGATCAGCCGGTCGGGAAGCGAGTCGAGCCGAAACCACTGCACGGCCGAGCACTTCGCGGGTTCACGGTTGGCCGGCTCGCCGACCCAGTGGCGAGCCTCGAAGAACAGACCGAGCCGTGGTTCGGGACCGGACCCGTTGACGTGCAACGTGTGGACGTGCCGCAGCTCCTCCGGCGCAACGAGGACACCGACCTCTTCATCTGCTTCACGAACCGCCGCGTCGAGGACCGACTCGCCCGCGTCGAGCTTGCCCGACGGCAGGTGCCAGAGACCGTCGAACAGCGGGTTCGGGTCGCGGCGCCGGGTGAGCAGCACCTGGTTATCACGCACGAGCAGCACGTGAACATCAATGAGGTGGCGGTCAGTCATCGGTCCTCCCCGCGCGTGACGAACGCCACTGAGTTCGGGCGATGCCGAATCCGAATAGACGTGGCGCCTGACAGCACCGCGACACGATTGTCACCCACGGTTACAAGATCAACTCACCACTGCTCTATCGCAGGTCAGCACCGTGATCCGTTGAGGTGAACACTGGTGCCCCCGACGGGATTCGAACCCGTACTGTGATCCTTTTAAGGGAAGTCAACTTCCCGTCGCGACACCCTATCTGACCTGCCCGTGCGCAAGATCAGCGACACACCGCCGCGAACTTTGGGCGCGT
>NZ_BSTQ01000044.1 GCF_030269605.1 Lentzea sp. NBRC 105346
AGCTCGCGGGCGAGTTCGGCGCTGATCGGGCCGTAGCCCTGCAGTTCGCCGGGGTGATCATCCAGGCCCATCAGAGTCGTCGAGGAGACGGTGACGTTGAGGTTGACCTTCACGCTCGACGTCTGGTCTGGCGTCGCGAGGAGCATGTCCGCCACCACGTCCGCCCGGCGCTGGCTCAACGTCCGCGTGTCACCGGGGAACTTCGCCGCCCGCGCCAACTTGTCGACCCGATGCGCAGCCGCAATACCCCGGTCGGCGGGCAGCCAGGCGAAGAGTTTCACCATGTCGTCGACCCGCTCCTCGATCCCGGCGATCCGCTCGGCCTTGCGCGCCTCACGCCGCTCGGCGCACCCCTCGGGATCCACCGCCATCACTATCCGCTGCAACGACCGCCGCAGCTGCGTGCTGGTCTGTCCCGGTGCCTTGACCAGCGCCCGTTCCTCGACCTCCGCGGCCTGGTCGGCGGTGAGCCGGTGGGTGTAGTTGAACAGGATCTTCGCCTTGTAGGAGTCGATCTCCCCGGCCTGCAGGGCGTCGACCGTGCGGGGCAGCTTGGTCACGGTCTCCCGCGCCACCAGCAACTGATCCTCGGCCCACTTCGAGGTCCACTTCATCAACGCGACGATCTCCGCCGCCGCGAACTCGTCGTCGGCGGTACCGATGGCAAAGTCGGCAAGCTGACGCAATAGCTGAGCCTGCCAATAATCAACTTGCTTCTGTATGAACAGCATATTGTCGATAGCCGCCGCTCGGTCCATAACACAAATCTACCGCAAGATCACAATTAAACGGCCAACCTTGCAATGGAGACCACTATCGAGTGAAAAATAAAACTACGGAACTCCAGCCACCTCATCCCAGCCACGCCCGCAACCGCAC
>NZ_BSTQ01000045.1 GCF_030269605.1 Lentzea sp. NBRC 105346
CAGCTGGCCGGGCAGCCGGTGCAGCTGCTGGTGCGGGTCCGCAGCGACTCGGTGTTGTTCACCGACCCACCACCCCGCCCTGCCGGGACCCGCGGCCGGCCGCCGGTGCACGGCCCGGCGATGAAGCTGTCCGACCCGGCATCCTGGCCTGCGCCGGACGAGATCCGGGCCCTCCCGGCCCGCCCCGATCACGGGCGCCCCTACGAGTTGTCGGTGCTGGCCTGGCACGGGCTGCATCCCCGGCACTCCAAGAAACTCGCCGAGCCCGGCCGCGTCCCGCATCCCGGAGCCGCCCGGGAGATCGTGCGGGGCAACGTGATCCGCATCCAGTCGGCCAAGCCCGGCGAGAAACCGATCTGGCTGTTGTGGACCGGCCCCGCGGGATCGTTCGACCTGGACCAGGCATGGCGGGCCTACCTGCACCGGTTCGACATCGAGCACCTGTTCCGCTTCCTCAAGCAGCACCTGGGCTGGACCACACCCCGGCTGCGCACGCCCGAGCAGGCCACCCGCTGGAGCTGGCTGATCACCGCCGCCTACGCCACCCTCGCCGCCGCCCGCGACATCGTCAGCGACCTGCGGCTGCCCTGGGAACGCCCAGGCCTGCTCAGCCCCTGCCGGGTCCGCCGCGGATTCCGGGCACTTCAGCCCCTGCTGGGCACCCCGGCCAAGCCCCGACAACCCATCCGGCCAGGACCCGGCCGCCCACCAGGCCACACCACCACACCCGCCCCCCGACACCCCGTCATCCGCAAACAACGCAGGCCCAGCAAACCCAAGACAGCAAACAACAAA
>NZ_BSTQ01000046.1 GCF_030269605.1 Lentzea sp. NBRC 105346
TGTGGAGTCGTCGTTGAAATACCACTCTGGTCGTATTGGATGTCTAACCTCGGTCCGTGATCCGGATCAGGGACAGTGCCTGGTGGGTAGTTTAACTGGGGCGGTTGCCTCCCAAAGAGTAACGGAGGCGCTCAAAGGTTCCCTCAGCCTGGTTGGCAATCAGGTGTTGAGTGCAAGTGCACAAGGGGGCTTGACTGTGAGACTGACGGGTCGAGCAGGGACGAAAGTCGGAACTAGTGATCCGGCCATGGCTTGTGGAAGCGTGGTCGCTCAACGGATAAAAGGTACCCCGGGGATAACAGGCTGATCTTCCCCAAGAGTCCATATCGACGGGATGGTTTGGCACCTCGATGTCGGCTCGTCGCATCCTGGGGCTGGAGTAGGTCCCAAGGGTTGGGCTGTTCGCCCATTAAAGCGGTACGCGAGCTGGGTTTAGAACGTCGTGAGACAGTTCGGTCCCTATCCGCCGCGCGCGTAGGATACTTGAGGAAGGCTGTCCCTAGTACGAGAGGACCGGGACGGACGGACCGCTGGTGTGCCAGTTGTTCTGCCAAGAGCATTGCTGGTTGGCTACGTTCGGAAGGGATAACCGCTGAAGGCATCTAAGCGGGAAGCTCGTTCCAAGATGAGGTATCCCACCCTTTGTGGGTTAAGGCCCCCAGCTAGACCACTGGGTTGATAGGCCAGAGATGGAAGACCGGTAACGGTTGGAGTTGACTGGTACTAATAGGCCGAGGACTTGTTACAAAGACGCTACGCATCCACTGTGCGGTTCTGG
>NZ_BSTQ01000047.1 GCF_030269605.1 Lentzea sp. NBRC 105346
CGCTTCACAGTCTCCCACCTATCCTACACAAGCCGAATCGAACACCAATACCAAGCTATAGTAAAGGTCCCGGGGTCTTTCCGTCCTGCCGCGCGTAACGAGCATCTTTACTCGTAATGCAATTTCGCCGGGCCTGCGGTTGAGACAGTCGAGAAGTCGTTACGCCATTCGTGCAGGTCGGAACTTACCCGACAAGGAATTTCGCTACCTTAGGATGGTTATAGTTACCACCGCCGTTTACTGGCGCTTAAGTTCTCAGCTTCGCCCCGAAGGACTAACCGGTCCCCTTAACGTTCCAGCACCGGGCAGGCGTCAGTCCATATACATCGTCTTGCGACTTCGCATGGACCTGTGTTTTTAGTAAACAGTCGCTTCTCGCTGGTCTCTGCGGCCGTCTCGCCCTAGCCCGCAAGAGGCTTCAAGCGCTACGGCCCCCCTTCTCCCGAAGTTACGGGGGCATTTTGCCGAGTTCCTTAACCACAGTTCGCCCGATCGCCTCGGTATTCTCTACCTGACCACCTGTGTCGGTTTGGGGTACGGGCCGCATGAACACTCACTAGAGGCTTTTCTCGGCAGCATAGGATCACTCTACTTCGCCTCAATCGGCTATGCATCACGTCTCAGG
>NZ_BSTQ01000048.1 GCF_030269605.1 Lentzea sp. NBRC 105346
GCCCGAGCAGTGCCCGGATCTGCGCCACCGCCACCTGGTGGTGGCAGTCGCCGGGACCGACCTGGGCCAGGTCCACCGGCAGCGCCCAGGAGGAGTCGTCATCGTTGGTGCAGGCCAGCCACTGGAACCACCAGCCCGCGGTGACCGGCGAGCGATGGTCGCGATGCCGGTCCTTGGCCGCGTCGTAGTTGAACGTCCGTCCCGGGCTGGTCGCGGCATCGGGGCGGGGCCAGTGCGAGCAGTCGATCGCGAACACCAGCCCCCGGCCGGGGTCGGCGAACCCGGTCACCAGACCGGCCAGAGCCCGCGCCAGCGCGGTGGTGTCGATCCGGCCCCGGTCCAGAGCCCGGTACACGCTGCCGTGCCCGCGGCGCAGCGGCGCTTCCAGCGTCAGCCACGGCAGCGACGGCGGCCGATGCGGACTGACCAGCAGCGCGTCGACCAGCTCGAACAAGGTGTCCCGCCACCCGGTGAAACACCCGTGCAGGTCCCGCCGGAACCGTTGCAGCGCCCGGAGTTGGGCACCCGGACCTTGATCGGGCAGACTATGAGCCACGGCCACCACTTGTCATGATCGAGTTCTTTGGACGGAACCCGAAAATGATCAAGCGGTGGCCGTGC
>NZ_BSTQ01000049.1 GCF_030269605.1 Lentzea sp. NBRC 105346
CCCCTAGACTTTTCGCAGTCTCCTACGTCCTTCATCGGCTCCTGGTGCCAAGACATCCACCGTATGCCCTTACTAACTTGCTACAAAGATGCTCGCATCCACTGTGCAGTTCTCAAAGAACGAACGGTCATCGCCCCATATCCGCTACCTGCCTGCCGGCCTAGCCGGTGGTTCAGGTGCCGAAGCGATCCGATCACTGAAAGACACTCACGTGTTCTCTCAGGACCCAACAGCGTACCGATCTGTTCACTCAGCCCTCACTGGACCTTTCCACGCGGACGAACCGCAGTACTCACTCCAGCGACAACTGTGTGTCGAGCCAGCCAGCATCCACTAGTGAGCACCACCCAGCATCGAGGCTGGTGTGGGTCTGACCGTTGCTCAAGACATTCGCTTGAGGTCAACGGTGAGATGCTCCTTAGAAAGGAGGTGATCCAGCCGCACCTTCCGGTACGGCTACCTTGTTACGACTTCGTCCCAATCGCCAGTCCCACCTTCGACCGCTCCCCCCCTTACGGGTTGGGCCACGGGCTTCG
>NZ_BSTQ01000050.1 GCF_030269605.1 Lentzea sp. NBRC 105346
AGGTGGGACTGGCGATTGGGACGAAGTCGTAACAAGGTAGCCGTACCGGAAGGTGCGGCTGGATCACCTCCTTTCTAAGGAGCATCTACCACGCATCAGGCGAACGTCCTGGTGGTGGTCAGAACCCGCACGGTCCTCGAGGCCGGCGGTGCTCACTAGTGGATGCTGGCTGGCTAGACGTTCGGTTGTCACGACAGTGAGTACTGCGCCTTCGGGTGCGTGGAAAGGTGTCGGGAGGGCTGAGTGGACAGATCGGTACGCTGTTGGGTCCTGAGAGAACACGTGAGTGTCTTTCAGTGATCGGAACATCCTAGCTCTCGAACCGCCGGCGGTGGCCGGTAGGCGGGTTGCGGATAGAGGGTGTTGACCGTTCGTTCTTTGAGAACTGCACAGTGGATGCGAGCATCTTTGTAGCAAGTTAGTAAGGGCATACGGTGGATGTCTTGGCACCAGGAGCCGATGAAGGACGTAGGAGACTGCGAAAAGTCTAG
>NZ_BSTQ01000051.1 GCF_030269605.1 Lentzea sp. NBRC 105346
AGTGTGTCCAAGACCCCAACACTCAAGAAAGGCACTGTGATCACCAACCACTAGTGCTCACCCCAACCATTCACCTTCGTTCTTTTACTTTTTGATTTGTTTTTCACCATATTTGAATTCCAAGCCCCGTTCTAGGCCGCCAATAATTGATCTATTACTGGGATTTCAGCGATTGCACCTGCTAAGGAACCGACCTTTGTCCTTCTTCCTCCTCCACGTCGGTGCATTTCTCCCTTTAGAGGCCAATAATCTTTGATTATGAGAGATAACATTCTCCCCCGGGGGTGCAATGATGAGAGGACACACGTTTTGCTGGGTGTCAGGCGTTGATTTCTGAGCAATAGTGGTTGGTGATCACAGTGCCTTTCTTGAGTGTTGGGGTCTTGGACACACTAAGTCGGATGGGAGCCATGTGGGTCTGTGAGCCAAGGGGGCGTGTATCGTGGTTG
>NZ_BSTQ01000052.1 GCF_030269605.1 Lentzea sp. NBRC 105346
GTGCGGCTGGATCACCTCCTTTCTAAGGAGCATCTCACCGTTGACCTCAAGCGAATGTCTTGAGCAACGGTCAGACCCACACCAGCCTCGATGCTGGGTGGTGCTCACTAGTGGATGCTGGCTGGCTTGAGATCTTGTTGCTGATCAAGTGAGTACTGCTCTTCGGAGCGTGGAAAGGTTGATCAGGGGCTGGAGCGATAGATCGGTACGCTGTTGGGTCCTGAGAGAACACGTGAGTGTCTTTCAGTGATCGGGCTTCCTCAGCCCACGAACCTCTTGGCCGGCGGTCGGGTAGGCGTGGAGCGGAGAAGAGGGAGCGTCCGTTCGTTCTTTGAGAACTGCACAGTGGATGCGAGCATCTTTGTAGCAAGTTAGTAAGGGCATACGGTGGATGTCTTGGCACCAGGAGCCGATGAAGGACGTAGGAGACTGCGAAAAGTCTAGGGG
>NZ_BSTQ01000053.1 GCF_030269605.1 Lentzea sp. NBRC 105346
TGGTGTGCCCCTCCCGTCGCATCGCACCTGAGGCAGCCACATCCGAGACCCCAGGTCAAGCGAAAAGCGTGCTTGACCTGGGGTCTCGGATGCGGCAGGGCTTCGCCTGCGATGCGACGGGAGGGGCACACCACCTGGTGGTTGTGCGCGCTGGCGCGCGCGGGGCGGGGGCTCGCTTCGCATCGCGCGTTGGCGGGATCGGCGACCGCACCGAAGGCGACCACGTACGGGACTGGCACGAAGGCTGGCGACCACGCACCCAGAGTGGGGCGCGTCTGGTGGGCACGTACGGAACGCGATTGGGGCTTGACTTGGGGTGCGGCGTGGTAGCCCTTGTTGGGCCGGCAGATCTTGCATCTGCCGGCGGAGCCGGCCCACCACGCCGCGAG
>NZ_BSTQ01000054.1 GCF_030269605.1 Lentzea sp. NBRC 105346
CGGTATTCTCTACCTGACCACCTGTGTCGGTTTGGGGTACGGGCCGCATGAACACTCACTAGAGGCTTTTCTCGGCAGCATAGGATCACTCTACTTCGCCTCAATCGGCTATGCATCACGTCTCAGGATACGTGAGCTGCGGATTTGCCTACAGCTCTCCCTACACGCTTACACCAGTACTACCACTCACTGGCGGAGCTACCTTCCTGCGTCACCCCATCGCTTGACTACTACAAGTTCGGATCCCGCGCTCCACAACGATCATGGTCCCGAAGGACTTCCGACCGCGCTTCGGGCGGTTAGCATCACAAGGTTCGCCATGGGCGCGTTCACACGGGTACGGGAATATCAACCCGTTGTC
Source organism: Lentzea sp. NBRC 105346 (assembly GCF_030269605.1). GTDB lineage: Bacteria > Actinomycetota > Actinomycetes > Mycobacteriales > Pseudonocardiaceae > Lentzea. The sequence goes on from NZ_BSTQ01000054.1 coordinate 362, forward strand.
CATCGACTACGCCTGTCGGCCTCGCCT
>NZ_BSTQ01000055.1 GCF_030269605.1 Lentzea sp. NBRC 105346
CGGTATTCTCTACCTGACCACCTGTGTCGGTTTGGGGTACGGGCCGCGTGAAAGCTCGCTAGAGGCTTTTCTCGGCAGCATAGGATCACTCTACTTCGCCTCAATCGGCTATGCATCACGTCTCAGGCTTAGTGACAGACGGATTTGCCTATCTGTCGCCCTACACGCTTACACCAGTACTACCACTCACTGGCGGAGCTACCTTCCTGCGTCACCCCATCGCTTGACTACTACAAGTTCGGATCCCGCGCTCCACAACGGTCATGGTCCCGAAGGACTTCCGACCGCGCTTCGGGCGGTTAGCATCACAAGGTTCGCCATGGGCGCGTTCACACGGGTACGGGAATATCAACCCGTTGTCCATCGACTACGCCTGTCGGCCTCGCCT
>NZ_BSTQ01000056.1 GCF_030269605.1 Lentzea sp. NBRC 105346
GCCCCATATCCGCTACCTGCCTGCCGGCCTAGCCGGTGGTTCAGGTGCCGAAGCGATCCGATCACTGAAAGACACTCACGTGTTCTCTCAGGACCCAACAGCGTACCGATCTGTTCACTCAGCCCTCGCGACACCTTTCCACGCACCCGAAGGCGCAGTACTCACTGTCGTGACAACCGAACGTCTAGCCAGCCAGCATCCACTAGTGAGCACCACCCCGGCTGAACCGGGTGTGGGTTCTGACCACCACCAGGACGTTCGCCTGATGCGTGGTAGATGCTCCTTAGAAAGGAGGTGATCCAGCCGCACCTTCCGGTACGGCTACCTTGTTACGACTTCGTCCCAATCGCCAGTCCCACCT
>NZ_BSTQ01000057.1 GCF_030269605.1 Lentzea sp. NBRC 105346
TTCCAGTGGCTGGCCTGCACCAACGATGACGACTCCTCCTGGGCGCTGCCGGTGGACCTGGCCCAGGTCGGTCCCGGCGACTGCCACCACCAGGTGGCGGTGGCGCAGATCCGGGCACTGCTCGGGCGGCTGCCCGCCGGCCTGCCGCGGGTGCCGACCGTGTGCTGCGACGGCGACTACAGCGCGGCCTGGCTCGGCCGGCAGCTGGCCGGGCAGCCGGTGCAGCTGCTGGTGCGGGTCCGCAGCGACTCGGTGTTGTTCACCGACCCACCACCCCGCCCTGCCGGGACCCGCGGCCGGCCGCCGGTGCACGGCCCGGCGATGAAGC
>NZ_BSTQ01000058.1 GCF_030269605.1 Lentzea sp. NBRC 105346
CCCAGCTAGACCACTGGGTTGATAGGCCAGAGATGGAAGACCGGTAACGGTTGGAGTTGACTGGTACTAATAGGCCGAGGACTTGTTACAAAGACGCTACGCATCCACTGTGCGGTTCTGGAAGAACCGAGCGGCTGACCGATCAGCCTGGTTGAATTCCATAGTGTTTCGGTGGTTATAGCGTTGGGGAAACACCCGGTCCCATTCCGAACCCGGTAGTTAAGCCCTTCTGCGCCGATGGTACTGCACTGGTGACGGTGTGGGAGAGTAGGTCGCCG
>NZ_BSTQ01000059.1 GCF_030269605.1 Lentzea sp. NBRC 105346
CCTACTCTCCCACACCGTCACCAGTGCAGTACCATCGGCGCAGAAGGGCTTAACTACCGGGTTCGGAATGGGACCGGGTGTTTCCCCAACGCTATAACCACCGAAACACTATGGAATTCAAACCAGCCCCGCGAACAGGGCGCGATCGGTCTGGTTCGTTCTCCCAGAACCGCACAGTGGATGCGTAGCGTCTTTGTAACAAGTCCTCGGCCTATTAGTACCAGTCAACTCCAACCGTTACCGGTCTTCCATCTCTGGCCTATCAACCCAGTGGTCT
>NZ_BSTQ01000060.1 GCF_030269605.1 Lentzea sp. NBRC 105346
CTCAGTCCCAGTGTGGCCGGTCACCCTCTCAGGCCGGCTACCCGTCGTCGCCTTGGTAGGCCATTACCCCACCAACAAGCTGATAGGCCGCGGGTCCATCCCATACCGCCGGAACTTTCCACCCTCCGCCATGCGGAAGAGAGTCATATCCGGTATTAGACCCAGTTTCCCGGGCTTATCCCAGAGTACAGGGCAGGTTACCCACGTGTTACTCACCCGTTCGCCGCTCGTGTACCCCGAAGGGCCTTACCGCTCGACTTGCATGTGTTAAGC
>NZ_BSTQ01000061.1 GCF_030269605.1 Lentzea sp. NBRC 105346
CGAAATTGCATTACGAGTAAAGATGCTCGTTACGCGCGGCAGGACGGAAAGACCCCGGGACCTTTACTATAGCTTGGTATTGGTGTTCGATTCGGCTTGTGTAGGATAGGTGGGAGACTGTGAAGCGGCCACGCCAGTGGTTGTGGAGTCGTCGTTGAAATACCACTCTGGTCGTATTGGATGTCTAACCTCGGTCCGTGATCCGGATCAGGGACAGTGCCTGGTGGGTAGTTTAACTGGGGCGGTTGCCTCCCAAAGAGTAACGGAG
>NZ_BSTQ01000062.1 GCF_030269605.1 Lentzea sp. NBRC 105346
CGAAATTGCATTACGAGTAAAGATGCTCGTTACGCGCGGCAGGACGGAAAGACCCCGGGACCTTTACTATAGCTTGGTATTGGTGTTCGATTCGGCTTGTGTAGGATAGGTGGGAGACTGTGAAGCGCTAACGCCAGTTAGTGTGGAGTCGTCGTTGAAATACCACTCTGGTCGTATTGGATGTCTAACCTCGGTCCGTGATCCGGATCAGGGACAGTGCCTGGTGGGTAGTTTAACTGGGGCGGTTGCCTCCCAAAGAGTAACGGAG
>NZ_BSTQ01000063.1 GCF_030269605.1 Lentzea sp. NBRC 105346
AGTGCAGTACCATCGGCGCAGAAGGGCTTAACTACCGGGTTCGGAATGGGACCGGGTGTTTCCCCAACGCTATAACCACCGAAACACTATGGAATTCAAACCAGCACCCCGAGAGATGCTCGATCGGTCTGGTTCGTTCTTCCAGAACCGCACAGTGGATGCGTAGCGTCTTTGTAACAAGTCCTCGGCCTATTAGTACCAGTCAACTCCAACCGTTACCGGTCTTCCATCTCTGGCCTATCAACCCAGTGGTCTAGCTGGG
>NZ_BSTQ01000064.1 GCF_030269605.1 Lentzea sp. NBRC 105346
CGTCGATGCGGCGTTTGCGAGCCTGTCCGACGAGTTTTGTACCCGATCTGTACCGGATGATCTTGGGAAGGCCTAAGACGCTGGTCACGCCACTTCGACTACCCGTCGAGACTGGTTCTTGTAGAACCAGACAAGCGGCCATCGTGGCCTGCGGCGAAGATAACGAAGACGGTGTGACCAGGAAGAACGATCTTCGCTGTTTTGCGTGATCTTCCACGGTTTTGCGGGGTCATCTGTACC
>NZ_BSTQ01000065.1 GCF_030269605.1 Lentzea sp. NBRC 105346
ACGCGCCCAAAGTTCGCGGCGGTGTGTCGCTGATCTTGCGCACGGGCAGGTCAGATAGGGTGTCGCGACGGGAAGTTGACTTCCCTTAAAAGGATCACAGTACGGGTTCGAATCCCGTCGGGGGCACTACCGTTCACCACATAGAACCAGCCCCTGACCTGCGAAAGTGAGGTCAGGGGCTGATCTTGTAACTCCCGGTGACTCCCGG
>NZ_BSTQ01000066.1 GCF_030269605.1 Lentzea sp. NBRC 105346
GCTTCATCGCCGGGCCGTGCACCGGCGGCCGGCCGCGGGTCCCGGCAGGGCGGGGTGGTGGGTCGGTGAACAACACCGAGTCGCTGCGGACCCGCACCAGCAGCTGCACCGGCTGCCCGGCCAGCTGCCGGCCGAGCCAGGCCGCGCTGTAGTCGCCGTCGCAGCACACGGTCGGCACCCGCGGCAGGCCGGCGGGCAGC
>NZ_BSTQ01000067.1 GCF_030269605.1 Lentzea sp. NBRC 105346
TTCCAGTGGCTGGCCTGCACCAACGATGACGACTCCTCCTGGGCGCTGCCGGTGGACCTGGCCCAGGTCGGTCCCGGCGACTGCCACCACCAGGTGGCGGTGGCGCAGATCCGGGCACTGCTCGGGCTGCTGCCCGCCGGCCTGCCGCGGGTGCCGACCGTGTGCTGCGACGGCGACTACAGCGCGGCCTGGCTCGGCCG